>NZ_FMIB01000002.1:0-4800000 GCF_900091475.1 Micromonospora chersina
GGGCGTCGACCTGCTCACCGGGGAGGGCCTGGACCGGGCGCTGGAGGGCGCGCAGGTCGTCGTCAACGTCGCCAACTCGCCGACCTTCGACGACGCCTCGATCGACTTCTTCCGTACCACCATGAACACCCTGCTGGCCGCCGGGGAGCGGGCCGGCGTGGGGCACCAGGTGGTCTCTCGATCGTCGGCGTGGACCAGGTCCCCGAGCTCGACTACTACCGCGCCAAGACCGTCCAGGAGGACCTGCTGCGGCAGGGGCCCACGCCGTACTCCATCGTGCGTGCCACCCAGTTCTTCGAGTTCATGAACGCGGTCCTGTCCTGGACCGCCGACGACAGCACCGTCCGGCTGCCCGCCACCCGGATCCAGCCGATGGCCGCCGCGGACGTCGTCGACGCGGTCGTCGACGTCGCCACCGGGGCGCCGCTGAACGGCATCCGCAACGTCGCCGGCCCGGACGTGTTCGCCCTCGACGAGCTCGGCGGATCACCCTGACGACGACAACGACCGACGTCGGGGCGCATGTTCGCGGTGGCCGGGCAGGACGTACTGATCGGGGGCCCGGACGCGCACCTCGCGCCACGCACTACCGGGACTGGATCCGGTCCACCCGCTGACCTGGGCGCGGGCGCGCAACCGCCGGCGGACGTCTCCCGGGAGGCGTCCGCCGAGCCCGGGGGCGCCGTCCCGGATCACCGTGACTCCGGTCCGGCGGCTCGCGGAGGCGGTCGACCAGCTCGCGCGCCGCCTGGGCGAACCGCCGGTCGGACTCGCACGGCCGGTGTCCCTGGATCGGCGGCGGGACGCTGTCGCCGGGCGGGCCACCACCTCGGCGGGATCCCGCAGTCGGCGGTCCACGGCCGCGGCGCCCCGCCGACCGTGGCCGGCGCGCCCGGCCGGTGCGGGGAGAAGATCCAGCCGCCGACCGGGTCGGTGTCGCGCCACAGGTTCAGCCACCGCCAGCCGACCCGGGCGCCGACTCGTGCAGCACCTCGTCGTCGAGGTAGGCGGGAAGAGCCGGGCGTAGAGTCGGCGCAGGGGCGAGGCGTGGGTGAGCAGGGCGACCCGGTCGCTGATCCCGGGCGGCAACTGGAGCACCGTCGCGGCGGCCAGGACCGAACCGTGGCTGTGTCCCGTGAGCAGCACCGCGTGGCCCCGGCCGACCAGGTACGTGATCCGCCGGGTCAGCTCCGGCACGGCCCGTTCGGCGTAACAGGGTGGCGCGAAGGGGTGCGCGGCCCGGGGCCAGAACGTGCCCAGGTCCCACAGGACGCCGACGTGGCGCCGGAACTCCACCGTCCGGTAGGCGAAGATCGCGCCGACCACCAGGCCGAGGATGATCGCGGCGATCACCCAGCTGCCGAACGCGATGCCGAAGGTGACGAGGCCGGCCGGCACCCCGGCGTACCGCTCGAAGACGTCGCCGGGGCGCAGGTCCAGCACGCCGATGGTGGTGGTGGCCGTGCCGAGCCCGGCGAGGCAGGCGTAGACCACCGCCAGCGGGATCAGGCGCTCGGTGAACCGGGCCTTCGCGATCGCCCGCCGCACCTGCCGCAGCCGCGGCCCGGCTTCGGCCGGCGGGTCCGGATGGTCGCGCGCGACGATCGCCGCCGCGGCGCGCGACCGGCCGGGTCGGGTGGCCAGCGTCACCAGGCCCGCCACGGCAAGCGTGACGAGCGCCGCCCGGAAGAAGCCGTAGATCGCCCAGGTGTACGCCCGGGGCGGCCCGGCGGCCGGTCCCGCCGCGGGCGGCGCGTTGCGGTCCAGGAAGTCCGCCACCCGGTAGACCGTCTCGGCGGAGTACGCCACGGCCAGGCCGATCGCCGCGGCGGTGCTCGCCAGCGCTCCCAGCCCGAGCAGCGGCGTGGCGCCCGGCCGGCGGTCCCGGGGCCACAGCAGCACGGCTCCCAGCGCGGCAAGCAGGGCGGTCTGGGTGACGAACAGCCAGGTGAGGGTCGCGTCGTAGCCGGGGAGGCCACCCCCCTCGGGCCAGCGCGCCGGGCCGGTCAGGACGTGAAGCCCGACCACGACGGTCAGGACGACGGCGCTGGTCCGCAGCATGCTGGTGACCCGGTCGAGTCGCCGGTCCTCGGCGGCCCGGTCGATCAGCGCGGGCGTGCAGAGCATCACCACGCAGGCGGCCAGGACGGCGCCGGTCACGACGGCCAGCGCGACGGTGCCGGCCGAGGCGCCGGGGGAGGCGCGGGCGGCGAGCAGGGTGACGTCGAGTGTCGCGAACGCCGCCGCGACGTGGAGGGAGCGCAGCCGACCCACCAGCGGCTCCGCGTCCCACCTGCCGACGGTGCCGAGCCGGTGCCCGGAGACCCCCGCCTCGGGTGGGCGGAACGCGTCGAACGCCCGTCCCGGCCGGGTGCTGGCACGCCAGACCAGGCCGACGGCGGCGGCCGGGACCAGTCCCAGGACCGCCAGCCGCAGCCCGGCCGGTCGCCCGCCCAGCCAGGACAGCCAGCTGCGCCCGGCCAGGCAGTGCGGCGAGGCCAGGCAGCGCCAGGCGACGAGGTCCAGCGCGACGCCGGCGAAGGCGAGCACGTACAGCGCGGTGAGCGTGAGCGCCAGCAGGCGGCACAGCGCCCGGACCGTCGCGTCCGAGCCGTGGTTCCCCGGGCGCATCCAGATGGCCAGGTTGGCCAGCATGAACGGCAGCAGGAACACCAGCGACAGGGTCCGGCCCATGGTCCCGGAGGCAGGTCACCCCAGCGGTACGCCTCCACCGTCGCCCCGTCGGCGCCGGCGTCGGGACAGCGGTGGCGGAGCCGGTAGAAGCCGCCGTCGCGGTCGCCCGCGACCTGCTCGACCGGCGGCAGGTCCGGGGCCTGGCCGGCGCCCGCGCTGGCGGCCCCGTGCACCCGCAGCTCCACGACGTCGTCGGACGTCCCGGGCCCGCTGCGCCGCGCTGCTGCATCCGACATCGGCCCCCGAGCCGTCCTGAGGGTCCGAACCGGGTCGACCCGGTCGCGGCCCGCCCCGCGCCAACGGGCGGTCTACCCCACCCGGTCGGGCCCAACCCCGCGCCGGGTGCCGGTGCCGGGCGGGGTCGTTGCGCTCGCTGGTGCGGGTGGTCCCTGCGCACCACGGAGAGCAGCAGGCCGGCCGCGGCCAGGGCGGCTCCGGCGACGGCGGCGTACGCCGGGAGGTCGGTGGGAATGCCCAGGTAGACGGTGATGCCGAGGATGCGGGACAGGCCCCAGGGCAGCAGCGCCATCTGGTCGTTCCACACGGTCAGCGCCCGCTCCAGGCCGATCGCCGTGACCAGGCCGGCCAGCAGCCCGAGCGGCACGCCCGCAGCGGTCAGGGTCAGCCCGACGGCGCGGCGGCGCGGCAGGCCGTACCGGTCGCGGAGGACGACCGCGGTGGCCACGAAGAGCCAGCAGAACGCCGCGAACGCGACGGTGAGGTAGGCGGCGCGCAGCGCCGGCGCGGTCCAGAAGGCGAACCAGTACCGCCCCGGCCCGCGCCCGGCCAGCGCAGCCAGGAGCAGCGTGCTGCGCAGCAGCGCGACCCCGCCGACCACGGCCCACAGGTGGAACGGGTCGCGCCGGCCGACCACGAGGCGGACGACGAGGGCGAACAGCGCCCATCCGCCGAGGGTGACCAGCAGGTGCGCGGGGGCCGCGAACCAGGTGAACACGAGCCGGCTCGCCACCAGGACCACAGCCGGCAGCAGCCAGACCAGGATCCGGTCCGCCCGGGGCACGGGCGCCGGCAGCGCCGCCACCCGCCACGGCCGGACCGCGCCGAGCAGCAGCCCGCGCGCGGCGCCGCCACCGACCCCGCGACCCCGCAGGCCGAGCAGCACCACCGCGAGGATCAACGCGAGCAGCGCCCGGGCCGCCCACGCCATGGCCGGGTCCCGGTCCGCGCGCCGCGCCCCGAGGTCGGCGGCCGTGAAGTTGTACGCGGGCAGGTCCAGGTCGGCGCCGTAGCGCTGGCGGTGCGCGTCCCGCGCCGCGTGGTACGCCGTCTCGGCCGCGCGCCACCCCGCGTAGGCGTCGGGGGCGCCGGTGTCCAGCCACTGCGCGTGCCGCAGCACCATGGTCCGGTAGGCCGCCAGCGCCTCGAACAGGTTCACCTCGTAGTCGAGCGTGTCGGTGAAGTGCTCGCGCAGCCCGGCGTCGCGCCACGTGCCCGGGTCGGTGGCGGCGACCAGATCGCGCATGCGCCGGGCCAGCGCCACGGCCTGCCCGCCCTCGTCGATCGCCGCGTCGACCCGGTCGCCGGTCACCGCGTAGATGCTGTCGAGCGCGGCGGAGTCGCCGGTCGGGATGTCCCACTCGAAGATCCACATCATGGGCGGCGGCTCCAGCCCGAGCGCCCGCACCGACCGGTCGGCGTACGGCCCGATGTAGAGGCCCTTGGTGACCGCCTCCCGGGACAGCGCCATGGCCTGCCCGATCGCGGCGACGGTGGCCGGGTCGGCGGAGAACGTCCGGTACGCCCAGTCCGCCGTGACCTGCGCGGGGTCGGCGTCCGGGTCCCAGGCCAGCCGGGCGACGGCGTACGTGTTGAGGTCGTAGAGCTGCCAGAACCCGCTGCGCAGGTAGAGCGACATGGGCCCGGCGCGCAGCGGGCCGCCGTCCTGCGTCCAGTTCCAGACGCCCTCGACCCTCGGGTTGGCGGCGAGGAACGCGCGCAGCGCCTGGCGGTGCAGCGGGCCGAGGTCGTTGGGCAGCGCGCCGAACCCCTCGAACTCGCGCCGGGCCTGGAACTCCACGATGCGGCGGTGCGCGCCGGCCAGCAGTGTGGTGTTCAGCGGCAGGTGGCTGTAGAAGTCGCCGAGGACGTACTTGGTGGACACGATCAGGTGCGGGTCGTCGAACCCGCCCAGCACCCGCGCGTACGACCCGGGGTTGGTGTGCAGGTCGCCGACGGCGCCCACGCCGACGGTCCAGGTGCGGAAGATGATCTCCCGGCCGGCCTGTCCCGCGGTGTCGAGCAGCGCCCGCAGCATCGCGCGCACGGACGCCTCGGTGGTGACGGCGAGCTTCGAGGAGTAGTCCCAGCCGTCCCCGGCGTACACCTCGCCGCCCTCACCGACGCGGACCATCAGGCCGTCGACGAAGGGCAGGCTCTCGAACAGCTCGGCCAGCCCGGCCCGGTAGACCGCCCACAGCCGGGGATCGGTCACGTCGAGGCCGCCGACGGTCCTGGTCAGGTACGCCTCCAGCGGCGGCGACACCGCGAGCATGTCGGTGAGCAGGAAGACCTTCACGCCCATCTCCTCGGCGTACCCGAAGACCGGGCCGAAGGCCGCGACCATGGCCCGCGCGCGGTCGACGTGCGGGTCGCCGGGCGGGTAGACGGCGTGCCCGTCGCCGACCTTCGCGAAGGTGACGTACTCCAGGAAGCCCGGCACGACGACGGCGTTGTAGCCCTGCGCCACCGAGTGGTCGACGAACTGCCGGAACTGCGCCCCGATGCGGGCCACCGCGGCGGCGTCCACCCACGGCGCCCGCGGCAGCAGCGCCTCCCGGACCACGTCGGTGTTCAGGTTGTAGTCGTCGCCCGCCGCGAAGGCGGCCGGGTCCGGCTCGCGGCCCACCGAGCCGACGTCGGTCAGCCGTAGGCCGAGCCGGGGCGTGACCAGCCGGCCCGCGTCGGCGGCGGGCAGCGCCTCGGCGCCGGAGCGGATTCGGTCGGCGAGCCGGTACAGCCCGGCCGCGACGCCCGCCACGTCGCCCCCTCGACGGTCAACTCGTTCCCGCGGACGTCCATCCGGTACGACTCGGGCGCCGGGTCCGGCGCGGCGAGCACGCCCGCCCGCAGCGTGGTCACCGCCGCGAGGTCCGGTGCGCGCGGTCCGGCCGGTGCGTCGGTCCGGGGCGCGGTCGGGCCCGGCGGGGCCGGTGTGACGACCGGGCGGGGCAGGCCGCGGGAGACGAGCGCGTCCGCGACGGCGGCGGCGGCCTTGCGGGTACGCAACTCGTCCGGCACGACCACGGCGGCCAGCGGCGGCGCCGGCGCCGCGACCCGTGGGGGCGCGGCCGCGACGTCCTCGCGCGGCACGGTGGCGGGGCGGTGGCTCAGCCCGAGCGCGCCGTCGACGCCCCAGGCCACGCCCGCGCCGAGCAGCAACACGACGAGGGCGGCGGCGAGCAGCGGGTACGGCCGCCGGACCGGAGCAACGCGAATCACGCTCGCATGGTAGGGGCGCTTCCGCCGCCGCCGGCTCGTCGAATCCGGTGAGCGGCCCTCTCCGTCCGGACCCCGAAACGCAACTATTGGTTGCGCGAGGCGCGCCGCCGGGGTAGCGTCATGTGCAACCAAACGTTGCAGGAGGATGCCGTGGAATTCGGAACCATCGAGCGCGAGATCTACGTCGAGGCGTCGCCCGAGGTCGTCTTCGAGGTGGTGAGCAGCCCCGACCACCTCAAGCAGTGGTGGCCGGACGACGCCCGGTACGACCCGACGCCCGGGTCGACGGGGGAGATCGTCTTCGGCGATCCCGACGCGGGTGGGGCGGTGGTGCCGTTCACCGTCGTCGACGCGCGGCCCCCGCAGCGGTTCTCGTTCCGGTGGACGCAGCCGGCCGGCGAGGTCGCGGCGGAGGGCAACTCGCTGCTGGTCACCTTCGACCTGACCCCGTCCGGCGGCGGAACGCTGCTCAGGATGACCGAGACCGGCTTCCGCGAGATGGGCTGGGAGATCGCCGTCCTGGAGCAGCAGTACCGGGAGCACGTCACCGGCTGGGACTTCTACCTGCCGCGGCTGGTGTCGTACGCGGCGACGGTGGAGGTGCGGGCGTGAGCACCGGGGTGGCCGAGCAGGTCGACGACGATCTCTGGTCCGCGATCGGGGATCCGACCCGCCGGCGGATGCTCGACCTGCTGCTGGTCGAGGGCCACGGCACCGCGACCACGCTGAGTCAGCAGATGCCGGTCACCCGCCAGGCGGTGGCCAAGCACCTCGGCGTCCTCGACCGGGTCGGCCTGGTCCGGGGGACGCCGGAGGGCCGCGAGAAGCGGTACCGGGTGGACGACGCGCAGCTCGCCCGCGCGGTGGCCCAGCTGGCCTCGGTCGGATCGGCGTGGGACGCCCGACTGCAGCGCATCAAGCGGATCGCCGAGGCGATCCAGCGCACCCGACAGGACTGACGAACGAGAGCAGGGAGAGACGAGATGGTGGACATCCTGCACCGCGTCGGGGTCAAGACCCCGACGCCGGCGAAGGTGTACGAGGCGCTGACGACCGTCGAGGGCCTCGCCGGTTGGTGGACGGACGACACGAAGGGCAGCGCCGACGTCGGTGGTGTCCTGGAGTTCCGCTTCCCGCCCGGCGGCTTCGACATGGAGGTCGTCGAGCTGCGGCCGTCGGAGCGGGTGGCGTGGCGGGTGGCCGACGGCCCCGAGGAGTGGCTGGGCACCACGATCGACTGGGACCTGCGCCAGGACGGTGACTACACGATCGTGCTGTTCGCGCACCGGGGCTGGCGGGAGCCGGTGGAGTTCATGCACCACTGCAGCACCAAGTGGGGCTCCTACCTGATGAGCCTGAAGTCGCTCGTCGAGACCGGCGACGGGGCGCCGTCGCCGCGGGACGTGCAGATCAGCGACTGGCACTGAGCCCGGTGATGATGCCGTTCGAAACCATGCCGACCGGGTAGACGCCGCCCGTGCTCGCGCTCGACGGGCCACGGACGGAAGGGACGGCCATGACCAGGATCGGCATCATCATCGGGAGCACGCGTCCCGGACGCAACGGGGAGGCGGTGGCCCGCTGGGTGCACGAGATCGCCTCCCGGCGCGACGACGCCCAGTACGAACTCGTCGACATCAAGGACTTCAACCTGCCCCACCTCGACGAGATGGCGCCGCCGTCACTCGGCCAGTACACCCAGCCGCACACCCTGCGATGGGCCGAGAAGATCGCCTCCTACGACGGCTACGTCTTCGTCACACCGGAGTACAACCACTCCACCTCCGGCGCGCTGAAGAACGCGATCGACTTCCTCTACGCCGAGTGGAACAACAAGGCGGTCGGGTTCGTCAGCTACGGCAGCGTCGGCGGCACCCGGGCGGTGGAACACCTCCGCCTGGTTGTCGCCGAACTGCAGATGGCGGACGTACGGGCCCAGGTCGCGCTCTCCCTCTTCACCGACTTCGAGAACTTCAGCGTCTTCAAACCCGGTGACCACCAGGTCGGTGCGGTGAACACGATGCTCGACCAGTTGGCCGCCTGGAGCGGCGCCCTGGCGCACCTGCGCGCCGGCACCACGATGGCCACCCCGCAGTCCGGCGCGTAGCCGGCCGGACCGATGAGTTCCGCCCACCGAGGCGGTCTGCCGAGGGACGGAGTACGCACCGAAGGGGGAGGAATCCCATGGGCAGGCTCGTCGTGACGGAGTTCGTGACGCTGGACGGGGTGGCGCAGGCACCGGGGCAGCCCGAGGAGGACCGCGCCGGCGGCTTCGCCCACGGCGGGTGGCAGGCGCCGTTGCTGGACCACGAGTCCGGCGCCGCCATGTTCGCGCAGGCCAGCAGCATGGACGCACTGCTGCTGGGCCGCCGGACCTACGAGATCTTCGCCGACTACTGGCCGACGGCGCCCGCGGAGATCCCCTTCACCGGGCTGCTCAACCGGGTGCCCCGGTACGTGGCGAGCCGCACCCTCCACGAGCCGCTGGGCTGGGAGGGTGCGACGCTCCTCCGCGGCGCCCTCGCCGAGGCCGTCACCGGGCTCAAGGAACGCCACGACGAGGTGCACGTGATCGGCAGCCTCGACCTGGTGCAGTCGTTGCTGCGCCTCGGCGTCGTGGACCGCCTGAACCTGTGGCTCTACCCGCTGACGCTCGGCAGCGGCAAGCGGCTCTTCGCGGGCGGCACGGTCCCGGCGGCGTTCCGGCTCACCGAATCGGTCACCCACCCCTCCGGCGCGCTCCAGTTGACGTACGAGACGGCGGGCACCCCGACCTACGGCAACCTCGCGCATCCGGCCGACGGCCGGGACGGTTGACCCGCCTCGGTCCGGGCCGGTGGACAGCCAGTCAGCGGCTCGTCGCCGCCTCCCGGTCGCGACCCGCCGCGGCGCCGTCGAGGGCGTCCATGCGGTCAAGGGCGACGGCGCCATCCGCGCGGGCCCACGCATCGCCGGCGGGCGCCGCTCCCGCGCCGCGCCGCCCTGCCCGCAGGACCGCCAACCCCACCGTCACCGCGGACAAGGACAACACCGCCGCCTGCAGCAGCCGGCTTCTCCTGGCGCGCCTACGCTTCACCTGATCTCTCCCTTCACCACGGGTGTCTCCGGTCCCATCGTGAAGGCGCGGGAGCGAAAGCGCGGCACGTTCGGTGCGGTTGACCCGTTCGGGCTGTTCCGGCCGGCGTGGCGGCACACCCACCCCCGTGGCATCCCACCTGGCCAGCGGGCGGGCATAACTCCCGCGCCGGCGGGCATTCCCCGACCGGCCCGAGCCGAACACGACATATTCGACGCCGCCTCCGCGCGCACGTCAACGAGGCCCGATCCCGTCCTTCACAGGGGAGTCTGGCGTCGCGGGGGAGTTTCCCGGCCGCGTCGGCGGCCGGGAGCGAGGGAGGGAGCAGGGCCATGACGGCAACGAACCAGAGCCGCCCGCCGGGCGGCACCGGCGAGCAGGCCCGGCAGGAGGCTTCCCGGGTCGGCCAGGCCGCCACACAGACCGGTGGCAGGGTCGCGCACGCCGCGAGCGAACAGGGCGGGCACGTGGCCGCCGAGGCGTGGCAACAGACCCGGAACCTGACCGGGCAGGCCACGACGCAACTGCGGGACCAGGCCCGAACCCAGCAGCACAGGGCCGCCGACGGGCTGCGCGACCTCGGCCGCGAGCTGGGCTCGATGGCGGAGCGCAGCGGTGAGTCCGGCCTGGCCGGCGAGGCGGTGCGACGGGCGGCGGACGCCGCGCAGCGGGCCGCCGGGTGGCTGGACCAGCGGGAGCCCGGAGAGGTGCTGGACGAGGTGCGGGGGTACGCCCGGCAGCATCCGGGCACGTTCCTCGCCGGCGCCGTCGTGGCGGGTCTGCTGGTCGGCCGCCTCACCCGCAACATGACCGCCGCCGACGGGGCAGGCCCCGGCGCGCAGCCGGCCCAGCCCGCGCCGACAGCGCCGGCGTCGTCCGAGCGGACGGTCGAGGCGCCGTACGCCGGAGAGCAGCCGTACACCGGGGTGGCCCGGGCGCAGAACGTGTCGCCTCCCGGCCGGCCCGAGCCGGAGGTCCCGGGCGGGGTGGCGCCGTGAGCGCCCCGGAGAAGGAGCGGAGCCAGGCCTCCGTCGGTGACCTGCTGGGCGACGTGACCCGGGATCTCTCCACGCTGGTCCGCCAGGAGGTCGAGCTGGCCAAGGCGGAGCTGCGCGAGGAGGCGAGCCAGGCCGGCAAGGCCGGCGGGATGTTCGGCGGGGCGGCGCTGGCCGGTTTCCTGGCCGTGCTGTTCGTGTCGTACGCCGTGTGGTGGGGCCTGTCGAACGTGATGGACGAGGGCTGGGCCGCGCTGATCGTCGCGGTCGTCTGGGCGGTCGCCGCCGCCGTCCTGCTCGCCAACGCCCGGACGAAGATGCGGCAACTCCGTGCGGTCCTGCCGCGGACGAAGCAGACCGCGCGGGAGATGCCGCAGGCCATGCGAGGTCGGTGACCGAGCCAGGGAAGGAGCGGGTCATGTCCAACGATCCGGACCGGATCCGATCGGAGATCGAGAACACCCGCAGCGAGTTGAGCAGCGACGTGGATGCCTTGACCGACAGGATGAACCCGCGTCGGATCGCCGGTGAGCGCGTCGGGCAGGCACGCGGCGCGCTCAGCCGGGCAAAGGAGAAGGTGATGGGCGCACAGATGGACGGGCACGGCGTAGGCCAGCGGATGTCGCAGGCCACGGGTTCGGTCCGCGACGAGGCGCGGTCACTCGGACAGCAGTCGCGGGAGCAGGCGCAGGGCAACCCGCTCGCCGCCGGCCTGATCGCCTTCGGCGCCGGCCTGCTGGTCTCCTCGCTGATCCCGCCCAGCCGCCACGAGCGGCAGTGGGCCGGGCAGGCGCGGGGCATGGTCGGCGAGCACTCCGCCGGGCTGCGCGAGCAGGCGAGCCAGGTCGGTCACCAGCTCCGGGACAACCTGCGGGAGCCCGCGCAGCAGGCGGCCCAGTCGGTGCGGTCCACCGCCACCCAGGGCGCATCCGCTGTCCGGGACCAGGGTCGGTCGGCCGCCCACCAGGTTCGGGAGGAGACGCAGGCGGCCGCCGACGACCTCCGCCATCGGTGAGCGGACCCTGCTCACGCTTCAGACCGGGGCCTCGTACTGATCGTGGCGGGCGTACAGCGCGGTCCACTCCCGCCGGGTGAGCCGGCGGCCGGAGGTGACGATCTCGGCCAGTTCCCGGAAGTACGGCTCGCGGGGGGCGCCCGGCGTGAACAGGACCAGCATCGACGCCGCGAGACCCGAGTTGTTGGCGAAGGCGTGGATGCCGCCGGGCGGCACGTACAGGTAGTCCCCGGGCCCGGCGTCGATCCACCGGTCGCCGGTGAGGAGGGAGACCGTCCCGTCGAGGATGAAGAACGACTCGGCGAACGTGCGGTGGTAGTGGCCGCGGGGCGTGGTGTCGGCCGGGGGTGTGGCGGCCATGTCCCACCGGTAGAGGCCGAACGCGCCGTCGGTGGTCGCCCCGGTGGCCAGGTGACCCACCGTGGTCCGGCTTCCGATCACCACATCGGGCGGCGCGTCCGCCGGCCGGAAGGTGGCGGTCAGCGCGCCCGCGGGGCCGGAATACCGCGGCGGTGGATAGGACATGGGGGCTCACCTCGGCAGATCGTCGCTCTCGTCGGATTCGAGCCTACGAAGGCGGCCGGCCGGTCGGGGAGGGCCAATTCCAGGCCGTGCCGCTGGGCCGATGCGGGTCCTGCGGTGCACCTGAGCCCTCGATCACGGCGATGCGGAAACGGGGCAGTTCGGGCGTGGGGGAGCAGTAACGTGGCGGGCGAGAGGCCAGGCCACCAGGGAGGTCGCGATGAGCGCGACGGATGTCCGCCGCAACGACGCGAGCGGCACGCCGAGCCGGAACATCGACCTGAAGCTCGAGGTGGTCGTCATCCCGGTGGCGGATGTCGACCGCGCCAAGGAGTTCTACGGGCGCCTCGGGTGGCGGCTCGACCGCACGCCGCCCGGGATCGTCCAGTTCACGCCGCCGGGCTCCGGGTGCTCGGTCCAGTTCGGCCCCACCCTCACCGCCGCGGCGCCCGGGTCGGGCAAGGCGTACCTGATCGTCGCGGACATCGAGGCGGCCCGGAGCGCGATGCTCGCCGCCGGTGTGGAGGTGAGCGAGATCTTCCACCCCGGCCCGGGCGGCCCGGCCAGCGGTCCGGACCCGGAGCGCCGCAGCTACTATTCGCGCGCCGAGTTCAGCGACCCGGACGGCAACACCTGGCTGCTCCAGGAGATCACCGCGCGGCTGCCGGGGCGCGTCGAGTCCGACGCGCCGTCGTTCGCCTCCGGCAACGACCTGGCCGCGGCGCTCCGCCGGGCGGCCGCCGCCCACGGCGAGCACGAGAAGCGGACCGGCCAGACCGACCCGAACTGGCCCGACTGGTACGCGGCGTACCTGGTCAGTGAGCAGACGGGCGCGGAACCGCCGAGGTGAGCGGGCCGCCGGAGCGGCTCAGCCCACGGCGGTCGGGGAGGGCGGCGCGCTGCCGCCCTGCGGCGCCTCGGCGGTCATCAGCCGGATGATCTCGGCGCGGTCGGCGGCGGAGGGCACCCCGTACCCGGGCCGGTACCCGTACACCCGGTCCAGCGGGGTGGAGGCGGTGCGGCCGTCGAGCACCTCGACCGCGCCGGTGTCGATGAGCCCGGGGTGCTCGACGCCGCACGCCTCGGCGACCTTGAGCAGGTCGCGTCGCAGCGTCCGGACGTAGTTGGCGGCCCGCACCGACTTGCGGGCCGGGTCGACGCCCCGGGCCAGCCACGGGTTCTGGGTCGCCACGCCGGTGGGGCAGGTGTCGGTGTGGCACTTCTGCGCCTGGATGCAGCCGATCGCCAGCATCGCCTCCCGGCCGACGTTCACCATGTCGGCGCCGAGCGCGAACGCCACCACGGCGTTGTCCGGCAGCCCGAGCTTGCCGGCGCCGACGAAGACCACCTGCTCGTGCAGGTTCCGTTCGGCGAAGACCCGGTAGACCCGCGAGAAGCCCTGCTGGAACGGCAGCGACACCGAGTCGGTGAAGATCAGCGGCGCCGCTCCGGTGCCGCCCTCGCCGCCGTCGACGGTCACGAAGTCCACGCCCCGGCCGGTGTCGCGCATCAGGGTGGCCAGTTCCGCCCAGAAGCCCAGGTCGCCGACGGCGGACTTGATGCCGACCGGCAGGCCGGTCTCGGCGGCGAGCAGTTCCACCCAGTCGAGCAGGCTGTCGCAGTCGGAGAACTCGGCGTGCCGCGACGGGCTCACGCAGTCCTGTCCCTGGGGGATGCCCCGGGTGGCGGCGATCTCGGCGGAGACCTTGGCGGCCGGCAGCAGGCCGCCGAGGCTCGGCTTCGCGCCCTGGCTGAGCTTGATCTCCAGCGCCCGGACCGGCGCTCCGGCCACGAGGTCCTTGAGCCGGTCGAGACTGAACCGGCCGCGCTCGTCCCGGCACCCGAAGTACGCGGTGCCGATCTGGAAGACCAGGTCACCGCCGTTGCGGTGGTACGGCGACAGCCCGCCCTCGCCGGTGTTCTGCAGGCAGCCGGCCAGGGCGGCGCCCCGGTTGAGCGCCTCGACGGCGTTGCCGGAGAGCGAGCCGAAGCTCATGCCGGAGATGTTGACCACCGATTCCGGGCGGAACGCGCGGGCGCGGCCCCGGGCGGCGCCGAGCACCTTCGCACAGGGAAGCGTGACGTCGTGCCCGGCGGCGGGGGAGGACGGCGGCACCGCCCGGCCGAAGGTGCGGTGCTTGATGATCGGGTACCCGGGGGTGTACTCGATGTCGTTGTCGGTGCCGAACCCGAAGTAGTTGTTCTCCTGCTTCGCCGACGCGTACACCCAGCGCCGCTGGTCGCGGGTGAACGGCCGCTCCTCGTTGTTGCCGGCCACGATGTACTGGCGCAGTTCCGGCCCGATCGACTCCAGGAGGTAGCGGGCGCGGCCGAGGACGGGGAAGGTGCGCAGCAGCGCGTGGTCGCGCTGGAGCAGGTCACGGGCGGCGAGCGCCGCCACGGCGGCGACGGCGGCGGGTACGGCTCTTCGGGCCCAGCTCATGCCGCCACTCTTTCCGGGATCGCCGCCGGCCAAACGGCCCCGCGGGGAGCGTCGCCCCGGTCTGCCAATTTTCTTCAAACCGCCCGGCCGGGGGTCAGCCCGGCACGGGCCGGCCCATCTCCGCCAGGATGCCGGTGCCCTGGCCCAGCTCGATCAGGTATCCGTCGGGGTCGCGCAGGTAGCACCGGATCTCCATCCCGTGGTCCTTCGGCTCCGTCAGGAACTCGCCGCCCCGGGACCGCCACAGCTCGTAGACCGCCCGTACGTCGGTGACCCGGATGTTGAGCGCCCCGCTCAGGGTGTCGGGGTCGGCCGGCGCCCGCGCCGTCACGGTCGGCTTGTCGTCGGTCGGGCCGCCCTCGTCGTTGAGCACGAGGTAGCTGTTGTGCAGGCGGAGCACGGCCGGCCGCCGGTCCCGCACCACCGTGGCGCCGAGCACGTCGCGGTAGAACTCCCGCGAGCGGTCCACGTCCCGCACGATCAGCAGGTGGGTGACGACCAGGCCGTGCTCGGGCTGGAAGTAGTCCGGTGCCTCATCCGTCACGACGCCCCCTCCCTCGGCCCCGCCGGTTACCCGGGTGCGCGCGGGCCACACCCGTCCGGGGCCCGGCCGGGCGGCCGGGCCCCGGACCGCACCTGACGGCCGGGTGTCACCAGCCCACGGCGACCAGCAGCCACTCCGGGTCCGCCGCCGACACGAACGAGGACTGGTCGGCGACGTCGTCGTACGGGAAGCCGTAGGACCGGCCGCCGATGGCGCGGTCGTGCCAGAACTTCGCGTAGTAGTTGGCCGGCGCCTGCTGGTAGAACAGGCTCGGGTCCGACCACTGCGCCGACGGCAGGTGCGCGACGTGGCGGTTGAGCGCCGCGCAGCCGGCCGGGTTGCCGGCGAGCGGCCCGGCGCAGCCGAAGATGTCCGAGGTGGTGGCCGGCAGCCCCACCGACGACGCGTAGCCGCTGAGGTAGTTGGCGTACTGCCCGCCGGGCCGGAACTGCGGCGTGTTGCCCGGCGACGGGATGCGGTACGGCGCCTCGATGGTGGCCAGGTGCTTGAACTCGGCGGGCATGGCGTCCGCGAACCGCTGGAACGTCACCGCGCGGTCCTCGGTGAAGGTCGCCTCGGTCTCGCCGACGGCCACGTCCCGCCCGTCGTGGGCGCGCAGCCGCATGGCCAGCTTCAGGCCGAACGCGTCGACCCGCGTGGTGTTGCCGTTGAACTGGTCCGGCCCGACGGTGAACTCGATGAAGTCGCTGTACTGGCTGGTGGGCGACCCGAGGTGGAAGTACATCCGGCCGGCGGTGTTGACCGGCATGTCGAAGTAGGGCTGCTCCGCGATCGAGTGGGTCTGCCCGTTGTAGCTCCAGTACACCTGGCTGTCGGGATAGCGGCCGTTGGTCCGGTTGAGCACCTTCACCATGAGCACGTTCGCGGCCGGGGGGATCGAGCCGGTGTCGCCCCAGAACCCGCCCGAGGGCGGCGGAGTCGTCGGGGGCGGGGTGGAGCCGGACGTGGTGCGCACCGCGAACTCCCAGAGCGAGTAGCCGTAGGCGGTGGCCCGTGCCGTGCCGTACACCCGCACGTAGCGACCGGAGCCGGTCACGTCGAGCGTCTGGGTGCCGCCGCCCCCGGTGGTCGTGGCGTAGACGGTGGTCCACGGACCGTCCGGGTTGGCGGAGACCTGGACCTGGAAGGCCCGGGCGTACGCGGCCTCCCACTGGAGCGTGACCTGGCAGAGCGTCTGCGTCGCGCCGAGGTCCACGCGGAGCCACTGCGGATCGGCGAAGCCGCTGGACCAGCGGGTGCCGGCGTTGCCGTCGACCGCGGCGGAGGCCGGTGTGGTGGCGTTCTCGGTCGACGAGGCGACCGCCGGGCGGTTGAGCGCGGCGTTGCCGGCGCAGCCGGCGGACCCGATGGCGCCGTAGACCTGGAACTCCCAGAGGGAGTAGCCGTAGGCGGTGGCCCGGGTGGTGCCGTACACCCGCACGTAGCGACCGGTGCCGGAGACGGCGAGGGCCTGCGTGCCGCCGGTCCCGGTGGTGGTGCTGTACACGGTGGTCCACGGGCCGGCCGGGTTGTCGGCGACCTGGATCTGGAAGGCCCGGGCGTAGGCGGCCTCCCAGACCAGCCGCACCTGGTCGACAGTCGCGGTGGCGCCGAGGTCGACCTGGAGCCACTGGGGGTCGCCGAACTGGCTCGACCAGCGGGTGTTCGGGTCGCCGTCGGTGGCGGCGGAGGCGGGCGTGCCGGCGTTCTCGCTCGACGACGCGGTCGTGGGCCGCCCCTGGGAGATGAGGGCGGACGCGGCGCTCGCGGTGAACGGTCCGGCGGCGACGGTGCCGCCGGCGAGCAACGCCAGGACGGCGGCCAGGGCGGTGAGGAGGCGGCGGTGGTGGGGTGGGGCGGTGTGCATGGCATCTCCTACGGGTGTGATCCGGCGGAGAGCGCTCTCGGACCCGAGAGTCGGCCCCGTCCGCGCTTCTGTCAAGAGACCGGTCCGAGGGCCGGGAAAGATCGGTTCCGGACTTTCCCCATTTCATTGACTGATTGAAGCGACTCGATGGAACCTGTTCGCGAGCGCTCTCACCCTCTCGGCCATCAGCCCGTTCACGGGAGCCGCCATGCGCACGCCACCACCCCCGTCCCGCCGGCCGCGCCGTCTCGCCACCACGATCGCGGCGCTGCTCGTCCTGCTCGCCGCCTACCTGACCGTCCCCGTGCGACCTGCCACCGCCGCCGGGCCGCTGCTGTCGCAGGGGCGACCGACCACGGCGTCCTCCGTCGAGCAGGGCGCCACCCCGGCCGCCGCCGCCACCGACGGCGATCCCGGCACCCGCTGGTCCAGCTCCTTCAGCGATCCACAGTGGCTCCAGGTCGACCTCGGTGGCACCGCCACCGTGGACCAGATCGAGCTGGTCTGGGAGGCCGCCTACGCGAGGGCGTTCCAGCTCCAGGTCGCCACCGATCCGGCCGGCCCGTGGCAGACGATCTACAGCACCACCACCGGCACGGGTGGCACCCAGACCCTCGCCGTCTCCGGCACCGGCCGGTACGTGCGCCTGTACGGCACGGCCCGGGCCACCGGCTACGGCTACTCGCTGTGGGAATTCAAGGTTTACGGCACCACCGGCCCGGGCCAGCCCCCGAGCGGCCGGCCGATCTCCGAGTTCAAGACGGTCGCCGCGTCCTCCTGGGAGGGCGGCAACGCGCCCGCCGCCGCGCTCGACGGCCGGACGGCCACCCGCTGGTCCAGCCAGTTCAGCGACCCGCAGTGGCTGAGTGTCGACTTCGGCGGCGTGGCCACGATCAGCCGGGTCGTCCTCAACTGGGAGGCCGCCTACGCCACCGGCTACCGGCTGGAGACCTCCGCCGACGGGAACACCTGGACCACGATCTACTCCACCACTACGGGACGCGGCGGCGTCGAGCAGCTCGCGGTGACCGGCAGCGGACGCTACCTGCGCCTGTACGGCACCGCCCGGGCCACCGGCTACGGGTACTCGCTGTGGGAGTTCCAGGTCTACGGCGCCGTCGACGAGGCGGCCACCACGGCGCCGATGCTGTCCGGCCCCACCCGGCCGCCCGGCACGCTCAACCAGTTCGCGCTCACCGCCCCAGCCGACGGGGCGATGGTCACCACCAACCGCCGGCCCGTGCTCACCTGGGCCGCCGTCGCCGGCGCCACCCGCTACCAGGTGTGGATCAACATCAGCCGCACCGACTACGACTTCGCCGCGCCGGGCAACCTCCTCGACCTCTACACCAAGGTCGCCGAACCGACCGGCACGTCGTACACGCCGACCTGGGACCTGCCGGACCGCTGGACATACAAGTGGTACGTCACCGCCACCGGCGCCACCACGACCACCTCCACCATCCGGCGCTTCAGCGTCTACCTGCCCACGCTGGAGACGGTCGCCGACGGCGTCGGCATCGTCGGCGGCAGCCGCGACCTCAACCGCAACGGCGCCGTCGAGCCGTACGAGAACTGGCGGCTCCCGGTCGACACCCGGGTCGACGACCTGCTGGGCCGGATGACGGCCGAGGAGAAGGCGTACCAGATGTTCTACAACGCCCAGGCGTACCCCCGGGCCGGCTGGCACTTCGGCCCGGCCCAGGCGCAGGATCTGCACGACCAGCTCCTCGCGTCGTCCGGCACCCGGCTGGGCATCCCGTTCGTCTCGGCGGGCGACACCATCCACGGCTACCAGACCACCTACCCCATGCAGAGCGCCCTGGCCGCCGCCCGCGACTACGCCCTCGACTACAAGCTCGGTGACATGCAACGCCGGGAGCAGCTGGAGGTCGGCACCCGGGGCGTCCTGGGACCGCTGGCCGAGGTCGGCACGAAGGTGATCTACCCGCGCATCCAGGAGGGCAACGGGGAGAACGCGCAGGTGGCCGCGGCCCAGGTGCGGGCGCTGGTGGCCGGACTCCAGGGCGGCCCGGAACTGAACCCCGCCTCCGTGCTCGCGACGGTCAAGCACTGGCCCGGCGAGGGCGCCGGCGGTGAGGCGCTGATCGTGTACGACGGCGTGACGATCAAGTACCACATGATCCCGTTCCGCGCGGCCATGGAGGCGGGCGCCGTCAACATCATGCCCGGGTACGCGGGCAGCTCCTACCTCGATCCCGGCGGCCCGGGGGCCGGCGACAGCGCGCCGATCCTCGCGTACCTGCGGCAGAACCTCGGCTACCAGGGCCTGATCACCACCGACTGGCTGCCGTCCGGCTCGTGGGCCGGTGCGGCGAAGGCCGGCTCCGACGTCATGGGCGGCGCGGACCCCGGGGCGGCCGGCTTCTCGATGGCCACGTTCCTCGCGAACGTGCCGGCCGCCCGGATCGACGACGCGGTCCGCCGGGTGCTGCGGCTCAAGTTCCAGTTGGGCATCTTCGAGCGCCCGTACGGCGACCCGGTCAACGGCCCGTACCGGTTCCACCAGCCGGCGTACACCGCGCTGGCCAACCAGGCGTCCCGGGAGGCCATGACGCTGCTCAAGAACGACGGCGCGGTGCTGCCGATCCGGCTGAACGCCGGGGACAACATCGTGGTGGCCGGGCCGCGCGCCGCCGACACCACCGCCTGCTGCGTCTGGACGAGCTTCTTCCACGCCGAGTACGGCTCGCAGACCATGCTGGACGCGATCCGCACCCGGGCCGCCCGGGCCGGCGTCAACGTCTACTCGGGCGACGGGCCGAACCCGAAGCTGGCGATCGTGGCGGTGGGGGAGACCTCGTACACCCACGCGACCAACTGGCCGAAGGAACAGCCGTACCTGCCCCCGGACCAGCTCAAGCTGATCCAGGACTTCCGCGCCCGCGGGATCCCCGTGGTGGTCGCCCTGGTCCTGCCCCGGCCGTACGTCATCACCGAGTGGCGTGACCTGGCGAGCGCCATCGTCGTCACCTACCGGGGTGGCGAGGAGATGGGCCCGGCGCTGGCCGGCCTGCTGTTCGGCGACTACGCGCCGAGCGGCAAGCTGCCGTGGCAGCTCCCGCGCAGCCTGGCCGACGTGTTGCGGCCCGGCGGCACCGACGTGCCGGCCGACGCCGTCGAGTCCTGGGACCTGCCGTACGACCTGGGGGCCACCACTACCGAACGGGCCCAGATCCGGGCCAGCATCGACGCCGGACAGCCACCGGCGACGACGTACGGCAACCCGCTCTACCCGTACGGCGCCGGCCTGACCGGCTTCTGACCGCCGCGGGCGGTGGCGGGGTCGCCGGTGCCTCACGCGCCGGCGACCCCGCCCGTCCCGCTTCGGGAAGTCGCCGCCGTTCGCGGGCCGATGGTATGAATGCAGCGTGGCGCCGTCGCAGAACGCAGACCTGATGGGCAACGTCCGCGCTCTGGTCGAGGCCGCGCTGCCGGCCCGCCTGCCCGGAGCGCGCGTCGCGGCGGACCGTGACGAGATCGTCGTCCCCGTGCCCGGCGGCCGCGCCCGGGTGTCCCTGGTCCCGCTGCTGCGCGGCTGCGAGGACCAGCCCCGGCAGGCGTGGCCCGAGCTGGTGGCCGACTGGATCGCGACGGTCCGCCGGGAGCTGCCGGACAGCGTCTCGGCCGACCTCGGGCCGGTCGACCTCGCGCAGCTCCGCCTCCGCCTCACCCCGGCCGCCCCGACCAGCGAGACCGACGACTACCTGGCCGTGCCGTTCGGTGCGCACTTCACCGCGGCGGTGGTGGTGGACCGGCCCGGGCGGCTGGACCTGCTGACCCTCGCCCAGGCCGCGCGACTGGACCGCGAGCCCGCCGAGCTGGTGCGCATCGCCGTGCGGCAGACGGTGGAGCGCGAACTCACCACCCTCGACATGCGGGACCACGAGCTGCCCACCGGCGGATCGGTGCGCCTGCTCGCCGCCGACGGCAACCCGTACGTGACGACCGCCCTCATGTCGGTCAGGCGGTTCCTGCCCGAGGCCGCCGAGCACGGCGCGCTGGTCGCGGCGCCGCGGTACAGCGCGGTGCTGCTGCACCCCGTGGACCAGGGCCTGCGGGAGGCCGCCGTGGCGCTGCACCGCCTGGCCGGCTCCATGTTCGAGGCCGCCGCCGATCCCTGCTCCGAGCAGGTCTTCTGGTGGCGCGACGGCGAGTTCCACCCGGTGCGCGTCGTGCCGGGGGAGTCCGGCGGGGCCGTGCAGGTGCGGCTGCCCGAGGCGCTGGCGCCGGTCGTGGCGCGGCTGGACCCTCCTACGCGGTGAGCGCCCGGTCGAGCTTCCGGGCGGCCAGCGCCTGATCCCGCCGCGCGGTCAGGAACTCCAGCGCCGCCTCCCGTTCCCCGTCCTGCCAGGCCCGCACGAGCCCGTCGTGGAACGCGGCCTGCTCCGCGAGCTGCCGGGCGCCCGTGCCGGAGGTTCCGGCGGCCCGTTCGCGGCACAGCGCGACGAGCTGGGTCGCCGGCTCGACGGGGGAGGCGGTGCCGTTGACCACCCGCCACCCCGGCAGCTGGTGCCAGTGCGTGCGGCGCCGGCCCGGGTCCTGGGCGAAGTCCCGCTCGGCCACGTCGGCGAGGCGCTCGGCCGGCCAGCCGTCGATCTTCGCCAGGCCGGCGTCCAGCACGAACCGCCGCGCCTGCTCCACCGCCTGGTCGGCGGACAGGTCCAGGGTGGACGGGCCGGTGCGGACCTCGTCCATCCGGATGCCGTACGTCATGATCCAGCTGGTGAAGGGCGTCACGAGCGGCTGCACCCCGGCGGCGGCCCAGCCCACGGGCCGGGTGGGCGAGCCCGAGTAGCCGATCCAGGCCAGTGCCCAGTCCAGCGGCTCGCGCACCAGCACCGTGCCGAGGCCGGTGCCCCGCACGGACCACTCTCCCGGCAGGTCGGGCCGCAGCTCGGTGAGGACCTGCCGCCACCGCCGCGCCCTGTCAGCAGAGGACATACGCACCTTTCGCGGGTCGGTGGCCGGGCCGGGTCAGTCTACGCTCAGCGGACGTTGCGTCGGCCGTAGCTCCTCCGGCGGCTCGGGCAGGCCCAGCACCCGCTGCACCTTGTTGGCCCAGCTCGGCTCGATGCCGGTCTTCAGGCCGGTCTTGAGGTCGTACGCGTGCGCGACCTCCCAGTCGGTCTCCTCGGTCACCGGGTCCCTGTGCTGCCGCTCGAGGATGACGTCCGGCCGGAAGTCCTGGTCCTTCACCTTCGGCGTCTCGACCCCCTGGGCGTCGTAGCCGACCTCGGTGCGCAGCCGGAAACCCGTCTCCGGGTCCAGCATGGTGGTCGCCTCGCTGTCGATCGCGTTGGCCAGCCCACGGTGGGCCTCGGTGCCCATCGCCGTCCGCTCCACGATCAGGTCCGCCACGTCCTCGGGGTAGCCCTTCTCGATGAGCTTCTCCCGCTGCCGCTGGTAGCCCTCCTGCTGGAGGATCGAGTCCCGGTTCTGATCGACGTGGTCCCACGCGTCGTCGACCATCTCCTGGAGCTGGCCGGCGATCTGCTTGCGGGCCTTGGCGATCTCCTCCAGGCTCTTCGGGTCGTGCTTGTCCAGCTCCGGGTCGTTCTGCGGGCGCTGCGCGTCGGCGTCCCCCTCGGACCCGCCGGGCCTGCCGTCGGTCGACCTCGGGCCGCCGGGCCGGCCGCTCTCCGCCGCCTCCGTGACGGCCCGGTGGGTCTCGGCGACCGTGGTGGGCCGGCCGTGTTGTCCGCCACCCCGCTGCCGGGGCACGCCGCCGTCGCCGACCTCCCCGCCGTCGCCGACGTGCCCGCCGTCGCCGCCGTCACCGGTGCCGCCGTGCGGTCCCCTGGGCTTCGCCACGATCCCCCCGGTCAGCCGTTGACGAGCTTGGACAGGTTGGTGAGGCTGGTGACGAGCGCCGTGGTGTAGCTCAGGATCCGGCCCGCCCACTTCAGCACGGCGGCGGTGATCTGCGCGGCGATCACCGGGATGGTGACCACGAAGATCGCCTCGACCGCCCAGACGATGACGCGCGCCACGAGGTCCGCGATGAGGTCACGGACGATGTCGCGGGTGAACGAGACGAGGTTCCCGGCGGCCTGCGTGGCGGCCGCCATGGCCGCGGACGCGCCGCCCAGGCCGGCGATCGCGTCCACGTTGTTCTTCATCAGCGACTGGTACGCCTCGGCGGCGTGCCCCCGCCAGTCCGGCACGTCGCCGGCCAGGTGCGCCTGGAGGTCGGCCGCCATCCGCTGGAGGTGCCCGGCCATGTTGTCCCAGGTCGCCGCGTGCGAGGCGACCACGTCGGGCATGCCGGTCAGCCAGTCGAGCATCTCCCGCAGCGGCTCGAAGTACTCCATCGCCCAGCCGAGGCCGTTGGCCAGCAACGCGCTGAACGGGTCCAGCACCGTGGCGGCGACGTCCAGCCCGAAGGCCGCCCCGGCGAGCAGGTCGTCGACCCAGCCCTCGCTGCGGATCGCGTCGACCAGGCCCTCGACGCCGTCGGCAAGCGACGACCCCGTCCACACCTCCCGGGTGGACCGGACGCCCGCGACCAGCGACTCGTCGGTCATGCCCGCAACCGCCGGCCGATCGCGCTCATCGAACTCGCCGCGTCACCGTCCACGCCGTCGTAGTTGTCGGCGGTGCGGCGCAGCCCGTCGGCGACGAGCCGGAGGTTCTCGTCGACGTACGCGACAAGCTCGTCCTGGCGGGTGTGCCGGTCCTCCAGGATCCCCGAGATCCACCCGCACAGCAGCCCGTACGCCCGGTCGTCCCGGGCGATGTGCGCGCTCGCGCCGCGGACCGCCTCGAACCGGGCGCGCAGCGCCTCGATGTACGCGGCGTGGGCCCGGATCTGCTCGGTGTCGGCCACCCAGCCGGCCGGGCCGCTCATCGCCGCCAGCCGTGGCCGTCGTACGGGCCGGGCTCGCCCCAGCCGGACTCCGGCTCGGGGCGCAGCTGCCGGCCCACCCGCTCGGCGATCGCCCGCGCGGCCGACGAGTCGGTGCCGACGGTCTCCGCGATGATCTCCTGCGACCGCTCGGCGAGCTGCCCCTTCGCCCGCCGGATCGCCGCCATGACCGCCTCGGCCACCACCTCGGGGGAGACCCGCTGGATCTGGCGGCCCAGGCGCAGGTCCAGCAGCGCGCCGGCCGAGTCGACGGTGACCTCGGCCAGGCCGTTGTCGTCCTCGGCCGTGACCCGCAGCTCCTGGAGGCGGTCGCTCATCGCCTTCGTGTCGGCGGCGAGCTTGTCGATGCGGCCCTTCCAGGCCCGCATCTGGTCCATGGCGCCGTCCGGATCCAGCACGCCCCCGCCCAGAGCCCCGCTCACCATGCGCCTCCCCCGAGTAGGCCCGGATCCCGTGACGACTGCCGACGGGCAGCCCCCGCAGGGCGGCGTCGATTGTAGAACACACCGTCACGTTCGGGAGGCGCCGTCACTCCGGTGTGGACCGTCGACCGTCAGCCGGCCGGGCCGGTGCTCTCCCGGGGCAGGATCGCGTGCGGCGCGGCGATCCGGGCGGGCGGGGCGTCCGGGCGGTCGAGCCGGGCGACGGCCAGGGCGACCGCCGTCCGGGCGAGGAACGCCGGGTCGGCCGACACCGAGGTCAGCGTCGGTTGCGAGTAGCGGCCCTCCGCGCTGTCCCCGATCCCGATCACCGCCACGTCCGCGGGCACCCGCAGCCCGGCGTCGGCGGCGGCCCGCAGGGCGCCGATGGCGAGCCGGTCGGAGTAGCAGAAGACGGCGTCCGGGCGGTGCTCGTGGGCGAACAGCCGGAGGGCGGCCCGGTAGCCGTCCTCGTACCGGTGCTGGGCTGTGGTGCGCAGGTAGCCGGCGGGCAGGTCGAGGCCGGCGCGGCGCACCGCCCGCCGGTAGCCGAGGGTGCGCGGCTGCGCCGGTCCGGTCGCCTCACCGGGCCGGGCGCCGATGGCGGCGATCCGCCGCCGTCCGGTCCGGAGCAGGTGCTCGGTGGCGTCCGCCGCGGCCTGCGCGCCGTCGAGCGCGACCCGGTCGCCGCGCGGGTCACCGCCCTCGCCGAGCAGGACCAGGGGAATGCCGGTGCCGAACCGGGCGTCGACCAGGCCAGCGGGCGCCACGTCGGTGGCGACGAGGACGGCGTCGACGCCCGGCGGGCCGGCGGGCGGCGCGGCCGGTCCGGGGTCGGGTACGTGCGGCTCGACGACGACCCGGAAGCCCTGGCTCGTCGCCGCGCGCACGACCTCACGCGCCAGCCCCTGCAGGCCGGGCGCCTCGACGTCGGCCACGACAAGCGCGAGCAGGCCGGTGCGGCCGGTGCGCAGGGTGCGGGCCGCGAGGTTGGGCCGGTAGCCGAGCGCCCGGACGGCCTCCCGTACCCGGCGGCGCACGTCGTCGCTGACGTGCGGGTGGTCGTTGACGACGTTCGAGACGGTCTTCACGGACACGCGGGCGTGCCGCGCCACGTCCCTGAGCGTGGTGGCCACGATCCGTCCTCCCGCCGGGCCGCCGGCCGGCGACGGGACCGGGCGGTCCCCGTTCACACCGGCCAACCGGCTTCGCTGGTGTACCCACCGGACGATCCCAGAGGTGGCTACACCGGTCAAGGGATTACGCTGGTGTGGACGCGAGGAGGACGACGATGGGCGACGAGCGACCGGTGCCGGCCGCCGTGCGACTCGTGCGCGACTTCGTCAACACCTACGAGCCGCAGGTCGACGAGGAGTCGCTGGCCACGCCGGACGCGCTGCGGGACTGGCTCGTCGAGCGCGCGGTGGTCCCCGCCGGCGCCCGGCTCGGCCCGGCGGACCTCGCCGCGGCCCGCACGGTCCGGGAGGGCCTGCGCGCGGTGCTGCTCGGCCACGCCGGCCATCCCGCCGACCCCGGCGCGCTGCGACGCCTGGACGAGGCCCTGGCCGCGGCGCCCGTGCGGATGACGTTCGCGGACGGCGGGCCGCGCCTGGTGCCCGCCCGGCCCGGCCCCCTCGACGCGGCGCTGGCCGCCCTGGTCGACGCGATCCGGCAGTGCGCGCAGGACCAGGTGTGGACCCGCCTCAAGGTGTGCGACCGGGACACCTGCCGCTGGGCCTACTACGACGCCTCGCGCAACCAGGCCCGCCGCTGGTGTTCCATGGCCGGCTGCGGCAACTACGTGAAGATGCGCCGGGCCTACGCCGTCCGGCGCGACCGCCGGTCCCGGGCGCCGGACTCCTGACCCGGCAGCCGGTCGCCCGGCCCGGCCGGGTCCCCGCGCCCGGCGGGGCACGGTCAGGACGGGGCGGTGCCCCGTACCGCCCAGGCCCGGGCGGTGAGCCGGACGGACCCGTCCGCCCCGACCGGCAGGCGGCTGACGAGCAGGTCGCGCAGCGCCGCCCGGTCCCGCTCGGCCAGCGACGCCACGTACGCCGGCGCCGCGCCCTGGCCACCGAGGAAGGGCTCCCAGTAGGCGTCGACGTCGGCGAACACCGTGGGCACCACCACGGGCTCGACGGCCACCGCGATGAATCCGGCATCCGTCCACACGGCACGCAGCGCCTCCGGGCGGCACAGCGGGAACCGGCGCCCCTCGGACAGCTCCGCCACCGCCGGGTCGAGCGCCTCGGCCGCCGCCCAGAAGTGGCGCATCATGGCCATGCCCTCGGCGTAGTCCCAGACGTACGCGGCCGCCACCCCACCGGGCCGGAGGACCCGGGCGAACTCGGCCACCGCCCGCGCCGGGTCGGGCACGAAGTTGAGCGCCAGCCCGCTCACCACGACGTCCACCCGGGCGTCGCCCACCGGCAGCGCGCGGGCGTCACCGACCGTGAAGGCGGCCCGCGGGTCGTCGACCCGGTCGCGGGCGTGGGCCAGGAAGCCCGCCGCGGGATCGACGCCGGTGACGTGCGCGGGATCCGCCCCGGCCAGCACGGCGGCGGTCAGCGCGCCGGTGCCGCAGCCCACGTCGAGCCAGCGCAGGCCGGGCGGGACCGCCAGCCGGCGCAGGAAGTCACGCGCGACAAGCCGGCTCCACCGGCCCACGTACGCCTCGTAGGCCGCGCCATCGGCCCAGACCGGCTTCGCCACTCCGGCAGGATACGGCCGCGGGCCCGCGCCCACACGGCCGGCCGGACGCATGTGGCCTGCCGATCCGGGAACGCCCCCGCATGGCCAGGTACACGAAGCCGGAGCTCCGGGAGCAGCTCAAGGCGGAGATCCAGGCGTCCGACAAGGGCGGCCGGCCGGGGCAGTGGTCGGCGCGGAAGTCCCAGCTGCTCACGAACGAGTACAAGAAGCGCGGCGGGGGCTTCGAGGGACCCCGGGACCAGCGGCAGCGGTCGCTCCAGCGGTGGGGCGCCGAGGACTGGCAGACCCGGTCCGGCTCCACCCGGGCGCGCCGCGACGGCGAGACCGCCCGATACCTGCCGAAACGGGCATGGCAGCAGCTGTCGGAGGAGCAGCGCCGCGACACCGACACGAAGAAGCGGCAGGCGTCCCGGTCGGGGCGGCAGTTCGTCTCCAACACGGGGTCCGCGAAGCGTGCCCGCCGCGAGGCCTCCGCCGCCGGCCCGTTGTCGGACCTGCCGGTCACGGAGGCGGTCAAGCTGGTCCGCGGCCTGGACACCCGCCAGCTCCGCTCGGCGCTGCGGCGCGAGCGCGACGGCAAGGCCCGCAAGACGCTCCTGCAGCGGATGGAGGCGGAGCTGGCGCGACGCTGACCGAGGTGGCGTGCCGGGCGGGACACCACCCGCCCGGCACACCGCCGGTCACTGGTAGACGCGGACGTGGTCGACAAGCATCCGGGCCGGGAACGGCGTCGACGCGTCGGGCGCGCCGGGCCAGTCCCCACCGACCGCGAGGTTGAGGATCAGATAGAACGGGTGGTCGTAGACCCACGGGCCGCGGGTCGCCTCGACAGTGGCCTTGCTGGCGTAGAAGACCTCGGTGCTGTCGACGAAGAAGCGCATGCCCCGGCTGTCCCACTCCACGGCGTAGACGTGGAAGTCGGCCGACAGGTCGACGGTCCACACCCGCTCCTGACCGTAGCCCCCACCGCCGTTGTACGCGGGCGCGTGCAGCGTCGTGTAGCTGCGGTAGGTGTCCCGGCCGAGGATCTCCATGATGTCGATCTCACCGTTGTACGGCCACGGGCGCCCGGTCAGGAAGTCGGCGCCCATCATCCAGAACGCCGGCCAGAACCCGTTGCCCTTCGGCACCTTGACCCGGGCCTCCACCCGGCCGTACTGGACGTGGAACCGGTTGCCGGTGTTCATCCGGTGCGAGGTGTACGCCCGCCCGCCGGCGGACTCCCGACGGGCCTCCATGACCAGCTGCCCGGCGCCGTTCATGGCGGCGTTGCCGTTGTCCGTGTAGTACTGCAACTCGTTGTTCTGCCCGGTGCCCGGGTCGACGGTCCACTTCGCGGGGTCGGGCCGGCTGCCCGCCGGGCCGTCGAACTCGTCGGCGAAGACGAGCCGGGTGGCCGGGAAGGTCGGGTCCGGCGGCATGGGCGGGGGAGCGGTCGGCGCGCCGCCCGTGCCGTACACCTGGAACTCCCAGAGCGAGTAGCCGTAACCGCTGCTGCGGGCGGTGCCGTACATCCGGACGTAGCGACCGGTGCCGGTGACGTCGAGGGTCTGTTTGAAGCCGGCGCTCGTGGTGGTGCTGTAGATGGTGGTCCAGGTGGCCGCGTCCGTCGAGGTCTGGATCTGGTAGGCGGTGGCGTACGCCGGGTCCCACTGGAGGACCACCCGGTGGATGGTCGCGGTGGCGCCGAGGTCGACGTAGATCCATCCGGGGTCGACCCAGCCGGTGGTGGCGCTGGTCGCCCAGCGGGACGCCGGGTCCAGGTCGAACGCCCGCGCCGGGAGGCACTGCCAGCAGGCGCCGTCGTCCTGGTGGGACGAGGCGACCGCCGGCTTGTTGTACGACAGCAGCACGTCCCCGCCCGGCGGCGGGCTGGACGGTGGCGGGCTGGACGGCGGCGGGCCGCCCGAGGTGCGTACCGCGAACTCCCAGAGCGAGTAGCCCCACACCGTGGCCCGCGTGGTGCCGAGCACCCGGACGTACCGGCCCGAGCCGGAGACGGTGAGCTGCTGGTTGCCGCCGGTCGCGGTGGTCGTGCCGTAGACCGTCGTCCAGGCGACGCCGTCGGCGGAGACCTGGATCTGGTACGCCGTCGCGTACGCCGCCTCCCAGGTGAGGTCGACGCGGCAGATCGTGCGGGAGGCGCCGAGGTCCACGCGGATCCACTGCGGGTCGGACGCGGCGCTGGACCAGCGGGTGCCGGGGTTGCCGTCGACCGCCGCGGAGGCGGGGGTGCCGGCGTTCTCGGTCGACGAGGCGGTGGCCGGGCGGTTGAGGGCGGCGTTGCCGGTGGTGTCGCAGCCGCCGGCGGCGGTCGTGCCGTACACCCGGAACTCCCACAACGACACGCCGTAGGCGGTGCCCCGGGCGGTGGTGTACACGCGCACGTAGCGGCCGGATCCCGCCACGGTGAGCGTGTCCACGCCGCCGTCGCCGCTTGTCGTGCCGTAGACGGTCGACCAGGCCGCGCCGTCGGCGGAGACCTGCACCTGGTACGCCGTGGCGTACGCGGCCTCCCACTGGAGCACGACCTGGCTGACGGTCGCGGTGGCGCCCAGGTCGACCCGGATCCACTGGGGATCCGCGGCGGCGCTGGACCAGCGGGTTCCGGCGTCGCCGTCGACGGCGGCCGACGCGGGGAAGGCCGCGCTCTGGACGGACGACGCGGTGACCGGCCGGCCCTGGGAGAGCAGCGGGTCGGCGGCGCTGGCGGCGCCGGTGACGGCGGTGACGAGGGTCGCGACGAGGGCCGCCACCAGGGCGAGAACGGCGGCGGGCCGCCACCGGATGGGCGGAGGAGGGGCAGGGTGGGCCGGGACGGGACGGGGGTTCATGACGTCTCCAGGAGGGAGCGGCGGCCGTGACACGGGCCGGCGTGGGCCAGGTGTGCCCGGCCGCCGGGTGGTGGTGGGGGGCGGCGGCCGGGCCGGACGGCGGACACCGGTCGGCGACGACCGGCTGAGAAAGCGCTCTCTGGCAGACAGGGTCAGCCCGGTCATCGGGTGGTGTCAATAGAATCGAACGGTTCCGGAACCGATCGACCGGCTCGTCAGCTACCCGGTACCCGCCCACGAACGACCGCCGCCGGCCAGGGTCGGCCGGCGGCGGAGGTGGTGACGGGCGCTAGCGCGTCGCGAGGCCCGCGCTGATCGTCCGGGTCAGCGTGGCGTTGTCGTCGTCGCCGTCCAGCGACCAGACCATCGCCCCGGCCAGGCCGGCACGCCGGATGTACAGCGTCTTCTGGAACACGACCGCCGGATCGTCGTACGTCCAGAAGGTCGTGCCGTCGAACAGCCAGGCGTGCCCGGCTCGCAGGTCGCGGTGGACGGTGAAGCCCTTGCCGGGCAGGGTCTTGAGCTGCTTGTAGTCCTCATAGCCGGCCTCGAAGGTGGCCGGCGCGGGACCGGTCGCGGGCTTGAACAGCCCGTCGCCGCCCCCGGTGACGCCGGTCCAGCCGCGCCCGTAGTACGGGATGCCCAGCACCAGCTTCCCGCGCGGCGCGCCCCGGGCGAGCCACCCGTCGATCGCCACCTCGGCGGAGAAGTCCGGGTTGTCCGGCGCGCCGGTCGGCACGCGCAGCGCGGACTGCTGGTCGGTCACCTGGTCCCAGGAGCCGTGGAAGTCGTACCCCTGCACCGTGGCGAAGTCCAGGTACCGGAAGATCTTCCGGCCCTCGTACCCGGCGTCCATGGCCGCCGGGTTGGCCGGCAGGAACGCGGTCAGCGCGTAGTGCTTCCGGGTCTGCCGGCCGTACGCGTCGAGCTGCCGGCGGAACTCGGCGAGCAGCTTGGTGAAGTTCTCCCGGTCCTCGGCGCGGACCACGTTGCCCGGCTCGCCCGGCCAGTTCGGCCACTCCCAGTCCAGGTCGACGCCGTCGAAGACGCCCGCGGCGGCGCCCGGGCCGCCGCTGCCGCCGTCGAGGACCGGGAGGTTTCCCTTGAGGTAGAGGTCGATGCAGGACGCGACGAACGCCCGGCGGGACGCGTCGGTGCGCGCGGCGTTGGAGAAGTACGTCGACCAGCTCCAGCCGCCCAGCGAGATCATCACCTTCAGGTCGGGGTGGCGCTCCTTGAGCTTGGCCAGCTGGCCGAAGTTGCCGTTGAGCGGCTCGCCCCAGGCGTCGGCCACGCCGTCGACGCTCTCCTCCGCCGGGACGGGGCGCTGGTAGTCGGCCCAGGCGTCCCCCTCGCCGGGCCCGCCGTCCACGTAGCACCGTCCGTCCTCACTGACGTTGCCGAAGGCGTAGTTGACGTGGGTGAGGCGGTCCGCCGCCCCGGAGGTGTCGAGCTTCTTCACCGGGAAGGCCCGGCCGTAGATGCCCCACTGGGTGAAGTAGCCGACCCGGTGGTACCCGTCCCGGCGGGGCGAGCCCTCCGCGGCGCCCGCGGCGGTCGGTGGGGCGGCCGCGACCAGCATGGTCGACAGGGCGGCGAGGGCGGTGAGGCGGCGGTGGCGGAACGGTCGCATCGGCACTCCCAGGGGGCCGGATTAGTAAAGAGACCTTTCTGATCGATGAAGCTAAGCCGGTCGTGATTCGCGGTCAAGAGCGCCGCGTGGAGTTGCTAGGCTGGCAGGTGCGCGCGTCGGGAGACGGTGCGCTTGACTCGAAGGAGACCGACATGACGGGCGACGACGACATCTCCGGGTGATTCCCGGCCCCTCGTCGCATCCCTGTCCCGTCATCCGGGCGGCCGTGCCCTGCCCGGCTCCACCGTGAGGTCTCTCCGATGTCCGACGCCTGCGTCGTCTGCACCAACCTCTCCTTCTCCTGGCCCGACGACACCCCCGTGTTCCAGGACCTGTCCTTCACCGTGCCGCCCGGTCGCACCGGCCTGGTCGCGCCCAACGGCGCCGGCAAGACCACCCTGCTGCGGCTGATCGCCGGCGACCTCACCCCCACCGGCGGCGCCGTCACGGTGGACGGCCTGCTCGGCTACCTGCCGCAGAACCTGCCCCTCGCGGGCGACCTGACCGTGGCCCAGGTGCTGGGTGTCGACGCGGTGCTTCGGGCGCTGCACGCCATCGAGGCCGGCGACGCCCGCGAGGAGCACTTCACCACGGTCGGCGACGACTGGGACGTGGAGGAGCGCAGCCGCGCCGAACTCGACCGGCTGGGCCTGGGGGACGTCCCGCTCGACCGACGGCTGGCCACGCTCAGCGGTGGGCAGGTGGTCTCCCTCGGCCTCGCCGCGCAACTGCTCCGCCGCCCCGACGTGCTGCTGCTCGACGAGCCGACGAACAACCTGGACCTCGACGCGCGGCACCGCCTGTACGGGGTGCTCCAGGAGTGGTCCGGCTGCCTGCTGCTGGTCAGCCACGACCGGGCCCTGCTGGACCGGATGGACCGCATCGCCGAACTCGACCGCGGGGAGGTGCGACTGTTCGGCGGCAACTTCACCGCGTACGAGGAGGCATCCCGGGCGGCCCGGGAGGCGGCCGAGCGCACCGTGCGTGGCGCCGAGCAGGAGGTGAAGCGGGAGAAGCGCGAGATGCAGCAGGCCCGGGAGCGGGCCGAGCGGCGGGCCGGCAACGCCGCCCGCAACCTCGACAGCGCCGGCCTGGCCCGGATCGTCGCCGGGGGACTCAAGCGCAGCGCCCAGGAGTCCGCCGGGCGGTCCCGGCAGTTGCACGCCAACCGGGTGAGTGAGGCCCAGTCCCGCCTCGACGAGGCCAGCAGAGCGCTGCGCGAGGACCAGACGCTGACCCTGGACCTGCCGGACACCACAGTCCCCGCCGGACGGACGGTCGTGGCGGGGGAGCGGATGCAGGTCCACCACGACGGCCGGCCCGTCTTCGCTGGGGCGGGCGTGGACGTCACCATCCGGGGACCGGAGCGGATCGCCCTGACCGGCCCCAACGGCGCCGGCAAGTCCACCCTGCTCCGGCTGCTGCGCGGGGACCTCGACCCCGAGGGCGGGGAGGTGCGCCGGGGCGACGGCCGGGTCGCGTACCTGTCGCAGCGGCTGGACCTGCTCGACCCGGACCGGACGGTGGCGGAGAACTTCGCCGCGTACGCCCCGGACCGGCCACCGGCGGAGCGGATGAACCTCCTCGCGCGGTTCCTCTTCCGCGGCCCGCGCGCCCACCTGCCGGTCGGCGTGCTGTCCGGCGGGGAACGGCTGCGGGCCACCCTCGCCTGTGTCCTGTACGCCCAGCCGGCTCCCCACCTGCTGCTGCTGGACGAGCCGACGAACAACCTCGACCTGGTCAGCGCGGGCCAACTGGAGAACGCCCTGGGCGCGTACCGGGGAGCGTTCGTGGTGGTGAGCCACGACGAGCGGTTCCTCGCCGAGATCGGCGTGCGGCGGTGGCTCCGCCTCGACGGCGGCCGGCTCCGCGAGGTGCCCGCGCCCGACCCGGTCTGAGTCTCGTCGCGGCTCGGCGGAGACGGGGTCTGGACGGACTTAAACTTGCACCGCTAGTTTATGCCGCATGGACCTTCAGCTCTCCGCCGAGCAGGCGGCGGCCCGGCGGCTCGCCGCCGAGTTCGTCGACCGGGAGGTGGCGCCGCACGCGACGGCCTGGGACCGGCGGGAGGCGGTCGACCCCGACATCGTCGGGAAGCTCGGGCGGCTCGGGTTCCTCGGGCTCACCGTCCCCGAGGAGGACGGCGGGTCCGGCGGCGACCACCTCACCTACTGCCTGGTCCTGGAGGAGCTGGGCCGGGGCGACTCCGCCGTCCGGGGCATCGTCTCGGTGTCGCTCGGGCTGGTCGCGAAGTCCGTCGCCGGCCACGGCACAGCCGCGCAGAAGCAGGAGTGGCTGCCCCGGCTCTGCTCCGGCGCCGCGCTGGGCTGCTTCGCCCTCACCGAAGCGGACAGCGGCTCGGACGCGGCCGCGCTGCGCACCCGGGCGGAACGCGACGGCGGCGACTGGCTGATCACCGGCACGAAGACGTTCATCACCAACGGCACCACCGCCGACGTGGCCCTGGTCTTCGCTCGCACCGGCGGCCCGGGGCACCGGGGCATCACGGCGTTCCTGGTGCCCACCGGGGCCGCCGGGCTGACCCGGCGGGAGATCCACGGCAAGCTCGGCCTGCGCGGGCAGGCCACCGGGGAACTCCGGTTCGACGCCGTCCGGGTGCCCGACTCGGCGCGCCTCGGCCCGGAGGGCGGCGGCTTCCGGCTGGCCCTGGCCACCCTGGCCAAGGGCCGCATGTCGGTGGCCGCCGGCTGCGTCGGCATCGCGCAGGGCTGCCTGGACGCCGCGGTCGGCTACGCCGGGCAGCGCGTCCAGTTCGGCAAGCCCATCGCCGGGCACCAACTCGTGCAGCAGCTGATCGCCGGCATCGCCGTCGACACCGCCGCCGCCCGCCTGCTGGTGTGGCGGGTGGCCGACCTCGTCGACCGCGGCGAGCCGTTCGCCACCGAGTCGTCGATGGCCAAGCTCTTCGCCAGCGAGGCCGCCGTCCGCGCGGCCGACAGCGCCGTCCAGGTCTTCGGCGGGTACGGCTACATCGACGAGTTCCCGGTCGGCAGGTACCTGCGCGACGCCCGCGTGATGACCCTCTACGAGGGCACCAGCCAGATCCAGCAACTGCTCATCGGACGCGCGCTCACCGGCGTCAACGCCTTCTGAGCACAGGACGAACCCACCGACCCGGGAGGGCATCTGACATGAGGAGCTTCGCGCGTATCGAGGAGCCGGACGGCCGCCCGCTCCGGAGCGCGGCCCGATGACCGCGCTGTCGCTGGCCATGGTGCTGGCCGAGGCCGCCCGGCGGCACCCCGACACGGTGGCCGTGGTCGACGGCGACACCCGGGTCACGTACGCCGAGCTGTGGCGGCAGGCCCGGGGTTACGCCGCCGGGTTGCGGGAGCTGGGCGTCGCCCCGGGCGACCCGGTGGCCCTGCTGGCCCCCAACGTGGTCGACTTCCCCCGGGTCTACTACGGCGGCCTCGCCGCCGGCGCGGTGCTGGTGCCCGTGCACCTGCTGCTGACCGTCGACGAGGCGGTGCACGTGCTCCGCGACAGCGGCGCGAAGCTCCTGGTCTGCCACGGCTCGCAGCTCGCCCTGGGCGCCGCCGCCGCCGAGGCCGCGGGCGTCCCGCTGGTCACCGTCGGGCCGGCCGGCGCCGGTGCGCCCCGGCTGGAGGAGGTGAGCGGGCCGCTGCCGGCGCTGCCGTCGTACGTCACCCGGCAGGCGGAGGACACCGCGGTCGTGCTCTACACCAGCGGCACCACAGGCGTGCCCAAGGGCGCCCTGCTCACCCACCTCAACCTGGTCATGAACGCCACCGTCAACGTCTTCGACGCCAACGACGCGCGGTCCACCGACGTGGTGCTCGGCTGCCTGCCGCTGTTCCACAGCTTCGGCCAGACCGTGGCCATGAACGGCACCTTCCGCGTCGGCGGGACCCTGGTGCTGCTGAGCCGCTTCACCGGGCCGGCCGCCATCGACCTCATGCTGAGCGAGGGGGTGAACGTCTTCCACGGCGTGCCGACCATGTACGTGGCGCTGCTCGACGCGGCCCGGGACCGCGACACCCTGCCCCGGCTGCGCCTCTGCGTCTCCGGCGGCGCGTCGCTGCCGGTCGCCGTGCTGGAACGGTTCCACGCCGCCTTCGACACCACGATCTTCGAGGGCTACGGGCTCTCCGAGACCTCCCCCACGGCGACGACCAACCAGCCGCACTTCGGCACCCGGCCCGGGACTATCGGGCACCCGGTCTGGGGCGTGGAGGTGGAGATCGCCCGCGCCGACCTGGACGACCGGATCGAGCTGCTGCCCACCGGCGACCTCGGCGAGATCGTCATCCGCGGCCACAACGTCTTCGCCGGCTACCTGGGACGGCCGGAGGCGACCGCCGAGGCGCTCGTCGACGGTTGGTTCCGCAGCGGGGACCTGGGGCGCAAGGACGCCGACGGCTTCATCACCATCGTGGACCGCAAGAAGGACATGATCATTCGGGGTGGCTTCAACGTCTACCCGCGCGAGGTCGAGGAGGTCCTGGCCCGGCACCCGGCGGTCGGCCAGGTGGCGGTGATCGGCGTGCCCGATCCCCGGCACGGCGAGGAGGTCTGCGCCGTGGTCGTGCCCGACCCGGCCGGCCCCGGCCTGCCCGGCGAGCAGGAGCTGATCGACTGGTGCCGCGAGCACCTGGGCCGCCACAAGTACCCGCGCCAGGTCCGGTACGTCGACGCGCTGCCGATCGGGCCGAGCCACAAGGTGCTCAAGCGGGAACTGCGCCGCACGCTGGCGCCACCTGTCGACTGACCCGGTGAGCGGGTCCGCGCAGCCCCGGAACCGGTGGCTGCGCGGACCCGTCCGGACGGGCTCGCCGGCGCTACTGCCCGGATTCATCCTTTCGCGCCTTTTGTCTCATATAGGCGTTATGCCGAACATGGCTCATTAGGCTCCACGGTGTCATCCAGTCCTCGCCCGGGACATCCGGGAACCGGTCGCGCCAGCGGCCGGACCCGTCGCGCCCACGCCTGTTCGGCGTCGCGCCCGGGCGGCTGGGCCTCGGTCGCCGGCACCCACAGGAATGCGTGAGTCAACGATGATGGACGCGGACACCATGGTCCTGCCCCGGATCGGGCCGGGGGAGATCCGGGTCGAGGACCCGTGGGGCGAGGACCGCGCGGTCGGATCCCGAGCCCGCGCAAACCGTCCACCGGCCGACACCTCCCGGTGGCGGCTCGCCGCGTGGCTGCTTCCGGCGCTGCTGGCCGGGGCGCTCGGCGTCGTGGGAGCCGGCACGCCCGGCCTCCGCCTGGCGGAGCTGGCGACCTGGCGGGCCGCCACTTCCCCCTGGCCGGACCGGCTGCCCGGCGGCGACGTCACGCTCGTGCCGTACCACCTGCTCATGCGCGCCTGGGCGGCCGCGTTCGGCGCCTCCGACCTCGCCCTGCGCGTACCGTCCCTGCTGGCCGTGACGGCGGCCGCGGCGCTCGTCGGGGCGCTGGCCGCCCGGATGTTCGCGCCGGGCGCGGGGGTCCTGGCCGGAGTGATCTTCGCGGTGCTGCCGAGCGTCACCCGGTACGCCCAGGAGGCCCAGCCGTACGCGCTGGCACTGTTCGCCGCGGCGCTCGCCACGTGGTTCCTGCTGCCCGCCATGGACCGGCCGAGCCTGCGCCGCCTCGCCCCGTACGCCGCCGCCGTGGTCCTGCTGGGCCTGTGCCACGCCGTGGCGCTCCTGCTGCTGGTCGCGCACGGCTGGGTCGTGCTCGCCTTCCGGCGCGGGGCGGCCGGCCGGTGGCTGGCCGCCGCGGCCCTCGGCGCGCTCCCCGCCGCCGCGCTGCTCTGGTCCGGGGTACGCGCCGGCGGCCAGATCGCGCCGGCGGCCCGCCCCGACCTGTCGGCCCTCGCCGCGACCCCCGGGGAGTTGTTCGGCGTCGCCGCGCTGGGTGCGGTGCTGCTGGGGCTGGCGCTGTTCAGCCTCCCGCTGCGGCACGCGGCGGCGGTCTGCACGGCCTGGGCCGTGGTGCCGCCGCTCGGCCTGCTGCTCGTGGCGCAGGCGACGCCGGTCTGGTCACCGTCGAGCCTGCTCTTCACGCTGCCGGCCTGGGCGGTGCTGGCCGCGGCCGCGTTGTCCCGGGTGCGCGCCCGCTGGTGGGTGGTGGCGCCGGTGGCGCTGGCCCTGATCGGCGCGCCGGCCCAGGAGGCCCTCCGCGCGCCCGACGGGCACGGGCAGGCCACCCGCGAGGTCGCCGAGATCGTCGGCGCCCGTCGGTTGCCCGGCGACGGCGCGGTCTACGGCGACGCGGACGCGCGGACCCTGGTGGCCCGCTATCTGCCGGCCGACCGGCGGCCGACGGACCTGCTCGCCGCGGCGCCGGGGCACGGCTGTGCCGGTTGCCTGTGGGGCGTCCGGCGGCTGTGGGTGATCCGCCCCGGCGACCGCACGGATCCCGTGCCGCCCGTCGGCGGCGCGACGGAGCGGCTGCTCAGGACCGGATACCGGGTGGCGCAGGTCTGGCACCCGACGGGGTTCACCGTGGCCCTTCTGGTGGACGAGCGCGGCGCACTCTAACCGATCCGTACCTTCCGAACCCCACTGCCCGCGCAGGATCGGCCTCTGTCGGGTTCGTGGCGAGAGCACCATGGGGGAAATGTGGCCATCGCCGCCGACACACGTCCGTCCCGGACCACCACACCGGGCACCTCGGGCAACCGCCCACCGGCGCCCGCCCCGGGCGGACCGCCCGCCCGGAACGGACCGGACCGGCGGCAGTTGAACATCCGGGCCCGCCTCGCGTACGCCAGGTGCGGCGCCACCGCGGGGCCGCTGGTCGCGCCGGGGCGCGCCGGCGCGGCCGTGGAGTTCCGGCACGTCGCCTCGCCCGCGGCGCGGCTGGTGCTGACCCTGCTCGTGCTGGTCAACAGCGCGGCCGGGCTGCTGTTCGTCGGCTGGCTGCTGCTGCCGCAGCACGTGCCCGGCCCCGGCGTGGTCGGGCCCGGCGGCTGGGAGACGATCGCGGCCCGGCTGGCCTTCTGCGTGGTCGTCGGCGTCGAGTTGATCCGCCTGGCGCAGAACGTGGTGGTGTGGGTGTTCGCGTTCCACGCCCGGGACCCGGTGCCGGTCGACCCGCCGGTCGGCCTGCGGGTGGCCCTGCTCACCACGATCGTGCCGAGCAAGGAGCCGCTCGACGTGGCGGAGCGGACGCTGCGCCGGCTGCGCCAGCTCGTCTACTGCGGCCAGGTGGACGTCTGGATCCTCGACGAGGGGGACGACCCCGCGGTGAAGGAGATGGCCGCGCGGCTCGGCGTCCACCACTTCAGCCGCAAGGGCCGGCCGGAGTACAACCAGCCCGGCGGGGAGTTCCGGGCCCGGACCAAGTCCGGCAACCACAACGCCTGGCGGGCCGAGCACGAGAACCGGTACGACGTGGTGGCCAACGTCGACCCGGACCACGTCCCGCTGCCCAACTTCCTCGAACGCACCCTCGGCTACTTCCGCGACCCGGACGTCGCCTTCGTGGTGACCCCCCAGGTGTACGGAAACATGCACCAGAACTTCGTCGCGCACGGCGCCTCCGTGCAGCAGTACCTCTACAACGGCCTCATCGCCCGTGGCGGGAACGGGCTGGACGCGCCGCTGCTCACCGGCACCGGCCACCTCTACCGGCCGGCGGCCTGGCGGACCATCGGCGGCTACCAGGACTCGATCATCGAGGACCACCTGACCAGCATCCGGATCCACGCCGCGACCAACCCCGAGACGGGCAACAAGTGGAAGGGCGTCTACACGCCCGACGTGGTGGCCATCGGCGAGGGCCCGACCTCCTGGGCGGACTACTTCAACCAGCAGAAGCGCTGGGCCGCCGGGATCTGCGAGATCCTCGTCCGGCCCGAACTGCGCGCACCGCGCGAGCTGCCGTCCCGGCGCCGCTGGCAGTACCGCCTGCTCCAGTTCTACTACCCGAGCGTCGCGGTCAGCCTGCTGCTGGGCAACCTCGCCACCGCCATGTACCTGCTCACCGGGATCGGTTCGGCGCAGCTCGACGTCACCGTGTGGGCGGTGCTCTGGGGCTCGACCTTCGGCACCTGGTTCGTGCTGTGGCTCTGGCTGCGCCGCTTCAACATCGCCCCGCACGAACGGGAGGAGATCGGCCTGGTCGGCATGGCGCTGGCGCTGTTCGCCGGGCCCGTCTACGTGGCCGCCGGGTTCACCGCTCTGCTGCGCCGCAAACTCGGGTTCGTGGTGACGGCCAAGGGGCGGCTGCGCACCATCGAGTCGTTCCGCACGTTCCGGCTCCACCTCTGCTGGGCGGGCGTCTCCGCCGCCCTGCTCGGCGCGAGCGTCGTGCTGGACAACAGCTCACCCCTGCTGCGGGTGTGGCCGGTGCTGACCCTCCTGACCGGTCTCGGTCCGCCACTGATCGCGCTCGTGTCGAACCTGCGGGCCGGCCGGCAGGACGACGAGGCGGACGTGCCCGCCCCCGCTCGCGCGGAGGCCGAGGAGGTCCATCCGCCGAGGTCACGGGTCGCCGTCGAGGAGGTCCTGCGATGATCAGGTTCACCTTTCCGCGGATCGTGCTGGTGTTGGCCGGCGCGCTGCTGCTGACGTACGCCTTCGCCGTGGCGCCCACCGTCAGCCCCGAGCGCCGGGGCGGGACGGTGACGGCCGAGGCGAAGGCGCCCCGACCCCGGGGACCCTTCCCGCCGGCGGGGAAGACCTTCATCGGTGTCATGACCGACAAGGGTCCCCACGACTTCACGCCTGTGGACCGGTTCACGGCGGCCGCCCGGCACCAGCCGCAGCTCATGCTCTTCAGCGAGGGGTGGGCGTCCGCCACGTTCGACCGGGCGCTCTTCGACCGGATCCGCGACCGCGGCATGATGCCGATGCTGGGCTGGGAACCCTGGGACTACCGCCTCGACGAACGGGCCCGGCAGCAGAAGCTGACCGCCCAGCAGATCGACGCGATCCGCTCGGATCAGCCCGACTACCGGCTGTCCCGCATCGCGGGCGGCGAGTTCGACACGTACGTGCGGTCCTGGGCCGAGGGCGTGAAGTCGCTCGGCTACCCGGTGGCCATCCGCTTCGCCCACGAGATGAACGGCTACTGGTACCCGTGGTGCGAGCTGGTCAACGGCAACCAGCCGGGTGACTACGTGAAGGCCTGGCGCCACGTGCACGACGTGTTCCGGGCGGCCGGCGCCACGAACGTCACCTGGGTGTGGAGCCCGAACGTCAGGTACACCGACCTGACCCCCGCCATCTCCACCTACTACCCGGGCGACGACTACGTGGACTGGGTGGGCGTCACGGGCTACTACGGCAAGTACGACTTCGCGCCGTACCTCTCCTTCGACGAGGTCTTCGAGAAGACCATCGCCGAGATCCGCACCGTGAGCAGGAAGCCGATGGTCGTCACCGAGACCGGCGCTTCCGACCACATCGGGCGGAAGGCGGAATGGATCACGGAGGCCTTCCAGACCCTGCCCCGGTATCCGTTCATCATCGGTCTGATCTGGTTCGAGGTGAACAAGGAACTCGACTGGCGCGTCGTCAGTTCCCCGGCCGTGACGGCGGCCTTCGCCGGGGCCGTCGCCGCTCCCCGCTACCAGGTCACCTGGTCGCCGGACATGCTCCCGCGCACGAATCTGGCGGACTGATGAGGGTCACCGTACCCCGGGTCCTCATGGTGCTGGTCGGCGCGCCGCTGCTGACCTACGCGGTCGCCATGGCGCCGGCCACCGTGTTCGGAGACCGGGAGGACGCCCGGCCCGACCGGCGCGCGGAGGCCGGGCCGGCCGCGGAACTCTTCCCGCCGGCCGGCAAGGCGTTCGTCGGCGTCATGACGGAGAAGGGCCCGCAGGACTTCGCGGCGGCGGACGCGTTCGCGGCGGCCGCGAGGTACCGGCCGCAGGTGATGATGTTCAGCTCGTGGTGGGGGACCGACAGGTTCGACCGGACGCGGTTCGACCGGATCCGTGACCGCGGCATGCTGCCGCTGCTGGCCTGGGAGCCCTGGGACAACACGGTGGACGAGGCGGCCCGCAGGAAGGGCCTGCCGGTCCGGGAGATCGATCAGCTCCGGTCGAACCAGCCCACCTACCGGTTGTCCCGCATCGCCGGCGGGGACTTCGACGGCTACCTGCGGTCCTGGGCGGACGGGATCAGGTCGCTCGGCTATCCGGTGGCCATCCGGTTCGCGCACGAGATGAACGGTGACTGGTATCCGTGGTCCGAGGCGAGCAACGGCAACCGGCCGGGGGAGTACGTCCGGGCGTGGCGCCACGTGCACGACGTCTTCCGGGCGGCCGGGGCCACCAACGTGACCTGGGTGTGGAGCCCGAACGCCAGGTGGGACGACTCGACGCCGAAGCTCTCCGGGTTCTATCCGGGCGACGACTACGTCGACTGGGTCGGGCTCTCGGGCTACTACGGCATCGGGTTCCACTCGGACTACCGGTCCTTCGACGAGATCTTCGGCCCCACCATCACCGAGATCCGCGCGTTCAGCGGCAAACCGTTTGTCGTGACCGAGACCGGCGCCTCCGACGCCACGGGGCGCAAGGCCGAATGGATCACCGAGACCTTCCGCGCGCTGCCACGCCACCCGGAGATCATCGGGCTCATCTGGTTCGAGGTGGACAAGGAACTGGACTGGCGCATCGTCAGTTCGCCGGCCGTGGCGCGGGCCTTCGCCGCGGCGGTCGCCGACCCCCGCTACCGGTTCGGCTGGTCGCCCGACATGCGCCCGCGCGCAACGGTGGGAAGCTAGTTTTCCGGACAGAAAGGGGCAATGGGGATAAACTCGCTGGGTGGAGAGGGTCATGACGTGGTTCGGTTGACCCGGCCGCGGGTCTTCATGGTGGCGATCGCCGCGCTGCTGCTGGCCTACGCCTTCGCCCTGGCGCCGGTCACCGCGGGCCGGGGCGGGAAGGGCGCCGCGTCCGGCCCGCCGACGACAGCCGAATCGGGCACGGTGGTGCCGGCTGGCGCCGACGGCCCGCCACTCCAACCGGCCGTGGAGTTCTTCCCGCCCGCCGGCAAGGCGTTCTTCGGCGTGATGACGGACAAGGGGCCGTACGACTTCACGGCGGTGGACCGCTTCGCCGCGGCCGCACGGCGCGAGCCGCAGGTGATGCTCTTCGGCCTGGGCTGGGAGTCCGGCACGTTCGACCGGGTGCTCTTCGACCGGATCAAGGATCGCGGCATGCTGCCCATGCTGGGTTGGGAGCCCTGGGACTACCGCGTGGACCAGGCGGCCCGGAAGCAGAAGAAGCTGAGCGCCCGCCAGATCGACCGGCTGCGGTCCACCCAGCCGCGTTACCGGCTGTCGCGGATCGTGAACGGCGACTTCGACGGCTACCTGCGTTCGTGGGCCGAGGGCGTGAAGTCGCTCGGCTACCCGGTCGCCATCCGGTTCGCCCACGAGATGAACGGCGACTGGTACCCGTGGTGCGAGAAGGCCAACGGCAACCGGCCCGGCGAGTACGTCGAGGCGTGGCGGCACGTGCACGACCTCTTCGAGCGGGCGGGAGCCACAAACGTCATCTGGGTGTGGAGCCCGAACGCCAGGTGGAGCAAGACGACCGCCCACCTCTCCGGCTTCTACCCGGGCGACGACTACGTCGACTGGGTGGGCACCACCGGCTACTACGGCACCGGAACGTGGTCCAGATACTCGTCCTTCGACGCCATCTTCGGCCCCACCATCGCGGAGATCCGCACCTTCAGCCGCCGGCCGCTGGTGGTCACCGAGACCGGCGCCAGCGACGCCGACGGCCGCAAGGCCCAGTGGATCCGGGAGACCTTCCGGGCGCTGCCGAAACACCGGGACGTCATCGGGCTCATCTGGTTCGAGGTCGACAAGGAGGTGGACTGGCGTATCGCCGGCTCACCCGCCGCCGCTACCGCGTTCGCCCAGTCGGTCGCCGCGCCGCGCTACGACCTCCGCTGGTCACCCGACCTGCTCCCGCGCACCGAGCTGGAGTAGCTCACCCGTCGCACCCCGGCGGGCGGCCGGATCGGGGCAGCAGCCGCGCCGCCACCCGTCGCAGCGGGCGGCCGTTCCCGGCGAGCTTCCGCATGCGCCGCCAGGCCGTACGCCCCGGCGGGCCGGCCGCCCCACCCGCGGCGTCGGCCGCCTCCTGGAGCGTCCGGGACGGCGGCTCCTGCGGGCCGAGCGCCTGCTGGGAGGTCCGGCCCTCCTGGTCGACAGTGGTGTCGACGGTCCCGACCGCCGCCTCGACGATCTGCGGGTTGCGGTCGACGGTGCTCAGGGCCCGGTCGAGGATGCCGTTCAGCTCGTCGAGCCGGACCTCCAGCATCGCCTCCGTCGTCACGCCCCGGACGTCGACGCGGGCCGTGCCCAGCCGGGCCTGCACCCCGACGTCGAGCTGGAGCAGGCTGCCCAGCCGGGCGCGCAGCGACACATGCGCGTCGACATCGTCGCCCTCCACGCAGACGTCGTCCACCCGCAGGTGGGGGATCTGGAGGACCACATCCGGGTCGGACATCGTCGGGGCGCTGTGGTGCGCGCCGGCGGGCTGCCGGCGGTCACCCTCTGCCGCCTCGCGCGGATCCTGCCTCCCACTGCCCACCTGACCTCCGTCGCCCGTCGCCGGTCCGCCGCCGTGCCATTCCCCGACAGGGCGACGGCACACCTGGGGGCCCGGACGGATCGGGCTCACACCAGCCCGCGTACCGCCCTGAGCGCCGCGTCGACGTCCGCCTCGCTGTTCGCGATGGTCGCGCCGAAGCGCAGGTAGGACGGGTTGTACGGGGTGCTGCTGGCGATCACGCCGGCGGCGTACAGCCGGCCCACCGCCTCACCCAGCGGGATGTCGGGCACCTGGCAGCAGACCACCCCGGCGGAGAGCTCGGCCGAGCGCGGGGTGACCAGCCGGATGCCGCGGATGCCGGCGAGGCCCTCCTTGAGCCGGTCGGCCAGCTCGCGGTTGCGGGCGGCGACCCGGTCGGGACCGATCCGCCGGTGGAACTCGAACGCGTCGGCGAGCGCCCACCGGTGCTCGAAGCTGTGGTAGCCGCCGGGCGTGTGCGCGGGCCCCGGCGGCGTGGGTTGCCCGCCCGTGCCGGCGTACAGCCAGCGGCCGATGCTGCGCCGGTCGAAGGTGGGGATGACCGCTGTCATCCGGCTCCACGCCCTGGTGCTGCCCCAGACCAGCCCGGTGCCCCGCGGCCCCAGCAGCCACTTGTGGCAGCCCGAGACCAGCACGTCGCAGCCGAGCTGCTCCGGGGTCGCCGCGTCGGCGGCGAAGCCGTGCACCCCGTCGACGCAGACCAGCGCCTCGGGGCTGCGGGCGCGGACCGCCTCGGCGAGCCGCCGGACGGGCAGCTTCACCCCGGTGCTGGAGTGCACCCAGGTCAGGGCGACCACGCGGGTGCGGGCGGACACCGCGGCCGCGAGGTTGCCGACCATCTCGTCGACGCTTGTCACCGCCGGGTCGCGGTAGAGGCGCACCCGGCGCACGGTCACCCCGTCCCGCTCGGCGCGCAGCCGCAGCGACTCGTGGGTGGCGTAGAAGTCGTGCTCGGTGGTGAGCACCTCGTCTCCCGGCCCCAGCCGGACCGCCGTGTAGACCAGCCCGAGGCCCATCGTGGTCGAGTCGGTCAGCGCGATCTGGTCGGGGCGGGTGTCGAGGTGGCGGGCCGCCGCCCCGAGCACCGCGCCGTCGAGGCGTTCCTCGTTGGCGCCCAGGTAGCCCATCGCGTCGCGGTCGAGCCCGTCCCGGTGTGCGGCGACGGCGGCGCGGACCGGGGCGGGGTGGGGCGCGAAGACGAAGGTGGCCAGGTGCGCGCGGCCGCGGTCGAGCGCGAACTGGGCCCGCACGCTGTCCCAGTTCGCCGGGTCCAGGGCCGGCGCGTCGCTCGCCGCCGGGTCGGCCGCCTCCGGTCGCTCCGGCTCGCAGCCGGTGGCCAGGCCGGTCACCCCGGCCGCCGCGGTCACGCCGAGCAGATTCCGTCGGGTGAGCTGCATCCGCCCATCGTCCACTGTCCACGTCACGGTCAGGTCACCGCGCCGACGACAGGTGATTTCGCCGATGCGGCCGCCCGCGACCAGCTCCAATACTGACACATGTCGATGGATCTCCGACCCGACAAGGAGCAACCGACGTGCGATCAGCCACCACCACCCGTCCCCGTACCCCCGTCACCGCCCTGGCGCGGCTCGCCGTGGCGGCCGTCCTGGCCGTCGGCGGCGCCGTGGCCGTCCCGGCCGGCGCGCAGGCCGCCGACAACCCCTACGAGCGCGGACCCGCGCCCACCAGCGCCATCCTGGAGGCCAGCCGCGGCCCCTTCGCCACCTCGTCCTACAGCGTCTCCTCGCTGAGCGTCACCGGCTTCGGCGGCGGGGTCGTCTACTACCCGACCAGCACCAGCGAGGGCACCTTCGGCGCCATCGCCATCTCGCCCGGCTACACGGCCACCTGGTCGAGCCTCAGCTGGCTCGGACCGCGGATCGCCTCGCACGGCTTCGTGGTCATCGGCATCGAGACCAACACCCTGCTCGACCAGCCCGACAGCCGGGGGCGCCAACTCCTGGCCGCGCTGGACTACCTGACCCAGCGCAGCAGCGTGCGCGGCCGCATCGACGCCAGCCGGCTCGCCGTGGCCGGGCACTCCATGGGCGGGGGCGGCACCCTGGAGGCGGCCGCCGCCCGGCCGTCGCTGCAGGCCGCCGTCCCGCTCGCTCCGTGGAACCTGGACAAGACCTGGAGCGGGGTGACGGTGCCGACGCTCATCGTCGGTGGCGAGAGCGACACCGTCGCCCCGGTCGCCACCCACTCGGAGCCGTTCTACAACAGCATCCCGGCGTCGTCCGAGAAGGCGTACCTGGAGTTGAACGGCGCGAGCCACTTCTTCCCGCAGTCGGTGAACACGCCGATGGCCAAGCAGATGGTGGCCTGGCTGAAGCGCTTCGTCGACAACGACACCCGGTACGAGCAGTTCCTCTGCCCGGGCCCGAGCGGGCTGGCCATCGAGGAGTACCGCAACACCTGCCCCAGTTCCTGAGCCGCGAAACGCGGGGCGGCCGCCACGGTGGCCGCCCCGCCAACCTGTCTACACTCGGTGTGCACAAAGGAGGCGGACGGGATGGGCGCCACCGGCCGGGTCGACGGACGGACCGCGCGGGCCGCGCGTACCCGGGCGGCGATCGTCGAGGCGCACCTGGGGCTGGTCGGCGAGGGTGACCTGCGGCCGACGGGCGATCGGATCGCCGAGCGGGCCGGCGTCTCGCTCCGCACGCTGTGGACCAACTTCAAGGACATGGAGACGCTCTTCGAGGCCAGCGGCGAGGAACTGCTCCGCCGGCAGGACGCCGCGTGGCGGCCCGTCCCGGCGGCGCTGCCGCTGGCCGAGCGTGTCGACGCCTACTGTCGGCAGCGGGCCCGGCTGCTGCAGCTCATCGCCCCCTCCGCCCGGGCCGCGCAACTGCGCGAGCCGCTCTCGCCGCAACTGCACCGCAACCGCCTCAAGCACGTCGATCGAGTCCGCAACGAGGTCGAACGGCTCTTCGCGGCCGAGCTGGACCGGGCCGGTGCGGGGCGGGAGCACCTGGTGCACGCGCTGGTGGCGGCGAGCATGTGGTCGGCCTGGTCCATGCTGCGCGACGGGTTGGGGCTCGACGTGGGCGCCGCCCGGGCCGTGATGGCGCGCACCGTGGCGGCGTTGCTGGCGGATCCCGCGGGGCCGGCTCTTTTCCGGGAGGTTGCCGAGAGGTAAAACTGAACGCATGGTTAGTGCATTGAGAGTGCAAATAACCTTGCACGGTCGCGACGGCGAGTGCCGGGCGATCCGTCACCTTCTCGACGGGCCGGACGGCGGCGCACTGCTCCTGCACGGCGAGCCCGGCTCCGGACGCGGCGCGCTGCTGGCGTACGCCCGGCGGCACGCCGGGGAGCGGGCCGTCCTCGCCGGCGCCGGGCTGGCCGCCGAGGCGACCCTGCCGTACGCCGGCCTGCAACGCCTCCTCGATCCGGTGCTCGACCGGTCCGGCTCGCTGCCCGACCCGCAGCGGCGGGTGCTGCGGCGCGCCCTCGCCGGCGGCGGCTGCCCGGCCGCGCGGCGGCTGGCCCTGGCCACCGCCGTGCTCGCCCTGCTGGCCGCCGCGGCCCGCGACCGCCCCGTGCTGTGCACGATGGACGACGTCGACGCGGGCGACCCGGAGACCGCCGAGACGCTCGCCGTCGTGGCCCGCCGGCTGCACCGGCTGCCGGTCGCGCTCCTGCTCACCGCCGGCGGCGCGGCGGCCGCCGACGGCATCCCGGCCCACCGGCTGTCCCCGCTGGACGAGGAGCAGTGCGCGGCGTTGCTCGCCGACCGCCGGCCCACGCCGCCGCCGGCCGCGGTGGCCGCCGCCCTGGCGGCGGCCAGCTGCGGCAACCCGCAGGGGCTCGTCGACCTCGCCGACGCGCTCACCCCCGCGCAGTGGCACGGTGAGGAACCGCCGCCCGCGGGCCCACCGGCCGACGGGGCGCTCGGCGCCGCCTACCGGGCCCGCCTCGACCGGCTTCCCGCGGACACCCGCCGGGTGCTGCTGCTCGCCGCGCTCGACAGCGACGGGGACCCGGCCACCCTGGCCCGCGCCGCGCGGACCGCCGGACTGTCCGTCGAGGCGCTCGCGCCGGCCGAGGCCGCCGGCCTGCTGCGCGCCGGCCCGGCGGGCGTGACCTTCCCCAGCCCCCTGGCCCGGACGATGATCGGGGCCGTCACGCCGCTGGCCGACCGGCGGGCGGCCCACCTGATGCTGGCCCGGGCGCTGGACGGCCGGCCGCTGCGCCGGGCCCTGCACCGCGCCGCCGCCACCGACGGCCCCGACCCGGCCCTCGCCGACGAACTGGAGGCGGCGGCCGCCGACGACGCCGACCGAACCGACGCCGCCGCCGCGCTGCGCCGCGCCGCCGAACTCAGCGACGACCCCGCCCGCACCGTCCAACGGGCGGTCGCCGCCGCCCGCTGCGCCTGGACGGCCGGCCACCCCGACGAGGCCCGACGCCTGCTCGCCGGGCTACCCGCCGACCCGGTCGCGGCCGGCCACGCCGACCTGCTGCGCGGCGAGCTGCAACTGCGCTGCGACGCACCGACCACGGCGGTCGCCACGCTTCTCGCCGCCGCCCGGGCGGTCGCACCGGTCGACCGCGGTGCGGCCCTGCTCGGCCTGGTCCGGGCGGGCGAGGCCATCTGCCTCACCGGCGACCACTACCGGTACGCCGAGGTGGCCCGACGGGCGTGGGCGCTGCGCCGACCCGGCGACCCGCCGGCCCTGGAACTGCTGACCACGTTCGCGGCCGGCGTCGGGGCGACCCTGCGCGGTGACCACGACCAGGGTGGACCCGCCCTGCGCCGGGTCGTCGTGCTGGGCGGTCGGCTGGCCGGACCGGCGCTCACCCCGGCCGCGCTGCTCTGTGGCGCGGTCGCCGGACTGCTGGTGGCCGTGGACGGCGCGGCGCACCGGCTCGCCGACCGCGCCGTCGAGCTGGCCCGGGCCCGCGGCGACCTCTCCGTGCTGCCCCGCGCCCTGGAGCTGCGGGCGGTCGCCGAGTACTGGCTGGGCCGGCACGCCACGGCCGCCGAGACCGCCCGCGAGGGGCTGGCGACCGCCCGCGCCACCGGCCAGCGCACCTGCGCCCGGGTCCACCTGGGCATCCTCGCCGTGCTGGCCGCCGTACGGGCCGACCGGGCCACCAGCCTCGCCCGCATCGCCGAGATCGGCGACGGCGCCACCCCGGGCAGCCGCCCCTACGCGTACGCGCAGTGGGCGCTCGGCGTGCTCGACCTCGTCGACGGCCGGCACGCCGACGCGGCCGCCCGGCTGGCGTCGCTGGCCCGCACCGGCACCGCCCGAGGTCAGGTGCTCGTGCAGGTGATGGCCACGCCCTACCTGGTGGAGGCCGCCGCCCACGACGGCGGGCGGCCCACCGCCGCGCTCGCCGTCTTCGACCGCTGGGCCAGCAGCACGGCCAGCCCGTCACGGCGCGCGCTCTCCGCCCGCTGCCACGCGCTGCTGGCGCCCCGGGGCAGCGCCGAGGCCGAGCGGGAGTTCCGCACGGCGCTGCGGCTGCACCCCACCGACACCGACCGGTTCGAGCGGGCCCGCACCGAGCTGCTGTTCGGCCGGGACCTGCGCCGGGCCCGCCGGCCGCGGGACGCCCGGGCGTACCTGCACCGGGCACGGGAGACGTTCACCCTGCTCGGCGCGACGGTCTGGGCCGAACAGGCCGGCGCGGAGCTGCGCGCGGCGGGGGAGTCGGTCGGCTTCTCGCACCGGCCGCCGGCGCAGCTGCTGACCGGCCAGCAGCTGCACATCGCCCAACTCGTCGCCGAGGGAGCCACCAACCGGGAGATCGCCAGCCGGATGTCGCTCTCCACCCGGACCATCGACCACCACCTGCGCAACATCTTCCACCGGCTCGGCGTCCGCTCCCGCACCGAGCTGGCCCGCCTCTTCGCCTAGGGCTTGCAGGTGTGCGACTGCGGACGGTCCGCAGTCGCACACCTGGGTGTGTCCGGCTCAGGCGCTGCGATCGGCGCCCTGCTGTTCCAGCGTCTCGGCGAACTCCTGCCACTCCTGCGCGCACTGCCGCGCCACGTTGGCGATGACGTACGCGCAGTGCGGCGGTACCTTCTCGACCAGCCCGTCCCATTCGTTGTTCTGGATGGCGCGGGCGAACATCCAGCGCAGCAGCTCCCGCCCGGAGTCCGTGAAGCGCAGCGACGGGTCCTGCTTGAGCCCTTGGAGCATGGAGACGAGGTTCGGTCGGGGCGCGGGCGGGGGGTCCTTCGGTTCGAGCGTGAGGTGCGCCCCGCCGGGGCGCCGGTTGGTGGCGCACCGGGCGGGCGGCAGCGGGTCCTCGCCCCGTTGCAGCCGGTTGCGCACGTCGCGTGCCGTGGACGGGGACACCCCGGCGTTCTTGGCGATCTCCCGCAGTGACGCGTCGGGCTGGCTCTTGATGTAACTGACCGCCTTGAGCCGGCCCTCCACGTTGTTCAGTGGCCGGACCCGCCCGTCCCGGCCGATGCGGGCCGTCACCTGTTCGCCCGCGCCGCCCTGGGACTCCAGGCGGCGGCGGATGTTGCCGATGGTGCGGGCGCTCAGCCCGGTGGACGCCGCGATGGTCCGGTCCGACCAGGACGGGTGGCTGGTGATGATGCGTTCGGCGGCGGTGGTGCGCTCGGCCACCGACAGCGGCAGGCCGTGCGCGATGTTCGCCTTGACGCCGAGGACGAACGCCTCGCGCTCGGAGCCCTCGAACATCCGCGCCTCGATGACCTCGTCACCGCGGATCCGGGCGGCGCCGAGGCGGTGCGCCCCGTCGATGACCCGCATGGTGGCGCGGTGCACGATGATCGGCGGGAGCGGGGCGTCGATGCTGGCCAGCATGCGCGTGTGCTCGGGGTTCTCGCCGTGCAGGCGGGGTGAGTCGAGCATCTGGAGCGATTCGACGGGCAGTTGTTCGATGGGCAATTTATCAATCAGTTCGCTGTAATTCTGCTCCGCCTTCATTCGATCAGCGAAATCGTTTACCATCTGATGTTCCAACACCAACCCCCCGTTGGCTCTGATTCCCCTCAGCGCGGTGATGTGTCGACCTGGCGTTGAACGGGACCGACCGCTCGCGTAACGCCGCGACGTATCGATGACTGACTCTATCCACCACGGGGCTCCGCTGCAAAGTATTGCACGCGGGATTAGTGCGGGACGCGACTGCGGAGCGCTTGACCGCGGCGTCGATCCATGATCCGCACGTACGAGTGGCGCGCGAACGGGACACAATACCCAAAGCGCACGGTTCCCGATCGGTGGCGATGCGTGGTGTCCGCCATTCCTGATGAATGCTGGCGTGACGGTTTTTTCGGACGCCGGGCAGGACCTGGGCGACCGAATCTGCGGCAGATGAGGTGCTTGCCGGGTTCGCAGCGGATGCCGGTACTGACCGGCTGTGTCCGGACAAATAGGCACGGGATTGCCGGTCTGCGTGCGACTGGACGCCGAAGGCGCCGCACACGGTCCGTCAACCCGCGGCGGTGGCGTTCGCGTAAATCCCTCGCACATCACGGTTCGGTTAACCAGTAGGAAAAGATTGGTGGACGGGGGCGCCGCCGAGATACGTGCGTAAACGGATACTGCGGAGGGCTGGCCCGTCCTCCGTGCTTTCCGCCGAATTCGCAGGTCATCGCGCGGTTCCGGCACGGGATTGCGGCGCGTCGAGCGGGTGGCCGGACACATTCGGCCGCCCAACCCGCTGTCGGATATCGGCGTCCCGACGCCGTGTGGCGAGCGCCACACATCGGTGGTCTCTCTCGCCGCCCTATTCACAGAGAAGGAGGTGGCGACGCGTTTTCGCGCCGCCACCTCCCTCCGAGCGGATCAGGACGCGGCCGCCTCCGCCTCGACGAACCGGGCGAGCCGCGTGACGCCCTCGTCGATCTCCTCCTGGGTGAGGTAGCTGATCGACAGCCGGATCCCGTGCTTGCCGCCGCCCTCCGGATAGAAGTACGACATCGGCGTCCAGATCACGCCGAAGTCCCGGGCGCAGCGGGCCAGCGCGGCGTTGTCGGCCCGGAACGGCACCGTCAGGGCGAGGAAGAACCCGCCGGCCGGCCGGTTCCACCGCACGCCCAGTTCGGACCGGCGCGGCGCCGGCAGCCGCTCGTCGAGCCGCTTCAGGGTGTGCCGCATCGCCTCGCCGTAGTAGGCGGACGTCTCGGCGTTCAGGTCGGCGGCCGTCCCGCCCGCGGCGAGCAGCATGCCGGCCACCGCGGCCTGGCTCAGCGGCGAGGTGTTCACGGTGACCATGCTCTTGATCTTGCTGAGCTCGTCGGCCAGCAGGCCGGTGCCGCCCGCGCCGTCCGCGACCTCCTGGTCGGCCACGGCGAAGCCCACCCGCGCCCCGGGGAAGAGCGTCTTGGAGAACGAGCCGAGGTGCACCACCCGCCGGGCGGTGTCCAGCGACTTGAGCGTGGGCAGTTGGCGGCCCGGGCTCACCAGCCGGTACGGGCTGTCCTCCAGCACCAGGAAGTCGTGCTCCTCGGCAAGCCGGAGCAACTCGTGCCGGGCCGCCAGCGACATCGACAGCCCCGACGGGTTGGTGTGGTCGGGGATGACGTAGCACGCCCGGGGGCGGCGACCCCGCGCCCGCTCGGCGCGCAGCGCGGCCACCAGGTCCTCCGGGTGGAACCCGTCCTCCCGCTCCGGCACCGCCGTGGTCGCGATGTCGAGCAGCCGGGCCGCGCCCGTGATGCCGACGTAGCAGGGGCTGGAGACGAGCAGAGCGTCCTCCGGGCCGCGGATGAGGGCCCGCAGCGCCAGCACCATCGCCTCCTGGCAGCCGACCGTGACCACCACCGACTCCGCCGGCACGTCGATGCCCTCGTCGCGGCGCAGCCAGTCGGCGATGATCTCGCGGATCCGGCCGGCTGCCGGGCCGTACTGGAACATCGCGTCCTTGATGGCGGCGGGGGAGCGGCCCTGCGCGGCGAGGTGGTCCAGGTACGCGCGGATGCTGTCGAAGACCTGGTCGAGGTCGAAGAACCCGTCGAACGGGCGGCCGGGCGCGAACGAGATCGCCCGCGGGTAGCGGGAGGTGACCTCGTTGAGGAAGTTCATCGTGTCCAGCAGCGGATCGGAGAGGCTGTCGTGCAGCTCGTCCCGGCGCAGGACGCGCCCGGAATCCGGATTCGGCAACGTGGTCATCTCACTCCCGTCGTGGTGGCGCACCGGTCTGGCGCGGGCTCACCGGCCCAGCCAGACCGGCGCGCGTTTCTCGGCGAAGGCCCGCGGGCCCTCCACGGCATCCCGGCTGGCGCGGCGGCGCTCCTCCCAGCCGTACCGGCCGGCGAACGCCTCCGGCAGCGGCCGGTCCAACGCCCCCAGCACCGCCTGCTTGATCGCCCGCAGCGCCAGCGGCGCGCAGGCCAGCAGGTCGGCGACCCAGTCGGCCACGCAACGGTCCAGCTCGGCGGCCGGCACCACCTCGTTGACCAGCCCCAGGGCGTAGGCGGTGCCGGCGTCCATCCGGCGGCCGGTGAGCAGGTAGCCCATCGCCGCCTTCAACGGCACCTGCCGGCTGAGCCGGAACGCCCCGCCCGCCCCCGGCACCAGACCGAGGCGCGGCTCGGGCAGGGCGAAGACGGCCCGGTCGGAGGCGACGACCAGGTCGCAGGCCAGGGCCAGCTCGAAGCCGCCGCCGAGGGCGTACCCGTCGACCCGGGCCAGCACCGGCTTGGACAGGTCGAACCGCTCGGTGAGCCGGGGCCAGCCGGGCTGTCCGCGCGAGCCGAAGCTGCTCGGTGGCACGCCGTCGGCGTCCAGCCGGGCCCGCTCCCGCAGGTCCTGTCCGACCGAGAAGGCCCGGTCCCCGGCGCCGGTCAGCACGACGACCCGGATGTCGTCGTCGGCCTCCACGTCGTCCCAGACCTCGGCCAGCTCGGCGTGCATGCGCAGGTCCATCGCGTTCAGCACCTCCGGCCGGTCCAGCGTCACCCGGGCGACGTGGTCGGCCTTCTCGTACCGCACGCGGGGGGTCACCGGGGCGGTCCTCCCGGGCGGCCGAACCGGCCCACCTTGCCGATCACGTCGTCGCTGTAGAGCCGCAGCGCCTGCTGCACCGCGAACTCGGCCAGGTAGCGGCGGAACTCCTCCGGCGACTCCTCGCCCACGCTCAGCATCCGCCGGTTCGGCGCCACCGCCGGCTGCCGCAGCCGGGCCACCGCGTCCTCGACCGCCGCGTCCACCGCGGCCGGCTCCACCACCTCGTCCAGCAGCAGGCGCGCCTCCGGCTCGATGGCCCGGATGCGGCGGCCCAGCAGGATCACCTGCCGGGCCAGCCGGGGTCCGGCGATCCGGGTCAGCCGCAGGTTGGCCACCCCCGGCACGATCCCCTCCTGGGCGGCCGGCAGGCTGAGGTACGCGTCGTCGGCGGCGATCACGTGGTCGAAGACCAGCAGCAGCTGCATCCCCCCGCCGATGGCGAAGGTGTCCACCGCGGCGATCCACGGCTTCTGCACCGTCGGCGCGTGCCACGGCGCATCCTCGTCGCGCAGCCCGCCCCGGATCTTGGCCAGGTAGCCCAGCTCCCGGCGGAGCAGGAAGCCGGTCAGCGTGATCTGCCCGGCGTGCAGCGCCTTGAGGTTGATGCCCGCGCTGAACACCCGCCGCCCCTCGTACCGGGGATGGCTCATCACCCCGCCCCGCACCACGCCGACCTCGACCCCCGGGTCCAGCAGCGCCAGGTCGACGGCGGTCTCCATGTCGTCGACCTGGCGCTCGTCCTCGGCGTTGAGGCAGTCGTCGCGGCACATGGTGATCCGCGCCGCCCCGTCCTCCCGGCGCAGCCGCACCGAGCCGAGGTCGAGCGCGCCGGTGCGACGGAACTCGGGCAGCAGCTCCCGGGCCCGGGGCGTGGGCCGCAGCATGGCGTCCATCAGGCGCCGGCCGGACGTGGGGGAGCCGAGCACGCGCCCCAGGAAGAGGCCCTGGTCGATCTCGTGCCCCTCCTTGCGCAGCTGCGGGCGGGCGCGCTGGGCCCTGAGCCGCGCCGCGTCGGGCACCAGCCCGGGGAAGGCCCGGGCGGCCGCCGCGCAGAGCTCGGCCAGCCGCAGCTCCCGGCCGGCGGTCACCTCGTCGTAGACGGCGTCCACGTGCGCGTCGAGGAAGGCCGCGCGCAGCCGGCGTACCCGGTCCTTGGCGCTCTCCGCGGCGGCCCGCTGGTGCGGCGAGCGCAGGTCCGGCACGGGCAGCGCGGCGAGCACCGCCTCCACCCGGCGCGCCTCCCGGGTGAGGGCCGCGCGGGCGGTGGCCAGGTCGGCCCGGACGGCCTCCGCCGCCGGGGCCTCGGAGAGCACGCCGGTCACGACGCCTCCTCCCGCCGGCGCAGCATCCGGTCGCAGGCGGCGAGGTGGACGCCGAGCGCCTCGTCGAAGCCGGCAGTGGCCGCCTCGAAGAGCAGCCGCCGCCGCACCGCCAGCTCCGCGCCGGGCAGCCCGGCGGCCCGGCCGGCCGCCGCGGCGAGCGCCGCGGGGACGTCGTCGGTCACCTCGTCGAGCAGGTGCCCGGCCAGGGCGGTGGCGGTGTCCAGCGGCGTGCCGTGCAGGACCGCCCGGCGGACGGCGGCCCGGTCGGCGCACTGCTGGGTGAGCCGGTAGACGGCCATGCCCGGCCAGGTCACACCGGTGACCAGCGGCAGCACCAGGCGGGCCGCGCCGGCTGCGATCCGGTGGTCGGTGGCGAGCAGGGCGTCCAGCGCCGCGCCGCCGCAGTCGCCGTGCGCCACCGCCACCGAGGTCGCCGGCAGGCACTCCAACCGGCGCAGCTCGCGTTCCCAGCGACTGACCAGGGCGACGGTGAGATCGTCGGCCCAGCCCGGACCGGGCGCGCCCGACAGGTGCAGGACGACCAGCCGGTCGCCCCGGTCCTCCACCCGGTCGCAGAGGGCGCGCAGCGCGGCGACCGTCTCGGTGGTCAGGGGGGCGGCGCCGTCGACGCGCAACGTCGGCAGGTCCGGCTCGGGGCTCGTCTCCGCGAAGCCGTTCGCGGTCGGCGCGGTCACCACTGGACCAGCGCCGTCTCGATGGTGGATCCCGGACCCATGGTCATCATGACGCCGTGGTCGCCACGCCGCACCACGCCCTCCTCTATCAGCCGCCGGTAGGAGAAGAGGAACGAACCGCTCGACAGATTGCCGTGGTCGCGCAGCACGCCGATGGTGTGCCGGACGTCGTGCCGGGACAGACCGAGGTTGACGCGTACCGCGTCGATCACCTTCTTCCCGCCGGAGTGCACCAGCCAGTGCCGGATGTCGCTGCGGCGCAGGTGGTGCTCGCCGAGGAGCCGGTCGACGACCCGCTCGGCGTGCGCGCCGACCACGTAGGGGATGTCCGGGTCCAGGTAGAAGCTGAACTTGTGCTGGTCGTCGTCCCAGTCGTAGCGCATGGCGCCCATGGCGTCGGTGATCAGGTGACTGGCGAACGACAGGATCCGCGGCCCGGCCGGCTCCGCGGCGGCGTCGCCGTCCGCCGGGGCGACCAGGGCGATCGCGGCCGCGCCGTCACCGAACAGGCTGTTGACCACCGCCGTGCGCATGCTCCCGTCGATCACGTACGCGGCGGAGCACGCCTCCGTGCACACCATGAGGGCGAGCCGGCCGGGGTGGGCGGCGGACCAGGCGGCGGTCCCGCCGAGGGCGTTCAGGCCGGCGTTGCAGCCCATGCCCACCACGTCGACCCGGTGGCAGCGGACCTCGATGCCCAGCTCCCGGATGAGGAAGGCGCTCAGCCCCGGGGTGAGGAAGCCGGTGGTGGTGACGCAGCACAGGTAGTCGATGTCGCGCGGGTCGGCGCCGATGCGGGCGAGGCATTCGCGTACGGCGTTCGCGCCCATCTCGACGGCCAGCCGCCGGTGCTTGGCCAGGAGCGCGCCCTGGCTCTCGGGCAGCACCGTGCCGGCGGCGTCCCGGGGCGGCAGGGTGAGGTGCCGGCGGTCGATGGCGCTGTTGAGGAAGACCGACCGGATCCGCGGGTCGGTGATGTCGAAGATGTCGAGCAGCTCCCGCTGGCTGTAGGAGTCGGCGGTCACCGCGGTGCCGACCCCGGTGATCCGGGCCGCCGGCGGGGCGGCCGGGCGGCTGCGGGGGCGGGTGGCGGGAAGGCGGAGGACGCCCTGCTCGGGGGCGCTGAGCGTGGTGGTCATCGGAAAGTCCATCCCCACATGCGGGGCTTGCTGCGCGGACGGCACACGACCGTGGTCATGTCGGTCACCCTCTCCAGTCGGACGGCGGGCCCTCCCCGGGCGGTCGGCGGCGCGGGGCCGTCGCGGCGGGTCGGGGAAGCGGGGTCGGGGCGCGGGCGGCGGGGCGCCCGGGCCGACCGGTCTCGGCGCCGCGTCGGCACCCCGGCGGCGGCGCGGATCGTACTGTGGCACCGCTTCCTGCCCCGATCAATCGGGCACGGACCGGCGACCGGGCACAGTGGCCGGTCGCGGCGGGTGTCCAACTGACGGCGAAGCGCAGTCGCACAGCAACCCTCCCCGGGCCCGTGACCGGCCCGGTAGCGGCGCATTGATGGACGCCGTGACGGTGGGCCATAGTGACCGTGCGTAGGAAACGGGCAGCTCTCGGCCTCGGCTCCGTCCGGCGGGGCGACGGCTGTCGCGCTCGCGCCGGCCTCCGGCCCGGCGGACGGAAACCCCTCTTGGTGATGGTCGGCGGTCCCTGCCGTGTCGGCGTGGACGCGTCCCCTTCCGCCATCCCCGGCTGCGAAAGGAAGCTCCGTGGTTGCACGAGAGATTGAATACGTCGAGCTGTACGTGGGCGATCAGCAGTCCGCGGTCGACTACTTCGTCTCCCGCTTCGGATTCCGGCAGGTCGCCGAGTCCGCGGTGGACGACACCCGCTCCACCCTGCTCCGGCACGGCACCGTGAAGATCATCGTCACCGCGGGCCCGAAGACCTGGAAGTTCCTCGACGGGCACGGCGACGGCATCGCCGACATCGCGCTGACCTGTGACGACGTGGACGCCACAGTCGAGGCCGCCGCGGCGGCCGGTGCCACCGTGAGCCGCTCCTTCCGCGGCCACCCCGTCGTCACCGGCTTCGGCGACGTCGGCCACACCCTGCTGCCCGCCACCGGCGGCCCGGCCGACCGGCTCCCGGCGATCGGTGACTGGACGCCGTCGACCGCCCCGGACGGCCCCGCCGGCCGCATCCGCAAGCTCGACCACGTGGCGGTCTGCCTGGCCGGCGGCACCCTCGAACAGCACGCCGACTACTACGGCGCGGCCCTCGGGCTGAACCGGTACTTCAGCGAGTACGTGGCGGTGGGGGACCAGGCCATGGACTCCATCGTGGTCCGCAGCGCCTCCGGCGAGGTGACCTTCACCCTGGTCGCGCCGGACCCGACCAAGAGCCCGGGGCAGCTCGACGCGTTCCTCGGCCGCAACGGCGGCCCCGGCGTGCAGCACCTCGCCTTCCTTGTCGACGAGATCGTCCCCGCGGTACGCGAGTACGGTGCCCTGGGCGTGGAGTTCCTCAACACCCCGGACGCCTACTACGAGATGCTCGCCGACCGGTTCACCGGGATGACCGAGGAGATCGGCCAGCTCCGCGAGACCAACGTGCTGGCCGACCGCGACGAGTGGGGCTACCTGCTCCAGCTCTTCACCCGGTCGCCGTACGAGGCGAACACCCTCTTCTACGAGCTCATCCAGCGACGCGGCTCGCGCGGCTTCGGCAGCCGCAACATCCGGGCGCTGTACGAGGCGGTGGAGCGGGACCGCCTCATCGCCGACTGACCCCGACGGCGGGCCGGCCCGGTCCGGCCCGCCACCCCGCCCGACACCCGCGACCGACCGCCCGACGACCGCTCGGCCGATGGCGGCGGCGGGCCGGGCACGTTTAGCTGACTACCACGGGGTGGGCCGGAAGCCTGTCGATGGCGTGGTGGTGGTCGGCATGTTGGCGATTCGTAGCGGCGCCGCGTTCGACGGCGTCGGTCCTGCCCTGGTCGAGCGGCCCCTGGTGCTCGTCGACGAGGGGCGGATCGCCGAGGTGCGGGCCGGGGGTGTGCCACCGCCCGGCGCGGAGGTGATCGACCTGGGCGGCGCGACGCTGCTGCCCGGCCTCATCGACGCCCACGTACACCTCGTCTTCGACGGCAGCGCGGACCCGGTCGGCGCCATCGAGCGGCTGTCCGACGAGGAACTGCTCGATCGCATGCGCACCGCGGCGCGCACCTGCCTGGCGGCGGGCATCACGACCGTGCGGGACCTGGGCGACCGGGCCTATCTGGCGGTGCGGCTCCGCGACGAGCTGGTCGCCGAGCCGGCTGCCGGTCCAGAGATCCTCGCGGCCGGCCCGCCCGTCACCACCAGCCAGGGCCACTGCTGGTTCCTCGGCGGCGCGGCGGACGGGGTCGACGGCGTCCGGGCGGCGGTACGCGCCCGCGCCGAGCGCGGCGTCGACGTGATCAAGGTGATGGCGACCGGTGGCGAGATGACGCCCGGGACGCGTTCGCACGAGGTGCAGTACGGCCCGGACGAGCTGCGCGCGGCCGTCGAGGAGGCGCACCGCCACGGGCTGCCCGTGGCGGTGCACGCCCATGGCGTGGCGGGGATAGAGAACGCCGTCGCCGCGGGCGTCGACACGATCGAGCACTGCTCGTTCATGACTGTCGACGGGGTGGACTCACGCCCGGATCTCATCGCGGCGATCGCCCGGGCGGGCATCGTCGTCTCGACGACCCTCGGGGTCGTTCCCGGATTCGCACCCCCGCCGCGGATATCCGCCCGGCTCGACGGGTTCCTGGCCAACGTGCGCCAGATGCGGGACGCCGGCGTCACGGTGGTGTGTGGCAGCGACGCCGGCATCGGGCCGCCGAAGCCCCACGACGTCCTCCCGTACGGCGCCGCGATGCTTGTCGAGTGCGGTTTCCCGCCGGTCGCGGCGCTGCGCGCGGTGACCTCGTCGGCCGCGTGGGCGTGCCGGGTCGGCGAGCGCAAGGGGCGGCTGGCGCCCGGCTTCGACGCCGACCTGCTCGCCGTGGACGGCGATCCCCTCGCCGACATCACCGCCCTCCGCGCCGTCACGGCCGTGTTCCGCGCCGGCAGTCGGGTGCGCTGAGATCGGCCTCCAGGCGCGATCGACCAGGACGTGCGCGCCTGTTTCCGGACGCGCACGTCCTGGTCGACAACGGCGGGTGCGGGGTCAGGCGGGGTGGGCGGCGGGGAGGAGTGGATCGGGGTCGGCGCCGCGCTGGTGGGCGAACTGGGTGCGGTACAGCTCGGCGTACAGGCCGTCGAGGGCGAGCAGCTCCTCGTGCGTGCCGCGCTCCTGGATCCGCCCGCCGTCGATGACCAGGATCTGGTCGGCGTCCAGGATGGTGGAGAGGCGGTGCGCGATGACCAGCGAGGTACGCCCGGCCAGCGCCGTCTTCAGCGCCCGCTGGATGGCCGCCTCGGACTCGGAGTCCAGGTGGGCGGTCGCCTCGTCGAGGACCACGATGGGCGGGGACTTCAACAGCAGCCGGGCCACCGCGAGGCGCTGCTTCTCGCCGCCGGACAGCCGGTAGCCGCGGTCGCCGACCACGGTGTCCAGCCCGTCGGGCAGCTCCGAGATGGGCTCCCAGATCCGGGCCGCCTCGCACGCCTCGACCAGCTCCCGCTCGGTGGCGTCGGGGCGGGCGTAGAGCAGGTTGGCCCGGATGGTGTCGTGGAACAGGTGCGCGTCCTGGGTGACCACGCCGACCGTGTCGCCGAGCGAGCGCAGGGTCAGCTCGCGGACGTCGTGCCCGCCGATCCGCACCGTGCCGGCACTCGGGTCGTAGAGCCGGGGCACCAGGTGGGTGATTGTGGTCTTGCCTGCGCCGGACGGCCCGACCAACGCGGTCAGCGCGCCCGCCGGCGCCACGAAGCTCACGTCGGTGAGGATCTGGGTGCTGCCGCCCTTCTCGCGGCCGGGCAGCGAGATGGTCTCCAGCGAGGCCAGGGAGACCTCGTCGGCGGCGGGGTAGCGGAACGTCACCCCGTCGAACTCCACGTCCGGGGCGGTGCCGGCCGGGGTGGCCGGCAGGTCCCGGGCGCCCGGGCGCTCGGCGATGAGCGGCTTCAGGTCCAGGACCTCGAAGACCCGGTCGAAGCTGACCAGGGCGGTCATCACGTCGACCTGGATGTTCGTGAGCTGGTTGATCGGGCCGTACAGCTGGAGCAGCAGGGCCACCATGGCGACCAGGGTGCCGACGCCGAGGCGGCCGTCGATCACGAGGCTGCCGCCGAAGCCGTACACCAGTGCGGTGGTGACGGTGGCGAGGAGGGTGGCCAGGATGAACAGGATCCGGCCGTGCACCGCCATGGAGATGGCGATGTCGCGGACCCGGGCGGCCTTGCCGGAGAAGGTCTTCTCCTCCTCGGCCGGGCGGCCGTAGAGCTTCACCAGCATGGCGCCGGAGACGTTGAACCGCTCGGCCATCATCGAGCCGAGTTCGGCGTCGATCTGCATGCCGCCGCGGGCCAGCCGCTCCAGCCGCCCGGCGACCAGCTTGCCGGGGAGGAAGAAGATCGGGATCAGCACCAGCGCCGCCACGGTGAGCGGCCAGGACAGCCAGAACATGGTGACCAGCACCAGGACCAGGGTCAGCACCGTGGAGACCGTCTGGGACAGCAGCGAGGTGACCGCCTGCTCGGCGCCGACCACGTCGGTGTTGAGCCGGCTGACCAGCGACCCGGTCTGGGTGCGGGTGAAGAACGCCAGCGGCTGCCGCTGCACGTGGGCGAAGACCCTGGTGCGCAGGTCGTAGATGAGGCCCTGCCCGACCCGCCCGGAGAACCAGGTCTGCGCGTAGATCGCCACGACGTTGACCAGGGCCAGCCCGGCGACAAGTGCGGCGAGCCCGACCACCACCGACTTCTTACCGGGGATGATGCCGTCGTCGATGATCATCTTGAGCAGCAGCGGGCTCGCCACCGTGATGACCGACTCGACGATCGTGGTCAGCAGCACCACGAGCAGGGACCAGCGGTAGCGCAGGGCGTACGGCAGGATCCGGCGTACGGTGCCGGGTTTGATCTTCTGCGGTTCAACCAGATTCTCGACGCGGAGACCGAGCACGCCCAAACCTGGGCCGTCCATCGTGGCCACGGAACCCTCTTCGTGGTCGCGCCGTCGCCGGGGTGGCCGGCGGGCGGCTAGTGGGTGTCGAAAAATTCGATGAGCGCCCGGTTCAGCTCCTCCGGGCGCTCCAGGTAGCCGAGGTGGCCGCAGTCGGGGATCTCGACCAGGTCGCAGTCGGGGATCGCCTCGGCCACCTCGGCGCACAGGTGCGGCGGGGTGATCAGGTCGTCGGCGAAGGCGACCACCCGGCACGGGGCGGTGACCCGGCCCAGCGCCGCGAGCCGGTCGCCGGTCAGGTCGGCCCACGCCTGGCCGCTGGACGTGAGGCCGGCACCGGACAGCTCGAAGAGGTCCAGCCAGCCGGCCACCGCCGTGTCGTCGTTCAGGGTGGCCGGCGAGAACATGGTGAACACCTTGTGCGCCGCCTCGTACGCGGCGGGCAGCCGCAGCCCCGACTCGATGAGCGCGAGATCGGCCTCGTGCTGGGCCCGCCGGGCCGCGTCCAGCCGGCCCCGGGTGGCCACCAGCACCGCGCACCGCACCAGCTCGGGGTGGTCGATGGCCAGCTCCTGGGCGATCATCGCGCCCAGCGAGGTGCCGACGATCCGGCACGGGGCCAGGTCCAGCGCCTCGATGAGGCCTCGGGTGTCGGCCACCATGTCGGCCAGCGCGTACTTGCCGGCGGGCGCGTCCGACGGTGGGATGCCCCGGTTGTCGAAGACGACAGTGGCGTAGCCGGCCCGGTGCAGGGCGGGGGTCTGGTGTATGGTCCAGGCCCGCCCGGCCGAGTCCGAGCCCATGATCAGGAGAACCGGCTCGCCCGCGCCGGAGCGCTGGTAGGCGAGCCGGATCCCGTTGCTGGTCAGGAAGTCCATGGTGGGGACGTCACCAGCGCCATTCGCGCTTGTTGAACAGGTGCTCGCCGGTCAGCCCCCGGTCGGCGCACCAGCTCAGGAACTCCTCGATCTGCTTGAGCTGGTAGGTGTCCTCGGTGTACGTGGTGGCCATGACGTGGCCCTGCCAGCTCTCCTCGCCCATCGCGTAGATGTAGCCCTCGTCCGCGCCCAGCTCGGTCATGATCTGGCCTGCCTGGGCGGCGTTCGAGCCGGACAGCTTGCGCGAGTCGCTCATCTTCTTGCTGACCGGCCTGGTGAGCAGGCCCTTGTAGAGCCAGGTCAGCGGAGCGCCGTCGCACTCCATCCCGAGGAAGGCGATGTCCGCCTTCCCGAGGTGGCCGCGCACGTAGCGGTAGAGGGTCGGGTCGATGCCGGAGGAGTCGGCGCCCACGAAGATCGACTTGCCGGCCAGCCGGAGCCAGTAGGTCGACTTGCCGCGGATGTCGAGGTCGGCGTGCTCGCCGAGGAACGGCGTGGCGGTCACCGTGCCGCCGGGGAAGGCCACCTCGTCGAAGTCGTCCACCTCGATCACCGGCAGGCCCAGGTGCTTGAGGTAGAGCCCCATCGAGGGGTCCGGCAGGTTGCCCCGGGAGGTGCGCGGCACCACCACGGCGCCGATCCGGCCGCGCAGCTGGAGCAGCGTCTCCAGCACGATGTGGTCCTGGTGGCCGTGGGTGATGAGCACCAGGTCGATGTGGTCCGGCAGGTCGTCCAGGGTGAACCGGTCGCCGTGGCGGTTGTCGGTGCTGATGAACGGGTCGGTCACGATGGCCGCCTGCTCGGTCTGGAACACGAGGCAGGCGTGGCCGTAGTAACGGATCCGGCCGCCGCCGTCGATGTGCCGGTCGGGGGAGAGGCTCGGCCGGTCGGTGAGCAGCCGGTCCAGCGCGCCCGCCTGGCCGTCGTCCAGCTCCAGCGCCTCGCGCAGCCGGTCCAGCGTGGTGGGGCGGACCCGGGCGGCGACAAGCTCGGCCAGGCCCGGGTGCCGGAACGGCAGCGGCAGGTCGAGCACGCCGGGCTTCGGCAGCCGCGGCGTGCTGAGGATGAACGGCCGCTCCACGCCGTCGTCGAGCGAGAGCTGCACCGACTGGCGGCCCTCGTCGTACGCGGGGCTGTGGTACAGCAGCGCCTCCAGGAAGTGCAGCGATGCCTGGTTGCTGGTGTCGTACGCCATCTCCACCAGGCCCTTCAGCGCGGCCGGCAGCTTCGGGTAGAGCGGCGTGAGGTCGAAGCCCGTGGCCTCCTGGCGGATCATGTCCTCGGCCTCGGCGACACCGGCCGCGAAGGCCAGCATGTCCGCCCGGTCCTCCTTGATCGACTTGACCAGGTCGGCCACCTCGCCGGCGCGTTCCTCCTCGATGCCGACGAAGTAGCCGCCCCGCATCGCCGGGTTGGTGCTCGCCGCGACGTGCACCGACGGGTTCTGCAGGTACGACTCGAGCAGCGGCAGGTGCAGGAACGCCAGGTTCATCGACGCCTGCACGGGCGCGACCGTGTGCAGCCACGCGTAGAACCGGTCGACAAGCGGTTCGAGGATCACGTTCGAGCGGAGATACCTCGGCTCGGCGGCATCGCCCATGTCGTCTCTCCATCCTGGGTGTCGTACGCCGGAGCGCGACCGGCGGAAGAGGTAGGCCGCGGCACGCCGAGCGGACGGCGCGTCACAGGACACGGCACTGCGCTGCCAGCGACGCCGGTGGGTGGACCCGGCGCGGGCGCGGTTCACTATGGCACCGTGCCGGGAGGCGGTACAGCCTGTGCGCGGACACCCCACGAGGGGTGTGCGACAGGTGCGCGGGCGGGTGTGCAACCGGCGCGATGTCGCAGTTGAACAGGGCCGTGCACGGGTGTTCCGGGCTTGTTGATCGTCCGCTCGGGGCTGCGCCATAGTGGACCGCCGTGGAGCCCGTGCATCCACGACCGTACATGCACCGACCATCCACGCGGCGGCGTCCGGCCGCCGGCCCGGCGGCGTGGTGGCGCCGCCCGAGACCCGCTTGACGTCGCCGTCGAGCCGTACCGCTCCCCACTGACGCGCCCGGCGGCTGCCGGGTCGAGGAGGTACCCCATGTCCGAGACCGACCTGGCGGCCTACCGGCTGACGCCCGACCTCGTCCGGTCCTGGCTTGTCGAGCGGGTCGCCGACTACCTGCGCTGCCCGGCGGAGGAGATCGACGCGGACGCGCCGCTGACCGAGTACGGGCTGGACTCCGTGTACGCCTTCGCGCTCTGCGGCGACATCGAGGAGACCTTCGGGCTGACGGTCGAGCCCACCCTGCTCTGGGAGGCGGACTCGCTGGCCGCCGTCGCGACCGAGCTCGTGGCGCTGGCCGGGAAGTGAGGCGGAGGTGACAGTGGTGTCGGGACAGGAGCCCCGCGAGCTGACCGCCGCCCAGCTCGGCGTCTGGTACGCCCAGCAGCTGGCGCCGGAGAGCCCGGTGTTCAACGTGGGCGAGTATCACGAGCTGCACGGCGACGTCGACGTCGACCTGCTGGTCCGGGCGCTGCGCGGGGCGCTGGCCGAGGCGGACGCCCTGCGGCTGCGCTTCCGGGTCGACGGCGGCACGCCCCGGCAGCACGTCGCCGACCCGGTGCCGCACCCCGTCCACGTCGCCGACCTCAGCGCCGAGCCCGACCCGCGGGCCGCCGCCGAGCGGTGGATGGCCGACGACCTGGACCGCCCGGCGGACCTGCGCGACGGCCCGCTCTGCGGGTTCGCGGTGTTCCGCATCGCCCCGGACCGGGTGCTCTGGTACCAGCGCGCCCACCACCTCCTCCTCGACGGCGGCAGCCTGGCCGCCCTGGCCGCCCGGGTCGCGCAGCGGTACACCGCGCTCGCCACCGGCACGGCCGAGGGGGCCCCGCTGCCGCCGCTGTCCGTGCTGCTCGACGCCGACCGCGCGTACCGGGAGTCGCCGGAGCGGGACCGGGACCGGCGGTACTGGCGCGACGCCCTCGCCGAGCTGCCGGACAGCGTGACCACCGGCGGGGAGCACCTGCGCCGGCTGCCCCCGCGCCCGCTGCGGCACCGGCACGACCTCACCCCGGACACCGCGGCCGGCCTGCGCGCCGCCGCCCGCCGGCTGCGTACCGGCTTCGCCACCCTGGCCGTGGCCGCCGCCGCGCTGCTCCAGGCGCGCACCACGGGGGAGCGGGACGTGGTGGTCGGCGTGCCGGTCGCCGGCCGGACCACCCGCCGCGAGCTGGGCGTGCCCGGGATGACCTCGAACGTGCTGCCGATCCGGCTGCGGGTCCGGCCGGCGGCCACCGTCGCCGAGTTCCTGCGGGAGACCGGCGAGGCGGTCCGCGCGGGCCTGCGCCACCAGCGCTACCAGCACGGCGAGATCCTCGGCGACCTCGGCCTGGTCGGCCGGGGCTCGCTGCGCGGCCTCACCGTCAACGTGCTCACCCTGGACCGGCCGCTGCGCTTCGGCGACACCGTGGCCACCCGCACCGGCCTGGCCGGCGGCCCCGCCCACGACGTCACCGTCGACCTGTACGAGCGGGCGTCCGACGGGACCATGCAGACGCTTGTCGAGCTGAACCCGGAGCTGCACGAGCCGGACGCCGGCGCGGTGATCTCGCGCCGGTTCCGGACCGCCCTGGCGCTGCTCGCCGGCGCCGCGCCCACCGACCGGGTCGGCCGGCTCGACCTGCTCGACGCCGACGAGCGGCGGCGGGTGGTCGTGGAGTGGAACGACACGGCCGCCGACGTGGGCGCGGAGAGCGTGCCGGCCCGGTTCGCGGCGCGGGTCGCGGCCGACCCCGAGGCGGTCGCCCTGGTCTGCGGTGACCGGCGGCTCACCTACCGGGAGCTGGACGCGCGGGCCAACCGGCTGGCCCGGCTGCTGCGCGAGCGGGGTGCCGGGCCGGAACGGGTCGTGGCGCTGTGCCTGCCCCGGGGTGCCGAACTGGTCACCGCGATCCTGGCCACCTGGAAGGCCGGCGCCGCCTGGCTGCCCGTCGACCCGGACCTGCCCGCCGAGCGGGCGGCCCACCTGCTGCGGGACAGCGGCGCGGTGGTCCGGGTGTGCGCCGGCCCGCAGCCGGCCGACGGTCCGGCCGCCACGGTCGACGTCCACGACCCGGCCCTGGCCGCCCTGCCCACCACCGCCGTCGGGATCGAGCCGCTGCCGGCGCAGGTGGCGTACGTGATCTACACGTCGGGCTCGACCGGGCTGCCCAAGGGCGTGGCGGTCACCCACGCGGGGCTGGCCAACTACCTCGGCTGGGCGGCGGGCGCGTACGCCACCGGCGGCGGGGCGCCGCTGCACTCGTCGCTGGCCTTCGACCTGACCGTGACGAGCGTGCTGCTGCCCCTGGTCACCGGGTCGGCCGTCGTGGTCAGCGAGGAGGGTGGCGCGACCGGGCTGGCCTCGCTGATCCGGACCGAACCCGGCTTCGGTCTGGTGAAGGTGGTGCCGGGTCACCTGCCGCTGCTGGCCGAGCTGCTGCGGCCGGAGGAGGCCGCCCGCTCCTGCCGGACGCTCGTGGTCGGCGGGGAGGCGCTGCCCGGCGCCGACGTCCGTGCCTGGCTGGACCGGTCGCCGGAGTCGGTGGTGGTGAACGAGTACGGCCCGACGGAGACGGTCGTCGGCTGCTGCGTGTTCCAGGTGGCCGCCGGCGACCCGGTGGCGGATGTCGTCCCGATCGGCCGGCCCGTCGCGAACACCCGGCTGTTCGTGTTGGATGAGGCGTTGCACCCGGTGCCGCCGGGCGCGGTCGGCGAGCTGTACATCGCCGGCGCCCAGGTGGCCCGCGGCTACCCGAACCGTCCCGGGCTGACCGCGTCGCGCTTCGTGGCGTGCCCGTTCGTGGCCGGGGAGCGGATGTACCGCACCGGTGACCTGGCCCGCTGGACGGCTGACGGTCAGCTCGTCTTCCTGGGGCGCACCGACGACCAGGTGAAGATCCGCGGCTACCGCGTCGAGCTGGACGAGGTGCAGGTGGCCGTCGCCGCCCACCCGTGCGTGGCCCAGGCCGCCGTCGTGGCCCGCGCCGACGCCGCCGGCGAGCGGCAGCTCGTCGGCTACGTCGTACCCGCCGACCGGGAGGCCGACCCGCGCGCCCTGGCCGACGCGGTCCGCGCCGACCTCGCCGACCGCCTGCCGCACTGGATGGTGCCGGTCGCCGTGGTGGTGCTGGACGCCCTGCCCCTGGCCCCCAGCGGCAAGGTCGACCGCCGGGCCCTGCCCGCCCCCGACCTCACGGCCACCGCCGGCCGCGCGCCCGCCGACCTCCGCGAGGAGGCGCTCTGCCAGGTGTACGCCGAGGTGCTCGGCCTGCCCCGGGTCGGGCCGGACGACGACTTCTTCGCCCTCGGCGGGAACTCGCTGCTCGCCGTCACGCTGCTGGAGCGGCTGCGCTCCCGCGGGCTGTCCGTGTCGATGCGCACGCTGTTCCGCACCGCCACCCCGGCGCGGCTCGCCGCCGAGGCCGGGCCCGAACCGGTGCCCGTGCCGCCGAACCGGATCCCGGCCGGCGTCACCGCGCTCACCCCGGCCATGCTGCCCCTTGTCGACCTCGACGAGGACGCGCTCGCCCGGCTGGTCGCCGCCGTGCCCGGCGGCGCCGCCAACGTCGCCGACATCTACCCGCTCGCCCCCTTCCAGGAGGGCCTCCTCCTGCACCACCTCACCCGCGGCGAGCACGAGGTGGACGTCTACCTCTCCTCGGCCGTGCTCCGCTTCGACTCCCGGCCCGCGCTCGACGGCTTCCTCGACGCGTTCCAGCGGGTGGTCGACCGGCACGACATCTACCGCACGGCCATCGTCTGGGAGGGGCTGCCCGAGCCCGTCCAGGTGGTGCTCCGCGCGGCCCGGCTCCCGGTCGAGGAGACCGTCCTCGACCCGGCCGGCGGCGACCCCGCCGACCAGCTCATGGCCGCCGGCCTGCCCCGGCTGCCGCTCGACCGGGCCCCGCTCCTGCGGTTCCGGGTCGCCGCCGAGCCGGGCACCGACAGGTGGCTGGCGCTGTGGCAGGTGCACCACCTGGTCCGCGACCGGACCACCACCGAGGTGCTCTTCGCCGAGCTGCGGGCGTTCCAGGCCGGACGCGGCGACGACCTGCCGGCGCCGCTGCCGTTCCGGGACTTCGTGGCCCGGCTGCGCGCCGGCGCCAGCCGGGCCGAGCAGGAGGCGCACTTCGCCGCGCTGCTCGGCGACCTCACCGAGACCACCGCCCCGTACGGGCTGGTCGACGTGCACGGCGACGGCAGCGGCATCACCCGCGCGCACACCGTCATCGACGGCCCGGCCGCCGCCCGCGTCCGCGAGGTGGCCCGCGCCCGGAACCTCAGCCCCGCCACCGTCCTGCACCTCGCCTGGGCGCGGGTGCTCGGCGCCGTCTCCGGCCGGGACGACGTGGTCTTCGGCACCGTCCTGTTCGGCCGGATGCAGGCCGGCGCCGGCGCCGACCGGATCTCCGGGCCGTTCCTCAACACCCTGCCCGTGCGGGTCCGCCTGCGCGGCACCGTCGCCGACGCCCTCACCGCGCTGCGCGACCAGCTCGCCGAGCTGCTGGTCCACGAACACGCCCCGCTCGCCGTCGCCCAGCAGGCCAGCGGGGTACGCGGCGGCAGCCCGCTGGTCACCTCGGTCTTCAACTACCGGCACGGCGCCACCGTGCAGGAGGCCGACGTCGACCTGCCCGGCGTCGAGCTGCTCACCGCCGAGGAGCGCACCCACTTCCCGCTCAACGTCTCCGTCGGCGACCTCGACCGCGGCTTCGCGGTCACCGTCGACGCGGTCGCCCCGGCCGAGCCGGCCCGGATCGCCGCCCTGCTGGAGACCGCCCTGGACGGCCTGGTCACCGCGCTGGCCGACGCGCCGGACACGCCGCTGCCGGCCGTCCCGGTGCTCGACGCCGAGTTCCGCCGGCGGGTGCTGGTGGAGTGGAACGACACCGCCGCCGACCTGGGCGCGCAGACCGTGCCCGCCCGGTTCGCGGCGCGGGTGGCGGCCGACCCGGACGCGATCGCCGTGGTGTCCGGCACCGACCGGGTCAGCTACCGCGAGCTGGACGAGCGCGCCAACCGGCTCGCCAACCATCTGCGCTCCACCGGCGTCGGCCCTGAGTCGACGGTCGGCATCTGCCTGCCCCGCGGCACGGCCGCCCTGGTGGCCATCCTGGCCACCTGGAAGGCCGGCGCCGGCTACCTGCCGATCGACCCCGGCTACCCCGCCGAGCGGGTCGGGTTCATGCTCACCGACAGCCGCGCCGCCGTGCTGCTCGGCACCACCGACCTGCTCGACGAGCTTCCCGTCGGCCCGGTCCCCACCGTGGACCTGGACGACCCCATGGTGGCCGCCACCCTCGCCCTGTGCCCGCCCACCGCGCCCGAGGTCCGGCTGCTGCCGGCCCAGGTGGCGTACGTGATCTACACGTCGGGGTCGACCGGGCTGCCGAAGGGCGTGGCGGTGACCCACGCCGGGCTCGACAACTACATCGCCTGGGCGGCGGGCGCCTACCGGATGGCCGCCGGCGGCGGGGCGCCGCTGCACTCGTCGCTGGCCTTCGACCTGACGGTGACGAGCGTGCTGCTGCCGCTGGTCACCGGCTCGGCCGTGGTGGTGAGCGAGGACGGCGGGGCGACCGGCCTGGCGTCGCTGATCCGGGAGACCGCCGGCTTCGGCCTGGTCAAGGCGGTCCCCGGCCACCTGCCCCTGCTCGCGGAGCTGCTGACCGCCGAGCAGGCCGCCCGGTCCTGCCGGACGCTCGTGGTCGGCGGCGAGGCGCTGCCCGGCGCGGACGTCCGCGCCTGGCTGGACCGGTCGCCGGACTCGGTGGTGGTCAACGAGTACGGCCCGACCGAGACCGTTGTCGGCTGCTGCGTGTACGAGGTCGCCGCCGGCGACCCGGTGGCGGACGTGGTGCCCATCGGCCGCCCCATCGCCAACACCCGGCTCTACGTGCTGGACGACGCGCTGCACCCGGTGCCGCCGGGCGTGGCGGGGGAGCTGTACATCGCCGGCGCGCAGGTCGCCCGCGGCTACGCGAACCGCCGCGGGCTGACCGCGTCGCGCTTCGTGGCGTGCCCGTTCGTGGCCGGGGAGCGGATGTACCGCACCGGTGACCTGGCCCGCTGGACGGCTGACGGTCAGCTCGTCTTCCTGGGCCGCACCGACGACCAGGTGAAGATCCGCGGCTACCGCGTCGAACCCGACGAGGTGGCCCAGACGCTCACCGGCTGCCGGGGCGTCTCCCGCGCCGCCGTGATCGCCCGCGAGGACGTCCCCGGCGACCGGCGCCTCGTCGCGTACGTGGTGCCCGACGACCCCGACGCCGACCGCGACCGCCTCGCCGGCGCCGTCGGGGCGCACGCCGCCGCCCGGCTCCCCGACCACCTCCGGCCCGACGCCGTCGTGCTGCTCGACACGCTGCCGCTCACCTTCAACGGCAAGGTCGACCGGGCCGCCCTGCCCGCCCCCGACCACGCCACCGGCGGCGGAGCCGACCGCGGCCCTGCCAACGCCCGCGAGGCGGCCCTCTGCGGCGCCTTCGCCGAGGTGCTCGCCGTGCCCACGGTCGGCGTCGACGACGACTTCTTCTCCCTCGGCGGTCACTCGCTGCTCGCCACCCGGCTGGTCAGCCGGGTCCGCGCCCTGCTCGGCGAGGAGCTGCCCATCGAGGAGCTGTTCGCCACCCCCACCCCGGCCGAACTGGCCGCCTGGCTGGCCGCGAACGCCGACCACGCCGCCGACACCCGACCCGCACTGCGCCCGATGCGCCACAGGGAGGCGTCCTCGTGATTCCCATGTCGTACGCCCAGCGGCGGCTCTGGTTCCAGTGGCAGGTCGAGGGGCCGAGCGGCACCTACAACAGCCCGACGATCGTGCGGCTGGCCGGCCGGCTCGACCCGGCCGCGCTCGACACCGCACTGCGCGACGTCATCGGGCGCCACGAGCCGCTGCGCACCGTCTTCCCGGCGACCGGCGGCGAACCCGCCCAGCGGGTGCTCGACCCGGACGAGCTGACCTGGGAACTCACCCGGGTCCGGGTGACGCCCGCCGCCGCCGCGCCGCCGGTGCCGCTGGTCGCCTTCGCCGAACTGCCCTGGGACCGGCCGACCCCCGAACTGCCCGCCGTCGCCCCCGCCACCGACCTGCCCGGCGCCGAGATCACCGCCGCCGAGTTGCCCGCCACCGTCGCCCGGGTCGCCGCGTACGCCTTCGACCTGGCCACCGAGATCCCCGTCCGGGCGTGGCTGTTCACCGTCCAGCCCGACGAGCACGTCCTCGTCGTGGTGGTGCACCACATCGCCACCGACGGCTGGTCCGGTGAGCCGTTCGCCCGCGACCTCGCCGCCGCGTACGCGGCCCGCGCCGCAGGGCGGGCGCCGGAGTGGACGCCCCTGCCGGTCCGGTACGCCGACTACGCCCTCTGGCAGCGGGACCTGCTCGGCGCCGCCGACGACCCGGACAGCCGGCTGTCCACCCAGCTCGCCTGGTGGCGGGAGGCGCTGGCCGGCGCCCCCGAGGAACTGCCGCTGCCCACCGACCGGCCCCGCCCGGTCGAGCCCTCGTACCGCGGCCACACCCGGGGGCTGAGCCTCCCCGCCGACGTGCACCGGCGGCTCGCCGCGCTCGCCCGGCGGCGCCGGGCCACCCTGCCGATGCTCTACCAGGCCGCCACGGCCGTCACCCTGTCCCGGCTGGGCGCCGGCACCGACCTGCCGATCGGCACGCCCGTCGCCGGCCGCGCCGACGAGGCCCTGAACGACCTCGTCGGCTTCTTCGTCAACACGCTCGTCGTCCGGGCCGACCTCACCGGCGACCCGACCTTCGCCGAGGTCCTCGACCGGGTACGCGGCGCCGCCGTGCGCGCCCTCGCCCACTCCGACGTGCCGTTCGACCGGCTGGTCGAGGAGTTCGCCCCGGCCCGGGTGCTCGGCCGGCACCCGCTCTTCCAGGTGGTCGTCGCCCCGCTCGACACGGGCGCCACCCTCGACCTCGACGGGGTACGCGCCGACGCCCTCACCGTCGGCCGCCCGACCGCCCGGTTCGACCTGGAGGCCACGCTCGGCGAGACGTACGACGGGCAGGGCCGGCCGGCCGGTGTCCGCGGCGTGGTCACGGCGGCCGCCGACCTGTTCGACCCGGCGACCGTCGCCCGGCTCACCGCCTGCCTGGGCCGGGTGCTCACCGCCATGGCCGACGACCCGGACGCCCGGGTCTCCGCCGTCGACCTGCTCGACGCGGCCGAGCGGCGGCAGGTCCTGGTCGACTGGAATGACACGGCGGTGCCGGTGGCGGACGTGTCGGTGCCCGAGGCGTTCGCCGCGCGGGTGGCCGCCGACCCGGACGCGATCGCCGTGGTGTCCGGCGAGGTGTCGCTGTCCTTCGCCGAGTTGGATGCCCGGGCCGAGCGGCTGGCGCGCCGGCTCGTGGCGGCGGGCGTGGGTCCTGAGTCGGCGGTGGCCGTGGTGCTGGAGCGTTCCGCTGAGCTGCTGGTGGCGCTCCTGGCGGTCCTGAAGGCCGGTGGGGCCTATCTGCCGTTGGACGTGGCGTGGCCGCTCGCGCGGATGCGGACGGTGGCCGCCGACGCGGGGGCGCGGGTGGTGGTGCTGCATGAGGCGACGGCGGGGCACGAGTTCGTGACCGGCGCCGAGGGGCTGACGCTGCTGCGGGTGGATCTGGCCGGCTCGCCTGACGCCGTCGCGGAACTTCCGGCGGCGGTGTCGCCGTCGTCGGTGGCGTACCTGATGTACACGTCGGGCTCGACCGGTGTGCCGAAGGGCGTGGTGACGACCCACCGGGACGTGGTGCGCCTGGCGCGGGACCGGTGCTGGGGCGAGACGCCCCGCGTCCTGTTCCACGCGCCGCACGCGTTCGACGCGTCGACGTATGAGATCTGGGTGCCGCTGCTGTCCGGCGGGGCCGTGGTCGTCGCCCCTGCGGGGGTGCCGGACGTGGCGGCGATCCGTGCTCTGGTGACCGGCCACGACCTGACCCACGTCCACGTGACGGCGGGCCTGCTGCGGGTGCTGGCCGACCGCGACCCGGCCTGCTTCGCCGGGCTGCGCGAGGTGCTCACCGGCGGTGACGTGGTGCCCGCGCAGGCGGTGCGCCGGGTTCTGGACGCGAACCCTGGCCTGCGGGTGCGGCAGCTCTACGGGCCCACGGAGATCACCCTCTGCGCCACGCAGCACGAGGTCACCGATCCCGCCCAGGTCGGCGATGTCCTGCCGATCGGCCGGCCCCTGGACAACACCCGCGTGTACGTCCTGGACGACCGGCTCCAGCCGGTCCCGGTCGGCGTCCCGGGCGAGCTGTACGTGTCCGGGGCCGGTGTGGCCCGGGGCTACCTGGGCCGCGCCGCCCTGACCGCCGAACGCTTCGTGGCCGACCCGTTCGACGGCGGCCGGATGTACCGCACGGGCGACCGGGTGAAGTGGAACGCCGACGGGCGGCTCGTCTTCGCCGGGCGCACCGACGACCAGGTGAAGATCCGCGGCTACCGGGTCGAGCCCGGTGAGGTCGAGGCGGTGCTGGCCGCCCACCCGGCGGTGGCGCAGGCGGCCGTGCTGGTCCGCGAGGACAGCCCCGGGGACAAGCGCCTGGTCGCCTACCTGGTGCCCGCCGAGGCCGGACAGCCCGTCACCGACACCGTGCGGCAGCACACCGCCGAGCGGCTGCCCGGGTACCTCGTGCCCTCCGCGTTCGTGGAGCTGGACACCCTGCCGCTGACCGGCAACGGGAAACTCGACAGGGCCGCCCTGCCGGCGCCGCAGACTGTCGCCACGAGGGCGGGGCGGGCCCCCGCCGACGCGCGGGAGGAACTGCTCTGCGCGGCGTTCGCCGAGGTGCTCGGCCTGCCCGCCGTCGGCGTGGACGACGACTTCTTCGCCCTGGGCGGGCACTCCCTGCTGGCCGTGTCCCTGGTGGAGCACCTGCGCCGGCGTGGGGTGGCGGTGTCCGTGCGTACCCTCTTCGTCAGCCCCACGCCGGCCGCGCTCGCCGCCGTCGCCGGCCCCGAGGCGGTGGCCGTGCCGCCGAACCTCATCCCGGCCGGCGCCACCGCGCTCACCCCGGAACTGCTGCCCCTTGTCGACCTCACAGCGGCCGAGGTCGACGCCGTGGTGGCCACCGTGCCGGGCGGCGCGGCAAACGTGGCAGACGTCTACCCGCTCACCCCGCTCCAGGAGGGCATCCTCTTCCACCACCGGATGGCCGACCAGGGCGGCACCGACGTCTACGCCATGCCCTTCGTGCTCCGCGCCGACACCCGGCAGCGGGTCGACGAGTTCCTCGACGCGCTGCGTCGGGTCGTCGACAGGCACGACGTCTACCGCACCGCGATCGTCTGGGAGAACCTGCGCGAGCCCGTCCAGGTCGTGTGGCGCCGCGCCGACCTGCCGGTCACCGAGGTGACCCTGGAACCCGGCGGCGACCCCGTCGACCAGCTTCGCGCCGCCGCCGGCGGCTGGCTGGAGCTGCACCGCGCACCGCTGATCGGCGCGCACGTCGCCGCGGACCCGTCCGGCGACGGCTGGCTCGTGCTGCTGCGCATGCACCACCTCGTGCAGGACCACACCTCCCTGGAGGTGGTGCTCGACGAGATCCGCACCCTCCTGGCCGACCGCGCCGACCGCGCCGACCGGCTGCCCGCGCCGCTGCCGTTCCGCGAGTTCGTCGCCCACTCCCGGCACGGCGTGCCCGAGACGGCGCACCGGGAGTTCTTCGCCGGGCTCCTCGGCGACGTCACCGAGACCACCGCCCCCTACGGCCTGCTGGACGTGCACGGGGACGGCACCGACGCCGCGCAGGCGCAGCTCGCCGTGACCGACGACCTCGCCGGGCGGATCCGCACCCTGGCCCGGACGCTCGGCGTCAGCCCCGCGACGCTGTTCCACCTGGCCTGGGCGCGGGTGGTGGCCGCGGTGTCCGGCCGCGACGACGTCGTCTTCGGCACCATGCTGCTCGGCCGGCTGTTCGCCGGCCCCGGCGCCGACCGGGCCCCCGGCCTGTTCATGAACATGCTGCCCGTCCGCGCCCGGCTCGCCGGCCGGACCGTCCGCGACGCGCTGGGGGAGATGCGCCGGCAACTCGCCGACCTGCTCACCCACGAGCACGCGCCGCTGGTCCTCGCCCAGCAGGCCAGCGCCCTGCCCGGCGGCAGCCCGCTGTTCACGTCGATCTTCAACTACCGGCACAACCAGGTCGACGTCCGACGCTCCGGCACCGGCATCGACGGGGTCGACGCGCTGCTCACCAAGGAACCCACCAACTATCCCCTCGACGTGTCGGTCAACCAGGGCCCGGACGGCTTCGAGGTGATCGTCGAGGCCACCGCCCCCGCCGACCCGGCCGAGGTCTGCCGGCTCCTGGTCACCTGCCTGGCCAACCTTGTCGCCGCCCTCGAACACGCCCCGGACACCCCCATCGCCGCGGTCGACCCGCTCGGCCCCGCGCAGCTCGACCGCATCCTGCGCGAGTGGAACGCCACCGCCGTGCCGGTGCCGGACGGCCTCGTGCCCGCGCTGTTCAGCGCCCAGGCCACCCGCACACCGGACGCGGTCGCGCTGGTCGGCGGCGAGGTCGAGTGGACCTACCGGGAGGTCGAGGAACGCGCGAACCGGCTGGCCCGGCACCTGGTCGCCGCCGGCGTCGGCCCGGAGTCCGTGGTCGCGCTCATGCTGGAACGCTCCCCGCAGCTGCTCGTGGCGATCCTCGGTGTGCTCAAGGCCGGCGGCGCGTACCTGCCCGTCGACCCGGACCAGCCGCGCGAACGCGTCGGCCACGTGCTGTCCGACGCCCGGCCCGTGGCCGTCCTCGCCCAACTCCGCACCGCCCCGTGGGTGCCGCTCGACGTGGCGACCGTCGTCGTCGTGGACGCCCCGCCGACCGTGGCCACGCTGGCCGCGCTCGACCCGACCCCGCTCACCGACGCGGACCGGTCGGCGCCGCTGTTGCCGGGTCATCCGGCGTATGTGATCTACACGTCGGGGTCGACGGGTCGGCCGAAGGGTGTGGTGGTCTCGCACGCCGGGTTCGTGAACCTGTCGGCCAGTCATGGCCGGTTCGGGGTGGGCCCCGGTGCGCGGGTGGCGCAGTTCGCGTCGGTGGGTTTCGACATGTTCTGCGAGGAGTGGCTCCTCGCTCTGTGTTCGGGTGCGGCGCTGGTCACGGTGCCGCCGGAGCGGCGGCTCGGCGCGGATTTCGCGGCGTTTCTGAACGAGCAGGGGGTCACCCACGCGACCCTGCCGCCGGCGGTGGTGGCGACCATCCCGGACGGCGCCCTGGATCGGTCGTTCGTCCTCGATGTGGGTGGTGACGCGTGCCCGCCGGAGTTGGTGGCCCGGTGGACGGCCGAGGGTCGGGTGATGTTCAACAGTTACGGCCCGACCGAGACGACGGTGAACGCGGCCGTGTGGCGGTGCCGGGCGGATCTTCCCGGTGGCGCGGTGCCGATCGGCTCCCCGATCGCGAACACCCGCGCCTACGTCCTGGACGACGCCCTGAACCCGGTCCCGCCCGGCGTCATCGGTGAGCTGTACGTCTCCGGTTCCGGGCTCGCCCGTGGCTATCTGGGTCGGGCGGGGTTGACGGGGGAGCGGTTCGTGGCCTGCCCGTTCGAGCCCGGTGCGCGGATGTACCGCACGGGTGACCGGGTGCGGTGGACGGCCGACGGGGAACTGGTGTTCGCGGGTCGGGCGGACGACCAGGTGAAGATCCGCGGGTTCCGCATCGAGCCCGGCGAGGTCGAGGCCGTGCTTGCCGAACACCCCGACGTCGCCCAGGTCGCCGTGATCGCCCGCGAGGACAGCCCCGGCGACATCCGGCTCGTCGCATACGTCGTACCCGCCGACGGGGCCGAGCGGGACGGGCTGGCCGAGACGCTGCGGGGGCACGCCGCCGGGCGGCTGCCCGCGTACATGGTGCCCGCCGCCGTGGTGCTCCTCGACGCGTTCCCGCTCACCGTCAACGCCAAGCTCGACCGGAAGGCGCTGCCCGCCCCCCGGTACGCCGCCGGCGCCGGCCGGGCACCCACAAGCGCCCGCGAGGAACTGCTCTGCGACGCGTTCGCCGAGGTCCTCGGCGTCGACCGGGTCGGCGTCGACGACGACTTCTTCGCCCTCGGCGGGCACAGCCTGCTCGCCGTCTCCCTCGTCGAGCGGCTGCGGCAGCGCGGCGTCACCGTCTCCGTCCGCGCCCTGTTCACCACCCCCACCCCGGCCGGGCTGGCCGCCGCCGCCGGTCCCGGGACGGTGGCCGTGCCGCCGAACCTCATCCCCGACGGCGCCACCGCCCTCACCCCGGCCATGCTGCCGCTCGTCGACCTCACCGAGGCCGAGGTCGCCACGATCGTGGCCGCCGTGCCCGGCGGGGCCGGCAACGTGGCCGACGTCTACCCGCTCGCCCCGCTCCAGGAGGGGCTGTTCTTCCACCACCTCATGGCCGACCGGGACGGCACCGACGTCTACGTCACGCCCACCGTGCTGCGCTGCGACAGCCGCGAGCGGCTCGACGCCTTCCTGGCCGCCCTCCAGCAGGTGGTCGACCGCAACGACGTCTACCGCACCGCGATCGTCCACGAGGGGCTGCGCGAGGCCGTCCAGGTCGTCGTCCGCCACGCCGACCTGCCCGTCCACGAGGTCACCGTCGACCCCGCCGACCCGGTCCAGGCGCTGCTCGCCGCGGCCGGCGGCTGGATGGAACTGCGCCGCGCGCCGCTTGTCGACGCGTACGTGGCCGCCGAACCCGGCGGCGACGGCTGGCTCGTGCTGGTCCGCATCCACCACCTCGTGCAGGACCACACCGCCCTCGAGGTGCTGCTGCACGAACTGCACGCCTACCTGGAGGGGCGCGGCGACACGCTGCCCGCCCCGGTGCCGTTCCGCGAGTTCGTCGCCCAGGCCCGGCTCGGCGTGTCCCGCGCCGCGCACGAGCGCTGGTTCGCCGACCTGCTCGGCGACGTCACCGAGACCACCGCCCCGTACGGGCTGCTCGACGTGCACGGCGACGGCGCCGCGTACGTCCAGGGGCGGCGCACCGTCGAACCGGCGCTCGCCGCCCGGGTCCGCGACCTGGCCCGTACCCTCGGGGTCAGCCCCGCCACCCTGTTCCACCTGGTGTGGGCGCGGGTCCTCGGGGTCCTCGCCGGCCGCGACGACGTGGTCTTCGGCACCGTCCTGTTCGGCCGGATGAACGCGGGGGCCGGCGCCGACCGGGTCTCCGGCCTGTTCATCAACACCCTGCCGGTGCGGGTCGGCCTGCGCGGCACCGTCGGCGGCGCCCTGGCGGCGCTGCGGGACCAGCTCGCCGACCTGCTGGTGCACGAGCACGCCCCGCTCGCCGTCGCCCAGGCGGCCAGCGGCGTGCCCGGCGGCAGCCCGCTGTTCACGTCGATCTTCAACTACCGGCACAACCAGGTCAGCGCCGAGGAGGCCGGCGCCGCCCTGCCCGGCATCACGGTGGTCTCCGCCCGCGACCTCACCAACTACCCGGTCACCGTCGCCGTGGACGACGACGGGACCGGCTTCGACCTGGTCGTCGAGGGGCCCGTCGACGCCGACGGGGTGTGCGCGCTGCTGCGGACCGCCCTGGCCGGGATCGTCGCCGCGCTGACCGACCGACCGGACACCCCGCTGGACGCCGTCGACGTCCTCGACGCCGACGAGCGCGCCCGGCTGCTCACCGCCTGGAACCCGGCCCCCGTGCCGGTGGCGGACCGCACCCTGCCGGACCTCTTCGACGCGCAGGCGGCCCGGGCTCCGGAGGCGGTCGCGCTCACCTTCGACGGCCGGCACCTCACCTACGCCGAGGTCGCCGAACGGGCCAACCGGCTGGCGCGGCTGCTCGTCGCGCGCGGCATCGGGCCCGAGGACCTGGTCGGCGTGCTCATGGACCGCACCCCCGACCTCGTGGTGGCGTTGCTGGCCGTGCTCAAGGCCGGCGCCGGCTACCTGCCCGTCGACCCGGCGTACCCGGCCGAGCGGATCGGCTTCGTGCTCGCCGACGCCGGCGCGGTCTGCGCGGTCACCACCGCGGCCTCCGCCGCGGCAGTGCCGGCGGGCGTGCCGCCGCTGGTCCTCGACGACCCCGCGGTACGCGAGACCCTCGCCGGCCTGCCCGGCACGCCGGTCACCGACGCCGACCGGACCGCGCCGCTGCGCTCCGGGCACCCCGCGTACGTGATCTACACGTCCGGCTCCACCGGCGCCCCGAAGGGCGTGCTCATCCCGCACCGCGACGTGGTGGCGCTGTTCGCCGCGACGGAGGGGCTGTTCGGATTCGGGGCGGACGACGTGTGGTCCTGGTTCCACTCGTTCGCGTTCGACTTCTCGGTCTGGGAGATCTGGGGTTCCCTGCTGCACGGCGGCCGGGTCGTCGTGGTGCCGTACGCCGTCTCCCGCTCCCCGCAGGAGTTCGCCGACCTGCTGGTCCGCGAGCGGGTCACCATGCTCAGCCAGACCCCGTCCGCCTTCTACCAGCTCATGGACTCCGACGTGCTCCGCGACGGGGCGCTGCGCGCGGTCGTCTTCGGCGGTGAGGCCCTGGAGCCGGCCCGGCTGGCGGACTGGTGGGCGCGGCACGGGGAGTCCGGGCCGCGGCTGGTCAACATGTACGGCATCACGGAAACCACCGTGCACGTCACCTACCAGGCCCTCGAACCGGCCGACGCGGACGCCGGCAGCGTGATCGGCCGGGGCCTGCCCGGCCTGTCGGTGTACGTCCTCGACGAGCGCCTCCGGCCGGTGCCGGCCGGCGTGGCCGGCGAGGTCTACGTGGCCGGCGCCCAGCTCGCCCGCGGCTACGTGGGTCGCGCCGCCCTGACCGGGGAACGCTTCGTGGCCTGCCCGTTCGGCGCGCCGGGCGGCCGGATGTACCGCACCGGCGACCGCGCGAGGTGGACGACCGACGGGCGGCTGGTCTTCGCCGGCCGCGCCGACGACCAGGTCAAGGTGCGCGGCTTCCGCATCGAGCCGGGCGAGATCCAGGCCGTCCTCGCCGACCACCCGGCCGTCGGGCAGGCCGCAGTGGTGGCCCGGCAGGACACCGGCGACACCCGCCTCGTCGGCTACCTGGTGCCCGCCGAGGGCGCCGCCACCGACGGGCTCGCCGAGGCGGTCCGCGGCTTCGCCGCCGAGCGGCTGCCCGCGTACATGGTGCCGGCCGCCCTCGTGCTGCTCGACGCGCTGCCGCTGACCGTCAACGGCAAGCTCGACCGCCGCGCCCTGCCCGCACCCGAGTACACCGCCGCCACCACCGGCCGCGCACCCGCCACCCCCGCCGAGGAGCTGCTCTGCGCCGCATTCGCCGAGGTGCTGGGCCTGGACCGGGTCGGCGTGGACGACGACTTCTTCGCCCTCGGCGGCCACTCCCTGCTCGCCATCGCGCTCGTCGAACAGCTCCGCCGGCGCGGGCTGAGCGTGCCGGTGCGCGCCCTGTTCCAGACCGCCACCCCGGCCGGCCTGGCCGCGGTGGCCGAACCGCACCGCGTGCAGGTGCCGCCGAACCTCATCCCGGACGGCGCCACCGCCCTCACCCCGGCCATGCTCCCGCTTGTCGACCTCACCGAGGCCGAGCTGGCCCGCGTCGTGGCCACCGTTCCGGGCGGCGCCGCCAACATCGCCGACGTCTACCCCCTGGCCCCGCTCCAGGAGGGCATCTTCTTCCACCACCTGATGGACGACGACACCGACGTCTACGCCCTGCCGTACGTGCTGCACCTCGACACCCGCGACCGCCTCGACGCCTTCCTGGCCGCGCTGCGCCACCTGGTGGCCCGCAACGACATCTACCGCACGAGCGTCGTCTGGGACGGGCTGCGCGAACCGGTCCAGGTGGTGTGGCGCCACGCCGACCTGCCCGTCGAGGAGGCCACCCTCGACCCGGCCGCCGACCCGGTCGAGGCGCTGCTCGCCGCCGCCGGCACCCGGATCGACCTCGGCGCCGCCCCGCTGATGCGCGCCCACGTGGCCGCCGCCCCCGACGGCGGCTGGCTGCTGCTCCTGCGTATCCACCACCTCGTCCAGGACCACACCACCTTCGACGTGGTCCTCGATGAGCTGCGCGCCGTTCTCACCGGCCGCGCCGAGGAACTGCCGCCGCCGCTGCCGTACCGCGAGTTCGTCGCGCGGGCCCGGCTCGGGGTCTCCGACGAGGAGCACGAGCGGTACTTCGCCGACCTGCTCGGCGACGTCACCGAGACCACCGCCCCCTACGGCCTCACCGACACCCACCACGACGGCACCACCGCCGTCCAGGTGCAGCTCACCGCCGACCGGGCGCTCACCGCCCGGGTCCGGGACCTGGCCCGGGCGTACGCGGTCAGCCCGGCCACGATCCTCCACCTGGCCTGGGCCCGGCTGCTCGGCACGCTCGCCGGCCGCGACGACGTGGTCTTCGGCACCATCCTCTTCGGCCGGATGAACGCCGGCGCCGGCGCCGACCGGGCCCCCGGCCTGTTCATCAACACGCTGCCCGTGCGGGTACGGCTCGCCCGGCACGGCGTCGCCGACGCGCTGACCGCCCTGCGCGACCAGCTCGCCGACCTGCTCGTGCACGAGCACGCCCCCCTCGCGCTCGCCCAGCGCGCCAGCGGCGTCCCCGCCGCCGCCCCGCTGTTCACCTCGCTGTTCAACTACCGGCACAACCTGCCCACCGACGGGCACCCGGGCGCCGGCCTGGACGGGGTCACGGCGGTCCTGCACCGGGACAACACCAACTACCCGATGGTCGTCTCCGTCGACGACGACGGCACGGACTTCGCGCTGGTCGTCGAGGCGGTCGCCCCGGCGGACCCGACCCGCGTCGGTTCGCTGCTGCTCACCTGCCTGGACAGCCTCACCGCCGCGCTGGAGCAGGCGCCGCAGACCCCGCTCGGCGCCGTGGAGGTGCTGGACGCCGCCGAGCTGCGCCAGGTGGTCGAGGAGTGGAACGCCACCGAGGCGCCGGTCACCGACGAGCCGGTGCCCGCGGCGTTCGCCCGGCGGGTGGCCGCCGACCCGGACGCCGTGGCCGTGGCCGCGGCCGGGGCCGCCGCGCTGTCGTACCGGGAACTGGACGAGCGCGCCGACCGGCTGGCCCGCCGGCTGGTCGCCGCCGGAGTCCGCCCCGAGACGCCGGTCGCGGTGGTCATGGAACGCTCCGCCGAGCTGGTCGTGGCGCTGCTGGCCGTGCTGAAGGCCGGCGGCGTCTACCTGCCGCTGGACGTCGCCTGGCCGGCGGCCCGGATGCGGGCCGTCGCCGCCGACGCGGGCGCCCGGGTGGTCCTGGTGCACGCGCCGACCGCCGGGCACGACTTCGTCACCGCCGCCGCGGCCGAGGGCGCGACGGTCGTCGCCGCGGACACCGACGAGGACGGCCCCGGCGTGCTGCCGGCCCCGGCGCCGCCGTCGGCCGGGGCGTACCTCATGTACACGTCCGGCTCGACCGGGGTGCCGAAGGGCGTGCTCACCACCCACCGCGACGTGGTGCGCCTGGCCGCCGACAGGTGCTGGGGCGAGACGCCCCGGGTGCTGTTCCACGCGCCGCACGCCTTCGACGCCTCCTCGTACGAGATCTGGGTGCCGCTGCTCTCCGGCGGCACGGTGGTCGTCGCGCCGCCCGAGGCGGTCGACGGCCCCGCGCTGCGCGCCCTGGTCACCGGTCACTCGCTGACCCACGTGCACGTCACCGCCGGCCTGCTCCGGGTGCTCGCCGAGCAGGACCCGGCCTGCTTCGCAGGGGTCCGGGAGGTGCTCACCGGCGGCGACGTGGTCCCGGCCGGCGCGGTCCGCCGCGTCCTCGACGCCAACCCGGGCGTCCGGGTCCGGCAGCTCTACGGCCCCACCGAGGTCACCCTCTGCGCCACCCAGCACGAGGTAGCCGACGCCGGCGAGGTCGGCGGCGTGCTGCCGATCGGCCGGCCGCTGGACAACACCCGCGTCTACGTCCTCGACGACGCCCTCGCCCCGGTGCCCGTCGGGATCACCGGCGAGCTGTACGTCGCCGGCGCCGGGCTGGCCCGCGGCTACGCCGGCCGGCCGGCGCTGACCGGCGAGCGGTTCGTCGCCGACCCGTTCGGCTCCGGCGGGCGCATGTACCGCACCGGCGACCGCGTGCGGTGGGACGACGACGGCCGGCTGGTCTTCGCGGGCCGCGCCGACGACCAGGTGAAGATCCGCGGTTTCCGGGTCGAGCCCGGCGAGGTCGAGGCGGTCCTCGCCGCCCACCGGGCGGTGGCGCAGGCCGCCGTGCTGGTCCGCGAGGACACCCCCGGCGACAAGCGGCTCGTCGCCTACCTGGTGCCCGCCGAGGCCGGCGCGCCGATCGCCGACACCGTGCGGGAGTACGCCGCCGAGCGGCTGCCCGCCTACCTCGTGCCGGCCGCGTTCGTGACCCTCGACGCGCTGCCGCTGACCGTCAACGGCAAGCTCGACCGGGCCGCCCTGCCCGCCCCCGACCTGGCCGGCGGCGGCACCGGCCGGGCCCCGGCCACCGTCCACGAACAGCTGCTCTGCGAGATCTTCGCCGAGGTGCTGGGCCGGACCGCGGTCGGCGTGGACGACGACTTCTTCGCCCTCGGCGGGCACTCGCTGCTCGCCACCCGCCTGGTCAGCCGGGTCCGCGCGGTCTTCGAGGTGGAGGTCACCGTCCGGACCCTCTTCGAGGCGCCCACCCCCGCCGCGCTCGCCGCCCGGCTGGCCGGCGCCGACCGGGGCCGGGCCGCGCTCACCCGAGGGGTACGCCCCGAGCGCGTCCCGCTCTCCTTCGCCCAGCGCCGGCTGTGGTTCCTGGCCCAGCTCGACAGGGCCGCCGCCACCTATCACATCCCGGTGGCGCTGCGCCTCACCGGCGACCTGGACCGGGCCGCCCTCGACGCGGCGGTACGTGACGTCCTCGACCGGCACGAGGTGCTGCGGACCGTCTACCCGGTCGCCGACGGCGAGCCGTACCAGCGGGTGCTGCCCGTGGCGGAGGCCGGCGTGCGGCTCGACCTCGTGGAGGTGGCCGCCGACCGGGTCGCCGGCGCGGTGGCCGAGGTCGCGTCGCGCCCCTTCGACCTGGCCGTGCAGGCGCCGCTGCGGGCGACGCTGCTGGCCGTCGCGCCCGACGAGCACGTGCTGGTGCTGGTCGTGCACCACATCGCCGGCGACGGCTGGTCGATGGGCCCGCTCGCCCGTGACCTGTCCGCCGCGTACGCGGCCCGGCACGCCGGCCGGGCTCCCGAGTGGACCCCGCTGCCCGTCCAGTACGCCGACTACGCCCTCTGGCAGCGCGACCTGCTCGGCGCCGAGGACGACCCGGACAGCCTCATCGCCCGGCAGGTCGCCCACTGGCGCACGGCCCTCGCCGGTGCGCCGGAGGAACTGGCCCTGCCCACCGACCGGCCCCGCCCGGCCGAACCGAGCCATCGCGGCCACCCGGTCGACGTGACAGTCCCCGCCGACCTGCACCGCGACCTCGTGGCGCTGGCCCGCGCGTCCGGGGTGACCCTCTTCATGACCGTGCAGACCGCCCTGGCCGTGGTGCTGTCCCGGCTCGGCGCCGGCAACGACCTGCCCATCGGCGCGGCCGTCGCGGGCCGTACCGACCAGGGCCTCGACGACCTCGTCGGGTTCTTCGTGAACACCCTCGTCATGCGCACCGACCTGGCCGGCGACCCGACCGTCGCGGAGGCCCTGGCCCGGGTCCGCGACACGGCCCTGGACGCCTTCGCCCACCAGGACGTGCCGTTCGAGAAGCTGGTGGAGGAGCTGGCCCCGGCCCGCTCGCTGGCCCGGCACCCGCTGTTCCAGGTCCTGCTCACCCTCCAGAACACCACAGGCGACGGCGCCGGGCCGGCCCTGGACCTGCCCGGCGTGCGCGCCACCCCGCTCACCACCGGCGACGTGCCGGCCAAGGTGGACCTCGACCTCAGCATGAGCGAGGCGCTCGGCCCGGACGGGACGCCGGCCGGGATGACCGGCACCCTGCTCGCCGCCGCCGACCTCTTCGACCGGTCCACCGCCGAGCGCATCGCCGACCGGCTGGTCCGGGTCCTGCGGACCATGGCCGCCGCCCCCGACACCCGGATCTCCGCCGTCGACCTGCTCGACCCGGCCGAACGGCAGCGGCTGCTGGTCGACTGGAACGACACGGCCGTGCCGGTGGCGGACGTGTCGGTGCCCGAGGCGTTCGCCGCCCGGGTGGCGGCCGACCCGCACGGGCTGGCCGTGGCCTCGGGCGATGGATCCCTGTCCTACCGGGAGCTGGACGCCCGCGCCGAGCGCCTCGCGCGTCGCCTGGTCGCGGCGGGAGTGGGCCCGGAGTCGTCGGTGGCCGTGGTGCTGGAGCGGTCCGCCGACCTGCTGGTGGCGCTGCTGGCGGTCCTGAAGGCCGGCGCGGCCTACCTGCCGCTGGACACCGCCTGGCCCGTCGCCCGGATGCGGACGGTCGCCGCCGACGCGGGCGCCCGCGTGGTGCTGGTCCACGAGGCGACGGCCGGGCACGAGTTCGTGACCGGCGCCGACGGGCTGACACCGCTGCACGTCGACCGGTCGGGGGCGGTGGAGGTCGACAGCGTCGACGGGCCGGTGTCGCCGTCGGCGGCGGCGTACCTCATGTACACGTCGGGTTCCACGGGCGTGCCGAAGGGCGTGGTCACCACCCACCGCGACGTGGTGCGCCTCGCGCGGGACCGCTGCTGGGGCGAGACGCCGCGGGTGCTGTTCCACGCGCCGCACGCCTTCGACGCCTCCGACTACGAGATCTGGGTGCCGCTGCTGTCCGGCGGGACCGTGGTCGTGGCGCCGCCGGAGTCGATCGACGGGGCCCGGCTGCGGGCGCTCGTCGCCGGCCACGACCTGACCCACGTGCACGTGACGGCGGGCCTGCTGCGGGTGCTGGCCGACCGCGACCCGGCCTGCTTCGCCGGGCTGCGCGAGGTCCTCACCGGCGGTGACGTGGTGCCCGCGCAGGCGGTGCGCCGCGTGCTCGACGCCAACCCTGGCCTGCGGGTGCGGCAGCTCTACGGCCCCACGGAGATCACCCTCTGCGCCACCCAGCACGAGGTCACCGACCCCGCCCAGGTCGGCGATGTCCTGCCGATCGGCCGCCCCCTGGACAACACCCGCGTCTACGTCCTGGACGACCGGCTCCAGCCGGTCCCGGTCGGCGTGCCCGGTGAGCTGTACGTGGCCGGGGCCGGCGTGGCCCGGGGCTACCTGGGCCGCGCCGCCCTGACTGCCGAACGGTTCGTGGCCGACCCGTTCGACGGCGGCCGGATGTACCGCACCGGCGACCGGGTGAAGTGGAACGCCGACGGGCGGCTCGTCTTCGTCGGGCGCGCCGACGACCAGGTGAAGATCCGCGGCTACCGGGTCGAGCCCGGCGAGGCCGAGGCCGTGCTCGCCGCGCACCCCGCGGTGGCACAGGCCGCCGTGGTGGTCCGCGAGGACACCCCCGGCGACAAGCGCCTCGTCGCCTACCTCGTGCCCGCCGAGGCCGGCACGCCGGTCACCGACGCGGTCCGGCAGCACGCCGCGCGGCGGCTCCCCGGCTATCTGGTGCCCTCCGCCTTCGTGGAGCTGGACGGCCTGCCGCTGACCGGCAACGGGAAGCTCGACCGGGCCGCCCTGCCGGCGCCGTCGGCCGTCGCCGCCGGAGGCGGGCGGGCGCCCGCCGACGCGCGGGAGGAACTGGTCTGCGCGGCGTACGCCGAGGTGCTCGGCCTGCCCTGGGTCGGGGTGGACGACGACTTCTTCGCCCTGGGCGGGCACTCGCTGCTCGCCGTCTCCCTCGTGGAACACCTGCGCCGGCACGGGATCACCGTGTCCGTGCGTACCCTCTTCGTGAGCCCGACCCCGGCGGGCCTCGCCGCCGCCGCGGACGGCGCGACCGTCGCCGTGCCGGACGGGCGGATCCCGGAGGGCGCCGAGGCCGTCACGGCGGCCATGGTGCCGCTTGTCGACCTGACCGACGCCGACCTGGCCGCCGTGGTGGCCCGGGTGCCCGGCGGCGCGTCCAACGTCGCCGACATCTACCCCCTGGCGCCGCTCCAGGAAGGCATCTTCTTCCACCACCTCATGGCCGACCGGGACGGCGACGACGTCTACGTGCTGCCCACCGTGCTCGGCTTCGACGACCGCGCCCACCTGGACGGCTTCCTCGCCGCCCTCCAGCGGGTGGTCGACCGGCACGACGCCTACCGCACCGCCGTCGTCTGGCAGGACCTGCCCGAACCCGTCCAGGTGGTATGGCGCCGCGCCGAGCTGCCGGTCACCGAGGTGACCCTCGACCCCGGCGGCGACCCCGTCGACCAGCTGCGCGCCGCCGCCGGTGGCTGGCTGGAGCTGGACCGGGCGCCGCTGCTCACCGTGCACGTCGCCGCCGAGCCGGACGGGCCGGGCTGGCTGGCGCTGCTGCGCATGCACCACCTCGTGCAGGACCACACGGCCCGGGACGTGGTGCTCGACGAGGTCCGCGCGTTCCTCACCGGCCGGGACGACGAGCTGCCCGCGCCCGTGCCGTTCCGGCGGTTCGTGGCCGAGGCCCGGCTCGGCGTGTCCCGCGCCGAGCACGAACGGTACTTCGCCGGCCTGCTCGGTGACGTCACCTGGACCACCGCCCCGTACGGCCTGGTCGACATCCACGGCGACGGCAGCGACGCAGGGCGCGCCCACACCGCCCTCGACGCCGGCCTGGCCGACCGGCTGCGCGCCACCGCCCGCACCCACGGGGTCAGCCCGGCCACCCTGTTCCACCTGGCCTGGGCCCGGGTCCTCGCCGCCGTCTCCGGCCGCGACGACGTGGTCTTCGGCACCGTCCTGCTGGGCCGGCTGAGCAGCGGCGCCGACCGGGTGCCCGGCCTGTTCATGAACACCCTGCCGGTCCGGGTCCGGCTCGCCGGCGCCGGCGTGGCCGACGCGCTCACCCAGGTGCGGCACCGCCTGGCCGAACTGGTCGCCCACGAGCACGCCCCGCTCGCGGTGGCCCAGCAGGCCAGCGGTCTGCCCGCCCAGGCGCCGCTGTTCAGCTCGCTGTTCAACTACCGGCACGCGCAGCCGCCCGCCGTCGACCCCGACGACCCGCTCAGCGGCGTGCGGACCCTGTTCACCGAGGAACGGAACAACTACCCGGTCACCGTCTCCGTCGACGACCACGGCACCGGCTTCACGGTCACCGTCGACGCCGTCGCGCCCGCCGACGCCGACCGGGTCGCCGCGCTGCTGCACACCGCGCTGGACCAGCTCACCGCCGCTCTCGACCGGACCCCCGACCTGCCCGTCGCGGCCGTCGACGTCGGGCCGGTGCAGACCCCGGCCCCGGCCACCCGGGCGGTGCTCGTCCCGGCCGCCGAGGTGGCCGAGGGCGGCGGGCGGGCGCCCGCGAACGCGTACGAGGAGCTGATCTGCCAGGCGTACGCGCAGGTCCTCGGCGTCGAGCGGGTCGGCGTCGACGACGACTTCTTCACCCTGGGCGGCAACTCCCTGCTCGCCACCCGGCTGGTCAGCCGGATCCGCTCCGCGCTCGCCGCCGAGGTCTCCATCCGGGCGCTCTTCGAGTCGCTCACCCCGGCCCGGCTGGCCCGCCGCCTGCACCGCGCCGCCCCCGGCCGGCTGCCGCTGACCGCCCGGGAACGCCCCGGGCGGCCGCCGCTGTCCTCCGCGCAGCGCCGGCTCTGGTTCGTCGGCCAACTGGAGGGCAGCACCGCCAGCTACAGCAACACCATGGCGCTGCGGCTCACCGGCGCCCTCGACGTGGCCGCGCTGCGGTCGGCGCTGCGTGACGTGGTCGGCCGGCACGAGGCGCTGCGCACCGTCGTCCCCCTCCACGACGGCGAGCCGTACCAGCGGGTGCTGCCGGCCGACGAGGTCGACCTGGACCTGCCGGTCGCCGAGGTGACCCCGGACGGGCTCGCCGACGCCGTCGCCGGGGTCACCGGCCACGCCTTCGACCTGGCCACCGAGATCCCGGTCCGCGCCTGGCTGTTCGCCATCGCCCCCACCGAGCACGTCCTCGTGCTGGTGATCCACCACATCGCCACCGACGGCTGGTCGATGGCCCCGTTCACCCGGGACGTCTCCGCCGCGTACGCGGCCCGCGCCGAGGGGCGGGCGCCGGAGTGGACGCCGCTGCCCGTGCAGTACGCCGACTACGCCCTCTGGCAGGCCGAGCTGCTGGGCTCCGCCGACGACCCGGAGAGCACCCGCAGCCGGCAGCTCGCCTGGTGGCGGGACGCCCTCGCCGGCCTCCCGGAGGAGATCCCGCTGCCCACCGACCGGCCCCGCCCCAGCGTGGCCGGCCACCACGGCGACGAGGTGCCGGTGGAACTCGGCGCGGCGCTGCACCGCCGGGTCGTGGAGCTGGCCGCGGCGGAACGGGTCACCGTCTTCATGGTCCTCCAGGCCGCGTTCGCCGCCCTGCTCAGCCGGCACGGGGCCGGCACCGACGTGCCGATCGGCACCGCCCTGGCGGGGCGCACCGACGAGGCCCTCGACGACCTGGTCGGCTTCTTCGTCAACATGCTGGTGCTGCGCACCGACGTCTCGGGCGACCCCAGCTTCACCGAGCTGCTGCGGCGGGTCCGCGCCACCGACCTCGCCGCGTACGCCCACCAGGACCTGCCCTTCGAGGACGTGGTGGAACGGCTGGTCCCGGAGCGGTCCCTGGCCCGGCACCCGCTGTTCCAGGTGGCCCTCGCCGTGCAGAACGCCCCCGAGGCCGAACCCCGGCTGCCCGGGCTGACCGTGGCGGCCGAGCCCGCCGCGCACGGCCTGGCCCGCTACGACCTCACCCTCACCCTCGCCGAGCGGCACGACGAGCGGGGTGGGCCCGCCGGGCTGGGCGGCGTGCTGGAGTTCCGCACCGACCTGTTCGACAGGTCCACCGTGGCCGGTCTCGCGCAGCGGCTGGTCCGTCTCCTCGACGCCGTGCTCACCGACCCGGAGCGGCCGCTGAGCCGCGTCGACCTCCTCGACCCGGCCGAGCGGCGACGGCTGCTCGTCGACTGGAACGCCACCCGGCGGGACGTGCCGCCGGCCACCGTGCCGGAGCTGTTCGCCGCGCAGGTCGCCCGCCGCCCGGACGCCGCCGCGCTGCACGCCGGCGACACCACCATCGGGTACGCCGACCTGGACGCCCGCGCCAACCGGCTGGCGCGGCTGCTCGTGGCCGGCGGCGTCGGGCCGGAGTCCGTGGTCGCCGTGGTGCTGGACCGCTCGGTCGACCTGGTCGTCGCGTTCCTCGCAGTGGTCAAGGCGGGCGGCGTCTACCTGCCCGTCGACCCGGCCCACCCGGCCGCCCGGGTGGCGTACCTGCTCGACGACGCCCGCCCGGCCCACGTGCTGACCAGCCCGCAGCGGCGCGACGTGCTGCCCGCCGGCGCGGACCTGCCGGTCACCGTGCTCGGCGCACCGGAGACCGACGCCGCGCTCGCCGCCCTCGACCCGACCGACCCCACCGACGCCCACCGGGTCGCCCCGCTGCGCCCCGAGCACCCGGCGTACCTCATCTACACCTCCGGCTCCACCGGCCGACCCAAGGGCGTGCTGGTCACCCACCGCGGCGTGGCCGCCCTGGTCACCACCCAGGTGGAACGCCTCGGCGTCACCCCGGACAGCCGGGTGCTCCAGTTCGCCTCGATCGGCTTCGACGCGGCGGTCTGGGAACTCGTGATGGCGCTCGGCACCGGCGCCGCCCTGGTCACCGCCCCCGCCGACGACCTGCTGCCCGGCGCCGGGCTGGCCGGCGTGCTGGCCCGGCACCGGGTCACCCACGCCACCCTGCCGCCGGCCGTGCTGGCCGCGTCCCGCACCGGCGACCTCGACCCGGTCACCACGCTCGTCTCCGCCGGGGAGGCGCTCGGCGCGGACCTGCTGGCCCGGTGGGCGCCCGGCCGCCGGTTCGTCAACGCGTACGGGCCGACCGAGACGACCGTCTGCGCCACCATGTCCACCCCGCTGCGCCCCGACGACGCCCCCGACATCGGCGCCGCGATCCTCGACACCCGGGTGTACGTCCTCGACGACACCCTCGCCCCCGTCCCGGTCGGCGTGCCCGGTGAGCTGTACGTCGCCGGGGCCAGCCTCGCCCGCGGCTACGCCGGCCGGCCCGCCCTCACCGCGGAACGCTTCGTGGCCTGCCCGTACGAGCCGGGGGAGCGGATGTACCGCACCGGCGACCGGGTGCGCTGGGACGCCGACGGCCGGCTCACCTTCGCGGGCCGCGTCGACGACCAGGTCAAGATCCGCGGCTTCCGGGTGGAGCCGGACGAGGTGGCCGCCGTCCTCACCGGACACCCGGGCGTCGCGCACGCCGCCGTGGTGGCCCGCGAGGACGTCCCCGGCGACCCGCGCCTGGTCGCCTACCTGGTCCCCGCCGACCCGGCGCCCGCCGACCTGACCGCCGACGTGCGCGGGTACGCCGCCGACCGGCTGCCCGCCTACCAGCTTCCCGCCGCGTTCGTCACGCTGGCGGCCCTGCCGCTGACCGTCAACGGCAAGGTCGACCGCGCGGCGCTGCCCGCGCCCGACTGGGGCGCGGCGGCCGGCCGGGCACCGGCCACCCCGCAGGAGGAACTGGCCTGCGCCGCGTACGCCGAGGTCCTCGGCCTGCCCGCGGTCGGCCCCGACGACCACTTCTTCGCCCTCGGCGGCCACTCGCTGCTCGTGACCCGGCTCGCCAGCCGGGTGCACGCGGCCAGCGGCGTGGACGTGCCGATCCGGGTGCTGTTCGAGAACCCCACGCCGGCCGGGCTCGCCGCCTGGCTGGCGTCCCAGGCCCGCCCGGCGAGGAAAACCCGCCCGGCGCTGCGGCCCATGCGCAAGCAGGAGGAGAACTGATGGTCCCGTTGTCGTTCGCGCAGCGCCGGTTGTGGTTCCTGTGGCAGCTGGAGGGCCCCGGCGCCACCTACAACATCCCGGTCGCCCTGCGCCTCGACGGCGACCTCGACCGGGCCGCGCTCGCCGCGGCGGTACGGGACGTCCTCGACCGGCACGAGGTGCTGCGCACCATCTTCCCGCTGCACGACGGCGAGCCGATCCAGCAGGTGCTGCCGCTCGACGCGACCGGCTTCGCGCTGTCCGTTGTCGACGTCGCCGCCGGGGAACTCACCGCCGAGGTCGACCGGGCCATGGCGTACGGCTTCGACCTGGCCGGGGAGATCCCGCTCCGCGCGTGGCTCTTCGCGGAGTCCCCGACCGGGCACGTGCTGGTGCTTGTGGTGCACCACATCGCCGCCGACGGCTGGTCGATGGGCCCGCTGCTGCGCGACCTGGCCGGCGCGTACGCCGCCCGCCGCGCCGGTCACGCCCCCGACCACCCGCCGCTGCCCGTCCAGTACGCCGACTACGCCCTCTGGCAGCGGGAGGTGCTCGGCGACGAGGACGACCCGGAGAGCCTGGTCGCCGAGCAGGTCGCCTACTGGCGGCGCACCCTGGCCGGGGCGCCCGAGGAACTGCCGCTGCCGGTGGACCGGCCCCGCCCGGTCACCCCCTCCTACCGGGCCCACACCGCCGAGCTGAGCCTGCCCGCCGACACCCACCGGCGGCTGCTGGAGCTGGCCCGCGCCCACGGCGCGACCCTGTTCATGGTGCTGCACGCCGCCACCGCCATGCTGCTGTCCCGCCTCGGGGCGGGCCGCGACGTGCCGCTCGGTTCGCTGGTCGCCGGGCGCACCGACGAGGGCCTCAACGACCTGGTCGGCTGCTTCGTCAACAACCTGGTCATCCGGGTCGACCTCACCGGCGACCCGACCTTCCTGGACGTGCTCGACCGGGTCCGGGAGACCGCCCTCGACGCGTTCGGCCACCAGGACGTGCCGTTCGAGAAGCTGGTGGAGGAGCTGGCCCCGGCCCGCTCGCTGGCCCGCCAGCCGCTGTTCCAGGTGATGGCCACCGTGGAGACCGCCGACCTGTTCTCCGCCCGGGGCACCGCCACGCTGGAGCTGCCCGGCCTGCGGGTCACCCCGCTCTTCGGCGAGCAGGCCGTCCGCGGCCTCGACCTGGACCTGGTGCTCAGCGAGTCCTACGCCGACGGCGCGCCGGCCGGGCTGCGCGGCTCCCTCGTCGGCGCCGCCGACCTCTTCGAAGCCGACACCGTGGCACGGATCGCCGGCCAGGTCGCCCGGGTCCTCGCCGCCGTCGCCGCCGACCCGGGGCTGCGGCTGCGCACCCTCGACCCGCTCGGCGCGCACGAGCGGGACCGCATCCTGCGGGACTGGAACACCACAGCCGTGCCGGCGCCGGACGGCCTCGTGCCCGCGCTGTTCAGCGCCCAGGCCGCCCGTACCCCCGACGCGCCCGCCGTGATCAGCGACGGCGTGAAGCTCAGCTACCGCCAGCTCGACGAACGCTCCAACCGGCTGGCCCGGCACCTCGTCAAGGCCGGCGTCGGACCCGAGTCGGTGGTGGCGCTGCTGCTCACCCGTTCCGCCGACCTCATGGTGGCCATCCTCGGCGTGCTCAAGGCCGGCGGCGCGTACCTGCCGATCGACCCGGACCAGCCGGCCGACCGGATCGGCCACGTGCTCGCCGACGCCGCGCCGGTGCTGGCCCTCGCGCAGACCGCCACCGCCGGGAGCGCGCCCGCGGAGCTTCCCGTGCTGCTCCTCGACGACCCGGCCACCCGCCGCCGGCTCGGCCGCGCCCGCAAGACTTCGCTGACCGACGCCGACCGGTCGGCGCCGCTGTTGCCGGGTCATCCGGCGTACGTGATCTACACGTCGGGGTCGACGGGTCGGCCGAAGGGTGTGGTGGTCTCGCACGCCGGTTTCGCGAACCTGTCGGCCAGTCATGGCCGGTTCGGGGTGGGCCCCGGTGCGCGGGTGGCGCAGTTCGCGTCGGTGGGTTTCGACATGTTCTGCGAGGAGTGGCTCCTCGCTCTGTGTTCGGGTGCGGCGCTGGTCACGGTGCCGTCGGAGCGGCGGCTCGGGGCGGACTTCGCGGCGTTCCTGAACGAGCAGGGGGTCACCCACGCGACGCTGCCGCCGGCGGTGGTGGCGACCATCCCGGACAACGCCCTGGACCCGTCGTTCGTGCTCGATGTGGGTGGTGACGCGTGCCCGCCGGAGTTGGTGGCCCGGTGGACGGCCGAGGGTCGGGTGATGTTCAACAGTTACGGCCCGACCGAGACGACGGTGAACGCGGCCGTGTGGCGGTGCCGGGCGGATCTTCCCGGTGGCGCGGTGCCGATCGGCTCCCCGATCGCGAACACCCGCGCCTACGTCCTGGACGACGCCCTGAACCCGGTCCCGGCAGGCGTAACCGGTGAGCTGTACGTCTCCGGTTCCGGGCTCGCCCGTGGCTATCTGGGTCGGGCGGGGCTGACGGGGGAGCGGTTCGTGGCCTGCCCCTTCGAGCCCGGCGCGCGGATGTACCGCACGGGTGACCGGGTACGGTGGACGGCCGACGGGGAACTGGTGTTCGCGGGTCGGGCGGATGACCAGGTGAAGATCCGCGGGTTCCGCATCGAGCCCGGCGAGGTCGAGGCCGTGCTGGCCGAACACCCCGACGTCGCCCAGGTCGCCGTGATCGCCCGCGAGGACAGCCCCGACGACATCCGGCTCGTCGGCTACCTGGTGCCGACCGAGGGCGCCGACCACGACGGGCTCGTGGCCGCCGTGCGCGCTCACGCCACCGAACGGCTCCCCGGCTACATGGTGCCGTCCGCGCTCGTCCCGCTCGACGCGCTGCCGCTCACCGTCAACGCCAAGCTCGACCGCGCGGCGCTGCCCGCCCCCGACTACGCCGAAGGCGCCGGTGCCGGGCGGGCCCCGGCCACCGTCCGGGAGGAGCTGATCTGCCAGGCGTTCGCCGACGTGCTCGGCGTCGACCGGGTCGGCGTCGACGACGACTTCTTCGCCCTCGGCGGCCACTCGCTGCTCGTGGTGTCGCTTGTCGAGTGGCTGCGCCGGCGGGGCGTGCCGGTGTCCGTCCGGGCGCTGTTCACCACCCCCACCCCGGCCGGCCTGGCCGCCGTCGCCGGCAGCGGCGACGTGGTCGTGCCGCCGAACCTCATCCCCGACGGCGCCACCGCCCTCACCCCGGCCATGCTGCCGCTCGTCGACCTCACCGAGGCGGAACTGGCGACCGTCGTGGCCGCCGTGCCCGGCGGCGCGGCCAACATCGCCGACGTCTACCCCCTGGCCCCGCTCCAGGAGGGCATCTTCTTCCACCACCTCATGGCCGACCGCGACGGCGACGACGTCTACGTCACCCCCGTCGTCGTCCAGTTCGACGACCGGCGCCGCCTCGACGACTTCCTCGCCGCCCTCCAGCGGGTCGTCGACCGGACCGACGTCTACCGCACCGCCGTCCTCTGGGAGGGCCTGCGCGAACCCGTCCAGGTGGTGCTGCGCCACGCCGAACTCCCCGTCGCCGAACTGCGCCTCGACCCGTCCGGCCCCGACCCGGCCGACCAGCTCCTCGCCGCCGGCACGGCCGGCATGGACCTGCGCCGCGCGCCGCTCATGACCGCCGGCGTCGCCGCCGAACCCGGCACCGGGCGGTGGCTCGCCCTCATCCGCGTCCACCACCTCGTCCAGGACCACACGGCGCTGGACGTGCTCCTCGACGAACTCCGCGCCTACCTCGCCGGGCGCGGCGACGAACTGCCCCCGCCGGTGCCGTTCCGCGAGTTCGTCGCGGCGACCCGGCTCGGCGTCCCGCGCGCCGAGCACGAGCGCTACTTCGCCGACCTGCTCGGCGACGTCACCGAGCCGACCGCCCCGTACGGGCTGCTCGACGTGCACGCCGGTGGCATGGCCTCCGCCCAGGCCCACCTGCGCGTCGACGGCGACCTGGCCCGCCGGGTCGGCGAGCTGGCCCGCGCCCACGCGGTCAGCCCCGCCACCCTGTTCCACCTCGCCTGGGCCCGGGCCGTCGCCGCCGCCTCCGGCCGCGACGACGTCGTCTTCGGCACGGTCCTGTTCGGCCGGATGAACGGCGGCGCGGGCGCCGACCGGGTCGCCGGCCTGTTCATCAACACGCTGCCCGTCCGGGTCCGCCTCGACCGGGACAGCGTCGCCGACGCGGTCACCGGCATGCGCGACCAGCTCGCCGACCTGCTCGTGCACGAGCACGCCCCGCTCGCCCTCGCCCAGGCCGCCAGCGGCCTACCCGGCGGCAGCCCCGTCTTCACGTCGATCTTCAACTACCGGCACAGCCAGCCCTCCGCCGCGCGCGAGGAGTTGGACGGCATGCGGGTGGTCTCCGCCCGCGACCTCACCAACTACCCCCTCGCGGTGGCCGTCGACGCCGACGAGGCGGCCTTCAGCCTCACCGTCGACGCCATGGCCCCCGCCGCCCCCGCGAAGGTCGGCGCCCTGCTGGTCGCCTGCCTGGACAACCTCGTCACCGCCCTGGCCGACGCGCCGGCCACCCCGCTGCGCGCCGTGGCCGCCCTCGACCCGGCCGAGCGGCGGCAGGTCCTGGTCGACTGGAACGACACGGCGGTGCCGGTTGCGGACGTGCCGGTGCCGGAGGCGTTCGCCGCGCAGGTGGAGGCCGATCCGGACGGGCTCGCCGTGGTCTCCGGTGACGTGTCGCTGTCCTACGCCGAGTTGGATGCGCGGGCCGAGCGGCTGGCCGGTCGCCTTGTGGCGGCGGGTGTGGGCCTGGAGTCGCCGGTGGCCGTGGTTATGGAGCGCTCGGCGGAGTTGCTGGTGGCGTTGCTGGCGGTGCTGAAGGCCGGTGGGGCCTACCTACCGTTGGATGTGGCGTGGCCGCTCGCGCGGATGCGGACGGTGGCCGCCGACGCCGGCGCCCGGGTGGTGGTGCTGCATGAGGCGACGGCCGGGCACGAGTTCGTGACCGGCGCCGAGGGGCTGACGCTGCTGCGGTCGGATCTGGTCGGCTCGCCTGACGCCGTGGCGGATCTGCCGGCGGCGGTGTCGCCGGTGTCGGTGGCGTATCTGATGTACACGTCGGGCTCGACCGGTGTGCCGAAGGGCGTGGTGACGACCCACCGGGACGTGGTGCGCCTGGCGCGGGACCGCTGCTGGGGCGAGACGCCGCGGGTGCTGTTCCACGCGCCGCACGCGTTCGACGCGTCCACGTACGAGATCTGGGTGCCGCTGCTGTCCGGCGGGGCCGTGGTCGTCGCCCCTGCGGGGGTGCCGGACGTGGCGGCGATCCGTGCTCTGGTGACCGGCCACGACCTGACCCACGTCCACGTGACCGCCGGTCTGCTGCGGGTGCTGGCCGAGCAGGACCCGACCTGCTTCACCGGGATCCGGGAACTGCTGACCGGCGGTGACGTGGTGCCCGCGCACGCGGTGCGCCGCGTCCTGGACGCGAACCCCGACCTGCGGGTGCGGCAGCTCTACGGCCCCACGGAGATCACCCTCTGCGCCACCCAGCACGAGGCCACCGACCCGACCCAGGTCGGCGACGTCCTGCCCATCGGCCGCCCCCTGGACAACACCCGCGTGTACGTCCTCGACGACCGCCTCCAGCCCGTGCCGGTGGGTGTACCGGGGGAGCTGTACGTGTCCGGGGCCGGTGTGGCCCGGGGCTACCTGGGCCGCGCCGCCCTGACCGCCGAGCGGTTCGTGGCCGACCCGTTCGACGGCGGCCGGATGTACCGCACCGGCGACCAGGTGCGCTGGACGCCGGACGGGACGCTCGTCTTCGTCGGCCGCGCCGACGAGCAGGTGAAGATCCGCGGCTACCGGGTCGAGCCCGGTGAGGTCGAGGCGGTGCTGGCCGCCCACCCGGCGGTGGCGCAGGCCGCCGTGGTGGTCCGCGAGGACACCCCCGGCGACAAGCGCCTGGTCGCCTACCTGGTCCCGGCCGGGGCCGGCGCGGAGGTCACCGACACCGTGCGGGCGTACGTCGAGGAGCGGCTGCCCGGATACCTGGTGCCCGCCGCGTTCGTGGAGCTGGACACCCTGCCGCTGACCGGCAACGGCAAGCTCGACCGGGCCGCCCTGCCCGCCCCCGACTGGACCGCCGGCGGCACCGGCCGCGCACCGGCCACCGCCCAGCAGGAACTGCTCTGCCAGGTCTTCGCCGACGTGCTCGACCTGCCCGCCGTCGGGATGGACGACGATTTCTTCGCCATCGGCGGGCACTCCCTGTTCGCCACCCGCCTCGTCGGCCGGATCCGCGCGGTCTTCGGCGTGGAACTGCCCATCCGCGCCCTGTTCGAGGCCCGCACCCCGGCCGCGCTGGCCGACCGGCTGGACCGCGCCGGCGCGGGCCGTGTCGCGCTGACCGCCCGGCCGCGCCCCGAGCGCGTCCCGCTCTCGTTCGCGCAACGCCGGCTCTGGTTCCTCGGCCAGTTGGAGGGGCCGAGCGCCACCTACAACATCCCCGTCGCGCTGCGGCTCACCGGCCACCTCGACCGGGCCGCCCTCGACGCTGCGCTCCGCGACGTCCTGGCCCGGCACGAGGTGCTGCGCACCGGGTACGCCGTCGCCGGCGGCGAGCCGTACCAGCGGGTGCTGCCCGTCGAGGAGACCGGCTTCCGCGTCGAGGTCGTCGAGGTGACCGCCGACGAGGTGGCCGACCGGGTCGCGGAGGCCGCCGCGTACCCCTTCGACCTGGCCGCTGACCTGCCGTTGCGCGCCACCCTCCTCGCCGTCGCCCCCGACGAGCACGTGCTGGTCCTCGTCGTGCACCACATCGCCGGCGACGGCGCCTCCATGGCCCCGCTCGCCGCCGACGTCTCCGCCGCGTACACCGCCCGGCTCCGCGGCGAGGCCCCCGACTGGGCGCCGCTGCCGGTGCAGTACGCCGACTACGCCCTCTGGCAGCGCGACCTGCTCGGTGCCGAGGACGACCCGGACAGCCTGGCCGCCGCCCAACTCGACCACTGGCGGCGGGCCCTGGCCGACGTACCCGAGGAACTGGACCTGCCCGCGGACCGGCCCCGCCCCACCGAGGCCAGCCACCGCGGGCACCTCGTCGACCTGGACGTCCCCGCGGAGCTGCACGACAGGTTGCACCGGCTGGCCCGCCGGCACGGCGTCACCCTGTACATGACCCTTCAGGCCGGGCTGGCCGTGCTGCTGTCCCGGCTCGGCGCCGGCACCGACGTGCCGGTCGGCGCGGCGGTGGCCGGGCGCACCGACCCGGCGCTCGACGACCTCGTCGGGTTCTTCGTCAACACCCTGGTCATGCGCACCGACCTGACCGGCGACCCGACGGTCGCCGAGGTGCTCACCCGGGTGCGGGAGAACTCGTTGCAGGCCCTCGCCCACCAGGACGTGCCCTTCGAGCGGCTGGTCGAGGAGCTGGCGCCGGTCCGCTCGCTGGCCCGGCACCCGCTGTTCCAGGTGATGCTCACCCTCCAGAACGCCGACCGGTCCGGCGGCCCCCGCGCCGACCTGCCCGGCCTGACCGCGACCGTGGTGCCGACCGGCGCGGTGCCCGCCAAGTTCGATCTGGACGTCAGCTTCGACGAGACGTACGACGCCGACGGCGCTCCCGCCGGGCTGCGCGGCGCGCTGATCGCCGCGGCCGACCTGTTCGAGCCGGACACCGCCGCGCGCCTCGCCGACCGCCTCGTTCGGATCCTTGACGCGCTCACCCGAGACCCCGGACGGCGGATCGGCGCGCTGCCCCTGCTCGACGCCGACGAGCGCCGCCGGATCCTCACCGACTGGAACGCCGCCCCGGTGCGGGTCCCGGAGGTCACCCTGCCCGACCTGTTCGAGGCGCAGGCCGCCCGCACCCCCGACGCCGTCGCGCTCACCGACGGCGACATCCGGCTCACGTACGTCGAACTCGACGCCCGCGCCGACGCGGTGGCCCGCCGGCTCGTCGCGCACGGCGTGGGGCCGGAGTCCCTGGTCGGTGTGGTCATGGCCCGCACCGCCGACCTCGTGGTGGCGCTGCTCGGCGTTCTCAAGGCCGGTGCCGCGTACCTGCCTGTCGACCCGGCGTACCCGGCCGAGCGGATCGCCTTCGTGCTCGCCGACGCGGCCGCGGCCTGCGTGCTCACCAGCACCGCACACGTGGCGGTGGTGCCGCCCGGCGCGCCCGTGCTGGTGCTGGACGAGCCCGACCCGGCCGCCGGCACGGGCCGCGCGGTCCGCACCCGCCCGCTGCGCCCCGAGCACCCGGCGTACGTGATCTACACGTCCGGGTCGACCGGCACCCCGAAGGGCGTGCTGGTGCCGCACCGCGACGTGGTGGCCCTCTTCGCCGCCACCGGTGACCTGTTCGACTTCCGCGCCGACGACGTGTGGACCTGGTTCCACTCGTTCGCGTTCGACTTCTCCGTCTGGGAGATCTGGGGCGGCCTGCTGCACGGCGGCCGCGTCGTCGTGGTGCCGTACGCCGTCTCCCGCTCCCCGGAGGAGTTCGCCGACCTCGTCGCCCGCGAGGGCGTGACGATGCTGTCGCAGACCCCGTCGGCCTTCTACCAGCTTCTCGCCGCCGGCCTGCGGCCCGGCGCGCTGCGCGCCGTCGTCTTCGGCGGCGAGGCCCTCAACCCGGCCCGGCTGGCCGGCTGGTGGGCCCGGCACGGCGAGACCGGGCCGCGGCTGGTCAACATGTACGGCATCACCGAGACCACCGTGCACGTCACCTACCAGGCCCTCGAACCGGCCGACGCGGACGCCGGCAGCGTGATCGGCCGCGGCCTGCCCGGCCTGTCGGTGTACCTGCTCGACGAGTGGCTCAACCCGGTGCCGCCGGGCGTCGTCGGTGAGCTGTACGTGGCCGGCGCCCAACTCGCCCGCGGCTACGTGGGCCGGGCCGGCCTGACCGGGGAGCGCTTCGTGGCCTGCCCGTTCGAGCCGGGGGAGCGGATGTACCGCACCGGCGACCGGGCGAGGTGGACGGCGGACGGCCGGTTGGTCTTCGCCGGGCGCGCCGACGACCAGGTGAAGATCCGCGGCTTCCGTATCGAGCCCGGCGAGGTGGCGGCCGTGCTCGCCGACCACCCCGCCGTCGGGCAGGCCGCCGTGGTGGCCCGGCGGGACACCGGCGACACCCGCCTCGTCGGCTACCTGGTGCCCGCCGAGGGCGCCGAACAGGCCGACCTGGCCGGGGCCGTCCGCGACTTCGCCGCCGCGCGGCTGCCCGGCTACCTCGTGCCGTCGACCCTCGTGGTGCTGGCCGCGTTGCCGCTGACCGTCAACGGCAAGCTGGACCGCAAGGCCCTGCCCGCCCCCGACTACGCGGGCACGGCCGGCGCCGGCCGTGCGCCGGCCACCGCCCGGGAGGAGCGGATCTGCCAGGCGTTCGCCGAGGTCCTCGGCATCGACCGGGTCGGCGTGGACGACGACTTCTTCGCCCTCGGCGGGCACTCCCTGCTCGCGGTCTCCCTCGTCGAACGGCTCCGCGAGCGTGGCGTCAGCCTGTCCGTGCGGGCCCTGTTCACCACGCCCACCCCGGCCGGGCTGGCCGCCGTGGCCGGCGGCGGCGCGGTGGCCGTCCCGCCGAACCTCATCCCCGACGGCGCCGACGAGATCACCCCGGCCATGCTGCCGCTTGTCGACCTCACCGACGCCGAGGTCGCCACAGTGGTGGCCGCCGTCCCCGGCGGCGCGGCGAACGTGGCCGACGTCTACCCCCTGGCCCCGCTCCAGGAGGGCATCTTCTTCCACCACCTGCTCGACGACGGCGCCGACGTCTACGTCACCCCGACAGTGGTTCGCTTCGACTCCCGGGACCGGCTCGACGCGTTCCTGACCGCCCTCCAGCGGGTGGTCGACCGCAACGACGTCTACCGCACCGCGATCGTCCACGAGGGGCTGCGCGAACCCGTGCAGGTGGTGCTGCGGCACGCCCCGCTGCCCGTACGCGAGGTCGCGCTCGACCCGGCCGGCGCCGAACCGGTCGACCAGCTGCTGGCCGCCGCCGGCGACCGGATGGACCTCGGCACGGCGCCGCTGCTGCACGTGCACGTGGCCGGGGAGGCCGGCGGCGCCTGGCTCGCCCTGCTCCGCGTCCACCACCTCGTGCAGGACCACACCGCCCTGGACGTGGTGCTCGACCAGCTCCAGGCGTTCCTCGACGGGCGCGGCGACGAGCTGCCGCCGCCCGTGCCGTTCCGCGAGTTCGTCGCCCAGGCCCGGCTCGGGCTCTCCCGGGAGGAACACCAGCGGCACTTCGCCCGCCTCCTCGGCGACGTCACCGAGCCGACCGCCCCGTACGGGCTCACCGACGTGCACGGCGACGGCGCCGCGGCGGTGCACGCCCACGTCCGGGTCGACGACGCGCTCGCCGAGCGGATCCGGGCGGTGGCCCGTACCCACGGGGTCAGCCCCGCCACCGTGTTCCACCTGGCCTGGGCCCGGGTGCTCGGCACCGTGTCCGGCCGGGACGACGTGGTCTTCGGCAGCGTCCTGTTCGGCCGGATGAACGCCGGCGCCGGCGCCGACCGGGTGCCCGGCCTCTTCATCAACACCCTGCCCGTCCGGGTCCGGCTCGCCGGGCACGGCGTCGCCGAGGCGCTCGACGGCCTGCGCGCGCAGCTCGCCGACCTGCTCGTGCACGAGCACGCCCCGCTCGCCCTCGCCCAGGCCGCCAGCGGCCTGCCCGGCGGCAGCCCCGTCTTCACGTCGATCTTCAACTACCGGCACAACCAGGCTCCGGCCGGCGCGGGCGACGGCATGCGCGGCATGCACACCGTCTTCGCCCGCGAGCAGACCAACTACCCCCTCGACGTCGCCGTCGACGTGGACGGGCCGCACTTCGGGCTCACCGCCACCGCCGTGTCGCCGGTCGACCCGGCGCAGGTCTGCGCCCTGCTCACCACGGCCCTGGCCAACCTGGTCACGGCCCTCGACGAGGCGCCCGGCACGCCGCTGGCCGCCGTCGGGGTGCTCGACGCCGACGAGCGGCGCCGGGTGCTCCCCGCGCCGCCGGCCGGGATCCGGCCCACGGCGACAGTGCCGGACCTGATCGCCGCGCGGACCGCCGCCGACCCCGGCGCGCTCGCCGTCGTGGGCGACGGCGTCACCCTGACCTACGCCGAGCTGGACGAGCGCTCCGCCCGGCTGGCCCGGGCGCTGCTGGCCCGCGGTCTCGGCGCCGAGTCGGTGGTCGGGCTCTGCCTGCCGCGCGGACCCGAGATGGTGGTGGCCGTCGTCGCCGCCTGGCGGGCCGGCGTCGGGTACGTGCCGCTGGACCCGGAGTACCCCCTCGACCGGCTGGAGTTCATGCTGGCCGACAGCGGCGCCGCCCTCGTGGCCGGCCCCGGCGAGCTGGTCGACCGGCTGCCCGGCCGGCCGGCGCTGCGCCTCGACGACCTCGGCGCGGACGACGCCGACCGGACGCTGCCCCGGGTCACGCCCGAGCAGCTCGCCTACGTCATCTACACCTCCGGGTCGACCGGCCGGCCCAAGGGCGTCGCCGTCGCGCACGCCGCCCTGACCAGCATGGCGGTGCACTACGGCCCGGTGCTCGGCGCCGCCCCCGGCGTCCGGGTGCTCCAGTTCGCCTCGTTCAGCTTCGACGCCTCCGTGCTCGACGTGGCGGTCACCCTGGTGGCCGGCGGCACCCTGGTGGTCGCCGCGCCCGCCGAGCGCGCCGACACCGCGCGCCTCACCGCCCTGGTCCGCGACCAGCGGATCACCGCCACCAGCGTGGTCCCGTCCCTGCTGGCCACCCTCGACCCCGCCGAACTGCCCGACGTGCGGACCATCCTGGTCGGCGCCGAGCCCATCAGCACCGCCCAGGCCCGCGCCTGGTCCGCCGGCCGGAACCTGGTCAACACGTACGGGCCGACCGAGGCGACGGTCATGGTCACCGCCGGCGCCGTCGACGTCGGCCCCGACGGGCGGGTCCCCATGGGCGGCCCGGTCGCCGGCAACCGCCTCGTCGTGCTCGACGACCGGCTCCAGCCGGTGCCCGTCGGCGTCACCGGCGAGCTGTACGTGGCCGGCCGGCAGCTCGCCCGCGGCTACGTCGGGCGGCCCGGCCTCACCGCCGAACGCTTCGTGGCCTGCCCGTACGCGCCGGGGGAGCGGATGTACCGCACCGGCGACCGGGCCTTGTGGACCGCCGACGGGCAGCTCGTCTTCGCCGGCCGGGCCGACGACCAGGTGAAGATCCGCGGCTTCCGGATCGAGCCGGGTGAGGTGCGCGCCGTGCTGGCCGACCACCCGGCCGTCGCGCAGGCCGCCGTGGTGGTCCGCGAGGACATCCCCGGCGACCCGCGGCTCGTCGCGTACCTGGTGCCCGCCGAGGCCGGCGCGCCCATCGCCGACGCCGTGCGGGAGCACGCCGCCGAACGGCTGCCCGCGCATCTCGTGCCGGCCGCGTTCGTGACCCTCGACGCGCTGCCGCTGACCGTCAACGGCAAGCTCGACCGCGCCGCCCTGCCCGCCCCCGACCACGGCGGCACGGCCGGCCGGGCCCCGGTCGACGCCCGCGAGGAGCTGCTCTGCGCCGCCTTCGCCGACGTGCTCGGCCTCGACCGGGTCGGCGTGGACGACGACTTCTTCACCCTCGGCGGGCACTCGCTGCTCGCCACCCGCCTGGTCAGCCGGGTCCGGGCGCTGCTCGGGCTGGAGGTGCCCATCCGGGCGCTGTTCGAGGCGCGTACCCCGGCGGCGCTCGCCGCCCGGCTGCGCGACGCGCGAGCCGGCCGGGTCGCGCTGACCGCCCGGCCCCGCCCCGACCGGGTGCCGCTCTCCTTCGCGCAGCGCCGGCTGTGGTTCCTCGGCCAGCTCGAAGGACCCAGCGCCACCTACGACATCCCGGTGGCGCTGCGCCTCACCGGCGACCTGGACCGGGCCGCGCTGGACGCGGCGGTGCGGGACGTGCTCGACCGGCACGAGGTGCTGCGCACCGTCTACGAGGTCGCCGACGGCGAGCCGCACCAGCGGGTGCTGCCGGTCGCGGAGACCGGCGTCCGGGTCGACGTGGTCGAGGTGCGCCGGGCCGAGCTGGCCGCCCGCGTGGCCGAGGCCGCCGCGTACCCGTTCGACCTGGCCGTGGAGGTGCCGCTGCGCGTCACCCTCTTCGCCGCCGCACCGGACGAGCACGTGCTCGTGCTGGTGGTGCACCACATCGCCGCGGACGGCTGGTCGATGGGCCCGCTGTCCCGCGACGTCGCCACCGCGTACGCGGCCCGCCGCGCCGGCCGGGCCCCCGAGTGGACCCCGCTGCCGGTGCAGTACGCCGACTACGCCCTCTGGCAGCGGGAGCTGCTCGGCGCCGAGGACGACCCGGACAGCACCGTGGCCCGGCAGGTCGCCCACTGGCGGGCGGTGCTGGCCGGCGCGCCCGAGGAGCTGGAGCTGCCCACCGACCGGCCCCGCCCGGCGCAGCCCTCGTACCGGGGGCACCTGGTCGAGGTCGACGTGCCCGCCGACCTGCACCGCGACGTCGTCGGGCTGGCCCGCGCGACCGGGGTGACCGTGTTCATGGCCGTGCAGGCCGCCCTCGCGGTGGTGCTGTCCCGGCTCGGTGCGGGCACCGACGTGCCGATCGGCGCGGCCGTGGCCGGGCGCACCGATCAGGGCCTCGACGACCTTGTCGGGTTCTTCGTCAACACCCTCGTGATGCGCACCGACCTGTCCGGTGACCCGACCGTGGCGGAGCTGCTGGCCCGGGTGCGGGAGACCGCCCTGGACGCGTACGCCCACCAGGACGTGCCGTTCGAACGGCTCGTCGAGGAGCTGGCCCCGGCCCGCTCGCTGGCCCGGCACCCGCTGTTCCAGGTGCTGCTCACCCTCCAGAACCTGGCCACCGGCGCCGGTTCCGCACCCCGGCTGCCCGAGCTGTCCACCGAGTCGTTCCCGACCGACGACGTGCCGGCCAAGTTCGACCTGGACGTCAGCCTCACCGAGGCGTACGACCCGGACGGCGCGCCGGCCGGGATGAGCGGCACCCTGATCGCCGCCGCCGACCTGTTCGACAGGCACACCGTCGAGCGCGTCGCCGGCTACCTGGTCCGCGTCCTGGGCGGGCTCGCCGCCGACCCCGGCGCCCGGCTGAGCACCGTCGACGTGCTCGACCCGGCCGAGCACCGGCGGGTGGTCGAGGAGTGGAACGCCACCGACGCCGAGGTGCCCGCCCGGCCCGTCGCCGACCTCATCCGCGACCGGGCCGCCGCCACCCCGGGTGCTCTCGCCCTGCTCGCCGGGGAGACCCGGCTCGACCACGCTGAACTGGCCGCCCGGGTGGACCGGCTCGCCGCGTACCTCGCCGTCCGCGGCGCGCGCCCCGGCGTGCTGGTCGCAATCTGCCTGGACCGGACCGCCGACCTGGTCGTCGCCCTGCTCGCGGTGCTGCGCACCGGCGCCGCCTACCTGCCGATCGATCCCGGGTACCCGGCCGAGCGGGTCGGCTGGATGCTCACCGACGCCCGGCCCGCGCTGCTGCTCACCACCACGCGGGCCCGCGCCGGCAACGCCGCCCTCGCCGGTGCCGCCGGCGCGCTGCTGCTCGACGACCCGGCCACCGTGTCCGGGCTGGCCGAGGCCGCCCCCGCGCCGGCGGCCACGCCGCGCCCCGAGCACCCGGCGTACGTCATCTACACCTCCGGATCCACCGGCCGGCCCAAGGGGGTCGTGGTCCCGCACGGCGCGCTGGCCAACTTCCTCGCCGCCATGGCCGCCACCACCCCGCTCACCCCGGACGACCGGCTGCTCGCCGTCACCACTGTGGCCTTCGACATCCACGTGCTGGAGCTGTACCTGCCGCTGCTCGCCGGCGCCGCCGTGGTCCTCGCCGACGAGGCAGTGGTCCGCGACCCGGCGGCCGCCGCCGCGCTGATCCGCCGGGCCGGGGTGACCGTCGCCCAGGCCACCCCCGCCTGGTGGCACGCCCTCGCGGCCGGGCACGCCGACGCGCTGGCCGGGCTGCGGGTGCTGGTCGGCGGTGAGGCGCTGCCGCCCGCCCAGGCCGCCGCGCTGACCGCCCGGGCCCGCTCGGTGACCAACCTGTACGGCCCGACCGAGGTCACCGTCTGGGCGACCACCGCCGAGCTGGGCGGCGAGCCGGCCGGCCAGGTGCCGATCGGCCGTCCCCTGTGGAACACCCGGGCGTACGTGCTGGACGCCGCGCTGCGGCCCGTCCCGGTCGGCTGCCCCGGCGAGCTGTACCTGGCCGGCGCCCAGGTGGCCCAGGGCTACCAGAACCGCCCCGACCTCACCGCCGAGCGCTTCGTGGCCTGCCCGTACGGGACCGCCGGGGAGCGGATGTACCGCACCGGCGACGTGGTCCGCTGGCGGGCCGACGGGAGCCTCGCGTTCGTCGGCCGCGCCGACGACCAGGTGAAGATCCGCGGCTTCCGGATCGAGCTGGGCGAGGTGGAGGCCGCGCTGGCCGGGCACCCCGCCGTCGCCCGCGCCACCGCCACCGTCCGCGAGGACAGCCCCGGGGACCGGCGGCTCGTCGGCTACGTGGTGCCGGCCGGCCCCGCCGGGGTGGACGTCGCCGCGCTGCGCGGGCACCTCGCCGGGCTGCTGCCGGCGTACCTGGTGCCGTCGACGGTCGTGGTGCTCGACGCGCTGCCGCTGACCGCCAACGGCAAGGTGGACCGCCGGGCGCTGCCCGCCCCGGACCACGCCGCCGGGGCCGGCCGGGCCCCCGCCGACGCCCGCGAGGAGCTGTTCTGCGCCGCGTTCGCCGCCGTGCTCGGCCTGCCGGCCGTCGGGGTGGACGACGACTTCTTCGCCCTCGGCGGGCACTCGCTGCTCGCCGTCGCCCTGGTGGAGCACCTGCGCGGGCTCGGCGTGACAGTGCCGGTGCGGGCGCTGTTCACCACGCCCACCCCGGCTGGCCTGGCCGCCGCCACGGGCGTCGCGTCGGTGCCCGTGCCGCCCAACCGGATCCCCGACGGCGCCCGGGAGATCGGCCCGGAGATGCTCCCGCTGGTCGACCTCACCCCGGAGGAGCTGGCCACCGTGGTCGCGGCGGTCCCCGGCGGGGCGGCCAACGTCGCCGACATCTACCCGCTCGCCCCGCTCCAGGAGGGCATCCTCTTCCACCACCTGATGGCCGACCGGGACGGCGACGACGTCTACGTGCTGCCCACCGTGCTCCGGTTCGCCACCCGCGACCGGCTCGACGACTTCCTCGCCGCCCTGTCGGCGGTGGTGCGCCGGCACGACATCTACCGCACCGCCGTGGTCTGGGCCGGGCTGCGCGAGCCCGTGCAGGTCGTGGCCCGGCACGTCGAGCTGCCGGTGGAGGAGGTGAGCCTCGCCGGCGCCGCCGACCCGGTCGCCGCGCTGCTCGCCGACGGCGGCGCCTGGCTGGCGCTGGACCGCCCGCCGCTGCTGCGGGTGCGGGTGGCCGCCGAGCCGGGCACCGGCCGCTGGCTGGGCCTGCTGCGCATCCACCACCTCGTGCAGGACCACACCGCCCTGGAGACGCTGCTCGCCGAGGTGCTGGCGTTCCTGACCGGGCGCGGCAACGAGCTGCCCGACCCGCTGCCGTTCCGCGAGTTCGTGGCCCGGGCGCGGCTCGGCGCCTCCCGCGACGCCCAGGAGGCGCACTTCCGGGCCCTGCTCGGCGACGTCACCGAGACCACCGCCCCGTACGGCCTCACCGACGCGCACGGCGACGCCGCCGACCTGCGCGGCGCGCAACGCTTCGTCGCCGACGACCTGGCCGACCGGGTACGCCGGCTCGGCCGCTCCCACGGCGTCAGCCCGGCCACCCTGTTCCACCTGGCCTGGGCGCGGGTCCTCGGCGCCCTCGCCGGCCGGGACGACGTGGTCTTCGGCACCGTCCTCTCCGGCCGGCTGGGCGCCGGCGGCGGCGACGCCCGGGTCCTCGGCCCGTTCATCAACACCCTGCCCGTGCGGGTACGCCTCGACGGCGGCGCCGGCGACGCGCTGGCCGCCCTGCGCCTCCAGCTCGCCGAGCTGCTGGCGCACGAGCACGCCCCGCTCACCGTCGCCCAGACCGCCAGCGGGGTGCCGAACGGGCAGCCGCTGTTCACGGCCCTGTTCAACTTCCGGCACAGCGCGCCCCCGGCCGGCGGGCCCGCCGACGACGGGGTGGACGGCATCGAGCAGGTGGCCTCCCGGGAGCGGAGCAACTACCCGGTCACCGTCTCCGTCGACGACCTGGGGGAGCGGTTCCTGCTCAGCGTCGACGCGGTGGCCCCGGCCGATCCGGACGACGTGTGCGCGCTGCTGCACACCTGCCTGGCGCACCTGGTCGACACGCTCACCGACGCGCCGGACACCCCGCTGGCCGCCGTGCCGGTGCTGGACGGCGACGGCCACCGGCGGCTGGTCGAGGAGCCGAACCGCACCGGCCGGGGCGTGCCGGCGCTGACCGTCCCCGGCGCGTTCGCCGCGCAGGTGGCGCGTACCCCGGACGGGGTGGCCCTTGTCGACGCGGCCGGCGCCTGGACGTACGCCGAACTGGACGCCCGCGCCGGCCGGCTGGCGCGGCTGCTGCGCGACCGCGGGGTCGGGCCGGAGACCGTGGTCGGCGTGCTGGTGGACCGCTCCGCCGACCTCGTCGTGGCGCTGCTGGCGATCCTCCGGGCCGGCGGCGCCTACCTGCCCGTCGACCCCGGCTACCCGGCCGGCCGGATCGCCGACATGGTCGCCGACGCCGCGCCGCGGCTGCTGCTCACCACGAGCGCGGTGACCACCGCGCTGCCGGTGGCGGTCGACCGGCTGGTCCTCGACGACCCGGCCACCCGGGCCGCGCTCGACGCCGCCGACCCGGCCGGGCCCGCCGCACTCCGCCCCGACCACCCGGCGTACGTCATGTTCACCTCCGGCTCCACCGGCCGACCCAAGGGCGTCGTGGTGCCGCACGCGGCGATCGACCGGCTGGTCCGCGCCCCCGGGGTGGCCCCGCTCGGCCCCGGCGACGTGGTGGCGCAGCTCGCCTCCGTCTCCTTCGACGCGGCCACCTTCGAGATCTGGGGCGCCCTGCTCACCGGCGCCACCCTGGCCGTGGCCCCGCCCGGCGCGCTGTCGGTGGCCGAGCTGAGTGCCTTCCTCACCGACCGCCGGGTGAGCACGCTCTGGCTGACCGCCGGCCTCTTCCACGAGGTGGTCGACGCCGACGTCACCGCGCTGGCCGGCCTGCGCCAGCTGCTCGCCGGCGGCGACGTGCTCTCCCCGGCGCACTGCCGCGCCCTGCTGGAGCGGCTGCCGCACGTCCAGCTCGTCAACGGGTACGGCCCGACGGAGAACACCACATTCACCACCGTCCACCCGGTACGCCCCGACGACCTGACCGGGCCGGTGCCCATCGGCGCGCCCGTCCCGGACACCCGGGTGTACGTCCTCGACGCGGCGCTGCGGCCGGTCCCGGCCGGGGTGGTCGGCGAGCTGTACACCGCCGGCGCCGGCCTGGCCCGCGGCTACGCCGGCCGGCCCGGCCTCACCGCCGAACGCTTCGTGGCCTGCCCGTTCGCGCCCGGGGAGCGGATGTACCGCACCGGCGACCTGGTGCGCCGCGACCCCGACGGGCGGCTGGTCTTCGTCGGCCGGGCCGACGCGCAGGTCAAGCTGCGCGGCTTCCGCGTCGAGCCCGGCGAGGCCGAGGCGGTCCTCGCGGGCCACCCGGAGGTGGCCCGCGCCGTGGTCACCGTCCGCGAGGACACCCCCGGCGAGAAGCGGCTGGTCGCGTACGTGGTGCCAGCCGACAGGTCCGCGCTGGGTGACGCCCTGGTGGCCGCGCTGCGCGCGCACGCCGCCGACCGGCTCCCCGACTACCTGCTCCCCGCCGCAGTGGTGCCGCTGCCGGCGCTGCCGCTGACCGCCAACGGCAAGGTCGACCGGGCCGCCCTGCCCGCACCCGAGCAGAGCGCCGGGAACGGCCGGCCGGCGGCCACCGCCCGGGAGGAGATCCTCTGCGGCGTCTTCGCCGAGGTGCTGGGCCGGCCCACGGTCGGGCCGGACGACGACTTCTTCGCCCTCGGCGGGCACTCGCTGCTGGTCACCCGGCTGGTCAGCCGGGTCCGGGTGGTGCTCGGCGCGGAACTGCCCATCCGCGCGGTGTTCGAGGCGCCCACCCCGGCCGGCCTGGCCGACCGGCTCGCCCGGGCCGTCGCGCCCGACCGGCCCGCGCTCACCGCCCGGCGCCGCCCCGACCGGGTGCCCCTGTCGTACGCGCAGCGGCGGCTGTGGTTCCTCGGCCGCCTCGAAGGGCCGAACGCCACCTACAACATCCCCCTCGCGCAGCGGATCGACGGGCCGGTGGACACCGACGCGCTGGCCGCCGCGCTACGCGACGTGGTCGGCCGGCACGAGGTGCTGCGCACCGTGTTCCCGGTCGCCGACGGCGAGCCGTACCAGCGGGTGCTGCCGCTCGACGGGTGCGGCTTCGCGCTCCGCGTGGTGCCGACGCCCGCCGACCGGCTCGCCGACGCGGCCGGGGAGGCGGCGGCCACCTCCTTCGACCTCGCCGTCGACCTGCCGGTGCGCGCCTGGCTGTTCACCGCCGGCCCGACCGAGCACGTGCTCGTCCTGCTGGTGCACCACGTCGCCGGCGACGGCTGGTCGATGGCCCCGCTGGCCCGCGACCTCGCCACCGCGTACGCGGCCCGCCGCGCCGGCCGGGCCCCCGAGTGGACCCCGCTGCCGGTGCAGTACGCCGACTACGCGCTCTGGCAGCGGGACCTGCTCGGCGCCGACGACGACCCGGAGAGCGTGCTCGCCCGGCAGGTCGCCTACTGGCGGGCCGCCCTGGACGGCGCGCCGGAGGAACTGGAGCTGCCCGTCGACCGGCCCCGCCCCGCCGAGGCCGGCCACCGCGGCCACGACGTGCCGCTGCGGGTGCCCGCCGAGGTGCACGCGCGGCTGCGCGAGGTGGCCCGGGCCGAGGGCGTCACCGTCTTCATGGTGCTCCAGGCCGCCTTCGCCACCCTGCTGTCCCGCCTCGGCGCCGGCCGGGACGTGCCCATCGGCTCGGCCATCGCCGGCCGCACCGACCAGGGGCTCGACGAGCTCGTCGGCTTCTTCGTCAACACGCTCGTGATCCGCACCGACCTGAGCGGCGACCCCACCTTCCGCCGGCTGCTGGCCCGGGTCCGCGCCACCGGCCTGGCCGCCTACGAGAACCAGGACGTGCCGTTCGAGCGGCTGGTAGAGGAGCTGGCCCCGGCCCGCTCGCTGGCCCGGCACCCGATCTTCCAGGTGATGCTCACCCTCCAGAACACGGCCGCGGCCGGCGGCGAGCTGGCCGGGGCCCGCACCGGTGGCCTGCCGGTCGGGCTCACCGCGGCCAAGTTCGACCTGGAGGTGACGATCGGCGAGGCGTTCGACGCCGACGGCACGCCCGCTGGGCTGGACGGCGCGCTGATCGCCGCCGCCGACCTGTTCGACAGGGCCTCGGCGGAACGGATCGCCGACCGCCTGGTCCGGGTGCTCGACGCCGTCACCCAGGACCCGGACCTGCGGGTCAGCCAGGTCGACGTGCTCGACTCCGACGAGCGGCGGGCCGTGCTCGCCGGCTGGAACGACAGCGCCCTGCCGGTGCCGTACACCACCGTGCCGGCGCTGTTCGCGGCCCAGGTCGCCCGCACCCCGGACGCGACGGCGGTGACCTGCGGCGGGACCCGGCTGACCTACGCCGAACTGGACGCCCGGGCCAACCGGATCGCCCGGCACCTCGTCGGCCGGGGCGTCGGACCGGAGTCGGTGGTGGCGGTCTGCCTGCCCCGCTCGGCCGACACGATCGCCGCCCTGTTGGGCGTCTGGAAGGCCGGCGCCGCGTACCTGCCGGTCGACCCGGCGTACCCGGCGGACCGGGTCGGCTTCCTGCTCGGCGACGCCGAGGCGGTCTGCGTGCTCACCGCGACCGGCCCGGCGGCGACGCTGCCCGCCGGCGCGCCGGCGACCGTGCTGCTGGACGACCCGGCTGTCGCGGCCGAACTGGCCGCCCTGCCCGGCGCCGACCTCACCGACGCCGACCGGCGGGCCCCGCTGCTGCCCGGGCACCGGGCGTACGTCATCTACACCTCCGGCTCCACCGGCCGGGCCAAGGGCGTGGTGATCGAGCACCGCACCGCCGTCGGCCTGCTCACCTGGGCGGCCGGGACGTTCAGCCGGGAGGAGTTCTCCCGGGTGCTCGCCGCCACCTCGCTCAACTTCGACGTGTCGGTCTTCGAGCTGTTCGGGCCGCTGGTCTCCGGCGGCAGCATCGAGGTGGTCCCGGATCTCCTGGCGCTCACCGACCGGGCGGGCGCCGGCTGGTCGGCGAGCCTCATCAGCGCGGTGCCCTCCGCGCTGTCCCGGGTCCTCGGCGACGACGTGCGCGCCGCCGCCCGCACCGTGGTGCTGGCCGGCGAGGCGCTCACCGCGTCGGCGGTCAACCGGGTCCGCGGCGCGCTGCCCGGGGTGCGGGTGGCGAACATCTACGGCCCGACCGAGGCCACCGTCTACGCCACCGCCTGGTGGACCGACGACGACGTGGCCGGCGTCCCGCCCGTCGGCCGGCCGATCGCCAACACCCGCGCGTACGTCCTCGACGACCACCTCACCCCGGTCCCGCCGGGCGTGGTCGGCGAGCTGTACCTGGCCGGCACCCAACTCGCCCGCGGCTACCTGGGCCGGGCCGGGCTCACCGGGGAGCGCTTCGTGGCCTGCCCGTTCGACGGCGACGGGCAGCGGATGTACCGCACCGGCGACCGGGTCCGCTGGTCGGCCGACGGGCAACTGGTGTTCGCCGGCCGGGTCGACGAGCAGGTGAAGATCCGCGGGTTCCGGATCGAGCCGGGCGAGGTGCAGGCCGCGCTGGCCGCCCACCCGGACGTGGCCGAGGCCGTGGTGCTGGCCCGCCAGGACGTGCCGGGCGACCCGCGGCTGGTCGGCTACGTCGTGCCGGCCGGCCCGGACGTCGACGCGGCCGGCCTGCCCGAGGCGGTCCGCGGGCACCTCGCCGGGAGGCTGCCGGCGTACCTGGTGCCGGCCGCCGTGGTGGTCCTCGACGCGCTGCCCGTCACCGCCAACGGCAAGCTCGACCGGCGTGCCCTGCCGGCCCCCGAGTTCGGCGCGGGCGCGGGCGCCGGGCGCGGCCCGGAGACCCCCCGCGAGGAGACCATCTGCGCGGTCTTCGCCGCGGTGCTCGGGCTGCCCGCCGTCGGCGTGGACGACGACTTCTTCGCCCTCGGCGGGCACTCGCTGCTGGCCGTCACGCTTGTCGAGCGGCTGCGCCAGCGTGGCGTGTCGGTGTCGGTGCGGGCGCTGTTCCAGACCCCGACGGTGGCCGGGCTGGCCGCCGCCGCCGGCCGGGAGCAGTTGGCCGTGCCGGCGAACCGGATCCCCGCCGGCGCGGACCGGCTCACCCCGGAGATGCTGCCGCTGGTCGAGCTCACCGACGAGGAGATCGCCACGGTGGTCGCCACCGTGCCGGGCGGCGCGGCGAACGTCGCCGACGTCTACCCGCTCGCCCCGCTCCAGGAGGGCATGCTCTTCCACCACCTCATGGCCGGCCGGGACCGCGAGGACGTCTACGTCATGCCGGCCCTCGTGGAGTTCGACTCCCGGGCCCGGCTGGACGCGTTCGCGGCCGCGTTGCAGCAGGTCATCGACCGCAACGACGTCTACCGCTCGGCGGTGGTCTGGGAGGGGCTGCGCGAGCCGGTGCAGGTGGTGTGGCGGCGGGCCATGCTGCCGGTGCGGGAGGTGACCCTCGAACCGGGCGACGGCGACCCGGCTGACCGGCTCCGGGAGACCGTCGGGCTGGCCATGGACCTGGGCGCCGCGCCGCTGCTGAGCATCCACGCCACGCCCCGCCCCGACGGGACCTGGCTGGCGCTGCTCCGGGTGCACCACATGGTCCAGGACCACATGGGCCTGGAGGTGCTGCTCGACGAGGTCCGGGCGATCCTGCTCGGCCGCGGCGACCAGCTGCCCCCGCCGGTGCCGTTCCGCGACTTCGTGGCGCAGGCCCGCGCCGGGATCTCCACCGACGAGCACCAGCGCTACTTCGCCGACCTGCTCGGCGACGTGACCGAACCGACCGCCCCGTACGGCCTGCTCGACGTGCACGGCGACGGCGCCGGCCTGGTCCGCGCCGGACTGCCGCTGGCGCCCGAGGTGTCCGCGCGGGTCCGGGACGTGGCGCGCCGGCTCGGGGTGAGCCCGGCGACCGTGCTGCACGTGGCCTGGGCCCGGGTGCTCGCCGCCGTGGCCGGCCGCGACGACGTGGTGTTCGGCACCATCCTCTTCGGCCGGTTGAGCACGGGTGCGGACCGGGTGCCCGGCCCGTTCATCAACACCCTGCCGGTCCGGGTGCGGGTCGGCGGCACCGGCGCGGCGGCCGCGGTCACCGCGATGCGGGACCAGCTCGCCGCGCTCCTGGAACACGAGCACGCGCTGCTCACCACCGCGCAGCAGGCCAGCGGCCTGGCCGGCAGCGCGCCGCTGTTCACCGCGCTGTTCAACTACCGGCACAACACCCCCGGCCAGGCCGCCGCGCACGGCGAGGAGGAGATCGAGGGCATCCGCGCGCTGTCCATGCGGGAGCGCACCAACTACCCGATGTCGGTCGCCGTGGACGACGACGGCGCGGGGCTGCGGGTGAACGTCAACGCCGTCTCCCCGGTCCGCCCCGACGCGGTCTGCGCGCTGCTGGCGACCGCCACCGCGAACCTGGTGGACGCGCTGGAGGCCGGGCTCGACGGTGGACCCGACCTCCCGCTGACCGGCGTCGACGTGCTCGACCCGGCCGAGCGGCGGCGGGTCCTGGTCGACTGGAACGACACGGCCACGCCGGCGGCGGACCTGACGGTGGCCGAGGCGTTCGCCGCCCGGGTGGCCGCCGACCCGGACGGGGTCGCCCTGGTGTCCGGTGACGTGACCCTGACCTACGCCGAGCTGGACGCCCGGGCCGGGCGGCTGGCCCGTCGCCTGGTCGCGGCGGGCGTGGGCCCCGAGTCGCCGGTGGCCGTGGTCATGGAACGCTCCGCCGAGCTGGTGGTGGCGCTGCTGGCCGTGGTCCGGGCCGGCGGCGTGTACCTGCCGCTGGACGTGGCCTGGCCGCTCGCCCGGATGCGGACGGTGGCCGCCGACGCGGGCGCCCGGGTGGTGCTGGTGCACGCGCCGACCGCCGGGCACGAGTTCGTCGCCGCGGCCGGCGACGCCGTCATCGTGGCCGCCGACACCCACGAGGACGCGCCCGGAACCGCGCTGCCCCCGGTGACCCCGTCCGCGGCCGTGTACTCGATGTACACGTCGGGCTCGACCGGGGTGCCGAAGGGCGTGGTGACCACCCACCGGGACGTGGTGCGCCTCGCGTACGACCGGGGGTGGGGGAGGACGCCCCGGGTGCTGTTCCACGCGCCGCACGCGTTCGACGCGTCGACCTACGAGATCTGGGTGCCGCTGCTCTCCGGCGGGACCGTGGTCGTCGCCCCGGCCGGCGCCATCGAGCCGGCGGTGCTGCGCGACCTGGTCACCAGCCACGACCTCACCCACGTCCATGTGACGGCGGGCCTGCTGCGGGTGCTCGCCGAGCAGGACCCGGCCTGCTTCGCCGGGCTGCGCGAGGTGCTCACCGGCGGCGACGTGGTGCCCGCCCCGGCGGTCCGCCGCGTCCTGGAGGCCAACCCGGGGGTCCGGGTCCGGCACATGTACGGCCCGACCGAGATCACTCTCTGCGCCACGCACCACGTGGTCACCGACCCGACCCAGGTGGGCGACGTCCTGCCCATCGGCCGCCCCCTGGACAACACCCGCGTTTACGTGCTTGACGACCGGCTCCAACCCGTTCCGGTGGGTGTGCCGGGGGAGCTGTACGTGGCCGGCGCCGGTGTGGCCCGGGGCTACGCCGGCCGGCCGGGGCTGACCGCCGAGCGGTTCGTGGCCGACCCGTTCGGCGGCGGCCGGATGTACCGCACCGGCGACCAGGTGCGCTGGACGCCGGACGGGACGCTCGTCTTCGTCGGCCGCGCCGACGAGCAGGTGAAGATCCGCGGCTACCGGGTCGAGCCCGGTGAGGTCGAGGCCGTCCTGGCCGCCCACCCGGTGGTGGCGCAGGCGGCCGTGCTGGTCCGCGAGGACACCCCCGGCGACAAGCGCCTGGTCGCCTACCTGGTCGCGGTCGAGGCCGGCGCGGAGGTCACCGACACCGTGCGGGCGTACGTCGAGGAGCGGCTGCCCGGATACCTGGTGCCGGCCGCGTTCGTCGCACTCGACGCGCTGCCGCTGACCGGCAACGGCAAGCTCGACCGGGCCGCCCTGCCCGCGCCGGGCACGCCCGCCGGGGGTGGCGGGACGGCCCGGGTCGCCCCCGGCCCCCTGGCCGTGCTGGAGGAACGCATCTGCGAGGCGTTCGCCGAGGTGCTCAGCCTGCCCACGGTCGGCGTCGACGACGACTTCTTCACCCTCGGCGGGCACTCGCTGCTCGCCGTCGCCCTGGTGCAGCGGCTCAAGGTCCGCGGCATCGCGGTCACCGTGCAGGAGGTGATGGCCAGCCCCACCGTCACGGGGCTCATGAACACCCTGAGCCTCTCCTCGGTGCGGGCCTCGCTCGACGTGCTGCTGCCGATCCGCACCGGCGGCGACCGGCCCCCGCTGTTCTGCGTCCACCCCGCCGGCGGCCTGAGCTGGTGCTACATGCCGCTGGCCCGGCACGTGCCGGAGGCGTACCCGATCTACGGCCTCCAGGCCAGCGGCCTTGACGGCGTCGGCACGCTCGCCCCCTCGCTGCGCGAGATGGCCGCCGACTACGTGACGCGGATGCGGGCGGTGCAGCCGTCCGGGCCGTACCTCGTGGTGGGCTTCTCCTTCGGGGTCGCGCCGGCCCACGAGATCGCCGTGCAGCTCCGCGAGCAGGGCGAGCGGGTGTTCCTGGTCATCATGGACTCCTACCCGCCGGACGAGGACGACGAGCCCGGGGCCCCGGCCGAGGAGGTGCCCTGGGAGGAGCTGATCCGGGCCGAGTTCGGGCACGTGATCGCCGGCTTCTCCGACGACGAGGTCGGCCTCCTGGCCCGGGTCGTGCAGAACAACACGGTGGTCCGCGCCGGGCACCGCTACCGGGTGTTCGACGGCGACGCCCTGCTGCTCACCTCCACCGACAGCGCCCCCGACGGCGAGCCGGTCGCCGGCCGGTGGGCCCGGCACGTCACCGGCACCGTCACCGAACGGGCCCTGCCCTGCTCGCACGACGAACTGGTCCGCCCCGACATCCTCGGCCAGGTCTGGCAGGCCGTCGCGGCCTGGCTGCCCGACGACGGACCGGCGGCCTGACGCCCCACCCCAACGGAGAGAGGAACGACATGCAACCCACCTCGCTGGTGTGCGTACCCTTCGCGGGCGCCGGCGCCTCCTTCTTCCACCCGTGGGCCGCGCTCGTCGGGGAGCGGCTGCGGATCGTCGCGCTCCAGCCGCCCGGGCGGGAGTGGCGGCTCGCCGAGGAGCCGTACACCGACGTGGCGACGGCCGCCGACGGGCTGCTGCCCGGCCTGGTCGAGCAGGTCGACGGGCCGGTCGCCCTCTTCGGGCACAGTCTCGGCGCGGTGCTCGCCTACGAGCTGGCGCACCGGCTGGTCGCCCGCGGCGCCCCGGTCACCCGGCTGATCGTCAGCGGCAGCCCCGGCCCGTGGACCGCACGCACCAACCGGGCCACCGGCCTCGCCGACGACGACTTCCTGCTCCGGGTACGCGAGTTCGCCGGCTACGACCACGAGGCCCTCGCCGACGAGGAGATGCGCGAGCTGATCCTGCCCATCCTCCGCGCCGACGTGGAGATGCACGAGAACTACCGGCCGGGCTGCGACGAGCCGCTGCCCGTCCCGATCACGGCCGTGCACGGCCGGGACGACGAACTGGTCACCACCGCGCAGACCGGCGAGTGGAGCAAGGCGACAAGCGGCGAGTTCACCCAGGTCGAGGTCGACGGCGGGCACATGTACCTCACCGAGGACGCCGCCGGGCTGCTCCGGCTCGTCGAGAGCGAGCTGGCCCGCGGATGAGCGCCGACGCCCCCACCAGTACCGCCGGCGCGGCGCGGCTCGCCGGGAAGACCGCCATCGTCACCGGCGCGGCGCGCGGCATCGGCCGGGCCTGCGCCACCGCCTTCGCGGCCCAGGGCGCCGACCTCGTGCTGCTCGACCGCGCCGAGGACCTGCCCGGGGTGCCCTACCCGCTCGGCACCGCCAGTCAGCTCGCGCACACCGTCACGCTCTGCCGCGACCTGGGCGCCGCCGTGCTGCCGGTCCGCGCCGACGTCCGCGACCTGGCCGCGCTGGTGGCCGCCGTGGAGCAGGCGTGCGAGCGCTTCGGCACGGTCGACGTGCTGGTCAACAACGCCGGCATCGCGGCGCCGTCCGGGAAGACCGCCGACGAGATCACCGAGGACGAGTGGTCCCTCATGATCGACGTCGACCTCTCCGGGGCCTGGCGGATGACCAAGGCCGTCGGCGGGGTGATGACCGCCCGGCGCGCCGGCAGCATCGTCAACGTGGCCTCCACCGCCGGGCTGGTCGGCTACCGGCACTTCGCCGGGTACGTGGCGGCCAAGCACGGCATCGTCGGCCTCACCCGGGCCACCGCCCTGGACTACGCCCCCATGAAGGTCCGGGTCAACGCGCTCTGCCCCGGCTCGGTCCGCGACGACCACGCGGTGGAGGGGCGGATGCTCTCCGAGATCGCCCGCTCCCTCGACGTGCCGGTCGCCGAGCACGAGGAGACCTTCCTTCAGGCGCAGCCCATGAACGCCCTGATCGAGCCGGAGGACGTCGCCGCGGCCGCCGTCTGGCTGGCCTCCGACGAGTCCCGACAGGTCACCGGCTCCGTCCTCACCGTCGACGGCGGATTCACCACCCGCTGAACCCCAGGGAGAGCATGTGCGTACGCTCCAGCCGCCGCCGGCCACCGGGCCCCGCCGGCACCCCGCCGCACCGGCCGGCGCGCCGGACTGCCACGCGCTGCGGATCCGGCTCGACCCTCCGGTCGACGACGAGACGGTCGGGGCGCGGCTCGCCGCCCACGCCGGCACCGCCCGGCTCTGGGTGGAGCCCGTCCCCGATCACGCCGACTCGCCGGCCGCCGTTCGCCGCCGCGACCGCGAGCTGTCCCGGCCGGTGGCCGCCGGCCTGCGGGCCGTGCTGATCCGGTACGCCGACGGCCCCGCCGACCTGGTCCTGGTGGCCCGGCGGGACGCCTGGGACCCGCCCGCGCTGCGCCGGCTCGGCGCGGCGTTCCGCGGCGGCACGGCCGACCCGGCGCCCACCCCGGCCACCGACCGCCCGGCCGCCCCGACCGGTGCCGTCCCCGCGTGGGGGCTCGGCGACCCGCGCGCCGGCGACGCCTGGGGTGAGGACCGCACCGTCCTGCCCGGACACCCCGGCGGCGACCCGGCGACCTGGCTGGCCGCCCTGGCCGTGCTGCTCGCCCGCTACCAGCCGGAGGAGACAGCGGTGGTCGGCGCGCTCGGCGTCCGGGCCGGCGAGGACGTCACGGCGCTGGCCGTGGCGACCCCGGACGACCTCCCGCTGGACGCGCTCACCGCGCGGCTGCGGGACCACCTCGCCGCGCCCGCCGACCCGGCGCCGCCGCCGACGGTCTCGATCGGCCTCGCGTTCGACCTCGGCGACCCGGCCGACGAGTACGTGCCCTGCCTCGCCCCGCGCTTCCCGCTCACCGTCGTCGTCGGCCGGGACGCCGACGGGCACGTCGAGCTGCGCTGGCGGCACCCGCTGCGGGCCGTGTCGCCGGCCGTCGCCGCGCAGGTCGTGCGGCACCTCGCCCACCTGCACCGGCAGGTCACCGCCGCTGCGCCACCCCCCGTCGGCGCCGCCGACCTCGACGACCCGGCCGGGCGGGAGTGGATCGCCGCCCTCGGCCGACCGGCCCGGCCCCTGGTGAGCACGCCGCGGCGGCTGCCCGACGTCTTCGCCGACCGGGTGGCCGAGCGCCCCGACGCGGTGGCCCTCTCCGCCGAGGACGCCCGGGTCAGCTACCGGGAGCTGGACGAGTGGTCGAACCGGCTGGCCCACGGGCTGCGGGCGCACGGCGTCCGGGACGGCGACCTCGTCGGCGTGTGCCTGGACCGCTCCGCCGAACTCGTCGCCACCCTGCTCGCGGTGCTCAAGGCCGGCGCGGTCTACGTGCCCATGGACACGGCGTACCCGGCCGACCGGCTCGCGTACACGGTCCGGGACTCGGGGCTCGCCGTGCTGGTCACCACGCACGCCGAGTTCCCCCGGGTCGACGGGATCACCCCGGTCACCCCGGCCGCGCTGGCCGAGGCGGGCGACGCCGGGGCGGACGCGCCGCCCGCCGTCACGGCCGGACCGGAGGACCCGGCGTACGTCATCTACACCTCCGGCTCCACCGGCCGGCCGAAGGGGGTGGTGGTCCCGCACGCCAACGTGGTCGCCCTGCTCGACGCCACCCGGGCCGACTTCGGGCTCGGGCCGGCGGACGTGTGGACGTTCTTCCACTCCGCCGCGTTCGACTTCTCCGTGTGGGAGATCTGGGGCGCGCTGCTCACCGGCGGGCACCTCGTCGTCGTGCCGTACTGGGTGTCGCGTTCCCCGGAGCAGTTCCACGAGCTGCTGGTCGAGCGCCGGGTCACCGTGCTCAACCAGACCCCGTCCAGCTTCGCCCAGCTCGTCGAGGCCGACCGGGAGGCGGCCGGCCCGCTCGCCGTACGCCTGGTGATCTTCGGGGGTGAGCCGCTGGACGCGCGGAGCCTGCTGCCCTGGTTCGACCGCCACCCGGAGTCGGCGTGCCGGCTGGTCAACATGTACGGCATCACCGAGACCACCGTTCACGTCACCGCCGGCGACGTCACCCGGGCCGGCGCGCTGGCCGCCTCCCGCTCCGTCGGCCGGCCGCTGCCCGGCTGGTCCGTCCGGATCCGCGACACCGCGGGCCGGCCCGTCCCGCCCGGCGTGCCGGGGGAGATCCACGTCGGCGGCGTCGGAGTGGCAACCGGCTACCTGGGCCGCCCCGACCTGACCGCGGAGCGCTTCGCCGTCGACCCCGAGACGGGGGAGCGGACCTACCGCTCGGGGGACCGGGGCCGGCTGCTGCCCGACGGCACCCTCGAACACCTCGGCCGGATCGACAACCAGGTGAAGCTGCGCGGCTTCCGGATCGAACTGGACGAGATCCGCTCGGTGCTGACCGAGTGCCCAGGTGTGGCGGCGGCGGCCGTGGTGCTGCGCCGCGCCGACCCGGACGACCCGGCCACCGGCCGGATCGACGCCTACGTGGTGCGCACCGGGGGCGGCGACGCGCCGCTGCGCGAGCGGCTGCGCCGGATGCTGCCCGAGTACATGCTCCCGGCCACCATCACCGACCTGCCGGCCCTCCCGACCACCGCCAACGGCAAGGTCGACCGGGACGCCCTGCCCGAACCGGCCGCCGAGCCGGCCACGCCCGAGGCGCCCGCCGAGGCGGCCGGGGACGACCTGGCCGGCGGGCTGCTCGGCGTCTGGCAGCAGGTGTTCGGCCGCCCGGTGGGCGTCGCGGACAACTTCTTCGAGTTGGGCGGCAACTCGCTCCTGGCCGTGCGGATGGCGGCCATCATGCGCGAACGCGGGCTGCCCCGGCTGCACCCGCGCACCCTCTACCTGAACCCGACCCTGCGTGGCCTCGCCGACGCGCTGCGCACCGGCTGACGCGGGCACGGCCACGTGGGATGCTGGTCGGACCCAGTCGAGCGGGCCGTTCAGGGGGTCAGCGATGAGCGACGAGCCCTACGACGTCGACTACGACGAGGTCTACCGCGACACCGCCGGCTCGGGCGGCCCGCCCTGGGACATCGGCGGTCCCCAGCCGGCACTCGCGGCCGTGCTCGACGGCGCGGTGCGGGGCCCGAAGGTGCTCGACATCGGCTGCGGCGCCGGTGACCTCGCGATCGCCCTGGCCCGCCGCGGCCACCAGGTGACGGCCGTCGACATCTCGCGGGTGGCGATCGACCAGGCCCGCGCCAAGGCCGCCGGCGAGGGCCTCACCGTCCACTTCGAGGTCCAGGACGCCACCCGCCTGTCGCTGCCGTCGGCGCCGTTCGACTCGATCTTCGACTCCGGCCTGCTGCACAGCCTGGTCCGGCGCGGCGGCGGCGCCGCGGACGCGTACCTCGCCGCGCTGCCGGGCCTGGCCGCGCCGGGCGCCACCGTCTTCGTGCTGGCGGTCTCCCTGGCGGACGGCCAGGGCTGGGGCGTGACCGAGGACCTGCTCCGGGCCGGCTTCGCCGAGCCGGAGTGGACCGGCACGGAGATCGAGGAGATCCAGGTGGCCGCGGAGACCGACGGCCGGCGCCTCTCCCTGCCCGGATTCCTGCTCCGCACGGTCCGCGCGTCCGGCGCCTGACCGGCGCCGCACCCCCCGTCCCGGGTGGACGGAGGCGTGTGCATGCATTCGTGTCGACCATTCTCTGTTTGTGGTACCCATGTGCTGCGCCCTGACGCCGAAATGGCGTACCCGGCGATTCCCGCCGGGACTTCCGGGGCGCGGGACCGTTTTCCGAATCGCATGGAAAGGGCCACTCATGGCTGCACACGTTCGTCGGTTCACGGGGGTCGGCCTGGTGGCGCTGCTGGCGCTGGCCGGCTGCGGCACGACGTCCGGGGAGGCCTCCGGCCGGTCCTCGTCGTCGGCGGCCGCCCCCTCGGCCGTGGCGACCACCGACCCCTCGGCGGCCGCGTCCGTGCAGGAGGGCGTCGACGTCTACCTCAAGCTGCTCGACACCTTCGTGGCGGCGAGCAACGCCGGCGCGGCCGACGCGCCGGACCTGCCGAAGTACGCCTCCGGCCAGGCGCTGCTCACGGTCAAGACCATCCTCACCACCTACCGGGAGCAGGGTGTGCGCACCCAGGGCAACCCGAAGATCGGCAAGCCGGTGGTCACCGCCTACAGCCCGGCCACCGCACCGACAAGCGCCAAGCTCACCGGCTGCTTCGACAACTCCGACTGGCCGTTCGTGAAGGCCGACGGCAAGCCGGTCGACAACCTCGGCCCGCAGCAGCAGGCGCAGGGGCCGAGCGCCGTCAACGCCACCCTGGCGAAGGCCGCCGAGGGCTGGCGGGTCACCGAACTGGTCATCGAGGGCGCCTGCCCGGCCTGAGAAATCCCGTTCGTCGCCGTGCGACCGCCGGAAATCCGCGGTCGCACGGCGATGCTCCCGTCGTATTCCGGCCGCTTTTCCTGGCCGCCGGAAACGTCGGGCGGAAAACCGGCGTGGCCGCCGGAAAAGCAAACGGAACCGACGGGAGGACCCATGGACGCGGACGGTCGAGGCACGGCACCCGAGCGACCCCCGACCCGCACCCGCCGGGCCGTCCCGACGCTGCCGCTCGTCGCCACGGTGCTCACCTTCGCGGTCGGCTTCGCGCAGAAGTGGCCCTGCCACTACGCCGGCTGGCCCTGGGACACCCGGCTCGCCTTCGGCAGCTACTGCTACAGCGACATCCCCATCCTCTTCCGCGGCCGTGGCCTCATCGACGGCGCCTTCCCGTACGCGCCGCAGCCCGCCGGGCCGCCGCTGGAATACCCGGTCGGCAGCGGGTACCTCATGGACCTCACGGCCCGGCTCTCCCGGCTGTTGACCCCCGGCGCCGACGAGGCCACCGCCGCGCAGGCGTACTTCCTCGTGAACGTGGTGGTGCTGCTGGCGCTGGCGCTGCTCACGGTCTGGGCCGTGCACGCGGTGCTGCGCCGCACCGGCGGGCGCACCCGCGACGCGCTGCTGGTGGCGGCCGCCCCGACCCTGGCGCTGGCCGGCACCATCAACTGGGACCTGCTGGCCGTGGCCGCCGCCGTGCTCGCGGTGCTCGCCTGGGCGTACGACCGGCCCCTGCTGGCCGGCGCCATGATCGGCCTGGGCACCGCGGCGAAGCTGTTCCCGCTCTTCCTGCTCGGGCCGCTGCTGCTGCTCTGCCTGCGGGACCGCCGGCTGCGCGACCTCGCCCGGACGCTGGCCGCCGCCGTCGCGGTGTGGCTGGTCCTCAACGCCCCGGTCATGGTGCTCTACCCGGACGGCTGGTGGGAGTTCTGGCGCTTCAACGCCGCCCGCGAGGCCGACTTCGGCGCCCTCTGGTACGCCCTCCAACTCCTCGGCGCGCCGGTGCCGGCGGTCAACGAGGTGGCCCTCGGCGTGCTCGTGCTGCTCCTGCTCGGCGTCGCCGTGCTGGCCCGCTACGCCCGCCGCCCGCCCACCCTCGCCCAGCTCGGCTTCCTCACCGTGGCGGCGTTCCTGCTCACCAACAAGGTCTACTCGCCGCAGTACGTGCTCTGGCTGCTGCCGCTGCTGGTGCTGGCCCGCGGACAGGCGCCGGGGCGGCGGGTGCTGCGCGACTGGGTGCTGTGGCAGGCCGCCGAGGTGCTGCACTGGGTGGCGGTGTGGCGCTACCTGGGGGAGGCGCTGACAGCGGACTGGCAGTATCCGGCCGCCATCCTGATCCGGGTCGCGGTCACCGCGTACCTCTGCGGTCAGGTGGTCCGCGACGTGCTCACCGCCCCGGCGGAGGCCCCGGCCGGCGCACGCCCGGCCCCGCTGCCCGCACCGGCCCCGCAGCCCGCCTGACGGCGCCGCCGACGCGCGACGCCCCCGGCCGCCGAGGGCGGGCCGGGGGCGTCCGGGTGAGCGTCAGTTCTTCGGTTCGGTCCACATGAGGCCGTTGCCGGCCGTGGCGAGCCCGCCCTCGAACAGCGGCGGCTCCTGCGGCGCGTCCTCGCCGAACAGCACCCCCGCCTGGATCTGCGAGCCCTCGAACATCGCGTCGGCGACCAGGCTGGACCGGCCCAGGAAACCGCTGCCGCCGGGGCTGATGGCATTCACCGCCGCGCCCAGCTCGGCGGTGTTCGCGCCCTGCCGGCGGATCAGGTCCGTCGAGCCGGCCAGCGCGTCCTCGCCGGAGGCGACGCCGCCGACCAGCTCGATGAAGGACTGCATGTCCGGCGCGCTGCTCTGCGTGACCTTGCGGGCCTGCCAGAAGTAGGAGTTCTCGTCCACGTGCAGGTCGTAGAAGCTGACCAGGAAGTCGTGGAAGACGGCGTACTCGCGGCGGTAGCGCTGCTCGAACTCGGTGAAGGCCCGCTCCTCGTTCACGGCGCCGGCCAGCACGCTGTTGATCGACCGGGCGGCCAGCAGCGCGCTGTACGTGGCCAGGTGCACCCCGGAGGAGAAGACCGGATCGATGAAGCAGGCGGCGTCGCCGACCAGGCACATGCCGGGGCGCCAGAACGAGGTGTTGCAGTACGAGTAGTCCTTGCGCACCCGCACCTGGCCGTAGTCGCCCTCGGTGACCCGGGTGGCGTCGGACAGGTAGTCGGCGATCAGCGGGCACTCGGCGATCAGGTCGTGCAGCGCCCGCTCCTGGTCGCCCTGCACCTTGTGCGCCATCTCCCGGCGGACGACCGCGCCGACGCTGGTCAGCGTGTCCGACAGCGGGATGTACCAGAACCAGCCGGCGTCGAAGGCGACGCAGAGGATGTTGCCGCTGTTCGGCGCGGGCAGCCGCTTGCCGCCCTCGAAATAGCCGAACAGCGCCAGGTTGCGGAAGAACGGCGAGTATTCCCGCTGCCCGCCGACGGTGCCGTGCAGGCTGCCCTTGTTGCCGGAGGCGTCGACCACGAAGCGGGCGTGCGCCGTGCGGCTCTCCCCGCCCTGCGTGAACCGCACGCCGCGGACCCGCTCGTCGTCGGCGATCACCTCGGTGACGGCGCAGTTCTCCCGGACGTCCACGCCGAGCCGGCGCGTGTTCTCCAGCAGGATCTGGTCGAAGCGCCGCCGCTCCACCTGGTACGCGTGCGACGTCGGCCCGGCCATCCGGGGCGAGACCGCGAACGCGAACGTCCACGGCTCCGGGCTGGTGCCCCACTTGAAGGTGCCGCCCTGCTTCTTCATGAAGCCGGCCGCGGCGATCTCGTCGCCCACGCCGAGCAGGTTGCAGATGCCGTGCACGGTCGAGGGGAGCAGCGACTCGCCGATCTGGTAGCGCGGGAAGGTCTCCCGCTCCAGCAGCAGCACCTTCGCCCCGGCCTTGGCGGTCAGCGAGGCGGCGGTCGACCCACCCGGCCCTCCACCCACGACGATGACGTCGAACTCTTCCGGTTGGCTTGCCACGAATCCTCCTGCCCTGCACGCGGCCGGGGCCCGGGCACGGCGGACAGCCGTCCCGCCCACGGCGGCTCGTCGGCGTGGGTCACCCGTCGCCCCTGCGGGCGACCACCCGAGCAGCATGATCGGTCGTGCTGCCGGGTGTTCGCCAGGCCGGCGGGAGGCACGCCGGACCGGGCCGCCGGACCGTTCGACCGGCGGGTGTCGGCGGTTGCACGGATCGGCGACCGTCGACGCCCGGCGGCTGGCGCGGACGCCGGATCCCGACCAGGATGGAGGGCGCCGGTCAGCTGCTCTCCACCACGCGGTTCTCCCACGCCCACGCCGCGACCTCGACGCGGTTGCGCAGCCCCAGCTTGGTCTGGATGCCCGAGAGGTGGCTCTTGACCGTGCTCAGCGAGATGAACAGCTCGGCGGCGATCTCCTGGTTGGTGCGTCCCCGGGCGATCGCCCGCACCACCTCGATCTCCCGCTCGGACAGGTTCGGGGTGGGGCGCCCGCGGGCCGGCTTACCGACCGTGGTGACGTGCTTGAGCAGCCGCAGGGTCACCGACGGCGAGACCAGCGCGTCGCCGTTGTGCGCGGCGCGGACCGCCTCGACGAGCAGGGCCGGCCCGGCGTCCTTGAGGATGAAGCCGACCGCGCCGTTGCGCAGCGCGCCGTAGACGTACTCGTCGAGGTCGAAGGTGGTCACCACGATGACCCGCATGGGGTTGGGCACCCCCGGGCCGGCCAGCGCCCGGGTCACCTCGATGCCGTCCAGCCGGGGCATCCGGATGTCGACCAGGCACACGTCCGGGCGCAGCCGGCGGGCCTGGGCGATGGCGTCGACGCCGTCGGACGCCTCGGCCACCACGCTGATGTCCGGCTGGTCCTCGAGGATCAGCCGCAGGCCGCCGCGGATCATCGCCTGGTCGTCGGCGAGCAGCACCCGGATGGTCATCGTGCCGTCCTGGAGGGGAGGGGGAGGGTGGCCAGCACGCACCAGCCTCCGCCGGCGCGGGGACCGGTCCGCAGCGTGCCGCCGAGGGTCTGGACGCGCTCGCGCATCCCGACCAGACCGTACCCGCTGCGGTGGCCCTTGCGGGCCGGGCCCGGCGGCGCGTCGTCCACCACCTCCACCGAGATGCCCTGCGCGTCCTGGCCGACGGTCACGGTGACCGACCGGGCGTGCGGGGCGTGCCGGGACACGTTCGTCAGTGACTCCTGGACGATCCGGTAGACCGTCGTGGTCACCTCCGGCGGCCACGGCGCGGCCGGCTCCGGCATCCGCAGCCGCACCGGCGGGCCGTGCCGGTTGAACCGCTCGACCAGGGCGCTGAGCTGCTCCGGGCCGGGCGAGGCGGGCGCCGCGTCCTCGGTGTCGCGCAGCAGCCCGACCACCCGGCGCATGGCCGCGAGGGCGTCCGAGCCGGCCAGCTCGATCCCGGCCAGCGTGGCCGGCAGCTTCTCCGGGTGCTTGCCGGCGACGAGCTGGGCGGCCTGGGCCTGCACCACGATCCCGGTGATGTGGTGGGTGACCACGTCGTGCAGCTCGCGGGCCAGCTCCAGCCGCTCGTCCTGGCGTACCTTCTCGGCGGTGGCCTGGTTGCGGGCGTCGACCAGGCGCAGCGAGAGGCCGACCGCGACGGCGCCCAGCCAGGCCAGCCCGCTCAGGGCGGCCACCGAGGAGATGCCGGAGGGGGAGGGGCGGGCGGCGAACTGGCTGCCCACCACGAGGACGAGGCCGGCGGCGCCCACCGCGCCCGCCGGCACCGGTGGCAGGGTACGCAGTGCCGCGCCGACCAGCACCGCCAGCGCGAGCGCCATGGCCGGGCCCGGCTCGGCCGGCAGGTGGGCCAGCCGGGCGACCAGCACGGTGCACGCCACGGCGACGAGCCCGGCGACGGCCAGCCAGCCCCGGTGCCACCGGCGCAGCAGCGCGAGCACACACACCACCACGGCGGCGAGCCCGCCGAACAACCAGTACCGGGCGCCCCAGGTCTGCGCGATGGCGACCGCCTCGACCGCGAGCGCCATCAGGAACGCGACGACGAACCCCAGGTCGGCGGCGGTGCCGGCGAGCCGGTCCCAGATCTTCACCCCGCCCACGGTACGGAAGCCCGGCCCGCCGACGGCGCCGGCCGGGCGGGAACGGCGGGCGCCGTCCGCCCGGCCGGCGCCGGCCGGCGGGGGGAGGTGGTCGAGATCGGACACGCTCACCGGGCCCGCGCGGACGGCGTCCAGGCGGCGGTGGCCGGTGCGACGCCCGTGCGCGCGTCGCTGCCGCGCAGGGTCAGCCCGGCGGCCACGGCGGCCAGCCAGCCCAGCGCGTCCAGCACGGTCACGGCGCTGAACCCGTTCTGGTTGTCCAGCGCGGACAGGTAGCTGCCGACGACCACGAGCAGGCCGCCGGCGCCGACCGCGGCGGCCGTCTGCAACGGCAGGGTACGCAGCGCCGAGCCGACCAGCACGGCCAGCGCCAGCCCGGTGATCGGGCCGGGCTCCTGCGGCAGGTCCGCGACCAGGGAGACGACGACGGCGACGGCGGCGAGGCCGACACCGGCCACCGCCGTGCGGAAGCGGTCCACGCCGCGCAGCAGGGCCAGCAGGCAGACGAGCACACCGACGGTGCCGTTGACGATCGCGTACCCGGTGCCCCAGCTGTCCGAGATCATGAACGCGGTGAAGGCGAGGCCGAGCACGAACACCACGCCGAGGCCGACGTTGAAGAGGATCCCGGCCACACCGGCCGGTCGATTGGTGTTGGTCATGACGCCCAGGCTAGGAAAACTCCGGGCCGGGCGAACCGGTCAAAAGTACGGTCGCGGGCGCGGCGAACCGTGCTTTGGGCCGATGCTGCCACCGGACCGGGTTCGCAGGATGGGTCCATGCCACACGACGACTCCCCGCCGGTGCTGCGGGCCGAGGGCCTGACCAAGCGGTACGGCAGCCGGACGGCGCTGACGGACTGCCACCTGAACGTCCCGCGCGGGCGGGTGATCGGCCTGGTCGGGCCGAACGGCGCCGGCAAGTCCACGCTGCTGAACCTCGCGTGCGGCCTGACCGCGCCCACGGCGGGCCGCCTGCGGGTGCTCGGCGCGCCGCCGGCCGCCGACGCCGCGCACCTGGCCCGGGTGGGCTTCGTGGCGCAGGACACCCCGGTGTACGCGGGCTTCACGGTGGCCGAGCACCTGCGGATGGGCGCCAAGCTGAACCCGTCCTGGGACCAGTCCCTGGCCGAGCGGCGGATCGCCCAGGTCGGGCTGAACCCGGCGCAGAAGGCCGGCGGCCTCTCCGGCGGCCAGCGCGCCCAGCTCGCCCTGACCGTCGCCGCCGCGAAGCGCCCCGAGCTGCTCATCTTCGACGAGCCGGCCGCCGCCCTGGACCCGCTGGCCCGCAACGGCTTCCTCCAGAACCTGATGGAGTTCGTGTCCGAGCTGGGCGCCAGCGCGATCCTGTCCTCGCACCTGCTCAGCGACGTGGAACTGGTCTGCGACTACCTCATCGTGCTCTGCGACGCCCGGGTGCAGGTCGCCGGCGACGTCGCCGACCTGCTGGCCGACCACCACCGGGTGGTGGCCCCGCGCGGCGAGTTGGACCTGCTGCACCCGCGGGTCGAGGTGGTGGGGATGGAGCACACCGGCCGGTACAGCCGGGCGGTGGTCCGGGCCGAGCGGCTGCTGCCCGAGCCGTCCTGGACGGTGGAGCCGGTCCGCCTGGAGGAACTCGTGCTGACCTACATGACCCGCGCGGCGGGCGCGCCCGGCGGCCGGCTGGTCGGCGCCGGGCGGTGAGACTCGCGCCGGCCGGGGAGGCCGGCCTGCGGATGGCGCCGTTCGCGCTCTCCATCTCCGGAGGGCTGCCGGGGACGGCGGCGGGTTGGATGGTGCGACCCGCGCCGCCGGGGGGGGCCGCCACGGACGGCGGCCCCCCGGCGCGGCGCGGGTCAGGCGCCGGCCGGCAGCTCGTCGCGGAGCGCCGGTTCGAGTTCGGCGTGCAGCGCCGTGAGGTTCCCGGCGAGGAACCGTTCCCGCATGGCCATCCGCTTGATCTTGCCGGAGGTGGTCCGGCGGACCGTGCCGCGCCGGACCAGCACCACGTTGCGCACCGGGACGCCGAACGACACGGTGAGCCGGCGGGTGACCGCGCTGGCCACCCCGGGCAGGTCCGCCGGGGGAGTCCTCGGGTCGACCTCGTGGACCAGCACGATCCGCTCGTCCGGTGCGGCGACGCCGAAGGCCGCGCCGAGCTGACCGCCGAGCGCGTGGTGCGCGGCCCGGGCCTCCTGCTCGACGTCCTGCGGGGCCACGTTGCGGCCGTGCACGATGAGCAGCTCCTTGAGCCGGCCCGTGATGAACAGCTCGCCGTCGAGCAGCGCGCCCAGGTCGCCGGTGCGCAGCCAGTCGCCGTCCCCGCCGTCGGCCAGCCGGGCCGCGAAGGTGGCCGAGGTGGCCTCCGGCCGTCCCCAGTAGCCACGGCCGATGCCCGGCCCGCGCAGCCAGATCTCGCCGATCCGGCCGGCCGGCAGCTCCCGGCGCGTGCGCGGGTCGACGATGCGGGCGGTGAACGGCCCCGGCCGGCCCACCCCGACCATCGGCTTGCCGCCCGCGTCGACCGGGTGCAGGGCGGGCTCCCCGGCCGACTCCAGCCGGGCCCGGTCGACCTGGCGCACGGTGGGCGGCTCACCGGCCAGCTTGGTGCTCACGTAGATCGTGCACTCGGCCATCCCGTACGCGGGGGCCACCGCGTGCGGGGGCAGCCCGATCCGGGCGAACCGCTCGGTGAACGCGGTCATCGTGGGCCCGTGGATCGGCTCCGAGCCGTTCCAGGCGTACCGCAGCGCCGACAGGTCCAGCCCGTCGAGCTGGTCGTCGCGGACCAGCCGCAGGCACAGGTCGTACGCGAAGTTCGGCGCGGCCGTGACGGTGATCCGGTGCCGGGAGAGCAGCCGGAACCACTCCACCGGCCGCCGGACGAACTGCGCCGGCGGCATGAGGACCACCGGGGCGCCGATCAGCAACCCCACGGTGAGCTGGGCGAAGAGGCCCATGTCGTGGTGCAGCGGCAGCCAGCCGCCGAAGCGGTCGTCCGGACCGAGGCGGTCGTGCCGGGCCAGCGCGGCGAGGTTGTCCAGCACCGCGCCGTGGGTCAGCACCACGCCCTTGGGCGAGCCGGTCGAGCCGGAGCTGTACTGGAGCACGGCGACGGTGTCCCGGTCCGGCCGGCGGTCGGCGGGCACCGGCCCCGTCGCGGAGCCGGCGTCGCCCACCGCCTCGACCGGCAGCGCGTCCAGGCCGTGCCCGGCCAGCTGCGCGGTGACCGCGGCCCGGTCCTGCCCGGTGGTCACCACGAGACCCGGTGCGCAGTCGGTGGCGATGGCCGCCACCCGCTCGGTGGCGGTCGCCGAGCCGCCGGGCACCGGGGCCGGTACGGCCACCAGCCCGGCGCGCAGGCAGGCCAGGTAGAGCTCGGCGAACTCGGTGCCGGTCGGCAGGGCGATCACCACCCGGGCGCCGGCGGCCAGCCGCCCGGCCAGCGCCGACGCGCGCCGGTCGACCCGGCGGGCCAGCTCCCGGTAGGTCAGCCGCTGCTCCTCGTCCGGCCCGTGGGCCACGGTGAGCGCGGTCCGGTCGGGCCGGGCCACGACGTGGGCGGCGAACGCCTCGCCGAGGCTCCGGTACCCGTCGAGGTCGATCGTCATGACGTGCCCCCTCAGGTCGTGGCGCCGGCCCGACGCCGGCTCGCGGGCGGCGGCGCGGCGGCACCGCGGTCAGTGCTGCGACTGCTTCTCCATCGCCTCGATCAGGCTCTTCGGCCGCATGTCGGTCCAGGACTTCTCGATGTAGTCGAGGCAGTCCTGCCGGCCGGCCTCGCCGAAGACCGTCTTCCAGCCGTCGGGGACGTCGGCGAAGACGGGCCAGAGCGAGTGCTGGCCCTCGTCGTTGACCAGGACCAGGTAGGTGGCGTCGGGGTCTTCAAACGGATTCGGCACGGCGTCGCCCTCCATCGAACGAATCGGGTCACGGTGGTGGCGGGTGGTCGCCGAACGCCGCCGCGCGGGGCCGCCGGCGGCGTGGCCACGGCCCACCCCTCGGGTGGCCACGGCTCCACCGCGAGCACTATGGACCAGCTCCGCGTGACCGAACAAGAGCGCCCGGTGGCCGCCCGGGGGGTGTACAACTGCGTCGCCGGGACGGTTGGACAGCGGGCGCCGGAGCGCGTTGACGCCTCCTCCGGCCGGCTGGAACGCTGACGCCGCCGGCCCGACGCCCCGTACCGCCGTCGCGCCGCTCGCCGTCGCCGGCGTCACCGGGACTCCCCGGCGCCGGCCGGAGCCGGGCGCCGTCCCGCCCGCGACCGGCGCGCGCGGCCGGATCCCCCGGCACCCGGCCCCCGAGGAGCGCTGCCACCATGCCCAGCACCGTCGCCCCGATCAGCGCCGACCAGGTCCTGCTCCTGCTGCTGCAACTGGGCGTGCTGCTCCTGCTCGCGCTGCTGCTCGGCCGGCTCGCCGTGCGGCTGCGCCTGCCGGCCATCGTCGGCGAGCTGTCCGCCGGCGTCCTGCTCGGCCCGTCGGTCCTGGAACCGCTGGCGCCCGGCGTCTCCGACTGGCTGCTGCCCCGCGACACCGCCCAGTTCCACCTGCTCGACGCCGTCGGCATGGTCGGCGTGCTGCTGCTCGTCGGGATCATCGGCACCGAGCTGGACTGGCGGATGGTCCGCCGGCAGGGGGCCACCGCCGCCCGGATCAGCCTGGCCGGTTTCCTGCTGCCGCTGCTGCTCGGCACCGCCGTCGGCCTGGTGCTGCCGGCGTCCTTCGTGGCCGGCGCCGGTGACCGCGCGGTCTTCGCGCTGTTCCTGGGTGTCGCGCTCTGCGTGACGGCCATCCCGGTGATCGCCAAGACCCTGCTCGACATGAACCTCATGCACCGCAACGTCGGGCAGCTCACGCTGGCCTCGGGGGCCATCGACGACGTGCTCGGCTGGCTGATGCTCTCGGTCGTCGCGGCGATGGCCACCACCGGCGTGCGCGCCGGCCAGGTGGCGCTGTCGGTGCTGCACCTGGTGGTGATCCTGCTGGTCGCCGTGGTGGTGGGCCGGCCGGTGGTGCGGTGGACGTTCCGGGCCACGACCCGGTCGGCGGAGACCGGCCCGACGCTCACCGCGGCGGCGGCGATCGTCTTCCTCGGCGCGGCCGGCACCCACGCGCTGGGCATGGAGCCGGTCTTCGGCGCCTTCCTCTGCGGCATCCTCATCAACGTCTGCGGCGGGCTGGAGCCGGCCCGGCTGGCGCCGCTGCGGACCATGGTGCTCGCCGTCTTCGCGCCGCTCTTCTTCGCCACGGCCGGGCTGCGGATGGACCTCACCGGCCTGGCCGACCCGCCGGTGCTCCTCGCCGCGCTCGCGGTGCTCGCCGTCGCCGTGGCCAGCAAGTTCGCCGGCACGTTCGTCGCCGCGCTGGGCAGCCGGCTCAACCGGTGGGAGGCGCTCGCCATCGGCGCGGGGATGAACTCCCGGGGCGTGGTCCAGATGATCATCGCGATGGTCGGGCTGCGGCTGGGCGTGCTGAACACCCAGTCGTACACGGTGGTCATGCTGGTCGCCATCGTCACCTCGCTGATGGCGCCGCCGGTGCTGCGCGCCGCCATGCGGCGGGTGGAGACCACCGCCGAGGAGCAGCTGCGGCAGGCCGCGCGGGCCGTGCCGGCGCCGGAGCTGCGGTCGGCGCCGCCCCGGTGACCGGCGGCCTCCGCGCCGGTCCGGCCACCGGGACGGTACGCGGTCAGAGCGGCCCGCGGCCGGCCCGCAGCACGAGCAGCGCCAGCTGGGTGCCCTCGTCACCGATGCCGTCGCGGAACCGGGCCAGGATCTCCTGCTCGCGGGAGAGGACCAGGCGGGTGCCGCCCGAGGCGAGCCGCATCCGGCCGATCTGCCGGGAGAGCCCGGCGCGCTCCTGCCACAGTCCGATGATCGTCGCGTCGATCTCGTCGATGCGCCGTCGCATCGACGAGATCTCGGGGGGGCCGGCCGTCGGCCGGTCGCGTCGGCGTGCCCGTCGTCTCGTCCACCAGCGACCTCCTCGTGCGGTGTCGGGGCCGGTGCCGATGCTGACCGTCCACGCCCGATCCGGGAAGCCGGTCGCCGTTCGACTGCGTCGCGGCGTCAGTCGTACGCGTGCCGGCGCGCTGCCCAATCGGGACGCCAGCCCCTACAGTGCTTCCGGCATGCATCCCGACCGATCCCTGGAGGGAGCGCCGTGGCCGACGCCGCAACCGTGACGCGCGCCCAACCGGCGCCGGAACGCGCCGTCGACACACCGACCAGGGCGTCCCGGCTGCGCTTCTGGCGGTCGCCGGGCGACCAGCCGCGCTGGGCCCGCCCGGCGCTGCTCGCCGTCGCCGCGCTCGCCGCCGTCGTCTACGGCTGGCAGGTCCGCCACGCCGGGTACGCCGAGTACTACGCGGTCGCCGTGCGCAGCATGTCGGTGAGCTGGCGGGCGTTCCTGTTCGGCGCGTTCGACCCGGGCGCCACGGTGACCGTCGACAAGCTGGCCGGGGCCTTCCTGCCGCAGGCGCTCGCCGCCCGCGTGTTCGGCTTCCACCCGTGGTCGCTGGCGCTGCCCCAGGTGGTCGAGGGCGTGGTGTCGGTGCTCGTGCTGTACCGCCTGGTCCGCCGCTGGTGCGGCGCGCCGGCCGGGCTGCTCGCCGCCGCGATGTTCGCCCTCACCCCGATCGTCGCGTCGATGTTCGGGCACCCGATGGAGGACGCCGCGCTGACCATGTGCCTGGTGCTGGCGGCCGACGCGTTCGTCGCCGCGCTGGCCGGGGCGCGCACGGGCCGGCTGGCGCTCGCCGGGGTCTGGGTCGGTCTCGGCTTCCAGGCGAAGATGCTCCAGTCCTGGCTGGTGCTGCCCGCGTTCGCGCTGACCTGGCTGGCCTTCGCCCCGGCGTCCCGGCGGCGCCGGCTCGGGCAGGTGGCGCTGGCCGGCGCGGCCACCGTGGCGGTGTCGCTGGCCTGGGTGCTGCTGCTGACCGTCGTGCCCGCCGGCGACCGGCCGTACGTGGACGGCACCACGAACGACAGCGCGGTCGCCATGGTCTTCGGCTACAACGGCCTGGACCGGTTCGGCGCACACGTGCCGGGCACTGTCGAATCCGGGTTCACCACCCCGGACCCGGCCGGCCCCGCCGACGCGGCCGCGTCGCCCGCCGGGTCCTGGCACAAGCTGGCCGACCCCGGGTACGCCACCCAGATCGGCTGGCTCTACCCGCTGGCGCTGGCCGGTCTCGTGGTGGGGCTGTTGCGGCACCGCCGCGCCGGCCGGGCCGATCCGGTCCGGGCCGGGTTCGTGCTCTGGGGCGGCTGGCTGGCCACGGCCGTGGTGGTGTTCAGCGGGATGACGCTGACCCACCGGGCGTACCTGGCCACGCTGGCCCCACCGCTTGCCGCGCTCGCCGCCGCCGGCGTCGTGCTGTCCTGGCGCGCGCTGCGGGACCGGTGGGCGACCTGGCTGCTCCCCGCGGTGCTGCTCGTCCAGCTCGTGTGGACGGCCCACCTGGCCGGCCGGTACGCCGGGTTCCTGCCCTGGCTGACCTGGCCGGCGCTGGCCACCGCCGCGGCGGCCACCGTGGCGCTGGTCGTCGTGGGCCGGCGGCCGCTTCGGGACCCCGGAGCGCCGGCCGTGGCGGGCCGGCGGACGGAGCGGTCGTGGCGGGCCGTGGCCGCGCTGGGCGTGGCGGCCGTGCTCGCCGTGCCGGCCGCCTGGGGGCTGTCCGTCCTCGACCGCCGCTACGCCGGCACCGCCTTCGACGCCGGCGCCGGCCCGAGCGGCCCGGTCGGCCTGGCCCTGGACGCCGACACCACCGACACCCTCACCGCGCCGCGGCGGCGCCTCGACGACTACCTGCTCGCGCACCGCGGCGGGGCGCGCTACGTCGCGGCCACCTCGTCCTGGCGGACGGCCTCGCAGTTCGTGCTCCCCACCGGGCAGCCGTTCCTGCCGCTGGGCGGGTACAGCGGCCTCGTGCCCCAGCCGACGGTCGCCGAGCTGCGCGCGCTGATCGACGCGGGGGAGTTGCGGTTCGTCCTGCTCGGCGGGATCGGTGGCCTCGGCACCACCGATTCCGAGCTGTCCCGGATCATGACGTGGGTGCTGTCCTCCTGCCGGGAGGTGCCGGCCGCCGAGCACGGCGGCGGCGACGAACTGCTGGTCTACCGCTGCGGGCCGGGCTCGTGACGGGCCACCAGGGGAGGCCGGTCGCGGCGTCCCCGCCGGGAGGAGAGCCGATGACGTCCCTGCTGACCCTGCACGACTACGCCGCCGAGGCGTCCCGGCGGCTGTCCCCGCCGGTGTGGGACTTCATCGAAGGCGGCCAGGGCGACGAGCGGAGCCTGCGGGCCAACCGGGAGGCCTTCGAACGGGCCACAGTGGTGCCCCGGGTGCTCACGGGGACGGCCGAGCCGGAGACCGGCACCCGGATCCTCGGCGCGGACTGGGCCGTGCCGTTCGCCATCGCCCCCACCGCGTTCCACGCCATGGTCCACCCGGACGGCGAGCGGGCCACCGCCCGCGGCGCCGCCGCCCTGCCGGTGCCGTACGTGGTGAGCACCATGGCCTCCGTGCCGTTCGCGGACATCGCGGCGGTCGCCGGGGGGCCGCTCTGGTTGCAGCTGTACGCCTTCGCCGACCGTGGCGTCACCCGGCACGTGATCGGGCAGGCCGAGGCGGCCGGCATGGGCGCGCTGATGCTGACCGTGGACGCCCCGCGGCTGGCCCGCCGCCTGCGCGACCTGCGCCGCGACTTCCGGCTGCCGCCGGGCATCCGGGCGGTCAACCTGCCCGACGCCGACCTCGTCTCGCCCGGCGAGCACAGCCGGCGGGCGTTCGCCCCGGCGCTGGACTGGGGCGAGCTGGCCTGGCTGCGCTCGGTGACGGAGCTGCCGTTGCTGGTCAAGGGGGTGGCGGCGGCCGAGGACGCGGCCCTGGCGGTGGCCCACGGTGTCGACGGGATCGTGGTGTCCAACCACGGCGGTCGCCAGTTCAGCGCGGCCCCGGCGACGCTCGACCTGCTGCCGGCGGTCGTCGACCGGGTGGCCGGCGCGGTGCCGGTCCTGCTCGACGGCGGGATCCGTGGCGGCTCGGACGTGCTCGTCGCGCTCGACCGGGGCGCGGACGCCGTGCTGGTCGGCCGCCCGGTGCTGCACGGCCTGGCCGTGGGCGGGGCGGGCGGCGTACGCGGGGTGCTCGACCTGCTGGCCGAGGAGTTGAGCGAGGCGATGCTGATGGCCGGCCGCCCGCGGGTCCGGCCCGCCCCCGCCCGGTCCCCGGTGCCGTCGCCGGCCTGAGCCGACGGCGGGGGGCCGGGCGGGGAGCGGCGGGTCAGCGCAGGGCGGCCACGGCGGCGTCGGCGCCTCCGCGCCAGAGCACCCCGACCTCGGCGTAGCCGGCCGCGCGCAGGGCGTCGAGGTGCCAGGCCGCCGGCGGGGTCCACTCGGGGCTGTGCCCGGTCGGGTAGATCTGCTGCCGCTTCTCCACCAGCGGCCCGAGCACCGGGTCGGCGGCGGCCTGCGCCCACCAGTCCGCCCAGGACAGCGCGGCGCCCGAGCGGTGGCGGGCGTGCCGGTCCGCCCGGGCCCGCTCGGCGATCCGGGTGGTGAGCGTGGGCAACGCGTCGTCGGGCATGTGGTCGGCGTTGACGAACACCCCGCCCGGCCGCAGCACGTCGCGGAGTTCGCGGTAGAGGGCGGCCAGGCGGGGCCCGTCCAGCCAGTGCAGGGCGGTGGCCGTGAGCACCGCGTCGTAGTCGCGGTGGGGGAGCGCCAGCGCCCAGTCGGTCTGGTTGAGGTCGGCGGTGACCACGGTGGCCCGCCCGGCGAGGGACGCCTCGGCGAGGGTGAGCAGGACCGGGTCCAGGTCGAGCACGGTGACCTCGGCGTCGGGCCGGCGGGCCAGCGCCCGCAGGCTGATCGAGCCGGTGCCGCCGGCGAGGTCGAGCAGGCGCGGCGGCCGGTCGCCGGCCACGGCCTCGGCGGCGTCGAGCAGCGCGGCGAAGCGGTGTTCCCGGTCCGGCAGGTACGCCTCCTGCTGCCGGTCCCAGCTCTCCTGCCACGCCCGCGCGTCCAGTCCGTAAGGAGTCATGGCGATGACGATAGTTACCGCCGGGGGCTCCTGTCGAGGCTTGTTGCCAATCTTTTGCAACAAGCGGAAGCCGCGTCGTAGCGGCGTCCCGTCCCCGCGGCGTCACCGGGCCGGGACCTCGCGGGGGTCTCCGGTGACGGCCGGTTGACGCGACCTCCGGCAGGGTCGCAGCGCGACGACGTGGTGGTCCGGGTGTACCGGCCGCGACAGCTCCACCGTCTCCCGCAGGCCGTCGAAGGGGACCTCATGATCAGGACGATGCTCCGGATGCGCGCGCGTCAGGGCTGCGAGCCGGCCGTGCGGTCCGCGTGGGGCACGATCGCGGGGCGGATCGGCGGGCTGCCCGGCAACCTCCGGCACGAGCTGCTGCTCGACGCCCTGGACCCGCGCGGGTTCGTCGTCGTCACCGAGTGGGCCGACGAGGCGGCGCTGGGCGCGTACCGGGAGGGGCCGGTGGCCGCCCGGCTGGCCGAGCTGTTCCGGCCGCTGACCGAGCCGGCCGGCCCCGCCGACTACCCGGTGCTGCGGGAGGACGGGACCGGCGACTCGACGGTCTACGTGGACGTGGAACTCACCGTGCCGGCGCCCCGCCTCGCCGAGTTCCACCGGGGCTACCCCGAGGTCAGGGCCCGGATGGCCGGGATACCCGGGTACCGGCGCGAGCAGTTGCTGCGCGAACCCGGATCGGACGTGCACCACATCTTCGCCGAGTGGAACAGCGCCGCGGAGTTCCTCCGCTGGATCGCCGACCCGGCCCACGCCTCCGCGCAGGCCGGGCCGATCGCGCCGTTCCTTCTCGACATCCGGCGCCGCCTGTTCCACGTCGTGCCCGACGGGGGCGGCCGGCGACAACCCACCACGGGCAGGGAGGCCGACGTGCACAGGGAAACGGACGTACTCGTCGTCGGGGCGGGGCCCGCCGGGCTCACCGTCGCCGTCGAGCTGGCCCGGCGGGGCATCGACTGCCGGGTGATCGACAAGCTGGCCACCCCGGCCGGCCAGGCCGACAAGGCGATCGGCGTGCACTGCCGCACCATGGAGATCTGGGAGGAGCAGGGCGTCGTCCGGGAGGCCATGGACGCCGGCATCTGGCTGACCGGCAACATGGTCTTCGTCAACGGGGTGGAGACCCACCGGATGAGCTGGGAGCTGCCCGGCCTGCCGTACGCGCACCTCGGCCTGCCCCAGTACGAAACCGAGCGCATCCTCACCGCCCGGCTGGCCACCCTCGGGGTACGCCCGCAGCGCGGCGCCGAGCTTGTCGACTTCACCCAGGACGACGACGGCGTGACGGCCACCGTCACCACCGCCGACGGCGGCACCGAGACGGTCCGCGCCAGGTACCTGGTCGGCTGCGACGGCGCGCACAGCCGTGTGCGGGAACTGCTCGGGCTCACCTTCACGGGCGGGCTGGGCCGGTTCCCGCAGCTGTTCATGCTCGGCGACGTCGACGTGGACTGGGACATGCCCGACGGTCACCTGCTGCGGTTCCTGCACGAGACCGACGGCCGCATGGACGGCATGCTGGTCTGCGTACCGCTGCGCGGCGAGCGCCGCTACCGCATCGCCACCCTGGCCCCGCCCCGCTTCTTCGCGCAGACCGGCGGGCAGGACGCGCCGCCCGGGTTCAGCGCGGAACTGGGCTCGCCCACCCTGGCCGACGTCCAGGCCGCCCTCGACCACCTCGCCCCGCCCGGCACCCGCGCCTCGAACCTGCGCTGGTCGTCGGTGTTCCGGATCAGCCACGGCATCGTGGACCGCTACCGCGACGGCCGGGTGTTCGTGGTCGGCGACGCGGCCCACCTGCACCCGCCGGCCGGCGGCCAGGGCATGAACACCGGGATCCAGGACGCCTGGAACCTGGCCTGGAAGCTGGGCCTGGCGGTGCGCGGGCTCGCCGCGCCCGGCCTGCTGGACAGCTACGAGACCGAGCGGCGGCCGGAGGGTGAGGAGATCGTCGGCCGCGCGGTGCGGATGGCGTTCACCGACGAACTGGACCGCGAGGACCTGAAGCGGCAGTTCCTCCAGGAGATGTCGATGCTGCTCAGCTACGCGGGCAGCCCGCTGGTCGGCGAGACCGTGTCCGATCCGGACGCCCTGCGCGACGCGCCCCGCCCCGGTGACCGCGCCCCCGACGTGGACGGGCTGCTCCGGCGCGGCGTCGGCCACCCGCTGCGGCTGCGCGACCTGACCCGCGGCACCCGGCACACGCTGCTGCTCTACGCCGACGAGTCGGCCGACGAGGCGGCGCTGAGGGCGATCGCCGAGCTCTGCGCCGACGTGCGGCGGCAGACGGCCGAGGAGGTCGACGCGTACCTGCTGCTCAGCCCGGACGCCGCCGAGCCGCGGCTGCTCGCCCCGCCGGTGCTGCGCGACGCCGACGGCCGGTTCCGCGCCGTGTACGGGGTGACCGGCACCGGGCTGTACCTGATCCGCCCGGACGGGCACGTCGGGTTCCGCGGCCAGCCGGTCGACCCCGACGCGCTCCGCAAGCACCTGCGCCTGGTGTTCGGCGGTGCCCGGTGACCCGCGTCCGGACCGTGCTGGCGATGCGGACCCGGGAGGGCTGCGAGGAGCGCTTCGAGGCGGAGTGGCGCACCGCGGCCGAGGAGATCCGCACGCTGGACGGCTGCCTGCACCAGGACCTGGTCCGCGACGCCGACGACCCGCGCAGCTATCTGATCATCAGCGACTGGGCGGACCGGGAGCGGCTGGACGCCTTCGGCCGCAGCGAGCACCGGGACCGGCTGCTGCGCATCATCCGCGAACTGCGCGAGTCCGCCCAGCGGCACACCTACCAGGTGCTGCACAGCGTGGGCGGCGCACCGGAGGAGGACCGATGACCGAGGACGCCGTGCCGGCGGGCGAGCTCTACACCGACGGGTTCGCCGCCGACCCCTACCCGACCTTCGCGCGGCTGCGTACCGAGCGGCCGGTGTGCCCGGTCAGCTCCCCGCGCTTCGACTCCTGGCTGATCACCCGCTTCGACGACGCCCGGGCCGCGCTGACCGACCCGCGGCTGTCCAAGGACCTCTACGGTCCCGGGCAGCACTACCTGCGGATCTTCGGGCCGAACTCGGAGGGCCTGAACCGCAACATGCTCAACTCGGACCCGCCGGAGCACACCCGGCTGCGCCGGGTGGTGTCCCAGGCGTTCGCGCCGCGGCGGATCGAGGCGCTGCGGCCGCGCGTGGCGCAGGTCGTCGACCACCTCATCGACAAGATGCTCCCGCAGGGCCAGGCGGAGCTGATGCACGACTTCGCCATCCCGCTGCCCATGACGGTCATCTGCGAGCTGCTCGGCGTGCCGCCGCAGGACCACGACCGGGTGCTCGACTGGACCCAGGTGATCCGCACCTCCGGCTCGACCCGCCGGCCGCCCCAGGAGGAACGGGCGGCCGTGCAGGAGGCCCAGCTCCGGCTGCACCACTACTTCGCCGACCTGGTACGCGCCAAGCGCGACGACCCGGCCGACGACATCATCGGCGCGCTTATCGACGCGGTCGACCGCGACGGGACGCTCTCCGAGGCCGAGCTGGTCACCACCACGTTCCTGCTGGTGTTCGCCGGGCACCAGACCACCGCGGACTTCCTCGGCAACGCGGTGCTCGCCCTGCTCACCCACCCCGAGCAGCTCGAACTGCTGCGCGCCACGCCCCAGCTGCTGCCCGCGGCCATCGAGGAGCTGCTCCGGTTCGACGGCCCGCTGCCGGTGGCCAGCCCGCGGATCGCCACCGAGGACGTCGAGTACCAGGGGGTCTGCATCCCCCAGGGGTCGATCGTCGGCGTGGCCATCAACGCGGCGAACCACGACCCCGCCCACTTCACCGACCCGGACCGGCTGGACCTGCGCCGGGTCCGCGGCCCGCACCTGGGCTTCGGGCACGGCGTGCACTACTGCCTCGGCGTCTCGCTGGCCCGGATGGAGGCGCAGATCGCGCTCGCCGCGCTGCTGCGCCGGCTGCCCGGGCTGCGGCTCGGCGTGCCCGTCGAGGAGGTACGCCGGCTGCCGGCCGCGTCGCCGTTCCGCGGCCTGCTGGAGCTGCCCGTCACCTTCGCCGCCTGAGCCCGCCACCGTCCACCCGAACCCACCAAGGAGCAGCAATGGTCTTCCGGAACGTGATCGTCTGCCACATGGTCCCCGGCAGCGACAAGATCGTCGGGGATGTCTTCGGCCACTACGACCAGGCCACCCGGCCCCAGGACCTCGGGGTCATCGGGCGGATCCTGCTGTCCCACCACGACCTCTACATCCACGTCATCGAGCGCGAGCAGGACCCGAGGATCTCCGGCCAGACCCGGGGGCTGCCCGCGTTCCAGAAGATCGCCGAGGCCATCGGCCCGTACGTGACGCCGTACCCGAGGTACTGGAAGAACCCGTCCGACTCGGTGGCGAAGGAGTTCTACCACTGGGCCCCGGAGGGGGAGCCGCCCACGGACACCACCCTGACCGTGATCGTCGGGCGGATCAAGCCCGGCGCCGAACCGGACGTGGCCCGGGTCTTCGCCGAGTCGGACGCCGGGTCGCTGCCGACCGAGCTGGGCGTCACCGGGCGCTGGCTCTACTCGATCGACGACGTCTACGTCCACCTGCTCGAACAGGAGACGTCGGCGGCCGAGGCGACCCGGAACAACCACGACGCCAAGCCGGTCTTCGCGAAGATCATGCAGGACCTCGCCCCCTACGTCAGCCCGTACCGGCCGGAGGAGTGGCACGGCCCGCAGGACTCGGTGGCCACCGTGTTCTACCGCTGGCAGGCCCAGGACTGAGCCGCGCGGCGGGGGCGTCGGAGGGCGCCCCCGTCACCCGCTATCGTCGGCCTCTCCGGACGGCGTCGGGCCGCACCGGGTGAGACGTGAACAGGCGGTCGCCGGTGTCCCGAGCACGCAGACTCGTCCCACCGGCGCTGCTGGTCCTCGTCCTCGCCGCCCTCGTAGCCTCCGGCATCCGCCCGTACGACCGGCTGACCTGGCTGCTGGAGACGGTCTGGGTGCTCGTCGGCGTCCCCCTGGTGCTGGTCACCTGGCGCCGGTTCCCGCTGACCACGCTGCTCTGCTGCCTGCTCGCCGCGCACGCGCTGATCCTCGTGGTCGGCGGCCACTACAGCTACGCGCGCACACCGCTCGGTGACTGGGCGCGCGAGGCGTTCCACCTGTCCCGCAACCCGTACGACCGGCTCGGCCACTTCGCCCAGGGCTTCGTGCCGGCCATCCTGGTCCGCGAGATCCTGATCCGCCGGTCGCCGCTGCGCGGCAGCCGCTGGCTCGCGCCGCTGGTCGTCTGCGCCTGCCTGGCGTTCAGCGCACTCTTCGAGATGATCGAGTGGTGGGCGGCGCTGGCCGGCGGGTCGGCCGCCGACGACTTCCTCGCCACCCAGGGCGACGTCTGGGACACCCAGTGGGACATGTTCCTGGCGCTGGTCGGCGCGATCACCTCGCTGGCGCTGCTCAGCCGCCTGCACGACCGCCAGTTGCCGGCCGCCCCGCCGGGCGCCGCCGATGTCCGGGCGGCCCGGACCGGGCCGTCACCGAAACCCTGAGCGCGGGGGTTCACTCGTCGCCGACGGTCTCCGTCTCGCCGTCGTGCTGGAACTGGGCGGGCAGGTGCTCGTCGGGCTGCGGCGCCTGCGCCAGGTTGTGGTGCGGGTCCCCGTCCGCGGAGTACAGGACGTCGTCGGTCTTCTTGGTCTTCTCCCGGTCCTCTTCCGGCTCCGTCACGTCCGCTCCTCGCAGTCGCCGTCGGTGACCGCCGCCGGGTGACGGGACGGTCCGGTCCGATCTCCACCCTAGGCGCGGCGGCGCGCGGTGGTGGGCGAATGCCGGCGGGGCCCGCCGTCCGAGCGGGCTCGGGTGAAAGCCGCCCGCCGGGGGCGGTGATGCGACAGGGTGGTGCTGCGGACGGCCCGCGCGTGGCCGTCGCGGGTGCGGCCGGCGGTACGGGGGTGTCGGGTGCCGACCAAGGAGATCATCCAGCACGTCGGCACGCTCCTGGACCTGGCCGGGGTGGTGGTCATCGCGGTCGGCGTCGCGATCGCCACTGTCGTCTTCGCGCTGCGCTGGTGGCGCACCCGGCAGGTCGTCGACCACTACCGGGAGTACCGGCAGGGGGTGGGGCGGGCCATCCTGCTCGGCCTGGAACTGCTTGTCGCGGGAGACATCATCCGGACCGTGGCGGTGTCGCCCACCTTCACCAGCGTCGGCGTCCTGGCGCTCATCGTGCTGGTCCGGACGTTCCTCAGCGTCTCGCTCCAGGTGGAGCTGGACGGTCGCTGGCCGTGGCAGGGCAAGGTGCCGATCGGCGGCTCCGGCGTCGGGTCCCGACCGCAGAGCTAAGGTGTCGTACCGGCCGGGCAGGATCGTGGCCGTGACACCGCTCCGGATCATCAAGGGCGACGCGACCAGCCCGCAGGCCAAGGGTCGCAAGGTGATCGCGCACGTCTGCAACGACCTGGGCGGCTGGGGGAAGGGCTTCGTGCTGGCCATCTCCCGCCGCTGGCCGGAGCCGGAGCGCGACTACCGGGAGTGGCACCGGCACCGGGCCGGCAACGACTTCGGGCTCGGCGCCACCCGCCTGGTGCGGGTCGCGCCGGACGTGTGGGTGGCCAACATGGTCGGCCAGCGCGGGATGCGGCGGGGCAGCGCCGGGCCGCCGATCCGCTACGACGCGGTCGAGCGCTGCCTGTCCGCCCTCGCCGACCAGGCCGACGAGCTGGGCGCGTCGGTGCACATGCCTCGCATCGGCTGCGGCCTGGCCGGCGGCACCTGGGACCGGATCGAGCCGCTGGTGGTCCGCACGCTCTGCGCCCGGGACGTCCCGGTCACCGTCTACGACCGGGACTGAACGGGGTTTCAGATGTTGGCGGAGTCCGGTGGCACCCCGCCGGGCAGCGCCGCCGCGCCGCCCGGCGGCTGCTCGCCCCCGCAGCGCAACCCGAGGGTGTACGCGGTCATCGACAGCGACCCGTACGCGTACCCGTCGACCAGCACGTCGGGGCGGTCCCCGGCGGCGCCGGCCAGCCCGGCCAGGTAGAGCAGCGGGATGAAGTGGTCCGGTGTCGGCACCGCGAGGTCGAAGTCCCGGTGCCCGTCCAGCCGGGCCACCTCGGTCGGGGCGTCCTGGACCGTCTCCCGGGCGGCGTCGTCGAAGCGGCGCGCCCAGTCGAAGCCCTCGTCGGTCAGCCGCGGGTCGACCCCGCCCAGGTTGTGCACCACGTTGCCGCTGGCCACCACCAGCACGCCGCGCTCGCGCAGCGGGGCGAGCCGGGCGCCGAGGTCGAGGTGGTAGTCGAACGGCTTGAACGCGTTGATGCTGAGCTGCACCACCGGGATGTCGGCGTCGGGGAACGCGTGGGTCAGCACCGACCAGGTGCCGTGGTCGATGCCCCAGGAGTCCAGGTCGGCGCCGACCCAGGTGGGGTGCACCACGTCGCTGATCTCCTCGGCCAGCTCCGGCAGCCCGGGCGCCGGATAGCGCACGTCGAAGAGCTGCTGCGGGAAGCCGTAGAAGTCGTGGATGGTGCGCGGCCGGGGCATCGCGGTGACCGCGGTGGCGCCGATGTACCAGTGCGCGGAGACCACCAGGATGGCGCGGGGCCGGGGCACCGACCGGCCGAACTCGCGCCAGGCGGCGGTGTAGCGGTTGACCTCCAGCGCGTTCATCGGGTTGCCGTGCCCGAAGAACGCCGCCGGCAGCACCGTCTGGGTGTTCTGCTCGCTCATCTCGCTCCCCGGGCTGTCCGTGCCCCGAGGCTAACCCGCAGGCGCCGCGCGTGTCCCGGGTCACCGGTTCCGGCGGGGCCGTGAGTTGGCAGATACCCCCTAGGGGTATATGGTGGCGGCGGAGGTGGAGTTCGATGCAACACGAACAGGGGCACCACGGCGCGCACCACGAGCCGCACGCGGGGCACGACGAGCACGCGGGGCACGACCAGCGCGGCACGCACGACCAGCACGCCGGCCACGGCCAGCACGGCGGCCACGACAAGCACGCGGGGCACGACCCCGAGCAGTTCCGCCGGAAGTTCTGGCTGAGCCTCGCGCTGACCGTGCCGATCGTGCTGACCAGCCACATGGTCATGGACTGGCTCGGCTACTCGCTGGACTTCCCGGGCGTCCGCTGGGTCGGCCCGGTGCTGGGCACCGTCGTCTTCTTCTACGGCGGCTGGCCGTTCCTGGTCGGCGGCGTCCGCGAGGTACGCGACCGGGCGCCCGGCATGATGCTGCTGATCTCGATGGCGATCACCGTCGCCTACCTGGCCTCGCTGGCCACCAGCCTCGGCCTGTTCGACCTGGACTTCTGGTGGGAGCTGGCCGCCCTGGTCACCATCATGCTGCTGGGCCACTGGCAGGAGATGAAGGCGATCGGGCAGGCCCAGGGCGCCCTGGCGGCGCTCGCCGCGCTGCTGCCCGACGACGCCGAACGCCTCGACGAGTCCGGCGCCGCGCACCGGGTGCCGGTGGCGGACCTGCGGGTCGGCGACCTGGTGCTGGTCCGCTCCGGCGGCCGTGTCGCGGCGGACGGCCGCATCGTCGACGGCGCCGCCGAACTGGACGAGTCGATGATCACGGGGGAGTCCCGGCCGGTGCCGCGCGCCGTCGGGGACCGGGTGGTCGCCGGCACGGTGGCCACCGACTCGGCTCTCCGGGTGCGCGTCGAGGCCGTCGGCGAGGACACCGCGCTCGCCGGCATCGGCCGCCTCGTCGCCCAGGCGCAGTCCTCCGGCGGCCGTGCACAGGTGCTCGCCGACCGGTTCGCGGCGCTGCTGTTCTACGTGGCGGCCGTCGCCGGTCTGGCCACCTTCGTGGCCTGGCTGGTGCTCGGCAACACCGACGAGGCCGTGATCCGGACCGTGACGGTGCTCGTGATCGCCTGCCCGCACGCCCTCGGGCTGGCCATCCCGCTCGTCGTGGCGCTCTCCACGGCGCTCTCCGCCCGCGCCGGCATCCTGGTGAAGGACCGGCTCGCCCTGGAGCGGATGCGCACCGTCGACGCGGTGCTGTTCGACAAGACCGGCACCCTCACCAAGGGGCGGCACACCCTGACCGGGGTGGCCGCCACGGGCGGGCTGGACGAGGACGGCGCGCTGCGCCTCGCCGGCGCGGTCGAGGCGGACAGCGAGCACCCGCTCGCCCGGGCGCTCGTCACCGCCGCGCAGGACCGGGGCCTCGGGGCGACGGCCCGGGACTTCCGCTCCCTGACCGGCCGGGGCGTACGCGCCACGGTGGACGGCGCCGACTGGGCGGTGGGCGGTCCGGCCCTGCTGCGCGAACTGGGCGCCGACGTGCCCGCCGAGCTGACCCGGGCGGCGGAGGGCTGGTCCCGGCGGGGCGCCGCGGTGCTGCACCTGGTCCGGCTTCCCGACGGCGGCCGCCCCGAGGTGGTCGGCGCGTTCGCCCTCGAGGACGAGGTCCGGCCCGAGGCACGGGCGGCCATCGCCGAGCTGCGCGAGCAGGGGGTGAAGAAGATCGTCATGATCACCGGGGACGCCCGGCCGGTGGCCGAGGCGGTCGCGGCCGACCTGGGCTTCCGCCCCGGCGTGGACGAGGTGTTCGCCGAGGTCCTCCCGGCCGACAAGGACACGGCCGTCACCGAACTCCAGTCCCGCGGGCTGACCGTGGCGATGGTCGGCGACGGGGTGAACGACGCCCCGGCCCTCGCCCGCGCCGACGTGGGCGTGGCCATCGGCGCCGGCACCGACGTGGCGATCGAGTCGGCCGGGGTGGTGCTGGCCAGCTCCGACCCCCGCGGGGTCACCGGCGTGATCCGGCTGTCCCGGGCGTCGTACCGGAAGATGCGGCAGAACCTGGCCTGGGCGGCCGGCTACAACGTGGTGGCCATCCCGCTCGCGGCCGGCGTCCTGGCGTGGGCGGGCGTCGCGCTCAGCCCGGCGGTGGGCGCGGTGCTGATGTCCGCCTCCACCATCGTGGTCGCGCTCAACGCCCAGCTGCTCCGCCGGGTCCGGCTCACCCCGGCGGACGACTGACACCGCGCAACTACGACCGGCCCGGCCCCTCGCTCCTGGCGGATGCGAGGGGCCGGGCCACTTCACACCCGCACCTGCGGGCCGCTAGGGTGGCCGTGTGACGGCGTTCCGGATCGGCGAGGCCGCCGAACTGCTCGGAGTCAGCGCGGACACGGTCCGCCGCTGGATCGACGCCGGTCGGCTGCCGGCCACCCGCGACGAGCACGGCCACCGGGTGCTCGACGGGGCCGACCTGGCCGCGTTCGTCCGCGCCCCCGGTCACCCCGAGCTCTCCTCGGCCCGCAACCGGCTGCGCGGCATCGTCACCGCCGTCGTCAAGGACACCGTGATGGCCCAGGTCGACATCCAGGCCGGGCCGTTCCGGATCGTGTCGCTGATGAGCCGCGAGGCCGTCGACGACCTCGACCTCCAGGTCGGCTCGGTGGCCGTCGCCGTGATCAAGTCGACCACCGTCGTGGTGGAGCGCGCTCCCGCCCCGAAGGGAAGGACCAGCCCGTGACCGCACGGTGGATCCGCGCCGCCCTGGCCGGGGTGGCCGCGCTGGCCCTGTCCCTCACCGGCTGCGGCGCCGGCGACGAGGCCAGCGCCGGCACGCGCGACACGGTGACCGTGTTCGCCGCCGCCTCGCTAACCGGGACCTTCACGAAGCTCGGCAGGGAGTTCGAGGCCGCCCACCCCGGCACCCGGGTCGTCCTCAACTTCGCCGGCAGCTCGGCGCTCGCCACCCAGATCGCCCAGGGCGCCCCGGCCGACGTGTTCGCCTCCGCCTCCCCGGCCACCATGAAGACCGTCACCGACGCCGGTGACGCCGCCGGGCCGCCGGCCGTCCTGGTCCGCAACCAACTCGTCATCGCCGTACCCGAGGGCAACCCGGACCGGGTTGGTGGCCTGGCCGACCTGGGCCGCCCGGGGGTGAAGGTGGCGCTCTGCGCCGAGCAGGTGCCGTGCGGCGCGGCGGCGAGGAGCGCCCTCGACGCGGCCGGCGTGCGGCTCACCCCGGCCACCCTGGAGCAGGACGTCAAGGGCGCGCTGTCCAAGGTGACGCTCGGCGAGGTCGACGCGGCGCTTGTCTACCGCACCGACGTCCGCGCCGCCACCGGGCTGGCCGCCGTCGAGTTCCCCGAGTCCGCCCGGGCGGTCAACGACTACCCGATCGTGGTGCTGAAGCACGCCGGCAACCCGGACGGGGCCCGCGCCTTCGTCGAGCACGTCCGCTCCGACGCCGGCCTGGCCGTGCTCGCCGCCGCCGGGTTCCAGGCCCCGCCGAGCCGGTGACCCGACCCGCGCGCCGCCGGCAACGGGTGCCGCTGGCCCTGCTGCTCCCCGCCGGTCTCGGGCTGCTCTTCCTCGTCCTGCCGCTGGCCGGGCTGCTGGTCCGGGCGCCCTGGACCACGCTGCCCCGGCGGCTGGCCCAGCCCGGTGTGCTCGCCGCGCTGCGGCTGTCCCTGGAGACCGCCACGCTGGCCACGCTGCTCTGCGTGGCGCTCGGCGTACCCCTGGCCTGGCTCCTGGCCCGGGTCGAGTTCCCCGGCCGGCGGCTCGTCCGCGCGCTGGTCACCGTGCCGCTCGTGCTGCCGCCGGTGGTCGGCGGGGTGGCGCTGCTGCTGGTCTTCGGCCGGCGCGGCCTGGTCGGGTCCTGGCTGGACGCCACCTTCGGGGTGACCCTGCCGTTCACCACCGCCGGCGTGGTGCTGGCCGAGGCGTTCGTCGCCATGCCCTTCCTGGTCATCGCCGTCGAGGGCGCGCTGCGCGGCGCCGACGCCCGCTACGAGGAGGCGGCGGCCACCCTCGGCGCCGGTCGCTGGACCACCTTCACCCGGGTCACCCTGCCGCTGGTCGCTCCCGGGGTCGCGGCCGGCGCGGTGCTGTGCTGGGCCCGCGCGCTCGGCGAGTTCGGTGCCACCATCACCTTCGCCGGCAACTATCCGGGGCGGACGCAGACCATGCCGCTCGCCGTCTACCTGGCGCTGGAGGCCGACGTGCAGGCCGCCATCGTGCTCAGCCTCATCCTGCTCACCGTCTCCGTGGCCATCCTGGCCGGGCTGCGCGACCGCTGGGTCGGTGTGACGTGACCACCCCGCCCCTGCTCGACGCGCACCTGGTCGCCGACCGGGGCGCCTTCCACCTCGACGTCCGGCTGCGCATCGAGCCCGGGGAGGTGGTGGCGCTGCTCGGCCCGAACGGGGCCGGCAAGACCACCGCGCTGCGGGCCCTCGCCGGGCTGCATCCGCTCAGCGCCGGGCACCTCACCCTCGACGGCGTCGACCTCGACCGCCCCGACCGGCGGGTGTGGACCCCGCCCGAGCGGCGCCCGGTCGGCGTGGTGTTCCAGGACTACCTGCTCTTCCCGCACCTCAGCGCACTGGACAACGTCGCGTTCGGGCCGCGCCGCCGGGGCGCCGACCGGCGGGCCGCCCGGGCCCGGGCCCAGGGCTGGCTGGACCGGGTCGGCCTGGGCGGGCAGGCCCGGCACCGGCCGCGCCAGCTCTCCGGCGGGCAGGCCCAGCGGGTCGCGCTGGCCCGCGCGCTCGCCGTCGAGCCCACCCTGCTGCTTCTCGACGAGCCGCTTGCCGCGCTCGACGCCCGCACCCGGCTCGACACCCGCGCCGAACTCCAGCGGCACCTCGGCGCGCACCCCGGCGCCACCCTGCTGGTCACCCACGACCCCCTGGACGCGCTGGTGCTCGCCGACCGGCTGGTCATCGTCGAGCAGGGGCGGGTGGTCCAGGAGGGCGACGCGGCGACCGTCACGGCCCGGCCCCGCACCGACTACGTCGCCCGGCTGGTCGGGCTCAACCTGCACCGCGGGCACGCCGACGGGCACGCCGTCACCGTCGGCGGGCTCACCCTCACCACGGCGGACACCGTACGCGGGGAGGCGTTCGTCGCTTTCCCGCCGGCCGCCGTCGCACTGCACCCGACCCGCCCGGACGGCAGCCCGCGCAACGTCTGGGCGGCCACCGTGACCGGGGTGCAGCGGCACGGCGACAACCTGCGGGTCCAGCTCGCCGGGCCGGTCGCCGTGGCCGCCGACGTCACCCCCGCCGCGGCGGCCCACCTCGGCCTGCGCCCCGGCCAGGAGGTCTGGGCGGCGGTCAAGGCCGCGGAGACCCGGGCGTACCCGGCGTGACGCATGCCGCTGGTCGGTCCACCGTCACCGGTGGGAGGTTTGATCCGGGCCCTCGCGGTCACTGAACAGGGGAGCCACCACGAAGGGGGGAACGGGGTGCCCGAGACGACACGATTCCGGTCCAGCCTGGACGCCGTGCTGCCGGACGACGTCACCGATCCGCTGCTGTGGCGGGCCGCGTACGACGTGGCGGTCGCCCACCAGCCCGACACCAGGGGACGCTGTCCCAGCCTGCTCTGCGCCGGTTCGACGGCCCCGTGCGAGCCGATGGCCAACGCGCGGCGGGCGATGCGGCTGGCGCGCGGCGGCGCGCGGCGCGCCGGGTTCGGCGCGAGCACCGGCCGCACGGCCCGCGACCGGCGCCGGGCCGCCTGAGCCCGTCGGGGACGCGGACCGCGTCCCCGGGCGCTCGATCGGTCAGTGTGCGGGGGAGAAGGCGGCGAGGAAGCGGTCCCGGAAGGTGTCCATCCGCCACACCGGAGCGTTCGGGCCGGGGCGCAGCCCGTCCTGCCAGCCCCAGCCGGCGACCCGGTCCAGCACGGCCCGGTCCTTCGCCACGATGGTGATCGGCACGTCCCGGCCGGCGCCCTCGCCGGTCACCGAGGCGTTCGGCTGGTGGTCGCCCAGGAACACCAGCACCAGGTCGTCCCCGCCGTAGGTCAGCACGTACGACACCAGGGTGCCGAGGCTGTACTCGATGGAGTGCCGGTAGTCGTCGCGGACCTGCGCGGTGTCCCGCTGCACCACGTCCCGACTACCCCCGGTGCTCGTGGACGCCGTGTGGAAGACGCTGCCGTCGCCCACCGCGTCCCAGGGCACCGGCTTCGGGATCGCCGACCAGGGGGAGTGGCTGGACACCAGCGGGATCTCGGCCATCAGCGGGGCGTGCGGCCGGTCCCGCTCCCGGCGCTGGAACGTGGCCAGGGTGTACTGGTCGGGCATGGGCGCGTAGCTGAACTTCGGCCCCTGGTAGGCCAGCTTCTCCGCGTCGTAGTAGCGGTCGTAGCCGAAGAACTTCCCCTCCGGCCAGGGCTGGGTGGCGGCGGGCAGCACCCCGACCGTCTGCCAGCCGGCCCGGTGAAACGCGCCGTTGAGGGTGAGCCGGTCCCCGGCCAGCAGGTCGCGGTGGCGCTGGTCGTTGTCGATCCACAGGCCGGAGAGCAGGGTGGCGTGGGCCAGCCAGCTGCCGCCGCCGAAGGTGGGCGAGGTGAGGAAGCCGCTGCGGGCGTCGAAGCCGGCCTCGCGCAGCCGCCGGTACCCGTCGTCGAGGACCGCGTTCACGCCCGGCGCGAGCGCGGGGTCCTCCACGGCGTCCCGCCCGTAGCTCTCCACGAACGCGACAAGAACGTCCTTGCCTCGCAGCCCGGTCAGCAGCCGGTCGCCGGGAACGTCCCGGTAGGCGTCGGTCGTCATCTCCCCGGCGAACGCGGCGCGGTCGCGCAGGCCGGCCCGGACCTGGCCGGCGTGCGCCGCGACCAGGCCGGTCGCCGACCGGTCGGCCACCGGCGCGCCGGCGGCCAGGCGTACCCCGAACAGGGCGCAGCCCAGCCAGAGCACGGCCAGCGCCGCGACCACCCGGACGGCGCCGGTGCGGTGCCGCGCCAGGAGCCGGGCCAGCCGCCGCACGGCGAGCGCCAGGAGCACGGGCAGGCCGACCACGAGCAGCACCACCCCGACGGCCGCCGCGATCGCGCCGGCCCGGCCGGCCGAGTCGGTCAGGTAGCCGAAGCCGTCGTCGAACAGTCCCCAGTCGAGCAGCACGTCGAACGGCCGGTCCCGGGCCACCCGGAAGCCGGCGTCCAGCAGCTTGACCACGGTCAGCAGGCCCAGCACCGCGCCGAGCGCCACGGCGACCGGCCGGCGGAACCGGGCCGGCAGGACGAGCAGAAGCGCCGCCGCGACCAGGGCCTCCACCGGGATCCGCAGCACGGCGGCGGGACCCACGTCGGCCAGCCGGTCCGGCGCGACAAGCGCCGCCACCACGAGCAGCGCGGCCAGTCCGGTCAGGACGGCGCCGGCCACCCGACGGGTACGCGAGGCGGGCCGCGCCGGGCCGGCGGCGTCGGACATCGTGGCGTCGCCCGGCGGTGGGGACGCCCCGGTGTCCGGGACGGGGGTGGCCGGCCCGGCCGGCCGGCGGAGACGGATACGCAGTGCCACGGCGGGTGTCCTTCGGCGAGGGGGAGGGGTCAGGCCGGCTGGTGGGCGACGATCCGGACGGCCACCGGCACCGGAGGCGCGGGCGGATCCGCCGGTCGTGCGCCGGGATCGTGCGCGCCGGCGGGCGCGAGGCGCACCGAGCCGGCCACCGGGGGACCAGCCACCCGGGCGGGGAGGTCGGCCGGGCCGGTGCCGCTGGCCCAGGCCGGAACGGCGCCGTCGCCGCTCCGCAGGCTCAGCACGGGCAGGGCGGTGGCGGCGGGCCCGGCGGCCGGCGCGGGCAGCCCGGCGGCGGGCGCGACGGTGGCGTGCGGGACAAGCTCGACTGCCGGGACGGGCCGCGGCGCCGGGGTGGCCGGGCGGTGCCGCCACAGCCAGGCCACGTCGCGGCCGAACGACTCGACCAGCAGCGCCAGCGCGCCCGCGACCAGCGCCGCGGTCGCCACGGGCGGCAGCAGCCCGCTGGCGGCCGCCGCGAGCACCACGCCCTGCGCCGCCGCCACCACCTTGCGCCAGTACCGGGGCGGCAGCGTGCCGCGCATCCAGGGCAGCGGCCAGGCCGCCGCCACGAAGGCGTACCGCATCCCGCCGATGACCAGCACCCAGGCGCCGACCGACGGGGCCAGGTGGACGCTGAGCACCAGGAGCAGGAACGAGTCGACCTCCATGTCGAAGCGGGCGCCCAGGGCGCTCACCGTGCCGGTGCGTCGCGCCACCCGGCCGTCCACCGCGTCCAGCGCCAGCGCCACCGCGGTGAGCGGGACGAGCACGGCCACCGGCGCCGGCCCGCCCCCGACGACCAGGGCGAGCACCCCGCCGACCAGCAGCGCCCGGGCCAGCGTCACCCGGTCGGCCGGACCCAGCCGCTCCGCGCCGGCCGCCCGCAGGCCACGCCGGAGCAGCCCGCAGAGCACCCCGGCGTACGCGAGGGCGGCGACCCAGCCCGCCACGCCGACGCCCACCGTGCCGGCGAGCGCGGCCAGCAGGACGAACTGCACGATCAACCCGACCAACGGGCCATTTCGAACCGTGGACACCCTGCCTCCGTGTCTATGATCGACAACCCTGCCAGTCATCACGGGAAATTCGGCCGTCCGGTTCGGTCCGGATGCGGAAAAGAGGAGAATTCGTGACCGGTGAGGCCCGCGCCTTCTGGCTCCGCGCCCCCGGCGAGGGCGAGCTCCGCCCGGTCGCGCTCGCCCCGCCCGGCCCCGGTGAGGTGCTGGTCCGCACCCGCTACTCCGGCGTCAGCCGGGGCACCGAGACCCTCGTCTTCACCGGTCGGGTCCCCGCCGACCAGCACGCCACGATGCGCGCCCCGTTCCAGGAGGGCGATTTCCCGGCCCCGGTGAAGTACGGCTACCTGAGCGTCGGCATCGTCGAGGAGGGCCCGGCGGAGCTGCGTGGGCGTACCGTCTTCTGCCTGCACCCGCACCAGACCGCGTACGTGGTGCCCGCCGACGCCGTGGTGGTCGTACCCGATGGGGTGCCGGCGGCCCGCGCGGTGCTGGCCGGGACCGTGGAGACCGCGGTGAACGCGCTCTGGGACGCCGCGCCGCTGGTCGGCGACCGGGTCACCGTGGTCGGCGGCGGCATGGTCGGGTGCTGCGTGGCCGCCGTGCTGGCGGGCTTCCCCGGGGTGCGCGTCGAACTGGTCGACGCCGACCCGGCGCGGGCCGGGGTGGCCGCGGCGCTCGGCGTCGACTTCGCGCTGCCGGCCGACGCGGCCGGCGACCGGGACCTCGTGGTGCACGCCAGCGCCACCGCCGAGGGGCTGCAACGCGCCCTGGAGCTGCTCCGCCCGGAGCGCACCGTGCTGGAGCTGAGCTGGTACGGCGACCGCCCGGTCACCCTCGCCCTGGGCGGGGCGTTCCACTCGAAGCGGCTCGGCATCCGCAGCAGCCAGGTCGGCACCGTGTCGCCCCGGCGCGCGGACCGCAGCTACGCCGACCGGCTGGCCGTCGCCCTGGACCTGCTCGCCGACCCGGCGTTCGACGCGCTGCTCACCGGCCGGTCCCGGTTCGCCGACCTGCCCGACGTGCTGGACCGGCTCGCGTCCGGCCGGCTCCCCGCGCTCTGCCAGCTCATCACCTACGACGAGGAGTGACATGTTCAGCGTCACCGTCCGGGACCACATGATGGTCGCCCACAGCTTCCGCGGCGAGGTGTTCGGCCCGGCCCAGCGGCTGCACGGCGCGACATTCGTCGTCGACGCCACCTTCCGCCGCCCGGACCTGGACGCCGACGGGATCGTCGTCGACATCGGGCTGGCCACCGAGCAGCTCAAGGCCGTGCTCGGCGCGCTCACCTACCGCAACCTGGACGACGAGCCGGACTTCGCGGGGGTGAACACCACCACCGAGGTGCTGGCCCGGACGGTGGCCGACCGGCTGGCCGACGCGGTGCACGCGGGGCGGCTCGGCGAGGGGGCGCGTGGCCTGGCCGGGATCACTGTCACCCTGCACGAGTCGCACGTCGCCTGGGCGAGCTACGAGCGGTCGCTGTGACCGGATGACAGTCGTGCACGTGGTGCTGCCGGGCGACGTCGACGACCCGGCGAGCCCCAGCGGCGGCAACGGGTACGACCGCCGGGCCTGCCAGGGGCTGGCCGCCCTCGGCTGGACGGTGCGGGAACACCCGGTGCCGGGCGGCTGGCCGCACCCGGGAGCGGCGGACCGGGCCGCGCTGGCCGGCGTGCTCGCCGCGCTGTCCGACGGCGCGGCGGTGCTGCTCGACGGGCTGGTCGCCTCGACCGTCCCGGAGGTGCTGGCCCCGCACGCCCGGCGGCTGCGCCTCGTGGTGCTGGTGCACCTGCCGCTGGAGGACGACGTCGAGGCCCGGGCGCTGGCCGCCGCGACCGCCGTGGTCACCACCAGCGAGTGGACCCGCCGCCGGCTGCTCGACCGCTACCCGCTCGCCGCCGACCGGGTGGCGGTCGCCCCGCCCGGCGTGGACCCGGCGCCGGTCACGCCCGGCTCGCCGGCCGGCGCCCGGCTGCTCTGCGTCGCGGCGGTCACCCCGCTCAAGGGGCACGACGTGCTCGCCGCCGCCCTGCACCGGGCCGCCGACCTGCCCTGGTCCTGCGACTGGGTGGGCCCGCTCACCCGCGACCCCGACTTCGTGGCGCGGCTGCGTCGGCGGCTCGCCGACACCGGCCTCGCCGAGCGGGTCCGGCTGGCCGGCCCACGGACCGGGGACGACCTGGCCGCCGCGTACGCCGCCGCCGATCTGCTGGTGCTGCCGTCCCGCCGGGAGACGTACGGCATGGTGGTCACCGAGGCGCTCGCGCGGGGCGTGCCGGTGCTGGCCAGCGACACCGGCGGCCTGCCCGGGACGCTCGGGCACAGCGCCGACGGCGAGCGGCCCGGCCTGCTGGTGCCCCCGGCGGACCCGGCCGCGCTGGCCGGCGCGCTGCGCCGCTGGCTCACCGAGCCGGACCTGCGGGACCGGCTGCGCCGCGCCGCCCGGCAGCGGCGCGACACCCTCACCGGCTGGCCGGTCACCGCGCACCGGCTGGCGGCGGCGCTCAAGGAGGCCACGGCGGCATGACCACCTCACTGCTACCCCCCGACTTCGCGGACTGGCTACGGCTGCGGGAGCCCGTCGACGCGGCCGCCCGCTCCGCCGCACTGCTCGACGAGGTCCGCCGCCGGCTGCCCGCCGACCGGCCGCTGGTCGTGCATGACCTGGGCAGCGGCACCGGGTCGATGGCGCGGTGGCTCGCCCCGCGGCTGCCCGGGCCGCAGCGCTGGGTGCTGCACGAGCGGGACGCGGACCTCCGCGCCCGGGCCGCCGCCGAGCCGGTCGTGGCCGCCGACGGCAGCCCGGTCACCGTGCTGGTCCGGGGCTCCGACATCACCCGGCTGGGCGCCGCCGACCTGGCCGACGCCCACCTGGTCACCGCCTCGGCGCTGCTGGACATGCTCACCGCCGAGGAGGTCGAGCGGACCGTGGCGGCGTGCGCCGGCCACCCCACCCTCTTCGCGATCAGCGTGCTGGGCCGGGTGCGGTTCACCCCCGCCGACCCGCTCGACGCCGAGTTCGAGGCCGCGTTCAACGCCCACCAGCGCCGTGCCGTCGGCGGGCGCGCCCTGCTCGGCCCGGACGCCGTGGACGCCACCGTGGCGGCCTTCCGCCGTCGAGGCGTCGCGGTGCGGACCCGGCCCAGCCCGTGGCGCCTCGGCCCCGAGCAGGCCGCGCTGACCGCGGCGTGGCTGACCGGCTGGCTCGACGCGGCCGTCGAGGAGCGGCCGGAGCTGGCCGGGGTGGTCGACGCGTACCGGGAGCGGCGGCTCGCCGAGGCGGCCGACGGCCGGCTGCGGGTGGTGCTGGACCACGCCGACCTGCTCGCCGGGTGAACCGCGGCGGCCGGCGGTACGTGACAACGGATGGACCGAGGGAGGACCGCTCTTGTCACACGCCGCCGTCGCCGGGCCGGTCCCGGCCGCCGCGCCCGCACCGTCCCGGTCCTTCTGGGCCTGGGCCCGCCCGCTCGCCGGCCTCGCCGTGCTCGCCGCGCTGGTCTGGTCGGTGGGCACCGGCCCGTTCCTGGCCGGGCTGCGGCTGATCGACGCGCCGGCGCTCGCCGCCGCGCTCGGCATCGGCGCGGTCACCACCGTCTGCTGCGCCTGGCGCTGGTCGCTGGTCGCCGGCGGCCTGGGCGTACGGCTGCCGCTGCGGGCCGCCGTCGCGCACTGCTACCGGGCGGTCTTCCTCAACTCCACCCTGCCCGGCGGGGTGCTCGGCGACGTGCACCGGGCGGTCCGGCACGGCCGGGACGCCGGGGACGTGGCCCGGGGCGTCCGCGCCGTGGTCTGGGAGCGCAGCGCCGGCCAGGTGGTCCAGCTGGTCATCGCGGTGGCCGTGCTGGCGGCGCTGCCGTCCCCGGTCCGGCCGTACCTGCCGGCGGTGGCCGCAGGGCTGGCCGCCGTCGCGCTGGCGCTGGCGCTGGCCGCCCGGGCCGTGCCCCGTTCCGGGGCCTCCCGCTGGGCGCGGGCGGCGCGCACCGCCGTCGCCGACGTCCGGGCCGGGCTGCTCGCCCGGCGCACCTGGCTCGGCGTCGTGGCCGCCTCGGCCGTGGTGGTCGCCGGGCACCTGGCCACCTTCGTGGTGGCGGCACGCACCGCGGGCGCCGACGCGCCGCTGTCCCGCCTCGTGCCGCTGACCCTGCTGGCCCTGCTCGCCATGGGGCTGCCGCTGAATGTGGGCGGTTTCGGGCCGCGGGAGGGGGTGGCCGCCTGGGCGTTCGCCGCGGCCGGCCTGACCGCCGCGCAGGGCGTCGCCACCGGCACGGTCTACGGGGCGCTGGTGCTGGTGGCCAGCCTGCCGGGCGCCGCGGTGCTGCTGGTCCGCCGGCGTCCGACCGCGGAGCCCGGCGACTGTCGGTGATCCCGCCTACGGTGAGGGTGCGAGGTGTGCGTTGCCGGCGCGTCCGGCAGCCCGGACTGAGGAGAAGCATTGGACGAAACGCTGCCCACCGCGACGGTCCGGACCGAGGTCACGGTCCCCCTGCGGTTCCCCGACGGGTACGTGACCAGCGCCCGGGTGCACTCCTTCCACGGCCTGGTCGACGGCCGCGAGCACCTCGCCATCGGGCTCGGTGAGCGGCGGGACCCGGACGCCTCCCCACCGCTGGTCCGCCCGCACAGCGAGTGCCTGACCGGGGACGTCTTCGGCAGCCAGCGCTGCGACTGCGGCCCGCAACTGCGCGAGGCGGTCGAGCGGATCGCCGACGCCGGCGGCTACCTGCTCTACCTGCGCCAGGAGGGCCGGGGCATCGGCCTCTACGCCAAGCTCGACGCGTACGCCCTCCAGGACGGCGGGCTGGACACCTACGAGGCAAACGTGGCGCTGGGCCGGGGCGCCGACGAGCGGGACTACACGGTGGCCGCGCAGATGCTCGCGGCGCTGGGCGTGACCCGGGTGGCCCTGCTCAGCAACAACCCGGACAAGGCCGCCCAGTTGGAGCGGCTGGGCGTCACGGTGGTCGACCGGGTGCTGACGGGCGTGCACCTGTCCCCGGCCAACGCGGGCTACCTGGCCGCCAAGGTCACCCGCGCCGACCATGCCCTCGACCTGCCCTTCGTGCCGTGACCGGCCGGCCGTACGTGCTGCTCAGCTGCGCCATGTCGATCGACGGCTACATCGACGACGCCACGGCCGAGCGGTTGCTGCTGTCCAACGACGCCGACCTGGACCGGATCGACGCGGTGCGGGCCGCCGCCGACGCGATCATGGTGGGCGCCGCCACGGTCCGCCGCGACGACCCGCGGCTGCTGGTGCGCAGCGAGCGGCGGCGGGCCGAGCGGGTGGCCCGCGGCCTGCCCCCGTCACCGGCGAAGGTCACCGTCACGGCCAGCGGCGACCTCGACCCGGGCGCTCGGTTCTTCACGATGGGCGACGGGCCGAAGCTGGTCTACTGCCCGAGCGGCGTGGTGGAGAAGACCCGGGAGCAGGTGGGCGCCGTGGCCACCGTTGTCGACGCGGGCGACCCCGTCACCCCGCAGGCGGTCCTCGCCGACCTGGCCGGGCGCGGCGTCGGCCGGCTCATGGTCGAGGGCGGCGGCACCGTGCACTGCCAGTTCCTCACCGCCGGTGTCGCCGACGAGCTGCACCTGGTGGTCGCGCCGTTCTTCGTGGGCGACCGCCGGGCGCCCCGGTTCGTCGGGGACGGCCGCTTCCCGTGGCACCCGGGCCGCCGCGCCCGGGTCGTCGAGGTCCGCCAGATCGGCGACGTGGTCCTCACCCGCTACGCCCTGTCCGACCGCTGCCCAGGCTAGCGGCGCGCCGGCCCGGTGTGCCGCGACCCCGTCACCTCGGTGCCGCCGGTCAGGACGCCGGTGTCGGCAGGCCGAGCGCCTCGTCGACCCGGTCGAGCACGGCCGCGCCGTCCTCGCCGACCCCGCGCAGCAGGTCGATGGCGGTGGCCCGGATCTGCCCGACGATCATGACCACGGGCAGCGGCGGGCCGGACTCCAGCAGCCGCGCGCCGATCCGCACCGCTTCCAGGGCCGACTCGTCCGCCCGTCCCGCGTGCCGGTCGGCGCCCTGGCCGGTCAGGTCGGTGGCCAGGGCCGCGCCGGCGGCGCGTACCGCCTCGGCGAGCGAGCGGATCGCCGCGCCCAGTTCGGGTGGGGCGGCCGTGTGCAGCCGGGTCAGCGTGGCGCCGTTGCGGGCCAGCACCCGGATGTTGCGTACCGCGTAGTCGAGCTGCCGGGCGGTGGCCTCGACCTGTTCGAGCTGGCCGAGGTGCCGGCGGCGGCGGACCCGCAGTCGCAGCGTCTCGGCGCAGGCCCGCACCGCGGAGCGCAGGCGTTCCACGCAGCCGTCCACCTCCCGGGCCCGGTCCAGCGCCGCCTGGGCGGCCTCGGCGTCACAGCGGTCCAGCGCGGCGTTCACCCGGTCGAGCAGGTCGGCGAGGTCGGCGTACGTCCGGCGGGCCTCCGCGACCAGCGGAGCGAGGGGGTCCCGGGCTACCACGAGCTGGCTGGCGGCGAGGGCGACCGCGCCGCCGATCAGCGCGTCGACGAACCGGAACGGGGTGAACTCGCCCTTCGGCGCGGCGACCACCACCAGGTAGAGCGCGGAGACCGTGGTCTGGATGACCAGGGTGCTGCTCGCGCCGGCCGCCACCGTGACGCCCAGGGTGAGGAGCAGGACGAGGAGCATGGTCGCCGTGCCGGGGCCGAGGGCGTGCACCACCAGGTCGGCGACGAGCACCCCACCGGCGACCCCGAGCACCAGCTCGATGGTCTGCCGTACCCGCTGCCCCCGCGATTCGCCGAGCACGATCAGCGCGGCGCTCGGCGCGAAGAACGGGTCCGGGTGGCCGATCAGCCGCGCGGCGATCAACCAGGCCACTGTGGCGGCGAGCGCGGCCTCCACCACCGGCACCCAGGCCTGTCGCAGCCGCCCCACGGCGGCCTTCCCCCAGTCGCGCACCGGCGCCGTCCTCCCCCTCACGGACCGGCGCACCCACGGAATCTCCGTTCCGGCCGCAGGGGCTCCTACCCCGGAAGTTGATCGTCGTAACCGGACCGTCCACGACGGCGACGATCTCGTCCCTCTGGTCAGAGCACCTGGGACAGGAAGCGGCGCAGCCGCGGGTGCTCCGGCGCCTCGAAGAGGGCGGCCGGCGGGCCGGCCTCCAGCACGACGCCGGCGTCCATGAAGGCCACCGTGTCGGCAACCTCGCGGGCGAAGCCCATCTCGTGGGTGACCACCACCATTGTCATGCCGGCGGACGCGAGGTCGGCCATCACGCGGAGCACCCCCTTGACCAGCTCGGGGTCGAGCGCCGAGGTGGCCTCGTCGAAGAGCATCACCTGCGGTCGCAGCGCGAGGGCGCGGGCGATGGCGACCCGCTGCTGCTGGCCTCCGGAGAGCTGCGCCGGCCGGACGTCGGCCTTGTGGGCCAGCCCGACCAGGTCGAGCTGGGCGCGGGCGACCTGCACGGCCTCGTCCTCGGGGAGCTTCTTGAGCTTGCGCAGCGCCAGGGTGAGGTTGCGCAGCACGGTCATGTGCGGGAAGAGGTTGAACTGCTGGAACACCATGCCGATCCGCTGGCGCAGCGCGTCCGGGTCGTCGCCCAGCACGCTGCGCCCGTCCAGCAGCACGTCGCCCCGGTCCGGCTCGATGAGCCGGTTGATGGTCCGCAGCAGCGTCGACTTGCCGGAGCCGGACGGGCCGATGACGCAGGCCGTCCCGCCCCGGGCGACCTCCAGATCGGCGCCGCGCAGCACCTGGTGGCGCCCGAAGGCCAGGTGCACGTCCCGGACGGCCAGGCTGACCGAGGTGGCGGTGGTGGTGGTGGCGGTGCTCATCGCGGGTCCTTTCCGGTCGGCGCCGGCGCACCGGCGGGGTCGAGTTCGACGTCGAGGTCGGGCGCGGCCACCGCCCGGCCCTGCCGCAGCCGCCGGTCGATCCAGTTGACCGCGTGGGTCAGCGGGACGGTCAGCACCAGGTAGAACAGGCCGGCCAGCAGCAGCGCGGACTCGTTGCCGGTGGTGGCCGCGTAGTCCTGGCCGATCCGGAACAGCTCCCGCTGGCTGGCCACCAGGCCGAGGAAGTAGACCAGGCTGGAGTCCTTGATCAGAGCGATGAGCTGGTTGACCCAGGCCGGCAGCACCCGGCGTACGCCCTGCGGGACGATGACCAGCCGCATGGCCTCGCCCCAGGAGAAGCCGAGGGCCCGGGCGCCCTCCAGTTGGGCGGCCTCCACGCTCTGGATGCCGGCCCGGAAGATCTCGCCGATGTAGGCGGCGGCGATCAGCGACAGCGCCAGCACGCCGAGCGGGTACGGGTTCGGGCCCCACACCTGCATGCCCAGCGGCGCCAGGCCGACGCCGATGAGCAGAATGGTCGCCGCCGCCGGCAGGCCGCGGAACACGTCGGTGTAGACCCGGGCCGGCCACCGCAACCATCGGGTACGCGAGATGCCCGCGACGGCCAGCAGCATGCCCAGCACCGAACCGAGCAGGGCGGCGGAGACCGCCAGGATCAGCGTGTTCGGCAGCCCGACGGTCAGCATCTCGGGCAGCGCCTCGCGCATGGAGTCCCAGTCGAAGAAGGTCTCCCACAGGGTGCTCAGTGGATCCATGTCTCCGTCCGCCCCGCTCGAATCGATGGTTCCGGTCAGGAAGCCGCCGACGGCGACGGCACGGCGACCGTGCCGCTGCCCGGCTTGAAGTCGGCCGGGATCGGCCGGCCCGGGTAGTACTGCGCCTGGAGCTTGCTCCAGGTGCCGTCGGCGATCACCTCGTCGAGGGCCTTGTTCAGCGCCTCGCGCAGCTTGTCGTTGCCCTTGGCCACCGCGTACGCGGTCGGGGCCGGGCTGAGCTGCTTCGCGGCGACCGTGATCTTGCCGTTGCTGTCCGCGGCGGACTTGTCGCCGATCTCGGCCGGGGCGATCCAGGCGTCGGCCGTGCCGGCCTTGAGCTGGTTGACCGCGCCGTTGTAGTCGGGCACACGGACCGGGTTCAGGTTCTCGCGGGTGGCGTAGTCGTCCTGCACGGTGCCCTGCACGACGACGACCCGCTTGCCGGCGAGCTGGTCGAAGCCGGTGATCGGGGAGCCGGCCGGCACGTCGAGGCCGAAGTAGCCGAAGTCGTAGCCGTTGCCGAAGTCGACTGTCTTCTTGCGCGCCTCGGTGATGGTGATGGAGGAGCTGCCCACGTCGAACTTGTGGTTGTTGACCTGGGAGAGCAGGGCGGAGAAGTCGGTGCCCACGAACTCGACCTTGAGGCCGGCCTTCGCGGCGACCGCGGTGAGCAGGTCGTTGTCGAAGCCGGTGAACTTGCCGTCCTTCAGGTACACGTTCGGCGGGGCGTCGGTGAGCGTGCCGGCCCGCAGCACGCCGGCCTGGAGCAGGCCGTACGGGTTGGCGGCCTCGCTGGTGCCGCCGTCGTCACCGCAGGCGGTGAGGGCGGTGGCGGCGAGCACGGCGGCGGCGCCAAGCGCGGCGGCGCGGGTCAGGGCGGAACGGATACGCACAGGTGTCTCCAGGGTCTCAGGCGGCGTGGGCGCACGCCGCCGACGGCGCGCCCGGGGCGGGCGAGCCGGAAGGGATGGTGCGGAAAAGGTGGGGGAGTGGCGCTCAGCGCGCGTCGGCGCGGCGACAGGCGTCGCTGCACACCCGCATCAGGTCGACGTGCCGCCGCTTGACCAGCGCGAACCGCGCCGGATAGGCGATGCCGTCGGCGGGCGGGGTGCGGAGCTGAGCAGACATGGTTCCCTCTGGTCGGTGATGACCTGGGTACCAGGCCACGCTTGCACCGGCGGCTGCCGGTGCCTGGTCCTCACCCGGGGCACCCCACCGCGGAGGAGGGTTGCCGGCCAGCGAGCCGGGGCTTGACGCTGGCGCTCATGACCTGCCGAGAAGGCTAGCAGGAAGCCGGCCCGGGCCGTCCAGCCGTTATGACCACCCTCACGCCCGTGCCTTACCGGCGGGCCGGCATGACCGGGGCGTCCCGGCCGGTGCCGTGCCGCGACGGGGTCCGCTGCTCGTGGTAGTCCTGCTCGACGTTGACCGTCCAGACGTCGTGGCCGGCGCCGTGGGCGATGTTCTCGGCGGCCAGCATCGCGGTGAGCATCGAGTGGTCGGCGTTGTTGTAGCGGTGCATCCCGTTGCGCCCCACCGGGTGCACGTTCGGCACCTCCCGGGCCAGCCAGCCGCGGATCACGTCCACGTTGTGCTGGTAGCGCTCGTCGTAGACCGGGTACGCCTTCGGCATCCGGACCACGTAGCCGGCCTCCACGCAGCCGGGCCGGACCAGGCCCAGCCGCTCCAGCTCGGCGGTGGCGAAGGCGACCAGGTCGGCGTCCGGAGTCCGCCACATCTCGTCGTCCTCGAACACGAAGTACTCCAGGCCCAGGCAGGTCCGCCCGTCCTTGACCAGGTACGGCGACCAGGACCCGAAGTTCTGGATGCGGCCCACCTTGGCGGCCGGGTCGTGCACGTAGATCCAGTTGTCCGGGAAGGAGAACTCCTCGGGCACCACCAGCGCGACGGTCAGGAAGTCCCGGTAGCGCAGGTCGTCGGCGGCGGCCCGTACCTCCGGCGGGGCCTCCGGCCGCATGGCCCGCACCAGCGCGGAGATCGGCATCGAGGAGATCACGTGGTCGGCCGGTTCGGTGCGCTCGCCCCCGGCGTCGACCACCGTGACGGCGGTGGCCCGCCGCCGTGCGGGGTTCCGGTGCACCTCGGTCACCCAGGTGTTGGTGCGGACCGTGCCGCCCCGCTTCTCCACCTCCTCGGTGCAGCGCTCCCACATCATCCCGGGGCCGTGCTTCGGGTACTGGAACTCCTCGATGAGGCTTGTCACGTCCTTGCGGTTGCGCCGGGGCAGCAGCGCGTTGAGCACCGCGGTGGACAGCGACAGGTTCTTGATCCGCTGGGCGGCCCAGTCGGCCTGCAACTGGTCGGCCGGCATCCCCCAGACCTTCTCCGTGTACGTCTTGAAGAAGATCGAGTACAGCCGCCAGCCGAACCGGGCCGACACCCAGCCCTCGAAGTGCGACTGGTCCTTCGGCGGTCGCAGCCGGGCCCGCCCGTACGAGCCGACGCAGCGCAGCGCCTCCCGCAGGCCGAGGTTGCGCAGCGCGTTGCCCGCGTTGAGCGGGTAGTCGTAGAGCGCGCCGCGGTAGTAGATCCGGCTCATCCGGGGCCGGAGCAGGAAGTCCTCGTCGGGCAGGATCTCGTGCCAGAAGTCCTCCACCCGGGAGACCTTCGTGAAGAACCGGTGCCCGCCGATGTCGAACCGCCAGCCGTCGCGCTCCACCGTGCGGCTGATCCCGCCGACCACGTCGTCGGCCTCGTAGACGCGGACCGGCTCGCCGTGGCGCAGCAGTTCGTACGCGGCGGTCAGCCCCGCGGGCCCCGCCCCGATGATCACGGTCCCGTTGCCGTCACCCATGCCGTCCGCGCCCCCCGCCGCCAGCCTGCCGATGCGGCAGCGCCCTTACCCGTCCTGCCGGCCGACTCACCTGCGCCCGCGATCCGCGAAGCCCGGGTCACCCGTTCGGGGTCCGCCGGGTGTGAACCGGGGCGGAACGGGGATGCGGGGCGGGTTTCCCGGTCCGGGGGTCGGTCGCGGGGCGACCGGTGGGAGCGGGATGGCGGACGAGCGGCGGGCCGGGACGGCGGACGTACCCGGCCCCGACCTGCGCCCGAGCCGGCGCGCCCGGCTGGCGTCGGCGGGCCGGCGGCTGGCTGCGCGCATCCCGGCGCCCTGGGGCTTCGTGCTCGCCGTCTTCGCCGGCTCCAAGATCGTGCTCAGCCTCGTCGGCGTGCTGGTGCTGACCGCCTGGGACGGGGTGCCCGGCGCCCCGCCCGCCGACGAGACGATGATGCGGATCCAGCAGGACCGGATCTCGTCGCACCGCTGGATCTCGCTCTGGTTCGCCTGGGACTCGTTCCTCTACGACCACCTGGCCCGGCTGCCGCTGGACCGGCCGTGGAAGGACTTCGGCTTCCCGCTGCTCTACCCGTTCCTGGCCCGGCCCCTCGCGCCGCTGCTCGGCGGGCACACCGCCTGGGCGCTGCTGCTGGTCGCCAACGTGGCGCTGCTGTTCCAGCTCTGGTTCGCGTACCGGCTGGGGGCCCGGCTGCTCGGCGACGAGGACGCGGGCGACGGTCGGCGGGCCGTCCGCTACCTGCTGCTCCTGCCGACCGCGTTCCTGTTCCAGGCCGCGCTGACCGAGTCGCTCTTCGTCTGCCTCGCCCTGGCCGCGTTCTGGTACGCCGAGCAGCGTCGTTGGCTGGTGGTCGGGATCGTCGGCTACTTCCTGGCGATGAGCCGCTCGGTCGGCTTCGTGGTGGTGATCCCGCTGGCCCTCGTGCTGTTGCGGCAGCACGACTGGCGCCTGAGTCCGCGCAACCTGCCGCGCTACGCGCGGGAGGGCTGGCCGCTGCTGCTGGTCCCGGCCGGCTGGCTGACCTTCATGGCGTTCTGTCGCTGGCAGAGCGGCGACTGGTTCGCCTACCAGCACGCCCAGGAGAAGGGCTGGGGGATCAAGGTGCAGAACCCGCTCGGGGTGGTCGGGTCGGCGCTCGTCGGCGACAACTCGGCCAACGCCCTGCGGGTCTGGATCGCCGTGGCAATGCTGGCCGTGGCGGCGGTGGGGCTGCGCCGGCGGGCCGACTGGCCGTACCTGGTCTACACGGTGATCGTGGTGCTGGTGCCGCTGTCGATGGGCCCGCCGGTCTACAAGAGCCTGCTGCGCTACCTGCTGGCCGCGTTCCCGGTGGCGCTGGTGCTGGCCCGCTGGGCTCGCCGGCCCGGCCTCGACGGCTGGCTCACCGCCGGGCTGGCGCTGCTCCAGGGCGCGCTGTTCGCGGTGTGGCTCACCTACTGGACCCACCTCATCATCTGACCGCCGCCGGGCGCGGTCGGTCGGCGGCCCGCAGAATGGCCGGATGAGCGACCGCCGGGTGACCCTCGACGACCTCGGCGCCTGGCTGATCAAGGGCAACGCGGACGCGGTGGACCTGGCCGGCCGGTTCGCCGCCGACCCGGAGGTGACCGGCTGGTGCGTCCGCCCCGGTTACCGGGTCCGGCTGATGCGCCCCGGGCAGCCGGTGGTGTTCTGGGCCAGCGGCAGCCGCGGCCGGGCCGCGTACGGGGTGTGGGGCGTGGGCCGGGTCGCCGCGCCGCCGCAACCGGGGGAGCCGGGCGGGCCGTGGACCCTGCCGTTGGACCTCACGATCCTCGCGGAGCCGCTCCGGGTGCGCCGGGACCTGCTGCGGGCCGACCCGCGCCTCGCCGGCGCCGAGGTGTTCCGCCAGCCGCAGGGGGCGAACCCCTCGTACCTGACCGTGGCGCAGTTCGCCGCGCTGTGCGAGCACCTGCCCGCGCCACCCGGCGACGGGCATGGTCCGCCGCCGCCCGGGTAGATCGAGCCCCTCCGGAGAGATGGGGTGGGCGATGGCCGGGACGTGGCTGATGGGAGCGGGTGCCGCGACGGCGGGTCGGCGGCCGACCGCCGTCCTCGTGGCGGTGCACCCCGGGGACAGCGACGGGAGCGGCCCGGGGAGCGAGACCTCGCTGGCCGAGCTGACCCGCCTGGCCGACACCGACGGGCTGACCGTCGCCGACGCGGTCGTGCAGAACCGCCCCCAGCCCGACCCGGCCACGTTCGTGGGCTCCGGCAAGGTGGACGAGCTGGCCGCGGTGGCCGAGCGGACCCACGCCGACGTGGTGATCGCCGACGGCGAGCTGAGCCCCGGCCAGGTGCGCAACCTCGAGGAACGCACCGGGGTGCGGGTGGTCGACCGCACCGCGCTGATCCTGGACATCTTCGCCGAGCACGCCCGCACCAGTGAGGGCCGGGTGCAGGTGGAGCTGGCGCAGATCGCGTACCAGCTGCCCCGGCTGCGCGGTGACGGCCGCGCGCTGTCCCGCGTGGGTGGCGGCCGGATGGCCGGCGGCGCCGGCATGGGCGTCCGCGGCCCCGGTGAGATGAAGCTGGAGACACAGCGTCGCCGGTTGCGGCAGCGGGCCACCCGGCTGCGGGGCAACGTCGCCGAGCTGGCCCGCCGGCGGGAGCGCAACCGCGGCCGGCGGGCCCGCAACCGGGTGCCCTCGGTGGCGATCACCGGCTACACCAACGCCGGCAAGTCGGCCCTGCTCAACCGCCTCACCGGGGCGGACGCGCAGGTCCAGGACGTGCTCTTCGCCACGCTCGACCCGACGGTCCGGCGGATCTCCACCGGCGACCTCACCTACACCGTCACCGACACCGTCGGGTTCGTCCGGCACCTGCCCCACCAGCTGGTCGACGCGTTCCGGTCGACGCTGGAGGAGGTGAGCGGCAGCGACCTGGTGCTGCATGTGGTGGACGCCGCCGCGCCGGACGCGCTGGAGCAGATCACGACTGTGCACGGCGTCCTGCACGAGATCGGCGCGGGGGACGTGCCCGAACTGCTGGCGCTCAACAAAATCGACGTGGCGCCCGCGGAGTGGGTGGCCGCGCTCTGCCGCGCCTGTCCGGAGGCCGTCCCGGTGTCGGCGCTGACCGGCGAGGGCGTCGACCGGCTCCGGGCCGAGCTGGCCGCCCGGCTGGGCCGCCGCTGACCGAAGCCGGGGCTTGCTATGCAACTCGTTGCATAGCAGGATGGCCGGCATGTCGCTGGAGCACGCCATCCTCGTCTCGCTCCTGGAGCAGCCCGCCTCCGGCTACGAGCTGGCCCGGCGCTTCGACCGCTCGATCGGCCGCTTCTGGACCGCCACCCACCAGCAGATCTACCGCGTCCTCAAGCGGATGGAGCACGACGACTGGCTCACCGCCGAGGAGATCGGCCAGGAGGGCCTGCCGGACAAGAAGATCTGGTCGGTCACCCCCACCGGGCGCTCCGCCCTGGTCACCTGGCTGCGCGCCCCCGTGCAGCCCGAGGCGGTCCGGCACGAGCTGGCCGTCAAGATCCGCGGCGCCGCGTTCGACGACGCGGCCGGCCGCGCCGCCCTGGTGGCCGAGGTCGAGCGCTACCGCGCCGACCACGAGGCCACCCTCGCCGGCTACCTGGCCGGCGAACGCCGCGACTTCCCCGACCCCGCCGCCCGGGACGCCCGCGCGGCCCTCCAGCACGTCGTGCTGCGCGGCGGCATCGCGTACGAGCGGATGGTCCTCGCCTGGCTCGACGACGTGCTCGACACCCTCGACTCCCTCGGAAAGGCTCAGCCGTGACCGACCCGCTGCTGTTCCACCCCCACCGCTACGACCCCGCCCACCTCGACGAGACCTCCCGGCGGCTGCTGCGCGCCACCGTCGACTGGTTCGAGTCGCGCGGCAAGCAGGCCCTCGTGGACAGCTACAACCACCAGGAGTGGTACGCCGACTTCCTGGCCTTCGCCGCCAAGGAGGGACTCTTCGCCACCTTCCTCACCCCGGCCGCCGACGCCGGCGACGACCCGGACAAGCGCTGGGACACCGCCCGCAACGCCGCCCTCAGCGAGATCCTCGGCTTCTACGGCCTCGGCTACTGGTACACCTGGCAGGTCACCGTGCTCGGCCTCGGGCCGGTCTGGCAGAGCGGCAACACCGCCGCCCGGGCCCGCGCCGCCGCGCTGCTCGACGAGGGCCACGTCATGGCGTTCGGTCTCTCCGAGCGGCCGCACGGCGCCGACATCTACTCCACCGACCTGCTGCTCACCCCCGACGCCGACGGCGGCTTCCGGGCCACCGGCGGCAAGTACTACATCGGCAACGGCAACGTCGCCGGCCTGGTCTCGGTCTTCGGCCGCCGCGCCGACGTCGAGGGCCCCGAGGGGTACGTCTTCTTCGCCGCCGACAGCCGGCACCCGGCGTACCGGCTGGTCCGCAACGTGGTCAACGCGCAGATGTACGTCAGCGAGTTCCGCCTGGAGAACTACCCGGTGCGCGCCGAGGACGTGCTGCACACCGGCCCGGCGGCCTTCGACGCCGCGCTCAACACCGTCAACGTCGGCAAGTTCAACCTCTGCACCGCCTCCATCGGCATCTGCGAGCACGCCATGTACGAGGCGGTCACCCACGCCCACCAGCGGATCCTCTACGGCCGGCGGGTCACCGACTTCCCGCACGTGCGCCGCGAGCTGACCGACGCGTACGCCCGCCTGGTGGCCATGAAGCTGTTCAGCGACCGGGCGGTGGACTACTTCCGCTCGGCCGGCCCGGACGACCGGCGCTACCTGCTGTTCAACCCGATGACCAAGATGAAGGTCACCACCGAGGGCGAGAAGGTCATCGACCTGCTCTGGGACGTGATCGCCGCCAAGGGCTTCGAGGCCGACACCTACTTCGACAAGGCCGCCAAGGACATCCGCGGCCTGCCGAAGCTGGAGGGGACGGTGCACGTCAACCTGGCGCTGATCCTCAAGTTCATGCCCAACTACCTGTTCCGGCCGGCCGCGCACCCGCCCGTGCCGACCCGGCAGGATCCGGCCGACGACGAGTTCCTGTTCCGGCAGGGCCCGGCCCGCGGCCTCGGCGCGATCCGCTTCCACGACTGGCGTGCCGCGTACGACGCCCACGCCCACCTGCCCAACGTGGCCCGGTTCCGGGAGCAGGCCGACGGGCTGACCGCCCTGCTCGCCGCCCACGCGCCGGACGAGGCCCAACAGCGGGACCTGGACTTCCTGCTCACCGTCGGCCAGCTCTTCGCCCTCGTCGTCTACGGCCAGCTGATCCTGGAGCAGGCCGAGCTGACCGGACTCGACGCCGACCTGCTGGACGAGATCTTCGACCTGCTGGTCCGGGACTTCTCCGCGTACGCCACCGACCTGCACGGCAAGGCGGCCACCACCGAGGCGCAGGCCGCCTGGGCGCTGGCCCACCTCCGGCGGCCGGTAGTCGACGCCGACCGCACCGCCCGCGTGTGGCAGCGGGTGGTCGCCCTCTCCGGCGCGTACGAGATGCACCCCTGACCAATGCGGCGGGGGCGTCCTGGGGCGTCCCCGCCCGGTAGGTTGCTCGGGTGTTCGCCCTCTCTCTGACCGACGACGCCGAGCTGCGGCAGCTGATGCCGTGGCACGCCGACGAGTTCCTCGCCAACCTCGACCGGTGCCGGGAGCACATCGCCCCCTGGGTGGGCGCGTCCTTCGTGGCCACCGACGCCGAGTCCGCCCGCCGGGTGCTGCAGAACTACGCCGACCGGTGGGCCCGCGACGACGGCGGGATCTGGGGCATCTGGCAGCGCGGCACCCTGGTCGGCGGCGTGCTCTTCGTCTCGCTCAGCACCACCACCGGGGTCTGCGAGGCCGGCTGCTGGCTGGAGGCGGGCGCCGAGGGGCAGGGCCTGGTCACCCGGGCGGCCCGGGTGATCATCGACTGGGCGGTCCGGGACCGCGGCATCCACCGCGTCGAGTGGGTCACCAAGGCCGGCAACGACCGCAGCATCGCGGTGGCCCGCCGGCTCGGCATGAGCCGCGACGGGGTGCTGCGCGGGGCCGCCCCGACGCCGGAGGGCCGTGCCGACATGGAGGTCTGGTCGGTGCTCGCCCCGGAGTGGACGGCCTGACCCCGGCCGGTTCTGTCGTACCCGGACGTCAACATGTGTCCATGGCTGTCCCCGCACTGGCCGACCGGTCCCCCCAGCCGCGCGCCCTGCCGCTGCGCGAGGTCCGCACCCGGCTCACCCAGCTCGTCTCCCTCGCCGAGCTGACCGACACCGTCACCGTCGTCACCCGCGACGGCGATCCGCGCCCGGTCGCCGCGATAGTGCCCGCCGCGGCGGCGCGCACCGCGGCGCAGGCCCGCGCCGACGCCGAACGGATCGCCGCGATCAGCGCCGGCTGGTCCCGGCGGCTGGAGGAGCTGCACCGGCAGAGCAGCCGGCGGCACGCCGCCGAGCTGCGCGCGCTCACCGACGCCCTCGCCGAGGTGTGGGCCGAGCTGGACCGTCGCGCACCGGCCGGCGACCCGGCGCTCGCCCGGCTCCGCGCCGCCCACGCCGACCTGCTGCGCGGCTGACCGCGCGGCCTCCGACCAGCTCGGGCCGGAGGCCGCGGGCGTACGTCAGTCCCGGCCGCGCTGGGACCGGTAGCGGCGGATCAGCGCGGCCGTGGAGGAGTCCACGTCGCCGAGATCCGGTCCGCTCCCGGTGAGCTTCGGTGCGAGCTGGTTGGCCATCACCTTGCCCAGCTCCACGCCCCACTGGTCGAAGGCGTTGATGTCCCAGACCGCGGCCTCGGTGAACACGATGTGCTCGTAGAGGGCGATGAGCTGGCCCAGCGTCGCGGGGGTCAGCTTCGGCGCGATGATCGACGTGGTCGGGTGGTTGCCCGGCATGACCCGGTGCGGCACCACCTCGGGCGCGGTGCCCTCCGCCTCGACCTGCTCCCGGGTGCGGCCGAAGGCCAGCGCCGCGGTCTGCGCGAAGAAGTTCGACATGAACAGGTCGTGCATGTCGCCCAGGTCGTGGTTGGGCTGGCTGAACGCGATGAAGTCGGCCGGGATCAGCCGGGTGCCCTGGTGGATGAGCTGGTAGAAGGCGTGCTGCCCGTTGGTGCCCGGCTCGCCCCAGAAGATCTCCCCGGTCGGGTACGTGACCGCCCGGCCGTCCCGCGTCACCGACTTGCCGTTGCTCTCCATGGTGAGCTGTTGCAGGTAGGCCGGGAACCGGTGCAGGTACTGCGAGTAGGGCAGCACCGCGTGGGTCTCCGCGCCGAGGAAGTCGGTGTACCAGACGTTGAGCAGGCCCAGCAGCGCCGGCACGTTGCGCGCCACCGGCGTGCTCCGGAAGTGCTCGTCCACGGCGTGGTAGCCGGCCAGCAGCTCCCGGAACCGCGCCGGCCCCACCGCCAGCATCACCGACAGCCCGACCGCCGAGGGCAGCGAGTAGCGCCCGCCCACCCAGTCCCAGAAGCCGAACATGTTCTCCGGGTCGATGCCGAAGTCGCGGACCCGCTGCTCGTTGGTGCTGACCGCCACGAAGTGCCGGGCCACCGCGCTGTCGTCGGCGTCCAGGCCGGCCAGCAGCCAGCGCCGCGCCTGGTCGGCGTTGGCCAGCGTCTCCTGCGTGGAGAACGTCTTCGAGACCACCACGAACAGCGTGCTGGCCGGGTCCAGGTCGGTGGTCTTGTCGTGGATGTCGGTCGGGTCGATGTTGGACACGAACCGGCAGGTGATCCCCGCGTCCCGGTACGCCTTCAGCGCCTCGTACGCCATCACCGGCCCGAGGTCGGAGCCGCCGATGCCGATGTTGACCACCGTGCTGATCCGCTCGCCGGTGTGGCCCCGCCAGGCGCCGGAGCGGACCCGCTCGGCGAAGGCCGACATCCGGTCCAGCACGGCGTGCACGTCGGCGACCACGTCCTGGCCGTCCACGGTGAGCGACGCGTCGCGGGGCAGCCGCAGGGCGGTGTGCAGCACGGCCCGGTCCTCGGTGGAGTTGATGTGCTCCCCGGCGAACATGGCGGCGATCCGGTCGGTCAGCCCGACCCGCTCGGCGAGCGCGGTCAGCAGGCCCAGCGTCTCGTCGGTGACGAGGTTCTTGCTGTAGTCCACGTGCAGGTCGGCGACCTCACCGGTGAGCCGGTCGCCCCGCTGCCCGTCCGCGGCGAACAGCTCCCGCAGGTGCGTGCCGCGCATCGCCTCGGCGTGCTTGCGCAGGGCCTGCCATTCGTCCGTGGTGGTGACGTCCACAGCCATCGGGTCGATCTTCTCCTTCACGACGGGTCTGCCAGCGGGCCGGCGTCGCCCCGCTGCCGGCGACCCCACCAGCCTGCCACCCGGGACGGGTACGCGCGACGCGACCCGACATCGCCCCACCCCTCGGGAGCAGAGAACCGCCGGCGCGACACGTGATTGGGACGCGTGTTCGACACGCCGGTTACGGGCAGACAGCTATCGACTGCGGAAAGTAAGCTCCGGTGCTGCCCGTCCCGGCCAGGAGGTGCCATGACCAGGGTGATCGGCCCACGCCCCCCGTCCGAGCAGGACGACCCGTCCGAGCAGGACGACCCGGCCGAGGAGGCGGGGCTGCCCGAGCTGGAGGACCCGCACTGGATGCACCGGGCCACGGAGTTCGCCCACACCACTTTCTGGTCGGTGGCGCGGCGGCTGCCCGCCCTGGTCCGTGAGGCCCTCGCGCTGGCGTGGCGGACCAGCCGACGGGACACCATCGCCTCGATCGGGCTCAACGTCGCCGCCGGGGTGCTCACCACGCTCGGACTGCTCGCCACCACGGGGGTGCTGCAGCAGCTCTTCGCCGCCGGTCCGACGCCGCAGCGGATCCGCGCGGCGGTGCCCGCCCTGGTGCTGGCCGCGGCGGCGGTCACCGTCCGTGGTGCGCTCACCGTGGCTGCGGGCTGGGCACAGGCCCGGCTCGTTCCGCAGATCAACTACGCGGTCGAGCTGCGGCTCTTCGAGACCACCTCGGCGGTCGAGCTGGCCGCCTTCGACGATGCCGGCTTCGCCGAGGAGATGGATCGGGCCCGGGACCGGGGCCTGGCCGAGGCGGCGTCCATCGTGAACGACACCGTCAACCTGGTCACCGGGGTGGTCGGCGTGGCGGCCACCGCCGTGGCGGTGACGGTGATCCACCCGCTGCTGCTGCCCTGTCTGCTCCTCGCCGCCGCGCCGGAGGCGGTGACGGCGGTGCGGATGGCCCGGCACCAGCACCTCGATTGGCTGGCCCGGATCACCCGGCGGCGACGGAAGTGGATGCTCGCCGACCTGATGGCCGAGCGGCGGACCGCCGCCGAGATCCGCGCCTACCAGATGCGCGAGTTCCTGCTCGCGGAGTTCCACCGGATGATGACTCTGGAGACCCGCGCCGAGCTGCGCCTGGCCCGCTCGCAAATGCTGACCCGTGGGGTCGGCCTGTCGATCACCGGCGTCGCCACCTTCGTCCTGTACGCGGTTCTCGGCGGTCTGTTGCTCACCGGGGTGGTCGTCCTCGCGGCTGCGGCCACCGCCCTGCTGGCACTGCAGTCGGCCCGGGCAGGCCTGCGGACCGCGGTGTTCGCCACCAACTCGCTCTACGAGGACGCCCTCTATTACCAGGACTACCGGAACTTCGTCGACCGGGCCCTCCAACGTGTCCCCGTCGGCGGCACCCGGCCGGTCGACGGCTTCGAGCGGATCGATCTCGACCGGGTGAGCCTCCGCTACCCGGACACCGAGACGGCCGCCGTCGACGAGGTCAGCCTGACCGTCCGCCGCGGCGAGGTGATCGCGCTGGTGGGGGAGAACGGCTCCGGCAAGACCACCCTGGCCAAGCTCATCGCCGGCCTCTACCGGCCCACCGCCGGCGTCATCCGCTGGGACGGCGTGGACACCGCGGAGCTGGACCCCCGGCAGACCGCCGCCCAGGTGGCGGTCATGAGCCAGGACTGGTGGAAGTTCCCGTTCACCGCCCGGCAGAACATCCGGATCGGCCGGCACGACCGGCCCGCCGACCGGCCGGGGCCGAACATCGAGGACGCCGCCCGCGACGCCGCCGCGCACGACATGATCACGGAGCTGCCGTTCGGGTACGACACGCTGCTGGACCGGCAGTTCAAGGACGGGCAGGACCTCTCGGGCGGGCAGTGGCAGCGGCTCGTGGCGGCCCGCGGTCTCTACCGGGACGCCCGGCTGCTGATCTGCGACGAGCCGTCGGCGGCCCTCGACGCGCGGGCCGAGCACGCCCTCTTCCAGCACCTGCGGCGCCACCCCGACCGGGCCGTCGTGCTGATCACACACCGGCTGGCGAACGTCCGGCACGCCGACCGGATCTTCGTGATGGACCACGGCCGGCTGATCCAGCAGGGCGACCACGACGAGTTGATGGCGCAGGAGGGTCTCTACCGGGAGCTGTTCGAGTTGCAGGCGGCCGGCTACCTGGCGCAGGCCGGGGAGGCCGCGGCGGAGAGTTGACCTCGAGCACGCTCGAACTCCTACGGTGACCGCACCGGCCGCCGCCCGGTCAGCGCGGCGTCATCCCAGGGAGCCCACATGCGTTACCGCGTCCTCGGCGGCACCGGCATCCAGGTCAGCGTCCACTGTCTCGGCACCATGATGTTCGGGTCGGTCGGCAACCCCGACCACGACGACTGCGCCCGGATCGTCCACACCGCCCTCGACCGGGGGATCAACTTCGTGGACACCGCCGACATGTACTCGGCGGGCGAGTCGGAGGTGATCGTCGGCAAGGCGCTGCGGGGCCGGCGCGACGACGTGGTCCTGGCCACCAAGGTGCACTTTCCCATGGGGGAGGGACCCAACCGGGGCGGGAACTCGCGACGCTGGATCGTCCGCGCCGTCGAGGACAGCCTGCGCCGCCTGGGCACCGACTGGATCGACCTCTACCAGGTGCACCGGCCCGACCACACCACCGACGTGGAGGAGACCCTCGGGGCGCTCACCGACCTGGTCCGGGCCGGCAAGATCCGGGCGTTCGGCTGCTCGACGTTCCCGGCCGAGGAGATCGTCGAGGCGCAGCACGTCGCGGAGCGGCGGGCGCTCGGCCGGTTCCGCACCGAGCAGCCGCCGTACTCGATCCTGGCGCGCGGGATCGAGCGGGCGGTCCTGCCGGTCTGCCAGCGGTACGGCATGGGCGTGCTGGTGTGGGCCCCGCTCGCCTCCGGCTTCCTGTCCGGCACCTACCGGCGGGGCGCGGCCGTCGACCTCACCGCCGGCCGACCGGCGCGCAACCCGGACCGGTTCGACCCGGCGCTGCCCGGCAACGCCGCCAAGTACGCCGCCGTCGAGGAACTGGTCGCGCTCGCCGAGGAGGTCGGCTGCTCGCTGCCCGAGCTGGCCGTCGCGTTCACCGTGGCGCACCCGGGTGTCACGTCGGCGATCCTCGGGCCGCGCACCATGACCCAGCTGGAGGGGCTGCTCAAGGGCGCGGCGCTGACGCTCGACGACGCGGTGCTGGACCGGATCGACGAGATCGTCCCGCCCGGCACGAACCTCTACCAGCCGGACGGCGTGTGGTCCCCGCCCGCGCTCACCGACGCGTCGCTCCGCCGCCGGCCCCCGGCCGACCGCGCCGCCGCCTGACCGCGGTTGCCGCCGGCGGGGACCGCCTGACCGCACGGTCCGCCGCCGCCCGGCGCCGGCGTGCGCCGGCGGTCGCCGCTGGACCGGGCCGACCGTTGCCGCCGGACGCCGCCCTCGGGCAGGATGCGCGGAATGGCCCGCCCGTCAGTCCGCCGCGCCACCGCCGTCGCGGCCGTGCTCGCCCTGGTCGCCGCCGGCTGCTCCGACCCGGCCACCCGGCCGGCTGCCGCGCCGACACCCACCGGCCCGGTCAGCGCGGCACCGGCCCCGCCGGCCGGCCCGTCGCCCGTGCCGGCCGCCCGGGCCGGACTCGGTGGCCGGCCCAGCCCGAGTGCCCGGCCGTGCACCGTCTTCCCGGCGGACAACGTCTGGCACGCCGACGTCTCCCGGCTGCCCGTGCACCCGCGCTCCGCGGCGATGATCGGCGCGATCGGCGGGGGCGCCACGGTGCACGCCGACTTCGGCTCCGGCCGGTGGGAGGGCGCGCCGATCGGCATCCCGGTCACCGTCGTCCCCGCCGGGCAGCGGCGGGTCCCGGTGACCTTCGGGTACGCCGACGAGAGCGACCCGGGACCGTACCCGGTCCCGCCGGACGCGGCGGTCGAGGGCGGACCGGACGGCACCGGCGACCGGCACGTGATCGTCTGGGACCGGGCGGCCTGCCGGGCGTACGAGCTGTTCGACGCGCACCGGTCCGGCGGCGGCTGGCGGGCCGGCTCGGGAGCGGTCTTCGACCTGCGGTCCAACAGGTTGCGGCGGGCGGGCTGGACGTCGGCCGACGCGTCCGGACTGTCCATCCTGGCCGGGCTGGTCCGCTACAACGAGGTGGCCGCCGGCCGCGTCGACCACGCGATCCGGGTGACCGTGCCGCGCACCCGCACCGGCTGGACCTGGCCGGCCACCCACTCCGCCTCGTCGGCCACCGACCCGGCGCTGCCGCAGCTCGGCCAGCGGCTGCGCCTCAAGCGCTCGGTGGACCTGTCCCGGCTGCCCCGGCAGGCCCGGATCGTGGCCGAGGCGATGCAGCGGTACGGCTTGGTCGTCGCGGACCACGGTTCGGCCTGGTTCCTCTCCGGCGCCCCCGACCCACGCTGGGACAACGACGCCCTGCACGCCCTGGGCGGCCTGCGCGGCAGCGACTTCGAGGTGGTGGACGCCGCGGGGCTGATGGTGAGCGCCGGTTCGGGGGCCACCGGCTGATATCCGTCGACCGCCCCCGGCCGGTGGGTCACACTGTCGAGGTGGATCATCGTGACCTGGTCCGGGTGAGCAAACGGATGTCGCTGGCCCTGCGCCACCGCCCCGACCAGTTCCACCTGACGCTCGACCGGGCCGGCTGGGTGCCGGTCGCCGACCTGCTCGCCGCGCTGCGGATCACCCGCGCCGACCTGGACGCCGTGGTGGCCGGCAACGACAAGCAGCGCTTCGCCGTCGAACGCGGACCGGACGGGGTCGACCGGATCCGGGCCAGCCAGGGCCACTCCGTCCCCGTCGACCTGGGCCTGACCCCGGCCGTGCCGCCTGACCGGCTCTTCCACGGCACCAGCGAGACGGCGCTCCCCGCGATCCGGGCCGAGGGCCTCCACCGGGGCCGCCGCCACCACGTGCACCTCTCCCCGGACGTGGAGACCGCCCACCGCGTCGGCGCCCGCCGGGCCGGCGCGGTGGTCATCCTCACCGTCGACGCCGCCGCCATGGCCGCCAACGGCTACCCGTTCTACCGCAGCGCCAACGGCGTGTGGCTGACGGACACGGTCCCACCGGCCTACCTCACGCTCCCGGTGGGTTGATCACGAAGTGGTGACTACCGGCGCCGGCGTGCCGGGCAACCGTCGGGTGGGGTCAGAGGGCTGTGACCGGGTGGTGGACGATCCCGTCGAAGAGGTAGGCCAGGGTGTTGGGGGCGGCGCGGTCGGGCTGGGTGGCCCCGGTGGTGTCGGTGGCGCGGGCGCGGAGGGTGTACCGGCCCGGAGCCGAAGGGCGCCAGCGCGCGGTCCAGCGCTGCCAGGGGCCGCCGCGGTCGGCGGCGACCAGGTCGGCGGGGCGCCAGCCCTCGCCGGTGTCCACCTCGACGCGGTCGATCGGGCCGTTGCCCGACCAGGACCGGCCGCGCAGCAGCAGGTCCGCGCCGGCCGGCACCCGGGCGTCCCAGGCCAGCTCGAACGCGCTCTTCACCGGCTGCGCGCCCAGCACCGTGCCCTCCGCCGGGTGCCCGGGGCCGAACATCCGGTAGAACCGGGTGTTCCACGGGGAGAACAGGGGAGTGGTGGAGACCTCGACGGGGCCCACCCACTTGATCGAGGAGATGCCGATCCAGCCGGGCACCACCACCCGGACCGGGAAGCCGTGGTCGGCGGGGAGCGGCTCGCCGTTCATCTCGTACGCCAGCAGCACGTCGTCGAGGGCCTTGGCGATCGGCAGCGGGCGGCGTACCCGGCCCAGGTTGACCCCGCCGGTCACGTAGTCCGGGTCCAGTCCCTCGGGCATCACGTCGACCGCGTCGTCCCGCAGCCCGGCGAGGCGCAGCACCGTGCCCAGCCGGACGCCCCGCCAGTGGGCCACGCCGACCCCGCCCAGCCCCCAGGCCACCCCCGGCGCCGGGTCGTCCTGCTGCTCGGCGAAGTAGCGCCGGCCGTTGCCGGCACATTCGAGCAGCGCGGTGCTCTCCTCGGCCGGCAGCCGGCGCAGCTCGTCGAGGCTGAACTCGACCGGGGTGTCCCGGGTGGGTGCGCCCCGCAGCCCGGAACCGAACAGGCGCAGCCGCCACGTGTCGGCGTCCAGACGGGGCGTCACGGTGTGGTTGCGGACGAAGAACCTGTCGTTCGGCACCACGTACCCCTGCCCGGCCAGCGCCGTCCAGCGCATCTCGGCGTTGGTGTCCAGCGGGCGCAGCAGCTCCGGGGGCAGCGGCTTGGCGATCGGCGTACCCGGGTCGACGCCGACCGGCGCCGGGGCCATCGCGACCGGCTCGCGCTCGTCCGCCGCGGCGGTCAGCGCGGCCATGGCCGCTCCCAGCTCCAGCAGCCGGTCGCGGTCGACGCCCGCGCCGCGGGCCTCCCCGGCCAGCCACTGCCGGCTCCGGCGGGTGTCGTGGTCGGCTTCGGCGTGGGACACGGGTGACCTCCGGAGGCTCGGCGACGCTGCCTTTCCTATTCAATCAATAGGAGTTTTCGTGGCGTCGCCCGAGGTCCGGGTCAGGTAACCGGGTCAGTCAGTCGGCGGGCCGGCCCGCGAGGAAGTCGGCCAGCACCCGCGTGTGGGTGGAGAACGCCAACTCGACCGGCTCCGTGAGCACCAGCCACTCGGTGGCCTCCTCGGTCGGCGCCGACGGGGGCAGGTCACCGACCGGCCGTTCGGGCAGCACGCCGAAGACCATCATGGTGCCGCCGGCCGGCGCCCCGTGCACCGCGAAGAGCCGCGCCTCGTCGGCCTCGGCGAGCAGGCCGGTCTCCTCCCGCAGCTCGCGGACGAGCGCCTCGGACCACTCCTCGCCGTACTCGATGAAGCCGCCCGGGAGGGCGAGCTGGCCGCGGGCCGGCTCGATGTCCCGGCGGACCACCACCACGCCGAGGCCGTCCGGGGTGCGGACCGGCAGGACCGCCACCGCGACGGGCAGCGGGTTGCGCCACACCGTCTCCCCGCAGGCCAGGCAGACGCGCGGCCACCCGGCCTCCGCCGGGTAGGCCGCGCCGCAGAACGAGCAGTGCGTGTACGGTGCGGCGGTCACGCCGCTGCACGTTACCCGCCCGGGCGCCGCGGCGCCCCTTCACCCGCCCGTGCGGGGTGTCTCCGAGTGCCGCAGCCGGTCCGCGATGCGGCGGACGTCCGCCATGGTCATCCCGGTCCGCTGTGCCACCGCGAGCGGGTGGTCGGTCGGCTCGACCTCCACGAGCGGCTTCCGGCCGACCGGCTGGGTGTGCACGTTCGTCTTGAGTTGCAGGGTGCTCCGGCCGTAGACGGGCAGCTCGGTCGACAGCCAGCCGAAGTAGGGCGGCTCCGACTCCCGGCCCGGGCTCTCCCACAGCTCGACCGTGCGGGCGAAGTTGGCCGCGCTGAGCGACACCCAGACGCCCCAGGAGAAGGCGCCGTCCGCGTCGCGCAGCGGGATGTCGACGGTGCCCTGGACGAAGAAGTGCTCGCCCTGGATGACGCAGAGGTCCGGGGTCAGCTGGCTGCCGTCCGCCGCCGCCACCTCGTCGGACCAGTAGGCCGGCGCATGCGTGCGGTACGACAGGGGCGCTTCCTCGTGGCGCGCGCCGCAGGTGCCGCAGGTGTAGCCGAGGGAGTCGTGCATCCGCGTGACCCTAGCGGAGCGCGCCGGCGGCGTCCGCGCGGAGGGCGGCGCGGGCGTCCATCAGGGCGAAGCCGAGCAGGTTCGCGCCCCGCCACCGTGCCGGGTCCGCGGCGCGCGGGTCGTCGGCGGCCAGCCCGATGCCCCAGACCCGGTCCAGCGGGCTCGCCTCGACCAGCACCCGCTCACCGGTCCCGAGCAGGAACCGGCCCAGCTCCTCGTGCTGGCCGAACTTGGCCACGCTGCCGGCCACCACGATGTCGTAGCGGCGGGCCGCCCAGGTCGCCTCGTCGAAGCCGCGGACCTGCCGGCCGAGCGCCTTGGCCCGGTGCGGGTGCGCGGCGTCGAGGACCCGTTCGGCGACCTCGTCGTCGCCGAAGAGGGTGGCCTTGTGCCACATCATCCAGTGCTCGGCGGTGGCGTACGTCCGGCCGTCGACCGTGAACGGCGCGGGCCACCACTGGCTCAGGCAGCCGGCGCCGACGCTGCCGTCCCGCTGCGGGCGGTGCCCCCAGAAGTGCAGGTATCTCACCCGCGCTCCGGAGTGGACGGCGGCGGTCAGCTCGGCGACGGATCGGATCGGCACGATCGACAGTCTGCCGGAGGGCACCGACACTCCGCCGCCGCATTTCCCCGGCTCAGCGGTTGTCGCCGCTGCCACCCAGCACGCCACGGCCCTGGCGGCTGGCCAGCTTGGCCAGGTTGGCCGTTGCGATGTCGTCCAGCGACAGGTCGAGGTAGTCGGCGAGCACCGCCACGTACCAGAGCACGTCACCGAGTTCCTTGGCGATGTCGGCCCGGTCGATCCGCGACTCGTCGCCGTCGAGGTCTCGGACCCACTTCTTGAACTTCTCGGCGATCTCACCGGCTTCGCCGACGAGCCCGAGCACCAGGTGGAGCAGCTCGTTCCTCTTGTCGCGTGGAGCGGCGGTACGGAGGGCGCCACGCTGGTACTCATCCAGGTCCATGGCGGGCCAGTATCTCGAACCCCTCCCACCGACCAGCGGGGCCCTCCACGCCATGCTCCGCCGCCACACCACCGAATCCCCTCGCGGCGCCCGGGCCGCCGCCGGTAGCCTGCCCCGACCGATGTGGAAGGAGGAGGCGGTGGAGACCATCACGCTGTGGCGGCCGACCGGGCCGGAGGAGTTGGCGCTCGTCGAGGCGTCCGGCTGGCGCGCGTGGCCGCCTCGCCTCCCGGACCAGCCGATCTTCTACCCGGTGCTCACTGAGGAGTACGCCGTCCTGATCGCCCGGGACTGGAACGTCCCGGCGTCCGGCGTCGGCTACGTGACCCGGTTCGCGGTGCGGCGCGACTTCGCCGAGCGCTACCCCGTGCGGCAGGTCGGCGGCCGGGAGATCCGCGAACTGTGGATCCCCGCCGAGGACGTGCCGCTGCTCAACGCGAACCTCGTCGGCCGCATCGAGGTCGTGCACGAGTTCCACCCCGCCTGACCGCGCGACCGTGCCCGTGCCTGTCGAGGGCACGGGCACGATCGGCGGGGAGTCAGGGGGTCGGGGCGCCGGTGTAGAAGGCGGTCGTCCGGTCGCCGGCGGCGCGGGCCTCGTCGGCCGGGGTGCCGGCGGCGATGCTCGCCTCGGTCCAGCGGGCGCTGGCCTCCGTCATGAAGCGGCGGCCCTCGTCCGAGCCCATCCAGGCGACGGCCTCGTCCGGGGTGATCCCGGAGCCGTCGGCCGCGAGGTGGGAGGCCAGCCCGAGCAGTGCCCCGTCCCAGCCGACGCCGACGGCGCCCGGCCCGTACTCGGCCCACCGCGCGTCGTCGACGTGCGCGACGTGCTCCAGCTCGAACCGGGTACGTCCGGCGCCGGCCTCGGTGAGCCGCACCTCGATCCAGCTCACCTCCCCGCCGAACTCCCAGGTGGCGGCGAAGCTGTGCGGCGGGTCGCAGCGCTCGACGGTGCCCCCGGCGTTTCCTTCCAGCTGGTAGCGCCCCCCGAGCTTCAGCTCGCCCGAGATCGGCAGGAACCAGCGGGGGATCCGCTCGGCGCTGGTGCAGGCGTCCCAGACGTCCTCCACCGGCGCGTCGTACGTCTGGCTGATGGTCATGACCCGCGCCTCGCCGGCGGGGAGCGTGCGGGTGCCCAGCCGGCGCTCGACGGCGCTGATCTGCCCGGTCACGTCGATCATGGTGTGTTCCTCTCCTCGGAGTTGTCCTCGCGCAGCCGCCGCTCGCGCCGGCCCCGGGCCAGTTCGGTGGCGAGTGCCGCCAGCGGCGGCGCCCAGAACCGGCGGAAGCCGGCGAGCCACTCGTCCAGCTCGCGCAGCGGGCCCGGGTCCACTGCGTAGAGGCGGCGGGTGCCCTCGGCGCGCACGGTCGCGAAGCCGTGTTCCCGCAGCACCTTGAGGTGCTGCGACACGGCGGGCTGGCTGATGCCGAACTCCCGCTGGACGGTCGCGCCGACCGTGCCGGCGGGCTGCTCACCGTCGGCGAGCAGCTCCAGGATCCGGCGGCGCACCGGGTCCCCGAGGACGTCGAAGGCGTGCACGCCCTCTTTCTATCAGACCGGGCTTATATAAGCGAGCGCTGAAACGCCGGACACCTTCCGTTCGAGGCGAACGGAAGGTGTCCGGGATCCGGTCAGGCGCCGAGGCGGGCGGCCACGGTGCTGCGCAACTCCGGGAGCCGGTCGTGCAGCAGGCCGGGGCACTGGGTGCTGTTGAAGTCCTTGTGCCCGTAGATCTCGGTCGGCGGGATGCCGTACTGCTGGCAGGTGAAGGCGCAGAACCACACCAGGCTGTCCCAGAGCGCCTGCGGGGGCTGCACGTCGAGGTAGATGCCGTCGTTCTCGATGCCGATGGCCTGGCTGTTCTGCCCGACGCAGTGCGCGCCCTGCACCATGGTCTGCCCGTGCAGCAGCCCGTACAGGCTGCCGTGCCGGCCCTCGGTGAGGTAGCCGCCGCGGCTGTTGGTGAAGTGCTGCCCGGAGTCGAGCCAGCCGTTGGTGTCCATGTGCAGGTTCTGGATGTCGCGCGAGTTCCGGTAGGCCTGCGCGAGGCTGTAGTCGGTGGTGTTCGGGAATGCGGTGTGGTGAATGATGATCTTGTTGGGCCGGCTCTGCACCACGCTCACCGCCGACGAGGGCGGGCGGGCGCCCCACGTCGCGCAGTTGGCGATGGTTGGCTGGTCGATCCGGGTGGCGACGGCCCGGGCGTCGCGGTCGGCGCCGAACTGGGTCAGTGCGGTGGCGCCGAGCAGGACCGCGCCGCGCAGCACGGCCCGCCGGGGAACGGGTACGGACATCGGGGCCTCCTCGTCGGGGGGACGGACGCCGCCGGTGGCGGGCGGCCGGCAGGCCGGCCCGCCACCGGAGCGGGTCAGCAGGGTCCGTTGCAGGCCAGCACCTTGAGCCGGTCCAGGGTGCCGTTCCAGACGTTCTGGTCACCCGGGAAGACGCCCGAGGAGGCCCACTGCCAGAAGGAGTACGTCCCCCAGCCGGCCGGCAGGGTGCCGACGCTGCTGGAGTAGCGCGCGATCCACAGCGGGTTGTTCGCGGCGAACTGCGAGGTGTTGCCGGTGCAGGTGCTCCACCAGTCGGTAGTGGTGTAGATGGTGGCCCACCGGCCGGTCCGCGCGTAGTACTGGTTGACGAACGACGCGATCCAGCTGCGCATCGACGCCTGGCTCAGGCCGTAGCAGGTGGCGCCGTACGGGTTGTACTCGATGTCGAGCGCCCCGGGCAGCGTCTTCCCGTCCTTGGACCAGCCGCCGCCGTGGTCCACGAAGTAGTTGGCCTGGGTGGCGCCGCTCGTGGTGTCCGGGCGGGCGAAGTGGTACGACCCGCGGATCATCCCGACGTTGTAGGAGCCGTTGTACTGCTGGGCGAAGTACGGGTTGGTGTAGTACGTGCCCTCGGTCGCCTTGACGTACGCGAACCGGGCGCCGTTGCTCCAGGCGGCGGACCAGTTCACGTTGCCCTGGTGGCTGGAGACGTCCATGCCGGGCAGGCCGGCCGGCGCGGCGCTGGCGGGTGTCGCGCCGACGACGGCCGAGGCGGCCAGGGTGACGGTGGCGAGCAGGGCCGTGGCGGCCGTACGCAGCGCCGATCGCAGGGGACGGTTCATCTTTCCTCCCTGGGGGTTGGGGGGAGTCTGACGAAAGGAACTGTCAGTATTAGGTCACACAGCGAAGAATTCTTGCAATAGATGCATGGAAGTTTTTCGTTGTGTGGGTAGGTGGTGGGTGCGGCCCGGTGACGGGGAGTCGGCTCAGCCCAGGCGGCGGAGGAAGGCCCGGACCTGCTCGCGGGCCCGGTCGGTGAGCTCGGGCCCGTGGGTGAAGGCGGCCACGTCGTAGTCCAGCTCGCCCAGCACGTGCGCGGTCCGCTGGGTCATCCGGAAGTCCGTGCAGAACGACCGCACCGGCCAGCGCACGCCGGCCACGTTGAACAGCGCGTCCCCGGTGACCAGAACCCGCGTCGGCTCGTGCAGCAGCGACACGTGCCCCGGGGAATGGCCCGGGGTGTGCACCACCCGCAGGCCGCCGCCGACCGGGAGCACGTCGCCGTCGGCCAGCGGCCGGGCCACCGCGACGGCCGGGAACCGGCCGCCCGCCAGGCGGGTGAGGAAACGGCCGACCGTGTTCCCGCCGCCCTGCGGCGGCACCCGGCCGGACTCGGCGTACGGCACGTCGGCCCGATGCGCGGCGACCGGGGCGCCGGTGCGCCGGGCCAGCTCGGCGGCCCCGCCGGCGTGGTCAGCGTGCGCATGGGTCAGCACGATCCGGGTCACGTCGGCGGGGGTCTTGCCGATGGCCGCCAGCCCGCGCACGATGCGGGCCGGGGCCCGTCGCACGCCGCAGTCGACAAGCGTGACGGAGCCGTCGTCGTCGACGAAGGCGTAGGAGTTGACCATGGCACGACCCACGGTGGGGATGCGCCAGACCCCGGGGGCGAGCGGAACCGCCGCGGTTCGTGCCATGCCCCGAGTGTCGGACGCTGGCGACGGTCGATCAACACCTGGGTCCGCGGAAATCCCTCGGGCCGGCGTGTCGATCGGCCGGGTCCCGGTTCGTGTGGAGGGTGGAGGGGCCGGAAGCGACCGGCCGCCGGACGAGGAGGCAGTCCCGTGAAGCAGTACCTGATCAGCATGTACCAGCCGGCCGGCGGGGGCGTGCCGGACCCGGAGTTCCTGGCCGGGGTGATGCGCGAGGTCGACGCCATCGGCCGGGAGCTGCGGGAGGCCGGCTGCTGGGTGTTCGGCAACGGGCTGCACGCCCCGGAGACCGCCACCGTGCTGCGCCCGAAGGGCGACGAGGTGCTGGTCACCGACGGCCCGTTCGCCGAGGGCAAGGAGTATCTGGGCGGCTTCACCATCATCACGGCGCCCGACCTCGACGCCGCGCTCGACTGGGGTCGCCGGTACGCCCTGGCCACCACCCTGCCGGTGGAGGTGCGCCCGTTCCAGGGCGAGGCATGACCGGGCCGACCGACGTCGAACGGGCCTTCCGCGCGGAGTACGGCCGCGCGGTCGCCGTCCTGGTCCGCCTGCTCGGCGACATCGACCTCGCCGAGGAGGCGGTCCAGGACGCGTTCGCCGTCGCGGTCGACCGGTGGGCGGTCGACGGGCCACCGCCCAGCCCGGCCGGCTGGATCATCACCACGGCCCGGAACCGGGCGATCGACAGGCGCCGCCGCGAGGCGACCCGCGCCGACCGGCACGCCCAGGCCGCCCTGCTGTACGCCCCCGAGCCACCCACCGAGGAGGGGCCCGTGCGCGACGACCGGCTCCGCCTCATCTTCACCTGCTGCCACCCGGCGCTCGCCGTCCCGGCCCGGGTCGCGCTGACCCTGCGCCTGCTCGGCGGGCTGAGCACCGCCGAGATCGCCCGGGCCTTCCTGGTGCCGGAGCCGACCATGGCGCAGCGCCTGGTCCGGGCCAAGGCCAAGATCCGGGACGCGGGCATCCCGTACCGGGTGCCCCGCGACGCCGACCTGCCCGACCGGCTGCGCGCCGTGCTCGCCGTGGTCTACCTGATCTTCACCGAGGGGCACACCGCCAGCGCGGGGGAGCGGCTGGTCCGCGACGAGCTGTGCGCCGAGGCGATCCGGCTGGGCCGGTTGCTGGCCCAACTGATGCCGGACGAGCCGGAGGTGCTCGGGCTGCTCGCCCTGATGCTGCTCACCGACGCGCGGCGGGGCGCCCGGACCGCGCCGGACGGCACGCTCGTGCCGTTGGGCGCGCAGGACCGTGGCCGGTGGGACCGGGCGCTGATCGCCGAGGGGCAGGCGCTCGTGCGGCGCTGCCTGCGGCGGGACCGGCCCGGCCCGTACCAGATCCAGGCCGCGATCAACGCGGTGCACAGCGACGCGGCGACCGCCGCGGACACCGACTGGCGGCAGATCCTCGCCCTCTACGACCAGCTCGTGGCGCACGCGCCCGGGCCGGTCGTGGCGCTGAACCGGGCCGTCGCGCTGGCCGAGGTCGCCGGTCCGGCCGCCGCCCTCGCCGAGGTCGACCGGCTGGACCTGGCCGGCTACCACGTGCTGCACGCCGTCCGCGCCGACCTGCTGCGCCGCCTCGACCGGCCCGCCGAGGCGGTGGCCGCGTACGACGCGGCGATCGCGCGCACCGACAACACCGCCGAACGGGAGTTCCTCCGCCGCTCCCGCGACCTGCTGAGGAGCCACCCGTGAGCGCACCGGAGATCCTTGTCGACGGACTCGCCTTCGGCGAGTCGCCCCGCTGGCACGACGGGCGGCTCTGGCTCGCCGACTGGGGCGCCGGGGAGGTGCTGACCGTCGACGCGGCGGGCCGGACCGAGGTGGTCGCCCGGGTCGACGGGCTGCCGATCTGCTTCGACTGGCTGCCCGACGGGCGGCTGCTACTGGTGGCCGGGAGCGCCGGGCGGCTGCTGCGCCGGGAGCCCGACGGCGCGCTGCGGACCCACGCCGACCTGGCCGCGCTGGTCCCGCACCCGTGGAACGAGGTGGTCACCGACGCCCGGGGGAACGCGTACGTCAACACCATCGGCTTCGACTTCCCCGGCGGGGAGTTCCGGCCGGGCCTGGTGGCCCTTGTCGCGCCGGACGGCGGTGTCCGGCCGGTCGCCGACGACCTGGCGTTCCCCAACGGCATGGCGCTGACCCCGGACGGGGGCACCCTGATCGTCGCCGAGTCGTACGCCGGTCGGCTCACCGCGTTCGACGTGGCCGCCGACGGGACGCTCGGCGGGCGGCGGGTCTGGGCGGCGGTGCCGGACTCGGCGCCGGACGGCATCTGCCTCGACGCCACGGGCGCGGTCTGGTACGGCGACGTGCCGAACCGGTGCGCCGTGCGGGTCGCCGAGGGCGGCCGGGTGCTCGACCGGATCGAGCTGGACCGGGGCTGCTTCGCCTGCGCCCTCGGCGGTCCGGACGGGCGCACCCTCCACCTCGTCACCACACAGTGGAGCCCCGCGGCGCTGTCCGGCGGGCCGCGCACCGGCCAGGTGCGCACCCTGCGGGCGCCCGCCCCGGCCGCCGGCTGAGCCCGGCCGACCCTGCACGACGGGTGCAACTCCGCGCGCGCCGCGGAATCGTGATCCCGTCGATATCACCATGCCCTCCGGGAGGCATTGACGAACACTCGCCGAAAAGTACACTCCCGGTGTAATAAGTTTCCCCGCTTCGCCCGAGCCGCACCGCGCACCCCCGACGCCGCGTCCTCTCCCGAGGTGAAGATGAGCCCACCCCCCACCCCCGTGGACGGCATCGACCTGGCGCTGTACGGCGTCGGCGTCCGGTTCGGCGGCCTGGTCGCCCTCGACGACGTCTCGCTGCGGGTGCCGCCCGGCCGGATCGTCGGCGTGATCGGCCCCAACGGCGCCGGGAAGACCACCCTGTTCAACGTGGTCTGCGGCTTCGTCCCGCCGACCAGCGGATCGCTCACCCTGGACGGCCGGCCGTTCCGGCCCCGCCCGCACCGGCTGACCCGGCTCGGCATCGCCCGCACGCTCCAGGGCGTCGGCCTGTTTCCCGGGCTCACCGTGCTGGAGAACGTGGTGGCCGGTGCCAGCCACGCGGCCCGGGCCGGCTTCGCCACCGCCCTGTTCGGCCTGCCGCGCAGCGACCGCGACGAGCGCCGGCTGCGCCGGGAGGCCCTCGACCTCCTCGCCGAGCTGGGTGTGGCGGCGCACGCCGGGGCGGCCCCGGCCACCCTGCCGTACGCGGTCCGCAAGCGGGTCGCCCTGGCGCGCGCCCTGATCGCCCGGCCCCGGCTGCTCCTGCTCGACGAGCCGGCCGGCGGGCTCGGGGCCGACGACGTCGCCGAGCTGGCCGAGCTGGTCCGCACCCTGCCCGAGCGGGCCGGCGGCGCCTGCTCGGTGATGCTGGTCGAGCACCACATGGACCTCGTCATGTCCGTCTGCCAGGAGCTCGTGGTGCTCGACTTCGGCCGGGTCATCGCCGCCGGCACCCCGGACGAGGTCCGCGACGACCCGGTGGTCACCGAGGCGTACCTCGGCGCCGACGTGCCGGCCGAGGCGGCGGGGGCCGGATCGTGACCGGGATGCTGGAGGTCGAGGCCGTCAGCTCCGGCTACGGGCCGGTGCCGGTGCTGCGGGACGTGACGTTCGCGGTGCCCGCCGGGACCATCGCCGCCGTCCTCGGCGCCAACGGGGCCGGCAAGACCACCCTGCTGCGTACCCTGTCGGGTCTGCTGCGGCCCACCGGCGGCCGGATCCGCTTCGACGGCGCGGAGCTGCGCGGCGTCCGCGTCGAGCGCCTGGTCCGGCGCGGCCTGGCGCACGTGCCGGAAGGCCGGGGCGTGGTGGCCGAGCTGACCGTGGAGGAGAACCTGCGCCTCGGCGGGCTCTGGCGCCGCGACCGGGCCGACGCCCGGCGCGCCCAGGACGAGGTGTACGAGCTGTTCCCCGCCCTGGCCCGCCGGCGCCGGCACGCCGGGCACCAGCTCTCCGGCGGGGAGCGGCAGATGCTCGCCCTCGGCCGGGCGCTGATCGCCCGGCCCCGGCTGCTGCTGCTCGACGAGCCGTCGCTCGGCCTCGCCCCCAAGGTGACCGCGCAGATCATGGCGCTGCTACGCCGGCTCTGCGACGACCGCGGGCTCACCGTCCTGCTGGTCGAGCAGAACGTCCGCAGCGCCCTCTCCGTCGCCGACCAGGGCGTGGTGATGTCGCTGGGCCGGGTGGTCACCGCCGCCCCGGCGGCCCGGCTGCGCGACGACGCCCAGCTCCGGCACGCGTACCTCGGGTTCTGACGGCCCGGCGAGCAGGAAGGATCCGCATTGGACCGGTTCTTGTTCCTCACCTTCGGCGGGCTGTCCACGGGCGCGGTCTACGCCGCGTTCGCCCTCGCCCTGGTGCTCATCTGGCGGGCCGCCCGGCTGGTCAACTTCGCCCAGGGCGCGATGGCCGTGGCCACCGCCTACGTCGGCTACGCGGTGGCGTCCGCGACCGGCTCCTACTGGGTGGGCCTGGGCGCCGCAGTGCTCGCCGGCCTGCTGCTGGGCGCGCTCGTCGAACGGGTGCTCATGCGCTTCGTGGGGCACGCCAACCCGCTCAACGAGGTCATCGTCGCGCTCGGTCTGGTGCTGCTCATCCAGGCGGTGCTCGGCATGGTGTTCGGCAACGGCTACCGGCCGGCGCCCGCACCGTTCGACACCGACGCGCTCACCGTGGGCGGGGTCGCCGCGCTCTCCCCGTACGACCTGTGGGTGCTCGGCGCGGTGCTCGTGGTCGTGGTGCTGCTGGCGCTGCTGTTCACCCGTACGCCGATCGGCCTGCGGATGCGGGCCGCCGCGTTCGCCCCCGAGGTGTCCCGGCTGCTCGGCGTCGACGTCTCCCGGATGCTCACCCTCGGCTGGGCCCTCGCCGCCGCGGTCGGCGCGCTCGCCGGCATGCTGGTCGTCCCCACCGGGCTGGGGTTGCACCCCCACGCCATGGACCTGGTCTTCGTCGTGGCGTTCACCGCCGCCGTGGTCGGCGGCCTGGACAGCCCGGCCGGCGCGGTGGTCGGCGGCCTGCTGGTCGGCCTGATCCTCTCGTACGTCACCGGCTACCTGGGCCCGGACACCACCCCGCTGGCCGTCCTGGTGCTGCTGCTGGCCGTCCTCCTGGTCCGCCCCGGCGGGCTCTTCTCCAGCGCGAGAGCGAGGCACGTGTGACCGCCACCCGCCCCTCCGCCCGCTCCGGGGTGGACCGGCCCGCCGGGCCGTCCCCGCTGCGCCGGCTGCTGCCCGGGGCGCCCGCCACGGCCGGCGCGCGCGGGTCGACCCTGCTGCGCCACCTGGCCGTCGCGGTGCTCGCCGGCACCCTTGTCGTGCTGCTCACCAACCAGCTCGCGCCCTACCAGAACCTCCAGGTGGCCCGGGTCTGCGCGTTCCTCTGCGTCACCGCCGGCTACACCGTGCTGGTCGGGCTCAACGGCCAGCTCTCCCTGGGGCACGGGGCGCTCATGGCCACCGGCGCGTACACCGTGGCGCTGGTGCAGCGGGGCTTCGACGAGCGGGGGATCCAGGGGCGGTGGATCCTGCCGCTGTCCCTGCTGGCCGCCCTGGCGGCGACCGCGCTCGCCGGTCTGGTCATCGGACTGGCGGCGGCCCGGCTGCGCGGGCCGTACCTGGCCGGCGTGACCCTCGCGGTCGCCACGCTGGTGCCGGCCGTCAGCACGATCTTCACCGGCGTGTTCAACGGCGAGCAGGGGCTGCGCTTCCCGGCGGAGACGCCACCGGCGTTCCTCGGCGCGTACTTCCAGCCGGAACGGTGGCTCGCGTGGATCGCTCTGCTCGCCGCGCTGCTGACCGTGCTGCTCCTGGCCAACCTCGTCCGCAGCCGGTTCGGCCGGTCGCTGCGCGCCGTACGCGACGACGAGGTGGCCGCCCGGCTCGCCGGCATCCACGTCGCCCGCACCCAGGTGCTCGCCTTCGTGGTCAGCGCCGGCTGCGCCGGCCTCGGCGGCGGCGTGTACGCCGTGCTCACCGCCACCGTCGCGCCCGGCAAGTTCCCCCTGGAGCTGTCGCTGTTCCTGCTCATGGCCATCGTGATCGGCGGGCTGGGCAGCCTCGCCGGCGCGGTCTGGGGCGCGGTGCTGCTGGTCGCGCTCCAGGACCTGCCGAGCCTGCTCACCGAGACCTTCAGCCTGCCGTCCGGCCTGGCCCAGCGGCTGGAGGGCAACCTCGCGCTGGCTGTGTTCGGGCTGATCCTCATCGTCGTCATGCTCGCCGCCCCGGGCGGCCTGCACGGCGCCTTCCGCACCCTCGCCGCCCGGCTGCGGGCCCGCCGCCGCGCGCCGGAGCACTGACCACCTTCGGTTCCACCCGCCCGTTCGCACCGCCGCACCGGAATGGAGAACCATGCGCCCCACCACCCGCCGCATACTCGCGGCCGCCACCGGCCTCGCCCTGCTGGCCGCCGTGCCGGCCTGCGCCGACGACGAGAAGCAGGCCGCCGAGAACGTCCCCGGCGTCACCGACACCGAGATCGTCATCGGCACCCACCAGCCGCTCACCGGCCCCGCCGCACCCGGCTACTCGAAGATCTCCGCCGCCACGAAGGCGTACTTCGAGCACGTCAACAGCAAGGGCGGGGTGAACGGCCGGAAGATCGTCTACAAGGTCATGGACGACGGCTACAACCCCGCCAACACCGAGAACGTGGTCCGCAAGCTGGTGCTCGACGACAAGGTGTTCGCGCTCCTCGGCGGGCTGGGCACCCCCACACACACCAACGTGCTGGAGTTCGTGAAGACGCAGAAGGTGCCCGACCTCTTCGTCTCCTCCGGCAGCCGGAACTGGAACCAGCCCGACAAGTACCCGACCACCTTCGGCTGGCAGCCCGACTACACCGTCGAGGGCAAGATCCTCGCCACCTGGGTCAAGCAGCAGTTCCCCGGCGCCAAGGTCTGCCACTTCGGGCAGAACGACGACTTCGGCCGGGACTCCCTGGCCGGGGTCGAGAAGGTCCTCGGCGCGGTGGCGGCGAAGCAGACGTACACCACCACCAACCAGCAGGTCGGGCCGGCGATCGGGGCGCTCAAGGCGGCCGGCTGCCAGGTGGTGATCTCGGCGAGCATCCCGGGCTTCACCGCGCTGGCCATGGGGCAGGCCGCCGGGCAGGGGTTCCGCGCGCAGTGGGTCGTGTCCAACGTGGGCGCCGACTACACCACGCTCTCCAACCAGCTCGGCGACAAGAAGGTGATCCTCGAGGGCATGGTCGCCGACAACTACCTGCCCATGGTGGGCGACAAGGCCAACCCGTGGATCCAGGAGTTCACCAAGATCCACCAGCAGTACAACTCGGCCAACCCGGTCGACGGCAACGCGATCTACGGCTACTCGATGGCGTACACGTTCGTGCAGGCGCTGCTCGCCGCCGGCAAGGACCCGACCCGGGAGAAGCTGGTCGAGGCCGTGCGGAAGGGTGGCTTCCGGGGGCCGGGCCTCACCCCGTTCCGGTACAGCGACGACGTGCACGCCGGCTACAGCGGGGTGCGGCTGAACAAGGTCCAGAACGGCGCCCAGGCGTACTTCGGCCCGACGTACACCACCGATGACGGCGACGGCGCCGTCACCGAGTTCACCGAGCCGCCGGCCACGCCGCCGGCGGACGCCATCCCGACCACCTGACCAGCGCCACGGGCCGGGCGGCCGTCACCGCGGTGACGGCCGCCCGGCGGCGCGCACGTAGAGTTGCGCAGTCCGGCGCGACAACCACCGGGGGGCGGGCGGGTCGCGCGGGCCACGAGCCACGCACAGGGGGCAGTCGCATGATCGAGGTGGACGCCGACGCGCCGGCGCGGGTGGACGGCCGGTCGGCGCGGGCCGAGCGGACCCGCGCCGCCATCGTCGAGGCGCATCTGGCCCTCATCGACGCGGGCGACCTGCGGCCCACCGGGGAGCGGATCGCCGAGCGCGCCGGGGTGTCGCTGCGCACCCTCTGGACCAACTTCAAGGACATGGAAACCCTGTTCGCCGCGACGGGGCGGCTGGTCGGGGAGCGGCTGGACGCCCTCTGGCGGCCGATCCCGCCGGAGCTGCCGCTCACCCGGCGGATCGCGGAGTTCTGCGACCAGCGGGCCGAGATGCTGGAGGTGCTGGCGCCCTCCGCGCGCGCCTCGGCGCTGCGGGAACCGTTCTCGCCGCAGCTGCGGCGCAACCGCGAGGCGGCCATCGCCCGCGTCCGCCACGAGATCGAGCTGGCCTTCGAGCCGGAGCTGGCGCACGCGGGCCCGGGGCGCGAGCAGCTGCTGGACGCGCTGACCGTGGCCTGCACCTGGGCGGCGTGGGCGATGATGCGCGACGCCATGGGCCTCGACGTGGCGGCGGCCCGGGCCACCCTGGCCCGCACCATCGGCGCGCTGCTCGTCGACGCCATCGCCGCCGGCCTGCGCTGACCTGACCTTTCGCCCCGCTGCCGACCGGCCCGGTCGGCTGCGTCAGTCGTCGCGCAGGCGGCGCAGGATCCGGGTCAGCTCGGTCCGGTCCGCCGGGTCCAGGGCGCCGAAGAACCGTTCCGCCTCGGCGGCCCGGGCCACCCGGATGGCCTCGCCGACCCGTTCGCCCTCGCCGGTGAGCGCGACAAGCGTCGCCCGCCGGTCCACCGGGTCGGGCCGCCGCTCGACCAGCCCGCGCTCCGCAAGGCCGTCGACGACCTCGGTGGCGGAGCGGGGCGCGATGCGCAGGTGCTCGGCGAGCGTGCTGAGCCGCACCGCGCCGTGCCGCATGAGCACGGCGAGCGCCCGGGCGTGCCCCGGGTTGATCTCCCAGGGTTCGAGGGTGCGCCTGGACTGGTGGCGCAGGCGCCGGGCCACCGCCCAGAACGTCTCGGCCAGGCTCTCCTCGTCGTCGCTGCCGGTCACCGGAATACGGTAGCAGCACATGCTGTTGCTACCTCATGATGAGGTAACCTCAGCAATGTCCCCGACGGAAGAGAGCACCCCCTTGGACGGATTCCGAGACGGCCGCGGTGGCGGCCGAACCACCGTGACCCCCGCCGAGAAGGCGCAGGCCCGCCAGGTGTCCCTGCGCCGGATCGGCGGCCTCTTCACCGACCATCGCGGTCCCCTCGCGGCCGTGGTGGCGATCATCGTGGCGTCGTCCGTGATCGCGATGGCGTCGCCGTTCCTGCTGCGTACCGTGATCGACCGGGCCCTCCCCGAGCGCGACCTGACCCTGCTGGCCTGGCTGGTCGCGGGCATGGTCGGGGTGGCCGCCGTGACCGCCGTGCTCGGCGTGGCGCAGACCTGGATCTCCACCCGCGTGGGGCAGGAGGTCATGCACCGGCTGCGCACCGACGTCTTCACCCACCTCCAGCGCCAGTCGATCGGCTTCTTCGTCCGCACCCGCACCGGCGAGGTGCAGTCGCGGATCACCAACGACATCGGCGGCATGCAGGCCGTGGTCACCTCCACGGCCACGTCGATCGCCGCCAACCTCACCACGGTGGTCGCCACGGTCATCGCCATGGTCGCGCTGAGCTGGCGGCTCACCCTCGTCTCGGTGGTCGTGCTGCCGCCCGCCATCTGGCTGACCCGTCGGGTGGCCCGGCTGCGCCGGGAGATCACCGCACGCCGCCAGCGCGAGCTGGCCGACCTCAACGTCACCATCGAGGAGGGGCTGTCGATCAGCGGCGTGCAGCTGGCCAAGACCCTCGGGGCCGGCGCGACCCTGGTCGACAGGTTCACCGCCTCCTCGGCCCGCCTGGTCGACCTGGAACTCCGCTCGGAGCTGGCCGGCCGCTGGCGGATGGCCTCGATGACGGTGATCTTCGCGGCGATCCCGGCCGTCATCTACCTCGGCGCCGGCCTGCCCGGCACCGCCGGCACGCTCACCATCGGCACCCTGGTCGCCTTCACCGCCCTCCAGGGCAACCTGTTCCGGCCGCTCATGGGCCTGCTCAACGTGGGCGTCTCGCTGACCGCCTCGATGGCGCTGTTCGCCCGGATCTTCGAATACCTGGACCTGCCCGTCGAGGTGGCCGACCCGGCACACCCGGTCGCCCTCGACCCGGCCCGGGTCCGCGGCCACCTGCGCTTCTCCGACGTCACCTTCAGCTACCCGGGCAGCGACACCGCCGCCGTGGCCGGCGTCAACCTGGACGTCCCGGCCGGCACCAGCCTGGCCCTCGTGGGCGAGACCGGCTCCGGCAAGAGCACCCTCGCCGCGCTGATCAGCCGGCTGCACGACCCCGATGCCGGCCGCATCACGATCGACGGCGTCGACCTGCGCGACGTGCGCCTGGCCGACCTGGCCGCCGTCGTGGGCGTGGTCAGCCAGGAGACCTACCTGCTGCACGCCACCGTGCGGGAGAACCTCCGGTACGCGAAGCCCGACGCCACCGACGCCGACATCGAGGCCGCCGCCCGCGCCGCGCAGATCCACGACCTGATCGCCGCGCTCCCCGACGGCTACGACACCGTGGTCGGCTCCCGCGGCCACCGGTTCTCCGGCGGCGAGAAGCAGCGCCTGGCCATCGCCCGCACGCTGCTGCGCGACCCGCGGATCCTCGTGCTGGACGAGGCGACCAGCGCGCTGGACACCGAGACCGAGCGCGCCGTGCAGCGCGCCTTCGACGAGTTGGCCCGGGGCCGCACCGTGGTCACCATCGCGCACCGCCTCTCCACGGTCCGCGACGCCGACCAGATCGCCGTGCTCGACCACGGCCGGATCGTCGAGTCCGGCACCCACGCCAGCCTGCTCGACCGCGCCGGCCGGTACGCGTCGCTCGCCGCCTGAGCGCCGTGCCTCGAGCGCAACCAGACCAGCACCGACAACTGCTGATTTGCTGGCTCAGGCGTCGGGCGGCCCGGGGCTGTCCGGGTCGCCCGACGGGGTCTCGCCGAACGGGGTCTCGCCGGACTGCGGCGTCGGTTGCGGCCCGGAAGGACGACGCGGGGGAGGCGGGGCGGGCGGCGGCGGGAAGGGTTCGAGCGGGGTGAACTGCTCGACCGGGGCGTCCGGCCGGGGAACCCGCCGGCCTTCCGGCGGGCGCTTCCGCTGCTGCGGCGGGTGGTCCGTCCGGAGCGCCTCCGGCATACCGGCCGCCTGCGTGGCGCCGTTCTCGGGCGAGCCGGTCGTTGGCGCGGTGCCGTTCTCGGGGCGGCGTGCGCGCTGTTCTTCGGCGTACGCGGCGCGCCGGCGGTCGAGGTCGCGCTGCCACTCCAGGGCGATGCGCTGGTCCCAGTACGGCTGGAGCAGCCTGCGGACCGGCTCGTCGAGGTACACCGACACGTCCGGCTCGCAGGTGAACGTGACCTCGCCGCGCTCGTAGGCCCACGGGAGGGCGTCGTCGCCGGTCATCGCACCCTCCAGCACGGCCATGAAGGCGCGGGGGAGGTCCGGCGGGATGTCCGAGGCGCACCGCATCGCGATGCGCCGGAACCGCTGGAGCGCCTGCGGCTGGAACTGGTCGACGTACCAGCCGAACAGTTCCGGCCGCGCGTTGTGGGACGTCCAGGTGAAGGTCGCCCGGACGACGAAGTGGTAGACCTGCCCCTGCGCCGGGACCAGCAGGGTCGGCGCCGCCCGCCGGTCGACCAGCGTCACGGGCGAGGATTCCGCCTCCTGCCACTGCAACTGGTCCAGCAGGGGCCGGGCCGCCGTCCACAGCCGCGCCGCCCCGCGCCGCGTGGCCGCCCAGAGCTCCCGAGCACGGCCGCGCCACCGCTTCCACCGGTCCGGCGCCGGCACTCCGCCCCGATCGCCCTCGACGCTCCGGCCGCGGCCGCCCTCGACGCTTCCGCCCTCGACGTTTCGACCGTGGCCGGCCTCGGGACCGCCGCCGTCCGTCTCGCCGGCGTGGGAGCCGCCGTCCTCGCCGGGCGTCCCGGTCATCGCACCCCTCTCCGATGGAGTAGCCGCGCGTCGTACGGCCGCGCCGGTACGGGGTCGGTGCGGCCGCTCGAGGGGTGTGCGGAGACGCCGAGCCGGCCCTCCGCGGTCCCACGCTAACAAGCCGACGCGGCGGCTCCCGGCAGCCGCGCGGGGCGCGGGCCGGCGTGCCGCTCGTGGACGTCACGATCGCTGACGCACCTGCGACCGGACACGCCGACGACAAAGCACCCCAGCCGAGGGCATCGTGGTGGTCCGCTTCGCCCACCGTCGCCTGGTGCACGAGACCGACGAGGTGCGCCGCGAGACCCTGGCCATCCTCGCGCGCCGCGCGGCCGCCACCGGCTGAGCCCGCCGCGCACGGCGTGGCCGCCAGGAGGAAACGCCGCATCGACGCATGAGAACTTGTGGATGTTCGGCCGGTGTCGAGTGTCCTGTTGAGCTGGTCGGATGGCGGGACGGACATCGCCGTTCGATGACAGGAGGGACCGTGCGCACACCATCGCGTGCGACGACGGGGGCCACCGCGCTGCTACTCGCGGCCGGGCTGGTCCTGACCGCGGGAGCTGGCGGCCAGGCGGCACCCCGGCACGAGATTCCGACCCAGGCGCAGCCCGGCCACCTGCCGGGCGACAGCCACGACAGCAAGACGAAGGACAACCGGAAGGGGCGGACCGCGCCGACCGACCGCCAGCAGGACCGGGCCGCCGCGCTCGGCGCCCGGGTCCGCTGGACCGACTTCGGCACGCCCGCCGTGCTCACCGCCACGAGCCGGCCGCTCGCCACCGGGCTGCCCGCCGACCCGGCCGCCGCCGCGCGGGCGTACGTGGCCGCGAACCGTGAGGTGCTGGGGCTGACCGCCGAGGGCGCCGCCGCCCTGGAGCAGTTGACCGTCGCACCGATGGGGGACGGCGCCACCGTGCTGTTCCGGCAGCGCTTCGGTGACCTGCCCGCCGCGGTCGACGGCATGCTGGCCGTCGGCGTCCGCGACGGGGTGGTGTGGCACGTCAGCTCGTCCCTGGCCCGCGACGCCGGCGCGCCCGCCCCGGCCACGATCAGCGCCGACGAGGCACGGCGGGCCGCTGCGGCCGACGCCGGCCTGACCGACCCGACCGTCCTGCGTACCTCGCTGGTCGCGGTGCCGACCGCGGACCGGGGGCCGCGGGCGGCGTACGAGGTGGTCCTCGGCGCGGACGTCACCGGCGCGGACCCGGCGGCCTTCGCCACCTACGTGGACGCCCGCGACGGCAGCGTGCTGGTCCGCGAGGACCTGGTCGACCACGACGTGGACAACCCGTCGTGGGAGGTCTTCCCGAACTCGCCGTCGGTCGACAAGTCCTCCACCGACACTCGGGTACGCTGGTGCGCCGAGCCGGCGGCGGGCTGCGACGAGGTGGTCGGCGTGCCCGGGCACCCCGCCTGGGACGTGGACCCGGCCACCGGGACGTCCACCACCACGACGCGGGGCAACAACGCGTTCGCCGTGCAGAACTGGTTCAGCAACGACCCGTTCAGCGTGGGCACCGAGACGGCCACGCCGCGCCCGGACCGCAACTACGCCTACCCCTGGACCAACCAGTGGTACGTGCAGAAGTGCAGCCCGGACACCTTCACCTCGCCGCAGGCCAACGACATCGACGCGGCCCGGGCCAACCTGTTCGCCATGCACAACCGGATGCACGACTGGTCGTACCACCTGGGCTTCACCGAGGCGACCTGGAACATGCAGCGGGACAACCTCGGCCGCAGCGGGCTGGGCAACGACCCGGAGCAGGGCAACGCGCAGGCCGGCGGCGTCAGCGGCGGCCCGCCGGCGTTCGCGGCCCGCAACAACGCCAACCAGATCACCCCGCCGGACGGCATCGCCCCGACGACAAACATGTACCTGTGGCAGCCGAGCGCCGGCTCGTTCTACGCGCCCTGCGTCGACGGCGACTTCGACATGTCGGTCATCGCCCACGAGTACGGGCACGCCGTCAGCGGCCGCATGATCGCCGGACCGAACGCCGGTGTCAGCTCCCCGCAGGGGATGAGCGAGAGCTGGTCGGACCAGCTCGCCATGGAGTACCTGTACGAGCACGGGTACGCGGCGCCGGGCCGGAAGGGCTTCACCATCGGCGAGTACACCACCGGCGACCCGAACGCGGGCATCCGCAACTACAACATGAGCGACAGCCCGCTCAACTACAGCGCGATCGACTACGACTTCGTGGGCCTCCAGGTGCACGCCTCCGGTGAGGTGTGGAGCGCCACCAACGCCGACATCCGGGCGGCCATGATGGCCCGGTACGGCGCGGGCGACGCGGCCCTGCAGAAGTCCTGCGCCGACGGGGCGACGCCGGTGACGGCCTGCCCGGGCAACCGGCGCTGGATCCAGCTGGTCTTCGACTCGTTCCTGCTGATGGCGGTCAGCCAGGTCAGCATGGTCGACGCGCGGGACGCGATGCTCGCCGCCGACCGGATCCGCTTCGGCGGGGCCAACCAGGACCTGCTCTGGAACGCGTTCGCCGCCCGGGGCCTCGGTGAGACCGCGGCCAGCCTCGGCAACGCGGACGTCAACCCGACGCCCGGCTTCACCTCCCCGTACGCGGGCGAGGCGACCCTGACCTTCCGGCCGGTCGACGACGACGCGGTGGTGTCCGGGGCGCAGCTGTTCGTGGGCCGCTACCAGGCCCGAGCCGTGCCGGTGGCGGACACCGACGCCGCCACGGCGCTCACCGACCAGGTGAGCCTGGTCCCCGGCACGTACGAGTTCGTCGTCCGGGCCCCCGGCTACGGGCACGTCCGGGTCGGCCCGGTGACCGTGACGGCCGGCCAGGTCCGCGACCTGCCGGTGACGCTGCGCCGCAACCTCGCCTCGACGGCCGCCGGCGCGACGGTCGGCGGGGACGGGATCAACCTGGCGCGGATCGCCGACGACGACGAGGCCACCAACTGGGCCTCGCTGGGCGCGCCTGTCGCCGGCCGGCAGGTCACCGTCGACCTGGCCGGGGGTACGCAGCAGGTCCGCCGGGTGCAGGTCAGCGCCATGCTGCGCCCGCCGGTGGCGGGCGACGCGGACGCCGGCACGCAGAACCGGTTCTCCGCGCTGCGCCAGTTCTGGGTCCTCGCCTGCACGGCGGGGGACGGGGTGAGCTGTGCCGACGCGGCGAACTACCGGGTCGTCTACACCAGCCCGGCGGATGCCTTCCCGTCGGTGGCGCCGCGGCCGCGGGCCCCGGAGCTGATCGTCCGGTCCTTCGACATCCCGCGGACCAGGGCCACCCACCTGCGGGTGGAGGTGGTGACCAACCAGTGCACGGGCGCGCCGGACTACGCCGGTGAGCAGGACGCCGACCCGCGGGCGGCGACCGACTGCGCCACCGCCAGCCCGCAGGCGCAGAACGTGCGGATCGCCGAGTTCCAGGCGTTCGCGCAGTAGGCGACGGGGTGCGGGCGGGCGACGCCCGCCCGCACCCCTTGCCAGGCATCGGCAACCATCACTACATTCATCGGCGGGCGCCGCCGTACGGCGGCTGCACGTCCCGCCCGAGCCGGGCAGTTCCGGTACGCGCCGTCGCGCGCGTCCGCACGCGAGGTCCCCGCAGTCTCCGCGCCGCCGGTCGGTCGACCGGTGGCCCGCCGAGAGGACCCCGATGAGGATCTCCCACGCCCGTCCCGCCCCGGTTGTGGCGGCCGTCGCCACCCTGGCCGCCGCCGTCGTCGTCACCCCGCTGGTGGCCGGCCCGGCCGCCGCCGCGCAGGGCTGCCAGGTCGACTACCGCCCCACCGTGTGGCCGGGCGGGTTCACCGCCACCGTCCGCGTCGCCCCCGGCGACACCGCCCTGAACGGCTGGACGGTCGGCTGGACGTACCCCGGCGACCAGCGGATCACCGGTGCCTGGAACGCCGTGGTCAGCCAGTCCGGCGCCAGCGTCACCGCCCGCAACGCCGCCTGGAACGGCAGCGTGCCGGCCGGCGGCGCCACCGAGTTCGGCGTCCAGGGCACGGTCGGTCCGGCCGCGCCGGCGCCGACCGCCTTCACGCTCAACGGCGTGCCCTGCAACGGCGCGCCGCCCGGTCCGACGACCGCGCCACCCTCGCCGTCCGGCTCACCGACGACCTCGCCGAGCGCGACGACGTCCCCGAGCCCGACGCCGACCACCTCGCCGAGCCCGACGACCTCCCCGAGCCCGACGCCGACCACCTCGCCGAGCCCGACCGGGCCGCCGCCGGCCGGCTGTGCCGGCGCCGTGCTCTGCGACGGGTTCGAGAACCAGACCGGGTCCGCGCCCTCCGGCGACTGGGCCGTGGTGCACCCGGACTGCGCCGGCACGGGCGCCGCCGCCGTGGACACCGCCACCGCCCATGCCGGGAGCCGGTCCGTCCGGATCGACGGCGGGGCCGGCTACTGCAACCACGTCTTCGTCCGCGCCAACCGCGACCTGTCCGCGGTGGGGGCGGTCCGCTACGGCCGGCTCTGGGTCCGCCACACCACAGCCCTCCCGGCCGACCACGTCACGTTCCTGGCCATGACCGACGCCGCCGACGGCAACCGTGACCTGCGGATGGGCGGTCAGAACGGCGCGTTGCAGTGGAACCGGGCCTCGGACGACGCGACGCTGCCCGAGCAGAGCCCGGCCGGGGTGGCGCTGAGCGTGCCGCTGCCCACGGGCCGCTGGTCCTGCGTGGAGTTCATGGTGGACGGGAACACCGGGCAGTTGCGCACCTGGCTCGACGGCGCGGCGGTCGCCGGGCTGACCGCCGACGGCGTGCCGACCCACGACGTCGACGGGCAGTGGTACGGCCGCACCTGGCGTCCCCGGCTCACCGACCTCAAGATCGGCTGGGAGAGCTACGGCGGCGCGGCCGACACACTCTGGTTCGACGACGTGGCGCTGGGCGCCACCCGGATCGGCTGCTGAACCGGCCCGGCCGGGCGGTCCGAGGGGCCGCCCGGCCATGGTCGATCATCGAGCGTTCACCCGGCATTCGGGGCGCGGTCGCCGCGCGGGTCTGTACGCCGGGAAGGATCACCGCCAGACTGGGCGCGGCCGGACAACGACACCGGTCGATGCCGTCGCCCAGTTCGGGGAGGATCCCTTGATCACGCTCGCGACACCGCTCCGCTCCACCGGCGCCCGCGTACGCCGGGCCCTCGGCGCGTGCGCCCTGCTCACCGCCATGGTCGCCGCCGCGCTCGTCGGTCCGCCGGCGGTCTCCACCCGGCTCGCCGAGCCGGCACAGGCCGCCGTCTACAGCTCCTGCACGATGACCCGCTGCGCCGACGCCCGCACCGCGCGTTCGGGCTGGTCCGCCAAGAGCTTCCCGACCAGCCGCGGCTGGTACTCCTGGAGCGGCGGCCTGTGCAACTTCGCCGGCGGCCGGTTCTACAACTACGAGGGGCAGCTCCCCACCAACGCCACCTACTACGAGTACGACGTCTACCCGCGCGCCTGCGGCGCCGCCCGGGACGCGTACCGGATCGTGGTCAACAAGAGCACCGGGGCGACCTGGTTCTCGCCCGACCACTACGCCAACTTCTACCGGCTCTGACAGGCGTCGGGCGGGTCGGGCCGGCGGGCCCGGCCCGCGCCGGCCGGAAAGGATCGACCGATGGGCGCAGCGTCCCCGCACCCGCCGGCCTGGCTCGTCCTCGACGGCGGGCCGGAGCCCGAGCCGGCCGGGGTGCCGGTGGCCGCGGCGGCCGCCCGGACCCGGGCCGGCCTGTTCGAGGCGCTGGCCGCGGCCCTGCCCCTGCCCGTCTGGTTCGGGCGCAACTGGGACGCCCTCGCCGACGTGCTGGCCGACCGGCTCGACGCCGGCCCGCTGACCCTCGTCGTGCGGGACGCGGTGGACCTGCTCGCCGATGAGCCGCCCGCCCAGCTCGGCACCCTGCTCGACGTGCTCGGCGGGGTCGCCGCCGGCGGCCACCGGCCGCTGCGCGTGGTGCTGCGCGACCGCCCCGACCGGCTGCCCGCGCTGCGCGACCGGATCACCGCCGCCCTGGGCGGCCGCGTCGGCGCCCCACCCCCGGACGCGAGCTGACCACAACCGCCGGTCAGTTCGGCTGGTCGAGGATCGCGCTGAACCGTTCCTCGGCCAGGTCGAGCTGGGCGAAGATGTGCCGCTTCACGGGCGCCGACAGCGGCGTGTCGGGCCGGGCGATGAGGTCGCGGAAGACGGGCACCAGCGGCCGGTACTTGGCCGCCGAGCGGGCCACCTTCGGCCCGACCGTGTGGATCACGCCCACCCCGTTGTCGGTGAAGTCCGATACCTTGATCACCCGCGCCCAGGGCTCGCGGTCGAGGCTCGCCGCCACGTGTTCCCGGTACTGGACGTGCCGGTCGCGTCCCGGGTCGTACGCCGGATTGGTGACCGCGCCGACCAGCCGGGCGACCCGCGGGCCGAACCGCGCGGCCAGCGCGGCCAGCGCCGCCGGGGTGGGATCGCCCGCGGTGTCCGGGCCGGCCAGTTCGGCGGGGTGGTCCTCCACGGCGTCGTGCAGCAGGCCCGCCACGATCACGTCCACGTCCCGCACCTGGTAGTGGTGCATCATCCGGATCGCCACCCGGAGCAGGTGGTTCAGGTACGGCTCGCGCACCCGCCGGTCCTCCCGGTGCAGTTCGGCGGCGAGGTCGAGGGCGGCGGTGAGCCGCTCCCGGGCGGGCTCGTCGAACGCCTCGACCTCCAGCCGGAAGCGGGCCAGCAGGCCCGGCTCGCCGTGGATCTCGGTGATCGCGTGCATCGGCATTGTCGCCAGGTACGCCGGGAACTCCATGCGTCCCTTATAGCTGATCTTCGCCAGCAACGGCCGGGTCGGGTCAGCTCCCGGTCAGTCGCTTGACCAGGCGGACGGTGGTGCCCTCCGGAGTGCCGGCGACGCTCACCTCGTCCATCACCCGGGTCATGATCATCTGCCCCCGGCCCCGGTCGCCGGACTCGCCGTCGGCGTCCGTCCGCCAGCCCCCGCGGTCGCGCACCTCGATCGTCAGGTGGTCGTCGCGCAACTCCGCGCGGAGCGTGGTGATCCCCTCGGGGGCGAACCGGTAGCCGTGCTCGATGGCGTTGGCGCACGCCTCACCGGTGGCGATCAGCACGGTCTCGACGTCCCACTCGCTCACCCCGTGCGCGCGCAGCCAGCCCCGCAGCCGCTCCCGGGTGGGCGCCAGCCGCGCGGGGTCGGCGGGCAGGTCGACGGTGAAGACCGGGGCCGTCCCGGCCGGGTCGTCGCCCGGCACCAGCCCGGCGGCTGTCCCACCCTCCACGTCCGGTCCCCCGTCCCGCGTACGTCCCGGGCCTGGGCGCTTGCCGTCACCGTCCCGTCCTGTCGGTCATTGTCCCCGGTCGGGGCCGGCCTTATTCCTCGACCCGGCGGTTGGTTCCGACCTGATGTCCGATCCCGCCGGGCGGGCGCGGCGCCGCCGGGCCGCGGGTCACAATCGGCGGGTGGACCGGGTGCTGGACCTGCTGGTGGCGCTGCCGCCCGCGCTGGTGCTGGCCCTGGTGTTCCTGCTGCCGGCGCTGGAGGCGTCCACCTTTCTCGGGCTGCTCGTGCCGGGCGAGATCGCGGTGCTGGTGGGCGGGGTGCTGGCGCACGAGGGGCGGCTGCCGCTCTGGGCGGTGATCCTCGCGGCGGTCCTCGGCGCGGCCCTCGGCGACCAGGTCGGCTATCTGGTGGGCCGCCGGTACGGGCGGCGGCTGCTGGCCCGCACGCCCCGCCGGTTCGTCCGCTCCGGGGAGGTGTCGCGGGCGCTGGATCTCGTCCGCCGCCGGGGCGCCGCCGCGGTGGTGATCGGCCGGTGGGCGGCCGCGCTGCGGGCGCTGGTGCCCGGGCTGGCCGGGATGAGCGGCCTCCCGCGCCGCGCGTTCACCCTGGCGAACCTGGCCGGGGGCGCGCTGTGGGCGGTGACCGTGGCACTGCTCGGCTACCTGGCCGGGGCGTCGTTCCGGCTGCTGGAGCGGCGGCTCGGCTGGGGCGGCGAGGCACTGCTCGCCGTCGTGGTGCTCGTGGTGGTCGTGCGGGTGGTCCGGGCCCGGCGGGCCGCCCGCCGCGAACGGGCGCACGCCGCCGGACCCCGCTGACCGCGCCGGTGGTCCGAGCCGGCGGGAGCGTGGTCGTGGGTCACATGGGGAAGACGGTCCAGAGCCAGTCGCGGAGCCCTGCCGTCCGGTGCCGGCGGCGGTGGTTCGCCGGTACGTCGCAGTGTCCGGCGCGGTGCTGGTCCCGCTGCCGGTGCGGCGCGCTCATCGCGCCGAGGTGGTCACGCCCTCTCTTTTGATCATGGCTTCGATGGTCGCAGGACCGCCCGCGGGCGGCAACGGGATTACCGGCCGGGCCGGCGCCGCACCGAGGGGGAGCGCCGGCCCCATCCGCGGTCGGGGCAGCCCGACGGCGCCCGCACGGTGCAGAATGCGGCCGGCAGTGGCCACGGTGGAGGGAGCACAGGGTGAACGGGCACGACTTCGCGCCGGTCTTCGGCCCCGCCCGGGTGATGGTGATCCTGCGCGACCTGCCCCCCGACGAGACCGTCCGGCTCGCCGAGCGGGCCTGGGACGTCGGCATCGACGTGGTGGAGGTGCCGATCCGCACCCCCGACGCGGTCCTCGCGTTGCGCGCCGCCGTGGACGCCGGCCGGCGGCGGGACCGCCTCGTGGGCGCCGGCACGGTCCGCACCCCCGCCCAGGTCCGGCAGGCCGCCGGCGCGGGAGCCGCGTTCACCGTCGCCCCCGGGCTGGACCTCGCGGTCGCCGACGCGGCGGTCAGCTACGGCATCCCGCACCTGCCGGGCGTGGCCACCCCCACCGAGGCGCAGCAGGCCCTCGACCACGGCCTGGTCTGGCTGAAGGCGTTCCCGGCGGTCAGCCTCGGCCCGGCGTGGTTCCGGGCGGTCGCCGGGCCGCTGCCCGAGGCGCGGTTCGTCGCCACCGGCGGGATCGACGCCGACAACGCCCGCGACTTCCTGGCCGCCGGGGCGCGGGTGGTGGCGGTCGGGTCGGCGCTGGCCGACCCGCGGCAGATCCCGCGCCTCGCCGCCCTCGCCGCCGGCGAGGACTGAGGCCGGCCGGCGGAGGCGTCCGGGGTGTCCGGCGGCCAGGACTGAGGCCGGCCGGACAGCGGCGTCCCGGGTGTCCGGTGGTTGGGCCGGTCGGGTTGAGCTGGCGGGCCCGGGCCGGTCGGGTTGAGCTGGCTGAGCGCGGGCCGGTCAGGTCGGGGCGGGGCCGAGGCTGTCCCGGCGGACCAGTTCGGCGGGGAGGCTCTCCACCCGGTCCCGCCCGTCGGCCGGCTCCAGCGCCAGGGTCATTGCCCGCGCGCCGAGTTCCGCCAGGGGCAGCCGGACCGTGGTCAGCGCCGGGGTCACGTCGGCGGCGATCGGCATGTCGTCGAAGCCGACCACGGAGATCTCCGCCGGCACCCGCACCCCGCGGGCGCGGAGCAGGTTCAGCGCGCCGACGGCCATCGAGTCGTTCAGCGCCACGATCGCGGTCAGCCCGGGCGCGGCGTCCAGCAGTTCCGCCGCGGCCCGGGATCCGCCGTCGCGGGTGAAGTCCGCGTACCGGATCGACGCCTCCGGCAGCGGCTCGCCCAGCCCGGCGCCGAGCCCGGCGATCCGGTCGCTCGTGGTGGTGAGGGAGCGCGGGCCGGCGAGCACGCCGACCGCCCGGTGACCGAGCCGGCGCAGCTCCGCGCCGAGCAGGCGGGCGCCCTCCTCGTTGGCCGGCAGCACGGCGTCGCCCCGGTGCCGGTGCCGGCCGATCACCGCCACCCGCCCGCCGGTGGCCGCGTACGCGGCGAGCCGCTCGTCGAGCAGGGCGTTGACCGTGGGGTCGTGGTAGCCGGAGCCGGCCAGCACGATGGCGGCGACCTGCTGGGCGCGGAGCAGGTCGACGTACTCCACCTCGCGTTCGGGGTCGCGGTAGCTGTTGCAGATGATGACCAGCCGGCCCCGCTCGGTGGCGACCCGTTGCAGCCCCCGGGTCACCTCGGCGAAGTACGGGTCGGAGACGTCGTGCACCAGGACGCCGACCACGCTGCGCTGCGGCCGGGCCAGCAGCTGGGCGTGCGCGTTCGGCACGTACCGCAGCTCGGCCACGGCCTTCAGCACCCGGTCGCGCAGCTCGTCGGCGACCGGCTTGCTGCTGCCGTTGATGACCCGCGACGCGGTCGCGGGGGAGACGCCCGCCCGACGGGCGACGTCGGCCAGCGTCGCCATGCGCACCCCCTCGCACACCCCGGTGGCCGAGAGGCTACCGCAGCGCCGCCGGGAAAGCCCTTGCCTGATCGGCGGAGGCGGCGATCACCCCGAGCGCACGGTGGGGCGCGAGGTGGTCGCCGTGGTGCGGACCGCCTTGACGATGGCGGGGATGGAGCCGATCAGCAGGACCAGCGCCCAGATCACCGCCACCACGGCGAAGACCACCGCGCCCAGGTCGTCGGTGATGCTGACCAGGATCCCCGGCACCAGCTGGTGCAGGAACTCCAGCACGACCGTGCACAGCAGGGTGGTCAGCGCCAGCAGGACGAGGCCCTTGTTCTGGAGGAAGCGCGGCTGGGCGGCCAGCAGCAGCGCCGCCCAGACGAGCTTGAGCAGCAGCACCAGGCCGAGCAGCACGGCCGCGTCGCCGACCGGGAAGAACCCCCACACGGCCAGGTACGCGAGCGTGCCGAACGGCGCGGCCAGGAACAGCGAGACCATCACGGTCAGCTCGACGAACGCGACGATCAGCAGGACCAGCGAGGCGAGCAGCAGCAGGATCGAGAAGACCAGGGTGGCCACGCCCTGCACCCGGCCCTGGATCCGGTCCGGCACCACCAGGCTCAGGCTGAACAGCCCGGTGGTCCACAACGCGACCACGTCGACGAGCGCCAGGTACCCGGTGCCCCGGCCGGACGGCTCGGTCACCGCGCCCACGTCACCCAGCTCGACGCCGAGCTGCCCGGCGCTGTCCCGCAGCGCGCCCCCGGCGTCCCCGCCGCCGGTGAGCGCGGCCGACCCCAGTTCCAGCCCCACCACCAGCGCGATGGCGAGCAGCGCCAGCAGCAGGAACGGTTTGCGCAGCTCACCCATGTCGCGCCTCCTCACCGGCCGGCGCCGGCCGGCCTGGCCCGTGTCCGCTCAGGACCGGGTGACGGTGACCACGCATCCGCCACCTCCCGGGCACCGCAGGACGACCTCGGTCTCGCCGTCCACCGCCACCTTCGCCACCGCCGCGCCGTCCTCGCCGGGGGTCACCTCGTCGGTGACCGTGACGTCGGCGTCCCCCGGCGCCGGGGCGGTCACCACGAACGGCGCCGCGCTGCGCAGCACCAGGCTGCGCAGGCGGCCCGGATCGGACACCCGCAACCGGCAGGCGGTGCCGAAGCCCACCACCACGCCCTCGGCGGACGGGCTCGGCCCGCTGGCCGGCGGCACGCACGCCACGGTCACCGTCGCCGGGTCCACCGTGCCGGCGTTCCCGCCGAACCGGGCCAGCCAGCCGGGCCCGGCGGCCGGGTCGCCCCGGTCGTGCCGGCCGCCGCCCACCGCCACCACGTAGAGCACCACCAGCAGCCCGGCCAGGGCCGCCAGCAGCACCTTCTGCCGCCCGCTCACGGCTGGAGGAGCTGGGTGAACCGGATCTGGTCGACCCCGGCGAAGTACCTGTCGGTGCCCTGCGTCTTGCTCACCGCCACCAGGGTCAGCTTGTGCGGCCCCCGAGCCAGTTCCACGGTGCCCACGTCCACGAAGTCGGTGCGCACCACCGTCGGCGTGAAACCGAGGAAGGTGTCGCCGACCTGCCGGCCGTCGACCAGCCAGATGGTGTTCGCGTAGTCGAACGAGGTGGTGCGCACGGTGGACAGCCGCCAGGTGCCGTCCGCCGGCAGGTCCACGGACACGGTCACCCGGTCACCCACGGCCCGGCCCAGGAAGAACAGCTGGGCGTCCCCGGACCAGACCACCTCGCAGCAGTTCTCCTGGGACACCACCTGCGCCTCCACCGCCGTCGTGGACTGCACCGTCGCGCCGGCGACCAGGCTCTCCGCCTCCACGGTCACCACCTCGGCCCGGGCCGGGGGCGCGGGGTCGCCACCCCGGGTCACCAGCCAGACCACCGTCCCGGCCACCACGAGCAGCAGCGCCGCCGCGGCCGCGAGCCACGGCCACGGCGCCCGCTTCGGGGGTACGACGGCCCGCACGTCGTACGTCACCCGCCCGCTGGACCGGGAACTCTCCTCCGGCGCGGTGTTCGCCGAGTACGCGAACCCGGTCATGTCGTAGCGCCGGGGCGGGGTGCCGGGCGGCACGGCGAGCCGCACCAGGAACGACACGGAGCCCTGCCCGGGTACCACCCGCTGCGGCTCGGCCACGGTGAACCAGCCGCGCTGGGTGCCCTCGCCGGGTGCCACGTCGAAGACCACGGTGTCCGGCGCCTCGCCCGGGTTGGAGACGGTGAAGGTCAGCTCGCCGCAGTTGCGCGCGTCCAGGGTGAACTGCTCGGCGGCGGCGACGACGGTCCATTCGGTGGTCATGACGGCTCCTCTGAGGGCTGGTCCGGTGGTGCGGGGGAGGGCACGTGCGCCCGGCCGACGGCCCGGACGGACGCCACCCCGGTGGCCGCGCCCTCCGGGCCGTCGGCGTCGGAAGGCTCCGGGTCGGCGGCGGGGGCATCGGTGGGCTCCGGGTCCTCGGTGCCGGGCGGCTCCTGGTCGCCGGCGGCGGGTGGTTCCGGGGCGGCGGGGTCCGGGGCGGGTTCGGCGGCCGGGTCGGTGGTCACCTCGACGGTGACCGCGGCGGGCTTCTCCGCCTCGACGATGCGGGTGACGAGGGCGAGCCGGCCGGCGGCGGCCGGCGGCACCCGCACCACCACGTGGAACGGCCGGTCGGCCGGCTCCTCCAGCACGAACCCGGTCACGCCGGTGGCCAGTTCCAGCGCGGTCCGCATCCCGTACGGCGTGCCCCGCCACCGGGCCAGCAGCGCGCCGTGCGCCACCAGGTCCCGCAGCCGGCCCACCGGCAGCGGCAGCGGCGCGTCCGCCCGGGGCGCGGCGACCACGTGGTCCATGGCCACCCACCGGGTCAGGTAGGCCACGAACCCGTCCGGCGTCCGGTACGGCGCGAACAGCGCGTCCACGTCGGCGAGCACCGCCTCGTCCGGTGCGTGCAGCGCCTCCATGACGTCCAGCAGCGCGCCCAGCACGCTGCCCGGGCCGGCGGCCCGCTGGTACGCGGCCGGCAGCAGCCGCTCAATCGCCGCTCGGCGCATCCTGCCGCACCACCTCGATGTCGTGCTCGCCGGAGCAGAGCAGCCAGGTGCCGGGGACGGTGACCACGTCGGCGGTGGCCTGGTTGGCGCTGGCCGTCCAGTCCTCCGCGTCGCCGCTGCGGTACACGCCGCGCTCGCCGCCGGCCAGGATCAGCCGGCCGGCCCCACCGGCGCCGGCGGGCACGGTGGCGGCGATGGCGTCGACCGGGACGAACCGGGTCCGGTCGCGCAGCGGCAGCCCGCAGTTGACCGACACGGGCTGCCACTGCGGCTGCGCGGCCAGGGTGTCCAGCCGGACCACGCCGCCGCTCTGCGTGGCGGCCAGCGCCAGGGGGCCGCTGAACGCCAGGTCCCGGCAGGTGCCGCCGATCCAGCCGCTGCCCATCGACTGCCACTTCACGTCGGACTCGAACAGCCGCGTGCGGTGGCAGCCCTGCCCGGGTTTCTTCGGGTCCGGCTCGCCGGCGCCGCTCCACAGCAGGGTGGCCGGGCCGTCGTACTGCACGGCGAGCACCCGGTTGTCCACGTTGGCCAGGCCGACGTGCGCGAAGGTGCCGGGGCGGCCGGCCGCGGTGGACAGGTAGACGCCGAAGCCGGCCTGCGCGGCCACCGCCACCCCGGGCGCGCCGCGCTCGGAGACGAACGACCGGACCGCGTAGAAGCCGCGGTCGGCGTCCGCCGGGTCGACGAGGATCTGCAACGGCACGGCGCCGGGCAGCAGGGACACCTCGTACAGGCCGGCGTCGGTGGCCAGCAGCAGCGCCCCGGCGCCGTCGCGGTCGATCCAGGCCAGGTCGCGTACGCCGGAGTCCAGGTCGGTGAGCAGCGTCCAGGTCTCGCCGAGGTCGGTGCTCAGCCGGACCCGGGAACCACCCGAGTCGCGCGCGGTCACCACGGCCACCGAACCGGCGCGGGGCACCACGCCGGGGCGGACCGGGGCGGGAGCGGGCACCACCCGGACCACGCTCTCGCCGTCGAACCGGCCGGCCGGCTCCCAGCCCGCCCCCGCGTTTGTGGAGCGGAACAGGACCGGACCGCGCCCGGCGTACCAGGTGCCCGCCTGGTACTTGTCGACGGCCACGGCCCGCACCTGGGCGTCCGGCGCCTCGTCGACAACGAACCGGACCGACTCGACGTAGCGCACGCCCGGCTCGGCGTGCTCCAGCAGCCGGTACACGTTGGAGGCCCGCAGCGGCTCGCCGAACGCCCAGCCGGCCGGGTTGAGCGGGGTGGGCAGCGGGCTGAGCGTCTGGTGCAGCCGGTCGTGGATGCGCCGGCGCACCGCGTCCACGTCCTCCTCGCGGCGGACCACCACCCGGGCCCGGACGGAGACCGCCTTGTAGCGCGCCCAGCCGGCCCGCACCGCCGTGCCGAGCGCCCGGCGCCGCTCCAGGTCGGCCTCCACCCGGCGGCGGGCCTCCTCGACCTCGTGCTCGCGCAGCACCGCCACCGGCAGCCGGCCGCCGGGGCGGGCCTGCTCCGGCACGTACGGCACCAGCACCACCTCGACCTCGCCGGGGCGGGCGAAGCTGTAGACGGCCGCCCGGGTGAACGCCCGGGCCCGGGCCACCGCGCCGGAGCCGGCGGCGAGGATCTCGTAGTCCCGGGCGGTCACCGCGCGCTGCTGGGCGAAGAACTCGTAAGGCCCGCGCGCCAGGGCCGACTCCAACGACTCCAGGTCCCGGCCCCCGGCTGCCGGCGCCGGGTTGTCAACCCTCAGCCCGGGCAACGGGTCGCGCAGGCTGGTCAGCGTTCCGGCCGCCACGTTCCCGGCCGGCCCGCCGCCGCACCGGTACCAGAGGCGGACCTGCCGGCCGGCCGGCGGCACCGCCGCGACCGGCCCGGGCGCCCCCTCGACACCCGGCCCGGCCCCGTCGGCCGGCCGCAGGTCCAGCGCGGGGGCGAAGGTGACCACCCCGGAGGCCCGGTCGACCAGGTAGACCTTGGCCTGCGGGCCGACGCCGGCGAAGCTGTCCACCGGTCGCCAGATCTCGTACGTGCGGCCCTCGTGCTCCCGCGCCGCCGCGCCCAGCTCCACCGACCCGGTCGGCACCTCCACACCGAGCAGCAGGTCCAGCGCCTCGGTGGTCCGGGTCAGCGGCGCCCGGGCCGCCCGGAACACCTGCCCGGCCTGCCCGGTGCCGGTGCCCAGCAGCTCCGCCTCGACCGGCTCGCAGTGGTGCACGCGAACCGTCACCTCGGTCTCGCCGGCGGGCAGCACGGCCGGCTCGGTGGTCACGAAGACGACCGGCCGGGGGTCCGCGCCGCGGGCGGCGGCGACCCGGGTGCCGGCCGGGACGCGGACCGCGCCCCGGTCCGGGCCGGTCCGGGTGAAGCGGACGTCCGCCCAGGCGGCGGCCGGCGGGTGCCGGGTCACGCCGAGCAGGTTGAGGAACGCCACGTAGGCCTTCTCCGGCAACTGGTTCAGGCGGTAGATCATCACCTCGGTGAGGTAGGCGAACGCCTCCAGCAGCGCCATCCCCGGGTCGTGCGCGGAGAGGTCCGTCCAGTCGGGGCAGGACGCGCGGATCCGTTCCCGCGCCTCGGTGACCAGGTCGAGGAAGGCGCGGTCGTCCAGGTGCGGCACGGGCAGTGTCATGCTGTCGCCTCCTCGCCGGGTCCGTCGTCGACGGGGAGCAGGTCGACGGAGAAGACCAACTGGCCGGGGGAGAGGCTGGCCCGCACCCGGTAGTCCAGCCGGATCACCAGCCGCCACGGCTCGTCCGCGTCCGGCCCGGCGTCCACGTCGAGCACCTCGACCCGCGGCTCCCAGCGCCGGATCGCCTGCCGCACGTAGTGGATGGCCAGGCCGGCCGTGGTGTCGTCGTTGGGCGCGAAGACCAGCCGGTGCAGCCGCGACCCGTACCCGGGGCGCATCAGCCGCTCGCCCGGCGTCGTCGACAACAGCAGAAACAGCGCCTGGCGTACGGTCTCGTCGCCCTCGGTCATGGCCAGGCCGCCGGCGGCGGTCAGCGCGAGACCGCCGGCGCGACCGGCGTCGAAGCCGGCGCCCACGAACCGGAAGGCCCTCATGCGTCCGCCCCCAGGAAGGTCTGCCGCGGATCCCGGACGGTGTGGTGGACCAGCCCGGGCGGGGTGCCGTCGGTCAGCCCGTCCAGGTTCGACAGCACCACCCGGTGGCCGTCCACCCGCAGCCAGGCGCTGTAGCCGACGGTCACCTTCAGCGTCTTGGCACAGGGCTTGATGGTCGGCCCGTAGTTGGGGCACGCGGTGATGTCCCGCCCCTCCGGGTCGTCCTCGACCAGCACCGGCACGCCCCGTACGGTCACCCACCGCTGCGAGGGGCGGTTGGCCACCCGGCCGTCGTGGTCGCAGGTGATCAGCGAGTCGCGGTGGATCCAGCGCATCAGCCACCTCCGTGGGCGCGGGCGAGGGTACGGGCCTGGGCGGCGGCGGTCTCGGCGTCCTCGGCCGCCTCCGCCTGCAGGAAGTCGACGGTGCGGGCGCGCACCACCATGGCCCGGCCCGGCGCCGAGAGCACCAGGTCACCGGCCGCGTGCACGGTGGTCAGCTCGGGCCGCAGCTCGACGAAGCTGCCGCCGTCGGTGGCCAGCCGCAGCGCGCGCCCGTCGTCGTCGATGACGATCGACTGGCCGGTGCCGGTCCGCATCGACCAGCGACGGGACCGCCCCGACACGATTCCCGCGTCGTACGGCTCGACCGCGCCGAACAGCGACCCCAGCACGACGCCCGACGCCGGCTCGCCGCCGGGCAGCGCCACCAGCACTGTGTCCTCCGGGTCGGGCAGCGCCACGATGCCCTTGCCCCGGCCCGCGCCTGGGCAGACCACGGCGAGCCAGCCGGCGTCCAGATCCCCGTACGCGGGCAGCGTCACCCGCGCCCGGCCCAGCCCGTCCGGGTCGTCCACGTCGGTGACCGTGCCGAGGGTGACAGTGGCCGCCACGGGCGCGGCGGGCGGCGGTGGTGCGGGCGGGACCGTGGAGAAGCGCGTCAGGTGCCCGTTGGCGTCGAGGGTGTGCACCACCTCGGTGAGCACGTACACCCCGGCGACCGGATCGGGCACCCCGGCCAGCGCGATACGCCGGCCGGGGCGCAGCGCCGGATCACCCTCGGCCGTGCCCTCGGCGGTGACCAGCGCGGCGACCCGGGCGTCCACACCGGCCTGGGCGAGGGCGGCCAACTCGTCGTCGCTGCGGCCCGGCTGGTCGACGGCCGTGCGCATCCCGTCGGCACCCACCCCGCCCGGGTCCGGCCGCAGCGGGATCCGCCGGCCGGAGCGGGCCTCGCCGGCCTCCTGGCGCAGCGGCTCGGCGCGCTGCGGGTGCCAGCCCAGCACCGCGCACCCGCCGCCGGCCCGATCCAGGTTCTCCGCGATCCGCAGCGCGTGCACGGTCCCGCCGAGGGTGAGCGGGACGGGGTCGCCGTGCCCGTCGAGGGTCATCAGGCGCAGCCGGTCGCCCTCCACCGCCAGGTGCAGCCCGGCCCGGCCGGCCACCTCGCGGAGCAGTTCCAGGTCGGTGTGCCGGTGCTGGAGCAGCCGCTCCAGGCGCGGCCCGTCGGTGTCCGCGTCGACCGTGAGCCCCAGGCCGGCGCAGAGCACCCCGGCCAGCTCGGCGACCGTCACGGACTCGAACACCCGCAGCTCCTGCCGCTTGCGCAGCCGGTGCAACGGGTCGTACGCCCTGATCCGCAGCAGCGCCACGCCGTCGCCGGCGTACTCGACCTCGACGGCGGTCACCTCGCCCGTGAACAGGGCGTCGGACTGGCCGTCCAGGCGCAGGTCGAGGGCGGCGCCCGGGCGTACCGGCGGGTCGAGGGCGGCGGCGCCCGGGGCGGTGGCCACGGTGAGCTCGCACTGGGTCGGCTGGTCCAGGCGGGCGGCGACCCGGACGCCACGCAGCCGGCGGGGGTCGGCCAGCGGGGCGCCGTCGATCGTCACGGCGGCAGCCCGGATCACGACACACCTCCCGTCCCGCTCGGGCCTTCTGCCATTGGGCCGGCGGTGGTGGCGACCCGGTTCATGGCGTGCCTCCCGTTCCGCTCGGGCCGTCGGGCGGCGACGTGGCGGTCGTGGTGGTGGGCACGGCCAGGGCGGTGCCGGCGGGCACGGTGAGCGGGTCGCTGATCCGGTTGTGCTCGGCGAGCAGCCGCCAGCGCAGCGGCGAGCCGAGCGCGTCGTGCGCGAGCAGGTCGAAGCGCACCCCGGACCAGCCCGGCTCGGCCGCGCCGTCCGCGGCGGCGACCACCGCCGACCCCGGCGGCACGGTCGGCGTGCTCGCCGCGGCCAGTTCCTCCTCGAAGCCCGCCTGCGCCGCCTCGGCGGTCTCGGCCACCCGGACCAGCTTGAGCCGCAGCCAGGAGCGGCGCGGGGTGCCGGTGAGCGTGAACGCGTCGAAGCGCTCCGCGATCGCCACGATGACGCCCGGCACGTTCCAGGTCTTGCCCCAGACCAGCCGGACCAGCGGGGGTCGGAGCCAGCCGTGCTCGACGGCGGAGTTCTCCGCCAGCATCCACAGCGGACGGGTGAGCGCGCGGACGTCCTCGGGGCGTGCCGGCGACTCCACGAAGTCCGTGTCGAAGAGCAGGTCCAAGACGAGTTCGGTCCGTCCGCCGCCGGTGAAGACCAGCGGGTCGTCGGCGAGACCGGCCCCGGTGAGCTGCCCGTCCGGTGCGCCGCGCGGGCGTACCCCGGCCAGCCGGGTGACCTGCACGGTCTCCGGGTTGAGGAGGCAGTCCACGCGGGTGCCGGACTCGTCCACGAGGAAGGCGACACGTTCCATCAGTCACCCGCCTGTTCCCGGTCGAGCCGGGCCAGCCGGTCGGCGTCGCCCGCCGCGACCACCGGCGCCCACAGCCCCCGGTCGTCGGGCAGTGCCGGCCACGGATCCCGCCCGGCCACCCGCGCGGCCCCGTCCTGAGCCGTGCCGCCGGTTCGGTCGTCGGTCTGCTCGCTGGCTTCCGTCGGCAGCGGCGGCCACGGACCGGCCACCGCGCCCGTCCACCCCGGACGGTCCGAAGCCGGCTGCCCCGCCGTGCCGTTCGCGGTCCGGTGTGCGGGTGCGGGTGCGCTGAGGTTCGGGTGCACCTGTTGTCGTCCCGGCGACAACAGGTGCACCCGAAGGTCGTCGGCGCGGGGCGTCGCCGTCCGAGCTGCGCGCTGTTCCGGTAGAACGGCCGGCGGTTCGGGCCGGACCCGGCGCGTGGCCGCGTCGGCGCGCGGGGCTGCGGGCGCGCTCGGGTTGACGGCCGCTGGCGGGTGGAGCCGCAGGGTGCGGCCGGCGGTTCCCGGCTCGTCCGCGCTGGCAAAGACGGTGTCCCAAGCGGACCGACCGCGGCCGGGCGCGCCGGGCGAGGACTCCCGTGGGACGCGGGCCCGGCCTGGCCACGATCCGGGCGCGACAGCGGTGTCGGCCAGCATCCCCGCTGACGCGTCGGTCTCGAGCGCCGGTCGCACTGGCTCGTTGGTCCCGAGCGCCGGGCCCGCTGGCTCGTTGGTCCCGAGCACCGGGCCCGCTGACACTTCGGCCTCGCCGAGCCGTGGCCCCGGTGGCACGTCGGTCTCGCCGAGTGACCAGTGCGTCCGGCCAGCCGGGCGTGGCATCGCCCCGCGTCGGCCGGCGCCGTCATCCGACCACTCACCACGGCCGGCATCGTCGAACGACGAGGCTCCCGGGAGTCCGCGCACGGCACCCGATGCGGCGGACTCCCACGCGAGGCTGCGTGTCCGGAAGGGGCCATCCCCGCCGCCCGACCGGGTTTCGTCCGACGGCGCACGCCCCGCAACCTCGTCACTCCACGTTGACGCGTGCGGGGATGACGCGCCGCCAGCAGTGCCGGGTGCGACAGCCCTGCCCGGGTCGGCAGGCGTGCCGGCGCCGACTGCCCCGGTCCGAACCGGATCGACCTGCGAGCCGGTGCGCCTGCGTAGATCCCCCGTCACCACCCCGGCCCTCCCTCCGGAGAATCCGGCCGCCCCACCGCCCGGCCCTGGCCGCCCATCCGAACCCGGAACCGCCGGCCGCAAGGGCAACCTCCGCGTGCCCCGACCCCCCGCATCCCCGCCACGTCCCCCCGCCGCCTCCTCATCGATCAAGAGGTTTGCGTCGGCGGAGGCGTCGGATCCGACGCAAACTTCTTGATCAACAGGGGAGGCGGGGGCGGGGGTGGGGTGGGGGAGGTCGTGGAGGAGGCCGGGGGCGTGGGCGGCTACCAGGCGGAACCAGTGTTCGGGGGGTTCGCCGGGGCGCCGGGGTGGGGGTTCGGGAGAGCCGCCGCGCGGTGGGGTGGCGGCCGCCGTGGCGAGGCGGTCGGCGGTGGCCCGGAGCAGGCGGGCCAGCCGGTCACGCGGTCGTCGGGGCGGCGGCACTGCCGGACTCCAGTTCGAGCCCCTCGTACGCCAGGGTCAGCGCCTCGATGGCGATCTCCTGGGACAGGGTGTTCAGGTGGGCGCCCCGCCATCGCGTCGGCCACGCGTTGATCATGTTCCAGCGCAGCACCTCGGCGGTGCCGGCCGGGTCGAGCAGCACCACCGAGACGTTGCGCCGGTTCACCGTGCCCTTCGCGGCCGCGTTCACCCAGTCCCACAGCTCGCGGGACGAGGTGAGGCCGAAGTGGAGGGTGACCGGGGCGTACTCGACCTGGCCGGGGACGGCCCGGATCCGCTCGTTGCCCGCCTCCCGGTACGCCAGCGCCGGTATCGCCACCTCGAAGCCGCTGACCTCGGTGAAGTGCCCGTTGGTGATGCCGTTGATGAGCAGCTTGAAGTGGTACGCCCGGTAGGGGTCGACGGGCGCGCCCGGCTGCGGGGTGGCCGTGGTGGGCATGTCAGCCTCCGATCGTCTCGGTCTCGGTGCCGCCGGCCCACTGGCTCAGCTTGAACACCACGAATTCCGCGGGCTTGACCACCGCGATGCCGATGTGCGCCACCACCATCCCGGCGTCGCGCACGTTGGCCGGGTTGGTCTCCTCGTCGCACTTGACGAAGAACGCCTCCTCGGGCGTGCGGCCGAGCAGCGCGCCGTCGCGCCACACCCGGGTGAGGAACGCGCCGATGTCGCGCCGGATCGAGCGCCAGAGGGTGTAGTCGTTGGGCTCGAACACCATCCACCGGGTGCCGCCCGCGATGGCCTGCTCGATGGCGATGGAGAGCCGCCGGACGTTCAGGTAGCGCCATTCGCTGGCCTCGGCGGCGAGCGTACGGGCGCCCCAGAGGCGGATGCCCTCGCCGGCGAAGAAGCGGATCACGTTGACGCCCTTGGGGTTGAGCACGTCGTGCTCGGGGCGGGTGACCCGGTACGCGAGGTCGACGGCGCCGCGTACGGGCTCGTTGGCCGGCGCCTTGTGCACCCCGCGCAGGGCGTCGGTGCGCGCCCAGATGCCGGCCACGTGCCCGCTCGGCGGGGTGAGCACGAGGTCGCCGCTGAGCGGGTCGCGCACCCGGATCCAGGGGAAGTAGTAGGTGGCGAAGTCCGACTGCCGGGGGCGGTCGCCGCCGGGTGGGTCGTCGTCCGGCTTCGGCGTACCCTCGGCGGGTTTGCCGGACGACCTGGGCGGGGTGGCGACCCGGGTGAGCCGGGAGATGTCCTCCACCTCGGGCGGCGGGTCGCAGATGGCGACCATGGTGCGGAGCCGTTCGGCCGTGCTGATGAGCGCCTCGTGCGAGACCGGGTCGTGGTAGCCGGGCGCGGCCAGGATGTTGATCTCGTCGATGGCCTCCAGCAGTTGCAGGCCGCCGCGCTTGCCGCCGGTGCCGGTGAGCTGGCCGCCCTCGCCGACGTTGACCACCCAGCAGCGGGTGCCGCCGTTGTCGAGGAAGCCGAACACCGCCCGCGCGAGGGGGGTGCTCTCCAGGTTGTCGCCGTCGGCGTAGAGCCGGAGGAACTCCGACCAGCTGTTCACCGCGACGGCCTCGTTGACGCGGGCGGTGCGGTTCGGGGCGAGCCCGACGAACGCGGCGGTGCTCGTGCCGACCGGACCGATCGGGCGGGCGCCGCTGGGCACCTCCTCGACGTAGATGCCGGGGGAGAAGTAGGTGGGCATCGGTCCTCCTCGAGGAGTCAGTCGGGGGCGCAGACGACGACGGGATCGCTGTCGGCGGGGTCCAGGTCGGCGGTGTGGGTGCGGCCGCGGCCGACCAGCCGGATGCGGACCGGCCGGTCCGGGGCTTCGGGGTCGTGCGGGACGCCGACCAGCCGGAACCGGCCGCCGGCGTCGGTCTCGGTGGCCTGCGCGGTGCCGACCAGCTCGACCCGCATGGCGGCGAGCGGCTGCCGCTCCGGCCCGACCACCCGGCCGTCGAGGGTGCGCATGTCGAGCTGCCGCAGCCGCAGCGGCTGCCGCACCGGCGGCGCGGACGGCGCCGGCCGGTCGATCCGCGCCGGCACGTCGAGCAGCAGCGCGGGCCGGGGCGCCACGCCGAGGGCCCGCCAGAGCGCCGGGTCCCCGGCGGCCAGCACCACCTCGGGCTGGCCGGCCGCGGTGGCGGCGGCGAGGACCCGGTCCAGCGCCGGCAGCGCCGCCGGCCCGCCGCCGCTGACCAGCAGCCGGACCACGAACCGGTACGGCTCGCGCGTCCCGCCGCTGCCCGCGGTCTGCCGGGCCGGCCGCAGTTCGAGGGGCCAGACGGTGAGGCCGCCGCCGGGGTCGTCGCGGGGCGGGCCCAACGGGACGGGGTCGCCCGCCGCCCCGGTCAGCCAGGCCGCGAGGTCCGCGACGGCCGCCTCGATCGCGCCGGTCATCGCGGCGGGGTCCCCTGGATCCGGTACGCGATGGCCTCGTTCCAGACGTGCGGGTAGACGCCGATCTCGAAGTAGCGGGTGAACCGGTTGATCGGCGCGTTGCTGTGGTCGTGCCAGAGCAGCCACACCGGGGCGATGGTGAACAGCATGTAGTTGAGCGCGACCAGCGGCAGGTAGAGCGGGCCGAGCAGGCGCGCCTGGAGGATGTGCACGTCCTCGTGCCGCTGGATGCCGGGGCTGGACCCGGCGCAGACGGTGCCGATGGTGGTGGCGTAGCGGGGTGAGACGCCCTCGACCACGTTGACCCGCCCGCTGCCCTGGGAGACCACCCGGTCGAGCTGGTGCCCGAAGACCAGGTGCAGGGCCAGGTAGAGCGCGCCCGCGACGGTGTTGAGCAGGCTCCAGGTGTGGTCGACCACGAAGAGGAAGATGCCCTTGGGGTCGAGGCCGTACGTGCCGGCCGCGGCGACCGCCCAGCCGAACGGTGCGCCGACGAGCAGCCCGACGACCGCGCCCACGAGCAGGCCGATGGTGCCGCCGGCGGCCCCGCCGAGCACGGCGCCGAGGACGATGTGGACGGCGGCGCTGATGATGCCGAGGATCATGGGGGTCACCTCTCTCAGACCCAGGAGCGGATGTAGCGGGGCTCGCGGCCCTGCGCGAGCTGGGTCGGCGACGCGTTCGTCGCCTGCCGGTTGCCCGGGGGCAGTTGGTTGATGCCGAGGGCGGCGGAGAAGATGACCAGCCCGTTGAAGAACGCGATGATCCACTTTTCCGGGCCGGCGTCGGTGGCGAACGCGGCGGTCAGGTACGACAGGGCGAGCGCGAAGCCCAGTGCGATCCACTTGCGCGCCTTGTCGCCGCTCGGGCCGATCAGCCCGCCGATGACGTTGGTGGCGAGCAGGGTGGCGGCGCTGGCGCCGGTGAGGCTCCCCAGGGCGGCCCAGGTGAAGAGATCGTTCACGGCGATCCCCCCTTTTCGATTGTGCGGTGGTGCGGTCGGGGTGGGTGGTGCGGCGGCCCCGGCTGCTGCGGCGCCGGGTGCCGCCCGGGTGGCGGCGTCGTGCCCGCTCAGGCCGGCCGGTCGGCCGGGGGAGTGGGCGCGGGGGTGGGTGCGGCGGGTGCGGCGGCGGCCGGGCCGCGCGGGCGGCGGAGCAGGAGGACGACGACCACGGCGGCCAGCAGCAGCACGACCACGCCGCCGACGACCAGCAGCCAGGGGAATCCGCCGCCGCCGTCCGCGGCGGCGGCCGGGGTGACGGAGGCGGAGGGCTGCGCCGGGGCCTCGGCGACGGCCCGCAGTTCGGCCGGCTTCGGCTGGTTGGCGACCACCTTCCAGCTCACCGACCGGCCGTTTATGGTGCCGTTGGTGTCCAGCACCCGGCCGGGGAACGTCACCGAGATCTCGAACGACATCAAGGTCATGAAAGCCTGCTGGTTCCGCGGATCCTGTTCGGCGACCTTTCCGCCGTATTTCTTCGGATCGAGCGGGAGCGAGAAGCGGTAGAGATCGCCGTCCCGGGAAAGATTCACACTCTCGCTGGTGAATTGCGACAGGGGCGTTTTCCGGTACGCGACCTGAATGCCGTAGTAGTTGGCGTCCTCGTACCGCGTCTCGGCGCCGGCGGGGAGGGTGGGGATGTTCTGCCGCAACTCGGCGAAGGCCGCCGCGACGTCGGGGTTCCGGCGCTTGAGCACGGACTTCTCGGCGGTGAGCAGGAGTTGGCCGGTGACCGTGTCGTCGGTGTCCACGGTCAGCCCCAGGTTGAGTTGCATGCAGCCGCTCAGTGCCGCCACCAGGGCGAGACACACCGCGAGGCGCAATGCCCGGCTGCGGCGGAGTCTCGTATTCATGGGCACAGTGTGTGTGATCGCAATCACGTCCAGCAGTCAGCGATCAGTCACACGCTTGTCGCCGATCTTACCGGCCCGTTCTCCCATTCGGGCGAGCCCGGAAAACGCACGCGGTCGATATTCTGGAGGGTTGTGCGCCGCGCAATTTCGGATCAGGCCCGGGGTGGCTGCCAGTCGGCGTACCTGGCCATGCCGCGCAGCGCCGCCCGGGACGGGGTCAGCCGCAACAGGCCGTCGCGCAGGCTGACCGCCGCCGGGTGGCGGAGCTGCTGGCCGAACCGGGCGGCCCGGGCGGAGGCCCGGGCGACGGCCTGGCTGCGGGGTCGCCGCTGCCGGTCGTACGCGGCCAGCGCGCCGGCCAGGTCGGCCGGCCCGCCGGCGCAGGCGGCCCCGAGCACCACGGCGTCCTCGATGGCCTGCCCCGCGCCCTGCCCGAGGTGCGGGGTCATCGCGTGCGCCGCGTCGCCGAGCAGCGCCACCCGGCCCCGCACGTACGACGGCAGCGGGGTCGCCAGGTGGAACAGGTCGGTGCGGAGCACCGCCTCGGGCGGGGTGGCCGCCAGCAGCGCGGGTATCGGCTCGTGCCAGCCGCCGAAGCGGGCCCGGACGGCCGCCAGCTCGTCCGGCTCGCGGCCGCCCTGCGGGGCGGTCTCCGCCGCGTACCAGTAGAGCCCGCCGTCGCCGAGCGGGACGGTGCCGAACTCGCGGCCGGGCCCCCAGGTGACGGCCATGGGCGCCGGCGCGGTCCAGCGGATCGCCGCCCGCCAGGCTGTCGAGCCGGAGTACGCCGGCGCCGGCAGGTCCGGCCAGAGCCGCCGGCGCACCACGCTGCGCAGCCCGTCGGCCCCGACCACCAGGTCCCCCCGCAGCGTGGCCGGCGCGCCGCCCCGCCGGTAGGTCACCGCGGGCAGGTCGGCGTCCACGTCGACCACCTCGGCCCCGGTGACCAGGGTCGAGGTCGGCAGAGCGGCGCGGAGCAGCCGGTGCAGCGCGGTGCGGTGGATGCCGAGCGCGGCCGTGCCGAGCGCCCGTTCCAGCTCGGCCCCCTCGATCCGGGACAGCCACCGGCCGTCGCTGGTCCGCAGACCGCCCGGCGTGTCCGGCGCGCCGTGCCGGCGGACGGCGTCGCCCACACCGAGCGCGTCGAGCCCGCGCAGCGCGTTCGCCATGAGGGTCAGGCCGGCCCCCAGCTCGCGCGGCTCGGCGGCACGTTCCAGCACGGTGACCCGCCAGCGCCGGCGGTGCAGGGCCAGCGCCGCCGCGAGCCCGCCGATGCCGGCCCCCACCACGATCGCGTGCGGCTCGCCCATCCCGACCACCTTTCTACGCCTGTAGAAGGGCATACTACATCCGTAGAACGCCGACGAGGAGGGACCACAGGTGAGCGGACGCGCGGCCCGGGTGGCCCGGCTGGCCGACGCGGCCGTAGAGCTGCTGGCCGAGGGCGGCATGCGGGCCCTGACCCACCGCGCCGTCGACGCGCGCGCCGCCATGCCGCCCGGCACCACCTCGGCGTACCTGCGGACCCGGCAGGCGCTGATCGAGGCAGTGGTCCAGCGCCTGGCCGACCTCGACCGCGCCGACCTGGCGGCCCACGAACTGCCCACCGAGGCAGCGCCCGAGCCGCCCCGGGCCGCACCGGCGCTCGGGCCGGAGGGGCTCGACCGGCTCGCCGCCGGGGTGGCCGAGGTGCTCGACCGCTGGCTCACCACCGGACGCACCCGGTCCCTCGCCCGGTACGCCTGCCTGCTGGAGGCCGTGCACCGGCCCGAGCTGCGGCGGATCCTGGACCACGGCACCGCGCTCCGCGTCCAGGCCCGGGACCTGCTGGCCCGCGCCGGGGCGCCGGACCCGCGCCGGCAGGGCGACCAGTTCGTGGCCTTCGTCGACGGGCTGCTCTTCGACCGCCTGGTCGGCGCCGGGGCGCTCAGCGCGCCACCGCCCGGCACGCCGGCCAGCCGGGAGGACCTCCGGGCGGGCGTGCGTACCCTGCTGCGGGCGTTCACCGGGACCTGACCGACCGTGACCACCGCCACCGGTGGGATCGTGGCGCCCGCCGCTGCCGCCCGGCGTGCCGGGCCGCAGGATGAGGACGCGGGATCAGGGAGGCGGGGCGAATGGCGGGGTGGCGGAAGGTGGGCGAGGCGGCCGGGCGGCTGCGGCGCGGCTGGCTGCCGGTGGTGGAGGCCACCCTGGCCGCCACCGTCGCCTGGATGCTCGCCACCCGGCTGGTCGGCCACCCGCAGCCGTTCTTCGCCCCGGCCGCCGCGCTGATCGTGCTCGGCCAGGCCCGCGGCCAGCGGATGCGCCGGGCCGTCGAGGTGGTGCTCGGCGTCGCGGCCGGCGTGCTGGTCGCCGACCTGGTGGTGCAGGCGCTCGGCCCGCGGACCACCTGGACGGTGCTCACCGTCATCCTGCTCACCGTCGCGCTGGCCGTGGCGATCGGCGCCAGCTCGGTGACGGTGGTGCAGGCCGCCGTCTCCGCGCTCTACCTGGTGGTGGTCTCCCCGCCGACCGAGTCGCTGGTCCCGTTCCGGTTCGTCGACGCGCTGATCGGCGGCGCGGTGGCAGTGGTGGCCAGCCAACTCGTCGACGCCCGCCGACCGCTCGCCCCGCTGGTCGACGAGTTCCGGCACACCTTCGAGGAGCTGGCCGGGGTGCTCGGTGAGATCGCCGAGGCGCTCGACCGGGCCGACGACGCGGCGGCGCTGGCCGCCCTGGAGCGGGCCCGGCACGCCGACGCCGGGGTGGAGCGGCTGCGCGGCGCGGTGCAGGCCGCCGGCGAGGCCCTGCGGCTCAACGTACGCCGCCGCCGGCACCTGGGCCGGCTGCGCTCGGTGGAGGGCTCCATCCGGCAGATCGACTACGCGGTCCGCAACGTCCGGGTGCTCGCCCGGGCGGCGGTCACCCTGACCCGGGGCCCCGCACCGGTCCCCGCCGAGCTGGGCGGCGCCGTGCGGACCCTCGCCGAGGCCGTGCGCTCGGCCGGCGACGCGCTCGCCGCCGACCTGACCGGGCAGGACGCCGTCGCCGACGCCCACGCCGAGCGGGCCGACGTCGCCGCGCTGGCCGCGGTCCGGGTGGCCGGCCGGCTCTTCACCCCCGGGCAGACCCTGCCGCTCGCCATGATCATCGGGCAGGTCCGGGCCACCGCCATCGACCTGCTGCGCGGCGTGCGGGGCGACGACGACGCGACGGTGCTCACGCGGGTCGACGCGGCGGTCGCCGGGCCGGGGGACTGACCCGGCTCAGCCCACCAGCCAGTCCACCGCCCGCCGCCGGATCTCCGCCGGCACCTCGTGCCCGCCGGTGAACTCGGCGTACTCGGCCGGGTAGCCGAGGGTGTGCAGGCGGGGCACCAGCCGCCGGCTGCACACGTCGATCGGCAGCACCCGGTCTTCGGTGCCGTGCGAGACGAACACCCGGGGCCGGCCGTGGGTCACCAGGGGCGCGGCGAAACCGGGGGAGAAGGCCAGCACCGCGTCGACCAGGTCGCCGTTGGTGAGGCCCAGGGAGAGGGCGTATGAGGCCCCGTCGGAGAAGCCGCCGACCGTCACCCCGGCCACCGGGTACGCGCCGAGCGTCGCGGCCAACAGCGCGTCGATCCGGGCCACGTCCGGGCCGTACCCCTCGGCGATCAGGTCCCAGGTGCTCGCCACCGCCTGCGGGGCGAGCAGCAGCAGCCGGTGCGCGTCGGCCAGCGGCAGCAGCAGGTCGAGGCCCTGCCGGGCCGAGCCGCCCGCACCGTGCAGCAGCAGCACCAGCCGGTACGGTCCCGTGCCCCCGGGCGGCACGTGGCGCAGCGCGGGCGGCCCGCCCGCCGGATCGGGCACCTCGGCCGGCCCGGCCGGACCGGGCGCGGCCACGGCGGTGGGGCGGGCGGTCAGCCGGCCGTGCCGGTACCCCTCGTCGGGCTGCCGGTGCGGCGGCGCGGGCTCGGTCACCTCGCCCCCCTGTCGTCGGTCGGATCCGGCGGCGGATACCCGGCTGCGGGCCGCTCAACCGCCCGGCCGCCCGGATCAGGCGCTCTCGCGCGCCACCAGCGTCGAGGGGAACGCGGTCACCGGCGGCACCGGGCGGCCGTCCAGCACCGCCGTGGCCGCCGCGGTGGCGATCCGGGCCACCGGGTGGGTGGCCGTGGTCAGCGCCGGGCTGCTCACCGCCGCGTACGGGATGTCGTCGAAGCCGCCCACCGCCACGTCGTGCGGCACCCCGATCCCGCGCCCACGCAGCGCCGCGATCACGCCCAGCGCGGTGGCGTCGCTGGCCGCGTAGATCGCGTCGGTGTCCGGCCAGCGGGTCATCGCCTCCAGCGCCGCCCGGCCGCCCCGCGCGGCCGTGAAGTCGCCGGTGACCAGCCGCACGGGCAGCCCGGCCGCCCGCATCAACCCCTCGTACGCGGTCACCGACCGCTCGGCGCAGCTCAGCCAGCGCGGGCCGGTGACCATGGCGATCCGGCGACGGCCGCCGGCGTGCAGGTGGCGCAGCACCGCGTCGGCGCCGGCGGCGTTGTCGACGTCGAAGGAGGGCACGGCCGGGGAGCCGGTGCCGATCGAGACCACCCGCCCGCGCAGGCCGGCGGGCACCGCGTCGAGCACCCGCGCCGTGGTGTTGACCAGCAGCACCCCGCAGACGCTCCGGTCGTCGCCGAGCCGGCGCAGCCCGGCCGGGGCGTCCAGCGGCAGCCACTCCAGGGCCACCCCGACCCCGTGCGGGGCGCACACCCGGGCGGCCGCGCTCACCAGCCGGTCCACGTACGGGTCGTCCAGCACGCCGGCGTCGGTGCCGGCGACCGCCACGACGAGGCGTACCCCGGCGCCCCGGACCAGCGCGCGGGCCGTGACGTTCGGCACGTAGCCGAGCCGGTCGGCGGCGGCGCCCACCCGCTCGCGGGCGTCCACCGACGCGAAACCGTAGCCGCCGAGCACCCGGGAGGCGGTGGCACGGGAGACGCCGGCCGCCCGCGCGACGTCGTCGAGGGTGGCCGGGCGGCTGGTGGGCGTCTCCATGTCTGGTCCTCCCCGTGGTGGCCGTTCTGTCGGCATCATGCCCGGTCAGGGCCGGCCGGGGTAAGGGGTGGGAGCGTTTGTGGTGGTAGCGCTCTCAGGTGTGCGATGGTCGTCGGACGACTTCGCGGAGAGGACCACACCACGGTGAGCAGCACCATCGACGCGCCGGCCGAGGCCCGCGCCGTGAACCCGCGGGCGGTCCTGGCCGCCCGCAACGGCGTGGCGGCCGTGTTCGCCCTCAACGGCCTGGCCGTTGCGACCTGGTTCTCCCGGGTGCCCGCCATCCGCGAGGCGCTCGGGCTCAGCGCCGGGCGGCTCGGCCTGCTGCTGCTGGCCATGTCGGCGGGCGCGCTGGTGGCCATGTCCACCGCCGGACTGGTCACCCTGCGGCTCGGCCCGGCCCGCACCGTGGCGGGCTCGACAGTGCTCGTCGCGCTCGGCCTGACGACCGCCGGCCTGTCGGCCAGCCTGGGCGGCTCGCTGCTCGGAGTCGTGATCGGGCTCTTCGCCGTGGGCTACGGCTCCGGCACCTGCGACGTGGCGATGAACGTCGAGGGCGCGGCCGTGGAGAAGCGGCTCGGCCGGACGATCATGCCCCGGTTCCACGCCGCCTGGAGCCTCGGCTCGGTCGCCGGGGCCGGACTGGGCGCGGGCGCGGCCCGGCTCGGTGTGCCGGTCGGCTGGCACCTGCCCGTGATCGCGGCGGTGGTCCTGGCCGGCACGCTGCTCGGCGTCCGCGCCTTCCTGCCCGCGCCGGCCGAGACGGCCGCCTCGACCGACCCGGCCCGCCACCGGCGCGCGCTGCTGGCCACCTGGCGGGAGCCGCGCACCCTGCTCATCGGCCTGTTCGTGCTGGTGATGGCGTTCACCGAGGGCAGCGCGAACGACTGGCTGGCGGTGGCGTTCGTCGACGGGTACGGGGTCAGCGAGGCGGCCGGCGCCGCCGTCTTCGGGGTCTTCGTGGTCGGCATGACCCTCGGCCGGACCGCCGGCACCGTGGCGATCGACAGGTGGGGCCGGGTGCCGGTGCTGTTCGGCACCATCGCGCTGGCCGTCACCGGCGCCACGTGCGCCGTGCTGGCGGGCTCGGGGCCGCTCGCCGTGGTCGGCGTGGCGCTGTGGGGCGTCGGTGCGTCGCTCGGCTTCCCGGTCGGGATGAGCGCCGCCGCCGACGACGAGGACCGGGCGCCGACCCGGGTCAGCGTGGTGGCCATGATCGGCTACACGGCCTTCCTGGCCGGCCCGCCGCTGCTCGGCTTCCTCGGTGACCACCTGGGCATCCTGCACGCCCTCGGCGTGGTGCCGCTCCTGCTGCTGCCCACCCTCGCCCTGGTGCCGGTGCTGCGCCCGCGGGCCCGCTGACCGGGCGGCCCGCCGTCCGCCAGTGGACTCCCATCCGGCTCCCAGCCGGTTGCCAGGTACGGGTGCTGCACTGGACGGGACGCCGAGGAGAGGAGGCGGGCATGGGCTGGTTCAGCCGACGGGCCGCCGACCCGACGACCCCGACGAAGCTCGACCGGGAGGCCACCCGGGACGACCTGGCCGCGCTGGAGGCCTTCGTGACCAGCCGGCGCGGGGTGGAGTTCTACCTGGAACCGGAGACCACCGCCACCGACACGACCGTGGTGGCCATCGCCCACGACGGGGAGTGGATCCGCCGCCGCACCGGCTCGCCCCGGGCCGCCGGGAAGATCGCGCAGAAGCACGCGGTCCCGCTCTACGAGGCCGCCCGCACCGGCTACCCGGAACGGATGCGGGCCTGGAACCGGGCCCACCCGGAGCGGCGCGCCCGCTGACCCCGTCTCAGCCGCCGGCCAGCGCCGCCCGCGCCTCGGCCAGCGGCAGCGGCTCGTCGTGGGCCGAGACGTACCAGGCGACGTCGTCGTCGAGCAGGCTCGCCGCGAGGGCCAGGTCGGGCCCGTCCTCGGGGGTCCGCAGGTGCGCGGGCGGCGGGTACCAGCAGTCGCCCAGCAGCAGCACCCCGGAGTCCGGCACGAGCACCACGGCGGAGTCCGGCGCGTGCCGGCCGCCCACGTGCCGGACCACCACGCCGGTGGGCAGCGTCACCTCGTCGGTGAAGGTGCGCGTGGGCGGCAGCACCGCGAAGCCGTCCCAGGAGTCCACCGCCAGGGCCCGGGCCCGGAAGCTGTGCCCGAGGAGGGGGTTCTCGCGGACCTGCTCGCGCAGGTAGCGGTGGCTCCACGGCCGGGCCGCCTCGGCACGCAGCGGGGCCACCGCGGACTCGTGCCCGACAATCTCCACTCCCGGCCAGGCGCAGGCGCCCCACACGTGGTCCCAGTGGTGGTGGGTGTAGACCAGCCAGCGCGGCTCCGGCAGCCCGGCCGCCGCCAGCGCGGCCCGGACCTCCCGCGCGTGGGCCGGACTCTGGCCCGCGTCGACGAGCACACTTCCGCGGTCGTCGGCGACCACCGCCACGGTGGGGCGGACCGCGAACGGGTCGGGATCGCCGGGGAACAACCAGACCCGACCGGCGAGATGCCGCAGCGCCACAGTCAGTTCCTCCCCGCTCCCCGGTCCACGATCGACCGATGCTACCGGTCGGGCGCCGCTCCGGGCCGCCCCGACGGCGGGGGGACCCGGCGTTGACCCGCGCCGGGCGGCTGTGGCAGCATTCGCGGCCTGACGGCAGTGAAGGAAGCCGGTGCGATTCCGGCGCGGTCCCGCCACTGTCACCGGGGAGCGATCCCCCCTCGTGAGTCACGGCCGTGCGTGCGCGGTTGGAAGGCCGGGGGTGAGCGTCGATCCGGGAGCCAGGATACTTCGGCCGTCGGAGAACCCCAGGGCGTGGACACCCGAGGAGGACCCCGATGCACGGCCTTTCCGCCATCGACGACGATCGTCGTATCCGGCCGGCGCGCACCGACGCGCCGTTGACCGCACACCCCGCCGCCCCGCAGGCCGTCGCGCCGCGCGCCGGGCGGGCCCGCGCCGTCCGCCACTGATCGTCCCGCCGGGTTCCGCACCCGGCCGGGCACCCCTGCCGACGTGTCGTCGGTGAGCCGTCCGCCGGACCCGCGTACCCGCAGAACCCGCACCCGCCCCCGCCCGCCGCCGGCCCCGCCGCGCCGCCGGGCGTCACGCTCCGGAGCCGTCCGTGCGCATCCTGCTGCTCTCCACCGCCGACACCGACCTGCTCGCCGCCCGCGCCAGCGGCGCCGACTTCCGGCTCGCCAACCCCGCCCGGGTCGCCGCCGACGCCGTGCCCGCGCTGCTCGACGGCGCCGACCTGGCCGTCGTACGCCTGCTCGGTGGCCGGCAGGCGTGGCCGGACGGCCTCGCCGCGGTGCTCGACTCCGGCGTGCCCACGGTCGTGCTCGGCGGCGAGGCGGTGCCCGACGCGGAGCTGATGGCGGCGTCCACGGTGGCCGCCGGGGTGGCCGCCGAGGCGCTCGCCTACCTGGTCGAGGGCGGCCCGGAGAACCTCGCCGAGCTGGCCCGGTTCCTCTCTGACACCGTGCTGCTCACCGGCGAGGGCTTCGCCCCGCCCGCGCCCACCCCGCCGCACGGGATCCTCGGCCCCGACCCGGTCCCCGACGGCCGGCCGGTGGTGGGCATCGTCTTCTACCGGGCGCACGCGCTGGCCGGGAACACCGCCTTCGTCGAGACCCTGGCCGACGCGGTCACGGCGGCCGGCGGGCAGCCGCTGCCGGTGTACTGCGGCTCGCTGCGCGGGCTCACCCCGGGCGCGGGCCCGCTCGATCTGTTCGCGCGCTGCGACGCGCTCGTGGTGACGGTGCTCGCGGCGGGCGGTGCGGTCGCCGCGGACGCCTCCGGCGGCGGCGACGAGGACGCCTGGGACGTCGGCGCGCTCGCCGCCCTGGACGTGCCGATCGTCCAGGCGCTCTGCCTCACCAGCGACCGCGACCGGTGGGCGGCCAGCGACGCCGGACTGTCCCCGTTGGACGCCGCCATGCAGGTGGCCATCCCCGAGTTCGACGGCCGGATCGTCACCGTGCCGTTCTCCTTCAAGCGGATCGACGCCGACGGGCTCTCCGTCTACGAGCCCGACCCGGAGCGCGCCGCCCGGGTCGCCGGCATCGCCGTCCGGCAGGCCCGGCTGCGGCACGTGCCGAACGCCGACAAGCGCCTGGCGATCGTGCTCAGCTCGTACCCGACCAAGCACTCCCGGGTCGGCAACGCCGTCGGCCTGGACACGCCGGCCTCCGCGGTCCGGCTGCTGGCCGCCCTCGCCGACGCCGGCTACCACCTGGGCGACGCTCCGGTGCCGGACGACGGGGACGCGCTGATCCACGCCCTGATCGCCGCCGGCGGGCACGACGTCGAGTGGCTCACCCCGGAACAGCTCGCCGCCGCCGAGGCCCGGGTGCCGGGGGAGACCTACCGGCGCTGGTTCGACGCCGTCCCCGCCCCGCTGCGCGAGCGGATGCGGGAGCACTGGGGCGAGCCGCCCGGCCGGCTCTACACCGACGGCGGCGACATCGTCCTCGCCGGGCTGCGCTTCGGCAACGTGGCGCTGCTCATCCAGCCGCCCCGCGGCTTCGGCGAGAACCCCGTGGCCATCTACCACGACCCGGACCTGCCGCCCAGCCACCACTACCTGGCCGCGTACCGCTGGCTGGCCGCACCCGTCGCCGACGGCGGTTTCGGCGCGGAGGCCGTAATCCACCTCGGCAAGCACGGCACCCTGGAGTGGCTGCCCGGCAAGGGCCTCGGGCTGGCCGCCGACTGCGCCCCCGACGCGGTCCTCGGCGACCTGCCGCTGGTCTACCCGTTCATCGTCAACGACCCCGGCGAGGGCACCCAGGCCAAGCGCCGCGCCCACGCCGTCGTGGTCGACCACCTGGTGCCGCCCATGGCCCGCGCCGAGACCTACGGCGACCTGGCGAAGCTCGAACAGCTCCTCGACGAGTACGCCACCGTGCAGGCCCTCGACCCGGCCAAGGCGCCCACCGTGCAACGGCAGATCTGGGACCTCGTACGCGCCGCCGAGCTGCACCACGACCTGCACCAGGCGGAGATGCCCGGCGCGGACGACTTCGACGACTTCGTGCTGCACCTCGACGGCTACCTCTGCGAGGTCAAGGACGTGCAGATCCGCGACGGGCTGCACGTGCTCGCCGAGGCGCCCGCCGGGGAGGCCCGGGTCAACCTGGTGCTCGCCGTGCTGCGCGCCCCGCAGGTCTGGGGCGGGGTGCGGGCGCTGCCCGGGCTGCGCCAGGCCCTCGCCGCCCACGCCGGCCTCGACGAGGCGGCGCTGCTCGCCGAGCCCGGCGCGCGGATCGCCGTGCCGGCGGCGCTCACCGAGGCCGTCGACGGGCCGGCCGCCACCGCGGCCGACGCCGTCGACCTCGTCGAGGCCCTGGCCCGCCGGCTCGTGCTCGGCATGGAGACCCTCGGCTGGGACGACACCTTGGCCGGCGCGGTGGTCGAGGAGGTGGTCGGCGCTCCGGTGCCCGACGCCACCGAGGTGCTCCGCTTCGCCGCCCGCGAGGTGGTGCCCCGGCTGGACCGCACCACCGACGAGATCGACCGGGTGCTCGGCGCGCTCGCCGGCCGGTTCGTGCCGCCCGGCCCGTCCGGCTCGCCCACCCGCGGACTGGTCAACGTGCTCCCCACCGGGCGCAACTTCTACTCGGTCGACCCGAAGGCCATCCCCAGCCGCAACGCCTGGGACGTCGGGGTGGCCCTCGCCGACTCGCTGCTGGCCCGGCACCTCGCCGACACCGGGGCGTACCCGCGCTCGGTCGGACTCACCGTCTGGGGCACCAGCGCCATGCGCACCCAGGGCGACGACATCGCCGAGGTGCTGGCGCTGCTCGGCGTCCGTCCCACCTGGGACGACAGGTCCCGGCGCGTCACCGGCGTCGAGGTGGTGCCCCTGGCCGAGCTGGGCCGCCCCCGGATCGACGTCACGGTGCGCATCTCCGGCTTCTTCCGGGACGCCTTCCCGCACGTGGTCGCCCTCATCGACGACGCCGTCCGGCAGGTCGCCGCGCTCGACGAGCCGGCCGCCGAGAACCACGTGAAGGCGCACGTCGACGCGGACGTCGCCGAGCACGGCGACCCGCGCCGGGCCACCGCCCGGATCTTCGGCTCCAAACCGGGGGCGTACGGGGCCGGGCTGCTGCCGCTCATCGACGCCCGGAACTGGCGCACCGACGCCGACCTGGCGGAGGTGTACGCCGTCTGGGGCGGCTACGCGTACGGGCCCGGGCTGGACGGGCGGGAGGCGCGCGCCGACATGGAACGCTCCTTCGCCCGCATCGCCGTCGCCGTGAAGAACCAGGACACCCGCGAGCACGACATCGTCGACTCCGACGACTACTTCCAGTACCACGGCGGGATGGTGGCCATGGTCCGCCACCTCACCGGCGGCGCCCCGGCCGCGTACGTGGGCGACTCCGCCATGCCGCACGACGTGCGCACCCGCACGCTCGGCGAGGAGACGCGGCGGGTGTTCCGCGCCCGCGTGGTCAACCCGCGCTGGATCGCCGCCATGCGCCGGCACGGCTACAAGGGCGCCTTCGAGCTGGCCGCCACCGTGGACTACCTGTTCGGCTACGACGCCACCGCCGGGGTCGTCGACGACTGGATGTACGAGCGGCTCGCCGAGGCGTACCTCTTCGACCCGGAGACCCGGGAGTTCCTGGAGCGGTCCAACCCGTGGGCGCTGCGCGGCATCGCCGAACGGCTGCTGGAGGCCGCCGACCGAGGGCTGTGGGCGGCGCCCGAGCCGACCACGGTCGACCGCCTGCACGAGACGTACCTGGCCAGCGAGGGCGACCTGGAGGACCGGCAATGACGAGTTATCCGTTCAGCGCGGTGCTCGGGATGGACGAGATGCGCCTCGCCCTGCTGCTCAACGCGGTCAGCCCGGCCGTCGGCGGGGTCCTGGTCCGGGGCGAGAAGGGCACCGCCAAGTCCACCGCCGTCCGCGCCCTGGCCGGGCTGCTGCCCCCGGTCGACCGGGTCGCCGCCTGCCGCTTCGCCTGCGACCCGGCCGCGCCCGACCCGGGCTGCCCGGACGGGCCGCACCCGGCCGGGTCGGCGGCCGAGCGCCGCCCGGCCCGCCTGGTCGAACTGCCGGTCGGCGCCGCCGAGGACCGGGTGGTCGGCTCGCTCGACCTCGAGAAGGCCCTCGCCGAGGGGGTACGCGCCTACGAGCCCGGCCTGCTCGCCGCCGCCCACCGCGGCGTGCTCTACGTCGACGAGGTCAACCTCCTCCACGACCACCTCGTCGACCTGTTGCTGGACGCCGCCGCCATGGGCCGCTGCCACGTCGAGCGGGAGGGCGTCTCGGTCAGCCACGCCGCCCGGTTCCTGCTGGTCGGCACCATGAACCCGGAGGAGGGGGAGTTGCGCCCCCAGTTGCTCGACCGGTTCGGGCTCACCGTCGAGGTGGCCGCCAGCCGCGACCCCGCCGTACGCGCCGAGGTGGTCCGCCGCCGCCTCGCCGCCGACACCGACCCGGCCGGCTTCGCCGCCGGCTGGGCGGAGGCGGACGCCGAGGTGGCCCGCCGGGTCGCCGCAGCCCGGCGCCGCCTGCCCCGGGTGGCGCTGCCCGACGCGGCGCTGCGGCAGATCGCCGAGGTCTGCGCCGCGTTCGACGTGGACGGCATGCGCGCCGACATCGTGACCGCCCGCACCGCCGTGGCGCACGCCGCCTGGCAGGGCCGGGACCGGGTGACCGCCGACGACGTCCGGGTCGCCGCCCGGCTGGCCCTGCCGCACCGCCGCCGCCGGGACCCGTTCGACACCCCGGGGCTGGACGAGCAGCGCCTGGACGAGGCCCTGCGCCGAGCCCGCGAGCAGCACCCCGACGACGACCCGGACGACGGCGACCCGGACGGCGGCCCGGACGGTGGTCCCGGCGGTCCCGGGCCGGACGCCGGTCCTCGTGGCGGGGACGGCGGCTCGGACGGCGCCGGGTCGGACCCAGACGGTCCCAGCCGGCCGGCCCACCGGAAGGGCGGCGCCGACGGCCGGGACCGCTCGGGAGGGTCCGACGAGGACGGCCGCCCCGGGCCGCCGGACGACGGCGGCGGAGCCGGCCGGGACGGTCGCTGGCCGGCCAACGGCCGGACCGGCGACGGCGACTTCACCGACGGCCGAACCGGCGACGGCAGGTTCGACGACGGGTACCGGTCGGGCGAACGCGCCGGCCACGACGCCGCCGGGGCGGACCGTTTCGGTCATCCAGGCGATGACGCGGGCGCCGGAGAGGGCAGAAATGGCGCCGACGCCGACCGGCCGGCGGGAGAGGCGTCGCCGAGTGGCGGCCGGCCGCACACCCGCCGGTCCCGATCCGGCGGCCCGCCGGGGGACCCGGACCACGCGGTGGGCGCGAGCGTCGCCGTTCCCGACCCGGGGCTGCGGGCCCGGCTGTTCACCGCGCCCGGCGTCGGCGAGGGGGTGCCCGGCCGGCGCTCCCGGGCCCGGACCGGGCGGGGCCGCACCACCGGCGCCCGGGTGCCCGCCGGCCGCGCCGAGGCGCTGCACCTGCCGGCCACCGTCCGGGCCGCCGCCCCGCACCAGGCCGCGCGGGGCCGGGGCGGTGGGCCGCTGCGGCTGCGCCCGTCCGACGTGCGCGAGGCGGTCCGCGAGGGGCGCGAGGGCAACCTCGTCCTCTTCGTGGTGGACGCCAGCGGGTCGATGGGCGCCTCGGAGCGGATGTCCGCCGTGAAGGGCGCGGTGCTGGCCCTGCTCACCGACGCGTACCAGCGGCGGGACAAGGTGGCAGTGGTCGCCTTCCGGGGCACGGGCGCGCAGACCCTCCTCCCGGCCACGTCCTCCGTGCTGGCCGCCTCGACCCGGCTGGCCGAGTTGCCCACCGGCGGGCGTACCCCGCTCGCCGAGGGACTGCTCGCGGCGGCCGACCTGCTCCGGGTGGAGAGGTTGCGCGACCCGAAGCGGCGCCCCCTCGTGCTGGTGGTCACCGACGGCCGGGCCACCGCCGGCCCCCGTCCCCTCGACCGGGCGGACCGGGCGGCAGCCGTCCTCGCCGCCACGGGCGCCCCCTGCGTCGTCGTCGACTGCGAGTCCGGCCCGATCCGCCTCCACCTGGCCCGCCGCCTGGCTGCCCGTCTCCGAGCCCCGCACCACCACCTCGCCGACGTGACCAGCGACCCGCTCGTCGGCCTCACCACGAGGAGCGTTGCCTGATGCCGCAGGGAAAGCCGAGCCATGTGCCCGTCGACGGGTTGACCACCCGGCAGCGGCGGCACCGGCCGCTGGTCATCGTCCACACGGGACAGATGAAGGGGAAGTCGACGGCCGCGTTCGGGCTGGCGCTGCGGGCGTGGACCGCCGGGCTGCCGATCGGCGTGTTCCAGTTCGTCAAGAGCGCCAAGTGGCGCGTGGGCGAGGAGAACGCCTTCCGGGCCCTCGGCGAGGTGCACGAGCGCACCGGGCAGGGCGCCCCGGTGAGCTGGCACAAGATGGGCGAGGGCTGGTCCTGGATCCAGCGCGGCGGCGACGCCGACCACGCCGAGGACGCCCGGGAGGGGTGGCGGCAGATCCAGCGGGACCTGGCCGCCGAGCGCTACGGGCTCTACGTGCTCGACGAGTTCACGTACCCGATGAAGTGGGGCTGGGTCGACGTCGACGAGGTGGTCGCCACGCTGCGCGACCGGCCCGGCTTCCAGCACGTGGTGATCACCGGCCGGGACGCCGACCCGCGGCTGGTCGAGGCCGCCGACCTGGTCGCCGAGCTGACCAAGGTCAAGCACCCGATGGACGCCGGCCAGAAGGGCCAGAAGGGCATCGAATGGTGACGCCCTGGGCGCTGCCCCGACTGGTCGTCGCCGCCCCGGCCAGCGGGCACGGCAAGACCACAGTGGCGACCGGGCTGCTCGCCGCGCTGCGCCGCCGCGGCCTGGCGGTCAGCCCGCACAAGGTCGGACCCGACTACATCGACCCCGGCTACCACGCGCTCGCCGCCGGCCGCCCCGGCCGCAACCTGGATCCCTGGCTGGTCGGGCCGGAGCGGATCGCCCCGCTGCTGCGCCACGGCGCGTCCCTGCCCACCCCGGCCGACGTGGCGGTCGTGGAGGGGGTGATGGGGCTGCACGACGGCGCGGTGGGACACGGCGGGTACGCCTCCACGGCGCACGTCGCCCGCCTCATCGAGGCGCCCGTGCTGCTGGTCCTCGACACCACGGCGCAGGGCCGCTCCGCCGCCGCGCTGGTGCTCGGCCTGCGCGCCTTCGACCCGGCCGTACGCATCGGCGGGGTGATCCTCAACCGGGTCGGCTCGCCCCGGCACGAGACCCTGCTGCGCGACGCGCTCGCCGAGGTGGACGTGCCGGTGCTCGGCGCGGTGACCCGGGCCGCCGAGGTCGCCGCCCCCTCCCGCCACCTCGGGCTGGTGCCGGTCGCCGAACGCGCCCCCGAGTCGGTAGCCGTGGTGGCCGCGCTCGCCGACCTCGTGGAGTCCACCGTGGACCTCGACGCCGTGCTGGCGCTGGCCCGTACCGCGCCGCCGCTGACCGCGCCCGCCTGGGACCCGGCCGCCGCCGTCGGCGGTCCCGCCGGCGCCGCCCGCCCGGTCGTCGCGGTCGCCGGCGGGGCGGCCTTCACCTTCTCGTACGCGGAGACCGCCGAACTGCTCACCGCGGCCGGCGCGGCTGTGGTGACCCTCGACCCGCTGCGCGACGGGGCCCTGCCGCCCGGCACCCGGGCCGTGGTGATCGGCGGTGGCTTCCCCGAGCTGCACGCCGACGCCCTGGCCGCCAACACCGCGCTCCGCGCCGAGCTGGCCGGCTTCGACGGGCCGGTGGTGGCCGAGTGCGCCGGGCTGCTGTACCTCGGCCGCGCCCTCGACGGGGTGCCGATGTGCGGGCGGCTCGACCACACAGCGCGGATGACCGGCCGGCTCACCCTCGGCTACCGCGAGGCCGTGGCCGCCGCCGACTCCCCGGCGCACCGTGCCGGCGACCCGGTACGCGGACACGAGTTCCACCGCACCGTCACCGACCCCGGGCACGGGGACCGCCCCGCGTGGCACTGGGACGGCGCCGCGCACGGCTTCGTGGCCGGGCGGGTGCACGCCTCCTACCTGCACACCCACTGGGCCGGGCACCCGGCGGCGGCCCGGCGGCTCGTCGAGGCGGCGAGCCGGTGAACCCGCCCGGTGCCGTGCTGACCGGGGTCGGGGTCGGACCCGGCGACCCCGAACTGCTGACGCTCAAGGCCGTGCGGCTGCTGGGCGAGGCCGACCTGGTGTTCGTACCCGTGCTGGACCGGCACGCCGCGGACCCGGACGCGCCCCCCGGCCGGGCCGAGACGACCGTGCGGGCGCACGTGCCCGCGGACCGGCTGCGCCGGCTGCCGTTCGCCCTCGACGACCGCGGCGGGGTGACCGCCCGCCGCGAGCGCGCCTGGGACGCCGCGGCGGCGGCCGTGGTGGCCGCCCTCGACGCGGGCGCCCGGTCGGTCGCCTTCGCCACCATCGGCGATCCCAACGTCTACTCCACCTTCGGCTACCTGGCCGACGGCGTCCGGGCCCGGCGGCCCGCGGTCGAGGTGCGGACCGTGCCCGGCATCACCGCCATGCAGGAGCTGGCCGCCCGGGCCGGCGTGCCGCTCTGCGAGGGCCGCGAACCGCTGACCCTGCTGCCCGCCACCGCCGGGCTCACGCCGGTCGCCGACGCGCTCGCCGGCCCCGGCACCGTCGTCGTCTACAAGGGCTGGCGCCGCCACCCCGATCTGGTCGACGAGCTGCGCCGGCAGGGCCGGCTCGACGACGCCGTGCTGGGCCGGGCGGTCGGCCTGCCGGGCGAGCGCATCGGACCGGTGGACGGCGACGCCACCGACCTGCCCTACCTGTCGACGCTGCTGGTCCCGGCCCGCCGGGACGGCCGGGGAGGAAAACTGTGACCATCACCGGCAAGGTCTGGTTCGTCGGGGCCGGCCCCGGCGCCGCCGACCTGCTCACCCTGCGCGCCGCCCGGGTCATCGCCGAGGCCGACGTGGTGATCTGGGCCGCGAGCCTCGTGCACGCCGACGTGCTCGCCCACGCGCGGCCGGGCGCCGAGATCGTGGACTCCTCCCAGCTGCCCATCGAGGGGGTCCGCCCGCTCTACGAGCGCGCCGCCGCCGACGGGCTCACCGTGGCCCGGATCCACTCCGGCGACCCGGCCCTGTGGGGCGCCGTGCAGGAGCAGCTCGACCTGTGCCGCGCCCTCGGCCTGGCCGTGGAGGTGGTGCCCGGCGTGTCCTCGTTCACCGCTGTCGCCGCGCTGGTCGGCCGGGAACTGACCATCCCCGAGGTCGCCCAGTCGGTGATCCTCACCCGCCTCGAAGGCGGCAAGACGCCGATGCCGCCCGGCGAGCGGGTCCGCGAGTTCGCCCGGCACGGCACCACCATGGCGCTGTTCCTCTCCGCCGCCCGCTCCGGGCAGGCGCAGGCGGAGCTGCTGGCCGGCGGCTACCCGCCGGAGACCCCGGTGGTGGTGGCCTACCAGGCGACGTGGCCGGACGAGCTGGTGGTCCGGTGCGCGCTGGGCGAGCTGGAGGCCACCGTCAAGGCGCACAAGCTCTGGAAGCACACGCTGTTCCTGGTCGGACCGGCGCTCGCCGCCACCGGCACCCGCTCGCACCTCTACCACCCGGGCCACTTCCACACTCACCGCCGGGCCGAGCCGGCCGCCCGCGCCGCGCTCCGCCGCGCCCGCGCCGACCGGTCCGGCGACGCCGCCGGGGACGGCCGGTGACGTACGCCGAGCCGCCGCTGCGCGAGCCGGACCTGCCGCGTACGGCCAAGGTCCGGCCCACCGCGCTGCGGACCGGCTGGACCACCGGCGCGTGCGCCACCGCGGCGACCAAGGCGGCCCTGACCGCGCTGGTCACGGGCGAGCCGCAGCGCCGGGTGGAGATCGGCCTGCCGGCCGGGCGGCGGGTCACCTTCGCGGTGGCCCGGTGCGACCTCGACCCGTCCCAGCGGGCGGAGGCCGTGGTGGTCAAGGACGCCGGCGACGACCCGGACGTCACCCACGGCGCCGAGCTGACCGCCACCGTCACCTGGCGGGACGAGCCCGGGCTGCGCCTCGACGGCGGGCCGGGCGTCGGCACGGTCACCCGGCCGGGGCTCGGCCTGGCGGTGGGCGGCCCGGCCATCAACGAGACCCCGCGCCGCATGATCGGCCAGGCCGTCGCCGAGGTGGTCGACCTGGGCGAGACCGGGGTACGCGTGGTGATCAGCGTGCCCCGCGGCGAGATCATGGCCCGCAAGACCACCAACCGGCGGCTCGGCATCCTCGGCGGCATCTCCATCCTGGGCACGACCGGGATCGTCCGGCCGTTCTCCACCGCCTCGTGGCGGGCCAGTGTGGTGCAGGCCGTGCACGTGATGGCCGCCCAGGGGGAGCGGACCGTGGTGCTGTGCACCGGTGGGCGTACCGAGCGTGCCGCCCGGGCGCTCCTGCCGGACCTGCCCGAGGTGTGCTTCGTCGAGGTCGGCGACTTCACCGGCGCGGCGGTCACCGCCGCCGTCGGCGACGGGATGACCGGGGTCGTCTTCGTCGGCATGGCCGGCAAGCTGGCCAAGCTGGCCGCCGGCATCCTCATGACCCACTACACCCGCTCCAAGGTGGACCTCTCGCTGCTCGGCGCGATCACCGCCGAGGCCGGCGGCGACCCGGACCTGGTCGCCGCGGTGGCGGCGGCCAACACCGGCCGGCACGCGTACGAGCTGTGGGCGGCCGCCGGTCTGCTCGGCCCGGCCGGGGACCTGCTCTGCCGGCGGGTCCGTCAGGTGCTGCTCCGCTTCGCCGGCCACGCGGTCACCGTCGACGTGGCCATGGTGGACTTCGCGGGCGCCCGGGTGGTCGCCTCCTCCGGACGGTGGGCCGCGTGACCCCTACCGTGCTCGTGGCCGGGATCGACGCGGCCGGCCGACCGGCGCACCCCGCGCTCGCGGAGGCGCTGGCCGGCGCCGGGCTGGTCGTCGGCGCGGCCCGGCACCTGGCCGCCGTGCCGGTGCCGCCGGGCTGCGCCACCGTCGTGCTCGGCCCGCTCGCCCCCGCCCTGGACCGGCTCGCCGCCGCCGTCGCCGCCGGCACGCCCGCGGTGGTGCTGGCCAGCGGCGACCCCGGGTTCTTCGGCATCGTCCGCCGGCTCCGGGCGGCCGGCCTGCCGGTGCGGGTGCTGCCCGCCGTCTCCAGCGTGGCCGCCGCGTTCGCTCGCGCCGGCCTGCCCTGGGACGGCGCGGCCGTGGTCACCGCGCACGGACGGGACCCGCGCCCCGCGCTCAACGCCTGCCGGGCCCTGCCCACCGTCGCCGTGCTCACCGCCCCCGGCGCGGGCGCGGCCGAACTGGGCGCCGGCCTGGCCGGCTGGAACCGTCGCCTCGTCGTCGCCGAGCACCTAGGCACCCCCGACGAACGGGTCACCTGGACCACCCCCGCCGAGGCCGCCGCAAGAACCTGGTCCGACCCGCACGTGCTGCTGAGCCTCGCCCCGGAGATCGCCACACCCGAGGACCCGGCCGCGTCGATCTTGCACTTGCGGCCCGCCTCGCTTCCGGTTCGACCGTTTCGCCCGGGCACCAACTGCAAGATCGCGGGGGATGTCGGGCGGATGCGCGGGGATGACCAGCCTGCTGCCGCGCCTGTCGGGGGTTGGGCCTTGCCCGAGTCCGACTACGTCCATCGGGGCTCGATGATCACCAAGGCGGAGGTTCGGGCTCTTGCCGTGGCCCGGTTGCGGCCTCGGCTGGGACGGCTGGTCTGGGACGTCGGCGCCGGCAGCGGCTCGGTCGGCATCGAGTGCGCCCTGCTCGGCGCGGCGGTGCTCGCCGTCGACCGCGACCCGGACGCGCCGATCCGAGCCAACGCCGCCCGGCACGGCGTCGACGTCCGGGTGGTGACCGGGGCGGCCCCGGGCGCCCTGGCCGGGCTGCCCGACCCGGACGCGGTCTTCGTCGGCGGGGGCGGCGTGGACGTGCTCGCCGCGGTGGCCGACCGCCGCCCGCCCCGGATTGTGGTCACCCTGGCCGCCCTCGACCGGGTCGCGCCGTCCGTGCACCTGCTGCGCGCCGCCGGCTACGCGGTCGACGGCTGCCAGCTCGCCGCCGCCCGCCTCGCCGACCTGCCCGGCGGCTCCCTGCGCCTGGCCGCCACCAACCCGGTCGTCCTGCTCACCGGGGAGCTCCCGTGACCGTCCACCCGGAGGAAGCCGTGACCACACGCTCGGACCCGTCGACCGGGGAGCTCCCGTGACCACCCGCCCGGAGGAAGCCGTGACCACACCCTCGGACCCCCTCGCCATCGCGAGGGGCAGGAAGGGGCCGTTCCCTGTCGGACTCGTGGCGGCGACCGCCGCCGGGCGGCGACACGCGCACCGCCTCGCGGCGGCCTGGCCGCACGCCCGGCTCGTGGAGGCGGAGAGCGTCGCCGACGCGCTGCGGGCGGCCTGGCGGGAGTACGACGCGGTGGTCGCCTTCCTGGCCACCGGCGCGGTGGTCCGGATCCTCGCCCCGCTGCTCGCCGACAAGCGGACCGACCCGGCCGTGGTGGTGGTCGACGAGCCGGCCCGGCACGCGGTGGCCCTGCTCGGCGGGCACGCCGGCGGCGCCAACGCCCTCGCCGCCGAGGTCGGCGCGTTGCTCGACGCCCGGCCGGTGGTCACCACCGCCACCGACGCGGTCGGCCTGCCCGGTCTGGACACCCTCGGCTGGCCCGTGGAGGGCGCGGTGGCCGCCGTGTCCCGGGCGATCCTCGACGGCGAGCCGGTCCGGCTGGTCGCGGACGCCACCTGGCCGCTGCCCGCCCTGCCGGAGAACGTCCGCGTCGAAGTCGCACCCCTGCCGACCGACCCGGCCTCAGCCGAGCACGACGGGAGCGGGGCCGGGTGGCGGATCCTGGTCACCGACCGGGTGGTGCCGCTCGACGGGCGGACCGTGGTGCTGCGCCCGCCGTCCCTGGTCGCCGGGATCGGCTCCAGCCGGGGCGTGCCCGCCGCCGAGGTGACCGGCCTGCTGGGCCGCGCGCTCGCCGCCGCCGGCCTCAGCCCGGCCAGCCTGCGTTGCCTGGCCAGCGTGGACCTGAAGGCCGACGAGGCGGGCATCCGGGCGACCGCCGACGCGTACGGCGTACCCCTGGAGACCTGGCCGGCGGCGGACCTGGCGGCGGTCGACGTGCCGCACCCCAGCGAGGTGGTCCGCGCCGCGGTCGGCACGCCGAGCGTCGCGGAGGCCGCGGCGCTGCGCCACGGCGGCGCGCTGCTGGTGCCGAAGACCGCCTCGGCGATGGCCACCGTCGCGGTGGCCCGGCGGGCCCCGCGCGGCCGGCTGGCGCTGGTCGGCCTCGGCCCCGGCGCGGCCGACCTGCGCACCCCGCGCGCGGTGGCGGAGCTGCGCCGGGCCTCCGTGGTGGTGGGGCTGGACCAGTACCTCGACCAGGTCCGCGACCTGCTCCGCCCCGGCACCCGGGTGCTGGCCAGCGGGCTCGGCGCGGAGGAGGAGCGGGCCCGGGCCGCCGTCGCCGAGGCCGCCGCCGGCCACGCCGTCGCCCTGGTCGGTTCCGGCGACGCCGGGGTGTACGCGATGGCGAGCCCCGCCCTGGAGTACGCCGACGACCGGATCGACGTGGTCGGCGTGCCGGGGGTGACCGCCGGCCTGGCCGCGTCCGCGCTGCTCGGCGCGCCGCTCGGGCATGACCACGTGTACCTGAGCCTGTCCGACCTGCACACCCCGTGGGAGGTGATCGCGTGCCGGATCGCCGCAGCGGCGGAGGGGGACCTGGTGGCGCTGCTCTACAACCCGCGCAGCCGTACCCGGGACTGGCAGCTCGGCGCCGCCCTGGAGACCTTCGCGGCGCACCGCCCGCCGGACACCCCGGTCGGCGTGGTGCGCAACGCCAGCCGCCCCGGCCAGTGGGTGCACCTGGCCACGCTCGCCACCCTCGACCCGGCGCTCGTCGACATGTACAGCGTCGTCGTGGTCGGCAGCTCGCAGACCCGGGTGGTCGCCGGCCGGATGGTCACGCCCCGGGGGTACCGGTGGCGGTCGTGACCATCGGCCCCTGCCAGGGCTGCGGCGCCTGCCTGCTCACCTGCCCGGTGCACGCCATCCGCCCCACCCCCGCCGGCCTGCGCGTCACCGACCGCTGCACCGGCTGCCTCGAATGCCTGGAGATCTGCCCCGTGGACGCCATCCGCGTCGACCCCGAACCCGGAGGGAAGCAATGACCTCGACCCCGACCGCCGCCCCGCCCGTCGGCCGCTGGAGCCGCGCCGAACGGGCCCGCCTCGGCGGCATCGTCTGCGCGGTCGCCGCGTTGCACGTCGCCGGCGTCACCCTGTACCTGTACTGGAACCACCAGCCGGTCGCGGCCGGCGGGCTGGCCGGCGCGGGCACCCTGGCGTACGTGCTGGGGGTGCGGCACGCCTTCGACGCCGACCACATCGCCGCCATCGACGACACCACCCGGCTCATGCTGCTGCGCGGCCGGCGGCCGGTCGGCGTCGGCTTCTTCTTCGCGCTCGGGCACAGCGCCGTGGTGCTGCTGCTCGCCCTGGTGATCGGGCTCGCCTCCAGCCGGCTGTCCGGCGCCCGCATGGACGGCTTCCGTGCGGTCGGCGCCACCGTCGCGGCGGTCACCGCCACCGGCTTCCTGCTGCTGGTGGCGGCCCTCAACGCGGCGGTGCTGGCCGGGCTGGCCCGGCTCTGGCGGCGGCTGCGCGCCGGCGCGCTGGACGAGACCGAGCTGGACCTCCTGCTGCTCAACCGGGGCCTCATGCACCGGATCCTGGGGGCCCGGGCCCGCACCCTGGTCCGCTCCTCCTGGCACATGGCTCCGGTCGGCTTCCTGTTCGGGCTGGGCCTGGAGACGGCCAGCGAGGTGACCCTGCTGGCGCTCTCGGCGAGCACCGCCGCCGCCGGTGGGCTGCCGGTGCTGGCCCTGCTCACCCTGCCGCTGCTCTTCGCCGCCGGGATGTCCGCCATGGACACCGCCGACAGCCTGCTGATGAGCCGCGCCTACTCGTGGGCGTACCGGCAGCCGGCCCGGCGGCTCTGGTACAACCTGGCCACCACCACGATGACCGTACTGGTCGGCGGCCTGGTCGCCAGCGTCTACCTGGCCGGGCTGCTCGCCGACCGGCTCGGCGTCGCGGCCCTGGCCGGGTACGCCTCGATCGCCGACCATTTCGAGCAGCTCGGCTACGCCGTGGTGGGCCTCTTCGCGCTCGCCTGGGGCGGCGCCGTGCTGCTCTGGCGGCTGCGCGGTTACGACCGCCGCTACGGGCGGGCGGAATCATGACGCGCACCGTGCACCCCATCGAGGCGGAGTCGTACCGGATCCTGCGCGACCGGGTCGACCTGTCCCACCTGCCGCCGCTGACCCGGGCGGTCACCGAGCGGGTGGTGCACGCCAGCGCCGACCTCGACTACGTCACCGACCTGGTCTGCGACGAGGCCGGCCTGGCCGCCGGGCTGGCCGCGCTGCGGGCCGGCGCGCCGATCGTCACCGACGTGTGGATGGTCGCCGCCGGCATCACCCGGGCCGGGCGGGAGATCGTCTGCCCGGTCGCCGAGCCGGCCGCCGCCGAGCTGGGCCGCGCCGCCGGCGTCACCCGTTCGGCGGCGGCGGTGCGGATCGCGTACGACCGGGTCGGCCCGGGCGCCGTCTGGGTGGTCGGCTGCGCCCCCACCGCGCTCGTCGAACTGATCGGCCTCGACGCGGCCCCGGCGCTGGTGGTCGGCCTGCCGGTCGGCTTCGTCGGCGCGGCCGAGTCCAAGGCGGCGCTGCGGGCCAGCGGCCTGCCCGCCGTGTCCAACGTGGGGGAGAAGGGCGGCTCCGCGGTGGCCGCCGCCGCCCTCAACGCCCTGCTGTACCTGGAGGACAAGTGAACGACCGTACCCCGCTGCTGATCGTCGGGCACGGCACCCGCAGCGCCGCCGGCGTCGGCCAGTTCGCCGCGCTCGTCGAGCGGATCCGCCGCCGGGAGGCCGTCGCCGACGTGGAGGGCGGCTTCATCGAACTGTCCCGCCCGCCGCTGACCGACGCGGTCGGCGCCCTCGCCGGGCGGGGCCACCGCCGCCTGGTGGCGCTGCCGCTGGTGCTGGCCGCCGCCGGGCACGGCAAGGGCGACATCCCCGCCGCCCTCGCCCGGGAGAAGCGGCGCCACCCCGGCCTCCGGTACGCCTACGGCCGGCCCCTCGGCCCCCACCCGCTGTTGCAGGAGGTGCTGTCGGAGCGCGTCGACGCGGCGCTCGACGGCGCCGACCGGGCCGGCACCTGGGTCGCCCTGATCGGGCGCGGCTCCACCGACCCGGACGCCAACGCCGAGGTGACAAAGGTGGCCCGGCTGCTCTGGGAGGGGCGCGGCTACGCCGGCGTGGAACCCGGCTTCGTCTCCCTCGCGGAGCCGTCCGTGCCGGCCGTGCTGGAGCGGCTGCGGCGGCTCGGCGCCCGGCGGATCGTGGTCGCCCCGTACTTCCTCTTCGCCGGGGTGCTGCCCGACCGGATCGTGGCCCAGAGCCGGGAGTTCGCCGCCGACCGTCCCGACCTGGACGTGCGGGTCGCCGAGGTGATCGGCGACTGCGACGCCCTCGCCGACCTGGTCCTCGAACGGCACGCCGAGGCGCTGCGCGGGGACATCCGGATGAACTGCGACACCTGCGCGTACCGGGTGGCGCTGCCCGGGTTCGCCGACAAGGTGGGGCGGCCGCAGACCCCCCACCACCACCCCGACGACCCGGCCGACGGCCACGGCCACCACCATCACCACGCCGACCATCACCACGAGCCGGCGTTGCGCCCCGGCCAGGTCGCCGTCGTGGGCGGCGGGCCCGGCCCGAACGACCTGATCACGGTACGCGGCAGGGCGCTGCTCGACGCCGCCGACGTGGTGGTGGCCGACCGGCTCGCCCCCGCCGGGCTGCTGCGCGGCCTGCGCCCCGGCGTGCTCGTGGTGGACGCCGCCAAGGTGCCCCGCGGCCCGTCGATGGCCCAGGAGACCATCAACGAGACACTCGTGGCGCACGCCCGCGCCGGCAAGCGGGTGGTCCGGCTCAAGGGCGGCGACCCGTACGTCTTCGGCCGCGGCCACGAGGAGGTCCTCGCCTGCGCGGCGGCCGGGGTGGAGACGGTGCTGGTGCCCGGGGTGAGCAGCGCGGTGGCCGCGCCCGCCCTGGCCGGCGTGCCGGTCACCCACCGGGGCGTGGCGCACGAGGTCACCGTGGTCTCCGGGCACCTGCCGCCCGGTCACCCGGACTCCCTGGTGGACTGGGCCGCCCTGGCCCGGGCCCGCGGCACGCTGGTGCTGCTCATGGCGGTGGACACGGTCGGGCGGATCGCCGCCGAGCTGCTCGCCCACGGCCGGGCGGCCGGGACGCCGGTGCTGGTGGTCCGGGACGCCGGCCACCCCGAGCAGTGGACGGCCCGGTGCCGGCTGGACGAGGTCGGCGCGCTGGCGGATCGCGACGACGTCCGGCCACCGGCGGTCTTCGTGGTCGGACCGGTGGTGGCGCTCGCCGCCGACCCCGCTCCGGCGCCCGAGGGGGCCGAGCCGGTGCGGGGTGAACGTGGCGGTGGGGTGGATCAGCCGGTGACGGCGCCGGCCAGGGCGTAGCCGACGGTGGCCGCGGTGAGGCCGGCGGCGAGGCTGCCCAGGGCGTTGGCCAGGGCGTGCCCGCGGGCGCCCTCGCGGTGCAGCCGCAGCGTCTCGTAGCTGAGCGTTGACCAGGTGGTCAGCGCGCCGCAGAAGCCGGTGCCGACCAGCGCGGTCACCGCGGGGGAGGCGGGCACCGCGGCCACCGCGCCGAGCAGCAGCGACCCGGCGACGTTGACGGTCAGGGTGCCCCAGGGGAAGGGGGAGTCGTCGCGGGCCTGCACGGCCCGGTCGGTCAGGTAGCGCAGCGGCGCGCCCAGCGCCGCCCCGAGCGCGATCAGCAGGACGGTCACCGGACCGCCCCGACCCGGGCCCGGGCCAGCAGCCGGCCGGCCACCGCGTCTCCGGCCCAGACCGCCAGCAGCGCCCCGGCCAGGGTCGCCGCCAGGTACGCCAGCGCGGTGCCGGGCGCCCCGGCGGCGATCGCCCGCTGGGTGTCCACCGCGTAGGTGGAGAAGGTGGTGAAGCCGCCCAGCACGCCGACGCCGAGGAACGGCCGGACCAGCGGGCCGGGTGGGCGGGCGGTGAGCACCGCCATGAGCGCGCCGATGAGCAGGCAGCCGCCGAGGTTGATGCCGAACGTGGCCCACGGGAAACCGGTGGGCTCGTGCGGGAACGCGGCCTGGAGCCCGGCCCGGGCCAGCGCGCCGAGCACCCCGCCGGCCGCGATGACGCCGAGCACGGCCACCGGGTGCGCGGCCAGCTCCCGCCGGTCGGCGGGGACGTGCAGGTCGACGTCGGGGTCGACGCGGAACTCGGACGGTCCGGTCACGGTGCCTCCCACCAGGACGGGCATCACTGGCAGGGACCGTTGGCGAGCGTGTCGCGGTTCTCCCGGCACGTTCCGGGACGGCGGGCCCCACCGCCGCGCCGAGCATAGCGCCGCCCCGCCGGGCCCTGCCGGGTCAGGCCGCCACGTCGGCCAGCTCGCGGGCCGCCGCGTCCGCCGGGGTACGCCGGGCGTGCCGCTCGGCCAGCAGGAGCACCGCGAGGCCGAGCAGGGTGAGCCCTGCGCCGGCCCAGATCGGGGCGGTGAAGCCGAGGCCGGCGTCGATGGTGAGCCCGCCGAGCCAGGCGCCGAGCGCGTTGCCGATGTTGAACGCGGCGATGTTCGCGCCGGAGGCCAGTGTCGGCGCCCGGCGGGCGTACTTCATGATCCGCATCTGCAGCGGCGGCACGGTGGCGAAGCCGAACGCGCCCATCAGCAGCAGCGAGCCCACGGTCAGCGCCGGACTCGCGGCGGTCAGCGCGAAGCCGGCCAGCACCAGGGTGAGCACCGCGAGGACGGTGACCAGGGTCCGGGAGAGCGACACGTCGGCGGCCCGGCCGCCGGCCAGGTTGCCGGCGAAGAGTCCGACGCCGAAGAGCACCAGCAGCCACGGCACGGTCCCGGTGGCGAAGCCACTCACCTCGGTCAGCGTGTACGCGATGTAGGTGAACGCGCCGAACATGCCGCCGAAGCCGAGCACGGTGACCACCAGTGAGAACCAGACCTGGGCGTGGGTGAACGCCCGCAGTTCGCCGCGCAGGCCGCCGGTCGGAGCGGCGTCGCCCGCCGGACCCCGCCCGGGCACCAGGAGGGCGAGGCCGACGAGCGCGACCAGCCCGATGCCGGTGATCGCCCAGAACGTGGCCCGCCAGCCGAGGTGCTGGCCCAGGAGGGTGCCGAACGGCACGCCGAGGACGTTGGCGGCGGTCAGGCCGGTGAACATGAGGGCGACCGCGCCCGCCCGCCGGGCCGGCGGGACCAGGCCGGTCGCCACCACCGCGCCGATGCCGAAGAACGCGCCGTGGCACAGCGCCGCGACGATCCGGCCGGCCAGCATGGTCGCGTAGTCGCCGGCCAGGGCGGAGAGCAGGTTGCCGGCGATGAAGAGCACCATGAGCCCGAGCAGCACCGGCTTGCGGCGCAGCCGGGTGACGGCGGCCGTGAGCGCCACCCCGCCGACGGCGACGCTGAGGGCGTACCCGGAGATCAACCAGCCGGCCACCGACTCGCTGACCGCGAAGTCGGCGGCGACCTGGGGGAGCAGCCCCATGATCACGAACTCGGTCAGCCCGATGCCGAACGCCCCGATCGCCAGGGCGATCAGGCCGCCGGGGAGGGCCGAGGTGCGCTGTGCCATGCCGTACCCAATCCATGTGTCCGAAAACAAGAGGCGCGTGCAACTACCCGCGCCGACAACGAGATAGTTGCACGCGCTTTATATCGGCGCAAGGGTGGTAACCTGGGCGACGTCCAGGTCACACCGGAGGAGGCGCCATGGGCATCGGCGACGACGCGGTCGAGATCCGCGCGCAGGGCTGGCGTACGCTCGCGGCGCTGCACGGCCTGATCGAGACCGCCCTGGAACGCGCGCTCCAGGCCGAGCACGACCTCTCCGTCGTCGAGTACACGGTGCTCGACGCGCTCTCCCGGCAGCACGGCTGGCACATGCGGATGCGGCAGCTCGCCCGCGCCGCGGCGCTCTCCGGCAGCGCCACCACCCGCCTGGTCACCCGGCTGGAGGAGCGCGGCCTGCTCACCCGGGTCCTCTGCGCGGACGACCGGCGCGGCATCTACACCGAGCTGACCCCGGCCGGCTCGGAACTGCTCGGCCGCGCCCGCCCCACCCACGACCGGGTGCTCGCCGACGCGCTCGTCGAGGGCGAGCGCACCCCCGAACTGGCGCCGCTTGTCGACGCGCTGCACCGGCTCCCCGCCGCCCACTGATCCGCTGACCTGCGGCTCCAACCCCCCTGCTCGGTTGCGTCGATCTGGCCGGCCGGCACCCCCGCCGCCGGTTGCGTCGGTTTCGAGCCCGCCACACCGGGGCACTTCCCGGGGCGATCGACCGACGTAAGGGGGTTCGTGATGGCGGGAGGCAGCAGCACAGCCGGCACGCGTTCGGCGCGGTCCCGCGCCGCCGGCAACGGAGGCAGCGGCCGGAGCCGGCCGGAGGGGCCACCCTTCCGCAAGCCGGCGTGGCCCAAGGCGTACTCCTTCGCCCTGGTCACCGGGGCGCTCTTCCTCTTCTCCTGGCTCGGCCAGTTCCTCTTCCAGATGGCCGTGGAGAGCAACGAGGCCAGCCAGCACGGGCAGAGCTTCGCGTGGAGCGAGTTCCTGCCGCAGTTCTTCGCCAGCACCTTCGAGAACTGGCAGTCGGAGTTCCTCCAGCTCATCTGGCAGGCCGCCGGCCTGGCCCTCTTCTACTACTGGGGCTCCTCGCAGTCCCGCGAGTCCGACGACCGGATGGAGGCCAAGCTGGACGCGCTGCTGCGCGAGCGGGGACTCGACCCGGACAACCCCTGACCTGGCAGGACGGGCCGTACGGGCGTACGGTGATCGGCACCGCCCGGCGCGACGCGGCGCCGGGCGACCCGTCGCTCAGGAGGCCACCGTGCAGGACCGCACCCCTCGTCCGGACGAGCTGGAGCCCGTCGAGCGGGCCGGCGTCGACGAGCTGCGGGCGCTGCAACTGGACCGGCTGCGCTGGTCGCTGCGGCACGCGTACGACAACGTGCCGCACTACCGGCGGGCCTTCGACGCGGCCGGCGTACACCCCGACGACCTGCGCGAGCTGTCCGACCTGGCCCGCTTCCCGTTCACCGGCAAGGCCGAGCTGCGGGAGAACTACCCGTTCGGCATGTTCGCCGTGCCCCGCGAGCGCGTCGCCCGGCTGCACGCCTCGTCGGGCACCACGGGCCGCCCCACAGTCGTCGGCTACACCCGCGCCGACCTGGACACCTGGGCGAAGCTCATGGCCCGCTCCATCCGGGCCTCCGGCGGCCGGCCCGGCGACCGCGTGCACGTGGCGTACGGCTACGGGCTCTTCACCGGCGGGCTCGGCGCCCACTACGGCGCCGAGGAGCTGGGCTGCACGGTCATTCCGGTCTCCGGTGGCATGACCGAGCGGCAGGTCATGCTGATCCGCGACTTCGCGCCCGAGATCATCATGGTCACGCCCAGCTACATGCTGGCCATCGTCGACGAGATGGAGCGCCAGGGCGTCGACCCGAGGTCCACCTCGCTCCAGGTGGGCATCTTCGGCGCCGAGCCGTGGACCGAGGACATGCGCCGGGAGATGGAGCAGCGCCTCGACATGCACGCCGTCGACATCTACGGCCTCTCCGAGGTGATGGGCCCCGGTGTGGCCGTCGAGTGCGTGGAGACCAAGGACGGCCTGCACCTCTGGGAGGACCACTTCTACCCGGAGATCATCGACCCGGTGACCGGCGAGGTGCTGCCCGACGGCGAGCGCGGCGAGCTGGTGCTCACCTCGCTCACCAAGGAGGCCATGCCGGTGGTCCGCTACCGCACCCGCGACCTCACCCGGCTGCTGCCCGGCACCGCGCGCACCATGCGCCGCATCGAGAAGATCACCGGCCGGACCGACGACATGATGATCGTGCGCGGGGTCAACGTCTTCCCGACCCAGATCGAGGAGCTGATCCTGCGGACGCCCGCGCTGTCGCCGCACTTCCAGTGCGTCCTGGACCGGCAGGGCCGGATGGACACGCTCACCGTCAAGGTGGAGCGGCGGGCCGGGGTGGCCGCCGACGAGGCCGAGCGGGCCGGGAAGGCCCTGGTCGAGCAGGTCAAGAACACCATCGGGGTGAGCGTGGCGGTGCAGGTCATCGAGCCGGACGGGGTGGAGCGCTCGATGGGCAAGATGCGCCGGATCGTCGACCAGCGGCCGGGGCGCTGACGTGGCGGGCGACGACGGCCGCACCGCGGCACACGACATGTTCGACGCCGACGTGGCGTCCAAGGGGCTCGGCATCGAGCTGGTCTCGGCCGGCGACGGCACGGCGGTGGCCCGGATGCGGGTCACCGCGGCCATGCTCAACGGCCACGCCATCGGCCACGGCGGCTTCGTCTTCCTGCTCGCCGACACCGCGTTCGCGCTGGCCTGCAACAGCCACGGCCCCGCCACCGTCGCCGCCGGCGGCGAGATCAGCTTCCTCCGCCCGGTCCGCGAGGGCGACCTGTTGGAGGCCCGGGCCGCCGAGCGGGTCCGTTACGGCCGCAGCGGCATCTACGACGTCACGGTGTGGCGGGACGGCGAGGTGGTCGCCGAGTTCCGCGGCCGCAGCCGCACCATCGCCCGCGACTGACCGGCGCGGCGGCCGCCCCGCCGACCGGGTGCGGGCCACGATGGGGGGATGGCACACATCCTGCTCCTGCACTCCGTCTACGGGCTGCGGCCCGCCGTGCTGGCCGCCGCCGACCGGCTCCGCGCCGCCGGGCACCGGGTCGCCACCCCCGACCTGTACGAGGTGCCGGCCGCGGAGACCGTCGAGGCCGGCTTCGCGCTGTTCGAGAAGATCGGCCAGGACGCGGTCCTCGACCGGGCCCGGGCGGCGGTGGCCGACCTGCCCGCCGCGACCGTGCTGGCCGGCTTCTCGATGGGTGCCGGTGTGGCCGGGGCGCTGCTCGCCGAGCGGCCGGAGGCGGCGGCGCTGCTCCTGCTGCACGGCACCGGCGGCGACCCCGGCTCGGTACGCCCCGGGCTGCCCGTGCACCTGCACCTCGCCGACCCCGACGAGTACGAGACGCCGGACGAGGTGGACGAGTGGCAGCGGGCCATGACCGCGGCGGGCGCGGAGCTGACCGTGTACCGCTACCCGGGCGCCGGGCACCTCTTCACCGATCCCGGCACGCCCGACCACGACGCGCCGGCCGCCGCGCTCACCTGGGACCGCGTCCTGGCGTTCCTCGCCGACCGCTGACCCCCGGACGACGTCCGGGTCGGAGTGGCCCCGTGCCCGCTCCGGCCCGGACGTCGCGTCTCAGGCGGCGGCAGCGCCGGCCCCGACGGCCCGCCGTGGTCGGTCCTGAGCGGGCGTGACGTGGCGCCGTGCCCGGCCGCCGTCCGGCGGACGCGGCGGCCCGACGGTCGGCGGTCTCCCGCCCACCTGGCCGACCTGGCCCACCGACACCGCCGCCGGACCGACCTGGCCCACCGACACCGCCGCCGGGCCGACCTGGCCCACCGACACCGCGGCGCCCACCGGCACCGCGGCGCCCACCGGCACCGCAGCGGCCACCGACACCGCGCCCGGGCCGCCCGGTAACGCGTCGACGAGCCCCGGGAACAGCCCGAGGCGCCCCCGCGCCGGCCGACCGGCCCGGTTCCCCCCGGTCCGGTCCGCGCCATGAGCCCGCCCGGCGGAGGCGCCCCCCGACGCCCCCACCGGTCGGCCCACCGCGGCGCCGGCCCGCCCCGCCCCGCCGGCGACCGGCGAACCGACGCCGGGCGTCCGGCCGGCCGCCGCCGGGACCGGCGCCGGTCGGGCCCCTCCACCCGACCGGCGTCCCGCCCCCGCCGCGCAGGCCGCCCGGCCCTCGGCGCCGTCCGTGACCACCCCGGCCGGACGCATCGCCGCGCCCGTTCCGGCATCCCCCAGCCGGCGGGTGAACGCCGCCCGGACCGCGCGGGGCAGCCGGTGCGTGGCCACCCGGGCCACCGCGGGCTCGGTGACCGTGTAGCCGCCGGCGCCGGTGCACCGCAGCAGGCCGGCGTCGACGAGCGCGCGCAGCACCGGCTCGGCGCGCCCGGCCGGCCAGCCGAGCATCCGGTCCACCGTGGCGGCCGGGACCTCCGCGCCCCGGGCCGCGGCGGCCATCAGCACCGCCCGCCGCTCGCCGTCCAGCCGGTCCAGCCGGGCGTCGACCAGCCGGCGGACCGGCTCCGGCACCCCGCCCGGCTCGCCGTCGGGGTCCGGCGTCGCCGCGTACGCCGCCGCGGCGGCCGGGTTGCCGCCCACCAGCGGGAGCAGCGCCGCGACCCGCGCGGCGGGCCGGCCGGCCCGGTCGAGCAGGTGCCGCAGCAACCGTCCGGTGTCGACGGTGCCCAGGGCGGGCAGCGACACCCGGCGCCGGCGGCCGGTCGCGCCGGGCAGCAGGTCGGCCCAGCCCGGGCCGTGGGTCGCCACCACGGCGAGCGGCAGCCCCCGTTCGGTCGCGGCGGCGAAGAGCCGGTGCAGGAACCGGCTCAGCGCCGGCGCGGCGCGGTCCAGGTCGTCCACCGCCACGACCACCGGCTGCGCGGCGGCCAGGCCGAGCAGGACCTCCCGGCACACCTCGGCGCCGCGGGCGGCCGCGCCGGCGTCGCGCGGCGCGGCGAGGAACTCGGCCAGCGCGTGCGCCGCCGCACCCCGCCGCGCCGGCGGCAGGAGGCCGTCCAGGGTGGCGGCCAGCCGCCGGCGTACGGTCTCCGGCGGGTGCGTGTCGCGGACCCCGGCGACGGCGCGGACCATGTCCGCCAGCGGCGCCAGTTCCCCGTCCGGGAACGGCGGGCAGTGCGCCACGCACCACCGCACCGGGGCGCCGTCCACCGTCGACACCGCCCGGACCAGCTCGTGCAGCATCCGGCTGCGCCCGCTGCCCGCCGGGCCGACGAGCGAGATCCAGCGTGGACGCCGCTCCCGCACCGTCCGGGCGATCTCCTCGCCGGCCGTGGCCAGTTCGCGGCGGCGGCCGACCAGCGGGCCGTGGTGGCGGGCCGGCCGGTGTCGGGCCACGCCGGTCACCCGCCAGACGTCCAGCGGCTGCGCCTTGCCGGCCACCGCGATGGCGGCCAGCGGGCGCTCCTCGACCAGGCCGGCGACGGCCCGCCGGGTGGCCGCGCAGACCACCACCCCGCCGGGCGGGGCGTACTCCTGGAGGCGGGCCGCCGTGGTGATGACCGCGCCGCTGGCCGCGCCGTGCCCGCCGTCGTGGGTGCCGGCCAGGTCGACGAGCACCTCGCCGGTGGCCACGCCGACCCGGACCCGCAGCCGCGTGCCGGCCGGCAGCCGCCGGTCCAGCGCGGCCTGGATCTCCAGCCCGGCGCGCACCCCCCGGTACGCGTCGAACCCGTCGGACCCGTGCGCCCCGAACAGCGCCATCACCGCGTCGCCGACGTACTTCTCCACCACGCCGTGCCACCGGCGCAGCACCGCGGCCACCGTGCCGAAGTACGCCTGTTGCAGCGCCCGGACGTCCTCGGGGTCGAGCCGCTCGACCAGCCCGGTCGACCCGACGATGTCGGCGAAGAGCACGGTGACCGTGCGCCGCTCCTCCGGCACCGGCCAGCGCGCGGCGGTGACGGCCTCCCGACTCCCCACGGGCGTGGTGATCAACATCGCACCCACCCTTTCCCCGGTCCGGTGCCCTGACGACCTCCGGAGACTTTCACCACCGGGTTCTCGGGGGATCGGTAGGACGACGTATGTCGACCACCCGCAACCATTAGTCGCAATGTCGACGCGAGGAGTACCACAAGGGCACTGAGCCCGTAGAACGGTGCGGGAACCTGTGACTAGGCTGCGTGACATGGCCAGCGATGTGGACACCGCGCCGCTCGTCGGCCGTGCCGACACGGTGGCGGCGCTCCGGTCGGCGCTGCTCGACGACGTCGCCCCCGGGCAGACCGCGGCGGTGTTCCTCACCGGCGAGAGCGGCGTGGGCAAGACCCGGCTGCTGGCCGAGGTCGGCGAGCGCCTGCGGGACGCGGGCGCGCTGGTCCTCACCGGCGCCTGCCTCGACATCGGCGACGCCTCCCCGCTGCACCCGGTCCGCCAGGCGCTGCGCCGCCTCGACGCCGACCTGACCGAGGCGCGCACCTCCTCGGCCGTCCGCGGCCTGCTCCAGGTCTTCGACGAGGAGACCCCCGGCCCGGACGGCGCGGGCGCGCTGCTGGAACGGGTCTCGCGCGGCCTGCACCTGGTCGCCGCCGGTCGGCCGCTGGTGCTCGTGCTCGACGACCTCCAGTGGGTCGACCGGAGCACCCGCCAGCTCCTGCTCTACCTGCTCGCCGGGCTCGGCGACCTCCAGCTGTCGGTGCTTGCCGCGATCCGCGCCGAGTCCTTGCAGGGCGCGCACCCGCTGCGCCGCGTGCTCACCGAGCTGCGCCGGCTGCGCTCGGTCCGGGTGGTGGACCTGGCGCCGCTGGACCGGGCCGGCACCGACGAGCTGGCCGCCGCGATCGCCGGCACGCCGCTGCCCCCCGAGGCCGCCGACCAGCTGTGGCAGCGCAGCGGCGGCAACCCGTTCGTGGTGGAGGAGCTGGCCCGCGACCTGCGCGACGGCCACGACGGGCTCTCCGACACGCTGCGCGAGGTCTTCCTGGCCCGGGTCGACGCGTTGCCGCAGCCCGCGCACGCCGTGGTGCACGCGGTCGCCGCCGGTGTCGAGCCGGTCGAGCACTGGCTGCTGGCCCAGGTCGTCCGGCTTCCGGAGGACCGGCTCATCGAGGCGGTCCGGGAGGCCGTGGCGCACCGGCTGCTGGTCGGCGCCGACGACGGCTACCGGCTGCGGCACCGCCTGGTCGCCGAGGTGCTCGCGCACGAGCTGCTGCCCGCCGAGCGGGCCGCGCTGCACCGCCGCTACGCCGAGACGCTCACCTCGGCCACCGCCGAGCTGCACCAGGCCCGGCTGGCCCACCACTGGCGGCTGGCCGGCGAGCCGGCGCGGGCCCTGCCGGCCGCGATGGCCGCCGCCCGGGAGGCCGAGCGGTTGCACGGCTACGCCGAGGCGCACCGCCACTGGTCGGCCGCGTTGAGTCTGGCCGACACCCCGCCCGCCGTGCTGCCCGACGGCGGCCGGCCCGAGCCGGTCGAGGTGAACCGGGCCGCGCTGCTGACCCACGCGGCCGAGTCGGCGCACCACTGCGGCGAGCACGCCCGCGCCCTGGCCCTGCTGGAGGAGCTGGCCGCCGACCCGGCCGGTCCGCCCACCTGCGCCCTGCGCATCCGTCGGGCCCGCTACCTGGCCGCCGCCGGGCGTTCCGCGCCGGCCGAGGCCGAGTACCGGCAGGTGCTGGCGGCGGACGACTGCACGCCCCGGGAACGGGCCACCGCCGCCGCCCACCTGGCCGAGCTGCTGCTGCACCTGGGCCGCTACGCCGAGGCCGGCGACCAGGCCCGGGAGGCGCTCCGGCTCGCCGCCGAGGTCGAGGGCGCCGCCTCGGAGGTGGTGCTGGCCAGCGCCGCGCTGGGGTTCAGCGAGGCCTATCTGGAGGACCCGGACGCGGGGCTGGCCGTCATGCGCCGGGCGCTGGACACCGCCGAGCGCTCCGGCCGGCCGGAGGACGTGGCCTGCGCGTACCTGCACCTGGCCGAGCTGCTCACCGGGCCGCTGAACATCCTCGAGGAGGGTGTGGTGGTGGCCCGCCGGGGCGCCGAGCGGGTAGCCGAGCTGGGGCTGGGCCGCACCTGGGAGACCCGGCTGCTGGCCATCGCCACCAACGGGCTGTTCCGGGTGGGGCAGTGGGCCGAGGCGGAGAAGGTCGTGGCGGCCGCGCTGCGGCACCGCCCGTCCGGCGCCGACGCGGTGGAGCTGCTGCTCGCCCGGTGCCGGCTGTCGGTGGGCTACGGCGACGTCGAGGCCTCCGACCGTGACCTGGAGGCGGTCGCCACGGTGCTGGCCGGTGGCGGGGCCCGGCACGTGCTGCCGATGCTGATCCTGCGCGCCGGGCTGGCCATGTGGCAGGGCCGGCACGACTTGGCCCGGCAGGCGGTCCAGCGGGGCTTGACCGAGAGCCGCTCCGACGACGTCATCGTGCTGGCCACCCTGGCCTGGCACGGGTTGCGCGCGGAGGCGGAGGCGTCCGCCAGCCGCACCGTCGAGGTGGACCCGAACGCGGTCCGCCGGCTGCGCGAGGTGGTCGAGCGGGTGACCCGCAAGAGCGGCAGGGCGGGCGCCCCGGTGCGCTACGTCGCCGACGCCTTCCTGGCCCTCTGCGCCGCCGAGCTGAGCCGGCTGGACGACGGCCGGGGCGACCCGGAGCTGTGGGCCCGCGCGGCCACCGAGTGGGACCGGCGCAACCACCCCTACCCGGCGGCCTACTCCCGGTTGCGGCAGGCCGAGGCGCTGCTGGCCCGGCGCAGCCGGGTCGCCACCGCCGGCAGGCTGTTGCGGCAGGCCCACCGGACGGCCCAGGCGCTCGGCGCGCTGCCGCTGAGCGAGGAGATCCGCACCCTGGCCGGGCGGGCCCGGGTGACCCTGGAGGAGGCCCCGGCCGCCACCCGTCCCGCGCCCCGGCCCCGGGCCGCGGCGCCGGCCGCGCCCGCGGTGGACGAGCTGGAGGTGCTCACCGCCCGGGAGCGGGAGGTGCTCGCCGCGGTCGCCGAGGGGCTGACCAACCGGGAGATCGGCCAGCGGCTGTTCATCAGCGAGCGGACCATCGGCGTGCACGTGTCGCACATCTTCGACAAGCTCCAGGTCCGCACGCGGGTGCAGGCCAGCGCGATCTTCCTGCGCAACCGCCCCGAGTAGCCGTACGTCGGCAATACGTCGTTCTACTGATCCGGCCGGCGTACGCCGGCTGGAAGGCTGTCCTGCGTCACCGGGTGGCGTCGTGGGGGGCGCCGACCACTGTGGAGGAGAGATGACCGAACCGGTATGGGGTCCTGTGCACCAGGACATCGTCGGGCTGCTCGCCGACCACCCCGCCGACGTGCCGGCGGTCGTCGACCATCTCACCAAGCTCCAGGACCTGCTGGTCCGGCTGCCTCCGCTGGAGGAGAGCTGCCCGCTGGCCGACTTCAACAAGCTCTACCTGGTCATCACGTCGACGGTGCTCGACGGGCTGTACGACGACCGCTTCACCGACCCGGCCTTCCTGGCCCGGCTGGACGTGGAGTTCGCCGCCCGCTACTTCGACGCGCTGCGGTTCTGGACCGACTCCCACCCGAGCACCCCGAAGGCATGGTCGTGCCTGTTCCAGCGGATGCGCGGCCCGGACGCCCGGCCGTTGCCGTCGGCCGCCGCCGGGGTGAACGCCCACATCAACTACGACCTGCCGTTCGCGCTGGTGACCACCTTCGACAGCCTGGATTCCGAGCCGGTCGACGGCAGTGACCAGCACCGCGACTATCTGGAGATCAACAAGATCTTCGCCGAGCGGATCCCGGAGCTGCGCCGCGGCTACCTGGACCACTGGCAGCTGATGATCGACATGGTGAACGGCGACATCGACGACTGGTACCAGGGCGAACTGGTCGAGTACACCCGGAACGTGGCCTGGCGCAACGCGCAGAAGATCTGGCGCTGCCGGCACGACCCGGACGCCCGTGAGTGTGAGCGGATGCGGCTGGACGACAACGCCGCGCTGCTCGGCCGGCTGCTGCTCTCGCCCCTGGGGGCGTTCCTCCAGTAGCCGGGACGGGGGGTCCCCGCGTCCCGCCGTCCGGGCGTGGGACGCGGGGACGCCGCCTGTGGCGGGTGGCCGGCGCGACGGTCAGCCGCGCCGGGAGCGCCCCCGGTAGGCGGCCGCCGCGGCCCGGTTGTTGCACAGTTCGCAGCAGTAGCGCTGCCGGCCGGCGCGGGTCCGGTCCAGGTAGGGCGCGTCGCACCCGTCGGCCGCGCAGACCCCGAAGCGTTCCGCCCCGCCGGCCGTCGCGGCCCGGGCGAGCGCCCCGGTGACCAGGGCGGCGAACGGCCCGACCGGGCCGGGCCGGGGCAGCGGGGTGAGCCGCAGCGTGCCGTCGGGCGCGGCCTCGACCGCCGTGCCGGCGCTCACGTCGGCCAGCACCTCGTTGAGCGTGGCCACGCGGGCGGCCGGATCGGGCGCGGCGAAGACCCGGTGGAGCCGGTCCCGCAACTCCCGCAGCCGGGGCAGGTCCGCCTCGGTGAGCGGCTCGGTGACCTCGGCGAGGCCGAGTTCCCGGCCGGCGGCCCGCAGGCGGACCACCGAGAGCTGGTCGACCGGCTCCTGGAGCACCCAGTAGCTGTGCAGCAGCGCGATGGCCAGCCGCAGCGCCGGTTCCAGCTGTGGCACCGCGCTCATCCGCGCCTCCTCCCTCGTCCGGTCGCCGGCACGCCCGCCGCCCCCTCGGCACTTGACCGATCGCCGCCCGCCATCCTAGCGTCGTCAGTTACTAAACGCTTTTAAGAACTTATGGAGGTGGCGTATGCGACGTCTGCCCGTCATCGTGTCCGTGGCGGCGCTGCTGGTCGCCGGCGCGGTCGCCGGCGCCGGTGGGGCCCACGCGGAGGCACCCGCCGACCCGGACCGCGCGGCGGCCACGGTGGTCCGCGACATCGAGATCCCGGTCGCCGGGCAGCCGGCCGTCCGGGCCTGGCTGGTCCGCCCGCAGCGCTCCGGCGGCGGGCTGGCCGGGGTGCTGGACCTGCACTGGTTCGAGCCCGGCCGGGCCAACCAGGACCGCGGCGAGTTCCTGGCCGAGGCGACAGCCCTGGCCGGCCGGGGCGTCGTGTCGGTGCTGCCGCAGCTCACCTTCCCGTGGGCGGGCGACCCGGTCGGTGACGCCCGGGACCGGGCCGCGGTCACCGCCCAGCTCGACGCCGTGCGGGCGGCGTACCGGCGGCTGCTCGCCGAGCCGGGGGTGGACCGGAAGCGCACGGCGGTGGTCGGCCACGACTACGGCGCCATGTACGCCGTCGACCTGACCGCCCGCGAGCCGGGGCTGCGCACCGCGGTGCTCCTCGCCCCGGACGCCACCTGGGCCAACTGGTTCGACAGCTACTGGCTCCAGCTGCCGGCGGGGGAGCGGGCGGCGTACCGGGCCGTGTTCGCCGGCCTCGACCCGGTGGACCTGGTGGGGCGTCTCGGCGCCGGCGCGTACCTCCAGTTCGCCGGCGCGGACCGGTTCGTCGGCGCGGAGACCCGCGCCGCCTTCGCCGCCGCGGCGCCGCAGGCCAAGGTGTCGCTCTACCCGGGCGAGGAGCACGACCTGAACGCCGCCCGCACCCGCGACGACCGGCTCGCCTGGCTGGCCGGGCGGCTGGGACTGGGCGACTGAGCCGAGGGAACCAGCGGTCGGCCGGCGCCGCGAGCGCCGGCCGGACCGCGGGGCAGCGGCGGGCCGACGGCGCGACCGGGTGTCGGCCCGGCCCGACCGGGTACCCGCCCGCCATGTCGCACACCGGACCGGTCCGCCGCTTCGCCTTCCGGTTCGACCCGGCGTTCCGGCTGCCGCTGGCCCTGCTCGGGGTGCGGCCGGAGACCGCCCGGGTCGAACTGGGCCCCGACGAGCTGACCGTACGGTTCGGCCCCTGGCGGCTGCGCACCGACCGGGACAACGTCACGGGGGTCGAGCTGGGCGGCCCGTACCGCTGGTGGCGGGCCGTCGGCCCGCACCTGTCCCTGGCCGACGGCGGCGTCACCTTCGGCACCAGCGTGGCCGCCGGGGTCTGCCTCCGCCTCGCCACCCCGGTGCCGGCGCTCGCCCCCGGCCCCTGGCCGCGCCACCCGGCCGTCACGGTGACCGTGACCGACCCGGAGGCGCTGCGCGACGCGCTGGCCGGTCCGCCCTGATCTTTTCCCGCTTGCCCGGTTCCGCCGGGCCGTGCCCGGGGTACCGCCTACCGTCGGGTTCAGGGCCTGAAGGGGTGCAGATGGCGGAGGGACGGGACGGGGCGCAGCCCCGGCGGACGCGGGGGCGCCGCCCCCAGGCACAGGTGGCCGCGGCGGAACGGGCGCTGCGCGCCGCCCGCGATCCGGAGCACGGCGACCGCGCCCGCCGGACCGCGACGCTGCCGGCGAGCGTGGAGAGCCCGGTCCGGCCGGCCGAACCGGCGAGCCGGCTGAGCCGCTGGCTGTTCCAGCACCGGGTGCAGCCCGTCGGCCCGGAGACCCGGGAGCACCAGGCGCGGACCCACCCCTGGTGGCAGGTGATGTGCCTGACCGGCGTCGACTACTTCTCGACGCTGTCCTACCTGCCCGGGATCGCGGCGGTGGCGGCCGGCGCGCTGAGCCCGCTCGCGACCCTGCTCATCGTGGCGCTGACCCTGTTCGGGATGCTGCCCATGTACCGGCGGGTGGCCCGGGAGAGCCCCCACGGGCAGGGCTCGGTCGCGATGCTGGAACGGCTGCTGCCGTTCTGGCGCGGCAAGCTGTTCGTGCTGGTGCTGCTCGGCTTCGTGGCCACCTCGTGGATCATCACGATCACGCTGTCCGCCGCCGACGCGACAGTGCACCTGCTGGAGAACCCGATCCTGCCCGAGTCCTTCCCGCACGGCACCACGGCCGCCGTGCTGGTGACCGTGGTGCTGCTGCTCGTCCTCGGCGGGGTGTTCCTGCTGGGCTTCAGCGAGGCCGTGCAGGTGGCCATCCCCCTCGTGGCGGTCTTCCTCGCGCTGAACGCGGTGATCGTGGTCGCCGGCCTCGCCGAGATCGCGGCCGACCCGGGGAGCCTCAGCGGCTGGACCGATCGGCTGACCGAGGTCGGCGGGGCGGGTGACGTGCTGGCCACCAGCGTGCTGGCGTTCCCGCTGCTGGTGCTGGGCCTCTCCGGATTCGAGACCGGGGTGAGCATGATGCCGCTGGTCAAGGGCGGCGACGGCGACGCCGAGCGGCGGCTGGCGGTCCGGATCGGCAACACCCGCAAGCTGCTCACCACCGCCGCGCTGATCATGTCGGTCTACCTGATCGCCACCACGTTCGTCACCACCGTGCTGATCCCGGCGGACGCGTTCGAGCCCGGCGGGGCGGCCAGCGGTCGGGCCCTGGCCTTCCTGGCCCACGAGCACCTGGGCGAGGCGTTCGGCACGGTCTACGACATCAGCAGCATCTTCATCCTCTGGTTCGCCGGCGCCTCGGCGATGGCCGGCCTCATCAACATCGTCCCGCGCTACCTGCCCTCCTACGGCATGGCGCCGGAATGGGGGCGGGCCGTCCGTCCGGTGGTGCTGGTCTACACCGCCATCAGCATCGCCATCACGGTCGCCTTCCGGGCCGACGTCAACGCCCAGGCCGGCGCGTACGCCACCGGCATCCTGGCCATGATGGTCTCCGGCGCGATCGCGGTGACCATCTCCGCGTACCGGGCGCGGCACCGGTTCGCCGCCGCCGGCTTCGCGGTGCTCACGCTCGTGCTGCTCTACGCGCTCGTCGAGAACGTGATCGAGAAGCCCGACGGGATCACCATCTCCGGCCTGTTCATCGCCGGCATCATCGCTGTCTCGCTGATCTCCCGGGTGTCCCGCACCACCGAACTACGCACCGAGCGGATCGAGTTCGACGACGCGGCGCGGCGGTTCGTCGCCGACTCGATCGCCCACGACGGCCGGCTGCACCTCATCGCCAACAAGCGGCAGAGCGGCTCGCTGAAGGAGTACCGGGTCAAGGAGCGCGCCCAGCGCGGCATGAACCCGGTGCCCGGCGCCGCCGACGTGCTCTTCCTGGAGATCGACGTCAGCGACCCCTCGCGGTTCAGCGAGGTGCTGCGGGTGCACGGGGTGGAGGTCGGCGGGTACCGGATCCTGCGCGCCAGCAGCCCGGCCGCGCCCAACGCCATCGCGGCCATCCTGCTGGCGCTGCGCGACGCCACCGGAATCCGGCCGCACTGCCACTTCGAGTGGTCCGAGGGCAACCCCATCGCGCACCTGCTGCGCTACCTGATCCTCGGCCGCGGCGACACCCCGCCGGTGGTCCGGGAGATCATCCGCAAGTCCGAGCCGGACCCCACGCGCCGTCCGGGCATCCACGTCGGCGGCTGAGCCCCGCCGCCGGCCGCCGGCCCCGTCCGGGTCCGACACCCGAAGGGGTACGCACACCGCCACCCGGACCGGGCTGCGCCCGGCTACCGGTCAGCCGAGTTGGCGCACCCGGTCGAGGAAGCCGCCGGCGCAGAAGTCCAGGAAGCCGTCGGGGTCCGGGCCGGCGTTCTGCAGGACGATGTGGTCGTAGCCGGCCTCGACGTACGCCCGCGCCTTCGCCAGGTGCGCCTCGGGGTCGGGGCCGACCGAGAACTGCCGCCGGATGTGCTGGTCCTCGACCCAGACCGTGGCGGCGTCGAAGTTCACCGGGTTGGGCAGCTCGCTCATGACCTTCCAGCCGGTGACCGCCCACCGGCTGGTCTCCTTCGCCGCCTGGACCGCCTGCTCCTCGTCCGGGGCCCAGGCCAGCGGCACCTCCGCGTAGCGCGGTCCCTGACCGCCGGCCTCCCGGTAGTGCGCGACGATCGACGACTTCGGCTCGGTGGCGAAGAGCCCGTCGCCCAGCTCGGCGGCGGTCGCCGCGGAGGACCGCCCGCTGGCGGCCACGGCGATCACCGGCGGCGTCTCCGGCAGGTCCCAGACCCGGGCGTCCTCCAGTTGGAGGTGCCGGCCCTCGTACGACTGGTAGCCGCCCTGCCAGAGCAGCCGGATGATCTCCAGGGCCTCGCGCAGCCGTTCGTGCCGGCCGCGGACGCTGGGGAAGCCCTGCCCCACCACGTGCTCGTTGAGCCGCTCGCCGGCGCCCACGCCGAGGGTGAACCGGCCGTCGGAGATCAGCGCCATGGTGGCCGCGGCCTGGGCGATGATCGCCGGGTGGTACCGGACCGAGGGGCAGGTGACCCCGGTTGCCAGGCCCAGCGTGCTGGTCTTCGCGGCGATGGCGGCGAGCGCGCTCCAGGTGAAGCAGGAGTGCCCCTGCACCTCCAGCCAGGGGTGGTAGTGGTCGCTCATCTCGACGAAGTCGAAGCCGGCCTGTTCCGCGCGGACGGCCTGGCGGATGAGTTCCTGCGGGCCGAAGGCCTCCGAAGCCAGCTTGTAGCCGATCTGCATCGCCGTGGTCTCCCGTCCCCGCGTGGCTGGACCGCTGCCCTTCCCACCCCGCGACCCGGCAAACGCCGCCGGAATGAGGAACCCAGCCTCCTAGGACGCGGTAAGCGTGGTGACGTGGCACACGCCGGCACGGAACGGCCCGCGCCGCGGGGGAGCGGGGCGCGGGCCGGGGTGGTGCGGGGGTACGGGCCTACTTGGACGGCTCGGGGAGCTTGCAGTCCACCTTGGGGTTCGCGCCGATGTAGTTCAGCGGGCCGGCCACGATGGTGACCAGGATGGTGCCGGCCTCGGCGCAGTTGGTGTCGTCGTTGCCGTAGTAACCGCGCTGGCCGGCGGCGATGGCGCCGATGACGAGCCAGATGACGACCAGGACGCCGACTATCGAGGTGCCGCGCATGGGTTGCCTCCACTGGGGTTGTGGTGGATTCGAGGTGGAGGCCATGTACCCCGAGCGGGTGAACGGTCAAACGACGCCCAGGTCCCGGCGCGGCCGATTCCGACCATGCCGCGACGGCTCAGTGCGGTGGCGAGGGATCCTCCGGCGGCCTGCCCCGGCTGCGCAGGTGGTCGGCGACGGCCACACCGACCAGCACCAGCATCGCCCCGAGCGCGGCGTAGACGGGCGCCAGGAACAGCGCGCCGGGCGCGATGCTGAGCAACGCAAGGACGCCGCCGGGCCGCGACAGGGACACCCGGCTGAACACCTCGTACTCGAAGGCTGCGCGACCGACCAGGAACAGCGCCGGCCCGCCGAGGAGGATCGCCAGCCAGGCCGGCGGGGTGCGCCCGGTCGGTTCGAGCAGCACCAGGTCGAACCCCGCCGCGCTGGTCACCACCCCGGCCACCATGAGGAGATGGGTGTACGGGGCGGAGTTCAGGAACTTGCTCGGCTGCTTCGCCATGGCGATGGCGTGCGGCAGCAGCTCGCCGGACTTGTGCACGTAGATGCGCCAGAGCAGCAGCGTGGTGGCGAACGCGACGGCGAACGCGCCGATGTTCTCCGTCTCGGAGTGGTGCAGGCTGAAGACGGTGCCGGTGACCAGGATGGCGTCGCCCAACGCGATGATGAAGAACTGCTGGTAGCGCTCCGACAGGTGCTCGGCGGTCACGTTGCGCTGGGCGTCCGGCACCACACCGAGGCCCGGCACCGGATACGCGAGCCGGAACCCGAGGTAGTCGATGGCCAGGGCCAGCAGCCAGAGCGTCTCGCGGGCGTGGCCGCTGACCGTGGCGCCGACGAGCCAGGGGATGGCGGAGACCGCGAACCAGATGAAGATGCGGGCCGCCCGGCGCTGGGTCTGCCGGTGGCGCCGGACCGTCGGCATGAGGAACAGCCCGCGTCCGAGATGGATCGCCACGTACGTCCCGGCGAAGACCAGCCCGCGGGCGCCGAACGCCTCCGGGATGGCGGTGGTCATGAGCAGCGCCCCGAACATGACCGCGACGATCAGCAGCTTGATCTCGGTGCGTTGCGGGTCGTACAGGTCGGTGACGAGGGTGGTGATCGCCCAGGTCCACCACATGGCCATCAGCATGATCAGCGACTGGACGGCCCGTTGCCAGTCGACCTCGATGACCAGGCCGCGGGAGATGAGCGAGAGCGCGACCACGTAGACCAGGTCGAAGAAGAGCTCCAGCAGGGTCACCCGGCGTGGCGCCTCGGGATCGCGCACCGGGGGTCGCCGCTCGGCGGGCTGCTCCGGCGTGGCGGTGGGCACGAGGTGCTCCTGCGGTGGCGGGATCGGCGCGGCGGGCCGTCCGGCCCTGCACCGACCGTAGCGACGCCCGCGCGGACCCGTGCCGCATTTGCCTATTCGCGCCCGTCCGGGGCACCACGCCGCGACCGGTCCCACCCGCCCGGCCGGGCCCGGTCCGGCTTGACCGCGCCGACTCGCCCCGGGCCGGCTCGCCGGCCGCCGGACACGGCGCGGGCCGGTGGCGACCCTCGGTCACCACCGGCCCGCGCGTCGGATCAGGCGTCCTCGCCGGCGCCGACCGGGAGCACCCGCTCCGCGTCGGCACGGGCGCCGGCCAGCACCTTCGCCTGCTGCGACCAGGTCGCCAGGCCCGGGGCGGCGCGCAGGCCGGCGGCCTTGACGGTCTCCCGCAGCGCCGCCTCGTCCAGCTCGGCGAGCTGCTGGTAGGTGCGGATGCCGGCGGCCTGGAGGGCGGCGGCCAGCTTCGGCCCGATGCCCTGGATCCGCCGGAAGTCGTCCGGGGCCTCCGCCTGGACCGGAGCGGCGTCCTCGACCGCGGCGCGCGGCGCGGGCACCGCCACCGGCGCGACCGGCTCCGGCTCGGCGACCGGCTCGGCCTCGACGGCCACCGGCTCGGCCGGCACGGTCGCCGGCTCGGCGGCCGGCGCCGGCTCGTTCTCGGCGGCCGGGATGGCGGCCGGCTCCGCGTCGGCGGCCACCGGCTCCGGCGCGGTCCGGACCGGCTCGGTCTCCTCGACCGCGACCGGCTCGACGGCGACCGGCTCGGCGGCGACCTCGACCGGCTCGACCGGGCGGACCGGCTCGTCCTCGGACCGGGCCGGCTCCTCGACGGCCACCGGCTCGACGGCAGCGGGCTCGACGGCCGCGGACTCGGCGGACGCCGGCTCGGCGGACGGCAGGGTGGTGGCCTGGGCGGCCAGCGTGGCGGCGGCCGGGGCGCCGTCCTGCTCGACCGGGGCCGGCTGTTCGGTCACCGCGGCGGGCGCGGGCACCTCGTCGACCACCGCCTCCGGCCGCTCCTGGTCGACCGTGGCGGTCACCTCGGGCGCCGGGGCGGCGGCACCCTCCACCGTGGGCGTACCGGTGCCGGCCCCGTTCCGGCGGCCGCTCACCACCCACCCGATGCCCAGGCCCACCAGCAGGGCCAGGATCAGAACCAGCCACTGCCCGAAGCTCGACGGCATGCCAACCTCCTCCTATGTACGTAAGCGACGATCGCGAGAAAACAGGGGGCAGCTTCGCACACGTACGCGCGGGGCGACAGGGAGGTCGGCGGCTGCCGTCGCTGGTGGGACCGGGCGGTGCCGGCCGGTGGCCGCGGGATGACCGTGCGTGTGCCGCGGGGTCGCCGAAGGGGCGCCCCGGACCCTGGTGCCGTTCGAGGGTCCGGGACGCCCCGGTCTTCGGTGCGGTGACGCTCAGCAACCCCGCCGGGGCGCCGGCAGGTCGACCGCGTCCCAGCTGTAGAAGCAACCCGCCACGGCGTCGCGAGGGGACCGCCAGGTCGGCAGGTACGGCGAGGTGTGCGCCGACAGCCGCTCGTTGACCTGCTGGTACAGCGGGTTGTCGCGGACCTCGGCGGCCAGGTCCGGGTCGACGGCGACCGTCTCCATGAGGTGCACGCACAGGTCGTGGAGGTAGTACAGCGACCGGTGCCGTACGCCGGTGAGGCGGGGCAGCTCGGTGGCGTCGGACTCGGCGAAGATCTGCGCCACCCGGCCCTGCGCCCCCGGCACGATCCGGCTGACGACCAACAGTCGACTCATCGGGACCCCTCTCGCCGCTCGTGGTGCCCCGACCCCGGGCGAGGAGTTCGGTCACCGTGCGGCACACCCTGCCGGGCCGGCTGTCACGTGGCCGTCACGACCCGCGCGGGGACATTGATGGCGGTGGTGACGCTCAGCGGGGGTGCGGTGTGGTGGGCGCGGTCGGGCCGCGGGGCGGGGAGCCGGCCGGGCGGCCGTTGCTCCGGTCCGGCCGCCGCTGGGGGGCCGGCCGGGTGGCCCGCCGGATCGGGGCGAGGGTCTCGTCGAGCAGGGCGCACATGGCCGGGGACGGCTCCAGGCGCAGTTCGCGCAGCAGCAGGTCCCGGTAGACGTAGAAGGCGTGCACCGCTTCGAAGGCGTTGCCCTCGGCGAGGTGGATGCGGACCACCAGGCGGTGCGGGGTCTCGCGCAGCGGTTCGGCGGCCATGGCCTCCAGCGCCGCCTCCAGGGCCTCGCCGTGCCGGCCGGCGGCGAGGTGGTTGCCCGCGAGTTCCTCAAGCATGTGCAGCCGGAGCTGGCGCAGCCGTTCGCGTTCCAGCAGCACCCAGTCGTCGTACCAGCCGGGGAGCAGGTCGTGCCGGCCGGCGCCGGCGGCCCCGCGGGGCACCTCGCCGTCGCGTACGCGGGCCGCGGTGGCGACCAGCTCGTCGACGTCGAGGTGGACGGTGGGGTCGAGGCGGACGGTGTCCCCGTCGGTGCGCAGCGGGCAGCAGGGGTCCTGCCGGAGTCGCCACAGCGCGGTGCGCAGCGAGGAGAGCGCCCGGTCCTCGGGGGTCTCCGGCCAGAGCAGTCCGGCCAGGTGGCTGCGGGTGGCGCCCGGGCGGAGCCCGATGAGGGCGATGACGCGTTGCAGGCCCCGGGGGACCACCACCGGGACGTCGTCGTGGAGCAGCCGGAACCCGCCGAGCAGGTGCAGCGAAACCCGTGGGGCGGGGTCTCCCGCCGTGGGCATTCTCGATCCACCGGACACGGGCGCACCCCCCTGCACCGGAACCCTCGTTCCGACCGTCCTCTGTGCCCGGCTCGGCTGCCGCGACGCCGGTGTCGGAACGGCTCCGCCGTGGCGGAGAAAGCCCGCTGTGACCGGGCTGACCGGTACGGAGAATATCAACACTTGTTACTCTGCGTCAATGAGGCGTCGGTTTGCTGACCGTCCGTAATGGTCAGACGAACCGCCTGTGAACTGCGAAAAAGTGTCGCTATCTATTCGGGCCTGTTGATCTTCCCATAGCCGGCGCACAGCTTGCGTCAACGCAGCGTCACGGACTTCCCGGGCCGATGGTGGCCGGTTGACGCCGCGTTGACGGTGCCGGCGGCACCGTGGCGCCAGTCGTCCGGCGAGACCGGTCGCCACGCACCGGGACGCACCCAGGGGAGGCTGCGCAATGGACCGCTCGCTCATCGTCGCCAAGGTGGTGCCCACCGCCGAGGATCGGGTCGCCGAGATCTTCGCCGAGTCCGACGCCACCGAACTGCCCGGGCTGGTCGGCGTCCGGCACCGCTCGCTCTACCGGCTGCACGACCTCTACGTGCATCTCCTGGAGACGGACGAGCCGGCCCAGGGCGCGGTGGAGGAGGCGCGCGGCCACCCCGAGTTCATCCGGGTCAGCGAGCGGCTGCGCCCGTACATCTCGCCGTACCTGCCGACCTGGCGCTCGCCCCGCGACGCCATGGCCCACTGCTTCTACCGGTACGACGCGACCGGGCGGCGGTCGTGACCACCACCGCGCCCCGGGACGAGCAGCTCTGGTCGCGCTGCGACGGGTGCTCCTCGCTGCTCTACCGCAAACGCCTGCGGCGCAACCTCGACGTGTGCCCGGAGTGCGGCTCACACGCCCGGCTCGACGCGCCGGACCGGGTGGCCCAGCTGGTCGACCCGGACTCGTTCACCCCGCTGCCCGACCGGGCGGTACGGGTCGACCCCATCGGGTTCGTCGACGCGCTGCCCTACCCGCACCGGCTCGGCGCGGCCCGCACCGGCACGGGCCTGGACGAGGCGGTGGTCTGCGGGACCGCCCGGGTCGGCGGGCACCCGGTCGCCCTGGCGGTGATGGACTTCCGCTTCCTCGGCGGCAGCCTCGGCTGCGCGGTCGGGGAGCTCATCACCCGGACCGCCGAGCGGGCGCTGGCCGACGCCGTGCCGCTGGTGCTGGTCACCGCCTCCGGCGGGGCGCGGATGCAGGAGGGCGCGCTGTCGCTCATGCAGATGGCCACGGTCAGCCAGGCCGTCGCCGGGCTGCGCGAGGCGGGGCTGCTCACGGTCAGCGTCATCACCGACCCGACGTACGGCGGGGTGGCCGCCTCCTTCGCCACCAACACCGACGTGGTGCTCGCCGAGAGCGGCGCCCGGCTGGGCTTCGCCGGCCCCCGGGTGATCCGCCAGGTCACCGGCGCCACGCTGCCGGAGGGCTTCCAGACCGCCGAGTTCCTGCTCCGGCACGGCCAGGTCGACCTCGTGGTGCCCCGGCACGCGCTGCGCGGCCGGCTGACCGCGCTGCTCGCCGCCGCCGAGGCGGGCCGGCGGGTGCCCGTACCCCGGCCGGAGCCGGCGCCGCGACCGGCCGCCGCGGCCGACGCGCCCGGCCCGGCCCGCGATGCCTGGGAGACGGTACGCACGGCCCGGCACCCCGGCCGGCCCACCACCCTCGACTACCTGGAGACCGCCTTCGACGGCTTCGTGGAGCTGCACGGCGACCGGCTCGGCGCGGACTGCCCGGCGATCGTCGGCGGCGTGGCCCGGCTGGACGGCCGGCCCGTCATGGTGATCGGCCACCAGAAGGGACACACCACGGCGGAGCTGGTGGCCCGCAACTTCGGCATGGCCAGCCCGGCCGGGCACCGCAAGGCGCTGCGGCTGATGCGCCTCGCGGCCCGGCTCCGCCTGCCGGTGGTGACCCTGGTGGACACCCCGGGCGCCGACCCGGGCGTGGACGCCGAGCAGCAGGGCCAGGCCGCCGCGATCGCGGAGAACATCCTCGCGCTGAGCGTGCTGCCCACGCCTGTCGTCGCGGTGGTCACCGGGGAGGGCGGCAGCGGCGGCGCGCTCGCCCTCGCGGTCGCCGACCGGGTCCTGATGCTGGAACACGCCGTCTACTCGGTGATCAGCCCGGAGGGCTGCGCCGCGATCCTCTGGCCGGACAGCTCGGCCGCCCCGCAGGCCGCCCGGGCGCTGCGGCTCACCGCCGCCGACCTGTGCCGGCTCGGGGTGGTCGACGAGGTGGTGCCCGAGCCGCGGCCCGCCGCCCACGGCGACCCGGCCGCCGCGGCCGAGCTGCTGGGCCGGGCCGTGACCGCGAACCTCGCCCCGCTGCTCGCCGTGCCGCCGGCCACCCTGGTTCGCCGCCGCCGGCAGCGGTTCCGCCGCTTCGGCGCGGCCCGGGCCGTGGACGGGACCGGGCCGCGCGACGTCATCCGGAACGGCACGCGGACGGAGGTGGCGCCATGAGCGGGGACGCCGGGCCCGAGGAGGTGCTGGACGGGCTGAGCCGGCACGCCCGCAAGCTGGTCGCCGAGCTGGCCGGCCCGGTCCGCCGGGTACGGCTGCGCAGCGGCGAGACCGTGCTGGAGGTGGAGTGGCACGACCCGGCCCGGCCGGCGCCGGCGCCGCGCGCCGACGTGGACCCGGTCCCCGCGCCGCGGGTCGAGGCGGCGGCGCCCGTGGCGGACCGGCCGGCGGTGCGGGCGCCCGTCGTGGGCACCTTCTACCGGTCGCCCGAGCCCGGCGCCGCGCCGTTCGTGGCGGTCGGCGACGTGGTCCGGCCCGGCCAGGTGGTCGGCATCGTCGAGGCCATGAAGTTGATGAACGAGGTGACCGCCGGCCAGGCCGGACGGGTGGTCGAGGTGCTCGTGGAGGACGGCAAGCCCGTCGAGTACGACCAGCCGCTGATCGCCCTGGAACCGCTCACCGGACGGGACGGCTGATGTTCGACAAGCTGCTGATCGCCAACCGCGGCGAGATCGCGCTGCGGGTGCTGCGCGCCTGCCGGGAACTCGGTGTCCGGACGGTGGTGGTGCACTCCAGCGCCGACGCCGACTCGCTGCCGGTGCGGCTGGCCGACGAGACCGTCCGGATCGGACCGGCCGCCAGCCGGCAGAGCTACCTGAACGCCGCCGCGATCGTCGAGGCGGCCCGGCAGACCGGCGCCCAGGCCGTCCACCCGGGCTACGGCTTCCTCTCCGAGGACGCCGACTTCGCCGAGATCTGCGCCGAGAACGGGCTCACCTTCGTCGGCCCGCCGCCGCAGGTGATGGCCGCCCTCGCCGACAAGTCCACCGCGCGGGCGCTGATGAGCAAGGCCGGCCTGCCGCTGCCGCCGGGCAGCGTTCGGACCCTGCCGACCGCCGCCGAGGCCCTGGAGGTGGCCGCCGAGGTCGGCTACCCGGTGATCGTCAAGGCGGCCGCCGGCGGGGGCGGGCGCGGGATGACGGTGGTCCGCTCGGCCGCCGCGCTGCCCCGCGCGTACGCCCGCACCCGCGCCGCCGCCCAGGTCGCCTTCGGCGACGACCGGGTGTACGTCGAGCGGTACCTGGCCGACGCCCGGCACGTCGAGGTGCAGGTGCTCTGCGACAACCACGGCAACGGGATCCACCTGGGCACCCGGGACTGCTCGGTGCAGCGCCGGCACCAGAAGCTCATCGAGGAGGCACCCGCCCCGGCGCTGCGGCCGGCCACCCTGGACACCCTCGCGGAGACCGCCCTGCGCGGCGCCCTGTCGGTCGGCTTCACCGGCGCCGGCACCGTCGAGTTCCTGGTGGACGAGGCCGAGCGCTGCCACTTCCTGGAGATCAACTGCCGGATCCAGGTGGAGCACCCGGTGACCGAGCTGGTCACCGGCATCGACCTGGTCCACGAGCAGCTGCACGTGGCCGCCGGCACCCCGCTGCGCTGGCGGCAGGAGGACGTCCGGCTGCGCGGGGTGGCGGTCGAGTGCCGGGTCAACGTGGAGGACCCGGACCGCGACTTCGCGCCGGCCCCCGGCCGGCTGGACCGCTTCCGGCCGCCCGGCGGCCCGTTCACCCGGGTCGACACCCACGGCCACGTCGGCTACCTGGTCAGCCCCCACTACGACTCGCTGCTGGCCAAGGTGGCGGTCTGGGCGCCGGACCGGGACGGCGCGCTGGACCGGCTGGACCGGGCGCTCGGCGAGTTCGACGTGGCCGGCCCGGGCGTGCGCACCACGATCCCGTTCGCCCGGCGGGTGCTGCGCGACGCCGCCTTCCGCGCCGGGCGGCACACCACCGCCCTGGTCGACCGCCTGCTCAGCCCTCCCGCCGCCGGCGCCCCTCCTGCCGTCGACGCCCCGCCGGCCGCCGCTGCCGTCCCGGCCGCCGAGCCCGCCGTGCCCGCCCCCGTGCCCGACATCCGAGCCGACGCCGACCCGGCCGGCCGTACCCCCGTCACCGCCGTGCCCGCCGCCGGCCCGAACGCCTGGAGGAACCCATGACCGTCGCCCCCGACCGCCCGCTCGCCAACGAGATCACCGACATCCTGGTGACCCACTGCGGCCTGGACGCCGACGCGGCCGCCCGCACCCCGGCCGCCAGCCTGGAGGAGCTGGGCATGGACTCGCTGGCGCTGCTCGAACTCTCCGCGGTCGTGGCCGACCGGTGGCGGGTGAAGATCCCCGAGCAGGCCGGGCAGCTCAGCATCGCCGGCGTCGCCGACCTGGTGGCCCGCAGGACCGACCCGCCGCCCGGGCACACCGAGAACGCCGTCGACATCGCCGCCCCGCTGCCGCTGGTCTGGGAGATCACCAACGACGTCGCCCGGTGGACCGAGCTGTTCACCGAGTACGCGGTGGTCGACATCCTGCACTCCGACGGCGACACCGTCCGGTTCCGGCTCACCATGCACCCCGACGAGAACGGCACCTCGTGGAGCTGGGTCAGCGAACGCACCGCCGACCCGGCCACCCGCGAGGTGCACGCCCGGCGGGTGGAGACCGGCCCGTTCGAGTACATGCGCATCCACTGGCGCTACGACGAGATCCCCGGCGGCACCCGGATGACCTGGGTGCAGGACTTCGCCATGAAGCCCACCGCGCCGGTCGACAACGCCGGCATGACCGAGCGGATCAACACCAACAGCAAGGTCCAGCTCGCCGTCATCAAGGAGAAGATCGAGCGGGCGTACGCGGGAGGCGCGCGATGACCGACACCGGTACCGCCCGCGTCTCCGTCCACGACGTCACGGCCGACCGCCGGCGCGGCGGCGAGCTGCGGGTGCTGCTCGGCCCGAAGACCGTCGGCAGCACCTCGGGCTTCATGGGGGTGGCCACCCTGGCGCCGGGGGAGCGGATCGCCGAGCACTACCACCCCTACAGCGAGGAGTTCCTCTACGTCGCCCGGGGCGCCATCACCGTCGACCTGGACGACCGTCCCGTGCCGGTCGCGGCAGGGGAGGCGCTCTTCGTGCCCCGGCACGTACGCCACCGGCTGCGCAACACCGGCGACGAGCCGGCCGAGGTGGTCTTCCACCTCGGACCGCTCGCGCCCCGCCCGGAACTCGGCCACGTCGACACCGAGGGCGCCCCACCACCCCGGAAACCGTCGTGACCGGCCGGCGGACCGTGGTCACCGGCGTCGGCGTCGTCGCCCCCGGCGGCGCCACCCGGGACCGGTTCTGGAAGACCATCACCGAAGGGCGCACCGCCACCCGGCGGATCAGCTTCTTCGACCCGTCGCCGTTCCGCTCGCAGATCGCCGCCGAGTGCGACTTCGACCCGGACGCCGCCGGCATCACGCTCGCCGAGCGGCAGCGCGCCGACCGGTACGTGCAGTTCGCCCTCGCCTGCTCCGCCGAGGCGCTGGCCGACAGCGGCCTGACCCTCTCCGACGCCGAGCGGGAACGCGCCGGCGTGGTGCTCGGCACCGCGGTCGGTGGCACCATGGCGTTGGAGAAGGAGTACGTCCGGGTCAGCGACTCCGGCCGGCACTGGCTGGTCGACCACACCCTCGGCGGCCCGTACCTGTACCAGGCGCTGATCCCCAGCAGCCTGGCCGCCGACGTGGCCTGCCGGCACGGCCTGCACGGCCCGGCGCAGGTGGTCTCCACCGGCTGCACCTCCGGCATCGACGCCATCGGCTACGCCCACCAGCTCGTCGCCGACGGCGAGGCCGACGTCGTGCTGGCCGGGGCGGCCGACTCGCCGATCTCCCCGGTCACCGTCGCCTCGTTCGACGCGATCGGCGCCACCAGCCCCGACAACGACGACCCGGAGCACGCCTCCCGGCCGTTCGACGCCGACCGGCACGGTTTCGTCCTGGCCGAGGGCGCGGCCGTGCTGGTGCTGGAGGAGGCCGAGCACGCCCGCCGCCGGGGCGCGCACGTCTACTGCGAGGTGGCCGGCTACGCCAGCCGCAGCAACGGCTTCCACATGACCGGGCTGCGCCCCGACGGCGCGGAGATGGCCGTGGCGATCACCGACGCGCTGCGCCAGGCCCGGCTCGCCCCGTCCGCGGTGTCGTACGTCAGCGCGCACGGCTCCGGCACCCGCCAGAACGACCGGCACGAGACCGCCGCGTTCAAGCGGGCGCTGGGCGCGACGGCGTACCGGGTGCCGATCAGCTCGATCAAGTCGATGGTCGGGCACTCGCTCGGCGCGATCGGCTCGATCGAGATGGCCGCCTGCGCGCTGGCCATCGAGTACGGCGTGGTCCCGCCCACCGCCAACTGGACGACCCGGGACCCCGAGTGCGACCTGGACTACGTGCCCAACGAGGCCCGGGAGGTGCCCGTGGACGTGGCGTTGTCGGTGGGCAGCGGCTTCGGCGGCTTCCAGTCCGCGATGATCTTCCGCCGAATGGCGGTGCACCCGTGAGCGCGAGGAGTGAGCCGGTGTTGCGAGCCCCGCAGTCGCGAACAAGGACGGCACCCGTGAGCGCGAGGAGTGAGCCGGTGTTGCGAGCCCCGCAGTCGCGAACAAGGACGACGCCGTGACCGCCCGTGCTGTGGTGACCGGGATCGGCGTGGTCGCGCCCACCGGCGTCGGCGCCGACGCCCACTGGGCCGCGGTGCTCGCCGGCACCCGGCGCACCGGGCCGATCACCCTGTTCGACCCGGCCGGCTACCCGACCCGGATCGCCGGGGAGGTGCCCGACTTCGACCCGGCCGGGTTCACCGACACTCGGCAGCGGGTGCAGACCGACAGGTGGACGCACCTCGGCTTCGCCGCCACCCGGCTGGCGCTGGCCGACGCGGGCCTGCCCGAGGAGGCCCCCGACCCGTACCGGTGGGCGGTCACCCTGGCCAGCTCCTCCGGCGGGAACCTGTTCGGGCAGCGGGAGCTGCAACGGCTCTGGGGCGGCCCGAGCCGGACCGTCGGGGCGTACCAGTCGATCGCCTGGTTCTACGCGGCCAGCGTCGGGCAGCTCTCCATCCGGCACCAGCTCAAGGGACCCTGTGGGGTGACCGTCTCCGAGTCGGCCGGCGGGCTGGACAGCCTGGCCCACGCGGTGCGGACCATCCGCCGCGGCACCCCGATCGTGGTGGCGGGGGCGACCGAGTGCCCGCTCAGCCCGTACGCGTTGGCCTGCCAGCTCCGCTCGGGGCTGCTCAGCGACGTCGCCGACCCGGAGCGAGCGTACCGGCCGTTCGACGCCGCAGCGGGCGGGTACGTGCCGGCCGAGGGCGGCGCCGTCTTCGTGGTGGAGGAGCTGGGCCACGCGCTGGCCCGGGGCGCCCGGATCTACGGGGAGATCACCGGTTGGGCGGCCACCCACGACGCCGCCCCGACCGACCCGCAGGCCGGCCCGGACCCGACCCACTACGCCCGTGCGCTGCGGCTGGCCCTGGACCGGGCCGCGGTCCGCCCGCACGACGTGGACGTCATCTGGCCGGACGCGCTCGGCGTGCCCGCGTACGACCGGGCCGAGGCGGCCGCCCTGCGCGCGGTCTTCGGTGCCACGACCCCGCCGGTGACCACGCAGAAGCCGTTGACCGGCCGGGCCCACCAGGGCGGTTCGGCGCTGGACGCGGCCACCGCGCTGCTCGCCTTCCACCACGGCCTGCTGCCCGCCTCGGCCGGCCCGGAGGAGCCCGCTGCCGGGTGCGAGCTGACCTTCCTGCGCCGGCCGCGCCCGCCGCGCAGCCGCATCGCCCTGGTCGGGGCGCGTGGCTTCGACGGCTTCAACAGCGCGGTGGTGCTGCGCGGCGCCGCCCCGCCCCCGGCGTCCGGGACCTGATCTCGCGTGCTCCGCCGCTCGGGCAGCATCCGGCGGCCGGCGGGGTACCGAGCCGGCGTGGGGCCGATACTGCCTGTCCGATCGAGCCTGAGCAATCCGCCCAGCCGCTTTTCTTGATCTAGCCATTTGCATGTAGCAATGCATGGAACGGCTGTCGTACTGTTCCGTCAGCACCCCGGAGAACGCACCTGTTGGGCGGATTTCGCCCACTTCGAGGCTGGGCGGTGGGCGGTCGTGACAGCACATCCTATGGCGGGAGATCCTGCGTCGACAGTGGATGGTTGGGTGGACGACATTCTGTTCACCGGCCGTCCCACCGACGTTTGTCTCCGTCTGCCGGAGCCGGTCGACAAGGGCACCCTGCGCCGCATGGTCGGCGAGGCGCAGACCCGGCTGGCCGAGGCCGGCCTGCGTCCCGGCGGCGCCGCGGCGCTGCGGCTGCCCCCGTCGCTGGCGTACGTGGTGCACCTGCTGGCCACCTGGCGCACCGGCGCCCAGGCGATCCTCCTGGACCACCGGCTCACCGACCACGAGGTCGACAAGGCGCTACGCCGGCTCGGCCCGCAGGTGGTGGTGGCCCCGGTGCGGACCGGCGGCGGCGCGCTGCGCATCTTCGTCGACGTCACCGCCGGCGTCACGTCGTACTCGGACCGCCCGGCCGGCAGCCCGCACGCGGTGATCCAGCTCAGCTCCGGCTCCACCGGGCCCTCCAAGGTGATCGGCCGGACCGCTGAGGACCTGGTCGCCGAGGTGCGCCGCTACACGCGGATCGACGGGGTGGCGCTGCCCGGCGAGCGGATCATCCTGCTGCCCTCCATGGTCCACGTGCTCGGCCTGGTCGGCGGGCTGCTCTACGGCCTGCACGCCGGCGTCGAGCTGTGCCCGCCGGAGCGGCTCAGCGGCGACGCCATCCTCGCCGCCGTCGCCGCCCAGGACAGCCCGGCCACCGTGCTCGGCGTGCCGTTCCACATCGGCCTGCTCGCCTCCACCGTGCCGTCCCGGCCGCTGCCGCAGCTCAAGCGGATGACCACCGGCGGGGAACTCGTCCCGGCGGCCGTGGCCCGCGCCTTCACCGACCGCTACGGCGTCCCCCTGGGCAACATGTACGGGATGACCGAGGTCGGCGTCATCGGCACCGACCTGTACGGCGCCCACCGGCCCGCCATCGCCCCCGCCCCCGGCATCCAGGTCCGCGAGTCCGGCGGCGAGCTGTGGGTCAGCTGCCCGGCCAACCCGTACGTCGGCCTGGCCGACCCGACCCGCTGGGCCGACGGCTGGCTGCACACCCGCGACGCGGGCGTGGTCGACCCGGACACCGGGCTGGTCACCATCAAGGGGCGGCTCGACTCGCAGGTCTCGGTGGGCGGCATGAAGGTCGACCTCACCGAGGTGGAGGCCACCGTCGCCGAGCTGCCCGGGGTGACCGCCGCCGTGGTGGTCTGGGACGACGGGATCACCGCGTACGTGCAGACCGACGGCTCGCTCTCCGAGGACACCCTGGACAAGCTGCTCGTCGAGCGCCTCGCCGGCTACAAGCGCCCCCGCACCCTGCACCTGCTCGACCAGCTGCCCCGCACCACCACCGGCAAGCTGGTCCGCTCCGCGACGGCGCTGCGGGACGAGGCGTCATGACCGGCCCGCTGTTCTCCGACGACCTCGACCGGTCCGGCCGCCCCGACGACCGCCACGGCGAGCACCAGGCCCGCGTCGCCGGCCGGATGGCCGACCCGTACCCCCGGGCAGCCGGGGACCGGGCGCAGCAGCTCGCCGCCGCCGTCCGGCCGGGGCATCCGGCGGCGCAGTCCGCCGTCGCGCAGGCCGGTGCCGAGCGCCTTGCCGACCGCCTCCTTGGCCGTCCACAGGCGCAGGAAGTCCAGCTCGCGGTCGGTCTCGTCCCGGGCGGCCAGCCAGGCCGCCTCGTCCGGGTCGTACCAGCGCCGGGCCAGCGCCGTGGCGGGCAGCCGCCGGCGCCACTCCACGTCCACCCCGACCGGTCCGCCCGCCCGGGCGGCCACCACGACCACCCCGTCGACGTGGCTGACGCTGACCGGCAGCGCCCGCCCGTCGTCGGCGTGCACCTCCGGGCGCCCGCCGGGCGCCCGTCTCACCCCGATCTCCGCCTCGGGCCGGCCGAGCAACGCGCCACCCGCGCGCCTGAGCAGCCGCCGCGTCAGCTCCCGCTGGTCGCCGGCGGCGCGGCCGGTCCACACGTACACGGTGTCCCGACCGGGCACCGGTAGCTGGTTCACGGAAAGAGGTTAACGCCATGCGAGACGAGGTCCGCACCTTCGTCATCGAGCAGCTCGCCGACATGAACTACGACGTCGAGGACATCGACGACGACACCACTCTCGGCCCCTCCGGCGTCGACCTCGAATCTCTGGCCCTGGCCGACCTCGCCGTCCGCGTCGAGGACCGGTACGGCCTGAAGTTCGACGACGACGAGTCGGAGAAGCTGGCCCTCATGACGGTCGGCGAGTTCACCACGATGGTCGCCGACCGGGTGACCGCGAACAGCGACAACTCCTGATGACCGGTCAGCCCGACCTGGGGCGAGCTGACCTGGTGAGCATGCTCGCCGAACTGACCGCGAAACCCGTCGACCAGGTGCCGGACCGGATCGGCTCGATGGAGCTGGCCTGGCTGGTGCACCTCGTCGAGCAACGCTACGACCGCCGGCTGGACCTGACCGACGACCAGCTCGCCGGCATCCGCACCGTCGACGACGCGCTGGCGGTGTTCCACACCTCGCTGACCGCTCCCGCAGATGGCTGAGCGGGAGCACCTGAGGATCACCGGCGTCCACGCGGTCAGCGCCCTGGGTAGGGGCGCCGACGCGCTGCTCGCCGGGGTGCTGGCCGGCGCCCCGGCGTTCACGCCGGTGCGCCGCTTCGACACCACCGGCCGCCGGGTCACCGTGGCGGCCACCCTGCCGGAGGTCGGCACCCTCGCCGACGAGCTGACCGACGCCGTCGACCGCGCGTGCCGGGCGGCCGGCCTGGACCGGACGCACCGGGCCGGCGCCGCGCTGTTCCTGGCCACGCACGGCGGCCCGCACTCGCTGCCCCCGCCGGGCGGCGGTGACCTCGGGCCGGAGGTGCCCGCGCTCGCCGGTCACCTGGCCCGCCGCTGCGGCCTGGGCGGACGCACCCGCACCTACACCACCGCCTGCGTGTCGGCGAGCACGGCCGTCGCCGACGCCGCGACCCTGATCGGCCGGGGCGACCTGGACCGGGTCGTGGTCGCGGCCGGCTACCTGGTCGAGCCGGACCAGTACGCCCTCTTCGACGCCGGCCGGGCGCTCGCCGCCGACGGGGCGGTCCGCCCGTTCAGCGCCGGCCGGCAGGGGCTGCTGCTCGGCGACGCGGTGGTCGCGGTGGTGCTGGAGTCGGCCCGCGCGGCCGCCGCCCGGGGTGCCCCGACGGTGGCGACAGTGGCCGGCTGGGGGCGGGCCGGCGACGCGTACCACCCGTGCCAGCCGCACCCCGAGGGGCACGGGCTTGCCCGGGCGGTCGAGGCGGCGCTGCGCCGGGCCGGGCTGCCGGCGGCGGCCGTGGGCTACGTCAACGCCAACGCCACCGGCACCCCGTACAGCGACGCCTCTGAGGCGGCGGCACTGGGCCGGGTGTTCGGCGCGGCGGCCGGCCGGATCCCGGTCAGCTCCACCAAGTCGGTGCACGGGCACGCCCTGGAGGCGTCCGGGCTGCTCGAACTGGTGGTCACCGTGCTGACCCTGGGCCACAGCAAGCTGCCGGTCAACGCCGGCTGGCTGGGCCCCGACGACAGTTGCCCGCTGGACGTCATCACGGACGCGCCGCGCCCCGCGCCGACGCCGCACGCCCTGACCCTGAACGCCGCCTTCGGCGGCGCCAACACGGCCCTCCTGGTGAGTGCGCCGTGACCGCCGCCCAACCCGACCCGCGATCTTGCACTTTCCGCCCCGACAACCCGGGCATAAGGCCCGCCCCGGGGGCGCCAACTGCAAGATCGCGTGGAGGGGTTGTTCTTGCCGAGGCGCGGTGGGACGGGGTTGCGCCTGGGGTGCCGGGGTTTGTGTATTCGGGGTTCGCGCCGGTGGTCGTGGCCGTCGCTGACCGCTGTCTGCGTGCGCGGTACGGGGAGGGGCCCCTGCCGGCCGGCAACCGGACGGCAGTCGTGCTGGTCAGCGCTAGCGGTGACCGGGCCAGCGCCGCGCACGTCCGGGCCACGGTCGCGGCCGGCGGCCGGGTCGGTCCGCTGTTCTTCTTCCAGTCGGTGCCGAACAGCGTGGCCGGGCACGTCGCGGCGCGCTGGGGACTGGACGGGCCGGTGGTGTGCCTCAGCCCGACGGGGGACGCCAGGGCGGAGGGTGCCGCCGAGGCGGACCTGCTGCTGTACGACGGCGACGCCGCGCAGGCGTTGCTGGTCCTGATCGAACAGGCACCGGACGGTACGCCGGGCGAGGCGACCGCGGTGCTGCTGGGGGAGGGAACACGTCAATGAGGACGAGGGGACTGCGCGGCGCCCTGGCGGCCGACACCGAGGTGGGCGCGGGGAACGTGCTCGCCCGGGTGCTGACCCACGGCGCCGACCCGGCGGGACCGGGACTCACCTTCGACACGGCGGTCGACGGCCACCCGGCCGAGACCCCGCTGACCCTGGGCCGGCTCGACGAGATGGTCGCCGCCCGGGCCGCGTGGCTGCACGAGCGCGGGGTGCGGCCCCGCGACCCGGTGGCCGTCTGGGCCGGCGCCGCCGCCGACATGGTGCTGTCGTTCCTGGCGCTGACCCGGCTCGGCGCGATCCCCGCGCTGATGAACGGCAAACTGCGCCCGGAGATCGCCGCCGAGTACATCCGCCGGCTGCGCGCCGCCGGGGTGCTCGCCGACGCCGCGCACGCCGCGGCCCTGCAGGGGCACGACCTGGGGGCGCCCCTGCTCGGCGAGCCCGCCGAGGCGGGCGGAGGCGACCCGGCGGCGGCACCGCCGCACTACCGGCACCACGACGAGGACCCGATCGTCATCACCCACACCTCGGGCACCACGGGGGTGCCGAAGGCGGTGCTGCACTCGCACGCCAGCCTCTTCGCCGCCACCCGGCACCTGCTGGCCATGCCGCAGGCGCAGGGCACCAGCCGGATCCTCAACGCGCTGCCCGCCCCGCACACCGCGACCGTGCTCATGGTCAACCAGGCGCTCGGCAACCGGGCGGAGATGTACCTCCTCTCCGAGCAGGGCGGCGAGCGGGTGCTCGACGCCATCCAGCGCTGGCGGCCGGACGGCGTGTTCGGGTTCTCCGTCACCTGGGCCGAGCTGGCCCGGTTCGACCTGTCCGCGTACGACCTGGACTCGGTGCGGCTGTGGTTCAACACCGGCGACTGCTCGCACGAGCCGCACGTGCGCCGGCTGGTCAGGGTGGGCTCGCGGGACGTGATGACCCGCGACGGGGTGACCCGGGTGCCCGGCTCGGTCTTCATCGACGGGCTGGGCTCCAGCGAGATGGGGCACTCGATGTTCCACATCACCCACACCGTCGACACCGACCGGTACGGCCGCTGCGTCGGCCGCCCGTACCGCTTCACCAAGGTCGCGGTGCTCGACGAGGCGGGCAACGAGCTGCCACCCGGGCAGGTCGGCTGGCTGGGCATCGACTCGCCGTCGCTGTTCCGCGGCTACTGGAACGACTCGGTCACCACCTACCGGTCCCGGCTGCGCGGCTGGTACCTCACCGGCGACCTGGTCCACGCCGACGCCGACGGCCGCTACTACCACCTGGACCGGGCCGTCGATTCGGTCGAGACGGGCGACGGGAAGCGGTTCTTCACGGCCCTGTCCGAGGAGCGGATCCTCGCCGCCTGCGCCGACGTCACCGACTGCACCGTGGTGATCGTCAAGGAGAGCGACAAGGTCGAGACCGACGTGCTGCTGGAACTGGCCGCCGGGGCGGATCCGGCCGAGGACCGCACCGCGCGGATCCGTGCCGCGCTCGGGCCGGACCTGGCCGCCACGCTGCGCCGGGTGGTGCCGGTCCGCGCCGACGACATCCCGGTCACCGTGACCGGCAAGGTCCGCAAGGTGGCGCTGCGCGAGCGCTATCTCAGCGAGTCACCGTCATGAGCGCCGTCATCACCGGCATGGGACTGTTCACCCCGGCCGGCCGGGGCGTCGAGGAGACCTTCACGGCCCTCACCACCGGCCGGTCCGGGCTGCGCCGGCCCCCCGAGGGGCACCCGGCGCGGGACAGCCTCGAGGTGGCCGGCGTGCTGCCGGAGATCGACCCGCGCAGCGTCGCCTCCGGGCCGGAGACCAAGGTGCTCGACCGGATCGTGCTGCTCGCCCTCCTCACCGCCGCCGAGGCGCTCGCCGACGCCGGCATCGAGGTGGGACGGGACGTCGACCCGGACCGGATCGGAGTGATCGTCGGCGGGGTCGGCGGGATGTCCACCCTGGAGAGCCAGGTCCTGGCGCGCGCCGAGCGGGGCCGGCCGGCGGTCAGCCCGTACCTGCTCACCGGCATCCTGCCGAACATGCCGTCGGCCCGGATCGCCATCGCCCACGGCATCCGCGGCTACAGCTCGTCGGTGGGCACGGCCTGCGCCTCGGGCGCCCAGGCCGTGGCGGACGGGGTACGCCTCATCCGGGCCGGCGAGGCGGACGTGGTGGTGTGCGGGGCGAGCGAGGCGCCGCTGTTCCCGACCTTCGCCGACACCTTCGGCAACGCGCGGGCCCTGGCCCGCGGCTGGGACGAGCCCACCGAGGCGAGCCGCCCGTTCGACAAGCGGCGCAACGGGTTCGTGCTGGCCGAGGGGGCGGCGCTGCTGGTGCTGGAACGCGCCGAGCACGCCGCCGCCCGGGGGGTCACCGGCTACGCCGAGGTCGCCGGCTACGGGGTGAACACCGACGCGTACCACCCGACCGCGCCCCGGCCGGACGGCGCCGGGGCGGCGGCGTGCATGCGCCGCGCGCTGGCCCTCGGGGGCGTCGAACCCGCCCAGGTCGGCTACGTCAACGCGCACGGCACCAGCACGAAGCTCGGCGACATCGCCGAGACCACCGCCCTCGCCGAGGTCTTCGGCGTCGGCGGGGTGCCGGTCAGCTCCACCAAGGCCCTCACCGGGCACCTGCTCGGCGCCTCCGGCGTGCTGGAGGCGGCGGCCACCGCCCTCGCCCTCGGGCGCGGGCTGCTCCCGCCCACCTACCACCTCGACGATCCGGACCCGGACTGCGAGGCGGACCACGTCCGCGCCGCGCCCCGGGCCACCCGGGCCGACCACGCGCTGACGAACTCGTTCGGGTTCGGCGGCCAGAACGTCAGCCTGCTGCTGCGCCGGACCAGTGGGCCGGCGCGGCGGGCCGCCACGCCGGCGGGCTGATCGGACTCCATCCCGGGCGGACGCCCGGGTCGCAGTCACGGGGGGAACAGGGGGAAAGGCTACCGATGGACATCAATGGTATAGATCACATCGAACTGTACGTGGGGGACGCCCGGCAGGCCGCCTTCTACTTCGACACCGCCGTCGGTTTCCGGCTGCGGGGGCAGGGCGGCCCGGAGACCGGGCTGGCCGGGCAGCGCTCGCTGCTGCTCGAACAGGCCGACATCCGGATGGTGCTCACCACCGGGCTGACCGCCGAGCACCCGGCGTCGACGTACGTGCACCGGCACGGCGACGGCATCGCCGTGGTGGCCCTGGAGGTCGACGACGCCGCCGGTGCGTACGCGGAGCTGGTGGCCCGGGGTGCGACAGGGGTGACCGCGCCGCGCACCTTCACCGGCGCGGACGCCGAGGTGGTGACCGCCGAGGTCGGCGGCTTCGGCGACGTGCTGCACCGCCTGGTCGAGCGGCGCGGCGACGGGACGGAGTTCCTGCCCGGGGCCATCGAGGCGGTGCCCGGCGGCGGCGACGCCCCGCTGCTCGCCGAGATCGACCACCTGGCGGTGTGCGTGCCGCCCGGCCAGCTCGACGAGACGATCGGGCACTACGAGAAGGTCTTCGGCTTCGCGCAGATCTTCGAGGAGCACATCGAGGTCGCCGGGCAGGCCATGAACTCGAAGGTGGTGCAGAGCCCGTCCGGTCGGGTCACCCTCGTGCTGCTCGAGCCGGACACCGGCCGGCGGCCCGGGCAGATCGAGGACTTCCTGCGCTGGCACGCCGGCGCCGGGGTGCAGCACCTCGGGCTGCGCACCGACGACATCGTCACCGCGGTCGGCGCCCTCGCCGGCCGGGGGGTGCGCTTCGCCGGCACCCCGGGGGCCTACTACGACGACCTGGAACAGCGGGTCGGCAAGGTGGACGCGCCGCTGGACCGGCTGCGCGATCTGAGCATCCTGGTCGACTCCGACCACGACGGCCAACTGCTCCAGATCTTCACCGAGTCGATGCACGTGCGCCGCACCCTCTTCCTCGAACTCATCGAGCGGCGCGGGGCACGCACCTTCGGCAGCGGCAACATCAAGGCGCTCTACGAGGCCAAGGAACGTGAACTGGCCGCGGCGGGGGCGACCCCCGCCGTCGCGGCCGGGACGGCAGGAGGAGTTGGGGCATGACCACCACACATCCGGCACTGACCGCCGAGGAGGAGGCGCTGCTGCCGTCCGACGAGGACGTGCGGCACTACGCCGAGCACGGCTGGTACCTGACCAGGAAGCTGCTCACCGACGACGAGGTGGACACCCTCGTGGCGGCGGCCGACCGCTACTACGCCGGGGAACGGGACCGGCGGCTGCCCGTCCGACCGCCGAAGCTGGCCTACTGGGAGCCCGCCAAGGGCGACGTGCAGCGGCACAACGACTACGTGCACTACGAGCACGACGCCCTGGGCCGGATCCTGCGCAAGCCGCTGATCGGGGCGGTCGCGGCCCGGCTCGCGCAGGCCGACGAGATCCGCGTCTTCCAGTCCACCCTCATCTACAAGCCGCCGATCTCCGGCGAACCGTCCAACATCGTGCCCTGGCACTTCGACAAGCACTACTGGGCGTCGTCCTCCTCGGAGAACATGCTCACCGCGTTCATCCCGTTCCACGACTGCGGCGAGGAGATGGGCACCATCACCGTGGTCGACGGCTCGCACCGGTGGCGGGAGATCGGCGCCGACGACACCGTGGTCCGGCACTTCGCCGACCGGGACCGCGACCAGCTCGAAGCGATGCTCGCCGAGAACGCCGCCCACAACCACGCCGAGATCCGGAAGATCCCCATGGTGATCCCGAAGGGGCACATGAGCTTCCACCACTGCCGCGTCTACCACGGCAGCGGCCCGAACGTCAGCGACCGGCCCCGCCAGGCCGTCTCGCTGCACCTCCAGGACGGCGCCAACGCCTGGCGGGAGTATCCGCTCTCCGACGGCACGCTCGCCGCGTACAACCACGACGTGCTGGTCCGCCGCACCCCGGACGACCGGCCCGACTACGCGGACCCTGAATTCTGCCCGGTCATCTGGCGCCACCGCGCCCAGCAGGGAGGCTGAACATGTCACGGTACGACTGGGGTAAGACGCACCCGGGCATCGAGCGGCTGGAGCGGGCGGTGACCGACCGCCGCGACGTGGTGGTCAAGCACCCGCTCTACGCCAACCTCGACACCCACGACGCGCTGGTCACGTTCATGGAGCACCACGTCTTCGCGGTGTGGGACTTCATGTCGCTGCTGAAGTCGTTGCAGCGCCAGCTCACCTGCGTGACCGTCCCGTGGATCCCCACCGGCCCGACCGGCAGCCGCCGCCTCATCAACGACATCGTCATGGTGGAGGAGAGCGACGAGCTGGGCGACGGCTACATCAGCCACTTCGAGCTGTACGTCCAGGGCATGCGGGAGGCCGGCGCCGACACCGGCGCGGTGGACCGGCTGGTCGACCTGCTGCGCGCCGGCCGGCCCGTCACCGCCGCGCTGGCCGAGGCGGGCGTGCCCGCGCCCTCGGCCGCGTTCGCCGCCACCACCTGGCGGATCATCGAGAGCACCCCGGTGCACTGCCAGGCGGCCGCCTTCGCCTTCGGCCGGGAGGACCTCATCCCGGAGATGTTCACCCAGGTCGTCGCTGTGAACGAGCGCAGCAACCGGCTCAACACGTTCGTCGACTACCTGGAGCGGCACATCGAGGTCGACGGCGAGCAGCACACCCCCATGGCCATGCAGATGCTCGCCGATCTCTGCGGCGACGACGACACGAAGTGGCAGGAGTGCGCCGACACGGTCAACGCCGCGCTCGCCGCCCGCGCCCAGCTCTGGGACGACATCCTGGCCGCCGTCAAGGAGGGGCGTCCGGCGTGACCGACTCCGACCCGGTCCGGCTCTACCGGACGGTCCGGCTGATCCGCCGCTTCGAGGAGCGGGCGATCGAGCTGGTCGACGCCGGGGAGATCGTCGGCGGCATCCACCCGTACCTCGGTCAGGAGGGTGTCGCCGCCGGGGTCTGCGCGGCGCTGCGGCCGGCGGACCTGGTGACCGGCACCCACCGCGGGCACGGGCACGTGCTGGCCAAGGGCGCCGACCCGGCCCGGATGCTCGCCGAGCTGTGTGGCCGGGTGACCGGCCTCAACCGGGGCCGGGGCGGGTCGATGCACGCCGCCGACTTCGGCGTCGGGGTGCTCGGCGCCAACGCCATCGTCGGGGCCGCCGGCGCGATCCTCACCGGAGCGGTGTGGGCGCGCCGGCGGCGCGGCGACGACGTGGTCGGGGTGACCTTCTTCGGCGACGGCGCGGTGAACGAGGGGATGCTTCTCGAAGCGTTCAACCTGGCCGCGCTGTGGCGGGTGCCGGTGCTCTTCGTCTGCGAGAACAACGGCTACGCCACCACCATGCCGGTCGAGGGCGCTGTCGCCGGCACCATCGCCGGCCGCGCCGCCGCCTTCGGGATGCCGGCGGCCGCGGTCGACGGGCAGGACCCCGAGCGGGTACGCGAGGTCACCGCCGCCGCCGTCGCGCGGATGCGCGCCGGCGGCGGCCCCGAGCTGGTCGAGGCCCGCACCTACCGGTTCGACGCCCACCACACCTTCGAACACCGGGTACGCCTCGACTACCGCCCGCCCGAGGAGGTGGCGGCCGGCCGGTCCCGGGACCCGGTCGACATGGCCGCCGCCCGGCTCCCGGCGGCCGACCGCGCGGCGGTCGACGCGGAGGTCGAGGCCACGCTCGACGCGGCGGTGGACTTCGCGCTGGCCAGCCCGGTGCCGGACCCGGCCACCGCCCTCGACCACCTGTACGCCAGCGGGCTCACCGCCCGGACCGGAGGTGGCTGATGCCCCGGCTCTCCTACCGCAGGGCGCTCACCCGGGCGCTCGCCGACGAGATGACCCGCGACGAGTCGGTCTTCCTGCTCGGCGAGGACATCCGGGTGGCCGCCGCCAACGTCACCACCGGCCTGCTGAAGAAGTTCGGCCCGGAGCGGGTCCTCGACACGCCCCTGTCGGAGCAGGCGTTCACCAGCTTCGCCACCGGCGCCGCGCTGGCCGGGGCGCGGCCGGTGATCGAGTTCCAGATCCCGTCGCTGCTCTTCCTGGTCTTCGAGCAGATCGTCAACCACGCCCACAAGTTCCCGCTGATGACCGGCGGCCAGTGCGCGGTGCCGGTCACCTACCTGGTGCCCGGCTCCGGCTCCCGCACCGGCTGGGCGGGGCAGCACTCCGACCACCCGTACAGCCTCTTCGCCCATGTCGGGGTGACCACCGTGGTGCCGGCCACGCCGGCCGACGCGTACGGGCTGCTGGTCTCGGCGATCCGCTGCGACGACCCGGTGGTGGTCTTCGCCCCCGCCGGGGCCCTCGACCTGCGGGCCGACGTCGCCGACCTCGCCCCGGTGCCGCTGGGGCGGGGCGTGGTGCGCCGGCCCGGCACGGACGTCACGGTCGTCGCGGTCGGGCACCTCGTGCACGACGCCCTGGCCGTCGCCGACGAGCTCGCCGGCCAGGTCTCGGTGGAGGTCTTCGACCCGCGCACGCTGTACCCGTTCGACTGGGACGGGCTGCTCGACTCGGTGTCCCGCACCGGGCGCCTCGTGGTGGTCGACGACTCCAACCGGTCCTGCGGGATCGCCGGCGAGATCATCGCCACAGTGGTCGAGCGGGTCCCGCTCGCCGCGCCGCCCCGCCGGGTCACCCGCCCGGACGGCGCGGTGCTGCCCTTCGCGCCCGCCCTGGACCGGGCCGTGCAGCCCGGCCGCGACCAGCTCACCGCCGCCATCCAACTGACCTGTAAGGACGGATGAACGATGGACCCGAACTACCCGTGGCCGCCCGCCGGGCAGGCGTGGACCGACCTGCCCGAGCCGACCCGTACGGCGATGGTGGCGGCGGGCGCCGGCGCCTGGGAGAAGATCTTCCACGGCCGGGCCACGTACAACAAGCAGTGGCGGCTGGCCCGGCCCCCGGTGCTGACCGCCGACGCGTTCCGCGAGCTGAACGAGGTCTGCGACCGGATCGCCCAGCTCATCCTGGAGGCGTGCCAGCGCCGCGCCCGCACGGCCGGGGAGCTGCGCCGGCTGCTCGACGTGCCGGAGGGGGAGACCCGGCTGCTCGACGAGGACGAGCCGCTGCACGAGGGGCTGCTCGCCGCGTACCGGCCGGACGTGCTGTTCTCCGGCGGCGTGCCGTGCATCGTGGAGTACAACATCGACAGCAGCCTCGGCGGCGGCTTCGACGCCGACACGGTGATCTACCGGTACGCGGAGCTCTACCGGGAGCACGGCCTGCTCGACGGTCTGCCGGCCCGGCCCGCGCCGTCCCTGCTCGACCAGCGGTTCGTGGCCATCCGCGACACCCTCGGCCTGCCCGACGGCGCCCGGGTGGCGCTGCTCATGGACTTCGACGCCGAGTACCCGGGCCTCGACGACCCGGAGACGTTCATCCGGATCCTGTCCCCGCTCGCCGACCAGGCGAAGCGCTTCGGCATCGACCTGGTCATCGCCCCGGTCTCCACCGCCACGCTGGACGGGCAGCGCCGGCTGGTGGTCGGCGGCGCCCCGGTTGACGCGCTGTTCCGGCTCTTCGTGCCCAACCGGGTCACCCCCAGCGCCGGCCTCGACGCGGTGGCCGGCGCCCTCGCGGCCGGCACCCTGCCGATGTTCGTGAGCACGGCCGCCTGGCTGCTCAGCAACAAGGTGAACTACGCCTGGCTCTGGGCCGACCTGGACCTGCTGTCCGAGACCGACCGGGCGCTGGTCCGCCGCTACGTCCCGCACACCGTGGCGCTCACCGCCGACCAGCTCGACCGGGCCCTCGCCGAGCAGGCCGACCTGGTCGCCAAGCCGGCCGGCGGCTCGGCCGGGCACGGGGTGCTGATCGGCCGGGAGATGAGCGCGGTGGCCTGGGAGGACGGCGTACGGGCCGCGATCGACGCGGGCGGCAACATCCTCCAGCGCTACCACGAGGCCGACCGGGTGGCCATGGACTTCGTGCAGATCGAGACCGGCGAGACGGTCACGGCCGAGGTCCCCTACAGCCTCGCCCCGTACCTGTTCGGCAGAACCGGTTCGGGCGCCCTGGCCCGAGTCGGCTACCCCGGCTGCGAGGGCGTCCTCAACCTGGCAAGAGGCGTCCTGATGACCGGCGTCCTCCTCACGGACTGACCCCGCCCCTCTGCCGTGTTGATCAAGAAGTTTGCGTCTGCCGGAGCCGGAATCCTGACGCGAACTCCTTGGTCAACGCTGGGCTGCGGGGGAGGTGGGGGTCGTGAAGAAGGCGGTCAGGGGGTTGATGAGGGTTGGGGGTGCCACCGCGATGCCGTTGTGGGGGCTGCCGGGGACGCGCAGGGTTCGGGCTTTCGGGATGATCGCGGCCAGGCGGTCGTTGATCTCGGTGAAGTAGGGCGCGGCCTTGGCGCCGCTGATGAGCAGCGTCTCGGCGGTGATCCCGGCGTACTCCTCGGCCGGTCCCTCGTACGCCTCGATCTGCCGCGACTCGGCCAGCGTCATCCCCACCAGGCTGCCCATGGTGCGCCCGACCTCGGTGCGCAGGAACGCCCGGCAGATCGCGGTGCGCACCGCGAGCGGCAGCTTCGACGCCGGGGAGTGGGGGTTGACGGCCGCGCCCACGATGGCGAGGGCCCGCGCGGTGTTCCCGGCCCGGACGGCCTGCTCGGCCGGGTCGAGGAACGTCGTGGGCAGGCCGTGCCCGGCCAGGCGGAGCGGGGCGTCGTAGGCGGCGATCCGGTCCAGCGGCAGCCGGAGCGCGGCCCGCAGCACGACGAACGCGCCGTAGCTGTGCCCGACGGCCCGGCGTGCGCCGGTGTGCGCGAGCACGGCGCCGAGGTCCTCGATCTCCTGCTCCACCGTGTACGGCTCGCGCCGTGGCGCGGCGTCGGCCCGGCCCCGCCGGTTGTACAGGTGCACGGTGAACCGGTCGGCGAGCCGCGCGGCGAGCCGCCGGTACTCGTGGATGGTCACCCCGCCCCCGTGCACCACCACGAGATCCGGTCCGCTGCCCGTCGAGTGCACGACGATCCCCGCGCCGTCCGGTGCCGTGATCCGCTGCATGACCGCTCCCTCCCACCCCGCGAAACCGCGAACGCTGTTTGCAGTTTACAGTGGTGTGGTGAGCGGCGCACCGAGGGATCCGGCCGAGGGCGACTCCGCCGGACGGTCGATCTGGACCCGGCCGCAGCGCGGCGCCCGCGGCCCCGCCCCGACGCACAGCCGGGACGAGATCGTCGCCGCCGCGGTCGCGCTTGCCGACGCCGACGGGCTGGGCGCCGTGTCGATGCGCGCGGTCGCCGGGGCGCTCGGCATGGCCGCCGGGTCGCTCTACCGGCACCTGTCGTCCCGGGACGACCTGCTGGACCTGATGGTCGACAGCTGCGTCGGCGAGCTGCGGCCGTACCCGGCGGACGACGGGACCTGGCTCGACCAGTTCCTCCTGCTGGCCCGCCGCCAACTGGCGCTCCACCGGCGCCACCCGTGGCTGCCCGACGCCATCGCCCGCCCCACGGTCCCCGGGCCGAACACCCTCGCGTACTTCGACGCCTGCGTGCGCCTGCTGCAACCGGTCGAGGCCGGTGTCGCCGCGAAATTCGAGGCGATCGCCATGGTCACCGGCGTGGTCTCGCTCTTCGCCCGCAGCGCGGCGGCCACCGGCACCCTCACCTTCGACCACGTCGACCTGGCGGCGTACCCGCACCTGGCCGCCGCGTTCGCCGCACCGCCGTCGGCCCCGCCCACCCAGGACCTCTTCGAGCGCACCCTCCGCAGCCTGCTGACCGGCCTCCTGACCCCCGACCGGACCTGACCCCCCGTTCCTTGGGTGGCGGCTCAGCGCGAGGGGTGCAGGTGGGCGCTCAGGACGCGGAGGGTTTCCGCTGTCGCGATGGCGTCGCTGCGGGCGCTGCCGTGGCGGCCGTCGCTGCTGTACAGCGACGGGTCCGCGACGAGCGGGTGGTCGGTCAGGTGCACGTGCAGCGTGCCGAGCCGTTCCGCCAGCCGCCCGGTGTGGGCGGAGAGCCGCCGCATCCGCTCGCTCAGCCCCGCCCGCAGCGGCTCCGGCACGGCCGGGCTGTGCGACACGTCGAACATGCCGACCGTGATGACGTCCGCCCCGGCGCCCTTCAGCGCCGTGACCATCGCCTCCAGTTCGGCGTCCACGGCCGCCGGGTCGTACCCGGGGCGGAACGCGTCGTTGCCGCCGCACACCACCAGCGCCAGGTCCGGCGCGAACTCCAGCGCCGCCGCGAGCTGCGTGGCCCGCACCTCGTGCGCCCGCAGCCCGCGCCGCCCCAGGTTCCGGTACGCCAGCTCGGGCCGCACCGCGCGCAGCTCGGCGCCGATCCGGTCGGCCCACTGGAGGTCCGGGTAGCCGTCGACCGGCTCGCACATGCCCTCGGCCACGCTGTCGCCCAGCACCACGAACCGCCGCCACGGGTGCCCCCGCAGCAGCTCGCCGGCCTCACCCGGGCGCAGGCACCACGGATCCGTCGCTTCGGTCACCGTCGATCCCACCCCCGCACGCTAACCCAGCCGCACCGGATCCGTCGATCATGGACCCGACGGTCGCGGACCCGGGACAATGGCGGGGTGCAGGTGGCGGTGTGCGGGCCGGCGGAGGCGACGCCGGAGGAACTGGCGGCGGCCCGGCGGGTGGGGGAGCTGCTGGCCGCGCGCGGGGTCACGGTGCTCTGCGGCGGGGGCGGCGGGGTGATGGCCGCCGTCGCCGCCGGCGCCCGCGACCGCGCCGGCCTGGTCATCGGGGTACGCCCCGACGATGGCAGCGCCCCCGGCCCCGTCGAGCTGTCCGCCTCGGTGGTCACCAACATGGGCCAGGCCCGCAACGCGATCCTGGTGTGGAGCGCGGACGCGGTGATCGCCGTCGGCGGCTCCTGGGGGACCCTCAGCGAGGTGGCGCTGGCGATGCGGCGCGGCGGCATCCCCGTGGTGGTGCTCGGCGGCTGGCGCGTCGTCGACGCCGACGGCGTTCCGGTCCCCGGGCCGACCCACGCGGCCACCCCCGAGGACGCCGTGCGCCTGGCCCTCGATTGATCAACCCGGGTCAACCCGTCCCGGCCCGGTCGTGCGTGACCCGCCCCCGAGCAGCGTGCGCACGCGCAGGAGCAGCAGCAGGTTCACGAGCACCAGCGGAAAGCCGGCGAACTCGTGGTCGAGCAGCCAGAAGACCTGCACCACGAGCAGGTGCAGGACCAGCGCCGCGGCCACGAGCCGCAGCCCGCCGCGCCGGAGCCCCGCCCGCCACCAGGCCAGCCCGACGGCGGTGAGCAGCACGCACGTGGCGGCGGCCGCCGCGTGGACCTGGTGTGCGGTGGCCGGCTCCCGGGCCAGCAGCACAAGCGGACGTCCCAGCGCGAAGACCACGAACAGCGCGGTCGCCGTGAGCACTGTCGGCGCTGACGGCAGGGCCAGTCCCGTCGGCAGCCCCTCCCTCGGCAGCCTGGCGAACCATCGGGCGGGAGCGCCCGCGACCAGGTCGGCGCGGGCGTGCAGCCGGTTGACCGCGTTCTCCCGCTCGCTGAGCGGACGGCGGTGCACGCCGAGGCGGACCACCAGCCAGACGAGAACGACGGTGCCGTAGATGATGGCGGCGACCGGCTCGTAGAAGTAGTTGTTGTCGGCGGTGAGGAACTTGCCCACCTCGTCGATGAAGAGCCCGAACCCGACGCCGCCGACCACGGCGGCGAGCCGGGCGACCCGGGGACCGAGGAACAGCAGGGACACCAGTTGGCCGGCCAGCATGCCCAGGCCGCCCCACAGGACGTGTGCCACGTGCAGACCCCCCGAGCCGACCTCGGGATAGTCCGCCGCCGCCAGGACGGCGCGGGTCACCCCGACGCACAGCACCGCGCTGACCAGGAACAGTTCGACGCGTTCCGCGCCGGCCGCCGAGCGGATCAGGGCCGGTCGCGCGACCGGCGTGTGCCCAATGTCCACCCCGCCATGCTCGGCGACGGTCCCCGCCACGGGCATCGGGTGAACTCCCGGGCCAGCCCCCGAGGCGTGACCCCGAGGGGGTCGCCACGGGCCCCGGGGCGACCAGAGTGCCGGTCAGCCGAGCAGCGCCAGCAGGTCCCCGGGCCGGGCCGCGCTGAGGTCGGCCGCCTCGGTCGGGTCGTACTGGTGGCCCCAGGCCGCGGCCACCGCCACGGCGCCGCTGTCCCGGGCGGCCCGCAGGTCCAACGGCGAGTCACCCACGTACGCGGCGCGGCCCGGTGGCACGCCCAGCCGGCGGCAGGCCAGCTCGACGCCGTCCGGCGCCGGCTTGGGGCGGGACACCTGGTCGCCGCCCAGGACGACAGCGAAACGGCCGAGCAGGCCGACCCGGTCGAGCAGGATTTCGGCGGCGCGGTGGCTCGCGCCGGTGAACAGGCCCACCGGCACCCGGGCGGCGACCTCGGCGAGCACCTCGGCCACCCCGGGGTAGACGGTGACCCGCTCGGCCAGCGCGGCCAGGTGGCCGTGGTAGGCGGCCAGGTCCGTCTCGGTGGCCGGCCGCCCGAGCAGGTGGGTCAGCAAATCGACGGGAGCGCCGAGCGAGTAGCCCGCGATGACCTCGGCGTCGGTGCGCTCGGGCCCGCCGCCGGCCAGCACCGCCGCGCGGTAGGCCGCGGGCACCACCTCGTGCGACTCGATGAGCGTGCCGTCCATGTCGAAGACGATGCCGGCCACCGGCCCGCTCATCCGGCCTCCGCCCGGTGGGCGGCGGCCAGCCGCTTCGGGGCCCGCGCGTGCCACGCCTCGGTGACCAGCTCGGTCAGCTCCTCGACCCCGATCCGGTCGAGCCGGACCAGCACCGACGGGTGGCCCTCGAAGTGCGGCGTGGTGAAGTAGACCTCGGGGTCGTCGGCGAGCAGCGCCTCCTTCGCGCCCAGGTCGGGCACCCGGGCGCCGAGGATCGGACCGTCGGGCGCGGCGTCGCCCAGCGCGTCGAGGTCGGCGCGACGCAGCGGCCGCTCCCAGACGAAGAGCTTGTCGCGCACCCGCCAGGCCGGCAGGTCGTCGTGCGAACCGCGCTCGGTGGTCTCCGGCAGGGCGAGCGCGATCCGCCGGACGTCGTCCCAGGTCGCCATGGGCCGACCCTACGCCGGCCCACCGACACCGACCGTGGCACGCCGGTCGCGGGGAACCGGGCGCCGAGGTCGTCGCGTCCCCCTGCCCGGCGGGAGATCCTGGCAGACTGGCGGTACGGCCAGCCGACCGGAGCGGGGTGCCATGCGCCGGTTCGGCAACGGCGTCGTGGAACTCCGCTACCGTTGACCGCGCTCACCCCGCTTCGGCCGAAGGCCGGCACGGGCCGAAGCAGCACGTCGCGACGTCAGGCCGGGGTGGAGGCCACCGGTTCGGCGGCCGGCCGGTCGGCCGTCGGGCGGTTCAGCAGCAGCGGCGCCACGGTGAGCACCAGGCAGGCCACCGCCATCACGAGCAGCGCCGGGGTCAGCCCGAGCACCGCCACCGACCAGCCGCCGAGCAGGGCCCCGACCGGCAGGCCGAGGAAGGCCACCGAACCGGAGATGCCCAGCACCCGGGTCTGCAACGGCGCCGGCACCCGCTCGTAGAGGGCCGCGCCGAGCAGCGGGTTCACCGCCGCGATGGCGATGCCGGACACGAACGTCACGACGAGCACCACCACGAGGTCGTCGCTGAGCGCCAGGGCCAGCAGCCGGGGCGCGCCGCTGAGCGCCAGCCCGAACGCGAACGTCGTCCCCCGGGGCAGCCGGGTCCCGGCCACGGTGAAGAGCAGGTTGCCCAGCAGCGCGCCGGCGGAGAACACCCCCAGCAGCAGGCCGAACCCGGCCGGGTCGCCGAGCACCCGGTCCACCCAGAGCGGGATCCAGACGGCGACGCTGGCGTTGGCGAACATGTTCGACGCGGAGACGACGATCAGCATGGTGAGCAGCGTGCGGTCGGTGCGCAGGTAGGCGAAGCCACCGCGCAGCGCCCGCAGGTAGCTCTCGCGGGGCGCCGGCTGGGCCGGCGCGGGCGGGCGGACCAGCACGCCGATCAGCAGCGCGCAGGCGGCGAAGGTGGCCGCGTCGATCCAGATCGCCCGGGTCACCCCCACCCAGTCGATGAGCAGCCCGCCGAGCACCGCGCCGAAGAGCGTCATGCCCCGGGTCAGGCCGTCGTAGGTGGAGGTGAGCCGGATCAGCGGCACCCCGGCCCGCTCGGCGGCCGGCTTGAACAGCACGTGCTTGACCCGGTCGCCGATGCCGCGCAGCCCGCCGGCCACGGCGACCAGCACGAGCAGCGTGCCGAACCCCAGCCAGGGCGCCAGCGCCACCACGGCCATCGCGGCGGCGCTCGCCGCGTCCACGGCGACCGAGGTACGGCGTACCCCGAACCGGTCCGCCCACGGTGTGGCGAGGGCGCTGGAGAGCATGTACGGCAGCGTCTCGGCCGCCGCGACGAGGCCCATCCGGGTCGGGCTGCCGGTGGTCTCCAGCACCAGCCACGGGATGGCCACCACCGAGATCCGGGTGCCCAGGTTGGACAGCAGGTCGGCGCCGACCAGGGTGTACAGCTCCCGGCGCGGGTTCACGCCGGACTGCCGATGGCCGAGCCCAGCGACTCGGCGTCGGCCGGGTGGGCGGCGGCGTACCGGGCGCGTAGGGCGCGCTTGTCGACCTTGGCGGAGCGGTTCAGCGGCAGCGCGTCGAGGAACTCCACGGCGCCGGGCGCCCAGGTGTCGCTCAGCTCCCGGGTGACCAGGGCGATCAGCTCGTCGCCGGTGACCGTGGCGCCCGGCGCCGGCACCACGTACGCGTGCGGCAGCTCCCCGGCCACCGGGTCGGGCACGCCGATCACCGCGGCGGCGCGGACCTCGGGGTGGGCGGCGAGCACGTCCTCGATGGGCCGGGAGTAGATCGGCCAGCTGCGCTGCCGGGTGAGGATCCGGTCCTGCAGCCGGTCGACCAGGTAGAGGTAGCCGTCGTCGTCGAGGTGGCCGATGTCGCGGGTGCGCACCCAGCCGTCGACAAGCGTCTCGGCGGTCAGTTCGGGCTGGCCGTGGTAGCCGGCGAAGCTCAGCTTCGTGCGCACCCACACCTCGCCGTCCGTGCCGGCCGGCAGCACCCGGCCGTCGTCGTCGCGGATCTCCACGGCCACGTCCCCGTACGGGCGGCCGCAGGAGCGCAGCCGCTCCGGGTGCTCCGGGTCCTCGGTGAGCCCGGGCAGGGCGCAGATCACGACGGCCTCGCTGAGCCCGTACACGATGCGCAGGCACGGCCCGAAGCGGGCGATGGCCTGGCGCAGGCGGGCCGGCGCGGCGGGCCCGGCGCCCACGTTGAACATGAACATGGCGGAGAAGTCGGCGCCGTCGAGGGCCGGGTGGTCGAGGACCTCGTAGAGCATCGGCGGGGTGACGAAGGTGGACGTCAGCTTCTCGGCGTCGACGGTCCGGATGAACGCCGCCGGGTCCCACTGCTCGCGCAGGAACAGCACCCCGCCGGTGAACAGGTTGAACAGCGTGGTGATCTGGCCGCTGGCCAGCCACATGGGCGAGTGGGACAGGTGCCGCAGCAGCGGGAAGCCGGCCGCCCGGAAATCGGCGGCCAGGGCGAGGATCTGCCGGTAGAAGCTCTCCCGGTGGTGCACCAGCTTGGGCGTGCCGGTGGTGCCGCTGGTCTGGAGGAACGACTCCGGCGCGGGCGCCCCGGCGGGCAGGTCGGCCGGCCCGCCGCCGGGGGCCGTGAGGTCCGGGCCCGCGCCGCCGGGCCCGAGGCAGAGCACCGGTACGCCGGTCAGCCCGGCCGCGATCTCCGCGCCGAGCGGGTCGCGCGGGTCGTGCACGAAGGCGTCCGGGCCGGCCAGGGCGACGAACTCGTCGACCTCCCGCCGGGAGGTGACCGGGGCGACCCACATGCTCCGGCAGCCGAGCAGGTGCAGCGCGAGCTGGAGCAGCGGCCCCTCCAGGGTGTTGCCGAGCATGACCAGCACGGCGGCCCCGGGGCGTACGCCGTGCCGCAGCAGCGCGCCGGCCAGGCCGCGCACCTCGGCGGCGACCTCGGGGTAGGTGAGCCGGCGGCCCCCGCCGACGAGCGCCTCCCGGTCGCCGAAGCCGGCGAACAGGTCCAGCGCCTCGTGCACGTAGTTCGGCCGGTCGGTCATCGGGCAGCCCCCATCGTGGTCCGGGGACGGTCGACGGTGGCACCGGCGCCCGGTGCCACGACTACCGTCGGAAGCGGCGTCCGGGCAGGTCGGAGCCGGGACGCGACGGCAGGTGCCAGGGTCGGCGACCGCACCGCCGCCAGTGCCGAGCCTAGGCAGTCGGAGTCCCCAGAGGACAGCGCCCGAACGGCGTTCGGTGGCACCCCGAAGACATTTGATCATGTCGATAGGGTTGATTGACGCTCGTCATCGCCGACGGTTAGTTTCCGGTCCATCGCCCGGCGGCGGCGCCGACCGCGTCGCGCCCGGGGCTGCCAACGATGGAGGATCAATGCCGACCCCGAAGAGATGGCACGTCATAGCTTCCGCCGCAACCCTGCTGATCGCGGGCACCCCCGCGGTCACCGCGAGCGCCGGCCCCACCGACACCGACAGCGCCCGGCACGGGCGCGCGGAGTGGGCCGGCACCTGGGCCGCCGCGGTGACCCGCGGGAACACCGTCGGCCTGACCAACACCGGCCTGAACAACCAGAGCATCCGGATGACCGTGCAGACCACCGTGGGCGGCGACCGGCTCCGGGTCCGGCTCACCAACCTCTACGGCGAGCAGGCCGTCAAGGTCGGTCACGCCACTGTCGCCCGGCCGGACACCGCCACCGAGGACCGGTCCGACATCGACCCGGCCACCGTCCGGGACCTGACCTTCCAGGGCTCCTCCTCGACGACCATCAACAAGGGCGCCGAGCTGCTCAGCGACCCGCTGCCCTATCCGGTGGAGGAGCAGGAGGACCTGGTGGTCACCCTCTACTTCCCGGTGCTGACCGGCCCGGTCACCTTCCACGGGCAGTCCCGCGTCACCAACTTCATCGGCGCGACCGACCTCACCACCGCCGTGACCAGTCCCGAGTTCACCCGCAAGATCGACTGCTGCTGGATGTTCCTCTCCGGCATCGACGTGGAACGCCGGCTCAGCCCCGGCTCGGTGGTGGTGCTCGGCGACTCCATCGGCGACGGCAACGGCAGCACGGTCAACGCCGACCGGCGCTGGCCGGACCTGCTGGCCGAGCGGCTCATCGACGCCCGCCCCGAGGTGCGTACCCCGGGCGTGCTCAACCTCAGCCTCTCCGGCAACCGGCTCAACCACGAGGGCACCGAGCCCGGCGCCGGTGGCTTCCCCGGCTACTACGAGCTGGGCCCGAACGCCCTGGCCCGGCTCAACGAGGACGTCTTCCCGCAGACCGGGGTGCGGACCGTCATCACCCACCTGGGCATCAACGACATCTGGATGAACGGCGACAGCGCCGAGGCCATCATCGCCTCGCTGCGCCAGCTCAACCAGCAGGTCGAGGAGCGCGGCCTGACCAGCCTGGTCGGCACCATCACCCCGTACGAGGGCAACGGCGGTCCGGGCGTGTGGACCGAGGAGAAGGAGGCCACCCGGCAGGCGGTCAACACCTGGCTCCGCGGCGCCGGCGCCGCCGAGTTCGACGGGGTGCTCGACTTCGACGCCGTGCTGCGCGACCCGACGCACCCGAGCCGGCTGCTGCCGGCGTACGACGCCGGGGACCACATCCACCCGAACGACGCCGGCGCGCAGGCCATGGCCGACGCCGTGCCCTTGCGACTGCTCGGTCTGTGACACCGGTGGGGGCGGCGTCGGCATCACGCCGCCCCCACCGTCTTTCCTGGGGAGGAACTGTGGACGTCGACGAGATCCTGACCGGCCTGTACAGCGAGCAGGGCCGGCAGAACCCGTACCCGTGGTACGCGGCCCTGCACGAGCACGGGCCGATCAACGCGGTCCCGAAGCGGGCCGAACACAGCACGATCACCGCCGTGGCCGGCGGCTACGACCTGGTCGACCAGGTGCTGCGCGATCCCGGCTGGTACAAGGGCGCCCCGCCCGACTGGCAGGACCAGGAGATCCTGCGCACCTTCCTGACCTCGATGATGTTCATCAACCCGCCGGACCACACCCGGATGCGCGCGGTCTTCGCCAAGACGTTCACCCCGCGCCGGCTGGGCGCGCTGGAGCCGGTGATCGTCCGGATCGTCACCGACCGGCTGGACCGGATGGCCGAGGCCGGCGCGGACGGCGGCGAGGTCGACTTCGTGGCCGACTTCGCGTACCCGGTTCCGGCGCTGGTGATGGCCGAGTTCATCGGCCTGCCGGAGGCGGACCTGGCCTGGTACCGGCAGCGGGTCGACTGGATCGACGAGTACATGGACGTGGCCGGCAAGACGCCGGAGCGGCTGGCCCGCGCCAACCAGGCCGCCGAGGAGCTGCGCGGCTACTACCGCGAGCTTCTCGCCCACCGGCGGCGGCAGCCCGGCGAGGACCTGATCAGCGGTCTGGTCGAGGTGCTGGACGCCGGCGGTGTCGACCTCACCGAGGAGGAGTTGATCAGCAACCTCATCGTGCTGTTCAACGCCAGCTTCGTCACCACCGTCTACATGTTCAGCAACGGCCTCCCGCTGCTCCTGGCCCACCCGGACGTGATCGCCGCGCTGCCCGGCGACGACGCGCTGGCGCGGGGCTGCGTGGACGAGGTCCTGCGGATGGAGAGCCCGGTGCACTTCCTGGCCCGCGCCGCGCCGCACGACACCGAGGTCGGCGGCCTGCCGGTCGCGCGGGACGAGAACGTGCTGTTGCTGATCGCCGCGGCCAACCGCGACCCGGCCCGCTTCCCCGACCCGGACCGCTTCGACCCGCACCGCGCGGGCCCGCCCTCGCTCGCCTTCGGCGTCGGGCTGCACTTCTGCCTCGGCTCTGCGGTGTCCAGGCTGGAGGGCCGGCTCGCCCTGCCCCGGCTCTTCGCCCGCTTCCCCGAGCTGGCGGTCAGCCAGCCCTACACGTACAGCGGCAGCCTCTTCCTGCGCGGCATCGACAAGCTCTTCGTGACCACCGGGGAGGCCCGATGACGCTCGACCCGCAGGTGGCGGCGTGGCGGTCCGCGCGCGCGGCCGCCGGCACCGCGCCCCTCTACACCCAGACCCTGGCGGAGGCCCGCGCCGCCGACCTCGCCGCGATCCGCGCCGGCGCCGGCGCGGTCGAGCCGGTCGAAGAGGTACGCGACACGCAGGTCCCCGGCCCGGACGGGCCGCTTCCGGTGCGCATCCACCGGCCGGCAGGGGACGGCCCGCTGCCCACCCTCGTCTACTTCTTCGGCGGCGGCTGGACGCTCGGCAGCGTGGACACCGCCGACGGGATCTGCCGCCGGCTGGTCAACCTCGCCGGCTGCCAGACGGTGACCGTCGGCTACCGGCTGGCCCCCGAGCACCGCTTCCCGGCCGCCGTTGACGACTGCCACGCGGCGCTGCGCTGGCTGGCCGCGCACGCCGACGAGTTCCGCGTCGACCCGGAGCGGCTGGCCGTCGGCGGGGACAGCGCCGGCGGCAACCTGGCCGCCGCCGTCACCCTGCTGGCCCGCGCCGACGGCGGCCCCCGGCTCGCCGCCCAGCTCCTGGTCTATCCGAACACCGACCAGCGGCCCGGCCGCGGGCCCACCGGCACGGAGGACCCGCTGCTGTTCAACCGGCACTCGGTCGAGTGGTACCGGCGGCACTACCTGGCCGACCCCGGCGACGCCGCCCACCCGCTCGCCTCGCCGCTGCTCGCGGAGGACCTCTCCGGCCTGCCCCCGGCCCTGGTCATCACGGCCGAGCACGACCCGCTGCGCGACGAGGGGGAGCGGTACGCCGAGCGGCTGGCCGAGGCCGGCGTCCCCACCGAGGCCACCCGGTACGACGGCATGGTCCACGGCTTCTTCGCGATGCCGGGCGTGTTCGACGCGGGGCGGCGGGCCCAGGAGCAGGCGGCCGCCTTCCTGCGAACACGCTTCGGCCTCACCCCGGCCGGGTCGGCCGCCGGCACGGCGGCGGGCGGACCGGACCGTGGCTGACCTCCGGACGACCGACCCGGAGCCGGCGACGCCTCACCCGCTCAACCCGGCGGACGTCACCCCGACGCCGGTCGAGCCGGTGGCGGGGCGGGGAGCGGCTGAGCCCGGCGAACCCGCGTTCGTGGCGCCGGCCAGCCTGGCCGACTTCGCGGAGCTGGCCCGGGCCGCGCTCCCCGCCGACGTGTGGGACTTCGTGGCCGGCGGCAGCGGCACCGAGACCACCCTCGCCGCGAACCGGGCGGCCCTGGACCGGGTGGCGGTGCTGCCCCGGATGCTGGCCGGGGTGGACACCCCGTCCACCGAGGCGGCCCTGCCCGGCGGCCGCTACGCCCTGCCGGTGGCGGTCGCGCCCATGGCGTACCAGAAACTGCTGCACCCCGACGGCGAGGTGGGGCTCGCGGAGGCGGCCCGCGCGGCCGGCGTGCCCTACGTGGCGAGCACCCTGGCCAGCACGCCCGTCGAGGAGGTCGCCGCGGTCGGCGGCACGGTCTGGTTCCAGCTCTACTGGCTGCGCGACCGGGGCATGGTGGCCGACCTGCTGGACCGGGCGCTCACCGCGGGCTGCGCCGGGCTCATGGTCACCGTCGACGTGCCGGTGCTCGGCCGGCGGCTGCGCGACGTGCGCAACGGCTTCGCCCTGCCGCCGCACGTCACCGCCGCGAACCTGCCCGGCGGCCGGGACGACCTGGCCCACCAGGGCACGCCCGGGGTGTCCGCGGTGGCCGCGCACACCGGCGCGGTCTTCGCCCCCGCGCTGAGCTGGGCCGACCTGGCCTGGCTGCGGGAGCGTACCCCGGTGCCGTTGCTCGTGAAGGGCATCCTGGACCCACGCGACGCGGTCCGCGCGGCGGACCTCGGCGTGGACGCCGTGGTGGTCTCCAACCACGGCGGCCGGCAGCTGGACGGCGCGCCGGGCAGCGCGGCCGTGCTGCCCGAGGTGGTCGCCGCGGTGGGGGAGCGCTGCGCGGTGCTGCTGGACAGCGGCGTGCGCGGCGGCACCGACGTGCTGCGCGCCCTCGCCCTCGGCGCGGCCGGCGTGCTTGTCGGCCGGCCGTTGCTCTGGGCCCTGGCGGCCGGCGGGCGGGCCGGCGCCGAGGCGGCCCTGGCGCTGCTCGCCGCCGAGTTGCGCGACGCGTTCATCCTCAGCGGCTGCGCCGACCCGGCGGCGGCCCGCGAGCTGCGTACCCGGACCGGAGGCTGACGTGGAGCCCGTGGACCTGGCCGTCACGGACCTGCACCCGAGCGTGGACGACCCCGCGTTGAACTCGATGAACTTCCTCAACGAGGTGGCGCAGCACTACCCGGAGGCGGTGTCGCTCGCCGCCGGCCGGCCGTACGAGGAGTTCTTCGACTCGGCCGTGCTGCACGAGCACCTGGACGCGTTCCGCCGGCACCTCGCCGACGACCTCGGCCTGAGCCCGGCGCAGGTCGACCGGACGCTGCTCCAGTACGGCCGGACCAAGGGCGTCGTCCACCACCTGATCGCCCGCAACCTGGCCGTGGACGAGCAGCTCACCGTCGACCCGGAGGCGATAGTGGTGACCGTCGGCTGCCAGGAGGCCATGTTCCTGGTGCTGCGCGCGCTGCGCGCCGGGCCGCGGGACGTGCTGCTCGCCGTGGCCCCCACGTACGTCGGGCTGACCGGCGCGGCCCGCCTCGTGGACCTTCCGGTGCGCCCGGTCACCGGCGGGCCGGACGGCGTCGACCTGGCCGACCTGCGCGCCCAGGTGCACCAGGCCCGGGCCGAGGGTTTGCGACCGCGCGCCTGCTACGTGATGCCCGACTTCGCCAACCCCTCCGGCGTGCGGATGGACCTGCCCCAGCGCCGGCGGCTGCTCGACCTGGCCGCCGAGGAGGACCTGCTGCTGATCGAGGACAACCCGTACGGCCTCTTCCCGGCCGCCGGCGCCGAGCGGCTGCCCACCCTCAAGGCGCTGGACACCCGCCGCCGGGTGGTCTATCTGGGCTCGTTCGCCAAGACCGTGCTGCCCGGCGCCCGGGTCGGCTACGTGGTCGCCGACCAGCGGGTGGCCGGCTCCCACGGCACGGTCGGCCCGCTCGCCGACCAGCTCGCGAAGATCAAGAGCATGGTCACCGTGAACACCTCGCCGATCAGCCAGGCCGTGATCGGCGGGGCGCTGCTGGCCCACGACTGTTCGCTGGTCGCCGCCAACGTCCGGGAGCGGGCCGCGTACGCCCGCAACCTGCGGCACATGGTCGACGGGCTGGCCCGCCGCTTCCCGGCCGGCGGGCCGGTGCGCTGGAACGTCCCGGCCGGCGGCTTCTTCGTGGTGGTCACCGTGCCGTTCACGGTGGACGACGCGCTGCTGCACCGCTCCGCCCGCGGGTACGGCGTGCTCTGGACCCCGATGGCGCACTTCTACGACGCCGGCACGCCGGTGAACGCGCTGCGCCTGTCGGTCAGCGCGGTCACCCCGGAGCAGATCGACCTGGGCCTGGACCGGCTCGCCGCGCTGATCACCGACGAACTGGCCACGGTGGGCGCGCCGGCCTGACACCGCACTGTCGTCGTTCCGCCACCACCCGTGTTCCCGGGCGGGACGGCCACCGTTGATAATGGACGGATGGTTGCCTGGGAGTACGCGTTGCTGGTCCGCCGCTATCAGGGGCAGGGCCGCAATTTCCACGTCTCGTTCGTCTGGTACGGCCCGGACGGGTCGCGCACCGACGTGACCGCGTACGGCGACACCGCGATCGCGCACCTCAACCGGGTCGGCCGGGAGGGCTGGGAACTGGTCTCCGCCGCCGAGGACGTGAACAACGTGCAGGGCAGCACCGAGGTGCACCGCTACCACCTCAAGCGCCCCCTGCGCTGAGCGGCTAGCGTGATCCTCCCAGGTGGGGGAGGAGCAACGGTGGGCCGGTACGTCGTCGGGGTGGACTTCGGCACGCTGTCCGGGCGGGCCGTGGTGGTCGACGTGGCCGACGGCGCCGAGCGGGGCAGCGCGGTGCACGCGTACCGGCACGGGGTCATCACGGAGCGGCTGCCCGGCGGGCCGGCGCTGCCGCACGGCTGGGCGCTCCAGGACCCGGCGGACCACGTCGAGGTGCTGCGCACCGCGGTGCCCGCCGCCGTCCGCGCCGCCGGGATCGACCCGGCGGAGGTGGTCGGCGTGGGCCTCGACGCCACCTCCTGCACGGTGCTGCCCACCCGCGCCGACGGCACCCCGCTCGCCGAGCTGCCGGAGTTCCGGGCCCGCCCGCACGCCTGGCCGAAGCTCTGGAAGCACCACTCGGCGCAGCGGCAGGCCGACCGGATCAACGCCCTGGCCGCCGAGCGCGGCGAGCCCTGGCTGGCCCGGTACGGCGGTCGGGTCTCCGCCGAGTGGCAGCTCGCCAAGGCCCTGGAGGTGCTGGAGGAGGACCCGCAGGTCTTCCGCCGCGCCGACCGCTGGGTCGAGACCGCCGACTGGCTGGTCCGGCGACTCTGCGGCAATCCGACGCGGAATGCCTCCGCCGCCGGCTTCAAGGGGCTACGCCAGGACGGCCGCTACCCGGCCGCCGACTTCCTCGCCGCGCTGCACCCGGACCTGCCGGGCCTGCTCACGAAGATCGACGACGGGCCGTTGCTGCCGCCGGCCGCCCGGGCCGGCGGGCTGACCGCCGAGGCCGCCGGCTGGACCGGACTGCCCGCCGGCATCGCCGTGGCCGCCGGGGCCATCGACGCCCACGTCACCGCGGCGGCGGCCCGGTCGGTCGCGCCCGGCCGGATGCTCGCCGTCCTCGGCACCTCCACCTGCCTGATCATGAACGCCGACACCTGCCACGAGGTGCCCGGCGTCTGCGGCGTCGTCGAGGGTGGCGTCACCGCCGGCCGGTGGGGCTACGAGGCCGGCCAGAGCGGCGTCGGCGACATCTTCGCCTGGTACGTCGACAGCGCCCTGCCCGCGTCGTACGCCGCCGAGGCCGCCCGCCGCGGGATGCCCGTGCAGGACCTGCTCGACACGCTCGCCGCCGACCAGCCGGTGGGCGGGCACGGGCTGCTCGCGCTGGACTGGCACAGCGGCAACCGGTCGGTGCTCATGGACCACGAGCTGAGCGGGGTGCTGGTCGGGCTCACCCTGGCCACCCGGCCCGAGGAGATCTGGCGCGCCCTGCTGGAGGCGACGGCGTTCGGCGCCCGCACCGTCGTCGAGGCGTTCGAGGCCGCCGGCGTACCCGTCGACGAGCTCACCGCCGCCGGTGGGCTCACCGCCAACCGGCTGCTGCTGCGCATCTACGCCGACGTGCTGCGCCGCCCGCTGCACGTCCTCGACGCCGCCCACCCGGCGGCGCTGGGCGCGGCCATCCACGCGGCCGTGGCCGCCGGGGCGTACCCGGACGTGGAGAGCGCATCGGCGGCCATGGGCGCGTCACACCGCGAGACCTGGCACCCGGACCCGGCCCGGGCGGCGGCGTACGACGAGCTGTACGCCGACTACCAAACCCTGCACGACCACTTCGGCCGCGGCGGCACGAACATCCTCCACCGCCTACAGGCGCGCCGCCACCACTCCCACCGAACCCCCTGACCCGCCCGAGACCCGCCCCCACCCGCCCACACCCGCCCAGCCCGGCGCATGCGGCGGGTCAGGCGGGCGTGCGGCAGTGGCGCGGGCACGGCCGGTGGGACGGGGACGCCCCGCGCGGCCGAGGCCGGGCGGGGCGTCCAGGAAGAGATGGTCAGCCGAGGTCGACGGACGGGTAGAGGGGGAAGCTGCTGAGCAGGTCGCTGGCCTGCTTGCTCACCGTCTCGGCCAGGGCCGGGTCGAGGACGTACTTGGCCTTGGACGGGGTGCCGTCGGCGTTCGCGCCCGGGGTGGTCTGGCTGAGCACGGTGTGCATCAGCTCGGCGGTGGTGTCCATCTCGCTGGCGCCCAGCCCGCGGGTGGTCAGCGCCGGGGTGCCGATCCGGATGCCGGAGGTGTACCAGGCGCCGTTCGGGTCCTGCGGGACGGCGTTGCGGTTGGTCACGATGCCCGAGTCGAGCAGCGCCTGCTCGGCCTGGCGACCGGTGAGGCCGTAGCCGGAGACGTCGATGAGCACGAGGTGGTTGTCGGTGCCGCCGGTGACCAGCTTCGCGCCCCGGCGCAGCAGCCCCTCGGCGAGGGCCTGGGCGTTGTCGACGATCCGCTGGGCGTAGTCGGCGAAGTCGGGGCGGCGGGCCTCGGCCAGGGCGACGGCCTTGGCGGCCATCACGTGCGGCAGCGGGCCGCCGAGCACCATGGGGCAGCCCCGGTCGACCTGGTCGGCCAGCTCGGGACCGCAGAGCACCATGCCGCCGCGCGGGCCGCGCAGCGACTTGTGGGTGGTGGTGGTGACGATGTGCGCGTGCGGCACCGGGTCGAAGTCGCCGGTGAAGACCTTGCCGGCGACCAGGCCCGCGAAGTGCGCCATGTCGACCATGAAGGTGGCGCCGACGGAGTCGGCGATCTCCCGCATGATCCGGAAGTTCACCTTCCGGGGGTACGCCGAGTAGCCGGCGACCAGGATCAGCGGCTTGAACTCGCGGGCCGCCTCGGCGACCTTGTCGTAGTCGACCAGGCCGGTGGCCGGGTCGGTGCCGTAGCTGCGCTGGTCGAACATCTTGCCGGAGATGTTGGGCCGGAAGCCGTGGGTGAGGTGGCCGCCGGCGTCCAGCGACATGCCGAGCATCCGCTGGTTGCCCAGCTCGCGGCGCAGCGCGAACCAGTCGGCCTCGGTGAGGTCGTTGACCTGGCGTACCTGGGCCTTCCTGAGCGCCGGGGACTCGACCCGGTCGGCCAGGATGGCCCAGAAGGCGACCAGGTTGGCGTCGATGCCGGAGTGCGGCTGCACGTACGCGTGGGCGGCGCCGAACAGTTCCTTGGCGTGGTCGGCGGCGAGCGCCTCGACGGTGTCGACGTTCTGGCAGCCGGCGTAGAAGCGGCGGCCGATGGTGCCCTCGGCGTACTTGTCGCTGAACCAGTTGCCCATGGCCAGCAGGGTGGCCGGGGAGGCGTAGTTCTCGCTGGCGATGAGCTTGAGCGATTCGCGCTGGTCGGCCAGTTCGGCCCCGATGGCGTCCGCCACCCGCGGCTCGACGGCCCGGATCACCTCCAGCGCGCTGCGGAAGGCGGTGGATTCGGCGTTCAGCGACATGCGACCTCCTGGTGACGTGCGGAAGGCCCAGGCGCTCGGCATGCGTCCTCGTGACGGGGCCGCTCCCCGATGGTTCTCCATCCCCACGCGCCAGTCACGGCCCGCGCCGATCCTACCGGGTGGGCCTCCGGCCGGCCGGGCGCACCTCCGCCGCGCGCCGGCGGGGTTGGGCCGCCCGGGGCTGGGCAAACCCCTCGGGTGGGGGCAGGGCCACGCGGCCCACGCCCCCGGGAAGAGGAGGCACGAGGATGAGCACACCGACGACCGGCCGTCCGCTCGCCGTGGTGACCGGCGCGTCCAGCGGGATCGGGTACGAGTTGGCCGCCCAGTTCACCGAGCACGGGTACGACGTGGTGGTGGCCGCCGAGGACCCGGCGATCGCCACGGCGGCGCGGAACCTGCGCCGCGACAACGGCCCCGAGGCGTACCCCGTCCAGGTGGACCTGGCCACGCCCGACGGGGTGGAGCAGCTGACCAGGGCCGTGACGGAGCTGGGCCGGCCGGTCGACGCGCTGGCGCTCAACGCCGGCCGCGGCGCCGGCGGCGACTTCGTGGGCGGGACGGACCTGCGCGACGAGCTGACCGTCGTCGACCTGAACGTGCGCTCGACGGTGCACCTGGCCAAGCGCCTGCTGCCGGGCATGGTGGAGCGGGGGCAGGGGCGGGTGCTGTTCACCTCGTCGATCGCCTCGACCATGCCGGGGCCGTACCAGGCGGTCTACAACGCCTCGAAGTCGTTCGTGCAGTCGTTCGCGGAGGGGCTGCGCAACGAGCTGAAGGACAGCGGCGTCACCGTGACGTCCCTGATGCCCGGGCCGACCGACACCGAGTTCTTCGAGCGGGCCCACATGGAGGACACCCGGGTCGCCCAGGGCAGGAAGGACGACCCGCGCGCGGTCGCCGAGGACGCCTTCGAGGCCCTCATGAAGGGGGAGCACAAGGTGGCCGCCGGCTCGTTCGTGAACAAGCTGCAGACCGCCGCCGGCAAGATCGTCCCGGACCGGCTGAAGGCGGAGCAGCACCGGAAGATGGCCGAGCCGGGCTCGGGCAGCTGAACCGCGGAAACGACGGCGGGACCCGGCCTGCGCCGGGTCCCGCCGTCACGCCGTGCCGGGTCAGGCGATGACCGCGTCCAGCGACTTCTTCAGCGCCTTCGGGGCGGCCGGGGTCTTCGGCGCCTTCGGGCGCAGGTCGATCATCCGCTGGCCGATCTCCTGGAGCTGGTTACGGCCGAGCGCCTCGCGCACCTTGGGGAACCACTCCTGCTCCTCCTCCTCGACGTGGTGCAGCACGTTCTCGATGAGCACCGTCGTCTTGGCGTTGAAGCGCTCGTCGTCCGCGTCCATGGTGAAGAGCTCGAAGCAGAGCACGTCGGCGACGTGGTGCTCCTCGTACGACTCCAGGATGTCGTCCTCGACGTCGGGCACGAGCTTGCGGACCTCCGGGTACATCACCTCGTTCTCGAGGTAGGTGTGCACCGTCAGGGCCTCGAGGATCTGCTTCACCAGCTTCTGCCGCTCGCTCGCCGGGCCCTCCTCGGCATCCTGGAAGGCCTTGAACAGGCGGCGCATCTCCTTGTGGTCCTCCTTGAGCAGGACGATCGCGTCGGTGGACACCGGGGTACCTCCTAGAGTCGGTTGATGTGGCCCCCCTACCCCCGTCCCGACCAGGACAAACGAACGGGGCCCGGCGACACGTCGCCGGGCCCCGTCGTTGGTGCTACCCGTTACTTCACCACGTTGTACGCGTCGACGATGCCGGCGCCGTAGAACCCGTTACGGGCCCCGCCGGAGCAGGTCGCGTCGTAGAAGTGCGCGCCGTTCGGGTGCAGCGGCACCAGGTTGAAGACGCCCTCCGGGCAGGACTGCGCGACCGACGTGCGCTCCAGGAACGACGCCAGCTGGCCCGGGGTCATCCCCGGGTGCGCCGACAGCGCCAGCGCCGCGACGCCGGTAGCGTGCGGGCCGGACATCGATGTGCCCTGCTTGTACCCCCACCCGTTGGTGCGGGTGGTGGTGTTGAAGGTCGTCGACAGGATCTGGTCCGCGCTGGTCGGGCTGGCGCCCTGCGTGCGGATCCGGCTGTCGCCACCCGGCGCCGTCACGTCCACCACGCCCTGGCCGTACGAGGAGTAGTAGCTCTTCGCACCGGTCGGGCCGACCGCGGAGACGGTCACCACGCCCGGGGCCTCGGCCGGCAGGTCGAGACAGGCGCTGGTGAGGTCCACCCGGTTCTCCTGCTCGGCCGGCGGCACGTTGTCCGGGCTGCCGGTGTCGGTCACCTTGTGGGCCAGGTCGTAGTTGGAGTTGCCCGCGGACGCCACGTTGAGCACGCCCTTGGACTGCGAGTAGCGGATGGCCCGCTGCACGGCCTGCCACACCGGACGCTGGCGCGCGTCGTTGCGGCAGTTCAGCTCCCACGGGTCGATGTAGTAGCTGTTGTTGGTCAGCTGCATCCCGTGGTCGGCGGCCCAGAGGAAGCCGCACACCGCGGCCTCCGGGTAGATGAAGCCGCCGTCGTCGACGACCTTGACGGCGGCGACCTTGACGCCCGGCGCGATGCCGGTCACGCCGACGCCGTTGATGGCGGCGGCGATGGTGCCGGCCACGTGGGTGCCGTGGTCGCTGGTGGTCGGGTTCCACGCCGCCTCGGTGGTGTCGGTGACACCGCCGATGCAGGACGTGCTCTTGTCCTTGGCGATCTGGGTCGCCAGGTCCGGGTGGGTGCTGGAGATGCCGCTGTCCAGCACGCCGACGACGACGTTCGCGCTACCGGTGGTGACCGCGTGGGCCTGCGGGACGTGGATCATGTTCATGTCCCACTGCTGGCCGTAGAGCGGCTCCTTGGTCGGGTCGCCGGTGGCGCTGGCGACGTCGGCCGCGGAGACCTCCACGGTCTCGCCCTCGTCGAGGGCGGTGCCCAGGCCGGCGGTGGACGCGACCGACTCGACGCCCGCGCCCGCCACCTGCGTGGCGAAGTCCGGGTTGGTCGAACGGACGACGAGCACGCCGATCTGGTCGTAGGTGGCCACGACGGTGCCCTTGGCGGCCGCCACGCGGGCGGCGGCCTGGCTGGTGTTGGCGCCCTGCGGGGCGAGGACCAGATACGAGGTGTCCGGTCCGGCGGCCGCCGCCGGTGCCAGCCCGCCGGTGAGGGCGAGGCCGACGCCGAGCGTCGCGGCGGACGCGGCGGCCAGTGTCTTGCGACGGAGGTTCTTCACACAGACTCCCAGGGGGCCGATCCGGCCGACCCCACTCCCTGGTGGGAAGCGGGCCGGCGGAAGACGAGCAGGTTGCTTGCCTTCGGTCAACCAGCGTAGGGAGCCGGTGTGTTGTTACACACATCCGAACGGATGAACAACAACCGTCAGACGGTGGCCACCGTGTAGGGGATCTCGTCGAGCAGCTCGCGGGCCAGGAAGCCGATCCGGCCGTAGCGGGGGACCAGGCGTTGCCCGCTCACCGCGTGGGCGAACGCGGCCCAGCAGGCGGCCTGCGCCGGCTCGGCGCCCCGGGACAGCAGCCCCGCGAGCAGCCCGGCCCGGACGTCGCCGCTGCCGGAGGTGCCCAGCCCGGCGTCACCGCTCTCCTCCCGCCACGCCCGCCCCTCCGGGGTGGCGATGTGGCCGTAGAGGGAGACCACGGCGTCGTACCGGCGGGCCAGCTCGACCGCGTCGGCGTCGAGGTCGTCGCCCGGCTTCCGGCCGAGCAGGTGCCGGGCCTCGGTGAGGTTGGGGGTGAGGACCACCGGACGCCCCGAGCCGACCAGCAGGTCCGGCTCGTGGCTGAGCGCGCCGAGGGCGTACGCGTCGAGCACCAGCGAGGTCTCCGGGCCGGCCGCGTCGAGCACCACGTGCAGCAGCGCCCGGGTGGCGTCGATGTCCTTCAGGCCGGGGCCGACCGCCACCACGTCCGCCTCGGCGACCAGGCCGCCGAGCAGGTCGCCCGGGTCGCCCTGGACCGCGCCGTCGGCGGTCTCCGGCAGCCCGACCACCAGCGCCTCGGGCACCTGGATGCTGAGCGCGGCGGCGGTGGACTCGGCGGCGGCCAGTTGCAGCACACCGGCGCCGGCGCGCAGGGCGGCGACACCGGCCAGCAGCACCGCGCCGGGGGTGAACCGGGACCCGCCGACCACCAGCACCGTGCCGCGGGCCTCCTTGCCGCCGGTCGGCACCGGCAGCGCCCAGTCCCGCAGGAGGGCGGGGGTGATGACCTCAGACCGGCTCGGCATGGACCTCGTCCTCCCTGGTCGGCCGCGCTCCCTGCCGGTGCAGGTGCGCCACGTCGTTGAACACGTCCGGGGTCAGCCGGCCGGTGGCGTCGGCCGACCAGGCGGTGACCGAGCAGTTGGCGATCACGTGCTCCCGGGTGAGCGCCATGAGCTCCGCCTCGGTGAGCCCCTCCACCAGGTATCGGAGCAGGAACACCAGCGCGTCGTGGCCGAACAGCAGCACCCGGCCACCGGCATGGTCCCGGCGCAGGTCGCCGAGGAGGGCGCGCAGCCGCAGCGCCACGTCGGTCCAGGACTCGCCACCCGGCGGGCGGTAGTAGAACTTGCCGAGCCGGGCGCGGCGCGCCGACTCCTCGGGATAGCGCTGCCGGACGCCGTGGCCGGTCAGCCCGTCGAGGATGCCCAGCTCCCGGTCGCGCAGCCGCTCGTCCCGGCTGGCCGGCACGCCGGTGCCGGCGAGGGCCAGCTCGGCGGTCCGCACCGCACGCAGGTACGGCGACACCACCGCCACGTCCGGCCGCCGCCCCTCGGGCAGGCCGGCCAGCCAGCGGCCGGTCGCCCGCGCCTGCTCCTCGCCGGTGGCCGACAGCGGCACGTCCGCGTCCCGGTGGGTCAGGTCGATCAGCTCGGCGCCGGACGTCTCGGCCGCCGTGGCCGCGACGTTCGCCGTGCTCTCGCCGTGCCGGACGATCCAGAGGGTTGCCAGTTCCGCCATGCGGCCTCCGGTACCCGGGCCGTCCGGCGGGTAACCGTCCGGCCGGTGGCGGTCCCCGGGGCCCGGCGGGCGTGAACGGCGGCCGGGCGGGTAAGCGCGGTCGGCCAACCGGAAGCCGACACAGGGGGAGGTGTGCCGTGGCGACGATGGTCCGACAGCCAGAAAGCCCGGTCAAGGACAAGAACTACGACCTGATCCACGCGGTGCAGATGTCACTCAAGCACGTCTGGCACATGGAGACCTACATCGCCGACGCGGAGGACCGGGGCGACACCGAGCTCGCCGCCTGGTTCCGCAAGATGCAGGAGAACAACCGCAAGGCCGCCGACCAGGGCAAGAAGATGCTCATGGACCGGCTCCAGAAGGAGAACGGCTGACCGTACGACAGGAGGCCGGGTGGGGTGCGCCCACCCGGCCACCGGCGTGTCCGGAACCCGTCGGGGCGGCGCGCTGTGGCATCGACCGGGCAGAATGTCGACCGGCGTACCGGGGTGGGCCCGGTGGCCGGGGAGGCGACGCATGGCGACGGTCATCAGGGGTCTGCGGGAGGCGCTGGTGCTCTTCCTGATCGCGGTCGTGACGATCGCGATCGCGGTGGGCGTCTGGGTCGGGGTCAGCGGCGGTGACTTCGTCCACCGGCTGGGCGTGGCGTTCATGCTGGTCGGCGCCGTGATCGGGATGACCGGTGACCTCACCCTGAGCCGGATCGGGATGCTGCCCGCCCGGTCCACCTTCGGGCTGGCCCCGGAGCGGGAGGACGGCGGCGGGGGACGGGTGCTCACCGGCGTCGGCATCTTCCTCTTCGTCTCGGTCCCCCTGATCGTCGTGGGGGTCCTGCTCATCACCTGACGAGATCCCCGCGCCGGGACCGTTCGCGTCGTACGGTGTCAGGCGTGGCGACCACGGCGGCGGAGGAGATCCGGGTGGGGGAGCGGCTGGTCCGCGTCTCCAGCCCCGACAAGCCCTACTTCCCGGAGCGCGGACTGACCAAGCTGGACGTGGTCCGCTACTTCCTGGCCGTCGGCGACGGCATCCTGCGCGCGCTGCGCGACCGACCGACCATGCTGGAGCGCTGGCCGCGCGGTGTGTTCGAGGGCGCGAAGATCGCCACCCGGCAGACCAACAAGGGCGACGCGTTCTACCAGAAGCGGTTGCCGGCGGGCGCGCCCGAGTGGGTGCGCACCGCGCACATCACCTTCCCGAGCGGCCGGACCGCCGACGAGGTGGCCCCGAGCGAGCTGGCCGTGGTGATCTGGGCGGCCAACCTGGGCACCCTGCGCTTCCACCCGTGGCCGGTCTCGAAGGGCGACGTGGAGCGCCCCGACCAGCTCCGCATCGACCTGGACCCGATGCCCGGGGTGGACTTCGCCCAGGTGGTCCCGGTCGCCCACGAGGTGCGCGCGTTCCTCGACGAGCTGGGCCTCGTGGGCTACCCGAAGACCACCGGCGGGCGGGGCATCCACGTCTACCTGTCGATCGAGCCGCGGTGGAGCTTCGGCGACTGCCGGCGCGCGGTGCTGGCGCTCGGCCGGGAGATGGAGCGCCGGCTGCCCGACCTGGTGACCACCACCTGGTGGCGGGAGCAGCGCGACCGGCCGGTCTTCGTCGACTACAACCAGATGGCCCGCGACCACACCGTGACCTCGGCGTACTCGATCCGGCCCACCCCGCGGGCGCTGGTCTCCGCGCCGCTGGACTGGGCGGAGCTGGACGACGCGCGGCCGGAGGACTTCGACGTGGTGAGTCTGCCGGCCCGGTTCGCCGAGCGGGGCGACCCGCACGCCGGCCTGGACGAGCGCCGGTTCTCCCTGGAGCCGCTGCTGGAGCTGGCCGACCGCGAGGGCATCGAGGCTCCGCCCGAGCGGTAGGGCGTCACTGCCAGGGGCTCAGCGTCCCGTCGAACTCCTCGAAGACCAGCCAGGTCCGGGTCGACAGCACCCCGGCGATGCTCTGCACCCGGTCCAGCACCACGTCCCGCAGGGTGGCGTTGTCCGGCGCGCGGACCAGGGCCAGGACGTCGTGCTCGCCGCTGAGCAGCGCCGCGTGCTCGATGTAACGCACCCGGGCCAGCTCGGCGGAGACCTCGCGCCAGGTGTTCTGCTCGATGGTCAACGCGATGTACGCCGAGGTGCCCAGGCCGGCCGGCTCGGGCGCCACCTGGGCGCGGAACCCGGTGATCACCCCGTCGCGCAGCAGCCGCTCGACCCGGGCGTACGCGTTGGTGCGCGAGACGTGCACACGTTCGGCGAGCGTACGGATGGAGAGCCGGGCGTCCTCGGTCAGTTCGCGCAGGATCCGCCTGTCGACCTCGTCGAGCGGCCCGGCCGAACGTCCCGTTCCGCCCGTCGTGCCCGGTGCGGTTCCGGTCTCCTGGCTCATGAAGCCCGCCTCCTCGTGCCATTCGTCCCGCGTTCACGCCGGATGTTGAGTCAATCATCCGACAGCGGAAGCATAGGGCCACCACACGTCCAGGAGGTCCCCGCCGTGACGACCACACCCCAGGCGGTCCGCAGGGCATCCCCGCGCACCCGCCGGCCGGCCACCCCGGCCGCCACCGACCCGTCGGCCGGCCTGCTGCCCGAGAGCGAGCCGGTCCGGCTGCTGAACCCGGACGGCACCCCGCTGCCCGCCCGCGACGACTACCCGGAGCCGCCGGTCGAGGCGCTGCGCGAGATGTACCGGCGGATGGTCGTCGGCCGTCGCTTCGACGTCCAGGCCACCGCGCTGACCAAGCAGGGGCGGCTCGCCGTCTACCCGTCCTCGCGCGGCCAGGAGGCCTGCCAGGTCGGCGGGGTGCTGGCGCTGCGCGACACCGACTGGGTGTTCCCCACCTACCGCGAGTCGATGGCGCTGACCGCGCGCGGCATCGACCCCGTCGAGGTGCTCACCCTGCTCCGCGGCGACTGGCACTGCGGGTACGACCCGACCGCCGTGCACACCGCGCCGCAGTGCACCCCGCTCGCCACCCAGTGCGTGCACGCCGCCGGGCTGGCCTACGGCGAGTCGTACCAGGGCCGGGACACCGTGGCGCTGGCCTTCATCGGTGACGGCGCCACCAGCGAGGGCGACTTCCACGAGGGCGTCAACTTCGCCGCCGTGTTCAAGGCCCCGGTCGTCTACTTCGTGCAGAACAACAAGTACGCGATCAGCGTGCCGCTGTCCCGGCAGACCGCCGCGCCGAGCCTGGCCTACAAGGGCGTCGGCTACGGCGTGCCCAGCGAGCAGGTCGACGGCAACGACCCGGTGGCCGTGCTCGCCGTGCTGAACCGCGCCGTGGCGCACGCCCGCGCGGGCAGGGGCCCGTACCTGGTCGAGGCGCACACGTACCGGATGGAGCCGCACACCAACGCCGACGACCAGACCCGCTACCGGGACGCCGAGGAGGTCGAGGCGTGGCGGGACCGTGACCCGATCGCCCGGCTGGAGGCGTACCTGCGGAACCGGGGCGTGCTGGACGACGCCGCGGTAGCGGCGGTCGCCGAGGAGGCTGAGGCGTACGCCGCCGCGCTGCGCGACCGGATGAACGCCCAGCCCGAGGTCGACCCGCTGAGCCTCTTCGACCATGTCTACGCCGAACCGACCCCGCAACTGGTCGAGCAGCGCGAACAGGTCCGGGCCGAGCTGGCCGCGGCCCGCGCCGAGGAGGGGGACGCCTGATGGCCACCATGACCATGGCGAAGGCGCTCAACGCCGCGCTCGCCGACGCGATGCTGGACGACGAGCGGGTGGTCGTCTTCGGCGAGGACGTCGGCCAGCTCGGCGGGGTCTTCCGGATCACCGACGGGCTCCAGGCCCGGTTCGGCGACAAGCGTTGCTTCGACACCCCGCTCGCGGAGGCCGGCATCGTCGGGTTCGCCGTCGGCCTGGCCATGTCCGGGCTGCGCCCGGTGGTCGAGATGCAGTTCGACGCGTTCGCGTACCCGGCGTTCGAGCAGATCGCCTCGCACGTCGCGAAGCTGCGCAACCGCACCCGGGGCGCGCTCAGCGTGCCGATCGTCATCCGGGTCCCGTACGCCGGCGGCATCGGCGGCGTGGAGCACCACTGCGACTCCTCCGAGGCGTACTACGCGCACACCCCCGGCCTCAAGGTGGTCACGCCGGCCACCGTGGAGGACGCGTACTCGCTGCTGCGCGAGGCGATCGACGACCCGGACCCGGTCGTGTTCATGGAGCCGAAGAAGCTCTACTTCGGAAGCGGCGAGGCGGAGCTGCCGGTCCGGACCGCGCCGTTCGGCAAGGCAGTCGTTCGCCGCGCCGGCACCGACGCCACCCTCGTCGCGTACGGGCCGGCGGTGCCGGTCGCACTGGAGGCCGCCGAGGCCGCCCGCGAGGAGGGCTGGGACCTGGAGGTGGTCGACGTGCGCACGATCGTGCCGTTCGACGACGCCACCGTCGCCGCCTCGGTGCGGAAGACGGGCCGTTGCGTGGTGATCCAGGAGGCGCAGGGCTTCGCCGGGGTCGGCGCGGAGATCGCCGCCCGGGTGCAGGAGCGCTGCTTCCACGCCCTGCACGCCCCGGTGCTGCGGGTGTCCGGTCTGGACATCCCCTACCCGGCGCCGATGCTGGAGCACACCCACCTGCCCTCGGTGGACCGGGTGCTGGACACCGTGGCCCGGCTCCAGTGGGACGACCAGCCGGACGAGCGGTGGGTGGCGGCATGAGCGAACGCATGACCACCGCGACCGGGACCCGCGACTTCCTCCTGCCCGACCTGGGCGAGGGGCTGAGCGAGGCGGAGATCGTCGAGTGGCGGGTCGCCGTCGGCGACGTGGTCACCGTGGACCAGACCGTGGTGGAGGTGGAGACGGCCAAGGCCGTGGTCGACGTCCCCTGCCCGTACGCCGGCCGGGTCGTCGCCCTGCACGGCGCGGCGGGTGAGGTCCGCCCGGTGGGCCAGCCGCTGATCACGATCGCGTCCCTGGAGGGCGGCGGCGACGACCCGCACGCCACCTACCGCGAGGAGGAGCGGGCCGGCTCCGGCAACGTCCTGATCGGGTACGGCACCGGCCACGGCGGCTCGGGCCGGCGGCGCCGCCGGCCGCGGCTGGCCCTCGCCGCGGAGCCCACGGCCGCGACGGCGGACCCGACACCCGCCGCGACGGCGACGCCGACCACCGGCGGAGCCACCGGCGCGGACGGCGGGGCCCGGACGGCTCCGCTCGTCATCTCGCCGATCGTCCGGCGGCTGGCCCGGGAACGCGGCCTCGACCTGGCGGCCCTGCACGGCACCGGGCCGGGCGGGGTGATCCGCCGCGCCGACGTGGAGGCCGCGTCGGCCGCGCCGGCGGCGAAGCTCGCCGCCGTGCCGGACAGCCCGGCCGCGCACGTCGGGCTGGCCCCGGCCGCGGACGGCGACGTGGTGATCCCGCTCACCGGCATCCGCAAGGCCATCGCCGACAAGCTCTCCCGCAGCCGGCGGGAGATCCCCGAGGTGACCATCTGGGTGGACGTGGACGCCACCGGCCTGCTGGCGACCCGGGCCGCGATCAACGCCGCCACCCCGGACGCGCCGGTCAGCATCCTGGCCCTGCTGGCCCGGATCTGTCTCAGCGGCCTGCGGAGGTACCCGCAGCTCAACGCCCACGTCGACACCGAGGGGCAGCGGATCGTGCAGTCCGCCGGGGTGCACCTGGGCATCGCGGCGCAGACCGACCGGGGCCTGGTCGTCCCGGTGCTGCGCGACGCCCAGCAGCTGACCACCCGGGAGCTGGCCGCCACGCTCGCCGAGACCACGGCGGCCGCCCGCGCCGGCACCCTGCCCCCGGCGCGGCTGACCGGCGGCACCTTCACCCTCAACAACTACGGGGTGTTCGGGGTGGACGGCTCCACCCCGATCATCAACCACCCCGAGGCGGCGCTGCTCGGCGTCGGCCGGATCGTGGACAAGCCCTGGGTGGTCGACGGGCAGCTCGCCGTGCGCAAGGTGACCCAGCTCAGCCTCACCTTCGACCACCGCGTCTGCGACGGTGGCGTGGCGGGCGGCTTCCTGCGGCACGTGGCGGACTGCGTCGAGCAGCCCGCCCTCCTGGTGGCGAACGTCTGAACCGTGGGCCCCGGCCGCCCTGGCGGCCGGGGCCGCACCCCTGTTTCTCCGCCGCCGGACCGGGAAGACGAGCCCGGTCGCCGACGGGGAGGGACGGATGACGGACCCGCAGATGCCCTCGGCCGGTGGGGTGCGCCCGCATCCGGTCGCTGGCGCGCCGCTGATGAGCGACGCCCGGGAGCACGGGCTGACCGGGGACGGGACGACAAACGACCAGCCGGCCCTCGCCGCGTTGGTGGACCTGCTGGGCGACGCGTACGCCGCCGACGGGCGGGCCCGCGTGATCTACTGCCCGCCCGGGGTCTACTCGATCCGGGACGCCGGCACCGTCTGGCGGACCGGCGTCTCGCTGGTCGGCGCGGGTCCCGGCGCCACCCGGTTCGTGCTCGGCAACCCGGGCAACCGGGCCGACCCGACCCCGCTGGCGTTCCACACCGCCGAGCTGCACGGCGCGAGCCGGGAGCGGCACCTGGCGTACTGCACCTTCGCCGACTTCGAGATCGACGGGTCGGGGGTGGCGATGGCCGAGTACAACCCGCAGGCCAAGGGGCTGGGCCTCCAGTACGTGGTCCGGGGCGTGTTCCGCAACCTCTACATCCACCACACCGCGGCGACCGGCCTGGGCTGCGACTTTCTCCAGGACTGCATGATCGACGGGGTGCTGGTGGCCGGGTGCGGGCGGATGGACAACGGCACCGAGATGGGCGGCGCGGGCATCGGCATCGGGATCGGCGGCTGGGGCAGCGTCGAGCGGGTCAACGTCGTGAACTGCTCGGCCGTGGGCAACGCCACCAGCGGGATCTTCTTCGAGCTGCAGTTCGAGGGCGGGCTGCGCCCACGGGGCATCCGGGTGGTCGGCTGCCACGCCGAGGGCAACCGCTTCGGCATCGCCGACTGGGGCGCCAACGGCCTCGTCGTGTCGGCGTGCACGCTTGTCGGCAACCTCGACGCGGGCTTCCAGGTGTCGGCCAAGGGCACCACCGGCACGGCGGGTCGGGGCGGCCTGCTCACCGACTGCGTGATCGACGCGAACCTGCGCGACGGCATCAGCATCGGCAACACCCCCGGGCCGTACACGGTGCGGGGCAACCGGATCAGCGGCAACGGCCGGTACGGCTACCACCAGCGCAGCCTGGGCGACGCGGGGCAGGAGTGCGCCCGGGAGATCGTCATCGAGAGCAACGAGTTCTACGGCAACAGCCTGGACGCCGTCCGCTTCGACCGGCCGGTCCGGGACGCGTTCGTCGTCGGCAACCGGATCCGGGCGAACGGCCGCCAGTGCGGGCCCGGCGACCGGAACGGCGGCGACACGGTCCGGTACAGCGAGCGGTCGGTGATCGACCGCCGGGCGAGATGGCAGGGCGACGCGCACCGGGGCAAGACCATCCGGGTGGGCGAGCGGGTCGCGGTGGTGGCCGCGAACGACGAGAACGAACTGCACCTGTCCCCGGTCCGGCCGGGCGCCTTCACGGGCTGGAGCGGGGACACCCCGGACCCCGGGACCCCCTACGAGCTACCGGGGCCGCCGGCGACCCGGGCCGGCATCACCGTCAACGCGGCGATGGACTCGGCCACCATCCGGGGCAACCGGGTCTGGGACAGCCACGAGCCGACCACCCAGACGCACGGGCTGTGGGTCACCGCGGAGGGCCGCTGCGTCGACTGCCGGGTCGAGGACAACGACCTGGTCGGGAACGCGGAGGAGTCCGTCCGGCTGGACACGCCCCCCGTGGGCGGCCGCTGGGAACGCAACCACGGGGACGACGGCCGGGGGTGAACCGGTCGTCGCGGTTCGTCCGTCGCAACCGGTCACGGCCGTGACGCCCCACCCGTCGGCGTCGCCGATTCGCATTTCCGCACGCCCGCGCCGAAATCGGAATCAGCCGCTCCTGGCAATTCCGCCGAATATGCCACGGCGTCCCGACGGCCGTACAGAATGTGAGCCAAGGGGGAGTGGAAATGGGGTGCGGAATATGGACGTGAGGCGGCGATTGACGCTATTGGCGGTAACCATCGCAGCCACGCCGCTGGTCGTCGGCGGGTGCACCGCCGGCCAACGGGAGGCCGTGAAGCCCGGCCACGGCAAGGCGGCCGCCGCGCCGTCGGTGACGGTCACGCCGGCGGACCGCACGAAGGGCGTGCCGGTCAGCGCGGAGGTCGGGACCACGGTCAGCGGCGGGAAGGTCACCGCGGTGAAGCTCACCGACGACAAGGGTCGACCGGTGCCGGCGCAGCCGCGCGAGGACGGGTCGGGCTGGGTGCCGGACCGGCCGCTGGAGAACTCGCGGACGTACACCGCGGAGGTGACCGCGACCGGCGATTCCGGGCGGACGACCACGCAGAAGACGACGTTCACCACGATGGCGAAATCGACCAAGCCGACCATCACCAGCGAACTCTATTTCACCGACAATCAGACATACGGCACCGCGATGCCGGTGGTCGTCGCATTCGATCCGCCCATTCCGAAAGAGGCCAGAGCGGACGTGCAGCGCCGGTTGTTCGTGAAGACCGACCCGCCGCAGCCCGGCACCTGGTCCTGGATGTCGGACGGCAAGCAGGTCGAATACCGGGCGCCCGACTTCTGGAAGTCGGGCACGAAGATCAGCGTCAGGAGCGCCCTGGAGGGGCTGCCGATCGGCAAGGACGCCATCGGCGACGCCGACCACCGCGCGACCGGCAAGGTGGGTCGGCAGGTCTCGCTCGAGATCGACAACGCCACCAAGCAGATGTCGGTCTTCCGGGAGGGCAAGCTGCTCCGCAAGGTGCCGGTGAGCCTCGGCAAGTCGAGCACGCCCACCTCCAGCGGCAAGATGGTGATCATGGAGAAGTTCGACCACACCATCTTCGACACCCGGGGTTCGGCCGATCCCTACGTGGTCGAGGTCGATGACGCCCAGCGGCTCACCTGGGGTGGCGAGTTCATCCACTCCGCCCCGTGGTCAGAGGGGGAGCAGGGCTTCACCAACACCTCACACGGCTGCACCAACGTCTCCGCCGCCGCCGCGGACTGGCTGATGGGCGTCACCCAGGTCGGCGACCTCGTGACGGTCAAGGGCACCGAGGTGAAGCTGGACCAGGGCAACGGCTTCACGGCGTGGAACGTCGGCTGGGACGAGTTCGCCAAGGGCAGCGCGCTGCCCGTGCCGGCGGGGCTGAAGCCCACGCACAGCGCCACGCCGCACCCGGGCGCGGTGGCCGGCGGATCGGCGCCCGCACCGGCCCCGTCCAAGAGCAACACCGGCGGCTGACCACGGGGGGAGGAACGGCCGGGGCCGGCCCGCGAAGAGTGCGGGCCGGCCCCGCGCCGGTTCAGTCCAGGTCGACCCGGGCCACGCCCGTCGCGGTCAGGCTGCCCAGCCAGAGGCGCCGCCCGTGCTGCCGCACGCCGGTGACCATCGGGTACGCCCCGCTCGGGCCGTGCAACGTGCGCAGCACCCGCCCGGTCCCGTCCACCAGCGCGACAAGCCCGTAGCGGCGGGGCTGCGGCTGCACGGCCCCCGGCAGCAGGGCGACGAGTTGGCGCACCCGGGGATGCGGCAGCAGCTTCTCCATGATCGGCAGCCGCGGGCTGGGCAGCGCGATCCAGTAGGTGCCGTCGCCCACCGCGGAGACGTTGTCCGGGTAGGCCGGCAGGTCGGCCAGCACGGTGGTCCGACCGTCGGGCAGGTCCACCCGGACCAGCCGGTGGGTGGCCGTCTCGACGAGCATCAGGCCCGACTCGTCGGGCGTGAGCGCCACCCCGTTGGGGAAGTAGAGCCCGCTCGCCACCACCTCGGTGCGCCCGGTCCGCCGGTCGTACGCCAGCACCCGGCCGTTGGGCCGGTGCTCCAGCAGGTCCCGCTTCCAGTGCGAGAGCGGGAACCGGTCCGAGGAGTCGGTGAAGTAGATCGTGCCGTCCCGGGCCACCGCCGCGTTGTCGGCCAGGTGCACAGGCGGCCCCGTGCCGGTCAGCTCGTGCACGGCCCCGTCGGGCGTGACCCGCAGCAGCCCCCGGTACGCGTCGCAGACCACCAGCCCGCCGTCGACCGGGTCCAGCTCGATGCCGAGCGGCCGGCCGCCGGTCTCGGCGAGCAGCGTGGGGCGGGTGCCGGCCGGGGCGTCCGCCGGCCACCACCAGATCCGGCCGTCCTCGTCGCCGCTGATCACCCGGCCGTCCGGGTCGACGAGCACGTCCTCCGGGCCGTGCGCGCCCTCGGGCAGCGGCAGCAGGTCGGCCCGGTCCAGCCGGACGTCGGTGGGGGCCCACGGCCCGTCCAGGGGCGGCGGCACGGTGGCCGGCTCGCGGACCGGCCGGATCAGCAGGGGCACTCGCGGGCGGGGGACGACCATCCGGCCATTCTTCACCGCCGATGCCCTCGCCGGGAGTACCCGGCGGCGTGTCCGTACGGCGGGTTGGCCTCCGGCGGGCGGCCTGCGGGATGACCCGGAGACTGCTCAGGGTCCCACCCGGGACCTACCCGGAACCCCGCCGCGGGTGGGCCGGAACTGTCGGGGGTGGGGGATAGGTTCGGGGACATGGACAGCAGCGGCGACCGGTTCCACGTGGCGATGAGCGTGAGCGACCACGTGGTGGACCTGCGGGCGGTCGGCGAGATCGACATCGCGACCGTGGCGTCGTTCCGGGCCGCGCTCTGGTCCGCCCCGGCGCGGCCGGTGCTGCGGCTGGACCTGTCCGGGGTGCGGCTGCTCTCCGCCGCCGGGGTGCGCGCGCTGGTCGCCGCCCACCTGCGGGTCCGGGCCCGCGGCGGCGAGCTGGTGCTTGTCGATCCCGACCCGGTGGTCGCCCGGGTGCTGCGCGCCACCGGCCTGCACCGGGTGCTGCCGGTCCGCGAGTCGTCGTGCGGGTCGGCCCGGGAACTGGTGGCCTGCGCGGCGGCCTGACCGGCCCGACGCCACGGACGGGTCCTGACGCCCGTCAGGGCCGCCGGCGTGCCGCCGACGGCCCTGCGCACGGTGCGGGGGTCAGCGCACGCCGACCAGGTCCACCACGAAGACCAGGGTCTCGTTCGGCTTGATCACGCCGCCGGCGCCCCGGGCGCCGTAGCCCAGGTGCGGGGGGATGGTCAGCCGGCGCCGGCCGCCGACCTTCATGCCGACCACGCCCTGGTCCCAGCCGGCGATGACCTGGCCGCCGCCGAGCGGGAACTCGAACGTGTCACCCCGGTTCCACGACGCGTCGAACTCGCGGCCGGTCGAGTGGGCCACGCCCACGTAGTGCACAGTGGCCAGCTGGCCGGGGCGGGCCTCCGGGCCGTCGCCGACCGTGATGTCCTCGATGACGAGATCGGCGGGCGGCGCGCCCTCGATCGGGCCAACCTCGGGCTTCTCCATGAGCGGGTCTCCTCGGTGCTGACGGATGCGGTACCCGTCGATCCTGCCGGATCGCGGCCGGCCGATACGCGTCGGTCCCCGCCGCGGCGTGGCGGCGGGGACCGGTGGCGGGCACGAGAGTGGCGGGCGCCGCCTCTCGGTGACGCCCGCCCGGTGGGTACCGCCCGCGGTGACCTCACTTCAGCCAGGGCAGCCGCTGGACGATGGGGAGCTTCGCCCAAACCCGGCCGAGGCCGAGGGTGTCACCGGCGTTGACCAGGGCCAGGCCGGCCAGCAGACCCGCGTAGATGAGGTGGTCGTCCATGAACAGGTTGTTCTCGGGGGGCAGCACGGCCGTCCACATCATGACCAGCAGGAGCGCGCCGGCGACCGCCGCGACCCGGGTGCCGATGCCGAGGATCAGGGCCACGCCGATGCCGAGCAGGCCGAGCATGAACAGCCAGTCCGCCCACGCCGCGCCGGCGATGTCGTTGTAGAACCCCTTGAACGGGCCGGCCGCGCCGAAGGTCAGGAACCCCTTGGTCGGGCTGCCACCGTTGATCCAGGCCGCCTTCGCCGCGGTCTCGTGCCCGAGGCCGAACATCTTGTCGAGGAAGGCCCAGAGGAACGTCCAGCCCAGTGCCATCCGCAGTCCGGCGAAGACGTACCGGGTGGCCTTCTGTCGGGTGGTCTCGGCGTCCCGGGTGGTCTCGGCCGCCGGAGCGATGGTGTTGGCGGTGATCCGCTCGATCGTCGCGGTCATGGTGTCCACGTCCCTTCCTGTGCCTCGCACCGCGCTTGTCCGGTGGCACATTCATTCCACCGCCGCGGGGGCTCCGCCAGCAGGGCCGACCGGTGCCCTCCTGACCGGGACCTTGGTCCCCTTCCGGCCCGGTCCGGTCGGCCCGCCCGGGCCTGCCGGCCGCCTCTGACCAGCGGCGCCGACGCCGGCCTACCGTCGCGACAGGAGGGCCGGACAGAGGAGGCCGTGATGCGCACATGGCAGGTGGGCGACGTGATGACCAGGGACGTCGCGACGGTGGGGGAGGAGACCCCGTACCGCCGGATCGTCGACGTGCTGATCCGCCGGGGCGTCAGCGGCGTGCCGGTGGTGGACTCGTTCCAGCGGGTGCTCGGGGTGGTCTCCGAGGCGGACCTGCTGCACAAGGTGGAGTGGGCCGGGCGCCCCGACGAGCGGCGGGTGTTCGAGGGGCGGCGCCGGCGTACCGCCCGGGAGAAGGCGGGCGCGCTGGTGGCCCGGGACCTGATGACCGCGCCGGCGGTGACCACCCACGTGCGGGCGACCCTGCCCGCGGCGGCCCGGCTCATGGACGAGGAGGCGGTCAAGCGGCTGCCGGTGCTGGACGACCTGGGCCGGCTGGTCGGCATCGTGACCCGCGGCGACCTGCTCCGGGTGCACCTGCGCACCGACGCGGAGATCCGCGAGGAGGTGGTGCGGGAGGTGCTGCGCCGGGTCCTCGCCGTCCGGGACGGCCTGGTCACCGTCCAGGTCCGCGCCGGCGAGGTCACCCTGGACGGACGGCTGGACCGGCGCAGCGCCGTCGAGCTGGCCGGCCGGCTCGCCGGGCAGGTCAGCGGCGTGGTGGCGGTGCACAACGCGATCGGGTACGACGTGGACGACACCACGCTCATGGAGCTGGACCCGGTGCACGCCACCCCGGTCGCCTGACCGGTCGACGGGCTCAGGCCGCCGCGGCGAGCTGGGCGGCGAGCAGCGCGGGAGCCTCGGCGAGCGAGGGTCCGTACCAGGTGAGGTGCCGGCCGGAGACCAGCGCGGCCGGCACCCCCGGGAACGCCTCCGGCCCGTCGTCGGCGGTGAACCGGTACGGCTCGTCGGGCAGCACGACCAGCTCCGGCGCCCGGGCGCGCAGCTCGTCGAGTCCCGGCCGGGGGTAGCGCTCCGGGTGGTCGGCGTACCGGTTGGTCACGCCGAGCCGGCGCAGCACGTCACCGGCGAAGGTGTCCCGGCCGAGCACCACCCAGGGGCGCCGCCACACCGGCACCACGGCCGCCCGGGGCGTGGCCGGCGCGGGCGGCGCCGTCCAGGCCCGGCGGGCGGCGCGCAGCCAGTCCGGCTCGCCGGCCACGCCGACCGCGCCGACCAGCTCGCCGAGCTGGGTCAGGGCCTCCGGCACGGTACGCGGGAAGGTGACCCGCACCGGCACACCGGCCGCCCGCAGCGCCTCCGCGTCGGCGAGGCGGTTCTCCTCCTCGTTGAGCAGCACCAGGTCGGGCCGGAGCGCGCGCACCCGGTCCAGGTCCGGGTACTTGCTCCCGCCCACCCGGGCCACGTCCAGCCCCGCCGGGTGGGTACACCAGTCGGTAGCGCCCACCAGCACCTCGGGGCGGGTCAGGGCCACCGCCTCGGTCAACGACGGCACCAGCGACACCACCCGCACGACCGCTCCCTCCCACGTCCCGGCCCATCGTCGCGTATCGACGGTCGCCGGTCCCCGGTCGGCGGGTCTGATCGGCGGTCAGCGGGCCGCCTCGTCCACCAGCACTGTCACGTCCAGGTGGGCGGGACGGCAGCCGACCGTGGCGGCGAACCGGCGTACCGCCGCGTCGACGTGCGCGCGGGCCGCGTCGAGCCCGGCGGACGGGCTCAGGCGCACCTCCACCCACACGTCCGGCCCGGTGGCCGGGCCGGTCAGCACCACCCGGGCCCGGCGGACCCCGGGCGCCCGGAGCATGTCGCGTTCCAGCGCGTCGGTCAGCACGCCGCTCGCCACCCGGGTCCGGCCGGCCGCATCGCCGGGGTGCGCGAGCGTGCCACCGAGCCGGTCCGGCACCCGCAGCCCGGCGGCGAGCAGCCGCTGCCCGAGCAGCGCGAGAAGGAGCCCGCCGACGGCCACCGCGAGGGCGCTCCACGGGGCGCCGGCCCGCCACCAGCTCAGCGGCCCGGCCGCGAGCACCGGCACGCCGCCGCCGGGCAGCCGGCCCGCCCCGACCGCCGACGCGGCGCCGCCCGCCGCGACCAGCAACAGGGCGAGCACCGTCCAGAGCAGCCGGTGGGCGGCGTTGCTCACGATGCCCGCCGGGCGGGGACGAGCCGCACCTCGACCGGGTCGCGGCGGGGCGCGGTCAGCCGGTCCAGCTCCCGGCGCAGCGCGAACTCGACGTCGGCCCGGGCGGCCGGGTCGCCGGTGGCGGTCACCCGGGGGCGCCAGGCGTCACCGCGCCGGCGGACGCGTACCCGGGCCCGGCGGACGCTCGGCACGGACCGGACCGCCCGCGCCAGCCGCCGCTCCACCGAGCGGCGGTGCAGGTGCCAGCCGTCGTCGGCGGCGAGCCGCAGCCGGGCCGGCCGCCAGCGGCGCAGCTCGGCGACCAGGAGCAGCAGGCCCAGCAGGGTGACGGTGGCGGCGACGGTCCGCACCGGGGCGTCCCGCCAGCGGACGGCGCTCAGGGTGGCCGACCACCCGGCCGGCAGGGGGCCCGGGCGGCCCAGCGCCGCGAGCAGGCCGGCGACGGCCACCAGCACCCCGCCGGCCAGCAGGGCCACGGCGAGCAGCAGGGTGGCGACCCGGTTCACGCTGCGCACGTCGCGCTCCGGTCGCCGCGCGGTGCGCTCACGTCGCCTCCCGCGTGTCCGTCCCGGGTCCCGGGCCCCGGTCGCGCCGTCCGCCCTCGGGGTGGTCCCCGCCGGTCGGCGTGGCCCCCTCGGCGGGCAGGCGCAGGTCCACCACCGTGACGGTGACCGCCTCGACGGTCAGCCCGGTGCACGCCTCGATCCGGGCGGCGACCCGGCGGCGCACCGCCCCGGCCACCGCCGTCAGCTCGACGCCGTGCGCGATCACGACGTCCAGGTCGACCCGGACGGCGCCGCCGTCGGCGCGGACCGTGGCGAGCGGCTCGCTGACCGCCCCGGTACGCCGCGCCGCCTCCTCGGCGAGCCCGGCCATCCGCTCCTCCGACCAGGCCGTCCGGCCGCTGACGAGGCCGGCCGCGGACGCGCCGTCGGGCACCGGCGCCTGCGCGGCGGAACGGTCGGGCACCGGCGCGTGCGCGGCGGAACGGTCGGGCACCGGCGCGAGCGCTGGCGCGGACGCGGACGCGCTGGGACGGTCAGGTGTCGGCGCTGGCGCGCCGGGACCGTCGGGTGTCGGCGCCAGCGGGCCGGGACCGTCGGGTGCCGGCATGGGCGGGGCGGTCGCGCGGCGGGGCAGGATGCCGGTCATCACAGGCCGCCTCAGCGGCGCCGGGCGGCGGTGGCCCGGTCGGCGAGCCCGGGCACGGTGACGTCCCCGTCGCGGACCCGGACCAGCAGCCAGCCGACCAGGCCGGCCACGGTGGCGGCGGCCGCCGCCCCGGCGCCGCCCAGCGCCCAGACCGCGACCACCAGGAACCCGGCGAGGAAGCCGAACTGCCCGCGCGTCATGCCCCCACCTCCGCTCCGCCGTGCTCGACCGGACCGGCGGGGCGTACCCGTTTCGGGGCGTGGCACTCCTCGGGCGGTCAGCCGGCCGGGACGGGCGCGCGTTCCGAGGGCAGCGACGCCACGGGTACGCCCTGCCGCACCGCCCACTCCACCGCGTGCCGCAGGTCGGCGACCGGCAGCGGCCGCCGGGCGGTCACGGTGACCGCCGCGTGCACCGCGTACGCGACGAAGGGGTACGAGTGGGCCAACCCGGCCACCGCCTCCCGGAGCCGGCCCACCACGGCGAGCGCCGCCGCCTCGTCCCGCCCGGGCAGGATCAGCTGGAACTCGTTGTCGGCGAGGCGGACGGCACGGTCGACCGGGCCCAGCACGCTGGTGACCGCCGCGAGGACGGCCTGGCCCTCCCGGGCCGCGCCGCGCCGGCCGAAGCGTTCCGGCGCGCCGGCCGGCTCGTCCACCCGGAGGCCGACCAGCGCCACCGGCAGGGTGCCCGAGGCGGTCACCCCGTCCACGTTGGTCCACCGGCGCAGCCCCGGCTCGTCGAGCAGGACGTCCGCCGGCTCGACCGGACGCGCCCGCTCACCCCGCCGGGCCAGCAACCGCAGCGCGGCCTCGGCGCGGGACTCGCCCGGTGCGGCCGGGATGTCCCGGACCCGTGCCACCGCCTCGTCCAGCCCGGCCCGCGCCGGCCCGGGCAGCCGCTCGGCGAGCCGCCCGGCCAGCCGGATCACGTCGTGCAGCGCCTCGTCCCGGCGGAAACCCCAGCGCCCGTCGAAGAGGCGGCCGGCCTCCAGGGTCTCGGCCGGCGCCACCTCGGCCCGGTCGTACGCCACCAGGCTCGCGCCGAAGCGCGGCGTCAGCGCCAAAACGCTCCACTCCCGGGCCAGCTCCTCGGTCTCCTCCAGCACCACCGGGTACGCCCCGGCGGGCAGGTCCGGCGGCGGCCCGCCCACCATGCCGACCACGGTGACCGCGGCCCGGCCGGCGATCCGCTGGTAGACCGCGCGTTCCCGGGCGAAGTACGGCAGCCGCTGGAAGAGGGCGAACACGACGAGCGGCCCGTCCTCCGCCTCGGCCAGCGCGGCCCGTTCGATGGCGTGGGAGACGGCGACGAGGTGGCGTTTGGTCAGGCGTTCCGGGGTCCGTCCGCTGTGCACCGGCCGAGCGTAGAGGCCACGAACCCGACGCGCACCCGATGCCGGGTCGGGGACAGCCCGCGGGGACCCTTCCGCGGCCCTCGGGCGGTCCGGCCGATCGGATACCGCCGCACCGCCGAGGCGGCCACCATGATCGACGTCCTAGACTCGGGCGTCGACCGAACGACGGATGGATCTGGCGAGATGACGAGCACCGGCAGCGTGGCCGCCTCCTGGCTGCGTCCGATCCCGCCCGGGGTCGCGCCGCAGCTCACCCGCGCGGGCCAGGTCGGGTATCCGGCCCGGCGGCTCGGCGAGCTGGTGCAGGGCCGGCCGCCGGGCGTCACCGGCCACCAGTGGAGCACCGCTGGCCGGGAGGGCTTCGACCAGGTCGTCTGCGCCGCCGACACCGGCCTGCCGCTGTTCGCCGTGCGCTTCGCCGCGCCCGCGCCCGCCGGGTCGCCCGCGCGCCGGGCCGAGCGGATGACCAGCGCGGTCTGCGCCGCGGTCGGCCTGCCGCTGCTGCGGGTGGAGTCGCCCACGTTGCGCGGCGCCGAGCACGCCCGCCGCCTCGTCGAGTACGTCATCGACGCGCGCGGCTACGCCGCCGGCACCGACCCGGACAGCGGCGACGCCGTCGGCTTCCGGGAGATCGTCGGCCGGCTCCCGGACGGCCGCCGCGGGCCCGTGAACGACCTCGGGGCGCTCACCCGGGCCGCCGCCGTCGAGGCGTACGTGGAGCGCCGGCTCGCCGACCCGATCGTCCGCGGGCTGCACGTGCGGTGGGCGGACGGCCCGGCCGAGGGCTGGAGCTGGGTCGAGGTGCGGCCCGGCCGGTGCCTCGTGGAGCGGGTGCACCTGGCCGCCGAGCGCCTCTCCTGCGGCGTCGACCCGGGCCGGCTCGCCGAGGACCTGTCCGCCGTGGCGGTCGGGGAGCGGCTGCGCGACCTGGACGCCGCCGGACCGTCCCTGGTGGACCGGGACGAGTTGCGCGGGCGGATCCGGCGGCTCGCGGCCCGGCGCGACGAGTTCGACGGCGGCTTCGCCTTCGACCACCTCTGCGCCGACTGACCGGCGTTCCCGGCTCGCGGGTGTCCCCGCGAATTCTCCCGTTCCCCGGTTGAACCTTCGCCGCCGTCGCTCCGTACCTAAGCGGGAATGGACGCAGATCTTCCCCGCCGCGCCGGACGGCGCGGTGACGGTGCGGAAAGGGCATCGTCGGTCATCGACGTGCGACCGGAACGTCGCAGTGATCCTCACCCCGAATTCCATCGGTCCGCCGGGGTCACCAGTCAGCTACCGGATCGAGAAGGAGAGCAATTCGATGCGCAGGTCCACACGGGCGCGCCGGTCATCCGGTAACGCGCGGAGCAAGCGTCTGCTGGCCGTGGTCGGCACGCTCGCGGTCTTCGGCGGAATCGTCGCCGTCACCCAGATCTCGTCCGCCCAGGACCGGCGGACCACCGTCCGTACCGCCTCGGCGTCCTGCGTGCCCGCGAGCCCGGGCGCCACCGCGCCGGCCGGCCAGGGCAGCACCACCCGGACCTGGCAGAACGGCCGGTGGGTCCGCAACCACTGGGGTGACGGGCAGATGTCGTCCGCCGAGTGCCAGCAGACCAAGGGGGGCGGCGCGGGCGCCGCGAAGCCGACCGTGGCCTGCCCGGACGTGCGGAGCAAGCTGCCGGAGGTGCCGGACCAGGCGCGCGCCGAGGTGGACCGCAACCTCGCCCTGCTGGACAGCCAGATCGCCGAGGCCAACCGGCGGCTCGCGGCGGACGGCGCCCGCAACGGCGACTTCGTGAACAACGCCATTCTGCGGCCCCTCGCCGACAAGCGGACCGCGACGTTGAACCGGATCGCGACGGCCATCGGCCGCGTCGCCGACCGCCCGCAGGGCCTGGACCAGTTGGCCCAGTGCGCCCTCGCCGACAACGCCCAGAACGGCGGCCAGACCGGCGGCCAGAATGGGGGCCAGACCGGCGGGGACAACAACGGCGGGCAGACCGGCGGGGACAACAACGGCGGGCAGACCGGCGGCAACAACGGCGGCCAGACCGGCGGGAACAACGGCGGCAACAATGGCGGCAACAATGGGCTCCAGGTGCTCGCCAAGGACTGCTCCAACAGCCAGCTCCAGGCGCACGACGGCTTCCAGAACGGCAACCGCTGCGTGAGCACCGCGTTCGGTGAGGTCGGCGCCGCCGCCAACAACCCCTCGCTGCTCATCACGCAGTTCCCGAACCGGGTCCAGCGCAACCAGCCGTTCACCCTCCGGGTGAGCACCCGGAACCTGATCCGCGACCGGTTCCTCGCCGCCGGCCAGGGTGGCTACTACCTGGAGAGCTCGCTGCTCAACGACCAGGGCCTGGTGCGGGGCCACTTCCACACCGCGTGCCGGATGCTGCAGACCACCCAGGCGGCGCCGTCGAACCCGCAGGACGTTCCGGCGTTCTTCGTGGCGACCGAGGACGGCGGCGGCAGCCGCCAGGCCGACCAGGTCACCATCCAGGTCCCCGGTCTGCCCCAGTCGGGCCTCGCGCAGTGCGCGGTCTGGGCCGGTGACGGCTCGCACCGCATCCCCATGATGGAGCGGGCCAACCAGACCCCCGCCTTCGACGCGGTGCGGATCCGGGTCAACTGAACACCGACGGCCGGAGCCGCCCGGGGGCACGCCCGGGCGGCTCCGGCCGTCCCACGATCCTGACCCCAGCGTTGATCATGAGGTTGGCCGCGACGAACAGGACGAACCGCGCCGCCAACCTCATGATCGACACGGACCGGCACCGCGCCGGCCGTCGGCGCTCAGCGCGGGAGGTGGGTGCAGTGCGCGACCGTGGCATCGTCCGGCACGAGGGCATCGGGGCCTCCGGAGGCGCGGGCCTCGGCCTGCCGGACGCGGCGGATGACCTCGGCCGGCCCGTCGGTGACGAGCAGGTCCCGCACGCCGGCCCAGTCGGTCAGGGCGTACGGGCTGACGATGCGGCTGGCGCCGTTGCTGAGCAGCGCGACGCCGTGCAGGTCGTCCAGGGGCTGGCTGCCGGTGACCGCCTCCTCCGCGGCGTACGGGTCGTCCTTGGCGATCCAGTAGCCACCCGGCTGGTTCCGGCGGGCCCGGAGCGCCTCGACGCAGGACTCCCGGACGCGCTCGTACTCCGGCGTGCCCGGCACGAGGCCGTCCAGCGGCGCGGAGCAGGCGCGCCGGGCGGTGGCCTCGCGCGCGTCGGTGAGGACCCGCGGGCCGCCACGGACCTGGTCGAGGACGAGAAAGGAGTCCGCGAGCAGGAGATGGTCCAGGCGGCCTCGGTGGGCGCGGACGATCGCCACTGTCGCCTGAGGGCTGGCAGGGTGCGCGATGTCGCAGGTGTCGCGGTGGGCGGCGGCGACCTCGCCGATGGCGGCGGCGAGGAGCGACACGAGATCCCGCCCGTCGTCCCGCGACAGCCGGCCGAGCAGCGCGCCGCCCAGGCGGTGGGTGTACCAGGCGACGCCGTGGGCGCAGATCGTCGCGGTGCCCGGGATGCCGGCGCCGTCCAGCAGCACGGCGGCGTCGGGAACCGCGCCGAGGAAGTCCTCGTTCGGCCGGCCGGCGTGGCCGGCGCTGGTCGCCATGCTGACGCGCACCGGTGGCCTCCTGGATCCGGGATCGCGCGCGTGCGGACCGGTGCGCGCGGGGTGAAGTTCGCTGCCGGGATTGCCCGCCCGGCTGAAAATTGTTAACGGTGGGAAAAGCCGACCGGGGCCACGCCGATTTCTCAGCGTGACCCCGGGATGCCCGACGGTGAACCGGGAGGGCTCAGCGGTTCTTGTACGCCTCCACCACCGAGACGGGGATGCGACCCCGCTCGGAAATCTCGTAGCCGTTCTTGGCGGCCCATTCCCGGATGGCGCGGTTCTGCTCGCGGTCCATTCCCGAGGTGCTGGGGCGGGTCACACCGCGCGCCGCGCGCCCGGCCTCGACGGGGCCACGCCCGATCCGCCTGCCAGCGCTGATGTACGGGTCCAGCGCCTTGCGCAGAACGCCCGCGTTCTCGTCGGAGACGTCGATCGTGTACGCCACGCCGTCCAGGCTGAACTCGACGGTCCGATCGGCCTTTCCGCCGTCGAGGTCGTCGGTCAGAACGGTGATTACTTTCCTTGCCATCGCCATTACTCCCTGTGTCGGGCGGGGTGTGGCTAAGAGTTTGACGTATCTCGCGGCAATTTCGCAACAATACCCGTCCTTCGCCATTCGGCGGGTCGCCTTATCTCCGTGCCGCCAAATGGGCGTTCAGGCCCGGTGAGGCTGTCCGGCCGGGCGGCGGGAGTGGCATGGGTCACAAGCCGGAACAAGGGAGACGGTTTGTTACTTGAGCCTGACACGCTCAACTCAACGTGATAGCAGGTGTTCGATGGCAACTCTTCCGGTACTTCCTCTGACCGACGCCGTCCTGCTGCCCGGCATGGTCATCCCGGTGACCCTCGACCCGACCACCCAGGCCGCGGTCGACGCGGCCCGCGCCACGGGCGACAAGAAGCTGCTCGCCGTGCCCCGCCTCGACGGCGAGTACGGCTCGGTGGGCGTGGTCGCCACCATCGAGAAGGTGGGCCGGCTGCCCAGCGGCGAGCCCGCCGCCGTGGTCCGCGGCCTGGCCCGGGCCCGCATCGGCTCCGGCGTGCCCGGACCGGGCGCCGCCCTCTGGGTCGAGGCCACCACCCTCGACGAACCCGCCCCCGCCGGCCGGGCCCGGGAACTCGGCCGCGAGTATCGCGCGCTGATGACCTCGGTCCTCCAGGAGCGGGGCGCCTGGCAGGTCATCGACGCCATGGAGCGCATGACCGACCTGTCCGAGCTGGCCGACGCGGCCGGCTACGCGCCCTGGCTGACGCTGGCGCAGAAGACCGAGCTGCTCGCCGCCCCGGACGTCACCGCCCGGCTGGAGCTGCTGGTCGGCTGGGTGAAGGACCACCTGGCCGAGCAGGAGGTCACCGAGCGCATCAACAACGACGTGCGCGAGGGGCTGGAGAAGTCGCAGCGCGAGTTCCTGCTCCGCCAGCAGCTCGCCGCCATCCGCAAGGAACTCGGCGAGGACGAGCCGGACGGCTCCGCGGACTACCGCTCCCGGGTCGAGTCCGCCGACCTGCCCGAGAAGGTCCGCGAGGCGGCCCTGCGCGAGGTCGGCAAGCTGGAGCGGGCCAGCGACGCCTCCCCGGAGGCCGGCTGGATCCGCACCTGGCTCGACACCGTCCTCGAGATGCCGTGGAACACGCGTACCGAGGACAACACCGACCTGGCCGCGGCGCGTGCCGTGCTCGACGCCGACCACGCCGGCCTGGCCGACGTGAAGGACCGCATCCTGGAGTACCTCGCGGTGCGCAACCGGCGCGCCGAGCGCAACCTCGGCGTGGTCGGCGGCCGCGGCTCCGGCGCGGTGCTCGCCCTGGCCGGCCCGCCCGGCGTCGGCAAGACCAGCCTCGGCGAATCCGTGGCGCGGGCCCTCGGCCGCAACTTCGTCCGGGTCTCCCTGGGCGGCGTCCGCGACGAGGCGGAGATCCGCGGTCACCGGCGCACCTACGTGGGCGCGCTGCCCGGCCGGATCGTCCGCGCGCTGCGCGAGGCCGGCTCGATGAACCCCGTGGTGCTCCTCGACGAGGTCGACAAGCTGGCCGTCGGCTACTCCGGCGACCCGGCCGCCGCCCTGCTGGAGGTGCTCGACCCGGCGCAGAACCACACCTTCCGGGACCACTACCTGGAGGTCGACCTCGACCTGTCCGACGTGCTGTTCCTGGCCACCGCGAACGTGGTGGAGAGCATCCCCGGCCCGCTGCTGGACCGGATGGAGCTGGTCACCCTGGACGGCTACACCGAGGACGAGAAGGTGGCCATCGCCCGGGACCACCTGCTGCCCCGGCAGCGGGAGCGGGCCGGGCTGACCGCCGACGAGGTCACCGTGGCCGACGGGGCGCTGGCGCTGATCGCGGGTGAGTACACCCGGGAGGCCGGCGTCCGGCAGCTCGAACGTGCCCTCGCGAAGATCCTGCGCAAGGTCACCGTGGCGCTGGCGTCCGATCCGGCGCCGGTCCGCGTCGACACCGACAACCTCGCCCGCTACCTGGGCCGGCCCAAGTTCACACCGGAGTCGGCCGAGCGGACGGCGGTGCCCGGCGTGGCCACCGGCCTGGCGGTCACCGGAGCCGGCGGGGACGTGCTCTTCATCGAGGCCACCAGCATGGAGGGCGAGCCGGGGCTGACCCTCACCGGCCAGCTCGGCGACGTGATGAAGGAGTCGGCGCACATCGCGCTGTCGTACCTGCGCTCCAACGGGCGACGCCTCGGCATCGACCCGAACGCCCTCGCCGGGCGGCGGATCCACGTGCACTTCCCGGCGGGCGCGGTGCCGAAGGACGGCCCGAGTGCCGGCATCACCATGGTGACGGCGCTGGCGTCGCTGGTCACCGGCCGGCCGGTCCGCCCGGAGTTCGGCATGACCGGCGAGGTCACCCTCTCCGGCCGGGTGCTGCCCATCGGCGGCGTGAAGCAGAAGCTGCTCGCCGCCCACCGGGCCGGCCTGACCGAGGTGATCATCCCGAAGCGCAACGAGCCGGACCTGGACGACCTGCCCACCGAGGTCCGCGAGGCGCTGACCATCCACACCCTCGCCGACGTGGCCGACGTGCTCGCCCTGGCGCTGCGCCCGGCCGAGGTCGACGCGGAGACGCTGGGCGGCCAGCCGCTCGCCGCGGCCTGACCAACCGACACGCCGAGGCCCCCGGTCCACCCGGACCGGGGGCCTCGGCCGTGCTCACCAGCGGTCCCGGCGCTCCCGCCGCTCGCCGCCGTCGCCGTCGCGGCCGCGCCGCTCCCGGCGGTCACCGTCGAAGCGGCGCTCGCCGCCGCCGTCGCCGTCCCGGTCCCGGCGCACGGTGGCCTTGCGGCCCTTGATGGTGCTGCCGCGCAATCCCTGGATCACCTCGTCGGCGACCCCGTACGGGACCTCGACCAGGGAGAACCGGTCGGCGATCTCGATCGAGCCGATGTCCCGGCCGCTGACCCCGGTCTCCCCGGTGATCGCGCCGACCAGGTCCTGCGGGCGGACCCCGGCGCGCCGGCCCAGCCCGATGAACACCTGTGTGGTGCCCCCGGCGCGGGGACGCGCGCCACCGCGCCGGTCCCGGCCCTCGTACCCCGGTCGGGTCTCCCGGGGCGCGCGGACCGCGACCTGCGGGATCTCCTCCTCCTCGTCGGCCGTGCCGGGCAGGGTGGCCTCGTGGGCCAGCCGCACCGCGGCCAGCGCGACCTCCATGAGGTCGAACTCGTCGGTCAGCGACTCGACGATCGCCCGCACGGGCTCCAGGTCGTCCTCCAGCAGCGACTCCCGGAGCGCCGCCTGGGTCAGCTCCAGCCGCCGGGTGCGCAGGTCCGCCACCGTGGGGATCTTGTCGACCGCGATCCGCTGGCCGGTGACCCGCTCGATGGTCTTGAGCATCCGGTGCTCGCGCGGCTCGGCCAGGGTGATGGCCACGCCCTCCCGCCCGGCGCGGCCCACCCGGCCGATCCGGTGCACGTACGACTCGGGCGCCGACGGGACGTCGTAGTTGACCACGTGGGTGAGCTGCTCCACGTCCAGGCCGCGGGCCGCCACGTCGGTGGCCACCAGCAGGTCGGCGGTGCCCGACCGCAGCCTGCCCATCACCCGGTCGCGCTGCTCCTGGCTCATCCCGCCGTGCAGCGCCTCGGCCCGGTAGCCCCGGCCGTTCATTGTCTCGGTGAGCCGGTCCACCTCCTCCCGGCTGCGGCAGAACACGATCGCCGCGGTCGGCGACTCCACGTCGAGCACGCGGCCCAGCGCCGCCGGCTTGTGCGCCCGCGCCACGATGTACGCGCTCTGCCGCACCCGCGGCGCCTCGCCGGCGACCGGCCGCTCGCGCTCGATCTGGATGCGCTCCGGGTCGGTGAGGTGCTTGCGGGCCAGCCCGTCGATCCGGGCCGGCATGGTGGCCGAGAAGAGCACTGTCTGCCGGCCGGCTGGGGCGTGCTCCAGGATCGCCTCGATGTCCTCGGCGAAGCCCATGTCGAGCATCTCGTCCGCTTCGTCGAGCACCACGGTGGCCAGCGCGCCCAGCCGCAGGGTGCCCCGGGCGATGTGGTCCAGCGCCCGGCCCGGGGTCGCCACCACCACGTCCACGCCGGCGTCGAGGGCGCGCAGCTGCCGGCCGATCGGCTGGCCGCCGTAGATCGGCAGCACCCGGGCGCCCAGGTCCTTGCCGTAGCGGTGGAACGCCTCGGAGACCTGCACGGCCAGCTCCCGCGTGGGCACCAGCACCAGCGACACCGGGTCCCCGCCGGGCCGGTCGTCGGGCATCCGCTGCAACAGCGGCAGGGCGAACGCGGCGGTCTTGCCGGTGCCGGTCGCCGCCTGCCCCAGCAGATCCCGGCCGGCGAGCAGCGGTGGGATCGCCTCGCGCTGGATCGGGGTCGGCTCCTCGTAGCCGAGGGCGGCCAGCGCGTTCAGCAGTTCGGTGCGCAGCCCGAGGTCCGCGAAGGCGGCGGCCTCGTCCTCGGCGGGGGTGGCGGGATCGGTCGGGGTTGGTGCGGAACTCATGGGGCAAGCCTTTCATCACCCCCACCCGGCCGTCGCGGCGACCGCCGCAAACCGTCACCCCCGCCACGCCGGGGTGACCCGGCCGGCCCCCGTGCCCCGGCCGGATCACCCGGACACGACCGCCAGCAGGGTGGTCACCCCCACGGCGATGTCGAACGCCACGCACCACTCCGCGTACCCCCGGGGCACCACCCGGTCCGTGCGGTGGTGCGCCAGGTCCCAGGCGGCGTGCGCCAGCCAGCCGACGCCGACGAGCACCCCGGCGAGGCCGGCCGGCCCGAGCAGGGCGGCCGCCGCCAGCCCGCCCCAGACGGCCAGCCCGGCGAGCTGCCACGCCAGGTTCCGGCGATCGCCCCACTGCCGCCGCCAGGTGCCGATGAGCAGGTAGCCGGCCGGCAGCACCAGCAGCGTCCACGGGGAGACCACGGTCGGCGCGAACCAGAGGTCCACGGTCATCAGCACCGCCAGCCCGGTCGGCCACCGGCGCGCCACGGCGGCGGCCACCGGATGGCGGCGGGCCGGCGCCGGATGCGCGTGCCGGTGCCGCAGCGCCACCACTGCCATCGCCGGCAGCATCAGCAGGTGGCCGCCGAGCATCAGCGCGTCGTCCCCGACCAGCCCGGCCCACCACGGCGGGAGCAGCAGCAGGAACGGGACGTACATGACCGCCACCATCTCGGCGGTCGCGGCCCACCCGTGGCCCCGGTGCCACATCCAGGCCGCCATGCCCAGCCCCATGTCCGTCGCCATCACCAGCGCGCCGACATCCGCCCGGGCCAGCACGTCGGCGCCGCCGAGCCGCTCGGCGCCGGCCCGCCACAGCGGGCCCAGCAGCAGCATCCCGACCACCATCGCCACGACCATCCCGGCCAGGTGGCCGGCCAGCCGTCGGGCGTCCTCCCGCAGGGGTACGCGTACCGTCGTCTCCGTCATGCCCCGACCCTGCCGGCGCCCCGCGCACGGGACCAGGCACGTCCGTCACCGGAAAACCGTGCGTCGCGCACGGGTCCCACGTGACGTTCCGCAGGGGTGAACCGTGCGGCCGGCGGCCCTAGGATCGGCGGACATGACTGTCGACTCCGCGGACCGCCGGCTGCGGCGGGCCCGGCAGCTCACGCTGGTGTCGCTGGCGACGAACGTCGGGACCACCCTGCTGCTGCCCGGCGTCGGGCTGGCCCGCGAGCCGGACCCGCTGCGGCTGGCGCTCGGCCTGGTGGGGCTCGCCGCCGTCACCGCCGCCCAGGCGGCGGTGCTGCACGCGGCGGTCACCCCCTGGCTCGCCGCGCGGTCCCGGCGCCGCCGGCACGCCGCGCTGGCGGTGGCCGCCCTGCTCAGCCTGCCGCTGGTCGGCCCGGTCGCCGCCGGCGCCTGGCCGACCTGGGCCTGGCTGGGCGCGTCGCTGGTCGGCATGTCCCCGCTGCTGTTCCGGCCGCTGCCCGCCCTGCTCGCGGCGGCGGCCGTGCTCGGCGTCTCGGCCGCGGTGACGCAGGCGACCGGCGGGCCGGCGCGCGCCGCCCTGCTCGTCACCGGCGGCGTCGGCGCCGGGATCGCGGCGGTCACCTGGCTCCAGGTGTGGTTCTGGGACCTGCTCGTCGAGGCGCGGCAGGGGCAGGCCGCCGGGGCCCGGCTCGCCGCCGCCGAGGAGCGGCTGCGCTTCGCCCGGGACGTGCACGACCTGCTCGGCCACGACCTCACCGTCATCGCGCTCAAGGCCGAGCTGGCCGAGCGGCTGGCGCCCGTCGACGCCGCCCGGGCCGGGCGGGAGGCCGCCGAGGTCCGCCGGCTCGCCGGGTCCGCCCTGACCCGGGTACGCGAGGCCGTGCACGGCTACCGGGCCGTCGACCTGGCCGAGCAGCTGGCCGCGGTGGGGGAGGTGCTGCGCTCCAGCGGGGTGCGCTGCACCGTGGTGCCGCCGGCCGGCGAGCTGCCCGCGCCGGTCGCCGCCGACCTGGCCGCCGTGGCGCGCGAGGCCGGGACGAACGTGCTGCGGCACAGCCGGGCCGACTGGTGCCGGATCGAGCTGACCCGGGAGGACGACCTGGTGACCATGACGGTACGCAACGACGGCGCCGGCGGCGCCGGCCCGGACGGGCTCAGCGGCGGCCTGCGCGGGCTGGCCGACCGGCTGGCCCCGGCCGGCGGGAGTGTCCGCGCGTACGCCGAGGACGGGGTGTTCCACCTGGTGGCGACCGTGCCGGTGGCCTCGTGATCCGGGTGCTGCTGGCCGACGACGAGGAGCTGATCCGGCTCGCCCTCGCGGCCCTGCTCGACCTGGAGCCGGACATCGACGTGGTGGCGCACGCCGCCGACGGCCGTGCCGCCCTCGACGCGGCGCTGGCCCACCGGCCCGACGTGGCCGTGCTGGACCTGGAGATGCCGGCGCCCGGCGGGGTCCAGGTCGCCGCCGAGCTGGCCCGCGTGCTGCCCGACTGCGCCACGGTGATCCTCACCGGGCACGGCCGGCCCGCCCACCTCCGGCCGGCGCTGGCCGCGGGTGCGCGCGGGTTCCTGGCCAAGGGCGCGCCGGGCGGCGCGCTGGCCGACGTGATCCGTCGGGTGCACGCCGGCGCCCGGTACGTCGACCCGGCCCTCGCCGCCGAGGCGCTGACCCTGCCGGAGTGCCCGCTCACCCCGCGGGAGCTGGAGACGCTGCGCCTGGCCGAGCTGGGCACCCCGGTCGCGGTGATCGCCCGGCGGACCCACCTGGCGGCCGGGACGGTCCGCAACCACCTGGCGGCGTGCGTGCAGAAGCTCGGCGCGGCCGACCGGGCCGAGGCGGTCCGGCGGGCCCGCGAGGCCGGCTGGCTCTGACCCGGCCGCAGCCGCGCGCCGGCCGGATCACCGCCGTCTGCGCCGGGGCGGGCAGCGGGTCAGCCGGCGGGTGGCGGCAGCGCGCCGGCCGGAACAGCAGGGCCGGGTGGCGAGGGGTCAGGCGCGGGCGGGGCCGGTGTCCCGGGCGGGCGGGGCCAGGGCGGCCGGGTCGAGCGCGAGGGCCTCGGCCAGGGCGGGGCGGCCGGCCGGGGTGACCCGGAGGGCCCGGCCGGTGCCGCGCGCGGTCCAGCCGAGGTCGAGGAAGCGCCGGCAGAGCGCGGCGCCCAGCGCGCCGGCCAGGTGGGGGCGGCGCTCGGTCCAGTCCAGGCAGTCCCGGACCAGGGGCCTGCGGGCGGCGCGCAGCGGCGCGACGGGCACGCCGAGGTCGGCCAGCCAGGCGATCCCGGCCGGGGTCACCGCCAGGCCGCCGGAACTGTCGAGCACGCCGCGGGCGAGCAGGGCGTCGTGCACGAGTACGCCGAGCCGGCCGGCCAGGTGGTCGTAGCAGGTCCGGGCGTACGCGAGGGACGCCTGGGCCGACGCGGCGCGCAACGTGCGGGGCGGGGTCGCCGGGGCGGGCGCCCTGCCGGCCAGGTCCTCGACGAGCTGGGCCACCGACGGGTCGGCGAGGCGGACGTAGCGGTGCCGGCCCTGCCGTTCCTCGACGAGCAGCCCGCCGCGGACCAGCCGGGTGAGGTGGTCGCTCGCGGTGGAGGGCGCGACCCCGGCGGACCGGGCCAGCTCGCCCGCCGTCCAGGCCCGACCGTCGAGCAGGGCGAGGCAGAAGCCGGCCCGGGTGGGGTCGGCGAGCAGCGCGGCGAGCCCGGCCAGCGCGCGGCCGTCGGTGCGGGTGGTCATGCCGCCATGCTGGCACGCGAACGGTTCGGTACCCACCGACCCGTGCGCGTCGCTCTTTACATCGTTGTCTCCAACGTTGTAGAAACGGGGGCACCGCAGTGACCTCCGTCTACCTCCAAGGCAGGCCTGATGGGACACCTCCACCGCGGCGGCGTGCTCGCCGCCGCACTCGCTCTGCTCCTGACGACGACAACGGCCGCCGCACCGGCCGCCGGGGCCGACCGCTACCGGAACCCGGTCTCGGCCGGCTTCGCCGACACCTTCGCCGACCCGGCCGTGGTCCGCGGCGACGACGGCCTCTGGTACGCCTTCGGCACCTCCGACCCGCTGCGCGAGGGCGAACGCCGGGCGCACCGGGTGCCGATCGCCCGCTCCGCCGACCTGGTCGACTGGACCTACGTGGGCGACGCGTTCGCCCCGGACCAGCGACCGTCCTTCGCCGCGCCCGGTGCGGCGTTCTGGGCGCCCGACGTGCGCCGGATCGCCGACCGCTGGGTGATGTACGTGACCGTCACCGACACCACCGTCTCCGGCGACACCTTCGACACCGCGATCGGGGCGGCCACCGCGCCCACCCCGGCCGGACCGTGGACGTTCGCCGACGAGCCCGTCGTCGCCCCGCGTCCGGGCGGGGGCGGCGGCTACCTGTGGACCATCGACCCCAGCCAGTTCACCGACGTCGACGGCCGGTCCTACCTGTACTACGGCAGCTACTACGGCGGCATCTCGGTCACCGAACTCTCCGCCGACGGGCTGCGCGCGGTCGGCGCGTCCACCCTGGTCGCCATCGACAACAAGTTCGAGGGCGGCTACGTGCTGCGCCACGACGGCTGGTACTGGCTGTTCGCCTCCACGGCGAACTGCTGCGCCGGCCCGGCCACCGGCTACTCCGTACAGGTCGGCCGGGCCCGCGACCCGCGCGGCCCGTTCGTGGACCGGGAGGGCCAGCGGCTCGACGTGTCCCGGGCCGGCGGCACGCCGGTGCTCACCCAGAACGGCAACCGCTGGATCGGCACCGGGCACAACGCCGTGCTCACCGACCTGTCCGGGCAGGACTGGATCGCCTACCACGCGATCGACCGGGCCGATCCGTACCTGGACGAGCCGTTCGGGATCAACGAGCGGCCGATGCTGCTGGACCGCCTCGACTGGGTGGACGGCTGGCCGACCGTCAACGCGGGCGCCGGGCCCTCCGAGGAGCCCCGCTCCGCGCCGGTCACCACCGGCCGGGTCGACGCCCGCTTCGACACCGCCGACCTGCACGACTGGCGGAGCGGCACGGGCGACTGGCGGGTGACCGGCGGCGTCCTCGCCGGCACCGGCACGCTGACCAGCCGGACCGGGCTCGGCGGCGACGTGCGGGCCGAGGCCGACCTGCGGCTGTCCGGCGCGGAGACGGCCGGGCTGCGGCTCGGGACGGTGGACGTCACGGTCGGCGGCGGCCGGCTGACCGCCCGGCAGAGCGGCGGCGCCACGGCGAGCGTGCCGCTGCCCGCCGGGCTCGACCTCACCGACCGGCACAACCTGGCCGTGGAGGTACGCGGCCGGCACCTCGTCGCCGAGCTGAGCCCGGCCCGCCTCGGCGACCAGCTCGCCGTGGTGACGCTGGCGCTGACCCGGCCGGCGGCCGGCCCGCTCGCGCTGCGCGCCGAGGGCGGCGCGGCCGAGTTCGACAACGTGAGCGCGGCCCGCCTGTACCGGCCGGTCCGGCACACCGTCGCCCCGCCCCGGGTCGGCCCGGTGCTCCCGGAATACTCCGACGAGTTCACCGACGGGCTCGACCCGGCCTGGCAGTGGATCCGGCCCAACCCGGCCGCCACCGTCACCGGCGGCGCGCTGCGCTGGCCGGTCGAGTCGAGCGACCTCGTCGGCACCGGCAACACGGCCGGGATCCTGCTGCGCGACGCGCCCGCGGGCGACTACGTGGCGGAGACGAAGGTGACCCTCGACCTGGGTGAGGACGTGGTCCGCAACTACCAGCAGGCGGGTCTCGTGGCGTACGTGGACGACGACCGGTTCGCCCGGCTAGCCCAGGTGGCCATCTGGAACACCCGCCAGGTCGAGTACGGCTACGAGCTGCCCTTCGCCGGCCAGCCCGTCTACGGCGGCAGCATCGTCGGCACCCCGGCCACCACCACCTGGCTGCGGCTGGCCCACCACGTCGACCCGGTCAGCGGCGAGCACGAGTTCCGGGCCGGGTCCAGCCGGGACGGCACGCACTGGACGTGGGGCGCCGTGTGGACCTTCCCGGCCGACACCACTCCCCGGATCGGCCTCGTCGCGCACGGCGGCGCCACCCCGGCGGTGACCGCGGAGTTCGACTACCTGCGGTTCCACCGCTGACCCGCGCGACCGGGGCCGCCCGTCCGCGGGCGGCCCCGGCCCGCCGGGACGGTGTGGTGACGGGCGGTCCCGGTCAGGCGCCGGGACGCGGGCAGGCCGGGGCCAACTCGCTGACCGTCCGCGTGTCGCTGTCGTAGCTGCGTGCGGCCACGAACTCCCCGCCGGGCCGCTCCGGTCCGGTGACCGCCCGGGCCCGGCGGCGGTCGGCGTCGCGGAACCGCAGCGCCAGGCTCAGGTGCGGCACCCAGCGGCCCGGCAGGTGCCACGGGTGCGGACCGGGCGCACCGGCGAGCACGTCCCAGACGGCGCCGTGCAGGGCGACGAGCTGCGGAGTCGGGCGGACCAGCCAGACCAGCGGGGCGCTGCCGTCGAGGACCGCCACCCGGTCCAGCCGGGCCGGCAACGGCAGCGCCGCGTCGCAGAGGTCGGCGAGGCGTTGCTCGGCGCCGGCCGGGAATTCGTCGACCGATGCGAGGGTGAGGTGCGGCCGGTTCGTCGGGTGCGCGTTGCGGGCCAGGCTGGGCAGGCCGGCGGCGGCGAGTCGGTCCCAGGCCGCCCGTACCGCCTCGTCCAGCTCCGGCGAGCAGAGGAGTTCGACAGTACGCACGCCGTCAGGCTAACCGCCGGCGGTGTGCGGCGACGTCCCGTGAGGGATGCCGACCGCGGCGAGTCGGCGGCGGCGCGATCGTTCGGTCGGCGCCGAAGGAAGCCGGCCGTACGGTCGGGCGATGAGCTGGCCGACGATCCCGCCCGACCCCGACACGCCCCCCTGCGGGCCCCCCGTTCCCGTCGACGGCGGCTGGGTGGTCACCCGCCACGCCGACGTGGTCGCCGTGCTGACCGATCCCCGGTACGTGGTGCCCGTCGCGCCCGGCGGCCCGCCCGGCACCCTGGCCTGGCTGCGCGGGACGGTCAGCCGGTTCAGCGCCCCGGACCGGCATCCCGGCCGGCGCGCGCTCGGGGTGGCCGCGCTCCGCGACCTCGACCCGGACGAGTTGGTCGCCGCCGCCGCCCGCCTGACCACGCAGACGCTGGACCGGCTCGCCGCCGAGAGGACCAGCGATCGCGGCGAGGCGGCGGGCCGGGTGGAGGTGATGGGCCCGCTCGCGCGGCGCGTACCCCTGGAGGTGCTGGCGGCGCGGCTCGGCCTGGCCGACCCGGCGGCGGCCGTGCCGGCGGTGACCGCGGTGGCCGCCGCCTACCACCCCGGCGCCGACCCGGCCGCCGTGGCGCTCGCCGACCGGGCGGTGGCCGTGCTGCTGGCGATGTCGCCGCCGGCCCCGGCCGAGGCCGCCGCGAACCGGGTCGGGCTGCTCGTGCAGGCCGCCGACGCGACCGCCGGGCTGATCGGCGCCGCCGTCCGGCACGGGCTCGCGGCGCCGGCCGCGCTCGGCACGGCCGACCTGCTCGCCGAGGTGCTGCGCCTGGACCCGCCGGTCCGCGCCACCCGCCGGGTCGCCACCGGCGCGACCCGCCTGGCCGGCCGGGACATCGGGCCGGACGCCGCGCTGCTGCTCCGCTTCGACGCGGCCAACCGGGACCCCGCCGTCCACGAGGACCCGGACCGGTTCCATCCCCCTGCCGGGGAACAGGCCGACCGCGCCGGCCGCCCCGCAGGCGCGGGGCCGAAGGGCCACCTGGCGGTCGCCCGCCGTCCCGGGCGGGCGCTGACCTTCGGCGCCGGGCCCCGGGGCTGCCCGGGGGAGCGGCACGCCCTCGCCCTCGCCGCCGGCGTGGTCGAGGTGCTGCGCGCGCGGTGCCGGCCCGCCGGAACGCCCGTCCGCTACGCCCCGCACCCCACCCTGCGTGTCCCGACCAGCATCGAGGTGATGTTCCGATGAACGACCGCGCCGCCGCCTTCCACGCCCTGCACCGGCCGGGCCGGCCCCTGTTGCTGCCCAACGCCTGGGACCACGCGTCCGCCGCGGCGCTGGCGGCCCGGGGTCACCCGGCCGTCGGCACGACAAGCCTCGGGGTGGCCGCGGCCGCCGGAAAGCCGGACGGGACCGGGGCGACCCGGAGCGAGACCTTCGACCTGGCCCGCCGGCTGCGGGGCGTGCCGGTGCTGCTCACCGTCGACATCGAGGACGGCTTCGGTGACGACCCGGCGGCGGTGGCCGGGTACGTCGCCGAGCTGGCCGCGCTCGGCGCGGTCGGTGTGAACCTGGAGGACGGGCGCCCGGACGGCACGCTCGCGCCCGTGGAGCTCGCCGCCGCCAAGATCGCGGCGGTCCGGGCGGCCGTGCCGGGGCTGTTCGTCAACGCCCGCACCGACGCCTGGTGGCTGGGCGTGCCCGACCCGCTGCCGGCGGCCCTCGAACGGGCCGCGGCGTACCGGGCGGCGGGCGCGGACGGGCTGTTCGTCCCGGGCGCGCCCGACGACACGGTCGCGTTGCTGGTGGCCGAGGCGGGGCTGCCCCTCAACGTCCTGCACCGCCCGGGCGGGCCGGACCTGGCCGCGCTGGGCCGGCTCGGGGTGGCCCGGGTCAGCACCGGCTCGCTGCTGTTCCGCGCCGCCCTCGGCGCCGCGCTGCACCTGGCCGACGCGGTCCGCGCCGGCGGCGACGCCGGCCTGCCGCCCGCGCCGGATTACGCCTGGGTGCGGGACCTCTCGGCGGGATGAGCACCTTAGGGGGGAGATAGGAGGATTGTTCGGGGAGCTGCCGGTCCAGGTGATTACGGTGTGTTCAGGTTCGACTACGCCGTGTCCTGCCCGGAGAGGGGCCGACCATGCGAGTGCCCAGCCGAAGCCCCGGCCACCAGCCCGGATCCGCCGTCGCGTCCGCCGCCCCCGCCCGCCGACTGCCGCCGGCCGCCGGCCGGCGCCCCGGGCCCGAGCAACCGGACCTGGCGGCGTACCGGGCCGCGGTGGCGGAACTGCTCGTCGAGGTGGGCGCCCTCGCGGACGCCCCGTCCACGACGGCCCGCCAGGTGCTGCTCGACCAGCGGCTGCGGGAGCCGGCCATCGCCGCCGTCCTCGACGCCACCCCGCAGGGCTTCGTGGGCGCCCGGGAGACGCTGCTGCTGGAGATGGCCCGCTACCAGCCCAACACCCGCAGCTCGGCGCAGGACCTGACCGCGCTGGTGCGGATCTACCTGCTCTCCCGGATCGACGTGATGTGGTGGCGGGACAGCCCTACCTTCCTCACCGACGGCCAGGTCGACACCAGCACCGACCTGGTCGACCTGGAGTGGCTGCGCCGGCGCGGGCTGCTCGCCTTCCGCTACCAGGAGCAGCCCGCCACCGTCCTCGGCCGCGGGCTGCGGGCGGTCCGGCGGCGGCTGCGCCCGGACGCCACCCCACGTACCGCCGGGGTGCGGTTCCGCCGGGCCCGGCGCGAGGTGATCGCGCTGCTCAACGACGTGGGCCGGGAGTTCGCCGCGGCCGCCCGGCCGGGCACCCCGCCGCTCTGGGTCACCAGCCTGGCCCGCAGCGCCGAGCACCAGTACCGGCTGCGCCGGCTCGGCTACGCCGCCATGGTGCCCAGCGGGCACTGCCTCGGCTGGGCGGCCGACGTGGAGCTGGCCTGGTACGGCCGGTTCGGCGCGCGGGACCTCCTCGCCGACCTGCTGCTGGCCCGGCAGGAGGCGGGCGAGCTGAACGTGGTCGACGAGGGCCAGGCGTGGCACCTCTGCCTCGCGCCGACCGCCCAGCGCCGGTTCCGGCGCGCGTACGAGGCCGAGATGGGGGTCTGAGCGGATGTGCGGCATCGCGCTGAGCATCGGCCCCGAGGCCGACCCGGCCACCTTCCGCCGGATGCTGGCCGTCCTCGCCCCGCGCGGCGAGGTGACCGAGACCCGGCAGGAGGACGGCCTGCTCACCGGCGTACGCCGGCTGCGGGTGGTGGACCGCGAACGGGCGGTGCAGCCCTGGGTCTCGCCCGACGAGCGGCACGTGCTCTGCTACAACGGCGAGGTCTTCAACCACCACGAGCTGCGTGCGGAGCTGACCCGGCTCGGGTACGAGTTCCGCACCACCGGCGACACCGAGGTGGTGCTCGCCGCGTTCCGCCACTGGGGCGAGGAGGCGGTGCGCCGGCTGCGCGGCGAGTACGCCTTCGTGGTGGTGGAGCGGGCCACCGGCCGGGCGTACCTGGCGCGGGACCCGCTCGGGGTGAAGCCGCTCTACTGGTCCCGTGGCCCCGGCTGCCTGCACCTCGCCTCCGAGGTCAAGGCCCTGGTCGGGCACGGCGCGCCGATCAGCGAGGTGCCGCCCGGGCACCACGGCTGGGCCGAGCCCGACGGGCCGGTCCGGCTGCGCCCGTACGTCGACCTGCTCACCCTGGGCGCCGGGCTGCCGGTGATCGACGACCCGGACGAGGCCGCCCTGCTCGTCCGTGTCGCGCTCACCGACAGCATGCGGGTACGGCTGGACACCGACCTCACCGTCGGCGTGGTGCTCTCCGGCGGCCTGGACAGCTCGCTGGCGCTGCTGCACGCGCGGCAGCTGCACCCGGACTGCGTGGCGGTCACGGTCGGCGTGCCGGACAGCCCCGACGTGGCGTACGCCCGGCGGCTCGCCGCCGACCTGGGCGTGCCGCACGAGGTGGTCGAGCTGCGCCCGCGCGACATCCGGCTGGCCGACGTGCGGGAGGCGATCCGGATCTCGGAGCTGACCGAGTACGGCGACATCATCAACGCGGTGGTCTCGGTGCCGATCTTCCGGCGGCTGCGGGAGCTGGGCGTGAAGGTGGTGCTCACCGGCGACGGCTCGGACGAGCTGTTCGGCGGCTATCCGATGTACCACCAGGTCGGCCCGGAACGGTCCCGCCGGCTCTTCCTCCACAAGATCCGCAACCTGTGCCGCACTGAGCTGCAACGGGTGGACCGGGCCAGCATGGGTCACGGCGTGGAGGCCCGGGTGCCCTTCCTCGACCTCAGCGTCGTCGAGCTGGCCATGCGGCTGCCGCTGGACCTGAAGCTGCGCGACGGGCAGGAGAAGTGGATCGTCCGGCGGGCCTTCGCCGACCTGCTGCCCGACTACATCCGGCGGCGGCCGAAGAACCCCATGTCGTACTCGTCGGGGCTGCACGAGCGGGCCCGCCTCTACAAGCCGCTCTTCGCCCGGCTGCACCGCTCCTTCGGCTACCAGCTGCTCGAACCCGTCCGGCGCGACTTCGACAGCGTGCTCACCCGGTGCGGCAACGACCTGGACCGCGCCATCGCCGACGGGCTGGCCCGGCCGGACTACACGGTGCTGGAGCACGCCCGGGACCTGGTCGGCGCGGCGAGGTGGAACGCCGCGCCGGTGGTCCGCCGGCTGGTCGGCCCGCGCGCCGTGCGGCGCGTCGCGTCCCGCCCGTGACCTCCGCCGGGGCCGCCCACCTGGGCGGCCCGGCCGGCACGCGAGGTCCGATCGCCGCCAGCCACCGGCCGCGTCCCCGGCCAGGCTGGAGGGCATGACGACGACGCGCACCAGGTACGTGATCCGACCCGTGCCCGCCGAGGCGCTGGCCGAGCTGCGACGCACCGGCCGCGACGCCTCCGGCCAGCCGCCCGAGCGGTGCTGCGCCGAGGGCGGCGAGCCGCTGCGCTGCTGCCTCCGCGACGCCACCCCGGGCGAGCCGCTGCTGCTCTTCGGGTACGCCCCGCCGCTGCCGCCCGGCCCGTACCGGGAGGTGGGGCCGATCTTCGCGCACGCGGTCGACTGCCCCGGCCCGGCCGACCCGACGGCGTACCCGCCGGACTGGCGGGGGCGGCCCCAGGTGCTCCGGGCGTACGACCGGCGGGGCCGCATCGTCGGCGGCCGGCGGCACGACGGCGACGACCCGGAGGCGGTCATCGCCGAGCTGCTGGCCGACCCGGCGGTGGACCGCCTGCACAGCCGCAACGTCGTGTACGGCTGCTGGATGTTCGCGGTGGTCCGCGGCTGAGCGCGTGACCGCCGGTGGCCGGGGTATCAGCCGGGGATGACCGGACTGGACGCGATCGTGGTGGGACAGGTGGCCCGGGACCTCGTGCTGCTGGTGGACGAGGTGCCCGGCCCGTCCGGGACGGCCCCGGTGCGCTGCCGGCGGGAACTGCTCGGCGGCAAGGGGGCCAACCAGGCCGTCGGGCTGGCCCAGCTCGGCGTCCGGGTGGGGCTGCTCGGCGTGGTGGGCGAGGACGAGGTCGGCGACCGGCTGCTGGGCCGGGCCCGCAGCGACGGCATCGACGTGGCCCCGGTGCTGCGCCGGCCGGACACACCGAGCGCGCTCATCGTGGACGTGGTGGACGGCCGGGGCCGCTGGCGGTACCTGGAGGACATCCCCGAGGCGACCCTGCTCACCGAGGCGGACGTGACCGGCGCGGCCGAGGTGCTGCGGGCCGCCCGGGCGGTGGTCGTCCAGCTCCAGCAGCCGCTGCCGGCGGTGCTCGCGGCGACCCGGCACGCCCGCGACGCCGGCCGGCTCGTGGTGCTCGACGGCGCGCCGGACGACCCGGACGGGTCGGCGGAGCTGCTGTCCCGGGCCGACGTGCTGCGGGCCGACGCGCGGGAGGCCGGCCTGCTGCTCGGCGGCGACCCGCCGAAGGACGCCGACGCGGGGCTGCGCGCCGGCCGGGACCTGGCCGCCCGGGGGCCGGCGCTGGTCGCGGTCGAGGTGGCGGGGGAGGGGAACGCCTTCGTCTGGCCCGGCGGGGAGCTGTTCCTGCCGCTGAGCGAGACGCCCACGGTGGACAGCACCGGCGCCGGGGACGCGTTCGTCGCCGCCGTGACGGCCGGCCTGCTCCGCGACGACCCGTACCCCCGGCTGGCCCGGTACGCGGTGGCGGCGGCCGGCGCGACGGTGGGCCATCCCGGCGGCCGGCCCGCCCTCACCCCCGAGGCGATCGAGGCGCAGCTGGCCCGGATCCCGGAGCGCTGACGTCCCGGATGGACATCCGTCGCCGCCTCTTCTAGCGTCGCGGGCATGCGGAGGACCCTGCTCGTCACCGGGCTCGCCCTGCTCCTCGTGGCCACCGGCTGCGGTGGTGGCGGCCGGCCCGCCGAGCCGGCCGGGGCCGGCACGCCGACCGCCTCCCGGCAGGACGCCGGCCAGGTCGAGCAGAGCCTGGCCAGCCTGCGCCGGGTCGACGACCTGCCGCTGTACGAGATGACCTACGTGGGCGACTACGACCCGACCGTGGGCGTCGCGGGCACCCCGCAGGCCACGCCGTTCGGGTGTTCCCTGTTCGCCGCCCGGGGCGACCGGAGCCGGCCGCTGTTCGCCCGCAACTTCGACTGGGACGCGAACCCGGCGCTGGTGCTGCGCACCGACCCGCCGGACGGGTACGCCTCGATCTCCCTGGTGGACATCTCCTACCTGGGGGTGACGGCCGACCCCGCCGGGGACCGCCGGCTGCTAAACGCGCCGCTGCTGCCCTTCGACGGGATGAACGAGCGGGGCCTGGCCGTGGGGCTGGCCGCCGACGACGGCGCCACGGCGGAGCCGGTGCCCGGCCGCCCCACCGTGGGTTCGGTGCGCATTCTGCGCCTGGTGCTCGACTCGGCCGCCACCGTGGACGAGGCGATCGCCGTGTTCGGGCGCTACAACCTGGACTTCGACGGCGGCCCGCCGCTGCACTACCTGATCGCCGACGCCACCGGGGCGTCCGCGGTGATCGAGTTCGTGGACGGGCGGATGCGGGCCGAGAAGGGCCGGGGCGCCTGGCAGGCGCTGACCAACGTGCCGGCCGTCGGGGTGGCCGACCGTGACCTGCGCGCCGACCACCGCTACGGGGTGCTGGCCGAGGCACTGGACCGGGCCGGCGGGGCGGTGGACGCGCCGGGCGCGCTGCGCCTGCTCGACGCCGTGCGGCAGGCGCACACCCGCTGGTCGGTGACGTACGGGCTGCGCACCGGCGAGGTGCGGCTGGTCACCGCGGGCGGTGGCGAGCGCGACTACCGGCTGCCGATGACCTGACCCGGACCGGTCCGGCCCCGTCGTCCGCGGGACCGGACCGACCGTCGGTCCTACCGGCTCTCGTAGCCGGGCTGCGTCTGCACGTTCAGCTCCTGGAACCGCGTCTGGTTGTCGGTACGCGGGTCGTTGATCTCCAGCACGTCCAGGCCCTTCCGGATGTCGCTGGAGTAGATGTGGCCGTTGTAGTAGTAGGCGGACCAGGAACCGCCGACCTGGAGCTGGGTCGCCGAGAGCGGACCCCGCTCCCACCAGCCGATCTCGGTCGGGTGGGCCGAGTCGGTGAAGTCCCACACCGAGACGCCGCCCTGATACCACGCCTGGACCATGATGTCGCGGCCGGGCACCGGGAGGAGCGAGCCGTTGTGGGCGACGCAGTTCTCGGTGTCGGCGTTCAACCGGGGAATCTTGTAGTAGCTGCGGAAGACCAGGGAGCGGTCGTCTCCGCTGCCGGTGATGTCGTAGATGGCGTCCGCGCCCTTGTCCCGGTCGATGGTCTTGAGGCAGGTCGCCGCGCCGCCCCCGCCCAGCTCGTCGGTGAAGACGACCTTGGTGCCGGTGTTGTTGAACGTCGCCGAGTGCCAGAAGGCGAAGTTCTTCGTGTCGCGCACCCGGTCGATCACGCGGGGCGCCTCGCGGTTCGCGATGTCCATCAGGATGCCGTCGCCCATGCAGGCTCCCGCGGCGAGATTCCGCTCCGGGTAGGCGGTGATGTCGTGGCAGCCGGTGGTCGCCGAGGTGCTGGAACCCTTGTACCCGCCGTCCGGGAAGAGGTTCGGGGTCGCCACCACCGCCGCCTGGGTCGGCGCCGCCACCGGCACCTTGACGATGGAGATGGAGTCGTGCGGCGGCTGACAGTCGGGGAAGTCGGCCGACGGGCTGTACGACGACACGTACAGGTACACCGTGCCACTGTCCCGGCCCGGGACGAGGGTGTGGGTGTGCGAGCCGCAGTCGGTCTCGACCGACTTCACGTAGCGCGGGGCGGTCTTGTCGGTGATGTCGAAGATCTTGATGCCCTCCCAGGACGACTTGACCGTCGCCGACTGCGAGGTGCTGGCGCACGAGTCGTCGCTGCGGGACGAGTCGGTGGAGAGGAAGAGCAGGTTGCCGTGGACGGAGACGTCGTTCTGCGAGCCCGGGCAGAGCACCTGGGACACGATGGACGGCGCGCTCGGCCGGGCGATGTCGTAGATGACGAAGCCGTTGTAGTTGCCGACGAAGGCGTAGTGGCCCTGGAAGGCCATGTCGGTGCCGAGCGAGGTGTCGAACGGCGCGCGCGGCGGCAGGTTGGCGATCTGGCGGACGTTCGGGCTGCTGGCGATCGCGTCGACGGGCAGCCCGATGCCGGGCGCGGCGGCCGGCGCTGCGACGGGATCGGGCGCTTCCTGAGCGCTGCTGGGTTGGGCGGTGGCCACGCTGGCGACGAGGAGAGCGGCTGCGGCCAGGCTGACGGTCCGGAATGGACGGCTGCGTGACGTGCGGAAACGGATCATCGGCAACACCCTTCGAAAGGGGGATGATGATCCCCACACCTTACCGGCATATGACGTGCATCTATGTGATCTGAGTCACATGAAGGGTCGGTGGTCTATGGATAGGATCGCTGTCACCTCGACCGGAGGGAGCGGCGTATGACCGGCCGGCAGGGACGGGTCTGGGCCGCCGTCACACTGGCGGCCATGCTCGTGGTCGCCGTCGGCCTCACGCTGTCGGCGCGTCGGGCCGACCGGCCGACGCTCGCCCGGACGACCGCCGTCAGCGCGTCGCCCACCCCGGACGGTCCGTCGGTGGTCGTGCCCGGCCGGCCCGGGGAGCCGGCGGCCACCCGCGCCGCGCAGGAGGTCCGGGGCGCCGCGCCGCCCCGCTACAACGGCCTCGACGTCTGGTACGTCCGGATGATGATCCCGCACCACCAGCAGGCCGTGGAGATGGCGAGCCTCGCCCCCGACCGGGCCGCCGACCCCCGCGTACGCGCCGTCGCCGACCGGATCCGCGCCGCCCAGGGGCCGGAGATCGGGGTGCTGCGCGGCTGGCTCGGCGAGCGCGACCTGCCCGCCGAGGTCCCCGGGCACGACCACGGCACGATGCGCGGCATGCAGTCCGCCGAGGCGATGCGGCAGCTCGCCGCCGCCCGGGGCGCGGAGTTCGACCGGCTCTTCGTGCGGATGATGACGGCGCACCACGAGGGCGCCGTGGTCATGTCCACCGACCTGCTCAAGGTGGGCGCGGACCAGACCCTCCAGGAGTTCGCCAACGGGGTCGCCAGCGAGCAGTCCGCCGAGATCGCCCGCCTCCGCGAGCTGATCACGCCCTGAGGCCGCCTCATCCCCGCGGCCGGTCGGGGAATCTTGGACACTCACCGTTCGCTGCGAACGACAACTGTCCAAGATCGCGCCGGTGTCGCGCCTTCGCCGCCGCAGGCGCCGTCGTGGTCGGCCGGGCGGGGGCAGCGGGCGTCGCCGGGCAGCCGGGCGTCACACCAGATCCGGGTACGCACGAACTGCCGGTCCTCTTCGCTGAGCGTGGTCTCGCCGAAGTCGATGGCGGTGACGTGGCCGAGCGAGTCGCGCAGCGCGACGGCCAGCGCGGTTGCCTCGACCAGCCGGGTGAGCGTGGTGGGCAGGTGGATGATCCAGCGCGGCTCGGAAGCCGCGTCGGTGGCGTCCATGGCTCTCCGTGGGGGTGCTGAAGGGAAAGGTCGACCGGTGCCGGGGCGGACCTTCCGCCCCGGCACGTCCGGGTCTCCTGCCCGGCTGAGCCGTTCCGGTGCCAACCCGAGCGACCCGGAGGCAGCCTATGTCAATAGGTGGTATAGGTCAACCATGCGCAGGAGGTGAGAGGATCGGGGCAGGTGCCAGCCCGAAAGGATCCGCGTGTCTCCGATCCCGCTCAGCTATACCGACATCGCTGCGGACATCACCTCGAAGATCGACTCGGGGGAGTACCAGGCCGGAGCGAAGCTGCCCTCCTACACGCAGCTCGCCGACCTCTACTCGGTGTCGTTCTCGACGGCCGCTCGCGCAGTGGCGCTGTTGCGTGACCGTGGTGTGGTCGTCGGTTCGCCCGGACGGGGCGTCTTCGTGGCCGACCCGTCCGCGTAACGGGGTGGGCATCGACGCATGCGGTGGCCCGTACGCTGGGTGACCGTGGACCGCATCGTCTTCGGCCGCCCGCTGCGCAGCGTCGCGTTCGACGTCGCCGTCTCCGGGCTGGTCGCCCTCTTCGCCGTCCTGGGGATCTTCGCCCAGGCCGGCGGGGCGGCGGCCACCGCCGTCGGGATCGTGATGGCGCTGGTCCTGCTGTTCCGGCGGATCCACCCGTCGGCGGTGGCGGCCGGAGTGGCCGCGCTCGCGCTGCTCCAGGTGGTCGCCGGTTGGGGCCCCCTCGCGTACGACGTCGGTGTGCTCATCGCCCTCTACAGCGTGGTCAAGTACGCCGACCGGCTGCGCGACGGCATCCTCGCCGGCATCGTGGCCGCGATCGGCGTGCTGCTCGCCGCCGTCCAGACGCCCGGACCGGCGCCCTGGTGGGCCGGCGCGCTCTACTACGGCCTGATCACCGGCGCGGTCTGGCTGGTCGGGCTGAACGTGCGGACCCGCCGGCTCTACGTGCTGAGCCTGGAGGAGCGCGCCGCCACCCTGGAACGGGAGCGGGAGGCCGAGTCCCGGGCGGCGGTCGCCGAGGAGCGCACCCGGATCGCCCGCGAGCTGCACGACGTGGTCGCGCACAGCATGGCCGTGATGATCGTGCAGGCCGACGGGGTCCGGTTCACCATCGACCGGGACCCGGCCACCGCGCGGGAGGCGGCAAAGGTGGTGGCCGACACCGGCCGGCAGGCGCTGGAGGAGATGCGGCGCCTGGTGGGCGTACTCCGGGAACCGAGCCGGCCGGAGCCGGCGGCCGCGCTTGACGCGGTGCCGGCGCACCGGCGGCCCGCCCTGGTCGAGCTGCCCGACCTGCTGGACCGCTTCCGCGCTGCCGGCCTGCGCATCACCGACACCGCCACCGGCACGCCGGTCGCCCTGCCGCCCGGCCTGGAGCTGACCGTCTACCGGGTGGTGCAGGAGAGCCTGACCAACGCGCTCAAGCACGCCGGGGTGGGCGCGGCGGTCGAGTTGCGCCTTGAGTGGTTCGCGGACGCCGTCGTGGTCCGGGCGGTCGACGACGGGCGCGGCCGTCCGGTGGTCCGGCCGGCGCCGTCCGGCGGGCACGGTCTGGTCGGCATGCGCGAGCGGGTCGGGGTGTACGACGGCAGCCTCGCCGCCGGCCCCACGCTGGGCGGGGGCTGGCGGGTCGAGGCGCGGCTGCCGCTACCGTCGGCGCCGGGCACCGAGGAAGGGAAGGCGGCGGCATGACCGTCCGGGTGGTGATCGTGGACGACCAGGCGCTGGTGCGCGCCGGGTTCCGGATGGTGCTGGACTCCCAGCCGGATCTCACGGTGGTCGGCGAGGCGATCGACGGCGCGGACGCGCTGCGGGTGCTGGACCGGGTCGAGGCCGACGTGGTGGTGATGGACCTGCGGATGCCCACCATGGACGGCGTGGAGGCGACGAGGAGGATCTGCGCCCGTCCGGCCGGCAGCCGGCCCCGGGTGCTGGTGCTCACCACCTTCGACACCGAGGCGGACGCGTTCGCCGCGCTCCGCGCCGGGGCCAGCGGCTTCCTGCTCAAGAACGTCCCGCCGGAGGACCTGCTCGCCGCGATCCGGGTGGTGGCCGAGGGCGACTCGGTGGTGGCCCCGTCGATCACCCGGCGGCTGCTGGACCGGTTCGCCGGCCAGCTCGGCCCGGCGCCCGCCGAGGACCCGCGGCTGGCCCAGCTCACCGAGCGGGAGCGGGAGGTGCTGCTGCTCGTGGCGCAGGGGCTCTCCAACGCCGAGATCGCCGCCCGGGTGCACGTGGCCGAGGCGACGGTGAAGACCCACGTCGGCCGGATCCTGGCCAAGCTCCAGCTCCGCGACCGGGTCCAGGCCGTGGTGCTGGCCTATGAGAGCGGGCTGGTCACGCCGGGCGGCTGACCCGGCGTACGACCTGGGTCGTACGGGTCCACCCGGTCGGGGGCGACCACCGGCGTACCGAGGTCGAGCGCGCAGGTGGAGATCACCGGCGGGGTGCCGCGCATAGCGTCGGAAAGGTCAGATGACCCTGTCCGACAGGAGCACCACGTTGTCCGCAACCACCACCACCGGCGTCGCCGTCACCGCTCGTGAGCTGCGCCGGGAGTACGGCGCCGGGCTGTCCCGGGTCGTCGCCCTCGACGGCGTCGACCTCGACCTGGCCGCCGCCCGGTTCACTGCCGTGATGGGCCCGTCCGGCTCCGGCAAGTCCACCCTGCTGCACTGCCTGGCCGGCCTGGACCGGCCGTCGGCCGGCACGGTGCGCATCGGCGACGCCGACCTGGCCCGCCTCGACGACCGCCGGCTGACCCGGCTGCGCCGGGACCGGATCGGCTTCGTCTTCCAGAAGTTCAACCTGCTGCCCACCCTCACCGCCGAGGAGAACATCGTGCTGCCGCTGGCCATCGCCGGCCGGCGGCCCGACCCGGAGTGGCTGCGGCAGGTGGTGGCCGCGGTGGGCCTCACCGACCGACTCGGGCACCGGCCCGCGGAGCTGTCCGGCGGCCAGCAGCAGCGGGTCGCCGTGGCCCGGGCCCTGGTCACCCGACCCTGGGTGATCTTCGCGGACGAGCCCACCGGCAACCTGGACTCCCGCTCCGGCGCGGAGGTGCTGCGGCTGCTCCGCGAGGCGGTGGACACCCTCGGGCAGACGGTGGTCATGGTGACCCACGACCCCAAGGCCGCCGCCCACGCCGACCGGGTGGTGTTCCTCGCCGACGGGCGGCTGGTCGACGAGCTGCACGCGCCGACCGCCGGCCAGGTCCTCGACGCGCTGACCCGCCTCGAGGCCGGCGCGTCGCCGGTGGGGCGGTGACCGGGATGCTGCGCCTCACCCTGCGCCAGATCCGCGCCGAGGGGCTGCGCCTGCTGCTGTCCTCGCTGGCGATCGTCCTCGGCGTCGCCTTCGTCGCCGGCACCCTGATGTTCACCGACGGCATGCGCGCCGGGGCGTACGAGCGGGCCGGCGCCTTCGACCGGCACACCGACCTGGCCGCGTACGCCGGCAAGGTGGCGCTGCCGCCCGCCCTGGTCGACCGGGTGCGCGCGGTCGACGGGGTGGCCGCGGCCGAGGGGGAGCTGACCGGCACCGCCGGGGTGGTGGGCGCCGACGGGCGGCCCGTGCTCGGCTACGCCGTGCTCGCCGCGATCCCCACCGACCCGGCCCTCCAGTCCTACGACGTGGTCGCCGGGCGGCTGCCGCAGCGGGCCGGCGAGCTGGTCCTCGACGAGGAGACCGTCGCCGACCAGCGCTTCGCTCTGGGCGGCCCGGTGCGCGTGGGCGGCAACGGCGGGCCGGCGCGGGCGTACACCCTGGTCGGCACGGTCGACGTGGCCGGCAGCTCCCGCGACGTCGGCGGGCCGTTCATCGGCCTGGCCGGCGCGGACGCCCTCGCGGTGAGCGGGGAGCGCGGCTACGGCCGGATCATGGTGGCCGCCCGGCCGGGCGTGGACCGGGCGGCGCTCGCCGACCGGGTCCGTGCGGCGGTCGGGCCGGACGTCGCGGTCCGGGACCGCACGGCGATCCTCGACCAGGCCGTCGCCGACGCGGTCCGTGACCGGCGGCAGTTCGAGCTGTTCCTGGGCACCTTCGCGGCGGTGGCCGTGGTGGTGGCCGGCTTCGTGATCGCCAACACCTTCGCCATCGTGCTCGCCCAGCGGTCCCGGCGGACCGCGCTGCTGCGGCTGGTCGGCGCGACCCGGGGTCAGGTCTACCGGGCCGCCCTCGGCGAGGCGGCGCTGACCGGGCTGCTCGCCTCCGCCGTCGGGGTGCTGGCCGGCGTGGGCCTGGCCGCCGGCCTCGGCGCGCTGCTGTCCACGCTGGACGCGCCGGTCACCGGCACGGTCACGGTCACGGCCCGTACGGTGCTGCTCTCCCTCGGCCTCGGCACGGTGCTGACCGTGGTGGCCGCCGCGGTGCCCTCCTGGCAGGGCACCCGGGTCGCGCCCGTGGCCGCGCTCACCGACGCCGCCGTGCGGCCCGCCCAGCGGGCCGGCCGGGTCCGGCTCGCGGCCGGTGCGCTGGTCCTCGCCGCCGGGGTGGCCGCCCTGGCCGGGGCCGGGGCCACCGGCCAGGTGCCGCTGGTCGCCGCGGGCGGGATCCTGGCCTTCCTGGGCATCGTGCTGTTCGGCCCGGTGCTGGTGCCGGCGCTGGTCCGGGCGCTCGGCCGGCCGGTCCGCCGGCTGCTCGGCGTCCCGGCCGGGCTGGCCGTGGCGAACGCCGTGCGCAACCCGCGCCGGGTGGCCGCCACCGCCACCGCCATGGTCATCGGGATCGGCCTGGTCTCCGCGTTCGTGGTCGGCGCGGGCAGCGCCAAGGCCGGCATCGAGCGCGCCGTGGACGCGCGCATCGGGGTGGACTTCCTGGTCACCGGCATCGGCGGGGACCTGCCGGCGCCGCTGGCCGGTGAGCTGGCCGCCCGGCCGGAACTGGGCGTGGTGCACGAGCAGCGCAGCCGGGTGGTCGACGGCCTGGAGGTGCGGGCCGCCCACCCGACGCTGGTCCGGCGGACGCTGTCCGCGGTGGACGCCGGCGACCCGGCCGCCCTCGGCCCGGGAACGGTGCTCGTGCACCGGGAGTTGGCCGCGGCCCGCGGCTGGTCGGTCGGCAGCACCGTCCCGCTCGCCGGCCGGTCGTTCCGGGTGGCCGCCGTGGTGGCCGACGACAACCCGGCCCTGGCCGGCAGCCCGGTGCCCGCCGGACACGTGGTGGACCTGGTCGACGCGGACTTCGCCGGCCTCTTCCCGGCCGTGCGCGGTCACCTGGCCGAGGTGGACCCCGCCGACGGGGTCTCCGCCGACGCCGCCCGGGCCGCGGTCGAGGAGGTGCTCACCCGCTATCCGACCGTCAACCTGCTCGACCAGGCCGCCTACAAGAAGATGCTCACCGGCACGGTGGACCTGGTCCTCGGCTTCGTCACCGCGCTGCTCGGCCTGGCCGTGGTGATCGCGCTGGTCGGCGTGGCGAACACGCTCACCCTCTCGGTGGTGGAGCGGACCCGCGAGAACGCGGTGCTACGTGCCGTCGGGCTGAGCCGCGGCGGGATGCGGGCGGTACTCGCCGTCGAGGCGGTGCTCACCGCGCTTGTCGGCACCCTGCTCGGCATCGCGCTCGGCACCGGGGTGGCCACCGGCGGGATGGCCGTGCTGGCCCGCATCGGCGGCGACTTCACACTGGTGCTGCCGTGGGGACGGCTCGGCCTGATCGTCGCGGTGGCGGTGGTCGCCGCGCTGGCCGCCTCGGTCCTGCCCGCCCGCCGGGCGCTCTCCCGGCCGATCGTGACCGCTCTCGGCGCGGACTGAGCCCAGGGGCGCCCGGAACCCGGCCGAGCCGGCCCCGCGGCAGCCGCGCGGCCGGGTTCCGGGCGCCGCCGGGTCGGGGTGCGGGTGGGACGGGGTGCCGCCGGGTCAGCGGCCGGACGCGGGCTGGGCCCCGCCGCCGTCCGTGCCGCCCTCGCCGCCGGTCGCGGGGTCGGTGGTGGTGGTCGTGGTCTCGCTCGGTGTGGTGGTGCCCGTCGACGGCGGGGTGGTGCTCGGCGCGGTCGTCGGCGCGCTGGGCGCGGTCGACGGGGTGCTCGACGGGGTCGGCTGGACCGACGTGCTCGGGGAGCCGCTCGGCGTCGCCGAGCCCGAGGTCGAGGGCCGGCCGGTCGGGCCCACCGGCCGGTAGCTTCGGCCGCCACCCTCCGTCGGGGGCGCCTCGGTGACCGCGGCGTCCGCCACCGAGTTGCTCGGGGCAACCGCCGGCACCGTCGAGTCGATCTGGGTGGCCGGCGCCTCGGCGTTCTTCGCCGCGCCCAGCGCGGCTCCCAGCGCGGTCAGCGCCACCAGCACGGCGGCCGCCGCGCCGACAAGCGTGCCGCGCCGACCCGCCCGGCGGGCCGGGGCCACCAGGGCCCCCGGGGTGGCGGCGGTCAGGTCGTCGCGGGTGCGGCTCGACCCGGTCGCGCCGCGCAGCGCCACCGGCACCATCGCCGTGGGCGCCTCCGAGCCGGCCGTGCGAGCCGCCTCGGCCATCGCCGCCGCGGTGGGGAAGCGGTCCGCCGGGTCCTTGGCCAGGGCCCGGGCCACCAGGTCGCGGACCGGCTGCGGGATCTCCACCGGCAGCTCCGGCGGCTCGTCGTCGAGGTGCCGGACCGCCACCTGGAGCGGGTTGTCGCCGGTGAACGGCGGGCTGCCGGTGAGGCAGCAGTAGGCGACCGCGCCGAGCGCGTAGACGTCGGTGGCGCCGGAGACCGGACGACCGGCGGCCTGCTCGGGGGCCATGTAGAGGGCGGTGCCGGGCACCGCGTTCGTGCTGGTGATGCTGGTCACGTTGGTCGACCGGGCCACCCCGAAGTCGACGAGCACCACGGTGCCGTCGTCCTGCACGAGCAGGTTGCTCGGCTTGACGTCACGGTGGACGATGCCCCGGGTGTGCGCCGCGTGCAGGGCCTGGGCCACCTGCGCCACGATGGACATGGTCTCGCCGACCTCGAGCTGCCCGGCCGCCTCGATGCGTCGCGACAGCGGCTCGCCCGCCACGAACTCCATGACCAGGTAGTCGGCCCGGCCGCCGTCGGGCAGCTCGTCCTCGCCGCAGTCGAAGACCTGGACCACGCCCGGGTGGCGCAGCGACGCCATGATCCGCGCCTCGGCACGGAAGCGGGCGATGAAGTCGGGGTCGGAGACCAGTGCGGGCAGCAGGACCTTCACCGCGACCGGACGGCCGAGCACCAGGTCCGTGGCACGCCAGACGTCGCCCATGCCGCCGGTGGCGACACGGTCATCAAGGCGGTACCGACCGCTGAGTACGACGTCTGAGGACAGCACCTCCATACCGTACCCAGAGTGGCGGCGGAGTATTTCCCGCGATCTCTCCCGTCACGGCCGGCGGGCGGCCTGACGACGCTCGACCGAACGGTCAACCGCCGCCACGCCGAATGGCTGACGGTGACGACTCGGGTACGATCGGCCAGGTATGAGCGCTCGACAGTTCGTGTGTCCGGATTCCGGCCTCGCGTACATCCCCTGTTCACCGGCGCGCAGCGCGATCGCGGTGGCGTTCGTTACATCAACCCGCCGTGACCGGTGGTAGAGAATTCTCACTCTTTTTCCGGCCGGTTGCGCCTTGTCGCACCGATCGTCCGCTCCTAGCGTTGGCCGGGCTCCCGGCCGCCCCAGGACGCCGGTACGGTATGTCCGCCGACGGCCGTCCTGCGCGGCGGTGTCGAACGGCGCGCCCGCACCCCCGTGCTGGCGCAGATCAGGTCAGCAGGGGGCTGATGGTGGGGGTGGAGGTCCGGTCGTCCGACCGGGCGGGCGTCGGGCACACCGGCACCGGCGCACGCCGGTCCGGGGAGTCGGCACGTCGGGGACGGCGGAACGATGACCGGTGAGCTGAACGAGGCGGTCGTCGCCGCGCAGGCGGGCGACGAGGCGGCGTTCCGCTTCCTCTACCGCAGCCTCCAGCCCGGCCTGCTCCGCTACCTCACCGCCCTGGTCGGCGCCGACGCCGAGGACGTGGCCTCGGAGGCGTGGCTCCAGATCTCCCGCGACCTGCCCAGCTTCACCGGCGGCGAGTTCCGCGCCTGGACGGTCACCATCGCCCGCAACCGGGCCATGGACCACCTGCGCCGGCAGCGCCGGCGGCCGGCCCTGCCGGTGCCCGTTCAGGCGCTCAGCGAACTGGCCGGCGACGCCGACACCGCCGAGCGGGCCGGCGAGACGATCGGCACCGAGAGCGCCCTGGCGCTGATCGCCAGCCTGCCGCCCCGCGAGGCGGAGGCGGTGCTGCTGCGCGCCGTGATCGGGCTCGACGCGGAGACCGCCGGGCGGGTGCTCGGCCGGCGGGCCGGCGCCGTGCGCACCGCCGCGCACCGGGGGCTGCGCCGGCTGGCCGGCATGCTGGAGCGTGCCGACGCCGACGAGTCGTCGGACCGGGCCGGGGGAGCGACGCCGCCCCGCCCCCGTACCGGCCGGGGACGGCAGGCGCCGCACGCGCCCAAGGCCGAGCCGGCGGACGGTTGACGTGGAGGGAAACGGGATGAGCTTTCGCCGGTCCGACCGGCCCGCCGACCGGGCGGAGTCGGAGCGCCTCCTCGACGCGGCCCGCTCCGGCGCACCCGCGGAGCCGGGCGGCGACCCGCTGGCGCACCTGCTCGCCGCGGCGGCCGCCCCGGCCGACCCGGGCGAGCTGGCCGGCGAGGAGCAGGCCCTCGCCGCCTTCCGCGCCGCCCGGGCGGCGCCGGCCCCGGTCCCGGTCCGGGCCGTGGCGCCACGGCCGCGCCACCGCTTCCGGCTCGGCGCGGCCCTGGCCGGGCTCGCCGCCACCGCCACCGCCGGGGTCGCGTTCGCCGCGGTGAGCCTCGACCGGGGCACCGAACCGACACCCACGCCCGCGCCGGGCACCTCGGGCAGCGCCGGTGCCGGCAGCACCGGCCCGGGCACACCGACGGACTCCGGACCCGGGAGCGCCGGCCCGAGCGGTGGCGTCCCGTCCACCGCGCCGACGCCCGGCGCCTCCGGTGGGCCGGGCCGGCCGCCGAGCGCCGGACAGTTGACCGGGCTGTGCCGCGGCTACCTGGCGAAGTCGGACGGGCAGCGGGCCCGGGCGCTGGAGACCCCGGCGTACGCCGACCTGGTCGCCGCCGCCGGGGGCGCCGACCGGGTCGAGGGCTACTGCCTCGCCCTGGTGCCGGAGAAGTCACCGGAGCCCGCGCCGAAGCCGTCGGCCGACGCCGGCAGGGCGACGCCGTCGGCCGACTCCCGCAGGGCGACGCCGTCCACGCCGGCCGCCCCGACCCCGCGGACCGGAAAGCCGACAGGCGCCCCCGGCCGCTGAGCCGGCTCGGCCCGCAACCGGATTCCGGACAAAAATTCATCTCCTCGGGCGCGCGAACTCCGTCTGCTAGACAGAAGATGGTGGGACCCGCGGGACGCCCGGCCGGCACGGCAGGCCTCCCGGCCGACAGCGTGGTCGCCCGCCAGGGGAGAGGAGCCGTCTCGTGGTGATGTCGCCGGAGCTGGACCGGACCACCGTCCTGGGGGACGAGGCGGCGGCCCGCGGGCACCTGGCCAGGATCTGCTTCAAGACCGGGCCACCCACCCTGACCGGCGTCGAGCTGGAATGGACGGTGCACGACGCCGCGGACCCGACCCGCCCGGTCGACCGCGAGCGACTGCGCCGGGCGCTGGGACGGCACAGCCCCGTCACCATCGACCCCACCAGCCCGGCCGCCGGGCTCCGGCGCGGTGGCACCGTGACCGTGGAGCCGGGCGGGCAGGTGGAGATCTCCTCCGCGCCGCGACCCTCGGTCGCCGCGCTCATCCTGGCCACCGAGGCCGACACCGCCGAGCTGCGGGCCCTCCTGGACGCCGCCGGCCTCGTCCTGGGCCGCACCGGAATGGATCCCTGGCGCCCCCCGCGCCCCGTCGTGGAGACCCCGCGCTACCGGGCCATGCGCTGCGTCTTCGACCGGCACGGGCCCGCCGGACGAGCGATGATGTACAGCACCGCCGGGCTCCAGGTCTGCCTGGACGCGGGCGAGCCGGACCGGGTGGCCGAGCGGTGGGCCGCCGTCCACGCCGTCGGGCCGCCGCTGCTGGCCGCCTTCGCCACCGCCGACCGGCACGCCGGCCGGCGCACCGGCTGGGCCTCCACCCGGATGGCCGCCTGGCTGGCCATCGACCCGGCGCGCACCCGACCGGTCTGGTCACCGGCCCGCGCCCACCTCGACCCGGTGGCCGCCTGGACCGAGTACGCGCTCGCCGCGCCGCTGCTCTGCCTCCGCGGCGACGGTCCGGACTGGACCCCGCCACCGGGCGTCACGTTCGCCGACTGGCTGGCCGGGGCGCTGCCGCACCCGCCGAGCACCGACGACCTGGAATACCACCTCAGCACGCTCTTCCCGCCGGTGCGCCCGCGCGGCTACCTGGAGGTCCGCTACCTGGACGCCCAGCCCGGTCGGGAGTGGACGGTGCCGCTGGCGGTGCTCGCCGCGCTCCTCGCCGACCCCGCCACCACCCGGGACGCGCTGGCCGTGGCCACCCCGGTAGCCGACCGCTGGTCCGTGGCGGCCCGGCGGGGGCTGACGGAGCGACCGCTGGCCGCCGCCGCGGCGGCCCTGTTCGACCTGGCCCTGGCGGCCCTGCCCCGGCTGGACCTGCCGGCCGGGATCCACGACGAGACGAGCCGAGCGATCCGGCGGCGCCGCGCCGCCGCGGAGAGGGGACACCGGTGACCACGACCGACCGGCCGGCCACGGAGGGCGAGCAGTTGCGCAGCCGGATCGCGGCCGAGTTGGAGCGCACCCGCGCCCGGACCGCGCTGCTGACCGACGCGGTGGACGACGACGACCTGGTGCGGCAGCACTCCACGCTGATGTCCCCGCTGGTCTGGGACCTGGCGCACGTGGGCAACCAGGAGGAGCTGTGGCTGGTCCGCGACGTCGGCGGGCGCGAGCCGGTGCGCCGCGACATCGACGACCTGTACGACGCCTTCAAGCAGCCCCGCAAGGACCGCCCGGCGCTGCCGCTGCTGCCCCCCGCGGAGGCACGGGCGTACGTGCGCACCGTCCGGGACAAGGTGTACGACCTGCTGGACGGGATCCGGTTCACCGAGCGGAGGCTGGTCGAGGACGGCTTCGCGTTCGGCATGATCGTCCAGCACGAGCAGCAGCACGACGAGACCATGCTCGCCACCCACCAGCTGCGCGCCGGTGGCCCCGTGCTGGACGCCGCGCCGCCGCCCGAGCCGCGGGTCCGGGTCGGCGGCGAGGTGCTGGTGCCGGCCGGGCCGTTCACCATGGGCACCTCCACCGACCCGTGGGCGCTGGACAACGAGCGCCCCGCGCACACCGTCGACCTGCCGGCGTACGCCATCGACGCCGCGCCGGTCACCAACGGGCAGTACCGCGCCTTCATCGCCGACGGCGGCTACGACGAGCCCCGCTGGTGGAGCGAGGCCGGCTGGCGGCACCGGGTCGAGGCCGGGCTGAGCGCCCCGATGCACTGGCGGCGGGACGGCGACGGCTGGGCGTACCGCCGGTTCGGCCGCTGGTCGCCGGTGCGCGACGACGAGCCGGTGGTGCACGTCTGCTTCCACGAGGCGGCGGCGTACGCGGCCTGGGCCGGCAAGCGGCTGCCCACCGAGGCGGAGTGGGAGAAGGCGGCCCGCTGGGACCCGGCGACCGGCCGGTCCCGCCGCTACCCGTGGGGCGACGAGGACCCGACCGGCGCGCACGCGAACCTGGGGCAGCGGCACCTGTGGCCGGCGCCGGTGGGCGCGTACCCGGACGGCGCCTCCCCGCTCGGCGTGCACCAGCTCATCGGCGACGTCTGGGAGTGGACCTCGACGCCCTTCCGGGGCCACCCGGGCTTCGTGGCGTTCCCCTACCCGGAATACTCGGAGGTCTTCTTCGGCGACGACCACCGGGTGCTGCGCGGCGGCTCGTTCGGCACCGACCGGTCGGCCTGCCGGGGCACCTTCCGCAACTGGGACTACCCGATCCGGCGGCAGATCTTCAGCGGTTTCCGCTGCGCCCGCGACGCCCGGCCCGAGGAGGCGGCGTGACGGGTGGTGCGGCCTGATGTGCCGACACCTGGCGTACCTCGGTCCGCCGGTCAGCCTCAGCAGCCTGCTCTTCGACCCGCCGTACGGGCTGCTGCGGCAGTCCTGGGCGCCGCGGGACATGCGCGGCGGCGGCACCATCAACGCCGACGGCTTCGGGGTCGGCTGGTACCCGGGCGACGGCGACCCGGTCCGCTACCGGCGGGCCCAGCCGATGTGGAGCGACACGACCCTGCCGGACCTGGCCGCCGTGACGGTCACCGGCGCGGTGCTGGCCGCCGTCCGGTCCGCCACGGTCGGCATGCCGCTGCACGAGACGGCGGCGGCGCCGTTCGCCGAGGGGCGCTGGCTGTTCAGCCACAACGGGGTGGTCCGGGGCTGGCCGGACAGCCTGGTGCCCCTCGCCGCCGGGCTGCCCGTCCGTGACCTGCTGACCCTGGAGGTGCCGACCGACTCGGCGCTGCTGTGGGCGCTGGTCCGGCATCGGCTGCGGGCCGGCGCGGCGCCCGGCGACGCCCTCGCCGAGACCGTCGCGGCGGTCTCCGCCGCCGCCCCGGGATCGCGGCTGAACCTGCTGCTCACCGACGGCGCCACCGTGGCGGCCAGCGTGGCCGGGCACGCGCTGTCGATACGCCGTACCCCGGACTCGGTGCTGCTGGCCTCCGAGCCCTTCGACGACGACCCCGGCTGGCGGGCGGTGCCGGACGGCCGGCTCGTCGTGGCCACCGCCGGAGGGCTGGACAGCCGGGAGCTGACGGTCGCCTGAACCCGTTTCCCACACCGGTAGGAACAGGAAGGACTGCTGATGAGCGCGGAGCCGCTGGAGATCCACCTGGAGGAGCAGGACCTCGGCCGCAGTCTGCGGGAGGACGTGCGGGCCGGGCTGACGGCGACGCCGAAGTGGCTGCCACCGAAATGGTTCTACGACGCCCGGGGCAGCGCGCTCTTCGAGGAGATCACCCGGCTGCCGGAGTACTACCCGACCCGGGCCGAGCGGGCGGTGCTGGCCGCGCACGCCGACGACATCGCCGCGGTGACCGGCGCGAAGACGCTGATCGAGCTGGGCTCCGGCTCGTCGGAGAAGACCCGGCTGCTGCTGGACGCGTTCACCCGACACGGCGACCTGGGCACCTTCGTCCCGCTGGACGTCTCGGTCAGCGCGCTGCGCCAGTCCACCGCGCAGATCGCCGCCGCGTACCCGGGGCTGCGGGTGCGGGGCATCGTGGGCGACTTCACCCGGCACCTGGACCGGCTGCCCACCGGCGGCCGGCGGCTGGTGCTGTTCCTCGGCGGGACCATCGGCAACCTGCTGCCGGCGGAACGGGCGGAGTTCCTCACCGCGATGCGTGCGGCGCTGGAGTGCGGCGACTGGCTGCTGATCGGCACCGACCTGGTGAAGGACCCGTCGGTGATCGTCCCCGCCTACGACGACGCGGCCGGGGTGACCGCCGAGTTCAACCGGAACGTGCTCCGGGTGATCAACCGGGAGCTGGGGGCGGACTTCGACCCGGCGGCGTTCCGGCACGTGGCGGTCTGGGATCCGCAGCGCGAGTGGATCGAGATGCGGCTGCGCGCCGAGCATCCGGCCCGGGTCCACGTGCTGGACCTGGAGGTGGGGTTCGCCGCCGGCGAGGAACTGCGGACCGAGGTCTCGGCCAAGTTCCGCCCGGAGGGGATCGCCCGGGAACTGGCCGCGGCCGGGTTCGTCCGGCAGGAGTTCTGGACCGATCCGGACGGGCTGTTCGGGGTCAGCCTGGCCCGGGCCGACTGACCCGCCGGGCCGCCGCGGGTGAGCCTGTTCACCCGCGGCGGCCCGCCCCGCGATGATCGGCTAGGCTGGGCGGCGCGAAGGGGAGTAGCCCCCAATGTCGTGGTCGACATACTGGTGCGTTCCGCATCCGGCCACGCGGCCCCGGTCCCCGGGGCGGGCGAGACCTTCGACTCAGGCTGTCGCAGCCGGGTCGAGGGCGCCTCCGTACCTCCTCCCGGCTTGATCGGGAAGGTTCACATGGACGGTTTCCTCGTCGCGCTGGTGATCAGCTTCGGCGTCATCTTCGTCGCCGAGCTGGGCGACAAGTCCCAGCTCATGGCGCTGACATTCGCCACCCGGTTCAAGCCGGTGCCGGTGCTCATCGGCATCACGGTCGCCACCGCTATCGTGCACCTGGCCTCGGTCGCCATCGGGTACGGCCTCCACGCCGCGCTGCCCACCAGCTGGATCTCGCTCATCGCCGGTCTCGCGTTCCTCGGCTTCGGCGCCTGGACGCTGCGCGGCGACAAGCTGACCGAGGAGGAGAAGCGCAAGGCGGAGAAGAGCAGCCGCAACGCGATCATCACCGTCGGTGTGGCGTTCTTCCTGGCCGAGCTGGGCGACAAGACCATGCTGGCCACCATCACCCTGGCCACCAAGTACGGCTGGTTCGGCACCTGGCTGGGCTCGACCCTCGGCATGGTGGCCGCCGATGCCCTGGCGATCCTGGTGGGCCGCCTCCTCGGCCGGCACCTGCCGGAGAAGGCCATCCGGTACGGCGCGGCCGTGCTCTTCGCCATCTCCGGCCTCTGGCTGGTCCTCGAGGCGGTCGCCGAGCTCGCCTGACTCCGTCTCCGCCGTCGCGGCCGGTGACCCGGTCGCGGCGGCGGAATCCCGGTTCCGATGATCGTGGACGGCGTCCCTGGGTATGAACATCTGGGCCGCGCCGGGCGGAGTGACCGTCGCCGGGCGGGTGCCACTGGAGCAGATGGGACGACCGGGAGGTTCCGCGCATGAGTCGACACGACGAGCCCAACGAGTTCGGTTTCGCCGGGGAGGGCACCGCTCCGGAGCCCCCGCCCGGCGCACGCTCGGACGAGCAGGACCGGGCCGAGGAGGTCGCGGTGCCGGGCGACGACCTCCTCGACCCGTACGCCGACGCGGTGGAGGAGGAGACCGACGGGACGGAGGAGGAGAAGGCCCACCGCCGACGGTGACCCCCGGCGCGGCGTGCCGGGCGCGTTGCCGCGCTACGCGCTCTCGTCCTGGTAGACGTCCGGCACGCCGTCGCCGTCGGAGTCCCGGCTCTCCCGCTCGCTGATCCGCCGGTAGACCCGGTTGCGCCGGATCAGGACCGTCGCGGCCAGCGCGGCCGAGAGCAGCGAGCCGAGCAGCACGGCGACCTTCACCCGCTCGTCCTCGGGGCTGCCCGGCCCGAACGCCAGCTCGCCGATGAGCAGCGAGACGGTGAAACCGATGCCGGCCAGCAGGGCCAGCCCGGCCAGGTCGGCCCAGGTGATCTCCTCGTCGAGTTCCGCCCGGGTGAACCGGGCCAGCAGGAACGTCGAGCCGAACACCCCGACCGCCTTGCCGAGCACCAGCCCGGCGGCCACCCCGAGCACCACCGGGTCGGTGAGCACCCCGGCCAGGTCGACGTCGACAAGGGTGACCCCGGCGGCGAAGAACGCGAAGACCGGCACCGCGAAGCCCGCCGAGACGGGCCGCCACCGGTGCTCCAACCGCTCGGCGAGCCCCGGCCCGCGACCCCGGGTGGCCAGCACGGGCACGGTGAAGCCGAGCAGTACCCCGGCCACCGTGGCGTGCACCCCGGAGGCGTGCACGAGCGCCCAGGCGGTCACCGCGAGCGGGATCAGCGCCCACCACCAGGTCCGGCGGCGCTGCACCAGCAGGGCGAAGGCGGCGATCGGCAGCAGCGCCCCGAGCAGCGGCACCGGGTGGAAGTCGGCGGTGTAGAAGACCGCGATGATGATGATCGCGAAGAGGTCGTCGACCACCGCGAGGGTGAGCAGGAAGGCCCGCAGGCCCTGCGGCAGGTGCGAGCTGACCACGGCGAGCACGGCGAGCGCGAAGGCGATGTCGGTGGCGGTGGGGATCGCCCAGCCGCGCAGTCCCGCCCCACCGGCGCCGAGGGTCACCGCGAGGTAGACCAGCGCCGGCACGATCATGCCGCCCATCGCGGCCACCACCGGTAGCGCCGCCCGCCGGGGGTCGCGCAGGTCACCGGCCACGAACTCCCGCTTGAGCTCCAGGCCGACCACGAAGAAGAAGATCGCCAGCAGGCCGTCGGCGGCCCAGGTGGCCAGGCTCAGGTCCAGGTGCAGTGCCGCGCCGCCGGGCCAGGGCACCCAGTCGCCCAGGTCCGCGTACGCCGAGCGCCAGGGAGAGTTGGCCCAGATCAGGGCGATGACCGCGCCGAGCAGCAACAGCCCGCCGCCGACCGTCTCGGTGCGCAGCACGTCGGCCAGGAACCGGGCCTCCGGCCACGACCGTCGGGAGAGCAGGCGAGGAAACTGTCGGGTGGGGTTGGTCATGCGGTGTCCGTTCCGGGAGCAGGGGTCGGCGAAAAACGCCGACCAGTCTTCCCGGCACACCGCTTCCGACCCTATCGGGCCGGACGGCCCGCGGCGACCGGACCGGGTGGGACGCTCCTCTCACCACGTGGACGGAGCGTCCCACCCCACGGGTTCAGCGCTGCCCGGGCAGCACCGGCAGTGACGCGTCGGCCGTCTCGCAGAGCGCGGCCAGCCGCTTGATCAGCTCGTCCGGGTCGGCGTACGGGTCCAGGCCGCGCACCTCGTCGGGGTCGAGCGCGGGCACCCGGACGTGGGAGATCAGCGGGTGCAACGGGCGGCTGTCCGCCTCGTCGGCGCCGAACAGGTGCTCGTGCAGCTTCTCGCCCGGGCGCAGCCCGGTGTAGACGATGTCGACCGGGCGGTCCGCCTCGGCGGCCAGCCGGCGCGCCACGTCCGCGATCCGGACCGGCTCGCCCATGTCGAGCACCAGCGCCTCGCCGCCGCGGCCGACGACGGCCGCCTGGAGGACGAGGTGCACCGCCTCCTGCACGGTCATGAAGTAGCGGGTGACGTCCGGGTGCGTGACGGTGATCGGCACCCCGGCCCGGATCTGCGCCTGGAACGCGGTCAGCACCGACCCCCGGCTGCTCAGCACGTTGCCGAACCGCACGCTCAGGTAGGTCCCGCCCAGCCGCTCCGCGTGGTACGCGGTGAGCCGCTCGGTGATCCGCTTCGAGTAGCCGAGCACGCTTGTCGGGTTGGCCGCCTTGTCGGTGGAGATGTTGACGAACTCGGCGACGTCGCGGCACGCCTCCAGCACGTTGAGGGTGCCCCAGATGTTGGTCTTGATGGCCTCGCCGGGGTGCCGCTGGAGCATGGTGAGGTGCTTGAGTGCGGCGGCGTGGAAGACCACGTCGGGCTGCCGGTCGGCGATCACCCGCGCGATGCCCTCGGCGTCCCGGATGTCGGCCAGGATCAGCTCCGGGCCGTCCAGCAGGGCCCGGCCGTGCAGCGACATCTGCAGGGCGTGCAGCGCGGACTCGTCGCGGTCCAGCATCATCAGCTCGCCCGGCTCGCAGCGGGCGATCTGCCGGCACAGCTCGGAGCCGATCGAGCCGCCCGCGCCGGTGACCAGGACGCGGCGGCCGGCCAGCCCGCCGCGTTCGACGGCCAGCTCGGCGACCCGCTGCGCCCGGCCGAGCAGGTCGTTGAGCTGGAGGTCCCGCACGTCGGTCACGGCGACCGGGCGGTCGAGCAGCTCGCGGACGGGTGGCAGCACCTTGAACGCGGCGCCGGCCTCGAGGGTCCGGGAGCGCACGTCGCGCAGGAGCCTCGGCTCGGAGCCGCTCATCGAGAAGATGACAGTGCGCGCTCCGGTGCCGCGCACCGCCGCCCCGATCCGCTCCCGGCCGCCGAGCACCCGCAGCCCCTCCAGGCGCAGCCCGCGGCTCTCCGGGTCGTCGTCGAGGAGGCCGACCGGGCGGTAGCGGCTCTGCGGGTCGCGCAGCAGCGTCCGGACCAGCCGCTCGCTGGCGGCGTCCACCCCGTAGACCAGGCACCGCTCGGCGTCGGGCACCGGGCGGTGGTGCCGGTCCTGGCGGGCCCGCCAGACGCCCCGGGCCGCCGCCATCAGCACGAGCGCGACCGCGCCGCCGAGCAGCGGGGTGCTGGCCGGCACCGGCCGGTCCGCCCACGGCAGCACGACGGCGAGCGTGGCGAGGGTGGCGGTCGCCGCCGTGCCGGCCAGCCCGCGGGCCTCCCCGGCGCTGCCGATCGGGTGCCGGCCGTGCGTCCGCAGTCGGACCAGGGTGAGCACCGCATACACCGCGGCGCAGCCGAGCGCAACGGCGAGCACCCGGGCGCCGGCGCCGGCGGTCAGCGCGAATTCGTACCGGGTCCACGCCGCGCCGAGAAATCCGCCGCACCACGCGGCCGTGTCCAGCGTTAACAGGGAGAGGGTGGCCACCCGGTGGGTGACCCGCCCCCGTGGTCGTACGGCGTCCTCGGCGGCGGTGGCTTCACGATCCATGGATTGCCCTCTGCGTCCGATCCGTGAATGGGAGGATTTAGACCGTCTGTGCGGCTCTGATCGTTTACATTCGTCGAGTCACTTCTCGTCATGTATAGGCGTTTTCAATCCTGGCACGTGTACTGGGGTTTTTAGGGGGCTTTCGTGCAGTTTCATCGGCAGACCGGCGTGTCGCGAGGGGGAGCGTGATGGACGTGCTCGGCTACCTGCGCCTGGTCCGACGCCACTGGTGGATCGTGCTGGTCACGGTCATGATCGCCCTGGGTGCCGCCGCTCTGGTAACGGTCCGTACAGCGCCTCGTTACGAGGCGTCGGTGACCTTCTTCGTCACCACCCCGAGCCAGGGCGTCACCGACGCCTACCAGGGCAGCCTCTTCCTCCAGCAGCGGGTGAAGTCCTACGGTGACCTGCTCACCAGCGACCGGCTGGCGCAGAGCGTGGTCGCCGAGGCGCCGCTCGGGCTCACCGCCGACCAGGTGCAGCGCCGGATCACCACCTCCACCGAGGCCGGCACCGTGCTGCTGAAGGCGACCGTCACCGACACCGACCAGACCCGGGCGCTCAAGACCACCGAGACGCTCTCGGCCAAGTTCGTCGAGTTGGTGCAGAAGGTGGAGACCCCGCCGGACGGCAAGGCGCCGCCGATCAAGCTCGAAGTGGTGAGCGGTCCCCGGGTGACCTCCAGCCCGGTCTCGCCGCAGCCGGTGCGGAACCTGGTCATCGGCGGCCTGCTCGGGCTGCTGCTCGGGGCGGGGCTGGCCGTGCTGCGCGGGCTGGCCGACGTCCGGATGCGGGACGCCGCCGCGCTTCAGCGGGTGACCGGCAGCCCGCTGCTCGGCGAGATCCCGTTCGAGTCCGGCGCCAAGGCGGCCCCGCTGATCGTCGGCGAGGCGGCCAACTCCCCGCGCGCCGAGGCGGTCCGCAAGCTCCGGACCAACCTGCGCTTCGTCGACGTGCACGAACCCGCCCGCGTCATCGCGGTCACCAGCGCCCTCCAGGGCGAGGGGAAGACCACCATGGCCTGCAACACGGCCATCGCGCTGGCCGAGGCCGGCTGGCGGGTGCTGCTCATCGACGCCGACCTGCGGCGGCCGAAGGTCGGCGACTACCTCGGCCTGGACGGCGGGGTGGGGCTCACCGACGTGCTGGTCGGCGACGTCCAGGTCGGCGACGTGGTGCAGCGCTGGGGTGACAAGTCGCTGCTGGTGCTGCCCAGCGGCGCCACGCCGCCCAACCCCAGCGAGCTGCTCGGGTCCAAGGCGATGGCGGACCTGCTGGTGGCGCTGCGCGAGTCGGCGGACATCGTGATCATCGACACCGCGCCGCTGCTCGCGGTCACCGACGGCGTCGTGGTGGCCGTGCAGGCCGACGGCGCGCTGCTGGTCACCCAGCAGGGACGGACCTCCCGCAGCCAGGTGGCGGCCGCCGCCCACGCGCTGCACTCCGTCTCCGTGCGCCTGCTCGGCTGCGTGCTGAACATGGCCAAGGTGGCCAAGGCGGACGCCTACCAGTACGAGGCGTACAAGGTGGTCGTGCCTGCCGCCCCGTCCGTGCCCACCGACCGGGCCGGGGTGGCCCGGCGGGGGGAGCCGGCCGCCGTGGGCGACCACACCCAGGAACTCACCCGGCTGTCCCGATGAGCGCGAGCACCGGTCGGATCGACCGCTCGATCTCCTCGGCGCAGCGCCGGAAGTCGGCGGGGGAGCCGCCGATCGGGTCGCGCAGGTCGTCCGCGTCGGGGGTGGCGGGTTGCAGCCGCCCCCGGGCGCGGGCGGCCACCGCCACCGCCGCGCGCAGCGGGGAGTCCGCGCGCGGGGCGGCCGGCTCGGTCGCCTCGGGGGCCTCCGCCGCGGCGGCGGCCAGCCGGGCGAACTGGCGGAGCGTGAAGGTCCGGGGCAGCGCGGCCGGTGCCAGCGCGGTGCAGACCGAACGCTGCCGCCGGGTCGCGGTCAGGACGAGGCCGGCCCGGGTCAGGTGCTCGGGGCGCAGCCGGCGGGTGCGGAACGCCGCCGGGTCCGCCCCGGTCCCGGCGGCCACCTCGATGGCGTACGGGTGCATGGGTGCCCCGTCCAGGGCGTCGGTGCCCGCGCTCGCCACCGCGACCGGCAGGTCGCGCAGCAGCCGGCGGGCGATGAACTCCGCCATCGGTGACCGGCACATGTTGGCGTGGCAGACGAAGAGCACCCCGTCGACCATCTGCACCCCTCTCGTCGGCACGGTCGCGGGACGTGGCGCCGCGACGGCGGTGTTCCGGCGGTCGCGGCCGGACGCAGAGGGGATGCCGGCATCGTACGGGGTGCCGGGGCGCGCGCGTCGGGAAGCCGCGCCGGGAGCACGCCCATGAAGATCGGCATCCTGTCGTACCACTTCCCGCCGGAGCCCGCGTTCATCCCGGGCAGCCTGGCCGAGGAGCTGGCCGCCCGCGGCCACGAGGTGCGGGTGCTCACCGGCTTCCCGGACTACCCGGGCGGGCACGTCTACCCGGGCTGGCGGCAACGCTGGCGGCACCAGACGCACAGCGAGCGGCTGACCGTCCGCCGGGTGCCCCGGTACGCCGGCGGTGACGGCTCCGCCAAGGCGCGGATGGCCAGCTGGCTCTCCTTCGCCGGCAGCGTGGCGCTGACCGGCCGGCGCTACCTCGGCGACGTCGACGCCCTGTACGTCTTCCAGCTCCCGGCGGTCACCTTCGCCGCGGCCGGCCTGCTGCGCCTGCTCGGCCGGGTGCCGACCGTGCTGCACGTGCAGGACGTCTGGCCGGAGGAGGAGCCGGACCGGGCGGGGGAGGCCCGCCGGTGGTCCGGCCGGCTGGACGCCACCCTGCGCCGGATCTACCAGGAGGCAGGCGCCGTCGCGGTCACCGCACCGTCCATGCGCGACCTCGTGGTCGCCGGGGGCGCCGACCCGGACCGGGTGCGGGTGGTGCTGAACTGGACCGACGAGCGGATCTTCCGCCCGACCGAGCCCAGCCGGGCCGCCCGGCGGCTGATCCGCCGGGACGACCGCTGCGTGGTGATGCACGCCGGGACGATCGGCGTACGCCAGGGGCTGGAGACCGCGGTGCGCGCGGCGGCCACGCTGGACGACCGGATGGACCTGGTCCTGGTCGGCTCGGGAGCCGAGGAGCGGCGGGTGCGGGGGCTCGCCGCCGAGCTCGGGGCCGACAACGTCCGGTTCGTCGACCGGCGGTCCCCGTTGGACATGCCGGAGCTGTACGCGGCGGCCGACTACCAGCTCGTCATGCTGCGTGACCTGCCGGAGCTGCGAGGCATGGTGCCCGGCAAGCTCCAGGCCGCGCTCTCCTGCGCCGCGCCGGTGGTCGCCTCGGCCGGCGGTGACACGGTGGCGCTTGTGGAGCGCGCCCGGGCCGGGCTGTCCTGCCCGCCGGAGGACTGGGCCGCGCTGGCGGACCGGTTCTGGCTCGCCTCGGCGATCCCGCCGCCGGCGCGGGTGGACATGGGTCGCCGGGGACGGGACGCCTACCTCCGGGAGATGTCGTTGCGGGCCGGCGTGGACCGGATCGAGCGGCTGCTGCACGAGGTCTCGGCACGCGCCGCGACCGCCCGCCGCTGACTGGAACGATCCTCACGAAACCGCCACACCATGGCGAAGTGCACGATAAAGCCGCGAACCCGTGGAAATTCGTGCTACAAAGCGATCAATCGTCATTGGTGTCCGATTTCAACCGGGGAGAGCGGTGTGACGGAAAGCGGTGGGTCGGCCCGCCGGCGGCGGCGCTCCCGGCGCCGCAGCCGGGCCCGCGTACGCCGGGTGCTGCTCGTCGGGCTTGTCGTCGTCTCGGTGCTGCTGGCCGCCGGCGGGTGGGTCGGGTTCCGCGGCTGGCAGGCCCGGGCGCACCTGCTCAACGCGGCCGGGCTGGCCCAGGAGTTGAGCACGCAGGTGGTCGGCGGCGACGTGGCCCGGGCCCAGCGCACCCTCGCCGCGCTCCAGGAGCAGGCCGCCGCCGCCCGCGGCGCCACCGGCGACCCGGCCTGGTGGCTGGGCCAGCAGGCCCCGTACGCCGGCGACGACCTGGCCGCCGTGCGCCAGATCGCGGTGGCCGTGGACGACCTGGCCCGGCTCGCCTTCCCCACCCTGCTCCGCCTCGACCTCGCCTCGCTGGTGCCGAAGGAGGGAAAGCTCGACCTGGGCCGCCTACGCGGCGCGTCCGCCGAGCTCTCCGTCGCCGACCAGGCGGTGCGGCGGAACGGTGAGCGCCTGCGCGCCGTGTCCACCGACGACCTGGTGGGGCAGGTCCGGGATGCCGTCGCCGGGTTGCGCACCGAGTTGGACCGGCTGGGGGAGCTCACCGCCGCCGCGGATCAGGGCGCCCGGCTGCTGCCCGCGCTGCTCGGCGCCGACGGTCCCCGCAGCTACCTGCTGGTCTCCCAGAACCCGGCCGAGTTGCGCGCGACCGGGGGCATGTTCGGCGCGCACGCGGTGCTGCGGGCCGAGGGCGGTCGGATCCGGATGTCCGGCCAGGCCAGCGCGGGCAGTCTGCGGTCGTTCGACCCGCCGTTGCCGGTGAGCGAGGAGATGCGGCGCCTCTGGAAGGACCTGCCCGGGACGTTCCCCGCGGACGTCAACCTCAGCCCGGACTTCCCGACCGCGGCCGCGCTCTACCGGGAGATGGTCCGCCGGCGCACCGGCACGGCGGTGGACGGCGTGCTCGCCGTCGATCCGCTGGTGCTGTCGTACCTGCTCGGCGTGCTCGGGCCGGTCACCGTGCCGGGCCGGCCGAGCCTGGCCGGCAGCAGCGTGGTCCGGACCCTGCTCAGCGACGCCTACCGGACCCTCGACAACAAGGCGCAGGACTCCTACTTCGCGCAGGCCGCGTCCGCGGTGTTCGACGCCCTCTTCACCAGGGCGGTGAATCCCCGGTCTCTTTTGACCGTTTTCAACCGTTCTATTACCGAACGACGGATATTGTTCTGGAGTGTCCATCCCACGGAGCAGCGCGTCCTCGGCGACAGCCAGTTGGCGGGGAAGCTCCGCGAGAAGGACACCGTGCCCACTGTCGGCGTGTTCCTCAACGACGGCAGCGGCGCGAAGCTCGGCTACTACCTCAGGTTCTCGGCAACCGTGACGGTCGGCGACTGCCAGCCGGACGGGCGCCGTGAGCTGCGGCTACGGGTCACGGTTCACTCCACCGCCCCGAAGTCGGGTCTGGCCGAGTCGGTCACCGGCCTCGCGCTCTCCGGCGATCCGTACACCGCCCGCACCTTCGTGTCGGTGTACAGCCCGACCGGAGGGGCGGTGCTCGGCGGCCGGCTGGACGGCCGGGACACCGCGATGGGCAGCGGGACCGCAGGTAGCCGCCAGGTGACCGTGGCGAACGTGGAGGTCAAGCCGGGACGTACCCGGACCCTCGACGTCACCCTGCTCACCGGCACGACGAGCGCCGGCACGGCCGAGCTGGTGCTCACACCCACCGTCACCCCATGGACCACCCAAGTTGTTTCCGCACCAAGCTGTGATCAGTAGGAGGGAATCCATCATGCGGCTATCCCGCATCTTCATGGCGCTCACGGTCGGCCTGGCCGTGGCGGCCGTGCCGACGGCGGCCGGCGCGGCACAGCCGCAGCCACCGGTGTACACGCCGGGTGAGGCGTCACTGACCGTCACACCGACGACCATCCGCCTCGGCGAGACCTTCACCCTGAGGGGCGAGGGCTGGGCGGCCGGGACGGTGACGATCAACGTGACGATCACCGGCAATCCCAACGCGGCACCCGCGGGGTCGGTCCGCCGGAGCGACGGCAGCGCCGTTGCCATGACCGCGGTGGCCTACCAGCAGCCGCAGTCGGCGCCGACCACGTTCACCGTGACGGCGGACGGCGACGGCAACTTCACCACCACCTACCGGCCGAGCCGGACCGGGCGGCACGTCTTCACCGCCGTCCAGGGGACGCAGGAGGACAGCGCCACGGGCATCGTCCTCCCGGCGCGGCCGGACCGGCCGGGGCGGCCGGGCGGCGGCCACCTGCCGGTGACCGGTGACAGCATCGGCACGCCGCTGAAGCTCGGCGGTGGCCTGGCCGGCGCCGGCGCGGTGCTGGTGCTGCTCTCCCTGGCCTGGCGCCGGCGCGGCCGCTTCGGGATCGGTTCCCGCTGACCTGAGGCGCGCCGGGCAGGGCCCGGACCGATCTCCGAGGGTGCCCGCCGGATCCCGGCGGGCACCGTCGTGTCGGCGGTGCCCGCCGGATCCCGGCGGGCACCGTCGTGTCGGCGCGGCCTACCGGGGCCGCACAATGACCGGATGCACGGGACACCGCAGTGGACGGACCGGACCGGACTGCTGGCGCTGCCCGGCGGCGCCACCGTACGCGGGCGGCGGATCGCGTCGGCGGCCTCGCCCGCCGACTTCGCCCTGCTGCTGGCGCCCGGCCCGACGCCGGCCTGGCCGGCCCGCAGGATCCGCTGGCCCGACTTCTGGCTGCCGCTGGATCGCGCCGACGCGCTCGACGCGCTGCGGGAGGCGCGGCGCCGGGCGTACGCGGGGGAGCGGGTCGAGGTCGCCTGCCACGGCGGCGTCGGCCGGACCGGCACCGCCCTCGCCGCGCTGGCCGTCCTGGACGGCCTCGCTCCCGCGCAGGCGGTGGCCTGGGTCCGCGAGCGCTACCACCCCCGGGCGGTGGAGACCCCGTGGCAGCGCCGGTGGCTGCGCCGGGTCGGCTGAGCCGCCACGGCCCGGTCCCGGGGTGAGCCGCGACGGCCCCGGAACTGGGCTGGGTAGGGTGCCTCTCCATGAGAGCCCGGGTCCTGGCCGCCAGCACCGTCGTCGCCCTGCTCGTCACCGGGGCCCCGACCCCGGCGGACGCCGCGCCGCCGGTGACCGCCGCCGGGGCGGCGGTGCCCTGTCCCCGGATGCCGGCGCCGAAGGTGACCCGGCCGCCGCGCCCCACCCCACCGCCGTCGGTGCCCGAACAGCGGGCCGTCGGCGGGGAGGCGCTGGCCACCGAGGGCCTGATCACCGCACCCGGCAGCCCGGCGCCGCCAGCGGTCACGGCCACCACCTGGCTGGTCGCCGACCTGGACACCGGCGCCGTGCTCGGCGCCTGCGGCCCGCACGAGTACGGCACCCCGGCGAGCACCCAGAAGCTGCTGCTGGCCGCCACCCTCCTGAACCGGATCGATCCGAAGCAGGTGGCCACCGCGACCCGGGCCGACCTGGACATCGAGCGGGGCAGCTCGGCCGTCGGCCTCCTCGTCGGCGGCCGGTACGCGGTGGAGACGCTCTGGTTGGGGCTGCTGCTCCAGTCCGGCAACGACGCGGCGAACATGTTGGCCCGGCTCGGCGCCGGCAGCGCCCGCGCCGGCGTGGCCCAGATGAACGCCGAGGCGCACCGGCTGGGCGCCCTCCAGACCCACGCGGTGACCCCCTCCGGGCTGGACGGCCCCGGTCAGTTCACCAGCGCGTACGACCTGGCGTTGATCGCCCGCGCCTGCTTCGCCGACGCGCGGTTCCGCCGCTACGCGCTCACCGAGCGGGCCCAGATCCCGGCCCAGCCCGCGCTCAAGGCCGGTGGTTTCCAGATCCAGAACGAGAACCAGCTGATCTACCGCTACCCCGGCGCGCTCGGCGGCAAGACCGGCTTCACCGAGCTGGCCCGGCACAGCTACGTCGGCGCCGCCGAGCGCGGGGGCCGCCGGCTCGTGGTCACGCTGCTCGGCGCCGAGGCCCGCCCGGTACGCGGCTGGCAGCAGGGCGCCCAGCTGCTCGACTGGGGCTTCTCGCTGCCCCGGGACGCCTCGGTCGGCCGGCTGGTCGAGCCCGGCGAACTGGACGCCGAGCGGGCCGCCCCCAGCGGCTCCCCGGCGGCGGTCCGCCCCACGCCGCCGGCACAGTGGCGCGGGCCGGCCGGGACCGCGCTGCGCCGGATGGCCGACGGCGACTGGCGGGTCATCGTGCCCACCGCCGGCCTGCTCGCCCTCGTCGTCGGCGGGCTGGCGGCGGTGCTGGCCGCCCGCCGGGGCCGCTCCCGCGGGGCCGGCCGCCGCCGCGCCTGACCACCGGCCCCGCCGCGCCTGACCGCCCCGCCGGGCCGCGTACCGGTCGGGCGGACCGTCGGCGATGCCGCCCGCCCGGGCGGCCGCTCGCCCTATCGTCGGGTCATGCGGGACAGCCGGCCGTCCTCCGGCGGCCTGGCGCGAGCCCTGCACATCACCCCGCGGAACGTGTTCCTGCTGGTCATGCTGGGTCTCCTGGTGCACTTCCTGCTGCCGCAGCTCGGCCAGGTACGCACCGCGCTGAGCGCCCTCCGGCACGCCGATCCGCTGGCGGTGACCGGCGCCCTGCTCGCCGCGGCTGCCACCTACCTGTTCAGCGCGCTCGCGCTGCGGCTCGCCGTCCCCGCCCCGATGCCGCTCGGCCGCACGGTCGCCGTCCAGGTGGCCGCCACCTTCGTCAACGGGATCGCGCCCGGCGCGCTCGGCGGCGCGGCCCTGAGCCTGCGCTACCTGCACCGGCAGGGGCTGACCGTGCCCGCGGCGGCCACCGCGGTCGCCGTGAGCCGGGTCGCCGGGGTGCTCGGCGTCGCCCTGCTGCTGCCCGTCCTGCTGCCGTTCGCCCGGGGGACCCGCCGGCACCTGGTCGACGCGGCGGCCGGCCGCGCGCTGGCCGTCCTGCTCACCGTGCTCGCCGTGCTGGTGGCCGTCGCCGTGGCGCTGGCCGTACCCCGGTGGCGGGCGCGGCTCCGCGCGGCCCGGCGCCAGGTCGCGGACGCGCTGCACGCGCTGGTCCGGGGCGGCCGGCTCGTGCCGCTGCTGACCGTGAGCGTGGCGCTGACCCTGGCCTACGCCGTCGCGCTCTGGCTGGCCCTGCTCGCCGTCGGCCTGCCCGCCACGGCGGCCCTGCTCGCGCCGGTGGTGCTGGTGTCCGTGCTGGGGGAAGGGGTGGCCACCGCCGCGCCGACCCCCGGCGGGCTCGGCGCCACCGAGGCCGCCCTGGTCTCCGGCCTGCTGCTCTACGGCGTCCCGACCGGAACCGCGGTCGCCGGGGTGCTGATCTACCGGCTCGCCACCTTCTGGCTGCCCGTGCTCCCCGGCTACGCGGCGCTACGCGTGCTCGTGCGCCGCGGCGCGGTCTGACCGACCGCCGCGTGGACGGCGTGACCACGGGTATCCGCCCGGGCATGGAGCACCCCGGGCGGATGGTGGTGGACCTCCGGGCGCTGCTGCCCCGGCGGCTACGCGAGGCGTTGCGGGGCGTGCTGCACCGGCTGCTGGACGCGGTCGGCGACGCGACGGCCGTGGTCGCCGCGCTGCTTCAGTCCACCGGCGGCCTCCGCTGAGCGCTGCCGCCGTGCCTCGAACGGTCAGGGCCGGGGCTCGACGTCCTCGCCGGCGGCCCGGGCGCGGTCGGCCTCGGCGTCGGCCGCGCCGACCGGCGTGCCGTCGGAGTCGCGGGTGGCGTCGCCGGCGTCGGTGTGCGCGCCCTCGCGCTCCTCGGCGCCCTCGACGGCGTCGGCCGCCGCGGCCAGCCCGATGGGGGCGAAACGGGGTTCGGTCATGGTGTCCTCCTTCGATGTCCTCCCTCCGGGCTACCCCACGGGCGGAACGCCGACACCTCACCCGCCGCTGCGTCCGCCCGGTGCCGGGCCCTCGCAGCGCGGGTGCGGGGCGGGTAGCCTACCGCCGCGGGCGGGCGGCCGGACGCGAATGGCCGAGCGGGTGACCCGTTCGGGTCGGCGTGGCTAGCCTCCGGCCATGAGGACCTGGGGACCGTCCGCGGTGCTGGCCGCCGCCCTGCTCGTACCGGCGTCGATGCTGTCCACGCCCGCGACGGCGGGCACCCGGGCGCCCGTCCGACGGCTGCCGGCGGGGGCGCCGCCCTGCCCGAACGTGCCCGCCCCGGCGACCCGGCCGCCGCAGCCGCCACCGGCGGCCGACCCCGCAGCGCGGGCGGTCGGCGGCGCCGCCCTGGCCACCGCCGGCCTGGCCCTGCCGCCGGCCGCGCCCGCGCCGCCGGCCGTGACCGCGACCTCCTGGGTGGTCGCCGACCTGGACACCGGCGCGGTGCTCGGCGGCTGCGGCCCGCACGAGTACGGCGTGCCGGCGAGTGTGCAGAAGCTGCTGCTGGCGGCCACCATGCTGCCGAGGCTGGACCCGGGCCGCGAGGTGACCGTGACGGCCGAGGACCTGGCCATCGAGCCGGGCAGCTCGGCGGTCGGGCTGGTCGCGGGCGGCCGGTACCGGATCGAGACGATCTGGCTGGGCCTGCTGCTGAAGTCCGGCAACGAGGCCGCCAACGCCCTGGCCCGGCTGGGCGGCGGGCCGGACGGGACGGCCGGCGGCATCCGCGCGATGAACACCGAGGCCCGCCGGCTCGGCGCGTTGCAGACCCACGCGGTCACGCCGTCCGGGCTGGACGGCCCGGACCAGTTCACCAGCGCGTACGACCTGGCGTTGATCGCCCGGGCCTGCTTCGCCGACCCGGCGTTCCGCCGGTACGCCGCCACCCGGACCGCGCAGGTGCCCGCCCAGCCGGCGCTGCGCGCGAAGGCGTTCGGCATCTCCAACGACAACATGCTGCTCGACCACTACCCGGGGGCGATCGGCGGCAAGACCGGCTTCACCGATCTGGCCCGGCACACCTACGTGGGCGCGGCCGAGCGGGGCGGCCGCCGGCTGGTGGTGACAGTGCTCGGCGCGGAGGCCACCACGCAGCGCGGCTGGCAGCAGGGGGCCGCGCTGCTGGACTGGGGCTTCGGCCTGCCCCGGGACGCGGCGGTCGGCCGGCTGGTCCGCCCCGGCGAACTGGACCGGGCCGCCGCGTCGCCGACCGGCGCGGCGTCGGCCCTCGCCGGCGGCGCGGGGCTGGGCGGCGCCGGCGCCGCGACCACCGGCTCCTGGCCGGGCACCGGCCCCTCCGTGGCGGTCGGGGCGGTGCTGGTGGCCGGGGGAGCCGTGCTGCTGGCCCGGCGCCGCCGGCACGCCGCCCTCGCCGCGCTGCCACCCGGGGCGACCTCACGTGGGGCGCCCGAGGACGGCTGAGCCGCCCCCGGCCCTACCCGGCGGCCGGGGGCGCCGTGCTGTCCCGGACCACGAGTTCGGTGGCCAGTTCGACCCGGGGCGACTCGATGTCCTCGCCCTGGGCCAGGCGCAGCACCGTGCGGGCGGCGAGCCGTCCCATCTCCACAAGCGGTTGGCGGACGGTGGTCAGCGGCGGGGAGGCCCAGCGGGCTTCGGGGAGGTCGTCGAAGCCGACGATGCTGATGTCGTCGGCGACCCGGAGCCCGCGGCGGCGGACGGCCTCGTAGACGCCGAAGGCCATCTGGTCGCTGGCGGCGAAGATGGCCGTCGGCGGGTCGTCGAGGTCCAGCAGCGCGGCGCCGGCAGCGAAGCCGGAGGCGTGGTAGAAGTCGCCGGGCTGCACGAGCCGGTCGTCCAGCGGCACCCCGGCCGTCGCGAGCGCGGCCCGGTAGCCGTCCAGCCGGGCCCGGCTGCACAGCAGGTGCGTGGGGCCGGCCACGAAACCGATCCGCCGGTGGCCCAGCCCCAGCAGGTGCTCGGTGGCGGACAGTCCGCCGGCCCAGTTGGTCGCCCCGATCGCCGGCACGTCCGTGCCCGGCACCCCGGCGGCCGGGTCGACCACCACCACGGGCACGTTGAGCCGGCGCAGCTGGGCGTGCACGGGCGGGGTCAGGTGCGAGGTCACCACGATGACCCCGTCCGAGGCGCGGTCCCGCAGGTTCTGCAACCACTGCCGGGTCGAGGTCGACTCGCTGTGGATCGCCGAGACCACGGTGCCCACCCCGGCCGCGTGGCCGACGTCCTCGACGCCCCGGATGATCTCCACGGCCCACGGGCTGTCCAGGTCGTTGAAGACCAGGTCGAGCAGGTTCGCCTGGCGCACCGTGCGGCTGCCCCGGCGCCGGTAGCCGTGGTGGCGCAGCAGTTCCTCGACCCGTTCCCGGGTGTCCGGGGCGACGTCCGAGCGGCCGTTGAGCACCCGGGACACGGTGGGCACGGAGACCCCGGCCTCCCGCGCGATCGCGGTGATGGTCACCCTGGGCTCGTCGTCCGCGTTCACCCGTGTCTCCTCCACCGGCCGGGAGCGCCGGCCGCGAATCCTGGGACGGCGGGCCCGCCCCACCGGCAATCTTGCCGCATGGCCGGTGCCGGCCCGGCGGCGCCGCGATGCTGGTAGACACGGCAGGGTGAGGACCGGGACACGCGGGGCCGCCGCCCTCGCCGTGCTGGCCACGGTGCTCGCCACCGCGTGCCAGCGGCCCGCGCCGCGACCGGCCCCGTCCACCCCGCCCCCGCCGTCGGCCGGCCCGAGCGGCCCCCGCGCCCCGGCCGACTTCGTGGACCTGGCCGCCGTCGACAGGAGCGTCCGCACCGACATCCGGTACGCCACCGCGCACAACTTCGTCGGCCGGCCGATCACCGGCTACCCCGAGCCGCTCTGCCTGCTCACCCGGCGGGCGGCGGAGGCGCTGCACCGGGTGCAGGCCGCCGCCCTGGCCCAGGGGCGCAGCCTCAAGGTGTACGACTGCTACCGCCCGCAGCGGGCGGTGGACGAGTTCGTCGCCTGGGCGAAACTCCCGGGCGAGCAGGGGATGAAGGCGGAGTTCTACCCGGACGAGCCGAAGGGCCGGCTCTTCGCCGACGGCTACATCGGCGCGCCCACCGCGCACAGCCGGGGGAGCACCCTCGACCTGACCCTGGTCCCGGCGCCGACCCCCGACCAGCCGGCGTACACGCCGGGCCAGCCACTGGTCGCCTGCACGGCGCCCGCCGGCCGGCGGTTCCCGGACAACTCCGTCGACATGGGCACCGGCTTCGACTGCTTCGACCCCCGCGCGCACACGGCCGACCCCCGCGTCACCGGCGCGGCCCGGGACAACCGGGAGCTGCTGAAGCGGCTGATGACCGCGCAGGGCTTCGAGAACTATCCGCGCGAGTGGTGGCACTACCGGTACGTCGACGAGCCGTACCCGGACACGTACTTCGACTTCCCGGTGGCCCGGTCGTCGCTGCGGTGAGCGCCGCCCCGGCGGGGAGCGGCGCCCACCGCCGCGGTCAGAGGATGCCGCGGGCGACGAAGGCGGCCCGGGTCGCGGTCGCGGCCTGGGTGCCGTAGAGGCGCTGCGCCGCGGCCACGGTGGCCAGCGCCGCGTCCCGGAAGGTGACGTCCGTGGTGAAGGCGAACTGCGCCTCCACGATCAGCGTGCTGGCCCGGCGGTCGCCGAGCGCGGTGCGGATGTCCCACAGCGCGCGGGACCAGATCTCGCCGTCGGCGTGCACCTCGCCCACCAGGTCGGCGGGGTAGACCTTGGTGCCGTCGAGGCGGCGCAGGCAGTGCGGGGCGGTGCGGGTGTAGGAGACCGAGTCCCAGTCGGCCACGCAGGACTCCGGGGTCTTCGTCGGCACGCCGGTGGCCCAGCTGGTCACGACGACCGCCAGGTAGTCGCCGAACGCCTCGCCGATGGCGCCGGACTCCAGCGTGGTGCCGAAGCCGGGCACCTGGCCGTCCTGCACCGAGTGGCCGTACTCGTGGACGATCACCTCGGCGTCCTCGCCGTCGTCCACGCCGCCCTTGCCGAGGGTGATGTTCGCCTTGTCCTCGCGGAAGAACGAGTTGTCGCCGCCGTACTGGTCGATGCGCAGCTCGATCTGCCGCTGGTTGACCGGCCGCAGCGTGCTGCCGAAGCCGAGCGACTGGAGGTACGCCTGGGCGGTGTTCACCCAGTGGTAGCCCATCACCTGCTCGAACTGGTCGGCGTCCCGGTGCCAGGCCGGGTACGCGCCGTCGACCACACGGGCCGGGGTGCCGGTCTTGCTCTTGACCACCACGTACTTCCCGGTGAGGGTCCCGGAGCCGTCCAGGTTGGTCAGCGGCACCGACCGGTACGCCCCGGCCAGCGCCGGGTAGTCGGCGTCCTTCTGGTCGGTCAGCGACTGGTCGCCGAGCTGCTGGACGGGATTGGGCGCGAAGACCGTCGCGGTGGCGGTGTGGTCATAGGTGTCGGCGGCGGCCTGGACGGTCGTGCCGCCGGCCACCAGCGCCGCGGTGACCGCCGAGGCGACCAGCGCGGAACGTCGGACGTGGGGGTGCATCATGATCCCTTCGGAGGTGGATCGATGCGCTGAGACTAGGCTCCCCCGGAAGCACTGCCAAGCAACCACGGGCAGGCCCCGGGCCGGCGAGGAGGAACCAGGTGGAGACCGAACGGATCGGCCCGCCGCTGCTGGCCGGGGAGCGGGAGACGTTGCGCGCGTTCCTCGACTTCCACCGCGCCACCCTGGCCCTGAAGTGCGAGGGGCTGACCGACGAGGAGCTGCGGCGGCAGTCGTCGCCGCCGTCCACACTGTCCCTGCTCGGCCTCGTGCGGCACCTGGCCGAGGTCGAGCGCACCTGGTTCCGCCGGGTGATCAACGCCGAGGACGTCCCGCTGATCTGGTCGGCGACCGGGGACTTCCAGGAGGCGTACGACGCGAGCGCGTCGAGCCGGTCGGAGGCGTTCGAGGCGTGGCAGCGGGAGGTCGAGCACGCCCGCCGCATCGAGCGCGAGGCCGAGTCGCTCGACGTCACCGGCCACCAGGCCCGCTGGGGCGAGGACGTCTCCCTGCGCCTGGTGATGCTGCACATGATGCACGAGTACGCGCGGCACAACGGCCACGCCGACTTCCTCCGCGAGGCCATCGACGGGACCGTCGGCGTGTGACGTGCCCGCGGCCGGGACCTCGGTCCCGGCCCCCGGGTCCTCCGGCCCTGCCCGCCGCACCTGCCACGGAGAAGCGTGGGAGGTGACAACGGTGTGAGGAGGAGCCATGAAGGCACTCGTGTACGGCGGGCCGGGCGAGAAGTCCTGGTCCGAGATCCCGGACCCCACGATCGTCGACCCGCGGGACGCGATCATCCGCGTCGACGCGGTCACCATCTGCGGGACCGACCTGCACATCCTCGGTGGCGACGTGCCCGAGGTCCAGCCGGGCCGGGTGCTCGGCCACGAGGCGGTCGGCACGGTCGTCGCGGTCGGCGACGGCGTCGCCAGCCTGAAGGTGGGTGACCGGGTCCTCGCCTCCTGCATCTCCGCCTGCGGCGTCTGCCGCTACTGCCGCGAGGGCGCCTACGGGCAGTGCCTCGGCGGAGGCGGCTGGATCCTCGGCCACACCGTCGACGGCGTGCAGGCCGAGTACGCCCGCATCCCGTTCGCCGACCTGTCCACGTACCGGCTGCCCGAGCAGGTCCCCGACGAGGCGGCCGTGCTGCTGGCCGACATCCTGCCCACCTCCTACGAGGTCGGCGTGCTCAACGGCCGGGTGCGTCCCGGCGACACCGTCGTGGTGGTCGGCGCCGGCCCGATCGGGCTGGCCGCCATCCAGACCGCCCGGCTCTACTCGCCGGCCCACATCGTGGCCGTCGACAAGGCGCAGAGCCGGCTCGACGCGGCCAAGCGGTTCGGCGCGGACCTGACCGTGCTCGCCGACGACGACCCGCTCGAGGTGGTCCGCTCGGTCACCGACGGGCTCGGCGCCGACGTGGCCGTCGAGGCGGTCGGCGTCCCGGCCACCTTCGAACTCTGCACCACCCTGGTACGCCCCGGCGGCCGGGTGGCCAACATCGGCGTGCACGGCAAGCCGGCCACCCTGCACCTGGAGCGGCTCTGGATCCGCGACATCACCATCACCACCGGCCTGGTCGACACCCGCACCACGCCGACGCTGCTGAACATGCTCGTCGCCGGCCAGCTCGACACGGCGCACATGGTGACCCACCGGTACCGGCTCGACGAGATCGTCGAGGCGTACGACGTCTTCGCCCGGCCGGCCGAGACCGGCGCCCTCAAGGTCGTCCTGACCCGTCGATGACGACGGCCGACCGTCACCCGCCGCGCCCCCGGCCCCCGTCGGAGGCGCGGCGCGTCGGCTCAGCCGTCGCCGGGCAGCGGCAGCCAGGCCAGCACGTCCTGGATCCGCGCGTCCCAGTACGCCCAGTCGTGGTCGCCGGGGCCGAAGTCCACGGTGACCGGCAGCCCGCGGCGGCGTGCCGTGTCGACGAAGCGGGTGTTGTCCTCGTACAGGAAGTCCTCGGTGCCACAGGCCACGTAGAGGGCGGGCAGGTCGTCGCCGGCCCGTTCGAGCAGCGCCATCGTGTCGTCCTCCGGGCCCGCCACGTCCCGGTCGCCCCAGACGGTGTGCCACACGGCGGGGTCCAGGGGGGTCGTCGGGTGGTGGCGTCGCCGGGCGACGTCCAGCGCGCCGGAGAGGCTGGCCGCGGCGGCGAACCGGTCCGGTCGGCGCAGCGCCCACTTCAGCGCCCCGTAGCCGCCCATGGACAGGCCGGCCACGAACGTGTCCTCCCGCCGGTCGGAGAGGCGGAAGTACGACCGGCAGACCTCCGGCAGCTCCTCGCTGAGGAAGGTCCAGTACCGGTTGCCGTGCGCCTCGTCGCAGTAGAAGCTCCGCTGGACCTGCGGCATGACGACGGCGAGGCCCAGCGGCGCGACGTACCGCTCGATCGAGGTGCGCCGGGTCCAGATGGTGTCGTCGTCGGTGAGGCCGTGCAGCAGGTAGAGCACCGGCGGGTCGGCGGCGCTCGCCCCGCCGGGCATGCCGATCCCGGCCGAGCCGTGCTCGGGCAGCAGCACGGTCATCGACGTGCCCATGCCGAGCGCCGTGGAGAAGAAGTCACACCGGATCCGGGCCATGGGCTGGGAGCGTACCGGGCGCCCGGCGCCGGGCCGATGGTGGCCGAATCGACGGTTCCTATTGCCGTGGGGCGTCCAGGGGGGACAGGATGACCAGGCGCGCCGGAAACACACCCGTAACCTGCGTGCCGCTGGTCTCTGTCACGAGGAAGTGGGAGTCAGTCATGAGCGACGTGTCGACGGCACTGGGTGTGCGCCTCTACCCGGACCTGGTCGAGCCGGGCGGCCTGGCTCCCGCCCTCGTGCAGACCGCGGCCCGGCACCAGCTCGACATCGGCCGGGTGACCGCCCCCGAGCAGGGCCGCAGCCGGTTCACCTGCGCCGAGGCGTCCTCCGACCGGGGTGTCGTCTGCGTCAGCCTCGGCGCCCAGGCCCGCTACTTCATGATCGACCTGCGGGTCGACGGTGACGTCCAGGCCCGCGGCGACGCCACCGACCTGCTCCAGGTCGCCCAGGTGGCCGCCGCCTGGCGGGCCGGGTGCACGCTCGCCGAGCTGGCCGCGCGCTACCCCTTCATGGAGGAGATGAAGCGCCGCCCGGTGGCTCAGGTCCAGTAGAGCACCCGGCAGGTCGGCAACCGCGCCGCCAGCTCACGGTCGAACCAGGACCGCAGCTCCGCCATTGTCTCCGGCGGGTAGACGTACTTGACCGCGCCGAATTTGCCGTGCCTGCGGGTGCGCGACGCCTCGTCCATCGCCAGCCGCGTCCAGCGCCGCGGGCCCGGTCCTCCGCCGGGCCGGCCGCGGGGGCGGCGCCAGGCCCGACAGGTCGCGGGTGGGCACGCGTTCGCCGCTCGCGTCGTGCGGCGCCGCCGGTACGCCGACCGCGAGCGGCTCGTCGACGTCCACCGGCCCCGCGTCGTCCCGACTCATCCGGGCCGTCTACCCGCTGTGCCGCCGATGCAACGCCCCACCCGGCCGGGTTAATCGGTTGCCGGCGCAGGCGCCGGTTGCTGCAATCGACCACGACGTCCACCGAGGGGAGGAGCCCGAGAATGCGAGCCGCGTCGATGTCCCACCCGATGGCACTGATCGCCTACCCCGAGGACATGACGCTTCGTGAAAACCCTCAATCTCGGCATCCTCGCCCATGTCGACGCCGGTAAGACCAGCCTGACCGAACGGCTGCTGCACAGTGCCGGGGTCATCGACGAGCCCGGCAGCGTCGACGCCGGCAACACCCGCACCGACACGCTGGCGCTGGAGCGGCAGCGGGGCATCACCATCCGCTCCGCGGTGGTCTCGTTCGCCGTGGCCGGCACCACGGTCAACCTCATCGACACCCCGGGCCACCCCGACTTCATCGCCGAGGTGGAACGCGTGCTCGGCGTGCTCGACGGCGCGATCCTCGTGGTCTCGGCCGTCGAGGGCGTCCAGGCCCAGACCCGCCTGCTGGCCCGCACCCTGCACCGCCTCGGCATCCCCACCCTGTTCTTCGTCAACAAGGTGGACCGGGCCGGCGCGGACCCGGACCGGGTGCTGCGCCAGATCGCCGACCGGCTCACCCCGGAGGTCGTGGCCCTCGGCCGGGTCGACGCCACCGGCACGCCGGCCGCCCGCTGGATCCCGCACCCGCCCGGGGACCCCGGCCACCGGGCCCGCCTGGTCGACCTGCTCTCCGCGCACGACGACGCGCTGCTGGCGGCCTACGTGGCCGACGAGCGGGCGGCCACCCCGGACCGGCTGTGGGAGGCGCTCGTCGCGCAGACCGCCCGGGCCCGGGTGCACCCGGTGCTCGCCGGCTCCGCCGTCACCGGGGCCGGGGTCGACGCGCTGATCGACGCCGTCACCGCGCTGCTCCCCGCCACCGCGGGCGACGACCACGCCCCGCTCTCCGGCACCGTCTTCAAGGTCGAGCGCGGCCCGGCCGGGGAGAAGGTCGCGTACGCCCGGATCTTCGCCGGCACCCTGCGGGTCCGCGACCGCATCCGCTTCGGCGGCGGCCGGGAGGCCCGGATCACCGCCCTGGCCGTCTTCGACGGCGGCGACGCCACGCCCGGCGACGCGGCCGGGGCCGGCCGGATCGTCCGGCTGCACGGGCTGGCCGACGTCCGCGTCGGGGACGTGCTCGGCGTCCCGCCCGAGCGGCCGGCCGGCCGGCGGCACTTCGCCCCGCCCACGCTGGAGACGGTTGTCGAACCGGTGCGCCCGGCCGACCGGCCGGCCCTGCACGCCGCCCTGGCCCAGCTCGCCGAGCAGGACCCGCTGATCAACCTGCGCCAGGACGACCGGCGCCGGGAGATCGCCGTGTCCCTCTACGGCGAGGTGCAGAAGGAGGTCATCGAGGCCACCCTCGCCGGCGACTACGGCGTGCCGGTCACCTTCCGGGAGACCACCACCGTCTGCGTGGAGCGGGTGGTCGGCGTCGGCGCCGCCGTCGAGTGGATCGGCCGGGACCCCAACCCGTTCCTGGGCACCGTCGGCCTGCGCGTCGAGCCCGGGCCGGTCGGCGGCGGCGTCGAGTTCCGGCTGGGCATCGAACTCGGCTCGATGCCACTGGCCTTCCTCAAGGCCGTCGAGGAGACCGTCCGGGAGACCCTGGGGCAGGGCCTGCACGGGTGGGCCGTCATCGACTGCGTGGTCACCCTCACCCACGGCGGCTACTGGGCCCGGCAGAGCCACGCCCACGGCGTGTTCGACAAGAGCATGTCCAGCACCGCCGGGGACTTCCGGAATCTCACCCCGCTGGTGCTCATGACCGCGCTGAGCCGCGCCGGCACCCGGGTCCACGAGCCGGTGCACCGGTTCCGGCTCGACCTCCCCGGCGACGTGGTGGGCGCCGTGCTGCCCGTGCTCGCCGGACTGGGCGCGGTGCCCCGCGGCAGCACCCTGCGCGGCACGTCCTACCTGATCGAGGGGGAGGTGCCCGCCGGGCGGGTGCACGCGCTGGAGCAGCGGCTGCCCGGGCTCACCCGCGGCGAGGGCGTTCTGGAGGCCGAGTTCGACCACTACCGCCCGGTGCGCGGGCCCGCCCCGAGCCGGCCGCGCTGGGACCACGACCCGCTGCACCGCAAGGAATACCTGCTCGCCGTGGCGCGTCGGGTCACCGGCCCGCGCTGACCCGCCGCGGATACCGGGCCCGCACCGCGTCCACGCAGGTGTCCCGGGAAGTCGGGCCGCCGAACCGGAGCCGGTCGTAGCCGGTGAACGCCGGCTCCAGCGCGTCCAGCTCGTCGACCAGGGCGTGCAGCCGGTCGAGCCAGGCCGCCGACCCGGCGTCCGGCTCGGCCGGCGCGGCCCCGATCGCCGCGGTCAACTCGTCCTTGCGCCGGATCGACCCGGGCGTGACCGCGCGCAGGCAGACGTACCGGCCGCTGAGGTAGGCGTCCCACTCCGCCGTGCCGCGCTCCGGGTCCGCCCAGTGCCCCACGAACCACCCGGGCAGCGCGTCCACCCCGCCGGCCCGCTCGGCCAGCGCGAACAGGTCCGCCGGCACCATCTCCGCGCCGTCCGAGCGCAGGTAGCCCGGCAGCGGCAGCCGCCCGTCCAGCATCAACCGGCGTACGCCGTCCGCGTCCCGCCCGGACGCCGCGCAGAGCGCGTCGAGCGTGACGAACTGCCCGCTGACGTACGCGTCGTCCGCCGCCGTCATCGGATGCTCCCCGTTGACCTCCCGGAACCGCTCCGCCACGCGCCGCCGCCAGTCCATCCCGTGCCCCTTCCGTTCGCCCTGGCCAGAGGCTAGGCGCGGCACCGTTCGGCGCGGGCCGAAACGTCCTCGCGAAATACCGTTGCGGGGCTCGCGGCCCCGCCCGTACCGTGAACGGGCCAAGGTCAACCGGAGCCACCACCCAGGAGCACACCGTGTCGCAGCAGAACCGCACCCGAGCCGAGCGGCCCGCGCCGCGCGGCGGTGCCCTGCCGCGCGAAGCGGGCCAGGGTCGCTGCCGACGGCAGCAGTGGCAACCGGGGTGGTGGCGCGACTAGCGCCGGCGCGACAGACACGCGCAGCCGCCCGCCCCCGACCAGGGACCGGGCGGCTTTTCTCGTCACCGGGTCCGAGGGGCGTAGCTCAACGGAAGAGCACCGGATTCCAAACCCGACGGTTGCAGGTTCGAATCCTGCCGCCCCTGCATCACCCCGTCCCGACCTCCGGCCGGCGACGTCGCATCTTCTCAACTCCACAGTGGACGGCATGAGCACGACTCCCGGCCGGCGCGCCCAGCGCCGGCCGGGCAACCGGGACGAGGGAGCTGGCTGACCCGCTCGCCTTGGGCGCGAGAGACACGCGGTTCGATTCCGCGGTCCCGGACATCACGCGGACGGCATCCGTCGTCCCGCGGGCCGTTGGAGCAATGGGCAGCTCACCCGGTTCTCACCCGGGAGGCTACGGGTTCGAGTCCCGTACGGCCTACGCCTGGTCCCGGCCTCGGGACCAGCACGCGGTTGTAGCGCAGTCAGGCAGCGCGTCACCTTGCCACGGTGAAGATCGCCGGTTCGAATCCGGCCAGCCGCTCGACAACACCCCTGAACCGAGGAGACGACGATGGGTTTCACCCCGCTGGCCGGTACCCGGGCGCCGGTCCGGGTCTGGACCGACCCGTACACGATCGAGGCGCAGGCGGCCCGGCAGCTGCGCAACATCGGCGCGCTGCCCTGGGTGCAGGGCGTCGCCGTCATGCCGGACGTGCACTTCGGCAAGGGCGCCACGGTCGGCTCGGTCATCGCCATGCGGCAGGCCGTCTCGCCCGCCGCGGTCGGCGTCGACATCGGCTGCGGCATGTCCGCGGTCCGCACCTCGCTCACCGCGGCCGACCTGCCCGACGACCTCGGCCCGCTGCGGAGTGCCATCGAGGCGGCCATCCCGGTCGGCTTCGCCATGCGCGACGACGCCGTGGACCCGCGCCGGGTCCGCGGCCTGGAGCAGGGTGGCTGGGACGAGTTCTGGCGGCGCTTCGGCACCCTCGACCGGAAGGTGGCGCAGCTGGAGACCCGGGCGCAGCGCCAGCTGGGCACCCTCGGCGGCGGGAACCACTTCGTCGAGGTCTGCCTGGAGCAGGGCGGTCCCGACGACGGCCGGGTCTGGCTGATGCTGCACTCCGGTTCCCGCAACATCGGCAAGGAACTGGCCGAGCGGCACATGGCGGTGGCCCGCGGGCTGCCGCACAACGTCGACCTGCCCGACCGGGACCTCGCGGTGTTCCTGGCCGGGACCCCGGAGATGGACGCCTACCGCCGGGACCTCTGGTGGGCGCAGGAGTACGCGCGCCGCAACCGCGCCGTCATGCTCGCCCTGCTCTGCGGGGTGGTCCGGGACGAGTTCCCGCGGGTCGCGTACGACGAGCCGATCTCCTGCCACCACAACTACGTGGCGGAGGAGACCTACGACGGGGTCGAGGTGCTGGTGACCCGCAAGGGCGCCATCCGGGCCGGCCGGGGCGACCTGGGCATCATCCCGGGGTCGATGGGCACCGGGTCGTACATCGTGCGCGGCAAGGGCAACCTCGACGCGTACTGCTCGGCGTCGCACGGGGCCGGGCGGCGGATGTCGCGCGGGCAGGCGAAGCGGACGTACAGCACCGCCGACCTGGCAGCGCAGACGGCGGGCGTCGAGTGCCGCAAGGACGCCGGCGTGGTCGACGAGATCCCCGGCGCGTACAAGGACATCACCCAGGTGATGGCCCAGCAGGAGGACCTGGTCGAGGTGGTCGCCCACCTCAAGCAGGTCGTCTGCGTGAAGGGTTGAACCGACCGGCGCCCCGGGAGGGGGCGGGGCGCCGGTCGTCCGCCCCGGTGGCGCAGCGGAGAGCGCGCCGGTCTACGAAACCGGAGAGCCCAGGTTCGAATCCTGGTCGGGGCACGGTCCGCGGTCCGCGGACACCCATGCGAGCTGGTGCAACCAGGCAGCACATCCGACTCTGGATCGGAGAATTGAGGTTCGAATCCTCAGCTCGCAGCGACACCTACCGGCTGCGTCGGACGATCCGCACGCCGATCGCGACGGCGCCGATGACCAGCAGGCCGGCCAGGAGTTGGAGGCCGGGGGAGTCGTCGGCCTCCCCGTACACGATGCCGGCGACGCCGAGCGCGACGGCGAGGACGGCGACGAGGCCGAGCACGTACCTCATCGGTTCTCTCCCTCGTCCTCGACCCACTCGAGCAGGTCGCCGGGCTGGCAGTCCAGCACCCGGCACATGGCCTCCAGGGTGCTGAAGCGGACGGCCTTGGCGCGACCGTTCTTCAGCACCGCGACGTTGGCCGGCGTGAGGCCGACCCGCTCGGCGAACTCCCCGACGCTCATCTTGCGTTTGGCCAGCTCGACGTCGATGCGGACGACGATGGGCATCAGATCACCGCTTCCATGTCGGTCCGGAGCGTGGTGGCCTGCCGCAGCAGCGCGCGCATCACCACCATCAGGAGCCCCAGCGCGGTGACCCCGGTGACCAGCAGGAACAGCAGGAGCGGCAGCCCCGGGTCGTCGGCCTTGAAGCCGACGTAGAGGAACACGCCGACCAGCACCACCCACGCGGCGGCGATGGCCCACACGATCGCGTCGACCCAGCCCAGCGACGCCTCGCTGAAGATGCGGTCGTTCTTGACCAGGGTGAGCAGTTTCCAGGTGCACACGATCACCACCTGGACGCAGAGCACCCAGAACACGGTCACCGCGGTCGCCGGCCATCTCAGGTAGGCCATGTCCGGGTCCTCCCGGGCCATGTGGGCGAACTGCCCCGGGAGCGACATGGTCTGGAACAGGACCAGGATCCCGAACAGCAACGCGAGGAAGACTCTGAGCGGGAGAACCGCTCGCTGGGCTGTGAGCATGCATCGACTATCGCTCGTAACCTATCGAAAGTCAATCGGTTTCTCGCGACAATCCATGCCCCCGTGGCGCAGCGGAGAGCGCGTCGGATTCCGGATCCGAAGGTCGCTGGTTCGAATCCAGCCGGGGGCACGCACCGACCATGCCGTCCACTGTGGGGACCGTTCACCGGCTGGCGGCCATGTCGACCGGGATGCGGACCACGTTGATGCGGGACCCGTCGCGCGCCGACACCTCGTACACCTCGATCGTGCCCGGTCCGGCCGCCGGGCGCCGGTAGCGGACCTCCACCCGGTAGCCGCCGCGGCAGCCGGAGCCGCAGGAGGCCGTCGTGAACGCCGTGCCGATCTCCTGGCCCGCCGCGTCCAGGACCCGGACGCTCACCGTCGCCTCGTACACGTCGGCGGTCCCCGTGACGGCGACCGGACTGCCGACCCGGTCGCCGATGGCCGGGGCGGTCACCACGATCGACGGCAGCAGGTCGGCGTAGTCGTCCCGCCCGGTCGCGGTGTCGGCCGGGGCGAAGGCGACCCGCCGCACGGTGGGGAACTGGGTGAGCGTCCAGACCACCTGGGCCCGGCGCAGCCGCGCGGTGGCCGCCCCGCCGGCGTCGAAGCCGGCCGGCGGCAGCAGCGTCGCCACCCCGCCGGCGATGCGGGTCACCTGCGTGCCGGCCGGGACCAGGGTGGTCAGGCCGGCGGCCGTCTCGGCCGCCGAGGGGCCGGCGGCCAGTTCGGTGAGGGCCAGCCGGGACGTGGCCACGGTGGCGGGCAGCGTGCGCCGGGTGGGCACGAGCTTCCCGGTCCGCGCGAACCAGAGCTGCACGGTCAGCGTCCCGTCCGGTCCGGTCGGCGCGGCGGTGGTCGGCGTACCCGTCGTGGCAGGTGCCGTCGGGGTGCGCGACGCGGACGGCGTCGGCGCGGTGGGCGAACCGGTCGGGGCGGTGACGGTGGTGGGTGACGGGCCGGCCGGGGCGGGGCCGAGGGTGCCGGTGCGCGGCGGGGCGCAGCCGGCGGCGAGCAGCAGCAACAGCGCGGCGAGTGGCGGGATCAGGCGTCGCATGGCGGGCCCCCGGGGTCGAGGGGGAGGGTGAGACGGAAGCGGGTGCCGCGGCCGACCTCGCTGGCCACGTCGAGCCGGCCGCCGAGCAGCCGGGCGTTCTCGCGGGCGATGGCCAGGCCGAGCCCGCTGCCGGGGCCGGTGCGGGCCGGGTCGACCTTGTAGAACCTGTCGAAGACGTGCGCCAGGTGCTCGGCGGGGATGCCGGGCCCGCGGTCGGCCACCTCGATGACGAGTTCCGCTCCGGTGTGCCGGAGTTCGGCGCGCAGGTCGCCGCCGCCGTGTTCCACCCCGTTGGCCACCAGGTTGGTGAGGATCCGTTCGAGCCGGCGCGGGTCGGTGACCACCGGCGGGGCGTCGCCGGCCACGGTGGCCCGGGCGGCGTCCCCGTGGGCGGCGACGATCCGGCGCAGCAGCGCCCCGGCGTCCACCGGGCGGGTGGCGAGCACCTCCCGCCCGGCGTCCAGGCGGGAGATCTCCATCAACTCCTCGACCAGCCGCCGCAGCCGGACCACGTCGGCGACGAGCAGTTCGGCGGCCCGGCGGGCGTCGGCGGGCAGGGTGTCGAGCTGGTCGGCGAGCAGCGAGGCCGCCGCCACCAGGGCGGTGACCGGGGTACGCAGCTCGTGCGCCACGTCGGCGGTGAACCGCCGCTCCCGGGCCTGCGCCTGGGACAGCGCCTCGATCTTGGTCTCCAGCGCCTCGGCCATCTCGTTGAAGGAGGTGGCCCAGGCGCTGAACTCGTCCCGGCCGCGCACGGGCAGCCGGGTGTGCAGCAGCCCCTCGGCGACGGCCCGGGCGGCCCGGCTGGCCCGGCCGACGGGTTCCAGGGTGCGGCGGGCGAGGGCGTTGCCCACGGCGGCGGCGACCAGCACCACCGCCGCCCAGCCGATCACCGAGGCGGTGCGGAGCTGGTCGAGGGCGTCGACGAGGTCGTCCTCGACGGTCACCACGTACAGCTCGGCGGTGGAGCCGGGGATGCGGCCGCCGACGACCAGCAGGTGCGGCCGGCCGGGGCTGCGCTGGAAGCCGAGCTGCCCGGCGGCGACTGTCGCCCGCAGGTCCGGGTCGGGGGTGGGCGCGTACCGCGGGTTGGACGCCTGGGTGTCGCCGGCGACCAGCACGACGTGCCGGCCGGACTCCTCGAAGCTGGCCAGCAGGTCGGCGCGGCGGGCGTCGGTCAGCGGCAGGAACTGCGCGGCGACCACCAACTGGTAGCGGGCGTCGGCCGCGGCGCGTTGCAGCGAGCCGTCGAACCGGGCCTGCCGCAGCATGACGTAGGACCCGGTGGCCAGGGCGCCGGCGGACATGCCGGCGACCAGGACGAACGCGACGACGAGCCGGCGTCGCAGCCGCCCGGGTACGACTGTGCCGGCCACCATGGCGCGCTCACCCCGTCGAGAGCTTGTAGCCGGCCCCGCGGACCGTGCGGATCAGGGTGGGCGCGCCCGGATCGTCCTCCACCTTGGCGCGCAGGCGCTGCACGGCGACGTCGACGAGCCGGGAGTCGCCGAGGTAGTTGTGTCCCCAGACCCGGTCGAGCAGCAGCTCGCGGGTGAACACCTGGCCGGGCCGCCGGGCCAGTTCCAGCAGCAGCCGGAACTCGGTGGCCGTGAGGGTCAGCTCCCGGCCGTCCTTGCGGGCCACGAAACGGGCCGGGTCGATCTCCAGCGGCCCGGCGGACACGGTGGTCTCGGGAGCCGGGGCGACGGTCCGGCGGAGCACGGCGCGGACCCGGGCCACCAGCTCCGGCAGGTCGAACGGCTTGCGCAGGTAGTCGTCGGCCCCGCATTCCAGGCCGACCACCACGTCGATGGTGTCGGTACGGGCGGTGAGCATGAGGATCGGCACCTGACTGGTGCGCCGGATCTCCCGGCACACCTCGAATCCGTCGAGGCGGGGGAGCATCACGTCGAGCACGATGAGGTCGACCGGGCCGGCCCGCCACGCGGTGAGGGCGGCCACGCCGTCGGCGGCGGTGTCCACCCGGAACCCGGCCCGGCGCAGGCCGAGGGCCGTCACCTCCCGGATGGAGGCGTCGTCCTCGACGACCAGCACGCGGCCCTCCATGACCACTCAGGGTAGTCCGGCGCCACGCCGCGGGGCGTGGGCGCAACGGACGGTGAAGAGGGGCCGGTCGGCCCCTCCCACCTGCGGAACTGTCACGCCTGCCACTGGTGGGCCACGTCGATCACGATGCGGCTGTGCGTGCCCGGGCCGCTGAGTACGAAGACCCGGAACGGCAGTCGGGCGCGGACGCCGACGGCGAAGGTGGTGTAGCCCTCGAAGCTGCCGCCGAAGACGACGTCCCGCAGCGTGCGGTAGCCCAGCACCGTCGCGGCGTGCTCACCGGCGCGGTACGGCACGGTGGCGAGGTGCGCCTCGTCGTACGCGGGCGCCCGCAGCGACACCGACAGCAGCGCGCCGCCGGCGGTGTACGGGCTCAACGCGAGCCCCTGCCCCTCGGTGTACGTCTCGCCATAGGCGACGGAGTAGCCGTTGGCCGGTCCGGCGAACTCGAAGACGACCCGGTCCCAGCAGTCGTGCCGGCCGGTGCGGACCTCGATCAGCGGGTGGCTGCTGAGGGCGCCGGCCGACCTGGCCGTGCTGCCCCAGGTGATCCCGCAGTACGGCGCCGCCGCGGTCGCGCCGCCCGTGCCGGCGACCAGCCCGCCGAGCACGACGACAAGCGCCAGCAGTGTTCTCCTCAGTCTCATGGTGGCCTCCCTGGCGGTGTGCCGGGACCCCGTCCGGTGTTCCTGCCCCGACGGTCGGCGCGCCGTGCCACAGCGGCTTCGCAGCCGGGTAACCGCCGGGTAACAGAGTCAGCCGGCGGCCGGGGGCAGCCGGTCCGGGTCGGGCAGGGTGCGCACCGGGGACCGGTACAGCGGCAGCCAGGTGAGCGCGGCGCCGATCGCGCCGACCCAGAGCGGGGTACGGGGGCCCGCGTACTGGCCGAGCAGGCCGGCCAGCCCGGCGCCGACCGCGATCGCGCCGGTGAGCAGGAACCGGAAGGTGGCGTTCATCCGGCCGAGCAGCGCGTCCGGGGTGGCCCGCTGTCGCAGGCTGACGCCGATCACGTTGCCGATCCCGGTCCGCCAGGCCAGGGCCAGCCAGCCGAGGCCGGCCAGCCACAGCCACGCTCCGGTGTCGACCAGGGCGACCAGTGCGCCGGCGGGGGCCACCAGCAGCCCGGGCACCCAGAGCGCGCGACCGTGCCCGATCCGGGCCGCCAGCGGACGGGCGGTCACGGCGCCGAGCAGAGCTCCGACCCCGCCGACGCCCAGGAAGATGCCGAGGGCGCCGGCGCCGAGGCCCAGGTCGCGCAGGAAGACGACCGGCAGCATCGTGGTCATCAGGTTCACGGTGAGGTTGATGCCGGCCAGCGACACGGCCAGCGGGCGCAGCAGCGGGCTGCCCAGCACGTGCCGGACGCCGTCGGCGAGTTGCCGGCCGAAGCCGCCCGCCGGACGGTCCCGTCCGGTCCCGGCGGTGGCGACGGGGCGTACCCGGGTGAGGGCGAGCGCGGACAGGAGGTGGGTGACCGCGTTCAGCGACAGGGCGAGCGGGGCGCCGAGCCACTGCACGAGCAGGCCGCCGAATCCCCGGCCGCCGATCTGGACGGTGGCGTTGGTGGTCATGAGCAGCGAGTTGGCCGCCACCAGGCGGTCCCGGCCGATCAGCTCCGGCAGGAAGCTCTGCGCGGCCACGTCACCGAAGACCGTGCCGACGCCGGCGAGCAGCACGACCGCGTAGAGCTGGGCGAGGGTCAGCGCGTCCGCCCACCAGGCCAGCGGGACCGAGGCGTACAGGGCGGCGCGGGCCAGGTCGGCGGCGACCATCACGGTGCGGCGGGGTGACCGGTCCACCCAGACTCCGGCGGGCAGCCCGACCAGCAGGAAGGCGGCGGTGCCGAGCGCCGCGAGCAGGCCCACCTGGCCGGGGGTGGCGGCGAGCACCGACACCGCCAGCACCGGCGCGGCCAGGTAGCCCACCTGGAAGCCCAGGGCGTCGGCCATATTGGCCGCGTAGACGTAGCGGAACGGGCGGGGCCAGCGGGTGGCCGCCGGGACGGTGGTGGTCATGACAGGGACCCTGGTCGGGGCCGCCGCCGAGGTCGATAAGTTTGAGCCCTGTCGAATCCGTCGGGAGGTGCGGGTGCTGAGTGTCGCGGTGGGGGTGCGGGACCTGGCCGGGATCCGGTTCGCGATCTCGCCGCTGTGGGAGGCGGTCGCCAGCGTGCGGGTGCTCCGGAGCCCCGACTGGTTCCCCGCGCACCAGCTCTGGCACCGGCAGGTACGGCCCCGCCTGTCCACGGTGGACTGGCAACTCCTCGCCGATCTCGTGCCGATGCCGACAGTGGTGATCCCCAGCTTCGTCTGCCCGCCCCCGCCGTCGGCCCTGCCCACCATCGACTGGGAACTGGCCGTGCTCGCCGCCACCCCGCCGGAGGTGGTCCGGGCCGGCCTGGACGAGCTGCCGGGGCCACGCCCGCACCGGCTCGCCGCCCTGTACGACGACCCGCCGGCCGGGCTGGCCCACCTCGCGCGGGTGATCGCCGACTACGTCGAGGTGGCGATCGCCCCGTACTGGCCCCGGATGCGGACCCTGCTGGAACGCGAGGTGCTCGTCGGCGCCGGGCGGATGGCGGCCGACGGCGTGCGCGGTCTGCTCAACCGGATCGACCCGTACGTCTCCTGGGACGACGCGACGTTGCACGTCGACCACCTCACCCGCGCCGGGACGGTCGACCTGGGCGGGCGGGGCCTGCTGCTGGTCCCGTCGGTCTTCGGCGGCGCGCGGGTCTGGTCCAACCTGTCCGAGCGGACCTCGCAGCCTCTCCTGCGCTATCCGGCCCGCGCGGTCGGGACGCTCTGGGAGCGCAGCGCCGCCCCGGCCAGCGCGGCGCTCGCCCGGGTGCTGGGGCGGACCCGGGCCACCCTGCTGCACGAACTCGCCGTGCCGGCCGCCACGACCGAGCTGGCCCGGCGGTGCGGCCTCAGCGCCGGCACGGTCTCCCACCACCTGACCGCGCTGCGCGACGCCGGCCTGGTCGGCACGCACCGGGCCGGGCGGTTCCTGCTGTACGCCCGGACCAGCTCGGCCGAGGCGCTGCTGGCCGGCGCCGGGTCGCCCGAGCCGGCCGGCGGCTGAGTCCGAGGTCAGCCGTGCACCGGGTGCTCGGCCTGGAAGGCGAGCCGGTGGTCGGCGCCGGCGGCCAGCCCGGCGAGCACGTCGTCGAGGTCGAGGAACGCCTGCCAGGCCGGCTGCCCGGTGATCCCGGCGAGCCGGTCCACCACCAGCTCCTCCAGGTCGGTGACGCGCCTGCCCTTCCACACCTTGTCGGCGAGGCTGACCAGCAGGTCCTCCAGTTGCACGCCCGGCGCGTGCCAGGCCGCGTGCGTGACGGCGAAGCGGGCCCGCTCCTCGGGTACGCCGAAGCGCAGCAGCAGCTGGTAGCCCGCCTCCTCGTGTGCCGAGCCGGGCCCGGACAGCTCCCCGGGGTGCTCGACCTTGCCCAGGTCGTGGATGGCCGCCCCGAACAGCACCGCCTGCCTGTCGAACGGCACCAGCGGGAAGCGGTCGGCGAACGCCACGGTGAGCTGCCGGGCCACGTCGTGCACCAGCCGCAGGTGCGCCGCGAGCCGGGGCGGCGCGTCCAGGGCGGCGAGCAGTTCGGCGGCGACACCGGGCAGGGGGAGCACCGGCGGGTCGCCCGGGTCGGTGAGGGCGCGGCGCAGCGCGTCGGAGGTCACCGGGGCGAGGGTACGCGCCCGCGGCCCGTGACCACACGGGATGACCGTGTGGCCGACGTCGGACCGGCCACTCGTCCGATCCCGCGGTGAGCGTCCGTTCAGGAGGGTGGGGCGACGTCTATCACGGGGGTGTACATGACCGATTTGAATCGCCGTGCCCTGCTGCGCGCCGCCGCGCTGGCCGGGGCGGCCACGGCGACCGGGCTGGCCGGCGGGCTGACCGCGGCGGCGCCCGCCGCGGCGGCGGAGTCCACCGAGGTGGTCAACGGGCCGTGGCTCGTCACCGGCAGCGCGGGGCTGCTCCAGATCAACCCGGGCCACACCACGCCGCAGGTGCTGCTGCCCTACGCCTACGACGCCACCACCTCGCCCGACGGCCGGTACGTGGCCGTGAACCACGTGCCCTACGCGGGCGAGACCGGACCGAACCTGTCGCTGTACGACCGGGTGACCGGCGAGGTCCGGAAGCTGATCAGCGACCCGTTCGGCGTCTACTACGAGTGGCCGACCTGGTCCCCGGACGGGACCGAGGTCGCCCTGGTCGTGAACCACGACACGCTGGTCGCGGTGAACGTGGCCACCGGCGCGCGACGGGTGCTCGTCCAGGGACACACCATGTACCGCCCCAACTGGTCCCGGGACGGCGCCCTGATCGTCATGGAGTGGATCAGCCGCTCCGAGGGGCACCAGCTGCGGATGCTCGAGGTGGCCACCGGCCGGGTGCGCCGGGTCTACCAGCCCGAGGAGGGCGAGCGGTTCGGCTGGCCGGTCTTCATGCCCAACTCCGAGCGCGTCGTGTTCTGCACCAACCGCTGGACGCGGGACGTGGACATCGTCGGCGGGTCCCTCGGCTCGGTGCGGATCGACGGCACCGGCGTGAAGCGGCTCACCGACGAGCCGCGGGTGTACCTGTCGCCGGTGTTCTCGCCGGACGGCCGCTACTGCGCGGCGCTGTCGGTGCCGCCGACGAACGAGTACCCGGACGGCGGCAACATCATCGTCTCGACCAGCGGCTTCGGCGAGCCCTGGTGGATCCCGGGCGACGAGTACGACGACAGCATGCGGGTGGACTGGGCCCGCGCCATCTGAGCACGACCCGCGACGCGGCGGCCGCTGCCGGCCGCCGCGTCGCCGTGTCCGGGGCCGGACCGCGCTCCCGGGCGGGCGCGCCAACGCGGCGCCCGGTGACCGCACGGCCGAGCGCGGACCGGCTGCTCGTCCGATGCCGCCCCGGTCCTCCCTTCAGGAGGGTGGAGCGACGTCTACCACGGGGGTTTGCATGACTGGAATGAATCGACGGGCCCTGCTGCGTACCGCCGCGCTGGCCGGGGCGGCCACGGCGACCGGGCTGGCCGGCGGGCTGACCGCGGCGGCGCCCGCCGCCGCGGCGGAGTCCACCGCGGTGGTCAACGGGCCGTGGCTGGTCAGCGTCGGCTGGGGCGTGCTCCAGGTCAACCCCGGCCGCACCACGCCGCAGCGGCTGCTCGACGACGGCGACCAGGCCACGACGTCGCCCGACGGCCGCTACGTGGCCTGGATCAACAACGCCCGGTCGGGCGACGGCAGCCTCGAGCCGTACGTGCAGCTGTTCGACCGGGTGACCGGCGAGACCCGCAAGCTGCTCGCCGACCCGTTCGGCACCCACTACGGCGCCCCGACGTGGTCCCCGGACGGCACGCAGATCGCCCTGGTCATCGGGTACGACACCCTTGTCGCGGTCGACGTGGCCACGGCCGCGAAGCGGGTGCTCGTCCAGGGTCACACGATGTCGTACCCGAACTGGTCGCGGGACGGCTCGATGATCGTCACGCGCTGGGTCAGCCGCTCGGAGGGGCCGCAGCTGCGCACGCTGGAGCTGGCGACCGGCAAGGTACGGCCCATCTACACCCCGGAGGCGGCCGGCGAGCTCTTCCACGGGCCGGTCTTCATGCCCAACTCCGAGCGGGTGGTGTTCTGCACCAACCGGTGGACCCGGGACACCGAGGTGCCCGGCGGGCAGGCGCTCGGCTCGGTGCGGATCGACGGCACCGGCCTCAAGCGGCTCACCGACGAGACCCGCTACTACCAGTCCCCGGTCTTCTCGCCCGACGGGCGCTACTGCGCCGCCCTGTCGATCCCGCCGACCAACGAGGCCCCGGACGGCGGCAACATCATCGTCTCGACCAGCGGCTTCGGCGAGCCCTGGTGGATCCCCGGCGACGAGTACGACGACAGCAGCCGGCTCGACTGGGCCCGCGCCATCTGACCCGACACTCGCGACGCGGCGGCCGGCATGCCGGCCGCCGCGTCGGCGTACCCGGGTGGATTTCCGGGCCGCCGGCCGGCAGCGGTGCGAGGCTGGAGACGGGCGCCGCCGACGGGGGCGACGACCGCAGTGGAGGTACGATGGCCGAGCCGCCGACCGGGACCTCGTCGCGCAGCGCGCAGGCGCACGGCCGCCGCGCCAACCGGCGCAGCTACCACGACGGCGCGCAGGTCAACGGGTACGTCGACGACCCGTACCACCGGATCCGCCGGGCCGTCGCGGCCCGGCTCATGGTCGACGGCGTGCCACCGGGACGGCCCGTGCTGGAACTGGGCTGCGGCCCGCGCAGCATGCTCGACCCGGCGGCGCTGCCCGGCCCGCTCGTGGTGGCCGACATGGCCGAGACCGCGCTCGGCGCGGCCCGGCGGGCCGCCGGCGGGGCGGCCCTGCCGGTCTGCCTGGACGCCACCCGCGGCCTGCCGTTCCGCGCCGGCAGCTTCGCCGGCCTGCTCACCGGCGAGCTCATCGAGCACGTCTACGACCCGCTCGCGCTGCTGCGGGAGTGCCACCGGGTCCTCGCCCCGGGCGGCCTGCTCGTGCTGACCACCCCCAACCTGGCGCCGGCTCAGGACCGGCTGGCCTTCCTCGCCGGGCGGGCGCCCCGCCAGGTGGACCCGCTGCACCCCTACCTGTGGCTGCACATCCGGCCGTTCACCGCGTCGCTGCTGCGGCGGGTGCTGTGCCGGGCCGGCTTCGCGCCGCTGGCGATCCGGTCCAACGAGGTCGGTTGGCGGCTCCCGGGTGGACGGTGGGTCGCCTCCCGGCTGCTGGCCCGCGTCGCGCCGGGGCTCGGCGGCTCGCTGATCTGCGCCGCCCGGCGCACCGCGGAGACGCCGTCACCGCGGGGTACGGGCCACCCGAACAGCGCGTGATTGTGATATTGACAAAGGGCTATCATGGAGGTTCCGTCGTCGACCGGGGGATGTCATGGCGCGCCTGTTCACCTGGGTCGTCAACAATCTCGACGCGTTCATCGGCCTGCTCCTCGCCGTGACCGTGGCCGTTCTCGGCCTGACCAACACGGTCAGCCAGGACGTGGTCAACAGCGCCATCCTGCTGGTCCTCGCCGTCCTGGCGCAGGCCGTGCTGCGCGACCGGCTGCGCCGGGAGACCGCCCAGCAGCAGGTGCGCGAGGTCATGCGGGACACCCGCGACCGGCTCACCGAACTGGTCCCGCAGATGCACGAGATCACCGGCCCGGACGGGGCGCTCAACCGGGCCCGCGACGCGATCGACAGCGTCTCCATGGTGCGGGTGCTGCACGGCAGCGAGGTCGGCCGGGCCCTCGCCGAGGCCCGCCAGCACACCGACTCGTGGGCGTTCAAGGGCGGAACGGGCACCTTCACCCGGGCGGTCACCCTGCCGCAGTGCCTGGAGCACGCCCGTCGGCGCAACGCCACCCTGAGCTTCGCCATCGAGATCATCGACCCCACCGACGAGGACGTCTGCGAGCGCTACGCGCGGTTCCGGCGCAGCCTCGACCCCGACGCGCCGGGGGAGCGGTGGACCGTCGACCGCACCCGCAAGGAGTCCTACGCCACCGTGCTGGCGGCCTGCTGGCACCTGCAACGCTCCGGGCTGCTCACCGTCGAGGTCCGGCTCTCCGCGCAGATGACCACCTTCCGCTACGACCTCTCCTCGTCCTGCGTCATCATCACCCAGGAGAACCCGCAGACACCGGCCCTGCGGATCGACCGCCGGGAGCTCTACTACAACCGGTTCAACATCGAGCTGGACTACAGCCGCAAGCAGAGCCGGCGGGTGCCCATCGAGGCCGCCGCGACGGTGAAGCTTGACGACGAGCCCTCCGTCGAGCAGGTGCGCAAGCTGTTCGCCGCGCTCGGGCTGCCGCTGCCCCGGTCCTTCGGCGACCGCGAGGTCGCCGACATCGTGAGCCGGGCCATCCAGGCGAGGAACCCGTACGAATGATGACCTACGCCGACCTCGAACGGGAGATCGACCGGGGCGCCCGGCCGGAGTTGCTGCGCGGCTGGGTGCTCGACGTCCTCGACGACGTCGCCGAGGGGCGGCGACCGCTGCTGGCCGTCCGCCACCCGCTCGGCTTCACCTGCCTGCCGGTGGAGCGCACCGGTCCCGACGGCATCTGCGTACACGCCTGGCCGGCCGACCCGCCGCCGGTGCGGCCCACCACCTCGACCATGCACTCGCACAGCTGGGACCTGCTCAGCCACGTGCTGCACGGCACGGTCCGCAACGAGCTGATCGAGGTGACCGACGCCCCCGCCGACCCGGCGTGGCGGATCTACGAGGTGCACAGCCGCGGCGACGTCGACGAGATGGCGGCCACCGACCGGCTGGTCACCGCCGTGACCGCCACCGTGGAGACGCACACCGCCGGCGACTCGTACGCGCTGCGCGCCGGCGGCTTCCACACCTCGGAGGTCGACGCCGGCGAGCCGGCGGTGACCGTGGCGCTCGGCCGGACCACGCCCGGCGTGTGCGACCTGAGCCTCGGCGCGGTGGACGGGCGCAGCCACCGGATACGCCGGGACCGCTGCGACCCGGCGGAGACGGCACGGATGGCGCGGGACATCGCGCGACTGGTGGCACGGGGCTGACTGGCTGGAGGAGCCATGGAGATGGAGCCGAACAGAGGCGGGCCCGACCTGCGCGACGCGCACCGGTTCGCGGTGGAGGCGGCCCAGGCGGCCGGGCGGCTGCTGCGCCGGGGCACCCGGGGGGAGCTGCACGCCCGGGCCAAGAACGACTCCGGTGACCTCGTCACCGACCTGGACCTGGCCGCCGAACGGCTGATCGTCGACCGGATCCGGGCCCGCTGGCCCGAGCACGGGGTGATCGCCGAGGAGGGCGGCGAGTACGCGGCCGACACCTCCTGGGCCTGGCTGGTCGACCCACTCGACGGCACCAACAACGTGGCCATCGGGCTGCCCGCGTACGTGGTGGGGATCGCCCTCTGCGACCAGGGCTCGCCCGTGCTCGGCGTGGTGCACGACCCGGTCGCCGGCCGCACCTGGTCGGCCGTGCGGGGCGGGGGCGCCTTCGTCCACGAGTCCGGGCCCGCCGGCCGACCCCTTGCCGCGCCCCGCCGCCCCGTGCCGACCGCGCCGGTGCTGGCCTGGACGCAGGGACACGAGGTGGCCCGGGACGACAGCACCGCCCGCGCGCTGAAGGTCGTGCTCGACACCACCGCCCGCCGGGTGCTGCAACTGTGGGCGCCACTGCTGTCCTGGGTGATGCTGGCCCGCGGCGACATCGACGGCATCGTCGGCTACCGCCCCGAGGCGGTCGACCTGCCGGCCGGGATGCTGCTGGCCGCCGAGGCCGGCATGGTGGTCCGCGCCCTCGACGGCGGCTGCTTCGACGACCGGTACGGCTCCCCGGCGGACCGGCGCAGCTTTGTGGCCGGACCACCGGAGACCATCGACCGGCTGGTCAAGCTGGTCACCGCGGCGCAGTGGATCGAGCCGCAGGTCCGCCAGCTCACCCCGATCAGCCTCTCCACCGTCGGCTGGTAGGGGCATACTCGGGGCGGTGACGACCGGCAGGCCAGACAGATCCCGCGACCGACGCCGCGTCGCACGCGTCGTTCTCGCGCTCGGCGGGGCCGCGGCCGTTCTCGCCCTCGCCGTGGTCGTCGCACCCCTGCTGCGGCCGCCGGGTCCGCGCCCGCCCTTCCAGCTCCCCGTGTCCTGCGGCGAGACCTGGCGGCTGGGCACGTACCCCGGCCACGACGACTTCGACGTCGACCTGTTCCCCGCCGAAGGCGACGCGTGGGGGCGGCCGGTGCTCGCGTCCCACGCCGGCACGGTCACCGTGGCGGGGATCAACGGGTCGCTGGGTGGGCGTACCCCGGACAACCCGAAGGGTCCGCGCGGCCGTGGCGGAGGCTACTGGGTGAAGATCGACCACGGTGGGCGGTGGGAGACGCAGTACCTGCACCTGCTCGAACCGCCCCTGGTCCGGGCCGGGCAGCGGGTCGCCCAGGGTGAGCAGCTGGGGCGGGTGGGCAGCACCGGAAACTCCGGCGCGCCGCACCTGCACTACGAGCAGCACCGGGGCCGGGAGAAGGTCGAGACGTGGTTCGACGGTGTGCCGTCGGGCATCACCGACGACGACACCGAGTACAGCGTCACGCTCACCAGCGGCAACTGCCCGGCCGATCGGCCCTAGGTGGTGACCTGCCTACTTGATGACGTGAAAGTCGGGGTGCGCGATCCAGGCGGCCATCGCCGCCGCGTCGAGATAGACCGCGTCGCCGACCGGGATGCAGCGGCCTGCGTCCGCGAGACGGTGCAGCAGCTCTGCGGCGGGCGGGTCGTGAAACTCGACGAACACCCAGCCGTCGGTCCGCCGCGCCACTCGCTGAGCCATCCGGGCGAGCGCGGGACGACCGCCGACGTTGCTGACGAAGATGTGCAGCCCGACGTCGCAGCGCATGGTCACCCCACTTGCCCGCTCCACGACTCGCAGCTCCTCGGGATCGGTCTCGGCGTCCGGAGACTGGAGGTGGTAGCCGTAGGGCAGGCCGTCAGTGGAGTGCCAGTCGCTCGGGTCCGGCTCATACCGGATCAGGCCTTCGGCGGTCATCTCGTCCATCAGGATCGGTTCGACCCGCTCGGCCGGGTAGGGAGTCAGGACGCTCAAGGCTGTTCCACCCACAGGCGAGGAGTAGACAGCACTCCGGCTCGCCTTGCCACCCGTATCGGGCGGTCCGCCACCGCTCGGCACGCCGTCCGCCCTGTCGGTCGATCTTGCACCCACACAGTGAGCGATTCGTGCTAGCTTCTGCGTCGCTGTGCGCTACGGCGATTCGAGGAGGTGAGACCCATCAACGGTGTGACAGGTCGGGGCTCCCTCCCTCGCACGGCCTAGGGAGTGCCCGGAGAAGGCATCCCGAAAGGCTCGACAGCCATGCGCGTGAACCCCGCGACGTCGTCGGACGGCGTCTCCGAACAGCTCTTCACCCTCGGCGAGATTCCCGGCGTGCTGTGGACGCCGGACGGCGCCGCCGGCACCCGCGCCCTCGTCCTCATGGGACACGGCGGCGGCCAGCACAAGAAGGCCCCCGACATCGTGGACCGCGCACGCCGCTTCGTGGCGGAGTGCGGTTACGCGGTCGTGGCGGTGGACGTGCCCGGCCACGGTGACCGGCCCACGGATGAGCGGTACGACCGGATCGCGACCGAGAACCAGGCCCGCGTGGCCGCCGGAGCGGAACCGGCTCCGCTCATCGCCGGGTTCCAGGCGCTTGTGGCCCGCCAGACCGTGCCGGAGTGGCAGGCGGTCCTGGACGCGGTCCAGGGTCTCCCACACGTCGGCGCCGGCCCCGTGGGCTACTGGGGCGTGTCGTTGGGGTGCGGCCTCGGTGTGCCGTTCGTCGCCGCCGAGCCCCGCGTTCGCGCGGCGGTGCTCGGCCTGGGCGGTGCGCTGGCGACGGCGGAGGTCGCCGCGCGGATCACCGTCCCGGTGGAGTTCCTGTTGCAGTGGGACGACGAGCGGGTGCCGCGCGCCCAGGGCCTGGCGCTGTTCGACGCCCTGGGCTCGGCCGAGAAGACCCTGCACGCCAACACCGGCGGGCACGGCGAGATGCCGGCCTTCGAACTGGACAGCACGCTGCGTTTCTTCGCCCGGCACCTCGGCTGACCGCCGGCCCGCGACCCCCGGTCCATCCGGGAGTACATCCAGTTCCCGCCCTCCCGGAGCACCTCGTCGACTCCCTGCGCCACCTGACCGAGCTCGCCGCGACCTCCCCGGCCCCGCAGCCCCGCGGTTAGGCGGCGCGGCCGCGCGCCTCGGCCGCCGGCTGCCGCAGCCGCTCCGCCAGGAACGCCTCCCAGGTGCGGACGCCGAGGGTGGCGCCGGGGCCGGTGAGGTTGTCCCCGTTCCGGTACGCCCGGCCGGCCTTGCCGGGCAGCCGGACCGGCAGCCGCAGCCGGCGCCGGCCGACGGCCGTCAGGTAGCCGGTGAGCAGCTCGTCGAGGCCGTACACCCGGGGGCCGGCCAGCTCGGGCGCGAGGCCGGCGGGCGCGCCGAGCGCCAGCTCGACCATCCGGGCCGCCACCTCGCGGGCGTCGACCGGCTGGAGGCGCAACCCGCCGGGGACCGGGACCACCGGCAGCTTCGCCATCTTCTCCACCATGGTCAGCGTCAGGTCGTGGAACTGGGCGGCGCGCAGCGTGGTCCAGGGCACGCCCGACCCGGCGACGGCGCGTTCGGCGTCCCGCTTGGACCGCAGCCAGGCCAGCGGCACCCGGTCCGCACCGACCACCGAGATGAACACGAGGTGCCGCACGTCGGCGCGCCTGGCTGCGTCGACCAGGTGGCGGGTGGCCACGTCGTCGCCCTTGGGGCCCCCGGCCAGGTGCAGCACGGTGCCGGCCCCGCGTACCGCCGGGTCGACGCCCGCGCCGCTGAGCAGGTCGGCGGTGACGTGCTCGACGCCGTCGGCGGGCCGGCCACCGCGGCGGCTGAGCACCCGCACCGGCTGGCCGGCGTCGCGCAGCAGCGGCACGACGAGCCGGCCCAGGGTGCCGGTGCCGCCGGTGACCAGGATGGGTGCGTTCATGTCGTCCTCCGTGTCTGGCAGGTCCGTTACGGTTCGGGCTTCACCGGCTCGACCCGTGGCGGGTCGCAGGTGTGACAGACGTGATCGGCGCCACACGCCGTCACGCCGGCGGGCCGGCCCGGGTCGGTCAGGCGGGACCCCGCGAGGAAGGACTGGGACATGGGCGAGGACACCTGGCTGGCCGAGCGGTTCGAGCAGCAGCGCCCGCAGCTGCGGGCCGTGGCGTACCGGATGCTCGGCTCGCTGAGCGAGGCCGAGGACGCCGTGCAGGAAACCTGGCTGCGGCTGGCCCGGACCGACACCACCGAGGTGGACAACCTGGCCGCCTGGCTGACCACGGTGGTGGCCCGGGTCTGCCTGAACACCCTGCGGGCCCGCACCACCCGGCGTGAGGACCCCCTCGACGTACGCCTGCCCGACCCGGTCGTCGACGTCGCCGAGGCGGACGCCGATCCCGCGCACGCCGCGGTGCTGGCCGACTCCGTCGGGCTGGCGCTGCTGGTGGTCCTGGACACCCTCAACCCGATCGAGCGGCTCGCCTTCGTGCTGCACGACATGTTCGGCGTGCCCTTCGAGGAGATCGGCGCGCTCGTCGACCGGTCGCCGGCCGCCGCCCGGCAGCTCGCCAGCCGGGCCCGCCGCCGGGTACGCGGGCAGGCGCCCGCACCGGACCCGGACCTGGCCCGCCAGCGGGAGGTGGTCACCGCGTTCCTGGCGGCCGCCCGGGACGGCGACTTCGACGGGCTGGTCGCCGTGCTGCATCCCGACGTGGTGCTCCGCTCCGACGGCGGTACGGCCCGGGCCCGGCACTCCACCGTGCTCACCGGCGCGCGGGTGGTGGCCGCTCAGGCCACCACGTTCGGCCGGTTCTCGCCGTTCGCCCGGCCGGTGCTGGTCAACGGCGCCGCCGGGGTGCTGGTCAGCGCGGCCGGCCGGCCGCTGTCGGTGATGGCGTTCACGGTCACCGGCGGGCGGATCGCCGCCATCGACGTGATCGCCGACCCGGAGCGGCTGGCCGCGCTCGACCTCGGCCACTGAGCCTGCTCCCGACCGGCGGCCCCGCGACGTCGGCCGGCCGTCGGGGCCGGTGTCAGGGGACGACGACCAGGTTGGCCATGTCGACCACCGGCCGGTAGCCGAGGTTGGCGTAGATCCGGTTCGAGGTCGGGTTGGCCTGGTCGGTGAAGAGGCACACCCGGGCGCCCTCGGCCCGCAGCAGCCGGGAGACCTCCGCGACCGCGTTGCTGGCCCAGCCGCGCCCGCGCTGCTCCGGCGGGGTGTAGACCGGGCCGATCCGGGCGACGCCGAACGACGGCGGGTTGGCGGCGGTGAGATGCACCCGCCGGCCCGCCTCGTCGGTCCAGAACCACACCCGTCCGCCCCGGATCCGGCGCAGCAGCTCGGCCCGGTCGGGGGTCTCGTGCGCGCTGACGCCGCGCGGGCGGCCCGCCTGCTCGTCGGCGTCGGCCATGAACGCGTCGAACCACTCGGCGGTCAGGTCGACGTCCTCGTCGGTGGCGACCCTCAGCGCGCCGGGCACCCGCGCCGGCTGCACGAGGTCGCCGAGCTCGTGCAGCCGGGTGTGCTGGGCGACCTCGACCCGGCCGCCGCCGAGCCGGGTCACCTCGGCGGCGCACCGCCGGACCGTGGGCAGCGCGCCGTTGACGGCGCGTACCTCCTCCCCGCGCTCGTGCCACACCCGGGCCAGCGCCACGGCCGCCTCGTCGGGCATCGGCAGGAGGAACGGCGGCCGCGGCGCGAAGGGAGCCGCCCGCATCCCGGCGCCCACGACCGCGCCGGACGCGTCCCGGACCACCAGCCACCAGTCGTCGTCGGGCGGTGGGAACCCGTCGGCGCGCCGGGCCACCATCCGGTGCGCGAGGGTGGCGACGACCGTGCCGACCACCGGGTTGGCCGCCAGGTAAGCGCCGGCGGCGGCGAGGAACTCGCCCGGATCCGTGCAGAAGTGCAGGGTCGGCTCGCTCATGCGCCGCACGGTAGCCCGCTGCCGGGCCGCGGCCGTACCCGATTTCCGGCGCCGCGTCGGGCTGGTGCTCTGATCGAGAACTTTTGAGGCGGTGGTATCAGCCGAAGAGGGCGGCGGGGATGTCGGCGTAGAAAAGGGCCGGATCGCGGGAGAGCGACGCCTTGACATTCGCGGTGGGACGGTCGGCGACGACTTCGAGCCTGCCCGCTTCCAGGCCGTCCAGAGCCAGGGAGACCACCTCGTGGGGCGGAAGTTTGGGGATGTCCACGCCGGCCATCATGTCGGTGTCGGCGATGGCGAGAGCCAGGGCGGTGACCTGCGTCCTCTGGCCGGCCAACTCGAGTCTGATGCCGTTGGTGAGAGACCATTCCGCGGCTTTGGAGGCGGCGTAGCCGTTGCTGCTGGGAGCGAAGGCGTACCAGCTCAGCGCCGAGATGACGTTGAGGATCGCGCCACCGGCAAGTCTCGGGGCGAAGGCGCGGGTGACGTTGAGGGTGCCCCAGAAGTTGGTGTCGAACTCGCGGCGGATGTTCTCCATGGACGGCCCGAGCAGGGGTGCGTCCGTGGAGATGCCGGCGTTGTTGATGAGGACGTCGAGGTCGCCCACCTCGGCTGCCGCGGCGTCGATGGACCTCTGGTCGGTGATGTCCAGCCGCAGGGGGACGACGCCGGGAATGTCGATCTGGTCGGGGCGGCGCGCGGTCGCGTAGACGGTGGTGGCGCCGCGGGCGAGCAGAGCCTCGGCGAAGGCCCTGCCGAGCCCGCGGTTGGCGCCCGTTACGAGTGCTTTTGTGCCTTTGATCTGCATGCTGCTACCCTAAAACCTGACGTTGACGTCAGAGGCAAGTATTGCGAGGTGGGTCACTGTGCGGATCGGCGATCTGGCGACCCGGACCGGGGTGAGTGTTCGCGCGCTGCGGTACTACGAGGAGCAGGGGTTGCTGGCCTCGACGCGGAGTGAGAGCGGGCAGCGGCTCTATGGGGAAGCGGCCGCCAACCGGGTGCGGCTGATTCAGCAGTTGTACGGTGCGGGACTGTCCAGCAAGACGATCGCGGAACTCCTGCCGTGCGTGGACGCCAAGGTCAGCACGCCGGAGTCGCGCGAACGGCTGGCGGCGGAGCGGGACCGGATCAACACGCAGATCGCCGAGCTGATCATCGCCCGGGACAGGCTCAACGACATCATCGACGTGGCGTCGGGGCCGAACCCCGACTGTGACTACGTATGAGCACGGGGTCTGCCAAGGCCCCTCCTGATCACTGAGCCGCCGCCCTCGAACGGGATCTGCCACCGACTGTCACCCGACACCCTGAACCTTGTGGTCAGGGCACAAGCCGGTGGCCAGCTCGGCGAACCAGCGCCGGCCGGCCCGGTGCAGTTCGCGGACCACGAGACCGGCCGTCGCGGCGGGCTCGTGCACGGCCCGGGTGTCCAGCCGCGCCCAGCCGAAACTCGGCCCCAGGCGCCGCCCGGACACCACGCGCGCCCGGCCCTGCCAGGTGCCGCTGCCGGGCGGGTCCAGCTCGACGAGGACCGTGCCGTCCGGGCGGAGCAGTTCCCGGCACCGCCGCAGCAGCCGTGCCGGGTCACCGCCGATGCCGATGTTGCCGTCCAGCAGCACCACGTGCCGCCACCGGCCCTCGGCGGGCAGCGGGTCGAAGAGGTCGGCCTGGACCGCGACGGCACCCCGCGCCCGGGTCAGCGCCACCGCCCGGGCGGAGACGTCGACTCCCACGGTGGTCAGCCCGGCCCGGGTCAGTGCCACCGTGAGCCGGCCCGGCCCGCAACCCAGGTCCAGCGTCGGGCCGGCGCACCGGGACACCACCGCGCCGGTCGCCGGCTCGGCCGGGCCGTGCCACCGCTCCACCGGCAGCCGGCGGCGGGTCCCGTCGGCCTGCACCAGCCAGTGCGCGTCGGCGTCCCGGTGGCGCAGCGCGGTGCCGAAGCCGTCGGCGGTCACCGCCGGCCCCCGCCCGGCCGGGCCGCCTCCCGGGTCCGCCGCGCGACGGCGACCTCCCCGGCCCGCACGGCGGCGACCTCGCGGGCGAACCGGCCGGTGGGGGCGAGGCCGGTCACCGCGAGCGCGTCGGTCCAGTCGTCCACGTCGCGCAGCACCGGCAGCGTCCCGATCCGCAGGCCGCGGCCGGCCAGCGCGGCCCGGGTCCGCCGACCCGTGTCGGGGGTGGACATGGGCACCCCGCGCAGCGCCGCCGCCTGCCGGGGGTCGCGCAGCCCCAGCGCCCACCAGCCGCCGTCCGCGGCCGGGCCGAGCACCGCGTCGGTCGCCGCCGCGCCGAGCCGGCGTACGGCGGCGGCCAGCCCCGCCGCGGTGAGCTGCGGGGTGTCCATGCCGATCTGGAGCACCGGCCGTCCCGGGTACGCGCCGGCCACGTCGGCGTGCGCGTGGGCGAGCCGGTCGGCGAAGTCGTCGCCGCGCTGCGCCAGCACCGGCCAGCCGGCGACCGCGGCGGCCAGGTCCGGCCCGTCCTCGGCGTCGGCGAACCGTCCGGCCAACGCCAGCACCGGGACGACGCCCGGAGTGGCGGCGACCGCGTCGAGCGTGTCACGCAGCGCGGCGGCGGCGATCCGGGCCGCCTGCGCGGGCTCGGCGGGCGGGCAGAGCCGGGTCTTGACCGCCCCGGCCACGGGCGCCTTGGCCACCACCAGCAGGACGGTCACCGCGGGCCGTCCACGCTGCGCAGCACCGCCAGGAAGTCCCGGGTGGCGCGGACCGTGCCGCGGACCGAGCCGGAGACCTTGGATCGGGTCCCGGCCGCGCGGGGCGCGTAGCGGACGTCGCGCTCGTGGATCCGCCAGCCCGCCGCGGCGGCCCGGATCATCAGTTCGAGGGGGTAGCCGAAGGCCCGGTCGGTGACCCCGAGGGCGAGCAGGGCGTCCCGCCGGGCCACCCGGATCGGGCTGAGGTCCCGCAGCGGCACCCCCCGCTGCCGCAGCAGGGCGGCGACCAGCGCCGTGCCGGCCCGGGCGTGCCACGGCCAGACCCCGGCGGACACCGGCCGGCGCCGGCCCACCGCCAGGTCGGCGGCGCCGGACGCCACCGGGGCGACCAGGGCGGGCAGCTCGCCCGGGTCGAAGGAGCCGTCGGCGTCGAGCACGCAGACCAACTCGGTCTCGGCGTGTTCGAGGCCCGTGTGCACGGCCGCCCCGTAACCGCGGCGGGGCTCCCGCACCACCCGCGCGCCGTGCCGGGCGGCCACCTCCGGCGAGCCGTCCCGGGAGCCGTTGTCCACAACGATCGCTCGGTAACCGGGCGGCAGTGCGGTCAGCACACCGGGCAGGGCGGCGGCCTCGTCCAGGCACGGCAGCACCACGTCGATAGGTGTCGGCATGCCGCCGACGCTAGGCGGGTACGCGCCCGGCGAGGCCCCGATCGTGCTTACGGAACCCTTACCGAGCAGGCATTTCTTACCATCCGGTGACGTGAGTGCGGTTCCGCCCGTCCGGTGGCCCGGCGGGCCGTACCGTCCGGTCGTCATGAGACCCGCAGCCACCCTGCCCCGCGTCACCGGCCCGCGGCGGACCACCTCCGGACACCGGGGCGACCTGGTCGCGCTGGCCGTCGAGGCGGTGCTGCTCGCCGCCGCGGTCGCCGTCGGGCTGGTGCTCAACCGGCGGGGCGCGGGACTGCACGCCGACGCCGCGCCGCTCTACGCCACCTGGCGTCCGCACGCCGGCTGGGGCACCCCGCTCGCGGTGCTGGTCGCCGTGGTCGTGCTCGGGCCGGGCCTGCGCTGGGCGCGGACCGCCCGCTGGGGCGCGCTGCTGGCCGCCGGCTGGCTGGCCGCGGTCGCCTGGACGCTGTCGCTGGCCCTGGTGGACGGATGGTCGGCCGGCCTGACCCGGCGCCTCACCCCGCAGGCGGAGTACCTGCACGAGGTGCCGGGCGTCGCCGACATCCCCCGGATGCTGGCGGGCTTCACCGACCGGATCCTCGACTTTCAGCCCGACTCGTGGTCCACCCACACGGCCGGGCACCCGCCGGGCGCGCTGCTGGTCTTCGTCTGGCTGGACCGGGTCGGCCTGGGCGGCGGCACCGCTGCGGCGCTCTGCTGCGTGCTGGTCGGCGCGACCGCCGCGGTCTCGGTGCCGGTCACCCTGCGCGCGCTGGACGCCGCCGAGGCGGCCCGCGCGGTGCTGCCGTTCCTGGTGCTGCTGCCCGGCGCGGTCTGGCTGGGCGCCTCCGGCGACGCCGTCTTCACCGGCGTGGTCGCCGCCGGGCTGGCCCTCCTGGCGGTACGCGGGCCGGTCGCGGCGCTGGCCGGCGGGCTGCTGCTCGGCTTCGCGCTGCACCTGTCGTACGGGTTCGTGCTGGTCGGCGCGCTCGCGCTGGCCGTGCTGGCGCTGCGCCGGGACCGCCGCCGCGCCGCGCTGCTCGCCGCGACGGCCGGCGTCGCCGCCGTCACGGCGCTCTTCGTGCTGGCCGGCTTCCGCTGGTGGGAGGGGTACGACCGGGTCGTCGAGCGCTACTACCAGGGCTGGGCGGCCGAGCGCCCGTACGCCTACTGGGTCTGGGCGAACCTCGCGGCGCTACTGCTCTCCGCCGGGCCGGTGCTCGGGCCGGCGCTGCGCCGCACGGCACTGGCCGCCTCGCCGGTAGTCGGTCCGGCGCTGCGGCGCACGGCACTGGTCGCCGGCCCGGTGGTCGGTCAGGCGTTGCGCCGCACGGCGCTGGCCGCCTCGCGGGCGGTCGGCCCGGCGCTGCGGCGTGGCGCCCTCGCCGCCCGGCCGGTCCGGCGCGCGGACGCGCAGGGGGCCGACGGGCCGGTCGCGGGGACGACCGGGACCGGCGGTGACGGCCGCGCCTGGGTGCGGGTGCTCGGGCCGACCGTGCTGCTGCCGGCCGCCGCCGCGCTGGCGGTGGCCGCCGCCGACCTGTCCGGGATGAGCAAGGCCGAGGTGGAGCGGATCTGGCTGCCGTTCGTGGTCTGGCTCCTGGCCGCCGCCGCACACCTGCCGCCGCCGGCCCGCCGCTGGTGGCTTGCCGCGCAGGCGCTCACCGCCCTGGCGGTCAACCACCTCCTCTTCACGGTCTCCTGACCACCGACCGCACGCGCCACCGTGTGGCGCCCCACCGGGCGGCGCCGTGCCGCGCCTCGCCCGCCTTGCCCCGCCCGCCTCGGCGATCATGAGGTTGGCGGCGCGATCCGCTCGAACTGCCGCCGCCAACCTCATGATCGACGGAGGCAGGGCGGGATCGACGGGAGCGAACGGGAGGGACGGGAGCGCGCGGGGGAGCGGGCGGGGTTAGGCGGCCAGGGCGGCGGGTTCGCGGAGGGGGTCGGTGGCGAAGGCCGTCACGCCCTCGGTGAAGGTGACCCGGGCGGTGTAGCCGAGCAGGTCGCGGGCCCGGGTCGGGTCGGCCACCACGTGCCGGACGTCGGCCGCCCGCGCCCCGCCGACCACCTCCGGCTCGGGGCCGCCCATCGCCCGGGCCAGGGCGGCCGCCAGGTCGCCGACGGTGTGCGGCTCGCCGGAACAGACGTTCACCGGGACCAGCCCCTCCGGCGTGGGCGCGGTGAGCGCCAGCAGGTTGGCCCGGGCCACGTCGGTGACGTGCACGAAGTCGCGTCGCTGCCGGCCGTCCTCGTACACCCGGGGCGGCCGGCCGTCGGCGAGCGCCGAGCGGAACAGCGAGGCGACCCCGGCGTACGGGGTGTCGCGCGGCATCCGGGGGCCGTAGACGTTGTGGTAGCGCAGCGCCCACACCCCGCCCCCGGTCTGCCGCGCCCAGGCCGCGGCGTAGTGCTCCTGGGCGAGCTTGCTGGCCGCGTAGGTGCTGCGCGGCTCCAGCGGGGCGTCCTCGGGAACCAGGGCCGGGTCGAGGGTGCCGCCGCAAGCCGGGCAGGTCGGGTCGTACCGGCCGGCGGCGAGGTCGGCGGGCCGGCGCGGGGCGGGGCGGACCACGCCGTGCCGGGCGCAGGTGTAGCGCCCCTCGCCGTAGACCACCATGGAGCTGGCCAGCACCAGCCGGGACACCCCGGCCCGGTGCATGGCGGCGAGCAGCACCGCCGTGCCGTGGTCGTTGTGGCCGGCGTAGTCGGGGGCGTCGGACGGGTCCAGCCCGTGCCCCACCATGGCCGCCTGGTGGCACACCGCGTCCACCCCGGACAGCAGCCGGTCCAGCAGCGCGGCGTCGCGGACGTCGCCGACCACCGGGTCGTGCGGCCGGGACCACTCGGGCAGCGCGCCGCCGTGCGCCTGGGGCAGCAGCGCGTCCAGGCAGACCGGCTCGTGGCCCTCGGCGGCCAGCAGGTCGGCGATCTGTGATCCGATGAAGCCGGCCGCGCCGGTGACCAGTACCCGCATGCGGCCAGGCTAGGGCACCTCGTGGTCTGGTTCGGGCGGTTCGCGGTGGACGTCAGCGGTCCGTAAGAGCCTGGCGGCGGCTCCCTGCCCCCTCGCGTCAGGGACGGCCGATCAGCGCGCCGGCGTGCAGGGTCGCGGCGAGCAGGTCGGGATCGCCGGTGCGGTCGTACGCCTCGACGGCCGTGTCGGCGAACTTCAGGACGTGCTCGTCGCCGTGCTCGGCCGCCCGCTGGAGCGCGTCCTCGCGGGTCGGCTCGGGCCAGCGCCGGGCGATCTCCGCGGACGGCGCCGGCCGGGCCGGGGCGTAGGTCGCGATGACCGCCGACACGGCCGCCCAGGCCGCCGTGAGGCTCGGCAGCCACTGTTCGGACGGCAGGACCGGGAGCACGTGCCGCACGGCGTTGGGCGCGGTGGCGGCGTGGACCAGCAGGACCGGCGAGCCGTGGCCGAGCCCGAGGTAGGCCTCGGCGGCGGCGTCGACGAGCGACTCCAGCCGCGCCGGGACCTCCTCGGCGGAGGCGGCCGGCTCCAGCGCGCGCAGGCTCGCGGTCCAGCCCGGGCTGCGCTCGAGCCGGTCGAGGCGGTGGGCGATGAAGCCGCTCTGGTCCGTGAGCCGGGTGACGGCCGGCAGGGCCCGTCGCGGTGTGAGTGCGCCCTCCGGCGCCACCACCCCGGCGAGCTCGCGGTGGCGCGCCGCCCAGAACGCCAGCCCGTGGGCCAGCTCGTCGAGGGTCTGGCGGGCCGGGGCCGCGCTGGTGCCGCACAGCGCACGCACCGCGTGGCCGACCCGGATCACGCCGTGGGTCGAGCCGGCCACGATGCCGGGCAGCAGTCGGGGCCACCACTCGGCGAGCACGTCCCGCCAGGGGCGCTCGGTCAGCTCGTGCCGGAAGTACGCGGCCCAGTCGGGCAGCCGTCGCGCCTGGCCCAGCGCCGAGCGCCACTCGCCGGGCCGGATGGGCGCGCTCGTGCCGGGCAGCTCCGCCAGGCGGCGTACGTAGCGGTCGAGCCACGCCTCGACGTCGACGTCGAGCCCGCGCCGGACCATGACCTCCACCGCCATCGGGCCGTGGTTGGTGAGCCCGTGGTTGCCCTCCTCGTCGCCGCCGAACTCCGGCCCGTACGCGTGCAGCCGTTCGTACGCCGCGGGCAGGAATTCGGCCATCGCTCCGTGTGTCATGGCGGCCACCTCAGCGGACCACGTCGTAGACGAGCTTGACGATGCCGTTGGCGTACGTCTCGGACTCGACCACCTTGAGTATCTGCTTCGCCTTGTCGGTGTCGCTGAACATCCGCTTGCCGGCGCCGAGCAGGATCGGGAAGACCAGCAGGTGGTAGCGGTCGATGAGGCCGGCATCGGAGAGGTTCCGGGCGAGGGTGGCGCTGCCGTGGACGACGATCGGGCCGCCGTCGGTCTCCTTGAGCCTCGCGACGTCCTCGAGGGAGCGCAGGATCGTGTTCTCACCCCAGTTGTCGACGAGGGCCGCCTGGTCGAGGGTGCTCGAGACGACGTACTTCGGCAGATCCTTGAGGGCGGCGAAGTCCGCCATGTCCGGCCACAACGGCGAGAACGCCTCGTAGCTGGCCCGGCCGAACATGAGCGCGGTGGCCTCGTCGGTCTCCCGGCCCTTGAGCTCGTACGCCTCGGGCACGAACTCGATGTCCCGGTAGGTCCAGCCCCCGCTGCGGTGGGCCTCCGTGGGGGTGCCGCCGCCGGGCGAGTCGACGACGCCGTCCAGCGAGACGAACGCGGTGTAGATCAGCGTGCGCATTGTCGTTGTCCTTTCCGTGGACCGGTGCGATGTCCTCAGTCTTCGGTGGTGTCCCGCGCCCGGCCACGATTAGGCTGAGCCCTAATCGGAAGGGCGCCCGCGTGATTCACCTGCATTTCACGGCAACGGATCTGAGCCGCGTGCGCTTCGCCGCCTCGCCCCTCACGGAGACCGTCGCCAGCCTGCGCGCGCTCGCCGCCGGCCGGCGGGGGCCGCACCTGCACCGTCCCTGGATCGACCGGTTCGCCGGGCGAGCGGACCGGCTTCGCGAGCGCGACCTCGACCTGCTGCGGGCGCTGGTGCGTCCGGAGGGCTACATCCCCGACTTCCTGCTGCCGCCACCGGGTCGCCGGTCCTCGACCTTCGCGGACGCGCTCGCGCAGGTCGCCGACGCCGATCCGGCGATCGTGGCGCGGGAGTTGGCGCACCTGGCGGCCCACCGGATCGCCCAGCGCGGGCCCGGCCGCGAAGACCGGCGAGCCCTGCTCCAGGCGCTGGTGGATCGTCCGGACGCGGGCCTCGGCCCGGTCACGGAGGCACTCGAGGCGTACCACCGGGTCGCGATCGCGCCGGTCTGGCCGCGGATCGACGCGTTGCTCAACGACGACATCGCCTACCGGCTCGACGCCCTGGCCGACGGCGGCGTCGACCGGATGATGAGCAATCTGCACCCGTCGGTGACGTTCGCCGGCGAGACGCTGAGTGTCGTCAAGTACTACGACGGCCACGCCGACTGCGGCGGGCGTGGCCTGCTCCTCGTGCCGTGCGCCTTCGCCTGGCCGGACGTCCTGGTGCGGACCGCGCAGCCCGAGCCCCCCAGCATCTCCTACTCCCCGCGCGGCCTCGGCCGGCTCTGGGCGGAGCAACCCGCGCAGGCCGGCTCCGCGCTCGCCGGCGTGCTCGGCCACACCCGGGCCGCCCTGCTGGCCCAGCTCGACCTGCCGATGTCGACGAGCCAGGCCGCCACCCAGATGGCGCTCGCCGCGCCCACGCTCAGCGTGCACCTTCAGGCGCTGCGCGCCGCCGGGCTGCTCACCTCGCGCCGCGCCGGCCGGCAGGTGCTCTACGCGCGCACCGAACTCGGCGAGCGACTGCTCAGCGAGGCGGGCCGGGCAGCGGTAAGCGTTCGGTAATGCGGCAAACCGGGCCGGTGAGCGGGCGCGGCGTCTAGCGTCCTGCTGGAGACACCAGCAGCGCGGACCGGGAGGAGGAGACGTGCCCGCCAGCCCGCCCCCACCGGACGACGCGCCGTCGGCCGCTCCGGCGGCGCTGTGGCGCGGTCTGGCCCGGCACCGCCCGCCCGGGGTCGACGCCGCTGACCGCGCCTGGCGCAGCCCGGTCCGCGGACCCTGGCTGACCTCGGTGCTCGGCGCCGTGCTGCTTGCCACCCTGCCCCTGGTGATCGTCACCGGGCTGCTCGACTGGATCGCCTACGGGCCCCGCCTCGACCAGGCGTTCCCCCGGGACGTGGGCTGGCTGCACCCGCCCGTGTTCGACTGGCCGACCCGGCCCGCCTGGCTGTTCCGCCTCACCCAGGGGCTGCACGTGACGCTGGGGATCGTGCTGGTCCCGGTGGTGCTGGGCAAGCTCTGGTCGGTGGTGCCCAAGCTCTTCGACTGGCCGCCGGCCCGCTCGGCCGCCCAGGCGCTGGAGCGGCTGTCGCTGCTGCTGCTGGTCGGCGGGATCCTCTTCCAGACGGCCACCGGGCTGCTGAACATCCAGTACGCGTACCTGTTCGGCTTCGACTTCTACACCGCGCACTGGTACGGCGCCTGGATCTTCACGGCCGCGCTCGTCACCCACGTGGCGATCAAGCTGCCCCGTCTGGTCACCGCGCTGCGCGGGCCGGGCTTCGCGCGTACCCCGGTGGAGCGGACCCGGCCGGAGCCGCCGGATCCGGACGGCCTGGTGGCGCTGCGGCCCGGGCCGGCGACGATGAGCCGGCGGGGGGTGCTCGCCCTGGTGGGCGGCGGCGCGCTGCTGCTGGCGGCGCTGACCGTCGGGCAGAGCGTCGACGGGCTGCGCCGCACCGCGCTGCTCCTGCCGCGCGGCCGGCGCGTCGACGACGGGCCGACCGGCTTCCCGGTCAACCGCAGCGTCGCGGCGGCCGGGGTGACCCCGGAGCAGACCGGGCCCGGCTGGCGGCTCACGCTGCGGGCCGGGAACCGGACGGTCGCCCTGGACCGGGCCCGGCTGCTCGCCCTGGCGCAGCACACCGCCGTCCTGCCGATCGCCTGCGTGGAGGGCTGGTCCACGTCGCAGACCTGGACCGGGGTGCGGCTGCGCGACCTCGCCGCGCTGGTCGGGGCGGACGGTCCGGCCACCGCGCGGGTGCGGTCGCTGGAGCGCGCCGGCCTGTTCCGCGAGGCCGTCCTGCACGGCGGCCAGGTGACCGATCCGGACGCGCTGCTCGCGCTGCGGGTCAACGGCGTCGACCTGAGCCCCGACCACGGCTACCCGGCGCGGATCATCGTGCCGGCGCTGCCCGGGGTGCACTGCACGAAGTGGGTGGCGGAGATCGTGTTCGATGGCTGAGTTCCGGCGGGCCTACGGCGCCGCGCCCTGGCACCTGCTGCTGCTGGCCGGCTGTTTCGCCGTCACCGGCTGGATCGCCCTGCGGCTGGCCGGCGAGGCGTCGGCCCTTCGCATGCTGCTCTGGTTCCTCGGCGCGGTGATCGCGCACGACCTGGTGCTCTTCCCGGTGTACGCGTCACTCGACCGGGTGCTGCGCGGCGCCCTGGGGCGGGCGGGCGCCCCGTCGGCGCTGAACCACGTCCGGGTCCCGGCTCTCGGCGCCGGCCTGCTGTTCCTGGTCTACCTGCCCGGGATCCTCGGCCTCGGTGACGGCACCTACCTGGCGGCGACAAGCCTGGCGCCCCGGGCCATGCTCGGCCGGTGGCTGGCGGTCAGCGGGGCCCTGTTCGCCGCGAGCGCGCTGCTCTACGCCGCCCGCCGGCTGGCCGGCCGGGCCCGCTGAGCGGGACGGTCAGGGGGCGATGCGCAGCTTGCGGATCTTGGCGTCGTCGTAGTCCTCGAACCGGAACCGCAGCCCGGCGAACGGGCTGCCCGGGAAGTCGCCGCTGATGGTGGCGGTCACCACCGTGCCGGCCGGGCTGTCCTCGACGTCGGTGATCTCGTACGAGACCAGCGGCGTCTCGCGGCGCCATTCGCGGATCGCCTGGATGCCCCGGTGGGACCGCCCCTCGTCCTCGACCACGGCGTCGTCGGCGAAGAGGGCGAAGTAGGCCTCCTTGTCCGGCTGGCCGGCCAGCGCGAAGTAGCGGCGGATCATGTCGGGTGCGGTGTTCACGGTGCGGGCTCCTTGCCGGTCGTGGCGGGTCGTCCTGATCCTGCCCGGCGGGTACGACGGACACGCCCGGTTCGCGGGTTCCGGGGGTCAGGAGCCCGGGCCGACCAGCAGGGCGGCCACGGTGGCCGTGGTGGCCAGGACGGCGAGCGCCGCGCTGGTGGCCACGAACCGGCCCAGCGGCACGGCCACCCCGGCGGCCCGGCAGCGCTCGTACCAGATCAGCGTCGCCAGCGAGGCCCACGGGGTGGCGAGCGGGCCGACGTTGGTGCCGACCAGCAGGGCCAGCAACTGGGTGTGGTTGCCGGTGGCGATGACCGCCTCGCCGGCCAGGTACGCGGGCAGGTTGTTGACCACGTTGGCGAAGAGCGCGCCGACGCCACCGGCCCGCAGGGCGCCCGCCGCGCCCGTGTCGCCGCCGATCAGCGTGCCCATCACGGTGTCCAGGCCGTGCCGGCCGATGGTCTGCACCACCAGGAACAGCCCGACCACGAAGACCAGCAGCCGCCACGGGACGAGGGCGAGCCGCAGGCTGCCCCTGGCGCGCACCGCGAAGCCGGCGACCAGGATCGCGGCGGCCACCCCGGAGGCGACGCCGATCTCGACGCCGACCAGGATCCCGGCGACGAAGAGCAGGCAGGCGACGAGCGCGGTGCGGTAGAGCAAACGGTCCGGCGGCACGTGCGGCGGCGGCGGGACGAACGGGTCGGCGCCGGCCCGGGCGGGCCGCCAGTACCACCACCAGAGCAGCACCATGGTGATCACGATGGCCACGAGCTGCGGCCACCACATCCGGGCCGCCCAGGGCACCGGGTCCAGGCCGACGCGGTCGCTGGCCAGGATGTTGGTCAGATTGGACACCGGCAGCAGCAGGCTCGCCGTGTTGGCCAGCCAGACGGTGGTCATGGCCAGCGGGGTCGGCGGCACGCCCAGCTTGCGGGCCAGGGCGATCATCACCGGGGTGAGCAGGACGGCGGTGGTGTCCAGGTTGAGCGCGATGGTGGTCACCGAGGCGAACCCGACGCAGAGCCAGAACAGCGCCCGGTAGCTGCCCCGGGCGGTGATCGCCACCCGGGCGGCGAGCGCGTCGAAGACACCGGCCACCGCGGTCAGTTCGGCCAGCACCACCACCGTGCCCAGGAAGATCAGGATGGGCACGATCCGGCGTACGGTGGCCTCGGCGTCGGCCCGGGGGAGCAGTCCGGTGAGGACGCAGAGGACGCCCACCACGGCCAGCCCAAGCGCGATCCAGTCCAGGACGTGCAGGCGGCCCCAGCGGCTCCGGTCCGGTGCGGCGGACGGCGGCTCGCCCACGGTCTCCACGAGGGATGATCCTCGCACACCCGCGCCCGCCCGGACCGGCCCGACGCGACCGCCCGAGCGGCTGCCGAGGGTGTCCACGAATTGACGGTCGGTGGCCATAATGATCGGGTGGCTGTAGGCGCGCACCCGACCCGGTCCGACCGCCCCATCGACTTCTTCATCAGCTACTCGCCCGCCGACGAGCGCTGGGCGACGTGGCTGGCGTGGGAGTTCGAGGCGGCCGGCTACCGCACCCTGCTCCAGGCGTGGGACTTCGTGGCCGGCACCAACTTCATCGACTTCATGGACCGCGGGGTCCGCGAGGCCGAGGTGGTGGTGGCGGTCCTGTCCGAACGCTACCTGCACTCCACCTACGGCAAGCTGGAATGGCAGGCCGCGCTGCGCGCCGACCCCGACGGCACCGGCAACAAGCTGGTCACCGTGCGGGTCGAGGACTGCCCGATCGACGGCCTGCTCGCCACCATCACCTACGTCGACCTGGTCGGCGTGAGCGACCCGGCGCAGGCGCGGGGCCGGGTGCTCGACCGGATCCGGCAGACGCTCGACGGCCGCGCAAAGCCCATGCGGCAGCCGGCCTTCCCGCACCATCCTGCCGACCCGCCCGGGGTGCTCGCCGCGCCCGCCACCGGTGCGCCGGCGCCGCGCCGCGCCCGGCGTACCCCCATCAACCCGCCGCCGTTCCCGCCGGCGGCGGCCGTGCCCACCGCGCGCGGCGCCCTGAGCGTGCTCCACGTCGCCGGGCCGCGCTTCGGGCGGGGGGTGATCGAGCCGGGCGCCCCGGTCACCCCCGGGGAGTTGCAGGAACACCTGATGGGCGACCTCACCCTGCTCATGAACGACGGGGTGCCCCGGCCGGACCTGCTGGTGGTGGCCGGCAACCTCACCGAGTCGGGCAGCCCCCGGGAGTTTTCCGACGCGCTGAGCTTCCTCACCGGGCTGCGGGTGCTGCTCGGCCTGGAGCCGCACCGGCTGGTCGTGGTGCCCGGCCCGCGTGACGTCACCATGGCCGCGAGCCGGGCCTACTTCGCCACCTGCGAGGCCGACGACGTCGACCCGCAGCCGCCCTACTGGCCGAAGTGGCGGCACTACGCGCGGCTGTTCGACGAGCTCTATCAGGGCCTCGAGGACCGGATCTTCGACAGCGAGCAGCCGTGGACCCTCTTCCCGGTGCCGGACCTGCGCGTCGTGGTGGCCGGGCTGAACTCCACCGTCGCGATCACCCATCGCGAGGAGGACCGCTACGGCTTCCTCGGCGAGGCGCAGTCCACCTGGTTCGCCCAGCGGCTGCGCCACTACCAGCAGTCCGGCTGGCTGCGGCTGGGCGCCATGGCGCACGCCCCCGGCCCGCGCACCCCGTACGCCGACGAGGTGGCCGTGCCGGACCGGGCGTCCCTGCGCGACCGCGGCTCGTTCAACCGGCTGGTCGGCCCGATGCTCAACCTGCTGCTCGCCGACGCCGCGCCCGGCGCCCGGGTCGACCCGGTGGTGCCGCTGGCCACCGCCTCCCGCGACGGCCGTGCCCAGGTGCTCCGGCTCGACGCCGGCGGGATGACCCGCTGGGTGCTCGGCCGCGACGACAGGCACGAGGTGGGCGAGCCGACCAGCCTGAGCTGGCCGCGCGCCGAGGCGACGTTCGGCGCGGCCGGCCCGGCCCAGGTGCCCGATCCGCGGCGGCCCGCCGTGGTGGAGGGGCCCACCCAGGGCGAGGCCGTCGACCCGCCGGCCGCCGCGCCGGCGGTGGCCCCGCCCGCCCCGCTGGAGCGCCTGCTCGACCGGCTCGCCGAGGTCTGCGAGGCGCGCCACGACCGGGTGCTGCTCCGCCGGGTCGAGGCCGACCCGCCGCACCTCTACGTCACCTACCGGGCGGACGGCGTGGTCCGGCAGCAGCGGGTCGGGGCGTACGTGGGCACCCCGGCCCCGGCCGACGTCGACCACTTCGCCCGGCGGGTGCACGCCACCGACCCGGACATCCCCTCGGAGCTGGTCTACGACGGCGACCGGGTGCCGCGCGGGCTGGCCGAGGCGGCGCAGCGGCGCGGTGTGCGGCTGCTGCACCTGACCGAGTTCCAGGGCCTGCTCGACCTGCGCGAATACGTGGCCGCGCAGACCGCCCGGCTCCAGGCCGACCGGCTCTACCCGCCCGGCCAGTACGTGCCGCAGCGCTACCGGCACCTGGTCGGCGCCGACCAGCGGGTCCGCGAGGACGTCGTGGACGAGCTGCTGGAGCTGATCTCCGCGCCGGACGGCCGGTTCGTGCTGGTGCTGGGCGACTTCGGCCGGGGCAAGACCTTCGCCCTGCGCGAGGTGGCCCGCCGGCTGCCCACGGCCGCCCCGGACCTCATCCCGATCCTGGTGGAGCTGCGCGCGCTGGACAAGGCGCACTCGGTCGACGGCCTCGTCGCCGCGCACCTGGCCAACCACGGCGAGCAGGTGATCGACCTCAAGGCGTTCCGCTACATGCTCCGGCAGGGGCGGATCGTGCTGCTCTTCGACGGTTTCGACGAGCTTGTCGCCCGGGTGACCTACGACCGGGCCGCCGACCACCTGGAGACCCTGCTCCAGGCCGCCGAGGGCCACGCGAAGATCGTGGTGAGCAGCCGGACCCAGCACTTCAAGACCAACTCGCAGGTGCTGACCGCGCTGGGCGAGCGGGTGGGGCTGCTGCCGCACCGCCGCGTGCTGGCCATCGAGGACTTCACCCCCGGCCAGATCGAGACCTTCCTGCGCAACCGCTACGGCGGGGACGAGCGGGCCGCCCGGGAGCGGCTCGACCTGCTGGCCGGGGTCAAGGACCTGCTCGGCCTGTCCCGCAACCCGCGGATGCTCGGCTTCATCGCCAACCTCGACGAGGGGCGGCTGGCCGCGGTGGCCGGGGCCGGCGGCACGTTCAGCGCCGCGGCGCTCTACCGGGAGATCCTGGAGTCCTGGCTGGACTTCGAGGAGCGGCGCACCCAGGGGATCCCGGGCGCGCCGGTGAGCCTGCGCCGGCCCGAGCTGTGGCACGCGGTGAGCCGGTTGGCCTTCCAGCTCTGGGAGAGCGGCGAGTCCTACCTGCGGCTGGCCGAGCTGGCCGAGGCCGCCGGCCAGCTCGCCGGGCTGGCCGACTCCCGGCTGTCCGGGCCGCAGGCGATCCACGCGGTGGGCGCCGGCAGCCTGCTGGTCCGCACCGACGACGGGCTGTTCGGGTTCATCCACACCTCGGTGATGGAGTGGCTGGTCGCGGAGGGGATCGCCGCGCAGCTCAACCGGGGTGAGGAGCCGACCGCGCTGGCGGTGCGCCCGCTGTCCGCGCTGACCGTGGAGTTCCTCGGCGACCTCGCCGACCCGGCCCGGTGCACCGCCTGGACCGCCCGCGTGCTGGGCGACGAGACGGCCGGGGAGACGGTCCGGGCCAACGCGCTGCGGCTCAGCGCCCGGCTGCGGCTGCCCGACCGGGCCGACCTGCGCGGCGCGGTGCTGCGCGGCGAGGACCTGTCGCACCGGGAACTGGCCGGGGCGGACCTGACCGGCGCCGACCTGACCGACACCCGCCTGGTCGCCACCAACCTCACGGAGGCGCGGCTGGAGCACGCCCGGCTGCGCGGCGCCCGCCTGGACCAGGCCCGCCTCGCCGGGGCGGACCTGCGGGACGCCGAGCTGGCCGGCGCCCGGTTGTTCCGCGCCGACCTGCGCGGCGCCCGGATCACCGGCAGCCGGTGGCACCGCACCGCGCTGATCGACGTGAGCGCCGACGCGGCGCTGCTGCGCGCGCCGGAGCTGCGCGGCGCCGTGGTCGCCCCGGGCCGTCCGGTCGCGCCGGGCCTGGCCCCGCCCGCCGTGGGCGTGGCGTACGGCTTCGAGGTGGGCCGGCTCCCGGTGCCCGTGGCGTACAGCCCGGACGGTGCGGTGCTCGCGGTGGGCAGCGACGACGGTGGTGTGCTCATCTGCGACACCGCGGCCGGGCTGCCGGTCCGCACCCTCCAGGGCCACCGCGGTCGGGTCTACGCGGTCCGGTTCGACGCCGCCTCGCACCAGCTGGTCACCGGGGCGGCGGACCTCACCGTACGACTGTGGGACGCCGACCACGGCGACGTGCGGCACGTCATCGAGGACGTCTTCGCCGGCTGGGTGTGGCCGCTGCTCACCGACGGCGAGCGGGGGCGGCTCGTGGTGGGCGACGCGGCCGGCGTGGTCCGGCTCTACGACACCCGCACGGCCCGGCTGCGCCACGAGTGGCCCGGCCACGCCGCGCCCATCTGGGGCACCTCGTTCAGCCCGGACGGCCGGCGGGTCGTCGTGGTCGACAGCGCCGGCGTGGTCCGGGGCTGGGACATCCCCTCCGGGCGGCTCGCCTTCGAGGTACGCGAGCCCGAGGTGGTCTACCGGGTGGTGCACAGCCCGGACGGCCGCCTGCTGGCCGCGGTCGGCCAGCACGGACGGGTCTGGATCCGTCGGGCCACCGACGGCGAGCTGCTGCGCCAGCCGCGCGGCCACGAGGCCGACGTGTACGCCCTCGACATCCACCCCGACGGCACGCTCATGGCGACCGGCGACACCCACGGCGCGCTGCGGCTCTGGGAGGTGGAGACCGGCCGCCCGGTGCGGGTGCTCGGCCGGCAGCGCGGCGCCATCTACAGCGTCCGGTTCAACGGCGACGGCAGCCTGCTCGCCACGGCCGCCAGCGACGGCGCGATCCAGCTCTGGGACAGCGCCGACGGCCAGCTGCGGCACGACCTGACCCGGCACCGCGGCTCGGTCTGGCCGGTGGTCTGGCGGCCCGACCAGGCCCAGGTGGCGACCAGCAGCAACGACGGCACCACCCGGCTGTGGGACGTGCGCACCGGGCAGCTCCAGCACACCCTGCGCGGGCACGGCCGGCGGGTCACCGCGCTGTCCTTCCGGGACGACGGGGAGGTCCTCGCGGCCTGCGGCAACGACGGTGTGGTGCGGCTCTGGGAGCCGCGGACGGGCCGGCTGGTCCGGCAGCTCGCCAGCCCCGCCGACCGGCTGCTGTCGGCCGTCTTCTGCCCGGGTGAGTCGCTGGTCGCGGCGCCGAGCGGCGACGGTGGCGTGCACCTGTGGAACACCGACACCGGCGTCGACGAGCGGGAGCTCAACGTGGACACCGACCACGTGTGGGCGACCGCGTTCAGCCCCGACGGCGACGCCCTCGCCACCGCCAACGACGACGACACCGTGCGGCTGTGGTACCGGCGTACCGGCCGGCACTTCGCCACGCTCACCCCGCACCGGGGCCGGGTGCGCGCCATGGCGTTCAGCCCGGACGGCGAGACCATCGCCACCGGCTGCGACGACCAGCTCGTCCGGCTCTGGGACGCGGCCACCGCGACCTGCCGGCTCACCCTCGAACACCACACCGACCGGGTGTACGCGGTGTCCTTCAACACCGACGGGACGCTGCTCGCCAGCGCCAGCAACGACGGCGTGGCAGTGGTCTGGGACGCGCTCACCGGCGAGCGGCGCACGACGCTCACCGAGCACACCGGGCGGCTCTGGTCGTGCGCGTTCAGCCCCAACGGCAATCTGCTCGCCACGGCCGGCGACGACCTCGTCATCCGGCTCTGGGACCCGGGGACCGGCCGGCTGCACGGCACCCTGGCGGCGCACACCCGGCGGGTCTGGTCGGTGGCGTTCAGCCCCGACAGCAGCCTGCTGGCCAGCGCCGGTGACGACGGCACGGTCCGGCTGTGGGACGTCGCCGACCCGGAGCACGCCCAGCTGCGGACCACGCTGATCGGCCTGCCCGACGGCTGGGCGGCGGTGAGCCCCGACGGCCGGTACAAGTTGGACGGTGATCCCGGCGGCCAGTTCTGGCACGTCATCGGCACCTGCCGGTTCGAGGTGGGTGAGCTCGACCCGTACCTGACCCAGGTGCGGCGGCTGGCCGTGGACGCCCCGTTCTGACGCCGATCCGCCGGAGCGCGGGCCCGACCGGCCGCGCGAAGCCCTGTGCATCAGCGCCGGCTCCCGGCGTTTCGTTACACGGCTCGCCGGGGTCCGCCCGTGCCGGTGCGCCTGTGTGGCTGACCGCTCAGTCCGACCAGGACTACCGGCGTAGTGACGTCGACCGATCGGTCTGACGCTCTGTCACGATCTCGACACAGAAGTTGTGGGTCTCCTCAGCGATCGGTGTGCTGGCGCGGGACCAGCGCCGTCGGTGACGGTCATCGAGGAAGAGGTGGCTCATGGTGGCTCTACGACGGCTGCTCGCCGGCTTGACCGCAGCGGTGGTGACCGCCGCGCTCGCCCTGGTGTGGACGGCGGCGCCGGCCCACGCGGACGAGGCGTGGGAAAGCGCGCTCAAGACCCTGATGTCGAGGACCGCCACCTGGGCGGAGGGCGGCCTGTCGCGGGTCGGCCTGCTCGGCCAGCCGCTGCCGCTGCTCGGCGTGAGCCCGGGCGCCCTGGTGGACACCGACAAGCTCGCCCGGAAGGCGTCCGACGCCCTGGCCGGCGGCCTGACCAAGGACGACGTGGACCTCGGCGGCGGCACCCGGCTGACCAGCACGGTCACCAGCAGCGGCGGCGACCACCTGCTCGACGTGGTGGTCACCACCAAGCGGCAGGTCACCGCCAGGGACCTGGCCGTCGGCGGGGTGACGGTGGCCAAGGCGGTCGACGTCACGGGCTGGGCGACCCTGCACCTGCGGGCCCGGCACACCGCCGCGGGGGAGACCTACCTGGTCCGCGACGGGGACACCCCGCGTCTGGACATCGACGCCGCGGCGACGCTCCGCGCCGACCTGGACCAGGCCACCGCCTCGGTCGGCATCCTCGGCGTCACGCTCACGGCCGGCAGCACCCTCACCGCCCGCACCCACGTGAAGGCCACCGTCACCGACCCGAACGGCGACGGCCGGCTCGCCTTCGACACCGGCGCCGGCGCCGGGACCGGTGAGCTCGGCGCGGCCGGCTCCCTCGCCGGGCTGGTCCAGGTCGCCCTGGACAACGCCGGCGGCGGCCGGACCTCCGACACCGAGAGCGAGCCGGGCCCCGGCTCCGTGCACGGCCAGGTGAACCTCGGCGCGGCCGCCGCCGGCGCCCCCTTCGACCTGCCCGCCGTCGCCGCCACCGTCAAGGTCGACTGGAACGACATCAGCGTGGGCAGCCCGACCGTCACCACCACCGGGCTCGACGAGACCATCGCCAAGTTCCGCAACATGAGCCCGCTGGACCTGGCCTCCGGGCTGGCCCAGCTCGCCACCCTGCTGAGCGGCGTGCAGCAGAGCGGGCCGGCCGGCAACCTGAGCCTGCCGTTCCTGCGCGGCACCTTCGCCGACGCGGTAAAGGTCAACGAGAAGCTCACCGGGTTCCTCAAGAAGTACGTGCACCCCAAGCCCGACGACCCGGAGTTCAACCCGGCCACCGACGACCCGGCCAAGGCCGGCCAGCCGAAGTTCAGCTCCATCCAGGAACTGGTCAAGCTGCTCGCCGCCGAGGGGCTGCCGGTCGACAACCTCTCCTTCGCCGGCGAGAAGCTCATCTTCCGGGTGAAGCTGGAGCGGGAGTCCACCGTGGCCGTGCCGCTGGACCCTGGCGCCGCCTCGGTCTCCGGCCGCGGCGCGACCTTCACGGCCAAGGGCTTCAGCGTCGACGGGAACCGCTTCACCCCGGGTGAGCTGGTCGGTCAGCGGGTCGTCGCGGGCACCTCGGCCGGCACCATCGCGGCGAACACCGCCACCACGGTCACCCTCCAGGAGAACTGGATCGGCGGCCAGCCCGACCCGGAGAGCGTGTGGGTGATCAGCGGCTCCAGCCCGAACATCGGCGCGGTCGAGCTGGCCGGCGCGCTCACCAAGCCGGCCGGCGGGGACAAGAAGGTCGGCCTCCGGGCGGCCAACGCCCAGGCCACCTTCGCCACCGTGAAGCCGCGCTACAGCGCCGCCGTCACGCTCGTGCTCGACCTGCGCGACGACCTCGGCAGCCCGGCCGCCAACGCGGACCGGGTGCTGCTGCGCACCGACCCGGCCACGCCGCTGTTCGCCGCGGACTTCCCGATCACCACCGGGGTCGACTTCTTCGCCACCGCCGGTTTCCTGAAGGTCAAGCTCGGCGGCAATCTCGCCGTCGGACCGGCCGCGTCCGGGCAGCGGATGCTCCAGGTCAGCTTCAAGCAGGCGCAGGACGTCAGCCTCGGCGAGCTGTTCCGCCGGTTGCAGACCGAGCCGGGCAACCTGCTCACCGTCTCCTCGTCGGTGAAGACCACCGGCCGGGTCACGGTCAGCGTCCCGGGCGCCACCGGCGCCCTCGGTGACGGCGTCGGTGTGGACGTCAGCTGGAAGGCCGGCGAGCAGCCGGTGGTCGACACCAGCAGCCTCGACGGCATCTTCGCCGTCGACTTCAACCCCGACGACCCGAAGGCCTTGTTCGCCGTCGTGATCGAGGCGCTGCGGCTGGTCAACGCCGCGCTGACCCAGCCGGGCGGCGGCAGCGGGCCGCTGAACACCGAGATTCCGCTGCTCGGCCGCTCGGCCCGGGAACTGCTCGGCGCCGACGAGAGCGGCGTCGGCAAGGGCGTGACGTTCACCGCCGACGGGGCGAACTTCCTGCTCAAGGACGGCAACCGCAGCGGCGATGCCGCCTTCGACCCGCGGCTGGCCGGCCGGACCGTGGTGATCGGCAGCAAGGCGTACCGGGTGCTGGACCGGGTGGACGGGCAGACCCTGCGGGTCGACGCGGCCGGCACGCCCAAGCCGGCCGACGGCGCGGCGTACGCGCTGCGGCCCGAACTCGCCGACGCGCTGGACAAGCTCCTCGCCGCGCCCCCGGACACCCTCCAGGACGCCCTCGACCAGCTCAACAAGGCGATCGGCGCGGACAGCGGGATCCAGTTCACGCTGGACGAGCGGGCCGGTGGCCCGTACCTGCGGGTCGGGCTGGACTGGAAGCGCAACGTCCGCACCGCCGGGCCGCTCGCCTTCAAGTGGGACGGCGCCCGTGACCTGGTCAGCCTGGACAGCACCGGCACCTTCGCCCTCGACGTGGACGCCCAGGCCAAGCTGGGCCTGCTGCTGCCGCTGAAGCTCAACGCGGCGCCCCTGCTGGACAAGAGCTCCTCGGCCAAGGTCACCGTCAAGGGCGGGGTGACCGACGCGGCGCTGGCCGCCCGGGTCGGCCCGCTCGCGCTCGACCTCGGCAAGGACCCCGACTTCGCCACCGTCAAGGCCGACCTCAGCGTCGGCCTGGGCGGGCTCGCCGCCGACGGGCCGGTCACCGACCTGCTCGGCCTGACGCCGACGTTCACCACCGCCGGCGTGGACTGCGGCGGCGGGGTCGGCAGCACGACCACCCCGGTCTGCGCCCGGGCGCCGCTGTTCGTCAACAACTGCGAGCCCGCCGACGCCACCAACCTGCTCACCTTCACCATGGGGCTGGACCTGGTGCCGCACCCGCAGACCCCGGACCTCACCTCCTGCTTCGCCAACCTGTCGCTGAAGCTGACCGACTTCAACGTCGGCATCGACGGCTACCTGGCCAAGGTGGAGGAGGCGCTCCGGCTGGCCAGCTTCGACGGCAAGCTGCCACTGGTCGGCGACGACCTGCAGCAGGGCCAGAAGTTCGTCGCCCAGCTGCGGGCCGACGTCAAGGCGGCGATCGGCCCGGTGCTGGCCAACGCCACGCTGGACAGCGCCGGCATGCAGGCCGGGCTCAACGACGTGCTCAAGGACCTGGACCCCGGCGTCAGCGCGGTGGTCGGCTGCCGCAGCGGTGTGGCCACCCCGTGCCAGCCGGAGGACTTCCAGTCCATCCGGATCAAGCTGACCGCCTCGCGCGGCGCTCCCTCGGCGGCGGACGGCTGCAAGGACGCGAGCGACAGCGACAGGTGCCTCGGCGTCAACGTGCCGCTCGACCTGGGCATCCCCGGCCTGTCGCTGAAGGCGAAGAAGGGCGCCCCCGACGGCATCCAGGCCAAGCTCGGCTGGAAGCTGCACCTGGACCTGGTGCTCGACCGGGACGAGGGCTTCTACGTCCCGACCCACGACGGGGACACCGCGCCCGAGGTGCAGATCGGCGCCAACTTCGACATGACCGGCGACCTTGCCGCCCAGCTCGCCTTCATCCAGGTGAACGCCACCAAGCAGGGCACGGCACCGCTGGTGCGGGCGTACTTCGGGGTCGACCTGAAGGGCGCGGCGGGGGAGAAGAGCTGCTTCGACCCGGGGGTGGCCGCGGACTGCGCCGCCGACCCGAACGCCAAGCTCACCCTTGCCGAGTTCGCCGACCTGGGCTCGCTGCTCGCCACCGATCTCACCGCGCAGGTGAACATCGACTGGAAGCTGGCGGCGGCGGTGAACACCGGCGACGAGGTCGGCTCCGCGCTGCCGGGCATCAGCGCCCGCTTCGGCCTGAAGTGGGGCCTGGAGCACAAGCAGGGCGGGTTGAGCGCCACCGGCGGCGGGGTAACCACCCCCCTCCAGGTGACGTTCACCGACATCGCGCTGGACGCCGGCGCCTTCTTCAGCAAGATCCTCAAGCCGGTGGTGGAGAAGCTCAAGGCCGTCACCGGGCCGCTCCAGCCGGTCATCGACACCCTGTACGCGCCGATCCCGGTGCTGTCGGACCTGTCGAAGGCCACCGGCGGCCCCGACATCACGCTGGTCTGGCTGGCCAAGACGTTCAGCACCCTGACCGGCGGGCCGAAGCTGGACTTCGTCGACACCGTCCGCGCCGTGGTCACCTTCGTGAACCGGATACCGGACTGCGACGCCGGCTGTTCGATCCCGCTCGGCCAGTTCCTGGTCGACCCGGCCAGGGCGCTCACCACCGAGGCGTCACCGGCGTCCGCCGAGAGCCTGATCAAGCGGGACGACCCGTTCACCCAGGCGAAGTCGGCCGCGCAGGTCAAGTCGGCCGTGGACACCGCCGCCGGTGACGACGGCGAGAAGTTCTTCGCCGCGGGCTCCGACGGGAAGTCCAACGCCCAGAAGACCGGCTTCAGCTTCCCGATCTTCGACAACCCGGGCTCGCTGTTCGGGCTGCTCATGGGGCAGGACGTCGAACTGGTCAGCTTCGACTCCGGGCCGCTGTCGCTCGGGTTCAGCTGGCGGCAGTCCTTCGGCCCGGTGTACGCGCCGCCGCCGGTGCTGGTGACCCTCTCCGGCAGCGCCTCGGTGACCGCCCGGTTCATCGCCGGCCTGGACACCGCCGGCATCCGGCACGCCGTGGAGGCCGCCACCGACGGCACCGACCTCGACGCGGTCAGCCTCCTCGACGGCCTCTACTTCAAGACCACCGACAGCAGCGGCAAGCCCGTCCCGGTGGTCACCCTGCGCGGCGAGATCGCCGCGGGGGCCGAGGTCAGCGTGCTCATCGTCAAGGCGGGCATCCAGGGCGGCATCCGGCTCACCGTCGGGTTCAGCTGGAACGACCCGAACAACGACGGGAAGTTCCGCACCAGTGAGTTCCTCCAGGCGCTGCTGGTGAACCCGGTCTGCCTCTTCACCACCAGCGGGCAGCTGTCGGTGTTCCTCAAGGTCTACATCACCATCGACCTGTTCCTGTTCTCCAAGACCTTCGACTTCACCCTTGTCGACGCCACCCTGCTGGACTTCCGCGCACAACCCGACTGCACACCGAAGCCACCCGAGCTGGGCGGCACGACCGGGGACACCCTTGTGGTCTTCGCCGGCAGGTTCGGCAAGAAGGAGCAGCGCGGGGACAAGGCGTGGGACAACGGCGCCGGCACCTACGCCGGTGACGTGGTGAAGGTGTACGCGGTGCACTTCGCCGACACCGACCCGGACTTCGACGGCTTCGCGGTCGAGGCGCTCGGGCGCAAGCAGGAGTTCCTCGACCCCAGCCTGACCCGGGTGGTCGTCGACGGGCGCGGCTACCAGGTCGCGGACGCGGACAAGGTCTCCCTGTCGGTGCTGCTGCTCGGCGACGGTGACACCGGTGGCGACGGCACGAAGACCTCCGCGTTCGACAAGGCGGCAGTGGTCCTGGGCTCCGACGGCCGGGACCAGATCCGCACCGGCACCGGGCCGGCCTGGGTTGACGGGCGCGGCGGCGACGACGTGATCGTCACCGCGGAGGCGGCCGGCCAGGTGAGCCGGGTGGCCGGCGGCGCCGGCAAGGACACCGTCACCACCGGCGACGGCAACAACGTGGTGGCCGGTGACAGCGGGCTCGGCGCGGTGGACCGGGCCGGCGCGACCACCGTGCACACTTCGGTCGGGGACAAGAGCCTCGACGGCCTGGTCGACTGGACCAAGCTGAAGGACCCGACCGAGGAGGCGGGCGGCGCGGACGACCACGTCACCGTCGGGCACGGCGCCAGCACGGTCTACGGCAACGGCGGCGACGACGTGGTCGGCGTGGTTCTCGACGACCGGCCGAACGGGAAGAACATCCTGGTCGGCGGCCCCGGCGCGGACATCCTCAACGGCGGCAAGGGTGACGACACCATCCACACCGCCGGCAGCGCCGTCCCGGCCGACCCGGACGCCGCCGGCAGCGGCGACGCCGGGCTGACCAACAAGGTCGACACCGGCGCCGGCCAGGACACCGTGCACGGCAGCGCCGGCACCGACCTGGTGGTGTCCCACTCGGCCAACGGGCAGACCGGTCACCTGTACGGCTACGGCGGCGACGACGTGCTGGTCGGCGGCTACGGCACCGACGAGCTGTTCGGCGGCCCGGACGAGGACTACGTGATCGCCGAGCCGTCCACGGTCGGCGACCCGGACGGCACCGACGGCTACGGCCCGGCCCGCCAGGTCGTCCACCAGCCGCTGCCGGCCGGCACCCAGTCGCAGACCAAGCTGCTCGTCGGCGGCCTGGGCAGCGACCACGTGGTCGGCGGCGACGGCGGGGCGACGGTCTTCGGCGACAAGCGGCTGACCGCCGAGACCTGCGCCGACGCGAGCCTCGCCGGTGACCAGCCGGCACCCACCGACCAGGGCTCGGCCGACCTCATCCTCGGCGGCGCCGGGGTCGAGGTGGTCAGCGCCGGCAGCGGCAACGACCGCGCCGACCTCGGCGGTGGCGACGACCGGGCCTGCGGCCAGCTCGGCGACGACACCCTGCACCTGGGCGGCGGCGCCGACCGGGCCTGGGGCGGTCCGGGCGTCGACCAGCTGCACGGCGACGACGGGATCGACCTGCTCTTCGGCAACACCGGCGACGACGGCCTGTACGGCGGCACCGGCGTGGACACCGCCGAGGGCAACGAGGGTGACGACCAGGTTCTCGGCGGCCCGGACGACGACGTGCTCTACGGCGGCGGACGGGTGGCCGGCGTGGCCGACGGCCGGGACTTCGTCTACGGCGAGGACGGCGTGGACCGCATCGTCGGGGACAACGGCACCCCGCGCATCGGCGACGTCGGGCCGTACCCGCTGGACCTGGCCGGGGACGTGCCGGCCGCCGGCGCCGGGGACGTGATCTCCGGCGGCGCGCAGGGCGACATCGCGTACGGCGGGCTCGGCGACGACCGGGTCGACGGCGACGCCGGGGACGACCAGCTGGAGGGCAACAACGGCGCCGACGTCGTACACGGTGGCCTCGGGAAGGACGAGATCGTCGGCGGCTCCGCCCAGGAGCCCGTCGCCGGCACCGGCCGTCCCGACACCGGAGACCAGCTCTTCGGCGACGGCGACGCCGACCTGATCGCCGGGGACAACGCCCGGTTCACGCCGGCCACGGCCGACGCGACCCGGGTCACCCAGGCCCGGACCGTGCCGTCGCGCAAGGTCACCCTGCTCGACCTCGGGTTCACCCCGGCGGCCGGCACCAGCGGCGGTGACCTGATCTCCGGTGGCGACGCCGACGACGTCATCTTCGGCCAGGGCGGCCCGGACCGGGTGCACGCCGACGCGGGCGCGGACTTCGCCGAGGGTGGCCCGGGCTCCGACTGGGTCGAGGGCGACGCCGGTGACGACGACCTGGTCGGTGGCTCCAGCACCGCGTACGACGGGACCGGGGCGGCCACGACGGGCCAGCCGGACACCGCGGACGCCGTCTTCGGCGGACCCGGCTCCGACGCGGTCATCGGTGACAACGGCGCCGTGCTCCGCCCGCTGCCCGGCGAGCAGCCCACGGCCGTGACCGTCCGGCTCGGCGCGGACGGCGCCCCGTTCGGCCCGCGGATCGTGGTGCTGCTGGACCGGGCGGCGGTCAGCCCCAACCGGTTCGGCGCGGACCGGATCAGCGGCGGCGACGGCGTCGACACCCTCTGGGGTCAGGACGGCGACGACGCCCTGACCGGCGACGGCGACGGCGACTACCTGGAGGGCAACGGCGGCGCGGACACGCTGCGCGGCGACACCGCCCTCGGCGCGGCGGGCCGGACCACGGTCTCGCCGCTGCCCGACCCGGGCTGGCCGGGTGACCCGGCTGCCCCGGCCGACCTGGTCGGCGCCGGCGCGCCGGCCGGGCAGGACGACCTGATCGGCGGCAGCGCGGCCGCCGGGTTCCGGGACACCGGGGACGTGGTCGAGGGCAACGGCGCCGACGACGTGCTCCTCGGCGACAACGGCTCGCTGCTGCGCACGGTGACCACTGTCGACGGCAAGGCGGCCGAGCGGGTCTACACCGAGCGGTACCCGACCGGCGCGGTGCCGGCCGACGCCACGGTGGCCCGGACGCACGACCCGGCGCTGCCCGGCCCGTCCACCCGGTTCTGCACCACCGCCCAGTCCACCTGCGAGCCGGCCGGCGCCTACGGCAACGACCAGCTCTACGGGGACGCCGGCAACGACGGGGTGTGGGGTCAGGACGGCGACGACCAGATCCGCGGCGGCGCCGGCGACGACGACCTCTTCGGTGAGCTGGGCGCGGACAGCCTCTACGGCGAGGACGGCCGGGACGCCATCCTCGGCGACCGGGGCGGCGTCGTGAACCAGTACCTGAACGCCGACGACGTGGCGGCGCTGGGCTTCACGGCGACGCTTTCCTCGGTCCCGCAGGAGACGTTCACCGGGTTCCGGGCCGGCGGCTACGACCGCCGGGTGGACCTGCTGCACGACACCGACGGGGACGCCTGGATCGGCAGCGCCACCTCGGCGCCCATGCCGTACGCCGGGCTGACCGCCGGGGCGGGTGACCTGATCCGGGGCGGGGCCGGCGCGGACAACATCCACGGCGGCTTCGGCGACGACGTGGCCAACGGTGACAGCGGCGGCGACGAGGTGTTCGGCGGCGAGGGCTCGGACGTGCTCTGGGGCGGCAAGGGCTGCGACCCGGCGCTCGACGCGGCCAACCCGCAGTGCCTGGTGAACGGCGTGTTCAGCGACGCCGCCCGGGGCGACCAGGACCAGTACGTCGACCACCTGTTCGGCGGCGCCGGGGCCACCAGCGGCCCGGCGGTCACCGCGGTGCTCGGATCAGACCTGCTGGACTTCCGGCCGCGCGGCTCCTACCCGGACAACTGCGCGGCGGGGGCCTGGCCGGTGGACCTGGCGGCCGGCACGATCGACCCGTGCCGCTGGTTCGAGGCGACCAACCTGGACAACGACGTCCTCGCCGACAACCAGCACCACCACGGCACCGACTGGATCTACGGCGGCTGGGACCGGGACGTGCTCCAGGGCGACGTGACGCAGAACGGGCCGAACAACGGTGACCGGCTGTTCGACTGGAACGGCGCGTACAACCTGTTCACCCACTGCAACGCGGCGTACGGCGGGTTCAACGACGTCCGCCAGCACAGCCCGGCCATGCAGGACTTCCTGACCCGGCTGGCCTGGGCGACCGGCGCCGGTCGCAGCGCGAGCGACGTGACCACGGCGGGCACGTCGGCCTTCCTGGAACTGTCCTACGTGTACCCGCGGGACAACCCCGACCAGGGGGCCGGGGCGGCGTTCCCGAGCACCCCGGGGCACTTCGACACACCGTCCTGCACCGACTGAGCGGGGCGTCCGGGGCCCGGCTCTCCGCGAGGGGAGCCGGGCCCCGGCGTGTTCAGCCCATCGCCACGGCGGTGCCGGTCACCCGGATCCCGCCCGTGCCGGCGGGCACGTCGACCACCAGCAGGCCCGGCCGCCCCAGGTCCGCGCCCTGCTGGAGGTGCAGCGTGGTCGGCGGCTCGACCAGACCGTGGGTACGCAGGTAGCCGCCGAGCGCGGCGGCGGCCGCCCCGGTGGCCGGGTCCTCGACGACGCCGCCGACCGGGAAGGGGTTGCGGACGTCGAACCGGGTGCCGGAGGCGCGCCACACCAGCGCCACTGTCGTCCAGTCCCGCCGCAGCATGAGGTCGCGCAGCCGGTCGAAGTCGTAGTCGAGGGCGGCCAGCCGTTCCCGGGTCCCGGCGGCCAGGAGCAGGTGGTGGGCCCCGGCGTACGCGACGCGGGGCGGCAGCGCCGGGTCGAGGTCCTCCGGGTCCCAGCGCAGCGCGGCGAGGGCCTCGGCGAGGTCCTCCGCCGGCACCGGCGCGTCGGAGGGGGCCACGCTGGTCAGGGTGGCGGTGGGCCGCCCGTCGGCGTCCCGGGCGGTCGCCACCGGGATCACCCCGGCCGGGGTGCGGAAGACCAGGTCGCCGGTGCCGGCGCGTTCGGCGACGGCCACCGCGGAGGCGATCGTCGCGTGGCCGCAGAACGGCACCTCGGCCTGCGGGCTGAAGTAGCGCACGTCGTACTCGCCGGGGCCGGTGGCGGTGAGGAACGCCGTCTCGGAGTATCCGACGTCGGCGGCGATGGCCTGCATCTCCGGGTCGGTGAGCCGGCCCGCGTCGAGGACCACGCCGGCGGGGTTGCCGGCCGCCGGGTCGGTGGTGAAGGCGGCGTACCGCAGGACTTCCGTCATGGCGCCACCGTACGCGTCAGCCGCCGGCGGGCCCCGTCCACCTGATCTCGCCCTCGTGCAGGACGTCGGTCGGGGTCAGGCCGGCGGCGGTGGCGACGGCGGCGGAGGCCCGGTGCTCCGGGTGGATGTGGGCGACCACGGTGCGCACCTCCTGCCGCCCGAGCCAGGCCACCAGCGCCCGCGCCGCCTCACCGGCGATGCCCCGCCCCTGCCACGGTGTCCCCACCACCCAGGCGATCTCCGCGACGCGATCGTGGGCCGGGCCGGTGACGGTCGCCTGCACGGTGCCCACGAGACACCCCTCGTCGCGCAGCCGGATCACCCAGTTGCACCAGGACACGTCCGGGTCCGGCGATCCGGCGACGAGCCGCTCGTAGCGGGCGCGCAGGGCCGCCGGATCGGCCGGAGCCCCACCGATGAACGCGTGCAACGCCGGATCGCCTAGCACGACCGCCATCTCGACGGCGTGCTCCACCGCCAACGGCAGAAGAAGCAACCGCCCGGTCTCCACAACTTCGGCCGCAACAGCCCCCATACCCACCCCCGGCTACTCCGCGTCGATCATGAAGTTAGCGCCCGTGGCAAACGCATTCCAGGGCGTCAACTTCATGATCGACGTGACGGGGTGGGGGTCAGCGGCGCCACTTCTGGTTCGCCGCGCCGGTGCAGTCCCAGATCTGCAGGCGGGTGCCGTCGGCGGAGCTGGCACCGGTGGCGTCCAGGCACTTGTTGGCCTGCGGGTTCACGATGTCGCCGGCCGCGCTGAACACCCACCGCTGGGCGCCGGTGCCGTTGCAGTCCCAGAGCTGCACCTTCGCCCCGTTGGCCGTGGACCCGCTGGCCACGTCGAGGCACTTGCCGAGCGCGCGGACCGAGCCGTCGGCGTTCCACGTCCACCGCTGGGCGGCGGTGCCGTTGCAGGTCCAGAGCTGGACCGGGGTGCCGTTGGCGGTGTTGGCGCTCGCCACGTCCACGCACTTGTTGCCGTACCCGACGATCTGCCCGCCGGTGCCCCCGCCGCCGCCGTTGTCCCAGGCCTGGACCCGGACGTAGTCGACCGTCATGGTCTGCGGGAAGGTGGTGCTGCCGTCCGGCGAGCCGGGCCAGTTGCCGCCGACCGCGACGTTCATGATCATGAAGAACGGGTGGTCGAAGACCCACCGGTTGCTGCCCGCGTCGGCCGGGGTCTTGCGGGAGTACGCCACGCCGTCCAGGTACCAGGTGATCGAGTCGGGCGCCCAGTCGACGGCGTAGGTGTGGAAGGCGTCGGCGAGCGCCTGGCCGTTCGGGAGCGAGGTCGAGCCGCCCAGGCCGTTGCCGCCGGAGTAGCCGGGGCCGTGCAGCGTGCCGTACACGGTGGACGGCTGCTTGCCGACGTTCTCCATGATGTCGATCTCGCCGCTGTTCGGCCAGGGGTTGGTGGCGATGTCGTTGCCGAGCATCCAGAACGCGGGCCAGAGCCCCTGCCCGCGCGGGATCTTGATGCGCGCCTCGAAGCGGCCGTACGCCTGGCTGAACGTGCCGTTGGTGAGCAGCCGGGCCGAGGTGTACTGGCAGCTGCCGTACCAGCAGGAGTAGCCGGCGGGGTTCTCCTTGCGGGCGGTGATGACCAGGTTGCCGTTGCCGTCGAGGGCCGCGTTGCGGGTGCTGTTGGTGTAGTACTGCAGCTCGTTGTTGCCCCAGCCGCTGCCGCCGGTGTCGTACCGCCACTTGCTCCCGTCGGGAGCCGCGCCGGCCGGGCCGGTGAAGTCGTCGGACCAGGTCACGGCGCCGGGCCCGGCCACGGCGGGGGTGCCGGTGACGGTGGTGAGCGCGGCCGTGAGGCCCACGGCCGCGAGGGCCACGGCGGCGAGGGTGCGGATGCTGCGCACGGAAGCCTCCCTGCTGTAAACAAACCATAAAGATAGACTTCGATGAAGCTATGAACGAAGTGCGGGGCTGTCAAGAGAGCGCTTCCCGGGTGTCCGCCACCGGTTCCGGAACCGGCCGGAAATATTGACGTAATGCGATGCGGTTCGGGAGGATCCGGAACCGGGACGTGGGTGGCCCCGGGCCGACGGGGTACCGGGCGGCCGGTCCCAGGGGAGGCGCGAGATGAGACTGCCCAGACCTGTGACACTCGCCGCGGCGGGCGCGCTCGTGGTGGCCCTGCTGCCGGCCCTGCCCGCCGCGGCCGCCGACCCCCGCACGGTCACCGTCACCGCCGGCCAGTCGGTGTACGCGGCGACCGAGGGGACCCGGGTGAGGGTGGACGTCGCGGTGTCCACCTCCGACGGTCGGCCCCTGGCGGCCCCGGTCACCGTGCGCTGGGCCACCGGCGCCGGCACCGCGACCCCCGGCGTCGACTACACCGCCGTCTCCGGCACGCTCACCTTCCCGGCGGGCACCGCGTCCGGCGCCACCCGCCCGGTCGAGGTCGCCGTGCGCGCGGACGGCACGGCGGAGACCGCCGAGACCGTGCCGCTGACCGTCACGGCCGACGGGGCCACCGTCGCGGCCCGGCCCACCGTGGTGGTCGCCGCGCACGGCCTGCCGTACCTCGATCCCCGGCTGCCGGTGCGGCGACGCGTCGCCGACCTGCTGGGCCGGATGACCCTGGCCGAGAAGATCGGCCAGATGACGCAGGCCGAGCGGGCTGCGGTCGCCGACGACCCGACCGCCGTCGCCCGCTGGCAGCTCGGTTCGGTGCTCTCCGGCGGCGGCTCCACCCCGGCCAGCAACACCCCGGCGGCCTGGGTCGAGATGGTCAACGGCCTCCAGGCGCAGGCGCTCAGCACGCGCCTCCAGATCCCGCTGATCTACGGTATCGACGCCGTGCACGGCCACGGCAACGTCGTCGGCGCCACCGTCTTCCCGCACAATGTCGGGCTCGGCGCCACCCGCGACCCGAAGCTTGTCGAGCGGGTCGGGCACGCCACCGCCGCCGAGGTACGCGCCACCGGCATCCCGTGGAACTTCGCGCCCTGCCTCTGCGTCTCCCGCGACGAGCGGTGGGGCCGCAGCTACGAGAGCTTCGGGGAGGACCCTGCGCTCGTGGTGTCGATGGAGACCGTCATCGACGGCCTTCAGGGCCGGCCCGGCCGGCTCGACGACAGCGACCGCGTGCTCGCCACCGCCAAGCACTACGCCGGCGACGGCGACACCGACTACGACGAGGCCGTCGCCGCCGCGAACGAGGGCAAGCCCTGGTGGGAGCAGAAGTACCCGATCGACCAGGGGGTCACGGTCACCGACCGGGAGCACTTCGCCCGGGTCGACCTCGCCCCCTACCTGCCGGCCGTGCGGGCCCACAAGGTGGGCAGCGTGATGCCCTCCTTCTCCAGCGTGGACTGGACCGAGGACGGGCTCGGCAACCCGACCAAGATGCACGCCCACCGCGAGCTGATCACCGACGTGCTCAAGGGCCGGCTGGGCTTCGACGGCTTCCTGATCTCCGACTGGGAGGGCATCCACCAGATCCCCGACCCGGCCGAGCCGACCAACGGCGGGCTGACCGCGTACAAGGTCCGGGTCGGGGTCAACGCCGGCACCGACATGTTCATGGAGCCGTACAACGCCGAGCAGTTCGAGCAGCTGCTGCTGGCCGAGGTGACCGCCGGACGGGTGCCCGCGGCGCGGATCGACGACGCGGTGCGGCGGATCCTCGCCAAGAAGTTCGAGCTGGGCCTCTTCGAGCGCCCGTACGCCTCGGCCGACAACGTCGACCAGGTCGGCAGCGCGGCACACCGGGCGATCGGCCGCGAGGCGGTCGCGAAGTCCCAGGTGCTGCTGAAGAACAATGGGCGGGCCCTGCCGCTGCGCCGGGACGCCGCGCTCTACGTGGCCGGCCGCAACGCCGACGACCTCGGCAACCAGGCCGGCGGCTGGACGGTCACCTGGCAGGGCGTCTCCGGCGCCGACGCGGTCCCCGGCACCTCCATCCTGGACGGCATCCGTCAGGTCGCCCCGGGCGCCCGGGTCACGTACAGCGCCGACGCCTCGGCACCCACCGACGGCGCCGACGTCGGCGTGGTGGTGGTCGGCGAGACCCCGTACGCGGAGGGCTACGGCGACGTCGGCGGCCCCGAGTGCGGCTGGTGCAGCCCGCCGCAGCAGGAGGAGAAGTCGCTGCGGCTCCAGCCCGCCGACCGGGCGGTCGTCGACAAGGTGTGCGCGGCGCTGCCGACCTGCGTGGTGCTGGTGGTCTCCGGCCGCCCTCAGGTGCTCACCGACCAGCTCGGCGAGATCGACGCCCTGGTGGCCTCCTGGCTGCCCGGCAGCGAGGGCGCCGGCGTGGCCGACGTGCTCTTCGGCCGCCGTCCGTTCACCGGCCGGCTGCCGGTGAGCTGGCCGCGGGACGAGGCGCAGGTGCCGGTCAACGTGGGTGACGCCGACTACCGGCCGCTGTTCCCGTTCGGCTGGGGCCTGCGCACCGACCCGGGTCGGGACCGGCTGGCCGCGGTCTCGGCCGACCGCCCGCAGGTGCGGGCCGCGCTCGCCTCGGCCGGGTGGAACGCGGACGGCTCGCTGCGCGACGCCTCCCGGGTGCTGGACCGGCTCGGGCGGCAGCTCGGCGCCGACCGCCGGGACGCCGCGCTGGTCGAGGCGATCCTCGGGGTGGCCCGGGACGCCGCCCAGGCCGCCGTGGTGCGGGGGAGCGCGCCTGCGAACTGGGCGGCCCTGATCGCCGACGCCGACCACGCCCAGCTCACCGGCGACCCGGTCCGCGCGTTCACGCTGCTCGCCCGCGTCGCCGCCTGACGTGCCACGCCGGTCTCCCCGGACGAGCGGTCATCGGGGAGACCGGCGCGCCGTCCGCTCCGGCCCGGGCATTCCCGCCGGGGGCCCTCCGGCCCGGCGGCTACACGGCCGCGCTCACTCCGCCGCGGTGGCGGCGGGTGTGGGGGACCGGGCCGGTTGGGGCTGCTCCGTCGGCGCGGGCCGGCGCAGGTCCCGCCACGGGCCGCCGAGCAGCGGGGTGAGCACCACCAGCAGGTAGCCGGCGCCGACGGCGACCAGGGTCGTGGTGGTGCCGAAGCGGTCCGCGGCCAGCCCGGCGCCGAGCGCGCCGACCGGCATGGCCGCCCACGCGCCGGCGCCGATCACCCCGTACACCCGGGCCCGCATGGTAGCCGGGATGCGCTCCAACTCGACCGCGCCGATGAGCGGGTTGATCGCGCCGGCGGCGAGGCCGGACACCACGCAGACCGCGGCGATCACCGGCAGCGGCGGGGCGGCGGCGAGCGCCCAGAAGGGCGGGGCGCCGCAGACGGCGAAGGCGGTGACGAAGGTGGCCCGGCGGGGCAGCCGGTGCCCGACGGCGCTGAACACCAGCGAGCCGACCAGCGCGCCGCCGCCCATGGCGCCGACCAGCACGCCGAAGGCCGTGGCCCCGCCGAGGTCCCGCGTGGCGACCACCGGCATCAGCACGTTGCTCTTTGTCGCGTCGAAGAGGTTGGTGACCAGCACGAGCAGCACCATGGCGCGCAGCAGCGGCTCGCGGGCCAGGAAGCGCAGCCCGGCGGCGAGGTCCCGCCAGTAGCCGGCCGAGGGGGCGTCGTGGTCGGCGGACGGCCGCAGGCTCGCCGGCACCAGCACCGTCACCACCAGCGCCGAGACGGCGAACGTCGCCGCGTCGACGGCCAGCACCGGCAGCGCGCCGAGTGCGCTGACGAGCAGGCCGGCCACCGGCGCCCCGACCAGTCGGGCGCCGCGCTCGGTGGCCCCCAACCAGCCGAGCGCCCGCTCGATGGGCACCCCGGCCGCGGCCGCCGCCTCGGGCAGCAGCGCGGTGCGGGCGGTCTGGCCCGGGGTGTCGAGCAGGCCGCTCACGAAGACCAGCGCGAGCAGCGCCGGGAAGGGCAACCCCACCGTGGCGTGCAGCAGCGGTACGGCGGCGACCGTCACGCCGGAGACCAGGTCGGCCAGGACGCTGGCCCGGCGGTAGCCGATCCGGTCGACGAGCACGCCGCCGAAGGCGCCGCCGAGCACCACCGGGGCGGTGGCGAACGCGCCGGCCAGCCCGGTGGCGGCGGGGGAGCCGGTCTCGGCCAGCACGTAGAGCGGCAGCGCGATCAGGGTGAGCATGTTGCCCGTGAGCGAGACCGTGTGCGCGGTCAGCAGCCCGGCGAGGGGACCCCACCGGCGGCTCACTGCGGCCCCCGGTACGCCTGCCAGATCAGCGTGACGGTCCGCGCGTCCGGCCGGTCGGGGTTGCTGCGCGCCTGCCAGCGGGCGCCCAGCTCGGACAACTCGCGGCGCAGCTCCACCAGCTCGTCGGGGGTGAGGTGCAGGAAGCTGTCGCTGCTGGTGGTGCCGCGGACCCACGCCGGGTCGAGGGTCGCCTCGGCGTCCAGGTAGGCCTCGAACCGTGCCACGTAGCGCTGGAGAACGGCCCGGCGCAGGAGGTCGGAGGCGAGCCGCCGCTCCGGGTCGTCGAGCAGGTCCACCGGTTCCCAGTCGGTGCGCGCGTGCGCGGCCCGCCACCACCGCTCCCGACGGTTGCGGGCCAGCTCGGGGGCCTCCCGGACGAACCCGTGCTCGGCCAGCTTGCCCAGGTGGTAGCTGACCGAGCCGACCGCCTCGTCGATGATCTCGCTGAGCATGCCCACGGTCTGCGGGCCCCGGATGCGCAGCTCACCGAGGAGGCGGATCCGCGTGGGGTGGGCCAGTGCCCGCATGGCGCGGGGGTCGGTCAGGTGCAGGGTGCTCGGCTCGTCCGCCATGCCGTCACCCTAGACCCACAACACATGATGTACAAGAAGCCTTGTAGATGCCGCCGTCGAAGGGGCAGGGTGGTTCAGGCGGGGCGGCGGCCCTTGAGGCGGCGGCCCAGCTCGCGGGCGATCTCCCGGTTGGCGTCGCGCTCGGCGAGGGCCTGGCGCTTGTCGTACGACCTGCGGCCCCGGGCCAGGCCCAGCTCGACCTTGGCCCAGCCGTTGGAGAAGTACATGGACAGCGGCACCAGCGTGATCCCGCCGTCGCGCAGCTTGTCCAGGATCCGGGCGATCTCGACCCGGTTCAGCAGCAGCTTCCGGGTGCGGCGGGGCTGGTGGTTGGTCCAGGTGCCGAAGCCGTACTCGGCGATGTGCAGGCCGTACAGCATGATCTCGCCGTCGCGTTCCTGGGCGAACGCGTCGACCAGCGACACCCGCCCCTCGCGCAGCGACTTCACCTCGGTGCCGGCCAGCACGATCCCGGCCTCGTACGTCTTCAGGATCGTGTAGTCGTGCCGCGCCTTCTTGTTGGAGGCGACGAGCTTGCGCCCGGTCTCCCTGGTCACGCCCCACCTCCCCGCTGGTCCGACGCCGAGCAGGATACCCGCCGGTGACGGCCGTGCCCGGGGTCACGGTGGTGTGGCGGTCGCGCGGCGGAGGTGCCCGTCGAGGTCGGCGAGCCAGCTGTCGACCTCCACCAGCGACAGCACGGCCGGCCGGTCCTCGCCGTCGCGGACCAGCCCGTGCACCTCCCGGGCGACGTCCCCGGTCGGGTCCGCCGGGGCGGGCGGCCGGTCGATTCGCGCCCGCGCGACCTGGCTGGCCAGGTCGGCGTAGCGCTCGCACAGCCGGGTCGCCCGGGCGGCGAGGGCGGCGGCCGGGCCGGGCCACGGGGCCAGCGCCCCGGGCCGGCGGTCGGCGAGCAGCGCCTGCCCGCCGTGGCTGGCCCGGTGTGCGGCGGCCAGCACCGCGTCCCAGTCGACGTGCGACAGCCGGGGATCGTGGCGCTCCGCGTGGTACTGGACCAGGGACGCGGTGGCGAGGGCCTCCGCGCGGCGGGCCGCGTCGACCGCGCCACGCGGGTCCGCCGTACCCGCGAGCGCCTCGACGGTCCGCTCGACGGCCCGCCCGCTCGTCACCAGGTACGCCCCCGCGGTGCGGCGCAGCTCGCCGCCGCTGCCCCGCGGCCAGAGCAGCAGGCCGGCGAGGACACCCACCACGGCGCCGACCGCCACGTCCACCACCCGGGCGCCGGCCAGCTGCCAGGACGCCGGGTTGAGCTGGGCGAACACGACGATGAGCAGCAGGGTGAGCAGCGCCTGCGCCCAGCCCAGGCCGAGCAGCGGACCGACGCCGAAGGCCAGCACCAGCGCCAGCGGCAGCAGGGCGGCGTACGCCTGCCGTTCGGGCGAGACGAGCAGCAGCAGGCCGCCGGCCGCGCCCCCGGCGAGGGTGCCGACGAGCGCCGGACGCAGGGTGGTCCGGGTGTCCGCGGCGGAGGCCCGCATGAGGCTGAGCGTCGCCAGGAGCACCCAGAAGCCGTGTTGCAGGTTGACCACACCGGCGATCACCCGGGCGGCGGCCAGGGCCACGGCGAGCCGGACCGCTCCCTCCAGGTACACCGACCGCGGGGTGAGGTGCGCCCGGAACTGCCGCCGGTACAGCGACCACGTGCTGCGCCCGGCGTACCAGAAGGGGTCGGGACCGGGCGCGGGTGGCCGCGGGCCGTGCCGTCCCCCCGGGCCGGTGGCGATCCGGACCGCCGTCGCGAACGTCCCGACCTGGTCGACGAGCGTGCGGACCGCCGCGTCCACGCGCAGCCGGACCGGACCGGCCGCCCGCCACGACGGCGGCAGCGCGCCGGCCCACTCCGGCTCGTCGCCGGCCGCGGCGCCCGGCCGGCGCACCGCGACGTCGGCGGCGCGGCGGAGCGACGCCGCGCACCGCCGGAGCACACCCGCGAGGTCGGCGTCCCCGCTGCCCGGCAGGTCCGGCCGGGACGCGAGCGACCCGGCGACCGCCAGCACCTCCTGGCCGGCCGCCGCCGCGTCCCGCCAGGCCCGGTCGCGGCGACCGGCACCCGTCGGGCGTGCCGTCACCGGCAGCCGGGACATCCGTACCCCGTCGAGCAGCCGTGCGGCCCGGGCCCGCCGCCGGGCCGCCGCCTCCGCCGCGCCCGGCCCGGCGACCAGCACGTCCGCCAGCGCGTCGACGAGGTCGGCGAGGCCGCCCGCCGCCCCGGCGAGGCGCTGCGGGAAGCCGACCGGCGCCGGGTCCGGCCACAGCGCCACCTCGGCGAGCGCGACCAGGACGACGCCGAGCGTGACGCCGGCCAGCCGGGCCGGGAGGGAGTCGGGCCGGTACGGCGGGAAGCAGGCCAGGATGTAGAAGAGCTGGAGCGCGTTGGCCAGCCCGACCAGGCGCGGCCCCCCGACCCCGGCGAACGCCACGGCGAACCCGACGACGAGCATCCCGGCCGACGCCGCCGCGGTGCTGACCGCCAGCACGGTGCCGACCGCCACGAGCGACCAGGCCACCGGAAGGGCCGCCAGCAGGGTCCGCGCCCGCTGCCCGGGCGGCCCCGGCAGCTGGGCGAAACTGCCCGTGGCGACGGTGCCGAAGAGGGCGTAGGTGGCGAGGGTGACGTCGCCCAGGCCGTAGCGGCAGCCGTAGAAGACGAGCGAGGCGACGACTGTCAGCCGCGCCGCCCGGCGGACCAGGCGGTAGCCCGGGTCCCGGCGGCGCAGCCGGTCCCGCAGCCCCTCGCCGGGCCGTCGACGCACGCCCACACCCCCGACAGGTCTACCCAGGGGGTGGCGGGCCGTCTGCTCCGGGACTCTATCCGCTCCGGACCGGTGGCGTTCCGCGGATGGACCGACCGGCCGGTGTCCTCGATCGGGATGCCGCCCGTCTCCGGCGCGCCTAGGCTGCCCGGTAGACGAGGTGGGGAGCGGCGGATGACGCGGGTGGCGGTGCTCGGGCTCGGCGGCATGGGCGCGCCGATGGCGGCGAACCTGATCCGGGCCGGGCTGACCACGGTGGTGTGGAACCGGCACCCGGAGCCGGCCCGCGCGCTCGGCGACCTGGGCGCCGAGGTCGCCGCCGACCCGCCCGAGGCGGTACGCGGTGCCGACGTGGTGGTCACCATGGTGACCGACGCGGCCGCGGTGCGGGCGATCGCCGTCGACCAGGGAATGCTGGCCGCGCTGCCGGACGGCGCGGTCTGGGCGCAGATGAGCACCATCGGGGTGACCGAGACCGGGCGCCTGGCCGACCAGGTCCGCGTCGAGCGCCCCGGGGTGACCCTGGTGGACGCGCCGGTGGCCGGCAGCCGAGGGCCGGCCGAACAGGGCAAACTCGTCGTCCTCGCCTCCGGCCCCGAGCAGGTGCGGGACCGGGTGGCGCCCGTCTTCGACGCGGTCGGGCAGCGGACCGTCTGGGTCGGGCCGGTCGGCGCCGGGTCGCGCCTGAAGCTGGTCAACAACCTGCTGCTGGCCTTCGTCAACGAGGGGCTCGCCGCGGCGGTCGCCCTCGGCGACGCGCTGGGCCTGGACCGCGACACGGTGCACGGGGCCCTGCGCGGCAGCCCGCTGGTGTCACCCTGGGCCGCCGAGAAGCTGGACCGGATCGCCGGGAACGACTACACGACGCAGTACTCCCTGGCCCTGGCGCTCAAGGACGTGGACCTCGCGCTGCGTGAGGTGCCGGCCGGCCGGTTCCCGGCCGCCGAGGCCCTGGCCGGCGAGTGGCGGCACGCGGTCGAGCAGGGCCTCGGCGGCGACGACCTGACGGTGGTGACGCGGGCCCTCGCCCGCGAGGCGACCGGCTAGCGGGGCTACAGCGGTCGGCCGTCCCAGCGGGCGAGCCCGGCCGCCGCCACCAGGCGGCCGACCGCCGCGCCGACCTCGTCGGTGTGCCGGAAGTGGATGCCCGACCACACCCGGGCGTCGATGTTGTCCCGGGTCAGCTCGCGCCAGTCCCGGTAGGTCAGGGTGACGCCGGCGGCGGTGGGGCTGGCCAGCTGCACCGGCCCGGCCGGCGGCCCGGCGAGGCTGCGCAGGACGACCTCCGCGGCGCCGGCGTACGTGGTGTGCCCGCTGGGATACTCCGGGTGGGCGGGAGTGGTGATCAGCGGCGTCCACTCCGGATCCGGCGCGATGTCTCCGGTCCGGATCGCGGTGACCGGGCGCCAGCGCAGGTCCCGGTACTTGGCCGCGTACGTGACGATCTGGGCGTCGACGGTCGCCGCGTGGAAGAGGGCGACGAGCGCCACCCGGCGGGCGGTCCCGCCGACGCTCCCGGCGACGGCGGCGCGCAGTGCCCCGGTGTAGCCGTTCAGCGAGGTCTGCGCCCAGAAGCGGGCCACGTCGGTCTGCCGCTCGCTGCGGCTGGTGCTCTGCGCCGCGCCGACCGCCCGGCTCTCGGCCAGGTCGCGGGCGTAGCGACCGCTGTCCAGCGCCGGCGGCGGCCCGGGCAGGTACGCCGGCACGTCCTCGATCAGGAACGGCCGGCCGTCGCCCTGCCCCGCCTGCACGGCGGCGGCGTAACCCGGTGGGGTCGGCTGCCAGACGCCGGGCGCCGCCGGCGGCGGCGTGAAGGGCTGGTTGACCGAGGCGAGGTCGAGCCCGTCGCCGGCCCGCTCGGCGAGCACGTCGCGGGCGGCGTCCCGGCCGCTCTCGACCGCGGCGCGCACGGCCGCGGCCGGACCGAGCCGGTCCAGTGTGGCCGCGAGGGCCTCGTCCAGGTCGGCGGCGCGCGCCGGCGCCAGCGTGGTGAGGGTCTCGTGCACGGCACCGGCGAGCGCGGCGTCCGCGGCGGCGCCACCGCGGGCCCGGGTCACCGCCCGCCAGGCCGCGATCCACCCGATTGCCCAGGTCCGACTGCTGTTGACCTGGAGCGGGCCGGTGATCACCCCGATCGTCGCCGCGGTGACGTCGTACCACTCAACCACCGTGTCCACCTCGGACCCGCGGGCGGAGGCGGTGCCGGCGAGGCCGGGCGTGGTGAGGACCGCCGCGCCGGCGCCGGCGCCGAGCAGCAGGGCCCGGCGGCTGGGCCGGGGGTACGGACGCGCGGAGGCCATGCGAGCTCCCGAGGGGCGGCGGGGAAGGGGCCGCGCCAGCGTAACCCAGTAAACCTACCGGCTCAATAGGATATCCGGAGTCGGGGCCGGCCGCCCCGTCGTGGCGGCGACCCAGCCCGTGGTGATCAGCAGGAGGGCAGCCGCGTAGGTGGCCATGACCAGCAGGTCCCGGCCCGGGAAGTCGCCGCCCGCCGCGCCCACGCCGATGAGCAGGTCGGAGACGAGGAATAGTGCCCCGCCGGCCGCCGTGCGCCGGGACACCCCGGCCGCGGCGGCGGCCATCAGGGACAGCGCCAGGCTGTAGCCGAGCACGGGCAGCCGCAGCGCACCCAGCGAACCCCAGAGCAGCGCGTTGGCGCCGGCCCAGGCCAGCAGGTAGCCGACCAGGGCCGCCACCGGCGGCCGGCGGTGGCGCAGGAAGGCGGTGAGGAAGGCGATCTGGGTGACCAGGAAACACCCCATGCCGGCGAGGAACGCGACCCGTCCCGGCACGAGCAGGGCCACGTCCCCCGCGGTGGCGGCGACCAGGCCCACCGCCACCGGGTCCACCCGGCGGCGCCGCTCCCACAGGTACGCCAGCAGCAGCGGCGCCAGCAGCGGCTTGGCCAGCCACTGCGTCACCGTGGAGTCGAGCGCCACCCCGACCAGCTCGACCAGGGTGGCGACCCCGAACAGGACCAGCCAGGGGCGCCTCACCGGGCCGGCTGCCAGCCGGGACGGCCGAAGAGGTAGCCGAGCCGGTGCCGCCACGACGTGGCGTGCCGGACGTCGGACCAGATCGCGGCGAACTCGTGGGTGGCCACCCGCAGCGGGTTGTACGTCTGGATGTTCTTGGTGAGCCCGTACCGGGCCGGGGCCCGCTCGGGTTCGAAGGAGCCGAAGAGCCGGTCCCAGACGATGAGGATGCCGCCGTAGTTGCGGTCCAGGTACTCCGCGTTCGAGCCGTGGTGCACCCGGTGGTGCGACGGCGTGTTGAAGATGAACTCGACGGGCCGCGCCAGCACGCCGACCCGCTCGGTGTGCAGGAAGAACTGGTAGAGCAGGCTGACCGACTGCTGGAGGAAGATCATCCACGGCGGGATGCCGAGCAGGGCCAGGGGCAGCCAGAACGGCAGCGAGGTCATCGGCGTCCAGCTCTGCCGCAGCGCGGTCGAGAGGTTGTAGTAGACGCTCGAGTGGTGCACCACGTGGCTGGCCCAGAGCACCCGGACCTCGTGGTGCAGTCGGTGGAACCAGTAGTAGGCGAGGTCGTCGGCGAAGAAGACGATCACCCAGGTCCACCAGTGGCCGGGGGAGAGGTGGAACGGCGCGACAGTCCACAGCGCCGCGTAGATACCGACGGTGAGCAGCTTCCAGGGGAAGCCGATGATCTGGCTGCCGAGCCCCATGGAGAGGCTGGTGGTGGTGTCGCGCAGCTCGTAGCCGCGTTCCTCGTCGTCCGGGAGGAACCGGTAGGAGACCGCCTCGATGATGATCAACAGCAGGAACGCCGGGACGGCGTAGAGCACGGCGGGGATCATGCTCGGGCTTCCCTTCGGGTGGCGGGGGTGGGGGTGGTGACCGGGGCGGTCAGCAGGGCCCGGGCGTGCCGGGCGGCTGCCGTGCCCTGGCCAGCCGCGATCGCGGCGGCGAGCCGGCGGTGGCCCGCGACGTCGAGCAGTTCGGCGGCCCGGGCGTCCGGTGGGACGTCGCCCACGGCGAAGGTGCCGGCCACCAGGCTGTTGAACGCCAGCAGGTAGGCCGTGTTGCCGCTGCCCCGGACGATCAGCCACCAGATCGCGATGTTGGCCTCGTTCATCCGGTCCAGGTCGGGGGCGAGCGCGCCGTACTCCTCGGCCGCCCGGACCAGCGCGGCGGTGACCTCCGGGTCGCCGCGCTCGGCGCAGAGCCGGGCCGCGTCGATCCCGACGCAGGCCCGCATCTCCAGCATGTCGCGCACCAGCGTCTCGACCGGGAGTACGTCACCCGAGCGGGCCAGCGACAGCGCCAGGTCCAGCCCGGCGTGGACCCGCCAGTCGAGCACCCGGGTGGCGCCGCCCTGGCTGACCCGGACCAGGCCGAGTTGCTGGAGCCGGCGCAGGGCCTCCCGGACGGCGTGCCGGTTCACCTCGAACGTGGCGGCCAGCTCGCGCTCGCCGGGCAGGGTCTCCTCCGGCTGGTAGCGCCCGCTGACGATGGCGTCGCGGAGCTGGCCGAAGACGTGGTCGGAGACCGAGGCGCGGGGCACGGGAGCGAAGGCCATGGGCAGCAGTGTGGCCCCGAACACATCAATCCGTCAACTGGTTGGACCAGATTCGACCGACCACCCTCCGGTGGCCACGCGCGCACGCCTCGTATCCTTTCCGCCGGAAGGCCCGCGAAGTGGAAGGGAGTCGGTGTGAGCGACCGGGTAGAGACGTTGGAGTTCCAGGCCGAGGCCCGTCAGCTGCTCCAGCTGATGGTGCACTCGATCTACTCGAACAAGGACGTCTTCCTGCGCGAACTGATCTCGAACGCCTCCGACGCGCTGGACAAGCTGCGCCTGGAGTCGCTTGTCGACAAGGACCTCCAGGTCGACACCGCCGACCTGCACATCGAGATCGAGGTCGACAGGGACGCCCGCACGCTGACCGTGCGGGACAACGGGATCGGCATGTCCCGCGACGAGGTGGTCGGCCTCATCGGCACGATCGCCAAGTCCGGCACGGCCGAGCTGCTGCGTACGCTGCGCGAGACGAAGGACGCCGCCGCCTCGCAGGAGCTGATCGGCCAGTTCGGCGTCGGGTTCTACGCCACCTTCATGGTCGCCGACAGGGTGACCCTGCTGACCCGCCGCGCCGGGCAGGCCGGCGGCACCCGCTGGGAGTCGACCGGCGAGGGCACCTACTCGATCGAGGCCGTCGACGACGCGCCGCAGGGCACCTCGGTCACCCTGCACCTCAAGCCTGCCGACGACGAGGACAACCTGCACGACTACACGGCCGAGTGGACCATCCGCGAGATCGTCAAGCGCTACTCCGACTTCATCGCCTGGCCGATCCGGATGACGGTGGAGAAGCCCGGCGAGGACGGCGCCACCACCCGCGAGGAGCAGACCCTCAACTCCATGAAGGCGCTCTGGGCGCGCGCGAAGGACGAGGTCGACGAGGCCGAGTACAAGGAGTTCTACCGGCACGTCGCGCACGACTGGGCCGACCCGCTGGAGACCATCCACATGCGGGGCGAGGGCACCTTCGAGTACGAGGCCCTGCTCTTCCTGCCCTCGCACGCCCCGCTCGACCTGTTCTCCCCGCAGGGCCGCCGGGGCGTGCAGCTCTACGTCAAGCGCGTGTTCATCATGGACGACTGCGACGCGCTGATGCCCAACTACCTGCGCTTCGTCAAGGGCGTGGTGGACGCGCACGACCTGTCGCTGAACATCTCCCGGGAGATCCTCCAGCAGGACCGGCAGATCCGCGCCGTGCGCCGCCGCCTGGTCAAGAAGGTCCTCGCCACCCTCAAGGACCTCTCCGCCGAGTCGTACCGCACCTTCTGGGGCGAGTTCGGCGCGGTGGTCAAGGAGGGGCTGCTGGAGGACCCGGACAACACCGAGGCCCTGCTGGACCTGGTCCGCGCCGCCAGCACCCACGACCCGGCCGAGCTGACCACGCTGCGCGACTACGTCGAGCGGATGAAGGACGGCCAGACCGAGATCTACTACGCCACCGGCGAGAACCGGGTCACCATCGAGAACTCCCCGCACCTGGAGGCGTTCCGCGCCAAGGGCTACGAGGTGCTCATCCTGACCGACCCGGTCGACGAGGTGTGGGTCGAGCGCGTCGGCGCGTACGACGGGAAGACGCTGCGCTCGGTCGCCAAGGGCCAGGTGGACCTGGAGACCGACGAGGAGAAGGAGCGGGCCGAGGCCGAGCGCCAGGAGTACGCCGACCTGCTGACCTGGATGACCGGCGCGCTGGCCGACAGCGTCAAGGAGGTCCGGCTCTCCACCCGGCTCACCACCTCGCCGGCCTGCGTGGTGGGCGACGCGCACGACATGACGCCCACGCTGGAGAAGATGTACCGGGCCATGGGGCAGGAGGTGCCCCGGGTCAAGCGGATCCTGGAGCTGAACCCGACCCACCCGCTCGTCACCGGGCTGCGCAAGGCCCACGAGCAGGGCGCCGAGAACAGCGCCCTGACCGAGACCGCCGAGCTGCTGTACGGCATGGCACTGCTCGCCGAGGGCGGGGAACTGGCCGACCCGGCCCGGTTCACCCGGATCCTCGCCGACCGGCTCGCCCGGAGCCTCTGACCGGTGGCCCGCCGGCCGTCGCCCCGGGGGTGACGGCCGGCGGCCCGGACGGACCGACCGCCGGCCGTGGCCGTCCTGCCACGACCGGTGGCCGGTCAGCCGCGGATCAGCCGGTCCAGGTGCGCCGCCTCGTCGGGCGACGGCTCGCGCATCCCGCTGCGGAGCAGCCGCCACCGGGTCGTCGCCCCGTCCGGGCCGGTGAGTTGCCCCAGCCCCAGCGCGCGGTCGATGTCCCGCCGCACCCGCGGTTCCAGGTACGGCTCGGTGGCGAAGAGGATGCGCAGACGCAGTTCGTCCCCGACCCGCTCCGTCCCGGTGTGGTGGGCCGCCACCGGGCAGGGCGGCTCGTGCTCCCAGTGGCCGCAGAGGGCCACGGTGACGGCGGCCCCGGGAGCGCCGTCGTCGGCGTCCGGTGCCATGGCCAGGACGGCGCTGTGGGCGTACCCCTGTCGCATCCCGTCACTGTGCCACCGTTGGTAAGGAGGGGCCCCCTTTTAGCGCCAGGGCGTTAACGGGGGCCCCTCCTTACGGCAGGTCGGGGTAGAGGGCGGCGACGCCGCCGGAGAGGCCGGCGAGAACCTGGCGGGAGGTGTCGTCGGCGACGATCTCGTAGCGGTCGGCCTCGACGCCGTCGACGGCGATCCGGGCGATCTCGGCGGGGTCGGACTTCGGCGCGGTCACCCGGGCGGTCATGTCGGTGTCCATGTAGCCGACGTGCAGGCCGGCGACGCGGACGCCCCGGTCGGCGAGCTGCGCGCGCAGCGCGTTGGTCATCGACCACTCGGCGGCCTTGGCCGCGCCGTACGCCCCCACCGGCGGGAACGTGATCCAGGACAGGACGGAGAGGATGTTCAGGACGGTGCCGCCGCCGTTGGCCGCGATCCTCGGCGCGAAGGCCCGCACCACCGACAGCGTGCCGAGGTAGTGGGTCTCCAGCTCCCGCCGGATCTCGGCCAGGTCGCCGTCGAGGAGGTCGGCGCCGGTGCTCACGCCGGCGTTGTTGACGAGCAGGGTCACGTCGCCGGCCAGCTCGGCGGCGGCCGCCACCGACGCGGGGTCGGTGATGTCCAGCCGCACCGGGGTGACGCCGGGCAGGTCGACGGTGTCCGGGTTGCGCGCGCCGGCGTAGACGGTGGCGCCCCGGGCCAGCAGCTCGGCGGCCAGGTGCCGGCCGAAGCCCCGGTTGGCCCCGGTGACGAGGGCGGTGCTTCCAGCGATCTTCATGGTGTGCTCCTGAGGGTGGCGAAGGATGGGGTGGTCAGGACGGCAGCAGGCCCGGCCCGGGCAGCAGATCCACCTGGTCGGCCGGCACGTCGTGCCCGGCAGCGCAGCGCAGGGCCACGTGCACGGCCGCGCCGCAGTCGTGGTGGGCCAGCCGGACCGACGGCTCCTCGACGGCGTACGCGTCGCCCCACTCGCGCAGGGCGGCGAGCACCGGCAGCAGGTCGCGGCCCTTGTCGGTGAGGACGTACTCGTCGCGGGTGCGCTGCCCGGGCTCGCGGTAGGGCCGCCGGTCGAGCAGCCCGTCGGCGACGAGGCGCTTGAGCCGGGCGGCGGCCACCGGCTCGCTGACGCCGACGCGGCGCGCGAAGTCGTCGAAGCGCCGGGTGCCGAACGAGGCCTCGCGCAGCAGGAGCAGCGTGGTGCGGTTGCCGACCACCTCGAGCGCCCCGGCGATCGAGCAGTTGGCGGTGGACCAGGAGTCGCGCTGCGCGAGGAAGTCCGTCATGGGCCCGACGCTACCCGGCTGACTTAGGAAAACAAAAGCCAGCTATCTCACGCCGGGCCCGGGAATAACCGCCGTCAGAGCTGGCCGGCGAAGAAGCCGTGCCGGGCGAGCGGCTCGACGATCTCCCGCTCCTCGTACGACAGGTGCGACAGCAGGGTGTCGGTGAGCAGGTCCACGGCCGCCTGGAGTTCGGTGAAGTCGCCCGGTTGCCGGATGAGGTCCACGAGTGCCCGGTCGACGCTCTCCACCACGCCGTGGATCACCACGTGTTCCTCCTCGAGGCGGTCCAGCACCGCCGCCAACCCGGCGTCGGCGCTCCGCAGGTGCGGGAAGATCGAGGCGTCCTCCAGGCCGTGGTGCTGCGTCACCGCCGTGCAGTACGCCGCGCAGTACGCCCCGAGCGTCCAGTTGTTCTGCCGCATGGTCATCTCGTTCAGCACGGCCCGGGCGGCGTCCGGGGCGACCGCGCCGCGCGTGACCTGTTCGAGCAGGTCACGCACCTGGGCGAGCTCCTGGCGCAGGTGGTCGTGCACGTCCACGAGGTGCTGCCCGACGGCCTGCCCCCGGGCCGTGTACACGTGCCCGGCCGGCGGTGGCGGCGCCGCGGGCCGGGTGGACTCGTCCCAGAGCCGGCGCGCGCTGAGCCGTACCCCCGGATCGGGGGTGGGGGAGACCGCCAGCGCTGTCGACCCGCCGGCCTCGACGGCGGCCTGCTGCTCCTCGACGGCGCGGGCGCGGCTGCCCGGCGTGGTCCGCTCGGCGGCGACCAGCTCGCGGACGGCGGGCGCCACCTCCTGGGCGAAGAGCTGGACGGCCCGCGGCTCGTCGCTGCCCAGGATGAAGGTGGCGATGCCGTGGTCCAGGGCGAGCCCGGCCAGCTCCTCCACCCACTGCTCCGGGGGGCCGTCCAGGAAGCCGGCCGGCGACCGGGAGAAGGTGCCGGTGACGTTGAGCAGGCGGCGCACGGCGCCGGGGTCCCGGCCGGCCTCCGCGGCGCCTTCGTCGATAACCGCGTTCAGCGCCGGCAGCTCCGCCGGCCCCTTCGGCAGGTACGCCAGCGACGGCAGCCAGCCGTCCGCCGCGCGGCCGACCAGCCGCAGCATCCGCGGCTTGTACGCGCCCACCCAGATCTCCGCCGGGTGCGCCGGCGCCGGGCCGCGCTTCGCGCCGACCACCCGGTAGTGCTCGCCCTCGACGCGGACCATGCCGCGCCGATCGGTGTCCCAGACCTCGCGGATCACGCGGATCGCCTCGTCGAGGGCGTCCACGGCAGCGCCGGGGGAGAGCCGCCGGCCGCCGACCGCCTCGATGGCCTCCCAGAAGGCGCCGGCGCCGAGGCCCAGCTCGACCCGGCCGCCGGTGAGCAGGTCCAGGCTGGCCACGCTGCGGGCGAGCACCACGGGTTGCCGCAGCGGCAGGTTGAGCACGTTCCCCGCGAGGGTGATGCGGCTGGTGGCGGCGGCCACGAACGACATCAGCGTCCAGGTGTCCAGGAACCCCGGCTGGTAGGGGTGGTCCTGGAAGGTGACCAGGTCCAGGCCGACCTGCTCGCAGAGCTTCGCGCGCGCCACCACCTGCTCCGGCCGCCCGGCCGAGGGGGTGAGGAAGCCGCCGAAGGCCAGCTCGTGTCCGTGGTCGCTCATGCCTCGCCGCCTCTAGCCGATCTTGCGCGAACCCTGCCACGGTAGCCCGCGCCGGCGCCCGCCCGCCCGGCGGTTCCGGAACCGGCACGGATTGTTCACAGTCGATGCTCACGGGCATAGGGTGCCGGTGAACGGCCCCAGCGTTCCTCCGGAAGGAGCGACCCGTGATCCGTCACCACCACCGCCCCCGTCCGCTCGCCCTCGCCCTCCTGCTCGTCGCGGTCACCGCCCTGGCCGCGCCCGCCCCGGCCACCGCGGCCGGCCTGCCGTACCAGGACCCGACGCTGCCCGTCGCCACCCGCGTCGCCGACCTGCTCGCCCGGATGACCCTCGACGAGAAGCTCGGCCAGATGACCCAGGCGGAGCGCGGCTCGGTCACCGCGAGCGACCTCACCACGTACCGGCTCGGCTCGGTCCTCTCGGGCGGCGGCTCCGCGCCCACGCCGAACACCGCCACGTCCTGGGCCGACATGTACGACGGCTTCCAGCGCGCCGCCCTGGCCACCCCGCTCGGCATCCCGATGATCTACGGCGTCGACGCCGTGCACGGGCACAACAACGTGTACGGGGCGACCATCTTCCCGCACAACATCGGCCTCGGTGCGACGCGTGACCCGGCGCTGGTCCAGCAGATCGGCCAGGCCGTCGCCGAGGAGATCACCGGCACCGGTGTGGACTGGAACTTCGCCCCCTGCCTCTGCGTGGCCCGCAACGACCGGTGGGGCCGCACCTACGAGTCGTTCGGGGAGACGCCGGACCTGCCGTCGAGCCTGTCCACCCTGGTCACCGGCCTCCAGGGCACCACCCTGGGCGGGCCCACGTCGGTGCTCGCCACCGCCAAGCACTACGTGGGCGACGGCGGCACCACCGGCGGCGACGACCAGGGCGACACCCAGCTCAGCGAGGCCGACCTGCGGGCCATCCACCTGCCGCCGTTCCAGGCCGCGGTGCAGCGCGGCGTGGGCTCGGTGATGATCTCCTACAGCAGCTGGAACGGGGTGAAGCTGCACGGCCACCGCTACCTGATCACCGACGTCCTGAAGGGGGAGTTGGGCTTCTCCGGCTTCGTGGTGTCCGACTGGAACGGCATCGACCAGATCGACGGCGCCAGCGGGTTCACGGCCGCCGAGGTGAGCGCCGCCGTCAACGCCGGCATCGACATGGTGATGGTGCCGACGGCCTGGAAGACCTTCCTCAGCACGCTGCGGGCCGAGGTACAGAACGGGCATGTGCCGATGAGCCGGATCGACGACGCCAACCGGCGGATCCTCACGAAGAAGTTCGAGCTGGGCCTCTTCGAGCGGCCGTACACCGACCGGAGCAGGACCTCGACGGTGGGCGGCGCGGCGCACCGCGCGCTGGCCCGCCAGGCCGTGCGGCAGTCCCAGGTGCTGCTCAAGAACGACGGCGGCGTGCTCCCGCTGGCCCGGGACAACAACAAGATCTTCGTGGCCGGGAAGAACGCCGACAACATCGGCAACCAGAGCGGCGGGTGGACCATCTCCTGGCAGGGCTCGTCCGGCGCCGTCACGCCCGGCACCACCATCCTCCAGGGCATCCGGGCGGCCGCCGGTCCGACCACGACTGTCACGTACAACCAGCGCGGCACCGGCATCGACAGGACCTACCGGGCGGCGATCGCGGTGGTCGGCGAGACACCGTACGCCGAGGGCCAGGGCGACCGCACCGGCAGCATGAGCCTGGACCGCGACGACCTGCGTACCATCACGACGCTGCGCAACTCGGGCGTGCCGGTGATCGTGGTGCTGGTCAGCGGCCGGCCGCTGGACGTGGCCGCCGAGCTGCCACGGTGGAACGCGCTGCTGGCGTCCTGGCTGCCCGGCACCGAGGGCGGCGGCGTGGCCGACGTCCTCTTCGGCGGGTACGCGCCGACCGGCAAACTGCCGATGACCTGGATGAACTCGGTCAGCCAGCAGCCCATCAACGCGGGCGACGGTCAGGTCCCGCTCTTCCCGCAGGGATACGGCCTGACCTACTGAGCCGCCCCTCAATAAGCCCCCTTCGGACGGTGCGCAACTCGAACGGGGCGACCTTCGCCCGGCCGGGTGAAGAACCTCACAAGAAGTGGGCGTTCGTCGCAAAACGTTCCTAACGTCGATTCCGTTCGCGATCGCGGACACCACGGGCCGGCAACGCCTAATCCCGCCGCCGGCCCGGTGGTACCTGGACCTCAGGCGGGAGCGGGGGAACCACGTTCCTCGGTGCACGACACCTCGGGGTGAAGCCGCCACCGGCGGCCGGGCTCCTCGGCCCGAACCCGACAGCTCACCTCGTCGGCGTGGAGGAAACCCACATGGCAAGTGAACACGTCGCCCGTCACCGACGGACCGCGCAGCGTCGCACCGCCGTCGGGGCGCTCGTCGTCGGCGCCGCCACCGGCGCCGCCGCCCTTCTCGGCCCGGCCGCCCCGGCCAGCGCCGCCGGCGTCAACTGGGACGCCGTCGCCCAGTGCGAGTCCGGCGGCAACTGGCACATCAACACCGGCAACGGCTACTACGGCGGGCTCCAGTTCTCCCGGAGCACCTGGAACGGCTACGGCGGCCAGAAGTACGCCAGCCGCGCCGACCTGGCCAGCCGCAGCGAGCAGATCGCCATCGCCGAGAAGGTCCTCGACGGGCAGGGCATCGGCGCCTGGCCGGTCTGCGGCAAGAAGGGCGGCTCCACCAAGAGGTACGCCAGCAAGGACTCGGGCTCGACGAAGTCCGCCAAGAAGGCCACCACGGAGCGGAAGTCGCGCGCCGACCGGCCGACCGTCCGAAGCGAGCGGCGTGGCACGCCGGGCACGAGCGGCGCCGGCAGCTACGTCGTCCGGTCCGGAGACACCCTCTCCGAGATCGCCGACGCGAAGAACGTGGCCGGCGGTTGGCAGGCCCTCTACGAGCGCAACAAGGACGTGGTGGGCGCGAACCCCGGCCTGATCTTCCCGGGCCAGAAGCTGCGCCTGCGCTGAGACCCCACCGGAACGGCCCCGTGCGGGCCGGTCCACCGCACCACGAACGCCCGGCCGGGGATCCCGGCCGGGCGTTCGTGTCGGACCGGGTTCGGGCGGGCTCACCGGCGCCCGCGTCGGGGGTGGTTGCTATCGTCACGGTGCTCGGAAAGACGTGAAGAAAGCGCGGATATGACCAACGACCCGTTCTCCGCGGCCGCGAGCCTCGACGAGCTGCTGACCAGGACCCAACAGGCGCTCTCCGCGATGCGGTCCCGGGCCGCCGAGCACCCCGACGGCGCGCCGGGCGAGCTGCTCCGGGCCGAGGGCGCCGCGGCCGGCGGCCGGGTCCGTGCCGTCGCCGTCCAGGGTGGCCGGCTGGAGTCCGTCACCGTCGACCCCGCGTTGGCCGGGGAGTCCGTCGAGGCCCTCTGCGGGCACCTGGTGTCGGCCGTGAACGCCGCCCTCACCGAGCTGGACGCCCGGGTCAGCGCCTCGGCCCAGGCGGACGTGGACGCCCTCGCCGCGCGGCTCGGCGGCCTGCCCGAGCAGTCCGCGCGGGACATGGAGCGATTCGGTCGGGCCATGGAGGGCGTCGCGGCCCGGATCCGCCGCGACGGCGCCGGCTCCGGCGCGGCCCGCCCGGCCTGACCGGCGTCCGGCCGGTGCGCCCCGGCCGGCGACCTGCCGCGGGAACGACGAAGCGGCCGGCCGTCGGGAGGACGACGACCGGCCGCTCCGCTGCGATCAGCTCAGGGTGACCGCGGTGTCGTCGACGACGAAGGAGGTCTGCAGGGAGCTGTCCTCCACGCCGCTGAAGGAGATGGTGGCGGTGGTGCCGGCCAGCGACGAGATGTCGAAGGACCGCTGCACGTAGCCGGTGGCCTTGTTGAGGTTGGAGTAGGTGGCCAGGGTGGTGCTGCCCGCCTTCACGGTCAGCTTGTCGTAGGCGGTGGTCGTGGTCGACTCCGCGCTGTCGATGTGCAGCCAGAAGCTCAGCGTCGCCCGGCAGCCGGCCGGAATCGTCACCGACTGCGAGAGCGTGTCGGTGTGCGTCGTGCCGTAGCCGTCGAGCCACGCCTTGTAGGAGCCGCCGTGCGCGGCCTGGGCGGTGTCGTTCGTGATGACGCCGGAGCTGGCGGTCCAGCTCACGTTGCCGGACTCGAAGCCGGGGTTGGCCAGCTTCTGGCCGGTGCAGCTGCCCGACGGCGGGGTGGTCGTGGCGGTCGGCGTCGGGGTGCTGCCGGTGCAGGTCGCCTCACCGGTCTGCGCCGGCACGCTGATCGCGTTCCAGGCGGCCTTGACCGCGTTGAACTCGGTGCAGCTGGTCGGGTAGAGGTTCTTCGCCGCCTGCAGCGTCCAGACCCGGTACTTCAGGTACGACGAGGACGAGGTCTTCAGCAGCATCGCGTTGTACATGATCTTCATGGCCTTCTGGATGCCCAGACCGGTCACGCTGCTGCCGTTGCAGGTGGAGCTGGCCGGCTGGCCGTTGGTCGGGCTGCTGCCGTTGGCCAGCAGGTAGAACCAGTGGTTGCCCGGGCCGGCCGCGGCGTGCACCTCGGTGCTGGGGATGCTGCTGGAGTAGCAGTTCGGGTCGCCCAGCGCCGACGGGTTGTACATGTTGCGGATCGGGCCGCTGCCCACCAGGTTGATCTTCTCGCCGACCAGGAAGTCGGGAGCGTCGTAGGTGGACGGCTCGTTGGCGAACCACTCGGTGGCCGCGCCGAAGGTGTCGGCGACGAACTCCTGGGTGCCCGCGCCGGAGATGCCACCCGGGGTGTGGTCGTCGATGCCGTGGCCGATCTCGTGGGCCACCACGTCGAGCGAGCCGATCCACTGACCCGAGGTGTTCTTGCCGATCTGGACCTGGGTGCCGTCGTAGTAGGCGTTCTGGTCGTTCAGGCCCACCCGGATCGGCCAGTAGCCGCCGTTGCCGTCGGCGCCGTTGCGGCCCAGCCACTGCGCGAGCATCTTGTGCTCGGTCTGCGCCGCGAACAGTGCGTCGACGCAGCCCGTCTCCTTGTTGGTGGCGGTGCCGTTGCCCCAGACGTCGTCCGAGCCGCTGAACGTCGTGTTGGTGGCGGCGTCCTGGCAGCTCAGGTTGGTGACCGTCGGGTCCTTCATGGAGTACGTGCTGCCCGACAGGGTGGTGTTCAGGGTCAGCGGGCTGGGCCCGTTCCACGCCCCGGTGCCGGTGCCGTGCACGATGCGCTCCTGCTTGCGCAGCACGGCCCCCGTGAGGGCGTCGACGTCGACGGTGAGCCGGCTCGGCCCCTCGGCGTCGGTGCCGCGCACCGTGGTCTCCCAGGCCAGCGCCGGCGTGGCGCCGAGCGTGTAGACGACCAGGTTGGTCCCCTCGACGGTGCTGACCGTCTTGAGCTGGGCCCGCGCGGTCTTCGCCGCGGCCGCCGAGGTCAGCTTCGGCGTGGTGGCGAGGCTGCCGATGGCCTGCTGCTGCGCGACGGAGGCGTACTTCAGGTTGCCGGCCGCGTCGGTGGCCAGCACGAAGTCACCGCCGACCACGGGCAGGCCCTTGTAGGTGCGCTCGTAGGGCACGTACTGGGTGCCCTCGGAGGAGATGACCGGCTTCTGCACGAAGGCTTCGTCCGAGCTGGCGTGCAGGTAGGCGGGCCGGTCGGCGACCAGCGCGCGCGCCGAGTCGGCGGCGATCGCGCGGGCCTGTGCGGCGTCGGGGGCGGCGGGGCCGGGCGGCGCGGCCTGCACCGCCGCGGCGGTGCCCGCGGCGATCAGTCCGGCCGCCGCCGCGCCGGAGAGCGCGACGAGGCGAGGTGAGAGCTTCAAGGGGGTTCGCTCCTGTCCCTAGGCGCGCCGCACGGAGCCCGGTGGGGACGGGCGGCGCGGTGTTGCGAGGCGGGGTGACGGTCGGTCTCCGAGGCTGCCGGCGTGGCCCCGGTTCGACAGATCGACCGTCGGCGAGCCCCCGGGGTCGGCGACTCGCTGGGGGCACAATCACACGGCCCCGGGCCGGGATCAATGGGTGACCCGGGCAACCGCCACCTCCCGGCCGCCGCGTTGTCGGCGGAAATTCAGGAAGCCATGATCTTCAATAGGGCCTGATCAGGCCGAATGTTCTCGGCCGCGGGCGGGGGAGCGTCCGATCTGCGTCGATTGCCGCTGTGTGCGCATGGCGCGCATAGGCCCCTCGGTCGAGCCGCTGATCTCCCTCGCCTTCCGGTCTGCGGGCCGGTGGCGAACGGCCCGCGGATGATCATCCGTTCGGCGCCGAAAGTGGCGCCGGTCCGGCGCGCAAGACATAGATGACGTGAAATAGGCCACGCGAAGGTGGCCAGCGGGTTAACTCGTCGTCGCCTAGTGTCAGCTCCCACGGTCGCCTTAGGCGATCGAGAAGCCCATTGGGGGCACGGGGGTTCGGTTGATGTCTGTCCACATCGCGCCATGGCCGCGTTCCGCCGCGGTCCGTCGCTCGTCGGCGCCGCCCGACGGGTCGTACGCCACCCCTGCCAGCTGATCCTGGAGGGATTTCCAGTGCCATCATCAGATCGCCGGCGAGCAGCCCGAGGTGCGGGTGCGCTCGCCGCAGTCCTGGTGGCGGGGCTCGTCAACGCCTCGCCGGTCCAGGCCGTCACCGGAGGCGCCGCCGTGACCGACGGCTCCTTCACCTTCGCCGCCAAGATCGATGTGGGGCCCGGCCAGCGTGCCTGCAGCGGCGCCCTGGTCGACCCGTGGTGGGTGCTCACGGCGAAGAGCTGCTTCAGCGTCGACGGCCAGCCCGTCATCGCGGGCAGGCCCGCCCGGCCGACCACGGTGACGGTCGGCCGGCCGGACCTCACCAAGAACACCGGCGTGGTCTCGCCGGTCATCCGCATCGTCCCGCACCCCGACCGCGACGCCGTCCTCGTCCGGCTGTCCCAGCGGGTCGACGTCGCGCCGGTGCCGCTGGGCGCCGCGCCGACCGCCGACGAGCAGTTGACCGTCGCCGGCTTCGGCCGTACCGCCACCACCTGGGTGCCGGATCAGCTGCACACCGGCGCCTTCGCCGTACAGGCCGTGGCCGCCGGCACGTTCGACCTGCTCGGCACCGGGACCGGCGCCATCTGCCGCGGCGACCTCGGCGGGCCGACCGTCCGGCTGGTCGCCGGCAAGCCGCAACTCGTCGGCCTGCACCACGCCGCGTGGCAGGGCGGCTGCCTGGCGGAGACCGAGACGCGCCGGAGCGCGGTGGAGACGCGGGTCGACGACCTGGGTCCCTGGCTGACCGCCAACATGCCGCAGGGCCCCGCGACCGACCAGTACCAGGACATCAACTTCCTGTACGTGTACGCCACCGGCGACGTGGCGCCGCAGACCTTCCCGGCGACCTCGACCGGTGGCTTCACCTCGCCCCTCGGTGAGTGGAAGGGCGGCGGCGGCGCGTACGCCGCCGACCGGGTCAAGGTGTTCAACGACGACTTCGACGGTGACGGCATCGACGACGTCGCGGTCATGTCGACCAGCACCACCAACACGTTCGCCGTCGACACCTTCATCACCCGGCCGGACGGTAAGCACGGCGCACCCGTCCGCTCCTGGACCGCCAGCAACTTCGGCAACCTGACCAGCATGAAGATGACCTCCGGTGACTTCAACGGCGACGGCCGGGCCGACCTGAGCGCCTTCTACGGGTACGGCAACGGCGACGAGGCGTGGATCAACTGGCTCGCGCGGCCGGACGGTGGCTTCGACGCGCCGATCGAGGCGTGGCGCGCGTCGAACTTCGGCACCTGGTCCAGCACCTCGGTCTTCGCCGGGGACGTCAACGGGGACGGCCGGGACGACGCCACCCTGTTCTACGCCTACGCCAGCGGCGCCATGGCGCTGATCACCTGGCCCGGTCAGGCCGACGGCAAGTTCGGCACCGGGTACACCTCCTGGTACACCCCCGCCGAGAAGCCGTTCGGCTCGCTGTCGTCGATGAAGCTCGCCGACGGCGACTTCAACGGCGACGGCCGTGGCGACGTGGCCGTGCTCTACGGCTACGGCAGCGGGAAGCTGGCCCTGTTCACCTGGACGGCGAAGGAGGACGGCACCTTCAACAGCCCTCTGGAGTCCTGGTCGTCGACCACCTTCGGCCAGTTCGCCAGCATCAAGATGGTGTCCGGCGACTACACCGGCGACAAGCGCGACGACCTGGCCTTCCTCTACAAGTACTCCGACGACGGTCTGGGGCTGCACACGTTCGCCGCGACGCCGGCCGGCGGCTTCAACGCGCCGTTCGGCTCCTGGCGGGTCGGCCGGGGCGTCTACGGCTGGTGGCCCAGCATGAAGATGGACGGCGAGTGACGACCGGCGGCTCGTAGCTGTCGGGTCGCGATGCCCGCCCGGATCGTCCGCTCCCAGGGCGCTCCGGGCGGGCACCGCGTGCCATGACGCCGGCCCGGGGCAGGAGCCTGCGACAGGCGTAGGAGCCGGGGGCGGGCTTCTTCCACAGGTGTCCGAAGACCCGTACACCCGTCGATCCGTAGGTTCGGTGCGACCGCCGCGGCGGCGTCTCCCCTGTGCGCGCCGCCGGTCGGCGGCCGGCGCGGGGAGGAGGAGCATGCGGATGCGAAGCGGAAGACATGCCTGGCGGGCCGCCGTGGTGGCCCTGGCGGTCGCGGTCACCGGCCTGCCGGCGAGCGGCGCCCTGGCCGAACCGGGCGCGGACGAGCGTGCCCGGCTGGTGGTCGAGGACGGGGTCACCCAGCCGGTGTTCGGCTACGCCGACGCGGTCCGGGAACGCGTCTTCGTCACCTCGGACGTGGACACCGACGGCGACGGCGCCCGCGACATCGTGGCCATGGACATCATCCGGCCGCGGGCCAGCGAGAACGGGCTCACGGTGCCGGTGGTGATGGACGCCAGCCCGTACTACTCGACGGTCTGCCGGGGCAACGAGGGCGAGTGCAAGGCCGACGTCGACGGCGACGGGCTGAACGACACCTGGCCCCTGTTCTACGACAACTACTTCGTCCCGCGCGGCTACGCGGTGGTCCTGCTCGACATGATCGGCACCAACAACTCGACCGGCTGCCCGGTCACCGGTGGCCGGGCCGACAACATCAGCGCGCCGACGGCCATCGACTGGCTCAACGGGCGGCGGCCGGGCGTCGACGCCGCCGGCCGTGAGGTCGTGGCGGACTGGCACAACGGCCGCACCGGCATGATCGGCAAGTCGTACGACGGCACCCTGGCCAACGCCGCGGCGGCCGACGGGGTGGCGGGGCTGACCACCATCGTGCCGATCTCGGCGATCTCCAGCTGGTACGACTACTCGCGGAGCAACGGGCTCGTCACCCGGGCGAACAACTACTCGGGCAGCCTCGCGAACACGGTCACCAACCCGGCCCGCCGCGCGTACTGCGCCCCGGTGCGGGCCGCCCTCGGGCAGGGCGGCGACGACGTCACGGGCGACTACAACGACTTCTGGGCGGAGCGGGACTACGTGCCGCACGCCGACCGGGTTCGCGCCAGCGTCTTCGTGGTGCACGGCATCAACGACGACAACGTCCGCCCGGACCACTTCAGCAAGTGGTGGGCCGCGCTGGGCGAGCAGGGCGTGCCGCGCAAGCTCTGGCTGACCGGCACCGGCCACGTCGACCCGTTCGACTTCCGGCGCGGCGCCTGGGTGGACACCCTGCACCGCTGGTTCGACCACTGGCTCCAGGGCGTCGACAACGGGATCATGCGGGAGCCGGCCGTCGACATCGAGCGGGCCCCGGACGTCTGGGAGACCGCGACCGCCTGGCCGCTGCCCGACGCCCGGCCGACCCAGGTGTTCCTCCGCGCGCCGGCGGCGGGGAACGTCGGCGGGCTCGCCGTCCGCTCCGGCCCCGGCAACGGGTCGGCGACCTTCCAGGACACCCCCACGATGACCGCCGCGAACGCCGTCCGGCACCCGTCGGACCCGGCGGCGAACACCGACAACCGGCTGGTGTTCCTCTCCGCGCCGCTGACCGCGCCGCTGCACGTCTCCGGCACCCCGGTCGTGAGGATCAGCGCCACCGTCGACGGCGAGGACACCAGCTTCGCCGGGCTCCTCGTCGACTACGGCACCCGCCCGCGGTTCAGCACCAGCGGTGACGGCATCCGGACGCTTACCGACGAGGACTGCTGGGGCGCGACGGCGACCTGGGGCGGCTTCGCCGAGAACGCCTGCTACCGCAGGACCGAGAAGACCGTGGCGTCGAACCCGCAGGAGCTGGTCACCAAGGGCGTCATCGACGGCCTCAACCTCGACTCGCCGTCGGTGTCGACGCCGCTCGTGCCCGGGCAGAAGACCGCCGTCGACCTGAACCTGCTCCCCGAGGACTACGTCTTCGACGCCGGCCACCAGATCGGCGTGGTCCTGCTCGGCTCGTACTCCGGTTACAGCAGCCGCGCGAAGCAGAACCGGGCCCACATCACCGTCCACTTCGACCGCAGCCGCATCACCCTGCCGGTGGTCGGCGGCCGGACCGCGGCGGTGGCCGCCGGCCTGTAGGAGAAGGAGAGTCCGGGGCGGGGCGGGGCGGGGCGGCGACGCCGTCGCCCCGCCCCGGCTACCGGCCGGGCTGGTACCGGCCCGTGAGCCGGCCCAGCTTCAGCGCCAGGTGCAGGCAGAGCCGCTCGTTGCCGTCCTTGAGGTCGGTGCCGGCGAGCAGTTCCACCCGCTGGAGCCGGTAGTAGAGCGTCGTCCGGTGCAGCCGCAGCCGCTCGGCGGTGGCGTGGGCGTTGCCGGCCAGGTCCAGGTAGACCTCCAGGGTCTCCAGCAGCACCTGGTGCGCCTCGTCGCCGAGCAGCCCGCCCAGCCCCGGGTGCACCCGCGCGACGTCCAGGTGCCGGGCGTCCACCCCGGACAGCAACCGGTAGATGCCCAGGTCGGCCCAGGGCACGACCGGGCCCAGGGCGGGCAGTTGCACGCCCACCCGGGCCGCCTGGAACGCCTCCTGGTAGGACAGCACGCCGTCGTACAGCCGGGGCCGGTCGTCGCCGACCCCGACCACCGTCCGGCTCACCGACGCCAGGCCCCGGGTGGCCGCGCGCAGCGCCTGGTCCAGGTGCGCGGCGGCGTCGCCCGCCGCCGCCCGGCCGGTGGCCCGCCCGCCGCACAGCAGCAGCACCCCGTGGTCGTGCCGGACCAGGTGCAGGGTCTCGCGGGACCCGACCCACTGCCGGGTGGCGACCAGCGCGTGCTCCAGGGCGACCCGGGCCGCGTCGTCCAGCACGTCGTCGCCGGTTGCCGCGAGCTGGGCCACCAGCGCGGTGACCTGGCCGTCGCGGGCCACCACGCCGTCGGTGAGCAGCGACCGGACCGCCTCCCGCCGGGCCTCCGGGGACTCGACCAGGAGCGTGCGGGTGGCCTCCGCCTCCCGCTGCGAGGTCAGCTCGCCGAGCAGGTTCTCGCGGTAGAGGGCCAGCGACAGGTCCGGCATCGCCTCGGTCACCACCGAGATGTCGTCGTCGGTCATCCCGTCGGCCGCGTCGATGAACCAGACGAAGCCCAGCAGCAGGTCCTGGTGCCGGATCGGCACGCAGACCCGGGGGAGCAGGTCCAGGTCGGGGCAGGCCGGGGTACGCACCGGCTGCCGGGCCTCCATGATGCCGATCTCCCGGGCCCAGGCGATCACCTCCGGCGTGGTGTGCCGGCGCAGGATCGAGCTGCGGCGCACCCCGTCGATCAGTCCCGTGTGTTCGCTGTAGACGACGACGCGCTGGCGCCGGTCCTCGATGAGTGCCGGACGCTTCACCCGCGCCGCGACCCGGTCGACGATGCGTTGCAGCTCCATGCGCATGCGCTTCCCCCGGATAGGACCCTGGGCCTACCTTCCGATGATGTTGGCGGGCGCGCAATACCCCCGCGACACCCGTACCCGGCGCGCCCGCAGCGGTTCCGGCATCTGTCGGAAGACCGCGGACCGGTGCGCCCCTAACGTGTGCGGGGCCGGGTCCGCCGAGAAGGGAACACCGTCGTGGTCGCAACCAGGCCCTGGCAGGGCGTCGTCGTCGCCCTCCCCACGCCGTTCCGGGGCGACCTCTCCGTCGACTACGACCGGCTCCAGGAGCACGTGCGGTGGCTCGGCGACGCCGGCTGCCGGGGCGTGACCCCGTGCGGCCCGCTGGGTGAGTACCCGGCGCTCTCCGAGAGGGAGCGCGCCGACGTCGTCCGCGCCGCCGTGGAGGCGGCGCCGCCGGGCTGCGCGGTGCTGCCGGCCGTCGGAGGGTACGGCAGCCGGCAGGCCCGCCACTGGGCCGAGCAGGCGCGGGCCGCCGGGGCGGCGGCGGTGCTCGCCCCGCCACCGGTCGGCTACCCGGGCGGGCCCGCCGAGGTGGTCGCCCACTACCGCGAGGTGGCCGCCGTCGGGCTGCCGGTGGTGGTGTGCCGTGATCCGGCCGAATCCACCGTGGACCTCCCCCCGGACCTGCTGGCCCGGGTCGCCGAGACCGACGGCGTGGTGGCGGTACGGGAGGACGACGTCCGCCGGCTGCACCGGGTCCGCGACCTCTGCCCGCACCTGGACGTGCTGGCGGGCGCCGACGACGTGCTGCTGGAACTGACCGTGTGCGGGGCGACCGGGTGGCTGGCGCGCTGCCCCAACGCCCTGCCCCGGCTCTGCCTGCGCCTGCACCGGCTCTGCGCCGCCCGCGACCTGGCCGCCGCACTGCCGCTCTACGCCCGCCTGCACCCCCTGCTGGGCTGGGGCGCCCGGACCGAGGGGGTCCAGGCGGTCAAGCTGGCCATGGGGCTCACCGGCCGGTACGGCGGCCCGTGCCGGCCGCCCCGCGGCTCGCTGCCGCCCGAGTTGGAGGAGCGGCTGTGCCGGGACCTGCGGCGGGCCGAGCGGGCCGACGCGGGGCCGGTGCCCACGGCGTGACGTCCTGCACGTGTCGGAAGCCGCCGGTCCACCTGCCGACATCTGCACGGTGACCGCCGCGCCGGCCGGCTCCTAGGGTCGGATCGAGCGTGATCATGCGGGACGGCTGAACGCCCCCGGACCGCCCCGCCCCCGCCCCCGACCTGAGAGGTGACTCGATGCACCTTCTGCCCACCAGGCGTGCGGTGTGGCGCTCGGTCCTGGCCGCCGCCGTCACGACCGTCCTGGTCGCGACCGGCGCCGCCGGGCCGGCCTCCGCCGCACCGGGCGACCCGCCGGCCGGGCCCGCCCCGTTCCAGCCGCTCGACCCCCAGCGCTGGCAGAACCCCGACACGATGACGTGGGACGACTACCGGCAGGTGCCGAACCGGAACTGGGCCGACCCCACCGTGCGCGGCTCGGTCCGCAACTTCAAGATCGCGCTGGTCACGCTGGACTACGTGGACCAGCCGTTCGTCATCACGCAGCCGGCCGGCTCGACGGTCTTCGGCAACCCGCAGGCGACCGCCGCGAACGTGCCCCGGAGCCAGGTCGCGCAGTTCTACACCGACTTCCTGAACAAGCCGGGCGACCTGAACCGGGGACACACCCTGCACGAGTACTGGATGCAGGACTCCAACGGCCGGTACGGGGTGGACCTCAGCGGCTTCGGCCCGTACGAGATGCCGGCGAAGTCCTACCAGTACGGCATCGACAACGGCTTCAACCCCGGCGCCTGCCCGACCGGCGAGGCGTGCGCCAAGAACATCCGCACCGACGGGCTGGGCGCCTGGCGCGCGGCGGTCGGCGACGCGGTGGCCGACAGCTTCGAGCTGGTCTTCATCCTCTCCGCCGGCCAGGACGAGTCCTCCACCTGGCAGGAGTTCGGCCAGATGATGTTCCAGACCAAGGAGGACGTGCCGGACGCGTGGGGCCCGCCGGACCCGACCCTGCCCAACTACGCGAAGACCCGCTACGTCGAGTGGACCTCGTGGAAGGCGGCCGCCACCATCTGGCCGAACGCCGGCGGCGGCTCCTCGACCCAGGCCGAGAGCTCCGGCATGGGCGTGTACGCCCACGAGCTGAGCCACCTGCTGAGCATCGGGGACAACTACAACAACCCGTACGGCACGCCGTTGCGCCGCGCGTACACCGGCATCTGGAGCATGATGTCCCGCGGGTCGTTCAACGGGCCGGGCGGGCCGCACACCCGCTGGCAGATCCCGCCGGTCAACGGCGGCTCGATGGGCTCGCTGCACACGGTCCGGGACAAGCTGAAGATCGGGCTGCTCGGCGAGGAGCACGTGCTGCGGCTCTCCCGGGAGGGGCTGGCCACCTCCGGCATGGTGGTCGCCGACGTGACCGCCCGCGCCGTGGACGCCGGACCCGGCGGGCTGACCGGCCTCAACATCGCCATGAACGCCGACCGCTCGCCGACGTGCACCGTCACCACCGACCCGCTCTGCGATGGTGGTCGATACAACAACTACACGGTCGAGGTCGTCGACCGGATGGGCGCGGACTCGTTCACCCCGGACAGCGGCGTGCTGATCAGCAAGACCAAGAACACCGACAGCGCGCCGTTCGTGTGGGTGGTCGACGCCAACCCGCAGGACATCGACATGGTCGACTTCTACCAGCCGAACGGCACCCCGCAGAAGATCACCATGGGCGACTACCGGCAGCTGTCCGACGCGCTGTTCCACGCCGGGGCCAACTCCGGCAGCGAGTACGAGTACGTGGACGAGGCCAACCGGTTGCACTTCTACGTGCTCAACCTGCGCCGCGACGGCGACGGGGTGCTGTCGTACACGGTGGCGGTCCGGTCGCTGGACGGCGCCGGGCCGAGCACGCACGGGGTGGCGCTGTCCAAGGGCCACCTGGTGACCCGGGGCGAGCCCACCGGCAAGGGTGCCACCTGCAGCTTCGACCTGACCAACACCGGGACGTACGTGGCCGACGGGCAGCCGCACCCGGAGGACGCCGGCGCGTACCTGCGCTCCGACGTGTACCGGCTCTCGGCGACCGTCGGCGGCCAGGGCTGGCGGGTGGAACTGCCGAACGAGCTGGCCACGGCCGAGTTCGGCGCCAGCACCCCGGTCGCCGTCTCGGTGGGGGCGGGCTCCGACGCGACCGCCACCACACTGGTGACCCTCACCGCCACCTCGGAGAGCGACCCGAGCCGGACCGTGACCAGCCAGTGCCGGGTCGAACGGCCCCGGGCGCAGCTCGGCTGACCGCGAGCCGGGGCGGTGCGGCCCGCGTGGCCGCGCCGCCCCGGCCCCGCCCCGACGACCAGGAGGACAGATGCGTCGCCTGCTGGCAGCGCTGGTGCTGCCGTCGCTGCTCACCGGCGCGCTCACCGCGTGCGGTGACGCCGGGGAGGCCCGGACGGCGATGACCGTGCGGGTGCTCGTCCGGGACATCAACATCCGGCCGGCGGGCGTCGAGTGCGCCGGCACCGGCCCCTACACCCACTTCCACAACCGGTCGCCGTTCCGGGTGGTCGACGGGGCGGGCCGGACCCTCGCCGAGGGCGCGCTCGCCCCGGGCCGGTCGGTGGCGACCTTCGCCGAGGACCTGGAGGTCACGCGCGTGCCGACGTACTGCGAGTTCGCCGTGCCTGTCGACCTGGCCGCGCGGGACGCCTACCGGCTGGTCGTGGACGGCCACCCGCCGGTCGACCTCACCCCGAACGACAGCGAGGGACCGGCGCTGGTCGCCGTGGTGCCGTCATGACCCGGGGGTACGCCGTCCGCCTCGCCGCCGTCGCCCTCGCCGCCGCCCTCACGGCGACCGCCTGCTCCGGCGGCGGCGACCCGCCCGCCCGGCCGGAGCCGGTCGCCGGTGGGGCCGCGGCGCTGCCCGGCCCCGCGCCGGCGGGTCTCGCGCTGCGGCCGGCGCCGTCCGGTGCGCCCGGCGCCCCGGCCGTCACCGGCGCCCTCACCGACGGCAGCCGGGTGGCCCTCGCCGACCTGTGGGCCGACCGCCCGGTCGTGCTGGTCTTCTTCACCTCGTGGTGCACGCTCTGCGCCGACCGTCAGGCGGCCCTGGGCGAGCTGGCGCGCCGCCACCGGGACGCGGTCGTCTTCGTCGGGGTGGCCACCGAGTACAAGCCCGAGGACGTCCAGCGCTACCTGCGGGAGCACCGGGTCGGGTACCCGGTCGTGCTCGACGCCGACGGCGGGATCTGGCGCTCGTACGCGGTCCGCGAACCCCCGGCCGTGGTCGTCGTCGCCAGGGGCGGCGCGCTGCTGCGCGGCTGGCCGGGCGGCGTGGACGCGGCCGCCCTCGACGCCGAACTGCGCAGGCTCGTGCTCGCCCCCTGATCCGTCGGTCCCTGCTCCGCCGCGCCCTCAGCGGGACGGCCAGGCCGGCGGGTCGCCGCCCCACCGCGTCGGCGGGCTCGCCCAGTCCCGTCGGCCCCCCGGCAGGACGACCGGCGGCAGCGCGTACCGGAGGCGGCCCGCGGGCGAGTCCCGCTCGGCGCACCAGGGTTCGGGGTCGGGCGGCGCGGCGTCCGGCACCGGCCCGGCCGGCAGCTCCTGCCGCAGCCAGCGGGCGGTACGCGCCAGCGACAGCTCGGCGGTCCACGCGCCCCCGTCGACGGCGCGCCGGGCCAGCGCCCGCAGCACCGCAGCCGCGATCAGGTAGCCGGTGCCGTGGTCGAGCGCCTGGGCGGGCAGCACGCCGGGTGCGCCGTCCGGCCGCCGCTCGATGTGGGCGATGCCGGTGGCGGCCTGCACCAGGCTGTCGAAGCTGCGCCGCCCGGCCCACGGGCCGCCGCCGCCCCAGGCGGACAGCCGCGCCACCACCAGGTCGGGGTGGTGGCGGCGCAGCGCCTCGGGGGAGAGGCCCCACCGGTCCAGCGCTCCCGGCCGGTAGCCGGTGACCACCACGTCGGCGTCGGCGAGCAGCGCCGCGAACCGGGCCCGGTCGGCGTCCCGGCCCAGGTCGAGCAGGGTGGACCGCTTGCCGGCGTCGGTGTCCAGGTGCTGCGGCTCCAGCTCGGGCAGCCCGGGGGAGTCGACGCGCAGGACGTCGGCGCCGAGCAGGGCGAGGAAGCGGGTGGCCACCGGGCCGGCGATCACCCGGGTCAGGTCGAGCACGCGTACCCCCGTGGCGGGCAGCCCGGGCGGCGCGGGTGGCGCCGGACGGGCCGGCGCCGGCGCGTCGGCCCGCAGCCGGACCAGGGGTTCCGCCGCGACGGCCGCGGCCTGCGGCAGGGCGTCCCACTCGTCCGGCGTGCGGGCGGCGACGGCGAGGCCGCCGGCGGCGGTCACGCGCTGTTCGACCTCGGCCGCCGGGCGGGCGCCGAGCCGCTCGCCCACCGCCGCCACCAGGGCGTCGTCGTCGGGGCGCGCCGGGTCGAGGTCGAGCGCGGCCAGCAGCCGCCGCCGGTGGTGCGGGTAGTTGGCGTGGGTACGCACCCAGCCGTCGGCGGTGGGCCAGAACCGGGACAGCGGGGCGAAGCCGTTGAACGCCCGCCCGTCCACCCGCAGGTGCCGGTCGCTGGTGAAGGAGACCGCGACGGCCCGGCTGTCGACGGTCAGCGGACCGTCCGTCGCGGCACCGCGGGCCCGGGCCAGCTCCAGGCCGGCCAGCCCGGCGGCGGCGACGCACGCCACGGCCAGGTCGGTGACCGGCAGCCGCGCCGGCAGCGTCCCGGCGGGACCGACCGTCCGGACCGCCGCGGCGGCGGCCGGCTCCCCGCCCAGCGCCGCCCAGGCCGACCGGATCGCCTCCGTCGTCGGGTTCACCACCGGTCGATCATCGCACCCGCCGCCCGCGGCGGTCCCGCGGTCACCGGGGTCGCCGGGTCTTCGACGGAGACAGCGTCGGTAGCGGCGTGAGCGAGGGGGAGAAGGTCGGCAGTGAGGTGGGCCGCTCGGTCGGGCTGGGACTCGGGCGCGACGGGGTCGGGCTCGGCGTGGGCGACGCCGACGGGGTGGGCGACGCCGTCGCCGGTGGGGTCGTCGGGGCCGGGGTCTCCGGGGCGTCGTCCGGGAACGCCGGATCCTGGAACCGGTACTTGTCCGGGTCGAGCTTCAGCGCCGCGGTGGCCTGCTCCATGAACTGCCGCCAGATCGGCCCGGGCCCGGTGGAGCCGTAGACCTCGTAGCTGCCGCCCGTCGTGCGCAGTGGCTTGCCGTCGGTGGTGCCGAGCCAGACGGCGGACGCGAGCGCGCCGGTCCAGCCGACCATCCAGGTGTGCACGTTCTGGGTGGTGCTCTGCCCGGCCTGCCAGGTGCCGGTCTTTCCGGCGGAGTCCCAGTCGTTGTCCAGCTTGGCCGCCTTCACCCGGCGCAGCGTCCAGTCGAGCTGGTTGATCGCCTCCTGGTCGAGCCCGAGGTCGGTCTGCTTGAGCTGCTCACCCCAGACCTTCTTGTCGCCCTTGGTCACCGACCGGACGAAGTGCGCCTCGGCGCGCTTGCCGCCGGCCGCGAAGGTGGCCATCCCGTTGGCGTGGTCCTGGACGCTGATGCCGTACTGGCCGATGCCGACCTCGGTCGAGAACCGCCCGGCCACCTCCTCGGCGGGCTTGTCCCGCAGGTCCACCCGCTGCGGCTGGGGGTTGCCCTTGACCGTCTCCCACATCGACTCGACCCCGGCCCGCTTGGCCATGTCGATGACCTTGGCGGTGCCCAGCTTCTCGGTCAGCTCGAAGTAGGTGACGTTCAGCGAGGCGACGGTCGCCTCCCAGAGGGCGCAGTTCGGCTGGCAGGGCGCGTGCTCGGCGTTGCGGATGGGACCGGCCGGGCTGCCCTTGGTCCGCCCCGACTCGGGGAACTCCTTGGTGTCGGGCGAGTCGAACTTCTGCTTCACCGAGATCTTGTTCTCCACGGCGGCGGCCAGGTCGTACACCTTGAACGAGGAGCCCGGCGGGTGCTGGCCGAAGCCGCGGGCCTGGCCGTTCTCGTCGGTGTACCAGCCGGCGTAGTCGGCGCCGGAGCCCTTGTCGCCGCCGTAGTAGCCGAGCACCCGGCCGGTGCCCGGCTCCACCGCGACGAGCGCGGCCTGCCAGTTCTTCGGCTGGCCCCGGACCGCTTCCGGCGCGGTGTCCCGGCGGATGTCGGCGGCGGCCTCCGCGGCGTCCTGCACCCGCTTGTCGATCGTGGTGACGATCTTGTAGCCGCCGTCCCGGATCGCCTCGTCGGGCTGGCCGCGGAATGGCTCGGCCTGCCGCAGCTCGCTGAGGACGTGGTTGACCACCAGGCCGGTCGGGCGGTCCAGCCCGGAGCGGCCGGCGTTGGGGTCGATGGGCCGCACCGAGTCCGGGTACGCGAGGTTCGCGGCCTGCTCCGGGGTGAGGTACCCGAGCTTCACCATGCCGTCGCGGATGTAGTTCCAGCGGTCGATCGAGTTCTGCTTCGCGGTGGCGTTGCGCCGCGGGTCGTAGCCGGGGGAGCCCTCGGGGTCGGCCGGGTCCGCCTCCGGCTGCTTCACCATGGCGCAGAGCACCATGGCCTCGGCCTGGGTGAGCTGCTGCTGCGGCGGGGCGTCCCGGCGCACCGTCTTGCCGAAGAAGGTCTGCGCGGCCGCCTCGATCCCGTACGCGCCCCGCCCGAACGGGACGGTGTTCAGGTAGAAGCCGAGGATCTCCTCCTTGCTGTACGTGTCGTCCAGCTTCCACGCGATGACCGCCTCGCGCAGCTTCCGCGAGTAGGTGACCCCGCGCAGGTCGGCGGCCACCCGCGCGTACTGCTGGGTGAGGGTGGAGGCGCCCTGCCGCTGGCCGCCGGTGACGTTCGCCCAGGCCGCCCGGAGCACGCCCTTGAAGTCCACGCCCTTGTTGGTCCAGAAGGTGCGGTCCTCGGCCGCCACGATGGCCTGCTTGGCCGAGTCGTTCATCTGGTCGTACGGCACGATGGTGCGGTTCTCGGCGCCCAGCTTCGCCATGGGCGTGCGGCCGTCGGCGTAGTAGACGGTGGTCGACTCCGGCAGTTTGAGGTCGGTCGGCGTCGGCACGCTGTCGAAGTAGTAGCCGCCGGCCACCAGGCCCGAGCCGGCCAGCAGCGCGAACACCGCCAGGAAGATCAGCAGGCGGTGTCGCCGGCGCTTCCGCCCCGGGGTCGGGGTCGCGGCGCCCGCGGCGTCGTCGTTGTCACCGGTCTGAAGCATCCGCACCCGATACCCTCCGACTGCTCGGCCGAATCGTGTCCCTGCCCGGCTCGCAGGCTAGCGGAGCTGCGGCGACGGCACAGGCTTCCCGCCGTGCCCCGGGTCGGCGCCGGGCCCGGCGCGATGCGGCGGCCCGCCGGGAGACATTGACAGTCGCGGCTGCTCCGGGGCAGGCTCTGACGAGCTGCGGGAACGCTCCCATCACCCGTTCCCCCGTCCCTCAGGAGCAATGACGTGGCCCTGACTCCCTTCCGGCGGCGCGCCGTGACCGGCCTCGCCGCCGTCGCCGCGACCCTCGCCGCGGCCGTACCCTTCTCGACCGCACCGGCCGGCGCGGAACTCCGCGACGGCGTCACCTTCTACACCCCCCGACCGGACCACGGGGCGGTGACCCAGATCGCCGAGCTGACCGCCGCCGGGCGCTACCAGGAGGCGGCCGGGCTGCGTGCCATGGTCCGCACGCCCCAGGCCGTCTGGGTGACCGGCGGCTCCCCGGCCGAGGTCACCCGGACCGTCAACGCCGAGGTACGCCGCGCGGCCGGCAAGAAGACCGTGCCGGTGCTCGTGGCCTACAACATCCCGTTCCGCGACTGCTCGCAGTACTCCGCCGGCGGCGCCACCTCGGTGGCCGAGTACGAGGCCTGGATCGACGCCTTCGCCCGGGGCATCGGCGGCCACGAGGTGGCCGTCATCCTCGAGCCGGACGGCCTCGGCATCATCCCCTGGTACACCACCATCAACGGCACCCAGGACTGGTGCCGCCCGGCCGAGGCCGACCCGGCCACCGCCGCCGCCGACCGCTTCGCCATGCTCCAGCACGCCGTCGACCGGCTCGCCGCGCTGCCGCGCACCAGCGTCTACCTCGACGGCACGCACAGCGCCTGGCTGGGCGTCGGCGACGCCGCCGACCGGCTGGTCAAGGCCGGCGTCGCCAAGGCCGACGGCTTCTTCCTCAACGTCTCCAACTACGAGACCACCGAGCGCCAGCTCAAGTACGGCGACTGGATCGCCAGGTGCGTCCACTACGGCACCGCGGGTCCCGAGTGGGCGCGCGGCCACTTCGACTGGTGCGCCAGCCAGTACTACCCGGCCGACCCGGCCGACTTCAGCACCTGGGGCCGCACCGACGCCTGGTACGCCGAGAACGTCGGCGACGTGCCGGCCGACCGGCTCGCCCACTTCGTCGTGGACACCAGCCGCAACGGGCAGGGCCCGTGGACCCCGCCGGCCGGCGCGGGCTGGCCGGACCCGCAGACCTGGTGCAACCCGCCGGACCGGGGCCTGGGCGTACGCCCCACCACCGCGACCGGTGACCCGCTTGCCGACGCATTCCTGTGGGTGAAGACGCCCGGCCAGTCCGACGGGCAGTGCGACAGGGGCACCGGCACCGGGCTCGACCCGGCGCGGGGCGGCACGGCCGACCCGGCCGCCGGCGCCTGGTTCGACGAGCAGGCCCTCGAACTGGTCCGGTACGCCAACCCGCCGCTGCGCTGATCCCGCCGGACCGGGCCGGGGCGGCCCGAACACCGCCCCGGCCCGGCCGTCGGCGCCGGATCAGCGCAGCGCCCACCCGGTGGGCCGGCCGTTGCGGGTCCGGCTGGTGATCCGCCGGGCCGGCCAGCGGCCGTTGCCGCCGGAGCGGCCGGCCCAGAACGGCGAGAGCCGCCACATCGGGTGGGTGCTGGTGTCGCCCGGGCCCGCGATGGCCTCCCGGTCGGCGTACCCGTGCCGCCGGAACAGGTCCCGGTCGGTCTCGGTGAACGCCTCCGCGTACGTCGGGAGGTTCAGCGTGTCCATCCACCGCTGGGATCCGACGAGCGCCGCGGCGGCCCGGCGGGTGCCCGCCGGGCCGGGCGCGGCCAGCAGCGCGAGGTGGTTGTGCGCCTCCGCCGGTCGCCGGGCCGCGAGCGCCTCGTCGAGCCGGAGGAAGCGCTCCTCGTCCGGGCCGGCGGCCGCGGCGAGGCGGTCGGCGTACCGGTTCGGCGCCGGGATGGGCCGGTAGCGGTGGAACCAGACGGTCGCCGCCGTGCCGTCGCGCAGCAGGAACGCGTCGCCGAAGAGCATCGCGTGTTCGGTCCAGATCCGGGCCACGGCGGCGAGTACGGCGGTGCGCCGTTGCGCGTCCGGGACGAGCCAGGCCGCGAGCGCGGTGGGGGAGAGGGCCTCGGCGACGAGATCGGCTATCCGGCCGATGTCGCACCAGCGTGCCCGGACGACGGGTGTGGCTGTGCTCATGAAGAACTCCTGGTCACCAGGGTCATCGACAAGGGAAGGGCGCCGGGGTGGTCGTCGGTCGGCGCCGGCCGTGAGCGGCCGTGCAACTGTCGGTGGAGGGAGCCGGGCGGTGGGCGGCGGCGACCGCCACCGGGGGCCGGTCAGGCGGGCCGGGTGCCCGGGCGGGTCGAGCGGGACGCCGGCGCCGGGCCGTCGGCCGGGCGGCAGCGGTGCCCGGTCAGGGCCGGCGGGGTCCAGGTGGCGGCGCCGGCGATCGCGGCATCGCCGTGGGCTGCGCTGGCCGGTCCGGCGGCGCCGTTGCCCGCCGGGACCGGCGCCGCCGGGACGCGGTCGCGCTCCGCAGGCACCGGGCCCGGCCGCTCGGTGCCTGCGGGCGCGGGCACTGTCGCGGCGGTGACCTGCGCCGGCCGGTGCAGGGTCGCCCGGTGCGGGCCGGGCTCGGCCGGGTCCGCGACGCCGGGCGGGGAGCCGGGTGCGGCGGCGCCGCCCGGGGAGCCGAGGGCGGCGGCGCCCGGTGTGGGCTCGCCGTCGGTCTCGAGGGGTGGCGTGCCGGGAGTGCCGGCCGGCGGGGGCGTGGCGGGTGGCGGCGTGGTCTCCCGGCCGGCCGGTGGGTCCAGCAGGTCGGTCACCGGCTTGACCGGCTTCAGCACGGGGTCGAGGGGCTCACGCACCGGCTTCAGGGCATGCCACACGGGGTGGAGCACCGGGGCGAGCGGCGTGGTGACCGGGGCGAGCACCCTGGCCACCGGGGTCAGCACCCCGGAACCGGCCGGCCGGGTGACCGGGCCGAGGATGCCGCCGACGGGGGCGAGCACCTTGTTGCGCAGCGGGTCGGTGGCCGGGCGGAGGGCGTCGGTCACCGGGTCGAGCACCCCGGCGCGCACCGGCCCGGCGACCGCGTCGAGCGCGGCGCCGGGGCCCGGCCGGGGTGCCCGCTGCGCCGGCGTGCCCGGGTCGGGAGCCGGTCGCGGCGCGTCGTTCCGGGTCGATCCGGGACGGGCGGCAGGAGCGGACCGCCGGCCCTCCGGCCGGAGGGCGGCACGCTGGTCCGGCCGCGGGCGGAACCGTTCGCGGGTCGGCGTGGCGCGGTGCCGAGGCGCGGGCCGGGCGGCGCGGTCGCGCGGGGTGGTGCGGTCGCGTGGCGCGGTGGCGCGGTCGCGTGTCGTGGGCCGGGTGGCGTGCTCGCGTGGCGTGCGCGGGGCGGTGCGGTCACACGGTGCGGTGGCGCGGTCGCGTGACGCGGGCCGGGTGGCGTCCGCTGCCCCGCCGGTGGTCTCGGCGGGCGTCAGGGGAGTCGTGACCGCGCCGAGGAGCGGGTGCAGCGTGTCGGTGAGCAGGTCGGCGGCGGTGAGCGGCCCGGAGGACGGGCGCTCGGCGGCGTGGGCGGCGGTGCCGGCGGCGACCTCGTGGGCGCACCAGGCCAGGGCGACCCCGCCGAGGAGCAGGCCGAGGCGCAGCGCGACCCCCGCGAGCCGTGCGCCCCGTCGAGTCATCCCGGCACCCCCCGATCTCCGGCCAGCGCCGGCGATCTCCGCCCGCACTCTACCGAACGAAGTCGGTTGATCACAGCACGCGGCTGATCGGAATCGGGCGCGTCGGGGATTAGACAGGCGTGGAAAATCCGGCGGCGGGGTACCACCGGGGGTCATGAGCACGCGCACTGTCGACCGCCCCGCCACCGAGGCCCCCGCCACCGAGGCCCCCGCGCCGCAGGCCGGCGTGGTCGCTGTGGTCGCCCACCGGAAGAAGACCTTCGGGGGCGGCCTCGACGAGCTGCGCGCCAACCTGGTCGCCGCCGGGGTCGGCCGGCTCCTCTGGTACGAGGTGCCGAAGAGCCGCAAGGCGCCGAAGAAGGTGCGCAAGGCCCTCGACAAGGGCGCCGAGCTGGTCCTGGTCTGGGGTGGCGACGGCATGGTGCAGCGCTGCGCCGACACCCTCGCCGGATCGGACGTGCCGATGGGCATCCTGCCCGCGGGCACCGCCAACCTCTTCGCCACCAACCTCGGCATCCCCGCCGACCTGCCGGAGGCGGTCCGGATCGCCCTGCGCGGCCGGCGGCGCGAGCTGGACCTGGGCCGCCTCAACGGGGAGCACTTCGCCGTGATGGCCGGCGCCGGGTTCGACGGCGACCTGATCCGCGACGCCGACCGCAAGCTCAAGGGCAGGCTCGGCCGGATCGCGTACGTCTGGACCGGGCTGCGGCACGTCCGCGGCGAGTGCGTACGGACCCGGATCACCGTCGACGGCGCCGACTGGTTCGACGGCGACGCGAGCTGTGTGCTCTTCGGCAACGTCGGCACGATCACCGGCGGCATCCCCGCCTTCGACGACGCCCGCCCCGACGACGGCGCGCTGGAGATCGGTGTCTCCACCGCGAGCGGCGCCGTGGACTGGGCCCGCACACTGGGCCGGATGGCCGCCGGCCGCTCCGAGGAGTCGCCGTTCGTCCGGATCACCCGGGGGCGGAAGGTGACCGTCCGGTTCGCCGAGCCGAAGACGTACGAGCTGGACGGGGGCGCGCGCGGCACCGCGAAGAAGCTGAAGGTGAGGACGGTTCCCGGCGCGCTGACCGTCTGCTGCCCCGACCCGGCGGAGTGACCCCGGCCCGCGCCGTCCCGAACCGGACCGGGCAGGATGCGGGCATGGACTCCGACGTGCGCCGCTACCTCGACGAGCTGGTCGGGCGGGCCCGGGCGGTGCTCGGCGACGACCTCGTCGGCGCGTACGCCGCCGGCTCGGTGGGGCTGGGCGCGTACCAGCCGGGGCGCAGCGACGTGGACGTGGCCCTGGTGGTCGTCCGGCCGGTCGCCGGGCCGGTGAAGCGGACGCTTGTGGACCGGCTGCGGCACGAGGCGCTGCCCTGCCCGGCGCGCGGCCTGGAACTGGTGGTCTACCGGCGGGACGTGGCCGGCTCCGGCACGCCCGAGCCGGGCTTCGAGGTCGAGCTGAACACCGGCGCCACAATGCCGTTCCGGGCCACCTGGGACCCGGCCGACCGGCCCGCCGCCGACGGGCGGTTCTGGTACGCGCTCGACCGCAGCATCCTGCGCCAGTCGGGCCTGGCGCTGCTCGGCCCGCCCGCCGCCGACGTGTTCGCCGACCCGGGGCCGGAGGACCTGCGGCGGCTGCTGGTCGAGGCGCTGCGCTGGTGGCTGGCGCTGCCGACCCCGCCCGGCGACGCCCCCGCCCCCGGTGCCGAGGACGCGGTGCTCGGCGCCTGCCGCGCCCTGGTCCGCTGCCGCGACGGCGTCTGGCTGGGCAAGGTGGACGCCGGTCGGCGGCTCGCGGCCGACGACCCGGACGGCGGCCTGATCCGACGGTCGATCGCGGCGCGCCGGGGCGGCCCACCGCCGGCCGGGCCCGAGGCCCGCGCCTTCCAGCAACGGGTGCTGGAGCGGATCGCCGCGACGCATTGACGCAGGTCGTCGCCTTACTGTAAACAAGGCGTACTGAATAGTCGGGGAGGTCCCCATGCGACGCTCGGTACTCCTGGCCACACTCCTGCTCGTCCTCGCCACCACCGGCCCGGCCGTCGCCGCGCCCCCGTCCGCGCCCGCGCCGCTGGCGGCCACCCCGGTCCAGGTCTACGGCGCCTGGCACTGCGGCGACGACTTCTGCACCTGGGGCACGGCCCGCACGGTCGCCCAGTTCGACAGCCAGAACCACTGGCTGGTCGACCGCGGGGACGGCCGCCCCTCGGTCAACCTCGTGGTGCTGAGCTTCGTCAACCCGCTCGACCTGCTGCGCCAGACCACCGACGCCACCACCCTCGACGGGGTGCCGCGCGGCATGACGGCGGAGATCGTGCAGTACTTCACCGCCCGCGGCGTCCGGGTCATGCTCTCCATCGGTGGCATCACCTACACCGACGACTGGGACACCGCGCTCGCCGAGAACCCCGCCCTGCTCGGGCAGCGGGCCGCCGCCGTGGCCACCCGGCTCGGCGTCGGCATCGAGATCGACTACGAGCAGAACACCGGCCCGAACCTGTCCGGCCTCCAGTCCTTCATCGACGCCTACCGGGCCGTCCACCCGTACGACGCCACCGGCGGCCGCGCGCCGGCCCGGCTCACCATCGACGTGGCCGCCGGCGACCGCTGGCTGATCGACCTCAACCGCAAGGCCACCGCCGACTGGTTGCGCACCGACACCCCGGTCCTCGACTACGCCAACGCCATGGTGACCGCCCGCCCCGTCTCCGCCAGCACCGCCCAGGCGAGCTGGCAGGAGCACGTCGACGGCAAAGCGCAGTACAGCCCGCCGGTGCCCCCGCTCGCCCCGGCGAAGTTCACCGGCGCGGTCTACCTCGCCTACGGCGGCAAGCCGCTGCCCGAGTGCGTCGACTACGCCACCTCGGTGCAGAAGGCCGCGGCCCCGTACGTGCAGAGCGTCGCCCCGCACGGCGCGGGCAGCACGGCCGGCATGCTCGGCTTCATGTTCTGGGCGGCGGAACGGCCCTCCACCCGGGGCATCGGCACGGTGCCGCCGAACACCTGCGAGGGCGGCGCGGGCGCCGGGGCCACCGCGCTCGCCGTGCCGGTGCCGATGCCGGCGCTGCGGCAGGGCTGAGACGGAACCCGACGCCCGCATGTCCCGCCGGGACCGCCGGAGGCCGGACATCCCCGAGCGAACTCGACTATCCGCCGGCCCTTCGGGCACAGTGGTCCGCGTGGGTGACGTACGGGACGACACGGTCTCCGCGCCGGTGCGGGTGGCGGTGGTCGCGGAGCCGGGCCTGCTGCGGACGGCCGTGGTCGCGGTCCTCGCCGCCACGCCGGACTTCGCGGTGGTGGGCGACACGGAGCCGGCCGGCAGTGTGCCGGCGTTGCTCGCCGCCTGCCGTCCCGACCTCCTGCTGGTGGACCTCGACGCGGTGGACGACCCGGCCGTGGTCACCGGACCGGCCGCCGACGGGTGTGCCGTCGTCGTGCTGACCGCCCGCCGCACCGCCCGGGCGCTACGACGGGCCCTCGGCGCCCGGGTCCGCGGGGTGGTCGCCACGGACGTGCCGCCGGAGGAACTGGTGGACCTGCTGCGGGCGGTCGCCCGCGGGCAGCGCATGATCGACCCGTTGACGGCGCTCGCCGCCCTCGACGCCGCGGTGAACCCGCTCAGCGAACGGGAGCGCGAGGTGGCCGCCGCGGCGGCGGAGGGGCTGCGGACCGGGGAGATCGCGAAGCGGCTCCACCTCGCGCCGGGCACCGTGCGCAACCACGTGTCGAGCCTGTTGCGCAAGACCGGCGCGCGGAACCGCTGGGAGGCGGTCGAGCGGGCCAGGGACGCGTGCTGGATCTGACGACACGCGGATCACAGGGGTGTTGCGTAACGGTCACCTTCGATTAAGTTCCTGACGGTGCGTCATCGGGCGCACACGTCAGGTCAGGATCGGGGGGTCATGTCCGGGAGTCGCCATGGTCCGCACGCTGCTCGCGCTCAAGGGTCGACTGGTTCGGGGGGCCCTCGCCCATCTGCTCGACGCCGAGGGCGACATCGATGTCGTCGGCGAGGCCGCCACGATGCACGCGCTGCGTGAGGCGCTGCGGGACGACCGTCCGGACGTCGCAGTCGTCGACGCCGACCTCGTACCCCTGCACCAGCTCGCCCGGATCGCCGCCGGCGACCCCGACGGCGGCGGGCGGCTGCTGGTCCTGGTGGAGCGGCGCCGCGCCGCCCGGGTCCGCCCGGTGCTCGCCGAGCACGGGCGACGGGTCGGCTTCCTCAGCCGGGAGGTGCCACCGCAGCGGATCGCCGAGGGCGTGCGGCTGCTCGCCCGCGGTCAGGTGGTGCTCGATCCGGAGCTGGTGGTCGCGGCGCTGGAGGTGGCCGACAGCCCCCTGACGCCCCGCGAGCGGGAGGTCCTCGACGTGGCGGCCGAGGGGCATCCGGTCCGGGACATCGCCGAGAAGCTGGCCGTGTCGGCGGGGACGGTCCGCAACCACCTCTCGCGGGTCATGGCGAAGACCGGCGCGCGGACCCGGTTGGAAGCGGTGCGGATCGCCCGGGAGTCGGGCTGGATCTGACCGGCTCCGCACCGGCCTCCCAGTAACCCACCAGCTCCCGGTACGCGGCCGACCGGGCCAGCAGCCCCGGGTGGCTGTCGAGCATCGCGTGCCCGCCGTCGAGCAGCAGCACGCGGCGGGCGCGCAGCGCCGAACTGACCCGGTGCGCGATGATCACGAGCGTGCCGGGTCGTTCGGCGAACGCCGCCTCCAGCCGCGCCTCGGTGGCCGGGTCGAGGTGGCAGGTGGCCTCGTCGAGGATCACCAGGGGCGCGGGGGAGAGCCAGGCGCGCAGCAGCGCCACCTGCTGGCGCTCCCCGGCGGACAGGCCGGCCGGGCGCAGCGTCGCGTCCAGCCCGCCGAGCCGGTCCACCAGCTCCGACAGGCCCAGCCGGGCCGCCGCCCGGACGATCGCCGGGTCCGCCAGGTCGGGCCGCAGGTAGCGGAGGTTGTCCCGGACGCTGCCGGTGAAGACGTACGCCTCCTGCGGGATCAGCACCCGCCGCCGCGCCAGCTCGGCGGCCGTCGCGCCGGCCACCGGGGTTCCGCCCACCTCCACCGTGCCGGCCTGCGGACGCAGCACCCCGGCGATCAGCGCGGCCAGGGTGGACTTGCCGATCCCGCTGGCGCCGACCACCACGAGGTGGTCGCCGTCGGGCACGTCGAGGTCGAAGCCGTCGAGCACCGGGTCGGCGTGCGGCCCGTACCGGAACGTCACGCCCCGCAGGGACAGCGCCGTCCGGCCCGGTGGCGCGGGCCGCGCCCCGCCGGCCGGCGCGGCCCCGCCGGGCGCCGGGACGGCCGTCCGCAGGAGCCGGTCCAGGGTCACGGTGAACCGCAGCCCGCCGGCGGCCACGCCCTGGACGAGGGTGTGCAGGGCGGGTTGCACCCCCCGCACGACGTAGACCAGGGCGCCCAGCACCGCGCCCGGCCCGAGGCCCTGCCGGACCAGCCACGGGGTGGCGAGCACGACCACCGGCACCGGCAGCCAGCCACCCACGGCCAGGCTGAGGCCACGGGTGACCGCCATGGCGGCGAGCCGTCGCTCCACCCGCGCCTGCGCGTCGACGTGCCGGCCCACCCAGCGCGTGACCTGCTCCCGCGCGCCGCTCACCGACACGTCGCGGTGGCCGGTGACCGCCGTGACCGCGACCCGGGTGAGGCGTTCGTCGGCGAGCACGTACTCCCGCTGGCGGGCGATCATCGCGGGCACGGCGGCCGCGAACAGCCCGAGACCGGCCAGCACCGGCACGGTGACCAGCAGGGCGACCGGGGCGGCGAGGGAGAACAGCCCGACGATCGCGGCGCACGCGGCGAACAGGAAACCGCGGACCACCGTCAGGAGGCCGGCCCAGGTGTCCCGGACGATCTCCACCTGGTGGGTCAGGCGGCCCACCGCCGCGTCGTCGACCCGGCCGCCCGTCGCGCCCGCCAGCGCGCCGGCCACCACCCGGCGCAGCAGGTCGTCGCGGAACGGCTCGACCACGTCGCCGAGGCACGCGTACGCCCGGTTCGTGCCCACGGCGCCGACCAGCACGGCGGCGGCCAGCAGCCCCAGCCAGAGCAGCCCGACCGCCGGACGCCCGGCCAGGAAGCCGGCGTCCACGGCCCGGGCGGTGAGCAGCCCGGTGAGCGCCGCCGGCAGCGCCTCGGCCGCCGACCACGCCGCCAGCCGCACGAGCGCGGCCCGCCGTGCCCGCAGCGCGGCCCGGGTCACCGCACCGACAGTGGTCACGAGCGGAACACCGCCCGGTAGGCCGGGTCGTCCCAGAGCACGGCGTGCGGGCCGACCGCGCGGATCCGTCCGGCCGCCACCCAGGCCACCAGGTCGGCCCGGGCGGCAGTGCCGACCCGGTGGCTCACCACCACCCGGGTACGCCGGTCCGCCCGGTCGGTGAGCGCCCGGTTCACCCGGTACTCGGTCACCGTGTCCAGGCTGGACGTGGCGTCGTCCAGGACGAGCAGCCGCTGGGCCCGTAGCGCGCGGGCGAGACCGAGCCGCTGGCGTTCCCCGCCCGACATGGCGACCTCGGCCAGCGGCGTGCCGTACCGGTCGGGCAGCCGCTCGACGAAGTCGTGGATGGCCGCCGCCCGGGCCACCGGCACCGGGTCGGCGCCGCAGCCGACCGCGGCGCCCACCGTCTCGCCGACCAGCACGGGCCTTTCGAACCCGTAGCCGACCGCCGCGTGCAGGGCCGCCGCCGACAGGTCGGGCAGCGGCGTCCCGTCCAGCAGCACCTCCCCGGCGTCCGGGTCGCGCAGCCGGCCGGCGACGGCGGCGAGCAGCGACTTGCCGGCGCCGGACGCGCCCACGACGGCGAGCAGGGCGCCCCCCGGCACCCGCAGGTCCACCCCGTCGAGCAGCGGCCGGCCGTCGTCGGCCCGCACGCCGACCCCGCGCAGCTCCAGGCAGCCGGGACCGGGCGGCAGGGTCCGGTCGCCGTACCGGCGGGCAGGTTCGGTGAGCACCTCGGCCGCGCGGCGGCAGCCGGCGCGTACCCGGACGGCCTTGTTGAGGGCGCTGACCACGGTGCCGAGGCCGGCGCCGAGCGCGGCGTACTGGAGGGCGGCCAGCAGGTCTCCCGGCGTCAGCCGGCCGGCGGCCAGGGCGAGCCCGCCCACCGCGACCACCGCCAGTTGCAGCGTCGGGCTGAGCACGGCGCCCCGGGTCGCGGCCCCGGCCAGCACGGTCCACGTCCGCGTGCCGTGCCGCCGCAGCTCCGCGACCGGGGTCAGCACGCGGTCGACCTCCCGTCCGGCGGTGCCGGCGGCGGCGATGGTCCGCGCGCCGGCCAGCGCCTCCACCATCAGCCCGGCCAGGTGTCCCTGGGCCCGCTGGTAGCCGGCGACCGCCGCGGACGCGTCGGCGACGAACCCGCGCAGCAGCACACCCAGCAGCAGCAGCCCGACGACGAATGTCGCGCCGAGCCAGGGATCGATCAGCGTGAGAGCCACCAGGCTGCCGACCGGCGGCAGCAGGACGGTGCCGGCCAGGACGAGGGTCGGTGCGGCCTGCCCGGCGTCGGCCACCTGGCCCACCAGGCGACCGACCAGGTCGCCCACCGGGTGGCGGGCCGCCGTGCGGGGATCGAGCGCGAGGATGTGGCGGATCAGCGCGTGGCGCAGGCCGGCGACGGAACGGGCGCTCGCCGCGCCGGTGCCGTAGTCCCTTACCACGCCCGCGCCGACCAGCAGGACGACCAGCCCGCCCACCGCGGCGAGCCAGCGGCCGGCGGACTCCCCGCCGGTGGCGCCCACGGCGGCGTCGACCGCGCGGCCCAGCGCCGCGGGCAGCGCCAGCTCGGCCGCCGCCCCGGCCACGGTGGCCACGAGCAGCGCCGGGGTCCACCAGCCGGCGGACCCGACGGCGCGCCACAGGAGCCGGTCGGCCGGGGTCATGGCACCTCCACGGGCGCGGCCCCGGACCGGCGTGAGCCGGCCCGGGGCCAGGCGAACTGTCCGTCAGTGGCAGGTGGTGAGGCTCAGCGAGCTGTCGCCGCAGAGCAGCAGGCTCGCCTGGCTGCCCCCGCCGTAGTTCTCGGTGGTCGGCAGTTCCATCGCCTGGAGGTCGAGCAGAGCCATGATCCTTCTCCTTCTGTCGTGACGGGTGTGTCGGGTCGTGGTCGTCGTGGATGGACGGCCGGGTCACTTGCAGGTGGTGATGCTCAGCGAGCTGTCGCCGCAGAGCAGCAGGCTCGCCTGGCTGCCACCGCCGGTACGCTCGGCGGCCGGCAGCTCCATCCCCTGGAGGTCGAGCAGGGCCATGTCGTGTCACCTCCTTCCGTGCGCGTCGGGTCGGACCGCCCCGGGGTGACCCCCGGGGAGCTGGTGGGGCCGGTCAGTCGCCGGCCGGTGGGGTGGGCCGGGCGGGTGCCGCGCCGGGCAGTGGCGTGAGGAACGGCAGCCGGCCCGGGCTCGCCGGCCGGGTCGCCGCGAGGGCGCTCAGCACGCCGGCGGTGCCGGTGGCCAGGTCCATGGACAGCCGCAGCAGCTGCTCGCCGGGGAAGGCGATCCCGTCCCGGTACGGCAGGGCGTGCCAGCTCAGCAGCCGGGCCTGCCGGCGAGCCGGTTCCCGCTCACCTCGCCCGGCCAGGTACGTGACGATCCCGGCGCGGCCGGCGAACAGCCCGGACTGGGCGTAGAACGGGAAGTCGGCGCAGCGGCGGATGTCCTCGGCCGCGCCGCGGAGGTCCTCGCCGCCGCGGAGGCGCAGGTACTGGTCGAGCACCAGGCCGATGCCCACGCTGCCCTCGCCCAGGTAGGGCATGGTCCGCCAGCCCTCGTTGACCTCCAGGTGGCCGGCGTCGCGCCGGACGCACCGGCGCAGGTCCTGCCGCAGCGCCGTCTCGGCGTGGTCGAGGAGGCTCTCGTCGTGGTCCAGCTCGTACATCCGCAGCAGCATCAGCGCGGTGCCGGCGCCACCCCGGAGCAGTCCGGCGTGCGGGTGGCGGCCACCGCTGACCTCGGCGACCGACTCCACGTCGCCGAGCCGGCCGACGACCACGTCGACCGCTCGCCGGGCGGCGTCGGCGTACCGCCGGTCGCCGGTGCGCCCGGCGAAGTGGGCCAGGTTGAGCGCGATGCCGGACAGGCCGCTCATGAGGTCGTCGCCCAGCTCGGTCCACGGCTCGTCGAGGCAGCGGTCCAGCAGCCGCAGCGCCTCGCCGTGGTGCCCGAGCAGGTCCAGCACGTACGCGACGCCGTGCAGCCCGTCGTAGAAGCCGAGCCGGCTGCCCGACGCGGGTTCCCGCACCCGGTCGATGAGCCACCGCTCGTGCCCGGGGTCGGTGCCGGCGCCGCTGGTGTGCAGCGCCCAGAGCACCCCGGCCGCGCCGTGGGCCAGGTTCAGCCCGCCGTCGGCGCCGGCGAACTGCCGGATGTCGCCGGGGAAGAGCCGGTCGTCGCGGTGCGGGGTGGCGCTCGCGCCGATCGCGGCGGCGAGCCGGTCCCGCAGTGCCGGCCAGTCCTCCGGGTCGGTACGCGGCCCGACCGGGTGGCCGGGCGTGTGGCCGGTTCCGGTGGCGGCCTCGCCGAGGATCACGGCGACCGACTCGTCGAGCAGCTCGCGGGGGACGGGGAAGTGCTCCGCCACCACCTCGGCCAGGTGGGCCGCCTTCTCCGGCGCCAGCCGGAGCATCGCGGTCAGCGGCAGGAAGAGGGCCAGCCGCAGGCAGGCCAGGGCGTACCGGTCCACGTCGAAGCCGGTCCGGTCGCGGGGCGCGGCGAAGGCCTGGTTGCGCAGTGCCGGCCGGGCGGCCGCCGCGGCGGGGGTCGCGACCTCGAAGTCGACGAGCGTGACGTCCCCGTCGTCGCCCACCATGATGTTGAACATGTGCAGGTCGCCGTAGACCACGCCGTGGGCGTGGATGGCGTCCACCGCCTCGGCGACCTGCCGGTGCAGGTCGAGGGCCCACCGGGTGTACGCCTCCCGGTCGGCGTCGAGATGGACCAGCGGGTAGCGCTCCACCACCAGCCGGTTCAGGGGGCGGCCCTCGACGAACGTCAGCGCCAGGAACTCGTGCCCGCCGAAGCTGAACTCGTCGTGCACGCGTACCAGGTGCGGCACCCCGGCGAGCCGGCGCAGCGTCTCGGCCTCCCGGCGCAGCCGGGTCACCGCGTCCGCGCCCGTGGCGTCCAGCCCGGCGTGCGGGCGGGCCTCCTTGAGCACCACCCGGTCCCCGGTGCGGGTGTCCCGCGCCTCGTAGAGACCGCCGCCGTTGGAGAAGTGGATGACCTTCTCGATCCGGTAGGGCAGGTCGGTGGTGGTCGCGGCGTTCCGGGCGGCCAGGTGCGGGGCGAGGAAGTCGGGCAGGGTCACCCAGTCCGGCACGTGGAAGACCGGGTCGCGCCGGTCGGGCACCAGGGTGCCGGAGGCGTCCTCGACGGCCGGCACCACCTGGCCCTCCGCCGAGATGCAGTACCGGGCGGCGAAACCGCCGTAGCGCAGGTACACCGGGCCGTCGCCGTACCGCAGGTCGCTCAGGATGTACGGCCCGGTCTCGCCGTCGAGCAGCGCGGCCAGCTCCTTGGCGGTCAGCTCCAGCTCCGCGTCGTCGCGGGGGTAGACGGTGATGAACTTGCCGCTGGCGGCCCGGCGGGCGTACTTGCTGTTGCGCATGAGCAGCATCCGCGGACCGCGCAGGTGCTTGAACGGGATGCCGCGGGGCTCGCAGTAGTCCATCACCCGGGCCAGCACCCGCTCGGCGTTGTCCAGCCGGGCCGACACGTGGATCTTCCAGCCCTGGGAGGGGAGCGAGCCGGCGACCGGACCGTGGACCAGCCAGTCGTCCTTGACCTCGCGCTTCCAGCCGGGCGCCGGCGGCCGGTCCGCCGCGTAGCCGGGGGCCTCGACGTCCGAGCTGGCGAGCGAGTCGTAGAACAGCGGATCGACCGCGCAGTACGAGTCGTACCGTTCGTCCATGTCGTCTGCCTCCACCGGCTGATCGGGTGAGGTCAATCCTGCGGACGGCGGAGGGGTGGGCAAAGTGTGATGAGTCATGACCGGCGCGTGATTTTCACACCCCGAAATCGTGACAACGGCGGAGTTTGAAATCGCGAATGCGGCGCCACCAGTGCGGGCGTCGGCCGCCGGTGCCGCCGGAACGAGCGAGGACCCGCACCGGCCGGGCCGGTGCGGGTCCTCTGGTGTCGCCGGTGCGGCCGGGCGACTGCCGGCCGCGTCGTTCTCAGTAGACGGTCACGCCGTACGCGCTCGCCGCCTCGGTGACCGGCTGGTAGAAGGTGGTGCCGCCGGTGCGGCAGTCACCGCTGCCGCCGGAGGTGATGCCCAGCGCCTTGGTGCCGTCGTAGAGCGGGCCGCCCGAGTCGCCCGGCTCGGCGCAGACGGTGGTCTGGATCATGCCCCGGACCGTGCCGCCGCCCTGGTAGCGGACCGTCACGTTCAACGCGGTCACCGTGCCGCTGTGGGTGCCGGTGGTCGACCCGGTCCGCTTCACCGACTCACCCACGACGGCGTTCGCGGCGGTGTAGCCGCCCGGGTGGCTGAGCGCGGCGTTGTCGTAGCGGACCAGGGCGTAGTCGTTGCCCGGGAAGCTGGAGCTGATGGTCGGGCCGATCAGGGTCTTGAGCCCCGAGTCGGTGTACCAGGTCTTGGCGACGTTGCCGCAGTGCCCGGCGGTGAGGAAGTAGTAGACGTTCGACTTCACCACGTTGAACCCGAGCGAGCAGCGGTAGCCGCCGCCGTAGATGGCGTTGCCGGCCGACAGCAGCGGGCGGAAGGTGCCGCGGGCCCGGTCGACCCGGATGGCGCCCGCCTCCGTGCCGGCCTTCCTCTTGATGGTGGCGACCTCGGCGGCGGAGACGCTGTCGTCGGCGGTCACCACGACGCGGCCGGAACCGGCGTCCACACGCCAGGCGATGCCCTGCACGCCGGAGGCCGCGACGGCGGCGTCGGCGCGGGCCAGCTGGTCGGCGGTGAAGCTCGGTGCGGCCGACGCGGCGCCGGGAACGGCGAAGGCGCCGGCGGCCACCAGGCCGACGGTCGCGGCGAGCAGGGGGGTGAGTCGGCGGATTCTCACGGTCTTCTCCTCGGACGGTGAAGGCCGCCGGTTGCGTCGGCGTCCATGCCGTGTCGCCGGGGTCGGTTCGGGGCTCGACCGCGACGAACGCTGTAGCGGCGAGTATCCACCCGGGTCGATGCCGGGGCAAGGGGCCGGCGGCGCGCCGTCCGCTCCTGACTAGGGTGGGCCGCGGGAGGTGCGGCGACCATGGTCGAACTGAGCGGCGACGCGCGGGACGGACTGGAGGCGGTGGTGCCCGGCGGGGTGACCACCCGGGCCGCGGACCGGCTCCGGCTGGCCCACGACGCGTCGCACTACCTGCTGCACCCGAGCGCCGTGGTCACGCCGGCCGACGCCGACCAGGTCGCCGCCCTGCTGCGGCACAGCCGCCGCACCGGCACCCCGCTGACGTTCCGCTCCGGCGGCACCAGCCTCAGCGGCCAGGCGGTCACCGACCGGCTGCTTGTCGACACCCGGCGGCACTTCCGCGACCTCGACGTCCTCGACGAGGGCCGGCGGGTGCGGGTGCAGCCCGGGGTGGTGCTGCGGCAGGTCAACGCGCGGCTCGCCCCGTACGGCCGCAAGCTCGGCCCCGACCCCGCCAGCGAGTCCGCCTGCACCGTCGGCGGGGTGGTCGCCAACAACTCCAGCGGGATGACCTGCGGCACCGAGTTCAACACCTACCGCACCCTGGAGTCGCTGCTGCTGGTGCTGCCCAGCGGCACCGTGCTCGACACCGGCGCCCCCGACGCCGACGCCCGGCTGCGCGCCGCCGAGCCGGAACTGCACGCCGGCCTGCTGCGGCTGCGCGACCGGGTCCGCGGCAACCCCGACTCGGTGCGCCGGGTCCGCGCCCAGTACGCCATGAAGAACACCATGGGGTACGGGGTGAACGCCTTCCTCGACCACGACGAGCCCGCCGACCTGCTGACCCGCCTCGTCGTGGGCAGCGAGGGCACCCTCGCCTTCGTCGCGGCGGCGACGTTCCGCACCGTACCCGTGCACCGGCACGCCGCGACCGGCCTGCTGGTCTTCGACACCCTGGGCGCGGCGATGGCCGCCATGCCGGCGCTGGTGGCCGCCGGGCCGGCGGCGATCGAGCTGCTCGACGCGGCCGCCCTGCGGGTGGCGCAGCGGGACCCGCGGGCGGACGCCGCGCTGCGCGGCCTGCCGGTGCGCGACCACGCGGCGCTGCTGGTCGAGTGGCAGGAGTCCGACCCGGAGGCGCTGGCCGAGCGGGTCGCCGCCGCCCGGCTGGTCCTGGCCGACCTGCCGCTGACCACCCCGGCCCGGCTCAGCGGCGAGGCCGCCGCCCGCGCCGCGCTCTGGCACATCCGCAAGGGCCTGTACGCGGCGGTGGCCGGCGCCCGCCCGTCCGGCACCACCGCGCTGCTGGAGGACATCGCCGTCCCGGTCGAGGCACTCGCCGGCACCTGCGCCGCGCTCGCCGACCTCTTCGACAGGCACCGGTACGAGGAGAGCGTCATCTTCGGCCACGCCAAGGACGGCAACCTGCACTTCATGCTCAACGAGCGGTTCGCCGACGGCGCGGCCCCGGCCCGCTACGCGGACTTCACCGAGGAGATGGTCGACCTGGTCCTCGGCCACGGCGGCACGCTCAAGGCCGAGCACGGCACCGGCCGGGTCATGGCCCCGTACGTGCGCCGCCAGTTCGGCGACGAGCTGTACGCGGTGATGCGCGAGGTCAAGACGCTGTGCGACCCGGACGGCGTGCTCAACCCGGGCGTGCTGCTCAGCGACGACCCGGAGATCCACATGCGGCACCTGAAGACCGTGCCGACCGTGGAGGAGGAGGTGGACCGCTGCGTCGAGTGCGGCTACTGCGAGCCGGTCTGCCCGAGCCGCGACCTCACCACCACCCCGCGGCAGCGGATCGTGCTGCGCCGGGAGATCGCCGCCGCCCGCGCCGACGGGAACCCGGCCCTGGCCCGCGAGCTGGAGAAGGCGTACGACTACGACGCGGTGGACACGTGCGCCGTGGACGGCATGTGCGCCACCGCCTGCCCCGTCCTCATCAACACCGGCGACCTGGTGCGGCGGCTGCGGGCCGACCGCACCGGCGGGGTGGCGCAGGCCGGCTGGCGGGGCGCCGCCCGCGGCTGGGGCGCCACCACCCGGGGCATGGCCCGCGGGCTCGACCTGGCCGGCGCGCTGCCGCCCGCGCTGCCCGAGGCCGCCACCCGGGCCGCTCGCGCGGTCCTCGGCGCCGACCGGGTGCCGCAGTGGCGGCGTGACCTGCCCCGGGGCGGCCGGCCGCGCCGCCCCCGCCCCGCCGACGAGCCGGACGCCGTCTTCGTCCCGTCCTGCCTCGGCACCCTGTTCGCGCCCGCCGAGGGCGGCTCCGGCGTGGCCGCCGCCCTGCTCACCCTCGCCGACCGGGCCGGCGTACGCCTGCTCGTGCCCGAGGGGATCGGCAGCATGTGCTGCGGCACGCCCTGGTCCTCGGAGGGCCTCACGTCCGGCTACGAGGCGGTGCGCGACCGGGTGCCGCCGGCGCTGCTCGCGGCCAGCCGCGACGGCGCGCTGCCGCTGGTCAGTGACGCCGCCTCCTGCACCGAGGGCTTCGCGAAGCTGCTCGCCGGGGCCGGCGACCTGCGCGTGGTCGACGCCGTCGCGTACGCGGCCACCGAGTTGCTGCCCCGGCTCACCGTGCGCCGCCGGCTCGGCTCCCTCGCGCTGCACCCGACCTGCTCGTCCACCCGGCTCGGGCTGGACGACGCCCTGCTCGCCGTGGCCCGCGCCGTCGCCGACGAGGTGGTGGTGCCGGACGGCTGGCAGTGCTGCGGCTTCGCGGGCGACCGGGGGCTGCTGCACCCCGAGCTGACCGCGTCGGCCACCCGCGCCGAGGCCGCCGCCGTAACCGCCCGCTCCTTCGACGGGTACGCCTCGGTCAACCGCACCTGCGAGATCGGCATGGCCCGGGCCACCGGGCAGCCGTACCGTCACCTGCTCGAACTGCTGGCCGACGCGACCGCCTGACGGCGGCGGGTAGCATCCCACGACGTGCTGCGCAACTGGTGGATGGCCGGTCTGATGCTGGTGGTCGGGGCGCTCGCCGCGCGCAGCGCGGCCACCCCGGTGGTGGGGGCCGTCGAGTTCCTGGTCTTCGTGGTGGTGGCGGCGCTCTTCTCGCCGCTGGCGTTCCCGCGATCGCTGCCCGCCGCCGAGGCGCGGGAGCGCAGCGCCCGTGACGGCCGGCCGGTGGTCTACTGGCGACCCGGCTGCCGCTACTGCCTGCGCCTGCGACTCCGCCTGGGTCGCCGGGCCGGCCGGGCGCACTGGGTGAACATCTGGCGCGACCCGGACGGGGCGGCGGCGGTCCGGGCGGTCACCGGAGGCGACGAGACGGTCCCGACCGTGGTGCTGGGCGACGAGGCCGTGGTGAACCCGGAGCCGGGCTGGTTGCGCGACCGCCTGCCGTCCTGACGGAGCGGGCGGTGGACCGGCAGACTGGTGCCGTGGACGGGATACGGGAACTGCTCGGGGTGGATGTGCCGGTGGTCGCGGCGCCGATGGCCGGCGGGCCGACCACCACCGGGCTGGCGACGGCGGTGGGCGCGGCCGGGGCGTTCGCGTTCCTGGCCGCCGGCTACAAGACGCCGGAGGCGGTGGCGGCGGAGGTCGCCGACCTGCGCGGCAGCGGCCGGCCGTTCGGGGTGAACGTCTTCGTGCCCACCCCGGTGCCGGTGGCGGAGGCGGAGTTCCGCCGCTACGCCACCCGCATCGCCGCCGAGGGCGCGCCCTACGGCCTGGACCTGGCGGCCGCCCCCCGCACGGAGGACGACGACCACTGGGCGGCGAAGCTCGACCTGCTGCTCGCCGACCCGGTGCCGGTGGTCAGCTTCACGTTCGGCCTGCCCCCGGAGGCGGTGGTCCGGGACCTGCGGCGCGCCGGCAGCCGGGTGCTGGTCACCGTCACCGACCCGGCCGAGGCGGCGGCCGCGGCCGACCTCGGGGTGGACGGGCTGGTCGCGCAGAGCGGGGCCGCCGGCGGGCACCTCGGCACCTTCACGCCGGACGCCCCGCCGCCGCTCCGCCCGCTGCCCGACCTGCTCGCGCTGGTCGCCGAGACCGGCCTGCCCGTGCTGGGCGCGGGGGGCGTCGGCGGCCCCTCGGACGTCCGGGCGGCGCTCGCCGCCGGCGCCGCCGGCGTGCTGGTCGGCACGCTGCTGCTGCGTGCGGACGAGAGCGGCGCCGGCCGGACCCACCGCGATGCCCTCGCTGACCCGGCACGCGACCGGACCGTGGTCACCCGCGCCTTCACCGGCCGCCCTGCGCGCGGGCTGCGCAACGACTTCATCGACCGGCACGAGGCGGCGGCCCCGCTGGGCTACCCCGCGCTGCACCACCTGACCCGGCCGCTGCGCGTCGCCGCCGCCGGGGCCGGGGACGCCGACCGCCTGCACCTGTGGGCCGGCACCGGCTGGCGCGGCGCCCGGGCCGCTCCGGCCGCCGACATCCTCGCGGACCTGACCCGCACGCTCTGACCCGCACGGCCGTGGTGGCGTCGATCCCCGGGCGGGGAGGGGCGGACGGGTCTACGGTGCGAGAGGGGACCGGGCGGCGGAACGGGGGTGGGTGCGATGTCCGCAGCGCCGCTCTCCGGACGGGTCGCGGTGGTCACCGGCGCGGCGCGCGGGATCGGCCGGGCCGCCGCCGTGGCGCTCGCCGAGGCGGGCGCGGAGGTGGCCGGGGTGGACGTGGCCGGGCCGGTGAGCCCGATCCTCGACTTCCCGCCGGCCAGCCGGGACGACCTGGCCGAGACCGGCCGGCGGGTCACCGCCGTCGGCGTACGGTGGTCCGCGCACGTGGCCGACCAGCGGGACATCGAGGCCGTGCGTGCGGTGGCCGCGGCCGTCGAGCGGGACCACGGCGGCGTCGACGTGCTCTTCGCCAACGCCGGCATCCAGGCGTTCAAGCCCCTGCTGGAGATGGTCGACCCCGACTGGCACGACCAGATCGACGTCAACCTCACCGGCACGGCCAACGTGCTGCGGGTCTTCGCCCCACTGCTGGTCCGCCGCGGCGGCGGGCGGATCGTGGTCACCTCCTCGACCCAGGGGCAGCACGGCACGACGAACGGGGCCGCCTACTCGGCGTCGAAGTGGGGTCTCATCGGGCTGGTCAAGTCGGCGGCGCTGGAGCTGGGGGCGCACGGGATCACCGTGAACGCGGTGATCCCCGGCCTGGTCGACACCACCCTGACCCGGCATCCCGACCGCTACGCGCAGGCCATCGTCGAGGGCGGGAAGACGCCGTCCGGGGACCCCGCCGCCGACGAGCGGAGCGCCGTGGAGGCGCTACGGGCGAAGACCCCGCTCGGCGTGCCGTGGGTCCGGCCGGAGGACGTCGCGCCGCTCGTGGTGTTCCTCGCCTCGGACGCCGCCCGGATGGTCAGCGGCACCTCCTTCGCCGCCACGGCCGGCGACAGCGCCCATGTGACGGCCTGACCGGCACCTCGGCGCCCGCTCCACGGGGCCGAGGCGGCCGGGTCGGGAGCCACCAGAGGGCGGCGGCTCCCGACCGTCGGGGGGCATCAGCCGGCGACCGAGGCCAGGTAGCGCTCGGCGGCGTCCGGGGTGAGGAACCAGTCCCGGAAGTCGTTCGGGTCGCTGAACCCGTTGGCGAACCGACGGGCCACCACCGGGTTGCCGGCGGCCGCGCCGAGCAGCTGCTGCACGTGCGGCGGCAGCGGTTGCAGCATGGCGTTCGTCCAGCCGGTGACGGCCTCCCCGGTCTCCGCCCAGAACCGCTCGAACGTCCGCGTCATCCAGTCCCGGTCGAACGGCCGGTCGCCGTGCTCCAGGATCGACCCCAGGTACGCGGACGCGCACTTCGCCGCGGTGTTGCTGCCCTGGCCGGTGATCGGGTCGTTGGCCACCACCACGTCGGCCATGCCGAGCACCAGCCCGCCCGAGGGCAGCTCCGCCACCGGTCGGCGCACCGTCGGGGTGTACCGCCCGGCCAGGGTGGCCCGCCCGTCGGTCAGCTCCACGTCGACGCACCGCTCGTAGATCCACGGGGTGTAGCGGCGGGCCAGGTCCAGGGTGAGCTTCAGGTGCTCGGCCGGGTCGCGCCGCTCGGTCCACAGGTCCAGCGGCCCGCCGGGCACCGCCTCCCAGAACAGGATCTCGCAGGGACCGGAGTGGGTCAGCGCGGGGATGACGAACAGCTCGCCGAGCCCGGGCACCGCGTTGAAGCTGACGTGCGGCACGGGCAGCAGCGGGTCCGGGGTCATCCCGTGCACGTACGCCACGGCCAGCCCGCGCTGCGGCGCCTCGTACACGGAGCGGGCCGGGTCGCGGTCGAAGACGCCGACCAGGTCGCCCTTGCCGGCGGCCACCACGGTCAGGTCGTAGCGGCCGAGCCGGGCCAGCCCGTCCAGGTCGCTGGTGGTGACCGTCTGGTAGAGCACCGTCCCGCCGCGCACCTCGAACAGCTCCAGCCAGTCGGCCATCTTGACCCGCTGGTCGGTGCTCTGCGCCGGCTCGTCCAGCGGGCACGCGATGCGCAGCGCCCGCTCGCCGGGCGGCGCGGAGAGCGAGACGTGCAGCCCTTCGATCCGGGGCGACCGGTCCTTCCACAGGTCCAGCCCGTACCGGCGTTCGGTGGCGAGCGCGGTGCCGAACATGGCCTGGGTGCTCATCACCCACCCCCGGCGGATCTCGTCGGGCGTCCGGGCGGACATCACGGTGACGTCGTACCCCTCCGACTGCAGGCTGAGGGCGAGCTGGAGCCCGGACTGTCCGGCCCCGACGATCAGGATTCTGCGCATGGTTCCTCCAGGGGTTGAGCTACCGCGCCGCGAGCGCGCCCGCGGTGGGCCGGGGGGTGCGGGACATGGCGTGTTCCACGACCGTCAGCAGCGCCCGCGCCACCGACGACGGGTCGCGGGCGTCGCAGGCGGTCAGGGGTACGCGGGCCGGCAGCGCGAGCGCGGCGCGGACGTCCTCGAGCGGGTGGTGCAGCACCCCGTCGAAGAGGTTCACGCAGACCACGAAGGGCACGTCGCTGTCCTGCTCGAAGTAGTTGACGGCCGGGAAGGAGGCGGCCAGGTCGCGGGTGTCGGCGAGCACCAGGGCGCCGACGGCGCCCCGGCACAGGTCGTCCCACATCGGCCAGAACCGGGGCTGGCCCGGCGTGCCGAACAGGTAGAGCACCAGGTCGGGGCCGATGGTGAGCCGGCCGAAGTCCATGGCCACGGTGGTGGTCGTCTTGTCGATGCCGGGGTCCAGCCGGTCGACGGTCTCGCTGGCCGCCGTCATCCACGCCTCGGTGTTGACGGGCGGGATCTCGGAGATGGCGCCGACGCAGGTGGTCTTGCCGACCCCGAAGCCGCCGGCGATGACGATCTTCGCCGAGGTCAGCAGCGGGCTGTCAGGCAAGCTTGCGGAGGCCATCGCGCAGTCTCTCCAGGAGGCGGAAGTCGACGTTGTCGTGGTCGGTGTGGACCAGCAGCCGGTCGGTGGCGGCCAGGTCGTCGACGACGACCCGGGTCACCCCCAGCGAGATCCCGCACACCGCGGAGAGCTCGGCCACCGAGCGCGCCGTCCGGCGGGCCTGCTCGTACAGGGAGCGGGCCTCGGGCAGCAGGCCGGCGGCGAACACGGCGTCGTAGTACGGGACCGACACCAGCGTGTGCACGAGCAGCGGCCGCCGGGTGCGGGTGCGGCCGGCGGTCAGCACGTACGGCCGGACCTTCCAGTACCTGAGCTGCATGATCCTCGTCCTCCGGCCGGTCAGCGGGCCTGGGTGGCGGTCATGCGGTGCAACTCGTGCCGGACGGCCGGGGTGAGGGCGTGCCACACGGCGCCGACGAACTGCGTCATCCGGTACGACACGACCCGCAGGTCGCAGCCGGGCGCGGCGGCCACCGCGAGGCCCGCGGACTCGCCCACCCGCATGAACAGCAGGTGCCCGCGGGGCAGCCGGACGGTCAGGTACTCGGCGGCGCCCAGGTCCAGCAGGGCGGCGCTGCGGTCGGCCATGCTGAGCAGTCCGGCGGTCAGCGCGGCGAGCTGGTCGCCCAGGTCGCGGCCGACGCCCCGCGAGGCGGCCAGTTGCAGGCCATCCAGCGACACCAGCATGGCGTGGCTGACCCCGGGCACGTCCTCGACGAACTGCCGGATCAGCCAGGCGCAGTCGGGCGTCCCGTTGCCCGCGCCGGTTCCCGGGTACGCGTGGGTCATCACTGCCGTCCTTCTCCGTCGGTGGGGGTGCGGGCGTCGCTGACGCCGGCCGCGAAGGCGGCCGTCTCGTCGGGCCACGCCTCGGGTGGGGAGCCCGTGCCGGTGTCGGCGGCGGGTCGGGGCGCCGGGACCCGGTCGCGGACGCTCTCGGGCACCCGCCGGGGCAGCCCGGTGGTGGGCGGCCCGGCGGTGGGCGGCGGCTCGCCGGCCGGCGCGTCGAGGGTGGCCAGCCGGACGGTCGGGGTGTCGGCGCCGTGGTGGGGCGTGGCCATCGGCGTGCTCCAGGGATCGGTTCGGTGCCCGGCCGGCGGCCAGGCCGGCGGCGGCGCGGGCGCCGCGGCGGCCGGGCCGGGGGCGGGGATCTCGCAGAGCAGCGCGCCGGGGACGGCCACGGTCGCGGTGGTCCCGCCGGCGGGCCGGGTGGTGAGGGCGACCCGCAGCCGGTGGGCGACGGCCAGGTGGGCGACCACGGCGAGCCCGAGGTGGGCCGCGGGGTCGAGGGCGACCGGGGTGGCGGGCCGGCCGCTGAGCAGGGCGTTGAGCTGGGTCAGGTGGTCGGGGTGCAGCCCCACCCCGGCGTCCTCGACCCGCAGCAGGACGCCGCCGTCCTCGGTGACGAACGCCGACACGGTCACCGGGGCGGTGGGCGGGGAGAACCGGGTGGCGTTGTCCAGCAGTTCGGTGAGCACCCGGATCACGTCGTCGGCGGCGAACTCGACCACTGCCAGTTCGACCACGTGTCCGACCCGGATGCGCGGGTAGTGCTCGACCGCCGAGGCGGCGGCCCGGACCACGTCCACGAGGGGGACGGTCTGCGGGTCGGCGTCCTCGACCCGGCGGCCCAGCAGCACCTGGAGGTTCTCCGCGTGCCGCCGGATCCGGGTGTTCGCGTGGTCGATGCGGTAGAGCCGCTCCAGCCGTTCCGGGTCCTGCTCGTCGGCCTCGACGGCCTCCAGGTGGGCGCCCATCTGGTACGCCGAGGCGAGGATCCGGAGGGCGAACTGCTCGCAGATCGCGGGCCACGGGCCGGGTCCGCGCTCCTCCGGCGGTGGTGCTTCCGGTGTCTCAGGTGGAGCGACGTCCCACCGGGCGACAGTCGGATCCAACCAGCGTGCCGCCCGCTGCCGCCAGGTGCTCCGCCGGCTGATGTCGGTGCTTCTCACGAAAAAACCGGCCTGTCCGTGATCTTCGGCTCTGGCATGGTGCAGCAGTCAACCACCGGGTGTGCGCCGATTGCAACGGTGCAGACCAACTTGGGAAGGTTTTCACACACCGGTCGCCGCGCTGCCACAGTTGGGTCATCGGTCCCCGGCCGCGAAACGCAACAGCCGGACGGCGGATTTTTCCCGGCGGGTCGGCCGTGAGTCGGCCGGGTGCCCGGTGCGATTCGCGGCAGCGGCGTGCGGCATGATCATGGAGAAGGCGTCGAGCGGGCGGGGGACGGGCGGATGACGGTGGAGGTGCCGCGCGGCGGCCGGGTGCTCTTCATCGGCGACAGCATCACCGACGCCGGCCGGGACCGGTCCTGCGCCGACGACCTCGGCACCGGGTACGCCATGATGGCCTCCGCCTGGTTCACCGCCCGCCACCCCCACCACGGGGCCACCTTCCTGAACCGGGGGATCAGCGGCGACCGGGTACGCGACCTGCGGGACCGCTGGGCGGCCGACTGCCTGGCCCTCGCCCCGCAGGTGGTGTCGGTGCTCATCGGCATCAACGACACCTGGCGGCGTTACACCCGCGACGATCCGACAAGCGCCGCCGACTTCGCCCGCGACTACCGGCACGTGCTGGAGGCCACCCGGCCGCTCGACGCCCGGCTGGTGCTCGTCGAGCCGTTCGTGGTTCCGCTCGACGACGCGCAGCACGCGTGGCGGGAGGACCTCGACCCGAAGGTCGCGGTGGTCCGCGAGCTCGCCGCCGAGTTCGGCGCGACGCTGGTGGCGGTGGACGAGCTGTTCCAGGCCGCCGATGTGGACGGGCGGGTGTGGACCCGCGACGGGGTGCACCCCACCCCGTTCGGCCACGCGCTGATCGCCCAGGCGTGGCTGCGGGCGGTGACCCCGTCGGCCTGAGCCCGCCATCGACGACGATCGTGGTTAAGCTCGACCGATGCACCGTTCCCGGCTGTACGCCCTGATCCTCGACGCCCCCCGCGACGCCGCCGCGCCGGCGGTCGAGTTCTGGTCCGCGGCGCTGGGCGCGCGGACCCGCACCGTCCCGGACGAGCCGCAGTTCACCGGCCTGGCCGACGTGGTGCCCGGGCTGGTCACCGCCGTCCAGTCGGTGGACGACGCGCCCCGGCACCACCTGGACATCGAGACCGACGACGTGGCCGCCGAGGTGGACCGGCTGGTCCGCCTCGGCGCCACGCCGGTCTCCCGGTGGCTCGACTGCCACGTGCTGCGGGCGCCGGGCGGTCACCTGCTCTGCGTGATCCCGGTGGCCAGCGACCCCGAGCTGTTCGCCGCGACCGCCACCCGGTGGGACTGACGCGGCGCCCCGGCCGCCGTGGGCCGGGGCGCCGCCGGAGCCGTCAGGCGGTGTACGGCAGGGTGAGCTTCGAGCGGTTGCCGGTGCCCAGGGTGGTGGCGCCGCCGCCGATGGCGTTCCACACCTCCACCTTCACCGTGCCGCCCGCCAGGTTGCCGAGCGTGCCCACGCCCGAGTAGAGCCCGCGGGCCTCGGTGTAGTGCTCCCACCCGGTGACGGGGTCGGTGGCGAAGTACTGGTACGTCTCCACCCGGTCGAAGGTGCCGTCGCCGGTCAGGTCGTAGGAGACCCGTGCCTGTGTGCCGTTCCCGACGGTCGTGCCGGCGTCGAGGAACAGGTCGAAGCGGGTCTGCCCGCCGGCGTAGGCCGCGGTGACCCCGGTGGCCGTGAAGACCAGCGGGTTGTGCGGGCTGCCGACCCAGCTGCCGTTGGCCGCGGGCACCGGCACGCTGGCCGCGGCGCCCGCCGCGCCGCTCAGCGTCTGACCGGTCAGGTACAGGTCCGCGGCGAAGCCGCCCGGCGGCGGCGTGGTCGGGGCGGTTCCGGTGTACGGGAGCACGAGCTGGGAGGAGTTGCCGACGCCCAGCGTGGTGGCCCCGCTGCCGATGGCGTTCCAGACCTCGACCTTCACGGTGCCGCCCGCGAGGTTGCCGAGCGTCCCGGTGGCCGACTTCAGGCCCTGGGTCTGCCGGTAGTGCTCGACCCCCGTCACGGGGTCGGTGGCGTAGTAGGAGTAGGTCTCCACCCGGTCGGCGGTACCGTCGCCGGTCAGGTCGTACGAGACCCGGGCCTGCACGCCGTTGCCGACCGCGGTGCCGGCGTCCACGGCCAGGTCGAACACGGTCGACCCGCCGTTGTACGCCCCGGTCAGACCGGTGGCGGTGAACACCTGCGGGTTGGTCGGGACGCCGTCGTGGTTGCCGTTCGCGGCGGCCACCGACACCGTGCCGGCCGCGCCGGCCGTGCCGCCGAGCGCCCCGCCCGGAAGTAGGTACTGGGTCGGCGAGAACGACGGGGGCGGGGTGGTGGGCGACGGGCTGGGGCTGGTCGGCGAGGGACTGGGGCTGGTCGGCGACGGCGTGGGCGTGGGTGAACCCGTCGGCGGCGGGCCGGTGGGGACGACGACGCCGCCGGTGGCGTTGCCGCCGCTCCAGGTGAGCGCGCCCGAGGTGGCGGTCCGGCCGGCCGGGACGGCGAGCGTCGTGCCGTCGGAGAAGGTGACGGTCAACGGCTGGGCGGTGATGTTCGACGCCACGTACGTGCGGGCGGTGCCCTTCCTGAAGACCTTGGCGAGGGGGTGGTTCGCGGTGACCGTCGGGTCCACGGTGCCCAGTGCGGCCAGGTTGCGGATCCAGTGGAAGGTGTGTGCCTTGCTCTCCCCTTCCTCGCTGGCGAACGTGCTGCTGGCGCGGAAATTCTGCAGCGCCTGGTCCCCGTCGCCGAGGGCCAGGAACTCCCAGAGGATGTCCTGCCACACCGTCGGCGGGCCGCCCTTGTTGGTGACCAGCTCGTTGTAGTTGGCCTTCACGTAGGCGGGGTCGTTCCCGAGGTAGAAGTGGCCGCCGGTGATCGGCAGCATGTTGATGCCCTGGATCATCTCCGGTGCGGCGGAGAACCAGGTGGAGTAGGAACCGCCGTCGCCCCACACCATGCCGACGGTCCGGTGGCCGAAGCCGGCCGGGAAGTTCTCGTCGCGCACGTCGAACCAGTACTCGGCGATGGCCGCGGCCTGCGTGGTCCAGATGAAGACCCCGGCGTCGCGGACGGCGGTGTCACCGGTCGCCTGTCCCCACTGGATCAGGGCGTTGGCGAAGTTCATCCCCTCGGAGGAGGACTCCTGGTTGTTGCCGGCGAAGAAGGGGGCGAGGCCGGAGGCCCAGTCGTGGCCGGCGTAGATGTCGAAGTCGCGCAGGTAGGGGAAGCGGCTGTCGGCGCGGTCGTAGTTGTTCGCGTCGCGGATGAGCAGGTCCACCATGCCGCCGTAACGGGTGTCGTCGGCCCAGGCCGGGTCGAACTTGGCGACGGTGGCGGCGGCGGCCACGAAGTAGCCGTAGTGGAAGTGGTGGTCGTTGAGGTCCTCGTCGGAGCCGTACGAGGCGGGGTAGCCGATCAGCGTGCCCCAGTTCCGGTCGTAGTGGAAGAGCTGGCCGGTCTCGCCGGCGCTCGCGGTGAGCCAGTTGGTGAGCCGGGCCCTCATTGCGGCGACCGCCGCGTCGCGGACCGTGGTGAGACCGAGCTGGTCGGCGATCTCCGCGATCCGGGCGGCCCGCCCGAGACCCTTGCCGGCCCAGTAGGTGTCCTTGCCGCTGATCCCCTCCGGGTTGGCGAGTTCGGCGTTGAGGTAGTTGGTGACCGTGGTGAGGTCGGCGCCGGACGAGTCCCCGACGGCCGGCACCTCCGGCAGCACGCCGGTGTATCTCATGCTGGTGGTGAACGAGGAGACGCCGGTGAGGACCCGCATGGCGCCGCGCGCCGAGACGTACGTCGGGGTGATCGGGGTGGCGCCGGTCAGGCTGCGCCACTGGTGCGGGTAGAGCGCCACCACCGACCGGGTCTCGGTGCCCTCGCGCGGGGTGGTGGTGACGGCGTACGTGGTGCGCACGGTGGCCGTCGCCGGGTCGTACGCGTAGGTCATCTTCGTGCCGGTGACGTGCGCGTGGGCGTAGCGGCCGTACTCGGTGGCGAGGGCGGCCCGGTCGCCTCCGCCGGGCAGCACGGCCACCGAGAAGTAGCCCTTGCCGGCCAGGGCGGAGCTGATGCCGGCGCCGCTGACGCTCCAGGTCGCGCCGGTTGGCGCGTACGCCACGTAGTCGTGGCCGCGGACCGTGAAGCCGATGGTCGAGCCGGAGTTGGTCCACACCGTGGGCGTGGCCGCGGCGGTGAGCTGGGCTGCGCCGCCGCTGACGGTGTAGTAGCTGAACGGCAGGCCGTGCCCGATCGTGGCACGCATGGTCCGCGTGCCGTCGCTCCAGTCGGCGGTGACCGTCCAGTCCGTCCAGCCGGCGGCCTTGACGACCGGCGCGGCGAGCCCGGCCACCCCGACCCGGACGTCCTCGGTGTACGGGAAGTGGTACTCGCCGACCCCGGTGGCGGTGCCGCTGATCGCCGGCGTGGTCGTGTACGACAGCCCGAGCCCGTTGTTCTCCGCGTGGTAGGCCAACGGGTGGGCCTGCATGTTCTCGCTGGTGGCGCAGTTGTTGCGCTTCCAGATCAGCGACGACCACCAGTCGTTGGTCGGGATCGCACCCTTAGGGGCGTCGGCGGTCGTGAACAGTCGGGGGTTGGTGCTGATGTCGCCGCAGCCCCTGGGCAGGACGGCGCCGGGCGGCAGCGTCTCGGTGTAGCTGCCCGCGCCGACCGTGCCGGCGGTGGCGGTGCCGCCGCCGGCCACCACGACGCCGAGCACGCCGGCCGCGAGGACGGACGCGGCGGCGAGGGCGAGCGCACGCCGGCCGCCGGTGCGCCAGGTGGGGGTCGCCAGTGGAGGATCACCGGGCGAGAGGTCCCGGAGGGGGAGTGTCATGGGGGTTCCCTTCACCATGGGGGAGTGGAGGTGCGGGTGTGGTCCGGCCGGTCGTGAGAGCGCTCTCTTGAGGAGCGAGGTTAGGTTCCGGTTACGCGCTCGTCAATGTTTCGTGACGAAAGAGAGCGCTCTCCGAAACCGTCGGGTCCATGCCGGCGAACCACTCGGAAGCCGCGTGACCAGGACGATCAGGTTTCCCGTACGCCGCCGCGGGTAGTCGCGGCCCGCCGACCGGTACCGAGCGACGGGGGTGGCCGCCGACCATGTGCGGCATCAGTGGGGAGGCCCGCTTCGACGGGTCGCGGCCGGACACCGCCGCCGTCGAGCGGATGACCGGGGCCATGCGCTCCCGCGGCCCGGACGGCGAGGGGCTGCGCCCCGCGGGCTGGGTGACGCTGGGGCACCGCCGGCTGACCGTGATCGACCTGTCGGACGCGGCGGCGCAGCCGATGACCCGCGAGGACCTGGGGCTGACGCTCGTCTTCAACGGCTGCGTCTACAACTACCCGGAGCTGCGCGAGGAGCTGATCTCGGCCGGTCACACCTTCCGCTCCACCGGGGACACCGAGGTGATCCTCGTGGCGTACGCCCAGTGGGGCGAACGCTTCGTCGAGCACCTCGTCGGGATGTTCGCGGTGGCCCTGGTCGACCACCGGCGCGACCGCCTCGTGCTGGCCCGCGACCGGCTCGGCATCAAGCCCCTCTACCTGGCCGAGTCGCCCGCCCGGCTGCGGTTCGCCTCCACGCTGCCCGCGCTGCTGCGGGCCGGCGAGGTGGACACCGACATCGACCCGGTGGCCCTGCACCACTACCTGTCCTGGCACTCGATCGTGCCGGCGCCGCGCACCGTCCTGCGCGGGGTGCGCAAGCTGCCGCCGGCCACCCTGCGGATCGTCGAGGCCGACGGCCGGTCCCGCGAGCGTGTCTACTGGCAGCCCGACTACGTCCGCGACCCCGCGCACGCCGGTCTGACCGCCGAGGACTGGACGGCGGCTGTCGGGGACGCGCTGCGGACGGCCGTGCGGCGGCGGCTGGTGGCCGACGTGCCCGTCGGGGTGCTGCTCTCGGGTGGCCTCGACTCCAGCATGATCGTGGCGCTGCTCGCCGAGGCCGGCCAGCACCACCTCCAGACCTTCAGCATCGGCTTCAGCGGCCGCGACGGCGAGGCCGGCGACGAGTTCCACTACTCGGATCTCGTGGCGGCCGCCTTCGACACCGACCACCAGCGGATCCGGCTCGGCGACGAGGACCTCGTCCCCGCCGTCCGCCGCGCCGTGACGGCCATGACCGAGCCGATGGGCAGCCACGACGTGGTCGCGTTCCACCTGCTCTCCGAGCAGGTCGCCCGGCACGTCAAGGTGGCCCAGTCCGGCCAGGGCGCGGACGAGGTCTTCGCCGGCTACGGCTACCACCAGCCGCTGGTGGACGTGGCCCGGGACGCGGTGGCCGACGCCTTCGCCGAGGCCTTCTTCGACCGTACGCACGACGAACTGGCCCGGGTGGTCGGCCCGGCCCACGCCTGCCCGCGGGACGCCAGCCGGGAGGTGCTGGCGGCACACCTGGCCGCACCCGGCGCCGAGACGGCGCTGGACGCCGTGCTGCGCCTGGACACCCACCTGATGCTGCCCGACGACCCGGTCAAACGCGTCGACAGCATGAGCATGGCCTGGGGGCTGGAGGTGCGTACGCCCTTCCTGGACCAGGACCTCGTCACCCTCGCCGCCGCCTGCCCGCCGGAGCACAAGACCGCCCAGGGCGGCAAGGGCGTGCTCAAGGAGGTCGCCCGGTCGGTGCTGCCGGCCGAGGTGATCGACCGGCCCAAGGGCTACTTTCCGGTCCCGGCGCTGCGCAACGTCGACGGCCCGGTCCGCGACCTGGTCGCCGAGGCCCTCGCCGCGCCGGCCGCCCGGCGGCGGGGGCTGTTCCGGCCGGAGTACGTGGCGGAACTGCTCGCCGAGCCCGACCGCGCGCGGGCCGCCGCCGGCAGCAACAAGCTCTGGCAGCTCGGGCTGCTGGAGCTGTGGTTGCAGGCGCACGGCATCGACTGAGGCGGGCCGGGGTGTCGCCGCCCGCCGCCCGGGTAAGGGGCGGGGGTGAAGTTCCTCATCGCCGCCGTCGACACCGGCGGCTACCGGTTCACGCTGGTGGGCGACGACGGCCAGGTCATCGCCACCGGCCGGGAGTACGCCGACAAGGCCACCGCCCTCGCCGTCGTGGCGGACCTGATGCGCGAGGTCGGCGGCGCCGCCATCGAGGACCGGACCGAGTCGACCGAGCCGGCCGGGCCGACCGCCGCGCCGCCCAGCCGGACGGTCGACGGCGAACCCGACCTGGCCCGGATCGGGCGGTCCGGCATCCCGCCCGTCTGACCGCCGGCCGCTCAGGCGTCGAGGGTGCGGGCGGCGAGCTCGTCCAGGACCGCCCCGACGTCCCCGCCGGTGTCCGCCAGGATCCGCCGCTGCCGGGTCGCCCCGCTGCCGTCGCGGCGCAGCCGGTCGAGCTGGTGGTGCACCACGTCCAGGTCCCCGTAGCTTTTCAGCGCGGGTGTCACGGCGGCGACCATGTCGTCGATCAGTTCCCAGGCCGGCCGGGACCCGCCCGCGCGCAGGTCGACCAGGTCCCCGTCCACGCCGTCGTGCGCGGCGCGCCAGTGCGCGGCGGCTACCAGGCAGTCCCGGATCCGCGGCGCGGCCCGGCCGGCGCGCACGTCCTCCGCCGTCGTGGCGACCAGGGCCCGCAGCAGGGCGGCCACCAGCACCGTGTCGTCGACGGTCGGGCAGACGTCGCCCACCCGGATCTCCACCGTCGGGTAGGCGACGGACGGGCGGGCGTACCAGTAGACCATCTGGGCGTCCAGCATGATGCCGGCGTCGACGAGATCCCGGACCGTGCGGTCGTAGTCGGCCGCGGAGTCGAAGTGCGGGGTCGGCCCGACGCTGGGCCAGCGGTCGAACTGGATCGCGCGCCAGCTCGCGTGACCGGTGTCCCGCCCGTCGTGCAGCGGCGAGTTGGTGGTGAGCGCCTGCACCACCGGCAGCCAGGCCCGCAGGTGGTTGCAGACCTGCACGGCGAGTTCGCGGTCGGGCACCCCGACGTGGACGTGACAGCCGCAGACCGCGGGGTCGTGCGCCACCGGCCCGAACCGGTGCGACATGGCCCGGTAGCGGTCCTTGTCCGGCACCGACCGGTGCGGCTCGCACACCGGCGTCGCCGCCACCGCCACCAGCCGCGCTCCCGCCGCCTCGGCCGCCTCGGCCGCCGCCCGGCGGAGCGTCACCAGGTGCTCCCGCAGCTCGGCCAGCTCGGTGCAGATGGGCGTCACCATCTCGACCATGCTGTGCCGGAACTCCTGCCGGCTCTGCTCCCGGCTCGGGCCGGCGAGCGCGGCGAGCACCCGGTCGGCCACGGGCAGGCTCTGCCCGGTCACCGGATCCAGGAGCAGGTACTCCTCCTCGACGCCGAGCGTGCGGACCGCCGGGACGGGCGCCACGGGCTCACCTCCGGGGTGCGGCGGGCGCACGGCGCGGCGGCGGTCGGACGCGTGCCGGCATGCCGCGCGGGCAGGTCGGCGACGGACGCACCGCCGGGCGCGCCGGCCGCCTCACCTCGACGGTACGGCGCATCCCAACGTGCCGGTGGATGTTTCCCGGGCAGTCCCCGGTCGGGTGGCGCGGTCAGGCGGCGCTGACGGCGAGTGCCTCCGACCGGGCGGCCGGCACCAGGTCGGTGGACCAGCCGGTCAGCGGGTCGCCGTGGTCCGGCTCCCCGGTCGTGGCGGCGGCCGGCGGCGCGGGACGCGGAGCCCGGGCGGCGCGCAGCCCCTCCTGGGCGTTGTTCCAGGCGGCGCAGGGCCAGGCCGCGCCGACGCAGCTCGGGCTGGTGCAGACCCGGTCCTCGTCGGGCTGGTGTGCGTCGGCCACCGCGGTGGACAGGCCCCACAGCAGCGGGTCGGTCACCTCGGCCGGACGGTCGGCGCGGTCTGTGCTGGCTTCGGACATGGAAAGGTCCCCCCTCATTCGAGCCGCCCCTCTGTTTCCAGAACGCCCGTACGCCAAACCTGGTCACGCGAGATCTTTACCGCTCGCCTCCGCCCGGCCCGCGGAATAGGCTCGTCGACGTGGCGAGGTACTACGACGTGCACCCGGACAATCCCCAACCGCGGGTGCTCCGGCAGCTCGTGGACCTGCTCCGCGACGACGGCGTGATCGCCTACCCGACGGACTCCTGCTACGCCCTGGGCTGCCGGCTGGGCAACCGGGCCGGCGTCGAGCGGATCCGGGAGATCCGCCGGCTCGACGCGCGGCACCCGTTCACCCTGGTGTGCGCCGACTTCGCCCAGCTCGGCCAGTTCGTCAAGCTCAGCAACGCGGTCTTCCGCCAGGTCAAGGCCGCGATCCCGGGCAGCTGGACGTTCATCCTGCCGGCCACCGCCGAGGTGCCCCGGCGCCTCCAGGACCCGCGGCGGCGGGTCGTCGGGGTCCGCGTACCGAAGCACACGGTGACCCAGGCGTTGCTTGCCGAACTCGGCGAGCCGCTGCTGTCCAGCACCCTGCTGCTCCCCGGCGAGGAGGAGCCGCTGACCCAGGGCTGGGAGATCAAGGAACGGCTCGACCACCTGGTCGACGCCGTGGTCGACGCGGGGGACTGCGGCCTGGAGCCGACCACAGTGGTCGACCTGTCCGGGCCGGAACCGGAGATCCTGCGCCGCGGCGCCGCCGACCCGTCCCGCTTCGAGTAGCGATCGGCCGTTCCACCCCGCCGCGCCGCGCCCGTGCGGCACCGTGGGAGCCGGCGGACGGGTGACGGGGGTACGGCATGAGCGCACTCGTGCTGATCGCGGTGCTCGGCGCCACCGTGCTCATCGGCACCACCATCGGCGGGCGGTACAGCGTCGCGCCGCCCGTGCTGCTCATCGCCATGGGGGCGGGGCTCGGCCTGCTGCCGCCGTTCGACAACGTGATCCTCGAGCCCGAGGTGGTGCTGCTGCTCTTCCTCCCGGCGATCCTCTACCGGGAGAGCCTGGCCATCAGCCTCCGGGAGATCCGGGCCAACCTCGTGGTGATCGCGCTGCTCGCCGTCGCGCTGGTGATCATCACGATGGTCGCCGTGGCGTACGTGGCCCAGGCCCTCGGCGTCGAGCCGGCCGCCGCCTGGGTGCTCGGCGCGGTCCTCGCGCCCACCGACGCCGCCGCGGTGGCCGGCCTGGCCAAGCGGATGCCCCGCGGCATCCTCACCACGCTGCGCACGGAGAGCCTGGTCAACGACGGCACGGCGCTGGTGCTCTTCTCGGTGGCCGTCGGGGTGATCGCCGGCGGGGCGGTGCCCAACGCGCTGGAGCTGGGCGGCCAGTTCGTCGGCAAGGCGCTCGGGGGGATCCTCTCCGGCCTGGTCGTCGGGGCCGCGGTCGTCCTGATCCGCAAGCACGTCGACGACCCGATGCGCGAGGGCGGGCTGAGCATCCTCACCCCGTTCGTCGCCTTCCTGCTGGCCGACGCCGTGCACGCCAGCGGCGTGCTCGGGGTCGTGGTCGCCGGCCTCGTGCTCTCCTACGCGGGGCCCCGGGTGATCCGGGCCCGCTCGCGGGTCACCGCGTACGCGTTCTGGGACCTGTCCACCTTCATGATCAACGGCAGCCTCTTCGTGCTGCTGGGCATGCAGGTGCCCCGGTCGCTGCGCAGCATCACCAGCCACTCGCCGCTGGAGTCGTTGGGCATCGCGGTGCTGATCGTCCTGGTCGTGACCGCCACCCGGATGATCTGGGTGCACCTGTCGGTGGCCGGGTTGCAGGGCCTGGACCGACGGGAGTCCCGCCGCGCCCGCCGCTTCGACGCCCGGGTCCGCACCGCCGCCGGGTGGGCCGGGTTCCGGGGCGCGGTCTCCCTCGCCGCCGCGCTGGCCGTTCCGGTCACCACGCACGCCGGGACCCCGGTGTACGAGCGCGACCTGATCATCTTCGTCACCGTGGTGGTGATCGTGCTGATCATGCTGGTGCAGGGCACCACCCTGCCGGCCGTCGTCAAGTGGGCCCGCCTCATGGGGGACCGGGAGCGGGAGGACGAGGTGCGGAGGGCCCGGATCCGGGCCACCGAGGCGGCGCTGGACGCGCTGCCCCAGGTCGCCGCCGAACTCGGCGCGTCGCCGGACACCGTCGACCGGCTCCGCACCGACTACCAGGACCACCTGGACGACGTCCGGTCCCCCCGCAGTGAGGCGGCCGACGAGGAGGCCGAGATGGCCCGGCGGTTGCGCCTGGGCGTGCTGGACCGCAAGCGGCAGGAGGTCACCCGGCTGCGCAACCGGAACGAGATCGACGACGTCGTGCTGCGGCAACTCCAGGCCGCCATCGACATCGAGGAGATCCGGCTGCTCGGCCCGGAGCCGGAGGACTGATCGTCGGGGGCTCGGGTGTCCGGTGCCGGACGCCGGGTTGAACCGGGGGCGACCGGGGCGGATGCTGGACAGGCATCGATCCTCGACGATGGAGGAGGCATCCCGGATGCGCCGATCGCTCGCCGTCCTCGCCCTGACCGCCCTGCTCGCCGGCGTCCCGACCGCCGCGCGGGCCGCCACCGCACCGGAACCCGGGCCCGCGGGCCTCGCCGCGGTGCGTACCCCCGGCACCGCCTGGGGTGTCGATCCCGCCGCCGGCCGGCTCACCCTCACCGTCGACGACACGGTCACCGGCGCCGACCTGGCCGCGCTGCGGCGCGCCGCCACCCGCGCCGGCGCGGTGCTCCGCCACGAACCCGGCCGGCTGCGCACCCTGATCGCCGGCGGCCAGGCCATCTACGGCGGGGCCGGTCGCTGCTCGCTCGGCGCGAACGTGCGCAGTGGCAGCACCTACTACTTCGTCACGGCCGGGCACTGCACCAACCTGGCCGGCACCTGGTACGCCGACAGCGCCCGCACCACGGTGCTCGGCAGCCGGACCGGCACCAGCTTCCCCGGCAACGACTACGGCGTGGTCCGCTACACGGGGACGGTGGCCCACCCCAGCGCCGTGTACACCTACCCCGGCCAGGTCACCCTCTACGGCGCCGGCAACGCGTACGTCGGCCAGGCGGTCTGCCGCAGCGGCGCCACCACAGGGGTGCGGTGCGGCTCGGTCACCGGCCTCAACCAGACCGTCAACTACGCCGAGGGCACCGTGTACGGGCTGATCCGCACCAACATCTGCGCCGAACCGGGGGACAGCGGCGGCCCGCTCTACGTGGCGTCGACCGGCACGGTGCTCGGGATCCTCTCCGGCGGCAGCGGCAACTGCACCAGCGGTGGCACCAGCTACTACCAGCCGATCACCGAGATCCTCGCCGCGTACGGCCTCACCCTCCCGTGACGGGGCCGGGCGGGGGCGCGGCAGGCGTCCCCGCCCGATCCGTGGGGTCAGCCGGCGCAGTTGTCGTTGCGCGCGGGCTGGGTGAGCTTCTCCTGGGTGCCGAACTTCGCGTACAGCCGCAGGTAGCACGGCAGCTCGACGTCGCCGTAGTAGCTGACGGTCTGGTTGTCGTAGTGCGTCGTGCCGCTCTCGGCGACCTGCCAGCCGCCGCCGTCGCCCGACTGGATCTCCCAGTAGACGTCGCCGGAGCAGCCCTCCAGGCCCCGCGCCCAGGCGATCATGTTGGCCCCGTTGTAGATCTCGGACTGCACCAGGGTGCAGCCCGCCGCCTGCGCCGGTGCGGCGCCGACGAACAGCCCCGCCGTCAGCAACGCCCCCGCACCGACCGCCGACATCAGCTTGCGCATGGTCCGAACCCTCCAAGGTGGATAGTGGATCACTTCTCCGGAGGGTAGCCGCAGATGCAAACAAGCTTCAATGCCTAACCCGGCGTCCGTTGGAAAGTTTCAGGAGGGACGCCGGGGCCGGCCCGCCCGTCAGCTGCCCGCGGGGACGGCCATCTCGCCGAGCCGCGACCAGTCCTCGCCCGGCACTGTCGTGTTGACGATCCGGGGCGTCTCGGCCAGGTGCGGCGGGAGCGTGCGCTGCGCCTCGCGGAAGTGCGCCGACTGCACGTGCGCCGCGCCGGCCTCGTCGTCCCGGAACGCCTCGACCAGCACGTACTCCGTCGGGTCGTCGAGGCTGCGGGACCAGTCGAACCAGAGGCAGCCGGCCTCGGCCCGGGTGGCCTCGGTGAACTCGGCGGCGATCTGCGGCCAGCGGTCGGCGTCCTCGGGCCGGACCCGGAACTTCGCGGTAATGAAGATCATGCGCTTCAGGCTACCCAGGCCGGCGGCGCGCGGCAGCGGCTCGCCGTCGCCCCCGCTCAGCTCTTCGTGACCGGGGTGAGCAGCTCGGACGCCCGGCGATCGGCGAAGGCGGTGACCGCCTGCTGCCCGGCGCCGAAGACGATGGCGACGCCCAGCAGGGCGGCGGTGCTGTTCACCGTGGTCTCCACCAGACCACCGATCACCAGCATGATCCCGACGACCGCGACCAGCGGGCCGATGGCCAGCTTCAGCAGGCCCTGCTGGAACGGGAGCTTGTAGGGCAGGCCGCCGGAGCGCGAATTGATCATCGAGGGCAGGGCGCTGATGAACGCCCCGAGCGCCCCGGCGATGAGCACGAAGAAGAGCAGCCGCCAGGCCGGCACGCCGGCAGCGTCGGTCGGCGGCTTGAGCAGCTGCACGTCACGGCTGCGCCACTGCGCCAGCACCATCAGCGCCTCGGCGACCAGCGCGAAGACGGACAGCCCCAGCATGCGGTTGCGCAACCGGCGCACCGACTCGTGGAACTCGTCCGACGCCGAGTGGTACTGCTGCAGCAGCGCCCGCACCTTGGCCTGGAACAGCGCCGGCGCCCCGACGTCGGTCGACGCGTCGAAGGCGGTCAGCACCTTGTCGTCGGCCTTCAGGAACTGCGCGGCCGCGGCCTGGTACGCCGGCAGTAGGCCGAGCAGCTCCGCCGGCGTCCGCAGCTCCACCATGGCGCGCTCCACCGCGTGGATGCTCTGCCAGGCGTACTCCAGCCTGCCGCCGCGCAGCCACTCGACCACGCCGCTGCGGCCGAGGACGGCCTCCACGCCGGACAGCTGGGCGCGCAGCGCGGCGACCCGGGCGGCGTTCCCGGCGCCGCGGGCCGCCAGAAAGCTCAGCTGCTGATGCAGGTCGTCGAGCTTGGTGCGCACCCGCACCTGCCACACCGCGGCGGGCACGCTGCCGCCTCCGCCGCCCCCACCACCTCCGCCGCTCCCGTACCCGGTTCCTGCGCCCCCGGCCCCGGCCGCCGGGTCGGGCGCTGCCGGGTCGGGGGCTGCCGGGTGGGGCGCTGCCGGGTCGGGCGTCGCCGGGGTGGGCGTGCCGGCCGCGCCCTCGGGCTGGGTCGCTCGGTCCACCATGGTGACTCCCCCCACCGGCGCGGCTCACCCGCTGCCCTCTGTTCCAGTATCCGCAGGCCAGAGGCGGTATGGCCAGGGCGGATCGGGCAGTTGACAGCTCCCGTGCCGCAGCCGTTCCCGACCCGACGGTCCACCGTGGCGCGGCCCGGCGTCGGCCCGGCGGCGCCGCCCCGGTAGGACGGCCCGCCGTCCGGGCCGCCGGGCTGCGCCATGCGGTGGATGCCCGTCCGGCATCGATCTCGCACGATGGTTCGAGGTGGAGCGGACGCGCCGCCACGGCCCCGGGGAGGACGACGTGCGCGGACAGGACGGGCTCCGCCGGCTGCTGGGGGCCGCGACGGCCGTGGTCGTGGTCGGCTGCCCGGGAACGGCCTCGCCGGCCACGGCGGCGCCGGGGTCGCGCCCGAGCGTGGTGCGCTACGACTCGGCCGACCTGGCCGAGTACGAGCGGAAGTGGTCGAACATCTACGGCCCGCTGGACGGGGCGACCCGCAGCCTCGACGGCGGGGTGCTCACCGTCAGCGACGTGCCGTTCAAGACCGGGGTGGACTACAGCGTCTACGACCATCTCAAGTACATGGCCGTCAGCAACCGGACCTTCCCGGCGCCGCGCCAGGGCTCGGTCGAGTTCTCCGTGGACATCACCGCCCGCACGCCCGGCGCGACGGGCGGGCACGTGGTGCACGGCCGGTACGGCCCACCCGGTTCCGCCACGCTCGCCGACCCGACCGCGCGCCTCTACGCCAGCCCGGTGCTGGAGGGGCAGCAGGCGGCCGTGGTGCTCAACATGATCGACTTCTGCACCGGGCAGCTCTTCGACTGGTTCGTCTCCGGCACCCGCGCCTTCCCGCTGATCGAGCGGCTGCCGAGCACCGTCACCGGCAACACCACCAACCCGGACTGTCCGGGCGCCACGGAGGTCGGCCTGGATCGGGCGTACACGCAGATCGTCCGGGAGGTACCGATCACGCCGGGCGTGCCGCACCGGGCGGCGATCCGCTACCGGCAGGCCGGCGGGCACGCCAGCGTGACGTACCTGCTCGACGGCGTCGTGGTCGCGCGGGTCGACCGGGTGGGCGTGCCGCTGGACCGGCAGGGCGTCCCCTACACCGGCAGCTATCCGTCGCTCGGCGCCGGCGAGCCGCTGGCCGGCAGGATCCGGTCGTTCAGCATGGCGCACGGCCTGTTCAGCCTGCTCGACGCGTTCCCGTTCCAGTACGGGTGCACCCCGCCGGACGCCACCGGGCCCGGCGCCTGCGACCCCCGGTACGCGCCCTGGAGCGTGTCCATCGCGCCCGCCGAGCGGGCCTTCGGCCAGGGGGCGATCGGCTCGTTCCGCGACTTCACCGTCCGCACCGTCGGCCGGTAGGCCGCCCGGTGCTGCCGGGCCGGGGGACACCGGGGACGCCTACCGGTCCGTAACCTGGGCCGGTGACCGTCTACGCCCTCGCGCAGATCACCATCCACGACCGGGAACGCTACGACCGGTACGTGGCCGCCTTCCTGCCCGTCCTGGCGCGGCACGGTGGCCGGCTGCTCGCCGCCGACGGGTCCCCGCAGGTGGTCGAGGGGAGCTGGCCGCACGAGAAGGCGGTGCTCATGTCCTTCGACAACCGCGAGGACTTCGAGCGCTGGTCCACCTCGCCGGAATACCGGGAGATCTCCCGGGACCGGGAGGCGGCCACCGAGGGAGTCGTCATCCTGCTCGACGGGATCGGCCACGCCTGGCCGGCCTGACCGCCGGCGCTACAGCCGGTGCCGCACCCAGACGTTCGGCTCGACGTAGGCGGCGTGGTCGTGCGCCACGTCGACGAGCACCGGCGCCAGCGCGCCCGGCACGTGCACCGGCCCGCTGGTGTCGAACGGCAGCCCGGTCCACCGCCGCCAGTCGGCGAGGGTGCCGGTGACCGCCATCGACCGGGGCGCGACCCGCTCGATCACCCCGCCGGCCCGCACGTGCACCCGCAGCCACGGGTCGACCGGCAGGCCGTCGGGGCGGACCCGCGCCGCGTACTCGGTCATCGGCACCTCGGGGAGGGCGGCCTTGCCGTTCGGGCGCACCGGCGCGACCAGGGTGTCGAAGCCGTGGCGGGCCGCCGCCTCGCGCATCGCCGCGAGCATCAGCCCGGACACGCCGCCGCCGCGCCGGTCCGGCCGCACGCAGATCTCCAGCGCGGAGACCAGGTTCGGGGTCGCGCCGGTGAGGCGGTTGACGGTGGCCCGCTGGATCATCCGGTCCCACCCGCCGTCGGGCAGCTCGTCCTCCGTCCAGCGCAGTGGCACGGCGTACGCGCGGGCGACGGCGCGGCCCGGCTCGGCCGGGTCGACCGCGGCGAAGACGAACTCCGGGTAGAGGTCGTGGGCGACGCTGTAGTACACCGAGCCCATCGGGTCCCAGATCATGAACTGCGGCCAGGCGCCGTCGAAGTCGCGGTCGAGCAGCGGGGCCAGGTCGGGGCGCTGCGCGAGGCTCACGATGTCCAGGGTCACGCCGGGCAGGGTAGAGGCAGCCGACCGGTCCGCCCCACCCGTTTTCGCGCGACCGTGGCCGGCGCCACGCCCGGCGCCGGCCACGGTACGAGCCGCGGGCTCGGTCAGACGCCGAACACCTCGACCTCGTAGAGGCGGGCGGCCGGGTCGGTGGTCTGGGTGGGGGTGAGCACCTTGACCAGCACGTAGCGGCCGTCGACGGCCATCGGATGGTTGCTCACGCCCGCGGTGTTGCCGCGGACCTGGGCGACGGTCGTCCATGCCGATCCGTCGGCGGAGACCTGCAGGTCGAAGTCCCGCGTGTTCCAGGCGGGATCCTCCCCGCCGGCGGCGGCGTGGTGGACGGTGATCGACTCGATCCGGTGGGCGGAGCCCAGGTCGATGCGGAGGAACCTGGTCCCGCCGACCGAGCACCACTTGTCGGAGTTGCCGCCGGAGGTGCTGCCGTTGACGGCCTTCTCCGGCCCCTCCGCGCTCGCGCACTGCGAGTCGGCGGTGGCGGGCCGGTTCAGCGCCAGGTTCGTCGCGCCTGCGGTGCCGTACACCTCGAACTCGTCGATCCGGGCGGCCGCGTTGCCGTTGTTGGTGGCCGTGGTGATGCTGAGCCGGACGTACCGGGCCGTCACGGCGGGGATGGGGTGGTAGGTACGGCTCGCGCGGTTGCCGGAGACCGTGGCGCGGGTCGTCCACGCGCTGCCGTCGGTGCTGGTCTGGATGGTGAAGTCGCCGGTGTTCCAGCCGGTGGTCTCCCCGCCGAGCCCGGCGTGCTTGACCACGAAGGAGCGGACGGTCTGGTTCGCGCCGAGGTCGACCTGGAGGAACTTGGTGCCCGCGGCGAGCGAGCACCACTTGCTGGCGCTGCCGAGCCGCGCGTCGAACGCCTTCTCCGGACCCTCGGTGGTGTTGCACGCGGCCGAGCCGCTGGCCGGCCTGCCGGCGGCCAGGTTGGTGCCCAGGTCCGGTGCGGCGGCCGGGGGCGTCGAGCCGTCGCCGAACGACGGCGGCACATCGGCGGGATCGGTGCCCCACGCGGACGGCGTGCCGCCCATCGTGTACGACAGGGTGGCCCCGCCCGCGAGGTCGCCGTAGCGCAGCCAGGTGCGCCGGCTGGTCGACCCGTTGACGGCGAGGCTCTGCACGTACTGGTTGCCCTGGCCGGCGTTGGTGGCGGTGATCTGGACGTCACCCGCCGGCCGGTCGACGAGGATCGACGGGAAGACCGGGCCGTGCAGGGCGAGGGTGTCCGCGCCCGGGGTGGGTGGGTACATGCCGAGCGCGGACCAGACGTACCAGGCGGAGGTGGCTCCCAGGTCGTCGTTGCCGGGCAGGCCGCCGGGGCCGGTGGTGAACGACTCGTTCATGATCCGCCGGACCGCGGCGCTGGTGCCGGCGGGCGCCGCGGCGAAGTGGTAGGCCCAGGGGACGCCGTGCTCCGGCTCGTTGCCGATGTAGAAGTACGGCTGCGACTGGCCGCCGTTGGTCTGGGTGAAGTGGTGGTCGAGCCGTTGGACGGCGGTCTGCCGCCCGCCCATCAGGTCGATCAGGGCGGCGAGGTTGTACGGGACCATCCAGGTGTACTGCGAGGCGTTGCCCTCGACGTAGTTCGACTGGCTGGCGGGGTCGAGCGGCCACGGCCAGGTGCCGTCGGCGTTGCGCGGGTGGATGTAGCCCGACTCGGTGTTGAACGTGTTGCGCCACCACTGCGCTCGGGCCATGTGATTGTCGTACGTGGCGGTGTCACCCAGGGCGAGGGCGAACCGGGCCACGGCGAAGTCGCTGGCGGAATACTCCAGCGAGTCGGACGGGTCGCCGTCGATGTACTGGCGTTGCACGTAGCCGCTCTGCCGGCCCCGGATCGGGCTGCCCTGCATGGTGCCGCCGGAGGAACTCTTCTTCATCAGGGCGAGGGCCGCCGCCGTGTCGAAGGTCCGCACGCCGAACTGGTACATGCTGTCGACGATGATCGGGCCGGGGTCGCCGGTCATGACGAACGCCTCGTTGGTGTTGTGCGACCACTTCGGCAGCAGGCCGCCCTGCTGCCCGTCGAGCACCATGGACCGGGCGATGTCGGTCGCCTCGGCGGGCGCCAGGAAGGCGATCAGCGCCGCCCACGAGCGGTAGATGTCCCAGCCGGAGTAGTTCTGGTAGACCGAGTGGCCGGCCGTGTGGATGGCGTTGTCGAAGCCGCGGTACTGCCCGTCGACGTCGTTGGCCAGGTTGGGGTTGATGAACACCCGGTACAGCGCGGTGTAGAACTTCTGCAGGTCGGCGGCGGAGCCACCGCTGACCTGCACCCGATTGAGGATCGCGTTCCACTGCGCGTCGGCGTTGGCGCGGACGGTGTCGAAGGCGAAGCCGGACTGTTCGGCGGCGAGGTTGGCCTGCGCGCCCGCCTGGCTGACGAAGGAGATGCCGACCTTGACCTGCACCACCGGGTTGGCGGAGGTGTCGAAGGTCAGGTACCCGCCGGAGTTGGTGCCGCTGGCGCTCGTGGAGCCGGTGGTGACGGTGCCGCCGAGCCAGGTGCCGACACCGCTCGGGGCGCGGTCGAACTCCATCCGGTAGAAGATCTGGTAAGTCTTGCTGTTGCCGCAGAAGCCGCCGCCGGTGACGCTGCCGGTCACCGTGGAGCCGTTGATCTGGATCGAACCGGCGCGGCTGCCGGTGGCACTGCGGCTGGTGTTGATGAGTACCCGGGCGGTGCTGGTCGCGGGATAGGTCAGGCGCAGGATGGCGCTGCGTCTGGTGGCCGACGCCTCGACCCGGGTGTTGCCGTAGTTGGCGAGCACGGCACGGTAGAAGCCGGGGGCAGCCTGTTCCTGTGTCTTGTCCTGACTGGCGCGGTAGGACGTCCACGAGGTGCCGGGGGACGCGCCGAGCGCACCGGTGACGGGCAGGATCCCGAGGTCCTCGTTGTTGGCGCAGCCGGCGCCGTTGAAGTGGGTGAGGCTGAACTCCTCGATCTGGGTGTCGCTGAAGCGGTAGCCGGACGGTGAGGCGGTGGGGGTGTCCGGGCTCAGCTGCACCATGCCGAAGGGCTGCACCGGGCCGGGGACGGTGCTGCCGCCGGCACCGCCGCCGACGGGGTTCGGCGCGTTGCTGTCGTCGGTGCCGATGAACGGGTTGACGTACGGGGTGAGGTTGAGCGGCGCCGCCGTGGCGGGCGAGGCGACCGCGACGAGTGCGGACGCGGCGGTGACGGCGGTGGCCGCCAGGGAGAGCAGACGGGACGGGCCTGACCGGAGCATGAGGCGGTCCTCCTTCGAGGCGCGGACGACACCGGTGACATCGTTGTCATCGACGGATGTCAAGGTCCTGTGTAGAGCCTCGAAGAGGTGTGTGTCAATGGAAGGCTAGGAGGCTTGAGTCCCCGCCGAGGTCGGCGGCCGTTCGCCGGATCCGCGGGCCAGCAGCCGGGTCGGGATCACCACCTGCCGGGCCGGGCCGCGGTGGCCGTCGATCCGGTCGAGCAGCAGCCGTGCCGCCTGCCGACCCATGTCCTCCGGGTCGTGTGCGACGACGCTCACCCCCAGGATGTCGCCGAGATCCACCTCGTCGAAGCCGACAAGCGCCGGGGGAGCGGGGTGACCCCGCAGGGCCCGCAGGGCGCCGAGGGTGATCCGGTTGTTCATCGTGAACAGGGCGGTCGGAGCGGGCGTGCGGTCCAGCAGGTCGCGCACGGCCCGTTCGGCGGCGACGACGTCGTGCGCGTTCTCCACCAGGTAGTCCGCCCAGTTCTCGACGCCGGCCGCGCGCATGGCCTCGGCGAAGCCGTCCAGCCGGTCGCGGTGGGTGCTGAGCCGGGACAGGTCCCCGACCACGCCGATCCGCCGGTGGCCGAGCGTGCCCAGGTGGGCGCCGGCCAGCCGGGCGCCGTGGCGGTTGTCCAGCAGCACGGTGTCGGCGGCCAGGTCGACCGGTGGCCGGTCCACGAACACGAACGGGATGCCGTGGCGGTGTTCCGCCGCGAAGTGGGCGTGCTCGGTCGCGGTCGAGGCGATCACCAGCCCGCGGACCCGTCGCTCCAGCAGCGCGTCGGCGAGCCGCCGCTCCCACTCCGGGTCCTCGTCGGTGCTGGCGGTGATCAGTTGCAGGCCCCGCATGCGCAGCTCGCGCTCCAGCCCACCGGCCAGCCGCGAGTAGAACGGGTTCGCCAGGTCACCGATGAGCAGGCCGACAAGCGTGGAGGTGCTGGCGCCGCGCCGTAGTTCGCGGGCCACCCCGTTCAGCCGGTAGCCGAGCTGGTCGGCGGCCTCGCGCACTCGCGAGCGGGTGTCGGCGGCCACCCGGGGCTCGCCGCCCAGGGCCCGGGAAGCCGTCTTCACCGACACCCCGGACAGCGCCGCGACCTGCGCGAGGCTCGGTCGACCAGCCTTCGGGTCAGCGGTCATGGCCGCGATTATGACACCCGCACGGGGTCCGGTCGCCGGCTCGGGCGGGTGGCCCGCCGCACCCGTTCAGCAGGCGATCCGGGCCACGAGGGCGGTTCGCGAAACAGCGGTATACGATGCGCGTCAACGATGTCATTAGTTGATCAGTAGCACCACCTCGGCGCTTGTCGGCAAGCGCCGCGCGCGTCGCAAAGGTCACTGAGCGTGGCGGTCGATATTACCGACTTGTTACGAAAAAGAGTGACTTGAGCACTTGCGGAACAAGCCCCGGCGAGATTGGGTTGCCGACGACAACGAAACGTGAGCGAAGGTCATAACCCATCGCGGGAGGCGGCCATGACGTTGGCAAGGTGGTGGGAGCGATGAGCGATCTGCCCGTCCTCCTGGAGATGCGCTCCATCACCAAGGAGTTCCCCGGCGTCAAGGCCCTGGCCGACGTCAACCTGGTGGTCCGTGCCGGTGAGATCCACGCCATCGTGGGCGAGAACGGCGCCGGCAAGTCGACGCTGATGAAGGTGCTCAGCGGCGTCTACCCGTACGGCAGCTACGACGGCCAGATCGTCTACCAGGGCGCGGAGACCCGCTTCTCGGACATCCGGGCGAGCGAGAACGCCGGGATCGTGATCATCCACCAGGAGCTCGCGCTCATCCCGGACATGTCGATCACCGAGAACATCTTCCTCGGCAACGAGCCCCGCAAGCGGGGGGCGATCGACTGGAAGGCCGCCAACCGGATGGCGCTGGACCTGATGGCCCGGGTCGGCCTGCGCGAGGACCCGGACACCCTGATCAAGGACATCGGTGTCGGCAAGCAGCAGCTCGTGGAGATCGCCAAGGCGTTCGCCAAGGACGTCAAGCTGCTGATCCTGGACGAGCCGACGGCCGCGCTCAACGAGGCCGACTCGCAGCACCTGCTCGACCTGCTGCGCGGCTTCCGCTCGCGCGGCATCACCTCGATCATGATCTCGCACAAGCTGAACGAGATCGAGGCGATCGCCGACCGGATCACGGTCATCCGGGATGGCCGGACCGTCGAGACGCTGGACGTCAAGGCGGACGGCGTCGACGAGGACCGGATCGTGCGGGGCATGGTCGGCCGCGAGCTGAGCAGCCGGTTCCCGGACCACACCCCGAAGATCGGCGAGGTCTTCTTCGAGGTCCGGAACTGGAACGTCCGGCACCCGATCTCCGCCGAGCGGCAGGTCTGCAAGGACGAGAGCTTCACCGTACGGCGCGGCGAGATCGTGGGCTTCGCCGGCCTCATGGGCGCCGGCCGCACCGAGCTGGCCATGAGCGTCTTCGGCCGCTCCTACGGGGTGTACGAGTCGGGCACGATCATCAAGGACGGCAAGGAGATCGTCCTGAAGTCGGTGGCGGACGCGATCGCCCACGGGCTGGCGTACGTCAGCGAGGACCGCAAGGCGCTCGGCCTGAACCTCCTCGACGACATCAAGACCTCCACGGTGGCCGCCAAGCTGTCGAAGATCTCGCGCCACGGCGTCCTGGACGAGGTGGCCGAGTACAAGGCGGCCGAGGCCTACCGGCGGGACCTGCGCACCAAGGCGCCGACGGTCGACGAGGGCGTCTCCAAGCTCTCGGGCGGCAACCAGCAGAAGGTCGTTCTGGCGAAGTGGATGTTCACCGACCCGGACCTCCTGATCCTCGACGAGCCGACCCGCGGCATCGACGTGGGCGCCAAGTACGAGATCTACGGCATCATCCAGCGGCTCGCCGACCAGGGGAAGGGCGTCGTCGTCATCTCCTCGGAGCTGCCCGAGCTGATCGGGCTCTGCGACCGCATCTACACCGTGTTCGAAGGCGCCATCACCGGCGAGATCGCCCGGCAGGACGCGGACCCGGAAACCCTCATGAAGCAGATGACCTCGACGAAGAAGATGCAGACACGATGAGCCGAATCAAGGACCTGCAGAAGAACCTCTTCGGAGGGACCACGTCCAACGCCCGCCAGTTCGGGATGATCTTCACCCTGGTGGCGATCGTCGTCCTGTTCCAGATCCTCACGGACGGCCTGACCCTGCGGTCGGACAACCTGATCGCGCTGTTCAACCAGAACTCGTACATCCTCATCCTGGCCATCGGCATGCTCATGGTGATCGTCGCCGGGCACATCGACCTCTCGGTCGGCTCGATCGCCGCCTTCACCGGCATCCTGGTGGCCAAGTCGATGGCGGAGTGGTCGCTGCCCTGGCCCGCCGCCATCCTGTTCGGCCTGGTGATCGGCGCGATCATCGGCGCCTGGCAGGGGTTCTGGGTCGCCTACGTCGGGGTGCCGGCGTTCATCGTCACCCTGGCCGGCATGCTGCTCTTCCGGGGCGGCAACCAGTTCATCGGCAACGCGAACACCATCTCGGTGCCGGAGGGCTTCCGGGTGATCGGCTCGGGCTTCCTGCCCGAGGTCGGCCCGAACACCGGCTACAACAACCTGACGCTCCTGCTCGGCCTCGCCGCGTGTGTGGCAGTGGTGTGGCGGGAGTTCCAGGCCCGCAAGACCCGCCGGGAGATGGACGCCGAGCCGGCCCCGATGTGGATCTCGGTGCTCCGGATGGCCGTCATGGTCGGCGTCATCGTCTTCGCGTCGCTGCGGTTCGCCAGCGGCCGGGTCGGCACGAGCTTCCCGGTCTCCGGCATCATCCTGGTGGCGCTGGTCCTGGCCTACTCCTTCTACACCCGGAACACCGCCGGCGGCCGGCACATCTACGCCGTCGGTGGCAACTCCCGCGCCGCGGAACTGTCCGGTGTGAAGCTCAAGCGGGTCAACTTCTTCGTCATGATGAACATGGCCGTCCTGGCCTCCCTGGCCGGCATGATCTTCGTGGCCCGCTCCGCGGCCTCCGGGCCGCAGGACGGCAACGGCTGGGAGCTGGACGCGATCGCCGCGGTCTTCATCGGTGGCGCCGCCGTCGCCGGCGGCATCGGCACCATCAGCGGCTCGATCGTCGGCGGTCTGGTCATGGCCGTGCTGAACAACGGCCTCCAGCTGCTCGGCGTCGGCACCGACCGGGTCCAGATCATCAAGGGCCTCGTGCTGCTGCTGGCCGTCGCGCTCGACGTCTACAACAAGAAGCAGGGCAAGTTCTCCGTCATCGGCAGCCTCACCCGCTCGTTCCGCCGGGACACGCCCGCCCCGCCCACGGCACCGCCCGGCGCTGACCGGGAAACCGCCCGCACGGCCGTGCCGAGCTGACGTTCCACCCCGCCTCACACCCCGTAACACCTCTCCAGAAGGGCACCACCAGCCATGCGTAAACTGATCGGCAAGTCGATGGCCATCGGCGCCATCGCCGCGCTGGCCCTCACCGCCACCGCCTGCGGCTCCGGCCGCGACGGCGACACCGGCGGCTCGAAGGGCGACACCAAGGGCTTCGCGGCCGACTCCCTGATCGGCGTCGCCCTGCCGTCGAAGACCTCGGAGAACTGGGTCCTCGCCGGTGACCTGTTCACCAACGGCCTCAAGGAGGCCGGCTTCAAGAGCGACGTCCAGTACGCCGGCGCGTCGACCACCGTCGCGGACCAGCAGGCCCAGATCACCGCCATGGTGACCAAGGGCGCCAAGGTCATCGTCATCGGCGCGACCGACGCCGCGCAGCTGTCGACCCAGGTCGCCGCGGCGCACGCCGCCGGCGCGAAGGTGATCGCGTACGACCGCCTGATCACCAACACCCCGGACCTCGACTACTACGTCGCGTTCGACAACTTCAAGGTCGGCCAGCTCCAGGGCCAGGCCCTGCTGGACGGCATGAAGGCCAAGAAGCCGAACGGCCCGTACAACATCGAGCTGTTCTCCGGCTCGCCGGACGACAACAACGCCGGTGTCTTCTTCAACGGCGCCATGAGCGTGCTCAAGCCGGAGATCGACAAGGGCAACGTGGTCGTCGCCTCGAAGCAGACCGACGTCAAGCAGACCGCCATCCAGGGCTGGAAGGCCGAGGGTGCCCAGGCCCGCATGGACCAGCTGCTGACCTCGACGTACGGCAACAAGGAGCTGGACGGCGTCCTCTCCCCGAACGACACCCTGGCCCGCGCGATCATCACGTCGATCAAGGGTGCCGGCAAGAAGATCCCGGTCGTCACCGGCCAGGACTCCGAGGTCGAGTCGGTCAAGTCGATCATGGCTGGCGAGCAGTACATGACGATCAACAAGGACACCCGGAACCTGGTCAAGCAGACCATCGCGATGGTGAAGGCCCTGCAGGCCGGTAACACCCCCGAGGTGAACGACACCAAGTCGTACAACAACGGCGTCAAGGTCGTGGACACCTACCTGCTCCCGCCGGTGGCGGTCACCAAGGCCAACGCGGCCGAGGCGTACGCCAACGACCCGAAGCTGGCCCCGCTCACCAAGTAATCCCCTCGCACCACGGAAGGGCCCCGGAGTTCGCTCCGGGGCCCTTCCTCGTGCTCGTGCGGCGCGGCCCGGGGCGAGCGCCCCCGGCCGCGCCGGGCGTCACCGCAGGCGCGCCTCGATGGCCTCGATGACCCGGGGGCGGAGTTCCGCCGCGCGGACGACCGCGTCGACGGACCCGACCTCGACGGCGCGCTGGATGCTGTGCACCCGGTCGAACTCCGTGGCCACCTCGCCCAGCTTCTCCGCCCGCACCGACGAGCGCAGCTCGTCCAGCTCCGCGGTGAGCGCGGCGCGGTCGGCGCCGGTCGCGGCCGCCACGCGGGCCTCCAGGTCACGCACTCGGGGGTCGGCCGCCGTGCGGGCGTTGACGTCGCCCGAGAAGACCACCGCCGCGGCCGGGGCCCCGCCGAGCACCGAGGCGAACGAGCCCTCCAGCGCCAGCACTGTCATGTCGGGGTTCAGCGCCTTCGAGAACACCACGAACGCGCCGCCGTGGTAGCGCGAGATCACGCAGAACACGATGGGCCCGCGGAAGTTCACGATGGCGCGGCCGATCTCGGCCCCGTACTCCAGTTGCAGCTTGCGCATGGACTCGGGCGAGCCGTCGAAGCCGGACAGGTTCGCCAGCACCACCAGCGGCCGGTTGCCGCTGGCCGCGTTGATCGCCCGCGCGGCCTTCTTCGACGAGCGCGGGAACAGGGTGCCGGCCGTGTACGTGTCCGGGCCGTCGGTGGGCGGGAAGCCGCGGCGCGGCACCGACCGGGACTCGATGCCGAGCAGGCACACCGGGATGCCGCCGAGGTGCACGTCCTGCACCACCGCGGTCTCCGCGTCGGCCATGCCGGCCCAGCGCTCCAGCACCGGGTGATCCTGGTCGGCGAGGGCCCGCATCACGGTCCGGATGTCGAACGGCTTCTTCCGGTCCGGGTTCGCCGTGGCGGAGAAGATCTCGCCGACCGTGGTGAAGTCGCTGCCCGCCACGGTGTGCGGGAAGTCCGAGATGTCCCGGTCGACGGGGTCGGTCGTCACCGCCCGCCGCGGCGCCGACTCGCCCGGCGCCACGTACGTGTGGTCGTAGTGCGCCATCAGCACGTCGCGCGCGGCGGGCAGGTTCGGCGCCCAGTACTGGGCCTGCCCGTTCGGGCCCATCACCCGGTCGTAGCCGCCGATGCCGAAGTTGTCCTCGGCCGACACGCCGCCGGAGAAGTCGAGCGACTGCTTGCCCGTGAGCACCATGGCCGAGTCCGGCGTCATCACCAGAACGCCCCTGGTGTGCATGAGCATCGTCGCCTCGGCGTTCCAGTACGGCTGCGCGCCGACGTTGATGCCGGCCACGACGATGTTGATCTCCCCGCCGTCCTGGGTGAACTCGACGATCCGCTTGAGCGCGGCCGCCACCCAGTCCATGTTCTCCGTGCCGGAGGTCATGGAGATCCGGGCGCCGGCGGACAGCGCGTACCACTCCAGCGGCACGCCCATCCGCTCGGCCAGGTCCAGCGCGGCGATCACCCGCCGGCACTCCGGCTCGGACAGCGCGCCGAGCGACTTCGTGGGGTCGCCGAGCAGCACGACCCGGGTGACGCCCTGCGGGTGCCGCGGGGTCGGCGTGGTGACGACCCCCGCGACGATCGCCGCGGTGTTGCGCCCCCTCGGCCGGTCGACCGGCACCAGCGCGTGCTTCTCGTCGAGGTCGTGCTCGACGAAGTCGCCGAGCAGGCCGGTCAGCTCGTACGGGTACACCGTGTTGCGGCTGCTCGCGCGCAGCACCTTCAGCCGGTAGTCGTCCAGCGGCTCGACCGGCTCGGTCGGCGGCTCACCGACGCTCAGCTCGGCGCCGCCGGTGGCGGTGAAGGAGATCCGGACGGCGATCTTGGTCAGCTCGCCGGTCCGGCGGTCGCGCTGCCGCGCGATGAACAGGATCTCCTCCAGCCCGGCCCCCGCGGTCGTCGGCCGCACCCGCCCGGCGATCATCTCCATCTCCTCGCGGGTGAGCTCGCTCGGGGGCCAGACGTAGATCACGATGCGGTTGGTCTGGAAGCGTGACTTCGACGGCCGCCGCGACTGCGCGCGACGGATCGAGTCGAGGCAGGCGGCGACCGTGTCCTCGGTCGTCGGCAGCGCGACCAGCCGTCCGTCCTGCTCGCGCAGCTCGGTCAGGTCGCGCACCTGCGCGAACGCCACGAGGCGCTGGTCCGACGGGTTCTCCCGGGCGACGCACTGGAAGAGGTAGACCTCCTCGTCCGCCGACGGCAGCCGGGTCAGGTCGAACTTGCTGAGCCGCTCCAGCTGCATCCGCTGCGCGATGTACGGGTGCAGGCCGCGGATCAGCCGGTCCTCGACCATCCCGGTGTCCGACGCCCGGAAGGTGAAGTGGTGGTGCATGACCGCGCCGGCGCGGCCCGCGACGGTGGCGGTGACCCGGCGGACCTGCCGCGGCAGCGGGTGCGCGGCGACGACCTCGTCCAGCGCGGCCGCCATGGCGTCGAAGCCCTCCGGCTGGTCCTCCCACGCCAGGTAGATGTCCGCGTCGACGGCGTCCGTGCCGCCCGCCAGCTCCGCGAGCCCGCGCAGCGCGCCGCCGAGCGCGTCGAAGCGCACCGCGGCGGAGACCACAGTCGAGTCCGCGCGCTCGGCGACCACGAACGTGCAGCCCGCGACCTCGCGGGTGTGGACGTCGGTGAGCCCCTTGTTGCCGTAGTAGCGCCGGGTCAGCACCTCCAGCATGACCGCGTTGTCCAGGTGGTCGCGCACGAGCCGCTGGCCGAGCAGCCGTACGAGGGGCTCGGTGCTGCGGACCATGGCCGCGATCCGGTCGGCGCGGTCCGGCGCGTCCGGGTGCGCGTCGAGGTGGCGCAGGTGCCGGCGGACCTCGGCGTAGACGCGGGCGCGGTTGCGGCGCAGCAGCGGCTGGGCGAACCAGGCGAACACCACGCCCCGCGCGAGGTCGGCGACCACCGGGAAGCGGACCTGCGTCGCGGCCACCAGCCGCTCCAGCGCGAGGCCGGCCGGCTCCCGCAGCGTCTCGTCCGGCGGCGGCTCCCGCAGCCACGACCGCAGCAGCGTCGCGACGACAGTGGCGTCGGCGGACGCGCGCTGTTGGGCCAGGAAGATCCGGAAGACGGCGGCTTCCAGGGCGGGGGAGCGCTCCAGGTCGGTGACCCCGTAGTGGCCGAGGGCCTTGCCGAGCTTGGCCTGGAACGCGGCCGGCAGCCCGGCCCGCTCGATGTCGAGGCTCTGGAGGTAGGTGTGGAAGTACTCGCGGGCGCTGGGGACGTGGCCGTCGCCGTCCTCGCCCGTCGGCCGGTTGCGGCTCAGCTCGGCAAGGTCGGCGAAGACGTTTACCAGCTCCAGTTCCGCGGCCAACGGCCGGTGGCCGTCCTCGGTGGCCGCCTGGCGGGCGGCGAGGTAGTCGTCGAGCACCCGGCGGTCGTCGTGCGGGTCGACGTCGAAGCCCAGCAGCAGGCCGCGCAGGTCCTCCTGGCCGCGGGCGGCGCGCTGCCGCGCCGGGACATCGGCCGGCCCGGCGGGCAGGTCCAGCTCGACGGCGGTCGCGGCCGGGTCGTCGGCGGTCTCCGCGCCGGAGTCGGCGAGCGGCTCCAGCCGCAGCAGCGGCGCGCCGGCCTCCACCTGGGTGCCCACAGCGACGGCGCACTCCTTGAGCCGCGCCCGGAACGGCGCCCGCAGCACCGTCTCCATCTTCATGGCCTCCAGCACCAGCACCGGCGCGCCCGCCTCGACCTCGGCGCCGATCGCGAGCGGCGTGGCGACGACGAGCGCCGGCATGGGGGAGCGGAGCACGCCGCCCTCGTCGCGGCTGACCCGGTGCGTGACGCCGTCCACCTCGACCAGGTGGGTCGGCCCGTACGTGTCGGTGAGCACGCGGTACCGCACGCCGTTGACCACGATCTGCCCGGTGTGCCGGTCGAAGCGGTCCAGCTCGACGTCGGCCGTGCGGACACCGTCGCCCGCCTCGATGCCGACCCGGAACCGGTGCGCGCCGACCCGTGCCACGCGCATGCGGTAGCTGACGCCGCGCAGCTTGAGGTCCAGTGGCCGGCCACTGGAGTGCTGCACCTGCGGGCGGCCACCGGACGCCGTCGCCAGCAGCCGCTGCCGCTCGACGCGCTCCTCCTCCTCGTACGCCTCGATGGCGGCGGTCGCCAGCGCGACGGCGGAGTGCCGGTGCGCGACGAGCCGGCCCTCGCCGCGGACCCGGTCGATCCAGCCGGTGTCCGCGCTGGCGTCGATCACCTCGGGCTGGTCGAGCAGGTCGAGCACGAAGCTCTTGTTCGTGGCGCCGCCCTCGATGACCACCGTGGTGTTGGCCATGGCCCGGCGCAGCCGGCCGAGCGCCTCGTCGCGGTCCCGGCCGTACGCGATGATCTTCGCGATCATCGAGTCGAAGTCGGCGGGGATGGTGTCGCCCTCGCTGACGCCGGTGTCCACCCGGATGCCGGGCCCGGCGGGCAGGTCCAGCCGGGCGATGCGGCCGGGGGAGGGCGCGAAGTCGCGGTCCGGGTCCTCCGCGTTCAACCGGGCCTCGATGGCGTGCCCACGCTCCACGGGCGGCTCGCCGAGCAGGCGCCCGCCGGCGGCCACGTGGAGCTGCGCCTTGACCAGGTCGAACCCGGTGGTGGACTCGGTGATCGGGTGCTCCACCTGGAGGCGGGTGTTGACCTCCAGGAAGGCGAACAGCCGGTCGCCCGGGTGGTAGAGGAACTCGACGGTGGCCGCGCCGCGGTAGCCGACCGCGACGGCCAGTCGCTCGGCCGACGCCTTGAGCTCGGCGGCCTGCTCCGGGCTGAGCACCGGCGACGCCGACTCCTCGATGACCTTCTGGTTGCGCCGCTGCACCGAGCAGTCCCGGACGCCGAGCGCCCACGCGGTGCCCTGGCCGTCGGCGATCACCTGGACCTCGACGTGCCGGGCGCCGGTGACCAGGCGCTCCAGGAACACGATGCCGCTGCCGAAGGCCCGCGCCGCCTCCTGGCTGGTGCGCTCGTACGCGTCGTCCAGCTCGGCCTCGTTGGTGATCACGCGGATGCCGCGACCGCCGCCGCCCGCGGTCGCCTTCAGCATCAGCGGGTAGCCGATCTCGGCCGCCGCCGCCCGGGCCGCGTCCAGCGTCTCGACCGCGCCGCGGCTCCACGGCGCGACCGGCACGCCGACCTCCTCGGCGATCAGCTTCGCGCCGATCTTGTCCCCGAGCTGGCGCATGGCCTCGGGGCTCGGCCCGACGAAGGTGACCCCGATCTTGTCGCACAGCTCGGCGAACGCCGGATCCTCGGCGACGAAACCCCAGCCCACCCAGGCGGCGTCCGCCCGGGTCTCCACGAGCGCGCGCTCCAGCACCGCCAGGTTCAGGTACGGGCGCGCCGACGCCGGCCCGAGGTCGTACGCGACGTCCGCCTCGCGCACGAACGTGGCGTCGCGGTCGACGTCGGTGTGCAGGGCGACGGTCTCGATCCGGGTCCCGGTCTCCGCGGCCAGCTCCCGGACGGCGTGGATGAGCCGCATCGCGGCCTCTCCACGGTTGACGATGGCGACACGGCTGAACACCCGACCGACCCCTCCGTTGGACCCACGATGTACACGCCGCGAGGCGACAACCCCCGGCAGTGATCACCTTTCCGCGTGCCGGCCGGCGGCGCCATGTCGTAACCGCCGAACCCTGAGCGGCGCGGGTTGTAGGAACCGAACAAAACTTTTTGGCGTCCCGCGCTCAGGCGTGGTGCCGGGGCGTCACGAATCCGGGGGCCCGCTGCGGGGACTCGCCGGTGACCTGGGTGATGATCTCCGCGGCCACGTCCCGGAGCTTCCGGTTGCGGTTCTGGGACGCCTGCCGCAGCAGGGTGAACGCCTCCGTGGCGGTGCACCGCTGCTGACCCATGATCACTCCGAGGGCCTGGTCGATCACGCTGCGTGAGGCCATCGCGTCGGTGAGCTGCTGGTGGAGCAGCGCCTGGTCGGTCTGCCGCAGGATGACGGTCAGCGCCACCGACGCCTGCTCGGTGAACGCCAGGGCGTGCCGGTGCGCCGTGTCGCCGAAGGCGTGCGGCTGGGTGGCGTAGAGGTTCAACGCGCCGACGGTCTCGCGGTCGACAGTCACCGGCAGCGACAGCGAACTGAGGATGCCGAGGCGGAGCGCGTGTTCCCGGTAGCCGCGCCAGCGTCGGTCGTCGCGCAGGTCGGTCACCTCGACGACCTGACCCTGCCGCAGCGCCGCGAGGCACGGGCCCTCGTCGGCCCCGTACTGGATCTCGTCGCCCTGCGCCGCGAGGTCGCCGCTGCTCGCGACCGTCATGGCACCGCCGTCGCCGCGCACGGTCAGCCCGCACGCCACCGCGGGGGCGACGACCTCCGCCGCCACCCGGACGATCTGGTCCAGGAACACGTCGACGTGCGGCGAGTCGGCGAGCAGCGCCAACAGTCGGCCGTACGCCGAGGCCAGAGACGGGTCAGCAGAACCGGACACCACCGCTACCTCCTGTAATCCACGTGCCCGTTCGGTCGCACCGACGGTGATGCCACTGCTCCGGCCCGCCCTGGTGGGCGTGGCCGGTGCCTTTCCTGTCGAGGAGCCCACTTTTCCCCGGTCGGCGGGGGTGCCAATCGGGCGGAACGGGGCTAGGGTCGGGGTGGGTTCGGACATGAGCCCAGGACCAGCGCCGCGCCGCCGATGGTGGGCGGCCGCATCAACCCGGTCTGACGTCCTCACCGGAGGAGCAGCTCATGTCCGTCGACCACGCGCAGCATCCCGAGATCCGCGAGACCGCCCGCCCGGAGGCTCTGTCCCTGGCGCTCGCCCGGGAGGGTCCGGCGGCGGTGGTGCGGGTCGGCGGCCCGCTCGACCTGGCGTCCGTCGACCGGCTCGTCGGCCTTGTTGACCGGCTGATGGGCGGCAGGCCGCCCCCAATCCTGGTGCTCGACCTGAGCGCGGTCAGCTTCTTCTGCGCCGCCGGCGTCAACGCGCTGCTCACGGTTCGCCGGCGGGTCGCCTCGGCGGGCTGCACCCTGATGGTGCGCGAGCCCTCGCCGATCACCGTCAAGGTCCTCGACATCGTCGGCCTCACGGACGAATTCATCACCGAGTGACCTGCCTTTCCCTCCACGCCTGTCCGCGGAGGGCAGCGGTCACATCGGACTGCCGCCCGCCGGCCTGCCGCAGATACCCGTGGTGGATCAGTCCGAAACGGCCCCGTGAGCGCAGCCACGCGCCGCCTGGCCGCGACCGCGGGCTCAGCCCGTGGGGCGGCGCGCGTCGACGGCCCGGCCCATCCGGGTGACGGCCTCGGTGAGGATCGCGGGCGAGGTGGCGAAGTTGAGGCGTGCGAAGCCGGCCCCGCCGGTGCCGAAGACGTGCCCGGAGCTGAGGGCGACCCGTGCGTGGTCGAGGAACCACTTCGCGGGCCCCGCGAGGTCGCTGGCCACCCCGGGCCCGCCGGCCGGCTCCTCGGCGGGAAGGCCCAACCTGGTGCAGTCCAGCCAGGCGAGGTAGGTGCCCTCGGGCGGCCGGTGGGTGACGGCCGGCAGGTGCTTCGCCAGCAGGGTCTCCAGCAGGGTGCGGTTGGCGTCGAGGCCGTCGAGGAGGAGGTCGAGCCACGGCCCGCCGGCACGGAACGCGGCGGTGTGCGCCAGGACGCCCAGGTGGCTGGGCCCGTGGCTGACCTCTTCGGGCATGCGGCGCAGGTCGGCGGTGGCCTCCGGCCCGGCGACGGCGAGCGCCGCCTTGAGGCCGGCGAGGTTCCACGCCTTGGAGGCGGAGGTGAGGGCGAACGCGTCCTCGGCGCCGGACACCGTGAGGTACGGGGTGAAACGCGCCCCGGGCAGCACCAGCGGGGCGTGGATCTCGTCGGAGACCACCCGCACCCCGTGCCGCCGGGCCAGCTCGGCGACCGCCTCCAACTCGTCGCGGCGGTGGACCACACCGGTCGGGTTGTGCGGGTTGCACAGCAGGAAAGCCGGCCGGCTCCCGCAGGCCCGGGCCCGGCGGAACGCCTCGTCGAGCGCGGCGGGGTCCATCCGCAGGTCGGGGCCGAGCGGGGCCTCGACCACCCGCCTGTCGGCGTGCTCGACGAACGCGTAGAAGGGCGGGTAGACGGGGGAACAGACGACCACGGCGTCACCGGGACCGGTCACCAGCCGGAGCACCTCGACGACGCCCATCATCACGTCGGGAACGACGCTGGTGCGGTCGACCTGGAAGTCCTGCCAGCCCCAGCGGCCGGCGGCGAACTCGCCGAGCGCCTCGGCGTACGCCGTGCCGTGCGAGTAGCCGGTGTCGCCGAGGTCGACCGCGCGGCGCAGCACGTCGGCCACCGGCGCGGCCAGGGGCACGTCCTGCTCCGCGACCCAGAGGGGAAGCACGTCCGGCGGGTGCATCCGCCACTTCACGCTGCTGCGCTGCCGGAGGTCGTCCAGCGTGAGCACGGTGAGCGGGTTCCGGGCCGCGGAGCCGTCGGCCGAGGGGTCGGGGCCTGCCATGCCCACCACCCTAGGCCGTACCCCTTCCGCTGTCGTTCCGCCGCCGGGCCGCGGCCTGGCGGCGCAGCTCGTGGCGGGCCAGGGCGTTGCGGTGCACCTCGTCCGGTCCGTCGGCGAAGCGCAGCGTGCGGATGCCGGCGTAGGCCCGCGCCAGCGGGAAGTCCTGGGAAAGCCCCGCGGCGCCATGCACCTGGATCGCCTTGTCCAGGATCCACTGGACGGTGGCCGGGGTGGCGATCTTGATGGCCTGGATCTCGGTGTGCGCGCCCTTGTTGCCGACGGTGTCCATGAGCCAGGCCGTCTTGAGCACCAGCAGGCGCAGCTGCTCGATCCGCACCCGGGACTCGGCGATCCACTCCCGGATCACGCCCTGCTCGGCCAGCGGCCGGCCGAACGCGACCCGCTGCTCGGCGCGGGCGCACATCAGCTCAATGGCCCGCTCCGCGAGGCCGATGGAGCGCATGCAGTGGTGGATGCGGCCGGGGCCGAGCCGGGCCTGGGCGATTGCGAAGCCCTCGCCCTCGGCGCCGATCAGGTTCTCGACCGGCACCCGTACGTCGTGGAACGCCAGCTCGGCGTGGCCGCCGTGGTCGTGGTCGTCGTACCCGAACACCTCCATGCCCCGGGTGATCTCCAGGCCCGGGGTGTCCCGCGGGACCAGCACCATGGACTGCTGGCGGTGCCGCTCGGCGTGCGGATCGGTCTTGCCCATCACGATGAGGATCCGGGCGTTCGGGTTCATGGCGCCGGTGATCCACCACTTCCGGCCGTTGATCACGTAGTGGTCGCCGTCGCGCTCGATCCGGGTGGCGATGTTCGTGGCGTCCGACGACGCCACGTCGGGCTCCGTCATGGCGAACGAGGACCGGATCTCGCCGTCCAGCAACGGCTCCAGCCACCGCTCGCGCTGCTGGGCGGTGCCGAACATCGCCAGCACCTCCATGTTGCCGGTGTCCGGCGCGGCGCAGTTCACCGCGGCCGGCGCCAGGTGGCTGCGCCCGGTGATCTCGGCGAGCGGGGCGTACTGGAGGTTGGTCAGGCCGGCGCCGTGCTCACCGGGCAGGAAGAGGTTCCACAGCCCCCGCTTCCGCGCCGCGGCGCGCAACTCCGCGAGCACCGGCACCGAGTCCCAGGCCCAGCGGTCGTCGAGTTGCCCGAGCTGCTCGTGGAAGACCTGCTCGGCCGGGTGGACGTGGCTGTCCATGAAGTCCAGAAGGTTGTCGCGCAGCCCCTCGGTCCGCGGGTCCAGGGCGAAGTCCATCAGTGCTCCTTCAGGTAGGTCAGGCCGGCGTCGAGCAGCAGTTCGGTGACCTCGCCGACGTGCTCGAAGCCGGCGCCGACGGTCTGGCCGCGCAGGTGGCGGACGTGGATGCCCTCGAGGATCACGGCCAGTTTGAAGGCCGCCAGGCCGAGATGGAAACCGAGCGGTGGGAGGGCGTGCCCGCGGGCGGTCGCGTACCGGTCGAGGATCTCGTCCTCGGTCAGGAAGCCGGGCGCGGACGACGCCTCGGCCACCGCGGTGCCGACGAGCCGGCCGAGGCGCTGGTAGAGCACCAGCAGCGCGAGGTCGGTGAGCGGGTCGCCGAGGGTGGCCATCTCCCAGTCGATGACCGCGGCGAGACGGTCGCCGTCATCGACGAGGACGTTGTCGAGGCGGTAGTCGCCGTGCACGATGCCCGGCGCCGAATCGGCCGGCACGTCGGCCGCGAGGCGGGCGTGCAGCTCGTCGGCGGCCGGCAGGTCCCGGCAGTACGACGCGTCGAGCTGCGTGCGCCACCGCCGCACCTGCCGGGCCAGGAACCCCTCGGGCCGGCCGAAGTCGGCCAGCCCCACGGCCGCGGGGTCGACCGCGTGCAGGGTGGCCAGGGTGTCGACCAGCCGCGTCGAGATCGCCCGGGTGCGTTCCGGGCCGAGCCGTTCGAGTTCGGCCGCGTGCCGGTACGCCGTGCCGGCAACCCGCTCCATGACGTAGAACGGCGCGCCGAGCACGTCGGTGTCCGCGCAGAGCGCGTAGGTCGCCGGGACCGGCACGTCGGTGGCGTGCAGGGCCGACATGACCCGGTACTCCCGGGCCATGTCGTGCGCGGTCGACAGCACGTGCCCCAGCGGCGGCCGCCGCACGATCCAGGTCTTCTGCCCGTCGCCGACCTCGTAGGTGAGGTTGGACTTCCCGCCGGCGATCAGCCGGGCGGTCGACAGCCCCGCCGCGCCGGGCACCGAGGCGGCGAACCAGCCGGCGAGCCGGGCCAGGTCGAGGCCCGGCGGGTCCGGGAGCGTCGGGGCGGTCACGGGACGAGGACGCTGACGGTCTCGACGACGCAGGCGGGCTTCGCGGCGCCCTTCAGCTCGACGGTCACCGTCGCGGTCAGCTGGTAGCCGCCGGCGCCGGGCGCCAGCGACAGCAGCTCCACGCCGGCCCGTACCTCGGACTCGACCGGGACCGGAGCGGGGAAGCGGAGCTTGTTGGCGCCGTAGTTCACGCCCATGGTGAGCCCTTCGACCCGGTAGACCTGCCAGACCAGCATGGGCACCAGCGACAGCGTCAGGTACCCGTGTGCGATGGTCCCGCCGAACGGGCTGCGGGCGGCCCGCACCGGGTCGACGTGGATCCACTGGTGGTCGCCCGTCGCCTCGGCGAAGGCGTCGATCTGCCGCTGCGTGATCCGGTGCCAGGCGGAATACCCGAGGTGGGTGCCGACCGCCTGCTCCAGCTCCTCGATGCCCTGGAAGACCCTCATCGTTCCGTCCCTCCCACTCAGGCCTTCGGCCCGCCGGCCACGTACAGCACCTGGCCGTTCACGAAGCCGGCACCCTCGCTGACGAAGAACGACACGGCGTGCGCGATGTCCTCCGGCGTGCCGGTGCGGGCGACCGGGATCTGCGCCGCGGCGGCCCGCTTGAACTCCTCGAACGGCACGTTGAGCCGGGCCGCGGTGGCGGCGGTCATCTCGGTCTCGATGAAGCCCGGGGCGATCGCGTTCGCCGTGACCCCGAACTTCCCGAGTTCGAGGGCGAGGGTCTTGGTGAAGCCCTGGAGCCCCGCCTTCGCCGCCGCGTAGTTGGCCTGGCCGCGGTTGCCCAGCGCGGACGTGCTGGACAGGTTGACGATCCGCCCCCAGCCGGCGCCGGTCATGTGACCCTGCACGGCGCGGGTCATCAGGAACGAGCCCCGCAGGTGCACGTTCACGACGGCGTCCCAGTCGTCGGCGGTCATCTTGAACAGCAGGTTGTCCCGGGTGATGCCGGCGTTGTTGACGAGGACGGTGGGCTCGCCCAGCTCGCCGGCGATCCGGTCCACGGCCGCCCGTACCGCCTGCTCGTCGGCGACGTCGGCGCCGACGGCCAGGGCCCGGCCGCCCGCGGCCTCGATCTCGTCGACGAGCGGCTGGGCCGCCGCCTCGTCCAGGTCGACGACGGCGACGGCGAAGCCGTCGCGGGCCAGTCGCCTCGCGACGCCGGCCCCGATGCCACGGGCCGCTCCGGTGACGACGGCGGTGCGGGTGCTGGTCATGGGACCTCAACTCCTCGGTGGGTGGGGACGGGGCCGGTCGGGACGTACGCCACCCGGCCGACGGTGGCGCCGTCGGCGAGCCGCTGCACCCCGGCGGCCACCTCGTCGAGCGGGAGGCGCTCGCTGACCAGGGGCCGTACGGCGCCCCGGGCGGCCAGCTCGGTGAGGGCGCGGTGGCACTCGGCGACGGCGGCCGGGTCGTGGCGCTGGTAGAGGCCCCAGTGGAGGCCGACGATCGAGTAGTTCTTCACGAGGGCGTGGTTGAGCGGGGCGGACTGGATCCGGCCACCGGCGAAGCCGACCACGAGGATCCGGCCCTCGAAAGCCACGCACTTGGTCGACCGCTGGTAGGTGTCCCCGCCGACCGGGTCGTAGACGACGTCGGCGCCCCGGCCCCCGGTCTCGGCGCGGACGACCTCGACGAAGTCCTCGTCGCGGCGGTCCACCACCACGTCGGCGCCGAGCGCGCGGGCCACCGCCGCCTTCTCCGGACCGCCCACGACGCCGATCACCCGGGCGCCGGCCGCCTTGCCGAGCTGGACCGCCGCGCTGCCGACGCCGCCGGCCGCCGCGTGCACCAGCAGCGTCTCGCCGGCACGCAGCGCGGCCCGCCGGTGCAGGCCGAACCAGCCGGTCTGGTAGCCGATGTGGAGGGCGGACGCCTCGGCGTCGTCGAGCGCCGCGGGCGCCGGGAACGTGGTCGCGGCGTCCAGCAGCGCGAACTCCCCGAAGCCGCCGTGCGGCAGCGCGGCGCCGCCGAGCACCCGCTCGCCTGGGGCGAACCCGGCCACCCCCGCGCCGAGCGCGACGACCTCGCCGCACAGCTCGACCCCGGGCGTGAACGGCAGGTCCGGCCGGACCTGGTACTCGCCGCGGCACATGAGGACGTCGGGGAAGTTGGCCGGCGACGCCAGCACGCGGACCACGAGCTGCCCGGGGCCCGGCTCCGGGTCGGGCACGTCGACGAGCCGCAGCACGTCGCGCGGCTCGCCGAGCTCGGTCACCTGCCATGCCTTCACCGGAACGCCCCCTCGTCCTCGAGCTGTCGCTGGATCCTGTTCATGCCGCCCAGCCAGCGGTCCGGGTCGGTGGCGCGGTGCGCGTAGTAGTCGGCCACCCGGGGGTGCGGCAGGACCAGGAACCGGTCGTCGTGCAGGGCCCGCCACGTCGCCTCGGCCACGTCCTCAGGGGTGAGGGCCCCGTCGCGGCTGAGCAGGTCCCGCAGCGGCCCGGAGTCGTCGAGCATCCGGGTGCGCACGCCCTGCGGGCAGACGGCCTGCACCACGATCCCGCGATGCCGGTACGTCGCCGACAGCCACTCCGCGAACGCCACGCAGCCGTGCTTGCTGACCGCGTACGCCGGGTTCCCGAGCGTGGTGAGCAGCCCGGCCGCGGACGCGGTCACCACGAAGCGGCCCGCGCCGCGCTCGACCCAGGTGGGGACCAGCAGTCGCGCGGCCCGTACGTGGGCCATGACGTTCACCTCGTGGCTGGCGGCCCACTCCGCCTCGGCGGCGTCCAGCCCGCGCCCCCTGTCGATCCCGGCGTTGCCGATCCAGACGTCGATGTCACCGAGGTGGCCGCGGGCCGTCTCGACAAGCGCGGCGACGCCCGGCTCGCTGGCGGCGTCGCCGGGGGCGGCCCAGCCGCCGATCTCCTCGGCCACCGCCCGGGCCGCCGCGCCGTCGAGGTCGTTGACCACGACCCGCGCACCCTCGGCGGCGAGCCGGGTGGCCAGCGCGCGGCCGATGCCGTGCCCGGCGCCGGTGACCACGACGCCCCTGTCCCGTACCGGCATCAGACACCTCCGGTCAGGGTGAGACCGCCGTCGACGACGAGCAGCTGACCGGTGATCCAGGCGGCGTCCTCGGAGAGCAGGAACGCGACGGCGCCGCCGACGTCCGTGGGCACGCCGAGCCGCTTGAGCGGGTACGCGGCCGCCACCTGCTCCTCGCGGCCCTCGTAGAGGGCTGTGGCGAACGTCGTCTTCACCACGGCCGGGGCGACGGCGTTCACCCGGATGTCCGGGCCCAGCTCGACGGCGAGCTGCTGGGTGAGGTGGGTGAGCATGGCCTTGCTGGCGCCGTAGAAGCCGATGCCGGACGCCGGCCGGATGCCGGCCACCGAGGAGACGTTGACCACGGCGCCCCCGTGCCCGGCCATCCAGGCCCGGTGGACCTGCTGCACCCAGGACAGCGCGGCGAGGCAGTTCACCTCGAAGACCTTGCGGGCCGCGGCCAGGTCCAGCTCGACCAGCGGGCCGTACGCCGGGTTGATGCCGGTGTTGTTGACCAGGAAGTCGGCGCTGCCGAAGGTGTCGACGGCCCGTGCCACCACCTCGGCCTGGTGGTCGGGGTCGTCAGCGTGCCCGGCGACACCGATCGCGTGCTCGGCGCCCAGCCGGGCGACCGCCTGGTCCAGCGCCTCCCGTCTGCGTGCCGTGACGACGACCTTGGCGCCGTCGGCGACCAGCCGCTCGGCGACGGCCAGGCCGATGCCGCGGCTGGCACCGGTGACGATCGCCGTACGACCGGCGAATCTGCGCGACGCGGCCTCCGACACGGCCACCCCCTCCGAAGTTACTAAGCGCTTGCTTAGAATGTGTCTGAGGGAGTGTGCGACAGCCTGGCGGGCGTCGTCAACAGGTCGCCGCCGGGTGGTCGTGGTACTAATGCCGGCCGAGGCTCAGGAGGGAAGGGTGGACGCGTGGTGACCGACAGCGCCGAGCAGTCCCGCGCCGACGCGACCCGCGCCCGGCTGCTCGAGGCGGCCGTCACCGCCTTCGCCGAGCGGGGCTTCCACGGCACGACGACCCGCGACATCGCGGCCGCGGCCGGTCTGAGCCCCGCCGCGCTCTACGTGCACCACAAGTCCAAGGAGGAGCTGCTCTACCTGATCTCGCGCTCGGGGCACGAGCACGTGCTGCGGCTGGTGCGGGAGGCGGTCGCCTCGTCCACCGACCCGGCCGCCGCGCTGCGGCGGGTGGTCCACGACTTCGTGGTGACCCACGCCCGGGACCACACCACCACCCGGGTGGTGAACTACGAGCTGGCCGCGCTCAGCCCCGCCCACCTCGCCGAGATCCGGGAGATCCGCCACCACATCGAGCAGGCGATCCGGCAGCTCGTGGAGGCCGGCGTGAGCGCGGGGGTCTTCGAGACCCCGGATCCGCGGATGGCGGCCGCCGCCCTGCTGTCACTCGGCGTCGACGTGGGCCGGTGGTACCGGGACGGCGGCGACCTGGTCCCCGAGTACATCGCCGCCCGCTACGCCGAGATGGCGCTGCGCATCGTCGGCGCCCGCTGAGTTACCGTCACCACACGCAGGATCGGGGCAGGAACGCCCACGCGATGCCGGCGGCGAAGCGGTTCCCGTGCCACTTCGCCATGATCCACTGACGGTCCCTGGTGACGTAGCGGATGTCGATCTGCGCGCCGGCGGGGGCCGTGCCGAGCGGGTGGACGGCGACGGCGGGTCCCGACCCGTACGCCGCGGCGGCACCGATGTTGCCGTACGCGCCGCAGGTCGTGCGGGCGGTGGTGGACTTGAGCCCGCCGCCCTTGTTCTCGCTCCACACGCCGTAGGGGCTGCAGAGCGGGTCCACGCCGTTCGCGGTGCAGAAGACCTGCTCGGAGTGCCACCAGCGCAGTTGGTCCGGGGAGCCGTCGGCGTTGCTGGAGCCGACCACGGTGGGACCGCCGGCGCAGCTCGACGACATGAACCCGGTGCGCTCGATGGCGAACTTGCGCGTGCCGTAGGCGTAGGCGCACCCGTCGAAGCTGCCGCCGGCGTAGCCCCAGGGCCAGTGGGTGATGCCCTCGGTGTTGCCGGCGCTGGCGTCGCCGGTGTCGCGGATGTCCATGTGGTCGAAGCTGGATTTGACGACGCCGTCGGCGAAGGCGAAGTCACGGGCGAACAGGTAGCCGACCATCGGCCCGTTGGCCTTGTAGCTGAGCAGCACCCAGCCCGGACCCATGCCGGTCTGCGCCCAGGAGTCCTCCGCCCCCGTCTGCACCCGGTTGACGCCGTATCCCCAGGCGGCGGCGGGGGACGGGGCGGTCAGGGCGGTGACCGCCAGGACGGCGGCCAGCACCATCGCGGACCGGGTCACGCCACGCCACTGAGCCATCGCCACTCCTCGATTCGTTTGGCGAAAACCTACATCGTTGTAGCCGACTCTGGCAATCTGCTACGTTGCGCGGACCATCTAGCGAAAGAGTTGAATATGCGAATGGCCACCAGGGCGGTCGCGCTGGCGACGGCAGTGGGCATCGTGCTGGGCGCACCGCCCGCCGCCCAGGCGTACGTGGTGCCGCGCCACGCCGTCAACATCTGCCAGAGCGCCAGCTTCTACGACAACTACGACTCGGCCTCGGGCCCCTACGGCCTCAAGCGGGTGCTGGAGTACGGCAACAAGGTCGGGCACACGCCCGGCGCCCACCCGGTCTACAACGGCTGGGCGGCCACCTTCGACTTCGGCCCGAACGACTGGGGCTACATGCGCATCGAGTGCATCGGAGGCTACGACTCATGGTGACCTCCTCGTCCCGGTCCACGCGGCTGGCCCGCCTGGGCGTCGCCGCCGCGATGGCTGTCGCGCTGCTGGCGGTGTCGTCGCCGGCGCAGGCCGCCAACGGCACCATCGGCGTGCGGGAGACCGTGTGCGCCGAGTCGTTGTTCGTCCGCACCGAACCGCTGGGCGCCTGGATGGGAACCCTGTATGCCGGGCAGACCTTCCTGGTGAAGGGACCCAGGAGCGGAGGCTACGTCTACGGATTCGCCTACGGCCACGTCAACCGCAACGGGTGGGTGCAGGACGGCTGGTTCTGCTGACCCCCGGGCGCCGCGGTTCCGGTCACCCCACCTTCGGTGTGGCGCGGGAGATGATCGCGGCGAAGTCGACGCCGCTCGGCAGGGTGCCGAACGCCTGGCCGTGGTCGCCGCCGAGGCGGGAGGCGCAGAACGCGTCCGCGACGGCCGGGTGGCCGTGCCGGACCAGCAGCGAGCCCTGGAGGACCAGGGCGAGCCGCTCGACGACCCGGCGGGCCCGCAGTTCCAGGTCGTCGCGGTCGGACAGGTCGGCCCGCAGCCGGCGCACCGCGGCGTCGAGCCGCGGGTCGGCGCCCTCGGCGGCGCCCACCTCCGCCTGGAACGCCTCCATGACCTGCGGCTCCCTGGCGACCGCGCGCAGGACGTCCAGCGCGGCGACGTTGCCCGAGCCCTCCCAGATGGAGTTCAGCGGCGACTCCCGGAACAGCCGCGGCATGCCCGACTCCTCGACGTAGCCGTTGCCGCCCAGGCATTCGAGCGCCTCGGCGGCGTGTGCCGGCCAGCGCTTGCACACCCAGTACTTGCCGACGGCGAGCGCGAGCCGCTTGAACGCCGTCTCGCAGGCGTCGCCGCGCGCGGACCGGTCGGTCGCTCCGGCGAGCCGCATCATGAGGACGGTGGCGGCCTCGGACTCGACCGCGAGGTCGGCGAGCACGTTGCGCATCAGCGGCTGGTCGACCAGGTACCGGCCGAAGGCCGCCCGGTGGGTGGCGTGGTGGACGGCGGTGATCACTCCCTGTCGCATCCCGGCCGCCGCGCCGATCACGCAGTCGAGGCGGGTCAGGTTGACCATGTCGATGATGGTGCGCACGCCACGGCCCTCGTCCCCGACGCGCCAGGCGACCGCCTGCTCGTACTCGATCTCGGCCGAGGCGTTGGAGCGGTTGCCGAGCTTGTCCTTGAGGCGCATGAGCCGCATCGGGTTGCGCGTGCCGTCGGGCAGGACCCGGGGGACGAGGAAGCAGGTCAGCCCGCCCGGCGCCTGGGCGAGGGTGAGGAAGATGTCGCACATCGGGGCCGAGGTGAACCACTTGTGCCCCACGAGCCGGTAGGTGCCGTCCGGGTCGGGGTGCGCGACGGTGGAGTTGGCGCGTACGTCCGAGCCACCCTGCTTCTCCGTCATCGACATGCCGGCCAGCAGCCCCCGCTTGGTCAGCGGCGCGCGCAGCCCGAAGTCGTACGCCGTCGCGGTGAGCAGCGGCTCGTAGCCTGCGGCCAGGTCCGGGGCGTGCCGCAGCGCCGGCACGGCCGCGTAGGTCATCGAGATCGGGCAGCCGTGCCCGGCGTCGGGGCGCCACGTGTAGAACTTGGCCGCCCGGGCCACGTGCGCGCCTGGCCGGTCGTCCGCCCACGGCGCGGCGTGCAGGCCGTGGGTGACCGCGGTGCGCATCAGCTCGTGCCAGGCCGGGTGGAACTCCACCTCGTCGATCCGGTGGCCGTAGCGGTCGTGGGTGCGCAGGACCGGCGGGTGCTCGTTGGCCAGCCGACCGTGCTCGATGGCCGGCGCGGCCCCGCCGAGCCGGCCGAGTTCGTGCAGCTCCGCGGTGGCCCAGCCGGCGCCCTCGCGGGTCAGCCCGTCGAGCAGCGCCGGGTCGTCCGCCGCGTCGTAGCCGGCCAGCGGGGGAACCTGGTTGCGGACCTCGTGTGTGGTCACGGCGACACTCCCAGCGCGCGGTGGATGAACCTGATCAGGTCGGGGATGGTGCCCGGGCCGGCGACGCCGGCGGCCAGCGGGCCGACCATGGCCTCGGCCAGGGCGCCGACCAGCGCGGTCGCGGTCAGCTCGGGGTCCTGCGGGGGTAGTTCGCGGCTCGCCACGCCGGCCGCGACGTAGCCGGCGATCAGGTCGGCGTACGCGCGGCGGAAGGTGAGCCGCTCGGCGTCGACCGCCGGGTCGACCGGCTCGGCGAGCAGGGCGTACGCCAGCCGCGGAGACCGCAGCGCGCGACCGGAGAACGTCTCGACGACGGCGGACACCTGCGCGGCGGCGGTGGCTTCCAGGGCGGCGGCGCGTGCGACGGCGTCCACCTCGCGCTGCGAGGCGGTGCGGAACACCTCGGCGAACAGGTGGGCCTTGGTGGGGAAGTGGCGGTAGACGCTCCCGGTGGCCACGCCGGCCCGCTCGGCGACGGCCGCGACCGAGCAGCCGGCGTAGCCGTGCCCGGCCATGATCGCCAGCGCGGCCGCGATGATCCGCTCGCGTGAGGCGCTCAGCCGAGCCTTCACGCGCTCGGTGCTCCGGTAGGCCACGCAAGAAGTGAACCATCATTCAGTCCTTGCCGGCAAGGCCGCCCGGTTGCGTGCCGGGTGCCGGATTCACCGGCCGGATCGGTCACAGCTTGGGCGCGGACGCTCGCGGTGATCTTGGTGTGCCTCCCCCGATCGGGTACCGTCCCCTGGCACATCGTCTTTGCACCACCCCTGGCTGCCTGTCACACCGGGGTCGATCGGAGGGACACTGCCGTGACTTTCTCCAGCGCGGTCCGCAGGGCTGGCGTCATCGTGGCGATCGCCGCACTCGCGGCCACCGCGGGATGCGCCAAGAAGGAGGACGGCGAGACCCAGGCGAGCGGGGTCAAGCTCGTCGAGAAGGGCAAGCTCACCGTCTGCACCCACCTGCCGTACGCGCCGTTCCAGTCCAAGGACAGCGCCGGCAAGGTGGTCGGGTTCGACGTCGACGTGATGGACCTGGTCGCCAAGGACCTGGGCGTCGAGCAGAAGATCGTCGACACCCCGTTCGAGGGGATCAAGTCCGGCCAGGACCTGAACACCGGCAAGTGCGACGCCGCCGCCGCCGGCATGACCATCACCGAGGAACGGCAGAAGGTCATGAACTTCTCCGATCCCTACTTCGACGCCACCCAGGCCCTGCTGGTGAAGACCGGCAAGGCGTACAAGTCGCTCGACGACCTCAAGGGCAAGAAGGTCGGCGTCCAGGCCGCGACCACCGGCCGCGACTACGCCAAGAAGTTCGAGAAGGAGAAGGGCCTCCAGCTCGTCGAGTTCGAGGACCTCGCCGCCGAGCAGCAGGCCCTGGCCAACGGCCAGATCGAGGCCGCCATCAACGACCTGCCGGTCTGGACCGAGTACATCAAGGAGCACCCGGGCGGGTTCGAGGTGACCGCCGAGTTCGACACCGGTGAGCAGTACGGCTTCTCGGTGAAGAAGGACGGCAACCCGGAGCTGCTCAAGAAGATCAACGAGGTGCTCGCCAAGGCGAAGCAGGACGGCACCTACGACACGATCTACGAGAAGTGGATCGGCAAGAAGCCGAACGCCTGAGCCACCCACCCGGCCGGAGGGCGCGCGCCCCGCGCGCGCCCTCCGCACCTGCCTAGGAGAGCCGAACCGTGAAGCTGCGACGCCGCCAACGGGAGCGGCTGTCCCTCGGGCTCCAGTACCTGGCCTTCGTGGCCGTCATCGCCGTGGTGATCCTCGCGGCGGACTGGGGTCGGCTGAGGGAAGCGTTCTTCCGCGTCGACATCATCGAGTCGATGTTCCCGACGATCATCACCGTCGCGCTGCGCAACACGATCCTCTACACGCTGGGCGCGTTCGCCTTCGGCCTGGTCTTCGGCACCGTCCTCGCGCTGATGCGGCTGTCCCGCGTCGCTCCCTACCGCTGGGTGGCCACGGCGTACATCGAGCTGTTCCGGGGTCTGCCCGCGCTGCTGGTCCTCTTCCTCGTCGGGTACGGCATCCCCATCGCCTTCCCAGAGCGCGAGATCCCCGGCGGCGTGTTCGGGTCGATCACCATCGGTCTCGGACTGACCGCGGCGGCCTACATGGCCGAGACCATCCGGGCCGGCATCCAGGCCGTGCCGAAGGGGCAGATGGAGGCGGCGCGCACCCTCGGCATGTCGCACTTCACCGCGATGCGCACCATCGTCATCCCCCAGGCGTTCCGGATCGTGATCCCGCCCCTGACCAACGAACTGATCCTGCTCACCAAGGACTCGTCGCTCGCCTACGTGCTCGGCGTGACGGCGCAGACCATCGAGGTGACCAAGTTCGGCCGGGACACGCTCAACGACCGGGTGAACGCCACCCCGCTGCTGGTGGCCGGCCTCACCTACCTGATCATCACCCTGCCCCTGTCCCAGGTGGTACGCCGCCTCGAACTCCGCTACGCCAAGGCTCGGTGACCCCATGACGACCAGCCAGTCCCAGCCCGCCGTCGAGATCCGCGACCTGCACAAGTCCTTCGGCCCGCTCGAAGTGCTCAAGGGCATCGACTTCGAGGTCGGCCACGGTGAGGTGGTCTGCGTCATCGGGCCGTCCGGGTCCGGCAAGTCGACGCTGCTGCGGTGCGTCAACCTGCTGGAGGAGCCGACCGCCGGGAAGATCTGGGTGAACGGCACCGAGATGACCGACCCGGACGTCGAGATCGACGCGGTCCGCCGCGGCATCGGCATGGTCTTCCAGTCGTTCAACCTCTTCCCGCACCTGACCGTGCTGGACAACCTCACCGTCGCCCAGCGCCGCGTGCTGCGGCGCGGACGCGCCGAGGCGGAGCGGGTCGCGCGCGCCAACCTGGACCGCGTGGGCCTGAGCGACAAGGCCGGCGCATTCCCGGCCCAGCTCTCCGGCGGGCAGCAGCAGCGGGTCGCCATCGCCCGGTCGCTGTCGATGGACCCCAAGCTGATGCTCTTCGACGAGCCGACCTCCGCGCTCGACCCCGAGCTGGTCGGCGACGTCCTCACCGTCATGCGCAAGCTCGCCGAGGACGGCATGACCATGATGGTCGTGACCCACGAGATGGCGTTCGCCCGCGACGTCGCCGACCGGGTCGTCTTCATGGACGGCGGGGTCGTGGTCGAGCAGGGGCCACCGCAGGAGGTGCTGGGCGCGCCGCGGCACGAGCGGACCCGCTCGTTCCTCTCCCGGGTCCTCGACCCGACCCACGTCGCGCAGCTCGGTCAGCCCGGCGAGACCGCCGAGTGATGTCGTAACCGGTGTCTAGTCTCGGGGCATGGCAGATCCGTTCCGGGTGCGCGTCACCGTCCGCGGCTACGAGCTGGACACGCAGGGCCACCTGAACCAGGCCGTCTACCTCCAGTACGGCGAGCACGCCCGGTGGGAGTGCCTGCGCGCCGCCGGAATCCCACAGGACCGGCTCCTCGCCGGCGGGGTGGGGCCGGTGGCCCTGGAGGTCACCGTGCGCTACCTGCGGGAGCTACGCGGCGGCGACGAGGTGGACGTGTCCTGCGAGTTCCGGTGGGGCGAGGGGAAGACCTTCCAGATCGTGCAGGACCTCACCCGCCCCGACGGCACCCAGGTCGCCACCATCACCGGGGTGGGCGGCCTGCTGGACCTGGCCTCCCGGCGGCTGGTGCCCGACCCGCGCGTGCGGTTCCGCCAGCTCGCCACCGACCCCGCCCCGATGAACCTCTGATGGAACTGGAGTTCAGCGGCGAGGTGTGGTTCTGGCGGGGGCCGGCCCCCTGGCACTTCGTCACCGTCCCCGACGAGCTGTGCGCCGAGCTGGAGGCGGCCTCCGCGTCGGTCACGTACGGCTGGGGGATGATCCCGGTGACCGCGCGGATCGGCGCCACTGGCTGGCAGACGTCGCTCTGGCCGAAGGACGGGCGGTACGTGGTGCCGCTGAAGACGGCGGTGCGCCGGGCCGAAGGGATCGCCCTCGGTGACCGGGTGGACGTCCACCTGACCGTCGCGCGGTGACCGGTCGACGGGAGCGGGAGCGGATGGATCTGGCGGATGCGGCGACGCTGCTCGCGCGGGCGCGGCGGCTGGTGGTCTTCACCGGCGCCGGCATGTCGGCCGAGAGCGGCATCGCCACCTTCCGGGACGCCGGCACCGGGCTCTGGGCGCGGTTCGACCCGCGGACCCTCGCCACCCCGGAGGCGTTCCGGGCCGACCCCGCGCTGGTCTGGGGCTGGTACGAGTGGCGGCGCGCCGCCGTCCGGCGTGCCGAACCGAACCCGGGGCACCTCGCCGTGGCCGCCATGGCGGCCCGCGTCCCGGACACGGTGGTGGTCACCCAGAACGTCGACGACCTGCACGAGCGCGCCGGCTCCGCCGCGCCGGTCCACCTGCACGGCAGCCTGTTCGCGCCCCGCTGTTCGGCCTGCGCCGAGCCGGCGCCCGTGCCCGACGGCGCGGCGGAGCCGGGGGAGGGCCGGCGGCTGGCGCCGCCCCGCTGTGGGCGCTGCGCCGCCCCGGTGCGACCCGGTGTGGTGTGGTTCGGCGAGGCGCTGCCGGAGCGGGCCCTCGAGGCCGCCGTCGAGGCGGCGTACCGCTGCGACATGCTGCTCACCGTCGGCACGTCCGGCCTGGTGTATCCCGCCGCCGAGATCCCGCAGGTCGCGGCCCGCCGGGGCGGGACCGTGATCCAGGTCAACCCGGAGGAGACACCGCTGGACGCGGTGTGCGAGCTGAACCTGCGCGGACCGGCCGCCGTGGTGCTCCCGGCCCTGGTCCGGGCCGCCTGGGGCGACGCCGCCCGAGTGTGACCCGGCGCCGGGCCGATCACCGGAATCCACGCACCGTTTCCGCCGGGCCGCCTACCGTCGGCGGAGGCGACCGGTCGGTCGGGTGACGGAGGGGCGGCGACGTGAGGCGGGACGGGGCAGGGCGGCGTCCGGCGTGGCCGCGGCCGCCCGGTCCGGCGCCGGCCGGGCGGCGGGTGACGCCGTTCGAGATCTTCTTCGACCTGGTCTTCGTCTTCGCGCTCACCCGGATCATGGCGCTGATCGGGCCGGAGTCCACCCCGAGCACCATGGGGCAGGGGCTGATCCTGCTCGTGCTGCTCTGGTTCGCCTGGTCGTCGTACACCTGGTTGGGCAACCACACGCGGGCCGAGGTCGGGGTGGTGCGCGGCGGGTTCCTGGTCGCGATGGCGGCGCTGTTCGTGGCCGCGCTGGCCATGCCGGAGGCGTGGACGCCGGGCCCGGGACTGGACGGCCCGCTGCTCGTCGCGCTCGCCTACGTGCTGCTCCGCGCCGTCCACCTGGCGCTCTACCACTGGGCGGCGGCGGGTGTGCCCGGCCTGCGGGCGCGGATCCGGTTCTTCGCGGCGGTCAGCGCCGCCGGCTGGGTGCCGCTGCTGCTCGGCGCGCTGCTGGCCGGGGCGGCGCACGCGGTGCTGTGGGTGGTGGCGTTCGTCGTCGAGATCGGCGGGCAACGCCTGTCGTACGGGCGGCGCGGCGCCTGGCCGCTGCGCAGCGCCAGCCACTTCACCGAGCGGCACGGTCTGGTCCTGATCATCGCGCTCGGGGAGTCGGTCGTCGCCGCCGGCGTCGGCGCGGCGTCGGCGGTCACCGCGCCACCGGTTCTCGGCGTGGCGCTGCTCGGCTTCGCGGTCACCGTCTGCCTCTGGTGGCTGTACTTCGACCGGGTCGCACCCACCGCCGCCGGAGTTCTCGCCGCCGCCACGGGGGAGCGGCGGGACCGGATCGCGGCGGACGCCTACAGCCAGACCCACCTGCTGCTGATCACCGCGGTGATCTACCTGGCGCTCGGCATCGAGCAGGTGCTGGCGCATGTGGCCGGGGCGCACGGGGGCGCCGGGCACGCCGTCGACGCCACGCTGAGCTGGTCCGCCTCGGTCGCCCTGTACGGCGGCGCCGCCCTCTACCTGGGCGGCCGGCTGCTGTTCCTCCGGCTCACCGGGCAGCCGGTCCCGCCGGCCCAGCCGGCCCTGGCCGCCCTCACCCTGCTCCTGCTGCCCCTCGGGGTGCTGCTGCCGCCCGCCGCGGCGCTCGCCGTGCTCGCCCTGCTCCTGCTCGTCGCCGTCGCCGTCGAGCGGCGGTCCGGGCGGCGGCCCACGGATATCGAATGATCAACGACTTCCCGCACCGGGTTTGAAACTCCGGCGAACCGGAGAAGTGCAGGTCGCGCGGGCACTGTGGCCCGCGCGTTCACGGGAGGTGGCCATGTCACGGAGACTGCGGGCGACCGCGCTGGCCGGGGTGCTCGCCCTGGCCGTCAGCGGCTGCGGCGGGGTGGGCGGCGGAGGAGACTCCGGCGGCGGGGGCGCCAAGGGCAGCGGTGCGCTGAGCACCATGGGTTTCGGCCTGTCGGACGAGATCGCCAAGACGCGGGTGGACGCCTTCAAGAAGGACCACCCGGACGTCCAGCTGAACATCACCGAGGGCGCCTTCGACGAGCAGCAGTTCCTCTCCGCGGTGGCCTCGGGCAACCCGCCGGACCTCGTCTACATGGACCGCAAGCTGATCGGCACGTACGCCAAGCGCGGCTCGATCCAGCCGCTGACCGACTGCGTCGAGAAGCAGAAGATCGACCTGGGGCAGTACCGGCAGGCCGCCAAGGACCAGGTGACCCTCGACGGCACCGTCTACGGCATCCCCGAGTTCTCCCAGGTGCGGGTGCTCTACCTCAACGAGGCGCTGCTCAAGCAGGCCGGTCTCACCGCCGACGACGTGAACCTCGCCGACTGGGCGGGCCTGCCCGCGGTCAACGCGAAGCTGGCCAAGGTGTCCGGCGGCCGGCTCAGCCGGATCGGCATCGACCCGAAGATCCCCGAGTTCCTGCCCATGTGGGCCAAGGCCAACGGCGCCGAGATGATCTCGGCCGACGGCGCCAAGGCCAACCTCACCGACCCGAAGGTGGTCGAGGCGCTGACCACCGGCGTGAAGCTCATCCAGGACCAGGGCGGCTGGGGCAAGTTCAAGTCGTTCCGGGACACCTTCGACTTCTTCGGCGCCGAGAACCCCCTCGCCAAGAACCAGATCGCCGCGTGGCCGATGGAGGAGTGGTTCCTCAACCAGGCCGCCAAGAACAGCCCCAAGGCCGAGCTCGTGGTCAAGCCCTTCGTGGACCGGCAGGGCAAGCCGCTGACCATGTCCTCCGGCCAGGCGTGGGTGATCACCAAGGGGGCGAAGAACCCGGAGGCGGCCTGCGCCTTCGTCAAGCAGATGACCGCCACCGACACCTGGTTCGCCGCCGCCAAGGCGCGGGCCGAGGCCCGCAAGGCCGCCAACCTGCCGTTCACCGGCGTCTGGACCGGCAACACGGCCGCCGACAAGAAGATCTTCGACGAGCTGTACCAGCCGACCGGCAACAAGCGCTTCGACGACGCGGTGACCACCATCCGCGAGGCCCAGGATGCGGCGTTCGCCATGCCGGCCTCGCCGGCCGGCGCCGAGTTCGACAAGGCGTGGACCGACGCGGTGAACCGGGTGCTCTCCGGTCAGGCGCAGCCGGCCGAGGCGCTGGCCCGGGCCCAGCAGGAGGCGACCGCCGCGCTGGACAAGGCCGCGGGCTGACCCCGGCCATGGCCACCACCGTCACACCACCCGTCCCGGGCCGGCGGCGCCGCACGCCGCTGGCCCGGCGGGAGGCCCGCTGGGCGTACGTCTTCCTGGCGCCCTGGATCGTCGGTTTCCTGGTGTTCACCGCCGGTCCGATGGTCGCCAGCCTCTGGCTCAGCTTCACCGAGTACGACGTCATCAACGCGCCGCGCTGGACCGGGCTGGACAACTACCGACAGCTCGTGTCGGACCCGCAGGTGGCGCGCAGCCTCGGCAACACCGTCTACTACGCGGCGCTGCACGTGCCGCTGGTGATGCTGATCTCGCTCGGGCTGGCGCTGCTGCTCAAACGGGTCGGCCGCTGGCAGGGCTTCTTCCGTACGGTGTTCTACCTGCCGGTGATGACCCCGGCGGTGGCCGTCGGCATCCTCTTCCTGCTGCTGCTCAACACCCAGGACGGGCTGATCAACCGCGGCCTGGCGGTGTTCGGGATCGACGGTCCGAGCTGGACCACCGACCCCGACTGGGTGATGCCCGGCATCGTGCTCATGAGCCTGTGGAGCCTCGGCTCCACGGTCATCATCTACCTGGCCGCGTTGCAGAACGTCCCCCGTGACCTGTACGAGGCCGCCGACCTCGACGGTGCCGGCGCGTGGGCGCGGTTCCGGCACGTGACGCTGCCGATGATCTCCGGCTCGCTCTTCTTCACGTTGATCGTCAACACCATCGCGTCGCTGCAGATGTTCACCGAGGTCTACACCATGTACTTCGGGAACCGGCAGACCCAGGGTTCGTTCAGCAGCGACGCCGCCTCGTTCTACGTGATCCACCTGTTCCGGGAGGCGTTCCAGTTCCTGCACATGGGCTTCGCCTCGGCGATGGCCTGGCTGCTGTTCCTGATCATCCTGATCATCACGGCCGTGCAGGTGAAGCTGAGCAACCGGTTCGTCTACTACGAGGGGGAGGACCGGTGACCACGACGAGTCAGCCGGTGGGCACCGGCGTCGCGGGCGCCGTGGCGGCGCCGGCGGCGCCGCCCCGACCCGCGGCCCCGGAGGACGGCCGGCGACCGCGCTGGCAACGGATCCTGTTCGTCGTCGCCCTGGTGGGCGCGGCGGTGATCTTCATGGTGCCGTTCGTCTGGCTGGTCAGCGCGTCGCTGCGGCCCCGGGAGTACGTCTTCGCCCCCGGCCTGCTGCCCACGCCGTTCGCCCCGGACAACTACGCGCAGGCGTGGCAGGCCATGCCGCTGCTCACCTGGCTGTTCAACAGTGTGGTGGTCGGGGTGGCGGCCGCCGCCGCGGCGACCCTGTCCAGCGCCTGGGTGGCGTTCGGGTTCGCCTACTTCCGGTTCCCCGGCCGGAACCTGCTCTTCGGCCTGGTGCTCGCCACCATGATGCTGCCGTTCGCGGTCACCATGATCCCGACGTACCTGATCTGGAACCGGCTCGGGCTCATCGACACCCAGGTGCCGCTCTGGGCCGGCAACCTCTTCGGGTCGGCGTTCTACATCTTCCTGCTGCGGCAGTTCTTCCTCTCCCTGCCCCGGGAGTACTTCGAGGCGGCCCGGGTCGACGGGGCGAGCTACCCGCAGCTGTTCTGGAGGATGGCGTTCCCGCTGGTCCGGCCGGCCCTGCTGGTGGCGTTCGTCTTCGAGTTCAAGGCGAGCTGGACGGATCTCATCAAGCCGCTGATCTACCTGCGCAACGAGCAGCTCTACACGCTGCCCCGCGGGCTCAAGGTGATCCTCGACCGGTTCGGGTACGGCGGCGAGCAGCAGTGGGAGATCGTCCTCGCCGGCAGCGTGATCGCCACCGTACCCATGATCATCTTGTTCTTCCTGGCCCAGCGGCACTTCGTGGAGGGCATCGCCACCACCGGCCGCAAGGGCTGACGGTGATCAGCCCGCCGGCTCGTCGAGGAAGGCGAGGGTGACCGCGGCGAACAGCGGCGAGGTGAAGATGTTGTAGTGGGTGAGCCCGGGCAGGATCGCCAGCGCGTGCCCGCCCTTGGGCCGGCCCTCGTTGCCCCAGCCGCCGTCGCGCAGGCCGCCGTCGAGCAGCCGGAACACCTCCACGTAGTGGCTCGGCGGCGCCATGTCGGCGTCGGCCGCGACGATCAGCGTCGGCACCCGCAGGTCGCCGACCTCGTCGGTCAGGTCGAAGTCCTCCGCCATGAGCGCGCCGATCTTGTCGAGCAGCCGGGGGAAGTCCTCCGGGCGCGGCGCCACCCGCTGGTAGAGCTGGTACATCGGGGTGTCCTTCATGAACTCCGCGGCGGCCCCGGACACCTGGCCCTGCTGCGCCCGCATCTCCGGGTAGACGGCGTCCGACCGCACGTGCGCGGACGCCGCCACGAGCCGGCCGAGCTTCTCCGGGTGGGCCACCGCGGCGCGCAGCGCCACGCCGCCGCCCAGCGAGTAGCCCACCAGGTGCGGCCGGTCGAGCCCGAGGTGGTCGATGAGCGCGGCGATGTCGTCGGCCATGGTGCGCAGGTCGAGCGGACGGTCGACGTCGGCGGTGCGGCCGTGACCCTGCAGGTCGACGGCGATGACCTGGTGCCGCGCGGCCAGCGCGGGCAGCACCGGCCCGAACATCTCGCCCGACCCGAGCCCGCCGTGCAGCAGGATCAGCGGGTGCCCGGTGCCGTGCGTCTCGTAGTAGAGGTTGATGCCGTTGACCTCGGCGTACCGGCCGGTGCCCTCGACGTCCGTGGTCCAGTCAGTGGCGGTCACGCTGACGCTCCTCCCGTGCGCGTTCGGCGGTGCCGACCGTGGCCCCGACGGCGCGGCCGCGAGGTCACGGACTGCGGCCCCACCCTACGCAGACGGTGGCGTCGCCCGCTGCCCGCCGCGCCGGATCAGGAGAAGTGCGTCCGTGGCCGGGGAAGGCGGCTTCCATCCACGACCAGGTCGACCTTCTCGTTGTAGAAGGCGACCAGCCCGGCGATCGGCAGCAGCGCGGCGGTGGGGAAGTCGTACGACCAGGCGAGGTCCGGATGGAGCCGGTCGCTGGCGCGCACCGACCAGTAGCCGCTGGTGCGGCCCTTGTACGGGCAGGCGGTCCGGGTCCCTGACGGCACCAGGTGCCGGAAGCGCACGTCGGTGCGGCTCAGGTAGTAGCGGGTCGGCAGGCCGGTCTCGAAGACCAGCACCGGCGAGGTCGACTCGGCCAGGACCGTCCCGTCCAGTTCCACCCGGACGTGGCGGGTGGAGCGCAGCGCGTCCACCCGGGAGTACGGGTTGCGCGGGTGGACGAAGACCTCCTCGTCCTCCTCGAACCAGGCGTCCAGCGCGGCCCAGTCGAACCGGATGGTGTCGGCCAGTCCGCGGGGCGCGTCGGCGCCGTACCACCGGGCGCAGGCGGCCCGGGCGAACTCGCCGACCCGCAGCCCGTGCAGCCGTGCCGCGCCGAGCGGGGTCTCCTCGGTCCGTCCCTCGTCGACGAGCAGTTCCTGGCGGACGTCGGCGGCGGGGAGGTAGTACTGCGGGTAGGGCGGCCACTCCCACACGTACCGCGCGCGGCCGGTGTCCAGCACCGTCTCGCCGGCCAGGAAGGCGCGGATCCGGCGGGGCGCCGGCTCGATCCGGCCGACCTCGGCGGCCGGCTGCGGGTACTCGGGCACGTGTCTCTCCTCTCGGCGCGACCTGCGGCGGACGGTTCAACGATCCGATGTGACCTGGGGCACCTTCGGCGACCGCGGGAATGATGTCGGCGCCCGGTGATTTGCTGCCAGGTGTGACCACTGCGCAGTCCTCACCCGCCCCGACCGTCGAGACACCCGGTGACCTGATGAGCCGCGGGCAGCAGCTGCGCCTCGTGCTGGTGCTCGGCTCGCTGATCGCGATCGGGCCGCTGACCATCGACATGTACCTGCCGGCGCTGCCGGCCATCACCGCCGACCTGGAGACCACCTCGGCGGCCGTGCAGCTCACCCTCACCGGCACCCTGGCCGGTCTCGCCCTCGGCCAGCTGCTGATCGGCCCGCTCTCCGACGCGGTGGGCCGGCGCCTGCCGCTGCTCGCCGGGATCGCGCTGCACATCCTGGCCTCGCTGCTCTGCGTGGTCGCCCCGACCGTGCAGGTGGTCGGCGTGCTCCGGGTGCTCCAGGGGCTGGGCGTCGCGGCCACCTCGGTGGTCGCCATGGCCGTCGTCCGCGACCTGTTCAGCGGCGCCGCGTTCGCCCGGCTCTTCTCCCGGCTCATGCTCGTGATGGGCGCCGCGCCGATCCTGGCGCCCACCCTCGGCTCCGGGCTGCTGCGCTGGTCGGACTGGCGGGGCGTGTTCGTGGCCCTCGCCGTGTTCGGGCTCCTGCTGGTCGTCGTCGCGGCGGTCGGGCTCCAGGAGACCCTGCCGGCGGAGCGCCGCCGCCGCGGCGGCGTCGCCGCCATCGGCCGGGACTACCGCGCCCTGCTGCGGGACCGGACGTTCGTCGGGCTCGTGCTGGTGGCGGGGCTCGCCATGGCGGCGCTCTTCGCGTACGTGGCCGGGTCGTCGTTCGTCTTCCAGGAGCGGTACGGGCTGGACGAGCAGCAGTTCGGGCTGGCGTTCGGCGCCGGGGCGGTCGGCCTCATCACCGCCACCCAGCTCAACGTGCGGCTGCTGCGCCGGTACACCCCGCAGCGGATCCTGGTCACCGCGCTCGCCGTCGGCACCGCGGCCGGCCTGGTGCTGCTGAGCTTCGCGGCCACCGGCTTCGGCGGCCTGGCGGCCGTGCTGGCCTCGCTCTGGGTGGTGCTCGCCGCGGCCGGGCTCGCCATGCCGAACGCGCCGGCCCTGGCGCTGTCCCGGCACGGGGAGGCGGCCGGCACCGCCGCCGCGCTGCTGGGCGCCGTCCAGTTCGGCGTGGGCGCGCTCGCCGCGCCGCTGGTCGGCGTGCTGGGCACCGGCAGCGTGGCGATGGCCGCCGTGGTCGCCGGCGGCATGGCGGTGGCCCTGGTCGTGCTGCTCACCGTGGTCCGGCCGGCGCGGCTGGCCGAGGTCGAGCCGGTAGCGGTCGCCGTCGCCGCACACTGACCGGCGCCATCGGCCCATTGTTTCCGGGTTGGGTGGCCGATCGGCGGATAGGGTCGGGAACCGTGCGGACCAAGCAGGAGCTGGGAGCGGCCATCCGGGAGGGGCGGCGGGCGGCGCTCGTCGTCAACGCCCACTCCCGACGCGGCCGCCGGCTCTACGAGACCGCCCACTCCCGACTGCGCGCGGCCGGCTTCACGCTGCTCGGCGCGTACCCGGTCGACCGGCCCGGCGAACTGGACCGGGTGCTCGCCGAGGCCGCCGGCCTCGGGCCGGACCTCCTGGTCGCGGGGGGTGGCGACGGCACGATCGGCACGGCCGCCCGGCTGCTCGCCCACCGGGACATGGCGCTGGGCCTGCTGCCACTGGGCACCACCAACAACTTCGCCCGCACCGTCGGGGTCCCGCTCGACCTCGACGCCGCCGTCGGGCTGCTCACCGACGGCAAGGTCATCGACGTGGACCTCGGGCTGATCGGCGACACCCTCTTCACCAACCACGTCGGGATCGGGTTGTCGGCGGACATCATGCTGACCGCGCCGCCACGGCTGAAGCGGGTGGTCGGCCGGCTCGCGTACCCGCTCACGGCGCTGGGGTTGCTGGCCCGGCACCGGCCGCTGCGGGTCACGGTGCGCGCCGAGGGGCGGGAGCACGCCTTCGACACCCACCAGGTGTACGTCGCCAACGGCGGCTTCCACGCCGGCCGCCCGATCACCGCCGACGCCAACGCCGACGACCGGCTGCTCGTCGCGTACCCGGTCGGCGGGCCCAGCCGGCGCGGCCTGCTGCGCGAGACGGCGCGCAACGCGGCGGCCGGCCACCGCCGCACCCTGGGCGACAAGCCGTTCCTCGCCGTCCGCCAGCTCTGGCTGGAGACCGACCGGCCCGCGCGGATCGAGGTCGACGGCGAACCCTACGGGCAGACGCCGGTGCGCATCGGCCTGGACCCGAACGCGCTGCGCGTGATGGCCGCGGCGGACAGCCCGGACCGCTGAACGGTCAGTCCCGGCGGTCCTCGTCCGGGGTCGGGATCTCCTGGTTCTGCTCCACCGCGTCGGCCGGCGTGAGGTCGTCGCGCACCGCGTCGGGCAGGCCGGTGCGGTCGCTGGGCGGGACCAGCACGCCCTGCTCGGCCAGGTCCGCCTCGGTCGCCTCGGGCACCGCGCCCGAGATCGTGTCCGGCGGGCCGACCACCGTCTCGTCCTGCCGCTGCTCCTGCGCGTCGGCTTCCGGCGGCCGGCGCAGCGGCTCCTCGTCACCCACGCTCATCGCCCGCCGCCCGTCACTGGCTGCGCTGGACGTACGGCGCGGTCTGGTCGGCCACCTCGCCGTACTCCGCCGGAAGCTGGGCGACCACGTCCGCGTAGCCGGCCGGGTCGACGGCGTCGCGGAGCACGTCGAAGACGGCCGTGACGCCGTCCTTGGCCCGGTCCACGTCGATGTCGGCGCGCCCGCTGACCCGCTCCACGAAGACGTCGAGCCCGAACCGCTCGCCGGTCTCGCTGCCGCCGAACGCGTACGCCCGCAGCGCCTCGGGGAGCCGGTCGGCCAGATCCCGGGCCTCCCCGCCGTCGATCCGCTCCGCCAGCGTGGTCAACGTGGCGCGCGTGACGGCGGTGGCCTGCTCCGACGACATCCCGCAGCGCTTCGCCACCGAGCCGATGAACTCGTCCTGGTCCACCTCGACGCCTCCCTCTCGGCTGGAGGAAGGCGTGTTCCCGCGCGCCGCCGCCGCAAACGACCCCCGCCCGCCGGCCTCCGGAGCAGGCCGTGGGGCGGCCGTCAGCGGTAGACGTGCACCGGGGTGCCGACGCGGATGGTGGTCCAGAGCCGGTCCATCGCCCGCACCGGCACCCGGACGCAGCCGTGGCTGGCCGGGTAGGCGGGCACGGCTGTCGCGCCGTGCACCGCGTAGCCGCGGTGGAAGTAGTTCGGCCGCCACAGCAGGCCCAGGTCGCTCTGCCGCCAGTCGTCGATGCGCCGGCCCACCGTCCAGTCGCCGGTCGGTGTGGGGGTGCTGGACCTGCCGCTGGAGGCGTCCAGGATGCGGACCACCGCCCCGCGCTTGGCCAGGTAGAGCACCTGCCGGGTGAGGTCGGCCTCGATCGAGTAGCCGGGGTGGGTGTACCGCGGCGTCGGGACGACCGGCCGGTCGAGCGCCGCCCGGGTGCGCGGCCCCACGATGCCGTCCCGGGCCAGCCCGTTGACCTTCTGGAAGGCGACGACAGCGTGGTGCGTCGACGGCCCGAAGATCCCGTCGATCCCGCCCACGTCGTAGCGCAGGGCGGTGAGCCGTGCCTGGAGCGCGCTGACCGCCGCGCCCCGGGAGCCCTGCCGCAGCGTCGGCTGGCCGGCGGCGGCGAGCGTGACGGCGGCGGCGCCGTTGGCTGCGACGGGGGCGGCCGAGGCGGCGGTGGCCGGCACGGCCAGCCCGGCGACCAGGAGGGCCGTCCCGAGCGCGGCGTGCGTGGCGGGGCGGCGGTGGCGAATCGTGCGTGGTGAGACGGGACGCATCGTCCCTCCCTTCCGAGGTCCTACCCGGACGCTAGTTCGGAAGGCGGGGAGAGGTGCCCCTTCGTCCGGTTTACACCCGGTCAGGCCACCCGGGGCGCGGGCAGGGCCGGCAGGACCACGCGCCGGGCCGTGCCCGACACGTCGCCGGTGCGCTCCACGGACGGCTCCGGGACCGCGGCCGCGCTCTCGTCGGTGGCCGTCCCGGGACCGGCCCCGTCGTCCCCGGCCGCGGCGGTGCGGACGGCGGTCAGCAGCGTGAGGAGCCGGTCCACGTCGTCGGCGGGCATCCGGAAGGAGCCGCGGCACAGCGTGCCGTTCCACAGCGACAGCACCACGGCGCCGCGGTCGGGGTGGTAGCTGACCCGCAGCGTCCGGTCCTCGCCGCGCAGGTCGGTGAACAGGTCCCCGAAACCGGGCATCGGTCGCACCTCTCCCATCCACCCAGGATGCCCGGTCGGCGGGCCGGCCGGAAGGGCTCGCCGTGCCGGCCTCCCGCGCCGGGGGTAGCGTGCACGGCGGACTCGCGGCTCAGGGAGGTTCGGAGAGTGCAGACGACGACCGTGGACGTGCCGACCGGTGACGGGGTGGCGGATTCCTTCCTCGTCCGGCCCGACGGCGACGGGCCCTTCCCCGCCGTCCTGGTCTTCATGGACGCGTTCGGGTTGCGCCCGCGGCTGGCCGAGATGGCGGAAGCCATCGCCGCCCGCGGCCACGTGGTGCTGGTGCCGAACCTGTTCCACCGCTTCGGCCGGGCCCCGCTTGTCGACCTCTCCGGCCTCGGCGACGACAGTCGCCGCGGCGCGCTGTTCGCGACGGTGTCCCCGATGATCGGCGCGCTGACGCCCGACGTGGTCGCCCGGGACACCGCCGCCTATCTGGACTTCCTCGCCGCGCAGCCCGGCGTCGCGCCCGGCCCGGCGGCCGTCGTCGGCTACTGCATGGGCGGCACGAACGCGCTGCGGGCCATCGAGGCGCTCCCGGACCGGATCGCCGCGGCGGCCGCCTTCCACGCCGGCCGGGTGGTCACCGACGCCCCGGACAGCCCGCACCTGGGCGTCGGCGCGGTCACCGGCGAGCTGTACTTCGGCCACGCCGACCACGACCCGTCGATGACGGCCGAGCAGATCGCCACCCTGGAGAAGGCGCTCGACGCGGCCGGCGTCACCTACCGCTCGGAGGTCTACACCGGCGCCCGCCACGGGTACACCCAGGCGGACACCCCGATGTACGACGAGCGGGCCACCGAGCGGCACTGGGCCGCCCTGTTCGACCTGCTCGACCGCACCTTCCGGCGCTGACCCCGTCCCGGCCGCCGGCGGGGTGGCGGCCGGCGGCCAGAATGGTGCCGTGGAAACCGATCTGCTGCCGATGATCGCCGCCGAGCGGCGCCGGACGGCCGACCTGATCGACTCGCTCACTCCCGCGCAGCTGGACACCCCGAGCCTCTGCGGCTCGTGGACGGTGCGGGAGGTCGCCGGGCACCTGGTGTCGCCGCTTGTCGGGTCACCGTGGGCGCTCCTGCCGCTGGTGGTGCGCGCCGGTTTCCGGCTGCACGTGGCCAACGCGCGGCTGGCTCAGCAGGTGGCCCGCCGACCCGCCGCCGAGCTGGCCGCCGCCCTGCGCGAGCACGCGGAGCACCGGTTCCGTCCACCCGTGGTCGGATACTTCGGCCAGCTCACCGACCTCCAGGTGCACGGGCTCGACATCCGCCGGCCGCTCGGCCTCCCCGCCGACCTGGACCCCGACCGGGTGCGCACCTCGCTGGACTTCCTGACCGGCGGCCGGGCGGTCGGCTTCGTCGACCGGCGCCGGGTGGCCGGACTGCGGTTCGAGGCCACCGACCTGGGCTGGGCGTCCGGGGCCGGGCCGGTGGTGCGCGGCACCGGCGAGGCGATGCTGCTGACGCTGACCGGGCGCCGGGTGGCCCTGCCGGAACTGGAGGGCGACGGCGTCACGGTGCTGGCCGGCCGCTGGCCCCGCTGACGCCGCGCCGAGCCGGCCGGCGGAGCATGGGCGCCGCAACCCGGACGATTCACCCGCGCCGCGCCGGGTAACCGCCGCCATGGCCGAGGACCGCCCCGACACCGTCCGCTCGCCCCTGGACCGGGTCACCGAGCCGACCGGGCGGGCACTGGCCCACGCCCGCGCCGAGGGCGGTGCGGCCGGCCGGCTGCGGCTGCGCCAACTGGAGGTCACCGTGGTGATCGCCGTCCAGTCCGGGCTCGCCGCCGCGCTCGCCGCGCTGCTCGCCCAGCGCCTGCTCGGGCCCGGCGCGCACGTCTTCGCGCCCGCCGCCGCGGTCGGCACCATCGCCACCGCCATCGGCCAGCGCGCCCGGCGTACCTTCGAACTGCTGGTCGGGGTGGGGCTCGGCATCGTGGTCGGCGACGTGCTGCGCGCCGTGCTCGGCTCCGGGTCCTGGCAGACCGGCCTCGTGGTCACCCTGGCCATCGCGACCGCGCTGCTGGTCGCCGGGCGCGGCGGCGCCCTGGTCGGCCAGGCCGGCGGTACCGCCGTGCTGATCGCGACCCTCGCCCCGGTCGAGCCCGGCCTGGAGCTGCCCCGGATCTTCGACGCGCTGGTCGGCGGCCTTGTCGGCCTCCTCGTGGTGGCGCTGCTGCTGCCGGTCAACCCGCTGCGGGTCCTGGACCGCGCGACCGAGCCGATCGTCACCACACTCACCACCGAACTGGACGCCGTCGCCCGCGCACTCACCACCCGGGACGCCGACGCGGCGGTCCGGTCCCTGGAGCGGATGCGCGGGCTCGACGCCGACGTGGGACGGCTCAACGAGGCGCTCAGCGGGGCCGAGGAGGTGGTCACCCTCGCGCCGGTCCGCTGGCGCCGCCGCGCCCAGTTCCACAGGTACGCCGCCGCCGCGCAACACCTGGAGCGGGTGATCCTGTACGCCCGCTCGGTGGCCCGCCGCTCCGCCACCGCCCTCCAGTACGGCGAGCCGATCCCGCCGACGCTTGCCGACGCCGTGACCCGCCTCGGCGAGGCCGTCCGGGTGATGCGCCGGGAGTGCCGGGACGGCGAGGACCCGGCCGGCACCCGACGGCTGGTCCGGGAGAGTGCCGAGCTGGCGGGGCGGGCCTGGGCGCACGGGGTGCGTTCGTTCGGTGACGGCGTGATCACCGACCTGCGGACGGCGGACAGCGAGCTGCTGCGCGCCACCGGGTGCGACCCGGACGACGCCAACCGCATGGTGCGCCGGGCTGCCGGCGCGGGCGAGGCGGAACGGCGCCCGCCGATGCGGGCGCAGCTGCACCGGCCGGTACGGCGCACCGCGCGGTCCCGGCGGCGCACCTGGCTGGCGCGGCGCGCCCGCGGCCGTCCCGACCCGTTCCGCCCGCCGACGCGCACGCCCCGCCCGGTCTGACCGACGCGCACGCCCCGGCCGGCCTGACTCGGGGCGTCGGCCCGCCCCGCCTGACTCGGCGCGTCGGCCGGCGCGGCCTGACCCGGCGCGGCCGGTGCGGGCGACGAACCGGAGCCACGGGACGCGAACTGGCCCCTCCCACGGTCGGGGCGGCTGGCTAGCGTCGGGCCATGAGCATCGACCGCGCAGAGTTGACCGGGCGGTTCGCCGCGCTGACCACCGCCCACGTCGCCGACGCCTGCCTGCGGGCCGCCGTCCCGGTGCGCTGCGCCCCGGAGGGCGTGCGGCCGGTGCTGGCCGGCGGGCGGCTGGCCGGCGGGGTGCTGCCGGCCCGGCACGTCGGCAGCGTCGACATCTTCCTGGAGGCCGTCGACCGGGCCGCACCCGGCGACGTGCTGGTGGTGGACAACGGCGGGCGCACCGACGAGGCGTGCGTCGGCGACCTGGTGGTGCTGGAGGCGCAGGCCGCCGGCCTGGCCGGCCTGGTGGTGTGGGGCCTGCACCGGGACACCGCCGACATCCGGTCGGTCGGGCTGCCGGTGTTCAGTCTGGGCGCCACCCCCACCGGGCCGCAGCGGCTGGACCCGCGGCCGGCCGAGGTGCTGGCCTCGGCGCGGGTGGGCCGGTGGACGGTCGACCCCGGCGACGTGGCCCTGGCCGACGAGGACGGGGTGCTCTTCGTGCCGGCCGGCCGGGTCGGCGAGCTGTTCGACCTGGCGGAGTCCATCCGGGACACCGAGCGGCGGCAGGCCGACCGGATCCGGGCCGGCGAGCCGCTGCGGGCGCAGGTCGGCTTCGGGGCCTACCTTGCGGGTCGGGCCGAGAACCCGGCGCTGACGTTCCGGGAGCACCTGCGCGCGGTGGGCGGCGCCATCGAGGAGTGAGGCCGGCCGGCGCTCAGGCGCCGCGCGCCCACAGGGCCAGGCGTACCCGGTTCGGGCTGCTCGTCTTGGTCATGAGGCTGGTGATGTGGGTCTTCACCGTGGTGACGCCGATGTGCAGCCGGTCGGCGATCTCGGTGTTGGACAGGCCCTCGGCCACCAGGTCCAGCACGTCCCGCTCGCGTGCGGTGAGGCCGTGCACCGGTCGGGGCGCCCCGGCGCGCGCGTGCACCGCCCGCTGAACCAGCCGCCGCAGCACCTCCGGGCTGAACGGGCTGTCCCCGGCGGCCGCCCGGCGTACGCCGTCGAGCAGGTCGGCCGGGGGCGCGTCCTTGAGCAGGAACCCGCAGGCGCCGGCGGTCAGCGCGGGGTAGAGGTGGTCGTCGTCGCCGAACGTGGTGAGCACCAGCACCCGGGTGGCGGGACGGTCGGCGAGGATCCGGCTGGTCGCGGTGATCCCGTCGACGCCGGGCATCCGCAGGTCCATGACGACCACGTCGGGCATCAGCCGCGCGGCGAGGGTGATCGCCTCCCGGCCGTTGTCGGCCTCACCGACCACCTCCAGGTCCGGCTGCGCGTCGCAGAGCATGCGCAGGCCGGCGCGGATGAGGTGCTGGTCGTCGACCAGCAGGACGCGGATCATGCCGGCTCCGGCGCGTGCGGGCCGGCCGGGCGCGGGCGGGGTGTCGCCGGCTCCGGCGGGCGGGCGGGGGAGTCGGTCGGCTCCGCGACGCCCCCGGCCGGCAGGACCGTGCGGACCCGCCATCCGGCGCCCGTGGGTCCCGCCTCCAGCCGCCCGCCGAGCACCTCGACCCGCTCCCGCATCCCGGTGAGGCCGTGGCCGCCGCCGGCCGGCACCGCGGCCGGCACCGACCCCCGGCCGTCGTCCGACACCTCCCAGTGCACGGCGCCGTCGACCACCGCCACGGCCAGCCGGGCCCGGGCCGCGGTGCCGGCGTGCTTGGCCACGTTCGTCAGTGCCTCCTGGGTCAGCCGCAGGACCGCCTGGCCCCGCACCGCGTCCAGCGACCCGACCGCCGGGTCGACGTCGGCCTCCACGGTGATGCCGGCCTGACGGGCCCGGTCCACCGCCGCGTCGAGCGCCGCCGGGACCGCCGCCGGCTCGATCGCGGTCAGCGTGGCGTCGCCGCGGACCCCCTCAGGGTCGCGCAGCACCGCGACCAGGCGGCGCAGGTCGTTCAGGGCGGCCGTGCCGGTGCCGTGCACGTCGTCGAAGACCTCGCTCACCCGCGGATCGAGGTCCGGCAGCACGTGCCGGGCCACCCCGACCCGCAGCACCATCGACGCGACGTGGTGCGCGACCACGTCGTGCAGCTCGCGGGCGATGGCGCTGCGCTCGCCGGCGCGGGCGGCGCGGCTCTCCGACTCCCGCCGGCGCTGCTCCGCGGCGGCCCGCTCCTCGGCCTGCCGGGCCAGCTCCCGGGTGGTCCGGATGACCAGGCCGAGCAGCAGCGGCAGGCCGACCTCCACGGTCAGGCCGAAGACGCCGGAAAGCAGCCGCCGGACGGGGTCGCCGATCGAGTCGGTCAGGTCGACCGCGGCCAGCAGGCCGGCGGCCAGCCAGATGGTCCGGGGCCGGTCGGCCCACATGGTCAGCTCGAGCAGCGCCCAGCTGGCCCCGACCTGGTTGATCGTCGTGTCGTCGACAAGCGGGAAGGCGACCGCCAGCAGCGCGGCCTGCGCCGCCAGGTTCACCATCGGCCGGCGGTGACACGCCAGGGCGGTGCCGAACGCGACAAGGGCCAGCACCCACTGCGTGGCCGTCGGGGCGTGGTGGCCCTGGGCGCCGAAGACCAGGTAGCCGAGGCCGCTGAGGTCGAGCAGCAGCATCCGCGCGAGCGTGTCGCGTGCGTCGAACAGGCGTCCCACCCAGCCCACGACGCCAGCCTAGGCGGTGCGCTCGGGAGCCGGGGAACCCGCCGGCCGGGCGCTGGTCGTCCCGCCGCCGTCGCCGACGGGGGCCGGCGCCCAGCCGGTCCGCAGGCCGAGGTGGACGGCCAGGCCGAGCGGCCCGAGCAGGATGGTCAGCAGGAGCACGGGCGCCACGAGCAGCGCCGGCATGCTCCGCTCCCGGCTGTCCCGCCAGATCCAGCGGCCGACGAACAGGTCGAACCCGATCATGTGGGCCCAGGCCGCCGCCGCGCCGTCCGCGCTGCCCAGCAGGTCGCGGACGCCCGCCAGGGTCGGCGCGGTGACCACCGGCAGCACCCGGCCGAGCGCCGGAAGGACCAGGACCGCGTAGATCAGCAGGACCGGGAGCACGATCAGCGGCGAGCCGACGATCCGGGCGGTCCACGACCAGCGGGGCAGCAGGATCATCAGCGCCCAGAACGGTGCGGCGACCGCGAAGGTCACTGTGAACAGCGTGCCGGTCATGCGACCACCACCACGTCCGCGCGGCGCTGCCCCCGGGCCAGCACGGCGTCGGTCGCGGTCGCCGTCGCCGCCAGCAGGGCGACCCCGACGGCCACGGTGAGCGCGTCCGGCCGCAGCAACGGCTGCCCGCGCAACGCCTGCCAGGTGAGCAGCAGCGTGGCCGCGCCGTACGCCGCGCCCGCGACGAGCAGCAGCCGGGCGCGGGTCCGCTCGTCCAGCCGGTCGCCGAGGAAGCGGTTGAGCAGCATCGCGAGCAGCGGCAGCGCCTGGAGGGCGTGCAGCCCGACGAAGTGCCCGATCCGCAGGTCGCCGCCGGTGGTGCTCCAGCCGACCAGGGGCAGCCCCGGCCCGCCGTCCGCCACGCCGACGCTGTGCGCCCCGCTGATCCCCTCCGCCGCCGAGTCGGGCGTACGGGTGACCATCGGGATGGCGACCAGCATGCCGAGCAGGGACAGGCCGAGGCCGAGCCGGACGGCGTGGCCGGCGACCCGGTCGGCCATCGGCCGCAGCAGCGCCACGATCCCGATGACCAGTTGGGCGAGGAACAGCACCATGATGGCGGCGCCCATCGCCGAGAACAGCGCGCCGTTCAGCGGGGTGGTGCCGTTGTAGTGGCTCGTGGTGCCGCGCAGCACCTGGGTGACGATGATCGCCATCTCGACCACCGACATGGCGACGATCACCGTGGCCGCCCACTCGGCGGTCCGGCTGCGCCGCGGCAGCAGGGTGAGCATCCAGGCGAGGGTGGTGCCGTAGAGCACGAACGAGATGGCGAACTTCAGGGGCTTGAGCCAGATCGGCACGCCGGTGAGCACGCGGGGATCGGCCAGCACGCCGACGGCCGCGACGACGGTGAGCGCCGCCATCGCCGCGACGAAGAGCATCAGGGGGCGGTGCCAGCGCGCCGCCCGGTTCAGCACGGTAGTCATGCCTGTAGATGCTGGTGGCGTGGCCGCCTCGTCGCGCCCGACCGGAGGCCCCTATGCCGGCCGCGGGTCGGAGACGCCGCCTCCTACCCGGGGAGGAGGCGGCGCCGCGGGCTCACGTCCGGTCGGCCGGCAGCGGCTGGACGAGCTGGATCGGGTTGCCGTCGGGGTCGGCCGTCCAGGCGATGAGCAGCCGGTCCAGCCAGACGTGCGGGGCGGCGAGCGCGGGCGCCCCCGCGGCGGTCAGCGTCGCGTACGCGGCCGCGGTGTCGTCGGTCCACAGCACGACGGCGGCGCGTTGCCCGCTCGGCACCGGGTCGAGCCCGTGGTCGTCGCGGGTGGACGCCACCGAGGCGATGCCGACGCGGTAGCCGTCGAGGGTCAGGTCGACGTGGATCGGCGGGCCCTCGGCGGGCACCCGGAAGGTCTCGGTGAAGCCCAGCCCGGTGTAGAAGGCGGCGGCCCGGGACACGTCCTCGCTGAACAGGATCACCTGTGGGGTGCGGAACATGGACACCGCCGGAGCCTACGGTCAGTCGGGCAGCATGGGCATCTCGAACCCCGGGTCGCGGCCCAGCAGCACCCCCCGGGTGAGCGCCCGCGACCCGAACCGGTCCCGCACCGCGTCCACGGCGGCGTCCAGCGCCGGCCCCGGGTCGCGGGTGAACGGCAGGGTGAGCTGCACGTGCCCGTCGTCCAGGTTGCCCACGGCGACCCCGATCAGCGTGATGCCCCGGGTCTCGATCTCGGGCAGCGCGGTGCGCAGCAGCGACCGCGCGGCGGCCCGCAGCGGCCCGGTCTGCGCGGTCGGCTTGTCCAGCGTGTGCGCGCGGGTGGCGCGGGTGTAGTCGGCGAACCGCAGCCGCAGGGTCACCGTGCGCCCGGTGCGCCGGGCCGTCCGCATCCGCCCGGTGACCCGGTCGACCAGCCCGGCAAGCACGGCGTCCAGTTCGGCGGGGGAGTGCGGCTCGCGGCCCAGCGCGTGCTGGGCGCCCATCGAGGAGCGCCGCCGCCCGACCTGCACGGCGGGCGGGTCGCGGTTGTGGGCGAGGGCGTGCAGGTGGCGGCCGGCGCCCGCGCCGAGCAGCGACACCAGGGTCGGCTCGTCCAGCCGCGCCACCTGCCCGACCGTGCGCAGGCCCCGCTCGCGCAGCTTCGCGGCGGTGACCGGGCCGACGCCCCAGAGCCGCTCCACCGGGAGCGGGTGCAGGAAGGCCAGCTCGCCCTCCGGCGCGACGACCAGCAGCCCGTCCGGCTTGGCCACCCCGCTGGCCACCTTGGCGAGGAACTTCGTCCGGGCCACCCCGACGGTGATCGGCAGGCCGACCTGGCGGCGTACCTCCCGGCGCAGCTCCGCCGCGATGTCGGCGGGCGGGCCGACGAGCCGGCGCAGCCCGCCCACGTCGAGGAACGCCTCGTCGATGCTGAGCCCCTCGACCAGCGGGGTGGTCCGCCGGAAGATCTCGAACACCGCCCGGCTGGCGGCCGTGTAGGCGGCCATCCGGGGCGGCACCACGACGGCGTCCGGGCAGAGCCGGCGGGCCTGCCGGCCGCCCATGGCGCTGCGCACCCCGCGGGCCTTCGCCTCGTAGCTGGCGGCGAGGACCACGCCGCCGCCGACGATCACCGGACGGCCCCGCAGCCGGGGGTCGTCGCGCTGCTCGACGGAGGCGTAGAACGCGTCCAGGTCGGCGTGCAGGATGGTGGCCTCGCTCGACACCAGCACATGTTCGCACAGATGTTCGAACGCCGAGCCGGTCAGGGCATGCTGACCGCGAGTTTGCCCAGGGCGCCGGAGAACTCGGTGAGCGCCCGCGGCACCTCGTCCAGCTCGTAGCGGCGGTCGACCGGCACCCGGACCCGGCCGGCCAGCACGTCGTCGGCGAGCCGGTCGAGCGTCGCCCGGTCCGGCCGCCCGAAGATCGAGACGGCCGCCGGGTGCTGGTCGGGGCCGAAGCCGATGGTGGAGGCCAGCCGCCCGCCGGGGGCGAGCAGCCCCGCCAGCGGCGCGCCGTCACCGGCCAGGTGCACCACGGCCGCGACGCCGTCCGGCGCGAGCGCCCGCACCTGCCCGGTCAGGTCGCCGGTGTAGTCGACCACCTCGGCGGCGCCCAGGTCCCGCACGAAGTCGGTGGCGGGGCCGGGACGGGCGGTGGCCACGACGCGGGCGCCGGCCAGCCGGGCGTACTGCACGGCCAGCGCGCCGACGCCGCCGGTCGCCCCGGCCACCAGCACCGTGTCGTCCGGCCGGACGGCCAGCGCGTCGAGCGCGTCGAGGGCGGTGACGCCGGCCAGCCCCAGCACGCCCGCCGTGGACAGTTCGACGCCGTCGGGGACGCGGGTGATGCCGTCCCCGCCGCCCACGGTCACGTACTCCGCCCACGTGCCCTCGCCCAGGTAGGGACGCATGAGCACACCGAACACCGCGTCGCCGACCCGGAACGGGCTGGTGCCGCCGATGGCCTCGACCTCGCCGGCGAAGTCCTTGCCCAGCACGACCGGATACCGGTAGTCCATCGACCCGCGCATCATCCCGGCCGCCGCCTTCCGGTCGAAGGCGTTGACCGAGGACGCCCGCACCCGGACCAGCACCTCGTCCGGGCCGGGGCTGGGCCGGGCCAGGTCGTCCCGGGCGGCCGGCGCCGCCCCGTCCCGGTCGAGAGTGATCGCCCGCATCCGTCCGTCCCCTCTCGGTCAGGCGCCGCGGGCGCGCGCCCGGCGGGACAGCGAACTCGGAGCGTTCAGGCCCGCGCCGTCGGTCACGCTCATCCCGAGCCGCTCGACCAGTTCGCCGCCGAGCCAGCCGGTGAACCCGGCCAGCACGATGCCGGCGAAGCTGCAGACCAGCGCGCCGGCGTTCGGATCCCAGTTGTCCGCTCCACGGCGCAGCAGCCAGCTCACCGCGAACAGCACCAGCACGACGACGTTGCCGAGCCCGTGCACCGCGCCGACCCGCTTGGCGCGGGTGCCGGCCGGGATGGCCGACCAGTCGATCAGGCCGAACACCGCCGCGACCAGGCCGCCGATCACGCCGGCGGCGATGGTGTACGCGGCGGAGACCTGAAAACCCGTCCGGTCGGTGATCAGGTACAGGATGTCGAAGATCACCGAGGTGGCGAGCAGTCCGAGCGGGAACACGATCAGGATGGGGTGGATGGCGTGCCCCATCGACTTCGCGCGACTCTCCATGCCGGTCCTTCCTTCTCGGCCCCAGGCGCGGCCGGTTTCCCCGCCCTGCCCCGACTACACCTCCCGCCCGGCGAGGGTGATCGCCTGCCGCGGCGGGCGGCGGACCACGGCGAGCCGGTCGCCGCGCACCCGCACCGAGGTACGCCCGCCGCGCCGCCGCCGCACCGTCAGGTCCACCGTCGCGCCGCCCACCCGTACGCCCTCCAGCCGCAGGTCGGGCAGCCACGCGGGCAGGTGCGGGTCGACGAGGACCGCGCGCAGCGGCGCGGCCGGGCGCAGCCCCAGCAGGGCCTGGACCAGGGCCACCACGGCGCTGGCCGACCAGGCCTGCGGGGAGCACGAGTTCGGGTAGACGCCGGGGTGCGGGTGGGCGGCGTCCCGGGGCAGCCCGCTGAGCACCTCGGGCAGCCGGTGCTCGGCGAAGAGCGCCGCGGCGCCGACCATGCCCTCGGCCAGCCGGTGCAGGTGCGGCCAGCAGCCGTACCGGGCCAGCCCCAGGCCGATGGTGCCCGCCTCCACGGGCCAGACGCTGCCCCGGTGGTAGCTGAACGGGTTGTAGGCCGGGTGGTCCGCCGACAGGGTCCGCACCCCCCAGCCGCTGAACATGTCCGGGGCGAGCAGCCGGTCGGCCACCTTTTCGGCGACCCGGGTGGGCACGATGCCGGTGGCGAGGAGGTGGCCGTCGTTGGAGTTGGTCGAGCGGACCGGCCGGTGGTCCGGCCCCAGTGCCATGGCGTAGCAGCGCCGGTCGGGCAGCCAGTACGCCCGGTGGAAGCGCCGGCGCAGGCCCCGGGCCCGGGCCAGCAGGGCGGCGCCCCGGGCCGGGTGCCCGGTGACGGTGAACACGACGGCGGCGTGCCGCAGGGCGGCGTACCAGTAGCCCTGCAGTTCGCTGCTGGCGATCGGGTTCGGCACCACCTCGCCCCGCTCGTCGACGATCGCCGTGTCCGAGTCCTTCCAGCCCTGGTTCTTCAGCCCGCCCGGGGAGCGGCAGTGGTAGTCGAGGAAGCCGTCGCCGTCCGGGTCGCCGTACCGGTCGATCCACTCCAGCGCCCGGCTCGCCGTGGGCAGCAGCTCGCGCACCGTGTCCAGGTCGCCGGTCCACGCCAGGTACTGGCCGAGGAACACCAGGAAGTCCGGGGCGGTGGACCAGTCGCCGTAGTAGGCGTCGTAGGGGTTCAGCCCGAGCAGGGAGACCGGCCCCTGCCGGGCCTCGTGCAGCGGCTTGCCGGGTTCCTCGTCCCGCCAGTCGTCCAGCCGCCGGCCCAGGTGCCGGGCGTTGAGCCGGAGGCTGTCGGCCAGCATGGTGGGGCCGGCCAGCAGCGCCTGCCAGGAGGCGGTCATCGTGTCCCGGCCGAAGATCTCCTGGTAGATGGGGAGGCCGGCGATCGGCGCCGCCGGGCCGGCCGGTTCGCCGAGCGGCAGCACGGCCAGGTCCCGCACGGCGCACCGCCAGGCCGCGGTGACGTCGAAGTTGCTGCTGCTCAGCCGGGCCAGCTCGGCGTCCAGCCGGGCCCTCGCCCGGGCGGCCGGGTCGTCGGGCTCGGCGAAGGTGGCCGGGGGCGCGGGGAGCCGGGTCCCGTCGAAGACCGGCTCGACAAGCAGCTCCGCACCGGCACGGCCGCCCGGCGGCACCGCCAGCTCGACGGTGAACCCGCCGTCGGCGTACGCCACCGGGGCGTCGGCGCGCAGCCGGACCGCCACCGCCCGATCGAGCCCCTCGTGCCGGTAGGTGAGCAGCAACTCCGCGGTGGCCGGATCCCACCGGCCGAGCACCTCGCCGAGCTGGAGCCGGTGGCCCGCCTCGGCCTCGCTGGTGTCGGCGAAGTCCGCCTCGACCGCCAGCCGCAGCCGGAACCGCAGCGGCCGCGCGGCGTAGCTGACCACGGTGAACCGGCTGCGCAGCCCGGGACCGACGAACCGCTCGACGGTCAGGTACGCGGCCCGCGACGGCAGCGCCTCCCCGTCGCCCAGCTCGGCGTAGGAGAGCTGGGCGTGCCCGCCCACGTTGGCGGTGGCGAACGGCACCGGCTCGCGGCCGTCGACGGTGATCCGCTCGCGGCTGAGCACGCGCGTGTTGCGGGCGAAGAAGCCCTGCGGGTCGGCACCGGCGATCCGGCCGCGGACGTCGGTGACCAGGGTGCTCCACCCGCTCGCGACGTAGAGCAGGTCGGGCCGGACGCGCAGGTTGCGGACCCAGGTCATCGGGCCGCCGTTACCCCTTCGCGCCCCCGCTACACCCGGCTCAGGGCGCGGTGCGGGCCCGGTCCCGCACGAGCAGCTCGACGGCCACCGCGATGGCCACCGCCTCCACGGCCAGCAGGGTGAGCAGGATCAGCAGCTGGGTGGCACCGGCGCGGACCGGCCCGGCGCCGCCGAGCAGCACGCCGACGAACGCGCCGGGCAGGGTGACCAGCCCGACCGTGCGGGTCTGGTCGAGCGCCGGGACGAGGGCCTGCCCGGCGGCCGGGCGGCAGATCTCCAGCGCGGCGTCGCGGGGGAGCAGCCCCAAGGCCAGCCCGGCCTCGTACTCGCCGTGCCGGGCACGCAGCTCGTCGAGGGTACGCCGGCCGGCCAGGCTGGTCGCGGTCATCGCCCCGCCGATCAGGATGCCGGCGGTGGGCAGCACCACGAGCGGGGTCGCGGGCAGGGCCCGGCTGGCCAGGAGCACGGCCAGGCTGGGCGCCACCCCGGCCGCGAGCGCCAGCGGGGCGACCCGGGCCGGCGCGCCGGCCCCGATCCGCCGGCGCGCGGTGAGGGCGGCGACGACGTACATGAGCAGCACGAACGCGGCGGTGCTCCACCAGGCGCGGAGGACGGCGACGATGACCAGCGAGACGGCGCCGAGCTGGACGGTGGCCCGGGCCGCCGCGGTGAGCACGGTCCGGGCCCGGCCGAGGCCGGTCAGTCGCAGCACGGCGGCGCCGGCCGCTGTGAGCGCGGTGAGCGCGACGACGAGTGCCGGGCCGATCGGTACCGTTCCGCCGCCGCCCATCCGACGACCTTATGCCGGGTGGCCGGCCGGCGGGTGGGTCCCGCCGGCCGGCCGCCGGTGTCACCGCCCGTAGACCTCGAACTCGTAGAGCGAGAAGCCGTACGAGGTGGCCCGCTTGACCCCGTACACCCGCACGTAGCGGGCGCTGACCGGGGCGAGGGTGACGTTGTCCGTCCCGCCGTTGCCGGCGGTGGTGCTGAACACCGGTTGCCACGTGCCGCCGTCCGCGGAGACCTCGATCCGGTACGCGCTGCCGTACGCGGCCTCCCAGCGCAGCACCACCCGGCCGACGGTGCGGGCCGTGCCGAGGTCCACCCGGATCCACTGGTTGTCGTTGTAGCTGCTGGACCAGCGGGTGCCGAGGCTGCCGTCGACCGCCTTGTCCGGGGTGTTGCTGGTGAGGAACTGGGTGCTCGACGCGGTGGCCGGGCGCCCCTGGGCCAGGTTGGTGACGTCGTCGCCGCGGCGCGCCGGGAACGACACGACCTGCTGGTAGGTGGGGCGGTTCTGCCAGGCGATCAGCGGGTGGGTGATGCCGCCGAGACCGGACTGGGCGATGGCGTCGGCGCACCACTGGTCGCCCGCCCCGCAGGACTTGTCGCCGGGGTAGACGGTGGTGGCCGGCGCCGCGGCCGCCTGGGCGAGGGTGTCGAGCAGGCTCTGCCGGCAGGCGCCGAGGTTTCCGCCGCCGCAGTACGTCCGGCCCAGCCCGCCGGCCACCGGGTCGCCGAGCACGGTGCGGATGTCCTTGTTGACGTAGCCCCACCAGCCGTACTGGAACGAGGAGCCCTTGTGCGGCTGGCCGGCGAGGGACCAGACGGCGGTGCCGTCGCGGCCGCCGTTCTGGCCACCGGACGGCGCCTCGTTCACCTCGATGGCGTCCACGAGTGCGGCGTAGAGGTCGGGGCCGAGGCCGGGCCGGAACTCCGCGGCGGCCAGCAGCGGCCACCAGGCGTCGAAGATCCGGATGGCGTCGGCGTGCTGGTAGACCTTGGAGCCGGGGGCGGTCTCCACGCGCCGGGCGCCGGCCTGCTGCCAGGCCCGCAGCTTGGTCACGGCGTCGGCCAGCGCCGGGTCGGTGACCGGGGCGCTGCCGAGGACCCGGAGCAGGTCGCCGAGGACCTGCTGGCCGCGCAGGTCGGTGACCGCGGCGTCGGCCATGATCCGCACGACGTCGGCCCGGCCGAGCTTGCGCTGGGCGATCGCGGCGCGCACCGGGCCGTCGAGGAGTTGGCCGCGGTGCACCGAGCCGAAGCTGAAGTTGCCGTCGGCCGCGCCGAAGTCCTTTGCCTGCTTGTTGTTCCAGCTGACGTAGTAGTCCTGGTTGACCGACTGCGGATGGGCGGCGGCCGGGGTGTAGGTGGCGGTGTTGGTGTCCGGGTCCCAGCCGACCCACTCGTTGGCCGCCTCGGCGCGGGTGGGCAGGTTGGGGTCGGCGGTGGACGGTCGGACCGGGTTCGACCCGGAGTTGAAGTAGGCCGCCTCGGTCGAGTTGACGTAAAACCAGTTGAACGCGTAGCCGACGCTCGCGGCGGACTGCTGGAAGGCCGCCGCGGAGCCCATGGCGGCCGGGTCGTTGTACGCCTGGAAGCCGATCGCGGAGTCGGCCTCGTGCCGGTACGTCGAGCGCAGCTTGGTGAAGGCGGTCGGCTGCCCGTTCACCAGCCCCCGGTACGCGACGAGCCCGTACCTGGTGCGCAGCGCGCGCAGCGTGTACGAGCCGGCCGGGGTGGAGTCGGCCAGGGTCGGCGACCAGGAGTTGGTGTGCTGGAGGACCTCCATGGCCACGCACTGCCCGTGCCACAGGTACCTGTTGGAGGCGAGGGTGGGTGCGCTGCCGTCGGTGGTGCACAGCGGCACGGCGTAGGTGTCGGTGAGGTCCTGGGAGGCGGAGGTGGCGCTCCACGCGTAGTCCTGGCCGCGGCCGAGCAGCACGTAGAGGTTCAGCCCGGCGAAGGCGGCGCCGCGGGCGCTGACCCCGGGCCCCTGCAGCTCCTGGAGCATGAGCAGCTGCGGGGCGAAGTAGCCGGTCTGCGGGCCGAACACGGCGACCGGGTTGCCGGTGGTGGTGTGCTGTCCGGAGACCACCACGGCGTTGGACATGCCGTGCGACCGCAGCCCGGCCAGGCCGCTGAGCAGCGGCTGGGTGCTGGTGCTGCCGCTGGTGGTCCGGGCGGTGGTGGCCCCGCCGGTCTGGTCGTAGGCGAGGGGCTCGGCGACGACGCTGCCGGCGTCGGGCAGCACCGTCCCCGTCGCGCCGGCCGGGGTGGTTCCGTACGGGAAGCTCTGCCCGTCGTGCAGGGTGAGCACCGTCTCCGGGTCGTTCTGGGACCGGAACGCCTGCCAGACCCGGTCGCCCTCGGTGGCGCCGTACTTCGCCCGGGCGGCCACCCGGACCAGTGCGGACTGGATCTCGGAGCCGCCACCCCCACCGAACAGCCCACCGATGACGCCGGCCGTGGCGATCAGGTCGGTCATGGTGAAGTGCGTCGGTTTGCCGGCGCCGGCCAGCACGTACTCGCCGGGGTAGTTGTCGTCGGCGATGGACTTGTCGATGTAGGCGTTGACGCCGGCGATGTAGTCGGTGACGTCGGTGTAGAGCTGCTGCCCGCGGGCGCCCTTCTGGCGCAGCGCGTCGACCTGCGCCTGGAGGTCCGCCTCGGTGTACGGCGAGTTGGCCCAGATGCTCTGCTCCAGCTCCCGGTTGCCGGGTGCGCCGCCGGCGAACGAGGTGAGCGTGCCGCGGCCGGCGTGCCGCAGCAGGTCCATCACCCAGAGCCGGTCCTGGGCCCCGGCGTAGCCGGCGCCGAACATGGTTCCCGAGCGGGTGGTGCCGGTGACGTGCGGCACGCCGGTCGCCCTGTCCCGCACGATGGTGACGTCGGCGCGGGGCCGCACGGTGCTCTCCACCTGCGCGTCGGGCACGCCGAACGAGGCGTCGTTGTAGAACTGCGCGATCTGCTCGTCGGTGAGCCCGGCGTAGCCGTAGACCAGGTTGGCGTACTCGTCGAGCTGGTCGCTGGAGTGGGCGGGCCGGGTGCCGAGCGCCTGGTGGGCGAGGATCGCGGCGAGGGTGGCGTTGCCGTTCTCCCCGGGCGGCAGGATGTCGGCGCACTGGCCGAGGCAGTAGTCGTTGCCGGTGAAGGTGGTGGCGGCGGCGGCCGGTGACGGTGGGACGACCGTCAGGGCGCCGGCGGTGAGGGTGGCGGCGGTCAGCGCCGCCAGCCGGGCACGGGTGGTGGGACGGGGCATGGCGATTCCTCCGGGGTGCGGAGTCGGGCCGGTTGTACGCCCGGCTGTCGCTTGCCGACGTCTCGCCCTCCGTGCCCGGGCGTCATACCCGGAGGTGAGAGTGACTCATGTCTACCTCCGGGTAATAATTGATGGCGTTCCATGCGTGGGGATAGGTGCCGTTCACCACGCGCGAATGCCGACGTTTCGCTCTCGGTCAGGGCAGGGCGAGCACGGCCTGGTGTCCGAGATGGTCCGAGGCCCACCGGCCGCCGGGGGTCTGCCGCTCGGTGCCGAAGACCTCACTGGACACCGGCGTCACCGGGCCGCGGACGAGCACCATGTCGATCCGGTGCTCGACGTCGTCGGCCGGCTGGGTCAGGTCGTCGCCCAGGCCGGAGGTGTAGCCCGGGTCGCCGGGGTGCAGGACCGGCCAGGTGTCCACCATCCCGCCGGCGACCAGGGCCAGGTACGCGAGCCGGTTGTTCGGGTCGGGCAGTTCGGGGCCGCTGTTCAGGTCGCCGACGAGGACCAGCCGGCCGGGCACGCTCAGCGGGCCGCGCAGCAGTTCCTGGGCCTGGAGCAGGCGTACGCCGGGGTGGAACGCCTCGAGGTGGGTGTTGACGAACCGGAAGGTGCGGCCGCCCAGCGTGGCGTCCACCGCCGTCCAGCCGCGGGTGCTCGTGGCGGAGCCGCCGGTGGCGGCGAGCGGGAAGACCAGGTTGTTGACGAAGTTGCCCGACGAGGTGGCGTTCACCTTGATCCGCCCGCCGTGCCGCACCAGGATCACGTCCCGCATGGTGAGCCGGACGTCCCGCAGGTGGGGCGCCCCGGCCGGGGCCTCCAGGTCCGCCTCGTCCTGCGCCACGACCACGTCGTACGGGTGGCCGGACTCGGCCAGCTCCGCCATGAGCAGGGCCAGGTAGTCGTACCGGACCTCGGTGGCCGGGGCCGGGTCGCCGAGCGGCCCGGTGCGCCAGAGCGCCACCTCCTGGAGCCCGACCAGGTCGGGCTTGCGCTCACGGATCTCGTCGGCGATGAGCGCCGCCCGGGCCGGGAAGTCGACAAGGTCCACGTGGCTCAGCAGCGCGGAGTTCGCGGCCAGGAACGCCGGCAGCGTCGGCGCGGCGATCGACGGCGTGAGGTCCCCGCCCAGGTAGAGGTTGCGGGTCAGCACGGCGACCTTGGGTCCGGCTTCCGCGTGTGCCGGCGGGGCGACGAGCCCCAGGCCGGCCACCGCGAGGGCGGCCGCGGTGGCCAGCCTGGCCAGGCGTCGAAGGTGTGCGCGAGGGCTGCCGTCCATGACTGTCGTCCTCTCCGGCGGGATCCGTGGATCCGCGTACGCTAACGCCGGTCCCACCAGCGTGGACACCGCCGTTCGGGCCACCCCCGCCGACGGTCAGGCCTGGGGCTGGCCGATGTTGACCATCCAGGACGTGCCGAAACGGTCCACGCACATGCCGAACTCGTCGCCCCACATCTGCTTCTCCAGCGGCATGGTGACGGTGCCGCCGTCGGCGAGCTGCTCCCACCAGCGGCGCAGGTCGTCGGCGTCGTCGCCGCTGAGGCTGACCGCCATGGTGGTGCCCGGGGTGAACTCCATCTCGGGCGGGGTGTCGGAGGCCATCAGGGTGAAGCCCTGGTCGGTCTCCAGTTGCGCGTGCATGATCAGGTCGGCCACCTGCGGGTCCGGGTTGCCGAACTCGCCGAAGGTGTTCATCCGCAGGTCGCCGCCGAACACCCGCTGGTAGTGCTCCATCGCCTGGCGGGCGTTGTCGCGGAAGCTCAGGTACGGATTCAGTCGGGACGTCATCTCGCCTCCTCGGTGTCGTGACCTGGGCATCGTCGCAGAGAGACGGGCCGCGGCCTACGAGGCGCGACGGGCGAGTGTGGACGGCAACGGTGGGGGTGGCGCCGTTGCCACCCCCACCGTCTTCCCCGCCGGTGCGCCGTCAGCTCTCCTGGAACGACTGGCGCACCACACCCCCCACCAGGGCGCACCAGGTGGTGGTGCTGACCTTGCCGTTGGTGTCCAGACCGTGCAGTTCCTGCAGGTCCTGGAGGGCCTTCTTGGTCGGGTGGTCGTACTCGCCGGTGATCGCCACGTCGGCGTAGCCCTTGGAGTTGAGCATGAACTGCACCGCCTGCACCGGGATGCCGGTGGCGTCCTTCTCCAGCTCCGGCGCGAGGGTCTCCCAGGTCGGCGCCGTCAGGGTGGCGTCGATGTCGACCGGGATGCCGTTGCGCGCCTGCCAGTCCTGCACGGCCGCCACGGTGGCGGCGTCGAACACGCCGGTGACCGGGACGGTGTAGCCGCGGAAGGTGAGCAGGTACTGCGCCACCTTCACCACCGGGCCGCCGACGAAGCGCCAGATGTCGGGCCAGCGGCGGGCCGGCACGTCGCCCAGGTCGGTGCCGAGCTTCGCGAACACCCGCCGGCGCAGCGCCGGGAACTCGCGGTAGAACATGGCGCCCGGGCACTGGGTGGCCCGGAAGTCCCAGTGGCCGAAGATGTCGTGCGCGTGCAGCCCGTACTGCTGGCAGATGGTCGTGCAGAGCTTGACCAGGGAGTCGAGCAGCTCCTGCGGCGGCGTGTCGGTGACGTAGGTGCCCTCGTTCTCGATGCCGATGGCCCGGCCGTTCTCGCCGGGGCAGTGTGCCGAGATCATCTGCCGGTCGCCGGCCTGCAACCGCTCCAGGCTGCCGTGCCGGCCCTCCAGGACGTGGCCGCCCCGGCTGACCGTGAAGTGCTGCCCGGTGTCCGACCACCGGTTCACGTCCATGTGCAGGTTCTGGCAGTCGCGGGCGAGCTGCTTGGCGTGTTCCTCGGAGTAGTCCGTGCTGTTGGGGAACGCCATGTGGTGCACGATGATCTTGTTGGTCGCGATCGCGCTGATCGACAGCGGATCCGCCGGCGGGCGGGCGCCCCACTCGTCGCAGCTGATGATCCAGTCGAGGTCCGCGTCCGGCGCGGCCTGCGCGGCGGCCGGGAAGGCGAGTTCGGTCCCGACGACCGCGACCGCGGCGGCGCCGAGGCCGGCCCGCAGCAGGGTACGGCGGTCGAGCTCGGGGTGGTCGAAGTGCATGGCATCTCCTCGGTGGCCCGACGGGTGTGCGGGCGTGTAAAGGAACTCCAAAAGCTGCGCGCGAAGTGGAGAATATTGCCAGGATCGGTCGGCGCGCCAGAGGACAAATGCGACGACTGTCGATCGTGGGGCCATCGGTGGGCCTGCCATTCCCACCGTCGGAGTAGGCGATGTCACGTCCGGTGGGTGGGACGGTGGGATTCCCGCCCGGTCGTCGTGGGAGCCTGGACCCGTGCAGCCGCCCCGCCTGACCGGTGTCCTCGTGCTCGTCGCGGTGCTCGCGGCCGCCACCGTCCTTGGCTGGTGGCGGCGCCGTCGCGACGGTCGGCTGCGTGCCGTGTCCCCGGCCGCCGCCGCGCCGCACCGGGCCGCGCTGGCCGCTCTCGGCGTCCGTCCGGGCGTGGTCACGCTGGTCCAGTTCTCCGCCCCGGTCTGCGCGCCGTGCCGGGCCGCCCGCCGGGTGCTCGAGGACGTCGCGGGCCGCGTGGACGGGGTCGCCCTCCTGGAGGTCGGGGCCGAGGAGCATCTCGACCGGGCCCGCGAACTGGACGTGTGGCGCACCCCGACGGTGCTGCTGGTGGACGGCGACGGCCGGATCGTCCGGCGGGCCGCCGGTGTGCCCGACCGGGCGGACCTGCTCGCCGCGCTCACGCCGCTGACCGCCGAGGCGCGGGCGTGACAGGCGTCCGGCTGATCCGGCGGCGGGTGGTCGACCACGGGCGGCTCGCGGCGAGCCTCTGTGCGCCGGTCGCCGCCGCCTGACCGACCCTTCGCCGCCGAACGGAAGCCCCCATGCTGCTCGACCCTCGCGGGCCGCGGTTCGCCGCCGCCCTCACCACCGTCGTCCTCGCCGTCGCCCTGGTCACCGGCTCCGGCTGGCTCGTCCTGGCCCAGGCCGTCGTCTTCGCGCTGACCGCCGCCCACCCGCGACTCGGGCCGTACGGCCTGCTCTTCCGCGCCCTTGTCGCGCCCCGGCTGTCCCCGCCGGCCGAGCTGGAGCCGGTGGCGCCGGTCCGCTTCGCCCAGCTCGTCGGCCTGGCCTTCGCCACGGTGGGCGCCGCCGGCTGGCTCGGCGGCGTGCCGCTGCTCGGGCTGGTCGCCACCGCGGCGGCGCTCGCCGCCGCCTTCCTCAACGCCGCCTTCGGGCTCTGCCTCGGCTGCGAGGGCTACCTGGCCTTCCGCCGCCTCACCGGCCGTCCCCTGGCCGCGCGGACACCGGCCCGCCCGGGCTGATCCCGTCCCCGCCCAGCTCACCGCCGTTGGAAACGTTTTCGTAACGAGCCCTTGACCTGACCGTCGGGTCGGGCGCAGACTCCCGGAAACGTTTACAGCAGACAGGCGGAGGTGCGGGGCGTGGGTCGTAAACGTTTACAGGAGTCGGCCGACGGCCGGCCCACCGTCCACACCGTCGCCGCCCGCGCCGGTGTCTCCATCGCCTCCGCCTCCCGCGTGCTCAACGGCGTCGGCGGCAGCCCGGAGACCGTCCGCAAGGTGCGCGAGGCCGCGGCCGAGGTCGGCTACGTGCCCAACGCCATCGCCCGCTCGCTCCAGTCGCAGCGCACCGGCCTCGTGGCGCTCGCCGTCGAGGACATCGGCAACCCGGTGTACGTCGAGATGATGCGGGCCATCGAGTCCGTGGTGGCCGCGTCCGGCCGGCAGCTGCTGGTGCACGCCACCGGCGGGCAGATCGCCAACGAGACCGCCCTGCTGCGCCGGCTGGCCCACCGCTACGTCGACGGGATGATCGTCTCCCCGATCCGGGTCACCGACGACCACCTCGCCGCGCTCGTCGACAGCCCGGTGCCGGTGGTCGTTGTCGGCCAGCTCGCCGCCGACGCGCCCGTGGACAACGTCCGCACCGACTCGCGTACCGGCGTGGGGCTGGCCGTCGACCACCTGGTCGCGGCCGGGCGGCGGCGGATCGGCTTCGTCAACGGCCCGCTGGACACGGTGCCCGGCGCGGCCCGCGACGCCGGCTTCCGGGCCGCCCTCGCCGGGCACGGCATCGCGCTCGACGAGCGCCTCGTCGAGGTCGGCGACTTCCGGTACGAGCCCGGCCGGGCCGCCACCGAGCGCCTCCTCGCCCGTGCCGAGCCCGACGCGCTGGTCTGCGCCAACGACCTCATCGCCGTCGGCGCGCTGCACGCCCTGCTGGCCGCCGGCAGGCGCGTCCCCGAGGACGTGGCGGTCGTCGGCATGGACGACACCGAGCTGGCCCGGATGATGTTCCCGCAGCTCTCCAGCGTCTCCCTCGGCTCGGCCGAGCGCGGTCGCCGCGCCGCCGAACTGCTGCTCCAGCGCATCGCCGACCCGACCCTGCCGCCACGCCGCGAGCAGGTCGCCCCCAGCCTCGCCGTGCGCGCCTCCAGCGCCGCGACACCCTTCGTCCCCGCGCCGGCCGAGCCGGCGCCCGCGCCGCGTACCCCGGAGGTGACGGCATGACCACGGTGGCCGAACGGCCCGACGTCGCCCGCTCCGACGGGCCCCGCAGGGCGCGGTCCCGCTCCGACCGGCTCGGCATCTACCTGCTGCTGCTCCCGTCGCTGCTGCCCATCGTGGTGCTGTCGGTGTTCCCCCTCGTTCGCGGCATCTACCTCGGCTTCACCGACGCGCGGGCCGGGCGCAACGTCGAGATCAGCTTCACCGGGCTGGCCAACTACCGGGAACTGCTCGGCGACGAGCTGTTCTGGAACTCGTTCAAGATCGGTCTGCTCTGGGCGGTCGGGGTGACAGTGCTCCAGTTCGTGCTCGCCCTCGGCCTGGCCCTGCTGCTCAACCAGCAACTGCGCTTCCGCGGGCTGGCCCGGGTGCTGGCCGTGGTGCCCTGGGCGATGCCGCCCGTGGTCGTCGGCATCCTCTGGAAGCTGGTCTACCACCCGGACGCCGGCCTGCTGAACGAGTTCTTCCACCGGATCGGCGCCGACGGGCTGCGCACCAACTGGCTCGGCGACTTCAGCACCGCCCTCGTCGCGGTCATCGTCGTCGGCGTCTGGGCCGGCATGCCGCAGACCACCGTCGTCCTCCTGGCCGGGTTGCAGGGCGTGCCGCGTGAGCTGCACGAGGCGGCCGCGGTGGACGGTGCCTCCACCTGGCACCGGTTCCGCAACGTCACGCTGCCCGCCATCGCGCCGGTTGTCGTGGCGATCACCTCGCTCGACTTCATCTGGAACTTCAACTCGTTCGGCCTGGTCTACGTGCTCACCGCGGGCGGGCCGGGCGGCAAGACCATGCTGCCGATGCTCTTCGCCTACGAGGAGGCGTTCCGCTACGGCAACTACGGCTACGCCGCGGCCCTCGGCAACGTCATGGTCGTGATCATCGTCGCGCTGCTCGCGGTCTACCTGCGTCGCCGGTTGAGGGAGGCGAACTGACATGTTCGGAAAGCCGAGCCGCACCGGGCGGACGCTCCAGTACGTCGCGCTGACCGGGTACCTGATCTTCCTCGGGTTCCCGCTGGTCTGGCTGCTCTCCACCGCGTTCAAGCCGCCGCGCGAACTGGTGCAGCTGCACCCCACGCTCATCCCGAGCAACCCCACCGTGCAGAACTTCGTGCAGGCCTTCACCGAGCAGCAGCTCGGCCGGGCCGCGCTGAACAGCCTCCAGGTGTCCCTCGCCTCGGCGGTGCTCACCGTGCTGGTCGCGCTGCCCGCCTCGTACGCCCTCGCGCGGTTCCGGACGAAGCTCGGCACCGTCGCGCTGGGCTGGGTGCTGCTGTCGCAGCTCTTCCCGTTCGTGCTGCTGATCATCCCGATCTTCCTGATCCTGCGGCAGGTCGGGCTGGCCAACACGCACGCCGGGCTGGTGCTGATCTACGTGGTCTGGGCGCTGCCGTTCGCCCTGTGGATGCTCCAGGGCTTCGTCCGCAACATCCCCCGGGAGCTGGAGGAGGCGGCCAGCGTCGACGGCGCCACCCGCCTCCAGGTGCTGCGCCGGGTGGTCTTCCCGCTGCTCGCGCCGGGCATCGTGGCCACCGCGCTGTTCTCCTTCATCTCCGCCTGGAACGAGTTCTTCTTCGCCCTCGTGCTGGTCAAGACGCCCGAGCTGGCGACCCTGCCGGTCGCCCTGGCCCGGTTCGTCGGCATCGAGGGCACCGCCCGCCTGGGCCCGCTGGCGGCCGGTTCGCTGCTGGCCACCCTGCCCAGCCTGATCTTCTTCGCGGTCATGCAACGCCGCCTCTCGTCCGGGTCGCTCGCCGGCGCGGTCAAGGGCTGACCACACCCCCAACCACCACCAAGGAGGAATCCCCCATGCTCCGTAGCAGATTCCGCCGACTCGCCGCGGCCACCGCGGTCGCGGTCGTCGGGCTCGGCGCCCTCACCGCCTGCGGTGACGGCGGCGGCGAGGACGAGAACTCGTCCGGCCCGGCCAAGCTGCGCTTCCTCAGCCTCGCCTGGCAGAAGGAGTCGCTCCAGGCCAACAAGGACCTGGTCGCCAAGTGGAACAGCGAGCACCCGGACATCCAGGTCGAGTACGTCCAGGGTGACTGGAACTCGATCCACGACCAGCTCGTCACCTCGTTCGAGGGCGGCGACGTGGCCGACATCGTCCACTACGAGGCCTCGGCCATCGGCGAGTTCAGCAAGCAGGGCTACCTGACCGACCTCTCCAAGCTGCTCGGCGACGACTTCAAGAGCCAGATCGACCCGGGCGTCTGGGACACCGCCACCTTCGACGGCAAGGTCACCGGCGTGCCGTTCCTGCTGGAGTCGCAGGTCGTCATCGCCAACAAGAAGCTGCTCGACGCCGCCGGCATCGCCGTACCGCCCGCCGACGGCGGCTGGACCTGGGACGAGTTCCAGGCCAACGCCCAGAAGCTCACCAAGCCCGGCCAGTACGGCGCGGCCTGGGCGCTCAAGTCGCCCACCAACCGGGTGCTGAACCTGGCGTTGAACTACGACGGCAAGTTCTTCTACACCGAGGGCGGCAAGACCGAGGTCAAGGTCGGTGACGCGGAGAAGGAGGTGCCGAAGCGGATCCACGACATGCTCTACACCAGCAAGTCGGCCTCCCCGGAGGCGCTGGGCATGAGCGGCGCGGACACCCTGCCCGGCTTCTTCGGTGGCAAGTACGCCATGCTCCCCGGCTCGGTCTCGCTGCGCCAGCAGATGGTCGAGCAGGCTCCCGCCGGCTTCGAGTGGGTGACCCTCCCGCCGATCAAGGGCCTCTCCAGCAAGCAGGCCGCCAACCCGCAGACCCTGTCCATCGCCGAGGACAGCAAGCACAAGAAGCAGGCCGCGCAGTTCCTGGAGTGGTTCCTCAACCCGAGCAGCATGGCCGCCCTGGCCAAGGGTGACTGGCTGGTGCCCACCGGCAAGCAGGCCAACGAGGAGCTGGTCAAGCTGACCGGCGGCAAGCAGGGCTGGGACGTGGCCGCGGACAGCGCCGCCGACCTGACCGTCGCCCCGTTCCAGAAGGCCGACGGCTACCCGGAGTGGAAGACCAAGTACGCCACCCCGGCCCTCCAGCAGTACTTCGCCAACAAGATCACCCTGGACCAGCTCGGCACGCAGCTGGTCGACGGTGGCAAGCAGGTTCTGAGGTAACCATGTCACTCTTGCTCGACACGTCGGTCGGATGCCTGGTCGGCGCCGCGGTGGGCGACGCCCTCGGCGGGGCCACCGAGACGGCCCTTCCGGAGCAGATCCGCGCCCGCTTCGGCGGCTGGGTCGAGGGGATCGTCCCCCCGTACCACGCCGACTGGGCCACCGCGCGGCCACTCGCGCCGTACCACAAGGGCGACGGGCACATCACCGACGACACGTTGATGACCCACGCCCTGGTCCGGGCGTACGCGGCCAAGCGGGACCACCTCGACGCGTACGACGTGGTGGAACTGCTCGTCCCCGACCTGATCGAGCGGGTGGTGTACATCCCGGACCTGGAGCGGGAGGGGGTGACCTTCCACCGCCTGGCCGCGGCCGAGCGGTGGCTGGTCACCCGCCTGCACCACGCCCACGCCGACCCGCGTGAGGCGGGCGTGGGCAACATCGTGAACTGCGGCGCCGCCATGTACATGGCCCCGGTCGGCATCGTCAACGCCGGCGACCCGGCCGGGGCGTACGCCGAGGCCGTGGAGATCGCCGGGGCGCACCAGCACAGCTACGGCCGGGAGGCCGCGGCGGTCTTCGCCGCCGCGGTCGCCGCCGCCGCGACCCCCGGCGCGAGCGTCGACGACGTCGTGGCCGCCACCCTCGACCTGGCCCGCGACGGCACCCGCGCCGCCATCGACGCGGTGGTCAAGGAGGCCCGCGGGCACGACGACTGGAAGGCCGCCATTCCGGCGCTGCGCGCCGCCGTGGCCCCCTACGACACGGTGGGGGAGGAGTACCGCAGCCCCGGCCTGGGCGCCCGCCGCCCGAGCCGGCTGCACGCCATCGAGGAACTGCCGGTGGCGCTCGGCATGCTCGTGGTGGCCGGCGGCGACTACCGGGCGGCCGTGCTCGGCTCGGTCAACTACGGCCGGGACGCCGACTCCACGGCCACCATGGCCGGCGCGATCGCCGGTGCGCTCGGCGGCGCGGCGGCGGTGCCGGCCGAGTGGTCGGAGGTGGTCGCGCAGGCGTCCCGCACCGACCTGGTCGAGCCCGCCCGCGTCCTCGCCGGGGTGGCCACCGAGGTGTTCGACCGCGACCGGGAGCGCTTCGCCCGGCGCGCCGAGCGGTTCGGCAGGCTGGCATGAGCGCTGCCGGGACACCGGCCCGCGGGCTCCGGCTGACCTGGGTGCAGCCGGAGGACCTGCTGCCGCACGAACTGGCCGCGAGCCGCGACGAGGGCCGCGACGTCACCGCACTGGCCGACCGCTGGACGGCGGCCGGCGGCGACGTCACGGCCCCGGTCAGCGGGGCCTCGCCGGTGCCGGCCCCGCCGGAACTGCGGGCCCTCGCCGTCGACCTGCTCGACGCCGCCGACGCGCTGCCCGGCCCCGACGGCGCGGACGAGCCCGACGACCTCGACGCGGTCCGCAAGACCTGGCCGGGCGCCTGGGACCTGCCGACCACTGTCGAGCGGGACCGGCTGCACGGGGCCTGGCTCGGCCGGGCGGCCGGCTGCCTGCTCGGCAAGCCGGTGGAGAAGATCCCCCGCCACGGGATCCGGGAGATCCTCTCCGCCACCGGCCGGTGGCCGCTGCGCGACTGGTTCACGGCGCGAGGGCTGCCGGCCGACGTGGCCGCCCGCTGGCCGTGGAACCGGCGCAGCGCGCCGACCAGCCTCGCCGAGAACATCGCCGGCATGCCCGAGGACGACGACCTCAACTTCGCGCTGCTGGCGCTGCGGATCCTGGAGACCCACGGGCCCGGCTTCACCAGCGCCGACGTGGCGCAGGCGTGGCTGGACTGGCTGCCCGCGGGGCGGGTCTTCACGGCCGAGCGGGTCGCCTACCGCAACCTGCTGCTCGGCCTCACCCCGCCGGAGACCGCCCGCCGGCACAACCCGTTCCGGGAGTGGATCGGCGCGCAGATCCGCACCGACGTGTACGGCTGGACCAACCCGGGCCGCCCCGACCGGGCCGCCGAGGCCGCCTGGCGCGACGCCGCCGTGAGCCACGTCCGGGCCGGGGCGTACGGGGCGATCTGGGTGGCCGCCCTGGCCGCGGCCGCGCCGGTGGCCGGCGACGTCGACGCCGTGCTGGACGCCGGTGAGTCGGTGCTGCCCCCGGGCAGCCGGTTCACCGCGGCGGTCCGGGAGGCGCGCGCCCTCGGCGCCGGGGGCGAGGACTGGGAGAGCATCGTGGACACCCTCTACGCGCGGCACGGCCACCTGCACTGGGTGCACGTCCGCAACAACGCGGCCCTCGTCGCGGCGGCCCTCGCGTACGGGCGGGGCGACCTGGAGCGGTCCATCTGCGCGGTGGTCGCCGGCGGCTGGGACACCGACTCCAACGGCGCCACCGTCGGCGCGGTCACCGGGGCGCTCACCGGCGCCGGTCGGCTGCCGGGGCGCTGGGTCACGCCGCTGCGCAACCGGCTGGCCAGCAGCATCGCCGGCTTCGACGGCATCGGCTTCGACGAGCTGGCCGACCGTACCCTCGCCCTCGCCCACGGGAACCGGGCATGAGCGCCCGGGTGGTCGTGGTCGGCAGCGCCAACCTGGACCTGGTGGTCACCGCGCCGCAGCTGCCCCGGCCCGGCGAGACGGTGCTCGGCGACGACTTCCGGATGGTGCCCGGCGGCAAGGGCGCCAACCAGGCGGTCGCCGCGGCCCGGGCTGGCGCGGACTGCGCGTTCGTGGGCGCGGTCGGCGGCGACGGGTTCGGCGGGCTGCTGCGGGACAACCTGGCCGGCGCCGGTGTCGACCTGCGCGGCCTGCGCACCGTCGACGGGCCGTCCGGGGTCGCGCTGATCGCCGTCGACCACGCCGCGGAGAACTGCATCGTGGTCGCCCCGGGCGCGAACGCCGCGCTGACGCTGCACGACGCCGACCGCGCGGCGGTGGCCGAGGCCGACGTGCTGCTGCTGCAACTGGAGGTGCCCCTCGCGGAGGTCACCCGGGCCGCCGGCTGGGCCCGCACCGGCGGCGCCGCCGTGGTGCTCAACGCCGCCCCGGCCCGGCCGCTGCCGGCCGAACTGCTCGACCTCGTCGACGTGCTGGTGGTCAACGAGCACGAGGCCGCCACCGTGGCCGGCGTGTTCACCGACGATCCGGCGGCGCTGCTCGACACCCTGGTCGGCCTCGTGCCCCGGGTGGTGCTCACCCTCGGCGCGCGCGGCGCAGCCTACGCCGACCGCGACGGCGCCCGGATCGAGGTGCCCGCCCCGAAGATCGACGCGGTGGACACCACGGCCGCCGGCGACGCGTTCACCGGCGCGCTCGCCGTCGCCCTGGCCGAGCGTGGCGGCCTCACCGGGGACACCGCCACGGCCGTGCTGCGCTGGGCGTGCGCCGCCGGCGCGGCCTGCGCCCAGCGCCCCGGCGCCTCCACCGCCCTGCCCGAGCGGGCCGCCATCGACGCGCTGTCCGCCGCCACCTACGGAGAGGTCGAGTGAGCTTCAACCCGTACGTGCCCCGGCCGATCGACCGGCCCACCGAGGTGCCGCTCGGCGCGCACGCCGACCTGACCACCCTGGACGAGGCGAAGATCTTCGCCGCCCCCGACAACCCCGCCGACTGGCCGGCCTGGCGGGAGCAGCTCACCCGGTGGCGGGCCGACGCCCGCGCCCGGCTCGGCTACACCGGCGCGCACTACGACGAGATCGCCGGGGACTGCTTCACCGTCTGCCTGGCCTGGTTGTGGGACGAGACGCTCTACGACCACGACCGCGGCGAGTTCACCGTCGCGGCGTTCCTCGACGCGGCGCGGCGCGACTTCGGCGGCTTCGACGGGGTGGTGCTCTGGCACGCGTACCCGGTGATCGGCCTGGACGACCGCAACCAGTTCGACTGGTACCGCGACGTGCCCGAACTGCCCCAGGTGGTCCGCGCGTTCCAGGACGCCGGGGTCCGGGTGTTCGTCGACTACAACCCGTGGGACACCGGCACGCGGCGCGAGCCCGGCGCCGACGCGGAGGAGGTCGCGGCGCTGGCCGACCGGCTCGGTGTCGACGGCGTCTTCCTGGACACCCTCAAGGAGGGCGCCGGCGAGCTGCGCAAGGCCCTCGACGCGGTCCGCCCGGGCCTGGTCCTGGAGGGGGAGAGCCGGGTGCCGCTGGCCCGGATCTCCGACCACGCCATGTCGTGGGCGCAGTGGTTCGCCGACTCGGACACCCCCGGTGTGCTGCGAGCCAAGTGGTTCGAGCGCCGGCACGTCCTGCACCACACCCGGCGCTGGCACCGCGACCACCTCGACGAGCTGCACTCGGCCTGGCTCAACGGCTGCGGCGTGCTGGTCTGGGAGAGCGTCTTCGGCGTCTGGGTCGGCTGGAACGAGCGGGACCGGGCTGTGCTGCGGGCCATGCGCCGGGTGCAGGCCAGCCACGCCGCGTGGTTGCGCGCCGAGGACTGGGTCCCGCTCGCCGACCACCCCGGCGCCGGCCAGGTGTACGCGTCCCGCTGGACCCACGACGGCCAGCCGCTGTGGACGGTCGTCAACCGCGGCGCCGACCACGACGGCCCCTGGCTGCTCACCGACGCCCGGCCCGGGCGCTTCGTCGACCTGGTCACCGGCGCCGAGCTGACCGTCACCGAACTCGAGGACGGTCGGGTCGCGGTCGGCGGGCCCCTGCCCGCCGGGGCGATCGCCGCCGTGGTCGCCACCGACACCCCGGTGCCCCGGCACGAGCCGCCGACCGGCGACCCGTCCTTCCCGGCCCGCGCCGCCGTGCGCGCCCGCACCCCGTGGTCGCCCCTGGCCGCCCTGCCCGACGGCATGGTCACCGTCGACGGTGGCAGGCACGACCTGACCGTCCACCACCGGGTCCGGGAGACCGGCCTCTACGGCGAGGCCCCGTACGTCGACGAGTGGAAGCCGCTGCCGCCCCGCCTGCACCACACCGGCACGCTGCGCCGCCCGGTCCGGCTCGGCCGGTTCGCCATCGACACCCACGAGGTCACCCACGGGCAGTACGCGCGCTTCCTCGCCGCCACCGGCTACCGCCCGGTCCGGCCCGAACGGTTCACCGCCGGGCAGGGCCCCGCCGACGCCCCGGTCACCGGGGTGGACCTCGCCGACGCCCGCGCGTACGCCGACTGGGCCGGGCTGCGGCTGCCCACCGAGGACGAGTGGCAGGTGGCCGCCGAGGCGGGCCTGCTGGTCCGGCGGGAGCCCCTGGTGTGGAACCTGACGGAGAGCGAGCACTCCGACGGGCGGACCCGCTTCGTCATCCTGAAGGGCGGCTGCGCGTACCGGGCCGAGGGCTCCGACTGGTACCTCGACGGCGGCCCGCAGCCGCCGGACGTGTCGGTGAAGCTGCTGCTCACCGGCGCCGGCCTCGGCCGCTCCACCTCGATCGGCTTCCGCTGCGCCGCCGACCTGCCCGAGGTGGCGCGATGACCGCTCCGCTGCACGGCATCAAGGTCGTCGACCTGGCCACCCTGTTCGCCGGCCCGCTGGCCGCCGCGTTCCTCGGCGACTTCGGCGCCGACGTGGTCAAGGTGGAGCACCCCGCCAAGCCCGACCCGTCCCGGGGCCACGGCCCCGCGAAGGACGGCGTCGGCCTGTGGTGGAAGGTGCTCGGCCGCAACAAGCGGACCGTCACGCTCAACCTGTCCCACCCCGAGGGCGCCGACCTGCTGCGCCGGCTGCTCGCCGACGCCGACGTGCTGGTGGAGAACTTCCGCCCCGGCACGCTCGAACGCTGGGGTCTCGGCCCCGACGAGCTGCACGCCGTCAACCCGCGGCTGGTGATCGCCCGGATCAGCGGCTTCGGGCAGATCGGCCCGTACGCGCCCCGGCCCGGGTTCGGCACCCTCGCCGAGGCGATGAGCGGCTTCGCGGCGGCCACCGGGGAACCCGACGGGCCGCCGACCCTGCCGCCGTTCGGGCTGGCCGACTCGGTCACCGCGCTCGCCGCCGCGTACGCGGTCATGCTGGCCCTGCGCGGCCGCGACCTGACCGGCCGCGGCCAGGTCGTCGACCTCGCCATCATCGAGCCGATCATGGCGATGCTCGGCCCGCAGATCACCTGGTACGACCAGCTCGGCTACGTCCAGCCCCGGCTGGGCAACCGGTCCAACAACAACGCGCCCCGCAACACCTACCGGTGCGCCGACGGGCGGTGGGTGGCCGTGTCCACCAGCGCGCAGAGCATCGCCGAGCGGGTGGTCCGCCTCGTCGGCCGCTCCGACCTGGTCGACGAGCCGTGGTTCGCCACCGGCAGCGGCCGGGCCGCGCACGCCGACGAACTCGACGCGGCGGTCGGCGGCTGGGTGGCGAAGCGGGACCGCGACGAGGTGGTGGCGGCGTTCGAGGCGGCCCAGGCCGCCGTTGCCCCCGTCTACGACGTGCGGGACATCCTCGCCGACCCGCAGTACGCGGCGCTCGGCACCGTGGTCACCGTCCCCGACGAGGAACTGGGGGAGGTACGCATGCAGAACGTGCCGTTCCGCATGTCGGACAGCCCGGGGGAGATCCGGCACGCGGGCCGCCGCCACGGCCAGGACACCGACGCCGTGTTCGGCGCGCTCGGGCTGACCGGCGACGAGCTGGCCGCGCTGCGGGAGCGCGGGGTGATCTGATGCTGCTCACCCTGCTCTACGTGCCCGGCGACCGCCCCGACCGGTTCGCCAAGGCGGTCGCCGCCGGCGCCGACGCGGTCATCCTCGACCTGGAGGACGCCGTCGTGGCCGGCCGCAAGGCGTACGCCCGGGAGGCGGTCGCCGAGTTCCTGGCCGACCCGCAGCCGCTGCCCGTGCAGGTCCGGGTCAACGAGCTGACCGGCCCCGACGTCGCCGCCGACCTGGCCGCCGTCGCCGGCCGGCCGGGGCTTTCCGGGCTGCGCCTGCCCAAGGTGGAGTCCCCGGCGACCGTCGCCGCCGTGGCCGCCCGGGTCGACACCCCGCTGCACCCGCTTGTCGAGTCGGCCGTCGGGCTGGAGTCCGCGTACCCGATCGCGGCCGCCCACCCGTCGGTGGCCTCGCTGGGGCTCGGCGAGGCCGACCTCCGCTCCGACCTGGGTGTCGCCGACGACGACGGCCTGCTCTGGGCCCGCGGCCGGATCGTGGTCGCGGCCCGCGCGGCCGGCCTGCCGCCGCCGGTCATGTCGGTGTACGCCGACGTCACCGACCTCGACGGCCTGGCCGCCTCCTGCGCGGCCGGCCGGCGGCTCGGCTTCCTCGGCCGGGCCGCCATCCACCCGCGCCAGCTGCCGGTGATCGCGGCCGCGTTCCGCCCCGCCGACCGGGAGGTGGACCGGGCCCGGGAACTGCTCGCCGCGCTCGCCGACGCGCAGACCCGCGGCTCCGGCACCGTGGTGCTGCCCGACGGCCGGTTCGCCGACCGCGCCATGGTGGCCGCCGCCCGCCGCGTCGTCGACCTCGCCGCCCGCTACGCCGCCTGAGACAGCGGCGGCCCATGACAAACTCGGTGTCACGGCACTCGCTGATCGGTCATGCTGGACGGCGTGGCCGACATCATCCGGGCATGGCGCAGCACGGCACTGGCCCGGAACAGCGGCGCGATCGAGACGGAACTCGACGTGGCCTGGGCGTGCCTGCTCAGCGAGTGGGACGTGGCTGTCGGCTCCCGGTCAGAACTTCAGTTGGTGGGCCGCCGAGCTGCGGAGTGAAATGTCGCCGCCCCCCCGTGTCACTGGAGAGCGTTCCGCCAGACACTTCCGTGCGCACATCGTGCTGCCACGCTCGTGACTCTGCCCTTGGGCAGCCGGCCGTCGCAGCCTCCCTGAGCGGACGGTGCGCGCCGGCTGGCGAAGTCCATGTCGGCCAGGCCAGTCCGTCACCTCGGCAACCGGCCGCCACGACCACGGGTCGATGACGGGGTGCCGCAGCAATCGTCCATGGACCGGCAGCGGCTCGCCGGGCGCCCCCCGGCCGGGCTGGATGACTCACGGCCCGTAGCGTGCGGCGGACCGCATGCTGCGCGCGCCATCGCAGGAAGCACGTGCGCGAAAGCCGTGGTCAGCGGCTTGGCGCTGGGTTCGACCTTTCGGTCGGGGCCGTCGTAGTACGGGCGTACCGTGTGTCAGAACACGTAAAATCCTTGCGAGCTACTGTTACAGGGGTATAACCGCACGTCAGAGCGGCCGGGACGATATCGCACAACAAGACGTTCGCCAAGTTGGATCTGGGGTTCCCTACTGCCAAACGGCATGGTTATGGCATAGTGCGGGTGCTGTCGACGTGTCGCAGCCAAGTTGGAAAACGAAGAACGCTCCACCCTCGGCCGGCCAAGCTTCGGAGTGGAGCGCCCTTCACCGTCATGTAGCCGCGCCCTCAGGCGCGGCTACATCCCTTTCCAGGTCCGGTAGAGCCTCACCGCGTGGCCCGCGAGGTTCAGAACCAGCGTGGCCGAGTTGATGATGCTCTTCCACCTCACCCGCGGACGGGTGGAGCGGTCGGGCCTGGGGGCGCTCCGGCGTTGCTGCCGGCGAGCCCGGGTTGAGCGGCTGAACATGACGTACCTCCATCTCCCGGGGTCTCGAGTCGTACCCGGGCGCCCTAAGCAAGTGGGTGCGACCCGGAGTTCGTCCCGAGGTTGGGAGGGAACGTCACGTCGGAGGGATACTCTACTGCCCCGCCGCCGCGGCGTACGCAGACCTAGGCGGACGCGTAATCGGCCTCAGCCCTCTGTGGACGTTTTCGCAGCTAGAGCCCGGTGGGTGAGTGACCCCAGTGACTCAGCTGACTTCGGCAGAAGTCGGCCCGGGTCGACGAAATGCACCCACGCGCCGCGTCCACGCGAGTGCCGTGACACGTCCGCGCGTCTCCGAGATCAAGGCGGGCACGCTCGCGCTGGCGCCCTTCGAGCCCGAGCTGGTGCAGCCGTCCAGCATGGTGACCCGGTCAGCGACGGCGTCGTTCTTCACCACCACGGCGGCCGCCCCGTACGCCCGGACGATCAGCCGACAGTGCGGCGATCCGGGCCACCTCGCGGCCGGCGAGACACAACCGGCGGAGCACCCCTACTGTTCGCAGGGACCCGGGGGCGAGCCCGTAAGCCGCCTTTCGGCAGGTGAGCTAGCGGGCAGCCCGGAGCAGCAGGAAAACACGGGGCCTGCCGCCCCGGTTCCCCGGGAAGCTGACACCGGAGGAGTGCGAGCGGGTCGCCACCTTCAGCGACGTCGAGGAACTCGCACGGACCCGCTGACAGCGCCATCGGAGCGTGCTCCCCAGTAATCCGACTCTCCGACCCGGCAGCCGTGCGTCGGCGCGCCTGACCTGGTGGTCCCCGCCGACCGCACGATCGCCGGATCCCCGGGCGGTGCCGCCGCCCGTACGCTGGCCCGGGCCGGCTGGGGAGCGGGGGAGCGGCATGGGGGATCGGGCACGGCTGGACCGGCGCAGCCTGCTCGTGGCCGCCGGTGGCCTCGCGGTCGCCGGGATCGGCGTACCCGTGGGCCTGGCCGCCACCGGCGACCCGCCGCCGGTCGCCCGCGGACGCCGGCCGATCAGCATGGCCATGCACCTGCACGCGTCGTTCAGCGAGGGCGTCGCCAGCTACGCCGCCCACCTCGACCAGGCCCGGCGCAACGCCGTCGACGTGATCTGGTGGACCGACCACGACTTCCGGGTGGCCGCCCACGACCACCGCCGCGTCGTCCACTTCGACGGGCCCGAGGAGGCCGAGGGCGGGCTCGCGTGGACCTGGACGGAGTCCACCGAGGGCGCGCTCACCGCCTCGGCCGCCGACTTCGTGCCCGCCGCCGCCGACGACCCGGGCCGCGCGTTGCGGCTCACCGCCGCCGGCGCCGGCATCCTCTGGTACGCCGGCAAGGCGTGGAACTGGACGCACACCGGGAACATCTCCGACACCACGCTGTACCTCGACGTGCTGCCCGAGACCGCCGGCCCCGACGCCACCCTGATCGTGGAGATCGCGCTGTCCCACCACCCGGCCGGCGCGGGCCGCCCCGCCGGCCAGCTCGTGCTGCGCTACCGCCTGGGCGCGGCGACCGACACCCGGCACCACGCCGACGGTCGGCACGGCACCGTCGACCTGCCCGCCCCGGCCGGCGCCTGGCGGCGGCACACCCTCGACCTGCTGTCCGACGTGCGGCGGCTCTGGCCGGACCTGGTGGCGGGCGACAACTCGCTGCGTGGGCTGCGGCTCGGGGTGCAGGTCGCCGGCGGCTCGCGGGGCGCGTACGTGGTCGACCGGCTCGTCTTCGACCGGGCCCGGCGCGCCGGGCAGGCCGGCGAGGAACTGCGCGCCGAGGTGCTGCGCGGCTACGCCGGGGCGTACCCGGGAGTGACCCGCCACCGCGCCTACGAGGTGTCGATGGTCCGGCACCTCAACTGGTTCGGCGGCGACCAGACGCTGCCGCGCTTCCCGTCGCCGCCGTACCGGGACAACGACGTCGGGGCCACCGAACGGATGGTCGAGTTCCTCCACGACCACGGCGGGGTGGTCTGCTGGAACCACCCGCTCGACGTGGAACGCCGCGAGTCCCTCGCGCGGCTGCTGGTGGAGCGGCACGCGCTCGGCGTCGACCTGATCGAGATCGGCCGCGAACCGGTCGACGACCACCTCTGGGCGTACGACGTGGCGGCCCGCAACGCCGTCCCGGTGACCGCCGTCGGGGTGACCGACGACCACGACGGCACCGACTGGCGGGCCGGGCGGGACCGGCACGTCACGTACGTGTGGGCGGCCTCCACGGGTCGCGACGACCTGGTGGCGGCGCTGCGGGCCGGCCAGGCCTGGTTCACCGACCTGGCCCGCTACCGGGGCGCCCTCGACCTGGAGATCGGCGGTCGCAGCGCGATGGGCGCCGTGCTGACCACCGACGCCGGTGAGCTGACCGTGCGACTGCGTGCCACCGACCTGCCGGCCGGCGCGACCCTGGAGGTGGTGACCGGGGCGGTCGACCTGGCGGGCGTCGCCGATCCCACCCCGGCGATCGAGATCGGACAGGTGCCCTGGCGTCAGCTCCGGCAGGGCTGGCACGACCTGCCGGTCTCGCCCGGCGCGGGCAGGTACCTGCGGACCCAGGTCCGGGGGCGGGACGGCGTGATCATCGGGGCCGGCAACCCGGTCTGGCTGCTGCGCCAGCCCCCACCCCGCGGCATCCCCCCGGCCCGCCGCTTCTGAGCATGCCGGCCGCCCACACGAAAGGGGAAGTGGCTCGTGAGCCTGCACTACGAGGTCGTCTTCAGCTGTTTCCTGGACGACGAGACGCCACCTGACGTCCTCGACGTTCTCCGGTGGCATCTCGGGATGCGTGACGAGCGGCCCGCCACGCTGGACGCGGAGGATCACCCGTACCGGCTGCTGGCGCCGGACCCGGACAGCTACCTGCCCGGCGGTGACGTGGCGTCGCTGCGCCGGCAGCGGGTCGGCTTCACGGCGACCGGCGAACGGTTCCAGTGGGGCCTGCACAGCCGCAACTACTGGCTGGACGACGACCTGGGCGAGCTGGTCAGCATCCTCGACCTCATCGCGCCGCACGTCGTCGAGGACGGGTACGGCGGCCACCTCCGCGAGGAGTACGACACCGACCTCGTCGTCTTCGAGTTCCGCGACGGGTCCTACGTCGGGAACCGCGCCCACTGACCCGCCGACAGCCGTGCCCCCGGATCTTGGGACAGTTTCCGTTCGGTGCTGGCGGAAAGTGTCCAAGATTGCGTGGCTGGGCCCACGAGACACCAGGCGTGAAGTGCGGGGGAGTGGGTACGCGCGCGGCCGGGAGGCGGGCGCCTCCGGGATCGAGGGGACCATGGCAGCCGCCGCCGTCATCGCGCTGGTCATCGTCGTCGCGCTCGTGGTGCTCGTGGCCTCGCTGAGCGTCCGGCTGGTGCAGCAGTACCAGCGTGGCGTGGTGTTCCGCTTCGGCCGGGTGCTGGAGCGCATCCGCCAGCCCGGCTTCCAGCTCATCGTCCCGGTCGCCGACCGGATGGTGCGGGTGAGCATGCAGACCACCGTGATCGGGGTGCCCGCGCAGGGGGTGATCACCCGCGACAACGTCACGCTCACCGTCGACGCGGTCGTCTACTACCGGGTGGTCGACCCGGTGAAGGTGCTGGTCAACGTCCGCGACTACCCGTCGGCGGTGCTCCAGGTCGCGCAGACCGCGCTGCGGTCGGTGATCGGCAAGGCCGACCTGGACACCCTGCTGCGCGACCGGGACCGCATCAACGCGGAGCTCAAGTCGGTCATCGACGCGCCCACCGAGAAGCCGTGGGGCCTGCTCATCGAGCGGGTGGAGGTCAAGGACGTGTCGCTGCCCGAGGGGATGAAGCGGTCGATGTCCCGGCAGGCCGAGGCGGAACGGGAACGGCGGGCCCGGGTGATCGCCGCGGACGGCGAGTACCAGGCGTCCCGCCGGCTCGCCGACGCGTCCCGGGCCATGGCGAACACGCCGGGGGCGTACCAGCTGCGGCTGCTCCAGACGGTGGTGGACGTGGCGGCGGAGAAGAACAGCACCCTGGTCATGCCGTTCCCGGTCGAGCTGCTGCGCTTCTTCGACCGGCTCGCCGGCGGGGAGGGCGACCGGGCCCGTCCGGCGGGGCAGGCGGGGCAGGCCGGCGGGGGCCCGACGGAGCAGGCCCCGTCGCTCGGACCGGTCACCGGGAACGTCGCCGCGGCCGCGGACGGGGACGGACGCCGACCCGCGCCGTGACGGGCCGGCGTACACACCGGCAGCCGGCCGCCGGCCGGAAATGTGAGTGCTCAGCCCGCTGCCACCGGCGCCGGCTCGCCCGCCTGCTCCGGCACGCTCACCGTGGGCGCCGGCCTCGGCAGGGTGAAGACGAACCGGGCGCCGTCGGCGTACCCGTCGTCCAGGCGCAGCGCGCCGCCGTGGAACTCGACGATCTTCTTGCAGATGGCCAGCCCGATCCCGGTGCCGTCGTAGGCGCCCCGCGGGTGCAGCCGCTGGAAGATCAGGAAGATCTTGTCGGCGTACCGGGGGTCGATGCCGATGCCGTTGTCCGCCACGGCGAACTCCCAGCCGTCCGTGTCCTCGGTGACCGCCACCCGGATCCGGGGCGGCCGGTCGGGGCTGCGGAACTTCACGGCGTTGCCGAGCAGGTTCTGCCACAGCATGGTGAGCAGTGTCGGGTCGCCGTGCACCACCGGCAGCGGGTCCGCCTCGATCTCGGCGCCCGCCTCGGCGATCGCCTCGGAGAGGTTCGACTCGGCCTGGGCGAACGTCGCGGCCAGGTCCACCTCCCGGTCGTCGCGGTAGATCCGGCCGATCCGGGAGAACGCCAGCAGGTCGTTGATCAGGTTCTGCATCCGGGTGGCCCCGTCGACCGCGTAGTCGATGTACTGCCGGGCCCGGTCGTCGAGCTGGTCGCCGTAGCGGCGTTGCAGCATCTGGCAGAACGACGCCACCTTGCGCAGCGGCTCCTGGAGGTCGTGCGAGGCCACGTAGGCGAACTGCTCCAGGTCCTCGTTGGACCGGCGCAGCTCGGCGGCCTGCTGTTCGAGCGCGTCCCGGTGCCGGCGGCTGGTGTTCAGCGCGTCGACCACCCGCTGCCGCATGGTCTCCACGTCGACGGTGAGCCGGGCGATGTCGGCCGGCCCCTCCGGGGCGAGGCGGTGCTCGAAGTCGCCGCCGGCGACCCGCCGCACCGAGGCGCCGAGCCGGTCCAGCGGGCGCAGCACCGTGGTCCGGACCAGCACCGAGATGACGATGCTGGACAGCAGCAGGGTGGCCAGGATCGCCACGAAGAGGAGGTCCCGCAGCGCGCGGGCCCGGTCGAGGTCGGCCCGGCCGGCCGCCTGCACCCGGTCGAGCCGGGCCTCCAGGCTGGTCAGCGCGGCCTGCGCGGCGTCGAACGCGAGCCGGCCCTGCCGTACCACGGGCGCGAGTTCCGCCGCGCTGGTGCCGGTCCGGCGGGCGGCGATCAGCCGGGTCGGGTACTCGGCCCGCCAGCGCTCCGCGAGGGTCAGCGCGGCGTCCAGCTCACGCCGGGCCGCCGGCTCGTCGGCGAGCAGGTCGCGGGCGCGCCGCGCGGTCGCGCGCTCGGCGGCCACCCCCTCCTCGTACGGGCGCAGCAGCTCCGGATCGCCGGTGATGACGTACCCGCGGACCGCCGCCACCTGCTCCAGCAGTCCGCTCTCCAGCCGGCTCACCGCGGTGCGGGCGGGGGAGATCCGGTCGGCCAGCCGGTTGGAGACCGCGGCCGTGTGGGACAGGGCCGCCGCACCGACCCCGCCGCCGACGAGCACCAGCACCGTCATCCCGAGCATCATGACGCTCAGCCGGCGGCTCGTGGTCATCCGCGCCCGGCGGCCCGCGGTGCCGGTCGCGGGCGCCCCTGCTGTGCTGCTCACGGCAGCACAGTAACGGACCTGTCCGGTTCGTCGCGCGGCGCTCAGTCGAGCAGCCCGCCCCCGGTGGGCAGCGGCAGCCCGGGCAGCGGCAGCCCGGGAACGGAGACCGACACGGACACCGACGGCAGTGGCAGGCCGGGCAGCGGCAGCAGCGGGCTGTCGGCCGGAGCCGGCGAACCGCTCGTCCCGGGCCTCGGCGAGCCGCCCGAGGTGGCGGGGCCCGGCCGGGGCGTGCGGGTGACGGTGGGGCTCGGGACGGCGGTGGGCGCGGGGCTGGCCGGGGCGGAGGCCGGAGCGGCGCTCGGCGGCGCGGTGACCCCCCGGGCCGCCGCCAGGTCGCGGGCCACAACGTCGAGCGCGGCGCCCAGCCGGGTGACGGCCGCCGGGTCCTCCACCCGGGCCAGGTCCCGGCGGGCCTGCGCGATCAGCGCCTCGGCGTCGTCGAGCCGGCCGGCGTTGAGGGCCGCGCGGGCCCGGTCGATGGTGTCCTCGATGCCGCGCACCTCGGCCTGCTGCGGGTGCAGGAGCTTGGTCAGCGACCAGAGCGGGCTGCCCGGGCCGGCGTCGCGGCTGCTGATGCCGAGCCCGGAGACCAGGGCCAGCAGCGCCACGGCGGCCGCCGCCAGCCGCAGCGCCCAGGGGCGGGGCCGCCGGACCGCCCGCCGCACGGGCGCGTCCCCGACAGGGTCCGGCGCGGCGGGGCGTACCCCGGTGGGTTCCTCGGCGAGGTCGGACCGCCAGGCGGCGAGCAGCCCGGCGAGGGCGTCGCCGTCGGGCGCGGGCTCGCCGCGGCCGAGGGCGTCGAGCAGCGCGTCGTCGCGGGCGATGGTCCCCAGGTCCATCGCCTCGTCGCCGTCGCCCGGCGTCCGCCCGGTCATGCCGCCACCTCGTCCAGTGAGCCCCCGGCCAGGGTACGGAGCCGGGCCAGGGCGCGGGACTGGGCCATCCGGACCGCGGCCGCCGACATGCCGACCACGTCCCCGACCTCCTCGGCGGACAGCCCCACCGCGACCCGCAGCAGGACGATCTCCCGCTGGACGTCGGGAAGCCGGTCGAGCAGGGCCGACAGCCGCCGGGCCAGGTCGCTCGCCACGGCCTGCTGCTCGGGCCCCGGCGCGGCGTCGGGCCGCTCCACCGGGGTGTCGGTGGGGGTGACCGCGGCGTCTCGCACGGCGGAGCGCTGGGCGTCGGCCACCTTGTGCGCGGCGATGCCGTAGACGAACGCGGCGAACGGGACGCCCTGCTCACGGTAGCGGGGGAGGGCGCGCAGCACGGCCACGCACACCTCCTGCGCGACGTCGTCAGCCGTGGTGTACGCCCCGCCCACCCGGCCCAGCCGGGCCCGGCAGTAGCGGACCAGTCCCGGACGCACGCCGACCAGCAACGCCTCCACCGCCGCCGGGTCGCCCGCGGCGGCCCGGCGGACGAGTTCGGACTCGATCACTGTCGTCATGGCGTTCGCGGAACATCCTCATCACCGGCCGGTTTCCGGCACGTTATCCACACCTCCGGGGTTTTGCATAGCTCGCCGGCCGTCCCCGGCCGGTGACTCAAAGTAGTTGTTGCGCCCCGTCGTCCCCGCCCGATGTTCCAGGTGAGACACGAAGGGAGGGGAACGATGGGCGTCGAGGTCGCGGTACGTGGACTGACCAAGTCCTTCGGCGGGCACCCGGTCTGGTCGGACCTCACCCTGACCCTGCCCGCCGGGGAGATCTCCGTCCTGCTGGGACCCTCCGGCACCGGCAAGTCGGTGTTCCTCAAGACGCTGGTCGGGTTGCTCCGGCCCGACCGGGGCTCCGTCGTCATCGAGGGACGGGACCTGCCGAAGCTCTCCGAACGCGAGCTGTACGAGGTGCGCAAGCTGTTCGGCGTGCTGTTCCAGGACGGCGCGCTGTTCGGCTCGATGACCATCTACGACAACGTGGCGTTCCCGCTGCGCGAGCACACCCGCCGCTCCGAGTCGGAGATCCGGGCCGTGGTCACCGAGAAGCTGGAGATGGTCGGCCTCGTCGGGGCCGAGCACAAGCTGCCCGGTGAGATCTCCGGCGGGATGCGCAAGCGGGCCGGGCTGGCCCGCGCCCTCGTCCTCGACCCGCAGATCATCCTCTTCGACGAGCCGGACTCCGGGCTGGACCCGGTGCGCACCGCCTACCTCAACCAGCTCATCGTCGACCTCAACCAGCGGACCGGGGCGACCTTCCTGATCGTCACCCACGACATCAACACGGCCCGGACCGTGCCGGACAACATCGGCCTGATCTACCACGGGCACCTGGCCATGTTCGGGCCGCGGGAGATGCTGCTGTCCAGCACCGAGCCGGTGGTCCGGCAGTTCCTCAACGCGCAGCGGATCGGTCCGATCGGGATGGCCGAGGAGAAGGACGCCGAGGAGTTGGCGGCCGAGGCGCAGGCCGGGGTGGAACTCCCGCCGCTGCCGCCGATCCCGCTGCAACTGCCCCCGTCGGACGGGCGGCCGCGCGCCGCCGAACGCCCGCCCGGCCAGTGGTGCCGCGAGCACGGCGTCACCCCGCCGCCCGGGTCGTTCGAGGGCCGCTGGGCCGATTCGAGCGAGGTGGCGGTATGAGCGCTCCCGTCGCCGCCGTGCGGCACACCGGCGAGTTCTTCGCGTTCTGCCTGGACACCCTGCGCGGGCTGGGCCGCCGGCCGGTGCAGGTCCGCGAGTTCGTCCAGCAGGCCTGGTTCATCAGCTCGGTGTCCATCCTGCCCGCCGCGCTGGTCTCCATCCCGTTCGGCGCGGTCATCGCGCTCCAGCTCGGCACGCTGGTCCGCCAGCTCGGCGCGCAGTCGTTCACCGGCGCCGCGTCCGTGCTCGCCGTGGTCCGCGAGGCCGGCCCGATCGTCACCGCGCTGATCATCGCGGGCGCCGGCGGCTCGGCCATCTGCGCCGACCTCGGCGCGCGGAAGATCCGCGAGGAGCTGGACGCCATGCAGGTGCTCGGCATCGACCCGATCCACCGCCTCGTGGTGCCCCGGGTGCTCGCCTCGATGCTTGTCGCGGTGCTGCTCAACGGGCTGGTCAGCGTGGTCGGCGTGACCGGCGGCTACGCGTTCAACGTGGTGCTCCAGGGCGGCACGCCCGGGGCGTACCTGGCGAGCTTCCAGGCCCTCGGCCAGCTGCCCGACCTGCTCGTCGGCGAGGTGAAGGCGCTGCTGTTCGGGGCCGCCGCCGCGCTTGTCGCCAGCCACCAGGGGATGACCGCCAAGGGCGGGCCGAAGGGCGTCGGTGACGCGGTCAACCGCAGCGTGGTGATCACCTTCATGCTGCTGTTCGCGCTGAACTTCGTGGTCACGGCCGTGTACTTCCAGGTCGTCCCGCAGAAGGGGAGCTGACATGGCGGTCCTGCGGCATCTCGACGACCTGGGCGGCCAGCTCGCCTTCCACCTGCGCGCCCTGGCCTGGGCGCCGCGCACCCTGCGCCGCTACCGGCGCGAGGTGATCCGGCTGCTGGCCGAGGTGAGCTTCGGCACCGGCGCGCTCGCCGTGTTCGGCGGCACCGTCGGGGTGATCTGCTTCCTCACCTTCTTCACCGGCACCGAGGTGGGGCTCCAGGGCTACCAGGCCCTCGACCAGCTCGGCAGCAGCGCGTTCACCGGCTTCGTCTCGGCGTACTTCAACACCCGGGAGATCTCGCCGCTGGTCGCCGCGCTGGCGCTGTCGGCCACCGTGGGCTGCGGGTTCACCGCCCAACTCGGCGCCATGCGGATCTCCGAGGAGGTTGACGCGCTGGAGGTGATGGGGGTGCCCTCGCTGCCGTTCCTGGTCACCACCCGGATGATCGCCGGCTTCATCGCGGTCATCCCGCTGTACGTGCTCGGGCTGCTCGCCAGCTACCTGGCCACCCGCACCATCGCGGTCGGCTACTACGGGCAGTCCGCCGGCACCTACGACTACTACTTCCACCTGTTCCTGCCGCCCGCGGACGTGCTCTGGTCCTTCGGCAAGGTGCTGGTGTTCAGCGTGATCGTGGTGCTCGTGCACTGCTGGTACGGCTACCACGCCCAGGGCGGGCCGGCCGCCGTCGGCGTCGCCGTCGGGCGGGCCGTGCGGACCGCGATCGTCGCGGTCAACGTCGTGGACTTCTTCCTGTCCCTGGCCATCTGGGGCGCCACCACCACCGTCCGGATCGCGGGGTGACGACCATGCGACACCGTGTCCTCGGCCTCGTCTTCGTCGCCCTGCTCACCGCGGCGCTGACCGCCGCCGTGCTCCAGTACCGCGGGGCATTCACCCCGGTCGACCGGGTCACCCTCCGCGCCGACCGCGCCGGCCTGCACCTGCTCGAAGGCGCCGACGTGAAGGTACGCGGGGTGGTGGTCGGCGACGTCCGATCGGTGCGCAGCGACGGCCGCGGCGCGGTGATCGGGCTGGCCCTCGACCCCGCCGCCACCGCCCGGATCCCCGCCGACGTGACCGCCCGGCTGCTGCCCAAGACCCTGTTCGGCGAGCGGTACGTCGAACTCGTCCCGCCCCCGGGCAGCGCCGCCGGGCCGATCCGCGACGGCGCCGAGATCACCCAGGACCGCAGCCGCACCGCCGTCGAGCTGGAACGGGTGCTCGACGAGGCGCTGCCGCTGCTCCAGTCCCTCCACCCCGACCAGCTCGCCACCACCCTCGGCGCCATCGCCACCGCCCTGGAGGGGCGCGGCGAGCGGCTCGGCGCGAACCTCGCGCGGCTCGGCGCGTACCTGCGGCAGCTCAACCCGCAGCTGCCCACGATCGCCGAGGATTTCCGCCAGCTGGCCGCCGTGCTGGACAGCTACGACGCGGCGCTGCCCGACCTGCTGGCGCTGCTGCGCGACGTGACCGTCACCGCCGGCACCATCGGCGACCAGCGCGACCAGCTCGCCGCGTTCCTCGCCGACACCACCGACACGGCCGACACGGCGCGCGGCTTCCTGGACCGGCACGGCGACCAGCTCATCCGGCTCGGGCAGGTGAGCCGCCCCGTGCTGGAGCTGCTGGCCGCCTACGCGCCCGAATACCCGTGCCTGGTGCACGGGCTGGTCGCCCTGCAACCGCGGGTCGAGGAGGTCTTCGCCGGTGGCCGGATGCACATCACCCTGGAGGTGACCCGCGACGGCGGCCCGTACGAGCGGGGCCGCGACGAGCCGGTCTACGGTGCCCACGACGGCCCGGACTGCCGGGGCATGCCGCACCCGAAGGTGCCCGCACCGGAGGTGCCGGTCGCCGACGGCTACGACTACCGCGGCGCGCGTACCCCGAAGCCCCTGCCCGTCGGCGTGCCGGCCGGCGGCGCCCCCGCGGCGCCGGCGCCCCCGGCGATGGGCCGGGCCGGCACCGCCGAGGAGCGGGCCCTGGTGGCGCCGCTCGTCGGCGGGCTCACCGGGACGCCGCCCGCCGAGGTGCCCGACTTCGCGGTGCTGCTGTGGGGCCCGCTGCTGCGCGGAGCGGTGGTGACCGCCCGATGACCGGGAAGACGACCCCCGCGCTGGTGAAGCTCGTGGTGTTCGCGGCCGTCACGCTGCTGGCCACCGCGCTGCTCGCGCAGACCCTCGGCGCGTTCCCGCCCGACGGCGCCACCTACCGGGCCCGGTTCACCGACGTGACCGGCCTTCTGGCCGGCGACGACGTGCGCATCGCCGGGGTGCGGGTGGGCAAGGTGGCCGACATCCGGGTGGTCGACGACACCACCGCCGAGGTCGCCTTCACCGTCGACCGGAACGTGCCGCTGGCCGTCGGCGTGCGCGCCGCCGTCCGCTACCGCAACCTCGTCGGCCAGCGCTACCTGGCGCTGACCGAGGGCCCCGGCGACCCCCGCCCGCTGCGGCCCGACGGCCTCATCCCGCTCACCCAGACCAGGCCGGCGCTGGACCTGACCGTGCTGTTCAACGGCTTCCGGCCGCTGTTCACCGCCCTCGACCCCGCCGAGGTCAACAAGCTGGCGTACGAGATCGTCCAGGTGCTCCAGGGCGAGGGTGGCACGGTGGCCAGCCTGCTGCGGCGCACCGCCTCGCTCACCAGCACCCTGGCCGACCGGGACGCGGTGATCGGCCGGGTGGTGACCAACCTCAACCAGGTGCTGGGCACCCTGGCGGCGCACGACAACGAACTCGACCAGAGCATCAGCCAGCTCCAGCAGTTCGTCTCCGGGCTCTCCGCCGACCGCACCGCCATCGGCGAGGCGCTGGTCAGCCTCGGCGAGCTGACCGACACCACCGCCGGGCTGCTGCGCCAGACCCGGCCGCCGCTCGCCGCCGACGTCCGCGCCCTCGACGAGCTGGCCGGCACGCTGAACCGCAACTCCGCCGTCATCGACGCCACCCTGGGCCGGCTGCCGCAGCGCTACGAGTCGCTGACCCGGGTCGCCTCCTCCGGCTCCTGGTTCAACTTCTACCTCTGCGACTTCGACGGCCGGCTCGCCGTCGACGGCCACGCGCCGCTCACCGTGCCCGGGGTGGACGCCACCGCCGCCCGCTGCGCCACGGGAGGTGCCCGGTGAGGCCGTTCCGCGAACGCAACCCGGTGATCGTCGGCGCGGTCGGGCTGACCGTGCTGGTCGCCGTCCTGCTCGGCGCGTTCCAGCTCGACCGGATCGCCGCGCTCACCGGCCGCGCGTACGCCGCCGCGTTCCACGACGCCAGCGGCCTGGCCACCGGCAACGAGGTCCGGGTGGCCGGCGTGCGGGTCGGGGTGGTCACCGCCGTGGAACTCGCCCGGGCACCCCAGCCGTACGTGCGGGTCCGGTTCCGCGTCGACGACGACGGCGTACGCCTCGGCCGGGACACCGGCGCGACCATCCGGATCAAGACCGTCCTCGGGCAGAAGTACCTGGCCCTCGCCCCGGCCGGCGTGGGGAAGCTGCCCGAGCGCGGGCAGATCCCGCTGGACCGCACCGCCGCTCCGTTCGACGTGGTGCAGGCCGTCACCGGCCTCGCCGACACCCTCGACAAGGTCGACACCGACCAGCTCGCCCGCGCGTTCACGACCCTGTCGGAGACGTTCGCCGACACCCCGCCCAGCGTGAGCACCTCGCTGACCGGGCTGTCCCGGCTCTCCCGCACGGTCTCCTCCCGCGACGCGGAGCTGCGCACCCTGCTGTCCCGCGCCCGGGGCGTCACCGGCGTGCTGGCCGAGCGGGACGAGGAGTTCAGCAAGCTGGTCACCGACGGGGAGAAGCTGCTCACCGAGGTCACCCGGCGGCGGGACGCCATCCACCAGCTCCTGGTCGGCACCGACCAGCTCGTCACCCAGCTCTCCGGGCTGGTCGCCGACAACCGCTCCCAGCTGCAACCCGCGCTGCGCAAGCTGCGCGACGTGGTGGCCGTCCTGCAACGCAACCGCGACGACCTGGAGCAGACCATCCGCCGGATGGGCCCGTTCGTCACCGCGTTCGCCAACGTGGTCGGCAACGGCCGCTGGTTCGACTCGTACGTGGACGGTCTGCTCCAGCCCTACCTGCCCGCCGCCACCGGAGGTCGCTGATGCCCGGTCGGATCCAGCGCTGGCGGCGCCCGCTCGCCGCGGCCACCGTGCTCGTCATCGCCGTCGCCGCCGGGGCGGCCGTGTGGCGCCACGAACCCCCGCAGCGGCGCGTCGTCGCGTACTTCACCCGCGCGGTCGGCGTCTACGCCGGCTCCGACGTGCGGGTCCTCGGCGTCCGCGTCGGCGAGGTCGAGAAGGTCGTCCCGCAGGGGCGGGTCGTCCGGGTGGAGATGCGCTACGACCCGGAGCTGCGGCTGCCGGCCGGCGCGCAGGCGCTGATCGTCCCGCCCAGCGTGGTCAGCGACAGGTACGTGCAGCTCACCCCGGCGTACACCGGCGGCGCCGCGCTCGACGACGGTGCCCGGATCCCGGTCGACCGGACCGCCGCGCCCATGGAGATCGACGACATCTACGCCGCGCTCGACGAGTTCAACCGGACCCTCGGCCCGACCGGCGCCAACGCCGACGGCGCCCTGTCCGACCTGGTCGCCACGGGCCGGGCCAACCTGGACGGCAACGGCGGGAACCTGCACGACACCCTCGACGGGGCCTCCCGCGCGCTGGCCACCCTGTCGAACGGGCGCGGCGACCTCTTCGGCACGGTGGTCAACCTGCAACGCTTCACCACCACGCTGGCCCGCAGCGACCAGGAGGTACGCCGCTTCCAGCAGCAGCTCGCCGACGTGGCCGAGCAGCTCGCGGGGGAGAAGGAGGAGCTGGCCCGGGCGCTGCGCAACCTGGCCGCCGCGCTCGGCGACGTGACCACCTTCGTCCGGCAGAACCGCACGGCGCTGACCTCGAACGTCACCGCGCTGGCCGACATCACCACGGTCCTGGTCCGCCAGCAGCAGGCGGTCATCCAGATCCTCGACGTGGCCCCCCTGGCCATCGGCAACCTCAACCTCGCCTACAACCCCCGCTCGGGCACCCTGGACACCCGGGACAACCCGCTCGGCCCGTACGACCCGGCGACCTTCGCCTGTTCCCTCATGGTCGCCCAGCTTCCGGCCGCGGAGGTGCCGGCGATCTGCACCAAGCTCGCGCAGACCCTGCGCCAGCGCGGGCTGCCCCTCACCGACCAGCTGCGCAAGCTGCTCAAGCTGCCGCCCGGCGCCCCGGCGGGAAGCGGGTCCTCACCGGGATCCATCAGCTCCCCCGGTGCGCCGACCGCCGACCAGGCGCCGGGCGGCTCTACCATTCCGAGCGACCCCACGCTCGGCGGCATCCTGCGGGGCCCGGCGTGACCGCCCGGCGGTCCGGCGCGCCCGCCGGCACCGGCGCCCGGCGGCTCCGGCTGCTGGCCGGCGCGCTGGCCGTGGCCCTGCTGCCCACCGGCTGCGGCCTGCCCGAGGTCGCCGACCTGCCGCTGCCCGGCGGCCGGCCGGCCGGGCCCGGCTACACGGTCACCGCGGAGTTCACCGACGTGCTGGACCTGGTGCCCCGGGCCGCCGTGAAGGTCGACGACGTCACCGTGGGCAGCGTCGAGAAGATCTCGCTGGACGGCTGGCACGCCCGCGTTCGGCTGCGCATCGACCGGGCGGTCCGGCTGCCGGCGAACGCCACCGCCGCCGTCCGCCAGAGCAGCCTGCTCGGCGAGAAGTACGTGGCGGTGGCCCCGCCCCCGGCCGAGCCGGCCCGCGGCGACCTCGCCGACGGCGATCTCATCCCGCTGTCCCGCACCAGCCGCGGCGCCGAGGTGGAGGAGGTCCTGGCCGCCCTGGGCCTGCTGCTCAACGGCGGTGGCCTGGCCCAGCTGCGCACCATCAACGCCGAGCTGAACCGGGCCCTGGCCGGCCGCGAGCCGGCGCTGCGGGACACCCTCACCCAGCTCGACACCTTCCTCGGCGGGCTCGACCGGCAGAAGGCCGACATCGTCCGCGCCATCGACGCGCTCGACCGGCTCAGCGGCCGGCTGGCCCGGCAGCGGCAGGTCGTCGGCGACGCGCTGGACTCCCTGGCCCCGGGCCTCACCGTCCTGGCCCGGCAGCGGGCACAGCTCACCACGGCGCTCACCGCGCTCGGCCGGCTCGGCACCGTGGGCACCCGGGTGGTGGAGCGCAGCCGGGCGGACACGGTGGCCGCGGTGACGTCCCTGCAACCGATCCTGGAGCAGCTCGCCCGGGCCGGCGACGACCTGCCGAAGTCGCTGGACTTCATGCTGTCGTACCCGTTCCCGCCGAACGTCACGGGCGCGATCGTCGGCGACTTCGTGAACCTGTCCATCACGGCCGACCTGGACGCCGCCAGCATCCTGGCCAACCTCGTGGCCGCGGCGCCCGCCCCGGCACCGCGGGCGTCCCGGCCGGCGGCCCCGGCGGGGCCCCGGGCGCCCGCCACCGGCGGCCCGGCGCGGCCCGGCGCCAAGCCCGGCGGCGTCCTGCCCGGACTGCCCGACCTGCCGCTGCTGAAGTGCCTGCCGGACCTGAAGGACTTTCCGGCCATCTTCACCCCGCCGAAGGAGTGCGGCCTGCCGGAGGGCTGCAAGCTGCTCAAACCCGGCTCCACAGTGCCGCTGGGCGGGCTGCTGCTGCCCACGGGCCTGGTCCCGCAGGGCACGGCGCTCCCCGCCGGCACCGAACTGCCCGACGGCACCGTGCTCACCGCCGAGTGCGTGCTCCCGGTGACCGGCGCCGTCACCGGCCAGATCGGCGGCCTGACCGACGTGCTCGGGGGAGGGCTGATCCCGTGATCGGACGCACCGTGAAGCTCCAGGTGCTCGCCTTCGTGCTGGTGAGCATCCTCGGCGTCGGCTACGTCGGCATCCGCTACGTCGGACTCGGCGACCGGCTGTTCCACACCGGCTACGTCGTCCACGTCGACCTGGCCCGCGCCGGCGGGCTGTTCGCCAACGCCCCGGTGACCTACCGCGGCGTGCCCGTCGGCCGGGTCACCGCCGTCGGCCTGCGCGGCGACGGGGTCCGCGCCGACCTGCGCATCGACCGGGGCGTCCGGGTACCCGACGCGCTGCGCGCCGTTGTCGCCCAGCGCTCCGCCGTCGGCGAGCAGTACCTCGACCTGCGTCCCGACCGCGACGGCGGGCCGTACCTGGCCGACGGGTCGGTCATCCCGGCCGCCCGGACCGGCCTCCCGCTGGCCCCCGAGACCCTGCTCACCAACCTGGACGCGCTGGTCCGCTCGGTCGACCCCGACGACCTGACCGTGCTCATCAGCGAGCTGGGCACCGCGTTCGAGGGCAACGAGCAGGCCCTGGCCCGCCTCCTCGACGCCGGCGACGCCCTGCTGGCCGAGGCGGACCAGCGGCTGCCCGAGACCCTCGCGCTGATCCGCGACGCGCGGACCGTGCTGACCACGCAGGCCGAGTCCGCCGAGGCGCTGCGCCGCTGGTCGGCCGGGCTGGCGCAGCTCGCCGCCACGCTCCGCGCCGCCGACCCGGAGCTGCGCCGGCTGCTCGCCGGCGGACCGCCGGCCGGCGTCGAGCTGCGGGCGCTGCTGCGCGGCCTGGAACCCGACGTGGGGGTGCTGCTCGGCAACCTGGTGACCGTCAACGGGATCGCCGCGCGGCGGCTGCCCGGCATCGAGCAGCTGCTGGTGGTGTACCCGATCGCGGTGGCCGGCGGGTTCACGGTCACCCCCGGCGACGGCACCGCGCACCTCGGCCTCGTGGTGAACGCCGGCAACCCGCCGTCCTGTGTCTACTCCGGCGGTGGCACCCGGTGCGACGCCGGCGAGCGGTCCGCCGGGGCGAGCGTGCGCGGCGCCGGGAACGCCCCCCGGCCGGGCGGCGCCGACCCCGCGCCCCCGCCCGACCGGGCCGGCGACCCCGGGTACGACCCGGCGACCGGCCTGGTCCTCGGCGCCGACGGCCGGCCCCTGCAGTTCGGCGGCACCGGCGGCCAGTACCGCACCGCCGGCGCCCAGTCCTGGAAACAGCTCTTGCTCGCCGGGGTGACCCCGTGACCGGCGTACCCGAGGAGGTGGCGGTGCCCAGCCGTAGGAACACCACGTTGAAGGTCATCAAGGGCGCGAAGGCCGGCGGCCCGACCCCGCCGCGCCGCCGCCTGGTCACCCGGGTGCCCGCACCGGCCGAGCCGATCGAACGGGTGCTGGAACGGCTCGACCGGGAACCCGTCGAGGACCCCACCGAGGGCGGCGACCTGACCGTCGTGGGCGACCCCGCCGAGGTCGAGGACCTGCCCGATCCCCACGCGGAGCCCGCCGAGCCGGACGCCGCCGGTAAGCCGGACGCCGCCGGCCCGCGCCGCCGGACCCGGGCGCTCACCGCGCTGCTCGTGGTGCTGCTCGCCGCCGCCCTGGCCGGCGCGGGCGTGCAGGGCCACCGCTGGTACGTCGACCGCGCCACCGACCAGGCCCGCCGGGCCGCCGTCGCCGCCGCCCGGCAGGCCGCGGTCAACTTCGTCTCGGTCAGCGCGGCCAGCGTCGACCGGGACCTGAGCCGGATCACCGCCGGCGCCACCGGCGACTTCAAGGACGAGTTCACCCGCGGCCAGGCCCAGGTCCGCGCCGCCGTGGTGGAGAACAAGGTCCAGTCGGAGGGCACCGTGCTGCGCGCCGGGATCGTCTCCGGCGACCGGCGGCGCGCCGTGGTGCTGGTCGCTGTCGACGCCACCGTCCGCAACGTCAAGGCCCCCGACGGGCGGCCGTCGCACTACCGGATCCAGCTGGATCTGGTCCGGGACCGGGACTCGGGGGACTGGCTCGTGACCAAGCTCCAGTTCGTCGGATGACCGACAGGAGGAGACCGATGCGCGTACCGACCGTCCTGCGCCGACCCCCGCTGCGGCCCGTGCCGCTGCTCGTCGTCGCGCTGCTGCTGGCCGCCGCCGTGGCGGTGGCCGGCTGGACCGCCGACCGCCGCGCCGGCCAGCGCGACCAGGCCGTCCGGCAGGCCCTGGCCACCGCGCCGGCCGCCGCCAAGGCCCTCTTCTCGTACGACTACCGCACCTTCGACGACAGCGTCGCCAACGGCCGCACCTTCGCCACCGGCGGCTTCGCCGACGAGTACGCGCAGACCACCACCGCGCTCAAGGCGACGGCCACGAAACAGCAGGCCGTGGTGCTCGCCGAGGTCTCCGCCACCGGCGTGGTCAGCGCCGAGCCGGACCGGGTGGAACTGCTGCTCTACCTCAACCAGTACCGGCGCAACGTGACCACGGCGGGGGAGAAGGTGGACCAGAACCGGGTGGTGCTCACCCTGGTGCCGGTGCACGGCGAGTGGAAGGTCGTCCAGGCCACCGCCATCTGACCGGCGGGCTTGCCGGCGTCTGCTAGCTGTGGCGGTGTGTCCGAAACCGACCAGCGGCCCGCCGACCTGGCCGACCCGTCCGCGACCGGCCCCGGACCCGGCCGGCACCCCGGGTCCGGGGTCGCCGTCCGGCGCGCGGAAGCACCCGTTGCGCCGATGGACGGCGACTCCGGCGCGACCAGAATGACCAGCGAGGCGGAGGCCGACACCCGCCCCTGGAACGCCGTGGAGTTCGTCGCATGAGCGGCTGGCAACTGTCCGGCTACACGCCGGTCCGTCGGCTCGGCGCCGGTGCGTCGGGCAGCGTCGTGCTCGCCACCCACGACGCCACCGGCACCCCGGTCGCCATCAAGTACCTGGTACGTGACATCGGCGCGGACTCCTCCTTCCGGACCGCCTTCCGGGAGGAGGCCCGGCTCCTCGGCGAGATCGACGACCGGCACGTGAGCCGCCTCTACGAGTACGTCGAGTCGCCGCACGGCGCGGCCATCGTGATGGAGCTGGTCAACGGGGTGTCGCTGCGCCAGATGCTGCGCGCGCACGGCCCGACCACCCCCGAGGCGGCGCTCTGCGTGCTGAAGGGGTCGCTCGCCGGGCTCGCCGCCGCGCACGCCCACGGTGTGGTGCACCGCGACTACAAGCCGGAGAACGTGCTGGTCACCGGCGAAGGGCTGAGCAAGCTCGCCGACTTCGGCATCGCCATGCCGGTCGGGCAGGGCTCCGACACCACCGTCTCCGGCACGCCCCGCTACATGGCCCCCGAGCAGTGGACGGGCGCGCCGGCCAGCCCGGCCTGCGACATCTACGCGGCCACCGCCACCTTCTTCGAGTGCCTCACCGGCCGGCCCCCGTACCCGGGGCCCGACCTGTTCAGCCTGCGCGACCAGCACGCCTCCGCGCCCATCCCGACCGACCCGGCCCCCGCGCCGGTGCACGAGCTGCTCCGCCACGGCATGGCCAAGCGGCCCGACGAGCGGCCGCAGCCCGCCCAGGTGTTCCTGGAGATCCTCGACCGGGTGGCCGGCACCGGATACGGGGAGGACTGGGAGGAGCGGGGCCTGCGCGAGCTGGCCCGCCGGGCCGCCCTGCTCGCCGCGCTCTGGCCGTTCCCCGACGGCGCGGGCGGCGCCACCAGCCTCGCCAGCACCGCGCTCGGCGAGACGGCGGGCCGCGGCGGCCGGTTCCGCCGGGGCCGCGCCCGGACCGCGCTGGCCGCCGGCGCCCTCGCCGCCGCCCTGCTGGTGGGCGGCGCCGGCTACAGCTACGCCGCGCACGACGACCCGGTGACCGCCGGCGGCCCGACCGGTCCCGCCGTCGCCGACCCCACCACCACCGCCGGTCCGGCCCCCGCCACCCCGACCGGCACGCCGGCGCCGACCGTGACCGCCACCCCGTCCGGGCCGGCCACGCCGTCGGCCACCCCGAGCGCGACCCCGAGCGGCTCCCGCTCCGCGACGCCCAGCCGCTCACCGGTACGCACGAGCGCCCCCGCACCGACCCCGTCGACCAGCACCTCGCCGCCCCCGCCGCCGGACGTCACCGCCCCCACCGTCGGTGGTGTCGCCGCCGACCCCGGCCAGCTCGAACCGAACGGCTGCCCGTACGGCTACAAGACCGCCACGGTCACCGCCACGGTCACCGACGACCGCAGCGGCCCGGCCGCGCTCAAGGTCACCTTCGCCTACACCCTGGAGGGCGTCACCCGGACGGGGTCGATGGCCTCCGCCGGGCGCGGCGTGTTCCGGGGCACGCTCGGCCCGTTGCCGGCGCCGAAGCAGAGCAGCCGCATGCCCGTCCAGGTCACCGCCGTCGACGCCGCCGGCAACGCGACCACCTCGGCGTCGCCGGTGTACGTGACGCTCTACAACTACTGCACCCCCGGCTAGGAGTCGACAGTGCCCGCTGCGCAGACCTGCACCGTGTCCCGGGGACGGCCGGCGTGACCCGGCCCGAGGAGCCGACCGAGGCCCTGCCCACCCGGGCGCTGCCCGCCGACCCCGGCGCGACAGTCGACCTCGGCCGTGGCGGCGACCCGGCGCACCACGCCGACGCCACCGTCCACCTCGGCCCACCGCCGCGGCCGGCCCCGCCGCTCAACCCGGACGCGACCGTGCACCTCGGCGCCCCGCCGCCGCGGCCGGCCCCGCCGCTCAACCCGGACGCGACCGTGCACCTCGGCGCCCCGCCGCTGAGCCCGGACGCGGCCGTGCACCTCGGCGCAGCGACCGTGGGCGGGCCCGGCGCCGCCGAGGCGACCGTGCACTTCGGCGGGGCGCCCGAGCCGACCGCGCGATTCGACGCCCCGGCCGCCGCGGCTCCGTACACCGTCGGGCCGACCGGGCACCGCACCGCGCCGCACCCGGGCGGGGCGACCGCCGGGGCGTACCGCGAGACGACGGCGGGCGCGCGGGCGGTGAGCGGCGGCACGGCGCCCGGCGGGGAACTGCGCTTCGGGCCCGGCGTGCCGGCCACCCCGCCGCCGGCCCCGGCCTGGCCCGCGGCGCCTCCCGCGCGGCGGCGCCGCCCGGTCTGGCGCCGGGTCGTCTCGGTGCTGTCCACAGTGCTCACCGCGGCGCTGCTGGTGGTGGTCGGGCTCTACCTCTGGCAGCGGCTGCGCCCGCTGGAGGTCGAGGCGGTCACCGTGGCGCTGCCCCGGCCTCCCGGTGTGGCCTGCGACGTCACCGTGGACGTGGTGGCCACCGTGCGCACCAACGGGCGCGGCGGCGTGATCCGCTACCAGTGGTTCCGCTCGGACGCGCCGCCGGGCAGCCTGCTCACCGAGCGGGTCGGCCGCGGCCAGCGCACCGCCACCCTCACCCTCAAGTGGACGTTCAGCGGGGTCGGCGCGACCACCGGCACCGCCACCGTCAACATCATCGAGCCGTCGCCGGTGCAGGCCGGCACGCAGGTCCGCTACCGCTGCCCCGGCGGCTGACCGCGTTTCCCGAGCGGCTGGTCAGGGTAGCTCCAGGCGGACGACCCCTGACCATCTGCGTGGAGGCCCTTCGATGAAAGACAACTTCGGGGACGCGGTGGGTGACGCGTTCCGCTCGGTGATGCTGTTCCTGCCCAAGGCGGTCGCCTTCGTCGCCATCCTGGTGGCCGGCTGGCTGATCGCCAAGGCCGTGCTGAAGATCGTGGACAAGGTCCTGGAGCGGGTCCACTTCGACCGCGCCGTCGAGCGCGGCGGCATCAAGACCGCGCTCGCCCGCTCGAAGTACGACGCCAGCGACATCGTCGCGAAGCTGGCCTACTACGCGGTGCTGCTGGTCACCCTCCAGCTCGCCTTCGGCATCTGGGGCCCGAACCCGATCTCGGACCTGATCCACGGCGTGGTGGCCTGGCTGCCCCGGGCGTTCGTGGCCATCGTCATCGTGGTGGTCGCCGCGGCCATCGCCAAGGCGGTCAAGGACATCATCTCCAGCGCCCTCGGCGGCCTCTCCTACGGCCGGGTGCTCGCGAACATCGCCTCCGTGTTCATCCTGGGCCTCGGCATCATCGCCGCGCTCAACCAGATCGGCGTCGCCACCACGGTGACCACCCCGGTGCTGATCGCCGTGCTCGCCACCGTCGGCGGCATCCTCGTCGTCGGCGTCGGCGGCGGCCTGGTCCGCCCGATGCAGAGCCGCTGGGAGAACTGGCTGGCCCGCGCCGAGGAGGAGTCGCGGACCATCGCCACCCACGCCCGGGCGTACCAGGCGGGGCGGCGGGACGTCGAGGCGCGGTTCGCCGGGCCGACCAGCCCGTACGCCGAGGCCGAGCTGACCCGGCCGGTGGCCGGCGAGACCGAGGCGGACCGGACCCAGCCGGTCGCCCCGTACGGTGCCGCGGAGCCGACCCAGCCGGTGCCGCCGTACGGCGACCCGGACCGCACCCAGCCGACCACGCCGCGGCAGCCCACGGCCGAGCAGGCCGCGGACAGCGAGGCCACGATGATCATCCCGCAGGCGGACGTGGACCGGTCCCGCCGCTGACCGACCGCTCACCGACCGGGGTGGGGCCCTGCGGGGTCCCACCCCGGTTCCGTGTGCGGGGGGCCGGACGGCGGCTACCATCGCCGCATGCACTGGCGACATTGATGCCCTGCCGAGGGTCGAGCCCGCGGGCCACCGCGGACACCGCACGTTCCGGTGTCCGTCACGTCCCCGTGGGAAGGCCTCATGCTCATCGTCTCCGCGCGCGTGCCCGCCGAGCGCCGGCTCGCCGCCACCCTCTACGCCTACGCGTTCCTCACCGACCTGGTCCTGCTCTATCCGGTGTACGCGCTGCTCTTCGCCGACACCGGGCTGTCGGTCGGGCAGATCTCCTCGCTCTTCGTGCTCTGGTCGGCCGCCGGCATCCTGCTGGAGGTGCCCTCGGGCGCCTGGGCCGACGCCGTCTCCCGGCGGCGGCTGCTCTGCCTCGCCCCGCTCCTCGCCGCCGCCGGCTTCGCGCTCTGGGTGCTCGTCCCGTCCTACCCGGCGTTCGCCGTCGGCTTCCTGCTCTGGGGCGCGGGCGGCGCGCTGCGCTCCGGCGCCCTGGAGGCGCTGGTCTGGACGGAACTCGACCGGCTCGGCGCCGCCGGCCGGTACGCCCGGCTGACCGGCCGGGCGAAGACCGCCGAGCTGCTCGGTGTGGTCGGCGCCATGGGGCTGGCCGCCCCGGTGCTGGCGCTCGGCGGCTACCCGGCGGTCGGCGCGGCGAGCGTGGCGGTGTGCCTGGCCGCCGCGGCGGTCGCCACCCGTTTTCCCGAGCACCGCGCCCCGGAGCCGCCGGGCCACGACCCGGCCGACGCGGCCCGGCCCGACGCGACCGAGCGTGGCGCGATGCAGCCCGGCCCGGCCGGCGAGACCCCGCCTGCCGCGGCCAGCGCGCCCCAGCCTGGCCCGGCCGGCGAGACCCCGCCCGATCCCGACGAACCGGGCTGGTGGGCCAGCCTGCGGGGCGGGCTGGCCGAGGCCCGTGCGGACCGGTCGGTGCGGGCGGCGCTGCTGCTGGTGCCGGCGGTCGCCGCGGTCTGGGGCGGCCTCGACGAGTACACGCCGCTGCTGGCCCGGGACACCGGGATCCCGGCGGCCGGCGTGCCGTTGCTGCTCCTGCTGGTCTGGGCCGGCACGACGGTGGGCGGGCTGCTGGCCCCGGCGGGGGAGCGGTTGACCGATCGGGGCTTCGCCGCCCTGCTGGCCGGGGCGGCGCTGGCCCTGGCCGTGGGGGCCCTGCTCCGCCACCCGGCCGGGTTCGTCCTGGTCGGCGTCGCGTTCGCGGCGTTCCAGCTCGCCACCGTGCTGGCCGACGTCCGGCTCCAGGCCCGGATCAGCGGGCCGGACCGGGCGACCGTCACCTCGGTGGCGGGGATGGCCACCGACCTGACCATCATCGCGGTCTACGCGGGGTACGGCGTCGTGGCGGGCGTGGCCGGCAACGCGGTCGCCTTCGCGGTGGCCGTGCTGCCGTACCTGCTGGTGGCGGGCCGGATCGCCACCCGCCGTCCCGCCCGTCCGGTTCCAGCGAATAGGTCGTTGCCCGAAAATTCCGGTGTTTCATGATTACCGTATGGGCGGAAGCGGCCCTGTGGCCGGCCCGGACGGAGGCGACGCGGCGTGACGATGGAAGCAGAGCGCACCCTGCGCGAGGAGGACCTGACCGGCCTGGCGGAGCTCGCCGCCCAGCTCCGGGTCGACTCGATCCGGTGCAGCACCCAGGCCGGCTCCGGCCATCCCACGTCCAGCCTGTCCGCCGCCGACCTGCTCGCGGTGCTGATCTCCCGGCACCTGCGCTACGACTGGTCGTACCCGGGCAACCGCGCCAACGACCACCTGATCTTCTCCAAGGGGCACGCCTCGCCGCTGCTGTACGCGGTCTTCCGGGCCACCGGCGCGATCAGCGAGCAGGAGCTGCTGGAGACCTACCGCCAGTCGAACTCCCGCCTCCAGGGCCACCCCACACCCGTCCTGCCCTGGGTGGACACCGCCACCGGCTCGCTCGGCCAGGGGCTGCCGGTCGGCGTCGGCATCGCCCTGGCCGGGCGGTACCTGGACAAGCTGCCGTACCACGTCTGGGTGCTGTGCGGCGACAGCGAGACGGCCGAGGGCTCCATCTGGGAGGCGCTCGACAAGGCCGGCCACTACGGGCTGCGCAACCTCACCGCGATCGTGGACGTGAACCGGTTCGGCCAGCGGGGGCCGACCGAGCTGGAGTGGGACCTGGACACCTACCGCCGGCGGGTCGAGGCGTTCGGCTGCCACCCGCTCGTCGTCGACGGCCACGACCTGGCGGCCATCGACGAGGTGCTCGGGCGGGCCCGCGAGGCGACCGGCCCGACCGTGGTGCTGGCCCGGACGGTCAAGGGCAAGGGCGTGCCGGACATCGAGAACCGGCCGGACTGGCACGGCAAGGCCCTCGAACCGGACCGGGCAGAGCGGGCCGTCCAGGCCCTCGGCGGCGTACGGCAGATCCGGGTCGCCGGCCCCCGGCCCGCCGCCGCGCCGCCGCCGGCGCCCGCCCCCGCCGGGGAGGCGCCGGAACTGCCCCGGTACGAGAAGGGGGCCAAGGTGGCCACCCGCAACGCGTACGGGGACGCGCTGCGCGCGCTGGGCGTCCGGCCGGACGTGGTGGCCCTCGACGGCGAGGTCAGCGACTCCACCCGGGCGGACAAGTTCGGCGAGGCGTACCCGGACCGGTTCTTCGAGATGTTCATCGCGGAGCAGCAGTTGGTCGCCGCCGCGGTGGGGCTCCGGGTCCGCGGCTACCGGCCCTTCGCGGCCACCTTCGCCGCGTTCCTGTCCCGCGCCTACGACTTCATCCGGATGGCCGGCATCTCCCGGGCCGACATCGCCCTCGCGGGCTCGCACGCGGGCGTGGAGATCGGCCCGGACGGCCCCTCCCAGATGGGGCTGGAGGACCTCGCCGCCCTGCGCGCCGTGCACGGGTCGACGGTGCTCTACCCCAGCGACGCCGTCTCCTGCGCGGCCCTGGTCGCCGCCATGGTCGACCGGGAGGGCGTCAGCTACCTGCGCACCACCCGCGGCAAGTACCCGGTGCTCTACGACAACGGGGAGGACTTCCCGATCGGCGGCAGCAAGGTGGTCCGTGACGGCGGCGACGTCGCGCTCATCGGCGCCGGGGTGACCGTGCACAACTGCCTCGCGGCCGCCGACGAACTGGCCCGCGAGGGGATCGACGCGCGGGTCGTCGACCTCTACTCGGTCAAGCCGGTCGACCGGCAGCGGCTGCTCGACGCCGTGCGGGACACCGGCGGCCGGCTGGTGGTGGTCGAGGACCACTACCCGCAGGGCGGCCTGGGCTCCGCCGTGCTGGAGTCACTGGCCGACCTCGCCGAGCCGGTGCGGGTGAACCACCTGGCGGTACGCGGGCTCCCCGGCTCCGGCACCCCGGCACAGCAGATGGACCGGGCGGGCATCGGCGTCCACGCGATCGTCAGCGCGGCGCGTGCCATCGCCTGACCGCCCCGACGCGGCCACGGGTGGCCGGCCGCGGTCCGCGTCACCGCCGCAAGCGGATCTCCGCCGGGTCCCGGTCGCTGCGCAGCCCCTTCCAGGACGGGTGGCGCAGCCGGCGGTCCGGCGTCCAGGACCGGAACGTGACGTCGCCGACCAGCACGGGGTCGACCCAGACGGCGTGGCGGGCCTGGTCGCGCGGGACCGGGTCGGCGAACGGCGGGTCCGGCCGGGCCAGCGGCTCCAGGCGGGCGGCCAGATCGCGTAGCACGGTCTGGGTGAAGCCGGTGCCGACGTGTCCGATGTACTGCAGCCGGTCGTGTTCGTCGTACATGCCGAGCAGCAGGGACCCGATGGCCCCCGCGCGGCGACCGGCGCCCGGCTTCCAGCCGCCCACGATCACCTCGACGGTCTCGTTCAGCGGCACCTTGACCCACGCCGAGCCCCGGCGGCCCGGCTCGTACGCCGATGCGAGCCGCTTGGCGACCACGCCCTCCAGGCCGAGTTCGGCCGCCGCGGTGGCCAGGTCCCGACCGGCCTCGCCGGTCCAGTAGGGCGGCGTCTCGACACTCCCGCCGCTGAGACCCAGCTTCTCCAGCGCCGCGCGGCGTTCCGTGTACGGCAGGCCCGTGGTGTCCCGCCCGTCGAGGTGCAGCAGGTCGAACAGGTAGTACCGGACCGGGGTCGACGCGACCAGCGCGGCGGCCGGCGCCCGGACGTGCATCCGCCGCTGGAGCGCGGAGAAGCTGGGCCGGCCGCCGGCGTCGAGAGCCACGATCTCGCCGTCGAGCACCGCCCTTCGCCCGGCCAGCAGGTCGACCAGCTCGCCCAGCTCCGGGTACGCCCGGGTGACGTCCCGGTCGTTGCGGCTGAGCAGCCGCAGGCCGCGGTCGACGTACGCCACCGCGCGGACGCCGTCCCACTTGAACTCGTACCCCCAGCCGGGCTCGGTCGGCAGCGCACCGGCCCCGGCGAGCATCGGCGGCACGAGCGTCGGCATCCTGGCGGCCACGTCCCGATCCTGGCCGCCGTGGCACGGCACGATGCCGGTTTCCCGGCTTTCGCCCGGGCGGCGGTCGTTTGTGGTGGTCGCCTGCGGGTAGCCACGCGGTCTCCGGGACGGAAGGACCGAGCAATGGCGGAGCTGGAGTTCGTGGCGAAGGTGGCCGAACGGGCGGGCCTCCCGGCGAAGACCGCGCAATCCCTGACCGAGGCCACCCTGCGCACCCTCGCCGAACGGATCAGCGGCGGCGAGGCGGCCGACCTGGCCGACCACGTGGCGCACGAGCTGCGCCCGCTGCTGGCCCGGGCCCGCCCTGAGGAGCCGCAGGTCTTCGGGTACGACGAGTTCCTGCGCCGGGTGGCCGACCGCGCCGGCACCGCGCCGGACATCGCCGAGAAGGGCGCGCGGGCGGTGCTCCAGACCCTGCACCGGGTGGTCGGGCACGCCGAGTTCGAGCAGGCCATGGCGGAGCTGCCGCGGGAGATCGGTGCGCTGGCCCAGCCCGTGCCCCGTACCCCCTGACCGGCGCCGGCCGGGACGAAACGCCCGCCGGCGGCTCCCCTCGCGGTGGCCGGGCGGCCACTAGGTTGGGCTGATGGCCGCTCTGAGCTTCGACCGCCACCGCGCCGAGATCGTCGCCCAGAGCGACAGGCTCCGCACCCACCTCGACGGCGCCGACCTGACCACGCCCGTCGCCTCCTGCCCCGGGTGGAACGTCGGCCAGCTGGCCCGGCACCTCGGGGGCGGCCAGCGCTGGGCGGCCGAGGTGGTCCGCACCCGGGCCGGGCAGCCGCCGTCGGACAACCACTTCCGCGACCTGTCCCCGTACGCCCGGGAGGAGCCGGCGGTGGTCGGCCCGTGGCTGGTGGAGAGCGCCGCCGCGCTCGCCGACGCGCTCGGCGAGGCCGGCCCCGACGTGGCGACCTGGACGCCGATGCCGGTGCCGGCCGCCGGGGCGTTCTGGGCGCGCCGGTTCGCCCACGAGACGCTGCTGCACCGGGCCGACGCCGCCCTCGCCCTGGGCGTGGACTTCGCCGTCGACCCGGCGGTGGCGGTCGACGCGCTTGACGAGTGGATGGAGCTGGGCTCCCTGCCGCAGATGCTGGACATCTTCCCGCACCGGCGCGACCTGCTCGGCCCCGACCGCACCCTCCACCTCCACGCCACCGACGTGCCCGCCGAGCTGGGCGCGGAGTGGCTCGTGGACCTCACGGGGGACACCCTCGCCTGGCGGCGGGCGCACGAGAAGGCCACCGTGGCGGTCCGCGGCCCGGTGACCGAGCTGCTGCTGATGGTCTACCGGCGGCGCCCGGTCGACACCGCGGTGGTCGAGGTGCTCGGCGACGCGACACTGCTGGACCGCTGGCTGGCGGCGGTCGCGTTCGGCTGACGGTGGGGCCGGCGGCCGGACGGCCGCCGGCCCCACCGACGGCTCAGCCCGGCACGTGCAGGAACGACCACTGGTGGCCGTCGAGGTCCCGGAACCCGCGCATGTACCCGAACCCGATGTCCTGACCGGGGCCGAGCGACGTGCCACCCGCGAGGACCGCCGCGTCGACAAGCGCGTCCACCCGCTCCGGCCGGTCGACGCCGAGGCCGACGATCACCTCCCGGCTGGTGGCGGTGTCGCACACCCCGGCGCCGGCGAACGCGGCGAAGGCGGCCGGGGTGTGCAGGATCAGGTGCGTGGCGCCGCCGAGGGTGAGTTGCGCGCTCTCTCCGCCGGGTTGCCGGGGCCCGGCCGTGAACCCGAGGGCGGTGAAGAACTCGACCGCCCGGTCGAGGTCGTCCGCCGGCAGGTTGACGAACGTCCCGGCGCTCATCGGGTCGCCTCCAGCAGCTGCTTCAGGGCGGCGAGACGCTCCCGCCAGTACGCCTTGAGCCGGTCGGCCTCGGCGGCGTCGGTGAGTTTCTCGTGCTGCACGGCCACCCGGGCCTTCGTCCCGCTCACCGGGGTGAAGCCGACCGCGATCCGGCTCGGCCCGCCGGCCCAGTCGGCCCGGAAGCTCTTCGGCGCGGTGGCGGTGCGGACCCGGACCGCCACGTCGGGCAGCCAGCGGCGGCGTACCGCCTCGTCGGCGAACGCCTCGAACAGCACCGCCACCGGCACGGCCACCGTGCGGGTGCCGGTGGCCTCGAAGCCGCCACCGCGCCGTTGGCCGGGGGTGCGCAGTCCGCGTGCCTGCTCGTACCCGACGGTGATGGTCTGCGCCCACCAGCCCGGCACCTCGTGCGCGGTGACCAGCCAGCGCGCGGTCTCGGTGTGGGTCCGGTCGATCGCGCCCCAGGCGTCGAGCCGGCCGAACCACTCGTCCCAGTCGTGGCCGGTGCGCTCGCGCAGCAGCGTGGCGGAGATCCGGTCCATCTGCGTCCGGGCGGGGGAGGAGGGCTCCGGGGCCGCGACGGCGGCTCCGGACCGGGCCAGCAGCTGCCGGCGGGCGGTCGTGTAGCTCTCGCCGGTGCGGGCCATCCGGGTGCGCACCCGGACCTTGAACGACTTGTGACTCGTCATCACATGCTCCCTGTCCACGGGCGTGGTCGCAGGGACTCACGCTCCCGTCGACCCCGCCCAGGGCATGTGGCGTGTCGGTGGGCCTGTCGGCACCGCGTCCCGAGGGCTCGGGGCCCCCTTTGCCTCCGTGGGACCGGTGGCGTGAGCACCGGGATGGAGGTGGGGCGCAGGACTGCGCCGCGCCCAGTCTACGCCCCGGTCCGGTCCCGGTGGGGAGGCCCGCTCAGCCGGTGGTCTGCTCCCACATCGACTTCATCTCGTCGAACGCCTGCTCCATGATCTGCACCATGGCGCGGCGGGCCGCCTCGCCGTCGCGGCGCTGGATCGCCGCGGCCACGTCGGCGTGCAGCTGCAACGCCTGCTGGTCGGGGTGGTGCGGCATGAGGTGGTAATGGTGCCGGCCGGTGAGCACCTCGGCGACGAGTTCCCGGAGCTTGCCGAACATCTCGTTGCCGGAGGCGGCCAGGACCCGCCGGTGGAACTCGATGTCCAGGCGCAGGAACTTGTCCTCGTCCCCGGCCTGCCCGGCGGCCCACATCTTCGCCGCGACCCCGACGAGGTCGCTGGCGTCGTCGGGGGAGATCCGTCCGGCGGCCAGCCAGGCGGCGTGCGGCTCGACCGCGGTCCGCAGCTCGGTGATCGAGCGGAGCTGCGCCATCCGGCCGGCGGAGGCGAGCCGCCAGCGGATCACCTGCGGGTCGAAGACGTTCCACGCCTCGGCGGGTCGGATCAGCACACCGACCCGGCGGCGGGTCTCGATGAGGCCCATGGACGCGAGCACCCGGAGAACCTCGCGGATCACCGACCGGGAGACCGCGTGCCGGTCGACCAGCTCGTCGATGTTGAGCACGGAGCCGGCGGCCAGTTCGCCGCCGCAGACGGCCGTGCCGAGTTCGTCGAGTACGCGGGCGTGCAGCCCGGTCTCGCCCCCGGAGGAGGAGTGATCCACGGGTCGGAGCATATCAGTTGGTGATCGACCCTTGAATAAATCAGCTTTTTCGGCCTAGCATCCCGTGGTTAAGCGGACGTTACAGCGTTGTGGCGCTCTTCCCCCGGGGCGGCGACCACGAGAAAAGGAGAGATGACGTGCGACGTCGATCGATATTCGGTACGTCTCTGGCCGTGGTCGCAGCCATGGGCCTGGCCGCCTGCGGCGGCGGTGGCGACGACAGCGGCGCGTCCAAGACGGTGCGCGTGACCCTGGCGAACCACGTCTGGACCGAGAACATCAAGGCGGCCCTGCCCGAGTTCGAGAAGCAGACCGGGCTCAAGGTCGAGATCACCCAGCTCGGCGAGGACCAGCTCTCCGACCAGTACAACGTGAAGCTCAACGCCGGCTCGTCCGACCTGGACGTCATGATGTACCGGCCCCTCCAGGAGGGGAAGCTCTTCGCCAAGAACAAGTACCTGGCGGACCTCTCCGACCACGTCAAGTCCAGCAAGGACTGGGACTACTCCGACTTCCAGTCCGGCCCGGTCCAGGCCACCACGTACGAGGGCAAGCCGGTGGGCGTCCCCATCATCACCGAGCAGGAGGTCCTCTACTACCGCAAGGACCTGCTGGCCAAGGCCGGCCTGAGCGCCCCGCCGAAGACCCTGGACGAGCTGAAGACCGCCGCCGCGAAGATCAAGGCGAGCCTCCCCGGCACCGCGGGCTTCGTGGCCCGCACCGGCAAGTCGCCTGCGGTCACCCAGTTCTCCAGCTTCCTCTACAGCTTCGGCGGTGACTTCGTCGACGGCAGCGGCAAGGCGACCGTCAACAGCGACGCCGCCAAGCAGGCGTACGCCTTCTACGGCGGGCTCATCAAGGACTCCGGCCCGGCCAACGTCAGCACCGACATGAGCTGGCCCGAGGCGATGGCCATCTTCACCCAGGGCAAGGCCGCCTTCTACACCGAGGCCAACTCGCTCTACAAGAACGCCACCGACCCGGCCAAGTCCAAGGTGTCCGACACCGTCGGCTTCGCGCCGTTCCCGGCCGGCCCGGCCGGCTCCAAGCCGTACAACATCCCGTCGTGGGCGCTGGGCGTCAACGACGCCTCGAAGAACAAGAGCAACGCCTGGAAGTTCGTCGAGTGGGCCACCGGCAAGGAGCAGACCCTCGCCCAGCAGAAGGCCGGTGTGCCGAGCGCCCGTACCTCGGTCTGGGCCAACCCGGAGGGCACCGCGAACTACCCGAAGGACCTGGTCGAGGCCATCAACGCCAGCACGCAGGGCGGCGTCGCCCACGACCGGCCCGTGGTCGTGAAGGTCGGCCAGGCCCGTGAGCTCGTCGGCCAGCCGATCGTCGACGCGATCACCGGCAAGGACCCGGCGGCCGCGGCCGACACCGCCAACGAGGCCTTCCAGAAGTTCCTGGACGACGAGGCCAAGTAGCACGCGCGCGGGTGGTGGGGCGGCTCGCCCCACCACCCGCGTACCCCTGTCGGTCCGCCCACCCCGGAGATCCCATGGCAACCGTCACCACCCTCCGCCGCGCGCCCGGCGGCGCCGGCGTCATGCCCGACACGCCCGGCTGGGCCCGCTGGGCCAACGACCACCGCAAGTGGCTGTTCGCCGCGCCCGCGATGGCCTTCGTCGCCGCCCTGATCGTGATCCCGCTGGGCTGGACCGCCTGGCTCAGCCTCACCGACGCCGAGGGGTCCGTCCGCGCCGAGAGCGAGTTCGTGGGCTTCCAGAACTACCTCGACGTGCTGTCCGACACCGACCGGTTCTGGCCGGCGGTCGGCCGGACCGCCGGCTTCACCCTCGTCGCGCTGCTGTTCGAGGTGGTGCTCGGCATGGCCATCGCGCTGCTGCTGTGGCGGCCGTTCAAGGGCCAGAAGTGGGTCCGGGTCGCCATCCTCATGCCACTGGTCGCCACCCCGGTCGCGGTCGGCATGATGTGGCGGCTCATCTTCGACCCGAACATCGGCCTGGCCAACCAGGTGCTCGGCTGGGTCGGCATCGGCCCGCAGCCCTGGCTCGCCGGCCAGCACTCCGCACTGCCCACCACCATCTTCATCGACGTGTGGCAGTGGACGCCCATGGTGGTGCTGATCCTGCTCGCCGGCCTGACCTCGCTGTCCGAGGAACCCCAGGAGGCGGCCCGGATCGACGGCGCCAGCAGCTGGCAGCGGTTCCGGCACGTCACCCTGCCGCTGCTCATGCCCACGGTGATCGTCGCGATCCTGCTGCGCGGCATCGACGCGCTGAAGACCTTCGACATCCTCTACGCCACCAAGGGCAAGGGCGGCGGTTCCTTCCACGAGGTGGAGACCCTCAACGTGTACGCCTACGGGCTGAGCTTCGACTACAACGAGTACGGCGTCTCGTCCACCGTCCTCATCCTCTTCTTCCTGATCATCATCGGGTCGATGTGGGCACTGACCGCCCGGCGCAAGGAGGCCAAGCGATGAAGGCCGGTCCCGCGTACCGGGTGTTCCGGGTGGTGGCCCTCGTGGTCGTGGTGCTGTCGCTGGTCACGCCGCTGCTCTGGATGATCGCCGCGTCGTTCAAGACAAACGTCGACATCTACGACACCGGCAAGGCGCTGGTCTTCTCGCCCACCCTGGACAACTACGCGACGGTGCTGAAGCAGTCGCACTACGTCCAGTTCATCGGCAACAGCCTGTGGGTGGCGTTCGCCGCCACCGTGCTGTCGCTGATCCTCGGTGTGCCGGCCGCGTACTCGATGAGCCGGTTCAACATGAAGAAGTCGGCCCTCGTGGTGCTGATGGCGCGGGTCATCCCCGGCGTCTCGCTGCTGGTGCCCTGGTACTACGTCTTCTCGAACCTGCAGCTGGTCGGCGGCTTCACCGTGCTGATCCTCAGCCACATGTTCGTCTCGCTGCCGTTGATCGTCTACATCATGATGGGCTTCTTCGACGGCCTGCCCGAGGAACTGGAGGAGGCGGCGCTCGTCGACGGGCTGACGCACATCGGCGCGTTCCGCCGGATCACCCTGCCGCTGTCCGTGCCGGGCATCGCCACCGCGGGCATCCTGTCCTTCATCTTCTCCTGGAACAACTTCATGTTCGCCCTGGTGCTCTCCGGCGCGGACACCAAGACCCTCCCGGTGGCGATCTTCGACTTCGTCGGGTACGCCAGCATCGACTGGGGCGGCCTCATGGCCGCGGCCACCGTGGTGACGCTGCCGATCATGGTGATCGCCCTGTTCGTGCAGAAGTACGTGGTCTCCGGCCTGACCGCCGGCGCGACGAAGGGCTGAGCACCGTGACCACCATCGCGCGCATCGAGACGTTCCTGGTCGCGCCCCGCTGGCTCTTCGTCCGGGTGGAGACCGAATCCGGCATCGTCGGCTGGGGCGAGGCCACCTGCGAGGGCCGCTCGGAGACCGTCCGCGCCGCCGTCGACCAGCTCGCCGAACTGCTGGTCGGCCGGGACGCGCTGCGCATCGAGGACCACTGGCAGGTGCTCACCAAGGGGTCGTTCTACCGGGGCGGGCCGGTCCTGGCCAGCGCCGTGGCCGGCCTCGACCAGGCGCTCTGGGACATCGCCGGCAAGCACTGGGGCGCGCCCGTGCACCAGCTGCTCGGCGGCCCGGTCCGGGACCGGATCCGGGTCTACGGCTGGGTCGGCGGCGACGAGCCGGGCGAGGTCCGCGACCAGATCAGCGCCGCCGTCGAGACCGGCCTCACCGCGGTCAAGATGAACGCCTCCGGCCGGATGAGCGCGGTGGCCTCGGTGGCCGAGCTCGACGGGGTGGTGCAGCGGGTGGCCGCCGCCCGGGAGGTGCTCGGCGAGCACCGGGACGTCGCTGTCGACTTCCACGGGCGGTTCAGCCTGGCCAGCGCCCGCCGGGTCGCCCCGCTGCTGGAGCCGTACCGGCCGTTCTTCTTGGAGGAGCCGGTGGTGCCGGAGAACTCGCACCTGATCGGCGAGTTCGTCCGCTCCACCACCACGCCGGTGTCCACGGGGGAGCGGCTCTACAGCCGGCAGGAGTTCCTGCCCGTCCTCCAGGCCGGCATCGCGGTCGCGCAGCCGGACCTCTCGCACGCCGGCGGCATCACCGAGGTCAGCAAGATCGCCGCGCTGGCCGAGGTGTACGACGTCCAGCTCGCCCCGCACTGCCCGCTCGGCCCGATCGCCCTGGCGGCCTGCCTCCAGGTCGGCTTCGCCACGCCGAACTACCTGATCCAGGAGCAGAGCATCGGCATCCACTACAACCTCGGCGCCGAGGTGCTCGACTACTGCCTCGACAAGACGCCGCTGACCTTCGTGGACGGGTACGTCGAGCGGCTCACGGCGCCCGGCCTGGGCATCGAGATCGACGAGGCGGCGGTGCGCGCCGCCGACAAGCGCGGCCACGCCTGGCGCAGCCCCATGTGGCGGCACCGGGACGGCTCCTACGCGGAATGGTGACCATGACCCTCGACCTCACCGCCGAACTCGCCGCCACCCGCCTGCTGGCGGTCATCCGCGGCACCGACCCGGCCGCCGCCATCGCCGCCGGCACCACCCTGCTCGCCGAGGGCGTCCGCGTTGTCGAGGTGGCCCTGACCACGCCCGGCGCGCTCGACGCCATCGCCGCGATCCGGGCCGCCGCCCCGCCCGGCTCCCTGGTCGGCGCGGGCACCGTGCTCACCACGGCCGCCGTCGCCGACGTGGCCGCGGCCGGCGCGCAGTTCGTCGTCACCCCGGCCGTCGTCGACTCCATCGGCGAGGCGGCCCGCCGCGGGCTGCCGGTGGCCGCGGGCGCGCTGACCCCGACCGAGGCGTACGCGGCCGTCCGGGCGGGAGCCGCCGCCGTGAAGCTCTTCCCGGCCTCCCTGGGCGGCCCGGCGTACCTGAAGGCGCTGCGCGACCCCTTCCCGGACATCCCGTTCGTCGCGGTCGGCGGGGTGGGGCTGGCCGAGCTGCCCGGCTACCTCGCGGCCGGGGCGGTCGCCGTCGGCGTCGGCGGCCCGCTGGTCGGCGACGCCGCCTCCGGTGGCGACCTGGACGCCCTCCGCGAGCGGGCCCGCGCCTACCTGGCCGCCGTCGCATGAGGACGGGACCGCACGCCTACCGCGGAGCCGCCGCATGAGCGGCCTCGACCTGCTCACCTTCGGTGAGGCGCTGGTCTCGCTGCGCTCGACCGGGCCGCTGACGGCCGGCGGCGCGCTCACCCCGCACCTGGCCGGGGCGGAGGCCAACGTGGCGATCGGGCTGGCCCGGCTCGGCCACCGGACGGCCTTCGCCGGCCGGGTCAGCGACGACGAGCTGGGCACCTTCCTGCTGCGCCAGTTGCGCGCCGAGGGCGTCGACGTGAGACACGTGGTCCGCGACGCCGAGCGGCCCGCCGGGCTCATGTTCCTGGAGCGGCGCACCGCCGACCTGACCCGGGTGCTCTACCAGCGGGCCGGCTCGGCCGGGTCGGCGCTCGGCGTCGACGACCTGCGGCCCGCCCTGGGGGCCGGCGCCCGGGTGCTGCACCTGACCGGGATCACCCCGGCGCTCTCGGGCCGCGCCCGGGAGGCCGCCGCCTGGGCGGCCGAGACGGCCGCCCGGGCCGGGACGCTGGTCTGCCTGGACGTCAACCACCGGGCGAAACTGTGGTCCCGGGACGACGCGCGGGCCGTGCTCACCCCGCTCGCCGGGCACGCCTCGGTGGTGGTCGCCTCGTCCGACGAGCTGGACCTGGTCGGCGCGCCCGGCGCCGACGAGGAGACCCTCGTCGCCGGGCTGCTGGCCCGGGGCGTGTCGACAGTGCTGGTGAAGCTCGGCGGTGACGGCGCCCGCGCGTACACCGCCGACGGCCGCCGGGACGCGGCGGCGCTGCCCGTGACGGCGGTCGACACCGTCGGCGCGGGGGACGCCTTCACGGCCGGCTACCTCTCCGGTCACCTCGACGGGCTCGACCTGGCCGGACGGCTGCGCCGCGCGGTCACCCTCGGCGCCTTCGCCGTCGCCGGACACGGCGACTGGGAGACGCTGCCGCGCCGGGACGAGCTGTCTCTCCTGGACTCCCGGCAACCCGGCGACACCCTTCGCTGACCCACCCCGAGAGCCGACCCACCCCGAGAAAGGCACCCGCGTGAAGATCGTCGCAGCGGACGTGATCGTCTCCAGCCCCGACCGCAACTTCGTCACCCTCCGGATCACCACCGACGAGGGCGTCACCGGGCTGGGCGACGGCACCCTCAACGGCCGCGAGCTGGCCGTCGCGTCCTACCTGGCCGACCACGTCGTCCCCCTGCTGATCGGGCGTGACCCGCACCGCATCGAGGACACCTGGCAGTTCCTGTACCGGTCGGCCTACTGGCGGCGGGGACCGGTCACCATGGCCGCCATCGCCGCCGTCGACGTCGCGCTCTGGGACATCAAGGCCAAGGCCGCCGGAATGCCGCTCTACCAGCTCCTCGGCGGCGCGTCCCGCACCGGGATCATGGCGTACGGGCACGCGTCCGGCCGGGACCTGCCCGAGCTGTTCGACTCCATCCGCGCGCACCTGGAGCTGGGCTACCGGTCGATCCGGGTGCAGACCGCGGTGCCCGGCATCAACGCCGTGTACGGTGTCGCCGCCCAGCCCAGCATCGACGGCAAGCGCTACGACTACGAGCCCGCCCAGCGCATCCCGCTGCCCGCCGAGGAGGACTGGGACACCCGCGCCTACCTGCGCCACCTGCCCGCGGTGTTCGAGGCGGTACGCAACGAGTTCGGCCCCGAGCTGCCGCTGCTGCACGACGGCCACCACCGGATGACCCCGATCCAGGCCGCGAAGCTCGGCAAGGCGCTGGAGCCGTACGACCTTTTCTGGCTGGAGGACTGCACCCCGGCGGAGAACCAGGAGGCGCTGCGGCTGGTCCGCCAGCACACCACGACGCCGCTGGCCATCGGCGAGGTCTTCAACACCGTGTGGGACTACCAGACGCTGATCCGGGAACAGCTCATCGACTACGTCCGGTCGGCCGTCACCCACACCGGCGGCATCACCGCGATGCGCAAGCTCCTCGACTACGCGGCCCAGTACCAGATCAAGTCCGGCATCCACGGCCCGACCGACATCTCACCGGTCGGCATGGCCGCCGCGCTCCACCTGGACCTGGCCATCCACAACTTCGGCATCCAGGAGTACATGCAGCACGGCCCGCTCACCAACGAGGTGTTCCGGCAGTCGTTCACCTTCACCGACGGCTACCTGCACCCCGGCGAGCAGCCCGGCCTCGGCGTGGAACTCGACGACGAGGCGGCGGCCCGGTTCCCGTACCAGCCCGCGTACCTGCCGTTCAACCGTCTCAAGGACGGCACCGTCCATGACTGGTGAGCGGTTGCCCACCCGGCACGTCGTCGTGATGGGCGTGTCCGGGGCGGGCAAGACGACGGTGGCCCGGGGGATCAGTGAGCTGACCGGACTGCGGTTCGCCGAGGCCGACGAGTTCCACACCGAGGCGCACGTGGCCCAGATGCGGGCCGGCATTCCGCTGACCGACGCGGACCGGTGGCCCTGGCTGCGCGCCCTGGCCGGGTGGATGGCCGAGCGGCACGCCGAGGGGGTGTCCACCGTGCTGACCTGCTCGGCGTTGAAGCGCGCGTACCGGGACATGCTGCGGCAGGGGCCGGCGGACGTGGAGTTCCTGCACCTCGACGGGGCCGCCCAGCTGATCCGGGACCGGTTGGACCGGCGGGTCGGCCACTACATGCCGGCCAGCCTGTTCGACTCCCAGCGGGCGATCCTGGAGCACCTGGGACCGGACGAGTCGGGCGTGGTGCTGGAGGTGGCGGCGCCGCCGGAGGAACTGGTCCGCAGGGCGGTCGACCTGCTCGGCCTGCGGTCGCGGGCCGCGGTCTCCGGACCCTGACGGGCGTACGCCGGCCGGTGGGCGGATCACCGCCGGCCGGCGGTCACCCGGACAGGGCGTCCAGGTAGACCCAGCGGCCGTCCTCCCGGACGAACCGGCTGTGCTCGGCCACCGCGCCGGGCCGGCCGGCCTCCCGGTAGTGCGCGCGGAACGCGACGGTGCCCTCGGTGTCGAACAACCCGCCCCGGTCCGTGTCGAGGACCTCCAGCCGGGTCCACCGGGTGCCCGGGTCCAGCCCCAGCCGGGGCGGGCGGGTGGTGGAGTGCCAGCTGCGCAGCAGGTAGCCGGCGTCACCCACGGCGAAGGCGCTGTACCGGGAACGCATCAGCGCCTCGGCGGTGGCCGCCGCCGCGACGCCCCGGTGGATCGGCCCGCAGCAGTCCGCGTACGGCAGGCCGGAGCCGCAGGGACAGGGACCGTCGGTCGGGTCGGCCGCGCTCCGGCGGGCACCGCGTTTCGCCACCGGGTCATTCTCGCCGACGGCTCACCGGCCGCTCGCCCGGGCCGTCCGCCGGCTGCCGAACGACTCCATGGTCGTCGCCTTCCTCGCCGGCGTCCGCGTCGCGGCGACCCGCTGGGCCTTGGCGCCGGCAGCGGCCTTCTTCGCGGTGGCCGCGCGGGCCGTGCCCTTCGCGGCCGGCGCCTTCTTCGCCGTGGTCCGCGTGGCCGGGGCCTTCTTCACCGTTCTCCGGGTGCCGGGCGCCTTCTTGGCCACGGCCTTCTTGGCGGGGGCCTTCTTCGCCGCGGCCTTCGTGGCGGGCGCCTTCTTGGCGGGGGCCTTCTTGACCACGGCCTTCGTGGCGGGGGCCTTCTTCGCGGCGACCGCCTTGGCGGTGGGCTTCCGGGTGGGCGTCGCGGTGGTGGCCGAGGTGGCCTTCTTCCGCGCCACCCGCGCGGTGGTCGGTGTCGGCTTCCCGCCGGGGGTCTTGGCGGCGGTGGCCCCCGTCGCCCGCCTGGTGGCGGTCGCGGCCTTCTTCGCCGCGACCTTGTTCGGCATCGGGGCCTTGCGGGCCCCGGTGGCTTTCCTGGCGCTGCTCGGTCTGGTGGCCGCCTGGGCCATCGTTCCTCCTCGCGGTCCGCCGCGGCCCGGACGGGTGCGTCCGGCGACGTCGGGCCGGCCGGCCCGCGCGGCGCGCGTGTCTTCCCGTCGCGCCGGTGGTCAAACACGGCGGTGGATTGGCCCAACAAAACACGTGCGGATCGGCACTGCTGGTGGGCCGATCGTCCGCCTAGCGTCGGACGGGCAACGGAGAACGAGAGGACCTGGACGACCATGACGACCGCCGACATGTGGTTCGACCCGCGCTGCCCGTGGGCCTGGAACGCCTCCCGCTGGCTGCTGGAGGTGGCGCGGGTCCGCGACGTGCCGATCCGCTTCCACGTAATGAGCCTGTCCCTGCTCAACGAGGGCCGCGAGGACCTGGAGGAGTGGTACCGGGAATGGCTGAAGCCCGGCCTCGGCCCGGTGCGGGTCTGCGTGTCCGCCGCGCAGAAGTACGGCCCCGAGGTGCTGGGCGACCTCTACACCGCGCTCGGGGAGCGGATCCACCACGGGCGCGTCCCCGTCGGCCGGGAGCTGTACACGGCGGCGCTGGGCGAGGTCGGTCTCTCCGTCGACCTGGCCGACGCGGCCGACACCACCGACCACGACGAGGCCCTGCTGGCCAGCCACCGGGCCGGGTTGGCGCCGGTCGGCGAGGACCTCGGCACGCCGACCATCCACGTCACCGGCGCCGACGGGCGGACCCACGCGTTCTTCGGGCCGGTGGTCGCGCCGATCCCGCGCGGCGAGGACGCCGGCCGGCTCTGGGACGGGGTGCTGCTGGTCTCCGGCACCGACGGGTTCTTCGAACTGAAGCGGGGGCGCACCCGCCGGCCGATCGAGCGCGCCTGAGCCCGGCCGTGCCGCGGCGGGTGGGCCGCCCCACCCGCCGCGGCCGGCGTCTCAGACCCCGATCCGGGACCAGTCACCCCAGATCGCGAACGTCATCCCGCGGCTCGCCTGGATGTTGACGAACAGGGTGTGCCCGTCCGGGCTGAAGGTGGAGCCCGCGAACTCGTCGTTGGACCGGTCCGCTCCGGTGCTGCTGACCAACCGGTTCAACGCGATGTCGAACAACTCGCCGCGCGGGGTGAGCCCGCGCACGTAGTTGTCGTCCACGTTGTCCTCGCAGACCACCAGCGTGCCGCGCGGGCTGGTGGTCACGTTGTCCGGGAAGTCCAGCACGTCCGGCCCGGGCGACTCGTACACCAACCGCAGCACCTCCGCCCGGCAGTCGTACGCCCACACCTGGCCGTGCCCGTTGCCGAACCCGTCGGCGATCGGGCCGGTCGACGTCTCGGCGGGGCCACCGCCCTGGGTGGCGGTGAAGTAGACGACGCCGTCGTCGTACGCCGACCCTTCCAGCCGGGAGAAGTAGGCGGCGCCCCGGTCCCAGCCCTGCCGCGAGACGTACGTCAGCGCCTGGTCGTTCGTCGTCGGCGCGGTCTGGCCCGGGGTGTACGGGAACCGCGGCGCCGGGTCGTCGATGTCCACCCACTGCACCGGGTACGTCGCGTGGCGCCGCTGCGCCGCGGCCAGGTTCAGGTTGCGGCGGCCGCGCACCGCGAGCATCTGGAGCCGGCCCCCGTCGGCCAGCCGGCCGGACCTCATCGGGTCCACGGGAGGCGTGTACCGGTAGAAGCCGGACGGGAAGCCGAAGTTGTCCTCGGTCAGGTACAGGTGCCCGCCGCGCGGGTCGTACGCCACCGACTCGTGCGCGAACCGGCCGGCCGCGGTGATCGGCGCGCGGTCCGACCGCCCGTCCGCGGGCACCTCGTAGACGAAGCCGTGCGGCTGGGTGAGCGGCACGTTGGAGGTGCCGGTGAAGTCCGGGCCGACGTCCGGCCCGTTGACCGTCTCCTCGCAGGTGATCCAGCTGCCCCACGGCATCCGGCCGCCGGAGCAGTTCATCATGGTGCCGTTCAGGCTGGTCCACGAGCGCCGGACCTCGCCGTGGCGGGTGACCTCGACAGTGGTGGTGCCGCCCTGCGCCATCGGGTCGTACGCCGCGGCGGCGTCCCCGAAGGCGGGGCCGGGGTTGTTCACCTCGTGGTTCCGGACCAGCCGGACGGTGCCGTCCGGCCCGCGGAAGGCGCCCATGCCGTCGTGCCGGCCGGGCAGCCGCGTGCCGTCGTCCAGCGTCACGGGGAACTCGGTGTCGTGGAACGAGCGGTACTGGAAGCCCTCGGGCAGGTGCAGGCGGACCTTGCCGTCGCGCAGGTCCGGCACGGGCCCGAGGGTCGGGTGGGGCGCCGGACGCCGGCCGACCGCGCCGGCCTCGCCACGCGCCACGAACCCGATGAACGGGCCGCCGAGGACCGCGCCGCCGGCGGCGACGGCGGCGCCGCGCAGCAGGGTGCGCCGGTGGAGATCAGGCATCGGGGGACTCCTTTGTCGCCAGGTCTCCGTCCATGAAGGCCGGAGACCGATCCTCCGAGTGATCCTCGTCACCCGTTCACCGCATGGCAACCTCTCGGCCGGGTTGCGGCCGGGTTCGGTACCTCAGGTCGGCCTGCGCGGACTGTTCAGTCCGCCGGCAGGTCCACCGGCAGGGGCACCGGCCGCTTCGCCACCCGGTCGTCGCCGGAGGAACGCCCGCGCACGTGCCGGCCCAGCCACGGCAGCAGGTGCCGCCGTATCCAGGCCAGCTCGGCCCGGACCGCCTCGTGGCGGGGCCGGCGGGCGGCCGGCGGGAGGGGGAGCGACCACGAGTCGTCGTACCCGGGCAGGCCGGCGGTGTGGGCGAGCGCCGCGGCGATCCGCTCGTGGCCGGCGGAGTTGGCGTGCAGCCGGTCGTCGCTCCACAGCCGCGGGTCGGAGGCGACCGGATGCGCGCCGAGGTCGAGCAGCGTGGCACCGGTCTCGGCGGTGGCCGCGCGGACCGCCTCGTTCAGCGCCAGCACCCGGCCCCGCAGCGGGCGGGCCAGCGGCATGACCGGCGCCGGGTCGGGCAGGGTGAAGGTGAGCACGGTGGCGCCCTGGCCGACAAGCGCCCGCTGCATGGCGCGTACGTCCTCGACCACCCGGTCGGCGTCGAAGGACGGGCGCAGCACGTCGTTCATGCCGGCCACCACTGTCGCCAGGTCGGGGGCCAGCTCCAGCGCCACCGGCAGCTGCTCGGCGCGGATCCGCGCGGTGGTGCGCCCGCGGATGGCGAGGTTGGCGTACTCCAGGCCGCCCTGGGCGCGGGCCACCGCGAGGGCGAACCGGTCGGCCCAGCCCCGGTAGCCGCCCGCCTCGTCCGGGTCGTCCAGCCCCTCGGTGGTGCTGTCGCCGATCGCCACATATCGCCGCCACATCATGCGGGCCAGCCTACGGAACCCCGCCCGGCCGTTTCCGGGACAGCGCCCGCACGGCCCGGCCGCTAGCGTGGTGCGGGACATGAGCCCGACGCAACGCCGCCTCGACCCCGACCAGGTCCGGCGCTACCTGGCCGCGTCGCTCGGCCCCCACCCCGGGGTGGCCGACTGCGGGCCGCTGGACGGCGGCGGATTCGCCGCCGTCTGGTGGGTCACCCTCGACGACGGGCGGGCCGTGGTGCTCAAGGTGGGGCCGCCGCCGCAGGTGCCGCTGCTGCGCTACGAGCGCGACATGATCGGGGCGGAGGCTCGCTACCTGCGGCTGGTCGCCGCGCGGGCGCCCGCCGTGCCGGTGCCGCCGCTGCTGCACCACGGCCACGACCCGGTGCTCGGCGACTGGCTGCTCACGGGCCTGCTGCCCGGCCGCACCCTGTGGGACCTGACCCGGGCGGGCGCCGAGGTGGGTCCGGTCCGGGCCGAGTTCGGCCGCGCGCTCGCCACGCTGCACGGCGTCACCGGCGACCGCTACGGCTACGACGGCGGCCGGACCGGCGCGTCCACGTGGCGGGGCGCGTACACGGCAATGCTGGACGACCTGCTCGCCGACGCGGCGGACTGGTCCGTGCCGCTGCCCGTGCCGGCGGCCCGGATCCGCGAGCTGGTCGACCGGCACGCCCACGTCCTCGACGCGGTCCGCCGCCCGGCGCTGCTGCACTTCGACGGCTGGGCCGGCAACGTCCTGGCGGTCGACGGCCCCGACGGGACGCCCCGGCTCAGCGGGCTTGTCGACGGCGAGCGCCACCTCTGGGGCGACCCGCTGCTGGACCTCGTGTCGCCGCTGCTGTTCCGGCGCGCCGAGGACGAGCCGGACGACCCGCTCGTGCGGGCGTACCGGGCGGTCGCGCCGTTCTCGCTGGACGCCGGGGCGCGCCGCCGGCTCGGGCTCTACCGGCTGCACCTCTACCTGCTCATGACCGTGGAGATGCCCAGCCGGGGCATCACGGCCGAGTCCGACCCGTGGCGGGTGGACCGCCTCGCCGAGCTGCTCGACGCCGAACTGTCCGACCTGGGCGGTCCCTGACCGCTCAGAGCCAGCCGGAGCGCCGGAACAGCCGGTGCAGGGTGACCGCGGCGGTCGCCATGAGCAGCAGGGCGCCCGCGTAGCCGTACCGCCAGCCCAGCTCGGGCATGTGCGCGAAGTTCATCCCGTAGACCCCGGCCACCGCCGTCTGCGTGGCCGCGATGGCCGCCCAGGCCGCGATCTTGCGCATGTCGTTGTTCTGCTCCACGGCGAGCTGCGCCAGCCGCGACTGGAGGATCGAGTTCAACAGCTCGTCGTACGCGCCGATCCGGTCCACGGCCCTGGTGAGCCGGCTCTCCACGTCGGCGAACCAGCGGTGCAGCGCCGGCGGCGGACCCTCGCCCCGCTGCTCCAGCAGCGCGCGCATCGGCGCCTGCAACGGCAGCACCGCCCGCTTGAACTCCACCACCTCCCGCTTGAGCTGGTAGATGTGCTGGATGTCGGCGTCCCGGTCACGGGCGAAGACGCTCTCCTCGACCCGTTCCAGGTCCCGTTCCAGATGACCGGCGACCTCCAGGTAGAGGTCGACCATCCGGGCGCAGACCGCGTACGCCACCGCCCACGGCCCCTCGGCCAGCACGCCCGGCCGGCGCTGCACGTCCTCCCGCACCGGGGTCAGCGCGCCCGTCGCGCCGTGCCGGACGGTGAGCGCGAACCGGTCGCCGAGGAACACCATCACGTCCCCGGTGTCGATCACCTCGGAGGTGGCGGTCAGCTCGGTGTGCTCCACATAGCCCGCCGTGCGCAGCACCAGCAGCGTCACCTCGCCGTGCCGCTGCACGGTGGGCCGGTGCCCGTCGGCGAGGGCCTGCGCCACGGCCAGCTCGTCCAGCCCGAAGGTCCGCCCGACCGCGGCCATCACGGCGGGGCCCGGCTCGTGCAGGCCGAGCCAGACGAAGGCGCGGCGGGTGCGGCGGGCCCGGTCGTACGCGTCGGCGTAGTGCGGCCGGCCCGGCTCCCGGCGGCCGGCCACGTAGACCGCGCAGTCCACCACGGCGTCCGGGTTGGCCCGGCGCGGCGCCGGCCCGGCCTCCTCCTCGGCGCGCCCGAGCAGGCGGGCGACGAGACCGGGCAACAGCCGCCCGCGCCGCCGGGTCCGTACCGCCGACCGGTCCACCGCGCACCTCCACCCGCCGAGGAACTGACGGCCCACCGTACGGCCTGCCGGCGCTCCGGCGGTGTCCGGCCCGCGTCAGCGGGCGGCGGTGGCGAAGACCACGATGTTGTCCGGGTAGTTGCCGGTGCGCGGGTCGAACCGGCCGCCGCAGGTGATAAGCCGGAGCCGGGCCTCGGCGCCACCGCCGTACACCCGCTCGGTGGGGAAGCGCTCCTTCGGGTACGCCCCGACGCCGTCCACCGTGAACACCGCGACCCGGCCGTCGGCCCGGGTGACCTCGACGGTGTCCCCGGGGCGCAGCCGGCCGAGGTCGAAGAAGACCGCCGGGCCGCGCAGCGAGTCGACGTGTCCCACCAGCACGGCGTTGCCGGCCTCGCCAGGGGTGGGGCCGCGCCGGTACCAGCCGGCGATCTCGGGGTGGTCCAGCGGCGGCACCTCCAGCGCGCCGCCGGCGTCGGTGGCGACGGGGACGATGTCGGCGTCGACGTGGATGCGGGGGATGGCGACGCGGACCGGCTCGGAGCGGGGGAGCACCGGGCCGGGCGAGCCCGAGCGTTCCGCGGTCGGCGCGGCCGAGGCTCCCGGCTGGGGCGGTGGGTGGGCGGTGGTGCCGAGGCCGGCGGCGACCAGCCCGGCGCCGGTGGCGCCGGCCACTGTGAGCGCGGCGACGACGGCCGCCGTGCGGGTCCGCGACGGCCGGCCCGCCGGGTGGCGCTGCGACGACAGGGTTCCACCTCCGTCCGTCGTGGACGCGGTGCCCGCGCCGGTCCGACCGGCGCGGGCACCCGCTCAGGGATGGTGTGGCGGGCCGTCAGGCGACGGCGGTCGCGCGCCGGCGGCGGCGCACCAGCACGTACGTCCCGCCGGCGACCGCCGCGGCCGCCAGCGCGCCGCCCGCGACCAGCACGCCGGTGTCGCCGTCCCGGCCACCGGCCCCGGCCTGGGCGCCGCCGATCGGGGTGACCGTGAAGCTGGCCGTGCCGCCGTTGGTGCCGTCGCCGCAGGTGGCGGTGACCGTGTACGTGCCGAGGGTGAACCCGGCCGTGAAGAGTTCGGCGCTCAGGCCGCCGCCCGCCGCGGCGGTCGTGGATCTGACGTTCTGGTCCCGGTTGGGACCGGTGACGCGGAAGAGCGCGTCACCCGCCTTCGGGTTGCACGACGTCGTGGTGAGCACGACGGTCCCGCCGACCGGAGTGGTGGCCGGTGAGACGGTGGTGTCCGCGAGGGCGGCGGCCGGGAGCAGCAGTGTGCCGAGGCCCACGCCGACCGCCGCCGATCCGAGAACTGTCTTTGCCTTCATCCGCGTCTTCCCTCACTTTTCGTCCGCTGTCTGCGTGGGACGTCGTTCGGGTGGCCAACTCCGTGACTAGCACCGGTGTGGCCAACACTAGGAGGGTTGCGGCGGTCACTAGGCGTAATTGAGAAATCTTCGGTGCCGTCACCTGTTCCCGGTCGCTCCCGGGTGCGACGGACATGCCCGCCCAGCCCGGACGGTCGGGCGGGACGGAACGGGCCGCACCGCGTGGGACGTCCCGTCCGGACGGTCCCCGTCCTGTCTGTCCGGTTCGACCCGGCGGAGGCCGTCCCGTCCGGGTCGGCTCCGGGACGGTCCCGGGTGGGGACCAACGGCCCTGACGGGCGCCCGGGCGGGCGCGGCACCCTGGAAGCGTGAGCACCGCGACCCGGCCGGCGGCGAGCTGCCCGATCCGCCCCGGCGAACCGTGCACCCTCTGCCAGGTCGACGTCACCGGCCCCCAGGACTGCGGCCTGGTGTGGCTCGTGATGGGGGACGACGAGCTGCGTGACGGCGTGCACCGCACCCGGCTCGACCGGCGGGCGGGTCAGCGGGGGCGGCGGCTCGCGTCTGCACGGTGGCGGTGCTCGGGAACAGCCGTGACATCCACAGTGGACAGTGCCCGGCGGGCTCCTGCTCAGCCGGCGGGGACCGGCTCCGGCAGCGGCTGGCCCGTCTCCAGCAGGCTCTTGAGGCTGGCCAGCAGCTCCGGCCAGCCGCCGCTGCCGTCGAGCTGGCCGCTGATCGCCCGGTGCATCTCGCTGTCCGGGGAGAAGTCGTCGTGGGTCACCGTCAGCCGGACCGTCTCGCCGTGCGGGGTGAGGTCGAAGGTGACCTTCGAGCGGCGCTCGCCGAGCCGGGCGGCCAGTTCCTCGTCGGACCAGCCGAAGTGCGCGGCGTGCTCCGGTTGGAAGCCGTGCCAGGTGTACGCGAGCCGCCGGTGGGGCTCGGCCTCCAGCACCCGCTGCCCGAGGTCCTTCGGCTCGCCGTCGGGGGAGTCCTGCCAGAGCAGGGGCGAGCCGGGCCGCCAGTCGGAGACCAGGGTGACGCCGCCCCAGTAGCGGCGGGTGAACTCGGGCGCGGTGAGTGCGGTCCAGAGCCGTTCCGGGGTGGTGCGGACGTAGGTGGTGTAGACGAACGTCGGGCCCTCCATGGGCTGCCCCTCCAATGCTGCCTGCAGGTCGGCGAGCGCCTGCGCCCGGGCCCGGTCGTACCGGCCGATCCACCGGTCGGCCACGGCGTTGATCGGGGCGGCGTTGAGGTGGTGCAGCTTCTCCCGCCCGCGCCGTGTGGTGGTGACGAGGCCGGCCGCCTCCAGCACCGCGAGGTGCTTGCTCACCGACTGTCGGGTCATGTCGAGCCCGGCGCACAGCTCGCGCAGGCTCTGTCCGTTGCGGACGTTCAGGCGGTCGAGGAGCCGGCGGCGGCTGGCGTCGGCCAACGCCCGGAAGACCTCGTCCACCCGTCCTCCCCTCGGGACCGGCAACCTCCTGGTTGCCTGTCCCGAGGATAAGCAACCAGGCGGTTGCCTGTCCAGCGGAACCTGGAAACTAGCCTCCTAGGATGACCTAGGCGGTGTGCGGCCCGGCACCACGGAGAAGCGAAGGCCACGAAGACCGTCGCCTGGCGTCAGGGGAGGAGACCGGCGCGGCGGGCGGCCACCACGACCTCCAGCCGGGTGTGCGCGCCGAGCTTGCGCATGGCCGAGCGCAGGTAGCTCTTCACCGTCTCGGGACGCAGCCCGAGCTGCCCGGCCACGTCCGCGTTCGTGCAGCCCAGGGCCACGCAGGCCAGCACGTCGGTCTCCCGGGGCGACAGGGCCACCGCCGCCGTCGACCCGGGCCGGCGTGCCGCGCCGGCGAGCCGGTCGGCCACGGCGTCGAGGCGGTCGCGCAGCTCGGGGTCGGTGATCCGGGTCAGCAGGCCGCGCAGCTCGGCGTGCGCCCGCCGGACCTGCTCCCACTCCGGCCCGGCCGGGTCCGGACGGGACGGCACGGCCGGCAGGGCGGCCAGCGCCGTGCGGGCGGCGTCCCGGTCCGCGAGGCGGCGTTCCAGGTCCCGGCCGGCGTCGACGGCGGCGGCCACCAGGCGGTCACCGAGGGGCAGGCGCTGGCGCACGGCGCCGTAGAGAACCGCGCGGACCTCGCGGCGCACCACCACGGGCACGGCGACCACCGAGCGCAGCCCCTCGGCGGACACCGGGGCGTCGTACTCGTGGCTGATCGAGCGCGCCACCGGGTAGTCGTCGACCCGCAGCGGCAGCCCGAGGGCCAGCGCCTTGCCGCCCAGGCCGGCGCCGGCGTGGATGGCGAGGCCGCGCAGCGCCGTCGTGCTGGTGCCGGCCAGCTCCGTGATGGTCATCCGGGCCGGGCCGCCCGGCGCGACCAGCCCGCCGAAGGCGACCGGCAGGCCGGTGCCGCGGCGCAGGGTCAGCAGGCCGCGCCGGACCTCGTCGGCGTCGTCGCGCGGGTAGAGCCCCTCCACCTGGCCACCTCCCCGCCGGCCACCCCCGTCCGGGGGTGGTGAGACCTGCGTCACCCGATCGAGGATCAGCGTACTGCGCGCGGCGCCGTCCCCTCCCGGCCGCGCGCTCCGGATCAGGAAGGACACCCCATGGCCACCGCCGGCACCCAGGCCTTCCGCGAGGCGCGCGACTTCCTGCTCGCGCACCGGACGGACCACGAGACCGCGTACGAGAAGTTCCGCTGGCCCCGGCTGGACGAGTTCAACTGGGCGCTGGACTGGTTCGACGTGCTCGCCGAGGGCAACGACGACACCGCACTGCGGATCGTCGAGGCGGACGGCGGCGAGGGGAGCTGGTCGTACGCCGAGCTGTCCCGCCGCTCGAACCAGGTGGCGAACTGGCTGCGCACCCGCGGCGTACGGGCCGGAGACCGGCTCATCCTCATGCTCGGCAACCAGCTCGAACTCTGGGAGACCATCCTCGCCGCGATCAAGCTGCGCGCCGTGATCATCCCGGCCACGCCGCTGCTCGGCCCCGCGGACCTGGCCGACCGGCTGGCGCGCGGCGCGGCTCGGCACGTGGTGGTCGGCGCGGAGCACGCCGGCAAGTTCGCCGAGGTGGCCGGCGACTACACCCGCATCGCGGTCGGCGCCCCGGTCGACGGCTGGCACGACCACGCCGACGCGTACGGCGCGGACGAGGTCTTCACCCCGGACGGTCCGACCCGGGCCGACGACCCGCTGCTGCTCTACTTCACCTCGGGCACCACGGCCCGGCCGAAGCTTGTCGAGCACACCCACGCCTCGTACCCGGTGGGGCACCTGTCCACGATGTACTGGATCGGGCTGCGCCCCGGCGACGTGCACCTGAACATCTCCTCGCCGGGCTGGGCGAAGCACGCGTGGAGCAACGTGTTCGCACCGTGGAACGCCGGCGCCCAGGTGTTCGTCTACAACTACTCGCGCTTCGACCCGGCCGGGCTGATGGCTGCCATGGACCGGTGCGGGGTGACCAGCTTCTGCGCGCCGCCGACGGTGTGGCGGATGCTGATCCAGGCCGACCTGACCCAGCTCGCCCGCCCGCCGCGCAGCGTGGTGGGCGCGGGGGAGCCCCTGAACCCCGAGGTGATCGAGCAGGTCGAGGCGGCCTGGGGGGTGACGGTCCGGGACGGGTACGGGCAGACCGAGACCACCGCGCAGATCGGCAACCCGCCCGGCGCGCCCGTGAAGCCCGGCTCGATGGGGCGTCCGCTGCCCGGCTACGTGGTGCGCCTCGTCGACCCGGTCACCGGAAAGGTCGGCGACGACGGGGAGGTCTGCCTGGACCTGGCGCACCGGCCCACCGCGCTCATGGTGGGCTACCACGGCGACGCGGAGCTGACGGCCACGGCGATGCGGGACGGCTGGTACCACACCGGGGACCTCGCCTCCCGGGACGCCGACGGCTACCTCACCTACGTGGGCCGCACCGACGACGTGTTCAAGGCGTCGGACTACCGGGTGTCGCCGTTCGAGCTGGAGAGCGTCCTGCTGGAGCACGAGGCGGTGGCCGAGGCGGCCGTGGTGCCGTCACCGGACCCGGTGCGGCTGGCCGTGCCGAAGGCGTACGTGGTGCTCGCGCCGGGCTGGACGCCGGGTCCGGAGACCGCGGCGGCGCTGTTCGCGCACTCGCGGGACCGGTTGGCCCCGTACCTGCGGGTGCGGCGGTTGGAGTTCGCCGACCTGCCGAAGACCATCTCCGGCAAGATCCGCCGGACCGAGCTGCGCGCCGCCGAGCGGGACAAGCACGCCGCCGCCGAGGCGCGGCCGGCCGGCGAGTACCGCGAGGAGGACTTCCGATGAGCCTGCCCTCGTACGCCAGCGGGACCTCCGACGCGCCGCTGCTCGGCGACACCATCGGCGCGAACCTGGCCCGCGCCGTGGAGGCGTACCCGGACCGGGAGGCCCTGGTCGACTGCCCGAGCGGCCGGCGGTGGACGTACGCCGAACTCGGCCGCGCGGTGGACGACCTGGCCCGCGGCCTGCTGGCGGCGGGGGTGGCCAAGGGCGACCGGGTCGGCATCTGGGCGCCGAACTGCGCGGAGTGGGTCCTCGTGCAGTACGCCACCGCCACCGTCGGGGCGATCATGGTGAACATCAACCCGGCCTACCGGCGGCACGAGCTGGAGTACGTGCTGAACCAGTCGGGGGTGAGCCTGCTGGTGTCCTCGCCCGGCTACCGGAGCAGCGACTACCGCGGCATGGTCGCCCAGGTCCGCGACGCCTGCCCGGCGCTGGGCACGGTGGTCTGGCTCGGCGAGTCGAGCTGGGACGACCTGGTGGCCGCCGGCGCGTCGGTGCCGGTCGAGCGGCTGGCCGCGCGGGCGGCGGAGCTGAGCTGCGACGACCCGATCAACATCCAGTACACCTCGGGCACCACCGGGTTCCCGAAGGGCGCGACGCTGTCGCACCACAACATCCTCAACAACGGCTACTTCGTGGGCGAGCTGGTCCGCTACACCGGGCGGGACCGGATCTGCCTGCCGGTGCCGTTCTACCACTGCTTCGGCATGGTGATGGGCAACCTGGCGGCCACCAGCCACGGCGCCTGCGTGATCATCCCGGCGCCGACCTTCGACCCGGCCGCGACGCTGCGCGCGGTCGCGGCCGAGCGGGCCACCTCGCTGTACGGGGTGCCGACCATGTTCATCGCCGAACTGGCCCTGCCCGACTTCGCCGATCACGACCTGTCCAGCCTGCGTACCGGCATCATGGCCGGCTCGCCGTGCCCCGTGGAGGTGATGAAGCGGGTCATCGACGGGATGCACATGGCCGAGGTGGCGATCTGCTACGGCATGACGGAGACCTCACCGGTGTCCACCCAGACCCGGCACGACGACGACCTGGACCGGCGTACCGCCACGGTGGGGCGGGTGCTGCCGCACGTCGAGGTGAAGGTGGTCGACCCGGCGACCGGGGTGACCGTGCCGCGGGGCGAGCCGGGGGAGCTGTGCACCCGGGGCTACTCGGTGATGCTGGGCTACTGGGACGAGCCGGAGCGCACGGCCGAGGCGATCGACCCGGCGCGCTGGATGCACACCGGCGACCTGGCGGTGATGCGCGAGGACGGCTACCTGACCATCGTCGGCCGGATCAAGGACATGATCATCCGGGGCGGGGAGAACGTCTACCCGCGCGAGATCGAGGAGTTCCTCTACCGGCACCCGAAGATCTCCGACGTGCAGGTGGTCGGCGTCCCCGACGAGCGCTACGGCGAGGAGATCCTTGCCTGCGTGATCCTGCGCGACGGGCACGACACGCTCACCGTGGAGGAGGTCGCGGAGTTCTGCCGGGACCGGCTGGCGCACTACAAGATCCCGCGGCACGTACGGGTGATGGACGCCTTCCCCATGACGGTCAGCGGCAAGGTACGCAAGGTCGAGCTGCGTCACGCCGGCCCCGCCTGACCGTCACTCCCCGGTGCGGCCGTCGGCCAGCTCGCGCACGATGTCGAGGTGGCCGGCGTGCCGGGCGTACTCCTGGAGGACGTGGAAGAGGATCGCGGTGAGGGTGGGCCGCCGCGCCAGGTCGGTGAACCGGCCGCCCAGCGCGGCGGCCGTGTCCGGCGGGGTCGCCTCGACGATCTCCCGGGTCCGCCGCCCGCCCCGGTGCAGGGCGGCCACGAGGTCGGCCACCGTCTCGTCCGGTCCGACGTGCCAGCGGTCCTCGGCGCGGTCGCCCCACGGGTCCGGCACCGGCTCGCCGAGGAACCCCCAGACCAGCCAGCGCCGCTCCATGAAGGCCAGGTGCTTCAGCAGCTCGACCGGTGTCCAGCCGGACGGCACCAGGGCGGTGCGGGCCTGCGCGTCGGTCAGCCCGGCGACCCGGTCGGCGACCGTGTCCCGGTAGTAGTCGAGGTAGGTGAGGAACAGCGCCGGCACGTCCGCCGACGGGCCGGGCTCGGGGAACGGCACGCGCATGCCGGGCAGTATGCCGGACGGTACCGCCGATCGGTCTATCGACCGATGGGAATCCCGCCGCTTATAGTCAGCTTGCTCAATGCTGTGACCTCGTTACACGGGGTGAATCGACGGGTCGGAAGCAGCGGGGGAGAGACTTCATGGCAAGCAGAATTCGCACCGTGCGCCGCGCCACCTGCGCGGCCGTCGTCGGCGTCCTGGCCACCGGCCTGCCACTGGCGGTCACGCCGTCGGCAGCCCAGGCCTCCGCCGGCGCCGTGTCCGCCGAGTCCGTCCTCACCTGGGACCTGCACGCCGAGACGGCGATCTGGGACGTCGCGCGCCAGGCACCGCAGGTCCAGTCGCGGGGTGCCGCCATGGTGCACGGGGCGATCTACGACGCGGTCAACGCCATCGCCGGCACGCCGTACCAGCCGTACCTGACCGCGCCGGCCGCCGACGGGTCCGAGTCCGTCGACGCCGCGGTGGCCGCGGCCGCGTACCGGGTGCTCGACGCGATCTTCCCGGACCAGCACGACGCCCTCACCGCCCGGTACGCCGAGTCGCTCGCCGCGATCCCCGACGGCCGCGCCGAGCGCCGTGGGATCGAGGTCGGCACGCGGGCCGCCACCGCGATGATCGCCGCCCGCCGCGACGACGGCGCGTTCGGACCGCAGACCTTCCCGGTGGGGACCGAGCCCGGCCAGTGGCGCCCCACCCCGCCGGCCTACGCCAACGACGGCGGCTGGGTCGGCCACATGAGGCCCTTCGTGCTGCCCAGCGCGTCGATCTTCCGCACGTCCGGTCCGCCGGCGCTCACCAGCGCGCAGTACGCCCGGGACTACGACGAGATCAAGGCGGTGGGCTCGGCCAACAGCACGGTCCGCACCGCCGACCAGACCGAGGCGGCGATCTGGTGGCACGACCGCCGGCTCGGCGAGTGGGAGATCAAACGCCAGCTCGTGACGACGCAGCGACTCACGGCCCTGCAGGCCGCCCGGATGTTCGCCATGGTGGACGTCGCCGAGGCGGACGCGGTCATCGCCTGCTTCAACGAGAAGGAAGCCTGGAACCGGTGGCGGCCGATCACCGCGATCCGGCTCGGCGACACCGACCGCAACCCCGCCACCGCCGCCGATCCCGACTGGACGCCCCTGCTGGTCACGCCGCCCCACCCCGACTACACGTCCGGGCACACCTGCAACACCGGCGCCACCATGTCGGCGCTGGCGTACTTCTTCGGCCGCGACGACATCCCGTTCGACGCCTACAGCGCCGACTCCGGCACCCGGCGGTACTTCAGCAGCTTCTCCCAGGCCCTCACCGAGGTGATCAACGCCCGGGTGTGGGGCGGCATCCACACCCGCACCGCCGACGTGCAGGGCGCGCGGATCGGCCTCGCGACCACCGCGTACCTGGTCCGGCACCAGTTCCGGCCCCGATCCTGAGGCGGTCACTCGGGCGGTCGGTCCGCGCCGGGCAGGCTCATGGGCCACCCGTCGGGGCGCCCCCGAGCCGCGCGGCCACCCGCTCGTGCAGCGCCGCCAGTGCCGGGCTGACCGTCACGGCCGGCGGCGTCGGATCGGCCAGCCGGGTGGCCGGCTCGGGCAGCCAGGCGAGATCGGCGTCGAAGCGGCCACGGGCGGCGCGTACCGCCTCCGCGGGGTCGGCGGGGTCGAGGCGGCGGCCACCGCGCACGACCGGCACCAGCAGCGGCTCCCGGCCACCCGGTGGTGGCTCGTCACGCAACCCCACCACGTCCCCGGCCGCGCCGGTCGGATCGCGGAAGACCTGCTTGGCGGCGGGCAGCGTGGCCTTGCCGGGGGACAGCTTCAGCACCGGCCGGTCGCCGTAGGCGACCAGCTTGTAGGCGCTGTCCAGCGACGGCGCGTCGTACGAGACGCCCATCTTCGTGCCGACGCCGTACCCGTCGATCGGGGCGCCCTGCGCCACGAGCCCCGCGATGACGTTCTCGTCGAGGCTGCCGCTGGCGATGATCGTGGCCTGCCGCAGGCCGGCGTCGTCCAGGATCGCCCGGGCCTGCCGGGCCAGCGCCCCGAGGTCGCCGGAGTCGAGCCGTACGCCGAACGGGCCGGTCAACCCCAGTTCGGTGACGACGTCGACGGCGGCCCGGACTCCCGCCGGCGTGTCGTAGGTGTCGACCAGGAAGATCGGGTTCGTGGGGAAGTCGGCGGCGAACGCGCGGAACGCCGCCCGCTCGTCGGGGAACGCCTCCACGTACGAGTGGGCCATCGTCCCGGACGGGGGGATCCCGTACCGCATGGCGGCCTCGACGTCGCTGGTCGCGGCGAAGCCGGCGATGGCCGACGCCCGCGCCACCGCCGCGCCGGCCTCGATGCCGTGGGTGCGGCGGAACGCGAAGTCGACCAGCTGCGCGCCGCCGGCGGCGAGCCGGCAGCGGGCCGCCTTGGTGGCCACCGTGGTGTGGAAGGTGATCAGGTTCAGCACGCCCGTCTCCACGAGCTGCGCCTCCGCGATCGGCGCGGTGACCTCCAGCAGCGGCTCGTCGGCGAACACCACGCGGCCCTCCGGTACGGCCCACACGTCCCCGGTGAACCGCAGCCCGGCCAGCGCCGCCAGGGCCGGCTCGTCGAACCCGACGGCGTCGCGCAGGTAGCCCAGCTCGGCGTCGTCGAAGGCGAAGCCTTCCAGGAACGCCAGCGCCTCGGCCAGCCCGGCGGCGACCAGGAACCCGCGCCCGGGCGGCAACCGGCGGACGAAGAGGCTGAACGTGGCGCGCTCCGTCATGTCCCGGCGCAGGTAGCTGGCCGCCATCCGCAGCTCGTACAGGTCGGTACGCAGTCCCGTCATGCCGTCACCTCCACCACGTCACCACTGTGATCCGTCCGGATGCGGGGCGTACGGGAAACGGGGGATCCGCCCCGGGCGGCGTCGCGCGGCTCAGCGCGGGCCGGCGGCCCGCCAGAACTGGCGCGGCGCGTACCCCTCGCGGCGCAGCCAGTGTTCGGTGTAGACGATCCGTTCCGCCGGCACCACCACGAGCGGCCCGGTCGGCGGCTCGTCCAGCGACCGGGACCGCTCCACGTGGTCGGACTGCCACCGGTACGCCGGCCAGTGCTCGTCGAAGTCCGGGTCGCCCGGGTGCAGCACCCGCGCCCGGCCGAAGACCTGCGCGCCGCGGCTGCTGGCCTGGCCGACCAGGGGCGCGAAGATCCCGATCGAGACGCGGGGGTCGGCGGCGAGGTTGCGCATCTTCGGTGAGTCGGCGACCGCCGTGAACATCAGGGTGAAGTCCAGGTGGAAGTAGCGCACGGGGGTGGCGAGCGGGCCGCCCGGTCCGGTGGTGGCCAGCACGCACATGTTCTGCGTGGAGAGCAGGTGGAGGATGCGTTCCTCCAGCCGGTCGCGGTCGAGGCGGGCGGTGGGCGCGGGTCCGGCGAGCCAGGGATTGGTGACAGGCATGCGAGATGATCTCATCAAGCCGGCCGATAAGGGGTCGCGGGTCTGGCCGCCGAGCGGCCATCCTGACCCCATGTCGCCCCACGGAACGGTTCGGTCGCCGCTGCCCGCGCCAGGAGGCGGTGGGGACGGACTGGCCCTGGAGGTGGAGACGCCCGTGCGTCCCGGTCTGCGGCTGGAGGTGGCGGGCGCTCGGCGGTTCCTGATCCGCCAGGCCGACCGGGTCGTCCTGCTGGCCCGACAACATCCCTGGCATCACGGCGTCCACTACGTCCGGATCGCGGGCTACCGATCGCCGGTACCACCGATCAGCGCCGCCCAGGCCCGCCGGGTCGGGGACACCGGCGGCGACGGGGACCGGGCAGCGCGCTGGGCCCACCGGTTCGTCAGTTGGCTCGCCGAGGCCGAGGACGGGCCGTTGCACCGGGGACGGTGGCACCTCACGCCCGGCATGCCGCACTGGGCGGTCCCGGGCCACTGGCCGCGGCTGCCGGTGGTCGATCCGGACCGTGGCCACATCACCTGGTTCGGCTACGGCCACCCCGTCGAGGACCAGCGCGACATCCTCCCGCTGCGCCGCCTCGCCCCGCCGGACAGCTCCCGGGTGCGGGCGTGGCGCCGGCAGGTCCGCGAGGGGACGCTGCCGCCCGTGCTGCTCTGGTGGGTCAGCGGCCTCCAGACACTGCTGGTCCTCGACGGCCACGACCGGATCGTCGCCGCGCTCGCCGAGGGGACCCGACCGCCGGTGCTGGTTCTCGCGCCTCCTGTCGACCCCGCGACGGTCGCCGCCGGGGAACGACGGGAACTGCGCGCGTACTCCGAGCGGATGGCCGCCCTCGCGGGCCGCAGCGATGTCGCGCCCGCTCGGGTGGCCGCCGCGTCGCAGCAGTTCGCCGCCGCGCTGCGCCAGACCGCAGGCGACCTGGGCCGGAACCGGGCCTGGCCGCTGCGCGGCGGCGTCGGAGCATGGGAGTGGCTCGCGGCGGACCTCGCGCCCGGCTGGCCCCCGGCTGAGCAACGGTGAGCTGGTCCTCCCGCTGCGGTAACCCGGTCGGCCCGGCGTCCGATCCCTGGTAGGTTCGCTCGCCGTGACGACGGGGACCGCGGGGGATCGGCTTGACGGGCGTTTCGCGCGGCTCTGGACCGCCAGCACCCTGTCGGCGCTGGGCAGCGGCATGGCCACGGTGGCCGCCCCGCTCTACGTGGCCTCCCAGACCGACGACCCGCTGACCGTGTCGGCGGGCGCCGCGGTGGCCTGGCTGCCCTGGCTGCTGTTCGCGCTGCCCGGCGGGGTGCTGGTGGACCGGGTCGACAGGCGCCGGCTCATGGTGGTCATCGACTGGTTGCGGGTGGCCGTGCTGGCCGTGCTGGCCGCCGCGATGGTCACCGACCGGGCCGGGGTGCCGCTGCTCTACGCGGTGCTGTTCGTGGTCAACACCGGCGAGGTGGTGTTCCGCACCGCCGCGCAGGCGGTCGTGCCCGCGGTGGTGCCGCGGTCCCGGCTGGAACGGGCCAACGGCTGGCTGGGCGGCGGCACCCAGATCATGCAGAACATGGTCGCCGGCCCGCTCGGCGGCTTCCTCTTCGTGGTGGCCGCGGCCATCCCGTTCGCCGCCAACGCCGGCACGTACGCGCTCAGCGCCGTCCTCGTCGGCCTCCTCGCCGGGTCGTACCGGGGTTCGCCCGGGGCGGGCGGGCGCCGCTCGGTGCGCGCGGACGTCGCCGAGGGGTTCCGCTGGCTGCTGTCCCAGCGGCTGCTGCGCACCATGACCCTGCTCATCGGGCTGCTCAACGTCACCCTGACCGCCGCCCTCGCGGTGCTCGTGCTGCTCGCCACCGACCGGCTGGGCCTCGGCTCGGTCGGCTACGGCGCGCTGTTCACCTGCATGGCCGTGGGCGGGCTGCTCGGCTCGGCGGTCGGCGACCGGCTGGTCGCCACCATCACCGCGACCTGGACCGTCCGGGTCGGCCTGCTCGTCGAGGCCGGCCTGCACCTGGCCCTGGCCGCCTCGCGCAGCGCCGTGGTGGTCGGGCTGGCGCTGTTCGCCTTCGGCGTGCACGGCGCGCTGTGGAACATGGTCGCCAACTCGCTGCGCCAGCGGCTCACCCCGCCCGCGCTGATGGGCCGGGTGGGCAGCACCACGCTGTTCATCGCCGCGGGCGGCAACTGCGTCGGCGCGCTGCTGGGCGGCCTGGTCGCCGACCGGTACGGGATCACCGCGCCCTACTGGGTGGGGTTCGTAGTGGCCGTGGCGGTGATCGCCGCGACCTGGCGGGTGTTCGACCGGGCCACCGTGGCCACCGCGTACGCCGACCCGGCCCCGGACGGCCGGGAGACCCCGGCGTCGGTCGCCTGAGCGCGCTCAGGACAGCGGCGGCACCGGCAGGGTGACGCCCTGCGCGGCCGCCTGGTGCGCCAGTTCGATCAGCTCCACCACGCCGACCGACTCGGCCGGGTCCACGGGCAGCGGCGCGCCCTCCCGCAGCGCGTCCGCGAGCTGCGCGTAGAAGTCCTGGTAGCGGCCCGCCTCGGTGGGCACCGACCGCAGCTCGCCGTCGGCGCCGAGCCCGCCGTACCGGTCGGGGTCGACCTCGCCCCAGCCCGGGGTGCCCGGCCGGCCGCCGTCGCGCAGCGCCGCCTCCTGCGGGTCCAGCCCGTACGAGGTGTAGGCGGCCCGGTCGCCGAGCACCCGGAAGCGCGGGCCGAGCTGCGCGGTGACCGCGCTCATCCACAGGTGGGAACGGACTCCGCCGGCGTGGGTGAGCGCCACGAACGCGTCGTCGTCGACCTCGGCGCCCGGCCGCCGCCGGTCCACCTCGGCGTAGACCCGCTGCACCGGCCCGAACAGCCGTACCGCCTGGTCGACCAGGTGGGCGCCCAGGTCGAACAGGGCGCCGCCGGCCTCGCCGGGTGCGGCGCTCTCCCGCCAGCCCGGCTTGATGGCCGGCCGCCACCGCTCGAACCGCGACTCGAAGCGGGCCACCCGGCCCAGCTCGCCGGCCTCGACCAGCCGGCGCACGGTCAGGAAGTCACCGTCCCAGCGGCGGTTCTGGAAGACGGTGAGCGGCACACCGGCGGCGGCCGCCTCCGCGACCAGCGCCCGCCCCTCGGCGGCGGTCGGCGCGAGCGGCTTGTCCACCACGACCGGCAGCCCGGCCGCCACCGCGGCCCGGGCCATGGGCACGTGCTGCCGGTTGGGCGTGGCCACCACGACCAGGTCGACGGTGTCGGCGGCCTGCCAGAGCTGGTCGGCGTCGTCGAGCACCCGGGCGTCGGGGTGCTCGGCGTTCACCTGCGCGCGGCGCTCCGGGTCCCGGGTGACCACCGCGTCCAGCCGGAGGCCGGGCGTGGCGGCGACCAGCGGGGCGTGGAACACCCGCCCCGCGATCCCGTACCCCAGCAGCCCCACCCGCAGCGGCGCCCGCCCCATGTCCGTCCCCCCGTCGTCGGTGATCCACCTGCGAATCTACGCGGCCCACCCGGGGCGGGACGGCGGGTCCCCGGCGGCGGCCGTTCCCGGGGTGTGGCAGCGTGGGCGGGTGCACCCAACCCCGGTCGAGGTCGACCTCGCGCTGGTGGGCGGCGGCGGGGCCGCCTCCCTGGTTCTGGCCGCCCTGGACCGGCACGACCTGACCGGCCTGCGGGTCGCCGTGGTCGACCCGGTGCGCAAGCGCGGCCAGGACCGCACCTGGGCGTTCTGGGGCGCACCCGGCGGCGACCTGGACCCGCTGCTGAGCGCGAGCTGGTCGCAGGTCGACGTGGTCACGCCCGCCGGCCGCCGCGTCCTGCCGCTCGCCCCGCTGCGGTACGCCATGCTCCGCTCCGGCCCGGTCTACGACCGGGCTGCCGCGGCCGAACAGCGGCTGGGCGCGGTGCGGATCGGCGCGCCGGCCGGCGCGCTCGCCGACGACGGTGACCGGGTGACCGTGCACGACCCCGAGGGGCGGCCGCTGGTCCGGGCCGGCTGGGTGCTCGACTCCCGGCCCCGCCCGCCAGCCCGGCCGGGGCGGACCAGGTGGCTGCAGCACTTCCGCGGCTGGTGGCTGGCCGCCGACCGGCCCACCTTCGACCCGGGCCGCGCCGTGCTCATGGACTTCCGCACCCCGCAGCCCGCCCGGGGGGTCTCCTTCGGCTACGTGCTGCCGGTCGACGAGCGCTACGCCCTGGTCGAGTACACCGAGTTCGGTCCCGCCGTGCTCACCGACGCGGAGTACGACGCGGCGCTGCGCGGCTACGCCGGCCTGCTCGACCTGGACCTGGGCCGGCTGCGGGTACGGGAGGTGGAGAACGGGGTGATCCCGATGACCGACGGCCCGTTCGTCACCCGCCCCTCGCCGCGGGTGGTCCGGCTCGGCACGGCCGGCGGCGCCACCCGCCCGTCCACCGGGTTCACCTTCTCCGCGATGCTCCGCCAGGCCGAGCAGGTCGCCGGGGCCCTCGCGGCGGGCCGGCCGCCGGTGCCGTCGCCCGCGTACCCCCGGCGTCACCTCTGGATGGACGCCGTGGCGCTGCGCGCCCTGGACCGGGGGCACGTCGGCGGGGTGGAGTTCTTCGAGCGGCTCTTCGACCGCAACCCGCCGGAGCGGGTGCTGCGCTTCCTCGACGGCGCCACCGCACCGGCCGAGGACCTGGCCGTGATGCGGTCCAGCCCGCTGCTGCCGATGACCGGCGCGGTGCTGGGCGACGCCGTCGACCGGCTGCGCGCCCGGGTGCGCCGCGGCACGGCCCCCGCCCCCGTGCCGGAGGCCGGGCCGCGGGCCGCCGGTCAGGCCGGCTCGTAGCGGGCGATCACCACGCCGGTGGTCGTGGTGACGCTGTCGGTCAGCCGCAGCTCGCCCGGCTCGTCGCCCGGGTCGAACAGCCGCCGCCCGCCGCCGAGCACCACCGGGTGGACCAGCAGCACGTACGCGTCGACCAGCCCGTGCCGGCGCAGCGACCGGACCAGCTCACCGCTGCCCAGCACGGCGATGTCCGGCCCGGGCCGCGCCTTGAGTTCCCGCACCGCCTCGATCACGTCGCCCTTCAGCAGGTGGGAGTTCACCCACGGCAGCGGCTCGTCCAGCGTGGTCGAGGCGACGTGCTTGGGCAGCGCGTCGAGCACCGGCGTGAACGGGTTGCCGGTCTGCCGGGGCCAGTAGCCGGCGAAGTCGGCCCAGGTGCGGCGGCCGAGCAGCAGCGCACCGGTCGAGGCCATGCCCTCGCCCATCTTCCGCCCCAGGACCGGGTCGTTGTGGGGCACCGCCCAGCCACCCCGGGTGAAGCCGTCCCGGGTGTCCTCGTCGGGACGTCCGGGTGCCTGCATCACGCCGTCCAGGCTGACGTTCTCGGTGACGATGATCTTCGGCATGCCGCTCCTCGGGGGTTCGGGGCCGGCCCGCTGCCGGCCCTCCACCCCTGACACGTTCGGCGACCGCCGGATTCGACAGCGGTCAGCGGCCGAGTTCCGCGCCCACCCGGTCGCGGACCAGCACCCGCAGGCCCTCCATCGGGTCGCCGTCGCCCGCGCCGAGCCGGTTGCGCACCGCCGCCACCGTCAGCCCCAGATCGGGGTACGCGAACGCGAGGCTGCCGCCGCTGCCCGCGGTGCCGAACGAGCCGTCCGCGTCGACCGCGTAGCCGAGGCCGAAGGTCACCTCCGCGCCGAACACCCAGTCCTCGCCCCGCACCGCCACCGCCGACACCTCGGCGAGGCGGTCCGGCGAGATCAGCCGCACCCCGTCGACAGGGCCGAGCAGCGCCGCGTACATCCGGGCGACCGCGCGGGCCGACATCGTGCCGACCGACGGCACGTCGGCGCGCAGCACCTCGGGGCGGCTGCCGGTGGTGACGTCCGGGCGGACGTGCGGCGGCGCCACCGCGTCGAAGTTCGGCAGGTTCGCGCTGGCGTACGTCAGGAGGGCGGACAGGCCGGCGTCCTCCAGCCGGGCCAGCCGGGGCAGGTCGGCCTCGGGCACGCCGAGGAACAGCTCGCGGGTCAGGCCGAGCGGCCCGGCCACCTCCTCGGCCAGCACCTGCGACACCGGCTTCCCGGTCACCCGCCGGACCACCTCGCCGACCAGCCAGCCCCACGTCCAGGCGTGGTACGCCAACCGCTCGCCGGGCGCCCAGAGCGGCTCGGCGTCGGCGAGCAGCCCGCACATCCGGTCCCAGTCGGCGAAGTCCGCCGGGGTGACGTCGGCGGGCAGGGCGGGCAGCCCGGCCGTGTGGGTGAGCGCGTGCCGCAGGGTGATGCCGTCCTTGCCGTGCCGGGCGAACTCCGGCCACACGTCGGCGACGCGCAGGTCGTAGTCGAGCCGCCCCTGCTCGGCCAGCGTGTGCACCACGGTGGCGGTGAGTCCCTTGCCGGTGGAGACGGCGTGCACCGGGGTGTCGGCGGTCAGCGGCCGGCCGGTGGTGGCGTCGGCCACGCCGGCCTGCTCCTCGACGATCGGCGCCCCGTCCAGGTACGCGGCCACCTGCACGCCGGCCTCCCGCCCGGAGGTCACGAGATCGTCGATCGTGGCGCGTACCTCGGCCCGCAGGCCGTCCCACCGTCCGTCCATGATCGGTGACCCTGCCAGACCGCCCCGGTGGTGTCGTGCGGTTTTCCGTCGCCGGGTAGGTTGCCGGCATGGCGGAGGCGGCGACCGGCGGGGTCGTGGAGATCTGGACCGACGGAGCGTGCAGCGGCAATCCCGGCCCCGGTGGCTGGGGCGTGCTGCTGCGCTGGGGCGGGCACGAGCGCGAGCTGTGCGGCGGCGAGGCGACCCCGACCACGAACAACCGGATGGAGCTGACCGCCGCGATCCGGGCGTTGGAGAGCCTGACCCGCCCGGTCGCCGTGCGGCTGCACACCGACAGCACGTACGTGCGCAACGGCATCACGAGCTGGCTGGCCTCGTGGAAGCGCAACGGCTGGCTGACCGCGGCGAAGCAGCCGGTGAAGAACGCCGACCTGTGGCAGCGGCTGGAGGCCGCCTGCGGCCGGCACGACGTGACCTGGCTCTGGGTGAAGGGCCACAACGGACACCCGGAGAACGAGCGGGCCGACGCGCTGGCCAACCGGGGGATGGTCGAGGCGCGGGCGGCGGCGCCGGCGGCCCGCTGAGCCCGGTGCGGGTTGTGTCGACAGCTGTCGATGGGTAACGTAGCGGATCGATGCCGTCACGGACAGTCGCCCTCCTGGAGGTGTCCGCGTGACCGTTGCGCCCCTCACCGACCTGCCGCTCTGGCCCCCGACCAACCTCGACCGTGACCCGCTCGTCCCGCTCGACGCGGGGGAGCGGCGACGGTTCGCCGGCCCGGTCACCCGGGTCCGGCTCCCCACCGACGCGACGGCCTGGCTGGTCACCCGGCACGCCGACGTCAGGCAGATGCTGCGCCACCCCGGCTTCAGCGCCGACCTGACCCGGCCGGGCTTCCCGCTGCTGCGCCGGATAGCGCCCGGCGCGTTCGGCGACCGCCGGGGCGGGTTCATCCGGATGGACGGCGCCGAGCACGCCCGGTTGCGCCGGATGCTCACCGCCGAATTCATGATCAGGAACGTGCGGCGGATCGAGCCGCTGATCCGGCAGACCGTCGACCGGGCGCTGGACGAGCTGCACGCCGCCGGCCCGCCCGCCGACCTGGTCGCGCACGTCGCCCTGCCGGTGCCGTCGATGGTGATCTGCCACCTGCTCGGCGTCCCGTACGCCGACCACGACTTCTTCCAGGAGCGCAGCCGGACGCTCATCGACCGGGACGCCCCGCCGGAGCGGGTCCAGCGGCACGTGCGGGAGCTGCGCGACTACCTGCACCGGCTGGTCGAGGCGAAGGTGGCCACCGGTGAGCGCGCCGACGACCTGCTCAGCCGGCTCGCCCGTGACCGGGTGGACGCCGGGGACCTGGCCGTCGACGAACTGGTCGGCATGGCCGTGCTGCTGCTCATCGCGGGCCACGAGACGACGGCGAACATGATCGGGCTGAGCACCCTGCTGCTGCTGCGCCACCCCGCCCGGTACGCCGCTCTCCGCGACGACCCGGGGCACGCCGACGGGCTGGTCGACGAACTGCTGCGCTACCTCAGCATCGTGCGCACCGGGCTGCCCCGCCTGGCCACCGAGGACGTCGAGATCGGCGGGCAGCTGATCCGGGCCGGGGAGGGCGCCATCGCGGTGCTCTCCCTGGCCAACCGGGACGGGGCGACCTTCGACCGGCCGGACGAGTTCGACCCGTACCGGGCGGCGCAGCACCACGTGGCGTTCGGCTTCGGGGTGCACCAGTGCATCGGCCAGCCCCTCGCCCGCGCGGAGCTGCGGATCGCCCTCGTGGAGCTGGCCCGCCGGTTCCCCCGGCTGCGCCCGGCCGCCACGGCGGGCCGGCTGCCCACCCGGGACAGCTCGGTCGTCTACGGCCTCGACGCGCTGCCGGTGACCTGGTGAGCGCGGCCGTGCGGGTGGGCGTGGACCGGGACCGCTGCTGCGGCGCGGGCAACTGCGTGGTGACCGCGCCGGAGGTCTTCGACCAGGACGACGAGGACGGCCTCGTGCTGCTGCGCCGTGCCGAGCCGCCGGCCGACGTCCTCGACCGGGTGCGACTCGCCGTGGAGCTCTGCCCGGCCGGGGCGATAAGCGTCGCGTCCCGGCCGGAGCGCTCCGCGGTCGCCGGCTCCCCGGAGGCGTCCGCGGCGCCGTGACCGCGGGGCCGCTCACCGCTCCGGGCGGCCCTCCTCGATCTCCTCCGGCTCGTTCGCCGGGTCCGCGGTGCCGGAGACCGCGTCGACGTCGTAGCCGGCCCGGCTGACCTCCCGGGCGGAACGGCGCTCCTCGGCCGGCAGGTCGGCGAAGTCGTCGCCGGTGTCGTCGGTGCTGTGCAGTGACTCGCCCGGCGGGCGCAGCGACGCCTCGTACGCGGTCGCGCCGTCGGGCTCGTCGGTGGTGGCGCGGCCGAAGGACTCTTCACTCGTCATGTGGCACTCCTGCCCGTCCCGTCCGGAGGCAAACGCTCAGCGGGCCGCGTCCGGGTGCGTCGGCATCGAGGAGCCGCCGGAACTGCTGCCCGAGGAGCCGCCGGCCATGCCGGAACCGTCGTCCTCGGTCACCTCGTCCGGTTTCGGCGCACCCGGCTCCGGCGCCGGCACGTCGGTGTCCGCCTCGACCTGGACCAGCCGGGCCTGGCCCGCCTCGTCCTCGGCGTGCGCCGGGTCGACCGGCTGCCTGCTCTGCCGTGTCTCGTATTTCACTGGCCGTGTCTCGGGCTTCACCGGTCCGCCTCCCGTCCGTCGCGCGGTGACGCCGCCTACCCGGCGCGCCCGACGCGAAACCCTGCCGTTCGGCCGCGGCGGGCGGGAGTGTCGTCAGCGGCGGCGTCGGCCCCCCGAGCGGCCACCGGCCGGGCGCCCGCCCGCCGACCGCCCGCCGGACGACCGCGTGACCCCGGGGGACCCGGCCGGGGTGACGGTCAGGGACCAGTGCGTCGGGCGGCGCAGGCCCCCGGGCAGGACCGTCCGGTGGTCGCCGCGGGCCGCGTCGAGCTGGGACTGGTGCACGAACAGGCAGTCGCCGAGATCGGCGCCGCGCAGGTCCGCGCCGCGCAGGTCCGCCCCGGTCAGGTCGGCGGCGCCGAGGTCCACCCCGCGCAGGTCCGCGCCGATGAGGCAGGCGCCGCGCAGGTTCGCGCCCGCCAGGTCGGACCGGCGCAGGTCCACGCCGATCAGCGCGGCGCCGCGCCGGTCCGCGCCGGCCCGGCCGGCCCGCGCCTGCTCGCCGGCCCGCGACAGCAGCCGGTTGACCCGGTCCCGCTGCGCGTCGACGTCGACGGCGAGCAGCTCCTCCGGGGTGCCGTCGGTGAGCCGTCCGGTCTCGGCGCGGGCGGCGGCCAGCTCGTCCCGCAGCGGCCCGGCCGGGGTCAGCGCCAGGGCCTCGGTCAGATACCAGAGCAGCTCGTGCAGCTGTCGCATGACTGCGAAGGTGTCGAACATCAGCCGCGCGGTCGCCGGGTCGGCCCGCCAGTCGCGCCCGGCGAAGGTGCCCTGGGCGACGTGCTGGCCGGCGCCGAAGCAGTCGAAGACGGTGCAGCCGGGGAAGCCGCGCTGCCGCAGATCCCGGTGGATGCCGCAGCGGGAGTCGGCGCGCAGGTTCGGGCAGGGCTGCCCGGCGGGCTTGTCGAGGGCGAAGTCGGCGGAGGCGGCGAACGCCGGCGCGACGCAGCAGATCCCGAAGCAGCGCGCGCAGTCGGCGCGCAGCTCCCGGTCGCCGCCGCCCGCGCCGCGCGCCTCGCCGTGCTGGGCCGCGGGCCCGCGCCGCTGGTCATCCGCCTCGGACACGCCTCCCGGCCTCCCGCCCCGTCACCGCCGGCCGCGACCGTCGCGCCCGCCGCCATTCTCCGCCCGGGCCACCCGGTACGGCCGGCGGGGCGCGCGAGTGTGACGGGGCCGCCCGGTTCCGGCCCGGCGGCGCCGTCGCTCTCCGTATGGTGGCGGTGACCAGGACCGGAGGGCGGAGGGATGGACGACGACGCACGGGAGCAGGCGCTGCTCACCGCCCTCACCACCGAGCACTTCGTGCTCCAGACCGGCCGCGGCGCCACGGTCGCCGAGTCGGTGGGCCGCACCACCGTCTTCCTGTCGTTGCTCTCCGCCGCGCTCATCGGGCTGGGCTTCGTCTCCGGCAACGGCTCGCTGCTCCGGCCGTACCTGGGCGCGGTGCTGCCCACCCTGGTGGTCACCGGGCTGCTCACCTTCGGCCGGCTGGTGCAGAACATGGTGGAGAACTCCCTGGACCTGCAACGGATGCAGCGGATCCGGGCCTGGTACCACCAGCGGCTCGCCGGCGACCAGGACTTCTTCGCCGACGTGATGACGCCCGGTGGGGAGATGCGGTCCGCCTGGACGGCGGTGGGCGCCCGGCCCGGCCGGTGGCAGCTCCTGCTGACCGCCGCCGCGCTGGTCGGCGCGGTCAACGCGCTGCTGCTCGGCCTGGGCGCCGCCCTGCTGGCCGGGTTGGCCGGCCTGTCGACCGGCCCGGCCGTGCTGGTGGGCGTGCCGGTCGCGCTGGTGGCCTTCGCGGCGCAACTCGCGTACATCAGCCGGGCCTCGATCTCGATGACCCACTGACCGGGGCGCGGCGCCCGCACACGGCGGGCGCCGCCCGGGTCCGGCTCAGAAGTCGAACAGCGCGTCGGTGCCCCGGCGCAGCTCGCACCGGTTGTCGAAGGTGCGGGTGTACGCGACCGGCCGGTCCTGCCAGAAGCCCACGGCCCGGGCGGTGACCGGGGCGTACTCGCGGGTGCACGGGCCGGGCCGCACGTCGAGAGCGTCGAGGTGGCCGTCGACGCGGGCGACGAGCCGGCACGCGGTCGCCGGGTCGGGGTGCAGCCCGCCCGCGGGGCCGCAGACCAGCAGCGTGGCGCGCGGGTCGTCGCCGCCGCCCTCGACGGTGAGCAGCAGCGCCGAGGGGGTCTCCGGACCGGGGCGCGGCGCCGCGCCGGCCGCCGCCGGTGCGGCCGTCGCGGCGAGGCCGCCGAGCGCGGCGGCCAGGGCCAGGGCGGCGGTACGTCGGGCGAAGGGCATCTGTCGTCCTTCCGTCGGGGCCCCGGGTCGGGGCCGGGTGTCGGCCCGGGCGTCGTGCGACCGGGCCGACGAGAACCCTAGGTGGACGGTGTGAACGCGAAGCGTCACGAAGTGTTACACCGCCCGGCCTCCTCCGACGGCGGGTGTGACATCGGCCCCGGGAAATGACCGATCGGTTGACAACCGGGTTCGGACCTTGCGGAAAACCATTGCGGAACTGTCGGGGGAATGGCCGAACGGATGACAACCGAAGCCGTCCGTTATTGCGACGACGCTTTCCCTAAACCGTATCGTTGTCGATTCCTGACAACCGATCCGACCGTTACCGTAACGATTCGAAGTGCTGTTGATGTGCGGTTTACCGTCGAGTGGCAGGACGTTTCTCGTCGCCGTCGGGAGGACTCCTCATGAGCGACCTGTCCCACCCACCGTCGTTGACCGCACCCGGCGATCCGGCCACGCCGGACCCCGCCGTCAGCGCCACCGCCCCGCCCGGCGACGACCGCCGGGAGATCGTCGGCCGATCGCCCAACCAGCTCGCCTGGCTGCGTCTCAAGCGCGACCGGACGGCCCGGGTCAGCGCCTTGACGCTGGCCGCCGCCGGCCTCGTGGCGCTCGGCGCGCCGCTGCTCGGCCGGCTCACCGGAATCGACCCCACCGACAAGTTCGTCGGCCGCCTCAACGATTTCGGAATGCCGATCGGCTACGCCGGCGGCATCAGCGCCGACCACTGGCTCGGGCTCGAACCCGGCAGCGGCCGGGACATCCTGCTCCAGTTGGTGTACGGCCTGCGCACCTCATTGTTCATTGCCTTCGCCTCGGCCCTGCTGGCGTCGTTCATCGGGGTCGCGGTCGGCGTGCTGGCCGGCTGGGCGCGGGGCTGGCTGGACAGCGCGGTCAACTGGTTGATCGACCTCACCCTGGCGTTTCCGTTCCTCATTTTCGCCCTCGCCGTGATCCCGATCCTTCAGGACCGCTTCTACACCGAGCGGGAGGCGCCGCCGCCGGCCTTCCGGGTCGCCCTGATCATCGCCACCTTCGGCCTGTTCAGCTGGACCTACACGGCGCGGCTGGTCCGCGGCCAGGTGATCTCGCTGCGCGAGCGGGAGTTCGTCGAGGCCGCCCGAGCCGCCGGCGCGGGCACCGGGCACCTGCTGTTCCGCCAGCTGCTGCCGAACATCTGGGCGCCGATCCTGGTCACCGTCTCGCTGAACGTGCCGCAGTTCATCGCCATCGAGGCGGCGCTGGCCTTCGTCAACATCGGCGTCACCGAACCCACGCCCGACCTCGGCCGCATGATCTACAACAGCATCGGCTACGTCGCGAGCGACCCCTGGTACACCCTGTTCCCCGGGTTGACGATCTTCCTGCTGGTCCTGGCGTTCAACCTCCTCGGTGACGCGCTGCGCGACTCGCTGGATCCCCGGTCCACCCGGTAACCCCACGGCCATCGACACGCCCGGCCGGCGGGGGCCGCCGGGCGGGAAGGGAGCACACCCGTGCGTACACGAACCCGGACACTGACCGGTGTCCTGGCCGCGGCGGCGCTCGTCGCCGCCGGTTGCAGCCCCACCACCGACGGCGGAGGCGGCGGCGACGAGAAGGCGAAGACCCAGACCGGCTCGATCTCCTACGAGGCGGCCGACAACCAGGGGCCGGCGAAGGCGGTCGACGGCGCCAAGGCCGGCGGCACGCTCACCGTCATGCAGAACACCGACTTCGAGCACCTCGACCCGGCCCGCAACTACGTCAACACCCAGCAGGTGACCGGCGGGCTGCTCTACCGGGCGCTCAACGGCTACAAGGAGGACGGCAGCGGCAGGCTGCTGCTCGTCGGCGACCTGGCCACCAACCCCGGCAAGGACGTCAACAACGACTGCAAGGTCTGGGAGTTCACCCTGCGCGACGGGGTGAAGTACGAGGACGGTTCCGCGGTGACCAGCAAGGACGTCGCGTACGGCGTGGCCCGCTCGTTCGCCGCGAACCTCAACGAGGGGCCGCACTACATCCAGCAGTGGCTCTACCCGGACGGCGCGTACAACGCCACCTACAAGGGACCCTACGACGGTGGCAGGGCGACGCCGGACGGCGTCGAGACGCCCGACGACCGGACCATCCGGTTCACCTTCCCGCAGCCGCACTGCGACCTGCCGTACGCGGCCGCGCTGCCCACCACCGCCCCGGTGCCCGCCGCCAAGGACACCCGGGCCAACTACGACCTGCGGCCGTTCTCGTCCGGCCCGTACAAGGTGAAGTCGTACGAGCGGGACGTGGCGCTGGAGCTGGACCGCAACCCCAACTGGGACCCGAAGACCGACCCGATCCGCAACGCGTACCCGGACGCCATCCGGGTCACCTTCGGCCTGGAGCAGGCGCAGATCGCCGAGCGGCTGGTCGCCGACGCACCGGCCGACCAGGCGGCGCTGAGCTGGACCGACGTGCCGCCGGCCGTCCTGCCCCGGACCACCGCCGCCGGGGTGGCCGATCGGGTGGTCAAGGGCCCGACCCAGTACACGTGGGTGCTCAGCATCAACACCCAGCGGGTCACCGACCTGACCGTCCGCCGCGCGTTGAACTACGCCGTGGACAAGGACGCGGCGCTGAAGGCGATCGGCGGGCAGGCCGCCGGCAGCCCGGCCACCACGCTGATGTCGCCGACCACGGCCGGCTGGCAGAAGTACGACGTGTTCAACGCCCCGGTCACCGGGGACAAGGCAAAGGTCACCGAGCTGCTGGCCGGGAAGAAGCCGAAGCTGGTGCTCGCCCACTCCAACACCGAGCTGCGCACCCAGCAGGCCGAGGCGATCCGGAAGAACCTCACCGACATGGGCTTCGACATCGTCATGAAGCCGATCGACAGCACCAGCTACTACGACGAGATCGGCCGCAGGAACAACCCGTACGACCTCTACCTCAGCGGCTGGGGCTCGGACTGGCCGACCGGCTCCACCGTCATCCCGCCGGTCTACGACGGCCGGGAGATCGTCGACGAGGGCAACAACAACGTCTCGTACCTCAACGAGCCGTCGGTCAGCGCGGAGGTCGACCGGGTGCGCAAGCTGCCCGCCGCCCAGCAGGACGCCGGCTGGATGGCCCTGGACGAGAAGATCATGCGGGAGTACGCCCCGGTCGTGCCCTGCTACTACGACGCCACATACGAGCTGCACGGCTCGAAGGTCGGCAACGCGTTCCTCAGCGACGCCTTCGGCATCATCTCGCTCAACGGCATCCACGTGAAGCAGTGACCGTCCCGTGGGGGCGGTCCACGCCGGACCGCCCCCACCCGTCCACCGGGGGAGGTGCTCCCGTGCTCCGATTCGTCGTCCGGCGGCTGCTCGTCGCCGCGGTCACCCTCGCCGTGATCAGCCTCGTCACCTTCGGTCTCTTCTTCGCGGTGCCGAGCAGCCCGGCCAAGGTGATGTGCGGCAAGAACTGCACCGCCGCGGACATCGCCCAGGTCGAGCGGCGGCTCGGCATCGACCAGCCGCTGCCGCGCCAGTACACGGAATTCGTCAAGGGCGTCTTCGTCGGCCGCACGTACGGCGAGGGAGACTTCCGCCAGGACTGCCCCGCGCCCTGCCTGGGCTACTCGTTCCGCAACAACCAGCCGGTCACCACGATCATCGTCCAGCGGGCCCCGGTGACCTTCAGCATCGTCCTCGGCGGCGCGGTGCTGTGGCTGACCCTGGGCGTCTCGCTGGGCATGGTGTCGGCGTTGCGCCGGGGCACCGCCCTCGACCGGGCCGCCATCGGGGTCACCCTGGCCGGCGCGTCCATGCAGGTCTACTTCTTCGGCCTGATCCTGCTCTACCTGCTGGTCTACGCCACCGGGCTGCTGCCGTTCCCCAGCTACACCCCGTTGACCGAGAACCCGGTCCGCTGGGCGGTGGGGCTGCTGCTGCCCTGGATGACGCTCGGCTTCCTCAACTCGGCGCTCTACGCCCGGCTGGCCCGGGCCCAGATGCTGGAGACCCTGTCGGAGGACTTCGTCCGGACCGCCCGGGCGAAGGGACTGTCCGCGCGGCAGGTGCACACCCGGCACGCGCTGCGCGCCGCGGTGACGCCGATCGTCACGATCGCCGGCCTGGACATCGGCACCAGCCTCGGCGGCACCTTCATCACCGAGACGATCTTCGGCCTCCAGGGGCTGGGCAAGGCCACCGTGGAGGCGGTGCAGTTCCTCAACCTGCCGGTGGTCATGGCGACCGTGCTGCTGGCGGCGGTGTTCATCGTGGTCGCCAACATCGTTGTCGACGTGCTCTACGCGGTCATCGACCCGCGGGTCCGGCTGAGCTGACGGGAGGTATCGACATGGTGGAGCTTCCGGCGCCACGTCCGGGGGGAGGGCCCTATCTCCAGGTCAGGGACCTGCGGGTGCGGTTCGACACCGAGGACGGCGTGGTTCGCGCGGTGGACGGGGTGTCGTTCTCGGTGGAGCGGGGTCGGACCCTGGGGATCGTGGGGGAGTCGGGGTCGGGTAAGAGCGTGACGTCGCTGGCGATCCTGGGTCTGCACAACGCCAAACGGGCCGCCATCACCGGGGAGATCTCGGTGGGTGGTCGTCAGGTGGTGGGGCTGCCGGAGGAGGAGGTGCGGCGGCTGCGGGGCCGGGACATGGCGATGATCTTCCAGGATCCGCTGTCGGCGCTGCACCCGTACTACACGGTGGGGAAGCAGATCGCGGAGGCGTACCGGGTGCACCACCCGCGGGCGGGGAAGCGGGAGGCGCGGACCCGGGCGGTGGACATGTTGGGTCGGGTGGGGATTCCGCAGCCGGGGAAGCGGTTCGATCAGTATCCGCACGAGTTCTCCGGGGGTATGCGGCAGCGGGCGATGATCGCGATGGCGCTGGTGAACGATCCGGATCTGTTGATCGCCGATGAGCCGACCACGGCGTTGGATGTGACGGTGCAGGCGCAGATCCTGGATCTGCTCAGCGATCTCCAGGCGGAGTTCCGGTCGGCGATCATCCTGATCACCCACGACCTGGGCGTGGTCAGCCAGGTGGCTGATGACGTGCTGGTGATGTACGGGGGTCGGGCGGTCGAGCACGGGAGTGTGGAGCAGGTGTTGCGGCGGCCGCAGCATCCGTACACGTGGGGGTTGTTGTCGAGTGTGCCGTCGTTGCACGGTGACGCCGACGCGGACCTGATCCCGATCAAGGGCAACCCGCCGTCGTTGATCAATCTGCCGTCGGGGTGCGCGTTCCACCCCCGCTGCCGGTACGCCGGCCGCAACGGTGACCGCTCCCGCACCGAGGTGCCCGACCTGCTTCCGGCGACCGAGCGCGGGCACCTGGTCGCCTGTCACCTGCCGGAGGCCGCCCGCCAGCGCCTCTACCGTGACGAGATCGCCCAGGTGGGGGTGGCCCGATGAGCGAGCCGCTGCTCAAGGTCCGTGACCTCGCCAAGCACTTCCCGGTGCGCGGCGGTCTCCGCGCCGGCGGCCTGGTCCGGGCCGTCGACGGTGTGGACTTCGACGTCCGGCCGGGGGAGACCCTCGGTCTGGTCGGGGAGTCCGGCTGTGGGAAGACCACCACCGGTCGGATGCTGGTGCGGTTGCTGGAGCCGACCTCCGGCAGGATCGAGTTCGCGGGGCGGGACATCACGCACGCCCGGCGGGGTGCGTTGCGGCCGTTGCGGCAGGACCTGCAGATCATCTTCCAGGACCCGTACGCCTCGTTGAACCCGCGGCACACCGTCGGGCGGATCGTGGCCATGCCGTTGCAGGTCAACGGCATCAACCCGCCCGGCGGAATCAAGAAGCGGGTCCAGGAGTTGCTGGAACTGGTCGGGTTGAACCCGGAGCACTACAACCGCTACCCCCACGAGTTCTCCGGCGGGCAACGCCAACGCATCGGCATCGCCCGCGCCCTCGCGTTGCGCCCGAAGCTGATCGTCGCCGACGAACCCGTGAGCGCGCTCGACGTGTCCATCCAGGCCCAGGTCATCAACCTGCTACGCGACCTGCAACGCGACCTCGACCTGGCCTTCGTCTTCATCGCCCACGACCTGGCCGTCGTGCGGCACTTCTGCCACCGCGTCGCCGTCATGTACCTCGGCACAATCGTCGAGATCGGCGACCGCGACGACATCTACACCCGCCCCCAGCACCCCTACACCCGGGCCCTGCTGTCCGCGATCCCCGACGTCACCACCCTCGGGCCCGCCGGGCGCATCCGCCTCACCGGAGACGTGCCCACCCCACTCAACCCACCGTCGGGCTGCCGCTTCCGCACCCGCTGCTGGAAAGCCCAGGAACGCTGCGCCACCGACGAACCCGCCCTCATCAACCGGGACGGCGGCAACCAGGCCACCGCCTGCCACTACCCCGAGAGAGGAGCGCTGTCAGAAACCAAGGAGGCGGTGCCGGGCTGACCCATCCCCTCAGACCGACCGCCACGAATTGTCCGGCAGCGACGACGCCTGCGGGCCCATCATCAACATCCCCCCGTCCACCGGCCAGGACGCCCCGGTGACGTAGGCGGCGGCGGGCGAGGCGAGCAGGGCGACGACCGCCGCCACCTCCCGGGCGTCCCCGGGCCGGCCCACCGGGACCCCCGGGCGTTCCTGGGTGAACGGGTCCACGTCCTCCTGGCCGGTCATCGGCGTGGCGATCTCACCGGGCGCGACCGCGTTCACGGTGATCCCGTCCGCCGCCAACTCCTGCGCCATCACCTGCGTGAGCAGCCCCAGCCCGCCCTTCGCCGCGCAGTACGCCGACGAGCCGACCCGCGGAGCGTGCTCGTGCACGCTGGTGATGCTGATGATCCGGCCGCCCCGGCCGGCCGCCCGCATCCGCCGGGCCGCCCGCTGGGAGCAGAGGAACGGCCCGTCCAGGTCCACGGCGAGCACCTCCCGCCACTGCTCCCAGGCCACCTCGACGAAGGGCGTGGACAGGCCGGTGCCGGCGTTGTTGACCAGCACGCCGAGCCCGCCGAGCCGGTCGGCCAGCTCGTCGACCACCGCCGCCGCACCGGGCAGCCGGGTCAGGTCCAGCTCGGCCACCTCGCAACGGCGGCCGGTGGCGCGTACCTCGGTGGCGGTGCGGTCGGCGCCGTCCCGGTCGCCGTACCAGGTGATGCCGATGTCGAAACCGGCCTCGGCGAGCGCCACCGCACACGCCTTGCCGATGCCGGAGTCCGCGCCGGTGATCACGGCGATCCGGTCGTACTCCTCGTATCGCTGGGGCATGCTGCCGCACTACCCGGATCGGGCGGATCGAACCAGACCGGGTGTAACCGCTCCGGCCCGGGGTAGCCGGGCGGGCATGGACCTGGTCGAGGAGTCGCCGTACCGGTTCCGGATCGACCGGCACGACCCCATGCGGGTGCCGGGGGTGGTCTTCGCGTCCCGCGATCTGCTGCCCGACGCCGGGGCGGACAAGTCGCTGGAGCAGGTGGCGAACGTGGCCACCCTGCCCGGCATCGTGCGCGCCTCCTACGCCATGCCGGACGTGCACTGGGGCTACGGCTTCCCGATCGGCGGGGTCGCCGCCACCGACGTCGAGGACGGGGGAGTGGTCTCGCCCGGCGGGGTCGGCTTCGACATCTCCTGCGGGGTCCGGCTGCTCACCGCCGACCTGGACCGGGCCGCGCTGCGCCCCCGGCTGGACGCCGTCATGGACGGCCTCAGCGAGTCCACCCCACGGGGCATGGGCAAGGGCGCCGTGTGGCACCTCACCGACGGGGCCGAACTCGACGCGGTGCTCCGCGGCGGCTCCCGGTACGCCGTCGAGCGCGGCTTCGGCGTCCAGCGGGACCTGGACCGCTGCGAGGACTACGGCGCGGTGGACGACGCGAACCCGGCCCAGGTGAGCGAGCGGGCGGTGGAGCGGGGCGCCCGCCAGGTCGGCAGCCTCGGCTCCGGCAACCACTTCCTCGAGGTGCAGGCGGTGGAGGAGGTCTACGACGAGGCCGTGGCGGCTGCCTTCGGGCTCCGCGCCGGCCAGGTCAGCGTCATGATCCACTGTGGGTCGCGGGGGCTGGGCCACCAGATCTGCACGGACTACGTCCGCGGCATGGAGAAGGTGATGCCCAGGTACGGCATCCACGTCCCCGACCGGCAGCTCGCCTGCGCGCCGGTCTCCTCGCACGAGGGCCGGGCCTACCTGGGGGCGATGGCCGCCGCGGCCAACTACGCCCGGGCCAACCGGCAGCTGCTCGCCCACGCCGCCCGGCAGGTCTTCGCCCGGGTCACCGGCTGCGACCTCGACCTGGTGTACGACATCTCGCACAACCTCGCCAAGATCGAGACGCACGAGGTGGACGGGACGCCCCGCCCGCTCTGCGTGCACCGTAAGGGGGCCACCCGGGCCCTCCCGCCGGGGCACCCCGACCTGCCCGACGACCTGCGCCCGGTCGGGCAGCCGGTGCTCATCCCCGGCTCGATGGGCACCGGCTCGTACGTGCTCACCGGCGTGGCCGGCGCGCCGGCCTGGGCGTCCACCTGCCACGGCGCCGGCCGGGTGCAGAGCCGCAAGCAGGCCACCAAGGCGGTACGCGGGCACGACCCCCGCCGCGAGCTGGAGGCGCAGGACATCGCGGTGCGGGGCGTCAGCCGGCGCGGGCTGGCCGAGGAGATGCCGGCCGCGTACAAGGACGTGGCCGCCGTGGTGGCGGCGGCGGAGGGCGCCGGCCTGTGCCGCAAGGTGGCCCGGCTGGTCCCGCTCGGCGTGGTGAAGGGCTGAGCCCCGCTCAGACGTCCAGCGTCACCGCACAGCGCCAGCCGACGGATTCCGCGGCAAAGCACAGCTCGTGCAGGGACACCGCCTTGGGGACCGCGCCGACCAGCTCCACGGCGTCCGTGCCGGTGGTCCGCCAGCGCACCGCCAGGCCGCCGTCGTCGGCCGCCCGCACCTCGGTCTCCAGCGGCAGCTCACCAGCCGTGTCCATCCGGAAGATGACCTCGTCGAGGACGCCGACCAGCAGGTCCGTGTCGGCGCCCGGCGGCACCCGGAAGGCGGTCTCCCCGCCGGCGGCGGCCCCGGTGGTGTCCACGAAGGTGTCCACGAGGGCCGTGACGGCCTCGGCCACGCAGCCCTCCCGGTCCGGCGCCCACGCCTCGATGCGGACGTCGGCGGTGTGCGGGATGTTCCGGTGCCCCCGGGCCGGTCGTCGCTCCATGCCCCGATCATGCCCCCGCCGGTCGGACGCCCCACCGGTTTTGTCGCAGCCGGTCGCTAGGGTGCGAGGCATGATCGCCGATGACTCCGACGCCGTCACCGTCACCTTCCTGAGCATGATGCGGGCCGCGCTGCGGGCCGAGCGGGTGGGCGACGACAGCCTCGGCCGCACCGTCGAGCTGGCCCGGCGCTGGTGGGGCGCCGGCGCCGCGCAGGACGCCCGGCTCGCCGCCGCGCTGCGCGAGTTGCACGGCGAGCCCGACGACCCCCGCCGGGCGGCCGACGCGGCGACCGCGCCCACAGTCGACACCGGCCTGCCGACCCCGCCCGACCCGCGGGGCGCCGCGATCGCCCGCTTCGCCGCGAACGCCCGCCGGCTGCGCACCGGCGAGATCACCCCGGCCGAGTTCGACGAGTTCATGGCGACCGACGACCGGGACCGCCCCGACGCCTGACCCGCACCGCCCGTCGGCGACGTGCGGACGGGTCGTCGGGACCGGCGGCGCCGCCGAGGTGAGCCGGGGCGGCGGCCGCACCGCTCACCGCGGGGCGATGAGGCCGCAGGAATCTCCGACGGCGCGTGCGACGGGCGTCGCGAACTCGGGCGCCTCGGGGGTCAGCACCCGCGTCACGGCCGGCGCTCCCCACTCCTCGGCCAGCGCGGCGGCCAGGTCGGTGAGCATCCGGGGCACCGTCTCCGCGCCGCCCGGGTGCATCGCCTCGATCACCACCAGCACCTCGGCGGTGTCGGCGCGCACCGCCGACGCGCCGCTCTGCCGGTGGGTCCAGCGCCGGGAGTGGGCGTGGCCCGCCTCGTCCGCGAAGATCAGCTCACCGGGCTCGGGGTGCTCCTCCTCCCCGCCGAGGGTCAGGTAGGTCTCGGTGCCGGTGGCCGGGCGCACGGTCAGGTCCCCGTCGATCCGGTCGAGGTCGAGCACGGCCACCGGCACGGCGTACCCGAGGGAGAGGGCGTTGCCCAGGTCGACCAGCGGGTGCAGCCGGGGCAGCGACCCGTCGCGGCGGAACCGGCGCAGCAGCGACTCGGCGGCGCACCGGTAGCGGGTGGGCGGCGAACCCATCCGGGCGAAGGCCCGCCGCCACGCCTGGATCTCCGGGAAGCCGCCCTCCGGGCCGCCGGCGAGGCGGGCGCGGGCGGTCTCGGCGTACCGGTCGAGCCGTGGGGTGACGTCGACGCCGGGCGTGATGCCGGTGGCGTGCAGGACGCCGCAGGTCAGCTCGGGGAAGGTCGACCGGACGTGCGGGGAGTGCCGGAAGCGCACGGGAGGCTCCTAACGGGCGGTGAGGGCCAGGCCGAGGCCCAGGGCGAGGAAGCTGCCGGCGAAGCCGTGCCGCAGCAGGGCGGTCAGCCGGGGCCGGGCCAGCACCCGGCGACGCAGCGCGCCGGCCAGCAGCGCGTACCCGGCGAAGACGACGAGGGTGGCCAGCATGAACACCGCGCCGCAGGCCAGCATCCGGGCCGGCGCGTCCGGCGCGTCCGGCGGGACGAACTGCGGCAGGAACGCCACGAAGAAGACGGTGACCTTGGGGTTGAGCAGGTTCAGCAGCACCCCGTCGCGGAACAGCCGCCCGGCCGGGCGCGGCGGGTGGTCCCCGTCGACCGGCAGCAGCGGGCCGCGGTCGCGCAGCGCCGCCCAGGCCATCCAGAGCAGGTACGCCACCCCCAGCCAGGTCACCACCCGGAACGCCGGTGTGCCGGCGCGGAGGAGGGCCGCCAGCCCGGTCACCGCGGCGACCAGGTGCGGGACGAGGCTGACGGTGGAGCCGGCGGCGGCCACCAGACCGGCCCGGCGGCCGGCGGAGAGCCCGGTGGCGAGGGTGTAGATGACCCCGGTGCCCGGGGTGATCACCACGACGAGCGTGGTCAGCAGGAAGGCGATGGTCATGTGGTCCAGCCTGCGACCATAATGGTCCGATGGACAGGGCCAAACCAGCGGTGGCAGGGAGGTCCATAACGGCCGGCGCGGACTTCCTCCAACTGGACGTCGGCGAGGCCCCACCGGGTGGGCGGGCCGACTGGCTGGCCGCCCGGCTGCGGGCCGCCATCGCCGACGGCCGGGTGCCGGTCGGCGCCCGGCTGCCAGCCAGCCGGGTGCTCGCCGCCGAGCTGGGCGTGTCCCGGGGCGTGGTCACCGAGGCGTACCAGCGGCTCACCGAGGACGGGCAGGTGGTCGGGCGGGGCCGGGCCGGCACCGTCGTGGTCGCCACCCCGGCCGCCGTGGTCACCCGCCCGCCGGCGCCGCCGCCCCGCCCGCCGGAGGTGTTCGCCGCGCGGTCGCCGGGCACCGAGGTCTTCGACGCGCTGCGCACCGCTCCGGCGGAACTGGACCTGACGCCCGGCGTACCCGATCTGGCGGCCTTTCCCCGCGCGGCCTGGCTGCGCGCGGAACGCGCCGTGCTGCACCGCCTGGCGCCCGCCGACTTCGGGTACGGCGACCCGACCGGCACTCCGGCGCTGCGGCTCGCCGTCGCCACCTGGCTGGCCCGCAACCGCGGCATCCGGGTGGACCCGGCCGAGGTGGTGGTCGTGGCCGGGGTGTCCCAGGCGCTCGGCCTGCTCGCCCAGGTGCTGCACGCCGACGGCGTGCACACGGTCGCCGTGGAGGATCCCGGCTCGCTCGGCGTACGCCAGCACCTGAACAACTGGCGGCTGGACACCCCGCCGATCCCGGTCGACGCCCACGGCCTGCGCGTCGACCGGTTGGAGGAAAGCGGCGCCCCGGCCGTGATGCTCACCCCGGCGCACCAGTTCCCGACCGGGGTGGTGCTCGACGGCGACCGGCGTCGCCGGCTGCTGCGCTGGGCGCGGCGCGGCGGCGTGGTGATCGAGGACGACTACGACGCCGAGCACCGCTACGACCGCCCGCCGGTGCCGGCGCTGCGCGGGATGCTGCCGGACGCGGTCTGCTACACCGGCAGCGTCTCCAAGCTGCTCGCCCCGGCGCTGCGGATCGGCTGGGTGCTGGTGCCGCCCCGGTGGCACGCCGACCTGGTGGCGGCCAAGCGGATGGCCGACCTCGGCAACGCGGCGCTGCCGCAACTGGTCCTGGCCGAGCTGATGGACTCCGGCGCGCTGGAACGCCACCTGCGGCTGCTGCGCCGCCGGCACGTCCGCCGCCGGGACGCGATGATCCGGGCGCTCCGCGAACACCTGCCTGGTGCGGTGGTGCACGGCGCCGCGGCCGGCCTGCACCTGCTGGTGACGTTGCCCCGCGAGGTCGACGACACCGCCCTCGCGGCGGCGGCGCTGCGCCGTGGCGTGAAGGTCCAGCCCCTCTCGTGGCACGCGCAGCACCCGCAACCCCCCGGCCTGGTCCTGGGCTACGCCGCCAACCCACCCTCCGAGATCGACCGCGCCCTGAGAACCCTGGCCACCACCCTCCACGACCTGAGGTGACGCGCCCCCGTCGCCGCGTTGATCAAGAGGTTTGCGTCTCCAGGGAGATCGATCCGGACGCAAACCTCTTGATCAACGGGAGGCGGGCGGGTGGTAGAGGGCGGCGAGGGCGGTGGCCGTCTCCGCGAGGCGGGCGCGGAGGGTGGCGGGGGTCAGGACCTCCACCTCGGCGCCGAGGCGCAGCAGGTCGCCGTGCGCGTGGGTGAGCGACTCGATGGGTACGACGGCCCGGACCCAGCCCGCCGCGTCGGGCGGGCCGGCGCTCGCGTCCACCGCCGCGACCACGGCGTCGCTCGCGACCTCCCGCAGCCGTTCCCGGCCCCGGGGCGAGAGCCGGATGGTCGCCTCGTCCCGGTGCAGCCCGGCCCGGAAGGCGACCACGTGCGCCCGCCACCAGGCCGGCAGGTCGAACTCGGGGCGGTCGAACGGCTCGTCCAGCGGGGTCAGGTCGAGGATCTGGTTGACCCGGTAGGTGGCCGGGTCGGCACGGTCCGGCCGGGCGGCCACCACGTACCAGCGGCCGCCCTTGAGCACCAGCCCGTACGGTTCGAGGACCCGGGTCACCTCCCCGGTCCAGCTCCGGTAGCGGACCCGGATCCGGTGCTCCCGCCACACCGCCTCGGCCGCGGCGGCCAGGTACGGCGACGGGTCGCCGTCGGAGTACCAGCCCGGGGTGTCCAGGTGGAACCGTTGCTGGAGCCGGTCGGCGCGGTCGGCGAGCGGCGGCGGCAGCGCGGCGCGCAGCTTGAGTTGCAGGGTGGCCACGACCGACTGGTAGCCCAGCTCGGCGGCCGGCCCGGGCAGCCCGGCGAACAGCAGCCGGTCGGCCTCCTCGGCGGTGAGCCCGGTGAGCCGGGTCCGCCAGCCGTCGACGAGCCGGTAGCCGCCGGCGTGCCCGGCCTCGCCGTAGAGCGGGATGCCGGCGGCGTGCAGCGACTCGACGTCGCGGTAGACGGTGCGGACGGACACCTCCAGCCGGCGGGCCAGCTCGGCGGCGGTGAGCCGGCCGTGGGCCTGGAGCAGCAGCAGGAGGGAGAGGAGGCGACTGGCCCGCATTCCACTGACACTAGCTGTCAGGGGAGCGGTCCTACCGTCCCGGCATGGCATTCCAGAACAAGGAACTGACCGTGCCGGGGGCCGTCGAGGTCGCCGGACGGCACGTCAAGCGCTACCACATCGACCAGCCGGACCGCCGCCTCGAACCGGAGGTGGTCGAGGCCGCGTACGCGTACCTGCCGAAGCTGCTGCCCGATCCGGACGGCAGCACCCCGCCGGCCGGCTGGGTGGTGCTGCACCGGGGCGCGGACACGGGCGCGTACCTGCTGGCGTACAGCTGGTTCTTCGACAACGTGGTGGAGTGCCGGATCGCGATCGCCGGCCAGCCCGCGCTGGACTGCCCGGACGACGATCCGGCGCACTTCGTCCCGCTGGACCGGCCCGGCGTGGGCTGCGTCTGGGAGCTGGGCGTGCTGGAGCACGAGCGGACGGCCTGGGTGCGGCACGTCCTCGCTCCCGACCCTCCGGACCTGGCCGGCTACCTGGCCGACAGCCGGGCCGAGGGAGAGGTGGGCTTCTGATGGGCGACTTCGACTTCTTCGTCGGCAAGTGGGACGTGACAAACCGGCGGCTGCGGAAGCGACACGTCGGCAGCGACGACTGGGACGAGTTTCCCGGCACGAGCGTGGCGCACTCGTTCTTCGACGGCGCCGGCAGCTTCGACGAGATCCGCTTCCCGACCCGGGGCTTCTCCGGCTCGACGGTCCGCATCCGCGACGCGGAGACCGGGCTCTGGTCGATCTACTGGATGAACAGCCGGCGCGGGGTGCTCGAACAGCCGCCGATGGTGGGCCGGTTCGTCGACGGCGTGGGCACGTTCTACGCCGACGACACCGACGAGGGGCGGCCGATCCGCTGCCGGTTCATCTGGTCGCGCATCACGCCCACCTCGTGCCGCTGGGAGCAGGCGTTCTCCACCGACGGCGAACGCACCTGGGAGACCAACTGGGTCATGGACTTCACGCGGACGGGCTGACCGGCGGCGTGGTGGTCCGGTAGATCGCGGTCAGCCACACGTCGAGCAGCACGTCGACGACGTCCCGCTCGGCGACCGCCGGGCCGTCACCGGCGAAGGTCGCGTACCAGACCCGCTCGTTCATGGAGTTCAGCGCGATGGCGAGGTCCCGGGCGGGCAACCCGTCCGGGGCCGCGCCACGCGCGCGTTCGCCCTCGATGGCCGCCTCGACGGCGCGTACCCAGCGTTCGAGGACCTCGGCCCAGAGCCGGCGCACCTCGGCGTTGGTGCCGCGCACCTGGGCGCAGGCCAGCACCACGTCCCGGTGGCCGCCGAAGGTGGCGTGGAACCGGGCGATCAGCTCCCGCCAGCGGGCCCGCGGGTCGTCGGCGAGCCGGACCAGCACGTCGCCCGCGGCCGCGTTCGCCTCGTCGGTCACCCGGTCGAGCAGGGTGAGCAGCACGGCGTCCTTGGACGGGAAGTAGAAGTAGAAGGTGGGCCGGGAGATGCCGGCGCCCCGGGCCAGGTCGTCGATCGAGATGTCGCCGAACGGCCGCTCCCGCAACAGCGTCTCCGCGGTGGCGAGGATCGCCAGCTCCCGGTCGTCGCCGGTGGAGCGGCCGGAGCGCCGCCCGCGCGTCGGCGCGGCGCCTGTCGACGTACGGGCGGGGCTCATGTCGGCCGATGGTACACCCGGTCGACACCATGTCGATTCCACTCGACAGGGTGTTGACTGACGTCGACGGCGGTGGATAGTGTCCGGTCCACTGCCGCGCGAACGGGAGATGCCATGGCCTCCGACCACGTCGACGTCCTCATCGTCGGTGCCGGGCTCTCCGGCGTCGGCGCCGCCGTCCACCTGCAACTCCAGTGCCCCGGGAAGACGTACGCGGTGCTGGAGGCCCGGGGCGCCGTCGGCGGCACCTGGGACCTGTTCCGCTACCCGGGCATCCGCTCCGACTCCGACATGTTCACCCTCGGCTACTCGTTCAAGCCGTGGACCAACCCCAAGGCGATCGCCGACGGCGACGCCATCCGGTCCTACGTCCGGGAGACCGCCCGCGAGTACGGCGTGCAGGAGCACATCCGCTTCCACCACCGGGTGCTGCGTGCCGAGTGGGACACCGCCACCGCCCGCTGGACGGTGCACGCCCACCGTGACGACACCGGCGACGAAGTGGTCCTGACCTGCGGGTTCCTGTTCACCAACTCCGGCTACTACCGCTACGACGAGGGCTACACGCCCGAGTTCCCCGGCATCGAGCGGTACGCCGGCCGGCTCGTGCACCCGCAGCACTGGCCCGAGGACCTGGACTACGCCGGCAAGCGGGTGGTGGTGATCGGCAGCGGCGCCACGGCGGTCACCCTGGTCCCGGCCATGGCCGAGCGGGCCGGCCACGTCACCATGCTCCAGCGCTCACCCACGTACGTCATCGCGCTGCCCTCGCGCGACCCGCTCGCCGACGCGGCGCGGCGCTGGCTCCCGGCGAAGGCCGCGTACGCGGTGACCCGCTGGAAGAACGTGGCGCTCGGGGTGGCCAACTTCCAGCTCAGCCGGCGCGCCCCGGGCGTGGTGAAGAGGTTCCTCCGCCGGGCCGCCAAGGGCCAACTTCCGGTCGGCTACGACCTCGACCGGCACTTCTCGCCCCGCTACAACCCCTGGGACCAGCGGCTCTGCGTGGTGCCCGACGGGGATCTGTTCGCCGCTCTCAGCGCCGGGACGGCGTCGGTCGTCACCGACACCATCGACACCTTCACCGAGCGGGGCATCCGACTCAGCTCCGGCGAGGAACTGCCCGCCGACGTCGTGGTCACGGCCACCGGCCTCAACCTGCTGGCCCTCGGGGGGATGACCCTCACCGTGGACGGCGCCGAGGTCGACCTCGCCTCGACCGTCGCCTACAAGGGCATGATGCTCTCCGGCGTGCCGAACTTCGCCATGACCATCGGCTACACCAACGCCTCCTGGACGCTCAAGGCCGACCTCGTCGCCACGTACGTGTGCCGGCTGCTGCGCCACCTCGACGACACCGGCCAGCAGATCGTCACCCCGCTCGCCCCGGACACGGACGACCTGGTGCCGATCATCGACCTCCAGTCCGGGTACGTGCTGCGGGCGGTCGACCGGCTGCCCAAGCAGGGCCCTGCGGCGCCCTGGCGGCTGCACCAGAACTATCCCCGCGACGTGCTGCTGATGCGGCACGGCCGGCTCACCGACTCCGGCGTGCGCTTCTCCCGCGCGGGCACGCCGGCCACCGTCCCCGACCGTCCCGCGCCCGTGGCCTGAGCACCGAGGAGCACCCATGCGTGACTTCGTCTTCCCCGGCGGCACCGCGGTGCTGACCGGTGCGGCCAGCGGCATCGGTGAGGCCCTGGCGCACGGGCTGGCCCGCCGCGGCGCCGACCTGGTCCTGCTCGACCGCGACGCCGAGCGGTTGGACGCGGTGGTCGCCGCGATCCGCGCCGCGTACCCCGGCCGGCGCGTCGAGACCCACCTGGTCGACCTCGCCGACGCCGACGCCACCGACCGGGTCGCCGCCCAGATCCTCGGCGCGCACCCGCGGATCCGGCTGCTGGTCAACAACGCCGGGGTGGCGCTGGGCGGCCGGTTCGACCAGGTCACCCTGGACGAGTTCCTCTGGGTCATCGAGATCAACTTCCGGGCCGTGGTGCGGCTGACCCACGCGCTGCTGCCCGCGCTCAAGGCCGAGCCCGGCGCCCACCTGGTCAACGTCTCCAGCCTCTTCGGGCTGATCGCGCCCGCCGGGCAGGCCGCCTACTCGGCCAGCAAGTTCGCGGTGCGCGGCTTCACCGAGGCGCTGAAGCACGAGCTGGTCGACGACGGGGTCGGGGTCACCTCGGTGCACCCGGGCGGCATCCGCACCCGGATCGCGAGCAGCGCCCGGGTGGGCAGCGGCGTCTCGACCGAGGAGTACGAGGCCGGCCGGAAGCAGTTCGAGAAGCTGCTCTCCATCGACCCGGCGAAGGCCGCCGAGGTGATCCTGCGGGGGGTCGAGCGCCGCCGCGGCCGGGTGCTGATCGGCTGGTCGGCGAAGCTGCCCGACCTGCTGGCCCGGGTCGCCCCCGCCGGGTACGGGAAGGTGCTGGCCCTCGGGATGCGGCCACGCCCGGCCCGGGTGCCGGCCCCGCGACCCGCCGCGGACCCCGTCCCGTCGGACCCGCGGCGGCCGGCGTGACCCTCGCCCTGCCGCCGGCCGAGGAGCTGACGGTCGCGGGGCGCCGGATGCGCTGCCGGATCGACGGCCACGGCACGACAGTCGTGCTCCTGCACGGCATCGGCCGGACCCTCGAGGACTTCGCCGCCGTGCACGCGGGGCTGGCCCGCGACCACCGGGTGCTCTCCGTGGACCTGCCCGGGCACGGCGGCTCCGCCCCGCTGGACGACCCGCACACCCTGCCGGCCCTGGCCGCGGCCGTCGCCGGGTTCCTCGACGCCGCCGGCGTCACCGGCCCCGCGCACCTGGTCGGCAACTCCATGGGCGGGGCGGTGGCCATGCGGCTCGCCGCCGACGCGCCGGAGCGGGCGGCCAGCCTCGTGCTGGTCAACAGCGCCGGCTTCGGCAAGGAGGTGACCTTCGCGCTGCGGCTGCTCGCCGTGCGGCCCCTCGCCCGGCTGCTGCTGCGCCCCCACCCGGCCGTCGCCCGCCGCAGCGAGCGGGCCATCTTCCACGACCCGGCGTACGTCACCGAGGCGCGGATCGCCACCGCCCTGGCCGCGGCCCGGCAGCCGCACGCCGCCCGGGTGATGCTGGAACTGGTGCGCAGCCTCGGCACCTGGCGCGGCGTACGCCCCGAGTGGCGGGCCGAGCTGCTCGACACGGTGGCCGCGCTCGACCTGCCCACCCTTGTCGTCTGGGGCGACCGGGACCTGATCCTGCCCGCCGCCCACCTCTCGTTCGCGCGGTCGCGGCTGCCGACCGCGCAGGGCCACCTGTTCCGGGACACCGGCCACATGCCGCAGATCGAGCGGGCCGCCGAGTTCGAGGCCCTGGTCAGGCGGTTCTGGTCGCCGTCCGGTGCCGCAGCACCAGCGTGACGGCCACCAGGGCGACGAGCACCCCGGCGATGAGGTCGACAGGCGCGAACAGCCACGGCGCCAGGAGCACCAGCGCCGCCGCGGCGGGGAACAGCACCCGCCCGACGCCCCGCTTGGCCGGCAGGTGCAGCGCCCAGAGGGCGACCAGGTAGACCGCGACCGGCACGGCCACCGCGTAGCCGGCCACCCGGGCGGAGGCGTGGCCGGCGTGCAGGTCGTGGTCGACCGCCACGGCCAGCCCGGCGCCCACGGCCGCGATGGAGCTGAAGACGAAGTAGTGGCCGTAGCCCCAGGTCAGCGCCCCGCGCACCGACGCCGGCGGCAGCGGGTCGGGCCGGTCGAAGTAGAGCCACCAGATCGCGAAGACGATCAGCGTGCCGGCGGCGGCCAGCGACCACAGCTGCCCGTTGCCCGCGTCCACCCCGCGCTGGATCGCCACCGACGTGGAGAGCACCGCCTCGCCCAGCACGATCAGGGTGAACAGCTGGTACCGCTCGGCGATGTGGTGCGGGTGCCAGCTGGTCTGCCGGCGCCGCTCGCCCAGCACCGGCACCAGGAGATCGGCGACGACCAGCACCACGAAGGCGGGCATGAGCCAGGCGGGCGGCAGGAGGAGCCGGAGCAACCAGCCGGCCTGCACCACGCCCACGCCGACCGCGAACGTCAGCGCCGTGGCGCGGTGCGCCGGATCGCCGGCGGCCGCCCGCAGCCAGTTCACCATGGCGGCCAGCCGCATCACCACGTACCCGTAGGTGATCGTGGTGAAGTCGGCCTCGCCGAAGGCGCGCGGCACGCCGGCGGCGAGGATCAGCGCCCCGGCGATCTGCACCAGCGCGGTCAGCCGGTAGACGTCGTCGTCGGTGTCGTAGGCGGAGGCGAACCAGGTGAAGTTCACCCAGGCCCACCAGATCGCGAAGAAGACGCTCAGGTAGCTGACCAGGCCATGCCCGACGTGCCCCTCCGCGACGTCGTGGTGCAGGCCCTCCGACGCCAGCGCCACCGCGACCACGAAGCACAGGTCGAAGAAGAGCTCCAGCGGGGTGGCGGCCCGGTGTGCCTCGTCCCGCCGGCGCGCCCGCATGGGGCGGTACCAGGCCCGGACGGACGCGTCGCTCTTCACCCGGTGCTCCTCGCCGACGGCCGGTCAGCTGCACCACACGATAACCAGCTCAGGCCGCCGCGGACGGGACCGGCTCCGGAACTCCGGCGGAAAGGGGAGCGGTGGCGTGGGAAAGCGTCACCAGCGCCGCCTCCACGTCGCCCGGCAGCCGCCGCCGGTGCCGCAGCACCCAGCCGGCCTGCCGGGCCGCGTCGCGCAGCCCGGCCCGCCCGGCCGGGTCCCGCCAGGCGTCGGCCACCACCTCCCGCAGCACCCGTCCCGGCCGGCGCAGCGCCGCGGTGAGCACCCGGTTGCGAGCCTCCACCCGCCGGCGCGCCCGGGGATCGCGGCCCGCCGGCACCGGCAGGTGGTGGGCCACCAGCTCCGGCACGTACGCGAGGTTCCAGCCCGCCGCGGCCAGGTCCATGGCGAGCAGCGCCTCCTCGCCGTACGTGCCGAGCCGCTCGGTGAAGCCCCCGACCTGCCGGTACGCGTCGCGGCGCAGCACCACGGCGCAGGCCAGGAACCCGAGCACCGTGGGCCCCGGGGCGTCCGGCTCCGTGCCCAGCGGCGCCCGGGCCATCGCGGCCGAGACCGGGTCCCGGCGGGCCGCCGCGCCGACCCGCACCTCCCCGGTGAGCAGGGCCGTACGCGGGTGCCGGCGCAGCAGCGCGGCCGCCCGGCCCAGCGCGTCCGGCGCCCAGTACGAGTCGTCGTCGGCGAACGCCACGTACGGCGTGCGGGCCAGGCCCACCCCCACGTTGCGCGCCGCCCCGGCGCCCGCGTTGCGGCCCAGCTCCACCACCCGCGCCCGGGGGAACTCCCGGGCCACGGCGGCCGGCGTGCCGTCCTCGGAGCCGTTGTCCACCACGATCACCGGGGCGGTGTGCCGGGGCAGCAGGGCGAGAAGCTGCTCCCGCCGGTTGCGGGTGGCCACCACGATCGTCACGTCGGTCGTCATGGCCGCCCTGGTACCCCGGCCGGCCGGACTCACGCGTGGCGCGGCGAACGGCGGGAACATCCCCGGCATGGCCGAGGTGACGCTCTTCCTCGCCGGTGACGTGATGACCGGGCGCGGCGTGGACCAGATCCTGCCCCATCCCGGGTCGCCCGCGCTGCGGGAGGAACTGGTCACCGACGCCCGCCGGTACGTGGCGCTGGCCGAGGCCGTGGCCGGCCGGGTGCCACGTCCGGCCCCGCCGGAGTGGCCGTGGGGCGACGCGCTGCGGATGCTCGACGCGGAACGCCCGGACGTGCGCGTCGTCAACCTGGAGACGGCGGTGACCGCCCGCGGCGAGCACATCCCCGGCAAGGGCATCCACTACCGGATGCACCCGGCCAACGTGCCCTGCCTGACCGCCGCCCAGCTCGACGTCTGCGCGCTGGGCAACAACCACGTGCTCGACTTCGGCCCGACCGGGCTGGCCGACACCCTGGACACGCTGCGCGCCGCGGGCATCCGGACCGCCGGCGCGGGCCGGGACGCCGCGGAGGCGTGGCGGCCGGCCATCGTGCCGCTGGCCGGCGGACGCCGGCTGCTGGTCTGGTCCGTGGGCGCGGTGTCCAGCGGGGTGTTCCCGCAGTGGGCCGCGCGGGACGGGCGGCCCGGGGTGGCGTACCTGCCGGACGTGTCCACGGCCACGGCCGCCGCGCTCGCCGAGCGGATCGCCGGGACCGCGCGGCCCCCGGACCTCGTGGTGGTCTCGGTGCACTGGGGGAGCAACTGGGGCCACGAGGTGCCGGACGAGCACGTCGCGTTCGCGCACGCGCTCGTGGACGCCGGCGTGCACGTCGTGCACGGGCACTCCTCGCACCACCCCCGCCCGGTCGAGCGCTACCGGGACCGGCTGATCCTCTACGGCTGCGGCGACCTGATCGACGACTACGAGGGGATCGGCGGGCAGGAGGCGTACCGGCCGGAGCTGCGGTTGCTGCACCTGCCCACCCTCGACGCGGCCACGGGCGAGCTGCGGCGGCTCCGCCTGGTCCCGATCCGGATGCGCCGGATGCGGCTCCAGCCCGCCACGCCGGCCGAGGCCGGGTGGCTCGCCGACCTCCTCGACACCCTCGGCCGGTCCTCCGGCACCCGCTTCGCCCCCGGCCCCGACGGCGCGATCACGCTCCGCTGACGTGGCCCGGGCCACGTTCGCGGCGGCCGGCGGCGGCCTTCCGCCGGGTCGGCGCATCATAGATACATGACGCATCCCACCCCCGTGCCCAGCGCCCGGCCGACCGCGCCGTCCGCCGCCGAGCGGGCCTACCAGCACCTCAAGCGGGCCGTCCTCGAGCAGGTGTACCCGGGCGGGCTGCTGGTCAGCGAGGGGGAGATCGCCGAGGCGACCGGGGTGTCCCGGACGCCGGTCCGCGAGGCGCTGCTGCGCCTGGAGGCCGAGGGCCTGGTCAAGCTCTACCCCAAGCGCGGCGCCCTGATCCGGCCGGTCTCCGCGCGGGAGATCGCCGACGTCGTCGAGGCCCGCCGCCTGGTCGAGCTGCACGCCGCCCGGCAGGTCTGGCCGCGCCGGGCCGCCATCCGCGACGACCTGGCCCGCTGGCTCGACGAGATGCGCCGGGCGCACGCCGCCGGCGACGTCACCGCGCTGATGGCCGCCGACCGGGCGTTCCACGCCACAGTGGTCGAGGCGGCCGGCAACGAGATCCTCGCCGAGCTCTACCACCGCCTGCGCGACCGGCAGCTGCGGATGGGCGAGGCGAGCTTCCGGCTGTCGCCCGGCTGGGCCGAGGTGGCCCTCACCGAGCACGCCGGCCAGCTCGCCGCCCTCGACGGCGACGACGAGCAGGCCTGGCTCGACGCGATCGGCGCGCACATCGACAACGCGGCGACCGTGCTGCGGACGCTGCGGTGAGCGGCACCGCCCCCAGGGTCGCCCCGCGCCGCTCCGCCGCCCTGGTCTTCGCGGTGGCCGTCACCGCGTACGTGGCCGCCGTCTTCCACCGCAGCTCGCTCGGCGTCACCGGGGTCGACGCGGCGGACCGCTTCCACATCAACGCCGCCGCGCTGGCCACCTTCAGCGTCGCCCAGCTCGCCGTCTACGCGGCCATGCAGATCCCCGTCGGGGTGCTGCTCGACCGGTACGGCTCGCGCCGGCTGCTGCTGGCCGGCGCCGCGCTCATGGTGGCCGGGCAGCTCTGCTTCGCCGTCGCCACCGACGTCCGGCTCGCCGTCGCCGCCCGGGTGCTCGTCGGCCTCGGCGACGCCATGACCTTCATCAGCGTGCTGCGGATCGTCGCGTTCTGGTTCCCCGGCCGGCGCAACCCGCTGCTCGTGCAGCTGACCGGCACCATCGGGCAGCTCGGTGCGGTGCTCGGCGCCGTACCCCTGGTGGCGCTGCTGCACCACGCCGGCTGGACGCCCGCGTTCCTCACCGCGGCGGCACTCGGCGCCACCGTGCTGCTGCTGGTGCTCGTCGCGGTCCGGGACACCCCGCACGCCGAGCACACCGGCGCGCTCGCCCCCGACCTGGCCGCCGTACGCCGGCAGCTCGCCGACGCCTGGGCCCAGCCCGGCACCCGGCTCGGCCTCTGGACGCACTTCGTCACCCAGTTCTCCGGCTCGGTGTTCGCCCTGCTCTGGGGCTACCCGTTCCTCGTGCAGGGGCAGGGCTTCGCGCCGACCGCGGCGGCCGCCCTGCTCACGCTGATGACCGTGGTGACCCTGGTCTGCGGCCCGGTCATCGCGCACCTGTGCGCCCGGCACCCCTTCCACCGCTCGGCGGTGGTCTTCGCCATCACGGGGGCCACCGCGGCGGTCTGGGCGGTCGTGTTGGCCTGGCCCGGCCGCGCCCCGCACGGCCTGCTGGTGGCCCTCGTGGTGGTCCTCGCGGTCAACGGCCCCGGCTCGGTGATCGGCTTCGACTACGCGCGCACGTTCAACCCGGTGCACCGCATCGGCAGCGCCACCGGCATCGTCAACGTGGGCGGCTTCGTGGCCTCGATCCTGCTGATCCTGGCCGTCGGCGTGGTGCTCGACCTGGCCACCCCGGCCGGCCGGAGCACCCCGCCGCTGTCCGCGTTCCGCTGGGCGTTCGCCGTGCAGTACCTGCTCTGGGGGCTCGGCGCGGTGCAGGTGCTGCGCTACCGCAACGCCGCCCGCCGCCGCCACGCCGCGGAGGCCGTGCCGGTGGCCGCCGCCGTGGCCGGCCCGGTCACGTGAACCGGCGCTTGTGGGCCAGCGAGTCCAGCACCAGCGTCAGCCCGGCAGCGAGCAGCCAGCTGTCCTTGGCCAGGCCGATGCCGGCCTGGGACGGCTTGAGGCTGTTCGCCTCCCGCATGCCGGGCGTCTTGAGGTACAGCTGCACCAGGCCGGCCCCGAAGGCGGTCAGCCCGGCGCCGGCCAGTAGCGACGGCACGAACGGGGTGAGCAGCGCGGCGCCCAGAGCGATCTCGGAACGGGACAGCAGCTTCGCGAACTGGTCGGGCGGGAACTGCCGCAGCTGGGGGATCGCCCCGACCGCCATGCCGTGCATGCCGGCGGCGGCCTCGCCCTCCAGGGAGCGCTTGGACAGCCCGGAATTCAGGAAGAACGCGCCGATGATGATCCGTAGTGGCGCATGGGTCAACCTCATGATCACTCCCGTTCGGTGCCGGAGAACCGGGCCCCCGCGTACCCCGCGACGCGCCGGATAACCGCCCCCTCGACGGTGGGCCGCCGACGATGATCGGCGGTAGGTTCGGCTGGAGCCGAGCGAGGGAGGGACCGTGGGTCAGGAAGTCCGGGGAGTCGTGTCGCGGCGCAAGGGCGCGCCCGTGGAGGTCACCACGATCGTGGTGCCCGACCCGGGGCCGGGCGAGGCGGTGGTCCGCGTCCAGTCCTGCGGGGTGTGCCACACCGACCTGCACTACCGCGAGGGCGGGATCAACGACGACTACCCGTTCCTGCTCGGCCACGAGGCCGCCGGCATCGTGGAGCAGGTGGGGGAGGGGGTCACCGACGTGGCCCCCGGCGACTTCGTGGTGCTCAACTGGCGGGCGGTCTGCGGGCAGTGCCGCGCCTGCCGGCGGGGCCGTCCGTGGTACTGCTTCAACACCCACAACGCGGCGCGGAAGATGACGCTCACCGACGGCACCGAGCTGGCCCCCGCCCTGGGCATCGGCGCGTTCGCCGAGAAGACCCTGGTGCACGCCGGCCAGTGCACCAAGGTCGACCCGTCCGCCCGTCCCGCCGCCGTCGGCCTGCTGGGCTGCGGCGTGATGGCCGGCCTCGGCGCGGCCATGAACACCGGCGGCGTGACCCGGGGCGACTCGGTGGCGGTGATCGGCTGCGGCGGCGTCGGCGACGCGGCGGTGGCGGGCGCGGCCCTGGCCGGGGCGACCACCGTCATCGCCGTGGACACCGACTCCCGGAAGCTCGACTGGGCGCGGAAGTTCGGCGCCACGCACACCGTCAACGCCTCCGACGAGGACCCGGTCGAGGCGATCCGCGCCGCCACCGGAGGATTCGGCGCCGACGTGGTCATCGACGCGGTGGGCCGCCCGGAGACCTGGAAGCAGGCCTTCTACGCCCGCGACCTCGCCGGCACCGTCGTGCTGGTCGGCGTACCCACCCCGGAGATGCGCATCGAGCTGCCGCTGCTCGACGTCTTCGGCCGGGGCGGCGCCCTCAAGTCCAGCTGGTACGGCGACTGCCTGCCCAGCCGCGACTTCCCGATGCTCACCGAGCTGTACCGGCAGGGCCGCCTCGACCTGGACGCCTTCGTCACCGAGGAGATCGCGCTCGACCAGGTCGAGGAGGCGTTCACCCGGATGCACCACGGCGACGTGCTCCGGTCGGTGGTGGTCTTCCCGTGACGGTCCGCGTCGACCACGCCGTCACCTCCGGCACGTTCTCCCTCGACGGGCAGACCTTCGACGTCGACAACAACGTCTGGGTGGTGGGCGACGACGCCGAGTGCGTGGTCGTCGACGCCCCGCACGACGTCGACGCCATCCGCGCCGTGATCGGCGGCCGCCGGGTGGTCGCCATCCTGGCCACCCACGCCCACGACGACCACGTCCGGGTGGCGCCCGAGCTGGCCCGGGCCACCGGCGCGCCGGTGCTGCTGCACCCGGCCGACCGGGTGCTCTGGGACCAGGTCCACCCGGACACCCCGCCCGACGGCGAACTCACCGACGGGCAGGCCGTCGAGGTCGGCGGCACCATCCTGCGGGTGCTGCACACCCCCGGCCACAGCCCGGGCGCGTGCAGCCTCCACGCCCCCGACCTGGGCGCGGTCTTCACCGGGGACACCCTCTTCGTGGGCGGTCCCGGCGCCACCGGCCGCTCCTTCAGCGACTTCGGCACGATCATCGAGTCGATCCGGACCCGGCTGCTCACCCTGCCGCCGCAGACCGTGGTCCACACCGGACACGGCGACGACACCACCATCGCCGCGGAGGCGCCCCACCTCGACGAGTGGATCGCCCGCGGGCACTGAGCCGACCACCCGGCCGGGCGTCGCCGGCCTCAGCGCTCGCCGTCGAGCACCGGCTTGATGTCGAGTACGGGGGTGCCGTCGACCGCCTCCAGGTCGGCCACCCGCAGCCGCACGCCGTCCACGTCGAGCACCCGCACCCGGTGCAACCCGATGGGGTTGGGCCGGTGCGGCGAGCGCGTGGCGAACACGCCGGTCGCCGGGCGGGACACGTCACCGCGCGGGTGCACGGCGAGCACGTCCCGCCGGGCCCGGTCCAACCAGGTCAGCACCAGCACGTCCGCGCCCGGCCGCAACCCGTCCAGCGCCGGGGCGTACGCCGCGTCGAAGACCAGCCACGCCTCCGGCGCCCCCTCGTCGCCCTGCTTCGGCGCCGCCGCCGGATCGCTCAGCGGCGACTCGACCCGGCCGACCGCGCGCAGCGCCGGTTCCGTTCCCGTCATGGAGCCTCCCGCAGCATGTGCAGCCGGACCGTCGTGCCGGCCGCGGTGGTGTGCACCAGCACCAGGTCGCACAGGGCGTGCACGATGACCAGTCCCCGCCCGCCGATGCCGTCGTGCGCCGGGGCGAGCCGCCCGGCGAGCGGGTCGGCCAGCCAGCCGTCGTCGTGGACCTCGCACACGAGGTGCCGGTCGGTGCACCACGCCTGCACGGTGCCGGCGCCGCCGGCGTGCGCCACGCTGTTCGTGGCCAGCTCGGTGACCGCGATCTGGAGGTCGGCCACCCGGTCGCCGGCCAGCCCGGCGGCAACCGCATGATCGGCGACGAACCGCCGCACCCGCGGCAGGGTGTCCAGGTCGTAGCGCAGGACGGCGACCGGCTCGGCCGGGGTGGGCAGCGGCTTGTTGTGCCGTTCGGTGACCGCCGCCGGCGAGTAGCCGGCGATGGGGCGGCATCCGTCACCGTCGACCAGCAGCGGGTGCGTGCAGCGGGCCTCGGCGAGCACGCCGGGCTCGAGCCGCCCCGCGTCGTACGGGCACAGGATGCTCGCCGCCCGGCCGGCGAAGGCCCAGTTGATCGCGGCCTCGTGCTGGGCGCAGGCCCGGTACTCCTCGGCGGTGCGGCCGGCCCAGATCGGCTCGCCGATGATCCGGACCCGCCGGTCGGGATGCCGGTCGGCGAACGCCTGGAGCACGCACGGGATGATCCGGCCGGGGTTGCGCCCCGCCTCGGTCATGTCGGCCCACCCCACGGAGTCACCGGCCGCGCCGAGCGCCGCGCGGATCAGCGCCAGCTGCGGCCCGGGGGTGGCCACCAGCACCGGATCGCCCGCGGCGAGTCCCGCCCGGACGAACGGCACGGTGACCGCGAGCAGGCTCACGGCGTCGGTGTAGAAGGCCAGCTCGTGACGGAACCCGGCGGCTGTCGCGCTCACGCCGGGTCCTCCGCCGGCACGCCGTCGAGCAGGTGCAGAAGCCGGTGCAGCGCCGGCCGGCACCCGATCAGCCGGATGCCCGTGGCGCTGGTCCGGTCCGCCCGGACCAGCGCGGTGGCGGCGCCCACGTCGGCGAAGCTCAGCTCGGAGACGTCCAGCACCGGCGGTCGGTCCGCCGCCCGCCGGTCGGCCGTCACGTGGCCCAGCACCGCGGTGAACGCCTCCCGGTTGCTCCGGTCCACCTGCCCCACCAGACGCAACCCCGGCGGGTCCGTCGTCCGGTACGCCCGCAGCAGCGGCACCCAGGTCCGCGCGGTGCCCGGCCCGGCCGTACCCGGGTGGGCGGCCGCGACGGCGCGCATCGAGTCGGCCGGGAAGATCCGCCGGTCGTACAGGCACAGGCCGGCGACGCGGGCGTCCAGGAAGAGCGGGTTGAGCGCGGTCTCGTACCGGCGCAGGTCGTCCAGGGTGGTGCCGCTGCGCAGCACCCACGTCATGTCACCGCTCAGCCGGATCCCCGGGTAGCCCTCGTGCCGCGCGCGGTCCACCTCCTCGACCACCGTGGCGACCATGCGTTCCGGCGCCGGTGGGCCACCGGTCGGATAGACCTCCATGGCCGGCACGATGCGCAGCTGGCCGGCCGCCACGGCGGCCTCCGTCGGCACGCCGACGGCGTCGACCCGGGCGCGCACCGCCTGCGGCGGTGAGGACTCGGTGAAGCAGACGACCTTGTGACCGAGGCGCAGGCCGGCGGCGGCGAAACGGCCGACGGCGTCGAGGGCGTCACCCTCGTCGCCGTGCATCCAACAGACGTGGTCACCAAGGTGAACCTGGTCGACCACGGTCGTAGCAGTCACGGTGCTGGCCTTCCGATCGGCGCGTCCCTCACTGTAACGCCGGCCCGGGTTGCGGCCGAACCGGCGGCGATCCGCTTGCCCGCGACGGCATCGCGGGGTTAACGTGGCGAACGACCCGGATGCCGGCGCACCGCGCCACCCGGAGTCACTCTCCCGAACGCGGCAGCCCGCCCGGGCGCACCGCATCGCACCGATCCGGCCGCCGGCACACGTCCCGACCAGCCCCGGCCGACAGCTCCGCAGGAGTGGCCCCGTCGTCCGCTGTCGGCAGCGCCTCGGCCGGCCCGCTCGCGGGTCCTCGGCACGCCTGGTGCCGCGAGCCCTGGCGGACGGTCTTCCGTCGCCCGTCCACCCAGGCGAGCCGGCGAGGCGCTCGGCCGCCGAGCCCGCCGCCTCCCTCTCCGGGCCGGCGAGCTGTTCGGCCGCCGAGCCCATCGCCTTCGCCTCCACCTCTGCGGGGCGGCGAACCGTCCGGACCGTGAGCCCGTCGCGGATCCCACGGAACGAGGCCGCTCGGGTCCCGAACCAACCCTCCTTCGTCCGTCCCGACCGGGGAACGGCAACACACCGAAAGGCACTCGATGACCGACACCTCCGCGCCGCTCCCGGTGAGCGGCATCGTCGACACGGTCGACGACCACGCGCTGCTGCGGGTGGACGGCTACCTGCCCTCCGCCGCCGACGCCCATCTCACCGCCGGCCAGCTCCGCCGGTACGGCCTGCGCCGCGGCGACCTCGTCACCGGCGCGGTCGCCACCACACCCCGCAAGGGCCGGCACGCCCCGCTCATCCGGGTCGACACCGTCAACGGAACGACCCCCGAGCAGGCGCGCCACCGCCCGGACTTCCACCGGCTGACGCCGGTCCACCCGTACGAGCGGCTGCGGCTGGAGACCGAGCCGCACATCCTGACCACCCGGGTCATCGACCTGGTCATGCCGATCGGCAAGGGCCAGCGGGCGCTGATCGTCTCGCCGCCGAAGGCGGGTAAGACGATGGTGCTGCAGGCGATCGCGAACGCGATCACCCGCAACAACCCGGAGTGCCACCTCATGGTGGTGCTGGTCGACGAGCGGCCGGAAGAGGTCACCGACTTTTCTCGGTCGGTGAAGGGCGAGGTCGTCGCGGCCACGTTCGACCGTCCGCCGCAGGACCACACCACGGTGGCGGAGCTGGCGATCGAGCGGGCGAAGCGCCTGGTCGAGCTGGGCCACGACGTGGTCGTGCTGCTCGACTCGCTGACCCGGCTGGGCCGCGCCTACAACCTGACCGTCCGCTCGGCCGGGCGCACCCTCTCCGGCGGTGTCGACGTGGCCGCGCTCACCCCGCCCAAGCAGCTGCTCGCGGCCGCACGGTCGATCGAGGAGGGCGGCTCGCTGACCGTCATCGCCTCGGCCCTGGTGGAGACCGGCTCCGCCGCCGACGGCCTCATCTTCGAGGAGTTCAAGAGCACCGGCAACGCCGAACTGAGGCTGGACCGGGCGCTGGCCGACCGGCGTACCTTTCCCGCCGTCGACGTGCGCGCCTCCGGCACCCGCCGGGAGGAGCTGCTGCTCACCGACGTCGAGCGGGACCGCCTGCGGGCACTGCGTTCCGCGCTGTCCGCACTGGACCGGCACGCGGCCCTGGACCAGCTGCTCCGCCAGCTCGCCACCACCGGCGGCAACGCGCACTTCCTCGCCCGCCTCGGCGCCACCGCACGCGGCTAGGATCACGCCTCATGGACGATTCCCGGGCCGACGGGCCGCCGACCGTACGCCAGCTGCGCCTGGTCGTGGAGGCCGAGGACTACGACGCCGCGGTCGCCTTCTTCCGCGACGCGCTGGGCCTGCCCGAGCAGGCGGCGTACTCGGGCGGCGACGGCGCCCGGGTGGTGATCCTGGAGGCGGGACGGGCCACGCTGGAGCTGGCGAACCCCGCGCAGAAGCGGCTGATCGACGAGGTGGAGGTCGGTCGCCAGGTCGCGCCCCGGCTGCGGGTCGCGTTCGAGGTGGACGACAGCCGGGCGGCCACCGAGCGCCTCGTCGCGGCGGGCGCCACCGAGGTCGCCCCGCCGACGGTCACCCCGTGGCAGTCGCTCAACGCCCGCCTCGACGGCCCGGCGGGCCTGCACCTCACCGTGTTCCAGGAGTTGCGCAGCCCGGAGGAGCGGGAGGCCCTCGACGGCTTCGGCACCGACGCCTGAAATCCGCGTGGCGCACCGCCGGCGGCCCCGGCGATACTCGGGCCCGTGCCCGACGTGATGTTGACCCCCGCCCAGGCCGCCGCCCTCCGGCACGTCCGCGACGCCGCCCTCCGGGACCGGCCGGCGGCGCTCGCCGTCATCGAGGGGTACCTCGCCGGCTCGGGCGCCGCGTACCGGGCGGAGGAGGTCGTCGCGGCGGTGGCCGCGCACGGCCGGCTCACCCTCAACTTCCACCCCGACCGGCTGCTGCGCGACGGCCGGACGGTGGCCGAGGCGCTCGACCGGGAGGGCGTGTACCGCAGCCAGTTCGAGACGGGCATCTCCAACGGCGGCCTCACCGCGTTTCCCGGCGGCGACCGGGACCGGTGGGAGGAGGCGCTGTTCGGCGGGGCGTACCAGCGGCCCGGCGTGCCACCCACGGAGCGCCCGAAGTACGGGGGCCTCAACCTGCTCGACCACCCGGACGGCGCCTGCCCCCGGTTCGGCTCCTGCCACCTGCGGCTGCGCCCCGCGGCGCTCGCGCGGGCCACCTTCTGCTTCGGCGACAGCCACCTGGGGCCGAAGGACCTCGGCACGACGACGGTGTTCGAGCCGGTGCTCGCCGCGCTGCTGGCGGCCACCGCCGAGACCGGGATCAGCCTGGGCGTGGCCGGCATGAACACCGGCACCCTCCTGCGGACGCTGCTGCGCCGGCGCGAGCGCGCGTCCGACGCGGCCGGCCGGGCGCTGGACGACTACATCGAGGCGCAGGTGCACGGCGAGGTGAGCCTGGCCCGGGACGTCGAGGCGGTGGTGGTCGACCCCTCGTTCCGGGGCACCGTGGAGGGCCGGATCCTCGCCGGGCTGGCCCGGCGGCACGGTTTCGCGCTGTGCTGGCACACCGGGTTCGAGCTGCCGGTCGACGGCGTCGACGCCGAGTTCCGGGGGCCGGCCATCCCGCCGCTCGCCGCCCGGGTCCACGCCGAGTTCGCGCGACCGGGGGAGCCGGTGCACGCGGCGCTGATCGGGCGGGCCGCCGCCTCGGTGGTACGCGAGCCGCAGCGCTGGGCCGACCGGGGCCCGACGGAGGTGACCCTCCAGCACCTCAAGCAGCTCTGGCACGTCCTGGTCCGGTTCGGCGTCCCGGCGGCCGGCTAGCCCGGTTCCCGCCTCCCCGTACGCCTCGTCCCGCTCGTCCCGATTCCCGGGTGACCTGGGCCGCAGCTTCCGCTGCACCCGGCATATCCGGAATGCCCGACAGGCCGAAGCTGGTTGTGTCCCCCGTACCGCCGGAACGCAAACCCCGTACCGGCGAGTAGTTCCCCCGAGGGGCGCTCACCCGGGAGCGCGTCGTAACGATCGAAAGGGCAACCATCGTGAAGCAGCACTTCACTCGATGGCTCCCCGCCATCGCGAAGACCGCCGTCGCCAAGACCGCCGTCGCGAAGACCGCCGCCGTGAAGGCTGCCGCCACGGCCCCCAACCGCCGGACCGCGCTGACCGTCGCGGGCGTGGCCTGCCTGGGCGGGCTGGCGTTCGGCCCCACCGCCGTCGCCGCCCCGCTGACCAGCGGCCCGCACTCCGGCGCGCTGGCCGCCATCGACCTGGCCACCGGCAAGAAGCGGACCGGCACCGAGTCGGTGAAGTCCGGCCTGACCACCGGCAGTGACAAGGTCCCGACCAAGGCCGACCGGCCCAGCCGGGAGGAGCTCATGCCGCACGGCGCCGAGGGCGCCCAGTCGCGCATCCCGCTCGACAACGCCCAGCTCGACAACGCCAAGGCCATCGTGAAGGCGGCCAAGGAGACCGGCGTTGGTGAGCGGGGCGCCGTGATCGGCGTCGCCACCTCGCTCCAGGAGTCGAAGCTGTACAACCTCGGCCACCTCGGCGACTACAACGACCACGACTCGGAGGGCCTGTTCCAGCAGCGCCCGTCGTCCGGTTGGGGTACGCCCGAGCAGGTCACGAACCCGGACTACGCCAGCAAGGCGTTCTTCAACGCGCTGAAGAACGTCGGCGGCTGGCACGACCTGCCGCTGACCGCCGCGGCCCAGACGGTCCAGGTGTCCGCCTTCCCGTACGCGTACGCGCAGTGGGAGGAGCAGGCCGCGGACATCGTCCAGCAGCTCTGGTGACACAACCCGCGAACTCGGCCGGCCCCGCCAGGGGCCGGCCGTTTTCCGTCCGCGAGGTGTGTCCGGTTCCCGCCGGCGCCGACAGGCTCGGTGGAACGCCATTGTGTGTCTCCGGCGCCCGGATACCCACATGGCGTTCCACCGACCGGGGTCGTCTGGGCCGGATTGTCCGGTTCGCCGGTGGTCTGCGGCACTCCGGCGGCGGAATGGTCGGCGGGTGGGCGTCGTTGTATCCCCGTGAACGATCGAGGAGGACGGCCCGCCGAGGTGGGTGTCCCGGGCCCCGGAATGATGGCGGGCCGGCGGTCGTTGTACATGGTCCCGGCGCGACGAAGAGGCCCCGCCCCGCACGCCGGATCCCCCCAAGACTTCTTTTGAGCGCCTGACGGTGCTTGCGCGCCGCCGACCTCCCCCGTCGGCGTGTGCGCCAACCCCCAAGGAGCTTTGTCATGAACACGATGCTGCGGAAGAGCGTTCTTGGTATTGCTGGTCTGGCCTTCACCGGTGGTGTGTTCGCCGGTCCGATCGCCGCCCACGCCGACGCCGCCCCCGTGCAGGGCAGCAAGCCGGTCGCGGTGAGCGTGCAGGGTGACAAGCTGATCCCGCACGGTGTGCAGGGCGCGCAGTCGCACATCGACCTGAACGATGAGCAGACCGCCAACGCCAAGGCGATCATCGCCGCGACGAAGAAGGCCGGTCTGCCGGAGCGGGCCGCGGTCATCTCGATCGCCACGTCGCTGCAGGAGTCGAAGCTGGAGAACCTGGGTCACCTCGGCGACCGCAACGACCATGACTCGCTGGGCCTGTTCCAGCAGCGCCCGTCCTCGGGTTGGGGCACGCCGGAGCAGATCACCGACCCGGAGTACTCGACGCTGGCGTTCCTGAAGGGTCTGAAGCAGGTTGACGGGTGGCAGGACATGCCGCTGACCGAGGCCGCCCAGACCGTGCAGGTCTCGGCCTACCCGGATGCGTACGCGCAGTGGGAGCAGCAGGCCGCCGACATCGTCGCCCACAACTGGAACAGCTGACATGACGAAGGCCGGTACCCCGAGCGGGTGCCGGCCTTCGTGTGTCTTCACACCGGCGCGCTCTCGGCCCGCAGGCGGGAGGAACCCGTCCCCACCGACCAGCCCGCCACCCACCGGCTGCCGCTGGTGCTGCTGGTCCGGTCGGCGAGGTGGTACCAGTCCATCCGGCAGCGCTGCGGCGTCACGTCGAGGACCCCGTACCCGTGCCCGTCCAGCTCGGCCCACCGTACGTGCGGGTTGGTGGAGCGGAGCAGCCCGGCGCCGAGCCGGCTCAGCGCGTTGCCGGCCGGCAGCTTGAGGAAGTCGTTGACGTTGTCGCTGGTCACCGACGGTACGACGAACTCCGCCGCGGCCGGCTCGAACAGCGTCGTCCGGGTGGTCACCTCGTTGGCCCACGAGGTGTGGATGTCGCCGGTCAGGAACACCACGTCCCGGGTGCCGGTGGCCCGGAGGTGGTCGACCAGTTCGTTGCGGTCGGCGTTGTAGCCGTCCCACTGGTCGGCGTTGAGCACCGCGCCGTTCTCGGGGATGCCGAGCAGCTTCCCGAGCGGGCCGAGCAGCCAGGACGGCAGGGCGCCGACGTCCAGGCGGGCGATCATCACGGGGTTGCCGACCAGCTTCCACCGGGCGGCGGAGCCGGACAGCCCGGCCTTCAGCCAGGTCATCTGCGCGTCACCGGTGATGGTCCGGTTCGGGTCGTCGACGTCGGGGCCGGAGACCTGCGCCGACCGGTACGAGCGCAGGTCCAGCATGGACAGCTCGGCCAGCCGGCCGAAGCGGAACCTCCGGTAGATCGTCCCGTCCGCGCCGACCCGGACCGGCATCCACTCCAGGTACGCCTGCCGCGCGGCGGCCAGCCGGTCGGCGAACGGGCCCTCGGTGCCGGGGGTGTGGTTCTCCGCGCCGCCGGACCACTCGTCGTTGGCGACCTCGTGGTCGTCCCAGGTGATCACCCAGGGCACGGCGGCGTGCAGCGCCTGCAGGTCCGGGTCGGTCTTGTAGAGCGCGTGCCGGATCCGGTAGTCGGCCAGGGTGAGCACCTCGTGCGCGGGCTGGGTCGGCCGGACCACGCGGCCGGCGGCGGCGAACTCGCCGGTGCCGTACTCGTAGAGGTAGTCGCCGAGGTGGACGACGAGGTTGAGGTCGCCCCGGTCGGCCAGCCGCCGGTACGCGGCGAAGTAGCCGGCCTCCCAGTTCGCGCAGGAGACCACGCCCATCCGCAGCCTGTCGACGGCCGCGTCCGCGGGCGGTGCGGTCATGGTCCGGCCCGTCGGGGACCATTCACCGGCGTGGCCGAAGCGGTACCAGTAGGTGGTGGCGGCGGCGAGCCCGGACACGGCGATCTTCACCGTGTGGTCGCGGGCCGGTCCGGTGGTGAGCGTGCCGGCGGCGACCGGCGCCCGGAAGTCGGGCTCGGCGGCGACCTGCCAGCTGACCTCCACGTCGGGGCCGGCGGCGGAGCCGGGCAGGGCGTCGGGTGTGGGGGTGACCCGGGTCCAGAGCAGGATCCCGTCCGGCAGCGGGTCACCGGAGGCGACGCCGTGCCGGAAGGCGGCGGTGGCCGCGCCGGCGGGGGACGGTCCGGCGAGGGTGGCGCCGGCCAGGACGGCGGTGCCGGCGGATGCCCCGGCGAGGCGCAGGAGGGTACGACGGTCGAGGGTGTTCGTCATGACCCATGTATCTACCGCCGTCTACGTCTCCGGCGCACCCCTCAGGACGGCGAATTCGCAAGCTGTTCCGCGCCGGTTCTCAATTGGCGCAGTTCAGGAGGGGGCGCCGGAGTGGCGGCGGCCGGCCACGACGTCGACGAGCGCCGCCACGAGGGCCAGCGCGATGATCCCCACGGCCAGCAGCAGCGAGTGCCGGTAGGCGACGGAGAAGTCGCCCCTGCTGTCGGCCAGCGAGGAGAAGAACAGCGCGCCGACCCCGGCGATGCCGGCCGCCGAGCCGATCCGCTGCCCGGTCTGCAGCATGCCGGCTCCGCTGCCGGCCTGCGGGACCGGCACCTCGGAGAGGGTCAGCGTCTGGTTCGGCGCGATGACCAGGCCGCTGCCCAGCCCGGCGAGCAGGAACGGCACGGCGGTCAGCAGCGGCACCGAGCGGTGCGGCGAGTCCCGCAGCACCCACACGGTGGCGAGCAGGCCGAGCACCACGACCAGCAGCCCGGCGGCGACCAGTGGCCGGCCGTACCGGGTGACGACCCGGCCGCCCAGCGCCGAGGCGGCCGCCGAGCCGAGCGCGAACGGGGTGATGGCCAGGCCGGCGGCGAGCGCGCTGTAGCCGAGCCCGACCTGGATGTAGAGCGTGAAGATGAAGAAGATGGCGGTGAACCCGGCGAAGTAGACCAGGCCGATCAGCGAGCCCAGGGTGTACGAGCGCAGCCGGAACAGCCGCAGGTCGAACAGCGGCGGCCGGTGCTGCGCGTACCACCGTTCCCAGAACGCGAAGCCGGCCAGGAAGAGCAGGCCGACGGGAATCAGCACCCACTTGCCGGGGCCGCGCCACTGCTCGCGCTGCACCAGCGGCAGCAGCACCGAGGTGACCCCGAGGCCGAGCAGCAGCACCCCGACCGGGTCCAGCCGGTGCCGGTCCGGTTGGCCGGCCGGGCGGGCCGGGATGAGCCGCCAGCCGAGCACCACGGCGAGGATCCCGACGGGGATGTTCACGAAGAAGACCCAGCGCCAACCGTGCTCCTCACCGCCGAGTTCGATGAGCAGCCCGCCGAGCAGCGGGCCGATCGCGGTGGAGATGCCGATGGTGGCGCCGAGCAGGCCGAACGCCCGGCCCCGGTCGGCGCCCCGGAACAACTGCTGGATCATGCCGCTCACCTGGGGGTTGACGATGCCGGCGGCGGCGCCCTGGACGAGCCGCGCGGCGATCAGCCATTCCGGCGAGCGGGCCAGCCCGGCCAGCGCGCTGGTCACGGTGAACAGGGCCACCCCGACCACGAAGGCGGTACGCCGGCCCCGCGCGTCGCCGAACCGCCCGGCCGGCACCAGCACCAGCCCGAAGGTGAGCGCGTACCCGGACAGCACCCACTGCAGGTCGCTGGGGGTGGCGTGGATCGCGCGATCGATCGACGGCACGGCGACGTTGACGATGCTGACGTCCAGCAGGGTCATGAACGCCGCGACCAGGCCGACGCTGAGCGCCTTCCAGCGGCGCCGGTCGTCGGACCCGGCGGTGTCCACCGGTGTCGACGACCGGTCCGTGCTCATCGTGCCCCCCGAAGACCGTCGATCACGCATCACCGATCGCTACCCGGCCCCCGATGGGGCAAACGACGCTGTCACGCCATCTGGCGCGCGCACCACCGTGGTCCGAAGTCCAGCCCGGACATCGGGGAGTCCTCCCGGTGCAGCAGCCCCCGCTCGGTGAGCAGGTGCAGCGGCTCGCTGAGTTCCTCCTCGGTCATGCCGGTCTCCTGGGCGATCAGGTCCGGGTAGGGGACGTGTCCCCGCACCTCCAGCGCGGTCACCGCCTGGTACACCCGTTCCTCGACCGCAGACAGCTGTACCTGCTGCATCGCTTCCCTCCTCGGCGTGGACCGCCCGACCGGCGGGCGGCCTGCGCCCGGCGGTTACCCGGGCGGCGTCCGATGATGCCCACCCGATCGGGGGGTCGCGCGCGGCGCGTGCCGGGCGGGCCGAGGGCACGGTGCCCTAGGCTGCTCCAGTGATCATCTGGGACCTCGTCGTCGTCGGTGGCGGTCCGGCCGGCCTCTCCGCCGCGCACGCGGCGGCCCGGGCCGGTGCGCGCACCCTGGTGGTCGAGCGGGCCACCCACCCCCGGTACAAGACCTGCGGCGGCGGGCTGATCGGCACCTCGCTGGCCGAGGTCGCCAACCGGATCGAGGTGCCCGCGCACGACCGGGTCGACCGGGTCACGTTCACCCGGGACGGGCGACGCGGCTTCACCCGCCGGCACTCCGCGCCCCTGGTGGCCATGGTCCGCCGGGAGGAGTTCGACGACCGGCTGCGTGCCGCCGCGGTCGCCGCCGGGGCCGAGGTCCGCGAGGGCGTCGCCGTCCGCGCCGTCGAGCAGGACCCCGACGAGGTACGCCTGCGGCTGGCCGACGGCGACACGGTACGCGCCCGCGCGGTGATCGGCGCCGACGGCTCCTCCGGCGTGACGGCCCGCCACGTCGGGGTGACCTGGCGGCAGGTCGACCTGGGGCTGGAGCTGGAGCTGCCGGTCCCGCCCGCCGAGCAGGACCGCTGGCGCGGGCGGGTGCTCCTCGACTGGGGCCCGGTCCCCGGCTCGTACGCCTGGGTCTTCCCGAAGGGTGACCGGCTCACGGTCGGGGTCATCGCGGGCCGAGGCGAGGGTGAACGGACCCGCGCCTACCTGCGCGACTTCGTGGCCCGGCTGGGCCTGTCCGGGGTCGTCCCGCAGCACGACTCGGGGCACCTGACCCGGTGCCGGGCGGAGGACTCGCCGCTGCGCCGCGGCCGGGTGCTGGTCGCCGGCGACGCGGCGGGCCTGCTGGAGCCGTGGAGCCGGGAGGGCATCAGCTTCGCCCTGCGGTCGGGCCGGCTGGCCGGGGAGGCGGTGGCCGGCGGCGACCTCGACGCCTACGAGCGGGAGGTCCGCCTCCGGCTGGTGCCGGAGATGCGGGCGGGGCACCGGCTGCTGGAGGTCTTCGAACGGCGGCCCGAGGTGTTCCACGCGCTGCTGGCCACCCCGCCCGGCTGGCGGATGTTCGTCCGCTTCTGCCTGGGTCAGGCCAGCTTCGAGCGGACCCTCGCCCGCCGCCCGGTGCGGGCCGGCCTGGCGCTGCTGGACCGGCTGCCGGCGCGACGGCCGAGCGCCACGGCCGCGGGCCAGGTCAGGGGACGATGACGGCGCGGCCGTGGATCTCCCCGCGGCGCAGCATCTCGTACGCCTCCGGCGCCTCCGTCAGCGGGAAGGTCTGCACGTCGGCCTGGAGCTGACCGGACCGGGCCAGCGCGATCACCTCCTGGAGTTCCGCCCGGGTGCCCCAGAACGGCACCTCGACCGCGGTCTCCAGCGGCACCGTCGGCGGCTCGTCGGCGACCGGCCGGACCGGCAGGGTCCCGCCGGCCAGGCCGACCAGCAGCACCTGACCGCCTGTCGCGACCACCTGCCGGGCCGTGGTGACGGTGGGGTCGGCCCCGACGAAGTCGAGCACCACGTCGGCGCCGTCCGGCGGCGGGCCCACCAGGGCCCGGATCCGGTCCACGCTGTCCGGCCCGGCCTGCACCACGTCGTGCGCGCCCAACCGGCTGGCCAGGTCCAGGGCCGCGACGCTGGTGTCCACCGCGATGATCCGTACCGCGGTGGTCGCGACCAGGATCTGCAGTGCCATGTGGCCGAGCCCGCCGATCCCGATCACCACGCACGACGTGCCCGGACGCAGCCGGTCCCGGGCCAGCTCGACGGCGTGGTACGGGGTCAGCCCGGCGTCGGTGAGCGGGGCCGCCTGGGTCAGGTCGATCTCCCCGACGTGCAGCAGCCGGGACGCCGGCACCACGACGTGTTCGGCCAGGCCGCCGTCGCGGCTGAGCCCGATCCCGCCGACCGGCACCACGCGGCACGCGTTCTCGGCGCCCCGCAGGCAGGCCCGGCAGCGGCCGCAGCCGATGATCCCGTAGACCGCCGCGCGGTCGCCGCTCGACCAGCCGGTGACACCGGGTCCGAGCTGGTCGACGGTGCCGGCGATCTCGTGCCCGAGGGTCATGGGCACCGGGAAGAGTCCGGCCGGGGCGTCGAGGATGTGCAGGTCGGAGTGGCAGGCGCCGACCGCGCCGACGCGCAGCAGCACCTCGCCCGGTCCGGCGGTCGGGGTGGGCACCTCCACCTGCTCCAGCACCCCCGGGGCGGTCATCCGGATCGCGCGCATGGTCGTCCTCCACCTCGTCGCCGGACGGGTCGTCGCGGCGGCTTACCCGCGCCGGATCGGTTGATGCGACGGGTGGCCGGCGGGGCGCACAATGCGGTCATGAGCGAACCGCGCGAGTCGTTCACCGACGAGGAGTACGCCTTCCTCCGGCACGTCCGCTTCGGCGAGCTGCCGCCCGGGGTGCGGCCGGAGGAGCGGGTGGAGTCGACCGAGAGCGAGACCGAGCCGCGCCGGGACCGGCCCGACCCCACCGGTGGGCAGCACGAGTGGGACCTGCGCGCCGGCGGCTGACCGGCCCGGAGACGCGGACGGGCCCCGGGTGGGAACACCCGGGGCCCGTCGCGGTGGTACGGGTCAGAAGACGGGCACGCCGTCGCGGACCAGCTTCCAGTTGTCGACGAAGAAGTCGCCCGGCCGGATCTCGCCCTTGGCCTGCGCCCAGTCGATCAGCAGCTGGCGGATCTCCTGCTGCTGGTTGTAGACCTGGGTCTTCACGATGCCCGGGAAGTTGCCGCCCCCGCTGCGCCGGTAGTTGTTGACCGCCACGACGAACTGGGCGTCCGCGGCGACCGGGGTGTCGGTGCCCGGCAGGACCAGGCGGGTGATCCGCTGCCCGACCGGCTTGGCGATGTCGATGTCGTACTCGAGCCCCGAGATGACGTCGTAGTTGTAGTCCGGGACGTTCGGGTCGTTGATGTTCGGCAGGTCGATGGTGTCCCCGGCCGCCCAGGTCTTGAAGTACTTCGCCGAGTACTCCAGGTACGCCTTCACCTCGGCGCCGGTCATGACGACCGCCTCGAGGGTGTTGTCGAAGACGTACAGGCCGGCGACGTCGCGGATCCGCACGTCACCGGCCGGGAAGACGGCGGTCCGGCTGAACGGCGACGCCTGCGACAGCACCGGCAGGCCCGCGTACGCGGTGCCGGCCAGCGCCTTGCTGACCACCTCGGCCTGGACGTGGTTGATGAAGTCCAGGATCGGGGTGTCCTTGTACCGCGACTCGACGGTCGACAGTTCCTCCGTGGACTGCGCCACGACCTGGTTGACGTACCCGACGGTCGTGTCGTGCTGGCCGCGCACGGCCGCGAGCACCGCCGGGTCCTCGACCACGGTGTTCGTGTTCAGCGTGGTGGCGGACTTGCTGACCACCTGCCACCGGCCCTTGACCTTGGTGACGGTGAAGTCCATCCGGGTCAGCCGCTGGCCCCACTTCGACGGCTCCGAGGTGAGCACCTGCACGCCGGTGGCCTTGTTGGTGACGAACTTCTGCGGCACCTCGTTGTGGGCGTGGCCGAAGAGGATGGCGTCGATGCCGGGCACCTGCTCGGCGATCAGCGCCACCGGGTTCTCGTTCGGCAGCTCCGGCCCGTAGCTGGAGGTGCCGCTGTCGCCGCCGTGGGCGGAGATGATGACCAGGTCGGCGCCGCGCTCCCGCATCACCGGCACCCACTTGGCGGCGGTGGCCACCATGTCGGCGAAGACCAGCCGGCCCTCGACGTTGGCCTTGTCCCAGATGGCCACGCCGGGGTTGGTCAGGCCGAGGATGCCGACCTTCAGAGTGGGGGAGTCGTAGCCGCCGAGCGCGACCTCCTTGATCACGTACGGCAGGAAGGCCGGCTTGCCGGTCTTCTCGTTGATCGCGTTCGCGGCCAGGGCCGGGAAGCCGAGCTGGCCGATCCAGGTGGCGAGCAGCGGCAGGCCGTAGTTGAACTCGTGGTTGCCGAGCGTGACGGCGTCGTACTTCAGCACGTTCATGGCGTTGGCCATCGGGTGCGTCGCGCCGGTCTCGGTGATCGGCTCCTGCTTGGCGTAGTACGTGGCCAGCGGGGTGCCCTGGATGGTGTCGCCGGCGTCCAGCACCAGGGTCGCCTTGCCCTTGCGCTCCGCGCGGATCTGGTTGACCAGGGTGGCCAGCTTCGCGACGCCGACGTCGTTGTGCTTGCTGTCGTCGAACTCCGCGTCGCGGTAGTAGTCCCAGTTGTAGACGTTGCCGTGGGTGTCCGAGGTGCCGAGGACGGTGAGGTCCCAGGTCTTCGACGGCTTCGACGCGGCCTCGGCGGGAGCGCCGGCGATCAGGGGGGCGGTCGCGGCGGCGGCCGCGACGGCCAGCACCTGGCGGCGCGAGGCGCCGGAGGAGGTGGTCATGAGGTGCCCTTCCATGGGGGTGGACGCGCCTCGTGGGCGCCGCTGCGCACCATAACGACCGGCTGTCACAGACGCCACATCGCCCCGAGGTATCTCACACCACAAGCGCCGTGGGCCTCCGGCGTGTAACACCGCCGTTTCCGGTCCCGGTCCACGGGTAGGGCGGCAGGGGAGCGTGAACGACGGCACGAGGGAGACCCGGTGAGCGAGGACCAGTACACCCAGCAGGACCCCACCCGCCAGTACGGCCAGCAGCAGGGCCAGCCCGGCCAGCAGCAGTCCGCGCCCGGCACCGAGCGGGAGATGGGCCCGAAGCCGGACCACGGCGAGGAGTCGTACCGGGGCAGCGACCGGCTCTCCGGCAAGCGGGCGGTGATCACCGGCGGTGACTCCGGGATCGGCCGGGCGGTCGCCCTCGCGTACGCCCGGGAGGGCGCCGACGTGCTCATCTCCTACCTCGGCGAGGAGGAGGAGGCGGACGCCCGGGAGACCGTCAGCCTGGTCGAGCAGGCCGGCCGCAAGGGCGTCGCCGTGCGGTGCGACCTGCGTGAGGAGGCGAACTGCCGGGCGCTGATCGAGCGGGCGCTGTCCGACCTCGGCGGCATCGACATCCTGGTCAACAACGCGGCCTTCCAGATGTCGCAGGACAACGGCATCCTCGACATCACCACCGCGCAGTTCGACCGGGTCTTCAAGACCAACGTGTACGCCATGTTCTGGCTCTGCAAGTTCGCCGTGCCGCACCTGCCCGAGGGCTCCGCGATCGTCAACAGCTCGTCGATCCAGGCGTTCAACCCGGCGCCGCAACTGCTCGACTACGCCACCACCAAGGCGGCCATCGCCAACTTCACCAAGGCCCTCGCGCTGAACCTGGCCGACCGGGGCATCCGGGTCAACGCCGTGGCGCCCGGCCCGGTCTGGACCCCGCTCATCCCGGCCACCATGCCCGAGGAGAAGGTGAAGCAGTTCGGCACCGACACGCCCCTGGGCCGCCCCGCCCAGCCGGCCGAGCTCGCCCCCGCGTACGTCTTCTTCGCCTCGCAGGAGTCCAGCTACGTGACCGGGGAGATCCTCGGCGTGACCGGCGGCAAGCCGACCAAGTGAGCCCGGCCGCCGGCCGCGTTCACCGTCAGCGCGGCCAGGCGGCCATCCGGCGGCGGACCCCGGCGATCTGACCGGGGTCCAGGCCGTAGCGGGCGAACCGGCGGTCCGGCACCCGGTCCAGGTAGCGGCCCGCCGCCCGGACGTCGTCGGTGTCCAGCGCCGGGTCGACCTGCCGGGCCAGCTCCAGCAGCTCGGTCACCGTGTACCGGTCCAGCGCGGCCGACACGTCGATGTAGTCGCGGACCTCGCGGCGGTTGACCAGCGCGGCCGTCTTGTTGGCGATCAGGTCCCGGACGTCCATCACCGGCCCCAGGTCCATCACAACGGGGCTGCGGTAGCGGTCGAGCCGCGCCAGGCTGAGGCGGATCTCCCGGCCGTCCCGGCTGACCACGAAGTCCCGCAGGTCCCGGTCGTAGCCGTCGAAGAGCTCACCCAGCTCGCTGTCCGGATCGGCCTCGACCACCCGGTAGCCGGCCCGCTCCAGGGCGGCCCGCACCCCGGCCGCCGCGGCGGCGGCGGCGCCCTCCACGTCGGCGAAGAGGTCCACGTCCTCGGTGGGGCGGGTGACCAGGCCGTGCGCCGCCCAGGCCACCCCGCCGCCGAGCACGAACCGGTGAGGGCCGGCGGCCGCGAGGGCCACCCGGGCCACCTCCCGGTAGAAGTCGTGCAGATGGGTCACGCGGTGCGCAGGCCCCGGTGCCGGCTCTCCCACGCCAGGCGGACGCCCCGGGGCAGGTTCAACAGCGGCCACACCCGGCGCAGCGTCCCCCCGTCGATCAGCTCGCGGAGGTCCTCGACCCGGCTGGTCTCGCGCAGCACGTTCTCGTACATCCAGAGCAGGTCGTCGGGGTCGGCCAGGTCGAAGGCGCGCTCGCTGCTCCACATCAGGCGCACCGGCAGCTCGACGATGCCCCGGGTGGGCCCGGTCAGCTCGCCGAGGGTGCGCGCCACCACGGCGGGTCGCCCGGGCCGGGCGAGGTACGCGGTGCTGGTGGCCGACATGGTGTCAGGGTAACCCCTGTCCCGCGTTTTCCCATCGCCCTGACCTCGCACCCACCGAGCCCGTGCCTCCTCGTCGGGCGGGAAGCTAGCCTCCTAGGACGCTCTAGGCGGTGTGCGCCCGACCGTGCCGCCTGCGCGCGAAGTCCGGTTCGCCGGGGTGGCCGGCGCCACCCCGGCGGCGGAATGACGGGTGGGCGGGGGTCGTTGTATCCCCGTGAACGGCCGAGGAAGGCGCCCGCCCGACGGGTGGCCGGGCCCGGAATGACGGCGGGTCGCCGGTCGTTGTACATGGTCCCGGCGCGACGAAGCGGCTCCCCGGCCCGCGCCGATGATCCCCCCGAAGACTTCTGAGCGCCTGACGTGGTGCTTGCGCACGGCCGACCCCCATCGGCCGGTGCGCCGACCCCCGAATGGAGCTTTCCCCCATGAACACGATGCTGCGTAAGAGCGTGCTCGGTATTGCTGGTCTGGCTGTCGCCGGTGGTCTGGCCGCCGGTCCGCTGAACCACCACGAGGCGGCGCCGGTGACGGGGCTGTCCGAGGCGGCGGTCGTGCAGGCCGACAAGCCGGACACCGCGAAGCTGATCCCGCATGGTGTGCAGGGTGCGCAGTCGAAGATCGACCTGAACGATGAGCAGACTGCCAACGCCAAGGCGATCATCGCCGCGACGAAGAAGGCCGGTCTGCCGGAGCGGGCGGCGGTCATCTCGATCGCCACGTCGCTGCAGGAGTCGAAGCTGGAGAACCTGGGTCACCTCGGCGACCGCAACGACCACGACTCGCTGGGCCTGTTCCAGCAGCGCCCGTCCAGTGGTTGGGGCACGCCGGAGCAGATCACCGACCCCGAGTACTCCACCCTCGCCTTCCTCAAGGGTCTCAAGCAGGTCGACGGCTGGCAGGACATGCCGCTGACCGAGGCCGCCCAGACCGTGCAGGTCTCGGCCTACCCGGACGCGTACGCGCAGTGGGAGCAGCAGGCCGCCGACATCGTCGCCCACAACTGGAACAGCTGACACACGCACGAAGGCCGGCACCCCGAACCACGGGGTGCCGGCCAGCGGCATCTCGGTGACAGCGGTCACCGAGACCGCGCGGAAGAACCGGCGACCCAGTACCGTTGTGCAGAGCGTCGGTGTGTCCAGTGTCCCCGGGCCTCACCTAAATTGCCTTCGCGGAATACCGTTCGGCTGGAGCCGCGTCGCGCCACTCGCCGAGAGGCGACCTGCACACCGACGCCCAGCGGCGCCCCGGCCACAAGGCCGGGGCGCCGCTGTTTCCGCGCCCCGGGCTCGTGAACCCCACCGGCCGGGCGCCACTGTTTCCGGCCGGGCGCCACTGTTTCCGCGCCTCGGGTCGCGGGCACCACGCGGCTGGCCTAATGTTCAAAAGGTCAGCTACCCGCCAGCCGGGAGGGGGTGCGCCGCGATGGGCCTCAAGACCTTCATCCAGGGTTGGCCGGTCTACCGGCAGCTCACCGGCACCGACCCGCTGGGCCGGGGCGCCGCCGCCCAGTCGGCCCGCTCGGCGGCGCTGACCGCGCGCACCGAGACCGCCGACAGCATGGCCCGGTCGGTCTGCCCCTACTGCGCGGTGGGTTGCGGGCAGCGGGTGTTCGTGAAGGACGGGCAGGTCACCCAGATCGAGGGCGACCCGGACAGCCCGATCTCCCGCGGCCGGCTCTGCCCGAAGGGCTCGGCCAGCAAGAGCCTGGTGACGAGCCCGCTGCGGCAGACCAAGGTCCGCTACCGCCGGCCGTACGGCACGGAGTGGGAGGACCTGGACCTCGACGTCGCGCTCGACATGATCGCCGACCGGGTCCTCGCCGCCCGCGACGAGACCTGGGAGGACGTCGACGACCAGGGCCGCCCGCTGAACCGCACGCTGGGCATCTCCAGCCTGGGCGGGGCGACGCTGGACAACGAGGAGAACTACCTCATCAAGAAGCTGTTCACAGCGATGGGGGCGCTCCAGATCGAGAACCAGGCCCGTATTTGACACTCCGCCACCGTCCCCGGTCTGGGGACCAGCTTCGGTCGCGGCGGCGCGACGGACTTCCAGCAGGACCTGGTCAACGCTGACGTCATCGTCATCCAGGGCTCCAACATGGCCGAGGCCCACCCGGTGGGCTTCCAGTGGGTGATGGAGGCCAAGAAGCGGGGCGCCAAGGTCTTCCACGTGGACCCCCGGTTCACCCGGACCAGCGCGCTCGCCGACACGTACCTGCCGATCCGGGCGGGCACCGACATCGCGCTGCTCGGCGGCGTGGTGCGGTACATCCTGGAGAACGAGCTGGACTTCCGGGAGTACGTGCTGGCGTACACCAACGCGGCCACCATCGTCAGCGAGCAGTTCGCCGACACCGAGGACCTCGACGGCCTGTTCTCCGGCTACAACCCGGAGACCGGCTCGTACGACCAGACCACCTGGCAGTACGAGGGGCACGAGGGCGAGTCCGCGGAGCGGGGCACCGGCAAGGAGCGCGACAGCGCGGCCGGCCTGCGGCACGAGTCGCACGGCATGCCCGTGGCGGCGCAGACCCAGCGGGACGAGACGTTGCAGCACCCGCGCTGCGTCTACCAGATCCTCAAGCGGCACTTCGCCCGCTACACCCCGGACATGGTGGCCCGGGTGTGCGGCATCCCCGAGGAGAAGTTCCTGGAGCTGGCCCGCGCCTGGACGGAGAACTCGGGCCGGGAGCGGACCGGCGCGCTCGTCTACTCGGTCGGCTGGACCCAGCACAGCGTCGGCGTGCAGTACATCCGCACCGGCGCGATCATCCAGACCCTGCTCGGCAACATGGGCCGGCCGGGCGGCGGCATCCTGGCGCTGCGCGGGCACGCCAGCATCCAGGGCTCGACCGACATCCCGACCCTGTTCAACCTGCTGCCCGGCTACCTGCCGATGCCGCACCACGCCGACCACCCGACGTTCGACGAGTGGGTGGACAGCATCCGGCATCCCGGCCAGAAGGGGTTCTGGGGCAACTCCCGGGCCTTCGCGGCCAGCCTACTCAAGGCGTACTGGGGGGACGCGGCGACGCCGGAGAACGACTTCTGTTACGGCTACCTGCCCCGGATGACCGGCGACCACGGCACGTACCAGCAGGTGCTGAACATGATCGACGGCAAGGTGAAGGGCTACTTCCTGCTCGGCCAGAACCCCGCCGTCGGCTCGGCGCACGGGCGGGCCCAGCGGCTCGGCATGGCCAACCTGGACTGGCTGGTGGTCCGCGACCTGTTCATGATCGAGAGCGCCACGTTCTGGCGGAACAGCCCGGAGATCGCCACCGGCGAGATCGTGCCGGAGGAGTGCCGCACCGAGGTGTTCTTCCTGCCCGCCGCGTCGCACGTGGAGAAGGAGGGCACCTTCACCCAGACCCAGCGGCTGCTCCAGTGGCGCGAGAAGGCGCTCGACCCGCCGGGCGACTGCCGTTCCGAGCTGTGGTTCTTCTACCACCTGGGCCGGGTGCTGCGGGAGAAGCTGGCCCGCTCCACCAAGCCCCGCGACCGGGCGCTGCTCGACCTGGCCTGGGACTACCCGACGCACGGCCCGGACGCCGAGCCGAGCGCCGAGGCGGTGCTCAAGGAGATCAACGGCTACGAGGTGGCCACCGGCCGCCCGCTGTCGGCGTTCGCCGAGGCCAAGCCGGACGGCTCCACGGCGGTCGGCTGCTGGATCTACTCCGGTGTCTACGCCGACGGGGTCAACCAGGCCGCGCGCCGCAGGTCCCGGCACGAGCAGGACTGGGTGGCGGCCGAGTGGGGCTGGGCCTGGCCGGCGAACCGGCGCATCCTCTACAACCGCGCCTCCGCCGACCCGGACGGCCGGCCGTGGAGCGAGCGCAAGAAGTACGTCTGGTGGGACCCGGACCGGGCCGAGTGGACCGGCTACGACGTGCCGGACTTCGAGAAGACCAAGCCACCGACCTACCGGGCGCCCGACGGCGCCTCGGGTCCGGAGGCCCTCGCCGGCGACGACCCGTTCGTCATGCAGGGCGACGGCAAGGCCTGGCTGTACGCGCCCACCGGCGTGCTCGACGGGCCGCTGCCGACGCACTACGAGCCGGCCGAGTCGCCGATGCGCAACCCGCTCTACGGGCAGCAGGCCAACCCGACCCGCAAGGTCTACGAGCACCCGGTGAACCGGATGAATCCGAGCCCGCCGGAGCCGCACAGCGAGGTGTTCCCGTACGTGTTCACGGTCAGCCGGCTCACCGAGCACCACACTGCCGGCGGGATGAGCCGTACCGTGCCCCGCCTGGCCGAGCTGCAGCCGGAGATGTTCGTCGAGGTGTCCCCGGAGCTGGCCGTCGAGGTGGGGCTGGTGAACCTCGGCTGGGCGCACCTGGTCAGCGGCCGCGCGGTGATCGAGGCGCGGGTGCTGGTGACCGACCGGCTCACCCCGCTGCGGATCGACGGCCGCGTGATCCACCAGGTGTGGATGCCGTACCACTTCGGCAGCGAGGGCCTGGTGACCGGCGACTCGGCCAACGACCTGTTCGGCATCACCCTGGACCCGAACGTGCTCATCCAGGAGAGCAAGGTGGGCACCTGCGACGTGCGGCCGGGCCGGCGGCCCACCGGGCCGGCCCTGCTCGATCTGGTCGGCGAATACCAGCGCCGGGCCGGGATGACGCCGGACCGGCGGGTGCCGATGGTCACCACCGGCGCGGCCGGCGGGGACGACGCCGCGAGCAGCACCGACGAGCGGTCCGCGGACGCGGCACGGGACGGGGGCGGGGATGCCTGACGCCAACAGCCTCTACGGCCCGCTCGACCCGGCCCCGGACGCCGGCTGGGTCGAGGCCGGCCCGCGGGTGGGCTTCTTCACCGACACCAGCGTCTGCATCGGCTGCAAGGCCTGCGAGGTGGCCTGCAAGGAGTGGAACGGCGTCCCGGACTCCGGCTTCGACCTGCTCGGCATGTCGTACGACAACACCGGCGCGCTGACCGCCAACTCCTGGCGGCACGTCGCCTTCATCGAGCAGCCCCGCCCGGCCGGTCACCGGGCACCGCCCTTCGCGGACACTCCGACCGGCCCGCCGGCCAGCCCGGAGAGCGCGGCGACCGCCGCCGGGACGGTCACCGACACCGGCACCGACCCGGGGTTGCCCCCGGGCCGGGCGGAGGCGGCGGCGCGGATGGCGGCCGGCCCGGAGTTCCTCGGCATGCCCGGTGCCCAGCCGCCCGGACGGGCCACCGGCGCCGACACCCGGACCGACTTCCGCTGGCTGATGATGTCGGACGTCTGCAAGCACTGCACCCACGCCGCCTGCCTGGACGTCTGTCCCACCGGGTCGCTGTTCCGCACCGAGTTCGGCACCGTCGTGGTGCAGGAGGACATCTGCAACGGCTGCGGCTACTGCATCTCCGCCTGCCCGTACGGCGTGATCGACCAGCGCAAGGGCGACGGGCGGGCGTGGAAGTGCACGCTCTGCTACGACCGGCTGGGCGCCGGGAAGACGCCGGCCTGCGCGCAGGCCTGCCCGACCGAGTCGATCCAGTTCGGGCCCCTGGACGAGCTGCGGGAACGCGCCGCCCAGCGGGTGGCGCAGCTGCACGACCGGGGTGTGCCGGAGGCCCGCCTCTACGGCCACGACCCGACCGACGGCGTCGGCGGCGACGGGGCGTTCTTCCTGCTCCTCGACGAGCCGGAGGTCTACGGCCTGCCGCCGGACCCGGTGGTCACCACCCGGGACCTGCCGAAGATGTGGAAGCGGGCCGGGTTGGCCGCCCTGGCCATGGCCGCGGCGGCCGTCGCCGCGTTCGTCGGAGGTTCATCGTGAGTCCGGACCGCCCGGTGGGCGACAGGTTCCGCCGCTTCCGCGAGCGGCTCGCCGCCGAGGGCCCGCACCGCCTCGGCGGCCCGGGCGGGCACACCGGCCACGGCGCGAAGGTGACGCCCACGCCGGACCCGGCGCGCGGCGCCGGTGGGGGGTGGCCGGGCGCGAACGGCGGCCCGGTCCCGGCCGGCCCGGACGGCGGCAGCCGGGCCACCGCTTTCGACCCCGGCCCGGCCCGGACCGACGCCGGGGCCGGGCAGGCCGGCCTCGCCCCGTATCCGCCGCGCGACGTCGAGCCGGCCGGGCGACCGCGCCGACGGGGCGGCCGGGGCGGCGAGCAGCTCAATGTTCCGCCGGCGACGTTCACCTCCTACTACGGGCGGCCGATCCTGAAGGCGCCGGTGTGGAAGTGGGACATCGCCGCGTACCTGTTCACCGGCGGGCTGGCGGCCGGGTCGTCGCTGCTGGCCGCCGGCGGGCAGCTCACCGGGCGGCCCGCGTTGCGCCGCGCCGGCCGGGTCACCTCGCTGGCGGCGGTCAGCGCCAGCGCGTACTTCCTCGTCAACGACCTGGGCAAGCCCAGCCGGTTCCACCACATGCTGCGGGTGGCGAAGCTGACCTCGCCGATGTCCATGGGCACCTGGATCCTCACCGCCTTCGGGCCGGCCGCCGGTGTGGCCGCGGTCGCCGAGGCCGCGCCCTGGCTGCCGGAGCGCGGGCTGCTCGGGCTCGGCCGGAGGCTGCTGCCGCCGGCGGGCAACGCCGCCGGTCTGGTCGCCGCGGTCACCGCACCCGCTCTGGCCACGTACACCGGGGTGCTGCTCGCCGACACGGCGGTGCCGGCGTGGCACGAGGCGTACCCGGAACTGCCGACCATCTTCGCGGGCAGCGCGCTGGCCAGCGGCGCCGGTGTCGGGCTGCTCGCCGCGCCGCCGGCTCAGGCCGGCCCGGCGCGACGCTTCGCGGTCGCCGGCGCGGCGCTGGAGCTGTGGGGTTCGCACCGGGTGGAGAACCGGCTCGGCCTGCTCAGCGAGCCCTACGCGGCGGGCACCGCCGGCCGGCTGCTGCGCGCCGGGCGCGCGCTGACCGCCGCCGGGGTGGCCGGCGCCCTGGTCGGGCGGCGCAGCCGGGTGCTGTCCGCGCTGTCCGGCGGCGCGCTGCTCGCCGCCTCCGTCTGCACCCGGTTCGGCATCTTCCACGGCGGGGTCGCCTCGGCGAAGGACCCGAAGTACACCGTGGTGCCGCAGCGGGAACGCGCGCAGCGGCGGGAGAGCCCGGGACCAGACATCAGCGGGCCGGGCGCCGGCCCGAACGGGGGATAGGCAGGACAGGCGCCGGCCCATGAGCCGATACGGGGGTACCGCTCATGGCCACAACAGCCGCTCGTTCGCGGGGAAATCCACCACCGACACGGGGCCGGTGGGGCCTCGTCGTCGCGGCCGTTCTCGTCCAGCTCGCGCTGGGCGCCGTCTACGCGTGGAGCGTGTTCAACAAGCCGCTGCAGGCCGAGTTCGGGTGGAGCAAGGCCGAGGTGGTGCTGCCGTTCGAGGTGGCCATCGGGACCATCTTCATCGGCAGCCTGGTGGGCGGGCGCATCCAGGACCGGCGCGGGCCGCGGCCGGTGGCGCTGGGCGGCGGCGTCCTCTACGCCGTCGGGACCATGCTCGCGTCGCTGGTGTCGTCCAGCGACCAGCTGTGGCTGCTGCTGCTCACCTACGGCGTGCTGGGCGGCATCGGTCTGGGGGCCGCCTACATCACGCCGATCGCCATGCTCAGCAAGTGGTTCCCGGACAAGCGCGGGCTGATCACCGGGATCGCCGTCGCCGGTTTCGGCTTCGGAGCGGTGATCACCGCGCCGGTGGCGAAGGCGCTGCTGGCCGGCACCGACCACAAGACCGGCGTCTTCCTGCCGTTGGGCATCGCCTACCTGGTCGCGGTGCTGCTGGGCGCGTCCTTCTTCCGCGACCCGCCGGCCGGCTACCAGGTGCCGGGCTTCACGCCCGCGGTCGGCGGCCGGGCCGTCGCCGGCACCCGCGTCTACACCTTCGGCGAGGCGCTGCGCACCCGGCAGTGGTACCTGCTCACGCTGATCCTGACGCTCAACGTGACGTGCGGCATCGCGCTGATCTCCCAGGCCGCCGACGCCGCGCAGGCGGTCGCCGGGGTCGGCGCCGCGACCGCCGCCGGCCTGGTCGGCGTCCTGGGCCTGTTCAACGGCGGCGGACGGGTGGCCTGGGCGTGGCTGTCGGACCGGATCGGCCGGATGCCGGCGTTCATCGGCATGCTCGCCCTGCAGGGCGTCTGCTTCCTGATCCTGCCGCACGCCTCCGCGTTCTGGCTCTTCGCGGCCCTCGCCGCACTGGTCTACCTCGCGTACGGCGGCGGCTTCGGCACCATGCCGGCGACCGCCGCCGACTACTTCGGCACGCCGAACGCCGGCGCCATTTACGGCGCGATGATCGTGGCCTGGAGCATCGGGGGAGTGGTGGGTCCGCTGCTCACGGCGCTGCTCTACGACGCCAGCGGCAAGAGCTACACCCTGCCCTTCACGGTGATCGGCATCCTCGCCTTCGTCGCGCTGGTGCTCCCGCCGATCACCCGCCTGCCCACCGCACCCGGCGAGCCACGACCCCACTTCCAGACGCCCGGGCCCTGATCCGGTGCCGGTCCGCCCCTCGGCGGGCGGCCGGAGATCACATGTGGTTAGGTGCTGGTTGGAGGCGTTCAGGCGGCTGGTGCCCCTCCCGGTCTTCAAAACCGGTGTGGTCCGGGACCCGGGCCAGGCGGGTTCGATTCCCGTCCGTCTCCGCCAAGCCCTGGGAGACCCGATGCGTGACGTCGACCCGCGGCGGCGGGTGCCGCGTACCGACGCGCTGCTCGCCGACCCGGCGTTGGCCGCCGCGGCCGGCACGCTCGGCCGCGACCGGGTCAAGGCCGCGATCGTCCGGGCGCAGCGGCGGGCCCGCGCCGGCGAGCTCACCCCCGAGCAGGTACGCGACGCCGCGCTTGCCGACCTGCCCGCGCCGACCCCACGGGCGGTGCTCAACGCCACCGGCGTCGTGCTGCACACCAACCTGGGCCGGGCCCCCCTCGCGGCCGCCGCGGTCGACGCGCTGGTGGCCGCGGCCGGGCACACCGACGTGGAACTGGACCTGCGCACCGGGCGGCGGGCCCGGCGCGGCCGGGACGCGCTCGACGCGCTCGCCGCCGCCGTGCCCGACGCGCCGGCCGTGCACGTGGTCAACAACGGCGCCGCCGCCCTCGTCCTCGCCGCCACCGCGCTCGCCGCGGACCGGGAGATCGTGGTGAGCCGCGGTGAACTCGTCGAGATCGGCGACGGGTTCCGCCTGCCCGACCTGCTGGAGAGCACCGGCGCCCGGCTCCGCGAGGTCGGCACCACCAACCGCACCGCCCTCGCCGACTACGCCGCCGCCGTCGGCCCGCGCACCGGGTTCGTGCTGAAGGTGCACCCGTCGAACTTCCGGGTCACCGGCTTCACCTCGACGGTGCCCGTCGCCGACCTGGCCACCCTCGGCGTGCCGGTGGTCGCCGACATCGGCTCCGGGCTGCTCGCCCCCGACCCGCTGCTGCCCGACGAGCCGGACGCCGCCACCACGCTGCGCGCCGGCGCGCACCTGGTGACCGCCAGCGGCGACAAGCTGCTCGGCGGGCCGCAGGCCGGGCTGCTGCTCGGCGCGGCCGACCTGGTCGAGCGCCTGCGCCGGCACCCCCTGGCCCGGGCGCTGCGGGTCGACAAGCTGACCCTGGCCGCGCTCGCCGCCACCCTGCACGCGTCGACCACGCCGACCCGGGAGGCGCTGCACGCCGACCCGGGAGCGCTGCGCGCCCGCACCGAACGGCTCCGCGACCGGCTCGGCGAGGACGGCTGCAAGGCCGAGGTGGTGCCCAGCGCCGCGGTGGTCGGCGGCGGTGGCGCCCCCGGGGTCGAACTCGACTCCTGGGCGCTGAGCCTGCCCGAGCGGTACGCCGAGCCGCTGCGCACCGGCGCGCCGCCGATCCTCGGCCGGGTGCTGCACGGCCGGCTCCTGCTCGACCTGCGGTGCGTGCCCGCCGACGCGGACCCGGACGTGCGGGCCGCCATCCTGCGGGCGGGGGCCTGAGCGTGCGGGTGGTGGCCACCGCCGGGCACGTCGACCACGGCAAGTCCACCCTGGTCCGGGCGCTGACCGGGATGGAACCGGACCGGTGGGCGGAGGAACGCCGCCGGGGCATGACGATCGACCTGGGTTTCGCCTGGACCACGCTGCCCGCCGGCGGCACGATCGCGTTCGTCGACGTGCCCGGGCACGAGCGGTTCGTGCCGAACATGCTCGCCGGCGTCGGGCCGGTCCCGGCCGCGCTCGTCGTGGTCGGCGCCGACGAGGGCTGGATGCCGCAGTCCGCGGAGCACCTGGCCGCCCTGGACGCGCTGGGGGTGTCGTACGGGCTGCTGGCGGTGACCCGCGCCGACCTGGCCGACCCGGGACCGGCGCTGGCCCGGGCGCGCACGGAGATCGCCGCGACGTCGCTCGGCGCGGTGGAGGCGGTGCCGGTCAGCGCGGTCACCGGCGCCGGCCTGCCCGAGCTGCGGGCCGCGCTGGGCCGGCTGGTCGCCCGGCTGCCCGACCCGGCCCGCGACGTCCCGGTCCGGCTCTGGGTGGACCGCTCGTTCACGATCCGGGGCAGCGGCACGGTGGTGACCGGCACCCTCGGCGGCGGCCGGCTGCGCGTCGGTGACCAGCTCGAACTCGCCACGACCGGTGAGCCGGTCCGGGTCCGCGGCCTGCACGCGCTGAACACCGCCCACGACGAGGTCGACGCGGTGGCGCGGGTGGCGGTGAACTTGCGCGGGGTGTCCCGGGACCGGGTGGCCCGCGGCGACGCCCTGCTCAGCCCGGGCCGGTTCCACCGCACCGACCTGCTCGACGTGCGGCTCGCCGGTGACCCGGCCGCCGACCTGCCGGCCACCCTCACCCTGCACGTCGGCTCGGCCGCGGTGCCCGTCCGCGTACGCCCCCTGGGCCCGGACACCGTCCGGCTGCGGCTGGCCCGCCCGCTGCCGCTGCTGATCGGGGACCGGGCGCTGCTGCGCGACCCCGGCCGGCACCACGTGGCCGGTGGGGCGACGGTGCTGGACGTGGACCCGCCGCCGCTGCGTCGCCGGGGCGCCGCCGTGGCCCGGGCCGTCGTGCTGGCGGGGCTGGACGGCCGGCCCGACCTGGCCGGGGAGCTGCGCCGGCGGCGCCTGGCCCGGGCCGGCGAGCTGACCCGGATGGGTGTGCCGGTCACCGCCGCCCCGGTCGCCGGGGACTGGCTGGCCGACCCCGACCACTGGCGGGACCTGGGCCGCCGGCTCGCCGAGGAGGTCGCCCGGCACGCCCGCGAGCATCCCCTGGAGGCCGGTGTGCCGGTCGACGTGCTGCGCCACCGCCTCGGCCTGCCCGACCGGGCGCTCGTGGAGGCGCTGCTGCGCCCGCCGCTGCGGCTGCGTGCCGGCCGGGTCACCGCCGCGCCGGCCGACACGCTGCCCGAACCGGTGGCCCGGGCGGTGGCCCGGGTCCGCGCCGAGTACGGCGACCGTCCGTTCCAGGCCCCCGAGGCCCACCGTCTCGCCGACCTCGGCCTCGGCCCCCGGGAGATCGGGGCGGCCGTGCGCGCCGGCGCCCTGCTGAAGCTCGCCGACAACGTGGTGCTGCTGCCCGGCGCCCTGGACGACGCGGTGCGGGTCCTCGCCGGGCTGCCCCAGCCGTTCACGCTCAGCGCCGCCCGCCAGGCGCTGGACACCACCCGCCGGGTGGCGGTGCCGCTGCTGGAGCTGCTCGACCGCCGGGGCGCCACAAGGCGGCTGCCCGACGATGCCCGCGAGGTGGTCGTCCCGCCCGGCTGAGCGTTGCGCCGGGATGCGAGGGTGACCACATGATCGACCGGCCGGGCGCCGCCCTCCTGGACCGGGCGTGGCTGCGCCGCCGCGCCCTGCCCCTCGCCGTGGTGCTGTGCTGGCTGGTCTGGGCCGCCCTGGCCTGGTGGACGGCGCCGCGCGCCGCCGACGAGGCGGAGCTGGAGCGCGACCTCGCCGCCGGCCGGGTCGTCACCATGGCGCGGGCCGACGGGTGGCAGACCGGCGGCACGTGGGGCCGGCGCCCCGAGCCCCGCTACGGCGAGGGCGCCTGGATGCTCGTCTGGACCCGCCCGGACGGCCAGATCCGCTACGCCGCCGTGCCTGTCGAAGATCCGGAGACCGGGGCCGACCCGCTGGCCGACCCGCGTGCCCGGGACGCCACCACCCACTACGGGGACACGCTGGCCGACGCGCTCGCCAACGCGGCCGGGCTGCTGGCCCTGGTCATCGGGGCCGGCTGGCTGCTCATGCTGGTGGCCGGGCCGCCGCCGGTGGTCGGGACCCGCTGGTTCTGGTTCTGGATCGGCCTGCTCCCGTTCGGTCTGGGCGTGCTGGCCTGGCTGCACCGGGAACGCTGGCGGGGCGACCTGCCGGCGGCCCGGCCGCGCCGCTCGGGTTGGTCCGGCCTGGGCGGCCTGCTGCTCGGCGGGATCGTCGTGTCGGTCGCGGTGGCCGTCCTCGCCGCCCTGTTCGGCGGGTACGTGGTTCCCGGCGGCTGAGGCAAGCGGCACCGGGAGCCGCGCCCGGTCACCTACGGTGACGCCATGGACCCTTCCGCGGTCTGGCGGGACCGGAACCACCGGTGGCGGATCGAGGCGTACCGGGCACCGGACCTGCGGTTCGCCATCTTCGCCACGAACGGCACCACCGAGTCGGCGCCGCTGTGGCTGTTCGGGATGGCCGCGCTGGCCCGGTGGCTGATGACCCACGCCATCTCCCTCGACGACCTGGAGACCGACTGATGGCCGGCCAGCTCGTCCTGGTGGCGGTCCTGGTGCTGATCAACGCGGCGCTCTCGGGCAGCGAGATGGCCATCGTGACCCTGCGGGAGGGGCAGCTGCGGCGGCTGGGCCGGTCGGGGCGTACCGGGGCGCGGCTGATCCGGCTGGCCCGGGAGCCGAACCGCTACCTGGCCACCATCCAGCTCGGCATCACCCTGGCCGGGTTCCTCGCCTCGGCGGCCGCCGCCGTGTCGCTGGCGGAGCCGCTGGTGGGCCCGCTGGGCTTCCTCGGCCGGGCCGCCCGCCCGGTGGCCGTGGTGCTGGTGACAGTGGTGCTGACCTTCGTGACGCTTGTCGTGGGCGAGCTGGCCCCGAAGCGGCTGGCCATGCAGTCGGCGGAACGCTGGGCTCTGCTCAGCGCCGCGCCACTGGACCTGCTCGCCCGGGTGTCCCGGCCCGCGGTGTGGCTGCTCGGCCGGGCCACCGACCTGCTGGTCCGGCTGGCCGGCGGCGACCCGCGGGCCAACCGGCAGGAGGTGACCGAGGAGGAGCTGCGCGAGATGCTGGTCAGCCAGCGAGGGCTGTCCGCGCAGCAGCGGGAGATCCTGGCCGGGGCGTTCGACATCGCCGGCCGTACCCTCCGGCAGATCCTGGTGGCCCGCCGGGACGTGACGTTCCTGTCGGCGGAGCTGACCGCCGCGGAGGCCATGCGCCGGCTGGCCGCCACGGGGCGCTCGCGGGCGCCGGTGACCGGCCCCGGCGGGCTCGACGACGTGTGCGGGGTGGTGCACATCCGCGACCTCGTCGACGCCGACGGGCAGAGCGTCGGGCAGCGCGTCCGCCCGCCGGTGCTGCTGCCCGGCACGCTGCCGGTCGCCGACGCCATGCGGCAGCTGCGCCAGCGCCACGAGCAGCTCGCCCTGGTGATCGACGAGTACGGCGGCGTGGACGGCCTGGTCACCATGGAGGACCTGCTCGAGGAGGTCGTCGGGGAGCTGTACGACGAGACCGACCGGGACGTGCGCGAGGCGGTCCGGGAGCCGGACGGCGCGCTGCTGCTCCCGGGCGACTTCCCGCTGCACGACCTGCCCGACGCCGGCGTGCAGCTGACCTTCCCGCTGACCCGGGAGTACACCACTGTCGCCGGGCTGGTCCTGGCCGGGCTGGGCCACCTGCCGGCCGGGCCGGGGGAGCGCATCCGGTTGCCCGGGCTCACCGTCGAGGTGGTGGAGGTCGAGGACCGGGCGATCCGCCGGGTACGGCTGCGCGGTCCGGCCGCGGGCTGCCGGGCGGAGTGACCCCCCGACCGGGGGACAAGCGGGCGAAACGGGCCTTTCGCGGCGCCCGGGGGCCGTACCGTGCGGACTGTGAAGGACCGAGGACTGCGGACGTTCGTCACCGTGCTCGCCGGGCTGGCCGTGATCTATTTCGGCGCCACCGGGCATCGCAGCAGCGGCGGGGAGGGCGAGGGCATCTCCGGCGGCGTGGTGCTCCTGGCCCTGCTCGCCTCCGCGCTGGCCTGGAACCTGACCAAGCCCGGCCCGGCCAAGTGAGGACCCGTCAGGGCCGGGTCAGCGGGCCGCCGCGGCGGAGCGGCTGACCTCGCCGGCCGACTCCTCGCCGAGCGCCACCCGCACCAGCGCCGACGCCAGCCGCCCGAAGTCGGCCTCGCCGACCAGCCCGGCCAGGCCGCCCGGGTTCGCGGGCAGGCCCAGCCGGCGCGCCCCGGCCAGGGTCCGGCGGTCGGCGTACGGGCGCACGTCCGGCCAGACCGCCTGCACCTCGCGCAGGAAGATGTCCGCCCCGGTCGGCCCGATGCCGGGGAACTCGGTGAGCAGCCGGCGCAGCACGGCCCGGTCGCCGTCGGCCTCCTTGTGCATCCGGCGCAGGTCCCCGTGCCACCGGTCCAGGCAGAGCCGGGCCCCGGTGCCGAGCATGGTTGCGGTCCGCTCGTCGTAGCGCCGGTAGTGGCCCCGGCCGAGCGCGTCGACCCGGTCCTGCCAGCTCGCCGCCTCCATGGCCTGCGGGGTGCGCCAGCCGGCCGCGAAGAGTTCGCGTGCCGCGGCGACCGCCACGCAGGCCCGGATCCGGGTGCTCAGCAGCGTGGTGAGCACCAGCAGCTGGTAGAGCGGTCCCGGCCGGTCGGCGATGGTGATCCCGGCCTCCTCCGCGTAGGTGCGGTTCTGCCGGTCCAGCAGCGCCCGCGCCACGTTCCGATCGTCTGGCATCCGGTCGGGGTACCCGCCCGGCGCCGGACCAGACGCCCGGGCCGGGCCGGAATGCGCCCGGCGGCGGCGGGTACCCGAACCACGTGCGCGGCCCACGCCGTGCGCCGCCACCGGAAGGAGAGACCTGTGGTCAAGCCGCAGCAGGAGGAACTGCGCCGCAACGACAAGGGCGCGACCAGCCAGGACAGCCGGGAACTCATTCCCCAGGCCGGGAGCCGGGGGCCCCACGGCAAGGGCGGCACCTCGAACGCGGACACCGGGCGGCCGGTCCCCAAGGGGCAGGTCTCGCCGTACGGGCCGGCCGGCGCGCCGGTGAGCGACGACGAGAGCGAGCGGCGGGGCTGAGTCAGCCCCGCCGTGACGGCGGCCGCAGCCTCCACCAGGTGGCTGCGGCCGCCGCTCCGTACGCCAGGTGCGGCACGATGTCGGAGACCCAGTCCGTGGCGCTCCACGTCCGCGGGTCGCTGATACGCAGCGCCGCGATCGAGCCGTCGGAGGTGGCCATCACCCCGCCGCCCAGCAGCCCCACGGCCAGCGGCAGCGGGACCCGGCGGCGGGCGGCCAGGATGCCGAACAGCGCGCCGGCGGCGATCCCCGTGCCGTAACCGATGACGGGCCCGAGGCCGGAGCGGCGGTTCGCCGCCTTCTCCTCGGGCCCGAGATCCACATGCGCCGCGTCGGCGAACTTCCCGGCGGTCTGTTCGGGGGTGCTGCTCGCCGGGCGGCCCCGCACCGCCATGTCCAGGAAGCTGACGACGTTCAACGCGGCGCTGCCGACGGCGCCCGCGATGGCGCCGTCGACAGCTGGTGCCGCCCTCACTTCGGGTCGCCCGGTTCGCGCTCACCCTTGGGGCCGAACGTCCGTTCGCCCCGCACCACGCCCCGCTGGCCGCGGTCGTCCTGGAGAATCCGGTTCGCGACCTGGTTCGCCTCCTGGTCGGCGGCCCGCCCGGACTGTTCGATCAGATCCCGCAGCCGCGCCCGCTCCTTGTCGTAGGCGTTGCTGCCCGGCCGTGGTCCTGGCATCGCTGCCTCCTCCGGTGCTGTGGATGTCCGTACCGTCTACCCGCCCGGGCCGGGGCCAACCGTTCACTCCGCGGCGCGGACCACGGCCACCGGGCAGTCGGCGTGGTGCAGCACCCCCTGGCTGACCGAGCCGAGCAGCAGGCCGGTCAGCTCGCCCCGGCCCCGCCGGCCGACGACAAGCAGCTGGGCCTCGCGGGACGCCTCGGTGAGCGCCGCGACCGGCCGGCCGTGCACCGCCTGCCGGGTCACCGGCACCTCCCGCCGGCGCTCGGCCAGCCCGCTGAGCGCGTCGGCCAGCACCCGGTCCTCCTCGTCGCGCAGCTGGCTCTCCTCGTACACCAGGGGTTGCATGTCGCCGGGGCCGGCGGAGGCCGGGTGGGTGTAGGCGTGCACGGCGTGCAGCCGGGCGCCGCGGAGCGCGGCCTCGTCGGCGGCGAACTCGACCGCGGCGCGGGACAGCCCGGAGCCGTCCACCCCGACCACCACCGGGCCGGCCGGGCGCGGCGTGCCGCGGGCGACGAGCACCGGGCAGTCGGCGTACGAGGCGACCTGGATCGCCACCGAGCCGACCACCAGGGCGGCGAACCCGCCCAGGCCCCGGTCGCCGAGCACGATGAGGACGGCGGTCGGGGACTCGCCGAGCAGCACCGCCGCGGCCTCCCCGTCGATGATCTCGCCGGAGACCCGCAGCCCGGGCGCGGCCGCCTGGGCCTCCGCGACCGCCGTGGCGACCAGCTGCTCGGCCTGGTGCCGCAGGCCCCCGCCGGGTGGCCCCTCGGCGGACGGCGTCAGCGGTACGCGCAGCAGCGGCCAGATGAACCCGTGCACCACCCGCAGCGGCCGCTGCCGGCGGGCCGCCTCCCGCGCGGCGAGGCGCACCGCCGCCAGGGCGGGCTCGGAGCCGTCCACCCCGACCACCACGGCCGCGCCGTTCGCCGAGTTCATGCCGTACCTCCTCGCCGTCGGCCGCCGCGGCCAGTATCGCGGCAGGTGGGTGGCCGCCGGGGCGATACCGCGTGAGCCGACCCCTGGGTACGCTGGCGACCATCGCGTGAGAGAGGGAGCCTCGTCGATGGCCGAGCCCGACCAGCCGAGCACCGCCCGCATGATCGACTACTGGCTCGGCGGCGAGCATCACTACCCGGTCGACGTGGCCGCGGCCGGCGCTTTCGAGGGCACGTACGGGCCCTGCGCGGCGATCTTCCGCGCGCTGCGCGACTTCCTGGGCCGGGCGGTCCGGTCGATCGCCGACGCCGGGGTGGACGGCTTCCTGGTCTTCGGGGCGGGTGTGCCCACCCGCGGCAACGTGCACGAGGTGGCCCCGGACGCCACGGTGCTCTACACCGACGTCGACCCGGTGACGGTCCGGCTGGGCCAGCGCCTGCTCGCCGACAGCGACCGGGCCGGCTACGGCTACGGCGACGCCACCGACATCGGCACCGTCGACCCGGCCCAGCTGCACCGGTTCGTGCCGGGGTGGGGGAGGAGGCCGGTCGGGGTGGTCTTCCTCGGGCTGGCCGCGTTCCTGGACGACGACACCCTGGCCCGCACCCTCGACGAGCTGTACGAGGCGGTGGCGCCGGGCAGCTTCCTGGCCATCGACTTCGACAGCGAGGAACTGGCCGCGTACCCGGAGGCGCTGGCCATGATGGGGCCGGCGTTCCGGATGCGGGCGCCCGAGCGGTTCGCGCCGCTGCTGGGCCGCTGGCAGCCGACGGCGGACGGCATCGTGCCGGTGGCGCGGTGGCGGCCGGCCGGCACACCGGAGCCGGTGCCGGACGCCTTCTACGGCGGGCTGGCCACCAAACCGGCCGGCTGAGCAGCCGGGCCGTCCATCCGGGACCGGCGCCGCCGCCCGTGGCCGGAGCCGGGGCGCGCCGCTGTCCGCGGCCCTCCGTATGATGCTTGCTCTACAGCAATAGTCGTCATCGGAGGATGTCAGCATGCCGGACGCGTCCGGAGCGGTGTCGCGCGCCCTGCGCGCCGCGCCCCCCGACCAGTTGGTGGAGGCCGCCGACGCGGTGGTCCGCCGGGTGTTCGGGGCGTCGCGGACCGAGGTGTTCGTCGCCGACTACCGGTTCACGGGTCTCTGGCCGGTGCTCGACGCGGACCTGCCCGAGGGCGGCTTCCTCGCCTGCCAGGGTGTCGCGCAGCGCTGCTTCCGCAGCCAGCAACCGGTGCTGGACGCCGCCGAGGACGGGCGCTGCCGGGCCTACCTGCCGCTGACGGCGTGGGGGGAGCGGCTCGGCGTGCTGCTGGTCGAGCTGCCGGCCGGGCCGGACGCGGCGACCGTGGCGACGGCCCGGGAGGTCGCGGGCGACCTGGCGGTGGCGCTGCGGGCGGCCGACCGGGAGACCGACCGCTACCGGCGGGTGCGCCGGCGGGAACGGCTGAGCATGGCCGCCGAGATGCAGTGGGACCTGCTGCCCGGGCGCAGCGTCGCGCACGGCGACTTCGTGCTGGCCGGGCAGCTCGAACCGGCGTACACGGTGGGCGGCGACCACTTCGACTGGTCGGTCGACGGCGACCGGCTCACCGTCACGGTGCTCAACGGCGCCGGCAACGGCCTGGCCGCCTCGCTGCTGACCGCGGTGACCGTCAACGCCATGCGCAACGCGCGGCGCTCCGGCGGCAGCCTGGTGGAGCAGGCCGAGCTGGCCTCGGACACCATCTTCTACCAGCACCGGGGGAGCCGGCACGTGGCCACGCTGCTGCTGGAGCTGGACACCCGGCGGGGCGTCGTGCGGGCCGTGGACGCGGGCTCGCCGCACGTGCTGCGGCTGCGCGGCGGCACGGTCACCCCGATCGCGCTGGAGCAGCAACTGCCGCTGGGCATGTTCGCCGAGACCCGCTACGACGTGCAGGAGTTCACCGTGCAGCCGGGCGACCGGCTCTTCGTGGTCAGCGACGGGGTGTACGCGGCGGAGCCGGCCGGGCAGGAGCCGTACGGGGAACGGGCCATGGCGCGCGCGATGCGGTCCACTCGGCTGCAACCGGCGACCGAGGCAGTTGGTACGGTGATGCGCGAACTGCACGCGTACCACGCCGACGCGGATCTCCGCGACGACGCGGTCGTTGTCTGCCTGGACTGGCGCGGTTCCAGCCCTCCGGACGACGCCGGCGGGCGGTGACGGACCGGCGGAGCGAACACGAGCGGGACGATCGCAGGGGACAGCTGGTGGAGCGACCTCCGAATCTTGCCGCGGCCATCGATGCGGCGGCCGAGGCGCTCATCGGTGTGCTCGACTCCGCCACCTCCCGGCACAACGTCAGCGTCTCGCCGACGCAGCTGCGGGTGCTGTCGCTGATCATGGCCCACCCGCACACCAACGTGAACCGCCTGGCCGAGCTGCTCGACGTGGTCCCCTCGTCGGCGAGTCGGCTCTGCGACCGGCTGGAGGCGGTCGGGCTGCTGCGGCGCGCGGCCGACCCCCGCGACCGGCGCGAGGTGCGGCTGGTCCCCACGGCCGCGGCGGAGACCCTGCTGCGTGAGCTGACCGAGCGGCGGCACCGGGCGGTCCAGGCGGTGCTGGACCGGATGCCCAACCGCGTGCAGCACGAACTGCTGCTGGCGCTGCTGGCGTTCGGCCAGGCCGCGTCGGCGAACGTCCCGCAGGCCGCGGCCGACTCCACCGCCCGCACGGCCTGATCCGCCGAGCCGATCGGCACCCCGTTGGCACTCAGCTAGTGTCCTAGGATGCACTACGGGTGGTGCCGGCCCGCACAACAGCCGAAGCTGAGCACCCACGCAGCGCTCGGTCCGGGACGGGCCGGGGGAGCCCGATATAGTGGCAGCGCAACTCACCGGCCCGTGATCGACACGATCGCGGGCCGCAACGGGGAGGTCCCAGCCCGGGATCGCAGAGGGCGCCGGCGTCTGACCGGCCGGCAACGCGCACGTGCCCACGGCGGCTGATCACTCGGCCGCCGGACCGTGCTGCGGAGGGAGGGTTCGGTGTCGCGTCGGCCGGCTCCATCGGAGCACCCGGCTCCCGGCGGTGCGGCGGTCGTGGGGGATCGGGTCCTCACCCTGCCGAACATGATCAGCTTCGTCCGGCTCGTCGGTGTGCCGCTCTTCCTCTACCTGTTCCTCGTGGTCAAGGCCGACGTGGCCGCCATCGTGGTGCTGGCCATCGGCGGCACCAGCGACTGGGTGGACGGCTGGATCGCCCGCCGCCTCCAGCAGGTCAGCCGGCTGGGCGAGCTGCTCGACCCGCTGGCCGACCGGCTCTACATCCTGGCCACGCTGCTGGCGTTCACCGCCCGCGAGGTGGTGCCGTGGCAGTTCACCGGGGCGCTGCTGGCCCGGGAGCTGCTGCTGCTCGGGTCGCTCGCGGTGCTGCGCCGCTACGGCTACGGTCCGCCGCCCGTGCACTACGTGGGCAAGACCGCCACGTTCCTGCTACTGGCCGCGTTCCCGATCCTGCTGCTGGCGGCCGCCGCCCCGGGCGTGGCCACCGCGGCCGGCGCGATCGGCTGGGGCCTGGCCTGGTGGGGTCTGGTGCTCTACTGGGTGGCCGGAGCCATGTACGTGGTGCAGGCCGGCCGCCTGGTCCGCGCCATGCGGGCGCGGCGCGCGGGAGCGGCGGCGTGACGGCGACTCCGCCTCGGGACCGGGACAAGGGCCGCGACCCGTCGGCGCGGGTGTACGCGCCGGACTTCCTGACCGAGCTGTTCCGCAACCCCCTCGATCCGGGGTACGCCGACGCGGCGGCCCGCCGGGCGGTGGTGCCGCCGTCGCGGGCGCGGCGGGTGTTGGGCCGGCCGGTGGGCCTGGTGGTGCTGCTGGTGATCGGATTCCTGTTCGCGGTGGCCTACCGGGAGACGATGGCGGAGGAGCCGGGCCGGGCGAAGGCGCGGGCCGGGCTGGTCGCCGAGATCAAGCAGCGCGAGGCGGAGACGGACCGGTTGACGGCGCGGGCGGATCAACTGCGCGAGGAGGTCAGCCGGCAGCGGGACGCGGCCCTGAGCGGGTCGCAGGCGTCGCGGCTGCGCAACCTGGAGGCGGGCACGGGCCTGGGCCGGGTGCGCGGTGACGGTGTGGTGGTGCGCCTGGCGGACGCGCCGCGGGATCAGGACGCGGTGACCGGTGCGGACGCGGGGCCGTCGCGGGTGTTGTACTCCGACCTGCAGAAGGTGGCGAACGCGCTGTGGGCGGCGGGCGCGGAGGCGGTGGCCGTCAACGGGCAGCGGTTGACGGCGACGTCGACGATCCGCCAGGCGGGCGAGGCGATCCTGGTGGACTACCGGCCGGTGACGGGTCCGTACGAGGTGGCGGCGATCGGGCCGGGGTCGATGCGGGAGCGCTTCGACGACAGTGAGGCGGCCGAGCTGATGCGCTACGTGGCGCGGACGAACGGGTTGTCGTTCGGGGTGAAGGACGCGGACAAGCTCACCCTGCCGGCGGCTCCGGAGCCACGGCTACGCTACGCCGAGCCTTCGGTGAGTCCGAGCCCCTCGGGTTCGGGTGTCGCCGGTTCGACAAGTCCCGGGCCGTCCGGTCCGGGGTCCTCTTCCAGCCCCTCCGGAGGTGGCCGATGATCGCGGTGCTGGCGTTGCTCGCCGGTGTGGTGCTCGGGGTGTATCTGGATCCCACGGTGCCCGCGGCGTTGCAGCCGTACCTGCCGATCGCCGTGGTGGCGGCGCTCGACGCCGTGTTCGGCGGGGTGCGGGCGAAGCTGGACCGGATCTTCGACGACAAGCAGTTCGTGGTGTCGTTCATCTCGAACGTGCTGGTGGCGGGTCTGATCGTGTACCTGGGTGACCAGTTGGGTGTGGGCGGTCAGTTGTCCACCGGTGTGGTGGTCGTGCTGGGGGTGCGCATCTTCGGAAACGTGGCGGCGATCCGCCGGCACCTGTTCCGGGCGTAGGTTTGTGGCGATGAGCGAGGAGCACAGGGAGACGGGCACGGGCTGGCCGCAGCCGGCGGAGCCGGGGCGGCCGTCGGGTCCGGCCGGTGAGCCGGATCCGCGCCCGGACGCGCCCGATCCGGATGAGTTGAGCCCGTTGGCGCCGGTCGAGCCGGCGGCGCCGGAGCAGGAGGGCGTGCCGGAGCCGGCGGAGGAACCGGGGGCGTCGGCGGCCGGGGCGGAGCCGGCGCCGGTGTCGCGGCGGTTGACGTCGGCGGGCGCGATGATCGCGGTGTTGCTGGCGTTGCTGGGGTTCACGCTCGTGGTGCAGTTGAAGACGACGTCGACCGATCCGACTCTCGCGGCGACGCGGGAGGAGGACCTGGTCCGGATCTCGTCGGATCTGGATTCGCGGGAGCGGCGGCTGCGGCAGGACATCGAGGCGCTGGAGGAGAGCCAGCGGCAGCTGCGTTCGGGTGAGCAGGGCCGGCAGGCGGCGCTGGAGGAGGCGACGCGGCGGGCGGACGAGCTGGGCATCCTGGCGGGCACGTTGCCGGCGGTGGGGCCGGGTCTGTCGGTGCGGTTCGAGGGGCCGGAGAAGGCTGTCGAGTCGGAGCGGATCCTGGACGCGGTGCAGGAGTTGCGGGGCGCGGGCGCGGAGGCGATGCAGATCGCGGGCGCGGACGGGACGGCGGTGCGGATCATCGCGTCGACGTATTTCGTGGACGCGCCGGGTGGTGGCCTGGTGGTGGACGGGCGGCGGTTGACCGGCCCGTACGTGATCTCGGTGATCGGTGATCCGGCGACGCTGCGTACGGCGTTGAACATTCCCGGCGGGGTGGTCGCATCGGTGGAGGAGGCCGGCGGTAACGTGACGCCGGTGGACAGTGAGGCTGTGGAGGTTTCGCAGCTGCACGCGCCGATCAAGCTGGAACACGCCCGGCCGGTCTCCTGACTGGTCGCGGCCGGCGCCGGTTTCCCCCCGGTGCACTGATGACGAAGGACGCAGCTGGTGATTCCTGAGGATCTGCGGTACACCGCCGAGCACGAGTGGGTGGCTGGTGGGGACGGCGGCGCCGTCCGGGTCGGTATCACGCACTTCGCGCAGGATGCCCTGGGTGACATCGTGTTCGTCCAGTTGCCGGACGAGGGCGCGGTGGTGGCGGCGGGTGAGTCGCTGGGTGAGATCGAGTCGACGAAGAGCGTGTCGGAGATCTACGCGCCGTTGAGCGGCACGGTGGCGGCGCGCAACGAGGCGTTGTCCGACACCCCTGAGGTGATCAACACGGATCCGTACGGTGCGGGGTGGTTGGTGGAGATCACTCCGGATGATCCGGCGGCGGTCGAGGGTTTGTTGACCGCTGGTGCGTACCGCGAGCTCACCGAGAGCTGAGTTCGTCCGTTCCGGGCGGCGGGGTTGTCTCCGCGCGTCCGGTTGCCCTGTTTTTCGGCGCTGGCTAGGCTCGCCCAGTTGACCGAGAACCCATAGTTTGAGCGTTGCGGAATGCGCCTTCCCGGCACGGGGAGCCAGCCGCCGGGTGTGTGTCTGCCCGGCGGCCATTCCCGCCATTGCCCGACGCCGACCGAAACAGATCCGTGAGGTGGTCCCCATGACGCGCCCAGACGACGAGTTCCCCCCGCTCGACGTCACTTCGACGCTCAATCTCGGTTCGCTCGACGAAGTGCTGGAGGGCCCGGACACCGATGTGGTGCCGAGCCGGATGTCCGGTTCGTTGCCGCCGGGGATGGCGCTGCTGGTGGTTCGCCGGGGTCCGAACGCGGGCGCCCGGTTCCTGTTGGACCACGATGTGACGACGAGTGGCCGGCACCCGGACAGTGACATTTTCCTCGACGACGTGACGGTGTCGCGGCGGCACGCCGAGTTCCACCGGGATGGTGGCACGTTCACGGTGCGGGACGTGGGCAGCCTGAACGGCACGTACGTGAACCGGGAGCGGGTCGAGGCGGCGACGCTGAGCAACGGCGACGAGGTGCAGATCGGTAAGTTCCGGGTGGTGTTCATCGCTGGTCCGCGTCCGGAGGAGGAGGCCGGCCGGGGGTGAACGGGCCTGCGGCTTCGACGCCGCCCGGGGAGGCGCGTGGGCCTGCGCTGATGAGCATCGGCGAGGTGTTGGCGCAGTTGCGGGTGGAGTTTCCGGACGTCACGATCTCGAAGTTGCGGTTCCTGGAGGCCGAGGGCCTGGTGGAGCCGGAGCGGACGCCGGCGGGGTACCGGAAGTACAGCTGGGACGATGTGGCGCGGTTGCGGTTCGTGTTGACCGCGCAGCGGGACCAGTACCTGCCGTTGCGGGTGATCCGGGACCAGTTGGCGGAGTGGGACTCCTCGGGTGCGGCGCCGGGGCGGCAGCGGCCGAATCTGGTGGCGGTCGGTCCGGGTGGTGAGGTGCCGGGCCGGGAGGTGGCGGAGTCCGCCGAGCCGTCGGAGGTGCGGCTGGGGCGTGCGGAGCTGATCTCCCGCAGTGGTGTCGACGAGTCGACGTTGGCGGAGTTGGAGCGGCTCGGTGTGCTGGTGCCGGATCCGCCGGGCTGGTACGACGCGGACGCGTTGATCATCGCGCGGGCGGTGGCGGGGCTGGCGGCGTACGGGTTGGAGCCGCGGCACCTGCGGGCGTACCGGACGGCGGCGGACCGGGAGGTCGGTCTGTTCGCGCAGTTGGTGGCGCCGTTGGCGCGGCAGTCGGATCCGGCGGCGCGGGCCCGGGCGGCGGAGACGGCGCGGGAGTTGGTGGCGTTGTCGCAGCAGTTGCACGCGGCGTTGGTGCGGGTGGGGCTGCGGTCGACGTTGGGCCGGTGAGGTGTGGTGTGGGGCCGGGTGTCGTGGGGGCGCCCGGCCTTCGCCGTGTGTGGGGGTCGTCCGGTGGCGCGTGAAAGATCTGCGCCGGGAAGCGTGTCGTAGGCTTGCCGGGGTAACCCTTTCCGGCGAGGCGTGGTGCACGTAGCGCATGGGACTCCCGTGTCGCGGTCCGTGTACCGTGCAGGGAAGGGCGCGGTGCGGGCGTAGGTGACAACGACACGGAGGCGGCGGTGCGCGAGCTGAGCGTGGTCGGAGTTCGGGTGGAGCTGCCCAGCAACCAGCCGATCGTCCTGCTGCGGGAGGTCGAGGGGGACCGCTATCTGCCGATCTGGATCGGTGCGGTCGAGGCGACGGCGATCGCCTACGAGCAGCAGGGTGTGAAGCCGGCGCGTCCGTTGACGCACGATCTGCTGCGGGACGTGTTGGCGGCGTTGCAGGCGCCGTTGCGGGCGGTGGAGATCACCGAGTTGAAGGAGAACGTCTTCTACGCCGATCTGTTGATCGGTGACGGCGTTCGGGTGTCGGCGCGGCCGAGCGATTCGATCGCGTTGGCGTTGCGGGTCGGGGCTCCGATTCGTTGTGCCGAGCAGGTCCTCTCCGAGGCGGGGATCGTGATCCCGGACGAGCAGGAGGACGAGGTGGAGAAGTTCCGGGAGTTCCTGGAGCAGGTGCGTCCGGAGGACTTCGCGGGTTGAGGTGGCCGGCCGGTGGGTCGGTCGGCGGCGCGGCGGCGGTGGTCACGGTGGGTGACGGCTGGCCGCCGTCGGTGATCTTCCGGGTGGCGGTGCGGCGTGTCGCGATGTGTCCTGCGGGTCGACTCCCGGTGTCGGCGCTAGGGTTGCGGTGTCGAGGGGTGCACGCACGGGGAGACGGCGTGTCACCGCACGGGCGGGGAGGTTGTCCGGATGCACGAGCCGCGAGATCCTGGTCCGAGTACGGAGCAGCAGCCTGACCCGGTCGTTGACGGCGAGGTGGGCTACCGGGGTGTGACCGCGTGTCCCGCGGTGGGCATAAGCTACCGGCAGTTGGACTACTGGGCCCGGACGGGTCTGGTGGTGCCGAGCGTGCGGGACGCGTCCGGGTCGGGGACGTCGAGGTTGTACTCCTTCCGCGACCTGGTGGTGTTGAAGGTCGTGAAGCGGTTGTTGGACGCCGGGGTGTCGTTGCAGAACATCCGGAAGGCCATCGACGCGCTGCGGTCGCGTGGGGTGGAGGACCTGGCGGGCATCACGTTGATCTCGGACGGGACGACGGTGTACGAGTGCCGGTCCCCGGAGGAGGTCGTCGACCTGTTGCAGGGCGGCCAGGGGGTGTTCGGCATCGCGATCGGCGGCGCGTTCAAGGAGATCCAGGGTTCGCTGTCGCACCTGCCGGCGGAGCCGGTGGGTGGGCAGCCGGAGCCGGCCGGCCCGCCGGTGGAGTCGGAGTCCGAGTCGGTGGGGGACGAGTTGGCGGCGCGGCGGGCGCGCCGCCGGGCGGGCTGACCGCCCGGGTCGCTGCTTCGGGTCCGCGCCACGCCCAGATCGGGCATGGCGCGGTCCCCTTTTTTTGTTCACAGCGCGTGTCGGCCGGCCGGCGGGGCGGTGACCGGCCCCGGGTGGTGGTTGCCGCCGGTCGGGTGGGGCGGTCGTGACTTGCGGAAACGGCGGGCCGGTGGACGGCGGACCGGTGGTGTCCGAAAGGGACCGTCTCCGGCGGTGCGCGGCGCGGCTGTCCACCGTGCGTGGCGGTGTGGTCGCGGGACGCGAGCGCCGCGGCAGCATAGCTGACTGTCCGTGATCGACAGTTGTCGGGAATCGGATAGGGCAGGGCTGACCCGTTCCGGCGGGCACGCTATGGTCCGACACGGTCGTCTGCGCGTGGCCGTTCGGTGGAGCGGGTGCGACGCGCGTGGGCTTCCGGTTGCCCCTCCGCGGCGCTGCCCGCGTGACCCCCCTGTTCGGAAGGAACCACCATGACGGTGACCGAAGAGACCACCCCGATCTCCCACTACGAGCGCATCGGCGGCGCCGCCGCGGTGAAGGCCGCGGTGGAGCTGTTCTACGACAAGGTGCTGGCCGACCCGGACCTGGCCGGCTACTTCACCGACGTGAACATGCCCGAGCAGCGGCGGCACCTGGCGTTGATGCTGGCGGTGGTGCTGGGCGGCCCGAACGAGTACGCCGGTCGGGGGCTCGCCGAGGCGCACCAGCCGCTGAACATCCCGGTGGCGCACTACGTGAAGGTCGGTGAGCACCTGACGGCGACCCTTGTGGAGCTGGGCGTGCCGGCCGACGTGATCGCCGACGTGCACGTGGTGCTCGGCCAGGTGCAGGACCAGGTCGTGTCCGCGGGGAACGCCTGAGCGTGGACGCGGCGCGGCTCAAGCAGAGCTGGTCCCTGGTCGCCGCGCACGGCGACCAGGTTCCGCTCTACTTCTATTCGACGCTGTTCCTGGCGCATCCGGAGACCCGGCAGATGTTCCCCACGAACATGGCGGGGCAGCGGGACCGCCTGGTGAACGCGCTGGGGCACATCGTGTCGCACGTGGATCAGGTGGACCGGCTGGTCGGGTTCCTCCAGGACCTCGGCGCGGATCACCGCAAGTTCGCGGTGCGCGCCGAGCACTACCCGGCGGTCGGTGAGGCGCTGCTGGCGACGTTGCGGCACTTCAGCGGCGAGGCGTGGACCGATGAGCTGGCGGCCGACTGGGCGGCCGCGTACGGGTTGGTCGCGCAGGTGATGATGGACTCGGCGCAGGCGGCGGAGGCGAAGTCGCCGCCGTGGTGGGTGGCGGAGATTCTCGCGCACGAGCGGCGTACGTTCGACGTGGCGGTGTTGACGGTGCGGCCGCAGTACCTGCTGCCGTTCAACCCGGGCCAGTCGATCGGGGTGTCCCACCCGGCGGTGCGGTCGTGGCGGTACTACTCCCCGGCGAACGCGCCCCGCCCGGACGGGACGTTGGAGCTGCACGTGCGGGCCGCGCCGGGTGGCGCGGTGTCGTCGCGGCTGGTGTACGGGTGCGCGGTCGGCGACCAGTTGCACCTGGCCGCGCCGGTGGGTGACCGGTTGACGTTGTGGCAGGCCGGGTCGTCGGATCTGCTGCTGCTGGCCGGTGGCACCGGCTGGGCGCCGGTGAAGGCCCTGCTGGAGCAGGTCGCGGCGGAGGGTGCGGGCCGCCGGGTGGACCTGTACGTGGGGGCCCGGTCCCGGCTGGAGTTCTACGACAGCGAGGCGATCGACAAGTTCGCTGCCTCGTACCCGTGGCTGCGGGTGACGTACGTGGCCGGGTCGGATCCGCGCCGGCCGGGTGAGTTCATGCAGGTCGCCGACCAGGTTCTCGCCGACGGGGACTGGCGGTCCCGGCACGTGTTCGTGTGCGGCTCCGACGAGATGGTGAGCCATTCGGTGGCCGCGCTGACCGGTGCCGGCTATCAGCCGGGTCAGCTGCACCACGAGGGTTTCGGCAAGCACTGGTACGGGCCGGCCTGGCGGACGGCGACGGAGGTGACTCAATGAGTGCGAGCCCGATCAGCAGGTACGAGGCGGGTCAGGTGACCGGTGGTGGGGCGCAGGTGCGTCTCACCGCGGACCGGGTGCGCCGGTGGGAGTTCGGGTCGGCGTCGTTCACCCGCCGCGGCTACGACCACGCCGACGTGGACCGGTTCCGGATGCAGGTGGCCGACGAGCTGGATCTGCTGGCCACGCAGCTGGCGAATCTGCGGGCGGAGAACGAGCGGCTCAACGACCACCTGGAGCTGCACCGGCACGGGGTGATCCCGAGCGCCGACAACGCGGCGGCGGTGCCGGCGGCGAAGGAGGTGAACCTGCTGTCGGCGGCGCAGCGGGAGGCCGAGCAGATCATCGCGCAGGCCCACGACTACGCCCGCCGGGTCGCCGAGTACGCCCGGATGCAGTACGAGAGCTACATGCGGGCCGCGGCGGAGGAGGCGAAGCAGGAGGCCGAGCGGGCCGTGACGGAGTACCGCAGCTCCGCCGGGGTGAACTTCGACGACTCGGTGGCGACCCGGGAGGCGCTGCGGATCTTCGGCGAGATGATGATCTCGCACATGCAGGCGGCGGCCCGGCATCTGGACGACGGCAGCGAGCAGTTGGCGCGGACGATGGAGCGGATCGCCCGGGAGGCCCCGGGCGTCGGCGCGGGCCAGCCGCAGGCGGCGCTGCCGCGCCACCACCGCTGAGCCGCCCCCGCTCATGCGGGCGGCGGTCCGGCCCGACCGGGGGGCGACCCGGGAGGGCCGGACCGTCACCGCGGCGCGGGCGGCGCGGGCGGCTCCGCCGGCCGGTCAGCCGGCGGCGCCGCGGACCGCCTCGGCCAGCGGGGTTTCCCCGCCGACCAGCTCCAGGGTGAGCCCGGCGGTGTCCGGGGCGTCCAGCAGGGCCAGCAGCACCCGGGCCACGTCGGCGCGGGTGACCGCGCCGGGGTCGACGTGCCGGGCCAGGGTGATCCGGCCGACCGCCGTGTCGTCGGTGAGCCGGCCGGGGCGCAGCACTGTCACGTCGAGGTCCCGGGCCGTGACGTCGTCCTCGGCGGCCTTCTTCGCCCGCAGGTAGGCCGCCCACACCTCGTCGGTGCCGGCCCTCGGGGGCCGGTCCACGCCCATCGAGGAGACCAGCAGGTAGCGGCGGACCCCGGCGCGTTGCGCGGCGTCGGCGAGCAGCACGGCCGCGGCCCGGTCGACGGTGTCCTTGCGGGCGGCGCCGCTGCCCGGGCCCGCCCCGGCGGCGAAGACCACCGCGTCGGCGCCCGTCAGGTGCCCGGCGACGGTGTCGACGTCGGTGTGCTCCAGGTCGCAGACGACGGGTTCCGCTCCGGCGGCGCGCAGCGCGGCCGCGTGGTCGGGGTTGCGGATCAACCCGACGGCGGTGTCGCCGCGGCCGGCGAGTTCCCGCTCCAGCAGTTTGGCGATCTTCCCGTGGCCTCCGGCGATGACGACGCGCATGCCCTCAACCTAGTCGCGGGACGGGCCGCCCGCCGGGTCCCGCCGGTCGTGGGCGGTGCGGTGACGGCGGTCACCGCCGGTGCCGGTGGTCGCCGCGCGGCGGCGGGCGAGGCAGCATGGACACCGTGACCGAGACGTTCGACGCGTTGACCCGGCTGGTGGGCGCCGGGGACGTGGTGGTGCTCAGCGGCGCCGGCCTGTCCACCGAGTCGGGCATCCCGGACTACCGGGGGCCCTCCGGCGCGGCCCGCCGGCACACCCCGATGACCTACCAGGCGTTCACCCGCGACCCGCACGCCCGGCGGCGGTACTGGGCGCGCAGCCACCTGGGCTGGCGGATGATCGCCCGGGCCGCCCCGAACGACGGGCACCGGGCGGTGGCCCGGCTGCAGCGCGCCGGGCTGCTCGGCGGGATCATCACCCAGAACGTCGACGGCCTGCACACCGCCGCCGGCGCCACCGGGGTCATCGAGTTGCACGGCCGTCTCGACGAGGTGACCTGCCTGGACTGCGGCAACCTGACCTCCCGCGACGAGCTGCACCGGCGGCTCACCGAGGCGAACCCGGGGTTCGACGCGCGGGTCGCGCACGTCAACCCCGACGGCGACGTGGAGCTGCCCGACGAGGCGGTGTCCCGGTTCCGCACCGTCGACTGCGGCATCTGCGGCGCCGGCATGCTGAAGCCCGACGTGGTGTTCTTCGGTGAGACGGTGCCCGCGCCCCGGGTCGCCGACTGCTTCGCCCACGTCGAGCGGGCCCGGGCGCTGCTGGTGCTCGGCTCGTCCCTGACCGTCATGTCGGGGCGGCGGTTCGTGCTGCGCGCGGCGAAGCTCGGCATCCCCGTGGCCATCGTCAACCAGGGCCCCACCCGCGGCGACGGGTACGCCTCGCTCACCCTCGACGCGCCGCTGGGCGCGACCCTGACCGCCCTGGCCGACCGGGTCGCCGCCGGGCCGGTTCCCGCCGCCGCGGTGTGACCGACCCCGCGGCGGGGTACGACATGAGCCGGAAACATGGTCGCTGGTAGCGTTGACCATGCCGGTACCACCCACGTGGGAGAGACCGTCCGGGAACCACCCGGACGGCGCCGAAGGGGCAGATTCTCCCCGGAACCTCTCAGGCAAAAGGACCACGTGGGCAGGCGCTGTGGAGCGCGTCAGCGCGACTCAGGGGGAGGCCGACCCGTCGACCTCGCCCCCACAAGGAGCGCAGCGCATGACCGCAGAGCAGTTCGCCGACCGGCACATCGGCCCCGGCCCGGACGACGAGCGCCGGATGCTGGAGACCGTCGGGCACAGCTCCATCGACGAGCTGATGGACGCCGCGATCCCCGAGGTGATCCGCTGGCACGGCGCCCTGGACCTGCCCGCCCCGGCCACCGAGCGGGAGGCCATCGCCGAGCTGCGCGCCCTGGCCGCCCGCAACACCGTGGCCGTGTCGATGATCGGGCTGGGCTACCACGGCACGCACACCCCGGCGGTGATCCGCCGCAACGTGCTGGAGAACCCCGCCTGGTACACCGCGTACACGCCGTACCAGCCGGAGATCAGCCAGGGCCGCCTCGAGGCGCTGCTGAACTTCCAGACCATGGTCACCGACCTGACCGGGCTGGCCACCGCCAACGCCTCCATGCTCGACGAGGGCACCGCCGCGGCCGAGGCGATGACCCTCGCCCGCCGCGCCTCGAAGAGCAAGAGCCCGGTGTACGTGGTCGACGCCGACACCCTGCCGCAGACCATCGCCGTGATCGCCAGCCGCGCGGAGCCGCTCGGCATCGACGTGCGGGTCCTCGACGTCGAGCGCGACGAGCTGCCGGGCGAGTTCTTCGGCCTGCACCTGCAGTACCCGGGGGCGTCCGGGGCGGTCCGTGACCACAGCGGGCTCGTGGCGGCCGCGCACGCCGCCGGTGCCCTCGTGACGGTCGCCGCGGACCTGCTGGCGTTGACGCTGCTGCGCCCGCCCGGCGAGATCGGCGCCGACATCGCCGCCGGCACCACCCAGCGTTTCGGCGTGCCCATGGGCTTCGGCGGCCCGCACGCCGGCTACCTGGCCGTCCGCTCCGGGCTGGAGCGGATGCTGCCGGGCCGCCTCGTCGGGGTGTCCAAGGACGCCGACGGCAACCCCGCGTACCGGCTGGCGTTGCAGACCCGCGAGCAGCACATCCGCCGGGAGAAGGCGACCAGCAACATCTGCACCGCCCAGGTGCTGCTGGCCGTGATGGCCGGCATGTACGCCGTCTACCACGGCCCGGACGGGCTGCGGGCCATCGCCGCGCGTACCCACGAGGCGGCGGCGCGGCTCGCGGCCGGGCTGCGCGCCGGGGGCGTGCAGGTCGCGGACGTCGCGTTCTTCGACACCGTCACCGCCACCGTGCCGGGGCGGGCCGCCGAGGTGGTGGCCGCCGCCGCGGCGCGCAACGTGAACCTGCGGCTGGTCGACGCCGACCGGGTCGGCATCTCCTGCGACGAGACCACCACGGCCGCGCACCTGGCGGCCGTGTGGGCGGCGTTCGGGGTGGCCGGGGTCGACGGGGAGGTGGACGCTGACCTGCCGGCGGAGTTCCACCGCACCAGCGACTTCCTCACCCACCCGGTGTTCCGCACCCACCACTCGGAGACGGCGATGCTGCGCTACCTGCGCCGGCTGTCGGATTTCGACTACGCCCTGGACCGGGGCATGATCCCGCTCGGGTCGTGCACCATGAAGCTGAACGCCACCACCGAGATGGAGCCGGTGACCTGGCCGGAGTTCGCGCACCTGCACCCGTTCGCCCCGGCCGAGCAGACCGCCGGCTACCGGGAGCTGATCGCGCAGCTGGAGGGCTGGCTGGCCGAGGTCACCGGCTACGACGCGGTAAGTGTGCAGCCCAACGCCGGGTCGCAGGGTGAGCTGGCCGGGCTGCTGGCCATCCGGGCCTATCACCGGCAGCGCGGCGAGGGCCACCGCGACGTGTGCCTGATCCCGTCGTCGGCGCACGGCACCAACGCCGCCTCGGCGGTGATGGCCGGCATGCGGGTCGTCGTGGTCGGCTGCGACGCCGACGGCAACGTCGACCTGGTCGACCTCGACGCGAAGATCGACAAGCACCGGGACGCGCTCGCCGCGATCATGGTGACCTACCCGTCCACCCACGGGGTGTACGAGACGGGCATCGCGCAGCTGTGCGCGAAGGTGCACGACGCCGGCGGGCAGGTGTACGTCGACGGCGCGAACCTCAACGCGCTGGTCGGCTTCGCCAAGCCGGGCCGGTTCGGCGCGGACGTGTCGCACCTGAACCTGCACAAGACGTTCTGCATCCCGCACGGCGGCGGCGGCCCCGGCGTGGGCCCGGTGGCGGTGCGGGCGCACCTGGCGCCGTTCCTGCCCGGCGACCCGCTCGGCGCGCACGAGGACGGGCGGCCGGCGATCTCCGCGGCCAACCACGGGTCGGCGGGGATCCTGCCGATCCCGTGGGCGTACCTGCGGATGATGGGCGCCGAGGGGCTGGCCCGCGCCACCGGCGTGGCGGTCCTCGCCGCGAACTACGTGGCGGCGCGGCTGCGGCAGCACTACCCGGTGCTGTACGCCGGCAACAAGGGCCTCGTGGCGCACGAGTGCATCCTGGACCTGCGGCCGCTGACGAAGGCCACCGGCGTGACCGTCGACGACGTGGCGAAGCGGCTGATCGACTACGGCTTCCACGCGCCGACGATGTCGTTCCCCGTGGCGGGGACGCTCATGGTGGAGCCGACCGAGAGCGAGGACCTGGCCGAGCTGGACCGGTTCTGCGACGCGATGATCGCCATCCGCGAGGAGATCGACAAGGTCGGCTCGGGGGAGTGGCCGGCGGGCGACAACCCCCTGGCCAACGCGCCGCACACCGCGGCCATGGTGTCGGGTGACGAGTGGCCGCACCCGTACCCGCGGTCGGTGGGCGCGTACCCGGCCGGGATCGACCGGGCGGGGAAGTACTGGCCGCCGGTGCGGCGGATCGACGGCGCGTACGGCGACCGGAACTTGGTCTGCTCGTGTCCCGCGCCGGAGGCGTTCGAGAACTGACGCGGTACGCCGGGGCGGTGCAGTGCCGCCGCCCCGGCCGGGCGCGTCGACCGGTGGCCGACGCGTAGGCTCCTTGACGGAGCGTGATCGTCTAGGCGACGAGGGCGTGCCGGGCGGGGCCGCGGTGCGGGGCGATGGTGCTGCCGTCGGGGAGCAGCTCACCGGTGTCCTCGAAGACGATGACACCGTTGCAGAGCAGGCTCCAGCCCTGCTCAGGGAAGCAGGCGAGGACGCGTGCGGCTTCGCGATCCGTCGCCTCGGCGGAGGGGCAGGTGGGTAGGTGCTGGCACATCGGGTTCTCCGGACTGTGGGGGCACTGTGTCATGGTTCACATGACCAGTGACGCACAGTACCAAGCGCAAGCGCGCGCTATCGAGCAAGGATGCGGCTTGTTCACCCGAAATCGGCTGAACGGATGAGTGTGAACCGACCGGACGGCGTGGAAGCGCTCCCAATCATGGGGGTCGACGCACCCGGATCCCCGCCCGAGTGCCGGGACCGGCTCGTGGAACGGGCCCGCCTCGAATGGTGGCTCGCCGACGGCGGCGACCCCGCCGCGCTCGCCGAGGACTTCCTGGCCGCGCACGGCGTCGCCCTGTCCGACCTGGCCCGCCCGACCGCCCACGACCCGCACGGGACCTGCGGCGCCGCCCTGTTCCTGTCCGCCGCGGCCGGGGCCCGGGCCGCCGGCGGCCCGGCGGGCGCCCCCACCCCGGCGCCGGCGCTGCCCGACCTCGTGGTGGTGGTCTACGGACACGCCGACCGGCCCGCCCCGCCGCCGCCCGCCGCACGGGCCGGCGGCTGGTGGCTCGGGCCGTGGCACGACAGCTGGACCCCCGCCGCGCACGCCCACGCCGTGACGGCCGTCCGCGCGGCCATCGGGCGCGGCGACGTCTACCAGGTCAACCTGGTCGGCCACGCCGCCGCCGGCTACGCCGGGGACCCCCTGCCCGCCCTGGCGCGGCTGGCCGCGCTGCCCGGCGCCCGCTACGGCGGCACCCTGTCCGGGCTGGGCTGGGCGATCGGCTGCGCCTCCCCGGAGACCCTGATCGCTGTCGAACACGGCCGCCTGGTCACCAGGCCGATCAAGGGCACCCGCCCGGCCACCCCGGCCGGCCGGCGGGAACTGCTCGCCTCGGCCAAGGAACGCGCCGAACACGTGATGATCGTCGACCTGGAACGCAACGACCTGGCGCGGGTGGCCCGCACCGGCTCGGTGCGGGTGGACGAGCTGTTCGCCGTACACCGGTGGTGCGATCTGTGGCAGGCCGAGTCGACGGTGTCGGCCGCGCCCGCCGACGGGCTGGGCCTGGCCGACCTGCTGCGCGCGGTCTGCCCCGGCGGCTCGGTGACCGGCGCCCCGAAGCTCGCCGCGCTCGACCAGGTCGCCGCCCTGGAGCCGGTGGGCCGCGGCGCGAGCATGGGCGCGCTCGGCTGGGTCGGGCCGGGCCGCGTCGACCTCGGGTTGACCATCCGCACCGCCGCGGCGGACGCCGAACGGCTGCACCTGTGGGCCGGCGGCGGCATCACCTGGGGCAGCGACCCGGCCGCCGAGGTCGCCGAGGCCGCCGCGAAGGCCGCTCCGATCCGCGCCCTGCTCGCCGCCACCTGAGACGGCCGGTCAGGCGCGGGCGAAGTCGTCCAGGGCGGCGACGACCCGCTCGCCCACGCCGTGGCCGCTGCCGTGGCCGCCGGACTCGACGATCTCCAGGCGGGCGTCGGGCCACGCCCGGGTGAGCTGCCAGGCGATGTCGGGCGGACCGCTGACGTCCAGGCGGCCCTGCAGCAGCACGCCGGGGATGCCGGCGAGCCTGCCGGCGTCGCGCAGCAGCTGCCCGTCGGGCAGGAACCCCAGGTTGCTGAAGTAGTGGGTGACCAGCCGGGTGAAGCCGGCCCGGAACACCGGGTCGGCGTAGCGGGGACTGGCCTGGTACCCGCCGGCCAGGGAGACGTGCACGTCCTCCCAGGCGCACCAGTCCCGGGCGGCCTGGTCGCGCACCCGCGGGTCCGGGTCGTTGACCAGCCGGGCGTACGCGGCGGACAGGTCACCGTCGCGCTCGGCCGCCGGCACGCCGTCGCGGAACCGGGCCCACTCCTGCGGGAAGATCCGGCCCATGTCCCGGGTCACCCAGTCGATCTCCCGGCGGGTGTTGGCGACCACGCTGAACAGCACCAGCGCGGTGACCCGCTCCGGGTGGCGCTGGGCGTACGCCAGGGACAGCGACGAGCCCCAGGACGCGCCGCAGAGCAGCCACCGGTCGACGCCCAGGTGCGCGCGCAGCCGTTCCATGTCGGCCAGCAGGTGCGCGGTCGTGTTGACCGACAGGTCGGTGGCCGGGTCGCTGGCGGGCGGGGTGCTGCGGCCGCAGCCGCGCTGGTCGAACAGGATGATCCGGTAGGCGGCCGGGTCGAACAGCTGCCGCCAGGAGGGGCCGGCGCCGGAGCCGGGGCCGCCGTGCACCACGAGGGCGGGCCGGCCGCCGGGGTTGCCGCTGGTCTCCCAGTGGATCCGCTGGCCGTCGCCGACGTCGAGCTGGCCCTGCGCGTACGGCTCGATCGGTGGATACATCGGGTGCCCTCCCACGGCCCGGATACAACAGCGCTGTTACATTAGCGGACGTGACCGCCACCCCCGACCGCGAGGCCCTCGGCACCCTCCTGCGCCACGTCCTGGAGGTGCTCGACGGCGACGTCGCCGCGGTCTACGCAGACCTCGACCTGGCCGACTACCGGCCCCGCTACTCGCCCCTGGTGCGGGTGCTGGTCGCCGACGGGCCCCTGGCGATCCGCGACCTGGCCGCCCGCGTCGGTGTCACCCACTCCGCGGCCAGCCAGACCGTCGCCCAGATGGCCCGCGCCGGACTGGTCGACCTCGCCCCCGGCGCGGACGCCCGGCAGCGCATCGTCACCCTCACCGACCGGGCGCGCGCCCTGCTGCCGGTCATCGAGGCCGAGTGGGCGGCCACCACCACCGCCATACGCCGGCTCGACGCCGAGCTGCCCGTACCCCTGGCCGACGAGCTGTACGCGGTGCTCGCCGCGCTGCGCCGCCGCCCGCTGCGCGACCGGATCGCCGACACCGGCCTGACGCCCACCCGGCCGGCCTGACCTCGACCGGGCCGGCGGCCGGGACCGTCAGCGGCCCAGGCGCTGCCAGCGGCGCACGGACAGCGGCAGGAACACGGCGACCAGCAGCACCGGCCAGGCCACCGCCAGGGCCACGGCGTGCTCGGCCGGCCAGGAGTCGGCGCCCCAGCCGGGGTTGCCGAACAGCTCCCGGCCGGCGGCGACGGTGGCCGACAGCGGGTTCCAGGCCGCGACCGCGGCGAGCCAGCCCGGCATGGTGGCCGGGGCGACGAACGCGTTGGAGGCGAAGCCCAGCGGCCACACCAGGATCTGCAGCGCGGCCACCGTCTCGGGGCGGCGCAGCAGCAGCGCCAGGTACACCCCGAGCCAGATCATCGCGAAGCGCAGGAGCAGCAGCAGCGCCACGGCGGCCAGGGCGCGCAGCGGGCCGCGGTGCGGCTGCCAGCCGACCAGGACGCCGCAGCCGAGCACCACGGCCAGGGCCGCCGCGGAGTGCAGCAGGTCGGCCACGGCCCGGCCGGTGACCACGGCGGCGCGGCTCATCGGTAGCGACCGGAACCGGTCGGTCACGCCGCGCGCGGTGTCCAGGGCCACCGCCGTGTAGGTGGTCTCCACGCCGAAGAGCATGGTCATGGCCACCATGCCGGGCAGCAGGAACTCCCGGTAGCCGGCGCCGTCGGGGACGGCCATGGCGCCGCCGAAGAGGTAGCCGAACATCAGCAGCAGCAGGACGGGGAAGAGCAGGCCCACCAGCACCTCGCCGGGGCGGCGCGCCCAGTGGGCGAGGGTGCGGCCGGTCAGGGTGGCGGTGTCGGCGACGGCCCAGCGGGCCCGGGACAGCGGCAGGACGGTCACGCGGGCACCTCCGTGCGGGAGTCGGTGAGGCGCAGGAACACCTCGTCGAGGGTGGGGCGGCGGACCGCCACGTCGCCGGCGCGCAGGCCGGCGGCCTCCACGGCGCGCAGCACCGCGGCCAGGGCCGCGACCCGGTCGGTGACCGGGACGCTGAGCCGCAGCGCGGCACGGTCGACGGTGGGCGCGGCGCCGGTGGCGGCGGTGATCGCGGCCGCGGCCGGTGCCAGGTCGTCGGGGTGGTGCAGCACCACGTCGACGCGGTCGCCGCCGAGGGTGGACTTCAGTTCCTCCGGGGTGCCGGCCGCGGTGACCCGGCCGTGGTCGAGCACCCGCACGGTGTCGGCGAGCCGGTCGGCCTCCTCCAGGTACTGGGTGGTCAGCAGGACGGTGGCGCCGGCGTCGACCAGGCCGCGCACGGCGTCCCAGACGTCGCTGCGGGCGCGGGGGTCCAGGCCGGTGGTGGGCTCGTCGAGGAACAGCACCGGCGGGTCGACGATCAGGGCGGCGGCCAGGTCCAGCCGGCGGCGCATCCCGCCGGACCAGGTGGCCACCGGCCGGTCGGCGGCCGCGCGCAGGTCGAAGCGGTCGAGCAGCTCGTCGGCGCGGGCCGCCGCCCGGCCGGGGGAGAGGTGGTGCAGCCGGCCGAAGAGCACCAGGTTCTGCCGGCCGCTGAGGATCTCGTCGACCGCCGCGTGCTGGCCGACCAGGCCGAGGTGCGCGCGGGCCCGGTCGGCCTGCCGGCGGACGTCGAACCCGGCGACCCGGGCCACGCCGGCGTCGGCGCGCAGCAGGGTGGTCAGGATGCGCACCAGGGTGCTCTTGCCGGCCCCGTTCACGCCGAGCACGGCGCAGACCGTGCCGGACGGCACGGCCAGGTCGATCCCGTCCAGGGCGACCAGGTCGCCGTAGCGCTTGCGCAGGCCCTCCGCCTCGATCGCCGGTCCGTCGCGTCCCATGCGCCCCTCCGATCATCGTTCCGGTACGCCGTACCGTACACCATACGACAAGGGGGGTCGGTACAGTCGGCGGGTGACCACCGAGTACAGCGGCACCGGGGACCCGGCGCGCAGCCTCGCCCTGCTCTGGCGTACCCGGGAGAAGGTCAGCCGCAAGGGCGGCGACCTGTCCGTGGAGCGGATCGTGCGGGCGGCCATCGAGGTCGCCGACGCCGAGGGGCTGGGCGCGCTGTCCATGCGCCGGGTCGCCGAGCGGCTCGGGGTGGGCACCATGACCCTCTACACGCACGTGCCCGGCAAGGGTGAACTGCTCGACGTCATGCTCGACACCGTCTACGGCGAGACCGCCCGCCCCGACGAGGTGCCGGGCGGGTGGCGGGGCCGGCTGGCGCAGATCGCCCGGGAGAACTTCGCCCTCTACCTGCGCCACCCGTGGCTGCTGCAGGTCGCCACCACCCGGCCGCCGCTGGGCCCGAACGTGATCGCCAAGTACGAGTACGAGCTGCGCGCCGTCGACGGGATCGGCCTGACCGACCTGGAGATGGACGCCGTGGTCACCCTCGTCACCGGGTACGTCCACGGCGCGGCCCGCCCCGCCGTGGAGACGGCCCAGGCCAGCCGGGACACCGGGATGACCGAGCAGCAGTGGTGGCACGCGCACGCCCCGTACCTGGAGAAGGTCCTCGACCCGGGCCGGTTCCCGCTCGCCGCCCGGGTGGGCACCACCGCCGGCCAGGAGTACCAGGCCGCCGGGGACCCGGCCCGCGCCTTCGAGTTCGGGCTGGCCCGCCTGCTCGACGGCATCGAGGTCCTGGTCCGGGACCGGGCGGGTGCGCCACCGGCCGCCGTAACGGGCGGCTAGCCTTCCCGGCATGACTATGCGCCCGATCCGGATCATCGGCGACCCCGTGCTGCGCACCCCGTCCGAGCCGGTGACCAGTTTCGACGCCGAGCTGCGCGCGCTCGTGCAGGACCTCATGGACACGCTGCTCGGCGCGCCCGGCCGGGCCGGGGTGGCGGCGCCGCAGATCGGGGTGAACGCGCAGGTGTTCGTCTACGACGCCGACGGGCACCGCGGCCACCTGATCAACCCGACGCTGGAGCTGTCCGAGGAGCGCCAGGACGACGACGAGGGCTGCCTGTCGATCCCGGGGCTGTACTTCCCGACGCCGCGGGCCATGCACGCCACGGCGCACGGCGTCGACCAGCACGGCCAGCCGCTGACCATCAGCGGCAGCGGGTTCCTGGCCCGCGCGTTGCAGCACGAGACCGACCACCTGCACGGCCGCCTGTACGTGGACACCCTGCGCGGCGACACCCGCCGCCGGGCGCTGCGGGAGATCCGCGCCGGCCGGTTCGACTCGCCCAGCCGGGGCCGCTGACCGCGGTGCGGGGGTGGCGCGACGGCCACCCCCGCACGGTCGGTCGCGACGGGTCACTTCGGCGGCGGAGCCACCAGGCAGGTCGCGGTGGAGGTGTTACCGGAGTCGTCCACGCCGGTGATGATCGCGTCGCCGCGCAGCGTCACCTTGTAGTCGATGTCGCCGGTGCCGTCCTTCACCCGGGACTGCGCGCCCGGCGCCTGCACCAGCTTGATCTTCGTGCCGGCCGGGAACGGGCCGAACCGCACCGACGGGTCGGCGGCGTCGGAGATGTACACCTGGACCGCCGTGTCGACGATGTCGGTGGAGGTCAGCTGGTAGAAGCCGTCCGGGTTGTACGAGCCGGGGGTGTTGTCGCCGCTCGGGTTGTTGGTCGGCACGCACCGGGTGTCCGGCGCGGTGGTGTCGACCACCCGCATCACCGCGGTGTCGCTGCCGGTGTTGCCGGCGGCGTCGGTGGCGGTGCAGGTGACCGTGGTGGCCCCCAGCGGGAAGGTGCTGCCGGGCGGCGGCGCGCACGTCGGGGTGAGCGGACCGTCGACGTTGTCGGTGGCGCTCGCCGGATAGTTGATCACCGCGCCGGCGGGGCTGGTGGCCTCCACGGTCCGGTCGTCCACGACCACCGTCGGCGGGGTCACGTCGTTGACCGTCACCGCGATGTGCTCGACGAACGCCGGCCCGCCGGAGAGGCCGTTGAGCAGGAAGTCCACCGTGCAGTGCAGGGTGGCGCCCTGCGGGGCGTCGCCGGCGACCGTGATGGTCTCGGCGAACGGCACGTCGGTGCCGCTCTGCTGGGTCTTCGACGGCGCGTCGAAGCTCACCGACAGGCCCGGGTCGCAGACCACCTGCGGGGTGACGGTCACGTCGAGGTCCCGCAGCCCGGACAGGATCGCCGCGGTGACGGTGTCCGGGGCGCTGCCGACCACCTGACCGCCGGTGGCGGCGGCCACGGCGGTGGCCTGGCCGAGCGCGTCCAGGCCGCCGCCCCCGCCGGTGACGTCGACCGCGAGCACGCGGGCGTCGTCGGCCTGCAGCGCGGCGGTGGCCTGCGCCAGGGTGTGCCCGGCGCTCGGGTCGTGGCTGGGCGCGTCACCGACCAGCACCACGATCCGGCTGCTGCCCGAGCGGTAGGCGATGCCCCCGTCGGAGACCTGGAACAGCCCGTTCACCCACGCCTCCGGGACGTCACCGCCGCCCCCGGCGGCCAGCCCGTCGACCGCGGTCTGCAACGCGGTGGCGTCACCGGTCAGGTTCTGCCGGACCCGGAACAGCTCCGCGCCGTCACCCTCGTCCCGGTAGGAGGCCACCGCGAACTGTGCGCTGGGCTGCGCCCCGCGCACGTTGGTGATCACCTGCTGCAGGTTCGTGCGGACGTTGGCGATCGCCGCGCCCATGCTGCCGGTCGTGTCGACCAGCAGCACCACGTCCGGGTTCGGCGGGATCGGCGGCGTCGAGACCACCTTGCTGATCGGAATGGTGGCGCCGGGGTCCGCGGACCGGTCCACGGTGGCCGGGTCGACCCCGGGCGCCGCCCAGGCGGGCGTGGCCACCGCGGTCAGCACCGCGGTCACGGCGGCGGCCACGGTCACCGCCGTTCTTCGCCCGGGGGGCACTGCTGTGAAACCCATCGTGTCTCCTTCAGCTCCGCCGCGCCCGCCCCGGGCGCGGCCTCGACAGCAGACGCTAGGGGCTGGGCCGCGCCGCGCCGGTCAGACACAAGCCCAGGTCAGGGTCGGGTTGTTGACCCGGCGTGGCGGCTGGACACGACAGACTGACCGGTCAGGCGGTCACGGAAGGCGATGCAACGCGCACTCGGTGAAGTCGGCCACCCGGGTGAATCCGAGCCGCTCGTAGAGGCGTACCGCGGGGAGGTTGTCGGCCTTCACGTTGAGCGTCACGTGATCGACGACGCCCCGCATCCCCGCGCACAACGCTGCCACGGCCGCCCCGGCCAGACCCCGGCCCCGCACGTCCGGGTGGGTGGTCACGTTGCCCAGGGCGGCCACCCGCCACGTCGGCGACCACACGTGCACCCCGGCCACCGCGACCAGCCGGCCGGCCTCCCGCACCCCCACGTACCGGCCGGTGTCCAGCATCCGCGGGTCGAACCAGTTCCCCGGGTACGCGGCCGCGTACAACTCCCGCAGCTCCGGCAGGTCGGCGCGGCCCAGCGGCACCCCGGCCCGGGGCACCGCCGCCAGCCGCGCCGGATCGGTCAACGCCATCCGGTGATGCACCGCCGCGTCGGACACGGCGTACCAGCGGGCCACCGTCGCCTCCAGGCCGGGGGAGAGGTGCGCCCACAGCCGGGCCGGCAACACCGGCGCCGCCTCGGTCAGCAGCGCCGCCAGGTCCCCGGCGCGCTCCGGCGGCGCGAACGCCAGCAGCGTGGGCAGCTCGACCCCGTGGTAGAGCAGCACCACCTCGTCGCCGCGGCGGAACCACGAGGTGTACGGCCAGAAGAAGTCGTCCAGGTCACCCAGCTGGTACGCGTGCAGCACCGGGTCCCGGCCCAGCAGCTCGGCGAGGACGGCGCGGTCGTGTTCGGCGCGGACAGCCACCCGCCGATGATCACACGGTGGCGCTCAGCGCCTCACGCCGCCATCCACTGGTCGTAACCCAGCTTGCCCACCAGCGCCAGCACCACGACCAGCAGCACCACCCGCACGAAACCCGCACCGCGGCGCAACGCCATCCGCGCGCCCACCGCCGCCCCGGCGATGTTGCACACCGCCATGGCCGCGCCCAGCAGCCACCACACGTGCCCGGTCGCCGCGAACACCACCAGCGCCCCCAGGTTCGTGCCCGCGTTGACCACCTTCGCCATCGCCGAGGCGTGCACGAAATCCGACCCCAGCAGCGCGGTGAACGCCAACACCAGGAACGTGCCGGTGCCCGGACCGATCAACCCGTCGTACAGGGCGATGCCCAACCCGGCCACCGCCACGGCCACCACCACCCGCGTCGGCGTCCGCCGCTCCGGACGCGACACCACACCCAACCGCGGCCGGGTCAGCACGAACACCGCCACCGACACCAGCACCACCAGCACCACCGGCCGGTACGCGCCCGCCGGCACCGCCCCCGCCAGGGCCGCGCCCAACCCGGCCGTCAGCACCGCCAACCCCGCCGCTGGACCCGCCACCGCCCAGTCCAACTTCGTGCGCCGCGCGTACGTCACCGCCGCCGTCGACGTACCGAAGATCGCCGCCAGCTTGTTCGTGCCCAACGCCGTCGCCACCGGCACCCCCGGCGCGCCCAGCAGCAACGCCGGCAACAGCAACAGGCCACCGCCGCCCACCACGGCGTCCACCCAGCCCGCCAGGGCGGCCGCGCTCAACAGGGTCGTCAGCGACAGAGGATCCACGGGCCGCATTCTGCCCAGCCCCACCGCCCCGACGAGACCGGCTGTGGCCAGCCTCACCGCAGCTCAGCGCCCCCGACGCCGCCGCAACCACAACCCCACCGACGCCACCGCCACGAACACCAGCATCGAACACAGCAACGCCCTCAGCACCCGGCAAGCCTGCCACGCGGACGTAGGGTGTGCTGGTGCGCCTGGCCACCTTCAACCTGCTGCACGGGCGGTCCCTCACCGACGGTCTCGTCGACCCCGACCGGCTCGCCGCCGCCGTCACCGCCCTCGACGCCGACGTCCTCGCCCTGCAGGAGGTCGACCGCGACCAGTCCCGCAGCGGCAACCTCGACCTCACCGCCATCGCCGCCCGCGCCCTCGACGCCCCCGAACACCGCTTCGCCGCCGCCGTCGTGGGCACCCCCGGGGAACAGTTCCGCCCCCTCACCCACGACGACGACGGCCACGGCGAACCCCTCTACGGCATCGGCCTGGTCAGCCGCCACCCCGTCCGCTCCTGGCAGGTCACCCGGCTGCGGCCCGCCCCCGTCCGGTCACCCATCTACGTGCCCGGCCCCGGCGGCGGGCTCGTCCTGCTCCGCGACGAACCCCGCGTCGTCCTCGCCGCCGTCCTCGACACCCCGCACGGGCCGCTCACCGTCGCCGCCACCCACCTGTCCTTCGTGCCCGGCTGGAACATCCTGCAACTGCGCCGCGTCGTCCGCGCCCTGCGCACCCTGCCCGCACCCCGGATCCTCCTCGGCGACCTCAACCTGCCCGCCGGACCCGCCGCCCTGCTGTCCCGCTGGCGACCGCTGGGCCGCCGCCCCACCTACCCGGCCGGGCAACCCCGGGTGCAGCTCGACCACATCCTCGCCGACCGGCGCGGCCTGGACCGGCTACCGCCGGTCACCGCCGTCGACACCCCGCTGTCCACCATCTCCGACCACCGGCCGCTCCTGGTCGACCTCGGCTGACCGCCTCAGCCCAGCCCGGACGCCCGCTGCGCCGCCCGCACCGCGTTGCGGAACAACATCGCCACCGTCGTCGGACCCACCCCACCGACCCGCGGCGTGATCGCCCCCGCCACCTCGGCACACGACTCGTCCACGTCCGGCAGCAGCCGCCGCCCCTCGTACCGCACCCCGCCGCCGATCACCACACCACCCGGACGCACATGCTCCGGCTGGATGATCCCCGGCACCCCGGCCGCCGCCACCAGGATCTCCGCCCGCCGCGTGTACCGCGCCCAGTCCGGCACCCCCGTGTGCACCACCGTCACCGCCGCGTTCGCCGTCGGCCGCTTCTGCGCCAGCAGCATCGCCAACGGACGGCCCAACGTGGCGCCCCGACCGAGGATCACCACCTCCCGGCCCGCCACCGGCACCCCGTGGAACGCCAGCAACGCCTCGATCCCCGCCGGCGTACACGGCAACGGACCCGGCAACCCCAACGCCAACCGGCCCATGTTCACCGGATGCATCCCGTCCACGTCCTTGTCCGGGTCCAACTCCGCCAGGGCCCGGTCGTAGTCCAGGTGCCCCGGGATCGGATACTGCACCAGCACCCCGTGCACGGCCTTGTCCGCGTTGAAATCCGCCAGCACCGCGTGCAGATCCGCCTGCGACGCCGACGCCGCCAGATGCACGTGCGGCGACACGAAACCCAACTCCGCCGCCTGCCGCTGCTTGATCCGGATGTAACCCGCGCTCGCGTCGTCGTCGCCCACCAGCACCGTGGCCAACGCCGGCGTGACCCCTGCCGCCCGCAACGCCACCACCGACTCGGCGACCTCCGCCAACACCTGCTCCGCCACCGGCGCACCCGGCAGCAGCCGCGCCGTCGTCGTACCCGAAGAAGACATGCCGCACCCCGCCCGCGGAGGCCCAGGCGGTCGACCCCCGCGACGAGAGCTCCCCGATGGTTGCCCATCCTCGGTGCCGCCAGTCGCGTTCACCCCTCAGCCTGCCACAGCGCGCTCCGCGACCGCACCCGCCACCGCCTGCCACCGCGGCAACGACCCCAGCAGCTCCGCGGCCCGCCGCCGCCGGTCCGCCGCCGACGCCGCCCGAAGATCCGCCACCGCCGCCTCGAAGGCCGGCCGCAACACCCGCTCCCGCCCCGGCGCGTCGGCCGCCAGCACCGCGTGACAGCGCGCGTACGTCACCACCACCCAGAACATCGCCTCCCGGTGGGCGCCCGCCGCCACCAGCTCCGCGCTCCCGTCCAGCACCACCGGCCGCCCCGCCGCCGACAGGTCCGCCACGAACGGAAACGGGGTACGCGCCACCCGTGCCGCCTCGTCGAACGTCACCGCCAACCCCGCCAGGTGCTCCCGCACCCGATCCGGCCCCACCCCGCCACCGTCCAGCGACGCCAGCAACTCCTCGTACCGGTCACCGAACCCGTAGGCGGTCAGCACCTCCCGCGCCCGCACGTACCGCCGCCGCACCGTCGGATCCCGCAACCCCGCCACCGCCGGCCACACCGCCAGCAGCGACGTCGGGAACACCCACCCCAGCACCTGCTCCGCCAGCGACGCCCGCTCATCCAGGCGCGCCAACCCGTCCTCGATACGCCGCCGCACCCCGGCACACCGCCGCCGCACCCACACCGGATCCGCGAACCCCGCCGCCACCCGGTCCCGGATCGCCGCCAGCCGACCCGACGGATCCGCGATCACCGCGCCCGCCCGGAACATCGGCGCGAACACCCACGACCCCAGCACGTCCTCCGGCGACCCCAGCTCCGCCCAGGTCAGCGCCGAGACCTCCAACAGCACCCCACGGTGAACGAACTTGCCCACCTTCGCCGCCGGCGCGTCCCGCACCAGCAGCACGTCCACGTCCGAGGAAGCCGGCAGCACCGCGTCGTCCGGCAGACCCACCGTCGACCCGCTGAAGAACGCGCCCCCGACCGACGGGTCCCGGCGCATCTCCTCGCGCACCCACCCGACCGCCACCGCCCGCGCGTGACCGACCCGCACCGCCCGGATCCTGCCACCACCGCCCGCGCCCGGCGACCCTCACACCCCGACGGCCAGCCGACTCAACCGGCCCGGATCCGCCACCACGTCGACCGCCACGATCGCACCACCGGCCACCTGGAACGTCAGGACCGTCACCAGCCGCCCCCGCGGCGCCACGAGAATCGCCGCCGCCCCGTCGACCAGCCCCACCCGGCCATACGGCGCCCGCTGCGAGAACAGCAGCGCCTGCCGGGCGACGACATCGGCGCCACGCAGCCGCACCGGCCCGGGGGAGCCGGCCGCGACGGCGTCCGCGCTCACCGTCACCTCCGGATGCAGCACCGCGAGCAGCGCTGCGAAATCACCGGCACGCGCGGCCCTGAGGAACGCCTCGACCAGCTCACGCTGCCGAACCGGATCCCCGTCGGGAAGATCCGCCGCACGAACCCGGCGGCGCCCACGACTGGCCAGCATCTTCGTCGCATCGCTCGACCGGCCGAGGATCGACGCGATCTCCGGGTACGACACGCCGAACAGGTCGTGCAGCACGAACGCCAGCCGCTCGGCCGGCGTCAACGTGTCCAGAACCACCAGCAGCGCCAGACCCACCGACTCGGCCAGCACCGTCTCCTGCTCCGGATCCGGGCCGGCCAACGGCGGCGCCACGGTGAGCGGAACCTCCCGACGCGCCCTCCGCGACCGCAGCATGTCCAGACAGACCCGCGCCACCACCGTGGTCAGCCAACCACGCGGATTCGTCAACGCACCCAGGTCCGCCCGCGCCGCCCGCAGCCACGCCTCCTGGACGGCGTCGTCGGCCTCACCACCGGAACCCAGCATCCGGTAGGCCACCGCGTACAGATGACCGCGATGCGCCTCGAAGTCCTCCACCGTTACCCTCCCGCCGCGCCGACCGTCATAACCCTGACGGAACAGACCCGCCGCCCGTAACGAAAGGAGCAACCATGGCAGCTCAGCAGTCCACCATCGAGATCGCCCGCCCCCCACACGACGTCTTCGCCTACGCCACCGACCCGTCCCGGTTCGCCGAGTGGCAGGCCGACGTCGTCGGCGTACAGGTCGGCGACGCCGAGTTCACCACCACCCGCCGCATCAACGGCACCGAACGCGCCATGCGCCAACGGATCACTCACAACGACCCACCGCACCGCTGGGCCGCCCAGGGAATCGACGGGCCGGTCCGCCCGCACGCCACCATCACCGTCGAACCCCTCGACGGCGGCACCCGTTCCCGCGTCACCTTCACCCTCGACTTCGAAGGTCACGGCATCGGCGTCGCCCTGCTGCCCCTGGTGCGCCGGCAGTCCCGACGCGCCGCGCCGGTCAGCTACCAGAAGCTGAGGCAGCTGCTCGAACGCCGCCACTGACCGCCCCCGCCCCGATCAACCACCGCCCCCCGCGGGCCCGTCCACCAGCGCCGCGACCGCCCGGTTGGTCCGGTTGGCATGCACCGCCGCGCGCTGCTGACCCGCCGTCACCTCGATGTACGTCTGCGACGACGCCAACGACGCGTGCCCCAGCAACCGCATGATCTCCGCCGCGCTCGCCCCGTCCTCGGCCAACCGGGTCGCGAACGTGTGCCGCAACGCGTGCAGCCGCGCCCCCCGCGGCACCCGGTCACCGATCCCCGCCCGCCGGTAACAGGACTCCACCAGATACTGCAGGCCACCCCGCCGCAGCGGCTCACCCCGCCGGTCCACCAGCAGCGGCGAGTCCGGCCGGACACTGCGCGATCCGAACCGCCGCCGCCGACTGTCCAGGTAGTCCGCCAGCACCCGGTCCACACCCGCCTCGATCGGCACCGTCCGCGGCCGCCCACCCTTGCCCGCCACGTCGACCCGGCGCTCGCCGGGCCGGCCCGCCACCGACGCCACCCGCAGCGCCAGCAGCTCCGACAGCCGCAGCCCCGCGCACAACGCCAGCGCCAGCACGGCCAGGTCCCGCTCCGGCCACGGGTCGCGCTGCCGGCCGTCCTCCCGGGCCACCGCGGCCAGCAGTTCCTCCGGGGTGTCCTCGCCCCGCAACGGCTTGGGCTGGGGGAGCGGGGTGCGGGGCCGCCCCACCGCCGGCATCGGATTCCCGGGTACGACCCCCTCGGCGACCAGGAACGTGAAGAAGCTGTTCCACGTCGACCAGGCACGGTGGACCGACGCGGCGGCTCGGGGCGTGGCGAAGCGGGCGAACGCCGCGCGCATGACCCGGGGGGACAGGGCGGAGACCGGAAGCTGGTCGAGGGGGAGGGGAGTGGTGCCGCCGTCCGCCGCCACCAGGCTCGCCACCGTGGCGAGGTCCCGCCGGTAGGCGGCCAGGGTGTGGGGGGAGGGCTTGCGGGTGGCCCGGGCGGTCAGGAACTCCTCGATCAACCGCCCTACCGGTTCGTCCGGTTTGTCATGCATAAGGCATATTATGCATGATTTTCGCGTTCCCGCCAGCGGTCGATGCGGGGGAGCGACGCCGGTAAACCACTTGTCGCGGCACCCAGACTGGGTGCGTGGTGGACATCGAAGAGGAACTCGTACGCCGGCTGGTCGCCGAACAGTTCCCGCGGTGGGCGCACCTGCCGGTCGCCGCCGTGGCCCGGCAGGGGTGGGACAACCGGACCTTCCGCCTCGGCGAGCACCTCGTCGTGCGGCTGCCCAGCGCCGAGGGCTACGTGCCCGGCGTCGCGAAGGAGGACCGCTACCTGCCCGTGCTGGCCCGCCACCTGCCGCTGCCCGTACCCGAACCAGTGGCCACCGGAGCGCCCGGCGCCGGTTACCCGTACCCCTGGTCGGTGCGGCGCTGGCTGCCCGGCGACACCCTCGCGGCCGCCGCGGAGGTCGACCGGCCGGCCGTGGCGCGCGACCTCGGCGCGTTCCTTACCGCGCTGCGGTCCGCGCCCACCACCGGAGGTCCGGCGGCCGGGCGGCATTCCTGCTTCCGGGGCTGCCACCCGAGCGCCTACGGCGACGAGGTCGAACAGGCCCTCCAGGTGCTGGGCGGCCGGGTGGACACGGCCGCCTGCCGGGAGGTGTGGGCGCGGGCGCTGACCTCGGCCTGGCCGGTGGCGCCGGTCTGGTTCCACGGCGACGTGGCCGCCGGCAACCTGCTCGTGGCGCAGGGGCGGCTGTCGGCGGTCATCGACTTCGGCACCTGCGGCGTCGGGGATCCCGCCTGCGACCTGGTGGCGGCGTGGACCTGGTTCGCCGGTGCGGAGCGCCGGGTGTTCCGGGAGTCGGCCGGCCTGCCCGACGACACCTGGCGGCGTGCCCGGGGCTGGGCGCTGTGGAAGGCCCTCATCACCCTCGCGACCGACGACGGGGACGAGGAGCAGTGGCGGGCCCTCGCCGCGGTCCTCGTCGACCCCGTCGTGGACTGAGGCCCGGGGAGGGCCGGAATCTGCTTACTTGACATAATGTGCATTATCGACGTTACGGGAACGGCGGCCGGTCAGGGCTGGAGGTCGACAACTCCCTTGCCGCTGCGGACGTCGAGCGGCACCGAGACCTGGTCGTGCGCGATGAGCCACGTGTCGCCGGTCTTCTCGAAGCCGTAGGTGACCCGCACCCACATGCCGGTGGTGGCCCTCCCGTCCCTCATCGTGCCGCTGAGCCGGCCGAACGCGTGTCCGAACGCCACGTCCTCGCCCACGGTGAGGGTCAGGTCGCGGACCTCGTAGTCCACCGTCTCGAAGACCGCGAACACGTTCGCCCAGTTCCTCAGCTTCGCGTCCACGCCGACGTGCTGCAGCGGCGGCTCGATGTCGAAGGACACGACGTTGGTGGTGTAGCGCTGTCTGAGGCTGTCGAGATCCTTGTCCCGGAGCCCTTCGATGATCTTGTTGATCTGCTGGCGGATCGTGGCTTCGTCCGCGTCACGCTGACCGGGCATTCTTCCCGTACCTCTCCCCCGTGCTGGGATCTTGACGGCTCGACTCAGCGACTCAGGGTGATCTCCCGCTCCATGTGCGACAGCTTGTGCGGGTTGCGCACGGCGTAGAGGCCGGTGACGAGGCCGTCGTCGATGCGTACCGCCAGGACGGCTTCGATCTCGTCGCCCTGCTCCATGATCAGCGCCGGGAAGCCGTTGACCTGGGCCGGCCGCAGCGACATCAGCTCAGCGATCTTGCCCAGCCCGGCAGCCAGCAGCCGGGCCACCTTGTCGGCGCCGACGACCGGGCGCGGGACGGCCTGCCGGACTCCCCCGCCGTCGCCCAGGAACACGACGTCCGGCGCGAGGATGTCGAGCAGGCTCTGCAGGTCGCCGGTCTCGGTCGCCTTGCGGAACGCCTCGAGGGCGTCGCGGGTCTCGGCCGGGGACGTGACCCCGCGGGGCCGGCGTGCGGCGACGTGGCCGCGGGCGCGGTGGGCGATCTGGCGGACCGCGGCCTCGTTCTTGTCGACGGCCTCGGCGATCTCCTCGTAGGGCAGGTCGAACACCTCGCGCAGGACGAACACGGCCCGCTCGGTCGGCGTGAGGGTCTCCAGCACGAGCAGCATCGCCATCGAGACGCTGTCGGCCAGCTCGACGTCCTCGGCCACGTCGGGTGCGGTCAGCAGCGGCTCGGGCAGCCAGGGGCCGACGTAGGACTCCTTGCGGCGGCCGAGTGTGCGCAGCCGGGCGAGGGCCTGGCGGGTGGTGATGCGGACCAGGTAGGCCCGCTGTTCGCGCACGGTGGCAAGGTCGACGCGTACCCAGCGCAGCCAGGTCTCCTGGAGGACGTCCTCGGCGTCGGCGGCCGAGCCGAGCATCTCGTAGGCGACGGTGAACAGCAGGTTGCGGTGGGTGAGGAACGCCTCGGTGGCGGGGTCCGGGCGGTCGTCGCGTGCGGTCTGCGCCGTGCCGGCCATGGGTGGCTCCTGTTCGTTCTCGACGGTGTCGTCCATGGGATGCCGGTGGGGGCCGTCGTGTGACAGCGACGGGCGTACGGATGGTTGTGGCGGTCGTCACGTGGTCGTGGTGTCACGGGGTCGGGGGCCGGCGGCATCTCGTGGTCGTCCGGTGCGACACCATCAAGGAGGGACGAGCCATGGATGCTCGGTTCGACATGTTCGCCAACGAGACCGCCGTCAAGTTCGCCAAGCGATTCGCCAACGCCGGCCTGGTCATCCACCAGTCGTCGCTGCCGAGGTCCACGCAGGAGCTGGTGTCGCTGCGCGCGAGCCAGATCAACGGGTGCGGCTGGTGCATCGACATGCACACGAAGGAGGCCGCGGCGGCCGGCGAGTCGGCGGTGCGGCTGCACCTGGTCGCGGCCTGGCGGGAGTCGACGGTCTTCAGCGAGGCCGAGCAGGCGGCGTTGGCGCTCGCCGAGGAGGGCACCCGGCTCGCCGACGCCCACGAGGGGGTGTCGGACGAGACCTGGGCGGCGGTCCGCAAGCACTACGACGACGACCAGATCGCGGCGCTGGTGGCCCTGGTGGCGCTGATCAACGCGGCGAACCGGATGGCCGTGATCGTGCACCAGCGGGGTGGTTCGTACGAGCCGGGGATGTTCGCGGCCGCGTTGGGCTGACCGGTCGGCGGGTCCGGCCCGGACCGTTCCGGTCCGGGCCGGGCGCTCGGTGGCGCTCGCTCGCCTCAGGAGGGCACCCGCTCAGGCGCCGATGTAGGCGGCGAGGTGTTCGCCGGTGAGGGTGGAGCGGGCGGCGACGAGATCGGCGGGGGTCCCCTCGAAGACGATCCGGCCGCCGTCGTGGCCGGCGCCGGGACCGAGGTCGATGATCCAGTCGGCGTGTGCCATGACCGCCTGGTGGTGCTCGATGACGATGACGGACTTGCCGGAGTCGACGAGCCGGTCGAGCAGGGCGAGGAGGTGCTCGACGTCGGCGAGGTGCAGGCCGGTGGTCGGTTCGTCGAGGACGTAGACGCCGCCGCTGGTGGCCATCTGGGTGGCGAGCTTGAGCCGCTGCCGCTCGCCGCCGGACAGGGTGGTGAGGGGCTGGCCGAGGGTGAGGTAGCCGAGCCCGACGTCGGCGAGCCGGTCGAGGATCTTGTGGGCGGCCGGGGTGCGGGCCTCGCCGGCGCCGAAGAACTCCTCGGCCTCGGTGACGGACATGGCGAGCACCTCGCTGATGTCGCGGCCGCCGAGGTGGTATTCGAGGACGGAGGCCTGGAACCGCTTGCCTTCGCACTCCTCGCAGGTGGTGGCGACGCCGGCCATCATGGCGAGGTCGGTGTAGATGACGCCGGCGCCGTTGCAGGCGGGGCAGGCGCCCTCGGAGTTGGCGCTGAACAGGGCGGGTTTCACGCCGTTGGCCTTGGCGAATGCCTTGCGGATGGGGTCGAGCAGCCCGGTGTAGGTGGCGGGGTTGCTGCGGCGGGAGCCGCGGATGGCGGCCTGGTCGACGGTGACCACGCCGTCGCGTCCGGACACGGAGCCGTGGATGAGTGAGCTCTTGCCGGAGCCGGCCACGCCGGTGACGACGGTCAGCACGCCGAGGGGGATGTCGACGTCGACGTTCTGGAGGTTGTGGGTGTCGGCGCCGCGTACCTCCAGCCGGCCGGAGGGGGTGCGGACCGAGGGCTTCAGGTGGGCCCGGTCGTCGAGGTGGCGGCCGGTGCGGGTGCCGCTGGCCCGCAGGCCCTCGACGGTGCCCTCGAAGACGACCTCGCCGCCGGCGGTGCCGGCGCCGGGGCCGAGGTCGACGACGTGGTCGGCGATGGCGATGGTTTCGGGCTTGTGTTCCACGACGAGCACGGTGTTGCCCTTGTTGCGCAGTTGGAGCAGCAGTTCGTTCATCCGTTGGATGTCGTGGGGGTGCAGGCCGATGGTGGGCTCGTCGAAGACGTAGGTCACGTCGGTGAGTGAGGAGCCGAGGTGGCGGATCATCTTGGTGCGCTGCGCCTCGCCGCCGGACAGGGTGCCGGAGGGGCGGTTGAGGGAGAGGTAGCCCAGTCCGATCTTCACGAACGAGTCGAGGGTGTGTTGCAGCTTCGCGAGCAGGGGCGCCACCGAGGGCTCGTCGAGGCCGCGTACCCAGTCGGCGAGGTCGCTGATCTGCATGGCGCAGGCGTCGGCGATGCTGATCCCGGCGATCTTCGACGAGCGGGCGGCCTCGTTGAGCCGGGTGCCGTCGCAGTCGGGGCAGGTGGTGAAGGTGACGACCCGTTCCACGAAGGCGCGGATGTGCGGCTGCATCGAGTCGACGTCCTTGGCCAGCATCGACTTCTGGATCTTGGGGATGAGGCCCTCGTACGTGAGGTTGATGCCCTCGACCTTGATCTTGACCGGCTCCTTGTAGAGCAGGTCGTGCAGTTCCTTCCTGGTGAACTCGCGGATCGGCTTGTCGGGGTCGAAGAAGCCGCAGCCGCTGAAGATGCGCCCGTACCAGCCGTCCATGCTGTAGCCGGGGATGGTGAGCGCGCCCTCGTTGAGCGACTTGCTGTCGTCGTACAGCTGGGTCAGGTCGAAGTCGGTGACCGAGCCCGTCCCCTCGCAGCGCGGGCACATGCCGCCGGTGATGCTGAACTCGCGCCGCTCCTTGACGGCCTGCCCGCCGCGTTCGATGGTGACCGCGCCGGCGCCGCTGATCGAGGCGACGTTGAAGGAGAAGGCCTGCGCCGAGCCGATGTGCGGCTGGCCGAGGCGGCTGAAGAGGATGCGCAGCATCGCGTTGGCGTCGGTGGCGGTGCCGACGGTGGAGCGGGGGTTGCCGCCCATCCGCTCCTGGTCGACGATGATCGCCGTGGTCAGCCCGTCGAGCACGTCGACCTCGGGGCGGGCCAGGGTCGGCATGAAGCCCTGCACGAAGGCGCTGTAGGTCTCGTTGATCAGGCGCTGGGACTCCGCGGCGATGGTGCCGAACACCAGGGAGCTCTTGCCGGAGCCGGAGACGCCGGTGAACACCGTCAGGCGGCGCTTCGGGATCTCGATGCTGACGTCCTTGAGGTTGTTCTCGCGGGCGCCCTGCACGCGGATCATGTCGTGGGTGTCGGCGGCGTGCGGCGCGGGCGACGGGGTGTCCGTCCTCATCGTGTCTCCGTCGGTGGGCGGGAGGGAGGCGTGGTGGTGGGTGACGGCCATGGCGGTCACGCTAGTTGCGGCCCCGTGGCCTTCGCTTCTCGATTTCTGACCGGCCTGGTGACCTGCTTGGCGAGGCACGCGGGCGGCTCGGCGCCGCCGGCCGCCTGGGCCCGGTAGGTGCTGGGCGGCATCCCGACCAGCTCGGTGAAGCGGGTGCTGAAGGTGCCCAGCGAGGAGCAGCCCACCGCGAAACAGACGTCGGTGACGCTGAGGTCGCCGCGGCGCAGCAGGGCCATGGCGCGTTCGATGCGGCGGGTCATGAGGTAGGAGTACGGGGATTCGCCGTAGGCGAGCCGGAACTGGCGGCTGAGGTGCCCGGCCGACATGTTCACCCCGCGCGCGAGCGCCTCGACGTCCAGCGGCTGCGTGTACTCGCGGTCGATGCGGTCCCGGACGCGGCGCAGCCGGGCGAGGTCGCGCAGGTGCTGCGCGGCGGCGGTGCTGCTGGTCACCTGCCCGATCGTGCCATGTCGCCGCGGGGGTTGCCCAGCACCGCCGCACCGCTACGGCGTCGCCCCGGCTCGGCGGCGGTCGGTCACCGCGCCGGGACGTTCCGGCGCGCGGCCACCGCGCTCCAGGTGATGGCGACGGCCAGGGTCAGGACCACCACGGCGAGGGTGAGCCAGACCGGCAGCTTGCCCACGGGGGTCTCGGCCAGGATCAACTTCACTCCGGCGAACGCGAGCAGCACGGCCAGGCCGTAGCGCAGGTAGCTGAAGTGCCTCAGCAGGCCGGCCAGGCAGAAGTACAGGCTGCGCAGCCCGAGCACGGCGAAGGCGTTCGCCGTCCAGACCAGGAACGTGTTGGTGGTGACGGCCAGGATCGCCGCGACCGAGTCGATCGCGAAGATGACGTCGGTGGCCTCGATCGCCACCAGCGCGACCAGCAGCACCGTGCCGGTGCGGCGGCCGTCGGCCCGGACGGTGAAGCGGCCGTCGTGGTAGCGGGGCACGGTCGGCACCAGCCGGCGGAAGATCCGGACGGCGATGTTGCGGTCGGGGTCGACGTCCGGCTCGCCGCGGACCGCGAGGCGCCAGCCGGTCCAGATCAGGAACGCGCCGAGGACGAGCCCGGCCCAGGTCAGCCGGTCCAGTAGTTGCGCGCCGGCGAAGATGAAGACCAGCCGGAAGCCGAGTGCCCCGAGCACTCCCCAGAAGAGCACCTTGTGCTGGTACTCGGCGGGTACCCGGAAGTAGGTGAACAGCAGTGCGAAGACGAAGACGTTGTCGACGGACAGCGCCTTCTCCAGCAGGTAACCGGAGAAGTACGCCACCGCGGGCCCGCTGCCGCGCCACAGCCAGATCACCAGGCCGAAGGCGACCCCCGTGGTGATCCACACCGCGCTCCAGAGCAGCGCCTCGCGGAGCTCGACGACGTGATGGTCGCGGTGGGAGAACAGGTCCACCGCGAGCATGACGGCGATGACAGCGCCGACCGCCAGCCAGGCCCAGGCCGGTGCCGCGAACGTGGTCTCGTCCATCCGGCGTCCTCCGCATCCGCGCCGGGGCGCGGCCGGGCGCCCGTTCCGGCCGGTACGTGGCAGCGGCGGAACCGGACTGTGTCGCTGTCGAGCCTAGGCGAGTCGTCGGTGGGGAGACGGTGGTCCGGTCAAGTCCGCGGTCGGCGCGCGGTGGTCGGCTCAGCGCAGCCGGCGGGCGCCGAAGCGGGTGGGCGGATCGGCGATGGCGTCCTGGGCGGCGACGATCTGCAGCTCCCGGGTGCCCGCCGCGAGGGTCGCCTCCAGAATGGCGAAGATGGAGTTGGTGGTGCGCTCCAGCGCCGTCTCGGGCGACCCGGACGTGGCGAGGTGGGCCAGGTAGAGCGCGGCGGTGACGTCGCCGCCGCCGTTCGGGCTGATCGGCAGCAGCGGGGTGGTGACCGCCCAGGCGCCGGCGTCGGAGACCGCGACGACCTCCAGCGACCCGGCCGGCACGTCGCCGTGCAGGACGCTGGTGACCAGCACGTGCCGGGGCCCGGTGGCGCGCACGACGTCCACGGCGGCGAGCAGGTCGTCCAGGGTGTCGGTGCGGCGGCCGGCCAGGAACTCCAGCTCGAACTGGTTCGGGGTGACGATGTCGGCGCGCGGCACGACGGTGTCGCGCAGGTACTCGGGGATGCCGGGCCGGACGAACATGCCGCGGCCGACGTCGCCCATCACCGGGTCGCAGCAGTACAGCGCGTCCGGGTTGGCGGCCTTCACCCGATCGACCGCGTCGAGGATGACCGCGCCCATGGCCGGGTCGCCCTGGTAGCCGGAGAGCACGGCGTCGGCGGTGCCGAGCACGCCGCGGTCCTCGATGCCGGCGATCACCTCGGCGACGTCGGCCGGGGGCAGCAGCGGGCCGCGCCAGGCGCCGTAGCCGGTGTGGTTGGAGAAGTGCACGGTCAGCACCGGCCAGACCTCGTGCCGGAGCCGTTGCAGCGGGAACACGGCGGCGGAGTTGCCGACGTGGCCGTAGGCGACCGAGGACTGGATGGACAGGATCTTCACGGGCTCATCGTCGCATCCGCGCGCGCAGCCCAGGTCAGGTGTCGGCGCGCAGGCGGGCGTGCAGGTGCATGTCGTGCCAGCCGTCGGTGTGCCGGGCGGCGCCGCGCTGGGTGCCCTCGGCGGTGAGGCCGGCCCGTTCGGCCACCCGGCAGGAGGCCGGGTTGGCGGTGGAGTGGCGCAGCCAGACGCGGTGCAGGCCGAGCCGGTCGAAGCCGAAGGCGGTGAGGGCGGTCAGGGCGCGGGCGGCGACGTGCCGGCCGCGGGCGGCGGGCAGCACCCAGTACGACACCTCGGCCTGGGCCTCGGGCAGGTCGAGGGCGCGCAGGCTGATCTGTCCGAGCACCCCGGCGCCGTCGGTGACCGCCCAGCCGGCGCCGGTCTCCCGCCGCCAGCGGACGGGCCAGGAGGCGATCCAGTCGCGGGCCTCGTCGTCGGTCATGGCGCGGCAGTGCCAGCGCCGGATGGCGGGGTCGGCGTACGCGGTGAGGACGGCGGGCCGGTCCTCGGGTCGCCAGGGGCGCAGGCGCAGGTCGCCGGCGTCGAGGTCGGGTTGGGGGTGGCGGGCGAGGGCGCCGGGGCGCAGGGCCGGGGTGGTGAGCAGCGGCATGCGCCCATGATCCGCCACGACGGGCGGTGACGGCGGGGCGACGCCGGGTGCGGGGCCGCGAGCTGCGCGGACCGTTCGGCTCAGGGTTTCGACCGCCCGGCGCGGGACGGGTTTCGGCGCAGCGTGCGGCGGGGGCATGAACGGGTGGGTTTTCCGCCATTCTCCGGAGAGGAAGCAGGCATGCTTTCCGCACTCGATCGTCGGCACACCGTCGCGCCGCCGGGCTACAGCCGGTGGCTGATCCCGCCGGCGGCGCTGGCCATCCATCTCTGCATCGGGCAGGTGTACGCGACAAGCGTGTACAAGAACTCCCTGATCGCGCACTTCGACACGGGACAGACGGCGATCGGGGTGATCTTCAGCATCGCCATCGTGATGCTGGGGTTGTCGGCCGCGGTGGCGGGCACGTGGGTGGAGGCGAACGGGCCGCGGAAGGCGATGTTCGTCTCGGCGTGCTTCTGGGCGGCGGGCTTCCTGGTCGGCGCGCTCGGCATCGCCACGAAGCAGCTGTGGCTGCTGTACCTGGGGTACGGGGTGCTCGGCGGGATCGGGCTGGGGATCGGGTACATCTCCCCCGTCTCCACGTTGATCAAGTGGTTCCCGGACCGGCCCGGGCTGGCGACCGGGCTGGCGATCATGGGCTTCGGTGGTGGAGCCATGGTGGCCTCTCCTCTGTCCCGGCAGCTGCTGTCGTTCTACGACTCCGGGTACGACCCGGCGAACGCGGGCTCGACGGCGTCGGGCAGCGCGCTGGTGTGGCTGTTCCTGACGTTGGGCGTCGGCTACTTCGTGATCATGATGTTCGGGGTGTTCAACGTGCGGGTGCCGGCGGCCGACTGGCGGCCGGCGGGCTTCGACCCGGCGCGGGTGGCGGCGAAGCCGCTGGTGACCACGGCGAACGTGTCGGCGGCCAACGCGGTGAAGACCCGCTCGTTCTGGCTGCTGTGGGTGGTGCTGTTCTGCAACGTGACGGCGGGCATCGGGATCCTGGAGCAGGCCAGCCCGATGATCCAGGACTTCTTCCGCGACAACGGCACGTCGGCGGTGTCCGTGGCCGCGGCCGGCGGGTTCGTGGGGCTGCTGTCGCTGTTCAACATGGCCGGCCGGTTCGTGTGGTCCTCGACGTCGGACGTGATCGGCCGCAAGCCCATCTACCTGCTGTACCTGGGTGTCGGCATGGTGCTGTACGTGCTGCTGGCCCTGTTCGGGCAGACCGCGACGGCGCTGTTCGTGCTGCTGGCGTGCGTGATCCTGTCGTTCTACGGCGGCGGGTTCGCCACCGTGCCGGCATACCTGCGGGACCTGTTCGGCACGTACGAGGTGGGCGCGATCCACGGCCGGTTGCTGACGGCGTGGTCGGCGGCGGGGGTGGCCGGCCCGCTGATCGTGAACGCGTTCCTGGACGCGCAGGGCAAGCCGGGCACGTTGACGGCAGCGGCGTACCGGCCGGCGCTGTTCACGATGGTCGGGGTGCTGGCGGTCGGTTTCGTGGCGAACCTGCTGATCCGGCCGGTGCCGGAACGGTTCCACGAGCCGGCGTCGGGCCGGGACGGTGTCGAGGATGCGCAGCCGGTGACGGCGGAGAGGAGCGGGTCGTGAACGAGCGGGTCGGTGGCGGGCAGCGGGTCCGCCTGGTGGTGTCCTGGGTGGTGGTGTCGGCGCTGCTGGGCTACGGGGTGGTGCAGACGCTGATCACGGCGGCGAAGCTGTTCACCCACTGAAGGAGCGCGGCCCGGGGATGCGATCCCCGGGCCGCCGCCGGGTCAGAGGCCGCCGGCGATGCGCAGGACCGCGCCGGTGGTGTACGAGGCGTCGGGGCCGAGGAGGAACGCGATCGCCCCGGCGACCTCGTCGGGTTCGCCCGCGCGGCCCAGCGGGATGCGCCCGGCCGCGGTGTCCGGGCGGTCGGGCGCGCCGGACAGGGCGTGGATGTCGGTGCGGATGATTCCGGGGGCGACGGCGTTGACCCGGATGCCGTGCGGGGCGAGTTCCTTGGCGAGGCCGACGGTGAGGGTGTCGGTGGCGGCCTTCACGGCCGCGTAGTGGACGTACTCGCCGGGACTGCCGAGGGTGGCGGCCGCCGAGGACACGTTGACGATGGCGCCGCCGCGGGTCATCCGGCGGGCGGCCTGCTGGGCGCACAGGACGTAGCCGACGAGGTTGACGTCGACGACCCGGCGCAGGTCGTCCACGCGAAGGTCGGCGAAGGGGCCGATCGGGCTGGTGATGCCGGCGTTGTTGACCAGGCCGGTCAGCGGGCCCAGGTCGGCGGCCGCGTCGAAGAGCCGCTGCACCTGGTCGGGGTCGGCGGTGTCGGCGGGGACGGCGACACCGCGGTGGCCGGCCGCGCGCACGTCGGCGACGACGGCCTCGGCGGCCGCCTGGTCGTTGCGGTAGCCGACGACGACGTCGTGGCCGGCGGCGGCGAGCCGGCGGGCGGTGGCCGCGCCGATCCCGCGCCCCCCACCGGTGACGATGGTGACGGAGGTCAATGTTTTCTCCCCTGCCCTGCTGGTGGCGCTGACGTTACCGTGATCGGCGCGGGACCTGGACGGAGAGGACGGTCACACATGACGCGGGCGCTGGTGCTGGGTGGCGGTGGGGTGACCGGGGTGGCCTGGGAGTTGGGGCTGCTGGCCGGCCTGGCCGCACGCGGGGTGGACCTGACCGGGGCGGAGCTGGTGGTGGGCACCTCGGCCGGTTCGGTGGTGGGCGCGCAGGTGTGCTCGGGCACCCCCGTGGAGGAGCTGTACGCGGCGCAGTTGCGGCCGGCGGGCACCGAGGTGGCGGCCCGGCTGGGGGTGGGGGTGCTGGCCCGCTGGGCTTGGGCGGGCACCCGCGGCCGGGACGCGGTGCGGGCGCGGGCCCGGGTCGGGGCGATGGCACTGGCCGCGCGTACCCCGTCGGAGCAGTCGCGGCGGGCGGTCATCGCGGCGCGGCTGCCGGTGCACGGGTGGCCGGCGCGGCGGCTGCTGGTGACGGCGGTCGACGCGGCCTCCGGTGAGTTCGTGGTCTTCGACGCCGGCTCGCAGGTGCCGCTGGTGGACGCGGTGGGGGCCAGCTGCGCGGTGCCCGGGGTGTGGCCGCCGGTCACCATCGGCGGCCGGCGTTACGTCGACGGTGGGGTGCGCTCGGCGGTGAACGCGGACCTGGCGCGGGGCGCGCGGCGGGTGGTGGTGCTGGCGCCGACGCGCGCCGGGTTCGGGCCGATGCCGCGGCTGTCCGCGCAGGTCGCGGAGTTGCGGTCGGCGGGCGCGCGGGTGGCGGTGGTGTCGCCGGACCGGGCGGCGCGGGCGGCCATCGGGCGCAACGTGCTGGATCCGGCGCGGCGGGCCGCGTCGGCGCGGGCCGGGTTCGCGCAGGCGGCCGCGGTGGCCGACGAGGTGGCGGCCGTCTGGAGCGCCGGGGGTTGATCTTTCGCGTGTCGGTGCCGGCTGGTATCAAGGCAGGCATCAGACACGTGTACGGAAGAGGGCTGTGATGGCGGGCCAGGGTTTGTCCACTGACGAGGTACAGGGCATCCGGGAGGCGTTGGCGGCCGGCCGCAAGCCCAAGGTGGTGTTCACGGCGGCGGCCGGGCAGATGGCGGGCCAGCTCGGGCAGGTGGTGGAGCTGACCGACCCGGAGGTGTCCGAGGAGTTCGTGGTGGTCCGCTTCGGCCGCGACGAGCTGCCCTTCTCCCCCACCGACGTGGCGATCGCCCCGAAGGGCGCCGGGCGGCGGCCGGCGGAGCCGAAGCCGGAACCCCCGGCCGAGGCGGCGCCGGCGGAGCCGGAGTTCGTGCTGGACACGCCGGCGGTGCCGGCGCCGCGACGGGAGGAGCCGAGGGTGGCGCAACAGGTGGAGCCGAAGCCGGCGCGGCGGGCGGTGAAGGCGGTGAAGCCGAAGGGCCCGGCCGGGCTGACCGTGACGCTGGCCTACGCCGACGGCGAGTGGACGGTGGCGGCGCAGCAGGGCGCCAAGGCCCTCGCCAGGCCGTACGTGGTGAAGCCGGCCGAGGCGCTGCGGATGGTGGCACTCGTCGACGTGCCCGGGGTGCAGGAGGCGGTGGAGCAGATCCTCGCCGCGGAACGGGCCGAGGCCGAACAGCAGGCGGAGAACCTGCGCGCCGAGCTGGCCGAGATCGAGGCCCGGCTGGCGGAGCTGCGCGAGGCCCGCTGAGCCCTGCCGCGCGCCCCGGCCGGAAAACGCCTCGGCCGGGGCGCGCGGCGTCTGCTACGGTTCCGCGGCGTCCTCGACCGGGGCCGGAGGGAGGTGAGTGCCATGACATGCACGACTGTCATGCGCTCCCACCCGGCCGCGAGGACGCCCGGGTCCTGAAACCGGGGAGCGCGCCGCTTCCTGGAAGGACCTTTCATGACCGATCTGGTCGTTCGCCCGCTCGTCGCGGGCGAGGAACACCTCTTCGACTCGCTGCCCGACCCCGGGCTGGTCGGGCGCGCCGTGCTCGGCGAGACCTACGCCGGCGGCGGCTTCCGCCCCGAGTGGACCTGGGTGGCCCTGCGCGACGGGAAGGTCGTCGCCCGGGCCGCCTGGTGGGCCGGGCCGGACGACCCGGCGCCGCTGGCGCTGGACTGGTTCGACTTCACCGACGCGCAGGCGGCGGTGACGTTGCTGCGCACCGCGCCGCTGCGCGCCGAGTACTCGATCCTGCTCCCCCACCGGTGGCGGGACGATCCCGCGGTGCGCGCCCAGGCGCAGGCCCGCATCGACGCCGCGACGGCGGCCGGCATGCGGGTGCTTGTCGAGCGGTACCGCTACCGCTGGACGCCCGGCTGCGGTCTGCCCGCCCGGCCGGGGCGGCTGGAGTTCCGGCCCGAGCCCGACGACGCGGTGATCCTGGACGCCCTGTGCCGCATCGGCGAGGGCAGCCTGGACGCCCACTTCCGGGCCGCGGCCGCAGCCCACGGCCCGCTCGCCGCGGCACGGGAGGACCTGGACCTGCTGCGCTGGATGCCCAGCCCTCGGGACTGGTGGCGGATGGCGTACATCCCCGGCGGCGAGCCCGTCGGCCTGGTCGTGCCGGCCCGCAACCCCACCGACCACGTCGTGGGGTTCGTCGGCGTGCTGCCCGGACAGCGCGGCCACGGCTACGCCTACGACCTGCTGGTCGAGGGCACCTACCTGCTGGTCGAGGCCGGCGCCGAGGAGATCGTGGCCGCCACCGACCAGGGCAACGCGCCGATGGTCGCCACGTTCGCCCGGGCCGGCTACCCGGTCGAGTGGGAACGGATCGATCTGGTGTGAACGCCCCGCGGGGCCGGTGCGACCCCCTCGCACCGGCCCCGCGTCACCCGCGCCCGCAGGCTCGTCAGTGTTGCGGAATGTTCTGTACCCCGATCCGCTTGCGGAACACCCAGTAGGTCCAACCCTGGTAGGCCAGCACGATCGGGGTGAACACCACGGCCACCCAGGTCATGATCTTCAGGGTGTAGGGGGTGGAGGCGGCGTTTGTCGCGGTGAGCGTGCCGGCGGCGTCGAGGGTGGACGGCAGCACGTTCGGGAACAGCGCGGCGAACAGGGTCGCCACGGCCAGGGCGATGGCCACGGCGGTGCCGGCGAACGCCCAGCCCTCCCGGCGTACCCGGGCGGCGGCGAGACCGCCGAGCAGGGCGAGGGCGGCGCCCACGGCGAGCACGACGGCGGCCGCGCTGGAGCGGATGGTCAGCGTCCACGACAGGAAGGCCACGGCCACCACGGCGGTGCCGACACCGAGCTTGACGGCCAGCGCGCCGGCCCGCTCCCGGATGTCGCCGCTGGTCTTCAGGGCGACGAACACCGCGCCGTGGGTCAGGAACAGGCCCAGGGTGGTCACCCCGCCGAGCAGGGCGTACGGGTTGAGCAGGTCGAACAGGCCGCCGGCGTACTCGTGGTCGGCCGACAGCGGCACGCCGCGGAGGATGTTGGCGAAGGCCACGCCCCACAGCACCGCCGGCACCGCCGAACCCCAGAAGATGGCCTGGTCCCAGCGGCGCTTCCAGGTCGCCTCGGTGCGCTTGTGCCGGTACTCGAAGGCCACCCCGCGGGCGATCAGGGCGAGCAGGATCAGCAGCAGCGGCAGGTAGAAGCCGGAGAAGAGGGTGGCGTACCACTCGGGGAAGGCGGCGAACATGGCCCCGCCGGCGGTGATCAGCCAGACCTCGTTGCCGTCCCAGACCGGGCCGATGGTGTTGATGAGGACGCGGCGTTCCCGGTCGTCGCGGCCCAGCACGGGCAGCAGCATGCCGACGCCGAAGTCGAAGCCTTCGAGGATGAAGTAGCCGGTGAAGAGCACGGCGACGAGGAGAAACCAGACGGTCGTCAGTTCCACGGTGGGCTCCGGGTCAGTAGGCGAACGCCAGCGGGCGGTCGGCGTCGTCGGTGTCGGCGGGTTCGGGGGCCGGGGTCACGTCGGGCACGCCGGCCTTGGCGTAGCGGACCAGCAGCTTGAACTCGATCACCGCGAGGGTGGCGTAGATCAGGGTGAAGGCGGTGAACGAGGTGAGGACCTCGGTCAGCGAGACGCTGCGGGACACGCCGTCGCGGGTGAGCATCTCGCCGAAGACGATCCACGGCTGGCGGCCCATCTCGGTGAAGATCCAGCCGAAGGAGTTGGCCAGCAGCGGCAGGGCCGGCATGACCAGGCCGGCGCGCAGCAGCCACCGGCTCGACGGGGTGCGGCCCTTGCGCTGGGTCCAGAGCACGATCAGGGCGATCGCGGCGGCGGCCAGCCCGAGGCCGATCATGAATCGGAAGCTCCAGTAGGTGACCGGGATGATCGGGGTGTAGCTGCCGGCGCCGTACTGGCTGGCGTACTGGGCCTGGAGGTCGTTGATGCCCTGCACGGTGCCGTTCGGGTCGCCGGTGCCGAGGAACGACAGCAGGTACGGGATCTTGAGGGCGAAGACCTCGCGGCTGCCGTCGAGGCTGCCGACGGTGAGCACGGAGAACGAGGCGGGGCTCTCGGTGGTGTAGAGGCCCTCGGCGGCGGCCATCTTCATCGGCTGCACCTCGGTCATGATCTTGCCCTGGATGTCGCCGGTGAACAGCACCAGCGCCGAGGAGACCAGCACCACCCAGGAGCCGAACTTCGTGGCGAAGCGGTACGCGTCGGTGTCGGCGCTGTCGCGGTTGCGGATGACGTGCCACAGCCCGACGGCGACGATCAGCGACCCGGCGACGAGGAACGCGCCGGAGAGGGTGTGCGGGAAGGTGACCAGGGCGACCTTGTTGGTGAGCACGGCGAGGAAGTCGGTCAGCTCGGCGCGGCCGGTGTCCGGGTTGATCCGGAAGCCGACCGGGTTCTGCATGAACGAGTTCGCGGCGAGGATGAAGTACGCGGACAGGTTCGTGCCGATCGCCGCGGCCCAGATGGCGGCCAGGTGCAGGCGCTTGGGCAGCCGGTCCCAGCCGAAGATCCACAGGCCGATGAATGTCGACTCCAGGAAGAACGCGACCAGGGCCTCGATCGCCAGCGGGGCGCCGAAGATGTCGCCGACGAAGCGCGAGTAGTCCGACCAGTTCATGCCGAACTGGAACTCCTGCACGATGCCGGTGACCACGCCCATCGCGAAGTTGATGAGGAAGAGCTTGCCGTAGAACTTGGTGAGCTTGAGGTAGCGCTCCCTGCCGGTGCGGTGCCACATCGTCTGGAGGATGGCCACCAGCACGGACAGGCCGATGGTCAAGGGCACGAAGAGAAAGTGGTAGACGGTGGTGACACCGAACTGCCAGCGGGCGACGTCCAACGCGTCCACCTGAAAACCCCCAGCTGTGCATACTACGAGACGTAGTAAATACTACTCGGCGTCGTAGAAGATTGGGCAGGGCCGCACGGCCCGAAGCGGCCCGGGACCAATGACCCTGATCACCTCTGCCGGTCGGCCCGGGATCGGGTCCCGGGCTCACCCGCGCGCGTGCGACCATCCAGCACTGATGGACACCCCGATCACCCACTGGCGGGCGCCCCTGCTGTGGCGCGCCGCGCAACTGGCCGCCCGCGGCCTCGTCGCACTCGTCGGCCGGCTCGAGGTCAGCGGCGACGTGCCGGAGGACCTGCGGCGCGGGCCGCTGGTCCTGGCCGCCAACCACATCAGCCCCTTCGACCCCGTGGTGCTCGCCGCCGCCTGCCAGGTCCGCGGCATCCACCCGCGGATCATGGCCACCGGCGGGCTGTTCCGCGCCCCGGTGATCGGCCCGCTGATGCGCCGCGCCGGGCACATCCGCGTCGACCGCGGCACCAGTTCGGTGCACCACTCGCTGGAGATGGCCGCCGGCGCGGTGGCCGGCGGCTCGGTGGTGCTGGTCTACCCCGAGGGGCGCATCGGGCTGGACCCCGGCATGTGGCCCGAGCGGGGCAAGACCGGCGCCGCCCGGCTCGCCTTCGCCAGCGGCGCCCCCGTCCTCCCGGTCGCCCAGTGGGGATCCCACGAGGTGCTGCCCTACCGGGCGCCCAAGGGCATGCTGCCCGCCCTGGCCCGGGCGGTGTGGCGCCGCCCCGTCATCCGGGTGCGGTTCGGCACCCCGGTGCTGCTGCGCGACCTGCACCCCGGCACGCCCGGCGCGGCCCGGCGGGCCACCGACCGGATCATCGACGCGATCACCGACGACCTGGCGCCGCTGCGCCCCGACGAGCCCGACCGGCCCCGCCACGTCGACCCCGGCCGGCCCACCGAGACGACCCGGTCGCACCGCCGCCGGCCGGCGAGCTGACCGGTCAGGCATCGCCGGCCACCCACCGGGGTATGCCAGGGCGGTCACCGCCGGCCGGCCGAGAGGAAACGACAGTGGCGTCCATCCGGGCCCTGGTGCTCAACTGCACGCTGAAGCCGTCCCCCGCCCCGTCCAGCTCGGAGGTGCTCGGCCAGGAGGTCCTCGACGCGCTGGGCGACCAGGGGGTGTCCGGGGAGATGATCCGCGTCGTCGACCACTCGGTGCGCTTCGGCGTCTCCACCGACGAGGGTGACGGGGACGGGTGGCCGGCCATCCGCGCGAAGCTCCTCGACGCGCAGATCCTGGTGATCGCCACCCCGATCTGGCTGGGCCAGCCGTCGGCGGTCTGCAAGATGGTCCTGGAACGCCTGGACGCCGAACTGTCCGAGACCGACGCCGAGGGCCGGCTGCGCACGTACGGCAAGGTGGCCGGCGTCGCCGTGGTCGGCAACGAGGACGGCGCCCACCACACCATCGGCCAGGTGCAGCAGGCGCTCAACGAGGTCGGCTTCACCTGCCCCGCCGCGGGCGCCACCTACTGGGTCGGCGAGGCGCTGCACAAGACCGACTACATCGACGCCCGCCCGAAACCGGACACCACGGGCCGCACCACCACGGCGCTGGCCCTCAACAGCGCGCACCTGGCGCGGCTGCTGGCCGAGCAGCCGTACCCGCCGCCGCAGACCCGCGACGTGGGCGTCGGTCCGAGCCGGCAGCCGGGCTGACGTCGCGCGTTCCGCTGCGGTGACCGGCCGCCCGGTGCGACCCTGCGAGCGGAACCCGGGCAGCCGAGGGCGGAGGCGGGGATGAGCGCACCAACGGTCCTGATCACCGGCACGTCCACCGGGATCGGCCTGGAGACCGCCGTGGGCGCGGCCCGCGCCGGCTGGCGGACCGTGGCCACCCTGCGCGACCTCGCCCGCGCCGACCGGCTGCGCGCCGCCGCCGACGCCGCCGGGGTCGCCGACCTGCTCGACGTACGCCTGCTCGACGTCGTCGACCAGGCCGAGGTGGCCGCCTGCGTGGCCGACGTCGTGGCCCGCCACGGCCGGCTCGACGCGGTGATCAACAACGCCGGCGCCGGGCACGTCGGCACCCTCGAACAGGAGACCGTCGAGGACGTCCGGGCCGTCATGGAGGTCAACTTCTTCGGCGTCCTGCACGTCACCCGCGCCGCGCTGCCGCACCTGCGCGCCACCCGGGGCCGGCTCATCACCGTGACCAGCGTCGGCGGGGTGGTCGGGCAGCCGTTCAACGAGGCGTACTGTGCGGCGAAGTTCGCCGTCGAGGGGTTCATGGAGAGCCTCGCCCCGGTCGCCGCCACCGTCGGGGTCAGCGTCACCGTGGTCGAGCCCGGCGCCGTGGCCAGCGAGTTCGTCGCCAACGTCGGCCTCGACCCGGAGGCCGCGATCGCCGCCGCCGGGGTGTACGGGCCGGCGCTGCGCGCGTACCTGGACCGCACCGCCGCCGCGTTCGCCACCGCGCAGTCGCCGGCGGACGCCGCCGCGGCGGTGGTGGCGACACTCGTCGACCCGGAGCCCGCGCCCCGGGTGCAGACCTCCCCCGCCGCCCGGCAGTTCGTCGGCGTCAAGCTGGCCGACCCCGACGGGCTCGGGGTGACCTCGTTGACCGCGGGCTGGGTGCGCTGACGCTCAGCCGGTGGCGGCCAGCCGGGCGTCCAGCGCGGCCAGGTCGGGCACGAACCAGATGTGGTCGTGCCGGTTGGACTCGGCCACCAGCGCCCGCAGCGCGCCGCTCTCGGCCAGGTGCGCGGAGATGTCGCCGACGACGACCAGCCGCAGCCGGTAGTTGACGAACTTCTGCATGATCTCCCCGGCGAAGCGGGTGCCCAGGGAGAAGAAGCTCGGGTCGAGCCGGCCGGCGGGCACCGCGACCACCTCGGCACCGCCGAAGGCCGCGCCGATCAGGTCGAGGGCCGCCTCGGTGGTGGCCACCGGCGGGCCGGCCGGGTCGCAGACCAGCACCGGCACCCCGGCCCGCTCCTCCAGCACGTCAGGCATCGCCGGTCTCCTTCCCGGTGAGCAGGCCGTTGTCGCCGGCCAGCACGGCGTCGACCAGGTGCAGCAGGTCGGCGGTGGCGGCGGCGTCGCCCAGGATCACGATCTTCATGCGGTGGCGTTCCTCGTCGTGGACGGTCTGCACGCGCAGGGGGCGCGCGGGGTCGTGGTGGGTGTTGACGCCGGCCAGCACGAGCGTGGCGAGGCGGTCGGCCGCCGCCCGGTCGACGCCGTCGACCTGCACGATGCTCGACACCTCCGCCGCCCGCGCGCCGGCGGCGGGCGCGGGCCGGCCGGTCAGCGCGTCGAGGTCGGCGCGGGCGATCCGGTACTGCTTGCCGATCCGCACCGCGCGCAGCCGGCCGGCGCGGATGTAGCCGCGCACGGTGCGTACGTGCAGGCCGAGCAGCTCCGCCACTTGCTCCACCGAGTACATGTCATTACCCATCGCACCTCATCGTAGCGACAAAAGGGAACGATAGGGAAGTTGGTTGCGGCGACGGCGGCCGGTCACCCGGACGTCACGCGGGCCCGGCATACTTCCGGCGTGCAGCCCCGACACGGCTACCTCGACGCCCCCGCACCCCTCGCGTTCGCCCACCGCGGCGGCGCGGCCGAGGGCGACGAGAACACCGCCGCCGCGTTCGCCCGCGCCGTCGCCCTCGGCTACCGGTACGTGGAGACCGACGTGCACGCCACCGCCGACGGCGTGCCGGTGATCTTCCACGACGCCACCCTGCGCCGGGTCACCGGCGAGCGCGGCCGCATCGCCGACCTGCGCTGGGCCGACCTGGCCTCGGTGCGCGTCGGCGGCGCCGCCGTGGTCCCCCGCCTCGACGAGGTCCTCGCCGCCTGGCCCGAGGTCCGGTTCAACGTCGACGTCAAGGCCGACGGTGGCGTCGTGCCGACCGTCGACACGGTCACCCGGACCGGCGCCGGCGAGCGGGTGCTGCTCGCCTCGTTCAGCGACGCCCGGCTGGCCCGGCTGCGCGCCCTGGCCGGGGCCAAGGTCGCCACCAGCCTCGGCATGCGCGGGGTGGCCCGGCTGCGGATGGCCTCCCTGCACGGACGGCCGATGCGGCTGCCCCCGTCCGTGGTCGCCGCCCAGGTCCCCGTCCGCTACGGGCGCGTGCCCGTGGTCGACCGCCGGTTCCTCGACTACTGCCACCGGCTCGGGTTGCAGGTGCACGTCTGGACGATCGACGATCCCGCCGAAATGCACGACTTACTTGATCTTGGTGTGGATGGCATCATGACCGATCACGTCGGCGTGCTGCGCGACGTCTACCGCAGCCGCGGCCACTGGGCCGCCTGAACCTCCGAGGACCCCGATGGCCGAAACGGTCGCCCCCGCCGTCGCCGAGCCCGCCCGCCCGGGCAGCACCCGCCGCGAACGCACCGGCTGGTACTTCTACGACTGGGCGAACTCCGCCTTCCAGACCACGGTGATCACGGTCTTCCTCGGCCCGTTCCTCACCACCGTCACCGAGCTGGCCGCCGGCTGCGAGCTGGGCGCCGACAGCTGCGACGGGGCCGTGCACCCGCTAGGCATCCGCGTCGCGGCCGGCTCCTACTACCCGTACCTGATCTCGCTGTCGGTATTCCTCACCGTGTTCGTGCTGCCGGTCGTCGGGGCGATCGCCGACCGGTCGGCGCACAAGAAGCGGCTGCTCGCCGCGGCGGCGTTCACCGGCGCCGGCGCGACCATCGCGTTCGCGTTCGTCACCGGCGAGCGCTACCTGCTCGGCGGGGCGCTGTTCCTGGTCGCCAACATCTCCTTCGGCGCCGCCGTGGTCGTCTACAACTCGTTCCTGCCGCAGCTCGGGGGCCCCGACGACCGGGACGCCATCTCCAGCCGCGGCTGGGCCATCGGCTACCTCGGCGGCGGGCTGCTGCTCGCGCTGAACCTGGTCGCGGTCACCATGCTCAGCGAGGAGGGCAACCCGCAGCGCACCCTCGACCTGGCCCGCTGGTCGATCGTCTCGGCCGGCGTCTGGTGGGCGGCGTTCACCCTGCTGCCGCTGCGCTGGCTGCGCGAACACCCCACCGCCGCGGCGCTGCACGGCAACGGTCACGTGCTCACCGACGGGTTCCGGCAGCTCGGCCGCACCCTGCGGGAGATCAAGGCGTACCCGCTGACGCTGTTCTTCCTGCTCGCCTTCCTGGTCTTCAACGACGGCATCCAGACCGTCATCACCCTGGCCAGCCAGTACGGCACCGAGGAACTGCGGCTGGAGCAGAGCACCCTGATCGTGACGATCCTGCTGGTGCAGTTCCTGGCCTTCGGCGGCGCGCTCGCCCTCGGTGCCCTGGCCCGGCGCATCGGCGCCTGGAAGACCGTGCTGCTGTCCCTGGTGCTCTGGACCGGCGTGATCATCGCCGCATTCCGGCTGCCCGCCGAGGCGCCGCTGCCGTTCATGGTGCTCGGCGGGTGCATCGGCCTGGTGCTCGGCGGCAGCCAGGCGCTCAGCCGGTCGCTGTTCAGCCAGCTCATCCCCGCCGGCAAGGAGGGCGAGTACTACGGCTTCTACGAGATCAGCGACAAGGGCACCAGCTGGCTCGGGCCGCTCGCGTTCGGCCTGGTGTTCCAGCTCACCTCCTCGTACCGGGTGGGCCTGGTCTCCCTGCTGATCTTCTTCGTGGTCGGGTTCGCGCTGCTGGCGGCCGTGCCGATCCGCCGGGCCATCGTCGCCGCCGGCAACACCCCGCCCCGGGTGCTGTGAGCCGTGCCCGCGCGGGCCGCGCGGGCAAGATCCTTCCGTGTCGATGGGCTAGGCTGCCGCGACGTGACCGACGACGCCGCCCCGATCTGCCTGGCCCGTCCCCTGCCGGGCCCCGGCGACGACCGTGCCGGCGGCTGCGCCGCCGCCCGTGCCGTCGACGGCCGGCCGCTGCACGCCGCCGCGCTGAAGTTCTTCTGGGGGCCGATGGACTGCGGCAAGTCCACGATGGCACTGCAGATGAACTACAACCACTCCCGGCAGGGCCGCCGCGGCCTGGTCACCACCCGCATCGACCGCTCGCTCGGCCCGCAGGTCACCACCCGCATCGGGCTGGCCCACTCCGCCGTCGAGGTGACCGACGAGCTGGACCTGCGCGACCTGGTGCGCGACGCCTGGGCCGAGGGGGTCCGCGTCGACTACCTGATCTGCGACGAGGCGTCCTTCTACAACCTGGCGCACATCGAGCAGATGGCCGACCTGGTCGACAACTTCGACGTCGACGTGTACGCCTTCGGCCTGGCCACCGACTTCCGCTCCTGCCTGTTCCCCGCCGCGCAGCGGCTGTTCGAACTCGCCGACGAGGTGGCCCGCATCCAGGTCGAGGTGCTCTGCTGGTGTGGCCGGGAGGGGCGGCTCAACGCCCGGGTCGTCGAGGGGCGGGTCGTGCGCGAGGGCGAGCAGGTCGTCATCGGCGACACCGTGGACACCGCCGACGTGCGCTACCAGGTGCTGTGCCGGCGCCACTACCGCTCCGGCGACCTCGGCCCGCGGGCCTGACGGGCGCGCGCCTGATACAAACGGCCCGTGCGCACGGACGGGATCACCACGGCACCGGTGGAAGGCACGGCCCCGCGACCCGCGCGCCTGCTGCCGCAGGGCGTGGGCGTGGTCGCCGACGTGGCGGCGGTGGCCGCGCTGCTCGCCGGCGGCGGCCGGCCCATCGTCCTGGCGGCCAGCGCGGGCGCCGTCCTGACCGGCGGCTACCTCCTGGTACGCCGCCTGGGGCAGCCCGTCGACCGGACCGCGCTGGTGGGCCTGGCCGTCGCGGTCGCCGGAGCGGCAATCTTCGGCTACGCCCTGCGGACCGCACCCGGACCGGCGGCGGACGCGGCCGCGGGTGAGGGTGGGGTGGCGGCACGCGACGGCGGGGCGGCGGCACCGGCCACCGCCACGACCAGCGCCGTGCCGCCGCCCGACGGCGCCACGACCTGGCTGTTCGACCTGCCGCCCGTCGAGGGCGGCCAGGGCTGGCGGCAGCGGGCGGCGACGGTGTCCGGCACACGGCACGAGCAGAGCGTCGTCGCCTCGACCTGCTACGCCACCAACGACGAGGCGGAGTCGTTCAACCTCGGCAAGCGCTACACCCGCTTCACGGCCACGGTGGGGGTGGCCGACGGCGCCCCGGACGACTACCGCACCCGCTTCACCGTGCTGGTCGACGGCGAGACCGTCTTCCGCCGGGAGTTGGGGCTCGGGGACAGCGCACCGGTGGAGGTGCCGCTCACCGGCGCGCTCCGGCTGATGCTGAAGGTCGAGAGCGTCGGCCTCACCTCCTGCGACGACGCCGCCGTGTGGGCCGAGCCGGCCCTGCGGTGAGGTCCCCGGCGAGCGGTGGTCAGAACGGGTCGCCGCAGACCCGCCACTTCCCGTCCTCCTGCACGATCGGCAGCTCCCGCTCCTCGCTGCCGCCGCCGTCGCGGGTGAGCCGCACCGTCACCGTGCCGCGCGGCCGGCCGCCCCGGGTCTGCACCGACACGTCGACGATCTCGTAGCCGCTGACCTGCGGCGGGGTGCGCACCCAGCTGCCGAAGCCGACCTGGCTCCACTTCCCGCGCGCCTCCCGGCACAGCTTGTCGTACGCCTGGTCGGTCTCCCCGGCGGCCACATCGCGGAAGAACGCGTCGGCGGTGTCGCGAACCGGGCCGTTGGCCTGGAGCACCACCTGCACGTTCCAGACGCCGAGCCCGGCCACGCCGACCAGGCAGGTGCCCAGCCCGAGGACGGCGACCAGCACGCCGGCGCGTACCGGCCGGCGGCGGCGCCGGGCCGGCCGGCTCCCCGCCCGTTCCCTGCCCATCACCATCGACGGTAGGAGACCGGCGGGCCGGCCCGCAGGAACTTGTGCCGCTGCGATCCGCCCGGTCAATCCTGACAGAAGATGGCAGGTACCTTCGGCAGACTGCCGGCATGACAGTGCACGCCGACCTCGCGATGGTCAACCTCGACAGCTCCGACCCGGTCGCCCACGCCGCGTTCTACTCGCGCGCCCTCGGCTGGGAGGTCACCCACAGCCAGGCCGAATACGCCATGATCAGCAAGGACGGGACGTCGGTCGGCTTCGGCCTCGTGCCCGGATACGTGCCGCCGGCCTGGCCGGACGAGACCGCCGGCAAGCGCTACCACCTCGACCTCTACGTCGACGACGTGACCGTCGCCGAGAAGGACCTCGTCGCGGCCGGCGCGACGCGCCCGGAGTTCCAGCCGGGCGGCGAGCGGTGGACCGTGCTGCTCGACCCGATCGGCCAGCCGTTCTGCCTCTGCCCCCGCCCGCAGGGCTGAGCACCGCCGCCGGCCCGCCGGGGTTGCCCGGCGGGCCGGCGGGACCGGTCAGCGGAAGTCGGCGACGTGCCGCGCCGCCCAGTCGGCGAAGTCGCGCGGCTCCCGGCCGAGCAGCCGCGCCACGTCCGGGCTGACCCGCTGCTCCGCCGGGAACGGCGTGCCCAGGATGCTTAGGGTCGCCGCCACCACCGGCTCGGGCATGAACGCGCGCATCTGCTCCCGCGCCTGCTGCGGGGTCTGCTCGACGAACCGGACCGGCTCGCCGAGCGCCGCCGCGAGCGCCGCCGCCTGCTGCCGCGGCGAGACCGCCGCCGGCCCGGTCAGCTCGTACGTGCCGCCGGCGTGGGCGCCGTCGCGCAGCGCGAGCGCCGCCACCTCGGCGATGTCGGCCGGGTCGACGCTCGGCAGCGCCACGTCGCCGAACGGCGCGTGCACGACCCGCCCGGCGCGCACCCCGGGCGCCCAGGCGAGGGCGTTGGAGTGGAAGCCGCCCGGCCGCAGCACCGTCCACTCCAGCCCGGACGCGCGGACCGCCTCCTCCTGCCCCGGCGGATGGCGCTTGGTCGCCACGCCCTGCGAGGACAGCAGGACCACCCGGCGTACGCCGGCCTGCCGCGCGGTGTCGAGGATGGCGCCGGGGTCCGCCCCGCCGGCCAACTGTTCGCCGGTGAACAGCAGGAACAGCGCCTCGGCGCCGTCGAACGCCGCCTTCAGCCCGGTCGGGTCGGCCAGGTCGGCGCGGACCGCCCGTACGCCCGGCGGCAGGTCGGTCGGCGAGACGCGCCGGGACACGGCCGTCACCGGCTCACCCGCCCCGGCCAGCGCCCGCACCAACGGCCGTCCCACGTTCCCCGTCGCGCCGGTAACCACGATCATGACGTGCCCCTCTCGATGTGCGTTGTGGACACCGAGCACGGTAATCGCCTGCGTATAGTAGGTACCTAGAGGAAAGTATCGGCCTCGGGAGGGTTTGTGAGCAGCACCACCTGGCGCTCCGGGGTGGACGGTGACCCGGAGCAGGCCTGCCCGATCGCCCCGGTGGTCGACCTCGTGTTCAGCCGCTGGACCACGCCGATCCTCTGGGCCCTGCACGAGTACGGCCGCCAGCGCTTCGTCGAGCTGGAACGGCGGCTGGCCACCATCACCCCGAAGGTGCTCACCCAGCGGCTGCGGCAACTCGAACGCGACGGCCTCGTGCGGCGCACCTACCACGCCGAGGTGCCGCCCCGGGTGGAATACGAGATCACCGAGCTGGGGAGCAGCCTGGCCCCGCTCTTCGCCCACCTGGCGCAGTGGTCCGCCGGCAACCTCGACCGGGTCGAGCAGGCCCGCCAGGACTACGACGCCCGCCAGCGGCCGACGCGCGGGCGCTGAACGGTCATCCCCTGCGCCGCGCCCGGGCCGCCCAGATGGCGTACGCCGGGTCGCGGTCCAGGTTGTGCCGGTCCCGGTCGTAGCGGCGGGTGGTCCGCGGGTCGGCGTGCCCCATGGCGTCCTGCACGTCCTCCAGCGGCACCCCCTCGGCCCGGGCCGTGGTGGCGAACGCGTGCCGCAGCGAGTGCGGGGACAGCTTCGCCCACGCGGGGATGCCGGCGGCCTGGGCGAGCCGGCGCACCAGCCGGAACACCGCGTGCCGGTCCAGCCGCCCGCCGGTCGCGGTCACCAGCAGCGGACCGGTCAGCTCCGCCACCGTCACCCCCTGGGCGGCGGCCCGCGCCGCCAGGTAGGCGTCGATCGCGTACGCGGTGCCGGGCGTGAGCGCCCGCCGGCGGACCTTGCCGCCCTTGCCGACGAACCGGATGCTGCGGTGCCCGCGCTCGGCGCCCAGGTCGGCGAGGTCCAGCGAGACCAGCTCGCCGACCCGCAGCCCCAGGTCGGCCAGGAGGGCGATGGCGGCCCGGTTGCGGGCGGCGGTCGCGCCCGTGTCCGCGTCGGCGGCGGCGAGCAGTGCGTCCACCTCGTCCGGGGTGAGCCCCACCGTGGCGGAATGGTCCCGGTCGACGCGGGGGCGGTCCGCCGCGGCGACCGGGTTGGCGTCGACCGCGCGCAGCTTGACCAGGAAGTCGTACCAGCTCGACAGGGCCGACAGGCGGCGGGCCACGGTCGCCGGGGTGAGCGGCCGGCCGCCGCGCCCGCACGGCGTGGCCTCCAGCTCCCGGCCGTAGGCGTTGACGTCGAGGAAGCTCGCCCGCAGCGGGTCGAGGTCCCGGGCGGCGCACCAGCTCAGCCAGCCCGTGACGTCCCGCCGGTACGCGTCGCGGGTGTGCTCGGACAGCCGGCGGTTGCGCAGCCACGCCTCGGTGAAGTCGGTCGGCCCGCCGGGCAGGGCGGCGGCGGCCGACCCGCGGGGCAGCACCTCGGGACGCAGCATGTGAGAAAGGCTCTCAGCCGCCCGGGCGTTTCGCGACGAGGCGCGCCCGGGGATGTCTCACTCCGCCTCCTCCACCAACCTGCCGTCACCGAGCCGCCACCGCCGGTCGACACCCACCGCCTCGGCGAACCACGTGTCGTGGCTGACCATCACGACAGTGCCGCGGAACTCGCGCAGCGCCGCCTCGACCACCTCCAGGGAGTCGAAGTCCAGGTAGTTCGTCGGCTCGTCGAGCAGCAGCACCCGGGCCGGGCTGTTCACCAGCACGGCGAGCAGCAGCCGGCGGAGCTCCCCGGCCGACAGGGTCCGCAGCCGCGCGCCCCACTGGTCCGGCCCGAACAGGTGCCCGTCGAGCAGCCGTTCGGCGTCGTCGGCGTACACCGGGACGTGGGCGCGGAAGTGGTCGAGGACGGTGACGTCGGTGCGCAGCGCGTCGTGGGTCTGCGGCAGCAGCGCGACGCCCGCGGCGGCCTCGACCCGGCCGCCGTCGGGGTCGCGCCGGCCCGCGAGGACCCGCAGCAGGGTGGTCTTGCCGGCCCCGTTGGGGCCGGTGAGCAGGATCCGGTCGCCGCCGCGCACACCCAGGTCGGCCCGGTCCAGCAGCGTGCGGCCGCCGGCGGTCAGGGTCAGGTCGCGGGCCCGCAGCACCTCGCCGTCCGCCGGCACGGCCTCGGGAAACGCCAGCGTCAGACCCGGTCGGGTACGCGGCTGCGCCAGCCAGCGGATCGAGTCCATCTGCCGGCGCAGCCGCCGCTCCCGCGTCTTCGCCTTCTTCGCCACCTTCTTGGCGTAGCGGCGCTGCTGGTCGGCGCCCAGGCCGCTGCGCACCGACTCCTCCACCCCGCGGGCCTGCTCCTTCGTGCGGGCGATGTCGGCCAGCCAGCGCCGGTGGTCCTTCTGCTGGGCCTCGTAGTCCAGCAGCAGCCGCTGCCAGCGGCGGACCTTCTCGGCCCGGTAGTCGGTGTAGCCGCCGGAGTAGGTCTGCGGCTCGTCGTGGATGCCGTCCAGCTCCACCACCCGCTGCACCGTGCGGTCCAGGAACGCCCGGTCGTGGCTGACCACCAGCACCCCACCGGGGAAGGCGGCCAGCCACTCCCCGAGCCACGCGATGCCCTCGGCGTCGAGGTGGTTCGTCGGCTCGTCCAGCACCAGCAGGTCCGGGGCGTCGAGCAGCACCCGGGCCAGGGTGAGCCGGGCCTGCTCGCCGCCGCTGACCCGGTGCAGCGGGGTGTCGTCGGCCAGGTGGTCGACGTCGAGGCGCTGCCGGACCTCGGTGAGCCGGGCCTGCGCCCGCCACCCGTCCAGCGCCGCCCACCGGTCCTGCGCCTCCCCGTACGGGTCCAGTGCCGCGGTGTCGCCGCCGGCCAGCCGGCGCTCCAGCTCGCGCAGCTCGGCGGCGAGCGGGTGCAGCTCGCCGAGCCCGGCCGCGAGGAACTCGCCGACCGTGGCGTCCGGATCGGGGACCTGCTGGGCGAAGTAGCCGACGGTGGTGCCGGGCGCGCGGTCGACGTGGCCCGCCGACGGCGGCTCCTCGCCGATGAGCACCCGCAGCAGGGTGGACTTGCCCACCCCGTTCGGGCCGACCAGCCCGACCCGGTCACCGGCGTTGACGACCAGGTCCAGGCCGGCGAAGAGCGGCTCGGAGTCGTAGTGCTTGCTGACGGCGACGGCTTTCAACACGGGCGATCCTCCGCGGGACGACGGGCGGGACCGCGGCCGGCGCTGCGGCGGCGGTCGGGGGCCGTGGCGGCGGGGCGGTGCGCCCGGCCGCGTCCTCGCGGATCACATGTGTCGGTCGGCTCCTGCTGGGTCGGCGACGCTGACGCAGGAGACCCTGCCAGCCGGCGGACCGGCCCGCCACCGGATTACCGGCGCGGGTTACCGTCACGGCGTGCGTGCCAGCCGCCTGGTCTCCCTGCTGCTGCTCCTGCAGACCCGCGGCCGGATGACCGCCCAGGAGCTCGCCGACGCCCTGGAGGTGTCGGTCCGGACCGTCTACCGGGACGTCGAGTCGCTCGGCGCCGCCGGCGTCCCGGTGTACGCCGACCGCGGCCCGGCCGGCGGCTACCGGCTGCTGGAGGGCTACCGGACCCGGCTGACCGGGTTGACCGCGCCGGAGGCCGAGGCGCTGTTCCTGGCCGGCATGCCCGGCCCGGCCGCCGACCTGGGCCTCGGGCCGGTGGTGGCGGCCGCCGAGCTGAAGGTGCTCGCCGCGCTCCCCGACGAGCTGGCCGACCGGGGAGGCCGGGCCCGGCAGCGGTTCCACCTGGACGCGCCGGGCTGGTTCCGGCACCCCGAAGCCACCCCGCACCTAGCCGCGCTGGCCCGGGCCGTGTGGGAGGACCGGCTGGTCGAGATGCGCTACCGCCGCTGGCGCGCACCGCGCGAGGTGACCCGGGTGGTCGCCCCGCTGGGCGTGGTGCTCAAGGCCGGCCGGTGGTATCTCGTGGCCCGCTGCGACGGGCAGCTGCGCACCTACCGGGTCGGCGCGGTCCTCGACGTGGTGGTCTCCGACGAGCGCTACGAGCGGCCCGCCGACTTCGACCTGGCCGACTACTGGCGGGAGTGGACCGAGCGCTACGAGCGCGACGTCTACCGCGGCCGGGCCCGCATCCGGCTGACCGTGGCCGCGCTGGAGTTCATGCCGTACGTCTTCCCGCCGGAGATGAGCCGGGCGGCCCGGGCGGCGGCCGGCGAGCCCGGCCCGGACGGCTGGCTGGAGACGACCGTGCCGATCGAGTCGGTGAAGCACGCCCACACCGAGCTGCTCAAGCTGGGCGCGGAGGTGGAGGTGCTGGAGCCGGCCGAGCTGCGGGACCGCCTCACTGCCACGGCGCACGCCCTGGCGCGGCTTTACCCCGTCGTTCTGGAGACGCCGGCGGGGGTGGCCGGCGTCCCGGCCACCCCCGCCGCCACGTCGCCGTGACCTGGCTCAGGCGCTGATCTCGCGCCGGCCGTTGCCGGGCGCGGTGACCGCGATCCGGCGCGGCTTGGCCCGCTCGGAGATCGGGATGCGCAGGGTCAGCACCCCGTTCTCGTAGCCGGCCTCCAGCTTGTCGGTGTCGAGGGTGTCGCCCAGGAAGAGCTGACGGGTGAAGGTGCCCATCGGCCGCTCGGCGGCGACCAGCTCGACGTTGTCGCCGGCCGCCCGGCGCCGCTCCGCGCGGACGGTCAGCACGTTGCGCTCCACCGTGCAGTCGATGCTGTCCGGGTCGACGCCGGGCAGGTCGAAGGCGGCGTAGAAGTAGTCGCCGTCGCGGTAGGCGTCGAGGTGCATGACCGCCGGCCGAGCCGTGGTGCCGAAGAACTGCTCGGCGAGCCGGTCGATCTCGCGGAAGGGGTCGGTACGCATCAACATGGCCGTGCCTCCTCGGTTCTCCTGGCCGAAGGTTTCAAGTTGAGTCAGGTTGACTCAAGTTCTCGATTCCTGTTGTAGCGCGGCGCGGCGGCGTCGTCAACTCGGGCCGGCAGCGTCTTCTCGAACCAGTGCTGGGCGTAGCGGTCGGCGTTGAAGGCGGGGATCTCCCGGTAGCCGTGGCGGGCGTACAGGGCGCGCGCCTCGACCAGGTCGGTGCGGGTGTCCAGCCGGATCCGGTCCGCCCCGGCACCGCGCGCGTACGTCTCGACGGCGGCGAGCAGGGCCGCTCCGCCGCCGGTGCCACGGTGTGCCGGACGGACGTAGACCCGGGTCAGCTCCGCCCAGCCCGGCCGCCAGCGCAGCCCCGCGCAGCCGGCCAGGCGCCCGTCGTGGCGGGCCAGCAGAAGCAGCCCGGTGGGTGCGGCGAGGTCTTCGCTCGGCGACTCGAGCAGGGCGGCGCTCACCTCCCCCGGCCGCTCGGGCCGGCCGTGCCAGCGGCGGACCATCTCGGCCATGTACTCGCGCAGCACCACCCTGGCGTCGTCGGTGTCCGGGGCGGTGCGGTGGATGCTCCAGGTCGTCACCGCCCGATCCTCGCCGGCCGGTCAACGGCTTTTCCGGGCTCAGGGTCGCCAGTAGACGCCGTGGTCGCGGGCGAGCAGCCGGTCGTCGATCAGGTAGCGGCGCAGCGTGACGTGGTCGGCCTCGCCGCCCTCGCACCAGCGGCGCAGCGCCTCGTCGACGGCCCGTTCCGGATACCGCACGCCGGGCGTGAAGGAGCGCTCGGTGATGTGTTCCAGCAGCACCCGGCGGCGGCCCCGCTGGGCGGGCAGCCGGGTCAGCGCCCCGTCCCGGAGGAAGGTGCGCAGGATCGTCTCGCGGGGGTCCGCCGCCGGGGCCGGCGCGGGCGGGCCGCCCGCACGGGCGAAGTCACGCAGCCGCTCACCGTCGACGCGCAGCCCGGTCCCGTCGTCGGTCAGCACGCCGACGTCGGTGAGCCGGCGCACCGCGGTGGCGGCGTCCCGTGCGGACAGCCCCGTGCGGGAGACCACGGCGGGGATGTCCCCGGCGCCGAGGACGATCGCGGCGAACACGGCGCGGCGGCGCTCGTCGGCGAGTGCCCCCGCCAGTGCCTGTGAGCTCATGACCGGCAGCCTGCCAGCGCCCACCCCGGGCGGCCACGGGTTTTCCGCGGCGCCGGGTGGCCGCCGGCCGTGGAGCCTGCGCGAGCTGCGGGCGCGGGCGCCGCGGCGGCTCGGCTCAGGCGGGGACCGGGGCGGCGAAGTCGACGTCGGCGGTGTCGACGGTGCCGGCGGTGCGGCCGGGCGCGGAGTGGTAGCGCCAGTAGAGGTTGGTGTGGGCGATCACCTGCTCGGGCGCGGGCGCCCCGTAGGCGGAGAGGTCCTCGGTGGTGTGGGCGTCGGCGACAAGCGTCGCGTCGTAGCCCCGGGTGATCGCGCCGTGCAGCGTCGAGCGGATGCACGCGTCGGTCTGCGCGCCCGTGACGACGAGCCGGCCGACGCCCCGCGTGGCGAGGACGGACTCCAGGTCGGTCTCCTCGAACGAGTCGCCGTAGGCCTTGTGCACCAGCGCCTCGTCGTCGCGGCGCGCCAGCTCGGGCACATACTGCCACTGCTCGCTGCCGGTGGGCAGCTCCTCGCTGCGGTGCTGCACCCACACCACCTCGACCCCGGCCGCCCGGGCCCGGTCGACGAGTGCGGCGATGTTGCCCACCACCCGGTCCCGGTCGTACGCGTGCTGGACCACGCCGTTCTGCACGTCGATGACGAGCAGGGCGGTGTGCGGTCGGTCGACGAGCGTGCTCATGTGGGGCCTCCCTGGAACGGGCGTCGGCTGGTCGATGGCCAACCTAGCCCCGGCCACCGACATTCCGGCCGCTCAGATCCGGCCCGCCGGCGGGTGCGCCGCCACGGTGACCCGGCGGAGCAGGTCGGACAGGACCCGCCGTTCGTCCGGGGTCAGGGCGCCGAGGACGCGGTGCTCCTCGTCGCCGACGACCCGCATGGCGCGCTGCCACGCGGTCCGGCCGGCGTCGGTGAGTTCCACGTCGATGCGGCGGCGGTCCACCTCGGACGGGATCCGCCGGACGAAGCCCCGCCGGACCAGCGCGTCGACCCGGGCGGTGATCGAGGCGGGTGCCATCCGCAGGTCACCGGCGATCTCGGAGGGGGCGGCCCGGCCGCCCCGGCCGGCGAGGGCGTGCAGGGTGCCGTACTCCTTCTCCTGGAGGTCCAGCTCGGCCAGCGCCCGGTCCTTTACGGCGCGCAGGTGCCGGGTCAGCAGCGACATCCGGACGACGGCGCCCTCCACGTCGGGGTCCAGGTCGGGCAGCACGGGCAGCCAGCGGGCGACGTGCTGGTCGACGGGATCGCGGTCGGTCACCCGACCCACGGTACGCCGACGACGAAATATTCGCTGTCGAAATGTTCGACGTCGAAGTAGTCTGCCGGAGTGACGCATCCTCTCCGGCTCCGCCCGTTCCGACTGCTGTTCCTCGGCCGTACCGTCTCCGCGGTCGGCGACGCCGTGGTGCCCACCGCGCTGGCCCTGGCCGTGCTGCGGGCGACCGGCTCGACCGCCGCGCTGGCCACGGTCCTCGCCTGCGCGATGGTGCCCCGGCTGCTGCTGCTCCCCCTCGGCGGCGTGGTCGCCGACCGCTTCGCCGCCCGCCGCGTCGCCCTCGCCACCGACCTGGTGCGCTGCGCCGCCCAACTGGCCGTCGGCGTGGAACTGCTCGGCGGCGCCCCCACGTCGGCCCACCTCGCGGTGGCCTCCGCCGTCGGCGGCGCGGCCTCGGCGTTCGCCATCCCCACGGCCTCCCCGCTGGTCGCCGGCACCGTCGACGGCGACGGCCGGCAACGCGCCAACGCCCTCCTGGGCGCCACCGCCAACGCCAGCCGGCTGGCCGGCCCCGCCCTGGCCGGGCTGCTGATCTGGACCGTCGGGCCGGGCTGGGCGTTCGTGCTGGACGCGGCGTCGTTCGCGGTGAGCGCCGCGCTGCTGGCCGTCATCCAGGTGCGGCACGTGCCGGTCCCGCACCGCTCGCTCCGCGCCGACCTGGTCCTCGGGTGGCGGGAGGTGCGGTCCCGCGACTGGTACTGGACCAGCCTGCTCGCCCACGGCGTCTGGAACGGCGCCGCCGCGGTGCTGCTCACCCTCGGCCCGGTGATCGCCGTCGACCGCCTCGGCGGCGAGGGCGTCTGGGTGCTGCTCCAGCAGGCCGGCGCGGTCGGCCTGCTGGCCGGGTCGCTGCTCGCCGCGCGGGCCCGCCCCCGCCGCCCGGTGCTGCTGGGCAACCTGGCCCTCGCGGCGTACGCGGCCCCGCTGCTGCTGCTCGCCGGCGCCGCGCCCGCCCCGGTGACCGTCACCGCCTACTGCCTCGCCCTGGTCGCCCTCGGCTTCCTCAACCCGGTCTGGGAGACCGTCGTGCAGGGCCAGTTCCCGCCCGAGGTGCTCGCCCGGGTCACCTCGTACGACTGGTTGATGTCGCTGGGCGCCATGCCGCTCGGCTACGCCCTCGCCCCGCTCGCCGCCCGGGCCTGGGGTGCGCCGGCCCCGCTCGCGGTGGCCGGCGTGCTGGTCCTGCTCGCCTGCGTCGGGACGGCCGCCGTCCCCGGCGTACGCCGGCTGGGCTGGCCCGTCCCGACCCCGGCGGCCGCCGCGGAGCCGGCGCCGGCCGGGCGCTGACGCGGCGTCAGAGGCGGTGCCCGGTGGTCGCGTCCACGTGCCCGGGCACCTCGTCGTGCCGCTCCCCGACGCTGGACGTGCCGGACGGCTCGAACATGAGGATCGACGCGCCGTCCGGCGCGGACGGCCGGTGCTCGACCCCGCGCGGCACCACGAACACGGCGCCGCGCGGCAGCACCACCTCGCGTTCCGCGCCGTCCGCGCCGTCGCGCAGGGCGATCCGCAGCTCACCGTCGAGCACCAGGAAGAACTCGTCGGTGTGGTCGTGGGCGTGCCAGACGTGCTCGCCGGCCACCTTGGCGATCCGGACGTCGTAGTCGTTGACGGTGGTGACGATGCGCGGACTCCACAGCTGGTCGAAGCGCGCCAGGGCGGCGGCCAGCTCGATCGGCTCAGGCTTCATCGGCCCATCCTCGCGCAGACCCGCCGCTCACAGGGGACGGTGCATGACGTGCAGGCCCACCCGCCCGAGCGTGGGGTGCGCGAACGACTCCGGCACGGTGCCGAGCACCGTGAAGCCGAGCCGCCGGTACAGCTCCACGGCCGCCGTGTTGGTCTCCACCACGGCGTTGAACTGCATCGCGGCGAACCCCTGCCGACGGGCCCAGTCCAGGGCGTCCTCACACAGGGCGCGGCCGACGCCGCGACCGCGGGCCGCGGCGGACACCATGAAGCTGGCGGTGGCCACGTGCGCGCCGGGACCCGGCCGGTTGGCGCCCATCTTGGCGGTGCCGAGCACCGTGCCGTCCTCCTCGGCGACCACGGTGCGGCCGGGTGGCCGTTCCACCCACACCTCGCGGGCCACCTCGGCCGGCCACGCCGGGTCGTAGGGGAAGGTCTCCTGGGCGACGATGACGTCCTCGACGATCGGCCAGACCTGGGCCCAGTCGGCAGGCGTGTAGTCCCGGATGCGCATCCCGGGCACGCTAGCGGCGCGGCCGCCCGTCGGGTACCGATTTCCGTCCGGCCGCACGGGGCAGCGCGAGGTGGCGTGGCCGGACCATCATGGGCACGTGGCCGAACCCGTCACCGACCTGGAGCGCCCCGACGCCGGGGCGCCCACCGCGCCGACGACCCCGCCACCCGGGCCGCGCACCGCCGCGCCCTGGCTGGTCGGCGGGGCCGTCACCGCCGTGCTGCTGCTGCTCGCCGGCCGGTACGGCTACCACCGCGACGAGCTCTACTTCCTGCTCTGCGGCCGGCACCTCGACTGGGGCTACGTCGACCAGGGCCCGCTCGTGCCGGCCCTCGCCCGGCTGGCAGACACCGTCGCACCGGGCAACCTGGTGCTGCTGCGCACCCCGTCGGCCCTGATCGGCGGCGCCTCGGTGGTGCTGGTCGCGGCGCTCGCCCGGGAGTTCGGCGCGGGGCGCACCGCCCAGGTGGCCGCCGCCGTGCTCGCCGCCGCGGCCGGGGTGGTGCTCGCCGCCGGCCACCTGCTCAGCACCACCACCGTCGACATGCTGGTCTGGCTCGCCGCCGCCTGGTGCGCGGTGCGGATGCTGCGCACCGGCGACACCCGCTGGGCGCTCGGCATCGGGCTGGCGCTCGGCGTGGGCATGCTGAACAAGCTGCTGCCCGCGCTGCTCGGCGTCGGGCTGCTGGCCGGGGTGCTGATCGCCGGCCCCCGCCGGCTGCCGCGCGACAGGTGGGTGCTGGCCGGCGCCGGGGTCGCCGCACTGCTCGCCGTGCCGTACGTGGCCTGGCAGGCCGCGCACGGCTTCCCCCAGCTCTCGGTGGCGTCGTCGATCGCCGGCGGCGACAGCTCCTACAGCGGCCGGCTGGACGCGGTCGTGCTGCAACTGATCATCATCAGCCCGTTCGCCACCCCGGTCTGGATCGCCGGCCTCGTCGCGCTGCTGCGCCGGCCCGCCTGGGCGGCGTACCGGGCGATCGGCTGGGCCTGGCTCGTGGTGTTCGCGATCGTCCTGCTCGCCGGCGGCAAGGGCTACTACGACGCCCCGCTGCTGCTGGTGCTCACCGCGGCCGGCGCGGTGGTCACCGTCGACTGGGCCCGGCGTGGCGCCGCCCGGGCCCGGCAGGCGCTGCTCGCCACCGCCGCCGTCCTGATGACGGCCAGCAGCGCGGTCCTGCTGCTGCCCACCCTGCCGGCCGACCGGCTGCCCGGCTTCGTGGCCGAGGTCAACTACGACGCGGGCGAGACCATCGGTTGGCCCGCGTTCGCCGACTCGGTCGCCGCCGTGCACCGCGGCCTGCCGCCGCAGGAGCGCGCCCGGGCGGTCGTGCTCACCGGCAACTACGGCGAGGCCGGCGCCCTGGCCCGCTACGGCCCGGCCCGGGACCTGCCCCGGGCCTACTCCGGGCACAACAGCGTGGCCCGGTTCGGTCGCCCGCCCGACGACGCCGACGTGGTGATCGCCGTCGGCTGGGAGCGCCCCGGCCAGCTACGTGCCTGGTTCACCGAGGTCACCGAGGCCGGCCGGGTCGACCAGCGGGTCGACGTCGACAACGACGAGAACGGCGGGCCGATCTTCGTCTGCCGCGGGCTGCGCCGCCCCTGGTCGCAGATCTGGGACAGTGAGGTGAGCCACGCCTCCTGAGCGGCGGCCACGGGGCGGTCGGCCGACCCGCGCGGCCGGGCCATACTTGTCGCCATGCTCTGGGGTGTCAGCGGACCGCTCTTCCTCCTCGACTACCTGGGGGCGGTCGCCGTGGCCCTCGCCGTGGCGCTGGCGGCCCGCGAGCTGACCGGCCGTCGGGCGCGGGGCGCGACCCCGGACCCCGTCGAGCTGGCCTACCTCACCGACCGGGCCCTGCTGGCCTGCCAGGTGGGCATGGCCGCGCTGCACCGTGCCGGCGTGGTGCGACGCGGGGAACTGGCCACCCTGTCCGTGGACGGCCCGCCGCCACCCCGGTCACCCGCTCTCGTCCGCGCCCTGCACGCCGCGCTGCGCCGGCCGCAGACGTGGGCCGCCGTGCTCGCCGACCCCGGCGTCGGCCGGGCGCTGCGCCGGCTGGTCGGCCGGCTCGTCCGGGACGGCTGGCTGCTCACCCCGGCGCAGCGGCGGCGTATCGCGCTGGGCACCCTGCCGCTGTTCGCGGTCGCCGTGGTCGGGGTGACCCGGCTCGTGGAGAGCGCCGTCGAGGGGCGCGACGCCGGTGGCCCGGCCTCCGTGGTGGGGCTGCTGCTGTGCTGCCTGGCCACCGCCCTGGGCGGCTGGTGGCTGTGCGAGGTGCCGGAGACCGGTGCCGCCGCCCGCCGCCTGCTGCGCCGGCAGCGCCGGCAGCACGCCGCGCTGGACCCCCAGCGGCGGCCCGCCTGGCGCGAGCGGAGCACCGACGAGCTGCTCACCGCCATGGCGCTGTTCGGGCCGCGCCCGCTGCTCGCCGTCGACCCCGGCCTCGCCGTGCAGGTCGGCGTCGACCCGGAGCGCGGCCGCCCGACGCCGGAACCGAAACCGGCCCGCCGCTGACCCGCCGCGGGGCCGGCCGGGCCGGCGCGGGCCCTGCCGGCCGCTGACCAGAAATTGGCCGGTGCGGGCCGGCGCCTCCCCTGCCGGCGCCGGCCCGCACCGGTCACCGCAGCTCGTCGGCGGAGCGGATCACCCGGGCGAGGTCCCGCACCTCGGCGTCCTCGGTGGCGGCGGCCGCACCGTCGGCGATGCTGGCCAGGTCGGTCAGCCGGACCTGCCCGTCGGACCGGCCGTCCCGCAGCGCCTCGGCGAACCAGGCCGCCGCGTAGCAGGCCCGCAACCGAGGCGACGCCGCCGTGAAGGCGCCGTCGACGTCGGCGACGGTCACCGACCCGTACGTCTCGGCCGGCGTACGGGCCGCCGGGTCGGTCCAGCGCACCTGCACCTGGGCGATCCGGGCCGACGGCGACACGTCCTCGGCGAGCCGGACCGCGTACAGCGCCGTCACGCTGTGCCCCGGGCCCACCTCGCCGCCGTCGACGCGGTCGTCGCGGAAGTCCTCGTCGGCCACCGCCCGGTTGTCGTAGCCCACCAGCCGGTAGGAGCGCACCGCCTGCGGCGCGAACGTCACCTGCACCTTGGCGTCCAGCGCCCGCACGCTCAGCGTCGCCGGCAACTGCCGTACGAACACCTTGCGGGCCTGCTCCCGTTCGCTGACGTAGACCGCGAAGCCGTCGCCCCGGTCGGCCAGCTGCTCCATCAACTCGTCGCCGTAGTCACTGCCCACCCCCACGCCGAGCAGGGCGATCTGCTTCTCCGCCTCGGCGCGTACCCGGCGCAGGATCGGCTCGGCGTCGGTGCTGCCGACGTTCGCCAGCCCGTCGGAGAGCACGATCACCCGGTTCGTCCGGCCGGGCCGGAAGCCGTCCCGGGCCACCCGGTAGCCGAGCACCAGGCCGGCCTCCAGGTTGGTGCTGCTGCGGGTGTGCAGCGATTCGATCGCCGCGTGCAGCGGCCGGGCGTCGGCCACCGGCGTCATCTCCCGGGCCACCCGGGCCTTGTCACTGAACTCGACCACGGCGATGGAGTCGGTGGGGCGCAGCTGGTCGACCAGCGTGTGCAGGGCGTCGCGCACCAGGTCCAGCCGGCCGGGCTCGCCCATCGACCCGGAGACGTCGATGACGAAGGTGAGTGCCGCGTCCGGGCGGCGCTCCTCGTCCTCGGCCCGGGTCTGCAGGCCGACCCGCAGCAGCCGCTCGTCACCGCCGGCGTCGTGGGTCCGCGGCAGGCGGGCGCCGTCGACGTGCACGGCGAAGCCGTCGCCCGCGGGCTGCGGGTAGTCCTGGCGGAACGAGTTGACGAACTCCTCCGGCCGTACCGTGCTGGGCTCCGGCAGGCGGCCATCCATGATGAGCCGGCGGGCGTAGCCGTACGACGCGGTGTCGACGTCCACGGCGAAGGTGGAGAGCGGGTCGTCCGACGTCCGGGTCTCGTCACCGGACCAGGGGATGCCGCCGTTCGGGCGGACCGGCCCGGGGGCCGCGTCGGTGCGCCGCGCGCCGCCGTCGGAGCCGCAGGCGCTGACCGCCATGGCGGTGGCGATCGCCACCAGCAGCAGCGCCGATCGTCTGATGTGGACCATGGCTTCCTCCGAGGGGCCGGGGACGGGTCATGGTCATTGACGCAGACCGGCGTCGTCGCGGACCCCGCCGTGGCCGGACCGATACCCAAGCGCGACCGTCGTGACCGAACCGTGCGCGGGGCGTGACCTGAGCGGGCGGCGGGCGGCCCCTCGGCGGGCGTCGGCGCGGCCGATGGGGCAGAGTGGGCCCACGGCCGGCGGCGGCCGGGACGAGCAGGAGGTGAGCCGTGGACGGCCCGACCGGGGTGGTGTTCCCCGCGACCGGCGACGGCCGGCGCAGCACGACCGCGCTGGGACGGGCGGTGGTGGCCGACGCCCTGCGGGCGGTGGACCCGGTCGGCGCCCGCTCGGCCGAGCACGAGACGAACTGGCGGCACGGCTACCTGGGCCACTTCCGCCGGCTCGTCGAGGCGGGCCTGCTGTCCCGGGAGGCCGCGCTCACCGTCGCCCGGGACGGGCTCGCCGCCCTGCACGCCCGGATGCGCTACGTCCCCGCCGACGGCGCCGAGGTGGCGCTGGACGACGTGTTCGCGCTGCCGGACCGGGAGCCGCCGCTGGAGACCGCCACGGTGACCGGGGCCGGCGAGGTGGAGCGCGAGCTGTCCCTGCCGTACCGGGGACAGCGCCTGCGCGGCGACGACCTGCGCCGGCGCCTCGACGCCTGGGTGGACGCGGGCGTCGTCGAGCCGAGCTGCGCCGAGGCGGTCCGCGCGGTGCAGGCCAACCCGGACTGGCTGGACCTGAGCGACCAGCGGATCGTGGTGCTCGGCGCGGGCGCCGAGATGGGACCGCTGCCGTCCGTGCTGCGCTGGGGCGGGGCGGTGGTCGCGGTCGACCTGCCCCGCCCGGAGATCTGGCGCCGCCTGCTGCGCACCGCCCACCGGTACGGCGGCCGGCTGCACCTGCCGGTGCGGCCCGGCACCGCGACCGACGACGACGCCCTCGCCGCCGGGGCGGGCGCCGACCTGCTGCACCGCCTGCCGCAGGCCGCCCGCTGGCTGGGCGGCCTGGACGGTCGCCTGGTGCTCGGCAACTACGTGTACGCCGACGGCGCGACGAACGTCCGGGTCGCCACCGCGGTCGACGCCCTGACCGCCCACCTGGGACGGCGCCGCCCGGACGCCGCGCTGGCCTTCCTGGCCACCCCCACCGACGTGTACGCCGTGCCCGCCGAGGCCGTCGCCCACGCCGAACGCGGGTACGCCGCCCGCGGTCCGGCGCGCCGGACGCTGCGGCTGCTGTCCGGCGGCCGGCTGCTGCACCGCAACTATCCGCCCGGGGCGGACCCGGGGATCAACGACAGCCTGGTGCCGCAGCAGGGACCGAACTACGCCCTGGCGAAGCGGCTGCAACGCTGGCGGGCGGCGGTGGCCCGGGACGCCGGCGCGACCGTCTCGTTCACCGTGGCCCCGCCCACCCGGACCCGCTCGGTGCTGCGCAACCGCGCCCTCGCGGCCGCGTACGCCGGGGCGCACCGGTTCGGCATCGAGGTGTTCGAGCCGGCCACCAGCAACACCCTGATGGCCGCGCTGCTCGTGCACGACCTGCGCACCGGCGGCGGCCCGGCGCAGGAGCACCCGTGGCGGGACGAGGCGTACGCGGCGGCGCACGGCGGCCTGTGGCGGGTGCCCTACGCCCCGCGCAGCGCGCTCGGTCTGGCCGTGCTGCTGGGACTGGGTGGCGCGCGGGCCTGAGCACAGGTTTCCTTCTCTCGGGCACCGGGAACGCACCGGCATGGCCGAGACCTTCGCAGACCAGGACCTGACGACCCTGCGGTCCATCGCGCGCGGGGCCGGAATAACGGACACCGAGCGCATGCCGCACGACGAGCTCGTCGACATGTTGCGCCGGGCGGGGCTGGCCGACCCGGACGCCAGGCCGGTCGACACCAGCCTGGCCGATCCGGGTGACCCCGGCGTGCCCGGCGCCTACCACGGGCAGGGCGTCGGGCGGCGGGAGTCGGCCGGCGGCGCTGGCGCCGAGACCGCGGGCTGGCCGGACCAGCCCACCCAGGACCCGGCGCGGCTGTCCGGGCTGCCCCGGAGCAGCCTGACCCTGGGTGACGAGAGTACCGGCGGGCAGGCCGCCGAGGAGGCGATCGGCGCCCGGCCCGGTGAGACGCAGATCGACGACCGCACCCAGGACAGCCGGGGCGTCCAGGGCGAGATCCGGGATCCGGCCGGGCTGTCCGGGCTGCCTCGCAGCAGCCTGACCCTGGGTGACGAGAGTACCGGCGGGCAGGCCGCCGAGGAGGCGATCGGCGCCCGGCCCGGGGAGTCCGGCACCGAGATCGACGACCGCACCGAATCCTGAGCGAGCAACGCCGCGAGCCATCCCCGACCCGGGGGTGGCTCGCGGAACATTGTGGACCTTAATCCTGTTTCGCCGCTCAATGCCCGGTTGCTCCGTTTGGGGCGAGCATGCCTGCTGTTCCGGATATGCGAATGGTGAAACAACGACTCCTCGCCTCACCTTCAAATCGGGACATACGCTCACAAGCTCCCCAATAGCCTCAGCCGGTGGCTTCTCGCATTTCGTTCGATCGGCTCCCCGGCGGCCCGCACTCTCCCGTGACGACGGTTCCGCCCCGGCCCGCCCGACCGGTCTTCGTGGACGCCACCGGCACCCGCCGCCAACGGATCCGGCGCGCCGGCGTCCTCATGGCACTGGCCTCACTGGGCTACCTGCCGATGGCCGGGAGCGCCCTGCTCCCCGGCCCGGCGACGCCGCTGCTGCCCGGCCCGGCCCCGGTCGGCGGCGCCCCGAGCGGCGGCACCGACAACCCACCCGTCCTCGCCCCCTCGCCCGGACCGACGCACCAGCGCCCGGCTCCACGGTCCACCGGCGTCGTGGACGCGCCACCGGCGGCGGCCGCCCCGCAACGCCCCACCCGCAGCCCGCGACCGGCGCCGCGGCGCGTCGACCCCGCACCGGTGGACAACCGGCCCACCGGCCCGGCCCCGACACCGTCGCCGCTCCCGTCCTCGCCGGGCCCGACGGCGCCCGCCACACCGACGCCCTCCGCCACCACGACGGGGCCGGGCGTCAGCCTGCCCGCCCTGCCCGGACCCGGGCCGGAGGTGGACGGATGAGCACGCCGAGCCGGCGCGCCGGCCGGTTCGTCGTCGCGTCCCTGGCCCTGGTGGTCGGGTCCGTGCTGCTGGTCGAGGCGTACGCCAACGCCCGCTTCCGCCCCGACCACGTCCGCGGCGCCGAGGACCAGGTCACCGTGCCCACGGAGATCCTGAGCGGCGGTCCGGTGCTCGACGCCCGCGGCGACCAGCCCCGCACCTACCGGCTGCCCGCGCGGACGATCGCTCTCACCTTCGACGACGGGCCGGACCCGACCTGGACCCCGCGGGTTCTCGACGTCCTGCGCCGGCACGACACCCCGGCCACCTTCTTCGTCATCGGGTCGGAGGTGGCCCGCCACCCGGACCTGGCCCGGCGCGCCGTGGCCGAGGGGCACGAACTCGGCGTGCACACCTTCACCCACCCCGACGCCAGCCTGCTGCCCGCCTGGCGGCAACGGATGGAGTACGCGCAGACCCAGATGGCGATCGTGCACGCCGCGGGGATTCGCACGAGCCTGCTGCGTTTCCCGTACTCCTCGGTTCCCAGCGCCGTGGACGACGCCAACTGGCCGGTGATCCGGCGGGCCGCCGGGCAGGGCTACCTGACCGTGGTCAACGACCTCGACGGCGAGGACTGGGCCCGGCCCGGGGTGGACACCATCGTGCGGAACCTGACGCCGGCCGGCGACGCGGGCGTCGTGGTGCTGCTGCACGACGCCGGCGGGGACCGGTCGCAGACCCTCGCGGCCCTGGACCGGTTCATCCCGCTGATGCGCGCCCGCGGCTACACCTTCACGACCGTCAGCGGCGGGATCAACCGCGCCCGACCGGACGCGCCCCCGTATGCCGGCAACGTCGCGGCGTCCACCGGCGACCGCTGGCGGGCCGCACCGGTCTGCTGGGCGATCCGGCTGGCCGACGGCGTCCTGCGCGGGCTCGCCCTGATCTTCGTGGTGGTCGGCCTGCTCATGCTGACCCGCACCGTGATGCTGCTCCTGCTCGCCCGCCGGCTGGCCCGCCGCCGACGGACCCAGCGCTGGCCGTGGGGGGTGACGACCGCGCCGGTCTCGGTCATCGTGCCCGCCTACAACGAGCGGGCCGGCATCGTCGCCACCGTCCGGTCCCTGGTCGCCAACGACCACCCCGGGATCGAGGTGATCGTGGTCGACGACGGCTCGACCGACGGCACCGCCGACCTCGTCGACTCGCTCGGCCTGCCCGGTGTCCGGGTCATCCGCAAACCCAACGGCGGCAAGGCGACAGCCCTCAACACCGGACTCCTGTACGCCTCGCACGACATCATCGTCACCGCGGACGCGGACACCGTTTTCGAGCCGGACGCGATCCGGCGGCTCGTCGAGCCGTTCACCGACCCCGGGATCGGCGCGGTGGCCGGGAACGTCAAGGTCGCCAACCGGCGCCGCCTGCTCGGCCAGTGGCAGCACATCGAGTACGTCATCGGCTTCAGCCTGGACCGGCGGTTCTACGAGAAGCTCGGCTGCATCCCGACGGTGCCCGGCGCGATCGGCGCGTTCCGGCGCCGCGCCCTGACGACTGTCGGCGGGATGAGCCGCGACACCCTGGCCGAGGACACCGACGTCACCATGGCGGTGCTGCGGGCCGGCTGGCGGGTGGTCTACCAGGACCGGGCCCGCGCCTGGACGGAGGCGCCCGCCTCGGTGGGCGACCTGTGGCGGCAGCGCTACCGCTGGAGCTACGGCACCCTCCAGTCGATGTGGAAGCACCGCGGCGCCGTCCGCGACCGGGGCGCCGGCGCCCGGTTCGGCCGCTTCGGGCTGCCCATGCTCGCCCTGTTCGGCGTGCTGCTCCCCCTGCTCGGGCCGGTGCTCGACCTGCTGGCCGTCTACGGACTGTTCTTCCTGGACACCACGAAGACGGCGGTGGCCTGGCTGGTCATGCTGGCCGTGCAACTGCTCACCGCGGCGGTGGCCTTCAAACTCGACCGGGAGCCGCTGCGCCCGCTGCTCACCCTGCCGTTCCAGCAGTTCGCCTACCGCCAGATGATGTACCTGGTGCTGGCCCGCTCCATGGTGACCGCGCTGACCGGCGCCCGGCTGGGCTGGCGCCGGGTGAAACGGGCCGGCGAGCCGGTCGCGGGGACGCCGGTTGCGCCGGAGGCCGCGGCGCCGCCGGGCCGGGACCGCTGGTTCGACACTCTGCGGGCGCTCGCGCTGGGCCGGGTCATCGCGTACCACATGTTCGGCGCCGCCTGGCTGAGCCTCGTCTTCCCCGCCATGGGGGTGATGTTCGCCCTCGGCGGCGCGCTGATGGCCCGCTCGCTGGACCGTACGCCCGAGCGGGCGGTCAGCGGCCGGCTGCGCCGCCTGCTCCCCGGGCTGTGGGCCCTCGGCCTCGTGCTGGTGCCGCTGATGCTCTGGCACGGCTGGTCCGACCGGCCCGCCTGGCCGGTGCTGCTGAGCTGGGTGGTGCCGCTGGTGCAGCCGCCCGGCGACGCGTGGGCAGCGGACGTGACAGGGGTGCTCTGGTACCTGGTGACGTACCTCTGGCTGGTGCTGCTCTCCCCCGCGATGCTGGCGCTGCACCGGCGGTGGCCGGTGTGGTCGGTGCTCGTGCCGCTGGCCGGCGTGGTGCTGTTGCAGACCGCGGCGCCCGGGTTCGACGGGCCGGTGGAGTCGGTGCTGACCGACCTGGCCATGTTCACCGCCTGCTGGCTGGTCGGCTTCGCGCACCAGGACCGCCGCTTGCGGCGGCTCTCGCTGCCGGCGCTGCTGGGCCTGGCGGCGCTCTGCCTGGGGGTCGCGGTCGGCTGGCTGGTGACCCACCCGGAGGCGGGCCGCGATCTCAACGACATCCCGGTGGCGCAGGCGTTCTGGTCGCTCGGGTTCGTGCTGGTGCTGCTGCGCGTCGCGCCGCCGATGGGCTGGCTCGCCCGCGTCCGGCCGCTGGACCGGCTGGTGACCGCGCTGAACAGCCGGGCGCTGACCATCTACCTCTGGCACAACGCCGCCATCGCGGTCTGTTTCGCCGTGGGTGACCTGATCGGTGTCTGGCGGGTCGGCCAGGTCGGCTACCTGGCGGTGGCCCTCGTGCTGCTCATCGGGCTGGTGCTCGCCCTCGGCTGGATCGAGGACCTCAGCGCCCGTCGGCCACCCCGACTGCTGCCCTGGCCCGGGCGCACCACCGCGCGGCTTCCCGTGGCGCGTCCCGCTGCCGCCGAACGCCAAGGAACTCCAGTGAGGACGTGAACACGTGCAACACGAACATTCAAATCGTCATAATCAGGCAAATTTATCGCATACTTGACTCACGTTGGCGGGCGTACCCGGACCGGGCCGCCCACCTCGGAGACGACGTCATGGCGGGCGGCCGCCCGCGGTGGCGCGAAGGCGGTGATTGGGGTGATCACCGCGGCCGGCACGGGTCTCGCCCTCCTACGGGCCCGTGCCGGCCACCCCCGACCCGAACACTCGATGCCTGATCCCTCGCAGGTCAGAAGCGGAGCGCAGATGGCGATGTGGCACCCGCCGACCCCGGCGGAGCAGGAACTGTGGAACGCGGTGGTGGCCGGGGTCCGGGCGGCCGACGAGTCGGACCTGGCGGGCGTCGAGGCCGCTGTCGAGCGGCTGTCGCGGCTGCCCCACCCGTGGGCGTACCACGTCCTCGGCGACACGGCCGGGCTGCTCATCGAGGAGCTCGACCCGGACGGCCAGGACGTCTGGCCGCTGCTGGCGGCCCAGCTCGACGACGAGGGTCCGGCGGACCGGACGGCGCGCCGGCGCCGGGCGTCGCTGCATCCGGCCGGCCGACGGCCCGCGGTGCCCGAGACCGGCGAGCCCGAGACGCTGCGACGACGCCTGCTGCTCATCGCCCGGCTCGCCGACGCCACCCAGGTCGGAGTCGGCGCGTTCCTGGACGTCGCGCTGGCCGACAACGGCGACCGCGCCCCGCGGGCCCCGTCCAACTCGCTCCCGCACTGCCGCCTGGGCCAGTGAGCCTGTCGGCGCCCCTTTCTATGCTTCCGGAATGCTGTCGCAGGTGACCGGCCTCTCCCGGCACTTCACCGAGGAGTCTCTGAAGGCGTACCTGCTCGCGCGGTCGGAACGGCTGCCGACCGGCTGTCTCATCGTGCGGGGCTACGGCAGCCGGCGCGGGGTTCACCAGAAGGTCGCCGGCCGGGCGTGGGCCCACGTCGCCGCCTACGCGGTCTTCGTCGGCGGCTACCGGCCCGACCTGGACGTGCACCACGTCTGCGACGTCGCCGACTGCATCGAGCCGACCCACCTCCGCCAGCTCAGCCACGCCGAGAACTGCCGTCGGCGCAGGCAGCAGCCCCGGTGCCGCAACGGGCACGACCGCGAGGTGGACCCGGCCACCGGCCGCTTCCGGAGGGTCTGCCGGCGCTGCAACAGCGACGCGCAGAAGCGCTGGCGGGAGCGCCGGGCCGCCGAGGTGGCCGAGGCCAGGGCGAGCTACCGGCCTTAGGCCGCCGGATACAACAGCGTAAAGCCTTACGCACAGGAACTGTCATTATGATGCATCGAGCTTGTGTCCCCTTTGTCCGGACAGATTGCTGGATTGGTGTAACCAGTAATCCGTTAATCGGACCGCGGAAAGCGCTGGACGGCGTGGTGGCCGGCTTGTAGCTTGCAGGTGCCCGTGACACCGCCCGAGGAGGTGAGACCCATGAACGCTGTATCGATGTGGGTGCTCCCCCTTCCCGTCACGGCCGGGCGATCGACGTAGGTGTCGCCGGGAGCGCCTCGCCACAGAGGCACTCCCGGAAAGGCACCACCAATGCACTTCGACGTGATCATTGCCGGCTGCGGGCCGACGGGCGCCATGCTGGCCGCCGAACTACGGCTGCACGACGTGCGGGTACTCGTCCTGGAGAAGGAGACCGAGCCCCCGTCGTTCGTCCGCATCGTCGGCCTGCACATCCGCAGCATCGAGCTGATGGCGATGCGCGGGCTGCTGGAGCGCATCCTCGAACGCGGCAGACGGCGTCCGGCCGGCGCCTACTTCGCCGCCATCGACAAGCCCGCGCCCGAGGGCCTGGATTCCCCGTACGCCTACCTGCTGGGCATCCCCCAGCCCGTCATCGTTCACCTGCTCGAAGAACATGCGGTCGAACTGGGTGCGCAGGTCCGCCACGGCTGCGCGGTGGTCGGCTTCGAGCAGGACGACGACGGGGTGACCGTCGAGCTGGCCGACGGCGAACGGCTGCGTTCGCGCTACCTGGTCGGCTGTGACGGCGCGCGCAGCACGGTGCGCAAACTGCTCGGCGTCGCCTTCCCCGGCGAGCCCTCGCGGAACGAGACGCTGATGGGCGAGATGGCAGTGGGTGCGCCGCAGGACGAGATCGCCGCCAAGGTGTCCGAACTCCGCGTGACCGACAGGCGATTCAGTCTCGCTCCCGCGGGTGTCGGGGTCTATCGCGTGGTGGTACCCGCCGGAGGAGTCAGCGACCGTGCGGCACCGCCCACGCTCGACGACTTCCGACGACAGCTGCGCGCCGTCGCCGGCACCGATTTCGGCGTGCACTCCCCGCGCTGGTTGTCCCGCTTCGGCGACGCGACCCGGCTGGCCGAACGGTATCGGGTCGGGCGGGTGCTGCTGGCCGGCGACGCGGCACACGTCCACCCACCCATCGGCGGACAGGGCCTCAACCTCGGCGTCCAGGACGCGGTGAACCTCGGCTGGAAACTGGCCGCACAGGTCCGCGGCCGGGCGCCGCAGACACTGCTGGACACCTACCACGCCGAACGTCATCCGGTCGCTGAGGACGTGCTGGACAACACCCGCGCCCAGATGGAACTGCTGTCCACCGAACCGGGCGCGCGGGCCGTGCGCAGGCTGCTCACCGAACTGATGGACTTCGAGGAGGTGAACCGCCGTCTGATCGAGAAGATCACCGGGATCGGCATCCGCTACGACTTCGGCGCCGGCCCCGACCTGCTCGGCCGCCGGCTGCCCGACATCGACCTGAAAGAGGGCCGCCTCTACGGTCTGCTGCGTCGCGGCCGCGGCCTGCTGCTGGACCGCACCGGAGGCCTGACCGCCGGCGGCTGGTCCGACCGGGTCGATCACCTCGCGGATCCCACCGCCGCACTGGACGCTCCCTGCGTCCTGCTGCGCCCCGACGGTCACGTCGCCTGGATCGGCGACGATCAGCGCGACCTGGACGACCACCTCGCCCGCTGGTTCGGCAGGCCCATCACCTGACGTCGGGTGCGGTCGGGGTTCACCCGCCGCCCGCCGGCCTGACGAGACCGCCATGCCGGCGGGCGGTAGCCGGCGGACGCTAGTTCCGCACGGCGTCCTTCACGAACACGAGCCCGTCGATGCCGGTCAGGTGCGCCGGATCGAGGGGGGCGTAACCGAACCAGGGGGACACCCGCGGAGCGGGTGCCGCCTCGCCGAGGGCCGCGGCCAGTCGCCGGGGGTCGACGACGTACCGGTCCTGCGGGAGCGCGTACAGGTGCCCTTCGAGGGTGTCCGGGGGTGGGGTCTCCACGCCGTGGTGGCGGATCGTGCCGAGGGCGGTGGCCAGGAAGGCGTACCCGTCGCCCAGGTGAGGGCTGACGAGCGCGCCGGCGCTCCACCATGCCACCGGCAGGCCGCCCATCCGCATCGTGCTCCTCTCCCGCTGGAGGTGGCTGTTGTGGGCGTGCACGAGCGTCGGACCGCGTTCGGCGAGTGCGAGCAGGTTGGCGGCCATCATGGAGTCCCGCACGGCGAGCAGCCGCGCCATCCGGGTGGGTGACGTGTCGGCCATCGAGAAGTGGTAGCGCAGCAGGCCGGCGGCCGTGCGCCCGTACAGGCGCGCCCGCTCCCACTCGTCGGGTGTGGACGTCGCGATCAGGTGGGGCGTCTGCGCGTCGAGCAGGGCCACCAGGTCGTCGGCCACCAGTCGTAGTTCCCTGGCCTCGGGCGTCCGGCCCACCGACCGGGTCGGGTCCATCATGGCGGCCGGTTCGGTCCACCTGTCGTCGGCCCCGAGCAGGCGGTCGAGCGTCTCGGCGGTGCAGGGAAGCAGGCCGGCGTCGACCCGGGCCGCGAGGTAGCCGTGCAGAGCGGTGAGGGCCTGCCGGGGGCTCGCCGCGGCGGTGATCTCCAGCGGGCCGTCGAAACCGGCGAACCGCACCCGCTCGGACGCGGGCCGGCCCTCGTTGTAGGCCCGCATCCAGCGCACCAGGTCGCGGTTGCCCGGGAAGGCGCCCCACTCGTGGCTGAAGCCGCGGTCCATGACCTCGTCGAGGTCGCCCGCGCCCGACGTGACGTGGTCGTCCACCACGAGGCCCATCAGGCAGTCGCTCTCGATGGCGATCGTCCGGTAGCCCTCCCGCTCCACGAGTTGCCGGAAGAGGTCGTTGCGCACGTCGAGGAGAACCTTCTCGCCGTGGGTGGGCTCGCCCAGGGCGAGCAACCGGGGCCGGCCCGGGAGCAGCCCCATGACGGCAGCGGCGTCGACGGCATGGACGGTGTCGGTGATACCAGCAGTCATGCCCTCAACGCTATCGTTGAACCGTCGGTGGAAACTTCTCAGTGAAACTGGGCAGGCAGTGCGGCAAAACTCTCAACACGGTGGTCGGCTGAGGCCGGTCGACCTGGCGCGCCGGCACGGTCTGTCGACGCAGGCGATCCGGAACTACGAGGCGGCCGGCGTCCTTCCGGAGGCGGAACGCACCCTCCACGGCTACCGCACCTACACACCGCTGCACGCGAGCGCGCTGAACGCGTTCCTGGCCCTCGTGCCCGGCCACGGTCACGCGACGGCCACGTCGATCATGCGGGCGGTCAACCGGGAGGCGACCGGGGAAGCTCTCCACCTCATCGACGAGAGCCACGCCCAGCTTCTCGACGACCGCCGCACCCTCCAGGCCGTCGAGGCCGCGCTGCGCGACCTCGAGCCCGTGCCGCCGGAACGCGGTGACACCTTCGTGGGCCCGCTGTCGAGAAGGCTCGGTATCCGCCCGGCCACCCTGCGCAAGTGGGAACGTGCGGGCGTGGTCCAGCCGCGCCGCGACCCGCGGACGGGCTACCGGGTCTACAGCGCCGCCGACGTCCGCGATGCCCTGCTGGTTCACCAGCTCAGGCGGGGCGGCCACCTGCTGGAGCAGATCGCCCCGCTGATCGCCCAGGTCCGCTCGGCCGGGGGCGTCGCACCCCTCGAATCGACGCTGCGCGACTGGCACGCCCGTCTCGTGGCCCGCAGCCGCGCGATGCTGAGCGGCGCCGCGGCGCTGGACGCCTACCTGGACTGCCGGTCGGCTTCCGAGGCGGGATGACCACCGGGGTTGCCGGCACGGGTTGCTCGGTAAATACTTACTGCATGAGTGACAGCCGGGCCGCCCTGCTCGACGCCGCGGCGGAGGAGTTCGCCCGCACCGGCCTGCACGGCACCCGGGTGCAGGCGGTGGTCCGGCGCGCCGGCGTCAACGAGCGCATGATCTACCACCACTTCGGCAGCAAGGAAGGGCTCTACGCGGCCGTCATCGACGAGCAGCGCGCGGGGCTGGCCGCCGCCTGGGCGCCGGTGCTCGACCGGGCCACCACCCTCGACCCGTACGCGGGGATGCGCGCCGCCTTCGCCGGCTTCTACGACATCCTGCGGGCCCGCCCCCGGCTGCTCGCGCTGATGCTGCACGAGTCGCTGAGCGGGTCCGGCGCGCTGTCCCTGCCCACCGCCGACCAGCTCCCCGCGGCGATCCGCCACCTGTACGAGCGCGGCCAGTCCGAGGGCGCGTTCCGCGCCGACTGCCCGTTCGAGGTGGCGTACGCGACCGCGATGGGGGCGCTCGTGGCGTTGCAGGTCTTCGCTCCCCCGTTCGCCGTCGACGCCGGCACGCCGGAGCTGCGGGACCGGGTGGTCGGGCAGCTGCTCGACGGGATGACCGGGCCGGTTCCCGGCCGCTGAACCAGCACACGGTGACAACCTGCGGAGCCCGGGCCTCCGCAGTAAGCATTTACCGCAGGTCGAGGAAAGGGGCCGGAATGGATCGGACCATCGAGCCGCCCGCGCCGGCACCCGGGGTCTCCCCGGCGCTGCGCCGGCTGGTCGGCGTGATCATGCTCGGCGCGCTCGCCGTGCAGCTCGACGCCACCATGACCAACGTCGCCATCCACACGCTGCTCCGCGAGTTCGACGCGACCCTGTCCACCGTGCAGTGGGTCGGCACCGGCTACCTGCTGGCGATGACCGCGATGATCCCGCTGACCGGCTGGGCCGCCGACCGGTTCGGCACCCGCACGCTCTGGACGCTCAGCCTCGCCGGGTTCCTGCTGGGCTCCCTGCTGTCCGGGCTGGCCTGGTCCGCCGGCAGCCTCATCGCGTTCCGGGTCGTGCAGGGCGCGGGCGGCGGGATGCTCGTACCCCTGGCGCAGACCATCCTGGCCCGCGCCGCCGGCCCGGACCGGCTCGGCCGGGTGATGGCCGCCATCGGCGTCCCCGCCATGCTGGGCCCGGTCCTCGGGCCGGTGCTCGGCGGCCTGATCGTCGACGACCTGGGCTGGCGGTGGATCTTCTTCGTCAACCTGCCGGTCGGCCTGGCCGGGCTGCTCCTGGCCCGCCGGGTGGTGCCCGCCGACCGGCCGGCGACCGCCGCCCCGCTGGACCTGACCGGGCTGGCCCTGCTGCCGCCCGGCTGCGCCGCCGTGGTCTACGGCCTGGCCGAGGCCGGCCGGCACGGCCGGTTCGACGCCCCGGCCGTGCTCGTCGCGGTGGCGCTCGGCGGGGTGCTGCTGGCCGGATTCGCGGGGCACGCGCTGCGGACCCGGCGGGAGCCGCTGATCGACCTGCGGCTGCTGGCCGACCGGACGTTCGCGGCCTGCGCGGCGGTGGTGTTCCTGTCCGGCGTCGCCCTGTTCGGGGCGATCATCCTGCTGCCGCTCTACCAGCAGCAGGTGCGGGGCGCGTCCGCCCTGGCCGCCGGGCTGCTGCTGGCCCCGCAGGGCGTGGGCATGGCGATCGGGCTGGTGGCCGCCGGGCGGCTCACCGACCGGATCGGCCCCCGGCCGATCGTGCTGGTCGGCCTCGTGGTGGCCGCCGCCGGCACGCTCACCTACACGCAGGTGGCGGCCGACACCGCGCAGCCGGTGCTCGCCGCCGCGTTGCTCGTCAGCGGCGCCGGCATGGGCGCCACCGTGGTGCCGGTACTGGCCAGCCCGTACCGGGGACTGTCGCCGGCGGCGATCCCGCGGGCGACCAGCGCCATCCGGATCTTCCAGCAGCTCGGCGGGGCGTTCGGCGGGGCGGTCCTGGCCGTCGTGCTCCAGCGGCAGCTCGCCGGGCAGGCCGACGCGGCGGAGCGGGCGGCCGCGTTCGGGGCGACCTTCTGGTGGGTGCTCGGTTTCACGCTGCTGGGGGTGCTCCCGGCCCTGCTGCTGCCGGCCACCCGGGCGCCGCGGCCCGGCGCCGGGTCGGCCTGAGCAGCCGTCGTCGGGGGACCACCGGCTCGGGGGTGGTGGTCCCCCGACGACGGCCGATCAGCGGCGCCGCCAGGGCCACCACCGGCGGCGCGGCGGAGCGGAAAGCGGGACGGGCGCGGGGTCGGCCGCCACCCGCTCGGCCGCGGCCCGCTCCCGGCCGGCCCGCCAGTCGCGGACCACGTCGTCGGCGTTGACCGGCCGGACCACCACCCGCGGACCGGTGGGCGTGCGCAGCCAGGCCACCACCTCGGTGTTGAGGGCGGCCACGTACGCCCGTACCGACTCCTCGGTGGGCAGGTCGCGCACCTCGTCGGGGACCTTCTCGATGCGGCGGCGCAGTTGCAGCGGGGTGGGCAGGAGCAGGTCACCGGGAAGCTGTTCGCGCTCCAGGAAGCTGCGGATCCACCAGCCCTCGTCGTAGGGCAGGTCCCGGCCCGGGATGGGCTTGCCGGCCCCCGGCAGGTTGTCGAACTCGCCACGCTCCTGGGCCGAGCGGATCTGCGCCTCGACCGCGGCCTCCCAGCCTGTCGTCACCGCCGTCACCTCCCGTCCTCACCGTATCCGCGGATCACCGACCTGGTTCAGCGCCGGCCGGCACCGGGCTGTTCCCGTCCGGCGGCCGGCGGCGGCGGGGCGTACATTCCTGGTGGGCCGGCGGGCGGCCCGTACCCCAGGGCGGGAGGAACCACCGGCGTGCGTGACTGGCTCATCGGCCTCGGCGTCGCGGTGGCCTGCCTGCTGGCCAGCTGGGCGCTGCTGGTGCTGCTGGCCCGGCGGCTGCCGCCGGGCATCCTGCGGGACCTGGCCGCCTTCATCCCGGACTGCCTGACCACCGTGCGCCGGCTGCGCCGCGACCCCCGGGTGCCGCGCCGGGCCAAGGTCGCGATCGTGTTCGCCGGGCTCTGGCTGGCCAGCCCCATCGACCTGATCCCGGAGTTCCTGCCGGTCATCGGCCCACTCGACGACATCGTGGTGGTCGCGCTGGCGCTGCGCTACGCCGGCAGGCAGGTGCCCCGGCAGGTGCTGCTCGACGCGTGGCCCGGCGAGCCGCGGCTGCTGCTGCGCCTGCTCGGCCCGGCGCCGGCGGCCGGGCCGGGCGTCGAGGAACCCACGCGCTGAGCACGCTGCTGGTCGCCTCGGCAGCGGCGTTCCTGCTGGCCGTGCTGTCCGCGGTGACCGGTTTCGGCGGCGGGGTGCTGTTGCTGCCGGTCTTCACCGCGCTGTTCGGGCTGCGCGTCGCGGTGCCCGTGCTCACCCTCACCCAGCTCGCCAGCAACGCCGCCCGGGTCTGGCTCAACCGGCGGGAGCTGCACGCCGCCCTCGCCCGCCGGTTCGCGCTCGGCGCGGTGCCGTTCGCCCTGGCCGGGGCGCTGCTGCTGGCGCACGCGCCGCTGGCCGCCCTCAAGCGGCTGCTCGGGGTGTTCCTGCTGGGCGTGGTGGCGTGGCGTCGCCTCGGCCGGCCGCCGGGACGGCCCGGCGCGCGGACGTTCGTGGCGGTCGGCGCGGCCTCCGGGCTCGGGTCGGCGCTGCTCGGCTCCGTCGGCCCGCTCACCGCGCCGTTCTTCCTGGCCTACGGGCTGACCCGGGCCGCGTACGTGGGCACCGAGGCGGCCGCCGCGCTCACCCTGCACCTGGCCAAGACCGCCGGGTACGCCGGGGCCGGGCTGCTCGGCCGGCAGGTGCTGCTGCTCGGGGCGGCGCTCACCCCGGCCACCCTGGCCGGCGCGTGGGTGGGGCGGCGGATCGTCGGCCGGATCAGCGACCGGACCTTCGTCGCCCTGGTGGAGGCGGGACTTGTCGCGGCCGCCCTGCTCTTCCTGGCCGGCCGCTGACGCCGGCCCGGCGCTCGATGGCGGTGGCCCGGCTCAGGGCCGGTGGCGGACGTGGCGGTGACCGTCGCGCGGGAACGGCGGCCGGGCCCGCAGCACCTCCGCGAAGGCGTACCCGCTCTTCTCCGCCACCCGGCAGGAGGCCGGGTTGTCCACCTGGTGCAGCAGCTCCAGGCGGGTCAGGCCGCCCGCGGCGAACCGGGCGAACGCCCAGTCGGTGACCGCCGCCACGGCCCGCGGCGCGACACCGCGGCCCCGGGCGGGCGCGGCCGTCCAGTAGCCCACCTCGGCTGCCGGCCGCCCGGGGGTGACCTCCTTGAGCACGACGTTGGCCACCAGCCGCTCCCCCTCGGCCGTGGGCTCCAGGACGGCGAAGCTGAACCGGCGGTCGGCCGCCCAGCCCTGCCGGCTGCGGCGCAGGAACGCGCGGGCCTCGGCCCGGGTGGTCACCGGGAGCCGGGTCCAGGAGCGCAGCACCGGATCCCGGTACGCGGCCAGCAGTGCCTCGGCGTCGTCGTCGCGCCACGGGCGCAGCAGCAGGCCGGGGGCGGAGGGGGTGGCGGCGGCGTGGAGCACGATCGACATCCCGGTAGTGTCGCCCGTCACGCCCCCGTCCGGCGAGCCCGGCCCCACGGCGCCGGAGCGCGGGCGTAGGGTCCGGGCAGGACCGACGGGCGGGGAGGCGACGTGGTCACGGTCGGCGCGCTGGTGGGTATCGCCCTGGTGGCGTTGGGTCTGGTGCTCACGCCCGGCCCGAACATGGTCTACCTGGTGTCCCGGTCGGTCACCCAGGGCCGGCGGGCCGGGCTGGTGTCGCTGCTCGGCGTGGCCGTCGGCTTCCTGGTCTACCTGGCCGCCGCGGTGGCCGGCATCGCCACGGTCTTCGTGCTGGTCCCCCCGCTGTACACCGCGGTGAAGCTGGGCGGCGCGGCCTACCTGCTGTGGCTGGCCTGGCGGATCCTGCGCCCGGGCGGCCGGTCGGCGTTCACCCCGGCCGCGCTGCCCCCGGACCGGCCGCGGCGGCTGTTCACCATGGGCCTGGTCACCAACCTGCTGAACCCGAAGATCGCCATCCTCTACGTGTCGCTGCTGCCGCAGTTCGTCGACCCGGCGCGCGGGCACGTGGCGGTGCAGAGCCTGCTGCTCGGGCTGACCCAGATCGGCATCGCGCTGACCGTGAACGGGCTCATCGTCCTCACCGCCGGCACCGTGTCGGCGTTCCTCACCCGGCGGCCGGCCTGGGCGCGGGCCCAGCGCTACGTGATGGGCACGGTGCTGGCCGGTCTCGCGGTCCGCATCGCCGTGGACCGCTCGCGGGCCGCCGTGGCCACCCCCTGACCGGCACGGCCGGGCGCGTTCAGAGGTTGTCGGGCCGGCTGAGCGCCGGGTGGCGTTCGCCCGGCGCCGCGTACCAGGGTTCGATGTCCTCGCGCAGCGCGGTGGCGATCCGCAGGTGCGACCAGTCGTCCAGGTCGGGCAGCTCGTCGGGCGCGAACCAGCCGACCGCGAGGGATTCGTCGCCGTCGGCGGTGGCGGTGCCGCCGACGGCCCGGCAGCGGAACCAGACGTTGAGGAACTCGCAGGTGTCCCCGTTGGGGTAGACGACCGGATGGGTGGCCACCCCGCCGATCCGTTCGATCTCGACCTCGATGCCGGTCTCCTCGCGGACCTCGCGGACCAGCGCGTCGGCGGGCTGCTCGCCCGGGTCGACAGTGCCGGCCGGCACCGACCAGCGGCCGTTGTCGCCGCGGCGGGCCAGCAGCACCCGCCCGGCCCCGTCGGTCACCACCCCGCTGACGCCGTACAGCATCAGCAGGTCGGATCCGATGTGCCGGCGCATCCGCGCGATGTAGGGCGAGACAGGCATGGCGGCACCCTACCGGCGGCCGTCCCGGTGCCGCCGGAGCATGCCGGCGGCCAGCGGCGCGCCGTCGAGGTCACCGGCGGCGATCCGCCCCGCGACGGTACGGCGCACCAGCCGGTCGGCCAGCGCCGGCGCGTGCCGGGCCAGGGCCAGCTCCAGCCGCCCCCGGGCCGTGGTGGCCACGTCCCGGGGCGCCCGGCGGGCGGTGGCGGCGCGCATGATCGCGGCGACGACCCCCTCGACGGGTTCCAGCCGGGACACCCCGCTCAGCGACAGGCCGGCCTCGGCGGTGCTGTCGTGGATCGGGGAGGCGACCATGCTTGGGTAGACGACGCTGACGCCGACGTGGGTGCCGACCTCGTGGCGCAGCGCGTCGGCGTACGCGACGACCGCCCGCTTGCTCACCCCGTATGCGGCCGCGAGGGGCAGCGGCAGCACGGCCATCCGGCTGGCCACGAAGACCACCCGGCCGCGCGCCGCCTCCAGGGCGGGCAGCGCCGCCGCCGTGGTGCGCCAGGCGGCGAGCAGGTTGACCTCAAGCTGCCGGCGGACCACCTCGTCGGGGGCCAGCTCGGCCGGGGCGGGCCCGCCGACGCCGGCGTTGTTGACCAGCAGGTCCAGCCCGCCGAGCCGGTCCACGGCGGCGGCCACCGCGGCCGGCACGGCGGCCGGGTTGGTCAGGTCGCAGCCGAGCACCGGCACCGGGCCGTCCTCGTCCGGGCGCAGGTCGAGCCCCACGACGTGGGCGCCCGCGCCGGTCAGCGCGGCGCACAGGTGCCGCCCGAAGGTGCCGCTCGCGCCGGTGACCAGCACGCGCCGTCCCGCCAGCCCGCTCACCGCCGCACCTCCGCCCGGCGCCGCCCGGCCGCCAGTTCCCGCTCCAGTTCGGCCAGGTACGCGTCGAAGTCGACCCGCATGTGCGGCCGGCGCTGCCCCCACCGGGTGGTGGCGGCGCGCAGCTCGGCCCGGCAGGCGGCCTCCTGCCGGGCCCGGTCCGGTGGCGACCAGGTGCCGGCGAGCCAGCCGGCGACGAGCCGGGCCTGGGCCTCGAACAGCGGGAACGCCGCGCCGGTGGACTGCATCAGCCCGACGAAGGCCAGCCCGGGGGCGTCCAGGTGGAACACGTGCCGGTACAGCGGCAGCCGGTCGGCGCCGTCGCCGAGCAGTCCCGGGTCGAGGAAGGGGACCTCCACCCGGTAGCCGGTGCACCAGATCACCAGGTCCACCTCGTCGCAGCGGCCGTCGGTGAACTCGACCCGCTCGCCGGCGAACCGGGCGATCCCGGGACGGGCCTGGATGTCGCCGTGGGTGAGCCGGGACAGCAGCCCGTCGGAGAGGGTGGGGTGGTCCTGGAGGAAGCCGTGGGCGGGGGTGGGCAGCCCGTACCGGGCGGGTGGGCCGACGGTGGCGGTGAGCATGGTCTGGCTGATCCGCTGCCGCAGCCGCCAGGGCAGCCGGCGGGCGAGCGCACCGTTGAGGGTGTCGGAGGGGCGGCCGAGCAGGTACTTGGGCACCACCCAGACCCCGCGGCGCAGCGACAGCAGGGTCCGCGTGGCGGCGTACGAGGCGTCGACGGCGATGTCCATGGCGGAGTTGCCGCCCCCGACCACCAGCACCCGCCGGCCGGCGAGCTGTTCCGGGCCGCGGTAGTCGTGGCTGTGCAGTTGCTCGGCGGCGCAGTCACCCGGGTACGGGTCGGGCCACTTCGGCGCCCGGTTGTGCCCGTTGGCCACCACCACCGCCTCGACGTCGAGGTGGACCGGCCCGTCGGGTCCGGTGGCGTGCACGGCCCAGCCGCCGTCGGCGGTCCGGGTGACCCGTTCGACGGTGTGCCGCAGCCGCACGGCGTCACGCAGGCCGAACCGGTCGGCGTAGTCGGCGAGGTAGCCGGCGATGCGGTCGTGGCCCGGGTAGTCGGGCCAGTCCTCCGGCATCGGGTGGTCGGCGAACTGGGTGCGCCCCTTGCTGGTGTTCAGGTGCAGCGTCCGGTACGCCGGCGAGCCGGGTGACCCGTACACCCAGAGGCCGCCGACGGTGTCGGTGGTCTCGAACGCGACCGCCGGCACGCCGGCGTCGGCGAGCGCCTTGAGGGTGGCCAGTCCGGCCGCGCCGGCGCCGATGACCGCCACCCTGGGTCGTGCCGTCATGCCCGCCTCCTAATCCAACGACTGCTGGATAATCCCCGGCGGGCGGCGGCCCGTCAAGGGGTGGCCGGCGGGTACAGCCCGTCGAGGAAGCGGTGCACGAAGGCCCGGAACTCGCGGCGCTCGCGGGCGCCGGAGCCGTCCTGCGCGGCGAGGGCCACCACGTGCCCGTGCACCGCCCAGACCAGGCTGCGCACGGTGACGTGCGGGGCCGGCTCGACAAGCGCCCCGCCCGCGGCCGCGGCGGCGAGCAGGTCCTCGACCAGCGCGTACAGCGGGGCCGCGTACCGCTGGTCCAGGTCGGCGTGCCGGTGCGGCTCCAGCCAGCGGCGCAGCCACAGCGCGGTGGTCTCCGGCCGGTCCTCCAGGAAGTCCACGAACACGTCGACCAGGTCGTGCAGCGCCCGCAGCGCCTCGCCGCGCCCGGCCGCCAGGGCCGCCCGGGCGCGCTCGCCGGCCGCCACGAGGACCTCCCGCTCGGCGGTGAAGACCCGGGCGAAGCAGGCGTCGTAGAGCTCGGCCTTCGTGCCCGTGTGGTGGGCGACGGTGGCCACATCGACGCCGGCCGCGGCGGCGACGTCGCGCAGGCCGACGGCGTCGAAGCCACGCTCGGCGAACAGCGCGGTGGCGGCGGCGAGCACCAGGTCGCGGGTGGGCCGCTGGTCGTCGCGGCGCGGCCGGCCGGGTCGGCGGCGGGGCATGGTCATCCCGCCATTGTTCCCCCTACAATCCAGCATCCGTTGGATTGGGGGCGGCGTGCCCCGAGGAGGGGGCGACCATGACCGGGCTCGACCAGCGGCGGCAGGCCGCGGCCCTGCCGCGCGGCCCGCTGGCCGGCTTCGCCGCCGGCTCGCTCGGCATGGGCGTCTGGGTCACCGTGCCCGGGCTGCTGCTGCTCTACTTCCTCACCGACGTCCTCGCGGTCGCCCCGTGGCTGGCCGGGCTGACCCTGCTGCTGCCGAAGATCGCCGACGTGCTGCTGCACCCCTGGGTCGGGCACCGCTGCGACGTCGAGCAGGCCCGCCGCGGCCACCGGCGGCGGCTGCTGCTGGTCGGCTGCGCGCTGCCGCTGGCCTTCGCCGCGCTGTTCGCGGTGCCCGGCGGGTGGCGCGGGGCGTCGGCCGCGGCCTGGGTGGCGCTGTTCTTCGTCGCCGGGAACCTGCTGTTCGCCGCGTACCAGGTGCCCTACCTGGCCACCCCCGCGGACCTGCGGATCGGCTACCACGAGCGCACCCGGCTGATGGCCTTCCGGATGGTCGTGCTCACCCTCGGCATTCTGGTCTCCGGGCTGCTCGCGCCGCTGCTGGCCGGCGGCGACGACGCCACCCGCGCCGGCTACCTGCGGATGGCGGCGCTGCTCGCGGTGGGGATGCTCGCCGCCATGGCGGTGGGCGTCGCCGGGATCGACCGGCTGCGCCGCACCGCCGCCGTGGCGGCGCCGCCGCACCGGGCGGGCGGGTGGTCGACCCTCGTGGCGAGCCTGCGCGACCGGCAGTTCCGCTGGCTGGTCGGCGCGTACCTGGCCATGTCGACCACCACCCACCTGGTGCTGGCCGGGGTGCCCTACTACGCCGAGTACGAGCTGGGCCGCCCGAAACTCACCACCGTGCTGGTCGCCGCGTTCGTCGCGCCGGCGCTGCTGGTCACCCCGGCCTGGCTGGCGGTGTCCCGGCGGGTCGGCAAGCAGCGGGCGCTGCTCGCCGCGCAGCTCGCGTTCGCCGTCGGCGCGCTGGTGCTGGCCGTCGGTCGCCCGGCCGGGCTGCCGGTGCTGGTCGGCGCGGTGGCGGTGCTCGGGGTGGCGTTCGCCGGGATGCAGCTGCTGCCGTTCTCGATGCTGCCCGACGTGATCCGCGCCGCCGACACCGACCGGGCCGGCACCTACACCGGGGTGTGGACCGCCACCGAGGCCACCGGCGCGGCGCTCGGCCCGTACGCCTACGCGCTCTGCCTGGCCGCCGGTGGTTTCGTGGCCTCGACGGCCGGGCAGGCGGTCACCCAGTCGGCGGGCGCGCTGGCGGCGATCCGGTACGGCTTCGGCCTGCTGCCGGCCGCCGTCATGGTGGTCGCGGTGCTGCTGCAACGCCGCTACACCCTCGACGCTGCCGCCCGCGCGGACGCCGGCCGCGACGGCGCCGCCTGACGGGCGGCGTGCGCCACGACGAAGAGGAACAGGCCACAGGCCGCGACGAGGAGCCAGCCCGGGCGGGACGCCCGGGCCAGACCCGCCGGGCCGACCTCGGCGACGAGGCCCCCGGCGACGGCGATGCCGATGGCCGACCCGACCTGCCGGGCGGTGGACGTGATCGCCCCGGCGACGCCGGCCCGCGCCTGCGGCAGGCCGCTCACCGCGGTGTTGGTGATCGGCGCGTTGGCGAAGCCGAAGCCGATGCCGATGAGCAGGTAGGCCGGCAGGAGCTGCCGGAGATCCGGGTCGGGACGCAGGTCGACAAGGCTGAGCCCGCCGACCGTGAGGAACGCGCCGGCGAACAGGAGCGGCCGCCGCGCCCCGTACCGCCCGGCCAGCCGGCCCGACAGCGGCGCGCAGACGGCCGCTCCCAGCGCCAGGGGCAGGGTCGCGGTCCCCGCGGCGAGCGGGGTCCAACCGTGCCCGTGCTGCAGGTACAGCGTGGTGAGCAGCAGGCTGACGGTCAACGCCACGAACACGGCCACCGCGCCGAGCACCGCCGTGGCGAAGGCCGGCCGCCGGAACAGCGCCAGCTCCATGAGGGGTTCGCGGCGACGCCGCTCGACCGCCACGAACCCCGCGGCGGCAGCGGCGGCGACCACGTACGCGGCCCACGCCGGCGGCGACGTCCAGCCGATGCGTGGGCCCTCGATGAGCACGGCGACGCAGAGGCTCACCACGACGGTGAGGAGGACCTGGCCGGGCAGGTCGAGCCGCCGGGCCCGGGGCGCGCGGGACTCCGGCACGAACCGCGCGGTCAGCACGAGCGCGGCGACGATGACCGGGACGTTGACCCAGAACACCGACCGCCAGCCGAACGCCGCGATGAGCGCGCCACCGGCGACCGGCCCGGCCGCCATGCTGAGCCCGAAGACCGAGGCCCAGATCCCGATGGCCTGGGCCCGTTCCCGCGGGTCGGGCATCGCGTTCACCACGATGGCCAGGGCCACGGGGTTGAGCATCGACGCGCCGACCCCCTGGACGGCCCGCGCCGCGACGAGCGCGCCCAGCGACGGGGCCACCGCGCAGGCCACCGACGCGACGCCGAAGACGACCAGCCCCCACCGGAAGACCCGGCGGCGGCCCAGCCGGTCGGCCAACGCGCCCGCCGAGATCAGCAGGCTGGCCAGGATCACGGTGTAGGCGTCCGGGACCCATTCCAGGCTCCGGGTGCCCACCCCGAGGCCCCGCCCGATGGCCGGCAGGCCCACGTTGACGATCGTGGTGTCCAGCCCGACGAGCAGCATGCTCAGCGCGCAGATCGCCAGCACCGCCCACCGCCGGCGCGTGCTGAGCTCGGGTCGCACGGTCAGGGATGTCGCGGCCACGCGCTCACCTCCGGGTCGGGGAACATGCCCCGCCATGCTCCGGTCGGGCCACCCCCGGGGACCAGCGTCCTTGCGGAAACCGCAAAATGGCCGGTGTGGAAGACGATCTCGCGGAACTCCTCGACGGCATCGGGCCGCGGCTGCGCGCGCTGCGCCGCGACCGCGGCCTGACCCTGGAGACCCTCGCGGAGCGGACCGGCATCTCGGTGACCAAGCTGTCCCGCCTGGAGTCGGGCAAGCGGCGCCCCACCCTGGAGCTGCTCATACCGCTGGCCCGCGCGCACCGCGTCGCGCTGGACCAACTGGTGGCGGCGCCGCCCACCGGCGATCCCCGCGTCCATCTGCGGCCGCACCCGCGACGGCGCGGCGGCGTGGTGGTGCCCCTGACCCAGTACCCGGGACGGGTGCAGGTCTTCAAGCAGGTCCTCGCGCCCCGGGAGCCGGCGCTCGTCACCCACGCCGGCTACGAGTGGCTCTACGTCCTCGCCGGCCGGCTCCGCCTCGTCCTCGGCGACCGCGAGTTCGTCCTGCGCCCCGGCGAGGTGGCCGAGTTCGACACCGGCGAACCGCACTGGTTCGGCCCGGCCGACACGGACACCGTCGAGATCCTGCACCTGTTCGGACCGCACGGCGACCAGGCCGTCGTGCGCACCGGGCCGTCGACACCGTCGTGACCCGCGGCAACTAGACTTCGCCGCCGATGGACGCCCAGCCCGCCCCCGAGACCCGTCCCTGCGCCCACTGTGGACGCGAGGTGCCGCAGCGCGCCGGCGCGGGCCGGCCGTTCCGGTACTGCCGGGACAACGACGGCGCCTGCCAGCGCGCCTCGCGCAACTCCCGGATGCGCCACCGCAACTCCCCCGGCCTGCCCGGGCAGGTGGCCCGCACCTGGGAGGCGGTGGACCGGCTCGACCAGATCGTCGAGACGCTCACCGAGGCGCTGCACGCCGAGCTGTCCCCCGCCGGCGTGGAGCGGCAGCTCGCCGAGGTCCGCGCCGAGACGGCCGCCCAGGTGGCGGCGGCGCACACCGAACGCGACGAGGCCCGCCGCGACGCCGAGGACGCCGCCGCGGCCGCCGCCCGGGCCCGCCAGGACACCCAGGCCGCGCTGGCCGAGCGCGACGCCGCCCGGGAGCGGGCCGACCGCGCCGAGGCGGCCTCCACGGCGGCCGCCGACCGGGCCCGGCACGCCGAGGCGGCCCGGGACGAGGCCCGCGGCGAGGCCGGGGCAGCGCAGGCGCTGCGCGTGCAGGCCGAACGGGACCGCGACGCCGCCCGCCACGAGCTGCGTACCGTGCGGGCCGAACGCGACGCCGAGCGCCGGCGGGTCACCGACCTGACCGCCGAGCGGGACGCCGCCCGGGTCGACGCCGAGCGGGCCACCCGCTCGGCCGGCGAGGCGCTGGAGCGGGCCGAGCGGCTGGGCGCCGAGGCCGACCGGGCCCGCGCCGACGCCGAGGCCGCCCGGGGCGCGGCCGAGCAGGCCCGCACGGAAGCCGCCGAGGCGCGGCGGGCCGGGCAGGAGGCGCACGTCGCCCGGGAGCGGGCCGAGGCCGCGCGGGCGGAGGCCGTCGCGCAGGCCGCGGCGGCCCGGGAGGAGCTGGCGGCCCGCGCCGCCGAGCGGGACGCCCTCGCCGTCGACCTGGCCGCCGCGCGGCAGGCCGCCGCCGCCGTCGAGGCCCGGCTTGCCGAGCTGACGGTACGGCTCGCCGCCGCCGAGACCGACCGCGACGCCGCCCAGCGGCGGGCCGGTCAGCTCGCCGACCAGGTGAGCGATCTGGCGACCGCCCTGGCCCGGCTCGGCTCCCGCACCGGCTGACACCGCCGGCCGACCGCCGGGCCACGGGCTGGGACGGGGCAGCGGGAGGCGGCGGCCGGCGAGGATGATCAGGGCGTGGGAAAGACGTACGAGCGCATCGACGGCCGGCTGCGGACCTTCATCGAGGCGCAGCCGATGTTCTTCACGGCCACCGCCCCCCTGGCCGGCGACGGCACCATCAACCTGTCCCCCAAGGGCCTGCGCGGCTCCTTCGCGGTGCTCGACGAGCTGACCGTCGCCTACCTGGACTTCGCCGGCAGCAACGCCGAGACCGTCGCGCACCTGCGGGAGAACGGCCGGATCACCCTGATGTGGTGCGCGTTCACCGGCCCGCCGAACATCGTCCGGGTGCACGGGCGGGGCGAGCCGGTGTTCCGCGACGATCCCCGCTGGCCGGAGCTGCTGGGCCACTTCCCCGACATCGACCCGGGCCCGCACGGCCTGCGGGCCGTCGTCGTGGTCCACGCCGAGCTGATCCGCGACACCTGCGGCTACGCCGTGCCGTTGATGACCTACGAGGCCGACCGCGACCTGCACGGGCGGCGGTTCGCCCGGGAGGACGACGCGTCGCTGAGCGCGTACTTCGAAGGCAAGGAGCACGTGGCGACCAGCATCGACGGGCTGCCCGGCCTGCCGCTGCCGCTGCCGCCGACCCCGGCGCGGTGAGGTGGGGCCGGTCAGTGGATGCCGGCCATCAGTCCCCGGATCTGCCGGGTGAACATCACCGCGGCCAGCCCCAGCACCACCGAGGCCAGGCCGAAGGTCAGGAAGTACGCCGGCTCGGACCAGCTCTCCGCCAGCCGGGCCACCTGGCCACCGATGGCGTCGCCGACGGCGGTGGCGAGGAACCACAGGCCCAGCATCTGGCTGGCGTACTTGACCGGGGCGAGTTTCGTGGTGGCCGACAGGCCGACCGGGCTCAGCGCCAGCTCACCGGCGACCTGGATGGCGTACACGGCGACCAGCCACCACGGCGACACCAGGTCGCCGCCGACGGCGGCCTGCGCGGCGGCGGCCATCAGCACGAACGACAGGCCGTTGAGCACCAGGCCGACGGCGAACTTCGTCGGCGTGGACACCCGGTGCCCGAGCTTCAGCCACAGCGCGGCGGCCAGCGGCGCCCCGATGATGATCAGGATCGGGTTCACCGACTGGAGCCAGGACGCCGGGAAGGTGAAGCCGCCCACGTTCCGGTCGGTCCGGTCGGCGGCGAAGATGTTCAGCACCGATCCGGCCTGGTCGTAGATCAGCCAGAACGCGGCGGCGAAGACGAACAGCCACACGTACGCCTTCATCCGGCTGCGTTCGGTGGCGCTGATCTCCCGGTCGGTGAGGATCCGCGCGAAGTACGCGATGGTGACCAGCACGGTGACCAGGGTGAGCAGGTTGACCACGGTGTCGACGGTGAACAGCCCGATGAGGGCGAGCACGGCCAGCACCACGAGCACCACCACGGTGACCACGGCGATGCGGGTCAGCGCCCGCCGCCGGTCCGCGCCGAGCAGGGGGTCGGCCGGCCGGTCGCCGGCGTCGCCGAGGTTGCGGCGGCCGAGCACGTACTGGATCACGCCGAAGGTCATGCCGATGGCGGCGGCGCCGAACCCCAGATGCCAGTTGATCTTCTCGCCGAGGAAGCCGGTGATCAGCGGGGCGATGAACGCGCCCAGGTTGATGCCCATGTAGAAGATGGAGAACCCGGCGTCGCGGCGCGGGGAGTCCCGGTCGTAGAGGTCGCCGACCATGGTGGAGATGTTGGGCTTGAGCAGGCCGGTGCCGAGCACGATGAGCGTCATGCCGGCGAACACGCTCCACCGGGCCGGGACGGCCATCACGTAGTGCCCGGCGGCGATCACCACGCCGCCCCACAGCACGCTGCGGCGCGCGCCGATCAACCGGTCGGCCACCCAGCCGCCGGGCAGCGCCATGAGGTAGACCATGGCGTTGTAGGTGCCGTAGACGGCGTTGGCGGTGGACTCCCCGATGTCCAGCCCCTCGTCGGCGACCGACGCGGTCAGGTACAGCACCAGGATGGCCCGCATGCCGTAGAAGCTGAACCGCTCCCACATCTCGGTGAGGAACAGCGTGGACAGCGCCCGGGGGTGACCGAAGAAGGTCTTCCCGCCGGGCGGCCGGGCCTCGACCGGCGCGTCACTGGTCATCGTCACCTCCGCACACCTGGGGGCGGCTAACATCCCCGTTGACAGGCGAAACACTCCACCGATTCGGCCCGGCCGGGGACGACCCCGCCGGGCAGCCGTCATGACCGGCTACCCTTGAGGACCCCGACCCCGCGCCGGGCTTTCGGCGTGGCCGGGAATGGGGCGGCGGTGACGGGCCGTTACACCTGAAGACAGCACCACGAACGAGGGGAAGTCGATCATGGGCGAGCGTATGCTGCGCGGTAGCCGGCTGGGCGCGGTCAGCTACGAATCCGACCGCAACACGGAGCTCGCGCCGCGTCAGACCCGCGAGTACCTCTGCGCGAAGGGGCACCAGTTCGAGGTGCCGTTCGCCGTCGACGCCGAGGTCCCGACGACCTGGGAGTGCAAGTTCGACGGCAGCGTCGCCCGCCTGGTCGACGGCAGCGAGCCGGAGCAGAAGAAGGCCAAGCCGCCGCGCACCCACTGGGACATGCTGCTGGAGCGGCGCTCCATCGCCGAGCTGGAGGACATCCTGGCCGAGCGGCTCCAGGAGGTCCGCACCCGCCGCGGTCGCGCCTGAGCATCCGTAACGACGCAAACGCCCCCGGGGATCACCCGGGGGCGTTTCGTCATGTCCGTCCCCTACCGGCCGGGTTCGACGATCTCCCCCTCGATGGCCCGGCCCGGCTCGGTCACCGGCGGCTGCTGCGGGGCCGGGGTGGGCTGCGGCGCGCCCCGGCGCACCCGCACCCGCCGCGGCCCGAACAGGTCGCCGGCGACCATCGACGACACCCGCCGCTCGGTGGCCCGACGCACCCCGACGCCGGCCAGCCGCCGCAGCGGCGGCACCAGCAACAGCAGCCCCACCACGCCGCTGACCAGGCCGGGCAGCGCCAGCAGCAGCGCACCCAGCAGCCCCACGAGACCGTCGGTCACCTGCCGCCCCGGCGGCTGCCCGGACTCCACGGCGGCCCGGAAACCGCGCCAGGCCCGCATGCCCTCCCGGCGCAGCAGCACCAGGCCCAGCAGCGACGCCGCGAACACCAGCAGCACCGCGAACCCGAACCCGACGCCCCGGCCCACCAGGACGAACACGGTCAGCTCCAGCAGCGCGAGCAGCAGCAGAGCCGGTGGTACGTACTTCAGTCCTCGGCGCATCTCACCTCATCCGCAGGCGGTGTCATCACGCCCTTCCAGCATGACACGCCTGCGCTCACGGCCACCGGGCCAACGCGTCGGGGCGGCGCGCCGCGGCCCGCCGGTCCCGCAGCCCCCACGTGGTGATCCGCCACAGCGCCTCCGCCACGATCAGCGGGCTCATCTTGCTGTCGCCGTGCTCCCGCTCGGCGAAGGTGATCGGCACCTCGACCATGCGCACCCCGGCGCGGTGCGCCAGCCGGGACAGCTCCACCTGGAACGCGTACCCCTGCGAGCGCACCGAGGCCAGGTCGATGGCGTCCAGCGCGGCCGCCCGGTACACCCGGTAGCCGCCCGTGGCGTCGGAGACGGGCACGCCCAGCGCGAGCCGCGCGTACAGGTTCCCGGCCCGGGACAGCAGCAGCCGCCGCAGCGGCCAGTTCAGCACCCGCGCCCCGCGCGTCCACCGGGAGCCGATCACCATGTCGGCGTCGCGGGCGGCGTCCAGCAGCGCGGGCAGGTCCTCCGGGGCGTGCGAGCCGTCGGCGTCCATCTCCACCACGGCGTCGTAGCCGCGCCGGCGGGCCCAGGCGAAACCGGCCAGGTAGGCCGCGCCGAGCCCTTCCTTGCCGGGACGGTGCAGGACGTGCACCTGCGGGTCGGCGCCGGCCAGCCCGTCGGCGATCGCGCCGGTGCCGTCGGGGCTGTTGTCGTCGGCGACGAGGACGTCCACCGCCGGGGCGGCCTCCCGTACCCGGGCGACGATCCGGTCGACGTTGTCGGCCTCGTTGTAGGTGGGAATGACCACGAGGACCCGTCCCACCCCGGGATGGCCGACCGTGCGCCTGTCGGCTGTCACGCCCACCGTGTACCGCCTCCCCGCTCGTCGTCCTAGCCCGGGTCGACCTCCCGGCGGCGGCGCAGCACGGCCGCGCCGGCCAGGGCCGCGACGGCCAGCGCCGCGAGGGCCACCTCGGGCCACACCCCCGCCGTGGTGGCCGGGGTACGCCCGTCGCCGAGCCGCATCTGCCGCACCACCACCGCGGCGGTGTTGAACCCGGTCGCCCCGTCTACCCGCCCGTCGGGGGAAACGAACCCGGACACCCCGACCGTGGAGGCCATCAGGGCGGCGCGACCGTGCTCGACGGCACGCAGCCGCACCATGGCCAACTGCTGGCGGGCCTCGGCCACGTCGAAGGTGGCGTTGTTGGTCTGCACCACGAGCAGCTGCGCGCCGCCGGTGACGGTGTCCCGGACGATGCCGTCGTAGGCGACCTCGAAGCAGATCACGTCGCCGAGGGTGGCCACGCCGGTGTCCAGCACGCCGGGGGTGCTGCCGGGGACGAAGTCGGAGCGGACCCGGTCGACCTCGGAGCTGACCATCCGGGCGATCTCGCGCAGCGGCACGTACTCGGCGAACGGCACGGGGTGCCGCTTGGTGTAGAGCTGCTCCAGGTCGGCGCCGCTGCCGGGCCGCCACAGCAGGCCGGCGTTGCGGACCTGACCCTCGCCGGGGCCGAGGAGCACGGCGCCGACCAGGATCGGCGCGCCGATCGCGTCGGCGGCCTGGGAGATGCGCTCGCCGGCGCCGGGGTTGCGCAGCGGGTCGATGTCGCTGGAGTTCTCCGGCCACACCACCAGGTCGGGGCGGCGTTGTGTCCCGGCGGCGACCTGTTCGGCCAGTTTCAGGGTGGCGTCGACGTGGTTGTTCAGCACCGCCTGCCGTTGGGCGTTGAAGTCCAGCCCGAGGCGGGGCACGTTGCCCTGGACGATGGCGACGGTGACGGTGTCGCCGCCGCCGCGTACCCCGGTCGGGACGGCGGTGCCGGCGGCGAGCACCGCGGCGAGGGCGGCCGCCAGCCCGGCCACCGGCCGCCACAGCCCGGCGGGACTACGCCAGTCCCGCCACGCCAGGGCGAGCAGGATCCCGCCCGCGACGGCGACGGCGAACGTGACCAGCGGGGCGCCGCCGAGCGCGGCCAGCCGCAGCAGCGGGGACGTGTCCTGGCTGAACGCCAGCCGCCCCCACGGGAACCCGCCGAACGGGGTGCGGTCGCGCAGCGCCTCCTGGCCCACCCACAGCACACCGGTGACCAGGGGCCATACCGCGCGGTGCCGGTCGACAAGCGGGGACACCCAGGCGGTGGCGGCGCCGAGCAGCGCCAGGTAGCCGGCCTGGAGCAGGGACAGCAGCAGCCACGGCAGGTAGCCGGTGTGCAGGTTGGTCCACTCCAGCAGCGGCGCGAACAGCGCCACACCGGCGAGGAAGCCCAGCCCGGCGCCGGCGCGCAGCCGCCGCCGGTGCGCCGCGGCGGCGAGCAGCGCCACACCGACCGGGGCGAGGGGCCACAGCCCGTACGGGGGGAAGGCGACAAGAAGCGCCAGACCGGCCAGCAGGGCCGCCGGGACGGCCAGTTTCAGCGGCAGGGGACGCCCGCCGTCGCCCGGGCGTGCCCCGTCGGTGGCACGCGTCTCTTCCCGGTCCAGCGTCGTCACCGGCACCTCACCACGATCACGCGCCGAAGGCTACCCGGCGGGGACGCCCGTCGGCCCGTCCGGGCCGGTCAGTGCGGCAGCCGGATGACCGGCAGGTCGTCGTCGCCGTAGCGGGTCTCACCGGTGAGGATGGGGGCGTCGTGGTCGAGGCAGGCCAGCACGGTGGCGGCCAGGTCGGCGCGGCCGGTGAAGCCCCGCCAGTACGCCAGCTCCTGCCACGACCCGCCCGCGGTGCCCAGCACGGCGCAGGCGTCGAGGGCGAGCAGCCGACGCAACGCGGCCCGGTCCTTCGGGTCGTCCACGGCCGCGTACGCCTCGGCGGCGGCGACCGCGCTCACCCCGAAGCGCACCCCGTCGGCGATCACCTCGTGCAGGGTCTCCCCCACGTGCACCGACCCGGCCAGGTAGGCGAGCAGCGCCGACCGGTCGAGGATCAGCCGCACGGGCGGGAGGTCCGCGTCGCTCATGCGGCGCTTACCCGCCCGGCGTGGTCCTCGTCGTCGGCGTGCCGCACCCGCTCACGGGTCGCCTCGTAGCGCTCGGCCGGCCAGGCGACGTCGACGGCGGCGCGCGCCGCCCGGGCGCGGGCGACGCCCTCCTCGGCGACCGGGATGCCCTGGTGGGCCAGTTCGGCGTCGAGGGCTTCCCGGCGCATCAGCGCCCGTGCGGCGTCGACCAGGAAGGCACTGGCGTTGGGTTCACGTTCGAGGCGCTCGGCGACGTCCGGGGGAACCGAGATCGAAAGTTTCCGCACCGCTCCGGTCATACCACGCAGCATAGCCGGTAGCACCGGATGTCGAGGGCCGTCCGCGGTGGCTGTCGCATCCAGGGATTTACCTGGTTGAGCGGTGGGTACATCGGCGGGCGGGCCGACCCGAGGGAGGTGCCCGGTGAGACTGCGTCTGTCGGTGGCGACCATGCTCGCCCTCCAACTCACCCTGACCGGTTGCGGTGTGGCGTGGGACCTCGCCGGCGGCGGCGCCGAGGCGTCCCCGACGCCGGACTCGGCCGGGGCGCTGCGCACCGCCGCCGAGGCGCTGGACCGCGGCCCGTACAGCTTCCAGTTCCGCACCCACGACACCATCGGGGTGGGCGCGGTGGACGGCGCCAACGGCTGGCTGCGGTTGCGGGCCGTCGGGGGCGACGCCGGCAAGGCCCGCGTGACGTTCGAGGTGCTGCACCGCGACGGCGTGCACCTGGCGCGCAGCAACCCGCTGACCGGGGACCGGTGGACCCGGATCGACGTACGCAAGGTCGACCCGGCGGCCCGCGCCCGCCTGGAGCGGTTCGGCGACCCGGCGCACGCGACCGACCTGTTCGCCGGCGTCGTGTCCGCCGAGCCGACCGGGACCGGCCGCTACCGCGGCACCCTGGACCTCACGCGGGTCCCGGGTGTGGAGCACAACGGGCTGGTGGACGAGAAGCGCCTCGCCGCGCTCACCGCGCAGCAGCGGGCGGCCGTCGCGTTCGAGGCGTCGGTGGACGACCAGCAACGGCTGCTCGGCCTGCGGTTCACGCTGCCGGCCGCCGGCGGTGAGCCGGAGCAGCCGTCGGAGATCAGCTACTCGCAGCACGGGTTCAAGCCGGATCTCGGCGCGCCGTTCGAGGGACGGATCGATCCCGCCCCGGCCGCCGTCTACGAGGTCCTCAACGGCTGATCCGGGGGAACGAAAATCGGGGCGCGGCTCGCGCCGCGCCCCGATGCTCCCAGGCCCTTCCCGGCCGGTGGGGCGAGGGCGATCGGCGCCGACCTTCGGACCGACCCGACGTGGACTGGCTGCCCCCGCCTGGCCGTTGTCTACTGGCCGTTCCTCTCACCCTGCCCGTACACCGGTAACCGCGGCCGGTTCGCGCCGCCCCGCCGACCCCCGCCCGCTGGACCTGGCCGCCGCAACCTTCCGGTCGCTCGGCCAGCGGACGAAGGGACGAAGCGAACAGCAGCCGCTTCCCGTGGTAGGACTCAAAGACGGTACGGCGTGCACCCCCGCCGCTGTCAACCCACCCGGGCCTGTCGTGTGTTGCGACACGGCGTGTCGCGTCGGCGAGTCTCGATACGCGTCAGGCGTCGGCGACCGGCTCCCCACCGAACAGTTCCCGGCGCGCTCAGCCGGCCAGGTGCCGGCGCAGCAGCGTGGCCGCCGCGTCGGGGTGGTCGGCGGCGAGCAGCCCACCGGCGGCCAGGACGTAGTCGACGTCGACGACGGCGCGGGCGGCCCGGGGCAGCGGCCACCCACCGGCGTGGTCGCCGAGCACCGCGGCGAGCACCGCGGCGGCGTCGCCGGGCGCGGCGTGCCGCAGCACCCCGCCGGAACCGACCATGACCTTGATGTCGCGCAGGTCCCGGCCGGCGCGTTCGCCGGTGGCGGCGCCGCGGGCGTGCCGGCGCAGCGCCACCGTCGCGGCGAGCGCGGCGATGCGCCGGTCGGCGGCCCGGTCGGCGTCGCCGGCGGGCAGGAACCCGGGGTCGGCGGCCCGCACGGCCGCCGCGGCCGCCAGGTCGTCGGCCTCCCCCGCGGCGAGCAGCCGCTCCTCGGCGGCGGCGCGGACCACGCCGGGGGCGCTCCACCGCATGCCGAGGTCCCCCTCGACGGTGCGGGCCCGCCACAGCGTGCCGGCGACCTCCTGGCTGGGGCCGCTGTCCCGCTCGTCGGGGGTGAGCACCGAGTACACGTCGGTGGTGGCCCCGCCGACGTCGACGACGGCCAGGTCCCCGCCGAGGGCGTCGGCGAGGACCTCCACGCCGGTGAGCACCGCGTCGGGGGTGGCGGCCCGCACCAGCCGCGCGAACCGGCCGCCGCGGGACAGTTTCTTGCCGCCGATGACGTGCCGCAGGAACACCTCCCGGATCGCGGCGCGGGCCGGCGCGGGGGTGAGCACCCCGATGCGGGGCAGCACGTTGTCGGCGGCGGTGACCGGCACCTTCGCCGCGGCCAGCAGGGCGTGCAGGTCGTCGCGGACGTCGGCGTTGCCGGCGAGGACCACCGGCACCCGCCAGCGCGCCCGCGCCAGCCGGGTGGCGTTGTGGGTGAGGGTGTCCGCGTCGCCGCCGTCGGTGCCGCCCACGAGCAGCACCACGTCGGGGCGGGCGGCGCGCAGCGCGGTCAGGTCGGCCTGACCGAGGCGCCCGGCGGCCACGTGCACCACGTTTGCCCCCGCGGACAGCCCGACCCGCCGGCCGGCCTGCGCGGTCACGAGGGGCTCGTAGCCGATGACGGCCAGGCGCAGGCCACCGCCGGCCGACGAGCAGACGTACCAGGGCAGGTCCCCGGCGGCCAGTCCGGCGGTGGCGGCGCCGACGGCGGCGTCCAGGCCGTGCAGCACGTCGGTGCCCACGGTGGTCGGGGCGGCCGCCGCGCCGACCAGGCGGCCGCCGTCGAGGTCGACCACCGCGGCCTTGGTGTACGTCGACCCGACGTCGGCGCAGACGGCGAGGTTCACGCGGAGTTGTCCTTCGTTCGCGACCGCGCGGCTCGCAAACCCGCGCTCACGCCGCCGGGGGGACGACAACCGTGCCGGTCGCGGTGACCGCCACGATCGGCTCGGCGAGGACCTCGGCGGCCGACTCGGACTTGTCGGGGCGGCCCCGGCACACCACCCGGGCGGCGAAGTCGATGGTGCGGCTGCGGGTGCCGACCCGGGTGACGGTGGCGACCACCTCCAGCACGTCACCGGCCTTCATGGGCGCCTTGAACTGCACGTCGGAGTAGGAGGCGAACAACCCCTCGTCGCCGTCGGTGCGGATGCACACCTCGGTGGCGACGTCCCCGAACAACCCCAGCGCGTACGCGCCGTCGACCAGGTTGCCCGCGTAGTGGGCGTGGGAGTACGGCACGTACCGGCGGTGGGTGACGGTCAGGCCGACCCGGGAGTCGCTCATGCTCTCGCCTTCTTCTCGGTGATCAGGGCGTGCACCAGGTAGCTGGCGACCTCGCCGGGGGTGGTGCCGCGACCGAAGATCCGGTCGACGCCCAGCTCCCCGGTCATGGTCTCGTCGAAGCGGGGCCCGCCGACGATCAGCAGGGGCCGCTTGCCGGCGGGCATGGCCTCCCGGAACGCGGCGGACATCTCCCGGGTGTTGTGCAGGTGCGCGTCGCGTTGCGTGACGACCTGGGAGACCAGCACGGCGTCGGCCTTCTCCCGCCGGGCCGCCTCCACCAGCTCCGGGACGCTGACCTGCGCGCCCAGGTTGGTGACCTTCAGCTCCCGGTAGTACTCCAGGCCCTTCTCCCCGGCAATGCCCTTCACGTTGAGGATCGCGTCGATGCCGACGGTGTGCGCGTCGGTGCCGATGCAGGCGCCCACCACGGACAGCTTGCGGCGCATCTTCTGCTTCACCACCGTGTTGACCTCCTTGGCCGACAGCAGCGGGAAGTCCCGTTCCACCACCTGCACCTTGTCGAGGTCGACGAGGTGGTTCACCCGCCCGTAGACGACGAAGAAGGTGAACCCGTCGCCCATCTGCTTGGCGTGGACCAGCATCGCCGGGTCGATGCCCATCTTGTTGGCCAGCTGCACGGCGGCGCCCTCGGCGCGCTTGTCGTGCGGCACCGGCAACGTGAACGACACCTGCACCATGCCGTCGCCGGTGGTGTCCCCGTACGGCCGGACGATCTTCTTCTCCGTCATGGCGCGCTGGCCGGGCATGCCCTCACGGCCCTCGCTTCGCTCGGTGCGTTCGCTCATGCCGCCTGCTCCAGGATGTCCGTGGCCGGGTTGTAGTAGTCGGCCTCGTGCTTCGCGACGCCGTCGAGGCCCTTGCCCCGGTCCGCGGGCCGCTTCATGATCCCGAACGTGCCCTCGGCGATCGCCGTCAGCAGCGACTGGTCACCGATGCGGTCCAGCAGGTCCACGGCCTCGCCGAGCACCCGGTGGGCGCGCTGCTGGATGAACCCGCCCGGCGCCGGCACGAAGTCCTCGTGCAGCCCGCCGGCGGCGCCCAGCACGTACCGCACGTTCTGCAGGGCGATGTCCCGGTCGGACAGCCACGGGGTGACCACCGCCTCGGTCATCATGCCGACCAGCAGGATGCCCTGCCCGGTCATGGTGCCGACCAGGTTGAAGAACCCGTCGAGCAGGTTCCCGCGGAACACGTCCCCGGTCATGTGCTTCGTCGGCGGCATCCACTTCAACGGCGCGTCGGGGAACAGCTCCCGGGCCAGCAGCGCGTGGGCCAACTCCAGGCGGAACGACTCCGGCACGTCCGGGTTGATCTCGAACGCGTGCCCCAGCCCCAGCTGCCAGTCCGCCAGGCCCGCCTCGTGGGCGAAGTACTCGTTGAGCAGCTGCGACACCGTCACCGTGTGCGCCTCGTCCACCGCGTCGGCGGTGGTGAGGTAGTTGTCCTCACCGGTGTTGATGATGATCCCCGCGCGGGCGTGCACCTGCCGGGAGAACCGCTGGTCCACGAACGTGCGGATCGGGTTGATGTCGCGGAACAGGATCCCGTACATCGAGTCGTTCAGCATCATGTCGAGCCGTTCCAGGCCCGCCAGGGTGGCCATCTCCGGCATGCACAGGCCCGACGCGTAGTTCGTCAGCCGCACGTACCGGCCCAGCTCCCGCGACGACTCGTCCAGCGCCGCCCGCATCAGCCGGAAGTTCTCCTGCGTCGCGTACGTGCCCGCGAAGCCCTCCCGGGTGGCGCCCTCCGGCACGTAGTCCAGCAGCGACTGCCCGGTGGAGCGGATCACCGCGATGATGTCCGCGCCCGCCCGCGCCGCCGCCTGCGCCTGCGGGATGTCCTCGTAGATGTCGCCGGTGGCCACGATCAGGTAGATCCACGGCCGCTGCTTCGGATCCCCGTACCGCTTGACGAGCCGGTCCCGCTCGGCGCGGCGCCGGTCGATCTGCCGCACACCCGCCGCGACCGCCTTCCGGGCGGCCCGCCGGGCCGCCGTCGCGGCCTTTCCCGTGGGCAGCGTGAACCGCACCGACCCGGCGGCGGCCTTCTGCGCCAGCAGCGTCACGTCGGCGATCTGCTCCCGCGCCAGCGCGTCGAACACCGGCACCGCCACCCCGTGCCCCAGACCCACGTCCGCGACGACCGCGTCCACGAGGCGGTTCACCCACGGGATGCCGTCCGGGTCGGCGCCGGTCACCCCGGCCAACCGCAGCACCGCCCGCTCCACCGACACCGTCGTGTGGCTGCGCGCCAGATCCACCACCGGCTGCCCGGCCCGGCGCGCCAACTCCCGCGCCCGCGCCACCAGCGCCGGATCCAACCCAAGCTTGCCTGTCACTCGAGAGAGCCTTCCTGATAGATCACGTCACCGCGCAGCACCGTCGCCCGGCACACCGGCAGCGGCGTCGGGTCCTCCGCGCCACGCGCCTCCGGGTCCTCGGCCTGCAACACCGGCAGGCCCCGCTCCACCCCGGCCGGGGTGTCCCACACCGCGAACGTCGCCGGCGCGCCCAGAGCGAGGACACCCTCGTTGTCCAGGTGCACCGCCCGCCACCCGCCGCGGGTGTGCGCCGCGAACGCCGCCCGCACACTCATCCGCTGCACCGGGTTGTGATGCGCCGCCGCCGCCCGCACCGACCCCCACGGGTCCAGCGGCGTCACCGGCGAATCCGACCCGAACGCCAACGCCACCCCCACCCCGTGCATGGCGCCCATCGGGTTCGACTCCAACGACCGGGACAACCCCAGCCGCGACTCGTACATCCGGCCCGCGCCACCCCACAACCGGTCGAACGCCGGCTGCATCGACGCCACGATCCCGTACTCCACGAACCCGGCGATCAACCGCTTGCTCATGATCTCCGCGTGCTCGATCCGGTGCCGGGCCGCCCGCAACCGGTCCACGCCCACCTTCTGCGCCGCCTGCGCGAACCCCTCCAGCACCGTGCCGATCGCCGCGTCCCCGATCGCGTGGAAACCGCCCTGCAACCCGTGCGCCGCACAGTCCAGCAGATGGTCACGCACCTGCTCCGCGCTCACGTACCCGTGCCCGCACGCCCCCGGCTCCCCGTCCAGGTACGCCGCCGACACGTGCGCCGTCCGCGAGCCCAGCGCCCCGTCGGCGAACAGGTCACCACCCGCGCCCACCGCACCCAGCTCCCGGGCCTTCGCCGCGCCCAGCAGCTCACCCCAGTACCCGTACACCTCCGGCACCCCGGCCCCCGAGATACCCAGCAGCCCGGTGAAGTCCTCCTCGTCGGAGATGTCCGGGCCACCGCACTCGTGCACCGCGGCGATGCCCAGCGACGCCGCGTGCTGAAGGGCCCGCCGCTGCGCCGCCACCCGCTGCGCCCGCGTCACCGACGCGAACGCCGCCGCCCGCACCACGTGGTGCGCGTCCCGGCGCAGCCAACCCGACGGGTCGTACCCGGCCGCGGCCGCCGCGTCCGGGCAGGCCGCCAGCAGCGCCGCCGACACCAGCGCCGAGTGGATCGACGCCTGCGACAGGTACACCTTCCGGCCCCCGGCCGCCCGGTCCAGCGCCGCCGCGTCCGGCAGGGCCGGCTCCGCCCAGGACGACTCGTCCCAGCCGTGCCCCAGCACCACCGCGTCGGCCGGCAGCGCCGCCGCGAACGCGGCCACCGCCTCCAGCAGCCCGGACGCCGAGCGCACCGCCGACAGGTCCAGCCCCGACAGGGCCAACCCCGTGTCGGTGGCGTGCACGTGCGCGTCCACGAACGCCGGCGTCACCAGCGCCCCGCCCAGCTCCACCACCCGGTCGGCGGCCGGCGCGTCCGCGTCGGCGCCCAGCCAGGCGATCCGCCCGTCACGCACCAGCAACGCCGTCGCGCTCGGATCGGCCGGACAGTGCAGCACTCCGCCGCGGTACAAGGTCGAGGGGTTCGTCATGACGCTCAGTCTGCCGCCAACCGGGCCTCGAACAGACGACGCACCCCCGGCTCGCCGCGCAGCAGATCCAGCGCCAACTCGGCGTGCCCCGGCACGTACCCGTTGCCCACCAGCATCGTCACGTCCGCCGCCAGGCCCTCCGCGCCCAACGCCGCCGCCGCGAAGCTCGTCGCCATCGAGAAGAAGATCACCGTGCCGCCGTCCTCGGTGGCGAGGACCGCACCGTGCTCACAGCCCGGCACGTCCACGCAGACCACCGTCACGTCCGCCGGCGCGCCCAGCGCCGTGGTCACCGCCGTCGACAGCCCCACCGGGTCCCGGGCGTCGGCCAACGCCACCACGTCCGCAAGACCGGCCGCTTCCAGCGCGTCGCGCTCCCCCGCCACCGGCACCACCCCGACGGTACGGCCGGCGCCCGCCCGCCGCGCCGCCGCCAGCGACAGCGAGCCGCTCTTCCCGGCGCCACCGATCACCGCCACCGTCACCGGACGCCCATCGTCCTCGCGGCGGCGCCGCGCCACCTGCTCGGCCACCACCCGCGCGGTCAGCGCCGGCGCCCCGCACACGTCCAGCACCGCCAGCGACAGCTCCGGGTGCAGGTCGCCCGGCAGCACCGCGGCGATCGACCGGGCGAACAGGATCGCGTACCCGTCGCAGGGCACCTGCTCGCTGCGCCCGTCCCAGCGGGCCAGCCCGTCGAGGATCGTCAGCGGGGTCAGCGTCAGCGACACCAGCGTCGCCACCCGGTCACCCGGCCGCAACCCCAGCGGGGACCGCTTCCCGGCCTCCTCGACGGTGCCGATCAGCATGCCGCCGGACCCGGTGACCGGGTTCTGCATCTTCCCCCGGGTCGAGATGATCTCCAGCACCTCGGCGCGGACCTTCTCCCCGTCGCCGCCGTGCTTCTCCGACAGCTGCCGGAAGCTCGCCGCGTCCAGGTTCAGCCGCTCGACCCGGATGCGCACCTCGTTCGCCGCGATCCGCGGGTCGGCGTCCAGCCGCCACGCCGCCTGCGGCAGCACCCCCGCCGGTTCCACGACTCGGTGCAGACCCACCGGTGACGTCACGCCGACCCCCTATGTCCAGCCGCCCGAACCCCCGGCCAGGGGTCGCGTCGCGGGAAAACTTCCGGCAGACTAATTTCTTCACCGGATATTTTCCAGTAGCCTTCAGGATCGCTGATCACCCGCACCACATGTCAGGAGGGGCCGTGACCCAGACCCAACCGGTTGAGACCATCCCTCAACCCCGTCACGCCCCGGTCGCCGTACCGACCGCCGGGCAGCCGTACGAATACCGCCGCAGCCCCCTGGTCGAACCCGACTGGACGCGCTTCCCCGGCTGGCGCCACGTCACCCGCGAGCAGTGGGAGAACGCCCAGTGGCAGCGGGTCAACTGCGTCAAGAACATCAAGCAGCTGCGGACCGTCCTCGGCGACCTCGTCGACGAGACCTTCTACGCCGACCTCGAGGCCGACCAGAAGGCCCTGGCCACCATGTCCATGCTGGTGCCGCCGCAGATGCTCAACACCATGGTGCCGTTCGAGCCCATGACCACCGAGGCGTTCCTCGCCGACCCGGTCCGCCGCTACATGATCCCCGTGGCCTCCGACCGGCGCACCGACTGGCCGTCCCACCCCTACGCCAGCCGCGACAGCCTCCACGAGCACGACATGTGGGTCGCCGAGGGTCTCACCCACCGCTACCCCACCAAGGTCCTCGCCGAACTGCTCTCCACCTGCCCCCAGTACTGCGGGCACTGCACCCGGATGGACCTCGTCGGCAACTCCACCCCCGCCGTCGACAAGCTGAAGCTCACCCTCAAGCCCGTCGACCGCTACGACGCCCACATCGCCTACCTCAAGGGCCACCCCGGCGTCCGCGACGTCGTCGTCTCCGGCGGCGACGTGGCCAACGTGCCGTGGAAGAACCTCGAGTCCTACCTCATGCGGCTGCTCGAGATCGAGACCATCCGCGACATCCGGCTCGCCACCAAGGCCCTCATGGGCCTGCCCCAGCACTGGCTCCAGGCCGATGTCGTCGAGGGCCTCGAACGGGTCGCCCGCACCGCCGCCCGACGGGGCGTCAACCTCGCCATCCACACCCACGTCAACCACGCCCAGTCGATCACCCCGCTGGTCGCCAAGGCCGCACAGACCGCCCTCGACGTCGGCGTCCGCGACGTCCGCAACCAGGGCGTGCTCATGCGCGGCGTCAACGCCACGAGCGCCGACCTGCTCGACCTGTGCTTCGCGCTCCAGGGCGAGGCGGGCATCCTGCCGTACTACTTCTACATGTGCGACATGATCCCCAACGCCGAGCACTGGCGGGTCCCCGTCTGGCACGCCCAGCAGCTCCAGCACGACATCATGGGCTACCTGCCCGGCTACGCCACCCCGCGGATCGTCTGCGACGTCCCGTTCGTCGGCAAGCGCTGGGTGCACATGCTCACCGAGTACGACCGCGAGCGCGGCATCTCGTACTGGACCAAGAACTACCGCACCTCGATCGAGTCCGCGGACCTCGAAGCGCTCAACAAGCGCTACGCCTACTACGACCCGATCGACACGCTGCCCGAGGCCGGCCAGTCCTGGTGGGCCGCCCACCGCGACGACTGACCCCGCACCACCCCGTCGCCCCCGTGAGCCTCCCGGCTTGCGGGGGCGACGGCCGTTCGGCGCGCGGGGCGTATGGGATCACCGCACCCGCGCACACGGCGGCGGGCCCCCGGATCGCCCGGGAGCCCGCCGCCGTACGTGTCACTTGTCGAAGGCGTCCCGGACGTTGCGTCCGGCCTCCTTGACGTTCTGCCCGGCCTGCCGCGCCCGGGCGGCGGTCTGCTCGTTGGCGCCCTCGGCCCGCAACCGCTCGTTGTCGGTGGCGTCGCCGATCCGCTCCTTGGCCGCGCCGGCCAACTCCTGGGCCCGGCTCTTGGCCTTGTCGGTGAAGCTCATCCCGCCTCCTCGGCTCGTTCGGGCTTCCGTCGATTGCCTCCCCCGCGCCGGTCGGCACAAACGCCGTTCCCGTGCGCACATCGCGTAAGGCATCCTAGGAAGATAGGTCGAGGTCACCAGGGCAGTGGGCCGGCGGAGTCGAGATACGCGCCGGTCGGCCCGTCCGGACCCACCTGAGCCATCCGGACGATGATCTCGGCGCCCTCCTCGACGGTCTGCGTACCGGTCCGCCCGTTCAGGTCGGTCGCCGTGAACCCCGGCTCCACCGCGTTGATCCGCAGGTCCGGAAACGCCTTGGCGTACTGCACCGTGACCATGTTCAGCGCCGCCTTGGAGGCGGGATACGCCACACCGGGATAGCCGTACGCCACGTCGGCCGGATCGGCGAGCCGTGTGAGGGAGGCCAGACCGCTGCTCACGTTCACCACCACCGGGGCGGCCGAGCGCCGCAGCAGCGGCAGGAACGCGTGGGTGACCCGCACCGGGCCGAAGACGTTCGTCTCGAACAGCGTCCGCATCTCCTCGGCGGTCACCTCCGCGGCGCCCACCACGCCGTTGTCCGCCGTGCGCCCCTCGACGCCGGCGTTGTTGACCAGCACGTCCAGTCCCCCACCGGCCTCGACGGTCCGCACCGCCGCCGCCACCGAGGCGTCGTCGGTGACGTCCAGCGGGACGAAGTGGGCGCCCAGCCGGTCGGCGGCCCGGCGGCCGCGCTCCGCGTCCCGGCTGCCGATCCACACGGTGTGCCCGGCGGCCACCAGCCGGCGGGCGGTCTCGAAACCGAGCCCCTTGTTGGCTCCGGTGATCAGTGTCGTCGTCATGTCACCAGGCTCCGTCGGCGCACGGCGGCCAGCCAGGCGTCCCGTCTTCCTGGGACTGCCAGGGCCACCCTGGACAGCCGGGCGCGCGGCAGACTGGTGGGCGTGGTGGAGGCGGAGTTCGGACAGGCGGTGCGCCGCTGGCGCGACCGGGTGCCGCCCGAGGCCGCCGGGCTGCCCACCGGCCGGTCGCGGCGGGCGGCCGGACTGCGTCGGGAGGAACTGGCGCTGCTGGCCGGCATCTCCGTCGACTACCTCACCCGCCTGGAGCAGGGCCGCGCTGCCCACCCGTCGGCGCAGGTGGTCACGGCGCTGGCGCGGGCGCTGCGGCTCTCCGGCGCCGAGCGGGACCACCTCCACCGGCTGGCCGGGCTCGCGCCGCCCGGCCCGCAGACCATGCCCACCGAGGTCACCCCGAGCGTGCAGCGGCTGCTGGACCGGCTGGCCGGCACCCCCGTGGCGGTCTACGACGCCGCCTGGACGCTCCTGGTGGCCAACCCGCCGTACGCGGCGCTGATGGGCGACCCGTCCGGGTGGCGGGCCGAGGAGCGCAACGGCGTGTGGCGGCACTTCCTCGGCCCCGGCTCGCGGGTCCGGCTCGGCCCCGAGGAACGACGCGGGTTCGAGGCCGCGCTGGTCGGCGACCTCCGCTCCGCCGCCGCCCACTACCCGGCCGACCCGCGGCTGGGCCGGCTCCTCGCCGACCTGCGGGCGCACAGCCCCCGGTTCGCCGAGCTGTGGGACGCCGGCACCGTCGGCCGGCACGCCGCCGCGCGCAAGACCGTCGACCACCCGCACGTGGGACCGGTGACCCTCGACTGCGACGTGCTCACCGTCGCCGGCAGCGACCTGCGGATCATGGTCTACACCGCCGAGCCGGGCAGCCCGGACGCCGAACGCCTCGCCCTGCTCACCGTGCTCGGCACGCAGTCGCTGCGCGGCTGACCCCTCCGCCGGCCGGCCCCGGACCGCCGGTCCGTGGTTGACTGGCCTGGTGAGCGAGATCCTGCTGATCCGGCACGGCGAGACCACCTGGAGCGCCAGCCGCCGGCACACCTCGTACACCGACCTGGAGCTGACCCCCGACGGCGAGCGGCAGTCCCGCGCGCTCGCCGTGGCGCTCGCCGGCCGGCGTTTCGTCCGGGTGCTGTCCAGCCCCCGCCAGCGCGCGACCCGCACCGCGCACCTGGCCGGGCTCACCGTCGACGCCACCGACCCGGACCTGGCCGAGTGGAACTACGGCGCCTACGAGGGACGCACCACCGCCGACATCCACGACGAGAACCCGGCGTGGAACATCTGGACCGACGGCTGCCCCGACGGCGAGTCACCGGCCGAGGTCGGCGCCCGGCTCGACCGCGTGCTCGACCGGGTGGCCCCGCTGCTGGAGCGGGGCACCGTCGCGCTGGTCGGCCACGCGCACAGCCTGCGGGTGCTCGGCGCCCGGTGGATCGGCCTGCCCCCGTCCGCCGGCGGGCTGCTGCGGCTGGACACCGCCACGGTCAGCGTGCTCGGTCACGAGCACGGCCGGCGGGTCATCCTGCGGTGGAACCAGCCGGTCCCGCAGAGCGACCTGAGCGGCCCGGACCGGACCGCCCGGCACTGATCCCGGCCGCCGGTCCCCCGCGCCGCGCCCGGGAACCGCGCGAGCGGCGCCAGAAACACGACCGGCTCCGGTCGGCGTCGATGCCGAACCGGAGCCGATCGTGGCTGCCGCTCAGAGGTAGCGCGAGGCCTCGTCGAGGAAGCGCTGCGCGTACCGGTCCGACGGGATGTCCCCGAGGTAGTACTTCTTCAGGTCCCGGCGCGTGGTGGCGAGCGGGTCGCCGCCCAGAAGGTCGTCGAGGGCGGTGTCGAGCCCCTGCAACCGGCCGCCGTGGGCGTCGATCACGTAGGCCGCCCGTGCCAGCGGAAACTCCTCCGGGAACCGGGAGGCCGGCGTCGAGACGGCGACCATCACGAAGGGCTTCTCCGAGTACAGGTAGTCCGCCACCACGCTCGACACGTCCGACACCATGGCGTCCGACGCGTTGAAGCAGTCCGCGACCGTCATGGACACCTCGGCCTCGGCGCCGAAGACGTGCGGCCGCCCGCTCGTCCGGCGGTCGTCGGCCAGCAGCGTCCGGATGCGCTCGCACTCGCCGGCCAGCTCCGGAGACCGCTTGCTGTACGGGTGCGGCCGGAAGACGACGCTGCACCCGCGGGCGACGAGCGCCTTGATGATGTCGTAGCCCACGAGCAGGGACGAGTAGTTGGAGTCGGCGTAGAAGCCGGCCCACGTCGGCGCGTACAGGACCCGGGGGTTCGCGATCGACGCGATCGGCCCGGTCGCGATGGCGACGTTCTCCACCTGGGGGCGCCCCACGATGGTGAACATCTCCGCGGGCATGCTCACACCGTTGGCCGCGAACCGGTCGATCGCGGCCTGGCCGGCGACGAAGTTCTTGTCGTACAGCCGGAAGACCGGGTTGTGGCTCGGCACCTTGTCGCTGTCGCCGTGGTTGAGCTGGATGTGCTTCAGGTTCGTGTACCGGACGACGTGGTTGTTGACCGTCGCGGTGTTGACGTAGAAGGCCGCCCGCAGCGACGGGGCGATGACCTCGTCGAGCTGGTTCAGCCCCATCCGCATCACCACCGGGGCCTTCGTGAGGCCCACCACCTCGGTGAAGTTGGTCTGGTTGCGCACCAGCACGAAGAACTTCCGGTTGAGGCGCTCCAGGTAGGGCAGCCACATCGCGAGCTGGTAGGCGGTGCCGGCCGGCGCGTTCCAGTGCACGAGGAAGACCGGCTCGTAGGCGGTCAGCGCCTTCAGCAGCTTCGCCTCACCGTTGCGCCGCGCCCGCACCAGCTTCAGGCCCTGCAGGCCGGTGAACAGGGTCAACCCGAGCGCGACGACAGCCACCGCCAGCGCGACCCACCCGACGACGCCGGTGAACGCGCAGACCAGCGCCACGAGCACCGCGGCGCCGTTGGCCAGCGCCACCCGGCCGGTGTCGGGGCCACGGCCGAGCCGGGAGCCGATCCCGGGCAGGTTCGCCGCCACGGGGTAGACGGCCTCGAACGCCGACGCCAGCAGCGGTTCGCCGAGCACCGCCAGGCCCGCGACCGCGACACCGACGGCCAGGGCGGGATCAAGGCCGCCGTGCACCGCGCCGAGCAGGTACGCGGTGGCGAGCAGGAGGACCCGCGCCACGACTGCCGTCCCGACGGCCAGCGAGCCGCGCCACGTCCACGCCAGCAGGCCGAACGCGAGGACGGCCGGGGGAAGCGCCCAGAGGCGGGAGTCTCCCACCGCCGCCAGCAGCAGGGCGGCGAGGGCCGCCACCTCGACCGCCGAGGCGGGCAGTCGGCTCCCGACGGCCGACGTCCGCACCTCCGCCAGCCGCCCGCTCAACCGGGACCGGCCCGGCTTCGAAGCCGTCATCGCCCGACCCCCACCGACGACGTGTTGCACCGCGGCAGCCGCCCCGCCCGATCCCGGCATGTCGCCCGGAAGTTCTGTTGCAACGCCCACTCCTTATTCCACTAGCTACCCGCTCCCCTGGCCCCCACGGCCCGGTGAACGGTGGTTCAACGCGCAGGCGGACCGGACCGCCCCGGGGTCCCGGCCGCCGCCGGCGCACGCGCGACACCACCTGCCGTCACCCGGCGACGCCACCGCCCGGCCGGCGGTGGAGGTGCTGATCGCCCGCGGTGCGCCTCAACCCGCCTGCGAACCCGCCGACTCCGCCGAGACGCCGCGCAGCCGCTGCGGAGACACCGGCTCCGGGCCGACCTTCGGCGGGCGGTGCTCGTACGGGGTGGAGAGCACGACTGTCGTGCGGGTGGTGACGTTCGCGGCCGTGCGGATCTCCTGGAGCACCCGCTCCAGGTCCGCCGGGCTGGCCACCCGCACCAGCAGGAGGTAGAAGTCCTCCCCGGCCACCGAGTAGCACGAGTCGATCTCCGGCAGGTGGGCCAGCCGCTCCGGGGCGTCGTCCGGCTGCGAGGGGTCGAACGGCCGGATCGCCACGAACGCGGTCAGCGGCAGGTCCAGCGCCTCGAACGAGACGCGGGCGGCGTACCCCTTGATGACGCCGCGCTGCTCCAGCCGGCGGACCCGCTGGTGCACGGCGGACACCGACAGGCCCACCCGCTCGGCCAGGTCCGTGTACGACAGCCGACCGTCCCCGGTCAGTGCGGCGACGATGGCGCGGTCGATCTCCTCCACGCGGTGCAACCTACCGGTAAAAGCGCTCCCACGTCGCACCCGGCCCGCCGCGTGACGCTGTGCGGGCCGGGCGGTCGCGCACCGCGTCGGTCAGCCCTTGGCCAGGGCCCGGGAGATGACCAGCCGCTGGATCTGGTTGGTGCCCTCGACGATCTGGAGCACCTTGGCCTCGCGCATGTACCGCTCGACCGGGTGGTCGGCGACGTAGCCGGCGCCGCCGAGCACCTGCACGGCGTCGGTGGTCACCCGCATGGCCACGTCGGTGGCGAACAGCTTCGCCTTCGCCGCCTCGATCGAGTACGGCCGGCCGGCGTCGCGCAGCCGGGCCGCGGCCAGCAGCAGCGCCCGGGCGGCGGAGATCTGCGTGGCGTGGTCGGCCAGGGTGAAGCCGAGCCCCTGGAAGTCGATGATCGCCCGGCCGAACTGCTGGCGTTCCCGGGCGTAGCCGATGGCGTAGTCCAGGGCGGCCTGGGCCAGGCCGACCGCGCAGGCGGCGATGCCGAGCCGCCCGGAGTCCAGCGCCGACATGGCGATGGTGAAGCCCCGGCCCTCGCCGCCGATCAGCCGCTCGGCCGGCACGCGGGCCTCGTCGAAGGCGATCTGGGCGACCGGGGAGGCGTGCAGGCCCATGGTGCGCTCGGCGGCCTGCGGGTGGATGCCCGGGGTGTTCCGGTCGGCCAGCAGGCAGGAGATGCCCTTGGGGCCGGGGCCGCCGGTGCGGCAGAAGATGTTGTAGAAGTCGGCGACCCGGGCGTGGGTGATCCACGCCTTGGTGCCGGAGACCACGTAGGCGTCGCCGTCGCGGACCGCCTTCGTGGTCAGCGCCGCGGCGTCGGAGCCGCCCTGCGGCTCGGAGAGGCAGTACGCCCCGAGCAGCTCGCCGCCGATCATGTCGGGCAGCAGCTTGCGCTGCTCGTCGGTGCCGAACTGTGCCAGGGGGTAGCAGGACAGGGTGTGCACGCTGACCGCCTCGGCGACGGCGAGCCACCGGCTGGCCAGGATCTCCAGCACCTGCACGTACACCTCGTACGGCTGGGCGGCGCCGCCGTGCTCCTCGGCGTACGGCAGGCCGAGCAGGCCGGCCCGGCCCAGGGTGCGCAGCACCTCGCGGGGGAACTCGGCGCGCTCCTCGAAGCCGGCGGCCTTGGGGGCGAGCTCCCGGTCGGCGAGTTCGGTGGCGAGGTCCAGCAGGTCGTGGGCCTCGTCGGTGGGGAGGATCCGGTCGACAGTCATAACGCGATGAGCTCCGTGGGGGTGGTGTTGAGCCGTTGCCCGCCGTCCGTCGTGCAGACGACGATGTCCTCGATCCGGGCGCCGTGCCGCCCGGCGAGGTAGATCCCGGGTTCGACCGAGAACGCCATGCCGGCCTCCAGGGGCCGGGGGTTGCCGGCCACGACGTACGGCTCCTCGTGGGTGTCGAGGCCGATGCCGTGGCCGGTGCGGTGCAGGAACGCGTCGCCGTGACCGGCGGCGGTGATGATGTCCCGGGCGACCGCGTCGAGGGCCTCGGCGGTCACCCCCGGGCGGACGGCCGCCACGGCGGCGCGCTGCGCCTCGTGCAGGACCGCGTAGTAGTCGGTGAACTCGGCCGGGGCGGGGCCGCCGGCGACGTAGGTGCGGGTGCAGTCGGAGCGGTAGCCCGACGGCATGGTGCCGCCGATGTCCACCACGACCGGCTCGCCGGGGCGGATCGGCCGGTCGGCGGTGCCGTGGTGCGGGCTGGCCCCGTTCGGGCCGGCGGCCACGATGACGAAGTCGACGCGGATGTGCCCGGCGGCCCGGATGGCGGCGGCCACCTCGACCTCGGTGCGGCCGGGGCGCAGCCACTCCCCCATCCGGCGGTGCACGGCGTCGATCGCGGCGCCCGCCTCGGCCAGGGCGGCGATCTCGGCGGGCGACTTGCGGATCCGCAGCTCGCGCAGCACCTCGGAGGCGAGCCGCTGGGCCGCGTCGGGCAGGGTGGCGCGCAGGGCGAGCACCTGCTCGGCCCACATCCGGTCGGCAAGCCCGACGGCCGCGACCGGGCCGGGCAGCGCGGCCCGCACCAGCGGCCACGGGTCGGTGCCGTCGGCGTGGTCGACGATCCGGTAGCCGCCGCCGGGGGCGGCCTCGGCGCCGGGGCGTTCGAGCACCGGGACGATGAGGGTGGGCTCGCCCTCGGCGGGGAGCACCAGGCAGGTGAGCCGCTCGCCCTCGTGGGCGTCGTAGCCGGTCAGGTAGCGCAGGTCGGAGCCGGGGGTGAGCAGCAGCGCGTCCAGCCCCGCGGCGGCGGTGGCGCGCTGGGCGGCGGCCAGCCGCTCGGCCGGGTACAGCTCGTCGGTTCCCACCCCCAGAGCTTAACGGTCGTTTGGGCGGTCGCGGGACCCCGGTGGCCGCTCAGACCCCGGCCATCCGGTCCGCCTCGGCCTTGGTCAGCCCGGAGGCCTGGAGCAGCTCGCCGGCCACGATCAGCAGCTGCGAGGCGACGATGGTGCCGGAGAAACCGAGCCCCTCGGCCCGGGCCCGCTGGACCGCCGCGGCGGCACGCAACGCGTGCGACCGGGCGATCTCCGGCGTCCGGCCGGCCAGGAAGTCCCGGTGCAGCAGCCGCAGCGCCTGCCCGAAGGTCTCGACGGCGACCGGCAGGTCGGCCGGGACCGGCTCCCGGGCGTCGAGCAGCGCGACCACCCGGCGGACCATGTTGCGGCTGTTGGTGAAGGCCAGTTCCAGGTGCGTGGCGGCGTGCTGGTAGCGGCGCAGCTGGGACCGGCGCCGCCACCGCCACGGGGACAGCGACGCCACCTCCGCGGCCGCGGCGACGATCTCGGTGGTCTGCTGCCGCTCCGCCTCGGCCGACTGGAGGCGCTGCAACGCCGCGTCGGCCTGCCCGGCGTCGCCGGCGGCGAGCGCCTCGGCGGTGACGGTCAGCTGGTGGGCGAAGATGTCGAGGCTGGCGCCGGCGGCGCGGTGCACCACCCGGACGGGGTTCAGCGGCAGCAGGAGCAGCGCCACCACCACCGCCACCCCGCCGCCGACCAGCGCGTTGGCGGTCCGCGGCACGGCCAGGTCCGGCGCGCTGGGCTCGACGGTGCCCAGCAGGACGGCGGTGCTGCCGGCCTGCACCATCACCGCCCCGCTGCCGCGGAACACCACCGCCGCCGAGATGGCCAGCGCGACGACCAGCCCGGTCTGCACGGGCCCGGTCCCGATCACCTGGATGATCAGGTCGGCGACGAGCACGCCGACGATCACCCCGCCGAGCAGCTCGGCGGTGCGGCGTACCCGGTTCCCGATGGCCGCGGCGATGGTGCCGACCGCGGCGGCGGGCGCGAACAGCGGCTGCGGGTTGTGCAGCAGGGTGTTGGCGATATACCAGGACAGCCCGGCCGCCACGCCCGCCTGGAGGGCGACGATGAAGTACCGGCGCAACCGCTCGTACGCCTCCTGCGCCTGCCGGCGCGCGGCGGCCACCACCTGGGTCACGGCGCGTCCCGGCGGTCCGGGCGCCACCGGCGGTACGGCCCGGGCGCGATCACGCTGTCCTCTACCCCGGTGGCGCTGCGGTAGTCCCGCCGGCGGATCGGTCAGGCGTCGATGGCCTCGGCCCGGAGGTCCTCCTCCGACGCGCCGCGCCGTGAGTAGCCGGCGAAGGTGACCCGGCGGCGGTCCAGGCCGCGCTCGCCGACCAGGTGCCGGCGGACCGCCTTCACCATGCCGGCCTCGCCGGCGATCCAGGCGTACGGGGCGGCGCCGGGCAGCCGGGCGCCGCGCAGCGCGTCGGCCAGCAGGCTGCTGCCCGGCCCCGTGGCGCCCCGCACCAGCCAGGTCACCTCGGCGCGGGCGGCGGTGGGCAGCGGCTGGATGTCGCCGGCCGCCGGGACCTCGACGAAGGCCCGGACCGGGGTGCCGGCGGGCAGCCAGTCGAGGATCCCGCCGACGGCCGGCAGCGCGGTCTCGTCGGCGACCAGCAGCACGGCGTCGGCGCCGGTGGGCGGCTGGAAGCGCACGGTGCGCTCGTCCGGCACGGCCGGCCCGAGCAGGAGCACCCGGTCGCCCGGCCGGGCCCGGCCGGCCCAGCGGGTGGCCGGGCCGGTGTCGCCGTGCCGGACGAACTCGATGTCCAGCTCGTTCCGCTCGGGCCGCTGCGCCCGGATCGTGTACGAGCGCATCACCGCCCGCACCGACGGGTCCAGGGCCCGCCAGGCCGTGTACCAGTCCTCGCCCGCCTCGAGGGGGACGACCGGGGCGTCCTGGCCGGGGTGCGGCAGGAAGACCGAGACGCTCTGGTCCCGGCCGCCGCCGGCGAACTCCCCGAGGTCGTCGCCGCCGAAGGTGACCCGGACCAGGCAGTCGCCCACCGCCCGGGTGGCGAGCACCCGGGCGGCGTAGAACCGGTACCGCAGGGCGACCGCGGTGGTCACGCGGTGACCTTCTTCGCGCCCCGGATGGCGGTGGCCAGGTTCTCCAGCAGCGGGGCGGCCCCGGCGTACGAGAAACGGGGCACCGCGTCCCACGGGGTGACCTGGTTGGCCTTGACCGCGGGCAGCTGCGCCCAGGTGGGCTTCGCGGCGAGGTCCTTCGGCTGCAGGGCGGTGGGTCGGTTGTCGAGCAGGATCAGGTCGGCCGGGAACTTGCCGGTGTTCTCCCAGCTCAGCGCCTCGAAGTAGTCGCCCTGCTCCAGCTTGGTCGGCACCACCAGGTCGACGCCGAGTTCGGCGAAGAACATGAGGTCGGTGCTGACCTTGGGGTTGGAGACGTAGAACAGGTCGGGGCTGCCCGAGGCGGCCATCACCCTGATGCCGGGGTTCGCCTTGACCGCCTGGCGCACCGCCTCGGCGGCCGCGGTGAACCGGGCCTTCGCGTCGGTGACCTTCTTCGCGCCGAGGTCGGCGCCGAGGGAGGCGGCGAGTTCGGCGTACCGCTCGATGGGCTTCGTCATCGGCACGCGGGCCGTGGTGATCGCGACGCTGGGGGCCAGCGGCAGGATCTTCGCCTTGCTCTCGTCGGGGACGTACCAGAGCGCGCCCGGGTCGTACATGTGGGTGACCAGCAGTTCGGGGCGGAGCCCGGCGTACTTCTCCAGGTTGAACTCGCCCCAGGCGTTGCCGAGGATCTCGACCTGCTCGACGTCGAGGTCGCCGGCCTGCGGCTCCTTGCTGCCGTCGGCCTTCTTCGTCTCGCCGAACACGCCGACGATCTGCTTGTCGAGTCCGAAGTCGACAAGGGCGGCGGCCACGCCGGTGAAGGCGACGATCCGGGCGGGCCGGGCGGCCGCGTCGACCTTCTGCTGCCGGTCGTCGGTGAACGACCAGGGACCGCCGGTGGGGCCGGCGCTGGTGGCGGCGTCGTCGCCGTCCTTGCCGCAGCCGGCGAGGAGGGCGCCGAGGCCGGCGGCGCCGGCGGCGGCGAGGAAGCCGCGGCGGGAGAGCGGGCGGCGGGACAGGGCATCGGGCATGGCGAAGTCTTTCGGTACGGGTCTGCGAATGACCATGGACAGCGAGTTAGGCTAACCTAACCTAAGTCGCTGTCAAGGTCCTTCCCGCCCCCGGAGTCCACGCTGTCCGTCATCACCCCACCCCGAAGCGGCGCCGTCGCCGCCCCGGCGACCGGCCGGCGCCGCCGGCTCCGGGCCGGCGGGCTCACCCTCGGCGTGCTGCTGCTCGCCGCGGTGGCCGTGCTCAGCCTCGTCCTCGGCGCGAAGCCCCTGTCCCTCGCCGAGGTGTGGCACGGCCTCACCGACCCGGCCTCCCCCGAGTACGCCGTGGTGCACCAGGGGCGGCTGCCCCGCACCCTGCTCGGCCTTGCCGCCGGCGCGGCGCTCGGTGTCGCCGGAGCGGCCATGCAGACGCTGACCCGCAACCCGCTCGCCGACCCCGGCCTGCTCGGCATCAACGCGGGCGCGTCGGCCGCCGTGGCCACCGCCACCGTGCTGCTCGGCGTCGCCGACCTCGACCACCAGGTCTGGTACGCGCTGCTCGGCGCCGCCGCGGTCACCGTCGCGGTGCACACCATCGCCGGTGGCCGGCAGGCAACCCCCGCCCGGCTGGCCCTGGCCGGGGCGGCGCTCAACGCGGCCCTGTTCTCCTACGTCAGCGCGGTCATGCTCGTCGACAGCACCTCGCTGGAGCGGCTGCGGTTCTGGACCGTCGGCTCACTGGCCGGCGCCCGCACCGACACCCTGCCCAGCCTGCTGCCGTTCGTCCTGACCGGACTGCTGATCGCCCTGCTGGTGACCCGCCCGCTGGCCGCCCTGGCCCTCGGCGACGACTCGGCCCGCGCGCTCGGCGCCCGCCCCGGCCTGGTCCGGGGCGCGGTGGTCGTCGCCGTCACGCTGCTCTGCGGAGCGGCCACCGCCGCCTGCGGACCGATCGTCTTCGTGGGCCTGCTCGCCCCGCACCTGGTCCGCGCCCTCACCGGCCCGGACCCGCGCCGCCTGCTGCCCTGGTGCGCCGTGTTCGCGCCGGTGCTGCTGCTCACCGCCGACGTGGCCGGCCGGGTGCTCGGCCGCCCTGGCGAACTCCAGGTGGGACTGGTCACCGCCGTGCTCGGCGGGCCGCTCTTCCTGCACCTGGTCCGGCGCGGACGGGTGGGCCGGCTGTGATCGTCCTGCGCCTTCCCGGCGGGCTGTCACTGCGCCTGCGGCCCCGCGCCCTCGCCGTCGGCCTGGCCGGCACGCTGCTCGCCCTCGCCCTCGCCGTGCTGGCCGTCGGCGCCGGCGACTACCCCATCGCCCCGGCCGACGTGCTGCGCGTCCTGGCCGGCGGCGGCAACCCCGCCGAGCGGTTCATCGTCACCGAACTCCGGCTGCCCCGCCTCGTCACGGCCCTGGCGGTCGGCGCCGCCCTCGGCCTCGCCGGCGCGGTGTTCCAGTCCCTGACCCGCAACCCGCTGGGCAGCCCCGACGTTCTCGGCGTCACCTCCGGCGCGGCCACCGGCGCGCTTGTCGTGGTGGTGCTCGGCGGCGGCAGCGCCGCCCTGGCCGGTGCGGCCGCCGCCGGCGGTCTGGCCACCGGCCTGCTCCTGTACGCCCTGGCCGGCCGCCACGGCGTCGGCGGGCACCGGCTGGTGCTCATCGGCATCGGCGTCACCGCCATCCTCACCGGCGTCAACGGCTGGCTGCTCACCCGCGCCCCGCTCATGGACGCCGCCCGCGCCGCGCTCTGGCTCACCGGCAGCCTGGACGGGCGGGGCTGGGCCAACGCGCTGCCGGTGCTCGGCGCGCTGGCGGTGCTGCTGCCCGCCGTCCTGCTCGCCCGAGCCCCCGCCCTGCGGCTGCTGGAGATGGGCGACGACTCGGCCGCCGGGCTCGGCGTGCCGGTGCGCCGGGTCCGGGTCGCCGCGCTCGGCGCGGCCGTGCTGCTGGTCTCCGTCGCGGCGGCGGCCGCCGGACCGGTGTCGTTCCTGGCGCTGACCGCCCCGCACCTGGCCCGGCGGCTCACCCGCGCGCCCGGCCCGAACCTGCTGCCCTCGGCGGTCGTCGGCGCGGCCCTGCTGCTCGCCGCCGACCAGGTCGCCCAGCACGCGGTCGCCGGCCGGCAACTGCCCGTCGGCGTGGTCACCGGCGTGCTCGGCGGCGGCTACCTGGCCTGGCTGCTCGCCGGCGAACGCGGGGGCCGGCGATGACCGGCCCCGACGAGAAGGGAACCCCGATGCGGCCCGACACCTCCCGGCTGGTCGGCGAGGCGCTGACCCTCGGCTACGACCGGCGCACCGTCGCCGAGGACCTCACGGTGGCCGTCCCGGACGGCTCCTTCACCGTGATCATCGGGCCGAACGCGTGCGGCAAGTCCACCCTGCTGCGCGCCCTGGCCCGGCTGCTGCGGCCCGCCCGGGGCACGGTGCTGCTCGACGGCGCCGACATCCACCGGCGGCCGGCGCGGCAGGTCGCCCGTACCCTCGGGTTGCTCCCCCAGTCGGCGGTGGCCCCCGACGGGCTCTCCGTGGCCGAGCTGGTGTCCCGGGGCCGCTACCCGCACCAGGGCCTGCTGCGGCAGTGGTCCCGCGAGGACGAACGGGTGGTCGACCGGGCCATGGCCGACACCGGCGTCGCCGAGCTGGCCGACCGGCCGGTCGACGAGCTGTCCGGCGGGCAGCGGCAGCGGGTCTGGATCGCCATGGCGCTGGCCCAGCAGACGCCGCTGCTGCTGCTCGACGAGCCGACCACCTACCTCGACATCGCCCACCAGGTCGAGGTGCTGGACCTCTGCGCCCGCCTGCACGAGGAGCAGGGCCGCACCCTGGTCGCGGTGCTGCACGACCTGCACCAGGCCGCCCGCTACGCCACCCACCTGGTGGCCATGCGCGACGGGCGGGTGGTCGCCGCCGGGGACCCGCGCCGGATCGTCACCACCGACCTGATCGAGGAGGTGTTCGGCCTGCCCTGCCGGATCATCGAGGACCCCGAGACCGGCACCCCGCTGGTGCTCCCCACCGCGCGCCGGCGGGTAGTGCCGGCGGTCTGACCACCCCGGCCCGGTCCGCTGTCCCCCGCGGCGGCCCCGGCCGGGGTCCGGGCCATCCCGACGGCGGCCCGCCGGCGGTGCCGGCTACCCGACGGCCGCCGCGGCGGCGCGGCCGGCGGCGCGGCCGGAGAAGAGGCAGCCGCCCAGGAAGGTGCCCTCCAGGGCGTTGTAGCCGTGCATCCCGCCGCCCCCGAAGCCGGCGACCTCGCCGGCGGCGTACACCCCGGCGAGGGGTTCGCCGTCGGCGCGCAGCACCCGGCCGGACAGGTCGGTGTGCAGGCCGCCGAGGGTCTTGCGGGTCAGCACGTGCAGCTGCACGGCGATCAGCGGGCCGGCGGCCGGGTCGAGCAGCCGGTGCGGGGTGGCGACCCGGATCAGCCGGTCACCCCGGTAGCGGCGGGCGCCGCGGATGGCGTGCAGCTGGGCGTCCTTGCCGAACGGGTGGGCGATCTCCCGGTCCCGCGCCTCGACGACCCGGCGCACCGCCAGGGCGTCGAGCTGCGGCCCGCCGCTCTCGGCGGCCAGCTTGTTCATCCCGTCGACCAGCTCCGGCAGGCCGTCCGCCACGACGAAGTCCGCGCCGTGCCGCTTGAACGCCTCCACCGGCCCGGGTGCGCCGGGACGGACCCGCTGGAGCACCTGCCGCACGCTGCGGTTGGTCAGGTCGGGGTTCTGCTCCGAGCCCGACAGCGCGAACTCCTTCTCCAGGATCTTCTGGGTGAGCACGAACCAGCTGTAGTCGTGGCCGGTGGCCCGCAGGTGGCGCAGCGTGGCGAGGGTGTCGAAGCCGGGGAAGAGCGGCGCGGGCAGCCGCTCGCCGGTCGCGTCGAGCCAGAGCGACGACGGCCCGGGCAGGATCCGGATGCCGTGACCAGGCCAGACCGGGTCCCAGTTGCGCAGCCCCTCGGTGTAGTGCCACATCCGGTCCGGATTGATCACCTGACCGCCGGCCGTCTCGGTGACGGCCAGCATGCGCCCGTCGACGTACGCGGGCACCCCGGTGACCATCCGGGCCGGCGGGGTGCCGAGCCGCGCCGGCCAGGCCCGCCGGACGAGGTCGTGGTCGCCGCCGATCCCGCCCGAGGTGACGATCACGGCCTGCGCCCCGTACGCGAAGTCGCCGACCACGGTCCGCGAGGTGGGCCGGCCGCGCGGGGCGTCGTCGGGGGCCAGCACCGCGCCCCGCACGCCCGTGACGACACCACCGCTGGTGACCAGCCCGTCGACCCGGTGCCGGAACAGCAACCGGATCCGGCCCTGCTCGGCGGCGGCACGGACCCGCCGGGCGAACGGCTCGACCACGCCGGGGCCGGTGCCCCAGGTGACGTGGAAGCGCGGCACCGAGTTGCCGTGCCCGTGCGCCGCTCCCCCGCCCCGCTCGGCCCAGCTCACGACCGGGAAGACCCGGTGGCCCATGCCCCGCAGCCAGGCCCGCTTCTCGCCGGCCGCGAAGTGTACGTACGCCTCCGCCCACCGGCGTGGCCAGTGGTCCTCGGGACGGTCGAAGGCGGCGCTGCCGGTCCAGTCCTGCCAGGCCAGCTCCACCGAGTCCCGGATGCCCATCCGCCGCTGCTCCGGCGAGTCGACCAGGAACAACCCGCCGAACGACCACCACGCCTGCCCGCCGAGGTTCTGCTCCGGCTCCTGGTCCAGCAGCAGCACCCGCCGGCCGGCGTCGGCCGCCTCGGCGGCGGCGACCAGCCCCGCCAGGCCCGCCCCGACCACGATCACATCGCTATCCACGCACCGACCGTACGTAGCCGGATGCCAAAATCCTTGGTCGGGGCGTGCGAGATCCGCCACCTCGTTTGTCACCGCCATGACAAAAGGAGCCGACGATGGCCGACACGCTGCTCGACATCGAGCCCGGCCTGGCCCACCTCGCACCGGCCGTCGGCGAGCAGCTGCGCGACCTGCGCGCCCCGCTCCACGCCCGGATCCTGGAAGCCGTCCGCGCCGCCATGCGGGCGCAGGGCCGCTCCCTCACCGGCGGGCAGGGACGCGGACTGGCCCTCGGCGTCCGGACCGCCGTGGACGCCTTCGTCGACGCGGTCGCCGAGCCGGCCCGCGACCTGACCGCCACCCGGGCCGTCTTCCACGAACTGGGCCGCACCGAGTACCGGGAGGGGCACCGGGTCGACGCGCTGCGCGCCGTGCTCACCCTCGGCGGCCGGGAGATGTGGGCGTTCCTCGTCGCGCACACCACGGCAGCCGGCCCCGCCCCCACCGACCTGTACGTGGTCGCCGGCGCGCTCTTCGGCTACGTCGACGCCCTCGCCGGCGCCGCCGCCGAGGGCTACCTCGACGAGCAGCGCGACGCCGCGCAGGACTGGGCCACCACCCGGCGGCGGCTCATCACCCTGCTCGTCCAGCCCCAACCGCCGGCCGACGCCGCGCTGCGCGCCGCCGCCGACGCGGCCCGCTGGCCGCTGCCCCGGACGGTCGCCGTGCTCAGCGTCGACGGCGACGACGCCGACCACCTGGGCCGCACCATCGGCGGCGGCGCGATCGCCACGGTCATCGACGACGCGGTACGGATCGTGCTGCCCGACCCGGGCACCCCGGGCCGGCTGGACCGGGCCCGCCAGGCCCTCGCCGGGCGGCGGGCGGCGCTCGGGCCGAGCGTGGCGCTGGGCCGGGCAAGGCTGTCGTACCGGATCTCCGGCCGCGCCCTGGCGCTGCGCCGGGAGGGCGTGCTGCCGGGCGACCCGGCGGCCGGCGACGACCACCTGCTCACCCTGCTGCTGCGCTGGGAACCGGGACTGGCCGACCACCTCGCCGACGCCTGCCTCGCCCCACTGGCCGGCCTGCGGCCGGCCGCCCGCCGGGCCCTCGCCGAGACGCTGCACGGCTGGCTGCGCCGGCAGGGGCAGGTGGTGGCCGTGGCCGAGGACCTGCACACCCACCCGCAGACCGTGCGCTACCGCATGCGCCAACTGCGGGAGCTGTTCGGCGCGGCCCTCGACGACCCGGACCGGCGGCTGGCCCTCCACCTCGCCCTGCGCCACCGCCTCGGCGGCTAGGCCGGCGGCCGCGTGACCTTGCGGGCGGTGGCCACCATGGGAGCGTGCTTCGCTTTCTGCTGAACGTGTTGTGGCTCGTCTTCGGCGGTGGCTTCGTCCTGGCCCTCGGCTACGGCGTGGCCGCCCTGATCTGCTTCGCGCTGGTGGTCACCATCCCGTTCGGGGTGGCCTCGCTCCGTCTCGCCTCGTACGCGCTGTGGCCGTTCGGCCGCACCGTCGTGCCGAAGCCCGGCGCCGGGGTCGCCTCCGGCCTGGCCAACGTGCTGTGGGTGCTGCTGGCCGGCTGGTGGCTCGCCCTGTCCCACATCCTCGCGGGCGTCGCGCTCTGCGTGACGATCATCGGCATCCCGTTCGGGGTGGCCAACTTCAAGCTCGTCCCCGCCGCGCTCTGGCCGCTCGGTCAGGAGGTCGTCGAGACGCCGTGAGCGGCCCTCGCCGCTAGCCGCGCAGCCGGGCGTTGATTCGTGCGGCCTGTCGGGTGAGGTGGTCGCGTTCGGCGACGCTGGGCGCCTTCCGGGCGGCGTCGGCGTAGAGGCGCGCCGCGGCCACCAGGTCACCGTCGCGCTCCCGGAGGTAGGCCGCCACGGCGGCGTACCGGGGCAGGGCGGGGTCGAGCCCCGCCAGCGCGGCCAGCCCCGCGCGCGGACCGTCGGCCTCGCCGACCGCGACGGCCCGGTTGAGGCGGGCCACCGGGCTGTCGGTGAGGCGCACCAGCTCGTCGTACCACTCGACGATCTGCACCCAGTCGGTCTCCTCGACCGTCCGGGCGTCGGCGTGCAGCGCCGCGATGGCGGCCTGGGCCTGGAACTCGCCCAGGCGGTCCCGGGCCAGGGCCCTCTGGAGCACGTCGACGCCCTCGGCGATCAGGCGGGTGTCCCACCGGCCGCGGTCCTGCTCGGCCAGCGGCACGAGCCGGCCGTCGGGGCCGGTCCGTGCCGCGCGCCGGGCATGGTGGAGCAGCATGAGCGCCAGCAGGCCCGCGACCTCCTCGTGGTCGATCCTGGTCGCCAGCTCACGGGTGAGCCGGATCGCCTCGGCGGCCAGGTCCACGTCGCCGGAGTAACCCTCGTTGAAGACCAGGTAGAGCACGCGCAGCACCGTGGCGACGTCACCGGGCTCGGTGAACCGGACGCCCGAGACCGTCCGCTTGGCCCGGCTGATCCGCTGGGCCATGGTCGCCTCCGGCACCAGGTAGGCCTGCGCGATCTGCCGCGTGGTCAGGCCGCCGACCGCGCGCAGCGTCAACGCGACCGCCGAGGCCGGTGTGAGCGACGGGTGCGCACACAGGAAGTACAGCTGGAGCGTGTCGTCCGCCACCTCGCTCGGGCCGGGCGCCGGCTCCACCTCGACGCGCACCTCGCGCCGACGCCGGGAGGCGTCGGCGCGGGCGGCGTCGAGGAACTTGCGCCAGGCCACCGCGACCAGCCAGCCCTTCGGGTCCCGCGGCGGGTCGTCCGGCCACCCGCGTACGGCCTCGACCAGGGCGTCCTGAACGGCGTCCTCGGCCGCCGCGAAGTCAGCTCCGCGGCGGACGAGGACCCCGATCACGGTGGGCGTGAGGCTCCGCAGCAGGACCTCGTCCACCGTGCGTCACTCCGTGACGGGCGCGTGCGCCGTCAGGAACGGACGCACCTCGAGCCACTCGTGGATCGGCTTCCCGCCCGCGCCCGGAGCCGCGGACAACTCGCCGGCCAGCTCGATCGCCCGCTCGTACGTGTCGACGTCGATCACCATCCAGCCGGCGATCAGGTCCTTGGTCTCCGCGAACGGGCCGTCGGTGACCGGCGGCCGCCCCTCGCCGTCGTAGCGGACGAACGTGCCCTCCGGGGAGAGCGCCTGACCGTCGACGAACTCCCCGGTGCCCTCCAGCCGGTCGGCGAAGTCCTGCATGTACCGCAGGTGCGCCGTGACCTCCTCCGGCGTCCACTGGTCCATCGGCACGTCGTTGACGGCCGCCGGCGCGCCGCGGTAGTGCTTCAGCAGCAGGTACTTGGCCATGGTGTTCTCCTCGGTGCGGTACGGCCCGTCGTGGCCGTGTTCACTGCGGGGACGGAGCCGGGTCCCGGTTCTCGACATCCCACCACGAAATTTTCCGAGGAATCTCGACGGGCGGCTCGTGTCCGGGTTCCCGGTCACACTCCCTCGGGCGTCCTAGGAGGCTGGGTTGAGTCCACCGGGCGGGGTCACCCGAAAGGGGCTCACATGGGCGCGGTCGCGGCTACGGTCGGAGTGATGGGCGGTCATAACGGGGTGATCGAGGCACTCAAGGCGGATCCCACCATGTCGGGCCTGCGCCGCTCCCTCGACGCGTACTACGGCGACCCGGCCCGCGAGGCCGCCATGGACGCCTTCTACGCCCCCCTCGTCCGCCCGGACGACCTGGTCTTCGACGTGGGCGCACACGTGGGCGACCGGCTCGGCAGCTTCCGCCGGCTGGGCGCCCGGGTGGTGGCCGTCGAGCCCCAGCCGCTCTGCACCCGGGCCCTGCACGCCCTCTACGCAGGCGACGACCGCGTGACCATCGTGGAGGCGGCGTGCGGGGCGCGTACCGGGCCGGTGCGCCTGCACGTGAACTCGGCCAACCCCACCATCTCCACCGCGTCGGCCGGGTTCCTGCGCGCCGCCGACGGAGCCGGCGGCTGGGCGCACGAGGTCTGGGACGCCGAGATCGAGGTGGCCGGCACGACGCTCGACACCCTCATCGCGGCGCACGGCGTCCCGGCCTTCGTGAAGATCGACGTGGAGGGCTTCGAGGACGCCGTGCTGGCCGGGCTGAGCCGGCCACTGCCGGCGCTGTCGTTCGAGTTCACCACCATCGCCCGGGACCTGGCCGCGCGCTGCCTGGACCGGCTCACCGCGCTGGGCTTCACCGACTTCACCGTCGCGCTCGGCGACGAGATGGCGTTCGCGCTGCCCGGATGGCGGCCGGCGGTCGAGGTGGCGGCGTACCTGCGCGGGCTGCCGCACGAGGCCAACTCGGGCGACGTCTACGCCCGCACCCGGCCGGCCTGACCCCACCGGCGGCCCGGACCGACGTTTCGTCGCATCGACACTGCTCACAGGCTTGATCGGCGGCGTTGTCCAGAGGCACTTTTTTCAGGTTTCGAACTTAGCCATGTTTCGTTACCTGCCTGTTATTGACGTGACCGTCACCACTTCGGTTGACTGCGACGGAACCGCTTCCGCAACCGGTTCCGAAACGCCCGCCTCACCCCTTCGACCCGGGAGCGTCACGTGCCGATCACCATCGCCGACGTCGCCACCCGGGCCGGCGTGAGCAAGACGACGGTCTCCCGGGTGCTCAACGGCAAGGGCGAGGTGCACGTCCGCACCGCCGACCGCGTCCGCGCCGTCATCAACGCCCTCGGCTACGTGCCGAGCGCCCGCGCGGTCGGCCTGGCCCGCGGGCGTACCCGGGTCGTCGGCATGCTGGTGCCCGCCCTGACCTGGCCCTGGATGGGCGAGGTGCTCCAGGGCGCGGCCGACGTGGTCGAGGCCGAGGGGTACGGCATGCTGCTGTTCACCTGCACCCACGGCGACGAGTCGATGCGGCGGTTCGCCTCCCAGGTCTCCGCGAAGTCCTTCGACGGCCTGCTGGTGGTCGAGCCGGAGGGCACGCTCGACTACATCACCGAGCTGCACGAGCGCGGCCTGCCGGTCATCCTCATCGACGATCGCGGCCACCAGCCGGGTTTCCCGTCCGTCCGCACCACCAACGAGTCCGGCGCGCGGGCCGCCGCGGAGCACCTGCTGGCGCACGGGCGGAAGCGGCCGCTGGTCGTGACCGGCCTGCGCCGCTTCGGCTGCACCCGGGAACGGCTCGCCGGCTTCGCGGACGGCTACGCCGACGCCGGCCAGCCCATCGACCCCGCCCTCGTCGTGGAGGGCGACTTCACCTTCGAGTGCGGGCGGGCGGCGGTGGAACGCCTGCTCGCCGACGGCGTGCCGTTCGACGCCGTCTTCGCCCACAACGACCTCTCCGCCGCCGGGGCGCTCCAGGCGCTGCGGGACGCCGGCCGGCGGGTCCCGGAGGACGTGGCGGTGGTCGGCTTCGACGACCTGCCGCTGGCCGGGCACACCCACCCACCGCTGAGCTCGGTGCGCCAGCCGTTGCGGGAGATGGGGGCGGTCGCCGCCCGTACCCTCATCGCCCACCTCGGCGGGACGCCGCTGCCCGGCACCCCGACAGTCATCCCCACCAGCTTCACCGTCCGCGCGTCGACCGGCGCCACCTGACCTCGCCACCGCTGTAGCACCACCCGCACCGGCGGGCGCCCGCCCACCGGTGGTAACACCGCACACCCTCCATCCACCACATCCCGCTCGAGGATTGCGGGAGCACCGAGGGAGACCTCCATGAGAAGAAGGCAACTCCTCGCCGTCGCGCTGGCCGGCGCGATGGCCACCGGCGTCGCCGCGTGCGGCGACAGCCCGAACGCCAACAAGAAGAACGGCCAGGCGGCCACGGTGCTGAACATCGGCATGCCGAACGGCCCGCAGGCCGAGAACAACAACCCGTTCCTCACCACGTCCGCCGCGGCCTCGCTGGGCTACCGCTGGCAGATCTACGAGCCGCTGATGATGTGGAACCCGGTGAAGCCGGCCGACCCGTTCAAGCCGTGGCTGGCCACCAAGGCCGAGTGGTCGTCGGACTACACCTCGGTGAAGGTCACCATCCGGGACAACGCCACCTGGTCCGACGGGCAGAAGGTCACCGCCGAGGACGTCGCCTTCACCTACAACCTGGTGAAGAAGTACCCGGCGCTCAACGACCAGGGCGTGCCCTACACGGACGCGACCGCCAGCGGCAACGACGTCACCATCAAGATGGAGAGCCCGCAGTTCGTCAACCAGCAGAAGGTGCTGTGGCGGGTGCCGATCGTGCCCAAGCACATCTGGGAGAAGATCAGCGACCCGACGACCGACACCGTCAAGCAGCCGGTCGGCAGCGGCCCGTACACCCTGAAGTCCTTCACGCCGGCCAGCATGACGCTGTCGGTGCGTGACAAGGGCTACTGGCAGGACCCGCCGAAGGTCAAGGAGCTGCGCTACACGTCCTACACGGACAACAGCGCGCAGACCACCGCCCTGGCCAACGGCGAGTCGGAGTGGAGCTTCGTCTTCATCCCCAACTACCAGGCCGTCTTCGTGGCCAAGGACCAGGAGCACCACAAGGTGTGGGCGCCGGCGATCCTGGGCATCCACGGCCTCTACCTCAACACCACGAAGAAGCCGTTCGACGACCCGGCGCTGCGCCGTGCCATGAACATGGTCATCGACCGCGCCGACATCTTCACCACTGCCGAGGCCGGCTACTTCCACCCGCAGGTGAAGAGCGTGACCGGCCTGCCCAGCCCGGCCGGTGACTCGTTCGTCGCGCCCGAGTTCAAGGGCCAGGAGCACAAGGTCGACGTCGAGGGCGCCAAGGCGCTGCTGACCGGCGCCGGCTACAAGCTGGACGGCAACACCCTCAAGGACAAGTCCGGCAAGCCGGTCACCGTCAAGCTCACCGACCCGGCCGGGTGGTCCGACTACCAGACCAGCCTGGAGATCGTGAAGGACAACCTGTCGAAGATCGGCATCGCGGCGACCGTCGACAAGGCCAACCAGGACGCCTGGTTCCGCAACGTCGAGCAGGGCAACTTCGAGGCGACCTTCCGGTGGACCGAGGGCGGCGCCACGCCGTACGACATCTACCGGACGATCATGGACGGCCGGCAGCTCAAGCCGATCGGCACCGCCTCACCCGCCGGCAACTTCGGCCGCTTCAACAACAAGGCGGCGACCGACGCGCTGGTCGCCTACGCGAACGCGACCGACGACGCCGCGCGCACCACCGCGATGAACACGCTCCAGAAGATCTTCGTGGAGCAGATGCCGATGATCCCGGTCGGCGCGGACAACATCGGGGGCGCGTACAGCACGAAGAACTGGACCGGCTGGCCGGATGACGCGAACCCGTACGGCGCCATGCAGCCCACCCAGCCCAACGCGCTGGACGTGGTCCTGCACCTGAAGCCCGCCAACGGCTGACCTGGCCAACCGCCTCCCCGGCCGGCCACCGGCCGGCCGGGGAGGCGCACCCCACGCTCAGACAGGAACTCGGCATGACGTTGAGCGAGAGCGCGGCGGCGCCGGTCGACGAGGTGGTGCTGGAGGCCGTCGGCCTGACCAAGCACTTCCCCGTCCGCAGGCGGCTGCGTGACCTCTTCTCCCGGACGCCGGCCGTCGTGCACGCCGTCGACGACGTGTCGTTCGCGCTGCGCCGCGGGCGGGTGACGGCGCTGGTCGGCGAGTCCGGCTCCGGCAAGTCCACGGTGGCGCGGCTGCTGGCCCAGATCTACCCCCGCACCGCCGGCGACATCCGCCTGCACGGCACCTCGACCCGGGTGCGCGGCGGCCGGCCGTTCCGGTCGTACGTGCGGCGGGTCCAGCTGATCCTGCAGGACCCGTTCGCCTCGTTGAACCCGGTGCACACCGTCCGCTACCACCTGACCCGGTCGCTGAAGATCCACGGCAACGCCGGGCACGGTGCCGAGGACCTGGACGCGGCCCTCGGCAGGCTGCTCACCCGGGTGAGCCTCACCCCGCCCGAGCGCTACCTGGACGCCTTCCCGCACGAGCTGTCCGGCGGCCAGCGGCAGCGCGTCGCCATCGCCCGGGCGCTCGGCGCCGACCCGGAGGTGCTCCTCGCCGACGAGCCGGTCTCGATGCTCGACGTGTCCATCCGCCTCGGCGTGCTCAACCTGCTCCAGGACCTCAAGGAGCGGCTCAACATCGCGATCCTCTACATCACCCACGACATCGCCTCGGCCCGCTACTTCGCCGACGAGACGATCGTGATGTACGCGGGCCGGATGGTCGAGGGCGGCGACAGCGAGACCGTCACCCAGAACCCGGCCCACCCGTACACCCGGCTGCTCACCGATTCGGCGCCCGATCCCGAGCGCATCACCGGCGACGGCGCCGGCGTCGACACGGCCGCCGGGAAGGACCGCGGTCAGGGCGAGCCGCCGAGCCTGATCGCCCCGCCGGCCGGCTGCCGGTTCCACCCCCGGTGCCCGCACGCCATGCGGCGCTGCACCACCGACCTGCCGCCGCGCCTGGACATCGGCGACCGGCCCGGCCACTGGGCGGCCTGCTGGCTCTACGACCCGGACACCGTCGCCGCCGACGCCCCCGGCTCCGCCGCGCCCGACGCCGACCCGGCCGTGCCACCGCCCCCGGCGGCGGTCGAGCAGGACGGCACCGCCACCCTCGGGGAGGCACGATGAGATTCCTCCTGCAACGCACGGCCTTCTACCTGTTCACGGCGTGGGCGGCCATCACGCTCAACTTCTTCATCCCGCGCCTGGTCCCGGGTGACCCGGTGCAGTCGCTCATCTCCCGCAACCAGGGCCGGATCAGCGCCGACGCCATCCAGTCGCTGCGGGTGCTCTTCGGGCTGGACGCGCACGAGAACATCTGGCAGCAGTACCTCGACTACTGGGGACAGTTGCTCCACGGCGACCTGGGGCTGTCGTTCACCTTCTTCCCCACGCCGGTGTCGACGGTGATCGGCGACAGCCTGCCGTGGACCGTCGGCCTGGTCGGCATCACCACGATCATCAGCTTCCTCCTCGGCACCGCGCTGGGCGTCGGCGCCGGCTGGCGGCGCGGCTCCTGGGTCGACGGGCTGCTGCCGGCCACGACGTTCCTGTCCTCGATCCCCTACTTCTGGCTGGGTCTCGTCGCCATCGCCGTGTTCACCGGGCCGGGGAGCTTCTTCCCGTCCTCCGGCGGCTACGAGGCGGGCCTCGTGCCGGCGTTCGACGCGTACTTCATCCCCAGCGCGATCAAGCACAGCGTGCTGCCCGCGGCGACCATCCTGGTCTCCTCGATGAGCGGCTGGATCCTCAGCATGCGCAACATGATGGTGACCGTCTCGTCGGAGGACTACATCACCGTCGCCCACGCGAAGGGGCTGTCGGAGCGCCGGGTGGCGCTCAGCTACGCGGCCCGCAACGCGCTGCTGCCCAACGTCTCGGGCTTCGCCCTGTCGCTCGGGTTCATCGTCGGCGGCACGTTGCTCGTGGAGATCGTGTTCTCGTACCCGGGTCTCGGTTTCCAGCTCTTCCAGGCGGTCGGCTACAAGGACTACCCGCTGATGCAGGGGATCTTCCTGATCATCACGATCTCCGTGCTGGTGGCGAACCTGCTCGCCGACGTCGCGTACCTGCTTCTCGACCCGCGGACCCGAAAGAGCTGAGCGATGACCATCTCACCGTCGAGCATCGAGCAGGTCATCCCCGGTCAGGGGGCGATGGCCCAGCCGTCGGCCGCGCCGGGCCGGGCGAAGCGGCGCCGGTTCCGGTTCGTGGCCAACGCCAAGGCCGCGACCGGCCTGGTCATCCTCGCGATCTACTGCCTCTTCGCGGTGATCGGGCCGTGGGTGGCGCCGTACGACCCGGACGCCCGCAGCGCCGACGTGCTCCAGGCGCCGTCGCTGCGGCACTGGTTCGGCACCACCCACCTCGGCCAGGACATCTTCAGCCAGATCCTGGTCGGCGCGCGCAGCGTGATGGTGGTGGGCCTGGTCGCCGGCGTGCTGGCGACGATCCTGTCCATCCTCATCGGCGTGACCGCCGGCTACATCGGCGGCGTGGCCGACGAGGGCCTGTCGGCGCTGTCCAACGTGTTCCTGGTCATCCCGGCGCTGCCGCTGATCATCATCATCACGTCGATCGTCGAGCAGGCCAGCGACACCCTTGTCGCGCTCATCATCGGGTTCACCTCGTGGGCGTGGGGCGCCCGGGTGCTGCGCGCCCAGACGCTCTCGCTGCGGCGGCGCGACTACGTCGAGGCGGCGCGGGCCACCGGCGAGCGGACCTGGCGCATCATCCTCTTCGAGATCCTGCCGAACCTCACCGCGATCATCGCGTCCGGCTTCGTGGGCACTGTCATCTTCGCGGTCATGTCGGAGATCACCCTGGCCTTCATCGGCATCTCGTCGATCTCGTCCTGGAACTGGGGCACCATCCTGTTCTGGGCCCAGGGCCAGCAGGCCCTCGCGCAGGGCGCCTGGTGGTGGTTCGTCCCGGCCGGGCTGGCCATCGCGGTGCTCGGCACCGCCCTCGCCCTGATCAACTTCGGCATCGACGAGTTCGTCAGCCCCCGGCTGCGCAGCGCCGGCAAGACCCGGATCCGCACCGCCGACGGCCGCACCGTACGCATGCGGGTCGGCTTCACCCCCGTGCTGGCCCCGACCTCCCGTCCGGTGCCGGCCCCCCGAGAGGAGGTCGCACCATGACCGATCCGGTGCTGGAGATCCGCGGGCTGCGGGTCGACTACGGGCTCGGCGACGCGGCCGTGCACGCCGTCCGCGACGTCGACCTGACCCTGCACCGGGGCGAGGTGCTGGGGCTGGCCGGGGAGAGCGGCAGCGGCAAGTCCACCCTCGCGTACGGGCTGACCCGGTTGCTGCCGCCGCCCGGCGTGGTCAGCGGCGGCCAGGTGCTCTACCACCCGGTCGACGGCCCGCCGGTGGACGTGCTGACGCTGAGCCCGGCGCAGTTGCGCCGGTTCCGCTGGGCGGAGACGTCGATCGTCTTCCAGGGCGCCATGAACTCGCTCAACCCGGTGCACAAGGTCTCCACCCAGCTGCTCGACGTGATCAAGGCGCACGAGCCGACGAGCACGCCGGCGGGCCGGCTGGCCCGGGCCCGGGACCTGCTGCGCCTGGTCGGCATCGCCGCCGACCGGCTGGACAGCTACCCGCACCAGCTCTCCGGCGGCATGCGACAGCGCGTGATGATCGCCATGGCGCTGGCGCTGGAGCCGCAGGTGGTCATCATGGACGAGCCCACCACGGCGCTGGACGTGGTGATGCAGCGGCAGATCCTCGGCCAGCTCGCCGAGCTGCGGGAGCGGCTGGGCTTCGCGGTGCTGTTCATCACCCACGACCTGTCGCTGCTCGTCGAGTTCTCCGACCGGATCGCCATCATGTACGGCGGCCGGATCGTCGAGGAGGCGCCCGCCGGGCAGCTGTACCGGCGGGCCCTGCACCCGTACACCGAGGGGTTGCTGCACTCCTTCCCGGCGCTGCGCGGTCCCCGCCGCGAGCTGACCGGCATCCCCGGCTCCCCGCCGGACCTGCGGGCCATGCCGGAGGGCTGCGCGTTCCACCCGCGCTGTCCGAAAGCGTTCGACCCGTGCGACAAGAAGGTGCCGGCCCTGGGCGCCGCCGAACCCGGCCGGGACGTCGCCTGCTGGCTGCACCCGGTCGCCGCCTCCCGCTGACCCCCGCCCTCCGTCCGACCGAACGACCCGCTACCGCGAGGAGAACCATGGACACCGACCTCACCCGCTCCGTCACCACCGGGCAGGCCGACCCGATCGACACCCTGCCGCCGACCTTCCGGTGGGGGGTGGCGACCTCGTCGTACCAGATCGAGGGCGCGGTGGCCGAGGACGGCCGGACGCCGTCGATCTGGGACACCTTCTGCCGCGTCCCGGGCGCGGTGGCCAACGGCGACCACGGCGACGTGGCCTGCGACCACTACCACCGGATGCCGGAGGACGTCGCGCTCATCGCCGGCCTGGGGCTGGACACGTACCGGTTCTCGGTGGCGTGGCCGCGGGTGCAGCCGGGCGGGCGCGGGCCGGCGAACCCGGCCGGGCTGGCCTTCTACGACCGCCTGGTGGACAAGCTGCTCGGCCGCGGGCTCGACCCGTGGGTGACGCTCTACCACTGGGACCTGCCGCAGGAGCTGGAGGACGCGGGCGGCTGGCCGAACCGGGACACCGCCCACCGCTTCGCCGACTACGCGGAGCTGGTCTTCGCCGCCCTCGGCGACCGGGTGAAGACCTGGACCACGCTGAACGAGCCGTGGTGCTCGGCGATGCTCGGGTACGCGTACGGCAACCACGCCCCGGGCCGGCGGAACCTGGGCGACGGGATCGCCGCCGCGCACCACCTGCTGCTCGGTCACGGGCTGGCGGTGCAGCGGCTGCGGGCCGCCGCGGCCACCCCGATCGAGCTGGGCCTGACGGTCAACCTGTCCACGGCAGATCCGGCCACCGACAGCGCGGCCGACCGGGACGCGGCCCGGGCCGCCGACGGGCTGGGCAACCGGCTCTACCTGGACCCGGTGTTCCGCGGCGCGTACCCGGAGGACGTGGTGGCCGACCTGGCCGCCGAGGGGGTCCGCATCCCGGTGCAGGAGGGCGACCTGGAGGTCATCTCGTCGCCGATCGACGTGCTCGGGGTGAACTACTACTTCGGGCAGGTCCACTCCGGGGTGGACGAGCAGGGCCGGGAGCGGGACGACGACGGCCGGCCGGTGCGCCGGGTGGTCCGCCGGGACCTGCCGCGCACCGCGATGGACTGGGAGATCGTGCCGGACTCCTTCACCGAGCTGCTGGTCCGGCTGCACCGCGACTACCCGGGCGTGCCCATGGTGATCACCGAGAACGGTGCGGCCTTCGACGACGAGCCGGACGCCGACGGGTTCGTGGCCGACGACGACCGGGTGGCGTACCTGGCCGAGCACCTGCGGGCGGTGGCCCGGGCCCGGCAGGCCGGCGCGGACGTGCGCGGCTACTTCGCGTGGTCGCTGCTGGACAACTTCGAGTGGGCGTACGGCTACGACAAGCGGTTCGGCATCGTGCGGGTGGACTACGACACCCAGCGGCGCACGCCGAAGCGCAGCGCGCACTGGTACCGCGACACCATCCGGCGGGTGCGCGGGGAGAGCTGAGCCGCTGCTCAGCGCGGCCGTCCGGGCGGGACCCCGGACGGCCGCGTCGGCGTGCCCACGGTCGGCCCGTGGGCACTTTTTTCATGCCTTGACATAAGCAGGTGGGGGCTGTTTTCTCAGTCAAGAACATCGATTGATCCGGAAGGGAGCACGGTGTCCCCCACCACCCCCCGTCTCGCCGGCCGCGCCGTCCTGGCGCTCTGCCTCACGGCCGGCGCCCTCGCCCTCGCCCCGCCGCCGGCCGCGCAGGCCGCCGGCGAGACCGTCAACGTCTGGCTGACCACCACCTCCGACTCCGGCGGGCGGACCGTCACCCGGGGCCTGCAGCAGCAGAGCCCGCTGAGCTTCGCCGCCACCAGCCCCGGCGCCACGCACACGATCACCGTCGACGAGAACACCCGCTACCAGCCGTTCGAGGGCGCCGGGGCGTCCATCACCGACACCACCGCGTACCTGCTGCGCGGCGGGCCGGTGAGCGCGGCCACCCGGGACGAGGTGATGCGCAAGCTGTTCTCCCCGACCGACGGCATCGGCCTGTCGTACGTGCGCAACCCGATCGGCGCCTCCGACCTCTCCCGGCCCGGCAACGTCTCGCTCGACGACACCTGCTGCGATCTGAACGACTTCGGGGCCAACGGCTACGACACGAACGTGGAACTGCTGACCGCGCAGGCCCGGCAGCTCAACCCGGCCCTGCGGGTGATGGTCGTGCCGTGGAGCGCGCCCGGCTGGATGAAGGACAACGGCCGGATGGACCAGATGGGCTGGCTCAAGTGGGAGTACTACGCCACCTACGCCCAGTACTTCGTGAAGACCATCCAGGCGTACGCGGCCCGCGGCGTGAAGGTCGACTACCTCTCGGTGCAGAACGAGCCGAACTGCTGCCAGTCCGGCAATCCCACGGCCATGGACTACCCGGGGATGAGCTGGAACTCCTCGGGCCTGGTCGAGCTGACCAAGAACTTCGTCTACCCGGCGTTCCGGGCCGCCGGCATCACCACGAAGGTGCTGGTGCACGACTGGAACTACGGCGACTACGGCACCATCGGCGCGGGGCTGCTCGCCGACAGCGCGGTGCGCACCGACCCGCTCTTCGGCGGCATCGCGTGGCACGGCTACTGGGGTGATCCGTCGGTCGGCAGCCAGGTGCACGGCCAGTACCCGGCGGTCCCGCAGTTCAGCACCGAGCACTCCGGCGGCACCTGGATCGGCAACCAGCACAACGAGGACATGGCCGACATCGTGAACTACGCCCGGAACTGGAGCCGGAGCGTGGTGAAGTGGAGCCTCGCGGTCAACCAGTTCATGGGCCCGCACAACGGCGGCTGCGGCACCTGCACCGGCCTCATCACGGTGCAGGAGGGCGGCACGCGCGCCGGTCAGGTCGACTACACGATCGAGTACTACACCACCGGGCACCTGACCAAGTTCGTCCGGCCCGGGGCCGTGCGGATCGACTCCACCGCCAACGGCACCGTGCAGAACGTCGCGTACCGCAACCCGGACGGGTCCAAGGCGCTGCTCGCGCACAACGGCGGCACCTCCGCCCAGTCGGTGAAGGTGGTCTGGGGCGGTCAGTCCTTCACCTACACCCTGCCGGCGCGCACCACCGCCACGTTCACCTGGGCGGGCAGCCAGTCCGGCGGTGGCGGCACGCCGACCGGCCCGATCACCGGCATCGGCGGCAAGTGCCTCGACGTCACCGACAACTCCAGCGCCGACGGCACGCCGGCGCAGATCTGGAGCTGCACCGGCGGGGCGAACCAGCAGTGGACCCGGGCCGCCGACGGCACCCTCCGTGCGCTGGGCAAGTGCCTCGACGTGTCCGGGGGCGGCACCGCCAACGGCACGAAGGTGCAGCTGTGGACCTGCAACGGCAGCGCCGCCCAGCAGTGGACCTGGACGGCCGCGCGGGACCTCGTGAACCCGCAGGCCGACAAGTGCCTCGACGTCACCGGCAACACGTCCGCGGACGGCACGAAGACGCAGATCTGGAGCTGCACCGGCGGGGCCAACCAGAAGTGGACGCTCCCGTCCTGAGCCGGCGCCGGGCCGGTGGCGCTCCCGCCGCCGGCCCGGTGGTTCAGCGGGGCCGGCGCTTCAGCGGGTTCGCGACCGGGGCCGCCGCGCCGGCCGCGCCGGCGCCGGGACCACCCGGGCTGCGGGCTCGCGCGGCACACCACCGTCGCGCAGCAGCCGGGCCATCGGCAGGGTGGCCGCGCCCATCGCGACCGCGTCCGGCCCGAGCCGGCACAGCTCGACCGAGGTCTGGGCGTACGGCTGGCGCAGCGCGTGCCGCGCCGTGACCTCGCGGATCTGCGGCAGGTAGCGCTCGCCCAGGGCCAGGCCGGCCCAGCCGCCGAGCACCACCCGCTCCGGGTTGAACAGGTTCACCAGGTTCGCCACCCCGGCGCCGAGGTAGCCCACCGTCTCGTCGAGCACCTTGGCGGCGGTGCGGCTGTTGGCGCGCAGCAGCTCACCGAAGGCGCTCTCCTCGTCGCCGCCGGCCGCCGGCCGGCCCCGGTTGGCCTGCCGGAACCGGTCCAGCACCCCCTCCGCCCCGACGTACGCCTCGAGGCAGCCGAGGTTGCCGCAGCGGCAGCGGCGGCCCCCGTACACGATGGTGGTGTGGCCCCACTCTCCGGCGCTGCTGTGCGCGCCGCGGTAGCCCACGCCGTCGGCCACCACGCAGGCCCCGACGCCGGAGCCGACCAGGGCGATCACCGCGTGCCGGACGCCGCGCCCGGCGCCGAACCACATCTCGGCCTGGCCGAGGGTCTTGGCGCCGTTGTCGATGTGGACGGGGATGTCGGTGCCGGCGCGCAGCATGGCGCCGAGGGGCACGCCGTCCCACCCGAGGGTCTGCGCGTGCACCACGGCGTCGGCGGTGCGCTCGACGGTGCCGGAGACGGCGACGCCGAAGCCGAGCACCGCGCCCGGATCGACGCCGGCCTGCTCGATCACCGCGGCGAGGCCGTGCAGCAGGTGGTCGGTGACCTGCCCGGGGTCGGGCTCGGCGGCCGCGATCGGGTACTCCGCCTTGGCCAGGGCGGTCATGGCCAGGTCGAAGAGTTCGACCTGCACCCGGGTCTCGCCGACGTCGGCGCCGACCAGGTAGCCGTAGCCGGGGGCCACCCGGAGCAGCACCCGCGGGCGGCCGCCGTCGGACTCGACCGAGCCGGCCTCCTCGACCAGGCCCTCGGCGATCATCTCGCCGACCAGGTTGCTCACGCTGGCCAGGCTGAGCGCGGTGGACTGCCCCAGCTCGTGCCGGCTCAGCGGGCCGTCCAGCCAGATCCGGGTGAGCAGGACCGACCGGTTGGCACGGCGCATGTCGCGCACGGTGGTGCGTCTGGCGTCCACGTCCGCCGCCATCCTCTCCCGGCCGCCCCCGGCGGCCTGCTTCACGCCGTGAACCAAGTGCTGACAGACTACTGCGCATTTACATTTAACAAACTTAACTGCTAGCCTCCGGCGCATCGATGAGGAGGTATGTCATGCGACTTCGACGACGGCTGACCGCCGTGCTCGGCGGCGCCCTGCTGCTCGCCGTACCCACCGCCCTGCCGGCCGCCACCGGTCTGGCCGCCTCCGCCGCGGAGACCGCGCTGGTCTCCTGCGCGGGCGTGCCGGCCTGGGCCGAGGGGGTGACCTGGACCGCGGGCAGCCGGGCCACCTATGCCAACCGGCTCTACCAGGCGCTGGTCACCCACACGCCGCCGGCCGGCGCGGGCTGGACCCCACCGGCCACCCCGGCGCTCTGGAGCGACCTCGGCGCCTGCGGCGCCGGCACCCCGTCACCGACCCCCACCACGAAGCCGCCCTCGCCCACCCCCACGCCCACCACCTCCCCCACGACGTCGCCCACGCCCACGGCGACGCCCACCCCCACCCCCACCACCACGCCGCCGCCCGGCGGGACCACCTGCGCGCTGAAGTCGCGGCCCGCCGGCAAGGTGCTCCAGGGCTACTGGGAGAACTGGGACGGCGCGGCCAACGGCGTGCACCCCGGCATGGGCTGGATCCCGATCACCGACTCCCGGATCACCGCGCACGGCTACAACGTCGTCACCGCCGCGTTCCCGGTGATCCGCTCCGACGGCACCGTGCTCTGGGAGGACGGCATGGACGCCGGCGTCAAGGTGCCCACCCCGGCCGAGGTGTGCCAGGCCAAGGCAGCCGGCCTGACCGTCCTGCTGTCGATCGGCGGCGCCACCGCCGGCATCGACCTCGGCTCCAGCGCGGTCGCCGACCGGTTCGTCGCCACCGTCGTACCGATCCTCAAGCGCTACAACTTCGACGGCATCGACATCGACATCGAGACCGGGCTGACCGGCAGCGGGAACATCAGCCAGCTCTCCGCCTCCCAGGCCAACCTGGTGCGGATCATCGACGGGGTGCTGGCCCAGATGCCGGCCGGCTTCGGGCTCACCATGGCGCCCGAGACCGCGTACGTCACCGGCGGCAGCGTCACCTACGGCTCGATCTGGGGCGCGTACCTGCCGATCATCAAGAAGTACGCGGACAACGGCCGGCTCTGGTGGCTGAACATGCAGTACTACAACGGCTCCATGTACGGCTGCGCCGGCGACTCGTACCCGGCCGGGACCGTGCAGGGCTTCGTCGTCCAGACCGACTGCCTCAACACCGGCCTCGTCGTGCAGGGCACCACCATCCGCGTCCCGTACGACAAGCAGGTCCCCGGGCTGCCGGCGCAGAGCGGGGCCGGCGGCGGGTACATGAGCCCGTCGCTGGTGGCGCAGGCGTGGAACACCTACCGGGGCGGCCTCAAGGGGCTGATGACCTGGTCGGTCAACTGGGACGGCTCGAAGGGCTGGACCTTCGGCGACAACGTCAGGTCTCTCCAGGGCCGCTGAGGCCACGCGGGGCCCCGCAGGCGCGCGGGGCCCCGCATCCTCCGAGGATCACCGGCCGAGGGCGGTCAGCTCGGGCACCAGGTCGGCGGGTGAGGGCATCGCGGCCATCTCGTCGCGTACCTCGGCCGCGGCCTCGGCGAGCGACCCGTCGGTGACGAGCCGGGTCAGGACATCGGGTGTGATGTCACGGGCCGCCACGGCGAGGCCGGCGCCGCGCCGCGCCACCACCTCGGCGTTGTGCCGCCGGTCGCCGGGGCCCGGCACGACGAGCTGCGGCACGCCCGCCGCCAGGCCGCCCAGCACGCTGCCCGCCCCGCCGTGATGCAGGTAGGCGGTCGCGTACGGGAGCACCCGGTCGAGCGGCACGCGGCCGACCGTCCGGACGTTCTCCGGCAGCCGCCGCAGCCTGCCGGGTGGCCGGACGAGCACGATGTCGGCGTCCACGGCGGGTGCGGCCGCGATGATCGCCGCCGTCGGGTCGCCGCCACCGGGACCCGCGACGGTGCTGCGGCTCACGATGATCCGCGGCCGCTTCCCGGCGCTCAGCAGCCAGTCCGGCACGTCTCCCCCGCCGGAGTAGGGCACCGCCCGCATGGGGAGGCCAGGTCGCGGCCCGGTCAGGCTCGGGGGCGACACGGTGATCGTGGCCGCCGGCGCGTCGATCCGGTGCCGCCGCATCGGTCCGCTCGCCGCCACGGCCGCGACGAGATCCACGGCGGGGAACAGGTTGTTCTCCTGCACGACGCCGGGGACGCCGAGCCGCTCGGCGGCGACCGCCCCGGCCACGCCCAGCGGCTCGTAGACGACCAGGTCGGGCCGTTCCCGCCGGGCCAGCGCGACCACCGCGTCCACGAACCTGGCGTTCGCGGCGCCGAACAGCTCACCGACGACCGCGGTGCCCGCACGCCCGGCCAGTTCCCGGCGGGCCAGCAGCGGATGGCGCAGGAGCACCCGGCCGGCGATCCGCCCGAACGCGAAGCCCGGCGCGACGTCGTGCGCCGGCAGCCCGCCGAGGTCGACGGTGAGCGCGTCGCCGCCGCTCGCGACCAGCACCTCGTGGCCGGCGTCCCGCCAGGCGAGGGCCAGCGGGACCAGCGGCAGCAGGTGCCCCTGCAGCGGCGCGGAGACGATCAGGACGCGCATCTCCCCATTAGACCGAACGACGATCGTCGCCGCCGACCCGCCGGCCGTCTCCCGGCCGCGATCCAAACATGTGACCCAGGTCACTCGGATGAACTTTCACCCCCGCGTCACGTCCGGAGCACCCGGATACCTCTCGCGTTCATCCAGGGAGAAGCATGCGTTCAGTTCGTACGTTATCGGCGCTGGCACTGGCGGTGCTGGGCGTCTCGATGGCGGCTCCGGGCGGCACACCCGCCTCGGCGCAGCCCCGGGCCGCGAAGCCGGCGACCCCACCCGCTGTCGCGTCCAAGCCCCGGACCGTCACTCTGGTCACCGGCGACGTCGTCCACGTCGGCAGCGTGAACGGCCGGACGACTGTCGACGTCGTGCCGGGCAAGGGACGGGAACGGATCCCGTTCCTCACCCACAGTGCCGGCGAGGACGTGCGGGTCATCCCCGCCGACGCCGTCGGCCTGCTCAACCGGGGCAAGCTCGACGAGCGGCTCTTCGACGTCTCGGCGCTCATCGGCTTCGGCTACGACGACACCCGGGCCACCCTTCCGCTCATCGTCCAGCACGGCGGCGCGACCCCCGCCGGCCTCGCCGGCGCCCGGACCACCCGGCAGCTCTCCGGAGCCAGCGCCGTCGCGGAGAGCCGCGCGGAGGCGGTCTCCTTCTGGAACGACCTCACGTCCTCCGCGGGTGGCACCGAGCGGCGCCTGCGGGCCGGGTTCGACAAGATCTGGCTCGACGGGCTGCGCCACCCCACCCTCGACGTCAGCGTCCCGCTGACCGGCGCGCCCCAGGCCTGGCAGGCCGGCTGGACGGGCAAGGGGGTGAAGGTCGGCGTGATCGACACCGGCGTCGACCAGACCCACCCCGACCTGGCCGGCCGCGTCGCCGCCGCGGAGAACTTCACCGCCGACCCGGACACCCTGGACCGGGTGGGCCACGGCACCCACGTCGCCTCCACCATCGCCGGCACCGCGGCCGCGTCGCAGGGCCGGTACAAGGGCATGGCGCCGGACGCGACCCTCTACAGCGCCAAGGTGTGCACCGAGGTGGGCTGCCCGGAGTCGGCGATCCTGGCCGGCATGACCTGGGCGGCGCAGCAGGGCGTCAAGGTCGCCAACATGAGCCTCGGCGGCACGGACAGCCCGGAGACCGACCCGATCGAGGCGGCCCTGGCCGACCTCACCCACCGCTACGGCGTCCTCTTCGTCGTCGCCGCGGGCAACGACGGCGAGGGCGGCGAGTCCACGGTGAACTCGCCCGGCAGCGTGGACGAGGCGCTGACCGTGGGCGCCGTGTCCAAGACGGGCGAGTTGGCCGAGTTCTCCAGCCGGGGCCCGCGCAGCGGCGACGCCGGCGTCAAGCCGGACGTCACCGCACCGGGCGTCGGCATCCTCGCCGCCCGCAGCTCGACCTCCGACCTGTGGCCGAACGACGAGAACCCGCAGTACACCAGCCTCAACGGCACCTCCATGGCGACCCCGCACGTGGCCGGCGCGGCGGCTATCCTGACCCAGCAGCACCCGGACTGGACGCCCGAGCGGATCAAGTCCACGCTGATGGCGGCCGCGAAGCCGAGCGCCACCATCGGCGTCTACGAGCAGGGCGCGGGCTTCCTCGACGTCGCCCGGGCGACCCGGCAGACCGTCACGACCGACCCGGTCAGCGTCGCCTTCGAGCGCACCACCACCGCGCAGAAGCACACCATCACGTACGCGAACAGCGGCTCCTCGGCCCTCACCCTGGCGCTGTCCCTCGACGCCAAGGACGCCGACGGCGCCCCGGCGCCGGCCGGCCTGTTCGGCCTCGACGCCTCCTCGGTGACGGTCCCGGCCGGCGGCACGGCCACCGTGACCGTCACCGTCCAGGCCGGCGCCGGACTGCCCGACCACTACTTCGGCGGTGAGGTGACCGCCACCGGCGACGGTGTGCAGGTGCAGACCCCGGTCGCGCTCGACGTCGCCCGTCACCGGTTGAGCCTCAAGCTCGTCGGGCCGGACGGCGGCGCGCCCACGGCCGAGCAGGGCTGGGTGACCCTCCTGACCGACCTGGACCGGCAGACCACCATGGTGTTCGGCGACCCCACGGCCACCACGTACCGGGTCCGCGCGGGCCGCTACCTGGTCCAGACCTACCTGCTGACCGGCGACCCGTTCCTCCCGGACGTCACCTCGCTGATGCGCCCGAGCCTCGACCTCACGACCGACCAGTCGCTCACCATGGACGCCCGCCTGGCCAAGCCGGTCACCGTGACGGTGCCGAACCCGAAGGCCACCGCGGTCCACCAGGAGTTCGGCTGGACGATCCGAACCGAGCAGCCGCAGATCTGGGGCAGCAACGACCCGTTCGGCGTGGTGATGGGCCTCCCGCTCGACCACGTGCGGACCGCCCAGATCGGGGCCGGCAGGACGCCCGGCTTCGTCTCCTACGTCAACGGGATCTGGGGTCAGGTGGCCGAGGACGGCAGCCTGCACAACAGCCCGTACGTCTACCGGGTCTACTTCTACGAGCCGGAGAAGATGATGACCGGGCTGACCCGCAGGCTGCGCGCGGGCGACTTCGCCACGGTCCGCTCCCGGGTCAGCGCGGACGTGGCCGGCGTGCCGGTCTCGCGGACCGCTGTCGCGCACGCGCCCGGCAACTCCCCGATCTACCGGGACGAGCGCAACATCCCGCCGAGCTTCAGCTACGACGCGCCGGGGACCATCACCGAGTACTACAACCAGGACAAGAAGGCGGTCTGGCAGTCGACCTCGTCGCAGCTGCGGTACACGTACTACGAGTCGCCGTGGACCAGCTTCCAGGCCGGGCGCACGTACGACGTGAGGTGGGCCAACGGGGTGGCCGGGCCGGTCTTCCCGGAGCCGAACTTCGGCCAGCAGTTCGCCACCCGCTACTGGGGCGACCTCCTGGGCGGGCCGGGGCCGCTGCACGGCGACGGCAGCGGGCACATGGGCTTCCGGCATCCCCGCGGCGGCAGTGTGGAGGTCAGCCTCTACCGCGACGGGGTCAAGATCGGCGACGCGACCCAGGCGCCCTGGGTGTGGAACGTGCCCGCGGAGAAGGGTGACTACCGACTCGCCGCGACCTTCCGCAGCGACCCGGCGTTCACCCTGTCGACAGTGGTCGACGCCGAGTGGACCTTCACGTCCACGCACGTGGCCGACGGCGATCTGGTGAAGCTGCCGATGACGGCGATCCGGTTCTCCCCGGACCTCGACATCGACAACCGGGCGCCGGCCGACCGGATGTTCGCGATTCCGATCTCGCTCGACCGTCAGATCGGGGCGGCGCCGGGGCGGACCACGGCCCTCACCGTCGAGGCGTCGTTCGACGACGGCCAGACGTGGCAGCGGCTGACCGTCCGGCGATCCGGCGAGAAGGCGGTCGCCTGGGTGCGAAACCCGACGGGTAGCGGCTTCGTCTCGCTGCGGGCCGCCGCGGCGGACACCGGGGGCAACACGGTCAAGCAGACCATCATCCGCGCCTACCGGTACTGAGGACGGCCCCGGACGCGGCGCCCACCGGCGCCGCGTCCGGGGTCACCGGCGCGAGCCCGGCCGGCACGAGGGCAGGCGCGCGCCTCAGCGTTGAGCTGCCGGCGGTCGACGCGGCCCGACCCACCGGCCGGGCACGACCGTTCTCAGGCCGCGTCGAGGTTGGTGCGCAGGGCGCGCAGCGCGTGGTGGGTGCGGGACTTCACCGTGCCGATCGGCACCCCCAGCCGGCCCGCGACCTCCGCCGGCGACCGCCCCACCAGGTACACCTCGGAGAGCAGGCTGCGCTGCGCCGGGCTCAGCCGGCCGAGCGCGCGGCGGATGGCGTACGCGGCGAGCGCCGTGCCGGTGGTGTCGTCACCGGCCGGGATCCAGGTCATGTCGACGAGGTGGACCTCGGCCGGGCGGCCCCGGCGCAGCCGGACGCCGTCGATGACGAGGCGCCGGGCGACGGTGAGGAGCCACCGCCGGGCGGCATCGGGCTCGACGGGCACCGAGTCGAGGTGCCGCCACGCGCGCAGCAGCGTCTCCTGGAGCAGGTCCTCGGCGGTCTGCCGCTGGCCGCGGGTCAGCACGAGCAGGAGCCGCAGCACCGCGGGGGCGTGGTCCGCGTGCAGCGCGGTCATGCGCTCGGCCCGGACGGCCGGTGATTCCAGGGGTGCCCGTAGCACGATGTCTCCCCCAGAGGCAGGAGCAACGGTGAGTGAGGCCCGAGCCTAGGGACGACCGATGCCGACGGACTGATCCGTGAGTGCGGATCGAGTGACGTTGCCGGCCGCGATCGGTCAGGAACGCGGCGTGATCGCGGCGAGCAGGCCGGCCAGCCGCCGGCCGGTCCGGCTCTGCGCGTACGGGATCAGGGCCAGCGCCTCCTGCCAGGCGCGTACCGCGGCGTCCTGGTCGCCGCCGGCGGCGAGGGCGTCGCCGACCAGCGCCAGCACCTCCGCGGCCGGCGCCGCGGCCGCGGCCTCCTGGTAGGCGACGGCCGACTCCCGCCAGCAGTCGACCGCCTTCCCGGGCTCCCGGCGCGCGGCGTGCACCCGGCCGAGCACCTCCCACGCCTCGGCGACGCCCAACCGGTACCGCGCCGCGCGCGACAGCGCCATCGCCTGCTCGGCGCCGCGCAGGGCCTCGTCGACCCGGTCCAGGTCGACGCAGCTGCCGGCCATGATCACCAGGACGTCGGCGAGCAGCTTGTCGTCGCCGGCCGCCCACGACTCCAGCACCGCCGACAGCGCCCGGACGACCTCCTCGTGCCGCCCCTGCGCGCTCAGGATCATGGCCCGGTTGATCCCGGCCCGGGTCATCTCGGCGTGCAGGCCGAGCCGGGCCAGCAGTTCGAGGGCCCGGTCGAGATGCCCGACGGCGGTCTCGTGCTCGTGCCGGAAGTAGGCCGCCCCGGCCAGGCTGCGGTGCATCCGGGCCTGACCGATCAGATCCCCGCCGGCCCGGGCGGCCTCCAGGGCCACCTCGCCGGTCGCCGTCCAGTCCACCCACCGGCCGCTGCGGTCGAAGAAGTGCTGCATGCCCAGGGCGAGCTGCCAGGCCTCGGTGTGCCGGCCCTGCCGGGCGGCCCGGCGGACCAGCGCGGTCAGGGCCTGCCGCTCGGCGGTGAACCAGCGCATGGCGTCGCCGTGCCCGGCGAAGCGCAGCGGCGTCTCGCCCGGCCCCGGCTCGATCAGCGGATGGTGCTCGGAGGTCAGCAGCCACCGGTGCGCCTGGTAGCTGCTGGCCCGGTAGAACTCCAGGCAGCGCAGCTCCGCGGCGGCGCGCTCGGCCGGGCCGTCGTTCTCCTCGCCCAGCTCCGCGGCGTAGGCCCGCAGCAGGTCGTGGGTGCGGTAACGGTCCGGCAGGTCCTCGCTGACCAGGTGCGCGCGGCTCAGTTCGCCGAGCAGCGTCCGCGCGGTCCGCAGCGGGACGCCGGCCAGGCCCGCCGCCGCGGCGGTCGAGAGGTCGGGGCCGGGATGGACCGGCAGCAGCCGGAAGAGCCGGGCGGCCGGGGCGGAGAGTGCCTGGTAGGACCAGGAGAAGACGGCACGCAGGCCGGTCTGCGGGTCGTCGCCGTCGAACCCGTCCAGACTGCCGGGCGCGCGGGCCAGCTCCGCGGCGATCTGCGCCGGTGGCGTCCCCGGCCGGGTGGCCGCGCGGGCGGCCACCACGGCCAGCGCGAGCGGGAGCCGCCCGCAGCTGGCGATGATGGCGTCGATCGCGGCCGGGTCCGCCGCGAGGCGGGCGGCGCCGAGCGGCCGCAGGAGCGCCGCGCGGGCCTCCTCGACGCTCGGCAGGCCGACCGGCAACGGGTGCGCGCCGGCCGTGGTCAGCAGGGTGCTGAGCCGGCTGCGGCTGGTCACGATCACCAGGCAGCCGGGGCTGCCCGGCAGCAGGTGCCGGATCTGCTCGGCGTCCCGGCAGTTGTCGAGCACGACCACCATGCGCCGGCCGGCGAGGCTGCTGCGGTACAGGCCCGCCTGGGCGTGCAGCTCGGCCGGGATGCTCTCCTGCGGGACCCCGAGCGAGCCGAGGAAGCCGCGCAGCGCCTCCGTGGGGCTCATGGCCGGCTCGCGCCCGTCGTATCCGCGCAGGTCGACGTAGAGCTGGCCGTCGGGGTAGTCGGCGGCGAACCCGTGGGCGAGGTGGACCGCGAGGGCGGTCTTGCCGATCCCGGGCATGCCGTCGATCGCGAGCACCGCCGGGCCGCCCGGGGTCGCGACCGCGGCGCGGGCCTCGGCGATGAGGTCGTCCCGGCCGTTGAAGAAGGGCAGGTCCGGTGGCAGCTGCGCGGGCCGGGGAAGAGAAGGCGGCCCGGTACGCGCCGGCCGGATGCGCTGGTGCAGCAGCCGGTCGTACGCCTCGCGCAACTCCTCGCCCGGATCGATGCCCAGGTCCTCGGCGAGCCGGCGGCGCACCACCCGGTACGTCTCGACGGCTTCCGCCTGGCGGCCGTCGGCGGCGAGCGCCAGCAGCAACCGGCTCTGCAGCGACTCGTCCAGCGGATGGTGCTCGGCGGCCTGCCGCAACGGCGCCAGCACCGCGCCCAGCCGGCCGCAGCGCTCTGCGGCGTCGGCGGCCTCGCGCACGGCCTGGACGCGTTCGGCCTCCACGGCGAGGAACGCCGGATGCCGGTGGGTGGCCGGTTCCAGGCCATCGGCGCACCGGCCACGCCACAGCCGCAGCCCGTCGAGGGAGTGCCGCAGCGCCGCCTCCGGGTCGCCCTCCTGGAGGCGACGGCCCGCGAGCCGGCTCAGCGACCGGAACGCCAGCAGGTCCAGGGACTCCTCGTCGGCGCGCAGCCGGTAGCCCGAGAGGTCCCGGAGGAGGTGCCGGCCCGCCGACCGGGTGGGCAGGCCGGGCTCGATCAGCCGCCGGAGCACCCCGACGTGCCGGTGCACGATGTTCGCGCCGCTGGCCGGCGCCTCCTCGTCCCAGAGCATGTCGACCAGCTCGTTCAGCGAGACCGGGGAACCGGCCCGGGCCAGGAGCAACGCGAGCACGAGGCGTTGCTGGCGGGCGCCCAGGCGCACCTCGGCGCCGGCACGGACGACCCGGACGGAGCCGAGCACCGAGAAGCCGATCGTCTCACCCACTGCCGCCCGCACAGCGGCAACGGTAGCGGGCGGACCCGCCATGACCTGCGGTCGGGCGGTCGGCTTCGCCGGGGGACTACGGTTGGTGGCGCTGGCGCGCGAGGTGAACGGTGATGTCGCCGACGATCTCGACCGTCTCGGGCAGGACCCGCATGATCCGGCGGTACACCTCCTCCCGGTCCGCGCCCGGCAGGACGAGATAGGCCGAGACGGTGGAGAGCAGGCCCACGTAGTCGCGGGCGGTCACCGTCGCGCGCCGCTCGATGACGGACTGCCGGACGTCGGCGAACCACCCGGACCGTTGAAGCTCGGTGCCCGGCCACTGCATGTCCTGGTCCGGAGGCGTCCCGTCCGGGGACGGCACGTCGTCGCTCGCCAGGAACGGCGCCCGGGCCGCGCGCACCGCCTCCTCCACCGCCGGGTCGGCCAGCCGTACCGGCCCGCCGAACGAGGCGAACACCCCGCCCGGCTCCAGCAGCGCGGCCACCCGCGACCACCGGCCCTCGGGCTCGGTCCAGTGCAGCGCGGCGGCCGCGTAGACCAGGTCGTAGCGTCCGCCCGGCCGCAGGTCCTCGAACGCGGCCCGCACGGTCGTGACGGTCGCCGGTACGTGCCTGCGCAGCTCGGCGAGCATGGCCCCGTCGGGCTCGGTGGCGGTGACGGTCACCCCGCGTTCCGCGAAGAGGCGGGTCGCCTTGCCCGTGCCGGCGCCGATCTCCAGGGCGGTCCGGACGGGCCGACCGGCGTACGTCAGCACCGTGTCGAAGACCGCCGCGGGATACCCCGGCCGGAACCGTTCGTACGCCTCCGCCATCGTTCCGAAGCTCAGTGCGCGATCGGGCATGCCGAGCATGCTGACACGGTCCGGACCGCCGGCGCGCGCCCTTTCGGCGCCGCCTACCCTCGCCCCCATGGCCCGGACCCGCAGGCGGACGATTCGCGTCGACGGTGTCGACTACCGGTGGACGGTCCGTCACGCCGACCCCGCTCACGTCGTCGTCCGGGTCTGGCACGCCGCGACGCGGGTCGCCGGACTGGAGATCCTCGTGGCCTTCGACGACCCGTGGCTCAACTTCGGACCGATCATCACCGCGCCGTCGGACCGGGTGGCCGAGGTCTTCGCCCTGGAGCCGGTCACGCCGCGGCTGGTGGCGGCACTGATCCAGGCGGCGGTCGCCGGGGGCTGGCCGGCCCACGGTGACGGCGGGCCGCGGCGTCTCGTGCTCGACCGGAGCCGCGAACTGCTGGCGCCGGCGCCCGGAACGTCGACCGGGGGCGGTGCCGAAACTCGGGTGCGGGTGGCGCCGACCGGCCCCTAGGCTCCCGCTCGACGGGGTGGGGAGTGCACCGTCGACAGCAGCGGGATCGGAGATGAGCGCGGGATGACGTGTCAACTGTTCGCGATCAGCTTCGACGCGACCCGACCTCGGCGTCTCGCGGAGTTCTGGTCCGGCGTCCTGGGCCGCGAGGTGGCCGACGATCCACTTGGCGGAGTCGCGCTCCTGCCCGACGACGACGCCGGGTTCCGGATCCGCTTCCTTCCCACCGCGAGTGAGAAGGTCGGCCAGAACCGGGCCCACTTCGACCTCACGAGCACCTCGCTGGAGGACCAGCGGCAGACCGTGGCGAGAGCGCTGGAACTGGGCGGGCGGCACATCGACGTCGGCCAGGGTCCGGAGGCGGATCACGTGGTGCTCGCCGACCCCGACGGCAACGAGTTCTGCGTCATCGAACCCGGCAACAACTTCCTCGCCGGCTGCGGCTTCGTCGGCGCGCTGGCCTGCGACGGCACGCAGAAGGTCGGCTACTTCTGGAGTGCGGCGCTGGGGTGGCCGCTGGTCTGGGACCAGGACGAGGAGACCGCGATCCAGTCACCGCTCGGCGGCCCGAAGATCACCTGGGGCGGCCCGCCGCTGATGCCGAGGACCGGCAAGCAGCGGCTGCACTTCGACCTCGTGCCACCTGCCGGCGGTGACCAGCGGGCGGAGGTCGACCGGCTGCTGACCCTCGGCGCGACCCGGATCGACATCGGCCAGGGCGACGTCAGCTGGGTGGTGCTGGCCGACCCCGACGGCAACGAGTTCTGCGTGCTGCCGGCCCGGTAGCGGGGGCCCGGCGAGGCACGATCACTCGGTCGCCTGCGGCGACGGCGAGGCGGACGCAGCACCTGTCGACTCCTGCGTCGGCTCCCCCGTCGACTCTCCGGACGGTGCGCTGGACGGCGCCCGCGACGGTGTGGCGGATGTCGTGGCAGTCCCGTCGCCGCGCGACGGCGTGGCGTCGGCGGGCGCGGGTTGGGACGCTCGGGACGAGGACGTGGTCGTGGTCACGTCCGGGTCGGCGGGGGCGTTCCGCGCCCGGGTCGGCGTACCCGACGGGCCACCGCCGCCGGAATCCGGATCCGATCTGACCACGGACGGCGTCGGCACCCCGGACGGGCCGGGCGACCACCCGGCGGGATCGGCGAGCACGACGGCGGCGGCTGCCGCGGCGAGGAGCGCCAGGACGATGCCGGCGACCGCCCGCCGGCGGCCCGTCGCTCGCCGGGGCGGCGCGGCGACCACCGGTAGCGCGCGGGTCGTGGGACCGGCGGCTCGCGGCACCGCCGGAGCCGCGAGCACCGGACCGGTCGGCGCACCGGGTGATCCGGCGACCGCCTCGGCGGTGGCGGCCAGGGCCGCGGCGGTCGGAATCCGGTCACCGGCGCTGCGGGCCATGGCGGAGGCGACCAGGTCGCGGACGGGTGCCGGGACGTCATCGGGCAGAGGTGGTGGCTCCTCCTCCAGGCGGCGCAACGCCACGGCCACGGGGTTGTCACCGGCGAACGGGGGGTGGCCGGCGAGGCAGTGGTACGCCACGCACCCGAGCGCGTAGACGTCCACGGCGGGACCGATGGCGCCGCTTCTGGTCAGCTGCTCCGGCGCCATGTACAGGGCGGTGCCCACTACCTGGTTCGCGGCCGTCAACTCCGTCGCGTCCGGGGACAGCGCGATGCCGAAGTCGACGAGGACGACGTGCCCGTCCGGCTCGATGACGAGGTTGCCCGGCTTGACGTCGCGGTGCACCACGTCGACGTCGTGGGCGGCCTGGAGGGCGCGGGCGGTCTGCGCGACGATCGACAGTGTCTCGGCGGCGCCGAGGCGACCGGCCTCCGCGATCCGCTCCGACAGCGGCTGGCCCTGCACGTACGCCATCACGATGTAGGCGAGACCGGACGCGCCGGGCAGGGTGGTCTCGCCGTAGTCGTAGACCTCCGCGACACCGGGATGCCGCAGCGCCGCCATCGCCCGCGCCTCGCGCCGGAAACGCTCACCGGCGCTCGCGTCGGTCATGACCCGGCTGTGCAGCACCTTGACGGCCACGGTGCGCTTCAACGTCTCGTCGACGGCGCGCCACACCTCGCCCATGCCGCCGCCGGCGATCCGGGCGACCAGGCGGTAACGGTCGCCGATGAGGTCCCCCACATCTGGCATCCGGTTCCCGTACCCCAGGCGCTGCTTTTTCAAGCGCGCGCCCGGTCCCGGGACCGACGGCGGACGGGTCACGCACCGCCTACGCGGTCCGGTGTTTGATCCGACCGTGCGGTCTTGCTTTGATCGCAGCGGCGGACAGCGGGTTCGTGGGGAGCGGGGGCGCGGGGTTTTGGTGGTCAGGCGGCCCCTGGGCCGGCAGTTCGGATGGTTGTGGGCGTCCTACGCGGTCAGCGCGTACGGCTCGGCGCTGGGGTTCGGCGCGTTGCCGCTGATCGCCGTGCTGGTGTTGGACGCCAGCCCCGCCCAGGTGTCCGCGCTGTCGGCGGTGGGGCCGGCGGTGGGCGCGCTCATCGCCGTGCCCCTCGGGCCGTGGGTGGAGTTCCGCCGCAAGCGGCCGGTGATGATCGCCATGGACCTGGCCCGGTTCGCGGCCATGCTGACGATCCCGGTCGCCTACGCCCTCGGCCGGCTCAGCTTCGTCCAGTTGCTCGTCGTGTCGGCCGTGGCCGCCGCCGCCAAGATCGCCTTCGGCGCGGCCAGCGGCGCCTACCTCAAGGCGCTCGTCCGGCGCGACGACCTGCTCGTGGCCAACGCGCGGTTCGAGTCCACGACCTGGAGTTCCATCGCCGTCGGGCCGCCGCTGGGCGGAGCCGCCATCGGGCTGTTCGGGCCGGTGACCACGGTGGTGGCCGACGCGCTCAGCTACCTGCTGTCCGCGCTGGGCGTCACGGCGATCCGCGACCGGGAGGAGCACCCGCCGCGGACCGACCGGAGCCGGGTACGGGCCGGCGAGCTGCTCGACGGCTGGCGGCATCTGCTGGCCCATCCCGGCCTGCGTGCGCTCTACCTCAACCAGTTGCTCGTCAGCGGTCTGATCATGGCCACCGAGCCGCTGCTGGCCGTGCTCCTGCTCCGCGAGCTGGGATTCCCGCCCTGGCAGTACGGCCTCGCCTTCGCCGCCCCCTGCCTCGGCGGCCTCGTCGGCTCACGCCTCGCCCGCCGCGTCGTGGCGCGCCACGGCCAGCATCGGATCCTCCGTACGGTCGGCACGCTGCGCGCGGTCTGGCTCATCGGCCTCGCCTTCGTCCAGCCCGGTGTCGCCGGCCTCGCGACGGTGATCGCCGTGGAGCTCGCGATCATCATCAGCATGAGCCTGTACAACCCGGTGCTCGCCACCTACCGGCTGGAGCACACCCCCTCCGACCGCGTCGCCCGCACCCTGTCGGCCTGGTCGATCAGCAGCAGCGCCGCCATCGCCGTCCTCAGCGCGCTCGGCGGCCTGCTCGCGGGCGCCACCAGCCCGCGCACCGCCATCGTGGTCGCGGGCCTGCTGATCCTCGCCAGCCCGCTGCTGCTGCCCCGCCGCCCGGATTCCCCGTCCGTGCCCGACCGTGAGCTGGCCGCGGCCGGGTGACGCGGCCCCGACGACGGGCGAGCCCGGCCGATCGCTCGTGGATCGGCCGGGCTCGTCGGTCGGTGCCGGTCAGGCGAGGTCGAACCGGTCGAGCTCCATGACCTTGGTCCAGGCCGCGACGAAGTCGGTCACGAACTTCTCGCGGGCGTCCTCGCTGGCGTAGACCTCGGCGAGGGCGCGCAGCTGGGAGTTGGAGCCGAAGATGAGGTCGACCGCGGTGGCGGTCCACTTCACCTCGTCGGTGGCCAGGTCGCGGATCTCGTAGACGTGCTCGTCGGACTCCGACGCCTTCCACCGGGTGCCCGGGGAGAGCAGGTTGGCGAAGAAGTCGTTGGTGAGCACGCCGGGCCGGTCGGTGAGGACGCCGTGCGACGTGCCCCCGACGTTGTTCCCGAGCGCGCGGAGGCCGCCGACGAGGACGGTCATCTCCGGTGCGCTCAGGTTCAGCATGTAGGCGCGGTCGACGAGCAGCACCTCCGGCTGGGTCTTCTCGCCGGCACGCAGGTAGTTGCGGAACCCGTCGGCACGCGGCTCGAGGACCGCGAAGGACTCGACGTCGGTCTGCTCCTGCGTGGCGTCGGTGCGGCCCGGGTGGAACGGCACGGTCACCTCGACGCCGGCGTCGCGCGCCGCCTTCTCGACGGCGGCCGAGCCGGCCAGCACGATCAGGTCCGCGAGGGAGATCTGCGCGCCGCCGGCCGCGTTGAACTCCCGCTGGATGCCCTCGAGGGTCCCCAGGACGGTCGCGAGCTGCTCGGGCTGGTTGACCTCCCAGCTGCGCTGCGGCTCCAGGCGGATCCGGGCGCCGTTGGCGCCGCCGCGCTTGTCGGTGGACCGGTAGCTGGCCGCGGAGGCCCAGGCGGTGGAGACCAGCTGGGCGGTCGTGAGGCCGGACTCCAGCACCTTCGCCTTGAGGGCGGCGACGTCGGCGTCACCCACGAGCTCGTGCTCGACGGCCGGCACCGGGTCCTGCCACAGCTGGGGCTCCGGGACCCACGGCCCGAGGAAGCGGCTGACCGGACCCATGTCGCGGTGCAGCAGCTTGTACCAGGCCTTGGCGAACGCGAGCGCGAACTCGTCGGGGTTCTCCAGGAACCGGCGGGAGATCTTTTCGTACGCCGGGTCGACGCGCAGCGACAGGTCGGTCGTGAGCATCGTCGGCTTGTGCTTCTTCGACGGGTCGTGGGCGTCCGGGATGATCGCCTCGGCGTCCTTGGCGACCCACTGCTTGGCGCCGCCGGGGCTCGTGGTGAGCTCCCACTCGTAGCCGAAGAGGATCTCGAAGAAGCGGTTGCTCCACTGCGTCGGCCGGTCGGTCCACGTCACCTCGAGACCGCTGGTGATCGTGTCGGCGCCCTTGCCGCTGCCGTGGGTGCTCAGCCAGCCCAGGCCCTGCGCCTCCAGCGGGGCGCCCTCGGGCTCGGGGCCCACGTGGTCGTCGGCGACGCCGGCGCCGTGGGTCTTGCCGAACGTGTGGCCCCCGGCGATGAGGGCGACGGTCTCCTCGTCGTTCATCGCCATCCGGCGGAAGGTCTCGCGGATGAAGTGCGCCGCGGCGGCCGGGTCCGCGTTGCCGCGCGGGCCCTCCGGGTTGACGTAGATGAGACCCATCTCGGTCGCGCCGACACCGGGCGTCATCTCCTTCTCGGAGGCGTAGCGCTCGTCGCCGAGCCAGGTGTCCTCCGGGCCCCAGAAGATCTCCTCGGGCTCCCAGACGTCCTCGCGGCCGAAGCCGAAGCCGAAGGTCTTGAAGCCCATCGACTCCAGGGCGACGTTGCCGGCGAGCACGAGCAGGTCGGCCCACGAGATCTTCTGGCCGTACTTCTGCTTGACCGGCCACAGCAGCCGGCGCGCCTTGTCCAGGTTGGCGTTGTCCGGCCAGCTGTTGAGCGGGGCGAACCGCTGGCCGCCGTCGCCGGCGCCACCGCGGCCGTCCTCGATGCGGTAGGTGCCCGCGGCGTGCCAGCTCATCCGGATCATGAGGCCGCCGTAGTGGCCGAAGTCGGCCGGCCACCAGTCCTGCGAGGTGGTGAGGACGGTGACGATGTCCTGCTTGAGGGCCTCGACGTCGAGCTTCTCGAACTCCTTGGCGTAGCTGAAGTCCGGCCCCAGCGGGTTGCCCTTCGGCGAGTGCGCGTGCAGCACCGACAGGTCGAGCTGGTTGGGCCACCAGTCGCGGTTGGTGCGCGGACGACCCCCGGTCTTCGGGGTCGGCGAGTCGATCGCCGGGTTCTCGCTCTCGCTGCCGTGCGCGGTGACGGAGTCGTGCGCGACCGGGCAGCCGGCCGCCTCCTTCTTGTCCACGCCCTGCGCGCTGGAGGGAGCGTTGTCCTGGATGTCGCTCATCTACTTCCTTCCGAACTGGCGGTTCACTGGGACGTGCGTTCGGTCGCGCAGTCGGGGCAGGTGCCCCAGTAGACGACCTCCGCCTCGTCGACCACGAATCCGTGGTCGTCCGAGGCGGTGAGACAGGGGGCATGGCCGACGGCGCAGTCGACGTCGGCGATCGCGCCGCAGGAGCGGCACACGACGTGGTGGTGGTTGTCGCCCACCCGCGACTCGTAGCGGGCGGTCGCCCGGGCGGGCTGGATGCGCCGCACCAGACCGGCGTCGGTGAGGACACGCAGTACGTCGTACACCGCTTGGTGGGACACCGTGGGATGATTCGCCCGTACCAGCGCGATCACGGTGTCGGTGTCGACGTGGGGGTGGTCGCGCAGCGCGCTGAGCACCGCCAACCGGGGCCGGGTCACGCGCAACGAGGCCGCACGGAGCTGGGCCTCGAGGTCGGACGTCATGTCCCGAACATAGCCCACTCTTCTGGAACGAATCAAGTTTTCGCGAGATTGCCCGCGCGTCGACGGAAGCGGTCAGCTCCGGTACATCAGGTGCAGCGTCATCCCGGCGTCGGCGTGCTTCAGATTGTGGCAGTGGTTGGCCCACATCCCCGGGTTGTCGGCCCGGAACGCCACCTCCCAGACGTCGCCGGGGCGCACGTCGAAGGAGTCCAGCCACAGCGGGCTGCCGGTCGCCGGTTCCCCGTTGCGCGACAGCACCAGGACGTGATGGCCGTGCAGGTGCCACGGGTGCACCGTCTGCGACCGGTTCACGATCGTGAACCTCACGACGTCGCCGAGGCGGACGACCTGCGGCGGGATGTCCGGGTCGGCCGCGCCGTTGACGGTGTGGGCGTAGCGCGGGAGGAGTCCGTGCAGGTCGAGCCCGCGGTCGAGCACCAGGGTGAACTCCCGGTCGAAACGGGACCACGGCACCGGAGCGGCGGCGCCGTAGGTGAGCGGGTCCAGCACGGGCCACCCGCCGGTCGCCGTCGACACCGGCCCGGTCGCGTAGACGGCCCGCCCGTCGACGAACAGCGCCACCGGCGTGGCGGGCGCGGTGAACACCAGGTCGTAGCGTCCCCCGGCGGGGATCAGCACGGCGGTCCCGGCGAGGGAGGTGGGGCCGCGCAGGTCGGATCCGTCGATCGCGGCGACCTGGAACGGAGTGCCGGCCAGGGCGTACCGGTGTGTCGTGCTGTCGGTGTTGACCAGGCGCAGCCGCACGGGCGTTCCCGCCGCCACCGGCTCCGTTCTCGCCGGCGGCAGGGGAAGTCCGGAGAGGGTGTGCACCGGCACCGTGACGTCGACGCCGGTCGCCGGGCCCGGACGCACGACCAGGACGCCGTAGAGGCCCATCCGCACGCCGAGGTCGGACACCGCGTGCGTGTGGTACCAGTAGGTGCCGGCCTGATCGGCGCGGAACCGGTAGACGAACTCCTGTCCGGGCAGCACCGCGGCCTGCGTCACGCCGGGCACCCCGTCCTGGCTGTTCGGCACGTCGTAGCCGTGCCAGTGCAGCGTCACACCCCGCGCGATGTCCCGGTTGCGCAGCTTGACCTCCAGGACGTCGCCGACCGTGGCCGTCAGCTCCGGGCCGGGAACCTGCCCGTCGAACGCCCACGCCGCGACGTCGCGGCCGCCCACCCGCACCGTCGCCGTCGCGGCCGTCAGCGTGAACCGCCTGGTCGGTTCGCCGGCGGGCCGCGCGTCCCCCGATCCGTGATCATGGGGTACGCCGGGAGCGGCGCCCGGGGCGGCGGCCAGCCCGGTTCCGGTCAGCAGCGCCGCGACCGCCACGGCGAGGGCCGTCCGGGAGACGGTCGGGGACGGGGGCGCGCCGAGCAGCCGCCACGACACCGCGGTCGCCCCGACGATCCCGGCGACCGCGAGCAGTCCCGCGCCGGCCGACGCCGGATAGCCGTGCAGGACCGTCACGAGCAGGGCGGCGCTGTCGGCGTACCCGGCGAAGAGGAGCGGGACCGCGACGGACCGGATGTCGCCCGTGGCCCGCAGCAGCCGCGGCCCGGCGACGGCCACCGCGGCGAGCGAGAGCGGCGCGGCGATGAGGACCTTCTCCGCCGCGAACCACCAGCCGGCACGGGCGAGCGCGGTGATCGTGACGGCGCGGGCGAGGGTGGCGAGCAGCGCGACGGCGGCCAGCCATCGTGCGAGCGGACGGCGGCGGGCGGCCGACGCGGCGCCGCCGCCCAGCCACGCGGCGGCCGCGAGGACCGCGATCACCAGGTCGGCCGCGAGCAGTGAGCCGGTGCTCACGCCGGCTCCTGCTCGCGGACGGCCGCCGGGGCGGTCACGGCCGGTTCCGGGCGGGCCAACTGCCGCGCTCCCCTGAGGACGTTGACCACGACGTGCACCGCGACGATGCCGTTGACCGCGTGCAGTCCGGCGATGGTCAGGCCGAACGGGGTGCTGGCGCCCGCGGCGTCGGTGGCCCCGTTCGCGAGCGCGGCCAGGAGCGCCTGCACGACGACGAGGCCGAGCGGCAGGGCCGCCAGGCCGACGAGCCGGCCCGGCGCCTTGGCCAGCGCGGCGAACAGGACGGTGAGCAGGCTGAGCACGGGGATGACGGCCATTCCGGTGACGCTGTGCAGGGCGTAGGCGCCGTCGCCCGCGGGTTTCGTGAACGCGCCCACGGCGGCGAAGACGAACTGCAGGGCGAAGGCGGCGAGCGACAGGGCGCTGACGACGACGAAGACCTTGCGCATGGTGACCTCCTAGAGGTGAGCCGCGGACAGTGCCCGGGCGACGTGATCGGTGGCCGTGACGGCGCCGTAGGCGACCAGCCGCACGAGGTCGGCGTCGCCCGGGTGGGAGAGCCGCCAGAGGGCGACGTCGCCCACGCTGATCGCGCTGGGTGCGAACGCCGCCAGCAGGGCGATGCGTGTCCCGACGCGGTCCGTGCCGGGCACGTCCCGGACGAGGTCGACGGCCCAGTCCGCGGGCCGGGCCGGGAAGTGTCCGTCCTCCCAGCGCACTGTCGCCTCGACGGTCCGGCGGGCCACGTCGCCCAGGAGGTCGCCGCCGCGCAGGGCGGCGGCCCGCATCGACGCGAACGCGACGCCCACCGGCCTGTCCCCCGCCCAGGCCGGTGGGGCCGTCGGGCCGGCGTCGAGCAGCGGGAGGCTGCGGCCGGGCTCCTTCGGCTCCCGCGCCGCCCGGGCGTAGAGCCGGCCCCCGACCGACCGCACCAGCGGGGAGCGTTGCAGGCCGCCGGGCAGCAGATCCGGGTCGAGCAACGCCGACACGATCCGGTTGATGAAGTGGAAGGCGAGCAGGGTGCCGGTGACCTCGGGGCCGTGCCGGCCGGTCCAGGCGGCGGTCGCGGGGTTGCGGCTGGCCTCGGCCCAGGCGACAAGCTCGGCCTGCCGCGGCTCCGGTGGCGTGCCGCCCCGGGCGATCACCTCGGCCAGCGCGTGCTCGCCCAGCGCGTGCAGCAGCATGACGTGGGCGTCGACGCAGAACCGGCAGCGGTTGGCGCGGGAGACCACCGCCGCGACGAGCTCGCGGTCGACCCGGGACGCGTCCCCGGCGAGCAGGGCCTCGCGCATCAGCGCCCAGGTCGCGGCCTGCAGCTCCGGCACGGCCGAGAGCGCCTGGAAGGTGGGCACCGGGCCGAGGAACTCGTCCCGCAGCTGCCGGTAGACCTCCGCGGTGAGACCGGTCGCGGCCGATGCCCTCGCGGGGGTGAAGAAGCGGTATGTCATGGGCTCGATGCTCGCGGCGGCGGGCCGGGAAAGCGTCGTGCCGCCGCAGGCATCTGACCGGCCGCCGGTACCGCGTCCGCGGTACGCCCACCTACCACGGGCGGGGGATGCTCCGCCCGCGACGACCGTTCTACAGTTCGGCCATGCGCCGTGATCTGCCGTACGCCCTCGGCGGCCTCGCCCTCGGCGGCCTCCTGCTGGGCAACGCCGCGCTCGCGCCGGACGCCGCCCCGGTGCGGGTGGTCGACGTCGCCCTGGTCCTGGTCATGGCCGCGGCCCTGGCGGCGTGCCGGCGGCACCCGGTGGTGGCGCTGGTCGTGGTGACCGCCGCCATGCTGGCCCTGCACGTCCGCGTCCACTCCGGGGTGTCCGCCGCGTTCCCGGTCCTCGGCACGGTCTACCTCGCCGCCTGGCGCGGCCACCGGTCGGCCGCCGTGCTGGCCAGCCTCGTCTTCCTCGGCGGCTTCCTGGCCCGGGACGTCTCCGTCGCGCCCGCCGGCCGGCCGGGCCAGCAGATCGCCGAGCGGACCGCCCTGCTGCTGGGCTGGTTCGTGGCGGCCAACGTGGCCGGGCTCGTCGCGCGGCAGCACCGGGCGTACCTGGAACAGGTCGAGCAGCGCGCGATCGAGGCGGAACGCACCCGGGAGGAGATGGCGTTGCGCCGCGCCGGCGAGGAGCGCCTGCGCATCGCCCGCGACCTGCACGACTCGCTGACCCACAACATCTCGGTGATCAAGGTGCAGACCGGGATCGCCGTGCACCTGGCCCGCAAGCACGGCGAGGAACCGTCGGCCACGCTGCTGGCGATCCAGGAGGCCAGCAGCGCCGCGATGCGGGAACTGCGGGCCACCCTGGACGTCCTGCGCGCGCCCTCCGACGAGGACCCCGTCGGGCTGGCCCGGGTGGACGAGCTCGCCCAGCGGACCCGGGCGGCCGGCGTGCCGGTGCAGGTGACCGTCACCGGTGAGCCCCGGGACCTGCCCGCCGAGGTCGACCAGGCCGGTTACCGCGTCGTCCAGGAGGCGCTGACCAACGTGGCCCGCCACGCCGGCCCCGCCACCGCCCGGGTCCACGTCGAGTACGCCCCGGCGCGGCTGACCGTCTCGGTGACCGACGACGGGCAGGCGTCGCCGGCCCGGCCGGTGACCCCGGGTGTGGGCCTGCGCGGCATGCGGGAACGGGTCACCGGAGTGGGCGGCACGCTCCGGGCCGCCGCCCGCGACGGCGGTGGGTTCGCGGTACGAGCGGCCTTCCCGCTGGACGCAGCCGGCACGCCGGGGGCCGTCCTCCCCGCCCAGCCCGCCGCGGATCGTGGCTGACGTGATCCGGGTCCTGCTCGCCGACGACCAGGCGCTCATGCGGGCCGGATTCCGGGCCCTGCTCGACGCCGAGGACGGCCTGGAGGTCGTCGGGGAGGCCGCCGACGGCGCCGCGGCGGTTCAGCTGTCCCGACGCCTGCGGCCGGACGTCGTGCTGATGGACGTGCAGATGCCGGGACTCGACGGCATCGAGGCCACCCGGCGCCTCGCCGCCGATCCCGACCTCACGGCGGTCCGCGTCCTCATCCTCACCAACTACGGCCTCGACTCCTACGTCTTCGCCGCCCTCCGCGCGGGCGCCAGCGGGTTCCTCCTGAAGGACGCCGACCCCGCCGACCTGCTCCAGGCCATCGCCGTCGTGGCCCGCGGCGACGCGCTGCTCGCCCCCGCGGTCACCCGCACGCTCATCAGCGAGTTCGTCGCCGGTCCCCCACCGGCCGACCCGGCGGCCGGACGCGACGTGCTGACCGCCCGCGAACAGGAGATCGTCGAGCTGGTGGCCCAGGGGCTGGGCAACGACGAGATCGCCGAACGCATGGTGATCAGTCCGTTGACCGCCAAGACGCACGTCAACCGGGCCATGACGAAGCTGCACTGCCGCGACCGCGCCCAACTGGTCGTGTGGGCGTACGAGGCGGGGTTGATCACACCGCGCCGCCGGTGACAGCGGGTAGGTTGCTCAGTCATGGCCACGAGCACGGACGTCCGGCGGGACCTCGCCCGCCTCGCCGACCCGCGCCGGGCGGAGGCGTCGAGCCGGTTCCTGCAGATCGTCCCGGGCGGCTACGGCGAGGGCGACACGGCCATCGGCGTCCCGGTGCCGGACCAGCGCCGGGTGGCCGGCCGGTACTGGCGTGACCTCTCGCTGGCCGAGACCGCCGACCTGCTGACCGGCGGCGTGCACGAGGAGCGGCTCACGTCGCTGTTCATCCTCGTGCGCAAGTTCGCCAGGGCGGACGAGACCGAACGCGGCCGGATCGTCGACATCGTCCTGGCCAACACCTGCCACATCGACAACTGGGATCTGGTGGACTCCTCCGCCCCGTACATCCTCGGGCCCTGGCTCATCGACAAGGACCGGAGCGTCCTGGACCGGTTGGCCGGGTCGAGCCTGGTGTGGGACCGGCGCATCGCCGTCATGGCGACGTTCGCCTTCATCCGGGCCGGCGACTTCGACTGGACCTTCCGCCTCGCCGACCGGCTCCTGCGCGACCCGCACGACCTCGTCCACAAGGCCGTGGGCTGGATGCTGCGCGAGGTGGGCAACCGCGACCGGGCGGCCGAGGAGGAGTTCCTGGCCTCCCGGTACCGGGCGATGCCCCGGGTCATGCTGCGGTACGCGATCGAGAAGTTCGACCCGCGGCGGCGTGGCGAGTACCTGTCCGGCGCCGCCTAGCGGGTCAGCACCTCGGCGCCGTCCTCGGTGATGGCGATCGTGTGCTCGCTGTGCGCGGTCCGGCAGCCGGTCGCGCTGCGCAGCGTCCAGCCGTCGGCGTCGGTGACCAGCTCGGCGGTGTCCGCCATGACCCACGGCTCCAGCGCCAGCAGCAGCCCGGGGCGCAGCGGGTACCCGCGACCGGGCCGCCCCGTGTTGGCGACGTGCGGGTCCTGGTGCATCGTCGACCCGACGCCGTGACCGCCGAACTCGGTGTTGATCGAATACCCGGCCGCACGGAGGACCGAGCCGATGGCATGGGAGATGTCACCGACGCGCGCCCCCGGCCCGGCCGCGGCGATCCCCGCGGCCAGCGCCCGCTCGGTCGCATTGATCAGCGCCACGCTCTCCGCGGGCTTCGCGTCGCCCACGATGAAGCTGACGGCGGAGTCCGCGACAACTCCGCCCAGGGAGACGGCGAGGTCGAGCGACAGCAGGTCCCCGTCGGCAAGCGTGTAGTCGTACGGCCGCCCGTGGAGCACCGCGTCGTTGACCGACGTGCAGATGTAGTGGCCGAACGGCCCGCGCCCGAAGGACGGCTCGTAGTCGACGTAGCAGGACTGCGCCCCGGCCTCGATGATCATGGCCTGGGCCCACCGGTCGATGTCCCGGAGGTTCGTGCCCACCGCGCAGCGACCCCGCAGCGTGCGCAGGATGTGGGCGACCAGGGCACCGGCCTCCCGGGCGCGGGGCAGTTCGGTGGGGTCCAGGATCTCGATCATGCGGCGCCTCACTCGTGCGGCCAATAAGTATCCCGGCCATACTATCCCGGTACTAGAATCGGCGTCATGGTCAGGTTGCCGCTCACTCCCGCGGAGGTCGAACGCGGTCAGCGCCTCGGCGCCCTCCTGCGGCGCGCCCGCGGGGAGAGGTCGATGCTCCACACCGCGCTGGACGCGGGTGTCTCCCCGGAGACCCTCCGGAAGATCGAGTCCGGTCGCGTGGCCACCCCTGCCTTCCCGACCATCGCCGCGATCGCCGACGTCCTCGGCCTCTCCCTCGACGCCGTGTGGGCCGAGATCAACCCGTCGGACGGCCGGGTCGAACTCGCCGGCTCGGGTCGCCACGCGGGCGAGCGGTTGGCCTCGTAGGTCGTCCGCCCGGCCACACGTGGCCCCGCGACGCCGGCGCCGCCTTGACCGGGTGACCACAGCGGTGATACCGAGATCAGCACGCCGGCGCCTGCCGGGCCGCGCGGCGCACCACACGGGGGAGACAGCATGCTCGACTCTGCGACGACCCAGGTGATCCCGCGGGTCCCGCCACCGCCACGCCGCCGCCGGCGGCGTCTCCCGGCGCTGATCAGCATCCTGATGACCCTGCTCCTGCTCGCCGCCGCGCTGGTGGCGGTCGCACCGCTGCGCCACCCGCTGCCCGCGCCGACAGTCACGCGGACGCTGCCCGCGTCGACAGTCATCCCCGGCACGGCGCCGGCCCTGCCGTGGCCGCAGTCCGGGCAGGCCGCCCTCTACGTGGAGGGCATCGGATCCATCGGCGCCTCGGGCGGCAGCCGACCGCTGCCCATCGGCAGCGTGGCCAAGGTGATGACGGCGTACGTCATCCTGACCGAGCACCCCCTGGACCGCGGCGAGCACGGCCCGAAGCTGACCGTCAGCGCGGCGCAGGCCGCCGCGTACCCGAGCGAACTCGCGCGCGGCGAGTCCCTCATCCGCGTCACCGCGGGCGCGGTCTTCACCGAGCGCCAGGCCCTCCAGGCGGTGCTGCTGCCGTCGGCGAACAACATGGCGCGGATCCTCGCCGCCTGGGACGCCGGCAGCATCGAGGCGTTCGTCGACAAGATGAACGACACGGCCGCCGAGTTCGGCATGCGGAACACCCACTACACCGACCCGTCCGGGCTCAGCCCGGCGACCGTCAGCACCGCCGCCGACCAGGTGATCCTCGCCCGCAAGGCGATGGCCCTGCCCGCGTTCGCGGAGATCGTGGCCCAGAAGAAGGCCACCCTGCCCGTCGCCGGCGAGGTCAAGAACTACAACTCGCTCGTCGGCCGCAACGGCGTCGTGGGCATCAAGACCGGCTCCACCGACGAGGCCGGGGGGTGCCTGTCCTTCGCGTTCGTCGTCACCGTCGGCGGCCGGAAGATCACCGTCGTCGGGGCCGTCCTCGGGCAGCCCGGCGCGGACACCCCCGTCCAGTTGGAGCGGGTCTTCCGGGTGACCCGCTCGCTGATCCGCACCGCCACGTCGGCGATCGCGCTGCACCCCGTCGTCCGTGCCGGCGACCCGGTCGCCACCGTCCGCGGGCCGCTCGGCGCCCGGACCACGATCCACGCCGCGAACGACCTGTCCGTGGTCGGCTGGCCCGGTCTCCGCGTCAGGCTGGACGCCGACATCCCGGCCGTGCCGGCCGACCTGCCCGCCGGCGCCGAACACGGCCGGGTCACCGCCGTCGCCGGCGGCGGCAGGCCCGTCACGACCCCGCTCCGATCAGGGGTACGCCTCGAAGCCCCCAGCACCTGGGACCGCATCCGCAGGCACCGCTGACGCGGCGGCAACCGCGGTCGGGCGGGTCAGGGCGCGGTGGGCTCGCAGTCCGCCGCGAACGTGTCGAAGGCGACCGTCACGGTGCCGTCGGCGTTGAGGGTGGTGTGGTTCGTGATCCGGAGCGTGGCGTCGTTGCCCGGCCCCGGCCCGACGATCCCGAACACCAGTTGCTGGGTGGAGGTGATCGGCAGCCCACCCGATCCCTGGTTGTAGACGAAGAGGTTGACCCGGGTGCTGACGTACCGGTCGCCGGTCGTCGCGCCGACGCCGTGCACACTGGACTGAGTCTCGACGATGTGCACGTGGAAGCCGCCGGTCTCGTCGACGGTCACGTGGTACACCTCGGAGATCGTGCCGTCGAAGTTCACGACCTCGCCGAGACCGCCGTTGGCGCACGGCAGGACGACGGAGAGGTCCATCGGGGCCTGGAGGATCCGGGTGGTGGTCTCCGCGGCGTACGCCGGTGCCGGCCCCGCCACGAGCACGAGTGACGGCGCGAGCAGCGCCACCGCCGAGGCGGTCCGGGCCCGGCGGGTGAGCCTGATCTTGTGCATGGCGATCGTCCTTCCGCGTGGACGCCCCGGCCGCGACCGACCGGGCTCACCGGGAATGTCCTCGCGGTGGGTGAGGGTGTCAATACGGCCCCGCGTGTCGTGCGCGTTTCCGTCATAGGCTGCGTCTCGCACGCGACGGGCGGGAGGTTGAGGTGGCCGACACCAGGCTGGCCGAGGTGATGGCCGAGCTGGCCGCGCTGGAGGACCCGAAGGCGCGCCAGGTGAACGCCAGACACGGTGACGACCACGGCGTGAACCTCGGCAGGCTGCGCACGCTCGCGAAGCGGCTGAAGACGCAGCAGGACCTGGCGTGCCAGCTCTGGCAGACGGGCGACACGGCGGCGAGACTGCTGGCGATCCTGGTCTGCCGGCCGAAGGCGTTCGAGCGGGACGAGCTGGACGTCATGCTGCGCGAGGCGCGCACGCCCAAGGTGCACGACTGGCTCGTGAACAACGTGGTGAAGAAGAATCCGCACGCCGAAGAGCTGCGCGTGGCCTGGTCCGCCGACCCGGACCCGGTGGTCGCGAGCGCCGGTTGGGCGCTGACCGCCGAACGTGTGGCGAGGAGGCCCGAGGGCCTCGACCTCGCCGCCTTGCTCGACGTCATCGAGGCGGAGATGAAGGACGCCCCGGATCGCCTGCAGTGGGCGATGAACAACTGCCTGGCGCAGATCGGGATCGACCACGCCGAGCACCGCGCCCGCGCCATCGACATCGGCGAGCGGCTGGCGGTGCTCAAGGACTACCCGACCTCGCCGGGCTGCACCTCGCCGTACGCGCCCACCTGGATCGCCGAGATGGTGCGCCGCCAGCAGGACCACTAGGAGAGCGTCGCTCGCAGGAGGAAGAGCCGAATGCGCCGGTTCCGCTTCTGCGGGAAATGAATTCGGGCCGCGGCTGCGGAATGACGGCAGAAGATCGCTCCCACTTTAACGTATATCGCACCGGGGGTCTTGCCGCAAGGCCGGGGTCGTGACGCAGAATCGTCGGCCGGACCCGGGAACGGGCGAAGAAATGGGGCGCGAATGAGCGAGCGGTACGTGGTGGGTTTCCAGGAGGTCGACGAGACGTGGGTGGCGATCGTCGGTGGCAAGGGCGCGCACCTCGGGGCGTTGGCGCGGATCGACGGCCTCCGCGTGCCGGACGGCTTCTGCGTGACGACGGACGCCTTCCGCCGGGTCCTGGCCGACGTTCCGTCGGTCGACGACCGGCTCGCTGAACTGTCGCGCCTGAACCCGGACGACCGGGAGGCGATCCGAACGCTCAGTGCGGACATCCGCCGGAGCATCGCAGAGGCACCGGTCCCAAACGACGTGGCGGCGGCGATCACCCGGGCCCTTGCGGAACTCGGGGAGGACGCCGCGTACGCCGTCCGGTCCAGCGCGACGGCCGAGGACCTGCCGACGGCATCGTTCGCGGGCCAGCAGGACACGTACCTGAACGTCATCGGGGTGGCGGCGATCCTCCGGCACGTCAGCCGCTGCTGGGCCTCGCTGTTCACCGAGCGGGCCGTGACCTACCGCCAGCGCAACGGCATCGACCACCGCGCGGTCCACATGGCCGTTGTGGTGCAGGAGATGGTCTTCCCGCAGGCCGCCGGGGTCCTGTTCACGGCCGACCCCGTCACGTCGAACCGGACGGTCGCCTCCGTGGAGGCCAGCTTCGGCCTCGGGGAGGCTCTGGTCTCGGGGCTGGTGAACGCGGACGCCTACCGGGTGCGGGACGGTGAGATCATCCACAGGGCGATCGCCACCAAGCGGCTCGCCGTCCACGCCCTGCCGGACGGCGGCACGCGGGAACGGGCGATCGACCCGGAGCGGCAGGACAAGCCGGCGCTGACGGACGAGCAGGTCCGGCGACTGGTGCAGCTGGGCCGGCGGATCGAGACGCACTTCGGCCACCCCCAGGACATCGAGTGGTGCCTGGTCGACGACGGCTTCCAGGTCGTCCAGAGCCGGCCGATCACGACACTGTTCCCGATTCCCGAGGCCGGCGACGGAGAGAACCACGTCTACCTCTCCGTCGGTCACCAGCAGATGATGACCGACGCCATGAAGCCTCTGGGGCTGTCGATGTGGAAGATGACGGCCATGGCGCCGATGCACGAGGCCGGCGGCAGGCTGTTCGTGGACGTCACCCCACACCTGGCCTCGCCGGCGCGCCGCGCCGGTTTCCTGGAGATGGCGGGGCGGGGCGATCCGCTGACCAGGGACGCGCTGGAGACCGTCATCGACCGCGGCGACTTCATCCCGTCACTCCCCGACCAGGCTCCCCCGAGGCCGCCCGCCGGCGGCACGCCCGCCCCGATCGAGACCGATCCGGCCATCGTCGCCGACCTGATCGCACGCAGCCAGGCGTCCGTCGCCGCCCTGCGACGCGACATCGGGACGAAGTCCGGGCCCGCGCTGTTCGACTTCCTCCTGACTGCCTTCGCGGAACAGAAGCGGCTCCTCAGCGATCCGCGCAGCATGCAGGCGATCATGGCGGGGATGGACGCCACGTGGTGGCTCAACGACCAGTTGGAGGCGTGGCTGGGCGACAGGAACGCGGCGGACACGCTCACGTTGTCCGCGCCCCACAACATCACCTCGGAGATGGGGCTGGCGCTCCTGGACGTCGCCGACGTCATCCGCCCGCACCCGGAGGTGGTGGCCTTCCTCCAGGGGGTCGAGGACGAGAGCTTCCTCGACGAGCTGGCCAAGCTCCCGGGCGGTCCGGAAGCGCGCGACGCCATCGGGGCCTACCTCGACAGGTACGGCATGCGCTGCGTCGGCGAGATCGACATCACGAGGCCCCGCTGGAGCGAGCGCCCCAGTACCCTCGTGCCCGTCATCCTCGACAACGTCAGGAACTTCGCGCCGGGCGAGAGCACGCGGCGCTTCGAGCAGGGGCGCCGGGAGGCGGCGAAGAAGGAACAGGACGTCCTGGCGCGGCTGCGGGCCCTGCCGGACGGGCAGCGCAAGGCCGACGAGACCAAGCGGATGATCGACCGGGTCCGCACCTTCATCGGCTACCGGGAGTATCCGAAGTACGCCATCATCAGCCGCTACCTCGTCTACAAGCGGGCCCTGCTGGAGGAGGCCGAGCGCCTCGTGCGGGCCGGCGTGCTCGGCGCGCAGGAGGACATCTTCTACCTCACGTTCGCCGAGCTTCACGACGTCGTCCGCACGCACCGGGCGGATCACCGGCTCATCCAGCGGCGGAAGGACGAGTTCCGGTGGCATCAGACGCTCACACCGCCCCGGGTGCTCACCTCCGAGGGTGAGGGCATCGCCGGGGCGTACCGGCGCGACGGGGTGCCGGCCGGCGCGCTGGTCGGCCTGCCGGTCTCCGGCGGGATCGTCGAGGGTCGGGCCCGCGTCATCCTGGACCTGGCCGAGGCCGATCTCGGACCGGGTGACATCCTGGTCACCCCCTACACCGACCCGAGCTGGTCACCCCTGTTCGTGGCGGTCGAGGGACTGGTGACGGAGGTGGGCGGCCTCATGACCCACGGGGCGGTGATCGCCCGGGAGTACGGCCTGCCCGCCGTCGTCGGCGTGCAGGGTGCGACCAGGCTGATCCGGGACGGTCAGCGCATTCGCGTGCACGGCACCGACGGGTACGTGGAGCTCCTGCCCTGACCGCCCAGCACGTCCCGGCCCTCAGTCCTCGACGGAACCCGCAGTGTCGACGATCGTGACGGGAGTGCCGAGTTCGACGGTACGGGAGACGGTGCAGAGCCGGTCGTGCGACTGCTGCAACGATCGGGGCAGCGCCTCGCGTGCCCTGTCGCCGTCGGCGCCCGCCGGGAACGTCACGGTGAACTCGACCTTGAGGTTCTCCATCCGGTTCCCGCCGGCCTCGTCCCGGATCTTGTCGCCGGTGACCTCGACGGCGAACCGGGTGGGCTCGGCGCGGCGGCTGGTGATGTAGTCCACGTCGATGGCCGTGCAGCCGCCGATGGCAGCCAGAAGGAGCTCCACCGGCGTGAAGGCGCCGTCCTCGCCCGTGCCCATCGGCAGCGATCCGCCGCGGACGTTCCGTGCGACGTAGTTCCCCATGCTGGTGCGCTCGATCTCCACCGAGCGGAAGGTGTCCTCACTCATGACAGGGAAGCTACCGAGGCCGGCCGGTCCCCGGGCCACCGGCCCGGCCGGCCGGTCGCTTCTTCTGTCGTGGGTATGCCCTCAGCGGACCCGAAGTCCGGCGAGGAGGAGCTGGACCAGGCGGCGCGCGTCGTACCGGGGGTCGTTACCGGCGCCGATGCAGAGATTGCCGACGCCGCGGAGCAGTCCGTACGCGTCCAGGTCGGGACGGATCTCGCCGGCCGCGACCGCGGCGTCGAGCAGTTGGTCGCACACGGGGACCAGGCGGTCGAGGAAGTAGGCGTGCAGGGTCTGGAAGGCGGCGGCGTCGGACTGTAGCGCTTCGGCGAGCCCGTGTTTGGTGGTCAGGAAATCGACGAACAGGTCGATCCACCGCACCAGGGCGGTGTGCGGTGTGCCGCTGTCGGCCAGCAGGGCGGGGCCCGCCTCGGCACACGCCTCGATCTGGTGCCGGTAGACGGCGACGATGAGGTCGGCTCGGGTCGGGAAGTGGCGGTAGATGGTGCCCACCCCGACGCCCGCCCTGGCGGCGATGTCGCGCACGGGCACGTCGACGCCGGAGGCGACGAATGCCGCGGAGGCGGCATCCAGCAGGGCTTTCTCGTTGCGCCGGGCGTCGGCGCGCTTGCGCGGGGCCGCTTGCTCGGCGCCGCTGTCGATCTCGGCCAAACCGGGTTACCCCCATCACACCACTTGGCATCCGGAACACTGTTCCGTATGTTGGTTATCGGAACGGCGTTCCGCTTGGTGAGCTTACCGGGCCTGCCGGTCGCCGCCAAACGATGCACCGCCGCACGTCTTCAGGAGGACAGCCATGCAGTACCGCAGCTTGGGCCGCACGGGTGTGCAGGTCAGCACCCTCGTACTCGGCGCGATGAATTTCGGCAGGATCGGCAACACCACCCAGGAGGAAGCCACCGCCATCGTCGACGCGGCGCTCGACGCGGGGATCAACCTCATCGACACCGCCGACGTCTACAGCGGCGGCCAGTCCGAGGAGATGGTCGGCAGGGCCATCGCCGGCCGCCGGGACGACGTCGTGCTGGCCACCAAGGCGACCCTGCCGATGGGCGACGAGCGCAACCGTCGGGGTGGTTCGCGCCGCTGGCTGGTCACCGCGCTGGACAACAGCCTGCGCCGCCTCGGCGTCGACCACGTCGACCTCTACCAGATGCACCGGTGGGACCCGACGACCAGCGACGAGGAGACGCTGTCGGCGCTGACGGACCTGCAACGCGCGGGAAAGATCCGCTATTTCGGCTCCTCGACCTTCCCGGCCTACCGCGTCGTCCAGGCCCAGTGGACGGCCCGGGAGCGGCACCTGAGCCGTTACGTGACCGAGCAGCCGAGCTACTCGATCCTGCAACGCGGCATCGAGACCCACGTGCTGCCGGTGACGCAGGAGTACGGCATGGGCGTGCTCGCCTGGAGCCCGCTGGCCTCGGGCTGGCTGTCCGGCGCGATCCGTGCCGGACGGGAGATCACCACCAACCGATCGGGCTTCATGCGGCAGCGCTACGACATCAGCGTTGCCGCCAACCGGGCCAAACTGGAGGCCGTGGAGCGACTGGCCACGGTGGCCGACGAGGCCGGGCTCAGCCTGATCCAGCTCGCGCTCGGATTCGTCACCGCGCACCCGGGCGTCACCAGCGCGATCATCGGCCCCCGCACGGCGGACCACCTTCGCTCCCAGCTCGCCGCCGCGGACACCGTACTCTCCACCGACGTGCTGGACGCGATCGACGCGATCGTGGCGCCCGGCGTCGACCTCGCCCCCGACGAGAAGCACGACACCCCGCCCGCCCTGCTCGACCCGGCGCTGCGCCGCCGCTGATCCGCCGGCACCATCACGGACGTACGACATCGCACGGAGGCCCACCGCCGCGGAGCGTGCGCGGTCACGCGGGGTCCGGAGCCGCCACACCGTCGTGACGGCCCTGGTGGTCCGGCCCCGCGGTGGCGGCCTGGAACAGCGCGGCGGTCGACCTGAGGTGGGCGGCCAGCTCGGGCGGACCGCCCACCTCGAACGGCAGCCCGATCGACGCCAACCGGAGCGCATGCCATTCCAGGGTGTCCGGCGGCGCGAGCCACCGGCAGGTGCCGCCGGGCTGTTCGGTCAGCGTGCCCGGCGGCGGCCCGCCGAGGCGGTCCACCACCTGGGCGGCCGGCGCGTGGATCACGACGTCGGCCGCGTACGTCGGCGCCATCTGCATGGTCCGGCGGGCGACGAAGGCGGCGACGTCCCCGCCGGGCACGTCCCTCGTGACCGCCCGGGCCCCGGTGGCGGCGGGATTCGTCACCCGGTCCAGCCGGAAGGTCCGCCAGTCGTCGCGGTCCAGGTCGAAGGCGAGCAGGTACCAGCGCCGCCCGGCCGTCACCAGGGCACGCGGCTCCACGTGCCGGCCCTCGTCACGGTAACGGAACCGCAGCCGCTCGTGGTTGGCGACCGTCGCGGCGGTGACGACAAGCGTGTCGGGGTCCACCGGCTCCCCGGCCAGGGAGAACGGGTGGGCCACGGTGGAGGACGACAAGGTGTCGACCCGGCGCCGCAGCCGGGCCGGCAGGACCTGAAGCAGCTTGCCCAACGCCCGCACCGCCGCCTCGTCCACCCCGGCCACCGGCTGCGCCGCGGCGGTACGCAGCCCGATGGCCACGGCGACCGCCTCGTCGTCCTCCAGCAGCAGCGGCGGCATGGCCGCGCCTGCGGTCAGCTGGTAGCCGCCCAGGCCGCCCTGCTCCGCACGCACCGGATAGCCCAGCTCCCGTAGTCGGTCGATGTCGCGCCGCACGGTCCGGCCGGACACCCCGAGCCGCTGCGCCAGCTCGCTACCCGGCCACAACCGAGGGGTCTGCAACAGCGACAGCAGGGACAGCAGTCGGGCACGCGCGTCGGACATGACCGCCATTCTGGCGCTCGGTTAGGACGGGACCTGACCTATACCTGACCTAGCGTGGCCGCAGTTCGTCACGACACGAGGGAGATTCGCCATGAACAGCACCGCGCCCGCCGGGTACACGAACGTCGCGCCGTGGATCGTCACGCCGGACACCGGGCAACTGCTGGACTTCGTCACCACGGTGTTCGACGGGGTCGAGCTCGGTCGGGTACGGCTGGAGGACGGGACCATCGGCCACGCCGAGATCCGCGTCGGCGACACGATCCTGCTGGCGTTCGACAGGCGACCGGACTGGCCGGCCATGCCGTCGCTGCTGCGTGTCTTCGTCCCGGACGCCGATGCGGCGACCGAGCGCGCGGTCGCCGCGGGAGCCCGCGTGGTCACCGCACCGGCCACCCACGCCTTCGGTCAACGGGGCGGCCGGGTGCGCGACCCGTTCGGCAACGTCTGGTGGATCAGCGCTGTGGTCGAGGACGTCGCACCCGAGGTGGGCATGCGGCGGCTCGCCGAACCGCGGTACGCCGAGGCGATGCGCGACGCGCAGGAGACGCTGGACCGGGAGCTGAGCGGCCGCACCGACAGCGTCGTCAGCCGACCCCTGATCGGCTGACCCGGGGTGGGGGTGCCGGGAGCTATTTGAGCTTGCGGGTCGACCGGGCCACGATGCCGTCGTACTCGGGATGCTTCTCCAGCCAGCCACTCAGGAAGGGGCAGATCGGCACCACGGTCCGGCGGTTCGCCCGCGCGTGGTCCATCACCGCGCGGGCCAGCGTCGACCCGACGCCGCGTCCCTCGAATTCCGGGGCGACCTCGGTGTGGGTGTAGGCGATGATGGTGCCGGTCAGCTGGTACGTCACCACGCCGGCCGTGGCGCCCGCCTCGTCCCGCGCCTCGAACCGCTCCCGCTCCGGCACGTCCACCACCGTGAAACCCATTCGCCCATCCAACCATGCCCCGCGCTCGGCGTTCACCTCCGCCGGGCGCGGGCGGTGGCCCGGGCGTTGGCCTTCTCGATGGCGCGGACCAGCTCGTCCCGGTCCAGGTTCTGCGGGTCGGCGACGCCCACCCGCCGGGCCACGTCCACGAGGTGCCCCGTGCTGGCGTTGGCGTCGACCCCCTGGGCTGTCGGGCGGCTCCGGTCGCGCGAGGCCGGGGTGCCCAGGGCCGCCTGCGGATCCGACGGCCCCGGGTGCTCCTTGGGCTCCCAGTGGTCGCCGACCTTCTCGTGGGTGTGCTTCAACGACGCGAACGCCGTGCGATGCGCCCGCTCCCCGTCGCCGTAGGTCTCCTCCGCCGACTCCAGCGTCTTCTTGTACGTGCGGACCGCCTTGTCGTCGGAGCGCGCGACGGTCGACGGCACGTCGTCGCGCATCTGCTCGGCCTGCTCGTGCTTGTCCGGCATGAGATCCCTTCCGTCCGGTCCCCGTTACCGGCCCAGCTCGTCACGGGCGGCGTCGGTGCCGGCCGGGACGACCCGGGAGGCGGTCGCCGACACCATGTCCCGCACCTCGTCGGCGAGTCGGGCTGAGCTGCCCCCTGCCGCGCGCAACTGCTCCAGCCCCATCCCGCCGAGGACCACCGCGGTGGCCAGGTAACCGGCGGTGAGGCCGGCGGCGGCCAGCCGGCGAGGCAGGAACGCCTCCAGCAGGCGCAGGACCGTGGTGGAGGCCGCGCCGGCGCCCAGAACCAGGCAGCCGCCGGCGGCGGCCAGCAGCACGATCCCCAGCCCGGCCGGGCGAGCCGCCTCGGTGAGTTGCCCACGGACGGCACGAACCTCCTCGCGGACGACGTCCGCGACGTCCTGCGCCAGACGGTCCGTCGGGCTGCCGATGTGCCCGTTGCGGCCCGGACGCCCGATCGCGTCGCTCATGCGCGCCTCCCCTGACCTGGTTGCGGGCCCTGCGGGTACCCGGGTGGCCGGGCAACACACCGCGGGAGTCGCGTTTCCTCGGTCGTCAGGCGGGCGTGCGCGGGTGAGCGGGGCCGGTCAGCGCAGTCCGGCGAACAGGTCGTCCTCGGGCGTCGGCGCGTCGGTGGTGTCGCGGACCCGGACGAAGGTCTCGACGCCCATGAGTTCGGTGAACCGGTCCTGACCCAGCTGCAGGAAGAAGATGTTCTCGGCCTGGCTGGCGTGCGCCGCCAGGGATTCGAACTTCTGCCCGCCGTAGCCGCTCGTGTCCACCCAGGTGGTGATCTCCTCGTCGGGCAGGCCGAGCTGCGGCATCTCCTCCGACGGCCCGTCCGGCTCGGGAAACTCGACGCCGATCTCCTTCATGACGCGGCCGAACTCCTCGAACGCGCTGCGCGGGACGGTCGTCCAGTAGACCTTCGCGGGGATGCCCGTCCGCTCGACGGCGGCCATGGTGATGCGGTGCGCCTGGATGTGGTCCGGGTGGCCGTAGAAGCCGTTCTCGTCGTAGGTGACCACGACGTCGGGCCGGTAGCGCCGGATCAGCTCGGCCAGCCGCTCGGCGGCCTCCGCCACGGGCGTGTTCCAGAACGCGCCGGGCAGGTCGTTTGTCGCCCAGCCCATCATCCCGGAGTCGGCGTAGCCGAGCGTCTCCACGTGGGTGACCTTCAACGCCTCGCAGCTGGCCGTCAACTCGGCCGCGCGCATCGCCACCACGGCCTCCGGGTCGTGCCCCGGGTCACCCGGCTTCACCCCGCCGGGCCCGTCGCCACACCGCCCGTCCGTGCACGTCACCAGCACCGTCGTGATGCCCTCCGCCGCGTACCTGGCGAGGACGCCACCGGTGCTCGTCGCCTCGTCGTCGGGGTGCGCGTGCACCGCCATCAGGGTCAGAGATCGCTCAGCCACCCCATCACCATACGAGAGACGACCGACGCACTAGCATTGCCGCGGTTCGCGACGGCTGCTGAAACGAGGCGAGATGCGTTGGCTCCGGCAGTTGCTGGGTGGCAGGCGGGTCCAGCTCGATCCGGCGCGGCAGCAGGCGCTGCTGCGCGACGTCCAGCACCGGTACGGCGCCCGGGCCCAGATCCGGTTTCCCGACCAGGTCGAGGCGGTCAGCCGGCTGCTCGCCGACGACGACGGCCTGGTGGTGGCGGCCCGGATAGTGAGTGAGGCCGCCGAGGAGGCCCACGCCGACCTGCGGGCCCAGGCCCACGACGTGTACCGGCGGACGGGCCGGCGGCTCCTGGTGCACCGCGGCAACTACCGGCCGCTGTGGAAGGAGGCCGGCCCCATGCTGCGCTGGCCCCTGTTCGCGCTGCCGAGCGGCTTCCACCCGTACGCCCAGGTGGCCGCCGCCGTCGCGGTGGTCGGCGGCGGGGCGCCCCGGCTCGACCGGGTGACCGACCCGAACCCGCTGGTGACCCGCGTGTTCGAGCTGCTCGACCTCACCACCGCCGGCTGGGAGTTCGGTCGGGTGCGGGTGGACACCGACGCGGCCGCGCTGGCCGATCGTCTGATCTCGACCGCCGGGCAGGTCCTCGCGGCCATGGACGACCCGCCCCGGCTGCCGCCGGCGGTCCGCGAGCTGATGCGCCGCAACAACACCCTGGACGTGTACGACCCGGCGAGCCCCCGGGTGGTCGGCCGGATCAATCCGGGCGCAAGGATGCGCGAGACCCTCCTGGCCTGAGGCCGCCGCGAGAGGCCGTCGTCATCCGCGTGGGTGGTCGTACCTGGGCAGGAGGAGCGCTGAACTGTCGGAGGGGCCGCGTACCGTGCGCCGCGTGACCGATCGTGGCGACGTCCCACCCGAGATCCTCGGTGAGCTCCGGCCCGCCTGCCTCGGCCTGCCGGAAGCCTACGAGGAGCCGGCCTGGGTGGGCACCCGGTGGCGGATCCGCAAGCGGACCTTCGCCCACGTGCTCACCGTCGACCCCGACCACCAGGCCGCCTACGCCCGGGCCGTCGCCAGCGACGAGCCCATCTGCGTGCTGACCTTCCGGTCCCCCGGCGACGAGATCGCCGGGCTGCTCGCCGGCGGCCACCCGTTCTACAAGGCCGACTGGGGCACCGACGTCGTCGTCATGGTGCTCGACGACGGGGTCGACTGGGCCGAGGTCGGCGAACTGCTCACCGAGAGCTACCGCGTCCTGGCCCCGAAGAAGCTGGCCGCGCTTGTCGACCGGCCGGCCGGGCCGCCGCCGCGCTGACGCCCCGGATCGCCTCTGGCGCGCGCCGGGACATGCTGCCACGCTGACGGGTGTGTACGACTACGACCTGCTGGTGCTGGGCTCCGGACCGAGCGGTCAGAAGGCCGCGATCGCCGCGGCCAAGCTCGGCCGGCGGGTCGGCATCGTGGACCGCCGCGACATGATCGGTGGGGTGTGCATCAACACCGGCACCGTCCCCTCCAAGACACTGCGCGAGGCCGTCCTCTACCTGACCGGCCTGAGCCAGCGGGACCTCTACGGCAGCAGCTACCGGGTCAAGGAGGAGATCACGGTCAGCGACCTGGCCGCCCGCACCCAGCACGTGATCAGCCGGCAGACGGACGTCATCCGCAACCAGCTGGCCCGCAACCGGGTCGCGATGATCACCGGCACCGGGCGGTTCGCCGACGCGCACTCGGTCTGGGTCGACGGCGGCTCCGGCCGCGAGTCCCGGGTCACCTTCGACAAGATCGTCATCGCCGCCGGCACCCGGCCCGCCCGCCCGGACAGCGTCGACTTCGACGACCGGACCATCGTGGACTCCGACGGCGTCATCAACCTCCAGGCCGTCCCCCGCAGCATGGTCGTGGTGGGCGCCGGCGTGATCGGCATGGAGTACGCGTCCCTGTTCGCCGCCCTCGGCACCAAGGTGACAGTGGTCGAACGCCGCGACCGGATGCTCGACTTCTGCGACGAGGAGATCGTCGAGTCGCTCAAGTACCACCTGCGGGACCTGTCGGTAACCTTCCGTTTCGGCGAGGAGGTCGCCGCCGTGGAGAAGCACCGGACCGCCGCCCTGTGCATCCTGAAGAGTGGCAAGAGGATCGTCGCCGACACGGTGATGTACTCCGCCGGCCGGCAGGGCCAGACCGACGACCTGGCCCTGGACGCGGCCGGCCTGGCGGCGGACCACCGGGGCCGGATCCAGGTCGACGGGACCTACCGCACCGCTGTCGACAACATCTACGCCGTCGGCGACGTGATCGGCTTCCCGGCGCTGGCGTCCACCTCGATGGAGCAGGGCCGGCTGGCCGCGCAGCACGCCTGCGGCGAGCCGGTCCGCGCGATGCCCGAGTTGCAGCCGATCGGCATCTACACGATCCCGGAGATCAGCTTCGTCGGGAAGACCGAGGAGGAGCTGACCGACAGCTCGACCCCCTTCGAGGTGGGCATCGCCCGCTACCGCGAGCTGGCCCGGGGCCAGATCGTGGGTGACTCGTACGGCATGTTGAAGTTGCTCGTCTCGCCGGACGACGGGCGGCTGCTCGGCGTGCACGTGTTCGGGACCGGCGCCACCGAGATCGTCCACGTGGGGCAGGCGGTGATGGGCTGCGGCGGCACCGTCGACTACCTGGTGGACGCGGTGTTCAACTATCCGACGCTGGCCGAGGCGTACAAGGTGGCCGCCCTGGACGCCGCCAACAAGATCCGCAACATCACCCGGATCGACGGCTGACGGCGATGTCGGGAGCTCCGCGGGCGAGCCGCACCGCCGTGCTGGTGTGCCAGGGTCGCGCCGCCGCGCATGCCCTGATCGCGCCCGGCCGCTTCGCGGATCCCACCGCCCTGGCCCTGCTGCGTCCGGACGAGCGGGAGGCCGTCCAGTGGGTACGCGACGGTGTGCCACCGCGGGCGTGGCGGCAGCGGGTCGACTACGAGACGGTACGCGCCGCCGCCGTACTCATGGCGCCCCGGACGATCGCCATCGACGACGCGATCCGCGCGCACCCGTCCCCGCAGGTGGTGATTCTCGGCGGCGGGCTGGACGGCCGCGCCTGGCGGATGCCGGAACTCGCGGGGGTGGCCGTCTTCGAGGTCGACCAGCCGGCCACCCAGCAGGACAAGCGCGAGCGCGCCGCGGGCCTGTCCGGCACGCCGCCCCGGTACGTGCCGGTGGACTTCGGCCGTGACCGGCTGGCCGCGACGCTGGCGGACCACGGGCACCGCGCCGACCTCGCCACGACCTGGGTCTGGGAGGGCGTCGTGCCGTACCTGACCCGGGCGGCGGTGGCCGCCACGGTCGCGGACGTCGCGGCCTGCTCCGCGCCGGGCAGCCGCCTGGTCGTCAACTTCCAGAGCCCCGCCACCTCGACGGCGCTGGGCCGCGTCGTGGCCCGGCTGCTGACGGCGTCCACCGGCCGGTCGAGCGTCTGGGCGAACGAGCCGTGGCGCTCGACCTGGACCTCCGGCGCCATGACCGCCCTGCTCACCCGCCACGGCTGGACCGTGACCCGCGACGAGGACCTGCTCGACACGGCGCGGGCCCTGGCTCTCCCGGTCCGTCGCGGCACGTCGCTGCGTCACAGCCGGGTGCTGGTCGCCGACCGCCTCTGACCGCCGGCGACGGTCCGCCACCGCCACCACCTGTAGATCCCCTCCCCGCCCTCGCCATCGTTGACATGTGACCATCTGGTCACCTATTCTGGTCTCGTGAGCGACGATGACGATCTGGTGTTCAAGGCGCTCGCCGATCCGACCCGACGCGCCCTGCTCGACCGGCTCTTCGTCCGCGACGGCCAGACGTTGACGGAGCTGGAGTCCGAGCTGGCGATGACCCGTTTCGGTGTCATGAAGCACCTGCGCCTGCTGGAGGACGCCGGTCTCGTGGTCACCAGGCGGCAGGGCCGGGAGAAGCTGCACTTCCTCAACCCGGTGCCGATCCGGTCGATCCACGATCGGTGGATCGACAAGTACACCGAGCACCACACCGCGACACTGCTGGACCTCAAGGCGGAACTCGAACGCGACGACCCGAAGGAGAAGTCATGACCACCACGACGACGACCGGGACGACAAAGGTCTACCGGGTCTACATCAAGGCCACCCCGCAGGCGATCTGGGACGCCATCACCAAGCCGGAGTGGACCCGGAGGTACGGCTACCAGGGCATCGCCGAGTACGACCTGCGGCCGGGCGGCGCCTACCGGGCCCGGGCCATCCCCGAGCACGTGGAGACGGGCATGCCGGAGGTGCCGGTGGAGGGCGAGGTGATCGAGGTGGACCCGCCGGTCCGGCTGGTCCAGACCTGGCGGCCGACGTGGTTGGACGAGCCGGCCACCCGGTTGACGTACGAGATCGCGGAGCGGGGCAACGGCGTCACGTCGCTGACGGTGACCCACGAGCTGGAGGGCGCCCCGCAGACCATGGCGCAGGTCAGCGGTGAGGTCGAGAGCGCCGGCGGCGGCTGGCCCGAGGTCCTCAGCGACCTGAAGTCGCTGCTGGAGACGGGCACGTCGCTCTACGCCTGACCCGTCCCGCAGGCAGGGCGGCCCGGCCGGTCGCAGGCCGGGCCGCCCGTCAGGCCGCGCGGTCAGCCGCCGAGGCTCGCCGCGGCCGACGCGATGGCCGAGGCGAAGTAGCTGACCTGGGTGTAGACACCGGGGTAGTTGGGCCGGGCGCACCCGTTGCCCCAGCTGACGATGCCGACCTGGATCCAGGCGTTGCTGGCGTCGCGGCGGAACATCGGGCCGCCCGAGTCACCCTGGCAGGTGTCCACGCCGCCGCCGGCGTACCCGGCGCAGATCTCCTCTGCGGGGATGATGTCGCCGCCGTAGTTGGCGCTGCAGGTGGCGTCGCTGACGAACGGCACTGTCGCCTTGAGCAGGTACCGCTGCTGCCCGCCCCCTTCGGTCGCCGCGCCCCAGCCGGCGATCGTGAACGTGCCGTTGTCGTAGGCGGTGGTGTTGGCGATCTTCAGGGTGCTCAGGCTGGTGACCGGGGTGGCCAGCCGGATCAGCGCCCAGTCCTTGCCGCTGCCGTTGTAGCCCGGCGCCCGGTAGACGTAGTTCGAGCGGACCGTGATCCGGCTGGACGACTGGAGGTCGACCACGCCCAGGGTCGCCGTGATGCTGGTGTTGGTGCCCGTACGACCGACGCAGTGCGCGGCGGTGAGCACCAGGCGCGGGCTGTACAGCGCGCCGCCGCAGCCCATCGAGAGCCGCACCATGAACGGGAACTCGCCCTGCGCGGCGCGGGTGCCGCCGACGACGTACGGCGTGGGACCCGTGTCGGCGACGGCGGGTGCGGCGAGGGTGAGGCTGCCCGCGGTCACCGCGGCCAACGCGGCGGCCAACAGGCCGGTGAGGGTGCGCCAGCGAACCATGAGTTCCTCCGCATCAGGACCGGTGCGCCTCGGGGAGCGCACCTGGGTCGGGATGGCGGACAGCATATTGATATCAATTGATTCGCCGGCCATACTCTTCGGGTCGTATCGCCCCGATATGCACACCCGTCAGGGCGTCAGGCGCTTCTCGAACCAGTGATGCGCGTAGGGCTCGTCGTTGTACGGCGCGATCTCCCGGTAGCCGGCGGCGCGGTACATGGCGATCGCCTCGGTGAGGTTGCGGTTGGTGTCCAGCCGGACGGCGGTCCAGCCACGCTCGGCGGCGTACCGCTCCAACCGGTCCAGCAGCCGCCGGCCGACGCCGAGCCCGCGGACGCCGTCGGACACCCAGACGCGCTTGATCTCCGCGGGCGCGCCGGCGTGGAGCTTGACCGCCCCGCAGCCGACCGGCTCGCCGTTGAGGGTGGCGAGCAGGAACACGCCGGCGGGCGGAACGAGTTCCTCGTCGCGGACCGGCTTGCTCAGCGCCGGGTCGAACCCGTCGTCGAAGCGCTGCGCGATCTCGCGGGCGTACGCCCGCACGGAGGCGCGGGCCCGGGGGTCCGCCGGTGGGCAGGGCTCGACGACCACCATCGAGCCGACGAGCAGCCGCTCCACCTCGGCCATCGCCGCGACGAGGCGCTCGCGGCGCCGGTCGCTGAGCGGGTCGAGGATGGACCGGGCCAGGTCGTCGGAGCGCTCGTCCAGTTCCGCCCACTCCGACCGGCCGGCCGCGGTGAGCGTGGCGACGCGTACCCGTCCGTCACCGCCGGCCGGGTCGGCCGGGCCGACGCGCACGAGCCCGTCGCCCTCCAGGGTGCGCAGGAGCCGGCTGAGGTACCCGGAGTCCAGCCCGAGCCGGGCCCGCAGGGCCGCGACCTCGGCGCCGTCGGGGCCGATCTCCCACAGCAGCCGCGCCTGGGCGAGGGGCCGGTCGCGGGACATGTACTGGTCGTCGAGAGCGCCCACGCGTTGGGTGACCGTCCGGTTGAACCGCCGCACGGTGGCGATGAGTTCCGGGTTCATATGCCTGACCTTAGTCAGGCTTCATCGCCGGCCGTCCGCGGCCCCGCTCGTCCCACGAGGTGGAACACCCGGCTGAGCTGCCGGTAGGGGTCCCGGACGCTCGCTTCCAGCTCGACTGCGGCCACGGCCGCCACGTCCGTGCTGCCGGACGGCAGGTCCAGCCAGTCGGAGAACAACCAGACGCCGTACCAGTCCTCGGGGTCCACCCCGCCCTGCCGCAGCAGGAGGGACAGGCCCTCGACGGTGTCGCCGCGGGTGCCGACGCCGAGCACCCCGACCTCGCCCGTAGCGTCGAAGGCGGCCAGGGCGTCGGCCCAGCGGCGGTCGAGGGCCGGGCGGACGGCCAGCGTGCGGGCGTTGAGCGCCATGACCGAGAGGACACCTCCGGGTGCGGTGCGGCGGCACAGCGCGGACACCAGCGGCTCGGGCCGCTCCACGTACATGAGCACGCCGTGGCAGAGCACCGCCGCGAACCGCCGCCCACCGGTTGCCGCCTCGGCCTGCTCGCCGGGCGCCTCGACCAGCCGGACCCGCCGCCGGACGTCGGCCGGCTCGTCCCTGAGCCGCTGCTCGGCCTTGGCGAGCATGGCCGGTGACGGGTCCAGGACCGTCACGTCATAGCCGAGTCGGGCCAGCGGCAACGACTGGTGGGCCGCTCCCCCGCCGACGTCGAGGACGCTCGCCGGTGGCTCGGGCAGGTGCCGCAGCAGTTGCGCGTGGAGGACGTACGTCCGCACCTGGCCCTTGACCGAGGCGTACGCGCCTTCCAGGAACGGGTTCGCCAACGCGGCCCAGGGGTCCGACGGCATGGGGGGATTGTGGCATCCGGTCCCCGCCCGCAGGGTTCAGCGTGCCGGCGTGGAGGCCACAGTCGCGATCGTGTCGTGACGTTCGAGCCGCTGTTCGTGCACGCGCAGGGCCACCGTCGTGGCGTCCAGCAGAGGAGTGGGTACGCCGAGCGCGCGGGCCCGCGCCGTGAGGTCACCGAAGATCTGCTCGGCCTCGGTCGGCTGCCCGGCGACCAGGTCCCGGTAGAGCGAGGCGGTGTCGGCCGAGCCGGGCCGGGTCATGAAGGCCCGGACGGTGTCGAGGGTCTGCGTCGGCACCGGATACCCGGCCGCCGCGGCGACGGCCGCGGCCTCGGCGGCGATCTGCGGGCCGAGGCGGTCGCCTCCGGGGGCCGCCATGGCGTCGCCCACCGAGCCGCGCACCAGGGTGTTGAGGGCGCCGAGCGTGCTGATGAATACCCACTTGTGCCACATGGCGGCACGGATGTCCGGCGAGACGGACAGGTCGAAGCCCGCCCCGGACAGCACCTCGGCGATCTGCGCGACGCGCTGCGACGTGCCGCCCCGCTGTTCGCCGACGACGATCTCGGCCAGGGCGCCCAGCCGGACGATGTCACCCTCGGCGTCGAGCGTGGTGAGGACGCGGACCACCCCACCGAGCACCGCGTCCTGCCCGAACCGCTCGTTCAGCGCGTCCATGTGCGCCATGCCGTTCAGGAACGGGATCACCGTGGTACGCGGACCGACCGCGGCGGACACGTCGTCGAGCGCCGCCGGCAGCGCGGTGGCCTTCACCGAGACGAGGACGATGTCGTAGTGCCCGTCGACGTCGGCGGCGGTGAGCAGCCGTGGCGTGAGCACGGTGTCGGTCCCCAGGCCGGTGATGCGCAGTCCCCGCTCGCGGAGCACGTCGGCGCGCCGGGACCGGACGAGGAAGGTGACGTCCCGGCCGGCCTGCTGGAGCTGGGCGCCGAAGTAGCCTCCGGTCGCTCCCGCCCCGACGACAAGAATCCTCACTGCTGGACCTCTCCTCCGGCGTCTCGTGGTTCAGGTGTGCTGCGGAACGGGACGCGTCGTGGCCGACTCCACCACGGCGGCCACGCGTCAGGCGGCGAGCTGCGCGCGCAGTCCCCACCTGTCGATCTGGATCCAGTACTCCGCGATCCTCCCGTCGGCGACCCGGTACACACAGCTGGTCACCTGAGTGACGGGCCGGCCGGTGGGGGCGATGTCGTCGACGTTGCCGACGTGGACGCCGTTCTGGGTCCAGCGCGCGTACACCTTGTCGCCGGAACCGAACAGCTCGTCGATCTCCAGGCGGAACGGACCGTAGGCCGCGAGCATCTCCTCGACGTGCTCGGCGTACTCCCGCGGCGTGCGCGTGATCGTCGCCGGGTCCTCGGCCTGCACCTGGTGGGCGATCACCGTGGTCGCCATCAGCCGGTCGGCCTGGCGCGGATCGGCTCCCGACCGGACGACCCGCAGAAAGTCCCGCACCACCGACACCGGATCATGGCTCATGCGTCGATTCTGGTCGACGTGATCGTTCCGGCAAGGCCGGCGATGCGATATGTGTGTGCCGTCACCAGCCGGCCCGGAGATCGGCCGGCGGCCGGCGAGGCACCGTGGCCCCGCCGGCCGTTGCGGCGTCGTCGTTGTCGGGCGGCCCCGGTCAGGTGGCCTTGATCGGCTTCGGCGTGGTCTTCGAGTCCAGCCAGGTGTTGATGAGCTTGGTGAAGTCGCGTCCGGTCTGCTTGTTGACGAAGGCGATGAACGACGCACGGTCCTGCTGGGTGTTGCGCTGGTCCTGCACCCAGGCGCGGGCCAGCGCGAAGAACGCCTTGTCACCCAACTGGCGGTGGATCTCGTGGAGCATGGCCTCCGGGCACAGGTAGACGTTGCCCTCGGCGAAGTTCTTCGGGTTGGGCTTGCCGGGCGGGCCGAGCTTCTTGCGCATGGCGGCGTCGGCGTCGCGCAGGTACCGGTCCAGGCTGGCGTCGCTGAGGTGCAGGGTCTCCTTGGTGTACAGGTCCTGGGCGTACTGGGCCCAACCCTCGTTCAGCCACAGGTCGGTCCAGGTGGTCGGCGTCACCGAGTCGCCGAACCACTGGTGGGCGTACTCGTGCAGCAGGTCACCTCCCCAGCGGTCCCGGCGGGCCTTGGTGTTCTCGATCTTCCGGCCCATCGTGATCATCTGCTGCGTCTCCATCCCGGACGCCGAGTCCACCACCACGACCCCACCGGACGGGAACGGGTACGGCCCGAACTTCTTCTCCAGCCAGGCCAGGTACTGGGGGGACTTCTTCAGGTACGGCAGCAGCTTGTCGTCGGCGCCCTTGCGGTACCAGAAGGTCAGTGGGACGCCTCGGGGCCCCTTGGCGGTCAGCTTCTGGTACCTCCCGACCGCCAGGGTGGTCAGGTAGGACGCGACAGGGTCGGCGCTGCGGTAGGTGAACGTGGTCCCGGACTGCCCGGCCGGGGTGCCGCTGGCGATCGCGGACCAGCCCGCCGGGACGGTCACCTTGATGTCGTAGAGGGCCTCGTCGGACGGCTGGTCGTTGGCCGGGTACCAGGTGAAGGCCCCGAACGGCTCCTGCATCGTCCAGAGGCCGCCCTCCTTCGTGACGGTGAGGCCCAGGGCCTCCACGTCCTTGCGGTGCGACGGCATCGGCGTGGTCTTCGGCGTACCGTGGTACTTGACCACCAGCGTCACCGGCTTGTCGGCGACGACCGGCGCGGTCACGGTCAGCTTCTCCTTGGCGACGGCGCCGGTGACCGTCGCGTCGTCCAGCGTCACCCCGTCGACCTGGTAGGGCATGAAGTCGAGGACCAGGCTGGGAGCGTCCTTGGTGGGCCGGATCCGCAGGGTGGCGGTGCCCGTGAGGGTCTTCGTCGTGGGCGCCCAGTCCAACGCGAGGTCGTAGTGCAGGACGTCGAGGGCATCCGTGCCCCGGGCCGGGTAGATCGTGTCGGCCACCGGAGTCGAGCGCCCGGCCTGCCAGGCGGTGTAGTCGACCGCGGGCGCGGTGGGGCTCGGCGTGGTCGTGGGGGTGGACGGGCCGGCGGCCGGGGCGGCCGGATCGCTGGTGCACGCGGTGACGAGCAGCGGTGCGAGGAGCAGGGTCAGGGGTACGCGGCGACGCATCAGCGCACCATACGGCAGAGATCCACTTCCGTGGGGGGCCCTCGTCGGTTGGCGCCTTTTGCGGCTTTGCCAGATTGGCACAACCCCTCTGGCCAGCGGGCACGTCCCGCAGCAGGATGAGGGCGAGGCTCTGATGGGCGGGTGGTTCCCATGGTCGGCACCGACCAGACAGTCCACAACTTCCGCCGGTTTCCCGTGGCGGCCCGGCGGTCGGCGGAGGCCGCGGCGGAGGAACGTGACAAACGCCTGCAGGCGGTCACGAAGAAGCGCAGCCGCAGGGCGGCGAAGCTGTCGGCGGAGGCGAGCCGGCGGCTGCGACGCCTGCTGGGCGACGACGACTGGGCGGAGCTGCGCGAGTTGATGCGGCAGGAACGGATGACCGTTCGTGACCTGATCCAGCCGCCCGAGGGGTTGACGACGAGCTACGACGCGGTGAACCGGGCCCGGCGACGGAAGGCCAGGGCGTTCCTGCGCAGCCGTGACATCCGGCGTGAGGCGATCGTCGCCATAGCGGCCGACTACCACGAGGCCCTTGCCGACGTGTTCGCCGCCGACGAGAACGTCGGTCCCGGCTTCCACCTGGGGCACCACCTCGACACGTGGTTGAACCTGTCCCCCTTCCACGACCGCGCTCTCCCCTGGGGTGTCTTCGAACCGGACGACAGCGACGACCCGCACCGGTGGGAGGTCTTCCGGCCGCCCTTCTTCGGGTTCAATCTCGGCTTCGTCCCGGTGCGCAACGACAACTTCGTGGTCGACCGCGTCCACACCCTGAACCCGTCGGTCGGGGACGTGGGCATCTCTATCACCATGAAGGACGATGACGCCGGCGACTTCGACTACGCGTCCGGTGACGGCTTCAGTGCCATCGCGTTCGCGTTCGTCCCGCCGACGACGGGTCTGGTCGAGGTGCTCATCGACGCGCAGTGCGTCGAGGCGACGCACCGGCTGGACACCACCGACGAGTGGGGCTGGTCGAACTCCCACACCAGCCAGCAGAACTTCCTCATGCTCGACGTGCTGCACCCCGACGTGGCCGAGCCGTCGTACGCCGCGATGTCGACCCTGGACGAGACCACCGACGACGACGAGAGCTTCCACCAGGAGAAGCTGACCCGCGGCACCCACTACTTCGCGCAGCTGTTCAGCGCCGGACCGGTGCCGGCGGGCGAGTCGGTGATCGTCTGCGCCGGCACGCGCTCCTTCGACAAGAGCGGCACCAACGACGTGTCCATCGACAGCACGTCCGACTTCCGGTGGTACATCAGCTCGGTCGAGGTGCGCATCTCACCGTGACCGGCTCAGCTGCCCGGGACACCGTCCAGCCGGACGCAGCAGGCCCCGGGACGCGGCGCGAGCCGGGGCAGCAGGTCGCCGCGCCCCGCGCCGTCGACCAGGCCGGCGAGGAAGGCGTGGTTGAGCCCGCACACCAGCGCGGTCTGCCGGGTGGCCAGGACGTGGAACGGGCAGTTGCCCAGCAGCACGTGCTCGTCGAGCGCCTCGGGCTCGAAGCCGAGGCCGGCGAGCGCGGCGACGAGGTCCTCGCCGGAGTCGCGTACCCGTGCTCCGATCTCCTGACCGCGTCGTCGGGCGTGCCGGCGCGCCGCCTCGGGGGCGTCGTGGGGGTCGTCGGCGACCGCGTCGGCGAGGATCTCGGCGATGAGTTCGTAGCGCCGCTCGGGAACGGTGATCGCCACGCCGTCGCCGGTCGCCTCGTAGACCTTCGGCGTCCGGCCGCGGCCGCGGGGCTGGTCGGCCGGTGTCCCGTAGCGGGCTCGGAGGAGGCCGGACTCGACGAGCTTGTCGAGGTGGAACGCCGTGAGGTTGCGGGACATGCCGTGCGCCTCGGCGGCCTCCTCGCGGGTGACGGGGTGGTCGGCGCGGCACACGTAGTCGTAGAGCGCCCGTCGGGACCTGTCGACGAGCGCGGCCATCGCGTTCCAGCGCTCGCCCGTGCTCATGCCGAAAGGTTATCACCAATGAAGGCTATTGAAATTCGGGACGCGGTGGGGCAGCATGATCGCTATCACCAATGAGCGTTGGTGAAAATCTCCTGGGGGGTCCGAGTGACTGTCAGCGCGCTCCGAGTGCAGCACCAGCGTCCGCGTCGCGATCCGGCCGCCGCGGAACGGGCGGCGGCGGAATTCCTGGCCGCGCTCGGCGTGGACCTCTCCGCCGACGGGCTCGCCGACACCCCGGGGCGGATGGCCCGCGCCTACGCCGAACTGCTCACCCCGCGCGAGTTCCAGCTGACCACCTTCGCCAACGACGAGGGCTACGACGAGCTGGTGCTCGCCCGGGCCATCCCGATCCGGTCGCTCTGCGAACACCACCTGCTGCCGTTCGTCGGCGTCGCGCACGTCGGCTACCTGCCCGGCGAGCGCATCCTGGGGCTGTCCAAACTGGCCCGGGTGGTCGAGCTGTTCGCCCACGGCCCGCAGGTCCAGGAGCGCCTGACCAAGCAGATCGCCGACTGGCTGACCGGCCAGCTGCGCCCGCGCGGGGTCGGCGTGGTCATCGAAGCCGAACACCTGTGCATGACGCTGCGCGGCGTCCAGGCGGTCGGCAGCAGCACCATCACCTCCACCCTGCTCGGCACCCTGCGCGACGACCACCGCTCGCGCGCCGAGTTCTTCACCCTGGCCGGGGTCGGCCCCCGCTGACCGACGTACCCCGAAAGGAGCTGGACCGATGTCGAACACCGGCACGTTCGTGATCGTGGGCGCCGGGCTCGCCGGCGCGCGGGCCGCGCAGACGCTGCGGGAGGAGGGCTTCGACGGCGGCATCGTCGTGATCGGCGAGGAGCCGGAGCGACCGTACGAGCGGCCGCCGCTGTCCAAGGGCCTGCTGACCGGCGGCGCCGAACCCGACAGCGTGTACGTGCACGACGCCGGGTGGTACGCCGCGCACGACGTCGACCTGCGCACCGACACCCGCGCCGTCGCCGTCGACCGGTCCGCCGGCGAGGTCCGGCTCGCCGACGGCCGGCACCTCCGGTTCGACAAGCTGCTGCTGGCCACCGGCGCCACGCCCCGCGACCTCGCCGCGCCCGGCGTCGACCTGGACGGGGTGCTGCGGCTGCGTACGCTCGCCGACAGCCGCCGGATCGCCGCGACGCTTGTCGACGGCGCGCACCTCGTGATCGTCGGCGCCGGATGGATCGGCCTGGAGGTCGCCGCGGCCGCCCGGCAGCGCGGCGTCACCGTCGACGTGGTCGAGACGGCCGCCCTGCCGTTGCGCCGCGTCCTCGGCGACGAGATCGCCCGGGTGTTCGCCGACCTGCACCGGGACCACGGCGTCACCTTCCACTTCGGCGCCGAGATCCACGAGATCCGCGGCGCCGGCCGCGTCTCCTCGGTCCGGCTGGTCGACGGCACCGAACTGCCGGCCGACGCCGTGGTGGTGGCCGTGGGCGTACGGCCGAACACCGACCTGGCCGCGGCGGCGGGCCTCACCGTCGAGAACGGAATCGTCGTCGACGCGTCCCTGCGCACCGCCGACCCGGAGATCCACGCCGCCGGCGACGTCGCCAACGCCTACCATCCCGTGCTGCGCCGGCACCTGCGCGTCGAGCACTGGGCCAACGCCCTGCACGGCGGCCCGGCGGCGGCCCGCGCCATGCTGGGACAGCCCGTCAGCTACGACGCTCTGCCCTACTTCTACACCGACCAGTACGACCTGGGCATGGAGTACGTGGGACACGCGCCGCCCGGGGCGTTCGACCGGGTCGTCGTCCGGGGCGACCTCGCCAAGCGGGAGTTCATCGCCTTCTGGACGGCGCGCGGACGGGTGCTCGCCGGCATGAACGTCAACGTGTGGGACGTGGTCCCGTCGATCCGGCGGCTCGTCGCGGCCGGTCCCGTGGACCTCGACCGGCTGGCCGACCCCGACGTGCCGCTCGACGAGCTGTAGCCGGCCACGCATCGGTGACCCGGCCGGCCGATTCCGCGCGCCCGGTGCCCTACCCGCGTCGGGCCCTCAGCATCCGGCGCAGCTCGTCGACGCGCTCCCGCACGCTCTTCGACACCAGGGCGCTGACGCCCTCGCGATCCGCCGTCTCCTCGAGCCGGTCGGCCACCGAACCGTCCACTCCGACCGCGGGGAACATCCCCGACGACAACACCAGCGCCCACAGCATGCCGCCCTCGTGCATCGAGGGCACCGCCGCGATGTAGGCATCCGCGAACGGGCGGAGCACGTCTCCCGCAGACGGGCGCCAGAAGGCACGACCCGCCTCTCGCATCATTCCCGCAGGCACCCGCCGCTGCTCGACGAGCGCCTCCCAGGCTGCCCGCTTGGCCTCGGGAGTGGGTTGCGCCGCCCGCACCAGCACGGCCTTGATCCAGGCATCGGGATTGGGGTCCTCGCGCTCCAGAGCGTCGACCTCGGCCGGATCGACCTGGCCGAGTTCGGCCAGCCGGGACAACCTCCGCCACCTCAGGTCCGGCGTGGTCGCCCGCTCCGCGAGCTGCGACAACTGCTGCGGCGTGGTGGCGGTCCGGGCCAGCGTCCGCAGCGCCACCTGCTCCCGGGCCGGGTCAGTGGCCAGGGCGAGACAGGTGTCCGCGATCGAGGCGAGCAGCTCGTTGCGGGTGCTGTCGGGCGACCAGTACTCCCCCGCCCGCACGGCGAGCGTCAACAGCGGCTCCACCACCGCGTCCGTCGACTCCCGCAGCAGCGCTCCGGTGGCACAGCGCACGAAGTCCTCCGTGGCGACCTCCCCGGTGGTGAGCATGTCCCAGACCGTGGTGACCGCCAGCATCCGCGCCGTCGCCGTCGGAAGCTGGCCGGCGCGGTCGACCAGGGTACGGAGGGTGGAGGGCTCCGGCCGGACCGAGGCGAACGTCAGGTCGCCGTCGTTGAGCAGCACCAGATCCGCCTCGTCGAGAGAGAGCGGCGTGAACTCCGCGCGGACCTCCACCGGGGCGGACGCGCGGAGCGTGAAGGTGTCCTCCCGGCCGTCGTACAGCCCGATCCGCAGCACGTGCGGTCGCGGCTCGGCCCCTGCGGGCCCGACGGCACGCAGTGCCAGGTTGTCGCCGTGCCGCTCCAGCGTGAGCCGGTCGGTCCCGGAGGTCTCCAGCCAGGTCTTGCGCCAGGACGCCAGGTCGCGCCCGCTCACGCCCTCGAGTTCGGCGAACAGGTCCTCCAGCGTGGCGTTCCCCCACACGTGCCTGCGGAAGTACGCCCGCAGCCCTTCGACGAACCGGTCCTCACCGACGTACGCGACGAGCTGCTTGAGCACGCTCGCACCCTTCGGATAGGTGATCGCGTCGAAGGTGGCGGCGGCCGCGTCGGTGTCCGCGATCGGCTGCCGGATCGGATGCGTGGTCGGCGCCTTGTCGGCGAGGTAGGCCGACTGCTTGTCGTTCGCGAGGAACGTGGTCCAGATGCCGGTGAACTCCGTGGCGTTCGCCGCCGACCAGGCGCAGGCCCAGTCGGCGAAGGACTCGTTGAGCCACAGGTCGTCCCACCAGCGCATCGTCACCATGTCGCCGAACCACATGTGCGCCATCTCGTGCAGCAGGACCTGGGCCCGCAGCTGACGCTCCACGAATGTGGGCGGCTCCCGGTAGACGAAGACGTCCGACCAGGTGACGCACCCGTAGTTCTCCATGGCGCCGCCGAACTCGGGCATGAACACCTGGTCGTAGCGGCGCTGCGGAAACGGCAACGCGAACCGCTCCCCGTAGAAGGCCAGCCCTGCCGCCGTGATGGCGAACAGCTCCTCCGCGTCCCGGTCGAGCATCGACGCCAACGACGCGCGCGCGTAGAGGCCGAGGTCGTAAGCCCCTCGCTGCGAGCGCAGCTCGTGGAGCGGCCCGGCGTTGACGACCGGGATGTACGTCGACATCGGCGGCGTGTCCGGGAAGGCCCACGTCCTGGCGCCGTCCGACGGCTCACTCACCGTGGGGTCACCGGAGTTGCTCAGCACCGTCCAGTCGACCGGGGCGGTGACGGTGATCGCGAAGGGCGCCTTCAGGTCGGGCTGGTCGAAGCACGCCCAGGCTCGGCGAGCGTCGTCGGGTTCGAAGGTCGTCCAGACGTAGACCATGCCGTCCGACGGGTCCACCGCCCGGTGCACCCCCGAACCGCGGTCGGTCTGACGCTGCACGGAGGTGACGACGAGAGTGTTCCGCTCCGTCAGGCCGGTCAGGGCGATGCGCCCGTCCCGGACGGTGTCCGGGCCGATCGGCTCGCCGTTGAGCGTGGCCTCTTCCACCTCGGCGACACAGTCGACAAACGTCCCGGCGCCGGGCGTCAGGCAGCGGAAGGTGATCGTCGAGGTCGCCCGGAACTCGCCCCCCGCCAGCATGCCGGTGAGATCGACGGCGATGTCGTACCTCTCGACCGTGAGCAGCGCGGCACGTTCCCGCGCCTCATCCTGCGTCAGACTGGCTGCCCCCGCCATGCTGTGCCCCTCTCACGTCTTGGACCGCTCACACGCTATGGCCCGGCGAGGATGCCTGTCGAGGCTGTTTGTCCCGGGGCAGAACCGCTCGCTGCGCGCCGGCCGGCTGATCCCGCGGCCGCCCGCACGTCCGCGGCACGTGCCCGTCGACCAGGTCCGGCTGGCCTCGGCGGTTCCTCGTGGGAGGTCCACGCCGAATCTCGGTAGGGTCGGACGGTAGCCGGAGGCGTCGGCCCGTTCGCAGGGAGTTTGTTCATGCACACGAGTCCGTCATCGGGGCCCGGCCTCCGGGCCGGGCCGGCGACGGCGCCGGCTCCCCGGGCGGGCTCGACACCGCCGGCCAGCCGTGGCGGCCGGCGCGCCGCGACGTACGCGCACCGCGGGTCGTCCGGAATGGCGCCGGAGAACACCGCGGCCGCCTTCGAGCTCGCGATCGCCGAGGGCGCCGACTACGTCGAGACCGACGTCCAGCTCAGCGCCGACGGGGAGCTGGTGATCATCCACGATGTGACCCTCGCCCGCACCACCGACGCACAGCGGGTGTTCGCCGACCGCCCACCCTGGAACGTGCACGACTTCACCCTCGCCGAGCTGAGGAAGCTCGACGCCGGCGGGTGGTACGCGGCCGAGTTCACCGGCCAGCGCATCCTCACCCTCGACGAACTGCTCGACCTGCTCGGGGACCGGGTCGGGCTGAACCTCGAACTGAAGTCCCCCGCGGTGAATCCCGGGCTGGCGCGGGCGGTCGTCGCCCGGCTGCGCCGACGCCGAGACTGGCTCACGCCGGGCGCCCGCCCGCGGCCGCTGATCGTCGGGTCCTTCGACGAGCAGGCCCTCCAGGACGTCCACACGCAGCTGCCCGACGTCCCGGTCTCGCTGATCACCTACGACGTGCCGGCGGGCGGGAGGTTGACGGACCTCGCCGGGTGGATCTTCTCGGTCAACCCGGACATCCGCCGGCTGCGGCCCGAGGACGCGGCCCGTGTCGTCGAGGCGGGCCTGGCCCTGGTGCCGTGGACGGTCGACTCGCCGGAGCTCTGGCGGTGGGCCCTGGACCTCGGCGTCGACGGCATGATCACCAACTATCCGTCCGCCCTGAACGACCTGCTGGACGGGCGGGGCCCGGCACGGGGCGCGACGGGCGTGGTCATCGAGGACATCCGGTACCACTCCCCCGGCGAGCACGCCGTGCTGCGCAACGTCTCCGACCAGCCGGTGGACGTCAGCGGCTGGTACCTGCGCAACCAGGCGTCCCACCGGATCGTGGTGGGCGACAACCACGTCATCCCGCCGGGCGGGCTGCTGCGGGTGCACACCGGCCCGGGCGACGACGACTCGACCGCCTACCACGACGGGCGTGCCAGCGCGTTCTGGAACAGCACCAACGGGGACTCCGCCGGGTTGCACCGCGCCGACGGCGTCATCGTCGACCTCTACGCCTACGTCATCCGAGCCGACGGAGACACGGAGTGGGGCCGGCTCCCCGGAGCCGGCCCCACTCACGACCCGCCGGTCAGCTGACCGACTTGTTGTAACTGTCGATCGCGGGCTTCACGCTCGCCGCGGCGTCCTTCATGGCCTGGTCGGCCGGCTTGCTGCCGACGATCGCCGCCTCCAGGCCGTCCTCGGACGCCTTGCGGGCCTGCGGCATGACGCCGAGCAGGCAGCCGGCCGACGCGACCGACGGCGGCAGGGCGTGCAGCTGGTCCACGGCGGTCTTGAACTGCGGGTACTGCGCCACCCAGTCCTTGTCGATCTGCTCGTCGAGCGCCTTGGCGTTGACCGGCACGTAGCCCGTGCCGGTGTGCCACTTGGCCTGCTGGGCCGGGCTCGAGGCGAACTTCACGAACTCCCAGGCGGCCCGCTTCTCCTTGTCGCTGTGCCCGACGCCGTTGATCCACAGGGAGGCGCCACCGATGATCGGCCCGCCCGTGGCCGAGCTGCTCGCCTTCGGGTACGGCGCGGTGAGCACGGTGAACTTGCCCTTCGCCGCGTCGATGTAGCCCCGCATGGCGCCCGTGGACTCCAGGTGCATGGCCACCGTGCCGGCCTTGAAGGCGGCCTGGGCGTCGTCGGTCTTGCGGCCGGTGTTCGTGGCGTAGCCGCCCTTCACCAGGTCCGCCCACCACTGCGCGACACGCACGCCGGTCTCCTGGTCGAACTGCACCTTCGTGGCGAGGCCCTTGCGGCCGTTGCCGTTGTCGCAGTACTCCTTGCCGTCGGTGGCGATGAGCTGCTCCACCAGCCAGCCGTAGATGGCCGCGCCGAAGCCGTACTGGACGGTCTTGCCGCCGGCGTCCTTGATCGTCAGCTTCTTCGCCAGCTCCCCGATCTCGTCGAGGTTCTGCGGCGGCTTCGTCGGGTCGAGGCCGGCCTTCACGAAGGCTTCCTTGTTCAGGTACAGCAGCGGGGTGGAGGTGTTGAACGGCATCGACTGGAGCTTGCCGTCGATCGAGTAGTAGTTGGCGATGTTCGGTTCGATGTCGCCCGCGTTGTACTTGTCCTTGTCGATGAACTTGTACATCGGCACGGTCTGCTTGGAATCGACCATGAAGCGGGAGCCGATGTCGTAGATCTGCACCAGCGCGGGGGTGTTCTTCTGCTGCACCGCCGCCTTGTACTTCGCGATCGTCTCGTCGTAGTTGCCCTGGAAGACGGCCTTGACCTCGACCTTGCCACCGCTCTGGGCGTTGAAGTCGGCGACCAGCTTGTCGATCGCCGCGGCGTTGGCGCCCTTCATCCCGTGCCAGAACTCGATGGTGGTCTTGTCGGTGGCCTTCTCGAGCACCTCCGCGCCGGGCGCTTCGAGGGCGTCCTTGCCGGAATCGGTGCCGGACCCGGACCCACCACACGCCGTCAGCGCGGCGGCGGCGACCAGGGCGACGAATGCCGTCATGCTCCGGCGGAGCCTAGGTTGTCTCACGGGTTTCTCCTCTTTGAGAATTAACGCAGCGCGCCGGCCGTGAGGCCGCGGACGATGTAGCGCTGGCCGAACAGCACGACGGCCAGGGTGGGGAGCAGGGACAGCGCGACGCCGGCGAGGACCAGGCCCGGCTGCGCCACCTCGGCGTCGTTGAGCTGCGAGATGCCGATCTGCAGGGTCTGGAAGTCGGAGTCGCGGATCAGGATCAGCGGCCAGAAGTACTGGTTCCACGCCGAGAGGAAGACGTAGACCCCGACCGCGGCGATCGACGGCTTGGACAGGGGCACGATGACCCGCCACAGCAGGCGCCAGTGGCCGCACCCGTCGATCACCGCGGCGTCCCGCAACTCGGTCGGGAACTGCAGGAACGCCTGGCGCAGCAGGAACGTGCCGAACGCCGAGGCGAGGAAGGGCAGCACGAGGCCGAGGTAGGTGAGGCCGCCCCGCGCCAGGCCCCAGCCGGAGATGGCCAGGTAGTTGGGGATGATGATCGCCTCCCACGGCACCATGAGGGTGGCGAGGAACAGCGCGAAGGTCACCGCCTTCGCCGGCAGGCGAAGGAACGCGAAGGCGTACGCGGCCAGGATGCTCGTGACGATCTGGGCCACCGTGATGACCCCGGCCTGGACGGCGGAGTTGACGTAGAAGCGGCCGAGCGGCACCGAGTCGAAGACGTCACTGATGTTCTTCCAGTGCAGTTCGTGCGGCACCAGCGCGGGTGGGTAGGTCGCCAGGTCACCGGGGCCCATCACGGCGCCGACGAAGCCGTAGTAGATGGGGAACAGGACCGGGATCGCGGCCAGGCCGAGCACGACGTAGACGGCGACCTGCCCGAAACTGAGCTTCTTCATCGATAGTGGACCCGCCGCTCGAGGATGCCGAACTGGACGGCCGTGCAGGCGAGCATGACGACCAGCAGCACGACGGCCTGGGCGCTGGCTGATCCGAAGTCGGAGGACCCGAAGGCGAACGCCTTCTCGTAGATCGAGTAGACAAGCGTCGTGGTGGCCTGGTCCGGGCCGCCCTTGGTCAGGATGTGGATCTGCCCGAAGCTCTGCAGCGCGTGGATCGTGGACACCACGACGAGGAAGAACAGCTGGGGAGACAGCAGCGGCACGGTGATCCGGGACGCCAACCGCCAGCCGGTCGCGCCGTCCAGCCGTGCCGCCTCGACCACCTCGGGTGAGATCGCCGCGACGCCGGCGGAGAGCACGAGGACGTTGTAGCCGAAGTTCATCCACACCGTCGCGGCGGCCACGGCGGGCAGCGCGATCGACGGGTCGGTGAGCCAGTTGACCCGGTCTATCCCGACGGATCCGAGCACGCCGTTGGCCACGCCGATCGCCGGGTTGTAGATGACGGCGAAGACGACCGACGCGGTGGCCACCGAGAACGCGAACGGCAGCGCGAACGCGGTGCGCAGCACGCGTACGCCGCGGATGCGCGCCTCCAGCAGCAGCACCACGACCAGCGCGCCCAGGACGGCCGGCACCACGGAGAACAGCGTGAACAGGCCTGTGGTGGCGAGCACCTTGCCGAACTCGGCGGACAGCATCTCCCGGTAGTGCTCGGCGCCGACGTACACCGACGGGGCGCCGAAGAGGTCGTTGCCGTGCACGGACAGGTAGAGCGTGCGTCCCAGCGGCCAGAACACGAACAGCGCGAAGACGACGACCGACGGGAGCAGGAGCAGCCAGCCGAGACCGGTTTCGGCGAAGCGCGCCGGCTCCCGTCGGCGGACGGTGGAGCGTGTGGACTCTGTGGTCGGCGCGCGGTCGTCCGGTGGGGCGCTGACGGTAGGCGGGGGCGGCACGGCAGCACAGTATCGAAACAAATCCTTCTGCGCAGGACTCGGAGCTGGAAGTTCTTTCCGGCGGCGGTCCCGTTGGGCACCGCGGAGGCCGAGTGCCCGGCATAATGCCAGGTGGCCCAGGGACGAGGGAGTCATCGATGAGGCTCGGTCTGCACTACTGGAACTTCTCCACGCCCGCCGACCCGTCCGAGATGGCCGGGACCCTGGCGGAGACCGCCCGGATCGCGGAGCAGGCCGGGGTGTCCGCGTTCAGCGTCATGGACCACTACTTCCAGATGGAGTTCACCACCTCCGCCGAGGAGCCGATGCTGGAGGCCTACACGACGCTCGGCTACGTGGCGGGCCGGACCGAACGGATGACGCTCGGCGTCCTGGTCACCGGCGTGATGTACCGCTACCCGGGCCTGCTCGCCAAGATCGTGACCACGCTGGACGTGCTGTCCGGCGGGCGGGCACGGCTCGGCATCGGCGCGTCCTGGTACGACCGTGAGCAGCGCGGCCTCGGGGTGCCGGTCGTCCCGGTCGCGGAGCGCTTCGAGCGGCTCGAGGAGACGCTGCGGATCTGCCTGCAGATGTGGAGCGACGACAACGGCCGGTTCGACGGCAGGCACTACCAGCTGGCCGAGACGCTGAACGTGCCGGCGCCGATCAGCCGGCCGCACCCCTCGATCATGATCGGCGGTGGCGGCGAGCAGAAGACCCTGCGGCTCGTGGCCCGCTACGCCGACGCCTGCAACCTGTTCGGCAACAGCCCGGCGGAGGTCGCGCACAAGCTCGACGTGCTGCGGGAACACTGCGCCGCCGAAGGCCGGGACTACGACGGCATCGACAAGACCGTGCTGGTCATGCGACCGCCCCTGCCCGACGTCGACGCGTTCGTGGCCGAGGTGGCCGAGTACGCGGCGCTCGGCGTGACCGAGGTGCAGACGATGCCCGACCGCCACCCGGTGGAGTTCGCGCGGGAGCTCGCCGAGCAGCGGGTGGCCGCGCGGCTCGCCGACCTCGCCTGATCCGAGGGTCCGAGCGGCCGTCCGATCTCGTCGTGGCCGGCGTACGTGAGTGAGTAGACCCGGTCACGGCCGTTGCCGGCCCGCTCGGCGCGCAGCTTCCCGGTGGTGTCCGGCGCGCCGGTCGCGAAGTCGCTGACCTCCGCGGCGTCACCCCCGCTCACGCCGGCCTGCCCGTCGCCTGGCGTCAGGACGCCGCTTCGATGATGCGCAGGTCCCGGTCGGCCCCGTCCCCGAGCGCCCGCAGCGCCTCCTGGTAGGCGGGGGTCTCGTGGGCGGCGAGCGCGGCGTCGACGCTGTCGAACTCGATGAGCGTCGTGCGCTCCATCCGGCCCGACTCGAACGCGTACGACGGGAGGCCGCGCGCCAGGAACGTGCCGCCGGCGGCGCTCAGCGCCGGGCCCGCCAGCTTCGCGTACGCGGCGACCTTCTCCGCGTCGCTGATGGACCGGTAGGTGGTGATCCAGTAGGCCTTCGGCACCGTCGCTGACTCCCGCTCATGTAGATCGGCACTCCCCCGCTGGGCTGCCCTATGCAGGTTAACGGTCCTCGACCGGTGTGCGGTCACGCGCGGCGTCGACGACCCGCCGTACCTCGGTGCCGTCCGTGGCCTCGCGCCCGTCCCGCCGCACCGGCGCGCGCAGGTGCACCTCCCGCGCCCCGGTCTCCGCGAGCACCTGCCGGACGTTGTGCGACCGGATGCCGCCGCCGGCGATGACCCGCAACCGGTCGCCGGCCCGCTGCCGCAGTGCCGCGATACGTGGGGCGCCGGCAAGCGCGGTCGGCGCCCCACCCGAGGTGAGCACCGCGTCGGCGCCGAGGTCGACGAGCTCCTCGATCGCCCGCAGCTGGTCGCCGACCTCGTCGAAGGCCTTGTGCACCGTCACCGGCAGCGGCCCCGCCGCCTCGATGAGGCGCCGCAGCACGGCCAGGTCGAGGCCGCCCGCGGCGGTGAGCGCACCGACCACGACCCCGACCGCGAGACCGTGCGGATTGGGCAGGCCGCGGATGGCCGCGATGTCGGCGAGCATGACCTGCTCCTCGACCTCGCTCACCCGGAAGTCACCGCCACGGGGGCGGACCATGACGCGTACGGCTGCCCGGCGCAACGTCCGCAGCGCGACCTCGACCGTCCCCAGGCTCGGGGTGGTGCCGCCCTGGCCGAGATCGGCGCACAGCTCCAACCGGTGGGCGCCGGCGGCCTCGGCCACCAGCGCCGTCGGCACGTCGCTGACGCAGATCTCGACGGTGGTCACGCGGCCGCCCCGGCCCGGGCGGACGCCGCGGTCGACTCCGGGCGCAGCGGGAAGTGGCAGGCCACCTGGTGCGCGTCGCCGGCAAGCGGCGGCTCGGTCGCGCAGACGTCCTGGGCCAGCGGGCAACGGGTCCGGAACCGACACCCGGTGGGCGGGTTCAGCGCGCTGGGCAGCTCGCCCCGGATGGTCACCCCGTCACGCGCGGCCGCGGGGTTCGGCGTGACGGTGGGGACGGCGTCGATGAGGGCCTGCGTGTACGGGTGCCGGGCGGCGCGGACCACGTCCCGGGCGGGCCCGACCTCGACGAGCTTGCCGAGGTACATGACGCCGATCCGGTCCGCCATGTAGTCGACGACGGACAGGTCGTGGCTGATGAAGACGTACGCCAGGCCGAGTTCACGCTGCAGGTCCCGCATGAGGTTGAGGACCTGCGCCTGGATGGACACGTCCAGCGCGCTCACCGGCTCGTCGCCGACGATCAGCCGGGGCTGCAGGGCCAGCGACCGGGCCAGCCCGATGCGCTGCAGTTGGCCGCCGGAGAACTCGTGGGGGTAGCGCTCCAGGACCCGCCGCGACAGCCCCACCTGGTCGAGCAGCGTGGCGATCCGCGCCCGACGCTCCGCCGTGCCGCCCACCTTCTGGATCTCCAGGGGTTCGGCGAGGATGGCGTCGACGCGCATCCGCGGGTTCATGGCGGCGTAGCTGTCCTGGAACATGAGCTGGACCTGCCGGTGCATCCGGCGGCGTTCCCGTCCGGCCAGGCCGGCGATGTCCGTGCCGTCCAGCAGGATCTGCCCGGCGGTCGGCTGCTCCAGCCCGACGGCCAGCCGGCCCACTGTGGACTTGCCGCAGCCGGATTCGCCGACCAGCCCGAACGTCTCGCCCGGGCCGACGTCGAACGACACACCCGCCACGGCGCTGACCTGCCCGGCGGTCCGGCGCAGCAGCCCGCGCCCGTGCGCGGCGTAGTTCTTGACCAGGTTCCGCACCGACAGGACCGGCTCCGCCGCCGGCTCACCGGGGCCGGCCGCCGCGCCCGCCGGTTGCGGCACCGGCTCGACCCGTACCGGGGCGGGCGGGCTGACCGGCGCTGCGCTCTCCGCCGGCACCGGGTGCAGGCAGGCGTGCTGGTGCGCGCCGGCGGACAGGGTCACCTCGGTGCTCCGGCACTCGTCGGTGACGTGCCGGCAGCGTGGCGCGAAGCGGCAGCCGGTCAGCGGCCGGGACAGGTCCGGCGGCAGGCCCGGGATGCTGTAGAGGCGGGCGTGTTCGCCGGACTCCCGGACCGCCGACTCGGGGAGCGCCTGCATGAGCGCCTGCGTGTAGCGGTGCCGCGGCGAGCGGAACAGCTCCGCGGTCGCCGCGGTCTCGACCACCCGTCCGGCGTACATGACGGCGACCCGGTCGGCGCGGCCGGCGATCACCCCCAGGTCGTGGGTGACCAGGACGACCGCCATCCCGAACTCTTCCCGGAGGTCGTCGATGAGTTCGAGGATCTGCCGCTGGGTGGTGACGTCGAGCGCGGTGGTCGGCTCGTCGGCGATGAGCAGGCGCGGTGAGCAGACCAGCGCCATCGCGATGGCGACCCGTTGCCGCATCCCGCCGGACAGCTCGTGCGGGTAGTTGTCGACGATCCGCTCCGGGCGCGGCATCCCGACCCGGCGCAGGATCTCGATGGTCCGCTCCCGGGCCTCCGCCCGGCCGACCCGCTCGTGCACCCGCAGCGGTTCGCCGACCTGGACGCCGATGCGCATGGTCGGGTTGAGTGAGGTGAGCGGGTCCTGGAAGACCATGCCCATCCGGACCCCGCGGATCCGGCGTACCTCGTCGGGCGGCAGCGCGCGCAGGTCACGGCCCTCGAAGAGGATCTGTCCCCCGGCCACCTGGCCACCGGGTGGCAGCAGGCCCATGATCGAGAGCGCGGTCATCGTCTTGCCGCTGCCCGACTCCCCCACGACGCCGAGGGTCTCCCCCGGCATGACCTGGAGGCTGACCCCGTCCAGGGCGTGCACGGTGCCCCGGCGCAGCGCGATGTCGGTGTCGAGGTCGCGCAGTTCCAGCAGGGGCTGGACTCCGCCGGCTGCCGGCGTGTGCCGGCCGGTCGATTCGCTCATTTTCTGCTCCTGGTCAGCGTCGCCGGAGGCGGACCTCGAAGGCGTCCCTCAGCCCGTCGCCGATGAAGTTGAAGGCGAGGACGATGAGGATGATGGCGATGCCGGGCGGGTAGTGCAGCCACCAGTGGCCGCTGTAGGTGTCCGCCAGGCCGTCGGAGAGCATCCCGCCCCAGTTCGCCGCCGGCGGGGGGACGCCGAGGCCGAGGAAGGACAGGTACGCGACATAGAGGATCGCGTCGGCGACCTGGAAGGTCGCGTTGACGATCACGGTCCCGATGGCGTTCGGCACGATGTGCCGGCGTACCGCCCGGCCGCCGGTGCCACCCATCCCCCGCATCGCCTGGACGTACTCGCGGGAGCGCAGGGTCAGCGCGTCACCCCGGACCAGCCGCGCCGGGCCCAGCCAGGCGAAGGCGCCGATGATGACGATGAGCATGGGCACGCTCGGCGTGACGATGGCGGCGAGCAGCATGAAGAGGAACAGCGACGGGATCGACATCATGGCGTCGACCACCCGCATCATCGCCGAGTCCACCCAGCCGCCCGCGAACCCGGCCACGGCGCCCCAGATCGTGCCCACGGCGGTGGCGAGGATCCCGGCGGCGAGCCCGACGATGATCGACGTCTGACCGCCGAGCATGAGCCGCCCCAACTGGTCGTAGCCGACCCCGTCGGTGCCGAGCGGGTGCCCCTGCTCGCCGGGGGCCAGGTGGACCGCCGTGAGGTCGGTGTGCACCTGGTCGGTGTGGTAGAAGAGCGGGCCGAGGAAGCAGATCCCGGCCAGCAGGACGAACAGGCCCAGGCCCACGAGGGCCAGCCGGTTCTCGCAGAAGACGACCAGCCCCTGCCGCCAGAGGCCGCGCACCGGCGCCTCGGCGTCGGCCGGCTGGTCGGGGACGGCGCCGGGGCGGACCGCCTCGGAGAGTGTGGTCATGACGCGCTCCGCTGGAGTCGGACCCGGGGATCGACGGCGGCGTAGAGCAGGTCGGCGACGAGCGCGCCGACCACCGTCGCGATCGAGATGATGACGGTGACCCCGAGCAGGATCGGGAAGTCACGCTTGAGCGCCGCCTGCCAGAACAGGTGTCCCATGCCGGGGAAGTTGAACAGCGACTCGACGACCAGCGCGCCGCTGAACAGCGCGGGCAGGTACATCCCGAGCAGCGCGATGACCGGGAACAGCCCGTTGCGCAGGGTGTGCCGCAGCACCACCCGCCGCTCGGAGAGGCCCTTGCTGCGGGCGGTGCGGACGTAGTTCTCGTTGAGGTTGTCGACCATGGCGGAGCGGACGTACCGCGAGTAGACGGCGATGGTGACGATGGCGAGCGTGATCGTCGGCAGGACCAGCCCGGCCGGGTCGGCGAGCACCTCCGCCACGGTGAACCCCTGCGGCGCCTCGGGCGGCAGGATCGGCCAGACCTGCGAGAACACGATGATCATCATGAGGCCCAGGAAGAAGATGGGCGTGGCGTACGCCAGCAGCGACAGCGAGGTGATGGCGTAGTCGGGCCACCGGTTGCGGCGTACCGCCTGGATCACGCCGAGCGGGATCGCCAGCACGACGGCGAGCACTGTCGACAGCAGCGACAGCACCATGGTCTTCGGCAGCCGCTGGCTGATCGCCTCGACGACCGACTGGTTGAGCTGGTACGAGTAGCCCAGGTCGCCGCGCAGCAGGCGGTGCACGTACATGCCGTACTGCTGGATCCAGGGCCGGTCGTAGCCCATGTCGTGGTTGAACGCCGCCAGCTGCTCCAGCGTCGCCTCCTTGCCGAGGGTGGCGCGTGCCGCGCCGCCGGGCAGCAGGTGCAGGATGAGGAACGCGATCACCGTGACGAGCACGACGACGACGAGGGCCTGGCCCACGCGCGTGATGAGGTACCGGACCACCTGGGCCCCGCCTCCTCCCCGGTCGGGACCCCGGCGGCGCGGTGGGCGCCGCCGGGGCCGGGACGATCAGTGGTCGGTCACTTCCAGGACCAGTCCTGGAAGTACATGAAGTTCATCGGGTCCTGCGGCTCGACCCCCTGCAGGCCGGACCGGTACGCCGAGACCTGGAACACCGGGTTCGGCATCCAGAGCACCGGCAGGTCCTTGGCGAGGAAGTCGTTGTACGCCTTGAGCGCGCTCTCGTCGCCGGAGAACTGGGTGGCCTCGATGAGCTTGTCGGCCTCCGGGTTGCTGTAGCTGCCCAGGTTCACCGGGGCGCCGGTGGCGAAGAGCCGCTCGCCGCTGGCGAACGCCGGGTAGTACCAGCTGCCCTGCGAGCCGAAGAAGGACATGTCCCACGAGCAGGTCGCGTCGGTCGGCTTGCAGGCCGGGGTGACCGCGACCGAGTCGGGCACCTCCTTGATGGTCAGCTGGATGCCCAGCTTGGCCATCTGCGACTTGATCTCGGCGAACATCTTGGTCGTGGCGGCGAAGCCGGTCTGGCTGGTCACGGTGAGCTTCAGCGGAGTGCCGGCGGCGATGCCCTCGCCGCACTGGTTCGGCCCGCTGCCCGGCGTCTGGCAGGTGGTCTGCCCGTCCGGGGTCACCTTCCAGCCGTGGCCCTCCAGCAGTTCCTTCGCCTTCGCCGGGTCGAAGGAGTAGGCGCAGCCGGCGGCGTCGGTGCCGTTGGCGCCCGGCTTGGCCGGCACCGGGCCGCAGGTCGGCGCGGCCGTGCCGGACCAGATCACCTTGCTGATCGTCGGCTGGTCGATGAGCATCTGCAGCGACTGCCGCAGGTACGGCTGCTTGAACAGCACCCCGGTCTTCGGGTTGTTGAAGTTCAGCTGCAGGTAGGTGACGGACCAGCCGTACCACGGCGAGACCGTGTAGCCCTTGGACTTGAGGTAGCCCTCCTGCGAGAGGTTGGCCGCGGGCACGTAGCCGTAGTCGATGTCACCGGCGCGCAGGACGTTGAACTCCGCGTCGTCGCCGGTGAACGGCCGCAGCACGATCTTGGCGAGCTTCGGCTTGTCCGTGCCGGAGTAGTTCGGCTGTGCGGCGAGGGTGACCTCGCCGTTGGGCACGTACTTCGCCAGCTTCCAGGGGCCGCTGGTGACCTTCCACAGCTCGTTGGAGTCGTAGGTCTTCGGGTCCTTGGCGGCCGCGGTGAGGAAGTCGAAGACCTTCTTCGCGCCCGCCGGGGTGCTGGCCAGGTCGCTGACGGCCGCGGTGGCGGAGTCCTTGTCCCAGGCGTGCTGGGGCATCGGGGTGATCTTGTTGAGCTGGTTGTCGACGAACCAGGCGGTGTTGAAGACCTTCGTGGTGGTGATCGAGAAGGTCTTCTCGTCCTTGACCGACCACCGGGCGATGTTGTCCGGGAGGCCGCCGGCCCGGTAGGACGCCCACTTGTCCTTGTTGGCCCTGACCAGGTCGTACCAGAACTGGATGTCCCGGGTGGTGACCGGCTTTCCGTCGGACCAGGTGTTGTCCTTCAGCGTGATGGTCAGCGTCCTGCCGCCGTCGCTGACCACCGGCGCCTCGGCCATCGAGCGCTGCGGGTCGATGTTGTACTGCGCCGTGCCGTCCAGCTTGTACTGGTAGAGGGACCGGTACAGCGCCTGGCCGAAGATGGCGTTCTCGCCCTGCGTGAAGCCGGGCGCCGAGATCGGCAGGATCCAGTTGGGGGTACGGAAGGCGACGGTCGCGGTGTCCTTGCCCTGACTCCCGCCGTCCTTCGACGAACCGCTGCCACCACCGCAGGCGACCAGACCCGCCCCGAGGGCGACGGCGCTGGCTACCGCGACCGCGCCGCGGAGGGCTCGCCGGGGAAATCTGCTCCTCATGAATCTCCTCGATTGATGTGACCTGCCCCGCGTCTCCGGGCGCTACCGGCGGTGTCCCGCGTTCGGCCACCTGGTGCTGCTCCTCGACGTTCGACGCGGAGAATGTATCCGGGCCGAAGTGTTGAGTCAACGAAAGTTACCCTCTTTATTCGGCTACTTCGGCCAGGGTACGATCTAAGTCGGCGAAGCATCGACCGAAACTCTTCGCGTGGGCTCCGGGGCGCACCCCGCCGGGCACTGCGACACTGAGGCGGCGCCGGAGGACCGCCCGAACAAGGAGAGGCACCCTTGGAACCTTCGATCTCCGCCACGCTGCGAGACCAGACCCTGAGCCTGCTGGCCAGCGGCACGGTCACCTCGCGCGCCGACCTCATCGAGGCGTTGCAGGTCGCCCCCTCGACCGTCACGAGCGTGGTGCGCCGGCTGCTGGAGGAGGGCGTCATCCTCGAGGAGGGGGTGGGCCGGTCCACCGGCGGACGACGCCCCCGGATCCTGCGCCTGCGGGAGACCAACGGGATCCTCGCCGTCGCGGAGCTGGGCGGCCGGCACGCCCGGGTGGGGTTGTGCGCGCCCGACGGAGGCCTGCGCGCCACCGAGGAGGTCGCCATCGACATCGCCGCCGGACCGACCGAGGTGTTCGAGGTCGTCGCGGCGACGGTCGACCGGCTCCACGCGGCGACCGCGCCCGGCCAGGAGCTGCTCGGGGTCGGCGTGGCCCTGCCGGGTCCGGTCGAGTTCCCCGGTGGACGGCTGATCGGCCCGGCCCGGATGCCCGGCTGGAGCGGCGTCGACGCGAGGGCCCGCCTCACCGAGCGCTTCCCGGTGCCGGTGGTCGTCGACAACGACGCCAAGGCGGCGGCCATCGGCGAGTACGTCACCCGGCGCAACGAGTTCGGCGACATGATCTACGTGAAGGCCGGCACCGGCATCGGCGCCTGCCTGGTCAGCGGCGGTCAGATCTACCGGGGCGGGCGCGGCCTCAGCGGCGACGTCACCCACGTCCGGGTGGCCGACAGCGGCGAGCGGGAGTGCTCCTGCGGCAGCCGGGGCTGTCTGGAAACCGTCGCCAGCGGCGCCGCCCTGGCCCGCCAGTTGGCCGAGCAGGGGTCGTCGGCGACCACGATCCGGCACATCGTGGCGGCGGTCAGCGACGCCGACCCGACCGTCGTGACCATGGTGCGCCACGCCGGCAGGCTGCTCGGCGTCGCCCTCTCCGGCCTTGTCAACTTCCTCAACCCCGACGCCGTCGTCATCGGCGGCGCACTGTCCAGCCTCGACGTCTACGTGGCCGCGACCCGCGGGATGCTCTACGAGCGCTGCCTACCGTCCATGACCCAGTCCCTGACCATCGAAGCCAGCGTCGCGGGCCCGGATGCGGCCCTGGTCGGCCTCGGGCACCTGCTGCGCACGACGACCGACGTACGACCCTCCTGAGGAGCAACACCCGTGCCCCGTCCCCTCCGCGTCGCCATCGGCGGCATCCACATCGAGTCCAGCACGTTCTCGCCGCACCTGAGCACCGCCGACGACTTCGAGGTCACCCGGGGCGACGCGCTGCTGGCCCGGTACGACTGGCTCTCCCCCGCCCAGCCCTGGGCCACCGACGTCGAGTGGATCCCGCTCGTGCACGCCCGGGCCCTGCCCGGCGGGGCGGTGGACCGGGCGACGTACGAGGCCTGGGCCACCGAGCTGGTGGAGAAGCTGGCCGCGGCCGGCCCTCTGGACGGCATGCTGCTGGACTTCCACGGCGCCATGACCGTCGTCGGGAGCGACGACGCGGAGGGCCACCTCGTCGCCGCCATCCGGTCGGTGCTCGGGCCGGAGCCGTTCGTCTCCGCCGCGATGGACCTGCACGGCAACGTCTCCCAGGTGCTCTTCGACGCCTGCGACCTGCTCACCTGCTACCGCACCGCCCCGCACGTCGACGTGTGGGAGACCCGGGAGCGCGCCGCCCGCAACCTGGTCGAGGCGCTGCGCCGGCAGCAGCGCCCGCACAAGGCGCTGGTCCACGTGCCGATCCTGCTGCCCGGGGAGATGACCAGCACCCGCGAGGAGCCGGCCCGGGGCCTCTACGCGCGGATCCCCGACATCGAGGCCCGCGACGGCGTCGTCGACGCGGCGATCTGGATCGGGTACGCCTGGGCCGACCAGCCGCGTTGCCGGGGCGCGGTCGTCGTCACCGGCACCGACGCCACCGCCACGGCCGAGGCGGCCCGCGAACTCGGCGGGCACTTCTGGGCGGCCCGCGACGAGTTCGCCTTCGTCGCTCCCACCGGCTCGATGGACGAGTGCCTCGACACCGCCCTGGCCGCGGTCGCCGATCCGGCCCGGCGGCCGTTCTTCATCAGCGACTCCGGTGACAACCCGGGCGCCGGCGGCGCCGACGACGTCACCTTCGCCCTGGAACGGATGCTGGCCCGCCCCGAGATCCGCGACGGCTCCCGCCGTGCCGTGTTCGCCTCGCTGGTCGACCCGCAGGCCGTGGCCCAGGTCGCCGACCAGCCGCTCGGCTCGCCGGTCCGGGTGACCGTCGGCGGGCGGATCGACTCCCGGAGCCCGGGGCCGCTGCCGCTCGACGGGATCCTGGAGGCGGTCGCCGACGATCCCGACGGCGGGCGGTGTGTCAGCGTACGGGTGGGCGGGCTCAGCGTCTTCGTCACCTCCCGCCGGATGCAGTACCGCCTGCTGGAGTCCTACGCACGGCTGGGCGTCAAGCTCGATGAGGTGGATCTCGTCGTGGTGAAGATCGGCTATCTCGAACCCGAGCTGTTCGACGCCGCCGGAGACTGGCTGCTCGCCCTGACGCCGGGCGGCGTCGACCAGGACCTCGCGCGACTGCCGTACCGGAAGGTGGTGCGACCGCTGTTCCCCCTGGACCGCGACTTCACCGCGGACCTCGCCGTGGTGACCGGGTGATCGCGTGACCCAGCCCGAAGACCAGTGCGTCCTTGCCGTGGACGTCGGCGGAACGACCATCAAGGGGGCCGTGGTCGGCGAGGACGGCCGGCGCCGGCACACGCTGACCGTGCCGTCGCGCGCCGACGACGACCCGGTCAAGGCGGTCCGCTCCCTGTGCGTCCAACTGCGCGACGACGCGCTCGATCTCGGCGCCACACCGGCCGCGATCGGCGTGGTCACGCCGGGCCTCGTCGACGAGACGAACGGGGTGGTGCGGTACGCCGCCAACCTCCGGTTCCGCAACGTGCCGCTCCGCGCCCTCGTCGGGGACGACCTCGGGCTCCCGGTGGCGGTCGGGCACGACGCGCGGGCGGCCGGCGTCGCCGAGGCGGTGGCCGGGGCGGCCCGCGGGCTGGACAACTTCCTGCTGCTGCCGCTGGGCACCGGCATCGCCGCGGCGGTGGTGGTGCACGGCGAGCCGGTGCCGGGCGCGACCGGCTCGGCCGGCGAGGTCGGCCACATGCCGGTCCACCCCGGCGGCGAGCCGTGCAGCTGCGGGCAGCGGGGCTGCCTGGAGGTCTACGCCTCCGCCGGCGGGCTGGCCCGCCGCTACGCCCGGCTCGGCGGAACCCCGGGCTCGGACAGCCGCGCCATCGCCGATGCGGTGGCCACCGACCCGGTCGCCGCCGTCGTCTGGAACGACGCGACCCAGGCGCTGGGGACCGCCCTGGCCACCCTCACCCTGACCCTCGACCCGGCCCGCATCGTTCTCGGCGGCGGGCTGGCGGACGCGGGCGAGTTGTTCTTCGACCCGGTACGCGACGCCCTGCGCGCGGCCCTCGCCTGGCGGACCCCACCCCCGGTGCTGCGCTCCGCGTTCGGTGCGCAGGCCGCACAGATCGGCGCCGCCGTCCTGGCCCGACGGCTCGCCGGCCTGTCCGTTCCCGACGGCTGGGGGGCACCGGAGCCAGAAGAAGGCTGACGTCGTCCCATCCCGACCCGGCCCCACCACCTGCGGCTATGGACGAGCGGCCCATGCCCGGGCGTCCGCGACGCGCTTACGCTTCGTATGGACGCGGCGTCGCGCCTTGGCTGGTGTCGGGAGGCGAGCCATGGTACGCAGAGGTCTGGCTGTGCTGCTGGGTGCGGCGGTGGGGTTCGTGGGGCTTGCCGGAGGCGCGTCGCCGGCCCAGGCGCTGCCGACCCCGAGTGGATACGCGATCACCGGCGTCGACGTGTCCTACTTCCAGGGACCGTCGCTCGACTGGGCGGCGACCGCCCGGGGCGGCGCGAGGTTCGCCTACATCCGGGTCAGCGAGCAGGACGGCCGCGCGGTGCCGCACAACAACCCCGATCCCTACTACGCCACCAACCACGCCGGCGCCCGGGCCAACGGCCTGTACACGGGGGCGTACCACCGAGCGCGTCCGGACCTGAGCAGCGGCAAGCAGCAGGCGGATGTCCTGCTCGGCTTCGCCCCCTACGTCGCCGACGGACGCAGCCTGCCGCCGATGCTGGACATCGAGTGGCCCCGGGCCGACTGGGGTCTGAACGACTGCTACAACATGACCCCCGCGCAACTGGTGGCCTGGATCCGGGACTTCGTCACCGAGATCGCCGTACGCACCGGCCGGCAGGCCATGATCTACACCAACACGAACTGGTGGAACCCCTGTACGGGAAGCAGCCAGAGCTTCGCGGCGAACCCGCTGTTCATCGCGAACTACTCCCAGAATCCGCCGCCGTTGCCGGCCGGCTGGTCCTCCTTCACCGTCTGGCAGCACGCCGCGGGAGCACCCATCCCCGGCTCCGACTTCTCCACGCCCGACCTGGACGTCTTCAAGGGCGACCACGCGTCGCTGGCCCGGCTACTCGGCGGGCCCGCGACGAGTTGGCTGGCGACGGTGAACAACCGGTACGTGACCGCGGAGGCGGCCGGCGCCTCGGCTCTGATCGCCAACCGGACCGCCCTCGGCCCCTGGGAGCAGTTCGACCAGATCGACGCCGGGGGCGGGTTCGTGGCGTTGCGCGCCCGAGTCAACGGCCGCTACGTCACCGCCGAGAACGCCGGCGCCGCACCGCTGATCGCCAACCGCACCGCCGTCGGGTCGTGGGAGAAGTTCCGCGTCATCACCAACGCCGACGGCACGACCAGCCTGCTGGCCAACGCGAACAACAGGTACGTGACCGCGGAAAAGGCCGGCGCCCTGCCGCTGATCGCCAACCGGACCGCCATCGGCGCCTGGGAGAAGTTCCGCGTCGTCACGCCGCCGGCCCTCGTCAACCTGCTGGCCACCGTGAACCTCCGGTACGTCACGGCGGGCGCCTCAGCCCTGATCGCCGGCCAGACGGTGGTCGGCCCACCGCAGCAGTTCGACGAGATCGACGTGGGCGGCGGGTTCGTGGCGTTGCGCGCCCGGGTCAACGGCCGCTACGTCACCGCCGAGAACGCCGGCGCCTCACCCCTGATCGCCAACCGCACCGCCGTCGGGTCCTGGGAGAAGTTTCGCGTCATCACCAACGCCGACGGCACGACCAGCCTGCTGGCCAACGCCAACAGCAGGTACGTGACCGCGGAAAAGGCCGGCGCCCTGCCCCTGATCGCCAACCGGACCGCCATCGGCCCCTGGGAGAGGTTCATCCGCCTGACCAGTTGACCGGAGACCTTGACGCTGCCCGTCCACGTGCGGGTGGATGGGGCGTACGCATCGACGACCAGCGGTGCGACGGCAGTCCAAGGGAGAGAATCCACATGGCAGTCCCACAGTTGCGCGGTGCCGCGCTGGCCACGGCAGCCCTTGTGACCATCGGGTCGATGGCGGTACCGGACGCGGCGGGTGCGGCACCTGGCAATCCCGGCGCCCCTCGCTACTCGGCCGGCGCGGCGAGCGTCGGCGACCCGTACTTCCCGGACGAGGGCAACGGCGGATACGACGTCCAGCACTACGACATCGACTTCTCCTACGACCCGGCGACCCGGTTCATGGCCGCCACCGCCACCGTCACCGCGATCGCCACGCAGGATCTCGGCGCCGTCAGGCAGAGGTTGAGCCTCGAGGACCGTACCGTTCGGCGGCGCGCGCCTTGGCCTTCGCGGCCTCCACCTCGCGGTCACGGGGAGGCGCCTTCGTCACGAGGCTGTCCAGCAGGGTCCGGGTGGCCGCCGTGACGACGCGGACCGCCTCGTCGAACGCCTCCTCGTTGGCGGCGGAGGGCAGGGTCGCGCCGCTCACCTTGCGCACGTACTGGATGGCGGCGGCCTCGATCTCGTCGTCGGTCGCCGGCGGTTCGAAGTTGTGGAGCACTCGAATGTTCCTGCACATCCCCCCACCATGCCAGGCCGGATCGGACATCGACAGATGCGGTGTCCGCCGTTGCCCGTCGCCCCGCCCACCGCCGTTTCGCGCTGAGCGAAAGACCATCCCGCCCATCCTCGTAATCATGTAATCATGTAATCCGAGACTGGAGGAGGTCGGGAATGTCCCCTCGTACCGCCCCGCACGGGGCACGACAGGATCCACCCGCCACCGACGACGCCGCCGGCTGGATCACCGGAGCGACGCCGGACGGATGGTTCTCCGAACCCCCGCAGGTCGTGATCGACCGCGACGAGATCATCATCTGGGGGCGCCTGCCCGAGCCCCGACTGGCCGAGGACGCCACCGACGCCGACCGCACCGCCGCCCAGGCAGGGCGGATACACCAGTTCCGCGAGGACACCCGCGACGACCGCATCCGTGTCGCCCGGCAGGTCGAGCACCGCTACCAGCGCAAGGTGAGCTGGGGTCTGCGGTGCGGCGGCAGCGAGCAACTGTTCTCCCACCTTGCCGCGCCGGTGATGACCCGACTCCGTCAGCCGGAACGGCAGATCCTCGACACCCTGGTCGACGCGGGCGTCGCCCGTTCCCGCTCCGACGCGCTCGCCTGGTGCGTCAGACTCGTCGGCCGGCACACCGACGACTGGCTAGGCCAACTGCGGCAGGCCATGGCCACGGTGGACGACCTGCGCCGGCAGGGCCCGGACGGAGTCTGAAGCCCGCCGCGTCGACCCGGTTGCCGGCCCACGCCAGCATCGGAAAGCTCTACCAGGGCAACGGGCGGCGGTCGCGGAAGAACCCGCCGGTGGGTCCGTCGTCGGGAAGCGCCGCCGCCCACACGACGCCCGCGGCCCCGTCGGCCACCGGCCGACCGCCGGCGCCGCCCATGTCGGTGGCCACCCAGCCGGGACAGACCGCGTTAACCAGTACGCCGTCGGCGCGCAGCTCCGCGGCGAGCATCCGGGTCAGGGCGTTCAGCCCCACCTTGGAGCTCTTGTACGCGGGGGTGCCGCCGCCCATGCCGGCCAGGGAACCGGCCTCGCTGGAGACGTTGACGATGCGGCCGTGGCCGCTGACGCGTAGCAGCGGAAGCAGCGACTGGGTGACCGCCCAGGCGCCGAACAGGTTGGTCTCCAGGGCCTCCCGAACGGCGTCCAGGTCGGCGTCACTGGCGTCGGCCCACGTGTCGTAGGAGATCGCCGCGTTGTTGACCAGCACGTCCAGCCGGCCGTACCGGTCGCGGATGGTGGCGGCGAGAGCGGCCGCCGCGCCGGGATCCGTGACGTCGAGCAGGTGTGGCACGACGGTGCCACCCGCGCGGCTCAAATCGTTTGCGGCGGCTGCGGCCTTGTTCGCGTCCCGTGCGGTGAGGATGACGGTGTCACCGCCTTCGGCGAGCTGCCGTGCCACCTCCTTGCCGATACCCCGGTTGGCGCCGGTGACCACAGCGATCCGCTCGGCCACTCCTGACCCTCCTCGTCGGCCGGTTTCCGGGAAGTCTGCGGGTCTGTGAGTGGAGAAGAGGCGGACTCGAGCCTCGGCTCAGCGGGATCCAACCCCGCCCAGGCTGCTTGTGGGAAAGCGCCGTAGGGGGCGAATCGTGACGGCACGCGCTGTTGGTGGGCGGCGACCGAGGCGATTGGCGGTGAACCGGCCTCATCGGCCTGACCGTTGGTTCTAGCCTGTGGGCAGGGCGGATGGTCCGCGCCACACGACCGGCAGGGGGCGCCGGTGAGGTCGGGTGAACCGCGGCCGACACCGGCCGACCCCTTTCGAGACACGGACGCGCCGCAGCGGGTGCCCAGCGGCGCCTGCCGGGATCTGCCACCCGAGCTGGGACCCGACACGGTCGGCGTACTCGAGGGCCGCACCTTCATGTTCTCCGATGCGGCAGGGAACGTGCCGAAAGGCTCGATCGGCGGACTCGTGCACGACGACACGCGGTACCTGGACCATTGGGAGTTGGCCATCGACGACCGGCCACTGCTGGTCCTGTCCTCGGGCACGGTCGATGCGTACTCGGCGGCGTTCTTCCTGGCCAACTCCGAGCTGCCCGACCTACCGGCGAACCGGGTGGGCATCCGACGACAACGGGTCGTCGGCGACGGAATGTACGAACGGGTCGAACTGCGCTACTTCGGCGCCGAGCCGGTGTCGCTGCGGCTGCGCCTCGCGGTCGGCACCGACTTCGCCGATCTGTTCGAGATCAAGGAGACCGGCCGGGACCGGGCGTCGGACATCGTCCGCCGGCACGAACCGGATGGCTCCGGGCTGTCGTTCAGCTACCGGAACGGCGACTACGCCGCGCTGGTTCGCGTCGAGGCCGATCCGCCGGCCGACCACGTCGACGGCGACAGCCTGGTCTGGCACCTGCGCCTGGAACGGGGGCAGCGGTGGAGCTGCGCGATCCGGGTGCCACTGAGCTCCGGCGAGGAGAACTACCGCCCGGTTCTGCGCGGGTTCGGGGAGTCCTTCGACCATGGGCCGGACGACGCCGCGACCAGGTGGGCCGCCGGTAAACCGCACCTGCACGCTGACCGTGACATGCTCGCCAGCATCTACGAGAGGTCCGCGCTCGACCTGGTCGCCATGCGCATCGAGAAGACCATCGCGGGTGAGCCGGTGGTGTTGACCGCCGCCGGCCTGCCCTGGTTCCTGACCGTCTTCGGCCGTGACACGCTGATCACCGCCTACCAGACGATGATCTGCGGCCCGGACGTGGCCCGAGGCGCTCTTATCGTGATGGCCGCGCATCAGGCGACGACGGCGGACGACTTCACCGACCGGGAACCGGGCAAGATCTTCCACGAGTACCGCTCGGGCGAGTTGACCCGACTCGGCCTCAAGCCGTACAAGCCCTACTACGGAGGCGCGGACACCACGGCACTCTGGCTGATCCTGCTCTCGGAGTACTGGCGGTGGAGCCGCGACGACGCGCTGGTGCGCCGCCTTCAGCCGAACGCCGACGCCGCGCTCGCCTGGATCGACCGGCACGGCGATCTCGACGGCGACGGGTACGTCGAGTACCAGACCCGGTCCAGTCAGGGGTTGGGCAACCAGTGCTGGCGCGACTCCCCCGACGGTATCCAGTTCGCCGACGGCAGCATCCCGGTGCTGCCGATCGCCACCTGCGAGACACAGGGCTACACCTATGACGCGAAGCTGCGCGCGGCGGAGCTCGCGGACGGCCCGTGGCAGGACCGGAACCTGGCCCGCCGACTGCGGGACGAGGCAGCCCGGCTGCGGGAGCGGTTCAACCGCGACTTCTGGATCGCGGAACGCGGCGGGTACTACGCGGTGGGCCTGGACGGCGACAAGAACCGGATCGACTCGATGACCTCGAACATGGGGCACCTGCTGTGGAGCGGCATCGTGCCCGCCGACCGCGCCGAGCAGGTCGCGCGGCAGCTCATGTCCGACGAAATGTTCTCGGGCTGGGGTGTGCGTACGCTGTCCGCCGCCGACGGCGGCTACAACCCGATCGGCTACCACACCGGCACCGTGTGGCCGCACGACAATTCGCTGATCGCCGCGGGTCTCGCCCGCTACGGCTTCCGGCAGGAGGCGAACCGGATCGCCATGGGGCTGCTGGAGGCCGCGACGCACTCCAACTACCGCCTTCCCGAGGCGTTCTCCGGCTACGATCGGTCCTTCGGGCGGAAGCCCGTTCCCTACCCGACCGCCTGCGACCCGCAGGCCTGGGCGAGCGCGGCTCCCCTGCTCCTTCTGCGGACGCTGCTGGGCCTAAAACCGGAGGGCGACGGGCTGGCGGCCGACCCGCATCTGCCGGGGCACCTCGGCCAGATCCGCTTGCACGACGTCCAAGCAGGCGGCCGCCGCTGGAACGTGACGGCGGAGCAGAAACAATCCACCGTCGTCCCGGCCGACTAGGTGACCTCACCCCATCTCTGCGCTCCTCGAAGCGCGGCAACAATGCACCGTTCGGTTATCCCGAGCTCAATCGGTAACAGCGCCTTTCGATCCGCGGACCGCTGCGACGGGCTTGTGGCGCACCGCTACGGATCGCCCTGCCGATGTCCAGCCCCTGGCAGATTGGCGCGCACTCAGTCGAGGCCGAGACCGCGGCGGCCGATCTCGTTGAGGTCCTCGACCCGGAAGCGGTTGGGCCAGTCCCGCTCGTAGTGCTCGGCCGGGAAGTCGCTCGGGCTCGACCCGGTCAGGAACGCCTCTCGCACCTTGGCCGCGTACTGCTCGTTACGCGGGCACCAGGGCGCGGCGGGGATGTACATGACGTTGCCCCAGCCCTTCTGGTTCTCGACGGGGGCCACGCTGTGGATCATGTCGCAGTGCCACCAGACGGAGTCGCCGGCCCTGACGTCGGGGATGCCGGCGAGGGCCTCCATGAGCGGGGCGTGCCACTTGTGGCCGGCCGGGAAGACCTGGTTGACGGTGACGCCGCACATGTCGTCGTCGGGCACGTCGTCCAGCAGCGGGCGCAGCATCAGGTAGGCCATCGCCTCGGGGATCGGCACGGTGTGCAGGACGCCCTGGTCGTGGTCCATGTCGGAGAGGGCGGTCCATCCCTGGAAGGTGCGGAAGGCCGAGCACATGGTGGAGCCGGGGTACTGCGGCCCGGCGGTGCGGTGGGCGGCGTCCCACGGGTCGTACCGCTCGACGCTGCCGTCGAACAGGTGACGGAAAGCCTGCTGGTAGGCCCGGGTCATCCACAGGTCGAGTGTGCCGGGGTCGAGGTGGGTGCCGAGGCCGGCTGAGTCGGCGCCCTCGGGGCGACGGCGGATGCGGTCGGGGTAGAGCGAGTCGCGGTCGGGGTCGAACCACCGCACGCCGTCGGACTCGTGCTTCCACTGGCCGTTGAGGAACGCCTGGACGGTGGCCATGCGCTCGCTCTGCCGGGCCTGCATCTGGGCGGGCGACCAGTAGATCGGGTAGATCTCGGGCTTGGAGCCGACGCTGCCGAAGAAGTCGTCGCCGGGACCCCGGTAGTTCTCGAAGAAGTGGTTGCTCTCGACGTAGTCGACGATGTCCCGGTCCCAGGCCAGGGCCTGATCACGGTCGAAGTGGCCACGCACGACCAGGCAGCCGCGGCGCCGCAGCAGGGCGACCTGCTCGTCCGGGACGGCGCCGGCGGCGATGTCGGCGTAGTCGATGACCGGCCAGACCGTCTCGCCCCGGCGGCGGGCCGCGGAGATGTCGTCGACCGCGGCCTGGACCCGCTGCTCGACGACCGAGAAGACCTCCTCGACCGTCCGGCCGGAGGCGGCGATCCGCTCCCGCAGCGCCTTCTTGATCTCGCGGGTCGCGGCCCTGAGGTCGGCCGGTGTCTGCTCCCAGTGCGGCAGCGCGGCAGTCGTCGGCACGGCAGCTCCATTCAAGTCAACCCTACTTACTTGAAACGCAACTGTAGGCGCCGTCCTCGCTTCAAGGCAAGGTCCCTGACTAGAATCGCGGCCGTGGAATCCGCCAAGCCGTCAGTGGATCTGGTCCGGTCGCTGACCGACGAGCACGTCCTGCGGGCACTGATGCGGCACCGCCGCCTCACGCGAGCCGAACTCGCCGTCGAGATCGGCATCTCCAAGCCCACCGCCGGCGAGAGCGTGCGCCGGCTGACCGAACTCGGGCTGGTGGCCGACACCGGGGAACGCACGCCGGGCGGGCGCGGCCGTGGCCGGGTCGGTTCGTACTATGCGCTCGCGCCGACGGTGGGGGTGGCGCTGGCGGTCACCATCGCCCCGGAAGGCGTGGCGGCGGAGTGCGTGGACGTCTACGCCGACACCGTGGCCCGGGCGGCCCGCCCGATCGACCGGCCCGCCCAACCCCGCCAGGTCTCGTCGGCGTTGCGGGCCGCGGCGGCGGAGGCGGGCGCCGCCGCCGGGCAGCCGGCCCGGTTGGCCGTCGTCGGAGCGGTGGACCCGGTGGACCGTGCCACCGGCCGGCTGGTGCACCTGCCCGACGCGCCCTTCCTGGTCGGCGAGCTGGACCCGGTCGCTGTCCTCGCGCCCCACGTCGAGGGACCGGTCGTGGTCGACAACGACGTGAACTGGGCGGCCCTGGCGGAGCGTGACAGTGTCGGCGCGGAGCAGCTGCGCGACTTCGCCTACCTCTATCTGGGCGACGGCCTCGGATGCGCGATCGTCAACGACGGCCAGGTCCGGCGCGGGCGCACCGGCCTGACCGGTGAGATCGCCCATGTGGTGACCGCCGGGCCGGGCGGCCGGGCGGTCCGGTTCATCGAGCTGTTCGAAGAGCTGGGGCTGCGCCTCAACGGATCCACGGCAATCGACACCGGGCGGCTCCTCGCCAGCTCGGCAGCCACGCAGGAGACCATCGGCACGGCCGTCAGCGGCGTCGTCGCCGCCGTGATCGCGCTCGCCGACCCGCAGGAGGTCGTCGTCGGCGGATCGTGGGGCCCGGCACTGATCGACAGCATCCGTGCGGCGACCGCACTGATGCCGCGACAGGTGTCCGTCCGGCCCGCCGAGTTGACCAGCGAGCCGGTCCTGGCCGGCGTGCGAGCCGAGGCTCTGCGACGCCTGCGGGCATCGGTCACCGCCAGCAGCCGATGGGAACGGACAGCTGATCGACCAACCTGAGTTGCACCGCCCCGTCACCGGCATCGCCAGGTATGCCGTCACGCCGGGTGGGACCCCAGGCTGATCCTCAGGGCGTCTCCTCGATCACCTGCTTGGCGGCGCGGCGTACGTCGTCGAGCAGGACCTCCATGTCCCGGCGGGTGGTGCGGTAGTTGAGCACGCAGCCGCGCAGCGCGAAGCGGCCGTTGATGGTCGCGTTCGACAGGTACGAGCTGCCACCCTGCTGCAACGCCACCATGATCCGTTCGTTGAGACGGTCGAGTTCCTCCTCGTCGGCCTGCCCTCGCGAGCCGGCGCGTGCACTCGGCGGCAGGTAGCGGAAGCAGAAGATGGAGAGCTCGACCGGGGCGAGCAGTTCGAAGTCGGCGCTGGCCTCGACGAGTTCGGCGAGGTGACGGGCGCAGTCGAGGTTGCCCTCGATCGCGTCGCCGACAGCTCGCGAACCGGCGTGCGCCAGCGCCATCCAGACCTTGAGTGCCCGGAATCGCCGGGACAGGTCCGGGCCGTAGTCCCAGAAGGCGAACGCCTCGGCCGGCTCGGTCTGCATCACCCGGGTGTAGTCGGCGTCCAGGCTGAAGGCGGGCCGCGCCGCCTCCGGGTCGCGGTAGATCAGGCAGCCGCAGTCCGCCGGCAGGTAGAGCCACTTGTGCGGGTCGAGGGCGATCGAGTCGGCCTCCGACAGGCCGTCGAAGAGCGGACGGGCCGAGGGAGCCAGCCGCGCGAAGCCGCCGTAGCACGCGTCGACGTGCATCCACAGCCCGTACCTCCGCGCGACCGCCGCGATCTCCGCGAGCGGGTCCACCGCGCCCGTGACGACCGTGCCGGCGTTCGCCACCACGCAGAAGGGTTCCGCTCCGGCGGCCCGGTCCTCCTCGATGGCGCCGACCAGGGCGTCGACGTCCATCCGGAACCGGGCGTCCACCGGGATCTCACGGACGCTCGCCCGCCCGATGCCCAGCAGTGCGGCGGCCTTGTGGATCGAGTGGTGAGTCTCGGTGGAGGCGTAGACGCGCAGTGGCGCGGGGTGGGCGGCCGCGCCGTGGGTGGCGACGGCGTCGCCGCAGTGGCGGTGTCGCGCGGCGGCGAGGGCGGTGAGGTTGGCCATCGAGCCGCCACTGGTGAACAGGCCCCCGGCGCCCGGGTCGCAGCCGAGAGCCTCCTTGATCCAGTCGATGGTCACGTGCTCCAGCTCGGTGGGAGCCGGGGCGGACCGCCAGGCCGTGAGGTTCGGGTTCAGCGCCGACGCGAGGAAGTCGGCGACCGCGGCGACGGCGGTGCCCGGCGCGGAGACGTACCCGAAGAAGCGGGGGTGCCCGTTGTGCCGGCTGCCGGGCACGACCACGTCGCGAAATACCGTGAGCAGGTCGGTGAAGTCACGGCCCTCGACGGGCAGCGGCTCCGCGAGCGCCTTCTTCAGCGCGGCGGCGGAGGTTCGCGGGGCGATGGGCAGGTCCCGGATCGAGTCGTGGTGGGCGACGACCCACTCGACGGCACGCCCACTCATGTCCCGAATCTGCTCGGCGGAGGGGTCCAGGGCGGAGCCGACGCCGCGCCGATCGGGTGAGGTGGATGCCATGACCCGGAGAATAGTGTCGGGCTCTCACCCGCGCTGCCCCTGCCCAGCTCCGTCCAGGGTGGCGGCACGGCCGAGCGCGGCTGGGTCCTGCCGGTGCGCCCGTTGTCGACCGACACGCTCGTCTTCCCGCCCACGTACGCGCTCTGGCTGCTCAGCGCCCGAGGACGTCCACCAGTTGCTGCCCCAGGCCGGCGCAGGCCTCCATGTCCAGGCGGTACGTCACGTAGCGGCCGCGGCGCGCCGAGATCAACAGCCCGGCCGCCTTGAGCACCGCGAGGTGCCTGGACACCTCCGGCGCCGTCACCCGCCAGAAGTCGGCCAGCTCGCCGGTCGTGTGCGGACCTCGGGCGAGCGTGCGGCAGAAACGGAGCCGCAGCGGGTGGGCAAGCGCGGTCAGCCGAGCATCCAGCTCGTCCACCCGCAACACCGGGCGCGGGTCCCAGCCCGGTGCCGGGTACTGCAGCACGGGCAGCCAGCCGGGCGCGTACACGACGGTCAGGTGCGGTGCGCCGTACGCGCTCGGGATGAGCGTCATCCCGCCGCCGCGACCGTCTGCAATCTGGTCCTGCAGCTTGTCGATCGTCAGAATGCCGCGCTCCGTGTCGACCCCGATCGCGTGCGAGATCCGGCCGAGGGCGCCGATACCCTCGCGGGCCAGGTCGACGCGTCGACGGTCGGCTTCCTCGGCGAGCGCTGGGCGGATGCGTCTCCAGACCGTGCCGAAGAAGGCGGACTCGCAGGCCAGCAGAAAGCGTCGTACCCGCTCGCGTTCGGCGGCCGGATCGGCGAGCACCCGCTCGGCCCACGCCGCCTGCCGCGGCCCTCGGGCGCGGGCCGCAGCGAGGGCCCGCTGCCGCACGATCGGGTCACGCAGCGGCGACCACGTTCGCGGCGCCGGTGAGACGGCCCGATGGGCGGCGAGCGCGGCGGCGACCCAGCGCTCGTCGTCCAGGCGGTCGACGTCGTCCAGTTCCTCGCGCAGGCTCGGCCGTGGATCAGGCGGGAACAGGAAGTCGGCCCGGCCGGACTGCCAGAGCAGACCGAATTCCTCGATGTCCGGGGCCAGCTCGGCGGGAAGCGCAGCTGCCATCCTCGCCACCGCCGCGGCGGTGTTCGGATGATGCTGCGGCTCCGCGAGCACGTGCAGCACGGCGCCGAGTTCCGCGAGCGGCGACGGCGTTATCCGGATCCGATCGGCTGGTACGCCGGCGATGTCGACCGAGGTGACCACGGTACTGATCATGACAGGTGTCCGTGCCCGGCCCGACCGGTTGACGTCGTTCGTCAATCGACGAGGCATGGATTGACGACGCCGGCCAACCCGGGTCCCCTCGCAGCCGTACGGCCGGACGATCGGCACCGTGACGACCACCCGTACGACGCTTCGTGAGCTGGCCCGCATCCCGGGCGGCGGCCGCTACGCGCTCAGCGCCACAGTCGAGGCAGCGACCTCCGGGATGCTGCGCCCGTTCATCGTCATCTACGCCGTGCAGATCGGGCTCAGCGCGTGGCAGGCCGGTATGACGCTGACCGTCGGCATGCTGGCCGGCCTCGGCGCCGTCCCGCTCGCCGGGTGGTGGATCGACCGCGGGGCGCGACGGGCCCCCGCCGTCGCCGCGCTACTGGCGCGAGCGGTGGGGTCGCTGCTGCTTGCCGTGGTGCCCGGCATCGCCGGATTCGCGATCGGTGCGGTGCTCATCGGCGTCGGTACGCAGATCGCTCCGCCCACCAGTTCCGCGCTGGTCGCCGCGCTGGCGGGCCGGGCCCAGCGGGCGGCGGCGCTGGCCGCGGGCCGCTCGCTGCGCAACGCCGGCCTGGGCGCCGGCGCCCTGCTCGGCACGGTTCTGGTCGCGGGTGGGCCGGAGGTGCTCCGCTGGCTCGCGCTGGCGACGGCGCTCGGGTGCGCGGTCGGCGCGGCGGTTGTCGCGCGGGTGCCGCTGCCCCGTCAGGATGTTCCAGCCCCCGCCCGGTTAGCGGCAACGAAGCAGGCGCCCGGTGCCGGCCTACGCCCCGTGACGATCCTGGCCCTGGCCGGCATCCCGTACGCGTTCTACGCCGACATCCTCGAGATCGCCCTGCCGCTGCTGCTGGTGCACGGCCTGCACGCTTCTCTGGCGTGGCCCTCGGGGATCTTCCTCGCCAACACCGTCATGGTGATCGCGCTGCAACTGGTCGTGGTGGTGCGCCTCGCGAAGTGGCCGCACCGCACCGTGCTCTTCTGGTCCGGCCTGTTGCTCGGCGCCTCCTACCTCGGCTTCTGGCTCGGCGGAGCGACCGGCGGCGGCCCCGGCACAGCGCTCGTCGCGCTGGTCATCGTGCCCTACACGCTGGGTGAGATTCTGTACACCGGCAGCAGCGTGCCGCTGGTGATCGAATCGGCGCCGCCGCACCTGATGGGGCGCGCGCTCGCCCGCTGGCAGCTCAGCTACGGCCTGGCCCGGGCCGTCGATCCCGTCATCATCACCGGCCTGCTCAGCGTGGGCGCCGCGGCGCTGTGGCTGCCGCTGGCCGCCGCGACCGCGCTGGGCGCGGCCACAGTGCGCCTGGGCACTCGACGGCGTCGTCCGCACCGATCGCCTGGGCGGTCCATGACGCATGCCGTGGCAGATGGTGGGAGCCCGGGCCGTCGATGGTCCCCTGAACAAATGTCTCCGGATGTCACCGGGAGGCCCTGCATCAACCGTTATTGCCGCGACCACCTCCGTTGGGCCAGGGCACAAGCGGTCGGGCCGTCCGGGACGCGGGCGGCCGGGCCGGCGAACCGGTACCCGACCGTCCGCGTTCTGATCGCCGGCGAACCTACAGGTCCAGGGGCTCGATCCAGATGTTGCGGTACTGGACCGGGTTGCTGTGATCCTGCAGGCGGATGGCACCCGCCGCCGGGCCTTCGGGCCGGCTGCTGCCGGTCGGCCCGAGGATCTCGACGTCGTCCTGCACCTTCAGGCCGTTCCAGACCACCGTGACGCGCGGGTTCTCGACCTTCTTGCCGGCCGCGTCGTAGCGGGCCTGCCGGTAGACGATGTCGTACGTCTGCCAGGTCTCGGGCGGCAGCGCCGCGTTCACGTCGGGTGCCTTCTGGTTGTAGATGGCCGCGGCGTCGTTCTTCTGGGGCGGGTCGATGCCGAACGAGTCCAGTATCTGGATCTCGTAGCGGTCCTGCAGGAACACGCCGCTGTTGGCGCGCGCCTGGCCGGTCACGTCCGGCGGGTACAGCGGCAGGTTGAACTCGAGGTGCAGGCGGAAGTCCCCGAAGGCCTGCACCGTGCGCAGGTCACCGTTGCGCACCGTCATGGCGCCGTCGGCGACGGTCCAGGTCGGTTCGCGTCCGTCGGTGTGTTGCCATTCGGTGAGCTCGCGTCCGTTGAACAGCGTGATGCGCTTGCCGTGCGGCCGCACCGCGAGCACGTCGAGGTTCACGTGTCCGGAGTCCGCGGCCTCCTTGCGGTACTCGACCACGTTGCGCCCCTTGTTCAGCGGCACGGTGGTGGTCACCGTGCCCCATTCCTCCCAGGTCACGGTCGAGGGGAAGACCGTCTGCTCGACGCGTTCGCCGTTGACGTACAAACTCAGCTGTTTCTGCCCGGAGTAGGGATTCGGGCCGTTGCTGTAGCGCATCGCCAGGTCGTAGCTGCCGCTCTCGCCGACGTCGACGGAGATCCGGGTCGACGAGCCGTTCTCGGTGAACCCGGCGGCGAAGCCCGCGCCGGAGTAGGCGGCGTGGTCGGTGGCCATACCGACCGCGACCGTTCGGCCCTCTTCGGCCTCGAAGAATGTCTGCGGTTGCACCACGCGGCCCGGGATCTCGTTGCCTCGGGCCTACGCGACCGCGTGCGTGCAGCGCATCGACTCGTCGGGTGTGGCCTGGCCGTGGGTGCGCTGAAGATGCGCCTCGCCCCAGACCCGGACGCCTTCCACGACGGGCAGGACGGTGGTGCCGTAGGAGGTGAGCCGGTAGATGACCGGCGCCGGGACGGGTCCGGTCACGACGCGCTCGACGAGCCCGTCGGCCTCGAGCTCGCGTAGCTGCTCGGCCAGCACCTTGGGCGTGATCGGCGCGCCCAGACGGCGGAGGCCGGCGAAGTGGGACTCGCCGTGGGCCAGCCAGTACAGAAGGGTCAGCTTCCACTTTCCACCGACCGCGGCGAACGCCGCGGCCATCGGGCAGCCGGGCAGAGGATTGGGACGCGACGGTGAGGGGTTACCTGCAGGTGCCTTCTTGTTCACGGGCGCGCTCCGCTCAGATAGTCGGATCATGAACCTTCACACCACGATCACCATGCCGTACAAGCAGATCCTGGTTCCGTGCCTGTCGCTTCTCATGCTGACCGTGACAGCGGCGTCGGGCGACGCGGCGGCGGCTCCCCTCAGGGCTTCGGCGGCTGTCGAGGACGGCCACCGTGACTTCGACTGGGAGATCGGCGCCTGGCACACCACGGTGCGGGTGCTCGCCGATCCGCTCTCGGAATCCGAGGATCAGTGGCTCCACTTCGAGGGTACGAGCGTCGTGCGCCCACTGCTGGACCGGCATGCGAATGTCGTCGAACTCAAGGTCTCGGGGCCCAACGGCCGGGTCGAGGGCCTCAATCTGCGGCTCTATGAGCCCCAGGCGGGGCGCTGGAGTCTGACCTTCGTGAACATCCGCGATGGACTGCTCACCCCGTCCGTGTACGGCGGGTTCCACGACGGTGTCGGCGAGTTCCACGGCGACGACCAGATCGGGGGGCGTGCGATCAAGGTGCGCTTCCTCATCTTCCGGCAGGGCCCGGACAAGGCGAGATTCGAGCAGGCCTTCTCGGACGACGGCGGGGAGACGTGGGAAACGAACTGGATCGCCGTGGACACCCGAATTGAGAATGCCAGCTGAGCTCTTTCCACCTCGGCCCCCGTGGGTACGAGACGGGCCCGGACGCCACGTGATCTGTGGCGCCCGGGCGGCCGGACCTGCGATCAGGGCACCATCCAGCTCAGGACCGGGGAAGCCTGGAGGGCGACCAGCACGCACATGAACAGCAGCAGCACGAGGCTCCAGCCGAACACCTTCCGGAAGATCTCCCCCTCCCGCCCGGCCATGCCGACCGCGCCGGCGGCGATCGCCAGGTTCTGCGGGCTGATCATCTTGCCCAGCACCCCGCCGGACGAGTTGGCCGCGGCCAGCAGCAGCGGGTCCAGTCCGGCCCGGGCCGCCGTCTGCACCTGCAACGCGCCGAACAGCGCGTTGGCGGAGGTGTCCGAGCCGGTCACCGCGACGCCGATCCAGCCGAGGATCGCCGACAGGAAGACGAACGCCCCGCCGGCCGCGGCGAGGAACGCGCCGAGGGTGTTGGTCTGGCCGGACTGGTTCATCACGTACGCCAGGGCGAGCACCGCCATCACGGTGACGATCGCGTAGCGCAGCTCGGCGTAGGTGCGGCCGTAGGCGCGCAGCGCCCGGCCTGCGGAGACCCGCAGCACCAGCGCGGTCAGGAGGCCGGCGAGGATCATCAGGGTGCCCGCGGCGGGCAGCCAGTTGAGGGTGAACGTCATCGAGGACAGCGGCTTGCCGTTGCCGCCCAGGAGGTCCAGCCCCGGCCAGGCGAACTTCACCGTCCACGGCTCCTCCGCCAGAGCCGTCTTCACCGCGCCGAGGTTGGCGATGGAGAAGATCGCAATGATGATCAGGTAGGGCGCGTACGCCCGGGCGATCTCGGCCGGGGTGTCCGCGATCCGCCGGCCGCCCGCCGTGGCGGCGCGCACCTGGTCGGTGGGTCGCGGCTCCAGGTCGTCGTCGCCGCGGTGCCGCCCGGGAGCAGTCTCGTCGATGCGCGGATCACCCGGCGGGGTCTGTCCGCCGGAGCCGCCCAGTGCGGGGGCGGCGGTGCTGGTCGTGTCGGAGCGGGTGCCCGCGGCGGCGCGGACCGCGCCGGGGCCGGCCAGCTCCGCGGCGACTGCCCCGCGGGCGGCCGGCACCGCGGCGGTCTCCGGCTCGCGGCCGAGGTCGGCGGGGGTGACCGGGCGCCAGACGCGGACCAGCAGCACCACGGCGGCGGCCGAGACCAGCGCGGCGACGATGTCGGTGAGCGGCACGGAGATGTAGTTCGCCGCGACGAACTGCGCGAGGCCGAAGCTCACACCGGCGACCAGCGCGGCCGGCCAGGTCTGGCGGATGCCGCGCCGTCCGTCGACCAGGGCCACCAGCATCAGGGGTACGACCACCGCGAGGATCGGGGTCTGCCGGCCGACCATCGCGCCGAGGGTGTCGACGGTGAGCCGGGGGTCGGGGTTGGCGCCACTGCTGACGCTGGCCAGCGTGACGATCGGGGTGGCGAGCGCACCGAAGGCCACCGGCGCGGTGTTGGCCAGCAGCGACACGGAGGCGGCGTGGATCGGGCGGAACCCGAGCGCCATCAGCATCACCACGGTGATCGCCACCGGCGTGCCGAAGCCCGCGAGGGCCTCCAGCAGCGCACCGAAGCAGAACGCGATGATGATCGCCTGGATACGCATGTCCGGGCTGACCCGTTCGAAGGAGCGGCGCAGCACATCGAAGTGTCCGCTCTCGACGGTGAGGTTGTAGACCCAGATCGCGTTGATGACGATCCAGAGGATGGGGAAGAAGCCGAAGGCGGCGCCCTCGGTGGCCGAGAGCACGGCCTGCCCGATCGGCATGGCGTAGACGGCGATGGCCACGATCAGGGCGACCGCGAGGGAGATCACGCCGGCCAACCAGGCCTTGACCTTCATGACGCCGAGCAGGACGAAGAGGGTGAGCAGGGGTAGGACCGCGAAGATGGCCGAGAGCGCGACGGAGTCACCGACGGGATCGGTGACGACTGTGAACTGGTCGAACATGGGTCACCTCGACGCTGTGGGGGGGGGACGGGGGTCAGCGGTGACGGTGGATCCCGCCGTCAGGACGGGGTTCGGTGGTGCAGCAGCTCCTCGGCCCCTCGTCCGCGGATCGAGGCGTCGAGGACCTGGGCGGTGTGTGCCAGCGCGATGTCGCCGCCGGCGCGGGTCACCGAGGCGGCGACCTGCATCAGGCAACCGGGGTTGGCGGTGACGAGCAGCCCCGCCCCGGTGGCCAGTACGGTGCGGGCCTTGCGGTCGCCGAGTTCCGCGGCCGGCCCGGGGTGGAGGAGGTTCCAGATGCCCGCCGACCCGCAGCAGATCTCCGGATCGGCGATCTCGCGCAGCACCAGCCCGGGGATGTCGCGCAGCAGCCGGCGGGGCTGCGCGCGGACGCCCTGGGCGTGGGCCAGGTGGCAGGCGTCGTGGTAGGCGACCGTCACCGGTAGCGGGTGCCGGGTGGCGACCGGGCCGAGCTCGACCAGCACCTCGGAGAGGTCGCGGACCCTGCCGGCGAAGTCGGCGGCGAGCGCGGCGTACCGGGGGTCGTCGCGGAGCAGGTCGCCGTACTCCTTGAGGGTGGAGCCGCAGCCGGCGGCGTTGACCACGAAATAGTCGATGCCGGCGGCGGCGAACGTGTCCACCATCCGGCGGGCGAAGCGGCGCGCCTCCTCCTCCCGTCCGTTGTGCACGCTCAGCGCCCCGCAGCAGCCCTGCCGGTCGGGCAGGATCACCACCTCGCAGCCCTCGGCGGCGAGCACCCGGGCGGTGGCGGCGTTCACCTCGGGAAAGAAGGCGTCCTGCACGCAGCCGGTCAGCATGCCGACCACGGCCCGCCGGGTGCCGACGGCGGCCACCCGCTGCGGCGGGCGGGCGGCCCGGCCGAGCCGGGGTGCGAGGGACTCCACCGTCGCCAGGGTGGGTGCGAGCCGGCGCAGCAGCCCGCTGCGGCGGACCAGCCGGGGCAGGCCGGTGGCCTGGTACGCCCGCAGTGGCCCGCGCAGCAGCCGCAGACGCCTCCGGTACGGGAAGAGCGCGAAGATCGCCGCCCGCAGCGCCCGTTCCCGGGGACTGCGGCGGTGCCGGCGTTCGACCTGCTGCCGGGTGGCCTCGATGAGGCGGTCGTACTGGACGCCGGAGGGGCAGGCGGTCACGCAGGACATGCAGCCGAGGCAGCGGTCGTAGTGGGTGACCATGGAGTCGGTGAGCGGCTCGCCCTCGAGGCCCTGCTTCATGAGGTAGATCCGCCCGCGCGGCGAGTCCATCTCCTCGCCCCAGAGCACATAGGTCGGGCAGGTGGGCAGGCAGAAGCCGCAGTGCACGCAGTCCGCGACCAGCTCGGCGGACGGCGGGTGGTGCTCGTCGAAGGCACCGAGGCCGGGTGGCTGGGCGGCAGCGCCGAGCACGTCCCGGGGACCGCTGGCGGGCCGGCTGCCGCCGGGTGAGGTGACCGGGGTCGGGCCGGGCTGCTGGGGGATGCTCATCAGATCCCTCCCACGAATCGGCCGGGCGCCAGTCGGGAGTCCGGATCGAAGCGCTGCTTGACCCGGCGCATCAGTTCCAGGCCGTGGACCGGTCCCCACAGGTCGACCCGGTCCCGCACGGGCGCGGGTGCGGTGAGCACGACCGTGTGCCCGCCCACGGCGGCGGTGGTCGCCCGGAGCGCGTCCACCAGGCCGGCGACCCGCTCCGGGTGGGATGCGCCGGGCAGGCCGGCGTACAGGACACCGACGCCGGCCGATCCGCGCAGCGACAGCGGCAGGTCGTGCCTGTCGGCCGCCGCGCGGGCATCGCTGAGCAGCCGGGGTACGCCGGACAGCGCGGCGGTCAGCTTCAGTCCGACGTCCCCGTCCCGCCACGGGTAGCGTGCCCAGCCCTCGGGCGGCTGGTCGGCGTCGGTGGCGTCGGCGCCGAGCAGTCGGCGGGCCGCGGCGGTCCGGGCGGCCACCCCGGCCGGGGTGCCCTCCAGCAGCACGGTGACCGTCGCTCGTCCGCCGGCCGGCGCGTCCACCTCCAGCGCGGTGGGGACGAGCTGAGCCGCCCGTACCGTGGCGGCCAGGCGTCCGGCCTCGGCCGGGTCGTCCACGGCGCGGGAGACGTAGGCGACGGTGGCGGGCAGCGGGTGCAGCCGGAACGCGCACTCGGTGATCAGCCCCAGCGTGCCGTACGCGCCGGTGACCAGCTTGCCCAGGTCGTAGCCGGCGACGTTCTTGACCACCTTGCCGCCGGCGTGCGCCACCACCCCGTCCGCACGCACCAGGGTGACCCCGATGAGCAGGTCGCGGACCGTTCCGTAGAGCATCCGGCGCGGGCCGCTGGTGTTGGCGGCGACTGCGCCGCCGACGGTGCCGCCGGGCAGCGGTGCGTCGAGGGCGAGCTGCTGCCCGGCGCCGGCCAGGGTGCCCGGCAGCTCGTCGAGGCGGGTGCCGGCCCGGACCACGGTGATCAGGTCGCCGGCGGCGTGCTCGGCCACTCCGGTCAGGGCGGTGGTGTCGAGGATCAGGTCGAGTCGACGGGGTGGGCTCCCCCAGTCCTGCTTCGTGCCGCCGCCGCGGAACGTGACGGCCAGGTCGAGCGCGGCCGCCGCGCGCAGCAGGGAGGCGGCCTGGCCGGTGTCGCGGGGCGCCGCGACGTAGCGGGCCGGCACCCCGGCGATGCTGTCGTGCTCGCCGGCGGTGCGGACGGCCTCGGCGGCGGTACGGAGCTGGTCGAGGGTCCGATCGGCGGGCATCAGAACACCTCCGCCAGGCCGGCCTCCTGCGCCGGGTGGACCCCCTTGTGTCGGCCCGGCACCTCGCCGCAGAGGCGGGGTGTCGGGAAGACCTTGCCCGGGTTGGCCAGCCCGTCCGGGTCGAACGCGCAGCGCAGCAGCTGCATCGTGTCCAGGTCGTCGTCGGTGAACATGCGGGGCATGTACCTGGCCTTGTCCATACCCACGCCGTGCTCCCCGGTGATCGAGCCGCCGTGGGTGATGCAGAGGTCGAGGATCGCGCCGGAGACCTCCTCGGCGCGGACGGTCTCGCCGTCGACGGCGGCGTCGAAGAGGACCAGCGGGTGCAGGTTGCCGTCGCCGGCGTGGAAGACGTTCGCCACCCGGATGCCGCGCTCGGCGGAGAGCTCGCCGATGCGGCGCAGCACCTCCGGCAGGGCGGTCCGCGGGATCACCCCGTCCTGAACGATGTAGTCGGGGCTGATCCGCCCGACGGCGGCGAACGCGGACTTGCGGCCCTTCCAGAACAGCGCCCGCTCGGCGTCGTCGGCGGCGATCCGGATCTCGAACGCCCGGTTCTCCCGGCACAGGCTCTCCACCTGCGCGAACTGGGCGGCGACCTCCGGTTCCGGCCCGTCCAGCTCGACGATGAGCACCGCCCCGGCGCCGGGCGGGTAACCACAGTGGACCGCCGCCTCGGCCGCCTCGATGGCCAGGGCGTCCATCATCTCCACCGCCGCCGGCACCACTCCGGCCGCGATGATCGCCGAGGTGGCCGCGCCGGCCTGGTCGGTCGTCTGGAACGCGGCGAGCAGGGTGCGCACCGACTCGGGCAGCCGGGTCAGCCGGACGGTCACCTCGGTGGCGATGCCGAGGGTGCCCTCGGAGCCGACGAACGCGCCGAGCAGGTCGTAGCCGGGGGCGTCGGGGGCGCGGCCGCCGAGGCGTACCCGGTCGCCGTCCGGGGTGACCAGCTCGACGCCGAGGACGTGGTTGGTGGTGAAGCCGTACTTGAGGCAGTGGGCGCCGCCCGAGTTCTCCGCGACGTTGCCCCCGATGGAGCAGATCTGCTGGCTGGACGGGTCCGGCGCGTAGTAGTGGCCGTGTGGGGTGGCGGCGCGGGTGATCGCCAGGTTGATGACGCCTGGCTGCACGACCGCCCGCTCGTCGTCGGGGGCGATCTCCAGGATGTCCCGCATCCGGGAGGTGACCACGAGGACGCCGTCGGCGCGGGGCAGGGCGCCGCCGGAGAGCCCGGTGCCGGAGCCGCGGGCCACGAACGGCGTACCGGCGGCGACGCAGGCCCGCACGACGGCGGCGCACTGTTCCGCGTCGGCCGGGAGCGCCACCAGCGCGGGGATCACCTTGTACTGGGCCAGCCCGTCGCACTCGTAGGTGCGTAGCTGCTGCCGGTCGCTGATCACCCGGTCGGCGCCGATGGCGGCCCGCAGGGCGGCGGCGAGAGCGTCGAGGTCCGTCGTGGTCCTGCTCATCGCCGCCTCCACCGTCGGTCGTCGGTCAGGGCATCCGTTCGTACGCGGGGACGGTCAGGAAGTCGGCGAACTCGTCGGCGACGGCGACCTCCATGAACAGCGCTCGCGCGTCGGCGTAGTCACCGGGAGCGCCGGGCAGTTTTGCGATCTCCTCGTCGGCGATCCGTTCGACCAGTTCCCGGGTGACGCGCTCGCCGGTGTCGTCGAGGGTGACGTCGTTGTGCAGCCACTGCCACACCTGGCTGCGGGAGATCTCCGCGGTGGCCGCGTCCTCCATGAGGTTGTGGATGGCCACCGCGCCGGAGCCGCGCAGCCAGGTGGCCAGGTACTGCACGCCGACGCTTACCGCGTTGCGTAGCCCGTCCTCGGTGTGCTGCCCCGGGGTGGAGCGGACGTCGAGCAGTTCGGCGGCGCTCACCCGGACCTCGTCGCGGGTGCGGTCGAGCTGGTTGGGCCGGTCACCGAGAACCCGGTCGAAGACCTCCCGGCAGACCGGCACCAGGTCGGGGTGGGCGACCCAGGAGCCGTCGAAGCCGTCGCCCGCCTCCCGCGTCTTGTCGTCGCGGACCTTCGCCAGCGCCGTCTCGTTGACCTGCGGGTCGCGGCGGCTGGGAATGAACGCGGCCATCCCGCCGATGGCGTGTGCCCCCCGTCGGTGGCAGGTCCGCACCAGCAGTTCGGTGTACGCGCGCATGAACGGCACCGTCATGGTCACCGAGTTCCGGTCGGGCAGCAGGAAGTCGGCGCCCCGGGTGCGGAACTTCTTGATCACGCTGAACATGTAGTCCCACCGGCCGGCGTTCAGCCCGGCGGAGTGCTCGCGCAGCTCGTAGAGGATCTCGTCCATCTCGAACGCGGCCGGGAACGTCTCGATCAGCACGGTGGCGCGGATGGTGCCGCGCGGGATGCCGAGGCGCTCCTGGGCGAGCAGGAAGACGTCGTTCCACAGTCGCGCCTCGAGGTGGCTCTCCATCTTCGGCAGGTAGAAGTAGGGTCCGGCGCCGCGGTCGAGCTGCCGGCGGGCGCAGTGGAGGAAGTAGAGGCCGAAGTCGACAAGGCTGCCGGAGGTGCGCTCGCCGTCGACCAGGATGTGCTTCTCGGTGAGGTGCCAGCCGCGCGGCCGGACCACGATGGTGGCCAGCTCACCGTCGTGCAGGGCGTACTGCTTGCCGTCCGGCGAGGTGAAGTCGAGCTTGCGGTCGATGGCGTCGCGCAGGTTGAGCTGTCCTGCGATGACGTTCTCCCAGAGCGGGGTGTTGGCGTCCTCGTGGTCGGCCAGCCACACCTTCGCCCCGGAGTTGAGCGCGTTGATGGTCATCTTGGCGTCCGTCGGGCCGGTGATCTCCACCCGGCGGTCGACCAGGCCCGGCGCGGGCTCGGCGACCCGCCAGTCGGACTCGCGGATCTCCCGGGTCTCGGGGAGGAAGTCGAACAGCGCGCCTGCGGCGAGCTCGGCCTCGCGCCGCTTGCGCCGGTCGAGCAGGTCACGACGGCGGGAGTCGAAGGCGCGGTGCAGGTCGGCGAGGAAGTTCAACGCCTCGGGGGTGAGGATCTCGTCGTAGCGGGGGTGCATCGGCCCGGTGACCTCGATGCCGGCTGGGTTGGCCATCGACTCGCTCCTCACCGTGAGATGTGTCGCGATCTATCCGGCGGCGCTCCTGCCGACTGTAGTTCTCCCTGCTCATGGCCGCGAGTTGAGCGGCGGCACAGTGGCCGGGAACGGTCGGTCCACTGCGGCGAGCGGCGCCTGACGAACGGCGAGCGGTCGGGTCCGGCTCACCGCACCACGGCGTACCGCACATGAACGGCATACGGTGAGTGGTGGACCGAAACGATTTTGAGGTCGACGTCGCGGTCGAAGCCCTCGAAGAGCCGCTTCCCTCGGCCGAGGACGACCGGGGCGGTGGTGATGCCGAGCTCGTCGACCACTCCCGCCATGAGCGCCTGCCGGATGATGTCGGCGCCCCCGCCGATGGCGACGCCGCCGTCCCCGGCCGCCCGCCGGGCCGCCGCCAGCGCTTCCTCGAACCCGTCGACCATGAGGAAACCGGTGCTCGGGTCGGGCTGGTCCGCGGTCCGGTGGGTGAGCACGACCATGGTGCCGCCGAACGGGTTCCGGCCGCCCCAGGCGCCGGCGCTGTCGTACATGCCGCGGCCGCACAGGCCGGCGCTCGTTCCGTCCAGCAGCGCGTCGAAGTACGCACGGTCGGCGTCGGTCATGCCGGCGCCGGGTTCGCGTTCCGTCTCGTAGGTCCACGGGCCGCCCATCACCCAGTAGTGGAGCCGCTCGCCGCCGATGCCGAGCCCCTGGCCCTCGTGATCGTCGGGACCGGTGACGTAGCCGTCCAGTGACACGGTGGTGCCGGCCTTCACGGGGCCGTGCCGTTCGGTGGTGCTCATGGTTCCTCCTCTGACCAGCGGTGCAGCACGGCGGCCAACTGGGCCAGGGCGACATGGGCGGCGTCGAACAGGGCCAGCTTCCGCGGGAAGTTGTGGATGAGTCCCTGGTACCGGACCGCGGTGACGGGAACGCCGGCCGCCAGCAGCCCGGCGGCGTACCGCTCCCCCTCGGCGGACAACAGGTCGAGCTCGGCGGTGATGACCACGGCCGGCGGCAGGCCGGTGAGGTCGGCCCGCAGCGGGTCCAGGTCCGGCTGCGTACGGTCCACGCCGGCTGGGGCGAACGCGTCCCAGAAGAACGCCATCTCCTCCCGGTCCAGGCCGTACTCGTCCAGCGCCGGGTAGTCGGCCATGGGGTCGATGACGGGGCAGACGAGGAGCTGGCCGGCGAGCTGGATCCCGGCGTCCCGGGCACGCCGGGCGGTCACCGCCGCCAGGTGCCCTCCGGAGGAGTCACCGGCCACGGCAGTCCGGCGTGGGTCGAGGCCGTGCCGGGGCGCTTCCGGCCCGCGCAGCCAGGTCAGCGCGCGCACCATGTCGTCCACCGGCGCCGGGTACGGATGCTCCGGGGCGAGCCGGTAGTCCACGGAGAGCACGGCCCAGCCGGACGCGGCCGCCAGGTGCCGGCACAGCCCGTCGTGGGTGTCCACGCCGCCCATCACCCAGCCTCCGCCGTGCGCGTAGAGGACCACCGGCAGCGCGTCGTCATCCCCGTCGCGGTAGAGGCGGGCGGGCACGCCGCCCGCGTCGACGATCGCCACGGACCGGATCGCCGGGCCACCGCCCACCTCGGCGGGCGTCGCCTGGATCATGCTGAGCCGTGCCGCCGTCAGGTTCGCCCGGGTGAGCGGGACACGCTGCTGGACTTGCATCGCCGCCCGCGCCTGCGGGTGGAGCCGGCTGGGGTCCACCCGGTCAGTATCACCGGCCCGGCGGAGGTCGGTGTTGCCGACACGGCGGTACCGGGCGGAAGAGGTGGCCGTTACGTTCGGGATCGTGGACGAGCTGCTGCCGGCACTGCCGGAGGACTGGGACCGCTGTCTCGCGGTGGTCGCACACCCCGACGACATCGAGTACGGCGCGGCCTCGGCCATCGCCCGCTGGACCGCGCAGGGCAAGCAGGTCACCTATCTCCTGGCCACCCGGGGCGAGGCGGGAATCGACGCGATGCACCCGGACCAGGCGGGGCCGTTGCGCGAGGAGGAGGAGCGCGCCGGGGCCCGCGAGGTCGGCGTACACGTCGTGGAGTTCCTCGACCACCGCGACGGCGTCGTCGAGTACGGTCCGGGCCTGCGCCGCGACATCGTGCGGGCGATCCGCCGGCACCGGCCCGAGGTGATCGTCTCGGGCGCCTTCACCGTCCGCATGGTGGGCGGTATGACGAACCAGGCCGACCACCGGGCGGTGGGACTGGCCACGCTGGACGCCGCCCGCGACGCCGGCAACCGCTGGATCTTCCCGGAACTGGTGGACGAGGGGCTGCCGCCCTGGGGCGGCGTGCGCTACGTCTGCTTCGGCGGCGCCGAACGCCCCACGCACGGCGTGGACGTCACCGGCGAGCCGTTGCGGCGCGGCATCGCCTCGCTGGCCGCGCACGCCGAATACACCCAGGGCCTGGGAGTGGCCGGACCGGAACCCGGGCCGTTCCTGACCTGGGCGGCCCGCCAGGGCGGGCCGGCGCTGGGCGTGGAGGCGGCGGTCCTGTTCGACGTGCATGCCCTCGCCTTCGAGGGCCCGCCACCCCGGCTCTGAGCCCAGCCGGACCTCCGGCGAGCGAATCTGGGGCACGTGTGGGCCACGCGTCGGTGACGAGTTCCTTCAGCCGGTCGACGCCTGCCTGCCGCAGGCGCGGCATGACCAGGGGCGTCCGCACCGCCGGCCGATGCGGCGGCTCACTCAGGAAGATCCGGCGAGGGATCGGGTAGCCGCGGCGACCGTGGCGGGAACAGACGGCGGGTGCGCCGGACGGGCCGGTCGTGGTCGGGAACGGCTTCGTCGAGTCCGGCGGTCAGGTCGGCGAGCTCTTGGCCGTTGGTCCACGGAGGTGGCTCATCAGGATTCGACGGCGGCGGTTCGGCCTGCGACACCTGCTCGCTGGCCGGCTCGTACACGGTGATCGGCTCGTCGGGTGGACGAGACGGCTCAGGTACCGGCTCCGGAACGAAATCGGGATCGAGGCGCTTGATCGCGCTGGTCAGGCGCGCGAGTTCGTTGGACAGCGACGTGATGACAGCGATCGGGTCGATCTCGCTGCTCGGCCAATCCCCGCCCAGGCGCGCCTCCACCGCCTCCGGCTCGTACATCTCCTCGATGATGCGCAGGTAGAGCTCATTCGGATTGGGTAGTTCGACGATCTGGCGGAGCGCGTTGCGGCGGCCCGCCGACTCCAACTCGAAGGTGCCGTAGTTCAGGAGCCGGCCTGCCGGTGTCTGGTTGTATCTCATGTCGACGACCCGCAGCAGCGGCATCATCCCGACCCTGCGGAAGAACAGGCCCTCGGTGACCATCAGACGCTTGTTGGTCACGACGAACCGACCCACGTACCAAGCCAGGACGCGGTGCGCCGTCAGCAGGACGGCGAGCGCCACGACCGCGACAATCGCCCATGTCTGGTACTGAGGCTTGATGCGTTCCGTGACCGCCCACACGCCGAGGACGGCGTAGCTGACGACGATCGCGATTCTCTTGACCGGGTGGATCCAGTGGCGTCGCCATTCGCCCCGGAACCGTTCGGTGGGGAACAGGTATCGGGCCACCGCGCGTGTCGGCTCGTCCTCCAGGGGCAGGATCCGCCGGCTGCCGAGCAGGTCCGCCGGGTCATTCGCGCGCTCCGGCTCGCCGACGACCAGATGACGCAGCCGGGTCAGCAGCGCGGTGCCGAGGAAACCAAGGCCGGTGCCGAGCTTCAACAACTTGCCCGGCCGGTCGTTGATGACGGCGGCGAGTTCCTCGGCGCGGATCTCCGCTCGCTGGAGGTTCTGATACCGAAGGCGCGCCGACCACGTGGCCAGGAGGCGGCCCAGCCACGGTGACACGTCGGTCATCTCGTTGACCACGAGCCCCAACACGATCGCGAGGACGATCTCCAGCGAGCCCATCGACGAATCAGCCAGCCGGCCGCGGCGAGACGGTCCGGCCGAAGCCGGGTGCCGGCTTGGGGCGGAATCGGGGTGCCCGGACCGGCAGGATCGCCTGAGCACGGGCGGCCTCGGCGCCGGTCGGCGTCAGCCGGTAGAAGCGGCGCCGCGGTCGCGTCGGCTGTTCGGCCGTTCGCGGCTCCCACGTTGCGGTAACCCACCCGGCGTCCTCGAGCCGGTCGAGCACCCCGTAGACGGTGGGGCCGGACCGGCGCACCGACCGCATGATCTGCCAGCCGTGAAGCTCCTGATCGCTCTCCCACGCCCCGAGCATCAGCGCGAGCACGTCGAGCATCGCGTTGCTCATCCGCGGAGGGGCCACGCCGCAATCCTACAAAGGACAGCCCGCGCCGTACGGTGTCAGCTTGCCGACTGAGGGCTTGGTTGCCCGATCCCGCCGCGTCCGTCCGCGAGGTGGCGTCGGGAGCATCACGGGGGCGGCGAGGGATCGTTACGTCAGGCCGGGTCGCGGTGTCAGTCGTGCTTCGAGCTCGGCGACTCCCGGACCGGACAGCTGCGGTACGGCGGCAGGCCGGCCGGCGAGCACAAGAAGAAGCGCCGCCATCGGTCCCTCGACCAGCACGCCGTGCCCGGCAGACCAGCGGTGGTCGGTGGCGGCGAGCTTGAGCCCATTCAACCTCCGCTGCGCGTGAAACGGCCATCCCATGGACCAGACCCGGGTCGCGGCGGTGGCCGCCGCCACCGTTGGCATGGGCCGGGGACGGGCCAGCGGTATGGCGATGTCCTGCCCGTGCACGAGGATGTCGAGCAGTGGTTCGAGGTGGGACACGCCGGGTGCCTTCTTCCGTGACCGCACCATGCCACGAAGCAGAACCGCGAACTGATCGACGGGCAACTCGGCTTGCCGTCTGGCGCTGTCCCGGACCATACGGTGGAAGCTGCCGCCCGCCCGCAGCATCCACACGATCGCGGAAAGCGTGCCCGCGTGGGCGAGCGTGAGGTGCGCCGCGACGTCGCGCACCCGCCAGCCGGCGCACAGTGACGGGGTCTCCCACTCCTCCGCGGACAGGGTGTCGAGGAGGTCCGCGAGGCTGAGCCGCTCGTCGTCGATCGTCTGCCAGACTTCGTCGCGGTCCATCTCCACCCCCTGGCAGCCAGCCCACTTGGTACGATGCTCTTACCAATATGGTAAGTCAGACTGTCTAAGTCAAGGGGTCGCATGAGCACGGACCTGCCCGCGGACGAATTGAACCTCGGCCTGCTCTGCTACATCGCCTACCGGGCCATGGAAACCCGCGTGTTCACGGCGCTGGCCGAGGCAGGCTTCGCTGACGTGACGACCGCGCAAGGCCGGGTGTTCGCCCGGATCGGCCCGGAGGGCACCCGGGTGACCGAGCTGGCCGAGCAGGCCCAGATCACCAAGCAGACCGCCGGTTTCCTCGTCGACCAGCTGGAACGGGCGGGCTACGTCCGTCGGGTGCCGGACCCCACCGACGCACGGGCCCGACTGGTGCAGATCGCACCGCGTGGGCTGGCCGCGGTGGCGATCGCGAGGACCGTGGAGGCGGAGGTCGAGGCGGAGTGGACACGACACCTGGGTAAGCAGGGCGCGAACCAGCTGCGGCGAGCACTTACCCGCCTGCGTGAGATCACCGACCCCTACCGTTGACCTCGCCCCCACCGGCCGCTCACGGTGCTCACCTCACGGCCCGCCCGGAAGAAGGTACGACCACCCGTGTGCCGGGGCCGGAGAAGTCGGCGAGCTGGTCTTGGTGACGGGTCGCTGGCGCCTCCCGGCCGAGGTGGGCGCGCGTTCGGGCCATATGTACGGCGGCGGTCAAGGTCGTGATGTCGTAGGCGCCGTAGTGGCGGCGGCCGTTGATGAAGAACGTCGGGGTGCCGGACACTCCGCTGCTGTCGGCCGAGTCGATGTCGCTTTCGACGCGACCGGCGTGGGCGTGACTTGTCAGGTCGTCGTGGAAGCGTTCCTGATCCAGACCGAGGTCACCGGCGTACGTGATCAGATCACTGAGGTGCAGCTTGTCCTGGTGGTCGAGCAGCAGGTCGTGCATCTGCCAGAACTTGCCCTGAGCCGCCGCTGCTTCGGCCGCCTCGGCTGCCAGCCGGGCTTGCGGATGCACGTCTGGCAGAGGCAGGTGACGCCACACGAAACGCAGGTCGGCGTCGCCCAGCAGCTGCCGGACGGCTGGCTCGGCCTTCCCGCAGTACGGACACTGGAAGTCGCCGTACTGCACCAGCGTCACCGACGCACCTGCTGGGCCGCGGACGTGGTCCCGCTTCTCGTCGACGTCCGGGATGAGGTCGGTCAGCTCCGTCATGTCGCCGAAGAGCGCCCGGGCGCGCCTGGCTCTGGGCAACGTGTTCGTGACACGGAACGCGGTCCAGGTCAGCACTGCGGACACGATCGCGGCGCCGAGCACCCCGACCTTGGCCTCGGCCAGTTGGTCGCCGGTGAAGGCCAGGTTCGCGATCAGCAGCGACACCGTGAAGCTGACACCGGCGATCGTGCCGCTGCCGAGCACGCCCGCCCAGCCCACAGCCGGACGGATGCGACCGTGTGAGATCCAGGTGAGCCCGGCCGAGGTGCCGATCACGGCGAGCGGCTTGCCGACGACGTACCCGAGCAGCACGCCCCAGGTGACCGGCGACGCGAACGCCTGGGCCAGGAAGGGACCGTCGATGCTGATGCCAGCGTTGGCCAGGCCGAACAGCGGCACGATGACGTAGCTGGACCAAGGGTGGTAGATGCGCTGAAGGCGGTCGTTGGGCGACAGCGTATTGGCGAGGCCGATCGAAGCCGTACGCGCGAGCTTGGGCGTCGGCTGCTCACGGAACGACCGGAACAGCCCGCTGACGTGCTCGAGCTCAGCCCGGCCGGGAGAATAGGCGAAGGCGGTCAGCCCGATGGCCAGCCCGGCCACCACGGGGTCGACTCCGCTGACCAACAGTGCGCCCCACATGACGATGGCGACCGGCACGTACGCCGAGCCACGCCGGACGCCGGCTGCGCGGATGGCCAGCATGACCGCGAACGCCGCCACGGCCACCACGATGGGCACCATCGTGATGTCCTCGCTGTAGACCAGGGCGATGACGACGAGTGCGATCACGTCGTCGACCACGAACACGGTGAGCAGGAAGATCCGGACCCGGTCGGGCACGCCCCGGCCGAGCAGTGCCAGGAGGCCCAACGCGAGGGCGGTGTCGGTCGACATGGCAACGCCCCAGCCGTGTGCGCCCGGTCCGCCGTGGTTGATCAGCAGGAAGATCAGGACCGGGATCAGCATGCCGATCACGCCGGCCACGGCGGGCAGCACGAACCGTCGCCGGTCTCGTAGGTCGCCGAGGTCGAACTCGCGCCGCGTCTCAAGGCCGACGACCAGGAAGAACAGCGTCATCAAGCCACTGTTGATCCAGGTGTGCAGGTCGCGGGAGAGCTCGAGGTGCCCGAGGCGTATCGACAGTGGGGTACGCCAGACGGCTTCGTAGGAGCCGCTGTCGATGTTGGCCCAGAGCAGTGCGGCGACGATGGCGGCCACGAGCACGCCGGCACTGCCGGACTCGGTCCGCACAAAGGCCCGCAGCGGTGCCGCCAGATTCGGCTTCCGGGCTGTTCGGCCGCTCATCTTCCGTTCGGTCACACGTCACCTTCCGGTGCGCTGGTCGGGCCAGCACGGATAGCCAGGTCACGTGCCACAGTGCGGGACGCGACCGCGTTCCGAGCTTCCGGCGCGAGCTACGAGCTGTCCGTCTGGACCACGGCCGGCACCGCTTGCGAGGTGCCGCACGGTCCAAGCTGTCGCGGTCGAGGGGGAAGACTGTCGCGGCCGGGGGCGGCCGACAGGCGCGTGCTGCTCGACCGTGATCGCCGAGCAGCACACGGGCCTGGTCTCAGCGCGGTCCGACGAACTCGGTCCGCACGCTCCAGGCGAACTGGATCAGCAGGGTCACCGGGGACTTCTCGGCGATGTCATGCATCACCTTCAAGTCGTCGGGATCAGGCTCCTCGCTCAGCGTGATCGTGCGCTGCAGGTAGCGCTCTGCGCCTTCCTGGTCGGGCTCGTGGTAGTCGATCTCGACGGTGATGTCACCGGCGGTGTCGTACTTGTAGTCGACGTACTGCCGGAGCGTCTGGGCAGTGCACGACGCGAGCGCCATCAACAGGTACTCCGTCGGCGTCGGGCCGTCGCCGAGTGCGCCGTTGTGCGGTTCATCGGCGACGAACGTGAACGCGCCGGTGGCCATGTCCGTGCGCCGGCGCTCGGTGGCCGGGAGGACGGCTCGGGCGGATGCGACGACACGATCCTGATTGGTTTCCATCAGTCGCGCCTTCCTGTAGATCCTGGTGGTGACGGCGAGGTATGCGGATCCAGCAGCAGCGAGCCGCAGTCTGAGCGGGGGTTGTGACCGGGCGTATGACCCCACGACCGGGTACCTCCGCAGGCTAACCTTAGTCGGACTGGATAGTCCAACTCACGGTACGCCGCCGGGGCCGCACAGCGCTCGACAACCATCATCTGTCGGCTGTTAAGCTGCGCCGGGAGGCAGCTGAGATTGAGTTTCCTTCCGGCCGGACCCGATCGCCGCCAATCCGAGCTTGGACTTTTTGGTACGGTGTGGCTAGGATCTCGGTGATCGTTCGGGCATCAGGGTGATGATCGTCGTCACCGTGCGCTCCTCGGGCGGGCTTGAATCCGAACAACATGAGGAACACCGATGCTCAGTGATCCGCAGTCGCGGCACGAGGGGGCGCTCAGACGACGCGAGGAACGACGTGATGGCAGCTCTCTCACCGCTCCCCCGACGCAGCCCCGGCCGGCCGGCGCCCGAGCGGTCGACGCTCGTCAGGCGTGAGAACGGCTCGATCAGCGGGTCGGCTCGCCGGACGGCTCCGAGAGGTACGACTTGATGTGGTCCAGCGCCATGTCCAGCGCCACTTCCATGGGCGCGACGTTGTGCGCGGCGTTCGCCAACAGGTAGCCGCCCTGCAGAGCTGCCATCAAGCCCGTGGCCAACTTCTCCGGGTCGGCGTCCTGGCGCAGCGCGCCGCTGTCCCGCATCCGGTGCAGACCATCACTGATCAACTTTTCCCACGCCGCGAACGTCTCCAGCAGCATCGATCGAGCCTGCTCATCTTGATCGGACAGCTCGACCGCCATCGACCCGAGGCCGCACCCGTATCTGCCGTTGTTGAGCGAGTTGGCCTGGACCAACGCGTTGCGCCACCGGACCAGGCCCGAGAAGGACCTCAGTCGTTCGAGCCCTCCGCGCTCGCGCTGAAGCACGAGCGCGCCTCGATATCTGACCAACGCTCGCACGAGCTCCTGCTTGTCGGCGAAGTGATGGTAAAGCTGGGACTTGCTGGTCTGGCTCGCCTCGCGGATGTCGTCGAGGGTTGTCGCGTTCACTCCGCGAACGAACATCAGCCGGTTGGCCGCCTCGAGGATCCGCTCTCGCGTCGCGAGGCCCCGTTGGCTGATCCTCCGCCGGTTCGTCGGCGAGGCCACCTGCTCGTCGCTCATCGGTCAAGTGTATCCAGCGGCCCAGATGACCCCACGGAAAATAGGACCTCGGAGTCCGTTCGGCCGCATGCCGCATTCGCGTCCCGATGAATGATGAACGCGTGCGGGCCAGCTCGGGCGAATCCGCTCATGCTGTCGCGGGCACCTTGGCCCGGGTCGGCGCGCGGACCCCGGGTCCGCGCGCCGGAGGTGTCAGGCCGTCGCCCGCTTCGGGAGCTTCCACCCCGGGCGGGGGAAGTGGCAGGTGTAACCGTCCGGGTAGTTCTGCAGGTAGTTCTGGTGCTCGGGCTCAGCCTCCCAGAAGTCGCCTGCCGGGGTGACCTCGGTGACGACCTTTCCAGGCCACAGGCCCGAGGCGTCGACGTCGGCGATCGTGTCCTCGGCGACCCGCTTCTGCTCGTCACTGGTATAGAAGATCGCCGAGCGGTAGCTGGTGCCGATGTCGTTGCCCTGGCGGTTCTTCGTCGATGGGTCGTGGATCTGGAAGAAGAACTCGAGCAGCGCGCGGAAGTCCGTCTTCTCGGTGTCGTAGACGACCTCGATGGACTCCGCGTGGGTTCCGTGGTTGCGGTAGGTGGCGTTCGGGACGTCGCCGCCGCTGTAGCCCACGCGCGTGGAAACGACGCCGGGCTGGCGGCGGAACAACTCCTCCATCCCCCAGAAGCAGCCGCCGGCGAGGATCGCCCTTTCGGTGGTCACGTCGTCTCCCTACTTGTCGTTGGTGTCACTCCTGAAACAGGGTGCGGTATTCGCCGTACCCGGCGTTCTTCGGGGCCCGCTGATGCACAGCTCCCCCTCCCGCCCTTTAGGCGAAACGCACCTTATGTGCCGGTTGCGGGTCTCCCGACTCATGGTGTTGGACCCAAGGGTCCAATCGTCACGCTTCCCCGAAGTGGCCAGCTGAGCCTCAAATCGTGCCCGTTAGCTGGTCCGGACCCCCGTCAGCGTATCACCGCCTGGCCTTGAAACTGGACTTGACAGACCAGTTTTGACGGAGCTAGGTTCGGGGCGTCCGACTGGGGAGGCCATCCTTCGCGTCCATCGTGAGCGATATGCGCCGCTCGATGCACGCCGCAAGCCGGCGCTGTTCAGACCGACCGGTTGGGTCCGGTAACCGCCCGCATCAGGTGCCGAGACGGCTTCCCGTGCCTGCTGCATCTGCACCACAGAGACAAATGACCGAGGAGACGGTTCCCATGAGAGCGATCGTGGTGACGGACCAGGCAGCGGGAATGGCCGGGATGACGCTGGCGGAGCGGCCTGAGCCGAAACCGGCGTTGAACGACGTCATCGTCCAGGTTCATGCGTCGGGATTCACTCCGGGTGAGCTGACGTGGCCCTCGACCTGGACCGATCGGCTCGGCCGCGACCGGACGCCGTCGATCCCTGGGCACGAGCTGGCCGGAGTGGTCAGCGCTCTCGGGTATGGCACCACGGGACTGTCGGTGGGACAGCGGGTGTTCGGCCTGACGGACTGGAACCGCGACGGCACCCTGGCGGAGTACGCCGCCGTCGAGGCCCGCAACCTCGCGCCGCTGCCCGGCGACGTCGACTTCACGGTGGGTGCGAGCCTGCCGATTTCGGGCCTGACCGCCTGGCAGGGACTGTTCGTACACGGCCGTTTCCAGGCGGGGCAGAGCGTCCTCGTCCATGGTGCTGCCGGTGGAGTCGGCTCGATGGTGACCCAGCTCGCCACAGAGGCGGGTGCCTACGTCATCGGCACCGGACGTGCCGCCGACCGTCAGACCGCGCTCGACTTCGGCGCGCAGGAGTTCGTCGACCTCGACAACGACACCCTGGAAGACGTGGCCGGCGTCGATCTGGTCTTTGACGTGATCGGTGGCGAGATCCAGAAGCGTTCCGCGGGTCTGGTCCGAGCCGGAGGAACGCTGGTGACGATTGCCGGCCCGCCCGAAGCGCGGCCGGCGGACGGCCTCACGGTTGACTTTGTTGTCGAGGCCGATCGCGCGCAACTGGGTGAGGTCGTGCGGCGCATCAGGGATGGCCGGCTGCGGACGAACATCGGCACCGTCGCGGCCCTCGACGACGCCGTCGCCGCCTTCAACCGGACCGAGCGGACCAAGGGAAAAACGATCATCCGCGTTCGCTCGTATCCCGGCGAGGCCGGACAGCCCCGCGAGGAAGGCACCTTCGGCCAGGACCAGTCTGTCCTCGTCGACGAGGCAATCGGCGAGCCCCACGCCCTCGCGCTCGACCTCCACCTCGTCAACGACGAGAAACTGGGCATCTACGGCGCCATCGTCGGGGACCGGGAGGTGGCCGGGCTGACCTACAACGTCGCCGGAGACGACCGGCTCGTGCTGCTGGCCACCTCGGTGATCCCCGAGTTCCGCAGACAGGGCGTCGCCACCGAGCTGATCCGGCAAGTCTTGGACGACGTGCGTGTGCAAGGCAAGACGGTCACCGTCATGTGCCCGATCGTGCGCGGTGTCATCGACCACAACCCCGAGTACGCCGACCTCGTCGACCCCGAGCACCCGGGCGCAGCCCTGGGGCACCCCCGCAGGCACTGAACCCACCTGCTGAAGGCCCTGGGTGGCCCCACCTTTCGAGCACGACGTGACGTAGCCGTTCGGCGTGCAGACGTGCTCGAGCCGTGCAGACGCGACGAATGGCAAGGCCGAGAGGACCCTCGGGTCCATCGGTAAGTGCGCGGACAAGACCAAAACTGTTACTGAGAGAGGTAGTCAGATGAGAGCGATCGTGGTGACGGACCGCGCCGCGGGAACGGCGGGGATGAGGCTGGTGGACCGGCCCGAGCCGGACGCAGCGAGGCTCGCCAGTCTTGAAGGCGCGAACTACGGCGATGTCGTCGTTGCCGTTCACGGGTCGGGATTCACCGGGAATGAGCTGGAGTGGCCGTCGACCTGGGTCGATCGCCTCGGCCGTGACCGCACGCCGTCGATCCCCGGCCATGAGGTGGCCGGGGTGGTCACCGCTCTCAGCTACGGAACGACCGGGTTGTCGGTGGGACAGCGAGTGTTCGGCCTGACGGACTGGACCCGCGACGGCACGCTCGCGGAGTATGTCGTCGTCGAGGCGCGCAACCTCGCGCCGCTGCCCGGCGACGTTGACTTCACGGTGGGCGCCGGCGTCGCGATGGCGGGCCTGACCGCGTGGCAGGGCCTGTTCGAGCACGGCCACCTCCGGCAGGGGCAGAGCGTGCTGGTGCACGGCGCGGCCGGCGCAGTCGGTTCGATGGCGACGCAGCTCGCCCGTCAGGCCGGCGCCTACGTCATCGGCACCGGCCGTGCCAGCGGCCGGAAGGCCGCAGCCGACTTCGGGGCACACGAGTTCGTCGACCTGGACAACGACACCCTGGAAGACGTCGGCGGAGTCGATCTGGTCTTCGATGTCATCGGCGGCGACATCCAGAAGCGGTCCGCGGGTCTGGTCCGAGCTGGAGGAACGCTGGTCACCGTCACCGGGCCACCGGAGGCGCGGCCCGCTGAGGGCCTGGCCGTCGATTTCGTCGTCGTGTCCGACCGCGCCCAGCTGGGTGAGATCGTCCGGCGGGTCCGGGACGGACGCGTGCGGACCAACATCGGCACCGTGGCGGCCCTCGACGACGCCGTCGCCGCTCTCAACCCGACCGAGCGGACCAAGGGAAAGACGGTCATCCGCGTTCGCCCGTGAGGACTAGGCGGCAGCAGTCGAGCCCGCCTGGATCAACGTCAGCTACGGGGGCCTCCAGCAACTCTGGGGCCGGTCCAGACCAAGGAAAAGGCACGTATCGATGCAGCACATGGCACCAGTGACCAACCAGGCTCGCCAGGGCGGGACGCTCCGGCTGGCATTCTTATCTGCGATGGTCTCCCTGGTGGCCGCGTTTGCCGCGTCGGCCGCGCCGATCCCGCTGTTCAACGTCTACCGGGCGGAGGACGGGTTCACCAACGCCGGCATCTCGATGGCCGTTGTCACCACCGCCGTCGGCACGATCGCCGCACTGTTGGTGTTGGGGCGACTGTCCAGTCATCTGGGCCGGCGGCGCACCGCGATCGCCAGCCTCGGCCTGCTCCTGTTGGGCTGTCTGCTGCTGCTGAGCGTGCACGACATCGGCACCCTGCTGGCCGGTCGGCTACTGATGGGGGTCGGTACCGGCTTGGCCAGCAGCAGCCTCACCTCCTACATCGTCGACGCCGCACCCGCCAGGCCGCAGTGGTTGGCCGCCGTCGCCTCCAGCCAGGGACCCATGCTCGGCCTCACCGTCGGTGCCATCGCCTCCGGCGCCCTGGTCCAGTTCGGTCCCTGGCCACGCGACCTCGTCTACCTGGTGTGCGCCGGCGTCCTCGTACTGTCCGCGGCACTCATCGTCATCAGCCCGGAAACCGCAACGCCGACGCCGGGCGCTTGGCGATCACTGTTACCGCAGGTCCGCGTACCGGCCCGGGTCCGGCACCTGCTCCCCGTCGCGGCAGCGGTGTTCCTGGCCACCTGGGCGACCGGGGCCTTCTACCAGGCCTTCGTGCCCGCGCTGGTCGACGATCAGCTCCACACTCACAGCCCGCTCATCTTCGGACTGGTGCTCGCCGCCTACATGGCCCCCAGCGTTCTCGGCGCTCCCCTCGGCGGCCGTTTCACATCCGCGGCGGGCCAACGCACCGGCATGGTCATCTTCCTGGCCGGGTGGATCGGCATCATCACCGCGATCGCCATCGGCACGCTGGTGCTGTTCATCGCCGCAACCATGGTCGCCGGCGCCGGTCAGGGCATCGCCATCAGCGCCGCCACCCGCGGCCTGTTGCACGGCAGCACCCTGGCCGATCGGGCACCGATCTTCAGCGTGATCTACGTCCTCTGCTACAGCGGCGCCGCCTTCCCCAGCCTCATCTCCGGGGAACTCTCGAAAACCTTCGCGCTACCGCAGATCGTCCTCGGATACGGCGCACTCGCCCTCGTCGCCGCCCTGCTCACTGTCCTCGCCGCCCGCAACCCGCACATCGGCACAGCCAGGAACAGCACGGACGAGTATTCCGGCGCAACAGCGTAACCACACTTGGAGGGGTGAGCCGATGAGCAGTGAAGGACAGGCACAGGTAGCCGAGAAGCTGATCGACAGCCGCGCTCATGGCCGCTTTGAGCTCTTCCGCGACGGCGAGCTGGTCGGCTGGCTCTACTACACCCGCCTGAAGCCCAACCGGTACGCCCTCCGGCACACGGAAGTCGAGCCGAGTCATCAACACCAGGGCGTGGCGGGCGCGATGGTGCGGCGAGTACTCGACGAGATCCGCGCCCGCGAGGGCACGATCACCGCAATCTGCCCCTTCGTGGTCGACTACCTCTCGCGAACGACCGCCTATGCCGATCTGATCGACGCCCGACACCCCGGCTACCCCGATCGTGCCGCTGCCGAGTCGGCGCTCAGAAAAGGCCGTAGCTGAGACCCGTACCTGATCCCTACCCGCGTTGCCGAGAGGGATTACCGGCTGCGGGCGGCGCGCAGCGAGTCGGCAGCTGTCAGGAGAGCGGCACCGAGCAGCACCGTGTCCTTCAACACGAATTGCCCCAGCAGGGAAAGGCTCAAGATCCCCTGCCCTTCCTGCCGAGCCTGCGGCGTCGTAACCAGGAAGCTGAGCGTGGTGAGGAACATCCCGACCGCCCCGAAGCTACCGATCGCCGACGCTGTGGGCGCAAGCGGCTTCGCGGCGATCAGAGAGCCGACGGCAATTTCCGTGACCCCGATGAGTCGGTTGAGCTTCTGGGCGCCCAGCTTCCTGCGGAACGGCGCGAACAACGGGCTCGAGGTGACCAACGGCTCGTCATTCTCGACCTCGTATTGCTTGAACTTGAGCGCACCGATCCACAAGATGTTCGTCGCCAGTGCGCAGCGCAGGACCGAGAAGCCTACGGAAGCAAGGTCATCGGCCGAGGCGTGTCGCGTGCCCATCGCTCGCTCCTAGTCGCGGTGTCGACGGTCGAGGTGCTGGGGACCATTACCCGCCTGGACCCGCCACACGCACCGAGGGCGCGGACGACTCAGCGCGCTCGTGAGCCGAAGGGGCAAGGGTTACGGAAGTCCCACAGCCGCGCTGTCGAACCGCCCGATAATGCGGGAGTCAGTCTGCGGTTCGTCCCCAGGGGCGGCCGGCGGGCTGACCGGGATGCCGTCGGGAGGGAGCAGCAGTCGGATGAGCGCGATGCACGCCGTGAGGGCTCACACCAGAGGCGGACCGGAGCAGCTCGTGTACGAGGAAGCGCCACGGCCTGAGCCGGGGCCTGGCGAGGTGCTGGTGGCCGTGAAGGCCGCTTCCATGACACCCACTGAACTCACCTGGCCGCAGACGTGGACGCACAGCTCGGACGGATCAGGGCCCGAGCGTACGCCGATCATCCCGTCCCACGAGTTCTCCGGCGTCGTCGCGGCGTGCGGCGCGGGGGTGGAGAGCCCCATCGAAGGGGAGGCCGTCTACGGGCTGATCCCTTTCACCCGCGATGGCGCGGCCGCCGAGTACGTCACCCTGCCCGCGGCCGTCCTGGCGGCCAAACCCGCCACCGTTGACCACGACCACGCCGCTGCGCTCCCACTGGCCGCGTTGAGTGCCTGGCAGGCGCTGGTGGACCACGCCGACGTGCAGGCCGGCCAGCACGTGCTGGTGCAGGGAGGCGCCGGCGGCGTGGGGATCTACGTGGTGCAACTCGCGGCCGGGCTCGGTGCTCGCGTCAGCGCCACGGCGGCGGCGGCCGACCGCGAATTCGTCAAGGGTCTGGGTGCCGAGCAGGTCATCGACTATGCGCACGAGCGCTTCGAGGATCACGTCAGCGACGTGGACGTGGTCGTTGATCTTGTCGGAGGAGCCACGCAGTCGCGGTCCTGGTCAGTCCTCAAACCAGGCGGTGTGCTGGTCACCCTCGTCACCCCACCGGATGAGCAGGAAGCAGCCCGGCACGGCGTTCGCGGGGTGTACTTCATCGTCGAGCCCGACCAGAACGCGTTGCGTTCCATCGCCGAGCTCGTCGACAACGGCCGGTTGAGGCCGGTGCTGGACCGGGTGCTGCCCCTCACTGAGACGCGCTCCGGCTACGAGGCACTGGAGACCGCCAAGCGCCGCGGCAAGGTCGTCATCCACGTCGCTGACTAGTCACTGCCGCCGGCGCCGCTGCGGGCACCTGCTGCCCGCTGTCCGGCGGGGCAGCGACGCGATTGCCGTCCTTACCCTGCACCTGCCTGATTCTCACCCCATCAGTACGTTTCCGGTGTCCCTGACCGGGTAGCACGGGCCATGCCTGGACTGTCACTGGTGACGGTCGGCGCCAGTCTGGTGCCGGCCGATCCGGCGCAGCTGCTGCCGGCGCGCGAGCAGATGGCCTTCACCCTCGGGTTCCACATCATCCTGGTGCCGTTCGGGGTGGCCTTCACCTTCCTGATGCTGATCGCGAACGCCCGGGGCATCCGTCGAAACGACGAGACCGCGCTGCTGCTGGCCCGCCGCTGGTCGCAGGTGGCGGCAGTGCTGTTCGCCGTCGGCGCGGTGTCCGGAACGGTGCTGTCGTTCGAGCTCGGGCTGCTGTGGCCGCGACTGATGGGCGCCTACGGCGCCGCGTTCGGCATCCCGTTCGCGATCGAGGGCCTGTTCTTCTTCCTGGAGGCGGTCTTCGTCGCCATCTACGTCTTCGGGTGGCAGCGGATGCGGCCATGGCCGCACTTCTGGACCGGCGTGCCGGTGGTGCTGTCCGGGATCGGCGGCACGCTGTCGGTGGTAGCGGCGAACGCGTGGATGAACCAACCAGGCGGATTCACCATGCGCGACGGCACGATCGTGGAGGTCCGCCCGCTGGAGGTGATCTTCAACGGGGCATTCGGGTTCGAGGCCATCCACATGCTGCTGGCCGCGTACATGGTCGCCGGGTTCGTCGTCGCCGGCGTGTACGCCGCCGGGATGCTGCGCGGCCGCCGCGACCGGTACCACCGGCTCGGCCTGACGATACCGCTGACCGTCGCGGCGCTGGTCACCCCGCTGCAGATCTTCGTCGGCGACATCGCCGCGCGCGAGGTCTACCGCAACGAACCGGCGAAGTTCGCGGCGATCGAGGCCGTCCCGACCACCGGCACCCACGTGCCGGAGGTGCTGGGCGGCTACTACGCGAACGGGGAGGTGCACGGCGGCATCAAGATTCCCTCGGGAGCGTCGCTGTTGTCGGGCTACTCGCCGTCCACCCGCATCCAGGGCCTGGACGCCATCCCCGCCGAGGTGCGACCACCGGACCGCCTGGTCGCGATCGTCCACCTCAGCTTCGACGTCATGGTCGGCATCGGCACGGCGCTGCTGGCCCTCTCCGCCTGGTACGCCCTGGCCTGGTGGCGCCGCCGTGACCTGCCGCGCAGCAGATGGTTCCTGCGGGCCACCACGATCAGTGGGATGCTCGCGGTGGTGGCGCTGGAGGCAGGCTGGGTGGTCACCGAGGTCGGCCGGCAGCCATGGACGGTCGTCGGTCATCTCCTCACCCGGGACGCGGTCACGACGTCCGGCAACCTGTGGCTGTTCTTCACCGCCACCGTCGCGCTGTACGTCGCGGTCGGCGCCACCACCGTGTACGTCCTGCGGCTACTGCGCCGCCGCTGGCGCGACCAGGGTGGTGCTACCGAGGCGGACGTGCCCTACGGTCCGGCCCGGGACTCGGAGGCCACGCCGGCGGCAGGTCAAGCATGAGTACGTTCGCTGCCGTCGTGTTGTTCATCGGGGTCACCGCCTACGCCGTGCTCGGGGGCGCGGACTATGGTGCCGGGTTCTGGGATCTCACTGCCGGTGGTGCACGACGAGGGCGGAACTCACGGCACCTGATCGATCAGACGTTGGCGCCGGTGTGGGAGGCCAACCACGTGTGGCTGATCTTCTGCCTGGTGATGCTCTGGACCGGCTTCCCGTCCGCGTTCGCCGCGATCATGACCACGCTCTACATTCCGCTGGGCCTCGCCGCCCTGGGCATCGTGGTTCGCGGCAGCGGGTTCGCGTTCCGGAAGGTGGTGGTGAAGACCGACCAGCAGCGGGCGACCGGGGCGGCGTTCGCCACCTCGTCGGTGATCACGCCGTTCTTTCTCGGTACGGTCGCCGGTGGAATCGCCTCCGGGCGGGTGCCCGCCGACGGACACGGCGATCCGCTGACGAGCTGGGTCAACCCGACGTCGCTGCTCGGTGGGGTGCTCGCGGTCGGGGTGTGCGCGTTCGTCGCCGCGGTGTTCCTCACCGCCGAAGCCCGTACGCGCGCTGACGCGCGCCTTGAGGGTTGGTTTCGCCGTCGGGCCCAGGCCAGCGCCGTGGCGACCGGTGCGGTGGCGCTGGCGGGGATCGGTATCCTCCATGCCGACGCCGGGCGCCTGTTCGACGGGCTGACCGGTCGCGGCCTGCCGTTGGTGCTGGTCTCCGCGGCATGCGGACTGGCCAGCATCGTGCTGCTGCATCGGGCGGTGCCACGGTTGCTGCAGGCGCTCGCCGTCGGCGCGGCTGGCACGGTGGTGGTCGGCTGGGGCGTCGCGCAGTATCCGTACCTGCTGGGCACCCACCTACGCATCGGCGAGGCCGCGGCTCCCAACGCCACCCTGGCATCGCTCACCCTCGTCGCCGCAGCGGCGCTCCTGCTCGTCGTGCCGGCCATGGCGCTGCTGTTCGTTCTGCATCAGCGAGGTCATCTGGACACCACCTGACCGCTTCCGCCGTCGCGCCGGCGCATCACCAACCTACCGCGGCGTGCCCAGCAATTCCGTTTTGACGCCACGACGGATCAGCAACAATGTTGGCGGCCAAGCGGCCAAGAAGCCGATGATCAACCCGACCTGGATGATGAACCAAAACACCGGACTACCAGGCCGAAGGGTTTCGTGGAAATAACGAAAATGCATCAGCGCCAGCCAACCCAGTAGGGCGACCTCGAAGACGGACACGGTCAGCAGGTCGCTCCTGAGAAACTTCTGTATTGCGGCCCACGCCCTTCGACCACCCGCGTGAGCTTCGGCAGAGTATCGAAATGCAACGCCGATGGCCACTGCACCTATGTAGTCGCCGACGACTTCGGGCCACAGCGTGCTGCCGAACATTTCAAGGCCGACGCCGTAGGTGATGGGAGTGGCAATGATGACACCCAAGGTGCAGTGCGTCGCACAATGATAGGTCTGGATTGTCGTCGGAGCATGCCGCGACGCCCTGGGCGGGTTGCCGTAACGGTCCATCCACCGAGGAGACTGGGGCCTACCCCACTTCCGGTAGGACATGACGGCTGCTGGGCCAAGGTAAAGGGCGGTTGCCGGCCAGACCATCTCCATGATCTTGGCCGGCTGACGGTATCCGAGAACAAATTGGTCAACAAGGACAACGACGGTGCTGGCGAACACCACAAAGAGTGAAGCCCACGCAAGCGTCACGAGCCACGTTGGTTGCACCCATCATCTCCGTTCGCTCGCGCCCAGACTCCTCCGGCCGCTTGCTCTGTCGGGCCACAGGCTCCTCCTTCTCGGCAGGATGACAGCAACTCACCCAGGAGGCGCCGTCGTGGGCATGGCGCCCTCGGCGAGCTTGAGTCGCGTCCAGATGTTCATATTGATCACCACGGCCACGATCTCCAGGATCTCGTCCTCCGTGAAGTGCGTGGCCATCCTGTCGTGTGCCTCCTGAACGCGGTTGTTGACGGTGGCGTCGGCGGCTCGGGTCAACGCCTCGGCGTAAGCCAGCGCGGCTCGCTCCTTCTCGGTGAACAGGTGCGTCTCCCACCACGCGGTGAGGGTCTCGACCTTGGACGGCGGGATGCCGGCGGTGCGGGCAGCGGCGTGGTGCACCAGAAGGCAGTAGCTGCAATTGTTGATCTGGGCGACGCGTAACCGCAGAAGCTGGGCCAGGGCCCGCTCCACGTGGAGCGTGGCGGTATGGCCGAAAGCCGCGGCCCCGGCGTTTGCCAGAGCCATGAGTTGCTCGTTTGACGTGGCGTCCAGTCGGACGTTCTGGATCCTGGTATCCAAAAGTTGACCTCCTGCAGGCCACAACGACAACACCAGTGGTGGAGACGTCCGCGTCGACCAGATCATGGACGGCCTCTGCAGCGGCGACGCGGAATGGCCGCACTGGGAGGAACTCGCCTACGTGGCATCCCGCGCCTATGACCGCATCACGGGGCGTGAAGACAGCCTCGATGAAGCGCTGGACGCCCGGGGCCATCGCACGTACTCCGACCCGGAACCAACCGATCAACCCTGGGACAGCGACAGCCCGGCCAGATCGAACAACGTCTGCCGCGCCTCGCGCGCTTGTTCCCCCGCCAGCGCTACATGAGGCCCTGACCAGCGAGTGCCGGCTGGGTAAAAGTGATGGAGCGCATCTCTTCGTCAGGCAGCTCCCAAACCGACGGCAGCCCGTCCCGTCGCACAGCCCCCTGCGCGAGCCTGACGAACTCGGTCCCCGCCTCAACGACGAGTCTTCACATCTTGGCAGCGGCGCGCGCCTCCGCTACCGTCCATGGGAACGCTCCCATGAACTTAGACACATCTATGTGATCAGGAGGAAACACGTCGTGGCTGTCCTCTCCCTCCGGCGCCGTAGATCGGCGACCATCAGTGTGGCGGCGATCGCGGGCATCGCCGCCGCCGGCGTCTGCCTCGCTGTCGGCGGCGCATCCGCCGGCACGGTTTCCGGATCGCTCTACCGCGACCCGAGTTCGGCCGTCGTCCGCTGGGTCGCCGCCAATCCCAGCGACTCGCGTGCCGCCGTCATCCGGGACAAGATCGCGAGTCAGCCGCAGGCCCGCTGGTTCGCCAACTTCAACCCGTCGACCGTGCAGTCCGAGACCTCCGGTTTCGTTGGCGCCGCCAACGCGGCAGGGCAGATCCCGGTGCTTTCGGTGTATGAGATCACCAACCGGGATTGCGGCGGCGCCAGCGCAGGTGGGGCACCGGACCTCAACCAGTACCAGACCTGGGTGTCCAACTTCGCCAGAGGACTCGGCAACCAGACCGTCATCATCATCCTGGAGACCGACTCGCTCGCCCTGCAGACGTGCCTGAGCGGCGGCGAGATCAGCGCACGTAACCAGGCGCTCACGACGGCCACCCAGACCATCAAGTCGGCCAACCCCAATGCCAAGGTGTACCTCGACGGCGGCCACTCCACCTGGAACAGCGCGAGCGAGCAGGCCAACCGGCTCCGGGCGGCCGGCGTGCAGTACGCCGACGGCTTCTTCACCAACGTGTCGAACTTCAACTCCACCTCCGGCGAGGCGAACTTCGGCCGGGCGGTCATCTCCGCCCTCGCCGGCATGGGCATCCCGGGCAAGCGCCAGGTCATCGACACCAGCCGCAACGGGGGCGCCAGCGGGGACTGGTGCGCCGACGACAACACCGACCGGCGGATCGGGATGTACCCCACGACCAACACCGGCGACGCCAACATCGACGCGTACCTTTGGGTGAAGCCGCCGGGTGAGGCGGACGGCTGCCGCTACACGGCCGGCTCGTTCCAGCCCGACCTGGCCTACAGCCTGGCCAACGGTGCGCCCAACCCGCCCACCACCGCGCCGCCGACGACCGCTCCCCCGACCACCGCTCCCCCCACCACGACCCCGCCGACGACCGCGCCGCCGACCACGGCTCCCCCCACCACCACGCCGCCGGCCGGTAACGGCTGCTCCGCGTCGGTGGCGGTCAACCAGTGGTCCGGCGGCTTCACCGCGAGCGTGACGGTCACCGCCGGCTCCGCCGACATCAACGGCTGGACCGTGACCATCACGCTGCCCGGCGGCGCCGCGGTCACCGGTGCTTGGAACGCACAGGCCAGCGGCACCAGCGGGACCGTCCGGTTCACCAACGTGAGCTACAACGGACACGTCGGCGCCCGGCAGTCGACCAACTTCGGCTTCCAGGGCACCGGCACCGGCCCGGGCGCGACAGCCACCTGCGCGGCCGGCTGACCCCAACCGATCTCGCGGCCCGGCGCGGAGGACCAGCCTCCGCGCCGGGCCCGTCCCGGTCCTGCGGTACGGGCCGGACCGGCCGCCGCCGGAATGACGGGTGAGCGAACGTCACCGTATGCGCGGTGACTGCCGCGCCGTACACCGGCGGCGACTGTCTCCGAAAAAAGTTGGGCGTGGTTGTCGATTGGGGTCGGTCCTCTTCGTCGTCCTGGTGAGAGCCCGGCACCGAGCCGGTCCAAACACCCACTGGAGGACACGATGACCACCACCGCGAACACGACCCACGCCACCACGTCGAGCTTCGGTGTGATGATCCGGAGCGGTGTCATCGCTGCGGTCGCGGCGAGCGCCGCCACCATGGCCGTCGCCGCCGCCGGCCACGCGGCAGGGGTCAGCCTCGACGTGAGCGGCGCCCCGATCCCGGTGGCGGGGTTCGGCGTGCTGACCGCTGCCTTTTCCCTGCTCGGCGTCGTCATCGCCGCGCTGCTGCTCCGGTTCGCCCGGCGTCCGCGGCGGACGTTCGTCCGCACCACGGTGGTGCTGACGGTTCTGTCGCTCGTGCCGGACGTGATCGCCGACGCCGGCACGTCCACCAAGGTGCTGCTGATGCTCACCCACCTGGTCGCGGCCGCGATCGTGATCCCCGCTGTCGCCCGCCGCCTCGCCGCCTGACCCGCCCGACCCGCACGCTTTGAGTCCATCATCGGGGCGGGTTGGCGCGCATGGCCGGCTCTCAGAGCCTGTGGCTGACACGAGTGGGACGTGGCTCTTCGCGGGCGGCCGACGCCCGCGAAGAGCCACGCGATGTGTGCTGGTGGCGCCCATGCTGTCCTTCGTGACCATCCCAAGGAACAGGGGCACCGACCGATGGCTTCCTAGGGCCTGCGTGGGTCCTCACGGCGGTGGAGCCATCGCGCGAAAACCTGTTCAATGCGTCCTTGTTGTCGCGCCCGCCGGACCAGCAGCGCGACCGCGAGCGACAGGATCAGGGCAGCCCACCTGGGCAAACCCGCCTTCCAGGCAAGCCATCCAGCAAACACGGCGGCCAGGAGCAGGAGCCACTCGGCCCTGCCCGGGGACAGCCACCGGACCACCCACGCACGAGCCACCCACACACCGAACCACAACTCGCCCTTGGTCGCCTCGGCCAACCAGTAGCAGATGGATCAACGGCCACATGAGCAGTGCCTGTTCATCCCGAGGGAATGATCAACCGTAGATGAGTTGGGCCGGCAGCCGAGGTGAGCTGCCTGAGCAGCCCACCAGCGTCCGTGGACAGGGCGGCCTTGCCGTCAGCGGCGGCCAGATGACCCGCCCGTCATCCGCTCTGCGAATTGCCGCAACTTCGCCTGCGTGCTCGGCTTGGCCGCTTCGCGCCGCCCACGGTCGATCACCTTGCGCCCCTGTGGGCTGTTGAGGAATCCCTTGATCCGTTGGCCGACCGATGTCATCACCTGCCACCTTTCAGTGCTCCGCTACCTCGGTAGTAGGGCCTTGCCTCATCGGCGTCTTACCCGCAGACGCCCGGCCTATCTGCCTCCGTGGTAAGCCGGAGCGGTCAGCTGCCCTGACGAAACCCAGCCGCCGCGTGAATGCCGCCATGCCGCCATGACGGCGACCCGGCCGGAGTAGGGGTAGCCCTCTCCTCGTTGGTCGGCGCGGCTCACGCGATACCGCGCCTTGCAGCGGCACGCCGGGTCGTCTGGCCGTGAACGCGGAGGTTGGTCTCGGGAGGAGGTCAACTGTTGTTCACATAAGTTCCTGCGAACAAGCAGACGGCCAAGGAGAGCCTGTCGTGACGCAGTCGGCACCGTTCCTGCTGGATCTCGTGCAACGCGCCGGAATGCACGACGTCGTCGCAGTAGAGCCGGCGACGGGTGGGGTCGCGGCGCTCGCGGGCATTGGCGCCCGCAGGGACGCGCCGGCGGTGTTCGTCAAGGCCTTCAGCGACGCTCCGGCCGACGACGTCTTCCTCGCCGAGGCCGAAGGGCTGGCCGCCCTGCGCCAGCTCGGCGGCGTGGCCACACCCGACGTGATCCTGGCCGACCGGGAACTGCTGGTGTTGTCCGTACTGCGGCCCAAACCCCGCAGCGAGGCCTTCTGGGAACAGTTCGCGCACACGCTCGCCCACCTGCACACCAGCACCATTCATCCTCGCTTCGGCTGGCACCGAGACAACTGGCTGGGCCGCCGCCCGCAGATCAACACCTGGGATGACAACGGCTTTACGTTCTTCGCACAGCACCGGCTGCTCCGCTGGCTCGGACAGCCCCGCGTCGAGGCCGCACTCGACGGCGAAGACCGGGCGGCACTGGAGCGGCTCTGTCACCGGCTGCCCGACCTGCTGCCCGACCGGCAGGCATGCCTGACGCACGGCGACCTGTGGGCACAGAACATCCTTGCCACCCCGGACGGCAGCCCGCCCTGATCGACCCGGCGGTCTCCTACCTGTGGGCCGAGGTCGACCTCGCCCACGTATGGTCCACCTCTCCCCCGCCCGAGGCGCGGCGGTTCTTCGCCGTCTACGCGGAGCTGACCTCCCTCGACCGCGACTGGCAGACCCGCATGCCGATTCTCCAGTTGCGACAACACCTCGCTGTGCTGGCCCAGTTCGACGACGACTGGGGCGCGGCCGACCAGATCCGCACGACCCTCGACCCATTCCGGACACGCAGCTGACCGGTGGCCCGACGGCGGACCGCCGCTGCCTCCCCCAGGTTGGCGTCGGATTGAGGCGAAGAAATGTGCCCTTCGCGTCGACGGCCCCTGAGCCGGCATCCGCTGGATCAGTCTCACTCGCACCGGCTACGTGTTTCCTTGCCTACGAGCGTCGCCCGGCCAGGCTTCCATCGATTCGTGGTGGCCGGCGCCTCGGCGCCTGCGCGAACCGGCCTTCTGATCTTTGTCGGACCCTTCAGGCACCATGCCCGGCCATGGACGTACGACAGGAGTTTCGGGGCTCGGCTCGGGAACAGGGCGTGCCGGTGGACGAGATCGAGCGCTGGGTGCGGCTGGCCCGACCACAGACGGAGCTGGTTCCCGAGGGCGATGGCCTGCCTGTGGCCGGTCGGTTCGGCGGTCTCGCGGCGTTGCCGGAGGGCGAGGAGTGGCCTCCGGGGCAGTGTCTCGTGTTGACGCTCGACCTCGCCGCGATCCCCTCGCACGGGCACGACCTTGACCTGCCGGCCGACGGGTCGCTGCTGTTCTTCGTCGAGCCGGACTTCACGCCCAACCGCTGCCGGGTCGTTCATGTGCCGGCCGGCACTCCGGTAACCGAGCACCCAGACCCCGGGGTGCCGGTCTTCGGTCCGATTCTGCTGCACGCTCGTGCCGGCTGGAGCCTTCCGGAGAACGAGCACGAGGTGCCGTTCGACCTTCGCTTGGACGACGAGGTCGAGGAAGCGGTCGGCGAGGTGATGTGGGACCTCGAGGACAACGGTTACGAGTTTTCTCTCGGCGGTTACGGCGCCGCCAGCACCGGCGGCGCGGACAACCCCATCCTCAACGCAAACGAGCACACCGTGCTGGCCACCGTCTGGCTGGACGAGAGGCAGGTCAGCGACGCGTTCGGCGAGACGCTGATTGTCGTCAACTTCATGATGAAGCATGCGGATCTGGCCGAGCGCGCCTTCGACCGGGTCTGGCTGATGACTGACTTCAACGGCTGACGCGGTCAGGGCTCCGGCGTGGTCCCGGCTCGGCGTCGACCGCGTCGCGGGCGGTTCGGCGCAGAGCGGCGGCGGTGGCGACACGGCCGTCGAATCGCAGCACCAGCTGCCGGCCGCCCCGGCACTCGGCCCCGGATGGAGGCGTGGACCCTCCAGCAGCACCTCTGGTGAGAACCGAACAAGTCTCTGACGTGGGGCGTACTCGCAGTACATCCGAGCCTGGCGGCGCCACTCCGGAGAGCATGGTGAGACGTTCAGTCAGGCACCGACGGCGCGAATTCGCCATCACCGTCTGCCACTCGGACGGCCAGCTGCTGGAGGCAAGATCGCGGGCCGTAGGCTCTGCACCGCAGACGGCAGCCAGATCGACCTCGGACGTGACGCGATGACGAAGAGCACCAGGGACCTGTTCCGAGCAGGCATCGCTATCGCGCTGCTGGCCACCACGCTGCCCACCGCCGCGTGCACCTCGAAAACCACCGCCCCGCCGACGACGGTGTCTGCAGCCCCGGCGCGACCCTCACCGGTCATCCGTAAGCTGCGCATGCCGGACACGCTGCTCGGCCTGCCCCGGAGCATGGACCGCGAAGCAATCGAGGCCGCCAAACGACACCTCGACACGCTCAAGCGGGAGGTCGACCCCCCGACGAGCGCCGTCGGCTGGGCCTACGGCAACAACGGACCGGACGCCGACATGGTCTTCATCACCGGCGTCTCCGGCACCGTCACCGATCAGCAAGGGCTCATCGAACGTTCCCTTCAGCCGTACCGCATCGAGTCTCACAAGCCCGTCGAACCCGGGGACCTCGGCGGCACGGCGCGCTGCGGCCAGGGCCGCTTCGCCAAGGAGAGCTACCTCGTCGCCTGTGCCTGGGCCGACGACCAGACCGTAGGCATCGTCGCGTTCCTCTCGTCCCGGCCGCAGGCCGACCGCACCGTCCAGTTCCTCGAGGTACGCCGGGCGATGACGGAGACCGCCGCGTAGGCGCCGGCCGGACCGTCAGTGGGGAAACGCACGGGGAACGCGGGCGTCGAGAAGCTTGTCGCGGAACGCTTGGCTGCGCGTGATGACCTGTCGCCTGCCGATGGTGTTCTCGATGCGGTCGAGGTGGAGGCATCGGGCGGGAGTTGTCGAGGTCGACGGTGAAGTTGCTGGCCACCAGGGGGTTGCCGAACAGCTCTCCCCCGCCGGCGCGTGGGGTAAATCGGACTTCGCCGAACGCGCCGGCGGTGGAGGCGGCTTCAAATTCCGGCCAACGTCAGCACGTGATCGAATCCGCGAAGCTGGCCTGGCGAACTCACCATCGGCAGTACCAGGGCCGGTACCCCGGCGGTCACGGAACCGCCGTCGCCGCTGGGATGGTCACCGACCATCAGCGTTCGATCTGGCTGTGCCGCCAGGGCGTCGAGTGCGGTGCGCCAGATCCGTACATCGGGTTTGACGAAGCCGACCTCGTAGGAAAGAACGAATGCATCGATGTATCGGTCAAGCCCGTGCCTCGCAAAGCATTTACGAATGTCCCAGCCGACGTTACTGACCACGCCAAGGCGAATATCGCGGGCACTCAGTGCGGCGAGCGTGGACGACGTGTCCGCGTACGGCTCGAGCGCTTCGGCGTGCGTTTCGTGCAGCGCTCGCGCAAACGGCAAGTCCACCCCACGGATTTGCTGCAGGACAGCCAGAATCGCCCGGTCCCACACCTGTGGGTCCAAGTCCCGGGCGATGTGAGCAGGGTCCGTAGCCGTCGTCCGCAACAACTCAGCGAAATCCGAGGCGATGCGCTGCGCCTCACCGACGGCCACCTCCCGGCCGACCAAGGCCGCCGCGCTGCCGACCCAGCGGTTGGCGTCCCTGGCGAACAGGGTCCAAGCGAAATCGAACAGGACGGTAGTCACGGCTTTCGAAGGCACCAGGTCACCCTAGATCAACGGGACGATTGACGTGGGCCACGATGCTTCTGACTGCGCTCGACGCAGAACAGGTTGCCCTCCGGGTCGGCCCTGGTCACCCAACTGGGGCCGATGGAGCTTGCGGACTGTCCTGTTGAGATCCCCATGACTCTCGAGCACCACCCGTCGATCTCGAGGTGCTCGACCAGACGCCGGTACGCCGCCCGTAGGGTCTGGACGCCGAGCGGCGGCAAGGCCTACACGAGACTGCTGTTACGGTCGCCTCGAAACACAGCGCCACGAAGTCCGTGGGCGCCCCGCAGCCGGGACCGATCCGAGGTTGGGGTACTCAGCGCTTGGTCTCGTACCTGGTCAGGACCACGCCGCCAGGGAACGTCCGGGTCTCCAGCAGGGTCAGGTTCACCCAGTTGTCCAGGGCCGTAAAGAACGGCGTGCCGCCACCTATCAGGACCGGGTGGGTGACGAGCGCGTACTCGTCGATCAGCCCGTCCCGCATGGCCGCCGCGGCGAGCGTGGCACCGGCGATATCCATGGGGCCGCCGTCCTCGGCCTTGAGCCGGGTGATCTCGGTGACCGCGTCGTCGGTGACCAGGCGGGCGTTCCAGTCGACCGTGCTGGTCGTCGAGGAGAACACCACCTTCGGCATGTCCCGCCAGCGGCGGGCGAACTCGACCTCCGCCGGTGTGGCACCCGGCTGCTGATCGGCGGTCGGCCAGTGGGAGCTCATCGCCTCCCACAGTTTGCGCCCGTACAGCGCCACGCCTGTCGCCCCCACCCGGTCGGACCACCACTGGAACAGCTCGCCGCTCGGCACACCCCAGCCGAGGTCGCCGCCGGGCGCGGCGATGTAGCCGTCCAGGCTCAGGCTCATGCCGAAGGTCAGTTTTCGCATCCTGTCAGCCTCCCGTGAGTCGTACTCGGCGTACAGACCAGCACGGCGCGCAAGAATCATCGGTCAGGCCACACCGAGGGCCGGTTCACCACCACGCCCGGACCGTAGCCCCAGGATGGCGAGATGATCTCCGCACTCATCTCTAGACCAACCGTCAAGCGAGACCTGGGACGGATTCGTCAAGCATCAGGTGGGACTCGGCAGTCACAGGCTGCGTCCGAGCCGACCTAGCCGGCATGGACACGGCCCTCCCCGGCGGTCGTCGTCCGGTGTCCCATCGGGATCGCTGTGGCTCATCGCGCGGGACGTCGGTGACCGCGGTTGAGCTGCTCGTCCTGTCGCCTCGGGTCGACCTCCGACCAGTTCAGTCGGCCAGCATGGCTGCACGAGGGCTGCATAACCCAGCCCTTGGACCCTGAGCCCGCGGCCTGTGAAGCGGCCTACAGTTCCTCAGGAGCAGGCCGAAGCAGGCCCAGCTGCGGGTCGAAGCAGACAAGGCCATGTTCAGCAGCAGTTCGCGCAGCACCGGCGGACACCTCCTCACAGCGGCTGTACACCATCGGGAAGTAGATGAAAGGTCCCGATGCCTCCTTGATCAGGGGCCCCGTCGACCATGGGCTCCGCTCATCGTCGTCGTCCTCAGTGAGGTCGATCCACTGCTCAAGGAGGGCTTCGACATAGGCCCGGATACGTGGCGTCGGCGGTGTGTGGCCTCTACCGCTGTACCTCTCGTAAAGCGCCTTGAAGGTGGCCAGCGCCACGGCGTTGTCAGCGGGCCTGTCACCTTCCCAAACCGCCAAGTCGTAACTCATGCGGCGGAGTGTGCCAGCCAGCGACGACAATCGCGGAGCGGGCTCCGCCAGCCACCTCGCTGGCGGAGTTGACTCCTTCGTTCCGAAGGAACACCGGCCGGCGATGAGCTGCGTCAAGAGCAGGGTGAGCTGCCTACACGGTGGACCGGAGTCCATGGGCGTCCGACGCTAGCCGCGTCCGTCGTCACCCAGCTCGGCTGCTCAAGCACCTACGGGGCAAACGGCTGGTACTTGAGAGCTTCTTCGATTACTTCCTCGTCACTCAACCCGGGTTCCGTGAAGAACATCAGGGAGAGGACGTGTGGGCAACACAGGATGCGTTCCAGCTCGTCAACTCGCGCCCCGGCCTCCTCGTCGGGAAGGGCGGGATCGCGCAGTTCACGAACGAGTGCCAGCGCTCTGCTTCGCGCTGGGCCGTCCAGCTCCACAGCCACGGAGAATACGTGACCCGAACTGCCATGCCGTCCGCCATCGAGCCGCCCTTCGGAGAGCGGCCCGCCGCCCGGCCCGCCCCGTCAAGCGCACCTCGACGGCCATGACGTCTACGGCCGGCCGCGAACGGAGGTCGTCTCCTCGGCCGCGTCTGGATGATGCGCGTCGGCGAGGGACGCCCGGCGAAGACCGGGGCCGCCCACCGCCGGGCGGCCCCGTGTCGGTCAGCGCGGCCGGCAGCCGGTCATCGGCGGAACGGCCCGGTGACGCAGTAGGTGATGCCACCGGAGGACGAGCCGGTCGTGCCGCGTTGCGACGAGAAGTACAGTCGGTCCCCGGCCGGTGTGAACGCCGGCCCCGTGATCTCCGAACCGCTCTGTCCGGTGATCCGCAGGAAGACGGAGATCTTGTCGTCCGGCCTGATCATGCAGATCTCCATGTTCCCGCCGTCCTCGGCGACGTACAGGTCACCGGCCGTGGACCCGGTGATGTTGTCGACCCCGGTCAACGGGGCGGTGCCAGGGCTGACCAGGTTGTCGTCGTAGGCGAGCTCGTACGTGCCGGCGGCCAGGTTGACCTGCCACACGCGGTTGTCGCCCTTGGTGGTGAACCAGACGGTGTCGTCCGCGTAGTGGCAGCCCTCGCCACCGTTGAACGTCTTCGCGCCGGACACCTGCTGCCGCGTCGGGGTGGGCGAGCCGTCCGGGTCGGGCACCGTGGCCCAGGTGAACGTGCCGGAGGTGGCCGTACCGGCGCGGAAGACCTGGAGGGTTCCGGCGGAGAGATCGCCCCAGGTGGTCGGCACGAAGCGGTAGAACTTGCCGTCGGTCTCGTCCTCGGTCAGGTAGATGGCCCGGCGGACCGGGTCAGCCGCGGCCGCCTCATGCTTGAACCGGCCCATCGCGGGACGTGCCACGGAGGTCCCGCCGAGCGGGTAGGTCTCGAAGACCCGGCCCAGGGATACCTCCTCGCAGGAGAGCCAGGTGTTCCACGGCGTCTTGCCGCCGGCGCAGTTGTTGTTGGTGCCGGAGAGGATCCGCGACGCCCCGATCACGGCGCCGCTGGAGTTGAAGACGAGGCGTGAGGCACCGCCGCCCGCACCGGCTGACACCTCGGAGTTCGATACGTAGATCCAGCCGGTGCCGTTCGGGAACACGGCGCCGCCGTCCGGGGCGTCGTGCCAGGTGTACGACGTTCCCGGCACCGTCTGGCGGGAGCGCGCGACGATCGAGCTGGCGAAGCCGGCCGGCAACTGGATGCCGTTGGCGTCGGCGGGCTGAAGCCCACCGTAGGGCCCCACTGCGTTCTGCGCCGGGGCTCCGTACGCCGCCGACCATGCCGTGAACGGCAGGGCGACCGCGCCCGCACCGACAACCGTGGCCCGCAACATTGCTCGACGATCCATGGAACCTCCTCGGTAGGTTCCCCAGATCTGACCGTGCAGAGCTTACGCACTTCGAGCGGTGGGATGAACGTCGATGGACGCCTCGGTGTGCGACGTCGTATCGACGACCATCTCGTGCCCGGGTGAGCGGGTCGGAGAAGATCGACGGCATCCCGGTTGCCTGCGGCCGCCAATCGGCGCAGCTCATCGAAGTTCTCCTGCTCTGCCGCTGACTCGACCAGCGGGTCGAGGGCGTCCTGCTGCCCGCCGGGGCGCGTCTACAGTGCACCCGTGGCTCCCCAATTCGACCACTGGACGGACCACGTCGGCGCGGTGTTCACGTCCGCCCTCGGCTCGGCGACGCTGACCGGTCAACCCGTAAGCCCATTCGACCTTGCGGTTGCGCTTCTCGGGTACGAGCACGGCAACGTCGCGCTGTGGCGACGAGAGCAGGGCTTCGACGCCGAAAGGGCGATCGCGACATTGCGCATCACGGCAGGAGACAGCACGCCGTCGTCGGAGGTGCGATTCGGCAAAGATACGAAACAGGTTCTAGCTGCGGCGATCAGACTGGCCGCCGGTGGCGGTGCGGAACACGTCGGCACCGAACACCTCCTCGTCGCGTTGCTCGCGCACGGCCCCACCGCCGTGGTTTCGGCGTTCGAAGAGCAAGGCGTCACGGCGGGAGCCATGGCTCGGTATGTCGCGGGGCTGCATGGTGCGGCTGGGGCCGAAAGACTCATGGTCGCGCCGGGCTGGCGTGCTCGGCGGGCGTGGAAGCGTCTGGAACGTCACTCATCGCCGCGGAAGTCGTGGCGACCGGCCTTGTTCGCTGCCAGCGTCGTCGTCGCGCTTGCGGTCATGTTCGTCGGCTCGAGCATGTTCTGACCCAGGAGCAGGGGGAAGAGCTGCTCGTCGGTGGCAAACGATCTCCTCGTCGGCAGTCGGCAGCCCAGAACGGGAAGCCCTGCACCGCACCGTCGCGGGGCGAACCCGAGTACGCCGACTCATGCCCGGCCGGGGTCGGGCGGTCCATGCTGGGCCGCATGATGTCTGAAGCGGCCGGCACAGGTCGGCGGGGTGGCCCGATCGTGGGATTCCTGGTCCTGCTCTGGGTCTGCGGGCTGATCGCGGCGGTCGTGTGGTGGGTGGGTATCGGCCTGGAGCAGTGGAGTGCCAGCTACGGCGACCAGCCAGGCGAGTTCGAGGACCTCAGACGTCGGGCGAGCGTGGCGCTGCTGGTCGCCGCGTTCGTGGCGACCGCCGGGCCGGCCCTCATCGCGCTCGTCGCGTACCAGTTGCGGCTGGTACGCACCGCTGTCGTTTTCCTGGTGCTGACCGTCGTGATCGCCGTGCCCGCCGTGCCGTTCGCCGTGCTCGCCGGCCGGGACCTCGATCCGGCGCCGGCCGTGACGACGCCCGGCCCGCCGGGGCACTGCGTGGAACACAGCGGCGGGGACACCCGCTGCCCGGGCGGCTGAACGACTGGTTCCGTCGGACCGTCGTGCCATGATGCCGCTCACTTCAAGGCAAGGAGCACGGCGGAATGGCCACGGTGACGGTTCGGGACGAGACAGCGACGGGAAGGGCGATCGATCAGTGGCCGTTGAGCGGTCTGCCGGGACGCATCTCCGCCCGCGAGTTGGTCCGGTTGCGCGTACGTGAGGAGGTGGCGCGGTTCAACGCCGGCCGGGCCGACGTCTTCCGGGGTCTGGTGCGGCCGACCGACGCGGAGGCGACGTTGAACGGCTATCGAGTCGGTCGGGGCCGGCGGCTGGACTGGGAGCGTCAGGCGGACGCGGCGTGTGACGCCTTCGCCCGCAACGGCTTCATGCTGCTGGTCGGTGACCGCCAGGTCGAGGATCTGGACGAGGAGATCGACCTGCTCGCGGATCCCGAGGTGGCCTTCGTGCGGCTAGTTCCCCTGGTGGGTGGCTGACGTGGGTGACTGGACGCGCTTGCTTCCCGCGCTGAGCGCGGCGGATCGTCGGCAGGTGGAGGCGGGGATCGCCGAGGCCGATGCCCAGGTTCGGCCGCTGCTGCGGACGACGACCACCTATTTCTGGGCGTCTTCGGTGACCCGGACGCCGGAGTGGGCCGCCACCGAGTCGTGGCCGGGCGAGCTTCGCCGCCGCGCCGCGCTGGCCGTGCATCTGGAGGCGGCGGCCAGTTCGCGGCCGTCCGGGCTGAACGATGTCGTGCGGAGCCTTGCCGCGGGCGAGCACGACTGGACCAGGGCGGATCTCGTGTGGTGCCTGGAGGCCGCCGGACGGGGCTGGAGCTATCAGGATGGGGCGCACCTGGAGTTGCCGGCGATGATCGCCGCGCGCCTGACTCCCGCGGAGCTGGCGGATCTGGCGCCGGTGCTCTCGGCTCTGTTCGACGAGCTCGTGGCGGACCACTTCACGGCGGCAGGGCCTCGGCGGCGGATCGTAACGCTGATCGGGGAGGCGCTCGACCGCGCCACCGGTCGCCGCGTGCCGTCGTGGTTGCTGCACAACGGCGACGAGTTCGGTCCGCTCGTCCGTGCCGGATTGGGGGACGTCCTCGCCGCGCCGGGTGTGCCCGAACTGCTGGCGCACTGCGCCTCGCTCGACAAGCCCGCGGCACCGGCCACATGGCTGCGCGTCCTCGACCAGCACCTCACGACCGCGACCGCTGGGAAGAAGGCGGTCCGCGCCATCCTGGAGGCGTTCGCCGCCCACCGCGATTCCGTGCACGACGACTCGGACCGCCTCCTCCGTGGCCTGGTGTGGGCACTGTCGCGGGGGTCGGACGAGGCGTCGTCGGACCTGCTGGCGAGGGTCACCGCCGCCGCCTCGGCCGCGCCCCGCCAGGCGTCCGGTTTCCCCCACGCCCAGCGCACCGCGATCGCGGCCGTGCAACTGCTCGCGGAGCGCGACGGTGAGGCGCCGGTGCGGACCCTGGCACGGTTGGCGGTGACCGTGAAGAACAAGGCGGTGCGCAGTCGGGTGCAGTCCGCGCTGGCCCGCCTGGGCGCCCTGCGGGGGTGGTCACTCAGCGAGGTGATGGAACTCGCCGTCGACGACCACGGGCTGGACTCCGCCGGGAACCGGCGGGCCCGGGTCGGCCCGTACGAGGCGACGGTGCGGGTCGTGGGCGAGAAGGCGCGTCTGACCTTCGCTCGCGGTGACGTCGCGCTCAAGGGCGTGCCGGCCGCGCTGAAGGAGACGCACGCTGACGAGCTGAGGCAGCTGCGCGAGCTGGTGAAGGGCATCAACGCGACCCTGACCGCCGAGCGCCAGCGGGTGGAGGCGCTGCTGTCCGAGGAGCGCACCTGGGCGTACGCGGACTGGGTGTCCCGCTTCCTGGACCACCCGATCACCGGGACGTACGGGCGGCGGCTGCTCTGGGAGACGAGCACCGACGGGTGCGGCTGGTCGGCCGGCCTGCCCCGCGACGATGGCGACGGGTGGACGATCGCCGGTCTCGACGGGCGGCCGGCGCGCGGTGACCGGGTCCGGCTGTGGCACCCGATCCGCGCCGGGGTGGACGAGATCCTCGCCTGGCGTGAACGGGTGCTCGCCACCGGCGTGACGCAGCCGTTCAAGCAGGCTTTTCGCGAGGTCTACCTGCTCACGCCGGCCGAGGAGCGGACCAGTTCCTACTCCAACCGGTTCGCCGCGCACATCCTGCGCTACCGCCAGGCGAACGCGCTCATGCGCGCCCGCGGCTGGCAGGCCGGCTATCTCGGCACGTGGGACGGTGGGTATGACAGCGAAGCCACGAAGCTCTTCGGCGGTGGTGCCTGGCGGGCGTCCTTCCACCACCAACTGGTCGACGCCGGCGATCCACGCGACTACGACGTCCACTACTGCTCCACCGACCAGGTGCGCTTCGCCCGACAGGACGGCGCGACCTGGCAACCCGCACCGCTCGCGGACGTACCGCCGCTGGTGTTCACCGAGGCGATGCGGGACGTGGACCTGTTCGTCGGCGTCACCTCGATCGCCACCGACCCGCAGTGGGCAGACCGCGGCGAGGACCGGTTCCGGGACTACTGGCACAGCACCGTGGTCGGAGCGCTGACACCGTCGGCCGAGGTACGCCGGGACGCCCTGGCCCGCCTGCTCCCCCGCATGGCCATCGCCGGCCGGGTCACTCTCGCGGACCGGTACCTGCACGTACGGGGGAACCTGCGCGGCTACCGGATCCACCTTGGCTCCGGCAACATCATGATGGAGCCCAACGACGCCTACCTGTGCATCGTCCCCGCACGCGGGGGCACCGGGCGTCTGCACCTGCCGTTCGAGGACGACCCGATGCTGTCGACGATCCTGTCGAAGGCGATCATGCTCGCCGCCGACGACACGATCACCGACCCCACGGTGCTGCGGCAGCTCGTTTCATGACCGATTGGGCGCGACTGCACGTCAGCTACTCCCAGTACGAGGTGACCACCGTGCCGGGCGCTACCGGCATGACGATCTACACCGTCGGCGACGACCTCCTGCACGTGGTCGGGCCGAATCAGGTCACCGGTTTCTGCGGCATCCACACGGGATCGATCGAGGCGCGCCTACGGGTGCTGTCCGCACCACCGACGAATGTCGACGCCGGTTGGGACGCAATCAGTGAAGCGACCCTCTGGAGCCCCAGCGGCCGGTTGTCGGTCATCGGCCTGATGGGCGGCGTCGCGGACACCCTCGTCGACATCGCCGTCCCGCGTGGGCTGATCCGGATCCGGGTGCACGCCCGCCACCGCCTGCACGAGACGGTGCGCACCGACGACGACCCGCCCGAGCAACACGAGCTGCACGTCTGGGCGGTGAGCGAGCAGACGCCGTACCGCACCGTGCTGGCCGACCCGATGGGACGCGGCTGGGAGCAGAAACCGGCCAAGGCCGCCGAGTGGGCGATGCTGTCCCTGGTGCCGCGCCCGTCGACCCGACCGGCGATCCTGCCTCCGCTTCCGCCCGACCCGTACGAGGACGACACCGGCCTCGCCCGGGTGACGGTGGTCCGTCACCGGCCCGCACCGGTCGACCTGCCGGTGGGCGTGCTGCCCGTCGGTGACCTGGAGGTACGCCTGGAGCGCGTCGACACGGAAACACTCCGGTGGTCGTGGGCGACCGCCGACACACCGATCTTCCCCGACCCGCTGACGACCCTGCCGGACGACGAGCCCACCACCGTACGACTGACGACCCGCCCCGACGGCGTCACGCTGCGGCACGAGGGAGTGCGGGGTCGGCACGCCGTCGCGCTCGGCCTGGTCTGGGACCACCTGCTCGACGGCACCGGGACGTGCCCGTGGGTCGGAACGCTGCGGGGGCAGGCCGCCGACGCCACCGCGCGGGCCGAGAAGTACCGCCGGCTCCGGGCCAACCAGGAAGCCGGCGGGAGCCACTGAACAACCAGCCACGACAATCGCCCCGATCGAGACAGCGTCGATCGAGGGAGTCAGCGCGCTGAGAGCTGCGTGGTCACATGCGCTGACCACCAGTACGCGAACAGCCATGGCATAAGTCAACGGGCACGCGACCGAGGGATTACGAGATCAAGTTGCCCGCTCCCACGAGGTGTGCAGTCGGGGGCCTAGCAGCGGAAGCGCATCTCGACACCTCACACCGCTCCCCCGCTGTCCACCGGCCTCTTGCGGACTGGAAGCGGACCGCCGCCCCCTGATCCGTATCCTCGACGCGGGGCCGGTCACGGACGGGGCAACGACGTGGCGTGAGCGCCGGTAGCATCTCCACGTTTTGGCATGCAACGGGGAGGAAGACCTACATGCGATGGAAGCTACCTGCCGGCGTCCTCATGGCGCTGGCCTTTCTGATTCCGGCGGTACCGGCGACGGCTCAGACCGAGCCGCCCGTGCTGAACGAGGCATGCCAAACGGTTGAGCGCAAGGTGTACACGGACATCCGTGAGCTTGTCACCATCGACCTGGATACCGCCACCAATGTAGAGGTGCGCGTGTTAGCCAACCAGATCCTGGCCGCAGCGAACGCCGACTCGTTGCCCGTTCTGCCTGACGCCATTCAGGAGCACCTGGACGGCACCGCGGATGAGCTGCGCGCATTCCTCAAGGCGGACGTGCAGAACGCCTGGTCAACGGCCCTGCGGGTCACGGTGGTCCGGACCTTGACGGGCGCCGGCGCCAACGTGAAGGCGGCCGCGCAGAAGGCGCTCGACGAGGGGACCGTTGACGCCTATCTGGCTTACCTGAACAACGGCCTGTACGCCGCACGTGCGCTCGACTGCGCGTCTCAGCCCGCACCGACACCGACGGCTCAGCCCGTACCGACACCGAGCGCTACGCCCAGCGCCACGACGACCATCGCACCGGCCCCTGCTCCCTCCGCCAGCCTGGGCGCTCCCGGCGGCGAGGGCGGTGGGCTGCCCGTCACCGGTGCGAACACCGCGGCCGTCGCCGGCATCGGCGGTGCGCTTCTGCTCCTCGGCGGCGCGGGCTACCTGATCGGTCGCCGACGCCGGTCACGTTTCGTGGCATAGCCCGCTCGACGCGCCCGGCTCGACGCCTCGTCGGGCCGGGCGCGATCAGCGCGGTGCTTGGCGAGGCTCGTCCCGGCCCGAAGGCGTGTTGCCGCGGCATTGCGCTAGTACGAATCGACCAGCCCCGTTCGGAAAGGTCTTTATCGAAGCGTTCTCCCCGGTGTGGTCGACCATGACCGCGGAGTTCCCCGGCTACAACGCGATGCCGAAGTACGTCGTGTCGACCACGCTGCAGGAGGAGGACCTCGCTGGGCGAGGTCAGCATCCTCCGATCGCTGGACGACGTCGCCGCGCTCAAGAAGACCGAGGGCGGGCCGATCATCATCAACGGCAGCGCGACCCTGAACCGCAACCTGGCCGACGCCCGCCTGATCGACCGCTACCACCTGCTGGTCTTTCCGGTCCTGCTCGGCGCGGGCAAGCGGCTGTTCAGCGACACCGACCGGGACAAGCAGAACCTCAAGCTCATCGAGAGCGAGTCATACGCCAACGGAATCCAGAAGATGGTCTACGACGCCATTCGCTGAGCAGCCCGTCGGGGTCAGCCCTGTTCAGGGGCCGTCCCCCGGAGGGACCCTCAGGGGGTTGGTCAGGCTGGCGGATCGTCCCGAAAGAGATGCTCCTTCACACCTCGGCCGCGCCAGCGGGTCGCAACAAGCTCGGGACGAGGGCGGATCGGCCTGGGCACCCAACCGTGTTGTCCGGTGTCGGGCGCAGGGCTGTCCCAGTCGGCGATCAGCGCAAAAGGATCCGTCGCGCGTTCAGGCTCATCGTCACACGGCTCCCGGACAACCATCGCTGGATGGAAGCGCGTCTCCTGAGCCGCCCTGCAGTCATCCGTTCGGGAGGCGACCAGGGCGCCGCAGCCTGCGCAAGCCACACACGGGTTCCACCCCACCAAGGACCAGCAGCCCGTGCGAACAAGGTTGTGGACGAAGCGTGTCCCGCGTGTGTCGCCGGGTGAGAGGACGAAGGTGCCGACGACCTGATCACGGCCGTACGCGGCCTCGTCGATGGCATAGGTGCCGGGGTCGAGGAGCGGCGGGTTCACGTGATGGCAGTCCAGGAGCGACCAGTGCGGCTCCGCCGGCAGCTCCACCATCCGGACCGGGACGCTCAACGGGTTCCCGCAGCTCGCACACCGAAAGCCCTCCACCGCGGCAGTGTGACATTCGGGCCAGGCGAAGGCACCCGAGAATGTGAGGGCGCAGGCGCAGAGGCGCTGACCGGCGTGCCGGCTGAACCGCGAGCTGAGCTCCAACGTCCAAGGCTTGTAGGCAAGGGCGTGGGGCGACTGGTCACCGACGAATGTCCGGCACATACTGCTGATAGAGCCGCCGCACGGGGGCCGGTGACACGGGGAGGCACCCCTTACCAGCAGGCGCAGCGCTGCCGATCGCCGCCGGAGGGGATGCACCGTTGATCGTGCCTGGCGGATGAGGTGGGAACACCGCAGACCGGTCACCGTCGACTGATCGTCGGGTCCCGTCAGGCGCACCGGGATCGGTGTGAGCTACCTGGAGGTGGCCGTGTACCCAGCGGCGAAGGTTCGCACCGCTCTGGCGGCCGGGACGCTCGGCCTTGCGATGGTCGCCTGCCAGTCGCCACGCGCCTCCGCGCCCCGGCCGTCCACCCCTGATGCGACTCGCTCAATCCGGTCCGCGCCCAGTGGTTCGGCTGGCGGATGGGCGGCTTCGCCGTCCGCATCGACCGCGCCGCCGTCCACCAGGGTCCAGGGGCCGGCGGGTCCGGTACGGTCCGTGCCCGCGCCGACCAGGTCGGCCGGCCTTACCAGGCGCCAACTGGCCGGGCAGCGGATCATCTACTCCTATCCCGGGTTGACACCACCGGCGAGCCTGCTGAGGATCATCCGCGCCGGTGAGGCCGCCGGGGTGATCTTCTTCGGGGAGAACATCGCCGGCACCGCCCAGATCAGCAATGTGATCGCCCAGTTGCGACGAGCCCAGGCGCAGAGCCCGGTCCACGTGCCGCTGCTGCTGATGGCGGACCAGGAGGGTGGCCTGATCCGGCGGCTGCCGGGGGCGCCCATGCGGTCGGAGAAGCAGATCGGCCAGTCCGCTGATCCGGTGACCGCAGCGGCCGCGGCGGGCACCGGAGCCGGCCGCACCCTTGCCACGGTGGGCATGAACGTGAACCTCGCCCCGGTTCTCGACGTCTACTCCACTGCGGGCAACTTCATCGACCAGTACCAGCGCTCCTACAGCCCGAACCCCGGCACCGTCGCGCCCCTGGGGCGGGCGTTCATCGCCGCCCAGCAGCGCACCGGCGTGGCCGCCACCGCCAAGCACTTCCCCGGACTGGGATGGGCGGCAACGGCCCAGAACACCGACACCGGGCCGGTCACCCTGTCCCAGTCGCTGGCCAGGTTGCGCGGCACCGACGAATTCCCGTACTCGGCCGCCGTCGCCATCGGCGTCGACCTCGTCATGGTGTCCTGGGCCACCTACCCGGCGCTGGACCCGAACCGCCCAGCAGGCCTGTCACCGACCGTGGTCGGGCAAGAGTTGCGCGGCCGCATCGGGTTCACCGGGGTGACCATCACCGACGCCCTGGAAGCCGCTGCGCTGGCGCACTACGGCAGCACCGGCCAGCGTGCGGTCGCCGCCGCGACCGCCGGCATGGACCTGATCCTGTGCTCCGCCCGTGACGTCAGCCAGGGCAAAGCCGCCACCGACGCCCTGGTCAAGGCCCAGGCCGGGGGCCAGCTCGACTCCACCGGCTTCATCGCCGCGGCGGATCGGATCGCCGCCCTGCGGGCCCATCTCCACTGACTTCCCGTGAGGCTTTGCCCGGGATTGGACACCGCGTTGTGCCGCCAACGGTCGCAGGTCGCCGGCCTTATGGGTCACTTCATGTGGGTGGCACCGCTTGTAGCTGTCGGCTACCGGCTTGCCAGGTATCAAAGACCCGGACGGAGCCTCGGATGGCGATGGGCAGCGATCGCGGCGACCGCGCGACTCGCGGCATGAGAGTGAGGCTGATCTGGGCTGGATTGAAGTCGGCCGGAGTTGTCGTATCCGGGCCGCGTCGTTCGTAGCTACGGTGAGAGGCGGTCCACGAAGGCGCCGTCACGACCACAGGAGCTGCCACCGATGACGCACCCACTGGCCAAGGTCCACCGCATGTTCGAGCTGGTCGAGCCGATCGCCACCGTCACCTTCTCCGAGGTGCCGAACGAGGCGTTCCTGGCCTTGGGTATGCGCAACTACTGGGACGGGTACTTCGCGGGCCGGGCCGCGCCGCTGGGTCTGGCGCCGGCCGAGGTGGTGCACGCGGTCTTCTACAACTTCGCCGACGGCGAGGTGGCGCGCCACATCCCGTGGGTCTGGGGGAAGATCACCCCGCAGGAGGCGATCGCGGTGCGCGAGCGGGGCAGCACGGCAGCGCTGCGGCAGAGGATCGGGCAGCTCGCCGACTCCCCCGCTCTGGTGCGGGCCGCCGACCTGGCCACCCGAGCAGCGGTCAGCGCGCCGACCGAGGGCCGCGCGCTGTACGCAGGCCTGCGGGCGCTCGACGTGCCCGCCGAGCCGGTGGCCAGGCTCTGGCACGCGGCGACGCTGCTGCGGGAGCACCGCGGGGACGGCCACAACGTCGCTCTCCTCGCCCACGGCATCGGCGGCACCGAAGCCCACGTGCTGCTCGCCCTCTCCCTCGGCATGCGGGCGCAGGAGTTCGGCCGCACCCACCACCTGCCCACGGCACAGCTCGCCGCTGTCGTCGACGGTATGCGCCGCCGCGGCCTCGTGGACGCCGCCGGCGGGTTCACCGACGCCGGCCGCCAGACCAAGGAGCGAATCGAGGCCCTCACCGACGAGCTGGCCGCACCGGCGTACGACGTACTCACCGCCGACGAGCTCGACGAGCTGATCGCGGGGCTCGAGCCGATCGCCGCCGCGACACAGGAAACCGACCACTGAGCGGGCGCATCAGACGACGGCCAGGAGATCGCCCTGGACGAGAGCCGGACTTGTCAGCTGTTTACCGCCGGCCCCACCGCCAACCCACCCCCGCTCACCTGATCGCCGACGCTGGTGCCTGACCCACTCTGCGCGGGTCAGGCACCCGGCCAGGGTCGGCTCAGCTGCGGGTCCAACGCTGGTTGTCGCCGCCGTTGCAGGTCCAGATCGCGACGGGGCTGCCGTTGCTGGTCGCGGCGTTGGTCACGTCCAGGCACAGCCCCGACTCCACCCCGACGACGGTGCCGTCGGCGTTGAGCCGCCATTGCTGGTTCGTTCCGCCGTTGCAGGTCCAGATCTGCACCCTGGTGCCGGCGGATGTCGCGTGTCCCGGCACGTCCAGGCACTTGTTGCCGTACACGATCAGCTGGTTGCTGGCCGTGGCCGTCCACTGCTGGTTGCTGCCACCGTTGCAGTCCCAGATGTTCAGCAAGGTGCCATCGGTCTGGCTGGCGTTCGGCACGTCCAGGCACCGGCCGGAGCCGACCCCCCGCAGCACGCCGCTGGACCCGCCGGTGCCGCCGCTGCCCGGCGTCACGGTCAGGTTGTCGAACTGGGCGGTGATGCCCTGCCCGGTGGCGTAGCCGACCTGCCCGGCACCCGACGTGTAGTCGGTCACGGTGCCGACGGTGGTGCCGTCGATGCTGGCCGTGATGGTCGCGCCGCTGAACTTCAGCGCCAGGGTGTGCCAGCGCCCGGTGCCCAGCGCCGCGACGGTGCCGCTGGCCAACGTTTGCACCTGGCCGCTGGTGTTGTTGCTCAGAATCGACCACGACCCGCTGCTGTTGACCCGCAGGTAGTAGCCGTTGAGGTTGGCCGGCGACTGGAACTGGTACGCGGCCGCCCGGCCGATGAGCTGGGCGTAGCCGGTCTTCTCCAGCATCACGTCGGACGAGACGGTGTAGTTGGTCCAGCTAAGGTCGCCCAGCAGCGTGTACGGCTCGGCCAGCTGCGAGGTCCATTTGATCGGTGCCTGCTCCGACATCTGCCGTACGCACCGTCCGGACCGGCCACCTCCACACGTCACGATCTCGAACGAGCCCTGCGCGTCCATCAGGTACCGGGCCTCGCGGGCGACCGGGTAGCTGTCGAAGGTGTCGCTGTAGGGCAGCGGCAGCGTCCCCTGCGCCGGACTGGTCGCGGTGCCCTTCCCCTGCCCGGTCGTCGTGGTGATGCTGTAGACGTAGCCGGGCTGGACGGTCAGTGACATCGCGCCGCCGGACGGCGTGAGGTCCGCGCCGCGCACGAAGTGATCCGCCGGGTTGTTGGACCGCACATTTGTGGACCAGACGTGCACGGTGCCCTGGGACAGTCCCCCGGTGACGGTGAGGTTGAGGGTCTGTGCGCTGGTGGCGTCCATCGTCTCGATGATGGTGCTGTAGTCGCTTCCGGTGGGCGACCGGAGGGACACGTAGCTGCCGTTGTTGCGGTTGCCGCCCAGGTAGCCGCTGGAGGAGTCGAGATAGCGCCAGCCCGGGGCGGTGAACTGCGTGGTCTGCGCCATCACCCAGGCGTTCTTACCGATCGAGTAGTAGCCCGACCACGGCTGCGGGGCGACCGCGACGCCCATGGTGGCCCACGGGATGTTCGGCGTGATGGCCGCGATGATCGGCCAGTTGATGTACGCGGTCATCTTCCCGTCGAGGTAGCCGCGGTTGATGCCTCGGGCGAGCGCGTTCGCGCCGGCGTTGTAGTCGTCGGACCCGTTCTCGCTGGCCCACAGCGGCTTGCCGCTGTTCACGGCGTTGCTGGAGCTCGGGCAGTCGGTCTGGGCGCTGCGGTACCCACACACGTAGTGCGAACCGAAGACCGCGACGGCCCGGCCGAAGGCCGGATCGCGGAGGGCTTCGTCGGCAGCGCCCCAGCCGAAGTCGTCCGAGGCGACGATCTTCACGGCGGAGTACCCGCCGGCGTCGAGCGCGGCCCGGAGGTTCTTGTACCAGGTGGCGTTGAAGCCCTTCTCGTTCCAGCCGCCGAGGTAGTCAACGGTCAGTCCGTGGGAGGTGGCGCACCCGAGCCAGTGCAGGAGGTAGTTGATCGAATCCGTCGTCCAGAAGTCGCTGCCGATCCAGCCGGGAGCACCCCAGGTCAGGCCCACCAGCTTGACGCCGGGGTTGCGGGCCCTGGCCTGTTCGGCGAGCCACCACTGGTACCCACGGTCGCAGTTCACCACGCCACGCGTGTGTTCGTGGCTCGGCTCGGCGCCGGACGTCGTGTTGGTGTCCCCGCCGATCTCAAGCTTGAGCAGTTGCACCGCCGCGCCGTAGCCGGGCTTGAACAGGTAGTCCAGGAGCTGGGTGCGCTGCGGTTCCGGATAGTCGATGAGCAGACGGCTGTTGCCGCCACCGCCGCTGATCGCGCCGACGCCATCGAACACCCGGCCCCCCGACGAGCCGTTGATGGTGATCGCCGTGGCTGCCTCGGCCGGCGAAGCCGTCACGAACGTCCCGGTGGTGGCGGCGACGATCACCATGACCAGCGCCAAGGTAATCGTTCGGCCGCGGGTCAGTTGGGCGGTGACGAGACGGCGCAGGGCGCCGCCACGATGAGACCTCATGTGTCCGTCCTTACCTCAGAGTCCACTGTTGGTTGGTCTGGCCGTTGCAGGACCACAGGACGACCTTGGTGCCGTTGGCCGTGGCCGCGCCGCTGGCGTCCACGCACAGCCCCGACTGCACACCGGTGATCGTGCCGTTGGCGTTGACGTTCCACTGCTGGTTGGTCTGCCCGTTGCAGTCCCAGATGATCACCTGGGTGCCGTTGGCCGTGCCCTGACCCGAGGCGTCGAGGCACTTGCTGCCGTACACCTGGAGTTGCCTGCCCGACGTGTACGTCCAGAGCTGGTTGGCCTGGCCGTTGCAGTCCCACAACTGCAGCTGGGTGTTGTTGGCCGTCGTGGCGTTCGGCACGTCGACGCAGCGGCCCGACTGGCCGCCCACGACCGGCGTCGGTGTGCCGACGGTTGCGGCCGAGGCGACGCCGTGCGCGGCCGCCAGGGAGATGCCGCCGGCGACGACGGTGACGATCAGCGCGCCGAGCACCGGCGACAGTCGCCGGCGGCTGCGCCGCGGGTACGAGAAGGTCATGAGGGTTCCTTCGAGGGGTAGGGCCCGGCGACGGGTCAGACCGCCGTGATCGTCCATTGGTTGTTGGTGCTGTTGTTGGGCGCCCACATGCACACGGTCGAGCCGGACGTGCCGTTACCCATGCCGTCCAGGGCCGTGTTCGTGCCCCGGTTGACGAGCTGGTAGCGGCCGTTGCCCAGGTTGGCGAGCCGCCACTGCTGGTTGTTGCCGCCGTTCCACGGCGCCTGCCGGGCGTTGGCGCCGTTGGCGCTGTTGCCCCAGCTGTCGACCACCATCCCGTTGGTCCGGTTGACGATGCGGTAGTAGCCGCTGCCCACGTCGACCAGCTGCCACTGCAGGTTCGTGCTGCCGTCCCAGTTCCACTGCTTGAGCACCGAGCCGGACGCCACGTTGCCACCGCTGTCGAGCACCAGGCCGGTGGTCACGTTCGCGATCCGTACGTAGCCCGTGATGCTGCCGGCGCCCAGGGTCGGGATGGCCCCGGCGAAGGTCAGCTTCACCACGTACGCGGGGGCGCTGAACGGGGCGCTGGACGGGAGGGTGACCCGCAGGCCGCTGCCGTCCTGGGTACGGTTGGGCAGGTCGATGTAGGTGCCGGCGGTCGAGCCGAGCAGTTGCACCGACATCAGCGAGCTCAGGTTGATCCGGTTCGCGTTCAGGGTGGTGATATTCAGCGTCGCGCCCGGCCAGCCCAGCACTGTCGCGTACAGCACGCGGTTGTCCTTGCTGCGGGTGAACCGGATGTCCTGCGCGGTCCCGGCGCGCGGCGTGCTGAACGAGCCGCCGCCCATCTGCGTCGGCCCTTCCCCGAAGGCCGACCAGGCGCGGGTGGCGTAGATGGATTCGCCGAAGCGCTTCAGGTAGTCACCGATGCCGAGCAGGATGCTGCGCTGACCGCCGGGAATCGTGCCGTCGGCCATCGGCGCGATGTTGAGCAGCATGTTGCCGTTCTTGCTCACCCGGTCGATGAGCGAGTGCAGCATCTGGTTGAGCGAGTAGTAACCGATGCCCACCGTGTAGCACCAACTGGAGCTCGAGATGCTGTCGTCGGTGAGCCAGTACGGCGTCTGCAGGCCGGCCGGGCCGCCCCGCTCGTAGTCGACAACCTCGCCGTTGGTGTTGAACCCGTCCTTGTACGTGGCGACGACGTCCCTGTTCCAGGCGACCGCGCGGTTGTAGTAGTAGGCCAGGAAGTCCAGCCGGTACGACTCGGGGATGGCGCTGAGGTTGAAGTCCTGCCAGATCAGGTCGGGCTGGTAGCCGTCGACGATCTCGCGCAGCTTGTCGTACCACAGCTGGTACTCCCCCGGGGTGCCGAGCTGGCCGTAGAGCTTGCGCAGGCTGGCGTCGGACTGCTGCGGCGCCCACTGGTAGAAGCCGGTGAAGTTGTACGCGTGGTGCATCGCGACGAGCAGCCGGAGGCCCTTGGCCCGGATGGCGTCGGCGTGCAGGCGCAGCAGGTCGAGCCGGGGCCCCCGGGCCACCGAGTTGTACTCGTTGACGCTGCTGTTCCACATGGAGAATCCGTCGTGGTGCTCGGCCACCGGCCCGGCGAACTTGGCGCCCGCGTCGGCGAACAGTTGCGCCCACTCGGCGGGGTCGAAGTTGCCGCCTGCCGACCGGAGCTTGGGAGCGAACTGCACCCAGTTGCCCGCCCGGTCCCGGGCGCCGTTGATGAAGTTGTGGTACGGCCACGTCGACGGATCGCCGTACACGCTCTTGTGGTGGTTGTTCTCGGCCGAGCCGTTGTTGTACATGTTCCGCGGGTACCACTCGTTGCCGAACGCCGGGACGCTGAAGGCGCCCCAGTGGTAGTAGATGCCGAACTTGGCGTCCTGGAACCATTCGGCGGCGGCCGGGTGTTGGTCGACCGACGACCAGCTGGCGGTGTAGCTGCTCGGTCCGGCGGTGGCCTCGGCCACGGCGGCGCGCAGCACGCCGCCGGCTGCGGCCGCGCCGGTGATCCCGGCTGCCGCGAGCAGCCGTCGGCGGCTGATCCCTGAGGGGGTTGAGGGCATGGCAGGTCCTCTCGGACGGAATTCGGTCGGTGGGGGGCGGGTGGTGCGGTCCAATGTCTCTCGGGGTGGTGTTAGCGCTAACAACATCCGGCCGGTGGCGCCGGTTGTCGATCTGAGGACGGGGGGGCTCGACGTAGGACGTCTGATGACTCAGCAGACTGCCAGAATGCTCACGAGCATTCAAGAGGATCGTTTTCTAATTCGGCCTGTCCGGTGTGGTGAGTCGATCGGCAGGCCGGCGCCGACCGGCAGAACAAAGCGTTCATAACAGTTTTCCGGCGGTTTATTTGACACCGCGGCAGCCCTCATGTCCCGCAGGCGTACTCCGACGATCGCCGACCCCTGTGGATCAGGTGAGAGCAATAGCCACGTGAAAGAGTTGCTACGCCGAGCTACCAGATCAGACCTGGCCGCCGCGGCGGACCCGCGCCGGCAGCGGCTGCTCGAGCTGGGGCAGACACCCGCCGGTAGCCGCGAGGATTACGTAGGCATCTCACCGCCTGGGCGCGCGGCGGGTCGGATATCAGCCGCCGGAATCCCTACCGACTCCGCCGCGGCGGATCCTCGAGCGGTACACCGATGCAGCATGGCACCTCAAGCAGTGTTAGCCGTCACCGAAGGTGACGGCTAACAGACCTGGCGCGGTACCGGCGCCGGAGTGTCGACGATCTGGCAGGTCAGGTGACCCCGACGTTCAGGTAGAAGTGGCCGAGCTTGAGCGAGAGCGAGGCGCCTCCGAAGTGGTGAATGAGCAGCGCCAACAGGATGACGATCAAGATGCAGACGACGAGCCAGATCAGGAACCACACGAACCCTGGGATCCCGTAACGACCGACGCGAGCCATCAGGCCCGCCCCCTCGCGGTCGGCGCTGCGACACGCGCCGCCACGCATGGACGTGTCGGCTGTCGATTACTGCACCCGACGCCAACGGACGTATCCATACAGCCTCCTTCATCAAGGTGTCCGCGAAATTTCCCTACCGAGGCGCGCGTCAAACTGGGACGGAGGAGCCCTGATCCTGTCCAGCGGCTCAGGCGTGTCAGAGCCCCCCCGAACTGGCGTCCGCGCCGCGTGACTTCCTGCACGACGAACGCACGCATCCGCCGCCGATCGCCTGCGTCCGTCCCACGCTCTGCCGGCCCAGCAGACATCGAGGTTGGCGGCCCGACGCGCGAACGAGCCCCGCTTCCAGCGGAGTTTGCGTCATGCGCTTCTGACGCCACCTTTGCGCCGGTTGGCTTCGGGGCCGCGGCTCCGAGCAATGCTCGATCGCCCTGGAGCGCCTCTATATGCGTAGTGCGCCGTACCGGTCGAGGAGGATCAGCACTCCCGTGTGCGACCACGGGAGGTGAACGTGGCCGGCGGACATAGCAGCCGTCCCGCCGAGCCCTCGCGAACGCCGTAACTGATTGCCCGGCATGCACACGGGCGCGGTCGCCCGCTCATGCCTGGATCGACCGTGCCCGGCACGCTGGCCCGGCTTTGTTCCAATCGTGGGATCAGCCGCGGGTTCGGATCTGGCTGAGCCACTCGGCGCCCAGCCGGCGTCCCTCCGGAAGCCGGTCGTCCCGGTCCCAGCGCCACGTGGTGGCCATTGCCAGCGTGAGCGTCCGGCAGTCGCGCAGCAGGTCGTGGTCGAGACCCGGATAGTGCCCGGCTACTTCCTCGGGCGCGTGCGCGAGATCGAATTCGACCGGTCCCCGGCAGCAGGTCTCCAGATCGATGAACAGTGGTCCCGTCCTCGTCGGCAGCAGATTGCCTGGGTGTGGCTCGCCGTGCAGGATCTGCTCGGCGCGGTCGCGTCCGGCGACGGCGTGGCGAAGCCGGCGCAGGGTCGAGTCGAGAAGCTCACGGTCGGCGTCAACAAGGTCGGGCGTACGGTCGCGGTCGGCCACCAGCCGCTGTGCCTGCTCGACGCGGTCCGTGAAGTGCGGCGTCGGCGTGCGAAGGTCGCGCATGCCGGCGTGCAGCCGCAGGAGCGTCGCGGCGTAGTCGCCCGGCGTGATCGTGCGAGTGGACGGCTCGTAGTGGCTCCACAGCGTGACCGTGTAGCCGTCCTGTTCGTAGGGGCGCGGCTGCACGCGAGGGTCGAGAACCGCCACCGGGCTTCCAGCGGCGGTCAGCCGTTGCGCGAGCTCGATCTCGAACTGGGCGACGAGGTCTTCCGCCGGTGAGACCCGGGCCACCACGTCACACGGCAGCAGGCGCAGCGTGATCCGGTTCGATTCCTGAAGAATGATGGCGTCCTGGCTCGGCAAACCGAGCGACGACGCGATCGATCGGGCCGCGGCCACGGCATGCGTCGTCGCCAACTCAGTCTCCGCACGGCGGGATCTCGGCGGCGGCCGGTGGGCCATCGACCGTCGCGATTGGCGAGGCGGCGGAGCGCATGGCCCAGTGTCGCGATGGTACGGCGTAGCCGATGAGCATATCGTCGAGATCGAGCGGGACCAGCGGCACGCGGTCGACCCTAAGCGCCAGCGGGGCGAAGGCCGAGCCATTTGCGGAGACGAGAGAAGTCCTGTCGGTGCCGCTCGGATGACGTCCCCGCCCGGCTCGCCCGGATGACAAGCACGTATGGTCCGGGCATGATCGAATCCCAACGCGAAGCCGTGCCGCGCAACGACGGTGGGGAGCTCGACACATCCCTCGCCTTCTTGTCCTTCGCTCGATCGTGCGTGCTGAAGAAGGTCGCTGGGCTGAACGAGGAGCAGCTGCGGCGCCGGCTGGTCGTCTCCGACACCACGCTGCTGGGCCTGGTCCAGCACCTGACCGACGCCGAACGGTACTGGTTCGGCTACACGTTCGCCGGCGACCCGCGCTACGCCGACGTCGACTTCGATATGGTGGTCGAGCCGGACCGGTCCCCGGATCACATCATCGCCGGCTACCGGGCGGCGATCGCCGACAGCGACGCTTACCTCATCGCAGCCGCTGGCCCCGACGTCCTCACCGCGCAGCCGGTCGGTGACGCGCCTCGTACGCTTCGCTGGGTGCTCGCCCACATGACGAGCGAGACCATCCGGCATGCCGGTCACGCCGACATCCTGCGAGAGCTCATCGACGGTGCCACCGGCCGGTAGGAGATCACGATTCGGAGCCGTACCCCATCCGGCGCGATGAAGCCTCGAGCTGTCGGAGACCAGAAGGGTCGGCCAGGTGACGGTGAGGAACGCAGGGATCTGCCGCTTCCAGGGCTGTCGGTGACGAGCGGAGACCTCACACTCCGCAAGCGTCACCAGCTCGCCAGACTCGACGAAGGGGCTTGTCGGGAGGGTAGGCCGTTGGCCCTTCTGCTGTTCAGCGGTGGCTGACGACGTTGACCACCTTGCCGTCCGGGTCGCGGACGAAGAAGCGCCGGACACCCCACTGCTCGTCGGTGATCGGGTGCACGATCTCCGCGCCCGTCGCGCGTACGGCCTCGTAGGCGGCGTCGACGTCATCGACCTCGACGCTGAGGTCCGGGTTGACGGAGGCCGCGGCATCTTTGGTGATGAGGATGACCTGGGCGGTGGGGTTGGACGGTGAGACCAGGTTGACCACCCAGCCCAGGTTCATCTCCTCGCGAAAGCCCAGAAGCTGGTAGAAGCCGCTGCTCGCGACCGGGTCGGCGGTTGTGATGTCGGGCACGGCACGGCGGATCGTCATGCCGGATTCTGGCATGCGAAGTTCGGGCTCGTACGGGTAGTGGCCCCGCTCACCAGGCGCCAGGGCGGATGTGGCGGAGCGCTCAAACCTTGGCGTGCCGCGGCATCGTGATCTGCCGCTTATCGGCCGCCCGCCTCTGCATCCCAGCCAGCAGTGCGCGGCGGCGGCCTTGAGGCTTCGCACCTGTTCGACCTTGCGCTCGGCGTCCTGCCGTCGGGCTGTCGAACAGACGCGGGATGCATCGGAGACCGCGCGGTGCGTACAGTTCCGGGTCGGACTTGGGGTGGGCCGGGTAGATCCGGCGCAGGGAACGGGACGAGACAGCGACAGAATGACGGCGGACAACATCACCGAAACCGGTCAACACGGCATTGACCGCGAACGGCTGGAGACCTGTCTCAGCGTCTTCGAGGCGTTGGAGGATCTGCCTCCCGATCACCCCGACGTGGTGCGGGTGCAACGGGCCACCGCGAAGCTCTACAAGGTGATCAAGCAGCGACGACGCCAGGGACGGCGGGATGCCATCGTGGCGGCCGACCGCGCGGTGACGGCGGCCACCGCCACCGGCGCCCCGGGCCGGATCGACGACGAGACCCAGGGCATCCCGCTCGCCTCCCCCACCGCCGGTGCCACGGCCGGCTTCCTGCACAATCCGCGCGGCTGCTACGTCTGCAAGCAGCGTTACCGCGAGGTGGACGCCTTCTACCATCAGCTCTGCCCGCCCTGCGCCGCGCTCAACCGGGAGCGTCGGAACGCCCGCACCGACCTCACTGGCCGGCGTGCGCTGCTCACCGGCGGCCGAGCCAAGATCGGCATGTACATCGCGCTGCGACTGCTGCGCGACGGCGCGCACACCACGGTAACCACCCGGTTCCCGCACGACGCGGTCCGACGATTCGCCGCGATGCCGGACAGCGGGGACTGGCTGCACCGCCTGCGGATCGTCGGGATCGACCTGCGCGACCCCGCCCAGGTGATCGCCCTCGCCGACTCGGTCAGCGCTCAGGGACCACTCGACATCCTGATCAACAATGCGGCGCAGACCGTCCGCCGCACGCCAGGGGCATACGCGCAGCTCGTCGCCGCGGAGGCGGCGGCCCTGCCGGACGGCCCCTTGCCGGAGCTGATCACGTTCGCCAAACCTGCCGGCCAGGGCGACCCGGCGAGCCTGATCGCCTCGCCGCAGTCGACCCCGGTCACCCCACAGGCGCTCACCGCGCTGGCCCTGACCAGCGGCTCCGCCTCGCCGGAACGGATCGCTGCGGCCACCGCCATCGACGCCGGCGGTCTGGTCCCGGACCTCGACCCGGTCAACAGCTGGGTGCAGCGGGTGCACGAGGTGGACCCGGTCGAGCTGCTCGAAGTGCAGCTGTGCAACGTGACCGCGCCGTTCGTGCTGGTCAGCCGACTGCGACCGGCGATGGCCGCAGCGACCGCCCGCCGTAAGTACGTGGTGAACGTATCGGCGATGGAAGGCCAGTTCGCCCGCGGCTACAAGGGGCCGGGGCACCCGCACACCAACATGGCCAAGGCCGCGCTGAACATGCTGACCCGGACCAGCGCCCAGGAGATGCTGGCCGACGGCATCCTGATGACCAGCGTCGACACCGGCTGGATCACCGACGAGCGGCCCCACCCGACGAAGATGCGGCTGGCGGACGCGGGCTTCCACGCCCCGCTGGACCTGGTCGACGGCGCGGCCCGGGTCTACGACCCGATCGTCCGCGGCGAACAGGGCGAAGACCTGTACGGCTGCTTCCTGAAGGACTACGCGCCCTGCGCCTGGTGATCAGCGCGCCCACCCCCCGTCGGCCGCCCAGGCTCAGGCCGCCACGGTCAGCCCCGTCGCCCGTCCACCACCGTCCAAGCTGCGGTGGCTGGTGCAGCGTGGCGTTCAACGGGGCCGCGACACTGCCCCCCCCCCCCGGCGCTCATCGGCCAACTCGTCGGTATTGAACCAGGTCACCGGAGCGTCAAGCTGGGTAAGCGCCTCGTCGAGCCGGCCGACGGTGGCCAACAGGCGAGCGCCGGCAACCCGGACCGCTCCGGGTACGACGACGACGCCGGCTCGCATGCGTGGCTGTACATCGACGCCGAGCCGACATGCATGCCGCGATCGGCGCCACCGGCCGACACGGTGTCTGCCTACATCGACAACCTCTGACATATCCGCGAACCTTGCGGTGCCCGCCAGCAGCGCACTCCTCACGGCATCCGCTCACAGCCGCGGTTCAGGGCGCCGCCTCACCGGTCGCTGAGCTACCGGATCTGCCGATGACAGCGGGTCACGACCCCGTACGTTGACGCCATGGCGACTTTCTGGACCTTGGGATGCGATGCCTACGATCCGCAACGGATCGCTGCTTTCTGGGCGCTGGCCCTCGGCTATGTCAAGGAGTCTGGCTTCGACGAGCTCGATAACGCGTCCATCGTCGACCCGGATGGCCGGGGCCCCGCCATTAGTTTCCTGAAGGTGCCCGAGGGCAAGTCCAGCAAGAACCGCATGCATATCGATGTTCGGGTGGCCGGTCCAGGTCCCTGGGACATGGTCGAGCGCGCCCGACTGATCCGGCAGAAGGTCCCCGAGTTGGTCGCCGCCGGCGCGACGGTGATCCGCGAGGTGTGGCACGGCGACGTGCTCGGCCACGTCGTCATGCAGGACCCCGAGGGCAACGAGTTCTGCGTCGCTTGATGCCACGGCCGCCGTCCGCGTTCCGGTATCCGGAGCTGCCGCGTAGCGCTCGTCACGCAAGGCGACGAGCTTACGGGTGTACGCATCCGGACGCGCCGAGTACAGCGGAGGCAAGCACTCGTCCCTGCTCGTCCGGCCCTGGCCGTCACTGTTGATGTCAACAATGGAGGTAAATCCCCGCTGCTTCCCCGCCTCGCCGGCGCGCCTGGGTAGTTGAGTGCGGGCCTGGCGCGGAACGCAACCCTGAAGGGGCTTCCGCGCCAGGCCCGGTAACGGTCTTCAGGCGTCGCTTCAGACCTTTTGCTCGGTGAAGAGGCGCTGCACGTCGGCGTCGCTCAGCTTGCCCTGGTATACGCCGAGGTCATCGACCTGCCCGTACAGCCATCCGTCCGGTCCGGCCGGGGTGGTCGACCGGCCGACCAGCAGGGCACCGGGTGCCTGTCGGGGCTGCCAGGCGGCGTTTAGTCCGGCTGCCCCGGCCGAAGTCCCGTCGACGTAGAGCCGCACCTGCCGGTGCGTGGCGTCGACGACCGCGACGAGGTGGTGCCACTGGTCGACGCCGGTCGCCGGCGTGGTCGCGTAGGTGGTGGCGGCGCCATCCGCCCCGGCGGCCACGCCGAACACCCACTGTCCGCCGTTGTCCGGCTCGTATCCAAGCCGGAAGGCGCTGTGGTCGGTGTCGTCCTGGGAGATGACCGTTTGTGCTCCGCGTGCCGGGTCGAGGCGCACCCAGGTCGCCACGGTGAACGACTGGTCGGTGCGGAGCACCGGCCCGTCCTGCCAGACCGGATTCCAGTCCTCGCCCACGTTGTGCTGGGTACGGGCGTACTCCCGGGTGGCCTCGCCGTAGTGCGGGTCGGACGGGTCGTCAATCCAATGGGTGTCGTCGAGAGTGAGGGCCAGGTCCCGGTGTCCGGAGTCGATAAAGCTGCCCTGCGTGAGGGCGAGTTGGCGTCCGAAGGCGGTGGAGTCCGGCGCGGAGCAGAGTGTCGGGTCGAGGTTCTCCTCGTAGCACGGGGTCGCCGCCTCGAAGTTCCATCCCCCGACCTGCCATGGCCGCAGCAGGCCCGGCTCATTGAACCCTCCGGACGCCGGGTCGTCGGCGAACCAGCCGGTGAAGTCCTGGCCGACGAGCACCCGGTCGTACACCCGGACGTCGGCCAGGTTGCCCTGCCACCAGGCGGTGTCCCCGCGGCCCAGGCGGACCTCGCCGGACGGGTCGTTGACAGCGGTCACGTTGCTCACCGTCGCCTCAGCTACCCCGTCCACCCACAGGGTGAGCGTCTGTGCGGTGGCGTCGTGCACCACAGCCAGGTGGGTCCAGAGCCCGACCTGCGGCGCGGAGGTCGACCGGGCGATGGAGAACTTGGCGCCCTTGCCGGTCTTGGACGGCATCTGGACCTGCCACCGGTTGCTCGCCTTGTCGTAGCCAAGGGAGAGGGTGGCCTGGCCGGCGCTGGCCTTGCTGGCGAAGACGCGGCTGACGGAGGTGTCGGTGAGCCTTACCCAGGCCGCGACTGAGAAGGTCCCCGCAGTGTTGAGAGCCGAGGGCGATGTCGACAGGTACGACGACGTTCCGTCGAAGGCGACCGTCTGGCCGCCGACGAACCGGGCGTCGTCCTGCCAGGCGATGTTCGCGCCGGTCAGCGGGGTGTCGCCGCCGAGCGCGGGCTGCTGGTCGGCGAGTCCCTGCGCCTGGCTTATCCCCGGGTAGGCCTCCAGGAACCACTTCGCCGTCGCCGGCGACGGCCGGTCGAGGGTGGTGGTGACGCGGGGCTTCGCGTCCGCGGTGGTAGCTGCGGCAAGGGGCAGCAGGGCTGCGGTGAGGGCCACGGCCAGGCGCAACGCGGCCCTGCGGGCCGGGCCCTGGGCAGGGTTGAAGATGGAGCTGTTGTTAGTCATCGGACCTTCCCCCGTGAAAACTGATGGCTGTGATCGGCGGGGAAGTGACGAGCGCCCGCCGGATCGTCGAGACAGTGTCACAGGACGATGCATGCACCGCTACCCCGAAATCGGACCAGCCCCTGCGCCTGGATATGGGTTGCAGCGGGCGAGCGACGTGCGCACCAGTTCACCAACTGCCCCGGACGCTCCTTGTCTTTCAGGTCGTCCAGTCCACGTGTCCTGTGCGTCCACATCCCCACGTCATGCAGCACCATGACCCCATGGACCAGGCGACTGCGCGGCAGCGGTGGATGCAGCAGCACATGACCTCCTGGCTCCGCCTTGCCGCCACCCTGCGAAGCGAGGGCTGGGAGGCGCAGGTGACATGTGAGGCGGCTCCGGTGCAGGTGGAAGGCCGCTTGCCGAGTGGCGAGCGGTTCTACTTCCGTGCCCGTCACAGCGATGTGTCGCTCGGCATCGGAGGCGAGGACCCTGCCGACATCCCTGAGTGGGAAGAGAGCGAATCACACGAGGAAGCAAGCTGGCTACCAGCTACCGACGGGGAGGCCATCATCCGACGGCTTGCGCTCCGCTATGCGGGCGGGTGAGCTGAGCGGGCCACCGTCAGTCGGGAATGCGTCCAGTGTCAGCTGGGAAGTGCGTTGATCGGCGGCAGGTCCGCAGACAATGCAATCTTTTCGGGCCGCCAATCATGCTGTCCACATGCGTGAGGTGCGGTCAGGTGTCGCCGGGCGTGACGAGGCCGGTCTCGTAGGCCAGGACGACCGCCTGCGCACGGTCGCGGAGGGCGAGCTTGGCGAAGATCCGCGCCACGTGGGTCTTCACCGTCGCCTCGCTCAGGGTCAGCGCCTGGGCCAGTTCAGTGTTGGAGAGACCGCGGCCGACGAGCGTCAGCACTTCCAGTTCGCGGGGCGTCAGTGCGGCGAGATCCCGGTGGATGGCGCGCTTCGGTCCGTCGCCGGGCAGTTGGCCCGCGTTGGCGAAGCGCTGGACGAGCCGCCGGGTGATCGAGGGTGCGAGAAGTGCGTCCCCGGTGTCGACGAGGCGCACCGCCGCGGCGAGGTGGTCCGCGGTGACGTCCTTGAGAAGGAATCCGCTCGCGCCGAGCGACAGAGCAGCGTAGACGTACCGGTCGAGGTCGAACGTGGTGAGCATGAGCACCCGGCAGCGTGAGCTGTGGCCCAGGATGCGTCGCGTTGCCTCGAGCCCGTCCATCACCGGCATGCGGATGTCCATGAGCACGACGTCGGGACGCAGCCGCCGCTCGGCCGCCACCGCCTCGACGCCGTCGGCGGCCTCGCCGACCACGTCGATGCCGCGGGTGACGAGGATCAGCCGGAAGCCGGTACGGATCAGCTCTTGGTCGTCGGCGATGAGCACGCGGGGCGATGCCGGCGACGTGGACCCGGGCGGGCTGGACGGGTCGGGCTGCGCCTTCACGGGTGCTCCACCGGGATGCGGGCGCGGACCCGGAACCCGCCGCCGAGCCGCCGGCGGGCGTCGAGATCGCCACCGTAGACCGCAACGCGCTGTCGCAGCCCCAGCAACCCCCGCCCGGCGCCGTCTCCGCGGCGCGGTGCAGGTCGGTCGCCCGTCAGCACGCTGGGACCCGTGGTGAGCACCTCCACCCGCAGCGAGTGCCCGGCATAGCGGATCGTCACCTCCGCCTTTCCTCCAGCGCCGTGCTTCAGCGCGTTCGTCAGCGCCTCCTGCACGATTCGGTACGCGGTAACGTCGATCCCGGACGGCAGCGGCCGCGGCTCACCGGAGATACGCACCTCCACCGGCAGACCGGCGAACGCAATTCGGTCGATCAACGGACTGAGCCTGCTGAGGCTGGGCTGCGGCGCCAAATCGGCTCCATCCGTGCCCTCGTCGCCGTCCGCCGCGGGCGCCAGCAGGCCGAGCAGGTGCCGCAGTTCGGTCATCGTGGTCCGTCCGGCGCCTTCCACTGCCGACAGCGCTGCCGCGGCCTCGTCGGGCATGGCCACGAGTACCTCGCGTGCGGCACATGCCTGCACGATCATGAGGCTCACGTTGTGGCTGACGATGTCGTGCAGTTCCCGGGCGATACGGGCACGTTCGGCGTCAACGGCGGTCCGGGCCACGCTCTCCCGCTCCCGCTCGAGGAGCCAGCCTCGCTCCTCCAGCGCCCGACGGTGCCGGCGTCGCGCGCGGACGAGTGTGACACCGAGCCATGCCGCGGTCGCGCAGGCGGCGACGAGCGCGCCGGCCAGCCACACCGCCCCCGATCTCACTCACGAAGTTTCGCAGACCCGGACCGGTGCCACATCATCCCCGGTATGCAGCCGGTACATCCCTGGGATGACAGCTCCGACGGATTACATCCCGGGACCGACGACCGGCGCTACCCGCGGCCATAACGTGCTGCCATGACCACTGACACCTGCGTTGTGCGGCTGGACAACGTCTGCAAAGAGTACGGCGACACGACCGCCCTGGACGGCGTGTCGCTCGAGATCCGTACCGGCGAGGCGGTGGCGGTGATGGGCCCGTCGGGCTGTGGCAAGTCCACCATGCTAAACATGATCGCCGGATTGGACCGGCCGACATCAGGGTCGGTGCGCGTCCACGACGAGGAGCTGAGCCGCCTCAACGAAACGAAGCTGGCGCTGTTCCGGCGGCACCGGATCGGCATGATCTTCCAGTTCTTCAATCTGCTTGACGACCTACCGGCGATAGACAACGTGACTCTCGCCGCCCAGCTGACCGGTACCAAGGCCGGCCCGGCACGCAAGCGGGCCATGGAACTGCTCGACGAGCTCGGCATCGCCGACCGGCGCAACGCATATCCGGCGGCCCTGAGCGGCGGCGAGCGCCAGCGCGTCGCGGTGGCCCGGGCCCTTGTGAACCGTCCGGAGCTGCTGCTGGCCGACGAGCCGACCGGCGCCCTGGACAGCCGCTCCGGCGAGCAGGTGATGGATCTGCTGCTGGACCTCAATCAGATCGGGCAGACCCTGCTCATCGTCACCCACGACGAGCGGCTCGCGACGCGGTGCGCGAGCCGCGTGGTCGAACTGGCCGACGGCCGGATCACCCGTGAACGCAGTCTGGAACGCGCATGAGTGCCGTGTGGCGGGCGTCGCGGTCCGCGGTCCGGCGACGCCGGGTGCAGACGTTCGTCATCGGCTTGGTCGTGCTGCTCTCCACCACGACGATCGTCGTGGCGCTGGCGCTGCTCGAGGCCTCCTCGGCGCCCTTCGACCGCGCCTTCGCCAGGCAGCAGGGCCCACACGCGATCGCCGTGTACGACCCGGCCAAGGTCACCGATGTGCAGCTCACCGGCCAGCGGACCGGCGTGGCAGCCGCGGCGGGACCGTTCGGGCAGGTAACGCTCGACCTTACCGAGGGCGGCGGGCCGGGCCCACAGGGTCCGCTGACCGTCGTGGGGCGCGCCGACCAGGACGGCTCGGTGGACCGTCTCAACCTCTGGCAGGGGCGCTGGCCCACGGCACTCGGCGAGATCGTCCTCAACCAGCCCGAACCCGGCGCCGACTCGAGGGGATTTCCGCCAGACAGCGGAGAGGTGACCCTCGGCGGCAAGCGGTACACCGTCGTCGGCCGGGCCCACAGTCTCAGCCAGACCGCCGACGCATGGGTGTCACCGGAACAGATGACCGCGCTGCACCCCACGTCGGTTCAGATGCTCTACAGGTTCACCGGTGACGTGTCTACGAAGTCCGCGGTCCACGCCGACCTGGCGGCCGTCACGGCCGGCCTGCCAGCGGGCGCGCTGATCGCCGCGCAGCCGTACCTCGTCGTCAAGGAGAAGGCCGCCTCGGACATCGGCGTGTACGTGCCGTTCCTCGCCACGTTCGGCATTCTCGGACTGATCGTCGCTGTCGTCATCGTGGGCAACGTGGTCAGCGGCGCAGTCGTCTCCAGCTTCCGGCACATCGGGATCCTCAAGGCGCTCGGATTCACACCGCGCCAGGTTGTCGCCGTCTACCTCGTCATGGTGTCGGTACCCGCCCTCATCGGCTGTGTCCTTGGCACCGTCGCCGGCACCCTCGCCGCACAGCCGCTGCTGAGCGACGGGTTCGCGGGCCTCGGACTCGACGTCGGCATCAACGTCGGCGTCTGGATCTGGGTCGCCGGGCTGGTCGGCGTGCCGACACTCGTCGCCCTGGCGGCGTTCGTGCCCGCCGTCCGGGCACACCGACTGTCAGCCGCCGAGGCGATCAGCGCCGGCAGTTCCCCACGGACCGGGCATGGGACGCGAATCCAGCGCCGGCTCGCCAGTGTCCGGCTGTCGCGTCCGGTCACCCTCGGGCTGGGCCTGCCGTTCGCGCGACCGGGCCGGACCGTCTTCACCGTCGTGGCCGTCCTGCTCGGAGTGACCACCGTGACGTTCGCGACCGGGCTGGCCGACACGCTGACCCGGATCTCCACGATCGAAGACCGGGCCTCGGGACAGATCGGGGTCCGGCCGTCCGACGGCCGGACGCGGATCGCCCCCGAAGGTCAGCTGCCGCCCACAGGGCCGCAGGCCACCACCACTCGGACCGACGCCCAGGTCGAACAGCTGCTGCGCGGACTGCCGGACGTCGCCCGGGTCACCCCCGTCTTCAGACTGCCAGTCCCCACCATCGGGCAGACCCAGCCGCTGACCGTCAACTTCGTCCGCGGTGACTACTCGTCGATGGGCTACCAGGATGAGCTCACCGCCGGACGCTGGATGACACGGGTGCACGAGACAGTCGTGCCGTCGGGACTCATGCGTGAGCGCGGACTGAACGTCGGGGACAACCTCACCCTGGAGCTCGGCGGACGGCGGACGGTGGTGACCGTGATCGGCGAGACGATGGACGGCGCGGCCGGACCGCCCGGCATGTTCGTGGACTGGCGCGTCCTCACGGAACTCGCGCCGGACCGCGCCGTCAAACCGCACGAGGTGTACTACCAGGTCCAGCTCAAGCGTGGCGGCGATGTCGCGGATTACGTCGCCGCGGTCAAGGCGGCCGACCCGGCGATCGACGCATGGGACACCTCCCAGCTCAGCGACTTCGCGGTGACCGTGATCGGCTTCTCGTCGGTGCTCTCGCTGCTGCTGTCCATCGTCGCGGCCCTCGGCGTCTTCAACACGGTCGTGCTCAATGTCAGGGAACGCCGCCGCGACCTCGGCATGCTCAAGTCGATCGGGATGACGCCACGCCAGGTCGTCACGATGGTGCTGACGTCGATGGCCGTCGTCGGCGCGGCTGGCGGTGTGCTCGGCATCCCCCTGGGGATCGTTGCGCACCGGTACATCGTGCCGACCGCCGCCGACGCGGCCCAGGTCGCCATCCCACACTCGGTGCTGGAGGTGTGGCAGGCGCCGACGCTCGCGCTCATGGCCCTCGCCGGCGTCGTGATCGCAATCCTCGGTGCACTGGTCCCGGCCCGCAGCGCGGCCCGGCTCAGGATCGCCGAGGTGCTCCACAACGAGTGAGCCGTCGGGTCGGGGCCTGCGGAGGCGATACCGCAGGCCCCGAGCCGACAGGGCCGAGAGTGGACCAGCCTGTCCGTCTGCCCCCGGAGCGCGGGGCCGGCCTCCTCGTACGCTTTGTGACGGGCATTGTGTCCACTGTCGAGGACTACGTCGCGCAGTGCACGGTCATAGCATGTCCGCACACCGACTAGCCGGGCGGAGCCGTGACGTCGCGTAGCGGACGGATCGCGGCAAATCAGGATGCTGGCGCGACACGATTCGAGACACGAATTCGCACGACCGCCTCACGGTCCTGCGTGAGTAACAGAGTCTCTCGGGTCGTTTGTTGCCACGACGGCGTCCACCTCGAACTCCACCAACCACTCTGGATCGATGAAACGCGAAACTTCCACGAAGGTGCACGCCGGTCGTACCTGAGAGAACCGTTCGCCATGTGCGCGCGCCGCCTCTCGCCACCGGGCGATGTCAACAAGCATGACCCTGGTTCTGATGACGTCTGCCAGCGTTGCGCCGGCCTCGCGCAGCGCCTGCTCGGCGATGTCCAGGCAACGCACGGATTGCGCGTACACATCTCCCGGACCGGCTGTGGCACCGTCGTCCGCGATCGGCGCGGTGCCGGCCACGGATACGTACGGCCCTATCCGCACGGCGCGTGAGAAGCCGATCTCCGGTTCGAGCGGTGATCCTGAAGTCACCAAGCGACGAGAAGAAGACACGGTACAAGAGCATTGCAGAGCAGCGACCGCGCCACGCGTCCGCCCGGCGCCTACTACCTAGGTTGGACCCCGCTTCGATACCTGTCCGCCGGGGGCGTACCAGCGCATTGAGGGCGTCGATGTCGGCGGCGTGAAGCTCGGCGCCGTTGTGGGCCACGAACATCCGGCGGAGCACCTCGCGCAGCCGATGCAGCCGGGCGAGGTCTACGACTGTCAAGGCGAACTGCGGGCCGAGCAGGCCACGCGCCCGAAGCCGGCCCGCGGCATCCTGGGGGCCCGCCAGGTCGTCGCGCCCACGCCGCACGTCGAAGCTGTTGGCGAGTTCCTGGATCACCGCCAGCCGGCCCTCCCCGGCCGCCGACCCGCGCCGACCGACCTACCGGGCGACCAACTCCTCGACCTGCGGCACCAGCTGCCGGCGGTCCGGCGCCGGCGTGGTGGGCCGGCCGGACCAGAGCACCCGGGCGACGATCGCCGGCGCGAAGAGCCCCGACGGTGGCGTCATCAGATTGGCGACGCTCAGGAAGCGCCGCCCGACGACGGGGTGCCGTGCGGCGGCGGCGTGCAGCCGGGTGACGTACCCGTTGAGGAAGCGTGTCCGGCCGCTGCGTGGCCCGACCACGGCCGGGTGGCGCAGGTCGGCGCCGACGGCCATGTCCCAGGGCACGTCCACCACCTTCGCCGCTGCGGCGAAGAAGCGGCGGGGCAGGTCCCGCCGGCCGCGGCGCAGGCAGTCACGCAGCACGACCGCCTCCGCCGCGGCCACCGTCATGCCCTGCCCGTACGCGGGATTGAAGCTGCACAGCGCATCGGCGACCGCGATGAACCCCTCAGGGAGGCGGGCGAGGCGCTCGTAGCGGCGGCGCTGGCTCGTGGGCAGCCGCATCCGCTTCGGCGGGCCGAGCGGCTCGGCCCGGCTCAACAGCGCGTGCAGCTCCGGCGCGGGCAGCCGACCGGCGAAGGCGAGGTAGCCCTCGGAGTCGACCGGCGGGGCGTGGTCCGGGCCGACGCCGAGGAGCGTCACCATCCACCGGTCGCCCTCTGCGGAGATGGCCACCCCGCCGTACGGGGCTGCCGGCGACGGGCTACTGATGACGGCGGCGAAGTCGGTGTCGCCCGGAGCGCGACGGTAGTCGCGGGAGACGTACACCGTCCGGGGGTCCACCCGCTCCTCTGCGGGCGGCTGGTAGCCGAGCTCGGCGAGCCAGGTGGGACCCCGGTTGCCGCGGCCGGTCGCGTCCACGACGAGCTCGGCGTCGTGGCGCTCCTCGCGGCCGCCGCGAGGAAGGACCCGCGCGCCGGTCACCGCGCCGCCTTCGGCGAGCAGCCCCACGGCCTCGCACCGGTCTCGGATCTCCACGTTGGGCAGCGCACGGACCCGATCCCGGACGTACGCCTCCAAGGCGCGCCGGCTGACGCAGAGCCCCGCCAAACCGGAGGCGACCCGGGGGATCCGGTGGCCGTCGTTGATCCATAGGCAGTCCCGTTGGATGTCGACGGGGACGGCACCGTAGGCGGTCAGGTCGGCGGTCAGGCCGGGGAACAATTCCTCGAGGATCTGGCGACCCCGGGCGAGCAGGCCGTGCGAGTGCTCGCTCTGCGGCACACCCTTGCGGTCGGCGGCCTCGGCCGGCAGGTCGTCCCGGTCGAAGACGGTCACCGTCGCGTACGACTCGCTCAGCACCCGGGCGACGAGCAGGCCGCCGATGCTGCCGCCGAGGACGATCGCCCGCCCGGTCTGGTTGGTGGTGGACACGGCTGACTCCGTTTCGCTTTCAATGGATGTCTCCACAGTCAGCGGCACGCCGTGTGCGGAAGGGAAGCGAATTGGCGGACGACTAGCTGACAGTGAAGTTCCGGTCAGGAGCGCCGCCGGCTCCGACCCGTCCGCCGATCACCCGACGGTGGGTGAAACTCCTGGTCAGGCCTTGTCTTCCGGCTCGGCCGGTCCGGCGGTGACCGACATCTCAGTCGACTAGCGGTCAGTCGTCCCGGGCCGTCGGCTCTGGGCGGACCACCGTGGTCAGGGGCGGGAAAGGATGCACGTTTCGCTTTCGCCCGGCGTCGGGCATGATGTGCGGGCCAAGCGGCGGTCGAGGTCGAGCGGAGAGAACGTGGGCGCGTCGGGATGGTCGTACAGCGTCGCCTACCAGCCGGACGTCGCCGCTGCGCTCGAACAGTTGCGTCAGGACGCGTACAACCGGGGCGCGTACTACCGCGAGGAGCCCGACCCGCTGTACGCCCTGACCGAGGACGAGTTCCGTGCGCGGCTCGATCCCGCCGATGACGACAGCGGGATCAACGAGTGCCTACTCGACGAATGGCGCGCCGCCCAGCGGCGACCCAAACCGATTGACCCGGACACGCTGTTCGCAGCGCAACCCCACTCAGGCACGCACTCCATCATCGATATGGCGAAGGGCGTGTCGGCCAAGCCGGCGCTGTTCACCGTCTCTCCACTGACCGACGAGCAGACGCTTGAGTTCTTCAAAACCCGAACGCCGGCCCCGGATCAGGTCGTGGAGTGGATGAAGACGTTCGACCCGTTCTCAATCCGCGAACGATGGCAGGGCGTATACGTCGTCAGCTACCTCGACGGCCACCCCGAGCAGATCCACTTCTCCGGGTTCTCGGGCGACTGAACGCCGAGATCCGGTGGACTCAGCGGTGTGTGCCGGCACGTAACATCTCGATGGTCTTGGTGACGCGCTGCGCCCGGGTGGCCTCCCGCTTGGCCTCGGTGATCCAGCGGACGAACTCCTTCCGATGCGAGGGGGCCAGCGCCTCGAACGCCACCTGCGCTTCGGCGTCGCCGGCCAGAGCGCCGGCCAGGTCCTCAGGCACCTCGACAGCACGCGTCCCCACGTCGGGGGCGATGCCGACCTCGTACGCCGACCCGATGCTGACCGCGGCCTGCTCCCGCGCCGCGCGGGACAACCCGATCAGGTTCTCGCCACCCATCCGAGCCACCCGCAGCGGCAACGTCACCCCATTGACACTGACCCGCACCGGGAACGCCTTGCGCCCCTCCCCCACGACGGCTACCTGCTCGTCGGACAGCACGAACGCCCCCGCCGGACCGCGCTGCTCCAACGTCAACGTCAACGTGAGGTTCTCGGCCATGACGCCATCGTAGCCGTCAGGTGTCCGGCAAAATCCCCGCCGGATCACCTACAGTCGGCCTGAAGTTGCTGCTTCACGGCGGTCCTGGTGACGGCCAGGTGGCCTCCGGCGCCGGCAAGGTCGGTGAAGAGGCCAGGGCTGACGCGGGCTCTTCGCGGGCAGCGGAATGGGCCCGCCCGCGAAGAGTTCCGCGTGGTGTGGCTGTCAGCGGTGGTGGCAGAGCAGGAGACGGAGGGGCGGTCGCCGCTTGGGCGGGGACGACGCCGTTGCCGAGGACGCGCAACGCGCCGGTGCGGGGAGATCGAGGGTGGGGTCGGTGACCCAGTGGGCGGGTAGGCCCATGAACCATTCCGCGAACGGAGGTGCGACCACGGGCTTGCCGTGCTGGCCGGATTCGGTGGGCGCGGGAGCGGGCCGGCCGATCAGAACCTCCCAGCGTGCGACCGCCGATGCGTAGATCCCCCAGGTCGCCTCATCGGGCGTTCCCAGGCTGCTGGTGGCGAGCTGGGCGACGGTGGTGCGTAGGTCGGGGCCGCCGTCGCCGTAGTGGCCGGGGCCTCGCGCGTCGGAGGCCGGGGCGTCGGTAGGGCAGGCGCTGCGCATCGCACGGCTGCGGACGGCAGGGTGAGGTCTCCGTGGGAGCCCCGTCGTCCCTTGCGGCCTGTCTGGCCGTCCGTCGCCCGTGGGATGGGTAGGAGCCCCTGTGACAGCGGCGGCCGGAAGCCGGCACTGGCTCGGCGGCCGGGGGTGCCGGTGTCGCTGGGGCGTGGGGTTGGCAACAACTTCTGGCGGGTGCCGTGGGGTTCGATGACGTCGGGCAGCCCGTTGTGGTGTCCGGGTCCTTTGCCGTCACGGGCGCAGGGCGTGGGCAGCGCGCATCGTCTCCCCCGCCTCTGGTGGCGAGCAGGAACAGCCGGTCGCGTCGATGGGCGGCGCCGATGTCGGATGCGCGTAGGCACAGCCGGCTCGTGTCGTACCCGAGCGCGGCCAGGTCGGCGTGGACGACGTCGAGTCCGCGCCTGCGCAGGGCGGCGACGTTCTCCACGAACACGAGCGGGGGTCGATGGCGAAGGGCGTGTTGATGTGCTGCCAGAGGCTGGAGAGGGCCGGTGATGCCGGCGCGTTTGCCGGCGTTGGAGATGTCCTGGCAGGGGAAGCCTGCCGTGAGGACGTCGACATGCCGGACGCGGGTCCAGTCGATGGTGCGGATGTCTCCGAGGTTGGGCACCTCGGGCCAGTGGTGGGCGAATACGGTGCGGGCGTGTCGGGCGGTTTCGGCGTACCAGGCGAGGCGGCCGCCGAGCACCAGCTCGACGGCCCGCACCACACCGCGACCAACCCGCACCGGTACACCGGAGACTCCGACGTCAGCTGAGGGGCGGGCCGCTTTCCCACAGCGCTCGTCCGAGTTGACCTCCTAGGCGCGCCCTCCGGAACGGGTCACGCGGGGGATACCGAACCCGGCCGGCCGCGGATAGTGTCCACGCATCGACCGCCCGTTCGTCCGGAGGGCTCCGTCATGAGATTCGGACTGCCGTGGCTGCCCCGAACGGTGGCCACCGTGCTGCTTCTTCTCGGCGGGGTCGGCGTGCCCGCCGCGTCCGCCTCGGCGGCGCCGACGGGCACGGACCTCACCGTCGACCTGGCCGGCGGGACGATTCCGCTGGGGGTCACGAAGAAGACGCTTCACTTGAAGATCAGCAACCGGGGCGACGCGACCCCGACCCAGGTCGTCGTCCGGGTCGACGCGTCGGAGCTGGACCCCTCGAGTTTCAAGATCACGCTCTGGCCGACCGGCGGGCTGGGCGAGTGCGACGGGGATGTCTCCGGCTGGTACTGCGACCTGCTGCGGGATCAGCTTCCGGGGCCGGGCGAGACGGTGGAGCTTCCCGTCCTCGCCACCGTTCAGACCGGAGAGCCCTTCGCGGGCCGGATCAAGGTGACGGTCGAGGTCGAACCGGTCGACACGAATCCGGCCGACAACACGAAGTGGTTCCCGATCGAGGTGGTGGACCACCCCGAAGCCGACCTTTCGGTGGTCGCGCCGGACGTGACGCAGTCGGTGCAGATCGCTGCCGACGGCAGCCTCAAATCCACCGGCACGTTGAATCCGGGCGAGACGGGCGCGGTGCGCTACACGATCGCCAACCAGGGGCGGAAGCCGGTCGGTGGCGTCAAGGTCGAGCTGCGCCTGCCCACGGGCGCGACGTTCACCAGGCCGCCGAGTGAATGCGTCCTCGGTGCCGCCGGTCGCACGGCGGTCTGCACCTACGACCGGCTGGTCCTCATTCCGGTCGACCAGGACACCGACCCGAACGACCAGCTCCACTCCGCCGTCGAGCTGTACCACCTGGCGACGGTGTCGGCCGCCACGAAGGCGCCGGTCACGTTGCGAAACGGGACCGTCCGGGTCGAGGGCCTGAGCGAGCCTCCGTCGGACCTTTCCGGTCTGTCGCGGAGCGACCTCCCCGCGAATGCGGTCGCCGTACCGGCGGTCGACGTGGACGACAGCGACAACCAGGACGGGTTCGCGGTCGTGGTGGTCGCGGACAGCAGCGGCGGAGGTAGTGGCGGCGACCCCGGTGGCGGTGGTGGCGGCGGCCACCCCGGTAACGGTGGTGGCGCTGGTAGTGGCGGCAGCTTGCCGATCACCGGGATCCGGGCCGGGCTGACCGCCGGGACCGGCTTCGCCCTGCTGGTGGGTGGCGGCGTGCTGCTGCTCCTGACCCGACGGCGCCGGGCCATCCGGTGACCATCGAGGGGCGACCGGTGTTGGCGGTGCGCAACTAGCCCTGCGGGACCCCGACCGCCAGGCCGACGATCCAGATGGCCGCGAGGAGCCGGAACGCGGCCCCCGGCCGCGCGCCGCCCACTTGGTCCGGCATCGTCCACTCAAGTCGAGTGATCGGATGACCAGGTAAAGGCACTTCAGGGCGGCCTGTTCGGCCGGGAATTGCCCGCGAGCCCGGACCCGTTCGGCGGTCGCGGGCGTTGAGGGACTCGATGGCGTTGCTGGAGCACATGATCCGGCGGATCTCTGCGTCGAGGTCCAGGAACGGGATGAACTCCGGCCGGTCCGCCCGTCACAGCTTGACGATGGCCGGGTACTGGCCGCCCCAGGCGGCGCTGAACTCGTCGAAGCCGGCCGCTGCCGCGGTCTCTGTCGCGGCGGTGTAGACCGGCCGCAGGCTCTTGGGCTGCACCACCGCTTGCGGCCGGGCGGTCGGCGATCGCCCTGACGTCGACGGGGAGCAACCCCGCCGGCGATCGTCCCGCCTCAGCCCTCGTCTCTATGGTCCCGTCAGCGTGGGCCGCCAGCCCGGCCGATGCCGGCCGGAGGTCGCCAGCAGGCCGGGGCCTGGCTGGCGCGGCCCGCTTGTGGGCCGCCTTGATGCGGTCCGCCCGGCTCGTCGGCACCATGCCTGACCAGGGTGTTTCCGTGGTGCGGCGGGCGGGACTCGAACCCGCGACCGAGCGATTAGATCAAATTGCCATCGCTGACGACCTGCGCGCATAGGGCACTACCAGCGAGACCAACTCTCGGCATCTCACACCACTCCCCCGCCGTCGCCGACCTCTTGCGGACCAGATGCGGATCGATCACCTGTCGGGCGGGCTGGGCGTCAGCTTGGCCTGGGTAAGTCGAGAACGGCTGCGGTACTTTGCCGGAGTGAACCGCGAAGAGGTCGTCCTCAGGCTAAGTCACGACCAGGCGCTGGTGCTCTCGGACTGGCTTGAGCGGATGGAGTCCTCGCGGGCATTCGCTGAAGTGGTGGACGATCGAGCCGTCTGGTCTGCCCTGCACTGCATCGGCGGGACCCTCGACAAGTCTCTAGTCGACATCTTCAGCGCCGACTACACGCAGCGCCTCCAGGCAGCCCGCCTGCGGCTGTCGGAGACGCTAGGCGACTTCGATCCGGGGGCTGACGAATAAACTAAGCGGCCTGCTGATGGTCAAATTAGGCCAGAGAGTCTCGCTTGGCATTCAGCCAAGCCTCAGCCGCCTCGACCTCGCTCGGCTTATCAACGGAGGCCGCCATGGTTTGTCGGATCACAGCGAGCACCGTAGCGAACGGGAGAGGGTAAACACCTCCTCTGCCTGAAGCCCATCTCTGTCGAACGTCCCCGCCGGAGGCATCGGTCTGGGCACCTTGGGCAGTCCGCAGCTATCGGCCGGCGCGTTGGCCGACGCCGGCGCTTGCGCCGCCAGCAGGCCGAGCGCGACCCGCCGCCATGACGGCTCAAAGCCGAACTCGGCAACCGCCGCGGTTAAGCCTCGCGACGCGTTCGGTGGAAGATTGATCGGCGGGCGGTGAGCTGCCCGTCAGCCCTTGCTGAGCTGCTGCGGCAGTCCGCGGCGTCCGAGTACGTCCGTCGGCGTGCGTACCGATCGTCACTCAGTTGGGCGCCCAGACTGGCCGACTCCGATCGATATCAGACGCGGTCACTAAGCTGCGCGCCATGATCACACGACCCACCGTGAAGTGGGGCCGCGAGGTGCAGGACCAGAGAGGCCGCATCGCTGCAGGAACCCTTGCTGAGGATGACGCCTACGCCCTGAACCTGTGGCCAGACGCATTCATCACTGCTGTCGATACTGCTCTTGACGCCTATGAAGCAGACCTACATTCATTCTCGTCACCGTCGGATGATGAAGTCTTCGCGTCGGTCGAGCGGGTCGTCATGGCTCTCAACATGATCAATGAGGAACACGGAAGCAGGATCGAGACGGGCGAGCGCGAGGAGCTGTGTGAGTACATCGACGATGTCCTGACAGACGCGGGTATTGATGTCGATGGTCTCACCTCCCGACGAAACATCGACCGGGCAGAACTTACCGACGAGTGGCGCGACTGGTGAGGCACTGATCCAGCCAGCGAAGCCTCGCCATCCCGTCGCCGTCGACCCACCCTTGCGGGAGCGGGCCGCCGTCGGGGCCGCCACGTCAAGACGGCCTTGACGCACGGACGGACGCTGGCAGCCCTGACGGTCTGCTCGGCTCGTCCGGGTCGTCGGCGGTGGCATGGCGCTACCGCAACCACCGACGGATCGCGACCCGCCGACGGGTGATGCTGCATCCGCTCGCTACGGTCAGCTCGCGCTACGAGGCTGCCCGGCACACCAGGCCGCGAGAGCCTCCTCTGTACAGGGGAGATTGCACTCTCCGATGGCCCTCGGCATCATCGGGCCCTGCCTGAGCAGGCGGACATGTATGACGACGCGAACGACCTCCTGCTGGAAAGGTGAGAGATCATCGAACGCGACGCCGTCCGGAAGCGGACCGTCGGGAAAGGCCAGGCCGAGCAGGAGCCGCAGCGCCAGGAAGTCATGCCGATGCGGGTCCGGAACCCGCATCCGCTCCAGCAGCAGACCAGCGAGCTGTGGCACCGAGTTGGCGGTGAGACCGCCGAGGGCCGAGGCGGTGGCGTTGGCCATCGCGCCATCCGGTGAACCCCAATCCACAACCGGTTCCATCAGGCAATCGGCCAGTTCGGCCAGCAGCGCCGTGTCGGGCGCCGGGACCAGCCGCACCAGTCCGATCAGCGCCGCCCGGTGAACAAGCCAGTCGGAGTTGCCACGCCACCGGCGTACCCCATCCACGATGGCGCCGTCAGAGGGGTGGCCGGCGAGTCCCGCCGCGATGCACATCTCCGCGGCTACGGCCGGGTCCATCTCCACTGAGAGCTGTTGGCCCAGAACGGGTGACATGGTTGCCCACTCCTGCGGGAAGGCGGCGAGCAGATACGCCATCCCGAGACGAAGGTGCGGATCACGATCCTGCAGGACCCGCAGGTACGCGGGGACACCCGCCCGCACCGCCTCATACGCCGCGGCGTGCCAGGGAGCAGTGACCGGGCGTCGGTATCCGCCATGCCTGCGCCACTCCGGCGACCTGGACAGCCACCAGTCCGACCGCTGCGACGCGAGTTCGCTCAGCGTCGGGACGTCCGCCGCAGGCCTCGGCGATTCGTACAGCTCGGCACAATCGAGAATCGTCCGCAGGAGGCGGTAGGCCACCAGCCGATCCGGTGCCTCCTGGTCGGCCAGCAGATCGATCAGGTACGGCGCGGCGGCCGCCGCCGGCTCCTCCACCAAGCCTTGGTGCTGGAGATGGTCTTCGACCTGTTCTTCCGCCTCGGCCCGCGCCGCCGGGTCGTGAGATCGAAGCATCTGCAACAGCCTTGGCACGTCCGAGGCCGGTCCGTACGGACCTTGCAACGATTCCCAGTCGACGGCGCACAGGTAGTCATTCACGGCCGGCAAAGTAGCAGCAGGGACCGACCGCCAGGCTGATCGAGAACCGCCAGCCGTATAGACCCGCGTGCCCGCGCCGGTGGGTCGTCACTCCCCCGCTGACCGTTTCTGTACAAAGCTGCTTTTCCGCAAGCAGAAAGGCCACCTCCCGAATCCGGGAAGTGGCCTTTGACTGGAGACCGTGTTCTGGGGCGCCGGCACCGCCCACCTGCTGCCCCGGCTGATCAAGGGCCGTACGCGCGGGCCGGTGTTCGTCGCCCACCGCCGGCCACCGCCGGGGAAGGTTTCGCCAGCCGGCGCGACGTCTGCCCCGAGTTCGAGCTCATCTGGCTGTCATACGGCCAGGCCCGCGCCCTGCTGGATGAGCACACCGCACTCGGCGGCGTGCCGGGTACAGGCTGGGATCTGCAGGATCAGCGGTGTCGGGCGCCGCCGTCGACGTGGACCGTCTCGCCCGTCACCCATCCCGCACTCAGGAGCCACAGGGCGGTGTCGGTGACGTCCTCGAGCGTCCCGACCCTGCCTGCGAGGGAGGCCGCGGCGGCACTGTCGTACAAGGCACGGCGACGCTCGTTCGGAAGCCGGTCCCAGGTGCCAGAGTCGGTGATACCGGGCGCGATAGCGTTGATACGCAGCGGCGCGAGCTCGACGGCCAGGTGAGTGACCAGCGCGGACAGGGCAGCATTCGCAGTACCTTTGACGACGGTGCCGGGCTTGGGCTGCCAGCCCACTATGCCGGAGAAGAACAGAAACGACCCGTCGGCAGGCATCCGTGGGGCGAAGTGCTTGGCCAGCAGCAGCGGGCCGACGACCTTGGCGGAGAACGCGGCCTGGATCTTGTCGTGTTCCAGGTCGGGCACCGGCACGTCATGGTGAGCAGACGCGGTGGAGATCACGTGGTCGAAGGCGCCGAGCGACTCCGCGGTCCGCGCGATGGTGGTCTCGTCGGTGACGTCGATCTGGACCTCGGGGCCAGACCGTGTGGCGACGACGACGTCGGCGCCGGCCAGCCCGGTCCGCCGGACGATCTCAGCGCCGATACCGCGGGCCCCGCCGACGACCAGGATCCGCTTGCCTGTCAGGTTCTCGCTCATGACCGCGACGGTATACATTTGCTACCGGTATCTTCAACGCTACCGAGAGGACCTCCGTGGGCAAGGCGTACAACGTCATGGCGGCGACGTGCCCGAGTCGCACTGTGCTGCACCGCATCGGGGCGCGTTGGACGGTGTTCGCCATCAACGCCCTGGAGGACGGGCCGATGCGGTTCACCGAGCTCAAAGCGCACATTCGCGGGATCACCCCGAAGGCCCTCACCGAGACGCTGCGCGCCATGGAGGCTGACGGCCTGCTCGCCCGTACCGACCTGGGCGGCAACCCGCCGCACGTCGAATACGCCCTGACCGAGCTCGGCCGCTCCCTGCTGGTTCCGCTGCGTGCCGTACGACAGTGGGCCGAGACGCACGTCCCGGACATCCTCGCTGCGCGTGAACGAGCCGGCATCGTGGAGGCCTCTAGCTGAGGAGGCCTCACCGAACGCCGGCAGCAGCGCAAGGTGCCGACGACAGCGTCATGTCGAGCCTCTCAAGCGGTCTGGTCGCACAGCGAGGAGGGCGACCAGTGCTCCTGGCCTGAGGTCAGGAGCGTGAGTTCTTCCGTTGACCTCACGAGACGGTCGCTGCCGACCGCCCCGTCGCCCGGCATTCATCCGTCAACGGCCGCATGGCGTTCAGAGTCGTGCGTCCACGGCTTGTGCGGCACGCCCTCCCGCTGCTTCCCGCAGGAGGGACACGCATGTCAAGTGCGCCTGGAGCGCCCCAGGGGGCGATCTGACCGGCCCGAACCCGGTCAACCGAGGCAAACCAGGCAGCAAGATCCATGTCGTCTGCGACCGGGCTGGTCTCCCCTTGGCCGTTGGACGACAAACGGTTGTAGGAAGGGCGCGCTTCATCGCTTCCCCAGGTGGCAAGCGCGCTGGACATATCTCCGGGCGCGCGCTGCCGGCGTTATGAACTTCGGTGCAGATTCGAGGCCCAAGCGTAAGCACCGTCGGTGGAGAATGCCGGCGTGCCCACGCCGCTGCTCCTCGCCCGGATCCTGCTGGGGATCCAGGCCCTGATCCTGTCGTCCATCACCCTGTTGGTGGTGCAGGCCCTGTTCCAGGCGGACCCGGAACTCCGTTCGCCGTGGCAGGATCTGCTACTCGGAGCGGCCACGGTCGGCCCGGCCGCGCTCGCCATCACCGCGGTGATCCGGCTCGGCGCGCCCCGCCCGTGGAGCTGGACGGCCGCGGTCTCGGCACACCTCGTGGCGCTCACCGGCTATGGCTGGTTCATGTTCCAGGCGATGACGGCCGACGTGCCAGAGGGCATGCTCTTCTTCTCGGCTGTGGTCGTCGGAACCCCGCTGGTGCTTCTCTCGGTGGCGGGACTTGTCCTGCTCTTGGTGCCAGGGTCAGTGAAGCACGGCTTCGGCCGGCGGGCGACGTGAAGACGGCTGTCTCATCGACGCCGGCCGAAGGAATCCTGCCTCCAAGATCAAGCACCGGACACTCCGGATTACCTGCGCGGCGCTGCTCAAGCACGGCGCGGCGGCCAAATCAGCCAGCTTGGTCGGCGTGCCGCGGTCAGATCGCACTCGCGGAACTCCGCACCGTGTGGATCCTCGTCTACATACCGCGTCATGCTCCGCATACTAGGTCCGAGCACGGCCGCATAGGGCGGTCGGTGTGATCAGGGAAGCCACACGGTGGCGGCGATCAGGACGAGGCTGGCGCGGTAGAGGACGGGCTTTGGCGGTTTCTCCGGGCGACGCTGGTCGTCATCGGTCAATGTCGGTTGGCCTCTGATGGCCCGATGACTGCCCAGGCGGTCCAGCGACGGCCTGGAGTCGTCATCGGCGGCATGCCATAGGGCATGTCACTGCCACAGGTCGGCATCCTCGTCGCCGGACCGGTCCGTCTCCCCCAGAGATTCATGGAGCCCGCCGACTTCGCGGCCCGTCGGGTTGCAATCTGCGTCCGTCTCGATCAGGTGCCAGCCAGGGTCGCCCTCGCGCGCGTCCGGGTCCCGGCCCTCGTCGAGGACGCACACTGCGGCGACGACTGCCTCGTACGCTCCGGCTCGCGCGACGAGCAGCACGTCGTGGGGATCCGCGCCTGCGTCGATCAGCCGCTGGGCGGCCGCCACGTCGCTCAGAGCGCTTGCATCCATCCACGGAGATATCACCTCCCGCCACAGGGCGCGCAAAACCATGAACCGAGCCAGCTGCGGAATGTTCTCGCTGATCTCCGACCTAGCCCACTCCTCCGGGTCTTGGGCTCCAAGCTCCTTGAACCTCTCCGCCAGCGATACAGCAGAATCGCGGACATCCGGCGGCAGAGTGGCCAGCCACTCGCCCCAGGTAGGCCATGAAAACACCAAGTGATCATGCCTTCGCCTCGTCCGCTAGCCAACCCCCAGCGCTCGGTGCGGCGTCTCTCGGCGCCAAGGGAGATGACGCGCCGGAGACCGACCACTTCGGTGTGAAGCAGGACGCTGCACCCACTCCGACCTGTGAAAACGAGCACTCGCAGGTCGTGCTGGGTGCAGTTGGATGCCCTTCAGTGCCGTTGGACGCGGTTCAACGGCGTTCAGTGCATCCGTCTGCTCCCAACCTGCTCCCCCCAATCTCGGCAGGAGACCACCGGCAGCTGATCGGGCGGGCACGGTCCCCCATCGCGTAGGCCGGCGCTGGTCGCCGCCGCCTGCTCCGCACCTTTATCCGCCTATCCGCCATTTCTGGACTCCGCGCCAGGCGTCGCCCGGCCGCCCCGCCTCGCCGAGCGGCGGCCCGGACTGTCCATCCCGACTAGGCCGTGCTCCCGCTCGATGACCCGTACCGCCGCCATGGTGCGCGGGTAGTCCGGGCTGTCGCGTCAGACCTCGCCATAGGCGTTCGCCCGACCCTGGAGTTGCCTCGGTCATGGCGCGTGGTCCGTGGTTGGTGCGGCATCGTTGATCAACCCGGTTAGTCCTCGGCGCCGGCGCGGGTGAGCCGTTGAGCGAGCGCGCGGATGTGGTCCTTGAGTTCGGGTGGGTCGAGGACTTGGAAGTCGATGCCCTTAAGAGCCACGAAGACGGCGATGCTGTCGAGCGAGTCGCCGCCGGCGTAGAAGAGGCAGCTGTCGGCGTCGCGGGGTTCGAGCCGGCCGGCGGTGGGTGAGGTGTGTTCGGCGACGGCGTCGAGTGGTGCGTGGAACAGGATGGTCGCCCGGTGCCGGTATGGGGCGGCGGTGAGCGCGTTGGAGACGTACGCGTGCACGCCCTCGGCGGGTTCGGGCCGGGGTGTGAAGCGCGGGCCGGGCTGGGGGGCGCGGTCGATGCGGTCGACGCGGAAGGTGCGCCAGTCGTCGCGGTCGAGGTCGAAGGCGAGCAGGTACCAGCGCCGGCCGGTGTGGACGAGGCGGTAGGGCTCGGCGCGGCGGGTGTGTTGCTGGTAGCCGAAGCGGATGCCTTCGTGGGCGCGGCAGGCGGCGGCCAACGTGGTGAGGAGCTCGGGGTTCACGGTGGGGCCGGGGCCGGTCAGCGGCAGGATGGCCGACTGCATCGCGCCGACGCGGTGGCGTAGCCGGGACGGCAGGACCTGTTCGAGCTTGGTGAGGGCGCGCAGCGAGGTCTCCTCGATCCCGGTGACTGTGCCGGTGGCGGCGGCGCGCAGGCCGACGGCCACGGCGACGGCCTCGTCGTCGTCGAGTAGCAGGGGTGGGAGCGCGGCGCCGACGCCGAGCCGGTAGCCGCCGGTGGTGCCGGTGGCGGACTCGACGGGATAGCCGAGGTCGCGGAGCCGGTCGACGTCACGGCGCACGGTCCGGGTGGTCACGCCGAGGCGCTCGGCCAACTCGGCGCCGGGCCAGTCGCGGCGGGACTGCAACAGCGACAGCAGCCGCAGCAACCGTGCCGAGGTCTCCAGCATTCGCGTCCAATCTCCGCAACTTGAGGACCGAACCTGTCCTCAACGATCTCTAGGGTCACTCGTACGGGCTCACCCCGGTACCGCGAAGCCAAGGAGAACCCATGATCCTCGTCACCGGCGCCACCGGAAACGTCGGCGGCCACGTCCTCGCCCTGCTGGTCGCCAGCGGCCACGACGTGCGCGCCCTGAGCCGGTCCCCGCAGGCGGCCGCGTGGCCGGCCGAGGTCGGCGTCGTCGCCGGCGACCTGGCCGACCCCGCGGCGCTGGCCGCCGCCCTGGCCGGCGTGGAGTCGGTCTTCCTGTTCGCGGTGCCGGGCAGCGGGCCCGCCTTCGTCGCCGCCGCCCAGCGGGCCGGGATCCGCCGGGTCGTGCTGCTGTCCTCGGGCGCAGTCGACGACGAGGCGGAGGTCCAGGACGGGCCGATCGCCGCCTATCACGCCGAGATCGAGCAGGCGCTGCGCGGCTCCGGCCTGGCGTGGACGTTCCTGCGCCCGGACGTGTTCGCCGCGAACACCCTGATGTGGGCCGGGCAGACGAAGGCCGGTGACGTGATCCGCGGGGCCTACGCCGAGGCGGCGTCCGCGCCGGTGCACGAGGCGGACATCGCCGCGGTCGCGGTGGCCGCCCTCACCGAGGACGGACACTCCGGCCAGGTCTATCGGCTGACCGGGCCCGAGTCGCTCACGCACGCGGAGCAGGCCGCCATCCTCGGCCGGGCGCTCGGCCGGCCGATCCGCTACGAGGAACTACCCGCCGAGACGGTAAGCCAGGAGATGAGCGCCCACGTGCCGGCCCCGATCCTGGACGACATCCTGGCCACCTGGGCCGCCGCCGTTGGCCGTACCGCTCCCACCACCGCCGACGTCGAGAAGCTGACCGGTCGTCCCGCGCGCAGCTACCACGACTGGGCCCACGACCACGCCGCCGCGTTCTGACCAGTGTTGAGGAGCAGTCGAGCCATGACCCGCGTCTACCTGGAGAAGGGCCGTACGAAGATCGTCGCTTGCGCGCTGGACTGGCCCGGCTGGGCGCGCATCGGCACCACCGAGGACCGCGCCGTGGCCGCGCTGACCGCCTACGCCGACCGGTACCGGCGCATCACCGCCGATGCCGGGCTGACCTTCGACCCCGGCCCGGTCGAGATCGTCGCCACGGTGACCGGCGTCAACACTACCGACTGGGGCGCGCCCGGCGTGCCTGTCGCCGAGGACAGCCGGCCCTACAGCGCCGCGGCGGCGCGCCGTAGCGCCGCGATCCTGCGGGCCGCGTGGCGAGCCCTCGACGAACTCGCCCAGACCGCACCGCCGACCCTGCGTAAGGGTCCTCGCGGCGGCGGACGCGACCGGGACGAGATCGTCACCCACGTCGTCGACAACGATCGCGCGTACGCCCGCAAGATTGGCATCCGGCACCGGCCGTTCACGCCCCAGGACCGCATCGCCCTGACCGCGCTTCGCACCGCGATCCTCGATGTCCTGGGCAACCCGGCCGACGGTGGGCCGCTCAATGGCGGCGGCTGGCCACCGGCCTACGCCGCCCGCCGCTTCGCCTGGCACACCCTCGACCACGTGTGGGAGATCCAGGACAAGTCTTGAACACGCGCCGCGAACGAGCCCGCCATGCAGCATGGCGGGCTCGTTTCCGTTGTACGATCACACAACAAGGCGGAAGAGTTGAGGACCGAACCTGTCCGCAGTGTGCGGCAGGCTGGACCCATGACAGCGATCAGCGAATTCCGTATCGACATTCCCCAGACCGACCTCGACGACCTGCGCGAGCGTCTCACCCGCACCCGATGGGGCGGGCAACTGCCGGGCGCGGCGTGGGAGCGCGGCGTGCCAGTCGGCTATCTGCGGGAACTGGCCGAGCACTGGGCCACCACATACGACTGGCGCACCCACGAGGCGGAACTCAACGCCCACCCGCAGTACGTCACCGACATCGACGGGCAGCAGTTGCACTTCGTCCACGTGAAAGCTGCCGAACCCGGCGCATTGCCGCTGCTGCTGGCACACGGATGGCCAGGCTCGATCGTGGAGTTCCTCGATGTCATCGGCCCGCTGACCGACCCACGGGCACACGGCGGCGATCCGGCCGACGCGTTCGATGTGGTGATCCCGTCGCTGCCCGGATTCGGGTTCTCCGGACCGCTGTCCGGGCCGGGCTGGGACAGCCGGCGGATCGCGACCGCGTTCGCCGAACTGATGCACCGCCTCGGCTACCAGCGGTACGGCGCGCAGGGCGGCGATTTCGGCGCGTTCGTGGCGCCGGACCTCGGCCGGGTCGATCCGCAGCACGTGGTCGGCGTGCACGTCAACGCCGCCTCGATGGGCTTCATCCCGTTCGGCGAGCTCAGTGAGGCCGAGCTGGCCGAGCTCACCGACGCGGAACGGGCGCGCGTGGCGCGGATGAAGGCGTTCTTGGGTGAGGGCAACGGGTACTTCCAGATCCAGGCGACCCGTCCGCAGACCCTGGCGTACGCACTGCTCGACTCGCCGGTCGGGCAACTGGCCTGGATCGTCGAGAAGTTCAAGGAATGGACCCACGGCGACCTGCCCGAGGAGTCGGTCGACCGGGACCGGATGCTCACCAACGTCATGCTCTACTGGCTGACCGGCACGGCCGGCTCCGCAGCGAACCTCTACTACGAAAGCATGCACACCCGCAACTGGCCCACACCGAGCGAGGTACCGACCGGCGTCGCCGTGTTCGCCGAAGACATCGCCATCCGCCGGTACGCCGAGCGCGGCCACACCATCGTGCACTGGTCGGAGTTCGACCGAGGCGGACACTTCGCCGCCATGGAGGCACCCGACCTGCTCGTGCAGGACATGCGCACCTTCTTCCGCCGCTTCCGCTGACCCCCGGGGTGCGTGCGGACGCGCCCAACAGCCAACCAGCTAAATCAACGGCAACGCTGGTCAGAACCGTCTGGAGTTCAGCCGCAGCGAACGCTACGGGCGGGCCAACGGCCGGCTCGGCGTGACGTCCCGGCCAGGAAGTCTTCCACTGGACGGCAGCACCGTTGCCACTCAGAGGAGCGGGTACCAGGGCCGCCTACGAAGAACAAGATCACCGGCGGTTGAGGAAGATCCCGACGACGTCGGTGCGGTGGCGGATCTCATTGTTCAGCCGTTCCTGCGGGTTGTTCGACCGGATCCGGCGCGTGGGCCATGTGCGGGCCACCAACAGTGGCGCGCAGCGGGCACAGGCGGAATCAGTGGCTGCGGCTCGGGCAGTCACTATGTCGTCCCAATCCCGCCAGATCACCGGGGCTGGCTCTTCCTACGGTCGTCGGGTGAATGCTCATCCTGCCGACGCAGCCCGGACCCCTCCTCGCATCAGCGGCCTCGTGGTGCTGTTCATGTCGATCGCGGCGGCCCTGGGGACATCGACCATCTATCCGATGCAGCCAGCAATAGCTCAGGTGGCGGACTCGTTAGGCTCGCCGGTCGCTGCTGTCGGGGTCGCGCTCGCCTGTGGACCGACCGGGTACCTGGTCGGCCTCTGCCTGCTCGTCCCGCTCGTTGACCGATACCCGCCTGGGCGGGTCTTCGCAGCCCAGTTCGGGGTTATGGCAGCAGCGCTCGCGGCGAGCGCCGCCGTGGGCGGCGTGCTGGCGCTGGGCGCGGCGATCGGTGTGGTCGGTGCCTGTTCGGCGGTGGGCGCCGGCCTCAGCTCCGTCGCCGGCCGTTTGGCTCCGCCGCATCGGCGCGCGACGGTTCTGGGGTTCGTGACCGCTGGCATCTCCGCTGGAATCCTCGCAGGCCGGATCGTTGGCGGATGGCTCGCGGATGAGATCGGCTGGCGTCGGATGCTCCTGGTCTTCGCCGCCGCCTCGGCGCTCGTCGCTGTGTGGTGCCTGACGGCGCTCCCCGCCGTGCGCGGCACAGCGGCCGGCGACTACCTCTCCAGCTTGCGGTCCCTTCCCGGGCTGTTCGTCCGGCACGCGACACTCCGGGTTGCCGCGCTCCGCGGCGCCCTGTGGTTCTTCGCCTTCTGCGCGGTGTGGGCCGGGCTCGCCGTAGCTCTCTCACAAGCCCCGTACTCTTACCCGGCCGAGCGGATCGGCCTGTATGCCCTGGCCGGACTTGCGGGCATTCCCGCCACTCAGGTCGCGGGCGCCTGGACAGACCGCGTAGGTAGCCGTCGCGTCATCCTCGCGGGCCTGGTGTCGGCTGGGCTGGCCGCGGCCGTCATGGGCTTCAGCCTCGCGAACACCGTCGTGGCCCTGATCTGCTTGGCGCTCTTCGACGCCGGCCTGTTCGCCGCTCAGGTGGCCAACCAAAGCACGGTCCTCGCCATCGATCCTGCAGCACCGGCAGGGTGCAACAGTGCGTACATGTCGGTGTACTTCGTCGGAGGAAGCCTCGGGACCGCCTTCGGTGCTGGCTCAGTCGAATGGTTCGGCTGGCCGGCCACCGCGGTGATTACCCTGGCAGCGATCTCGGTTGCCGGGACGATCACGGCGTTCACGCGTCATGCGTCCACGGGCCTGGTCCCGGTCGGCCAGCAGGCGAGATGACGATGGGCACACCGACCTGAGCCACGACAATCACCGGTACCTGCGGCCCACAAGACGACAAGCAGCACCGCAGCGTCCACTCGCTTGCGAGTCCGTGAGCCATGGCCGGTTGGCCTCGTGCCCGGTGCGCTGCTGGACCGGACAGCCATCGCGATCGTGTCCGCGGTCGCTTCCGCCGCCGGCTGGACTGGACCGCCGCCCTCTGCACCGAGGGCGGCGTCCTGGCCGTCGTCGCGATCCGGACACAACGTCGGGTGGCCCGGTGCGCAACAGGGCGGCGAGGAGGTGCTCGGTGCCGATGTGCTCGGCCCGCTCCTCCAGCGCGACGAGTACCGCCTGCTCCAACACCGCCCGTGCCTCGCGGTCGAAGCGGAGGCCCGGCGCGGCACCGCTAACGCTCGCGGGCGGCACGGTGCCGGCGGTCCTGCATTCGGTGGCGAGCGGCTCGGCCGTGGGCGGGGGTGCTGCGGTGGGGGCGTGCCAGAGCGCGGCGGTGTTGCCCGACGGTGCGGGCAACGCCGCCGCCAGGTCCCAGGTCGGCACCGCACTACGCGCCAAACCCGCGCCGGTCCTCGCAGCCGCCGGCGCCGCAGCCGCCCTCACGCTCGTGGCCTACCGACGCCGCCGGATGAGACAGCCAACGGCGCCGGATCGCTTCGGACGAAGGTGGGCCTGATGGAGGAGCGGTAACGGCCTCCGTCGCTCAACCTTCCGTCAACTCGCGCAGCTTTCGACTCCGCTCGACCCGCTCCGGGTGCAGCTCTTCCTTCAAGACGTGCCGCGGCAGGTTGATGCAGTTCTGACCGGGATTGGCATTGCAGATGGGGCACCCTACGTACGCCGCGCTAAACGGCAACGGGATGCCCTGGGACAAAGCGGCCATGCCCGTCTTGCGGGCAGCCCGGTACAGCTCCTCGTTGCGGTGGGCGGAGGCAGCATCGGTTATGTATTGCAGGGCGGACCAGAACCACAGCCCAGCCTCCTCCCTGCTCAGCCCTTTCAGCTTTCGCATTTCCCGGCTCTCGGGGGACTCCTCCGGATGCTCCATGCGCCGGGTCCCCCCGCCCTTAGGTCGGCAAAACCTCAGGCCAGGACGACCCCGGGCCAACAGTCGCGGTGTCACGAAGGCCATGAGACGGCGTAGCCGACAGTCGGCCAGGTCGTACGCTCCGCCGGTGCCAGTGACGCTGCCCTGGGAGATGCCGGGCGGTCCACCGGTCACCGTCAACCTGGTCATCCACGGTCAGAGGAACGTCGCGATAGATCGGCACACGATGAACCCGCGACACGGCCCGCACGTCCTCAGGCATCCGAGGGTCCGAGCCAGCGGCGCAGGTAGGCACGTAGGCCGATCAGGTCGGTGCCGCCCGCGCGGTAGCCCACGTGCCCGTCCGGACGCACGAGATAGCCGGCGTGCGCGCCGGGATCGACGCCGAGCCGGCGCAACACCTGGTCGTCAGCCTCGGGCGCCGCTCCAACCAGGCCGGCGAGGTGATGTGCGGTGAGCCTGCCGCCGTGGCGCCGGGTCAGGTCGTCGATCTCGTGGGCGGGCCAGCCTTCGGGTGGGCCGCAGAGCAGCAGGTGCCAGCCGGGTGTGGCGGTGAGCCGGTGCAGCGAGCCGCCGCCGGCCAGAGGGGCGTCGGGCAGCCGGTCGCCGGCTCGCGGGCCCGTCCGCGGCGCGTGCCGGGCCTCGGTGGACAGCGGGCTGTGCCGGTAGCGAATGGCAAGCTCGGCGACCGTGCGGAAGGCGGTGGCTCGCACGATCCGGGGCGCGAGGACCGCCGGCAGCAGGGCGGGCGCGAGCCGGGTCCGGGCGAAGCGGACAAGAGGGTTGGCGGTCGTGGCGACGGTGAAGGCCCGGTCGCTGAAACGGAGCACCATCCGGCCGACCGGTGCCCGCTCCGCGTGGTAGCTGTCCAGCAGGGCCGGGTCGGCGTCGCCCTGCAGTGCCTGGGCGAGTTTCCAGCCGAGGTTCACCGCGTCCTGGATGCCGGTGTTCATACCCTGCGCGCCGGCCGGGCTGTGGATATGCGCGGCATCTCCGGCCAGGAAAACCGGTCCGGCCCGGTAGGCGGTGGCGGCCCGGTGGTGCAGCCGGAAGTTCGTCGCCCACACCGGGTCGTGCAGCCGCAGCGCGCCGCCTGCGTACGCGTCGGCCAGCGTCTGCAGCTCGGTGAGATGGACCGGCGCGCTCGGCGGGGTCGCGTCGTTGGCGGGTCGCATTGCCACCATCCGCCAACTGGCCGGGTGTCCGAGCGGGAAGAGGAGCATCAGCCCTCGCCCGGCGAGGAAGGCGTGCGCCGCGCCGGGTTCGACGCCGTCGACCTCCAGGTCGGCTAACACGAACGTCTGCGGGTACGCGCCGCCCTCGAAGCCGATCCCGGCGAACTGCCGCACCGCGCTGTGCGCGCCGTCGCAGCCCACCACGTATCGGGCCGACACCCGCTCCTCGCGGCCGTCGCGGTCGCGCAGCGTGGCGACCGCGGCCTGGTCGGTACGGTCCAGGCCGACCAGCTCGATACCGCGTTCGACACTCACGCCGAGCGTGCCGAGGTGCTCGCCGAGCAGCCGTTCGGTCTCCGCCTGCGACAGGAACAGCAGGTACGGGTACGCGGTGTCGGGCAGGCCCAGGTCGAACAGTCGCACCGCACGCTGCCGCCGTCCCGCGTGCACGATCAGCCGGACCGCTGGGTTGCCGGCCGCCACCATCTTGTCGGCCAGACCGAACCCGGCGAGGACCTCCAAGGTGCGGGGCTGGACCGCGAGCGCGCGGGACTCGTGCACCCGGTCGGTTGTCCGGTCGACCAGGCGCACCCGTACGCCGTGCCGGGCGAGTTGCCCGGCCATGGTGAGGCCGGTCGGCCCCGCGCCGACCACCAGCACGTCGGTTTCCGAGCCCGCGGCGCCGGTCATCGGCAGCTCCCTGGTTCAGCGGTGGGACGTACCGCCTGTCGGGTCAGGGTAGCGCCAGGCGTGTCGTGTCGGGGCGAACCTCAGCTGCCCGGAGCGGGGCTGCTCATGATCGGGGTGGCGGCACCGCAGGCTATTGCGGCGGCGGGCCGGGTTTGTCGTCGTGCTCGTTCCAGTCACTTCTGCTCCCTACGAACCGCATTCCGACGGCGGCCAGGAGGCATGCGGTGGTGACCGCGGCGAGTAGTAGGTGGTAGCCGCCGTGCGGTAGGAGCGTGGCGGCGAGCAGGGGTGCGGCGGCTTTGGCGGTGGTGACGGGGGCGGTGAGTCGTCCGGCGATGGTGGCGTAGGCGGCGGTGCCGTAGCGGTCGGCGAGCAGTGCTGGGGTGGCGAGGCTGGCGATGCCGAATCCGAGTCCGAATCCGGTGACGGTGATGACGGCGCCCACGCGGCTTCCTGCGGTGAAGGGCATGGCGAGGACAGCGACCGCCTGAATGGCAAAGACCGTGGCGACGATGGTGGTGATCGGGAGGCGGCGGCGGGCGCTGGTGAGGACGAGTCGTCCGGTGACGGACAGGACGCCGAGGAGCCCGGCCGTGGTGGCGGCGAAGGTGGCGGGATGGCCGCGGCTGGTGAGGTAGCCGACGAGGTGGACGCCGATGGTGCTGGTGGCGGCGCCGTGGGCGATGAGGGCGGCGGCGAGGATCCAGAAGCGGCGGTCGCGCATCGCGGCGCGCGCCGCGATGCGTCGCAGAGTGTGGTCCGGTCGCGCCGCCGGGATGGGTGCCCTGCCCTGGGGCGGTTTACGGATCGTGAGGGCATGCAGCGGCACAGTCACTACGCCATGGACCGCGGCTAGCGTGAGCAGGGCTCCGCGCCAGCCGAGCTGCGCGACGAGCAGGCCGGTGAGGGGCATGAAGATGGTGCTGGCGAATCCGGCGACGACGGTGACCGCGAGCAGGGCGGTGGGGCGCCGGTCGGGGATGAACCAGGAGACGATGACGGCGAAGGCGGGTTCGTAGAGGACCATTGCGCCGGAGATGCCGATGCCGATCATGACGGCGTAGAGCTGTCCGATGGTGTGGACCTGGGACCAGGCGATCAGGAGCGCGGTGGCGGTGATCGAGCCGGCGGTCATGAGGGCTCGTCCGCCGTGCCGGTCGAGCCACCTGCCGACCGGGATGGCCATCAGCGCGCCGGCGAGGACGCTGGCGGTGAGCGCGCCGGTGACGGCGGTGGTGGAGGCGTCGAGGCTGGCGGCCATGGGGCCGAGGAGGACGGCGAATGCGTAGTAGAGGGTGCCGTAGCCGATGGTGGAGGTGATGGCGAGGGCGGCGACGATGCGCCACCCGTGGCGCCCGCCGACCGTGGGGTCGGCGGGCGCCGTCGTGGTGGTGGTCATCAGCTGGAGCAGCAGCCGCCGGTCTGGCCGCTGGTCGGGGTGTCGAGGCTGATCAGGGTGAGCGGTGCGGAGAGCAGGCCGCCGGAGATCCCGGTGGCGAGCCCTTGTGCGGCCGGCTGGGCTGCACGGGTGGGGCCGCAGCAGCTGTCGGTTCCGGTGGAGTCGGCGGGGTTGCTGTTGCAGACGCCGGTTTCGGGCAGGTCGAGCTGGACGTCGCGGGCGGCGTCCCAGTCGCCGGCGAGGGCGGCGACGACGGAGCGGACCTGCTCGTAGCCGGTGGCCATGAGGAAGGTGGGCGCGCGGCCGTAGCTCTTCATGCCGACGGCGTAGTAGCCGACCTCGGGGTGTGCGAGTTCGTCGGCGCCGTGCGGTGGGACGGTGCCGCAGGAGTGCTCGTTCGGGTCGATCAGCGGGGCGAGGGCGCGGGTGGCGCCCATGATCGGGTCGAGGTCCAGGCGCAGCTCGGCGGCGATGGAGTGGTCGGGGCGGAAGCCGGTGGCGGCGACGATGCGGTCCACGGTGATGGACTCGTCGGTGCCGTCGGCGTGGCGGACGACCACGGCGACGCGGCCGTCGGTCGGGGTGAGCGCGTGGACGGAGAAGCCGGTGAGCAGCCGGATGCGGCCGGCGTCCACGTGGTCGCGCAGACGGGAGCCGAGCGCGCCGCGGGCGGGCAGGGCGTCGGCGTCGCCACCGCCGTAGGTGCGGGCCGGGGACGCGGAGCGGATCGCCCAGGTCACCTCGGTGTCGGGCTCGGCGGCGGCCAGCTCGGCCAGGGAGAGCAGGGTGTTCGCGGCGGAGTGGCCGGCGCCGACGACAAGGGTGTGTCGGCCGGCGAAGCGGTGCCGGTCGGTGCCGAGCACGTCGGGCAGGGCGTGCTCGAGGAACGCTACCGCGTCCTTCTCGCCGCGGGCGGGCAGGCCGGAGGCGCCGAGGACGTTGGGGGTGCCCCAGGTGCCGGAGGCGTCGATGACCGCGCGGGCCAGCAACTCGTCGCCGTCGGCGAGGCGGATCAGGAACGGCGTCTGCTCGCGGCCGGCGGTACGCAGCCGGTCCAGGCCGAGTCGGCTGATCGCCTCCACCCGCGCGCCGTAGCGCAGGTGCGGCTTGAGCTGCGGCAGCTCCGCCAGGGGCTGGAGGTAGTCCGCGACCAGGTCCGCGCCGGTGGGCAGCGCGTCCTCGGCCGGGGAGACCCAACCGGCGTCGTCGAGCAGTCGGCGGGCGGCCGGGTCGACGTTGTAGCGCCACGGGGAGAACACCCGCACGTGCCCCCACTGCCGCACCGCCGCGCCGGCGGTGTCGCCGGCCTCCAGGACAAGGAAGGGCAGGCCACGCTCGTGCAGGTGGGCGGCGGCGGCCAGGCCCACCGGGCCCGCGCCGATCACCACGACGGGCAGTTCGTCCAGGACAGTCATCGGAAACTCCCTTGTGTTGAAAATTGTCGAATCAAGAAGGCGCAGCGGTGCTGTGGCGGGCGGAACTGAACGGGTTCAGGTGATGACGGGGCTACGCCGCTCGAGGAGAACGACATCGCGCCACCGGCCGTGGTGCCGGCCGACCCTTTCGCGGGTGCCGATGACGCGGAACCCGGCCCGCTGGTGCAGGGCGAGGCTGGCGGCGTTCTCCGGGAACACGCCGGACTGGATGGTCCAGATGCCGGCGGCCTCGGTGGAGGCGATCAGCGCGTCCAGCAGCAGCCGGGCCACGCCACGACCTTGGGCGGCGGGGTCGACGTAGATGGAGTGCTCGACCACCCCGGCGTAGACCGCCCGGGTCGACGTCGGTGACACCGCCACCCACCCGAGGATGTTGTCGTCCGCGTCGACGGCCACGAGGCGGTGATCAGGCAGCTTGCCCGAGTCGAATGCGGTCCAGGTCGGTGCGGTGGTTTCGAAGCTGGCGTCGCCGCCGTCGAGGCCGGCCTGGTAGATGGCGAGGACACGATCGGCGTCGTCCGGGGTCATCGGGCGGACGGTGGTGTCGGCCATCAGCAGGCTCCCTTCGGGGTGGGGGCCGGGCGGCCCATGACGACGTCAGCGGCGGAGGGGAAGCAGCCGACGCAGGCGTCGTTGATGCGGTAGTGACGGGCGGTGCCGACCGGCTCGACGAGCACGAACCGCACCTCGGTCAGGATCTTCAGGTGTTGGGAGACGGTGGACTGGGCCAAGCCGACGGCGCTGACGATCTCCCCCACGCTCATCGGCCGGGCGTGCCGGGCGAGGTACTCGACGATCTGCACCCGGGTCGGGTCCGCCAGGGCCCGGAACCACGAGGCGTAGGTCTGCGCGGTGCCCCGGTCGAGGAGGTCGCCCACCATCACTCCCTCTATCGTTTATCGCCGATTGGCGATGAAAGTGTAGCGGGTGCCGCTGCCGCGAGGTGAGCGGTCGCGACAACGAGACGGGCGATGGCGTCGAGAGTGGCGGGGTCGACCTTGTCGGGGGTGTCAGCGGGGCTGTGGTAGCCGCCCATGCCGGCACCGATGCCCACAGCGGCGAAACCGGCGCCGCCGTAGCGGCGGTTGTCTGATGCCACCGGACCTGCGGTCAGGGGGATACCGGTGTGGCGCCCGGCCTGGTCGAGCAGGGCGAGGAGACGGTGGGCAGAGCCGCCGGCCTCCACCGCGGCCGCCCCCTCCAGGCGGCCGGCGCCGTCGACGTTGATGACCATCGGCGCGGCACCCGCGGCGCGGAGTTGACCGGCGTGGTGGGCGGAGCCGAGAGCGCCGACCTCCTCCCCGTCGAGCAGCGCGACGGACAGTCCGGCGCCGTTCGGCAGCGCGGTGGCGAGAATGCGGGCGGCTTCGAGGACCACGGCGACGCCGGTGGCGTTGTCCGAGGCGCCGGGCAGGCGAAGCCCGGGGTGGTCGCCGACACCGTCGTAGTGCGCGGTCAGCAGCAGGTCGGCGCCAGCGGGGACAGGCTGCCGGAGGCAGGCGTGGATGTTGGCGCCGGTGACGTCGTCGCGGCGCAGCGGCGTCGCGCCAGCCAGCCAACCGTCCCCCGCGGTCGCGGCGGTGAGCACGGCGTGGTGGGTGTCCGGGTCGAGCGTCAGCACGGGCAGCGGCCCCGGGTCCGGGCCGGCGAGCATGGTGAACTGCCAACCCTCGGCGTCAACCGGGCGGCGGACCAGCAACCCGGCAGCACCGCGGGTGTCGCGGTAGGCGTCGAACAGGCTCATGTCGGCCGGCACGACCAGCCACCGCCCCGCCGGGTGGTCCTTGCCGGCGACGCCGAGGGCGCCGCGTCGGATGTCCGGCGTGTCGGCGGAGGCCGGGTGGATCGCGACCTGTCGCCCGAACGCCAGCTCCATGGTGCCGTTCCGATCGCCCCAGGTGACTGTCGGCGCCTCATACACCTGCGGCACGGCGCGGACCGGGAACTCCTCGGTGCGCACGCCAGCGCCGAGGGCGGTGAGCTGGTCGACGAGCCAGGCGCGGGCCGCCGCCCCGCCCCGCGAGCCGACCCGTCGCCCGGCTAGCGGGTCGGAGGCGAGGACGGCGATGGTGGCGACCATCCGGTCGGCGCTGACCTGCTCGAGCAGGTCCGCGAGGTTGCTTGAGCCGGTCATGAGCAGCAGCCCTGTCCGGCGGCGACGGCGTCGGCCTTCGCCTCGGCGCCACAGCAGGAGTCAGCCGCCCCGGCGGCCTGGCGGGTACCGCAGCACGGGTCACCGCTGGCGGTTGCGCCGGCCGGCGGGAGCATGCCGCCGACGGCCTGTGCCGGGCTGCCGCAGCAGGCGCCGGAGCCGGTGATCTGCAGGGCCGCGGCGGGGTCGCCGGCGAAACCGCCGGCGGTGGAGGTGTTCTCGCTCATGTCGGTCATCTCCTCAACGGGGGCTGATCAGCGTGTAGGCACTGGTGCGGGCGCGGTCGAGACGGCGCTCGGCGCGCTGGGCGGCGGTGGACACCTGGGCACAGGAGTCGCAGAACCGGACACCAGGCAGCGGTGTGCGCGAGCGGCGGGGGAAGCCGAACATGGCGGTGCCTCTTTTCCTCAAGGACGCCTGTCTCGACGTCCGTCGAATCAGAGAGTTGCACGTTGATTAGAGAGATGTCAACCTAGAGGTATGTCGAAGCAACAGGCGCCGCTCGCCCTCATCGACCTCAACGCCGACGCGCCGTGCTGTCCCCCGCTGGCGCAGAGCCAGGTTCCCGCCGAGACGGCCGCGGTGCTCGCGCCCGCGTTCAAGGCCCTCGGCGACCCGGTGCGGCTGCGGCTGATGTCGATGATCGCCTCCGCCGAGGACGGGGAGGCGTGCGTGTGCGACTTGACGCCGGCGTTCGACCTGACCGGGCCGACGATCTCGCACCACCTCAAGACGCTGCGCGAGGCAGGCCTGGTCGACGCCGAACGGCGCGGCACCTGGGTCTACTACCGGGCTCGACCGCAGATCCTGCGCCAGCTCGCCGCGCTGCTGTCGATCGAGCCGGCAGCCGCGGCCAAGGCCTGACCTCGCTCCCCCATCGCCGTCATCCGCCCGCACCGTCCCTGGCTCGATCGGGGGGCACGGGCGGCGTCAAACGCTTCGCACCGGAGGCCGTGGGGCGTGCCTGACGGGAGAGGCGCGGACGCCGGTCCACGCGTGCGGCGAGGGCTGCCATGACGTGCGCGGCGTCGCGTCCGACGCCGCGCAGGGTGTTCGAGGCGAAGGATCGCTGGAATTCCAGCCCCAGGTAGACCAGGCCGGGATGGGTGGTGGAAATGCCGCTCGCCTGCCGCGGTACGCCCTGGTTCAGTGCGCCGAGTGGGGCGAGGTAGTCGAGGTTCGGGCGGTAGCCGGTGGCGAAGATGACGGCGTCGACGGCTTCCGCGGTGCCGTCGCTCCAGACGACACCGTCGGCGGTGAAGCGGGTGAACATCTCCCGCCGGGGAAGCTCGCCTGAGGTGATGGCGTCGTGGTAGCGGCCGGTGTCCAGCACGGCGGCGTGCCGGATGAGCCGGGTGATGACCGGGCGCGGAAGGCGGTCGGCGCCGGTGACGCGCAGCCAGTGGTGCAGGTCCCGACCGCGGATGCGCTGCGGCAGGAACCGGACCGGTTCGCGGGTCGCCAGCGTCACCCGGGCACGCCCGGTGAGTTCGTAGGCGACCTGGACAGCGGAGTTGCCGGCCCCCACGACCACGACCCGCTTGCCGTCATATGCCTCGGGTCGGCGGTATTGGGCGACGTGGCGCAGATCGCCGGTGTACTCGCTCTGCCCTTCCAGGGTTGGCAGGTACGGGTTGCCGAAGGAGCCGGTAGCGGCGACGACTCCGACGGCGGGCAGTTCGTCGCCGGTGTCGGTTTCGACGAGGTATCCGCCGCTGCGACCGGGACGTACGGCGATGACTCGGGTGCAGGTGCGGATCTCGGCGTCCAGGGCTTCGGCGTAGCGGCGGAGGTAGTCGACCACCTCGTCGCGGTGGGGGTAACGGTCCGGGTCGCCGTCGAAGGGCATGCCGGGCAGGGTGCTGTAGCGGGCGGGCGAGAACAGCGTGAGGCTGTCGTAGTAGTCAGGCCAGGAGCCCACTGGTTCGGCGCCGGAGTGCAGGACCACGGGTCGCAGGCCAGCGTCCAGGGTGGCGCGGGCGGCGGCGAGGCCGGACTGCCCGCCGCCGACGATGATCACGGGATTGGCTTGATCGTTCACACCACGATCATATCGTCGTTTTGTTGAATGACAATATGATGATGGCGAGGGAAGGTGTGACCATGAGTCAGACCGCCGACGACCAGCCGGCCGGGCCGCAGAGCGCCGCTTCGGGCCTCGCGCCGCAGACGCAGGAGTTCCTCAAGGCCCTCGGCAGCCCTACCCGGCAGCGGATCATGATGCTGTTCGCCCGCGGCGCAGAGATGTCCGTGGGCGAGGTGGCCGAGCGGGCCGGCATCAGCCAGGCCACGGCGTCGCAGCAGCTGACGCTGCTGCGACGCGGCGGCGTGGTCACCTCGCGGCGAGACGGCAAGACGGTGTTCTACCGAGCCGACCGGGACGGCGCCGTCGCTGCCCTGACGGATCTGCAGTCCTACCTGGCGACCTGCTGCTGATCAGCCGGCACCAACACCTGCCCCGGTGAGATCCGGGCCTTCACGAGGTCGGCTTGACTCGGCAAAGTTGCTCAGCGATAGTTGACTCAATGAACGCTGAGCCTTCTTCCCTCGACGGGCGAGCCCGCATCCATGCCGCCCTGGGTGACCCGGCGCGCCTGGCGATCGTGGACGCGCTCACCTTGGGCGACGCCTCGCCTGGGGAGATCGCACAGACGCTCGGCATGCCGACGAACCTGGTCGCCCACCACGTCAAGGTCCTCACCGACGCCGGCCTGGTCATCAAGGGCCGCTCCGAGGGCGACCGGCGCCGCACCTACCTTCGCCTGCGCCCGGAGACGCTGGCCGCTCTCGCCACCCCGCGGCTGGGCGGCGTGGGCCGGGTGGTGTTCGTGTGTACCCACAACTCGGCCCGCTCGCAGCTGGCCGCCGCGCTGTGGAAGCAGCGCGCCCACGGCGATGTCGCCTCCGCCGGCACGAAGCCCGCCAGGCGGGTGCACCCGCGGGCGGTGGCCGTGGCCCACCGCCACGACCTCGACCTCGACCCGACCGGCACCGCCCACGTCGCCGATGTCGTCCGTCGCGACGACCTGGTAATCGCCGTCTGTGACAACGCCCATGAGGAACTGACCGGCCCGCTGCGCCCCCGCCTGCACTGGTCGGTCCCGGACCCGGTGCGCGTGGACACCGACGAGGCGTTCGAGGCCGCCTACGCCGACCTGGCCGACCGCGTCGACCGGCTCGCGCCCGCCATCCGGCCCGGAGGTCTCCGATGACCGACCTCACCGCCCACCCCCTCCAGGAGATCACCCTCGACCAGCAGGTCGCGCTGCACACCGTCGCGACGCGACTGGCTGAGGAGTTCGACGGCATCTACGGCACCGAGACCATCGAGCGGTTCCTGCAGACCAGCTACGAGCAGTTCGCCACCGCCGCCAGCATTGCGAACTTCCTGCCGCTGCTCGCCGAGCGCTTCGCCCGCCAGCGGCTACGGGCTCTCGCCCGGGTCGAGGGACACCACCGCGACGGGCGCCCTGTCGTGCTGTTCCTGTGCACCCACAACGCCGGCCGCTCCCAGATGGCCCTGGGTTTCTTCACCCACCTGGCCGGCGACCAGGCGATCGCCTGGTCCGGTGGCAGCGAACCCGGCATCGAGATCAACCCCTGCGCGACCGCGGCGATGACCGAACGCGGCATCGACATATCGGAGAGTTCCCCAAGCCGTGGACCGACGAGGTGGTCCGGGCCGCCGACGTCGTGGTCACGATGGGCTGCGGCGCGCGTGCCCCATCTTCCCCGGCACCCGCTATGAGAACTGGACCGTGGACGACCCCGCCGGGCTCGACCTGGCCGACGTGCGGCCGATCCGCGACGAGATCGAGCGCCGCGTCCGTCGCCTGCTCGACGAGCTGAACGTTTCCGCCACCCGATAACCAATCTGCCCGACGATCCGGGACAGCACCATCATGGGAGATAAAGACTGATGACCATCGCACCTTGGCGGCGCCTGCTGGCCGAGTTCGTCGGCACCGCCCTGCTGGTCACCGCCGTGGTCGGCTCCGGCATCATGGCCGCCACCCTCTCCCCCGGTGATGTGGGCCTGCAGCTACTGGAGAACTCCACCGCCACGGCGTTCGCTCTCGGCGCGCTGATCCTGATCTTCGGCCCGGTCTCCGGCGCGCACTTCAATCCCGTCGTCTCCGCCGCTGACTGGTTCCTCGGCCGCCGTGCCGGCACCGGCCTCACCGCCCGAGACCTGGGCGGCTACGTCGTGGCGCAGGTGCTGGGGGCGATCGCCGGGTCCGTGCTGGCCAATCTGATGTTCGACCTCGCCGCCGTCGACTTCTCCGGCAAGGACCGCGCCGCCGGTCACCTCTGGCTGGGTGAAGTTGTCGCCACCACCGGCCTGATCCTGCTGATCTTCGCCCTCGCCCGCTCCGGCCGCGCCGCGGTCGCACCCGCCGCCGTCGGCGCCTACATCGGCGCCGCCTACTGGTTCACCTCGTCGACCTCGTTCGCCAACCCGGCGGTCACCATCGGCCGCGCGTTCACCGACACCTTCGCCGGCATCGCCCCCACCTCCGTGCCCGGCTTCGTCGTCGCGCAGCTTGTGGGACTTGCCGTCGGTGTCGGCCTGCTCGCCGCCCTCTACCCCGACGCGGGCGCCGCCGCCGACCAGGTCGTCGTCCCCACCGACGAGGACGCCGCCATCGGCCGCCGCTCATGACAACCCCGCACCCACACGGCACCCGCGGCGCTCGGCCTGATGCCGGATTGGTCAACCGCCGCTGTGACCCCGGCCGCTACCGGACGCTCGACCGCAACAGCGACCCAGCCCACCTGTTCCCCGACCCCGACGACAAGCCGGTCAACCGGCCCTCGCACCGCATGGAAGGCACCCGATGAGCGACAAGCCCAGCGTCCTGTTCGTCTGCGTCCACAACGCCGGCCGCTCCCAGATGGCCGCCGGCTGGCTGCGCCACCTCGCCGGCGACACCGTCGAAGTCCGCTCCGCCGGCAGCGCCCCCGCCGACCAGGTCAACCCCGCCGCCGTCGAGGCCATGCGCGAGGTCGGCATCGACATCACCGACCAGACCCCCAAGCTCCTGGAGTACGCGACCGCGCAGTCCTCCGACGTCATCGTCACCATGGGCTGCGGCGACGCCTGCCCCGTCTTCCCCGCCAAGCGCTACGAGGACTGGAAGCTCGAAGACCCCGCCGGCAAGGGCGTCGACGCCGTCCGGCCGATCCGCGACGAGATCCGTTCCCGCGTGGAGCAGCTGCTCACCGAACTGCGCCCCACCGCCTGACAACGCCTTCGTTGCCGCCCACCGGGTCCCACCCCGGTGGGCGGCTCACCCCTGAGCAGGAGCCCCTCGTGTCCGACCCACACCGCCTGATCATCATCGGTTCCGGACCCGCCGGATACACCGCCGCCGTCTACGCCGCCCGCGCCAACCTCACGCCCAGGACATCGCCGTGGTCGGCGGTGGCGACACCGCGATGGAGGAAGCCACCTTCCTCACCCGATTCGCTCGCAGCGTCACCATCATCCACCGCCGGGACACCTTCCGCGCCAGCCGAATCATGTCTGAGCGGGCGCTGACCAACGACAAGATCCAGGTGGCGTGGAACAGCGTGGTCGAGGAGATCCTCGGCCACGACGGCGCCGTCGCCGGAGCTCGGCTACGGGACGTCCGCACCGGCGAGACCCGGGTCTTGGACGTCACCGGCGTGTTCGTCGCCATCGGCCACGACCCGCGCAGCGAACTGTTCCGCGGCCAGGTCACCCTCGACGCCGACGGCTACGTCACCGTCGAGGCCCCCGGCACCCGCACCAACCTGCCCGGCGTGTTCGCCGCCGGTGACCTCGTCGACCACACCTACCGCGAGGCGATCACCGCCGCCGGCACCGGCTGCGCCGCCGCCCTCGACGCCGAGCGCTACCTCACCGCCCTGGCCTGACCGGCGCCGCCCGAGGTCCGGCCAGCTCGGCCGGGCCTCGGGCCGACGATCATCCGCCCAGGCGGGCGGCGATGTCGGCGACCGTCGCTTTCGCTGTCCGGCCGGCACCCACCAGTGTGGCTGACGCCGGCCCCGTCCAATCGCCGTAACCCAGCAGGTAGAGGCGAGGCTCGTCCACCGACCGGGTGCCCTCGGTGGCCACCTCCCCTTGCCGCCATCCGGGCAGCAGCGGCGCGAGGTGGGTGAGGTTGGGCTGGAAACCCGTACACCAGATGATGGCGTCGCAGGGCTGCTCGGCGCCATCGGCCCACCGCACGCCACGATCGGTCAGCCGCGCGAACATCGGACGGGCGTGCAGAACTCCGCGGTCCCGCGCCTGGCGGACGCTGGGCACCATCACGATGTCGCCGAGGTCGCTGACACCGCCACCGGCACCACCGGCGGCCTTGCGGGTAGCCACACCGAACAGCACCCGACCGTCGACGTCGTCGGGCATGAACCGCGCCGGCCGCAAGGTGACCCAGCTGGCCTCGGCGACCCGGGACACGTCCGCCAAGATCTGCGCCGCGGAGTTACCTCCACCGACGATCACGACCCGCTGCCCCCGGAACTGCTCTGGCGAGGTGTAGTGCACCGTGTGCAGCTGCCGGCCGGCGAAGTCGTCACGGCCCGGGATGTCGGGAACGTACGGGCACTCCCACGTACCGGTGGCGGAGATGACGTACCTGGCCAGCCAGCTCCCGTCGCCGGTCTCCACCGCCAGGCGCTCCCCGGAACGCCGCACCTCATGGACCCGGACCGGCCGACGCACCCGCAGGTCGTACCGCTGCTCGTAGGACCGTAGGTAGTCCACGACATGCGCAGCGGTGGGGAACTCCTCGCCCTCCTGCCGAGGCATCCCCCACCCCGGCAGCGGGCTGTACTCGGCCGGAGAGAACAACCGCAACGAGTCCCAGCCATGCCGCCACGCGCCACCCGGCTGCGACTGGCCGTCGAGGATGACGTAATCCAGACCGGCACGGCGCAGGTAGTAGCCCGCCGCCAAACCCGCCTGCCCGCCCCCTACGACCACCACGTCACACGATCCGGACACGCTCCGGCACCTCCTCCGTCCCGCTGATCATCATGCCGAGCGACCCAAGCTCTCTACACGCGGGCCGATGCACACACCCTGCACGCGGGGGCAGGCGGCGCAGCGGCTTCCCCAGCTGACGGGTACGGCCACCAGTACTCGGGGAGCCCCTACCCGCCGGCCGTCGGCGGCCTGGTCGTGGGTTCCGCCAACGTATTGATGGTGTTGGTGGGACGATGGATGACGTGGGAACCCCGAAAACCGCCGTACCTGCTGTCTCGCCGCTTGCCGGTGAGCCGATCAAGCGTGCCGACGCCGAACGCCTCGCGGGAGTGCTGAAGGCCGTCGCCGACCCGGCCCGGCTGCGACTGCTCAGTCTGATCCAGTCCGCTCCCGAGGGCGAGGCGTCCGTCACCGACCTCACCACCCCGCTCGGCCTCTCCCAGCCGACCGTCAGCCATCATCTCCGGATCCTCACCGAGGCCGGCCTGCTCGAGCGGGACAAGCGGGGCGTCTGGGCGTACTACCGCCTGGTGCCGTCCGCGATCGCGGCGATCGCCGAACTGTTGACGCCGCCCCGCAAGCGGGCGACAAGGAAGACTCGCTAAGCGCAGTGTCAGAGACCGCCGGCACCAGAACGGCGGCGAGCCATCGGCGGCGTCCGAGGTTCGGACGCCGCCGATGGCTGGAACCGCACACGGGCTCGCCGCCTTTGCGGGATCGTTTTCCGGTCCGGCTCAGTCCCCCCGGGGGCCATCGGCGTGTTCCTGCCTGCGCCCACCTTCTCCCGTTGACGCATCGGCGGGAACGACATGTCGGCGAGGTGCATCGGTTCTGCAGTGGCCGGAGAGGCGCCCCAAGCAGTCGGCAGTCCCACAGGTGACTGGTCAAGGGGTGGCCTGCGCGCGGCTCCTTTGGTCAGCAGGCTCGGTCGCTGGCCCGATTCCCGGCGAAGCAGCAAGACCGCGGCTGCTACGAATCCCAGGTCGGAACATGCTCAGGTCATGTGGGCAGTCCCTGTTCAGTGCGCATGGGCCGTCGCGCCCGTGGATGGCTTCAGGTTCGGGACGATGAGCAGCGATACGACGGCGGCAACAGCGGCCGTCGCTGCGGCGAAGGTGAAGGCGCGGGTGAAGCCGACGCTGCTGCTGTCAGCGATACTCGCCGCCGCGATGCTGGACACCACTGCGACGCCGAGGGCGGCGCCGAACTCGTGGAAGGTGCTGAGAAGACCGGAGGCCAGTCCGGCTTCGTGATGAGCGACCTGCGCCAGCGCGGTTGTGGAGGCGGCGACGAAGGCGCCGCCGATGCCCGCTGCGCCGACGCTGATCCCGGCCACCACCGCAGCCGCACCGTCCCAGAACACGGGCAGCGCGGTGCCGAGCGCGGCGATCGCAAGCCCTGTGGCCGCGACCGGCCGGGCACCGAGGCGGCCGATGGCGTGACCGGCGGCCTGGGCTCCGATGATCGTTGCCAGGGCGACCGGCAGGAACAGCAGCCCGGTGTGCAGCGCCCCGTAACCCTTGTGGTGTTGCAGGTAGAACGACCCGAGGAAGAAGATCGCGATCATCAGAGCCGTCGCGGCCAGGATGAGGAACGTGCCGGCGGCAACCGGCCGGCGAGTCAGGATCCGCAGGTCCATCAGCGGTGAGCGCACGGCGCGTTGCACGACGGCGAACACGAGGTACAGGACGACGGCACCGGCCAGCGTCCCGAGGGTCGTCGCGGTCAACCAGCCGCGGTCCCCGGCGTTGATCAGAGCGTAGATGGCCGTGCCGGTCGCGGCGGTGACGAGGATGGCGCCCGGCACGTCGAGGCGTGCTCGGGTCGTCGGCGGCAGGTGCGCCGGCAGCATCCGGGCAAGTGCCACCAGCACGATCAGACCGATGGGCACGTTGATGTAGAACACCCACTGCCAACCAGGGCCTGCGGTCAGTACGCCGCCGAGCAGTACGCCGATCGCCGAGCCGGTACCGCCGAGCGCGGACCAGATGCCGAGGGCCTTGTTGCGTTCGTCCCCGTGGAAGGTTCTGGTGAGCACCGACAGCGCCGCGGGCGACAGCATCGCCGCACCGACACCTTGTGCGACTCGGCCGCCGATCAGCAGCGCGGCGCCAGGGGCCAGGCCGGTGATCAGGGATGCGGCGGTGAACACGAGCAAGCCGAGCAGGACCACGCGGCGGGCGCCGAAGAGATCGGCTGCCCTACCGCCGAGAAGCATCAGGCCGCCGAACATCAGGGTGTAGGCGCTGACGACCCAGGTCAGTGTGTCGCGTGCCAGGCCGAGGTCCGTTCCGATGTGCGGCAGCGCGATCGCCACCACGGTGACGTCCAGGATGAGCATGAACTGCGCGACGCCGAGCAGTGCCAGCATGCGCCAGCGGCGTGGGTCGGCGGCGGTGGTGTCGGGTTGGTCGACGGCCTGAGCGGACACAGGGTGGCCCCCAATTCGAACAGTTGTGTTTGAGTTGTGTCGGGTACAGTAACTCGTACAGCACTGTTCGACAAAGGGGTCCGGATGGCCGCAAGGGGGCAGGCGAAGACGCCGGGCAGGCGAGCCGACGCGCAGCGCAGCATCACGGCGATTCTTGAGGCCGCGGTGAAGGCCTTGAGCCGCAACCCGGAGGCCAGCGTCAGCGAGATCGCCAAAGCCGCGGGCGTCGGCAGGGTCACGCTCTACGGCCACTTCCCCAACCGCGACGAGCTGGTGGAGGCGGCATTCGCTAGGGTCATCGACGAGGGTCACGGCGCACTCGACGCGGTCGATCTGAGCGGCGATGCCAGGCAGGCACTCACCCGGCTGATCCATTCCAGCTGGCTGCTGGTGAATCAGTCCCGGTCCCTCCTACTGGCGGCTCAGAAGGTTCTACCGCCCAGCCGGATCCGCGACCTGCACGCCGGCCCGGCGGAGCGCGTCGAAGGCCTCGTCAAACGCGGTCAGGACGAGGGAGTGTTCCGCAGCGACCTCTCGACTGCCTGGCTGGTAGGCGTCATGCACAGCGTGATGCACAATGCCGCCGACGAGATCAACGCCGGCCGCTTGGACAGCGACGAGGCCGCCGCGTTCATCACCGCGACCGTTCTGGCCGCCTTCACCCCGCCCGGCAGCCGCGTTCCCGCCTGAGCAGCCGGCTGTTCCCGGCGCGAACTAGCGGGGACGGGCGCCCATCCCGGCCAGGGTGACGGTGACCAGCCGCTGGACGGCGTCTTGGGGAACGGTGCCGGCTGCCGCGAGGGCATGCAGGCAGTAGTTGGCTAATTCGTCGGCGGCCACGTCGTCGCGGAGGTCGCCGTCTCGGACAGCCTCGGCAATGAGGTCTCGGACGAAGCTGCGGAGTTCCTGCTGGGCGTGGTGGACGTGTCCGCTGCCGTGCAGGTGCGCGGCGAGTTCGCCGCCGTGGTGGCGCGCGGAGTGGTGCTGGAGGCGGGCGTAGGTGTTCAGGGCAGCTTCCAGGCGCGCGATGGCCGGGGCGGCGGGGTCGACGGCGGCGGCGAGTTGGTCGAGGTGTGTGGCGATCTGACGTTCGTGCCACGCGGTGAGGACGGCCTGCGCGTCGGGGAAGTACTTGTACAGCGTGGCGCGCCCGATCCCGGCCTGCTCGGCGATCTGGGACATCGTTACGGCGACCAGCCCGTGCTTGGCCACTAGTGCGGCCATGGCATCCATGGCGGCGTCGCGAACCGCTGCGCGGTGCGCGTCGATCGTTTCGGTCCACAGCTTGGGCACACTCACATGCTACATGCCGTTCACGGGCGGAACAGGTTGCTGTTGACGTAGACAGGTTGTCTCTATAATTTGGGAGGCACCACGACCTGCCGGGCGACACGAATTCCACCCTGACCCTCCACCACTGGGGAGCGGGCCCGCGAACCGCTGGGGTTGCTCCTCGCAACCCACGACCGAGAAGGAACACCGTGCCAGTCCTGCAAGCCCAGATTCAGGCCGACCGAGCCACTCGCTATCTCGTCCAGTTCTGCAAGCACGCCGCCGCCATGGGCAGCGGTGGCCATTCCGCCCGCATGCACATGCGCCGGGAGGTGGAGGTGGCCGCCGAGTGGAGCGACACCAGCGGAAGGGTCACCTTCGGCCCGTGGGGCGAGGCGACGCTCACCGCCGACGGCAACTCGCTCACGGTGCGGATCGACGCGGGGGACGAAGACGGTCTGACTCAGATCCGCGACATCATCGCCCGCGATTTCGAGCGGTTCAGCCGCCGGGACCCTCTGGCCGTAGCGTGGCAGCGTCTCGACTCCCCCGACGAGGCCCCCGTTCGAGACGCCGTCGGCATGCCATCCGGGAAACGGCGGGGCTTCCGGCGATCCCACCTTCAGAGCGCTGTCCTCGCGCTGGCCGTGGTCCTGGTCGCCGCTGTGCATGTGGGGCTGGCGGGCTCGGTCTTGGCGGAGTCGCGATGGACGGGCCTGGCCGCGAACTTCGTCGTGGTGCTCATCGCTGTCAAGATCGCGCTGTTCGCGGTGGCCCGCTTAAGGATCCGTCAGCGCGGGGCCGCCAAGCGCCCCTGACCACACCTGAGCCGGGCGGCGGTCACGGCGGGGCGCCACTTCGTGACGGCTGCCGCCGTTGCGAGTCGTTGCCCCTTCTCCCGACCGGAGCTCGCAGGAGGGTCGAGCCTGACCCGGCCCTACTATGAGCGGGTAGTAGTTGCCCTGGGACGGCGACCGCATCCGGTAGGAGCGATGTGTGGGCGTCGGGTCCACGCCTCCTCGCGGAAGGATCAACTGTGCCTTTCCAGCGGCGTCACCGGGCGGCCTGACCTTGCTTGCCGCATCATCGGGTCTCGCCTGCAAACAGCCGTCAGCGCGTCAGCGCCGCGCGCTGGGCACTACGGGTGTCGCTGGCGCTGTTTCCCGCTCTCGTCGTGGCGTTTGCGTTCGCCTCTCCCGCCGCCGCGCATTTCAAGCTGCTGAAGCCCACATGTCGCTGCGCTGCCTCGCCTCGGCCACCAATAGGCCAGCCACCTTGGTCGGTCCGGAGAAGGGTTCGTTGGAGGCGATCACGACGCTGTTGCGTTCTTCTCGCTCCGTCAGGACCTGCAGGAGGCCAGATCGAGCGGGAAGGCTGGCTTGTCGGTGCTCGGACCTAGTATGCGGAGCATGACGCGGTATGTAGACGAGGATCTACACGGTGCGGAGTTCCGCGAGTGCGATCTGACCGCGGCACGCCTGATCGGCGTCGTCATGCAGGATGCCGTGATCGACGGGCTCGTCACCAACCTCATGGTGAACGGTGTCGAGGTCACCAAGTACGTCGAGGCAGAGCTCGACCGGCGTCATCCGGTGCGAGTGCTGATCCGCTCCGAGGACCCCGCCGATCTGCGCGAGGCATCGCGTCAGCTCCATGCCGGGTGGGCCGCCACGATCGAGCGAATCCGCCGTACGCCCGGCATCGAGCGCCGCAGCGTCAACGACGAGTGGTCGGCGGTGCAGACGATGCGCCACCTGGTCTTCGTCCACGACTCGTGGTTCCGCCGCTGCTGCCTGGGCTCGACAGAGCTGTTCACGCCGATGGGCATCGGGCCGACCGTCGAGCCCTACCGTGGAGCGCACGGTCTTGACCTCTCGCTCGATCCCGCCCTCGACGAGATCGTGAGCGTGCGCGACGCACAGGCCGCCGAACTCGAGGCCTGGCTCGACGAGGTCACCGCTGCGCAGCTCGCAGCGCCAGCGCCGGTGCCCGACGACGATGTCTGGCCGCCGTACGCCCGGGGCCGCTCGGTGCGGCAATGCCTCGGCACCGTGCTCAACGAGACCTTCGAGCACCACCGCTTCTGCGTCCGCGACCTCGACCTGATCGAGTTACAGGACGTTGAGTAGGGCCGGCTACGGACTCAGCATCTTGCGGAGCGGGGCATCGCTGACCGTCTGCGCGGTGCCGACCGTCCGGGACCCCCGGCGGACCCGCTCCCCACCCCTGGCCGACCTGGACGTGCACCCTCGGGTGGCGATGCAGACCCTCCGGCACGCACAGTTCGCCATCACCATGGAGATCTACACGGTGGTGTCCTCGGCAGCCACCCGCGCGGCCCTCAAGCGACTCGGCAGCGCGCTGGACCGATAAGGCGCTACTGCTCTGCTGTACCGGCCCGAACTAGGGCAACAGCGGCCCTGGAAAGGGTCGCTGAGCTACGGAGGAGTGGGCCGTAGGGACTCGAACCCTGAACCCGTCCACGGTCTGTGGATCATCTCAGATCGGGCGGATCGGCGTCCTGACCTGGGCTGGGTCTCTCGTTGCCTGACTGCACGATCTCGTACTGGCACTCGCTACACGGCTCCGGTGGGGATTGCTCCGCACCCGGTGGATTTCCTGCCACGGCTGCGTGGCTGGCTGGGGCACCGCCAGAAACGCAAGGAGAAGCCAGCGCTACAAGGCCCTCCAACCCCAAGGGAACTGAAGGAAGCCACCCGCGACACCGGACATGTGTCGCCACGATCGCAACTGGGCCACGACATCGGCAGGACCGGCACAATGGCGGGCGTGACCACGGACCAGCCCGGAGAAATCAAGCCCGGAGACATCTACGAGGACTGCTCGTTCCACCCCGTCCTCTGCACCTACATCAACGACGGCGACGAAATCGGCGGGATCTCCCTCATCGACGCGAGCAGCCCACGCGCCTGCTCCCTGTCCGGCTGCGGCGTCATCAAGCTATCCATCGCCGACGTGATCGTCGCCCGCGCCGACTGGCCCGCCTACCAGGCACGACGGAAAGAGGAACTCGCCGCCGAGCAAGACCCGACGACCGCCTGACCCATGGCTGGCAGCCCAGTGGCATCCCGTCTGCGACGCCACAGCGCGGCTTGACCACGTGCGCTGTCATCGGCAGATCCGTGCACACCCAGCGGCAGATGCGGATGCCTGCCTCGACCGCTGGCGGCTTAGTCAATCGCTTGAGCGCCAGCCGGCTGGCATCGAAAAGCAGCCGTGTTTACCAAACGGCACTGCGTGGGCTTAGGCCGTGTTTCGAAAGAACGTGGTGCTGCGTTGATGATGAACGCCAGGGTCCGATAGAGACCACGGAGATCGGTGTAAACCGACGGCACAGGATCTTGTTCCCCTGAGGTCCTCAGTAGTCGAACGTCCGTAGCCACCAGGGGAGGTGGGGATGGGCAAACGGGTTATTCAGCCAGAGCGTCTGCAGCCTCTCGTCGGCTGGAGTGACCAGTCGACGCAGCTCCCGGCGGGCCTTCTTGGAAACCCGGCCGAAGGCGATTTCGATGACAGCGCGTGGATCTTCCGAGTTGGCTCGCCAGTCGTAGTCACTGTGCCAGGGGACTTGGGTGCGGGGATAGCCGTAGTCGCGATACTTACGCGGCGGTCGGCACCAGCCCACGATGGCAGAGGCGGTCCAATTGTCCGGCCAACTGTAGAGGCGATCGAGCGCGCGTAGCTGTCGCATTGTCGAGGCGGACAAGCCACGCACATCGAGCCGAACCTTGACTCTGTGTGCGGGCCAGGGGGCCTGCGGTCGTCGCCGGTGGTGACGTTGGAGGGTGGCTCGAACGGCGGCAGGAGGCCGACGGGGCATGCGCACTTCCTGAAAGGCGGTCGCCGTCCATCATGTGGGTTCAACCACACCGTGTCCAGGCCGTCCTGGTGCACGTTTGGGCGCTGCTTCACAGCTTGGTCAGAGCCATTCGTTGATCGCAGCGACGTGGAGTGTGGCCTGGTACCGGACGGCGAGTTTGTCGAACCTGGTGGCCATGGCTCGAAGGCGTTTGAGCTGGTTGATGCCGCACTCGACGGCGTGACGCTGCCTGTAGGTCACGGGGTCGAAGGTCGGCGGTCGGCCGCCCTTCGACCCCTTCCTCCGCCGGTTGGCGGCCTGATCGATCTTGATCGGGATCGTGGCCGGGATGCCGCGTCAGCGTAGCTCCGCTCGGTTGCCGCGGGAGCTGTAGGCCTTGTCCGCGAGGACCCGGTCGGGTCCAGTGCGGGGCCGGCCACCATCGGGCCTGGGGACCCGGATGCGGGCCAGGACCCGGGTGAACTGCGGGCTGTCGCCGCGCTGCCCACCGGTCAGCAGCATCGCCAAGGGTTTGCGGCCCTGCTCGCAGGCCAGATGCAGCTTTGTGGTCCAGCCACCCCGCGACCGGCCCAGAGCGTGATCAGCCGGCTCGTCGTCGACCCCGCCGGGTGGTTCCTTCTGCAGCTCGGGTTAGGTGCGGGCACCAGCGGCGTGCTGGTGCACCCTAGCGATGGTCGAGTCGACGCTGACGTCCCAGGTGATCAGACCGGCGGCGTCGGCGCGGGTCTGCAGCCCGGTGACGATGCGCTGCCAGACTCCCGCGCGTTGCCAACGGCGGAACAGCCCGTAGACCGTCTGCCAGGGCCCGTAACACTCCGGAAGTCCCGCCAGGGCGAGCCCACCCGCACCCGCCACCGGATCCCATCGATGAGTTGCCGTTTACTCCACTTCGGCGGCCGTCCTGGCTTCTCGCCCCTCGGCAGCAGCGGTTCCAGCGCCGCCCACTGCACATCAGTCAGGTCAAACCGTCTCGTCACCGCTATCGTGGCCACGAGGTCTCCGGTGTTCAGGGTGTCGTTTTGGTCGATGAACCCTCTACCGGAGACCTCACTGCGTATCGACCACCGACACGCCAGCAGCCACAGCTGCCCCGTCTGGTCAAACGAACCTATGAAACACGGCCTAGAGCCGAACCCACTCTCCGAGTCGTTCGGCTGGAGCACCGTCCATGAAGGCGACGACCGCCGCCGTTGCCCTGGTCACATTGGAGACGACGTCACCCGAGAATGTGCAGTCGCCGCCGAGCACCGGCACGTCGACGCTTTTCGTCGCGGGCCGCCCGCCATCCCCACGAAGAAGGCGGCAGTCGTCTGGGGACGCGAACAGGTGCATGACCGCGTAGCCCCCTCTGTATGAGAACGTCAACTGGGGGTAGTCCGTATCGACGCGGCGTACCTCCGTGTATCCCTGTCCGACGCTCAGAAGGTGCCGGAGCCGGGACATGAAGCCGTCGACGTCCGACCGGTTTTCCTTGAGGGCCAGGTCGCCACTTCCAGGATCGGTCGCGATCCATGCAACATCCATGCGTGTCTCCAGCAGGCGAGTCAACGCGTCGCATAACAGCGCACGGAGACGCTGTTCTCGGCGCGTCCGGATGCGCGCGCCGCGTGAGCTGGGTACCTTGCGTGACGAGCGCTCAGCGGCAGATCCGGATACGTGACCTTGGCAAATCCGCGCGGCGGTGGTGGCAACAGCCGTGACGGTGACATTCGGTCGTGGTTCAGGCCGGTCAGGCGGCCGGTTTGCTGGTGTGCGACCGGTGGCCTCCGTGGGACGCGACCAACGCGTCTGCCACGATCTGAGCGTCAGCTTCTGCGACGTCCGCTGGGTACTCCGGTAGCAGGTCGTCCCAGACGACCAGCCACGACCCGTACAACTGGGCCTGTCCTTCGGGCCGAGCGAAGAACCAGACGTGCAGGTGGGCGCCACCATCTCCGATGCGGTAGACGTGGGCCCGCGAGATGTGCGGCAGTGCCTGGATGTGGCGGACGATGCGGGTGCTCAATAGCCCCAGTTCGGCGGCCAGTTCGTCAGGTAGATCCGCCATGTCGTAGTGAGCGCGCGGATACAGCATGAGCACCAGCGGAACGCCCACTCCCGGAATCCGGGCCAGCCGCCAGTGATCGTTGAACCAGATCCCTTCGTCCCGGTCGCGGCAGGCGTTGCAGTCCGACGGATCCTCGCCGTGCCGCGCGGGCTCCGGGAGCACCGGCGGGCGCAACGGCGCTACGCGAAGTCCGTCCGGCTCGAACGGACTGATCTCCCATCCCGTCATGCGTGCCAATGGGAGCCGGCGCTCGCTGTCCGCGACGGCGACTGCGTGGTCATAGAACTCGTCCGGTCGCAAGGCCATACGGCGAAGACTAGTACGACAAGATTCCAAGTGATCGCTAGCCCCGTTGTGGCTGCCAGACACCGCCCGATGGTCACGTACTCGATGGTCCGGATGAACCCGGAGCATCCCCTCGTCGGCATGTGAGTGCGCCCGCAGGCATCGAGATGTCAACGGCTTCAGCCGGGGGACGTAGCCGGCGTTGAGGTTGGTGGATCTCTCTGGGCCTGGACGCGGTCGCCAACCGGCTGGACGAGGTGGTGGCGACACGCGACAAGGACCAGTCGAGGACTGGCACGGCCGCCGGCGAGGTTGTCGACCTCCGGAAAGGGCGAAGCCCAGGCCAATGGCCCGGGCTTCTGTACCGAGCGGCCTGACGGAACCGATCCGTCGACCTACCCATTTACGAGATCACATTGCCAGGGCCGCCGACCTGGGCGCATGCAGCCCTTAGCAGCGGACAGCCCTCTCGGCATCTCACCGGGGGCGTACGAATCGGGGCTGGTCGCGCAGCGCGGCCACTGACCGCCGGGCCTACGTCAGCTCAGTTGCGCGAGCTGGACGCGCACCACGTCGGCGTCCGGATGATTCAGCTGTTCCAGGATCGCCAGCGCGTGGCGCCACGCCGCGCGCGCCTCCTCCCGGTCACCGGCGGCGCGGCGGGCGCTGCCGAGATGGGTCAGGACGATGGTCTCGTCGTACCTGATGCTCAGTTGCCGGGTCAGGGCGAGCGCGTTGCGGTAGCACTCCGTCGCCCGTTCGTGGTCGCCCAGGTTGCCGTGGACGTGACCGAGGCTGTCCCAGGCCTGGGCGGCACGGCGCCGGTCACCGGTCCGCTGGTGCAGGTCGAGGGCACGCCGGCAGTGGCCGAGGGCCTGCCGGTGCTCCCCAAGGTGGGTGAGGTACCACCCGATGGCGTTGAGTCCGTCGGCCTGCCCGGCCACGTGGCCGAGAGCCTCGTAGAGCGCGAGCGCCTCCCGCGCGTGCGGCAGCGCCTCGGCGTAACGGCCCTGCCGGTCGAGCACCCAGGCCAGGTTGAGCCGGGTGTGCGCCTGGCTGGTGCGGTCGCCGGTCAGTTCGAACAGCTCCAGCGCGCGCTGGAAGTGCCGGCGGGCGTCCTCGTGGTCGCCCAGCTTCGCCCTGGCCCGCGCCAGCCCCCAGTGCGCGTGGGCCTCACCGAGGCGGTCGCCGAGACGCCGGGCGGCCGTCATCGCAAGATCCTGCACCGCGGCCAGGTCGTGCCAGTACGCGTGGGCGTCGAGGAAGTCGAGTAGGGTCCAGGCCAACTGCCAGGCCCGGCGGTCCGAGCCGGTGCGGGTTGCTTCGGCGACGGCGGCCAGGAGCACCGGTCTCTCCGCGCGGAACCAGGCGAGTGCCTCCGCGTAGCCGGCGAGGACGGTCGGGACCGTGCCGGGCTCGTGTGTCGAGTCGGTGATCGGATCCCGATGAGGGTCCAGGAGGCGGGCGGCGCCGTCGGCGGTGTGCAGGTAGTGGTCGAGCATCCGGTGCCGGGCGCGCTGCCGGTCACTGGCGTCGTCGTGAGTGTGGGCCAGCTCCGCGGCGTACCGGTCGAGCAGGTCATGGCAGGCGTAGCGCCCGGGGGCCACCTCGCCCAGCAGGTGCGCGCGGGCCAGCTCCGCCAGGAGTGGCTTGACGAGTGCGGCCGACCGGCCGGCGAGGCTCGCCGCGGCCGGCGCGGCAATGTCCGGGCCGGCGTGCAGGCTCAGCAGCCGGAGCAGACGGGCGGCCTCGGTGGTCAGGGTGCGGTAGGACCAGGAGAAGACGGCCCGGATGTCGGTGGCGAGGTCCCCGCCGTCGAACGGGTCCAGCGCTGCGTCCGGTTCCTCCGCGGCGCGCCGCAGCTCGGCGGTCAGCGTGGCGAGCGGAAAGTCGGGCCGGGTGACGGCGCGCGCGGCGACGACGGCCAGCGCGAGCGGCAACCGCGCGCACCGGGCGATGAGGTCGTCGACCGCGCCCGGATCGGTGGCCAGCCGGTCGGCGCCGAGACGCCCGGCCAGCAGCTCCCGGGACTCCTGCGTCGACAGCAGGTCCAGGGTCAAGGGATCCGCGCCCTCGCTCACCACCAACGGGGTCAGCTCGGTGCGGCTGGTGACCAGGACCAGGCAGCCCGGCGTGGCGGGCAGCAGCGGCCGGACCTGCGCGGCGTCGCGGGCGTTGTCGAGGACGACGAGCACCCGCCGGCCGGCCAGCATGCTGCGGTACAGCGCGGCCTGCGCGGTCGGCTCGACGGGAATCCGCTGCGCCGGCACCCCGAACGCGTCGAGGAAGCCACGGATCGCCGCGGCCGGATCCACCGGGCAGCCGTGATCGGCGAACCCACGAAGGTCGACGTACAGCTGCCCGTCGGGGAACTCGCCGGCCACCCGGTGTGCCCAGTGCACGGCGAAGGCGGTCTTGCCCACACCGGCGGTGCCCGACACCACCGCGATGGGCAGGGTGCCGGGCTGGTCGGCGCGCGACGTCCGCGCGGCACGCAGCAGGGCGTCGAGTCGCGCCAGCTCCGGACGGCGGCCGGCGAATCCGCGAACGGCCATGGGCAGTTGGGCGGGCACGGGACCCGACGGTGCCGGCTGGCCGGCCGGCGCGCCAGCCACCCGGCACGGCTCGCCCATGGCCGGCGGTGCCAGCTCGGCGTCCTGCCGGAGGATGGCGGCGTGCAGCCGACACAGTGCCGGGCTCGGGTCGACGCCGAGGTCCGTAGCCAGGGTCGTACGCAACCGCTGGTAGGCCGCCAGCGCGTCGACCTGCCGGCCGTCGCGGTACAGCGCGAGCATCAGGCGGTGGTGGATCTGCTCGTGGTAGGGATGCTCGTCGGCCAGGCGTGCCAGTTCCGGTACGAGCGACGCGTGTTCACCCAGCGCCAGCCGGGCGTCGAGCAACGCCTCCCGGGCCGACAGCTCGAGCCCGGCCAACCGCTCGGCCTGCTCGTCCAGCCAGCGGAGCCCGGCCAGGTCCGCCAGCGGCCGTCCCCGCCAGAGGGCCAGCGCGGCACGCAGCGCAACCGCGCGTTCGGCGGGCTCCGCCGGATGCCTGCTTTCGCCGATCAACCGCTGCGCGAGGTGCAGGTCGGTGGCCTCCGGCGGCAGGTCGAGGACGTAGCCGTGTGGACGTACCGCGATGGCCGTTCGCCCGCCGAGCACGCGGCGCAGGTACGAGATGTGCCGTTGCAGCGAGTTCTTCGCGGTGGCCGGCGGCGTGCCGTCCCAGACGATGTCGATGAGCAGGTCGGGGTGCACGGCGTCACCGGCGTGCAGGGCGAGTGCCGCGAGCAGGGCCTTGCGTCGTAGGCCGGGCACCGGCCGAGCCTGATCCCCCTCGGTGACGTCGACCGGCCCGAGAAGACGGACCTGAATGGTCGCCACCTCCGCTCCTCAGTGGTCGGGCGATCGAATGCTACCGATCGCCGGGGCGCCCCGGGTCAGCGCGCGTCAGGTTCACGTCAGCGGCGGATGCCATCGTGCGACGGCGCGCCGGCCGGCCGCCGCGGCGCGGTCTCCGCGCGCAGGACAAGCCCGACCAGAGGAAGTGAGGGACCAAGATGCTCAGGCATGCCATCCGCAGGACGTTGACCCTCCTCACCGCGGCGACGGTGCTCGCCGCCGGAACCGTCGCCGCGAGTGCGGCGCCCGCGCTCGCCGTGACCGCGAAGCTGGAGATTTTGCTGGGGTGCCAGACCAGCGACGGCCGCTACTGGGACTACACGGTCCGGGTGAGCGGGACCACCGCACGCAGCTACTACGACCGGTGGATGGTCGAATTTCGGGTCTGGGGCGACGACGAGTGGAGCGACGACCTGCTCGGCGGCCCGTACCGGACGTACTACGAGGGTCTCGGGCAGGGCTCCTACTCCGTCGGCGTGTGCATGAACAGCTCGACCTTGAACGAGGACGTCGGTCTCGACGACATCTACGCTGGCGTGCGCATCTACAACGCCAGCGGCGTGAACACCGAAACGGCGGAGTCGAACCGCTGGTACGGCTACTTCTGAGGGGCGGAGACCTCGCCGTCGGGGCGGCGTCCGGTCCCCGGCGGCGAGCCCGGTCGCGGCGACCGTCGCCGCTGGCGGATTCCGCAGACGCCCCGGCCCCGCCTGCGGATTGGCGTGGTCACGTGAGCGGTCAGCCACCCCGGTCATTGCGGGGCGAGTTGCGGCGGGTCGCCGGCCTTACCCAGGAGGAGTTGGCCGAACGCACCGGGCTGACCGTGCGCGGCATCCAGCAACATCGAGCGGGGCCGGTCCTTCGACCGCGCCGGCGTGCGGTGGAGGCACTCGCCCTCGGGCTCGGCCTCCGGGGCGACCAGGTCGACCAGTTCGTCCGGCACTACTGCCCCGAGGCCGCCCGCCTGCCAGCCCTCGGCAGGCGGTGGTAACCGTGCCGGCCCGCACCGTCGTCGACGAGCACTCACGGGCGTGCCCTCCATGGCCCGTCTGTGCCGGCTGGAGGCCGTTAGGCTACACAAATGGTCCGGGATGAACTGCTGCGGCTGCGAGCGAGGGCGGAGGCTGAGGCGGCGACGCTGGCCCAGGATCTGGAGGCGCTGTTCCTGGCATCGCGGGATTCGAATGCCGACGACGAGCACGACCCGGAGGGCGCCACCATCGGCTTCGAACGCGCCCAGTTGACCGCGCTGCTGGCCGGGGCACGGCAGCGGATCGCCGACGTTGACGACGCGCTGCGTCGGGTGGACGCGGCGACCTACGGCGTCTGCGAACGATGCGGGCAGCCGATCGGCGATGAACGGCTCGCCGCGCGGCCGTTCGCCCGCTTCTGCATGGCATGCGCATAGGGCATCAAGGAGAGTGAACACTGGGGGCGCTCACTAATTCCAGCGGAGCGTTTACGGGCCACGACCAGACGCGCTCAATGCCGCGCTCGCGCGGTTGCAGCTGCACGGTTGGGTCCGACTGGGTTGTTTTCGGGAGCCCGCTCATTATGAGCGGGCTCCCCGGAGCCTGGCCCGACTCGAACGGTGCTGCCACCCCTGGGCTCAGTGACGCGCGGTACCGGCGCAGCGCGTTGGGCAGGCCGGCCTCAAAGCGTAGTTCACCCGGGCCCAGCCAGGGGTATCCGCACATGCCGCCGACGGGCGTCACGGAGCGCGGCAGGCTGTCCGCGGGTGGCGGCGCGCGGACAGCCGAAAGTAGTACGCCGTTTCGCATGCCGACGTTCGAAGAGATCACTGCATGGCGGTGGCTGGTGGGTGATCGAACGAGACCGGGCAGCAGAAGATATACAGGGCATAACCCCTGCCGATGGATACATCGGTGGGGTTGGGCGTAGCCCCCGCCGGATCTTCCACCGGCCGCCAGCTGCCGCCCGACCCGTGCCACTCGCTGGAGTCGACGGTGAACAGCAGCGTCATGGCGGTGCCGCACTCCGTGCAGTCCGTCGGATGCGGGTCGGTCAGCGACCAGTTCGCGAAGCCGCCCACTTTCCAGCCCGGTGCCAGTGACAGGTCGAACTGATAGTCGATTCCCTCCTCGTCGTCGCATTCCTCCCCGGATTCCCCCTCCCAGGCGATGATCCGGGCGTCGAGTTCCTCGGGCAGCAGTCCGCCGTACTGGTACTCGCGAATCTGTTCCGGGTACACGACGCAGGGAGTCGGCAGATACGAGTCGTTGACGACGGACGGTGCGGGAGCCGCGGCCAAGGGCCGGCTGACGTCGGCGCTGCGCCGCCAGTACAGCCGTACCCGCGGGTTGTAGCCCTCCTCGGGGTGGTCCAGCGGGCACCACAGCACCTGCAACAGATCGGCGCCGTCCGGGCCGGCGAAGTCGGGAACGTCCCGGCGGTACAGCTGCGCCACCGGGACCAGCGAGATTGGCTGGTTCACCAGGCCGTGCGGCTCGGAGAAGTCGAGGCCCGGCAACTGTGCTCGCTCCTCGTCGGTCAGGGCGTAACGAGTGCCCGTCGCGTCGGCACGGGCCTGCGCCGCCGCGTAGATCTCCCGGCTGCGGCGGACCGTCGACGGCGTCTGGAGCCGGAAAATGTAGTGGGCATCGCCATCTGTGCACACTGGCCAGGCCTCATCGGCCGGCCAGAGCAGCGGGCCACCGACCGAACTGTCGGCGGCCGTCGGCGTACCGGGCCGGGGATGCAGCCGCGTCGCCGTCGCCGAGTGCTCGCTCAACTCGGGGAAGAGCTCCGTGATGTCCAGCGGCCGCGGCGGCGTGGTGCGAGTCATGGCGAGTGATCCTAACGATCGGATACGACAACTCATGCGGTTCGCTGAGCCTCGACGCGCTCTAGCATCTGCCGCCGACGGCCCAACGGCCACGCCGACTTCCTCCGCGAGGCCGTCGACGGCGTCTGAACACGAGACATCGCGCCCGCTGTCGGAAGCCCGACCTCGCCGAGCGGGTTCTTGACCGGCCGGTCCGGTGCCGGAATTCCCGACCCATGGCGTCGCCCACCACCGACCGGCCGGAGCTGTTGGCGCACGCGGAACGGCGGCGCGCGTCGCTGACCGAGCTGTACCGGCGGCTGCACGGCCATCCGGAGCTGGGGTTGTGGCTGCCGCGTACCCAGGCGACCGTGCTCGACGCCCTGCGCCCCCTGCCGCTGCAGGTGCGCACCGGCACCACCTCCAGCGCCGTGGTCGCCCGGCTGGCCGGCCGGGGCGACGCCCCGCCGGTGCTGCTGCGCGCCGACATGGACGCGCTGCCGCTGACCGAGCGGACCGGCCTGCCGTACGCCTCGGCGGTGGCCGGCGCCATGCACGCCTGCGGGCACGACGCGCACGTCGCCATGCTGGTGGAGGCCGCCCATCTGATCGCGGGGGCCGATCCCGGCCCGCCCGGTGACGTGATCCTCATGTTCCAGCCCGGCGAGGAGGGCCACGACGGCTGCCGCACCGTGCTCGACGACGGGCTGCTCGACGGCGATTTCGCACCGGCCCGCGCGTACGCCCTGCACCAGTTCCCGGGGCTGCCCGCGGGGACGGTGAGCACCCGACCCGGCGCGCTCCTGGCCGGCGCGGACGCGCTGACCGTCACCGTGCACGGCGCGGGCGGCCACGTGGCCCTGCCGCACCTCGGCGCTGATCCGGTGCCGGTGCTCTGCGCGATCGTGCTGGCCGTGCAGCAGATGGTGACCCGCCGGTTCGACGTCTTCGACCCGGTGGTGGTCACGATCAACCGGCTGGACGCCGGCGTCTCCGGCGCGGGCGTCATCCCCGACACCGCGACGGCCGAGGGCACTGTGCGAACGTTCAGCGACGCCGCCCGGTCCCAGGTGGCCGAGGCGCTTGCCCAGGTCGCCGCGGGCGTTGCCGCCGCACACGACTGCACCGCCGAGGTGAGCGTGCACCCCGGCTACCCGCCGACCGTCAACGACGCGGTCGAGGCGCGGTGGGCGCTGGCCACGGTCGCCGGGGCGCTCGGCCCCGACCGGGTCAGCGAGCTGCCCACCCCGTTCCCGGCCAGCGAGGACTTCGCGTACCTGCTGCACCGCACGCCCGGCGCGATGCTGATCCTGGGCACCCGGCCCGAGGCCGGGCCGGTCGCGCCGGTGCACTCACCGCAGATGCGACTCGACGAGTCGGCGCTGACCGCTGGGGTCGCCGCGCTCGCCGCGCTCGCCCTTACCCAGCGCTGACCACCGCGGGCATCATTCCGTACCGCAAGCCCGCCGACGGCACCGCACTGCCGGCCTGGAGGGACGGCCTCAACCGCGAACACCGCACCGTCCGCGCCAGGGCGGCTGTCAAGGCCGCCGGAGCCCATACGGCATGGCCCTACCGGCCACTGCTCGGCGACATCGGCGGCCTCAGCCGGTTCGCCAGCCGCGTAACGCCGTAAATGTCTCCATCACCACCCTTACGGAGCCTTCGCGCGCAGCAGGACGGGGAGCCTGTTCCCATCACTGGCGACCGAGCCGTGGGCGTCCGTATCGGAGGGGCCACACGGACCATTGCCCCACCGCCGATGACGATCAGCAAGACCTTGAGGCTATCCCAAGCCTAGGCCTACGTCGGGGCCCCTCATCGTTTGTGCGCTCTTGCGCCCTAATCGCGCATCACGACCGACAACGAGCCCAAGGTAGCGTGCTAGCAGAGAGGGGAGCCCACATGGAACGCAGGTACGCCCACGGCGAGTCGAGCGAGCCCACCCCCGCCCGCGCGGGTGTCGCGACCGTCAAGCTGACCCTTAAGGCTGACCTCACCAGCTGGGCTGAGCGCAACGGCGTGACGCTCGAGGAAGCTGACCGCATCTTTCGCAAGCGACTGACCGAAGCCAACACTCGCGCCCTGGCAGCTCTCACTGAGGGGCTGGGCGACATGAGCGACAGCATGGCGACCGCTGGCATCAGCACCGGCTAGATACATGGCGACGCGGCCACCCGGTGGCCGCATGCGGGTGCGAGTAGGGCGCAGGTCAGCACCTGGTCGATGAGGGCGTGAAGCTGGTTGGTGCCGTCGAGGTGGCCTGTCTTGAGTTCCACGATGGTGGTGCCGGCGAGCGTGCCGCGGGACCTGCGCGGACGAGGTTTTCGGCAAGGGCAAGGTCTGTACCCAGCACTCCATGATCGAGTTCATACGGGGCATCCGGAAGCCGCTGAGGACGACATCGATGCCCGCGTCTGTCAGGACGGCGTCGATCAGGGCGGGGAACTTCCCGTCACGGTCTTGGATCAGGAACCGGGCGCGGCGGCCGGGGTCTTCGAGGTCCATGACGAGGTTCTTTGCTGCTTGCGCCACCAAGGTGGTGGCCGGGTGCGCGGTCGCGCCCAGGACTCGGGCCCTTCGGTTGGTAGCTTGACTCCGCTGTGAGGTACAGATGGGACGGGTTCAGCTGCGCGGCTCGTACGCGCTACCGCGCACGACCAGGTTCGGTGCGACGACGACATGTCCCGACACGCCCGACCCACCTGCCGAGAGCCGGTCGACGAGCAGTTGCAGGGATCGCCGGCCGAGCTCCCCGAAGTCCTGGCGGACCGTGGTCAACGGCGGCATGAAATAGGAGGCCTCGGGGATGTCGTCGAACCCGATGATGCTGACGTCGCCGGGCACCTGCCGGCCCGCCTCGTGCATCGCGCGCAGCAGGCCGAGCGCCATGTGGTCGTTGGCGCAGAAGACCGCGGTCACGGTCGGGTCGGCCGCGAGCCGCCGGCCGGCCAGGTAGCCGGAGCGACAGCTCCAGTCACCCGGAACCGGCTCCGGCACCGGCGCGCCGGCCCGCTCCAACTCCTGACGCCACCCCTGCATCCGGCCGATCCCGTCGAACCAGTCCGTCGGCCCCGCCACATGGTGGACGGTGCGGTGACCGAGCTCCAGCAGATGGCGGGTCGCCAGCACCGCGCCCGCGCGCTGATCGATCCCGACGGTCGGCACGCCCTCGGTGATCCCGCTGGCCGCCCCCACCAGGGGTGTGCCGGCCGCGGCCTGCTCCAGGGCGCCGGCCACCGCGACCTGCGGGGCGATCACCACTATGCCCTCGACGGCCTGGTCTCGCAGCCGGCCGACCGCCTCCACCAGGGTGTACCGGTCTATCGACTGAAGACTGGCGATGCTGACGAAGTAGTCCGCCGCCCGGGCGGCCTGCTCGATGCCGTAGAGCATCGACGCCGGGCCGTAGAGAGTGGTGTCAAAGTTGATCACGCCGAGCGTCTGCGATTTACGAGTGACCAGCGTGCGGGCGGCGGAGTTGGGCCGGTAGCCCAACTCTGCGATCGCCGCGAGCACCCGGCCGCGGGTCTCGGCCCGGACGTTGGGATGGTCGTGGAGGACGCGGGAGACGGTCTGGTGCGAGACCCCAGCCAGCCGGGCGACGTCCGCCATGACTGGCGGCTGCTGGACTGTCATCGGCCCCCTCCCTGTTCCTGCCCAGTCCGGGGACTCCGCACGCGAATTGGCGATCTTCACCCGGTCCTCGTCAACCCGTCGCTCGGTTCATCGCACAGTCCCCGCACGACGCTTGGTGAAGACGTCGAAGGCCACCGCGGCCAGCAGCACCAGGCCCTTGAAGAGCATCACCTGCTCGCTCGGCGCACCGATGAGGGACATGCCGTTGTTGATCACGCCCATGATGAGGCCGCCGGTGATCGCGCCGACCACCTTGCCGACACCACCTTGGACGGCTGCACCGCCGATGAACGCCGCCGCGATCGCGTCCAGCTCGAAACTGTTACCCGCGGTGGGCCCGGCCTGATTGAGGCGCCCGGCGAAGACGATGCCGGCCACCGCGCCGAGTACGCCCATGTTGACGAACAACCAGAACGTGACCGACTTGACCTTGATACCGGACAGCGTGGCGGCGTTGAGGTTCCCACCGATGGCGTAGATGTGACGGCCGAACACCGCGCGGTTGGTGAGCAGTGAGTACGCCAGCACCAGCACGGCGAGGAGGACGAGCACCCACGGCAGGTTCTTGAACCGGGCCAGCTGCACGATGACGAACATGACGACGGCCGCGGCCACCGCCATTTTCGCGATGAACAACGGCAGCGGCTCGACCGACTGGCCGTACCGCGCCCGGCCGGTCCGGCTGCGCCAGTTTGTCATCACGATGCCGGCGATGAAGGCAAGTCCGATCAGGAGGGTGAACAGGTCGGCCCCGTCCAGCGGGCCGAGACCGATGTTGCCCAGGTATGTCGGCATGAAGCCGTTGGCGATCGTGCGGACCTCGTCCGGGAACGGGCCGATCCCCTGGTTGCCCAGCACGGTGAGGGTCAGCGCCCGGAAGACCAGCATGCCGGCGAGCGTCACGATGAACGCGGGGATCCCGAAGTACGCCACCCAGTATCCCTGCCAGGCGCCGATGACGGCCCCGGCGATCAGCGTGATGACGATGGCCAGAGGCCAGGGCATGTGGTTGTTCACCATGAGTACGGCCGATATCGCACCGGTGACGGCGACGACCGAACCGGCCGACAGATCGATGTGGCCGGCGATGATGATCAGGATCATCCCGATCGCGAGAATCAGGATGTAGGAGTTCTGCACCACGAGGTTGGAGATGTTCTGCGGTGCGAGCAGGTCCCCGTGGGTGAGGATGGAGAACAGCGCGATGATGAGCGCGAAGGCAAGGTAGATACCGTTCTGGCGCAGGTTCGCCGAGAAGAGCCGGCCGGAGAACCGGTCCGGTGCGGCGGGCGCCGCGAGATCACTCGCGATCGTCGCCGACACGGCGGTGCTCGGGCCGGTCGTGGGGCCGACGCTGGTCATCTGACTATTGCTCCTTTACCTTGGTCATGAACTGCATGAGTCGCTCGGGCGTCGCTTCGGCACGGGTCACCTGGCCGGTGATACGCCCGGCGGACATCGCGTAAATGCGGTCACAGATGCCCAGCAGCTCGGGTAGCTCGGAGGAGATGACGAGCACGGCCTTGCCCTGGTCCGCCATCTGGTTGATGATCGAGTAGATCTCGTACTTGGCGCCGACGTCGATGCCGCGGGTCGGCTCGTCGAGGATCAGCACGTCGGCGTCGGTAAAGATCCACTTCGACAGCACGACCTTCTGCTGGTTGCCGCCGCTGAGCTTCACGGTGATTGCCGAGACGTTCGGCGCCTTGATGTTCATGCTCGTGCGGAACTCGTTGGCGACCCGGTACTCCTCGTTCTCGTGGATCCAGCCCCGGGTGGCCAGCTTGGTCAGCGCGGCCGCCGACACGTTGCGCTTGATGTCGTCGATCAGGTTCAGGCCGTAGCGCTTGCGATCCTCCGTCGCGTACGCGATGCCGTGCTTGATCGCGTCGCCCACTGTCTTCAGCTGGATCTCGCGGCCGTCCTTGAAGATCCGGCCGGAGATGCCGATGCCGTAGCTGCGGCCGAAGACGCTCATCGCGAGTTCGGTGCGGCCGGCGCCCATCAGCCCGGCCAGCCCCACGATCTCGCCCCGGCGCAGGGTGAGGTTGGCGCCGGAAACCACGACCCGCCCGTGCTGGGTGGGGCTGTGCACCGTCCAGTCCTCGATACGCAGCACCTCTTCGCCGATCGTCGGCTCGTGCTCGGGGAACCGGTGCTCCAGGTCCCGGCCGACCATGCCGGAGATGATGCGGTCTTCGGTGATGGCGTCGTTCTTCATGTCCAGCGTCTCGATCGTGCGGCCGTCGCGCAGGATCGTGGTGGAGTCGGCGATCGCCTCGATCTCGTTCAGCTTGTGCGAGATGATCACGCAGGTGATGCCCTGCTCGCGCAGCTCACGGAGCAGATCCAGCAGGTGCGCGGAGTCCTCGTCGTTGAGCGCGGCGGTCGGCTCATCGAGAATGAGCAGCCGAACCTGCTTCGACAGCGCCTTGGCGATCTCGACCAACTGCTGCTTGCCTACGCCGATGTCCGACGCGAGCGTGGCCGGGTGCTCCCGCAACCCCACGCGCTCCAGCAGCGCGGCAGCCTCCGCGTGGGTGCGGTTCCAGTCGATGAAGCCGCGCGGGGCGCGCTCGTTGCCGAGGAAGATGTTCTCCTCGATCGACAGGTTCGGGCAGAGCGCCAACTCCTGATGGATGATCACGATGCCGAGGCGTTCGCTGTGGCGGATGTCGGAGAACTGGACCGGCTGGCCGTCGAAGAAGATCTCTCCGGTGTACGAGCCGTGCGGGTAGACCCCCGACAGCACCTTCATCAGCGTCGACTTGCCGGCGCCGTTCTCACCGCAGATCGCGTGGATCTCCCCACGTCGTACCGTGAGGTTGACGTCCTTGAGGGCGGTGACCCCCGGGAACGTCTTGGTGATGTCGCGCATCTGCAGAATCACCTCGGTCAAGGTGTCCTCCTTCTCCCCCTGATCGATCCGTCCGGCCACGCCAGGCGCGGCGCCCGGCCGGTTGGGCACCGGCCGGGCGCCTACGGCACTACTTGAGCTGACCCTCGGTGTAGTAGCCGGTGTCGACGAGAACCTTCTTGTAATTGTTCTTGTAGACGACCACCGGTTCGAGCAGGTACGACGGGACGACCTTGACGCCGTTGTTGTAGTCCTTGGTGTTGTTGACCTCGGGCTTGCCGCCCTTGAGCACCGCGTCGGCCATCTTCACGGTGACCTTCGCCAGCTCGCGGGTGTCCTTGTAGATCGTGGCGAACTGCTCGCCGGCGATGATCGACTTCACCGAGGCGACCTCGGCGTCCTGTCCGGTCACGACCGGGTAAGGCTGGCCGGCGGTGCCGTACCCGTTGCTCTTGAGCGCCGACAGAATGCCGATGGAAAGACCGTCGTACGGCGAGAGGACGCCCTGCACCTTGTCACCCTTGGAGTAGGTCTTGGTGAGCAGGTCCTCCATGCGCTTCTGCGCGGTCGCGGGGTCCCAGCGCAGGATGGCGACCGTCTTGAAGTCGGTCTCGCCGCTCTTGACCTTCAGGATGCCCTTGTCGATGTACGGCTTGAGGGTGTCCATCGCGCCGTTGAAGAAGAAGGTCGCGTTGTTGTCGTCGGGCGAGCCGGCGAACAGCTCGATGTTGAACGGGCCCTTGGCGGTGCCGTCCGAGCCGTCCTCGTTCTTCAGGCCCAGGCCGACCATCAGCGAGGTCGCCTGCTGTACGCCGACCTTGTAGTTGTCGAAGGTGGCGTAGTAGTCGACGTTCGGCGAGTTACGGATCAGGCGGTCGTAGGCGATGACCGGGATCTTCTTGTCGGCCGCCTCCTGCAGCTGGGTGGTGATCGCGGTGCCGTCGATCGAGGCGATGACCAGCAGCTTGGCGCCCTTGGTGATCTGGTTCTCGATCTGGTTCACCTGGGTCGGGATGTCGTTCTCCGCGTACTGCAGGTCCACCTTGTAGCCCAGCGCCTCGAGCTGGCTCTTGACGTTCTCCCCGTCGTGGATCCAGCGCTCGGAGGACTTGGTCGGCATCGTGACGCCGACCAGCGCAGCGGCGTCACCATTCTGCGCCTTGTCGACAGTCTTGGTGGCAGAGCCGCAGGCGGCGAGGCCTGTGGCGACGATCAGGCCGACCGTGGCGGCGGCCAGCTTCGCAAGCTTCATGTCACTCCTCTGGGGGAACGGCCCGGGGACCGGAAGATCAGGTTGCTAACGCTCACATCAGCAACTGGCGGGGGACGTTTACGAGGGCGAGATGGGATTGTTAGCGCTCACATGCTTGGTTTATCGGCCACTCCTGGTCAATGGCACGGAGGTAACGGTTACGTTACGGCCACGAGCCTTGACGGCACCTCGCCGACGTCCCAGCCACTCGGGCCGCAGCCGGCCCCGGCGCCTGCTCGCTCGATCCCGACCAACTCCCGCACGGCCAGCCGCGGATCCCGACGCGGCCCGGCGGCAGGGTTTTCCGCTCGCCGACCATCACCCCGCCGTGATGGAGTCGCTGACGCCCTCGCCTCCGCGTTTCCTTATGCATGCGCCCATCTGATCCGTAGGAGCGAGCGTGGCCGGCGGGTGTGCCGATCACCTCGCCGCCGGCTTGGTGCCGGCGTTTTTGGGATGGCGCGGCGTTGCGCTCCGCTGGGGTCAAGCTGGGGTCACCTGACCCCTGCCGAGGATCACGGTTTAGGAAGTGTGGACACGGCCGGAACTCACTCGGCGGTGACCTGGCTTGGCCTGCGCCGCCATGCCGGGAGCCACGTCCGGGAGCTGACCGCCGTTGACCCTCGGCTCCCGTCCGAACGGGCACGCAACGGGCACGCGGGGCACAGGCCGACTGTCAGCTTGGGAATCGCACCAGATTGGGCGGACCTGCGGGGTGCCCGCTGTTCGGCGCGGTCATGCACGGCCTGACTTGGCCCCTAGTTACACCGGCTTGTGGCCCATCGATGACCCGGCAGGTTCGACGGCGTCAGGAGTGCGTAACTGCCAGCCGGCTCAACTCCTTGAGGTTGTCGGACGGGCGCATTTGGCCAGGTTTGCGGCTTGGCTGTCCACCTTGGTACGCGGCTTGGCATTCGGAAAGCTGGGACCGGGGACGCCCAAGCGCCGCGACCCGTCCGTCGGCGTCAGGGAACCTGGTTCAGCGCCAGCCCGCCGGCGAGGAGGAGCAGCGCTGTCGCCACCGGCCAGGGCCACCAGCGGCGGGTCGAGCCAAGCCAGATCAGCGACATCCCAAGGCAGATGGCCGCCGGCAAGCTCACCGCAGCGGTCACGATCCAGAAGGTCCGCTGCTCCGGACGCCAGCAGGCTCCAAATCCGTCGACCGCGGGATCGCAGGCGTTGGGACCCGGGCCGGTAAGCGCAGAATTAAAGTAGAGCAAGTTGAATGCGTATACCGCCAGGAGTAACCCGCTGACGATCACTAGGGGGATCACCACCCCGAGTCGTATCGCCCGGGTGCGGGCACGGATGGTTGCGGGCTCGGCGCCCTCCGGTCTGCCGTTTACCGTGGTCATCCCGCCATCATGGTGGGTTGGCGGCCGCTGGTCGTCACCCGACCGCCTTGGGTCGGGTGGCCGGCCGTCCCGTCAGCGACCTGCGCATCACGAGATCAAATTGCCCGTACCGTCGACCTGGACACTTGGCGGTCTAGCAGCGGAAATGCCTTCCGATATCTCTCACCGCTCCCCCGCCGTCCGTCGACCTCTTGCGGACTAGATGGCGACTGATGACCGCCGCGCTCGCGCCTCGCTCGACGGTCACCGACGCAGCCGCTCATGGCCCGTGAGTGGCCCGCCAAGTTCGGACTACGAAGACCACTGGCGCGATCAGCACCAGGACCACCCACTGGAGCGCTAGGTACATCGCAACCAGGACTTGAATGAGCACGTAGTCAAGCGCCAGCGGAACATCCATGCTGGCCGTCGGCCCGGCGATCGGTACCCAGCTGGGCTCACACGGCCGCCACAGAAGCCAGCGGGACGAACGGTTGCGCCGACTGCCGCCCGCATCGTCGGAAGCTCCGTCCATGGGTCTGATTGTGGCCGAGCTGGCGATGGCAACGCACCCACAGCGCTGACGGATCTTCGAGGAGGCTCCACGGGCCTAAGGGTTAGAAGAAGATCTGTGCTGGCTGGTCGGGGTACGGTGCTGCTGCTGAAGGCGTCCGTTGGTGTCGGTCCTGGTCGACGTTGGCTGGCGGTCTTGGCTGTACGAATGGCTGTACGGCGCAAGTCGTCGGGCGTGGCTGGGAGGGGTGGTCCGTGGCGCTGAGCAAGCGGGGCAGTAGGCCGATCGTCGTCGACGGCAACCGCTACCGCTGGCTCGTCCGCCGTAAGCCGACGTACAGCCAGGGTTTGACGTGGTCTCCGCTGAGCTTCGCAGTCGAACGTGCGGACATGCCTGGCTGCGCCACCCTTGTCGTCCAGGTGGCATCCCCCCGTCCGGACAACTGGATGAACGCTGCAGCCTTTCCGGTGCTGCCGTCGATGGTCGCCACCGCCGTCCGACAAGCGCTTGAGCGGGGATGGCAGTCGGATCGGCCTGGCTCGCTATTCACCCTTGATCTCGGCAATGAAGGCAGGTTCTAGGGCAGGGCGACGTACGCATCGCGCTGCCTGGCTGTCAGCTGGGGAATCTCACAAGATCGGGTCTTGGCACGGGGTCTTCACTTGTCGACGTGGTCTCGGGTGGCCTGCTTTGGCCCCTGCTGACACCGCCTTGTGGCCCGTGGATGGCCCTGGCCAGCGGGCTACTACCCGACGCCCGTCCCAGCCCGTCCGCGGGCGTTGCCGAGCCTGTGCCTGAGAACCCACACGGCGAGCATCGAGGCGCCGAAGACCAACCACAACAGCGGCGCAATATCCCACTCGTGCCAGATCGCCCAACCCCACAGGAGCCATACACCAACGTGAGCGGCCAGCACCAGCCGGTAGGACGTGCGAAGCAAAACCACAGGGAAGTAAACCATGTCTGGCTCCGCTGGAAGGTCCTGGAGCCTAGTGGGCGGAGGACTTCAGCTCCCGTGAACGACTGTCGCTTGTTCGCTCGGCACTGAAGGCAGTCAATTCGGCAAGACCGGACGCCGGCTCAATCCGCTTGCCGTGACGCTGCGTAGCGCACGGTCGGCGGCATAGAGCGGACGTTGCGGTGTATCCGTCTCGTCCGGCGGCTCTGGCTAATTGCGGGGTGGCAGTGGTGTGACCGGGCGGACCGCGGTGAACTGAGCGTGCTCATATCGGGTTGCGGCGAGCAGCAGCAGCCATTCGTCGCAGCCCTGCCACGGGTAGAGGTCGGCGGCGCCGCCACGTACCGCCCTGGGACCGTCACCGGCGCGTGGGCGGGCATCCGTCGGCGCGCCCACGAAACCGGGAATCCACACGTCGGCGCAGATTTCGTTCGCCGAGCCCATTGCGGCGAGCCCGAACGTGTTCTCAGCGGCGGCTGTCCGCTGCTCATCGTCGAAGTCGTCGAGCAGTTGGTCCTCGCCGGGTTTCCCGTCGCCGCGGAAGGTCAAGGTGGTGGTGCCGGCTCGGGCTGCGTACTCCCACTCCGCCTCGCTGGGCAGCCGGAACGGCATCGCCTCGAGCAGGTCGTCCAGGTCATCCTCGAGCCGGGCCGTGCCGGAGTCCGCCTCGGCGTAGGCGTCCTCGTACTCCGGCAACCAGTGCTGGACCTGCGCGACCGTCAGCGGGTGCCGGGCGATCAGGAATGGTTCGACCCGCACCTCGCGTAGCGGCTGGGCGACCCCGGCACCGGTGAAGAACGGCTCAAGAGTGTCCTCGGCTCCTCCACTGCGCTCGATTGCGCGTACCGCCGCCAGTTCAGCCTCGGACAGACCCATGAGGAAGGTCCCGCCCGGCACCTCCCGAAAGACCACGCCAGATGGGACGTGCCGCCAGGCCGGCCGCCCGGCCACGATCTCCTCGGTCCACATGGCGCCGAACGTTAGCAGCCCGGGCGCCACCAACCGCACCGTCTGGTACGAGTACGAGCGCTCGGTCGGCACGCACGCTCATCGGCGAATGCGCGCGTCTCGCTTCGGTCACTCGTGCACGCCCGATGGAAAGTCAGTGGCTTAGCCTTGGCGCCTAGCGGAAAGATCTTGGCATGGCTTTGCACCAGAACGAGGTCCCGGTCGACGCGGGCCTCGTCAGGTCGCTGCTCAATGAACAGTGCCCGCAGTGGGCCGGCCTGTCGGTGTCGCCAGCGGGTGCAGGCACCGACAACATCATGTACCGGCTGGGCGACGATCTGCTCGTGAGGCTCCCGCGAACCGCTGACAAGGCGCGGTCTCTGCGCAAGGAGCGGGAATGGCTGCCCCGGCTGGCGCCGCTGCTGACCTGTCCGGTCCCAGAGCCGTTGCACGCCGGAACGCCCACCAACGTCTACCCGCTGCCTTGGTCGATCTACCGGTGGATCGACGGCGACGAAGCCCAGCCGGACAGTGTCCAGGACTGGTCGGCCTTCGGCGCCGATCTGGCGGCCGTCGTGCGGGACCTTCACCGTATCGACCTCATGGGGGCAACCCGCACGGGCGACCTGAGTTGGTACCGCGGGGGACATCTGCGGGCCTGCGACGAGTGGATCAGCAGGTCACTTGCGGACTGCCGGGCCACCGTCGGCGGGGACATCGACGTCGAGACCCTGGAACGGTTGTGGCGCGAAGCGCTCGCCCAACCCGAACCCTCCGGTCCTCAGGTGTGGCTCCACGGCGATCTCAGGCCCACCAACCTCCTGGTGCGAGACGGCAGGTTGCACGCGATCATCGACTTCGGCGGCCTGTCGATCGGCCTGCCCGACGCCGAGCACTCCACGGTGTGGGACCTACCGCCCCAAGCACGACACGCCTACTGGGACGCCGTCGGCCTCGACGACCTGAGCTGGACGCGCGCCCGCGCCTGGGCCATCGCGGTCGGTGCCAGCGGCATCTCGTACTACTGGCACACCTACCCGGCATTCGTCGCCGAATGCCTAAGCCGCCTCCAGGCGATCCTCACCGACGCCGCCACACGCTGAGCACAGTCGCACGTACACGCACTGTCATCGGGGAGACCGCGCGCTGCCTTGCCGATCAACTGCGACGTTGCGTGACGCGCGCTCGGCCCCCCTCACCGGCGCAGAAGACTGCGCTCGATCTTGTTTTCCGGCCGGGCCAGGCTGCTGGTCAGGATGCGCCGAGGGTCTGCTGGCGCATCGGGGAGCGCAGGATCGGCACCCACACCAACGCGAGCGCGGCGCAGGCAACCCAGGTGGCGGCGCGTGGACCGGCGTAGTGACCGACGACTGCCGTCATCGCGGCGCCGAGTGTGAGCGCGCCACTGAAGACCACGCGCAGGGTGCCGTTGACGCGTCCCAGGAGGCGGGACGGTGTGACGTGCTGGCGGAACGATGTCAGGACCACGCTGTCGAAGCCGACCTTGAAAATCACCAGTGCCCAGGCGGGCGCCGCGACCAGCCCAGGAACGGGTTGACCGACGAGCGGCAGCACGAGCGAGGCGGGGGCGATGGCCAGCCCGATGGCAAGCACCGAGCGGCCGGCGCCGAAGACCGTCGACAACCGCTGCCCACAAAGCGCCCCGAGCAGGCCACCGACTCCGCCGGCACCGAGGAAGAGGCCCAGCTGGCTCTCCGACCAGTGCAGTTGCTGAACCAGGAGAAGCGGCAGCATCGCGACCGTGCCTGCGGTCGCGAAGTTCACGAGCGCGCCGGCGACGGCGATCGCACGCAGGGTGTGGTTGCGCCGGACGAACGACAGACCTTCCCGCACCTCGGCCGCGAGCGAGCGTCGTACGACGTCAACCCGGCGCGGCTCCGGCCGCTCGATCCGTCGAATCCACAGCGCCGACCACAGGTAGCCCAGTGCCGTCGCGACCAGAACCGCCGCCGCTGTCGACAGGCCAACCAGCCAGCCGGCCAGCGCGGGACCGCCGATCAAGGCCATCTGGTCCACGATGCCGAGCCTCCCGTTGGCCGCGACCAGGCGTCCCCCGTGCCCATCCCCGACAAGGTCCGGCAGGTGGCTCTGCATCGCGACGTCGAAGAACACGGTCGCGACGCCGTTGAGGAACACCACCACCCACAGTTGGGTCATGGTCAGAGCGGAAGCTGCGGCAGCGATTGGTACCGAGCCGATCAGCACGAACCGGGTCAGGTCCATGGCGATCATGACTGGGCGACGAGCAACCCGGTCCAACCACGCGCCCGCCGGCAGCCCGAGCAGCAGGAATGGGACGGTGCCCGCAGTGGCCAGCGCACCCGCCGCGCCCGGACCGGCGCCGAGCGACGTGATCGCGACGAGCGGAACGGCCACCTTGGCGATGTGGAAACCCCATTTCGCGGCTACGGCGGCAACGAGGTAACGAGCGAAGTCACGAGGCAGGGCCCGGGCGGCGTCGCGCCCCCGACGAGAGGCGTGCTGGATCGACATGACCGAACCTTCGGTGTCGGCCACCCCCGGGTGCCAACGATTCAGACTACGGTGAATCCTCATGAGGCCGGTCTGATGCTGAAGATGTCGTTGTCCCTGGCCGATCTCGCCAGTGTCAGGTTCGCGATCTCCCCCGCCTGGGAGGTCGTCGCGAGCCTGCGCGTACTCCGCGACCCCGGTGCGCACGCCGTGCACCTGCCATGGGTGACCCGACACCGGGCCAGGGTGCTGGCCTCACCCGACCTGCGTCAGCTGCGCGACCTGGCGATCGCACCCGGGCGGCACCTGCCGGGCTTCCTCGCGCCGGCGCCGCACTCACCCGTCGCCGAGCCTGAGGCGGAGTTCGCGGCGGTGCGGGAGACGCCGGCGACGGTCGTACGCGAGGAGCTCGCGGCGGTGTACGGCGACCGGCTGCCGGCCTCGCTGTCGGACCTGCGCCGCGCGCCGCGCCGTAACCTGCCGGTGATCGTGGGCCAGATGCGGACCTACTGGGACCTCACACTGGCGCCGTACTGGGGGCGGATACGGGGGATCTTGGAGGCCGACGTGATGTTTCGAGCGCGCCGCTGGCGGACGACGGCCCGCACCGCATGTTCCCCGAACTGGATCCCGCGGTCTCGTGGTCGGACGACGTCCTGTCGGTGGACCGGCCCAACCTGAACCGGAACTACGAACTCGGCGGTCGCGGTCTGGTGCTCGTGCCGTCGCTGTTCGCCTGGCCGAACGTCTTCGTCAAGGCGTCCGAGCCCTGGGCTCCGGTGCTGCGATATCCCACTCGGGGCGTGGGCTCGATGTGGCACACCCCTTCACCCGCGCCCGATCTCGCCCCGGTGATCGGTCAGGCTCGCGCGGCACTGCTGGTCGAGCTGGCGACTGCGTCGACCACGACGTCGCTGGCCCGCCGCACCGGACTGACCCCGAGCGGAGTCTCGGCCCACCTCGCGCGGCTCGTGACCGCCGGCCTGGTCACCCGGCACCGAGCCGGCCGTCTCGTCTTCTACGTGCGCACCCCGCGCGGCGACGCGCTCCTCTGCGAGTGATCCGGCTGGCACGCGAGCGACGTCGCCCAGACGATCACGTCCGACCCCGCGTCCGAAAGTCGGTCAGGTGCCCACGATGCAACCACGCAGGACGCTCGCCGCCATGGTCGAGTATCGGCTCATCGACAGATCCGGTCGTGTCTCGCGGCAGTGAGCGGACGTCTCAGGCGAGCCACATCGCCGCACGTCGTCGACGAGTCCGGACATGGATAGTCAGCAGCCGCCCCTACCATGGCCGGCATGGCCATCGCTCGCTTTCCCAGCATCGTCATCGACTGTCCCGATCCTGGTGCGCTCGCGAGGTTCTACGGCGCGATGTTGGAGTGGAAGGTCGACGTCTCCCCCGACTGGGCTGAGGTCCGCGCGGAGTACGGTCAGTGCATCTCCTTTCAGCAGGTGGATGAGTACACCCCGCCCGTGTGGCCAACCCAGGAGCCGCCCCAGCAAATGCACCTCGATGTGATCGTTGACAACCTCGATGCCGCCGAGGCGGCAGTGCTCGATCTCGGCGCAACCAAACACCCGCACCAGCCCGGTACATCCTTCCGGGTCTTCCTCGACCCCGCAGGTCACCCGTTCTGCCTCTGCTTGAACTGATCCCGACGGCGATCCTCAATCACAAGAAGCCTTGCTTATGCCTTGAACCTCGCCGCCCTCGCCGCGACGGCAATCACTGCGCTGGCCGCGGCAACCGGCCGCAGGCCCATGGAGGTGCTGCGGTCGATGCAGCCCGAGGGGCGGGACTTGCCCAGATAGCCCTTGCACGGGGCGCCGATCGGCGGCAAATGCAGATGTCCCTCTGCGGCGCCTACCCCGATCAGGCCCCGAGGAAATCGTCTGTCACACGCTCGAACTCCTCGGAGTGCGTCCAGATGAGCGCGTGGTCAGCATCATCGATGACGACCAGCTGGGAACCAGCGACACCGTCGTGGAGCATGTGCGCGTGGTGGATCGGTACGGCCTGATCGTTCGACCCGGCGATGACGAGCGTCGGACACCTGATCTCCGCCAGCCGGCGCCTGCTGTCGAACGCCATCGTCTCCTTCCAGGCAGACACCATCAACTTGCGGTCCTGGTCCGCCATGATTCCGGCGAGCCAGTCGGCACGGTCCCTGCCGAGCTGCGGCGCCGCCTGTGAGACGACCAACTTCGCCAGCAGCCGCATGCCGAGGACCTGGAGTACCAACGGCAGGAGGCGCCCCTCAACCTTCTCGCGACGGGTCGCCATGTTGAACGCGAAGGTGCAGGCGAGCACGAGGCGGTCGCATCGGTTGGGGAAGTCGAGGATCAGTTGTTGAGCGATGGCACCGCCATGCGAGTAGCCGAGCACGGCGGTGGTGTCGATGCCCAGATCGTCGAGCAGCTGCGCTAGGTCGGTGGCGAGCTGCGTCGCCGCGTACGGTGGCGGAAGCCGCCGACTGCGCCCGTGGCCGCGCAGGTCGGGAACGATCACGCGATGCCGGTTGGCGAAATGCTCCATCACCGGCTCGAACATCTCGCCGGTGACCATAAGCCCATGCACGAGCAGGAGTGGCGGCCCCGATCCGCGCTCGGTGAAGTAGAGGGGCTCTGAGGGTGATCGTGCAGAGCTCATGGCAGTTTACGGCCTCCCGCGCAATGCTTGCGATCCCCCATCGCTACCCCGGGCCGACGTGGTCTCAGCGACACGCACTCTTGATCGAGCTGATGATCTGTTGCACCGCCAGCCTATTGGAGCCTGGCGAGGGGTGAACGTCCGCAGCTCGGCAGGGGTCGGACGTGCCCGGTCGGCGAGCTGTCAACGCCCGACCGCGGCGTCGCCACCCGCTACGACAAGTTAGCCGTCCGGTTCCAAGCCGTCCTGACTATCACCATCATCACCGAGTGGCTCTGACCTCGTTATGAAACACGCTCTAGGTCCTGGCCGTGCCGTGGTAAGGCGGCGAGCGCTAGCGGATGCCTGACAGGCGTTTTCGATGGTCGGTTCCCTCACCCGCAGGAGGCGACGTGGCCGCCTTCCTTGCTGCACCAGCCAGGATGGGAGCGCTGGTAAGTCGCCAAGTTGTCACTGCCGCCGGAAAAGAAGTCGAGCGACCAGAATGGCCGGTAAGGAGCCCAGGCATGCCACGGTCATCCAGGTAGCCCACACCTGCCGGAGCCATGGAGGGGCGAGGTCTGGGTTCTGGGAAAAGAACCCGATCGTCGCGGCACCGACAAGGCACATCAGCAAGGGTGTCAGGAGGATCACCAGGCTGACAGGACCGGGCGGCTTCAGCGCGGCTCGCGACCCCCACCTATCGGGCGCAGCCGCGGTGGCCTGCCTGAACAGGCGCGCGGATGGAGGCGGATCGGTCGACGCCTTGGCTTCGGCGGTTGGTTCTTCGGAAGGTCGAGGGTATTGGGTGCTTAGGCGCCAGGCGCTGGGGTTCGCGGCGGTCATGAAGCCGTCGAGTGAGTAGACGAACAGGGCGATGTCGTGTTCGTCGGCGTATGTGACAGCAGTTGAGGTGTAGTTGCTGCCTGTGAAGAAGATCAGCTGCTTATGGATGGCATGGCCACGGGCACCGAACAGCAGCTGCAGGGCGGGCCGACCGACAGCGATCGCTTGGTACTTGACCTGAGCGAGCGCGTCCGAGGCGTGGACGTCGATCCCGCCATCGGTGCCTCCCGGTCTCGCCTGTGCATCTCGGTAGCCCCAGTACCGCATCCAGGCGGCGGCGTTGTGCTCGGCATCCTGCCACGTCTGGATCTGCCGTGGGGCCGGGCGTTGCGGCCTGCTGCCCGTGCTGCTCACGGCCGGCAGTATGGCAGGAAGCAGGTTGTGCCACACGTCGAGGTCAGCCTGGCCTCCGGTGGCAGACATCGAGAGCCGCTACCCGCTGAGTTGCGAGTATCCATAATGACGGGACGCTTCTTCGGTCTCCACTGCCTCCATCACGCCAGGTTCAGGCAGTACAAGTGCGAGACGGGGCGCACCCGAATTGCGCCTTTTGATGCCTGCGGCTCCCCTGCGGACGGCCGATGCGCGTAAGCCAAACAGCCGGACGTCGTCCCGCATCGGCTGGACACACCGAATCCCCATAGTGTCGTAACGCCCTGTGCCGATACGGTCACCGCAGATGTAGGGAGTCTTCGCGCTTCTCTGCATGTGACGTTCGATGCCGCTCGATTGGGGGCCTGATGGTCCACTCATGTCATGCCTACCTCCATAGGTCGAAGAGACTGTCGCGCAGGGGTGCGCTGGCGATTGTCGTCAGCTCCGTGCTCTTGGCCGGTCCCCTGAACGCCGTCGCCGTCCAGGCCGCTCCCAAGCCGTCCGGCCCACCGATACCACCTGCGGTCGCAACACCGGCCGCCGCAACGCTGCCCGAGGTTGCCATGACGTGCGCCGACGGACAGACCAACATCAACACCGCGTCGGTCGATGAGCTCGTCGGGGCGTTTGGCCTCGACACGGCGGTGGCTACCCGACTGGTCGGATACCGGCCGTACCTGACGGTGAACGACCTGCTGGTAGTAGAAGGTATCGGGGCTGACAAGCTAAGCCAGATTCAAGCCGCCGGGCGTGGCTGCTCCACCCCGATCAGCAGTCCGCCTCCGGCACTGAGCCCATGTGCCAGTACTGACAAGGTCGACTTGCAGTCGGCCACCGCCGACCAAGTCTCCCGTGTGACTGGCGTGAACAAGAACGCAGCGGAACGCCTTATTGCCGCTCGGCCGTTCGCCAGCCTCCGGCACATCACCCCTGAGCGCGTCCCTGGCGTCGGCAAGGGCATCCTCGACACGATCGTTGCCCGCTCCTGTTTGACGCCGCAGCCCATTCGGGACGCCGGCACCAGCTGGCGCTGGGGATACCCGGCTTACACCACGACAGCATCCCGGGACGGCTACGCACTGACTGCGCCGGCCGGCGTAATCGACGCGACTAGCGGCGCCTGGCTGAGCATCACGCCACTAGGTACGCCAAGCACGCTGCCCGGCCCCGCCTACCCGCGCGCCGACTTGCACATCCACGGCGCGTGGACAGGTCCGCGGGAGCCCGGCGGAGCACCGGACGAAGTCCTGGCCACCGTTCCCGCTGCCACCTTCGCCGACGACTTCGACGCGGCCGAGTACAAGCCCTACATCAAGCACATCAGCCCGGAGGGCGTGCCGGGCGGCGGGGAGAACGTCTACGACAGCAGCAAGGCCACGGTCGACCCCACCACTGGCGCGGTCACCGCCTCACTCACCAGCCTGTCCATCGTCGAGTGGGCCACCCGCGCCCTGAATTTCGTCATCGAACCGGCAGAGGGCGTATTGTTCGGCAATCGATTCCCCGCCCCGAACTGCTCTAGCCCATGGGCGCAACGTCCCAACATAGCCTCCTACGTCAGCCCGACAGGGGCGCACGCCGATCTGACCGGTGCATTGTTGAACCTGCCCGGCAACACGCCACCCGTCGGCGGTTTCCTCATCAAGCACTGCGTTCAGGACGGCCCTGGCACCGGCGGCTACAACGGCGGCAAGGATGCCCGAACCCTCCTGCGAAACACGTCCGGGACGGTGCAAGTACTCAAGCCTTACGTGGGCGATGTGACTGTTTCCGAACAGGGCGGGTCAACGCCAGAGTTCGACATCGTCAAGTTGCTGGTGACCAGGATTAACACCGGCGGCAACACCTACCTGGGACCGGGGGATGCTGGCACCGCCGACGTCCCGGCCGGAACAATGGGCAGCGTCCGCATGCAGCCCGACCGGCTCCGCTCCTTGCTCAAGGTTGGCGGGGACAAGACGCTAGGCATGCTCTTCGACAAACTCGGTGCGAACAAAATGTACAGCGATCCAATGATCCTAAACTGGATCGCCCAGATGTCCTCCTGCCTCTACAACAGCTACAACTCGCTTACCAGCCGGAACGGTTTTGCTAACACTGCCCGCGATTTCGCTACCGCACTGTACGGATGCTTCGACTATGAAGGCATTTACGCCCTGATCGAGAGGTGGATGCGCGACTCGCTCGCCAGCGGAACGCTAGACGGCGCGGGAGCAGTACGGATTAACAAAGGACTCGAGAACATGCGCGAGGCCTTCAAGTGGATCGAATTCGGCCAAATCGCCGTAGATGTGTCCGATTCGCTAATCTGGGGCTCACTGCCGGACTCGCCGATCCTCATCGAGCACTATGCGGCCAGACCATCGCGTGACGACCTCGGCCGCACCATCCAGCCGGCATGTATCAGCCCATACCTCTACACCTGGCACGTCGACATGAACTGCCAGAACGCGGCGTACAGCCAGCAGCAGCAGCCGACCGGCGGCGGCGGAGACACCGGCGTCCCGCTGGGCAAGATGATACGCGACCCTGACGGGCACGCATGGCTCGTGACTACTGCCGACCAGAAAATGCACCCGATAGGCGACGGCGGCACCTACATCTGCCTCAGTAAGCACTACGCCATCGACTGGGACGTAGACTCTGATGACCTGGCGGGCTACATCCAAGCGTCGGGGCCCGAGGGCGACAACGCCACATGCGACGGCTCTTTGCCACCCACACGGAAAATCACCAAGCAGGCTGCGCCGAACCTGTTCGCGGTCCTGCGAATCAACGGGGGCCCCGAGTCGTGGATCGTTATGGGCGGCTCCCGCTGGCCGATCCCATCGGGCGGCGAATTCAATTGCTGGGTGAACCCGCAGTACCGCGCCAACATCGAAGTAGACGTATTCGACTTCGTCAGCCCCGCCGATCTGGAGACCTGGCCGATCGGCAACGGATCCATAAGCAACTGCGGTGACCCGGAGAACCCGACTTTCTGACCGCACCTCCCGCACCTCCCGCCCCTCAGGCTGCCGCTCGTATGGTGCCGCCGCCCCGGTCGCCTCCTAGGTGACCGGGGCGCCCGTACCTGAGAGGGCGAGTCGAGGGGCAGTCGAAGAGCCAAGGAGCAGGTAAGGCCACGCCGGTTGCGATGGCCATGGAGGATCTCATCAACCTGGACATCCCTGATCAACGTCACGTGTAGCGCGGCGAGGAGCGGTGGGATAGGCACCCGATAGTGGGCGCCGGCGCGGATCAGTGGCACGGGGAAGGCGTCGCGGCGGGCCAGCTTGTAGGCTGCTGACCGGGAGATGCCGAGGATGTCGGCGGCGGTGGAGAGGTCGGTGGTCAGGCCGAGAGCGCGCACCTGGTCCGCGGTCGACGCCGACCGCTTTCGCTCGGCGACGGGGTTCAGTGGTGGCGACATGAGCACGACGTGTGCAAGGCATCGTTGGCCCTTCGCCAGTAGATCGCCGGCGCAGGCTGGCGCCTCGGGTTACGGCGGGTTGAGTGAGGCAGGTGTGGATGCCTCGCGCGAGGTGGGGCCGGCCCGCTCCGGGCAGGCCGGCCCCACGATCGGCGCTCTCAAGGCTGGAATGCCGGGTCATTGGCCAGACCGGTCAGGACACAGCCCCGTCCGGGGTCGAGCAGATCTGGACAGCGTGGCCGGACGATGCGATGAGGGCTTGCCGGCGCTCGTTCGGTCCCTCCGGCCGGGTGCGCCATCGGTGTGGGCACAGCAGCAGCTGTAGCGCGGCGGCGGCTTGTTGGGGGACGACACCGTTGCCGAGTACCCGCAGCGCGAGGGTGCGGATGAGAATCCGCAACGCTTCCCGCACGCCGACCGACCGTGGCCGCCAGTCCTCTCGGCTGGCGGCCACCGTCGCACCCGGCTCGGTCGAGGTGACCCCGCGGATGCTGCGCGTCGGCGACGGCTACGCCGCCACCCTCGTGGTCACCGGCTACCCCGCCGAGGTCGGCCCCGCCTGGCCTGTCCTGGCCCGGCCGCCTGGATCTGGCGTTGCACATCGAGCCGCTGCACGCACCGGTCGCAGCGTCGCGGCTGCGCACCCAGCGCGCCCGCTTCGAATCCTCCCGCCGCGCCGACGCCGAACGCGACAAGCTGCCCGACCCCGACGTTGATGCGGCAGCCGACGCCGCGGACCTCGCCCAGCGGCTCGCCCGCGGCGCGGCCAAACTCTTCACCGTCAGGCTGTATCTGACCGTGCCACGCCCGCACCGAAGACGAGCTCCTCGAGGCGTGCGCCCAGGTCAAAGCCGCCGCCTCCACCTTGATCGAGGTGCAGCCCGCTACACATCGCCACGATCAACGAATGGCTCCGACCCGGCTTATGAAACACGGCCTAGTCTTCACGCGTCGTCGACACGGTCAGATCATCGGCCCGTGAGGATTAATTGCGCTGCCCTTCTGACTGCTTTGCCGGTGCGCGAAGCTGCTTGGCCCTCTCTAGGATCGCACGCTCGAGGTCCAGCTCGCTTTGAAGATCACGGGACCGGTCCCGTCGGCGCAGCTTGTGCAGCTCATCTTTGAGATCTTGCTCTCGTTCCTCGATCGCGAGTCGGTCCCCATAGGTCGTGTCGAGTTCGGCGCGTTTGATTCGGACGAGAGCGATGTTCCGCTGGCTCTCCAGTGTCGCGTCGAGTACCTGGTCGTAGGCGTTTTTACCGCTCGAGATCTTCACGAGTACTGGCGCGCATTCGATGGCGGTAAGGAAAAGTCGGAGCAGCCAGGTCGCGGAGGTCAGGTAGACATTGCCGGCGCGTAGGGCGTCGAAGGCTGCCATCCGTTCCAAGAGGCCTATTTCTTGCTGCGCCTCGCGGAGCTTGTCGAGCTCCACTGTCGTTTGCGCTGCAACCTCCTGAGTGTAGCGTTCCACTGTTTCGCGGACAGCCTGCTCAAGTATGGGCAGCTGTTCCTGCAGTTTACTGATTTGCTCGCCTTTTTGGGCGAGCTGGTTGGTGTTATAGAAGGCCTGCTGCTGGTCACGGAAGTTCCGGCACTCGGGTCCGACTCCGGGTATGCCCGTGACGTCGCCGCCCTTGACGCCGTTGCACTCGCGCCATGTGCGTTGCGTCATCTCCAGGTAGGTAGCCTGGTCGGCTTTGAGAGTGTCCTGTAGCGATTTGAGGTTCTGCTTGGTCTGCCTGAGCTGATCCGTGGGGGCGGCGGGGTCGGCCGTCACGCTGACAAGGTAGTCGTGGCACTGCGGGTCGTTTTGCCCGCTCCTGCGGTTGTCGGGAGTCAGGGCGTTGCATCGCTGGTATGCGCTTTCGGCGTTGCTCAGTTGTGTAGCCCGGTCGGTGTGGATGCGTTCTTCGATGGCGGTGTGAAAGATTGTCAGCAACAGTGGCTCCGCGAGAATTACGCCGAATAGGACGGCCAGGACCACACGCGGTGCAACCATCCTAAACTTGCTGCTCCACTGACTGCCTGACAGCCGTATCATCAGCAGCCGGTCGAAGCTGAGAATGAACGCGAACCAGGCGGGCACGAGCACGAGGGCGAAGGGTGTGAAGCCGCCGTGCACGGTGTGGATCAGCAGATACATCTCCAACGCCGATAGCAGTGCCGTTCCGAAGACGACACCACCCAGAGCGCTGGCGTATGGTCGCTCAGCGGGAAGCCGGGCGAGGGTGCCGCTGTCGCTTGCCGCGATTCTGGTTAAGAGGCGACCGGAGGACAGGGATCTCACTTTAGCTGTCCATGGTGTCCCACGCTGCTCAGAGGTCATCCTCGATCTCCTGCGGCTTTGAGCTGCCTCGCCACGCGTCCTCTTCGTCTTGCCTGGTTTCTGTTTTGATCGGCGCTTGAGCGGCGGCCGGCCGGCCGGCGATCGGCTTGGCCGGTTCGTCGTCAGCCGCAGCGGCGTCTCGGTAGGTTACGGACTGTGGTTTGCCAGTGATCCTGGTGACGATTTCGTCGATCACGAGCGCCGTGTCGACCGAGACTTGGTCGGCATGCCCGTAGGTCGCGAGATTGGTGAGGATCTCCAGGAGCCGAGCGGTCGACTTGTCAGCCTCTCCGTAGCTGCGGGTGGTGGCGTTGCCGACACTAACCTCGCCCAGGCGAATCGCGAGAGCCTCCACAGCGCGGGGGCCGCGGTCGAGGATCTTTTCGATGAGGTCGGCCTCCGCGCGATCGAAGTCACGATGGAGTTTCTCGAGAACCTGTTGCCGGTGCACCTGCTGGCGCGACCGCTCGAACTCGGCCACGTCTTCGGGTGTGAGCACGTCTACATCGTTAAGCGTGATCTCGATGCCCTCCATCGCCAGGGGCTTCAGGCTGAATCGCGCTTCGATCTGCGCGGAGAGCGCGTCGTGGGCGTCCGCCAGCTGGTCGAGTGTGAAGCTGGTGCTCAGGACACGCAGTTGCCGATCCTGCCGTAGGTAGGAGGCCAGTTCGTCGATGAGGTCGGCGTGTGTGGCGACGAACGTCTCCGCATCACGTACTCGGCAGCTGAAGGTCACTCGGACAGCGAAGGCGTTGGCCGGGTTTGCCGAGGGCAGAGCGATGTGCGCGGGCACCATGCGCTGCCGGACGTCGACGACACTGACGGACGCGGCGTTGACCACTACAGGCTCGTCACCTCGCAGCCGCTGGCCCGGCGCCACGACGTAGCTGTTATTGACCTGGAAGACCAAGACGGTGCCGGGGCGCTGTCGGGGCAGCTGGCCCACGTCTCGGCGCGATCGCCGGAACAGTCCACGCCGCACCTCGTGAAGTTGAAGCTCCTCGATGATGGGATACAGCACGGGTTTCACCTCTTCAGAAGGCTGCTTGCAGAGCGAGCAGGATGCGGACGGTGCGGTCGTCGTCGTGGCGGCTGCGGCGCTGGAGGCAGCGCGTGACGTCCGTGTACAGCAGCTCGCGTTCCTTCTCGGTGGGCAGAGCGGCCAGGATCGAGCGGCCCAGCCGTTCGATCAGCGGGTCGGACGCTGTTCCTCGCCGGTGGGGTAGTGGCTCTGCGTCTCTTGGGCCACGTTCGAGTTCTCGCAGGCAGGCGCAGAGGGTGTCGAGGGCCGCCCGGCGGACGGGACGCGTAAGGAGGGTGTGAGCCCACAGTTGGCCGAGTGCCGTGGCGCTGTCGGGCACCAGCCGGAGGCACGTCGTGGGCAGGAGCAGTCCCCCGCACCGAACCGCGAGGATGTCGGTCACGAGGCGGAGCGCATCGCGGCGGACTAGTGGGTTGCAGGGTAGGCCGTTGACGAGCGCTAGGACTTTACGCACGACTGCGGTGAGCGTTTCGACGTCGGCACTGGCTTCCGCGCAGAATTCCACGACCGATGAGCGGGCTAGCTGTAGTTCCTTGTCGTTGGTGGCAGCGGTGGCGGAGCGCCACATCCATTTGAGCGCGTCGGAGGGAAAGCGCAAGCCGAGAGCCCCGCTGAAAGCGACGATGGAGGTGCGCCGCTGAGACGCCGTACCCTTGGCCGCCCAGTCGGTGGCGCATTGCAGTGCCGCGTCTTCAGTTCGACTGTCGAGACCGAGCCACCACAGTGCGAGGGCGGCGGTGAGCTGTTCGGCGGCGGTGCCCTTAGACCAAGGCGTGAGGAACGAGCATTCGGCGACGGTGCGGTCGACCTTCCACAGTTGCGCCACTCCTCGTGCGATGGCTGCCTGCAGTTGGGGGTCGCGACGCCGCGCGAGCGTTCGTAGCCATGTGGTGAGTGGGTTCCACAGCTGGGGACCGTAGCGTTCGTGCAGGCAAGAGACAAGGCGTTCGTGACTGACGAACTGCTTGAGTTCGACTCTGCGGCCGGTGGTGCCGTAGTCGTCGGTTTCGCTGGTCACGGTGGCCAGAGAGTCCGCCGTGAAGCGATCGTGTCGTTGCTGTGGGATGACGGTTTCCGCCGTTATGGCTTCTGGAGTTGCGGGGGTCGGTGTCATGGCTTGGGTGAGTTGCTCGAATGCTGCCTCGAAGGCCGATTCTGTGGTCTGGTCAAGGAAGGCTAGGGCGGCGATGAATTGAAGTTGACCGAACGTGGGGCGTTGATCGAACCACTGACCGACCCGGGCGGCATTCTCTTCGCTGAGCGCGCCGAGAGCCTCGATGCCGCTGTGACCGGCGACGAGGCGTTTGCCCACCGCGACGACTTGGCTGGGGGTGGCGTCGGCTGGCAGCTGGGCGATAGTTTCTTCACGCTGCCTCGCGTCGACGTTCACGCCGTGTCGGTCGAGGTAGGTGGCGAGAAGCGTATTGGCGACGGGTGCTGGCCAGTGGCGTAGGGTGACACCTACGTCGGAGGCGGCCGTCATGGTGGTCAAGGTGACCACAAGGAAGGCCTGGGCGTCTGTGAGTGCCTCCGTGAGGTTGTCGAGTTCCGCTCGGCTGATTTTCCGCTCACCGAGTTTGTCCGGTAGCAGATACCCCTGTTTGTGGAACTTCTTCGTGCACAGCTCGCTGAAAGTGCTCGTCGGCGAAAGGCTGACCAGCGGTAGACCGGGTGCAACGTGGCGCAGGAGTTGAATAGCCCCGGCGCGGCGGCCGCTGCCCGGCCGACCTTCAAGCAGGAGGATGCGCTCTTGGGCGAGCTCTTCCGCGAGACGGACGAATGCCTCGGGCGGCTGAAAGAAGTGGTCCAGTCTGTTCAGCTCGGTGGCGCCGATCCGGCCAGTGCGTTGGCGGACCTCGCTGCGGGCGTGGCCGTCGACGCCGAATGTCGCGCTGCCGCGGAACTCGGCGCGTTGGATGATGTTGTAGACAACTTGACGGCCGGCGACGGCGTCATGCCCGTCGATATATTCGCTGTCCTGGCTGTCTTTGGTCGACGACGGGGTCTCAGCCACGGTTTTGGAATCCGAAGACGATGTTCTCGCCGTGCACCGTGTCGACGTGGGTGTGCACGCTGTGCTGGTTCCCATCCACGCCGGCAGGCTGGGGTGAGGCGGAGTGCGATGCCAGCGCGGCGAGAGCGGGCAATCCCGCGAGCTGGTTGACCAGCCGGTCGATATCCGACTCCGGGTCGCGCGCCCGGATGGAGACGTACTGGTAACCGGGCAAGGACCGCAATGCCGGGGGGAGGTGTTCCGGCTTCGGCAACGGCGTGTCGCCAATCAGCACCGGTACGATATCGAGGTCAAGTCGCAACGCCTCGACGATCTCGCGATGCACGAAGTCTTCCGGGTCATCGATGCGGCGTCCGCCCCTGGTTGCCTCCGACAACCAGTGCGGTCCGATGACAACGATCACGATGTCACTGGACCGCAAGCGCTTCCACAACACGGGCTCGAATTTGTTTCCGAGGGATAGGGATCGATTGTCCCGGAATACCGCGCTCTCCCCGAAGCGCTCCACAAGCTTCTGGTCCAGCATGACGGCGCCAAAAGCCGAATCGGCCGTGCGGTAATTGATAAATATCCCACCCACGTCTGAGCCCACCCGTCGTCAAGATTGACCGTCACATCGAACCGTCACTCCGTCTGCCACTATCGTCAGCGGGACTCATGATCAACAGGTGTTGCCCGTTGCCTCTTGCTCGGTGAGACTAGGGACCTGCAGCCGGGAGCGCCCACCTCAAGGCGGAACGGCGGTTACGAGCGGCGACGTTACGGTCACTGGCCGACGTTGTCGAGGGTTCCCTCCCCGCATAAGGCGACCTTGCCTGATTGGCGGAGTACATCATGGCCAGTCATCCCGCACCACCGTCATGACGGGCCTCACGCGACTGCCAATTCGCGTTCGATTCGCATCCGAAAGTTGTTCAGCTCCACGTTGCCCGGCCACCGGCGCACCATGACGGCCAGCAAACCAAGCTGCTGGCGTACCGAGGCCGAATCCACGTGACGAGCCTCATCGAGCGCGATCATGCCGCGATCACGGGCACGCCGCAGCTGCCCGCAGGCGGCATAGGACAGAGCAAGCCGGACGCCGTAGAGGGCACGAGCGCGCCGAGCAGCCGCCGGCATCCGAGACAGGCCAGCCTCAAGGGCGATCGTCGCATCCTGCGGGCGTCCAAGATCTAAATAGCACCAACCGCGAACGATTTCCATGAGTCGACCGCCTCCCCCGGAGCCCAAAACGATGCCCGAGCCGGATGCCACTTCGTCGGCCGCAGCCATAGCATCGATCGCGAGTTCCAACGCCGACAGACATCGCGACGCGTCACCCAGCACCGCCCACCCCTGCGCCATGCGCTGCGCCGCCAACCCACGCACCAGTGGTGAGGGGCTGCCCCTCACCACACGGCTCGCCCACTCGACCACCAACCGACCATCACGCTGATAGAGCGCGATGTCCGCGCGCCGCAACAACGCGTACTCGGCCAGCGCGTCGTCGCCGGCGGCGCGAGCTAGAGCCGCAGCGGTATCAGTGAGGGCCAGGGCACCTACCCCATCGCCAGCCTCCTGAACCATCCACCCCGCATACTCGGCGTAATGAGCACCGACTCCAAGTAGCTGCTGCCGAGCCAGCCCACGCGCCGATCCCGCAGCGGCCCGCAACACACCGAACTGAGCCGCCAACGCAGGCAGCAGAGCCGCCGGCGACGCCGCGTGCCCCTGTTGACGCAAGACGTCGAACATGCCCCGAGCGCTCTCCGCCGTGCGTCCACGACCCGTTGCGAAGGCGGCGCCCGCTGCGGCGGTGGCCTCAAACGCTTGCACCAGTTGCGTCGCCGGCACACACCGAATGGGATCGTCTCGGGCGGCGGCGCCCGAGGGAGCGGATTCGTGCGCCAAGGCGATGAGTTCACCGTCCGCCGACACGGCCGCATCGAACAACCGAGCGACCAAGGAGGTCGGCTGCCGCAGCCCTCGCTCTACACGACTCAAGTAGCTCGCACTACACGGCACGGCCGCAGCGAGATCCCGAAGTGAGAGCCCCCGCTCTAACCGCCTGCGCCGCAGCTCCGGACCGAACTGGCTCTCCGCCCGCATCTCAACCCCCGAGCACCCGTCAGGAACCACCATCACACGGTTACGTCGCGACGCCGACGCCTCCCGGCGGCGATCGACGAGGACATACAGGCCGACAGATCTCCATCTTCCGCTTTCCGCCCTACTTGAGCGCTACGGAGACACTGACTGCGGTTGTGGCGGCAAGCGACGCACCATACAGCAATGCAATAGAGGGGCTACACATCGCCCGTAACACCTCGCGCACCCCAGGCCGCTGAATGGCGAACGACCAAGGCTCCACTTTCTCATCCGCAGCCAACCTGTAGAGGGCGCGATGCGCCCTCTCGAGACCTAAGTAGTAGCCGTCGAGGAACGCGAAGACAAGCACTACATAAAAAGCGACAACGGAGACCATCACAGAAGTGGCGTTAACTCCGAATCCCAACAAGGCAGCAGTAACCGTGACACACCAACCCTTGATCGTCGTTGACTGGGTCGACAGACGCGTGATTACTGCCTGAATCATCTGCAGATACCCCTCGACTACCACCCTCACATCGTCGCACGCGCGGGCCAGGCCGCGACAAACCGAATCCGACCACGACGGCCCTGTCTCTTCGTCAGCGCGGGAGAGGTGCCGGGAGGGCGGACCCGAGAGCAACTTCCTACATGAGGAAGGAGCGGGCCAGCCATAGCCCGCATGTTGACCTGCTAACGCTGAGCCGCCGGCCCTCCGGCATAGGTGCGGGCAGGGGCGAGGCACCGCCTTCAAGGCTGGGCACGCGCGCCAACTCCGGCAAGGAGACCCCGCGAGCCACCTGGGCTCGACAGCGGCGCTCACAAGACCGGCGACCGCGTGGTGGAGCATCGACATGTAGGACCTCGCCGCCTGCTGTTGCGAGCACCTGCCGGGGCGGCGTGCCGATGATCCGCTCAACAGATGCGCTCAAGCCGAAGGGCCCGGGAGGGTGATTTCGGATGGCTGGTCCGCGCCTCCTGCGGACCTGCGCGGTCACGCCTTCCGGGCCCTCGTGGTGTCCCGGCCGCCAGAGGCAGGGCGGCCGGGCTTCACAGGAGGAATGTTCAGCCGGAGCAACTGCTCCGGATCGGGCGCCCAGCCCGAGTCAGTGGCCAGAGCCTCGGCCCACTGGGCAGGTGCAGCGGAAGATCCGGCCGGTAGCTGTGCTGGCAGAGCAGATCTCGGGCGGCCTCGGTGGTGACGACGGCATAGACCGGGTGGCCGGTCCGGTCGACCACCCGGTGGTGCTGGCGCAGCAGCTCGTCGGCGACCGGCCAGCCGTATCCGGGCTGCACGGCCAGCCAGGACCGCCAGTGGTGCGGCGCGTCGGACCGATAGCTGCCCATTGCGGCGTTCAGCTCACCGAAGCGGGGAGCCGCCTGGCCGGCAAACGTGGTCAGGTGGTAGTCGCCGAGCGTCCACCGTTGCGCGTCCAGGTCGTGGCGTCGCCACACTGCGACCGCTGACCAGTCCCCCGCCACGTCGACGTGGCCGGTCTCGATGGCGTGGTCGACGTCGACGGCGAGGAGCCGGTGCAGGACGTCTGCTCGGTCGCCTGCGTCTGGCACGAGCCACTCGGCGATTGGGTCTCGGGACAGTGCGTCGACGAGCAGCGCGGTGACGGCGGGACCGTCGGCGGGGCGCGCCCGGCGTACGGAGGTGGTCATGGCGGCGTTCACCGCGACCGCGGGGCACCCCCGGCATCGCCCGCGCCCAGCAACTCACCGCACAAGCCCTGCACAACATCACACGCCAGCACCTCGCCGAGACCGCATTCACCACCTGCGTCACCGACCCCGGACAGCTTCGGCGGCTCACCGACCGCGGCCTGTGCCACGGCACCGCAGGGCTGCTGGCCACCGCCCGCCGCATCGCTTCCGACGCCCTCACCCCCATACCCCTCGATCTCGTCAACGATCTCCACCGGCAGGCCACCCCCACCACCAATGAGCCCGAGGGGCTCCTCGACGGGAGGGCAGGAGCTGACCTCGTCACCGCTGCCACCACCGCCTGGGACGCCTGCCTCCTCCTCACCTGACGAAAGAGCCGCCGTGGACCACACCCCCTGGCACCAGGTCAACATCACCTTCCCCGGCCAGACCGCCCGAGAGCGCGAGCAACAGGCGGTCACCCACCTCAGCCGACTACTTCCCGCCGCCGAGACAGCCGGCCTGATCACCTGCTGGTGGTTCATTCGCAAAGGCGCCTGGCGCACCCGCTACCTCCTCACAGACAGCCCAGACAGCGGAGACCGGGCCCGCCGGCTACTCACCGAAGGAGTCAACTGGGCTGGCGACATCTACGAACCCGAGACCCATGCCTTCGGCGGCCACGACGCCATGACCACCGCCCACATGCTGTTCCACCACGACAGCCGCCACCTCCTCACCTACCTCCACCAGCACCCCACCACCCGGCGCGAACACTCCCTGATCTTGTGCATCCGCCCTGATGCGCGCAGCAGGGCTGGACCTCAACGAGCAAGGTGACGTATGGGCACAAGTCGTCGGGCACCGCGCAGCACACCTCAACCAGGCACCCAGAACTGATGCCCGCAGGTGGGAGAGGTTCACCGGAGACGTTCGGCGCCTGCTGCTCGGCGCACCTCGCACCGCCGGCGACTGGCACACCGCATTCGCGCATGCCGGCGCAGCCCTACACCGCCAACGGGAGAGGGGCAGACTCACCCGTGGCCTGCGGGCAGTAATCGCATTGCACGTGATCTTCCACTGGAACAGGCTCGGACTCCCCGCCACCACCCAGGCCACCCTCGCCCAAGCGGCCCAGGAAGCCATTCCCGGCCCTGCCCGATCCGCACCTGCCAGACCCCGGGGTAGACGCCCCAGGAACGAGTGGAGGAAGGTGCCATGCCCGAGAAGGTGATCACCAATAAGGTTCTCTGCTATGTCGTGCGGGAAGGGCACTTGCTCGTCTTCCGGCACAGCGACTTCAGCTACGAGGAGGTGGGCATCCAAGTGCCGGGCGGCAGCGTCCGCCCGGGTGAGGACCCGGCGGACGCGGCGCTACGGGAGGCCCGCGAAGAGACCGGGCTGACGGGGCTCAGCGTCGTGCGCAAGCTGGGGGAGGTCGAGTACGACATCAGCCCGCTCCGCTTCGAGATCCAGCGTCGGCACGTCTTCGAGTTGACGCTGCGCGGGGCGACGCCCGAGCGGTGGGCGAGCCAGGAAGACCACGACGGCGAGCAGCAGCTCACCCGGTTCGAGTGCTTCTGGATACCCTTACGGACCGCGCACGTCCTGCAGTCCGGCCAAGGTGCCCTCGTGGGCCGATTGTTCGACTAACCAGGAATCCCAACAGCGGCAACGAGGGGAAACAATGCGGGAAGACGAACTGCTGGACCTCCTCCAGCGCAGCCCGTGGCTGATCCGGGCGCTCGGCGTCGTCCGGGACTCCGGACTGCCCGATGCCTGGATCGGCGCGGGCGCCATCCGCGATCTGGTCTGGAGCGAGCGGTACGGCGACGGATTCGACCCGTCATCGGTGCGAGACGTCGACGTCGTGTTCCTGGACGCGGCGGACCTGAGCCGCGACAACGACGACCGGGCCACCCGGCGGCTCGTGGCGGCCTGGCCGGAGCCACCGTGGGAGGCAAAGAACCAGGCCGCCGTGCACACCTGGTACCCGGCCAAATTCGGCGGCGGTCCGGTGGCGCCGTTGCGGACCATCGCCGATGCCGTTGCCACCTGGCCCGAGTACGCCACCGCCGTGGCGGTACGCCTCAACGCGTACGACCAGATCGCGGTGTGTGCGCCGCACGGCCTCGACGACCTGCTCGACGGGGTGTGGCGGCGCAACCGGAACAGGGTCAGCCCGGAGATCTCCCGGCAGCGACTCGCCCGCCATCGCCCCGCCGAACGCTGGCCCGGCGTCCGCGTCGTGACCTGAGCCGGCGTTCGAAGCCCGCCCGCGGCCATGCTCGACGAGGCATCCCGCGCCGCCATACAACTCGGCTACGACGGCAACGAACGATGGACCGGCTTTGGCGCCACCAACGTTCTGCTGCACCGCGTCAACATCGCCCTGACCCTCGGCGACGCCGGCACCGCCATAGCCCTCACCCGCCAGGTACCACTGGACAAGATCAGCCTCGCCGAACGGAAGGCATCCCTATTCGTCGACGTGGCCCGCGCCTACCCAGTGGGGTCGCTACGAGCACGGCCTGAACACACTACAGCGCCTACCAGGTGGCACCGGAGGAGATACGGTGTCGGCCGGCGGTGCAGCGCATTGTCAACGACCAGGCAGTCCTCACCCGCGGGAACGTCCGTACCGCCGTCATCGACTTCGCCCAGCAAGCCGGGATGCACCTATGACTCACGGCCACCTACAAATCGTCGTCTGCGCTGCCGGGCCCGCCGCAGACGTGACTCAACTGATCACCAACGCGACGCAACAGTCGTGGACAACGGCTGTCACCGCCACCCCAGCGCCCTCGACTTCATCGACGCGGAAGCGGTCGAGCGGCTGACCGGGCGCCCGGTCCGGTCCACCTACCGGTCGTCCGATCGGAACCACCGTTCGCTCCCCGTCGCGGACGCGCTCATAATCGCCCCCGCTACCTACAACTCCATCAGCAAGATCGCCCTCGGCATCGCCGATAACTACGCGTTGACAACAGTCGCCGAGCTGATCGGCCGGCAGGTTCCGACAGTGGTCGTCCCGTTCGTCAACGCCGCTCTGGCAGCCCGCGCGCCGTTTCAGCGCGCGGTGGCGGACCTCCGCGACGAGCGCGTACAGGTCTTCCTCGGGGCCGATTACGGATGGGAGCCTCACCCGGCCGGCAGCGGCAGCAGTCGCCAGAGGGCGTTTCCCTGGGCTGCGACATTAGAAGCGGCGACCCGCATGGCAAGCGGCGCGCCCGCCAACAGCACCAATCGGGGCTGAACTTGCCTTACATTCAGCGCTGAAGCAGGAACCGCGCTGGTCGTTTCGTGGCTGATCGGCCGCGGCCACGAGGCCCAACAGGCAAGAGCGTGACTGGCCTAGTTTCCGGCATGGACTGCGGCCAGCTGGCGAGGTCTCGGATGACTTCGCGCCCAAGAACGCATCGATGGGGTCGGCCAAGTCTTGGCAGAGCACCGAGAGTTGAGTACACGGCCTCGCCACGCGAACCGGCGGCCGAGCGGCCTACGGGAGCGACGCCATCGGTCAGGCCAGGGAGCCACAGCCGCGGCCCAGGTCGGCGCGTTCGGTTTGATTGCTGGACCACATTGTGTGGAGCATTTCGCAGCCGAGCCGAAACTGATCCGGCACAACCGACTTTTCACGCGATTGTGGAGGCTAATAGTAGTAGCAGCCCGGGCGAGTCCGAGTCCCCGCGCGACCGCTTGACTCGACAGTTTTGCCTGGACAATGCTGTGCCACCGCGACCGCATCAAGCTGGTCGACGAATCGAGCAAGCCGATGGAGGTCGCCGAGCCGGAGTTCCGGCAGGGACATAGCCTCCAAAGCAGACTGTCCGATTTTCGCCTGGCTGCGCGGACGTAGCGATCTCTAGTAATCGCCGGGGGCGGTCCCCTTGGCGGCAGCCGGGCCGGCCCAGGGCTGCGCCGGACGGAGATCGCGCTCGCGGCGTCGAGGGGTAGGTAGCCCCGACGTCGCAGGTGCGAGGGGGGCACTACCCGTCCGGGCGGTAGCGGTCGGCCTTGACGATCAGCGCGACGGCGACGGCGCGTGCGACCGTATCGGTCGCCTGATTGAGCAGGGTGCCCCAAACCGACATGGCGGTCGAACCTCCACCATTGAGCTTAATCGCGTAGCTTAGGTCGACGGTGTGCTGCATCTACCGTCAACCATGCACGAGGTCATTAGGCTAGGGTGTCTAGTGATGGATCCCTACCGGACGGACCCGTGACCAGCTCATCCAGCAACGCAGGAGAAGGCTCCGGCATCGGCCCAGGCACGGCCGGTGCTCTTCTCGCGACGATCGCGGCGGGTCGCGCCGCCCTCGTCCTTGGTCAGCGACACAGCACCGGCCTCGTCGGCAACCTCATCCGCGACGTCGCCGCCCTCTCTGGCGCGGTGGAGCGGCCCACCCTGCAGGAGCAGCTGCAGGAGCTGGAGACGGCTAGTCGGGTCGAAGAAGTCCGACGGGCGTTCAGCTTGCACCGACCCGACGAAGACCTGCTCGAAATCGCGCGGTGCCCATGGAGCATCGCGGCCATCTCCGCCATCGACCCGTTGCCCATTGAGGCGTTCAACCAGGTGGGCAGCGACTCCGGCCGGCGACTACGGGTGCTGTTTCCCTCTCAGGCAAGATCTCTGACTGCGTCAGCAAATCCGGCTTCGCTCACCGTCATCCGGCTCTTCGGATCGACCGACGAGGATGCGCCGTCTCACCTGCCCCCGTTGACCGCTATGGCGCTACGCCAGCGACGCGCGTTCGACGTGGCACCGGTCTTCCGGCAGCTTCCCTTCCTCGCGGCGTCCGGCATGGTCGTCATCGCGGGTGTCGGCGAGGACGACTGGATCCCGCTCGACCTGGTGGAGCTCGCGTGCAGCGTTCTGCCTGTCGGTTCGGTCCACTGGTTCCTTGGCCACGAAAGGCCGGTAAAGCGCTCCGACTTCGCCGGCTTCGGCGACGCCCTCGTACTCCATGAGGGCTCCCTGCCCGATTTCCTCCGGGACAACGCCGCGACAGACGCGGGTCGAAGGCTCACGGAGGCTCAGGAGACCGCACTTTCACCTGACGACCACATCATCTCTTTCGGTCGGCCGGGTGAGAACAAGCGCATCGTCTTGACGGCGCAGGAATGGCGCAGCGTGGCGCAGTCCGTGGTAGTCCTCGACGACGCCGCTACCGCCACCCCGCCACCCCTCTCGCCGGACGAAATGCGGACGGAGTTCCGCCAGTTCCTCCGAGGTGCACAGCGTCCCCCCGACTGGTCGGCGATCGTCCGGGGTTTCCTGTACAAGCGCAAGGTCAGCGAAAAACTGACGGCGGAGGTGGAGACCGCGCTCACCGAGCTCGGCTCGGTGAACCCGATAGATACGACCGAGCAGTACACGGTCAACTATTCGCGCCGCCCGATCCTGCTGACAGGTCCGCCGGCCTCCGGCAAGAGCCGCATAATTCACTGGCTAGCGGTGCACCTGCGGCAGCGTGGCCACGTCGTTCTCTACGTTGCCCCCGTAGGCGGCCGGTTGAAGGTCGAGGCGATCGAACGGGTCTGCCGCCTCCTGCAGTCCCGCGGAGCTCCAGGTGTGGCCGTGCTTGCCGACGAGATCGACAATACCGAGTACGTCCAGCTAGCCGAGGCGCTCGCCGCAGCGGGCCGTAATGCGGTAGTGGTTGGCACTGCCCGGCATAGTCCGGGGCAACTCAGACCGGACGACGATCCGAGGTCTACCGGCGACCGCGAGCCGGACTACAAGTCGGTCTCGATGGAACGCCGGTTGTCGCCGAAGGAAATTACCGAGTTCAGGGAGTATCTCGAAGAGCAGGGTCAGAGAACCGATGGACTCACCACTTCTGTCATCGGCGACCCGCACTTCCTCCTGCTGCTCTACCGGCTGCTGCCCGATGCCCAGGGAAACGTCCGGCTGCGGATTGGAGAGGCATACGACCGGTTGGCCCGCGCCCTTGACGTAGCTGGACGGGCGGCCGCGGAAGACCCCAGGTCCACAGGCGACAGCGAACTTCGCGAACAGTTGAAGGCCGTGGCAAGCCAGCTCTTCCCTGGCATCGACTTCGATCGTGACGACGACGGGGCAGCGACCTCGCCCTTCGCGCATAGCGAGGCGACCCGCACTGCACTTGATCTCGCCCTGCTCTGCGCGCGGCTGCAGCGGCCGATCCCCGTCGACCTCCTACTGCGGACCTTCGGTACGGACTTCATTCGGCACTACGCTGCGTTCAGCCGACATCTTGGCGATTCGGAGCTCATGGACGAGGTCGTGGACGAGCACGGGATCCTGGTGCTGGACACCGACCACAACGAACTCGCCCGTCTTGCGTTGGGGATCGTGCGACCGTCGGCACCGGACCAGATGGGTCTCCTCAATCGCCTTGTCGACGCAGTCCAATGGAACGGAAGTAATTTCCCGGGTGACGACCCCGATCAGGACTACTGCATCGAGATTCTACGTCTGGTCGGTCCGCGCGGCACCTATGCCGACTTCTATTCGAGCCCAGCCAGCATCGAGCAGCTGGCGCAGATACTTGAGCGGATTCGGGAGGGCCTTCAGGTACGTATACCGAAGCTGCTGCTCCTTGAGGCGCAGGCCCTGCGACTACTGGCCAACCGTGACGCCGACTACGACGCCTCAATGCGCCATATTGGCGACGCCATTGAGGTCCTGGAACAAGCCGAAGAGGTGCTCCAGTCCCGCCGTGCAACGGATATACGGAACCTCGAGCTAAACAACCTTCTGACCACGCGGGCCGCTACGCACGGATACAAGATTGGCGCCCAACTGAGCCGCCTCCAGCAGGTGTACCAGGCCGCGCCCGCGTCTCCCGAGGTGCTGACCCTTCGCAAGGCGATCGCGGACGAGCTAGAACTGGTAGACCTCTACGTCGGGCGCACCCGCGCCCTCGGCCACACAAGCTTCTTTCCGCTGGACGTCAACTTCTGGACGATCCGAGATGTCGTCAACCAGATCCCGGCGCTCTCGGACGTCGAGCGGATCGGTTTCATCGAACGGATGGCCTTCATCCTGGACGCTGCGGTGGAGGAGCCGCTGGAGCCGCGGCAGGTCCAGCGATTTAAGCACCGTCGCATCGAGCTGGCCGAGTTGGAGGGGCGGCATACTGTCAGCGCTGAGCTAGCCGAGGAGATGCGCCAAACGGGTGACTTCTCTGGCTACTGCCAGATCATCAGAACCCAGGTCTACGACTCGAGAACACGCCGTGCGCAGTCGCCGGCCACGGCCCAGCAGGGCTTGAACCGGCTGCTGACTGTGCACGAGGACGTGTGGCGCAGCCGAGTCGCGATGGGACTCGCCCATCGTCTCTGGATGGACGCGCACCTTCCCGGTGGCCGAGTTGGCGGCGCCGACCCGGTATACGCCTCCTGCACTCGCGAGGAGTGGGAGCAATGGAGCCGAATCCTCCAAGCTCGGCTGGTCTTCTCCGAGGAAGAGGACAGCGCGTTCGTCAACTTCTGCCTCGTCTGGGCGCTACTCCAGCTCTCCGAGCCACACGCGGCCCTCAGGCACCTTGCGGCACTAGAGGCTAATTCGGCAGGTAGCCGGCGGCGGGTCGGGTGCCTGGCAGTCCTCACCAGCGACGACGGCACTCCGAGGCCGTATCGCGCGGTAGCCCGTCGACGCCAAGGCGATGTATGGGTCTGCTACATGCCACAGTTGCTGACGGAGATCCGGGTGTCACTCGCGTTCCTAGGTCCGGCGGTTGAACTCCAGGTCGGGATGGAGATCCCGATCTTCGTGGGCATCAACTATCGCAGCTTGCTCCCTTGGGACCGGCGGACCGATGCAAAGCGCCTTCCAGCCGGGCTCTCCAGTGACAAGAAGCCTGCCAGGACGGACGAGCCCACCCGCTCCATACCTGCCGGGCCTTTGCCGGTCCGGGCAACGCCTGCCACAATGCCGCCGAGGCGACCCCCGGGCCGATGAGACAGGCGGAATGGGCACAACGCTTTCGGGACACCACCGGCTGGCGGCGTGACTTCGGCACCAGCGGTGTCCCCGTCCAGGTCGTGGCGGCCAGCCCGGAACTCGTCCAAGCATGTGACCTGATCAACGATCTCGGGCGTGGCGACTCCCGGTTCGTGCTCATACAGGCACCAGCCGGCGGCGGCAAGTCAACACTCATCGCGGCGGCGCTGGCGGCCTTCACAGAACTGGATCTCCCCTACGAGCGCATCCAGGCCGACCACGATTTCGGTCCGATCATGAAGCGGCTCAGCCAAGGTAACCTCGACACGATCGTCGTGGTGGACGACTGCGACAAGCTTCAGGCGTCAACGTTGCGCCAAATCGTCGCGCGCCGGCGGAACTGCCGCGGCCTATTCCTCACCGCGACCAAGGTCGGGAGTGAAACGTCCTCGGCGCTCGACGACGAATACGATCGCTACCTCCGCATTCCACATCTTGATCGGCGGCCGGACGATCTGCTACTCGTCGCCGCCATGATCTGGAGTCGGATGTCGATGCCGCCGCTTGCGGACGCCTGCGACGAGTCATTCACGGAAGTCCTGCTCCAGGGCACGTACCCCAAGGGCGCGCGGTCGCTCGAAGCCATTTTGACGAGCATGGCGGAGCTGTTGGAGACCAGTGGAGACATGGCTGGCGGTCATCTCAACCGGAAGATCACCTCAGGTGACGTCACGCCGCACCTGCTCCGTCTGTTCAGGGCCCAGGCAGAGCAGGCGACCGTCGCGCCGACCGACGCCGTCCTGATGGTCGAGGGCGAAACCGACGAGGTCTACCTGCGACGGGCCGCCGAACTCGCCCTCCAAGAACACGGATGGCGCCTGCTCGACGGGCTTCAGGTTGAGTCGCCCGTCGGCCGCACCGGAGGTGGTAGCTCCGTCGTGGACCGCCTTCTCGACCTCCGGCGTGACGGCATCAACGGGATTGGCCTGTTCGACCGGGACCCTCCCGGCTCTGCCGCGATGGATATCGCTCGCAAACACAATCTCAAGCGCTACCAACTACCCACTAAGTTCGATCCGCTGGACCGCGGAGACGAAGGCGCATTGGTGGAGATTGAGGATCTGCTGCCCGTCGAAATGTTGAACCGCTACTACGAGGAGCACCCCGACGCGTCCGCCGAGGAGCGGCACTGGCGCCTAGGCCGATGGCGGATCGTGCCGCTCGGCAAGGACAAGGGTGATCTCGCCGCATGGGTCTGCTCAGTCGCCACCTACGATGACCTTGAACGGTACGTGTACCTGCTAGTGGCGGTCCGACAAACGCTAGGCCTGCCGCGCTACGTGTCGATGTCCGACAAGTCCTGGCTCTCTCGGCTTCAACAGCGGCCGGCCGGGGCGAGCCAACCGCCCATCGCCCCGTCCACTCCTCCCGCCGTATCCACTGCCGGCCCCGCATCTGCTGACCTGTCGGACGACAGGGACACGGATACACTATCTAGAGTGACGCCGCACCCTCCGCGGCAAGCGCCGGATCGCGAAGAGGCACCGGATCACGCAACATCAGCCAGCGAAAGCCCGATTGCGCAGCGCCAAAGGTAAGCTGCGGCCACGAACATCCCGGACTTCGTCCAGGCTGTGCTCCAGCCCGGTGGCGAGCTGTCGGTCCACACCTTCGCGACCCGTCCCCCGCTGCGATGGCCGGCACGGCTACCCCAATTGAGCGGACGCGATTCGCGCCGAGCTGAGGCAGCGGGATCCCACAAGTCCTCATCACTCGTGAGATGCTCAAGTTGCTGGCACGGTGGGAGCGCATCATGGACTCAAACCAAGCGACCGCCAAGCCGATTGCGGACGACGTGATCGCTTCGCTAGAGGATTGGCGGGAGATCAAGCGCGGCAAGAAGGGCACCATTCCGCCAACGTGTACGCCCCCCGCGCAAGATCCGGAACCCGGCCACCTGGCGTTCGTGCAGGCCACCCAACCTCGCCCTGCTCGGCCCACCCGGAGGGTTTCTCGCTCTCGCCTGTGCCATCATCTGCTGGCGCCGGCTCCAACGCTCGGAGAGCTAGGAGCTGAAAGTCATACCGGGTCGGGCGACCGGGCCGGAATCGCCGACGGTGTGCAAGCTGCTTCCTTCACGGGCACCATCGCGGCGACGGATCAGCATGCCGGCAGAGCAATGCCGAACAAATTCAGGCGAAGTCCCAGATGCTCGCGAGGCAGCGGCCGTTGGATGGTGCATTCGCTCGGGTGTCACGCGCCAAGTGAGCTGTATGTCCTCGACGGCACGCACGTCTCGCGGATCGGCGATGGGGAGCAGACCTCGCTGGGCTAGTGAGGCGACGACGACACGCGTGTGAAGCAGGCCGTTGCCGCTCAACCACGGAACACCCGAAGCCCGTCGGCTGTGGCTCGACGTCCGGCGATGCGGCGCAGGATCGGCGGCAGCTCCTGAATACGCGGACGCAGGATTGCCAGCTCGCCTAACACGGTTGCCGCGGTAACCCCCGGTAAGCCCACGCGCGCGTCGATTGTCGCGGCGAGGTTGGGCCCGTAAGCGTGGTCGAGGGCATGATCGTCGATCGCCGACATGAGGGCCGCCAGCTGGGTGGCGAGCTGGCCGTGCTCGACGAACCATGCCAATACCGGTAGCACGACTGGGTGCAGCAACGGATCGGGCCGTAGTGCGGGTCTATGCAGCGCCGAGCGTCACCAGCACCGCAAGAGGGCTTACCTGTTACTCGGACTTGGTCAGTTCGTTGGTCGCCCGTTTCATCAGCCCGGGACGCATGGCGGGCCTCGTGACGCCGTACGTGGCGCTTGGGTGGAGCGGACACGTCCGAACGTGGAGCAGCCCGCGTAGCGGGCCTGGCCATCCCGGTCTCGCTTCTATAGAGGTCAGGCCCCGCTTAGGCCCCGCCGGCCGTCTGACCGGCGGGGCCTAACCTCTTCGTCCCGAACTCTTGGCGGTGGCTCCTGGTGCGGCTACGTCCGAGGTCAAGCGGCTTGTACCGGCCGAGAGCGGTTGGGGCGCCGTCTCCACGGTTGCTGTACTCCCGAAGGTGCACAGTCTTCAGCCGGCTGACCCTGCCACCCTGTTCGGGCGTCAGCGAGGATGATGGCACGCGCCCGAGCAGCGGGCCGCCCTCTAGTGGACTGCTCGTGCCTGTCCGTTCTTCTCAGGCGGCCCCTCGGAGAAGTTTCTGCGTCCGATGCAGGTAGGTGTAGTCGGTGACACCCCTACTCACGTCGCGCCGCGATTGTGTCGTTGCGAGGTTGACCGCTCCGTTGGATAGCACCATCAGAGGTACGTTCAGATCTGGTTGCGCGGATGCTGCGAAGCTGGTGGTAAGGGCGACAAAGGCCGCGACTGGACGGGTCACCCAACTCCACTTCGTGCTGCGTGCCGCGGCAGCCAGTTCCGCTGTCGCGTCGGCCAGTTCACGCTCCACCAGGCGAAAGGCATCCTGTGGGTGGCGGCCGGCTTGCTCGAGCTGGTGAAGGAGCTCGTCGATGGCAAGCATCAGTCTTTGCCGCTCGGGGTCGTACTTCGTTCTGAAGCGCACGAGATCACCGACCATCACGTCGGCTCGTGGTACCGGCAGGAGTGGACCCACATTGACCTGCCAGCACGCTGTTACGTCGTAGCCGGGAGTCGGTTCAGTGCCAAGCTGATGGGCCGCGGTGATGTCGGTGTGTGGGCGTAGCCCTTGTGGGCCGGTGCAGCCCGACCGAGCGTTGTTGTCGGCAGCGATGCGCCGGGCGATGAGGCTGACGACGATATTCAGCAGGGCTGGCGCGGCGACCAGTCGCGACGGGCTGTCTCGGTGCGGGTAGACCAGCTTCTGCTGGAGTAGTTCCTTCACGACACTCTTATGCAGCTTGTCTACGTGAAGGGTGCTGAACTCACCATCCGCCGGTTCAGTTGGCGGATTCAGGGCGTCGAGCGGTACTTGCTTCAGAGCGTGGTCAAGTTCCACCTCGATCTCGTGCAGCTCGAAGGGCCCGAACGCCCGCTGCGCCTCGAGCGGCCGATAAAGGCCTGCGTCTTGAACTTCCTTCATCCGGTCAGTCAACCGGTCTTCCCATCCCGGGGCGACGACCGTAGCGAGATCGTCCCAGTACAAGATCGCTTGCTGCAGAACGGGCACCGGCGCGTTTGCAAACGGGTAGTACAGCATCCCGGCCACGCCAACCTCCACAGGAAAGGGCTCGCGGTGATCGATGCCAAGAAATCTAACGCTTGCTGCGCCAGAATCGCCCAACGCATGCCGGCGAGTTCGGGAGTCGGACGGGCACCGGCGGCCGCCGCTGGCCCCTATCGGTCTGCGCGCTAGCGCTTCGAGACAGGCCCGACGGCAGAGTTCGCGCTGCAAGGCCCGGGACGGGGGCCCGCACGAGGCAGGATGGGCTGCGTCGGCAGCCGCTCCCTTCATGGGCGGAGTCACAGGTCGGCCTCGCTTGCAGCTGGCTTCTCGCCTGTGCCTGTGCGGCCTACAGCAGCCGCGGCGTAGCGCGTCACAGCTCTTCGACGACCTGCCGCAGTTCCGGGTTGAGTGTCCAGCCGTGCGTGTCGAGCAGGCCGCGCAGCTCGGCCAGCGCGGCGCGCGCCGGTGTGCCGGTGGTCAAGGTTGTGTAGCGGGCGGCGACCGCCGGCGTGCGACTCTGACCGGCGGCGCAATGCAGCAGCACGACATGGCCCTCCTTGCGCAGCTCGAGCAGCATGCGGGCGGCCTGATCGACCACGAAATGCGGGTGTGCGTTGGCGCCGGGCTGGTCGACCAGCCACGCCCCGACCCTGTTGGCGACGGGCACGTCGTCGAAATCGTCGCAGCCAACGCGACACAGGGAGATCACCGCGGTGGCGCGCGCTGCGGCTGCGTCGGTGTGGAGGTTGCCGAGGATCACCCCGGGGTCGTGCGGGTGTGCCTGCATCAACGGTGCAACGGCTTGCCGTGGCGCGCGGGCGCAGCCCGGCCAACCGCCCTGGCCGGCACGCCCTCCTTGGGCGGTCAGCACGCTCAGGCGGATCAGGTCCGCCGCGCGCCGCCTCGGCCAGCCGTGAACGACGCGCTGCCAGGCCAGGGGCACCGCGGACGAGCCCCACCTGGCGCCGAGCAGTGCCCCGGCGATCGCCGCGACGGTGTCGGTGTCGTCGCCGACGCGCACCGCTGCCGCCAGGGCGCGTTCGAGATGCTGGCAGGGGAAGCTGCCATGGCCCGGGTTGTGGTCCGGGATATCGGTGTGTGTGATCGCCGACCAGGCGGCCTGCAACGCGGGGACGACAAAACCGTTGGGTCGGAACTGCTCCGGCGGCTTGGACTCCGCCTCGGCCAACCAGCCCGACCATCGGTCACGGCGTTGCGCGGGCAGCAGGTCCAGACCCTCGCGTACCCCGTCGAAGGTCCCGTCGAGCACCGCCCGGCGGATCCCGGCGCACCACAGCACACACGCGTCCGCGGCCAAGGGGTCGTAATGGGTCAGCTCACTGACTGCGCGGGCGGCTTCCGCGAGCGCTTCCGGGTCGCCGAGATAGGCCAGCGCAACCGGCGCGGTCCGCATCAGCGACCCGTTACCGGCGCTGCGGCCAGTCCGCCGGTGCAGATCGGCGGCTGCGTCTCGCATCGCCGCGGCAATGCCCGGCCCGCTCACGTGCGAGACCGCGTCCAGAACCTTGCGGGTCTGTGCCCCGATGTCGCTGGCGCCTTCCCGCTTCCACCGGAGAAAGTTGCCGGCGATGCGGTCGAGGGAGTCGCTGCGGCGCAGGTCCGCCCCTGCGGCGGACACCTCCCCGATGCACATCGCCATCTGGGTGTCATCGCTGTACTCACCCGGCGCGTACGGGCCGAGTCCCCCACCGCGCATCTCAGGCTGCTCGTTCGCCGGAAGCGCCGGTCCGAACTCGTACGGCACGCCCAGCGCGTCCCCGCACGCCGCAGCGAGGAGAACGCCGGCAGCCCGGTCGCTCTGGATCGCATCCAGCGGCACAGTCGCTGTCATCAACTCCCCCACCCTCGCAACTCCCACATCCTCATGGCCGTCGCCACCGCCACAAGGCCGCTGGTCACTGTGTCAGCCGGGTACGACGTTCTGTACGCCGCTCCGGCCTCCATCAACGCACTGAACCAGGCGACCTACGGGCGCCTGTCCACCTTCGGTCGGACAGGGGAACGAACCACCGCGCCTGCAGCAAGGTCAGCAGGAGCAGAAAATGGAAGATACTTCCCACTAGCCACGAGTCGTGCCGCCACTGTGTCAGTTAGTTTGTCCGGTCGGTAGGTGCCGGCCGATGTAGCCGACATAGATCCGTCCGCTCTGCGCCGCGTGGTCGTAGTAGTGCATGCGGGGGCTGATCATTGCGAACTGAGCGATCTTGAAGTGCGCACCCATGAAAATCCTGCCCGCCTGCACGACGGAGACCGGCACGGGGAGAACCCGCTTTCTCCAGAACGCCGGGTTGGTCCGGACCTCCTCGCTCTCGTCACGGGCGTGTCGTCGCGTCGGCCACTCGTGGCAGCCATCCGGAGTGTTTTCCAGGAAGCCATGCACGTCCCGATCCCAGCGCCCGTCCGCCTTCGCCGCTGCATAGTCCTGGAGCACCAACAACGCGTCCCAGGTCTTCGAAGCCCAGGCGCCCAGGGGGTCGTTGCTGTCGAGTTCCTCAGCGCAGTCAGGATCGCCCGTGAACACGACGTGCTGGAGCCTTGGCAGCCAACGGAGCAACTCGCCGAAGCTGTCCGGGCGGGAGACGTCCGCTTCCGATGGCTGTGCCGTCCAGGCCGCCTCTGCTTGCCCCATAGAGGCGAGCCGGTGGCGTAGCGTCCGTTCAGTCTCCGCAGACCGGGTCAGGCGGTCGACCGCGTCCCGGTTCTCGATCTGCTCATCATCCAGCTGCCATTTGACTTCGTGATACGCCTTCTGTGTCTCATCGAGTTCGGCTTGGAGCTGCGCGAGTCGTGATGCGATGTCTTTCTGTGCCTCCTGCGATGACCGACCGACCTCGATCAAACGCACGAGCTCGTCGATTCGGTCGACGGTCAGGTCATCGATTCCTACCTTGATCTTCAGGTAGTCCAGCAACATGCCTTGCTGCGCGCTGACGTCGTCTTGCCGGCGATCACTCTCTCGCGTCTCGACGGCCGCCGCCCGCGGCTGCAACGGAACGAGCGATGGCCGCTTCGAACCGACGTCGCCGAGCCGGTGCACCAACATGTCGTCGGCGATACGTTCCAGCATCCGGTGTACCCGCGCCACCGATGCGGGTAGCGGCTGTTCGAGAGCCTGAAGTTGGGCATTGGAGGCGAGGACCCGCGCGAGCCGGGGCTGTTCGTTGTCGTCGGCGATCCGTTCGGCGCTCAAGACCCGGTGCCGCAGCCCGTCAACGACGGAGTCCGGTTGAACCTGAGAGCGATAGGTCCGGAGCCGGCCGGGCAGTACAGCGTGCGCCTGGCCGAGCCGGTCGTTGAGCAACTGTGTGGCCTCCCCGTCCAGCACGTAGCACGAGGCCATACCGATGGTGAAACGGGTCAGGTTGGCGATCCGGTTCGTCCATGGGACTGACGGCAGCGAGTCGTCGTTGCCGGCGACAAAGACGACACCTCGTCGCTCGGTGTCGATGAGCGCTCGGTGGACCTCGTCGACTTCGTCGCCGCGGATGACGATTGGTCGCGTCGTGAGGCGTGCGGGACCGTCCCAGGCATCGATGATGTCGAGCATGGGGGCGAGAAAGCGGGGGGTGCCGGCGCGGCGGGGGCGGCTGCGTGGGTCCTCGCTGTTGGGGTCGGGGGATTCGATGTCGACCCAAGCCCAAGCCGCACGCTCTCTCGCGTTGGGCGCATGTACGGTTAGTTGGGTGATCCACTGGCCGTCCGGCTTCGTCTCGACGATCCGTACGCGCGTGGAGGCCGATCCGTCCTGTCCTTCGTGCTGCAGTAGCAGGGCCCTGACGTTGTCGCCGATGGTCGCCCACCGGTTCTCATGAAGTGCAGAGGGATCCCAGCCCTTGGGGTTCGCGATCCACCTGTCGAGTTGTTCCCGAACCAGTGGCTGCAGATGGTTGCGTTCGCGGTGGGTCGTAAAGACCGCTCTGAATCCGAGCATTGTGCCGTCCCGAGGGGTAGAGGCGAGTGGTTCCACCGAAGGCGTCGCCGCGCTGCTTGATGCGGCCCGCTCGCCTCCGCCTACGACTCCAGCATCTCGTTCGTTCCTCGGAGGCTGGAGTCGCGGCGGCGGCGCCGAGGCCGGCATCTGGACAAGTAGAGGTCGGTCCGCTTGCTGGCTGATAGACGAGATAGGCCTGTGGTCAGGGGGCGGATTCCAGGTCATTGAGGAGCGCGTGCACAGGTGCCCAGCACATCCGCACCGTGTCCAGGTCGGGCACGAGCCCGTAGTCGATCTGGTGACGGGGGTGGACGAAGTTGCGGTAGTCCCGGACCTTCTCCATGAAGTCCTTGGCGTCGGTCTGGACCCACTCTTGTCGATGCGCGTACTCGAGGAGCAGGTGAAGGCCCGCTCGTTCGGCCGGAATCCGTCGGCCGTTCCGGCCGACCAGGCCGTTCCTTCGCACGGTTTCGTCGCGGTCAGTTACCACGACGTGCAGCAGGCCTTCTACGAAGCTGCCGATGCCGATGATCGCCAGTGCGTAGGCTCCGTTGTTCTGGCAGATGGATGCTTCGTCGGCGCGCGCCATGAGGATGTCGACCGCCTTGCTGTTGCGGGTTAGTCGTCGCACCCGCTCGTGGAGGTCCGGCGGCGGCCCGTACAGGGGAACGTCACTGGTCTGGCTGAGCTGACCGAGCACGGGGCGCCCGCCGACGTAGGTAATGGTGAGCTGTTCAGGAGCCAGGATGCGGTTCAGCTCCTGCGCGATCGGCTCGGCGGCCTCGACGCCGCCGTCGTACTCCAGCGGATCACCGATGCGACAGAGCAGCCGGTCGAGTGCGGCGGCATCGTCGGCATGGGAACTGAGCACTTCTGTCAGCCAGGGGATCCGCGGAGAGCCGTCGTATTGCGGATCGCCAGGCCACCGGACCCGGTGCAGGAACCGCTCGACCTGCGTACCGGTCCGCTCGTAGGGACCATCGACATCGCAGATCAGGCGAGCAACGCGTTCCAGAGTGAGCAGATCGAGGGCCACCATCAGGAAACCTCCTGGTCGGCGCGCCGCTGCGCGATGTCGAGTGCTTCGGTCAGGCGCTGGATGATGATTGAGCCCCTCTTACGGAAGCCGAGCTCGGTCATGGCCTCCTGGAGGCGCTCATCCCGATCACGCTGAAGCTGGTCGCTCACTAGCCAGGTGCAGATCTGTACCAGCTGTTCCCGGGTGTAATCAGTGATCCGCAGGCCGATCGGCACGTCGGGACGCGGGCCAGGGCGGGACGCTGGCGGCGACGGTGGCCGAACGGGCCGCCGTGCTGCCAGTATCGGCCGGCTCCTCGCAGCGTTGTTGGCGCGGTCGACCGCCTGCTTCCAGCGGGCGACGAGCCGTGCTGTCTGGCCTGCTGGGTCCACGTACCAGTCGGTCGACCAGATCCGGTGGAACTCCCACCCGAGGCGCTCGAGGTGCTGCTGACGTAGCCGGTCTCGGTCCCGGGCGCTGTGTGCCTGGTGGTACGAGTGGCCGTCGGTCTCCACAGCGAGGACCATGCGGCCGGGCTGGTCTGGGTGGGCGAGGGCCAGGTCGATGCGGTAGCCGGAGACGCCCCACTGCGGCACGGCGTTGATGCCCTGCTGCTGGAGAGCCTTCAGGACGCTGCGTTCGAGGCCGTTGAGCTCGACCCCGGTGTGTTGTCGCGCGCCGAGGTCGCCGCCGAGGTCGACGAACTCGAGGTAACGGCGGAGCAGTTCGGGTCCGCGGTTCCGTGTTGCCGCGGTCTGGTTCGGGTCCATGTCGTGGTGGGAGAAGGCGCTCACCACGGTCAGCCGACTCCGCGCCCGGGTGACCGCGACGTTGAGGCGCCGCTCGCCGCCCTCCTGGTTGAGCGGTCCGAAGCGCAGCGGAAGTCGACCGTCTCTGGTCTTGGCGTAGCCGATACTCAGGATGATGGCGTCCCGCTCGTCGCCCTGGACGTTCTCCAGGCTCTTGATGAAGAACCGCTGGCTCGCGGCCCGGTCCTGGGAGAAGAAGTCGTCGAGGTGCTCATGCTCGCGGCGTCGGCTGCGCAGGGTCGCCTCGATCCGCAGGGCGTGCTTCTGCCCCATCGTAATGACGCCGAGGCTCTCGTTCGGTCGCTGCTCGGCGTGCTCGAGAATCAGCTCGACCGCCCGGTTGACCTCCTCCGTTGATGAGCCGCTCTGACCGGGGGCGACACGGCCATCCACCGTCTCCAGACGCAGCGGGCTGTCGACCTGCACGCCAGGGAACGTGACGAGGGACCGGTGGTAGATCTCGACGTTAGAGAACGCGATCAGACGCTCGTCTCGGCTGCGGTAGTGCCAGGTCAAGCGGTACCTGTCCGAGATCAGGCCACCGAGGACGTCAAGAACGGACTCGTAGTCCTCGAGGCTGTCGTCGCCGAGATCATCGTCTTCGCCACCGGGGCTCTGCTGAACGAGACGCCGGAAGAACGGCGTGGGTGGGAGTTGCTTCGGGTCGCCGGCCACGACGAGTTGGGTGCCACGCATGATCGACGCGACCGCGTCGTGCGGCTCGATCTGGCTCGCCTCGTCAAAGATGACTACGTCAAACGACCGCTCGGGCGGCAGGATGCGGCTGACCACGAGTGGTGACATGGCCCAGCACGGGAACGCGGCGAGCAGCACCTCCGGTGCGCTGCTGAGTAGCTTCCGAAGAGAGAGGTGCCGGCTCTTCTTGGCCGCCTCCCGCCGGACGAGGCCGTTCTGGTCAGGATAGGCGTCTCGGGCCTTCCGGAGGTTCACTGCCACGTTGCGGCGCACGTGCCGGGCGGCCATCTCGATGTGCCGGCTGTCCGCGACGCGGAAGTCCTGGACCACTGCGGCATGCTGCTGCCCGACGAACTGACCGAGGTACGGGACTCGCATGCGCATCTCGTCAAGGACCACCTGCAACCAGGAGCGCAACAGGGTGTCGGCTGCCTCGTCGCTCGAGACCTGCCGAGCGGCCAGGTCATCGAGCATGTGGCTCAGTCCCAACGACCGGAAGAGTTGCTGCTGTTTGTTCAGTTCGGGCATCAGGAACAACGTCTCGCGATCGGCATTCAACTCGGCGAGGGTGTTGGCCGCACTGGTGGTCGGTCCGCGCTCGAGGCCGTCGATCCGGGCGCATGCCGCCACCGCGGCGAGGTGGTTACGCACCTGCGTGAAGGACGACATGCACAGGTCAGCCCCCGCTAGAGCAATGGGTGCGCTGTCCTGACGGCTGAGCTTTCGCCACCGCTCACGCTGGTCCACCGCGGCGACCAGGCCCTGATACATCTCGGATCGCTTCCCGGGAGCGGCCGGACAAGTCCGCCGCAGCTCGCGACGCAGTTGGAATCGGCGGAAGATCCCGAGCGGTTCCGGCCGGCGCGGCCGGGACCGGCTTGGTGCTGTCGCATAGACGAGGTCGTCCAGATCCGGGCCGAAAACCTGCTCGCCGTAGCTGGCGATGGTGCGGTCGACCTCGCTGAGCAGGTCGAACAGATCCTTCCAGGCACCGAGGTCGTCCGGCACGTCCAGCCCCGCCCGATCGACCAAGTCCCGGATCTGCCGCTGTGCGCCCTGCAAGGCGCCGGCCGCGAGTCCGTCGAGATGTACCAGCACCTCGCCGACATCGTCCGAGTTGCGGATAGTGGCCTTCGCCCACGGCGACTCCCCGCGCCAGATCCTCAGGCCGCCACGATCTACAAACGTCCGAAGGTCCTCCCGCGCGGACTCGATCCTCGACCGGTCGAGGTTCCGCAGCTCGGATGCGCGCAGGTTGTAGCCGCTGACGTCGCAGGTCGGCAGCGCGAGGAGCTGCTCGATGACCTGAAAAGCGCTCATGCCCCAGGGCTGCCGTACCTCGTGCAGCTCCGCCGGGTGCCGTTTCGCCGCGGCCCGGCGGCTGTGTAGTCGGCGATGCAATTCGTCGGTGTCGACGGGGGGTTCGGCGCCGGCTTGGGTGAGGACGTTGGCGATGCGCTGGGCGACCTGCCGCTTGCTGATCTTGCGGTCGTGCAGGTCGAACACCAGGTTGTCGAGCCCGACGTCGCCAAGGCGGTTCATCACCGCTTCGATGGCAGCCCGCTTCTCCGAGACGAACAGCACGCTGCGGCCCATCGCGGCCATGTACGCGATGATGTTCGCGATCGTCTGGCTCTTACCCGTGCCGGGTGGACCCTCGATGACCACATGCCGGCCGGACAGCACCGCGTCGATCGCTGACTGCTGAGAGGAGTCCGCGTCGTGGACCAGAAACTCCTTGGCCGGATCGATCCGATCGGCACTGGAGCTTGACCCCTGAACTTGCTCCGTGCGCAGCTGTTGCCGAGCGTCCCGGTCGCCCGCCATCGCGCCGATAACCGGATGTGATGCCAGCAGCTCGGCCGAGTTGCGCAGGTCCTCGACCATGGGCAGCTTGTCGAAGCTGAAGACGCCGGCAACCACCGCGGGCTCCAGCCGGAGAGACAGGCCACTGGGAGCGACTGCCTCGGCGATCAGCTCGTATGCAGCACCGAGCTGCTGGTCCGGGTCAGCGACCTCGGACAGCATCGCGCTCAGCTTCTCGCCGAGGGCGCTGATATCCGCCTCCACGCCGTACTGCCGCTCCAGCGCGTACAGGAGGACGGGATTGATCTCGGGTGACTCCGACAGCTCCAGCGTGAAGTCGTTCTCGGTCGCCGTCCTGCTGTCCAGCGCAAGCTGCTGCAGAATCAGCGGCGCCCGCAGCGGTTGCATCGGCACGGACCCCCGGGTGTACTGGCCGACCATGCAGAGCAGGCCGCGGGTCACCCAACCGGCCTGGATGCCCTGCTCCTCCTCCAGCTCGACCAGCTTCCGGCGGAGGCTGCGGGCAGTGTTGCAGGCGGTGTTGTGACGGTCCTGGTCCGGAAACAGCGTCCGCAGGCGGACCTTTTGCCCAAGGAGCAGGTCGGCGACCGCGCTGGCAGCTGCCTCCGCGAGATCGAGGGTGGTTGCCTGGCGCTCCTTGAAGTAGAGCAGCGTGTTGCGTGGGCCGAAGTCGATCAGTTGGTCTGCCCACCGGCCGGCGGCCTGGTGGACGAGGTTGAGCACATCCGGTTGGGTCAACAGCATCTCGTCTCCAAGTCAGTCGACGTACGCCAGTGTTTGTCCGCCGGGCCGTCGGCCCGAGGCAAAGCCCTCAAGGATATGACGGATGACATGTCGGTCTATGCGTCGGATTTCCGACACCGACGTGATCGGAACGACGCCCTCAGTAACCTCCACCTCCTCGCCCGGAGTACCGCCGCGCCTTGTCGGCTCATCGAGCAGGCCGGGATGTTGCAGCGTCGAGGCGCCGCCATCCTGCGCGAGTACGGCCGGGTCTACGCCGACTCACCTGCTGAAGGCTCTGGCACCCTCACCCTCGATCCCGGTCCAGGATGAGTGACATACGGCCACCACAACGACGTGCTGACCTACGTAGGGCCCGGCGAGATCTCGGGCAGCAGCGATCTGGCCGTTGGTCTGTACGGACGCTGGAAGCGAGACCAGGACGGCCCTGAGCTTGACGTCGTGCACGTCGAGGACAACGGCCACGCTGAACCGGGGCCGAGCTTTCGTTGTCGGACGTTGAAGCGGAACTAAGAGCCGCTGTCTCGCTACCAGCGGAAGAAGCCCGCACCTAGTCACAGCGCATCTTGGGCTGCCATGGTTCGTCGCTGGTTCACGACACTTCGCGGTGTCTTATGCGCGGCGGTGTGCCCAGACCCCGCGCGCTACCACTTCCGGCGCCATTCGAGGCGACCGCGATGCGGCATCGCCGGGGCGTCTCGCTGGACGTACAACACCTCATCCTCGACCCACCAAATGTCGCCGGCGCGAAGGAAGACCGAAGCTTCCAACGTACGGGCAAGGCGACAGCCGCCAGAGCTACCGGGCAAACCCTCCAGGTCGTCCATCAGCTTCGCCCGGCCTGCGGTGACGGGCTCGGTCCTCACGGCGGCATTTCTGGCGGCTCCCCGACCAGACGCTGACGGATTACACGTGTAGACGGTTTGCTGAGGGCATAGCCGGCGAAGATGCGGTTGATCCTGAGCGGCTGCTCGGCCAGCCGCGCCCGCCTGTCGCACCAGCACCTCGCCGCCGCATCGGTGCGCGTGCCCGTTGCCACCCCCGCCTGGGCCACGCCGCCGGTTCCGATTTGAGCCGAGTCGGCGCTTTGTGGCAGCTCCGCGGCGAGTCCGCTCAGCCTCGCGGACCTCCTACTCGCCCCTACTCACCTGACCAATCACCTCCACCGCGCAGCTGAGCGTGTCCGGCCTGGAATGTTTGCATGTAGCCGCCCCCGCCGCGCCGCCTGGCCGACGTCCAACGCTCAGCGCGCCGTATCGGGCCTCGGGCGGTGCGGCTCCTCGCCGAGTTCGATTCGGCCGCAGTCGGCGGCCGGATGGGACGCCCGCCTCGCCGCTGCGACTTGACCTTCAGCGATAGGTGAGCGTGGATCACTAAACCCGCCGCTTGTGCGGCGTGGGATGCCACTGGAAGCTCGGCCGCGTCGGTGCAGAACACCTACCCCCGGCCCCGACGGACGTAGGAGGTCCGACGCCATGAGTCTTGCCGTTAAAGTCGCTCTTCTCGCGACAAGAGATCTTGGGAAGAACGAGCGTGCCGTGGCTATCGCCATCGCCGCACACGCCAATCATGAAGGTAAGGCTTGCCCTTCCGTCGCCACCATCGCCAACTACGCCGGCTGCTCGGAGCGGACGGCGCAGCGATGCCTCACCAAGCTGGTGCAGCTCGGCCACCTGGCCGTCTCCAAGGTCGTCGGCATCGCCACCCGCGTCTACCGCCTGGTCACCGGAGCCAGGCGGACGGGAACCGCCTCTGGGGCGACAAATCAGCAGGGCAGGGTGACAGATTCGGCCATCGGGGGTGACAGACAGGGTGTCACCCGAAGCCTTGAAGACCAATCGAAGAAAGACGGGCGGGCGCCGAATCGCGACCGGTTCGCTTGGCAGGGGAAGCAGGCCCGCGCTCTGGGTTGCGCCGAGCGAGGCGGCACGGCGCCGCCCATGACCGGTGGTGGCCGCCGCTGCTCGCGTCCGGGGCACATCGGCCAGCCTGCTGGCAGGTGCATTCCCTGCCGCTCGGAGGCGATCGAGCGCGGGGCATGATCTCGACCATCGCTTATGCCATCGCGGGCTTCCACGGTCAGTGGCGTGACGACGGCCTCGTCCGCCGTCGCCTGCAGGTTGTCGGGGCCTCGGAGGCGGACCCACGCGAATCTCGGGATGATCTCGAGGCCCGGCGGCCGCGCGTCGCGGCCCATCGGGCAACTGATCGCGACCTGCGCTACCGGACATGACGGAACCGCTACGCCCCGTTTCACCGTCGGCGGATGGGCACGCGGAAGTCGGCCGGCGTAGGCGGGGAGGACTCCGCTGAGGCGCGGTCACATCGGTGACCCAGGTCAACCCAGGGTGAGGCGTCCCTCTTGGTCGAACCGGATTCGGCCGCTGGTCACGGCGACGTGCAGGCCGTACCGGAGCAGCTTGTCGATCTTGTCGGTGCGCCGCCGGTATCCGAGGCGTTCCAGCCCCGTGCGCAGCAGGCGCTCCTCGCCCATGCTCGGCACGCTCTCCAGAACGTCAACGAACGCGTTGGCGACCTCCTCGGGCGGCACCTCCTCAAAGGCTCGGTCGTTGCTGGCCTGGGTGACCCGGTACGCGCGGTACGTCTGCGGATCCGTCCCCTCGGGCCAGGCGTACCGCCCCACGGTGGGGTGGTCGTACAGCCTGCGGACGTCGACGAGTGCGAGCACGGCGAGGCGTCGGTCCTCCCGGGTCCGCAGGAAGCCGAAGCGGGCGAGGACCAGGCGGGCGAGCCGGTGCTGCTCGACGGGTCACTCGGCCGCGATGATCTCCCGCAGCGCCTCCCGGACGAGCCCGCGCACCCGCTGGTCGGTGGCGAGCAGGTCGAGGTCGCTCTGGTCGCCGAGCGGCGTCGGAGCGTACGGGACGAAGGGGCTCACTTCGATGACGCCGGCCGTCGCGGGCTCAACCGCGCCCGTCGGGTGTCGTCCACCACTCGCTCGCCGTGGATCGTCCACCGAGTCAATTCCGCCATCCGGCCAGTATCGAGGCCGATGGGTTGCCACACCAACCTTTCACAAGTGAGCAGCGGCTCGCCTCCTAACCTTGGCTCACCGAAACAACTGGCCGTTACCTTGTCTCGTCGCGGTGCAGTTGATGAAGCTAGATACCTTGAGCCCGTGAGCAACTTCTTGGCCGGGGCAATCGGCGCCCTGCTCGGGCTAGCCGGCGTTGCCTTAGGGGGATGGCTTCAGCGACGTGGAGAACACCAGCGCTGGCTGCGCGACCAGAAACTCCAGGCTGCCATCGGCTTCATCGGCGCCACCGGGGCTATCTACGATCGTCGGCGACGGGTTGAGGCGGCCCTTCCGACTGCGACCAGCCAGGGGACGGATTGGGCGCGGGCCCAGGATGCGCGGTCCGCGCTGTACCTGCTCTGCGACGAGGCGACGATCGAAGTGGCGGAGGCTTTGATTAAACGGGTGAGGAGCCTCCAACCTGCAACCGACGGTTCCCCGGACGAGGAAGCCATTAGTCTGCTGCGTGAGCTGGTTCGCCGGCTCAGGACCGAACTAGGCGCGGGTCTAGGCAAGTAGCGGTAAGAGCGGCTGACCCACCTGCATTGGAGGTGCGATGGCGGTATGGGAGTCGTTGCTGTTGACCGCACTCGGCGGCGGTATTGGCACCGCAGGGACGTGGCTCGGATCGCGCATGCAGGCCAAACAGGCTGAACGGGTACAGCGGGAGCAGCACGACCGTGAAGATCGATTTCGTCTCCACAAGGAGCGCATCGAGGCGTACTCGGCGTTCTACCTAGCAGCCGGCCATGTGAGGCAGATTCTTGCCGGAGATAGAACCCTGGCTGACAAGCGCGCGGCTCGTTCGGAACTGTGGCAAGCCTTTACAACTGTCCTATTAGTCGGCCATCCGGATGTCTTGGATGCCACTAGCGATATCTTAGGGTACACAGACAGCGTGATAAGCAACCAGCAAGACTTTGAACAGGATTACTACTCTTGGTTGATTCACCGCCTGCAGTATGCCGCCAGAACTGATCTTACAGGGGCCAGTGATCTGATGCCTCCCCCGCAGCATCGTCCTGATCATCAGACGCCCGCACGGCAGTCGAAGGGAGACTGACACATGTGATGGCGAACCTGGGGAGCACTTAGTCGGGCGTGGCAGTCAGGGAGGGCTGAGCAGGAGAACCTTGGCCTAGCAGACTGGCAGTCTCTGAAGTACGCCCGACGCCGGCGTGGCGAGCTTGCCTGCATTGCTGACATTCAGGTAGCAGCGATGCGAGGGCATGCGGTCTTCGATCGTCCTGCCAATGCCGACCCTCGCCCTCAGCCCGGGCCGGCCGCATCAGCATGGGCTGACCTTCATACTTGCACCAGGTCGTGTCACGCATGTTGCGAAAGGGAACCAGGGAATGCCCGGGTGGCCGAGGATCGGGTCGATCCTGCCACGCCAGCAACTCGGCTGGCAGCTGCGCCAGTTCCGCACTGGAGGGGCGTGACGCTCGCCGCCGCCGATGTGGCCGAATACAGTCGGCAAAAGATCCGACGAATTGAGTGCGGCCTTGGCGCGGTACGAGTGCTGGGTGCCAAGCGACGAGCGAGGTCGGGCCAGAACCCCGGCGACGCGGTCACCGGGTGGCGGCTAGGCAGCCAGCGGTATCAGTGCCCTCGGGTCTTCGCTCCTGTGCCCGCAAGCCGATACCGTCCTCGCTCGTCCCGGACTAGGTCGGCGAAGCGGGTTGCGTGATGCGCCGGAGCATTCGCGCACATGCGGGAGGTGACGTGGGTACGGATGGTGCTCTCCGCGTAGGCAGTGCCTCTGTCGACAAGGAGCCGGACGATATGGTCAGGTGTGAAAGTGCTGTCAGAGCTTCGGGCTGCAAGCTCCGTCGCTGCCTGAAGAACCTCGTCACGGCAGGTCCACGTCGGCATGAGCAGACTCTACGAGCACAAAGCCTGGAGTAGATCCGCCGAATGTATACCGCTCCGGTGCCTAGCGGCAGCAGCGAGTCGCTCGTAACTCACCCCGGCCAAGGACCGTCGGCCCAGGTAGGGCGGTGTAGTTGGTTGGTGGCCCTCGCTTCGACATGCCGTCTCGCGGTGGCTGCCCTGAGTGCCCGCCGGCAGAGTGTTTCTACCTGGCGAAGCGATCGGTGACGTTCCGGCCGTCGGGCAGGACGTCGGCGAGCCGGATCTGGACACCAACCCGGACCACCTCGGTGCCCGCCCCGAACGAGGTCGGCATGCGCCACGTATGCCATGTTCGCAACGGCACCGCCGCCTCCCGCTTCTGCCGCTTCAGGATTGCCTCGGCGGCGATGACGTCGGCGTGGCGACCCTCGACGACCTCGACCAGCTCAGCACCCGCCAGGAGGTGCTCCCGCACCCGCCGCGGGCCGCCGACCCCGAACTTCAGCAACCCACGATGACGCACCAGATAGAGCAGGTAGGTCGTGTCTTGCAACGCGGCGAATGACCGGTCACCGGGCTCGGGCGGACACGCCTTGCAGGATCGGCTGCGAAGCGGCTGCCACAACGCGCAGCGAGCGTGGACGCCCCAGGTGCCGTGGGACCGCGTTCCTCGGCGTTCGCCGTACCACGGGAGTCCGCGGACGTCGCCGGTCAGATCGCTCCAGCCGTCACGGCGATGCCGGTCGAGCTCCTCGCCGAGAGCGATCGCGGCCTGGAATTCGGCGGCGGCGCGAACGGGGATGGCGTCGGTGGCAGTCACGCCGGCGAACCGGCGAACCTGATCTGCGAGGGCGGGCTGGTACGGAAGCCGGGATAGCAGTCGCTCTCCGGCCGCAACGGCCAGGCCGGAGGAGCGATCGTCTAGGCAGACGTGGCAACGGGTCCGCCAACCCTTGTGGCACACCCGGTGGGTGCCGCAGTTTCGGCAGCGGTAGATGTCTGCACCGCTATCGGCTGGCAAGAGGTCGAGCGGTTCCATCTGGTCGGCTACCAAGGCCGCGCACGAGTGACAGTGGACGAACCACGCGATGTCGGGGCCGCGATAGGGTGAGTTCGCCCGGCCGTGAACGGCTTCCCCGCAGTTGACGCAGGCGCGTTCGGCGAAGCGCCTTGCGCTCTTCACTTGACGCGTCATTCACGCGAATCGGCACGATGGATGCCGGTCTGGTCCGCGCCGGCCGCGATCGCCTGCGGGGTGCCGCGTCGACCACCATTCGACCACGACACCTGGCTGTATTCGTCCCACCGCTTGTCGATCTGGGCTGGCACCGCCTGATCATCTGGCGTGACGGTGAAGTCGAAGCCGATCGCATTCATCTGCATCCAGATCGCGTTCACGATGTCCGCGTAACGCTCCTCGCTCACACCGTCGACTCGAACCGTGATCTCACGCATTTCGTCCCTCCCCACTCTGATCCTCAGATGTCACGGCAGCTGCAGTCCGGGGCATGCACTGCCGCGGTGAACGTCTCGGTGCCGCATCCAGAACACGACGTCCAAAACGCGAAGTCGGCCGACCGCCGCTGGCAAGTCAGCCTCCTCGTGCACGACCCGGAGGCGCTGCGTCAAGATGCCGCCCTCCTCACGGAGCTTGCAGTGCAGCCACTTCCAAAAGCCGGTTCCGGTGCCGAAGGCGCAGGACACAACCTCGTCGTACACCGGCACTAGCTTGGGGCGTTTGCGGGCGAGCAGCTTGCCGGCGATTACCCACCCGATCCCGACCTCGTTGCGCAGCAGTCGCCACGCGCTGTCGGCGTGGCCGCCTTCCAGGATCAGCGATAGCGCGTCGTCGGCGCCCAACTCGACATCGACCGGGATTCTCGCCAGCTGCGCTCCAAGATCCTTGCCGAGCTGCCCCTGTAGCAAGTCGAGCGCCCGCCGCGGAGGCACCTGCACGCTCAGCAATTCCGCCGCGATCAGATCCTCGGCGAGGATGTTGTTCGCCACCGCCGGACGATCACCGCCACCACCAAGTCGTTCGAAGTACCCACCGGTAAACGCCGCATCATCAATCCCCAGGAAGTAGCGCTGAAGGTCGGGGACCGAGCGAGGATCATCGAGCACTGCCAGGATCTCGGCGAGTGTCAGCGGGTGCGTCATGCTTCTCCTTCGGGATTAGCTGGGCTCGCTGCGAGAAGCGAACGACAGGAACGGACTGGGCATCCCGCTCCACGACACGTGCAGGGCTTCCCGGGCGCGGGTACTCGCGACGAAGAGCAGACACCGCTCCCTGAGCATGTCGCTGTCGTGCTGCAGCTGATCAACCTCGCTCGGCGTGACCTCCTTGGCGAAGGGAACCGCCTTGGCCGTTGCCCCTACGACCGCCACGCACCGGAACTCCAGACCCTTCATCGCGTGCATGGTGGCGAGCCGCACCCCGTCGACGTCGGCGCCGGGCTGGTCCCTGACCCGCACTGCCGGAATTCCCGCCCCGGTGAGCTCGTCGTACACGCTGGTCAGCAGAGTGTTGAACCGTGCGCAGACGGCGATTTCGCTCGGCTGGACGCCCTGTTCCAGCCACTCCCCCACTCGCTTGACGAGCGAGGTGACCTCGGCCTGGGATGTCGGATACCCCTGCGCGTGCGGCCGCTTGCCGTGCAACAGCGACCGGTAACCAGTGAGGCTGTCCTCACCCTCACCACCCAGGTCCTCGACCCGCGACCCGACGAGCACGCCCGTGGACCAGGAAAGGATCTCCTCGGTGCTGCGGTAGTTGATGCGCAGCCGGCTGCTGCGGCCGGCGACGGAGATACCGAGGGCGCCCAGCGACACCCGAGAGTCGTAAATGCGCTGGTGCGGGTCGCCGGTGATGAACAAGTCGTCGGGGCCGGGCGCCACCGCGGCGCGCAGCACCCGCCACTGCGCGGGGTGCAGGTCCTGCGCCTCGTCGACCACCACGTGGTCATACCCGTGAACTGTCAGATCGGTGTCCTGGAGAAGCTGGGCGGCCTTCGCACATACCTGCAGGTGCGTCATGGTGCCGGCCGCCGACAGCTCGGCCGAGAACATCTCGACGGCGTCCCACACCTGATCGCGTTGCCGGGCGCCCAGCGCCGCCCCTCTTCCTCGCCGGCTGGCCGCGCTGTACTCCTCCCGGCTCCGCACGTCCTGGGCTAGGACGACGTGCCGGAACTCCTGAGCGAGGAACTGCTCCGTCCAGGGCAGCTTCAGCCGCCGGCACACCCGCCGCCAGACCTGCCGCTCGTCTGCGTCCCCGATCGGGGTCGGCACGCGACCGGCGAGGGCGCGCACGGTGCGGTTGGCGAAGGCGTTAACGGTGGTTACCTCCACCCGCGCCAACTGCTGGTCGTCGTGGAGGAGCAGCGCCAGGTTCTCCCGCAGGGTCGCGGCAAGGGCGTTGGTGTACGTGGTGAGTAGCACCCGGTTATCGGCGGAGCGGGACAGCAGGTGCTTGACCCGGTGCAGGGCGACCACCGTCTTGCCCGTTCCCGGTCCACCCGTCACCTGCGCCGGCCCCTTGTACGAGACCCGGTACGCGACGCGCCGCTGCGATGGATGAAGGAATACCCGCCAGGCCGCGAACGGCTTGTCCAGGATCTCGGCGAGCTCATCGGGCCGGGTCACCAGAGTGATGCGGCTCTTGGTGTTGGCGATCGCCACCGCCAGGTTCTCACTCGGCTCCGGCGTGGCATCCGCCGGTCGGCGCTCGGCCACGACGTCCCGGTAGACCTCGTCGGGAGAGAAGCCCTCGGCGAGGTACTCGAGAACCTCGAACTGGTCCTCCGGCAGCAGCATGCCGAACGCCTCGAGCTGTGGCTTGTCGATGATCGTCCGGACGGCCCGCAGGACCTGCTCGTCGATGCCGAGGTGCCGGAGCACTGTGTCCGAGTGCTTGGCGAATAGCAGCGTCGGCGCTTGCGCCGCCGCCTTCTCCAGCGCCGGCGTGAGCTGTTCGATGGCGACGACGTTGCGAACCTCCAGCGCCCGCGTCGCCGTGTTCACCGTGTACAGCCGCTTCGCCGCCCAGGTGTACGCGTTGTCATGCGGCACGACGTTGAGCAGCAGGAAAGTGTCGCTGCCGTCGTCGGGGGCCAGCACCACCCCGCGCCAGAAGTCAGTGATCCGGATAGTCCGCATCCGCGGGTCCCGGGCATTGTTCACCGACTCCAGGTGCAGGCCTTTGTCGGCGTGCAGCTCGGCAATGCTCAGCTGCTGGAACTTCTCCATCGCCTTCCGGACGCCGGCCCTCACCGGCTTCTCCAAGACGTCGTAGCTCTGCCAAAAGCTGTTGGCGAAGGCGAGCTGCGGCACGGCGCGGCCTCCTGCTTGATCAGTCGAGGACGGTGGCTGCGACCCTACCGGTCGCCTGCGTGCCGGGGCTGTCCGGCAATGCGCCTTCGAGCCTTGCTGATGCTTGTGACGGAGAACGGGCCGGACGACGGTCAGCACCAGAGGGCTGTTGCGTCAGTTCGGCCGCCTGCCCGAGAGGTGCCAGGCGAGCAGGGCCGCTCCAGACGTTAAGTGGTCGAACCGTTCAATCTCCTGAGCAACATCGATGATCTGCTCGAGAAATCCTTCGTGTGCGCCGGTGTCGGGATCTTCCGCCGTGCGTTTGACGTACAAGATGATGAATGTCGCTGGGCGCCCGTCGGCCTTCGGGCGGATGACGCGCCCCATGCGCTGGATCATCTGGCGCTTGCTTCGGCTTCCCGCGATGATGACACCGACATCCGCCTGCGGGACGTCGATCCCCTCATCCAAGAGTCGAGGGGCCGCCAACACCTTCGCATGCCCGTCCTTGAACGCCGCCAACCGTTGCTTGCGTTCCAGCGTGTTCATGCCGCTGGTGATCTCCATCGCCTGCAGACCGCTCGCCCGCAGCACCGCCGCCGCGTGTTCCGCACTCCGCCTGGTTTCGCCGAACACCAGTCCCCGGTCCGCGGTGGCCAATACCGGCGCCAAGTAGGCAAGCGCCACCTGCTTGTTCCAGCACTCGGCTAGGACCTCACGCCTTTTGGTGAAGGCGTCTAGGTACTTGCGGGCATCCCAGGCCGCACGCGAGTCCCCTTCTCCGCCGACGCGGAGGTGGTTGACCGAGGCCATGAACTCACCGAAGGGTTCCGCCGGGCAGCCGTGGTCGACGATCAGACGGCGTCGAAGACGTCTCACGCGATCGTCGTACTCGTCATGGGCTTTCTGTTCGTCTGGAGTGAAGTCGACTCCCACGAAGGCGACACGGAAGGGCGCCAAGATCTCGTCGGCCAGCCCGCGATCGTAGCTGCAGTCTGCCACCACGCCGCCGAAGTAGGGTTCCAGGTGCTCGATGAAGCCATTGTCAGGTCGGTCGTACGTCGCCGTCAGCCCGAGCCGGCCATCGAAGTCCGGCTCCAGAGCACGCGCGAAGTATGGTGCCCCATAGCGGTGCACCTCGTCGGCAACCAGCAGGCCCGACATGCCGAGCGGCAGCATCTGGTATTTGGCTGCGGAGTTCACGATGGCGATCACGATGGAATGGTCGTCGAGCCCGTCCTCGTGGCCGTCCCCGTGTCGACCGACAAGAACACCGTGAAGATCCCGTCGCAACACGTCATACCACTGGTCGAGCAGCTCACGACCGGGCACGAGCACCAGCACCCTCTCGCCGGCATCCACCGCGGCCGCAGCTGCCAGCACACCCACGGTTGTCTTGCCCGTCCCGGTGACTGCCTCCACCACGCCTCGTCGGTCGTGAGCTCGCCATGCGGCCAACGCCTCAATCTGCCAGGCCCGCGGCTCCTTGCCGACGTAACACCTGGGCAGCGCTGCCGGCACCGCGGCAGGAACTGCTCCGCCGTTCCAGGATGCCGCTCCAGTCAGTCGCCAACGCGGCGGTGTGGCGCCGTCACGAGCGAAGGTCGCTGTGTTGGCGTACAACGTCCGGTTTACGTCCGTCGTGGTCAGCCCATGCAGACCCATGCGCTGCAGCCCGGCGAGCAGTTGCCGCTTGTTCTGACCTGGCGTCGCCGCCAGCAACTGCCACAGCGCCACCCACACCGGCCCCGGCTGCATCTGCCCCTCCCCGCTACCCAGAACTCTGCCGACTTCGCCGGCGATTCGCCACGCACCGTGCAACGAGGCTAGGCCGTCGTCGCGGCGTCCGAAGGAACCATCTGCGCCTCCTGGTAGAACCAATGGAGGTGGTCGAGCAGCGCCTCTCGGGCGTCGGCATCCGCGAGGACCGCCAGGGGGAAACCGGGGCGTAGGGCGATCTTGGCGGCGGCGATGTCCACGCCCGGCAGCTGGTTGAGCCGCTGGCGCAGCTCCTCCCGAATTGTGATGTCGTCGAACGGCGGGCGCACGCTGAGGTGCTGGAACACGACTTCGAACTTGCCGCTCGGATAGATCGTCGCCGGCCAGATGTTCCCGAGCTCGTGATCCCTGCCGCGTGCTATGAGGAAGCAGGAGGTCTCGCTGCCGGAGCCATAGAGCAGGGTGCCACCCATCGAGGTCCAGGCTTCCAGCACGACGAGCGTGGCGGTGGCGACGGCCGAGTTCTGCAGAGCGGTCACCTGCTCGATGAACCGCTCCCTATAGGTAGCGTCGTCGCCGGAACGCGGCCGAGGCAACCGCTCAGGCAGGTCTTCCGGCGTGAGACCGGCGAGTTGCGCCAGCTCTTCGGTGCCGATGCGCTGGGCCTGGTCGGCGCGGCCGTACTGGTCAAACTCCACGCCCTCGGCGCGCAGGACGTCCCGCGGGTCGTCGGTGCGGCTCGGGTCGGACCACCGGAAGTTGGGCGAGACGGCGCCCTCGACCTGCAACACGCGGTGGCCGTTCGGAGTTGGATGGGTCGCGAGGCGGGCACCGACTGGCACCGCATGGCTTCCGATCAGCGCGGCCAGGTCGCCGTACGTGGTCCAGGAGCCGGCAGGCAGCTCGGCGAGGGCCTTGGTCATGACCTCCCACGGCACGTCCGACTGCTCAGCCGCCTGCTCCATCGGTCCCGGCCAGATCGAGATGATGCGCTCGGCGAGGGCATCGGCGCGTGCCCGGATCTCGAGGCGCCCCCACCGGTCCTGCGCGGTGATCTGCTGGCTCAGCCTGATCCCGCTCTTCGCCATCTCGACGCGCTTCGCGGCAAAGGACTTGTTGCTCAGCTCCGAGTTGTAGCCGGTAAGGGTCAAGTTCCCGAGCGTGTGGACCAGGGCCTCGTGCGCCTCGCCAAAGTTCTCGTCCGGCCCAAGGTCGGCGGCGAGCATCTGCCGCCACTCGGCGGTGGGGGTCTGCGGCAGCACGTGCTCGATTGTCAGCGAGTCCGGCGCCACCGGCTCCTTGCTGCCGTACGACTCCTCTAGCCACTGAAGGATTAGCTTGCGCTGGTGCGCGCGACCGTTGAGGTAGTACGGGATGGACCGGACTGCGGCCCGCACGCTTGCGTCGGTGGAGTAGTACTTGCGCCCGGTCGAAAGGTAGGCCCGGACCGCCTCGTCCACCGGGAGGTCCTTGTCCATTTCAGTGACGACGGCGAGCAGGATTCGGTTGAGGTTGTTGGTGGGACGACCAGTCAGCAGGCGTCGGACGAAGAAGCTCTCCACGTACAGCATCGCCGAGGTGACCTGCTCCGACGTCGCAGTTCCGTGCTGGCGACGGTCGAGCAGATGCAGCAGCAGAGGGTAAACGGTCGTCGTACCCCAGGCGCTCAATCGCTCCAGTCGCCGCCGTACGCCCATGTCCTGCTCCTCGCCTGGGTGGAGGATGACCCGGAGTAGGGCGCCGAGGCGGCTGAACCGCTGTACCTCTGCCTCTATCTCCTCCTCGGAGCGCAGCCGGTTCAGGCGGGCCTGCTGGGCCGCGTAGACGTCGGTCTGCTTGACCCGCTGGTCCCGGTGGACGAGGTCGAGCCAGAAGAGCAGTACCAGCTCGTCCGACGACAACTGCCTCTGTAGCGGTAGCCACAGGGCCTGATATACGGTCTCGCCGCGGGTGGGCAGCCGCATGAAGAGGTAGTTGCGCAGCAGGTCGGCCTGGGTGAGCTTGAGGCCAGTGTTGTTGAGGGACTCGAAGATCCGGTACACGTTGTCGCTGGGCTGGGCGGTGACCGACACCAGTGCCAGGCCGGAAATGACTGCACTCTCGATGCGTTCGATGTCGAGCGGGTCATCCGGGTCGTCGGCGGCGGCCAGCTGCGCGACGAAGAAGCGGTACGCCGCGCCCACCGGGTCGGCGCCGCCGGCCTGCGGTGTCGAGTCTAAGCAGGCCAGGTAGGCGTCCCGGTCAGCCTGGGTGGGGATAAGCTTCAACCGCTGCGGCTCCGGCTTCCACGGGTTGACCAGGTACTGCTGGTTGAGCCGGTCCCGGTGCATCAGGCCCTCGTGCTGCGCTCGGTAGTCGCGGATAGCGCAGAGCAGGATGGTCAGGGTGGTGAGCCGCTGCTGGCCGTCCACCACCAGATACTCGGCAACGCCGACAGGCCCGATGGTGGGGCTGGGGGCGAGCACGAGCGAGCCGATGAAGTGCGTGGCGCTCGGATCATGGGTCCGGTCGTCGGCCAGTTTCAGAATGTCGTCCCAGAGCCGCTGCAACTGCAGCGTGGTCCACGAATACGTGCGCTGGTAGAGCGGCACCTGATACTGCTTCGCACCCTCCAGCAACTCCTGCAGCGTCGTCTCGCGTGCCGCAACCACACCGGTCCCCCGTCTACTTTCGTGCCCCGAGCTGGCAAGACAACCAGATCAACAACGGACCGAGCAACCTACGAAAGGCCCAAAACGCCGCCAGACCGTATGCTCGCTTTGTCGGCTTTCTGACAGACAGCTATCCGTCGTCCACAAAGGAATCCATGATGTCGAGCCGGGGCGGAGGAGGCAGCCGTCGCCGGAGGAGGGCCTGCCGTCGCAGCCGCACCTCGACCCAGGCGCTCCCACTCGTCGTCAGTCATGTCGGACCGGTGCTGGTAGACGCGGGACGCGTGGCCAGCGTCTGCACAAGTCCGGGTATCAGCGTCTCCTTTACATGACCTCGGGGCTTGCTGCTTCCCTGATCACATGCTGTATGCCCAGCCGCCTTGGCGCCAGATCAGGGAAGATCTCCGCGCCAAGATTCGGGCCGGAATCTACCCACCAGGAAGTCAGCTTCCGTCGGCTCGACTCCTCGCGCACGACACGAGCCATGTGACGGGCGCCCTCGACTCCATGATCGAGCTTGGCGAACTGGTCGGCCGAATGGGCATCGGTGTCTTGTCCTAAAACCAGGAACCAAGATTCACAACGGCGAAACCCGCCCCAGGAAGTCACCCCCCTGGGGCGGGCCGCGAAGAGACTATCCCGCCGTAGTTGCGTTCGTGATCGCCGCGTGTCGAGGGCCATGCCCCGGAGGTGGGTTCACCGTCGACGTGTAGTTCTCACCGTCCGCGAGCGGGTTGATTAGGCTCACGCCCGCTGCAGCCATCCGGTCGTACTCGGCGATGATCAGTTCCTTGGTGCGGTATCTGCCGTACCTCGCCTCATCCTTCCGCTTCACAATCGAAAACGTCTCCATGATGTAGTCAACGTCATCGCGATCGATCCCGTAGAGGTGAAAGAACAACGCGTCCAACTCGGCCCGGATGATCGCACGCCGATCCTCATCCCATCGGAACGGCGCTCCGTCATCACCTAGATCATGGGCGAAGGGAGCCATATCACGCGCGGCGTAGGTAAGCTCCAAAACCCGCACGACGAGCCATGAACTATGAGACGTTAGGACATCCGGGGAAAGGGTAGGCAATTGCTGCCAGATGAACATACTCATACTTGCACCGCCAATCTTTTGGCGGCTCACGTAATCAAAAACAAACGACGTCTGACATGCATACAAACAGGCCACAGCTTCATTTTTGACAGCCGGAAACGATAGCGGGAATTTGTTGCCGACTGCCGAACTAGGAAAGACGCTAGCGATGACTGTGCGTTCATCTGCAGCGCGGCAGATCTCACGCCATCCAAGAAGCCAGCCAGCCCTCCACCCTTTCGCCGACAATTTTTCTTCCACCTCCCGTCCCGAGACCCAGTACCGAGGCATTGTCACAACATCCGGGTCGTCGTGCTGATCGGGAGTCAGTCTAGGAAGCGTCCCCTTGTTTAACTGCTCTTGGGTAGCTCCATCATAGGTAGAGAACCTGTGGTCGTAATGATGCAGGAGCTTTGCTTCGCAAAGCGGCAACATGGTCGCTGCATCTCTAGTGAAGATGTTCCCCGTTAGGACCCAGCCAGCGGATTCCAGTTCCTCGCGGCTACGGAAGAGGTGAGAGTCGTTGGCCATATCGAACATCTTCATGAACGAGATGCCCCAGAGATTCCCCCTCGGATCACCCTCCTTGACGAGGACCGGAACTCGGCGGTAGATGCCGAGCGTGATCTCGGCGTCTCGGCGGGAACGAAATACGGGGCAGGTGCCAGTGTTGGGATTGAGCAGTGTGATCTCTTCTGAGGACAAGGCGAATCTCTTGCTCGGGATCTGATCTACCTGGCGCACCTTGAAGACAAGAGAGATAAGCGCCGCCTGATACGCGGGGCCAGAAAGCGTCAAAAGGCAGAAACGGAATTGGTTATGCACTTCCGAGAAGACTTTATCTTCATTCTCGAAGTCATACAACGACACCAAGGATTTCCTCGTTACACAGTCGCGGAAAAACATCTGTGTGGTGGCGTCTGTGCCGATGCCCGTTGGTACGATCACGCCCATGCGTCCACATGGACCAATAAGGGCCCGGTCAGTTTCGGAGAACACTGCGTAGGTGTTGATGTCGCCTCGACCGGTGAGCGGGTAACGACCGCCATTGCGCAGGAAGTGGCTCTCACCTTCTGACCTCCGCTTGGCCGCCGCGAACTCCTCATACAACGAGCGGCGATCCTCGTCGTCCTTCAGTTCAGCGATGAGCCTCTTGCGCGCTGCCGCGTTCTTCGCCGTCGCGATGGCCTCGTCTCGCTGCGCGAAGAACTCTTGTTCTTGGAGCTTGATACGCTCCCACGGCGGGTTCCCCAGTACACAGGCAAACCCGCCAGACCAGCCAGTGGCGGGGTCGACGTTAGTACCGCTCCCGTGGACGTCGAAGACGTCGGGGAACTCCAGATGCCAGTGGAAGAAGCGGTATTGGTCGCGTAGTCGGACGATCTCGTCGTGGGTCTCCCGCGACGCGGCCGACGCGTCCGGGTCCTCCAGCGCACGGAGGACTGCTTGGGTGACGGCTGGCGGTGCGTCCTTCGTCTTCCGCCACATGAATGCCGCGCACCAAGCGTCGGCGACGTGGCGGGCGCGCACGTAGTCCGCGGATTCCTCCCAGTCCCGATAGGCGGCCTCCTGGCTGCGCACCGCGCGAAGGTCGTCCGACGGCGCGTTCAGGATGCGGCGTAGCCCGTCGGCGAAGACCCGGTTGGCGACCTTCACGCCTTCGTCCACGTCGAAGAGGCTCGCCTGCCCCGCCCGTTCCTGGAGATTTTGTTTCTCCAGGGCCTTAGCGTGCTTCCGGTCGTCGCCCTCGATCGGTTTGAACGCCTCGTCCGGGACGCCCTGCTTGAGTAGCACGGGCGTGGCGCCAATCAGGGCGTTGCCGTGCTTGACGTGCGCGTCCAGGAAGCTCAGCGGCTTGCCCGGCTCCAGTGCCTCCATCCACAGGGACACCTTGGCCAGTTCGACCGCCATCGGGTTGAGGTCGACACCGTAGATGCAGCGCGCAACGACCTCGCGCAGGGAGTGGCGGACGGCGTCGATGGTCGGCTCGGGGTTGCGTTCGCGGACCGCCGCGACACGCTTGGCGATGCGGCGGGCCGCCGCGACGAGGAAGTGGCCGGAGCCGCAAGCCGGGTCGCAGACGGTGAGCGACAGCAGTTCGGAGACGATCGCGTCGCTCGGGTCGGGCTGCCCGACCGCGGTGGCGGCGTGCTCGCCGCGCTTAACCGCATCGTCGATCACCGGATCGAGGGTCGAGTCGAGCAGGCAGTCGATCAGCGAGGACGGGGTGTAATAGGAGCCCGTGGTCTTACGGGTGTTGCCGGCGAGTTCGACCAGCTCGAAGGTGCGGTCGACCGCGCTGTGCTTCGGCACCAACTCCAGCAGGGACTCGTAAATCGAACCCAGCTCCTCGGCGTCCAGGTTGCGGTAGTCGACCGATCGCCAACGGCGCGAGCCCGCGTCGCGCACCAGCGACAGGCGCCGGACGGCCGTCAACAGGTAGTCGTTCGACAGCGACTGGTCCTTCAGCGGGTTGTCCGCGACCGAGTCGTAGTCGAACAGGCCGCCGAGGCCGCGCAGGCCGAGCTCCGGACGGCCGTTCTCGTCGCCGAGCGCGTCTAGCACGATCCGCAGTGCCTGGTAAAGGTCGCTGTGCGTCGTACCCCGGCGGCGTCGCGCCTGTGCCCTCAGCCGGGCCGAGGAGAAGTAGGCGGCATACCGTTCGCGGGTCTGCTGGTCGGCGTCGGGGTGGTGCAGCGCGTCGCGGTCCTCGGCGACGAAGAGGAAGAGCAGCCGGTAGACCAGGCGCAGCAGGGCGTTGTGCAGGGCCTGCGGGTCGACGTTCTCCCGCAGCGCGGCGTTGTCGGGGTGGCGCAGGAAGCCTGTGCCGAGTGCGGTGATCGCGTCCTGGACGCCCTTTCGGAGCTGGTCGAGCGCCCGGGTGCCGGCGGTGATCGCCTCGGTGCGCCACTTCTCCAGCCAGCATGTCGACGGTGCCACGCCCTCGGCAGCCTCGAAGCGGGAGACGTGCAGCAGGCGATACAGCAGCACGAACTCGCTGAACAGCTCACCGTCGAAGATCGCCTCCAGGTCGAACTCGACGTAGGCGGCGGTGGCGAGCGCGCTGGAGTCGCGCAGCAGCCGCAGCTGGCGGCCGTTGGTGAGGACACCCCACAGGTGAGCGTCGGAGCGGTTCAGCAGCTCCTGCACCATCGACTGCGGCGGCACGCCGCCCGCGCCCGCAGGCCGCTTGTCCAACGCCGCGTTCCACGGGGCCAGGTGGATCGGCACGTGGCTCCAGCGGTGGCTGATTGCGAAGGTCTTGGCACCGTCGTCCGAGATGATGCCGCTGGCGCCGAGCGCGGTCAGCCGACCGAAGCCGAGTTCCGCGAAGAGGGGCTCCAGCCACTGCGTGGCCGCCACTCCGGTCGGGTCGGCAGGGGTTTCCGCCTCCGGGGCGACGGGGAGCCGGTCGCGCAGCTCCTTCCACACCGACTTGAGGTAGTCCCAGTGCCGCTCGGCGTCGTCCCGCACCGAGCGGGAGACGATCACCCGGTAGTCGGCGGGCTTGGAGCCGCTGACGTCCTTGCCCTCGGCGATCCGGACCAGCATGTCGGCGGGGATCAGCCCGCCGATAGTGTGGACGGCCGAGAAAACCTGGTTGTGGGCGGTGGCGGACATCAGGCGTTGCCTCCGGCGGCGGTGGTGGAAGCGGGCAGGTAGACGTAGGCGCCGAGGATGTCGGCGGGCTTCTGCGCGGTGACGGTGAGGCCGCGGACGATCTCGCCGGCGGCGCTGCGCACCCGGCGGTGCGAGGCGAGCAGGTCAGCAGCCAGTTCCTCGCCGTACGCCTCGAGGTGGTGGGCGACCTCGGGCAGCCCGTCGAGGATCCGGCTCATGGTGCGCTCGCCGAAGTCGGGGTCGGTGTTCTCGTCGGCGGTGGCGTCGAGCAGCTGCAGCGCGTCGTCGGTGGGTAGCCAGGTGGCGTTGGCGGGTGCGCCGGCGAAGGCGAGCAGCCGGGCGTCCTCGGCGACGAGCTGCCGCGTCCCGGTCCGGGACGGCAGGGTGAGGTGGAAACGGTAGCGGACCAGCAGAAGTGTCGTACGGCAGGTGACGGCCCTGGTGCGGATGACCCCGCAGCGGCGGGCCGGGCGCGGGCTGCTGACCTGGTCGTCCAGGGCGGCGTTGAGGACGTACCCGGCGAGCGCCACCACGGCCGGGTCGGTGCGGACCAGCGCGGCCTCGCCGCGCGCGACGGCGGCCGTGGTGCGGAACGGGACCTTGCGGCCCTGCTCGACGTCGCCACCGAGCACCGGGGCGAGCGCGTCGCGGAGGCCAGCGGGGGTGCCGCTCAGGTCGGCGGTGAAATCGCTGGTTCCGCCCGGCTCGTCGCGGAGCACCCCGTCGAGCGCGCGCAACGCCTGGCGTACGAAGTCTCGGATCTCGGCGGCCCGGCCGAGCGTGTCGCGAATGGCGGCGACCTCTTGGGCCACCTCTTCGGGGCGGATGGTGTGCTGGGCGAACCGGGACCGGGAGGTCTTCTCCTTCTCGGCGGCGGACTGCCACTCGGTCGCCAGGGCGGCGGCCCTCTTGTCGATGGCGCGGTACTCCTCGACGTCAAAGAGGCTGCCCTGTTCCTGCTCCTGGCCGCGCAGCAGCAGCCACTCCACGATCGCGTCGGTCACGCCCTGTGAGGCGGCGTCGGGGACGGAGACGGAGACGCCGAGGTCCTTGCGGATCTGCCGGTGCTTGCGGATGAGGACGTCGAGAACCTTGCCGTCGATGCCGTTATCGCTGCCCCAGAGGGTGATGACCCGGACCTCGTCGCGCTTCTGGCCGTATCGGTCGACGCGGCCCTCCCGCTGGTCGTGGCGGGTGGGGTTCCAGGCGAGGTCGTAGTGGACGACGGCGTCGAAGTGGTGCTGGAGGTTGACGCCCTCGGACAGGCAGTCGGTGGCGATCAGGACGCGGCGGGCGTCGGACGCCTCGCCGGCCGCCTCCGCGAGTTCCTCAATGCGCTGCAGGCGCTGCTGCGGGGAAAGCGTGCCGGTGACGGCGCGTACCACGACCTTCTTGCCAAGTGCGCCCTCCAGGTGCTCGGCGACGTACTCCGCTGTGGGAATGTAGCGGCAGAAGACGATCGGGTGGTAGCCCTCCTTGAGCAGATCCTTGAGGTGCTTAACCAGCGCGGCAAGCTTCTTGTCCTCGGCCGGCCCCTCTAACTCGGCCGCCCGGTCCGCGAGTTCGGCCAGCCGCCGACCGGCGTCGACATCCACACCGCCGGCCTCGGCGCCGGGCGCGACATCCAGCCCCTCCAGCGCGTCAGTGTCGGAGAAGTCGCTGGTCAGCGGGGCACCGAGCCGATCGGCCTCCTCGGCGCTGACAGCGGTCGCGGTCGCGGAGCGCGTGCGCAGGGTCTGCGCGGCGGCGCGCGGCGACGACACTAGCGACCGCAGCAGCGCGATCGCCGACCACCAGGCGATCCGGGCCTCCCGACGGCCCTGGCTGTCCGCAGCGGCGACCCGCTCGCTGGCGTACGCGATGGCGTCGTCGAGCAGCGCCCGGTAGGCCGGGGAAAGCTTGTAGGTCTCGTCCTTGAAATGCCGGTCGGACGGGAAGGCCGTCTCCTCGGCGAGGCTGTTGTCGGCCAGGCCGTCTTCCTTGGTGAGGTACTGCCGCACGTCGGCGCGCTTGCGGTGCACGAAGTGCCGGGCGAGCATCCGCCGGCCGGACTCTGAGCCGAGGTCGACGGTGGCGAGTTCCGGCCGGACCAGGCCGAGGAGGTTGCGGAAGGCGCTCTCCTTGCCGCTGTGCGGGGTCGCCGTGACCAGCAGCAGGTGCCGCTCGGTGTCGGCGGCGACGCGCTGCAGCAGCTCGAAGCGGAGCTGGTTCTGCGCCGAGGTGTTGTCGTCGGCGGCGACGCAGGTGTGGGCCTCGTCGACGATGACCAGGTCCGGGCAGTGGCGGACGAAGTCGTCGCGGTGCCGGGTCGACTTAATGAAGTCGGTGGAGACGATGACGTGCGGGTGCCGGTCGAACAGCGACTGGCCCAGGTCCAGCGCGCGCTCCAGCTTCGACACAGTGGAGGCGAGCACCAGCTCGGCGTCGATACCGAACTTGGTGCGCAGCTCCGCCTGCCACTGCTCGGCGAGGGCCGGTGAGCAGAGCACGGCGAGTTTGCTCGCGCTCCCCTGGGCCAGCAGCTCGCTGGCGATCAGGCCGGCCTCGACGGTCTTGCCGATACCGACGTCGTCGGAGATCAGCATGCGCACAGTCTTTTGCCGCAGTGCCATCAGTAGTGGCACGAGCTGGTAGGCGCGGGGCTCGACGGCGATCCCGGCGAGCGAGCGGAACGGGCCGGCACCGGAACGGAAGCCGATCCGCAGCGCCGACCGAAGGAGGCCCGCCGCGTACGCGTCACCGAGGTCGGAGGGCGCGGGCGGGGCGAACTCGGCGCTCTTCACCTGCTCGAAGGCCGGGAAGACGGCGGCGATGTCGTCGTCGGCGCCGCCCAACGGTCGCAGGACCAGCATGTCGGGGGCGCTTTCGGGCAGCACGACCCAGTCGCGGCCCCGGGCGGAGACCAGCGTTCCGGCGCTGAAGGTGGTCATGAAGCGGTTCCTCGCGTTGTCGTCATCGTGAGTGGCGGTCGGGTGGTCAGGCGCTGGCGCCGGTGCCGAAGTAGCGCTTGTTCTTGGTGGCGATCGCGGACCAGTCGGCGTTGTGTGGGAACCGCACGACGTCCCAGCCCATGTCGAACAGGCGCTCCTCCGCTTCGCGGTCGCGTTCGGCGACCGACTCGTGCTCGTGGACGGGTCCATCGACGAACACGGCGACGTTGGCTCCGGGCAGGCGGTAGACGTAGTCGGGGCGGGCCAGCGCCTCGGTGATGAACACCTGCGCGTCGTCCGGCAGCCGCAGTCCGCGTTCCTTCAACCACGCGACGAGCTTCCCCTCCAGCTTGGTGTCCGACTGCGCGGTGAGGCGGGCCAGCTGTTCGGTCCGGGATTCGCCCTCCCCAGTGGTTCGCGCCGCCCCGTGGGCGAACTGCAGCAGCAGGTCGCGGACCAGGTGCCGGTTGATCGAGTGGTGGTTGAGCTGGTTGCCATACGTCAACAGGCACTCGTAGCAGCCCCAGGCGCATGGGCGGTCCTTGTGCGGCCCGCCCCGGTCGGTGCCGTCCGGGTCGAAGTGGCAGATCTCGAGGGCCGTGGCGGCGGCGCGGGCCAGAGCCTCCGGGTCCGACTGCATGAGCCGGAGTACGCCGGCGCCGCCCTCGGCAGCCTCGGTGAACAGCATCCGGTCGCGAGGACCGTCGTCTGGCGGAAGCAGCTCGGTGGTGAGCTCCGAGTCCTCCAGTTCGAAGGCCGCCTCGATGCCGCGCTCGAGCGCGTACATCAGGGTGAGCGCAACGTCGTGGTCTAGCGGTTCGTCGAGCTTGAGGACGAGAATGTTCCGGCGGTCCTCGACGTACGGGATGACCCGCTTCTTGCGGCGCTTCTCGTTGCCGTCGGCGTCGACCACCGGCATCTCGCTGGAGTCGCCGGACGCCTCGCCGGCGTCGCGTTCGTTCATCCATCGCCCGTCGGCGGGGTCAAGCCAGAAGCCGTCGGGCTCGTCCTGCTTGGAGCGGACCCGACCGATGTTGGTGATGCGGACGGTCGCCGAGTCGCCGTAGGAGAGGGTGGCGAGCCGGTCGTCGCCGTCGGAGACGATGGCGTCCTGCCGGCCTGGCCGGGCTCCGTGGTCTTGGAAGCGGTACGACGTGACCAGCCGGAAGCCTGCCCGGCGGCGCTCCTCCTCGTCGGAGGAGATCCGTTCGCGGCGCTTGGTGTAGACGGTGTGCAGGTGTAGCAGGCCGTAGGTGGTGTCGCCCAGCGGTTCATTGCACATCTCGCAGCGCACGGCTCCGCCGCGGATGTCGTGGTGGTAGCCGCAGCTGGTGCATCGCCGGGCCTCGCTGGTCACCACCTCGCCGGCTGCGTCGGGTGGCAGCTGGATCCGGGTGACCTGGTAGCGGGCGCCCTCGTGGTAGATGAGCGCGCCCGGGCCGAACTCCCGGATTGCGAGGAACCGGGGGCGCTGCAGGTAGTCTCCGTCACCGGACCGACGGCCGGTGGTCGGCACGTACGCGGCCAGGGGCAGGCGCGGGAAGGAGTAGCCCGGCAGGAAGCCCTCGCTGGCCAGGTAGCGGTACGGGTTGAAGTCCGACAGCACCGACCTGCTCTCGACCGTCTCGTTCTTCAGCAGGTTGAGCTGCGTCTCGGCTTCTTTGCGGCGGCCGACGGCGATCCTTCGGTCGCGCTCGGAGAGAGTGTGGTCGAGGACGCGGCGGTTCTGCTCCGCCTGGTCGACCAGCGCCGCGCGGAACAGGTCCCGCCAGCGGTCGAACGCGCGGTTGAACCGCTCCGGCGTGGTCCGGACCGTGTCTTCGATCCAATTGTCGTCCCACCAGGTCGACTTCTCGAAGTCGGGCAGCAGACCGGCGAACACCGTGCGGGCCGCAGCGGCGGCGCGGTTTTGCGCGTAGGTGTCCTGAAGCGCCGCGGCGACGTGGTCCTGCAGCTCCAAAGCCGGGTCGGGGCGGCGGCTGTCCTCCAGGTAGCTGATGTCGATGATCTCGGGGATCGCCCGGCCCAGCTTCAGGCCCGCCTCGGCCAACCAGACGGCGTGCACGTGCGAGCGCACCAGGTCCTCGTTGGCCAGGTCCAGCCGTGGAGGTGCCACTGCCCCCGCCACCATCCGCTCCGAGCGCCGGAAGTAGTACTGGTCGTGGCTGTTGCCGGTGGCGCAGTAGGTGGTGACCAGCGCCGGTTGCCCCGACCGTCCGGCCCGGCCACTTCGCTGCGCGTAGTTGGCCGGCGTCGGCGGTACGTTGCGCATCATGACGGCGTTGAGCTCGGAGATGTCGACGCCGAGTTCCATGGTCGGGGAGCAGTAGAGCAGCTTCAGCTCCGCCTTGCGGAAGGCCTCCTCTCGCCGCTCCCGCTCGACGGGGTCGACCTGTGCCGTGTGTTCTCGGGCCGTCAGTCCGGCAAGGGTGCCGGCCGCCGTCCGGTACAGCTCGCGGAAGAACGTGTTGACCCGAGGACCGTCGCCGCTGGCATAGGTCCGCGTCAGCGGGTCGTGGCTGCCGGTCTGACCCGTCCCGGCACGCCAGATGAGCGCGGCCGCAGAGACCTGGTACCCGGTGATTGGCGTGCCGGCAGAACGCCGGTAGCGACCAACGCGTTCCGGCGTCTGGACTACCTCGGTGACCTGGCCGCCTCGCTTGAGCACCTCCAGCAGGTCGGCGATCACTTCCTGGGCGTCGCTCCACGACAGGTCTGGGAAGTGCACCCTGCGCAGGTACTTTCCGACCTTCCCTCGCCCGGAGAGGAACAGGTTGGACCGGTCCAGGCCCCGCCCGGAAGGCTGGGGGTAGGCCGCGCCGACCTTGGGCTTGTCACTGGCGGAGAGCACCCAGGGGTCGACGAGGCGTTCCTCGCTGGCCCGCTGGAGCGAGTCAAAGTCATCACGGAAGTACTGCACGTCGATCGCCAGGGCCCGGCGCATCTCGTCGAGCAGCACCCGCATGATCCTGACCCGCTCGTCAGGCTCCGCCTCGCGGAGCTTCTCGTGCGTGTTGGACCAGCGGTCCTGCTTGTCCGCGAGCCAGGCCAGATCCTGATAGTCGATCTTGAGGAGACCGGTCTGCTCCAGGTTGGGCATCGTGATGCGCCAGCCGCGTTCCAGATCGAGATACAGCCGGAACGCGATGACGTCCCGCAGGGTCTTCGCCGCCAGGCTGGCCAGCGACGGCGGGAGGTCCGCCTCCCGGGCGTAGTCGCCGAGGCTCAGTCCGAGCGCGGCGGTGACCTGGGTGGCGAGGTCCTCGTGGGTGATGCCTCTGTCGCCCGCTTCGACCACCGCCCGGTAGAGCGCGCCGCGAAGCTGCGTGACCTGGACGAAGTCGTTGAAGTGGCCGGCCTGCAGCGAGGCGTCCTGCCGGTTGTCCACGAAGGTGAGCAGCTTGCGCGCCTTCTTGCTCAGCGCCTCCGGCGGCGCCTGCATCAGCGACCGGACGATCGACGCCGACACCAGCGAGGTGGCCGAGGAGCGACCTTCCTGGTCGAGCGTCGCGAGCTTCGCGAAGTCCTTCCCCCGGGTCTGCTCGTAGCTCACGCCGCAATGCAGGCAGAAGAGGAACGGGGAGGGAATGAACGCCGCCCGCAGGTCGCCATGGCCTTCCCAGCCCTGCGGGTTGACCGTGATCGCCTGAGGCAACCGCTGCCGGTAGGAGCTCTTGACCACCTCCCGGCCGCCGGAGTCAACCTCTAACCACGATTCGGGGATCCGGCGGGCCTCGATCGCCTCCTCCTCGTTGGCCGGCCAGGGTCGATCCGTGTCGATGTGGAGGTAGCCGTCGTCGCCGCGGCCGCCGGTGGCGGCGGTGTCCCGGCGCGGTGCGTATACGACCTTGCCGTCCTTCTCAGATCGCCACACGGTGAGGTACTCCTGGCCGCACTCCCGACAGAAGGCCAGCGGCAGGAGGATCTTGCCGTCCGACCCCGGCAGGACAAGCTGGTACTCGCGGGTGAGGTGCCGCGTGAGCTCGTCCTCGAGGGTGACGTACACCGTGTCGCCCTTGGACAGGAACTGGTGCAGGCGGAAGGCGAACAGCGGACGCTCGGTGACGGGGTGTCGGGCTTCGGACCCCGCCTTGAGGGTCGCCCGAATCGCTTCTCCGCATTCTGCAGCGGTAAGCCCACTCTGCCGAGCCAGCTCGAGCGCGGCGTCTTCGATCTTGGCCGGCTTCTGCCGCACCAGGTGCCCGCTAAGAGGATCGGTGGCGAGGCCGAAGCGGGTCTCGATCCAGCGGGCCAGCGGATCGTTCACCAGGTCGGCGTATGCCCGGGGAGCGCCAGGGGCCTTCAGCCTTTCGACCGGGACCGCGTCGGGCGCCTCCCCGGTCGCCCGGATCAGCGTCTCGCCGATCACGTTCTGGCCGCTGACCGGATTGCCGAAAAGGGTGGTGGCGACACGGGCCACCGCCACCCGCTGGTCGTCGACGGTGCCCTCGGTCGACATGGTGGCGGACGTGCCGATGCACTGAAGCTCAGCCGCCTGACAGGCTTCACGGACCCGTCGGATCAGCAGCGCCACGTCGGCGCCCTGGCGACCACGGTAGGTGTGCAGTTCGTCGAAGACGAGGAACTCTAGCCCTCGGGCCATTTTGATCAGCGACCGGCGGTCGTCCGGCCGGGTCAGCATCAGCTCGAGCATCACGTAGTTGGTGAGCAGGATGTCAGGCGGGTTGTCGCGGATCTCCTTGCGCCGCTCGTCGCTCTCCTGCCCGGTGTACCGGGCATACGTCACGGGCTCGCGCCCCGCCCCGTATCCGTCGCAGAGGTACTTGTCGAGCTCCTTGAGCTGGCTGTTCGCCAGCGCGTTCATGGGGTAGACGATGATCGCGCGGACACGCTTCGAGGCCTTCGGGCCCTCCTGTTCGCGCGCCTTGAGCACCTTGTCGACGATCGGAACGATGTAGGACAGGGACTTGCCGGACCCGGTGCCGGTGGTGAGGACGTACGAGGTACCCGACTGCGCCTTTTCGATCGCCTCGCGCTGGTGAAGGTGCAGAGTCAGCGGTCGTCCGTCGCAGGAGGCGCCGCCCTCCGTCTTGTTCGCCTGGAAGATGCGCGCGCACTCCGGATGCAGCACACCCTCGTTGACGAGTTCCAGCATGCTGCCGCCGGAGGCGAAGAAGGGGTTCAGCGACAGCCACGGGTCGGGCCACTGCGACTTCGCGTCGAGGTCGCTCTCTACGAAATCCGCAATCCGGTCATTACGGATGGTTGTGCCGCCCTCGGTGAAGGCCCGGTAGTCGCTGATGAGCTGCCGGTGCACCTCGAACACGTCCATGCCGGGAGCCGGACGGGAGAGCGGCGCCGAAGCCGGACCGGCCGGCGGAGTGGCCGCAGCCCCGACGGTGTACGCAGCGCGGAAGTAGCCGACCGGGTTGAAGTCGTCCCAGCCGGGAACCTTGTCCTCCCCCTGCACCAACGGCAGCAGTGCCTCGCGGACGGCCGCCGCATCCTCCGGCCGCTCCGCCGGGTCCTTGGCGAGCAGCCGCTCGATGAGTCGTTCGAGACTGCGCGGAACGTCCGAGCGCAGCACCCGCACCGGCGGTGGGGCCTCCTCCAGGTGCTTCTGTCCCACCTCATGCGCCGAGCCGCTGTGGAAAGGCGGCACACCGGTCAGCAACTCGAACAGGACGCAGCCGAGGGCGTACAGGTCGGCTGCCTGGGTGACCGATGAAGCCCGGAATTGCTCGGGGGCCATGTAGCGGGCGGTACCCACCGTGACGCCGGTGCTGGTGAGCTTCTCGGCTTCGTCGGCGTCGATGATCCGACCCATGCCGAAGTCCAGGACCTTGACAAGTCCACCGCGCAACAGCATGACGTTGGATGGCTTGAGGTCGCGGTGGATGACACCGGCAGTGTGTGCCGCGATGAGGGCGTCGGCGATCTGGGCACCGATAGCGGCGACCCACGAGATCGGCAGTTGCGGCTGCTCGGAGATCAGGTCCCGCAGCGTCTCGCCGTCGAGGAACTCCATGGCGATGTATGGAAGGCCGGACGGATCGACACCTCCCGCGATAGAACGCGGCAGGTTCGGGTGGGTGAGGCGACGCATGATGCGGGCCTCACGCTCGAATCTCTGGACCGCCTTGTTGTCGGCAGTCGAGTCGATGACCGCGCCGGACCGGCTTCGGAGGATCAGCTTGACCGCGGCGACCCGATCGGGAGAGCCCTCCGCCGCCTGCAGATCCTCCGCCCGGTGGACCTCACCCATATTTCCCCTGCCGAGCGCGTTCAGCAGGCGGAACCTGTTCGCCACCAGTTCCATCTCCACGGCCACCCCTACATCCCCCACTAGCCGCCGCTATGCGTACGTCAGCGTCCCCGCGACCCGGTCGATGTCAGCGCCCGCTCACGCCATTCGAGCCTTCTCACCGGGTTCCTTTGGTTTTCCTTAAGGCAGGCAGTATGCCTGCTGGTCTGCATCGTTGTAGTCCCCCACCCGGCCGAGATGATCAACCCGCCTGGCGGGGCGGGCAGGGGCGCCCTGCCCGCCCCGCCAGGCTTCCGCCTACGTCACCGAGGCGCTGCGCCGGCGTCGGATATCCGACGACATGCGTGCCGCGTTGCAGGCTGCGGGCCACGGCGACTTACTCCTCGTCGGGTCGGATCGTGCCCCGGGCCAGCCCATCGGCGGTGAGCTGCACCAGCTCCGCACCGAGCGATGCCGCCCGTCGGATTGCCGACTCGAAGGTGTCGAGCCGCTGAAATGCCTTCCCGTGCACTCGCTGCTCAGCGGGCGGCAGGCGCCGCACCTGCGCGCGCCGGATGTCGATGCGCAGCGTCCCTGACAGGCTCGACGCCTGCCTCTCGTTGGCCGACGTCCGGAGCTGCCCGGCGAGGAACCACGAGTCGAGTGCCGCAGGGTTGGGCCTCAGCAGGTACAGGTTCCGCCCCAGCAGCGCGCCCTCGGACGTCACCACCCGCGCGGCGAGCTGCCGGGCGATTGTCGGCACCACCACGTCGCCGGGAACCAGCGAGATCTCCTGCCCGAGCCGGCCATCGTCCCGACCGGACGGGCCTTCACCGTTCAGCACGTCCTGCACGGTCAGCACCGGCGGCCCGCCCGTTGACGGCGCGCCGCCCTCGGATGACGGCGCGCGTATGGGACCGATCAGTTGCAGTGCCCCAGCCCGGGCCAGCTCCCCCACCGACAGAAAGTCCCCGCCCGGCCCTTCGGGCGTGGGCGTGACCTGCGGCATCAGCGCCGGTAGGTCGCCGACGATGGCAGCGAGGCGCTCTCTGGTGCGTACCAGATGCTCTCCGGTGTCCTCGCCCCCGACGGCGGGTTGGCGGCGCGCGGGAGTGAGGTCGACCTCCTCGTCGAGAAGCTCGATGACCGGCACCGCCCGGGCGAAGCCAGTCTCCTCGACGCCGGCGTCCGGCGCGGCGGTGAAGGCCCGCCAGACGACGAGGATCCGCGCGTAGGTCTCGGCAGCGTCACCGGAAGCGGCGTCCACCAGCAGCGTCCGCGCCGGCAGCGGCGCGTCGGGCGACGGCCGCCGCAGCACCCACAGGTGCAGGGGTACGCCGTGCGGCGCGGCTACCCCCGGCGGGAGCGCGATGACGGCGCGCAGGGCGCCGCGGCGTAGCAGTTCGGCGCGGATGCGCCGGCCGGCACGGCGGCTGGCGACGGTGGGTGGCATCAGCAGGACGGCGTGTCCGCCGGCGCGCAGGTGGGCGAGGGCGTGCTGGGCCCAGGCCAACTCCGGTTCGGTACGCGGGGTGGTGCCGACGATCCAGCGGGGGTCGTGCCCGAGTTCCTCGTCGCCCCAGTTGGTGGCCCCGAACGGCGGGTGGCAGACGACGGCGTCGAAGGTGCGGCCGGCGAAGGCGTCGGCGCGCAGCGAGTCGCCGGTGCAGACCTCCCCTGCCACGTCGCGCAGCGCCAGCCAGAGTCCGGCGAGCCGGGCGAGGTCCTCGTCGATCTCCTGCCCGTAGGCAGAGGTGCAGCCGGCGCGGACGGCGGCGCGCAGCGTGGCGCCGGAGCCGGCTGCCGGGTCGAGGACGGAGCCGCCGCCGACGCCGGCGAGCCCGGCCATCAGGTCGGCCAGGTCATCCGGGGTGGCGAACGGGCGGCCCGGTCCGGGCGCGGAGAACCGTTGCCACAGCGCGTCGAAGGCACCCTGGGGTCCGAGTTCGTCGGCGAGCGCGTCGATGTCGGGCAGCAGCGGCTTGAGCTGCGGATCAGCTGATCGGCCGGGACGTTGACCGCGTTGCCGGGCCAGGAGCAGGGCGCCGACGGCGGCCAGGCCGGCGGCGGGTGACTGGCTGGCGGCGGCGAGGTGCCGCCACAGCCGGTCGGCGCTGGCCAGTTCGGGGAGTTTTCCCTGGGCGTGGAGCCACTGTTCGACCTGTCCCAGGTCGAACTCGGGGCTGGCCGCGGTGCCGCCTACGGGGGCGGGGAAGTCGGCGTGCCGTTTGCGCCAGTTGCTGACTGCGGCCCGACCGACACCGGCGAGCCGGGCGATCTCCGCTGCGGTGATGGTCGGTGTCTCCTGCACGTTTGGAGTGTGTCACACCTGTCAAGCGTCATGTATGTTGACAGCGTTCACAGATGATGTTCTCATTGACGCCGCCACGTTCACAGCAGGAGGAAAACGATGCGCAAGGTCACCACTCTCGCTCTGCTCGCCACCGGTCTCGTCGCCCTGGGCTGCGGCGCCGGCTCCACCGACGACACCACCTCCAGCAGCAGCAAGGCCGACTCCACCAGCAGCGAGGCCGACGCCGGCGGCGCCAAGGGTGACGACAAGCCGAAGACCGCGAAGATCGGCCAGCCGGCCCGGGACGGCAAGTTCGAGTTCACGGTCAAGTCGTCCAAGTGCGGCGTCGCCAAGATCGGCACCGACATGCTCGGCGCCAAGGCGCAGGGCCAGTTCTGCCTGGTCACGGTCAACGTCAAGAACATCGGCAAGGAGTCGCAGATGTTCGACGGCAGCAGCCAGAAGGCGTACGCCGCCAACGGCACCGAGTACTCCGCCGACGGCGGGGCCGCCATCTACGCCAACAAGAACGCCGAGACGTTCCTCAACGACATCAACCCCGGCAACCAGGTCACCGGCGTGGTCGTCTTCGACATCCCGAAGAACGTCAAGATCGCCAAGCTCGAGCTGCACGACTCGCCGTTCTCCGGCGGCGTGACCGTCTCCCTCACCTGACCCGCCGCCAACCCGGGGCGGGCAGCCCGCCCGCCCCGGCCCTGTCCCGTGTTCACAGAGGAGACCGTCATGACCGACCCGACCAGCTCCGCGCCGCCCGACCAGCCCGCCAACGAGGCCGGCGTCTCGCCGCAGCCGGACCCGACCCTCGCCGGTGCCGCCGCGGCCCCGCCCACCGCCGGCCCTCAGGACGCCACGCTCGCCGAAGCGCCCACCCCGACCACTCCCCCCACCCGCTCCAACGCTCGCGCCTGGGCCGTCGGCGGCATCGCCCTCGTCATCGCCCTCGGCATCGGTGGTGCCGTGATCGCCACGTCTGGCGACTCGGCGAACCCGGCCGGCGCCGCGGCGTCCGCTAGTCCGAGCACCGCCACGCCGACCACTGCCGCACCCACCACCGCTGCCCCGACGACGGCGGCTCCCACCAGCGCCGCTCCCCTGCCGACGAAGACCGCTGCGCCGCCGAAGCCGAAGCCGCCGTCCTACAAGACGCTGACCGCGCGGCAGTGGAAGCTCATCGCCAAGAACCCCGACGGGCACATCGGCGAGCACTACGTCGTGTACGGCCGGGTGACCCAGTTCGACGCGGCGACCGGAACCGACACGTTCCGCGCCGACGTCGCCCACCGGCGGATGTCCGACGAGTTCGACTACGAGACCAACACCATGCTCTCCGGCGCCGGCTCGGACCTCGAGAACCTCGTCGAGGACGACATCTTCCGCGCCAACGTCATGGTCCTCGGCTCGTACAGCTACGACACCCAGATCGGCGGCTCGACGACCGCGCCGCTGCTCCAGATCGACTCGATCAAGGTGCTCTGACCCCCTACGACACGACAGGAGGCGTCGTGCGGCCCGATGAGTTCCTCCGCGCCCTGCACCTGCTCCCCGCTGCACTGCACGCCCGCGCCCTTCCGCTCCGGAGCTACGTCCGCCGTACCGCCTGCGTGGACTGCCTGCGGATCGGCGACGCGCTGACCCTGGCGCTCACCGCCGTCCATTACGACGAGATCGGCTCGGCCGAGCAGCTCCTGGACACCGCCGTGCGGCTCGCCGCCGCGCACGGCACGGCCTGCCGGCCGGAGCCGGACCAGGAGCGCGGTCGCGGGCGGGTCGGGCGCTGGACGGCGGTGCCGGCGCCGGTCGTCGCCGCGACCGACGCCAGCTGGAAGGGGCGCGGCGGCGGGATCGCGTACGTGGTCAGCGACGGCCACTACGGCCTGCGCGGCCGGGGCACCGGCCGGCTCGACCCGACCGGGGCCTCCCGGGTGCTGATCAACGAACTGCGCGCGGTCGACTTCCTGCTCTCGGCCTACGAGCAGGCGCCGTCGGGGATGACGGTGCTGGTAGACAGCATCGTCGCGCTGCGCTGGCTGCGCCGCTGGCAGGCAGGCGGGGTGACCGCGATGCCGGCCGGCTACAGCCTGCGGCCGCGCCGGTGGGCCGAGCAGCCGACCCTGGTCCGGCTCGCCGAGCAGGTGAGCCGTCGGCCGGACCTGTCCTTCCAGCACGTCAAGGGGCACAGCGGGCACGCCGTCAACGAGGCCGCAGACGGCCTGTCCCACATGGCCCGGCGCCGACTCGAGGAGACCTTCGACGTACGCCCGCGGGCGCACGCCCTGGCGGAGGCGTTCCTCAAAGACTGGCACGCCAGCCTCACCCGCTGAGCTCCCCGCGACTCCACACCACCCAGCAGCGAATCGACGCACTGTCGATCCGCGGATCGCACGCGCCTGGAGATCGTGATGACCTTCCCCCGCCCCGACTCCGACCGAACCCGCTGGCTCGGTCCCGGCCTGCTGCGGCGGCGTCCCGCCGGTCTGCTGCTCGCCGCCACGCTCGCGACCGTCGGTCTCAGCGCGTGCGGCAACGGCGGCACGACGCCCGCCGCCCGGTTGACGCCGTCGGCCACCCCGTCGACCTCCGCGGCCTCCCCCACTCCGAGCCCGACGCCACCGGCCGACCAGGACCGCGACGGCATCCCGGACAGCAGCGACACCTACCCGACCGACCCGAAGAACATCCCCCAGCAGGAACCCTTCGTCCTCACCTGCTACCTCACCGACGGCTTCGACCAGAGCCGGCCGTTCACCATCCTCACCGGCAAGGACGGCCGTCCCGACTTCACCGAGGCCTGGGCCGCGAAGCCCGTGTCCTGCGACGCCGGCCAGGAGATCCGTCCGGTCAGCCCCGTCGAGGAGGCGGCGTACAAGACCTCCGGCTACGACGACAGCAACATCGCGGTGCTCTACCAGATGTGCGCCGAGGTCGACGCCGATGACGCGTACGTCGAGGCGGGCTTTGCCGCGAGCAGCGAGCAGATCCCGGAAATCAACGCGGCCCTGACGCTGTGCCCCGGCCACCCCTACGCGAAGAAGTGGCGTGCCGCGGTGCGGCAGGGCAAGGCGGACGCGGAGCTGGCGGCGCAGGGGCGGCTGTTCGAAGACGGCACCTACCGAGTCGGCAAGGAGATCAAGCCGGGCACGTACGTCACCACGGACGTCGACGGCTGCTACTGGGAGCGGCAGGACCGCTCGGGCAACACGATCGACAACTACTTCACCAACGGCGCCCGTCGCGTGCAGGTCACCATCCGCTCCTCCGACTACGCCTTCCACTCGGAGAACTGCGGCGAGTGGCGCCCTGCCCGCTGACACACCGCGCAAGGTGCACGTTGCACTGCCGGCCTGACCACCGATGCACATAACAAGAGCAACTACACAACGTCCCCACGCCATCACCGCCGGCCAACCGGCCCGAGCCGACACCGCCCGGCACCCGCATGCCTTCCCACACCCGCATCGGCACTCGTCGGAGGTCGCCTGATGAACCGCACCGATCCCCTGGTCGCGCTGGTCTTCGACCGGCTCGCCGCCGACCGCGTACCTGATGACACCGCTGAGGTGGTCCTCGCCGCGCTGAGCGGCGAGGCCGACCTGGACGCGGCGCTCGCCGGCGCGCCGACCGCACTAGAGCCGCAGCGTGCGGCGGACGAGCCGCGGGAGCGGATCTGGCTCTCGTCGGTCACCGTCGCCGGGTTCCGCGGCGTCGGACCGGAGCGCACCCTCGCCATCGAGCCCGGCCCTGGGCTGACCGTGGTGGTGGGCCGCAACGGCTCTGGCAAGTCCAGCTTCGCCGAGGCGGTGGAGCTTGCCCTGACCGGGGACAGCGCGCGCTGGGCGGATCGCAACAGCGTGTGGCGTACCGGGTGGCGCAACTTGCACGCCGGCGATCCGTGCCGGATCGCGGTCGAGCTGCGGGTCGACGGGGTGGCCACGCCCACCCGGGTGGTCCGTTCCTGGCCGTCGGAGGCGGAGCTGGGCGACGCCGAGGTGGCGGTGACCAGCGCGCGCGGCACCCATCGGGACCTCGCTGAGCTGGGGTTGGCCCGGCCGCTGGAGCTGTACCGGCCGTTCCTCACCGCCGCCGAGCTGGGCCGGCTCACCGCCGGCACGCAGAGCCAGCTCTTTGACGCCATCTCCGCGATCCTCGGCCTGGAGGCGATCACCGACGCCGACCGCCGCCTGATGGCCGCCGCGCGCCCCGTCGACACCACCATCAGGGAGGTACGCGGACAGCGCGCCACCCTGACCGACACCCTCGCCGGGATCGCCGACGACCGGGCCCGGCGGGCCGCCGCGCTGCTGCGCACCCGGGGCGCGGCCGACCTGGCGGCGCTGACCGCGATCCTCGACGAGCCGGACGAGCCGACCGACGACGAGGCGGTGCTGCTGTGCCGGCGGCTGGCGGCGATGCAGCTGCCCGACGCCGACGAGGTGACCCGCCTCGCCGAGCAGCTGAGGGAGGCCGCCGCGCAGGCGCGCCGGCACGACGGTGGCCGTTCGCGGGCGTCGCTGCGCAGCGCCGAGCTGCTCCGGCTGGCCGTCGAGCACCACGACGACCAGGGCGACGGGCCGTGCCCGGTCTGCGCGACCGGCCGCCTCGACGGCGACTGGCGGACCAGGGCGGCCGCGTCCCTGGCGGAGCTGCGCGACCGTACCCTCGCCGCCCAGGCCGCCGCGTCCCGGCTGACCGCGCTGCTGCAACGGGCCCACTACCTGATCGACGACCTGGACGTGCCCACCGGCGACGCCGACGGGGTGCCCGTCGGCGAGCTGCACTCGGCGGTGACGGCGCTGCGGCTGGCGCCGGGCGGGCCGGAGGAGCTGGCCGACCACCTGAGCGCCCGGTACCCGGCGGTGCTCGCGGCGGCGCAGGCCACGCAGGCGTACGCGAAGGGTCTGCTCCGCCAGCGCGACACCGGCTGGCAGGCGGTGGCCGGCGAGCTGCGGGCCTGGATCGCGTCGGCCGTAACCCTGCCGGAGCAGGAACGCGCCCTGGCCCGGTTGAAGGCCGCGCGGACGTGGCTGAAGGCGACCGGGGCGCAGCTGCGCAACCAGCGGGTGGCGCCGTTCGCCGAGCACTCGCAGCGGATCTGGGCGCAGCTACGGCAGGAGAGCAACGTCGAGCTGGGCGCCATGACCCTGGCGGGCATGAACACCCGGCGGCGGGTGGTGATCCCGGTCAGCGTGGACGGCGCGGACAACGGCACCGCCCTCGGGGTGATGAGCCAGGGCGAGATGCACGCCCTCGGGCTGGCGACTTTCCTGCCGCGCGGCTGCGCGCCGGAGAGCCCGTTCCGGTTCATCGTCGTCGACGACCCCGTGCAGAGCATGGACCCGGCCAAGGTCGACGGGCTGGCCCGGGTGCTCGCCGAACTAGCCGAGCAGCGGCAGGTGGTCGTCTTCACCCACGACACCCGGCTCCCCGACGCCCTCGCCCGCCTCGACCTCGGACGGTCACGCATCGTCGAGGTGACCCGCGCGGAACGGTCGGTGGTGACCCTGCGGCCCGGCTCCGACCCCGTGACCCGCTACCTCGACGACGCGCACGCCCTGGCCCGCACCGAGGAAATCGCCTCCGAGGTGCGCGGGCCGGTCGTGGCGGAGTTGTGCCGCTCGGCGATCGAGGCGGCCTGCCACCGGATCGTGTGGCGGCGGCGAGTGGCGCGAGGTGTGCCGCACGACGACATCGAGGCGGCCGTCGTGGCCGCGTCCCGGCGGCTCACCACCATCGTCGCGCTGGCGCTGTTCGACGACGCCAACCGGGGCGGTGACGTGCTCGGGTACCTGAGTCGCCGGCACGGGTCGCGTGCCGTGGGCGCGTACAAGGCGTGCAAGGAAGGCGTGCACGGGGCGTACCTGTTCGACCTGCCCGAGCTGGTCTCCGACGTCCGGCACCTGGCGGCGGTGTTGCAACCCCCACCGGCTGCCGTGCCCGCGCCCCGCGACGGCGCTGAGGTGCGGTCATGACCGCGCCGTCGCCCCGGCGCTGCCTGGCGGCGGCCGACCAGATGCTGCGCGGCGCCGGCCCGCTCGGCGCGGCCGCGGTGACCGCCGGCTGGTGGCCGAGGGCGTGCGCCTGCCTGATCCGGCTCGCGCTTGAGGGCGGCATCGACGCCTACTGGCGGCGGACCCGCCCGGTGGTGGCCGCGTGCCGGCAGGGCCGGGCGAAGCAGCTGATGCTGCGCGGCCGGTTCGGGCCCGGCCCCGCCGTCGCCCGGCGCGTCGCCTTCGCCTGGGCGGCCCTGTCCGCCGCCGCCCACCACCACTGCTACGAACTCGCACCGACCGCCGCCGAGCTGCGTCGCCTGCACACCGAGGTGAGCGCCCTGCTCACCCACCTCGACGGAAGAACGGAACCACGCCGATGACCTACCCGCAGCCCGGCCTCGAGCCCACCCGCCGGCAGCCGCCGCTGCCCGCCGTCCTGGGCCCCTATCCCCCGGTGTCCGCGCCCACCGGCGCGTACGCGCCGGTCCCGGCCCAGCCCTACCAGGGCCGCGGCTACCCGCCGGGCATGCAGCGGCTCACCGTCCAGCCCGTCCTGACCTCGGGCATGGCGACGGCGTCGCTGGTGCTCGGGATCCTCGGCGTGCTCGGCGGCTGGTGCCTGTTCGGCCTGCCGTGCGTCCTGGCCGTCATCCTCGGCCACCTGGCCCTGCGGGAGACCCGCGACGGCATGCGGTCGGGGCACGGCATGGCGGTCGCCGGCCTCGTCCTGGGCTACGTCTTCGTCGGCCCGATGATCCTCTTCACCGTCATGGTCTTCTTCGGCAGCGTCCTGACCGCCGCCACCCCGGCGCCCTGAACCGGGCGGAACAACAGGTGTGACAGCAGCCGCCACCGCGGCCCGGAAACAGGCGCCCACAAGGCCGCCGGAAAGACAGGAATGCATGTCCCAGAAGCATCCCCTCCACGCCGTGCCCGACCCGTCCCTCGAACTGTCCCGCCGGGACGACGGCTTTGTCGTCACGGCCCGCTGGCAGAGCGACACCGGATCGGACGAGATCAACGGACCCGACGAGGTCGTCATCCGCATCCACGACGAGGCAGGCCCCGAGGTACGCCGGCACGGCATCACCTCGGCGGTCCTGCACCGGACGGGCCGACAGGTCGACGACATGGTGGCGGAGTTCCACGACATGCCCAGCGTCGGCGCCTACCAGGTGATGGTGGGCCGCTACATCGAGAGCCGGCTCGCCGAGCTGGCCCAGGCCCGCGGTGCGACCGCGGACGGGTTCGAGGCCGACCTGCTCGCGGTCTACGAGGACCTCGCCAGCCGCCGGCACGCCGACCCGCTCGGTGCCCTCGCCACCGCAACCGGCCGGACCCGCGCAGTCCTCAGCCGCCTGCTCGACGTCGCTCGTCAGCAAGACGACCAGAAGGGACCCTCGCGTGAGCGGCTCGCATAACGCCCCGGTGACACCTTCGGAGCAGGGCCGCGTGTGGTCGAAGGTCTTCCGCCGCAGCCACATCTCGCCCCACGTGTTCGTCGTCGCCGAAGCCGCGGCCGGTCAGGTCGACCAGGTGGTGGCCGGCCTCGGCCTGCCGCGGGCAACCTCGAACAGCCTGTTCGACAACGCCCACTGGGCGACCCCGCTGCTCGACGGCGCCGTGACGCGGCTGCTCACCTACGGCCTGCCCGCCCTGCCCAGCGGCACCCGGTGTACGGGCACCGGCCGCTGCGACTGCTCTGCCACCTCATGGACCTCCGGCCACCCGCCCGCGCGCTGACCGGCGAACGACAAGTACCGGACATTGACCAGTTGCTGGCCCATCTCGACCGGCAGCGGCAGACCGAACCCGAAGTCCTACTCGTCCAGGCGCGTACCGCCATGGCCAACGACGCGCAGGAGGTGCTGACCGCGGTCCGGGTGTTCTTCGGATACCCCGCCACCCCGACGCCGCCACCAGGTCAAGCTCGGCCTGCGCGGTCGGCCGCCACAGGGTGATCGTGTCGGAGTCGCCGATGGTCTGCTTCTCGCCAATCGTGGCTGCGGGTGGTCGTGGCGAGCCACGGTCGGACGTTCCGGTGGTATCGGCCCCGGGCATTGCCGTGGCCGGGCCGGCTCGGCCATCCGAGAGGCGCAAATGAACCCCCGTATGCTCTCATCTGCCGCCGGCCGTCGTGGGGCAGCCTGAGTCAGGTCATCTTCCGTCGGCCGCAGCCGGCGCGCTGTTCGACGACGGGGACACCCCTTACCACTTCCGGGCGACAGCAACGGAGGTCTTTCCCGCGGGCGTGATCCGCGTGATCTACGCTCCGGTCGCGGACCCCGCCAAGGTCGGCTACGACGACGTCAAGGACCAGGTGCCCGGAGGGGACCAGCACTCCAGCCGTAGATCGTGATCTTCATGGCTGCGTGGCTGCCTGCCGCCAGTAGCGGCATGCACGAGCTTGTAGCCGTCGACGCCCCCGCCCCCGGCGCGATCGGTGCGCGAGATCGCGGACCGGGCTGATCCGCGCTAGCGCCTAATCATCAATTGCAGCCTCACCTGCTCGGACGCCAGCGGAACCAGAAGCCGGGGCCCTCGACCCGGTAGTGGGCGCCGGTATCGAACCGCAGCTCGCCCTCAAGCCGGCGCGCGTCGTCCGGCACCTGGCGGTACGGCGCCAGCAGCAGGTCCAGTTCGTCGTAGCGGGCGTCGATTCCACCCTGTCCAGGATGGCTCTCCGGCCCCACCGTCCCCGCCTCGTAGCGCTCGTTCCACCTGGCGAAGATCGCCCACTGCTCGCGCTCCAGTTGTACCGTGGCCTCGCTCGCCGGCCAGACGCGGTACTCGTCGGCTTCATCGGCGTGGTCGTAGTCGAGGCCCTGAAAGTAGTGGGGCCTGCCGTTGACTTCGGCGATGCCGGCACGAGGCCCGTCGTACCACTCCAACTCGACGTACACACGCTCAAAGCCGTCCGCGACCAGCTGTTCCTCATCCCAGGCCTCCGCCACACAGGCAGGGTACCGAGGAGCGGCCCCGGCACCCATGACGACGATCTAGGGCCGGAGTACTCGGCTCCCGCTCGTTGATTCAGCTTGGGCGACGATCCTGAGCTGTTCGCGACCGGCGCGGGTCTGTCTACCGACGCCCGCCCCACCCACACGATCACCACCGGCAACGCCGTCCAGGGACGCAACTGAGGAGGGCACCGGCGCCCTGCTCCTGCTGCAACTCGGCGCTACGAGCTGCGGCGCCGCCCGCCACCGGCCCCCACCGGTTCGATCACCTGCGAGAACTCCTCGGGAAGTTGGGCCATGGCGTTCTCGAACTCGTCTCGGGTTACAGCCTCACGTAGGGTGGTGAGCACCGCGCGGACCCCGGCACCGGCGAGTGCACGGTCGATCTCCGGGCGATCCCCCACCCGCCGCACGAACTCGTCGAGCCCGAACGCGGTGGCCATCTCCCCTCCGAGCGGTCTGGTCAGGTGTCCGGCGAGTCGATCCGGAAGCTGATAGGCGAGGTCCTCAGCCTGGCCGGCGCTGATCCGATCCGCCAACGTCTCCAACGTCACGCCGGTCAGTGTCGCCGCCTGATCGGTCGACACCTTCGCCCGCGTGGCCACGGCGTTGATGAAATCCTCGTATTCCACCTGATTCTCCTCTCCGGCCAGATCCCCCGCCGAACGACTGGAACGCATCACATCGCTTCGTGAGCGAACTGGTACCTCGACAGCCTGCTGGAACGGGGGGTGATGCGGCCTCATCCCAATCGGGCGAATCACCACGGCGCCCTGCGGCGACATCCTCGGCATTCCGTTGGAACGGCGGCCAGGTTTAGTGAGGCGTTGCGATCGCGGTCCATGATTAGGCCGCACGCCTCGCAGTGGTAGGTGCGCTCGCGTTCCCGACCGTCCAGTGATCCGCACGTTTCTTCGCCGGGAAGCGGGTCACGCCGTACGCAGCCAACCGAGGGTCTTCATGGTGGTGAGGCTGGTCGCCTTGAGGCCGGCGTCGGACACGGTCCAGAGCACGCCGTCGACCACCAGTGACCGCCGGATCATCACCACGTCCCCGGGAGGTCCGCCGCCGAGTGTGTGGTCGACGGTGCCGGCCTCGGTGAATCCGCCGTCGCCGACCCGCAACGCCAGCGCCAGATTGCTCGGCAGGCCCGGCTTGCCCACGGCGGCAGAGCCGTGGACTGTCAGGGGGACCACGACCAGGCGTTCGGCCGGCCAGTAGAGGAAGGCGTGCGGGTCGAACTCCGCTTCGGAGTGCCCCTGCCGGACGTGGTACTGCGCGATCCGGCTCGGCTCGACCGGATCGGCGACGTCGAAGAGCGAGAGCTGGGTGCCCTGGACCCGGCCCTGGTCGGTCGCCTCCTGCCCGACGCCGAGCAGCCGTCCTTCGCCGACCGGGTGCAGATACGCCGAATACCCGTTGATCTTCAGTTCCCCGCTCACCTTGGGCGCGGTCGGATCACGCAGGTCGACGGTGTAGAGCGGGTCGGTCTGCCGGAACGTGACGACGTACCCGGTGCCGCCGACGAACCGTACGGCGTGGATCCGTTCCCCCCTGCCCAGTCCGGTGACCTTGCCGACCTGGGCCAGTGTCGAGCCGTCGGCGCGCAGGACGTACACGCTGGACGTCGAGTCGGGCTTGGTGCCCCAGGTACGGCCACGGGTGGTGGCGACCCGCAGATGCCCGTCCCACTCCGACATGGCGTACTGGTTGACCAGCCAACCCGGAACGGTGGCGGCAGCGACGTACCGCGGTGCGCCCGCTCCCCCGGTGTCGAACTGGTAGATCTCCGTGGTCTCGTCCCTGGGATCGGGTGCGACGTCGCGGGCGGTGAGCATGGGCAGCACCCGCCAGCGCTGGTCGTTGGCGACGTACAGCCGGTCTCCGGTGCTGTAGACCGTGTCGCCGTCGGCCAGCACGGTTACCGGGTCGCCAGCGCCGAGCATGGCCGCCGCGAGGTCGAAGCTGAGCACGGTCACCAGCGAGGTACCGGAGTAGCTGGCCGGCCGGCTCACCCGTTCGCAGCCGACCCGTCCCGTGCTGGTTCGTTCCCCGGAGGTGACCTCGTACCGGGGCACCCAGTCGTCGACCGTGGACCTGTCGATGATCTCGCGGTTGGCGGCGGTGCGCTGCGCGTCGGTGGCCCGTTCCCGGTGCGGGAACGTCAGCCGGGGCGCGGATCGGACCACGACCCGGACCATCGTGCCGACCTGGCGGGCGTCCACCAGACTGCCGTCGATCCGGTACTCGCCGATGACTTTCGGCGCCCCGGCGAGGTCCACCATGACCAGGCGTGGACCGACGATGTCGCCGCGGGCCGGACCGGCTGCGGCGGGCCGCCCCTCGGGGATGGCCGGTTTCGCGATCGCGGCCCACCCCTCGCGGAGCAGCACGAGCGCCCGGTCGCCGTGGAGGAGGAGACTGCCGTCGGTCCAGCCGTCGGCACCGGGCGCCAGCTCCAACTCTCCGGTCAGCCGCCGGGTGGCCGGGTCGATCACGTACAGCTTGCCCCGGGTGACGCTGACGATCCGCTTGCCGTCGGTCTTGACCAGGTCCGGTTCGTCGACCCCGGCCTCGTGTGTGTTCGTGCCCGAGTGGCCGGGGGTTCCGGCTCCGGCCGCGTTGGCCTCGGGCACCGCGTCCGCCTGCTTCGCCGCTGCGGGCACTCCGGCCTGTTCCGCCCGGCCGAAGGTACGGAAGTCCCCGCCCGGCCCGAACCCCCAGGGCCCGACGTACGCCTTGGCCGCTGTCTTGAGCTGCCGCATCGCCTGCCCGCAGGAGTCGAACGCGACGAGCCGGAACCCGCCGGCCGGCACTCCCCCGTCCCGACGTGGCGTGGGAACCGCCTCCGCCGTACACCCGCTGATCAGCGACAGGCTGGCGACCAGAGCCAGCCCCATGACCCGGGGAACGCCGGTCGTTCGATGCCGTAGGGGGACGCTGCTGCCTGTCATGCCCCTAGGACGTGTCTGCCGTAGGCCGGGTTCCCCGGCAGAGGCATGGGACTGAGGCCGCTGCGGCTGACCTGACCCACGACCCGCAACACAACAGCCGCCGAGCGGAGCGATAGTGGATCTCGTCCCGGTCCACTCGCGGGCACAATGAACGGCGTGCTCGCCGCCACCCGTACCCTCCTGGCTTCCCTCGATCCGCTGCCGTACCCCAAGCGGATGAACCGCCTCGCGGAGCCCGAGCTGCGTGGGAGAGTCCGCTCGACGCCCGTCTAGAAGACCGCGGGTGCCCCAGCAGCGGACGTTCTTCCGGCGAAGAGGTGCGCCGGTCCACTCATGGGAGGCCGCTGCCGTTTCCGTCCATCACCAGCCGGGCGGCGGTGTCGGGTAGCGCCACCTCGTGCCCCTCTGCGCACTTCACCACGACGCCGAGCGGACTCCCGCAGCCGGCGTGCACGAGTTCGACGCCGCCGTCCCGACCGAGCCGCTCCCCCCACTGCAGCAGAGCGACGAGCACGGGAAAGAGCTCTCGGCCCAGTTCGGTGAGGACGTACTCGTACCTGGTCCGCTTGCCCGGTTCCTGGTAGGGCCGTCGCTGCAGCAGACCGTCGGCGACCAGCTGCTTGAGCCGTTTGGCGGCCACCGCCTCCGTCAGGCCCGTACGCCGGGCCAGTTCGTCGAAGCGACGGCCGCCGTAGTAGATCTCGCGCATCAAGATCATCGCCGACCGGGTGCCGATCAGCTCCAGCGCGTGCTCGATGCGGCACCAGCCCTCCGCCTGCCACGCGTCGCGATCGGCGAAGCGCCCGGTCAAGGCGATGACGGCATCGGTGTCGGGCCCGGCCGGCCCGGCTGGCGGTGTCATGGCTACCACACCCATCTGGCTAGGCGTTTGCATAGCCAGGGGTGCTACCGTCCTGGCTATGGTTTCCACTAGCCAGCCTAACACTGGCGCAGAGCCCCGCCCGGCGCCCATGACCGAGGCACGGCGGCGCTGGTTCGCCCTCTTCGTCGTCTGCCTGGGCGTGATGATGACCTTCGTCAACGTCTCGTCGACCATCTCGGCGCTGCCGCCGATCCAGGACGACCTGCGCATGTCCGCCAGCACGCTGGTCTGGGCGAGCAGTGCCTTCAGCCTCGCCGTGGTGAGCCTGGTCCTCTCCGCCGGCACGCTGAGCGACCTACTCGGGCGGCGCCGGGTCTTCTGCTACGGCGTGGTTCTCTTCACGCTCGGCAGCGCGCTCGCCTTCGCCGCGCCGAACTCGGGTGTGCTCATCACGGCCCAGGCCGTGATGGGCGTCGGCGCCGCGGCCGTGTTGCCGTCGAGCCTGTCGATCGTGAGTCACGCCTTCACCGACCACCACGAGCGGACCGGCGCCATCAGTATCTGGGCCAGCTGCGCAGGTCTCGGCCTGGCGATCGGGCCGCTCGTGGCGGGCGCGCTCCTCGACCAGACCTCCTGGCACGCGGTCTACCTCACCAACCTCGTCGTCGGGGTGCTCGCCCTCGTGCTCGCCCCCCTGTTCGTGGCAGAGAGCAGGCACCCGACCCGACGACTCGATCCCGCCGGCGTGCTGCTTGGCACCATCGCGATCGCGTCGGCGACCTACGCCATCATCCAGGGGGGCGCCAGCGGCTACGACCAAGCCCCGATCATCCTGGCTTACGTGGTTTTCGGCGTCTCGCTGGTGGCCTTCGTCCGGCTCGAACTCCGTCACCACGACCCCATGCTGGACCTGCGGCTGTTCAAGAGCGCCTCGTTCGCGACCGTGATGGCCGTCAGCGCCGTCACCATGTTCGGCTTCGTCGGCATCTCCCTGCTCACCGTCCTCTACCTGGAACGGATCGCCCACGCGAGCGCCCTGGAGACCGGAGTGAAGCTGCTCCCCATGTTCGTCCCATACATCGTCGTCAGCGCACTTGCCGGACGCGTGGCCCGCCGCGTCGGCATCGCCTCCGTGCTCGCCGCGGGGCTCTTCCTCATGGGCGCCGGGGCCCTCGCGCTGCTGATGGTCGGCCCGTCCAGCGGTTACGGGGCGATGTGGCCGGGGCTGCTCGCCGCAGGCGTCGGCTCGGCGCTGCTGGTGGCGCCGTCGACCGCCGCCGCCGTCAACAGCGTGCCGCCGCTGCAGGCCGGCATGGCCGCCGGCTCGGTCAACATGTTCCGCCAGCTCGGCAGCGTGCTCGGCCCGAGCATCCTCGGCACCCTCGCGACGACCCACTTCCCGACGTACCTGGGTGAACAGCTTGCGACGGCCGGAGTGCCGTCCGACACGGCCGGAGCGGTCGCCGCGGGAGCCACACACGCCGGCAGCACGGGTCAGCTCCCGGCCCCGCTGGCACACGCGCTCTCCCTGGCCGCGCCGCGTGCCTTCACCGACGCCCTTCACCTCGGCTGGCTCGTCGGCGGCGTCGTCCTGCTCGTCATGGTGATCCCGACAGTGCTGTTCGTCCGGCGCCCCGCCGCGACTTCCTGACCCGCCGATCGCCCGTCGTCCCTCAAGATCGAGAGGGGCGTCCCAGCTCAGGCTGGGATGCCCCTCTGCCGCCGATCGAGGCCCCGCGCATAGCTGGCCGCGTCGCGAGCGTCGGCGCCCTGCACGTCGGGGTGATCCTGTACCTGGGCGGCGGGCTGAGCTTCCTCCTACGCACCACCCGCTCGCTGGCCCCGGGCGGGAGTGGTGGCGCTGATGCGCATTGATCCCAGCCGCCGCTCGGGTGCCAAATTTGCGGCCTGGCTCCTCGGGCTCCGATCCTCACGGATCCGACAAGGCCCTGACGTTCGTGCCCGGTGGCGCCTCCTTCGTCAGCCCGTATCGGTAGAACTGGAAGAGATTGTGCTCGGGGCCGGACCACGCCGTCATCTGCGGTTGTCGTCGGGATTCGATTCGTTCCCTGTTCAGGCTGGGGGTGCGGCGGCACTTCCCCGGACGGCGAGCGTGGTGGCGAGCCCGAGGCCGGCCGTACCGCGACGGCGAGCAGGTTTCGCCGGAGCCGCGAGTGGTGATTGTCGGCGAATGTCATCGCTGTCCTCGCGGGCTCGCGGCGCCGTCTCCCGCGCAGCCGACAACCCTGGCCTGGAGCACCTCACCCGGGCCGGCTTCATCGGCTACGGAATCCTGCACCTGCTCTTCGCCTGGGTGATCGCGCGGGTCGCCTCGGGTGGGCCGAGCGCCGACCGCGACCAATCCGGCGCCATGCAGGAGATCGCCGACGAGCCGTTCGGGCTGGCGCTCATCCTGGCGATCGTCGTCGGGCTGGTGGCCATGGCAGTCTGGCAGGTGCTGGAGATGTTCCGGGGGCGCTTGCTGACCGAGCGGATGGCGTCGGCCGGCAGGGCCGCGTTCTACCTCTACCTTGCCTTCAGCGGGATCAAGGTGCTGCGCGGCAAGAAGTCGTCGAGCGCCGACACCCAGCAGGACACCGCCGAGGGTCTCCTCGCCTCGAGCGGCGGGCGCGTCACGGTCATCACGGCGGGGCTGATTCTGGCCGGGATCGGCGGATGGCTGGCATTCGTCGGGTTCACCGGGCGTTTCGAGAAGCACCTGCGGGTCGGCGAGATGGCGGCCGGGACGCGGCGGCTCGTGCGCCGGCTCGGCGCGGCCGGTTTCGTGGCCAAGGGCCTGGCGTACGGGATCGCCGGCGCGCTGTTCGTCATCGCGGCATGGCGGTACGACCCGGACAAGGCACGCGGACTCGACGCGGCGCTGCGGACGCTGGCCGGCGAGGCGTACGGCACCGGCCTGCTGCTCGTGATCGCGGTCGGCTTCGCGGCGTACGGCCTGTTCGCGCTGACCGAGGCCCGCTACCGCAAGGTCTGACCGGTCAGCGAAGGCCGGGCCAGGCGGCGAGGTAACCGAGGTCGGTGAGCACCACCCAGCTACCGGGCTACCGCTTCCGACCGTGACCGCGTTGCGGCGTCCGCGTGGGCGGTCAGGCGGACGCCGCCGCGGGCAGGTCCACCACCAGGAGCCGGTCGTCCAGGCCGACCAGCACGCCGTGCCGCCGGGCGTACGCCTGCGCGGCCGGGCCGAATGCCGGATCGTCCGGCGAGACCACCCGGCCGAGGCCGGCGCGGCACCGTCCGCCCCGGCACAGCTGCACCTCGGCCGGCCGGCGGAAGTGTCGCCACCACCGCTTGTCCGAGGCATCGCCGACGAGCACGACGTACTGCTCCTCCGCCGCGGCATAGAGCACCGGCAGGCTGACCGACCGCCCGTCGGCGGCGCGGTAGCGCACCTCACACAGTTGCCCGTCGAGCAGGCCGTGCAGGCGCCGGGAACGCAGGACCGCCAGGATCAGCCGGTTGACCACCGCCGGCGGCCGGTTGCCGTGCCGGTGCCGTCGGGCGGGACGGGCGTCGCTGTCAGCCATGAGCTTCCTCCTGATCTTCGTGCCCTCTTGATGCTCGCCCCATGCGCGGCCCAGGTGCAGGGTCTTGCGGCCCGGTCTGTCCGAGGCGTCCGCGCCGGGTCAGCCGGTGTGGACGTGGGGCCGCCGAGTCGGGTCGGGTTCCTGCCGGCGCAGGATCTCGCGCGTGACGGGAGCGATCTCACCCTGACCGAAGATCAGGTAGCGCAGGAAGTTGCCGGCGGGGTCTCCCTCAGTCCACTCGAAGTAGATGTGTGGGCGGTGGTGGGTGAGGTCGCGGATGTGCAGCAGGAGCGCGGCGAGGGCGTTGGGCACGGACGAGCTGGCCAGCCGGAGCAGCCGGTACCTGCCGTGCACGATCGTCCCGGTGACGTGCAACTCGGTTTCGAAGTCCGACGGGTCGGTGACGGTGACCTCGACGAAGATGACGTCGCTGCCGGCGGGGAAGTCGTTGTCCTTGACGATCTGCGCGAGTTTGTCGCGGTACTCGGCCGGGTTCCCCGTGCTCGACTCGTGAGCGATGAGCCGAATTCGCCGCCGGGCGCAGTCAGTGATGAACTGCCGGGCCGTGGCGTCCAGTTCTACCGTGTCGACCCGGAGGTCGAAGGCCCGGAACAGCCGGGATAGCAGCGACACCGCGATGATGCCGGCGATGAAGGCGGCCGCGATCTTGACGCCGTCGGGCCGCTCGACGATGTTCGCGATCGTGGTGTAGACGAAGATCACCGTGATGATCCCGAACGCGACGGTGCGGCCGTTCTGGCGTCGGTGCCGGGCGGAGAGCGTCACTGCGGTCGCGGCGGAGGTGATCAGCACGAGCACGCCGGTGGCGTAGGCGCCGCCCTGGGCGTCGACGCTGGCGTCGAAGATCACCGTGATCAGGAACGCCACGGCGGTGAGCACCAGTACCAGCGGTCGCACCGCGCGGGCCCAGGTGGGGGCCATGCCGTAGCGGGGCAGGTAGCGCGGGACCAGGTTGAGCAGGCCGGCCATCGCCGAGGCGCCGGCGAACCAGAGGATCGCGATGGTGGACAGGTCGTAGATGGTGCCGAACACCTCGCCGAGGTGCCGGTGCGCCAGGTACGCCAGGGCCCGCCCGTTGGCTGGCCCGCCCGGCTTGAACTCGTCAGCCGGGATAAGGATGGTGGTGACGATGCTGCTGGCGATCAGGAAGATACTCATGATCACGGCGGCGGTGGTGAGCAGCCGCCGTGTGCCGCGGATCCGCCCGGTCGGCTTCTCCTCGGTGTCCTCCGGGTCCCCCGTGACGTGCGGCATCACCGCGACGCCGGTCTCGAAGCCGGACAGGCCGAGCGCGAGCTTGGGAAAGACGAGCAGCGCGATGCCGACCATGAGCAGCGGGTCGCCGTGCTGGGCGGTCAGTGCGGTGGTCCAGTCACCGATCATGGTGGGATGGGTGAGCACGCGCCAGAGCGCGTCGCCGACCACGACCGCGTTGAGCGCCAGGTAGACGCCGACCAGCCCGACGGCGATGCCGATCGCCTCGGTGAACCCCTTGAGAAATACCCCGCCGAGCAGCGCCACCAGCAGCAGCGTGATGATCACCGGGTGGCCGCGCAGGCTGTCCGGCCAGAACGGGTTCTCGTCGATGTGCGCGGTGGCGTCGGCTGCCGACAGGGTGATCGTGATGATGAAGTCGGTCGCGGCGAAGCCGAGCAGCACCAGCACGAACAGCTTGCCCTGCCAGTAGGCCAGCAGCTTCACCAGCATCGCGATGGAGCCTTCGCCGTGCGGGCTGTCGTGCGCGACCCGCAGGTAGACCGGCAGCGCTCCGAGCAGGGTGACCAGGACCAGTACCAGGGTCGCGATCGGGGACAGCACGCCGGCGGCCAGCGCCGCGATGCCCGGTTGGTAGCCGAGGGTGGAGAAGTAGTCCACGCCGGTGAGGCACATGACCTTCCACCAACTGTGGCGGTGGTGCTCCGACGGTCGAGCGTGGGGACCCTCGGTCCGGGCGGGCCGCGCGGAGGTGTCGGCCAGCAGCCAGCCGCTGAGCTGGCGTTTCTTCCGTTCTCGTACCCGGTCCCGCGCGTCAACGCTCACGGTGTCTCCCCAGTTCCTCCCGTCGCCGGGAGAGTGGGCCCTGCACGTACCTGCTGGCCGGGAGAGACCCAGACGTTGCCGCACGGCTACCGGACCATCGCCCGGTCGACCACGACGTTCCGTCGCCCATGATCGGGCCGGGAGGCCGGATCGACGGCCGCTGCTACGCCGATTTAACGCGTACCGCCGTTTTTTTCACGCCTTTCATACGCCGACGCCCTTGACCCGTCGCAGGCCGAGACCCGTACGGACCTTCGGGATCCTCGGCCGGCTTCGACCAGTCGCCAGCACGCTCGACACCGTCGGTGTGGCCGACGGAGGCGCAGGCGACCCCGCGGCAGTAGCGGCGTTCCCGGTCGTGGCGGCGGCTGCTGACTGGTCCCGTTTCCGCTCTCCGGCGACCTCCGCTTTTATAGGTTGGCGAAAGAAGCGTGCCTCCGCCCCCGAGGGGCGTACCGAAGGAGGCAGACGCGTGAGGCCCAGCCCGCTCCCCCGGATCCTTCGCCGGCGCGGCGAGCCTGACTATCCGACGTTCCTGGAGCTCTTCTTCGACCTCGTCTACATCTTCATGCTCTCCAGGCTCTCGGCAGGGCTGGCCGGGGACCTCACCGTCCGGGGCGCCGCCCAGACCGCCGTCCTGTTGATGGCCGCCTGGTGGGTCTGGGTGCTGACCGCGTGGCTCACCGATCTGTTCAACCCGCGGCTGCCGGTCATCCAGGCCACCGTCCTGGCGGTCATGTTCGGCGCCCTGTTGATGGCGATCGCGGTGCCCTACGCCTTCGCCGACTACGGCTGGCTGCTCGTCGCCGCGTACTTCGGCATCCATCTCGTCCGGGACGCCGTCCTCATCCCCGGTACACGGGTGAACCGCCCGATCCAGGCCCGCAGCATCCGGGTGTTCTTCTGGTTCGGCGTCACGGCGCTGCCGTGGGTGGCCGGGGCGGTCGTGCACGGAACGGCCCGACTGCTGCTCTGGTCGGTCGCGGTGGCGGTCGACCTCGGGTCGGCCCGGTTGGGCTGGCCGACGCCGAAACTTGGTCGCACGGAACTGGCCAGTCAGATCTTCACCGGCGCCCACCTGTCCGAGCGGCATCGGGAGATCTTCATCATCTCCCTCGGCGAGCTGGTCCTGAGCGCCGGCATCGGGCTGGCCGGCAGCGGCTTCCAGGCCGGCCGGGTGGCCACGAGTTTCGTCGGGTTCGCCGGCGCTGTCGTGCTCTTTCAGCTCTACTTCCACCGGGTGCGGCAGCTGCTGGCGCCGCCGGCCGTCATGGTGGTGGAGCGGGTGCGGCCCGGCACCTCCACCTCGTACAGCCATCTGGTGATGGTGGCCGGGGTGCTGGTGGTGTCGACCAGCGTCTCGCTGGTCATCGACCAGCCGTTCGGGGCGGCACCGGCCGCCTGGATCGCCGCCATCCTGGGCGGGCCGGCGCTGTTCCTGCTCGGCAGTTGCCTGTTCGACGCCGTGCTCACGGGACGGGTCCTGTGGTCCCGGGCGGTGGGGATCGTGGTGCTGTGCGTCATCGCCCCGGTGATGGCGCTGCTTCCGCCGCTGGCCATCCTGGTCGCGGCGAATCTGGTGCTGCTGCTCATCCTGGTCTGGGAGACGCTGCCCGCACACGTGCGGCCGGTCCGGGTCACCGTGCCGACCTGAGGGTCACCCGAGCGCGGGTGGCATCGGCACGCGGGCGTGCCGGCGGGTGCTCACCAGGTTCGCCGCGGCGACCAGGGCGAGGATGCTCATGGCGAGCAGCGCGACCACGACCGGCGGCAGCAGGCCCGCGGCCGGCGCCGCGCCGGCCAGCAGGACCAGCCCGGCCAGCCGGGAGCGGGATATCCGATCGAAGACCGTGTAGTCCAGCGCCGCGCGGCCGACCAGGAACAGCGCCGGTCCGCCGAGGATGACCGCAGCCCACGAGGGCGGCGTCTGCCCGAAGGGACGCGTCACGACGAGGTGGCTCGTGACCGCCATGCCGCCGATGCCCGCCACCATGATCAGGTGAGTGACGGCGGCGGACTGCGTGAGCAGTGACGGGTTCGTCGATCGCGCGATGGCCTCGGTCAGCAGCTCGCCGGCCCGGTAGATGTAGATCCGCCAGGTCAGCACCACGATCGTGAACACCACCAGGAGCGCCCACGCCCGTTCCAGGGTGTAGTCGCTCATGGTGAAGGTCGTCCCGATGACGAAGATGGACGCGCCGAGCGCGATGATGACGAACTGCCGGTACCGTTCGGCCACCCGCTCGCCGACGAGCCGCCACTCCTGCGGCTGGGACCGCCCGAGCTTCGGCAGCGGCCAGCCGAGCGAGGCGGCGACGTACTCCATGGCGATGGTCGCCGCCCAGAGCAGGAGGCGGGTGTGGCCGGTGACCAGCGCGCCGCCGATCCAGCCGACGGCGGCGATGCTGTACCAGAACACGATCCGGCCGCTGCGACGCGGCTCGGCCGCGCTCGGCACGAGCAGGAGGTAGTAGGTGCTCGAACCGAGGTGGATCGCCAGGTAGGTGATCGCGAAGAGCAGTCCGCGCCCGTCGTAGGCCTCAGGTGCCGCGGCCGCCAGCAGCAGGCTGCCGGCCGCCACCCCGATGAACTGCACCTGGACCGCGGGTCGCGTCAGGTCCAGGGTGTCGGCGGCCCACGCGGTCACCGCCCAGACCAGGGTCAATGCGAGTAGCAGGACCAGCGTCTGACCGGCGCCGGTCCAGCTCACGTCGCCGGCGAGCGTCTTGACCAGGGAGATCATTGCGAAGACGTACACCAGGTCGAAGAAGAGCTCCAGGAACGCCGGGCGGGCGGGGTCCCGTGGTGTCGGAGCCGCCGTGTTGGCGCCGCCTTCGGTCACCATCGACGTCCTCCGGACCTCCGCACCGTCCTCGCCTGAGGACACCCTACGGGCACCGGCCCGGCCGCAGGCTCGCCATCGGCCTCATACCCCGCTACCGCGCGATCTTTCCGTCGTGACGGCCCGGTGGGCGATGGCTGCCGCCCTCGACGCCGTGCGGCGCCGTCGAGCTGAAGCCTGGTGCGTGGGCTCGTCCCGAGCCGACCCGCCAGGAGAGCGACGGCTCCCACCGGCGAGAGGCCGGCGGCGATGACGGCGCAGAAGAGGTTCGAACACCTGCCCCTTCCCGCGCCGTTCGGGTGACCACCACGTTCCCGACCTGGCGCGTGGCGACGTCAGCCTCCGAAGTCGTCGGAGGGGCTGGCAAGGGGTCGGTGGCGACGCGGGGGCCTGGAACAGGATCGCCACGCGGGAGCGGATGGCAGCAGGCAGCCGGTCACGGACACCGTCTGCGCCCGAATAGGCTCGAATCCCTCACCATCTGCTTGACCAGCTGCGGATACGGGCACGGCATGACACCTCACGGCCCGCGCCTCTCGATCCCGGTCCAACCGATCCAGCCACGCTCGGCAACGAGCTCCCGTAGCCGCGCGACCGCGGGGTGGGCACCGTCGGCGAACAAGTCCATCAGGTGTACGAACGCCGCGTCGGGCGTGAACTCGTCCTGCTGGGTTCCCCACGCTTGCCTGGATTCCTAGCGCTCAGGCAGTCGGCACCGGGAGGCTGAGGACGAGCGACCCACGCAGGTCGACCAGGACACGGCCGGCCGTGCGCACCACGCGCATGACGACGTCCTCGCAGCCGGGACATCGGGCGACGAGGCCGGGCGCTCGGTCGAACACCCGCATCGCGGCCAGCGGACGGGTCGCCCGGCACCCGGCGCAGGTGAGCTCGGCAACGGTGAGGTCGGTCCCCATGATCTCGCCGAGCGGTCCGGCGAGGGCGTTGCCGTCCACCCAGGGTGCGTCGTCGGCTCCGACGTTGGTGGTCGACATGGTCATCCTCCGGTGGGTCCGAAACGTTCGGTGCGGATGTTCGCGGGATCGTGGCCGATGTCGACGAGGAGGTCGGCAACGGTCTCGACGAATCCGGTGGGCCCGCAGACGAACGCCACAGCGTCGGCATCGCGGGGCCAGGCAACGCGGGCGAGGGCGTCCGCGTCCAGTCGCCGGGGTGGGGCCGGCCAGCCGGGCGGCGCGACCCTGGTATAGACGTGTGTGACGGCGACGTGCCGACCGCCTGCGGCTTGTGCAGTTGCAAGATCGGCGGTGAACAGCGCATCGGACGGGGATCGGGTCGAGTAGAGCAGCCTGGTGGGATTCGTCGCCGCACGCACCATCGACATCAGGGGCGCAACGCCGGACCCGCCGCCGATCAGCAACGCCGGGCGCGGATCGGCGGGTTGGCGTACGAACCAGCCGCCGAGCGGTCCACGGATCTCGAGTTGGTCACCCGGCTCTGCAACGTCGACGAGGTACGGCGAGACCTCACCGCCGGTCACCGCCTGGACGGTCACCTCGAGCCGGCCGGGCGCCGGGGCGGACGAGATCGAGTAGCTGCGGTACGCCGTGTAGCCGTCGGGAGCCGTCAACCGGACGTCGACGTGCTGGCCCGGCACGTGACCTGTCCAGCCGTCGACGTCGAGGACCAGGGTCCGCGCCGTCGCAGTCTCCGCTCGCGTGGCGGCGACGGCCGCCGGCTGCCAGGTCAGTCTGCCTGGTACCGCTGCTCGCGCCATGGGTCACCGTAGTTGTGGTATCCGGCCGTCTCCCAGAACCCGGGCTCGTCGTCGAGACGCAGTTCCAGTGCGCGCAGCCACTTCGCGCTCTTCCAGAAGTACAGGTGAGGAATGAGCAGACGAGCCGGCCCGCCGTGCACCGGCTCCAGCGGCTCGCCGTCGAACTCGTACGCCACCCAGGCCTGGCCGTCGAGAAGGTCCTCGAGCGGGACATTCGTGGTGTAGCCGCCGTAGGAGTGGGCGACGACGTACTCGGCCGCAGTCTCGACATCGGCCAGCAATGTGTCCACCGAGACGCCTCGCCAGCTCGTGCCGAATTTCGACCAGTGCGTGACGCAATGGATGTCAACGGTCGGCTCGTCGGCAGGAAGGGCGGTGAACTCCGCCCAGGACCACGTGCTTCGCTGGCCGGTCTCGGTGACGACGGCGAGTTCCCACTCGTCGAGGCCGATGCGTGGTGTCGGTCCCGCCGACAGCACCGGGAAGTCGTCGGTGCGGTACTGGCCGGGTGGGAGGTTGGTGTCGTCGCGTCTGCGGCCACCGAAGCCCCGTGTGATCACTGCCATGCGCCCCTCCCCAAGTGGCGGGGCGGCCGCGATCCGGCTGCCACTCGTGCTTGCACTCCGCCGGTGGATGTCGACGTGGTACCCGCCCATGACGTCATCATCAGCGAGTGCCCCGGTGATGAGATTCTCCCCGGCAGGGGCGTGGTCGCCCGCAATCCTGGATATATATACTGGACCATCCAGTCCAGGATAGGCTAGCGTGACACCGGTTCGCAACCGCCCCCGGACGTCGGTGTTCGAAACAGCAGCGCACCTGACGGTCGTGGCGATGCACCCTTATCTGCCAGCTGCCTCCGCAGGAAGAGTGAATGGACGATAGCGTCCATAGGGCGCAGTTAGAGATTGTTCCGGGTTGGTCGTACGACATGTCGTAGACGCTGCGAGATGACGACGGCCAGAGTCTTGTCCGATGCAAGGAGAACTCGATGGACCCTGTTCCCTCCGGTGGGGACGTTGTCGATGGCCAGCCGGTCGATGCGGTGGACATGATCGCCGCCCTGACCGCTGCACAGCTTGTGTTCTCCGACGGTGCAACTCAATCGTTCACGCCGGATGGTCGAACGACTTACGTCGACAGGGGCACACCGTCAGCTGGCGAGTGGTCCGTCACAGGTGACGGAGCCTTCTCTTCATTCTGGCCGCCGACGTACCGGGCGGCGTACACGGTTCGGTGGATCGTCGAGGACGGAGCGCGGGTGGGCGTCAGCTTCACCGATACCCGCAGCGGAGTCCGCTACGACGGCCGGTACCGATGACTGGACGAGATTCGGTCGCCAGCGTGGCACGATTCGGCGTTCGGCCTACTCTTCGCGGTGAGGGCAGGCGGCGGCGCCACCTACTCGAACGCGTCGGGCGGTTCCCCCTTGGTTCCGTGGTGGGCCGGCCACAACCTTTCGGCCAGGGGTCAGGCCACCGAGCTCACCCGAACTAGCGCCGACCGATGGAAGGAACTTGCCGGTTACACCCGTCGCCCGTCCGTGTAACGCGGGCCGATCGATTCCGGGCCACGGCAGCACGTCCGCAGTCGCCCCGCTGTGGCATGTGTCAGAATGCCCCAAAACTGGAGCAGAGTTGGCAGAACGGGCGAGCCGATGACGACGAGCAGGGCGGGCAAGCTGCTGCGAAGAGTCGGGGACCCGCAGCGGGCCACGTTCCTGGAACTCTTCTTCGACCTGGCGTTTGTCGTCGCGCTCGCTCAGCTCTCGCGCGGTCTGACCGAGGATCTCGGGTGGAGCGGGGCTTTCCGGACGCTGGTGCTGTTGTTGGCCATGTGGTGGGTCTGGTCCAGCACCGCGTGGATAACCGACCGGATGAACACGCAACAACCGGTGATCCAGGCGCTGGTCATCGCGACCATGGTCGGCAGCCTCGTGATGGCGGCCGCGCTGCCCGAGGCATTCGGCGACACGGGCCTGATCTTCGCGGGTACCTATGTGGCCATTCAGATCGGCCGCGGACTCGTTCTCGTGGTCGCCTTTCGTGGCCACGAGCTGCAACGCATCGGCGTGCGGGGGCTGTTCTGGTACGGCCTGTCGGCGCTGCCGTGGATCGCTGGAGCGCTCGTGCACGGTACGTGGCGTGGCGCGTTGTGGGCATTCGCGGTAATCCTTGACCACACGGCCGGCTCACGCGGCTTCCCCACTCCGGCGGCGGGCCGTACGCCCAGCCAAGACCTTGTGATCTCGGACGAGCACCTGTCCGAGCGCTACCGGCAGCTCTTCATCATCGCGCTCGGCGAGCTGATTCTGGTAACGGGGCTGGCGTTGGGCACCACCGGCTTCGCACCTGATAAAACCGCAGCCTTCGGAGTGTCGATGGCGACCACCGTGCTGCTGTGGCGGATCTACATATACCGCGCTGGGGAGGTTCTGGAGGGAGCGATTGCCGCGTCCGCCGAACCGGCACGCCTCGCCCGATTGGCGTCATACGCCCACCTGGTGATGGTGGCCGGCGTGGTCGTTGCCTCCGTCGGCGCCGAACTCGTTCTCGCCCATCCACTCGGGCACACCCCACCGGCCTGGATTGCCGTCATCCTCGGCGGGCCCGCGCTGTACCTTGCCGGGCGCGCCCACTTCGAGTACGCCGTGTTCGGCCGCGTGTCCCGGTCTCGAGCGATCGGCGTGCTTGTCCTGGGCGCCCTGACACCGGCGATGCTCCCCCTACCGCCGGTCGTGGTCGCCACCGCCGCTGCCCTCGTCCTGACCGGGATCGCCATATCCGACGCAGCCCGCGCCCGCGGACGCCCGGCCGAGCCGCCGTCACCACCCGGCTAGCCGGACGTGTCACCCACGTCCCGATACCGCCCGTGCCAGTTGCGGCACCCATACGGAGCCGAGCGACACCGGGGCTCCGGCAAACTCCGCGCGCAACCCCTGCCGCCGGATGTCGCACGGCCACGGCCCGAAGCGCGCTGACTGGCGCGGGATTTGCCGGAACCCGGCGGTAGCCCCGGGAACGAGCATTAGCGTGGGCCTGGACGGGGCTCACTTCCTCTGGCCGGTACCAGCCATGTGGATCATGGGGGTGTCCATGCGCGGGCCGAAACGTGGTCCGGTCTGGGCGGCCCAGTTGTGGATACGCCAGCGCCGGCGTAGGTGGCGTACGCGACGGGAACGGCACGCCGAGCGGAACCGCCGCCGGCGCACGGACCAGCGGCCCGACCACGGAATGAGCTGGCGGCACCACCGCGGGCTGCGGTGGGGGATCGTCGCCACCGCCGCGGCGCTCGTGGTGTGGACCGTCTTCTCCCTGGTCCTGACGGTCCTCAACAGCGAGCCCGGTTTCCTGCGGATGTCGAAGTGGTGTGCGGGGGACCAGCCCAGGTCGTACTACTGCGGACAGGTGGAGGGCTTCGTCAAGGGGCCACTCATCCTGGCGCTGGGGCTCGCGGTATTCCTGTTCTGGCGATACGTCCCAGTCCGTCGCTGGTACGACCGCCACGCCCTGCGCAACCTTCGGATGGTGCTTCCCACCGCCGAATACGACAGCAGAGCGAGCCGCGTGGTGGGCCGGGACGAACTGTGCGAACTGATGGTCCAGCGGCTCCGCGATGAGCAGCGCCGGCGGCCGCTGCTGCTGGTGGGCGGCATCGGCACTGGCAAGACCGCGACCCTCGTGCGCCTCGCGGAGATGCTGTTGGCCAGCGACGTCGTGCCGGTCGGGATCGACCTGCGCACGGTCACCGACCCCGCGAAGCTGAACTTCCACCAGCTCGCCCTCGAACAGTTCCAGACGACCATCGACAGCCAGTTGCACGCCGCCGGCGAGGCCGACAAGGTGTGGCGGCGGCTGTGGCTGGAGAACCGGATCGTGGTGCTGGCCGACGGCCTGGAGGAGGTGCTCGCCGACTCCGGCCAGCCCGCCGACCGGGACAGCATGCTCCGCGAGGCGGTGCGCGGCGCTGTCCGCGAGCGGCTCCCCCTGGTCATCGCCTCACGGCCGGACGATCCGCTGCGCGGGTTGGACGCGCTGCTGCTGCAACTGGAGCCGCTCTCCACCGGTGCCGCGCTGGAGTACGTGCAGGCCCGCAGCCACCGCTCGGACGCCGGCCAGCAGTGGGACCGGATCACCGAGCTGGTCAAGGCCGCTGACGTCGCGGACTCACCGTTCTACCTGCGGGTCATCAGCCAGCTCCATGAAGTGGACCGGCTGGAGCGGGTCGGGCCGACGGATCAGGGCAGGTCTGCGCTGCGCTGGTGGTTGCTGGAGGAATGGTGGGCGGCGATCGTCGCCGGGGATCTGTACGAGGACTACGGCATGCCGCAGACCGAGCGGGCCGACGCGATGGAGGTGCTCTCCGCGCTCGCCTGCATCGGCCTGCGCGATAACCGACTGTCCGTGCGTACGACCGATCTCGTGAGCGGCGACGGTGTGAAGGACGCTGGTCGGCGGTGGATACTGGCCGAGCTCCGGGCGCGGCTGCACAAGCTCAGTGCCGACAACCCGCAGGACCTCGGGCTCGCCGAGACCAGCGGGGAGGAGCTGAACCTCGTGGTGAAGCGGCAGGACGGGGTGCGTTTTCAGAGCGGGGTGGTCCAGGCGTACCTCGGCTCGCGCTACCTCACCGCCGCCCTCCGCGACAACGGCTTCCTGCAGCAGGCATTCACCGAAAACCACGGTCCCGGGCGGGAGCTGCTCGCCGCTCTTACCCTATACACGCGAAGCGCGGGCGCGTTCGAGCGGCTGGACGGGCGGCGCACGTCACCGGTGGCGCAAGGAACCCTGCTGAGGCTGCGCAACGCTCTCCGGCTGACGGTGGGACCGTCGGCGAGCGCCCGCGACACGAGGACCACCCGGGACCGGTCCATTGCTCTCGTCCACCGGCTCTGCGCCGCGGCGACCGGGACGCGCAACCGCACCCGGGCCCTGGAGCTGTTCGCGGCGGCGCTGGAGATGGACGCCGCCAGCGGGCACAGCGCGCACCAGAAACTGGCCGACGCGATTCTCGGTGCCTGGCCGAACTACCAGGGAGACGGCTCGGTCACCGACCGTCCGCTCGAGGACGCCAAGGTAGCCCTGGTGCACCGGTACGGCGACGCCGCCCGGCAACTACGGGACCGGCCCTCGGCGTCCACCGGATCCTGGAAACGGCCCCCCACACCGCAGTACCGGCAGCTGTTCCAGATGATGGCGCACGAGACCTCGTACCTGCCCCGGCTGACCGCAGCCCGCCAGATCGCCAGCGGCGGCAGCGCCGCAGTCCGCGCATTGCGCAACCTGCTCGATCAGCCGCCAGAGGCAGCTGACACTCAGGGCCGGGAGCGCCTGGAGGAACTGCGCACCTGGCTCGCCGCGCCCCTGTTCCTCTTCGCCGACGCCGCACACGCCCCAGGCGAACCGGACTGGCAGGGCGTGGCCCGGGATACCCTGCGCCGCTGGGTGGACCGCTTGGCCTCCGACTTCCGGGAGGGCGCCCGCGTCTACGAGATCACTCTGGCGCAGGGCTTCCGGATGGCGGCCAACTGCCGCACGTACCCGGCGCACCGCAGCGTGCTGATTGAGGAAGCCGAGAAGGCGCTGCGGCACTCCCGGTTCTGGTACTCCCACCTGGTGCTCATTCAGGCGCTCACCCTGCTCGCTCTCCCCCGCGACCCCAGCGAAGCGTTGCGCGAGCGGGGTCACGGCTCGGACCCGCGCGGCCTGGTGGGTTTCTGGACCTCCATTGCCGGGGGCGGGCTCCGCGCCCCACAGCCCGGCAGCGGTACGGCCCACCCCCTAGTCCTCGAGGTCGCGGACCTGTGCGTCGAGGCGCTCATCGACCGCCACCCCGAGCGGCACTGCTGGCTGGACGAGCGGGAGATCGTCAGCCGTATTGGGTCGGTCAGCCCTCAGCCGGGCGTCCGCCGGCACCAGGCCTCCTGGCTGCCGCCGTGGCACGGCTGGGCCGTCCTGGAACCGCGGGCCCAACGGCTGCTGGCCGACGTGATGCTGCTGCTCAACCTCGCCGACCGGGGACGGGACAACGATCAGCGGGCGCGCCGGCTCACCCGCGCCAGTCGGGCCGAGCTGCCCCCGTGCCTCACCATCGACCGCACCGCCTTGCGGGTCAACCTGAGCCGTCGCCAAGCACACGACGTACAACCGGGCGCCACCTGCATCGACGACTGCCCGTTCCGGCTGTGCCCGCTGCCGCCGAAGGGAGACGAGTTGCCGTACCAGATGGACGAGGCCTTCTGCGCCCACCAAATCGACCTGGTCGGACGCTCGCTCCGGTCGCCCGGGCGGGCGGACTGGCAGGCGGTCAACCGGCAGGATCTGCGGACGTTCTGGCGGGAGATGTCCGAGCGGATGGCGCCCGCCTGGCGGAAGTAGTCAGACCAGACTGCGGGCGGCGCGCTACTGCGCAGCCGGCGGCAGGAGCCGTTGCGGGAGTCGCCGCCATCACCGCCCGCCGGCTCGTGTTTGTCATAGCCCAGGTGCTCGGTCATCTCCGCTTCCAGGGCGGTCTCGAGCACCGTCTTGGTCAGACCGGACAGCAACCCGTCCGGGCCCACCAGGTCCACACCCTCGGCGCAAGGAGCAGGCGCCCGGAGGGAACTCAGGCCCATCTTGGGCGAAGCCGCATGGTCGCCGTCGGTCCCCGGCCTCCTGGAACACCCCCGGACCCACCGGATGTAGCCTCGACCCGATGAGTTGGCTACCTGACGATTTCGTCCACCCCGTCCACGTGCCGGTGCCCGACACCACGCTTCACCTGCGGCCGATCCGGGAAGCGGATAGCCCGCTCGACTACCCCGCCGTGATGGGCTCCCGAGAGCGCCTGTGGGAAATCTTCGGTCCGGCCTGGGCCTGGCCGCCGGAGACGATGACCTATGAACAGAACCGCACCGACCTGCGGCGGCACGAGAAGGAGATCGCCGCGCACCAGTCGTTCAACTACGCGTTGCTGGACGAGGAGGAAACCAGGATCCTCGGGTGCGTCTACATCGACCCGCCCGAGCGCATCGGCTCCGACGGCGAGGTCTCCTGGTGGGTGGTGGACGACCTCGTCGGCGGCGAGCTGGAGCGCGCGTTCGACGCGCTGGTACCGCGGTGGATCGCAGCCGACTGGCCCTTCCAGCAGCCCCGCTATCTGGGTCGCGACATCACCTGGCAGGACTGGCTCGCGCTACCGCGCGCCTCGTGACCCGGGGCGGGCGACGTCAGCGGCTCGGTCATCAGCGCGTGGTCGTTAGACCGGCGCCCAGATCGTGTCGTTACAGATCGCTCCCGACCGTGAACCGACCCTGATCCCGGTCGGTCAGGCGAGCGACCCACCGGCCGGGGGCGAATCCCCCACCATTGCTTGACCAGAAGCGGATACGGGCACGGCGTGACACCTCAGGGCCCGCGCCTCTCGATCCGGGTCCACCCGATCCAGCCACGCTCGGCAACGAGCTCCCGTAGCCGCGCGACGGCGGGGTGGGCAGCGTCGGCGAACGAGTCCATCAGACGCACGAACGCCGCGTCGGGCGTGAACTCGTCCTGCTGGTCCAGCTCCCCGTTGGCCGCCGCCTGCTCGAAAAGCTCGCTCATCAGGTCGGCCGTCTCGCGCAGCAGTGCCTCGTCCTCCCAGTCGTCCGCGATCCGACCGATGAGCTGGTAGAGCCGGACGACCTTCGGGTTGGCCAGCTGCGCCACCTTCTCGACCATGAGCGCGGGTATCACCTCCGGCCACCGCGCCGCCATGAGGATCCACGCGTCACGCTCCGCCTCGATGAGGGCCCCCGCCGCTCCGATGGCGCGTAGACGGTCGAGGTAGTCGAGCACCTCCGCGGGCACGGCCAGGGAGTCGCCGCCCCCGAGCCGGGCGATGCGCCGCCGGTGCTCCTGCAACTCGCGGATCTGCGTCCGCAACCGCCGGTCGATCTCGGTGGTCGCGGCGGCGAACGTCTCCGGGTCGGCGTCGAGGAGCTCGCTGACCCGGGCCAGCGGGACTCCCGCCTCGGCGAGGGTCCGGATCCGGATGAGTCGCACGACCGCGGCCGCGTCGTAGCTCCGGTAGCCGGAGGCGTCGCGCTCCGGCTCCCGGAGCAGCCCGATCTGGTGGTAGTGCCGCACCGCGCGGATGGTCACGCCGGCGTAGGAGGCCAGCTGGCCGATCGTCAGCATGACCTCAGCCTGCATGACCAGGGCCCGTCGTCAACTGATCTTCCGGCGGTAGATGGTCATGGCAAAGCCGTAGGCGACGACGAGGAGGCCGGCACACCAGGCGAGGGCGATCCAGATGTCGCCACCGACGTGCTGCTGGGCGAACAGGTCGCGAAGCGTGTTGACGATGGACGTCACCGGTTGGTTCTCGGCGAAGGCGCGCACCGGGCCGGGCATGCTCTGCGTGGGTACGAAGGCGGAGCTGACGAACGGCAGGAAGATGAGCGGGTACGAGAACGCGCTCGCGCCGTCCACGGACTTCGCGGTCAGGCCCGGGATCACGGCGAGCCAGGTCAGGGCCAGCGTGAACAGCAGCACGATGCCAACGACCGCGAGCCAGGCCAGCGCGCCGGCCCCCGAGCGGAAGCCCATGAGCAGGGCGACCAGCACCACCACCACGACCGAGATGAGGTTGGCGACCAGAGAGGTCAGCACGTGCGCCCACAGCACGGACGAGCGTGCGACAGGCATGGACTGGAACCGCTCGAAGATGCCGCTCTTCATGTCCAGGAACAGCCGGTACGCGGTGTAGGAGATGCCCGAGGCGATCGTGATGAGCAGGATGCCGGGCAGCAGGTAGTTCACGTACTTGTCCGACCCGGTCTGGATAGCGCCGCCGAACACGTAGACGAACAGCAGCATGAAGGCGATCGGCATGATCGCGGTCGTGATGATGGTGTCCGGGCTGCGGCTGATGTGCCGCAGGGACCGCCCCAGCAGGACGAGGGTGTCGCCGAAGAAGTGCCTGTTCATCGGGCTTCCTTGGTGGCTCGTGTGGTCGGGGTGGGGGCGCCTGCGGTGCTGTCGTCGCCGACGATGGCGAGGAAGACCTCCTCGAGGGTCGGCTGCTTCTCGACGTACTCGACTTTGGCGGGCGGGAGCAGTTGCTTGAGCTCGGGGAGGGTGCCGTTGGCGATGATGCGCCCCTGGTGCAGGACGGCGATCCGGTCGGCGAGCTGTTCGGCCTCGTCGAGGTACTGCGTGGTGAGCAGCACCGTCGTGCCCTGCCGGGCGAGTTCCCGGACGGCCTGCCACACCTCGAGGCGCGCCTGGGGGTCGAGCCCGGTCGTCGGCTCGTCGAGGAAGATCACTGGTGGGTTGCCGATGAGGCTCATCGCGATGTCGAGGCGGCGGCGCATGCCGCCCGAGTATGTCGACACCTTCCGCGCGGCGGCATCGGTCAACGCGAAGCGGGCCAGCAGGTCGTCCGCGATCCGGCCCGGGTCCCGCAGGTGCCGCAACCGGGCGACCAGCACCAGGTTCTCCCGCCCGCTGAGGATCTCGTCGACGGCCGCGAACTGCCCCGTCAGGCTGATCGACTCCCGCACTCTCGCCGCCTGCGTGACGACGTCGAAGCCGTTGACGCGGGCCGCCCCGGCGTCCGGCTTGAGCAGCGTGGACAGGATCCGCACGACGGTCGTCTTGCCCGCCCCGTTGGAGCCGAGCAGGGCGAAGATGCTGCCCCGCGCCACGTCGAAGTCCACGCCGCGCAGGACGTGGAGCTCTTTGTACGACTTCTCCAGGCCCTGGACCTGGATCACAGGCACGTGGCCCTGCTCGGTTGTCGTCTGGATATTCATGGACATGGCGCCAGCATGCGGGGTTGACGCTGCGTCAAGGTCAAGCCCCAAAGCATGGCACGACGTCTGCTCAGATTCCGGGGATGGCGTCAGGCCTGATCCACCGCTCGCTCATCGGTGCGGCAGCACCTTCGGCACCGAGCGCCCCGGATCGGTCGTAGCGACCGGTTGGCGGCCGCTGGGGACGTCCAGTCATGGTTGGTTGATCGCGCCGGGCCGGCCTCGATGAGGCGGTTCCCAGGGTGCGCGAACGTCAGTAGGCGGGCCCTAAACTTGCGGCTCGTGACGACATCCCCCACTGCGGTCGAGGTGGCCTTCGCGCTGTTGCGGGAGGGCCGTATGGGCGACGCCGAGAACCTGATGACGCGCGAGCTGCAGGCGGCCGCGGACCGACATGGTCACGGCAGCCCGCAATGGGCCTCGGCCCAGTGCGACCTCGGCAACGTGCTGCTCAACGCCGATCAACTCGACCGCGCGGTGGACTGCTACCGCCGCGCCGTCTCCGCGGCGCCACGCGATCACGAGTCCCGCAAGGACCGGTTGACCTACCGACTCAATCTGGGCTTGGCGCTGCGCATGGCCGGACGACTCGACGAGGCCGAGGCCGAGTTGCGCCAGGGCGTTCAGGAGCGGCTCGCCTTCTACGGTCGCGAGCATGCCGGGTACGCGTTCGGCCTCGAACCGCTGGCGGACGTGCTGCGGCAGCGTGGCGACGTGGCAGGTGCCCGGCAGGCCGTCGAGGAGGCGGTGGCCAACCTGTGGCGCAACGGGCACGAGCGGGTGGCCTCCGCGTTGGCGTTGCGAGCGGCGATTGTGCACGCCGGTGGCACCCGTGAGCCGCTCTTCGTGGGCCTGCAGCAACTGCCGGACGAGGTCGTCGAGGAGGTCGGGCGGGTCGTCACCCAGATGCTGGACCACGGCGACCCGGCATCCAAGCCGCTGCTCACCGCCCTGGTCGCCGCCTTGGAGGAGCGGCTCGGCGTAGACCATCAGGCGACGCTCAACGCCTTGTCCGCGCTGGCGAACCTCGGCCGTGATCTCGGTGACCAGGCTGGGCGGATCGAGGCGATCGAGCGCGTGCTCGCTTCCTACGACCGCCAGGGCCGGCAGGAGGAGGCGCTGATGGCTGCGCTCGGCTTGGCGATGGCTCAGGACGAGGCCGGCGACGCCGAGGCGGCGCTGCGCACGTACGCGTCGGCGTACGCGAGGGCGGAGCGCATCGGTCGTCCGGAGCTGCGGAGCCAGGTGCTGCGCAACTGGGGTCTCGCGCTGAAGGAGGCCGGCCAGGCGGGCATGGCGGAGCAACGGTTGACCGAGGCGGTGAACCAGGCGCGCCGCGGCGCCGACCATGACACCGTCGGGCGGGCCTGCATCGCCCTCGGTGTGTTCCTCCAGCATGAGGCACGGCTGTCGGAGGCCCGCACGGTTCTGGAGGAGGGCCTGACCGTCATGGATCCCGTCCACCCGGACGCGATCATCGGCCGCAGCCACCTCGGTGCGGTCCTGGATGGCCGGACCTGCGGGTGCGGCGACATGGCGGGCACGATCGCCGACGCGTTCCGCGAATTCGTCATTACCAGGCTCCCCGCGGACCTGCTCGACCGCCTCGACGTGGCGATCGTGGACGGCGACTTCAAGATCGAAGTCGGGCTGCGGCGAGAACCGACCCAGGGCGAGATCGATCGGCTCAACGAAGTCTTCCAAACCGCTCACGCCGAATTCCGCCACCGGATCAGCGAACCCCGCTACGCCGGCTGACCGCCCAGTAGCAGGTTATCGGCGCGCACGACCAGGCCTCGACCTCGCCACGATCACACGCACTGTTCTCGGCATGGTCGGATGCGTCCCACCTGCCGAGCAGCCAACACCCGACCAGCGGCTACGACAGGGAGGCGCTAGCCCAGTTCGACGAGTCTGGCGAGGTTCGCCAGGGCCATGCGCGTACCCGTCTCGTTGTCCTCGGCCGGAATCGCGTCGGGAATGCCGTCATGCACGACGACGACTTCGGTTGCGCCGTCCACCTCGGTGAGCGTCGTGGTCATGGTCATCGCGCCGCCCAGCGCGGGATCGTCAGTCTCGAACTCGACCACCTCGACCACCTGCCGGTCGGGCACGAGCTTGACGAACCGGCCGTGGTAAGTGTCGGTGTGCGCCGTCGACTTGCCGGTATTGTCCGGTGCCTCGTAGGTGAGCGAGACGCGCAACGAGCCGCCCTCGCGCGCGTCGAACTCGTGCACGTGGCCGCTCATGCCGGTGGGCACCCGCCACTTGGCGACCGCGACCGGGTCGAGCAGTGCCCGATAGACAGCTGAGCGCGGCGCCTTGACGAGTTGGGACACTTGCGTCGAGTACATGAGGTGAATCTAGTGCCCGGCGATGGGGGTCCTGCACCTCAGGCGCGTATGCGCAGGTCAAAGGCTATGCCTCTCTGGTGCTCGGAATGGCCAGGTGCAGGGTCCGGACCTGACCCCTTTCCCCCGAGGTGGCAGGCTGCTGTGATGTCTGCAGAGCCGCGCGGCGACTACTCCTGGCTGTTCGACCTGGTCACGACTGATCCGGTCGCCCGCCACCGTGCGCTGGCCCGCCATCAGGCGATCCTCGCCGCGGCGACCGACGCGCTGCACCGCTCGAATGCCCTCTGGGCGGCGCATTACCGGTCGAGGTCCAGCCAGACCCGGCTGGGCGCGGCATTGGATCAGGCGCGTGCCGATTTCCGGTGGCATCAGGAGCAGACGATCTACGGGCCTCTCCACGCCCTCCGCGATGCCGCCGATGGCGACGAGGCCGCCCGGGCGCTGTCGCTGCCGTTCGCCGCCCTTTACCTGCGGTGGGAGGCGGAGTATCCCGACGAGTGGGACGCACCGGAGTCGTGGATGTGGTCCCGCTGGGGAACCAAGGAGGCAATTCTCAGCCGGCTCGATCGCGGCGGTCTCCCGGAGGACATCCAGCCTCAGATCGCTGAGCTGATCCTCGCGGCGTTGAGGCGACCGTACCGGTGCAAGGACTGGGCGTACGCCTGCCTGGTCCGCCACCTCGACGACCCGTTGTTCTTCCACGCGGTGGAGATGCTGACTTCGGTCGACGACCCCTCGGTCCGCCTCCGAGCGCAGTTCGTTCTGCACGTGGCCGCGCACCCGGAGCTACGGATCACCCGCACGAGCTGGCGGCGGTGGCTCAACGCAGCTGGCGGCGGCCGCCCTCCAGCCCGGCGCGGCTGATCCGAGCGTCGTGGTCAAGGCCTGTACAAGAATGTCCCTGTATGCGTCGGGCTTACGATGACCCGGTGGCGACGGACAAGTGGGCCCAGTGGCTCTTGACCCGCCGGGACGGCAACAGCGTGAGCTTGCGCGCCCGCCACGCCTTGGAGCTGGCGGCGTTTCGTGACGGTGTCCTTGAGGGAGCTGGCCTTGCGGCCGACGACGTGGTCCTCGACGTGGGCTGCGGGACGGGATTGATCGGGTTCGGCGCGCTGGATCGACTCGGCCCGGACGGTCGTGTCATTTTCAGTGATGTCTCACTGGATGTGCTCGACGAGTGCCGGCGCACCGCCGGTGGCGACGGGCGGTGCAGCTTTGTGGTCGCGTCGGCCGATGATCTCGCCGGAATCGCTGACGCCTCTGTCGACGTCGTGACCACCCGGTCGGTGCTCATCTACTCCGATCGCAAGGCCGCCGCCTTCGCGGAGTTCTTCCGGGTCCTGCGGCCGGGCGGACGGATTTCCCTGTTCGAGCCCATCAACCGCTTCGTGGAGCAGCTCCGGCCCGATGATCTGTTCGGCATGGGCGACTCGCCCGTGAACGACCTGATCGCCAAGGTCGCCGATGTCTACCGGGGCACCACCGAGGGAACCACGCGACCGATGATGGACTTCGACGAGCGTGACCTCGTCGACTGGGCGGTGGCCGCCGGCTTCGAGGCGGTGGAACTGGACTACCGCGCCCAGGTCGACGTCCCCGCCGACCCGATTGGGGACTGGGAAACACTCAAGTGCGTGGCGCCCAACCCCTTGGCCCCCACGTACGGCGAAGCGATCGTCGCCGCCCTGACCGACGACGAACGCGAGCGTCTCGACACGTACATGGCAGCCCTGGCCGTGGCCGGCACGCCAACGCGACGCACGATGGCCACGGCGTTCCTTCGCGCACGGACTCCGCACTGACACCGCTGAGGACCCCGCACTCACCGACGTACCGGACACGCGTGTTCGTAAGGCCTGGAAGCCACCCACCGTAGCGCCCGGACCGCGGCAGATCCGGTAAACGACAGAGATCGAGAACGGTTCGGGAGGCGAACACGCTCTAGTCCGTCCGCGGGGCTCGTCGCCGCAGTCCAGCAAGGTCTCGGGGCATCTTGTCCATCGCAGGACAAGGGGCGTGGCAAATGTCCTTCACCCGTGGGGGTAGGTGACAACCGGCTCCGCTTCCGGATCGGAGTACGCCCAATGGGCGCCCGGCTGAGCCTGACGGGTGAGGACCGCAACTGACGGCTCCGACAGCGGCCGGTAGGGCAACTCATGAAGCAAGCGGCTTGCTTCTTCGACGGGGAACCAGCGGGCCTCCTGAATCAGACCATCTGGGTCGCGGACGTGCAGGGTCGGATCCACCACGTCGACGGTGAAGTTCCACACCCGGCTGACGGTGACTGCTCCGGTCACCGCCGCCGTGCCGTGAAGAACGAGGTCCGCGGTTGCGACGACCAGACCTGTCTCCTCGGCCAACTCTCGGCAGGCGCCCTCGAACGGCGTCTCGTGGTCCTCGATCCGCCCGCTCGGGATGTTCCAGTAGGGGCCGCCCCACCGTGGGTACTCCTCGTACACGAGAACGACTTTGTCGTCGTGATGTGCGAGAACGCCGGCGTACCGGGACCGACTCATGCTTGGCACGGGGGCCATTCAACCTCACCTCAGCACCGCGCACGGGCACGGGCACATCACTGCTTTCACTATCTGCGGCATGAGCGGACGTCCAGGGGGCGGCGATAGACTTGTCCTGCCCGTTCAACGATCATGAACCTCATGGAGGGTCAGCAGGCGCCGCAGTCGGCCGAGGGTGAGGCGAAGGTCATCACGCTCTGCGGCTCGACCAGGTTTGAGGCTGAGTTCGTGGAGGTCAACCAGCGGCTCACGATGGAAGGTTGCGTCGTGATCAGCCTCGGGATGTTCAGCCTCCCCGATCCGCCGGACTACGACTGGACAGTCGACAGCGCGGACCTGAGGGGGCGGCTTGGCGGCGTGCACTTCCAAAAGATTCGCATGGCTGACGAGGTGTACATCGTGGATCCGGGCGGCTACTTAGGTGAGTCGACCCGACGGGAGATTGCCTACGCGGAGTCGCTCGGCAAGCCGGTTCGGTATCTGAGTCGCGAGCGCTTGGCGCGAACGGGAGACGGCCCCCAAGAGTGAGTCCGACCGGGCGGTCCGCTCATTGGCGGTTCCGGATAGCGAGCGGCGGGCTCCAGACGTCACGCTGCGTGCCGCGCGGTTCACGGCATGAGCGGGCGTGGGACGTCGGCAAGCCCGGAAACTCGGAACCTACCGATCGAACTCCCAGTCGTCGAGCCGCGTGTGGATCGGGATCATGTTGATGTGCAGGTTGGTGAAGCCCTCGGACTCGAGTCGAGATAGGCACGCCTCAGCAGCATGCAGCGAGAAGAACGCGCCAAGTTGGCCAAGGATCTCGCCGCGCTCGTCTGTCTCCTCGACCGCATAGGCCAACTCAGGGCTGCGGTATCCCTTGGGAAGGATCATCACCAAGGACGGCCAGGTGCGGAGGTGCCACCGGCCAACTCGCAGACGCACGTGACGAACGCCTTGTATCTCGATTGCAAACACGCGCAGAGCCTATGTGCGCTCATCGGCACGTCCGCCTCGACCAGCACCAGGTTCGCCGCTGGGACTCCTGGCACCGCTTCACCACCCTCGCCCTGGCCGCGACGGCACCAAGCCCGAGCCCGAGCCCGACGAGCCCACTACACACGCCGCCTCAACCGCGGACTCCAGTCATGGTCTTACGGCGGCTGATGCGCTAGTCAGTGGTACTCGTCCTTTCCGTAGCGTCGCCGGAATTCTCGGTGCGGGTTACGGAGGCGAGAGACACGCCCCACGCGGCGACCAGCACCGGGACCAGTGAGTTCCACCAGTTCGGTGTCAGCCAGGGGAAGGAGCCCACGACGAATGCGGCTGCGGCGACGATGCCGACAGCTCGCCCGATCAGTCCGGCGCGTGTCGACCAGCTGAGCGTGACCGCAGCAACGGCGAAACCCAGGAACGCCAGATGCAGGGCGCCGAACGTCGAGCTGACGACCAGGGCTACGACCTCGGTTGACAGGTCGATCTCAAACACCGGGTAGACCAGACGCCCCACCGCGAGCAGTACGACGACGAGCGCGACGAGGGCGACCGTGAGAGCGGTCCCTCCCACGTCGATCCGCGCCGACGGTCCGGCCAGGCCCGCGCTGAAGAGACCGCGCGCACCGGCTCCCCAGCAGATGACCGCGAAGAACAGCAGTTCGTTGCTCCACAACAGTAACGAGCGGCCATGTTCGACCCACGCCGTCATCGCGACCGCTTCGGCAGGCGGGCCAGGGAGAAGCGACAACAGCAGGAGGGCGGCGGCGGTGAGGAGCGCCCCCACGATCATCAGCCAGCGGTGCACCCGTAAGTCGACCGCTTGGCGCGGCGTCGTGTCTCGTACCATCGGACCGCCTGTCGTAGCAGTCATCCCTCTACCGTGCCCTGCACACTCTGCCTCCCGTGAACGATCAGGTTGAGCAGTGCTGATGCCGCGCGCGTCCTGGAACTCTAGCCATGATCCCGAACGGCGGCTGCCGTACTAGCCTGCCTAGGTCAAGCATCCGGCCACCATGAGCCGGCGCTTCGGCGCTTCGACCCTCAACCAGCGGCAGATGCGCTCACGGCGATGGCTGGCCCGGGTCTGTGGCCCTCTGGCGTACGCCCTGCCGGTCAGCACAGTGTCAGGGGACGGCAGATCCCTGTGGCGGCGCCTACGATGCCGGCATGACGGGGGCGATCGACTACGCCGTGGCAGGTCCGTTGACGAGGATCGACGGGCTCCACGAGCCGGTGCTGGAGAGCCTTCCGAGCGACCCCGTCGAGATCTGCCGTGTTGTCCACGACCTGGTCATCCAGCCCACAGACGCGAAGAGTTCGGGGGTTCCCGCCGAGCGGTTCGTCGAGAATCAGCATCGTCCCGTTGACAAGCTGATCGGGGCCCTGCTGGCCCTCGATCCAGCCCCGGTGACCGTTCCGCGCGCCTCCGATCGGCGGGTCATTGGCACCTGCCGCCATTTCGCCGTGCTCAGCTGTGCCCTGCTGCGCTACCGCGGGATCGCGGCCCGGGCCCGCTGCGGCTTCGCCACGTACGTCCAGGCCGGGCAGGGCGTGGATCACTGGATCACGGAGTACCGGCACGACGGCCGCTGGGTGCGGATCGACTCCGAGATCTTGGACGGCTGCCTCGTGGCGAAACCCGAAGATCTCGCCGCTGGCGAGTTCCTCACCGGCGGCGAGGCGTGGATGGCTTTCCGGGACGGCCGCGTCGATGCCAAGGACTTCGGCGTGTACGGCACCGACAACTGGGGACCGGCCGAGATCCGGGGAAACGCGGTGAGGGATCTCGCCGCGGTGAACAGGGTCGAGATGCTGCCGTGGGACGAGTGGGGACGCATGGAGGCGTCCTACAAGGGCGAGACCGGCCCCGACTACGACGAACTCATCGACACGATCGCCGCCACCTGCGCCACCGACGATCCGCGCGCCATCGCGAGCCTCTACGCCTCCGAGGACCTCGCAGTGCCTACCGCGCTTCTGCGCTGACGATCCCCGGCGGCGATGCGGCGTAGTCGCCGCACGTGGTCCAACGCACCAGTCCGCACGACAAGGCGGCGGCACGGGTGTCAGGCACACTGATCGCCTGCACTCCGCAAGTGCGCCCGTAGGACGTGCTTGTACGGCCTTGCCACACGTTGTTCAAGCGGGCCCGCTATTCGCGGCCGACCCACGTGGCGATGCATGCCTCGTTGCCCTCGGCGTCGGCCAGCACCCACCACATCGGCGCATGCGCTGCGGAAATCACGCGGCCCCCGGCGGCCAGGGCAGCGGCGATGCGGTCCTCGGCTTGATCATGCGGGACGGCGATGTCGATGTGCATACGGTTGCGTTGCGATCGCGGCGCCGCCATGCATTGCAGTCCGAACCCTGGACCCCGCCGCGCCGGATCAGCAAGGTAATCGTCACCGATCTGTCGATAACCGAGCAGCGCCCGCCAGAACGGCAGCACGTCGGCGCTCACCAGGGCGTCCAGGGTGATGTTGATGAGCTGCACGGCAGTGGGATCGGCGGTGATGCCAAGCTCGAGGGCAGCTGCCGATATCCGTCGAGCCAGTGAGACGTCGCGCCGGGACAGCGACACGGTGACACCCGCGTGACGCAGGTCCACGTTGAGGTACTCCTCTTCGTCGCGCCCGGCGATCCGACCGATCTCGTCGACGAACGCGATCCCCTCCGACAGGGAGGCGGTCCGGAAGTGGGCCGAGACCAGGTGGTAGAGACAACGCCAGTCCTCGACACCGTCGGCCGCATGGAAACGCCCGGCGGTCATCTGCACTGTCATGGGTGCGAACCTAACACCGACGGCCGAACGCATACCCGCTGCGGCTTGGCGACCTCCGGAGACGGTCCGATACGGCATCCGCTGATCGGCAGACCCACGCGCCATCAGCGGCATGTGCGGGTGCTTCGCCACGCCGATCACTGTCGGCCCGCGGCTACGCGGGGAACAGCTTCCAGTGCCCCTCGGAGACGACCTCGACGCTGCCGTCGGTCACCTTGATGGCCGTCTGGTCGTCGATCGCGTACGCCGGACCGGCGATCTCGGCCGCCCACCGCTCGGCACCAGCCATGGTGTTGTCCGGCTCGAGACCCAGGTGCGGGAAGATCGAGAAGTCGACGACCCCCAGTGTGGAGTCGTCGGGTGCGAACTGCCATTCGACGAAGTCCGCACCGATCCGGGGGGTCAGCACCATGCTCCCCGCACTCAACCCCACCCAGACGGTGTCCCACAGTGACGGCAGGAGGTCCGCCAGCCCGGACTGCCGCATCCAGTGGCTCAGGTACGTCGCGTCGCCGCCGCCCACGAGCAGGACGTCAGCCTCCCGGACCCAGGGGACCCACCGCTCCTCGCCGATGCTGGGCAGCGCTGTCAACTCGAGGACGCCCAGCGACTTCCAGCCCAGGCCGGACATGGGTAGCGGCGTCTGACCGGCGATGAAGCGCCAGGCCGAGGCCGGCCCGCCCATGGGGTGGGTCGCTGTCGGGATGCACAGGGCACTGGATTCGGCGATCGGCTTGCCCAGCAGGTCGACCAGCGCATCGTGGATGCTCGGGTTCTGGACGCCCGCGGAGGTGAGAAGAAGCTTCACGCTTGCCTCCTGTACGTAGAGGTCATGAAACGCTCTCCCCGAGAGTCGGGAGACGGGTGCATGGGAGTACAGACTGGACACCGTAACGAAACTCATCGCCGTGGCGACCCGGTGCGTCACCAGCAGCGATGAACGCCGGTCCACCCAAAGCGGCAAATGTGTACGTGGGGATGATCCCGTGAAGCTGCGGATGAGCGGGCTGTTTGCTCGGTCCGGACGGGATGCGAGGCTGAACACGTGGCTTCCCGACCGACGTACACGTGGACAACCCCCGGCTGCCCGGCGGCTTGGTACGCACCTTGGACGCGTCGGTGTCTCTGAAGACCAGCGAGAGCGCAGTGGAGTGTCACGGAACTGGGCTCACCCTGCGGCAGGTCGATGACATCCTCGCCCAGGTGGTGAACCCCGCCGCCCCGGACGCCCGCCAGTCCCTCAGCCGGCGCGACGCCCGCCCGCCGGTAACGCCAGCATGAGTTTGGTGTCGGCGTTCGTACCGATCTGGATCCTTACCGCGGTCGGCTACGCGGCCTGCCGGTGGGGCCTGCTGGGCGAGGCGGTGGCGTCGGTGCTCGGCCGCTTCGTGTTCCACCTTGCGATGCCGTCCGCCCTGTTCCTGGCCCTGTCCCGAATGCCGCTGTCCGGGTTCGCCGGCCGATCGCTGCTCGCCTTCGGCGTGTGCACTGCCGCGGTCGTCGGGTTCGGGTGGGTCGGCGCGAGCCGGCTGTTCGGTCGCAAGCCCGGCGAACGGCCGATCTGGGGCATGGCCGCCGGGTACGTGAACTCGGCGAACCTCGGCATCCCGATCGCAACGCAGGTTCTCGGCAATGTGTCGTTCCTGGCGGAGGTGGTGCTGCTGCAGGTGCTGGTGGTGACGCCCGTGGTCCTGGTCGCCCTGGACCGGCACAGCGACCCGGCCGGGCGGGTACGGGTCCGCCGTATCGCCTCCCTGCCGGTACGCAACCCGGTGATCCTGGCTTCGCTGCTCGGTGTCGCGTGCTCGGCTGCCGGCCTGCATCTGCCGTCGGCGGCCGACGCGTCGCTCAGCCTGCTGTCGGGCGCCGCGGTTCCGGCCGCCCTGGTCGCGCTCGGCGCGTCGCTGCACCGCACGGCGCCGTCGGGGGCAGAACCGCCCGACCTGGCCGAGCTGGCCGTGATCACCGCGCTGAAGCTCGTCGCGCAGCCGGTCATCGCGTACGCGGCCGGGCTGGCCCTGCACCTGTCCGCGCCGCAGTTGCTCGCCGTGGTGGTGTGCGCGGGCCTGCCGACAGCGCAGAACACGTTCATCTTCGGCCAGGAGTACGGCGTCGGCGAGGCGGTGGCCAACCGGGCGGTGGTGGTGACCACGACGTTGTCGCTGGCGACCCTGGCTGCGGCGGCGGCGCTGCTCGGGTAGGTCCGTGAGCTGACTCGTCCAGCAATCATGGTGAGTCACGCCGACCATGGCGCTGGCGCACATGTCTGCAGCCACGATCATCGCCTGATGATCCGGCGGGCGATCTCGATGCCGTACTGGCGGTGAGAGTGTACGGACGACTACGGCCGCCGTGTTGGCCAGCCGGGGCTGGCGCCGTTGGTGTTGAGGCCACCGGCGCGCTCCGTGGCTATCGGGCGCGAAGTCCCGGGTTCAGGCGGTGCCGTGTTGCACCGGATAGTGAATGACGACCACGCCGCCGGTGGCGTAGTTGGCGACATCGGCGGTCACTTGCCGGCCCTGTGGCGACGCCCTCGCCGCGGTCATCGCCGCGGCGTCGGCGAACTCGGCTTCGAAGACCGCGAAGTACGGCGTCTCTCCCTGCGTCGCTGCCACGTCGAAGCTGTAGCGCCACGCCAGCAGGCCGGGCAGGCGGGTGACCAGCGGGAGGTGGTGGGTTACGTAGTAGTCGCGGAAGTGGTCGGGATCAGCGGGTTCGGGATACAGGACCAACAGCTTGTGAGTCGAGCCGTTCGAGTCGGGGCACGGGAGACCGCCGGAATCAGCGAGTCGTTCGGTTCCCTGGTTCACGGGTGCGTCCTTCCAGCCAGCCGGTGATGAGCGGGACGGTGTCACTGAGGGTGTCGACGCGGTGGTGTGCGCCAGCGAGCTCGTCGTCAAGGTGGGTGGTGCGTACCGCGACCACTGTCATGCCGGCGGTTCGGGCTGCTTGGACGCCGGCGGGAGCGTCCTCGATCACCAGGCAGTCGGACGCCGGCACGTCGAGGAGTTGAGCCGCGCGTAGGTAGCCTTCCGGATCCGGTTTGCCGCGGCGGACCTGGCTGCTGTCGACCAGGACTGGAGGGTCGGGTAGCCCGCCGGCGCGCAGGCGTTGCAGGACGGTGGGCGTTCGGCCTGAGGTCACGACGCCCCACCGCCGGTCCTGCAACAGGCGCAACACTGCGGCGGCGTCGGCGTACACGGGAAAGACGTCGCCTTCGTTCGCCATGAACTCCCGGATCAGCGAGTATTCGGCGGCGGCGTCGAGTTGTGGCGCTACGGCCTGGATGGTGTCGACGGGCCGGCGGCCGTGGGTGTGCGACCAGACCAGGTCCGGGTCGAGGTTGCGGTGGTCGGCCCATCGGCTCCAGATCCGGCGGTACGCGGGGTACGAGTCGACGAGCACGCCGTCGACGTCGAACAACACCGCCTTGTCATTCGCGCCCGCACCGATGTCGTGGAGGTGATGGAGCCCTTCGTGCGCGGCCTGCCGCACCATCCACAGGACGGTGCGGTGTTCCCCAGAAAGCCGGACAGCTGTCCGGCTCCACTGCGGCTCGCTGATCTCGCTCGCGAGGGCGGCGAACCGATCGGCATTACGGTCGAGATCCAGCAGGACGGCGGCCAGTGGTTGCTGGTTGTAGGCGCCCTGCTCGGCGCGCTCGTCGTTGCGCATCGGTTCGAGCGTGGGCTCGTGCTCGGTCAGCGTGCGGCGAACCCGGGTGTCGTAGACGTCGTAGACGTCGCGGACATGGCCGGCGTACTCCAGTGCCGACCACACCCCGGACGCGGGCCGCCGGCGCACGACGTCGGCCGGCAGGTGCTGCAGGCGCCGCCGGTACCGCCCGGGATGGCTGCGGATCAGCCCGAGGGCCGCGGACGGGGTCAGGTCGCCGTATCGCAGAGCACACGATTCGCAGAAGTGGTCCTCTTCCGGCAGGGGTGCAAGGGCCATCACCCCGCCCGGGCTGGGCGGTAGGCCGACCGTGGTCGCAGCCTGCTCGGCCAGGTCCCTGGTTGTCCCGGGTAGCGGTAAACGTCTCACGAAGCCATCCCCATCGCTTCGGAAATCGAATCAGCGCGGTGGACGCTACTGTATCGAAGATCGAAGCAGCAAGAGGGGGCACAGGCGATGACGGCACCCAGGCCGGGCCGGCCGGTACGCGGATCGAGCACCGGGCGACCCCTCATGGCCGCCCTCGACCTCTTCGGCCGCCGCTGGAACCTGCGCATCATCTGGGAGCTGCAGTACGGGCCGGTCGGGTTCCGCGCGTTGCAGCAGCGCTGCGACAACATGTCCTCCAGCGTCCTGCGGCAACGGCTGACCGAACTCCTCGACGCCCGCCTCGTCGCCCAGCAGCCCGACACGGCCTACACGCTCACCGACCTGGGCCACGGCGTCTACCAGGCATTGCGTCCGCTCGCCCGCTGGTCCGACGCGTGGGCCTCGACCCTGGGTGAGGACGGCGAACAACCGAAACCGTGAAGCGCCACCTCTGGCGCTTCGTGAACCGAATCGCTACGGTGCTTCTGAATCCGAATCACCGGAGGGGCCATGGCTCGCATCCTGGCGCTCGAACCGCCGTTCCCGCCGGACGTGGAGGCGCAACTCGCCACGATGATGCCCGCCGGCGTGCCTCCCATCGGCCTGTTCCGGACGTTCGCCAAGAACTTGCCGATGACCATCGCGATGAGCAACTGGGGCAGGTACGAACTCGGCCGCGACCTCACCCTGACACTCCGCGAACGGGAGATCGTCATCCTGCGCACCTGCGCACGCTGTCGCTGCGAATACGAGTGGGGCGTCCACGTGATGGTCTTCGCTGACCGTGCCGGACTCACGCCGGCCGAGGTCACCTCGCTCACCTACGGCTCGCCTGACGATCCCTGCTGGACGGCCGGCCGCGAAGCCATGCTCCTCCGGATGGTGGACGCCCTGCACGACTCGTGCGACGTCGACGACGAACTGTGGCAATCGGCGCAGGCGTTGTTCGACGAGCGTCAGCTACTCGACGTGCTCCTGCTGTGCGGGTGGTACCACGCGATCTGCTTCGCCGCCCGCACCGCTCGCGTCGACCTGGAGCCCGGCGCTCCCCGCTTCGCCGACGACACGGCTGCCTGATGGCCGGACCACCGGTGGCCGTGGTGAACGCCTGCACCCGCGACGGCCGAGGCGGCAGCCCCACCGCCGTCGTGATCGACGACGCCACCCTCACCGACGGCGACCGGCACACCATCGCCCGTACGACCGGCACCTCTCACACCGCGTTCATCGACACCAGCACAGCGGACACGCCCACGGTGCGCTTCTTCACCAGCGCCGGGGAACTCACGAACTGCGGCCATGGCATCATGGCCGCGCAAGCCGTCCTGCTGCACCGCAGCGGCGCCGCCGAGCAGCACGGCAGCCTGCGCACCCCAGGCCGCATCTTCGCCACGACCGCCATCCGCCGTCGCGACGGCGTCGAGGTCTGGTTCGACCAAGGCGTTACCACCCTGTCGAACCAGGCCGACGCCACCGACGGTGGCATCATCGCGGCCCTCGGCCTCCAACAAGCGGACATCGCCGCCGGCGTACGGGTCGCTTCGCCCGGCACGCCACGACTTCTTGTCCCCGTCCGAGATCACCGGACGCTGCTGTCCATGCAGCCCGACTTCGATCGGCTGGCAACCGCGTGCCGCCGACTCGGATATCTCGGCTGCTTCGCCTACGCACTGTCGCCGACCGCGAGAACGGCGGCAGCCCGCATGTTCGCCCCCGCGATCGGGGTCAACGAGGACATCGCGAACGCCAACAGTGTCGGCTGCCTCGCCGCCCACCTCCTCGACACCTCCGGCAACGGCGACATCGAAGTCCACCAGGGTGACACGCTCAAGAGGCCATCATCGATCTCCGCGAGCGCGACCCGTACCGGATCCGGCATCGTCGCGAGAATCGGCGCAGTGGTCGACACTTCACCCAGACCAGCGCGTCCTGGATGAACATGGTTGAGGTGTTCTACGGGATCATCAGTCGGCAGGCGATCCGGCGCGGGAGCTTCACCAGCGTCACTGACGCGCCCTGGCCAACTTTCCAGAACGCGAAGTCACTACTCACGACGACGACGCTAACCGTCAAAGGAAATCAGACACGCGACACCAGGGGTAGGCAGGCAACCCGTTTGGCCTCTGGCCTACTGCTGCGCTCTCTCCGTCTCGACGCCGTTCTCGTCCTCGCGTGAGTGGGGCATACTCGCCGGCGTGAGCTCGCCGCTGGAAGCTTTCGCCGGACTGCTCGATCGCTCTGTCCAAGAGATCGCCACCCTGGCGGCGGACGCCCGGAGCTTCGACGCGAGTCGCATCGGCCGGGTCGCCGACATCTGGGACAACAACACGGTGCCTCTGGTGGCTGCGGCAAGTGCCCCCTGGCCGCTTCGATCCAGGCGAGCCAGCGCCGGCCTGCGGTGGATGGCCGACCTCGGAGCCGACCGGCGCAGGCTGATTGTCGACCTGGACCCGAGCCTGGACAGGGTCCTTCCCGCCGCGAGGCCGGAGCGCTCCGTACATCGCGACTACCAGGGGCGCGTCTTCCCGGGCGCCTTCCCGCTGACCGCGGAGATCATTGCTGCGCTGGCCCAGGACTACGACCTGGACAACGGCACCGTGCGCGCGTTCACGGTAGGACCGGCGGATTCGGGACTGCAGGTGCAGCTGACCCTCGCCGCTCCGCGGCGGTTCACGCCCAGCACCGGACGCGTCGCACGGGACGGTTCCATCAAGCCCTGGCCGGCGGCGCCGCTGAGGTTCACCTTCGACGGCGTCACCGACCTGCGGTTCGACGCCGAGGATCGGCTCGGGATGGTCGTAAGCCGAGACAGCGTCGGCTCAGCTGTGGCGATCGGGCGGAGCGGACGCCTGCGGGCGATCGAGGCCTCAGTCTGGCCCGACGACCCGCGATGGTACGAGTCGACGGCAGGCCAGGCGGCCGACCTCACCACGCCGCACGGACGGCCGCAACGGCGGAAGTCGGTACGGACGTCGGCCCTGACCACACCGCAGCGGGCCGCCGCCCGGGCCCTCGTCATGTTGATGAGCCACGCTCGGCTCGTCCACCACTATCCGAATCAGGCCGCCGGCGTCCCGATCCTCGACATCTGCCGTGTCGCGGCCGGCGCCGGCAGCGCCATTCTCGCCGCGAGCGCGCGCCACGGGGCCGCGCGCCAGAAGGCGTACGCCGAGCTCGAACAACGGTGGCGTCACGTACCGCCCACGGCGCCACCCGACGCGGTCCGCTCCGGCCCGGTCCTGCTGCGTCATGCCCGGTACGACGAGCCCCACGACGACCACGACGTTCCTCGCCGCGGCTGCGCCGTCCTGCTCGCTGCGGTGCCGGACGCAGACCCCGCATCACCGTGGGCCCTCGCCAGCGAGGAGATCACCCAACCGTCGCGCTTCCGGATCGCCAGCACCGCATTCGACGGCGTGCAACACGTCAGCCATGACGCCGGAACGCTGAGCATCGGTGACAAACTCGTCGTCGGTTGAGCCCGCACGACTACCTTGGGCGGCGAATCGCAGCACTCTCACCCTACGTACCGATGATCAGTACCTGCCGGCAGACGCCCGGCCAACCATGGCCGCGTGGCCGGGGTGCGGCCGGCTCGGCGAGCCGGGCCCGGAGCTGATGAGCTTGTAGACCGCCCGCACCACAATCAGGTGCGGCCTGCTGGCTCGGGATGCGACCTATACCGATGGGCCCATGCTCGACCCTGGCTTCGTCGCCGCCGTGTCCAGCCGGCTGGGCCACCGGACCGTCCGACCATACGGAAAGCCCTAACCCTGGTTGCAAAGATCAAGGCTGCTGTCGAGCGACGTCGGGAACCGCCGTTATGTTGCTCATCCTGTAGCCTCCAGTCGGCCTCTGGCCCAGCGTAGGCGAGGCCGGCGCGACGCCCCCGGTCTCGAACGGTGATCCCAACCCTCCGCCACAGCTGCTTCGCCATCCGCCCCTCGGCGGCTCCGGTGCCGGTCTTGACGGTGACCCGGCAGGGTGGTTGCCGCAGACGGGGAATTTTGGCCGACACCAGAGCGAAGGCCCTCGCTGCCTATGCTTGCCGCCATGATCCGACGTCTGTCCTCTCTGGTGGCTTGCCTCACTGTTCTCGCCGCAACAGCGGGCTGCAGCCGGACCCCGGACACCGATGGGACGACGCCGACGGCTTCCGCCACCACCGCCTCCCTGGTCGCTCCCTCACCCACCGACGGCGGCGCAGCGCGCAAGCTTCGAGACCGGTACGCCGCCTCCGGGCGTCTGGTCGGGCTGGCCGAAAAGGCTGCCTACAAGGACGAGAAGCTCGACTCCGATGGGATGGCCTGCGGCCAGCCGCTACCGCTGCTGGAGCGACGCCTGACCGCGGTAACGCACGTCTTTGGCACCCCGGACGGCACCCCACCCGAGGCATTCGTCGAGCTCGCACAGGAAACCGTGGTCTACCCGACCGCCGCCGTAGCGGCCGACGCCGTGCGGCAACTGTTCGACCTGTTCGAGACATGCGACAGGGACGTGGAGGCGGATCAGATCACCGACGAGCACGCCCCCGCCAACATGCCGACCAGGGTCGACGTGCCGGGCCGCGCGACGACCGCCACCATGACGCTCCCTGACGGAACTCCGTTCCCGCATCGCTATGGCTGCATACACCGAGGCAGGGTGGTGCAGTGTGTCGCGGTCTGGACCCGCTCGAGAGGTAACACTGCAGCGTGGTTCGACAAGGCGGTCGTCGCCACCGGGGAAAAGCTGGGTGCCTGAAGTACAAGTCGTAATTGGTCCTGAGCCGGTGTCAGACGGGGTAATCGGTCCGATGAGCGTAGGTGAGCTGGCTCGGATCGAGGCCCCACGTTGTGAGCACCTGGTTGAGCGTCATCTCGTCTTGAGCGTGCGCGGTCCGCACGTCGGTCATGCCGTCACCTGGCCCGACGCACCAGCCGTTCTGGATGTAGCTGGTTTCGAACTCACGGTGGAAGAGGTTGAACCCGTGGCCGGTAGCGGCGGGGCTCTGTAGGGGGTAGATCGCGATCCAGGCGCGGCGGTCGGGCCGGGAGGCGGGAACCTCCGCGACGATTAGCTGCCCGCGTTGGAGCGCGGTGCGTGGTGCCGTGGGCCAGCTGTCGATCACGGCGATGATTGAAGCATTGCTGGCTTGCTGACGAGATGGTGGAAGGCTTCGCGGGCGATGTAGCGCTTGAGGCAGCGCATGATCTCGGTTCTGGTCTTGCCCTCTGCCGTCCGTCGGGTGACGTAGTCCTTGGTGGGCGCGGCAGATCAGTCCGTGTCTCACCCCCTACGCTGACGCTCGACCTCGGCCGGGCTTCGTCAGCTCAAAACGTGGCGACCGGGACGAAGGCGAGAGACTGGGACGAGGACATTGGCCAGCTTGGCAAGGGCGAGTCAGGACGCATGCGCTACGGCGCTACGGCGCTACGGCTTCGTCCCCAAGCGCAGAGGTCTTCTCCTTCAGAGGGGTGCTTCTCGGGCAGCGTCGGGATGGCTGGGACTCAATCTCGCCACGTGGTCGCTACCTCAGGTCCTGCACATCAACCCGGTGGTCGGCGTCAGGCACGACGCCCTGGAAGCCATCCTCGTCTCCACTGCCGGTTGGTCGGCTCCCGTAGCGTCCGTCAGCAGGCCCTTGGGCTACCTAATGCCGCAGAACACCTTCGTCCAGTGGGACTTCTCCGCGACTGGGGATCTGGCGGCGGTAGCGGAGGACCTCACTCATGCAGTCGCGACCTATGGCCAGCCCTTCATCGACCACTGGTCGGACTGGAGCACATTCTCCCGTGAGGTCGCCAGCTCCGATCTCCTCCTCGACCACGTCCGCTTCGTCATGTTGCCGGCTGTAGCCGCAGTCAACGGCGACTACGAGTTTGCGGACCGGCTGATCGGACAGGAACTCGAGCGCACGGCAGGCGAGCAGGACGCCTACTCGAAGGGGTATCGCGACTTCGCTGAGAAGTTCCGCAGGAGTGTGCTGACGTACTGATCTCGGCATGTCCCGACGGCATGCGGCAGGCGTGACGGGGAGTTGGTCGCCCCGAAGACGGCTGCCCGTGCGAGGCCGCTATGACCCCAGCTGAAGAAGCGTCTGCGGCACGGGATCCGTGCAGGCTCAGGTGCCGGTGCTGAGGAATCGAGCGCGAAACACTCCCACGCCGGACGCCAGGCCGCTGCGGCCGAGCGCGATGGTGGGGCACCGGTCGATGGTGGACGGCCAGACCGGCCCGGCTCCCCCGCTTGCCCCGCCCGCCTCCGCCGGCGCACCGCGTTCAGCGGACCGGTAGCGCCTTCGTGCCACCGCCCTTGATCGAGTGGGTCACCTTCGGGCCCCCCGACCAGTAGAAGCAGCGGATCCCCCGGTCACCGCGCGCCCACGCCTCCGCGGCCGGCACCAGGTACGAGGTGCCCGTCCGGTAGCGCAGCACGCCGTCGACCGGGACCTTCGCGTACCGGGCCACGAGGGCCCGGCACTTCGCGTGCACGCCGTCCTCGTCGCGGCCCGCGTCCGCGTACGGGGTGTCGGGCGCCGTCCACGAGCCGACGTACTCGAACGTGTGCGGCCGGGCGCAGGCGGTCTGCTCGAAGGCGCCGTACCGGTCCTCGTTCAGGCACCCGAAGGCCAACGGTGACGGGCCCTTCAGCGCGTTCCGCAGGCTGCCGGTGTGCTGCACGGGGTGGTCGTCCGGATGCCGTCGCGCGGAACCGCCGTCGGCCGTGTCCAGCTCGAAGATGTCGCACCGGAACCAGCGACTGCCGCCCTGCCACCCGCCCGGGGACGGGGGCGCGACCTGCACCGTCAAGCGGGCGCCCCGCCAGTCGCCACCGACAAACGCGGTCGCCTTCGCGTCGCATTCGGCGAACGCCGGTCGCAGCACCGCCGAGCCCACCGGCGGCGGGGTTTCCCGTTCGGCGACCGCGCCGGTGAAGGTGCCCAGGTGAAAGGTCTCCAGCAGGTGCTGCCGCGTGCAGTCGACCGGCTGGTAGCTGGTCAGGTAACTCGACGGGCCGGCGATCACGTGGCAGTCGCCCACCTTCGGGGTGAACTGCACGGCCGCCGCGGCGGGCCGCCAGTCGTCGGTCAGGTCGCCGTCCAGCCCGGCCGGCGCCCCGCACCCCGCCATCGCCGTCACCATCCCGGCCAGGGCGGCAACCGCCACCCGTACCCGCCACCATCGCATGTCAGCCTCCCCGCCGTGCCGGCGCAGCATATGCCACCCAGAAGCATCGCCAAGCTCCCGTCCGTCGTGCGACATCCGGCGGAGGCTACGCGCTGAGAGTGCGCGGGCGGCCCGTGACGACCCCGACGGCGAACGGCGTGGAGCGGAGGTGCGGTCGGGCCGGGCACAACTGGTGACAGCGCCGTGCGGCCGGAGATGTCGTCCCGGCCGCCGACGTGCGGGTCAGATGCTGCGGTGACTGCTGACGGCGGCTCGGAGTTCGGCGAGCTTCGGCGCGAGGGCGGCATCGACGGCGAGCGGGTCCCGTGCATTGAGGTCCGCCATCGCGCGGCGCTCGGGCAGTTGCGTGTTGATCTCGATCTGGCGGTCCTCGAGGCCGGCCACGATCTCGGCGACCACGTCGTCGACGGGACGCAGTCCGTAGCCGAGGTCCGGGCCGGCCTGGGTCGTCGCCATCATGGGCGTGTCGACCGGGCCGGGGAAGACCGTGGCCACGTGGATGCCGCTGCCGTACAGCTCGCGACGCAGTGCTTCGTCGAAGCGGGCGAGGCCGGCCTTGGTGGCCGCGTAGGTGGCGTAGTAGGGCGTGCCGACCAGGCCGGAGGCCGAGGCGATGCCGACCAGGGCGGCGTGTCCGTGTCGGGCGCCGGCGGCGCGCAGGTGCGGCAACGCCGCTCTAGTCGCGAGGATGGGTGCGAGCAGGTTGAGCCGGATCATGGCGTGGATGTCAGCCACGTCGATGTCTTCGAGCGCCGCGGCCCGCACGTTTCCGGCATTGTTGATCAAGATGTCGAGGCCGCCGAGTTCGGTGACGGCCGCTGCGACCACGCGTTCGGGCTCCCCGTCGGCGGTGAGGTCGGTGGTGATCGTGTAGGCGGTGCCGCCGCGCTCGATGACCAGTGCCGCGGTCTCGGCCAGTGGTTCCGGCCGTCGGCCGGCCAGGGCCAGTGTGCCGTGGCGGGAGGCCAGCTCGAGAGCCAGGTAGCGACCTATCCCGCTGCCCGCTCCGGTAATGAGGGTGCGGCGTCCCTGCAGGTCAAGGTGGGGAGAACTCATCGCAGGCTCCATTCAGATCGAGGAGATCGCGGGCGGCGGCCGGACCGCGTCGGCGTCCGGCTCCCCCTTTCCGCTGGTTCCATGTCGCGCAATGGTGAGACCGCGCGAACAAGGCGCAGGCTTGCGGGCGGCAGACCGGGAGGCGAAGGGCGCCACGGCGCCATGTTTGACATCCCTGTCATGATTGACATGCTAGTCAAGCTTGGCAGCAGTGTCAAACATGACGTAGGCTGGGGCCATGGCCGGACAGCGGCAGTTCGACGAGAGGCGCACCCTGGAGCGTGCCCGGGAGGTCTTCTGGCTCAAGGGCTACGGAGCGACCTCCATGCAGGACATCGCGGCGGCCACCGGTGTCCTGCGCGGATCGCTCTACAACGCCTACCACGACAAGGAAACCCTGTTCCTGCGCGTCTTCGAAGACTACGCCGAGCAGTTCCTGGCCGATGCAGCCCAAGCGCTTTCCCGACCGACCATCGACGATGCCCTCCGCGACTTCTTCGACTTCACCATCACCTCCATGACCACGGGGGTCCCCACGCGCGGATGCCTGACGACCAAGACGGCAATCGACATCAGAGCCGATGGAGAACGCATCCGCACCGCGCTTCGTGACCTGCTCGACAAGATGGAGCAGCTCTTGCACCAAAGGCTCTCCACCAACGAGGCCCGTTCCCGACTCGCCATCCCCCCGGCCGAGGCGGCGCGGTTACTGATCACGCTCACCCGGGGGATCGTCGTCATGGAACGCGTTTACCAGGACCCCGAGCGGCTCAGGGCCACAGCCACCTCGCTGATCGACGCCCTGCTCCCACCCGCAGCTTGAGTCTCAAGTCTTCGTCCCCGCCACATCGCTGCCGCCGGCGCACCCGCGGCACCGGTTGCTCCGGCGACGAACATCCCAAGCCCGAGCCCGCGGATCCCCAGTGCCAGCGCAGACAGGCCGAGTGATGGTGGAGTACTAACCCGCGGCGGTACGGCGCGTCGTGCTGAACCGGCGCTGGTAGGCGGCGGGACTGATCGACAGTTTCCGTGCGAAGACCCGTCGCATGCTCTCGTAGCTGGGAAACCCGGCGAGGGTCGCGGCCTGCGTCGCGCTGTGCCCCTGGTCGAGCAGTGCCCTGGCCATGTCGAACCGGATGTTCTCCACGTAGCGGGCTGGTGTCGTCGACAGCTCGGCGTGGAAGAGCCGGGTGAGGTGCCGGGTACTCACGTTGAGGTGTCGCGCGAGTTCGCCGAGCGAATGGTCCCCGCTCGGGTTCGCCGTCACCAGGTCGGTGATCGTGCGGAGAGCCGGCGATCGGGGCGGCGCTCCCTGCAGCGGTGCAGAGAACTGCGACTGGCCGCCCGCACGCTGCATGTAGACCACGAGGGCACGGGCGACGTCGCGCGCCACGTCCGGCCCGTGATCCTCTTCGACGAGGGCGAGCGCCAGATCGATTCCGGCCGTGACCCCTGCCGAGGTGTACGTCGTGCCGTCCCGGACGTAGATCGCGTCGGGCTCGACGCGGGACGTCGGATGCCGGGCGGCCAGTTCGTGCGCGACCTTCCAGTGCGTGGTCGCACGCTTGCCGTCGAGGAGTCCGGCGGCGGCGAGGACGAAAGCCCCGGTGCAGATCGACGCGACCCGACCGGCCGCGGCCGCCGGCGTCCGTACGGCGTCCACGAGGTCGGCCGGGACCCGAGCGCGCGGAAACCGGTCGGACCCGGCAACCAGCAACGTGTCGACGGCCGGCGCCTGCGAGAGGGCTCCGTCGGCCGCGATCCGGACTCCGAGGTTCGTCGTGACGCCCGCCCCGGTGGGCGACAGCAGCATGATGCCGTAGTCAGCGCCGAACCGGTTCGCCTCCTTGAACACCTCCGCGGGACCAGCGACGTCCAGCAACGTCACCCCGTCGTAGACGAGGATCGCCACGCGGTGGGTGCCGGCGGTCACCACAGCGGTCCCTTCGGAGCCGGATCCGATTCGTGGCGGCCGGCCGCCCGCGGCGTTGACCGCCGCCGGGTCGGCGCGACGGGAGGCTCGGACACCGCTCATTGGTAGCACGCGCCACCATTAGAGACCGCGGAATCCTCGAGGCGGAGTCGTTCCCGGTGACCGAGCTCTCCGTGACCTCAGGCGGGCCACGACCTGTCCGGATATGAGGGATTCCTGGCCAGACGAGGGCGGCGCCGCACGAGGATCGGCGGGCAGCATGGAGCTCCGACAACAGCGGGGACGAACAGTTCCGGGAAAGGTCAGAGATCATGCCAGAGGTCATCGCGGGGTGGGAGATTCCTGAGACAGCGGCCGTCGCCGAGGCGACCAGGCACATCCAGGAGACGACCAGCCCTCTCATCTACCACCATTCGCGACGGGTCTTCCTCTTCGGCCTCGTCCACGCACACCGGCTCGGCCTGGCACCGGACCCGGAGCTGCTCTACCTGGCGGCCATGTTCCACGACACCGGCCTCCTGACGCCCTTCTCCAACGTCGAGCAGCGCTTCGAAGTCGATGGGGCCGACCACGCGCGCACGTTCCTCCTGGACCGGGGATTCTCGACGGCCGCCGCGAACACCGTCTGGACAGCGATCGCGCTGCACACCACACCGGGCATCCCCGACCGGATGGCCCCAGAGATCGCGACCACGTACCTCGGCGTCCTGACCGACGTGCTCGGTCTCGGCCTGGACGAACTAGAACGCGATCAGCTGGAGGAGATCCTCGCCGTCCATCCCCGCGGCGACTTCAAGAACGAGTTCCTGCGCACCTACGTCGAGGGCCTGAAGAACCGCCCCGAGACCACCAACGGCACCGTGAACTCCGACGTGTTGGAACACTTCATCCCCGGCTTCCAGCGGGTGACGACGGTCCAGCGCATCGTCGGCTCGCCCTGGCCCAGCTGACCCTCCTCGGTTCCTGATTCCCCCGCTCGTGCTCCTCCTTGTCGCCGGCGGCTGGTTCACCAACTGGAGCCCGTTCCATCCAGCGTCATACCTGGGTCGCCCACCGCTGGGCTTTCAACAAGGTGGCGACGGTGTCCGACCGGGCCAGGTCGCACGCCCCGCGACTACTAAACGGAACCGTTCTGACCAGTCGGTCCGCCCCTGGCTTGTGGTCAGGCATGCTGGCTCTGGAGGTGGAACGGCATGGCAGGAAGGGTGCCGGAGCTGCACGACGAGATCCTCGCGGCCGCGGCGCGGCGTTTCGCATTCGCTGGCTACAAGGGCACCTCGCTACAGGACATCGCCCGCGAGGTGGGCTGCTCCAAGGCGGCGGTGCTCTACCACTTCCCCAGCAAGGAAGTCCTCCTGTCTGAGCTGATGGCCCCGGCGCTCGCGGTGATCCGGGCGCTTGAGGACAGCATCGCCGCCACGGTCGGTCCGGCCAGCGCGCAGCGAGTCGCCATGGAGGGGTTCGTCGACCTCGCGGTCCGGTTCCGGCGGGAGATGGCGCTGCTGCGCGGCGAGTTCCGGGAGTTGCTCGAGAGCCCCGAGTTCGCGCACCTCGAACAGTTCGCCGATCGACTCGTCGATGCGGTAGCCGGGCATTCCGATCGTCCGGCCGCCCGGATCGCCGCGCGCGTGATGCTCGCCGGGATCGCCGAGACGTCCGGCGACTTCGACGACGTGTCCGACGAGGAGCTACGTGAGACGCTGCTGGCGCTGCTACGCGGGGCGCTCGAGCCCACCGACTGACGATCCGACCACGTCGGCGGGCATGAATTCGTGCGCCTCCCACGCTGGGCTGGCCTGATCCCATTCCGCGGCGAGGATCGAGGTGGCCGCCACCACGCGATGGCTTCGACCCGCACGAGCCCGGTCAGCGGGACCGAATCGTCGGCAGGCCCACCCCGCCTGCCGGTCTGCCTGCGGGGTGGGAGCCGAGAGTGTAACGACCCGCGGTGGGTGTCAGGGCTTGAGAATCAGTCGGATCGGGCTGCCTTCCTTCTTCACGAGCCGTTCGACGCCCCGGGGTGCCTCGGCGAGCGGAAGCACGTCGCTGATCGACCCGGAGAGGTCCAGGCGGTGGTGACTCATGAGGGAGACGAGCTGCTCGACGTGCTCTGGTGCGCTTCCGTAGTGGCCGCGGACCTGCTGCCTGAGGTAGCTGAACAGGGTCGTCTGGTGGATGGTGAGCGGTTGGGGTGCCAGTCCGACCAGGACCAGCCGGCCCTCGCTCGCGAGAACGGTCTGGGCTTGGCTCCAGACCGGCGGGGCGCCGGCCAGGTCGAAGGCGACGTCGAGGCCGCGCCCGCCGGTGATCCGGCGGACCTGCTCGGCGAAGTCCGCGGCGCCGGGATCGAGGATGTGGTCGGCGCCGAGTGCGAGGGCCCGCGCTCGGGCATCCGGGATCGGGTCCACGGCGACGATGGGGGCGGCGCCAATCAGTCGGAGCAGTTGGACGGCGTGGGCGCCCAGCCCGCCCAACCCCCACACGCCGACGGCCTGCGTGGGACGCACGTCGGCGGTGGCGACGATCGCTCCCCAGGGGGTGGAGACCGCGTCGGGGATGATCGCGGCCTGCTCCAGGGGAAGGTCGTCGGGGATGCCCACGAGGGTGAAGTGTTCGGCGATGGCGTACTCGGCCCAGCCGCCGTCGTAGTCGACCCCGCGGGTGAGCGGGTGCCGGCACTGGCCTACCCGCCCCAGCAGGCAGGGCGGGCAGGCGCCGCAGGGCTGGCCGGCCTGCAGCAGCACGCGCCGCCCGGTCTGCCATTCGGCGGGCACCTGCTCGCCGACGGCGTCGATGACGCCGGCGACTTCGTGGCCCAGGGTCACCTTGTCGACGCCTGTTTCCAGCCGCAGGCTTCCGTCGATGAGGTGGACGTCGGACAGGCAGATGCCGGCCGCGGCGACCTTGATCCGTACCTGGCCCGGTCCGGGCTGCGGGACGGGTACCTCTTCCATCGCGAACTCGCCCGTCTTGTAGTCGAGTCGGCCGGCAAGCATGGTGGACATGGGATTCTCCTTGTCTCGCGGTGGTTGTGGTCGCCCCACCGCGTTGGCGTGGGTGTCGGGGCGGCCCGCGCCGCACCTCTGGCGGACGGTCAGGCGAAGACGTCCTGCTGGTAGCGCCCGTCGGACTCGAGCTGGTCGAGCCACTTCTCGGCGTCGTCGGCACTGCCACCGGTGTGGCTGCGGTAGATGCTGGCCAGCGCCTGGCGTACCGAGGGGGCCATCCGCCTGCCGTCACCACAGACGTAGATGTGGGCGCCGTTGTTGATCGCGTCCCAGATGCCGTCGCCGTCGGCGGTCATGGCGTCCTGCACGAACCGGTACGGGTGATCCGGCACGGTGGAGAACGCCAGGTGAACCTCGGCGATGCCGGCCTGCTGCCACGCCTGCATCTCCTCGCGGTAGAACCAGTCGTGCTCGGGGTGCCGGCAGCCGTAGAACACCTTTGACAGGCCGACCTCGGCACCGCTGGCCTGCTGGGCGCCGCGCTCCTCGAGGAAGCCGCGCAGCGGGGCGAACCCGGTGCCGGGACCGACGAGGATCATCGGCGTGGCCGGGTCGGTCGGCGGGTGGAACGGCGGGGACGGGACGCGTACGTAACCGAAGAACACGTCGCCGGGCCGCAGCCGGGCCAGGTACTGGGAGGCCAGCCCCCGGTACTCCCCGTCTCCGGACAGTGCCGGTCCCTCCACCAGGCCGACGGTCAGTCGCGGCCGGCTCGGCTCGACCATGGGGGCTGAGGAGATGGAGTAGAAGCGCGGCCTGATCGGACCTGCCAGCTCCAGGAAAACGGCGAGCGGCAACTCGACGGCAGGGAAGCGCTCCAGCAGGGTGAGGACCGAGAGCCGCTTGGCGAGAATCTCGTCCTGGTAGCGCTGACGCGCCTCGTCGGTGTCGCCGATGTACGCCTGCAACTGCGCGGCGGTCCAGGGACACTGGGTGTGCTCGGCCAGCGCCCGAAGGTGGGTACGGGTGGCCACCTCCTGCAGTTCGACGAACTCCGTCAACAGCAGCTCCGCGGTCACGGGCAGGTCGATCGGCAGATGGGTGGGCTGGTTGCCGTCCTCGCGGCGCAGCCGGACCACCTGGTCGCGGGGCACCCGCAGCAGTCCCAGCGCCCGCGCCACCAACTCCGGGTCGTTCTTGCCGAAGACGGCAAGGTGATTGCCGGTGTCGTAGCTGACCCCGTCGGGCAACTCCACGCTGATCGACAGCGCCTGCGGGCGGGGCGCCTCGACGCTGAAGTCCCACAGGCCCGTCGGGTCGCCGACCAGCTCCTCGCTGGCCACCACGGTGATCGGGTACGCCTTCTCGGAGACCACCGCCGGGCGCACCTGCGCCTCGGTGAGAACGTCCAGCTGCAGCCGCGGGCCGGCGGCGGCGCTGGTGTCCGCGCCGTACTGCGCGGCCAGCGCCGCCCACAGTGCGTCCATCCAGGTGGTCGCCATGCCGTCGAAGTCGCCGTTGGCGTCGACCTCGCCGCGCGGCACGATCGGCGTCGCTCCGGCCGCCAGCAGCGCCGCCTCCACCCGCTTGGGGAAGGCCTGGTAGGTGATCCAGTGGGTGTTGCCGTTGCCCAGCACCGCGAACCGCACCTGCGACATCGATCCGGCCGTCAGTCCGCCGGCGGCGGCGAGGGTGTCGAAGCGCTGGGCGTTATCGGGTGCCTTGCCGTTGTAGCTCGGCGTGACCACGACCAGAATCCCGTCGCGGGGCGGGTTGTCGGCCAGCTCGTCCAGCGTGAGCACAGTGGTGTCGAAGCCGGACTGCTCGGCTCGGCCGGCCAGCTGGCGCGCGAGATCCTCCGACGCGCCCAGGTTCGAGCCGTACGCGACGCGTAGCGTGACGCCGACGGCGTCGACCGCAACCGCTGGCGCCTGCGGCGCCTGCGCCGCTCGTACCTCGGTGCCGAATCGCTCGTACGGCTGGCGGGGGCGCACCCGCACCAGGAAGTTGTCCGGCTTGCGGGTGAGCGTCTCCTTGACCTTGATCTGGTAGTCGTTGGGGTCGGTGATCGCGAAGTTCTGCAGGACGAGGGCTAGCGCGAGCCGGGCCTCGGTGAGGGCGAACTGCCGGCCGATGCAGGCCCGCTCGCCGTTGCCGAACGGCTTGTAGGCATGTGGATGATGCTGGTAGATGTTCTCCGGCAGCCAGCGGTCGATGTCGAACTCGGTCGGCCGGTCCCAGGCGTTGGGGTGCTTGTGCAGCGCGGGAATCAGGACCATGACCTGCTGGTCCTTCGGCAGCGCGTATCTGCCGCCGATCACGGTGTCCTCGTACGGCGCCAAGGCGATCGCGGGGATGGGCCCCCACAGGCGCAGGGTCTCGTCCAGGATCCGCGGGATGACGTTCAGCTTCATGGTCGTCTCGTACGTCGGCACGGTGTCGCCCGGCAGCAGCCGGTCGACCTCGGCGTACGCCTGCGCGAGCACGTGCGGGTTGCGCAGCAGCTGGTAAAGGGCGTAGGAGAGCAGGCCGCTGGTGGTCTCGTGCCCGGCGATGAGGAACGTCACCACGTTGTTGCGGATGTTCTCGTCGGACAGCGGCTCGCCGGTCTCCGGGTCGACCGCGTTGAGCATGAGGCTGAGCAGATCGCGTCGGTCATCGCCACCACCCGCGCGGCGCTCGCGGATGACCTCCTCGACGAGGGAGTGCATGACCCGCACGTTCTCCTCGAATGTCCGGATCTGCCGGCGCCGCATCGCGGTGACGAAGGGCGGCTGCTTCAGCCGACCCATGGCCTCGTGCAGTGAGTCGGCCAGCGCCTGCAGGAACGGGTGCACCTCTTCGGTGCCGAAGGAGTCGAAGCGGTAGTCGAAACCGGTGAGCCCGATCGTGTCGAGGGTCAGGCGGGTCATGTCGGCGACGACGTCGAGGTCCCTGCCCTCGTTGCGCCGCCACTTGCTGACCAGGGCCTCGGCGACCTCGAGCATCTCAGGGAAGTAGGACTTCATCGACCGCTGACTGAAGGCGGGCATGAGGATCCGGTGGGCCTTGCCCCAGTTCGGTTCGTCCCCCCTGGCGGTGAACAGGCCGTCGCCGGCGATTGCGCGCACGTCACTGTGCGGTTTGTCGATCGGCTTGTAGAAGCGGGACTCGTCGCACACCTCCGCCACCAGGTCCGGGTCCCAGACGAGGACGATCTCGCGGTTGGGCAGGGCGAGCCGGTAGATGCCCTCGGGGAACCGACCGGTCAGCTCCTCGAAGTACGCAGCCGGTCCATCGGATGGGATCTGCAGCGCGTTGCCGACGATCGGAACCCCGCGCGGGGCCGGGATGGTCTTGAGACTGCTCGACACGTGGACTCCATTCCTTGAGGCTGCCGGCGATGGCCGGCCGACGAACACGGGCTCCGGATGCCAGCCATACACCGTATGGCTACTGCTACCATACGGTGTATGGCTACGACTGGACAGGCCTCAGGCGGCCGAGGAGACGGACGTCTCACGGAGAGAGGGATCTACACCGCGGCGCTGCGGCTCATCGACGCCGACGGCGTCGGCGCGCTGAGCATGCGGAAGCTGGCCGGGGTGCTGGGTGTGAACCCGATGTCGCTGTACCACCACGTGCCGAACAAGGCCGCGCTGCTGCGGGGCGTCAAGAACCTCGTCGCGGCGCAGTTCCGGCCGCGGGTCGACGGCGGGAGCTGGCAGGAACAGCTGCACCGGTTCGCGGCGGACTTCCGGGCGCTCGCGCACCGGCACCCGAACCTGATCGTCCACAGCCTGGCCAGCCCCGACTTCATCGAGCCGGAAGATCCGTTCTGGACAGGGCTGACCGGCCTCCTCCACAACGCGGGCCTTCCGGTCGCGGAGGTGGCCCGCGTCGGGGCGGTCCTCACCAGCCTCTTCTCGGGTTTCCTCCTCGCGGAGGCCAACGGAACCCTCGGGCGTCTCGCCACCCTGCAACCCGCACCGACCCAGGCCACGGCAGCCACCAGATCGGGCGCGGACGCAGATGGCGACGCCAGATTCGAGTTCGCGATCCAGACCCTCATCGCGGGTCTCGAGGCTCACCTCGGACCCGCGACCTCCCGCTGAGCTCAGCGACTTCGCCACGTCCTCCACGCTGCCGGCCACGGCGCCTGCAGCCGACCGAATGGCGCCTTCCAGGGACAAGCGCGCCAGCCGGGAACAGGCACGTTTATCGCCTTCCGCCACGGATACTCCGCCTCGTGTTCAGTGACCGGAGTTGTGGGATTGCCACAGCAGGGCGCGCTGCGTGGGCCCGCCACGAACGGGACTGATCACGGATGGGTGAGCCGCGTCGCGAGCAGTTGGCACGGGAGGAGCTCAGCTGGCACCGGGCGACCATTCTCGAGCTGTTCTTCGACCTCGTCTTCGTTTTCGCGCTCAACCGGATCAGCCTGCGGCTGTCGGCGGACTTCCACTCCGGCGGGCTGGGATTCACCCAGGCCGCCGAGACCCTCCTGCTGGCACTGGGACTCTGGTTCATGTGGCAGACGACCGCCGCCCTGACCAGTCGGGTACACCCGGATTCGTGGCCCGGTCAGTTCATCGTCTTCTCCTCGATGGCCGGTGCCACGGTCATGGCGGTTTCGGTGCCGCAGGGTTTCGAGGGGCGGGCTCTGGTCTTCGCCGGCGCCTGGGTCTCGGTCCGCCTCAGCCGCGTGCTGCTCTACCTCCTGGTACCGCGATTGCACACCGGCGGGTCGTCCCTACCCGGGCTGCTGTCACTGGCCGGGAGCAGTGCTCCGTGGATCGCGGGGGCGTTGGTGCACGACCCGCTCCTGCGAGGTGGGCTCTGGGCTCTCGCGCTCGCCATCGAGTTTCCCGGGTTCGTGGTCGGCTTCCGCCGCTGGGCCGGCATCCAGGTGGCGGGCGAGCACCTCGCCGAGCGGCTGCAGCAGATATTCCTGATCAGCCTGGGTGAGGCTGTGTTCGTGTCCGGCCGGGCGTTTTCCGACAGCGACCTCACGCTCCCCCACGGGGTGGGGTTCGCGCTCGCCTTCGTCGGCATCGTGCAGTTGTGGCGCATCTACTTCTACCGGGCCGGCCTGGTCCTGCCGCAGGCCATCACGGCCGCCCGGGATCCGGCCCGGCAGTCGGTGGGGGCCGCCCTCAGCCATCTGGTCCTGATCTCCGGGGTGGTCCTCAGCGGGGTGGGCTTCGAGCTGTACATCAGCGAACCCACCGGCCGGCCGGAACCGAACTGGCTGATCGCCATCCTCGGCGGCCCCGCGCTCTTCATCTTGGGGCGGGCCCCCTTCGAACTACAGGTGTTCGGCCGCATCTCGCTGTCCCGGCCACTCGGGCTGCTGGTCCTCGGCCTGGTGGTCCCCGCCGGGTGGCTCGCTCCCCCGGTGGTCGCCGGTGCAGCCGCCACCGCCGTGCTCGTCGGGATCGCGGTCGTGGACGCATGGCACGCCCGCCACCGGCGACCGGCGCCGCCCACCCCGCTGATGTGACGCTCCGACGACGCCCGCAGCATCGGGGATGGTGCGGCGCAATCGGTTGCACGCCAGCACGAAAGAGAGTCAGCTCCCGCCAAGGTCGAGGGCGATGTCCAGGATCATGTCCTCCTGCCCGCCGATGAGCCTGCGCCGGCCGACTTCCAGCAGGATGTCGCGGGCGTCGAGGCCGTGCTGGCGCGCGGCGGCTTCGGCGTGGCGCAGGAAGCTGGAGTACACACCGGCGTAGCCGAGGGTGAGGGTCTCCCGGTCGACGCGGACGGGTCGGTCCTGTAGCGGACGGACGAGGTCGTCGGCGGCGTCCTGAAGGGCGAACAGGTCGCAGCCGTGCTGCCAGCCCTGCACCGTGGCCACGGCGATGAACGGTTCGATGGGACAGTTGCCAGCGCCGGCGCCGTGGCCGGCAAGGGAGGCATCGACCCGGGCGGCGCCCTCCTCCACGGCCACGACGCTGTTGGCCACCGAGAGGGACAGGTTCTCGTGGGCGTGGATGCCGATCTCGGTGCCGGGGTCGAGGACGTCCCGGTAGGCCCGCACCCGGTCGCGGACGCCGTCCATGGTGAGCCGCCCACCGGAGTCGGTGACATAGACGCAGTGGGCGCCGTAGGACTCCATGAGCTTGGCCTGGGCGGCGAGTTCCTTCGGCTCGGCGAGGTGGCTCATCATGAGGAAGCCGGAAACATCCATGCCCAGCTCGCTGGCGGTGGCGATGTGCTGCGCGGCGATGTCCGCCTCGGTGCAGTGGGTTGCCACGCGGACCGACCGTACGCCCAGGGCGTGGGCTTGTCTGAGGTCGTGGATGGTGCCGATGCCGGGCAGCAGCAGGGTGGTGAGACGGGCGCGGGTGACCGCGGCTGCGGCGGCTTCGATCCACTGCCGGTCGGTGTGGCTGCCGGGGCCGTAGGTGAGGCTGCCGCCGGCGAGCCCGTCGCCGTGGGCGACCTCGATGCCGTCGACGCCGGCCGCGTCGAGCGCGGCGACGATCCGGGCGACGTCGGCCGGGGTGATGCGGTGCCGGGTGGCGTGCATGCCGTCGCGGAGGGTGACGTCCTGGATGAACAGGCGGCGGGCGGGTGCGGTGGCGGTCATCGGAGGGCTCCCTGGGCTGCGGCGAGGCGTTCGGCGACCCGGAGTGCCGCGGAGGTCATGATGTCGAGGTTGCCGGCGTAGGCCGGGAGGTAGTGGGCCGCGCCCTGCACCTCCAACAGGACGCTCACCTTGGTGGTTACCGCCGTCGCGTCGTCGGGCAGCAGAGTGTGGACGGGTTCCTCCGGCGCCACCGGGGTGAACTGCACGGGCTGTTTGAGCCGGTAGCCGGGAACGTAGGCGGCGACATCGGTGACCATCTGCTCGATGCTGGCGCGAACGGCGTCGTGGTCGGCGGGGCCGATGAGGCACTGCACGGTGTCCCGCATGATCATCGGCGGCTCGGCGGGGTTGAGGACGATGATGGCCTTCCCGCGCCGGGCGCCGCCGACCTGTTCGATGGCGGCGGCCGTGGTCTCGGTGAACTCGTCGATGTTGGCGCGGGTGCCGGGACCGGCGGACCGGGAGGCGATGGACGCGACGATCTCGGCGTACGGCACGGGCGTCACGCGGGAGACGGCCGCGACGACGGGGATGGTGGCCTGTCCCCCGCAGGTGACCATGTTGACGTTGCCGGCGTCGAGGTGCGCGTCGAGGTTGACGGCCGGCACGACGTACGGCCCGATGGCGGCGGGGGTGAGGTCGACGAGCTTCTTGCCGTACGGGGCGAGGGCGGCGGCGTTGGCCTTGTGCGCCCCGGCGGAGGTGGCGTCGAAGACCACGGCGATGTCGGCGAAGTCGGGCATCGCGACAAGTCCGGCGACGCCGTCGGCGGTGGTCGGCACGCGGAGGCGCCGGGCGCGCGCGAGGCCGTCGGAGGCCGGGTCGATGCCGACCATCGCGGCCATCTCCAGCGTGTCCGACAGGCGCAGAATTTTGATCATGAGGTCGGTGCCGATGTTGCCGGATCCGATGACGGCGACCTTCGTACGCGACATGAGCTGCCGCCTTTCGTCAGGGGGTGGTGAAGGTGGTCTCGACGCTGCCGAGGCCGGTGAGGTGTGCGCGGACGTGCATGGCGTGGGTGACCGGGACCATCGGTCCGAGTGCGCCGGAGAGCACCACGTCACCGGCGCGCAGCGGGTCGCCGTGGGCCAGGGCGGTCCGCGCGAGCCAGGCGAGGGCCTCCAGCGGGTCGCCGAGGCACGCCTCGCCGGTGCCGGCCGAGGCGGGCACACCGTCGACGGACATGGTCATCCGCACCGCCACCGGCTCGACGGCGCCGAGGGGAACACGGTCGGCGCCGAGGACGAACAGTCCGCTGGATCCGTTGTCGGCCACGGTGTCGGCGAAGCTGATGTCCCACCCGGCGATGCGGCTGTCCACGATCTCCAGGGCGGCCACCGCGTAGGCGACCCGCTTTCGCACCGTGACAGCGGTGACGCCCGCGTCGGTGACGTCGTCGGCGAGGACGAAGGCGACCTCGGCCTCGATGCGGGGTTGCAGCAGCCGGTCAAGGCTGATCGCCTCGGCCTGCGGGCAGGCCATGTCCTCGAAGAGCATGCCGAAGTCGGGCCGGTCGACCCCGAGTTGACGCTGCACGGCCGTGGAGGTGAGACCGACCTTGCGCCCGACCGCCCGCCCGCCGTCCCGGATCCGGGCCTCGGTCAACCGGTGCTGGACGGCGTAGGCGAGGGTCTCGTCGTCGGGGCCGATGAGGTCGCGTACCGGCGGGCACGGCGTGCGGGTCCACGCGGCGGTACGCAGCCTGCGGGAGGCGGCGGCGACAGGATCGGCGGTGCCGGTGGTCACGGGGTCTCCGTGGCGGGATCGCCGGCGGCCAGGCGGGCGAGGGCGTCGTGGAGGGCGCGGGCGTGCAGTTCGAACAGCGGCCTGAGGTCCACACTGTCGCCGCCGATCTCCTTGGCGATGAGCAGCCCGTCGGCGCCGGCGATGGCGTAGGTGGTGACCAGGTCGATCGCGTCGCGGTCGGCGTCCGGGGCGAGCGTGGTGAGTACAGCGGCGAGCCGCGCGCGGGCGGTGTCCCGGACCTGCAGGAACATGCGCCGGGCGCTGGGCTCCTCGGGACGGCGCTCGAGGGTGAGCATGAGCCCCAGCCGGAGGAAGTCAGGCGAGTCCAGCAGGGTTTTGGCGACCTGACCCGCGAGCGCGGTGACGCGTTCCCGCGTCGGGTCGGTGTCGTCGCCGGGGAGGGTGAGCGCCTCGGCCCAGATGTCGAAGCTGCGCTCGATCACGGCGGCGAGGAGGTCGTCCTTGTTCTTGAAGTGCCAGTAGATCGAGCTGGCGGGCAGCCCGCACTTTTCGCTGACCAGGGCGATGCTGGTGCCGTCGTAGCCCCGCACTCCGGCGACCTCGGCTGCGGCGTCGAGGATGCGCCGGCGTGACTCTTCGCCGTTGGCTCGGCGCTTGCGTTCCCCATGAGATTCCGTCATCGCGCCCTTCCCGGGTTTCCGGCTGATGTCTTGACGATGTCAACAGTGAAGCTTACCGTAGCGGCCACTACAACTGTAACGATCACTACATTAACGGCACAGCGGCTGCGGGAGGTCAAGTGAGCGTCGGGGAAAGCACTGCCGAGCAGCGGCTGGTGCGGGTGGGCGCGCGGGACATCGCGGTCACCGAGCGGGGAGCCGGTGAGGCGGTGGTGCTGCTGCACGGGGGTGGGCCGGGGGCCTCCGGGATGTCGAACTACAGCCGCAACGTCGACGCCCTGGCCCAGCGGTTCCGCGTGATCGTGCCGGACCTGCCCGGCTACGGCCGGTCCAGCAAACGGGTCGACCGGTCCGACCCCTTCGGTGACCTCGCCGGCGCCGTTGGTGTCCTGCTCGACGAACTCGGCCTCGACCGGGCGCACCTGGTTGGCAACTCCTACGGTGGGGCCGCCGGGCTGCGGCTGGCGCTGGAGCGGCCCGACCGCGTGGGACGCCTGATCCTCATGGGCCCGGGCGGGATCGGCACGACCCGACGTCCGCCGACTCCCGGATTGCAGCGCCTCCTCGCCTACTACGGCGGCGAAGGTCCGACCCGGGCCAAGCTCGAACGGTTCATCCGCGAGGACCTGGTCCACGACGGAAGCGCCGTTTCCGCCGAAATGATCGAGGAGCGCTACCGGGCGAGCATCGATCCGGAGGTCGTCGCCAACCCGCCGTTGCGGCGCCCAGCCTCGCTCCGCACCCTGCTGCGGATGGATCTGCTGCGGGACAAGCGGCTGTCCCGGACCGCCACGCCCACGCTCGTGCTGTGGGGCACCCACGACAAGGTCAACCGGCCGTCCGGCGGCCGGCTCCTCGCCGAGCGGATGCCCCACTGCGACCTGTACCTCGTCGCCGATGCCGGCCACTGGGTGCAGTGGGAGCGCCCGGCGCTGTTCAACTCCCTGACCACCGCCTTCCTCTCCGAGGAGTCCGCATGAGCGTCTTCGGCAAGGTCCATCTGGGCTACCTGTGCATCGAGACCACCCGGTTCGGTGACTGGCGCCGCTTCGGCGCCGACGGCGTCGGCCTGCACGTCGACGATCTCGACCGCGACCGGATGCGCTTCCGGCTGGACGATCATGAGTGCCGCCTGCTGCTGCAGCGGGGCCCCGCCGAGGACGTGACCACGGTCGGCTGGCACGTCGACGACCATGAGGCGTTCGACGACATCGTCGCCCGCATCACCGCCCGCGGCGTCACCGTCGAACGGGGCCACGACGAGGAGGCCGCGCTGCGCGGTGTGCAACGGCTGGTGCGCTTCCCCGGCCCGAAGGGCCTGATCCAGGAGCTGTACACCACTCCGGTCACCACCACCGCGCCGCTGCGCATGCAGGCCAGCGGCTTCGTCACCGGCGACGCCGGCATGGGGCACATCGCCATCACCTCGCGGCAGCCGGACGCCATCCACCGCTACTACGGCAACCTGCTCGACGCGCGGCTGAGCGACTTCATCGTCGAGACGATCGGCGCGGTGCGCTTCCGGATCCGGTTCCTGCGGGTCAACGGCCGCCACCACACGGTGGCAGTCGCCAACACCGAGGGCCTGCGCATCGACCCGATCCGTACCGCGATCCAGCACCTCAACACCCAGGTCGCCACGTTGGACGACATGACCACCTCCTACCAGCGCCTCAAGCAGGTGGGCTTCACCATGGCGCTGGGCATCGGGCAGCACACCAACGACAAGGAGCTCTCCTACTACGTGCGGACGCCGTCCGGCTTCGAGTGGGAGGTCGGCTGGAACCCGATCGTCGTCGACGAGGCGACCTGGGAACCCACCACCCATCAGGGGATCAGCATCTGGGGACACACCCCCGAAGGCCGGACCGTCATCGACAAGCTCCACCAGTTCCGCCACGGCGCGGCCTCACTGCGCCGCGCGGAGATCACCGTCCCGGCACTGAGCGGAGCCACCGCATGAGCACGGAACAGCACGACTACGACGTGATCATCGTCGGATACGGCCCGGTCGGCGTCACCGCCGCCAACCTGCTCGGCGGTATGGGCGTACGGGTGGCCGTCATCGAGCGCGACGCCTCGATCTACCCCCGGGCACGGGCGATCTCCACCGACGAGGAGACGATGCGGATCTGGCAGGCGATCGGCCTCGCGGAGCGGCTCAAGCAGGACATGCTCGCCGGCCGGCCGATCGACTTCGTCGACGCGCGGGGCCGGTCGTTCCTCAGCCTCGCGCCGGCTGCCCGGGGCAACGGGCACCCACCGCAGCTGTTCATCTACCAGCCGGCCACGGAGCAGGTCCTTCGCGACGGCGTCGGCCGCTATCCGAACGTCAAGGTTCTCCTCGGCCACGACTGCGAACTCGTCGAGCAGGACGACGAGACCGTAACCGTCACGACGCGGGACCTCACCGAGAGCACGCCCCGTACCCTGCGCGGGGCCTACCTCATCGCCGCCGATGGCGGCTCCAGCCCGATCCGGACCCGGCTGGGCATCGGCTTCGACGGCCGCACCTACCACGACCGGTGGATCGTCATCGACACCAAGGTCAAGCGCGGCTGGGACACCGTCGACCGACTGCGCTTCCACTGCGACCCCGCCCGGCCCGCCGTGGACTGCCCGACCCCTCTCGGCCACCACCGCTGGGAGTTCCCCGTCCTGCCCGGCGAGGACGAACAGGATCTGATCAGCCACGACTACATCTGGCGGTTGCTGCGCCGGTACGGCCGGACGCCCGACGAGGTCGAGATCCTCCGCGCGGTCGTCTACAGCCACCACGTCCGCTTCGCCTCCCGGTGGCGCGTCGGCCGGATCTTCCTCGCCGGCGACGCGGCCCATGCGATGCCGCCGTGGATCGGCGAGGGCATGTCCTCCGGCGTACGCGATGCGGGCAACCTGTGCTGGAAGCTGGCCGGGGTGCTGCGCGGCGAGCTGCCCGCCGACGTGCTGGACACCTACGAGGTCGAGCGCAAGCCACACGTGCGGGAGATGACCGCGCAGGCCGTGCGGTTCGGACGCATCATCACCGAGCGACGTCCCGGGCTGGCGGCCCTGCGCAACGTCGCGTTCCGGGTCCTCATGCGGGTCCCGGCCTTCCGGGCCTACATGCAGGAGGCCGGGTGGTTCCCGGCCAACAGCTACCGCAAGGGCCTGCTGGACCGCACCGGTGGCAACCGGGCGGTCGGCGAGCAGCTCCCTCAGCCCTGGGTCCACACCGGGGACGGCGACCGGGTCCGTCTCGACGACGTGCTCGCCGGTCGGTGGACGCTGCTGCACACCGGCCCGGCGCGATCCTGGCCGGCCTGGGCGGCCAGCGGCATCAGCTGCCTGCAGGTCACGCCGGCGGGCTCGGCCCCCGCTCCCGGCACGATCGTGGACGACGCGGACGTGCTCATCCCCTGGATGCGCCGGCACCACGCCACCGTGCTCGCACTGCGCCCCGACGTCGTCGTCTACGCCGCCGCCACCGGTGACGCCGACCTGCCCCGACCACCGTTCGTCACCGCGCCCCGGACGCCCGTCCGTGAACAGACGTCCCCATCCGCCGCGACGACAACGCCCTGACCCGCTCCACGCCTGGAAGGAGAGTCGCAGTGCTCAACCTCGCGCTCATGCTCGAAGGCACCGCCGAACGGCTGCCGGGCCGGGACGCCGTCGTGCTCGGTGACACCCGCATGTCCTACGCCCACCTCAACGACGCGGCTAACCAGGTCGCGAACCTGCTCGTCGACAGCGGCATCCGGCCGGGCGACCGGGTCGCCCTCTCCTGCCCGAACCTGCCGTACTTCCCGATCGTCTACTTCGGCATCCTGAAGGCGGGCGGCGTCGTCGTGCCGCTGAACGTGCTGCTCAAGGCCGGCGAGATCGCCTACCACCTGCGGGACTCGGGCGCCAAGGCGTACTTCTGCTTCGAGGGCACCCGGGAGCTACCCATGGGGACCGAGGGTTGGAGCGGGTTCGGCCAGGCCGCCGGGTGCGAGCACTTCTTCGCCATCAGCGCGTACCCTCACGCGCCGAGCCTGATCGATGGCGCCCGCACGCTGGCCAGCGCACTCGCCGGCAGGTCCCCCCGGTTCCAGACAGTGGTCACCGAGGCCACGGACACCGCGGTGATCCTCTACACCAGCGGGACGACGGGACAGCCCAAGGGCGCCGAGTTGACCCACGCCAACCTGGTCATGAACGCCCTCACCTGTTGGCGCCTCTTCGGCGCCGCCGACCAGGACGTCCATCTGGTGACGCTGCCGCTGTTCCACTCGTTCGGCCAGACGGTGCAGATGAACGCGGGCCTGTACGGCGGGGCCACGCTGGTGCTCCTGCCCCGGTTCGACGCCTCGACAGCACTGGCACTGATGGCGCGCGAGCGGGTCACCTTCTTCGCCGGTGTGCCCACGATGTACTGGGGCCTGCTCTCCGTCGACCGGAAGTCCAGCGATGTTCGCGCGATCGCGGCCAATCTGCGCATGGCGATCTCCGGCGGTGCTCCCCTGCCGGTGGAGATTCTCGAGCAGGTGGAAGAGGTCTACGGCGTTCGGATCCGGGAGGGCTACGGCCTCTCGGAGACGAGCCCCGTCGCATCGTTCAACCACCCCGGCCGCGAGGCCAAGCCCGGTTCGGTCGGGCAGCCGATCTGGGGCGTGCAGATGAGGCTCGTCGACGTCGACTGGAACGAGGTCCCGGACGGCGAGCAGGGCGAGATCGCCATCCGGGGCCACAACGTCATGAAGGGCTACCACGGCCGCCCCGACGCGACGGCAGAGGTACTCCGGGACGGGTGGTTCCGCACCGGCGACGTCGCCCGCCGCGACGCGGACGGCTACTACTTCATCGTCGACCGCGCCAAGGACATGATCGTCCGCGGTGGCTTCAACGTGTACCCGCGAGAAATCGAGGAGACCATCCTGAGGCACCCCGACGTGAGCCTGGTCGCCGTGGTCGGCGTTTCGCACGAGTCGCACGGCGAGGAGGTGAAGGCATTCGTGATCCGCAACCCGGGATCACGGCTGACCGAGGCCGAGTTGGTGAACTGGTGCAGGGAGCGGATGGCGAGCTACAAGTATCCCCGCCTGGTCGAATTCCGATCGGACCTTCCGATGACCTCCACCGGCAAGATCTTGAAGCGCTTGCTTCGCGACGCCCCCGGAAAGGGTCCAATGGCCGGCAGCGGCGAGTAGCCGTGACCGCACAGACCGAGACTGCGGCTTTTCCTTTGTCTCGCAGAGGGTAGTCGTGGCCCCATGAGCACTGCCGACGACCGGTTGACGGCCCGCCGGGCGCTGATCGTCATCGGTCTGGTCCTCACCACCCTGGTCGTGCTGGCGTTGGTGTGGCAGACCCGGCTTGTGCTGAGCTGGCTGGTGGCCGCAGCGTTTCTGGCGGTGGCCCTGAATCCCGTGGTGAACAGGGTGCAGCAACGGCTCGTGCGGCGGCGGGCGGTCGCCGCCCTGCTCGTGTTCGTGGCCGCCTTGGTGGCGGTCGCTGCGCTCGGCGTGGTCCTCGTGGTGCCCCTGCTGAACGAACTGGCCCGGTTCGCCCAGCAGGCACCCGATCTGTTGCGCGAGGCACGGGCAGGCCGAGGGCCGGTCGGCGAGCTGCTGGAGCGGTTCCACGTACGCCGGTACGCCGAGGCGCACGCCGACGAGTTCCGGCGCTTCGGCGGTCAAGTCGGCCGCTCGACGCTCGGCCTGGCTCGCGGGACAGCGCAGGCCGTCGCGGGAGTGCTGACCGTAGCGGTGCTGACGTACCTGATCGTGGTGCAGGGGCCGCAGATCACCGCCCGGACGCTGGACCTGGCCGGCGGTGGCGACCGGGCGGAACGGCTGCGCCGCATCGGTCAGGCGTCGGCTCACACCATCACCGGTTACGTCAGCGGAAACCTCGTGATCAGCCTAATTTGCGGCCTACTGACCTTCCTGGTGCTGCTGCTCACCGGGGTTCCGTACGCCGCGGTCGTCGCGCTGTTGGTCGCCGTCGCCGATCTGATACCGATGGTGGGTGCGACCCTCGGGGCGATCGTCGCGGGCGGCGCGGGCTTCCTGCACTCCCCTACCGCCGGGGTGATCGTGCTGGTCTTCTTCGTGCTGTACCAGCAGTTCGAGAACCACGTGCTGCAGCCAGCCATCATGTCCCACGCGGTCCAGCTGAACCCACTGACCGTGCTGGTCAGCGTGCTGGCCGCCGCGCAGCTTGGTGGCCTGGTCGGAGCTCTGCTGGCCATACCCGCCGCCGGAATCGCAAAGATCCTGCTGCAGGAATTCATCCCAGCGGCGCGCGCGGGCGCGGATCGGCGGCGCGGCAGCGACGGATCGAACAGTGGAGCTCCCAGCACGAGCGACCCAGGTTGACATCACCCGCTCCGAGTGACGCCAGCTCACCCACCGAACGCCGACTGTTGAGCTGAGTGATTTCGAGATGGCGTTGGCGCGTGATCCAGGAGGAAGAAATGGACTTCACCGAACGACTGAGCATGCTCGAGCAGCGCCTTGCGTTCACCAAGGCAGAGGTACAGGCAGCCACCACCGAGTCTCGTCAGCAGCTCCGAGATCGGATCGATCGGACGCAGAGCGAGATCGAGCGGTCCGCCATGGAGGCACAGCAGCGTGCAGACGAGGTCCGCGCAGGCGGGGGCAGCGTGTGGGCACAGATGAAGGCCGATGCCGCTGCCCACCGGGCGGATGTGAAGGCCAGGTGGGACGAGCGGACTCGGCAGATGGATGCCCAGGCTGCTGCGGCGGACGCGGGCTGGGCCGAGAGCGGCGCCGAGGATGCTCTCGACTACGCCGAATGGGCGGCCTACAACGCAGAGCTCGCCATGCTGGATGCGATTGACGCCCGGGCGTACGCCGACGAGCTCGCCAGGTCCGCGGGCTAGCCCTCACCGGCAATGCGCCGCCCGCCGTTCTGCCGGCCTCGGGACGTCCCGCCGCGCTGTCGCCGGGAGGCCACCGGGCTCACGCCCACCGGAGGCCGGCAAGGGGTGGGGCGCAGGTGGTACAGCCACGTCGCCGTCCCACGCCGGGCAGGGCAATCAGCCGGTTGACCACTGCCGCCAGGCGTGGCTGGTACGGCTGAGACCGGTAGATACGGCAGGAACGGGCCAGCGATGACGACGGGCAGGGCGAGCAAGCTGCTGCGAAGACCGAAGCAGGTACGGCCGGCATTCCTGGAGCTGTTCTTCGATCTGGTGTTCGTCCTCACGTTCTTCCGGCTCGCCGAGCGGCTGTCGGAGAATCCGAGTTGGACCGGCGCGTTCCAGACGCTGGTACTGCTGCTCGCCATGTTGCATGTCTGGTTCTACACCGCCAGGTTCACCGACCTGTTCGACCCGCGGCATCCGCTGATCCAGCTGCTGGTCCTGTCGACAATGTTCGCCGCGCTCCTGATGGCGACTGCGGCATTCGAGGCGTTCGACCGGAGAGGGCTGGCCTTCGCAGGTGTGTACGTCGCGGTCCGGGTTGGGGTCCTCGTTGTCGGGCTGCTGGTGTTGCGTGGCCACGAGGGGCAGCGCAACGCGGTGCGGCTCCTGTTCTGGGTCGGCATGGCTTCGGTGCCCTGGATCGCGGGCGCGTTCCTGCACGGATGGGCGCGCGGAGTGCTGTGGGCAACGGCGGCGGCCGTGGAATACGTGGGGATGGCACTCGGCTTTTCCACGCCACGGCTGGGACCCGCCGGTACACGCCGTCGAGCTGACATCGTGGTCGCCGAAGGCCACCTCGCCGAGCGGTACCAGCAGTTCTTCATCGTCGCGCTCGGGGCGCCGATCCTGCTGGCCGGACTGACGTTCGCTCAGGGCAGCTTCGGGGTCGACCGCAGCACCGCGACCCTGGTGGCGTTCGTTACCACGGCGCTGCTGTGGCGCATCTACATCCACCGTGCCGGAGCGCTGCTGGCCGACGCCATGGAAACCGTCCGCAACCCACGCCGCGTTGCCGTCCTGACGATCTACTCCCACGTGATCATGGTCGCCGGCATCGTCGCCATCGCCGTCGGCGACGAACTCGTCATCACCCACCCGCTGGGCCACACCGATCCGGCCTGGATCCCTGTCATCCTCGGCGGACCCGCGCTGTTCCTCGCCGGCCGGGCCACCTTCGAGTACGCGGTCTTCGGCCGCATGTCCAAGCCCCGGGTGATCGGCGCACTCACCCTTGTCGTCGTCACACCGGCGATGCGCTCGGTGCCGCCGCTGGCCGCAGCCACCACCGCCGCCCTCATCCTCGCCGGCGTTGCCGTGGCCGACGCGGTTCGCACGAGAAGATTCCCCGCCGAGCGGCCGTCACCTCCCGCCTAGAACGCCGCGAGAGGCAGAGGATCCCACGCCCTCGACCCTGCCCGCCGCAATCGCCCCGACAGGGGGCGGAGGTTTGCCGGGGCCGGGCGGGGTAACCACCGCCATGGCCCCTGACCAGAGTCCGCTGCCGCGACGCAAGGAGGTGGTCGAGAGGGCCAGAGGGTTGGCGACGCGGGCCGCACACCACGGAGGTAGGGCCGGCAGACTCCGGCTGCGACAGATAGAGACCATCCTGATCATCGCGGCCCAGTGCGGGCTCGCCGCCACCCTGGCCTGGGGGCTCGCGCACGAGATCGCGGGGCGGCCCGCGCCGGTCTTCGCGCCCAGCGCTGCCGTCGGCACGATCGTCGCCGCACTCGGACAGCGCACCCGACGTACGGCGGAACTGATGCTCGGTGTCGCGCTGGGTCTACTCGTCAGCGACGGCATACTCCGTCTCATCGGATTCGGGGCCTGGCAGATCGGCTTGGTGGTCGCACTGGCGATCGCCGTAGCTCTCCTGATGACCGGGCACAGCGGCGCGCTGGTCGCTCAGGCGGGCGGCACCGCCGTACTGTTGGCGACGCTGTCGCCGGTCCAGCGCAATCTCGAATGGGAGCGGGTCATCGAGGCCGGAGCGGGCGCCGTCGTCGGGCTGGTGGTGGTGGCGTTGCTGGTGCCGCTCGATCCGATGCGCACTCTCGACCGCGCGGCGGCGCCCCTTGCCGAGACACTCGCATCGCAGCTTGAGGAAGTCGCCCAGGCGCTGAGACGGCAGGACCCGGATCGCGGGGTGCGGGCGCTGGACCAGCTTCGCGGCATGGATGGCGACATCATCCGGCTGCACGAGGCCCTGGGCGGCGCCGAGGAGGTGACGTTGATATCGCCGGTCCGCTGGCAGCGGCGACGCGATGTCGAACGCTACCAGCGCGGCATCCAGTACATGGACCGGGTGACCCTCGAGTGCCGGGGGGTGGCACGCTGGGCCGCCACCTCGCTGCAGTACGGCGAGCCGGTGCCGGAGGAGCTCATCGTCGCCCTGGAACGGCTCGCCGACACGGTGCGGACGCTGCAGCGGGAGGCACGAAGGGCTGGGCCGTTGGAGCAGACCCGCGAGGGGGTACTGGACGTCGCGCGGCTGCTCGGCCAGGCGTGCCGGAAAGGCCTCCGGGCGTACGGGAGTGCCATGGTGATCCAGCTCCGCACCGCGTCGAGTGACCTGCTCCGGGCGACCGGCTACGAGACGGAGACGGCCAACCGAATGGTGCGCGAGGCCGTCAACGCCTAGGCCGGTCGGGAACCACTTGCTCCGGGGACGACGACTGCTGGGACGGGCGGGAAGGGCAGAAGCGGGCGACCGATGACGACAGGCAGAGCGGGCGTACTGCTGCGAAGGCCGGAGCAGGCGCGGTCGGCGTTCCTGGAGCTGTTCTTCGACCTGGTCTTCGTCCTCGTGTTCTTTCAGGTCTCGCGCGAACTGCTCGAGCAGCTGACGTGGACCGGCGCGTTCCAGACGCTGGTGCTGCTGTTCGCCATGCTGCATCTCTGGGGCGCCACGACGAGGTTGCTGGACGCGTTCGACCCGCGACATCCGCTGGTGCAACTGCTCACCATGCCGATCATGCTCGGCGCCCTCGTTCTGGCGGCTGCGGCTCCGGAGGCGTTCGGCCGGCGGGGCCTGGTCTTCGCCGGTACGTACCTCACCATCCGGCTTGGTGGCCTCGCCATCGCCATCTTCTTCCTGCAAAGCCACGAGGCACAGGCGAGCGCCATGCGGATCTTCTTCTGGGTCGCCTTGTCGGCGCCGGCATGGATCGCGGGTGCGCTGTCACCCGAGTCGGTGCGTGCGGCGCTGTGGATGACGGCGGCCGTCGTGGAGTTCGCCGCGCTCGCGCTCGGCTTTCCCACGCCGAAGCTGGGCCGCCACGGCCCGCGTCGACTCGAGATCGTGGCGTCCGAGGAGCACGTGGCCGAGCGGTACCAGCAGTTCTTCATCGTCGCGCTCGGCGAGCCGATCCTGGTGACCGGACTGACCTTCGCGAGCGGCGAGGTCGGCCCGGACCGCGGCGCCGCCACGCTACTGGCCTTCGCCACCACGGCGCTTCTGTGGCGCATCTACATCCACCGTGCCGGAGCACTGCTGGCGGGGGCCATCGCGGCCAGTCACGACCCACTGCGCGTCGCTGTCCTGACGTTCTACGGCCATGTGCTGATGGTCGTCGCCGTGGTCGCCATCGCCGTCGGCGACGAGCTCGTCATCATGCACCCGTCCGGTCACGCGGAACCTGCGTGGATCGCCGTCACGCTGGGCGGTCCCGCCCTGTTCCTCACCGGACGGGCGCTCTTCGAGTACGCGGTGTTCGGGCGCGTGTCTCTGCCCCGCGTGATCGGCGCACTCGGCCTCCTCGCCCTCATCCCAGCGCTGATGCCGGTGCCGCCGCTCGCGGTGGCCACCGCCGCCACCCTCGTCCTGGCCGGCGTCGCCGTAGCCGACGCGGCCCGTACCCGAAGACTTCCCGCCGAGCCACCGTCGCCGCCCCGTTGAACGATCGCCGGCGGCCAGCGACAGGAAGAGCCGGAGGTTTGCGGAGGAAGGGTCGGGTAAGCCGTCCGATGGCCGCTGACCGGCGAGACCCGACTTCCCCCGGCGGTGCCGAGCACGGCAAGGCCCTGGTGGCGAAGGCTCGGCGTCGAGGTAGCGAGGCAGGCCGACTGCGGCTGCGTCTGTTCACGATCATTCTGGTCGTCGCAGCTCAGTGTGGGCTGGCCGCGACGTTGTCCTGGGGGCTGGCCCACGACGTTCTGGGGCGCCCCGCGCCCATCTTCGCCCCCAGCGCGGCCGTCGGCACGATCGTCGCCTCGCTCGGGCAGCGCGCCCTCCGTACCGCCGAGATGATGTTGGGCGTCGGGCTTGGTCTGCTCGTCAGTGATCTTCTCATCCGCTCCATCGGGTTCGGGCCATGGCAGATCGGCCTGGTGGTGATGCTGTCCATCACGGTCGCCCTGTTGATGACCGGGCGCAGCGGCGCGCTGGTCGCTCAGGCCGGCGGTACCGCCGTGCTGATCGCCACGCTCTCCCATGTGCAGCAGGGCCTCGAATGGGCGCGGATCATCGACGCGGGAGTGGGCGGTGTCGTCGGGCTGGCGGTGGTGGCGTTGGTGCTACCGGTCAACCCGATACGCATTCTTGAGCAGGCTGTCGCACCGGTCGTCGCTACCCTCCACGCGCAACTCCACGAGGTGGCACAGGCACTCGCCCGGCGTGACCCGGAACGCGCGGTGCGGGCGCTGGACCAGTTCGGCGGGATGGAACCCGACCTCGCCCGGCTGCACGAGGCCCTGGCTGGCGCCGAGGAGGTAACGACCATCGCGCCGGCGCGATGGAAGCGCCGCATCGATGTCGAGCATTACCGGCACGGGATCCAGCAACTCGATCGAATGACCCTTGGGTGCCAGGCGCTGACCCGCTGGGCCGCGACCACGCTGCAATACGACGAGCCGGTGCCGGAGGAACTCCCCGCCGCCGTGGAGCGGATCGCCACGGCGATCCGGCTGCTGCCGCGCGAGGCACGAACGGCTGGGCCGTTCGACCAGACCCGGGCCGCGGTACTGGACGGCGCCCACCTCGCCGGCCAGGCGTACCACAGGGGCGCCGAGCCGTTCGCGGATGCCATGGTGATCCAGCTTCGCACGTTGGCGAGTGACCTGCTCCGGGCGACCGGGTTCGAGCCGGCGACCGCCAACCAGATGGTGCGCGAGGCCGCCACTGCCTAGGAGCGGCCCCGCTCGGGGATGAACATCTGCCTACGGGCGACGGCCATCCAGCTCGGGGAGCGGGCGTCGGCAGACCTCGTGGGCCTCATCGGGCGGGAGTCCGAGCATCCGTAGCACGTCCTCGGTCACCTGGTCGGTGGTTGTGGCGTCGTCACGCTCGGGGTGGTCGTGCAGCAGCTGCCCTAGGCACAGCGCCGCGCCGGCCACGATCACCGTGGCCAGCTCGGGATCGCGGACGCTGAACCGCCCGGCGCGGACGCCGTCTTCGATGTCGCGTCGGGCCCGCGGCGCGAGCCCCTTCTCCGAGCCGGCCAGCGCCAGGCCGTTGTTGAGCAGGACCTTGCTTAGCTCGGGGCTCCGGCGGTGGAGGCGTCCGGTCAGCCGGAAGCTCTGCGCGAAGACGTGAGCCGGGTCGTCCAAACCGACGGTCAGCTCGTCGAGCAGGGCGCCGTAGCGGTCGAGCGCGTCTTCCACCGCGGCCTGGAAGAGCTGCTCCCTGCTGTCGAAGTGGTTGTAGAACGAGCCCATCCCCACGTCCGCGGCCTGGGTGAGCTCCAGGATCGGGACGTTGGGCTTGCCGGCGGCGATGAAGGCCTGGGCGGCGCGCACGAGCGCGCAACGGGTACGCGCTTTGCGCCGTTCCAGGCGGTTCGGGGCGTGCCTGGTCTGCTGCGCCATCGGTGTCCTCTCCAAGGTCGGTCCGCGCTCAGCTTAACCCGGTGACCGTCAGAGATGACGGAATCGTCATCCGCCCTTGACTGACGCTAAACTCGTAAGTGACGATTTCGTCAACGCCTTGAAAGGAGGGCGACATGATCGACCGGCACGATCCCCATACGGATTTGCACAGCGAGCAGGGCGCGGTGCGGGGCGAGCACCCGGGGCGAGCGCGGAACCCGATCGTCAAGGCGCACGACCTGGCCTGGCTGGAGTTCCAGAAGCCCGATCTCGAGCGGGCCGAGCTGTTCGCCCGGGCGTTCGGCTTCACGACGTCGCTGCGCACCCAGGACGAGCTGCACCTGCGAGGCACCGACCCGGGTTCCCCCTGCGTCCTCATCCGCCGGGGCCCCCGGTCCCGGTTCGTCGGCCCCGCCTTCAAGGCTGCCGACTCGAAAGACGTGCTGCGCCTTGCGGACGCGACCGGGAGGACGATGGCCGCCCTGCCGGAGAGCATCGGCGGGGTGGCGGTCGATCTGGTCGACCCCAGCGGGCTGCAGGTACGCGTGGTGGCGGACATGCACGTGCTCCCCGGGCTGCCCACCCAGCAACCGTTGACCTTCAACGTCGGGCACGAGGTGGCCCGGGTGAACGCCACCCAGCGGCCGCCGCGGGAGCCGGCCAAGGTCCAGCGCCTCGGTCACGTGGTGCTGCAGACGACCCGGTACCTGGAGACGCTCAACTGGTATCTCGAGCACCTGGGCCTGATCGTCAGCGACTTCCTCTATCACCAGGGACAGCGCGAGCGCGGACCGGTCATGAGCTTCATCCGCTGCGACCGCGGCAGCACACCCACCGACCACCACACGCTCGCGATGACCCTCGGCCCGGCCAACCGGTACGTGCACTCGGCCTACCAGGTCCCCGACCTCGACTCGCTCGCCGCCGGCGGGCAGCACCTGCTCGACCGGGGCTACCGGCGGTCCTGGGGTATCGGCCGGCACATCCAGGGCAGCCAGATCTTCGACTACTGGCGGGACCCCGACGGCTTCCTGGTCGAGCACTTCACCGACGGCGATCTGTTCGACTGCACGCTCGAGCCGGGCTGGGCGCCGATGGCCGCCTCCGGGCTCGCCCAGTGGGGTCCGCCCGCCACCAAGGACTTCCTCGGCATGACACCCGGCCGGGAAGCACTTCGCGAGCTGCGCGCGGTCATCGGCGCACTTCGCGAGGACAACGAATTCGACCTGCACCGCCTCCGCGGCCTGATGAAAGCGTTCAACTCATGAGCACCTCCGTCCTGCGCACCGCCGACGCCTGGTGGGTCCTCACCCCCACCGGCGCCGCCAAGGTGCACACCAGCGCCACCACCACCGCCGAACTCCTGGCCGACCGGCCGGCGATCGCCGCGGCCGCGACGAGCAGCGACACGGTTCCGGTCGACGACCTCGCCCTTGTCTCCCCGGTGACGGCCCCCTGCCGCGTCGTCGCGCAGATGACGAACTTCGCCTCGCATGTGAAGGACAGCGGCGGCGATCCCGCAACCGTCCCCCTCACCTTCTTCCGCAAGAGCTCGGGCTCGGTCAGTGGGCCGTTCGCCGACGTGGTCCGCCCCGCCCACGTGCGACTGCTCGACTACGAGGTGGAGATCGGTCTGGTCTTCGGCCGCGAGATGCCGGTCGGCACGACCGTCACCGACGGCAACCTCGCCGACTACGTCGCGGGCCTCGTGGTCACCAACGACATCTCGGCACGCGACGTGCAGCTGCCCAAGACCCAGTTCTACGAGGCCAAGTCGTACCCGACCTTCACTCCGGTCGGCCCCGCGCTGGTGCTGCTCGACGCCGATGAGATCACGCGCTTCACCGACCTGCGGCTGAAGCTGTGGGTCAACGGCGAGCTCCGGCAGGACATGACCGTCGCCGACATGATCTACCGCCCGGCCCAGGCGCTGCAGGCGCTGACCCGCTTCCAGCGGATCGATCCCGGTGACCTGCTGCTGACCGGCACGCCCGTCGGAACCGCCCTCAGCGCGCCACCGAAGCCGATCATGTTCCTCGTCTCGCTGCTGCCGCCCGCGGTCAAGTGGAAGATGTTCTTCAAGGGGCAAGCTCGCAACCCCAGGTACCTCCGGGACGGTGACGTCGTCGAGGCCACCGTCGCCACCGACGACGGCGCCATCGACCTGGGCCGCCAGCGCACGGTCGTGAGGTACGCGGCATGACGGGACCTCTGCTGTGGCCGGACTACGCCACGCCCGCCGATCTGGCCGCCATCGAGGCGGTGCCGCTGGAGGCGCGGGGCCTGCCCGAGTCGACGTACGCGCTGCTCGCCCGAGCGGCGACGCGCTGGCCCGACCGTCGGGCGCTCGCCGTCCTGCCGGACGCCGCCCACTGGCGTGAGCCGCTGCACCGTACCTTCGCCGAACTCCTGGCCGATGTCCACCGGTACGCGAACCTGCTCCACGACATCGGGGTGCGGCGGGGTGCTGCGGTCGCGCTGATGGCACCGAACTGCGCGGAGCTGGTCACCGCCACACTGGCCGCGCAGCTCGCCGGGATCGCGGCGCCCCTGGGCGGCGGGCTGGCACGGCAGCACCTCGCCGAACTCCTGCGGCGATCCGGTGCCCGAGTGCTGATCACGGCCGGGCCCGACCTCGCGCCGGACACGTGGGCCACCGCGCAGTGGCTGGCCCGCGACGGCCTGCTCGACGCGATTCTCGTGCTCCGGCCCACCGGTGCCGTGGGCACCCCGGAGCCGTTGCCCGCCATCGGCGACGTGCGCATGGGCTACCTCGGCGAGCAGGCCGCCGCCATGGACTCCTCCGCCTTCCACGGGGACCTGCCCCGGTCCGCCGATCTGGCCGCGATGTTCCACACCGGCGGCACGACGGGCGCTCCGAAACTTGCCGCGCACACGCACGCCAACGAGGTCACCGACGCGTGGATGCTGGCCGCCGGCGCCCTGTTCGACCAGGAGACCGTGGTGTTCGCGGCCCTTCCGCTGTTCCACGTGAACGCGCTCGTGGTGACCCTGCTCGCGCCCCTGTTCAAGGGACAGACGGTGGTGTGGGCGGGTCCGCTCGGCTACCGCGACCCGGCGCTGTACGGCGCGTTCTGGAAGATCGTCGAGCACTACCGGATCGCCGCCATGAGCGCTGTGCCCACGGTCTACGCCACGCTGGCGCAGTGCCCCGTCGACGCCGACATCAGCAGCCTGCGGTTTCCGATGGTGGGCGCCTCGCCGCTGCCGGCCGCGGTCCGGGCGAGCTTCGAGGCCCGCACGGGGACGACCCTCGTCGAGGGCTACGGGCTCACCGAGGCGACCTGCGCCAGCGCGCGCAGCTTCCCTGACGTGTCGCGGCCCGGCTCGGTCGGGCAGCGCCTGCCCTACCAACGGGTGCGGGTGGTGACCGTTGACGGGACCTGGAAGGACCTGCCCACCGGTGAGACGGGCCTGCTGGCGATCAGCGGACCGAGCGTTTTCCCCGGCTACGTCACCGACCGCGACGAGAACGGCCACGTCCTGGACGGACTGGGCAAGCTGGTCGACGGCTGGCTGGACACCGGCGACCTCGCCCGCATCGACGACGACGGCTTCGTCTATCTCACCGGCCGGGCCAAGGACCTCATCATTCGCGGTGGGCACAACATCGACCCCACCATCGTGGAGGACGCCCTGCTGGCCCACCCGCAGGTCACCGCGGCCAGCGCGGTCGGGCGCCCGGACGCCCACGCCGGCGAGGTACCCGTCGCATACGTCACCCTCGCGCCGGGCGCCACGGTCACGGAGGGCGAACTGCGCGACTGGGCGAGCGAACGGGTGCCTGACCGCACCGCCGCGCCCAAGACCGTGTCGGTCCTCGACGAGCTACCCGTCACCGCCGTGGGCAAGCTCTACAAGCCCGCACTACGCGCGGATGCCATCGGTCGAGAAGTCCGCGCCGCGCTCGACACGGTGGCGGGCGTCCGCGACGTCGGGGCCGCGATCGAGGGCAGCTCGGTCGTGGCCACGATCACCGTTTCCTCATCCGCCGACGAGGCGGCAGTCAAGGCCGTCCTCGGCCGTTATGCCATTGAATGGCGATTGGTGGTTATGTCATGACGATCGCTGCGGCAATCCTCGCGGTGCTGCTCGCCCTGGTCTTCCTCGCCCTCGGCACGGCCAAGGTCCTGGCCCTGCGACCGATGCGCGAGCTGGCCGCGGAGGCCGGTTTCACTGTCGCGGCCTATCGCCGCATCGGCCTGCTCGAGGTCGCCGGCGCGGTCGGACTGCTCATCGGCCTGTTCGCGCCGCTGATCGGCGCTCTCGCCGGCGCCGGGCTGCTGCTCCTGCTCGCCGGGGCCCTCGTGGTGCACCTGCGCAAGGGAGACGGCCCGCAGAAGTACGCACCGGCCCTCGTCTGCGGGCTCCTCGTCGCCGCCTACCTCGTCCTTCAGGTGCTGACGCGATGACAGCGGTTCCGGTGGTGATCGTCGGCGCCGGCCCCACCGGGCTCACCGCCGCGACGCTGCTCGCCCAGCACGGCGTCGAGTGCCTGGTCCTCGAGCGCTGGGAGTCGATCTACCCCCAGCCCCGGGCCGTCGCCCTTGACGACGAGGTCCACCGCATCCTGGCGCGCCTCGGGCTCCGGGACGAATTCGCCGCCATCTCCCGGCCGCACCTGGGTCTGCGCCTCCTCGACCGGGACATGCGGGTGTTGGCCGAATTCCGGCGCGACGTCGCGCAGGGCCGGCACGGCTATCCGCAGGGGAGCATGTTCGACCAACCGGAACTGGAGACGATCCTCCGCCGGAATCTCCAGCGGTACGCCGCCGTCACTCTTCGCGGCGGTGTCGAGGTCACCGGGCTGACCCAGGACGCCCAGGGGGTGCGGGTCGACGTCACCGACACCACCACGGGCGAGCGCGACTCCATCCGCGCGGGGTATGTGCTGGGCTGCGACGGCGCCAACAGCCTGGCCAGGGCCTCCATCGGCGCCACCATGCACGACCTGGGCTTCACGCAACGCTGGCTCGTCGTCGACGTGGCCACCGAGGCCGACCTCGACCAGTGGGAGGGCGTGCACCAGCTCTCCGATCCGGCCCGCGCCGGCACCTACATGCGCATCGGGAAGACCCGCTACCGCTGGGAGTTCCAGCTGATCCCGGGCGAGACCGCCGACGACTACCGCGACATGGCCCGGCTTCATCCGTTGATCTCGCGGTGGACCGGGGACATCCCCGTCGCGGAGCTGGAGGTCATCCGCGTCGCCGAGTACACCTTCCGCGCACAGCTCGCCGACCGGTGGCGAGACCGGCGTGTGTTCCTGCTCGGCGACGCCGCCCACCTCACCCCACCGTTCATCGGTCAGGGCATGTGCGCCGGGCTGCGCGACGCGATGAACCTCGCCTGGAAGCTCGCCGGCGTGCTCCACCGGATCCTGCCCGAGACCGTGCTCGACACGTACGAGATCGAACGCAAGCAGCACGCCCGCGCAATGATCAAGCTGGCGAAGTTCATCGGTACGGCAATGACGGCCGGCGGCGAGCTGGGCAGTGTCATCCGTCGCGCCGTGGCGCCGCGGCTTCACCTCGTGCCGGGCCTCACGGACCTCGCCACGGACAGCCGAACACCGCCGCTGCACCGCTCCGACCTCGTGGTGCGGCCACGGCTGCGCCGCGGCCTCGCCGGCTGGCTGTGCCCGAACGCGATCGTCGACGGAGATCGGCGTCTCGACGACGTGGCCGCCGGACGGTTCGCGATCGTCACGTCCCTCGAGCCGACCGCGGCACTACGAGCCGACATCGAACGGCGCGGGGCGGTCCTGATCAGGGTCCGACCCGGCAGCGAACTGCATCGGTGGTTGGTCGCCGGCGCCGCTCGCGCGGCCGTGGTCCGCCCCGACGGGACCGTCCTGCGTGCCGACCGACGGCTCCTCCCCCGGACGATCGAGGCTGTTCCCAGGACCGCCACGCGAGCGGCCTGAGCCGTCATTGGGTGACCGATCGGCGACACTCGGTCGATGACTGAATTGCCGCCGGAGAACCTGTATCACCGATCGCTGGGTTGGCACGCCCCTGCCCTACGGCGAGCCGTCATCGTCGCTGCCATCTGGCTGATCAGTTCCCTGGTCCTCCTGCGCTTCGTGCCCTGGGAGTTGGCGGTAGTGCTGGGGTGGGACACCGCCGCTCTCGTCTTTCTCACGTCCACGTGGCGCATCATCATCGGCGCCGGAAGCGGGCAGACCCCGTTGCTTGCCGGGCGTGAGGACCAGAGGCGCGGCATCGCCGCGGTCCTGGTGATCGGGGCGGGGGCGGTCACCGTGCCCGCCGCCGGCGTCGTGTTCAGCCTCGCCGGCCGGCACAGCGGTTCAGCGCGACTACTGCTCGTCGGCGTCGCCACGCTGACCCTCCTGCTGTCGTGGGCGGCCATCAACACCGTCTTCACCCTGCACTACGCCCACCTCCACTTCAGGACCACGGCCGGCGGCATCGACCTTGACGACCCGCTCGGGCGTCAGCCGCCCACCTACCGCGATTTCGCCTACGTCGCCTTCACCATCGGAATGACCTACCAGGTCTCCGACACCGCCATCCGCGATCCACGCATCCGGCAGAGCGTGCTGTCCCATGCCATCCTGTCGTACGTGTTCGGAGTGGTGATCGTCGCGAGCTTCGTCAACCTGATGGGCGGACTCCTCAGCTGAGCCCCTCCGGCGAGACAACTGCCGCCTGCCACCGTCCGGGTGCGGGTGCGTGGGTGGCCGCAGCCCGCACGAGCAGCTCCGAGGCTCAGCCCGGAGGGTGACGGATGGCGGCCCCACACCGGCGGGCGGGAGGGGCGCCGCCAGCCAGCCCGTTTCATCTGTCCAGGAACGGGAAGCCGGGACGGCATGTCCTCTGATCCTGGCGCAATGGCGAGGCAGCAACTGGAGCGGGCCCGAGAGTCGGTTCAGAAGATCCACCAAGCCGCCGTCCGACACCGGGACCCGGGATTGCACGAGCTGGCCAACGACATCAGCGAGGTGGCTCTGACCTTGGGGCACGACGCGGGCCCGGTTCAGGAGTGGCGAGCCTGCCCGGTGTGCGGCGCCGAGCCCGGATCGAACTGCATCCGCAGACCGGGCCACGAGATGGTCAACGGGATGCACCCCGAACGGACCAAGCTGTAGGTCGACGGGGGCGGCGCCGGGCGCGGTCACCGGGCTGGTCGGCGCGGCCGATGGCCTCGGCGGGTTCGTTCCACCGCTGATGATGGGCTGCGTCTACGGCGCACAGCGCCCGTACGCCCAGCGGGCTCATCCTGCCGTCGGACGTAGCGCTGGCCGCCGCGGTCTTCACCGCCGTCAAGATGAGCGGACTCGGCCGCCGCACGGGTGGACCGCGTCCGTGACTGGCGGCCCCCGGTTCGTGGTCGTCAGTCACGGCTGCCGCGGGGCCGGCCGCCGCCCCGGCGATCGACTCGACTTGACTCTGCCGGGCGGGCCGGATCTGCCGGGGCATCAGGTCACCTTTCGGGCAGCCTCTGGCGGCTATCCGCCGCCCCCCTTGGCCCGGCGGTGCCGTTTGAGCCCTGACCTGTGGCGCCCGGGACTCGCACGCCCGTGACGAGACGGCGTACGACCCCGGGATCACCGATGATGGCGGCGCCGGCAGCTACGAGCCCGGCGAGTTCGTCGCTGCCGAAGGCGGCGAGGAGGGCATCCGTCGTGGTGATCAGGACGGCGTGCGGCTCTCCGGGCGGCTCGTGGGTGACCTCGGCGCCGGCCGACGTGAGGCGGACGCCGAACACCCCGGCAGGGCCGTGGTCGCGTAGTTCGATCCGGAGCGTCACCTCGGGCTGCTCCGGCATCGGCACGAAGTAGGTGCGGATGGTCAGCATGGCGCTGTCCGCGCTCACGAAGAGCTGCTCCGCAGTCGGCGGGGCGGCCAGCGCCCAGGTGCCCAGCGCGACCACGATCGGCTCGAGGCCGCGACCCCAGGCGGTCAGCTCGTAGACCCGCACATTACCTGGCGGAGGCAGCTGCCGACGGCGCACGACGCCCGCGTCGGCCAGCTCGCGCAGCCGGTCGGACAGTGCGTTCGGGCTGGCGGTCGGGAGCGCCTGCTGGAGGTCGGTGAACCGTTTCGGCCCGAGCAGCAGCTCGCGCACCACGAGCAGCGACCACCGCTCTCCCACGATGTCGAGGCCGCGAGCAACGCCGCACGCCTGGCGATAACCCCGCTGAGTGGGCATCGAAAGCCTCCCTACGCCTTGTCCGGAACCGCGCCGCCCGTTCGTCACACCGGTGAGCCCAAGGATCATACTTGCTTGATCATAGCAGTCACTATTAGCCTCATAGCGCCTGACCCGAGGAGGAGCCCATGACCACGCCAGCGACACCCCCGATCACCGACCGCGAGACCTGGCAGAAGCAACTCGACGAGTTCCGGCTCCGCGAAAAGGCGCACACCCGGGAGGGCGACGCCGTCGCCGCGGCCCGCCGGCGGTTGCCGATGGTCGAGGTCGACCCGACCACCCGTCTGGTCGGTGCCGACGGCCCCGTGCCCCTGCTTGACGTCTTCGAGGGGAGGACCCAGTTGTTCGCGTCGTACCACATGTGGCACACGGGCAGGCCGGCAGCCGACCAGTGCGAGGGATGTACGTTCTTCACCGGGCAGGTGCTCGAGTTGTCCTACCTGCACTCGCGCGACGTCACGTTCGCGGTCTTCTGCCAGGGGCCGTTCGAGGAGACGTCGCGGTACCGCGACTTCATGGGCTGGCAGGCGCCCTGGTACTCGGTGCCCGCGGAGTCGCTCGACTCCCTCGTCGCCGGGCGCGCGTTCGGCATGAAGGCGTGCTACCTGCGCCAGGGCGACCGCGTGTTCGAGACCTACTGGACCACGGGGCGGGGCGTCGAATCGATGGCGCCGTCGTACGGCCTGCTCGACATGACCGTCTACGGCCGCCAGGAGACCTGGGAGGACTCGCCGGACGGCTGGCCGCAGCGCTTCCGGACCGACGGCGACCAGTTCCGGCTCGACGGCCGGCCCACCGCGCAGTGGTCGCGGATCGCCGCTGGCCGTGACGACGACCTGGGCGCCACCGAGCCCGCCGGCAGCGCGCACCAGTGCTGCCACTGAGGTTCGGCGTCTGCCGGAGGCCCCGCCACCGTTCGTGGGGCCGATGATCGGCATTGCCCCCCTCCGATGGCTGCTGGCAGTGGCGTTCGGAGGGACGCCGGGCGGTCGTGCCCTTCCGGTGTTCTTCGCCACCCGACAGGGACGATGGTGCGGATGGGTGCCTCAACACCGGGGCACGCCTCCGCCGTCGGCCACAGTGGTATGGACATGGCCGGGATGGGTCATGCGCCGGTCGGGTGTGCCGGATGGGCCAGTGCGCTGCTCGGGGGGGGTACCTGGCACTCGCCGGATTCTGGTGGGTTGGCCGCGGGATGCGCGTCGGTGGACCGTCCACGGCGACGACGGACGCGGTGGGGTGTCCGCTGGACTGGTCGGCACTGCGCCACGGCGTGATGAGCGCGGGTATGTGCATCGCCCTGTTGGCGATGGCGTAAACGATGGGTGCCAGGCGGGATGCTCGTCGCCGGGTGAAATTCGGTTGAGATCAACAGGAACACGCCAAGATCGGGCAGCCACTCTTCGACAGAAGCGGATAACTGGCACGCCAGTCGTCACGGAAAGTGTGCGGGTACGTATGCGCAAGGGTGCATTCGGCCCTATGAAGAAGTGTCGTGTCAGGGAGGCTCAGAAATGACGGTGGCAGTCGACGCCGAGATCACCGCGTTGATGCAGTGCCTCCAGAGGCAGCGAAACCACGTGCTGGGTGCCGTGGAAGGACTGAGCGATGAGGCGCTGCGGCGCCCTGTGCTGCCCTCCGGGTGGAGCTGCCTGGGGATGCTGCAGCACCTCGCGCTGTCGGTGGAGCGTATGTGGTTCCGCGCTGTTGTGGCTGGCGAGCCGGAGGTCATCGACATGGTCGGCAGCCAGGACGGCCCATGGCAGGTAGCCCCGGGACTGCCGGCCGGCGATGTCCTTGACTGCTATCGCCATGAGGCCTCACTGGCCGATGCCGTCATCGCCGCCTCATCTGCCGATGCCGACCTGGCCTGGTGGCCCTTCCCCGGAAGTGAGTGGCGCCTGCACAATCTTCGGGACGTCCTGCTCCATGTGATCACCGAGACCGCCTGCCACGCCGGGCACCTCGACGCGGTTCGCGAGCTCATCGACGGGCAACAGTGGCTGGTGAATACCTGACCAGTAAGCCCGGCGCCATTTCGACTCCCGGTGCGGCCGAACCCATGGTTGCGCCATTCCGGTCCCCCATGTCAGACCTGGCGACCACTCTGACGGCCAACCGGATCTGCCGCGAGGTGGGGTGCCGATCTCGTCAGTGGGGCGTCAGCATGACGGCGCTGTTGGCCTATTCCAGGGCGCTCAGGGGCGTACGCGAATGACGGTCTTGCCCTTGCGCCGCTCGGTCGGGTTGAGCGCGGGGATGGCGCCGTCGAGAGTCGCGACTGTTCCGATGTGCGTGCGAAGGCGCCCGTCTCGCACCCGGTCGACGATCTCCATCAGCTGACTCGGTACGGACTCGACGACGAAATCGACCGCCAAGCCGTGGACAGGGCGAGCCTCAACAGGTCCGACCACCGACACCAGCGTCCCACCAGGCCGGATGATGCTCGCCGAGCGCCTTTGGACATCACCGCCGATGACATCGAAGACCAGGTCGACCCCGCCGATGTCGTCGAGATCCTCGTGGTCGAGGTCGAGGAACTCGTTCGCGCCGAAGTCGAGCGCCGCCTGGCGGTCCGCCGCCCGACCGGTACCGACGACGTAGGCGCCGAACTCCCGGGCGAGCTGCGTCACCACTGATCCGACGGCGCCGGCGGCGCCGTGTGCGAGGACGCTCTGCCCCGCCTGAAGACGACCGTGCTGGAACAGGCCCTGCCACGCGGTCAGGCCGGAGATCGGCAGACTCGCACCCACCGTGAAGTCGACATTCCCCGGCAGCGGCGCAAGGTTGCGTGCCTCCACGGCCGCGTACTCAGCCAGCGTTCCATCGCGGTGCCAGTCCGTGATCCCGAACACCCGCTGTCCCAACGAGAGTCCCGTCGTGCCGTAGCCGAGAGAGGAGACCACTCCGGCGAACTCGTGGCCGATGATCGCCTGGGCGCGATCGTGACCGGAACGATCGACCCATGTCGAGGGCCACTCCCACTCCGCGGGGACGAAGCCCGACGCGTGGACTTCAACGACGACGTCGTTGATCGCCGGCGTCGGCTCAGGCCGCTCCGCGAGTGTGATCCCGGCTGCTTCCGCGGCCTGATCCATCGCGACGATTGCCTTCATGGGTGCCTCCGTATATCTCGTGCTCGTCGGCTCTGTGCGCCGCCTTTTGGGCCTGCTGGCCATGCAGGTGCCGACAATGACGTCCGCCCTGGTCATGGCGGTTTGACCACGACAAGAAAGATCTTGCCCTCATCAACGTGCCCAGGCTGGTCAAATCGCTGAAACCACTGGGCACGGATGACCGGTCGTGCTGCTTCGACTGGCCTACCTCGGCGTAACCAACGCGCTGGCGATGCTGGCACCCGATATCGAAGGCCACCCGAGCCTCGGCACTGGCACACATGCTGGCCGCCGAGGGCGGCGACCACGAGGGCGCTGGAGCGTTGACTTAACGCGACTGGCTGCTGGCATCGGCAAACCGCGGGTACGGGCGGCCGCCCTCCAGCGTGAGCCGTGCCGCGCCGTCGGCCGTGCTGATCTCCACGCAGGTTTCCCGGGTGTCGAGAAGCCAGCCGGCCGGGCGGCAGCTGCGCCCACCGTCGGGCTGCGGCCAGCCCCTGCTCGTCAGATGGCCCCACATCCGTCGGGCCACCTCGTCGGCCGACTCGCCCGGCCCGCCGACGAGCGCGTACGAGACGGCGCAACGACCGGTGCCGCACTCCGAGTCGCCGCCCGCGCCTCGAAGGTCGAGCCCGCCGGGCAGCGGGCCGAGTTCCCCCGCCGACGGCACGAACCCGTCGTCATTGAAGTCCCAGGCGGCTGCCGGGATGCAGGCCAGGGCGACGAAAAGGGCAAGACCGACCGCGATCCGGTACGGCCAGCGCCGGCCCGCCCGATCACCGTCGCCGCTGGCGGCGAGCTTGCGGCGCTGCGTCTCCCCCGCGGCGAGCAGCGTCACGGCGACCCCGAGGAACAGCAGCAGGCGCGCCTCCACCGCCGCCCGGGGCACAACGGCGGCGAGGGAAACCGAGGCGACCGCGACCAGGGTGAGCGCCACCAACACGACGCCGGTGAACCACGGCAGCCGGGCGACGGTCAACCACGCGAGAAGCGCCAGCATGGTGACGACGGACGCGACGAGCATGGGTCAATGATCTATCGGCGGTGGCTCGGCGGGCGACCCCATCGAGCCAGCCAGGTGATGTCGCGGACGGTCTCCTCGCTGAACGGCGTGTCGGCGTCCCGCTGGGGATGACGGGTTACCGACGGGTCACCTCCAGCGGCCGTTGGCTTGCCATTGACGGTTGGCGTGGCGGCATGGGGACGCTGTTGGTCGCACTGCTGGCGGTGTTCACCGGTGCTGCCATCGCCATCACCGCGACTGTTCGCCTCCAGCAACGCCGGACCGCCGGTGCGGGACGGCGGGCGATTCGGCAGCTGGGCCGAGCCGCGGAGCGTCAACGCAGGCGCAAGCCGTCGACAGGCGACGCCCCTCTCGACGACATCAACCGGGATGCGCGAAGCGCCGTCGACCAGCTCGGCGGCGGCTACCAGATGCCCGGTCGCACGACGGGGTGAAACCGACACGGTGGTCGCACCGATCGAAGCTCCGTCGAGCTCTGTGGCGGCAGCAGAATCAGGCCGCCCGACCCCTTCTGCCGCCGGTCGTCCGGGCGTAGCGCTCCCACCGGTCGGCGGGTTGGTCAGTGACACTCCGCTATCCGATGTCATGACGGAGTACGCGGAGACCAGTAACCAGGAAGGCTACGGACGTCTTCTCGGCCTGTTTCGGGCTTCCACCGTCGGCATCGTGGCCATCGGGACACCGTCCCAAGATCCGATCGAGGGCTTCAGGGCAGACGGCAACCTTGCGCGGGCAGGACCACTCACGGCGACGGTCGGGCACTCATACCGGCCTACGCGGATCCCGAGGCAGCCCTACGCAACTTCGGTCCCCGATTCACTGTCGGCCTGGCCGGCGAGGTTCTCCTACAGATGGCCGCAGCCCTTCCCGATTGCGATTGCGAAGGCATCATTGTCAACAGCGCCATCCGCGGAATCAGCCTAACTATCAGCAAGACAACCGCCCGGTCCGTCCTGGCATCCCCATGGGCGCGGTGAAGTCGATGACGTCGCGCATGATCGTGGCCGAGGATCCGGTCAGATCCGGCGTGAAGTTGTACTCGTGGCGCCATCGGCCGAACGGGCCGCTGACCTGCTCGTCGGTGAAGCCGCGCGGCCGCCGGTAGTCGGTGATTCGAACCGTCATCCGCCAGGGCAGGCCCCAGTGCCGGCTTCCCAGGTGACGACATCGCGAGCCCTCAATCGGCCAGTCGTCACGCCGCCGACCGCGCGTTCGGCACTGGCTCCCACGGATGCGGTGTGCAGGCCGACGTCGAGGCAGGCGTCGAAGACCGTTTCCGGGACGGCCTCGACGGCCGTGTTCAACTCGATGTGGGACATCGATCCACCGTGGCCCCTGGCGCCCCCGCTGACGCCAGGGCCGCAACCCGGGGCGTACCTTTCTCGCCCTCACGCCTGCCACCAGGAGACGGAGCGGACAGTGCCATACGTCGTACGCCGAATCGCGCCGGGGGAATGGCGTCAACTTCGTACCCTGCGCTTGGGGATGCTGCGGGAATCCCCGACGGCCTTCGGTACCTCATACGCGGACATGGCCGCGCTCACCGACGAGGCGTGGCGGCAGCAGGCCGAACAGAGCGCGACGTCAGCCACGTCGGCGACGTTCATCGCCGCCACCGAGGACGGCCGCTGGGTGGGGATGGCCAGCTGCGCTCCGCTGGAGGAGGTCCCCGGCCACGCACACATATACGGCGTCTACGTGGCGCCGGCACATCGCGGCCGGCAGTCGGGACTGGCGACCCGGCTAATGGAGGTCGCGATCAGGTGGGCGCGCGACAACACCGACGCCACCTGGCTCACCATCGGCGTGCATGAGGACAACCACCGCGCCCAAGCCTTCTATCGGCGGATCGGGTTCATCGGAACCGGCAAGGTCGTGCCCTACCCCCTCAACCCGTCCAAGACGCTCCACATCATGGGCTACCGGAACTTCCGCCAGACCCGCGCCGCGAGGGCGCTCGACCACCGGGAGCCTCTCTGATGAGCATGCGGCCCGTCCGGCGCCTCAGGTCATCCGGTCGCGCAGCAGCCGGACGCCGTCGCCGTCGAGTTCGTCAAGCACCGCGGGCCGGCCTGTCATGGCGAGCATGACCGCTTCTGCCGTACCCCGCACCACCGGGCCACTCCCCCAGGCCCAGTCCGCGTCCGGCGCCTCGAACCGGAGCCCGTCGAGTCGCCCTCTGCGCACGAAGAAGCCCCGGGCGCGGCGGCTCACCAGGAAGTGCAACGACACCCGCAGCCGGTCCGGGTGCAGCTCGTGCGGCAGGCCGAGCGGTCGGCGGATGTCCTGCCCGTGGATCTGCAGATCGGTGAGTTGGCCCCGGTATCCGACGATGGGTGGGCGGAACCGCCTCTCCGCGTTGTCCCGCAACAGCCCTGCGATCCGGTGGGCCGGCTCCCGGGCCACAACCTGCGCCAGCCGGGCGTTGAGCTGGTGGAGGTTGAAGCCGCTGCGCAGCATCAACGGCAGCAACGAGCGGCGCGGCGCGGCGAACGGCGACACGAGATGGGCGGCCACTTCCCGGACCGTCCACGAGCCGCACAGGCTCGGTGTCTCCAACTGCTCGATGCTCAACGATTCGACCAGATCAGCGGCCCGACGCCGCTCGGCTGCGATCATCCCCGTGAGTTCCATGAAGTGAGGCTACTGACCACAGTGGGCTGTTGCTGACCGCTCGGAAGCCTTGCACGCGGCGGGCATGCGGTGATGATCTACAGCCGGCGGTTCGGTGGGCGACCCGCGCGCCACCTAAGCGATGTCGCGGAGCCGTAGTCGCCCCGCCGGTTCGCGAGAGTCCCGGAAACACGGTCGTCTCACCGACCGAGCTCGGTGGTGGCATCCCAATCAGGCGCCCATCGGCTGTGCCGCCGGTCGTCCGGGCGTCCGCCCCCACCGGTCGGCGGGTTGGTCCCTGGCCAGCCGATGATTCTGAGATGCTGCGGCGGTCCACCTGTCGACGCCACCAACTCGAAGGGACCCTGCGATGGCAAAGGTCATCTCCACGCTGTTCATCTCGGCCGACGGCGTGGCCGAGATCGACCCGGACTGGCACTTTCCGTACTTCGACGAGAACATGGGCCGCGCCGTCGGCGAGGACTACGACACCGCTGACGTCATGCTCATCGGCCGGGAGACCTACGACAGCTTCGCCGGCGCCTGGCCCGACCGCGAGGCCGCCGGCGGCGAGGACGCGGTCTTCGCCAAGCAGCTCGGGGACATGCGCAAGGTCGTCGTCTCGCGCCAGCAGCTGGAGTTCACCTGGCGCAACTCGGAGCTGATCAAGGGCGACCTTGTCGACGCGGTCACCGCGCTCAAGGCCGATGCCGGCAGCAAAGGCATCCTCATCCCGGGGTCGATCTCCGTGGTGCAGCAACTGCTCGCCGCCGGGCTGGTCGACGAGCTGCGCCTGCTGGTGCATCCGGTGGCGGCACGCAAGGGCCGCAGGCTGTTCGACGACGGCGACACGCCGTACCACTTCCAGGTGACAGCGACGGAGGCCTTCCCGACGGGCGTGATCCGCGTGATCTACGCGCCGACCGCGGCACCGGAGAAGGTCGGCTACGCCGACGTCACGGACCAGGTGCCCGCTGGCAGCTAGTCGTGGTGATGGCGGGCGCTGGTCGGCGGAAGTCCTCCGAGTGCGGCGTGGCGCCGTGGGTGTACCACTCGAGCCATGGGGCAAGGGCGGCTGCTCGGTCATCGTTGCCTTGCGGACAGGGTGCCGATGAGTTTCCGTCCCGCCAGGCGTCCACCTCTGAGCAGTCGCCCTCGTCCGACTCGACGCAAACCACCGGCGGGGACACGTAGCGTGTCCCTCCCCGCGCCACCGGCCCACGACGCCACCCTGGAGGTACCTGATGTATCCGACGGTCCACCCGTTCCGCACGTCCGGCGGCATCAACCCGACGGCGGAGGCGTGATGACGACGGTCGAGGCGAACGGTGTCACGCTCGGAGTCGAGCACTTCGGCGACAGGGCTGCGCCGCTCGTCCTGCTCGCGGGCGGCACGACCATGCTCTCCTGGCCCGACGCACTCTGCGAGGCGCTCGCGCGCGGCGGGCGCCATGTGGTGCGGTACGACCTGCGCGATTCCGGCGGGTCGACCACCGCCGATCCCGAGGCTCCGGCGTACACGCTGCGCGATCTTGCCGCCGACGCCGCGGCGCTCGCCCGCGAACTCGACGACCGGCCGGCGCACCTGGCTGGCATCGGCGTCGGCGGGATGGTCGCCCAGGTCGCCGCGCTCGACCACCCGGACGCGTTCTCGGCGCTCACCCTCGTCGGAACGCGGCCCGTCGCTCCTGGCCCGGTCGACGACGACCTGCCCGATCATGACGCGGCGACGATGGGCCGGCTGTTCTCGCATGCGATGCCCGACTGGTCCGACCGCGCCGCGGTGGCCGAGTTCGCCGCCGAAGGCGCGCAGATTCTCGGTGACGACCCCGTCGCCGCGCGCGCGACCGCCGAGCGCAGATGGGACCGCACGCCGGGCACGGACCCCGCGGTGCAGATGGCCAACCATCTGGGCACGGTGTTCGCCAAGCTCGACTGCACGCCGCGCTGGCGCGAGCGCCTTCACGAGCTCGCGATCCCGACGCTGGTGGTGCACGGTCGCCGCGACCCGTTCTTCCCCGTCGGCAACGGCGAAGCGCTCGCACGCGAGATCCCCGGTGCGCGGCTACTCGTGCTCGAACGGGCCGCGACGGCTATCCCCGATGCCGCCGCCGGTGAGGTGGCGGGGGCGATGCTCGCGCTCTAATTGCGCCCCGCCATCACGTTTATCGTGACGGGAGGCTGGTTGACGGCAGTCCTCCGAGTACGGGTGACGCCGCTGAGCGTCCTACCGCTCAAGCGATGGGGCAAGGGCTCGGCTCCCAGATTGGCGACGCGGCCCTTGGCGTCGTTGCTCAGGGTGTAACCGAACTCGGGGTCCTTCCTGTGCTTCCTGTTCCTCGAGGTTGCCTGGCGCCACAGCGCAACGACCAGCGAACGTGGGCTGATACGGCACCAGCTGCGGCCGAACGGGTCCCGATCGGTGTCGGCGTCGCCGAATCAGTTGATGTCCGTCAACCCCTAGCGTTGAGTCATGAAGCTGAGAATCGTCCTTACGTTGGCCGCTCTCGCCACTCTGCTCTACGCCGTCGGCGCACCGCACGAGCACGGCGGCTGAGGTCCGTCGAGCATGAGAGCCCGCATCGTCCTGTTGCTCGTCGCGCTTGCCACCCTGCTCTACGCCGTCGGCGCACCGTACGACCACGGCGGCTAAGTGTCCGTCTTCCTCCTCGGCCCCGTCCTGGTCGGTCTGGCCGCCGGGTACCTCACGGGCGGCCGGCTGCGGCAGCTTGCCCGTCAGCCGCTGCGGGGCGTCCGGCTGCTGTACGCTGCCGCCGCCGGACAGCTGCTGGGCCACGTGCCGCCGGGCTCCCGCCTGCTCTCCTCGGCCGCACAACGGTGGCTGACCGCACTGGTGTTCAGCATGGTCGGCGTCGCGCTGCTGCTCAATCTGGCGCGCCTGTCCCGGCCGGCCCGCGCCGGCGTCGCCGCGCTCCTCGCCGGGGCGGCATTGAACGCGGCCGCCATCGTGCCCAACGGGCACATGCCGGTGGCGCCAGCCGCGCTGGGCGAGATCGGGGGCGTTCCGACTGACACCACCCTGGATCCCCACCACACCGTCAGCACCGAGACGACCCGGTTGGCGGCGCTCGGCGATGTTCTGCCCGTGCCGTGGCTGAACCTGGTGATCAGCATCGGCGACATCGTCGTCATGGTGGGTGTGGCCCTGCTCATCGCCGCCCTCATGCACGACCATCCGCCAGGCCGATGCCGGATCGTCGGCGCGCTGGACCGACGCCGGAACCACAATCGTCCCGAGGCCAACGGCTAGTAGGCCTCAGGCGGGGCCGACACCCGGGTGGGCTGGACCGCTACACGTGAGGCCGCCCGGCCGAAGCGGACCACACGCGGCTGTGCCCTGTCCGGGCCGCCGCACGAGGCCTGGTCCGTCGGTCAGCGGGAAACGGCCCGCACAGGTCGATTTCGGTCCCACGGCATGTCACCCTCCCCTAGGCTGAAGCTCTGGACGAGGCGTCGGCGCGATGTGCCGAATCGCGGACAGATGAAGCGATCGGTCGATGCGCTCGCCGTCCAGCTCGGTCACCATCCGGGCAGCGCTCGTCAACTGCGCGGCGGGTGACTCCCGCGCGGTTCGGAGACAGGAGCCAGACATGCGTGTGGCCGTCGCCGGCGCATCCGGCAACATCGGGTCCCTGACCGTGGCCGCGCTGCGCCGCCACGGCCACGAGCCCGTACCGATGAGCCGGTCGCAGGGTGTCGACCTGGTGGCCGGCACCGGGCTGGACGCGGCGTTGGCCGGGGTCGACGCCGTCATCGACGCGATCAGCGCGCCGGCGGCCGACCGCGAGGCCACCGAGGCGTACTTCGGCGCCGCCACCCGGAACCTCCTGAGGGCTGAGCAGGATGCGGGGGTTCGGCATCACGTCCTGCTGTCCATCGTCGAGGTGCACCGCATCGCCGGAACCGCGCACTACTCCGGCAAGCGGGAGCAGGAGCGCCTGGTCTCGGCCGGCGACGTGCCGTGGACCATCGTGCCCTTCACCCAGTTCTTCGACTTCGGCGCGACGGTGGCCACGTGGACCGAGAGTGACGGCACCGCCTATCTCGCGCCGCTGCTCATCCAGCCGATCGCGCCGGCCGACGTCGCGGAGGTCCTCGCGGAGGTGGCCGCCGGGCCGCCGCAGGGACGTCACCGCGACGTGGCCGGGCCCGATCGGCACGATCTCGTGGACATGGCCCGCCGGACCCACCGGGCGCTCGGGCGCGAGGTGAAACTCGTCCCCACCTGGGAGGCGATCCTCGGCCCGGACATGGCGGGCAATGTGCTGCTGCCCGGACCGGACGCCCGTATAGCGCCCACGACCTTCGACGACTGGCTCGCGGAACAGGAGGCGAACCGGGCGCGGTCGCAGTAGCGACCGTCCTGCGCGGCGCAGAGGCCACACGATTTCCAGGTGACGGGGAGGGAGGCCACCGAAGGGGCTCTCTCTCACGCCTTCGCGGCGCCCACGAGGGCGTCGATCAGCGCGCGCAGCGCGGGCTGATCAAGTGAGATCTCCCGGACGGCGGCGTAGATGGTCCGCACCGGCTCGGGGCGGCGGACCGGGCGGATGGTGACGCCCGGGTGGCGGGTGCCAAGTCCGAGTCGGGGGATCAGGCTGACGCCGAGGCCGGCCGCGACGAATCCCTGAGCCGTGGCGTAGTCCTCCGACTTCGCCACGAAGTCCGGGCTGAAGCCCGCCGCGGCGCAGGCGTCGGTGATGGGCTCCAGGCAGGGGCCCGGCGGTTCGCTGCCGACCCAGGGTTCGCCGGCGAGGGCAGCCAGGTCGATCATCCTTCGCCCGGCGAGCGGGTGTCCGGTGGGCAGCACGGCCTGGTACGCGTCATCGAGCAGGTGCATCAGGCGAATGCCCGGGCGGCTCTCGTCGCTGGTCCGGCGGACCACGATGGCCAGGTCGGCGTGTCCCTGCTCCACGTCCGGCAGTGGATCGTTCGGATCCGTCAGCTTCGGGTCGATCGTCACGTCGGGGTGCTCGCGCCGGAGCCGGGCGAGCGCGGGCGCCAGCAGGGTTGGGCCGACCGAGGCGAAGTAGCGGATCCCCAGCCGACCGGTACGGCCGGCCCGCAGGTCGGCCAACGCGGTCTCGGCCGCAGCCACATGTTGGCTGATGACGGCCGCGTGTTCGGTGAGCAGGCGTCCCGCCGCGGTGGGCCGCACGCCCCGGCCGACGCGTTCGAGCAGCGCGATCCCGGTCTCCTTCTCCAGTGCCGCCACCTGCTGGCTCACGGCGGAGGGGGTGTAACCCAGGTGCGCCGCCGCCGCGGTCACCGATCCGCTGGTGACCACCGCCCGCAACACCTGCATCCGCCTGACGTCAATCATGCAGCGGACCTTAACGTACGTGCAGAACCTTTTGCTTGTTCTTCCAGGTCCGGTCCGGCACCGTTCACGGAGAGAGATCGAGGAGGTCCGGGTGAACGGTGTGGCGGGCAGCGCATGGGCGTGGACGCGGGTGGGCGTGCTCGCCCTGCTGTGGGGCTCGACATTTCTCTGGATCGAGCTGGCCCTGGACGCCTTGACTCCGGTCCAGGTCACCCTCAGCCGGTGCGTACTCGGAACGGCCACCCTGCTGGTCGCATGCCTCGGCTCGGGTCGGCGGCTGCCTCGGGATCGGGCGGTCTGGGGTCACCTCGTCGTGGCCGGGTTCTTCTGCAACGCCCTGCCGTTCGCCCTGTTCAGCATCGGCCAGCAGACCGTCGACTCCGGGGTGGCCGGCGTGCTGAACGCGACGACCCCGTTGTGGTCCCTGCTCATCGGTGTCGTCATCGGCTCCGAGCGCGGACTCCGGCCGGTCCGGCTGGCCGGACTCCTGCTCGGATTCGCCGGGGTCATGCTCATCTTCGCGCCATGGCAGACGACCGGGCCGGTCGGCTGGGGCGCCCTCGCCATCGTCGCCGCGGCCGCGAGCTATGCCGTCGGCTTCGCGTACATGGGCCGCAACCTGGTCGGCAGGGGCATCCCCACCATCTCGCTGTCGACCGCGCAGCTCATCGTGGCGACCGGACTGACCTCGCTGACCCTGCCGGCCGAAGGCCTGACACCGATCGAGATCGACCCGAAGATCGCGCTCGCCGTCGTGGTCCTGGGCGTCGTCGCCACCGGGATCACCTTCCACCTCACCTACCGGATCATCGCCGCCGAGGGCGCCACCAACGCCGCGACGGTCGGCTATCTGCTGCCGGTGGTCTCGGTGGCGCTGGGGGCCATCGTGCTCGACGAGCGTTTCAGCCTCCGGGTCGCCGCCGGGATGGTGGTCGTGCTCGTCGGGGTCGGCCTGACCCGCCGGCAGAAGCGGGCCCCGTCGCCATCGGCGCCGGCGGAAATCCCACCATTGTTGAGCCCCCCGGCCCCTCGGCTCCGGAACGTGATCTTCGCAGACCTGTCGGACGGGGGGCGTGGCCAATACTCTGAGCCCCGTCGGCACTAACTGGGAGAGTCATGACGAGCAGGTTCACCGAGTTGACCGTTGACTGCCACGATCCGGAGAGACTGGCGGCCTTCTGGTGCGAGGTCCTGGACTTCAAGGTGATCGACCGGAGCGAGGGCAAGGTCGAGATCGGCTCGTGGGTGCCGACCGTCGAGGAGGTTCGGGCCCGTCAGATGCCGCCCACCCTGCTGTTCGTCCAGGTGCCTGAGGGCAAGACGGTGAAGAACCGTCTTCACCTCGACGTCAGCCCAATCGACGGCAGCACCGAGGAGGAGGTGACCAGATTACTCGGCCTCGGCGCCACCAAGGCGGATGTGGGCCAGGGCTCAGACCGCAACTGGGTGGTCATGGCAGACCCCGAGGGCAACGAGTTCGACGTCCTACGCACCCTGGCACCGCAGAGCTAGGCCACGGGCGGCACCCGCGCCCCGTCCCACACCGCAAGCGCCACGTCGCCGAGAAGACCTCAGTGCTTTGCCAGAGGTTGTCGTGGGCCTTCGATCAGCCGTTGGGGCGTGACGCGATCGCCTGCAGCGACCACCTGTTGCCGTCAGGATCGCCGAAGTAGACGAAGTTGCCCCATGGCTGCACCTCGACCTCGCTGGCGTCGACGTCGGCGTCGAGCAGTTGCCGGCGCGCCGCCTCGGCGTCGGCGACCACGACCTGGATCTCCTGCGTGCCGGGCGTCTTGTCGGTGATGCCATCGCCGATCACGATGGAGCAGGCCGAGCCGGGTGGTGTCAGCTGGACGAACCGTAGGCCCTCGTGCACCCGGTGATCGTGGTCGGCGTTGAAGCCCACCTTCTCGTAGAACGCCTTGGCCCGGTCGACATCGGTCACCGGAACGGGGATGAGCTCAATCTTCCAGTCCATGGGCCCACCGTAGGACGTGGCTACGACGTTCCGGGTTCACCGCGTCAGCCGTGGCGGACGTGCGCACCTGAGCACGGCCGCTCCGCCACCGGCTTGTCGGCGGCCGGTGCGCCGCCGGGCAGGTTCGCGACCTGCGGCACGAGCGGATGTTCCTCAATCCCGGCGGCCGCTGGTCAGGTGGAGGTGACGTAATCCCGGACTAAAGGCGGCCACGTGGTCCGCGGTGCCGTGGTGTGGCTTCGACGGCGTGAACCGGCCTTCGCTGACTGCGACGTCATAGGCGCCCCCGATGGCGTACTCGGCCAGGATCCCGGTCACGTGATGCTGGGCCGCCCAGGCGAGTCCGGCGTCCAAGGTGTCGAACACGCCGGAGGCGTTCCGGGCGTGTTCACCGTGGAAGAGCCAGACGGTCGGCCTGATCGGGCTCCGCTGATCGCCGGTGGGCCTGCGACGCAGGCCCTCCGGCGTGAACGAGAACGAGTCGGGAAACCTGCCGGGCCGATGGCGTACGGCGAGCACCACCGGTTCGGGGTGCACGCCTCGCCGCGTCGTCTCAGGCGAGGTGTTCGCGAAGGTGTTCCACAGGTGGAAGCAGATCAGGTCGTCGTCGGGATCGGCCGTGGTGTAGGCGAGCGTCTTGGGACAGAGGGGGTTTGTCCCGCCGATCCACAGCGACGGGGGCCCGTACGTCTCGATGACCTCGGACAGTGTGCGGTCCTGCGAAAGCCACCCGCCGACGTCGGCACCCAACTGGTGAAACTCCGCCTCCGACAACGCCCGGTCGAGCTCGAGCCAGCCGAGGCGATGGGCGATCTCGCCGTAGATGGAGGCCGTAGCGTCACGCAGCGCATCGGCCGGCAGGATGTTGCTGTAGGCGCCCACCACACCCGTCGGGCCGAACGCGTCGCGTTCGCGTAGTCCCTCACACTCCGCCCACCAGCGCTCCAGGCTTCCCTCCACGGCGGCCATCGCCTCCAGCAGAAGCCGTTCGGCCATCTCGTCCCTGCCGTACATGCCGGGGCGACGAACCACACCGTTCACCTGCGCCAAGTGGTGCTGGCGGGCCGCACGGAGAACGGTTTCGGAATCCCCACCACTGCTCATCGCCGCCGATCATGGCACTTCACGGAGCTTCGCGACACCCGTCAGCGGGAGCGTGGATCTAACGGAGGCCTCTCTGCTCCCAACGCCTTGGCACAGCAAGGCGCCGTTAGCGGTACAGGCCCGAGCACAGCGCGCCTGATCATGGCGGAAGCGCTACATGCCGATGGTTCCGTCGATGCGCTCCCGGAGCAGGTCGGCGTGTCCGTTGTGGCGGGCGTACTCCTCGATCATGTGGACGAGGACCCAGCGCAGCGAGACGGTGCCGCGCCAGCTGTCCTGGCCCTCGACGTCGAGGCTGTCGGCGTTGCTGATGAACGTGTCGGCGAAGGTGACCTCGTCGTGCCAGGCTCGGCGGGCTGCGGCGACGACGGCAGGATCGGGTACGGCGTCGTCGAAGTCGCCGTCGGGGTGGGTTGGGGACGAGAACAGTGGGGATGCGTGTTGCCCGGCCAGGACCTGGCGGAACCAGCGGCGTTCCACGTCGGCGAGGTGCCGGATCAAACCCAGCAGCGACAGCGTCGATGGTGGCACCGCTCGTCGAGCTAGCCCATCCTCGACGTTTGAGCACTTCATCCTCAGCGTGTTGCGCTGGGCTCGCAGCATGTCGTGCAGCAGCTGCCGTTCGCTGCCGTTGGCGGGTGTGCTGAACCGGCGGTCGTCGGCGGCGGGGAAAAGCCCGGCTCTCCTGTGGGTGGCGTCCGGCGCTGCGGTGACCGGCGCGTCGGCGGCGTAGAGGGGGAATCGCTTCGTCAGGGCGGTGATTCGGCTGCGTGGGCCGTACGCCGCGACGGCGACGTAGCCGATCTCCTCCGCGGGCGTTGCGGCGAGCGCGGCCACGTAGTCGTCGTACGTGCGGGCCTGTCGGGCGACCTCGTTGAAGGCCACGGTAATCAGGTCGCCGTCGGCGCGCACCGTTCGATGCAGGTCGCGGAGCTGGTCGGCGGTGGCGCTCAGGATTGGCACCGGATGGGGGTTCAGCCCGGCATGCGGTTCGCCGGAGCCGTCCTTGGCGTCGGCCGCCGGTGGATGGGGCAGCCGGCCGCCGAGACTCAACGCGAGCACTGCCGCGGCGTTGGCCGCCGATGCGGCTGGCAGGTCGGCACGGATGACGATCACGAGTGTGGTTGCCGGGGTCATGTGGGGGTGCTCCAGGGCGATGGGACGTTAGTGGTGGCTGTGATCAGCGGTGGCCATCCCGGATGCGTTGGCGGGCGTGGGAGCGGGCGGCGTCCGCCGGGGTCGAGCCGGTGGCGCGGGCGGTGTGCAGGATGTCGGTGAGGGTGTCGGCGATGGCGTGGACCCGGACGGTGGCCTGGGCCGAGGTCTCGTCGTGTAGTTCGACGGCGGTGGCGTGGATGATGCCGCCGGCGCTCACGACGATGTCCGGGGCCCAGAGGATGCCACGCCGGTGCAGCAGGTTGGCGGTGGCCGGGGTGTCGAGTTGGTTGTTGGCCGGTCCGGCGATCGCGGCGCAGCGCAGTTCCGGCACCGTGTGCGGGGTGAGCAGGCCGCCGAGGGCGGCGGGGACGAGTACGTCCACGTCGGCGGTCAGGCAGTCCTGGGGGCTGGCCCAGGCGGCGCCAGCGGAGCGGGCGAGCAGACGTCGGCTGTCGTCGACGTCGCTCGCCACCAGCGTCGCGCGGGCGTCGGCGAGCATCCGCAGCACGTGGCCGCCGACGCGGCCAAGGCCGAGCACGGCGAAGCTGCGCGTGGACAGGTCGGAGGATCCGAACCGCTCGGCGCACAGCGCGTGCAGTGCGGCGAGGACGCCGACGGCGGTGTGCTCGGAGGAGTCGCCGCTGCCACCGGCGCTGACCGGTCGGCAGAACGCGTACGGCGTCCGCTCGGCGATCGTGACCATGTCGTCCGGGCCGGTGCCCACGTCCGGGCCGGTCGCGTACGTGCCGTTCAGACCGGCGATGACGTCGCCCACGTCGTGCAGCACCGCCCGGCGGGAGGTGTCGTCCAGTGTCATGCCGAGGGGCAGGGCGACGACGGTCTTGCCGCCGCCGTTGGGCAGCCCGGCCAGCGCGCACTTGTCCGACATCGCGGCCGAGAGCCGCAGCGCGTCGTCCAGGCCGTCGCGCCAGTGTGGGTAGTGCGCCAGCCGGCATCCACCGATGGCCTGCCCGAGCGCGGTGGAGTGCACCGCGACGACGATCGGCAGGCCGGATCGGGCACCCCGCCTGGCGACGACGTTTTCGTGCATGGACTCGGTGCCGATGTCGGTCGCGACCATGTTGGCTTCCCCTCACCTGCTCGTCGGAACGGGACCGACAGTAGGCACATGACCGGCACCAACGGGCTCACACCGAACGTCGTTCGGAGAAGATGACAAGATCTCGGTCGTGGACGAACTTGATACGGCGATCATCCAGCATCTGCAGACACATGCGCGGCAGACCAATCGCGAGCTGGCCCGCGCCGTCAACATCGCACCGTCGACCTGCCTCGAGCGCGTCCGTGCGCTGAGGGAGAGAGGCGTGATCACCGGATACCACGCCGAGATCAGCCTGACCGCCCTCAACCGCGGCGTTCAGGCACTACTGCACGTGCAGGTCCGGCCTCTGAGCCGCACCGTCATCGACGGCTTCAAGAAGTACGCGATGGGGCTGCCCGAGGTGCTGTCGGTGTTCGTCGTGGCAGGCGGCGACGACTTCCTCGTCCATGTCGCCGTGCCCAGCGTCGACAGCCTGCACGCGTTCCTCATGGACAAGTTCAGCGGACGCCGCGAGATCGTCGGCTTCCGCAGCTCAGTGATCTATCAACACGCCCGGAAACAGGTCATCGAACCACTCGATCTGTGAACGGGGAGGCCAGTCCCGACCAGGCCGTGCGCCGCCCCTGCAGCCGCTCGTACGCGCTCGCAGCCGCAGAGTCGAGCGGTAGCGGCTGGTAGGTGCACGCCGGCGGCAAGCACCTCTCCATGATCATGAAGACGCCGCTCAGGGTTGGTTCGCGGGCTTGGCCTTCTGCGGGTAGATGGTCTCCTGACGCGCCAGCATGGCCACGAACTCGGCGATCTTCCGCTCGCGTGTCTCCGCCCGTTTCACGGAATTGACGCGATAGATAAGAGCGAACCGGTTGGCCTTGGTGAGCACGTCGAACATGGCCTGGGCGGCGGGTTCGGCGGCGATCGCGGCGAGCAGGTCGGCCGGCACCTCGGCCTCCGACGGCGGGGCGTAGGCGGCCGCCCAGCGCCCGTCCGCCTTCGCGGCCTCCACCGCCGCGCGGCCCGGGGGCAGCATCCGCCCCTGCGCTTCCAACCGGGCTACGTTGGCGACATTGCGCTGAGACCAGGAACTGCGGGGCCGGCGAGGGGTGAACCGGATCCACGAGGACTCCTCATCCCGCCTACGGGCCTGCCCGTCGATCCAGCCGAAGCACAGGGCCTCGTCGACCGCCTGCTGCCAGGTCAGCGTCGTGACCGAGCCGCCCTTCTTCGTCAGGGCCAGCCAGACCCCGGGCGACGTGGCGTGGTTGGCCGACAACCACGCCCGCAGCGCCTCGGCGTCCGCGACGATCAACTCATCCAGTTCGGCGCTCCCCATGAGTGGCAGGCTATCGCTGGCCCCCGACACTCAGGACGTGCTCGCCCTCGCGGTCCTCGCCTACCAGCTCGCGGTCCAGCTGTACCAGGCACCGCCGAGGTGCTTGAAGACCGGGGACTCGAAGTCGGGGGTCTCCAGGTCCGGAGTGGGGCCGTCGGGCAGGTAGGCAAACCCGGCGTCGTCGGTCATGGATCCGTTCACCTCGTAGAACACAACTCCGCCAGGCACGCGGTATGCCGACATGATGAGGTACGAGCCAATCCTCGACGGCACCGGAACGCTGGACCAGTCACCGTCCACCGCGCCTGTCGTGGGCACGGTGGCGACCACCCGATCGAACGCACTACGGCTCATCGCCCAGCGGGCCTGCAGCGGAGCTCCCGTGCCGAGCAGCGCCAGCGCGAGCACGACGATCATCGGAGCCGGCAGGAACGACCAGGACCATTGCCGCCGTACCCCGAACGTCACCACCCAGACAGCCCAGGCCGCACCGGCCAGACAGAGCAGGGGAAGCGCGCAGAGCACCAGGAGTAGGGAAAAGCCGGGAACGCTGAAGGCCCAGAGCAGACATGCCGCGGCAAGCGAGACCACGGCGTGCAGGGCCCACCACGTGCTGACTACCATCGGAGAACGCTGTCCAGCATCGTGTGATCATGATGCGCCACGACGCGCAGAGCAACCGTCCTGAAGCCAGCTGGCCCCGCACGCACAGGCAGAAGAGCGGGAAGGTGGATCGTCATGGCAGAGACCCGGCAGGTCCTGTTCATTCAGGGTGGCGGCGCGGGCGCGCACGACGAATGGGACGACAAGCTGTCCGACGGCCTGAGGCGAGAGCTCGGGGACGGGTACGAGGTCCGCTACCCCCGCATGCCGGACGAGGCCGACCCGAGCTACGCCAGGTGGAGCGCCGCCATCCGACGTGAGATGGCCGCCCTGGACGACGGCGACGTCGTCGTCGGCCATTCGGTGGGCGCGACGATCCTCGTCAACGCGCTCGCCGAGCGGCCACCGGAGCCGGAGCTCGGGGCGATCGTGCTGGTCGCCGCTCCGTTCGTCGGTGCGGGCGGCTGGCCCGGCGACGAGTTCGAGCTGCCGGACGACCTCGGCGCGAGGCTGCCGCAGGGCGTGCCCGTGCATGTGTTTCATGGGCTCCGGGACGAGACCGCCCCGCCGTCGCACGCCGACCTGTACGCACGCGCCATCCCGCAGGCACAGCTGCATCTGCTACCCGGCCGCGATCATCAGCTGAACAATGACCTGACCGAGGTGGCGAAGACGATCGTTCGTGAGGACCGCGGATCCGTCACCCAGGAATAGCCTCGGCTGGGCCCGCCGTCCTGGATAAGGTCGTCCGCATGGCTGACGCTGTCGTGATTCCCGGCGCTAGGTACGGACCGGGCGCTCCCCTGCTGATGTATGCCGGCGATGTGGCGGAGCAGCGGGGTGCGACGGTGCATCGGTACTCGTGGTCCGAGGAGTTCCCGAAGCCCGATCAGCCAGAAATCGAGAGCTGGGTCGGCCGGGAGATCGCTCCGCTGATCGACGCCGTTGGCGGTCGCCCGCTGCTGATCGGCAAGTCGCTCGGCACGAACGCGGCAGCGATTGCCGCCGGAAGATCCTTGCCCGCCGTGTGGCTCACGCCCTTGCTCACCCTGCCGTGGGTGGCGGATGCGTTGGGCCGTGCCACCGCGCCGTTCCTGCTCGTGGGTGGCACCGCCGACAAGGTGTGGGACGGTGACATCGCTCGCCGGCTGTCACCCCATGTGCTGGAGGTGGAGGGCGCGGACCACGGTATGTACGTCCCCGGCCCGCTTACCGAGTCGATCGCGGTACTGAGCCGAGTCGTGGTCGCCGTGGAGGAGTTCCTCGACGCGATCGGCTGGCCGAGCTAGGCCTCTGGCTCGCAGGCTGCTACCAAATTCGGGTCATTCCCCGCCACGCGTACCCCGGTCATGACCTGAAAGCGGTCCTCCGCCGGCCCGCCGGCCTCCACCAGACTGAACGCGGACGGTCGTGCAGGTTACAGAAAGCATCGGACCGTTCCTGCCCCCTCGTGACCACCCGCAGGCGCTCGCTAGTGGGCACATGGATGGCACACTACGGACGGAGCAAGGCGCGGCATGGACCACGGGCGCGGGGGACACAATGATCGATGTGGAGAGCCAGCGCCCCGCGGCGGCGAAGGTGTACGTGCGGACTCGGGCGTTGGCGGCGGTCGCACTCTGGACCTCGATCATCCCCGCGGCATGGTCAAGCGTTGAGGTCGGTTGGGATGGGGCGTTGATCTGGTGGCCCCCCACCGCCGTCGCCGCGATCCCCCTGTGCGTTCCCGGTCGCAAGCCGTTTCGGGTCGCCGCCCTCACCAGCGCCCTGCTGCTAGCTGTTTTGTCGCTCCCGGGCTTGTTCTTCGGGTGGTACCTACACCTTCCGGCCGCGCTGATTCTCGTCGCCGCCGCACAGGCCGACCCGCTGCAGCGGACGCCGAGGCTGTCCCGTGTAGCGGTCGCCGTCGGCGTGACCGTGGCTATGGTCACGACTGCGGCTTGGGCTGTGGAAATCTACCGGATGGCCCTAGCGCCGGCGGATGCGCTCACGGTCCACACCAGCTCCAGGTTCGACGTGACGGAGCAGCCCTATAGAAGGATCATCGAAGGCGACGGAAGCGGTATCGGATTCGGCGCGGACAGCGTCAGTTTCACAGGCACCGATGACGGCACCGGCCCGATCCTTTGGGTCAGCTTCCGCAAGGGCCTGTCTGGTGAGGAACAGGATCGACTCAGGCAACACCTGCTGGAGTTGCCCGAGGTAACAGCTGTCCGTCTCTGCCCACGCCTGCAGCCCTTGTGCTAGTCCTGGGTCTCCGTCGTCACGGCCACAGACCACGCGCACGTGACTCGAGGCACGCGACTCCGCCGTGCGGCAGCGATCGTCCCGACCAGGGCGGCGGGCAACCACGACGGCACCCGCCCCGGTCGACCATTTCACCGTCCGGTGCCTGTGCAGGCAGAATCCCCCGCACCCGTTGCAACGGGCTGAACCCGCACCCGTCGAAACCCATCGTGCAACGGCCGCGACACCGACCCGACCGATCTTCCGGGACTGGCACCGGGGAAGCAGGCTGGTCACAGCGCCAGGTCCGCCAGCTCGGTGCGGCTGGCGACCCCGAGTTTCGGATACGCCTTGTACAGGTGGTACGCGACCGCCTTGGGGCTGAGGAACAGCTGCGCGGCGATGTCCCGGTTGGACAGGCCGAGTCGGCGAGCCGGGCGATGTCAGCGTCAGCGGACTTGGTTGTACGGGTCCGGCGTGGATTGGGGATGCGGTGAGTTGGGTTGCCAACGTGATGCTGTCGGTGGGTTCGGAGGACCGCCTCAACGCGGAGGCGTTCAGCGGGTGGCTCGACAACGACTGCCCCCGTCGCGAGCTGGGCATGAGGCCGGGCGGCTGCGGCAACCTGCGCCTGATCACCGCTGCGGGCAACCAGTGGGGCGGACATAAGAACCCCGAGTGTGAGGTGTTCGCCGGGGCGCTCAACCACGCCGACCTCGCTGCTGTTGTGCAGCATTTCGGTTCCCTGGCCTGGCACAATCCCCATGTCGTGCAGCTCTTCGTGATGGACCAGGAGGAGCTTTTCTTCCGCGTCTGGATGATTCGCAACGGCGCTCTGCGTCAGTACGCCCCGTCGTCGCCGGACGAGGAGGACGACGAATTTTGGCCCACCGCCGGGTCGTAGCCGCAGGTTGGAAGAGCGTGCTCAAGCGGTGGTGATGCCCGAAACGTCTGCGGCCGCCGGTCCGCCGGGTTGCGTCTCGTGCCCGCCGCGGTTAAAGGCCAAGAGCTGGCCAGTGCCGGCCGCTGCGGAGGCAGACCTCGCTCAGGCGAGTCACTCGTCGCCAGCGATACGGGCGTGTAGGTGCATGTCGTGCCGGCCGTCGGAGTGGATGGCGTCGCTGCGTTTGGTGCCCTCCAGGAGGAAGCCAGCTTTGACGGCGACGCGGCAGGAGGCATGGTTGCGGGTTGAGTGATCCAGGTGCACACGATGGAAACCGGCCTCGCCGAGTGCCCAGGCGCTCAGGGCCGTCAGCGCCCGGGAGGCAACGCCTGCTCCGCGAGCGGCCGGGAGCACCCAGTATGCGCACCCTGCGACACCGTCATCGAGATTCATGCCGCCCAGGGCGATGCGCCCCAGCACCTCACCGCCGCCGCGCGTCACCGCCCAACTCGCGCCGGTCTCCTGCTCCCAGGCCTGGCGGTACTGTTGGAACCACTCACGGACCTGGTCCTCAGATGCGGGTTGGCGAGTGTGCCAGTGCTGGATCTCGGGATCCCGATACGCAGCGAAGAAGACCGGCGCATCGGAAGGCTCCCACGGCCGCAAGAGCAGGCCACCCTGGGCGGAAAGCATCGGTTGTGGACCTGCGGCGAGGGCGCCAGCGGGAATAGCAGGTGGCGTCGAAAGGCAGGACCGCACCCGCCTATCCTCTCCTGGCGACGATGACCTGCGTCAAGCGCCCGGGCCCAAACCGTCCAGCCTCGCTCGCGGAAGGCGGCCGCCAGACTGCCCCCCATCCCCCGGACAGGTGCCGAGGACTGCGGAGCCCGGTCGGGGTCAAGGGTGGCCGTAGGCCATCGGCGTGCCGACGCGCAGCGCCCTGGACACCGACCGGGTGACGAAGGCGATCGGGCTTCCGGAGGATGTGTCACGCCCTGGTCCTCGTCGTCATCACACCGCGGGCGGTGCCCACCAGACTCCGGGGGCAAGCAGCTCCCCTGCGCGGCAGTGATCGCCCTGATGCCGACGGGGAAGCGACCCCGTCAGCGATCGTCCCGCCTCAGCCCTCGCCTCTATGGTCCGTCAGCGCGGCCGGCCGGCCCGGCCCCCCCTTGCGGGCCGCCTTGATCTATGAAAGGTCTGTTCGGCAGTTGGTAGGCAGGAGGGATGTGTCGTGTCCCGCCTGATGCTTGACACCTGCCTCCCCACCTGATGCTTGACGTGATCGCCGTGGGCAGCGTTGGTTGGTGGATGAGCTAAGCCGCCAGCGGCTTCCAGCGCTTGATGACAACCGGGTCGGTATGCGGGGCAGGCCATACCTGCAGTCGAAGTCGCTCCATGGTCGCCGGATCGTCGTCGGAATCAATGCCGAGACGTTCCGCTTCGACCAAGTTGCTTCTCGCGGCCCGTACGCGAACCGGTCCCGCCGCTACCCGGAACCGTGCGGCGTCTGGCTCGTAGTCGGTGCAGCCCATGACGACGAGTCGGCCCGAGGAGACTTGCAGGCTTGCCTCGACGACGTGGTCGAACTCCGCGCTTTCGTCTTCTGGCGCTGCCTCCAACACCTCCACGGTCACGGCCACGTTGACGTTCACGGTGGTGCCGACCGCAATGGCGTCCGTGTCCACGGCAAGGTTGTCGAGCACCGCCTCTTCGGTCCAGGCGTCCCCAAGATCGGTCACGGATCCGTCATCGAACAGGTGGACCTGGTAGTAGTCCGCGAAGAGTTCCAGCTCCGTCGAGATCAAGGCACCCTCCCAGTCTTCGTGCCCTGCTCAGTCTCGTCGCAGACCAAGGTCAACTGTCAAGCATCTGGTGGGACGCCACGGCTGGGGCAGCCTGAGCGGGAACATGATCCAATGGTGCAGTGGGAGCGGGTGGTCCTGGCTGTGTGGCTTGGTGAACAGCCGAAGCTGCCTGGGGCTGCGCATGTCGCACCCGGTCGGTAGGAAGGGCTCATGAACGGGCGGCCGGGCAACGCACTCTGGTATCGGGCGGCACGGGTTCAGGTCCAGGTGTACGACCCGAGCTGGCCCGAGCGCTATGCCGAGGAAGCCGAACTGCTGACGCGCGCGCTCGCGGGATCGCTGCTGGCGGTAGAGCACGTCGGGAGTACGGCGGTGCCTGGCCTGGCGGCAAAACCGGTTATCGACATCCTCGCCGCTGTCCGCGATTTCAACGGTTTCCCGGCGCTGGTGGAGCGCCTGCAGGAGATCGGCTACACCTACACGCCTGAGTCGGAGGCAGACGATCCCAGCCGCCGGGTCTTCCGCAAGGGGCCAGAAGACCTCACCCGTCTCCGCACGCACCACCTGCATGTCACTGAGCAGGGCAGCGACTACTGGCGTCGGTTGGTGGCCTTCCGCGACCACCTCCGCGCCCACCCGGAAGACGCCGCCTCATACGTCACGCTGAAACGCGAACTCGCTGCCCGACATGCCGCTGACCCCGCTCGCTACACGAGGGACAAGCGGGACTTCGTGAGGGAGATCGAACGGAGAGCCATCAGTCCGCCCCCATCCCCCGGACAGGTGCCAGGGACTGCGGCGACCGGTCGAGGTCAAGGGTGGCGACACCGCAAGTAGACAGCACAACGGCGTGCGGCGGTCGCGACACCGACCCGAATCATCTTCCCGGGACTCGCATCGTCGAAGGCTGCCGTCTGCGTGTCCAGGTCTGACGGCACGCGGGCTGGTCACAATGCCAAGGCGGCCAGCTCGGTCCGGCTCGTGACCCCGAGCTTCGGATACGCCTTGTATAGGTGGTACGCGACCGTCTTGGGGCTGAGGAACAGCTGCGCCGCGATGTCCCGGTTGGACAGTCCCGTGCCGGCGAGCCGGGCGATCTGCAGTTCCTGCGGGGTGAGCTCGGCGGCCGCCGACGCCGCGGGTTGCGGGGCGCGCAGGCCGGTGGCCTCCAGCTCGCCGCGCGCCCGCGCCGCCCACGGCGCCGCACCCAACTGGTCGAACGTGCCCAGGGCGTGGTGCAGGCGGCCACGGGCGTCGGCCTTGCGCCGGGCGCGGCGCAGCCACTCGCCGTACAGGAGTTCGGTGCGGGCCTGCTCGAAGGGGCGGCCGCCGGCCTTCAGCGCCAGCAGGTAGTCCTGCTCGTCGCCGGAGAGCAGCGCCCGGCAGCGGTGCGCCAGCGACGTCGCCCAGGGCTGGTCGACCCGCTCCGCCCAGGCCGAGAAGCGGGTGTACGCCTGCTCGGCCTGCTCGGGCACGCCGGCCCGGACGGCCGCCTCGACCAGGTCGGGCACGCTGCGGTACGCGCACACCTGGTGGGCGTACGGGTTCTCCTGCAGGGCGGCGAGCCGGGTCACGGCGGACTCGACGCGCCCCTGGCCGAGGTCGAGCAGGCCCTGCGCCCACAGCGTCCACGCCCGGCCGCCCGCTTCGGCGCCCGCGGCGGCGCCGTCCAGCGCCGAGGCCACGAGTTCCTGGCAGCGCGCCTCGTCGCCGGCAACGGCGGCCAGGACCGCCTGCATGGCGAGCAGCTGGCTGACCCAGAGCGGCTGGTTGCCGTCGCGGGCGACCCGGACCGCCTCGTCGAGGCTGACCGCGGCGTCGCGGTGCCGGCCGTGGAAGAACTCCGCCTCGGCGAGGAAGAACAGCAGCGTGGGCAGCAGCCCGAGGACGCCGTCGGCCCGGCAGCGGGCGACCAGGCCGGAGGTCAGCTCGTACGTCTCGGCGTCCTGCCCGGCGACGAAGCCGAGCCCGCAGAGCTGCACGCGGTCGCGGGGTTCGGCGCCCACCTGGGCGGCGACCGTGGCCAGCGGCAGCGGACGGCCGCGGACGGCGGCGACCTGGTAGCGGGCCACCGGATGGTCGAGGGTCGCGAGCTGGTCGAGGCAGACGCCCAGGTACGGCTCGCCGAGGTACCAGGCCGGGTGGAACGCCGCCACCAGCAACGCGTCCCGCTGTCCGGGGTCGAGCTGCGCGCCCTGGCTCATGAGGTCGTACGCGGTCTGGTGGCCGCCCTGCCAGAACCAGGCGTGCCCTTCGACCCAGGCGACGCGGGCGTGGAAGGCCGGCTCGTTGACCAGGCCGGCGGCCCGCTCGGCGAGCCGTACCGCGTTGTCGAGGTGCCCGGACTGCAGGCCGCTCTCGGCGGCCGACAGCAGCCGGCGTGCCTGGGCGGCGGAGTCCCCGCTGAGTTCGGCGGCGCGCTCGAACGCTGCCAGCGCGGCACCGTAGCCGTTGCGGGCGCGGGCCTGCTCGGCGGTGCGTTCCAGGGTGGCGGCGACCTGCTCGTCCGGGCCGGTGGTGGCCGCGGCGAGGTGCCAGGCCCGCCGGTCGGCGGTGTCGGGCGTGGTGAGCACGTCCGCTAGGGCCCGGTGCGCGGCGAGCCGCTGCGGGTACGTGGCGGCGGCGTGCACGGCGGCGCGGACCAGCGGGTGGCGGAACCGCAGCCGCCGGCCGGTGACCTCGACGAGCCGCGCCTCCTCGGCCGGCCGCAGGTCCGCCGGGTTACCGCCGAGGGGGGCGGCGGCGCGCAGCAGCACGTCCAGGTCGCCGCTGTCCTCGACGGCCGCGACGAGCAGCAGTGTCCGGGCGCCGGCGGGCAGCCTGTCGACCTGGCCGTGGAACGCCGCCTGCAACCGGTCGGTCAGCGGCAGGGGGCCGCCGGCGTCGCCGGCCCGGACGACCCGGGGCAGCTCGATCAGCGCGAGCGGGTTGCCCTGCGCCTCGCCGAGCACCCGCATCCGTACCTCGGGGGCGAGCTGCGGGTCGAGGAGCTGGACGGCGTCGGCCGGCGCGAGCGCGCCGACGGTGAGTTCGGGCAGGCCGGGGGCGGGAAAGGCGCCGTCGCGGGCCGCGAAGATCATCACGACGCCCTCGGCGTGCAGGCGGCGGGCGGCGAACAGCAGCGCCTCGGCGGAGACGCTGTCCAGCCAGTGCGCGTCGTCGACGAGGCAGAGCAGCGGACCGTCGTCGGCCAGGTCCGCGAGGAGCGACAGCACCGCGAGCCCCACCAGCAGCCGGTCGGCCGGGGCGCCGCCGCCGAGCCCGAACGCGGAGGCGAGCACCTGCCGCTGCGGCGGGGGCAGCCGGTCGAGGCGGTCGAGCGCCGGGCGTACGAGCTGGCTGAGCCCGGCGAACGGCAACTCGGCCTCGAATTCGGCGGCGCTGGCGCGCAGCACGCGCGGCGGCTGGCCGGTGGGCGACGTCAGCTCCGCGGCCCAGTCCAGCAGGGCGGTCTTGCCGATGCCCGGACCACCCCGCAGCACCAGCGCCGCGCTCTCCCCCGCCCGTGCCCGCGCCACCAGGGCCGCGATCCGGTCCTGCTCTGCGTCGCGGCCGTGCAACATTCCCACGACCCTACACAGGTACGCGGTACCTAAGCGCTACCGATTCCCGGCCGCCGGATCCTCCATAGCGTCTTGGCCATGGAACTCATCGAGAAGTACCTCACCGCCTGGAACACCACCGACGCCGCCGCCCGCCGGGCCCTCATCGACGAGGTGTTGGCGGCCGACGGGACGTACACCGACCCGCTGGCCTCCGTCGCGGGCCGCGACCAGATCGACGCGCTGATCGCCGGCGTGCAGCAGCAGTTCCCCGGCCTGGAGTTCAGCCTCGCCGGCCCGGTCGACGCGCACCACGATCTGGCCCGGTTCACCTGGAACCTCGGCCCGGCCGGCGCCGAGCCGATCGTCGTCGGCTTCGACGTCGCGGTCATCGCCGACGGCCGGATCGCCACCGTGCACGGCTTCCTGGACCGGGTGCCGGCATGACCGTCCTGAGCGCGCGGCCGGTGCGGGTCACCGCACCGGCCGCGCGGCCCGGCGCCTTCCTGCCGGTGCTGCTGATCTCGACGTTCATGACCGCGATCGACGCGTTCATCGTCAACGTGGCACTGCCGGCGATGCAACGCGACCTGGACGCCGGGCCGGCCGCGCTGGAGTGGGTGGTCGCCGGCTACGTCCTCGCGGTGGCCGCCGGCCTGATCACCGGCGGCCGGCTGGGCGACCGGTACGGCCGCCGCCGGGTCTTCGGGCTCGGCGTGGCACTGTTCACCGCGGCCTCGGTGCTGTGCGGGCTGGCGCCCACCGCGGGTGTGCTCATCGGCGCCCGGGTGCTGCAGGGGCTCGCGGCGGCGCTGCTCATGCCGCAGGTGCTGGCCATCGTGCGGACCAGCGTCGCGCCGGCCGAGCAGCCGAAGGCGATCGCCCGGTACGGCCTGACGATGGGCCTGGGCGCCGTCTTCGGGCAGTTGATCGGCGGCCTGCTGATCCGGGCGGACCTGTTCGGCCTGGACTGGCGGCTGTGTTTCCTCATCAACCTGCCGATCGGGGTGGCCGCGCTGGCGCTGCTGCGCCGGGTGCCGGAGTCCCGCCACCCGGCGACCCGGCTCGACCTGGCCGGCGTGGTCCTGGTCAGCGCCGCGCTGGTGGCGCTGGTCCTGCCGCTGGTGGAGGGCCGGGAGCAGGGTTGGCCGCTGTGGACCTGGCTGAGCCTGGCCGGCGCGGCGCTGCTGTTCGCGCTCTTCGCGGCGACCCAGCGGCGCAGCAAGCAACCCCTCGTGGACCTCACGCTGTTCAGGGAGCGGGCGTTCTCGGTGGGGCTGGTGGCGACCCAGGTGTTCTGGATGGGCCAGGCGTCGTTCTTCCTCATCCTGGCGCTCTACCTGCAGGTCGAGCGGGGCCTGTCGGCGCTGGAGTCGGGCGTCGTGTTCATCGCCATCGGCGCCGGCTACCTGGCCACCTCGATGTACGCGCACCGGATCGCCGCCCGGCTCGGTCGGCAGGTGGTCAGCGTGGGCGCGCTGGTGATGGCGGTGGGCCTGTACGGCATGTGGCAGGCGGCCGGGCACGGGACCGGATGGCTCGTGCCGGGGCTGGCCGTGGACGGGATCGGCATGGGCATCGCGCTCGCCCCGCTCACCACGACCGTCCTCTCGCGCATCAATCCGCGGCACACCGGTGCCGCGGCGGGGGTGCTGGCCACGGTGAACCAGACCGGCAACGCGGTCGGGGTGGCGCTGATCGGCATCGTGTTCTACCGGGCCGCGGATCTGACCGGCGGGTTCCGGGCCGGGCTGGTCGCGCTCATCGTGCTGGAACTGGCGCTGGCCGCCATCATCCAACTGCTGCCGAGGCGGTGACGCCGTACGCACCGGCCGCCGTCCCTCGGGCCGGCGGCCGGTGGGCCCTCCGGTCTACCGGCGCGGCGTTCCCTCGGTCACCGGGCCGCTGGTGGGGCGTCGCGGATGGCGAGTGCGGCCTGGACGAGCGCGGCGTGGGTCAGCGTCTGCGGGTAGTTGCCCAGGTGGGCGCCCGTCGCGGGGTCCATCTCCTCGGCGTAGAGGCCGAGGGGGCTGGCGTGGTCGAGCAGGGTCTGGAACAGCTCGACGGCCTCGCGGCGGCGCCCGGTGCGGGCCAGGGCCTGCACGAGCCAGAAGGAGCAGGGCAGGAACGCGCCTTCCCCGCCCGGGAAGCCGTCGCGGCCCGGCGGGTAGCGGTAGAGCAGCGGACCTCCGGCGGAGAGCCGGTCCCGGACGGCGTCGATGGTGCCCCGGACCCGGGGCGAGTCGGCGCTGTCCAGGTCGAGCAGCGGCAGGACGAGCAGGGCGGCATCCAGGTCGGGGGTGCCGTAGCCGCGGACGTAGCAGCCCGCCTCGGGGTCGAAGCCGCGCGTGCGGACCTCGGCGGCGATCGCGTCCCGTGCCTCCTGCCAGCGCCGGCGCTGGCGGTCGGGCAGCGGGTGGGTGTCGGCGATGCGGAGGGCGCGGTCCAGGGCGAGCCAGCCCATGAGCTTGGAGTGGACGTGCTGGGCCGGTTCGCGGACCTCCCAGATGCCGGCGTCGGGCTCCTGCCAGCACCGGGCGACCACGTCGGCGAAGCCGCGCACCGCCCGCCACGTCTCGCTGTAGAGGCGCTGTCCGGCCTGCGCGAACGCCCAGGCCGCGTCGACCACCCAGCCGTAGCCGTCGAGCTGGTGCTGGCCGGCGGCGCCGTTGCCGATCCGTACCGGGACGCTGGCGAGGTAGCCGGGCCAGCCGGGCAGGTCCCGTTCCGCCGGCACATGGCGGCCGTGCAGGGTGAGCAGCGCGGGCAGGCGTGGCCGCTGCAGCCGGCTGGCGTGCAGCAGCCAGGCGAGGAAGCCGTGCGCCTCCCTGGCCTTGCCGACCCCCAGGAAGGCGCTGACGCCGATGCTGGCGTCGCGGGGCCAGACGTAGCGGTAGTCCCAGTTGCGCATCCCGCCCGGGTCCTCGGGCAACGACGTCGTGGGCGCCGCGACCGGCGCCTGCGAGGGCGAGTAGGTCAGCAGCCGCATGGTCAGCAGGCTGCGGACCACGGCCTCGCGGAAGGGCAGCGACTCGTCGATCTCGGTGGTCCAGTCCCGCCACCGGTTCTCGTCCTCGACGAGCAGGTCCCAGGCCGCCGCCGGCTCGACGTGGATCAGCGGTTCGCGGTGGGCCACGGCCAGCACGAGGGTGACCGGGTTGCCGGGCCGTACCGTGATCGGGGTGGCCCGGCCGGTCTCGATGGCGAGCTCGGGCGCACTCGACAGGGAAACCGCGACCGATCCCCACGAACAGACCAGAGCCTGGCGCCGGTGGTGGATCCGGGGCCGGCGGTGCAGGGCGCCGAGGCGGGGGTCGAACTCCACGACGGCCTCGACCGCCTCGTGCTCGGCCGACAGCCGCCGCACCAGCAGTGTCGTCGGCAGCAGCCGCCCTTTGACCTCGGTCACCATGCCCTCGGTGAGGGTGAGGCTCCCGCCGCCCACCGCCCAGGTCGTCTCCAGGGTGGCGGTGTGCTGGCGGTAGCGTCGGTCGACGACCGTCGCCGGCCGGGCCGGGCCGACGCGGAACGTTCCCGCTTCCGGGCCACCGACCAACCGGCCGAACAGCGGCTCGCCGTCGAAGCGCGGCACGCACAGCCAGTCGATGCCGCCGTCATCGGCGACGAGGGCGGCGGTGCGGGTGTCGCCCAGCAGCCCGTAGTCCCTGATCGGTGCCGGGCGCCGGGCGGGAGCCAGGTCGGTTCCATCAGTCATGCAGACCGCTCCCCCACGTGTCGGCGACCATCAGTCGGCCTGGAGGAGCAGTCCGAGGACGATCCCGTAGATCACGTGGATGACGACCGCGACCGCGGGGGTCTGCACGCCGTAGTTGACGGCGAACACGCCGGGCGGCTCCAACACGGCCGTGCTGGTCAGGCCGGCCCGCTGCGATGCCATGCGCGGGTGGACACCCGGAAGCAGCGGCAGCAGCACCGTCAACGCGATGCCGACGTGCAGCAGCCCGAGCAGCGCCCCGATCCACCAGGTGGCCCGGTGCAGCAGGGCGAACGTGGCCGCGTAACCGAGGGCGAAGCCCTGGCCCGCGCCGAGGTGCATGAAGAACCCGATCACGCGGGCCCGGTCGGGGTCCTCGGTGACGAGGGTCCCGAGCACCAGGGGAAGGTCGAGGCGGGTGAGGCCGGCCAGTTGGGCGGTGATCAGCGCCGCCGTGAGCGCCGCGGTGGCGACCAACCCGAACAGACCCCATCCGGCCCAGTCCATGTCAGCGGTGGCCGGCGTGGCGCTGGCTCCCGCCCGGAACGACGAGCGTTCCGGCGTGAGCGGATGTTCGTGCTGTCATGGGTCCATCCTTCAACCACAAACGTGAAGGGCCTACGGCTCTGATCGGGGCGCGCCGCGCATCAGAATCTCGCCACCATGGCCGCTCCGGCTTCACCATAAGCCACCCGCCCGGGCACATCGGCCTGCTTGTCGAGGTACGGCTGGGCCAGGTGGTACGTTCGCGAGAATGTCGATCATGGCCGGTAGGGTGCGGCTGCTCATGCCGGTGGCGGCGCTGCTGTTCCTGGGCCTCGCCCTGCTGATCCGCGTGGTCGACGACGGGGCGCTGCGGCAGTACTCCGGCACCGCGCTGTACGCGTCGATGATCTGGGCCGGGGTGCTGTTCCTGTGGCCCCGGATGGCGCCGGTGCCGGCCGGGATGCTCGCCACCGTGTTCTGCTGGTTGGTGGAGTGCGCGCAGCTCACCGGGGTGCCGGCCGCACTGTCGGCGCGGAGCGTGGTGGCGAGGCTGGCGCTGGGTGTGCAGTTCGACCCCGTCGACCTGGCCTGGTACCCGGTCGGCGTGGCGCCCCTGGTGGTACTGCACCACGTGGTGCGCACCCGCCGCCGCGCGGCGTCACCGGCGGCCCGCCCTCCTGACACCCACCTGTAGCCGGCGACCGGCTTCGCCGCGCTATGCGGGACGCTTCGCCGCGAGGCCGGTGCACCGCTGCGCGGTGGCGAGCTTGTCGAGGATGCGCCGCTTGGCGGCCCCGGTGGCCGGTACCGGCTGGCCACCGCCGGAGACGGTCGCCGGGACGAACGTGCTGTCCACCACCGTCCGGCCGCGGACGACCAGCTTCAGCACGCCGGAGTCCGTGCTGTGCGACGTGGCGTACCAGAGGAAGTTGCCGAGTCCGTAGTGCACGTAGGTCCGGCCCAGCCAGCCGTCGCCCAGCAGCGTGTGCGCGTGCGCACCGACCACGATGTCGGCGCCGGCCTCGGACAGCCGGCGGGCGAACGTCTTCATCTCCCCGGTCGGGCACGAGTTGCCCTCGACGCCCCAGTGCATGAAGACGACGACCAGGTCGGCGCGTTCCCGCGCCGACCGCACCGCGGCGGCGGCCCGGGCGGGATCGAACGCCATCGCCACCCCCGGTCGGGTGTCCGTCGCCCGCCACGACCCGGCCAGGTCGTGCACCTGGGACATGCCGAGCACCGCGATCCGCAGCCCTCGAACGGTGGTGAACCAGGGCGCGTACGCCGCGTCGGCGTCGCGGCCCGCGCCGAACACCGGGTACCGGGCTTCCGCGGCGGCGTCGAGGGTGTCGGTGAGCCCCTGCCGGCCGTAGTCGAGGATGTGGTTGTTGGCGATCGACGCCGCGTCGACCCCGGCCGCGCGCAGCGCCGCGAAGGCGCTCTTCGGCGCCCGGAAGTGGTAGGTCTTCGGCTCGGGCGTGCCCCGGTCGGTCACCGCCGTCTCCAGGTTGACCAGCGTGACGTCGGCGTCGCGCAGCGTCGACGCGATCGACCCGAAGGCCGTCTCCGGGTCGTTCAGCAGGCCCAGGGTGCGGCCCGTGAAATGGACGTCACCGGCGAAGGCCAGTCGCACCTCGACCGGCGCGGTCGACACGGGTGCTGCGGCGCCGGTGGCCGACGGTGTCGGACCCGGCGTGGCCCCGCGCCAGACCGGCGCCGGGTCGGTCGGTCCGGCGGCGCAGCCGGCCAGCGCGACGCCGACCGCCGTCAGCGCCGCCAGCGAGGCACGCGCCGTCCTGCGGATCACGCGGCCGAGGGTACGCTCTCCTGGCGATGCCCGGTGCCCCCCGCGGTCCCGAGGACGGACCCGCAGACATTCACCGCCGTACGGCTGTCGACAAACATCCGAGTTATGCCACTACGAGCGGCACACGCAGCGAGAACATCCTCAACAGAAGCGGTTCACGCTGGAGCCTGATCCACTCCTCCGCACCGATCGTGGGGCCATGGCCGACCGCCGAGCACGACAGTGGCACCGACTCGGCATCGTCAGCCCGTGGGTCGCGAAGGTCCAAACCGGGACAGCCCGGGGTGGCCCGGCCGCAGGCCCCTTCCCCCGCCGACGAAATCCGGCCGCGGACCCGGGTGGGGCGCCGCGCGGCGACCAGTGACGAGGCGTACGCAGGGGGCGGGCGACACCCGGCCGGCCCCAGCCTCGCGCGGTCACCGTCCGCCACCGCGGGGCGTCAACTCGTCACGACCTCACCGGCGTGGACGGCGCGCAGGGCGCGCTCGACGGTCTCCTGGTTCTCGCCGACCGGGGCCACATAGCCGATGACGTCGCGGGCGGCGCCCTCCCCGAGCGTGCGGGTGATCACCCACGTGGCGAGATACTGCGACGCCAGGCAGCCTCCGGCCGTGGCGATGTTGCCCTCGGCGTGGAACGGCGCGTCCAGCACGGTAACGCCGCAGGCTTCCACGAACGGCCGGCTCTTCATATCCGTGCAGGCGGGCGTGGAGTCGAGCAACCCGAGCCGGGCGAGCACCAGGGCGCCGGAGCACTGCGCACCGATCAGCTGTCGTGTCGGGTCGAGCGGCAGTCTGGAGAGCAGCTGATCGTCGGCGACCACTTCTCGCGCCCGCACCCCGCTGCCGATCAGCACGATGTCTGCTTCGGTCACGAACTCCATCGGGCGCTGCCCGGTCACCTCGACGCCGTTCATCGACGTGACCACCGGCGTCGGCGTCGTGATGAAGGCCGCCAACCCGTCCTCACGGCACCGGTTGATCAGCGCGGCGGCGATGAAGCTGTCGAGCTCGTTGAACCCGTCGAAGGTGACCACCGCTACCTGCATCACAAGCCCCCCGAGTACGGCATCAGGTCGCCAGTTTCGTTGCTCCGCCGTTCCCGGTCGAGAGCCAATCAGCGGCTGGCGGCATGCCGACCGCCACTGCCGGTAGATCCTCGACTACCCAGGGCGGCCGGGAGAAGCTCCGCGAGCGGTGCCGAACGGTGATCGAGGAAGACCGCCACCTGGTGGTCGTCGCCGAGATGACAGCGGCCGCAAGAGTGCCGAGGTTGATCGGGTCGAGGTGGGCGGCTTCCGAGGACATGTCCGGCGGCTCGCAATCCGCGCCCGACCTGGGTGAGGCGCAAGCCTTCGCCGTCCGGTCCAGCTCCGCTGGTAGCGGCGATCAACTGTCGCCGGGACGGCTTGTTGGCAGAGTGAGGTCGTGCGGAGCTTCCGTCGACTCCATCTGGCCCCGGGGGAGGGCAGCGTTACCCGGCTGGAGCTGTTCCTGGACCTGATCTTCGTTTTCGCGTTTCTGAACGTCACGGGCGTGACTGCCGAGCAGCTCAATCCGGCTGGTCTACCCCGGGGGCTGCTGCTGCTCGTGCTGCTGTGGGGGTGTTGGGCGCCGTACGCGTGGCTCGGCAACATCATCCGGCTCGACCGGGGCGTCATGCCGGTGTTCATGTTCGGGCTCAGCGCGACGCTGTTCGTGATGGGGCTGACTGCCCGGGAGGCCTTCGTCGACCGCCCCGGCGGGCTCTCGGGCCCGGTGGTGTTCGCGATCTGCTACATCCTCGCCCGCAGTGGCGCCCTCGGGTTCGCCACCGCCGCAGGGGTGGCGCAACGGGGCACTCGCCGGCGGCTGTGGAAGGCCTGGCCGTTGGTGGTGTCCGGTGAGCTGGCGCTGCTGGCGGCCGCCCTCGTGCCGTCGTACGAGCACAGCGAGCAGGCGTTCGCCGATGGCGTGGTGGCCCGCGAATGGCTCCGGTTCACCCTGGTCGCTTGCGCGATCATCGCCGGCTACGCGGGCAGCGTGCTGCTGGGTGCCGGAATCTGGCAGATCGGATCCATCCGTTACTGGGCCGAACGGCACAGCTTGATCATCCTGATCGGTGTCGGCGAGGCGATCATCTCGGTCGGGCTGGGCCAGGGCGTCGCCGTGGCGTCTCCTCTCACCGTGGAAGTGTTGGCTGGGGTGCTGCTCGGCGTCCTGCTTGCCGGGCTGCTGTGGTGGACCTACTTCGACATTGCCCGCTACGCCGCGGAACTGGCGCTGGAACGGGTGTCGGAGGCCCGGCGAACGCTTCTCGGACGCGACGCGTACAGCTTCCTGCACCTGCCGATGATGGCCGGGCTCATCCTGGTCGCCCTCGGCATCCACCACACGCTGTCCGAGCAGCGCGTGCCGTCGGAGACCTCGGCCGCGATACGGCTGCTGGTGCTCTACGGCGGGGTGCTCCTCTACCTCGTCGGCCTGATCCTGTTCGAGATACGCACGCTGCGCCTGCTCGGGCGGTCACCCGTTCTCGGGATTCTTCTGGTGGCGTCCCTGTCGGCGCTCGCTCCGCACGTGCCGGTGCTGGCTCAACTGGCGCTGGTGACAGCGGCGGTGGGTGCCATGGCGGTGGCCGACGCCACCGTCTTCCGACGCCGTCACCGCCGGCTGCACGCCGAGATAGAACCCGTCACGAAGCAGTCCGGGGTGACGCCGAAGGAACTCTTCTTCGACCTGGTCTACGTGTACGCCTTTCTCCAGGTCGCCGCCATGATGGCCAACGACCCGACCTGGCCCGGGGTGGTGCGGGGGCTGCTGGTGCTCGTCGTTCTCTGGATCGCCTGGTGCGCCTACACCTGGTTGGGCGTCGCAGTCCGTTCAGAGCACCTGGTGGTCCGCCTGGTGCTGGTGCTTGTCGTCGCGCTCACCGCAGTGATCACCCTGGCCAGCCCGGAGGCGTTCAGCGCCGACGGCACCGGCCTGCCGGGGCCGCTGATCTTCGTGACCTGCTACGCGCTGATCCGACTGCTGTTTCTCGGCGCGTTCTGGTACACCGTCCGACAAGAGCCGCCGCATCGGGCCGCGCTGAGGCGCAACGCCGTGCCGACCGTACTGGCGCTCGCCATCCTGCTTGCCGCCGCGTTGATCCCGCAGCCCGTCGGTGATGTCCGGCTCCTGACGCCAGTGCGCGCGGGGCTCTGGATCACTGCCGTCGCCGTGGATCTCGTCGGCAACCGGCTCGCTGGGACCCGGCACTCCTGGACCTGGTCCGCCGCGCACTGGGCCGACCGGTACAGCCTCGTCATCATCATCGCGCTCGGCCAAGCGGTAATCTCCATGGGCACCGCCGTGGTCTACACGCCCATCTCCGCGCGGATCATCGTCGCTGCCGCGCTGGGCTCCGCCCTGCTCGCCGCGCTCTGGTGGATCTATTTCAGCACGACCGCCAACTACGGTGCGCGGGCGCTGGCGGCAAGCGGCATGGACCGGCGGGCGGCGTTGGCTCAGGACGCGTACGCGCTGCTGCACCTGCCGATGATCGCCGGTATCGTGCTCGTCTCGCTCGGGCTCGGCAAGACGATGTCCGTGCTGGGCAACCGGGGCCTGTTGACACTCGGCGTCCCGCTGTACCCGGTCCCGCACCTCGCCCTCTTCGGTGGGGTGGTCATTTACCTGCTCGCAGACCACGCGATCCGGTGGCGGCTGGCCCACCGTGCGCGCGCGGAACGGATAGCCCAGACGGTGGCGGTCACAGCACTGGCGCTCGCCACCGTTCACGTACCGGCGCTGAGCGCGCTGGCCGCGCTGACCGTAGTGTGCCTGGGGTTCCTGGCGATCGAAGTGAGAAGGCGAGGTCCGTCGGCCCGACACGCGTCATGAGGAAAACTCCAGGCGACGGCGGGTTGACGTCGCAAGGCCATGACCCGGTCGCAACTGCAGGCCCTCCATCACCAGCAATTTCTGACCTGGGTCGGCGAATCGCCGGCGTCATGAGACAGGGCGACCGGATTTCGGAGGTCTGAGGTAGGGGCGGCTCCGGGTTGGTATGCCTGTGAGGTGACGGAGCGAGCGAACAACGAACAACCTGCGGTGGGCGGCGAGGGGCCCACCGAGGATGGCGGGACAGCCTCTCAGGCATCGCTCGCCGGTCGCCCGGCGGCGGGACTGGGGTTGCTTCTGGGCGCGTTGGGGGTGGTGTACGGCGATATCGGCACCAGCCCTCTCTACGCGCTGAAGACGGTCTTCACTCTCGACCGTGGCCTGGTGCCGGACAGGCCCGACGTGTTCGGCGTGATCTCGCTGGTGTTCTGGTCGATCATCCTGATCGTGTCGGTCAAGTACGTCATCTTCATCCTTCGGGCCGACAACGAAGGCGAGGGCGGGGTGATGGCCTTGGCCGCCCTCGCTCGAAGATCGCTGCTCAAGGCCAACGCAAAGCGGGCCGCAACGGTGTTGGCGTTGGGGGCGCTGGGCGCTGCCCTGTTCTACGGCGACAGCGTCATCACCCCGGCGATCTCGGTGTTGTCCGCGGTGGAAGGACTGGAGGTCGTCTCTCCGCGGTGGGCGGTGGTGGTGCTGCCGGTGTCGGCGGTGATCCTCACCCTGCTGTTCACCATCCAGCGATGGGGCACGGGACGGGTCGGGTCCGTGTTCGGGCCGATCATGCTGCTCTGGTTCGCCTGTCTGGGTGTCGCCGGCGCGGCCGAGGTGCTGCGCCACCCGGGCATCCTGGCCGCACTGTCGCCGACCTACGCCGCCGCGTTCTTCGTGGACCATCCGGTTATCGCATTCGTCGCGATGGGCGCCGTGGTGCTGGTGATCACTGGCGCCGAAGCGCTCTACGCGGACATGGGTCACTTCGGCCGCGCCCCGATCCGCCGGGCCTGGTTCGTGATCGTGTTTCCCGCGTTGACACTCAACTACCTCGGCCAGGGCGCGTTGATCCTGCGGGCGCCGAAAAGCCGGGACAACCCGTTCTTCCTGCTGCTGCCCGCCTGGGCGCAACTCCCGATGGTCGTCCTGGCCACCGTGGCCACCGTGATCGCGTCCCAGGCGGTGATCTCCGGAGCGTTCTCGGTGTCCCGAGAGGCCATGCGGCTGGGCTTCCTGCCGCACCTGCGCATCCGGCAGACCTCCCGCCGGGAGTACGGGCAGATCTACGCGCCGGGAGTGAACTGGGGTCTGTTCGCGGCGGTCCTGGTGGTCACGTTCGCGTTTGGCTCATCCACGAACCTTGCCGCCGCGTACGGGGTGGCGGTCACCGGCACCTTTCTGATCACCACGACGCTGTTCCTCATTGTCGCGCGGGTGCTGTGGCGCTGGGCCACGTGGCAGGTCGCGGTGTTCGCCGTCGTCGCCGGCAGCATCGAGCTGACCTTCTTCACCGCGAACCTGGCCAAGGTCACCCACGGTGGCTGGCTGACGTTGCTCATCGCGGTCATCGTCTTCACAGTCCTGCTGACGTGGCGGCGTGGCGCCGAACTGGTCACCGCCCGGCGGATCGAACGGGAAGGGCCGCTTTCCGACTTCATCGACACCCTGCACGCCACGAACATCCCCTGGGTACCGGGCACCGCCGTGTTCCCCCACCCGAACAAGGAGACGACGCCCCTGGCGCTGCGCGCGAACGTCGCGTACAACCACGTCCGACACCAGAAAATTGTGATCATTACAGGTCGCACCGCGAACATCCCACATATTCCGTGGGATCAGCGCCTGACCATCGACGATCTCGGCGATCCGAATGACGGCGTCATCCACATCTCCGCGGTCTTCGGCTTCCAGGACCCAACCGACTTCCCCGAGGTGGTGCGCCGAGCCGGCGCCCATCCCCTCGCCAAAGAACTCGACCTCGACCAGGTCTTCTACTTCGTCTCGAGGATCACACTCCGTTGCACCCGTAGGCCCGGCATGGCCACCTGGCGTAAGCGCCTGTTCATCGGCCTCGCCCACAACGCCGCCAGTCACTCCGAGTTCCTTCACCTGCCTGAGGAACGCACGATCGTCCTCAGCGCCGAAGTCCCCGTCTGAACTCGACCCCGATCAGTCACACCGAGGCCAGGGCTCCTCCGGTAACGGCTGCTCAAGCGCCCACGTGGATGCCTGGCCAAAGTGCCGGATCTCGTTCGGCCCGGAAACAGAAGGCCGGAAGGTCGCTCGGGCTGCGGCTGGTGACCGCGCGATGCAGCAGCAGGGAATCGTCGCCCGGCGGACGGGCCGGTACCCGCAGGCGCGCCAGCACCTCGGGCGGGCGCTGCAGCTCGCCGATCAGACGGGAGACCGCAGGACACGCGGTAGCACGCTGTACAACCTGGGCATCGTCCACCGCCGGCTCGGCGAATGTCGGCGGGCATCTCCCCCGCGGGTGAGACGGAACGCGCGGAAGCGGTCGGCCTGTTCGCCGGGACGGGCATCCCGTTGACCACGGTCCTGCCGAAACCACCCTGATCGTCGGGGAACCGTCCATGGAACTCTGCGGAGGGCCGGGAGTGGACTCCCGGCCCTCCGCTCGTCTCGACGCGTCGGCGCGCCTACCGGCTCAGGAGCCGGCCGGCGGGTTCACCACGCTGACGGTCGCACGCGCTCAGGAGCTGCACCGTCTGCGACTTCCCGCTGCCTGCCAGCACCTCCTTGTGCAGGCACATCTCCGGCACCGGCTGGAGCCCGAAGGTCGCGTCGAACGGCTGGCGGCGGTTGCTCGGCCGGGTGCCGTCCGCCGCGGGCGCGGAGGCACTGCCCATCACGTACGTGCTGCCGATCCGCCGGCTCGACACCCGCGACAGTGACGAGCTGACCTCGTACCTACGCTGGCTGGCCGCCCGGGTGGAGGTCATCGTCGTCGACGGCTCGCCGCCGCGGGTCTTCGCCCACCACCACCGGCTGCGGGCCGAGCTGGTCCGGCATCTGCCACCCGAGCCGGGGCTGCGGGGGCGCAACGGCAAGGTGCTCGGCGTGCTGACCGGCGTGCCCGCCGCCGGCCACGAGGCTGTGGTGATCGCCGACGACGACGTGCGCTACGACGAGCACGGCCTGCGCGCCGTCCGGCTCCTGCTGCGCCGGGCGGACCTGGTGCGCCCGCAGAACTATTTCGACCCGCTGCCCTGGCACGCCTGCTGGGACACGGGACGGATCCTGCTCAACCGCGCGGTCGGCGCGGACTTCCCGGGGACCCTGGCGGTGCGGCGCAGCGTCTTCCTCGCCATGGGCGACTACGACCCGGACGTGCTCTTCGAGAACCTGGAACTCATCCGGACCGTGCGGGCTTACGGAGGTACCGTCGCCACCGAGGCCGGTCTGTACGTCCGGCGCCTGCCCCCGACCACCCGGCACTTCTGCTCGCAGCGGACCCGGCAGGCGTACGACGAACTCGCGCGGCCCGTGCGGCTGCTGGCGGCGCTTCTCGTGCTGCCCGGCGTTGTCGCGGCCGTCGCCGCACGACGGCCCGCGCTGCTGGCCAGCGGCGCCGCGGCTGTCGTCGCGCTCGCCGAAGCGGGTCGCCGCCGTGCCGGCGGCAGAGCGGTCTTCCCCCCGGCCACGGCCTGGACGGCGCCACTGTGGCTGCTGAACGCGGCGTGTGCAGCTGGCTCGCCGTGAGCCAGGCGGTGTGCCGCGGCGGGGTCCGCTACGCCGGCGGGCGCCTGGGCCGCGCGGCGAACTCGACCCGCGCCCTGCGCCGCCGGCTCGCACAACCGCGGCGCGCTACCTGGTGGAAACAGGCGGACAGCGCCGACGCCGGTCGCCGCTCCCCGGGCTCATCCGCACCAGCCGCCCCGGCCACGCAGACCTGAGTGGTCGGTCATCGGGCGGCTGACCTCGATCCGCGGTGACCGTCGTGCGTTCGGAGGCGGGCCGAACGTCGGCCGCTGCCGTCCCGCCCTGTTTCGCTACGCGACCGTAGCGTTAGTGTGGGCGACATGGCATCCTCACCGCGACCGCCCGTCGAGCGGGTCCGTCCGCCGAAGGCTCCGTACCGGGTCGTCAACCGGCTCGTGCGCACGCTGCTGTCGACACCGTCCCGCGCCCGCCGGATCGGCCGGCACCTGCTCCTGCTGCACGTCACCGGCCGACGGTCGGGCCGCCAGCTGGTCTTCCCGGTGGCCTACCGGGACAACGGCGACGGCCGGCTGCTCGTCCTGACGAACTCGCCGTGGCGGGTCAACCTGCGCGACCGCCCGGACGTCGCCGTGACGCTGCTCGGCCGGCAGCGGCCGGCGCGGGCGCACCTCGTCGAGGACCCGGACCGCGTGGCCACGGTCTACCGTGCGCTCATCGAAGCGGTCGGGCACCAGCGCGCGGGCCGGCGGATGGGCATCCGGATCAACGTGCCCCGCACGCCCACCCACGAGGAACTCGCCGAGGCGGCACGCCGCGACCGCCTGGCCCTGGTCTACCTCGACGTCGAGGGCGGGACGCGATGACCGCTCCGGTGCTGGTCACCGGGGCGACCGGGAACGTCGGCGGGGCGGTGGCCCGGTCACTGCACGCCGCCGGCACCCCGATCCGCGTCGCCGGCACCGACGTGGCCAAGCTCCGGCGGCGGTTCCCCGACGTACCCCCGGCCCGCCTGGACCTGCTGGATCCACGCACGTTCGACGCGGCGCTGCGGGGCGCGGGCGGGCTGTTCCTGCTCCGGCCGCCGCAGATCGCCCGCGTCGGGCCCACCCTGAACGCGCTCGTCGACGCCGCCGCCCGCCACGGCGTCGGGCACGTGGTGTTCGCCTCGGTCACCGGCGCCGACCGCAACCGGCTGGTGCCCCACCACCGGGTGGAGACGCACCTGCGCGCCGCCGGCCTGCCGTACACGATCCTGCGTCCGGGGTTCTTCGCCCAGAACCTGGCCGACGCCTACGGCCGGGACATCCGCGAGGACGACCGGATCTACCTGCCCGCCGGCAGCGGGCGGGCGGCGTTCGTCGACACCCGCGATCTCGGGGACGTCGCCGCCACGGTCTTCGCCGACCCGGTCGCGCACGGCGGCGCCGCCTACGCGCTGACCGGCCCCCAGGCGCTCGACTTCGACGAGGTGGCCGCCCTGCTCACCGAGGTACTCGGCCGGCCGGTCCGCTACCAGGCGGCCAGCGTCGGCGGCTACCTCCGACACCTCCGGCGGCGGGGGACGCCCCTGACGCAGGCGCTGGTGCAGGCCGTCCTGCACACCGGCCTGCGCCGCGGGCAGGCGGAGCGGGTCGACCCCACCCTGCCACGCCTGCTCGGCCGGCCACCGCGCACCCTGCGACAGTATGTGCAGGACCACCGGGACCGGTGGCGGACGGCGACAGGATGACCAGCGCGGGGAGGGACGGATGAGCTCGACGACGGACCCACGCGTGCGGCGCACACGCGCCGTGGTGGTCACCACCGCGCTGGGCCTGCTCGCCGAACGTGGCATCGCGGGAACCACCATCGAGGCCGTCGCCGAACGCTCCGGAGTGGCCAAGACGACGATCTACCGGCACTGGGACGGCCAGGCCGCCCTGGTGTTCGACGCCTTCGACAGCATCCGGCGTGCGCCCGAGGACCCCGACACCGGGACCCTGCGCGGCGACCTGACCGACCTGCTCACCGGCCTCGCCGCGGCGCTGTCCGAGGGCGCCGCGGCCGGGCTGTGGTTCGCGCTGGTCGAGGCCGCCGAACGCGACCCGGGCCTCGCCGCCCTGCACCGCCGCGAGGCCGAGGCGCGGCACGGCGTCATCCTCCGCGTCATCCGGCGGGGCATCGGCCGCGGTGAACTGCCCGCCGATACCGACCCCGCCGAGGTGCTCGACCTGCTCGCCGGCCCACTGTTCTACCGCCGGGCCACCTCCGGCGCCCCCGTCGACCGGTCCTTCGCGCAGCGCATGGTCGAACGGGTGCTGCGGGCCTACGCGCCCTGAGACGACGCGATCTCAGCTCAGCGCGGCCGCCTTGCGCAGCAGCACGGACCGTTCGCGCCCGTTAGCGCACAGCCGGGCCGCCAACTCCAGCTCGGCGCGCGCTTCCGGTCGCCGTCCGAGCCGGGCCAGCAGCTCACCGCGTACGGTCGGCACCAGATGCGAACCGGGGAGCCGGTCCGCGGCGATCAGCTCGTCCACGATGGCCAGGCCGTGCGCCGGACCCGACGCCATGGCCACGGCGACGGCCCGGTTGAGCTCGACCACCGGCGACGGTGCGACCCGGCCGAGCGCCTCGTAGAGCACCACGATCCGCTCCCAGTCGGTCGCCTCGACCGAGGGCGCCGAGGCGTGGGCGGCGGCGATCGCGGCCTGCAGGCCGTAGGGGCCCAGGCCGCGAGTCGACGCCGTGGCCAGCGCGGCCAACCCACGGCGGATCGCCGCGACGTCCCACCGTCGCCGGTCCTGGTCCTCCAGCAGGATCGGCGAGCCGTCCGGGCCGGTGCGGGCCGGGAAGCGCGCGGCCGTCAGCTCGAACAGGGCGAGCAGCCCGTGCACCTCGGGCTCGTCGGGCTGCAGCGCGGCCAGCGTACGAGCCAGCCGGACCGCCTCGTACGCGACCTCGGGGCGCAGCAGCCGGTCGCCCGACGTGGCCGTCGACCCCTCCGCGAAGATCACGTAAAGGACGCTGAGCACGCCGCCGAGCCGCTCCCGGCGCTCGCCGGCCGCCGGCAGCTCGAACGGCACCCCGGCCGCCGCGATCGTCTTCTTGCCCCGGGTGATCCGGGCCTGCACGGTCGGCACGGGTACGAGGAACGCGCGAGCGATCTCCTCGCTGGACAGGCCACCGACCACCCGCAGGGTCAGCGCCACCCGGACCTCGGGGGACAGCACCGGGTGGCAGCTGATGAACATCAGCGCGAGCACGTCGTCATCGATCCGGTCGGGATCGACCGCCTCGTCAACCGGCGGACCGGCCGCCAGGTCGGCTGCCAGCACGGCGTACCGGTCCTGGAGGGTGGCCCGGCGGCGGATCGCGTCGACGGCCCGCCGCCGGGCCGTGGCCATCACCCAGCCGGCCGGATTGGCCGGAGAGGCGAGCGGCCACGACACCAGCGCCTCGGCCACCGCCTCCTGGGTCGCGTCCTCGGCCAGCCCGAAATCGCCCGTGAACCGGGTCAACGCGGCGACGATCCGCGCCGACTCGATCCGCCAGACGGCCTCCACGCCCGCCGCGTCCATCAGATCCGGCCGTCGCTCGCGTGCCCGGCCAGGTCCTCGCCGGTCACCTGTCGACCTGCGGGACCTCGTCGCTGCCGGGCACCCGCCGGACCTCGATCTTGGATCCGCGGGCCGCCGGGACCCGCTTGGCCCATTCGACCGCCTCCTGCTTCGAGGCGACGTCGAGCAGGAAGAAGCCGCCGAACAGTTCCCTGGTCTCGCCGTACGGGCCGTCCGTGACCACCGGCGCCTCACCGCTGAAGTCGACCACGACGCCCCGGCCCGGATCGTCCAGCCCTTCGGCCGCGAGGAGAACGCCGGCCTTGACCGTCTCCTCGATGAACTGACGGGTCGCGGCCATCATCTGGTCGATGTCGGCCATCATGGCCGCGTTCGACTCGTCGGTGCCCCGCATGATCAGCAGGTACTTCGGCATCGCGTTCTCCTCGTCCAGCGGGCCCGCCTCTCGGCCCTCGCACCCTAACGTCGAACGAGCGGCCCGCGGATCGACACGGCCCCGGAGAAATCTGCCGCCGTGACGCACTGTTCGCCCGCTCCCGACCCTTCGGCCCGGACGGGCGGGGCGTTTGCCCGGGTACGCATCGGGCATTCGCGCTGCGGAGCACGGCGACGCGACGATCGACAGCCAGGGGGCGTACCGGGCATGCGGGGCAGCATCGCGGTGAAGCCGGCGGTGACCGGCGGCGAGTCGGCGGGGCTGGCCGACGTGGTCTGGGAGAACGCGCGCCGGAAACCGGACATGGTGCAGTTCCTGCGACCGGACCCGGACATCCGGTCGTGGCCCGCGCAGCCCGGCGCCGCGGACGCGGTGACCTGCCGACAGTTCCGCGACGACGTGCTGGCGTTGGCGCGCGGGCTGATCGCGGCGGGGATCGAGCCCGGGGCCCGCGTGGCGTTGATGAGCCGGACCCGCTACGAGTGGACCCTTGTCGACTACGCGGTGTGGACGGTCGGCGCGGTGACCGTCCCGGTGTACGACACCTCCAGCGCCGAGCAGCTGGCCTGGATCCTGGCCGACTCCGGCGCGGTGGCGTGCGTGGTCGAGACGTCCGAGCACGCCGCGATGCTGTCCGGCGTGCGCGACCGGCTGCCCGGGCTGGGGCAGGTGTGGCGGATCGACGCCGGCGACCTGGTGCGGGTGGCGGCCCGCGGCCGGGCGGTCGACGAGGAGCGGGTGGAGGCCCGCCGTGGCGCGGTGTCGGGCGCGGACGTGGCGACGATCGTCTACACCAGCGGGACGACGGGCCGGCCGAAGGGCTGCGTGCTGACGCACCGCAACATCGGTCTCGACGTCGGCAACGCGGTCGCGGCCCTGCCGGAGTTGTTCCACGAGCGGGCGTCGACGGTGCTCTTCCTCCCGTTGGCGCACGCGTTCGCCCGGATGATCCAGGTGGGGATGGTGCAGACCCGGGCCACGATGGTGCACAGCGCCAGCATGAGCGGCGTGATGGATCAGCTTCGCCGGTACCGGCCCACGTTCGTCCTCGCGGTGCCGCGCGTGTTCGAGAGGATGTACAACCGGACGCAGCAGAAGGCCATCGAGAAGCACCAGGGGCGCCTCTTCGCCGTCGCCGACCGGGTGGCCGTGCGGTACAGCCGGGCCCTCGACCGCCCGTCCGGCCCCGGCCGGCTGCTCCGGCTCGCGCGGCGGATCTTCGACCTGCTGGTCTACCGGAAGCTGCGGGCGGCGCTCGGCGGACGCTGCCGGGTCGCGATCGTCGGCGGCGCCCCGCTCGGTGAGCGGCTCGGGCACTTCTTCCGCGGCGCCGGTCTGACGCCGCTGGAGGGGTACGGGTTGACCGAGACCTCCCCGGCGCTGGCGACGAACCGGCCGTCGGCCATGCGCATCGGCACGGTCGGCAGGCCGCTGCCGGGCGTCGAGTTGGCGATCGCCGACGACGGGGAGATCCTCGCCCGCGGCGACGTCGTGTTCCAGGGCTACTGGCACAACCCGTCCGCCACCCGCGCGGCGTTCACCGCCGACGGCTGGTTCCGCACCGGCGACCTGGGCACCCTCGATGAGGACGGCTATCTGCGCATCACGGGTCGTACCAAGGAGATCCTCGTGACCGCGGCGGGCAAGCACATCGTGCCGGCACCGATGGAGGATCGGGTACGCGCCGACCCGCTGGTCAGCAACTGCATGCTCGTCGGCGACGCCAAGCCGTACGCCGCCGCGCTGATCACCATCGACCCGCAGGCCTGGCAGCGGTGGCGGACCGCGCACGGCCATCCGGGCGCCTCGGTGGCGGACCTGCGCGACGACCCCGCCCTGCGCGGCGAGATCCAGGCCGTGGTCGACCGGGCGAACAGCTCGGTCTCCAAGGCGGAGGCGATCAAGACCTTCCGCATCCTGCCCCACGACTTCACCGAGGCCAACGGCGAGCTGACCCCCACCTTGAAGATCAAACGGGAGGTGGTGGCGCAGCACTGCGCCGCCGAGATCGAGGCCCTCTACGCCGGCCACTAGCGCTGCCGCGGGTCGACCGGCCTTGATCGCTGCCGAGCCTGCTGATTGGCTGGCCGGCATGACCGACCTCGGGCCCGTCGCCTGGCCGCCTGAGCCGATCCGGACCGGGAGGCTCGTGCTCCGTGAGCCCGAGGCCCGGGACCGTGCGACGTTCATCGAGCTGCTGGCGTCGCCGGAGGTGCACACCTACCTCGGCGGTCCCCGCCCGCGTGACGAGCTGGAGCGCGAGTTGCCGGAGGCACCCGGGCGGTGGCCCGGGAGTTTCGTCGTCGATCTCGACGGGGCGATGATCGGCCGGATCCTGCTCCGGAGGGCGACGGAGCACCGGCGCGCGGCTGCCGTGGGCAAGGCCGACCTCGGTTACCTGTTCCTGCCGCGGGCATGGGGATTCGGGTACGCCGCCGAGGCGTGCGCGGCGGCACTCCACTGGTTCGACGGCGTCCTCCCGGGCGAGCCGGTGGTGCTCACCACCCAGACCGCCAATACGCGCTCGATACGCCTCGCGGCGAAGCTGGGGTTCATCGAGGTGGAGCGGTTCTGGGCCTGGGACGCCGAGCAGTGGCTCGGCCTGCGCCCGCCGGCCACGCCGCCTGCGTGAACTCGAACTGCGCCGGCAGGCGCAACGCGATGGACCACTTTTGTCGGCTCAGGACAGAAGTTTGAATGAATCGAATGAAAGCTATAGACACCTCGTCATGTCTTTTGTAGCGTCGGCCAGGTCAACGGTGTTTCGCCGCGGTTAACGCCGACCGAACGCCACCTGTCCCCTACCCAGTCCGCCGCGCGTCCCCAGCACGCCCCTGAGTAACGCGTGCATGGTGACGGGCCACTCCGCCATGCCCGCAACAGGTCCACCAAGGAGTAGCTGACCCCCTCGACCTGCCCCGACCGGTCCCGAGCACAAGGAGAGGCAGATGAAGAGACGACTCGCGCTCGCCGTAGCGGGTCTGACGACCACGGCACTCGTCGCCACCCCCACCGTCGCGACGGCCGCGCCCGACGCGGCCGCTCCCCCGCCGGACAGCGACTTCCAGAAGGTCACCCTCAACGACAGTCCGGGCGAGCCGATGGACCTCGCGGTGCTGCCCGACAACCGGGTGCTGCACGTGACCCGTGCCGGTGAGGTCTGGTTGCACGACCCCACCACCGGCCGCAACACGGTCGCCGCCACCCTGGACGTCTACCGGCACGACGAGGAGGGCCTGCAGAACGTCGCCATCGACCCCAACTTCGGCAGGGCCGGCAACAACTGGGTCTACCTGTACTACTCCCCGCCCATGGACACCCCGGTCGACGACCCGTCGACTCCGGACGTCAACGAGGGCGACGCGCCGGCCTGGGGCACGGCCGCGGACTTCGCGAAGTTCAAGGGGGCCCTGCGGCTCTCCCGGTTCCGGCTGGTCAAGGACAAGCTGGACCTCTCCACCGAGCAGCAGATCCTCGACGTGCCGGTCGACCGGGGCATCTGCTGCCACGTCGGCGGCGACATCGCCTTCGACGCCGCGGGCAACCTGTACCTGTCCACGGGTGACGACACCAACCCGTTCGAGTCCGGCGGCTACTCGCCGCTGGACGAGCGTCCCGGCCGCAACCCGGCGTACGACGCGCAGCGCACCGCGGCCAACACCAACGACCTGCGCGGCAAGATCCTGCGCATCACGGTCGGCGCCAACGGCGGGTACCGCATCCCGGACGGCAACCTCTTCCCGCAGGGCACGGCCGGCACCCGGCCGGAGATCTACCTCATGGGCCTGCGCAACCCGTTCCGGATCGAGCTGAACCGCGAGACCGGCGACCTGTACGTCGGCGACTACTCGCCGGACGCGGGCGCGCCCGATCCGCTGCGCGGGCCGGCGGGGCACGGCAAGTGGCTGGCCGCCCGCAAGGCGGGCAACTACGGCTGGCCGTACTGCGCGACCGCGCAACTGCCGTACGTGGACTACGACTTCGCCACCGGCCAGTCGGGGGCGCCGTTCAACTGCGCCGCGCCGGTCAACGACTCGCCGCACAACACCGGGCTGCGCCAGCTTCCGCCCGTGGAACAGCCGCAGGTCTGGTACACCTACGGTCCCTCGGCGCAGTTCCCCGAGTTGGGCACCGGCGGCATCGGCCCGATGGCCGGGCCGGCGTACCAGTTCTCGCCGCCGACCACCCGGGGGCGCGCGCCGGTGGCGTGGCCCGCCCACTACGACGGCATGCCGCTGTTCCACGAGTGGACGCGGGACTACGTGAAGGGCTTCCGGCTGGACGCCGACGGCGACCTGACCGGGATCGAGCCGGTGCTTCCCTCGATCACCTTCGACAACCCGATGGACCTGGAGTTCGGCCCGGACGGCGCGCTCTACGTGCTGGAGTACGGCGACGGCTACTTCAGCGAGAACCCGGACGCGCAGCTGGCCCGGATCGACTACACCGGCTGGACGGGCAACCACACCCCGATCCCCCAGGTCTCGGCCACACCCACGAACGGGGTCGCCCCGCTGACCGTCACGTTCTCCAGCGAGGGCACCACCGACTACGACGGCGACCGGCTGACGTACGCGTGGGACTTTGACAACGACGGCAAGGTCGACTCGCGGGCGGCGAACCCGACGTTCACGTACCGGAAGAACGGTCTGTACAACGCGACGCTCAACGTGAGCGACCCGGGCGGTCTCTCGGCCTCCGCCTCGGTCCGGATCGTGGTCGGCAACGCCGCGCCCGTGGTCGAGCTGGTCAAGCCGGCCGACGGCCAGCCCTTCGCCTTCGGCGACACCGTCCAGTTCGAGGTACGGGTGACCGACGACCAGCCGGTGGACTGCTCCCAGGTCACCGTCACCTACGTCCTCGGCCACGACCAGCACGGACACCCGCAGACCACCGCAAGCGGCTGCACCGGCTCGATCCAGACGACGGTGCCCTCCGGCCACGACCCGGCGCACGACAACCTGACCGCGGTGTTCGTCGCGTCCTACACCGACGCCGGCGGTGACGGCCTGCCGTCCCTGTCCGGCAGCGACCAGGTCGTCCTGGTCCCCACCGCATAACCCTCGAAAAGGAGCAATCATGTGTTACGGACACGACGGGATGGCCGCGCTGCGGCGCTCCGTTGACCGGCGCAGCCTGCTGCGCGGCTCACTCGCCACCCTCGCCGGCGTGGGGCTCGCGGCGTCCGGCGTCGGCGCGACGGCCGCCTCGGCCACCATCCACAGCACCGGCCGGCACCACGTACCCCCGGGCCTGATCAGCATCCAGCTGTGGACCGTGCGCGACGCCCTGTGGGGCTCGCCCGGCTACGACGCCACCCTCACCCACCTCGCCCGCATCGGGTACCCGCGCGTGGAGCTGGCCCTCGGCTACTTCGGTCGGACCGCCGCCCAGCTGCGCCAGTTCCTCGACGGCATCGGCATCAAGGCCAGCTCCAGCCACGACGGGATCAGCGCCGACACCGCCGGGCTGGAGCAGAAGATCCAGAACGCGGTCACCCTGGGCCAGCAGTTCATGGTGGTGCCCTACCTGTACTCCGAGAGCGCCGACGAGTGGAAGCGCTGGGCGGAGCAGATGAACGTGGAGGCCGCCGCGGCGCGGGCGGCCGGCCTGCGCTACGGCTACCACAACCACGCCCACGAGTTCACCATCGACCTCGGCGGCGGCAAGCGGCCCTGGGACGTATTGACCGCGGAACTCGACCCGAAGCTCGTGCACCTGGAGGTCGACCTCTACTGGGCGGTCACCGGCGGCATCAACTCCGGCGACGGCGTCGCGGATCCCGAGGGCTTCACCCTGGACGTCATCCGCTCCGCGCCGCAGCGCGTCCTCCAGTACCACGTCAAGGACCGCGACGCATCGACCGGCGACATGGCGGACCTGGGCACCGGGATGATCGACTTCGCCCGGATCTTCCGGGAGCACTCGGTGCTGGAGTACATCGTCGAGAACGACACCCCCGACGTGACGCCGCAGCAGACGGCCGAGGTCGGCTACCGCTACCTGCGCAAGCTGCGGTACTGAGGCATCACCCGCAGGAGTGCTGACGGGCACCAGGGCCGGAACTGCCGGCCCTGGTGCCCGTCACAGCGTCGTCAGTCGCGCGCCCAGCGGCCGACGACGGCCGCCGCGCCGCCGCCCCGGCGTACGGGCTCGGCCGCCGCGACCAGCCGGCCGTCGGGCAGGAACTCGATACCGGTCGCCGCGCCGATCTCCGCGGTGGGCGAGAGGGCGTGGCCCGGCGGGAGGCCGGTGGCGTACCCGGTGATGAAGGCCGGCTCCGCCTGGGTGCTGGCGCCGTTGCGCTGCGACGCGCGCGGCGCGGCGAGGGCCTGCGGCAGCGTCATGCCCCGGTCGATCCGGTTCACCAGCGTCTGCAGGACGGTGGTGATGATCGTCGCGCCGCCGGGCGAGCCGACGGCCAGGAACGGCCGTCCGTCGGCCAGCACGATCGTGGGTGACATGGAGCTGCGCGGGCGCTTGCCCGGCCCCGGGAGGTTCGGGTCGGGCGCGGTGCCCTGCGTCGGCGCGAAGTTGAAGTCGGTCAGCTCGTTGTTGAGCAGGAAGCCCCGGCCGGGCACGACCATGCCGTTGCCGCCGGTCGCCTCGATGGTCAGCGTGTACTCCACCACGTTGCCCCACCGGTCGGCCACGGTCAGGTTGGTGGTGCCGGTGCGGTCGTCGCGGACGTCGGCGACCGCCGCCGCCGAGCAGCCGCCGTAGGCGCCATCGGGGACGCCGGGCGCGACCGGCTTGGGCAGCGCCGCCGACGGGTCGATCAGGCAGGCCCGCTCCTTGGCGTACGCGTCGCTGAGCAGCTCGCGGAGCACGTTCTGCGGGGTGTGGTCGCCGACGTACCGGTTGCGGTCGGCGAACGACAGCGCGCTGGCCTCCAGGTAATGGTGCATCGCCTGGGTCGCGGTCATGGAGCGCAGGTCGAACTGTTCGAGGATGTTGAGCGCCTCCCCCACGGCGGTGCCGCCGCTGGACGGGGTGGACATGCCGTACACCTCGAGGCCGCGGTAGTCCGACCGGGTCGGCTCGGGGAAGCGGGTGCGGTACGCGGCCAGGTCGGCGGCGGTCATGCCGGCGGGGCGGATGGGGTACGGCCACGAGCCGATCGGCTGCGCCGCCACCGGCGGGTGCTGCACGGTCGCGACCACGTCGCGGCCGACCTCGCCGCGGTAGAGGACGTCGGTGCCCCGCTTGGCGATCAGCCGGTACGTCTCGGCGAGGTCCGGGTTGCGGAAGGTGCTGCCGACCGCCGGCGGCTGCCCGCCGGGCAGGTACAGCGCGCTGGTCGAGCTGAACTGGCCGAACGCCGCCTGGTTCCCGGCGACCTGACCGGCGAAGGTCTCGTCGACGGGGAAGCCGTCCTCGGCGACGCGCGCGGCGGGCGTGAGCAGCTGCGCGAGCGACTGGGTGCCCCACCGGTCCAGCGCGTCCTGCCAGGTGAGCAGGGTGCCCGGGACGCCGACCGACAGGCCGCTGATCCGGGCCTCGTCGAACCGGTACGGCGCTCCGGTGGCCGGGTCGACGAAGGTGGTCTCGCTCATCGAGGCGGGTCCGGCCTCCCGGCCGTCGATGGTGTGCACCCGCCGGCTCGTCGCGTCGTAGTAGACGAAGAATCCCCCGCCGCCGATGCCGGCCGAGAAGGGTTCGGTGACGCCGAGCGTCGCGGCGGCGGCGACCGCCGCGTCGACCGCGTTGCCGCCGCGCCGCAGCACCTGCAGGCCGACGGCCGTGGCGGTGGCGTCCACGGTGGAGACCGCTCCCCCGTAGCCGACGGCCACGGGCTCCTTCGGCGGTGCGGCAGGCTTGGCCTGGGCGGGAACCGTGTTCGCGGCCATGAGCGTGGCCAGGGTGATGGTCGCGGTGACGAGGGCCCGAAGTCTCATCTGGCCTCCCAGATCGACATGAGTGAACCTCCTGCCTACTCCACCGATCGAGGGCGGGCAACCCGGGGACCGGGCGGGTTGTTGACGGCTGGTTCGTCCGGTGCCTACAGTGCTTTAAACCATCTAGTTGAAAGGGCGGAACGGATGACCACGGATGCGCTGTCCCGGGCCTTCGCCGCCCTCGCGGACCCGACCCGACGCGACATGGTGGCCCGGCTCTCCGAGGCCGACGCGACCGTGAGCCAGTTGGCCGAGCCGTACCGGATGACGCTGCAGGCGGTCTACAAGCACCTGCGGGTGCTCGAGGACGCCGGGCTGGTCAGCCGGCCGAGCGGGCCGCAGCCCCGGCCGGTGCGCCTGGAGGCCCAGGCCCTCGACCTGATGGACACCTGGATCGAGCGCCACCGGCGCCGCGTCGAGCAGCGCTATCGCCGCCTCGACGCCGTTCTGACGGAGATGAGAGGAGACGCGCATGGACAGGATCACGGAGGCCGTGATCGAAGCCGATCCGACGCTGCCGGTCATCCGGACGAGTCGTGACTTCGCGGCAACGCCCGAGCAACTGTTCCGCGCCCACACCGATCCCGAGTTGTTCGCCCGGTGGGTGGGTCCCGACACCACGGCCACCCGCATCGAGCACTGGGACGCGTCCACCGGCGGCAGCTGGCGCTACGCCTCGACGCACGACGGCACGGAGTACCGGTTCCGCGGCTGCTTCCACGACGTACGGCCGGACCGCATCGTGCAGACCTTCACGTTCGAGGGCGACCCCGACGGAGTCGCGCTGGAGACGCTGTGGTTCGAGGACCTGGGCGACGGCCGTACCCGGCTGCGGACACAGTCCCTGGTCGACAGCTTCGAAAGCCGCGACGCGTGGCTGCGCAGCGGCATGGAGGTCGGCGTCAACGACGGCTACGCGAAGCTGGAGAGGATGATCATCGATGGTGCTGTCTGACTCGCCGGCCGAGCGGCACCGCCAGGTCGCCGGGCTGTTCACCGACCGGGTCCGCGGCACCCGGTCGTGGGACGCGCCCGCCCCGGTCGCCGGCTGGACCGCCCGCGACGTCGTGCGTCACCTGACCGAATGGTTCCCCGGCTTCCTCGCCTCCGGCGCCGGCATCGACCTGCCGAAGGGCCCGTCGGTGGACGAGGACCCGGTCGCCGCGTGGCAGATCCACGCCGATGCCGTGCAGGCAGTGCTGGACGACCCGGAGACGGCGCACCGCCACCTCACCAACCCGCACCTCGGCAGCCTGCCGCTGGCCGCCGCGATCGACCGGTTCTACACCAGCGACGTGTTCATGCACACCTGGGACCTCTCCAGGGCCACCGGCCAGGACGACACACTGGACCCGGAGTTCTGCGCGGAACTCGTCGGTGGGATGGAGCAGATGGAAGAGGTCATCCGCTCCTCCGGCCAGTACGGCCCGCGGGTGGCGGTCCCGGAGGACGCGGACGCGCAGACCAGACTGCTGGGCTTCATCGGCCGGGACCCGTTCTGGTCGAGGCCCTGAGCCCTTTCGTCAGGACCGCCGCTCCGTCGTCCGGTCCTGCAACCAGTGCGCGAAGTCGGTGGCGACGATGCGCTCGTCATGCACGCCGGACGCGTCGTCGGACGCCAGCCAGACCACGGGCGGGCCCATCACGGCGGGGTCCAGGAACGCATGTCCCTCGGGCACGGCGTCGAGGGGCAGCATCCCGGTGACGGTGGCGCCCCCGGGCAGCAGGAGGTTGACGGTGACGCCCGTGTCCCGCAGGTCGGCGGCCATGATGTGGGACAGCGCCTCGCTCCCGGCGCGTGACGGCCCGTAGGGCACGAAGCCGGCGCGGTGCATTGTCGACGTGCTCACGGCGATGTTCACGATGCGTCCCCCGCCGGCGGCAAGCATCCGCGGCGTGACCTCCTTTGCCACCAGGAAGTAGCCGGTCAGGTTGGTCTCCACCACGGCCCGGAAGCCGTCGACCGGCACCTCCCAGAAGCCGCGTGGGTCGGTCATGAAGCGGGGGTTGACGGTGCGCATGCCGATCCCGGCGTTGTTCACCAGCATGTCGATGCCGCCCAGCCGTGACCACGCCTCGTCAACGGCCCTGGTCACCGACGACTCGTCCCGTACGTCCAACTCGACGCCGATCGCCTGCGGCAGGTCGGCCGCGACGGCCTGTGCGCGGGGACCGGACCGACCGGTCAGCGCCACGGCGGCTCCCGCCTCGGCCAGCGCGGTGGCCATGGCGAGTCCCAGTCCGCTCGTCCCGCCGGTCACCAGCACCCGCACGGGACCACCCTCGCCGGTGAGCGGACGGTCGCCGGTCTCCTGACGGAACGAAGCACTCATGGCGGGGACGCTATGGGTTGGAGCCCGCTCGAAGTCAAGGCGATGTGATGGCTACCGGGCCAGCACGTCCACGGCGAGTTCCCGCACCACCGACTCGTCGACCTCGACGCCGAGGCCCGGCCCTGTCGGCACCCGCGCGGTCCCGTCCTTCACCTCGACCGTCGCGCCGGTGGCGTAGGAGGAGGTGAGGAACTGCCGCCCGTTGAGGTCGACCGGGGTGTCGATCCCGTACGCGGCGAACAGGTGCAGCGAGGCAGCGAGGCCCAGGTCGGAGTCGGTGAGGCCGGACCCCATGAGCCGCACCCCGGCGTCCTCGGCCAGAGCGCAGAGCCGCCGGGACAGAGTCAGGCCGCCGCTGCGCTGCACCTTGGCGATCGCCACGTCCACGGCGTTCAGCTTCACGAACGTCGCCAGGTCGCTCGGGTGGCGCAGGCTCTCGTCGAGCGCGACCGGGATCGGTGAGGTCTCCCGCAGCCGGCGCTGCCCGGCGACGTCGTTGGCCGGCAGCGGCTGCTCGAACGCGGTGACGTCGAGGTCGGCGAGCCGGCGGGCCATCCGCAGCGCGCCGTCGACGGTGTACGCCTGGTTGGCGTCCACCCACAGCGCGGCGTCGGGCGCGGCCTCGCGGACCGCCCGCACCACGGCGGCGTCCTCGGCCTCGCTGTGCAGGCCGACCTTCACCTTGAACGCCGCGTACCCGAGGCTCCTGCCCTCGGCCACCGCGTCGGCCACCTCCGCGGCGGTCTGCCCGGAGACGATCCAGCCGAGCTGGATGGTCTCCCGGCGACGCTGGCCCCACAGCACGCCGACGGACACGCCCAGCGCGCGGCCGAGCAGGTCGTGCAGGGCGACGTCGACCGCGCACTTCGCGAGCGGGGCGCCGATGGTGAAGCCCCGGTTGATGGCGCGGTCGAACGCGGCGGTCACCCCGTCGAGGTCCCAGGCCGGGCGGCCGAGGATCGCCGGGGCGAGGTAGCGGTCGACGGTGGTGACGATGGATTCGGCCGTCTCGTAGGTCCACGCCGGGATCGGGGTGGCCTCGCCCCAGCCGGTGACGCCGCCGGCGGTGACCTTGACGAGCACCCGGATGCTGGGCGTGCCGGCGACGGCGACCGAGCCGCCGGAGACGCCGAACGAGCGGATGGTGGGCAGCGCGACGGCGTACGTCTCGACCGCGTCGATCGTCAGGCCGGCGAGCGCGTTCACGAGCCCACCTTGGCGGTGCTGCCGCGCAGGACGACTTCGCCGCCCATCCGCAGGAGCCGGCGCCGTCGTCCGTTGTTCTCGGTCAGCGCCAGCTCCATCGCCTTCTCCCCGAGGCGTTGCAGGGGCAGCGCCACCGTGGTCAGCGCCGGGGTGAGGTCGCGGACGATCGGGATGTCGTCGAAGCCGGCGACGGAGATGTCGCCGGGGACGGAGAGGCCCCGGTCGCGTAGCGCCGCGCAGGCGCCGATGGCCATCACGTCGGTCAGCGCGAACACGCACGTGGCGGCGGACCGGCGGTCCAGCAGCTCGGACATCGCGCCGTAGCCGCCGTCGCGGGTGAAGGGGCCTTCGACGACGTCAGCCGGGTCGAGCGCCACGCCGGCCTTGGCCAGCTCCTCGCGGAAGCCGCCGAGCCGGTCGGCGACGGTGGTGAGGGCCCGCGGCCCGGAGAGCACGGCGAACCGGCGGTGGCCGAGGTCGAGCAGGGCGCGGGCCATGGCCGCGGCGCCGGCGCGGTTCTCCGGCAGCACGCTGTCGACCTTCAGGCTGCGGTGCCGGCTGACCACCGCGACCCGGCCGCCACCGTCCAGGTAGGGCTTCAGCTCCGCCTCCAGGGCCCGCTCCCAGCGGGCGTCCTCGAAACCGGAGCCGATCAGCAGGATGGCCGGGGCCCGCTCGGCGCGCAGCATCGACACGTACGCGATCTCCCGTTCGGGGTCGCGGAAGGTGCTGGCCAGCATGACGAGCAGGTCGTTGTCCCCGGCCACCCGCATGACGCCGCCGGCGATGGCGGCGAAGTAGGGGTCGGTGACGTCGTGGCAGATGACCCCGACGGTGCGGTGCGAGGCGCCGGCCAGGGCCCGGGCGTGCGCGTTGGGGGTGTAGGCCAGCTTCTCGGCGGCGGCGAGGACCCGGTCCCGTAGCTGCGGGGTGACGCGCATGCCGTTGAGCGCCCGGGAGGCCGTGGCCAGCGAGACGTCGGCGGCTCTGGCCACGTCTTCCAAGGTGACGTGCGCCCGTGGCTGCATCGACTTTCCCCCTGCGGAAGTTCTTGACCGGATTATTTCGGCGTGGTTACCGTAGCACCCTGAAAGCGCTTACTGAAAGCGCATTCAGGGCCGGTTCCCCGTCTTCACGGGGCCGTCCGGCCCTGCCGACGGCACGCGCCTACCCCGCGGCTGAAGACCCGGAAAACGCCGGCCAGCCAGGGAGAACGGAGGGTCATGGCCGCGCAGAGCACCATCGAGCAACCGGAGCGCACCGCTCCCGCCGGCGCCACCGCGTCGGCCGCCCGCCGCCCGGCCGCAGCGGGGGCCGGCCTGCTGCGGTTCGCCCGCAACACCTGGCGTCCCGCCGCGGTCCTCGCGGCCATCCTCGTCGTCTGGTGGCTCGTCACCGCCGCCGACCTGGTGAAGCCCTACCTGGTTCCCTCGCCCGGCACGACGCTGGACGTCGTCCTCGCCCAGCCGGGCTACTTCGCCCACCACACCTGGATCACCACCTACGAGACGGTGCTGGGCTTCGTCATCGCCATCGTGGTCGGCGTGCTCTCCGCCGTGGTGATGGTCTACTCCCCCACCGTCGAGAAGAGCCTCTACCCGCTGTTGCTGTTCGCCCAGGTCATCCCGAAGATCGCGATCGCGCCGCTGTTCATCGTGTGGCTCGGCTTCGGGCTGTCACCCAAGGTCGTCGTCGCGGTCCTGATGGCCTTCTTCCCGATCGTCATCTCCACGGTCACCGGCATGAAGTCGATCGACCCGGAGATGCTGCAACTGTCGGCGACCATGGGCGCGGGCCCGGCACAGACCTTCCGCAAGATCCGGTTCCCCGCCGCCCTGCCGCACCTGTTCGCCGGCCTCAAGGTGGCCGCCACCATGGCCGTCACGGGCGCCGTCGTCGGTGAGTTCGTCGGCGCCAACGAGGGCCTCGGCTACGTGATCCTGCAGGCCAACGGCAACCTCGACACCCCGACCCTGTTCGCCGGGCTGATCATCATGTCCCTGCTCGGCGTGCTCCTCTTCGTCGTCGTCGAACTGCTGGAGTACCTGGTCCTGCCCTGGCACGCCAGCCGCCGCACCGACGCCGCCACCACAACGCTGTGAACAGGAGAACCTTCGGATGAAGTTGCGTACTCTCGCCGCCGCGCTCGTGCCGGCACTCCTTCTGGCCACCACCGCCTGCGGCTCGTCCTCCGGCGAGCAGGAGAAGAACGCCCAGGGCCTGGACAAGGTCACCCTCACCCTCAACTGGTACCCGTACGGCGAGCACGCGCCGTTCTACTACGGCAAGAAGAAGGACATCTTCGCCAAGCACGGCATCGACCTGACCATCCAGGCCGGCCAGGGCTCGCAGAAGACGATCCAGGCCACCGCCGCCGGGCAGACCGACTTCGGCTGGGCCGACACCCCGGCGCTGCTCTCGGCCGTGGGCCAGGGGATGGACGTCAAGAGCGTCGGCGTCTTCCTCCAGACCACCCCGTCGTCGGTGCAGTTCTTCAGCGAGAAGAACATCAACTCCCCCGCCGACCTGAAGGGCAAGACCATCGCCTCCACGGCCGGTGACGCCCTGAGCAAGACCTTCCCGGCGTTCCTCAAGGCCAACGGTCTGGCCGCCACCGATGTGACCCTCCAGAACACCGACCCGGCCGGCAAGATGGCCGCCGTCATGTCGGGCAAGACCGACGCGCTGCTCGGCTTCGCCACCGACCAGGGCCCGACCATGCAGGAGAAGGCCGGCAAGCAGGTCTCCTACCTGAAGTTCGCCGAGCACGGCCTGACCTTCTTCAGCAACGGCCTGCTCGCCTCCGGCGACACCATCAAGAACAAGCAGGACCTGGTCAAGCGGATGGTCGCGGCCAGCAGCGAGGCCTGGGCCGCCGCCGAGAAGGACGCCGCCGGCGCCGTGGCGGCCATGCAGGGCGCATCCCAGCAGCTGCCGTCGGAGAAGGTGCTGACCGACCAGTTCAACGCCACGCTCCAGCTCCTGCACACCGACGCCACCAAGGGGCAGGCCCCGGGCGTCAACGACGAGTCCGACTGGCAGAAGACCATCACCGTCTTCGCCGACGCCGGCGTGATCACCAAGGCGGAGTCGCCCTCGAAGTACTGGGACGCGAGCTTCTCCCCGAAGGGATGAGACCGATGACGGTCGGCAACACCACCACGCAGCGCTCCGCGGACGCCACGGCGACCGGTGCCGCGGTCGACATCGAGCAGGTCGCGGTCCGGTTCCGCACCAAGAAGAAGGACGTCACGGCGCTGCGCGACGTCTCGGTGCGGATCGAGCCGGGCGAGTTCGTGGCCATCGTCGGCGCCTCCGGCTGCGGCAAGTCCACGCTGCTCAAGCTGGTGTCCGGCCTGCTGCGGCCGTCGTCGGGCCAGGTCCGCCTGCACGGCGAGGACGTGCGGGGGCCGCGGCGCGACATCGGGTACGTCTTCCAGCGCGCCGCCCTGCTGGAGTGGCGCACGGCCCGGCGCAACATCCTGCTCCAGGCCGAGATGCGGGGCATGCCGAAGGCGCAGGCGCGCCAGCGCGTCGACGAGCTGATCGCCATGACCGGGCTGACCGGCTTCGAGGACGCGTACCCGAACGAGCTCTCCGGTGGCATGCAGCAGCGCGTGGCCCTGTGCCGCGCGCTGCTGCACCGCCCCCCGGTGCTGCTCATGGACGAGCCGTTCGGGGCGCTCGACGCCCTCACCCGCGAGCAGATGAACGTCGAGCTGCGGCGGATCTGGCGGGAGACCGGCACCACCGTCCTGCTGGTCACCCACTCCATCGCCGAGGCGGTCTACCTGGCCAACCGGGTGATCGTCATGACCCCTCGACCCGGCACCGTCGCCGAGGTCATCGATGTCGACCTTCCCGTCGAACGGGACTACGGCCCGACCATGTCGGCGCCGGAGTTCGCCCGTGCCACGGGACGCATCCGGGACCTGCTGGGTGCGACGACGACCGCCGAATAACCACTGGAAGGACACACACGTGGAGCGCACGTCTATCGGGATCATCCTCAACGGGGTGACCGGACGGATGGGGTACCGGCAGCACCTGGTCCGTTCCCTGCTCGCCATCCGCGAGCAGGGCGGCCTGCCGGCCCGCGACGGCAGCCGGATCTGGCCGGAGCTGACCCTGGTCGGCCGCAACGAGGCCAAGCTCGCCGAGATCGCCGCCCGGCACGGGCTGACGTCGTACACGACCGACCTGGACGCCGCGCTCGCCGACGACTCCCACCAGATCTACTTCGACGCGCAGGTGACCGCGCAGCGGGAGAAGGCCATCCGGGCGGCCATCGAGGCCGGCAAGCACATCTACACGGAGAAGCCGCTCGCCGAGGGGCTGACCGGCTCGCTGGAGCTGGCCCGGCTCGCCGCCGCGCGGGGCGTCAAGAACGGCGTCGTGCAGGACAAGCTGTTCCTGCCCGGCCTGCGCAAGCTCAAGCGGCTGGTCGACAGCGGTTTCTTCGGCCGGATCCTGTCGGTGCGCGGCGAGTTCGGCTACTGGGTGTTCGAGGGTGACTGGCAGGACGCCCAGCGGCCGAGCTGGAACTACCGCGCCGAGGACGGCGGCGGCATCACCGTGGACATGTTTCCGCACTGGCACTACGTGCTGGAGCAGATCTTCGCCCCGGTGACCGCGGTGACCGCGCACATCGCCACGCACATCCCCGAGCGGGTGGACGAGACCGGCCAGACCTACCGGGCCACCGCCGACGACGCCGCGTACGGCATCTTCGAGCTGGCCGGCGGCATCACCGCGCAGATCAACTCCTCCTGGGCCGTCCGGGTGTACCGGGACGAGCTGGTGGAGTTCCAGGTCGACGGCACGCACGGCAGCGCCGTTGCCGGGCTGCGCGAGTGCCGCATCCAGCACCGCGGCGCCACCCCCATGCCGGTGTGGAACCCGGATCTGCCGGTCACCGAGCCCTTCCGCGCGCAGTGGCAGACCGTCCCCGACAACGAGGACTTCGACAACGGGTTCAAGGTGCAGTGGGAGGCGTTCCTGCGGCACGTCGTCGACGGGGAGGCGTTCCCGTGGGACTTCCTGGCCGGCGTCCGGGGCGTCCAGCTCGCCGAGGCGGGGCTCCGCTCGGCCCGGGAGGGGCGGCGGATCGAGATCGAGGAGATCCGGCTGTGACCGCCCGGATCACCCTGCCCCGCCCGGACGGCGGCGCGGAGGAGCTGACCCTGCGCGAGCCGGCCGGCTGGCAGCGGCCGGCCACCGCGCCGGCCAGCCGGATCGCGTACGCGGCGGCGCACGTGGTCGCCGACCCGCACGCCGACAACGCTCCCGGCCGGCCCGCGCGGCTGGACTGGGACGCGACGCTGAGCGTGCGGCGCAACCTGTGGTCCTGGGGGCTGGGCGTGGCCGAGGCCATGGACACCGCCCAGCGCGGGATGGGGCTGGACTGGGCGGCCACCCGGGAGCTGATCCGGCGCAGCGCCGCCGAGGCCGCCGCCTGCGGCGGGCGCATCGTGGCCGGGGCGGCCACCGACCAGCTCACCGGCGTGCCGGACACCCTGGACGAGGTCGTCGGCGCGTACGTCGAGCAGGTCGCGTTCGTGCAGGAGTGCGGCGCGACCGCCGTGGTGATGGCCAGCCGGCAGCTCGCCGCCCTGGCGACCGGCCCGGACGACTACCTGCGCGTCTACGAGCAGGTGCTGCGGGAGACGTCCACGCCGGTCGTGCTGCACTGGCTCGGCGACATGTTCGACCCGGCCCTCGCGGGCTACTGGGGGTCGAGCGACCTCGACGAGGCCACCAAGACGTTCGTCGCCCTCATCCAGGCCCACGCCGACGTCATCGACGGGGTGAAGGTGTCGCTGCTGGACGCCGAGCGGGAGGTGCGGCTGCGCGAGCTGCTGCCGCCCACCGTCAAGGTCTACACGGGCGACGACTACCACTACCCGGAGCTGATCGCCGGCGACGGCCGGCGGTTCAGCCACGCGCTGCTCGGCGCGTTCGCGGCCGTCGCCCCGGCCGCGTCCGCGGCGTTGCAACGCCTCGACGCCGGCGACACGGCGGGCTTCCGGGCGATCCTGGACCCGACCGTGCCGCTGTCCCGGCACGTCTTCGCCCCGCCGACGCAGTACTACAAGACCGGCATCGCGTTCCTGTCCTGGCTCAACGGCTTCCAGCCCGGCTTCACCATGGTGGGTGGGCTGCACAGCGGGCGCAGCGTGCCGCACCTCGTCCAGGTGTTCCGGCTGGCCGACGCCGCCGGGCTGCTGCTCGACCCGGACCTGGCGGTCGCCCGGATGCGCCGCTACCTGTCCGTGGCCGGGGTGACCGCGTGAGCGCGGGGAGTGCGCCGGTCCTGCGAGCCCCGCAGTCGCGAACGAACGGGAGCACGGCATGAGCACCGATCCCCGCCTGGCCAAATTGTCGCTGAACCAGCGCACCACCGAGTCCTGGTCGGTGCGGGAGGCCGTGGAGGGCTGCGTCCGCGCCGGAATACCGGCCATCGGCCTGTGGCGCGAGCCGGTGGCCGAGATCGGGGTGGCCGCCGCCGCGAAGCTCGTCGCCGACGCGGGACTGCGGGTGTCGTCGCTGTGCCGGGGCGGCTTCCTCACCGCCGGCGGTGACGCCGGGCGGGCCGCGCTGGAGGACAACCGGCGCGCCATCGACGAGGCCGCCGGCCTGGGCACGGACTGCCTGGTCCTGGTCGTCGGTGGCCTGCCGCCCGGCTCCCGCGACCTGGTCGGCGCCCGGCAGCGGGTGGCCGACGCCCTCGCCGAACTGGCGCCGTACGCGGGCGAGCGGGGCGTCCGGCTGGCCCTGGAGCCGCTGCACCCCATGTACTGCGCGGACCGGGCGGTGCTGTCGACCCTGGGGCAGGCGCTCGACCTGGCCGAACCGTTCCCGGTCGCGCAGGTGGGGGTCGTCGTCGACACCTTCCACATCTGGTGGGACCCGGAGGTGTGGCGGCAGATCGCCCGGGCCGGCGACCGCATCGCCAGCTTCCAGGTCTGCGACTTCCTCACCCCGCTCCCGGCCGACGTGCTCCTCGGCCGGGGCATGATGGGCGACGGGCACATCGACTTCCCGCCGTTCCGGCGGGCGGTCGAGGAGGCCGGCTACACCGGCGACACCGAGGTGGAGATCTTCAACGCCGAGGTGTGGGCGACCGACCCCGACGAGGTCCTCGCCACGATGAAGGACCGGTACCTCCAGCTCGTGCTCGCCGACTGATGCGGGTCGTCGTCGCCCCCGACTCGTTCAAGGGCTCGGTCACCGCCGACGATGCGGCCCGCGCCCTGGCCCGCGGCTGGCTGGCTTACCGGCCCGGCGACGACGTACGGCTGCTTCCCCTGGCCGACGGCGGCGAAGGCACTGTCGACGCCTTCGCCGCCGCGCTGCCCGACGCCGAACGCCGGACCATGACCGTGCCGGGTCCGGACGGCCGGCCGGTGTCCGCGGCCTGGCTGCTGCTGCCCGACGGGACGGCGGTGCTGGAGCTGGCCCAGTCCAGCGGGCTGCCGCTGATGGGCCGGCCGGACCCGCTCGGCGCGCACACGTACGGGCTCGGCGTGGTGGCGCGCGCCGCCCTGGCCGCCGGGGCCACCCGTCTCGTGATCGGCCTGGGCGGCTCGGCCTCCACCGACGGCGGCGCCGGCGCGCTGCGAGCCCTCGGGCTGCGGCTGCAGGACGAGGGCGGCCGGGACCTCCCGCTGGGCGGCGCGGCGCTTGCCGACCTGGCCCGTCTCGACGCCACCTACCTGCTGCCCGCGCCGCCAGGCGGGGTGCAGCTGCTGGTGGACGTGACCGCGCCGCTGACCGGGCCGGCCGGCGCGGCCGCCGTCTACGGGCCGCAGAAGGGCGCGGAGGCGGCGGACGTGAGGCTGCTGGACGGGGCCCTGCGCCGGCTCGCCGAACTGGCCGGCGGCGACCCCGACGAGCCGGGCGCCGGCGCGGCCGGCGGCACCGCGTACGGTCTGGCGGCGGTGTGGGGGGCCCGGATCGTGCCGGGCGCGACGAGGATCGCGGAGCTGGTCGGGCTGGCGGACGCGCTCGCCGGCGCGGACGTGGTACTCACCGGCGAGGGGCGGTTCGACGAGACCTCGCTGACCGGCAAGGTGGTCGGCACGCTCCTCCAGGCGGCCGGCTCCGCCGGCGCGTCGGTCGGCGTGGTCGCCGGCCAGATCGGCGGGCCCGTCCCGGGCTCGGTGTCCGCGGCGGTGCCCCTGGTGGAGCTCGCCGGGTCGGTCGAGGCGGCCCTGAGCGACCCGGCGAGGTGGCTCACCGAGGCCGGCGAGCTGCTGTCCCGGCGGCTGACCCGCGACTAGGACGACGGTTCCGGCGGCCGGGATCGCGCACCCGTCCCAGCCTCCATCTCGACGGCATGATTCCCGCCGAGGAGGGGCGCCGTCGTGCGTCACCGTCAGCGTTTCGATGCGTGGGCGGCGGCCCGTTCGGTGGAGCAGGTGAAGTCGCCGCCCAAGACAACTCGGTGCTCGGCGCGGATCCGGGCAGTGTGTTGGTAGCCGATCGCCAGCGCCGGGTGGGCATCCGTCCTGGACAGACAGCCGTCACGGTCGGTGAAGGCGTGGCGGAACCTCGAGTGGTGAGCAGCGATTCGCAGCGTGGCGGGCTGCGTCAATCCAGGGAGCCAGGGTGACGCAGAGGTGCGAGCTGCACCGTCCAGGTCCGTGCTGTCCCGACGACCGCAATCGCCCGGCAGAGGAGGTCGCAGCCCAGCTGCGGACTTCCTTCTGCGAAGCCGCGGTTGATGAAGCTGATCGCTCTCGGGTGGTCGCCCGCTTCGAGAGCCTTCTCCAGCCCGGTCGCCAGGACCGCGGCGAGCGCGGCGTGAAAGCTGTCTGCCCCTTTTTCGCGGAGGGTCTTGGTGGGCTCGCGCAATGGTGACGGAGAGACCGTGGGCGGGGCTAACACGAAGGTCATGTCGTTCTCCTGTGGTGTCGGTGCTGCTCGGTCGGGCCAGCTGGATCGGCGCCCACCTGCCGCAGCCGTGCCGCGTCGTACCGCGCAGGGCGGGATTGGCTGATTGTTGCCGCAACGTAGCGGCCGAAGACCCGGGCACGATTCCTGACGGGACGCCGTCAGCACACTGACGTGTCCGTGGCGATCGGATGGTCTGCCAACGCTCGGCCCTCGAACCTCGAAGTTGTCCTGGGGACACTGCCGAGACCTGGGGCAGCACGCCCGGTAGGCGCTGGCCCGTCAACGATGTTGACGAACTGATCCGGTGCCCACTCTACGCGCGCTACATGCAGCGGTGCCGGTGCCGGTGCCGGTGCAGTGCTGTGACGGGGCGGCGTGCATCGGTGGCGGCGATCGACGGATTCTGTGTTACGGTTGCCCGGTTGCAGTTTTGATTTCCGAAGACGTTTCGGCGCCTGATGGGTCAACCAAAGCCCATCCAGGCGCTTTTCTCGTTTGTGTCGTTTCCGGCGCGGCTGATCAACGCGGCGATGCGCGAGTCCGCACAGTGCGGTCTTCAACAGCCTGCGAAGGAGCAGACATGGCTACAGGTACCGTGAAGTGGTTCAACGGCGACAAGGGCTTCGGCTTCATCAGCCAGGACGGCGGCGGCGCCGACGTCTTCGCCCACTTCTCGGCGATCTCCGCGAGCGGCTTCCGCAGCCTCGAGGAGAACCAGCGGGTGGAGTTCGACATCACCCAGGGCCCGAAGGGCCGGCAGGCGTCGGATATCCGCCCGCTCTGATCCACGTTCTGCCGAACGGCGGCCTGACTGGTTCAGCAGGCCGCCGTTCGGCATTCCACCCATCATCGTTATTCAGGTTCGTTCTGCGATTTCCCGTGGCCTGCGGCCCGTGCCTTCTCTGCGACGTGCCGTTCAAGGAAGGCATAGCATGACCATGATCACCACGTCACCGCACGCACCGGCCGCCCACCCGCCGACGGTTCCCGGTGGGTTCAGCCGGGAACGGCACCCGGTTGCCGGCGTACCGGGTTTCCGCAGCCCGACCGCTGCGGCCGGCGGTTGCATGGCACCGTTTGTTTCACCGTCCACCGCGGAGGCAGTGAAGCCCGCGCCTCGTGCATCCGACTGCGGTGAAGTGGCGATGCATCGGTTGCGCCATCCGTTCACCGTCACAGCCGGCACGACGCCACACCGAACGACAGTGAAGATGTCACCCAGGTAGCCGGAGCCCATACAGCCACTGCCGGCGATGGTCGCCATCGAGCTGGACAGGGAGCACTCCGGACCGCGCCGTTTACGCGGCACCGTTACCGGCTGCGGCGCACCGCGATCACGGTAGGCCGGTACGGCCCCGATGGTGTCGAACGAGCCGAAGCCAACCCGGCCGGTGCGGTCCTGGCCGGCTGGCTGTGCGCGGAGTGAGTCGCAGTTCAGGACGGCCGCCCGCCGAACGCCCAGTCGTGCACCTCGATCTCGGCGTACCGGTCGGGGGTCAGAACGGCGCGCGCCTCCTCCGGGTCCGAAGCCCGCACCAGCACCGCCGTGCCCAGCCAGGTGGCGCCGTCGTCGGAGAGCAGCGGCCCGTACGCGATCAGGTCGTGCTGGTCGGGCGGTACGTCGAGGTCGGCGGTGTGTCCCGCGCCGAGGCCGAGCACCAGGTAGCGGTTGCCGCCGGTCCGTCCCCCGGGAAAGTCCCACATGGTGCGGCCCAGCGTGTTGCGCCACCGGCGCAGAAGCACGTCCCGGTACGCGCCGGCCTGGTAGTTCGGTTCGTCGAAGGCGAACGCCCGGGCGGCGGCGGGATCCGGCAGGTCGAGAATGTGCACGCTGCCGGTGGGCGTCTCACCGTCGGCGGCGAAGGTCGGGCCCCGGGCGACCATCTCGGCCGCGTACCGGTCCATGTAGGACCAGTGCGCTTCCAGCAGCTCCTTGCGCAACGCCAGAGAGCCGGGCCGGTCGCGGTGGTAACAGAAGAACTCCATAGCCACATCCTCGCCCGCCTCCGGGATTGTCGACCCCTCGCCACGCGTCCGGCACCCGACCCGTCACCACGGCGGGCAGCCTGCCAGACGGGGTTCGGACCTGCGGGCCCCCTTCAGCGCGTGATCGAGGCCGGCACCCGTGCCGGCCGAGCGGCTGCAGGACGCCTGGACGTCCCCGCCTGCGTTGCCGCCGGCCCGCAGGGGGCCGGCGGCAACGCAAGGGTCAGGACGATTTCAACGACAACATCCAGTCCCGCAGCTGGCGGGCCTGGCGGTCGAGCTCGGCACGCGCCGCCTCGCTGCCGGCAGCGGGGTCACCGGCGATCGCGATGATCCGGTTGAGCGACGTGGTCGCGGCGTTGTGGTCCAGCGCGAGGTAGGCGGCCTGAGCGTCGTCGAGCAGCGCGGAGGCGGCCGCTGCCGACTTCGCGTCCAGGGCACCGGCGGCGGCGTCGCCGCTGATCAGCATGCGGGTCTGCCGGAAGGTCGAGCAGTTCGCCTCGGTCTGGTCGGCCGTCCAGTGAATACCGCTCAGGAGGATCCGGGTGAACGGGTCGCGGTAGTACTGCGCGCGATCATGGCCGAGGATGAGCGAGAACTCGCGTCCGCCGTCGTACTCCTGGCACCACGCGATCGGGTGGTCGCCGCCCATCAGGCGCAGCGGGTTGGTCGCGGCGTTGCCGCTGTTGAGGCTCCGCTGGTACGAGGACTCGTCGAGGCTCAGCAGAGTGTGCACCTCGGCGCGCGGGTTGTGGTCGAAGTTGTACAGCTCGTCGATGGTGAGCCAGGTCTTCGGCAGGTGTGCGACGGCCGGGTTGCCGGGGTCCTCGGTGTTGACCCGCACGTTGATGCAGCTACCGCAGGTTCCTTCGCCGTTCTGGCCGCCGGGGTGGTTGGTGAACCACGCGCCGACCAGGTCGCGGTACCAGGGCACGTTGTGGATCGCGTCGGACGCGCCGTGCAGCCCGAGGTACCCGCCGCCGGCCCGGATGTATCCCTGGAAGGCGGCCAGCTCGCTGGCGTTGAGCGCGTCCGCGTCCGGCGCGCTGTTGGGATTCGTCCCGTCCACCGGTGAGGAGAAGATGATCGTCTTGTATTTCGCCAGGTCGGCGGCAGAGGTGAACGGCGTGCTCGGCAGCGACGCCGGGGCGAGCCTCGGGTCCCAGATGTCGACGTCGAAGCCGTACTGCTCGCCCAGCCGCCCGATGAGCAGGGCGGTGTCGGGGATGTGGTCGTGCCGGAAGCCCTTGGTGGCCGAGAAGTACAGCACCCGGAAGCTGGCACCGGGGAAGTTCGTCGACGCCGCGAGCGGGGTGGCCGCGGGGATCGGGTTCGGTCCGGCGGTCGGCGTGACGGTCATGCCGGTGGTCGGTTCCTCCGGCAGCGTGTCGGTGACCTGCTGCTTCAGGTAGCGGGCGTCACCGACCAGCGTGTCCCGGGTGGCGCCGGGTTCCGTCGCGCGCTGTGCGGCGGCGACGAACTGGTTGAGGGCGCGCACCGCTTCGGAGGCGTCGCCCGCATCGGCCAGGCTCGCCGCCTCCGCCAACGTGGCGCGCAGGCTGTCCCCGGCGGCGGCGCTGATCGCGCCGCTGGTGACGGAGCCGGTAAGGAGGGTGTCGAGGTCGGCGAAGGACGTGGTCACCATGAAGGCCTGGTCGAAGCGGGCCGCATTGCCGGCCGCGTCGCTGGCCACGAGGCTGATCGTGTGCCCACCGGTGGCCAGGGTCGAGGTGGCGACCGGCAGTGGGGTGACCTCGGACCCGTCGATCCACATGCGGTGGACGAAGACGCCGCCGGAGCCGGGCGGGGGGTCGGTCCGGGTCGGAATCAGCGTGGCGGTGTGGCCGACGCGCCCGTTGACGATGCCCGGCCAGCTGACCACCGGCGCGACGGTGTCGATCCGGATGGTGATGGTGCGGACAGCCTCGGCCGAGCCGTCGCCGCCGATGGCCCGGTATCCGACGGCGGTGGTGCCCTGCTGGGTGATCTGGACCGACCCGGTCAGGCTGGCGGGGTACGGGGCGGCCGCGGACGCCGCGGTCTGGAACGGTGCCGAGTTGCCGAGCCGGTACTCCAGGCGCTCGACACCGTTGGCCGCATCGGTGGCGGAGAGGTTCAGGGTGACCGGGCCGCGATACCAGCCGTTGGTGCCGGTGGGGGCGGTCGGGCTGAGTACGGCCGGCGCGCTGGTGGGCGCGGCCCAGGCCGGGGTGCCGACGGCGAGGGAGCCGGCGGACAGGGACGCCGCCGGCAGTAGGGCGGCGACGAGGCAGCGCAGCAGACGCCGTCGGGTCTCTCGACCCGCGCCGGGGTGTGATCTGAGGGTTCGTGCGACCGGAGGTTGGCTGGACATGTAGTTCCTTTCCAGTTCCAGCGTGGGAAGTGGAGGCGGATCTCGACGAGCCAGGCGGGAGTGATGCTCCCGGCGAGAGGCTATCGCCGGGAAAAGCAGGAAGCTAGACGACTGACGCGCAAACTTTGCATCAGTTCGTCAAAAGTCACGGCCGCCCGAAGCTAAAGTCCACCGTGAAATCACTCGTTTCGGTAAGCAGCCCGGGACGCGACGAGGGCGGCGGCATGCTCGCCGCCGCCCTCCACGTTGTCCGTAGGTCAGGCCGCTGGCGTACCGGTCGCCGTGAAGAGACGGGTACGGCCGATGTTGTCGAACGAGCCGAAGCCGACCCGACCGGAGGTGAAGGTGGTGTCCTTCGCGGTCAGCAGCGGATCCTTGTGTCCGTCGACGTAGACGGCGATCTCGCCGGTGGCGGGCAGGTGCACGACGCGCACCTTGTGCCAGTCGGCGTCGGTGATCGCCGGGTTGGCGCCGCGGGAGCGCCCGTTCCACTGGTGGTCGATCCGTTCCCGGTCGGCGTTGTTGACCTTGAAGATGCCGTTGTGCGGGTAGATCGTGTTGTCGGTGGACAGGTGCGCGTAGTAGTACTGCGTGTCCGACTGCCAGCCGAAGACGATGATCATGTCCCGGTTGGTGACCTCCACGGGCGTGTCGAGGCGTACGCGGGCGTCGATCTGGACCGACGAGAAGGCCGGGCCCTTGTTGAGGATGGCGTACTCGAAGGGCCGGCGCGGCCCGGGGCGGCTCACGCCCGCCTCGGCGAGGATGACCTCGTCGCCGTCGAACTGCCACTTCGACGGGGTGACCGGGGTCCAGTTCTCCGCGCCCCCGGTGTGGACGACCTTCGTCTTGCCCACGTCGCCCTCCGCCACGTTCTTCGTGCCGACCACCTTCCAGATCTTCCCGTTCGCCTTGGCGAGGATGTAGAGCTCACCGGCGGCGTCGGTGCCGAAGCGCAGGTCGACCCGGTTCGGGTCGCCCGGCGCGCCCGGGCTGGACAGGTCCCGCATGCGCACCAGGTCGCCGGCGGTGGTGTACAGGGCGAACCGGTGGATCGGGGCGAGCCCCTCGCCGCGGCGCATCTCGTTGGCCTCGGTGTAGAGGATACGGCCGTCGACCAGGTCACCGAAGACGTACTTGCCGATCAGTGCGGGGACGGTGTGTCCGCGGTAGACGAACCCGCCGGCCACCGCGACGCCGACGTCGGAGGTGCAGTTCCAGCCGGCGGCCGGGTCGTGGTCGTACGCGGCCACCGGGTACGTGTAGCCGTACTTCGCGTCGTCGGCCGGCAGCGGGTAGAGCTTGTCGCACGGGTTGGTGGCGGTCTTGTCGAAGACCCAGTTGCCCTCGCGCTCGCTCCAGCCGAAGTTGTCCCCGGCCTGGACCTCGTAGATCGACTCGACGGCGTGCTCGCCGATGTGGCCCAGGTACATCCGGCCGGTGGCCCGGTCCCAGCTGAACCGGTGGGGGTCGCGGAAGCCGACCGCGTAGATCTCACCGAGGGCCCCGTCGCGCCCGACGAACGGGTTGTCGGCCGGGATGCCGTACCGGCCGTTGGGCGCGTTGGTGCCGCGCGGGTCGATGCGCAGCAGCTTGCCGTGCGGCATGCCCATGTTCTGCGGGTCGCCGTTGCGGTAGCCCTGGCCGCCGTCGCCGACGGCGAGGTAGAGCATCCCGTAGTCGGGATCGTGCGGCTTCGCGGTCGGGTTGAAGTTGATTTCCTGTACGCCGTGGATCTGGCCGCCGAAGCCGATCCGCAGCACCTCCCGGTGGCTGCCGGCGAAGGTGTCCGCGGCCGGGTCGGTGGCCGTCCACTCGGTGATCACGGCCTGGTAGATGGTGTTCGGCTGGGCGTAGTCCGGCGTGCGGGTGGCGAGGGACGCCTGCTCGGTGTGGATGGTGTAGAAGCGGCCGTTGCGCCCGAAGTCCGGGTGGAAGGCGACGTAGCCGAAGCCCTGGCCGAGACCGCGGCCGGAGAAGAACTGCGGCGCGAAGGTGGCCGCGACGTCCAGGTAGACGTGCGGCGTGCCGTTCTCCACGAGGTAGAGGTTGCCGTTGAGGTCCGGCACGGCCCGGCGGCCGGAGCCGTCGGGCAGCTCGGTGATGGTGTTGATCCGGGCCTTGCGGACCAGCCGCTGGTCGACCGGGGCCGGGTTCGGCGTGGACTGCGGGAAGCTCGCGTACTCCTCGAGCACCAGGCCCAGCCGCGACTGGATCGGCGACTCGGGGATCGGGTCGTAGACGGCACCGGCGGCCCGGGCGGGCCCGGCGACGAGTGTGGACAGGACGAGGGTGGCGGCAGTGACCCCGGCGGTGAGGACGGCTCTGCGGAGCCTGCCGGTGCTGCCAGCGCGAATGGACACGCGGGTTCTCCTTCTCGGTGGGACGGTCCGAGGAACGGTCAGCGGGCCATGTAGCGGTACTGCTTGGCGATGTCGCCGGCCGGGATCACGCTGTCGAGGAACATGAGGCCGTCCATGCGGCAGTCGCACGGGTTGCGTTCCAGGTTGTTCTGCGGGAAGCTCCCGCCGATCTTGATGCCGCGCGGGTCGGTGGCGCTGGTGACGTGCGGGCCGGGCCCGTTGAGCTGCCACGGGTCGCCCGCGGTGGTGTAGAAGCCGTCGACCGGCTCGCCGTTGCGGTAGAGCGCCATGGTGCCGCTGGTGAAGTCGTAGGTGGCGGCCAGGTGCACCCACTCCCCCTTCGGCAGCAGGGTCCGCCAGTCCTCGTTCGCCGCGAAGGTCTGCGAGGCGCCGCCGTCGACGCGGCGGCCGAGGGCGACCAGGCGCAGCTCGCCCTTGACGTCGATGAGTTCCAGCAGGGCGCGCACGCCGTGCCCGTCGGAGTCGCCGGTCAGCACGCCGGCCAGCCCTATCGCGTTGTAGCGGTCGGTGGGGTTGGCGGTGGTGGAGTTGAGCGCGGGGCCGTCCATCTCGCGCTTGAACCAGCCCATCACCGTGGTGCCCTCGGCGCCGCTGAACGCGCGCAGCGTGCGTACGCCGTTGGAGGACCAGGTGCCGGCCTTCCAGTCGTCGTTGCCGGCGGCGTCCGGGTTGACCTGCCGCGTCTGCAGCGCGTCGCCGCTGCCCTTGTACGCCTGGTCGGGCACCCGCATGGCCTCGGCGCCGTTGACCAGCTCGATCTCGGTGCCGGAGCGGCCCAGGTCCCGTTCGAGCGCGGGGTCGCCGACCACCGGGTGGTCGAAGTCGTAGAAGGCGACAAGGTGTGACCAGAGGGCGGGGTGGACGTCGTGCGGTCCGGGCCGGTCGGCCTGGGCCGGGCTCGCCGCCGCGGTCAGCGCCAGCGCCAGCAGGGCGGTGGCGGCGACGGCGACGCGTCGAGGTCTTCTCATGGGGAGGAGCTCCCTTCGTCGGTGCGGTGGTGGCGGTGACGAAAGCGCTTACGTACCGGGCGTGGTGGGGTGCCCGGAGGTGGAGTCGGAGGCACGTCGGGACAGGACGGAGGTCCGTCCGAGCGCCGCGCGGCCGAGGTGAGGCTCGCCGGGCGGCGGGTCGGACGGCGGCGTTGCCGTTCGTACGAAAGCGCTTACGTAAGCGCTTTCGTACCCTAAGCTGTGCCCTACGCCACGGGCAAGAGCACGGCGCGGATCAATCCCTCCCAGGAGTCACCCATGCCCCGACCCGGACCACGGTTGCGTCTCGTCGACGTGGCGGAACGCGCCGGCGTCTCCCTGGCGACCGCCTCCCGCGCCCTCGCCGGGCGGGAGGGCGTCAGCGAGGAGGTGGCCCGGCACGTCCGGCAGGTCTCCCGGGAACTCGGGTACGTCGCCAACCCGTACGCCCGCACCCTCGCCGGCGGCGCCAGCTCCACCGTCGGCCTGATCGTCCATCAGATCGACGACCCGTACTTCTCCGAGATCGCCAGCGGCGTGCTCCAGGTCGCCGCCGAGGAGGGCCTGCTGGTCCAGATCGCCCACTCCGGACGCGACCCGGAGAACGAGCTACGCCAGCTGCGACACCTCATCGCCCAGCAGGTCGGGATCATCCTCATCGCCGGGTCCGGCTACGACGACCCGAGGGTGGAGGCGGAGGCGCGCGCCGAACTCGCCGGCTTCCAGCGGTCCGGTGGGCGGGTCGCCGTCATCGGTCGGCACGCCCTGGGCGTCGACGCGGTGGTGCCGGACAACGAGGCCGGCGGCCGGGCCATCGGCGCCCACCTGCTGGCCCTCGGCCACCGGCGGATCGCCGTCGCCGCCGGCACACCGGGCCTGACCACGGTGGCCGACCGGCTCGCCGGGGTGACCGCCGCGCTCGCCGCGCACGGCCACTCCCCCGACGACCTGGCCGTCGTCCACTCCGACTTCACCCGCGACGGCGGCCGGGTGGCCACCGAGCGGATCCTGCACCACCACCCGGAGAGCACCGCGATCATCGCGCTCAACGACGCGATGGCGATCGGCGTGCTGTCCGTCCTGCGGTCCCGGCGCATCCCCGTGCCGGAGCGCGTGTCGGTGGTCGGCTTCGACGACGTGTCCGTCGCCGCCGACCTGGCGCCCAGCCTGACCACCGTCCGGCTGCCGATGACCGAGATGGGCCGGATGGCGCTCACTCTCGCGTTGAAGCCCAGGTCGACGCGGCCACGACGTCGCTCCACCGGCCACACGCTCATCGTCCGCGACTCCACCGGCCCGGTTCCCGCGCCCGGCGGCTGACCGTCACACTGAGGGCCATGGGCAGAACCACGGTCGTCAACCTGAAGGGCCACCGGGACGACCCGGCGTACGCCGACGTGGTCTACGTCGGGCGGGCCATGTCGCGCGGCGGCTGGCGGCTGCCGCAGTCCCCGCTGTCCAGCCCGTACCGGCCCGGGCCGGACGGCACCCGGGACGAGGTGATCGAGAAGTACCGGGCGTACCTGCTCGGCCGGCCCGACCTGCTCGCGCTCCTGCCCGACCTGCGCGGACGCCGGCTCGGCTGCTGGTGCGTGCCGGAACGCTGCCACGCCGAGGTGATCGCCGAGCTCGCCGACGCGCCGCCGGAGTCGGCGCCCCGGGCCTGACCCGGGAGGCTGGCCGTTCCGACCGCAGCCGCGGCGGTGCTCGTCCGCGACCAGCGGGAGCGACAATGTGGGCAGCGGGCTCCGGGTGCTGGCAACGGGCACGCCGACATGCTGCGACAAGCCATCGACGGAGCGAAGGGCGTCAGAGTTTCCCGAGCGCTGGCGGCTGATTCCGTGGGGCCCTGCGAGCGGTCCCGTGCAGTACTGTCCGTGGCGTGGCCATGTTCCTCGTCCTGCTTCGGCGATCGGGCCCCCGCTGGGACCCGGCACGGCCCATGGAAGAGCAGTCCGGCTGGCCCGCGCACTCGGCGTTCATGGACGAGCTGCTGAATGCGGGCTTCGTCGTCCTGGGCGGGCCGCTGGCAGACGAGCACAGGGTGGTGCTCGTCGTCGACGCCGAGTCTGAAGACCTCGTCCGCGCTGCCCTCGCCCGTGATCCGTGGAGCGAGACGCATCTACAGGTTGACGATGTGCAGCCGTGGACGATCCGGCTCGACGGACGGCGCGCCCAGCGGGCCTGACGTCGCGCCGCGTGGCTCAGCCGAGCTTTTTCCGCAGGGTCTCGAATGCCAGATCAGGCCGCAGCGGCACGCCGAACCGCTCGTCGCCGTAGGGAAACGGGCTCAGCTCGCCGGTCCGGACGTAGCCGCGCCGCTCGTACCAGGCGATCAGGTCCTCCCGCTGCGTGATCACGGTCATCCGCATCTCGCCGCTGTGCCACTGCTCCCGCGCGTGCCGCTCGGCCTCCGCCAACAGGTCCCGGCCCAGCCCACCGCCCTGCCGCCCCGGGGCCACCGCGAACATCCCGAAGTAGACGTGGTCGTCGCGGCGCTCCAGGTGGCAGCAGGCCACGATCTCCGTGCCGTCCTCCACCACCAGAATCGTCCCCGCCGGGCTCGACACGGCCTCGGCCACCATGTCCGGGTCGGTCCGCTGCCCGCCGAGCAGGTCGGCCTCGGTGGTCCAGCCGGCCCGACTGCGCTCCCCGCGATAGGCCGACTCGACCAGGTCGACGAGAGCGGCCACGTCGGCGGGACGGGCGGTGCGGACGGTGCGCGGGCTGGTCATCGGCGGTCTCCACGGTCGCGACGGTCTACCGCGCCAGCGTACGCAGCCCGACGGCCCGGGGAATGCCGGCCCGACGGCGGGGCGGCCGGGACCGCGCGCGACGTGGTTGACTGCGTGCATGGAGCCGCGCGTCGGTGAGCTCGACCTGGCCGCCACCCTGGACCTGCCGGCCGGGCCGGCCCGCGGCGGCCTGGTGGTGCTGCACGGCTCGCACGCCGGCGAGCGGTCCCATTTCCTGTACGAGCACCTGGCCCGGCTGCTGCCGCCAGCGGGGATCGCGGTGCTGCGGTACGACCGGCGTCCCCGGGTGGACGGCCACGATGTGCCACTGGCCGCGCAGGCCGACGACGCGGCGGCGGCCCTGGACCTGCTGCGCGCGCGGGTCGGGAACGTTCCGGTCGGGCTGTGGGGGTTCAGCCAGGGCGCCTGGGCGGCGGCCCTCACCGCCACCCGGCACCGGGTCGACTTCCTCGTGCTGGTCGGGTGCAGCGGGGTCAGCCCCGCCGCGCAGATGCGCTACGGCACCGCGGAGCAGTTACGCCGGCACGGGTACGGCGGGGCCGACCTCGCCGAGCTTCACCGGCTGCGCGGGATCGCCGAGGGGTTCCTGCGCGGCGACGTGCCCCGGGCCACCGCCCAGGCGGAGCTGGACGTCGCCGTGCGGCGGCCCTGGTTCCCGCTCGCGCACCTGCCCCGCGAGCTGCCCGACACTCCCGGCACCTGGGCCGACATGGACTTCGACCCGGAGCCCGTCTTCGCGAAGCTGTCCGACCCGGTGCTGCTCTGCTACGGCGAGACCGACGCGTGGACGCCGATCGAGCAGAGCCTGGTGGTGTGGCGGCGGGCCGCACGCGACGCGGCGCTGACCGTGGCCCGACTGGCCGGCTGCGACCACGCGCCGACCCTGGACGGTCGCGACGACCTGGCCGGCGTCAGCCCGGACTACGAGCGGGTCCTGCTGGACTGGCTCGGACGCCTGCTGCCGGAGCGCCGGGCCGCGTGGTGACGGCCCGGCGCCCGTCGGGTCAGCCGTGCTTCTGCTGGCAGGGCACGCAGAAGGTGGCGTGCGGCAGCGCCTCCAGCCGCTCCACCGGGATCGGCCCGGCGCACCGCTGGCAGCGGCCGTAGCCGCCGTCGGCCATGCGGCGCAGCGCGTCGCCGATCTGCCCGAGGCTCTGCCGGGTGGCGGCGATCAGCGCGGCCCGGGTGTGCGCCTCGCCCGGGTCGCCGGTGTCCGCGGTGAGCTCGGTCAGCCGGGCCGTCTGCGCCGCGAAGTCCTCGGTCAGCGTGGCGCGCAGCCGGGTGAGCCGGTCGTCGTGCAGGTCGGTGCCCATTCAGATCCCCTCCAGGAAAAAGAAAAAGGGCCGAAGCCGGTTGGCTTCGCCCTGGGTGGCCGTACGCGGATGAACGGGATCCGGGTGGGCCACGGTCGGTGGGGATCGGGCTCGGGAGGCCGTGGATGGGCGCGACGGAGCGGGTGCCCGCCGGTCGGGCGGGCACCGTCTCGGGACGCCGGCGCTGGGCAGCAGCGGGCGCCGCCGTGGTGACGGCGGTCGCGGACAGCAGCCCGGCCGGGTACATCGGCCCACCATAGGCGACCCCGCGCGGTTCGCCAACGACTTTGCCCCTTCGCCTCCATGCCGGCCGGCGCGTCCGCCGGGGCAGCCGTTCGGCCGGTCTCCGCCGTCGATCGGAACCGGCCGCCGGGCCACGTGGACGAACGGGATGTCCGGCCACCGACAGGCCCGTTCCCGGCGACCCGCCGGCTGCGGTATTCGAGAGATGACCCTCCGCCCACACCCCGAGCAGAGCGGAGCGCCGACATGTGGATCACGACGGAACCAGCAGCGGCAGGCGTACCCCCGCAACGGGTCGGCTGGCGGCTTCGGCTGCTTGGCGGTTTCGGGCTCGACCGGGACGGCGATCCGGTCGCCCTGCCCGCGACGGCGCAGCGGCTGGTGGCCTTCCTGGCGGTGCGTGGCGCCTCGGACCGGGCGCGCACCGCCTGGTCAATGTGGGCCGGCAAGCCGGAGGAACGGGCGTCGGCGGACCTGCGCACGGCGCTGTGGCGGCTGCGCAAGGCCGCGCCGGAGCTGCTCGCGGACTCCACCGGCGCGCTCGCGCTGGCCTCCGGGGTGGTCGTGGACACCCGCGCGCTCGCCGCCCGCGGTCCGGTCGACCCGGCGTTCCTGCGCCGGCACGCCGCCGCCGGCTGCCCCGACCTGCTGCCCGGCTGGTACGACGACTGGGTGCTCATGCACCGGGAACTGCTGCGGCACCGGGCCCTGCGGGCGCTGGAGGACGCCGCCGCGGCGGCGATCCGGGCCGGTGACCCGGCCGCCGGGCTGGGCTGGGCGCTGGAGGCCGTGGCCGCCGACGCGCTGCGGGAGAGCGGCCACCGGCTGGTGCTCACCGCGATGCTGGCGAACGGGAACGTCAGCGACGCGCTGCGCCACGCCGACCTGGTGGTCCGGCTGCTCGCCGAGCAGTTGGGGGTGCGGCCCTCGGCTCAGCTCATGGCGTTGATCGAGGAGGCGCGCGGCCGGTCGGCGGTGGCCGCCGGCCGGGCGCGCGGATAGGCGTCGAGCAGTTCGGCCAGCCGTGGATCGGGTTCCATGTCCAGCTCGCGGGCCAGAAGCCGGCGGTAGGTGTCCAGGCCGCGCCGGCCCTCCACCCAGTTGCCCTCGGCCAGGTGGGCCTCCAGCAGCACCCGCTGGGCGCTCTCGCGCAGCGGCTCCGCCCCGGCGGCGGTCAGCGCCACCTCGACGGCCTCCGCGCAGCGGCCCGTGGTGACGAGGTGCCGGCTCATCGCCTCCATACCGTGCAGCACCCGCTGGCGGACGCGCTCCCGTTCGGTGAGCACCCAGTCGTCGTACCAGCCGGGGAGCAGGTCGAACAGGATGCCGCCGGTGGGCAGCGCGGTCAGGTCGGCGCCGGCCGGGCGGCCCGCGATCAGCCGGCCCGCCCAGGCGGTGACCAGGTCGATGTCGACAAGCACGCCGGGCCGGAACGCCAGGTGGTGCCGGTCCACCCCGATCAGGCCGACGTGCGCCTGGTTGAGCCGCCACAGCGCCGAGCGCAGGTTGCCGGCGGCGCGCGAGTCCGGGGCGTCCGGCCAGAGGGTGGCGGCGGCGTGGCCCCGGTCGAGGCGGCGGCGGTGCAGTGCCACGTAGACGAGCAGCCGCTTGCTGCCCTCGGGCACGTCGTACCAGCGGGTGCCGTGGCTGACCCGGACGTCACCGAGCAGCCGCAGCACCGGGCCGGCCCCGGCCGGCTGGTCGGCGACGAGGGCGTCGACGAAGTCGGCGGTCATCCGGGACCTCCCCTGCGGCGCGGGCCTGCCCCGGCAGGGTAGAACGCGCTGCGTCACCCCGGCGTCACATCGCCGCGGCCCTCACGGGGTGACGTCCCGGCCGACCAGGATGTCCAGCCGGGCCGGTTCGGCCGTGTCGTTGGTGAAGGTCAGGCTCGCCGGGTCCGCGCCGAGCAGCCGGGCCGCCCCGGCGCCCAGGAAGGCGTGCGCGCCGTCGAGCGCGATCGCCGTGCCGTCGATCTCGTACGACAGGTCGGCGCTGGGCGTGGCCGGCACGATCAGCACCATGCCGACCCGCTCGGTGCCGGCGGGCACCAGATCCACCTGCTGGCTCTCCCCGGCCGCGATCTCGACCGAGACCTTGTCGTACGCCTCGACGTCGACGACGCCGGTGGCCGCGATCTGCGGCCCGTGGGCCACGCGGACCTGGAGGCTCCAGTTGATCTTCTCGGTCATGTGCCTTCCCTGGGTCGGGCGGTGGGGTCACCGCGGTTGGTGACCGGCGAGGATGTCCACCAGTCGGCTGCGCACCACCTCGACGACCGCGTCCGGCGAGGTCACCGCCCGGCTCTCCGACCGGCCGCCGGCCAGGTCGACGCAGCTCGTCACCAGGGCGCGGAAGCCCAGCTCGTCCGGCCGGTCCTCGAACCACACCCGGACGACCACCACCCCACCGCGGTCCGGGTCAGGGGTTGTCACGGGAGCGCCTCCGGGGCGGGAGTCTGGTGCGCGGGCCGACCCAGCCTGCCGCCCGCCCGTCACCGGCCCGTGCCCACCGCGTCACCGAACCACCTGGCGCCCGCTCCCGGCCAGCCGCCCGCTCGGGGCAGTAGTTTGGCGATCATGGCGGACTGGAAGATTCGGCCGGCTTCACGGGACGACGTCGAAGTGGTGGCCGAGTTGCGGGCCGTGGTGCTGAGGGCGGATCTGGAGCGGCTCGGGCGGTACGACGAGCAGCGGGTCCGGCAGCGACTGCGGGACGGGTTCGCGCCCGCCCACACCTGGGTGATCGAGGTGGGCGGCGCGTTCGCCGGCTGCGTGTCGCTGCGGCCGGCCGAGGACGCCCACTGGCTGGAGCATTTCTACCTGGCACCGCACCTGCAGGGCAGCGGCATCGGTGCGGACGTGCTGCGTCGGCTGCTGGAGCGGTGCGACCGCGAGGGCAGCCTGGTTCGGCTGAACGTGCTGCAGGGCAGCCCGGCCCGACGGCTGTACGAGCGGCACGGATTCACAGCCGAGACCGAGGACCCGGTGGACGTGTTCATGGTGCGCGAGCCGAGGTAGCGCCGGCCCGACCCTCCGGCCTCCCGCGACGCGGACCGTACCCACAGCCACCGAGATCCGGGGGCGACACGGCCGGGTGACGGCGCGGTGACGGGCGGGCGGCACAGTCGCGCCAGCGGCGTACGGCCGCCCGTGGAGTCGAGGAGTCGTCATGGCGGCAACGCTCAGCCATCCCGGGGTGTACATCCAGGAGATACCCGGCGGCAGTCGCACCATCACCGGCGTCGCCACGGCCGTGGCCGCGTTCGTCGGGCGGGCGCTGCGCGGGCCGGTGGACGTGCCGGTGGCCATCTCCTCGTACGCGGAGTTCGAACGCACCTTCGGCGGCCTGTGGCGGGACAGCGGCCTCGGCTACGCCGTCCGCGACTTCTACCTCAACGGCGGCAACCAGGCCGTGATCGTGCGGCTGGCCCGCGACGCCACCAGCGCGCAGCTCGACCTGAACGGCGCGCTGACCCTCGACGCGGTGGGGCCGGGCGGCTGGGGCAACGGGCTGCACGCCGAGGTGACGCACGCGTCCGGCGAGGAGGCCACCACTGTCGCCGACCAGCAGGGCGTGGACGCCGACGAGCTGTTCCACCTGACCGTGCGGGAGGGCCCGGCGGAGAACCCGGTGCTGGTCGAGACGTACCCGAACGTGACCCTGGTGGACGGGCCGCGCCGGGTGGACACCGTGCTGGCCGCGTCCCGGCTGGTCCGGGTGGGCACGGCGCCCGCGCTGCCCGGCACGGGCCGTCCCGACGCGGGCGGCTACGACGTGGACACCGCCGACCCGGCGGCCACCGGCACCGACGGGACGCACCTGACCGCCGCCGAGTACACCGACGGGGGTGCCCTGGAGGGCACCAAGCAGGGCATCTACGCGCTGCGCGACGCCGAGCTGTTCACCCTGCTGTGCCTGCCGCCGTCGGTGCCCGACCAGGCCCTCGACGACACCGTGTGGGCCGACGCGCTGGACTTCTGCGTACGCCAGCGGGCCTTCCTGCTTGTCGACCCGCCGCCCACCGAGACCGCCGACACGGTGCGGGCCTGGGTCGGCGCCCGGGGGCTCACGGCCAACGGCCGCAACGGGGCGCTCTACTTCCCGCGGGTGCGCCGGCCCGACCCGCTGCGCGCCGGCGCGGTCCGCGAGTTCGCGCCGTGCGGCGCGGTCGCCGGGGTGATGGCCCGCACCGACGCGGCGCGCGGCGTGTGGAAGGCGCCCGCCGGCGTGGAGGCCGCCCTCGCCGGGGTGACCGGGCCGGCGCTCGCGCTCACCGACGGCGAGAACGGAAGCCTCAACCCGTACGCGGTGAACTGCCTGCGCACCTTCCGGGCCACCGGGACGCTGGTCTGGGGCGCGCGGACGCTGCGCGGCGCGGACGTGCTCGCCGACGAGTACCGGTACGTGCCGGTGCGGCGGCTGGCGCTCTTCCTGGAGGAGACGCTGGTCCGGGCCACCCAGTGGGTGGTGTTCGAGCCCAACGACGAGCCGCTGTGGGCGCAGATGCGCGCCTCCATCGGCGGGTTCCTCCAGGACCTGTTCCGGCAGGGCGCCTTCCAGGGCCGCACCCCGCGGGAGGCGTACTTCGTCAAGTGCGACAGCGAGACCACCACGCAGTACGACATCGACCGGGGGGTGTTGAACGTCCTGGTCGGCTTCGCGGCCGTCAAACCGGCCGAGTTCGTGGTGATCGGCATCCAGCAGCGGACCGCGGCCGCGGCGACCTAGGAGGGGCGGGCATGGCCGAGTTCACGGTCAACGCGCAGCGCTTCGACCCGTACAAGAACTTCAAGTTCCGGGCGAAGTGGGACGGGCGATACGTCGCCGGGATCAGCAAGATCGGCACGCTGAAGCGGAGCACGGAGGTGGTCACCCACCGGCACGGCGGCGATCCGAGCAGCAGCCGCAAGTCGCCGGGGCGCACCGAGTACGACGCGATCGTGCTGGAGCGCGGCGTCACCCACGACCCGGACTTCGAGCAGTGGGCCAACAAGGTGTGGAACTACGGCTCCGGGCTGGGCGCGGAGACCTCCCTGGCGGACTTCCGCAAGGACATCATCATCGAGATGTACAACGAGGCCGGGCAGCTGGTCATCGCGTACAAGGTCTACCGGTGCTGGGTGTCGGAGTGGGTCGCGCTGCCCGAACTGGACGCGAACGCCAACGCGGTGGCCATCCAGAGCATCAAGCTGGAGAACGAGGGCTGGGAACGCGACTACACGGTGGCCGAGCCGGCCGAGCCGTCCTTCGTCGAACCCTGACCGCCATGACCACGCTGGACGACCCCGGCCGGCTCCTCGCGGTCTGGGAGGCCGCCGCCACCGCCCCGCCGGCCGCCCGGGGCCCGGTGCTGCTGCACGCCGCCGGGCTCCTGCCCGACCTCGACGCCGCCCTGGATCTCTCGGTCGGGACGGTCGCCGCGCTGGCCGCCCGGCTGCACGCCGACACCTTCGGCGACCCGGTCGACGCCGTGCTCACCTGCGCCTGTGGGGAGGTCCTCGACGTGGCGCTGCCCCTGGCGCCGGTCGCCGCGCTGCCGGCCGGCGACGCCGGGACGGTCGCCGACGGCACGCTGCGGGTCCGCGCCCCCACCGCCCGGGACCTGCTGGCCGCCGGGTGCTCCGAGGACCCGCTGGGCACGCTGCTGGCCCGCTGCGTCCGGGACGCCGCCGACCGGCCCGTCGCCCCCGGCGAGCTGACCGCCGAGCAGCGCGCGGCCGTCGACGCCGCCGCCGAGGAACTGGCCGGCGCGGCCGCCGTGGTGCTGCGGACCCGCTGCCCCGGCTGCGGGGAGACCGTCGTCGCCGCGCTGGACGTGGCGGAGCTGCTGTGGGAGCGGGTCGCCGGCCGCGCCCCGGCCGTGCTGGCCGAGGTGGCGACCCTGGCCGCCGCGTACGGCTGGGCCGAGGCCGACATCCTCGCCCTGCCGGCCGGGCGGCGGCGCGCGTACCTGGCCCTCACGGCGGGGCGGGCGGCGTGAGCGGCGACGGCGGCTTCTTCGCCCGGCTGGCGCGGCAGGCCACCGGTCGGGAGCCGCTGGTCCGGCTCCGCGCCCCGCAACCCTTCGAGGTCGCGTGGCCCGACCCGCCGGCCGACCTGCCGGTCGAGGCGCCCGCGTCGTCGCCCGAGCCCGCCGCGCCGGCGTCGCGGGCGGTCCCGGACCGGCCGGCCGCGCGATCCGTCACGGCGGCCGGCCGCACCGGGCCGGTGCCGGCCGCCCCGGACCAGCCGCGGTCGCACCGGTCGTGGTCGGACCGGTCGCGGGTGGACCCGACACCGCCGGCCACGGCTTCCGAGACCGCCCCGGACCGGGCCGCCGCGCGGGCGGAGCCGGCCGGCCCGGCACGCCGCGAGCCGAACGGCCCGGCGGTCACGGACCCACCCGCCGCCACTCCCCCGGTGGCCGCCCCACCACCGGAGGTCGCCCGGCCGGCCGCCGTGGTCCCGGCCGCGCCGCCGGCCCCGGCGCCCGCCGCCCGCCGTCCCGCCCCCGGTCCGGTACGCGCCGCCGCGCCGGACCTGGCCCGGCTGCTGCGGGAACGCCTCGGCCCGGCGCTGGTCGCCCGGCGTGCCGTGGAGCCCGGGGAGCGCCTCGTCTTCGTAAACCGGCCGGCCCCGGCCGCCACGCCGCCCCGGCCCGGCACCGCCGAGGTGCGCACCGGCCCGATCCGTCCCGCGCCGGCCGTGCCACCCGGAGCGGCCGAGGACCCACCGCCGCCCGGCGACGTCCACCTGCACATCGACCGGGTCGTGGTGACCCGCGCGCCCAGCCCGCCGCCGCCCGCGCCGGCGCCACCGGCCCGCTCCACCGTGGACCACGCCGCGTACCTCGCCCGCCGCCGGGAGGGCCGATGAGCAACAGCCTCGCCATCGCCGCCGTCACCTCGACCCTGCGGTACGTCCTCGAACGGGCCCTCGACGCCACCCACCCCGGGCCGGTCGGCGGCGCCACCGTGACCACGCTGCGCCCCAACCAGCTCTCCGACACCGCCCTGGTCACCGCGCCCGGCATCAACATCTACCTGTACGACGTGCGCCCCAACCACGCCTGGAACCTCAGCGACCTGCCCACCCGGGGCCGCGACGGCGGCTTCACCCGCCGGCCGGTCGCCGCGCTCGACCTGTACTACCTGCTCACCTGCTACGGCGAGGCCGAGTCCCTCGACGCGCAGCGGCTGCTCGGCCGGGCCGTGCTCGCCCTCGCGGTCACCCCGACGCTGACCCGGGACGTGGTCACCGCCGCGATCGACCTGTACGCCGACGACGTGCCGACCGCCTTCCTCGCCGAGTCCGACCTGGCCGACCAGGTCGAGCGGGTCAAGGTCGCCCCGTACACGCTGTCGGTGGAGGAGATGTCGAAGCTGTGGGCCACCTTCGCCACCCCGCACCAGCTGTCCCAGACGTACGTGGCGACGGCCGCGCTCGTCGAAGCCGACGTCACCCCGCGCCGGGCGCTGCCGGTGCGGCAGCGCCCCGTCACCGTCCTGGCCGGCGGCCCCACCGTGCTGACCGCCCTGGTCACCGACCCGCCCGGCGGGACCGCCGCCACCGGCGACCGGGTCGAGCTGCGCGGCGCCGGGCTGCGCGGCCGCCCCGGGCAGACCACCCGAGTCCACGTCGGACCGGCCACCCTCACTCCTGACCCCGGCGGCACCGACAGCGCCCTCGCCGTCACCCTCGACGGCACCGTGCCGGCCGGGCTGCACGGCGTACGGGTCGCGCACGTCACGCCGGCCGCCGGTGGCGCGCCCGCCCGGGTCACCGCAGGCTCCAACGCCCTGCCGCTGCTGGTCCGCCCGACCGCCTCGGTGGTGGACGGCCCGCCCGACATCGTGCTCGGGGTGGACCCGCCGCTGATGCCCCGGCAGCGGGCCACCGTCCTGCTCAGCCGGCTCACCCCCGGCCCGGCCGGCGAGCCGGACGCCCTCGCCATCCGGCTCGCCCCGCTCGCTCCCGACGCCGCCCCGCAGGACCGGCTCGCCCTCGCCACCGGCGACGTGCCCAGCGGCGACTGGCTCGTCCGGGTGCAGGTCGACGGGGTGGACAGCCTGCCCGACCTGGTCGGAGAGGTTTACGGCGCGCCCGCCCTGACCGTGCCGTGACCGCCGCCGACCGCCAGGCCCGCCCGGCCGACCCGCCCGGCGTGTCCTGGGACGAGGCGAACCGGCTCGCGCTCGTCGCCGAACTGGACGTGCTGCGGGTGCGGCTCGTCGCGTACCCGGGGGAACCCGACCGGGCCGAACTCGCCGCGGCGGAGGGCCGGCTCGCGGCGGCCCGCGCGCTGCTCGACCGGCCCACGGCGCTCGACGCGCTCGCCGCCGCCCTGCGGCTCACCGGCTTCGAACGGGCGGTGCTGCTACTGGCCACCGGCCCCGAGCTGGCCGGCGAGGTCGCCGACGAACTCACCGCCGCGCACGGGCAGCCCCGCCCCACCTTCGGCCTCGCCCTGGCCGCGCTGCCCGGCGCGCACTGGAGCGCTCTCACGCCGGACGCCCCGCTGCGCCGCTGGAACCTGGTCCGCCTGCTCGACCCGGACACCCCCACCGGCAGCCCGCTGGTCATCGAGGAACGGGTGCTGCACCACCTCATGGGCGTGCGCTACCTCGAACCCGACCTCGCCGCCGTGGCCCGACCCGTCCCGCCGCCCGCCGCGCTGCCGCCCGCGTTCGCCGCCGTCGCCGCCACCATCCGCACCGTCTGGGAACATGGCCGCCCCGCCGTGCTCCAGGGGCCGCAGCCGGCCAACCTGCCGGTCGTCGCGGCCGCCGCGGCAGACGCCGCCGGCTGCGAGCTGCGGCTGGTCGCGGTGGCCGACCTCCCCTCCGCGGTACGCGACCGGGACCGGCTGCTGCGCCTGATCGGGCGGGAGAGCCTGCTCGCGCCGGCCGCGTGGGCGTTCGACGCCGACGGGGCCCGCCCCGAGGACGCCCGCGCGCTGGTCCGCGCCCTCGGCACGCTGCCCGCCCCGGTCGCCGTGCTGGGCGCCGTGGACACCGTGCTGGCCGACGGCGTGCTGGTCGGCGTACCCCGGTTGCCCATCGCCGAACGCGCGACGGCGCTGGACGCCGCGCTCGACCGGCACCTGGCGGACCGGGCGGCGGGCGAGGCGGCCGCGGTGGCCGGGGTGTTCGACCTGGCCCTGCCCGACCTGGAACTGGCCGCCGGGGACGCGGCCGCCGGCACGCCGCTGTGGCAGGCGTGCCGGGCCCGCTCCCGCAGCCGCTACGGCGGGCAGGCCCGGGTGGTCCGGCCCCGCGCCCGCTGGGCCGACCTGGTGCTGCCGGACACCCACGTGGCGCAGCTGCGGTCGCTGGTCGCCGCCGTGCACCACCGCACCCGGGTGCTGCACGAGTGGGGATTCGCCGACCGGAGCAGCCGCGGACTGGGCACCGCCGCGCTCTTCGCCGGGCCCAGCGGCACCGGCAAGACCCTCGCCGCCGAGGTGATCGCCCGGGAGCTGGGCCTGGACCTGGTGGTGGTCGACCTCAGCCAGGTGGTCAGCAAGTTCATCGGCGAGACGGAGAAGAACCTGAGCCGGGTCTTCGACGCCGCCGAGGACGGCGCGGCAGTGCTGCTGTTCGACGAGGCGGACACCCTGTTCGGCAAGCGCACCGAGGTACGCGACAGCCACGACCGGTACGCCAACCTGGAGGTCGGCTACATGCTCCAGCGGATGGAGTCGTTCACCGGGCTGGCCATCCTCACCACCAACGCCCGGTCCGTGCTGGACCAGGCGTTCCTGCGCCGGCTGCGGCTCGTGGTGACGTTCCCGTACCCGGACCGGGCCGCCCGGGAGACCATGTGGCGGCGGGCGTTCCCGGCGGGTGTGCCGGCCGACATCGATCCGGAACGGCTGGCCGCCGTGGACCTGCCCGGGGGCGGGATCGCCGCGGCGGCGCTGACCGCGGCGTACCTGGGTGCGGACGGGGAGCGGATCACCGGGGAGCAGGTGGCCACGGCGACCCGGTGGGAGCTGGCCAAGAACGGCCGCTCCCTGGGCGGCCGCTGACCCCTTCGGTCAGTGGCGTCGGCATTCGCTCTCTGCCTGCTCCTGGGTCGGGTTCGAGATCGCCCGCAGGAGCGTGGGCGGTAGCCGCTTGCCGGCGTTGAGGATTTCCAGGCCGACGACATGCCCCTGGGCGTTGACGTCGAGGTTGTACATGCCTTCATCAGTGTCGAAGGGCACCACGCGCTGCACCCCACCCGCCGGCACAGGGCAATCGAGATAGATATAGGCCGCATCAGCGTCGCTGTCGTAGGTGCAGACCAGCGCGACCCGTGTCTCTGCGTACATGGCCGTCAGGCTGGCACACGGTTGGCGACTCGCACCTCCGACGGTCGGCCGCCTGCCGGTTTGTCGGGCTCCACTAGTCGCGTGACGGATCAATCTCGGGTGACAGGTGACAGCTCGCCGTCCGACAGCGCCTACTCGTCACACCGTGTCACCGGATACCGGGTTGCCTGCTCGCCATGCCTGCGGAACCCTCTCCGCATGATCGAAACACGCGTGCTCGGCGAGGGCGATTGGAAGTCGTGGCGGGAACTGCGGCTTGCTGCGCTGGCGGAGGCTGGGCATGCCTTCGGCGCCCAGCTGGCGGACTGGCAGGGCGACGGCGACCGAGAGGAACGCTGGCGTGGGCGGCTGTCCATCCCCGGCTCGTACAACATCTTGGCCATGCTCGACGGGCAACCCGTCGGAATGGCGAGCGGGGTGCCGACCGATCACGACGGGGTCGTCGAGCTGATCTCGATGTACGTGGCACCTGTGGGACGCGGCCAAGGCGTGGGCGACCACCTCGTGCAGGCGGTCGAGCAGTGGGCCCGGCTGGTGGGCGCGCGGACGCTGCGGCTGGGCGTGGTTGAGGGCAACACGAACGCCTGGGGGCTCTACCAGCGGAACGGTTTCCGTGACACCGATGAACTGGGCGACCTCATGCCCGACGGCGTGCGCCGCGAGCACATCATGGCCAAGAACCTCCTGGGTTAGCGGCGGGCCCGGTCGACGGCCTCCGATCGGAGGTCGCACAGTCGGGTAACCACGAACCGGCCATCGCGTGGTGGGGCCTTGATGCGTCCCCGCCGAAGTCTCGGCGCGCCTGGTTAGGCTGCGCGGCTATGGACATCGCTGAGTGCGTCACCCGCAGCTGCACGACCGGGTGGCTGGACTGGATCCATGGCGAGCTGTGGCTCACACCCACTGGACTGCTCCGACGGCGGCTCACCCTCGAGGAGTCCCGTTCGCATGGATTCGGGCCCACAGTGACGGAGCCGTTGGGACGAGCCGACGTCGCCGAATTCGACCTGGAGCGCCTGCCGGCCGAGCACCCGACGAACAAGGTCATACTCTTTGCAGAGGTCTCGCACGCTCGATTGGTTCGGGGCGTCACCGCTCACGGCCTGCGGCTGCGGATGCGCGACGGCGAGCGGCACAAACTGCTGTGGTTGACCCGGGACCCCGCATACCGAATCCTTGGTGAGGCATTGCAAGCCGCGCTCGGGGATCGGCTGCATCAGGCTGCGGGGCGGCTTCGGAAGGCGTGATCAGAGCGCGATTCGGGCCGCTGTCGGCAGGTGGTCGCTGCCGGTGGCCGGCAGCACCCACGAGCTCCCGGCCTTCACGCCTCTCACCAGGATCTGGTCGATCCGCACCACCGGGAACTTCGCCGGCCAGGTGAAGCCGAAGCCGTTCCCGGCCGCGTCCTGGGCCGACCGCAGCTGCGAGGTGATGCTGGCGAACGCGCGGTCGTCAATGGTGCCGTTCAGGTCGCCGAGCAGCACCACCCGCTCGTTCTGCTCGGCGGCGATGGCCTCGCCGAGCGCCTGGGCATTTCTGTCCCGGTGGGCCGTCCAGAAGCCCGCCCTGGGATTCACCCGCGCGGACCCCAGGTGGGCCACATACACCGCCAGGGGGCCCTGATGCGTGGCCACCGTGGTGCGCAGCGCCCGGTTGTAGGCCATCTTGATGTCGAGCGGCTTGGTGTCCCCCAGCGGCCCGGCGTCCATCTTGGTGTCGACTGGCTGGGTGTCCGACAGCGGCAGCTTGCTCCACAGCCCGACCGTGCCCTGCACCGTGTGGTAGGGGTACGCCTTCGCCAACTCCGTCTCGTACGTGCCCCGGGCCTCCTCGGTCAGCTCCACCAGGGCCAGCACGTCCGCCCCGGAGGCGGCCAGGTCGCGCGCGGTGCCGGCCGGGTCGGGATTGCCGGCGCCGACGTTGTGCTCGGCCACGGTGAGGCCGCCGCCCGGGTGGGACCTGTCGCCGAGCAACCCGCCGAAGAGGTTCAGCCACACGATCACCGGCAGCAGCAGCGCGGCCACCGCGGAGGCGGATCGGCGCCACAGCGCCGCGATCAGCAGGACGGGGATGAACAGACCGAACCACGGCAGGAAGGTCTCCACCAAACTGCCCAGATTCCCGATCCGGTTCGGGATCCTGGCGTGCAGCAGCATGAGCAGCCCGAGCAGCAGCGCCAGCGCCGTGAGCACCGGGCCGCGCTTCCAGGGGCCCGGCCGGGAGGCAGCGCGTATCGCCGGGCCGATGCGCGCGCGCCAGGTCCCGGCGCCGGTATCCCGGCGCCCGGCGCCGCCCTGCCCGCTTCCCGCCGTGTCCACCTGCGCCATCGCCTGTCCTCGCTCACCGCCGGCCACTGCCGCATCCTCGGGTCCTGGATGCCGGGCTACATTCTCGGTCAGCAGACCTCGTCGATTGCCTCGGGCCGCAATTCGTCGTAGTGCCAGGCCTCGTTGCCGCCGACATCCGACGTGGCTGGGGAGGCGCGGTCCGTGCGATCTGATCCCATCCAAAGAACGCCAGAGGGGTTCAGCGTTCGAGTCCCTGGCGGCCGGCCTGGGCTGCGGCGCGCGGAGCCGGGCCGCCGGTGCGGGAGATGCCCGTAAGTCCAGCGGCGTCGGCCACCCGCTCGGCGATGGCCGTGAGGTGGGTCAGGTCGTGCTGGTCGAGCTGGTCGAACAGCACCCGGCGGACCGTCTCGACGTGCCCCGGCGCGGCGGCGGTGATCGCCGTACGCCCGAGGTCGGTGAGGTGGACCAGCGTGCCACGCCGGTCCGTCGTGCTGCCGGACCGCGCGACGAGCCCGCGCTGTTCCATGCGCCGGAGCTGGTGGGCGATGCGGCTGCGGTCCCAGCCGATCTGCGCGGCCAGGTCCCGTACGCGCAGTGCTTCCCCGCTCTGGGAGAGCGGGGCCAGGACGTCGTATTCGGCGGGCGACAGGCCGGCCTCGGCGAGCTGACCGTCGATGGCGACGTCGATGGCGCGCCGCATGCGCAGGAAGGCCAGCCACAGGCGTTGTTCCTCGGGGTTCAGCCACCGCGGTTGGGTCATGCGTCACAGTCTACGCCGGATTGCTGACACGTCAGCAATCCGGCGGTTAGGTTGCTGATACGTCAGCGACTTCTCGAGGAAGCGGAACATGACCACCTTGCAGATCATCATTGCCAGCACCCGGCCGGGCCGGCTCGGCCTGCCGGTCGCCGAGTGGATCCACGCCGCGGCGGTCAAGCACGGCGGCTTCGACCAGGTGGAACTCGTCGACCTCGCCGAGTGGAACCTGCCGTTCATGGACGAGCCGCACCACCCGCGCCTGCGCCGCTACGAGCACCAGCACACCCGCGACTGGAGCGCCACGATCGACCGGGCCGACGCGTTCCTGATCGTCATGCCCGAGTACAACTACGGCTACACGGCCCCGCTGAAGAACGCCATCGACTACCTCGCGCACGAGTGGGCCTACAAGCCGGTCGGCCTGGTCAGCTACGGCGGTGTCAGTGCCGGCACCCGCGCCGCGCAAATGATCAAGCAGGTGCTGACCACGCTGAAGATGACGCCGATCCCCGAGGCCGTGCACATCCCGTTCGTCGCCCAGTTCGTCGACGAGGACGGCGCGCTGCGACCCAACGAGACCATGGACGCCAGCGCCGAGGCGATGCTCGACGAACTGGTGCACTGGACCGCGGCCCTGGCCCCGCTCCGTGCACGAGCACGGCAACAGGCGGCCTGATGATGGTGCTCGACGGCGACTGATCAGCCACCTCCGCGCCCCGGGCTCAGTCTGGGGCGAGGGAGCGCCAGATCCGGTCGGGCAGGACGCGGGCGGCCTGCCCGAGATCGATGCCGGGCACGCCGGCGAGCCACCGGCGTGCCGTCTCCGCCACCGGGCCGATCATCAGCATCTCGACCAGGGGCTCCGGCAGGGTGGCGATCTCGCCGGCCGCCATGCGCGGCCGCAGCCAGCCGGCGACGGCCGCCATGCGCGGCGCCTTGGCCGCGGCGACCTGTTCGGCGTGCGCGGCCAGGTAGCCGGTGTAGGCCGAGTCGTGGATGAACCGCGCCGCGGCCGGGTTGTCCTCGGTGAAGCGCAGGTAGGCCACCACGATGGCGCGGACGCCGGTGCGGGCCGTCCGGGCCCGGCCGAGCGCCGCGATCAGCTCGTCGAACAGCGCCGCCATGCACCGGCTGTACAGCGCCGCGGCCAGACCGTCGAAACTGCCGAAGTGGTGGTAGAGACTCCCGAGGCTCACGCCGCTGGCCGTGGTCACCGCGTTGACCGTGAAGCCGGGCTGGCCGGCGGCGTCGAACACGTCGAGCGCCGCGGCGAGCAGCCGCTCGGCGGTCGCCTCGCCCCGCTGCTGCTTAGGCGACATGCGCCATCCCCTGATCCCACAGTCGTCGCGCCAGAGCGGGATCGTCCGCCACCGGCGCGAGCGGTGCCGGACGGTCGCCGTCGAAGTAGCGACCGGAGCGCTCACCGGGCGCGAACGCCAGCCGCACCACCGGCGCCGCGCCGGCCTCCGGAGTGGCCCACCGGCGCTTGACCACCTTGAGCAGGAGGCCCAGCACTCCGCCGGAATCGCCCAGCCCGGTCCTGATGACGCCGGGATGCACCGCGTCGATGGTCACGCCGGTGTTCGCCCAGTGCTGCGCGAACAGTGGCACGGTGAGCAGGTTCGCGAGCTTGGTGTCGCAGTAGGTGCGCATCCGGTGGAAGTCCGCACCCCAGGGCGTCCGGTCCGGATCCACCCTGCCCTTGACGTAGAGGCCGGCGCTGACCTGGACCACCCTGCGCAGCCGAGTCTCCAGCAGGTGGTTGAGCAGGAACGGCGCCAGGTGGTTCACCGCGAACGACTGCTCGTACCCGTCCTCGGTGCGTATCAGCCGGGTCGGCCAGACACCGGCGTTGTGCACCAGCACGTCGATCCGCTCGCAGCGGTCGCTCAGCTCGGCCGCGACGGCCCGGACGGACGACACCACCGACAGGTCGCCCACCACCAGCTCCGCCGAACCGGCCGCGCCGCCCGGGGACGCCCGCAGCGCCGCCAGGGCCTGCTCGCCCCGCGCCGGATCCCTGGTCACCAGCACCACGCGGCAGCCTCGTCGCATCAGTTCCCCGGCCACCGCGAACCCGATGCCGCGATTGGCCCCGGTCACGACCGCCGTCACCGTCTCCGCCATGGCCGCAGCCTAGGCCCGAACTAGAGCAGATTTCTAGAACCGATTTCGGCATCGCTGGGATCAACCTCCCCGGAGGACGTGATCCCGGAAAAGCAACGTGCCGTGGTTCAGCCTTGTGTGAGGGGAAGGCCGTCGTGACCGGAGCCCGCGGCGGCTGCCTTGGCGGCCCGCTCGATCCTCGCGCACCGCGCCGCCAGGAAGTCCTTGTCGGTCGGTTCCAGGTGCGCGTACTCGGCCATCGCCCCGGTGGAGCCGTCGAGTTGTTCGCGGAGGATGTCGGCGTGTCCGGCGTGCCGGCTGGTCTCGGTGAGCACGTGGACCAGGATGTTGAACAGCTTCACGTTCGGACGTGGCCACCAGGGCACATGACCGGGCGCGTCGATGGCGAGGGCGTCGATCGTCGCGTCCGAGTGCGCCCAGACCCGCCGATAGCGGTCGATGATCTCCTCGCGCGTCTCGTGCTCGCTCGCCCACATGTCGGTGTCGTCGTGGGCGGCGTCGTCCCACCTGGGCAGGGACTCGGGGAACGGCCGGCCGAAGACCTCGCCGAAATACCTGGCCTCGCAGGTCGACAGGTGCTTGACCAGGCCGAGCAGGTTGGTGCCGGTCACGGTCAGGGGTCGGCGCACGTCGTACTCGGACAGCCCGTCGAGCTTCCACAGCATCGTCTCGCGGATGTCGCGCAGATCGTGGTGCAGGTACTCTTTCGCGAACTCATCGATCATGGGTCACGACCCTGCCATGCGGTGTTTGTCGGCGCAGCCCCGTGTGCAGCACCCTTACGCATGGGAGGGCTGGCCGTGCCGATGGCGGCGATCGCCTGAGGGCGCCCGGCTACGGCCTGCTGGCGTCGGCGCCTTCGGGGCGTTGACCGGCCGGTGGGTGAGGGCGGATCGTGGCCGCATGGAGAGTGTGGATCCGGGCGGGCCGCCGACTGACGCCGAGATCCGGCACGGCCAGCGGAGCTGGACGGTGTGGCGGCAGGACGACAACGGCAACCGCTATGTGGTCTCCCGACACGACACCCGGGCGGAGGCGGACTCGGTGGCCGCCACGATGGAAGCACGAGGCCACAAGCAGACCTACTGGGTCGTCCGATCAGCCTGACCCGGCTGCGGCCCACGGGGGCATGTCAGAGAGCGCCGGTCACGTACCGGAAGCGGCCTCCCAGCTCCGTGACGAGCAGGTCGAGTTCGGCGCGGGCGGCGTCGTCGAGCGCGCCGGTGATACGCCACTCGACGCGGGCGTCGACGAACCTGGTGAGGAGTTCGATGTCCTTGTCGATCTGCGTCCGGTAACCCTCGGTGAGCCGGAACATCCGCACGTTCTTGCTCTCGCGCAGCACCACCGTCGAGCCGTCCACGAACATGTGGTCGATGTACCGGCCGCCGCCGCGACCGGTCGGCAGGAACACCTGGGCGGCGCCCTCCGGCGGGAACTGGCGCGCGAAGTCGACCAGGCTGCGTTCGCCGCTGAGGAGTTCGGCTCGCAGCTCTGCCTGCCGTGCCGGTGACACGACGTCGCTGGCGCGTCTCGGTACGGTCGGGGCGACCTCCAGGGCGTGCCGGGCCTCGCCGACGGTGCCGCGGGCCCCGCTCTCGATCGGCGGCGCGCCGCGCGGGCGGTCCAACGGGGAAAGCCCTTCCGCGGCCGCCCGGGGGTCGACGCCGCGGCTCGGCATCTGCGCCTGGTCGAACAGGTCCGCCACGCCGCGTCCGCCGCGGTTGGTCAGTTCCTCCTCCAGGGCCGCCGCGGCCCGGGCCGCGCCCTCTGCGTCCGTCTGGGCCATCCGGGCGATCCGGCGGAACCGGGCCCGGACGGCAGGGTTGGCGTCCAGCACGTCCTGGAAGTTCTCGGTGATGCGCGACAGCGTGTCGCGGGTCGACCGGAATCCGGTGGTGTAGCCGCCGAGGTCGTGGTGGCTGGCGATCAACTCGATCCGGTAGGCGCCAGGTCCGGTCGGCACGGCCTCGAACGTGTCGATCCACCGGTAGCGGCGCTTGAGCAGCATCAGCTCGGCGAGCAGTGCGGGGACCGGCGTGTCCACCCGGTCGTTCGCCGCCTTGATGAAGCGGGCAGCTCCGATCGCCTCCGGAAGTTGGGCCAGCTTGGCGGCGTCGTCGGCGACTCTCGGCACGCCGGGCTCGTCGGCCGCGCGGACCACGCCCTCGCCCAGCTCGTCGGCCTCCCGGGTGGCGGCGCCCTCGGCGCCCTCGCGGCCGGCCCGGGCGCCACCGGCCTCGGTGGCCTCGCGGGCGGCGCGGGCCTCGGCCGCCTCCCGGCCGGTGCGGGACGCGCCGGTCGCCGCGCCCTCCCGAGCCACGCCGGCCTCGACGGCCTCCCGGGCGGTGCGGGACGCCCCGGTCTCGGCGCCCTCCCGGGCGGCCCGGCTCGCGGCGAGGGCCGCCTCGTCGCCCAGGCCGAGCATCCTCCCGGCCAGCCCCTCGACCCGTTCGAGGAGCCCGGCGGCGAAGCGGAACCGGCTGAGGAAGCCGCGCGCGGCGCCGATGCCCCGCATGAGCGGCCCGCGCAGCGGGCGCAGCGCCCGGCCGAGCACGCCGAGCAGTTCGCCGCCGAGGTCGAGGAAGCGAAGCAGGTAGACCAGCAGGGTGCGCAGCCCCGGCTCGACGGCCTTGAGGGCGGCGTAGTTGCCGGCGCTGAAGTAGATGATGGCGGCCTGGAGCAGCAGGAACCCGGCCACGAAGCCGATCTTCCGGCCCAGCTCGAAGTCGGGCAGCATGATGAATTCGAGCAGCGCGTCGGCGGCCCGCGCGCCGAGCGACTGGGCGCCGGCCACCATGGCCGCCCAGGCGTCGCCGAGGAGCTGGGCCAGCCCGCCCACGGTGGCGCCCTCGCTCTGCACCTCGCCGCGCATCTCGGTCTCCAGCGTGACCGGGTCGAGGTCGGCCTCCACCCCGCCGGCCGCCGCCTGGGCCAGGGCGCCGGCCGGCAGCGCCGCGACGATCTGCGCGTCGGTGGGTTCGCCGGGCACGGCCGCCAGCTCCACCGCCGCGCCGGCCGCCCCGCCGCCGACCGCCGTCGGGCCTGCGGCGACGGCGGGGACGGCGGCGGCCGTCGGGCCGGTGCCGGCCGCCGGAGCGGCGGTGACCGTCGGAGCGGCGAGGGCAGCGGTCGTCGCGGTGGGGCCGGCACCGGCCGCCGCGAGCGCCGGGGCGGCCGTCGAGGCCGCCGCCGCGCCGACGCCGGGCGCCGTGGCGGCCACACCCGACGCCGGCGGGACGGAGCCGGCGGTGACGGGAACGGAGACCGCCGCGGTGGTGGCCGCGCTCGGCGAGGCCGCAGTGGGTGCCGGCCCGGCGGCGCCGGCCCGTCCGCCCACGGCCGGCGGGGCGCGGACCAGGGCCATGCCCGGGGCGTACGACTGGACCACCCGGGCCACGGCTCGGGCGGCGGCCACCAGGAGCTGGGCCAGCATGAACAGGAGCCGGAACGGGTCGATGATGCCGTCGACGACGCCCTGCACGATGCCCCACGCCATGCCGGCCACGAAGGACACGCCCCCGCCGGCGGCCAGGTTGGCGATCTTGTTGCTGGCGTCGATGCGCTGCTGGTCGCCGATCCGCTCGCCGTAGCGCAGCTGGGTGAGGAAGCCGACGACGCCCTCGCGCAGCAGCGCGCCGAGCGGGCCCAGGCCGGTGAGCAGGGTGGGCAGCGCGCCGATCGCCACGATGAGCAGGTCGAGCACGAAGTTGATCACGGGCGGTTTGAGGTCGTCCGGGCAGAGCAGCCAGATGACCGCGCCGATGACGATCGGCAGCATGAGTGGGTTGGCGACCACCACGGCCAGCCGGACCAGGAAGTCCAGGATGGGCTGGAAGATGGCGACCAGCGCGTCGAAGACGGCGTGCAGGGCCTCGGTGAGCCCGCTGAACCCGCCGCGTGCCCAGGCGGCCATCCGGGTGAACTGGTTGGCCACGCCGGTGAGCAGGGTGGACACCGCGGTGAGGCAGGTGCTGGCGCCGAACGCGCCGAGCACACCGCCCATGGCGGTGCCGACCTGGCCGGCCACGTCGGCGAGCCAGGCCGCCGCGGCCGCGAGGGTGCTGGCCGCGCCGGTGACCGCGCCGATCACGGTGGGCAGGATGCGGTCCTGGAGCACCTGCCGGGCGGCGACGAGGATCTCGCGGGTGTTCCAGTTCTCCCAGAGCCAGGTCAGCCCGTCCCACAGCGGCGGGAGCACCTGCGTCAGCACCACCACGGGGCCGAGCGGGGAGAGCAGGACCAGGATGCCGCCGACCACCATGAGCGGCGTACGGATCGGTTCGATGGTGGCCCGCAGGGTCTCCCAGGCCGAGTTCGCGAGGTTGGCAAGCCAGCTGCGGGCGCCCTCGGTGCTGTCCCAGGCGAGACCGAACTGGGTGCAGAGCCAGTCCCAGGCGTACGACGCGCCGGCGCGGATGGGCGCCGTGAGGTCCCACAGCCAGCCACCCAGCCGGGTGAAGGACTCCCAGACGGCGCCGCCGGCCGCGCCGAGCAGGTCCAGCGCGGGGACCGCGAGGTGGTCCCAGAGCCCGGTGAAGACCTCGTTGACGGTGTCCGCGACGGTGCGCAGGTTCCGGATGATCGGGCCGTCCCACTCCTGGAGGGCGGCCACCACCGGGCGCAGCAGGGCGCCGACGGCGGACCGGGCGGCGCCGCCGAGGCGGGCCTGGACGTCGCGGACGCCCTGGGCGAGCCCGGTGAAGGTGGACTCGATGGCGGACATCGGGTCGAAGTCGGCGAGGCCGGCGAGCAGCCGGCCGAGCAGCGCGTTGACGCCGGTGCAGAGCAGCTCGCGCAGCCGGACCAGCGCGCCGCCGCGGAGGAACTCCAGCAGGCCGGGCGCGAGCCGGTCGACGACCGCGGAGGCCGCCTCCAGGGCGGTCCCGGCGATCTCCCCGCCCACGTCGAGGGCGGTGTCGAGCGCGCCACGGCCCAGGGCGGCGGCGTCGCTCGCGGTGTCGGAGACGAACCGGCCCACGGGGGTGTCGGCGAGCGCGAAGCACTGCACGCCGAGCGGCGCGGACCGGGCCGGGGTGGCCGGTGGGCCGCGACCGGGGTGCTCGGTGGCCCCGCCGGCCGGGGCGGGCACGGGACGGGCCTGCTGGCGGACGTGGGCCAACTCGTGGGCGAGCACCAGCTCCCGGCCGGGCGCGCCGCCCGGCCCGGCCCCGGCGCCGAGGACCACGTGGTTGCCGTACGTGAACGCGTGCGCCCGCCGTTCCTTGGCGGCCAGCTTCGCGGCGAGACCGTCGTGCAGGCGCACCCCGGTCAGATCCATGCCGAGCGCCGGCTCGTAGCGGGCGCGTTCGGCGCCGGTCAGCGGCCGGCCGCCGCCCAGCCGCGGGTCGGGCACGGTGGCGAGCCGGGCGACCGGCCGGGCGGCGGCGGCCGGCGACGCGGGCCGGGCGGCGGCGGCCTGGATGGGTCGGGCGGCGGTGGCGTGCGTGGGCCGGGCGGCGGTGGTGTCGGCGGGCCGGCCGGCGGTGGCAAGCGTGGGTCGGGCGGCGGTGCCGTGAGTGGGTCGGGCGGCGACGAGGCGGGCGGCGGTGGCGTGGGCGTCGTGTTCGGCGGCCGGGTCGGGCGGGGCGTGCACGGGGATGCGGGCCACGCTGTGGGTGCTGCGGGCCGGCCGGCTCGACCGCCGCTCCGGCCGTTCCGCCTCCGGGCGGGCGCGCTCGGGCTCGTCCCGGTCAGCCGACCGGGACGGCTGGGCCGCCTCCGCCACCCTCACACGCCCACGTTCCCCTCGTCGCGCCACGAGCCGGTGCCGTCGACAAGCACCGGACCGGTGGTGCAGACATTGTCCCGCGCCACCCACAACGCGGGCGAGCCCGACGGGCCGGGTACCACGCGGATGCCGAGCACGGTGCCGTCGAAGGTGTTCGCGGCGGCGACCGCGTGCGGGCCGAGCCGGCCGGCGCAGAGCAGCCCCTGCACGGGGTACCCGGGCTTGGCGCCGGCCAGGTCGACGACGTTGGACGACACGTCGAGGCGGTGGCAGTCCCCGACGTAGATCCCCTGGTGCAGGAAGGCGGTGGCGGCCTGCGCCGGCGGGGCGACGGTGTTGCCGGTGATCCACGTCCGGCGTACCGTCTCGCGCTCCTCGTCCGGGTCGCCCAGGGCGACGCTGATGCCGGTGAGCGCGCCCGTGACGGTGTTGTCGCGGACCCGGACGTCGGCGGCGGTGGTCCCCGCGATCGTGATGCCGGCGGTGGCCGTCGCCTCGGCGGCGAATTCCTCGGCGACGCGGCGCAGCCAGGCGGCGAACCGGGTCCGCTCGTCGAAGAACCGGGAGTCCGGGTTGTGCCGGACCAGGTCGTCGCGGACCACGTCCTGGAGCTCCTCGACGGTCCGGACCTGCTGGTCGCCGAGGTACGCGGTCCAGCCCTTGGAGTCGTCGATCTCCGAGCCGAAGCGCAGGTTGCGGGTCTCCACGAGCGACGACCAGCCCTTGCGCAGGCCGAGGGCATCCTCCCCGGCGAGCAGCGGGTGCACGGCGCGCCGGGCGATCCGCCGGGCGAAGCGGGGGTCGGCGAGCCATTCGAGGAACCGCTTCTCCGGGTCGGCGCCCGGGTCGGCGGTGGCCAGCACGTCGCAGCCGACCACGTCGGTACGCCGGCTGTGCAGCACCAGCACGCCGGTCTGCGCGTGCCCCGCCTCGACGCGGCAGTCCCGGACCACGGTGCGCTCCACCGGCCGGCCGCCCTCGGTGTCGTCGCCGCGGACGGTGATCCCGCTGGCCACGGCGGCCGGGGCGTCGCCGATCTCGGCGTGGACCCGTTCGACGAGGACCAGGCCGGTGCGCTGGATGTCGAGGGCACCGTTGCGCTTGTCGCTCTCGACCGGCACGGCCGCCACGGACAGGTCGCGGACCTGCACCTCGCCGCAGTCGACGAAGCGCAGCGCCGACTCGGCGGCGGAGACGATCCGGGTGGCGGAGCCGACCCCGGTGATCAGCACGCAGGAGACCCCGGTCAGCACGGCGGGCTCGTCCAGCGTCCACTCCCCCGCGGTCAGGCAGAGCGCCAGCGCGGTGACCCCGGACAGGTCGGCGAGGAGTTGCACGAGGTCGGTCTCGGGGCGTACGACCAGGCAGACCGTGCCGCCCTCGTCGCGGCGGCCGGTGACACGGACCTCGGCGTCGACGGGGGCGTCGGCGTCGTCGAGCCGGACCGCGGTGAGGACCCGGGTGGCCGGGCCGGTGCCGGGCAGCAGCCAGCGTACGTCGATCTGCCCGCGCGGGTCGGTCTCCAGGACCACCTGGGCCGGGTCGGCGGCGGTGGGTACGCCGGTGGCCAGGTGCCCGTCGGCGGCGGTGAACCGGACCCGGGCGCGGTGCACCGGGCGGCCGCCGTTGCGGACCACCACCCGCACCGGCTCGGGCAGCGGCTGGCCGGGCGGGGCCTCCTGGCCGTCGCCGCCGAGCAGGTCGAGGGTGACCAGGTCGGTCAGCGGCGGGGTGAGCTTGCGGCAGTCGTCGTCGAGCGCCCAACGGCCGGCGCCGCCGACGGTGGTGCGGCGCAGCATGCCGAGCACCGCGACGTGGTGCACCGGGCCCAGCGGCGGCCGGGCGAGGGGGTTGCCGAGGCCGTCGGTGGGCCAGTCGATGGTGCCGGAGAGGGCGCTGACGCCGTAGACGAGGCGGACCGTGCGGGCGGGGATCAGCCAGTGGTCGCCGACCCGGAAGTCGCCGGCGCCGAACCGCACCTCGATGCCGGCGTCGTCCAGTTCGTCGGGGCTGGCGTTCGCCACCTGGGCCGGGCCGTCCCAGCGCCGGACGATCGGGGTGCGGCCGAGGGCGGCGAGGCTGGCCGGCGCGCCGGCGGCCCACGTCACCGGCAGCGTGGTCCCGTCCGGGGCGCCCGCGGTGGCCAGGTGCCCGGGCCGCCCGTGCAGCTCCCGGTCGGGGCTGGTCACCTCGACGAGGTCACCCTCCCGGAAGGACAGTTCCTCGTCCCGGCCGACCCGGTCCAGGCTCAGCTCGGCGTCCATACCGGCCGCGGCGGCGGCCGCCGAGGGCGGGCCGATGGCGGTCAGCCCGGCCACCACGCTGCCGTTCTCCCGCGACCAGAGGTAGCGGGCCGTGCCGTCGGTGGCCACGTCGTGCACCTGCACGCGGTAGAGCTGGTTCTCCAGCCGGCGGTAGCCGCCGGAGCCGCTGAGCCGGCACGGGTCGGCGGTCGGGTCCACCTCGCGCAGCGCGGCGGTCATGGTGGGTGCGGTCCGGCCGCCCCACACCGGGTCGACCACGGTCGCGCAGGCCGTGCCGGCGGCCACCTTGACCAACCGGACCTGCCAGACCGTGCGGGCCCGGGTGGTGGTGTCCGGGCCGCCGAGGGCGGACTCCCGCAGCCGGGGCGCCTGGTCGGCGGTGACGTGCTGGTCGGCGACGTCGAGCAGGACGGCGTACCGGCCGTCGGCGGTGGGCTCGGGCAGCCCGGGCAGGTCGCCGACCTTGGGCAGGTACGGCTGGTCGGCGAGCTTGTGCCCGGGCCCGCCGCCGGCCGGCGGGAGGGCGTCGACAAGCACCCCGTCCACGTAGTAGCGGCCGGGGGTGATCCGCAGGTCGGCCCAGGCGGTCGCCGTGGGGGTGGCGCCGGCGGTGTCCACCACCGCGAAGCCGGCCCCGTCGAGCGGCCCGCCGGCCGCGCCGACGATGTCGCGGGTGCGTTCCTCGTCGTGCCAGGCGGTGATCTTCGTCTGCTCGTTCCACTCGGCGTCGAGCAGCATCCGGCCCTGCTGCAACAGCACCTGGCGGTAGCCGTCGCGCGGGTCGAACGTCCAGCGGGTGAAGTCTCCCTGCACGTCAACTCCCGAAGATCCCGAGCTCGATGCCGACCGGCCGGTACGGGTCGAGCTGCCGCTGCGCCGCCCGGAGCCGCAACGGTCGCCTGAGGTGGTGGTGCACGCCCGGCTCGGCCCGGTCCTCGCCGCCCTCGCGGATGGGCAGCGGGCAGGACCCCGCGAGGGCCGGGTACGCGGGCGAGGCCGGGTCGGTGGCCGCGTACACCGGGAGGGGGCCGGGTTCGTCGTCGGCAGGCACGCAGCGGTAGCGGCGCGGGGTGCGCGAGCCGGGGGCGACGTAGCTGAACCGCAGGCATCCGACCTGGCGGTGGGCCACCTCCACGGGCCCGTCCAGCACGCAGCTGCTGGCGTCGAGGCTGCGGACCCGGACCGCGCCCCGGACGGTGCTGCCCTCCAGGCAGGCATGCACGCCCTCGCCCGTGAGGGCGGTCCCGCCGCCGGTGGTGGCGTCGAGGACGCTGGTGTCCACGGTGACCACCGGCACGGTGGCGGCGAGGGTGACCGCGCCGGCCACCACCCGGCTGAGCCGCAGTTGGAGGCGGCTGTTGGGCCGGCCGGCGGCGGACTCGACGCGTACCGCGCCGGTGACGGTGGCGTGCGCGATCGTGAGGTGGCCGAGCTGGCCGGGCGCGACGACCACGTCGCCCTCCACGAGCAGCCCGTCGACGACCACGCTGCTGCCGGGCTCGCCGGTGAGCCGCAGGCTGCCGCGCAGGTGCGGGCGCAGCCCGTCGGGGGCGTACCGGCCGGGGACCGGGGCCAGCACCTCGCCGTCGGGGCGGCGGCGGGTCGGCCAGGCGGCGGCCACCAGCACCAGCCGGGTGCCGGCGGGCACGGTGACCGCGACGTCCCCCGGGTAGCTGGCGCTGTCGGCGACCGAGACGACGTAGGTGCCGCCCCGGGTGGTGCTGCCGGGGGCCGCCCAGGACGCCTCGGCCGCGGCCAGGCCGGCGGCGAGCGTAGGCACGCTGCCGACCGGGGCGGGCGTACCTGAGCAGACCTGGGTCTGGCCGGCGGCGGGCGGGGCGTCCGGAGCGTCGGCGGTGACCGGGGCGCCGGGGTCGGTGGCGAGCAGCGCCTCGTGGGCGGCGGTGCGGTCGTAGGTGCCGGCGCCGACGTCGGCGAGGCCGCCGTGGGTGTAGCGGACGAAGACCGCGTCGGGGGCGGCCGGCGCATAGACCTTCAGCCGGCCGGCCACCGGGTCGACCATCACCTGCGGCGCCGGGCCGGGGGCCAGGTCCTCCAGGTGGCAGACCCGGATCCGGTCGGGGGTCAGGTCGGGCTGGTCGACACCGCCGACCCGCAGCCGTACGCCGAGCGGCAGCGCGGTGGCCGCCAGGGCGCCGGCCCGGGCCTGCCCGAGCAGGTCGAGCAGCCGGCGCGGGCGCAGCGGCACGGGCAGGTCCGCCTCGGTGGCCAGCCGCTCGACGGACTCCTCCCGGCGGGGCGGGGCGTACAGGGGCACGGCCCGGCCGAGCGGGTCGAAGGTCCAGTGGTCGGCGGCGGCGCGGGCGGCGGACCAGCCGCCGTTCGGGCCGGCCGGCGGATCGGCCTCGGGGGCGCCCACCTCGTACGCCTGGGTGGCGAACAGGTGCACGGCCACGTGGTCGATGCCGTAGCGGCCCCGGCGGGTGGGGATGCGGCGTACCTCGGCGGTGTGGGTGAGCGGGTCGAGGGCGCCGCGCGGCCCGGGCGGGCTGACCACGGCGGCGGCCTCGATACGGGCCGCGCCGCGCAGCGAGACGGTGGCCGGCCGGTCGGGGCGGACGTGGTTGACGTGGGTGGCGCCGACCAGCAGCGGGTGGTGCTCGACGGCGCGGGCCGGCCAGCCGGTGACGTCCCGGGCGACCTGTTCCAGCACGGCCACGGTGCCCTTGCGGCGGCGGTAGGCGACGGTGTTGGCGACCAGGGCGCGCCGGCTCACCGTGACCCCGAGGTCGGGGGGCAGCTCGGCGAGGCCGACCAGGTCGGCGAGGTACGGCACCAGCCACTCGGCGCAGGTTTCGACGAAGAACCCGTCGTGCAGCCGGTCGAGGTCGGCCTCCAGCAGCTCCAGTTCACCGGCCACGGCGGCGAGCAGCGCGGTGAGCGGGCCGGTGCCGCCGTCGGCCTGCGCGTCGCGGGCGAGCAGGTGCACGGGGACGAGGTCGAGCAGGCGGCTCAGGGCGGGTTCGGTCACGACATCACCCCGATCGTCAGGTCGGTGAGGGTGAGCACCTGGGCGGGGCGCAGCGTCCCGGCGAACCGGCCGGGCAGCGCGGCCAGGAGGTCGACGGCGGCGGCGCCGGGCGGCGCGGCGAGCCGGGGCAGGGTGCAGGCGCGCACCCCGGGCACCGCGCGGACGGTGACGAGGGCCCGGGAGGCCACCACGCCGGTGGCGAAGCCCAGCGCCGGCGGCGTGTACGCGGCCGCGAGCGCGGCCCGGACGGCGGACTCCACGTCGGCGCGCGGGTACGCCGGGTCGTGCGCGAGGTCGACGTGCAGTCCGAACGGGACGGTCTCCCCCGCGAGCACGGCGAGCCGGGTGCCCGGGTCCCGGGCGGCCACCAGGGCGGCGCGCAGCGCGGCGACCAGCTCCGGCCCGGCCGGGGCGGCCCCGCCACCGGCCGCCGCGCCGAGCGCGGAGACGACGACCACCTGCTCCCGGCCGTCCCACACGTCGTCGGCGCGGGCCAGGGTGACCCCGGCGAATCCGGCCGCGAAGTCCTCGTGGTCGGCCACCGAGACCGCCCGGTCCAGGGTGCGGATCCGTAGCGGGGCGTGCGACCGGGCCGCGTCGAGCTGTTCCGGGTCGGCCCAGTCGCGGGCGGGGCCCGGGTTGGCGGCGGCCCGCACCCCGTAGGGGCGGCGGGGCAGGATGCTGAGCTGGCCGGCCCGGACCGCGCCGGCGGCGCCGACACCGACCCGGTAGGTGGCCACGACGTTCTCGACGCCGCCGGGCAGCCGGGCGCCGTGCCGGCCGTCGCCGGTGGTGACGGTGGCCAGGCCCTCGTCGTCGAGCCGTTCGGTGTGCACCCGGTCGTGCGGGCCGGCGGTGTCCAGCGCGGGCACCGGATCCCAGCGCACCCCGTCGACCCGGACCTCCAGGGTGCTGCGGGCGCCGGCGGGGCTGTCGTCGCGGACGTGGGTGAGCGGGCCGCGCCGGGTGCGCATCCGCTGGAAGGCGAGGGTGGGGTCGCCGCTGCCGAGCGGCTGGACGACGGTCTCGCCGTGGCTGGCCGGCGCGACGTTGCCGCGTACCCGCAGGCCGCGCGGGTCGTAGCTCAGGATGAGGTCGCGGTCCAGGTCGACGGTCATGGTCCGGCCGTCGGCGGCGACCGTGCAGGCCAGCACCACCGCGGTCTCGGCCAGCGGGGGCGCGGTGGCCGCCGCGACGAGCGGGTCGGCGGGCGGCCCGCCGGGCGGGAACCCGGTCACCACGACCCGCCGGCCGGTGGGCAGTGGCGGGTCGGTGGCGGCCAGGGTGAGCCGCCGGCCGCCGACCGGCTCCACGAGGGGCCGCTCCGCCGCCGGCAGGGGCCGGGACTCGCCGCGTACGAGGGTGTCCCGCCGGCCGAAGGTGTCCAGGTTCTCGGTGATGTCGACGCGCAGCCGGGTGGTCCGGCCGCTGACCCCGAACCGGGAGCCGCCGGCCGGGTCGGCCGCCTCGACGGCGTACAGCTCGCGGTAGTCGGGGCGTTCCAGCAGCAGCCAGGAGCCGGGCACCATCCGGGGGTGGTCGCCGTCGACCTCGACCACGTCGGCGGGGTGCGGGTTCCCGGGCGGGAACGGGTTGCCGATGTCGTCCCACTCGCCGTTGGTGATGCCGGGCGGCGGCGGGTCGTTGCCGGCGAGCAGGCCAGCCATCGGCGCGTTCCAGCCGAACAGGTTGGTGCGGGTGGCGAAGGCGTGCACCTGCACGCCCTCCTCGGCGGTCAGCGGCGTCGAGCGCCGCCAGCCGATCCGCTCGGCCAGTGCCAACCGGGTCCAGCCGGCCAGGCCGGGCGGGCCCTCCTCGACGGCCGTGACGATGCGGAAGTCCCACCGCTCGTCGTCGCGCCGCCGGTCGGCGGCGGCCCGGCTGTGGACGGGGGTACGCCCGTAGCGGCGACGTTCGGCCCCCACCACCAGCACGCCGTCGCCGGCCCGCACGCCGAGGGCGGTGCCGCGCAGCCAGATCGCGTCGGTGGCGAAGTCGATCTCCTGCGGCCCGGCGGTGGCGCCGGGGATCGCGTTCCACACCGCGTACGCGCGCAGGTCGGCGCCGGTCTCGAAGGTCTGCGGCAGCTCGCCCTGCCCGGGCACCGACTGCACCGGGGTACCGGCGGGCACGTCCACCTCCGGCGGTGCGCCGGGAGCGTCCTCGACGTCGAAGGCGATGTCCACGGCGGCGGCGACGCCGGGGCGGGGCTGGTAACCGATCATGCCGGCGAGGTGCCGCACCGAGGTCAGCTCGGTGGCGGTGCGCAGGTACGCCTCCTGCGCGATCCGCTCGGTGTAGAAGGAGACCACGTCGGTCATCACGGCGGCGGCGTCGAGCAGCGCCAGCATCGGATCGTCGGCGTCCTGCCCGGCCACGGCCCGCACGCCGGCCGGCAGGCCCGGGTCGGCGAGCGCGGCCCGCATCCGGGCCAGGGCGTGGCTGTGCGGGGCGACCCGCCACGCCAGGGCCGGCTGGCCGGGCGGGTTGGTCACGTCGGGCGCGGGCGGGCGCAGCGGGTCGCACCCGCATCCGCCGCCGCAGCCGCAGCCGCAGCTCACGCGCCACCGCGCAGGTGGAAGGCGACCCGGCCGTACTCAGGGTTGCTCGGGTCGCTGTCGGCGCGCAGCACCTCGCGGGCGGCGGCGTCGATCCGGCCGCGGGCCACCTCCCCGGCGGGCGGCCGGCCGAGCCGGCGGAACCGCAGGCCGGTGGCGTCGTCGTCGGCCACCTCGACGTAGCCGACGCCGGGCACCGCCATGACGGCGGCGACCAGGTCGGAGACGTACAGGGACTGGCCGAAGGTGAGCCGGTCGGGGTGGAAGAAGCCGAGCCGGCCGTCGGGCAGCACCCGGGTGGACAGTTCGGCGCGCAGGCGGCGTTCCACGTCGGCGGCGAGGTGGCCGTCGGCCACGCAGATCCCGAGGACGATCTCCAGCGGCACGTGCGCGGGCGGGGCCAGCTCCACGTCGGTGCCGGCCAGCCGGCGTACGTCGAGCAGGGCGGCCACCTCGTCGGCGAGCCCGGGGTCGCCGGCCCGGCGGGCCACCGGGTCGAGGGTGACCTCCTGGGCGTACCAGGAGCCGGTCCAGCGGCGCCGGGCCACGGCGCGCTGCACGCCCGGGTTCTCCTCGGCGGCGGCGGCGTGGTCGGCGCTGGTGACCGCGCGCAGCTGGGTCCGGAACGCGTACGGGGCCAGCTCCTTCACCTCGTCGACCGACTCGGCGTCGACGCCGCCGGTGGCCGGGAGCGGGTTGCTGACGCTCACCCCGGCCGGCACCGCCCACGCCGCGGTGGGCAGCGGCAGGGTGAGCACGTCCGCGCCGACGTTGCCGGCGGTGCCGCCGCCCACCCGGGGCCACGCCGTGAGGGTGACGCCGGGCGCGGGGCGCCGACCGTTGATCCCGTCGCCGGGGCGCAGCCGCAGCACGCCTGTGGTCTCCGGTTCGGCCACCACGTGCGGGTCCAGCCGGCCGCTGGCCAGCAGGTCCGGCACGGGCGTCCAGGTGCGGCTGCCGTCGTCGAGCAGCACGGCGGGCAGCGCGCGGCGCGGGTCGGGACGCAGCGCGGCGGCGGCGCTGCGCGCGTCCACCGCCGCGTCGGTCCAGGCGACCGGGTGCCGCCCGGTGGGCAGCCGCGGCCGGTACGCGCCGTCGTCGGGGGCCTGCGGCGGTAGCAGCCCGCGCGGGGGCAGCCCCCCGGCGTGCTCGGCGAGCGCGACGTTCGCGAGGGCCACGGCGGCCGGGGCGGCGGTGCCGTCGGCGGCACGGCGGGCCACCGGCAGCGGCACGGCCAGGGCGTCCTCGGCCGCCCAGTGCAGCTCGCGGACAACCGTGCCGGCGGGGGCGAGCGGGTCGGCCCGGGTGACCGGGTCGCGGTCGAGCCGGACGGCGTGCCGGCGGGCCTCGTCGCCCACCACGGTCCCGGTCTCGTCGACCGGCGCCAGGACGAGCACGTCGCCGGCGCGCAGCTGCGGGTCGGCGGCGGCCGGGTGGCGCAGCCAGCCGCTGGTGGCGCCGGCCGGCAGGCAGGCGTCCGGGTCGCCCCAGGCGTGCAGGTCGAGCTGGTTGCGAGCCGGGCGCAGCGCCAGCGGGGCGAGGGTCTCGAAGACGGTGGCGCCGGCGTCCACCGCGACCTCGACCCCGGCGTCGGGCGGCAGCGGGTCCTCGACCCCGGCGACCGGGGTACGCGCCGGCAGGGTCAGCGGCGCGGCGGTGTGCCACGCCAGCCAGGTCCGGGCCGCGCAGCCGTCGTGCATCCGGTAGTCCAGCAGCCGGGCGTGCCGGCGTACCGAGGAGCGCAGCCGGGCGGTGGCCAGGTGCGCCTCGGCGGCGATCGCGTCCTGCCGGTAGGTGAGCCGGTCCCCCACGTACGCGAACAGCTCGGCGAGGGTGACCAGCGGGTCGGCCGGGTTGCTGTCGGTCCAGCCGGGCAGCAGCACGGCGAGCCGGTCGAGCAGCCGGGTGCGCAGTCCGGCGTAGTCGCGGGCCAGGTAGTCCAGGGCGGGCGTGGTGGCGGGCACCGGAGGGCACCCGTCGTCGGGCCGGCAGTCCAGTTCGTCGGGGCAGTCGACGGCGAAGGCGAACGGGCAGGTGGACAGCGGCTCGTCGAAGCCGGCCGGGAAGCCGTCGCCGCCCGCGCCGGTGAGGGTGAGCAGGTAACTGGACCAGTCCCCGCTGGAGGAGGTGCGCACCACGAGCACCCGGGCTCGCGCGGGCGCCGGCACCGCACCGGTCACCAGCGTCCGGTCGGCCGCGGTCACCCCCGGCGGCGGCCCGGCCGCCACCACGTTCGCCGGGTACGCCCAGAGCACCCGCACCGGGTTGACCCGCGGGTCGACGCGCACCCCGCCGAGGACGCGGACCCGGCCGGCGTCGAGGTCGGCGGGGACCGGGCCGCGCAGCAGGTGCACGAGGAGGGTGCGCTGGCGGGGCGCGCCGGGCACGTGGCCGGGGGTGCCGGGCCGGTTCGACAGCACCTCGACGTGGTCGATGCCGTCGAGGGCGCTCTCCCCCTCGACGAGCGCCCGGCGGGCCTCCCGGTCGAGCAGCGCCCCGGTCACGGGGTGCCGCCCACGACGGTGAGGCTGCGGCGCTCGCCGACGGTGGCCCCGGCGACCAGCGGCACGTAGCTGACGGTGACCCGCAGTTGGGCGTCGACCGCCTCGACCCGCACGTCGTCGATCTGCACGAGGTCGCCGAGCCAGCGTTGCAGGGCGCCGTGCACCAGCGCCCGGGTGGCGTGCGCCATCTCGTCGCCGGCCGGGGCGAAGACCAGCCGGTCGACGCCGCTGCCGAAGTCGGGCCGGTTGACCCGTTCCCCGGGCCGGGTGAACAGCACCGCCTCGACCAGGCCGCGCAGGTACTCCTCGTCGCCGACCAGGGCGGTGCGGCCGCGGCCGCCGACGCGCAGCGGGAAGCCGACGTGCCGGCCGGCGCTCACGTCGCCACCGCCCGGAACTGGCTGGCGGTGACGGCGAGCGGCACCCCGGTCGGCGCGCAGGTGGCCAGGCCGGAGGCCAGCACGAGGGGCTGCCCCATCGAGCGCACCCGGACGCTGCCGACGCTCCACACGCTGGTCACGCACGGACCGCCGGAGACCGGCGGGAACGGGCACGCCGCCACCGTCCACGGCGCGGCGAGCAGCACGGTGGACTGCCCGCCGACGCGTACCCGGGGGTTGGGCACGGTGGGCATCGCCTGGCCGCCGTGCGCGCAGATCACCACGGCGCCCTGGTGCACGAGGGGCCCGGGCATCACATCACCTCCAGCGCGCCGTCGTTGACCGAGACCCGCACGCCGTCGAGGACCACCTTGGTGGCGCCCGTGGACAGCTCGATCCCGCCCGGGCCCAGCACCACCTTGAGCGGGATCAGCACGGCCGGCGGCCCCACCTCGATGGTCAGGCCGCCCATCATGGGCAGGTCGCTGACCGTGACGCTCACCGAGTCGGACTGGAACACCCGCTGCTGCGGCAGCCCGGGCGCGGGCGACTCGCCGATCTGCCAGTAGCAGCCCAGTAGGACGGGGTAGTCGGGGTTGCCGCCCTCGAACGCCACCCAGGCGGCGGCGCCCACCGGCGGCAGGTTGAACCCGCCGACGCCGTTGCCGGCGTAGGGCACGCACGGCTCGGCCCAGGCCAGCCGGCCGTCGCCGAGCACCTTCGGGACGGAGACCTGCACCCGCCCGCGCAGCATCGGGTCCAGGTTCTGCTCCACCTTTCCCCGGTAGACGCCGAAGAACTGCCGGGTCATCGCCGCTCCTCCCGGGTGGTCACAGTGGGCTCCGGGGCAGCGCGGGGGTGACCGAGCCGTGGCCGTCCCGGGACAGGGTGAAGCCGAACCGGTAGCCGCCGTAGGCGAGGTCGTGCTCGACCTGGCGGACGTACCAGAGCCCGTCGTGGCTCCAGCCAGCGCCGCGCATGCCGACCAGGCCGCGCGGGCGCAGCACCGCCCCGTACCGGGCGCCGTCGGCGCTGCCCTCGGCGACCAGCGCGTCGGCGCTGCGGTCCACCTCGCCCTGCGCGCGGGCGAAGGCGGAGACCGCGTCGCTGCTGCCCTCGCGCAGCCGGCGCCGCCGCACGTCCCCGGCGTTGGCCAGGGCGAACGGCACGGCGGCCAGCGGCGGCCGGGTGCTCACCACCGCGGCGACCGGCAGCGTGACTCCGGTACGCCGGTCGTGCACCGCCCCGGTGACGGTGGCCGGCCGGGTCGCCTCGGTGCGGAAGGACACCTCCCGCACGTTGCTGTCCGAGCCCAGGTCGACGGCCAGCGCGGGCTGCGGCAGGCCGAGGCGCACCGGCGGTCCCCAGTAGAACGAGCTGATCCCGGGCACCGGGCCGGGGTCGACGTAGGTGACGTAGCCGTGCCGCTCGGCCAGTTCGGCCAGGTGTTCCAGGTCGGTGCCGTGCTGGGTGGGGATCCGGTCGATCGGCAGCGGCGGGTCGGTGACCGGCGCGGGCAGCGCCTTGGGCAGGATGCCGCGCGCCGCGTACGGGGCGAGGATCTTCAGCACGGTCAGGTAGTCGTCGAGGGCGGGGTGCTCGACGTCGCGGTCCTCGCGGTCGAGCAGGTTGCCCACGTCCTCGCCGGTGACCGTGAAGGTGGCCCGCCCGGCGCCGGTGCCCGGGTCGAGCCGGGTCTCGGTGACGATGCCGTCGAAGAGCACCTTCGGCACCACGCCGAAGGTGAGCACCAGCACGACCCGGGCGAACGGCACCAGTGGGCCGGTCGGCCCGAACGGGCTGTCCACGGCGGCCAGCGGGCCGGCCCGGCCGGCGTCGAAGACCAGGGAGAAGACGCTGCGCTCGGCGTCGCTCTCGGTGACCCGGGTGGACCGCCAGCGCTGGGCCAGGTCGACCGACAGCGGCAGCGGCACGGTCCGTCCCGCCAGGACAGTGAGCCGCAGCCCGGACCCGAGCAGCACGTCACACCCCCGGCAGTGGGATGACGATCAGCTCGCCCTCGGCGTCCGGGCCGGTCAGCGCCTCCGGGTCGAGCGCCCCGTTGGCGTCGGCGATCCGCCACCACGCGGTGGCGTCGCCCAGGTACCGGTGGCTGACCAGGTCGATCCGGTCCCCGGCGCTCACCCGGTGGGTGGCGGCGGCCCGCACGTCGCGCAGGTCCGGCAGGGGACGCCGGCGCAGGTAGCGCACCTCCCGCAGGCCGCCGGCGCCGTCGGGCACGGTCGTTCCGGCCACGGGTACGGAGTCGTAGCGCCCGGTCATGTCACGCTCCGGCCAGGTCGGTGACGGCGTCGACGGCGCCGCTGACCGCGCCCACCATGGCGAGGACCTCCTTGGCGACCAGGTGCGCGAGGTAGAGCCCGTAGCCGACGTCGGTCAGCGACAGGTCGTCGTAGGTGAGCACCTGGGCGGAGACGTCCACGGTCGCCCGGATCGGGCTGAGCGCCGGGTTGAACGCCTGCTCGGTGACGCCGAGCTGGGTGATCCGCACCGGCACCACCCGCGCCGGCCCCCAGACCAGCACCGCCATGGGCAGCTCCACCGGGAGGATCTCGATGGTCCCGGCGGCCAGCAGCACCGAGTTGGCGATCACCCGCACGCTGCCCGGGTGCAGCAGCATCTCCAGCACGGACAACTGGGGCAGGACGCCGACGGTGGCGGCCACCGGATCGCCGGTCTCCAACTGGTCGGCCGCGTCGACATCGACCGTCATGGTGATCGTCTCGGTGGGCGCGCCCCAGGCGCGGTGCGCGTCGGCGGCGCGCTGCCCGGACTCCCCGCCCGAGCGGGGCGCGATCGTGCGCTGCACCTGGTCCGGGTTGTACTGGAACACCACCACCCGGGACAGCGGCCCCAACGGGTCCACCGCGATGATGGCGCCGCGCAGGGTGCGCGGACTGCCCGGGAAGCTGCTCACGCCGCCGAGGGTCCCGCGGAGCCGTCGCCCCGCCGTCACGCCCGCGTCACGCCGGACACGGTCGGGCGCGATCCCACCGCTGTTGCGTTTCGCGCCCGATCTCCGATCCATAGATGACAGTGCTGCCCGTGGGAGGAGAGATCAGATGTCGTTCACCCGGTTACTCGCCGGCACCGCGGTGGTCACCGCACTGGTGGCGGCCGCGGCAACGCCCGCCCAGGCGGCCGTCAACGATGCGTTGTACGACAAGCAGTGGGGCCTGCGGCAGATCCACGCCGAGCAGGCCTGGGCGACCAGCACGGGAGCGGGCGTGGTCATCGCGGTGGTGGACACCGGCGTCGACCTCGGCCACCCGGATCTGGCCGCCAAGCTCGTCCCCGGCGCGACCTTCGTCGACTGCGGCCCGGCCTCGTGCGGCAACGGCGACTGGCGCGGCCCCAACGGCGTGCCCGACACCGGTGACGAGCACGGCACCCACGTGGCCGGTATCGCCGCCGCGGCGACGGGCAACGGTGTCGGTGTCGCCGGCGTCGCCCGCGACGCGAAGATCATGCCGATCAAGGTGCTGGAGGCGGGAAGCGGCAGCTTCGCCGACATCGCCGCCGGCATCCGTTACGCGGCCGACCACGGCGCCAAGGTGGTCAACCTCAGCCTCGGCGCACTGCCCGGCAGCCAGGCCCTCACCCTCACCGGCCTGGAGTCCGCGGCGACCGAGGCGATCGCGTACGCGCAGGCGAAGGGCGTTGCCGTCATCGCGGCCGCCGGCAACGAGACCGCCCCGCTGTGCGACACCCCGGCCTGGGAGGCCGGGGCGCTCTGCGTCACCGCCACCGACCGCAACGAGGTCAAGGCGTGGTACTCGAACCTGGGTGTCAAGGCCGACCTGAAGGCCGTCGCCGCGCCCGGCGGTGCCGGCCTCGTCAACTGCGACGACGACATCTGGTCCAGCGTCCCGGTGGGCGCCGGCGCGGCCACCTGCGGCCAGGGCGACTACGACGCCTACGCCGGCACGTCGATGGCCACGCCGTACGTGTCCGGGGTGGCGGCGCTGCTCGCCGCCCAGGGGCGCAGCGTGGCCAACATGTACGCGGTGCTGATGTCGACCGCCCGGACCCCGGTCGCGGGTCTGCGTGGCGTCTACACGCCGCTCTACGGCTGGGGCATCGTCGACGCCCAGGCCGCCGTGGCCGCGCCACGCACCTGAGGCGGCCGGCGCCCCCGGCCTGAGGAGTCCCACACAGCCAAGCATCCTGCCCATATGCTCGGGGACATGGCGCTCCAGCGGATGGACCACGTCGGCATCGTCGTCGGCGACCTCGAGGCCGCGGTGGCGTTCTTCGTCGAGCTCGGCATGGAGCTGGAGGGCGAGGCGGCGGTCGAGGGACGGTGGGTGGACCGGGTCAACGGGCTCGACGACGTCCGGGTCGACATGGCCATGTTGCGGACCCCGGACGGCCACAACAAGGTGGAGCTGACGAGGTTCCGCTCGCCGGCGGCGGTCAGCGCCGAGCCGGCCGTGGCACCGCCGAACACGCTGGGCATCCGCAACGTCATGTTCGCCGTCGACGACATCGACGACGTCATCGCCCGCCTGCGCGCCCACGGCGCCGAACTCGTCGGCGAGGTGGAGCGGTACGAGGACATCTACCGCCTCTGTTACGTCCGCGGCCCCGAGGGCATCATCGTCGCCCTGGCCGAGCAGTTGGGCTGACGGCTGTCGGAGGGCAGTCCTCACCGGACCTCGTGGGTATCGTGCTCGAATGATCTTCGAGCGGGGGCAGACGATCGTCCGCCGGCACCTGTACCCGGACGGCCGGGTCGGCTCGGTGCTGTGCGGGCGGGTGGTCAGCGATGACGAGCGCGGGCTGGCGCTGTGGGTCGACGTGGGCTCACAGGCCATGCGCCGGGTCGACGCCGCCGGCCGGCCGACCCGGCAACTGTCACTGCTCACCGAGCTGCGGATGACCACGATGCACAGCCTGAGCACGTGGCAGCCCTTCCGGACGTTGATGCTGATGCCGCCCGGTGCGGCCCATTCGATCTGGTGGAGCTGGCGGACCGACGGCGACTTCGACGGCTGGTATGTCAACCTGGAGCGCCCGATCACCCGGTGGGCCGGCGGGGTCGACGTCTACGACCAGGAGCTCGACCTGCTCGTCTACCCGGACGGCAGGTGGTCGTGGAAGGACGAGGACGCGTTCGCCGAGTACACCGGCCACCCGGCGTTCTGGGATGAGGCCGAGGCCGCCGGAGTCCGGGCCGAGGGCGAACGACTGCTTGCCCTGGCCCGTGCGGGGGCCGCACCCTTCGACGGCCGGTGGATGGACTTCCAGCCGGATCCGGCATGGCGGCCGACGGTGATGCCGCACTGGTGGGAGTTGCCGGCGGACGCCACCTGCTGGGGTCCGGACTACTTCCAGCCCTGACAGCGGGCCTCAGTGGTCGGCGCTGGTCGGTCCGGAGTCGGCCACCCAGGTCGGGTGGGCCGCCACGAACGCCGCGACCGTGTCGTCGCGTACCGCGCGCAGCAGTTGCAGGCTGGTGGGGCTGAGGATCTCGGCGCTGCCGACGCCCGGGACGGTACGGCTGTTGAAGGTGCCGCCGTTGGTCTTGATCGTGGTGATCGCGTCGGGCTTCACGCCGTGCATGGCGAAGGCCCAGTCGGCGAGGGGGATGCCGCCGTCGTCCACGGTCATCGTGCGGCCGACGGCCGACAGCAGGCCGGGCAGCTTCGTCGGTGAGTCCAGCCCCTGGCTGACCACCTGGGCGAGCACGGCCTTGACGAACTGCTGCTGGTGGCGCTGCCGGCCGTAGTCGAAGTCGTGGTTGGCCAGCAGGTCCCGCTGCCGGACGAAGTCCAGCGCCTGCGCCGGGTCGAGGCAGTGCTGGCCCTTGGTGTAGACGTTCGGGGTGACGCCGGTGATGCGGTGGTTCACCGTGCCGTCGGGGTTGATGGCGTACGGCGCGGCGGGCTTGCCGGCGGTGTCGTGCCCGACGTGGATCGAGGTGGTGGTCTCGTCCACGTACATGCAGACGCCGCCGAGCACCTGGACGATCTGCTTGAAGCCCTGGAAGTCGATGATCGCGCCGGCGTCGGGGGTGATGCCGGTCAGGTCGCGGACGGTCAGCGCCAGCAGTTCGAAGCCGTGCGAGAGCGCCGCGGAGCCGGTCAGTCCACGGCTGCCGAAGGCGAAGGCCGAGTTGATCTTGTTCTGCCCGCCGCGGAAGGGCGTCGCCCCGTTGTCGTACGCCGGGATGGTGACCAGCGAGTCCCGGGGCAGCGAGACCAGGTACGCCCGGCTGTGGTCGGCCGGGACGTGCAGCAGGATGATCGAGTCGGCGCGGGTGAGCTGGCTCGGGTCCTGGTTCGGGCGGGTGTCGACCCCGACGAGCAGGATGTTCTTCGCCCCGGTGATCGTCCGGTGCTGCTCGGCGGGCGCCGCGGCGGCGCCGAGCAGGTTCTGCCGGGTGACCTCGCCGGTGGCCGCGTGCAGCAGCCAGGCGCTGCCGCCCAGCGCCACCCCGCTCAGCGTCATCAGCGTGGTGCCGACCGCCACGCACCACCGCGCCCAGCGCGGCCAGGGCCGCCGCGCGGACCGGCGCGGCGGGACCGGACCGGACGGTCCGGCGGTGATGGGGTGAGACACCGTGTGATCTCCCAGGTCAGAGGGGGTGGCGGGCCGGTCCAGGCTACGTCGGGCCCGGCCGGCCGGACAGGTCGCGCGGCTGTGAGCTGGCTGGGAGCGGGCCGGAGTGTCGGGGTGGTGCGCCAGAATGGCCGCCATGGCGCAGCGGATGACCGACGAGCAGTGGCGGGCCTTCGTGTCCGCCGGCACCCGCACGGGGAAACTGGCGACCGTGCGGGCCGACGGCTCCCCGCACGTGGCGCCGATCTGGTTCGTGCTCGACGGCGACGAGCTGATCTTCAACACCGGCGGGAGCAGCGTGAAGGGGCGCAACCTGGTCCGCGACCCCCGGGCCGCGCTGAGCGTCGACGAGGAGCACCCGCCGTACGCGTTCGTCACCGTGCGGGGCACGGTGACGATCAGCGAGGACCCGGCCGAGTCCCTGCCCTGGTCCACCCAGATCGCCGCCCGCTACATGGGCGCCGAGCGGGCCGAGGAGTACGGCCGGCGCAACGCCGTGCCCGGCGAGCTGCTGGTGCGCCTGCGCGCCGAGCACGTGGTGGCGTTCGCCGGCATCGCCGACTGAGCCGCCCGCGTCCGGCCGGTCAGCCGTCGAGGCGTTCGATGATCGTGGCGTTGGCGGTGCCGCCGGCCTCGCACATGGTCTGGAGGCCGTAGCGGCCGCCGGTGTGTTCGAGGACGTGCAGCAGGGTGGTGGCGAGCCGGGCGCCGCTGGCGCCGAGCGGGTGGCCGATGGCGATGGCGCCGCCGTCGACGTTCACCTTCGCCGGGTCCGCCCCGGTCTCGGCCAGCCAGGCCAGCACGACCGAGGAGAACGCCTCGTTGACCTCGAACGCGTCGATGTCCCCGATGGCGAGGCCGGCCCGGGCGAGCACCTTGGCGGCGGCCGGGATGATGCCGGTGAGCATCATGATCGGGTCGTCGCCGACCACCGTGGCGGTGTGGATCCGCGCCCGGGCCCGCCAGCCCCGCCGGCGGGCGGTCTCGCGGGTGGTGAGCAGCAGGGCCGCCGCGCCGTCGTTGAGCGGGCTGGAGTTCCCGGCGGTGACCTTCCAGTCCAGCTCGCCGAAGCGGGCGGTCCAGTGGTCGGCCGCGAAGGCCGGCGGCAGGTCGGCCAGGCGGGCCACGGTGGTCCCGGGCCGGATGGTCTCGTCCATGGCGAGGTCGACGCCCGGCAGCGGGGCGACCTGGCCGGCGAACCGCCCCTGCCGCCACGCCTCGGCGGCCCGCTGGTGGCTCGTGGCGGCGTACTCGTCGAGCCGCGTGCGGGACAGGCCCCACTTGCGTGCGATCAGCTCGGCGGCGACGCCCTGCGGGACGAGGCCGCCCGGGTAGCGCGCCGCGACGCCGGGGCCGGCGAAGTCGGCGCGGACGCCGTCGACCACTGCGGCGCTGCCGATCGGCACCCGGCTCATCGACTCGACGCCCGAGGCCACCACGATGTCGTACGCCCCGGCGACCAGGCCCTGGGCGGCGAAGCTGAGCGCCTGCTGGCTGCTGCCGCACTGGCGGTCCACGGTCACCCCGGGCACCGACTCGGGGAAGCCTGCGGCGAGCGCGGCGAGCCGGGTGGTGTTGGTGCTCTGCTCGCCGACCTGGGCGACGGCGCCGCCGACGACGTCGTCGATCTCGACCGGGTCCAGCCCGGGCACCCGGGCGACCAGGCTGCGCAGGGCGTGCGCGTGCAGGTCCACCGGGTGCACGTCGAGGTACGCCCCGCCCCGCTTCGCCCGCCCCACCGGGGTCCGTACCGCCTCGACGATGACCGCGTCGCGCATGGCTGCCTCCTGGACACAAGCCGGACCGATCGGTCCGGGACCGAGTGGTCCGATACTGCGCCCCGGCCCGCCGCGCGGTCAATCGTCGCCGGACCGATCGGTCCGTTATCCTCGCCACAGGCGCCGGCGAAGGAGGAGCGATGGCCCGCACCGCGGCACCGGGAAGCCGGGAGCGCATCCTGCGCACCGCCGGCGAGCTGTTCTACCGCCACGGGGTCCGCGCCGTCGGGATGAACCAGGTGATCGACGCGGCCGGCTGCGGCAAGAACCTGCTCTACACCCACTTCCCCAGCAAGGACGACCTGGTCGCCGCCTACCTGCGGGCGTGCCGACGGGAGCGCGAGCGGGCCGGCGACGCGGCGACCCACGGGCTGCCCGACGACCCGGCGACCCGGCTCCGGGCGCTGGTCGCGGAGATCGCCGCGACCGCCACCGCCCCCGACTTCCGCGGGTGCGCGTTCCGCCTCTACCTCGCCGAGTTCCCCGGCGACGCCGGCGAGCCGGGCCGGGTCGCCCGCGACTACCTGCGCGACACCCGCGCCGAGATCGACGCGCTGGTGGCCCGGCTGGACGTGCCCGACCCGGGCCGGCTCGCCGACCGGATCTGGCTGATCGTGGAGGGCCTCTACGGCAGCGCCGGCCGCGCCGACGCCGCCGCGGCGGCGGACACCGCCACCGGGCTGGTGGACGACCTGCTGGCCGCCGCGAGACGCTGACCGGTCAGCCGGCCAGCCAGGCGCGCAGCTCCGCGCCGTGCTCGTCCAACGCCGGGGGCGGCAGGTCGTAACGGGGCGGGGTGGCCGACAGGCCGATCGGGTTCCGCACCCCCGGCACGCCGTCGACGGTGACCACCGGGTCGAGCCCGAGCCCCTCGGCCAGGGCCAGCCCGTCGGCGACCGTGTTGATGGGGCTGCACGGCACGCCCGCCGCGCGCAGCTCGCGGAACCACTCGGCGCTGGTCCGGGCGGCCAGGGCGGCCACCAGCAGCGGCCGCAGCGCGTCGCGGTGCGCCGTGCGGTCCTGGTTGCGCCGGAACCGGGGGTCGTCGGGCAGGCCGGGCAGGCCGAGGACCTGGCACAGCGTCCGGAACTGGCCGTCGTTGCCGGCGATCACGACCAGTTCGCCGTCGGCGGTGGGCAGCGGCTCGTAGGGCACGATGCTCGGGTGGGCGTTGCCCATCCGGTGGGGCACCACTGCCCCGGCGACGTGCGCGCTGGTGTGGTTGACCAGCCCGGACAGGGCCGAGGAGAGCAGGTCAACCTCGACGTGCTGCCCGACGCCGGTGGCCGCCCGGTGATGCAGGGCGGCCAGGATCCCGACCGCCGCGTGCAGCCCGGCGATCACGTCGAAGACCGCCACCCCCGCCTTGTACGGCGGGCCGTCGGCCGCCCCGGTCAGGCTCATCAGCCCGGACGCCGCCTGCACCATGAGGTCGTACCCGGGCAGGTCGGCGCCACCGGCCGCGCCGAACCCGCTGATCGAGGCGTACACCAGCCGCGGGTTGGCGGCGGTGACCGTGTCGTGGTCGAGGCCGAAGCGGCGCAACGCGCCGGGCCGGAAATTCTGGATCATGACGTCGGACCGGGCGGCGAGCCGGCGGGCCAGCACCGCGTCCCCGGGATCGGCGAGGTCGAGGACCAGGGAGCGCTTGTTGCGGTTGACCCCGAGGTAGTAGGTCGAGACCCCGTCGCGGACCGGGGGCTGCCAGGTGCGTGTGTCGTCGCCGCCCGGCGCCTCCACCTTGATCACGTCGGCGCCCAGGTCGGCCAGCAGCATCGTCGCGTACGGCCCGGCCAGGATCCGGGAGAAGTCCGCGACGAGGACACCGCGCAGCGGCCCGGACGAACCCTCCCCCACGGCCGCTCCCTCCCTCGGGGCGCGCGCACCACCGCGGCCCAGACGGCCAACGATGGCATACCGGCCACCGCCCGGCATCGGCGCCTCACCCTGCGGGGTGGCCCGCTCGGAGTGCCCCCGGCTACGGTCGGATCGTCCGGCGCCGGGGCGCGCCGAGCCGCCAGGACCGTACCGGGGGCGGGGCGGTGGCGCGCCCGCCGACCCGACCGGAGAGGGGCCGTACCGTGCCGCTGCTGAGCTGGCTGACCGAGTCCACCGACGAGCGCCCGGAGGCGGTCCGCGTCGACGACCGGTCGCTGTCCTGGGTGGAGCTGCGCCGGGCGGCCGCGGCCGTGGCCGACGACCTGCGCGGTGTCCGGCGGGTGGCGGTGCCGGCCGCACCGACCCTGGAGACGGTGGTCGCCGTGGTGGGCGGGCTGCTGGCCGGCGCCGCCGTCGTCCCGGTGCCGCCGGACGCCGGGCCGGTCGAACGCGACCACATCCTGCGCGACTCCGGTGCCGAGGTGCTGCTGGCGCCCGCCGGGGACGCACCCGTCGGCTCACCCGCCGCTCCCCCGGCCGTGCCGGTCGACCTGACCCGGCGGTCGGACACCCGGCACCCCGAGCCCGACCCGGCGACCACCGCGCTGATCCTCTACACCAGCGGCACCACCGGCGCCCCGAAGGGCGCCGTGCTGTCCCGCCGCGCCGTCGCCGCCTGCCTGGACGGGCTCGCCGACGCCTGGGCGTGGACGCCCGAGGACCGGCTGGTGCACGGGCTGCCGCTGTTCCACGTGCACGGGCTGGTGCTCGGCGTGCTCGGCCCGCTGCGGCTCGGCAGCCGGCTGCACCACGTCGGCCGGCCCCGCCCCGAGCGGTACGCGGCGGCCGCCGGCTCGCTCTACTTCGGCGTACCCACGATCTGGTCGCGGATCGCCGCGGACCCGGACGCCGCGCGGGCGCTGCGTGGGGCGCGGCTGCTGGTCTCCGGCAGCGCCGCCCTGCCCGAGCCGGTGTTCGCGGCGCTCGCCGACGTGGCCGGCCACCGGGTCGTCGAGCGGTACGGCATGACCGAGACCCTGATCACCCTCAGCGCCCGGGCCGACGGGCCGCGGCGGCCCGGCACGGTGGGCCTGCCGCTGCCCGGGGTGCGCACCCGCGTCGTGGACGAGCAGGGCGGCCCGCTGCCCGCCGACGGGGCGGCCATGGGCGAGCTCCAGGTGCGCGGCGACACCCTCTTCGACGGCTACCTGCACCGGCCGGACGCCGACGCTGCCAGCCGGACGATCGACGGCTGGTTCCGCACCGGGGACGTGGCGACGGTCGGGCCGGACGGCTGGCACCGGATCGTCGGCCGGGCCGCCACCGACCTGATCAAGAGCGGTGGCTACCGGATCGGGGCCGGCGAGGTGGAGGACGCGCTGCTCGGCCATCCCGGGGTCCGCGAGGCGGCCGTGGTCGGCACGCCGCATCCGGACCTGGGACAGCAGGTGACCGCGTACGTGGTCGGCGACGGCCTGCGGGAGGCCGAGCTGATCGACTTCGTGGCCCGGCAGCTCTCGGTGCACAAGCGGCCCCGGCAGGTGCGGCTGGTCGACGCCCTGCCCCGCAACGCGATGGGCAAGGTGCAGAAGAACCTGCTGGCCGAGGGGTGACGCACCGCCTCAGCCGTGGCTGAGCCGGTGGTGGAAAGGGTGCGGGAGCCGCGGCACTGGCCGGGCCTGTGACGGTCTCAGCCGCCCAGGCCGAGCTGGGGATACAGGGCGTCGGGGGCGGCGACGGCTCCCTGCGGCCGTGCCACCGAGACAGGCGCGCCGAAGTCGCTGTAGCGCAGGGTGGCGTCGGGCATGCCGTTGGCCGCGGGGATCGCGAAACTGACCAGCCGGCCATCGGCGTCCAGCGTCGCGCTGAACGCGTTGCTGCGGGCGCCGTCCGGGAAGCCGTCCGGGCCGGCGCGGAAGTTGATCCCGGTGCCGGCGCCGACCCGGGTCAGGTCGATCGTCCCGGTGACGTGCGGGCCGTCAGCTCGCGCGGTGACGATCGCGTTGATGAGGCGCGCCGAGCCGCCGGGATCGTTCCTGCCCGGGGCGAAGCTCACGGCGAAGTCCGCGGGCACCCGGGCCGGGTCGAGCCTCATCCATTCGTGGCCGACACCGGGGAGGTCCATGTCGGTCTTCAGGTAGACCTCGTCGTCGATCATCCGGATCTCGACGACCCGGCCGAGAGCCGAAATCGTGGTGTCGGCGCGCTTGTTGATGTTGTCAGCGTGCGCCACCGTCGTGACCTGGCTCGCGATGTCGGCGTCGACGCGGAAGCTCGTCTGATCGATGAACGCGGTGCCGGATCTCAGCAGGTCCGTCGCCTTCGTCGTGGTGGCGGCGTCAGCGCCGACTGTCGGCGCCCGGTCTGGTTCGTCTCCCACCCGCGCGCCGAGCGACCAACCCAGCAGAAGCAGGGTCACCGCGGACATCGCGGCCACTGCGGCTCGACGCGTCATGGCCGCAGCGTAGGCCGCTCCCGCAAGGCCACGCGCAGGCTCGGCGCCGCCCCCGGCGCAGGGGTTCACCGGGGCGGGAGCAGACCCCGTTCGGCCATGAAGGCGCGCAGGGTCTCCGCGTCCTGGGCGGACATCAGGTGGCGTGGGATCACGGTCGCCGGCATCCGGCCGACGTACAGGATCCAGAAGTCCCGGGTGTCCTTCACCTGGGCGACCCCGTCCCACGCGATGCCGCCGGACTCGGAGCCGCTGCGCATCATGATGTTCTGGTCGGTGATGTCGTAGGCGCCCTCGACGGCGTAGCTGCCCGAGCGGCGCCGGGCGCGCCACCGCACCCAGGGTGCGTACAGCATCGACAGCAGCCCGGCCGCGACCAGCGCCACGGACAGCGGCACGATCCGGTCGCCCCGCGCGATCGCCCGTGAGACGGCGAGACCGATCACCCCGACCGCCGCCAGCACCGCGCCGATGTAGCCGTACCTGCGCAGCCGGACACTGCTGAGCGCCGCGGCCACCCGGCCGGGGTAGGTGGGATCGGCGGGAACGTCGAAACGGATGTGCACGTCGAAACGATAGTGCCCCTGCCCGCTCGCGGGCGGTGCCCGGCTCACCCTGCCGGCCAGGATCGTCGAGGGCCGGCCGCTCGCCGGCTCCTCCTCTGCTTAGATCCTTCTGACGATCGAGGAAGGGAACGGTACGCCGTGACGCCGGAGCTTCGGGAGCAGGAAGAACGCCTCCAGTTCGACCGCTTTGACCATGACGACGCCTGGGGCCTGGGAACTCTGCTGGTCGGGCTGGCCAGGGAGCGCGGCCACGGTGTCACCGTCGACATCCGCCTCGGCGACCACCAACTCTTCCACTACGCGCTGCCCGGCACCTCTGCCGACAACGACGACTGGATCGAACGCAAGATCCGCGTCGTCCGCCGGTTCGGGCACAGCTCCTACCTCGTGGGCCAGACCTACCGCGACCGCGGCACCACCTTCGAGGAGAAATCCCACCTCGACGCGGCCCTGTACGCCGCCCACGGCGGCTGCTTCCCGATCATCCTCAGGGGCACCGGGCCGGTCGGCACCGTCACCGTCTCAGGACTGCCCCAACTCGACGACCACCGCCTCGTCGTCGAGGCCCTCGAACTCTTCCTGGATGCCAGGAGCTCCGGTGACGGGGCCGTCTCGTGAACGGCTGTTCCTCAACCGCGTGACGTTGAGCCTGTCCCACCCCTGTGCTCAACTCCCGTCATGCATGTCGTCGTCACAGGGGCACTCGTGGAAAACGGCGCGGTCCTGCTGGTGCACCGCAGCCCGACCCGCCGGGCATACCCCGATCTCTGGGACCTGCCCGGGGGGCACGTCGAGGCGGGCGAGTCGGAACTTGAAGCCCTCGCGCGTGAGATGCGCGAGGAGCTCGGCGTTCACATTGTGGCGGAGTGCGCTTCACGGTTGGGCGACCTGCGTGCCGGCAGCGGTGCGGACGCCGTTCACCTGGGCGTCTGGCACGTGGGAGACTGGGTCGGCTCTCCCACCAACCGTGCACCTGACGAGCATGACGACATCGCCTGGGTCGGAATCGGCGAGCTGGACGACCTTCCCCTCGTGCACGACGGCATGGCGGCACTGGTCCGTTCTCTGCCCGAGCCCGACCGGCGGCCTCGTCGCGACGAAGCACGGACAGCGGCATCGCCGAGCGGTCCGGAGATCCCTGGTCTTGACGGCTCCACCGCCGCATGAGCGGGCGTCCGCGCACTACTCGTTGACGAGCTGCTCGCGGAGAATGTCGGCGTGCCCGCAGTGCTGGGCCAGCTCGCGCAGCACGTGGAGATACACCCACCGCAGCGGAAGCGGCCCGCGCCGGTGCCCGCGGAGGATGTCGTCCAGCTCCAGGGACGCGGTCGCTCGGCGTGATGCCTCGCAGGCTTCGCGGTGCGCGTGCCGAACGCTGGCGATCGTGTCGTCGTCATCGAGGACGAAGGACTCCTCCGACACTGCGGGAATGCCGATCTCCGCGCGCGACCGGCCCGTGACCGCCTCGTCGAACCACACCTTCTCGACGAACGTCGCATGCTTCACCAGGCCCAGCAGGGTGGTCCGGGAGGCCACCAGCGACCGCCGCGCCTGTTCCTCGGTCAGCCCGTCCAGGCAGCCGTTGAGCGCGCCGCGATGCTCGTCGAGGAACGCCTCGAACTGGGCCTGAGCCGGCTTGGCGACGACCTCGTCGGCGAAGGTGGGCGGAAAGGAAGGCATGGGCGAAGCATCCCAGACCATCGCCGTTCGAGTGCGGGGACCAGAGTCGGGTCGGCAATCGTGTGGCTGGGATGATCGTGGTCATGTGGTGGGTGTCGCGGTGACGGCTACGTCGGATCGTGGAGTGGCGCCGGTACGCGGCTCGTTGGCGGTGTATCCCGGCACGTTCGACCCGTTCACCCCGGGCCACCGCGATCTGGTGGCCCGCGCCCGGGTGATGTTCGACCGGGTCATCGTGTTGCTGGCGGTCAACGCCGACAAGCGACCGACCGCCGAGGCCACGACCAGGGCCCGACGCGTGCGCGACGCCGTACCGGCGGCCTGGGGCAATGTCGAGGTGGACACCTGGACCGGCCTGACCGCCGCCTACTGCCTGCGCCGCGGCGCCTCGGTCATCGTCCGCGGCCTACGCTCGGCCGCGGACCTTCGCCACGAGCACCAGCTCGCCGCGATGAACGAGCAGCTCGGCATTCAGACCATCTGGCTGCCGGCCCGCCCGGAGCTGGCCGCCACGTCCTCAACTGTCGCACGCGCATACCGCTCGACAGTTGAGGACGTCTAGATGGTGAAGTCCGGGGGCGCGCCTTCACCCACGCGGCCGTCCACCGCCTCTCGGAGGATGTCCGCGTGGCCCGTGTGTCGTGCGTACTCCTCAACCATGTCCAGGAGCATCGCGCGCACTGTGGGCGTGCGGCCGTCCGGCCAGGTGAAGGACGCCGGCCCGTCGAGCCCGCGCTCCCTGATGACCGCAGCCACGAGCTCGCGCGAACGCTCGACGGCTGCTCGCCACAGCGCGTAGACATCTTCCGGAGAGTCCAGCGCCCCGGTGCGCCATTCCCAGTCGGGGTCGGCGTCGAAATCCACGGTGTCCCACGGGGCTCCGTACTCCTGTCCGGCGAGCTTGACGGCCAGCCAGTCGGCCTCGACCAACGCCACATGCTTGACGAGACCACCGAGGGTCATGGCACTGGCGGCGGTGGTCGCGCGCAGACCCTGCTCGTCGAGTCCCGACGTCTTCCAGGCGAAGGTGCGCCGGTTGCGCTCGAGAACCGACAACAGGGACTGGGCCTCGGTGGAGTCCGCCGACGGGGAGGGCTGCGGAGACGCTTCGCTCATGGCCGGCAGCATAGCCAGCCGCTGGTCCACCGCTCATCGGCAGACGCGGATGCGGCACGGTCTTCCCGAACGCACGCGGGCCGTCGCCGGGCCGGGCCGGCGGGTGATCTCCCGGCGGCACGACTGCGAGGGTTCGCGGTCGTGACGGACATCATCATGTCCCCGGCGGGGACCGCGCTGCTGCTGGCGAACGCGGCCTCCCGGCGCATCCCGGCGAGCCCGTGCCGGCCCACCAGATCGACGCCTACCTGGACTTCTTCGGGCTCTGAGCCGCGGATCGGCCCGGGCCTCGGGAACCAGGCGGGCCGTGCGGACGACTACCTGTACATGGCGTGTGAGCAGTGGCGGGAGATCCTGTCGGCGCAGCTCGACGGGGAGGCGTCCCGGTCGGAGAGCGAGGCGGCCGACGCGCACCTGGCGGGCTGCGCCGGCTGCCGGGGTTGGTTCGAGGCGGCCGCCGGGGTGACCCGGCGGGCCCGTACGCAGCTCGCCCCGCAGGTGCCCGACCTCGTCGACGCGGTGCTCGCCGCCGCGCCGCCGCCCCGGCCCGGGTGGCGGGAGCGGCTGGCGCTGGGGCTGCGCGGGGTGCTCGGGCTGCTCGGCGCGGTCCAGCTCGTGCTCGGCCTGGCCCAGGTGGGCCGCGAGACCGTGATCGACCACGGGCACGCCGCCGGCCAGCACCTGTGGCACGAGTCGGCCGCGTGGAACGTGGCGGTGGGAGCCGGCTTCCTGTACGTGGCGCTGCGGCGCTCCGCCCCGGCGGGGCTGCTGCCGATGCTGAGCGCGTTCGTCGCCACCCTGGTGCTGCTGTCGGTGAACGACCTGATCACCGGGCAGGTGGCGGTGCAGCGGCTGGTCAGCCACGGCTTCCTGCTGGTCGGCTGGGTGGTGATGGTGCTGCTCGCCCGGCCCCGGTGGCGCCCCGGCGGCACGCCGCCCCGCCAGGGCCGCCCGGCCGGGTCGCGCTGGTCCCTGCGTACGGAGGAGCCGCCGGAGCCGGCCCCGCTGCGCCTGCTGCCGCCCGCGCCGTACGCCGCGCAGGCCCGCCACCGCCGGGCCGCCTGACCGGCGGACGGTCCGGCAGCGCCGTCAGACCGCGCGGCCGCCCCGGGCCGGTCGGGCGTCGCCCTGCCAGGCGGCGACCAGGTCCTCGCGGGCCCGGGCCACCCGGGAGCGGATGGTGCCGACCGGGCAGCCGCACACCTGGGCCGCCTCGGCGTAGGAGAGGCCGACCACCTGGGTGGCGACGAACGCCTCCCGCCGCTCCGGAGCGAGCCCGGCGATGAGCCCGCGCAGGGTGATCGCGTCGTCCCCGCCCGGGGTGACCGCGCCGGCCGCCTCGGCCGCGGCCTGCCAGTCGGGCAGGGCGGCGACCCGGGGACGTGCCGTGGCGGCCCGGACGTGGTCCACGGCGACCCGCCGCGCGATGGTGAAGACCCAGGTGCGCGCCGCCGACCGGCCGGCGAAACCGGGCAGGCCGCGCAGCGCGCGCAGGAACGTCTCCTGGGTCAGGTCGTCGGCCTCCGCAGGGCCGGCCAGGTGCGCGAGGAAGCGCCACACCGGGCCCTGGAGGGCCCGGACGAACGCGGCGGCGGCCTGCTGGTCGCCCCGGCCGGCCCGGTGCGCCCACCGGGTCACCTCCTCGTCGTCGGCCTCGGGACTCATCCGCGACCGGCCCGCCGGTCCACCGTCGTCATGAGCGACGGTACGGGCGCGAGCCTCGCTCGGTTCATCCCTGGCGTCCTCCCTGCCCCCTCGCCGCCGACCGGACGGTCGCAGGTTGGTCGGCCGGCGGGGCCGGAAAGTTCCCGGGCCCGCTCAGGAGCTGACGGTGACCTCGACGGGCCCGACCCGCAGCACGCCGTCGGTGAGCGGGGAGCAGCGCACGCCGCCCCGGCCGCGCAGCGCCTTCCAGGTGCCGGGCGCGATGGTGACGTCCAGCCAGGCGCAGGGCGGGGCGGCCCGGTGCACCCGCAGGCTGACCGGCCCGTCGCCGGAGTCCAGGGTGAGCACCCGGCCGACCATCTCGTCCACGGCGATGCCGCTGGTCAGCACGTTGCGCCGGACCTGGGTGAGGTCGGCGCCGGCAGGCAGGGACTCCTGCGCGATCAGCGTCACGCTCGCCTCACGGTGCGCCGGCCGGCCGAAGTAGCGGTCGCCCACGACGCCCAGCCCGGCCCGGATCCGGACCTCCTCCACCAGCTCGCCGGGCGGCGCCGGGGCCGGGCCGTCCGCCGGCCGGCCCACGTAGCGGTGCACCGGCGAGGCGAGTAACTGGACGATCTCGGGCATGCGCCGATTGTAGACACGGACGTACCGCCACCAAACCGGACGTTAGCCGCCCTCACGTGTCCACGCTCGGTGGAGGGCGTTGTACCGGGCGTGACGGCGAGACGGTCCACCCCGGCCGGGCGTCACCCCGGGCTGGGACGGCAGATTGCATGGGCGCGGCGCGAGAACGAACGCCGGCGGCGCGCGTACGAGACGGCGGCCCGGGACTGGCGCCGCCGCGACCAGCACCTGGAACGGCTACGGATCGAGGCGACCGGGTTCCACGGGTGCGCCCTGCCCGGCACCGAGCTGCCGGTGCGGCTCGACGACGGCGAGGTGGTCTACCGGATCCTGCCGGTGGCGGAGCTGGTCGAGGCGGAGGCCCGGCACCTGCCCGGTCTCCCCGCGCCCGACCCGGCGCTCACCGCGGAGCTGCTCGACCCGGCCGGCGGCCCGCTCCCCACCGGGCTGCGGGTGGTGGACACCGGCGCCGCCGTGGTGACCGACCGGCGGACCGTCTTCGCCGGACGGGCCGGCCGACGCGAGTGGGCCCACGCCGACCTGCGCGGGCCGGGGCACCACCCCGGCGCGCCGGTCACCCTGCTGCACCCCGGGGACGGCGGGCGCCCGGCCGGGCTCCGGGTGCCGGTGAGCGCGGCGGCGAACTTCCGCTTCTACCTCACCCTGGCGTACGCCACCGCCACGGGAACCCGCGACACGGTGGCCGCGGGGCTGGACGCGCTGCTGGCCGACCACCGCTCGGTCCGGCCACGGCCACCGCGGCCGCTCGGTGTCGCGGACGCCCCGGTGGTACGGCGGCGTCCGGAGCGCCTGGCCGCGGCCGGGGCCGTGGCGATCGCCGTGCTGCTCGGGGTGACGGCCGCGGGCACCTGGCCGGCAACGGCCGGTCCGGCGCACCGTGCGGGGCCGGCCACGGGCAGCGCCACCGGCGCCCCGGACGGCGACCTCGCGCCGGATCCGCTCCCCGCCCCGGCGGGCGGTGGCGACGGCGGGCCGGCCCCGTCGCCGGCCGGCGGACCCGCCCCGCTTCCCCACCCGGCCGGGGGGCCCACCCGGCCGACCGTGACGCAGACCCCGGCCGGGGCCGGCACGACGCAGGTAGTGCTCCCGGCGCCGTCCCGCGCCACGGCGCCCACGCCGGCGGCGCCGTCGACGACCCCGCCGGCGGTGGGCCCCACCGGGAGCCCGTCCCCCACGGTGAGTCCGTCCGGAAGCCCCACCGGGACGACGCCCGGGACGCCGCCCCCGACGGGCGCCTGCCGGCCGCCGGTGGACCCGCCGCAGTGCCGGCGCGGCTGAGCCGGGGCCGGTCCGGCCGTCAGGCGGTCTGCGGGGTGAGCAGGTAGTCCTCGGCCTCCGCGCTCCACCGCAGCTCCACCGCGCCGCTCGTGGCGGCGGCCTTGCAGAACTGGAGGAAGCTGCGGTAGCCGAGCTTCTTCTCGCTGAAGTCGGGCCGCGCCCGGCGGAGCTGGTCCTTCAACCCGGACAGCGCCGCCGCGCCGCCCTCGCCGGCCAGGTCCACCACCACGGACCGCAGCAGCGCGAAGGCCACCTCCCGGTCGCCCCGCTCGGGCAGCGACACCTCCGGGTCGCCCTTGGCCGGCCCGGCGGCGAGCTCGATGACGTTGTGCCCGGCGAGGTGGCGCAGCAGCTCCCCGAAGGTACGGAAGCCGTAGTCGGACTCGCTGAACGTCGGGTCCTTGCGGAGCAGGGTGCGCTTCAGGCCGGAGGCGGTCACCTCGCCGCTGGAGCTGCCCTGCATGCCGGCCACGGTCTGGGCCACCAGCACGGAGAGGGTGTCGACGTCCCGCGCCGGCTCCTCGGCGACCGGGGCGGCCTCGGCGGGTGGCTCGATCGACGGCTCGGCCGGTCGCTCGGCCGGCGGCGGCGCCACGGTCCCCGCCGGACGGGCCGCCCGGCCGCGGCGGCCGGCCGCCGGCGGCACCTCGACCCCTTCGAGGCGGTCGTAGAAGAGGAACTCGTCGCAGGCCGGCGGGAGCAGCGCCGAGGTGGAGTTCTCCACGCCGACCCCGATGACGCGCTTGTTCAGCTCCCGGAGCTTGTGCACCAGCGGGGTGAAGTCGCTGTCCCCGGTGCCGATGACGAACGTCGAGATGTACTCCCGCTCGAAGGCGAGCTCCACGGCGTCGACGGCCATCTTGATGTCGGCGGCGTTCTTGCGCGAGGCGCCCATCCGTTGGGGGATCTCGATGAGCTCGACGTGCGACCGGGTGAGCATCCGCCGGTCCTCGTCGAAGTAGGACCAGTCGGCGTACGCCCGGCGCACCACCACGCGGCCGCGCTCGGCGAGCGCGTCGGCGATGGGACGGAGGTCGAACGCGCGGCCGCCGTGATGGTCGCGTACGCCCAGCGCCAGGTTCTCGTAGTCGAGGAACAGCGCGATCCGGTCTTCCTGATCCACCCGGTCAGCGTAGCCGGACCCCCGGGCCCGGCCGGCTCACCGCCGCGGCCGGTCGCGGTAGAGGGTGTCGCGGCGGGCCGCGTACTGGATGGCGTAGCTGGCGACCAACAGCAGCAGGGCCAGCACGACCTCGACGCCGGCGACCGCGCCGTTGGCGACGGTGAGGGCGAGCAGCAGCAGGATCAGGGCGACCACGGCGAGCAGTCCGGCCAGGAGCAGGCGGTTGCGCCGCGCCCTCGACCGATCCTGACCGCCAGCAGCCACGGCTCCGCCTCTCATCCGGCTCCCCCGGCCAGCCTAGGCGCTGGCCGGGGGCCTCCTCCCGCAGTTCGGCGAAGGCGGCGAGGTCAGCGGGCCGGCCGCGCGTACCGCGCGAGGACGGCGGCGCCCGCCTGCTCCGCGGACCGGCACTCCAGGTGCGCGGGCGGGCCGCCGGCGGGGAAGAGCCGCCGGCCGGTGCGCAGGATCGTGGGGAAGGTCAGCAGGCGGTACTCGTCGACGAGGTCCTCGGCCATCAGCGCGTGGACGACGCTCAGGCTCCCGGTCACGATGACGTCGCGCCGCTCGCGCCGGACCGCGTCGAGGAGGTCGCCGTCGAGGACACGGGAGTTCCCCCACGCCGAGACGTCGGCCAGCCTGCGGGTGGCGACCAGCTTGGGCACGGCGTTCATCCGCCGCGAGAACGGGTCGTCGCGCCCGGGCCACAGCCGGGAGAACAGCTCCCAGGTGGTACGCCCCAGCAGCAGGACGCCGTCGTCGAGCAGGGCGCCGAGGCGGAACTTGTCCCCCGCGACGGTCTCCGGCCCGTGGCGGAAGGCCCAGCCGCCGGTGGGCGTGCCCCCGGACCCGTCCGGGTCGGACACGATCCCGTCGAGGGTGACGAACTGGATGACGATGACGCTCACGATGGTTCCCTTCGGTAGGTGCTCACCGGTACCTACCGGCGGCACCGCCCGGACTCATCGCGCCGGCGGAAGATCGTCGGAGGAGATCTCCGGGCGCAGGTCGAAGGCCGCGAACACGCCCGGATCGGCGAACACCACGTTGTGCGCCACCAGTCCGCCGGTGACCGTGAGGACCTGCAGCGTGTGCAGCCGGTGCGGCCCGCCGGGCTGCGGCGCGTACGCGGCGAGCGCCGGTTGCCCGTTGGCGCTCAGGGACGCCATCCGCCAGCCCGTCCCGCGCAGGTGGAAGACCCGGTCCAGGAACCGGCCGTAGTCGCGGCTGCCGCGGTACCAGAGCGGGACCGGCGGCATCTCCAGGACCGCCTGGTCGGTGAGCAGCCGTACGAGCGCGGGAACGTCGGCGGCCTCGAAGGCCCGCACGTACCGCTGGACCACGGCACGCACCTCCGGATCGTCCGGCTCGGTGACCGCGCCGGCGTCACCCACGTCGGCGAGTGCGACCCGGGCGCGTTGCAGCGCGCTGTTGACCGCCGCCACCGTGGTGCCGAGCTGCGCGGCGACCTCGGCGGCGCTGAACTCCAGCACCTCCCGCAGCAGGAGCACGGCCCGCTGGCGGGCCGGCAGCGCCTGCATGGCCGCCACCAGCGCGAGCCGCAGGTCGGTGCGCACGTCGGCGTCGAGCCGGGCGTCGGGGAACGGCTGTAGCCACGGGATGTCCAGCGCCGGGGCGAGGGGCGCCTCCGGGTCGACGCTCGGCGCGCCCAGCCCCGACGGCAGCGGTCGTCGCGCCCGCCCCTCCAGCGCGGTCAGGCACGCGTTCGTGGCGATCCGGTAGAGCCAGGTCCGCACCGACGCGCGTGCGGGGTCGTACCGGTCGCGGGCCCGCCACGCGCGCAGCATCGTCTCCTGGACCAGATCCTCGGCCTCGTGGAAGGAGCCCAGCATCCGGTAGCAGTACGCCAGCAGCTCACCCCGGTGAGGCTCGAAGTCCACGGCGCCCATCCTGGCGTACGCGGCGGCCGCGCCCCGGCCCGGGCGGGCGACCCTCAGGCCGGCACGTCCTGCCACAGCTCGTTGAAGGCGATGCTGTCGAAGAAGGCGGTCCCCTCGACCACCTTGCCGTCGCGCATCGTCAGGAACCAGGCCACCGTGTCGGTGTACGTCGTGCCGATCGTCGTGGTGCCGGCGCCGTTCCACGCGACGATCACGGTCCCGGTGGTCGGGTCCTCGTGGATGCCCCGGATCCGCACGGGCCGGAACGGATCCTCCGCCGTGAAGCGTGCCTCGAACGGCGTGAGCACCTCCTCGACGAACTGCCGGGCGGGCTGGTACAGCCCGGCCGCGACGGAACGGCCGATGATCTCCCACCGCAGGTCCTCGGCGAACAGGTCGGTGATGCTGCCCGTGCCGGCGGACCAGGCGGCGAAGGCGTCCGCGACGATCTCCCGGTTGGCGGTCATCGGCGGCTCCCGTTCCTCTCCCGGCGGGCACCTCGGACCCCGGCGCCCCTGCGCCCATCCTGCGCCGCGACCTCCGGGGGCGGGGGCGGATCCGCCGCACCGCTTACCCTGAGCGCGTGGATCGGTGTGACGAGTGCCTGTTCGTCTATTCCGCGCTCGGCAGCGGCGAGCTGCCGCAGCGCCTGCGTGACGTGGCCGCGCGCTATCCGGCCGCCCTGCACGGGGTGCCCGACCCGCGCCGGCGACCGGCACCGGAGGTGTGGTCGCCGCTGGAGTACGCCTGCCACGTCCGGGACGTCTTCCGCGTCCAGGCTGAGCGGCTGGCGCTGGCGCTACGGGTGGACGAGCCGGAGTTCCCGCCGATGGGCCGCGACGAGCTGGTGATCACCGAGCGCTACAACGCCCAGGACCCGGAGGTGGTCCTCGCCGACCTGGCCACGGCCGCCGACGGGTTCGCGGCCCGCTTCGGGGCGCTCGGCGAGGTGGAGTTGGCCCGCACCGGCGTCTATCCGTGGCCCCGGCGGGAGGCGCGGACGCTGCGCTGGCTCGGCCGGCACACGGTCCACGAGGCCGAGCACCACCTGCTCGACATCCGCCGCGCCGGCGAGCCCGGAACGGCCGGCGGGGCCTGACGCCTACTGGCGTCAGGCCCCGCGACGGCGAGCCTGCCCGGATCGGGCCGCCGGGACGGTGCCCCGCGGCCCGACCCGCCGGTCAGTGGATCGGGACCGGGGTGGGACGCTGACCCTCGCCCGCCTCGCCGTCGAGCAGGTGCGACGGCTCGCGCCGGCGCGGCAGGAGCGCGGCCGGGATGAAGGTGAGCAGCACCAGACCGAAGCCGACCCAGAAGGTGGTCGCGAAGGAGCTGGCCGCGTAGTCGAGCCCGCGCTCGATCAGCGACGGCGGCACCGGGAACTGCTGGAGCAGCTCCGGCCGCAGCTGCGACGTGATGGCCAGGCCGGCCTCGGTGACCGGCTTCCCGCTCGGGTCGGTCGCGCCGGGGATCACCTCGGAGCCGTTCAGCCGGCTGGTGAGGATCACCGACATCACGGCGGCGCCGACCGAGCCGCCGATCTGCTGGAGGATGTTGACGAGCGTCGAGCCGCGGGCCACCTCGGCGGCATGCAGCGTCTTCAGCGCCGAGGTCATGATCGGCATCATGGTGCCGCCCATGCCGAGGCCCATCACGAACAGCGAGCCGCAGAGCAGCCAGTAGGACGTGTGCGGGTCGACCTGCGTGAAGGTGAAGAACCCGGCGGCGATGAGCACCAGCGCGAACGGCACCGTCCGGCCGACCGGCACCTTGTCGGCCAGCATGCCGGCGATCGGCATGGTCAGCATCGCGCCGAGGCCCTGCGGCGCCATGAGCAGGCCGGCGGTGAGCGTCGACTCCCCGCGGACCTGCAGGAAGTAGCTCGGGAACAGCAGGCCCGCACCCATGAACGCGATGATGAAGACGAACAGGGTCACCGCGGCGATCGTCAGGTTGCGGTTGCGGAACAGCCGCAGGTCGAGCAGCGGGTGCTTGGGCCGGAACGAGTAGAACACGAAGGCCACCACGAGCACGGCGCCGACCAGCATGGGCAGCCAGACGCTGTTGTCCCGGACGGTGCCGGCCTCCGGCAGCGAGGAGACGCCGTAGAGGAAGAGCGCCAGACCGGGCGAGAGCATGAGCATGCCGAGGAAGTCGAACGACTCCGAGGGCTCCGGGTTGTCCTTCGGCAGGGCGAGCTGCGCGTAGATCAGGGCGACGATCCCGATCGGCAGGTTGATGAGGAAGATCCAGTGCCAGCTGGCCGTGTCGATGAGCCAGCCGCCGAGGATCGGGCCACCGATCGGGCCGAGCAGCATCGGGATGCCGAGGACGGCCATGAGCCGGCCGATCCGGTGCGGGCCGGCGGCCCGGGTCATGATCGTCATGCCGAGCGGCATGAGCATGCCGCCGCCGAGGCCCTGGAGCACGCGGTAGCCGATGAGCTGGCCGATCGAGTCGGCGGTGGCGCACAGCCCGGAGCCGATGGTGAACAGCGCCAGCGCCACCATGTACAGGCGCTTGGTGCCGAACCGGTCGGCGGCCCACCCGCTGAGCGGGATCACCGTGGCCAGCGCGAGGGTGTAGCCGGTCATCGTCCACGCCACCCGGGCGTACGAGGCGTCGAACTCGTCCTGGAACGTCGGCAGCGCCACGCTGACGACCGTCACGTCGAGGATCGACATGATCGCACCGAGCACGACGACGCCGGCCACCGTGAGCACCGCGGCGTCGAGCTTGTTCGATGTCGCGACAGGTTGCTGGGTCACAAACAGTCTCCTGGTTCTGGTCCGGTCGGGGGCGCCCGCGGCGCCGCGCGCCCGTGCGGGCGCGGGGTGGCGTGCGGTGGGGCGGCGTCCGGCAGGAAGCGTAGTCACGGGCTGCGACACCGCGCGGCCGGTTTACCGGGATCACCGGCGCCGCGGACCGCGCTCAGGCCGTGGCGCGGTGGTCGCGGGGATTGACGCCGCGCACGCGCTTGAAGGCCGCGCTGAGCGCGAAAGCGCTGCTGTAGCCCACCCTGCGGGCCACCGCCGCGAGGGTCAGCTCGGTGTCGCGCAGCAGGTCGGCCGCGAGCGCGAGGCGCCAACTCGTGACGAAGGTCATGGGCGGTTCGCCGACCAGGTCGGTGAACCGGCGGGCGAACGCGGCCCGCGAGGCGCCGGTCGCGGCGGCCAGGTCGGCCACCGTCCACGCCCGGGCCGGATCGTGCTGCACCAGCCGGACCGCGTGGCCGACGACCGGGTCGGCGTAGGCCCGGTACCAGCCGGGCGGCTGGGCGCCGGGTCGGGCCAGCCAGGTGCGCAGCACGCCGATGACGAGCAGGTCGAGCAGCCGGTCCAGCACCGCCTCCTGCCCGGGGCCGTCCCGGTCCAGCTCGGCGGCGAGCAGCGCGACGACCGGCAGCTCGCCGCCGGCGGCGGTCAGCACCACGAGGGGCGGCAGGGCCGCGAGCAGGCCGGCGCCCACCGCGCCGCTGCTGGCGTACGTGCCGGTGAGCAGGGCGGTCGCGCCGTCCGGCCGGGTGCCCCAGGTACGCAGCCCCAGCGCCATGGTCTCGGTCAGCTCCTGCCCGCCGAGGGTGGTGCAGCGCTGCCCGGGGTGGATCACCACCTGCGGCGGGGTGGCCGGGTGGTCGGCCACCGTGTACGGGTCGGGCCCGCGCAGCACGGCCACGTCGCCCGGCTGGAGCAGCACCGGCGCGCCGCCGTCGGGCGCCACCCACGCGCTGCCCCGGACCACGGTGGTGACGCTCAGCGGGGCGCCGTCGCGGACCCGGATCGACCAGGGCGGGTCCATCACGGTGCGGAGCAGGAAGGCGTCCCGGGCGCGCAGCCCGCGGAGCACGTCGGCGAGGACGTCCACCCGGTGAGCGTAGACGCTCGCGTATGGTTTCGGGCGTTCCGGCCATGGAGCGTCCAGCCGACCCGGTGTCCAATGAACGTCATGATCGCATCGAACGTCCGGGCCGGCATGCTGCTGCTGGCCACGGTGACCACGGGGTTGACGGCGGGGCTCTTCGCGGCCTTCGCGTACGCGGTGATGCCGGGCCTGGCCCGGGTGGACGACCGGGCGTTCGTGGCCGGCATGCGGTCGATCAACCAGGCCATCCTCAACGGCTGGTTCGCGCTCTGCTTCGGCGGCGCGCTGGTCTGCACCCTCGCGGCGGTCCTGCTGCACCTGCCCGCCGGGCGGCGCGGGCCGCTGCCCTGGCTGATCGCCGCCCTGGCGCTCTACGTGCTGGTGCTCGCGGTGACCGCCGCGGTGAACGTGCCGCTCAACGACCGCCTCGAGGCGGGCGCCGCCCGGCTGGCCGACCCGGCGGAGCTGCGCGCGGCGTTCGAGGGCGCCTGGGTGCGGTGGAACGTGGTCCGGGCGGTGCTGAACACGGCGGCCCTCGGCTGCCTCGGGTGGGCGCTGCTGGTGGCCCGGTAGCTGCCCGACTGACCGCCGCCAGGCCTCACCGGGCGGGCAGTTTCGCCAGCAACGCGACCTCGGCGGTCCGGGACCGTTCGATCCGGCCGGCGAGGTCGCGTACCCGGGCGCTGGTGCCGGCCTGGACCTGCGCGCGGGCCAGGTTCGCCGCGGTCCGCTGGTGCGCGGCGAGCACGTCGGCCAGCACCCGGTCGACCTGGCCGGCCGGGGCGGCCCGCAACCGGGCCAGACCGGCGGCGGCGTCGCTGTGCCCGGAGTGGTCGTGCCGCTCGGCGGCCGCCACCGCGGACGGGCCGGCCTCGCGCAGCCAGCCGCGCATGGTCGCGAGTTCGTCGGTCTCGGTGGCCCGGACGGCGGCGATCAGCGTGCGGAGTTCCGGGTCGGTGCCGCGGTCGAGCCCGACCTGGACGAGTTCCAGGGTCTGCTCGGTGTGCGCCACCATCATGGCCAGGAAGAGCGCGTCGATGCCGCTGGTCGCGGTCTCGGCGGCCGGCCCGGGGCGGGTGGCGGCGGTCGGCGCCGGCTGGCCGGCGCACCCGGCGGTGGCGAGCAGCGCGGCCAGCAGGACGGCGGTGAGCGGGCGGCGCATGCCGGTTCTCCGATCGGGGGTACGGCGGGTGCCGGGTGCGGCGCACGCGGAGCGTGGCCGCACCCGCCCAGTCAGATCTGGAGCCACAGCGCCGGCACGTTCGGCGGTTCCCAACCGGCGATCGCGGTGTGCGCCTGCCGGCAGCGGTAGGTCAGGCCGTTGTAGGTGACGGTGTCCCCCACCTGGTAGGTGCGCCCCGCGGTCCAGGTGCCGCTCGGGGCCGGCGAGCTGGTCGCGGTGGGCGTGGGTGCCGGGGTGGTCGGGGCCGGGGTGGGCGTGGGTGACGGTGTCGGGTTGCCGCCGCCTCCACCGATCTGGAGGTCGACGCAGGAGTAGAAGGCGTTCGCCGTGTCGGCGATGTTCCACACGGCGAGCAGCTTCTGCCGGCCGGAGAACCCGCCCAGGTTGACGGTGTGCGACACGGTGGCGTCGGGCTGGCGGCCGCCGCCGTCGACGACCGCGACACGGGTGTTGCCGATCCAGTACTCCCAGTTGGACGTGGCGTGCCGGGCGGTGTTGACCCAGGTGAACGTCACCGAGCTGCCGACCGAGGTGGCCGGCCAGCCGCGGCTGTCGTCGTTGAGCACGGCGAACTGGGCGATGCCGGCGTTGCAGCTCTTCAGGCCCTTGGGGCCCTCGACGCTCTGCGGCTCGTACTTGATCTGGCCGCAGTCGGGCACCCGGTTCTCCGCGCAGAGCGCCTGGCGGCTGGGGGGTGAGGACACGTAGCCGTGAGCCTGGGCAGGAGCGGCGACCGCCAGGGTGGCGGTGACGGCACCCGTGGTGAGCAGCGGCAGGGTGATTCTTCGACGCATGTCGGCAACTCCTTCGGGGCGGTGGGAGATGCCAATGAAGATAAATTAAACCTTGTTAACAGTAAAGACTCCTGTCTATAAATTAAGTCGCGTAGCCGGGGCTCTCCTTGAGCGCGTCGCGGCCGCCGTGGGATTCTGGTGCGTCGATGGCTCGCGCGGGGCCGGTCGTCGTCGCTCCGGGCACCCGGACACCTCTCCGGGAGGGCGACGCGGACAGACGATCGCCCGACCCCTGAAGGAACCCCGCATGAGCAGAACCATCCCCACAGCGCGCCGGCTCACCGCGTACGCGGCCGTCCTGCTGCTCGCCGCCGCGGCGCCGGCCGCCGTCGACCCGCCCGCCGCCGGCGCGGCGGCCGACCCGGTGGCGGTGACAGTGAACGCCCGCGCCGGGCTGGCCACCGTGCCGGACACCGCGCTCGGCGTCAACCACGCCATCTGGGACCAGCACCTGGGCAGCACCGAGACCTCGGACCTGCTCCGCGCGGCAGGTGTGAAGATGCTGCGCTATCCCGGTGGCTCGTACGCCGACATCTACCACTGGCGGACCCACACCGCGCCGGGCGGGTACGTCGCCCCGAACACCGACTTCGACACCTTCATGGCGGCGGCCCGGAGGGTCGGCGCCCAGCCGATGATCATCGCGAACTACGGCACCGGCACCCCGGCCGAGGCCGCCGAGTGGGTGCGCTACGCCAACGTCACCAAGGGTTACGGCGCGACGTGGTGGACGGTCGGCAACGAGAACTACGGCAACGGTCACTACGGTTCGGCCTGGGAGGCCGACGACCACTCGGACAAGAGCGCCACCCAGTACGCCCGCCTGGTCGTCGAGTACGCCGACGCCATGAAGGCGGTCGACCCGAGCATCAAGGTCGGCGCGGTGCTGACCATGCCGGCGAACTGGCCGGACGCACTGACCGCCGGCGCCGACCCCGGGCCCTGGAACCAGACGGTCCTCTCCCTCGCCGGCCCGAAGATCGACTTCGTGGACGTGCACTGGTACCCGGGCGGCACCGCCGCCGAGTCCCTGGCCCGGACCGCCCACCTCCCCGACGCCGCCTGGCTGCTGCGCCAGCAGATCGCCCGTTACGCCGGCCCGGACTCCGGCCGGATCGGGATCAGCTTCACCGAGCTGAACGTGAGCGCCGGCCAGAACACGCAGCCGGGCGTGCTGTTCCTGGCCGACGCCTACAGCGGGCTGCTGGAGCAGGGCGTCTTCACCGTGCAGTGGTGGAACGTGCACAACGGGATCGGCACGGTCTCGGAGGTCGCCGGGCAGACCGACTACGGCGACTTCGGGATGCTGTCCAGCGGCGGGTGCACGGCCGACGGGTCGGTCTGCGAGCCGCCGTTCAACACGCCGTTCGCGCCGTACCACGGGCTGGCCATGATGAACCTCTTCGCCCGGGCGGGTGACCAGTTCGTCCGCGCCGGCACCGACCAGCCCCTGGTCACCGCCCACGCGGCCCGCCGGCCCGACGGCAGCCTCGCGGTCCTGCTGCTGAACAAGGACCCGGACAGCGCCCACGAGGTGGCGATCGAGTACGCCGGCTTCACCCCCTCGGCCGAGGCGCCGACCGTGCACACGCTGGCCAACGGCGCGAGCGGGGTGGCCACCGGCCGCTCCGGCAGCGCGACGGCCCGGACGCTGCCGCCGTACTCGCTGACCACGCTCGTGCTGCGCCCCGCCGGCACAGCCGACGGACGGCCCGGGGCACCCGGCCGGCCCACCGCGGGCGTGGTCACCGACCGGACGGCCACCCTCTCCTGGCCGCCGGCCGCGCCGGGCGGCGCGCCGATCGCCAAGTACGAGGTGTACCGGCAGCAGGGCGCGGTCAGCGAGCAGCTCGGCGAGACGGCGGGCACCTCGCTCACGGTCGGCAACCTCGACCCGGGCACCCGGTACACGGTGAACGTGCTCGCCCGGGACACCGCGGGCCGGGTCTCCTGGTCCTCCCCGCCGCTCACCTTCGCCACCGGCAGCCCGGCGGCCAGCACCTGCGCGGTCCGGTTCAGCAAGGACACCGACTGGGGCAACGGGTACGTGGCGACCGTCGAGGTCGTGAACACCGGACCGGACGCGATCGACGGCTGGACGCTCACCTGGACGTGGCCGACCGGCTGGCAGCAGGTGAGTAGCGGCTGGAGCGCCAACTGGTCGCAGGTGGGCACCGCGGTCAGGGTGACCAGCACCCCCGACAACCGCCGGCTCGCCGCCGGCGGCGGCAGCACCAGCGCCGGCTTCGTCGGCGCGTACAGCGGGCCGAACGTGCAGCCCGGCGCGTTCCGGCTCAACGGCACCGTGTGCACCACGCGGTGAGCCGGGCGGCGGTCACCCCCGACGTGGTGGCCTGAGCCGCGCGTCGGCCGCCGACGGGGTCCGCGGGCTCCGTCGGCGGGTCGCGCCGCCCGGGCGGCGCGGGGCCGGGACCACGTGCGGGCGCAGCCGCGCGGCGGGCGCCGGGCCGGCCGATGGCCGGCGCGGCGCGCCCGGCCGGGGCAGCGCGGCCAGGATCAGCCCGAGAAGCGTCACGGCGACCACCCCGTCGAGCCAGTAGTGGTTCCCGGTGCCGACCACCACGAGCAGGGTGAGCACCGGGTGGGCCAGCCACAGCCACCGCCACCGACCGGCGCTGACCGCCACGAGCGCGACGGCCACGGCCACGGCCCAGCCGACGTGCAGGGAGGGCATCGCGGCGTACTGGTTGCTCAGCGTGTCGGCCTCGGGCGGGCCGTAGACGGCGGGGCCGTACCGGCGGCCGGTGTCCACGAGGCCGGTGAGCGCGGTCATCCGGGGCGGGGCGAGCGGGACGAGGACGTGCAGGGCCAGCGCCGAGGCGGTGAGCGCGGCGAGCGCCCGCCGTGTCCAGCGGTAGTGCGCGGGATGGCGGAGGTAGAGCCAGACCAGGCACAGCGCGGTGGCCGGGAAGTGCACGTACGCGTAGTAGCAGTTGGCCAGCCGGACCGGCAGCTCGTGGAGGAGCAGCGGCGCCTGCACGGCCGCCTCGTCGGGCAGGTGCAGCAGGCGCTCGAACCACCAGATCCGCTCCCCGTTCACCTGCGCGTCGGCGGACCGCCCCGCCACCGCCAGCCGGCCCGCCTTGTACGCGAGGAAGAGCACGGCGACGAGGGTCAGCTCGCGGAGCGCACGGCGTACCGCCCCGGCCGGCCGCGCCTCGACCGGCCGCGCTTCAACCGGCCCCGGATCGGCCGGCCTCGGGTCGACCGGCCGCGCGTCGACGGCCAGCGCCGGGGGCGGCGCGGGCTGCGTGGTGTCCACAGCGCCTCGATTCGGTCACGGCCGGCGTACGCCGGCCCGGGTGGGCACGGACCAGGGCCGCCGCCGGAATCGGCGACGGCCCTGGGACGACGGGGCGTCAGCGGCGGGCGCGTTCGCCCGGGCCCGTGACGTCCACGGCCACCTCGTCGAAGGCGGGCGCCCCGTCGACCGCGTCGGCCGCGACGGCGACCGAGCGGGCGGTGTCGGGCAGGTCCAGGCTGGACCGCAGGGTGACCGGCTTGAGCAACAGCGCGGCCAGGATCCCGACGACCGCGATGGCGGCGGAGATCAGGAAGATGTGCCCGGTCGCGTCACCATACGCGGCCCGCACAATGTTGCGCACCGGCTCGGGAAGGGCGGCGAGGTTGAGCGTGCTGCCGCCACTGCCGCCCGAGGTGGGGATCCCGGCCGCGGCCAGGTCGTGGGTGATCCGGTCGGTGACGCGGCGGGCGAGCACCGCGCCGAGCACCGACACGCCGATGGTGCCGCCGAGGGAACGGAAGAACGCCACCGTCGAGCTGGCCGCGCCGATGTCCTTGAGCGCCACGGTGTTCTGCACCGCGAGCACCAGGTTCTGCATGGTCATGCCGACGCCCACGCCGACCACGAACATGGCGGCGCCGACCAGGACCAGCGAGGTCTCGTGGTCGATGGTGCCGAGCAGGGCGAAGCCGGCGACCAGGATGACCGACCCGGCGACGATGTACGGCTTGATCTTCCCACTGGCGGTGATCAGCCGGCCGGCGACGATGGACGACAGCAGCACGCCGGCCATCATCGGGATGGTGAGCAGGCCGGCCTCGGTCGGGCTGTAGCCGCGGCCGATCTGGAAGTACTGGCCGAGGAAGACCGCGCCGCCGAACATCGCCATGCCGACCGCGAGGCTGCCCAGGATGGCCAGCGCGGTGGTGCGCTCGCGGACGATCTCCAGCGGCACGACCGGCTCGGCGGCCCGCGACTCCACGAGGACGGCCAGGGCGAGCAGCAGCACCGAGCCGCCGACCATCGCGCCGGTCTGCCAGGACAGCCAGGCGAACGAGTCGTCGACGAACGAGATCCAGACCAGCAGCAGGCTGACGCCGGCGGCGATCAGGGTGGCGCCCAGGTAGTCGATCTTCACGTTGTCCCGCCGCGCGGTGGGCAGGTGCAGGGTCACCTGGAGCAGGATCAGCGCGATGATCGCGACGGGCACGCCGACGAAGAAGCACCAGCGCCAGCCGAGCCAGGAGGTGTCCACGATGAGGCCGCCGAGCAGCGGACCGCCGACCGTGGCGAGCGCCATCACGCCGCCGAGGTAGCCGTTGTAGCGGCCCCGCTCGCGGGGCGGGATCATCGCCGCGATGGCCACCTGGACCAGGGCCTGGAGGCCGCCGACGCCGATGCCCTGGAAGGCACGGGCGGCGATGAGCTGGCCGGCGGAGTGCGCGAAGCCGGCCGCGACCGAGCCGGCCAGGAAGACCACGATGGCGACCTGGATCAGCAGCTTCTTGTTGAACAGGTCGGCGAGCTTGCCCCAGATCGGGGTGGTCGCCGTGGCGGTGAGCAGGGTGGCGGTGACCACCCAGGTGTACTGGGTCTGCGAGCCGTTGAGGGATCCGATGATCTTCGGTAGGGCGGTCGAGACGACCGTGCTGCTCAGCATGGCCACGAAGAGCACCAGCAACAGGCCGCTGAGGGCCTCGAGCGTCTGCCGCCGGTTCATGGGCTCGGCGTCCGCCGTCGCGGTGGGTGCGCTCATCGCGCGTCCTCCAGGTTGTCGTGTCGGGTGAGCGCGACCTCGAGGTCGCGGGTGAGGCGCGCGAGCGCGGCGGACAGGGCCGCCACCTCGCCGGGGGTCCAGTCGGCGAGCGCCCGGGCGAGCACCCCGCCGTACCAGTCGTAGGCCTCGGTCAGGGCGGCACGGCCGGCCGGGGTGACGGTCAGGTGGCTGGCCCGCCGGTCATCCGGGTCGGTGCGCCGGTCCACCAGGCCGTCGGCGACGAGGGCGGCGACCGCGCGGCTGACCGTCGAGGGGTCGAGCCGGCTCCGTTCCGCCAGGTCCCGGGCGTGGCATCCGGTGTCGGCGCCCCGGTCGATGTGCCGGAGCAGGCCGACGAGGCCGGGCGGCACGGCCGGCCGGTCGTCCGCGCGCCGCTGCTTGAGCAGCCGCACGCCGGTCAGCATGTCCTGCAACCGCGTGACGAGTTCCTGGCTGGTGGCGTCCACTCTTCCCCTCCCCTGCCTTGGTTGCCTCAAGCAATCATTCGCGAATCTTGCGCAGTAGGCAAGTTTGCTCATTGAGAAACGGATCACGTACGCTGGAACCCATGGAGGAGGCCACCGGGCTGCGGGAGCGGAAGAAGGCGGCGACCCGCCTCGCCCTGCACGAGGCGGCCCTGCGCCTCGCCGCCGAGCAGGGGCCGGACCGGGTCACCGTCGAGGCGATCGCCGACGCCGCCAACTTGTCCCGGCGCACGTTCTCCAACTACTTCTCCAGCAAGGAGGAGGCGCTCTTCCACGGCGACACCATGCGGCTGCGCCGCCTGCTGGAACTGATCGCCGAGCAACCCGCCGACCTGACCCCGTGGGCGGCGCTGAGCCGTGCCGCGCTGCGCCAGGCCGACGAGATGGACGGCGAGACCGCCGAGTCCTGGCTCGCCCGGCGCCGCCGCTTGCACGGCAACCCGGGCCTGGTGGCGCACCAGGTGGCCGCGTACACGGCGATCGAGCGGGAGTTGGCCGGGGAGATCGGCCGCCGGCTCACCGGCGCCGACGGGCCGCTGCGCGCCCGGATCCTCGCCGCGACCTTTCTGGCGACCCTGCGGGTCGCCGTCCAGCAGTGGATCGAGGCGCCGGACCAGCCGCTCACCGGCACGCTCCGGGCCGCGCTCGCGCACGCCACCCCGGCGACCGGCTGACTGTCGGAGGGTGGCGCTAGCGTCCTCGGCGTGGTCACCGTCGACGAGGTCCGCGCCCTGGCCCGCACGCTCCCCCGCACCAGCGAGCACCTGATCCACGACCGGATCAAGTTCCGGGTGGGCGCGATCGTCTACGTCGCGTTCAGCCGCGACGAGCAGACCATGGGCTTCGGCTACCCCAGGGAGCAGCGCGACGGGCTGATCGCCGCCGAGCCCGCCCTGTTCTTCCTCCCACGCCCCTCCGACCTGAGGTTCAACTGGGTCTGCTGCCACCTGGAGCGGCTCGACCACGCCCAGATGACCGAGCTGGTCTGCGAGGCGTGGCGGATGGTGGTGCCGAAGTTCCTGGCCCGCCAGCGGCTGGGTGAACCCGGGCCGCCGGGGCTTCGGTGAGAGCGGTACCACGCCGTACGGTCCCGGCATGAGCGGCACCACGACATCCACGGCGGCCGTCCGGCCGTACCGGCCCGCCGACCACGACGCGGTCTACGACATCTGCGTCCGCACCGCCGACGCCGGCGGCGACGCCCGCGGGAGGTACGCCTCCGACGACCTCATGCCCGACCTCTTCGCCGGCCCCTACGTGCACCTCGAACCGGATCTGGCGTTCGTGCTGGCCGACGCCGGCCGGGTCGTCGGCTACGTGGTGGGCACCGCCGACACCCCCGCCTTCGTCCGCGCCTACCGACGGGTCTGGATCCCCCGGCTGGCACACCGCTACCCCGAGCCGTCCGGCGACCCACGCACCCCGGACGAGGAGATGATCGCCCTGCACCACCACCCCGAACGGATGCTGGTGCCGGAGCTGGCCGGCTACCCGGCCCACCTGCACATCGACCTGCTCCCCAGCCACCAGGGGCGCGGCCACGGCCGGCGGCTGCTGGAGACGTTCCTGGCCGCCGCCGCCCGGGCCGGCGCGCCCGCGCTGCACGTCGGCATGGTCAGCGCGAACGTCCGCGCCCGCGGCTTCTACGACCGGCTGGGCTTCCACGTCATCCCGGTGCCGGACCCGGGTCCGCTCACCTACCTGGGCCGGCCCACCACCTGACGAGCCGGCCGGGATGCGGGTCGATTCCGCCCCGGGGGCCGACCCGCCGCTGACAGACTCGGTCGGTGGGCCGCGACAGGTGGGGCAAGGGGCTGGGGCCCGCCGTACCGGTCGCCCCGGCCGCCCGGGTGGACAAGTTCGAGGTCTTCTTCGACCTCGTCTTCGTGGTGTCGTTCTTCATCATCACCCGGGCCACCGCCGCGAACGTGACACCGCGGGAACTGCTGCACGCCATGCTCGTGCTCGCCGTGCTCTGGTGGTGCTGGGTCGTGCACAGCGCGGTGGCCAGCCGGCTCCGGCTGGGCGAGGGCTTCGTGCCGGTGCTCATGGTGATCGGCATGGTGGCGCTCTTCACCTTCGCGCTGGCCCTGCCGCAGACCTTCGGCAACCTCCAGCAGGGCACGGCCGGGCCGATCCTGGTCACGGTCAGCTACATGGTGATCCGCGCCGTCCACATGTCGCTCTACGCGTACGCCACCCGGGGCGACCCGCCGGCCCGGCGCAAGCTCTGGCAGCTCGCCCCGGAGGTGCTGATCACCACGTGCCTGCTGCTGATCGCGGCGCTGCTCCCGCCCGAGGTCGACGATCCCGGCCTCGGGCTCTGGCTGCGCGACGGGCTCTGGATCGCCGTGGTGGTCATCCAGTACGCCAGCGGCCTGCTGGCCGGCGCGGAGGGCTGGCAGATCACCTCCGCCGAGCACTGGACCGAACGCTACGACCTGATCCTGATCATCGCGCTGGGCGAGTCGGTGATCTCGGTCGGCGTCGGCGGCAACCTGATCGGCAAGCCGGTGACCTGGCCCGCCATTCCGGCGGCGATCTTCGGCATCCTGTTCACCGCGGCGCTCTGGTGGGCGCACTTCGACATGATCGGCCCGGCCGCCCGGATCGCGCTGCACGCCGCCGAGGGCCGCCCGCGGGTGGCCATGGCCCGGGACGCGTACGCCTATCTGTACCTGCCCATGATCGCCGGGGTGATCCTGTTCGCGATCGGTGCGGAGGAGCTGGTCCGGACCATCACCGACCCGGTCGGCGGGGTGGCCGAGCGGGCCCACGGCCCGGCGGTGCCACTGCTCTTCGCCGGCGTGATGCTCTATCTCGCCGCGGACATGGCGTTCCAGCTGCGCACCCTGCGGACCGTGTCGTGGACCCGGGTCGCCACCCTCGTGGCGCTCGCCGCCGGGCTGCCGGTGGGCCGGCACCTGCCGGCGCTCGCCGCGCTCGGGCTGCTCACCGCGATCTGCGTCGCCCTCGTGGCGGTGGAGCTGGTGATGATGGCCGAGGCGCGCGCCGCGCTGCGCCGGGCCGTCTACGAGGAGAAGGCCAGCCACGAGGCCAGCGAGGCGGCGTTCCGCGCCCGCTGGCACGACGGCGGTCCGGAGCGGCCCGAGGAGTAGGGATCGCCCGTCCGACACGGCCGGCGGGGCGACCCTTAGAGTCTCCGCGTGATCGAGATCGCCACCGAGGTAGACCTGTTCCACCCGCCGGCACGGATCTGGCAGGCCCTCACGGAACGGGAGCTGCTCGCCAAGTGGTTCGCCGGAAGCGAGTCGGTGGGCGACCGGACGCTGCTGCGCACCTCGGGGCTGCCCGGGTACGACGCCGACACCGAGGTCGAGGTGGTCGAGCTGCGCGCGCCGGAGCGGCTGGTGCTGCGCTGCCGCGAAGCGGACCGGAGCACCCGGCTGGCCTGCGACATCGTCGCCACCGGCCACGGTTCCCGGCTGTCCGTGCGCGAGGTGCTGGAGGAGGGCGACTGGGACGCCGACCGGCGCGCCGAGCAGCACCAGGCAGCGGTGACCGGCCGGCTCCCGGCGATCCTCGACTGGATCGCGTTCCAGCAGGTCGACCTGCGCCGCGCCGAGGGCGGGCTGACCGCCGAGCTGCCGGTGGTCGGGCTGCTCGGTGACGTACACAGCCGGGCCGGTCGCCGCCGGGCGGTGCTCGTGGCCGCGGTGCTGGTGGTGCTCGGGGCGGCCGCCGGGGTCACGGTGTGGGCCACCCGGCCCGCGCCGACGGCGCCGGCCGCCCCGCCGCCGTCGGCGCCGCTCGTGGTGCCGTCGGCGAGCAGCGGGTCCCCGACGGCGACGCCGTCACGGGCCACACCGTCGGCCACCCGCCGCAGCGTCGCGCCGGACCCGACCCCGTCGGCCTCCCCCACCCGTACGCCGAGCCCCAGCCCGTCGCCGGCCGCTCCGCTGGAGGCCAGCTACGAGACCGTCTCCGACCGGGTGTTCGGCTACCGGGGTCAGGTGGTGCTGAGCAATCCCGGTCCGTCGGCGCGGTCGGGCTGGACGGTGACCGTCACGCTCGGCGACGGCGCCACGGTCGGCACCGTCAACGGGGCCGAGGCGAAGCAGGACGGTGCGGTGGTCACCTTCACCGGCGCGGCCGTGCCGGCGGGCGGGTCGGCCACCATCCGGTTCGACGTCCGGGATCCCGACCTGACGGCCACGGGACCGGAGGGCTGCACTGTCGACGGGGCGGCCTGCGCCGGGCTGTGACCGCGACGGGCCGCCGGGAGGGGTGTCCTCCCGGCGGCCCGCCGACCCGAGGGTCAGTTGCGGTTGATGGTGAACGTGCTTGTCGTGTTCCTGATGTCCTGGTAGTTGTCGGTCAGCCGGAGGTTGGTGAAGGTCGCCGAGCCGACCGCCGGGCCCTGCCCCGGCTCGGGCATCTCGTTGGCCCAGATCCCGAAGCCCGACTTGGCGTCGAAGGCGTCACCGCTGCGCTTCGCCCGGGAGATCGACACGTTGGTGAAGACCGTGTCGGTGACCGGGTTCTCGGGTTGGCCGCCGTTGTACTTGGTCTGGAACATGATCCCGGAGTACGTCGGGTCGACGATGTCCACGTCGGACACCCGGATGCCGCGGAACTCCTTGGAGGCGGAGAACAGCCACATCGCGGGGAACGTCTGCGCACCCCAGAAGTGCCCGCCCGCCCGGATCAGCGAGACGTTCTGGAACTGGGTGGGCGGGCTGGCGCCGAACCCGACGAACGGGTAGCCGAAGTCCAGCGAGCTGATGGTGATGCCCGAGTACGTCAGCATGTCGGCGATGTAGAGGTTGCGGAAGATGTTGTCGTAGCCGCCGTACACCGCCACCCCGGCCGCCCGCCAGGTGAGCGTGGCCGTCAGGTTCTCGAACACGTTGCCGTGGTTGCCGCCCGAGCCGCCCTGGTCGGTAGCGGAGAACAGCGCGAACGCGTCGTCGCCGTTGGAGCGGCCCTCCGAGTTGGTGACCAGGTTGTTCGTGCTGGCGTTCGTCATGTTCACGGCGTCGGCGAAGGTGTCGCGGAACCGGCTGTCCCGGATGGTCAGCCCGCTGACGCTCACCCCCCAGTACGCGCACACGGTGTGCTCCACCCAGACGCTGTCGAGCGTCATGTTGTCGACGTCCTTCAGCTCGCCCCACACCTTGCCCGGACCGTCGATCCGGTTGGTGTAGTTGCCGAAGAACGCCAGGTGGGCGAAGGTCGACCCGCTCGCCGAGGACTCCACCCGGAAACCGGCGTCGGTGTTCTGCTGGTTGGTGGGCGTCTGGAAGCGGGTGTACCACATGCCGGCGCCGACCACCTTCACCGCCTTGCCGTACACCTGGAACTTCTGCGCGGTGTCGTAGGTACCCGGCGGCAGGTAGACGCCGACCAGGGTGCCGGTGGTGTCCATCCGGACGGCATCCAGGGCGTTCTGCACGTCGGCGTGGCTGAAGCCGTTCGGCACCTTGTAGCGGGCGGGGTCCGGGTTGGCCCGCGGTGACACCAGCTCGGTGTTGACGAAGTCGATCGCGTACGTGGTGCTGTTGGCCGGGTCCTTCTGGAGCCGGATGGTGGCGCCGGCCGGGACGGTCGAGTTCAGCATCACGTTGGCCTCGTCGTACAGGTGGCGGGGTGCGCCGGCGCCGGGCGAGTCGCTCGGGCCCGCCTCGGCCCCGTAGAGCCAGATGTGCTTCGAGGTCAGGTTGATCGGCTTGTGCAGCACCCCGTTGACGTAGATGTTCAACGTCGAGTCGATCCCGCCGCCGCCCGGGGCGTCGGGGATGGAGAAGCGGGTGACCAGGGTGTTGGTGGCGGCCCGGGTGGTCCACTCGACGTACGCGCCGGTGGTGTTCAGGGTGACCGCCCGGCGGCCGGACGCCTCGCCGGCCAGGTCGCCGATGGTCCGGTTCGGCCCGACCACCTGCGCGCCGCCGCCGACCCGGCCGTCCTCGGCCTCGTACGTGTCGTACGGGACGTTCGCGCCCCGGCCGACGAACAGCGGCCGGTCGCTGGTGTTGTTCTGCTGCTTGACCGGCAGTTCGTTGGCGTCGGCGGCGAGCGCCACCCGCACGGTGTACCTCCCGTTCGCCGCCGTCCAGGTGCCCAGGTCGACCGGCGGGCTGGTCGCCCCGGCCGCCAGGGTGCCGCTGTACGACCCGGTGAGGGTGCGCACCACCGCGCCGGTGTCGCTGAGCACGGTGAGGGTGATGCCGTGCGCCCCGGCGGCTGAGGCGACAGTGCCCTGGTTGCGGATCGACACCGAGAAGGTGACCGTGGCGCCGGCGCTCGGCGTGCCGGGCGACCAGCTCACCGCCCCGGCGACCAGGTCGGAGCTGGGCACCGCGCTGACCGTCAGCGAGGTGGTCCGGCTGTTGTTCGACTCGTTCTGCTCGATGACCGTGTTCGCCTCGTCGGCCGTTGCGGTCACGTCGTAGGTGCCGGCGTTGCGCGCGCCGATGGCGAGGGTGACGGTCGCCGAGGCGCCGGCCGCGAGCGCGCCGACGGCCGCGGTGCCGACAGTCGTCGTACCCAGGGAGAAGGTCACCGCGGAGGCGGCGGCCGGCGCGGTGCCGGCGTTGCGGACGGTGGCGGACAGCGTGACCGGGTCGGTCTCCACCGGCGCGGACGGCGCCGCGGACAGGGCGGTGACGGTGAGGTCCGGGTTCGGCGCCGGGGTGCCGATCACCTGGAACTCGGCGACCTGCCCGTTGGACGAGCCCGAGTTGGCGGTGAACTGGAGCCGCACGTCCGCGGCGGTGGCGCTCACCGGGATGGTCACCGTGTTGCTGCTGGTCGGGCTGAACGAGTACGTCGCCGAGCCGACCACGCTGGTGAAGCCGGAGGCGGACTGCTCCCGGCCGAGCACCTGGAAGGTCTGCGTGCGCGGCCCCCACACCGGGTCCGGGTTCAGCTTGACCACTATCGCGCTGATGCTGGCGTTGGCGCCCAGCGCGACGGTCAGGGTGCTCGGGTACGCCCCCGGCGCGCCCTCCCAGTAGGTCGTCACGTCGTTGTCGTTGGCGTTGACCGCGGTGAAGACGTGCACCACCGAGGAGGCGGTGATCGGCTTGCCGGCGGCCAGGTTGGTGCCGCCGGGCGTGCTGCCGGTGCGGGTGACCGTGTTGGAGGTCGCCGAGACGTTCCCGGCGGCGTCGCGGGCCCGGACGTAGTAGGAGACGGTGGCGCTGTCCGGCTGGCTGTCCGTGTAGGCGAGCGTCGAGCCGTTGACGCTGCCGCGCAGCGCGTTGTTGGCGTAGACGTCGTAGCCGGTGACGCCGACGTTGTCGGTCGACGCCGTCCAGGTGAGCCGGATCTGCCCGCTGGCCGGCTGGGTGTACGCCAGGTTGCCCGGCGCGGTCGGCGCCGTGGTGTCCCCGGTGTTGCCGGTGCGGGTGACGGTGTTGCTGTTGGCCGACTGGTTGCCGGCCGCGTCGCGGGCCCGCACGTAGTAGGAGACGGTGGCGCCGGCCGGCTGGGTGTCGGTGTAGGTCAGGGTCGACCCGCTGACGCTGGTGCGCAGCGTGCCGTTGGCGTAGACGTCGTAGCCGGTGACGCCGACGTTGTCGGTCGACGCCGTCCAGGTGAGCCGGACCTGGTCGGCGGCGGGCTCGGTGAGGGCCAGGTTGCCGGGGGCGCTCGGCGGCTGGGTGTCGCCGGTGGCCGGGCCGTAGACCTCCAGCTCGGCGAGCTGACCGGCGGGCCAGCCGGTGTTGGCGGTGAACAGCAGCCGCACGTACCGGGTGGTGGCCGTGCCGACGGTGACGGTGACCGTGTTGCCGCCGGCGGGGTCGAACGCGTACCCGGCGGAGGCGACGAGGGTGCTGAAGGTGGACCCGTCGGTGCTGCCCTGCACGGTGAGCGTCTGGGTGCGCGCGGGCCAGCCGGTGGGGAGCTTGAGCACCACCTTGTTGACCGCAACGGCGGCGCCGAGGTCGACCCGGATCCACTGCGGGAACGCGTTGTTGGCGCTCTCCCAGTAGGTGGCCGGATTGCCGTCGTTGGCGTTGCCCGCGCCGTACACGTCGGAGTGGCTGCTCTCCGCCATGGTCCGGCCCAGGGCCAGGTTCGTCGAGGAGTTCGCGGTCCCGTACACCTCCAGCTCGGCGAGCTGCGCGGCGGCCCAGCCGGTGTTGGCGGTGATCGCGATCCGGACGTGCCGGGTGCTGGCGGCCGGGAAGCTCAGCGTGACCGTGTTGCCGTTGGCCGGGCTGAACGTGCGCCCGGCCGAGGCGAGCAGTGTGGTGAAGCTGCTGCCGTCGGTGCTGCCCTGCACCGACAGGGTCTCGGTGCGCGACTCCCAGCCGGTGGGGAGCTTCAGCACGACCTGGTCGACCGACTGGGCGGACCCGAGGTCGACCTGGGCCCACTGGGGGAAGGTGCTGCCGGCGCTCTCCCAGTAGCTGCCGGCGTTGCCGTCGGTGAGGTTGCCGGCCGCGTACGGGCCGTTGGCGCTGCTGGCGGTGGCGGTGCGGCCGAGCGCGAGGTTGGGACCGCCGGCCGCGGCGGCCGGGGACGGGGGCGGGGCCGTGACGGCCAGCGCGACCGCGGCGAGCACCGCGACCAGCCGGGTACGGAATCTGGACATGGTGGAGGGACACCTTCTTCCGGGGACGTGGAGAGGTGGTGTGGTGGGGGGTGGGACGGGGTCCCCGCCGCGCCGCGGGGACCCCGGGGCGGTCAGGTGGCGTACACCTCGAACTCGCCGAGCTGGCCCGCCGGCCAGCCGGTGTTGCCGGTGAAGGTCAGCCGCAGGTAGCGGCGGCCGGCGGACGGGAAGGTGACGGTGGCGGTGTTGCCGGTGGCCGGATCGAACGTGTAGCCGGCCGACGCCTTCACCGTGGTCCAGGTCGACCCGTCCGTCGAGCCGAGGACCGACAGCGTCTGGGTGCGGGCCTGCCAGGCCGAGGACGGCGGCAGCTTCAGCACGACCCGGGACACCGGGTACGTCGCGCCGAGGTCCACGGTGAGCGACTGCGGGAAGGCGTTGTTGGCGCTCTCCCAGTAGGTGCCGGCGTTGCCGTCGACCGTGTTGGCCGCGCCGTACACGTCGGCGTGGCTGGTCTCGGTGACCGGCCGCCCGGCGGCCAGGTTGCCGGTCGGCGGCGGCGGGGTGGTGGTCGGGGGCGGCGTGGTGGTCGGCGGCGGTGTGGTGGTGCTGCCGCCGTACACCTCGAACTCGGCGGCCTGGCCCGCCGGCCACCCGGTGTTGCCGGTGACGCTGAGCCGCAGGTGCCGCCGCTCCCCCGCCGTGAGCGGGATCGTCACGGTGTTGCCGGTGGCCGGGTCGAAGGTGTAGCCGGCCGACGCCTTCAGCGTGGACCAGGTGGACCCGTCGGTCGAGCCGAGCACGGACAGCGTCTGGGTACGCCGCTCCCAGCCCGGCGGCAGCTTCACCACCACCCGGTCGACGGTGCGCGCCGACCCGAGGTCCACGGTCAGCGACTGCGGGAACGCGTTGTTGGCGCTCTCCCAGTAGGTGCCGGCGTTGCCGTCCACCGCGTTCGCCGCCGCGTACGTCTGGGTGCTGCTGGACGCGGTGGCCGGCCGACCGAGGGCGAGGTTGCCGCCCGACGGCGGCGGGGTGGTCGGCGTCGGGCTCGGGGTCGGGCTGGGCGTCGGGCTGGTCGGGGTCGGGGTGGGCGGGCTCGACGGGCCGTTGCCCCACTGCGGCTCGGGCCAGGGCCCGCAGTACGGGCTCGCCGAGTACCAGCCGGAGTTGCCGGCGCCCTGGGTGATCTGGAAGCCGCTGCCGACGCAGTTGTACATGGGGTTGGCCTGGGCGATGCCGCTGGCCCGGACGCCTGTGAAGCTGACCTGGCTGGGCGCCTGCACCTGGAGCGCGAAGGTGCCCGCGCCGTCGATGCGCACGTTGTTCAGGTTGATCCCGCTGGTCTGGCCCTCGATCCAGTGCAGCGCCGCGTAGGAGCTGTCCAGGATGTCGGTGTCGGTGACGTTGATGGTGGCGCCCTGGATCGGCTCGTTGAGCGCCGAGAACCAGAGCGCGCCGACGCCGAACCGCCAGTTGTAGTCGGAGTTGCCGTTGCGGATCAGGGTGTTGCGGGCGACGGTGATCGTGCCGGCGACCGCGGTCGGGCCGTTGACGCCGGGATAGCGGTTGGCCACGTGGATGCCGCCGCCGTTGGTCACCGAGTCGGCGGTGACGTTGTCGGTGATCCGGATGTCCCGGCCGCCGTAGGTGACCAGGTTGTTGGCCAGGATGGTGACGCCGACGGTGTTGAAGGTGAAGGCGTTGTTGACGTTCGGTACGCTCTGCGCCCACATGGCCAGGCCGTCGTCGCCGGTGTTGCGGACGAAGGTGTTGGTCACCGTGGAGTTGGTGACGCCCCAGTGGAAGTTCACCCCGTCGGCGGTCTGGTCGAGGATCCGGCTGTTGCGGATGGTGAAGTTGTCCATGGGGCCGTCCATCCAGGCGCCGACCTTGGTGTGCTGCAACCAGAGGTTGTCCACCACCGAGTTCGACATGGCACCGCCCAGGGCGTTGACCTGGTCCTCGTCCACCCGCTCCCGGATGTCGCCGATGATGGCGAAGTCCCGCAGGGTGACGTTGCGGCTGGGCCCGCCGGCCTCGTGCGGCCGGATCTCGCCCCCGTAGCCGCCGCCGGGCACGTACTTGCCGTAGATGCCGGCGGCCCGCTTGCGGTCGGTGGGGTGCCGGCCACCGAGCACCGAGTACCAGGGCCCGGCGCCGCGCAGGGTCACCCCGTCGACCACCACGTGGTCCCAGAGCGTGAAGGTGCCGGCGGGGATCCAGACGGTCTTCCCCTGGGCCCGGCCGGCGTCCACGGCGGCCTGGAACTTCGCTGTCGAGTCGGTGGCGCCCGTGGGGTCGGCGCCGAAGTCGGTGACCGCGTCCAGCACGCCGGCGGGCTTGGCGATCTGGCCGCCGACCAGCTCGAAGTCGGCCAGGTCGATGGTGAAGGTGGGCGACTGCGCGGTCGAGGAGACCTGGAGGCGGATCTTCGTGCCGGCCGGGTAGGTCGTGCCGAACAGGGTGCGGGTCTCGTCGTAGAAGTGGTGCGGGTTGGTGTCGCCGGGGTTGTTGTTGAACGGGTAACCGCCGTAGTACCAGCCGTACCGGGAGGTGACCGGGACCGACTTGACCAGGGCGCCGCCGGCGCGCAGGTCGATACTGGCGTCCCGGCCCGTGCCGGCGGCGCTGTCCGGCAGGCTGTAGCGGAAGGTGACCGCGTTGGCGGGCGCCGTGAGGGTGAACTCGACGTACTCGCCGACGGCGTCGAGGGTGACCGCCTCCCGGCCGGACGCCTCCGACGGGAGGGTGCCGTAGCGGCGGTCGGGGCCGATCCGGGTGCCGGTATGGACGGCCTTCTCCGCCTCCTGCTCGACGAAGGGCACTGTCGCGCCACGGCCCGCGATGTCGAACGGGGACAGCCCGGCGGCCCGGGCCGGGGTGGCGGTGGTGGTGAGCGCCACGACGGTGACGGAGGTGGCGGCCAGCGCGGCGCCGGCGAGGGCGGCCAGCCCCGCGCGGAGCCGGCGGCGGCGCGGGTGGTGCGGGGTGGTGTGGTCGGCCATGAGGGGTGCGCTCCCTTTCGTCGGATGGCCAGGTCCCCCGTGCGGTGCGGTGTCTCGCTCCTCCTTCCTGCTCGGGCGGCGCCGGCGGCCGGGACGGGCCGCCGACGCCGGGTACTGTCAGCGGGTCCGCAGCCAGGCCGCGGTGTCCGGCGGCAGCCGGTCGTCGTCGAGCGGTCCGCTGGCGAGCAGCAGCCGCTCGTGCGCGGGCAGCGGCACGGCGGCCGCGGAGAGGTTGACCACGCAGGTGAAGCCGGGATCGCGGGCGAAGGCGAGCACCTTGTCGGGGGCGGGCAGCCAGGTGAGCCCGCCGTCGCCGAGCGCGGCCTCGGACCGGCGGATCCCGATGGCCGCCCGGTAGAGCTCCAGCATCGAGTGCGGGTCACCGGTCTGCGCCCGGACCGTGCGGTCCTTCCAGTCGGCCGGCTGGGGCAACCAGGGCGCGGCCGCCGCACCGTCGGGGCTGAACCCGAACGGCGGGGCGTCACCGGTCCAGGGCAGCGGCACCCGGCAGCCGTCCCGGCCGGGGTCGACCCGGCCGGACCGTTCCCACATCGGGTCCTGGCGCAGCTCGTACGGGATGTCCTCGACCTCCCAGAGCCCCAGCTCCTCCCCCTGGTAGACGTACGCGGCGCCGGGCAGCGCCAGGGACAGCAGCGCGGCGGCCCGCGCCCGACGGGTGCCGAGTTCCAGGTCGGTGGGGATGCCCTCGCGCTTGGCGGCGAAGCTGAACCGGGTGTCCGCCCGGCCGTAGCGGGTGACGTGCCGGGTGACGTCGTGGTTGGAGAGCACCCAGGTGGCCGGCGCGCCGACCGGCGCGTGGGCGCTCAGCGTCCCGTCGATGCTCTCGCGCAGCGCCGCGGCGTCCCAGGCACAGCCGAGGAAGTCGAAGTTGAAGGCGGCGTGCAGCTCGTCCGGGCGCAGGTAGTTGGCGAACCGCTGCCGATCCGGCAGCCACACCTCGCCGATCAGGGCCCGGTCGCCCGGGTAGGAGTCGGCCACCCGCCGCCAGTCGCGGTAGATCTCGTGCACCCCGTCGAGGTCGCGGAAGGGATGCGGCCGGTCGGGCAGGGTCTCCGGCAGCGTCCCGTCCTTGACCAGCAGCCCGGCCGAGTCGATCCGGATGCCGTCCACCCCGCGGTCGAACCAGAACCGCAGGATGTCCTCGAACTCGGCGCGCACCCGCGGGTGGTCCCAGTTGAAGTCCGGCTGCTCGGGGGCGAACAGGTGCAGGTACCAGTCGCCGGGAGTGCCGTCCGGGTTGACGGTCCGGGTCCAGGTCGGGCCGCCGAACTCGCCGATCCAGTCGGTGGGCCGCTGGTCGCCTCCGGGCCCGCGGCCGGGGCGGAACCAGAACAGCTCCCGCTCCGGCGCGTCCGGCCCGCCGGCGAGGGCGGCCTGGAACCAGGGGTGCGCGTCGGAGCAGTGGTTCGGCACGACGTCGACGATGGTCCGGATGCCGAGCGCGTGCGCCTCGCTGATCAGCGCCTCCGCCTCGGCGAGGGTGCCGAAGACCGGGTCGATGTCGCGGTAGTCGGCCACGTCGTAGCCGGCGTCGGCCATGGGTGAGGGGTACCAGGGGCTGAACCAGATCGCGTCGATGCCGAGCTCGGCCAGGTAGGGCAGCCGGGACCGGATGCCGGCGATGTCACCGACGCCGTCGCCACCGCCGTCGGCGAAGCTCCGCGGGTACACCTGGTAGATCACCGCTCCACGCCACCACGGACCGCTGTCTGGTGTGGACACGAGCACCTGCTTTCTGCGTCGGTACGTCGGCGGGTTCGCCGGACCTGGATGTGGGGGCCGGGCGAACTGTCGTCGTTCGCCGCGGGAGGTGTCGCCGGTGGGGTGCGGGTGCGGTCAGCCCTTGAGGCTGCCGGTGGTCAGGCCCGACATGATGTTCCGCTGGAAGATCAGGAAGATGACGACTGTCGGGATCGCCGCGATGACCGAGGCGGCGATCACCACGTTCATGGGCGTGCCACCGGAGAAGGCGTAGATGCCGACGCTCACCGTCCGGGTCTCGGGCGACGGCATGACCAGCTTCGGCCAGAGGAAGTCCTTCCAGACCGCCGTCACCGCGAAGATCGAGACCACGCCGAGGATGGGCCGCGACATCGGCAGGATGATCGACCAGAGGGTACGCAGCGGGGTGGCGCCGTCCACGAGGGCCGCCGCCATGAGGTCCTCGGGGATCGAGTCGAAGAACCGTTTCAGCAGGAAGATGTTGAACCCGTTCGCGACCAGGGGCAGCCAGATGGCGAACGGCGAGTCGAGCAGGTTGAGGTGCAGGATCGGCAGGTCGATCACGGTCACGTACTGCGGGACGATGAGCACCATGGCCGGGATCATCAGCGTGGCCAGCATCAGGCCGAGGATCACGTTGCCGAGCACCGGCCGGAGCTTCGACAGGGCGTACGCCGCGGCGGTGTCGAGGACGAGTTGGAAGAGCACCGCGCCGGCGGCGTAGTAGAACGTGTTGAACAGCAGCTTGGCGAGGCGCAGGTTGGTCCACGCGTCGACGTAGTTCTGCGGCTGGGGATCCTTCGGGAACAGCGACGGCGGGGTCTGCGCGATCTCCTGGCCGGACTTGAGTGCGCCGGTGACCATCCAGTAGAGCGGCCCGATGAAGACCAGCGTGAACACCACCACCACGACGGCGAGCAGCGTCCAGTAGATGACCCTGCCGCGCCCACGGGTGAGCTGGGCCTGGGAGATGAGGGTCCGGGTGCCGGAGTCCTGTGCCATTCCTGGTCCGTCCTAGTCCTGTTTCGCGGTCAGCCGCACGTAGACGGCGGAGAAGCCGGCCAGCACCACGAGCATGATCACGCCGAGCGCCGCGGCGCCGTTGAGGTCGTTCTGGAAGAAGCCGTGCTGGTAGATGAGGTACGCGACCGAGGTCGCGGAGTCCCCGGTGCCGGCGCCGTTGGCGAGGATCAGCGGCTCGATGAAGAGCTGCATGGTGGCGACGATCTGCATCATCGCCAGCAGGGCGAGGATGAGCCGGGTCTGCGGGATGGTCACGTGCCGGATCCGCCGCCAGATCCCGGCGCCGTCGAGTTCGGCCGCCTCGTAGAGCTCTCCGGGGATGTTCTGCAGCGCCGCCAGGTAGATGAGTACGGCGCTGCCCATGTTCATCCAGGTGGAGGCCAGCACCATGGCGGGCATGGTCATGCCGGGTGACTGCATCCACTCCGACGTGGGCAGGTGCAGCGCCGCGAGGATCGCGTTGAACAGCCCCGCCTCGCTGGGGTCGTACGCGTAGAACTTGAAGAGGAACAGCGCCGAGGCCGGCGGCAGCATCACCGGCAGGTAGACCAGGATCCGCAGGTAACCCTTGGCGTGGCGGAACTCGTTGAGCAGGATCGCCACGAAGAACGGCACCGCGTACCCGAGGACGAGCGCGAGGGCGGTGAAGTAGAACGTGTTCTGCCAGGCGGTCCAGAAGCTGGGGTCGTCGATGATGCGGGTGTAGTTGTCCCAGCCCACCCAGGTCGTCTCGCCCCGGCGGGTGCGCTGGAAGCTCATCACGATGCCGCGCACCATCGGGTACCAGGAGAAGACGGCGAAGCAGAGGACCGCCCCGATCAGGAACGCGTGCCCGGTGAGGTTGTCCCGTACCTTGCGGCCGAGGCCCCCACGACGTGGCGGTGACGGGTACGGCGGCCCGGAGCGACCCGCTCGTCTGGTGGTACCCGGGACGGTGGTGATGGCCAAGACGTCTCCTGCGGAAGGTGGGTGGCCGGACGGTGTGCGGACGGAGGGTGGGGGCCGGGGATGCCGGCCCCCACCCGCGCCGGGTCAGCTCCCGGCGGCCAGCAGCTGGTTGACCTTGTCCTCGGCCGTCTTGAGCAGCGCGTCGATGTTCGCGTTCGGGTTCGTGAGGACCCCCGACATCGCGGCGTCGAGCACCGCGTAGATGGCCTGCGCGTTGCGGGGCTCGCCCTTGATCGGGACCGGGTTCGCCTCGAAGATCGCGAAGTTCGCGGTGTCCACGTTCGCGTTCGCCTTACGCAGCTCCAGCTCCTGCTTCTGCGCGTCGCTTCCGTTGGCGAACAGCAGCGGCTGGGGCAGGCCCACCGGGTAGTTCTGCGGCTTGGCCCGGACGTAGTCGAACTGGCCCTTGCCCGGGGTCAACTTCTGGTACGCGATCCACTTCAGACCGGCCTTGACCTGCTCCGGGGTGAGGCCCTTCTTGAAGAAGTAGCCCTCACCGCCGCCGAGGGTCGCCTTCGCCGGGCCGTCCTGGCCGGGCAGCGGGCCCATGGCCCAGTCCTGGAACTTGCCCTGGAACTGGCTCACGATCGCCTGGGTGGCGTCCGGGGCGCCGATGAACATGCCGACCTTGCCCGCGCCGGCGTTGGTCAGCAGGTCGCCCCACTGCAGCAGTTGGCGGCTGCCCATGCTGTTGTCGCCGTACCGCATGTCCTTGAGGTTCTGGAGGACCTGCTTGCCCATGGCGTTGTTGAAGTCGGCCTTCTTGCCGTCCTCGCTGAGCACCTGGCCGCCCTGCGAGTAGAGCAGGGAGGTGAAGTGCCAGCCGCCGGTGTTGCCGGCGCTGTACTCCGAGTAGCCGGCGATGCCGTTGCCCAGCGCGGAGATCTTCTTGGCCGCCTCGCGGACCTCCGCCCAGGTCTTGGGCGGGTTGTTGACGTCGAGGCCCGCCCGCTGGAACAGGACCTTGTTGTAGACCAGGCCCATCGAGTAGTTCTTCACCGGGACGGCGTAGAGCTTGCCGCCGTCGGTGAAAACGCCCTTGAGTGCCGGGTCGATGCTGTCCCAGGTCGGGATCGTGTCCTTGGTGGCGTACTCCGTGATGTCCATGGCCTGACCGGAGTCGAGCACCTGCTGGAGATCGGTCATGTACCCGTAGAACACGTCGGTCACGGTGCCGCCGGCGAGGCGGGCCGTGAAGTCCGGCGGGTTGTTGCACTGCTCGCCGACGCTGACGCTCTTGATGACGATGTTCCGGTTCTGCTTCTGGAACTCGGCGACGTCGTCGTTCCAGTTCTTCAGCAGTTCCTTCTGTGCGCCGACCGGCTGGCAGTCGACGGTGATGGTGACCTTGCCGCTGGCGTCCTTCGCGGCGTCGTCGCTCTTCGTGGAGCAAGCCACGAGGCTGAGCCCCAGGCCGGCCACGAGCGCTATCGCCGCAGCCTTCCGGTACTGCGGTACGGACATCTGTCCATCCCTTCGGGGAACGGGGTATCCATGGCGTTCGCTTGATCTGGCGTGAACGTCACCGCCTGACGCCGGGGCCAGGTGTGAGTGGAGTCACTGTAGCGAGGTCGACTCATTGCGGCAAGGTTTCGATCGTTTGCTGAAAGAACACGACTTCGTCACGACAGTTGCGACCAGCCCTGCGGGCCCGGTCCGGCTTCCGGCTTTCGTCCCTCTCGGAGCCCACCTCCGCCGGCAACGACGAAACGGCCGCCGACCGCGGGTGGCGGTCGACGGCCGGAGCGTCGGTGCGGATCGTCGGGGAGGCGGTGGGGTGCCGGAGGCGTCCGGCGGGATGGTCAGCGGCGGGGGGCGGGCGCGGTGGAGCCCCGGACCACGAGCTCGGGCTCGAACAACAGCTCGTCGTGCAGCACGCCGGCGCCCTCGATCTGGGTGACCAGCAGGTCCACCGCGGCCTGGCCCATTGTCTCGATCGGCTGCCGCACGGTGGTCAGGGGCGGGTCGGTGCAGGTCATGAACGCGGAGTCGTCGAAGCCGACCACGGAGACGTCGGTCGGCACGGCCCGGCCCAGGCGCCGCGCGGCCCGGATGGTGCCCAGGGCCAGCACGTCGCTGGCGCAGATGATGCCGGTGACACCCCGCTCGACCAGCTTGGTCGCCGCGACCCGCGCCCCCTCCATGGAGAAGCTCGACCGCTCGACGTACCCGGTGTCGTCGGTCCACCCCGCGACCTGGACCATGGCGTCGCGCTTGCGCCGGGACGGGACGTGCCCCTCCGGGCCGAGCACCATGCCGATGTGCTCGTGCCCGAGGGAGCGCAGGTGCCCGTACGCCTGCTCGACCGCCACCGCGTCGTCGGTGGAGACCCGGGGGAAGCCCAGCTCGTCGACGCCCGCGTTGACCAGCACCACGGGCAGGCCGCGGTCGGTCAGCCGGCGGTAGTGCTCGTGGGTGGCGTCGGCGAGGGCGTACGACCCGCCCGCGAAGATGACGCCGGAGACCTGGTGGTCGAGGAGCATCTCGACGTAGTCCGACTCGGACACCCCACCGATGGTGCGGGCGCAGAGCGCCGGGGTGAACCCCCGCTGCGCGAGGGAGCCGGTCACCACCTCGGCGAGGGCAGGGAAGATCGGGTTCTGCAGCTCGGGCAGGACCAGGCCGACGAGCCGGGCCCGCTCGCCGCGCAGCTTGGTCGGGCGCTCGTAGCCGAGCACGTCGAGCGCGGTCAGCACCGCCGTCCGGGTCGCCTCGGACACGCCGCCCCGCCCGTTGAGCACCCGGCTCACGGTCGCCTCGCTGACGCCCGCCTTGCGGGCCACCTCCGTCAACCGTTTCGTCACGGCGGCAATCCTACGTCGTGTTCTTGCAAGAAATGAACAAGGCCCTGCTGGACGGCGGTCACGCCCGGTCGCCCGACGGTCCGGCACGCGGCTCCGGCGGGCGATCCTGGCCGCGCAAGATTCGAACAAGCAGGCGCTTGAATATCGACAAAGCCCAGGAATAACATGAGTCACCTTTCCGGCCGGCGCGCCCCCATCCGCGCCGACGCCACCACCGTCTCCCCCGTCCCCCGGCGAAAGTGGGTAGTCCGATGCAGCGGAGCGTGGAAGGCGCGGCGGGCCTGCGCCCGGCCGTGCCGATCGCCAGGATCCTCGCGGCGGCGGCCACCGCCGTCGCACTGGCCGTACCGGCCGGGAGCGCCGCACTTGCGGCCGGTCCCGCCGGACCGGCCCCCGTGGTCACCCGGGCCGGGCTCGACCAGGCGCTGGTCACCGGCCGCGGCGCCACGGTGGACTTCGTCGAGCAGGAGGCCGAGCACGCCCGGACCACCGGCACGGTGATCGGCCCGGACCGTGCCGCGTACACCCTCGCCGGCGAGGCGTCCGGGCGGCGGGCGGTCCGCCTCTCCCCCGGCCAGTACGTCGAGTTCACCCTCCCGGAGGCGGCCAACGCCCTCACCGTCCGGTACAGCATCCCCGACGCGCCCGGCGGCGGCGGGATCACCGCGCCGCTGCGGGTCACCGTCGGGCGCGCCCCGGCCCGCACCATGACGCTCACCTCGCAGTACGCCTGGCTCTACAACCAGTACCCGTTCACCAACGACCCCGGCGCCGACCTGCTCCACCCCGACTGGTGGATCACCGAGTGCTCCTGCGTGCCGGCGGCCACCACGCCCGCGCCGGTCATCACCAAGCCGTTCCGGCCGCACCACTTCTACGACGAGCAGCGACTGCTGCTGGGCCGCACCCACCGGGCCGGGGAGGTGGTCCGGCTGACCGCGCCGACCGGCACGGCCGCGGCGTGGACCGTGATCGACCTGCTGGACTCCCACCTCGTGGCCCCGCCCCGGGTGCTGCCGCACGCCGTGAACGTGCTGGCCTTCGGCGCCGACCCGACCGGCCGGCGCGAGTCCGCCGACGCCTTCGACCGCGCCGTCGCGTACGCCCGCCGGGTGGACCGCACGCTCTACCTGCCGCCGGGCACGTACCAGGTGAACCGGCACATCATCGTGGACGACGTGACCATCGCGGGCGCCGGCAGCTGGTACACCGTCGTCAAGGGTCGCGAGGTGGCCCTGGACACCCCGGCCCCCGACGGCTCGGTGCACACCGGCGTCGGCTTCTACGGCCGCGACGCCGCCGACGGCGGCAGCAGCGACGTCCACCTCTCCGGCTTCGCCGTCGAGGGCGACGTGCGCGAGCGCATCGACACCGACCAGGTCAACGCGATCGGCGGCGCACTCAGCCACTCCACCGTCGACGGGCTCTACCTGCACCACACCAAGGTCGGCCTGTGGTTCGACGGCCCGATGACCGACCTGCGGGTCACCGACACGGTCATCGCCGACCAGGTCGCCGACGGGCTCAACTTCCACACCGGCGTCACGCACTCCTCGATCTCGAACAGCTTCATCCGCAACACCGGCGACGACGCGCTGGCCATGTGGTCGGAGGGGACCGCCAACGCGCACAACACGTTCGACCACAACACCGTGCAGTCCCCGGTCCTGGCCAACGGCATCGCCCTCTACGGCGGCGCCGACCTCACCGTCTCCCACAACCTGATCGCCGACCCGGTCCGCGAGGGCAGCGCCATCCAGATCGGGTCCCGGTTCGGCGCCGAGCCGTTCACCGGCCAGCTCCGGATCACCGGCAACACCACTGTCCGGGCCGGCACGTACGACCTGAACTGGAACATCGGCCTCGGCGCCATCTGGTTCTACGCCCTGGACCGCAGCATCGACGCCGACATCCAGGTGGTCGGCGACAGCTACCTCGACAACACCTACAACGCGATCATGCTGGTCAGCGACTGGCCGGTGAAGGACGCGGTGTCCATCAGCAACGTGCACTTCAGGGACATCCGGGTCGACGGCACCGGCACCTCGGTGGTGAGCGCCCGGGCCGCTGGCTCGGCGTCCTTCGAGAACGTGGACGCGCGCAACGTCGGCGCGGTCCCGGTGAACAACTGCGGGTCGTTCCACTTCACCCCGGCCGGGTCCGAGTTCGCCCTCACCGACCTCGGCGGCAACGACGGCTGGCTCGCCCCCTGGCTGCTGCCGAACACCATCACCTGCGACGACCGCCCGCCCGTGGTGCCGCCGCCGGCCCCGAGCCCGTGGTGACCTGATCCGTACCGAGCCGGCCCGGCGGGCGATTTTCCCGCCGGGCCGCTTCGTGCGTCAGTTGGTCAGCCAGCGGTGGATGCAGGTGAGCAGGTCCTCCGCGTCGACCGGCTTCGTGACGTAGTCGCTGGCGCCGGAGGAGAGGCTCTTCTCCCGGTCCCCGCGCATCGCCTTCGCGGTCACCGCGATGATCGGCAGGTCCGCGTAGCGGGGCATGGCGCGGATCGCGGCGGTGGCCGCGTAGCCGTCCATCTCCGGCATCATCACGTCCATCAGCACCAGGTCGATGTCGTCGTGCCGCATCAGCGTCTCGACGCCCTTGCGGCCGTTCTCCGCGTAGACCACGTCCATGCCGTGCAGTTCGAGGATGTTGGTGAGGGCGAAGACGTTGCGGGCGTCGTCGTCCACCACCAGAACCTTGCGGCCGGACAGCTCGCGGGCGACCGGGTCGCCGACCGGGCTGCGGTCGGTGGTCGGCGCCGCGAACGACGGCACCCGCTCCGGGTTGTCCGCGGTCAGGTGCAGCACGATGCGCTCGCGCAGCTCGTCCAGGCTGCCGAGGATCTCCAGCGGGCGGTCCGCGGCCAGCCCCTGGAGCAGGGCGTCCTGCCCGCCCGCGAGCGGCTGACCGTGGTACGCCAGCACCGGCAGGCCGCGCAGGCCGGGGTGCTCGTGCAGCGCCCGGAGCAGGGCCGTGCCGTGCTCGTCGGCCGGGTCGAGCTGCACCACGAGCAGGTGGTGGCGGTGCCGGGCGAGCGTGTCGACCGCCTCGTCGACGTCCACCGCGGTGGACACCTCGACCGGCCCGCCGGTCTCCGCAGCCACGCCACGGGCCAGCAGGGTGAGCAGGCCCTTCTCGTGCGCCTCCAGCACCAGCACCCGGCGCTGCTGCCGCTCCACCCACCGCTGGGCCTCCGACTCGACCGGAGTCGCGGTCGCCGTGGCCGGTACGGCCACGCCGGCGTCGGGCAGCGGCGCGGTGGCCGTGGCCGGCAGGTAGAGGGTGAACGTGCTGCCCTGGCCCAGGACGCTCTCCGCGGTGATCTGCCCGCCGAGCAGCCGGGCGATCTCCCGGCTGATGGACAGGCCCAGGCCGGTGCCCCCGTACCGCCGGCTGGTGGTGCCGTCGGCCTGCTGGAACGCGTCGAAGATGGCGGTCAGGTGCTGCTCGGCGATGCCGATTCCGGTGTCGACGACCCGGAACGCGATGACCGTGTCGGCCGCCGGCATATCGGCCGGCAGCTCGTCCGGGCGGGCCCGCTCGATGCGCAGCTGCACCCGGCCCTTCTCGGTGAACTTGACGGCGTTGGAGACCAGGTTGCGCAACACCTGCCGCAGCCGCTGCTCGTCGGTGTGCAGCCGGGCCGGCACGTCCGGGCCGGTGACGAGGTCCAGCTCCAGCCCGCGCGGAGTGGTGAGCGGGCGGAACGTGGCGTCGACGTAGTCGCGCAGCGTGGACAGCTCGAACGTCTCCGGGTTGATGTCCATCTTGCCGGCCTCGACCTTGGACAGGTCGAGGATGTCGTTGATGAGCTGGAGCAGGTCCGCGCCGGCCGAGTGGATGACGGTGGCGTACTCGACCTGCTTCGGGGTGAGGTTGCGGTTGGGGTTCTGGGCCAGCAGCTGGGCGAGGATGAGCAGCGAGTTCAGCGGCGTACGCAGCTCGTGGCTCATGTTGGCCAGGAACTCCGACTTGTACTTCGAGGCGAGCGCGAGCTGCTGGGCGCGGGTCTCCAGCTCCTGGCGGGCCTGCTCGATCTCGGAGTTCTTCGTCTCGATGTCGTGGTTCTGCCGGGCCAGCAGGGCGGCCTTCTCCTCCAGTTCGGCGTTGGAGCTCTGGAGTTCCTCGGAGCGGGCCTGCAGCTCCTCCGAGCGGGCCTGGAGTTCGGCCGCCAGCCGCTGCGACTCGGTCAGCAGCACGTCGGTGCGGGCGTTGGCCACGATCGTGTTGACGTTGACGCCGATGGTCTCGGTGAGCTGGTCGAGGAAGTCCCGCTGGATCTCGGTGAACCGGCCCATGCCGGCCAGCTCGATGACGCCGAGGACCTGGTCCTCGAAGAGGATCGGCAGCACCACGAGGTGCAGCGGCACGGCCGCGCCCAGGCTCGACGAGACGGTGACGTAGTCGGCCGGCACGGCGTCCACCACGATGGCCCGCTTGCTCAGGGCGGCCTGCCCGACCAGCGAGTCGCCCAGGGCGTACCGGCGGCGGGTCGCGTCGTGGCCGTAACCGCCGACCACCCGCAGGCCCCGGCCGTCGCCGCCGTCGTCGACCAGCAGGAACGTGCCGAGCTGCGCGGAGACCAGCGGGGCCAGCTCGTTCATGACCAGACCGGCGACGACCTCGAGGTCCCGGTGGCCCTGCATGAGGCCGGAGATGCGGGCCAGGTTGGTCTTGAGCCAGTCCTGTTCCTGGTTGGTCCGGGTGGTCTCGCGCAGCGACTCCACCATGGAGTTGATGTTGTCCTTCAGCTCGGCGACCTCGCCGGAGGCGTCGACAGTGATCGAGCGGGTGAGGTCGCCGGTGGCGACCGCGCTGGTCACCTCGGCGATGGCCCGCACCTGCCGGGTCAGGTTCCCGGCCAGCTCGTTGACGTTCTCGGTGAGCCGCTTCCAGGTGCCGGAGACGCCCTCCACCTCGGCCTGGCCGCCGAGGCGGCCCTCGCTGCCGACCTCGCGGGCCACCCGGGTCACCTCGGCGGCGAAGCTGGAGAGCTGGTCGACCATCGTGTTGATGGTGGTCTTCAGCTCCAGGATCTCGCCGCGGGCGTCCACGTCGATCTTCTTGGTCAGGTCGCCCTGTGCCACCGCGGTGGTCACCTGGGCGATGTTGCGGACCTGGCCGGTGAGGTTGTTCGCCATCGAGTTGACGTTGTCGGTCAGGTCCTTCCAGGTGCCCGCCACGTTCGGCACCCGGGCCTGGCCGCCCAGCTGCCCCTCGGTGCCGACCTCGCGGGCCACCCGGGTCACCTCGTCGGCGAACGCGCTGAGCGTGCCCACCATCGTGTTGATGGTCTGGGCCAGCACGGCGACCTCGCCCTTGGCCTCGACGGTGATCTGCCGACTCAGGTCGCCCTGCGCGACGGCGGTGGCGACGAGCGCGATCGACCGCACCTGGTTGGTCAGGTTGTTCGCCATCTCGTTGACGTTGTCGGTCAGGTCCTTCCAGGTGCCCGCCACGTTGGAGACCCGGGCCTGGCCGCCGAGGCGGCCCTCGGTGCCCACCTCGCGGGCCACTCGGGTCACCTCGTCGGCGAACGCCGAGAGCTGGTCGACCATCGTGTTGATGGTCTCCTTCAGGGCGAGGATCTCGCCCCGGGCGTCCACCCGGATCTTCTGCGTGAGGTCGCCCTTGGCGACCGCGGTGGTGACCTCCGCGATGCTGCGGACCTGGGCGGTGAGGTTGTCCGCCATGACGTTCACCGACTCGGTGAGGTCCTTCCAGGTGCCCGACACGCCCTTGACGTCGGCCTGGCCGCCGAGGCGGCCCTCGGTGCCGACCTCCCGGGCGACCCTTGTCACCTCGTCGGCGAACGAGGAGAGCTGGTCCACCATCGTGTTGATGGTGTTCTTCAGCTCCAGGATCTCGCCGTGCGCGGTGACGGTGATCTTCTGGGACAGGTCGCCCCGGGCCACGGCGGTGGCGACCTGGGCGATGCTGCGCACCTGGTCGGTGAGGTTGACGGCCATCGAGTTCACCGAGTCGGTGAGGTCGCGCCAGGTGCCGGCCACGCCGCTCACCTGGGCCTGACCGCCGAGCCGGCCGTCGGTGCCGACCTCCCGGGCGACCCGGGTCACCTCGTCGGCGAACGAGGAAAGCTGGTCCACCATCGTGTTGATGGTGCTCTTGAGCTCCAGGATCTCGCCCCGGGCGTCGACGGTGATCTTCTGGGAGAGGTCGCCGCGGGCCACCGCCGTGGTGACCTGGGCGATGTTGCGGACCTGGCTGGTCAGGTTGCCGGCCATGAAGTTCACGGAGTCGGTGAGGTCGCGCCAGGTGCCGGCGACGCCGGGCACCTCGGCCTGGCCGCCCAGCCGGCCCTCGCTGCCGACCTCCCGGGCCACCCGGGTCACCTCGTCCGCGAACGAGGAGAGCTGGTCCACCATCGTGTTGATGGTCACCTTCAGCTCCAGGATCTCGCCGCGCACGTCGACGGTGATCTTCTGCGACAGGTCGCCCCGGGCCACCGCCGTGGCCACCTCGGCGATGTCCCGGACCTGGTCGGTCAGGTTGCCGGCCATCGCGTTGACCGAGTCGGTCAGGTCCTTCCAGGTGCCCGACACGCCCGGCACGTCGGCCTGGCCGCCGAGCTGCCCCTCGGTGCCGACCTCCCGGGCCACCCGGGTGACCTCGGAGGTGAACAGGGAGAGCTGATCGACCATGCCGTTGAAGACGGTGGCGATCTCGCCGAGCAGCCCGTCGGCGTCCTCCGGCAGCCGGGTGCCGAAGTCGCCGTCCCGGACCGCGGTGAGACCGGCCAACAGCTGGCGGAGATCCGGGTCGGCCACCGGGGCCCCGGCCGCCGGAGCCGTGTCGCGTCGCCGCGGGATCGTCTGATCGACCACCACTACCGCCTCTGTCACAGCCGCGCGGCGGACCGCCGCGGCAACGATTGCATCCGCGCAAGTATGCACAGGCCCGCCCCGGCGCGCTGGGCGGCGGGGCGGGTGGAGCGAAAGACGCACCGCCACCGAGGGGAGTCGGTGGCGGTGCGTGGGACCGGGGCGAGGCGGCAGCGCTCGCGGGAACCGGGAGGAACGACTCGGGCGGACGTCCGCCCGGGGTGGATCAGGCCTCGGTGAGCTGGCCGCGCAGCTTGGTCAGCGCGCGGGCGAGCAGCCGGGACACGTGCATCTGGGACACCCCGACCCGGGCGGCGATCTCGCTCTGGGTCAGGTTGCCGTAGAAGCGCAGGGTGAGGATCTTCTGCTCGCGCTCGTCGAGGGTGGCGAGCGCCGGGCCCAGCGAGGCGCGCAGCTCGGCCAGCTCGTACTCGTTGTCCTCGGTGCCGAGGGTGTCGCCCAGCTCGGTGGCGCTGTCGCCGTCGCCGATCGGGGTGGAGAGCGAGACGGCGTTGTAGGCGCGGGCGCCCTCCAGGCCCTCGAGCACCTCTTCCTCGGTGACGTCGAGGTGGCTGGCGATGTCGGCGACCGTCGGGGCCCGGTTGAGGGTCTGGGTCAGCGTGCTGTTCGCCTCGGAGATGCGCAGCCGCAGCTCCTGGAGGCGGCGCGGGACCCGGATGTTCCAGGTGCGGTCGCGGAAGTGCCGCTTGATCTCGCCGAGGATGGTCGGGATGGCGAAGCCGGCGAAGTCCACGCCCCGGGAGGCATCGAACCGGTCCACCGCCTTGATCAGGCCGAGGGCCGCCGTCTGGGCGAGGTCGCCGGCCGGCTCGCCGCGGCCGCTGTAGCGGGCGGCGAGGTGGTTGGCCAGCGGCAGCCAGGCCTCGATGACCTGGTTGCGCAGCGCCGGCCGCTCCGGGTGGCCCTCGGGCAGCTCGGCCAGTGCGGCGATCAGCTGGCTGGCGCGGGTCTCCTCGCCGGTCACCGCCGCGCGGTGAACCTCGCTGGTCGTCGTCGGCGCGATGGTCGTCGTGGTCATGCTGGCCTTCCTGTCCTGAGGAGAACGGGTGCCTCCCGAGCACCGGTCGTGCCAGCCACCCTAGACCAAAGGTTGCCGCCTAATCAACCGAACGGACGATGGATATTTCACCCATGATCGGACAAATCAGCGGTGAGCCGGGCCACGGACGGTCGTCAGCGGTGCAACAGCGGCCGGTAGTCGGCGGCGGTGAGCGGCAACGAGGACAGGTTGCCGTCGGCTCTCGGCACCTCCAGCGGCTGCCCGTCCCGGCGGAACGCGACGCTGTCCACGTCGGGACGCTGGGTCAGCGTGCAGACGATCTGCCCGAACGCCAGGACCTCGTCGTTGCGGCCGGTCTCCTCGCCGGCCTGCCGCACGTCGACGGTGGCCACCGTGCCGGTGAGGGTGGCCCCGGCCACCGCCACCGTGCCGGGCAGCGCGGTGGCCAGCCCGCGGTCCCGCTCCGTGCCGTCCGGGCCGGCCAGCAGGTGCTGGAGGTGCTCGTCCACGCCGGGCAGGCCGTCGACGCGGCGGGTGACCGCCGCCAGCCCGTCGTCCCGGACGAAGCAGAGCGGCTCCACCATCCGCCCGGCCGGGTCGGCCGTCGCCGTGCCCGCCGGCGTCGGGAGGCTCCCGGGCGGGGCCTGCACCACGCGGGGCTCGTCGTCGACCGGCACCCCGCAGCCGCCGAGCAGCGTCGCGGCCAGCAGCACCGGGAGCAGTCGCCGGCTCATCCGCCGGCCCCCGGCAGCTCGACCCGGAACCGGGCCCCACGCTCCCGGTCCACCACCGCCGCGTGCCCGCCGTGCGCGGCGGCGTGCTGGGCCACCAGGGCCAGGCCCAGGCCGGTGCCGTCCGTGCCGGCCCGTGCGTGGGCCGCCCGGCCGCGGACGAAGCGGTCGAAGATGACCTCCCGGTCGGCCTCCGGCACGCCCGGCCCGTCGTCGTCGACGTCGAGCACGCCGATCCCGTCGCGCATGTCGAGGCGTACGGCGACCGGACCGCCGCCGTAGCGCACGGCGTTGTCGAGCAGGTTCAACAGGATCTGCTCGAACCGGCGCCGGTCGACCCGCCACCGGGCCGGTGTGCCCTCGGCCACCTGGACGAGGCTCTCCGGCACCGACCGTTCCCGGCAGGCGGCCCGGGCCAGCCCGGCCACGTCGACCGTGTCGCGGTGCGCGGGCTGTTCGGTGCGGGCCAGCTGGATCAGGTCGTCCACCAGGCGCTGGAACCGGGCCACCTCGTCGGCGACGAGTCCCGCCGCGGTGGCGGTGCGCTCGTCCTGGTGCTCCCGGCGGCGGGTCAGCACGCTCGCGGCGGCGGCCAGCGTCTGCAACGGGGAGCGCAGCTCGTGGCTGACGTCGGCGGCGAACCGGCGGTCCCGCTCGATCCGCCGCACCACCTGGTCGACCATGTGGTTGAACGAGGTGGAGAGCCGGGTCAGGTCGGGGTCGGTGGTGGGGTCGAGCCGGGTGGCGAAGTCGCCGGCGGCGATCCGCTCGGCGGCGTCGGCGACCGCGGTGAGCGGCCGGACGCTGTGCCGTGTCGCGTACCAGCCGAGGGCGGCGCCGGCCCCGGCGACCATGATCGCCACGGCGGTCAGCGCCAGCCCGACCACCTGGAAGGTCTCCTCGACCTCCCGCAGCGAGGTCAGCTCGTAGTAGCCCAACTCGCCGGCGAGCGGGACGCCGACCAGCAGGGTCGGCTGCCCGTCCACGCGCACCCGCTGCACGGCCGGCTGGCCGGCGGCGACCAGGCGTTGCAACTCCACCGGGACCGAGCCGGCGCCGACGTCGGCGGTGCGGGCGTACCAGCCGCCGCGCAGGTGCAGCAGCGGCCGGCGGCTGCTGCCGGTGTCCAGGGACCGCAGCACCGCCACCACGTCCGGGGTGCCGGTGTCCAGCCCGGAGCGGACCACCGCGGCGTCGTAGTACGCGGCCCGGACGGCCGTGCGCTCCCGCTCCTCGAGCAGCGAGCGGCGGGTCAGGTCGTACGAGAAGAGGGCCATCACGGCGGCGAGCAGCAACGCGCCGACGGCGAACGCGGCGGTGACCCGGGCGCGCAGTCCGAGGCGGGTCATCGCTGGAGCTTGTAGCCGAGGCCGCGGAGGGTGACGAGGTGCCGCGGGTTCGCCGGATCCGGCTCGATCTTCTGCCGCAGCCGGCCCACGTGCACGTCGACCAGCCGCTCGTCGCCGGTCTCGTAGCCCCAGACCCGGCGCAGCAACTGCTGCCGGGACAGCACCCGGCCGGCGTGCTCGGCCAGCTCGCAGAGCAGCCGGAACTCGGTGCGGGTGACGGCGACGGGCCGGCCGGCGCGGCGGACCTCGCCGGCCTCGGCGCTGATCTCCAGGTCCCCGAAGACCTGGGCGGGGACGCCGGCCGTCACGACCCGGCCGCGCCGGCGCAGGGCCCGCAGCCGGGCCGACAGCTCCTTGATCGCCACGGGCTTGACCACGTAGTCGTCGGCCCCGGCCTCCAGCGCGGCGACGATGTCGTGGGTGTCGTCGCGGGCGCTGACCACCACGATCGGGACGTCGTCGTCGCGGCGCAACTGGCGGATGCACTCGAACCCGTCGAGGCCGGGCAGCATGAGGTCGACCAGCACGTGGTCGGCGGGACTCTCCCGCTGCCGGCGCAGGCCCTCCTCGGCGGTCGCCGCCCCGTACGCGGAATAGCCCTCCTCCTCCAACGCGAGCAGCAGGGCCAGCCGGATGCGGTCGTCGTCCTCGATCACCAGTACGGCCGTCATATGCGCATCATGACGGGCCACCCACGAGTCACCCAACCGTGTCAGCCGTTCCCGGCTTTTGTCACACAACTGTCATGGAACCGCGCGGCGACCTCCAATGTCGCTCCGCAGAGTGGGGAGCCGGAGCGGACGGGGAGGCACGGTGAACGGCAGCACGTTGGTCGGGGCGCTCGTGGTGGGGCTCGCCGTCGGCACCGTGGGTCGGTTGGTCGTGCCGGGACGCACGGCCGCGCCGGTCTGGCTGACCCTCGCGCTCGGGGTCGCCGCCGCGCTGCTCGGCGCGATCGTCGTGGGCCTCGTGGACACCGGGCCCGCCGAGCCGGAGGTGTGGCCCCTGGTCGTGCAGTCCGGGTTCGCCGCCGTCGCGGTCGTGCTCGCCGTCCTGACCGCGGGGCGTGCGCCGGCCGGGAAGGAACCGCCGCCCCGACCGGGCGCGCGGCGGAGGGAGGGATCGTGACTGTCGTACCGGCGGAGCACCTGATGATGCTCATCTGCGACGGCTGCGGTGACAGCGTCACCGGCACCGGCTGCACCCTGCCGGACGCCGAGGTGGTCTGGACGCTGGTGTTCGAGAACGACTGGGTCGGCTCGCCGTTCGCCTCCGGGCCGCACCACTGCCCACGGTGCAGTGTGCGGGCCGTGGTGGACGACGACGGTCTCGGTGTCGACGACCTGGACGACGTCGGTGGGGCGCCGCCCGTCCCCGAGGCGGACCCCGTCGAACGGGTACGCCGGGCGCTGGACGAGGCCGTCACGGTCGGCGAGCGGGTGCTCGTCGACCTCACCGAGGTCGAGGTGATCGACTCGGCCGGGCTCGGGCTGCTGGTCCGCGCCCACCAGGACAGCCGGCAGGACGGCCGGCGGCTCTGCCTGGTGGCGCCGTCCCGGTTCGTGCTCACCGTGCTGCACACCATGCGGCTGGACGGGGTCTTCCCGGTCTTCGACAGCCGCACCCGGGCCACGAGCGGGGCGTCCGGCCCGCGCCCGGCCTGAGCCGCCCGACCGGGAAACGTGAACGAGCAGAAGGAGCCCGACACATGGTGATGCCCTGGCCGTACCCCGACTTCCCGTTCGCCGGGGACGGGCCGGCGCCCGACGGCGAGGACGTGCGGCTGGCCGCCCTGGTGGCGCAGCGGTTGAGCGTCGACTGGACCACCCGGCGGCAGCAGATCACCGTCACGGTGCAGAACCGGGTGGTGATCCTGGCCGGGCTGGTGGCCGACGCGGAGACCCGCCGGGCGGCCGGTGAGCTGGCCTGGGACGTGTCCGGGGTGTTCGACGTGTGCAACGCGCTGCGGCTGCACTCCGGGCGGCGGCGCGGGCGCTGATCTGTTGCACGGATCGGCGTCCGCCTCTACCCTCGGCGTGGGAGCGCTCCCGAGGCTGCCACGTCGGACTTTCCGGGCGAGTTCACGACGGGCACCGTCCAACCACCACCCACCAGATGGGACGATCCCGCATGTTCTCGATCCCCCGCCCGTCCCGGCGGCACCTCCTCGTGGGCGGCGCCGCCGGTGCGCTCGCCCTGGCCGCGACGGCCGTGCTGCCGTCGACGAACGCGATGGCGGCGACCGGCTGCGCCGTCACCTACACCACCAACTCCTGGCAGGGCGGCTTCACCGCCACGGTCACGGTGAAGAACCTCGGCGACCCGGTGAACAACTGGACCCTCGGCTTCGTCTTCCCCGACGCCGGGCAGCGGGTCGTTCAGGGCTGGTCGGCGACCTGGCAGCAGAGCGGCAGCGCGGTCACCGCACAGAGCATGAGCTACAACGGCTCCCTCGGCACCGGCGCGAGCACCACCGTCGGCTTCAACGGCTCCTGGACCGGCGCCAACCCGGCCCCTACCGCGTTCACCCTGAACGGCACCGCCTGCACCGGCGGGACCACGCCCACCACTCCCCCACCCACCACGCCGCCCCCGACCACCCCGCCACCCACGACGCCGCCACCCACCGGCACCACGCCCGTGGCGATCAACGGCCAGCTGCGGGTCTGCGGGGTCAACCTCTGCAACCGGTACGGGCGGCCGATCCAGCTGCGCGGCATGAGTTCCCACGGGTTGCAGTGGTTCGCCAACTGCTACAACGACGCCTCGCTCGACGCGCTGGCCAAGGACTGGCAGGCCGACCTGTTCCGCATCTCGATGTACGTGCAGGAGCAGGGCTACGAGACCAACCCGACCGGCTTCACGAACCAGGTCAACAGCCTCGTGGACAAGGCGGAGGCGCGCGGCCTGTACGCGCTGGTCGACTTCCACACGCTGACCCCGGGTGACCCGATGTACAACCTGGACCGCGCGAAGACCTTCTTCGCCGCGGTGTCGGCCCGCAACGCCGCGAAGAACAACGTGATCTACGAGATCACCAACGAGCCGAACGGCGTGAGCTGGTCGACCATCAGGAACTACGCCGAGCAGGTCATCCCGGTGATCCGGGCCAACGACCCGGACGCCGTGGTCATCGTCGGCACCCGGGGCTGGTCGTCGCTGGGCGTGTCGGAGGGCGGCAACTCCGACGAGGTCGTCAACAACCCGGTCCGGGCCGACAACATCATGTACACGTTCCACTTCTACGCCGCGTCGCACAAGGACAGCTACCGCAACGAGGTGCAGCGCGCGGCCTCCCGGCTGCCGCTGTTCGTCACCGAGTTCGGCACGGTGACCTACACCGGTGACGGCGCGGTCGACACGGCCAGCAGCACGGCCTGGCTCGACCTGCTGGACCAGCTGAAGATCAGCTACGCGAACTGGACGTACTCCGACGCGAGCGAGGGCAGCGCGGCCTTCCGGCCGGGCACCTGCGCGGGCGGCACCTACGCGGGCACCTCGGTGCTCACCGAGTCGGGGAACTTCATGCGCAACCGCATCCGCACCCCGGACAACTTCCCCACGTCCTGACGGCGCGACCGGCGGCGGCCCTCCCCGGGCGGGCCGTCGCCGGTCAGTCCCCGATGAGGCCGGCGCGGCGCCAGAGTAGCCGCCCCGGCCCGGCGACCAGCCCCAGCTCGGTCAGGTGCTCGGCGATGCGCTGGGCGGACCAGCGCAGGGTGGCCCGCCAGTGCGGATTGGCCCGGGCCGCGGCCACCCCGGCCGCCGGCGGGATGCCGACCGCCGCGTACGCCCGCGGATTGACCAGGCGGCGGGTGATCGAGTACGCGGCCCGCCCGATCACCACCCGCGCGTAGGCCAGCTCCACCGGACCGGCGGCCTCGACCTGACGGGCCAGCTCGTCCCGGGCGAACCGCACGTGCCGGGCCTCCTCGACCACGTGGATCCGGGACACCATCCGGATCAGCGGCTGGATCGACTCGTCGGCCATGGCCTCCCGCTGGAACGCGTCGAGGATCTCCTCGGCGATGAGGATGGCCGCGTACATCCGCGGGCCGGTGGCGGTGGCCTTGAGCCAGCGCCCGAGCAGGTGGTCGAACGGGTCCGCCCGGTAGACCGGGCAGCCCATGGCCTCGATGAGCCGACCGAACATGATGGAGTGCCGGCACTCGTCCGCGACCTCGGTGAGCGCGTACTGGGCGTGCCGGCTGGTCGGGTCGGCGTCGTAGTAGTGCCGGATGAGCATCTGCATGAGGATCGTCTCGAACCACAGCCCCGCGCTCGCCGCGCTGGCCACCTCGTGCTTGGTCAGCTCGACCCGCTGCTCCTCGATCAGCCCCTCCCACAGCGGCGTGCCGTAGAGGCTGCTGCGCTGCGGCGGCATCCAGTACGCCCCGGGCACGTGGGGCGCCGACCAGTCGATGTCCACGACGGGGTCGTAGCTGGTGCGCACCGAGGCGGCAAGCAGGCGGGTGGCCACGGCCTCGCGCGGGAATCCGGTCGGCGTCCCCTCCATGACCCCTCCAGTTGACGTAACTTCGAGTAACTGTTACGAGTGGTAGCATGCGACGCACCTCCACCGATGTCAATGCCCCGGACTCCCCGCCGGAGCCGCCGACGCCCCGGCGCACGGGCCGGCGGGACCGCTGGGCCGACCACCGCGAACAGCGGCGGCAGGAGCTGATCGGGGCCGCCGTGCAGGCGCTGCTGCGGCACGGGCCGACTGTCGACATGGACCAGGTGGCCGCCACGGCCGGGGTCAGCAAGCCGGTGCTCTACCGCTACTTCGCCGACAAGGCGCAGCTCTGGCTGGCCGTCAGCGAGGTGGTGGCGGCCCGGGTCGTCGACACCATCGCCCCCGCCGTCGAACAGGTCCGCGAGGAACGGGCACTTGTCGAGGCGACCATCGACGCGTACCTGAGCGTCATCGAGTCCGAGCCGACGCTCTACCGGTTCCTGCTGCACGAGGCCGGGCATCCCGGGATCCAGCAGGTGGTGGCCGGCACCAGCCGGCAGGTGGCGACCGGGCTGGCCCGGGTGATCGGCGACCGGCTGCGCGCGCTCGGCCTCGACGCCGGTCCCGCCGAACCGTGGGCGTACGGCCTCGTCGGCTTCGTGCAGTCCGTCGGCGACTGGTGGGCAACCCACGGCCAGCCGATCCGCCGGGCCGCGCTCACCGAGTACCTGGCCACCCTGCTGTGGAGCGGCATCGAGGGCGTCCGGCGCGGCGCCGACCTGCCCCACGAACTGACCCGTGCGCACGAACGGATCGAGCGGTGAGCTGGCAGGGCACGGCGGAGATCGCCGGCGCCACGGTCCGGCTGCACGCCGGGGGCCGCTTTGAGCCGGTCGACGGGCGCTACCACTGGGCCGGGCGGATCGAGCCGGAGCCCCGGATGCTGCGCCTGCTCCGCTCCGGTCGGCGCGACGTCGAGGTCCGGGTCGGCGAGCGGGTCGTCCGGGGCCGGCTCGCCGAGGCCGACCCATGGGGCGGGGTACGCATCACCGGCGTCGGCGAGCCGCCCTGGCCGCCCGACGCGGACGAGGACTGACCGCCGGCCGACCCGGCGCGGACCGGCGTAGCGTGGGTCGGGTGACGCCGACCGCCACCGTGCTGCTGGTCTTCGGCCGCGGGGTGGTCGCGGGCGACGACGGCTACCGGCTCACCGCCGAGAGCGCCGCCCGGGTCCGGGCCGCGGTCGAGTACGTCCACGCACACGCCACCGAGTTCCGACGGGCCGCCGGGGCGCGCGTGGTGTTCACCGGCGGCTGGCCGCACGGACCCGCCGGGGCGGCCGGCCCGCCGGCCGGGTCCCGGGAGGGCGAACTCATGCTGGCCCTGGCCCGCGCCGCCGGCCTCGACGGGTACGCCCGGCTGCACGCGGAGACCCGGTCCCGCACCACCCTCCAGAACCTCGCGCACACCGTCCAGGACGGACTGCTCGCCGGGCCGGTCTACACCCCGGCCCGGCCGCTCGGGCTGGTCTCCCACCCGTGGCACCTGCCCCGGATCCGGTTCCTCGCCGGCAAGGTGCTCGGCCTCACCGGCGCCACGCTGCTGGACGTGCCGGTGGCCGGCCCCGACCCGGTGCCCGCCCGGCGCGAGCGGGCCGCCCGGGCGGCCAGCCGTCTCTGCTACCTCGGCCTGCGCACGCCGGAGACGCTGCTGCGCCGGGAACGCCACCTGGCCAGGTCGGCGGAACGCCTGGCCGCGCTGTTCCGCCGCTGACCACGATGGATCCTCCACCGCTGACCGGGTGGATTCGCCGGCCGCCGGCACGGGTAAGGACGGACCTCGATCGGCCCCGGTGAGCGGGGCCGGCGGGCGACGGGTCATCCCGGGAGGTTCCATGATCGTGCTGGTGCCGGTGTACCGACCCGGGGACCGCCTGCCGCGGCTCGTCGACGACCTCACCACGGCGCTGCCCGCGGCGCACGTGCTGATCGTCGACGACGGCAGCGGCCCGACCGCGGCCGGCGTGCTCGCGGCGGCCCGCGACCGCGGGGCCACCGTGCTGCGGCGCCGGGTCAACCGGGGCAAGGGTGTGGTGCTGAAGACCGGGTTCCGGTACGTCTCGCGCCACCACCCGGGGCGCGACGTGGTGTGCGTGGACGCCGACGGGCAGCACCTGATCCCGGACGTCGTCCGGGTCGCCGACCGGATGCGCGAGACCGGCGCGCTGACGCTGGGCGTCCGCCGGTTCGACGGTGAGGTGCCGCTGCGCAGCCGGTTCGGCAACGTGCTGACCCGGGCCGCGTTCCACCTCGCCACCGGTCGTCGAGTCCAGGACACCCAGACCGGGCTGCGAGCGTACCCGGCCGGGCTGCTCGGCTGGCTCCGGACCGTGCCGGGCGAGCGGTTCGAGTACGAGATGAACGTGCTGCTGCACGCCTCCCGGGCCGGCCGCCCGATCGAGCAGGTTCCCATCGTCACCCACTACCAGGGCGGCTCGTCGCACTTCTCCTCGCTGGCCGACTCGGCGCGGATCTACGGGCCACTGGTCCGGTTCGCCGCCGCCCGGCTGCTCGCGCCGGGGCGGGACTCCGGCGACCCCGCGCCGGCGGAGGTCACGTCGTCGCGTCCCACACCTGCGACTCGAACTCCCTGAGCTGCCCCCGGATCTCCTCTGGGTACGCCGTCCGGAAGGGGTGCCGGTCGGCCGGGATCACCCGGACCATCTCGTCGACCATCTCCGCCGGGTCGCGCTGGTGCTCCAGGTAGTCGTCGAAGTCGGGCCGGTCCAGCAGGGCGGTCGAGGAGTCCCACCACTGGAACATCGCCTCGACGCCGGTGTCGTTGTACCCGGTCCGGTAGGGGCCGGGGTTGACGACGGCGACCCGGACGCCGCGCGGCTCCAGCTCGCCCTTCATGGCCCACGCGAGGGCCTCGATGGCGTGCTTCGTGGCGGCGTAGGCGCCGACCCACGGCCGGGTCCGGATGCCGACCGCGGAGGACACCCAGACGACCTTGCCCGCACCCCGCTCCAGCATCGGCGGCACCAGGTCCTGCACGAGGTGCAGGTGCCCGAAGACGTTCACCTCGAAGGAGCGGCGGACCCGGTCCATCGGGATCTCCACCACCGACCCCGCCTCCTGGACGCCCGCGTTGAGCACCAGGACGTCCACCCGGTGGCGCCGGGCGTACGCGCGGTCGGCCGGGTCGGTGACGTCGAGCTTGATCGCGTCGAGGCGCACCCCGGCCCGCTCGGCCTCGGCGCGCAGCTCGCGTACCTGGGGCCAGATCTCGGCGCCCGCGACGACGTGGTGGCCGGCGCGGGCCAGCCCGAGCGCGGCGCCCCGGCCGAGCCCGCTGCCGGCCCCGGTGATCAGGATGTCGGCCACCCGGTCAGCCCTGCCGGGCCTTCTGCCGGGGATCCGCCTTGTTGAGCACGAAGACCTTGCCCCGGCGGCGTACCACGATCGAGTTGGCCTTGCGCTTCAGCGCGCGCAGGGAGCTTCGGACCTTCATCCCGCACCTCCGTTCCCGGTGGTTCCCCCGTTCGGGGTCGCGTACCCGCCGGGGCCGCTGTCATGCGCGGGAGCCGGGGGCGGCGGGTTCCCCCGCCGCCCCCGGTCCGGTCAGGGGTAGCTGACCAGGTTCACCGGCACGGTGTCCGTGCCCTGCGCGGTGCCTCCGGTGTCGTTGATGACGTGGGTGATCGATCCGTTGCCGCCCAGCGAGACGGTGAGCAGGCTGTGGAACTTCACGCCGGACTTGATGGGCGCTTCGAAGCTGTGGTACGCGGCGATCGTCGGGTCGACGTTGAAGTAGCAGTAGCTGCCCATCCCCCAGCCCTCGAACGTGCTGACCGCGTCGGCGACCTTCACGGCGGCGTAACCGACCCGCGAGCCGTTCATCCAGGCCGACGCGCTCGGCGGGTCGTACGGCAGCTCGTTCTGGAAGAAGATGATGCGCCCGTTGTTGCCGTTCCAGATCACCTCGTGCTTCTGGTAGTGCTCGACGAACAGGCCGAGCCCGGTGACGTTGTTGCCGTTGACGATGAGGCCGGTGTCGGCGGTGTTCACGGTCCAGCCGATGCCGGTGCCGTGGTCGCCGCGCCACGCCCAGATGTGGTCGATGAGGGCGTCGTTCTGGTTGACGACCAGGCTGGTGGTGGCCTTGCCCGCGCCGGCGCCGCCGATGCGGAAGAAGACGTCCTGGATGGAGGTCGGGTTGGCGGCGTGGCTCGCGGTCGAGCCGGCCGTGCCGACCTGGAGCAGCACCGGCGAGTTGGTCGGGCCGGCGTCGAAGAGCAGACCGGCCAGCCGGACGCCGTCGACGTCGGCGACCGTCATGGGGGTGACCCCGTTCTGCGGGATCAGCGTCGGGTAGCCGATGCCGAGCACCACGGTGCCCGGGCGGGTGACCGTGATGGTCTGGCTGACCGGGTAGATGCCGGGGGTGAAGAGCAGGTTTAGGCCCTGGGCCAGGGCCGCGTTGATGGTGGCGGCGGAGTCGCCCGGCTTGGCGACGTAGAACTGGCTCAGCGGCACCGAGGTGCCGGGCGTGGCGCCGCCCAGCCAGGACGCGCCGCTGGCGTTGGTGCGGGTGGACGGGACGAAGACCTGGTAGGTGCCGCTGCCGTCGAGGTAGAGGTAGGGGATGTCGCGGCTGACCGGCGTCTGCGCCAGGGTGGTGTACGCCGGGTTGGGGAAGCTGGTGGCCGGCGCGCCGACCACACCCGAGTTGGTCACGTTCCACACGGCGTTGAGGTAGCCGCCGACGTTGCTGTCCCGGGTGTACCACTGCTGCTGCGAGTACGGCTGGACGACGCCGGTGACCCGGCTGTCGGCGATGTAGCCGCCGCTGGCCCAGCCGTAGCCGTTGGGGGCCAGGTTGAGGTCGCCCTGGATGTCCATGCGGCGGAACGGCGCGGCCTGCGAGACGGCCCACCGGGTGAACCCGGCCGACGGGAAGACCTGCATGTTGGACGCCGAGCGCCAGAAGTTCTGGGTGGCGTTGCCGTTGAACCAGCCGGCGTCGACCGTGACATCGCCGTGGATGCGGACGTCGCCGGGATTCCGGCCGAGCCCCATGATCGAGGTGTAGAAGCCGATCTGGGCGTTGATGCCGGAGTAGTCGCCCGGCTTGAACATGAGGGCGTACCGCTGGGTGCCGAACTGGTTCGACTCCTGGGTGCGGAAGACCGCGTCGAGCTGGCTCTGGATGCTGGCGCTCGACATCGACGGGTCGAAGGTGAGCACGTTCGGGCCGAGCGACCCGCCGCCCGGGATGGTGCCGCCGCCGGTGGTGTTCACGGTGAGCTCCCAGAGCGAGTATCCCCAGCCGGTGGCCCGGGTGGTGCCGTACATCCGAAGGTAGCGTCCGGAGCCGCTGACGGTGAGGGTGTCGGTCCCGCCGTCGCCGGTGGTGGTGGCGTACACGGTGGTCCAGGCGGCGCCGTCGGTAGAGGTCTGGATCTGGTACGCGCGGCCGTAGGCGGCCTCCCAGTTCAGCACGACCCGGCAGAGGGTACGGACGCTGCCGAGGTCGACCTGGAGCCACTGCGGGTCGCTCGCGGCGCTGGCCCAGCGGGTGCTCGTGCTGCCGTCCACCGCCGCCGCGGCGGGGGTGCCGGCGTTCTCGGTGGACGAGGCGGTGGCGGGCCGGCCCTGTGCCGCGTTGGTCGCGGTGTCGCAGCCGGTGCCGCCGCCGGTGCTGCCGTAGACCTGGAACTCCCACAGCGAGTAGCCGTACGCGGTGGCCCGGGCGGTCCCGGTCATCCGCACGTAGCGGCCGGTGCCGCTGACCGTGAGGTCGTCGGTGCCCCCGTCACCGGCCGCGGTGCTGAAGACGGTGGTCCAGGTGGTGCCGTCCGTGGAGGTCTGGACCTGGTAGGACCGGGCGTACGCGGCCTCCCACACCAGGGTGACCCGGGAGACGGTGGCCGTGGCGCCCAGGTCGACCTGGATCCACTGGGGATCGGTGAACGCGCTGGACCAGCGGGTGCCGGTGTCCCCGTCGGTGGCGTTGCCGGCCGGGGTGCCGGCGTTCTCCACCGAGGAGGCGGTGGTGGGCCGGCCCTGCGAGATCAGCGGGTCGGCCGCCCGGACCGGGGACGGCGGGGCCACCAGCGCCACCGTGGCGAGCAGCGTGGCGAGCACGGCGAGCAGCCGGCGCAGTGGCGGGCGGGGTGGACTGAGGTGCGGCGGGACGGGTGACATGGGCGTCTCCGGGGGCGGGGGTGGTGGGGAACGGGACGGCGGACGGGTTTCCGGCGTGTTGCGGTCACCCGCCCGTTCCCGCTGGACCCTTCCTCCGGGAAGTGGCGCATGTCAATTCTTCGAACCCTTGCGCGAGGCTTTTTTCGCGTCTTGTGAAAAGTCCGGAACTAAGCGCGGGAGCGGCCGCCGGGGTGGGCCCGGCGGCCGCCGCTCGGCGTCAGGCGACCGCGCAGGCGGTGCCGTTGAGGGTGAAGGAGGTGGGCTTGCCGGTGTTACCGGTGTGCGTGGCCTGGAAGCCGATGTCCACCGAGCCGTTCGGCGCGATGGTCCCGTTGTAGGAGACGTTGCGGGCGGTCACCGCCCCGCTGGTCGGTGCGTACGTGGCGTTCCAGCCGTTGGTGACCGTCTGACCGGCGGGCAGGGTGAAGGCGAGGCTCCAGCCGTTGACCGCCGTGGCGGCGGTGTTGGTGATCGTGACGGACGCGGTCAGCCCGGTGTTCCACGCGTTCACCGCGTACGCCACGCGACACCCGCCCGACGGCGGCGGCGTGCTCGGCGGCGGCGTGGTGGGCGGCGGCGTCGTGGGCGGGGCGCTGGTCGGCGGCGGGCTCGTGGGCGGCGTGCTGGTGTCCAGGCCGAAGAACCGCACCGCCTGGGCCGCGTCGACCGGCAGGTTGTGCGAGACGCCCTGCATGCTGATCGCCTCGACCGTGGCGGTGCCACCGGTGCCGCCGTACCGGGTCCGGGTGTAGCCGGACTGCGGGCTGTCGGTGTACGCCGGCGTCTGGCTCAGCCCGTTGACGTTCGTCCACTGCTTGATCTCTTCGGTGAAGTTCGGGTAGCGCAGGGTCTCGTCGTTGGTCCCGTGCCAGAGCTGCATCCGGGGCCGCCGCCCGCTGTATCCCGGGTAGGCGTTGCGGACCAGGTCACCCCACTGCTGCGGGGTCTTCACGACCTGGCCGTTGGCGCACTCGCTGTTCCACTCCGACCCGTTGGTGGTGGCGAAGCAGCCGAAGGGCACGCCGGCGAACGCCGCGCCCGCGCTGAACACGTCGGGGTAGTCCCCGAGCAGCACGTTTGTCATCATGGCGCCGGACGAGACGCCGGTGGCGAAGATGCGGTCGGCGTCGACGGGGTAGCGCTGCCGCACGTAGTCCACCATCGACTTGATGCCCACCGGGTCGCTGCCGCCGTCGCGGCGCAGCGCCTGCGGCGAGGAGACGTCGAAGCACTGGCTGCTCCGGGTCACCGACGGGTAGACGACGAGGTAGCCGTACCGGTCGGCCAGCGCGGCGAACTGGGTGCCGGAGTACATGGCCGGCCCGGAGCCGGTGCAGTAGTGGTTGACCACGAGCAGCCCGGGCCGCGCCGCGACGGTGTTCGGGACGTACAGGTACATGCGCAGGTTGCTCGGGTTGGCGCCGAAGTTCGTCACCTCGGTCAGCGCGGCCGCGGCGGCGGGGCCGGGGGCGGTGAGCGCGGCCAGGGCGGCCAGCCCGGCGGCGACCACGGCGGCGCCGAGCAGCCGGAATCTTCTCCTTCTGGGCAGCATGGCATCTCCTCAGGTGGTGGGGACGCCGCGCAGGGCAGGCGCGCCCGCGGCGTGCTCGCCGGCGAGGCGCCTACGACGGCGGCCCGGACCCTCGGAGACGAGATAGACGACCGCGAATCAACGCGGTCCGAAGGGGAGTCTAGGTCGCGACCGCGGGGCCGACAACAAGTTCCGGAAACGCTCGGACCGCGGCTAGAGTGCATAACAAACGTTCGGTACGCACCTGGAGCGCCATGTTTTCCCTTCCCCTCACCGACCGCGCCGCCCTGCACCCGCTCGCCCCGTGGCAGGCGGCCGAGTTCGCCGACTTCGTCGCACGCACCCGCACCCACCTCGCGCCCTGGCTCCCCTGGGCGCACACCGTCACCGACACCGACACGGCCCGCGCCTTCCTCCAGCGCTACGCCGACGCCCAGGCCCGCGACGCCGGCTTCATCTACGGCATCCGGCTGGACGGGACGCTCGTCGGGGGCACCCTGTTCCGCACCTTCGACCCGACGGCCGGGGTGTGTGAGATCGGCGTGTGGCTCGCGCCGGAGGCCGAGGGGCACGGCCTGGTGACCCGGGCCGCCCAGCGGATGATCGACTGGGCGCTCGGCGAGCGTGGCCTGGCCCGGGTGGAATGGCGGACCGTCCCGCACAACGCCCGCAGCCAGGCGGTGGCGCGGCGGCTGGGCATGACCCGGGACGGCGTCCTGCGCGCCGCGTTCCCGTTCCTCGGCGAGCGGCTGGACATCGAGGTCTGGTCGCTGCTGGCCACCGAGTGGCGTCCGGCCGGCGCCCGGGAGTAGCGGGCGGGAGTCCGCGTGGGCGGGTCAGACGGTGATGACGACCTTCGCCCGCGCGTGCTCACCTTCGAGGTACCGGATGGCCCGGGGCACCTCGTGGAGCGGGTAGGTCCGGTCGATGACCGGGGTGAGGCGGCCCGCCTCGGCATGGGCGCGGAGCGTGTCGAGGTGGTGCCGGCCGGGCGCCGTCGCGAGCGTGACGATGCGGTGCCGGACGAAGGGCGCCAGCAGCCGGCCGCGCGCGATGAGCCAGACCGGCCCGACGAGGCTGCCGCCGCGGTACACGCCACCGCCGGAGAGGACCAGCGTCCCGGTCGGGGTCAGCGCCCGCCGGAGCGCGGTGAGCGAGCGGTTGCCGACCAGGTCGAGCACGACGTCGTGACGGCCGGCGTCGCGGGTGAAGTCGTGGCGGGTGTAGTCGACGACGTGGTCGGCGCCGAGGGAGCGGACCAGATCCACGTTGCGGGTGCTGCACACCCCGGTCACTGTCGCGCCGAGCACCGTGGCCAGTTGGACCGCGAGGGTGCCGACGCCGCCGGAGGCGCCGTTGACCAGCACCCGCTGACCGGGCCGCACCCGCCCGGCGTCCCGCAGGCCCAGGAGCGCCGTGACGCCGGCCAGCGGCAGTGCGGCGGCCTGCTGCGGCGTCAGGTTCGCCGGCTGCGCGGCGACCAGGGTCTCGGGCACGCACACGTACTCGGCGAACGCGCCGTTTGCCTCCCCGAGGTCGCCGAAGACGGCGTCGCCCGGACGTACCTGTCGCACGTGGGCTCCGACGGCCTCGACCCGGCCGGCGAAATCCCGGCCACGGATCCGCGCCCGGGGCCGCGACCGGCCCATCGCCAACCGCGCCAGCCGCGGGTCGCCGCGCATGGCGTGCCAGTCGTACGCGTTGAGCGCGGCGGCCTCCACCCGCACGAGCACCTCGTCGGCGGCGGGCACCGGGGTGTCCACCTCCGCGAGCGTCAGCGTGTCCGGCGGCCCGTACCGGTCCTGCACGATCGCCCTCATCTTCCCCTCCTCAGGTGTACGGCGTACACCTGACGGTAGGTGTACGCCGTACACCCGTCAAGGGCGTTATGGTTCCTACGCCGCCGGAAGACGAGGATCGACATGGCTGAGCAGGCAGAGACGCTGCGCCGGACGCCGCTGAGCAGGGACCGGATCCTGCGCGCCGCCATCGCGCTCGCCGACCTGGCCGGGATCGAGTCCCTCAGCATGCGCAACCTCGCCCAGGACCTGGGCGTCGTGCCGATGGCCCTCTACAAGCACGTGGCCAACAAGGACGAGCTGCTCGACGGCATGATCGACGTGGTCGTCGGCGAGATCGACCCGCCGGTGCCCGACCCCGACTGGAAGCAGGCGGTCCGCCGACGCATCCTCTCGGCGCGGGAGGTGCTGCGGCGCCACCCGTGGGCGCCGCTCGCCATCGAGTCGCGGAACATGGCGACACCGGCCATCCTGGCCTACCTCGACTCGATGGTCGCGACGTTCCGCGCCGGCGGGCTCTCCACCGACCTCGCGCACCACGTGATGCACGCGATGGGCAGCCGGATCCTGGGCTTCAGCCAGGAACTGTTCGACGCCTCCCGGAGCGCCGGCCGGTCCGGCACGACCAACCCGGACCCGCCGGCGGCCTTCCCGCCGGAGGCCGCGGCCCGGTTCCCGCACCTCGCGGAGATCGCCACGGCGGCGTCCCACGACGACGAGTCGGTCGTCGGGCCGGGCTGTGACGACCGGTTCGAGTTCGAGTTCGCCCTGGACCTGCTGCTGGACGGCATCGAACGGCTGCAACGGCAGGGCTGGACCTCGTCCGGCCGGCCCCGCTGAGGCGGGACGCCTAGACGCCCTCGGCTGCGGTTCGGCGGCGCACCTCGGCGAGCATCTCGTCGACCGAGCCGGCCGGGTCGGTGACCGGGAACTGCACGGCCCGCACCACCGCCTCCGGGTCGAGCAGCAGGGTGAGCCGCTTGAGCCGGGTCACGCCGCCGGCCCGGAAGGTCGGGAGCAGCAGGCCGGCGGCGAGCCGACCGTCCTCGTCGGAGAGCAGCGGGTACGGCAACCGGGCGTGCGCCGCGAAGGCGGCGAGCTGGTCCGGACGCTGGGTGCTCACGCCCCGCACCTCGGCCCCGGCCGACTGGAACAGCGGGTGCCGGTCGGCGTACGTGCGCGATTCGAGCGTGCACCCGACGGCGCCCGGGATGTCCCCCCAACTCGGCGGCAGGGCCGGGGCGCCCGGCGCGAACGCGCCCGGGAACAGGTAGAGCACCGTCCACCGCCCGGGCGACGCCGGTGACTCCGTGCCGCCGTCGTGCCGGGCCAGGCTCATCGGGGGTACGCGCCGGCCGACGAGCCGGTGCACCCGGCGCGCCTCGGCGGAGTCCGCGTCCGCGGTCGCGGTCAGCCCGCCGTCGCCCATCACGTGCCGGGTGCCCCAGTCCTGGAGGGCGACCAGCACCGGCAGCAGGGCCTCCCCTTTTCCGGTGAGCAGGTAGTCGTGGCGGGGCGGGTGCGCCGAGTAGGGCTCGCGGCGCAGCACGCCGTGCTCGACCAGCCCGGTGAGCCGCTCGGTGAGCGCCCGCCGGCTCACGCCCAGCTCGCGTTGCAACCCGTCGAAGCGTGTGGTGCCGCCGGCGACCTCGCGCACGATCAGCACCGTCCACCAGTCGCCCAGCACGCCGAGCGCCTGCGCGATGCCGCAGTCGGCGTCGCCGAGGTCCGCCCGTCTCACATCCCACCTCCCGCTCGACCCGGAGCCTCGACTATAGTCCGTTTCAAATTGGAACTCACTGGCTCGGATCGGGGGTTGGCGGCATGTCCGTCGAGCAGGGGGCCGGGGTGTTCTGGCGCTGGTGGGCCGCCGGCACCACCAGCTCGGTGGGGTCGGCGGTCGGCGCCGTCGCGTTGCCGCTCACCGCGCTGACCGTGCTGGACGCGTCGGCATTCGAGATGGGCCTGGTGGCCGCCGCGAGCTACGTCGCCTGGCTGGTGATCGGGCTGCCCGCCGGCGTGATCGTCCAGCGGCTGCCGCTGCGCGGCGCGCAGGTCGGCGCCGACCTGGCCCGGGCCGTCGCCGTGGCCTCCGTGCCGCTCGCCTGGTGGTGGGACCGGCTCACCGTGGCCCAACTGGTCGTCGTGGCGCTGGTGGTCAGCTTCGCCAACGTGCTGTTCGACGTCGCCAACTCCACCTTCCTGCCGGCCATCGTCGGCCGCGACCAACTGCACGCCCGCAACAGCCTCACCTCGGCCACCCACGCCGCCACCCAGCTCACCGGCCCGTCCCTGGGCGGCCTGGCGGTGCAGGCCCTCGGCGCCGTGCCGGCCGTGCTCGTCGACGCGGCCAGCTACCTGGTCTCCGCGGCGCTGCTCACGTCGCTGCCGGCCCGCCGGGTCGACGCCCCGGACCGCTGGCCCCCGGTCCGCGCCATGATCGGCGAGGGCTGGCGGTACGTCACCCGCCACCCGGTGATGGGACCGACCATGTGGACGGCCACCGCGGTGAACTTCGTCTGCGGGGCGCAGCTCGCCGTCTACCCGCTCTACCTGGTCCGCGAGCTGCACGCCCCGGCCGCGCTGGTCGGCGTGCTGCTCGCGGTCGAGGGGGTCGGCTCACTGGTCGGCGCGGCGCTCACCCCGTGGATCACCGGACGGTGGGGCACCGCCCGGTCGCTGCTGGTCGCCTGCGTGGTCGCGGTCGGCGGCGCGTTCCTCGTGCCGGTGGGCGCCGGCTGGCCGGCGTACCTCGCGTTCGCGGCCGGCAACGTGGCCTTCGCCGGCGGCGTGGTGGTGCTCAGCGTGACCACCCGCACCTACCGGCAGACCGCGAGCCCGCCCGACCTGCTCTCCCGGGTGATGGCCACCGTCCGGTTCGTCTCCTGGGGCGCCATCCCGGTCGGCGGGCTGCTCGCCGGGGCGCTCGCCGGGCTGGCCGGCGCCCGGGTCACCCTGTTCTGCTTCGCCGCGGCCACCGTGCTGGCTCCCCTGGCCCTGCTGCTGTCCCCCGTACGCCGCCTGCGCGACCTGACCGACCTGCGGGCCGACGGGCCGGCCGACCGGGAGGTCCTCGCAGCGGCCGGGTGACTCCCGCCCCGGCGCTCAGTCGGGCAGGACGGCCGCGGCGACCCGGCGGGCCCGCGCCGGGCGGGTGAGCACGTCGACGTTGTCGAGGTACTGGTCGACCGCGCCGACCGGTGGGCGGTCGCGCAGCACCGGGTCCGTGATCGCGGCGCGCAGCGCGGTGGTGAACCGCTCCGCCCGCAGGACCAGGAACGGGCGGTCGTGGAACGGCCGGGCGGCCGGGTCGACCGGCTCGGCCAGGCCGGTGTCGTTGGTCCAGGCCGCCACCGTCTCCAGCGCCCGGACCAGCCCGGCCTGCCGCCGGGGCCAGCCGTCCGGGCCGAGGGCGGTGGTCAGCCCGTCCACCACCGGCGCCGCGACCGGCAGCGCGGCGAAGACCGTGCCGAGCCATTTGGCGTACGGGGGCCAGCGGCGGTGCACCAGCAGGCCCAGGCGCATCAGGTCACGGGCCAGCGTGGCGGTCACGACCCGGCTGCCCAGCTCGTCGCCGACCTCGGCGCAGCGGCCGGCCAGGTGCTCGACCTGGCCGACCCGCTGCCACCCGGCGGCCAGCACGTGCCGCCAGACGTCGTCCGGATACCAGGCCAGCCGGGCCCGCACGGCGGTGAGCGCCCCGTCCAGCCCGTCGTGGAAGACCGCCCCGCCGGTCAACTCGGCGAGCCGCTGGGTGGGCGCGGCCAGCCAGTCCGCCGTCGTCATCCCGGCCTGCGGGTCACCGCCCAGCCGGTCCCGCAGCCACGCGCCCAGCTCGTCGACGCTCACCCCGTGCCGCTCGCCGTCGGCGCGGGCCACGCCGAGTCGGACCGTCGGGCCGCCGGTGAACCGGGTCGGCCAGCCGAGGAACTCGGTCGGCAGCTCCGCGTCGAGGACCGCCCGCACCGGCGCCACCTCGGCCGCGTCGGCGACGAAGAGCTGGGTGCGCGGCCCCCAGTCGTGGTCGGTCGACCGGGGCGTGTCCAGGCCGAGCAGCTCCGAGCCGCCGTCGAGCAGCCCCGCGGCGTAGCGCAGGCGGGGCAGCCGGCGGGCCAGCAGCGGGGCGACCACCTCGTCGTGGAACCGGTGCGCCAGGGTCAGGCCGGGTACGAACGTCACCCCGCCAGTCTGCGCACCGCACGCCTGTCGCGCGCCCCGGTTTCCGGCCGACGCCGCCGGTCAGCGGAGGTGGTGGCGGTCCGCCCAGGCGGAGATCGCACTGGCGATCTCGGTGGGGCGGTCCTCCGGGGCGTGGTGCCCGGCCGGCCCGCAGGCGACCGTCTCCAGGGCCGCCATGTTGCGCGCGCACCAGTCGGCCAGCTCAGGGGTGATCAGCAGGGTCGGTGAGCCCTCGAAGGTCAGCAGGAGCTTCGGCACCCGGTCGCTGGCGGCCAGCCACCGGTCGTACGCCTCGATCCGGGCGACCAGCGCGGCCGGCTCGCCGCCGAGCGGCATCTGGCGGGCCCAGGCCAGCAGCGGCCGCCGGCTCTCCCGCGTCGGGTACGGCGCCAGGTAGGTCTTCAGGTCCTCCTCGCCGACCGGCTGGAGCACCCCGCCGGTGAACGCCTGCCGGACGAGCAGGTCCTGGTCGAGCACGAGCTGCTCCCCCACGCCCGGTGTGCGGATCGCCTCGGAGCGGGCCCGGGCCTGCGGCGAGAGGTCGCTCCACGCCATCGGCTTGACCATGGTCTCCAGGACGGCCACGCCGCGCACCCGCTCGGGGTGCCGGGCCGCCCAGTCGAAGGCCAGCGCGCCGCCCCAGTCGTGGCCGACAAGCACCACGTCGGTCAGGTCGAGGGCGTCGAACCAGGCGTCCAGGTAGCGGGCGTGGTCGGCGAAGAGGTAGGGCACATCGGGCTTGCCGGAGCGGCCCATCCCGATCAGGTCGGGCGCGAGCAGGCGGCCGGCGCCGATCCCCGGCAGCACCCGGCGCCAGGTGTGCGACGAGCCGGGGTTGCCGTGCAGGAACACGAACGCCGGTCCGGCGCCGCTCTCCTCGTGGTGGATGGTCGAGTCCAGTACGCGCGTCTCGGGCATGTCCCGGCGCTCCTTCCCGGGTGGGTCGAGCGGGGTGTCCAGCAGCGCGCTCAGGTCGCGGACGAGTCCCGCCGTACGCGGGTCGTCCCGGCCGCCGAGCGGGGCGAGCAGCCGGTCGAGCAGGGCCTGGACGGTGTCGATCGCGGGGCGGACCACGTCCTGCCCCCGCTCGGTCAGGGTCAGCCGGACCGCGCGGGTGTCGGCCGGGTCGCGCTCGCGCCGCACCAGCCCGTCGGCCTCCAGGGACCGGGCCAGCTTCGACACGTAGAGCGGCTCCAGGCCGGTGTGGTCGGCCAGCTCGCGCTGGCTCGGGTGCAGGCCGGCCCGGCGCATGCCGTGCAGCGACGAGAGCAGCACGTACTGCGCGTGGGTGAGGTCGAGCGGCGTGAGCGCCCGGTCGACCGCCACACGCCAGCGCATCGCGAGCCGCCAGACCAGGTGGCCGGGGCTGGGGCCGAGGGGCGTTCCGTCCATGCGAGAAACAGTACATGGACATGATGTACATGGCTAGTATTTCCCGCGGCGTCCCCCACCTCGTCGGTGGGCTGTGCCAGGCTGTCCGCGTGGCACACCGACCCCCGATCCTGCTGATCGACTCCCCGAGCCTCTACTTCCGCGCCTACTTCGGCATCCCCGAGTCGGCGGCGAAGACGGACGACGGCCAGCCGGTCAACGCCGTCCGCGGCTTCCTCGACATGCTGGCCCAGCTCGTCCGCACCCGGCGGCCGGACCGGATGGTCTGCGCGCTCGACCACGACTGGCGACCGGCGTGGCGGGTGGAGCTGCTGCCCTCGTACAAGGCGCACCGGGTGGCACCGGAGGGCGGCGAGGTGGTGCCGGACACGCTCTCCCCGCAGGTGCCGATGATCCTGGAGGTGCTCGACGCGCTCGGCATCCCGGCGGTCGGCGCCACCGGCTACGAGGCCGACGACGTGCTCGGCACCCTCTCGGTAACCCAGCCCGGCCCGGCCGAGGTGGTCTCCGGCGACCGCGACCTGTTCCAGCTCGTCGACGACGACCGCCAGGTGCGCCTGCTCTACGTGGGCCGCGGCGTGGCCAAGCTCGACGACTGCGACGACGCCGCGGTCCGGGCCCGCTACGGCGTGCCCGCCGACCGCTACGCCGACTTCGCGGCGCTGCGCGGCGACCCGAGCGACGGGCTGCCCGGCGTGCCCGGCGTGGGCGAGAAGACGGCGGCCCGCCTCATCGAGCGCTACGGGGGGCTGGACGGCATCCTCGCCGCCCTCGACGACGGCGAGACCGGGTTCGCCCCGGGGCTGCGCAGCAAGCTCGCGGCGGCCCGCGACTACCTGGCCGTCGCGCCCAAGGTGGTCCGGGTCGCCCTCGACGTCCCGCTGCCGAAGCTGGACACCGCGTTGCCGGCGGCGCCGGCCGACCCGGACCGGCTGCTGGAGCTGGCACAGCGGTGGAACCTCGCCGGCTCGTGCCGGCGCCTCGTGGACGCGCTGGCCACGCCCCGGCCCTGACCGGCGCCGCGGCCTGACGGAACGGCCGGGCCTGACGGAATGGGCGGCCTGACGGAATGTCCGGCCCTGACGGAATGTCCGGCCCTGACGGAATGGCCGGGGCCCGGCCGGCCCGGTCAGGCCGTGGCGACGACCGGAAACGGTCAGCGGCGGCCGGTGTCCCGGCGGGACGGGAACGGGGTGCCCGGCTGCCCCAGGGTGGACCGGGCGCGCAGACCCACCGGGTCCGGCGCAGGCTGCGCGGTGGCGACCTCCGGCAGCCCGTCCCGCCGCGAGTCGAGATACGCGGCGCCGGCCCGGTCGTCGTCGGTGGGGGCGGCGAGCAGCGCGTAGACCAGCCCGACCACGCCGAACACCACGGCCAGGATGATCGGCACCAGCAGGCCGCTCACCTCGGTGCCGGACAGATCGCCGCGCGACTCGTGCGGGTGCACCGACAGGGCGCTCATCCCGGTGAAGTGCATGCCGTTGACGGCGACGCCCATGACCAGGGCGGAGGCCGCGATGGCCAGCCCCCGGCGGACGGTCATCGACAGCCAGAGCGCCACGGTCGCCGCCACCACGGCGATGCCCACGGAGAGCGCCACCCGCGCCCGGTCGTAGCCGAGGATGCCGTCCAGGCGCATGGCGGCCATGCCGGTGTAGTGCATGGCGGCCACCCCGGCGCCGGTGAACAGCCCGCCGGCGATCAGCCGGACCGCCGAGAGCCGGCCGGTGCCCACGATGGCCAGGCCGAGACCGACCGCGGCCACCGCGATGGCCGTGCTGGCGGCGGTCAGCGGGACGTCGTACCGGATCCGGGTGCCCACGACGGCGAAGCCGAGCATCGCCATGAAGTGCATCGCCCAGATGGCCGTACCGCCCAGGGCCCAGGCCGCCAGGAGACCCCACCAGGCCCGCTGGCCGGCGCCGGTCGCGGTCCGGATCCGCCCGGCGCAGACCAGCCCGAGCGCCGAGCCGAGCACGGACAGCGCGTAACTGAGCGCGGGGGTGATCCACCCGTACTCGAAGTGATTGATCTCTGCCACGACGGCCTTCCCCCAGCTGGGCTACCGGCGCGTAACCCTTGCGCCCCGGCAATCATGGAGGAGCCGCTGACCAGGCATGACACCACCCCCCGCACGTTTCGGGGGGTGGTGTCACAGTGACAGCGATGCGTCGATTTCCCGGCGGCGGTGACCGAAAGTGATGGTCAGGCGGTGGCGTGATAGGCCAGCACGCCCCGGTTGACCGCCGCGATGGCCTGCCGGGCGGTCGAGCGCAGCTCGGTGGACGCGCCGCCGGAGTCGGCGAGCTGGCCGAGCAGGTCGACCACCTGCCGGGCCCAGCGGACGAAGTCGCCGGCCGGCATCTCGCCGTCGATCTGGTGCCCGCTGGCCAGCACCTTGGCCAGGGCCTCGCCCCGCGCCCAGCGGTAGATCGGCCAGGCGAAGCCGAGATCCGGCTCGCGGGTGACCGCCAGGCCGCGCGACGCCTCGTCGGCCTCGATGTCGCCCCACAGCTTCAGCGTCTCGTCGACCGCCTCCGCGACCGGGCCGCGGGGCAGACCGGCCCGCTCGTCGACGTCCCGGCGGGCCTCGAACACCACCACCGAGACGGCGGCGGCCAGCTCGGCCGGGGAGAGCCCGTCCCACACCTTGCGGCGCAGGCACTCGGCGACCAGCAGGTCGGCCTCGGTCCAGATCCGGCCGAGCATCCGGCCGGCGTCGGTCACCTCACCCTCCGCGGTGAGGTAGCCGCGCGCGGTCAGCAGCGCCACGATCCGGTCGAAGGTGCGGGCCAGCGAACCGGTCCGGCCGGCCACCCGCTGGCGCAGCTCCTCGGTGTCGCGTTCCAGGCGGCGGCGCCGCTCGGCCCAGCGGGCGTGCTCCTCCCGGTCGGGGCAGGCGTGGCAGGGGTGCCGGCGCAGCTCGGTGCGGAGCTGGCTGAGCCGGTGGTCCTCGCCGACCGCCTGCCGGGAGCGCCCGCCCCGGCGGCCGCCGTGCCGGTCCAGCCCTGTGCCGCTGACCTCGGCGGCCAGGTCCCGGCGGGCCGCCGGCGAGCGGTGGTTGAAGTGCTTCGGCACCCGGATCCGGGCGAGCACCTCGGCCGGGGTGGTGAAGTCGCCGGGGCTTACCCGCCCGGCCCAGCGGTCCTGGGTGAGCACCAGCGGGCGGGGCTCGCCGAAGCCGCCGGTGGCCGGGTCGAGCACCACCGCGAGGCCGGCCCGCCGGCCCGAGGGCACCCGGATCACGTCGCCGACCCGCAGCCGCTCCAGCGAGGCGACCGCCGCCGCCTTGCGCTGGGTCTGCCCCTGCCGGGCGATGGCGCGCTCCCGGTCGGCGATGGCCACCCGCAGGGCGAAGTATTCGTCGAAGTCACCCTGGTGGCAGGTCGCCTCGACGCCGTACGCCTCGATCGTCTCGGTGTTGCGCTGCACCTGCCGGGCCAGGCCGACCACCGACCGGTCCGCCTGGAACTGCGCGAACGAGGACTCCAGAAGGGCCCGGGCCGGCTCCGCGCCGACGGTGCCGACCAGGTTGACGGCCATGTTGTAGGAGGGCCGGAAGCTGGACCGCAGCGGATAGGTGCGGGTCGAGGCGAGGCCCGCCACGTGCCGGGGGTCGGTCTCCGGCGACCAGACCACCACGGCGTGCCCCTCGACGTCGATGCCGCGCCGGCCGGCCCGCCCGGTGAGCTGCGTGTACTCCCCCGGGGTGAGGTCGACGTGCGCCTCGCCGTTGAACTTGACCAGGCGCTCCAGCACCACGCAGCGGGCCGGCATGTTGATGCCCAGGGCGAGGGTCTCGGTGGCGAAGACCGCCTTCACCAGGCCGCGGACGAACAGCTCCTCGACGACCTCCTTGAACGCGGGCAGCATGCCGGCGTGGTGGGAGGCGAGCCCGCGCTCCAGCCCGTCGAGCCACTCCCAGTAGCCCAGCACGGTCAGGTCCTCGCCCGGAATGGCGGTGATCCGCGACTCGACGACCTGCCGGATCTCGGCGCGCTCCTCGGGCGAGGTGAGCCGCAGCCCGGCGGCGAGGCACTGCTGGACGGCCGCCTGGCAGCCGGCCCGGCTGAAGATGAACAGGATCGCCGGCAGCAGGTTCTCCCGATCTAGCCGCTCGACGATGTCGGGACGCAGGGGACCGCGCCACCGGGGTCCACGGCGGCCCGCACCGGGGCCCGCGCTGCGCCCCTCCCCCAGCTCCAGCCGGCGCACGGTGTCGCGGGTGTAGCGCAGCAGCTCCGGGTGGACGTCGTGCTTGCGGGCGGCGTCCGCGTCGTGGAACAGGTCGAACATGCGCCTGCCGACCAGCATGTGCTGCCAGAGCGGCACCGGGCGGTGCTCGCTGACCACCACGGCGGTCTCGCCGCGCACGGTGACCAGCCAGTCGGCGAACTCCTCGGCGTTGGAGACGGTGGCCGAGAGCGAGACCAGGGTGACCGAGGCGGGCAGGTGGATGATCACCTCTTCCCAGACGCCGCCGCGGAACCGGTCGGCGAGGTAGTGCACCTCGTCCATCACCACGTAGGCCAGGCCCTCGAGGGTGGCCGAGCCGGCGTAGAGCATGTTGCGCAGCACCTCGGTGGTCATCACCACCACGGGCGCGTCGCCGTTGATCGCGTTGTCACCGGTGAGCAGGCCGACCTGCTCGGCGCCGTAGCGGTCGACCAGGTCGTGGTACTTCTGGTTCGACAGCGCCTTGATCGGGGTGGTGTAGAAGCACTTGCGGCGGGTGGTCGGCCCCCCGCCGCCGTCGGCCGCCGCCGGCTTGCCGGCCGTGCCGCGCAGCGCCAGGTGTACGGCGAATTCGCCCACCACGGTCTTGCCGGCGCCGGTGGGAGCGCACACCAGCACACCACTGCCCCGTTCCAGGGCCTCGCACGCCTCCCGCTGGAAGTCGTCGAGGTCGAACCCCAGATCGCGGGCGAATTCGTCCAGGGCCGGGAAGGCGGAGGCCTGCGCGGCCCGGCGGCGCGCCGCGGCGTACCGCTCGGCGGGGCTCGACATGTCCCCAAGATTAATCGGTGGGGCCGACGGCCACCGGCCAAGGCCGTCCGGCAGGTGGGTCGGAGCGGGTCGGTAGGGTGCACGACGTGCCGGATCATGCCGAACCGCCCCGACTCTCGAGCGGCGCCGACGACGCCGTCCGCCCGAGCCCGTCCCGTCGCCCCGTGGAGGCGGTGCTCTTCGACTTCCACGGCACCCTCGCCCAGGTGGAGGAGCCCCGCGAGTGGGTGCTCGCCGCCGCCGCGGCCTGCGGGGTCGAGCTGGACCGGGTGCGGGCCACCGCGCTGGCCGACCGGCTGCTCACGGCCGGCCGGGCGGGCGGGCCGCTGCCGGCCCGGGTGCCGCCCCGGCTGGCCGAGCTCTGGGCCGACCGGGACCTCTACCCGCACGCCCACCGGGGTGCGTACACGGGGCTGGCCGAGACGGTCGACGCCGGCATCGAGGGGTTCGCCGACGCGCTCTACGAGCGGTTGCTGATTCCCGAGGGCTGGGTGCCGTACCCGGACACCGAGCCGGTGCTGGGCGCCCTGCGGGAGGCGGGGGTGAAGGTGGCGGTGGTCAGCAACATCGGCTTCGACCTCCGGCCGCTGTTCGCCGCCTGGAAGCTGGACGGGCTGGTCGACGCCTGGGCCCTGTCGTACGAGGTGGGGCGCTGCAAGCCGGACCCGGGGATCTTCCTGCGGGCGTGCGGGATGCTCGGCGTCGACCCGGAGCGGACGCTCATGGTGGGTGACACCCCCGCCGACGCGGGCGCGGTACGGGCCGGCTGCGGGGTGCTGGTGCTGCCCTGCGCGGACCCGGGCCGGTCGAACGGGCTGGGCGCCGTCCTCGACCTCGCCCTGCGCAACTGACCGCACCGGTCGGACGGCCGGGCGGCCCGGCGGCACCGCGGCTGACCAGCGGCGCTAGCGTAACGGCATGACGTCCGACCGCTCCTTTCGTTCCCGGCTACCCGGACGGCTCTCCGGCGGCCGGGTGGGCGCGGTCGGGCTGGTGCTCGGCGGGGCGCTGTCGGTGCAGTTCGGCTCGGCGGTGGCCGCGCTGCTGTTCCCGCGTACCGGGGTGGCCGGGGCGGTCACCCTGCGGCTGACCATCGGCGCGCTGCTCATGCTGGCCGTGTGCCGCCCCCGGCTACGGGGGCACGGCCGGGGCGACTGGGTGGCCGTGGTGGCCTTCGGGCTGGCGCTGGCCGGCATGAATTCGATCTTCTACCAGGCGATCGAGCGGATCCCGCTGGGGCCGGCCGTGACCCTGGAGGTGCTCGGGCCGCTGGCGCTGTCCGTGGTCACGGCCCGACGGCTCGCGGCCTGGTGCTGGGCCGGGCTGGCGCTGGCCGGGGTGGCCCTGCTCGGCCAGGGCGGGTTCGACCGGCTGGACCCGGTCGGCGCCGGGCTGGCGCTGGCCGCGGGCGCGCTCTGGGCCGCGTACATCGTCTGCTCCGCCCGGGTCGGCGGGCGGTTCCCCCGGGCCGACGGCCTGGCCCTCGCGCTCGCGGTGGCCGCGCTGGTCACCCTGCCGATCGGGCTGGTCGGCTCCGGCGGCCGGCTGTGGCACCCGGCGGTGCTGGGCCTCGGCACCGGGCTGGCCCTGCTCGCCTCGGTGCTGCCGTACACCCTGGAGCTGCTGGCGCTGCGGCGGCTGCCCACGGCGACCTTCGCCGTGCTCATGAGCCTCGGGCCGGCGATCGCCGCGCTGGCCGGCTGGCTCGTGCTCGGCCAGGCGCTGCACCCCGTGGAGGTGCTCGCCATCGGCCTGGTGATCGCCGCCAGCATCGGCGCGGTACGGGCCGGCGCGCCGGCGGCCGCGCCGCCGCCCGCCGGGCCGGGCGCCGAGGGCGCCGCGCTGGTCAGCGCAGCAGCCGCACCGCCGCCGGCACCGCGCTGACCCACACCGGGAGGTCGAACGCCCGCTCCCCGTCGACGTACGTGGTGATGCCCTCGGCGTCCAACTCGACGGTGCGGGCCCGGTAGCTGCGCACCAGCGGGTGCGTGACGTGGGTGCCCTGGTAGATGCGGGGTTTGACCCGCATGAGGGTGCGCCGGTCGAAGCGGCCGCCCACCACCACGTCCAGCAGGCCGTCGTGCGGGTCGGCGTCAGGACAGATCCGCATGCCGCCGCCGTAGCTGGCCGCGTTGCCGACCGCGACCAGCACCGCGTCGACCTCCTGCTCCACCCCGTCGAGGCGCAGCCGGTAGCGGCGTGGCCGCAGCCGGGCCAGCTCGACGAGGATGGCCAGGTCGTAGCGGCGCGGGCCGCGCGGCCAGCGCATCCGGTTGGCGCGCTCGTTGACGATCGCGTCGAAGCCGGCGGCCAGGACGGCGCCGTACCAGCGGTCGCCGCCCGCGGGGGTGGTCAGCCGGGCCAGGTCGACCGCTTGGGTCCGGCCGTCGCGCAGGGCGTCGGCGATCACGCCGGCGGCGGCGAGCGGGTCGGCCGGGAAGCCGGTGTCCACGGCGAAGTCGTTGCCGGTGCCGGCGGGGACCGGACCGAACGGCACCGCGGTGCCCGCGACCGCCTGCAACGCCCGGTGCACCGTGCCGTCCCCGCCCACGGCGACCAGCGCCCCGGCGCCGTCGGCGACCGCGGCGTGGCACGCGGCCTCCGCCTCCTCCGGGGTACGCGCCGACAGCAGTTCCACCGGCCGGCCGGCGCCGCCCAGCCGCTCCAGCAGCCGGGGCAGCAGGCCACGGTGGCGTCCCCGGCCGGCGGTCGGGTTGGCGAGCACGGCCACCGGGCCGGGCGGGACAAGATCGTGCGCGGTCACGGCGAGCACCGTACGGCACGAGCCAGGCCGTTCACCAGGGGTGACACCGTCCCGTGCCACCGCCGGCCGGGCGCGCCGGATCAGAAGGTGATGCGCACCTTCAGCGCGGTCCGCTCGTCCATCGCCCGGTAGCCGTCCGGCACCCCGTCGAGGGTCACCGACCGGTCGAACACCGGGGACGGGTCGATGGTTCCGGCCAGCACGTCGGCCAGCAGTTCCGGGATGTACGCCCGGGCCGGCGCGACGCCGCCCGCGAGGGCCACGTTGCGGTTGAACATCTGGCCGATGTCCACCCCGGCGCTGCCGCCGTGCGGGACCCCGACGTAGCCGACCGCCCCGCCGTCGCGGGCGATGGAGATCGCCGTCCGCATGGAGTCCTCGGTGCCGACCGCCTCCAGCACGGCGTGCGCGCCGTGCCCCCTGGTCAGCTCCCGCACCGCGGCGATCGCCGCCTCGCCACGCTCGGCCACCACGTCGGTGGCCCCGAACGAGCGGGCGATGTCGGTGCGGGCGGTGTGCCGGCCCAGCGCGATGATCCGCTCCGCGCCGAGCCGCTTCGCGGCGAGCACCCCGCAGAGCCCGACCGCGCCGTCACCGACCACGGCGACGGTGGCCCCGGGGCGGACCCGGGCGGCCAGGGCGGCGTGGTGGCCGGTGGCCAGCACGTCGGAGAGGGCCAGCAGCGCGGTGAGCAGCCGCTCGTCGCCGGCCGCCTCGGCAGGCAGCCTCACCAGGGTGCCGTCGGCGTACGGCACCCGGACCGCCTCGCCCTGACCGCCGTCGGAGCCGACGGAGCCCCAGAAGCCGCCGTCCGGGCAGGAGGTGTGCAGCCCCTCCCGGCAGAAGTCGCAGGTGCCGTCGGACCAGACGAACGGCGCCACCACCAGGTCGCCGACCCGCACCGAGCCGACCTCGGCGCCGACGGCCTCGACCACGCCGAGGAACTCGTGCCCGATGCGTTGCCCCGGCTGCCGCTGCGCCACCCCGCGGTACGCCCACAGGTCGCTGCCGCAGATGCAGGCCAGCACGACGCGGACGACGGCGTCGGTGGGGGTGCGGACGGCGGCGTCCGGCACCTCCTCGACCCGGACGTCGTTCGGGCCGTGGATCACGGTGGCGCGCATGGCGGAGGTCCTCCCGATGGGCGGGGCGGGCGCCGGGCCGGTGCGGCCGGCGGCGGGGCGGGCGGCCCCGGGCGAACACTAGACCGCCCGGGATTCGCCGCGGCTCCGGTTTCCCCGCCGGGTGGCGGGGCTCACCGGTCGACCCGCCGGCAGGCGGGGCGCACCGGTCAGCGCACGACGAACTGTCGGGTCACCGGCTCGACGCCGTCGCCCTGGACCTTCAGCGTCCAGGTGCCGGCGCCGCCGAGCACCACTACCGCCTCCGCCTTGCCGCCCGGCTTCACCTTGATCTCGGCGGCCGGCTTGGCGTCCGGGTCGAGCACGTGCAGCGTCCGGGCGCCGGTGGTCTTGTTCGTCACCCGCAACGCGATCTTCTCGCCGGGCTCGGCAATCAGCCCGTCGGCGCCGGCGATCCCGGCCCCCGTCAGCTCGACGGCGACCTCCCGGTCGTACGCCGTCTCGGCCGCGGCGCTGGCCACCGTGCCGTCGTCGGAGACGGTGATCCGGGTCCGCATCCCGTCGCCCTTCCGGCCGGGCTTGCAGGCGACCTCGTACAGGCCGGTGGCGAGGGTGGCGCGCAGGTCGCCGGTCTTCCCCGGCGCGACCTCCGCCGTCTCGGCCACCACCTTGGTGAACCCGGCGTCCTCCCGCCCGTAGAGGTAGACCCCGGTGGCCTGCTGCCCCCGGTTGGTCACCGTGAAGGTGACCGCGCCCGGATTGAAGAGGGTGGTGGTGACCTCGCAACTGGTGTCGGTGGCGGTCACCGGGACCTGGCTGCCCTTCGGGGCGGTGTCGTCGTCACCGCAGGCGGTGAGGGCGGCGGTGGCGCAGATGGCGACCACGACGGCGGCGGTACGGCTCTTCATCGGCTCTCCGGAGCGGAGGTCAGCGTGCTGACCAGAACGGGCGCCGACAACCGCCCCGGCACACCGCCCGGGGGGACTCGGCGGAGTCAGGAGAGTGTAAGCGTGCCGGCCGTGCTGGCAAGGGGACAGGGCGGCGCGATCGGCGGTCAGTGGCCGGCGTGGGCCAGCCCGCTGCCGATCACGTCCCGCCGGCCCCACCGGCCCGGCACGTCGAGCAGTTCCACCCGGCCGAACCGGGCCGGCACGCGCGGCGCCATGAGCAGGTGCTCGCCGACCGCCTCCAGCCCGAGCAGGGCGCGCAGCAGCAGGAACGGGGCGGCCGTCGCCATGGCCTGCGGGCTGTTCGCGGTCGGATAGCGCACCGGATACTCGGTCAGCTCGCGGGGATAGCCGGCGAACGCCTCGGGCAGCCGGCCCTGGAAGAACCGGGAGGCGTCCACGATGGCCTCCGCCACCCGCCCGGCCTCCTCCGCGAAGCCGTACCGGCGCAGACCAAAGGTGATCAGCGCGTTGTCGAACGGCCACACCGCGCCGACGTGGTAGCCGAGCGGGTTGTAGCGCTCCTGCCCGGTGGCCAGGCTGCGGATCCCCCAGCCGGAGAAGAGCCGGGGCCCGACCAGGTGGGCGGCCACCTCGGCGGCCCGCTCCGCCGGCACGATGCCGCTCCACAGCAGGTGGCCCATGTTGGACGCCAGCGCGTCGACCTGCCCGCCGTCGCTGTCCAGGGCGAGCGCGTAGTAGCCCCGGTCGGCGATCCAGAAGTCCCGGTCGAAACGCTCCCGAAGCGCCGCCGCCTCCCGCTCCAGCCGGTCGGCGTACGCCGGGTCGCCCCAGAACTCCCGGGCCATCCGCGCGCCGCGCATCTTCGCGTCGTACGCGTATCCCTGGAGTTCGCAGGTCGCCAGCGGCGGGTCCGGCAGCCGCCCGTCGGCGAAGCAGATCGCCTCCGGGGAGTCCTTCCAGCCCTGGTTCGCCACCCCGGAACGCTCGTTGCGGCGCAGGTACCGGACGTAGCCGTCACCGAGCAGGTCGCCGTACTCGTCGATCCAGCGCAGCGCCGCGCGGGCCTCGTCCTCGAACTCCCGCACCAGTTCGACGTCGCCGGTCCACCGCTCGTACTCGTCGAGCAGGATCACGTAGAGCGGGGTGGCGTCGGCGCTGCCGTAGTACGGGGACTCGGGGCGCTCCTCGAAGGCCACCATCTCCCCGTAGCGGAACTCGCGCAGGATCTTGCCGGGCTCCTCGTCGCGGAAGTCGTCGAGCACCGCGCCCTGGTCGATGCCGAGCATCCGCACCGTCGCCGACGCCAGCTCGGACGCGACGGGCAGCGCCATGAAGCTGGTCAGGATGCTGTCCCGGCCGGTGATCGTGGCCGCCCACGGCAGGCCGGCGGCGGGCATCACCTGGCTGGGCAGGGTGAGCGGCGAGTACCGCAGGGCCGCCAGGTCCACAAGGCTGCGCCGGTAGACGTCGGTCAGCGCCTCCCAGTCACAGCTGAGCTGCGGCGTCCGGGACAGCCAGCTCGCCAGGTCATGCTGCCGCTCGTCGGCGCCGGCCCGGGGCCGCCGCTCCAAGTGGTCGCGGACGTCCACGCCGTCCGGGCGCAGCACCAGCGCCTGCACCCGCAGCGTCGTGGTCCAGGACTGCTTGGGGTCCAGCCGCACCGTCCAGGTCAGGCCCGCCTCGTCCACCCGCACCGGCTCGCTGCTGGTCACCAGCGTCTCCCGCTGGAACCTCTCGCGCTGGTAGCCGAGGCGCAGGCCGCGCTCCTCGGGACACCGGTAGAGCCGCCCCGGCGGCCGGCGCTCCATGGAGACGGCCAGGATCGGGGCGAAGTCGCTGCCCACGTCGAGCCGCACCGTGTAGTCCACCGACATGTGGTTGTGGTTGAGCACCGTCAGCCGTTCCTCCAGGACACCGCCGGTGATGGTCCGTTCCCGGATCACCGACGACTTGGCGTCCACGTAGTGGGTCGGTTGGCCCGGCACGAGGAAGAACCGCAGGTGGAGGTGGTCCCGCTCGGCGATCGAGAGCGGGTGGAGCGGCTCGCCGTCCAGCGTGAGCCGCCACACCGACAGGAACCGGGTGTCGAAGTCGAAGAAGCCGCACGGGTTGGCGACGTTCGCCTCGATGTCGCCGTTGTCCTCGCTGAGCACGAAGACGTTGCCGTCCAGCACGCGGACCAGGTCCGGCTTCATCCGGGCTCCCCGCGTCCACCGGTGAGGGCCCGCGGGTGCCGCGCGCCGGGCGGCGCCGGGAAGAGCCGCTCCAGCAGGACCACGAACCGGAAGTGCCCCTCGGCGGTGAGGTCGTTGCGCAGCCAGGCGGCGAGCGGCTTGGCCTCACCGCGGGCCATCCGGAGGAAGAAGTCCCGCCGGGTCCGGATCACCGTGTCGGCGTCCCGGGCCCGGCGTTCCACGGCGATCCGGCCGTGGGAGATGGTCAGGTGCCAGACGTCGAGGCCGCCGTCCTCCTCCAGGTCGAACCGGATCATGCCGGCGGTGCGGCGCAGCAGCCGCTCGGGCGCCCGCCGGGCGAGCTGCGCGAAGAACGCCTCGATCGGATCGGACACGGCACCGCCTCCCGGGAGAGGGTCGTCACGCCGCCGGCGGCGACGCCGGGCGGGCCGCGACGACGGACGCGTCCGCACCGCCTCGGGCGCCGCCCCAGACTAACGCCGGGCCCCGGCGGGGACCTGGGGATCGGGGAACTGCGGAGGGCGGGCAGGATGGCGGGATGCGCCTGGTCTCCCTGCTCCCCTCGGCCACCGAGATCGTCTACGCCCTGGGGCTCGGTGACGAGCTGGTCGGGGTCACCTTCGAGTGCGCGGTGCCGCCCGAGCACCGGGCCGGCACCACGATCGTGGTGGGCGGCCGGGACACCCGGGGCATGAGCCCCGGCGAGATCGACGCGTACGTCAAGGGCCAGCTCGCCGCCGGCTCCGACCTGTACACCCTGCACGCCGGCGCGCTGGCCGGGCTGGACCCGGACCTGATCCTCACCCAGGACCTGTGCCGGGTCTGCGCGCTGCCGTCGGGCCGGGTCGCCGACGCCGTCGACCACCTCGGCTGCCGCGCGGAGGTGCTGTCGCTCGACCCGTACACCCTGGCGGACGTGCTGGACACGATCCTGGCGGTGGGCGCGGCGGCCCGGGTGCCGGACCGGGCCGAGGCCCTGGTCGACGCGCTGCGGGGGCGGCTCGCGGCGGTCCGCGCGGCGGTGGCCGGCCGGCACCGGCGCCGGGTCGCCGTGGTGGAGTGGGTGGACCCGCCGTTCGGCGCCGGACACTGGATCCCCGACCTGGTCGAGGCCGCCGGCGGCGAGCCGGTGGCGACCCACCCCGGCGCCCGGTCCACGCCGACCACCTGGGCGGCGCTGCGGGCCGCCCGGCCCGAGGTGGTGCTGGTCGCGCCGTGCGGATTCCACCTGGACGGGGCCGCCGCGCAGGCCGCCGGGGTGGCCGCCCGGTTCCCGGACGCGGAGGTCTGGGCGCTGGACGCGGACGGTCTGATCGTGCGGGCCGGCCCGCGCCTGGTCGACGGCGCCGAGGCCATCGCGGCGATCCTGCACCCGGACGCCGTACCCGCCGCGCCGCCGGACGCCGCCCGCCGGGTGGCCTGACCTTCCGAGGGCTGCGCGGCCCGGACGCCCGCCGATCCGCCGCGCCACCACCGCGTCCGGGTGACGGCATCCCGCGGACCCCCGGACACCGCCACCTCGCCCGTGGGGTCCGGCGAGCCGGTGGGGTCAGGTGGCGGGGCGGGCCGGACGGCCGTCGCGGCCGAGCGGCGCGAGCCGGCGCCAGCGGGGCAGCTCGGTCACCACGGTGGCCGCCGCCAGCACGGTCACCGCGACCGCGACCGGACGCGGCCAGGCCGCCCAGGCCGCGAGCACCGCGGCGACCAGTTGCAGCAGCACCAGCGCCACGGTGACCAGACCCGGCACCGGCACGATCACCTGCCGCTTGTCGCCGGGGGTGGCGAACACGGTGGGCAGGCCGATCAGCAGCACCACCGAGACGACCGCCAGCACCACGGAGTGCGGGGCGAGCGCCCACGGGGTGGCCACCCAGGCGACCAGTTCGGTCAGGAAGCGCAGCGTCGAGGGCAGGTCGGGGCGGCCCGCCCGGTCGTTGTCGATCACGGCCGCCAGTATGCCGAGCCGCCGGGGCCTGTGGTGCCCCGACATTCCGCCTGCCGGCGGCACGGTCGCCGGCCGACACGCGCGGACGCCGCCCCCGCGGTGGGGACGGCGTCCGGCGTGACGTGCTGCCCGGCCCGGCCGGTCAGGTCATGTCGTCGTAGCGGCGTTCGATAGGCGCCGGGGCGGCCACCGGCTCGGGCGCTCCGATCGGCGCGCTCGCCTCCACCCCACCCGCGGCCCCAACCGGCTCGACGGACAGGTCCAGCGGCGACACCTCGTCGTCGGCGACGTCCGCGTAGAGCTCCCGCCCGCGCCCGCGCCGTTTGTCGTTGACGAACGCCACCGCCACCGCGCCGAAGTAGAGCGCGGAGAGGCAGATCGCCAGCGCCGTCATGCCGAACGGGTCGGGCGTCGGCGTGACCACCGCGGAGAACGCGAAGAACACGAAGATCGCCACCCGCCACCAGCCGAGCAGGCGCTTGGCGCTGGCCAGGCCGACGAAGTTGAGCATCAACACGATCAGCGGGAACTCGAACGCCACCCCGAACAGCAGGATCAGGTTCGTGACGAACCCGATGTAGCGGGTGATGTCCAGCGTCGTGGTGACGTCACCGCCGCCGGAGACGTTGAGCAGGAACTCCAGGCCCTTGGACGTGACGAAGAACGCCAACACCGCGCCGGCCGCGAACAGCGGCGCGGCCAGGGCGGTGAAGAAGTAGGCGTACCGGCGCTCGTGCCGGTGCAGGCCCGGCGCGATGAACGCCCAGAGCTGGTAGAGCCAGACCGGCGCCGCGATGATCAGGCCGACCCAGAGGGCGACCTTCATCTGCAACAGGAACAGGTCGGCCGGGCCGAGCTGCACGAAGTTGCAGTCGCCGTTGGCGAGCCGCGCCTTCGGCAGGTTGCAGTAGGGCATCTGCAGCACGTGCAGGACCCGGCCGGAGAGCCAGACGCCGAACCCGAAGCCGACCAGGATCGCCAGCGACGCGCGGAACAGCCTGGTGCGCAGCTCGCGGAAGTGCTCGATGAGCGTCATCGAGCCGTCGGCGGCCCGCTCGAACGTGCTCGGGCCGCGCTTCTTCAACCCGAAGGCCACGGTGGTGGGGCCCTTTCGGATCAGTTCTCGCGGACGCGCTGCACCGGGTCGACCGGCGGGGCGACCGGCTGCTGCTGCGGCTGCGCGAACTGCTGCTGCTGCGGCGGGAGCGGCTGGTAGCCGGACTGCGCGTCGGCCTTCTCGGCCAGGTCACGGTCGTCGTCGTGCAGGCTCTTGGTCTCGGCCTTGATGATCCGCAGCGAACGGCCCAGCGAGCGGGCCGCGTCGGGGAGCCGCTTCGCGCCGAAGAGCAGGATCAGCACGACCACGAGTACGGCGATGTGCCACGGCTTGAGGGCACCCATGGGAAGCTCCAGTCGCTCTGTGTCGGTGAGGGGTGGTCGCAGCCCATCGTACGTGCGTCGAAGACCGTTGCCACCCTGCCGGGCCCCCGGTTGCGGGCCTGGTCGGTGAAGTCTCGGACAACCGGAAGTGTCCCGTCAACCACCCGCGGGGGCGCAATCCTGCGCGGATCGGGCCGCGAACGCGCAGCTACCGACCAGCGGACCGACCGCCGTCGATCACTTCCCGCGGCTGGCCTTGATCAACGCGATTCGTTCCTGCGCCACGCCCGCCCGCTCCTGGAGCGACTCGGCCCGCGCCTGGAGTTCCTCGGCGGCGGAGCGCAGCGACTCCGCCTCGGTGGCGCGCCGCTGGAGGGCCAGCGCGGCCCGGCGCAGCCGGGGCAGGCGTGCCAGCACCGGCCGCACCGCGAGGGCCAGCACGATCAGCGCGAACAGCACGACCCCGAGCACGATCCACGTCACCACGGCGGTCAGCCTACTGGGTCACCGCGGCCACCGCCGGATCGGCGCGGTCGGCCGGGGTGGCGTACGCGTCGAGCGCGGCGGCCGCCTGGGCGCGGACCTGCTCGGCCAGCTCGGTCGGCGCGACCACGGTCACGTCCGGCCCGAGCCCGAGCACGAACCGGCGGGCCCAGCCCAGGTCGGTGACGCGCAGCGACACCACCCACTGTTCGCCGTCGGCCTCGACCCGCTCGCACGGGTAGTACTCGGTGATCCACCGCTCGCCCCGGCCGATCCGCAGGGTGATCAGCGGCAGGTCCGGCGAGGGGCGGAACACCCCGTCGCTGAGGTCGTGCGGGCGGGCCTGCGGCGGCACCACGGCCGGCTCCACCAGCTCGGTGACCGCGTCGATGCGGTCGGCCCGGAACAGCCGGACCGCCTCCGCCCGTCGGCACCACGCCTCCACGTACGCCCGGCCGCCGACCATCAGCATCCGCAGCGGGTCGATGGTGCGCTCGGTGGTCTCGTCGCGGGCCGCCGTGTAGTACGTGATCCGCAGCGCCCGGCCGCGCTCCACGGCGGCGCGCAGCTCGCGGACCCGGGCCGTGTCGCCGGGCAGCCGCACCTCGACGGGGGCGCCCGCCAGGTCGCCGGCGGCGCTCTCGATCTTGGCGAGGGCCCGCTCGACGGCCTCCCGGTTGGCCACCCCGGGCGTCTCGGCGAGCATCCGCAGCGCCACCACCAGGGCCAGGGCCTCGTCCGGGGTGAGCCGCAGGGGGCGGTCGATGCCGGCGTCGTAGGTGATGGTCACCCGGTCGCCGTCGAACGCCATGTCGATCAGGTCACCGGGGCCGTAACCGGGCAGCCCGCACACCCAGAGCAGCTCCAGGTCCTCACGGAGCTGCTTCTCGGTCACCCCCAGGTCGTGCGCCGCCTCGGCGATCTCGATGCCGGGGCGGGCCAGCAGGTAGGGCACCAGGTTGAGCAGCCGGGCCAGCCGGTCGGCCGAGGCGCGGCCACCGCGGGCCGCCGGCCGGGTCACCGGGCACCTCCGGCCACCGCGAGGTCGTCGTGGCGGGCCGCGATCTCCTTCAACCGCTGGATGACCGCCTCGCGGACCTCCGGCGGCTCCAGCACCCGCACGTCCGGGCCGTAGCCGACGATCTGGCCGGCCAGGAAGTCGGCGTCGGCGTACGGCATGACCAGGCGGTCGCCGTCCGGCCCGGCCTCGGACTCCACCGCCCAGCGGCGCAGCCCCGCGGCGCGCCCGGGAGCGACGAGCACGGTGGCCCGGCCGGTCCGCTCCACCGGCCCGGACCAGCGGGCCACGTGGCTGATCAGATCCACCCCGGCGGGCGGCTCGTACGCGCCGGGCTCGCCGGTCACCCGGACCGCACCCACCACGCGGGAGAGCCGGAAGCAGCGGGTCGCCGCCCGGTCCAGGTCGTGACCGACGACGTACCAGCGGCCACGCCAGCAGACGACGCCCCACGGCTGGAGCCGGCGGCGGGTCGGCGCGTCCCGGTCCGGCACCCGGTAGTCGAAGTTGACCTCGCGCCGGTCCCGCGCGGCGGCGGTCAGCGGCGCGAACGCCGGGTCGACCGTGACCATCGGCTCCAGGCCCAGCGTGGCCTGCGGGTCGACGTCGATGCCGGCGGCGCGCAGTTTCGCCAGACCCGACGAGGCGGCGGCGGCCAGGCCGGCGTGCTGCCACAGCCGGGCCGCGATGCCCACGGCGGCGGCCTCGTCCGGTTCGAGGGGGATGTCGGGCAGGGCGTACTCGCGGGGCGCGATCCGGTAGCCCGGCTCGGCGTCGAAGACGCTGGCCGTGCCGGTCTCCAACGGCACCCCGAGTTCCCGCAGCTCGGCCTTGTCCCGCTCGAACTTGCGCTGGAACGCCTCGTGGTCCTTGGCGTCGTCCGGATCGTGCTCGTAACCGGGCACGGTCGCGGCGATCTGCGCGGCGGTCAGGAACCGTCGCGTGGACAGCAGGCAGATCACCAGGTTGACCAGGCGTTCGGTACGGGTCCGCGACACGTGGGAAACGCTAGCAGCCCGCACGTCCGCAGCGCGCACCCGCGCGGGCGCGGCGCGCGCGAGTCCGCGCCGGAGGCGATCCGCGCCACACCATCCGGAGCCCGTGCCGCTCGCCGCGCGGCGCGCCGGCGGCGGCCATAGGGTGAGCCCATGGCGGAGGCGCAGATCAAGAACGAGAGCGTCGGCACGGTCGTCGTGGCCGGCGCGGCGAACCTCGCCATCGCGATCGCCAAGCTCGTGGCGGGCCTGATCTCCGGCTCCGCCGCGATGCTCTCCGAGGCCGCCCACTCGGTGGCCGACACCACCACCGAGGTCCTGCTCTACCTGGCGCTGCGCCGCGGGGCGCGGCCCGCCGACACCCGGCACCCGTTCGGGTACGGCAAGGAGAGCTACGTCTGGGCGTTCCTCGCCGCCCTGTTCACCTTCGTGGTGGGCGCCGGCTTCGCCATCACCCACGGCGTCACCACCATCCTCGTGCACGAGCACACCGGCAACTACCTCACCTCGTACATCGTGCTGGCGATCTCCTTCGCCATCGAGTCGGTCTCCCTGGCCCGGGCGATCCGGCAGGTCCGCCGCGAGTCCCGGCGCTGGCGGTCGACCCCGCACCGCTACCTGCGGCTGACCGCCGACACCACGGTCAAGGCGGTCTTCCTGGAGGACACCGCCGCCCTGATCGGCCTGCTGATCGCCGCCGCCGGGCTCACGCTGTCCCACCTGACCGGCGACGAGCTCTACGACGGCGTCGCCTCGATCCTCATCGGCGTGCTGCTGCTGGTGGTCGCCGGCATCCTGGCCCGCAGCAACATCTCGCTGCTGGTCGGCCGGGCCGTGTCCGAACGGGTGCACCGGCAGATCGAGCACGAGCTGACCGGGCTGCCGGCGGTGGACCGCATCGACACCCTGATGACCATGGTGCTCGGCCCGGAGGACATCCTGGTCGCCGCCAAGGTCGACTTCCGCGACACCGCCACCGGCGCCGACATCGAGGCCGCCGCCGACGAGGCCGAGCGGCGGCTCACCGACCGGTTCCCGGAGGTCAAGTACGTCTTCCTCGACCCGACCCGCTCGTTGCGCGGCACCCACGGGCGCCCGGCCCGGACCACGCAGGACGAGAACCAGCGGCCGGTGGACCAGGAGGCGGGCGGCGGCGGGCCGGCCTGACCGGGCCGCCCACCCGGCCGCAGGGCGGCACGCGGCCGGCCGATAGCGTGCCGGCATGGTGCGATGGCGGTCCGGCACGGTCACGGCGGTACGGCGACGGTGGGCCGGCGCCGCGGAACTCGACGTCGACCTGCCCGACGGCGGCCGGATGCGCGCGCTGGCGTACCCGGCGCTGGTCGGCGACCCGGAGCCCGGCGACCGGGTGCTGCTCAACGCCGGCGCGCTGCTGATGGGCCTCGGCACCGGCGGGTACGCGCTCGTCGTCGCCCTGCCCGACCGGCTCCCCGCCGACCCGCCGGAGGCCGCCGACACCCGCGACGCCGGGCACCTGGTGAAGGCCCGCTACACCCCGCTGCAGCCGATCCTGCTCGGCGTGGACGAGGAGGCCTCCCCGCACCACGCGCGGCTGGCCGCCGCGGAGTCCGTCGACGGGATGCCGGTGGTCACCGCCGACCTGCACTCCGCGCTGCCGGCGATCCTGGCCGGCGTCCACGCCGACGCCCCGGACGCCCGGGTGGCGTACCTGCTCACCGACGGCGGCGCGCTGCCCGCCTGGTTCTCCCGCACCCTCGCCGGGCTCGCCGGCCGGCTCGCCGGCACGGTCAGCGTGGGCCAGGCGTTCGGCGGCGACCTGGAGGCCAGCACCCTGCACAGCGGCCTGCTCGCGGCGCGGCACGTGCTCGGCGCCGACGTCGCGATCGTCGCCCAGGGCCCCGGCAATCTCGGCACCGGCACCCGCTGGGGCTTCTCCGGGGTGGCCGTCGGCGAGGCGGTCAACGCGGTCGCCACCCTGGGCGGGCGGCCGGTCGGCTCGCTGCGCATCTCCGACGCCGACCCCCGCCCCCGGCACCGCGGCGTCTCCCACCACAGCCTCACCGCGTACGGCCGGGTCGCCCTGGCCCCCGCGGAGCTGGTCGTGCCGGACGGCCTGGACCCGGTCCTCGGGGCCGAGGTCACGGCGGCGCTGGCCCCCCTCGCGGCGCGGCACCGGATCGTGACCGTGCCCACCGACGGCCTGGACGCGGCGCTGCGGGCCAGCCCGGTCGGACTGTCGACGATGGGTCGCGGGCTCGACGGCGACCACGCCTACTTCCTGGCCGCGGCCGCCGCCGGCCGGCACGCGGCCCGCCTGCTCGGCTGACCGGTCAGCGCGCCCCGTAGCCGTGCGCCACGATGTGCTCCGCGGCCCGGGTGTAGCCCGCCGGGTCGGCCGGCGCCACCGTGCCCAGGCCGTCGACGTAGCGGTTGTACATGCAGAAGGCGGCGGCGATCAGCACCGTGTCGTGGATCTCCAGGTCGGTGGCGCCCTCGGCGCGGGCCTCCTTCACCAGTTCGGCGGTGACCTCCCGGCCGCTGCGCTGCACCGCCCCGGCGATCCGCAGCAGCGCCCGCATCTTCGCCCCGACCGGCGCCGCGTCCGGGTCGCGGCGTACCTGTTCCACCAGCGGCATCCCCGCCGGCAGTTGGGCGGCGGCGAACGCCGAGTGCGACGCGCAGCAGAACGCGCAGTCGTTCAGATCCGACACGTACGCGGCGATCAGCTCCCGCTCCCCCGGTGTGAGCGTGGGATGCGGGGCGTGCAGCAGCGTGTCGGCGAGGTCGAGCAGCGGCCCGGCGGTCTCCGGTCGGTAGCGGGCCAGCCCGTTGATGCCGGGGTGGGCCTGCTCGTCCAGACCGAGGTCGATGTGTGCGATGACGTCACGCTCCCTCGTCGTCGGCTGGGGAGCGCACTCCCCCGTGAGCCATAGACGAGCATGCGCGGGATGGCACGTCAAGGCCCGGCCGGCGGACTCGGCGCTCCCGCCGGCGCGCCCCGCCTCAGCCGGCCAGGAAGATCAGCGCCAGCCAGGCGCCCAGGATCAGCACCAGCGCGACCGCCAGCACCCAGGTCGGCACGGTGTACTCGCCGCGGCGGTTGCGCTCGATCTCGGCGCGGATCTTCTCGCGGCGCCGCTCGATCCAGTTGAGCTTCTCCGTCCCGCTCTCGCGGCCGGCGGACGTCTCGCGGCCAGGGCGGCCGGCAGGTTCGGAAGTGTTCATCGCGACGCCAGCGTACCGGTGGGCGGGCGGCCGGCGCTCACAGCACCGGCCGCCGCCCCCGGGTCACATGCTCGCGATGAGCCGCTCCACCCGCTCGTCGTACGCCCGGAACGGGTCCTTGCACAGCACCGTGCGCTGCGCCTGGTCGTTCAGCTTCAGGTGCACCCAGTCCACCGTGAAGTCCCGCCGCTTCTCCTGGGCGTGCCGGATGAACTCGCCCCGCAGCCGCGCCCGGGTGGTCTGCGGCGGGGTCTCCTTCGCCTCGAAGATCTCCGGGTCGGTGGCCACCCGGTCCACCTCGCCGCGCCGCTCCAGCAGCCCGTACAGGCCCCGGCCGCGCCGCAGGTCGTGGTAGGCCAGGTCCATCTGGGCCACCCGCGGGTGCGACAGCGGCAGGTCGTGCTTGCGCTGGTAGCGCTCGATCAGCCGCAGCTTCGTCACCCAGTCGATCTCCCGGGCCACCGGGTCGAGGTCGCCGGTCTCCACCGCCCGCAGCACGCGGCCCCAGAGCTCCACCACCCGCTTCGCGGTCTGGTCGCCGCCCCGGCGCTCGACGAACTCCGTCGCCTTCGCCAGGTACTCCTGCTGGATCTCCAGCGCCGAGACCTCCTTGCCGGAGGCCAGCCGCACCTTGCGCCGGCCGGTGATGTCGTGCGAGACCTCGCGGATCGCCCGGATCGGGTTCTCCAGAGTCAGGTCCCGCATCACGACCCCGGCCTCGATCATCCGCAGCACGATGTCGGCCGTGCCGACCTTCAGCAGCGTGGTGACCTCGTTCATGTTCGAGTCGCCCACGATGACGTGCAGCCGCCGGTAGCGCTCGGCGTCCGCGTGCGGCTCGTCCCGGGTGTTGATGATCGGCCGGCTGCGGGTGGTCGCCGAGGAGACGCCCTCCCAGATGTGCTCGGCACGCTGCGACAGGCAGTAGACCGCGCCGCGCGGCGTCTGGAGCACCTTGCCGGCACCGCAGATCAACTGCCGGGTGACCAGGAACGGGATGAGCACGTCGGCCAGCCGGCCGAACTCGCCGTGCCGGGACACCAGGTAGTTCTCATGGCAGCCGTACGAGTTGCCGGCCGAGTCGGTGTTGTTCTTGAACAGGTAGATCTCACCCGCGATGCCCTCGTCGTGCAGCCGCTTCTCCGCGTCGACGAGCAGCCCTTCCAGGATCCGCTCCCCCGCCCGGTCGTGGGCCACCAGGTCGGTCACCGAGTCGCACTCCGGCGTCGCGTACTCCGGGTGCGAGCCCACGTCCAGGTAGAGGCGGGCTCCGTTGCGCAGGAACACATTGCTCGACCGGCCCCACGACACCACCCGCCGGAACAGGTACCGCGCGACCTCGTCGGGGGACAGTCGGCGCTGCCCGCGATAGGTGCAGGTGACGCCGTACTCGGTCTCGAGGCCGAAGATTCGCCGCTCCATGATGTGACATTAGCCGCCCGGGGCCCCGGATGGGCAGCGCTCAACCCGCTGGTCTCATCCGCACCGGGACGGGCATTCCCGGCGATCGCACATCCCAAGGCCGGGTACGGTCCCTGCCGTGAGAATCCTCGTCACCGGCGGCGCCGGCTTCATCGGCTCCGCGTACGTCCGGCGGCTGCTCACCGGCGCCGAGCCGGACCTCGCCGCCGACACCGTCACCGTGCTCGACGCCTGGACCTACGCCGCCACCGAGGGCGCCCTCGACCCGGTCCGCACCGACCCCAGGCTGCGGCTCGTCCGCGGCGACATCCGCGACCCCGCCCTGGTCGACGCCACCGTCGCCGGCCACGACGTCGTCATGCACTTCGCCGCCGAGTCGCACGTGGACCGCTCCATCGCCGCCGCCGCCGACTTCGTCACCACCAACGTGGTCGGCACCCAGACGCTGCTCGACGCGGCCCTGCGCCACGGCGTACGCCGCTTCGTCCAGGTCTCCACCGACGAGGTCTACGGCTCCATCGCCACCGGCGCCTGGACCGAGCGGGCCCCGCTCGACCCCAGCTCCCCGTACTCGGCCAGCAAGGCCGCCGGCGACCTGCTCGCGCTGGCCTACCACCGCACCCACGGCCTCGACGTCGTGGTCACCCGCGGCGCCAACACCTACGGGCCCTACCAGTACCCCGAGAAGATCATCCCGCTGTTCGTCACCAACCTGCTCGACGGGCACGACGTGCCCCTCTACGGCGACGGCGGCAACGTGCGGGACTGGCTGCACGTCGACGACCACTGCCACGGCGTCGCGCTCGCCCAGACCCGCGGCCGGGCCGGCGGGATCTACCACCTGGGCGGCGGCGCCGAACTCACCAACCGCGACCTCACCGGCCGGCTGCTGGCCGCCTGCGGCGCCGGGTGGGAACGGGTCCGGCCGGTCGCCGACCGCAAGGGCCACGACCGCCGGTACGCCCTCGACACCACCACCACCCGCCGCGAGCTGGGCTGGACGCCCACGGTCGACCTCGACCACGGGCTCGCCGCGACCGTCGCCTGGTACCGGGACAACCGCGACTGGTGGACGCCACTCAAGCCGCACCGCTGACGGGCCTCTCACGCGCAGGGCCGCCGGACACCGCGCTCGCGGCGGCCGGCGGCCGGCCGGCGTCACTCGCCGGGCTGCTCCTCCTGCGGCTGGCCCTCCAGATCCGCCGAGCCCGCCGACGTGGTCGGCTTCTTCGCCTCCTCGGTCGGCACCGTCGGGGTCTTCGCCCGCCCCGGCGCCGGCGCGGCGTCCGCGCCCGCCTCCCCGTCCAGCAGCGCCGTCAGCGCCGCCCCGGTGATCCGGCGGAACGTGCGCCCCACCCGGCGCCGGTCCAGGACCGCCACCTCCAGCTGGTTCGCCGCGATCGTGCGGGCCGCCCCGCCCTCACCGCCGACGCTGCTCAACGCCTTGACCGCCGCCCGGACCGCCTCCGACAGCGACATCTCCGGCCGGTGCTCGTTCTTCAGCACCCCCGTGATCGCCTCGGCCTGGCCGCCCATCGCCATCCGGCCCGGCTCGTCGTTGACCGACCCGTCGTAGGTCAGCCGGTAGAGCGAGTCGTCGTCCGGCGTGGCGCCCACCTCGGCCACGCAGATCTCCACCTCGAACGGCTTGGACTGCTCGGTGAAGATCGCGCCCAGCGTCTGCGCGAACGCGTTCGCCAGGCCCAGCCCGGTCACGTCCCGCCGGTCGTAGCTCAGGCCGTTCAGGTCGGCCATCCGCACCCCGGCCCGGCGCAGGTTCTCGAACTCGTTGTAGCGGCCCACCGCCGCGAAGCCGATCCGGTCGTAGATCTCACTGACCTTGTGCAGGGTGCTGGACAGGTTCTCCGCGACGAAGAGCACCCCGCCCTCGTAGCTCAGGACCACCGCGCTGCGGCCCCGGGCGATGCCCTTGCGGGCCAACTCGGAGCGGTCGCGCATGATCTGCTCGGGCGAGGCGTAGAACTGCATGGCCACGGCGGCGGTTCTCCTTCGGGCGCTGTGCTGCGGACTGCTGACTCAGGTGCGGTGGGAGCGGGGTCAGCCGCCCGGGTTCTCCATCCGGCCGGACACCACGCCCTCGGCGATCGCCGCCGTCTCGGCGTCGGTGAGCCGGTGGGTGCCCTCGGCGGTCGCGGTCATCACCACCGGGTAGATCCGGCGGGTCAGATCCGGGCCACCGGTGGCGGTGTCGTCGTCGGCGGCGTCGTACAGGGCCTCGACGGCCAGCCGCGTCGCGTCGTCGATCGACAGCCCCGTGCGGAACCGCTTCTTCAGCGCCGACTTGGCGAACAGCGAACCGGAGCCGATGGCGTCGTAGCCGGTCTCCTCGTAGGGGCCGCCGGTCACGTCGAAGCTGAAGATCCGCCCGGCCCGCGCCGGGTCGGCGGCCGCCAGGTCGAAGCCGGCGAAGAGCGGGATCACGGCGAGGCCCTGCATCGCGGCGCCCAGGTTGCCCCGGATCATCGACGCCAGCCGGTTGGCCTTGCCGTCGAGCGAGAGCATCGCGCCCTCGATCTTCTCGTAGTGCTCCAGTTCCACCTGGAACAGTCGCATCAGCTCGATGCCGATGCCCGCGGTGCCCGCGATGCCGACAAGCGAGTACGCGTCGGCCGGGTGCACCTTCTCGATGTCGCGCTGGGCGATCAGGTTGCCCATCGTGGCGCGCCGGTCGCCGGCCATCACCACGCCACCGCTGGCCGAGATGGCCACGATGGTCGTCGCGTGCGGCGCCAGGTCGGCGGCCATGCCGGGCGGCAGCGGCCGACGGCCGGGCAGCATCTCCGGGGCCACCCTGCTCAGGAACGTTGTGAAGGAGGACGTCCCCGCGTTGGTGAACACATCTGGAAGACGCCCGGATGGATCAAAACCCGCTGCCACGTGGTTCCTCTCAGGTACGTGATCGCCCTGGCCAGCCTCGCGAGACTGTCACGGAACTGGCCAAGACCACCTTTGCAGTTGAAGCAGAGTATCCCGCGCACCCATCCGGTGCGATGATCGTGGTCCACATGATCCGGGTCGGGGTCCGACCCGGTCCACGCCGGTCCTACGCCGGATTCGAGTCCGGCCAGAGGGGCGAAACGGACATGTGCCTCATTGTCCGCCCTTCTGCACATATCCTCGGACGAACTCTTCTGCGTTCTCCTCCAGGACGGAGTCGATCTCGTCGAGCAGGTCGTCGACGTCCTCGGTGATCTCGGCGTGCCGCTCGGCAACCTCGGGGTTGGCCTGCGCGGTGACCTCCTCGACCTCCTCGTGGGACTTGCCGGACTGGGTCTGGCCGCCTTCTTGGGTCGCCATGGTGTGCCTCCTCCACGATCGCCTGCGATCAACTTACCTCGCGCGGACGACGAAAGGCCCGTCGCGCGCCGGGTTCCGGCACTCGACGGGCCTTCCGGCATCCGGGTCAGCCGCCGGTCAGCATCTCCAGCAGGTCCTTGGCGGTGTCGCAGCGGTCGAAGAGCGACCCGACGTGCTTGCGGGTGCCCCGCTCGGGCTCCATCATCGGCACCCGGACGAGGGACTCGCGGCCCACGTCGAAGATGACCGAGTCCCAGCTCGCGGCGACCACCTCGGAGGCGTACTGGGCGAGGCAGCGGCCGCGGAAGTAGGCCCGGGTGTCCTCCGGCGGCTCGGTCATCGCCGAGCGGGTCTGCTCGTCGGTCAGCAGGGTCTTCATCGAGCCCCGCTGCACCAGCCGGTGGTAGAGGCCCTTCTCCGGCCGCACGTCCGAGTACTGGAGGTCGACCAGCTGGAGCTTGTGCGAGCCCCAGCCGAGCTTCTCCCGCTCCCGGTAGCCCTCCAGCAGCCGCAGCTTGGCCACCCAGTCGAGCTCGTCGGCGCAGAGGAAGGCGTCCCGGCCGAGCCGGTCCAGCACGCTCTCCCAGCGGTCGAGCACGTCGGCGGTCTGCGCGTCGACGTCGCTGCCGTAGCGGTCGTCCACGAAGGACCGGACCCGCTCCAGGTACGCCCACTGCACGTCGAGCGCGGTCAGCTTGCGCCCGTCGCGCAGCCGCATGAGGTGCTTGAGCGACGGGTCGTGGCTGACCGCGCGCAGCTCGCTGACCGGGTCGGCGATGCCCAGGTCGGCGCCGAGCGCCTTCTCCTCGATCATGGTGAGGATCAGCGCCGTGGTGCCGACCTTCAGGTAGGTGGAGATCTCGGAGAGGTTGGCGTCGCCGATGATGACGTGCAGCCTGCGGTACTTGTCGGCGTCGGCGTGCGGCTCGTCCCGGGTGTTGATGATGGGCCGCTTGAGGGTGGTCTCCAGGCCCACCTCGACCTCGAAGAAGTCGGCGCGCTGGGAGATCTGGAAGCCGCTCTGGCCGCCGTCCTGGCCGATGCCGACCCGGCCGGCGCCGCAGACGATCTGCCGGGTGACGAAGAACGGCGTCAGGTACGCCACGATGTCGGCGAACGGGGTCTGCCGCCGCATCAGGTAGTTCTCGTGGGCGCCGTAACTGGCGCCCTTGTTGTCGGTGTTGTTCTTGTAGAGGTGGATCGGGTGGGTGCCCGGGATGGTGGCGGCGCGCCGGGACGCCTCGGCCATCACCCGCTCACCGGCCTTGTCCCAGCGCACCACGTCGAGGGGGTTGGTCACCTCGGGCGTGGAGTATTCGGGGTGGGCGTGGTCGACGTAGAGGCGGGCGCCGTTGGTGAGTATGACGTTTGCCAGCCCGAGGTCCTCGTCGGCGAGCGCCTCGGCCGGGTCGTAGGCCGCCCCGGAGTAGGTGAAGCCGCGGGCGTCGCGCAGTGGCGACTCCTCCTCGTAGTCCCAGCGGGCCCGGCCGCCCCGGTTGAGTTCCGGTCGTGCCCCGTAGGCGTTGACCACCTGGGATGAGGTGACCATCGGGTTGGCCCCGGCCTGGCCGGGCACGGAGATGCCGTACTCGACCTCGGTGCCCATGATCCGTCTAACGCTCATCGACCTGCCCGCTCCGCTCGCCCGTCCCGGTCCCCCGTCACGTCGAGCGTAGTCGCCGTCACGCGGGAAGGGGGCGTGGCGGCCCGGGGGCGTCCGGTGTGGCGGCGCGCGGCGGCGCCGGGCGTGGACGCGCGGAGGCCCGCGGCGCGCCGCGCCGCGGGCCTCCGTCGTGCCGTCGGACTACAGGTACTGGCCGGTGTTGCTGGCGGTCTCGATGGACCGGCCGGCCTCGGCGCCCTTGCCGCCGGAGACGAGCGTGCGGATGTAGACGATCCGCTCGCCCTTCTTGCCGGAGATGCGGGCCCAGTCGTCGGGGTTGGTCGTGTTGGGCAGGTCCTCGTTCTCGCGGAACTCGTCGACGCAGGCGTCGAGGAGGTGCTGGAGCCGGAGCCCCTTGCGCCCGGACGTGAGGAACTCCTTGATGGCCATCTTCTTGCCCCGGTCGACGATGTTCTGGATCATCGCGCCGGAGTTGAAGTCCTTGAAGTAGAGGACTTCCTTGTCGCCGTTGGCGTAGGTGACCTCGAGGAAGCGGTTCTCCTCGGTCTCCGAGTACATCCGCAGCACCACGGCGTCGATCATGGCCGCGACGGTGGCCTGCGGGTCGCCGCCGTGCTCGGCCAGGTCGTCGGGGTGCAGCGGCAGCCCGGAGAGGATGTACTTGGAGAAGATGTCCTTGGCCGCCTCGGCGTCCGGCCGCTCGATCTTGATCTTCACGTCGAGCCGGCCGGGGCGCAGGATCGCCGGGTCGATCATGTCTTCCCGGTTGGAGGCGCCGATGACGATGACGTTCTCCAGGCCCTCCACGCCGTCGATCTCGCTGAGCAGCTGCGGGACGATGGTGTTCTCCACGTCCGAGGAGACGCCGGAGCCGCGGGTGCGGAACACCGAGTCCATCTCGTCGAAGAACACGATCACGGGGGTGCCCTCGCCGGCCTTCTCCCGCGCCCGCTGGAAGATCAGCCGGATGTGCCGCTCGGTTTCGCCGACGTACTTGTTGAGCAGCTCGGGGCCCTTGATGTTGAGGAAGAAGCTGGTGTGCTTCTCCTCGCCCCGCCGCTCGGCGATCTTCTTGGCCAGGGAGTTGGCCACCGCCTTGGCGATCAGCGTCTTGCCGCAGCCGGGCGGGCCGTAGAGCAGGATGCCCTTCGGCGGCCGGAGCTGGTGCTCGCGGAACAGGTCGGCGTGCAGGAAGGGCAGCTCGACCGCGTCGCGGATCTGCTCGATCTGCGAGTGAAGGCCACCGATGTCGGTGTAGTCGACGTCGGGCACCTCCTCCAGGACGAGCTCCTCGACCTCGCTCTTCGGGATCCGCTCGTACGCGTACGCCGAGCGGGGCTCGATCATGAGCGAGTCGCCGGCCCGGATCGGCGAACCGATCAGGGTCTCGGCGAGGTGCACGATCCGCTCCTCGTCGGAGTGCGAGACCACCAGCGCCCGGTCACCCGGCGCGCCCTCGGGACCCGCGAGGATCTCCTTGAGCATCACGACCTCGCCGACCCGCTCGTAGCCGAACGCGTCGACGATGTTGAGCGCGTCGTTGAGCAGGACCTCCTGGCCGCGCCGGAGCTCGTCGACCTCCAGCGAGGGCGAGACGGCCACCCGGAGCTTGCGCCCGCCGGTGAACACGTCCACCGTGCCGTCCTCGTGCTTGGCCAGGAAGACGCCGTAGCCGCTCGGCGGCTGGGCGAGGCGGTCGATCTCCTCCTTGAGCGTCACGATCTGCGCGCGAGCCTCCTTGAGGGTGCTCACGAGCCGTTCGTTGTTCTCGGTCAGCCGCGCCAACTGCGCCTGGGTGGCGGCCAGCCGCTCCTCGAGCTGCCGGACGTGTCGGGGGCTTTCGGTCAACTTGCGCCGCACCAGAGCGAGTTCCTCTTGAAGGAACGCGACCTGCGTGGAGAGATCGTGGGCCTCCTTCTCCCACCGTGCGGCGCGCGAGTCCGCGTCGTCGCTGCGTGCCACGTCCCACCTCCCCGGGGGGCTTGAACGTTCTGAGCTAACACTAGCCGCTATGAGCCCGATTCGGTCCTCCGCAACGCGCTCGTCACCGAAGCTTGATCGCCAAGGGCTGGTCGACGGGCGGGTACGGGCGTTCGGGTACCGTCGGAGCGTGGGACGGGAGAACATGGGGGGTGCTTCGTGACCGACGTCGCGACGGACCAGCTGCAGGTCTGGGTGGATCAGGACCTGTGCACGGGTGACGGGCTCTGCGTGCAGTACGCGCCGGAGGTCTTCGAGTTCGACGTCGACGGCCTGGCGTACGTCAAGGGGCCGGACGGCGAGCTGCGCCTGGCCGCGGGCGCCCGGGTGGACGTGCCGGAGCACCTGCGCCTCGAAGTGATCGACTCGGCGAAGGAGTGCCCGGGCGAGTGCATCCACGTGGTGCGCGCCCGCGACGGCGCCGAGGTGGCCGGCCCGGACGCCGAGGACTGAGCTGACGCACCGCACGGGCCGGGGACCGACGTCCCCGGCCCGCGGCGTCTGTCACAGCATCGGGCGGCCGACGACCGAGGCGACCAGCCGGGCGAACTCCTCCAGCCGGGCGATCTGCCCGGCGCCGCCGTCGTCGAGGGTCTTGCCGAAGCGCAGCGCGTCGTGCCGGGGCGCGCCGACCGCCTCGTCGCTGGGCGGCGCCTCGTCCAGGGAGCTGAGCAGCAGGTAGACGTCGATGCTGTCGACCCGGACCTCGCCGGTGTCGGCGCGGGTGAGCCGCCGGCGGCAGCCGACCTCGGTGACCGTGGAGACCGGCACCACGCGCAGCGAGGAGGTCATCGAGCCGGGCGGCCCCTCCCCCGGCGGGACGTCCTCGCCGTGCCAGAGCACCAGCCGGCTGCCGTCGCAGACGACGACCTCCTGCCACACCCCGTTCACCTCGTTGACGAAGCGTTCCAGGGTGAAGCCGAGCACGGAGGCGCCGCGCAGCACCCCGCCGAGGGCGTCCAGGGCGATGTCGGGGTCGCGCAGGTAGGCCCGGGCGGCCGACTCCAGGTCGGCGTAGGGCGACCAGTCGGGGAAGACGGCGGGCAGGTCGCCGTTGCCGTAGCCGGGGCTGCTCATGCCGCCGCCTCCCGGCCCGCGTGCCGCCACCGGTCCGGACCGCCGGGACGGGCGCGGCGCCGGCCGCGTGCCCCGATCCGCTCGCTCATGCCACCGTCTCCACCCGCTCGGTGTCGTCCCCGCCGGGAAACATGATCCGCCCGCTCATACCCGTCCGCGCCGCGGGGTCACGCCTCGTCCGGCTCCTCGGCCGCGGCGCTCGCCTGCCGGGCCGCCTCGGCGGCGCGCAGCGCGTCCCGGCGCTGGGCGTACGCCTCGGCGCCCTTGCTGGGCTTGCGCCGCCGCGGCGGCGCGGTGACCCCGGGGGCGAGCTTGCGCGCGGAGACCAGGAAGGCGGTGTGCGCGATCATGCGGTGGTCAGGCCGGACCGCCAGCCCCTCGGCGTGCCAGTCCCGGACCAGCGACTCCCAGGCGCGTGGCTCGGTCCAGCCGCCCCGCTCGCGCAGCGCCTCCACCAGCTCGGACAGCTGCGGCGTGGTGGCCACGTAGCCGATCAGCACGCCGCCGGGGACGAGGGCCCGCTCGACCATGTCGAGCATCTCCCAGGGGGTGAGCATGTCGAGGATGATCCGGTCGAAACCGGTCTCGGTGCACTCGGCGACGTCACCGACGTGCAGGCGCCAGGCGGGGTGCGGGCCGTTGAAGAACGCCTCCACGTTGCGCCGGGCGATCTGGGCGAAGTCGTCGCGCACCTCGAAGGAGTGCAGCTCGCCCTCGGTGCCGACGGCCCGCAGCAGCGAGCAGGAGAGGGCGCCGGAGCCGGCGCCGGCCTCCAGGACCTTCGCGCCGGGGAAGATGTCGCCCATGGCGACGATCTGCGCCGAGTCCTTCGGGTAGATCACCTGGGCGCCGCGCGGCATGGAGAGCACGTAGTCGGAGAGCAGCGGGCGCAGGGCCAGGAACGCGGTGCCGCCGCCGGCCGTCGTGACCACGCTGCCGTCGGGAAGGCCGATCAGGGTGTCGTGCTTGAGGATTCCCCGGTGCGTGTGGAACTCCTTGCCGGGCTCCAGCGTCACGGTGTGCATCCGGCCCTTCGGGTCGGTCAGCTGGACCCGGTCGCCGGGGCGGAACGGCCCCCGGTGCACAGGTGGCAGCGCCGGGACGGTGGAGGTTTCTGCGGTCACGTGTTCGTCTTCCGTTTGGGTTCCAGGAGCTGGGCGAGATCCGCGATGTGCAGCACGCCGACCACATCTTCGCCTGCCGTCACGACGTACTGTGCGCCCGGGTGGGTACGCACGGTCTCCAGCACCCGCTCGCCGTCCGCGCCGACCGGCAGCGCGGGCACGCTGTCCAGGTCGCGGGCCACCGCGTCCACCGCGAGCCACGGGCGCCGTTCCGGGGGTACGCCCGCGGCGCGGGCCGGGTCGACCAGGGCGACCGGGCGGCCGGCGGAGTCGACCACGGCGAGCGCGGCGTCGGGGGTGTCCCCCTCGGCGCGGCGGCGCTGCGCCTCGGCGAGCGGGGTGCCGGTGGGCACCGGCAGCAGCGGGCGGGCCAGCCGGGCCAGGTCGACCAGGGGCAGGCGGCGGCCGATGCGGGCCATCCGGATGGACTGGCCGGCGCCCCGCCACAGGGTCACGGCGACGAGCAGCATCAGCGGCAGGGCCAGCGGGGCGAGCGCCCGGCGCAGGGTGAGCAGCACCACCAGGGCCACGGTGGCGACGGCCACGGCGCGGCCGATCCAGCCGGCCACCTCGGTGCCCCGGTGCCGGTCCCGGGTGACCGCCCAGACCGCGGCGCGCAGCGCCCGGCCCCCGTCCAGGGGCAGCCCGGGCAGGCTGTTGAAGACGGCCACCACGACGTTGCTGACCGCGAGCTGGAAGGCGAGCTGGTGGGCGAGGGTGCCGGCGGGCAGGGCCAGGGTGGCGGCGACCGCCCCGGCGCCGAGCACCGCGGAGACCGCCGGGCCGGCGAGGGAGACCAGCAGGTCGACCTTGGGGCTGGGGGCGTCCCGGTCCATCTCGGTGTAGCCGCCGAGCAGTTCCAGGGTGATCCCGCGCACACCGATGCCGTAGCGGCGGGCGGTCAGCGCGTGGCCCAGCTCGTGCAGCAGCACCGAGCCGAGCAGCGAGACCACGAAGCCGAGGCCGACCAGGTAGCCGCCGAGGTGCCCGAGGTCGAGCTGGCGGCGGGCCAGTGCGGCGTAGAGCACCGTGACGACCGCGGTGAGCAGCAGCATCGAGGCGTCGACCCGCAGCGGCACCCCGAAGATCCGGCCGAGGGTCAGCCCGGGCCGGCGCGACGGTCGGGTCCGCTGCTCCATCGGCCCGATGCTACGTGAGGAGTGAGCCGCTTCCGCGAGCCCCGCAGTCGCGCCGATCATGACCGGTGCGGCGACGGTCGGCCTGTCACACCGGTGCCCTAACCTTCCGGGCATGACGGCGGAACCGGTGATCGACACGCAGCCCGACCCGACGGCGCCGGCGGCGCCGCCCACGGTGCGGGCGTCGCTGTCGCCGTCGCGGGCGGCCGACTTCAAGACCTGCCCGCTGCTCTACCGGTTCCGCAGCATCGACCGGCTGCCCGAGCGCCCGACAGTGGAGCAGGTCCGGGGCACGCTCGTGCACGCCGTGCTGGAGCGGCTGTTCGACCTGCCGGCGGCGGCCCGCACCCGGGAGTCGGCCGGCGACCTGGTCGCCCCCCAGTGGGACCGGCTGGTCACCGAGCAGCCGGAGCTGGCGACGCTGTTCGCCGAGGGCGACACGGCCGGCGTGGAGGGGTTCCTCCGCTCGGCGGCGGCGCTGCTGGAGGGCTACTTCTCGGTGGAGGACCCGCGCCGGCTGGAGCCGGCCGAGCGGGAGGCGCTGATCTCCGCGGTGGTCGACGACGAGCTGCTCATCCGGGGTTACCTCGACCGGCTCGACGTGGCGCCCGACGGCGCGCTGCGGGTGGTCGACTACAAGACCGGCGGCGCCCCGCGGGAGGCGTTCGAGGCCCGGGCGCTGTTCCAGCTGAAGTTCTACGCCCTGGTGCTGTGGCGGACCCGGGGGGTGGTGCCGCGGGTGCTGCGGCTGCTCTACCTCAAGGACGCAGAGGTGTGCGACTACTCCCCCGACGCCGACGAGCTGCTGCGCTTCGAGCGCACCGTGGTGGCGCTCTGGCAGGCGATCGAGCAGGCCACCGCGCGGCAGGACTTCCGCCCCCGGCCCAGCCGGCTCTGCGACTGGTGCAGCCACCAGGCGCTCTGCCCGAGCTTCGGCGGCACCCCGCCGCCGTTCCCGGTGGCCGGCCCGGCCGACCCGCTCACCGACGCCCGCTCCCGGCCGGCCGCCCCCGGCGCGGACGAGTGATCTCCTCCTCACGGAGGAGGCGGGGTTCGGCATCGGCGACGACCGGCCGGCGCCGGGCGGCGGCTAGCGTCGGAGCATGACGAACCGGCTGCGCGCGTGGGCGCGGGAGCGGCCGCTGGCCGTGGACGCGGCCACGGCCGTCGCGCTGGCGCTGGTGGACGCGGCGTTCCTGCTGCTGACCCCGCGGGAGCTGCGACCCGACCAGTTGTTGCCGGCGTTGGGCTGGAGCGTGCTGTGCGCCGCCCCGGTGGCGATCCGCCGTCTCGCCCCGTGGCCGGCGGTCGGCGCGGCGGTGGCCACCCTCGCCGTGCCGGTGCTGTTCCACCTCGCGCCCACCACGCAGGGGCTGACGTTCGTCGTCCTCACCTACACCATGGCGGCGCACCGGCCGCTGCGCCCGGCCACCCTGGCCGCGCTGCTGCTCTGGGTGCCGGTGGTGCTGGCGAACGTGGTGGCGCCCCTGGACGGGGTGCTTGACATGGGCCCCGGGGTGCTGGTGCTCAACAACCTGCTCACCGCGTCGGTGGCGTACGCGGTGGGCCGCGCGGTGCAGGCCCGCCGGCAGACCACCCGGATACTGCGGGAGCGGGCCCGGATCGCCGAGGCCACCCAGCGGTCGCTGGCCGAGCAGGCGGTCGCCGACGAGCGCCGCCGCATCGCCCGGGAGCTGCACGACGTGGTGGCCCACCACGTCAGCGTGATGGGTGTGCTCGCCACCGGGGCGCGCCGGGTGCTGCGCCGCGACCCGGACGCGGCGGACGAGGCGATGGCCACTGTCGAGGAGACCGGCCGGGCCACCCTGCGGGAGCTGCGCCGGCTGCTGGACGTGCTGCGCACGGACGCCGAACCGGCCGCCGAGTTGACCCCGCAGCCGGGGTTGACCGGCATCGAGGCACTCGTGGAGCAGGTCCGCGACGCCGGGCTGCCGGTCACGTTGCGGGTCGACGGCACGCCCGGGCCCATGGAGGACGGGGTGGCGCTGACCGTCTACCGGATCGTGCAGGAGGCGCTGACCAACGCGCTCAAGCACGCCGGCCGGGCCACCGCGCTGGTCCGGCTCACCGTCACCGACGGCTGCCTGGCCGTGGAGGTCACCGACACCGGCCGCGGCCCGGCGCCGGTGCCCGACCGGATCGGGCACGGCCTGGTCGGCATGCGGGAACGCGTCGCCCTCTACGGTGGGGTCCTGCGGACCGGTCCGCGGCCCGGCGGCGGCTTCCGGGTGTACGCGCGGATCCCGCTGGAGTCGGCCGGGGCGGTCCCGGCGTGACCGGCGCCACGGCCGAACGAGGGGGACCGATGACCGACAGCACCGCCACCCGACCGGTGCGGATCCTGCTCGCCGACGACCAGCCGCTGCTGCGTACCGGTTTCCGGATGGTGCTGGGCACCGAGGACGACCTGGACATCGTGGCGGAGGCCGGCGACGGGGTGGAGGCGGTGGAGCTGTCCCGGCGGCTGCTGCCGGACGTGGTGCTCATGGACATCCGGATGCCGCGGATGGACGGGGTGGCGGCCACCCGGGCGATCGTGGACGCCCGGCTGCCGGTGCGGGTGCTCATCCTCACCACCTTCGACCTGGACGAGTACGTGGTCGGCGCGCTGCGCGCCGGGGCCAGCGGCTTCCTGGCCAAGGACGTGCCGGCCGAGGACCTGGTGACCGCGATCCGGACGGTGGCGGCCGGGGAGGCGGTGGTGGCGCCGCGGATCCTGCGCCGGCTGCTGGACCGCTTCGCCGACGTGCTGCCCGACCCGGCGGCCACCCCGCCGAAGGCCCTCGATGCGCTGACCGAGCGGGAGCGGGAGGTCCTCGTGCAGGTGGCGCGCGGGCTGTCCAACGCCGAGATCGCCCGGGAGCTGTCGGTGAGCGAGACGACCGTGAAGACCCACGTGGGGCACGTGCTCACGAAGCTGGGGCTGCGGGACCGGGTGCAGGCGGTGGTGCTGGCGTACGAGACGGGCCTGGTCCGCCCCGGCGGGTGAGGTGGCGCCGGTCACCTACCGTGACCATCGGCGGCGGGGCGGGGTTGACCATGACGCGACGTGAGGTTCTAGCGTCGGCGCCGCCGGCCGGTCAGGGATGACCCTGAGCCGGCCTCGGGGGTGACCCCAACGGAAATTCCGGCGACGGTTCCGCCCCGGGGCGGACGGATCCGCGTCCGGCGGCACCGAGGATGGAACTGCCGCACCGGCCAGCGGGGGCGGTGCGGATCAGCAGGCTGACGGAAGAGGTAGATGACGTGACCGCGACGGTAGGGCAGCAGGCGCAGGCCGCGGCCCGGGCCAGCGACGTGTGGAAGGTGTACGGCAGCGGCGAGGCGCAGGTCATCGCGCTGCGGGGGGTGAGCGCCGACTTCGAGCGGGGCCGGTTCACCGCGATCATGGGCCCGTCCGGCTCGGGCAAGTCGACGCTCATGCACTGCCTGGCGGGCCTGGACTCGGTGACCCGGGGCACCGTCATGATCGGCGACACCACGGTGACCGGGCTGGGCGACGCCGGCCTGACGAAGCTGCGCCGCGACAAGGTGGGCTTCATCTTCCAGCAGTTCAACCTGCTGCCCACGCTCACCGCGCAGGAGAACATCCTGCTGCCGCTGTCGATCGCCGGCCGCAAGCCCGACCCGGCCTGGTACGACACGGTGATCGACACGGTCGGCCTGCGGGAGCGCCTCGGGCACCGCCCGGCGCAGCTCTCCGGCGGCCAGCAGCAGCGCGTCGCGTGCGCCCGGGCCCTGGTCTCCCGCCCCGAGGTGATCTTCGCCGACGAGCCGACCGGCAACCTGGACTCCCGTTCCGGCGCCGAGGTGCTCAACTTCCTGCGCAACTCGGTCCGCGAGCACGGCCAGACCATCGTCATGGTCACCCACGACCCGACCGCCGCCGCGTACGCCGACCGGGTGGTCTTCCTCGCCGACGGCCAGATCGTCTCGGAGCTGATCGAGCCGACCGCCGACACGGTGCTGGACACGATGAAGAAGCTCGACGCGCCGGCCGAGGTGGGCAACTGATGTTCCGGGCCACGATGAAGAGCCTGCTGGCGCGCAAGCTGCGGCTGCTGCTGTCCGGCCTGGCGGTGGTGCTCGGCGTCATGTTCGTCTCCGGCGCGTTTGTGCTCACCGACACCCTCGGCCGGTCCTTCGACGCGGTCTTCTCCGACGCGTTCTCCGAAGTCGACGTCAACGTGGCCGCGAAGCCGAAGGTCGCGCTGTCCGAGGTCGAGGGCGAGCAGGTGGCCGCCCCGGTGCCCGCGTCGGTCGTCGACCGCGTCAAGGCGGTGCCGGGCGTGACCGACGTGCGGGGCGTGGTCAACGCCGACGGGGCCCGGCTGATCGGCAGCAACGGCAAGGTGGTCACCTCGTTCGGCCCGCCGCAGCTCGGCGAGAACTGGCTCGGCGAGAGCGACCTGCTCAAGCTGCGCGAGGGGCGCGCGCCGCAGGCCGACGACGAGATCGTGGTCAACGTCGCGCTCGCCGAGGCGGCCAAGGTCAAGGTCGGCGACCGGGTCGGCGTGCTGACCCTGGCGCCGAAGAAGGAGTTCACCCTCGTCGGCGTCTTCGGCTACAGCGGTGGCCGGGACTCGGTGGGCGGGGTCAACGAGGTCGCCTTCACCACACCGGTCGCCCAGCAGCTGATGCTCGGCAAGCCGGACGTGTTCTCCAACGTCACCGCGCAGGCCGCCGGCGGCACCACCCCCGAGGCGCTGCGCGACGAGGTGGCCCGCGCCCTCGGCACGGACTACGAGGTCAAGACCGGCAAGCAGCTCGCCGACGACGCGTCCGCCAGCCTGAAGGAGGGCCTGTCCTTCTTCAACAAGATCCTGCTCGGCTTCGCCGCGGTGGCGCTGCTGGTCGGCACCTTCCTGATCCTCAACACCTTCTCGATCATCGTCGCCCAGCGCACCCGCGAGCTGGCGCTCATGCGGGCCATCGGCGCGAGCGGGCGGCAGGTCATCGGCTCGGTGGTCCTGGAGGCAGTGGCGGTCGGCCTGATCGCCTCGGTACTCGGGCTCGCCGCCGGCATCGGGGTCGGCGCGCTGCTGGCGTACCTGTTCGGCAAGCTCGCCGGCGGGCTCACCCTGGCCGGGCTCGGCGTGCCGCCCGCGGCGGTCATCGGCGCCTTCGCGGTGGGTCTGGTGATCACCGTGGTGGCGGCGCTGCTGCCGGCGCTGCGTGCCTCGCGCATCCCGCCGATCGCCGCCATGCAGGACGTCGCCACGCCGGACCGGCCGCTGACCAAGGTGACCGTGGGCGGGTCCGTGGTCACCGCGATCGGCGCGGGCCTGCTCTTCCTCGGGCTGGGCGGTCACGCCGGCGACAACACCCTGGCCACCATCCTCGGTGGCGTGCTGTTCGCCTTCATCGGCGTGGCGCTGCTGACCCCGCTGATCAGCCGGCCGGTCGTCGCCCTGCTGGGGTCGATCTTCGCGTGGTCGGTGCCGGGCAAGCTGGGCCGGCTGAACTCCGGCCGCAACCCCCGTCGCACCGCGATCACGGCCGCCGCGCTGATGGTCGGCATCGCCCTGGTGACCGGGGTGACGGTGATCCTCGACTCGGCCAAGGGCAGCATCAGCGCGCTGGCCGAGGACACCATCAAGGCGGAGCTGGTGATCTCCGGCGCCCAGGCGGGCCCACGGCCGGCGAGCTTCGACCCGGCGGTGCTGGAGAAGGCCGCCGACATCCCCGGGGTGCGGCTGGTCGACGGCGAGTACGGCGACATGGCCACCGTGAACGGCGAGCGGACCTGGGTGGCGGCGTCCAGCGACGTGGCCGCGCTGGAGCGGATCTTCGGGGCGAAGGCCACCGCCGGTGACATCAGCCGGCTCGGCCCGGACCAGATGCTGCTCAGCTCGGACACCGCGAAGTCCCGCAACCTGTCGGTCGGCTCGACGGTGACCGTGCAGCTCTCCCGGGGCGACGCCCACACCTTCACGGTCAGCGGCATCTACGAGAGCTCGCAGCTGACCAACCCGGTGGTGCTGCCGCCGCAGGCGGCCACCGACTTCGCCATCCCGCAACCCATCCAGGGCTTCGTGCAGCTCGCCCCGGGCACCTCGGTGGACGCGGTGCAGCCGCAGATCGAGCGGCTGCTCGCGGACAGCCCGGAGGTGTCGGTGGCGGACCGGGCCGCGTTCATCAAGCAGCAGACCAGCCAGCTGGACACCCCGCTGCGGATGATCCAGATCCTGCTGGCGCTGGCCATCGTGATCGCGGTGCTGGGCATCATCAACACCCTGGCCCTGTCGGTGCTGGAACGCACCCGCGAGCTGGGCCTGCTGCGGGCCATCGGCCTGCGCCGGGCGCAGACCATGCGGATGATCACCGTGGAGGCGGTGGTGATCTCGATCTTCGGCGCGCTGCTCGGCGTCGTGGTCGGCACCGGTCTCGGCGCGGCCGTGGTCCGGGCGCTCAAGGACGAGGGCATCACCGACCTGGTCCTGCCCTGGAGCCAGATGGTGACGTTCCTGGTCCTGGCCGCGATCATCGGCGTGGTGGCCGCGGTGCTGCCCGCCATCCGCGCGGCGCGGATCAACGTGCTGGGTGCCATCGCCCACGACTGACCCCGGCACGCACGACGGCCCCTGCCACCTTCCGGTGGCGGGGGCCGTTTCCGTCACCGGTCCTCCCCACCGTCTGCCAGGCTCGGCCCACGGGGGTGAGGGTCGTGACTGAGGACGTTTACGCGCGGGCGCTGGAGAACGCCGAGCGACTGCTCGGCCAGCCGCTCACCCTGCCGCTCGGTCCCGGCGAGCCGCCGGTCGGCGCGGACTTCCGGCGGCTGGCCACCGAGCACACGTTCGGTGACGTGTGGCCCCGTGAGGGACTGGACCTGCGCTCCCGCTGCCTGGTGTCGGTGGCGATCGCCGCGGCGCTGGGCACCCACGAGCCGCTGCGCGGACAACTGCGCATCGCACTGCACTCCGGGGTGAGCCGCGAGGAGATCGTCGAACTCTTCATCCACCTGGCCGCCTACGCCGGCGCCGCGCGCGCCTTCGACAGCTACCAGATCGCCGTGGCGGTGTTCGGCGAGGCCCGCTGACCGCGCTCAGGCGGGGCGTTCCCCGAGCAGGGCTGCCAGCAGCTCCAGGTCCGCCGCGGTCAGGCTCTCCAACTGGTGTACGCCGTCGGTCGGCGGCAACGGCACCTCGGCCGGGACGGCCAGCACGGCGGCCCCGGCCGCGAGGGCGCTGGCCACCCCGGTGGGCGAGTCCTCGATCGCCACGCACCGCGCGATCGGCACACCGAGCAGCCGCGCCGCGGTCAGGTACGGCTCCGGGTGCGGCTTCGCCGCGTCCACCTCGTCGCCGCAGACCACCGCGTCGAAGCTGTCCCGGCCCAGGGTGTCGAGGGCGACCTCGACCAGCGGCCGGGTGCTGGAGGTGACCAGGGCGGTGGGGATGCCGGCGGCGCGGACGGCACGCAGCAGCGCGAGGGCCCCGGGCCGCCAGCGCAGCCCGTCGCGGAACAGCTCCAGGATCCGGGCGTTGATCCAGTCGGCGCTGGCCTGCGGGTCCCGCTCGGGCTGGCCCAGGTCGTCGTGCACGATCCGCATCGACACGGCCATGCTGGTGCCGATGATCGCCTTACGGGCGTCGTCGGAGAGGGTGCCGCCGTAGACGGCCGCGAGTTCCTGCAACGCGACGTCCCAGAGCTTCTCGCTGTCGACCAGGGTGCCGTCCATGTCGAAGAGCACGGCGGCGGGATGTCTGCTGCTCAGCGGGGGCCTCCTCGGGTGCGGGTACCCGCCGATCCTCTCAGCCGGGCCGCGCCGGGCGACCGCCGTCCCCGGCGAGGGTGACCTGCGGCATCAGCCGAGGCCGCAGGCGTCCAGGGAGTTCTCGTAGCCCCGGAAGAACGAGTCGGTGCGCTGCTCGGCGGTGCCGTGCGAGCCCTCGGCGAACCAGGGCTGGTTCGGGTCGTCACCGACCGCCAGCAGCCCTTCGCGGAACTCGTCGAGGTCGCCCTCGGCCAGCGTGAGCGTCCCCGAGCGCACGTTGTCACCGATGTACGCCCCGGCCATGCAGTCCGCCTGCAACTCCTGCTGGATGGTGAAGTTGTAGCGGATGCCGAGGCGGACCTGGACGCCGTGGGCGTACTCGTGGCCGAGCAGGTAGAACAGGAACGCGTCGCCGACCTGCCGGAACGCCGCCACCGACCAGTTCACGTCGTAGGCGATGAAGTCGCCCGCCGAGCAGTAGACCGCGTTGTTGCGGGGCAGTCCCTCGCCGCCGCAGGAGACCTCGCCGGACCTGGTGTACGGCACCACCCGCCGGATCGGCTGGAACTGCTTCCCGGAGGCCCGGAACCGGTCGGTCCAGTAGCGCTCGGCGATGCCCACGGCGTCGGAGAAGTCCTGCTTGAACTCGGCCACGCTCGTGGTGCCGTCGGCGCGGGTCGAGTCCGCTCCGGGGGAGGCCGCCGGGCCGTTCTGCCGCGGGCCGGGCTGTTCCGGCTCGCCCTGGTCCAGCCCACCGCCCATGCAGCCGGCCGCCACCACCACGGCCACCAGCAGCCCGGCCAGTGGTCCCGGTCGCCGACGTCCCGCCTTCTCCCCCACCACTGCCTCCCGGCTGAGTCCCTGTGTCAGCGCAGTACCCCGACCGCACGGGGTTGATGCCCACCGGGGATCACGTGCCCGCGCGGGCCTTCGTTCATCAGTCGGCGACGGTGAACAGCAGCAGCGCCCGGTCGGGGTCGAACTCGACACTCGCCCGGGTGCCCTCGTCGTAGGCGGGGCTGTGGCGCCAGCGCACCTCCGGCGGCACGTACGCGCTCAGGTCCGGCCAGACCTCCACGGCCCCACCGGCCACCGGCGTCCACGGGTAGCCGGCGGCGAGGGCGCGGGCGTCGGCCGGGGCCAGCCGCACGATCCCCTGGTACCGGCTGTCGGTCGGTCCCGGCGCGCGGGAGCACGCGAAGCTCGGGTGGTCGACCTGCCAGTGGATCTCGGCGTACTCCCCGATGCCGGGCACGTCCTGCGCCGTCCAGTGCCGGTCGGTGCGGACCTTCGCCTCCTCGGCGGCGACCTGCGCCGCGCAGTCCCGCTCCTGCCCTTCCTCGGCCCGCGCCAGCCAGAACACCCCGCCGCAGGCGGCGAGCAGGACGACGCCGGCCACGGCGACGACGGTCACGAGCAGCGGTCTGCGGTTCACGCCGGCAGGGTAGCCGCCGCCGCCCACCCCTGGTGACGCCCCGGTACAGTGCCCGCGTGACCCACCCCGTGGCCCACGCCAGCATCGTCTACTGGCGACGGAGCATCTGGAACGGAACCCGCTGCGTGCCGGTGCTCATGACCCTCGACCAGGGCTGGCTGCGGGCACGCGACCGTGCCGGCGCGGAGGTGTTCGCCGTCCCGGCCGGTCAGGTCGCCGGCCGGTTGACCCGCCTCGGCACGCTGCTGCTGACCGTCGGCGGGCGCCGGTACGCGCTCGTGGGGCGCGGGGCCGCCGTCTCGCCGGACCCCAGCCCGGAACAGAGGCGTGACCTCGTCGACTTCTGGGCGCACCGGACAGCGCCGACCGGCGACGGGCCGGGCTTCCTCGACCAGCTCTTCAACGGCGCCGCGGCCTTCAACACCCGGTCCTGGCGCACCGCCCTCGCCGCCGGCGGGGCCGGGGTGCGCTGACCACACCGGACGGCCTCACCCGCTGAAGCCGTGCCCGCCGTTGTTCCAGCCGTCGTGCTGCGCGTGCTCCCGCTCGGCCGCCCGCCGGTGCCGCTCCGCTCGGGCCGCCCGGACCGCCGCCGGATCCTCCTCGGTGGCCCGCCGCAGCCGGTCGCGCCAGGAGACGTAGCCCACCACCGTGGCCACCACCACGGCCACCCCCGCCAGTGTCACCAGCACCGTCGTCATCCCCGTGACGGTAGGACACCCACGCACCCCGGGTCACGGCTACGCTCCCGCGGCCCGGCCGCCGGCATCAGTGCCATCGGCCTGGTGCTGGAACGGCAGCCGGTGGCCGTGCGTGAGCGCGACCGCCGGGAGTACGACCGGCTCACCGCCACCGGCACGCCGTAGGGAGCCTGGCGCTGCCCACCGCCGCGCTGCCGGCCTCCGCCCGGGTCGGCTGATCCACCCTAGGCTGGTGTCCGGGTGGGTTCCGTGGCTCCGACGTCCCGGGTGAGCGGCGCCGTGGGGCGCCCGCCGGGAGGAGACACCGTGAAGTACCTGATCATGCTCTACGGCAGCCAGCGGGACTACGACGCCATGGCGGGGCGGCCCGGCGACGAGCCGCCGATGACCCCGGAGCAGCTCGCCGCCATGCACGCCCACATGGAGGCGATCCACAAGGACCTGGCCGAGACCGGGGAACTGGTCGACGCGCAGGGCCTGTCCGCGCCGGTGCACGCCCGCCGGGTCCGGCTGCGCGGCGGTGCGCCAGTGGTCACCGACGGCCCGTACGCCGAGACGCAGGAGGTGCTGGCCGGCTACACGCTTGTCGAGTGCGCCGGCTTCGACCGGGCCACCGAGATCGCCGCCCGGTTCGTCAACCCGGACGCCGAGGGCGAGTACGTCGACGTGCGGCCGATCGTGGACGGCGTCGAGGAACTCCAGGGCTGAACCGGTGCCCGCCCAGCGCGTCGAGGGCCTGCTGCGCGCCCTGGCGCCGCAGGTCCTCGGCGCGCTCGTCCGCCGCTACGGGCACTTCGACACCGCCGAGGACGCCACCCAGGAGGCGCTGCTCGCCGCCGCCACCCGCTGGCCCACCGACGGGCTCCCGGACGATCCGAGGGCGTGGCTGATCACCGTGGCGTCCCGCCGGCTGACCGACCTGCTGCGGGCCGAGCAGGCCCGGCGCCGCCGGGAGGACGGCGTGGCCCGGGAGGCGCCGGCGGACCGCTGGGTGGCGCCGCCCGCGGACAGCGTGCCGGACGACGCCGACGACAGCCTCGTCCTGCTGTTCCTCTGCTGCCACCCGTCCCTGCCGCCGGCCGGGCAGATCGCGCTGACCCTGCGCGCGGTCGGCGGGTTGAGCACCGCCGAGGTGGCCCGGGCGTTCCTGGTGCCGGAGGCGACCATGACCCGGCGGATCACCCGGGCCAAGCAGCGCATCCGGGACAGCGGCCTGCCGTTCGCGCCGCCGGCCGGCCGGGAGCGGGCCGTCCGGCTCGACGCCGTGCTGCACGTGCTCTACCTGATCTTCAACGAGGGGTACGCGAGCACCGCCGGGGAGCACCTGCACCGGCCCGACCTGTGCGCCGAGGCGATCCGGCTGGCCCGGATGCTGCACCGGCTCACCGACGACGCCGAGGTGACCGGGCTGCTGGCGCTCATGCTGCTCACCGACGCGCGTAGCCCGGCGCGGACCGGCCCCGACGGCACGCTGGTGCCGATGGCAGAGCAGGACCGGCGGCGCTGGCGGGCCGACCGGATCGCCGAGGGGACGGCGCTGGTCGGCGCGGCGCTGCCCCGGGGCACGGTGGGGCCGTACCAGCTCCAGGCGGCGATCGCCGCGCTGCACGACGAGGCGCCCGACGTCGAGTCGACGGACTGGCCGCAGATCGTGGCCCTCTACGAGATGCTGCTGACCCTGCACGACAACCCGGTGGTCCGGCTCAACCACGCCGTGGCGGTGGCCATGGCGCGCGGTCCGCGGGCCGGCCTGGCGCTGCTCGACGCGCTGGGGGCCGACCGCCGGGTCGCCGAGGACCACCGCCGCCACGCGGCCCGGGCGCACCTGCTGGAGCTGGCCGGGGAGCCGGACGCGGCACGGGAGGCGTACCTGACGGCGGCCCGCCGGTCGATGAACCTCACCCAGCAGCGCTACCTGCACGCGCGGGCGGCCCGGCTCGGGTCTGACGGCTGATCCGGGGCCGCGCGCCGTCCTCGGCGGCGGCTGCCCCCACAGGAGCGGCCGGCGAGTTTAGAGTCGTCGATCGTGACCACTGCGACGCGACACCTGGGACTGGGGCACGGTAGCGCGTTCGGCGAGCGCGGGGTGGCCAAGCGGTTGGGCACGCTGGGCCGGCACACCCCACTGACCGGGCGGCGGCTGCTGGAGATCGGCTGCGGGGACGGCACCTACACGATGCGTTTGGTCGACGCCTTCGCGCAGATCGAGGCGGTCGACATCCAACAGGATCGGCTGGAGCTGTTCCGGGAGCGGCTGGCCGCCGACCCGGCGGCGGCTCAGAAGATCAACGTGCGCGAGCTGTCCGCCACCGAGCTGGACTACCCGGACAGGAGCTTCGACCTGGTCACCGCCATCGAGGTGGTGGAACACATCGACGACCTGGACGCCGCTCTCCGGCAGGTGCACCGGGTGCTCGCCCCCGGCGGCCGCCTCGCGCTGACCACGCCCAACCGGTGGTTCCCCTTCGAGACCCACGGTTTCCTCATCCGCGGGAAGCGTTACCGGCCGGCGCGTGGTCCGTTCCTGCCGTGGATCGTGCCGCTGCACCGGCGGCTGGCCGACGCCCGCTCCTTCACCGCCCGTGGCCTGTCCGCGCAACTACGCCGGGCCGGGCTGGAGCCGGTGGCGATGGACTACATCATGCCGCCGTTCGACCGGTCCGGCTTCGGGCGTCGCATCCGGCCGCTGACCGACGGGATCGAGCGGTCGCCGTTGAAGTTCTTCGGCATGGCCCTGGCGGTGGTCGCCCGCCGACCGGACTGACGATCGGCGACGCGCGGATCCCGGCGCCCGCGCGGGGCGCCGGTGATGTGCCGGGACCTCAGTCCAGGCCGCGCATGATGTGCGGTTCGCCGTCGTCGTCGCCGAAGCAGCGGTGCAGGGTCTGCGCCCGGGCCCACAGGTCCAGACTGCTCGGCGGCCCGACAGGCGGTGGCCCGGCCGGCGCGCTCAGCACGGGGGCCGGGTCCGGCGGAACCTTCGAAGCGATGTCGTCGGTCATGTCCGCCCCTCTCGTCGTACCCCCATGCTCGTCCTCGGACGTCACAGCCGCATCTCCCGGGCTGCGCCGGCGTGGACGGCGGGCCGGGGCCCGCTGCTGGTCGGGGGCGCTTACCCGCCCGGGCCGGGCCGGTAACCCGTCTTCCGGTCACCGTAGCGGGCCGGGCCGGGCGGCACAGCGGGTTTACCACGCCCGGCGGTCAGCCGTGGGCGTCGAGGAGTCGGTCCAGGTTCGCCGCGGTGCTGATGAGCGCGAGGTGGCTGAACGCCTGCGGGAAGTTGCCGGCCTGCTCCCCGGCGGGGGTGATCTCCTCGGAGTAGAGGCCGAGTTGGTTGCTGTAGGTGAGCATCTTCTCGAAGGTCAACTGGGCGTCGTCGAGCCGTCCGGACTCCGCCAGGGCCTGCACGTACCAGAAGGTGCACATGGTGAAGGTGCTCTCCCGGCCGGCGAGGCCGTCCGACGTGGCGGCCGGGTCGTAGCGGTAGACCAGGCTGTCGGAGACCAGTTCGCCGTCGATCGCCCGCAGCGTCGACTGCCACATCGGATCGGTGGGCGCCAGGAGGCCGAGCGAGGGCATGGCGAGCAGGGAGGCGTCGAGCACGTCGGTGGCGTAGTGCTGGACGAAGGCCCGGCGTCCGGAGTGGTAGCCGCGCGCCATGATCTGCTCGTAGATCCGGTTCCGGGTGTCGGTCCAGCGGGCGGTGTCGGCGGGACGCCCGCACCGGTCGGCCAGCCGGACGGCCCGGTCCAGGGCCACCCAGGACATCAGCCGCCCGTAGGTGAAGTCCTGCCGACCGCCTCGCGTCTCCCAGATCCCGTCCTCGGGCTGGTCCCAGTGGGCGCAGAGCCAGTCCATTATCCGGACGAGGCTCCGCCAGGCCGCGTGCGAGCCCTTCAGGCCGTGCTCGTTGGCGAGGTACAGGGAGTTGAGCATCTCGCCGTAGATGTCGAGTTGCAGTTGGTTCGCCGCGCCGTTGCCGATGCGCACCGGGGTGGACCCGCGGTAGCCCTCGAGGTGGTCGAGCACCTCCTCGGTGAGGTCCGGTGAGCCGTCGACCCGGTACATGATCTGCAACGGCACTCCCCCGCCCTCGGCCTCCCGGATCCGGTCGTCGACCCAGTGCTGGTACTGCCACGCCTCGTCGGTGAAGCCCAGGCTGAGCAGGGCGTGCACCGAGAAGGACGCGTCCCGGAGCCAGGTGTAGCGGTAGTCCCAGTTGCGTTCTCCGCCCACCTGTTCGGGCAGCCCGGCGGTGGGGGCGGCGATCAGGGCGCCGGTCGGCGCGTACGTCATGAGCTTGAGCGTCATGGCCGACCGCTCGACCATCTCCCGCCACCGTCCCCTGTAGCAGGAGCGGCCGACCCACGCCCGCCAGAAGTCGCGCGTCTGTTCGAGCAGCTCGCGCGCCTCCTCTGGCGGACAGAAGCGCGGCGGGCCCGGGCACCCGGTCTCCAGGATCACGCCGCCGGCCTCGCCCTCGTGCAGGGTGGCGACCAGGTGGACGCCCTCCTCGGTCCGTGCGCGCTCGTGCTCCTCGGAGAGGCGCTCGTCGTACCGGATGGGATGCACGGTGAGCGAGATCCCGGGAGCGCGGAAGACGGTGCCGTTCGGGTGGACCTCCAGCTCGTGCCGGTCCCGCCCGTAGTTGAACCGGGGACGGCACTCCAACCGGAACCGCATGCTGCCGCGCACCATCCGCAGCATCCGGACCAGGCGGTGGTTGTCGGTGGCCCGGTCACCCGTGACCGGCATGAAGTCCACCAGCTCGCCCACCCCGTCCGCGCTCAGGAAACGGGTGATGAGGATCGGCGTCCCCGGCAGGTAGAGCTGCTTGCTGGTGTAGTCGACGCCGTCGGGTGAGAGCTGGAAGTAGCCGCCGCGACGCCGGTCGAGCAGCCCGCCGAAGATGCTCGGCGAGTCGAACCGGGGTGCGCAGAACCAGTCCAGCGTGCCGTCCTTGGTGATCAGCGCCGCCGTCTGGAGGTCGCCGATCAGGCCGTGGTCCTCCACCGCGGGGTACGACTGCACCGGGACCTCCCGTCTCGTCTCGCCGCTGCCCCCGGCGTCTACCCCCGCCCCGCCGGCACACACCTGAGCTGCGGCGATCCGGCCCGGTTCCGGGCCCGAAGCGGCGTCCGTCCGGTTCCCGTCATCCACTGTTCACAGAACTTGATCTAGACCATTACTTCCAGCTCTGTCTATATGGGTGCCAGCACATGCCAATCCCATCCGGATGGAGTCCCATGACCCGCACGCTGCGCGCCACGGCCATCAGCCTCGCCGCGATCCTGGCCGCCACCCTCGGCCTCACCCAGCCCGCCTGGGCCGCCAGCTACTCCGCCTCCCTGACCACCGCCGTCGCCGGCCTGCCCGTGGCCACCGAGGTCCGCACCGGCTACAGCCGCGACCTCTTCCCACACTGGATCGACGCCGACGGCGACGGCTGCAACACCCGCAACGAGGTCCTCTACGCCGAGGCCACCACCAAGCCCACGATCAGCGGCACCTGCACCCTCTCCGGCGGCCGCTGGTACTCCTACTACGACAACGCCTACTGGACGCTCACCGGCGACCTCGACATCGACCACATGGTCCCGCTCGCCGAGGCCTGGGACTCCGGCGCCCGCAACTGGACCACCAGCCGCCGCCAGGCGTACGCCAACGACCTGGGCGACTCCCGCGCGCTCGCCGCGGTCACCGACAACGTCAACCAGGCCAAGGGCGACCAGGACCCGGCCACCTGGCTGCCGCCGTACGCCTCCGCCCGCTGCCGCTACATCGGCGAATGGGTCGCCGTGAAGCTCCGGTGGCGGCTCACCGTGGACAGCGCGGAGAAGAGCGCCCTGACCAGTTGGGCCAACAACTGCCCCGCCACGACCATCTCCGTCACCTACGCCTACTGACGCTCGTCCGCGTGGGCCCTGGAGAGTTGACCCCCGGACCGGGACGGCAGCTCTCCAGGGGCCTTGTCGGAGGACATCAGACCCGGCGCGCCGCCCCAGCAGCAGCGGCCAGTGCCTGGGCCTGCCCGTGGTGCAGGTCGCTCACCCACTCCCAGCCGGGCTTGGCCGAGGCGCCGATCCGCGGGTCGACGGGCTCGCGGCCGTCACGCAGGGCGAGCACGTACGCCCGGTCCCGCTCGATCCGTTCGCGCACCTCACCGGCTCCGCCGACCGACCCGTGGCCGGGGATGACGACGTCGACGCCGGCCGCCACGCCCTCCAGCAGCCGCAACGCCGCGAGGTAGTCCTCGACCGGGTCGGCGGCGCCGTCCAGGTCGAGCATCGGGACCAGGACGTCGGAGAGCATGTCGCCGGCGACGAGAACGCCGCGCTCCTCGACGAACAGCGCCGCGTGGCCCGGCGCGTGCGCCTGATGCTCGATGATCCGGACGTCGGGGCCGTCCCAGGGAATCCGCGCCGCACCGGCGGGCAGGGCGGTGACGAGACCGTACCGGTCCAGCGGGACCCGCCCGGCGATCTCCGTCTCGGCCAGGTGCTCGGTGATGCGGGCCTTGATGTCCGGGTCGGACAGTTGTTCCTGGACGGCGGCCGCGCAGCGGGCCGTGCCGTAACGCGGCGCGTCACCGAGCTGTGCGTGCCAGAGCAGGTGGTCCCAGTCCGGATGCGTCGAGAAGCCCGCCACGACGGTGCGGCCCGGTGCCGACAGGTCGTTCACGAGGCAGGCCAGTTCGTGGTCCTGCAACCCGGGGTCGACGAGCAACACCCCGGCGTCGCCCTGCACGACGACGGTGTTGCTCTGGAGGAATGCGCTCTCGTGGACCAGCACGCCGTCCGCGACCTGCCTCAGCACGAGCTCGCCTCCCGGATCGCGTAGTGGTGCATCGTGACGCCGTTCGTGAACGATCGCTGCTCGAGCAGGTCGAGCTCGATCGGCCGGTCCCAGTCGTCGAACAGCGGCCGGCCGAAGCCGAGGATCGCCGGGTGGGTGAAGAGCAGCAGTTCGTCGAGGAGCCCCGCCCGGAGCAGCTGCGTGGCGAGCGCCGCGCCACCCACACCGAGGGTGCCGTCGGTCCCGGCTCTGAGGGCGGCCAGTTGCTCGATCGCGTCGTCCCCGCCGATGACGCGGGTGTCGTGACCGGCGCTGCGGCGGGTGCGGGAGACCAGCACCTTGGGCGCGGAGGTCCAGATCTCGCCGTACTCGCGCATGACCTCCGGCAGGGACGCGTCATCGCGCGCCCGTGGCCAGTACTCCTCCATCGTCTCGTAGATGACCCGCCCCTGGACCATGCCCGCGAGCGTTCGCGCCCGCGCGTTGAACTCCCGGTGCAGTTCCTCGTCGATCCGCAGCCACTCGCCGGCGCCGTCATCACCGGGAACCTGCTCGATCCGCAGGTCGAGGGACACGTTCATCCAGTACAGGAAGCGGCCCATCGTCCCCTCCTTCCCGTAGTGGTTGCGATCTGCAACCACTATATTGGGGCCCAGGTGCCTGTCAAGGAGGAGTCGTGGAACCACGGTCCGGGTGTCCGATCAACGCGGCCGTCGAAGTGCTCGGAGACCGATGGGCGCTGCTCGTGCTCCGCGACATCATCTTCGGCGACCGCCGCTACTTCCGGGCGCTGCTCACCGGGTCGGTCGAGGGCATCGCCTCGAACATCCTCGCCGACCGCCTCGTGCGGCTCGTCGAGGCGGGCCTCCTCACCCGCGGCACCGCGGCACGAGGGCAACGCGCCCGCTACAGCCTCACCGAAGCCGGCATCCGCACCCTTCCGGTCCTCTACGCGCTCGGCAACTGGGGCCTCGACTGGCGCCCAGGCACCGACGACCTCCAGATCCGGCAGCAGATCATGCGCGACGCGGGCCCGGCGTTCATCGAGGAACTCATGGACGACCTCCGGGTGCGCCACCTCGACGCCCCGCCGAAGCCCGGCGACGGCCCGGGCCCCCTCGAACGCCTGAACGCCGCCTACACCGCCGAGCGGGAACGCCGCGACCAGGGCCGGTAGTCGGCTCCGGTACGTGACTCCTAGTAGTAGTCGTCGATCGGCCGGCGCGCCTCGTCGAACAGCGCCGGCCCCTCGTACCGCACCGGAGGCAGCGGCGGGGTGGCCGGCTTGACCTCCTCGAACTGCTCCGCGGACAGGGCGTACACCACCCGACCGAGGCCGGACCGGGCGATCGCGGTCTCGCACATCGGGCAGGGCTGGCAACTGGTGAACATCGTGGTGCCGGCCGCCACGTCCGGGGCGAGTTCCCGAGCAGCCCAGCGGGCCAGCTTCAACTCCGGGTGGGCGGTGATGTCGGAGTCGGAGACCACGGTGTTGTGGTCCTCGACCAGCACGGCGCCGTCAGCGCCGACCAGCAACGAGCCGAACGGCCGCTCGCCGGACGCCCCGGCCATGCTGGCCAGTTCCACGGCACGGCGGAGAAACTTCTCGTCGTCGGGAGTCATCGGTCCTCCTGGGATCTGTGGTACGCGGCCACGGCCGCAAGGGTCCGCCAGGCGCGTTCCGGCCGGCGGATCTCAGTCAGGTCACCGTGGAACGGGTCGAGCACCACCGTCTGCGCGCCGAGCAGACGGAACTGGTCGAGGTCGGCGATGATCTGGTCGATGGTGCCGACACCGGCGAGCCGATCCGCGCCGGTGACCGCTTCCCGGGTCTCCCGCAGCGCGATCCGCGGCATCAAGGCGGGCACCGGGCGGCCCAACTCGTCGGCGGTGGCCTTCAGCCGCCCGGCCGCCTCCGCCAGCCATCGGGGCGTGACCCGCAGCGGGTGCCAGGCGTCACCGAGCAGCACCGCGCGACGGATGCCGGCGTCACTGTTGCCGCCGACCCAGATCGGGATCGCCGCCGTGTCGTAGTCGCCGGCGTTCCGCCAGGCGTCATGCATGGCGCGCAGGTACTCGTCGGTCAGCGCGCCGCGTCGCCCGAACGGCACGCCGAGCGCCTCGAACTCCTGCCGGGCCCAGCCGACGCCGACGCCGAGGACGAGCCGGCCGCCGCTGAGCCGGTCGAGGTTCGCCGCCATCCGGGCGGTGAGTAGCGGGTGCCGGTACGGCACGATGAGCACCGTGGTGCCCAGCCGGACCCGGCGGGTCACCCCGGCCAGCCACGACAGCGTGGTGAACGGCTCGTAGAACGGCGCCGGATACTGCTCCGCCACGTCCGGGGTCACCGCGATGTGGTCGGAGACCATCAGCAGGTCGAAGCCCAGGCCCTCGACCGTCTGCGCCCACTGCCGCAGCATGTCGGGGTCGGTACCCGGGCCGAAATTCGGTACGTTCACACCGATCTGCACGGCTCCCACGCTACTCACGGCGGGTCCCCGCTGTGAACACCATGATCCCGGCCCTCGCCGGCTTCTGCCGTGAATCCGCCGGTAGATTGACCGCATGGCCGAGGATCTTGACGCCGTCGATTGGTCCATCCTGACCGAGCTGCAGGGCGACGGCCGCCTGCCCATCACCGAGCTCAGCCGACGGGTCAGGCTGAGCGCGTCGGCCACCACCGAACGGGTGAGGCGGCTGGAGGCCACCGGCGTGATCACCGGCTACCGCGCCGAGGTCGACCTCGCCAAGGCGGGCTTCCCCGTGCTCGCGGTGGTCCGGCTGAAGTATCCCGGCAGCCGGCACGAACCGCTGCACAAGCTGCTGGAGCGACGGTCGGAGATCCTGGAGTGCCTGCGCACCACAGGAGACGACTGCTACGTGCTGAAGGTGGCCGCGACGTCGATGGCGCACCTCGAACAGCTCGTCAACGAACTCGCCTCGTTCGGCAGCACCACCACCAACGTCGTCTACAGCGCCACCCTGCCCTACCGCGGCCCGCGCCCCACACCACCCCGCCCATGACGCCCTCCAGGGGCGATCACTTGGCGTTGAAGTAGTTGGCCTCGGGGTGGTGGACGACGATCGCGTCGGTGGCCTGCTCGGGGACGAGCTGGAACTCCTCCGAGAGCTGCACGTTGATCCGCTCGGCCCCGAGCAGCTCCACGATCTTCGCCCGGTCCTCCAGGTCGGGGCAGGCCGGGTAGCCGAACGCGTACCGGCAGCCCCGGTAGTCGGTGCGCAGCAGGCCGGCCAGGTCCCTCGGATCCTCGTCGGCGACCGTACGCCCGCCCGGCAGCGCCAGCTCGGCGCGGATCCGCCGGTGCCAGTACTCGGCCAGCGCCTCGGTGAGCTGCACCGACAGGCCGTGCACCTCCAGGTAGTCGCGGTACTCGTTGCCGGCGAACATCTTCGCCGTGTACTCACTGATCGGCTGCCCGACGGTGACCAGCTGCAACGCCACAACGTCCAGCTGCTCGCCCTTCGGCCGGAAGAAGTCGGCCAGGCACAGCCGGCGCTCCTGCCGCTGCCTCGGGAACGAGAACCGCGCCCGCTCGGCGTGCCCGTTCTCGTCCAGCACCACCAGGTCGTTGCCCTCGGAGTACGCCGGGAAGTAGCCGTACACCACGGCCGCCTCCAGGACCTGGTCGGCGATGAGCCGGTCCAGCCAGTAGCGCAGCCGCGGCCGGCCCTCGGTCTCCACCAGTTCCTCGTACGACGGGCCCTTGCCGCCCCGGGCGCCGCGCAGCCCCCACTGGCCCAGGAAGGTCGCCCGCTCGTCGAGCAGCGCCGCGTAGTCGGCCAGCGGCACACCCTTGACCACCCGGGTGCCGAAGAACGGCGGGGTGGGCACCTCCACGTCGACGGCCACGTCCGAGCGGACCGAGGCGTCGTCCAGCTCCGGCAGCGCCTCACGGACCAGGGCCCGCTGCCGCTCCCGGCGCTCCCGGCGGGCCGCCAGGGCGGCCTCCCGCTCCGGGTCGACCACCGGCGCGCCGCCCCGCTTCGCGGCCATCACCCGGTCCATCAGGGACAGCCCCTCGAACGCGTCCCGCGCGTAGTGCACCTGCCCGGGGAACACCGAACGCAGGTCGTCCTCCACGTACGCCCGGGTGAGCGCCGCGCCGCCGAGCAGCACCGGCCAGCGCTCGGCCACCCCGCGCGAGGCCATCTCGGCCAGGTTCTCCTTCATGATGACCGTGCTCTTGACCAGCAGCCCGGACATGCCGATGGCGTCGGCCCGGTGCTCCTCGGCGGCGTCGAGGATCGCGTTGATCGGCTGCTTGATGCCGATGTTGACGACGTCGTAGCCGTTGTTGGACAGGATGATGTCCACCAGGTTCTTGCCGATGTCGTGCACGTCGCCCTTGACCGTGGCCAGGACGATCCGCCCCTTGCCGTCGTCGTCGGTCTTCTCCATGTGCGGCTCCAGGTACGCCACCGCGGTCTTCATCACCTCGGCGGACTGGAGCACGAACGGCAGCTGCATCTGGCCGGAGCCGAACAGCTCACCGACCACCTTCATGCCGTCCAGCAGCAGGTCGTTGATGATGGACAGCGGCGCGCGACCCTCCGCCATCGCCGTGTCCAGGTCGACCTCCAGGCCGTTGCGCTCGCCGTCGATGATCCGCCGCTTGAGCCGCTCGTCCAGCGGCAGCGCGGCGAGTTCCTCGGCCCGGGTGGCCCGCGCCGAGGCGGCGTCGACGCCCTCGAAGACCTCGATGAACCGCTGCACCGGGTCGTAGCCCTCGCGGCGCCGGTCGTAGACCAGGTCGAGCGCGATCTCGCGCTGCTCGTCGGGGATCTTCGACATCGGCAGGATCTTGCTGGCGTGCACGATCGCCGAGGTGAGGCCGGCCTGCGCGCACTCGTGCAGGAACACCGAGTTGAGCACCTGCCGGGCCGCCGGGTTCAGGCCGAAGGAGACGTTCGAGATGCCCAGCGTGAAGTTGACGCCCGGGTAGCGGGCGGCGATCTCACGGATCGCCTCGATGGTCTCGATCCCGTCGCGGCGGGTCTCCTCCTGGCCGGTGGCGATCGGGAAGGTCAGCGCGTCGATGAGGATGTCCTCCCGGCGCAGCCCCCACCGGCCGGTCAGGTCGTCGATCAGCCGGCACGCCACGCGTACCTTCCAGTCCCGGGTGCGGGCCTGGCCCTCCTCGTCGATGAGCAGCGCCACCACGGCGGCGCCGTGCTCCCGGACCACCGGCATGACCCGCGCGTAGCGGGACTCCGGGCCGTCGCCGTCCTCGAAGTTCACCGAGTTGACCACGCACCGGCCGCCGAGCATCTCCAGCCCCGCCTCGACCACGGCCGGCTCGGTCGAGTCCAGCATGATCGGCAGGGTGGAGGCGGTGGCGAACCGGCCGGCCAGCTCGCGCATGTCCTGCGTGCCGTCCCGGCCGACGTAGTCGACGCACAGGTCCAGCAGGTGCGAGCCGTCCCGGGCCTGGCCGCGGGCGATCTCCACACAGGCCTGCCAGTCGGCCGCGAGCATCGCCTCGCGGAACGCCTTGGAGCCGTTGGCGTTGGTCCGCTCCCCCACCATCAGGATGCTGGCGTCCTGGGCGAACGGCACGTGGTGGTAGATCGAGGCGACGCCCGCCTCGGGGCGCGGCTCCCGGGCCACCGGCCGCCGCCCGCGCAGCCGCTCGACCAGCACCCGGATGTGCTCCGGGGTGGTGCCGCAGCAGCCGCCCACGAGGGCCACGCCGTAGTCGGTGACGAACTGCTCCAGGGCGTCGGCAAGCTCGACCGGGCTCAGCGGGAAGTAGGCGCCGTCGGCGGTCAGCACGGGCAGGCCGGCGTTCGGCATCACCGAGACCGGGATGCGCGCGTGCTGGGACAGGTAGCGCAGGTGCTCGCCCATCTCCGCCGGGCCGGTCGAGCAGTTGAGGCCGATCAGGTCGACGCCGAGCGGCTCGATGGCGGTCAGCGCCGCCCCGATCTCGCTGCCCAGCAGCATGGTGCCGGTGGTCTCCACGGCCACCTGGCAGATGATCGGGACGTCCCGCCCCAGCTCGGCCCGGGCCCGCTTCGACCCGACCACGGCGGCCTTGACCTGGAGCAGGTCCTGACAGGTCTCGATGATCAGCGCGTCCGCCCCGCCGGCGATGAGGCCGGCGGCGTTCTCCTGGTACGCGTCCCGCAGGCTGGCGTACGACGCGTGCCCGAGGGTGGGCAGCTTGGTGCCGGGGCCCATCGAACCGAGCACGAACCGGGGCTGCTCCGGCGTCGCGTACGCGTCGGCGGCCTCCCGGGCGAGCCGCGCGCCGGCCTCGGACAGCTCGCGGATCCGCTCCGCGATGCCGTACTCGGCGAGGTTGGGCAGGTTGGCGCCGAAGGTGTTGGTCTCCACGCAGTCCGCGCCGGCGGCCAGGTAGGCCTCGTGCACGCTCCGGACCACGTCCGGCCGGGTGACGTTGAGGATCTCGTTGCAGCCTTCGAGGCCGTCGAAGTCGTCAAGGGTCAGGTCGGCCGCCTGCAGCATCGTCCCCATCGCCCCGTCGGCGATGAGGATCCGGTCCGCCAGCACATCGAGCAACGAAGTCCGCACAGGGCCAGGTTAGTGCGGCGCGGCGTCGACGGGTCACCGCAACCTGCGCTTCCCACATACTGTCAGCGGGATCACCGCGTACGTTTCATCCGGTTCGCCCGAGTGGTCGGCCCGGCTGACCGGCGCGGCCGACGGGCCGCGTCCGGCGGCGGCACGTAGGCTGGCGGACGTGAAGGACATCAGCGACGCGACCACGCGACGGGTGGGGTGACGGCGTGACCGAGTTCGACGGACTGCCGGTGCTGCGGTCTCCCGTCGCCATCGCGGCCTTCGAGGGGTGGAACGACGCCGCGGACGCGTCCACCGCGGCCGTGGAGCATCTGGAGCAGGTCTGGCAGGCCCGGCAGGTGACGGAGCTGGACCCGGAGGACTTCTACGACTTCCAGGTGAGCCGGCCGACCATCACGATGGCCGACGGGGAGACCCGCCGGGTCGAGTGGCCGACCACCCGCTTCATGGTGGCCAGCCCGGAGGGCACCGAGCGGGACGTGGTGCTGATCCGGGGCATCGAGCCGAGCATGCGGTGGCGCACCTTCTGCGAGCAGGTGCTGGAGATCTGCCACAGCCTGGAGGTGGAACGGGTGGTGCTGCTCGGCGCGCTGCTGGCCGACGTGCCGTACACCCGGCCCCTGCCCATCAGCGGCAGCGCCTCGGACGCCGACGCCGCCAAGCGCTACCAGCTCACCCCCACCCGCTACGACGGCCCGACCGGCATCGTCGGGGTGCTGCACGACGCCTGCACCCGCGCCGAGGTCGACGCCGTGTCGTTCTGGGTGCACGTGCCGCACTACGCCAACAACCCGCCCTGCCCCAAGGCCACCCTGGCGCTGCTGCACCGGGTGGAGGAGGTGCTCGACCTGCCGGTGCCCATGGCCGACCTGGCCGAGGAGGCCGCCGAGTGGGAGCAGCGGGTGCGCAGCGCCGCGGAGCAGGACGCCGAGCTGGGCGAGTACGTCCGCGAGTTGGAGGAGCGGGTCGGCGACGCCGGCATCACCCCGCTGACCGGTGACGAGATCGCCCAGGAGTTCGAGAAGTACCTGCGCCGCCGGGGCGGCTCCGCCGGCCCCACCGCCGGCTCCTGGTAACACCCTTTTCCGCCGAAGCCGGGTCCTGCCGAGGGCCCGGCTTCGGCGTGTCCGGGGTGGCGAGGTCACCCCCTCTACGGCATCCTAGGAACCTAGCTGTCATGAGGAGGCGGGCATGCAGATCAATCCCGGCGCGGCCGAGTTCCCGCACCGGCAGATCGCCGCGCAGCTCAAGGCCCAGGTGCGCCGCGGCGACTGGGGCCCCGGCGAGCGGCTGCCGTCCATCCCCGCCATCGCCGAGATGTTCGGCGTCGCCAAGCAGACCGTGCAGCGCGCCGTCGACCAGCTGCGGGTCGAGGGCATCCTGATCACCAAACCCGGCTCCGGTACGTACGTCCGGGGCACCCGGCGTCGGCTCAACCGGCTCTCCCGGGGCCGGTACGGCGGCTTCCGCGGCTACCACACCGACCTGGCCGCCCGGTACCGGCAGCAGCTCGTCTCCGTGGGCCGCGCCCCCGCCCCGCCCGAGGTGGCCGACGCGTTCGGGGTGGCCGACGGCACCGAACTGCTCTGCCGGCGGCACCTCGTCCGCACCGACGACTCAGCCGTCGAGGTGGGCGCTTCCTGGTTCCTGCCCGCCGACACCGCCGGCACCTCCCTCGAACGGGCCGAGGCGTTCGGCCGCCCGCTCTACCAGGAGGCCGAGGAGGCCACCGGCCGCCGGTACGTCACCGCGACCGACACGATCAGCGCCCGCCAGCCCAGCCGGGAGGAGGCCGAGATCCTCCAGATCCGGCCGGACACGCCGGTGCTGCACCTGCTGCACGTCGCCTACGACGCCCAGCGCAAGCCGATCGAGGTCGCCCACGCCACCTGGCCCGGCCCCATGACCACGCTGACCGAGGAGTACCGCATCCCCGCCCCGGCCGAGGACCCCGACCCCGACCCGGGCCTGGTCCTGGGCTGACCCCGCCCTGCCGCGATCTTGCACTTTCCGGCCCGACAGATGGGACATGCAGGACATCCCAGGGGCCGCAAGTGCAAGATCGGCGGGGTGGGCGGAGGCGTGGGTCAGAGGGCGATGCCCAGGAGGGCGTCGAGCGTTTCGGCGAACAGCTTCGGGGCCGCCGCGTCGTCGGCCACGCCGGCCAGGGCCTGGGCGGCCCAGTCGTCGGCCACGGCCAGGGCACCCGGGGTGTCCAGGTCGTCGGCCAGGCGGGCGCGTACGTCCGCCAGAAGCTTCTCCCCCGACGGGCCGGCCGGCGCGGCGGCGGCGCGGCGCCAGCGGGCCAGCCGCTCCTGGGCCGTGACGAGCAGCTCGTCGGTCCACGAGCGGTCGCTGCGGTAGTGCCCGCTGAGCAGGGCCAGCCGCACCGCCATGGGGTCGACCTGGTCGGCCCGCAGCCGGGAGACGAAGACCAGGTTGCCCTTCGACTTCGACATCTTCTCGCCGTCCAGGCCGATCATGCCGGCGTGCACGTAGTGGTCGGCGAACGGGGCCTGGCCGGTCAGCCGCTCGGCGTGCGCCGCCGAGCACTCGTGGTGCGGGAAGAGCAGGTCGTTGCCGCCGCCCTGCACGGCGATCCGGTCGCCGAGCAGGTTCAGCGCGATGACCGCGCACTCGATGTGCCAGCCGGGGCGGCCGGCGCCCAGCTCGCCGCCCGGCCAGGACGGCTCGCCCTCGCGGGCGCCGCGCCACAGCAGCGGGTCGAGCGGGTCCCGCTTGCCGGCCCGGTCCGGGTCGCCGCCGCGCTCGGGGAAGATCTCCAGCATCTGCTCACGGGACAGGTTGGACTCGTAGCCGAACGCGGGCGCGGCGGCCACGTCGAAGTAGACGTCGCCGGTGCCGTCGTCGAGCCGGTACGCCGCGCCGTCTTTGAGCAGCACGAGGACCTTCTCGGCGATGTCCGGGATCGACTCGACCGCGCCGACGTAGTGCGCCGGCGGGATGATCCGCAGTGCCTCCATGTCCTCGCGGAACAGGGCGGTCTCCCGCATGGCCAGGACCTTCCAGTCCTCGCCGTCGCGCTCGGCCCGCTCCAGCAGCGGGTCGTCGATGTCGGTGACGTTCTGCACGTACCGCACCGTCAGGCCGGCGTCCCGCCACATCCGCTGCACCAGGTCGAACGTGATCATGGTGGCGGCGTGCCCGAGATGCGTGGCGTCGTACGGGGTGATGCCGCAGACGTACATGCTGGCCGCGCCGTCGGGCTGGCTGGGGTGGAGACCTTGCCGCGCCGAGTCGTACAACCTCAGTGGCTCGCCCTTGCCCGGCAGCCGTGGCACCTCATGTCCCGCCCAAGACTCCATGAACGCCAGCCTAACGAGCCGTCAGGCGCTCGGGTGGCGCGCCTCGGGTGATCAACGCGACAGCGGCTCACATGGGCGGCCAGGGCATGGCCGGCCACTCCTCCGGCGGCAGCGGGAATCGCCCGGTCTCCCGCAGCCGGTCCACCCGCGCCGCCACCTCGGCGACCTCGTTGAGCGTGAGGTGCTCGGCAAGCTCGTCGCCGAGCGCACCGGTGAGCTGGCCGGCCAGCCCGTCGAGCATCTCCACCGCATCCTGCGGGAGCCGTCGCCCGGCCCAGCCCCAGAGCACGGTGCGCAGCTTCTCCTCGACGTGGAAGCAGACCCCGTGGTCCACCCCGTAGATCCGGTCATCGGGGCCGACGAGCACGTGGCCCCCCTTGCGGTCGGCGTTGTTGATCACGGCGTCGAGGACGGCCAGCCGGGCCAGCCGCGGGTCGTCGGCGTGCGCCAGCGCGTACGCGGCGCCGTCGTCGTCGCGCGCCGCCGCGACCGGGAACCAGCGCGGCGGCACCGTCTCGGCCGGCACGAAACCGACAAGCGGCTCGGCGTCCTCCGGCTCGTCGATCCAGAGCTGGCAGGAGCCCGGCCCGAACGGGCCGTCGCGCAGCACGGTCGGCGGCACCAGGTCCCAGCCGGTGGCCTGGGAGACCAGGTAGGCGGACACCTCCCGGCCGGCGAGCGTGCCGTCCGGGAAGTCCCAGAGCGGCCGCTCGCCGCGGACCGGCTTGTAGACGCAGTGCGCGCTCACCCCGTCGAGGGTGATGATGCCGCGCAGGGTGGCGTTGGAGGCGTCGACCAGCCGCCCCTCCAGGGTCAGCTCACCGTCGCTGAGCAGTCGCAGCGAGGCGGCGGCATCCTGTCGGGGCTGAAGTTCCGACGAGGTCACCGGTGATAACCGTTGTGCCGGGGGCAGAGGTGACCGGCCGGGTCGAGCGGCTGGCCGCAGAGCGGGCAGGGCGGGCGACCGGCGTTGACGACCCGGCGGGCCCGCTCGATGAACGCGCGGGTCGCCTCGGGCGTCAACCGGACGCGGAGCCGGTCGAGGTCGTCGTCCGGCTCGTCCGGGTCCTCGTCGGCGTCGTCGTCCGCCTCGCCCAGCTCGACCTCGACCTCCGCCTCACCGGCGGCGATCGCCTCGATCACCACGGTGGCGGTGTCCACGTCGAAGGCCAGGCCCAGGGTGCCCACCCGGAACTCCTCGTCGACCGGGGTGTCGAGCGGGTCGTTGTCACCGGTCACCGGGGCCGTCTCCGGCAGGTCGACGCCGAACCGGCGCTGCGCCTCGGAGAGCAGCTCCTCCAGCTTCTCGGCGAGCAGGGACACCTGGACCTTCTCCAGCGCGACGCTGACCAGCCGGCCACCGCCGCGCGCCTGGAGGAAGAACGTGCGCTCCCCCGGCGGGCCGACGGTTCCGGCGACGAACCGCTCCGGCGGCTCGAAGGCGTGCACCTGGTGGGTCATACCCACGACCCTATCCGGCGGGTGGAACCGTCGCGCAGCGCACCGACGCCGAATCCGCCCAGGGCGAAACGCCATGGCCGACCACGGCCGTCCCCGGGCGTGGCGGAGCCGCTCACGGGACTGCCGTTCCTGGTCGTGGCGGGGCCATTCACGGGGCTGCCGTGCCTGGCCGTGGTGGGGCTGCTCACCGGGCCGCCCCGGCGCCGCCGCCCACCGCCGCGTCCGAGTCGGTCGCCCGGGTCGCCCGCCGGCGCCGCCTGCGCGGCGGCGGGACGAGGCCGGCCAGGTCGCCGCCGGTGTCGTTGAGCCGGACCAGGAAGGGGCGCAGCGGCGTGTAGCGGATCGCGGTCACCGACGCCGGGTCGGCCACGATCCGCTGAAAAAGATCCAGGTGTACGCCGAGCGCGTCGGCCACGATCGCCTTGATCACGTCGCCGTGGCTGCAGGCCAGCCAGACCGCCTCGGGTCCGTGCTCGGCGCTGATCCGGGCGTCCCAGGCGCGCACCGCGGCGACCGCCCGCGCCGACATCGCCGCCATCGACTCACCCTCGGGGAAGACGGCGGCGCTCGGGTGCTGCTGCACCACCGGCCAGAGCGGCTCCTTCGCCAGCTTCTTCAGCGGCTGGCCCTCCCAGGCGCCGTAGCCGCACTCGATCAGCCCCTCCTCGACCACCGGCTCGGCGCCGGGCAGGGCCAGCTCCAGGGTCTGCCGGCAACGGATCAGCGGACTGGTCACCACGGCCGCGAGGGGCAACCCCTTGAGCCGCTCGCCGACCGCCGCCGCCTGGCCGCGCCCGGTCTCGTCCAGCTCGACCGGTTGCCGGCCGGCCAGGCCCCCGTCGGCGTTCGCGGTGGTCCGGCCGTGTCGCAGAAGCAGAAGGGTCGCCACGCAGACCACCCTAGGCGCTCCCACCACCTTGATCGACTCCACCACGCGAAGTGGCGGTATCACCGCCCTGCGACACCGCCACCTCCCCGGCCTGGTGTCGAACGGGCAGCGGGAGTGACGGCGGACACGTTCCGGTCCGGAACATACGGGTCGGTCGGGCCGTTGTGCAGAGCGTCGGTGTGCCCAGTGTCCCCGGGCCTCACCTAAATTGCCTTCGCGGAATACCGTCCGGCTGGAGCCGCGTCGCGCCACTCGCCGAGAGGCGACCTGCACACCGACACCCACAGCGCCGCCCGTCCCTCCGGGGCCGGGCGGCGCTGTTGTTTCCGCCTACTCCCCTCGCATCCCGGACGGCTGCTGCGGCGGACCCGCTGGATTCGCCCCCACCCGCTGTGCCCATGAGGTCAGGACGGATCATGTGCGACCGCGCCAGCGCGGGTACCGATGGACTCCGCCGCCTCTGCTCTGCAGCGCTCCACGCAACGCCCAAGATCCGGGCATGTTGCTTCCGTGGCTGCAAAGCAAAGGGCCGAGCAGGTGATCCGGGTCGGGCGATCCAGGCCCAACTCGGGCGTCTGCAACGACTGTCCGGTTTACGCCGGACTCCGGGCCGTGAGTGGAACGCATGTATGTCTCCGGGGCCCGGATACACCCATGGCGTTCCACCGACCGAGGTCGTCTGCGCCGGATGTCCGGTTCGCCGGTGGTCGGCGGCACTCTGGCGGCGGAATGGCGGGCGGGTGGGCGTCGTTGTATCCCCGTGAACGATCGAGGAGGACGGCCCGCCGAGGCGGGTGTCCCGGGCCCCGGAATGATGGCGGGCCGCCGGTCGTTGTACATGGTCCCGGCGCGACGAAGAGGCCCCGCCCCGCACGCCGGATCCCCCCAAGACTTCTTTTGAGCGCCTGACGGTGCTTGCGCGCCGCCGACCTCCCCCGTCGGCGTGTGCGCCAACCCCCAAGGAGCTTCCCGTGAACACGATGCTGCGTAAGAGCGTTCTCGGTATTGCTGGTCTGGCTTTCACCGGTGGTGTGTTCGCCGGTCCGATCGCCGCCCACGCCGACGCCGCCCCGGTGCAGGGCAGCAAGCCGGTCGCGGTGAGCGTGCAGGGTGACAAGCTGATCCCGCACGGTGTGCAGGGCGCGCAGTCGCACATCGACCTGAACGATGAGCAGACCGCCAACGCCAAGGCGATCATCGCCGCGACGAAGAAGGCCGGTCTGCCGGAGCGGGCGGCGGTCATCTCGATCGCCACGAGCCTGCAGGAGTCGAAGCTGGAGAACCTGGGTCACCTCGGCGACCGCAACGACCATGACTCGCTGGGCCTGTTCCAGCAGCGCCCGTCCAGTGGTTGGGGCACGCCGGAGCAGATCACCGATCCCGAGTACTCCACCCTTGCCTTCCTGAAGGGTCTGAAGCAGGTTGACGGGTGGCAGGACATGCCGCTGACCGAGGCCGCCCAGACCGTGCAGGTCTCGGCCTACCCGGATGCGTACGCGCAGTGGGAGCAGCAGGCCGCCGACATCGTCGCCCACAACTGGAACAGCTGACACACGCACGAAGGCCGGCACCCCGAACGGGTGCCGGCCTTCGGCGTATCCGGATCAGCTCAGGTGGCGTTGATCGTGCCGGTGAGGAGCAGGCAGAGGACCAGGGAGCCCAGCGCCACCCGGTAGAGCACGAACAGGTACAGGGTGTGGTGCGCGACGTAGCGCAGCAGCCAGGCGATGGCCGCGTACCCGATGGCGAAGGCGATCACCGTGGCCACGATCATCTGCGCCCCGCTCGGCGCGGCCGTGCCGGGCGCGGACGGCTCGAAGACGTCCGGGATGCTGAACACGCCGGAGATCACCACGGCCGGGATGGCCAGCAGGAACGAGTAGCGGGCCGCCGTCTCCCGGGTGAGGTTGAGCAGCAGGCCGGCGGTGAGCGTGCCGCCGGAGCGGGAGACACCGGGGACCAGCGCCGCGGCCTGGGCGAAGCCCATGATGACGCCGTCGCGCATCCGGAAGTTCTCCAGCGTGCGGGTCTGCCGCCCCCAGTACTCGGCGAAGGCCAGCACGATCGCGCCGAGGATCAGCGTGGTGGCGACCAGCCTCAGGTCACGGCCCGCGGTCCGGATCTGGTCCTTGAAGAGCAGCCCGAAGATGCCGATCGGGATGGTGCCGACGATGACGTACCAGCCCATGCGGTAGTCGAGGCTGGAGCGCACCGAGCGGTCGACCAGGCCGAGGCACCACGTGCGGACGATCCGCCAGATGTCCTTGAAGAAGTAGATGAGCACCGCCGCCTCGGTGCCGAGCTGCGTCACCGCGGTGAACGACGCCCCGGCGTCCCGGCCGAAGAAGATCGCCGAGGTGATCCGCAGGTGGCCGGAGGACGAGACGGGCAGGAATTCCGTGAGCCCCTGGACGATGCCCAGGACGATGGCCTCGACCCAGGTCACTCGCCGACTCCGGAGAGGTCCAGCGCCTCGGCGACGGTACGGAGGGTCTGAACGCCGCTGTCCCGGTCCGCCACGAACAGGGTGACCGACAGGGTGGTGACGCCGGCGGCGGCGTACTCCCGCATCCGCTCGGCGATGCGCTCCTTCGGGCCGAGCAGCGAGGTGCGGTCGATGAACTCCATGGGCACCGCGGCGGCCGCGTCGCGCTGCCGCTTGGCCAGGTAGAGGTCCTGCACCTCGCGTGCGGCATCGCCGTAGCCCATGCGGGTGGCGAGCTGGTTGTAGAAGTTCTGCTGCCGGCTGCCCATGCCGCCGACGTAGAGGGCGGCGTACCAGCGGACCAGCTCGGCGCAGTTGGCGATGTCGTCGCCGACCACCACCGGCACCGACGGGACGACGTCGAAACCGGCCAGCTCCTTGCCGGCCCTGGCGCGGCCGGCCCGGACCGAGGCGAGCTGCTCCTCGGCGAACTCCGGGGCGTAGAAGACGGCCAGCCACCCGTCGGCGATCTCGCCGGCCAGTTCCAGGTTCTTCGGGCCGACGGCGGCCAGGTAGATCGGGATGTGCTCGCGGGGCGGGTGGAAGCCCAGCCGCAGCGCCTTGCCGGGGCCGTCCGGCAGCGGCAGCGTGTAGTGCTCGCCGTCGTACGCGACCTCCTTGCGGGCCACCGCCAGCTTCACGATGTCGACGTACTCCCGGGTGCGGGCCAGGGGCTTGGCGAAGCGGACGCCGTGCCAGCCCTCGGAGACCTGCGGGCCGGAGACGCCCAGGCCCAGCCGGAACCGGCCGCCGGAGAGGGCGTCGATGGTCGCGGCGGTCATCGCGGTCATGGCCGGGGTGCGGGCGGGGATCTGCATCACCGCGGCGCCCACGTCGATCCGCTCGGTCTGGCCGGCCATCCACGCCAGCATGCTGGGCGAGTCGGAGCCGTAGGCCTCCGCGGCCCACACCACCGAGTAGCCGAGCCGATCCGCCTCCTGGGCAAGAGCCAGGTGGTCGGCGGGCGTGCTCCACGCCGTCTGGTATCCGAGGCTGAGCCCGAGTCGCACTGGTCCTCCCACCATCCGCACCACAGGTCGCATCAGGTTACGCAATGGGAGTGGCCGCCCGGACCACCGGCTCACCCCGAACACGTCACACTCGGGGGAGGTCGCGCGGGAAGTTGACTGCGGCGAGGATATCCGTGACGCCGGGTTCGAAATAAGGTTCACCCATGCAACAGCGACCGCTCGGCCGAAGCGGGCTGGCGGTTTCGCGGCTCGCGCTCGGCACCATGACCTGGGGACGGGACACCGATGCCGACGACGCGGCCGCCCAGCTGAAGAGTTACCTCGACGCGGGCGGCAACCTCGTGGACACCGCCGACGTGTACGCCGACGGCGACGCGGAGTCGGTGATCGGCTCCCTGCTGGGCAGCCTGGTGCCCCGCGACGACCTGCTCATCGCCACGAAGGCGGGGCTTCGGCCGGGCAGCGGCCGCCGCCGGGACGGCTCCCGGGGGCACCTGCTGCGCACCCTGGAGGCCTCGCTGCGCCGGCTCGGCACCGACCACGTCGACCTCTGGCAGGTGCACGGGTACGACCCGGACACCCCGCTGGAGGAGACGCTCTCCGCGCTGGACCACGCGGTGTCCAGCGGCAAGGCCCGGTACGTCGGGGTGTCGAACTTCTCGGGCTGGCAGACCGCCCGCGCCGCCGCCTGGCAGGCCGCCTGGCCGGGGCGGGCCCCCGTGGTCGCCGCCCAGGTGGAGTACTCGCTGCTGGAGCGGGGCGTGGAGCGCGAGGTGCTGCCCGCCTGCGAGGCGATGGGGCTGGGCGTGCTGCCCTGGTCGCCGCTGGGCCGCGGGGTGCTGACCGGCAAGTACCGCAACGGCCGCCCGGCGGACTCGCGGGCGGTGTCGCCGCACTTCGAACGCTTCGTCGCCACCTACCTGGAGCCGCGCTGCTCCAGCATCGTGGAGGCGGTGGCCATCGCGGCCGGCGGTCTGGGCGTGTCGCCGCTGGAGGTGGCGCTGGCCTGGATCCGGGACCGGCCGGGGGTGACCGCGCCGATCCTCGGCGCCCGCACCGTGGGGCAGCTGCTCGGCGCGCTCCAGGTGGAGCGGATGACACTGCCGGAGGAGATCGTCACCGCCCTGGACGACGTCTCGGCGGTGCCGGTCGGCTACCCGGAACGGGACGGCTGAGCCCGCCGGCCCGGCGCCGGTGCGCGAAACGGGCGACGTGGGTCACCCTCAGGGGGTGGCGGCCGGCTGCGGAGCTGGGCAGCATAGAGGTCATGGACTACGAATACGCGCCGCTGCGGTTGCCTTCGAACGTCGATCGGTTGACCGCCGCGGCGCAGCTGGCGATCCAGGCGGAGTTCTCCGGTTGGGAGTTGGCCCGGGTGCGGCTGTACCGGGACGGCACGCGGCAGGTCATGCTGCGGCGCCGCCGGGTGAACCAGCCGCAGCCGGGCCTCTCCTACTGACGGCGGGGCCGAGCGTCCCCGGGGCCACCGCGGGCCCCGGGGCGCCGCTGCCTAGTGGGCGTGGTCGTGCTCCTCGTCGAGCTCCAGGAACGGGTGCTCGTCGAGCCGGCCGACCAGCCGGTCGTCGGCGGCCGGCTGGAACGGGCCGACCGGGTCGTCGTCGTCGAAGGACTCCAGGTCGACAGGGGTGCCGACCTCGCTGACCATGACCACGCCGTCGAGCGGCTCCAGCTCGGGCACGTCGAGCGCGGACAGCGAGCCGTCGCCGCTCTGCAGCAGCTCCAGCACGGCCTCGCCGACACCCTCGACGGGGGACGTCTCGTCCTCCTCCGGGGTGCCCTCGCGGCGGGCCGCCTCGGCCGCCCGGATCAGCGCGGCGACGCTCGGGACGCGGTAGTCCCGCCGCTGCCGCACCGAGATCACCCGCGGGTGCGGGTCGGTCGCCTCGACGCCCTCGGCGCCGCCGAAGCGCTCGTCGGCCTCCTCCGGGTCGATGGACTCGACGTCCCAGGGCGTCACCTCGCCGAACGCGTCGAGCAGCTGCTCGTCGTACGCGAACGAGGCGTTGTTCAACGTGACGTACGCCTGCCAGACGGCGTCGTCGTCGATCCGGCCCTGGGCGGCGCGGACGGCGGCCAGGTGGGCGCGGGCCGCGTCGATCACCCGCTCGAGGGCGGCGTCCAGCTCACCGTGCTGGTCGGTCATGTGAGGCAGTCCCTTCGCGATGGGGGAGGTTCCGCGCCGGCGGCGCGACGATCACGGTCAGCAGCTGCGGAGAAAGCGGTCGAGAACCCGCACGCCGAACTGTAGTCCGTCCAGCGGAACCCGCTCGTCGATGCCATGGAACAGGCCGGAGAAATTGAGGTCGGCGGGCAGCCGCAGCGGCGCGAAGCCGAAGCACCGGATGCCGAGCTGGGAGAACGCCTTGGCGTCGGTGCCGCCGGAGAGCATGTACGGCACCGGGCGGGCGCCCGGGTCCTCCGCGCGCAGCGCGGCCGACATGGCCGCGACCAGGTCGCCGTCGAAGGTGGTCTCCAGGGCGGGCTGGCGCTGGACGTACTCGATGGCGATGTCCGGCCCGACCAGCTCGCGCAGCTGCCGCTCCAGCACCTCGCTCTGCCCGGGCAGGCTGCGGCAGTCGATGGTGGCGGTGGCCCGGCCCGGGATGACGTTGTCCTTGTAGCCGGCGGCCAGCCGGGTCGGGTTGGCGGTGTTGCGGATGGTCGCGCCGATGATGTTGGCGATCGGGCCGAGCTTGGCGATCGCGGTCTCCGGGTCGTCCGGGTCGATGTCGATGCCGAGGACGTCGGAGACCTCCGCCAGGAACGCCCGTACGGTGTCGGTCATGACGACCGGGAAGCGGTGCCCGCCGATCCGGGCGACCGCCTCGGCGAGCGCGGTGACCGCGTTGTCGTCGTGCACCATCGAGCCGTGGCCGGGGCGACCCTTGGCGTGCAGGCGCAGCCAGTCGATGCCCTTCTCGGCGGTCTCGATGAGGTAGAGCCGCCGCGACTCGTCGACGGAGTAGGAGAAGCCGCCCACCTCGCCGATCGCCTCGGTGCAGCCGTCGAAGAGGTGCCGGTGCCGCTGGGCGAGGAAGTGCGCGCCGTAGTCGCTGCCGGCCTCCTCGTCGGCGGTGAACGCGAGCACGATGTCCCGGGACGGGCGGACACCGGCGCGCTGCCAGCCCCGGACCACGGCCAGCACCATGGCGTCGAAGTCCTTCATGTCGATGGCGCCCCGACCCCACAGGTAGCCGTCGCGGACCTCGCCGGAGAACGGGTGCACCGACCACTCGTCCGGGTCGGCGGGCACCACGTCGAGGTGGCCGTGCACGAGCAGCGCGTCCCGGCCCGGGTCGGTGCCGGGGATCCGGGCGACCAGGTTGGCCCGACCCGGCGCGGACTCGATCAGTTCCGCGTCGACGCCGACCTCGGCGAGTTTCTCGGCGACGTACTCCGCGGCCCGGCGCTCCCCGACGCTGGTGTCGTTGTCCCCGGTGTTGGTGGTGTCGATGCGCAGCAGGTCGCGGCAGAGGTCCACGACCTCGTCGGTGGGGTCCGGTCGGGTGGAGGGGGCGTCGCTCGTCATCGCTTCTTCATACCAGCCGGCCCGGCCGGCCGGTCGGCCCCGGTGGGGGCGCGGTTTCGCGGATCGCGCGGGCGGGTACCGCCGGACCGCCACACCCGTCGATCCCGGAGGGCATCATGACCGTCCCGCTGCCGCCGCTGCCGCCCGCCGCCGACGACGCGTACCGGCCGGGTGGGCGGAGCCTGGCCGACCACGTGGACCGGGAGCACCGGGCGCTGCTCGGGCTGGCCGGTCAGGTCACCGATCCGGGCCTGGACGGGGCGCGCCGCCGCGAGGTGCTGGACGTGCTGACCGCCGCGGTGTCCCGGCACCTCTCCGCCGAGGAGCAGTATCTCTTTCCGGCCGCCCGGGCGGCGGTGCCGGAGAGCGGTGAGCTGGTGGACCGGGAGATCGAGGCCGACGCGGCCCTGCTGACCGCGCTCAAGGGACTGTCCGGGCCGGACGATCCCGCGGTGGCGGACGTCGCCGAGCGGGTACGCCGGCACGTGAGCCGGGTCGCCGCGCTGCTGACGCCGCTGCGCGAGGTGGCCAGCGACGCGGAGCTGATCCGGCTGGGCAACCGGTGGGAGATCGCCGAGGAGGCGGCACCCACCCGGCCGCACCCGGGCACGCCGGCCACCCCGCCCTGGAACAAGATCGTCGAGCCGGCGGTGGGCGTGCTGGACAAGGTGCGCGACGTGGTCAGCGGGCGGCGTACGCGCCTCGCGGACCTGGAGCGACCCCGCGATCTCTGAACCCCTGGTTCATACAGCTATACCGATGCCGTCGGGCCCTTCCGCCCACCCGCTGGGTGGTCCTACCGTCACCGTATGAATCTGGAGCTGCGACACCTGCGGGTGGTCTGCGCGATCGCGGAGACGGGGAGCGTCACCAAGGCGGCCTCGACGCTCGGCCTGGCCCAGCCGGCGCTGACCGCCCAGCTCCAGCGCATCGAGCGGACCCTCGGCGGGCCGCTGTTCGAGCGGGACCGCCGGGGCGCCCGGCCGACGGCGCTGGGCGAGCTGGTGCTCGACCGGGCCCGGGTGCTGCTGCCGGCCATGAAGGGCCTCCAGGACGAGGCGGCCCGGCTGGCCGGGGCCGGCGACCCGCTGAGCCGGTACCGGTTCGGCGGGGTGAACAGCCCCATCCTCGGCCGGCTGGTGCACCGGCTCGCCGCCGAGCGCCCGGAGGTGCAGATCACCACGTACGCGTCCTGGTCGGTGGACGAGCTGGCCCAGATGGTGGCCGGCGGGCGGCTCGACTTCGCGCTCACCGGGGTGTGCGGGGACGCCACCCCGTCGGCGGAGTTCGGGCTGAGCTGGCGGGAGGTGGCCGTCGACCCGGTCTTCGTGCTGCTGCCGCAGACCCATCCGATGGCCGGGCGCGACGAGGTGAGCCTCGTCGACCTGCGCCGCGAGCAGTGGGTTGCCGCGCCCGGGGACGGCTGCTTCGGCGACTGCTTCGCGGCCGCCTGCGCCCGGGCCGGCTTCACCCCCCGCAAGGTCTACGAGGCGGACGTGCGGGGCTGCCTGGACCTGGTGGACGCGGGCGAGGCCGTGGCGCTGTGCCAGGCCACCTTCCGCCCGGTGTCCGGGCTGGTGACCCGCCGGCTGGCCGGTACGCCGCTGCGCTGGCGGCTGCTGCTCGGCTGGCACCCGGACGCCCCGGCGGCCCGGGTCGCCGAGCCGGTGCTGGAGACGGCGGTGGCGTCGTACACCGACGCGCTGGCGAACCACCCGGACTACCTGGCCTGGCTGCTGGCCCACCCGGACTTCGGCGCGCAGCCGACCACCGCGGGCGGGGTGCGAACCGCCTGAGCGCGGGTATCTGGGCGGCATGACTGATCTGTACCCCGCCGCCGACCAGCGGGAGCTGCTGCGCCAGGCGGCCGCCGCGCACACCGCCGCCTCCGCCGACCTGGAGGCGTTCCTGCGCCGGCTGCCCGAGGTGCCCGAGCCGGCGGACATCACCGAGTACGCCAACCTGCTCACCCGGGAGGAGCGGGCCCGCGGCGAACGGCAGGACGCCGCGGACGCCGCCGGACTGCAACTGCCGAGCATGGAATCGGAGTAGACCGACGGTGGCGGCACCCGGGACCGGGTCCCGGGTGCCGCCCACGCCGCGCTGTCAGCGTTCGATGAGGACGTCGTGGCCGAGGTCGAGCAGCGAGTGCCGCCACTCGTCGTCGGCGTTGCCCCGGCTCGGCTTCGCCGCGGTCAGCGCCCGGATCCGCTCGATGGCGTTCCGCATCACCTCGATGTCGTCCGGGGTGAGGTCCACCTTGCGCTTGGTCAGCACCTGGAGGATCCGCCGCCCCGGCTCGGGCAGGTTCAGGTCCGGGTTCGGGCCGAACGCCTCCTCCCCCGATCCGCGGGTGAGCAGCCACCGCCGCAGCTGCTCGGAGGGGACGTTCACCTCGGCGTGGAAGTCGTCCCAGATCACCTCGACCTCGGGGTCGAGCCGCGCCTCGCGTACCATCACGCCTCCTCTTCCGCCGGCGACCCGGACGGCGTCGGGTCGCCCTCGCCCTTGTCGGTGTGCTGCTTCAGGCCCTCCGGCGGCACCTTGACCCGGGTCGGGTTGGCCGTCGGGGGCGCGACGATGGGTTCGGTGCGCTCGGTGTCCTCCCGGGTCTCCTCGGGTTCGGTCATGTCCGCCCTCCGATCCGTCGGGGCTGGGGCGTCTTCCCTCATCGCGGATGGGACGTCGTCGCGGCCGAGTAGCCGCGGTCGGTGGCGCTCACGTCGAAGGCGAGCTGGCCGTCCCGGGCGTCGACGGTGACCTGCTGGCCGGGCGAGATCTCGTTCTCCAGCAGCATCCGGGAGAGCCGGTTGTCGAGCTCGCGCTGGATCACCCGGCGCAGCGGCCGGGCCCCGAACTCGGGCTGGTAGCCGTGCTCGGCCAGCCAGTCCACCCCGGCGGTGGTGACCTCGACCCGGATGTCCTGGGCGTGCAGCCGGCGGCGGGTCTCCTCCAGCAGCAGGCCGGTGATCTGGCGCAGCTGCTCGGCCTCCAGCCGCTGGAAGATGATCACCTCGTCGATCCGGTTGATGAACTCGGGCCGGAAGTTCTCCTGGAGCCGGCGCATGAGCCGCTCGCGCAGCTCGCTGGACTCCTGCTCGCCGGGCTCGCCGGCGCCGAAGCCGACGGTGCGCTGGGTGCCCGTGATCAGCTCCGAACCGAGGTTGCTCGTCATGATCAGCACGGTGTTCTTGAAGTTCACCGTGCGGCCCTGGCTGTCGGTGAGCCGGCCGTCGTCGAGCACCTGGAGCAGGATGTTGAACACGTCCGGGTGGGCCTTCTCGATCTCGTCGAGGAGCACCACCGCGTACGGGCGGCGGCGCACCGCCTCGGTGAGCTGGCCCGCCTCCTCGTAGCCGACGTAGCCGGGGGGCGCCCCGACCAGCCGGCTGACGGTGTGCCGCTCCTGGAACTCGCTCATGTCCACCCGGACCATCCGGTCGGCCTCCCCGAACAGCGCCTCGGCGAGGGCCCGGGCCAGCTCGGTCTTGCCGACGCCCGTGGGGCCCAGGAAGAGGAAGCTGCCCATGGGCCGGTCCGGGTCGGCCAGCCCGGTACGCGAGCGGCGCACCGCCTCGGCCACCGCGCTGACCGCCTCGTCCTGGCCGACCACCTTCTCGTGCAGGTGCCCCTCCAGGCGCAGCAGCCGGTCGCGTTCCTCCTCGGTGAGCTGGTTGACCGGGATGCCGGTGGCCCGCGACACCACCTCGGCGATCTCCTTCGGCCCGACCTCGGGCACGTGGCTGGGGCCCTCGTCGCCGCGGGCGCGCCGGAGCTGGTCCTCCAGCTCGGCGGTGCGGTCACGCAGCTGGGTGGCCCGCTCGTACTGCTCGTCGGAGACGGCCTGCTCCTTGTCCCGGCGCACCTCGTCGAGCTGCTGCTCCAGCTCGCGCACGTCGGCGGCCGGCGTACGGGTGCGCAGCCGCACCCGGGCGCCGGCCTGGTCGATGAGGTCGATCGCCTTGTCCGGCAGGTACCGGTCGGTGACGTACCGGTCGGAGAGCTCGGCGGCGGCGACCAGCGCCTCGTCGGTGAAGCGGACCTGGTGGTGCGCCTCGTACCGGTCGCGCAGGCCGCGCAGGATGGCCACGGTGTCCTCGACGCTGGGCTCGGGGACCAGCACCGGCTGGAACCGGCGGGCCAGCGCGGCGTCCTTCTCGATGCTCTTGCGGTACTCGTCCAGCGTGGTCGCGCCGATCACCCGCAGCTCGCCGCGGGCCAGGGCGGGCTTGAGCATGTTGGACGCGTCCATGCCGCCCTCGCTGCCCGCGCCGCCCGCGCCGACCAGGGTGTGGATCTCGTCCAGGAAGACGATCAGCTCCTCGCGGTGGGCGCGGATCTCGTCGATCACCTTCTTGAGCCGTTCCTCGAAATCGCCCCGGTAGCGGGTGCCGGCGACCAGGCCGGCCAGGTCGAGCTGGATGACCCGCTTGCCGATCAGGGTCTGCGGGACGTCGCCGTCGCAGATCCGCTCGGCGAGCCCCTCCACGATGGCGGTCTTGCCGACACCGGCCTCACCGATCAGCACCGGGTTGTTCTTGGTACGCCGCGACAGGATCTCCACGGCCTGCTCGATCTCGTCGGCGCGGCCGATCACCGGGTCGATCTGGTCCATCCGGGCCAGGTCGGTGAGGTCCTGTCCGTACTGGTCGAGGGTGGGTGTGCCCCGGTCCGGCTTCGGGCCGGTCGACGGGCCGCGCTCGGCGCTGGCCGCCTGGAGCGACTCGGGCTGGATCCGCCCGGCGGCGAGCATCCGGCCGGCCGGCGACTCCGGGTTGAGCGGCAGGGCCATGAGGATGTGCTCGGGGCCGATGTAGTTGGCGCCCATGGCCCGGGAGAGCTGGTGGGCGTCGAGCAGCGCCCGCTTGGCCGCCGGGGTGAGCGACAGGTTCGGCGGCACCTCACCCCGGGGTGCGCCCTCGCCGCGCCCGCCCAGCGCGTTGACAAGCGCGTCCGGGTCGGCGCCGGCCCGGCGCACGAGGTCCCGCAGCGGCTCGCGCTGCAACGCCGCCCACAACAGGTGGTCGGTGTCCAGGTCGTTGCTGTGCTTCTGGGCCGCGCGGCGGGCCGCGTCGGCCAGCATCTCCCGCGCGTCGGCGGTCATCAGTCGGGTGATGTCGACCCGGTGCGCCGGCCGCCGTCCCCCCTCGCCCCGCCCGAAGTACCGGGCCAGGAACTCGTCCCACGGGTCGTTGCCGAAGTCACCGGGTCCCATCATCTCTGTCCTTCCGCAGTCGGTCGGCACGGCCGCCGGGGCGCGACGAGTCGCGGCACGGTCGGCGGTGGCTACCCGGCGGTCGGCGCGACAAACGCGGCACGGATGGCACGCTGAGGGCATGGAGTCCAGGCCGCTGTTGATCGTCGACGGCGCGAACGTGGTCGGTTCGCGGCCGGACGGCTGGTGGCGGGACCGGGCCGGGGCGGCCGCCCGGCTGCGGGACGCCCTGGCGCCGCTCGCCGAGGCGGGCGTGCCGCCGGAGCTGCCGCCGCCCGTCGAGGTGGTGCTGGTGGTGGAGGGCGCGGCCCGGAACGTCCCGCCGGTGCCCGGTGTGGCCGTGGTGTCCGCCCCCGGGTCCGGCGACGACACCATCGTCGAGCTGGTCGCGGCCGCGCCGGGCCGCCGCCGGGCCGTGGTCACCGCCGACCGGGAGCTGCGGGCCCGGGTGGGCGCGCTCGGTGCCGAGGTGTACGGCCCGCGCCGGCTGCCCCGCTGACCGCCGCCGCGTCCGGTCGACGGGACCCACGGGTCCGCCGGCGGGACCGACGGATCCCGCCGGGAAGCGCCTTTGCGCACGTCAGGGCCGCAATGGGACAGTCGGGCAGGAACGCCGCGAGGGCGGATGTTCGCCCACCCGTCGGGATGGGTTGTAATGGAGATCTCCCCCGCCCCCAGGAGGTCCCCCGTGGCGAGCGTCGCCGAGCTGAAGGCAGCGATCGATGTCGCTCTCCAGCAGATAGGAGACGGGCAGACAGCGGTGCAGGCGGCCGGCGAGAAGCTGGCCGAGGCGCAGCAGACACTCGCCGGCGCGCTGGAGGGCAGCGGCCACGAGACCGTCGAGGCGGCCCAGGCCTCGCTGACGCAGGCCAGCCAGGAGCTGGAGGAGTGTCTCGCCGCCACGCTGGTGGCCGTCGAGCAGGCGCAGCTCTACGTCGCGACCCTCTGAGGACCTGTCGTGTCCATCGTCGAGGACATCGGCGCGCAGGTCCGCGCGGCCGCCGAGGAGCTGCCGCTGGCCCAGCTCGCCGCCGCGCTGGAGAAGTTCGGTCAGGCCACCGAGCGGCTGCGCTGGGTGCGCCAGGAGTCCGCCAACCCGATGGGGGTGCCGGAGCTGTCCGCGGCGACCGAGCACGCCGAGACCGCCGGGTACGCGCTGCGGGTGGCGCAGGAGCAGCTGTCGGCGTACCTGGCCGCGATCGGGCTCGCCGCCGACGGGGCGCCGCCGCCGCGGGCGGCCGACCGCCGGCCGAGGCACGACCCGGCCCGCGGCGAGGTGGCGCCCCCGGCGCCGGGGGCCGCGCCGGACCGGGACGAGCAGCCGGCCGTGCGGCGCTGGTGGGCGGTGCGGGTGGCGGAGCTGACCGGCGGCCGGGAGGGCGCCCCGGACGAGCCGGACGAGCGGGTGGAGGACTCGCGTGAGCTGCTGCGCCGGGTGGTGACCGGGATCCGCTCCGGCGACCGGGACCGGCTGCACCGCGAGCTGCGCCGGGCGCACGCCGACGTCGGGCTGGGCCTGGCCGCGATCGCCCCGCCGATGCTGCGCGGCCTGGCCGGGGAGCTGCTCGGCCACCCGCCGCGCGCCGACGACCTGGGCCGGCTGCGCCGGGAGCTGGACGGGCGGGTCCGCGACCTGCTGCCCGGGCTGCCCCCGCCGGTGCTGGACACGCTGCTCACCCGGGTCTGCCGGATGCCGCCGCCGCGCCGGAGCGACGACCAGGAGCAGCCGCACGCCGCCGACCCGGCGGTGACCGCGGGCGTGGTCACCGGGGTGCTGCTCGACCGGCTCGGCCGGGACCTGCCCAGGGACACCGACGACCGGGAGCCGAGCCGTGGCTGACGTCCGCGCGCAACTGGTGACGCGGGTCCGGGGGATGCTCTCCGAGGCCCTGGGCGCCACCCGGAACCGGCTCGCCGCCGCCGAGGACGACCTGGCCGCCGGCCGGGACCGTCTGGCCCGGGTGCGGCGCGCCGCCGCCGCCGTACCGGAGCGGGTCGGCGCGCAGCGGGACCGCCGGCTCGCCGAGATCGACGCCCGGCACGCCGCCCGGATCGCCGAGCTGGCCCGCCGCGCCGCCGCCGCGGCCGAGCGGGAGGCCCCGGGCGCGGCGTCCGCGCCGTGGGACCGCTGGCGGACCACGCCCGCCGGCCGGGGCGAGGCACCCGGCGCCGTCCGGATCGGCACGGTACGGATCCCCGGCGCCGAGCCGGTGCCGGCGCTGGTCCCGCTGCTCGACGCCGGGCACGTGCACCTGGCCGGCAGCGACCGGGAGGGCGTCGCCGCGGTGGTCCCCGCGCTGCTGCTGCGCTCGGTCGGCCGGGCCGACCCCGGCGCCGTCCGGCTCTTCGGGTACGACCCGGAGCACCTGGGCGGCGGCCTGGCCGGGTTCGCCCCGCTCGGCACCGCCGGGCTGCTCACCTTCGTCGGCCCGGGTGGCCTGGGCCGGCTGCTCGACGACCTGGTGGAGCAGATCCGCCGGATCAACGAGACCGTGCTGGCCGGCGAGTACGCGTCACTGCGCGAACTGGCCGCCGCTACCGGCCGGCGCCCCGAGCCGTGGCGGGTGGCGGTGCTGCTCGGCGGCGACGAGCTGTCCCGGCACGAGCGCGGCCAACTGGACCGGGTGGTGCGTACCGGGGCGGCGTGCGGCGTGCACCTGGTGGTCCGCGGCACCGACCTGCCGGACGGCCCGACCGTCACCCGGGTGGTGGTGGACCCGGACGACGCCCGGATCGGCGGCCTGCCGGTGGTGCTCGACGCGCCGCCGCCGGCCGGCCTGGTCACCGAGACCTGCCGCGAGGTGGCCTCCCGGGTCAACGCCGGCCCGCCGCCGGCCCCCTTCACCGACCTGCTCCCCCCGCCCGGCGAGTACTGGCGGGAGGACTCGGCGCACGGGCTCAGCGCCCCGATCGGCGAGGGCCCGCACGGCCGGCCGGTGCTGCTCACCCTCGGCGACTACCCACCGCACGCGCTGATCGGCGGCCCGTCCGGCACCGGCAAGACCAACCTGATCTTCGCCTGGATCGGCGCGCTCGCCGCCCGCTACTCCCCCGCCGAGCTGGAGTTCTACCTGCTGGACTTCAAGGAGGGGGTGTCCTTCGCCCGGTTCGCCCAGGGCCGGCGGGACCCGAGCTGGCTGCCCCACATGCGGCTGGTCGGGATCAACGTGAACACCGACCGCGAGTTCGGTCTGGCGCTGCTGCGGTTCCTCGCCGAGGAGCTGCGCCGCCGGGCCGACGCGGCGAAGAAGCACGAGGTCACCAAGCTGGCCGAGCTGCGCGCGGTGGACCCGACCGGGCACTGGCCGCGGATCGTGGCGGTGGTCGACGAGTTCCAGGCGCTGCTCGCCGGCCGGGACGTCGTCGCCCGGGAGGCCGCCGACCTGTTGGAGGACCTCGCCCGGCGGGGCCGCTCGCAGGGCATCCACCTGGTGCTCGCCTCGCAGGACGTCCGCGGCATCGAGGCGCTGTGGGGGCGGCCCGCCCTGGTCGCCCAGTTCACGCTGCGGATCGCGCTGCCCAAGGCGCTGCGGATCCTGGCCGAGCGCAACGACGCCGCGCAGTCCCTGCCCCGGCACCACGCCGTCGTCAACGCCGAGTCCGGCCTGGCCGAGGGCAACGAGGTGGCCCGCATCCCCCTCGCGGGCGACTGGGAGACCTGGAGCGAGCTCCAGCACCGGCTGTGGCGGATGCGCCCGCAGGACGCCGCCCCCGCCCGGCTCTTCGACGGCGACGCCATCCCGAGGCTGGCCGAGGCGCCCGACTTCCGCGCGCTGACCGCTCCCGAGCAGGGGGTCCCCCGCAGCCCGGTCGCGCTGCTCGGCGAGATCATCGACGTGCAGGCCCGATCGGCGGCGCTGCGGCTGCCCCGCGCCCCCGGGCGGAACCTGGCCGTGCTCGGCACCCGCGTCGACGAGGCGTGCGCGGTGCTCGACGCCGCCGCCCGCTCCCTCGCCCGGCAGTACCGCCCCGGCACCGCCCGGTTCTCCATCGCCTGCCTCGACCCGGACGCCGACCCGGCCGCCCGCGCCCTCTACGAGGACCTGGCCGACGACGCCGCCTGGTACGACGAGGAGACGGTGCCCGAGCTGATGGCCGAGGTGGGCGACGCGCTGGGCGCCCCGGGCACCCCGCAGACCCCGCACTTCCTGCTGCTCTACGCGGTCGACGCGGCGGCCGGGCAGCTCGCCGGGAAGGCCGGCCGGCGGACCGGGCTGGAGCAGCTGCGCCGGATCCTGCACGACGGGCCGGAGCGGCGTACCCACGTGCTGGCCTGGTGGCGCGGGGTGGCCCGGATGCGCGTCGACCTGGGCGGGCCGGCGGCGCGCACCGACCAGATCGGCGCCTGGGTGGCGCTCGACGTGCAAGGCGCCGAGCTGGGCTCCTCGCTCTACCCGGGCACCGGCGGGCCGGACTGGTACCCCCGCCCGTGGCGCGGCCTCTACTTCGACCGGGCGGTGCACCGCACCGGACAGGTGATCATCCCTTATGGTCCGTCCCGATGAACGCACCGGTCTCCAGTGAGACGTACGCCGCCCAGATCCGCCGGCTCGCCGACCTGACCGCCCGGGTGGCCGCCCAGCGCGACGAGGCGCACAGCTGGTACGCCCAGCAGGTCGACGCCGCCGACCGGGCGGTGGCCGACGCCGCCGAGCAGGTGCGGCGGGCCGAGGCCGAGGTGGCCGAGGCGCAGCGGATGGTGGAGCGGGTGGACGCCGAGGCCACCCACCTGTGGGGACAGCTGCGGGCGCGGATCGGCGCCGGCGGCCGGCGGCTGGGCGACCCGCCCGGGCCGGCCCGCGACGCCACCGGCGACCCGGTGCCGCTGCTGCGCGGGGTACGCGAGCTGCTGGAGCGGACCCGCCAGCCGGGCGAGCTGCCCAGCTCGGCGAACCCGCTGCTCGTCGCGTGCGGGGTCGGCGGGGCGCTGGTGGCGTACGCCCTGGGCGAGGGTGCCCGGGCGCTGGGCGCCGGCTCCGGGGGCGACCTGGCCGTCGGCATGCCGGTGCTGGCCCTGGTGGTGACCCTGCTCGGCCCGCTGGTCGGGCTGGCGCCGGCCCGCCTGCTGGCCGACCGCCGCCACGCCGTGCTGACCCCCCGCGCCATCCTCCTGGTGGCGGGCGCCGGCCTGGCGACAACGGCCCTCCTGCTGACGCTGACCGCCACCCGCTGACGGCCCCCCGGCCCCGCCCCGCCCCGGACCCCGGCCCGGACCCCGGCGTCGATCATGAAGTTGGCGGCGCCGCCGACGGCGTGTCGCGCCGCCAACTTCATGATCACGGAGGCGGGAGCCGGGGCCGAGGGCGCGCGGCGGCGGGCGTCAGGCGGGGGTCAGGACGGCTTCCTTCAGGAGGCGGCGGGTCAGGGTTACGCGGTCGGCGTCGTCGTCCAGGCCCGGGAGGTCGCCGATCCGGGTGACCTCGCCGGCCAGCAGGGCGCGCACGGCCGGCTCGCAGGTGCCGGGCAGGGTGACGGTGCGGTCGAACAGGCGCAGCGCCACCTTGCCGTCCCCGGTCGGGGTGAGCTGCCAGCGCAGGCCGGCCCGGGGTGCGACCCGGCTGTCCGCGTCGAGCGTGGCCAGCGCGGCGGCCTGGGCGAGGGGCCGGATCGGGGCCGGGCGGGCCGCCGGCCAGGCCCGGGCGCGCAGCCGTGCGGCCACCGCGGCGGGGTCGGCCCGCAGCAGCCAGTCCCGCAGCGCCTCGACCGTCTCGGTCAGCTCCGGCTCGATGGCGTCCGGGTCGGCCACGTCGACGCCGAACGGCAGACCGGCACGCAGCCGGGCGTCCTCGGCGGCCAACGCCAGCAGCTCCTCGACCAGGGCGTACCGGGTCAGGGCCCGGATGCCGACGGTCAGGTGCAGCGAGCTGGACTCCTGCGCCTGAGCGCTGTGCAGCCAGCCGCGCGGCAGGTAGAGCGCGTCGCCGGGTTCGAGCACCACGTCCAGCGCGGGCCGGCCCTCGGCCGTGGCGGAGACCTCGTCGGCCCGGCCGCCCCACGGCTGCTTCTCCAGCGGGTCGGGCAGCACCGGCGGGTGGATCCGCCAGTGCTTGCGCCCGTCGACCTGGAGCACGAACACGTCGTGGGTGTCGTAGTGGGTGGCGAAGCCCTGGCTGCCGGCCGGGGTCAGGTAGGCGTTCACCTGCAACGGCTGGGCCAGCGCGGCGCCCAGGTCGCGGGCGAAGTCGACAAGCGCCGGCCAGGTGCGGTGCAGGCCCTGGAGGACCAGGGTGGCGCCGTCGGCGTACAGGGCCAGGACCTTCTCGTCGAGGACCTGGTCGTCGATCTCGGCGCCCGCGCCGCCGCCGCCGGTGTACCGCGCCGCCGGCACGAGCTGGCCGTCCTTGGCGATCCGCAGGAACGGGGTACGCAGGCCGCGCCGGCTGAGCAGCTCGTCGGCGTCGGCGGGGCTGAGCAGGTCGGTGAAACCGGCCGGGTTGGGCAGCTCGGCCGCCCGGGACAGCAGCGGGCTGCGCCCCCAGTGATCAGCGGCGAACTTCGTCGGCTCGACCGCCACGCAGCGCGCGAGGGCCTCGGTCGCGGAAGACGGAACCGCCGGGCGGCCATGGCCGCCCGGCGGGTCGATGTGCGTCATGGCGATCGTCAGGAGGCGCTGCCGTCGGCGCCGCCGTCGCGCTGGCCGGGGGTCGCACCACCGTCGGCCGGGCCCTCGGCGCCGCCGTCCGCGCCACCGTCCTGCTGGCCCGGGGTCGCGCCGCCGTCGGCCGGACCCTCCGCACCCTGGTCGGCACCCTGGTCGGCGCCGCGCTCCGCGCCCCGGTCGGCACCGCCGTCGGCGCCACCGTCCTGCTGGCCGGGGGTGGCGCCACCGTCGGCCGGACCCTCGGCACCGCCGCCGCTGGTGGTCTGCATGTCGTCGTCGTTGAGTGCCATGGGTGCTCCCTCGGTGTGCCGCCCCGTCGTCGGGGTCCGTGTGCAGCGGGTGGTACCCCACGCCCGATCTTCTCTAACCACACCGTAGACGCCCGGACCCGGCCGCACGGATGGTTCGCCGGGCCCGGCGCGGGTCCCCTGTCGTGGCAGGTCATGGGGCTCACCGGCGCCGGCGGACGTGCCGGCAGGCGGTGCCCGCGGGGTCGCCGGGCGGCGGGCCGGCGCGTCCGGTGCCAGGATGGCGGGAAGGGAGCACGCGGGAAGGGGGTGGCCGTGGGGCAGCCGGAGCCGTTGACGCCGCTGGCCGAGGACTGGCAGCGGGCGCTCGCCGTGGTGGCCCACCCGGACGACCTGGAGTTCGGCGCGGCCGCCGCGGTGGCCCGCTGGACCGGGCAGGGCAAGCAGGTCGTCTACTGCCTGCTCACCAGCGGCGAGGCGGGCATCGACGGGATGCCGCCGGAGCGCAGCCGGGTGCTGCGGGAGGAGGAGCAGCGGGCCTCCGCCGCCGTCGTCGGGGTGGACACCGTCGAGTTCCTCGGCCTCCCCGACGGGCTCCTGGAGTACGGCGTGGCGCTGCGCCGCGAGATCGCCGCGGTGGTGCGCCGGCACCGCCCCGACATCGTGCTCACCAACAACTTCCGGGACACCTGGGACGGGGCGTACGCGCTGAACCACCACATCGCCTGCGGGCGGGCCACGCTGGACGCGGTCCGCGACGCCGGCAACCGGTGGATCTTCCCCGAGCAGCTCACCGACGGCGTACGGCCGTGGTCGCGGGTCCGCGAGGTGTGGGCGGCCGGCTCCCCCGAGGCCCGGCACGGGGTGGACGTGACCGCCACGTTCGACCGCGGGGTGGCGTCGCTGCGGGCGCACGGGGCCTACCTGAGCGGGCTCGGCGACGGCGGTTTCGACGCCGAGGAGTTCCTCGAGGGGCTGGCCCGGCCGGCCGGCAGCCGGCTGGGCGTCCGGCACGGCGCCGCCTTCGAGGTCTTCCGGATCGACCTCGCCTAGGCGGCCGGGATGATCCTCGTCGGCACGTCGGGCTGGCAGTACCGGGACTGGCGCGAGCGCTTCTACCCGGCGAAGCTGCCGCAGCGGCTCTGGCTGGAGCACTTCGCCGCGCGGTTCGCCACCGTCGAGGTCAACAACGCCTTCTACCGGCTCCCCGAGCGGGACACCTTCGTGGCCTGGCGGGATCGCACGCCTGACGACTTCTGCGTGGCGGTGAAGATGAGCCGCTACCTGACCCACATCAAGCGGCTGCGGGAGCCGGCCGAGCCGGTGGCCCGCTTCCTGGACCGGGCCACGGGGCTGGGCGACCGGCTGGGCCCGGTGCTGGTGCAACTGCCGCCCACCATGCGGGCCGACCCGGTGGCCCTGGAGGCGACGCTGCGGCTGTTCCCCGCCGAGGTGCGGGTGGCGGTCGAGCCGCGGCACCCGTCGTGGTGGACCGACGACACCCGGCGCGTGCTGGAGCGCCACCGGGCGGCGCTGGTGTGGGCGGACCGGCTGAGCCGTCCGATCACCCCGCTGTGGCGCACCACCGACTTCGGCTACCTGCGCCTGCACGAGGGCCGGGCCCGGCCGTGGCCCCGCTACGGCCGGGCCGCGCTGGCCACCTGGGTGCGCCGGCTGGCCACCGCCTTCCCGGCCGGCGAGCCGGCGTACGTCTACTTCAACAACGACCCGGGCGGCGCGGCGATCGTCGACGCGGTGGCCTTCGCCGGGCTGGCCCGGCGGGCCGGGCTGCCGGTCACCCGCACGCCACCGGCCCGCCCCGCCACGCTGGCGGAACGGGCCGGGAACGGTGTGGTCACGGGATCATCCGACCCAGGTCCTTCGGCATCGCCGACTTGACGTCCTCCCATTCGCCCTGGGTCACGTGCTTGCGCAGGGTGTCCAGCACCACCTGCACCACCCGCTCGGTACCGCCCTCCACGTCGTACGGGAAGCCCTGGCGGACCTCGTAGAGGAAGTCTTCGCGGTTCAACTTGATCGGCACGTTCTCCGGCTGCCACCCGTCGAAGTAGACGCCCCGCAGCAGCACCGGCAACTGTTGGGCGAACTCGACGCTCTGCCCCACCGGCATCCGGTCCCGCAGCAGGTGCAGCACCGTACGTATCGCCGCGTAGGACTGGTTGCGGCACTCCTTCGGCCAGCCGTACGCCGATTCGATCTCCTTGAGCATCACGTTCGTCTTGTCCAGCGAGGACTCGAACGCGGAAATCATCTGCTCAGCCATCTGCCCACCCCCGTGCGTCGGTTTCCCAGCGGCGGTCGTCGGTGCGCCCCGGCGGCCCACTGGGCCCCCGCCAGAGCCGGGTCGGGCTGAACCGACCGGGCCGCGCGCCCCGCCGGGGCAGGTCGGACCTGCCGACCACGTGCAGCACCCCGCCGCGACGGCGATCCGCTACGACCCGCACCGTCATGACCCCACCTCCTCCTCGGCCGCGCGGTCGTGTCGGTCGACGGACCGCGCACACCGTCCATGCTGCGCGGCGGCCGGGTGAGGCCGGCTCACCCTGTCCGGGTGAACCACCGGCCGGCGTCGTGCGGGCGGGTGAACGTGGTGACGCCGTGGGGAGGCGACAGTCGCCCTAGACCGAACCGGCGCGGGCGAGCTGCGCGGTGCTCTTCTCGCGGGACGGTTCGTCGCCCGGTCGAACGGAGGTCCACAGCCGCCGGATGAGGATCGGACCGATCACCCAGTAGCCGAGCGACGTGTAGAAGCCGGGAAAGCCCAGGTCGCCGGAGACGGCGTCGTAGACGAGGTGGCCCACGGCGTTGCCCATCGCGCCCATGACGGCGAAGAACCACGTGATCAACAGTGGGACCCGCCATCCGCGGTAGATGGCGATGCCACCGACGGCGAAGGCCGCGTACGAGATCATGTTGATCCAGACGAACATGGTGAGGCTCATCGGGTCCGCCCCGAAGACCTCGGTCGGCCAGCGGCGGTTGAACCCGGCGGTGAACTCCTCGGCGAAATGGACGAACTGCCAGGCGAAGGCGAGCAGGTAGATCGGGAGCACCTTGGCCGGATCGGGAGCCCGTCGGTTCGTGGTCGCCAGGTGGGCGAGGTACGCGAGGACCATCGCGGGGATGAAGGTCAGCCACAGGGCCAGCCCCGGTGAGAGCCAGGCGAACAGGCAGATCAGTGCGAGAGCGACAACCCCCGCCGCAACGGCGTTCCTCCGGGTCTCGGTCATGTGTCCTCCGGGTTCTGGGCGCGGCTCCACGATGGAGCCCACAATGTTTGCCAACAGCGTTGGCATATTGATGGTAGGCACCCCAACGGCGTTTGCCAACACTGTTGGCTAGACTGCGGTGATGGCCTTCACCGAACGGTCCGCCCGGGCGCGGGCCGCCATCCTCGCCGCGGCGGCGCGGAGGTTCGCCGATGACGGCTACGAATCGACGACCGTCCGCGCGATCGCCGCCGACGCCGGAGTGGACCCCTCCATGGTGATCCGATACTTCACCAGCAAGGCGGACCTCTTCTACGCGGTGGCCGCCGCCGAGCTACCCCCGCTCGACATGCCGGCCAATAGCGCCGACTTCGCCGCCACCTACGCCAGGACGTTCGTCGACGTGTGGGAGGACGGCGGCCACGCCCTGGCGAACCTGTTCCGCGCCGCCCCTACCCACGCCGACGCCGCCCACCGACTGCAACAAATCCTCGACCGGCAGCTGATGCCGTTCTTCCGGGAGTCCTTCCCGGACCGGCCGGACATCGACCAGCAGGCGGCGCTCGTCCTGAGCCAGACCATCGGCGTCATCTACTGCCGTTACCTGCTGAAGATGGAGCCGCTCGCCTCCATGAGCAGGGACACGCTGGAGCAGGCGATCAGCGGCGTCATCCGGCACCACCTGGGCGAGGCGTGACCCGGGCGCGTTCAGTCCCCCAGCAGGGCCTGTAGCTGCTGCCCGTTGCGCTGGGCGTAGTCGCGGTAGCAGTTGTTCATGAGCACGTGGGTGCTCTCGGCCTCGCCGGCCAGCTCGCACAGTTTCGGCGCCCAGTCGCGCAGTTCCCGCTTCGAGTAGTCGTAGCCGAACTTCTCGTGGATGTCCTTGCTGGTCCACTTGTCGCTGTGCCCGTGGAAGCGGACCACCGCGAGGTCCGCGGTGGCCGCCAGGACCGGGGGTACGGAGGACTTGTGCCCCTGCGGCATGTCCACGCAGACGAACGGCAGTTCGTGCTGGCGCAGGAAGCCCAGCGTCTCCTCGGCGTTGTCGCCGTCGAACCAGGAGGCGTGCCGGAACTCGAAGACCGGGCGCAGCGGGTCGCACCGCCGCGCCACCTCCAGGAGATACTGCTTGTTGTCCCGCCGGATGGTGAACCAGGGCGGGAACTGGAACAGGATGGCGCCCAGCTTGCCGGCCTCGACCAGCGGGTCGAGGGCGGACAGGAAGCGGGTCCACACCTCCTCGTACGCCTGCGGCGGCAGGTCGTCCGGGTAGACGTTCTTCTTCTCCGTCTCCGGGCGCAGGTCCTTGTAGAGCGCGGACACCCGGGTCGGGTGGCCGGTCAGCAGGCTGAACGCCTTGACGTTGAAGGTGAAGCCGGGCGGCGTGCGCTCCACCCAGAGCCGCGCGGTCCGCTCGGCGGGCGGCGAGTAGTAGGTGGCGTCCACCTCGACCAGCGGGAACTGCCGGGCGTAGTAGGACAGCCGCTTCTCCGGCGTGTCGGCCGTGGCCGGGTACCAGCCGGAGTCGAGCAGGGTCGGGTCGGTCCAGGAGGCGGTGCCCACCTTGATGTCACCCATCTGGCGAGTCCACCGCCATCCGGACCGACCGGCAACCCGTACGGCTCAGGCCGCCCGCCGCTCCCGGGTCTGCTTGCAGGTCACACAGGAGGTGGCGGACGGGAAGATCTCCAGCCGCTCCACGGGGATCGGCGCGGAGCAGCCCTCGCAGAAGCCGTAGGTGCCCTCATCGAGCCGGGTGAGCGCGTGCTCGAACTGGGCGCGCCGGTCCAGGATGGTGCGCAGCAGGGACTGTGCGGTGTCCCGCTCGGCGGTCTTGGTGCCGCTGTCGGCCTGGTCGTCGCCGGCGGTGTCGCCGACCTCGACGAGCCGGAGCACCTGGCTCTGCAGCACGGCCTGCTCGTACTCCGCGGTCAGCTCGTCGTACCGCGACGTCAGGGACTGCCGGATCTGGTCGACCTCCGCCTGGGAGCGGCCCGTGGCTGTCGTGTCGTGGACGAGCATCGCTGCCTGCCTTTCCTGGGGCCTCATACGGTTCCGGGGCGGCGAGCGCCCCGGAACGTGGTCCGATGGATGCGCGGGCGAGATCACCCGTGCCTTGTGAGCCGGGCGATTACCCGCCCGCTCCGCGGATCAAACCGGGGATTTCCGTGTTCTTCGTGGCCGTTCGTGCGCGCCTGTGCCGGTCGGACCGTGCCCGTCCCTGCCGGTCCGCCGCCGGTCGTCCGGAAGAGGGTGATACGTCCGGGTCAGTCGCGCTCGACCAGGGCGGGGTGCCGCGGGTCGTCGGCGCGGACCACCACGTCGGCGAAGGAGGCCGGGTCGACCTCGTCGGTGTACCGGGCGAAGGCCGGCAGGGTCCAGCGCAGCTCCGGGTCGGTCCGCCGGTCCAGGGCCGCCGGGGAGAGCACCAGGTGGACGGTGACGTCGAACGGCAGGCCGCCGCCGAGCAGCAGCGCGCCGCTGACCAGGACCACCCCGCCGGGCGGGAGGTCGACGTACGGGGCGCGGCTGGCCCGGTCGGTGGCCGCGTCCCACAGCGACGGGAGCAGCCGCCCCGACCCGTCCGGGCCGGCCGGGTCGAGCACCTCCCGCCGCAGGCCGGCCTCGTCGACCCAGCCCTCGTAGTACGCGTCGGGGTTGGTCCGGCCGTGTTCGAGGCGGATCGAGGCCGGCCGGAGGAAGTCGGCGGCCCGGACGTGCAGAACGGGGCGGCCGGCGGCGCGCAGCGGGTCGACCAGGGCGGCGGCGAGGGCGTCCGGCTCGGCGGCCGGCGGGCCGTCCACGGCCACCCGCAGCCGGCCGGGCACGGCGGCGTGGGCGAGGCGGTCGGCCAACTCGGTGCGGAGCAGCTCGGGCGTGATGGGGCGGACGCGCATCCGACCATCCTGCCCGGCGGGCGGGAGGGCTCACCACGCGATCCGCCGGGCGGTCGGGGCTCCGTCCGGAGAGGGATCGGCACGTGGCGGGCCGGACCCGGGCGTCAGCCGGTGCGGTCGATGGTCACCCGCGCGTCGTCGGCCAGCCGGTAGCCGACCCCGTAGACCGTGGTGACCAGCGGGACGTCCACCCCGACCTTGCCGCGCAGCCGGCGCACGTGCACGTCGACGGTGCGGACGCCGGCGTGCTCGTAGCCCCAGACGGCATTGAGAAGTTGCAATCGGGTGAACACCCGGCGGGGGTGGGCGACGAGGTGCAGCAGCAGGTCGAACTCCAGCCGGGTCAGCGGCAGCGGCTCGCCGTCGCGGAGCACGGACCGGGACGCGGCCAGGATGTGCAGGGTGGGGATCGTCGGCGCGAGCGGGCGCCCCGTGGAGCGGCCGGGCGGCGCGGGGTCGGGGCGGCGCTCCGTCGGGACGGCGCCGGTGCTGATCACGGCGTCGCCGCGTTCGAGCAGCTCACGAGCCGCGTCCAGGAGCCGGCGGGCGGCCGGGGTGAGCGACTCCTCGCAGGCCAGCGGGATGTTCAGGGTCACCGTGAGCACGGGGGCCGAGGTGTTGGCGGGGCGACGCTGGCCGCCGGGGGGACGACCCGGAACCGCGGGTTGGGACGTATGCCATCCGGCGCGCGACGAGGCGGGGCTGACCGACATGGTCCTCCTTGGCTGGTCCGGGTATCTCCCCACGGCCCGGGACGCCGCTTCATCGATGCTTCCCGGCGCCTGTGCGAGGGTCAAGGGGCGGCTGCGTTGCATGAATGTGACAATTGGCGAACACATCGCAGCCGCGTGCTCGCTCTGCGTACGAGGCCCGTTGATTACAGCAGAGCGCCGAGTTGACCCGGTACGGGGGGTCCCCGCCCGGTTCACAATGGCCGGTGCTAGCTCCGGCGGCGCGGGAACGTGAACGCGGCGCACCCGTGATCCGGGTGCGCCGCGTGCCGGCCGGGGCGGCCTCAGCGCTCGCCGTCCACCACGATGCGGGCCTCGTCGGCGAGGCGGTAGCCGACGCCGTACACGGTGGTCACCAGCGGCGTGTCGACGCCGAGCTTGGCCCGCAGCCGGCGCACGTGGACGTCCACGGTGCGGGCCACGGCGTGCTCGTAGCCCCAGACGTTGGCGAGAAGTTGCCGCCGGGTGAACACCCGCCGGGGATGTTCGGCGAGGAAGAGCAGCAGGTCGTACTCGATCCGGGTGAGGGTCACCTCGACGCCGTCGTGGCGGACCCGGCGGGTGCCGGTCAGGATGCGTACCGTGCCGGGCTCCTCGGCCCCGGCGGGCGGCTCCGGCGGCGCGGCGGCGCGGCGCACGTCGAGCACGGCGCGGGCGGCCCGGTGCTCCTCGGGCCGGAGCAGGCCCTCGCCGGAGGCGGCGAGCTCGTCCAGCAGGTCGACCAGCCGGGCCAGGCCGGGTGTCAGCGGGCCGGCGCCCAGGTCGAGGGTGATGGTCAGGGTCGGGGCGGTACGCGGCCGGGGCGGGAGGGCCCGGTCGGGGCGGCCCGGCCGGGCGGGACGGGAGGTGATGGCGACGACGGACATGGGGCCTCCTGTGCGGGCGGTCGCCCCGCCCCACCGGGTGCGGCGGGGCGGTCAGCGGGGCGCCCGGCCGGCGGTGACCGGGGGCGCGGTGGACGAGGGTCGGAGCGGCGGGGTGGGGCCGAGCGTGGGCAGGCCGGCGATGCGCCAGGCGGCGAAGCCGCCGGCCACGTCGGTGGCCCGGTGCAGGCCGAGGTCCTGGAGCGCGGCGGCGGCCAGGGAGGACGTGTAGCCCTCCTGGCAGAGGACGATCACCGGCACGTCGTAGTCGACGGCCTGCGGCAGGCGCGCCGCGCAGCGCGGGTCGAAGCGCCACTCCAGGACGTTGCGCTCGACAGCGAGGGCGCCCGGGACGGTGCCGTGCGCGGCGCGCTGGCCGGCCGGCCGGATGTCCACGAGCAGTGCCCCGCCCCGGACCGCCAGGTGGGCCCGCTCGGGGTCGAGCCGGCGCAGCCGGGCGCGGGCGGCGGCGAGGATCTCGTCGATGCTCCGCGAGCCGGGTGGCGGGACCGGACAGCTCTCGGTGCGGGTGGGGGGCTGCGCCATCGTGGCGTCCTTCCGTGCGACGGGTCTCGGGGACAGGGGTGCGGGCCGGTTCACCAGGCGACGCCGGCCTCGGCCACCTCGGCGACCAGGAGTTGCCCGGCGGCGAGGCGGTAGCGGGTCATCCGGCGCAGCGCGGGCCGGTAGACGTGCACACTGACCGCCGGCTGGTCGTCCCGGTTGGTGACCACGTGGACGTGCCGGGGGCCGAAGCGCCGGCCGGTGCCGGCGGCGAGCCGGTGCGGGCGCAACCGGCCACCGCCGACGGTCTCCTCCACGAGGGCGCCGGCGACGACCAGGAAGGCGCCCGAGGAGCCGCCGTGGTCGTGCAGGTCGGTGCCCTGCCCGGGCAGCCAGCTCAGCGCCCACACCTCGTGCTCGTCGTCGGCGGCGAGCCGCGCGTACCACCGCTCGGCGCGGTCGAAGCGCAGCGGCACGGGCCAGCGGGTCGGGTCGGCCCAGCGGGCGGCGACGGTGAGCGGGTCGGACGGATCGGTGCTGGTCATCGGCGGGGGCGTCCTCACGGTGCGGGCGGCGCGTGCCCCCTCACTATAGGCGTTAAACCCTATAGGTTTAGTAGGTAATACTGAATGCTGGGACGGTCCGGTCCGCGGGTCGGACGGTCAGCGCAGGACGGGCGGGTCCACCCGGTAGCCGGGCACCGACGGCCAGCGCACGGTGAGCACCACCGACTCGCGCTCCGCGTACCAGGAGTGGTCCACGCCCCGGCCCCAGACCACGTAGTCGCCGGGGGCGCGCAGCACCACGGTGCGGTCCCGCAGCTCGATCCGGAACGCGCCGCTGATCAGCACCAGCAGGGCGGTACGCCGCTCGCCGGTGGCCCACTGGGAACGGGTCTCCCCCGCCGGGTGCACGCCCCACTTCACCTCGACCTCGGTGCTGTGCCGGACGTCGCCGAGCGGCTTGAAGTGGCCCAGCAGCCAGCCCGCGTCGGTCGCCCCGTCCACCGCCGCGTTGCCGACGTACACCCGATCGTCCATCCACGCCTCCCGTGCCGGCTCGGCAAGCTACCAGGCGGGACCGGCGGGGCGCCCACTAACCTGGACGGATGCCCGACGAACTCGACGCCGAGACGCTCGCCTTCGCCCACCGGATGTTCGACCTGGCCCGTGCCGGGACGACCGACGAGCTGGCGGCGAACGTGGACGCGGGGCTGCCGGTCAACCTGACCAACGCCAAGGGCGACACGCTGCTCATCCTGGCCGCGTACCACGCCCACCCGGAGACCGTGGGCGCGCTGCTCGCCCGCGGCGCCGACCCCGCCCGGACCAACGACCGGGGGCAGACGGCGCTCGCCGCGGCGGTGTTCCGCAGGAACGCCGAGGCGGTCCGGGCGCTGCTCGACGCCGGCGCCGACCCCGAGCACGGCGACCCGTCGGCGGTCGAGACGGCGCGCTTCTTCGACCTTCCCGAGATGCTCACCCTCCTCGGCCGGAGCTGACCGGCCGGGCGAGGTGCCGGCGTGCCCGACGCGGCCGGCGGCGGGGCGGTATACAGGTGCGGTGGAGGATCCCGTACCCGAGCAGATGCGCGCGGCGGCCGGCGCGCTGCTGGCGGCGCTCGACGAGCCGGCCCGGCAGCGGGCCCGGCACGACTTCGACGACGAGCCGGCCCGCCGGTGGCTGGAGTACCGGCCCCGGCCCCGGCCCGGCGCCAGCCTCGCCGACCTGGACGTCACCGCCCGCAAGGCCGCCCACCGGCTGCTCGCCACCGCGCTCAGCCCCGCCGCGTACGCCCAGGCCATGGCCGTGGTGGCCCTCGAAGAGGTGCTCGACCGGGCGGAGGGCTGGCGGCGCGGCCGGCACAGCGGCGACTACTGGGTGGCCGTGTTCGGCGACCCGGCGCGCGACGACCGGTGGGCGTGGCGGTTCGAGGGACACCACCTGTCGGTGAGCATGACAGTGGTCGACGACCAGGTCTCCCCCGCCCCGATCTTCCTCGGCGCCAACCCGGCCACCGTCCGGCACGCCGGCCGGCCGGTCTCCCGGCCGCTCGGGCCGGAGGAGGACCTGGCGCGGGAGCTGCTCGACGCGCTCGGTCCCGCGGGTCGAACCGCCGCGGTCGTCGCCGACGAGGCGCCCGCCGACATCATCAGCGCCACCCGGCCCCGCGCACCCGGACGGCTCGACCCGCTCGGCGTGCCCCGGGACCGGCTCACCCCGACCGGCCGGGCGCTGCTGGACCGGCTCGTCGCGCTCTACCTGGACCGGCTACCGCCGGAGTTGGCCGCGCGGGAGGCGGGCCGGCTGGCGGGCGGCGAGCTGCATTTCGCCTGGGCCGGCCCGGCCGGGCCGGGTCAGCGGCACTACTACCGGATCCAGGGCGACGACCTGCTGATCGAGTACGACAACACCACCGAGGACGGCAACCACGCGCACACCGTGCTGCGCCGCCCGGCCAGCGACTTCGGCGCCGACGTGCTGGCCGCCCACCACGCCGCCGCGCACTGACCTCGGCCGGGGTCAGGGTCGCCGGGCCTCGATGAGGAAGCGTTGGGCGTGGGCGACGAACGGGCCCTCGGCGCGGATGCGCTCGTGCAGGCGGCGCAGCTCGGCCCGGTAGCGGTCGACGGTGAAGCCGGGCACGGTCCAGATCACCTTGCGCAGGAACCAGACCACCGCGCCGACGTCGTGGAAGACGGTCCGGAGGGTGGCCGTGCGGAGGTCCACCACGGTCAGCCCGGCGGCCTCGGCGGCGGCGACAGCCTGCTCCGGGTGGCGGCTGGCCGGGGGCGGCAGCGGTCCGAGGATGGCCTCACTCAGCTCGCGGACGGTGCCGGCGCCGATCTGCTGGGACAGGTAGCCGCCGCCGGGGCGCAGCACCCGGGCGATCTCGTCCCACCAGGTGTCCACCGGGTGCCGGCTGACCACCAGGTCGAACGACGCGTCGCGGAACGGCAGCGGCGGCCGGTCGGCCACCTGGACGACGGAGGCGCCGATCCGGCCCAGCGTCCGCCGCGCCACCGGCACGTTGGGCGGCCACGCCTCGGTGGCGACCAGCAGCGGCGGCGGGGCGGGGACCTCGGCCAGCACCTCTCCCCCGCCGGTGTCGATGTCCAGCGCGGCGCGGACGGTGGCCATCCGGGCGGCCACCAGGCGGGCGTAGCCCCAGGGCGGTCGTTCCTCGGTGGCCCGGCCGGCAAGCCAGGCGAAGCCCCAGCCCTCGACCGGCGCCGCCGCGCCCTCGGCGATCAACTCGTCGGCATCCCGCTCCGTGTCCACCGGCAGAGCCTGGCGGCCGGGGCGGCCGGCGGCAAGGCGTTTTCAGGCCTTCGGGCGGATGATCTCCACGGTGGCGCCGGGGATGTCCCGGAGCGCCTCGAAGCCGGTCGGCTCGGCGGCGCGGCCCCGGTCGAACTGGCGCATCAGCCGGGCGCCCAGCCACACCCCCACCGAACCCACGGCCAGCGCGAGCAGTTCCGTGGCCACCTCGACACCGGTCGCGCCCCGTTGCGGCGCGTGCGCCCGCATCAGGCAGGTGAGCAGGAACAGCGCCGCCATCGCGGCGTTGACCAGGTTGAACGTGACAGCGGTGCGGCGGGTGCGGCCGGCCCGCACGTCCCACAGGTCGACCATCCCGGCGACCGCCGTCAGCGCGGCGGCGACCAGGGCGGCGACCGCCGTCCAGTAGCCCACCTCGCCGAGGAAGGCCGGACCGCCGGCCACGTCGGCCAGGTCGAAGACCGCGGCGCTGACGAAGAGTCCGAAGGGGAACGTCACCAGCATCGGTTGGATCGGATGGCCCTGCACTTGCAGCCGGCTCTCCATCGGTTCCTCCCCAGGTCGGATCAGCTCACCAGTCCAGGGTGCTACCCGAGGCCCACCGGGGTGAAACGAATGTCGCTCAGTTGTCCCGGGGCCGGGAGACGGTGAGCACGAGCCGCTCGGCCACCTCGCGCAGCGGTATGTCCAACGAGGAGGCGGCGCTGCGGAGCACGTCCAGCGCCTCCGGGGCGGGGCAGCCGCGCTGCGTCATGATCACGCCGACGGCCTGCCCGACGACCCCCTCCGCCAGCAGCGTGGTGTCGAGCTGATCGGCCCGGGCGGCCTGCCGCTCCCGGTCGCGGGCGGCGGCGAGCAGCAGCCCGGCGTGCTCGGCGAGCAGCATGGCGGTGAGCTGGTGCCGGGGGGTCAGCGCGCCGGCCGACTCGGCGTAGAGGTTTATCGCTCCGATGACCTGCTCGTCCACGTCCACCGGCGCGGAGATCACCCCGTGCACGCCGAGGCCGCGGGCCCGCTCGGCCCAGGCCGGCCAGGGCGACTCCTCGGCCAGGTCGGCGGCGGTGATCATCTCGCGCCGCCGGATCGCGGTCATGGCGGGTGTGTCCGGGCCGTGCCGCAGGTCGTCCAGCTCCGCCCGCGCGGGGTCGGAGGCGGCCACGCCGGCGGGCTCACCGGCGCGCAGCGCCGTGAAGCCGCAGCAGTCCACCCCGGGTACGGCGTCCCGGGCGATCCGGACCAGCCGGTCCAGCGCCTCGTCGAAGCCGGCGACCGCGATCAGGCCGGCGGTCAGCTCCCGCAGCAGCGCGGCGGTCTCCAGAACCCCGAGCGTGTCGATCATGGGCTCCCGCGTGTCGAGGTTCACCGGGCCACGGCCTCCGCCACCTCCGCGTCCGTGTACGCGGTGTCCCCGTCCGGCGCCGTTGCCTGTCCCATGTCCACTCTTCTCCCTGACTCGAAGCCCCGGCCTACTACCCTCGCAAACCAGGATCGAAACCGCGCAAAGGGGTCCCTTCCGGCGCGGTACGCACCGGAAGGGACCCCTCGCGGATGGTCAGCGGGAGCCGATGAGCCGCCGCCCCACCGAGGCGATCAGCCGGTCCAGCTCGGAGCCGAACGGGTTGTCGTGGACCAGGTAGGTCCACGTGGCGGTCGGCCGCACCAGCTTGGCGGAGTCCGGCTCCCACCCGTCGTCGAACTCGGTCTCCTCGAAGGTGGCGATGGTCCGCGTCTCGATCTCGGGGATCAGCTCGTTGAACGCCGGCACCGCGCTGCGGTGGAACTCGTCCAGCGGGTCGAGCCGGCCCAGCGCCCGCAGGTGCACGCCCTCGCGCACCTCGGAGAGCTCGGCCAGGTGGTCGGCCCAGAGGCGGTCCAGGTGGTAGAGGGCGATCGTGCGGGCCACCTCGGCGAGCAGGTCCTCGTCCATCTCGCCGGCCTTCTCCGGCACCCGCTCCAGCAGCATCAGGGCGGCGACGTCGCTGGTGAGCAGCCGCTCCCGGCGCTCGGCGAGCGCCTTGCGCTGCTGCTCGATCACCTGGCTGTAGCGCCAGGTGTTGCGGTGGATCTCGTGGTTGACACCCTCGGCGACCCGCTGGGCGTGCTCGACCGCGTAGTCGACCTGCGGGTCGGTGACCAGGCCGTCGGCGTTCATCCGCGGGGACGGCGGGACGGTGTCGCCGGCGTGCCGGACGACCAGGTCGTCCTCCAGGCTGACGAGGAAGACCGAGCCACCCGGGTCGCCCTGCCGGCCGGCCCGACCGCGGAGCTGGTCGTCGACCCGGCGGCTGTCGTGCCGGCCGCTGCCGATCACGTAGAGACCGCCCAGCTCCGCCACCCGCTCGCGGTCGGACTGGTCGCTGCCGCCGAGCCGGATGTCGACGCCCCGGCCAGCCATCTGGGTGGAGACCGTCACCGCGCCGTACGCGCCGGCCTCGGCGATGATCCCCGCCTCCTCGTCGTCGTTCTTGGCGTTGAGGACGACACAGGGCACCCCGGCGGCGTGCAGGCCCGCCGCGAGGCCCTCGGACTCCTTGACGTCGAGGGTGCCGACCAGCACCGGGCGGCCGGCCTCGTGGCAGCGCCGGATCTCGTCGATCAGCGCCTCCTCCTTCTCGGCCCGGGTGGCGTAGATCCGGTCCGGCTCGTCCTCCCGGATGCACGGGGTGTTCGGCGGGATCACCGCCACCTCGAGGCCGAAGAACTCGCGGAGCTGGTCGCCGACGAGGACCGCGGTCGCGGTCATCCCGCAGACCGTGGGGTAGAGCGCGATGTAGGCCTGGACGGTGATGGTGCCGAGCACCTCACCCTCGGCCGTGGCGTCCAGGCCCTCCTTGGCCTCGACCGCCGCCTGGAGCCCGTCCGGCCAGCGGCGGCGCTGGGCCACCCGGCCGCGCATCTCGTCGATCAGCTCGACCGACTTCTCGCGGACGATGTAGTCGACGTCGCGGTGCAGCAGCGCGTGCGCGTGCAGCGCCACGTTGACCGCGGAGAGCTGCGCGACGTGCTCCTCGTCGTAGAGGTCGATGCCGCCGAGCTTCGCCTCGACGGTGGCCAGGCCCGCCGAGGTGAAGGCGACGCTGCGGCCGTCCTCGGCGATCGTGTAGTGCTTGCCCTTGCGCAGGCCCCGGACCAGCGCGGCGGCGGCGTGCACCGGGTCCTGCTCGCCGGGAACCGCGCCGGCCAGGACCATCGGCACGCGGGCCTCGTCGATGAGGATGGAGTCGGCCTCGTCGACGATCGCGGTCTTCAGCGTCGGCTGGACCCGGTCGGCCAGGTCGGTGACGAGCTGGTCGCGGAGGAAGTCGAAGCCGGCCTCGCTGACCGACACGTAGGTGACGTCGCACGCGTACGCGGCACGCCGCTCCTCGGGGGTGGACGCCTCGTTGACCCAGCCGACCGTGAGGCCCAGCAGGGTGTAGACCGGGCCCATCCACTCGGCGTCGCGGCGGGCCAGGTAGTCGTTGACGGTGAGCACGTGCACCGGGCCGTTGCCCAGCCGGACGTGCCCGTACGCGGCGATGGTCGCGGTGAGCGTCTTGCCCTCGCCGGTGGCCATCTCGGCGACCTTGCCGGAGAGCAGCGCCATGGCGCCGAGCAGCTGGACGTCGTACGGCCGCTGGTCGAGGCCGCGGCGGGCCGCCTCGCGGCCGATCGCGCAGATCTCCTCGTAGCCCGTGGCCTGCCCGGCCGCCTCGGTCAGCTCCGCGTCGGAGAGCTTCTCCAGCTCCCCCTCGCGGCCCTCGATCGCCGGCAGCAGCTTCTCCAGCGGGGCCAGGTCGACAGTCGTCCCCGGGCGCTCGAGGAACCGCCGGAACCTGCTCTTCAGACGTTGCGACACACCCATGAGCGGCAACGGTACGCGAACCGGAGCCGATTGTGACCCCCGCCCGGCGCGGGCGCCGGACCGTGTCCGGATTGTGCCGCGTTTCCGCAGGTCAGGACGTTTTCGTGATCACCCGACGAGGAGCTGGTGGGTGGCCAGCTCCCGGTAGAGCGGGCTCGTCGAGGTCAGCTCGTCGTGGGTGCCGGTCGCGACCACCCGGCCGCCGTCGAGCACCACGATCTGGTCGGCGTCCACCACGGTGGAGAGGCGGTGCGCCACGATCAACAGGGTGCGGCGCACCGCGACGGCGTCGATGGCCCGCCGCAGCGCCGCCTCGTTGCGGGCGTCGAGGTTGCTGGTCGGCTCGTCGAGCAGCAGCACCGGCGGCCCGGCCAGCAGCGCCCGGGCGATGGCCAGCCGCTGCCGTTCCCCGCCGGAGAGCAGCACGCCGCCCTCCCCGACCTGCACGTCCAGCCCGTCGGCCGTCCGTTCGGCCAGGTGCCCGAGGTTGACCTCGTCGAGCACGGCGCGCAGCCGGTCGTCGGTGGCGTCCGGCGCGGTGATCAGCAGGTTGTCCCGGAGCGTGCCGGCGAGCACCGGCGCCTCCTGCTCGACGTAGCCGAGCCGGGCCCGCAGCGCGTCCCGGGGCAGGTCGCGCACGTCCACCCCGTCCAGGCGCAGCGTGCCCCCGGTCACCTCGTAGAAGCGCTCGACCAGGGCGAGCAGTGTCGACTTGCCGGCGCCCGACGGGCCGACCAGGGCGGTCCGGGTGCCGGCCGGCACCGTGAAGCTCACCTCGTGCAGCACCGGCGGGCCGCCCGGATAGCCGAAGCCGACCCGGTCGAACTCCACGGCCGCCGGCCCGGTCGCGACGGGCCGGGCGGTCACCGGGGCGGGCCGGTCGTCCGCCCCCTCCCCCGGCACGGCGAGGATCTCCTCGATCCGGGCCAGCGCGCCGAGCCCGCTCTGGAGCTGGGTGTACGCGTGCACCGCCTGCCCCAGCGGCAGCACCAGGAAGAACAGGAACATCACGAAGGCCACCAGGTCGCCCACGCTGATCGCCCCGGAGGCCACCCGGGCCCCGCCCACGGCCAGCACCAGCAGGAACGCGCCCTGGACGGTGACCGTGCTGGCCGGACCGACGACGGCCTGCGCCCGGGCCACCCGCAGCCCGGCCGCGTACGCCTCGGTCGCGCTCGCCGCCACGGTGGCGGTCTCCCGCCGCTCGGCGCGGCTGGCCCGGATGGTCCGGGCCGCCGAGATGGCCCGCTCGACGGCCGAGGTCATCTCGCCGACCCGTTCCTGGGCCTGGCGGGCCAGCCCGCGCACCCGCCGGGCGACGGTGAGGGCGAAGCCGACGCCGACCGCGACGGCGGCCAGGGTCACCCCGAACAGCAGCGGGTCCAGCAGCAGCATGGCGGTGCCGGCGCCGAGCACCATGACCGCCCCCGTGACGGTCTCGAAGAGGCCGGAGGTCACCACCGCCCGCAGCAGCGTGGTGTCGGCGCCGACCCGGGACAGCAGGTCGCCGGTGCGGCGCCGGTCGTACTCGGCGATGGGCAGCCGCAGCACGTGCCCGGCGAGCCGCCGACGGGTGCCCAGCACGAGGCCCTCGGCGGTGCGCTGGAGCAGGTAGTCGCGGAGCCCGCCGAGCAGCGCGCCGACCACCACGAGCGCCACCAGCGCGACGACCAGCCCGGCGGCCGGGCGGCCGGCGGTGATCCGGTCCAGCACGCCCCGGGTGAGCAGGGGCTGGGCCAGCGCCGCCCCGGCGCCGGTGAACGACAGCGCGCCCACCGCGACGAGGGTGCCGCGGTGGGCGCGCAGGTACGGCAGCAGGGCGGCGAGCCCGGGCGGGCTCCCGGCGTCGGTGGTCATGGCAGCACGGTAACCGGGCCCGCCCAGGCTCAGCCGGTGAGCACCACCTGCAGCTCGGAGCGGCGCCGCTCGGCCAGGTCGGTGAGCAGCGCCGGCGCCTCCTCCAGCGGCACCACCGCCGAGACGAGGTGCTTGCGGATCAGGTCCCCGTACTGACGGAGCAGCTCGATGGTCTCCGCGGAGAGCCGCTCCCGGTCCCAGGTCGGGGCCAGCCCGCGCGGCACCCGGCCGATCTGGGCGCAGCGCAGCGACAGCCCGTTGTGGTGGAACTCCTCGCCGAGCCGGACCGCGTCCGCGCCGGCCTGGTAGAAGGCCAGGTCGATCACGGTGCCCTGGGGGCGCAGCAGGCGCAGCGCGAGCTGGAGCGCCCAGTCCTGGCCCCGGCACTGGAAGACCACGTCCGCGCCCCGGTCGCCGGCGGCGTGGTTCCAGCGGGTCTTCAGCACCACGGCCGGGTCGTCCGCCTCCGGGTCGAGGGTCTCCAGCCCGAGCGCCTCGGCCACCTCGCGCCGAGCCGGCGTCGGGTCGAGGACCACCACGGAGGCGGCACCGTGCCGCCGCGCGAACAGCGCGGTGAGCAGCGCGACCACCCCGCTGCCGACCACCGCCACACGCCGGCCCCGCACCCCGTCGCCGAGCGAGCGGACGTCGGTGCCGCACAGATCGGCGGCGGCGTGCAGCAGGCCGTTGGCGCAGATCGGGCCCATGTGCGCGACGTAGACGCCGAGCAGCGGGTCGAGGTCGTCGGGCAGCGGCACGAACCGCTCGGCCAGCGGGTCGGCGACGTACCCGCTGCGGTGGCCGTACGTCATGGCGCCGACCGTGCCCACGGCGACGGCCGGGGTGCGGCTCTCCACCACCCGGCCGACCTGCATGTAGCCGAGCCGGGTGACCGGGTACGGCGTGCTGGCCTCTCCCGGCTGGAACAGGCCGAGGCCGGCGTCCCAGGTGACGTTCAGGTAGGGGTTGGTGCCCTTGACGTAGCTCAGCTCGGTGCCCGCGGACACCCCGCTGTAGAGGGTCTCCACCCGGAAGGTGCCGTCCCTCAGCTCGGCCGCGTCCTGCTCGACCAGCTCGACGCGGCCCGGTCCGCTGACCACCACCACCCGGTCACGCATCGACGGTCACCCCCGTGGTCTCGGCCGGCGTCGCGTCGGCGACCGCGGCGGTGAGCCGCGCGGCCGGCCCGGTGGGCAGGGCCACCGCCCGCCCGGTACGCGCCGACTCGGCCACCGCGAGGGCCAGCCGCTGGGTGCGCAGGGCCTCGGCGTACGGAACCCGTACGTCGTCGCCGATCCCCCGGACAGCGTCGACGAAGGCCCGGTCGACGGCCACCCGGGCGCCGTCCGGGTCGGCGGGCAGGTGCCGCTCGCCGTCGGCGTCGCAGACGGTCAGACCGTCCTCGGCCAGCGACAGGGCCAGCCCGTCGGCGAGAATCTCCAGGCCGGCCCGGTACTTCCAGCCGAGCACGCAGGCCGCGGCGAGGGTGCCGACCGCGCCGGAGGCGAAGCGCAGGGTGGCCGCGGTGACCGAGTCGATGTCCGCGCCCTCCACGGGCGGCGGGGTGCCGTCGCCGTACGCGGTCACCTCGGTCGCCTCGCCCACCAGCAGCCGGACCAGGTCCAGGACGTGCGCGGCCTGCTCGACGACCGGCCCACCGGAGCGGTCCCGGCGCGCCCACCAGGCGACCGGCGGCACCTTGTCCAGCCAGGCGCCGTTGACCATCCGCACCGGACGGTCGGCGAGCATCTGCCGGGCCTCCTCCACGACGTGCAGGTAGCGCCAGTGGTGGCCGACCCCGGTGAGCAGGCCGCGCCGCTCGACCAGCGCGGCGACCCGCTCCGCGGTCTCCAGGTCCACGGCCACCGGCTTCTCCACGAACATCGGCACCCCGGCGTCGATCACCGCCTCCTCGACCGGGCCGTGCGCGAACGGCGGCACGCAGACGTAGACGGCGTCCGGGCCGGCGGCGAGCAACTCGTCGACGTCGCGGAAGGTCCGGGCGCCGTGCGCGCCGGCGAGCGCCTCCGCCGCGTCCGGGGCGACGTCGGTCACCCCGATCAGTTCCACGTCGTCGAAGCCCGTCAACACCCGGGCGTGGCGTTGCGCCACCCCGCCGGCTCCGACCAGTCCCACCCGGCACGCGCGCATGTTCTCGACCCTCTCACCGCTCCGACAGACTGCTGAGAGCACTCCCCGGGCGGCCGCGTGGTCAAACGCCGTCGGGCGCGCAATCAAACGTTCACCGCGCGGGAACCGACCGGTACGCAAGTCGTGATCACGCTGTTAGGCATGATCCGGTTAGCACGGGCACTGAAGTGGGAAAACCAGAAGCCCGTGGTTCCGCCACAACCTGGGGGTGTGCCCGTGCGGGATACAGATTCGATCGTCTCACCTGTGGTGGAGGCCTGGGCCACGTACCGCACCACGTCCGCCGACCACTGGCCGGCGCGACGCCTGCTGCGGGCCAAGGGCGCGAGCCGGGTCAGCGTGGTGCTGCCGGCGCGCAACGAGGAGGCGACCGTCGGGGCGATCGTGTCGACGATCCGCGAGCACCTCATGGACCGGGTGTCCCTCGTGGACGAGCTGATCGTGGTGGACTCCCGGTCCACCGACCGGACCGCGCAGGTGGCGCGGGCGGCGGGCGCCGAGGTGGTGAGCCAGGACGCCATGACGCGCGGGCTGCCCCGGCTCACCGGCAAGGGCGACGCGCTCTGGGCCGGGCTCGCCGCGGCCGAGGGCGACGTGGTCGCGTTCGTCGACGCCGACCTGCGGGAGTTCCGGCCGCACTTCGTCACCGGGCTGCTCGGGCCGCTGCTCACCGACCCGTCGGTCGACTTCGTGAAGGGCTTCTACCACCGCCCGCTGGTCCGGGCCACGGGGGTGGAGGCCGACGGCGGGGGCCGGGTGACCGAGCTGATGGCCCGCCCGCTGCTCAACCTGTTCTGGCCGGAGCTGGCCGGCTTCGTGCAGCCCCTCGCCGGCGAGTACGCGGGCCGCCGGGAGGTGCTGGAGCAGGTGCCGTTCGTCTCCGGCTACGGCGTGGAGACCGCGATGCTCATCGACCTGCTGGAGCTGGTCGGGCTGGACGCGCTGGCCCAGGTGGACCTGGGTGAGCGCAAGCACCGCCACCAGGACACCGCGGCGCTGGGCCGGATGTCCGCGCAGATCCTGCTGACCGCCTGGTCCCGGTTGCAGCAACGCGGCTGGGCGGTGCCCGGCGTGGCGCCGACCGCCCTGCTGACCCAGTTCCGGCGGGGCGGCTCGGAGGCGCTGCCCAACCTGGACCGCGAGATCGTGGTCAGCGACGTCTCGATCGAGGAGCGGCCGCCGCTGGCGCAGCTGCGCCACCGGGTGCCGCGGCGACGGGTCGCGGCGTGAACGAGCGAAGGGACACCGCACGATGAGTCTCACCGTCCTGATGAACGCGGGTCCCTGGTTGTCGGTGCCGCCGCCCGGCTACGGCGGGATCGAGAACGTGGTCGCCACCCTGGTGCCGGAGCTGCGCAAGCTCGGCGTGCGGGTGGTGCTCGCCTCGGTGGAGAGCAGCACGCTGCCGGTCGACGAGAAGATCTCGGTCTTCCCGGACGGGCAGTTCCACGCGCTGCAACGGCCCTACAACCAGGTCTGCGGGGTGTCCCAGGCGCACCTGAACGGGGTGGTCCGGGCGCTGCACGGCCGCGACGACATCGACCTGGTGCACGACCACGTCGAGGCGGTTGGGCTGGCCACCCTGGCCGCGATGGGCCCGGACGCCCCGCCGGCGCTGCACACCCTGCACTGGGACCTGGCCAAGCACCCCGAGCTGTACGGCAACCTGGACGGCGGCGACCGGGTGCGGGTCAACGGTGTGTCCGCCTCGCAGCTCGCCCGGGCCCCGCGCGCCCTCCAGGAGCACTCGGTGGGCCACGTGCACCTGTCCACCCCGCTCGCCGTCGGCGCGGACCGCCGGCCGGCGGTGCGCAAGGGCGAGCACGTGGTCATCCTGGGCCGGATCAACCCGGGCAAGGGGCAGGACCTGGGCGCCCGGCTGGCCCGGAAGGTCGGCTTCCCGCTGGTGCTGGCCGGCCCGGTCGGCCCGTACCACCGGCCCGAGGACCTGGCCGCGGCGGGCGACGAGGCCCGGCAGAACCCGGACGTGCGGTTCTTCTACGACCAGGTGGCCCCGCACGTCGACGGTGACCTGGTGCGCTGGGTCGGCACGGTCGCCGGGCAGGAGCGTGACGACGTGGTGGCCACGGCGCGGGCCTCGCTGTTCCCGCTGCGCTGGGAGGAGCCCGGCGGCACGGCGGTGGTGGAGTCGCTCGCGCTGGGCACGCCGGTGGTGGCCACCGCCCGGGGCTGCCTGCCCGAGCTGATCGAGCACGGCCGGACCGGGCTGCTCACCACCGACGAGGAGGAGTTGGGCGACCTGGTGCTGGCGGCCGGGCTGCTCGGTGAGGGCGAGTGCCGGCGCGAGGCGGCCGCCCGGTTCACCCCGGAGCTGATGGCCCAGCGGTACGTGGACCTGTACGAGCAGGTCCGCCAGCCCGCCGCCCGGCCGTTGCAGCTCGCCTGAGTCGTACCGCGCCCGGCCGGACCGCCGACGGTCCGGCCGGGCGCGCGTTTGTGCCCGGCGGGCCGGGGAAAGCCGCGCGGTCCCTGTCAGCTAGGAGGCCGGCATGACGAACTCGATGGCGCACTCCCGTGGGCGACGCAACCCGGCCGACGGCAAGGCACCGGTACGCCGGGCGGCGGCGGCCGTCGGCGTGCTCTTCCTGGTGATCGGTGTGCTGGGCTTCATCCCCGGCATCACCACCCACTACGGCGACCTGAAGTTCGCCGGGCACGACTCCGACGCGAAGCTGCTCGGGCTGTTCCAGACCTCGGTGCTGCACAACATCGTGCACCTGCTGTTCGGCGTCGCCGGGCTGCTGCTCGCCCGGACGGTCTCCGGAGCCCGGACGTTCCTGATCGGTGGCGGCGCGATCTACCTCGTGCTCTGGCTCTACGGAGTGGTGGTCGACCACAACAGCGGCGCGAACTTCATCCCGCTCAACGGCGCGGACAACTGGCTGCACTTCCTGCTCGGGGTCGGCATGATCGCCCTCGGACTGCTCCTCACGCGGAACCGGAACCGCCGCTGAGCGGGGCCGCGCCCGGGACGGATGTCCGGTTTCACCCGCCCCGGGCGCGGGTACTTCCCAGGTCCTCCCGACGAGACGGAAACGAGGGCCTGGGGATGTCGACCCGGATCAGGTGCGAGGTCCGCGACGAGTCGGCGGTCACCGTCGTACGGCTGGCCGGCGCGCTCGACCTGGCCACCATGCGCTCGGTGCACACGGTGCTGGACCGGTGCCTGGCGGCGCAGCCGGACGCCCTCGTGGTCGACCTGGAGAAGCTCGACGTCGCGGACCCCCTCGCCCTCTCCGTCTTCGCCGCCGCGGCCCGGCGGGCCGCGGACTGGCCGGCCGTTCCCATGGTGCTGTCGGCTCCGCCGCCGGAGACGGCGGCCTGGCTCGCCGAGACCACGGCCTGCCGGGTGGTGCCGGTCCGCCGCGACTGCGCGGAGGCGGCGGCGCTGGCCGGAGCGGTGGCGGCCCCGCGGCTGCGGGCCCGGCTGGAGCCGGTGGCCGGGGCCTGCCGGCGGGCCCGCGAGCTGGTCACCGACGCCTGCGCCCGGTGGAACATCCCGGAGCTGGCCGGCCCCGCCTCGCTGGTCCTCAGCGAACTGGTCGGCAACGTCGTCCGGCACGCCGGCACCCCGATGCAGGTGACGTTGACCCTGCGCCGGCCGTACCTGCGGGTGGCCGTGATGGACGGCAGCCCCACCGACCCGCGGGCCGCGACCGACCGGGACCTGCGCGCCGAGGGCGGCCGCGGGCTCATGCTGGTCCGCGAGCTGACCCAGCGCTGGGGCAGCAGCCCGGCGGGCGCGGGCAAGGTGGTCTGGGCCATGCTGCCGGCGAACTGACCGAATTCTTCACTCTCGCCTGGTTTGATGGGCAGAGGGTCGGGTACGCGTGCCCGTCCTGTCTGTCGTCACACGGGGTGAGAAGCCATGCCTGAGCGGGTAGTCACGGAGCCACGAGACCGGGGACCTGCCGTCCTCGCGCCGGCCCAGTTCGGCGGCTATCCCGGCCCGGTGCGGGAGGCGGTCAAGGGCAACACACTGTGGCGGCTGCTGCGCACCACCGACGCGAAGTTGATCGGCCTGCTCTACCTGGTCACGTCCTTCGCGTGGTTCATCGTCGGCGGGGTCATGGCCATGCTCATCCGGGCGGAGCTGGGCCAGCCCGGGATGCAGTTCCTCTCCCCCGAGCAGTACAACCAGCTGTTCACCATGCACGGCACGATCATGCTGCTGCTCTTCGCGACGCCGATGGTGTTCGGCTTCGGCAACTACATCGTGCCGTTGCAGATCGGCGCGCCGGATGTGGCGTTCCCCCGGCTCAACGCCTTCGCCTACTGGCTCTACCTCTTCGGGGGCCTGATCGCCGGGGCCGGGTTCTTCACCCCGCAGGGCGCGGCGGACTTCGGCTGGACCGCGTACACCCCGCTCAGCACCGCGCAGCACAGCCCTGGCGTCGGCGGGAACATGTGGGTGGTCGGCCTGGCGCTCTCCGGCCTCGGCACGATCCTCGGGGCGGTCAACCTGATCACCACGATCCTGACCCTGCGGGCACCCGGCATGACCATGTTCCGGATGCCGATCTTCACGTGGAACCTGCTGCTCACCAGCGTCCTGGTGATCTTCGTGTTTCCGCTGCTGGCCGCCGCGCTGTTCGCGCTCGCCTCGGACCGGATCCTGCACTCGCACGTCTACGACCCGACCACCGCCGGGCCGATGCTCTGGCAGCACCTCTTCTGGTTCTTCGGCCATCCCGAGGTCTACATCATCGCGCTGCCGTTCTTCGGCATCATCACCGAGATCATCCCGGTCTTCTCCCGCAAGCCGATCTTCGGTTACACGGGTCTGGTGCTCGCCACCATCGCGATCACCATCCTGTCGATGACCGTCTGGGCGCACCACATGTTCGCCACCGGTCAGGTGCTGCTGCCGTTCTTCAGCATCCTCAGCTACCTCATCGCGGTGCCGACGGGCGTGAAGTTCTTCAACTGGATCGGCACCATGTGGAAGGGCCAGATCACCTTCGAGACGCCGATGCTCTTCGCCGTCGGCTTCCTCGTCACGTTCCTGCTCGGCGGCCTGACCGGCGTCCTGCTGGCCAGCCCGCCGGCCGACTTCCACGTCACCGACACCTATTTCGTGGTGGCGCACTTCCACTACGTACTCTTCGGCACCATCGTCTTCGCCGCGTTCGGCGGGCTCTACTTCTGGTTCCCGAAGATGACGGGACGGCTGCTCGACGAGCGGCTCGGCAAGATGCACTTCTGGACCATGTTCATCGGGTTCCACGCCACCTTCCTGGTCCAGCACTGGCTGGGCGCCGAGGGCATGCCCCGCCGGTACGCCGACTACCTGCCCGGCGACGGCTTCACCAACCTCAACGTGATCTCCACCCTCGGCTCCTTCCTGCTCGGCGCGTCGACACTCTTCGTGATCTACAACATCTGGAAGTCCTGGCGGTACGGCGCCAAGGTCACTGTCGACGACCCGTGGGGCTTCGGTAACTCGCTGGAGTGGGCCACCACCTGCCCGCCGCCGCTGCGCAACTTCGACCGGATGCCGCGGATCCGCTCCGAGCGCCCGGCCTTCGACCTGAAGTACGGCCCGCTCGTCGCCGACCTCGGCCGGGACCTGCCGCAGCGCACCACCAAGCCCCCGCAGCACTTCGCCGAGGAGTTGCGCCGCGAGCGGCACGTCCCCGAGTCGCCGGCCGCCGAGGGCGCGCACGGCGCCCGTGGGGCCGTCGAGTACCAGCCCGCCCCGCAGTCGGGTGCCCGGCCGGTCGAGGTGCCGGAGCCGGAGGAGGTGCGCCGGCCCAGCTTCGAGGAGACCGACGAGCCGGAGGACACCCAGTTCGGTCCGCAACGCAGCAGGCCGACGAACCCCCGCTGGGAACACCCCCGCGGGCACGGGGACAGCACGGAGAACTGACCGGACGGCACCGCGGAGGGGCCGGCGCCGTCGGGCGCCGGCCCCTCCGCTCGGGTACGCGCGCACCGCCCGCCACGTCCTCCCTCGGATACGGCGCCGCGCCGGCCCCTGTGGACGGGAGCCGGCGCGGTCCGGACCGGTCAGTCGGCGGCGGGCAGGCCGGCCGCGGCGAGCGAGCGGCGCACCGCGGGCTGCACCCGGGTCAGCCGCAGCGGCACCCCGGTACGCGCGGCGGCGTCCCGGCCGGCCATCAGCGCGGCGATCCCGCCGGCGTCGAAGCCGCCCGCGCCCACGAGGTCGACCACCACCTCGCGGGGCTGCCCCGTGACCGCCTCCAGCATGGCCTTGCGGAGCTGGTCGGCACCGTCCCGGTCGACCTCTCCCCCGACCTCGACGACCACCCGGTCGCCGTTCTGCCGCACCGAGATCCGCGCCTTGGCCGGCTCGGACTCGGCCGCGCCGTTCTGCCAGGGCGGCGGGGCGTCGGCGAGCATGGCCTGGCGCAGCCAGGTCAGCGCCCGGGACAGCAGCCGGGACACGTGCATCTGCGAGATGCCGAACCGGGCCGCGATCTCCGCCTGGGTCTGGTTGCCGTAGAAGCGCATGGCGAGGATCCGCCGCTCGCGCCAGGGCAGCCGGTGCAGCAGGCCGCTGACCGTGACCCGGTCGTCGACCGACTCCAGGGCGTTGTCCGACTCGCCCACCAGGTCGCCGAACTCGGCGGAGCTCTCCCCGCCGACCGGCGCGTTGAGCGAGGCCGGGCTGTAGCCGGCGGCCGACTCCAGCGCGGCGAGGATCTCCTCCTCCGGCGTCTCCAGCCGCTCCGCCAGCTCGGCCACCGTGGGCGCCCGGGACAGCTCGCTGGTCAGCGCCGCGGTCGCCTGCCCGACCTCCAGGATCAGGTCGCGCAGCCGGCGCGGCACGTGCACACCCCAGGTGCGGTCCCGGAAGTGCCGTTTGATCTCGCCGACGATGGTGATGGCCGCGTACGCGGTGAACGAGCCCCGCTCGGGGTCGTACCGGTCGACGGCGTTGACCAGGCCGAGGCGGGCCACCTGCTCCAGATCCTCCAGCGGTTCCCCGCGGCCCCGGTAACGGCGGGCCAGCCGGCCGGCGAAGGGCAGCGCGAAGCGGACCAGGTCGTCCCGCGCCTCCTGCCGCCGCTCCGGTGGCAGGCCGGCGATCCGTGCCGCGTACGCCAGCGCCGCCGCGTCGAGGTCCTCCAGGCCCCGTTCGGTGGGTGGTGGTGTGGTTGTGGTGGTCTGTCCGAACATCCGCGCCTCCCTCAGGAAGGTCCCCCGCCCGGATCGGAACCGGTCGTGCGCGTGGTCGGGCCACGCACCGGGCCGGAAGTTGGGTTACGTGACGGAACGCCGGAAGCGGCGGCCGCCCGCCGCACGGCGTCGTGGGCCGTTCCGCGGCGAGCGGTGTTCCCGCTCCGTAGGTACTCAATCACGGACCGCAGGATCGCGAGGATGTTTCGCCAGGTTGGCCGGCGACCCGCCGGCCGACCGCGTCAGGAGACCAGCAACCCCTGGTGGGCGCCCGCGTCGCGCAGCGCGGCGAGGGCCTCGGCCATCCCCAGGGGCGGCGGTACGGGCAGGTCGTAGGGCTGGTTGCGCAACACCTCCGTGGCACGTCGGGTGGCGACGGCGGCCACCGGGTAGCCGCGCGCCGAGCCCCGGTCGAGGGCCCGCCGGCGGCGGCCGAACCCGGCCACCGCGAGCCACTGCGGGAGGCCCGCGACGGCCGGCGAGCGGACGCCGGGCGGCTCGGGCAGCACGTCCACCGAGCTGAACGGCTCGCTGCCGGCGAGCCACCACTCGACCCCCTGCACCCGCCGGCGGGTCGCGTTCTCGCACCAGTAGGGCACCAGCCCGGCCCGGACCACCTGCCAGGGGTCGAGCAGCCGTCCGCACTCGACCACCAGGCGGTCACCGGTCTTGCCGGCCCCGCGCAGCCAGCGCCGGTACAGGTCGGCGGTCGCCGCGCTCAGCGCGTCCGGCTGCGGGACGACGATCCGGTGCAGCGGGTGTCCGTGCCGGCCGCCCCACTCCCGGGCGTCGTGTTCGAAACCGGACTCCACGCCGTTCTCGGCGAAAGCCGCCGGCGAGGTGACGTCCGGCGGCGCCCACCGCGCCCCGTCACCGCCGGTCGAGCGGAGCACCTGGCGCAGCGCGTGGGCGTCCGGGTGGAAGTCGACCGGGTCCAGCCCGCTGGCCGGGGAGCCGACCTGGAAGCTGTGCCCGGTCCCGTCGTCCCGTACCGGCCAGGTGCGCGCGTCGTGCAGCAGCAGCACCGGCGCCCCGGGCTCCAGCCCCTCGGCCAGGAACCGGGCGTACGCCGCGGGCAGCGCGCGCCAGCGCAGCGCGAGGCTCACCAGGGCGCCCGCCGACGCGCCCCGGCTGGCCGGGCAGTGCACCTGCCGGACGTGCACGCGGGCGTTGCCGGCGAGGAGCCGTCCGGCGAGCGCCGCCCCGTGGTCGAGCGCGGCGTCCGGGCGGTCCACCGCGCCCCGGGTCCAGTGGGCGGCCACCTCGAACCCGGCGGGCAGCCAGGGCACCCCGAGCGCCACCGCCAGGTGGGCCGCCGCGCCGTGCGGCGAGCCGAACACCGCTCCGGGCCAGCGGCGGGCCGGGTACTGGCCGACGAACCAGCCGGCGACCCGTTCGAGGTCCACCTCGGCGACCTCGGCGGGGGTGAGGGCGGCCCGGGCGGCGGCGCGCGCCGCGGCGGCGCGGCGGACCGGCTCCGGGGCGCCGGTGAAGCGGGACAGCGGGCCCGGGTGGCCGAGGTCGCCGCAGTCGTCGCCGCGCAGCGCCCGGGCCGTCACGGCGACCAGGAGGCGGGCGGCGCTGCCGGGCGCCACCACCCGGTCGCCGCCCATCGCACCGTCGGCGGACTGCCCCACGGGCACCTTCCGCACCGACCCCACCTTGCCTCGTTCGCTCACCACGCGGCCCGGCTTCCCGTCCCTCTGGGGTCTAAACGGGGCATCCCCCCACGGGTCGGGCCAATCACCGGGCGGACGGCGGCACCGCGCGCCGCACGCACGGCCACCGTTCCGCCGCCCCCCGCCCACCGGCAACCAGAGGCGTCGATCATGAAGTTAGCGCCCTGGAAGTCGCTTTCCAGAGGCGCTAACGTCATGATCGACTGGCGTGCGGGTGGGCTAGAGCAGGTCCTCCGCCTCCACGGCGGTTCCGGTGTCCAGGACCCGTTCGCGTACCCGGCGGGCCGCGTCGCCGTCGGCGAACAGGCCGCGCAGGTCGGCCAGGGCCGGCTCGGGCGGATCCAGCGGGACCGCCGGGTCGACCACGGCCTCCAGCACGCTGGGCCGGTCCGCGGCGAGCACCTCGTCCCAGGCGGGACCGACCAGGTCGGGGCGGTCCACGCGCACCCCGTGCAGGCCCAGCAGCCGGGCCCAGCCGGCGTACGGCACGTCGGGCCGCCGGTCGGCGAACGCGCCGGGCGGGCGGCCGCCGCCCATCCCGGACTGGTCGCGGTTGTTCAGCACCAGCACCACGAGCCGGGGATCCCGCCACTCCTGCCAGTGGTGCGCCACGGTGATCAGCTCGGCCAGCCCGTTGAGCTGCATGGCCCCGTCGCCGAGCAGCGCGATCACCGGCTCGTCCGGGCGGGCCAGCTTCGCGGCCACCGCGTACGGCAGGCCGCAGCCCATCGAGCCGAGCGTGCCGCAGAGCTGGGCCCGGACGCCCGGCGGCAGTTCCAGGTGCCGGGCGTACCAGTAGATGACCGAGCCGACGTCCACCGCGAGCGAGCCGCGGCGCGGCACCCGCGTGGAGAGTTCCTGCAGCACCAGCTGTGGGTTGATCGGCTCGGCGGGGGCGGCCGCCCGCTCGGCGGCGGCCTCGCGCCACCTGTCGACCGAACTCTCCACCACGCCCCGCCACCGGGCGTTGGGCCGGTCCGGCACCCGGGCCAGCAGCGCGCGCAGCGTCTCCGCGGCGTCGCCCACCAGGGGCACGTCCACGGGGTACCGGGTGCCGATGCGCCGGCCGTCGATGTCGATCTGGACCGTGCGGACCTGACCGGGCATGGGGAACCAGTCCGTCCACGGGTCGTTGGTGCCGACCATGAGCAGGGTGTCGCAGCCGCCCATGAGCTGCGCGGCGGCCGTGGTGCCGACCTCGCCGAGCACGCCGGTGTGGAACGGCAGTCGCTCGTCCAGCACCGGCTTGCCCAGCAGCGAGGTGGCCACGCCCGCGCCGAGCCGGTCGGCGAGGGCCACGATCTCCTCGGCCGCGCCGTGTGCGCCCTGGCCGACCAGGATGGCCACCCGTTGGCCGGCGCCCATCAGCGCCGCGGCCGCGTCCAGGTCGACGTCGTGCGGCAGCACCCGGGCCAGCGGCTCGCCCGGGGTCGCCGACATCACGCCGGCGACCTGCGGCATCAGGTCGGGAACGGCGGCCACCTGAAGCCCGTACGGCAGCACCACGCACGTCGGGCTGCGGGTCGCCGCCGCGGTGCGGAACGCCTGGTCCAGCAGGCCCGGCACCTGCTCGGGCGTGCGGCCGTAGCGGACGAACTGATTGCAGACGTCGCCGAAGAGGCGGCTCAGCCCGATCTCCTCGTGCGCCCCACCGAGCGGGCCGGTGATGTCCTCGCCCACGACGGCCACCACCGGTTTGCTGTCCAGCTTGGCGTCGTAGAGACCGTTGAGCAGGTGCACCGCGCTGGGCCCCTGGGTGGCCAGGCACACCCCGATCCCGCCGGTGAACTTGGCGTGCCCGGTGGCCATGAACGAGGCGGTCTCCTCGTGTCGGGCGGGGATGAACTCCGGATCCCCGCCCGCCGCGTCGAGCGCCTCGACCAGGGGCGCGATCGCCGCACCCGGGTAACCGAAGGCCCGTGGCACCCGCCAGGCCCGCAACCGTTCGACGACCAGGTCCGCCACGGTGCGGTCAGCCATTGCCCCGCCCGGGTGTGCTGGCGTCGACGTAGCGCAGGACGGCGCCGACCCCGTCGGTGAGCTCCGGCGCCTCCTCGGGCGCGAGCACGGTGAGCTCCGCGTCGGTGCCGATGAGCGCCCTCAGCAGCGCGGCGTCGGCGCGCACCTTCTGCGGGTCGGACACGGACATGTCCGCCAGCTGCCGCGGGTCGGTGGCGATCTCCGTGGGCTCCGGCCCGATCCACAGCTCGCCGTCGGCGGACGGGTCGTCGACGATCAGCATGGTGTCGACCTGGTTGCGTTGCAGGGCGGAGACGACCGCGTCCAGGCCGGCGCCGACGTCCTCCTGCACGCCGAAGCGGTCCAGCGCGGTGGCGATCCGCTGGTCGGCGACCTCGGCGATGGTCTGCACGGTGATGTCGTCCATCAGCATGTCGTCGGAGCCGACGTACTCGCGGGAGCCGGCGTCCGTGCGGACCAGGACGTCCTGCCAGCGCTCCGGCAGCTGGGCGGCGATCATCCCGGTGGCCCGGATGTCCCCGGCGACCACCACCACGTCCGCGCCGACCCGGTCGGCCAGTTCGGCGGTGGCCGCGGCGGCGTCACCGGCGTTGTGGTGCCACGCCTCCATGGCGGCCCGCTGGTAGCGGGACTGCGACCAGCCGCCCGGCTGCACCCGGCGCAGCTGCCAGCTCTCCCGCCCCTTCACCGTGGCCCGGCGCGGCACCCCGCCGGCGCTGACCGCGACGGCGTCCGCGCCGGTCCGGTCGGCCAGCACCCGCACCCAGGCGATCTGCTCGCCGCGCTGCGCGACGAGCGGCATCGTGTGCGGCAGCGCGGACCAGCTCGCCAGGTCGCGCAACGGTGGCGCGGAGAGGTACTCGGTGAGCACCACCCGTCCCCGGTTGGCGAACACCGCGATGCCGTAGTCGCCGGGCATCGGGGTGTGCCGGCGGACCACCTCCTCGACCGCCTCGACGGTCGCCTGGTCGGCACCCTGCCCGATGAGGTCGCCCTTGAGCGCGCGCCAGCGCAGGTCGACCTGCGGACGCGAGTCGTGGGTGTCCCGGGAGGCGTCCATGTACACCGAGCACCAGGGCCCGGGACGGTCGTAGAGCGGGCGCAGGAAGGACAGCTGCATGCTCGACCCCTTTCCAGCTCGGCCGCACGCATACCCGCGCGAGTCCGGATGTCACCTTGCGGGCGTGGCCGCGTGACCGGCGTTCATTCACGTCGTTCAACCCGGAGAATCGATACGATCGGTGAACGCGACGGGACTCTCGGTGGTGAACATGGACACGGAGCTGCACATTCGCCGCGCCGTCCACCCGACGGAACGGATCGTCACCGGGCGGCTGGTCCGCCTCCTGGAGGGTTATGCCCGCGAGGTGCGGGTGGGGCAGCCGGTGCTGGTCGCGGTGCTGACCGCCGCGGGTGTGGTGGGGCTGCTGCTCCGGGTGGTGCGCGCGCTGCTCAGCAGCGGCGGCGGGGGCGCCCGGCGCAGCTTCAAGGAGCTGAAGCAGGGTCCCGAGTTCCTGGTCACCCCGGTGCGGGTCCGCGACGCCGCCGACCGGCTCGTGGAGGTGGAGTTGCACGGCCACCTGCCGCAGAGCGCCCTGCACCCCGGCGACCACGTGCAGCTCACCCTGCGGCCGCAGCGCGACGCCGACCTGCCGCCCCGCATCGAGCGGATCGTCAACCTGACGACCGGCCAACTGCTGACCCCGCGTACCGCGACGGTCTGGTCGCACCTGGGGCCGGCGCTGCTGCTCCAGGCGGCGCTCGGCGTGCTGCTGGTCGCGGGCGTCGCCGCCTGCTCGGCGCTCGGCTGAGGTTTCCGCCCCCGCCGCCCGGGGCACCGGCTCGCTCATGTTCCCCGGATTCACCCTGTCGGAGATCGATCTCGGCCCGGTCCGGCTGCGGGTCCGGCACGGCGGCTCCGGGCCGCCGGTGGTGCTGCTGCACGGGCATCCGCGTACCCACGCCACCTGGCACCGGGTCGCGCCGCTGCTCGCCGCCCGGCACACGGTGATCTGCCCGGACCTGCGCGGGTACGGCGGTTCGTCGAAGCCGCCGAGCGACCCGGCGCACACGGTCTACTCGAAGCGGGCCATGGCCGGCGACGTGGTGGCGCTGCTCGACGCGCTCGGGCATCCCCGGGCGGCGGTCGTCGGCCACGACCGGGGCTGCTACGTGGCCATGCGCACCGCGCTGGACCATCCGGACCGGGTGACCCGGCTCGGCGTGCTGGACGGGGTGCCGATCGGCGAGGCCCTGGCCCGCTGCGACGCCCGGTTCGCGGCGCGCTGGTGGCACTGGTTCTTCCTCGGCCAGCTCGCCAAGCCGGCCGAGCGGGTGATCAACGCCGATCCGGACGCCTGGTACGGCGGCTCGCCGGAGGCGATGGGCGCGGAGGCGTACGCCGACTACCGCCGGGCGATCCACGACCCGGCCACGGTGCACGCCATGTGCGAGGACTACCGGGCCGGTCTCGGACCGGACCGGGCGGCGGACGACGCGGACCGGGCCGCCGGCCGGCGGATCGGCTGTCCGGTGCTGTTCGCCTGGTCCGAGCGGGACGACATGGTCGACCTGTACGGCGATCCGGCGGCGATCTGGCGGGACTGGGCCGACGACGTGCGGGCGGCCTCGGTACCCTCCGGCCACCACATGGCCGAGGAGGCCCCGGCGGAACTGGCCGCCCTGCTCGGGGACTTCCTGGCCGGGTGATCCGCGGCGGTCAGCCGACCGGCGTGAGGGGACGGTCGGCGGCGGCCGGGGCCGCGAGGAGGCCCCGGCGGCGGGCCCAGCGTTCGAAGAGCACCGTGGCGAACGGCGGCACGGCGCACGCGAGCGCGATCGCGGTGTGCCACAACGACCAGCGCCGCTGCCGGGCCACCACGAGCACGAGCAGCCCGTACGCCACGAACAGCGCGCCGTGGACCGGACCGAAGACGTGCACGCCGATCTCGTTGCGCGGCGGCCCGTACTTGACGGCCATGCCGGCCAGCAGGGCGGCCCAGGAGCAGGCTTCGGCGATGGCCGCCGCCACGAACAGCCGGATGGTCGTCTCGCGCATCGGGCCATGCTAGCCACCCGGGCCGGCGGGAAAGCGGCGACGCGACAGGGATCACCGGCGGGACGGCTGGGTAGTAATGATCCCCCCGGGTCTTTCCCCGCGACACCGGGGCGTGCGAGGTTAGGGGGACCAACGGTGACAGGGTGGTGACCATGGGCGAGGACGTCGGCGCGCGCACCTTCAGCCGGGAGGACCGGGCCCGCTACCGCGACAAGGTGCGGCGCTGCCTGGACGTGTTCGCCGAGATGCTGCGCGAGTCCCGCTTCGACGTGGAGCGGCCGATGACCGGGCTGGAGATCGAGCTGAACCTGGTCGACGACGAGTCCCAGCCGGCCATGCGCAACGCGGACGTGCTGGAGGCGATCGCCGATCCGAGCTTCCAGACCGAGCTGGGCCAGTTCAACGTGGAGATCAACGTCGCGCCGCGCCGGCTCACCGGCACCGGCACGGCGCAGTTCGAGGAGCACGTCCGGGCCAGCCTGAACGCCGCCGAGGAGAAGGCCCGGACGGTCGGCGCGCACATGGTGATGATCGGCATCCTGCCGACCCTGCGCCCGGAGCACCTGACCGCCGAGACCCTGTCGGCCAACCCGCGCTACGCCCTGCTCAACGAGCAGATCTTCGCCGCGCGCGGCGAGGACCTGCGGATCTCGATCAGCGGGGTGGAGCGGCTGGCCACCACGGCGGACACCATCACCCCCGAGGCCGCCTGCACGAGCACCCAGTTCCACCTGCAGGTCAGCCCGGCCCAGTTCGCCGACTACTGGAACGCCGCCCAGGCGATCGCCGGCGTCCAGGTCGCGCTGGGCGCCAACTCGCCGCTGCTGTTCGGCCGGGAGCTGTGGCGGGAGACGCGGGTGCCGCTGTTCCAGCAGGCCACCGACACCCGCGCCGAGGAGATCAAGGCCCAGGGGGTACGCCCCCGGGTCTGGTTCGGGGAACGCTGGATCACCAGCGTGTTCGACCTGTTCGAGGAGAACGTGCGCTACTTCCCGGCGCTGCTGCCGGTCTGCGACCCGGAGGACCCGGCGGAGACCCTCGCGGCCGGCGGCGTACCGAAGCTCGCCGAGTTGCGGCTGCACAACGGCACCGTCTACCGGTGGAACCGCCCGGTCTACGACGTGCTGAAGGGGCGCCCGCACCTGCGGGTGGAGAACCGGGTGCTGCCCGCCGGGCCGACCGTGCTGGACACCGTCGTCAACGGCGCCTTCTACTTCGGCCTGGTCCGCGCCCTCGCCGAGTCCGACCGGCCGCTCTGGTCGCAGATGTCGTTCAGCGCGGCCGAGGAGAACTTCACCAACTGCGCCCGGCACGGGATCGACGCCCAGGTGTTCTGGCCCGGGCTCGGCTACCTGCCGGTGACCGAACTGGTGTTGCGCCGGTTGCTGCCGCTGGCCCACCACGGGCTGGACCGGTGGGGCCTGGACCCGGCCGAGCGGGACCGGCTGCTCGGCATCGTCGAGCAGCGCTGCCTGACCGGCCGCAACGGCGCGACCTGGCAGGTGGAGACGCTGCACCGGCTGGAGTCCGCCGACCACCTGGACCGGCCGGAGGCGCTGCGCGAGGTGGTCCGCCACTACGTCGACCTGATGCACAGCAACCGTCCGGTCCACGAGTGGCCGATTCCCTGACCGTCACGGATCAGAGCGGGGACGGGTCGTCGCGCAGCCGGCTGTAGAGGTGCCCGTCGCGCCACGCGCCGGCGCGGAACTCGCAGGCGCGGACGACCCCTTCGAACTGGAAGCCGGCCTTCTCCAGCGACCGCTGCTCGGCGACGTTCTCCGCGTGGGTGCCGGCCTGGATCCGCTGCGCCGGCGTGTGCGCGAACAGGTAGTCGCAGAGCAGCGCCTGGGCCCGCCACCCGACGCCCCGACCACGCCACTCGGGCAGCAGGGCGATGCCGATCTCCCAGTACGGTGCCCGGCCGCCGTAGATTCCCGACCGGTAGCTGACGAGCCCGGCGGCGGCCTGCTCGGGCTCGACCTGGACGATCAGCCGGCCGTCCTGCTCGCCCAGGTGGCCGTCCTCGGCGTGGCGGCGGTCGGGCGCGCCGGGATCCCGGTAACCGGCCCAGTCGAGCCCGATCAGGCCCGGCTCGGTGGCGAACCGGCGGAGCATCGCCAGGTCCGGCTCGGTGACCGGGCGCAGCCGAACCGTGCCGCCGCCCGCCTCGTGCGCGATGCCGGCGAGCGTCGCCCGCGGCTCGGCTTCGTCCATGCCCGGCACGCTAGCCGCCCGTGAGCCGCTCCGCCGCCCCGGCGAGCTGGTCGCGGCGACGGATGAGGTACGCCGTCTCGGCGGTGTTGCCGGCCAGCCCGATGGCCCGGTCGTACGCCGCGCGCGACTCCGCGCTCCGGCCGAGCCGGCGCAGCAGGGCGGCGCGGGCGGCGTGGAAGGCGTGGTAACCCTCCAGCGGCAGGCCGTCCACCTGCGCCAGGGCGACCTCCGGGCCGTCGAGCTCGGCGACCGCTACCGCCCGGTTGAGCCGCACGATCGGCGAGGGGTCGAGGCGCAGCAGCTGGTCGTAGAGCGCGACGACCTGCGACCAGTCGGTGTCCCGGGCGTCGGGGGCGTCGGTGTGGACGGCGTTGATCGCGGCGAGGATCTGGTACCGCCCCGGCGCCTGGCCGGACGCGAGCCGCGCGCGGACCAGGGCGTGGCCCTCGGCGATCAGCTCGCGGTCCCAGGCGCCCCGGTCCTGCTCCTCCAGGGTCACCAGCTCGCCGCTCGCCGACACCCGCGCCGCCCGGCGGGCCTCGGTCAGGAGCATCAGCGCCAGGAGGCCGGCGACCTCGCCGTCCGCCGGCATGAGGGCCCGGACCAGCCGGGTCAGCCGGATGGCCTCGGCGGTCAGGTCGCCGCGGACCGCCTCCGTGCCGGGGCCCGAGGCCAGGTAGCCCTCGTTGAAGATCAGGTAGAGGACGGCCAGCACCCCGGTGAGCCGGGCCGGGAGGTCGTCCCGGAACGGCACGCCGAAGGGGATCCGGGCCGCCTTGATCTTCGCCTTCGCGCGGGTGATCCGCCGGCTCATGGCGCTCTCCTGGACCAGGAACGCGCGGGCGATCTCGGGCACGGTGAGCCCGCCGACCAGCCGGAGGGTCAGCGCGATGCGCACCTCCATGGCGAGAGCCGGGTGGCAGCAGGTGAAGACGAGGCGGAGCCGGTCGTCGTCGATGGCGCCGAGCGGCTCGGGGGTGTCGGACAGCATCAGCGCCTCCCGGTGTTTCTCCTCGCGCCTGACCTCCCGCCGGAGCCGGTCGACGGCCTTGCGGTGGGCGGTGGTGGTGAGCCACGCGCCGGGACTCGGCGGGACGCCCTCGACGGGCCAGCGCTCGACGGCGGTCGCGAACGCCTCGGCGGCCATGTCCTCGGCGATGTCGAGGTCGCCGAAGCGCCGGGCCAGGGCCGCGACCACCCGGGCCCACTCCTCGCGGTGGACGCGGGTGATCACCTCGTTGACGTCGGTCATCAGCCCAGGAACGGCCGGAGTTCGACCCTCCGGTTGCAGGCCTTCGACCCGGAGGCGGCGAGCCGGAGCGCCACGTCGAGGTGGGGCGCCTCGATGATCCAGAAGCCGATGACCTGCTCCTTCGACTCCACGTAGGGCCCGTCGGTGAACACCGGCTCCCCGCCGCGGCCGTCGACCACCGTGGACGAGGCGGCCGACGCGAGACCGCCGGCGAAGACCCAGTGGCCGTCGGCCCGGAGCCGCTCGTTGAAGACGTCGATCGCGGCCATCTCCGCCTCGGTGGCGAGGTCGGCCGTGTCGGTGAGCACGGACATCAGGTACTGCGCCATGGGGGTCATCTCCTGTCGCCGGGTGGCCGCCCCTCGGGGCCGCCTGTCACCCCTGCTACGAACGCCGCCGCCCCGATCCGACACGCGCGCCGGGATTTCTCCGACGCATTGTCCCCCGCTTCTCAGAGCGCGACGATCGCGGCCGACTCCGCCGGCAGTTCGATCCCGTCCCGCATGACGGTGACCCCTTCGGAGGTGGCGAGCAGCACCCGGCGCACCACACCGGGCAGGTTGATCCGCTGCGCCTTGCCGGCCAGGTTCGCCACCACGAGGCAGCCGCCGCGGCGCATCAGCAGGAACTGGTCGCCGTGGCGTACCTCGACGTGGCTGAGCCGCGGGTCGGACAGGTCGGGGCGGCGCTTGCGCAGCGCGATGAGCCGCCGGTAGAAGTCGTACATCTCCCGGTGCTCGGGCTTGTCCAGCTCGGCCCAGTCGAGCCGGGACCGCACGAAGGTCTGCGGGTCCTGCGGGTCGGGCACGTCCCCCGGCGGCCAGCCGTGGGCCGCGAACTCCCGCCGGCGCCCGGTCGCCACGGCGGTGGCCAGCTCCGGCTCCGGGTGGCTGGTGAAGAACTGCCAGGGGGTGCTGGCGGCCCACTCCTCCCCCATGAACAGCATGGGGGTGAACGGCGCGGTCATGAGCAGGGTGGCGCCGACGCGCAGCAGCCCGGCGGAGAGCGTGGCGGAGATCCGGTCCCCGGTGGCCCGGTTGCCGATCTGGTCGTGGTTCTGGAGGTACGCCACGAACCGGTGCCCCGGCGTGCGCTGCCGGTCGACGGGCCGGCCGTGGCTGCGGTTGCGGAAGCTGGACCAGGTGCCGGCGTGGAAGAACGCACCGGTCAGCACGTCGGTGAGGCATTCGAGCGAGCCGAAGTCGCCGTAGTAGCCCTGCCGTTCCCCGGTGAGCAGGGTGTGCAGCGCGTGGTGGGCGTCGTCGTTCCACTGGGCGTGCAGCCCGTAGCCGCCGGCCTCCCGCGGGGTGATCAGCTTCGGGTCGTTGAGGTCGCTCTCGGCGATCAGCGACAGCGGCCGGCCCAGGTGGGTGGAGAGCGTCTCCACCTCGACCGCGACCTCCTCCAGGAGGTGGGTGGCCCGGGAGTCGGGCATGGCGTGCACGGCGTCCAGCCGCAGCCCGTCGACGTGGTAGTCGCGCAGCCACATGAGCACGCTGTCGACGATGTAGCGGCGCACCCCGTCGGAGTGCGGCCCGTCCAGGTTGACGGTGCGGCCCCAGGGGTTGCTCTGCTCGCTGAGGTACGGCGCGAACCGCGGCGCGTAGGCCCCGGAGGGCCCGAAATGGTTGTAGACGACGTCGAGGATCACCCCCAGCCCCTTCGCGTGCGCCGCGTCGACGAAGCGCTTGAGCCCGTCCGGCCCGCCGTACGGCTCGTGCGGCGCGTACCAGCAGACGCCGTCGTAGCCCCAGTTGTGCTCGCCGTTGAAGGCGTTGACCGGGAGCAGCTCGATGAGGTCGACGCCGAGGTCGACCAGGTGGTCGAGGCGGCCGATCGCCGCGTCGAAGGTGCCCTCCGGGGTGAAGGTGCCGATGTGCAGCTCGTAGAGGACGCTGCCGGGCAGCTGCCGCCCGGTCCAGCCCTGGTCGGTCCAGCCGAACGCGGCGTGGTCGTAGCGCCGGCTCGGCCCGTGCACGCCCTGCGGCTGCCAGGCCGACCGGGGGTCGGGCAGGGCCCGCTCGTCGTCGTCGAGGAGGAACGCGTAGTCGGTGCCGGGTCCGGCGCCGGGCACCTCGACCCGCCACCAGCCCTCCGGCCCGGGACGCATGTCGTGGTCGGCGACGCCGGGCAGGCGCAGCCGGACCCGGGCGGCTTCGGGCGCCCACACCGTGAACTCGGTCATGCGGCTGCCTCCACGGAGTCGGTGGGAGCGAGGAGGGCGACGGGATAGGTGCTCAGCAGATCGTGCATCAGCAGCTCAGACCCACTGTAGACCCGACCGGTGAACACGTCCGTAACACTGTTGCCGGAAATCGCCAGCGTCGTGTCGCCCCAGCCGCCGGCGCGGGCCAGCCGCAGCGGCAGCCGGGTGGCCACCGCGACGGCGCCGCCCCGGTCGAAGGCCACCGCGTGCGCGCCGGCCGGGCCCTGCGCGGGCACCGGCCGGTAGCCGGTGAACAGCTCCGGGCGGTCCCGGCGCAGCCGCAGGGTGCGGGAGACCACGAGCAGCTTCGCCGCGCCGTCGGCGGCCACCGCGGGCCGCCAGCCGGCGTCGAGCCGGGCCAGCAGGTCCCGGCGTACGGCGAAGTCGACCGGGCGGCGGTTGTCCGGGTCGACCAGGGAGTTCTCCCACAGCTCGGTGCCCTGGTAGGTGTCCGGAACACCGGGCATGGCGAGCTGGACCAGCTTCTGCCCGAGCGAGTTGGACCAGCCGGCCGGGGTGATCTCGTCGGCGAACGCGGTGAGCTGGGCGTGCAGCTCCGGGTCGTCGTACATCCGGTCGACAAGGGCGTGCAGCTCGTGCTCGAACGCCGGGTCCGGGTCGGCCCAGCTCGTCGACGCCGACGCCTCCCGGGCGGCCTTCTCCGCGTACGCGTGCAGGCGCTCCCGCTCGATCGGCCAGGCCCCGACGGCGGTCTGCCAGAGCAGGTGGGCGAACGCGGGGTCGGCCAGCGGCGCCCGGGACATCCAGTCGGCGACCCGTTCGGCCCAGCGCCCGGGCAGCTCGGACAGGACGGCGAGCCGGGCCCGGATGTCCTCGCCGCGCTTCGTGTCGTGGGTGGAGAGCGTGGTCATGCTCGCCGGCCAGCGCACCTGACGGGCGGCGGCGAAGCGGTGGAACTCGGCCGGCGCCACCCCGAAGTGGGCCGGGCTGCCGCCCACCTCGTTGAGGGCCACGAACCGGCTCCACCGGTAGTAGGCGGTGTCCTCCACGCCCTTGGCCATGACCGCGCCGGAGAGCTGCGGGAAGCGGGCGGCCAGCTCGTGGTCGGGGTCGCGGAGCCGGGCGGTGACCGCGTCCAGCACGGTGGTCAGGTCGGGGCGGCGCCGGCCGGCCTCGGCGCGGGCGGCGGCCAGGTGCCGGGCGCCCTCCGGCGGGTAGCCGCGGTAGACCGGGAAGCAGGCGGCCAGCTCGGCGAGGGCCGGCCGGACCTGCTCGGCGGGCAGTTCGGGGACGAGCGCGGCGAGCCGGCTCAGCTCGGCGGCGAGCAGCCGGGTGGCCGCCGCCAGCTTGGTGTCGTGGGTGAGGTCCTCCCACGAGGTGTGCCGGCCGGTCAGCCGGCCGTCCAGCGCCGTGAAGTCCGCCTCGGCGTCCGGGTCGACGAAGAGCCCACCGGCCGCGGCCAGGGCGTCGTAGCCGGTGGTGCCGTCGACCGGCCAGTCCGGCAGCTCCTCCCCGTACTCCAGGATCTTCTCGACCACCAGCCACGCGCCGGGCGCGGCGGCGCGCAGCCGCGCCAGGTAGCCGGCGGGGTCGCGCAGCCCGTCCGGGTGGTCGACGCGGATGCCGTCGAGGTCGCCGGCGGCGGCCCAGCGCAGGATCTCCGCGTGGGTGGCGCGGAAGACCTCCGGGTCCTCCACCCGGAGGCCGGCCAGGTCGGAGACGGCGAAGAACCGGCGGTACGTCAGCTCGGTGTCGCCGCGGCGCCAGTTGACCAGCTCGTAGTGCTGCCGGTCGTGCACCTCGCGCGGGGTGCCGTCCCCGGTGCCGTCGGCGATCGGGAAGCGGTGCTCGTGGTAGCGCAGCTCGCCGTCGACCACCTTGAGGTCGTCGAGGGCGTCGGGGGTGTCGGCGAGGACGGGCAGCAGCAGCCGGCCCCGGTCCCAGTCGATGTCGAACCAGTCCGCGTACGCCGAGGCCCGGCCCCGGCGCAGCACGTCCCACCAGGCCGGGTTGGCCGCCGGCCGGGCCACCCCGGCGTGGTTGGGCACGATGTCCACGACCAGGCCGAGCCCCGCCGCGCGCAGCGCCCGGACGAGGCGCTGCCGGCCGCCCTCGCCCCCGAGTTCCGGGTTGACCGCCCGGTGGTCGACCACGTCGTAGCCGTGCTGCGAGCCGGGGGTGGCGGTGAGCAGGGGCGCGCTGTAGAGGTGGGTGACGCCGAGGTCGGCCAGGTAGCCGGCGAGGCCGGCGGTGGCGTCGAGGTCGAAGCCGGGGCGGACCTGGATCCGGTAGGTGCTGCGGGGGTGAGGGGTGTCGGGCATGGGTCAGGCCGTCCTCTCCAGGACCAGCAGCGAGCGGTCGGGGACGCAGATGTCGCCGCCCGCCTCGACCGCGACGGTCTTCTCCGGATCCGGGTCCGCGGTGCTGATGACCAGCTCCCACCGCTGTCCGAACTCGGCCGGCGGCAGGGTGAAGTCCAGCGGGGCGTCGTGCGCGTTGAACAGCAGCAGGAAGGAGTCGTCCCGGTGGCGCTGGCCGTACTGGCCGCGTTCCGGGATGCCGTCGCCGTTGACGAACAGCGCCACCGAGCGGCCGAAGTCGTTGCCCCAGTCCTCGCCGGTCATCTCCCGGCCGTCAGGGGTGTACCAGGCCAGGTCGGGCAAGGCGGTGCCGGCGGCCCGGCCGCCGACCGGCAGTCCGGTGAAGAAGCGGCGCCGCTGGAACACCCGGTGCCGCTTGCGGAACTCGGTGAGCCGCCGCACGAAGGCCACCAGGTCCTCGTCGGCCCGGTCCCAGTCGACCCAGGCCAGCTCGCTGTCCTGGCAGTAGGCGTTGTTGTTGCCGCGCTGGGTGCGGCCCAGTTCGTCGCCGTGCCCGAGCATCGGCACGCCCTGCGAGAGGATCAGGGTGGCCAGGAAGTTGCGCCGCTGCCGGGCGCGCAGGGCCAGCACGCCCGGGTCGTCGGTCTCCCCCTCGACGCCGCAGTTCCAGGAGCGGTTGTGGCTCTCCCCGTCCCGGTTCTCCTCGCGGTTGGCCTCGTTGTGCTTGTCGTTGTAGGAGACCAGGTCGTTCAGCGTGAACCCGTCGTGGCAGGTGACGAAGTTGATGCTGTGGAAGGGGCGGCGCCCGTCGTCCTGGTAGAGGTCGGCGGAGCCGGAGATCCGGGAGGCGAACTCGGCCAGGGTGGCCGGCTCGCCGCGCCAGAAGTCCCGCACGGTGTCCCGGTACTTGCCGTTCCACTCGGTCCACTGCGGCGGGAAGTTGCCGACCTGGTAGCCGCCGGGGCCGACGTCCCACGGCTCGGCGATCAGCTTGACCCGGCCGACCACCGGGTCCTGCTGCACCACCTCGAAGAAGGTGGAGAGGCGGTCCACCTCGTAGAACTCCCGGGCCAGGGTGGCCGCGAGGTCGAAGCGGAAGCCGTCGACGTGCATCTCGGTGACCCAGTAACGCAGCGAATCCATGATCAGCTGGAGCGAGTGCGGGCTGCGCACGTTGAGGCTGTTGCCGGTGCCGGTGTAGTCGACGAAGTACCGCCGGTCCTCCTCCGAGAGCCGGTAGTAGCTCGGGGTGTCGATGCCCTTGAAGCTCAGCGACGGCCCGAGGTGGTTGCCCTCGGCGGTGTGGTTGTAGACCACGTCGAGGATGACCTCGATGCCGGCCGCGTGCAGCGCCTTGACCATGCCGCGGAACTCCTGCACCTGCTGGCCGAGCCGGCCCAGGGCCGAGTAGCCGTGGTGCGGGGCGAAGAACCCGATGGTGTTGTAGCCCCAGTAGTTGCGCAGCCCAAGGTCGGCCAGGCGGTGGTCGTGCACGAACTCGTGCACCGGCATCAGCTCGACGGCGGTCACCCCGAGTTGCTGGAAGTACTCGATCATGACGGGTGACGCGATGGCCGAGTACGTGCCGCGCAGCTCCTCCGGGATGTCCGGGTGGCGCATGGTCAGCCCGCGCACGTGCGCCTCGTAGATCACCGAGTGGTGGTAGGGCGTGCGGGGCGGCTTGTCGTTGCCCCAGTCGAAGTACGGGTTCACCACGACCGACTTCGGCATGAACGGCGCCGAGTCGGTGTCGTTGCGCCGGTCCGGGTCGCCGCCCACCTCGTAGTCGTAGACGGCCGGGTCCCAGTTGACCTCCCCGTCGACGGCCTTCGCGTAGGGGTCCAGGAGCAGCTTGTGCGGGTTGCACCGGAGCCCGTTGGCCGGGTCCCACGGCCCGTGCACCCGGTAGCCGTAGCGCTGGCCCGGCTCGATGCCCGGCAGGTACGCGTGCCAGACGTACGCGTCGACCTCGCGCAACTCGACCCGGCGCTCGGTGCCGACGTCCCACTCGTCGAACAGGCAGAGCTCGATCCTCTCCGCGACCTCGGAGAAGATTGCGAAGTTGGTGCCCATCCCGTCGTAGGTGGCGCCGAGGGGGTAGCTCTCGCCCGGCCAGACCTGCATGTCGCTCCTTCGGCCATGATCATGAGCGCACCGGACGGGCGGGCCGCCGGTGCGCACGCCGCTAATGCCCCGCCGCACGCTCCGGCAATCCACCCCTTCGGACCGTAACCGAAATCCACCCACCTGAGGTGGGCCGGACCTTCGGGTGTCGTCCGTCACGATCGCCCTTTTCGAGATGCGGGTTCGCGCCGGATGGCTTTTCCTGGATCGCGGACGCGCGTGCCCGCGCGCGGTCCGCCCGGCCGTTCGGCCGTCCCCACCACGCACCCCACGCCGCCACTGACGCCGGCGCGTACCAGCACGCTTGGACGGAGATCGATGTGACCACCCTGCGGGTCGGCGCGCAGCCCGCCACCGCGACGGACCGGACCCACCGGCCCACCCTCACCTCCCGCCCGACCATCCCACCGCAGACCGGCGTGCCGCCCCGGACCCGGCGCATCCTCATGCTGTCGTGGGAGTACCCGCCGGTGCTCGTCGGTGGCCTCGGCCGCCACGTGCACGCGCTCTCCGTCGCCCTGGCCGCCGCCGGCCACGAGGTCACCGTGGTCACCCGGCACGCCGAGGGCGCTCCCCTGGAGGAGTACGCCGACGGCGTGCGGATCGTCCGCGCCGCCGAGGACCCGGTCACCTTCCCGCTCGCCACCGGCTCCCTGCTGGCCTGGACCATGGCGTTCAACCACACCCTGACCCGGGCCGCCCTACGCGCCGCGGAGTCCGGCGCGTACGACGTCATCCACGCCCACGACTGGCTGGTCGCGCACACCGCCATGACCCTGCGCGAGCACCTCGACGTGCCGCTGGTCAGCACCATCCACGCCACCGAGGCCGGCCGGCACCAGGGCTGGCTGCCCGAGGAGATGAACCGCACCATCCACGGCGTCGAGCACTGGCTCGCCACCGAGTCCGGCCGGGTGATCGTCTGCTCCGGCTACATGCGCGACGAGGTGGGCGCGCTGTTCGGGGTGGACCCGACCCGGGTCGACGTGGTCCCCAACGGGGTGGAGCCGCACCGCTGGCGGGTGCCCGGCTCGGCGGTCGCCGCCGCCCGGGCCCGGTTCGCCGGTGACGGTCCGCTGGTCACCTTCGCGGGCCGCCTGGTCTACGAAAAGGGCGTGCAGCACCTGCTCGCCGGGCTACCCCGGCTCCGCGACCGGCACCCCGGGCTGCGCGCGGTGATCGTCGGCGACGGGCCATACCGGGCGACCCTGGAGGCCGAGGTGCACCGGCTCGGGCTGGGCGCCACCGTCAGCATGCCGGGCTTCCTGGGCGGCACCGACCTGCCGGCCGTGATGGCCGCCTCGGACTGCTTCGCCGTGCCGAGCATCTACGAGCCGTTCGGCATGGTGGCGCTGGAGGGTGCCGCCGCCGGCGCGCCGCTCGCCGTGTCCCGCACCGGCGGGCTGGCCGAGATCGTCGAGCCGGGCGTCACCGGCCTGACCTTCGCCCCGCAGGACCCCGACGGGCTTTCCGAGGCGGTGCACACGCTGCTCTCCGACCGGGACCGGGCACGGCTGCTCGCCCGGCGCGCCCGCACCATGGTCCACGAGCAGTACGGCTGGTCCGCCATCGCGTCCCGCACCGCCGCCGCGTACGCGTCCGCCATCGCGGGCGATCCCACGTTCACGGCCGCCCGGGCCGAGCAGCGGATGGCCGCCGGCCGGACCCTGCCCGCCCTGCCCGAGGGCAACCTGCTCGCTGCCGCCGGCCTGCGCTGACCCGAGCCACGACGGCCGCCGACCCCGCTCGGGGCGGCGGCCGTCGTCGTGGTTCAGGGACAGCGGAACCAGGGCTGCCTCCGTCGCGCCTCGACCGTCAGGCGCCAGGCTCTTGGCATGCTCCACCCAGGGCACCTAGCGTCCGACCCACGGCCAAGAAGCTGCGGCTGGTCGGCTCGGCGGAGATCCGCGTTCTCCTCGGAGGCGTGTCGCGTCAGCGCGCCTACCAGATCACCAGCCGCCGCGACTTTCCCGAGCCCGTTGCCGTGCTCCAGATGGGCAACGTCTGGCTCGCCGAAGACGTCGAGAAATGGATCGCGGAGAAGCGTCCCGACATGGACTGAGCCCCGACCTGCCGACCATGACGGGTGCCAAAAGGCTGCTGCGTCGCCCCTAAGATCGCGATCATGCGGGAGGTTGGGCTGACGGTTCGGCCGGCGGGCGTGGCGGATGTTCCTTCGTTGGTGGAGTTGCGGCTGGCCAACGCCGAGGCCCACCTCGCTCTCGATCCCGACGCCTACCGCGTTCCGCGGCGTGAGGCGGTGGTGCGCCACTTCACGGCCGTGCTGGCCGACGAGTCGGGACGCGATGCTGTTCTCGTCGCCGAGGTTCGGGACGGCCGGGTGGTCGGGATGATCGAGGTGCTGCGGCAGTTCGAGCCGCCGGAGCATCAGATCCTGCGTCCTGAACCGTCGGCGCAGGTGCACACTGTCGTGCTTCCTGACGCCAGAGGGCTCGGGGTGGGAGCAGCGCTGCTGGAGGCGGCCGAACGGTGGGCGACGGACCGAGGGATCACGTACCTGTCCGCCGGGATCCACCACCGCAACGCGGGCGCGGTGCGCTTCTACGGTCGGCACGGCTACACCGATGCCGGTTGCTCCCTGGGCAGGCGTCTGGGCGTCCGGTGACCAGTGGTACGCCAAGCCGCGCGGCGGCTTCAAAAGATCAGCTGGATCGTCGGCCCAGCAGCTGCGCGGCGTCGCGGAGGAAACGGTCCTCCGCCGCGGCAGCGGCTGGTGACACGTCCCGCAGGGTCGGGAAGTCGTGGACCAGCCCGGGTTCGCGTCGGTGTGTCACCGGCACGCCGGCGGACCGCAGGCGCGCCACGTAGGCCTCACCCTCGTCGCGCAGGGGATCGTGCTCGGCGGTCACGACGACGGCCGGCGGCAGGCCCCGCAGGTCCGCGACGAGCGGATTGGTCGACGGCGAGTCGCGGGTGTCGGGATCGGGCAGCCACATCGCGACCCACCGGCGAAGGGTGCCGGCATCGAGCAGCCAGCCACTCCCCTTTTCCTCGACGCTCGGAGACCGGAGCGTGGGGTCGGCGTTCGGGCAGACCAGCAACTGCGCCAGCAGGGGCACCTCGTCGCGCAGCCGCAGCGCCGTCAGGATCGCGATGAGACCACCCGCCGAGTCGCCGGCCACCGCCACCGGTGTCCCGTCGCCGGCCACGCGCCGGACCACCCCCACCGCGTCGTCGACCGCCGCCGGCCAGGGATGTTCCGGCGCGCGTCGGTAGTCGACAGCGACCACCGACGCCGCCGTGGCCACGGCGAGCCGCCGCGCCTGCGCGTCGTGCGTGTCGAGATCTCCCAGCACGAACCCGCCGCCGTGGAGGTAGACGACCACCGGGCGCGCGCCCGGCGCGTACACCCGTACCGGGACACCCGCCATCGTCGTGTCGACGGTCGGGACCTCCGGTCCCGGCGTACGTGCCGCAGCCCGTGCGCGGGAGGCCTGACGCGAGGTCGCCACGTCCGGTTCGCCGACGGCGGGCTGGGTTCTCGCGGTCCGCAGGAACGCAGCCAGGTGGTCGTCAGCGATGAAGTCCTCCGGCACGGGATCATGCTAGTGGGCCGGCCGGCTCCGGCTGCTCGGAAGCTTCGCGCCGACGGTCCTGCGCCGGGAGTGCCGCCATGGAATGATTCCGCGATGGCCAGCTATGACGTGGCGCTCGTCCTGCTCGTGGACCCCTCGGGCGCGATCCTGCTCCAGCACCGTGACGAGCACGCGCCCGTCTCACCGAACCAGTGGAGCCTGCCCGGCGGGGGCATCGAGCCCGGCGAGACGCCGGAGGAGGCCGCCCGTCGGGAACTGCTGGAGGAGACCGGCCTGACCGCGGGCGACCTGCGTCCCTTCTGGACCGGCCCGCGCCCCTACGAGGAGGGCTTCCCGCACACGGTCACGGTCCACGTCTTCCACGGCACCACCGACGCCCGCCAGGAGGACGTGGTGTGCGGCGAGGGCCGGGCGATGGTCTTCGTCCCCCGCGACGAGGTGCTCGACCGCGAGCTGGCGGTCTCCGCCGCGTTCGTCCTGCCCCGCTACCTCACGGCGCCGAGCAGATCCTGAGACGGGCGCGTGGCGCGCTCACCTCGGCCCGACGGCTCGACACGCATGATCGTCTGGCTGTGATCTCCCGTTCGGACTGGTCGCGGCCGGTGTGGATCGGACAGACTCGCGTGAACCTGTGGTGACGAGGTTCGAGGAGACGCGGTGCGGGTGCTTCTGGTGGAGGACGACCTGCGAGTCGCGTCCGCGCTCGCCGCCGCGCTGCGCCGCCGGGGCAACTCGGTCATCACTGCCACCACCGCGTCGGAGGCGGCCGAGGCCGGACCGGTGGACCTCATGCTGCTCGACCTGAACCTCCCGGACCGGGACGGCCTCTCGCTGTGTCGGGAGATCCGCCGGCACAACGAGGACATCGCGATCATCGCGGTGACCGCGCGCGGCGACGAGCGCGACCGGGTGGCGGGGCTGCGGGCCGGCGCCGACGACTACGTCGTCAAGCCGTTCTCGATGGCGGAGTTGCAGGCCCGGATCGAGGCGGTGATGCGCCGCAGCGCCCGCGCCTTCCGGGCCGAGCCCGCGCTGGAGGTGGGCGACCTGCGGCTGGACCTCAACGCCCGGCGGGTCTGGCTGGGCGACCGGGAGGTGGTCCTGACCCGCAAGGAGTTCGCGCTGCTGATGGCGTTGGCCCGGCAGGCCGGGACGGTGGTGCCCCGGGAGCGGCTGCTCATGGACGTCTGGCAGACCACCTGGGGCGGCGGCCACACCCTCGACGTCCACGTCGCGGCCCTGCGGGGCAAGCTCGACGACGCCGGCCTGGTGGAGACCGTACGCGGGGTGGGCTACCGGCTCCGGTCGGCCTGAGCCGGCGATCCTCAGATCAACCTCAAGAAATCGTCGGCCGTCGACCAGAGACGGGCTGACTCGCATTGGCTGTCCGGACCGAGTCATCCCACCTGTTCTGGAGCTTCCATGAGAGACAGACGGACGACGGCCCTCCTCTCCGCCCTGCTCGCCGCCAGCCTGGCGGCGTTCGCCGGGCCCGTACCCGCACAGGCCGACCCGGCCGAGCCGAACCAGGTCCAGGGCCTGACGGTCGTGCAGGGCGACGGCTACGCCACCCTCGCCTGGACGCCTGTCGACGGCGCCACCGACTACCAGATCGAGCGCACCCCGGTCGCCGCCGACGACACGGCCACCGGACCGGCGGTGATCACCGGCGTCTGGCGGCCGAACCGCCAGATCAACAACTCCTCCCCCACCTTCGCCGACGCCGGCTTCAACCCGGGCGCCCGGTTCCAGTGGCGGGTCCGCGCCCGCTTCGGCGCCACCGCCGAGCCCTACTCGGCGCCGGTCGCCGACACCACCAGGGCACCCTGGGGTGACCCGGCGGTGCCCGGCCAGAACCTCCGGACCCAGTGGGAGACCACCCTCGCGGCGCAGTACACCAGCGACGTCAACGAGTACGCGTACACGGCGGCTGTCGACGAGGCGAGCGACCGCGTCCGGGTCACCGAGATCGGCCGGACCGCGCTGGGCCGCCCCATCAACATGTTCGTCATCGGCTACCCCACCCCGCCGGCCACCCCGGCGGCGGTGGCCGCGACCTCGCCGCTGATGGTCAACTGCAACGTGCACGGCAACGAGCCCGGTGACCGGGAAGCCTGCCTCATCATGGCGCGCCAACTGGCCTTCAGCGACGACCCGCGCACGCTGGACCTGCTGTCGCACACCACAGTGCTGATCGTGCCCACCATCAACGGAGACGGCCGGGCGGCCAACACCCGGGGCAACTCCACCGGCCAGGACCTCAACCGGGACTACTCGCTGGTGCGGCAGCCGGAGACGTTCGCGCTGGTGCGGATGCTGCGCGACTACCGGCCGGTGGCCGGCTACGACGGGCACGAATTCGGCAACTCCAGCGCCGGCGACCTGCCGATGCTGCCGCCGCGGCACCAGAACGTCGCCCAGCCGATCTTCGACGAGTCGCAGCACATGATCGAGGGTCACATGTACACGCAGGGCGCGAAGGACGGCTGGTGGCCCTGCCCGTACGGGTGCAACGGCGGTGGCAACGTCGGGCTGAGCGAGGAGACCATCCTGCGCAACACGCTCGGCCTCAAGAACGTGGTGAACTCCCTGCTGGAGCTGCGCAGCGCCGGCGGCACGACCCGGCCGGACGAGGGCAACACGGCGAACAACCGGCGGCGCAAGACGTTCTCGGCGCTGTGGACGTTCCAGCAGTTCCTCGACTACCACCGGGCGAGCCTCAAGGAGATCACCACGGCGCGGGCCGACGCGATCACCTTCCAGGTGTCGAACACCGGCCGGATCGTCTTCCGCGGCTCCCGGCCGATCGCGGCGTACCCGTCGCCGCACCCGGGCGAGGCCCCGCCGCCGCTGGACGCCCCGCGTGAGGACCAGATCCTCACCGACGCGCCGTGCGCCTACCGGCTCACCGAGGAGCAGTACCACGGTGAGCGCACCGACGGCCCGGCCGGCCAGCGGACCACCGTGGCGCAGCGACTCGCCGCGCACGGCCACAAGGTGGTGAAGGTCGCCGACGGGTACGTGGTGCCCCTCGCCCAGCCCGAACGGGGGCTGATCCCGCTGCTGCTCGACGGGCAGGCCGTGGAGAAGCTGGTCGACGCCGAGCGGGTGTACCCGACGGTGACCGGCTCGCACGACGGCCCGCTCGTGGTCTCCGGCGTCACCTGCCTGCGGGACGCCACGGTGACCGGTCCGGTCCGCGTCCGGCCCGGCGGCACGCTTGTCGCCACCGGCTCCTCGATCACCGGCCCGGTGGACGCGACCGGCGCCGCCGGCGTGTTCCTGACCGACAGCACGGTCGAGGGCCCGGTGCGGGTCGCGCAGTCCAGCGGCCCGGTGGTGATCGTCGACGCGACGGTCACCGGCCCGGTCGACGTGTCGGGCAACCGCGGTGACGCGCCGCTGGTGGCGGCCAACACCGTGACCGGTCCGCTGAGCTGCGGTGGCAACACCCAGGCACCGGAGAACCTCGGGCTGAGCAACTCGGTGGAGGGCCCGAAGAGCGGCCAGTGCGCGAGCCTCTGACCCGTTGATTGTCGTACCGGCAGGTCCGGCCTGCCGGGCCTGCCGGTACGACCTGGACCGAGCGGAGAACGCCGTGGAACCGCCCGTCATGCCCCCGCGATCCCTCCCCCGGTTCCGGTGGCCGACCCGCCGGCGACGGACCGCCGCGCTCGGCGCGGTCGCACTGTCCCTGGCGCTCGCCGCCACGGGCTGCTCCGGCGCCGGCACCGCCCCGCCGGCCGGGGCCGGTGGCGGCGCCGCGCCGAAGGCGCCCCCCGCCGTGAGCGGCCCGCTGTGCGACCTGCTGCCCTCCGGCAGCGAGCCGGGCAACCCGGCGGCCCTCACCGGCCAGCCGGCCGAGGTCGCGCTGCAGTGGCTGCCCGTCCTCACCACGTTCGAGGCGGCGGTGCGGGCGTCCGGCATGTCCGCCGACCTGCACGGCGGCTCGGGAGTGACCATCCTGGCCCCGACCGACGACGCGTTCGCCGCCAAGTTCTCCGAGGACGACCTCGACCGTCTGCTCCTCGCCGACCGGGACACGCTCCGCGGCCTGCTCCGCGAACACCTCGTCGCCGGGTCGCGGTCGCTGTCCGACCTCGTGGCCGCCGGGAAGGTCACCACCCTCGCCGGCACCACGGTGACGGTCACCGGTGGCGGAGGGAGCGCCCGCCTGGCCGACCAGGCCGACACCGTGTGCGCCGACTACCAGGTCGCCGGCGCGCGGATCCACATCATCAACCACGTGCTCGGCAGCCTGCCCACCACGGGCGGGCCGGGCGGGCACCGCGCCCACTGACCCTTGCCCACCGAAACCGCAGCTCATACGTTCGATCCAGCTCGCTCGATCTGCCCCCGAGTGAAACGAGGCATCCCGATGCGCCTGTCGAAGCGTCCACGCAGGGCGGTCCCCACGAGAAGAACGGCCGGCGTCGCCGCGCTGCTCCTGCTGGCCGGCCTGACGCCGTTGCTCGGAGGCACGCCGGCCGGCGCCGCCCCCACGGCGCCCGGCTGCAGCGACGACCCGACCGCCCGGCTGTCCACGGTGCCCAGCCCCGAGTCCGCGCTGGGCTTCCCGCTCGGCACCGGCCAGGAGCGGGTCGTCACCAACGACGAGGTCCGGAGCTACCTCACTGCCGTCGACGCCGCCTCCGACCGGGTCGTCACCGGCGTCATGGCGACGAGCGTGCTCGGCCAGCCGCTGCCGTACGCCGTCGTCTCGAACGAGCGGCACGTCCGGCCGGGCGCGCTGCGGCAGATCGCCGACGACATCCGCGACCTGCGGGACCCGCGCCGGACGAAGCCGACGAAGGCCGCCGAGACCGCGACTGACCGCCCGGCCATCGTCTGGGTGACCGCGAACGTGCACGGCGGGGAGAAGAGCGGCACGGACGCCGCGCTCAAGACCCTGTACGAGCTGGCGTCCGGCCTGTCCTGCGCGGTCGCGCAGCGGAACGACAACCTGGTGACCGTCATCGTGCCGACCCAGAACCCCGACGGCCGCGACGCCGGCCGCCGGCAGAACGAGTACGGCTTCGACATGAACCGGGACTGGTTCGCCCGCACCCAGCAGGAGACCGACGGCAAGATCGAACTACTGCGCCAGTACCCGCCGCAGGTGTTCGTCGACGCGCACGAGATGGGCGGCCGGCAGTACTTCTTCCCGCCCAACGCCGACCCGATCCACCACGAGATCGCCAGCGAGAACGTCGACTGGATCAACCGGATCGGCGAGGCCAACAAGGCCGGCTTCGGCTTCAACGGCGCCTGCGGCGGCGCCGTCACCACCGAGTGCTACTTCAACTACGCCACCTACGACCTGTTCTTCATGGGCTACGGCGACACCGTCCCGGCCGCCGGCTTCGGCGCCGCCGGCATGACCTTCGAGAAGGGCAGCGCGTCGGCGGTGGCCGACCGGGTCCAGCAGCAGTTCCACACCCAGTGGTCCACCCTCGGCTGGGCCGCGGCGAACAAGCACGAGGTGCTGACCGGCTACTACAAGATCTGGACGGACGCGCTCGCCGAGGGCCGGGCCGGGACGCTGGAGCCGAACGAGGTGGTCCAGCCGACCAACACCGTCCAGTTCCCGGTGCCGGACATCAGCGTCCGCTCGTACTTCCTGCTCCCCGACCGCCAGCTCGGCGACGTGCGCCGGCTGGTCGAGCGGCTGCGCGGGATGGACGTCGAGGTCTACGAGGTGACCAGACCGACGACGGTGCCCACCGCCCGGGTCTTCGGCGGGCGCACCGCGACCGACGTCACGGTGCCCGTGGGCGCGTACTGGATCCCGATGGACCAGCCGCAGAAGCACTGGATCCAGGCGATCATGGGCGAGGACCCGTACGTGCCGTTCCCCTACTTCTACGACGTGTCGTCCTGGAGCAACCCGCTGCTCATGGGCGTGGACACCATCTACACCGGCGACGACGTCCGGCCGCACGCCAAGCTGGTCCGGCAGATCAGCGGCGGCACGACCTCGGCGGCCGGGGCGAAGGGGTCGTACGCGTACCCGCTGGACTCGGCGGCGGCGGCCGAACTGACCTTCCGGCTGCTCGGCCGGGGCGTGCCGCTCGTCCGCGACCTCGACACCGGCGTGGTCGGCTTTCCCGCGAAGAGCCTGACCCCGGAGATCGACCGGCTGGCCCGGTCGCTCGGGGTGAGCCTGAGCCCGAGCGGCGCGGCGGCCACCGGCAGCCCGGTGGACCTGCCGGACGTCGGGCTGTTCCAGGGCACCGGCATCTCCACCACCTCCGGCTCGCACGGCGAGGCACGGTACGTGCTCGGCAAGCGGTGGGGGCTCGACCTCACGCCGGTGACGACCGCCGACATCAACGACAACACCCCGGCGTTCACCGGGCGCACCGTGCTGCTCGTGCCGGACGGCAGCAGCGCGACCGGCGGGCTCACCGCCGCCGGGCAGGCCAACCTGCGGAACTGGATCGCCCAGGGTCACACCTACGTCGGCCTGCGCAACGAGGGCACCCGGATGGCCCGGGCCGCCGGCCTCACCTCCACCACGGAGAAGGCGAAGCCGGCGGACTATCGGATGATCGGGTCGCACCTGCGGGTCGACGTCGACAGCAGCAGCCCGGTCGCGCTGGGCCGCCCGGCGGAGGACTTCGAGTTCAACAACAGCGACTCGATCCTCAACCCGAGCAGCACCGGCACCAACGTGCTCAGCTACCCGTCCGGCGACACCTTCTGGGCCAACGGCTACACCGTGCGCAGCGACGTGCTGAAGGGCACCGTCGCGCTGGTGGACGAGCCCACCGGCGCCGGTCGGGCCGTGCTGTTCGCGTTCAACCCGCTGTTCCGGGCGTACAACGAGAACGGTCTGCACCTGGTGGCCAACGCGCTGCTCTACCCGTCGGGCGCGGCGGCGGACCGCGGCGCCACGCGGCGGACGACAGGTGTCGACCCCGCCCGGGCGGCCGCGGCGGCCCAGCCGGTGGCGGACGACCTGGGCGGCGAGTGGCGCCCGATCACGGTCGAGGTGGCGGCCGGTGACCGCGGTCGCGCCGAGGCGGTCGTCGCCCGGTACACCGACACCGCCCGGGTCTCCGAGGTGAACGGGTCGGCCTACCTGGTGATCCCGAACCCGGCCGGCCTCCAGGCCGACGAGCACCCGTTCCTGCGTGACCTGGTGGGCGCCCTCCGGGACGCGCGGATCCCGCTGCGTTCCCTGGTGGGCTGACGCACCGGCCCGCACAGACGAAGGCCGCCGACCCGCGCGGGGTCGGCGGCCTTCGGCGTCGGGACCGGGCTCAGCGCTCCGTCGCGGGGACGTAGTCCCGCTCGGCGTAGCCGGTGTAGATCTGCCGCGGGCGGCCGATCTTGGTCTCCGGGTCGTTGATCATCTCGCGCCACTGCGCGATCCAGCCGGGGAGCCGGCCCAGCGCGAAGAGCACCGTGAACATCTTGGTCGGGAAGCCCATGGCCTTGTAGATGAGGCCGGTGTAGAAGTCCACGTTCGGGTAGAGCCGGCGGGAGACGAAGAAGTCGTCGGCGAGCGCGATCTCCTCCAGCTGCACCGCGAGGTCGAGCAGCGGGTCCGGCTTGGCCATCCGGCCGAGCACGTCCTGGGCGGCCTTCTTCACGATGGCGGCACGCGGGTCGTAGTTCTTGTAGACCCGGTGGCCGAAGCCCATCAGCTTCACGCCGTCCTGCTTGTCCTTGACCTTCTGCACGAAGGACCGCACGTCGCCGCCGTCGGCCTGGATCTTCTGGAGCATCTCCAGCACGGCCTGGTTGGCGCCGCCGTGCAGCGGGCCGAACAGCGCGTTCACGCCGGCCGAGACCGAGGCGAACAGGTTGGCGTTGCTGGAGCCGACCAGCCGGACGGTCGAGGTGGAGCAGTTCTGCTCGTGGTCGGCGTGCAGGACGAACAGCATGTCCAGCACCTTCGACATCACCGGGTCGACCTCGTACTCCTCGGCCGGAACACCGAAGGTCATCCGCAGCAGGTTGTCGACGTAGCCCAGCGAGTTGTCCGGGTAGAGCAGCGGCTGGCCGATCGACTTCTTGTACGCGTACGAGGCGATGGTGGGGACCTTCGCCATCAGCCGGATCGTCGACATCTCCACGTGCTCGGAGTCGAACGGGTCCAGGCTGTCCTGGTAGAAGGTCGAGATGGCGCTGACGGCCGACGAGAGCACGGCCATCGGGTGCGCGTCGCGCGGGAAGCCGTCGAAGAAGCGGCGCATCTCCTCGTGCAGCAGCGAGTGCCGCCGGATCCGGTCGCTGAACTCGGTCAGCTGCGTCTGCGTCGGCAGCTCGCCGTAGATCAGCAGGTACGAGACCTCCAGGAAGGAGGACTTCTCGGCCAGCTGCTCGATCGGGTAGCCGCGGTACCGCAGGATGCCCGCGTCACCGTCGATGTAGGTGATCGCGGACGAGCAGGACGCGGTGTTCACGAAACCGGGGTCGTACGTCGTCATCCCGGTTTCCTTCAGCAGCTTGCCCACCCCGATCCCGGCGGGCCCCTCGACCGCGGGCTGTACCGGCATCGACAGCTGCCCACCGGGGTGGTCGAGCTTGACTTCCGTCATCTGTTCCTCGCTTCGCCGGCAAGATCTTCGTTGAATTGCCTTCGCTTTTACCGTAATCACGGTGGGGAGGACACCGCTCGTCATGGTTCTGTGGTGAGGTATGCGTCACCCGATTCCCGACTTGCCGACTCGGAAACCCCGTGGAAGCGCGTCCACACCGAGCTGGGAAGGCTACCCGCCGAAGCTGTGGATGATCACGACAGGGTGAGCCGGCGCAGCGTCCCGTCGGCGTCGACGCGGTAGAGGTCGAGCCGGTTGGACCCGGGGGCGAAGAGCCGGTCGTCGGGCAGGAGCGCGGCGAAACGCCGGCCGCCGGGATCGGGCCGGACCACCGGCACGACCGCGCCGACCGTGCCGTTGACCGCCACCGCGAGCCGGGTGCCGTCCGGGACCGAGGCGGGCACCGTCCCCCAGACCAGCGCGGGCAGTTCGCCGTGCGCGGGGTCGACGTCGCGGAACGCGGCGAGGTCGGCCACCGTGGCCGTACCCCCGGAAGGCTTCTCCCCCACGTGGGTGCCGAGCAGCGGGTCGGGCGGCGGTGGGGCGGGCGGGGTCGGCACGCCTCCGGTGATCGTCAGCGGCTGGCCGGGCCGGTCGTAGAAGCGCTTGTCGGCGCGCTCGCGCGGGGCCTGCCGCGCCGAGCGGCCGTCCATCCGCCAGGGGATCCGCACGTGCGTCTCGTCGGCGATGGTCGGCAGCAGGTCCACGTGCTCCCAGTTCCGGTCGTCGACCCGGCCGGTTCGCTGGCCGGGTTCCTTCACGAACATCGGCACCCAGGCCACCTGGTCGGCCGCGTGGTTGATGGCGTCCAGCCCCCGGCCCTGCCAGTCCCGGCGGAAACTCACCCCGTGGTCGGCGGTGACCAGCACGAGCGCCTTGTCGTAGAGGCCGGTGGCGCGCAGGGTGCGCAGCGTCTCGCCGATCAGCCGGTCGGTGTAGCCGAGCTGGGCGAGGTGCCGGGCCCGGGCCAGGTCCACCCAGCCGGCCCCGTCGTTGGGCAGGTCCTCCGGGGCGGCGTAGTGCGCGCCGGACGGCAGGTACGCCCACGGCGAGTGCGGCATGAGCAGGTGCAGGAAGTGCAGGGTGGGGCGGGCGGCGGGGCGCAGCCCGGCGAGGAAGGCGGTGAACCGGGCCGGCTGGTTGTCGTCGAGGGTGTCCCAGCGGAACTTCGGGTCGGCCGGCACCGGCTCGGCCGCGTCCAGCCCGGCCTCGGCCCGGGTCTGCTCCCGGTAGGAGTCCTCCGGGTCGATCCGGCTGTCCACCGGGGCGGTGACCTGCCGCAGCAGCTTGCCGCTCTCCCGGACCAGCACGCCGAGCCCCTGCTCGGGGCTGACCGGCTGTTCGCAGCGGCTGGGCGGGCAGAGCCGGGTGATGCTCTCCTCGGCCTTGATGTCGTACAGGCCGCCGAGCGCCGTGAACAGGTTGTCCGGGTACTGCGAGTAGTGCGGGGCGAACGGTTCGGCGGGGTAGCGCCCGGTGAGCATGGCCGGCAGCGCGTAGGGCGTCCAGCCGCTGACGCCGGTGGCGTTGCGGTACCAGGTCGAGCCGCCGGCCAGCTCGGCGAAGTGCGGATACCGGGTGGCGTCGATCCGGCCGTCCGGGCCGAGCAGGGAGACCAGCGGCAGCTCGTCCAGGACGATCATGACCACCGGCGGGTGGGCGCCGGCGCCGGCCACCCCGGCGGCGCCGCCGTGCCCCTTGGGCAGCACCACGGCCGAGGCCGGCGACGCGAACAGGAACAGGCCGACGAAGACCAGCGGGCCGACCGCGGCCACCCGCAGCACCCGGCCCGGGGCCCGCCACCGCCGGTGGGCGGCCGCCGCGGCGGCGCCGGCCACACCCGCCACGAGCAGCAGGGGTACGCCCCGAAGCGGCGTCACCTGCCGGCCCACCTGGACCGCGAGCGCGGCCAGCAGCAGCCCCACGACAAACGTGTGCACGGCCGCCCGGGCGAGTCGACCGGCGACCAGGCCGACCGCGCCGAGCAGGGCGAACGGCACGGTCGGCGCGATCGCGATCAACGCCACCAGCAGCAGCACGTCGGCCCGGGAGGCGCGGTGGAACAGGAAGAAGTCGGGGCTGCGGCCGAGCACGTCCAGCAGCGGCTGGGTCACCACCAGCCCGACCAGCGCCACCACCTCCAGCAGCCGGCCCGTCTCGCCACGCCAGCGGCCCCGGGGCCGGTCCGGGGTCGCCGGCGGCGCCTGCGGGGGCGCGAGCGTTCCCTCAGCCACCCACCACCACCTGGTAGAGGGTGCGGGTGCCCGACGGCAGGTCGGTGCGCGCCACGACCCGCCCGCGCGCCGCGAGCAGCGACTCGAACGCCTCCCGGTGGTAGTCCGGGAAGAGCCCGTCCGGCTTGTTGGCCAGCAGCCGGCGGGCCATCGGGTCCTCCGGGTGGACGAACTCGACCACCAGGCTGCCGCCCGTCACGGTCAGCGCGGCGAGCTGGTCCAGCACCTCGGGCAGCGGCACGTTCCGGCCGATCGCCAGGTGGTGCACCACGGCCAGCGCGAGCACCACGTCGGCCCGGGCCCGGTCGGCGAAGGAGGCCCGCTCGACGCCCCGCCAGCCGCCACCCGGGGACGGGTCGGCCAGGTCCATCACCAGCGGCAGGATCCGCCCCTCACCCTCGTCGCGCAGCGCCCGGTAGAGGGCGTCCACCACGGCGGGGTCCTGCTCGACGGCGACCACGTGGTCGGCGTGCCGGGCGGCGATCCGGGCGTACCGGCCGTCGTTGGCGCCCAGGTCGAGCACCCGGCCGGGCCCGGTCGCGGCCACCGCCCGGTCGACGAAGTGCTCCTTGGCCTGCCGGTCCGGAACCGAGTACGCGCAGGTCCGCTGGTAGTCCGACCAGTGGCTCTCCCCCGGCCGGTGGTCCAGCCGGCGGACCAGCTTCGCCAGCCCGCGCACGGTGGCCAGGGCCAGCTCGCGCGAGTAGCCGGCGGCCCGCAACTGGGCCCGCACCGCGCTGGTGCTGGCCTCGGCGTTGCGGTTCTGCATGGCGCCGTGCAGGTGCACGTGGGTGAGCACCCCGGCCCGCCAGCGCCGGGCCCCGCCGAACAGGCGGCGCATCTGGTCCGGCTCGATTCCGTCGATCCGCGCCCGCAGGAACGGCTGGAAGTCGAGCCCCAGGTGGGCCTGGACCAGCAGCGGGTAGAGCAGGGTCTGGCAGAACTGGCGGTAGCCGGCCCAGGGCTCGCCGTCGCGGGCCGCCTCGAACGAGCCGACGTCGATGAAGACCGGCGCGGCGCCCCGCCACTGCACGTTGTAGGCGGAGCCGTCCTTCGTGGTGAAGCCTGCGGCCAGCGCGGCGCGCAGCACCTCCAGGTGCAGCAGGGCGGCGTCCCGGAGCATCCCGTACGACCATTCGTAGGGGTGCGAGACGAACGGGATCCGCTCGTGCCGCAGCACCGCGGCCCAGGGCACGTCGACCGGGGTGGGGAACACCTCCTCGGTGCCGCAGACCTGACCGGTGGCGAGCAGGTCCCGGAAGAAGTCGCTGGCCGCCAGGGCGCGCCAGTCGCGCGCCGACCGCTCGTCGAGCCCGCGCAGCACCTCGCCGGCGCGGTGGAAGACCCGGTTGCCCGGGTCGCGGAAGGAGCCGGGCTCGGCGCGCAGGCCGGTGTCGGGAAGCGCCACGCCGGTCAGCCCTGGTCGGTGGGCTGCCGGCGGAACCGGGCCACCAGCCGTCGCCAGTAGAGCTTGGCGGCCACCGCCACGCCGGCCACCCCTCCGACCACCGCCTGCACGATCAGGCTGCCGGATCCCGCGTCCAGGTAGGCCAGGTGCGTCACGGCCAGCTCCCTTCCTTCGCCAGTCATCGGAGTCCGGCCCGATATGAGAGCTTTACCGCTCTAAGCCGGACTTGTCCCACACCGTACGCTCCCGCTCCCGGCCGTGAGGCCACACCGGTCACTCGTCCCCCGTCCGATCCGTTCAAGACGGCCCGGCCCGCCGGCTCCTACCGTGGCGGCATGACACCGCAGTTCGATCTCATCGGAATGGTCGTCACCGACATGGGGCGCACCCTGGACTTCTACCGCCGGATCGGGCTGCCGGTCCCACCCGGCGCGGAACACGAGCCGCACGTGGAGATCACCCTCGACAACGGCGTCCGGCTCGCCTGGGACACGGTCGAAACGATCCGCGGCTTCGACAGCGGCTACGCACCGGCGACCGGCGGCCCGCGCGCCGCCCTGGCCTTCCGCTGCGCCGACCCGGCCGAGGTGGACCGCTGGTACGCCGAGATGACCGCCGCCGGCCACCATGGTCACCTGGCGCCGTGGGACGCCTTCTGGGGCCAGCGGTACGCCGTCCTGCACGACCCCGACGGCAACGGCGTCGACCTGTTCGCCCCACTCAAGCCCGAGTGAACAACTGCCGCTGCGGCGAGCGGAGACGCTCAGGCGGCGGGCGGCAGCAGGCGGGTCGGGGGGACCCCGGCGAACTCCTTCACCTCGCGGGTGAGGTGGGCCTGGTCGGCGTACCCGGCCAGGACGGCGACCTCGGCCAGCGGGGTGCCGGCGCCGGCCAGGTCGAGGGCGCGGCGCATCCGGAGGATGCGGGCGAGGGTCTTCGGGCCGTACCCGAAGAGGAGCCGGCTGCGCCGGTGCAGGGCCCGCGCGCCCAGGCCGACCTCGGCGGCGGTGGCGGCGACGGTCGCGCCGGCCGCCAGCCGCGCGGCGACCCGGGCGCCGAGCGGGTCGGGCCCGCCCGCGGCCCGCAGCCGGCGCAGCGCCACCTCCTCCAGTACGCCGCCGACCGGCCATCCGCGCGCCTCGGCCGCCGCGACGCGGTCGGCCAGGTCGGTGGCGGCCGGTCCCCACAGGTCGTCGAGGGGCACGCGCAGGTCGCGCAGTTCGTCGGCGGGGATCCCGAACACGGCGGGCCCGATGCCCGGCGGAAGCCGCAGCCCGACCCACCGCTCCCCCGGCACGCTCACCGACAGGTGCGCCTGCCGGTCCGGCCCGGCCACCAGCAGCCCGGACCGGCTGGACCAGAGCAGGTCCAGGCACCCGTCCGGCAGCACCCGCACCGGCCCGTCGCCGCGCGAGACGCTCGCCCACCGCACGGCCCCGGGGATTCCCGGTGCCGCCTCCTCCCGGTACATGCCCCCACCCTGCCACGCCGGGGCGCGGTCGCCGCTGCGGATCGTGGCGAGTTTCCGTTCCCCACGAACGGAAACTCGCCACGATCGGGCAGTCAGGCGCGGTGGTGCATGGCGAGGCGCAGCAGGGTGAAGCGGAGGGCGGTCGCCGCCAGGTTGGCGGCGATCAGCACGGTCAGCTCCAGGGCGCGGGGCGGAGTGCCGGCGGTGGCGTGCAGCACCGCCAGGGAGCCGCTGGTCAGGGCCAGGCCGAGGGCGAAGGCGAGCAGGCCCTGAAGGTGGTGCCGGCCGGCGTGCCGGCGGCCGGTGACGCCGAAGGTGAGCCGCCGGTTGGCCGCCGTGTTGGCCACCGCCGTCACCAGCAGGGCCAGAAGGTTCGCCGGTTGCGCCCCGAGCGGGCCGCGGGCCAGCAGGAACAGCAGCAGGTACGCGAGCGTGCTGCCCACCCCGACCGCCGCGAACCGGGCGAGCTGCCGGGGCAGCCCGGCCGGCACCTGCGCCGGTGGCGCCTGCAGCGGCGCCCGGCCGAGCTGGGCGCGCAGGTCGGCCAGGGGCAGCGCCCCGGTGACCAGGGCGCGGCCCAGCCGCCAGATGCCACGCAGGTCGGCCATCGCGGTGGCCACGATGTCCACCCGGCTGTCCGGGTCGTCGACCCAGTCGACCGGCACCTCGTGGATCCGCAGCCCGGACCGCTGGGCCAGGACCAGCAGCTCGGTGTCGAAGAACCAGCCGGTGTCCTGCACCAGAGGCAGCAGCCCGGCCGCCACGTCGGCGCGGATCGCCTTGAACCCGCACTGCGCGTCGGAGAAGCGCACCGCGAGGGTGCCGCGCAGCAGCAGGTTGTAGCCGCGCGAGATCACCTCCCGCTTGGCACCCCGGACCACCCGGCTGGTCCGCGCCAGCCGGGTGCCGATGGCCAGGTCCGAGTGGCCGGAGATGAGCGGGGCGACCAGCGGCAGCAGCGCCGCCAGGTCGGTGGAGAGGTCGACGTCCATGTACGCGAGCACCGGCGCCGGCGAGGCCGACCAGGCGGCCCGCAGCGCCCGGCCCCGCCCCTTGGCGTCGAGGTGCAGCACCCCGACCTCAGGCAACTCGGCCGCGAGCGCCTCGGCCACCGCGAGGGTGCCGTCCACGCTGGCGTTGTCCGCCACGGTGATCCGGAACGGGTACGGGAAGTGCGCCGTGAGGTGCGCGTGCAGCCGCCGGACGCAGGGGGCGAGATCGGCCTCCTCGTTGTAGACGGGCACCACCACGTCCAGCACCGCCGTGGGCGCCGTGGGCCGGGCCTGCACCGCGGCCCGGGGTTCGCGCGTGTCGGTCATCGCTCAGCCCTGCTTCCCGCTGCTCAGGTCGTACACGGTCACGCCGCCGACGGTCTGCGCCGTGAAGTTCTCGGCGACCCAGCCGGCGATCTCGGATGAGGCGCTGCTGCCGCCGTTGGCCCGGAACCCGCCGCCGCCGATGAAGTAGTGGATCCTGCCCTCGGCGACGTACCGCTGGAACTGGGCGAGGGTCGGCGACGGGTCGCTGCCGTTGAAGCCGCCGATCGGCATCACCGGCTCGCGAGTGGCGAGCTGGTAGCCGGAGGCGTTGTTCGAGCCGACCGTGGCGGCGACCCAGGTGTAGTCGTCCGCGTCGGCCTCCAGCAGCGCCTTCAGCTCGGCGCTCGGCTCGCGGGCGTCGAGCAGCCCGCCCATGCCGCCGCCCTGCGACCGGCCGCCGCCGGGGAACTGCTGATTGCCGCCGCCCGGGAAGCCGGTGCCGGTCTGGCCGCCCGGGAAGCCGGTGCCGCCGCCGGGGAACGCGGGGAACTGGCCGTTCTGGCCGGTGCCGTCGGGCGCGGTCCCGCCGTTCTGGGCCGTGCCGCCGGTCTGGCCGCCCGGGAAGCCGGGGAACCCGCCCGGGAACTGGCCGCCGGGGAACTCCATGCCGCCGGGCATCCGGCCGCCGCCCGGGAACCCGCCGCGACCGCCGGGGCCGAAGCCGCCCTGCACGAACGGGCCGGCGCTGGGGATCGAGCCGGTGTGCGCGGTCGCCGCCGTCTGGAGCGAGTAGGCCACCGGGCCGGCGAGCGCGGCCGCCGCACCGAGCGCGAGCAGCACCGGGGCCACCCGCCGGGGCAGCCGGTCGGCGAGGAGCAGCAGCGCGGCGGCGGCCAGGCCGACGACGAGCACGGCCGTGCGCAGCCACGGGTACCAGTCGGCGCTGCGGCCGAGCAGGCGCCAGGACCACCAGGCGGTGACCGCGAGGGTGCCGGCCAGGATCACGGTCGCGGCGAACCCGCGCCGCCGTCCCCGGGCGAATGGCCCACCCACCAGGGCGACCGGGGCGACCGGGGTGGTCAGCGCGCCACCGGTACCGGTTGCGGGCACGCTCGACGGGTCCACGACGGGCTGGCCCGGCACTCCGGCCGGAGCGGCTGTCGCGCCACCTGGCGCCTCCGCCACGACGGCGGCCGGCGGGAGAGGGCCGGTGGCGGTTGCCGGGGCGTACCCGGGGCTGGGCGCGGCGGCGACGGCCGGTGTCGTCCGGGCGCGCCAGAGCAGGGTCGCCCCGATGCCGACCAGCGCGCCGACCGCCGGCGCGAGGGCCACCGTGTAGTACGCGTGGAAGATCCCGGACATGAAGCTGAAGATCAGCCCGGTGACCAGCAGCCAGCCACCCCAGAGCAGCAGCCCGGCCCGCGTCCGGTCGGTACGCGCCGCCCGACCGGCCAGCCACAGCCCGGCGACCAGCAGGATCAGCGCGGCCGGTAGCAGCCAGGAGATCTGGCCGCCGACCTCGGTGTCGAACATCCGCAGCAGGCCGGTCTGTCCGGAGAACGGGCCCCCGCCCCCGCCGCCCATCCGGCCGGCGCCGCCGACGCTGCCCTCCTCGTCGCCGGTGATCCGGCCGAGGCCGTTGTAGCCGAGGGTCAGCTCCAGAATGCTGTTGTGCTGCGAGCCGCCGATGTACGGGCGGGCGCTCGCCGGCACCAGCTCGACGATCGCCACCCACCATCCGGCGGCGACCACCACGGCCAGCCCGGAGAGCAGCAGCTGGCGGATCCGCCGCCAGAAGCCGGTGGGCGCGGCCAGCAGGTAGACCCCGGCGAAGACCGGGATCACCAGGAACGCCTGGAGCATCTTGGTGAGGAAGCCGAGGCCGACCAGCGCGCCGGTCAGCGTGATCCACCGGGTGCTGGCCGTCTCGACGGCGCGCACCGTCGCGTACGCGGCGGCGACCAGCAGGAACACCAGCAGGGCGTCCGGGTTGTTGAACCGGAACATCAGCGTGGCCACCGGGGTGACGGCGAGCACGGCGCCGGCGAGCAGGCCGGCGACCGGCCCGTACCAGCGGCGCACGGCGGCGTACAGGACGCCGACCGAGGCGACGCCGAGCAGCGCCTGCGGCACGAGGACGGACCAGCTGCTCAGCCCGAAGAGGCGGACCGAGAGGGCCATCAGCCAGAGCGAGCCGGGGGTCTTGTCGACGGTGATCGAGTTGGCCGCGTCCGAGGAGCCGTAGAAGAACGCCTTCCAGCTCTCCGAGCCGGCCTGCACGGCCGCCGAGTAGAACGCGTTGCCCCAGCCCGAGGCGCCCAGGCCCCAGAGGTAGAGCAGGGCGGTGGCCAGCAGCAGGCCGAGCAGCGCCGGTCGCGTCCAGCGCGGGTCGCGACGGGGCGGCTCGGCCGGCGGCGGCGCCGCGGTCGGGACCGGTTCCGGGGCGGGCGCGGGGGCCGGGTCGGTCGCGGGCGACCCGGCCGTGGGCGCGGTCAGGAGACTCTCTGTTCTGTCCATGCCGGCAAGCCTCGGGCGGCCCGCTGACCCGGCCCCGTGAGCGACCTATGCGTCGCCTGTGCGTTCGGGCAGCCGCACCGTGAAGACGGTCCGGCCGGGGCGGCTCGCCACCTCGACCTCGCCGTGGTGGGCCTCCACCACGGCGGCCACGATGGCCAGGCCGAGGCCGGTGCTGCCGTGGGCGCGGGAGCGGGAGCTGTCGCCGCGGGCGAACCGCTCGAAGACCTCCGGTTGCAGTTCCTCGGGGATCCCGGGGCCGTCGTCGCTGACGCTCAGCTCGACGCCGCCGGCCACCGGCGTGAGCCGGGTGGTCACCGTGGTGCCGGGCGGGGTGTGCACGCGGGCGTTGGCGAGCAGGTTCGCCAGCACCTGGTGCAGGCGGTGGGCGTCGCCGGTGACGCTCAGCGGCTCGTCGGGCAGGTCGAGCTGCCAGCGGTGCTCGGGGCCGGCCACGTGGGCGTCGCTCACCGCGTTGACCACCATGGCGGTGAGGTCGACCGGCTCGGCCGCGAGCGGGCGGCCGGAGTCGATCCGGGCGAGCAGCAGCAGGTCGTCGACGAGGCTGGTCATCCGGGTGCTCTCCGACTCCACCCGGCGCAGGGCGTGGGCCACGTCCGGCGGGACCTCGTCCCGGCCGCGCCGGGCCACCTCCGCGTAGCCGCGGATCGCGGCGAGGGGGGTACGCAGCTCGTGGCTGGCGTCGGCGACGAACTGGCGTACCCGCGTCTCGCTGGCCTGCCGGGCGGCGAGCGCGGCGGCGACGTGGCCGAGCATCCGGTTGAGCGCGCCGCCCACCTGCCCCACCTCGGTACGCGGGTCGGTGTCGGCCGCCGGCACCCGCACCGACAGGGCCACCTCGCCCCGGTCGAGGGGCAGTTCGGTGACCCGGGCGGCGGTGGCGGCGACCCGGTTCAGCGGGCGCAGCGCGGCCCGGACGATCAGCGCGCCGAGCCCACCGGCGATGATCAGCCCGGCGGTGACCAGCCCGGCCTGGGCGACCAGCACCCACATGACCGTCTCGTTCACCGAGGAGAGCGGGATGGCGACGGCCGCCACCACGCCGTCCGAGGGCCGATGGGCCACCGCACGGAAATCACCCCGATCGCCCAGCTCGACGGTGCGGGGCTGCCCGTCCGGAGGCACCGCGGCGAGCGCGGTGATGTCGCTGGCCGGCACCGCCTCGGCCTCCCCGGATTCGGCTCGCACCGTGGCGGTGGTGGTGCCGCAGGCCGTCCACAGGGCGATCGAGCCGGGTGGGAAGCCGCGCGGCGGCTCCGGCTGCGGTTGGTCGCAGGGGTCCGTCCGTCGCGGGTCACCGGGCGGACGCAGCCACGGCGGCATGTCACCGATGCGCCGGTCGGCCATGGTGAGCTGCTTGTCCACCTCGCCGACCAGGAAGTGGCGCAGGGCGATCGTGGTCAGGCCGCCGATGCCGACGCTGACCAGGGCCAGCAGCGCCACCACGGAGAGCACGAGGCGGCGGCGCAGCGACCAGCCGGCCAGCCGGCGCCGCAGCCGACCGCCCCGGTCACTCCGCGGGCTTGAGGACATAACCCGCGCCGCGCAAGGTGTGGATCATGGGCTCGCGGCCCGCGTCGATCTTCTTGCGCAGGTACGAGATGTACAGCTCGACCACGTTGGCCTGGCCGCCGAAGTCGTAGTTCCAGACCCGGTCGAGGATCTGCGCCTTGCTGAGCACCCGGCGCGGGTTGCGCATCAGGTAGCGCAGCAGTTCGAACTCGGTGGCCGTGAGGTTGACCAGGTCGCCGCCGCGGCGTACCTCGTGGCTGTCCTCGTCGAGGCTGAGGTCGCCGACGGTGAGCACGGCCTCCTCGCGGGCGGCGACCGCGAACCCGGAGCGGCGCAGCAGGGCGCGCAGCCGGGCGATCACCTCTTCCAGGCTGAACGGCTTGGTGACGTAGTCGTCGCCGCCGACGGTGAGCCCGGCGATCCGCTCCTCCACGGCGTCCCGGGCGGTCAGGAAGAGCACCGGCACGGTGGGGGCCTGCTCGCGCAGCCGGCGCAGCACCTGGAAGCCGTCCAGGTCCGGCAGCATGACGTCGAGCACCACGGCGTCGGGCTTGAACTGCCGGGCGGCGCTGATGGCCGCCATTCCGTTGCCGGCGGTCGTCACCTGCCAGCCCTCGTAGCGCAGCGCCATCGAGAGCAGGTCGGTGAGCGTCGGCTCGTCGTCCACCACCAGCACCCGCACCGGTTCGCCGTCGGGTCGGCGCAGCTCGATCCGGCCCTGCGCGGCCTGCCCGTTCATGACCATGACCCCCATCGTGGGCGCACCCGCTGTGCCGGTCCTGTCCTGATCCTGTGTACCAGCTGTGCGGGTCGGCCGCGGGGATCCACGCGGCGCCGCTGGGAGAACGCACAGCCGGAGCACAGGCACGGCCCACGTCCTCTCCAGCCTCGCCGGGGACGCTCGGCCCATGAGCGTGGACGGGGCCTTCGAGGTGCGCTGGTGGAGTCGTGGTGCGGCGGTCCGGGTGGCGGTGTCCGATCGTACGGCGCTGCCGGCGGCCCGCCGCGCGGTGGCGCGCCGGCTGGCCGGGCTGCGCGCGGTCGACCTGGAACTGTCCCGGGCGCACCGGGCGGCGGGCCGGGCGGTGCCGGTCGGCCCGCTGCTGCGCGACCTGGTGGCGGTGTCGCTGGGCGCGGCGGAGGCGAGCGGCGGTGCGGTGGACCCGACGGTCGGCGCGGCCCGGCTGCGCCGGTCGGTGGTCCCGCTGCCGGCCTGCGGCTCGGCCTGGGGGCGGCTGGACCGGGGCGAGGGCTGGCGGGCGGTGTCGCTGCGCGGGGACCTCCTCGCGGTGCCCCCGCCGCTCTGGCTGGACCTGGGCGCGACGGCCGGGGCGTACCTGGTGCAGCGGTGCGCCGAGCAGGTGGCGGCCCGGCACGGGGTCGGGGTGCTGGTGGCGGTCGGATCCCGGGTGGCCGTCGCGGGGCCGGCGCCGGCGGGCGGCTGGCGGGTGGCGCACGGGCCGGCCACGCTGACCGGCGGCGCGCTGGTCACCGCCGACGTCCTACGCCCGGACGGCGGCGGGGTACGCGATCCCCGCACCGGCGCCGCGCCGGACTCGCCGTGGGCCGCCGTGACGGTGGCCGCGCCCGACGCCGCGCGGGCCGCGATGCTGGCGGTGGGCGCGCTGGCCCGCGGCGCCGACGGCCCGGAATGGCTGGCCGGACAGGACGTCCGGGCCTGGCCACGGACACGCCGGACGGGCCTTCCCCAGCCTGCTACCCGGTGGTAACTTGCCGGCATGTCCATCGACGGTCGTCCCCCCGGCCGGCTGGCCGGCAAGGTCGTGCTGGTGACCGGGGCGGCCCGGGGCATCGGTGAGCACACCGCCCGGCTCGCCGCCGCCCGGGGCGCCCGGCTGGCGCTGGTCGGGCTGGAGCCCGACCGCCTCGCCGCGCTCGCCGCGGAGCTGGGTCCCGGGCACGTGTGGTTTCCCGCCGACGTCACCGACCAGGCCGAGCTGGCCGCCGCTGTCGACGGCACGGTCGCGGCGCTGGGCGGAATCGACGCCGTGGTGGCGAACGCCGGGGTGGCCAACCGGGGCACCATCGCCGTCGGCGACGTCGAGGCGCTGGTCCGCACGGTCGAGGTGAACCTCATCGGTGCGATGCGCACCGCGGCGGCGACCGTGCCGGCGCTCACCGCCCGCCGGGGCTACCTGCTGATCGTCTCCTCCGCCGCCGCGTTCGCCGCGCTGCCCGGAATGGCCGCCTACTGCGCCTCGAAGGCCGGCGTCGAGCACTTCGGCACGGCCATCCGGCTGGAGCTGGCGCACCGCGGGGTGGCCGTGGGCACGGCGCACCCGTCCTGGGTGGACACCGACCTGGTCCGGGAGGCCCGGGCCGACCTGCCGGCGTTCGAGGCGGCGCTGGCGAAGCTGCCCTGGCCGATGCGGCGGACCACCACGGTGCAGGAGTGCGCCGCGGCGTTCGTCCGGGCGATCGAGCGCCGCCAGCGGCGGGTCTACGTGCCACGAGCCGTCGGCGCCGTGCAGGCGGTCCGGTCGGTGCTGGTCAGCCCGCTCGCCGACCGGCTGATCGGCCGGACCGCGAGGGACACCGTCCCGCTCATCGAGGAGCAGGCCCGGGCGCTCGGCCGGGGCTTCGGAGCGAGCACGCCGGAGGTGCGGCGGTGAGCGCGGGGCGTGAGCCGGTCCGGCCGCGAACGGGAGGTGACACATGAGTCAGGTGGGGGTGGTCTTCGAGCGGCGCGGGGCGGGCACGCCGCTGGTGCTGCTGCACGGCATCGGGCACCACTGGGCCGCCTGGTCGCCGGTGCTGGACCGGCTGGCCGAGGCGCACGACGTGATCGCCGTCGACCTGCCCGGGTTCGGCCGCTCGCCGGTGCCCGCCGCCGGTCTGCCCGCCGACATGCCCGGCCTGGTGGCCGCGGTGGTGGAGCTGTTCGCCGCGCTCGGGCTGGACCGCCCGCACGTCGCGGGCAACAGCCTCGGCGGCGCCATCGCGCTGGAGCTGGCCGCCGCCGGTGCGGTCTCCTCGGCCACCGCCCTCTCCCCCGCCGGCTTCTGCACCCCGCGCGAGCTGCGCTGGGCGCTCACCGTGCTCACCCTGCACCGCAACGCGGCGCGGCTGCCCGAGCCGGTGCTGCGCTCACTGTTCGGCAACCCGGCGCTGCGCACGCTCGCGCTGGGCATGATCCTGGCCCGGCCGAACCGGATGGCGCTCGCCGAGGCGCTTGCCGACGCGCGGGCGCTCCGCGAGGCGCGCGCCTTCCGCGCGGTGGCCCGGGCCGGCCGCGGCTACGCGTTCGCCGGCGCGCCGACCGTGCCGGTGACGGTCGCCTGGGGCACCCGGGACCGGATCCTGCCCTACCGGCAGGCCGCACTGGCCCGGACCCGGCTGCCGGCGGCCCGGCACCTGGACCTGACCGGCTGCGGGCACGTGCCGATGCACGACGACCCGGAGCTGGTCGCCTCGGTCATCCTCGACACCACCGGCGCGCGGGCGGCCTGACCGGGCTCACTCGGTGGCGCCGAAGGGGTCGGTGCGCACGTAGCGCATCGTCCAGTCGCCCCCGTCGTGGTGGTGGTCGCGCTCGTAGAGGTGGTCCGCCTCGCCGCCGGGCGGCCGGTCCGGATGGCGCAGGATCCACCGCGGCGGCGGCGCCCCGTCCGGGTCGGCGGGCAGGTCCCGGACCAGGTCGTCGGCCGGCCCGCCGACGAACCGCACGCGCACCAGACCCACGGTCACCCTCCGTCTCGCCGTCGTCACGATCCCCTGCCCGCGAAGCTACCCCGCCCGGAGGCGGGAACCCCGGCGGTTTGCCCTGCTCGGGGCCCGGGTAGCGAGACCGGAGGTGACCGGACGAGGGCGAGGAGTGGTCGATGAGGACGCTGGGCGGGCGGTACGAGCTCGAACGGCGCGTCGGCATCGGCGGGATGTCCGAGGTGTGGCGGGCGCACGACCTCGTGCTCGACCGGACCGTCGCGGTGAAGCTGATCTCGCCGGGGCTGGACGGGGAGGCCACCTCGGTGGAGCGCATCCGGGCCGAGGCCCGGTCGGCGGCCCGGCTGGTGCACCCGAACGTGGCAAGCGTGCACGACTTCGGCACTGCCGCCCTGCCGGACGGGCGCGCGGTGCCGTACATCGTGATGGAGCTGGCCGAGGGGGAGACGCTCGCCGCCCACCTGCGCGGCGGCCCGCTCGACTGGCGGATCGCGGTGCGGGTCTGCGCCGAGGTGAGCGCCGCCCTGGCGGCCGCGCACGCGCACGGCATCGTGCACCGGGACGTGAAGCCGGCGAACGTGATCCTCACCCCGGCCGGGGTGAAGGTGCTCGACTTCGGGATCGCCACCCCGGCGGGCGCACCGGACCACACCCCGGACGGGATCGTGGTCGGCACGCCCGCGTACCTGGCGCCGGAGCAGCTCGACCGGCAGCCGGCCACGCCCGCCGCCGACATGTACGCCCTGGGCGTGCTCCTCTACTACTGCCTGACCGGTCGCCTCCCGTACGCGGCCGACACCACCACCCAGCTGCTCGGTTCGGGGCGGCGCCGGCCACCGGAGCCGCTGCCGGAGATCGACGGGTTGCCGGCCGAGGCGGCCGACCTGTGCCGGCGCTGCCTCGCCACCGACCCGACCGGCCGGCCGAGCAGCCTGATGGCCGCGCTGCTGCTCGCCGAGGTGGTGGACGCCCGTGTCTACGTGCCGATGGTCGCGACGGCTCCCCGGCAGCGGCGCGTGCCCGTGTCGCCGTGGACCGACCGGGCGGCCGCCGAGGCGACCGAGGCGATCGCCGTCGACGCGTACCCGACGGGTCGGGCCGGCTGACGCGCTGCCTGCTCAGGCGCGGTTTCGCCGGCCGGGGGCCGGGTAGCCGGGCGGGTGAGTGACGGGAGGAACGCGATGCCGGATCCGAGTTCCTGGCTGGCCGAGACGGCCACGGCGACCGCCGCGGGCGGTCACGTACGCACCGAGGACGGCGGTCTCTCCTCCGCCCTGGCGTCCCCGTTGGCGCCGCACTGCACCGGCCTGACGCCCGAACAGCTCCTGGCTGCCGCGTTCGCCTCCTGCCTGCACCACGCGGCGGTGGAGGCGGCCGGTGAGATCACCGACGAGGCGCACACCGTCGAGGTGACCGCTGCGGCGAAGCTGGGCCGCGACGACGACGGCCGCTACCGGGCCGACGTGCACGCCGAGATCTCCTCGGCCGGCCTCACCCGGGAGCAACTGGCCGACCTGGTGGCGCACGCGGACCGGCTCTGGCCGTTCTCCAGCGGCGACAACAGCCGGCACCGGCTGACGGTCACCCCGGCGGAGAACGGCCGGCACTGACCGCTCACCAGCGGAAGCCGGCGGTCACCGCCCGGTGGTCGCTGTCGGGGGTGTGCAGCACGCCGGCCGCGGTGGGGGTGAGCCCCCGGAAGAGGACGTGGTCGGGGCGGGTCACCGGAAGGCCCGCCGGCCAGGTGAAGCCGAAGCCCTGTCCGGCGTCGGCCTGGGCGTCGCGCAGCAGGTGGGTGAGCGGCGCGAAGACCCGGTCGGTGGTGGCGGTGTTCAGATCGCCGAGCACGACGAGCCGGGGCGCGTCGTCGGCCCGGACGGTGGCGGCGAGGGCGGCGACGGTCTCGTCGCGGGTGGCGGTGTGCCCGGCCCGCGCCGAGCCGAGGTGGACCACGTACACCGCGAGGTCGCCCTGCGGGGCGGCGACCACGGCCCGCAGGGCCCGGTCCCAGCCGAGGCCGGTGTCCACGCCGTGCGCCTCGCGGATGGGCCAGCGGCTCCACAGCGCGACGGTGGAGACCGTGGCCCGGTGCGGGTAGCGGCCGCCCAGCGCGGCGGCGACCCGCTCGCCGTCGTCCACCTCCTGGAGCCCGATGAGGTCCGGGTCGGCGTCGGCGAGCGCGTCGACCGTGGCGGCCGGGTCGGGGTTGCCGGAGCGCAGGTTCTGGCTGGCCACCCGCAGCGAGGTGGCGCCCGCGCCGGCGGCCTGCGGCAGCCAGGCCCCGCCGTAGAGTGCCGCCCACACGACCGCCGGCAGCAGGACCACGAGCAGGGCCGGCCGGGACCGGCGCAGCAGCGCCGCGAGCACGAGCGGGGGTACGCCGAGCCCGAGCAGTGGCGTGGCGCTGTCCACGAGGCTGCCCAGGCCGTGCACGTTGGGCACCGCGCGGTGGCCGACGAGCAGCACGGTGAGCAGGACGGCGCAGACGCTGACGACCAGTCCCCGCCGACCCCGGCGGCCGGCGGGTTCTCCGGCGGCCCGCTCATCGACCATCTGCTCCGTCACCGTCCGCATCGTAACCAGCCGCCGGCCCACGGATGGCGGCGATCCGGGTACGCCCCCGGACCCGGCGGTCTGGGCTCTCCGGCCCAGGCGGGCACCCCCAGGTGACGGGCCTGCCCCTCCCCCGAACGGAGGAGGCCGGCCGGAACCGCCGAAAAGATGATCATGCGCGCGTTCCGTCCGGGAGTTCCCGACATGACCGGAAAATGCGAAAGGCGAGAGAGATCGAATTCATGTTCTACCGAGCGTAATGCGCGGGCAGATAGCGGCAAATTGTGACGCATGCCACCAACTACCCCGATGGCAAGCGCCGGGAAGCTTTCTAGCCTCGGCGGGTGCATCCCGACGACCCCGCAGAGCAGCAGCCGACCGAGAACTCACCCGTTCGCCGTACGATCGACCCGGCATCAGCCGAACGGACGATCGGCCGGCACCGGGCCCCGGAGCCGGCACGGCGCGGGCCGATCCGCTCCACCCCCGCCCGGGTCGCCGTCGCCACCGGCGTGACCTGCTGCCTCGGCCTGATCGGGGTCGTCGGCGCACGGTCGACCGGGCAGGCGCACGAGCCGCTCCGCGAGGCGCTCGCGGACCGGGCGGCCGCCGCCAGCGAGCAGCGGGCCTCCCGCGACTTCGAGCGGAGCGCCCCGCCGGTCGCCGTGCCGGTCACCCCGATCCCGGCCGCCACGCCCAGCCCGACGCCCGCGAGGAAGGCGCCGAAGAAGCCCGTCCGGCCCAAGCACCCCCGGCCCGTCGCCGGGCTGGACCAGCGGCAGATGGACAACGCCAAGGCGATCGTCGACGCCGGCCTGGCCCTGAAGATGCCCCGCCGGGCCCTCGTCGTGGCCGTCGCCACCGCCATGCAGGAGAGCGATCTCTACAACCTGGCCAGCGACGTGCTGCCCGAGTCGTTCGACTACCCGCACCAGGGCAGCGGCTCCGACCACGACTCGATCGGCCTGTTCCAGCAGCGGCCCAGCAGCGGCTGGGGCACCGTCGCCGAGATCATGCGGCCCGCGTACGCGGCCCGCGCGTTCTTCACCGCGCTCAGGGAGGTGCCCGGCTGGACCGAGATGAGCCTCACCGAGGCGGCCCAGGCGGTGCAGGTCTCGGCCTTCCCCGACGCGTACGCGCAGCACGAGGACCGGGCCACCACCGTGGTGGCGGCGCTGGTCTGAGCGGCGCTCAGGCCGCGCTGCGCTCGGCGGCGCCACCGGTCGGCAGCCCCGCAGCGGCGGTCGGGGTCTCCGGCGGCACCACGTCGCCGCGTACCCCCGCGAGGACCTCGTCGACGCGGGCCTCGCGCCGGCGGCGGGCCAGCAGCGCCGCCTCGAAGTCGCGACGCGCACGGACCGCCTCGGCGTACGCCTGCTCGCGGACCTGGCGGGCCTCCTCCCGGGCGGCCTCCAGCTCGCTGCGGGCCTGGGCAAGCAGCGCGGCGGCCTCCCGCTCGGCGGCCGTCCCGGCGACCACCTCCGCCTCCACGACGGCGGTGCGGCGGCGCAGGAAGTCGCAGAGGTGGGTCGCGTCCTCCCGGATCTGGTCCCACTCCCGGCCCGCGCCGGCGGCGCTCTCCGCGCGGGCGGCGAGCCGGACCAACCGGATTCCCAGCTCGTCCAGGCAGGAGTCCACCTGCCGCTGGTCGTAACCGGTCTCAACCACGGAGAACCTCATGCGTGTCGCCCCCCAGGCAGCTGGTGTCACTTCCCCACCTGACGATCCTGGGCGGCGAGCGGCCACGCCCGTGGCCGTTCCCACAAAATGTTCAGCATCCGGATGCCCGGACGAAGGTGGTCAGGGGTGCTTGGGAAGCACGACCACCCGGCCGAAGAACTCGTCGATCCGCCGCACCACGTCGTTGAAGTCGTCCAGGTCGATCGGCTTCGTCACGTACGCGTTGGCCTGGAGCGTGTAGCTGCCGAGGATGTCGGTGTCGGCGTTGGAGGTGGTCAGCACGACGATCGGGATGGTGCGCAGGTTCTCGTCCCGCTTCACCTCGCCGAGCACCTGACGCCCGTCCATGCGCGGCATGTTGAGGTCGAGCAGGATGACGTCCGGCCGCTGGGCCTCGGTGTGCCGGCCCTCGCGGCGCAGGAACTCCATCGCCTCCTGGCCGTCGTTGACCACGTCGATGATCTTCTCGACGTCCGAGTCCTCGAGCGCCTCCTCGATCATCAGGACGTCACCCGGGTCGTCGTCCACCACCAGGATACGAACGGGGCTCGGGGTGCCATGACCCATGGGAAAACCTGCTTCGTCTCGGAGGTGGAGGCGTCGACGGCGAGGTCGACCACCGGCGGGGAAATCTATCCGATCAGGAGGCGGCCGGCGTGGCCGGGTCGGCCCTGCCCGCCTCGTAGCGCAGCACCTCGTCCAGCCCGGTCATCCGGAGCACCCGGGCCACCCGCCCGGTCGCCCCGGTGATCCGCAACCAGCCGCCCGCGGCGGTCGCGAGGTTGTCGCCGCGGACGAACGCGGCGATGCCCGTGGAGTCGCAGAAGGTCAGCTCCGTGAGGTCCAGCAGCAGCTCGCGGTGCCCGTCGGCGGCCAACCGGTCGATGGCGGCGGTGAGCTCCGGCGCGGTGCTCAGGTCGAGCTCACCCGCGAGCCGGAGGCGGGCCGGGCCGCCGTCCAGCCGGGCGTGCGTGACGGTGAACGTCACCGTGGCCCCCCTCGCTCCCACCGCAGGCCGACCCTTGCAGTTCAGCAAGTATACGCACGGTTCCGGGCAGCTCGGCGGTCACCGTGCCGGGGCGGCCGGCAGCCCGCTGACCAGGGCACGAGCCCGGTCGAGGAAGCGCCCGGCGCGGGGAAAGTCGCGCAGCAGGTGTCCATAGTGGTCGAGGGTGAGCCCCACGGCGCCCGCCGGGACCCGGCGGCTGACCAGGATCGCCACCAGCCACTCGACGAACTCGCCGAAGAGGGTCTCGTCGTCGACGTAGAGGGCGGCGGCGAGGAAGTCGACGATGTAGCCGAGGTCGCTCACTGTCGAGTCGAGCTGCGCCGGGGTGTAGTCGCGTACCCCCGGCACCCGCTCCCGCAGGTCGGCCAGAGCGCTGTCGATCAGCTCGCCGCGACGCTTCGTGAGGCTCGCGTACTCGTCGTCGGCGAGGTGGTCGAGCCGGGCCGGCGGCACCGCGCGCAGCGCCCGCTCGTCGGCGAGCAGGTCAGCCGCGCTGGGCGCGTCCGGCGCCCAGGCCACCCCGAGCACCCGGGCCCAGCGGCCGTCGCCGCCGAAGCCGCGCCCGCCCACCACCACCGGCACGTCCGAGCGGCGGCACGCCTCGATCATCCGGTGGGCGTGCGGCAGCCGCATCGGCAGCGCGCAGGCCAGCGCCACCGCGTGCGCGTCGTAGCGGTGCAGGTAGGAGACCAGGTGCGCGGCGGGCACGCTGGCCCCGAGGAAGGTCACCTGCCAGCCGCGCAGCCGCAGCACCTCGGCCACCAGCCGGGCCGGCAGCGCGTGCCACTCCCCGTCCATGCAGGCCACCACGATCCGGCCCCGGGTCGGGCGGGGATCGGCGTACGCGGCGACGGCGGCCACCACCCGCTCGCTGACGTGGGTGGCGGCGTGCTCCTGGGCCACGCTCCACTCGTCACGCGCCCACCGCTCCCCCACCTCGGCCTGCGCGGGGGCCACCAGGTCCAGCAGCACGCGCTCGGCCGGCACGCCGGACTCCAGCAGCCCGACGGCCACCTCGACGGCGCCGTGCTCGTCGGCCTCCGCCAGGAACTCCAGGTAGCCGGGGAAGGCGTGAGCCGGGTCGGCCACGGTGGTCGTCGCGGTCACGCGGTGGTCTCCCTCGGTCGGTCGGCGCCGGTCGGGCCCTGCACCGCGTGCAGGTGACGGCCCGGGCGGCCGGGGCCGGTGGCCCGCAGCGCGAGCACCGCGATGTCGTCGTGGTCGCCGTGGCCCAGCCAGTCGCAGGTCACCTGCTCGATCCGCTCGGCCAGTGCCGGGGCGGGCATCCGGTGGCAGCCCGTCACCGCGTGGAGCAGCCGCTCGGCGCCGAACTGCTCGTCGCCGCGCCGGCCGCCCCGCGCCTCGGTCACGCCGTCGCTGTAGAGCAGGCAGGTCTCGCCCGGCGCCAGGTGCACGGTCACCTCGCCGATTCGTGGATCCGGCACCACGCCGATCAGCATGCCGCTCAGCGGCACCACCTCGACCTCGCCGGAGGCCCGCAGCACCAGCGGCGGGAGGTGGCCGCCGCCGGCCATGGTCAGGGTGAGGCTGCCGTCGCGGTGCGGGCGGACCACACCCAGCACCATGGTGGCGAAGCGACCCTGCCCGTGCGCCTGGGTGGTCTCCAGCAGCGCGTCGTTGAGGAGCTTCAGCAGCCGTCCCGGCTGCGACTCGACCCGGTGCAGCGCGTGCAGGCACTGCCGGAGCTGGCCGGTGAACACCGCCGCCTCGACGCCCTTGCCCGAGACGTCGCCCAGGAAGAAGACCGAACCGCCGTCGACGAGCCGGTGGGAGCCGTAGAAGTCACCGCCGATCCGCAACCCGGCCTGCGCCGGCCGGTACGCGGTGCCCCACTGCACGCCGGTAGCCGCCGCCGGCTCGACGGGCAGCAGGCTGGCCTGGAGGGTGTCGGCGACCTCCGCCTGGTCGCGGTAGAGCACGGCGGTGGTCAGCGCGGCGCCGGCGCGGGCCGCGAAGGCGCGGACCAGGTCGAGGTCGGCGTCGTCGTACCAGCGGCCGGCCCGGCGGGCCACCAGCAGCACGCCGGCCGGCATCTCCCGCCCGGGCAGCGGCACCACCCGCGCGGTGGCTCCGGCCGCGTCGAGCCCCGGCAGCCAGCCGGCCTCGACGGCCTGCTCGACCAGCCAGTCCAGGGCGTGCGGCTCGGCCCCGCCGAGGCCCTCCGCGATCGCCGACGGCAGCGCCGTGGCGGCGAGCATGCCGCTGTCCACGGCGGGCGCCTCGTCGTCCGCCCGTACCGCCCGCCACCAGCGGGCCCGGCCGGAGCGCGGGGCCAGCACCAGCACGGCGGCGTCGGCCAGGGTCGGCACGGCCAGCCGGACCACCGCCGCGGCGGCCCGGTCGGGGTGCAGGGGGTTGCCGAGCTTCTCGCCGACCACGGCGAGGAACGCCGAGCGGGCCCGCTCGGCGAGCAGCGCGTCGGCCCGGCTGACGCTCTCGGTGACGTCCTCGACGTACCAGCAGCGGCGGGCCGCGGAGAGCGAAACCCGCCGCAGCCGCAGCCGACGCCCGTGATGGGCGAACTCGCCCGGGTCGGCGGCGAGCAGCGCGGGCACGCTGGCCGCGGCCAGCACCTCGCCGGCCACCACCTCGGGAACCAGCCGCTCGGCAACCGGGCTGAGGTGCCGCACCACGCCGTCGGCGTCGCAGACGATGAGGCCCTCGCGGAAGTGCTCCACCACCTCCGACCAGTCGGGGGTGGGCAGGTCGCGGTCCGGGGCCAGGGGCGGCAGGGCGGGAGCGGCGACGGACCTCGGGCGAGCCCTTCCGGCGCCCGGCCTGGAGACCCGTCCGTCGCCCGGGTCAGCACCCCTGACGTCGGCAGCAGTCACCAGATGAGCCCCACTCCTTGTCGACACCCCGCGGCGCGCCCGGAACGGCGCGTATGGTCAGATCTCTCCACCCCACCCTACGCCGGTGTGCCGGGACCGCCACCCCACGGCCTGCGCCCCGGCCTGCGGACGCGCCATCCGGCGAGGCCGTGCCGGGGTTGTTACGATCCCTGACGACCGGCCCCCGACCGGGAGCCGCGGAAAGGTGTGATGGTGGCACCCCGACGGAACACGCCCGAGGCGACGCCGCTGACCCTCTCCGTGGACCGGTCCGACCCCGTGGCCCCGGTCGTGAAGGTCGGCGGTGACCTGGCCTTCACCACGGCCACCCCGCTGCGCGTCGAGGTCGACCGGCTGCTGGCCGAGGGCCCCGCGACGCTCGTGCTGGACTTCGGCGACCTGCTCTTCATCGACAGCACCGGCCTGTCGGTGATCGTGCACGCCTGGCGGGAGGGTCAGCAGCGGGGCACCGCGGTCCTGCTCCGGGAGCCGCCCCGCTTCCTCACCACGATCCTCGACATGACGGGGGTCACCGGCCTGCTGTCCCGGCCACGGCCGGAGGACCGGCCGGCGACGGATTCGTCCGCGTTCGCGTGAGCACCCCGGGGGTTTCCCGATCATCCCGACCTGGGAACATGGCGACATGCCCTCTCAGCTGTTGACGATCGAGGTGGACCGGCTCGCCGCCGGACGTGCTCGGCTCCGGCTGACCGGCGAGCTCGACTTCGACACCGCGCCCGACCTCGTGGCCGCCGCCGCCGAGCTGCGCCGCGACGGCTGCCAGGAGCTGCTGCTCGACTTCGCCGGGGTGACGCTGTGCGACTCCTCGGGCCTCAGCGCGCTGGTGGTCGTCCACCGGGCCGGCGCCGGCGCGGTGCGGCTGGACTCCGTGAACCCGCCGGTACGCCAACTGCTGGACCGCACCGGGCTGACCGAGCTGCTGGCCGTCCCGCCGTCCACGGCGACCGGGGACGCCCGCCAGGTCGGCTGACCCCCGCCCGGAACGGGGGGTGGCCCCCGACCCTGGGACCAGGGGCCGGGGGCCGGGGAGGGTGGCTCAGGCGGCCGGGATGGCCTGCAGGCGCGGCCCGGATTCGCGCAGCTCCCCCACGGTGGGCGAGGCCGCGTCCTCGGGCGCGCCGGAATCGGGCGTCTGGAACAGGTAACGGACGAACTCCCCACCCACCTCGTTGTCGTCCGCTCCCGGCCACTGCCCCACACAGTCGACGCCGACGACCTCGCGTCCGCTGCCGTCGCTCTCCTCCAGCAGCGCCCAGAGGGTCACCGGATAGCAGCGCGTGCCCTCCGGGTCGACCTGCCACCGCGCGTACCAGCCGGGCCGGGCGGGGACGATCTCCACGATCCGTTTCATGACGACCTGCCCTTCCGCGTGCGTCGGAAGTTCTTCCGGTCCACCCCGATGGTGCGGGCCCGCCGGGTGACCGGTCCTCACCCGCAGCGAGTGAAGCTGGCCGGTCCGGCCCCGCCCGTTTCCTTCCCAGCGGCGCCGGGAAGGCGACCGGCGCAAGCGCAACCGACCAGGAACGAGGTGCGACGATGCGCAAGCAGATGGAGGGCGACAACCAGCGCCGCCGGGCCCTGGCCCGGGACGCCCGGGAACGCGGTCTGCGGCCCAGCCAGACCGGCGCCAGCCTGAGCGCGTCCAAGCAGATCACCTCGCTGGACCAGCGCGAACGGTCCGGCCCGCCGCCGGCCGGCCGGCACAAGCCGGACACCACGCGCGGCGGTCCCGCGCCGCCGCCCGCGGCCGTGGCGGAGCGCCCGCGCCCGCTGCCCGACGAGCGGCCGGCCCGGGTGACCACGATGGGCTACCGGGCTCTCGTCGACGACGTGAGCCGGCGGGCCGGGGTGGACTTCTCCACCGCCAAGGTGGCGGCCGAGGCGACAGTGCTCGCGCTGGCCCGGGCGCTCGACGAGGCCGAGCGGGAACGGCTGCTCGAGGCCGTGCCGGTGAAGCTGCACGACGTGGTGCCGGTGGACGGCATCGAGCGGCGGCAGGACCTGCCCGGCTTCCTGGCCGAGGTGGGCCGGCGCAGCCGCCTCACCCCGGAGCAGGCCCGCTACCAGGCGCAGGCCACCCTCGCCGCGCTGGCCGACGCGGACGGCGACCTCGTCGAGTCGCTGCGCGTACCGGACGGGTTGCGGGACCTGCTCGCGCCGCCGGTGGCCGGCGGCGGCCTGGTGGGTGCGACGTCCGCCACCGCTCCGCTGGACGAGCAGGAACTGCGCGACGCGCTCGCCCAGCTGCCGTACTGGTCCAGTGACCGGCAGTCCCTGGTGCGCACCATCGAGCTGCCGGCCGGCAACCTGGACCGGGTGCTCGACCGGCTCGACCAGCTCCGGGGCGAGACCGGGCGCGGCCCGCAGATCGGGCGGCCCGACCAGGACAGTGCCGTGCTCACCGTGCGCACCCAGCAGGTCGACGGGGTGACGGCGGTGGACGTGGACCTGGCCCGGCGGGTGGACGACGCCATCGACGAGGCCGGCGCCGGGATGGCCGCCGGCTGAGCGGCCTGGCGTGCGGGCCGGCGGGCGCTCCGTCCGCCGGCCCCACGCGGCCCGGGTACCGTTGGCCGCCGTGGAGAGCGACGCCGAGGCCCTGGAGATCGTCGTGGACCCGGCCCGGCCCACCGGCCGGACGCTGCTCGCCGCCGGGGTCGAACAGTCCTACGTCGACGTCACGGACCCGCGCCACCTGCACTTCGAGTACGTGCGGCGGATGGCCGCCGTTGTCGACCTGGCCGCCCCGCCGGGCCGGCCGCTGGCCGCCCTGCACCTGGGCGGCGGGGCGCTCACCCTGCCGCGCTGGCTGGCCGCCACCCGCCCCGGCTCCCCGCAGCGGGTGATCGAGCGCGACCCCGCGGTGGTCGAACTGGTCCGCCGCGATTTGCCGCCGGCACCGCCCGAGGTGGTCGTGGAGGTCGGCGACGCCCGGGACGCGGTGACCGCCGCGCCGGCCGGCGCCTACGACCTGGTGCTGGCGGACGTCTACCGCGCGGCCCGGATGCCCCGCCACGTGGCCAGCGTGGAGTTCGCCGCCGCGGTGGCCCGGGCGCTGCGCCCGAACGGCGTCTACCTGGTCAACGTCACCGACCTCCCGCCGCTGGCGCACACCCGCACCCAGGTGGCCACGCTGCGGGCGGTCTTCGCCGACGTCTGCCTGGTCGCCGACCGGCGGATGCTGCGCGGCCGGCGGTACGGCAACCTGGTGCTCGCCGCCGCGACCCGCCCCGACCGCCTGCCGGTACGCCGGCTCGTCGCCCGCGCCGCCGGCGACCCGGTGCCCGGCGGGGTGCTGCACGGTGCGACGCTCGACGCGTTCGTCGCCGGGACCCGCCCGGCCACCGACGCCACCCTGTCCGAGGGCTGACCCGGCGGGGTTCCCTAAGGGTCGACGGCGGGCGGCCGCGCCGGGTTTCCGAGGGGCGGGGGCGGGTAGCCGCGCCGGATGAGCAACGCCGACGACCGGGCCACCGCCCGCCGGGCGCTCATCGTGATCGGTCTGGTGCTCGCCACGCTTGTCGGGCTGGCGCTGCTCTGGGCGACCCGGCGGGTGCTGGTCTGGGGCCTGGTCGCCGCGTTCCTCGCGGTCGCCCTGAAACCCCTGGTGGACCGGGTGGAGCGGCGGATGGTCCGGCGCCGGGCGCTGGCCACCCTGCTGGTCTTCCTGGCCACCTTCGTGGTCCTGGCTGCGCTGGGCGCGATGATCGTGCTGCCGCTCGTCGACGAGCTGGGCCGCTTCGCCGACCGGGCTCCGGACCTGATCCACGAGGCCCGGGCCGGGCGGGGTCCCGTCGGCGAGGCGCTGAACCGCTTCCACCTGCGCCGGTACGCCGACACCCACGCCGAACAGATCCAGCGCTACGGTTCCCGGCTCGGCGAGCCGGCGGTCGGGGTGCTGCGGGGCGTGCTCCAGATCGTCGCGGCGGTGGTCACCGTGGTGGTGCTGGCCTACCTCATGGTGCTGGAGGCCCCGAAGATCATCTCAGGCACGCTCAAGCTCGTGGGCGACGGCGCGGCGGAGCGGCTGCGGCGCATCGGCCGGGACTCCTCCCGGATCATCACCGGCTACCTCAGCGGAAACCTGCTGATCAGCGTGATCTGCGGCGGGCTGACCTTCGGCGTGCTCTTCCTCCTCGGGGTCCCCTTCGCCGGGGTGATCGCCCTGGTGGTCGCCCTGGCCGACCTGATCCCGCTGGTCGGGGCGACCCTCGGGGCGATCGTCGCGGCCGGGGCCGGGTTCCTGCACTCCCCCACCGCCGGTGTCGTGGTGCTTGTCTTCTTCGTGGTCTACCAGCAGGTCGAGAACCACCTGCTCCAGCCGGTCATCATGGCCCGCGCGGTCCGGCTGAACCCGTTGACCGTGCTGGTCAGCGTGCTGCTCGCCGCCGAGCTGGCGGGACTCGTGGGCGCCCTGCTGGCCATCCCGGTGGCCGGCATCGGGCAGGTCCTGCTGCGCGAGTTCGCCCGCACCGGCCGACAGGCCCTGCCCGTACCGGCCCCCGACGTGCCGGTCCGACGTCCGGCCGGCAGACGGGCTCCCGCGGACGGGAACCCGCCGCCGGCCGGCGGGTGAGACGGGCGGACCCGGTCAGCGGCGGTGCACCACCTCGGGCGACTCGCTCTCCAGCGGCACGGCGTGCGCCGGGACCAGGCCGAGCTGCACGGCGGGCCGGGGCAGGGTGGCGTCGAGCAGCCAGTCCGCGCCGACCCGGGCCCGGTTGCTGGGCATGGCGTACAGGTGGTAGCCGCGGGTGACCACCTTGGCCGGCAGGCCGCCGAGCGGCACGTGCAGGGGGTTGGCCGCCGCCTCCTTGCCGCCCAGGTCGACCACCCAGCCCAGGTCGCGGTGCTTGTACGGCTTCCGGTTGCCCTGCCCGTAGGAGGCGGCGATGTTGTGCGCGGCGAGCTTGCCCTGCCGTTGCGCGTGCTGGGCGGTCATCGCGCAGATCTGCCCGGGGCGGGTCGGGTCGGGCACGGCAGCCGCGTCGCCGCAGGCGAACACCTCCGGGTAGCCGGGGACGTTGAGGTACTCGTCGGTCACCAGGCGGCCCTTCTCGGTGCGCAGCCCCAGCTCGGCAACGAACGGGTCCGGGCGTACCCCGACGCACCAGACCAGGCTGCACGTCGGGACGTACTCGCCGTCGGTGAGCAGCACCCCGTCCGGGGTGGCCTCGGAGACCGAGGTGCCCATCCGCACGTCGACGCCGCGCCGGCGCAGCACCCGGTCGGCGGTGGCGGACAGGCGCTGGTCCAGCTCGGGCAGGACGCGCGGGGCCACGTCCAGCAGCATCCAGCGGGGACGCACCTTGAGGTGCGGCCGCTGGGCCATCATCCGGTCGGTGAAGAGCTGCCCGTGCGCGGCCACCTCGGTGCCGGTGTAGCCCGCGCCGACCACCACGAACGTGGTCCGGGACCGCTGCTCGACCGGGTCCTCCGCCAGCTCGGCCAGTTCGAGCTGGCGGATCACGTGGTCGTGCAGGTAGAGCGCCTCGGGCAGGCCGCGGAAGCCGTGCGCGTACTCGGTCACCCCGGGGATCGGCAGCAGCTTGTTGACGCTGCCGACGCAGAGCACCAGCCGGTCGTACGCGAGCTGGCCGTGGTCCCCCTCGGCGGAGCGGTAGCCGACCCAGCGGTTCTGGAGGTCGACCCGGTCCGCCTCGCCGATGACCACGCGGACGCCGTCGAGCGTGCCGGCGAGCGGCACGGAGATCCGGGTGGGCTCGACCACCCCGGCGGCGACCTCGGGCAGCAGCGGCAGGTAGAGGAAGTAGTCGGTCGTGTTCAGCAGGACGATCTCGGCCCGCTTGCCGGCCAGCCGGCTCAACGTCTTCGCCGCGTGGTATCCGGCGAACCCGGCCCCCACGATCACCACACGAGGTTTCGTCATGCCTGCTGCCGTTCCCGTCGAGGACCCCGACAAACGTGGGCCCGCGCGCGCCGCGGCTCAGCCCGGGCTGAGCCGGACGTACCCGTCGCGGCCGACGGCCTCCATCTCCCAGCAGTGACCGAAGGCCCGGACCCGCTCGGCGGTGATCCGGCCCAGCTCGGCCGGGATGTCCGGGTCCAGGTGCAGCCGCCCGTCCACCGGATCGGCACCCAGCATCGCCCGGACCAGGGCGAGCGGGGTGCCGGTCGCCCAGGCCTGCGGGCTGCACGCCGTGGGGTAGGGCACCGCGAACGTCAGCCGGTCCCGCGGGTAGCCGCTCAGCGCCTCGGGCAGCCGGTGGCCGAACTGCTCCGCCGCCTCGAACAGCGCCAGGCTGATCCGGTTGGCCTCGGCCCGGAAGCCGTAGCGCGCCAGCCCCAGGACGGCGAGGGAGTTGTCGTGCGGCCACACCGTGCCGAGGTGGTAGCCGAGCGCGTTGTACAGGCGTTCCTCCCGGGACAGGGTCCGGATCCCCCAGCCGGAGAACATGTCGTCGGACATGAGCTGGGCCACCACCCGGCCCGCCCGCTCGGCCGGCACGATGCCGCTCCAGAGCAGGTGGCCCATGTTCGACGTCTTCGCGTCGATCCGGTTCTTGTCGCCGTCCAGGCCGACCGCGTAGTAGCCGCCCCGTTCGGGGATCCAGAAGTCCCGGTTGAAGCGCTCGTACAGCTCGGCGGCCTCGACGCGCAGCCGGTCGGCCAGCGCCGGGTCGGCGAGCGGACCGTCGGCCAGCTGCGCCAGCCGCAGCTTCGCGTCGTACGTGTAGCCCTGCAGCTCGCACGTGGCGATGGGCAGCACCGGGATGCGGCCGTCGGCGAAGCACACGCCGTCCGGCGAGTCGCGCCAGCACTGGTTGCCCAACCCCTCCGGGGAGCGGGTCCCGTACTCGACGTAGCCGTCGCCGTCCCGGTCGCCGAAGTGGTCGATCCAGTCGAGGGCCGCCAGGGCGTTGCCGCGCAGCTCGCGGACCAGGTCGTCGTTCCGGGTCCAGCGCCAGTACTCGGAGAGCAGGATCAGCCAGAGCTGGGTGGCGTCGGCGCTGCCGTAGTACGGGCCGTACGGCTTGACCCCGGTTCGGGTCAGCTCGCCGCTGCGGACCTCGTGCAGGATCTTGCCGGGTTCCTCGTCGCTGAAGTCGTCGCAGCGGGTGCCCTGCAACCGCGCGAGCGCGAGCAGGGCACCGTGGGCCAGGGACGGTCCGGCGACCAGCGTCTGGTACGCAGTGATCAGGGTGTCCCGGCCGAACACGGTGAGGAACCAGGGCAGGCCGGCTCCCGGCAGCAGGATGCGCTGCCCCTTCACCTCCAGGTCCAGCCGGAGGGCGGCGATGTCGTCCCGGGACTTCCGGACGGTCCGCTCCAGCACCTGGTTGTCGCTGCGCAGCACGGCCCGGTCGACCGCCCAGCGGCGCAACGGGTCGGCGGCCCGCCCCTGGACCACGTCGACGATGTCGCCGGTGACCGGCTCCACCACCCCGGGCCCGGGAGGCAGCGGCACGTGCAGATCCACCCGCCACTCCTGGCGCGGCTGCAACGCCACGTCCCAGACCAGTTCGTCACCCTCGATCCGGCCGGGTGCCGGCGTGGCCCGCACCTCGGTTCGCGCCGTGAAACCCTCGTTCTCGTACACGAAGGTGAGGGCCTGGCCCTCCGATGTCTGCCCGCGGGTGATCTGCGCGGACCGGTCGCGGGCGCCGGACTTCACCTCGAACAGGTCGGCGAAGTCGGCGGCGACCGCGAGCCGCGCCTCCAGCCGCACCGGTTCGGGACGGAACGACACCAACGAGATCCGCTCGTGGAAGCCGTCCCCGACGTAGCGGATCCGGTTCACCGAGATGCTGTCCGGCGGCAGGTCGGGCAGGGCGGGAGTGGTCAGCACGAACTGGGCCGAGTAGTGCTGCACGACCTGCGAGCGCAGCACCAGCAGGCGAGCGCCGTTGATGGTGAGCACCCAGCCGCTGACCATCCGGGTGTCCAGGTGGACCAGCCCGCCGATGGAGCCCGGGGGCACGTCCCCGGCGGGGTCGGAGTACATGAAGGTGGGGCCGCTGAGCACCGCGATCGACTCGCCCAGCTCCGGCGGGGCGGCCCGCTGGTCGCCGGGCCCGGCGGCGGCGGCCAGGTCGGGCGTCGGATCGGCGGGAGTCGGACGCACGGCAGCCATGCCGCCCACCGTAGGAGGAGCGCGGGCGAAGGCGGCATCACCCGTTCCGGATGATTCCGCCCGCATCCACCCCCGACTATATGGACAAACGTCGCGGTCCGGGGTGAGGATGCCCTGATGGGAACCCACGAGACCGCCGGGGGTCGGCCCACGAGGTCCACCCGGCGCACCTTCCTCACCGCCTCCGCCGCGGCCACCGCCGCCACCGTCGCCGCCCCGCTGGCCGCCTCGCCGGCCGCCGCCACCGACACCGTCACGCCGCCCGGCCCCGGCCACCCGGTCCGGCCGCAGCCGCCGGACCGCGAGCTGACCGCGCTGCTGCGCGAGATCGACCGGGACCGGATCGAGGCCACCGTCCGTCGGCTCGCCGCCTTCGGCACCCGGCACACCCTCTCCGACCAGAACGATCCGGTACGCGGCATCGGCGCCGCCCGCGACTGGATCCACGCCCAGCTCACCGGGTACGCCGCCGCCTCCGGCGGCCGGATGACAGTCGAACTCCAGTCGTACGTGCAGCAGCCGGCCTCCCGGATCCCCACCCCCACCACCATCACCAACGTGGTGGCCACCCTGCGCGGCGACACCGCGCCCGACCGGGTCTACGTGATCACCGGCCACTACGACTCCCGGGCCACCGACGTGATGGACGCGGTCAGCGACGCCCCGGGCGCCGACGACGACGCCTCCGGCGTGGCGGTGGTCATGGAACTGGCCCGGGTGCTGGCCACCCGGCGCAGCGAGGCGACAATCGTCCTGGCCGCCGTGGCCGGCGAGGAACAGGGGCTGTACGGCTCGGCGTACCTGGCCGGCCGACTCAAGGCGGCCGGCGTGGACGTCCAGGGCATGTTCAGCAACGACATCGTCGGGAGCAGCACGGCCGACGACGGCACCCGCGACCCGCGCTCGGTCCGGCTGTTCGCCGAGGGTGTGCCGACGGCCGAGACGCCGGCCGAGGCGAGCGTGCGCCAGTCCGTCGGCGGGGAGAACGACTCGCCGTCGCGGCAGCTCGCCCGGTTCGTGTCCGACGTCGCGTGCAACGGCGCGACCGGCATGCGGGTCCGGGTGATCTACCGGCGGGACCGCTACCTGCGCGGCAGCGACCACATCTCGTTCCTGCGCGAGGGCTGGCCGGCCGGGCGGTTCACCGAGCCGAACGAGGACTTCGCCCACCAGCACCAGGACGTCCGGGTGGTCGACGGCGTCCAGTACGGCGACCTGCCGGAGTTCTGCGACTTCGACTACATCACCCGGGTGGCCCGGGTGAACGGCGCGACGCTGTGGTCCCTCGCGCAGGCGCCCGGCACCCCGAAGGGGGTCACCGTCGTCACCACGAACCTGACCAACGACACCACCCTGCGCTGGCAGCGCGGCACCGAACCGGACCTCGCCGGATACGAGGTGGTGTGGCGGGAGACCACCGCCCCCGAGTGGCAGAAGGTGCTGCCGGTCGGCGACGTCACCGAGGTGACCATCGACCTGTCCAAGGACAACGTGTTCTTCGGCGTGCGGGCGGTGGACCGGACGGGGCACCGCAGCCCGGTGGCCTTCCCGAAGCCGGGCAGCTGACCGCCTGCTCACCCCGATCGGGTGAGGTGCCCTCACCCGCCTGCCCGGGACGGTGGTGAGTAGGGCGAGAGTCGATTCCGAGCGAGGGGAGCCCCGCCATGAGCATCCTGCCGTCCGACCGACGTGTCTCGCACTACCGGCAGCAGAGCGGCCGACCGCAGCTCACGCCCCGCCAGCGCCGGCGCGTCGAGCACAAGGAGGCCAAGCTCCAGCGCCTCACCGGGCAGCGGCCGCAGGATCGCGGGCCGGGGCGCTGAGCCGACGACGCCGGTGGCGGTCGCCGTTCGGCGGCCGCCACCGTGCCGTTCAGCCCGCCAACGGCGCGGTGATCGCCCAGCGCTCGTGGTCCCGCCAGGCGCCGTCGATGAACAGGTAGTCCGGCGAGAAGCCCTCCAGCCGGAACCCGAGCCGCTGGGCCAGCCGCTTCGACGGCTCGTTGCCGGGCTGGATGTTCGCCTCCAGCCGGTGCAGTCCGAGCGCGGTGAACGCGTGCTCGATCACCAGCCGGACCCCGGCGCCGGCGTGCCCGGTGCCGGCGTACGGCAGGAAGGCGGCGTAGCCGAGGTAGCCGCCGCGCAGCGCGCCCATGACGATGCCGCTGATGTTCGCGTACCCGGCGATCTCGCCGGTGGCCCGGTCACAGAGCAGGTACCCGGAGCTGTCCCGCCCCCGGATCTTGCGCAGGTAGGCGGCGTACTGCCCGGCGTCGTTCGGCGCGGCGAGCCACGGGTGGTGCAGGTCGCGGCTGCGCCGGGCGGCGGCGACGAACTCCGCCTCGTCGTCGGGGCGGGGGCGGCGGATGGCGACGCGGCCGTCGCTGCGCAGGTACCTCACGGTGATCCACTCTCGGTCACCCGCCCCGCCGATGTCCAACCGGGTTCGCGTCACGTGCGGGTGTCCCGGGTCACCGCTCAACCGCCTCCTCTCGGTCACCTTGCCGTCACGTCGGCGTAGCCCCGGCGACGGATGGCTCCACCAGCGTGGTGTCGCGCCGGGACGGCCGGCCGACCAGCGGAGGACCAGCAGTGGAACACGACGAGGCGACGCCGCCGCCCCGCGGCCGGATCGTCATGCTCGTCGACAACAAGGTCGAGGGCGACTCCCGGGTGCAGAAGATCGCCCGGTCCGCCGCCGAGGCCGGCTGGGACGTGACGCTGCTCGGCCGCTCGCCGGACGGCACGGAACGGACCTGGCGGCTCGGGGCCGCCGAGGTGCGGCTGCTGCCCGTGCCGGAGCCGCTGCACCGGCGCCGGCACGAGTTCCGCCGTTCGCTGCGCTGGCCGCTGGCGTACCGGTCGGGCGGCATCGCCGAGCACCGCGCCCAGTGGGTCCGCGCCTGGCGGGCCGACCTGGTCGTCCGGTCCGCCCTCGTGACGCGGCGCGCCGCGGCCGGTGAGCTGGCCGGCGGCCCGTTGCGCCGGGCCCGGCGGGCGCTGCGCCGGCGGGAGGTCGCCGCGCGGCTGCTGGACCGCTGGGTGTGGCTGCGCACCAAGATGATGAACAGGGTCCGGTACGGCCGCCGGTTCCGCAGCCCCTGGGACCGGGCGTACACACTGTTCTGGCAGCTCGCGCTGGGCGACCGGGCGTGGCGGCGGCTGGAGCCGGGGCTGTGGGACTACGAGCTGGCCTACGGTCCCGAGGTGGACCGGCTGCGCCCGGACCTGATCCACGCGCACGACTTCCGGATGCTCGGCGTGGGCGCCCGCGCCAAGATCCGGGCGGGCGGCGAGGGCCGGCGGGTCGCGCTGGTCTGGGACGCCCACGAGTTCCTGCCCGGCATCAAGCCGTGGCGGGACCACGCCCGCTGGCTGCCCGCCCATCGCGCCCACGAGCGGGAGTACGCCCCGTACGCCGACGCGGTCCTCACCGTCTCGGCGGACCTGGCCGCGCTGCTGCGCCGCGAGCACGGGCTCGCCGAGGCGCCTGGCGTGCTGCTCAACGCCCCCGCCGACGACCACCGCCCGGCCGACGACGCGCCGCCGCCGGACCTGCGGGCCGAGTGCGGCATCGGCCCGGACGTGCCGCTGCTGGTCTACAGCGGCGCGGCGGCCCCGCAGCGCGGGCTGGACAGCCTGGTCGAGGCACTGCCCCGGCTGCCCGGGGTGCACCTCGCGCTGGTGGTCAACCCGGCGCTGCGCTACGTCGAGCGGCTCGCCGACCGGGCCGCCCGGCTCGGCGCCGCCGACCGGCTGCACGTGCTGCCGTACGTGCCGCACTGGCAGGTGGTGCCGTTCCTGTCCGGCGCCGACGTCGGGGTCATCCCGATCCACCGCTGGCCCAACCACGAGATCGCCCTCATCACCAAGTTCTTCGAGTACGCGCACGCCCGGCTGCCCGTGGTGGTCAGCGACGTGCGCACCATGGCCGCCACCGTCCGGGAGACCGGTCAGGGCGAGGTCTTCCGCGCCGGCGACGTCGACGACCTCGTCCGCGCGGTGACCGCCGTGCTGGCCGACCCCGCCCGGCACCGCGCCGCGTACGACCGGCCCGGCCTGCTCGCCGGCTGGACCTGGTCGGCGCAGGCCGAGGTGCTGGAGGCGGTCTACCGGCGGCTGCTGCCTGACGCCCCACCCCCGCCCCACGCGGACCCGCCCGCCCCGCCGACTCCACGAGGAGCGCTCCGGTGCACACCCCCGACGTGAGCGTCGTCATCCCGGTCTACAACACCCGTCCCTACCTGCGGGCCTGCCTGGACTCGCTGCTGCGCCAGACCATCGGCCGGGACCGGCTGGAGATCGTGGCGGTGGACGACGGCTCCACCGACGGCAGCGGCCGGCTGCTGGACCGGTTCGCCGTCCGCCACCCCGGCACCGTCAAGGTCATCCATCAGGCCAACTCCGGCGGCCCCGCCGCCCCCTGCAACCGGGGCCTGGAGCTGGCCATCGGCCGGTACGTCTTCTTCCTCGGCTCCGACGACCACCTCGGCCCGGAGGCTCTCGAACGGCTGGTCGCCGCCGCTGACCGGTACGGCTCGGACGTGGTGCTCGGCAAGGTGGTCGGTGTCAACGGGCGGCACGTCTTCTCCGACGTCTTCGCCGCCGGCAACGCGGTCGACGTGAGCCTGTTCGACTCGGCGCTGCCCTGGTCGCTGGCGAACACCAAGCTCTTCCGCCGGGAGCTGGTGGACCGGCTCGGGCTGCGCTTCCCCGAGGACATGCCGGTGCTCAGCGACCAGCCGTTCACGCTTGCCGCCTGCTACCACGCCCGGCGGATCTCGGTGCTCGCCGACTACGACTACTACCACGCGGTGCGCCGCCTGGACGCCCGCAACATCACCTACCACAGCCGGATCGAGCAGCGCCTGGTCAGCGTGGAGCGGCTGTTCGCGTTCGTGGCCGGCCTCATCCCGGCCGGCCCGCGCCGGGACGCGGTGCTGCGCCGGCACGTCGGGCTGGAGCTGGCCAACCTGGTCGGCGACGACTTCCGCCGGCTGGACCGCGCCGCGCAGGAGCGGGTGCACGCGGCGGTGCGCCGGCTCGTCGAGCGGTACGTCACCGACGGGCTCCGGAACCGGCTCGACATCGAGGCCCGGCTGCGGCTCGGCGCGGTGACGGCCGGGGGCGTCGACGAGCTGCTGGCCGTCATCGACCAGGACGCCGAGCGGGGCGTCCCGGCCACGGTGGTCGCGCACGGCCGCTGGCACGCCGGCTACCCGGGGGCGCCGGCCGCCTGGACCGACGTCACCGAGGTACGCGCCGACTGGCTGGCCCGGCTGGACACCGTGACGGTGAGCTGGGCGGACGCGCACACCCTCGCGGTGACCACGCGCAGCCCGTACCCCCGGTTCGCGGCGGAGGCGGGACCGGTCCGGCTGGTGGCCGGCCCGCTCGCCGGCACCACCCTGCTGGACGCCACCGACCCGACCGGCCGGACCGTGCGGACCGACTTCCCGGTCGACCGGCTCCTCGCCGGCAGCGCGGCCAGCGGCCAGCGCCACCCGGTGCGGGCCGAACTCGACGGCGACCACGGCCGGGGCAGCGCCCCGGTCCGCGCGCCCCGGCTCGCCGCCGGCCGTCCCCGGCTGGTGCGCCGCGGCGCCCGCCTGTACGGGGTGGCCGCGACGGTCGACCCGCGCAACGGCCAGCTCGTCCTGTCGGTGGTGCCGGTGACCGTCGGGCAGCTCGTCAGCCGGCTGCGCCGCCGCTGGTGGCGGGGCGGGCCGGCGGCGCCTCGCCCGCTCACGGCCCCTCCCGTCCGGCCGGCCGGCGCCCCGGCTCCCACCGGCCCGCACCACGCCGAGCCCAGCCCGGCTCAGCTGGGCCAGCTCACCGTCGCGCCCTGACCCGCGCGGCGACCCGCACACACCGGGACGCCCGTCGACCGGCGGCGACGGTCAGAGGGGGCGGGGGTGGGGCTGGTCGAGGGGCATGGGGATCTGGAGGTAGGTGGTGCCGCGCAGGTCGAGCCAGGCGCGCTCGGGGGCGCGCACCAGGCGCACCATCACCCCGGTGCAGGCCGGGCAGCGCCCGACGAGCCCCGGGGCGTGCGAGTAGACGTGCAGCCCGGCCACCGGGCCGGTCGTGCCGCAGTGGTCGCAGCGGCCCATGGCGGAACTCAGGTCGACCGCGAAGAGCTCGCGCATCGGCCCGTCGAGCATGTTGCCGTCCAGGTAGGACATGTCGGTCATGCGCTCTCCTCGGGAGGTCAGCCGGTCGGGCCGAACCGTTCGGTCTTGACCCGCCGGGTCGGGTGGCCCAGCCCCACCAGCAGGTCCGCGACGGTCTCCACGAAGCCGGTCGGGCCGCAGACGTAGCAGAGCGGCTCCAGGTCGGGCGGCCAGCCGTGGCTGTTCACGTCGGCCAGACCGATCCGGTGCGGCTCCCCTCGCCAACCCTCCGGCGCCGCCCGGGTGTAGACGTACGCCACGTCGAGGCCCTGGTCGTCGCGGGCGCGGCGGCGCAACTCGTCGGCGTAGATGACGTCGTCGGGGGTGCGCACCGAGTAGATGAGCCGGAACGGGGCGCGGCTTCCGGCGGCGCGCCGGGCCCGGACCATCGCCATGAGCGGCACCACCCCGGAGCCGCCGCCCACCAGCAGCACGGGCGCGGTCTCGTCGGCACGCCAGACGAACCAGCCGCCGACCGGCCCGCGCACCTCCACGGGGTCGCCCTCGGCGTAGGTGTCGGTGAGGTACGGCGACACCTCCCCGTCGGGCACCCGCTGGACGGTCACCGCGATCCGCTCGCCGTCGGCCGGCCCGGCGAGGGAGTACGAGCGGGCCGCCTGGTAGCCGTCGGGGGCGGTGAGCCGGATGTCGACGTGCTGCCCGGGCTCGTGCCCCGGCCAGCCGGGCACGTCCAGCACGAGGGTCTGCGCGGTCGGCGTCTCGACCCGCCGCTCCACCAGCCGGGCCACGCGCCAGGTCAGCGGTGCGACCACGCGCCCGCCGGTCGCCGGGGCGGCCACCTCAGTCGCCCTGGTAGCGCTGCTCGCGCCACGGGTCGCCGTAGTCGTGGTAGCCGGCGGTCTCCCAGAAGCCCGGCTGGTCGTCGGCCAGCAGCCGGATGCCGCGGACCCACTTGGCGGACTTCCAGAAGTAGAGGTGCGGGACGAGCAGCCGGGCCGGCCCGCCGTGCTCTGCCGGCAGCGGGCCGCCCTCGTAGGTGTGCGCCACCCAGGCCCGGCCGCCGCGCAGGTCGTCGAGCGGCAGGTTGGTGGTGTACCCGCCGTAGGAGTGGACCAGGGCGTACCGGGCGCTGGTGTCGATGCCGTCGAGCAGGGTGTCCAGCGAGACGCCCTGCCAGTTGGTGCCCAGTTTGGACCAGCGGGTGACGCAGTGGATGTCCACGTGCGGCGTCTCCTGCGGCAGGCCCATCATCTCGTCCCAGGACCACCGGTACTCGGCGCCGCCCTCGCCGGTGACCACGAACTCCCAGGTGTCCAGCGGCACCCGGGGGGTCGGCCCGGCGGAGAGGACCGGGAAGTCCTGGGTGAGGTACTGCCCCGGCGGCAGGGCCGGTTCGGCCGTACGGGGCCGGCCCTGGAAGCCTGGCGACACGATTCCCACGCGTCAGTCGTACCACCTCGGGTGGGTCGGGGCGAGGGGTTCGGCCGGGAGCCGCCGCGGTGGGTGACCACCGCGGCGGCCGGGTCACTGCCGTTCGGTGACGACGTGCCGCTCGCCGGGGGCGCGGTCGCGGGTGGCGCGCAGGCTGGTCAGGGTGACGACCACCAGGACGCCGATGATGACGCCGAGCGAGGCGAGGGTGGGGATCTGCGGCACGCCCGGCCAGATGCCGTGCGCCCAGTGCAGGCCCAGCTTGAGGCCGATGAAGGCCAGGATGGCGGCCAGGCCGTAGCTGAGGTGCACGAGGCGGCTCAGCGCGGCGTGCAGCACGAAGTAGAGCGCCCGCAGGCCCAGCAGGGCGAAGGCGTTGGTGGCGAAGACCAGGTACGGGTCCTCGGTGATGCCGTAGACGGCGGGCACCGAGTCGACGGCGAAGACCACGTCGGTGGCGAGGACCGCGACCACCACGAGGGCGAACGGGGTGAGCGCCCGCCGGCCGTCCCGCTGGATGGTCATCTTCGGGCCGTGGTACTCGTCGACCACCGGCATGACCTTGCGGAGCAGCCGCACCGATCGCATCTTGTCGATGTCGACCTCCTGCTCGTGCCCGGTGAGGGCGTCGCGCAGCAGCTTGACCGCGGTGGCGATCAGGATGAGCGCGAAGAGCAGGAAGGCGAAGTCGAGGGTCTGGAGGGCGGCGGCGCCCAGGGCGATGAAGATCGCGCGCAGCACCAGCGCGCCGGCGATGCCGTAGAGCAGCACCCGCTGGGCCAGCACGGCGGGCACCGCGAACGCGGCCAGCAGCAGCATGAAGACGAAGAGGTTGTCGACCGAGAGCGACTTCTCCACCAGGTAGCCGGTGAGATACTGGACGCCCTGCTCGGAGCCGTAGCGGCCCCACACCCAGGCGCCGAAGGCCAGCGGCAGGGCGATGTAGAAGGCCGACCAGCCCAGCGCCTCCTTGAGGGAGACCTCGTGCGGCTTCCGGGTGACCAGGAAGTCCAGCACCAGCAGCGCGAGCACGCCCGCGATGGTCACCGCCCAGAGGGTGGGGGTGCCGACCGACGACAGGTCGGCGGCGGACAGGTACGACAACTCGGTCATGGAGCCTCCTCGAACACGGTGCCATGTCCGAGGTCTCCTTCACCCACCGATCGTGGGCAACCACCCGAGGCGAGCCCGGGGCCCGCCGTACTGACCGGAATGGTTCGTGGGAAGTACTCCCCTCGCGGCTCCAAGGTTAGGGCAACCTCAACCCGCACGCCAAGTTTCGACGCGGATGATTGCCCTGGTCAACCGCTGTGCCGGGCGGTGGGGCGTGGTGCCCGGGCAGCCGGGGCCCTATGGTGACGCGATGGACAACGGGCCCCTGACCGGCGTACGGGTGATCGAGCTGGCCGGCATCGGCCCGGGGCCGTTCGCGGCCATGATGCTGGCCGACCTCGGCGCGGACGTGGTGCGGGTGGACCGGATCGGCGGGGGCGGCTTCGGCGACCTCCCGGGTGACCTGCTGAACCGCAACCGCCGCTCACTCGCCGTCGACCTGAAGACGCCCGAGGGGCGCGAGGTGGTGCTGGCCCTGGTCGCCGGCGCCGACGCGCTGATCGAGGGCTTCCGGCCCGGGGTCACCGAGCGGCTCGGCCTCGGCCCGGACGACTGCCACGCCACCAACCCCCGACTGGTGTACGGGCGGATGACCGGCTGGGGGCAGGACGGCCCCCTCGCGCACACCGCCGGCCACGACATCGACTACCTGGCGCTGACCGGTGCGCTGCACGGCGTCGGCCGGGCCGGCGAGCGCCCGGTGCCGCCCATGAACCTGCTCGGCGACTTCGGCGGCGGCGGGATGATGCTGGCCCTCGGCGTCGTCGCGGCGCTGTACGCGGTCCGCGCCGGCGCCCCCGGCCAGGTGGTCGACGCGGCCATCGTGGACGGCGTGTCGGTGCTGGCCACCCAGATCCACGCGCTGCGCCGTGTCGGGATGTGGCAGGACCCGCGCGGGGTCAACCTGCTCGACGGCGGTGCGCCGTTCTACGACACGTACGAGTGCGCCGACGGGCGGCACCTCGCCGTCGGCGCGCTGGAGCCGCGGTTCTACGACGAGCTGGTCCGGCTCACCGGCTTCCCGCTCGACGGCGACGAGGCCCCGGACCGGCACGACCCGGCGAACTGGCCGGCGCTGCGCGCCGCCTGGGCCCGGCTGTTCCGCACCCGCACCCGCGACGAGTGGGCCGCGCTGCTGGCCGGCTCGGACGCCTGCGTGGCGCCCGTGCTCGACTGGGCCGAGGCGCCGGAGCACCCGCACCTGGCCGCCCGGAAGGTCTTCGTCGCACCCGACGGGGTTCCCCAGCCGGCACCCGCCCCGCGCTTCTCGGCCACCCCCACCTCGGTACGCCGGCCGCCGCCGCGGCCCGGTGAGCACACCGACGAGGTGCTGGCCGAGGCGGGCCTCGACGCGGCCCGGATCGCCGCCCTGCGCGCCGCCGGCACGGTCGCCTGACCGGGTCCGCGCGGCGGGTCAGCGGCGGGCCGCGGCGGGCGCCAGCGCGGGCTCCACCATGTCCCGGAAGTCGCGGGGCAGCTGGACCACCACGTCCTGGAACTCCCCGCCCGTGATCGCCTCGCGCAGCGTGCAGAACACGGCCCGCACCCCGCCCCGGGCGGTGTCCTCGTCGACGCCGGCCCGCACGGACACCCGGGCCACGAACTCGGCCGCCCCGAAGCGGTCGGCCGCCTCCTGGCGGGGGTCCGGCTTGAGCAGCCCCTGGAGGGGCTTCGGCATCTGGGCCGCCAGGTCCAGCACCTCGCCCCCGGTCAACCGGTCGGTGAGGGTCGCCAGCGTGGCCCGGGTCAACTCCGCGGCGCACTCCTGGGACGTCCCGGTCCGCCGCGCCACCCGGCCGACGAAGGTGAGGTAGTGCATGGGTGGTACCTCCTTCGCTGCTCAGCACCGCGCGGCTACCCGCCACGGCGGCCCGGAAACGGCTGCCGGATTTTCCGCCGGCCCCGTGCGTGACAGGCGGTCCGGCGGGTATCCGCCGCCGGTCGTGACCGCAACTACAGGCGCGAGGAGCCCGACCCATGGCGAGTTACACGGACGTCCTTGAGTACCTGTCGGCGCTGGACTATCCGGCCGGCAAGGACGACGTCATCCGGGAGGCCGAACGGGAGGGCGCGCCGCCGGAGGTGTTGCGGGCGTTGCGGGCGCTGCCGCCGGTGGACTACGCCAACGGCACCGAGGTGGCCCGCTCGGCCGGCATCGACGCCGCACCCGAGGTGAGCCGCTCGCAGCGCGCGGCGCAGGCCCGGGACAGGCACCCGCGGGTGTCGCAGCACCTGCGCGGCATCTGACCCGACGGTGCGGCGCCGGACGGCCGCCCGGGTCCACGGGCACGTGCCGGCGGCGGTCCAGCTCGTCGTGATGGCGCTCGTCGGCGCCGTCACCGGTGGCGCCGCCGCCGTCATGCTGGCGCCGACGCTGGCCCCGCTGGTCGGGTGGGACGGCGCCGCGCTGAGCTGGCTGGCGCTGCAGTGGGGACGGCTGTCCCGGCTGGACGCCGCCCGCACCGCGCGGCTGGCGAAGCTGGAGGACCCCAACCGGGCCACGCGCGACGCCCTGCTGCTGGCGGCCTGCCTGGCCAGCCTGGTCGCGGTCGGGCTGGTGCTGACCACGGCGCACACCATCCCGCCCGGACTGCCCCGGGACCTCTACGGGGCGCTCGGTGTGCTCAGCGTCGTGGTCGCCTGGTTCGTGGTGCACACCGTCTTCACCACCCGGTACGCCCGGCTGTACTACAGCGGCGAGCCGGGCGGGATCGACTTCCACCAGGCGGAGCCGCCCTGCTTCTCCGACTTCGCGTACGTCGGCTTCACGGTCGGCGCGACCTTCCAGGTCTCCGACACCGACCTGTGCAGCTCGGAGATGCGGCGGACGGCGCTGCGGCACCTGCTGCTGTCGTACCTGTTCGGGGCGGTCATCATCGCCGCCACCGTGAACCTGCTCGCCAGCCTCGCCCAGTGAACCCCGGAGACAGGCGGGCGCCCCGGGTCACGAACCGCGACCTGGGGCGCCACGCAGCACCTGTCCCCGCCGGTCCGCGCCCGAACCGGGTCGCGACCGACAGGCGGTGGATGTTCGCCCGAACCGGGCGGGCATCGCTGCCACGATCATCATACGACAGGACATCAGCCGAACGGGTGAGTATCGCGGGATTGTGGCGACCGGCACGTCCGCCTCAGGCGCTCAACTCCGCGTACCGCTTCTCCAGGTCCACCCGGGCCAGCGCCCCGACCAGCCACGCGAGCCGCTCCGATTCGCCGCTGCCGGCCAGCCCGGCCAGGTCGTCGGCGGAACGGCCCAACCCCAGCCGGCGGGCCGCCGCGAGGGCCCGCCGGTCGGCCACCGGCGCCACCTCCCGCCACACCGCCTGCGCCTCGCGCAGGAACAGGTCGGTCACCTCGTCGTCCACACCGGGCAGCGCGGTCAGCAACCGCCGCTCCCGGGCCGGATCCTGGTGCGCCTCGGTGCGGAGCCGCCGCAGGTCACCCCGGTACGCGTCGACCACCTTCCGCGCCAGGTCACCCAGCGTGGCGGCGAGGGTGTCCACGTCGCCGCGCTGCCCGGCGGCGCGCAGCACGCGCACCCGGTCGGCGTGCAGGGAGCGGGCCAGCCGGGCGGCGCTGTCCCAGCCGGCGTCCCGCAGGCCCGTCGCGGCGTCGACAGCCTTGTGGAAGTCGCCGCGCCGCGCCAGCAGAACGGACAGGTAGAGCACCTGGAACAGCTGGGACGGGTTGTTCGTGACCCGGAACCCGTACCGTTCGGCGAACCCCCGGCCGTCCCCGGCGAGCCGGCGGACCAGCCGCTTCTTGTCCTCGACACTGGAAATCGCACTGGTGGTGGGCATGCCCGCCGTCTACCCGGGGTGGGGCGGGGCATTCAGCCCAGGGTGCCGCCGCGCCGGTCCCGCGCCTTGAGCCGGGTGGTGGGCAGCGCCGGCGCCGGCAGCGGAGGCGCCGGGTCGTCGGCGACCGTGCCGAACCGCCGGCCCGCCATCCAGTCCTCGCGGGCGGCGGCGACCTCCTCGTGCGACCGGCCCACGAAGTTCCACCACATGACGAGCGGCTCCTCGAACGGGGTGCCGCCGAGCAGCAGCAACCGGCTGCCCGGGGCGCCGCGCAGGGTCAGCGACTCCCGGCCGGCGCCCAGGTAGAGCAGCGCGCCGGGGTCGACCGCCACGCCGTCCACCTCGGCGGAGCCGGACATGGCGAGCAGCCCGTACTCGAAGTCGTGGCGCAGCGGCAGCGTGGCCGGCGCCGGGCCGTCGACCTCGAGCTGCGCGCCGACCAGCGGGGTGTGCACCACGGCCGGGGAGCGTTCACCGGCCATCTCGCCGACGAGCAGGGTGCCGGTGAGGTCGCCGTCGCGCCACCGGGGCAACTCCGCGTGGTGGGCGAAATCGGCCGCGCCGGCCCGGGCCGGGTCGGGCAGCGCCACCCAGAGCTGCACGCCGTGCATGACCGGCGGATGCACCAGGGGCGAGCGTTCCGAGTGGGCGATGCCGTGCCCCGAGGTCATCACGTTGAGCTGGCCGGGGCGGATCGGCTGGACGTTGCCCAGGCTGTCCCGGTGCAGGATCTCGCCGTCGAGCAGCCAGGTGACCGTCTGCAACCCGGTGTGCGGGTGCGGCGGCACCTCCATGCCGGGCCGCTCGGCCACGTCGTCCGGTCCGAAGTGGTCGACGAAGCACCAGGCCCCGACCAGCCGCCGCTGCCGCTGCGGCAGCAGCCGGCGCACGGTGGTGTAGCGCCCCAGCGGCACGTCGTGCCCGGGCAGCAGCACGCTGCCCGGATCGGTGGAGCCCACGCCAGGTGGGAGGGTCTGCGCCGGCAGGGATTCGGTACGGTCCACCGCCCGACTCTACGCTCAGCCGGCCGCGACGCCCGTAGACGCCGAAGGCCGGCACCCGCTCGGGGTACCGGCCTTCGTGCGTGTGTCAGCTGTTCCAGTTGTGGGCGACGATGTCGGCGGCCTGCTGTTCCCACTGCGCGTACGCGTCCGGGTAGGCGGAGACCTGCACGGTCTGGGCGGCCTCGGTCAGCGGCATGTCCTGCCACCCGTCGACCTGCTTCAGACCCTTCAGGAACGCCAGCGTCGAGTACTCCGGGTCGGTGATCTGCTCCGGCGTGCCCCAACCCGAGGACGGGCGCTGCTGGAACAGGCCCAGCGAGTCATGGTCGTTGCGGTCGCCGAGGTGACCCAGGTTCTCCAGCTTCGACTCCTGCAGCGACGTGGCGATCGAGATGACCGCCGCCCGCTCCGGCAGACCGGCCTTCTTCGTCGCGGCGATGATCGCCTTGGCGTTGGCGGTCTGCTCATCGTTCAGGTCGATGTGCGACTGCGCACCCTGCACGCTCACCGCGACCGGCTTGCTGCCCTGCACCGGCTCGGCGGCGTGAGCGGCGATCGGACCGGCGAAGATGCCGCCGGTGAAGGCCAGACCAGCAATACCGAGAACGCTCTTACGCAGCATCGTGTTCATGGGGGAAAGCTCCATTCGGGGGTTGGCGCACAGTGCCGATGGGGGTCGGCGTGTGCGCAAGCACCGTCAGGCGCTCAAAAGGGGAAAGTCTTGGGGGATCATCCGGCGTGCGGGGCGGGGCCTCTTCGTCGCGCCGGGACCATGTACAACGACCGCCGGCCCACCATCATTCCGGGCCCGACCACCCCGCCTGGCGGGGCGCCTTCCTCGGCCGTTCACGGGGATACAACGACGCCCACCCGCCCGCCATTCCGCCGCCGGCCACCCCGGAAACGGACATCCGGCGCAGCACACCCGCGGGTCGGTGGAACACCATGGGTGTATCCGGACGCCGACGACACCCGTGGCGTCCACTCAGCGGCCGGGCTGACGGACGTTCGGCCCGGACGGGTCACGCCAGGCGGGTGCGGGCCTTCTCGGCGCAGGCCGACACCACGGTCCGGGCGTCCAGGCCGAGGCTCTCGATCGCCACCAGGGCGGTGAACGCGACGTCGGCCAGTTCGGCGGCCACGTCCTCACGGGTGTGCGTGACGCCCTTGCGGGGGTTCTGGCCGAGCACCCCGATCCAGGCGGCGGCCGCCTCCCCCGCCTCCTCGCTGAGCTTGAGCAGGCGGACGGTCACCTCGGCGTCCCCGGTGCCGTTGGCCGCGTCCAGCCAGGCGCGGGCGTCCCGGGCCGTGTCCCAGATCAACTCGTCCATCCGACAAGTGAACCGGACGGCGGTGACGATCCGTATCCGGGGGCGGTGCGGCGACGAGGCCGGCACCGGGACCCGGAAGGGGCGTGTCGGTGATGCCGGAGACCGTCGAGACGGTGTTCGCGAACGTGGTCAGGCGGAACCCGGGTGAGCCCGAGTTCCACCAGGCGGTCCGGGAGGTGCTGGAGAGCATCGGGCCGGCCCTGGCCCGCCACCCCGAGTACGCGCACGCCCGCGTCATCGAGCGGATCTGCGAGCCGGAGCGGCAGGTCATCTTCCGGGTGCCGTGGGAGGACGACCACGGCCGGGTCCGGGTCAACCGCGGCTTCCGGGTGGAGTTCAACAGCGCGCTGGGCCCGTTCAAGGGCGGCCTGCGCTTCCACCCGTCGGTCTACCTGGGCATCGTGAAGTTCCTCGGCTTCGAGCAGATCTTCAAGAACGCGCTGACCGGCCTGCCGATCGGTGGCGGGAAGGGTGGCGCGGACTTCGACCCGAAGGGCCGCTCGGACCGGGAGGTGATGCGGTTCTGCCAGAGCTTCATGACCGAGCTGTACCGGCACATCGGCGCGCAGACCGACGTGCCGGCCGGCGACATCGGGGTGGGTGGCCGGGAGATCGGTTACCTGTTCGGCCAGTACAAGCGGATCACCAACCGGTACGAGTCCGGGGTGCTCACCGGCAAGGGGCTGGCGTACGGGGGCGCGCAGGTGCGGCGGGAGGCGACCGGCTACGGGGCGGTGTTCTTCGCCGAGGAGATGCTGAAGCAGACCGGTGACAGCCTGGACGGCAAGCGGGCGGTGGTCTCCGGCTCCGGCAACGTGGCCATCTACGCGATCGAGAAGGTGCACCAGCTCGGCGGCACGGTCGTGGCCTGCTCCGACTCGGACGGCTACGTGCTCGACGAGAAGGGCATCGACCTGGCCCTGCTGCGCGAGCTGAAGGAGGAACGCCGGGCCCGCCTCGACGACTACGTGCGGCACGTGCCGCACGCCGTGGCGGTCTCCGGCCGTACCGTCTGGGAGGTGCCCTGCGATCTGGCGCTGCCCTGTGCGACGCAGAACGAGATCGGCGGCGCGGAGGCCGCGGCGCTGGTGGCCGGCGGCTGCGTCGCGGTGGTGGAGGGGGCGAACATGCCCACCACCCCGGAGGCGGTGCGGATCCTCGGGCGGGCCGGGGTGCGGTTCGCTCCCGGCAAGGCGGCCAACGCCGGCGGGGTGGCGGTGAGCGCGCTGGAGATGCAGCAGAACGCCAGCCGCGACTCGTGGACGTTCGCCCAGTCGGAGCAGCGGTTGCGCGAGACGATGCGGGACATCCACGCCCGCTGCTGGGCCACCGCCGAGGAGTACGGCCTGCCGGGCGACTACGTGGCCGGGGCGAACATCAACGGGTTCCGGCGGGTCGCGGAGGCGATGCTGGCGCACGGGCTGGTGTGAATGGCCACTGTGGGCGGACCGGGCGGACCCCGCTGACCGTTCGGTCAGTCAACGATTGACAGGCGTCGAGGCCGCGCTTAGGTTCAGGGCGCTACCGGCCGGTAGGCATCCGTCCCGCCTGGCCGCCCCCGTCCCGGGGCGGCACCCGTCCCCGGGGGAGCAACGATGCTGACCTCATCCACCCGCCTCCTGCGCCGGCTGCTCGCCGCCGGCGCGGCCCTCACCCTCACGGTCGGACTCGCCGGCGCCGCGCCCGCCCTCGCGGCGGACGACGGCGGCGAGCCGCTGCCCGGCTACACCATCAGCAACCCGCCGCTCGCGCCGCTGGTGATCGACGGCGCCGCCACCACCGTCCGGCAGGGCGTGCACGAGCACGCCGGCTACGTGATCGAGACCCCCGCCCGGTGGAACGGCGAGCTCGTGATGTGGGCGCACGGCTATCGCGGCCAGGGCACCGTGCTCTCGCCCGAGCCGCCCGGCTACGACCTGCGGCAGCGGCTGCTGGCGCAGGGGTACGCGTGGGCGTCGTCCTCGTACGACCGCAACGGCTACGACATCCGCTCCGGCGTGCTCGGCACCCGGGCGCTTGCCGACTTCTTCGCCAACACGGTGAAGCGGCCGAAGCGTGTGTACATCGCGGGCGTCTCCATGGGCGGGCACATCATCGGCCGCTCGCTGGAGCAGTACCCCGGTTACTACGACGGCGCGCTGCCGATGTGCGGTGTGCTCGGCGACCACGAGCTGTTCGACTTCTTCCTCGACTACAACCTGGTCGCGCAGGCCCTCGCCGGGGTGCCCGCGTACCCGACGCCGGACGACTACCTGACCAACGCCGTCCCGCGGATCCAGGTGGCGCTCGGGCTGGTCGGGCTGAAGCCGGGCGGCCCGGACACCACGAACGACCTCGGCAAGCAACTGCGGGCCATCACCGTCGAGCGCTCCGGCGGCCCGCGGCCCGGCGCCGACGCCGCCTTCGCGGTGTGGAAGGACTTCCTGTTCAGCATCGCCACCACCGACGGCGGCGACTCCCCCGCCCAGCGGCCCGGCCAGCTCGCCACGAACCTGCTCACCCGCTACTCCCCGAACAGCCCGGTGAACGTCAACGCCACGGTGCAGCGGGTCGCCCCGGAGAACCTGCGGCAGCGCCTCTCCCCGACCCTGACCGAGGTGCCGCGGATCAGCGGCCGGCCGACCGTGCCGGTGCTCAGCCTGCACGACCTCGGCGACCTCTTCGTGCCGTTCAGCATGGAGCAGGCGTACGCCCGCGACGCGGCGTGGCACGGCCGCAGCCGGCTGGTCGTGCAGCGGGCGGTCCGGGCCGCGCAGCACTGCGAGTTCAGCCCGGCCGAGGCCGGCGCCGCCTGGGACGACCTGGTTTCCTGGGTACGCACCGGCCAGCGCCCGGCCGGCGACGCGGTGACCGACCGAAAGGCGGTGGCGGCGCCGGACTTCGGCTGCCGGTTCAGCGACCCGGCCGCCTGGGCCGCCGGCTCGGGGACGCGTCGCCTGTACCCGCCCTGCTGACCGGTCCGTGAGACGCCGAAGGCCGGCACCCGCTCGGGGTGCCGGCCTTCGTGCGTGTGTCAGCTGTTCCAGTTGTGGGCGACGATGTCGGCGGCCTGCTGCTCCCACTGCGCGTACGCATCCGGGTAGGCCGACACCTGCACGGTCTGGGCGGCCTCGGTCAGCGGCATGTCCTGCCACCCGTCAACCTGCTTCAGACCCTTCAGGAACGCCAGCGTCGAGTACTCCGGGTCGGTGATCTGCTCCGGCGTGCCCCAACCCGAGGACGGGCGCTGCTGGAACAGACCCAGCGAGTCATGGTCGTTGCGGTCGCCGAGGTGACCCAGGTTCTCCAGCTTCGACTCCTGCAGCGACGTGGCGATCGAGATGACCGCCGCCCGCTCCGGCAGACCGGCCTTCTTCGTCGCGGCGATGATCGCCTTGGCGTTGGCCAGCTGCTCGCCGTTCAGGTCGATCTTCGACTGCGCGCCCTGCACACCGTGCGGGATCAGCTTGTCACCCTGCACGCTCACCGCGACCGGCTTGCTGCCCTGCACCGGCTCGGCGGCGTGAGCGGCGATCGGACCGGCGAAGATGCCGCCGGTGAAGGCCAGACCAGCAATACCGAGAACGCTCTTCCGCAGCATCGTGTTCATGACAAAGCTCCTTGGGGGGTTGGCGCACACGCCGACGGGGGAGGTCGGCGGCGCGCAAGCACCGTCAGGCGCTCAAAAGGGGAAAGTCTTGGGGGGATCCGGCGTGCGGGGCGGGGCCTCTTCGTCGCGCCGGGACCATGTACAACGACCGCCGGCCCACCATCATTCCGGGGGCCTGCCACCCCGCTGGGCGGGGCGCCTTCCTCGATCGTTCACGGGGATACAACGACGCCCACCCGCCCGCCATTCCGCCGCCGGGCCACCCCCGAACCGGACATCCCGCCCAGCCGACACCCGTCGGTGGAACGCCATGGGTGTATCCGGGCGTCGGTGAAACCCATGGCGTTCCACTCATGCCTGAGGTGGGGGCGGGGACCGGACATTCACCCCACGGTTCAGGACGGGTGCGGCGGCTCAGTGGTCGTCGCGCTCCTCGGGGACCCACCAGCCGCCCCGGTAGAGGGTGCCGCGGGGCGGCTCGGCCGGGGCGGGACGCGGACGGCGCGCGCGGCGTACGCGGCTCACCACGAACCAGCCGACCGCGCCCACGCAGACCACGATGACCACGTTCTGCAGCGTCCCGACGTACGCCTCGACGACGTGCCAGTTCTCGCCGAGCAGGTATCCGGCGAGCACGAAGGCGCTGTTCCAGATGAGGCTGCCCAGCGAGGTGTAGAGCAGGAAGACCGGTACGGGCATCCGTTCCACGCCGGCCGGGATGGAGATGAGACTTCGGAAGATCGGAATCATCCGGCCGAAGAACACGGCTTTGACGCCGTGCCGGAGGAACCACGCCTCGGTGCGGTCGACGTCCTCCAGCTTGACCAGCGGCAGCCGGCCCGCGAGGGCGCGCATCCGGTCCCGGCCGAGGGCCGCGCCGACGTAGTAGAGGGCCAGCGCGCCCAGCACCGAACCGAGGGTGGTCCACGCGATGGCCCCGGCCAGGCTCATCCGCCCCTGGCTGGCGGTGAATCCGGCCAGCGGCAGGATCACCTCGCTGGGGATGGGCGGGAAGAGGTTCTCCAGGGCCACCGCGAGACCGGCGCCCGGGCCGCCGAGCCGTTCGACCAGGCCGGTGACCCAGCCGACGGGTCCTTCGCCGGCCGGTTCCGCGGCCCGTGGAGCCGCGACACGGGGACCGACGAGGAGCTGTGCGTTTCCGATCATCCGACAACGTTACGAGGCGACCCGGTCGGCGACCACGGAAACCGGGGCCCACTACCCTGCGGGCATGCGTACGCCCCTGCGTCTCGCGGTCGCCCAGCCGCTCTGCCGCTCGCACGACGTCGCCGGCAACGCCGAGCGGCACGCCGCCGCGGTCCGGGCCGCCGGGGCGCGGGTGGTGGTCTTTCCCGAGCTGTCGCTCACCGGCTACGAACTGGACGCCGCGCCGCTGGACCCGGCCGACGCCCGGCTCGCCCCACTGGTGGCGGCCTGCGCCGACACCGGTGCGCTGGCGTTGGCCGGCGCGCCGGTGGCCGGGCGGCACATCGCGGTCCTCGCGGTGGACGGGGACGGCGCGCGGGTCGCGTACCGGAAGATGTGGCTGGGTGGCGCGGAGCCGCGGCACTTCCGGCCGGGGCCGGAGCCGGCGGTGCTCGAGGTGGACGGTTGGCGGCTGGGCCTGGCGGTGTGCCGGGACACCGGCGTCCCGGCGCACGCCGAGGCCACGGTGGCCCGGGGCGCGGACGCCTACCTGGCCGGCGTGCTGGAGTCGGACGACGACGCGGCGGTCCCCGAGGAACGCGCGCGCCGGATCGCCACCGCCCACGGGGTGTGGGTGGCGGTGGCCAGCTTCGCGGGGGCCACCGGCGGTGGCTACGCGCGGGCGGCCGGCGGTTCCGGCGTCTGGTCGCCGGCCGGGCTCACGGTCGTCCGGGCCGGGACGGCCGTCGGGGAGGTCGTCACGGCGACCCTCCTCTGAGGAGGGGCAGCCGGCGTCGGACCGGTCGCCTACGGTGGGGCGACGGGCCGCCGGCCCCGAGTCCGCCGCCCGGCCGATCCCTGCGGGCAGCGCGCCCGGCGCGGTGGTCAAATCCGCGCGGGCAGCGCGGCCGGCGCGGTGGTCAAATCCGCGCGGGCAGCGCGGCCGGCGGGGTGTTCGTACCCGGGCGGGAGGTGAGAGGCCGATGACGGGCGCCGACTTGGACCGCGGACCGCACGGGGTGGACCGCGAGGTCGCCGGGTTGCCGGCGCCGGCCGGGGAGACCGGCGGGCCGGTGACCGTGCGGCGTACCCCGACGACGGCGCCGCTCGCCTCGGGCCGGACCGCCGACGTCTACGCGCTGGACGGCGACCGGGTGCTGCGCCGGTACCGGGCCGGCGGCGACGTGCGCGGGGAGGCCGAGGTGATGCGACACCTGCACACCGCCGGCTACCCGGTGCCGAGGGTGCACCACGCCGACGGTCCGGACCTGGTGCTCGAACGGGTCGCCGGCCCGACCCTGGTCGAGGCGTTCGTCGCGGGCGACGTGACGCTGCCCGTGATGGCGCGTCTGCTCGTCGACCTGCACAACCGGCTGCACTCGTTGCCCGCTCCCCGGTCGGCCGACCCGGCGGTCCGGCTCCTGCACCTCGACCTGCACACGGAGAACGTGCTCCTCACCCGGACCGGGCCGGTCGTCATCGACTGGGCCACCGCCGCCGAGGGGCCGCCCGCGCTGGACCGGGCGTTGACCGCGCTGATCATCGCGGAGGCGGCCGTGGACCCCGCCCTTCCGTTGCGGGCCGCGGCCGGTGAGCTGCTGCCGGCGTACGTGGCCGAGGCGGGACCCCTGGCGCCGGTGGCGGCGGCCGTTGCCCGGCGGTCCGGGTTGGGGCCGATCGAGGCCGCCCGGCTGCCCGAGGCGGCTGCCCTGGTCGAGGCGACGGTCCGGGCAGGTCGCGGCCGGTGAGCGGGCATGTGGTGGGCATCCGGCGTTATCCGGTGAAGTCGCTGCTGGGCGAGGAGCTGGACGCGGTGGTGGTGGACGCGGCCGGCCTGGCCGGGGACCGGCGGCTGGCCCTGCTGCACCGGGAGACCGGGCGGGTGGCGAGCGCGAAGAACCCGTACCGGTGGCGGGCGTTTACCACGCTGCGGGCCCACCGGCGCCGACGGCGTCGTGCGGATCGCGCTGCCCGACGGCCGCAGCGTGGCGGCCGGCGACGAGGGCGTGGACGCCGTCCTCTCCGAGGTGCTCGGCGAGCCGGTGACCCTGGTCGACACGCCGCCGCCGGACGCGGTGCTCGAACGGTCCCGCCCCGAGGAGGTGCTCGCCGCGGGGGTGGCGGTGCCGGTGCCGGTCGACGAGGGGCGGCTCGGGGCGGCCGCGCCGCCCGGCGGCTTCGTCGACTTCGCCCCGGTGCACCTGGTGACCACGGCGACGCTGCGGCGGATCGGGGCGGAGCTGCCATCGGGGGTGGTGGACCCGGTGCGATACCGGCCGAACCTGGTGCTGGACACCGCCGGCCCGGGGTTCGAGGAGAACGACTGGCTGGGCCGGGAGCTGCGGATCGGCGCCGACGTGGTGCTGCGGGTGGTGGCCCGCACGCCCCGCTGCGCGGTGCCGACCCTGGCGCACGGTCGGCTCCCCCGCGACCCGGAGGCGCTGCGCGTGCCGGCCCGGCTGAACCGGGTGGTGCCGCTGGACGGCCTGGCGCCGCAGCCCTGCGTCGGTGCGTACGCCCAGGTGGTCCGGGCGGGGCGGGTGCGGGCGGGCGACCCGGTGCGGCTGGCGTGAGCCGGCGGGCTCAGCCCTCGTCGCGGCCGCCGACGCGCAGCACCGCGTACGCGTCGAGCAGGTTCTGGAGGGCGCCGGCCGTGGCCTCGTCGAGCTTGCCGTCGTCGGCCAGGTCGCCGATCCGCTCGCGCAGGTCCTCGACCCGCTTGGCGCGGTCCCTCGGCTTGCCGCGGTCCAGCTCGGCGGCCTTCTCGCGCAGGTCGTTCGCGGTCTTGCGGTCGATGCGCCCGTCCGCCACGGCCTGGTCGACCACGTCGGCGAACTGCGCGGCGAGCTGGCGCAGGGTGACCGGCGCCGGCAGGGTGCTGGCCGGGCCGGAGGTGGCCGGCTCGGACGGGGTCGGTTCCTCCGCCGGCGCCGTGCCGGTCGACGGGCCGGCGACCGGCCCGGTGCCCGCCGGGGTGTCGGAGTTGTCGCCGAGCAGCAGCGTGCCGGCCAGGGCGAGCAGCAGCACCACCCCGGCGGCCACGAGTGCCCCGATGAGCCGGTTCGACCGGGTGGCCGGCCCCACGGGCGGTGGTGGGACCGGGCGGGGGGCCCGCTCGACAAGCGTCGGCGGGTGCTCGGGGCGGGCCACCGTGGGCAGGATCGCGGTCGGCGGGTCGGCCGGTTGGCCGGCGCCGAGCCGGGTGGCGAGCTGGGCGGCGGTGGGCCGCCGCACCGGGTCCACGGCCAGGCAGGCCAGGGTGAGGTCGGCGATGTCGGCGGGCAGCCCGGGGACGCGCAGCGGCGGCACCGGGGGCCGGTGGGCCTGGACATCGAGCACGTCGTCCCAGGTCTGCACGGGCAGCGGGGCGCGCCCCGTGAGGGTGCGGTAGAGCAGGGCGCCGAGGGCGTACACGTCGCTGGCCGGGTTGGCCGGGCCGGGGGTCATCCGCTCCGGCGCGAAGTACGCCGGGGTGCCCATGAGCAGCTCACCGGTCTGCCCCGCGAGGGGGTGGTGGGGGCCGGCCAGCGTGGCGATGCCGAAGTCGAGCACCTTCGCGCCGGTCTCGGTGAGCATCACGTTGCCGGGCTTGATGTCGCGGTGCACCACGCCGATCCGGTGCGCGGCGGCGAGGGCGGCGGCGATCTGCCCGGCCAGCCGGACGGCCTCCGGCCAGGCGAGCGGCCCGCCGGTCAGCCGGTCGGCGAGGGTGCGCCCCTCGACCAGCTCCATGACGAGGTAGGGCGCGACCGAGCCGTCGGGCAGGGTGGCCTCGCCGTAGTCGTACACCTGGGTGACGTGCGGGTGGGTGAGCCGCGCCGCCGCGCGGGCCTCGCGCTGGATGGTGGCGCGGAGCTGCGGGTCGGCGGCGAGCTGCGTGGCGAGGGCCTTGACCGCGACGGGGCGGTGCAGGACCTCGTCGTCGGCGCGCCACACCTCGGACATCCCGCCGAGCCCGATGCGCTCGCGCAGGACGTACCGATCGTGCAGCCGGAGCGAGGGCGTGAACGGCGACATGGTGGTCCAGTGTGCCTGGCCGGTGGGGCGCCCCACCAACCCGGTGCCGGGTTCCGCGCCGTTCGGGCGGTTCCGGGTCGAACGGGGTGCCGTCCGGGTGGCGCCGGCCACCCGGACGGGCCGCCGACCGGGGTCAGGACTGGCAGGTGGGCACCCGCGCGGGGCGGGGCTCCATCCGGTCGGCGAGGCGGCGCAGCGCCGCCGCGGCGGCCAGCCGGGTGGGCGCCAGCCGCGGCTGCCGGGGCCGGTCGGTGCGGACCGGGGCGTCGGGGCGGGCGGAGTTCACGTGCCGGGTGACGGCGTCGACGGCAAGGACGAAGCCGGTGGAGTGTTCCATGGTCAACTCCTGGGGACGGGACCGGTGGAGGTCCGGACGACAAGTTCGGTGGGGAGCAGGAGCTGGCCGTCGGCCGGGTCGGCCGGCGGCTCCAGCAGCAGTGCGGCGGCGAGCCGGCCCTTGTCCTCGGCCGGTTGCCGGACGGTGGTCAGCCCCGCGGCGGCGGCCTCGGCGACGTCGTCGAAGCCGGTGACCGAGAGGCCGGAGTCCGGGCCGGCCGCGTCGAGCACTCCGAGCGCCAGCACGTCGGAGCAGGCCAGCACGGCCGTGGGCGGGTCGTCGCCGGCCAGCGCCGGTGCGACGGCCGCGGCGGCCGCCGCCCGGCTGTTGCCGGTGGCGTTGAGCACGGTGATGGCCGGCCACGGGACGCCGACGGCGGCGAACGCGTCGGCGAAGCCGGCGAGCCGGTCGCGGGTGGTGGGTCGGGGCGCGTCGCGTGGGTCCGCGAGCCGCAGGGGCCCCGACGGCGCGTCGGGCAGCACGGTGTCGCCGAGCAGGGCCACCCGCCGGTGCCCGAGGCCGGCGACGTGCGCGGCGACGGACCGGGCGGCGGCCCGCTCGTCGATGCCGACGAAGCGGTCGGCCGGGCCGGCGGCGCCGGGTGCGGTGGTGACGAGGGGCAGCCCACGGTCGCGGATCGCGGCGAGCACGTGCTCCTCGTCGCCGACGCAGTAGACGCAGAACCCGTCGACCGCGGCGTTCTCGACGGCGGCCCGCGTCCGGTCGCGGTCGCCGGACAGCGGCACCAGCAGCAGGCTGGTGCCGTGCCGCTCGGCGGCCTGGCCGACGCCGGCGAGGAAGCGCACGGCGAACGGGTCGGTGAACGCGTAGGAGAGGTCGGAGGTGAACAGGACGCCGATCGCGCCCACGAAGCCGCGGCGCAGCGAGCGGGCGGTCGGGTCGGGGCCCGGGTAGCCGAGGCGGCGAGCGGCGTCGAGGATCTTCGCCCGCAGCGTCGCGGAGAGCTGGTCCGGCCGGCTGTAGGCGTTGGAGACGGTGCTGCGGGACACGCCCACCGCGTTCGCGACGTCCTGCAGGGTCGGCTTCGCCACCGGTCTGCCCTTCTGGATCGATTCAGTGCTGTATCGATTCAGAAGCTACTCCGGCGATCGGCGGGAGTCAACGGGAGACGGTCAGGCGGGGTACAGCTCGTCCCGGATCCGGGCCAGCAGCTCGGGGGTGCGCTCCGGCGGCGCGGCCTCGCCGCAGAGCCGGTCCATGGCCCCCGCGTAGTGGTCGAGGTCGTCGCGCCGGTCGAGGTAGACCGCGCTCGTCAACTGCTCGATGTAGACGATGTCCGGCAGGTCCTGGTCGCCGAAGCGCAGGATGCTGAAGGCGCCACCCGCCGCGGCGTGCCCGCCGGCGTCGAAGGGGACGATCTGCAGCCGGACGTGTGGCGCGCCGCTCGCCTCGATCAGCGCGTCCAACTGCCCGCGCATCACCTCGCGGCCACCGACGGGCCGGCGCAGGGCGGCCTCGTCGACCACCGCCCAGAGCTGCGGCGGGTCGCTGCGGCGCAGCAGCTCCTGGCGTTCCATCCGCAGGCTCACCCGCCGCTCGACCTCCGCCGGCGGGGCGCCGCGGTGGCCCAGCAGGATCACCGCCCGGGCGTACGCGGGGGTCTGGAGCAGGCCCGGGACGAACTGCACCTCGTACGTGCGGATCAGCGCGGCGGCGGCCTCGAGCCCCAGGTAGGACTGGAACCAGCCGGGCAGCACGTCACCGTAGCGGTGCCACCAGCCGGGGCTGTTCGCGTCGCGGGCGAGCGTGAGCAGCGCCGCCCGCTCGTCGGGCGCGGTGACGCCGTAGAGGGTGAGCAGGTCGGCGACGTCGCGTTCCTTGAAACCGACCCGGCCGAGCTCCATCCGGCTGATCTTGGATTCGGAGGAGCGGATCTCCCAGCCGGCGCTCTCCCGGCTCACCCCGGCGGCCTCGCGGAGCCGGCGCAGCTGCGCCCCGAGCAGCATGCGCAGCACGGTCGGGCCGCTGGTCGGGCCTCCCTCGACGGGCACCGTCGTCACCTGGCCGTCCTTCGCATGCCGACTGTCCTGACCGGACGCCCCAGCCCGGCCGAGGAGTAAGCATGTCATGGACCGACAGTGATGGGTACTCCCCCGGACGGAGGATTCGGTCCCGTCAGCGGGACGGCGACCGGGCGATCAGGTGGTCGAAGTCGCCGTCGCGGGCACCCAGCACGAACGCGGCGATCTCGTCGACCGTGTAGATGAGCGCCGGGCCCTCCGGGTGCCGGGAGTTGCGTACCGCGATGCCGCCGCCGTCGGGCAGCTCGGCCAGCTCGACGCAGTTGCCGCTCGGGTTGCTGCGCCGGCTCTTGAGCCACCGCACCGGCGGCAGGTCGGTGGTGGGTACGCCGTTCGGCGGCTGCTGCATGGGGGCGTCCTTCGCGGGAGAGCCAGCCGATGCCGCGGGGAGGAGCGGTGGGTGGCGACGGGGTGCTGTCGACTGTAGACGGAGATGCACGTGCATCTGCTATTGCATCTGCAATGGACAGCGAGCATGATACTGCACAGTGCGGTGTACCCGGACGTTCACGCTCGGTTACCCGGATCCCGGTTGCGAGCAGGGCGAACATCCCGGCCGACGCCGTCCGGCGCGGCCCGTGGACTGCGGTGAGGGAGGGCGCGTGCCGGATCCGATGACCGTCGCCTCCGGCATCTCCGCGATCGGCGCCCTGGCCTCCGCCTGGCAACTGCGCCGCCGGGCCGTCCGCGCCGAGGCCGAGATCCAGCTGCTCCAGGCCGAGCTGGAGGCCGAGCGGCACGCCGCCAGCCACGACCCGCTCACCGGTCTGCCGAACCGGCGGGCCTTCTTCCGGCTCGCCGCCACCCTGCTCACCGACGCCGCCGGCAAGCCGCTCGTGGCCATCGTGCTGGACCTCGACGACTTCAAGCAGGTAAACGACCGCTACGGGCACGCCGCGGGCGACCAGGTGCTGGTCAGCGTGGCGCAACGGCTCGCCGCGTTCGCCGGGGACAACCTCGTCGCCCGGCTGGGCGGCGACGAGTTCGCCGGCCTGCTGGTCAGCCCGACGGTGGACCGGCGCTGGATCGAGCACGCCACCCGCCGGCTCTGCGAGGCGCTCGCCGCGCCGATCCCGCTGGGCGCCCGCAGCATCCGGGTGACCGCCTCGGTCGGGCTCGCCCCGGTGCACGGCCCGACCCAGCTCACCGACGCGCTGTGCCGGGCCGACGCGGCGATGTACCAGGCGAAGACGGTCGGCGCGGCCCGCGCGGCCCGCCAGCTCGTCGCCGAGTGCTGAGCCGGCCGGCCGGTCACCGGAGTCGCAGCCTGTGCCCCGACCGTGACCGGGCGCTGGTCAGCGCCAGCCGTAGCCGGCCCGCAGCGCCTGGCCCACCCGGTCGAACCGGCGCCGGTCCAGCACCGCGCCCTCGCGGCGGATGCTGTCCTCGCGCATGGTGAGCACCCGGTCCAGGCGGACCCAGCTCGGCCGCTGGTCCCGGTCCCACTCCCCCGGGCCCAGCGCCAGCCAGTGCCGCTGGCCGTCGCGGTCGCTCTGGCTGGACAGCATGAGCCCGAACAGCGTGCGGCTCTGCCGGCCCACCACCAGCACCGGACGGTCCTTGCCCTGGCGGGGGTCGTCCTCGTACGGCACCCAGGTCCAGACGATCTCGCCGGGGTCGGCCTGCCCGTCCAGCTCCGGCGCGTACGCCAGCTCGCGCCGCTGCAACGCGGTGACCTGGCGGCGCCGGGCGACCTGGGCCGGAATCGGCCGGGCGGTACGGGTGGGCGCGGCCGCGCCCCCGGCGATCCGGCCGAGCCGGGACGCCACGTTCCTCAACAGACCTGCCACGGCGGGCAGCCTAATCCGGGTCCCACCCGGGCGCGCGGCGGGGAGGACCCAGGGCAGCAATTGGGTTGTCCGACGGTGGCGCGCGGGTGACCATGGCCGGCATGGTGGGGGATCCCGGTGTGCGGACGCCGCTCCAGGGCGGGCTCCCGCCGATCGGCGCGGTGGTCGGCCCGGTGGTGGAGATCGCCTGTGACGAGTCCGGATTCTCGGGCACCAACCTGCTCCACTCGACCGCCCCCGTCATCACGCACGCGAGCGTCGACCTGGGCGTGGACGAGGCCGTCGGGCTGATCACCGCGCTGCGCTCCGGGTTCCGGTTCGCACCCCACGAGTTCAAGTCCGGGCAGTTCCTCCGCGGTCCGGGCGCGGCCGAGGCGCTGGAGTGGTTCCTGGGGGCGCTGTGGGGCCGCGCGTCCGTCCACCTGGTCGACAAGGAGTTCTTCCTCGTCACCCGGATCGTCGACCTGCTGCTGACCGAGCCGTCGTACGCGGCCGGCACCCGCCTGGCGCAGGAGCACCGGCCGGCCGCTCTCGCCCTGTACCGGGCCGGGCGCGCGGCCGGAAGCCAGTGGGACGTCTTCCTGGCGGCCTTCGTCGACCTGGTCCGGACCAAGCGCCGGCAACCGGACCACCGGATCGTGCAGCGGTTCTTCGACGCCCGGGACGCGCTGGCACGAACCGGCCTGGGCACCCGGGCCGAGGCCGTCCTCGACGGGCTCAGCACGGCCCACGTGTGGTCCGTGGTGACCAGGCTCGACAACGAGGACCGGTCGATCCCGCCACCGCTGGAACCGCTGCTGCCGGCGCTGGCGGAGACGGTCCTGACCTGGAGCGGCGGACGGCGGCAGGTGCTGGTGGTCCACGACGAGCAGAGCGCCCTCACGGCCGACCGGTTGACGCGTCTCCAGCGGGCGCTGGCCGATGACGGCACCGCGCCAGCGGCCGCCACGGTCGGGGCGTTGCCGGCCGGCGTGTCGCCCCTGGCCGGGCTCGTGATGGTCGACTCCCGCGACGATCCACGGGTCCAGGTCGCCGACCTCCTCGCGGGGGTGGCCCGGAGGTCGCCGGAGATCAGGAATGACGCCCTGCTCCAGCCGCTGTTGTCCCCGACGTCACTGCACGACCCCGAAGGGTGAGGCTCGCCGACGTCCGGGGCCACGGGACGACAAGGTGACTACCGGGCTGTCGTTGATCCGTCTCCGGGCGCCCGCCCGGCACCGCACACTGACCCCCATGAACCCTCCGGCCGCGTTCCTCGCCGATCCGCCGCAGAGTCCGTCGGTGACTGCCGCCTACGAGGGCGACCTCACCTCCGACGGTTACGTCAACAACCTCACCCGGGTCTGGTGCTGGCGTCCTGACGTGCTGGCGTCCTTCCAGGCCCTGCGGGCCGACCTCCTGGCCGGGTCGGGCCTGTCGCCCCGTGAGGTGGCCGTGCTTGTCGCCGCCACCGCCGCCGCCCGCGGCGACGCCTACTGCGCGCTGGCCTGGGGCGCCCGGCTGGCCGACCTCAGTGACGAGGCGACCGCGGCGCACGTGCTGCGCGGCGCCGACGGTGACCTGTCCGAACGGGAGAACGCGCTGGCCGCGTGGTCCCGTCAGGTCGTCCGGGATCCGAATGCCGCGACCGAGGCCCACGTGGAGCGCCTCCGCGCCGCGGGTCTCGGTGACCAGGAGATCTTCGAGGCGACCACGTTGATCGCGTTCCGGCTGGCGTTCTCCACCGTCAACGACGCGCTGGGGGCACGCCCGGATCCGCAGCTCGCCGAGAAGGCGCCCCGGCTCGTCCGCGAAGCCGTCACCTTCGGCCGCCAGGTCCAGTCGCACCCGGCCCCGGCTCCCAGGGACAGTGGCGTCGGGTGACGCGCGTGCCCGCGCCGGCAGCGCGGGCGTGGCCGGGTCAGGCGGGGCGGCGGGCCAGGACGAGGGTGGTGCGCAGGTCGAGGACGACGGTGCCGCCGAACCCGTCGATCGCCGCGCGGACCGCGGCGAGCACGCGGTCGCGCAGCGCGGGCGGGCGGCGTAGCTGCGGCGAGAACGTGCCGAGCAGCCGCAGGTAGGCCGCGGTGTCCAGCGGCAGGTCGCGGCGGAAGACCGGCACCCGCAGGTCGGTGAAGAGGCCACTGCCGGCGATGTCGTCGTGGAACCAGCCGTCGGGTCGGTCGTTCCGCTGGTGCGGGTCGACCGACTCGAACGCCGCCCGGATGGCGGCCCGCTGCCCGGGGTCGACGTAGTCGTAGCGGTGACCGAACACGGCGAGGGTGCCGCCGGGACGCAGGGCGTCGTGGGACCGGCGGTTGCGGGTGGCCGGGTCGAGCCAGTGCCAGGCCATGGCGCAGGCCAGCACGGACACACCGCCGGGCGGCGGGGTCCACTCCTCGAAGGGCGCGGTGACCACCTCGACCTGGGGGAAGCGTTCGGCCAGCACCCGGGCCATCCGGACGTCGGGCTCGACGCAGGTCGTCGGCGCACCCAGGCCCAGCAGGGTGGCGGTGGCCAGGCCGCTTCCGGCGCCCACCTCGACCAGTGCGTCGGGCGGTCCGCCATGGTATGCCCGGATCGCCGCGACGATCTCGGCCGGATAGCCTGGGCGGGCCTCGTGGTAGGCGCCGGCCACCTCGCCGAAGAGCTGCGACATGACCGCCATCCTCGCAGCGCCGGCCGGTCGCCGCCGCCCCGTCGGGAGGAGTGCCGTGGATCCGGAGATACCCCGCGACCTGCCGCTGTTCGAGCGGACGGCCGTCCGGCTCGTGGTGCTGGACGACACCGACCGGGTGCTGCTGTTCCACACCCGCGACCCGGACCACCCCGTGCTGGGCACCTGGTGGGAACTGCCCGGTGGCGGGCTCGACCCCGGGGAGACGTACCTGGAGGCGGCGGTGCGGGAGCTGCGCGAGGAGGCCGGCATCGTGGTCGCGCCGGCCCAGGTGGGTGCGCCGACGTGGCGGCGGCGGGCCAGTTTCCGGCACCGGCAGCGGCGGCACCTCCAGGACGAGGTGGTGGTGGCGGTGCGGCTGCCCGGCCCAGGGCCGGACGTGGACGAGGCGGACCGGCTGGACTACGAGGTGGAGGACTATTTCGGGTTCCGCTGGTGGCCGGTGGCCGAGGTGGTCGCCGACCGGCCGCGCTGCTACCCGGGGCGGCTGCCGGAGCTGCTGCCGGCGTTCCTGGCCGGCGAGGAGATCGACGAGCCGTTCGAGTTGTGGTCGTGACCGGCGTGCCGGACGCGACGCCGACCGGCACAGTGGAGCGGTGAATCCTCTCCACGCACCCCTGGCCCACTACGCCGAGCGGCTGCACCGCGCCGCCGGCGACGCCCACCACGTCGCCTCGCCGCTGGGCGCCTGGCTGCTGCTCGCGCTGACCGGCCCGGCCGCCACCGGCGAGGCCCGGGCCGCCCTCACCGAGGCGCTCGGCACCGACGCGGACGACGCCGCCGCGGCGGCCCGCGCGCTGCTCGCCGAGCCGCACCCGCTCGTCGCCGCGGCCACCGCCCTGTGGGAGCGGACCCCGTTCGAGGAACTGGCCGCCTGGCGGGCCGCCCTGCCGGACCGCACCGAGCGCGGCCCGCTGCCGGACCAGGCGACGCTGGACGCCTGGGCCCGGGAGCGCACCGGCGGCCTGATCGAGCGGTTCCCGCTCGCCGTCGCACCGGACACCCTGCTCATCCTGGCCAGCGCGCTGGCCACGCGGGTGTCGTGGGCGGACCCGTTCCAGGTGGCGCCGGCCGCCGATCTGGGGGCCGGCAGCGCGTGGGCCGGCCGGCTGCGGCGGGTGCTGCGGACCCCGCCGTGGGGGCACCGCTGCTGGGTGGGGGCCACCGAGCGGGCCGGCGACGTCGCGGTGCACGCCGCGCCGGCCCGGCCGGCGGACGGCGGGGCCGGCCTGCTGGTGGTGTCGGTGGCCGCCGCGCCCGACGTGCCGGCCGCGGACGTGCTGGCCGCCGCCCAGGAGCTGGCCGCGACGGCCGCCACCGCCCCGGAGGGCGTCGAGCCCGGCCGGCGGTCGCTGTTCGACCTTCCGCTGGGCGAGACGCCGCTGTGGACGCTGCGGGAGGAACCGACCCGGACGTTCGCCGCGGACGGCCGGGTGGAGCACGCCTCGGCCGTCCTGCCCTGCTGGTCGGCGGAGAGCCGGCACGACCTGACTCCGGCCGGGTTCGGCTTCGACGGGGCCGCCCGGGCGCTGGGCGCGCTCCTCGGGCTGGCGGAGCCGCCGTTCGAGGCGGTGCAGTCCGCGGTGGCCCGCTTCGGCCGGTACGGCTTCGAGGCCGCCGCGGTGACCGCCTTCGGGATGGCGGCCGGGCTGCCACCGGAGGGCATCGCCCGGCTCGCGGAGCTGCGGTTCGGGCACCCGTACGCGGTGGTGGCGGTGGCCACCGACGAGGCGGGCGGTCCGTGGCACGGGCTGCCGGTCTACTCGGCCTGGGTGGCCGAGCCGGCGGAGCTGCCCGAGGACGAGGTGGCGGACCCGCCGGAGCAGTGGTGAGCGCGGGGGCCTCCGGTCGCGGCCGGAGGCCCCCACCCGCCTAGGCGGCGACCTTCTCCCGCTCCGCAGCCCGAGCGGCGAGCCGCCGTTCCCGCTCCTGCGCGCCGATGAGGTCGTCGGGCAGGGAGTCCTCGACCTCCAGGTCGAAGCGGCGCAGCAGCCGGATCGCGAAGCCGCCCAGGGTGATCAGGATCAGGACCAGCCCGAAGCAGACGTACGCGAAACCGATGCCGCGGCCCGGCCCGGTGCCGATCACCGCGCCCACCGACCCGGCGAGGGCCCCGCCCGGGGCGAGCATCGGCTCGAACAGGGCGGTGGCGCCCGGCGCGAGCAGCGCGAACCCGATGGGCAGCGTGGACCAGGCGATGGTCTGGTTGAGGCTGAACACCCGGCCGTGGAAGCGCTGCGGCACCTTGACCTGCACGATGGTCGCGTAGATCGACTGCGCGGTGGTCATGGCCATCGCGAGCCATGCCATGCCCACGCAGATCATCGCCACCGAGGCGTCCAGGCCGATGAGCACGCAGCCGATCGCGGTGCCCAGGTTGCCGATGAGCACGCCGATCATCCGCCGCTTGCGCGGGCCGCCCCAGAGCGACATGAGCACGCCGCCGGCCACCGCGCCGACCGCCTCGGCCAGTGCCACCTGGGCCACCTGGGTCGGGCTGCCGAAGGAGAGCACCAGCGGGGTGGCGAGCACCAGCGCGGGGGCGAGGAAGATGTTGCCCAGCGCGAAGTAGCCGAGCATCAACCGGAAGCCGCGGTGCTGCCAGGAGTAGCGCAGGCCGTTGGCGATGGCCACCAGCAGCCGTTCCCGGGGCCGCCAGCCGAGCAGGTCGGGGAAGCGGACCACGGCCAGGGTGAGCACCGCCACGACGTAGCTGGCCACGTCGATGAGCAGGATGCCCTTCAGCTCGATGGCGGCGAGCAGGCCGGCCGCGAAGACCGGCATGAGCAGGGTGGCCACACCGGTGGAGAGCTGGGTGATGCCCATGGCGTGGCCGAGGTAGCGCTTCGGCACGAGCTGCGGCACCGCCGACTGGAACGCGATCCGCTGGAACGACCCGGCGACCGAGCTGAGCGCGACCAGCAGGTAGATGTGCCAGAGCACCAGGTTGTCGGTCCACAGCAGGGCTGCCAGGACCAACTGGACGGATCCGGCCGCGGAGCTGGCCAGCATCATGATCCGGCGCCGGCTGACCCGGTCCACGATGGCGCCGGCCACCGGGAGCATGAACACGCCGCAGATCAGCGCGAGCGCCCAGAGCAGGCCGAGGTCGGCCACCGACCCGGTGCGGTTGAACAGCCAGATCGGCAGGGCGAACGCGGTCAGCGCCGACCCGGTGCTGGAGACGAGCTGCCCCACGGTGATCGCCAGGAAGCGGCCCATGCTGGGCTTGACCGTCTTGGCGGCCGGCCGCTCCGCGGCGCCGACCGCCAGCCGGTCGAGCACCGCCCAGCCGGCGTCCTCGCCCCGCGCCTGCGGGCCGAGGTCCGCGACGTCCCCGGCGACCACCGCCGGGTGCACCCGGGTGACGATCTCGGCCAGTTCCTCGGCGCGGTACTTCAGGAAGAAGTGCCCGGCCTGGTCGAGCACGACCAGCCCGAGGGTGTCGCTCAGGAACTGCCACTCGGCGTACCGCTCGCGGTAGTAGTCGGTGACCGGGTCCTCGGAGCCGACCACCGAGATGATCGGGGCGCGCAGCTTCGTGGCCCGCTGGTCGAGCAGTCGGGTGAAGTACTCCTCCGAGGCGCGGGAGTCGGCCCGCATGTTGCTGATGATGCGGTCGGCCTGCTCCGGGTCCAGCTCGTCGGTGTCCACGCCCATCGACTTGAGCCAGCTGGCGTAGTGCTTGTTGCTGCGCAGCTGTTCGAGGCGGTTGCGGGCGGCCGCGAAGAAGCCCTTCGGGCGGGCGAACGGGAACATCGCGCCGATGTAGACGGCGTCGAGGTCCCGCCCGGCCGCCTCGACCTTGCGGGCCACTTCGGCCACGATGGCGCTGCCCACGCCGCAGTGGCCGTAGAGGGCCAGCGGGCCCTCGACGCGCTCCAGGATCTCGTCGGCCACCCGGGTGGTCAGCTCGTCGAAGGGCAGCGCGTCCTCGCTGAGGCCGACGTCGTGGCCGGGGATGGCCAGGGACCACAGCGTGTGCCCGGCCGGCAGGGCGTCGGCGAGGGGCTGGTAGACAATGGCGCTGCCGCCGCCGTACGGGACGCAGACGTAGCTGAGCACGCGCTGGGCGGCGGAGATCGGCTTGGTCAGCTCGTAGAGCAGCCGGCGCGGACCGGCCTCGGCGGCGTCGCCGGAGATGTACGCGCCCAGCTCGCGGATGGTCCGCTGCTGGAACAGGTCCATGACGCCGACGGCCCGGCCGCCCAGCTCCGCCTTGCGGATCTTCGCGACCACCTGGGTGGCGAGCATGGAGTGCCCGCCCAGGTCGAAGAAGTCGTCGTCGATGCCGAGCGTGTCGACGCCGAGCACCTCGGACCAGATGGCGGCGAGGGCCCGCTCGGTGTCGTCGCGCGGCTCGACAAGCGCCACCGACGCCTCGCGGGTGACCACGGGCGCGGGCAGCGCCCTGCGGTCGAGCTTGCCGTTCGGGGTCAGCGGCAGCGCGTCGAGGGTGACGAACGCGGCCGGCACCATGTATTCCGGCAGGGTCTCCTTGAGCGCCGCCTTCAGCGCCGCGTGCTCGGCCGGCCCGACCAGGTACGCGGTGAGCCGCTTGTCGCCGGGGCTGTCCTCGCGGACGATCACCGCGGTCTCGGTGACCCCGGGCTGCTCGCGCAGCGCGCTCTCGATCTCACCCAGCTCGATGCGCAGGCCGCGCAGCTTGACCTGGTGGTCGATCCGGCCGAGGAACTCGATGACCCCGGTGCCGTCCGGTGCGACGACCCAGCGGGCCAGGTCGCCGGTGCGGTAGAGCCGGGCGCCCGGCTCGCCGGAGAAGGCGTCGGGCACGAACTTCTCGGCGGTCAGTGCCGGCCGGCGGTGGTAGCCGCGGGCCAGCCCGACGCCGCCGATGTGCAGCTCCCCCGCGACCCCGACCGGGCACTCCGCGCCGGCTGGGTCGAGCACGTGCAACCGCAGGTTGGCGATGGGCGCGCCGATCGGCACGCCGGTCACCTCCGCCAGCCGGGCCGGGTCGCAGTGCCAGGCCGTGACGTCGATGGCCGCCTCGGTCGGGCCGTACAGGTTGTGCAGGCCGCACCAGGGCAGCCGGGCCGTGAAGTCGACAGCGGAGGCCAGCGGCAGCTCCTCGCCGGAGCAGATCACCCGGCGCAGCGCGGTGGCCGCCTCGACGCCCTCCTCGGCCAGGAAGACGGTGAGCATGGACGGCACGAAGTGGGCCGTGGTGATCCGCTCGGCGACCAGCAGGTCGCGCAGGTAGCCGGCGTCCTTGTGGCCGCCGGGCTTCGCGAGCACCAGCCGGGCGCCGGTGCGCAGCGGCCAGAAGAACTCCCAGACCGAGACGTCGAAGCTGGCCGGTGTCTTCTGGAGCACCGCGTCGTCGGCGCCGAGGCCGTACGTCTTCTGCATCCAGTCGAGCCGGTTGACGATGCCCCGGTGGGTGTTCGGCACGCCCTTGGGCCGGCCGGTGGAGCCGGAGGTGTAGATGACGTACGCCAGGTGTTCCGGGCCGGCGGTGGGCGCCGGGTCGGTCGCCGGCTGGTCGGCCCAGACCGTGGCGTCGTCGAGGGCGAGCACGGTGGCGGCGGTGGCCGGCAGCACGTCCCGCAGGTGCTCCTGGACCAGCACCACGGGCGCGTCCGCGTCGGTGACCATGAAGGCGAGCCGGTCCGCCGGGTACTCCGGGTCCAGCGGCAGGTAGGCGCCGCCGGCCTTGAGCACGCCGAGCAGGCCGGCGACCAGCTCGACGGAGCGTTCCGCGCAGACACCGACCAGGGTCTCCGGGCCGACGCCGGCGGCGCGCAGCCGGTGCGCGATCCGGTTGGCCGCGACGTTCAGCTCGGCGTACGTGAGGCTGCGGCCCTCGATGGTGACCGCCACGGCGTCCGGGGTGGCGGCGGCCCGATCCTCGACGGGGCCGTGCAGCGTCTGGTCGCGCGGGAAGTCCGCGGCCGTGTCGTTCCACAGGCCCAGCAGCGCCCGCTCGTCGGCGGGGAGCAGCTCCAGCCGGGAGACCGGGGTGTCCGGCGCGGCCACGACGGCGGCCAGCAGGATGGTCCACCGCCGGGCCATCCGCTCGACGGTGTCCCGGGTGAACAGGTCGGTGTTGAAGACCAGCTTGCCCCAGAGCCCGTCGACGGTCTCCACGGCGTGCAGCTCGAAGTCGAACCGGGTGGCCCGCAGTTCCATGGGGGTCCACTCGAAGCTGACCTCGTCGCTGCGGGACACCCCGCGGAACCGGCCCATCTCGTAGTTCTGGAGCACGAACATGGTCTGGAACACCGGGGAGCGGCTCACGTCGCGGGGCAGCCCCAGCTCGTGCACGACCTTGGCGAACGGCACCTCGGCGTGCTCGAAGCCGTCCAGCACGCTGCGCCGGGTGCGCTCCAGCAGCTCGACGAAGGTGGGATCGCCGCCCAGCTCGGCGCGCAGCGGCAGCATGTTGATGAACATGCCGACGACGTTCTCCAGCTCCGGCGCCGACCGGCCGGCCACCGAGGCCCCGACGGCGAAGTCCTCCTGGCCGGCGTGCCGGGCCAGCAGCACCTGGTACGCGGCGAGCAGCGTCATGAACAGGGTGCCGCCGGTGGCCCGGGTGAGCGCGTTGAGCGCCTCGGTCTCCGCCGGGTCGAGCTGGAACTCGACGAAGTCGCCCCGGTAGGTCTGGGTGGCCGGGCGGGGCCGGTCCAGCGGCAGTTCGAGGGGGGTGATCCCGGCGAGGCGCTGCTTCCAGTAGTCGACGTGCGCCCGGGCCTGCGGGCCGTCCAGCTCCTCGGCCTCCCAGACGGCGAAGTCGCCGTACTGGATCGGCAGGGCGGGCGGCTCGCCGCCCCGGTAGAGGGTGATGAGGTCGCGCAGCAGCACGTCCACCGACCAGCCGTCACCGACGATGTGGTGCTGGCCGAGGAACAGCACGTGGTCATCGTCAGCCAGCCGGATCAGCAGGGCCCGCAGCAGCGGCCCGTCGGCCAGGTCGAACGGTTCGGCGGCGGCCGCGTCCACGAGCGCCTGCGCGCTCGCCTCGTCCGGCGCGTCCACGATGGTCAGCGGCACCTCGACGGACTCCTCCACCACCACTGTGGGGCGGCCGTCGGAGTCGGCCGGGAAACGGGTGCGCTGCGACTCGTGCCGGGCGCTGAGCGCGGCCAGGGCCGCGCGCAGCGCCTCGACGTCGAGCGGGCCGCGCACCCGCAGCGGCACCGCGATGTGGTACGCCGCCTCGCCCGGGGCGAGCTGGTCCATGAACCAGACCCGTTCCTGGGCGTACGACAGCGGCACCTCGGCGCCGGCGGGCCGGGGGGTGATCCGGGCCGCCGGGGCGGCCTGGCGGGCGCGCAACCGCTTCGCGATCAGCGCCTGCCGGGCCGCCTCGCGGGCCGGGTCCTTCAGGTCGGTCATCAGCTGCTTTCCTCTTCCGCCGCGAGCAGCGCGGCGACCTCGCTGTCGGAGAGCCCGTCGAGTTCCGCGGCGATCCGCTCCTCGATCTGGGCGGCCAGGTCCGCCACCACGGGGCTGCTGAACAGCGCCCGCATGGGCAGGTCGACGTCCACCTCGGCGCGGATCCGGGCCATGGCCCGCATGCCGCGCAGCGAGTTGCCGCCGAGGGTGAAGAAGTCGTCCAGGGCGCCGACCTTCTCCACCTGGAGGATCTCGGCGTACACCTCGGCGACCAGGGACTCGGCCTCGGTGCGCGGCGCCACGTAGGCGTCCTCGGCCGGAGCGGCGGCGGCCGGTGCGGGCAGCGCGGCCCGGTCCAGCTTGCCGTTCGGCGTCAGCGGCAGCGCGTCGAGCCGGACCAGGGCCGCCGGCACCAGGTGCGCGGGCAGTTCCCGGGCCAGCTCGGCGCGGACCGAGTCCTCGTGGGCGGGGCCGACCAGGTAGCCGACAAGGGTCGGCTCGCCGCCGTCGGTGCGCACCGCCGCGGCGGCCGCCCGGACGTCCGGGTGGGCCAGCAGGGCGGCCTCGACCTCGCCCAGCTCGATCCGCATGCCCCGCACCTTGACCTGGTCGTCCCGGCGGCCCAGGTAGTCCAGGCTGCCGTCCGGCCGCCAGCGGGCCAGGTCGCCAGTGGCGTACATCCGCGACCCGGGCGGGCCGTACGGGCAGGGCAGGAAGCGCTCGGCGGTGAGGCCGGGACGGCGGTGGTAGCCGCGGGCGAGCTGCGCGCCGGTGACGTACAGCTCGCCGACCACGCCCGGCGGCACCGGCTGGAGGGCGGCGTCGAGCAGCAGCGCCCGGGTGTTCCAGGTGGGCGTGCCGATCGGCACCGGCCCCGGCGGGACGGGCTCGCCCGGGGCGATCCGGGCGGCCACGCAGCCCACGGTGGCCTCGGTCGGGCCGTACTCGTTGACCACCGCCACGTCCGGGTGGGCGGCCCGCCAGGCGGCGAGCTGCTCGCCGGTCAGCGCCTCGCCGCCGATCACGAGGTCGGCGGTGGGCGACAGCTCGCCGTCGAGCAGCGGCAGGTGGCTCGGGGTGACCTTGAGGAAGGCCGGCCGGCCACCGGCCCGCGCGGCCGGCTCGTCGACGGCGGCGAGCCGGACCGTGCCGCCGGCGGTGAGGGTGCCGAGCAGGCCGGTGACGGTGAGGTCGAAGGAGACCGGCGAGTGCAGCAGCGCGACGCCGGCCAGCCCCGGGTAGGTGTGCCGGGCCCAGGCCAGGTAGGCGGTCACCGCCCGGTGCTCCACCACCACGCCCTTGGGCCGGCCCGTCGAGCCGGAGGTGTAGAGCACGTACGCCGGGTGCCCGGGGCGCAGCGGGCTCCGCCGGTCGGCGTCGGTGAGGTCGCCGTCGGGCTGGTCCGCGCCGAGTTCCCCGTCGAGGACCAGCGCGTCGCCCGGCACCAGGGCAGCGGTGTCCGGGGTGGCCACCACCAGGGCCGGCGCGGCGTCCTCCAGCAGGTAGGCGATCCGCCCGGCCGGGTAGCCGGTGTCCACCGGCACGTACGCGGCGCCGGACTTCAGCACGGCGAGCATCGCCACCACCAGCTCGCAGGAGCGGGGCAGGGCGAGCGCCACCCGGGTCTCCGGGCCGGCGCCGCGGGACACCAGCAGCCGCGCCAGCCGGTTCGCGGCGGTGTTCAGCTCGGCGTACGTGAGCGGCACGCCGTCGCAGACCAGCGCCGTGGCGTCCGGGGTGGCCGCGGCCTGCCGCTGCACCTCGTCGACCACGGTGGCCGCCGGCACCTCGTGCGCGGTGTCGTTCCAGGCGCCCAGCACCAGGTCCCGCTCGGCGTCGGTGAGCAGCGGCAGCGCGGCGACGGTGCGCTCCGGGTCGGACACGGCGGCAGTGAGCAGCGCGACGTACCGCCGCACCACCGTCTCGGCGGTGGCCCGGTCGAACAGCGCGGTCCGGTAGACCAGCCGGCACTCCCCCGCCGTGATGTCGAAGGCCAGGTCGTCCTTCGTGGTGCCCAGCTCGACCGGGTCGAGGCCGGAGTCCGGGATGTAGTTCAACGCGGTCTGGAAGATCGGCTGCACCGACGGGTCCCGCTGCGGGTCGACCGCCTCGACGATCTTCTGGAACGGGGTCTGCCCGTGTTCCATGGCGTCGACCAGACCGTCGCGGACGCGGCCGAGCAGCGCCACGAAGGACGGGTCGCCGGAGACGTCGCAGCGCAGCGCCACCGGGTTGACGAACATGCCGATCAGCGGGGCCAGCTCGGGGGTGTCCCGGCCCGCCGTGGAGACGCCGACCACCACGTCGCTGTCACCGGAGATCCGCGACAGCAGCGCAGCGAAGCCGGCCAGCAGCACCATGTACGGCGTGGCCGTCGCACCGGCGGCCAGCCGGCCGATCCGGTCCAGCAGCCCGTCGGGCAGGTCGAAGCGCACCTCGTCGCCGGCGAAGCCGAGCTGGGCGGGGCGGGGCCGGTCCAGCGGCAGGTTCGTCACCGGCGGCGCGCCGGCCAGGTGCCCGGTCCAGAACGCGAGCTGCCGGTCCAGTTCCGCCCCGGCGAGCTGGTCGCGCTGCCAGACCGCGAAGTCGGCGTACTGGATGGGCAGCTCGGGCACGGCGGGCTCGGCGCCGGTCTGCGCGGCCGCGCAGAACGCGGTGAGCTCGGCGTGGAACAGCACCGCCGAGTGGCTGTCGAAGACGGCGTGGTGCACCACGAAGACCAGCGCCCACGAGTCGTCGATACGGACCAGCCGGGCCCGCCACAGCGGCGGCGTGTCCAGCGGGATCGGGGTGCGGGCCAGCTCGGCCCGGATCTCCTCGAACGCGGCCAGCCGCTCGGACTCGGGCAGGTGGCGCAGGTCGGTGGTGGGCAGCGGTACGGGCTCGTGGGCGCGGACCACCTGCACCAGCGCGCCGTCGTCCTCCCGCAGGTGGGTGCGGAGCGCCTCGTGCCGGGCCACCACCCGGTTGACCACGTCGGTGGCCGTGTCGGCGTCGACGCCGGCGGGGAAGCGCCACGGGATGGACACGTTGAACACCGGCGAGCCGGCGTCGAGCTGGTTGGCCATCCACACCCGCTCCTGGGCGAAGGAGGCCGGGAAGGTCCACTCCTGGCTCATGAGTGGGCCTCGCGTACGGAGCGGGGGCGCATGTCGGTCCAGACCGTGTCGATGTGGGACAGGCACTCCTCGCGGGTGCCGGCGAAGCCGGTGTCGTGCCAACCGGCGGGGAGGTCCCGGTCGGCCGACCAGATCGAGTACTGCTCCTCGTCGTTGCGGACGACCAGGAATCGGGGTTCGGCCATCTCAGTTCACTCCAGGGGTGTCGGGGGTGTGCGGCTCGGCCATCGCCACGGCGATCTTGCGGGGGCCGGTGAACGGCTCCCGGCCGTGGGCGGCGGTCATGTTGTCCACCACCAGCACGTCGTCACGCTGGTAGTCGAAGCGGACCGTGGCCGCCCGGTAGGCGGCGCGCAGGTGGTCCATGACGTCGGCGGGGATCTCGCCGCCGTCGCCGTAGTAGGTGTTCGACGGCAGCCCGTCGGCGCCGAACATCGCCAGCAGCCCTTCCTGGTAGTCCGCCGGCAGGGTGCTCACGTGGAAGAAGGTGGCGTGGTTGAACCAGCGCGGGGTGTCCGAGCCGGGCCGGTGGTGCACCACGTCCCGCACCGCCCGGGTGCGCAGCCCGTCCTTGCCGACCCACTCCACGGTGATCCCGTTGGCCGCCGCGTACGCCTCGACCTCGGCCCGGTTCTCGGTGTTGAACACCTCCTGCCAGCGGGTGCCGAAGTCGCCGTGGAAGTTGCGCACCAGCATCCAGCGCCGGCGGACGAACTCCTCGCGCACCGCCGGGTCGATCAGCTCGTACACCCGGCGGACGTCGGCGAGCGGGGTGGCGCCCTGGGTCTCCGGCGCCGTGATGCAGTAGAAGAACAGGGTCAGCGGCCAGCGCGCCTGGTACGAGTTCTCGTTGTGCAGGAAGATCTCCTCGTCCGGCGGGTAGTCGGTCGAGGTGTACACCCGGCCCTTGATGGAGTGCCGGGGCGAGGAACGCTCGGTGTAGGTCAGCGGTTCGCCGGACAGGGCGCGGACCACCCCGTCGAAGCCGTCCACCCCGCCGACGTCGAAGCCGCGGAACAGCAGCCCGCCGTGCTCGACGAGGGTGGCGCGCAGCTCGGCGCGCCGGGCCCCGATGAGGTCGGTCAGCGCCCGGCCGTCGTTCTCGACGACCACCGGAAGCGTGGCGATCGTGTCGCTCATGATGCGGTGTCTCCTGTTCTTCGTGGTCAGGCGCGGGGCAGCCGCGGGATGGCCGGGATCGCCGCCGGCGCGGCCGGTTCGTCGGTGGGCTGGTCGGCCCGCAGCTCCTCGATCCGGGCGGCCAGCCCGGCGACCGTGGGGGTCTCGAAGAGGCTGCGCATGGGCAGCCGCACCCCGGTGGCCTTGCGCATCGCGGCGATCAGCTGCACCGCGACCAGCGAGTTGCCGCCGAGGGCGAAGAAGTCGTCGTCCACGCCGACCTCGGTCACGCCGAGGCCGTCGCGCCACACCTGGGCGATGGTCTTCTCCAGCTCGGTGGAGGGCGCGGCCGAGCCGCCGCCCGCGCCGGTCGCCGCGGCGGCCGGGGCGTCGGTCTCCGCCTCCAGGCTGTCCGTGGTCACCCGGGCCGAGCGCCGCCGGATGTCGGCGACGGTGCGGGTGGTGATGACCACCTGCGCACCCAGGCCGGCGGTGAGGCTGCGGCGGAACGCCTCCGCCCCGTCGACCGGCCGGATGTCCTCGGTGACCGGCGCCGGCGTGGCCTCGGCGGCGGCCGGGGTGTCGGCCAGGCCGCCGGTGACCGCGCCCTGGTCCACCTTGCGCAGCACGAAGTCGCTGATGGCGACCAGTTCCCGGCCGTCGGTGTCGCGCAGCGACAGGTCGGCCGCCACGACCTCCTCCGTGGCGCTGGGCCGGTGCCGCAGGTGGCTGTGGAAGGTCGCCGGCAGCGACCCCCGCACCACGATCCGGCCGTACGACAGCGGCAGGTAGGTGCCGGAGCCCTGGCCGCGGCCGAACGCGGTGGCCACGTCCAGCAGCGCCGGGTGCAGCCCCCACGACGGCAGGTCGCCCAGCGCGGCGGCGGGCGCCTCCACCCGGGCCAGCTCCTCCCCCTCGGCCAGGTGGTGCTCGGCCAGCGCGGCCCAGCGCGGCCCGAAGGTGAGCATGCTGGTGCGGCCCCGGCCGAACGAGGCGTCGTCGTCGACCCGGCGCCCGGCGACGGTGGGCGTGCCGGCCGGCAGGGCCGGCTCGGTGGTCCAGCCCGCGGCGCCGCGTACGTGCGTGCGGAGCTGGCCGGCGGCCAGGCTGGCCACGGTGAAGTCGACCCCGTCCTCGGCCGGGGTCAGCTCGACCCGGTACTGGGCGACAGTGCCGTCCGGCACCGAGAACGGCTCCAGGAAGACCACGTCGCGCAGCTCCACGGCGGCGTCCGGACCGGGCGCGGGCAGCGCGGCGGTCACCGCGGCCCGCACCGACTCCAGGTGGGCGGTGCCCGGCACCACCGGCACCCCGCCGATCCGGTGCTCGTCGAGCAGCCAGTGGGTGGCGGCGGAGACCAGGCCGTGCAGCACGGTGCCCTCCGGGCCGGTCACCTTGGTGGTGAGCACCGGGTGGTCCACCGGGTTGGTGACGGTGTCCCGCCCGGCGGCCCGGAAGGCGGCCGGCGCGTTGGTCTCCACGGCCATGCCGACCTCGGCCCAGCCGCCCCAGTTCTGCGACACCACGGGGGCGCGGAAGCCGGCGCCGGAACGCGCCCAGGCGTCCAGGAAGTTGTTCGCCGCGCAGTAGTCGACCTGGCCGAACCCGCCGATCACCGCGGTGATCGACGAGCAGAGCGCCACGAAGTCCAGCGGCAGGTCACCGAAGACCTGGGCCAGGGCGAGGGTGCCGGCGAGCTTCGGCGCCAGCACCCGCTCGGCCTCGGCCCGCTCCTTGATCTCGGCCATGCCGCCGCCGGGCAGGCCGGCGGCGTGCACGATGCCGTCCAGCCCGCCGAACCGGGAGATCGCCGCCTCGCGTACGCGGCGGAGGTCGTCCGGGTCGGTCACGTCGGCGGCGAGCACCAGCACCTCGGCGCCGGCCGCCTCCATCCGGCGGATCGCCGCGATGGCCCGGCCGGCCCGGTCCGCGCCGCCGTGCACCGCCAGGTGCTCGTCCCAGCCGTCCCGCTCGGGCAGGCCGGAGCGGGCCAGCAGCACCAGCTTGGCGCGGGCCCGGCGGGCGAAGTCCTCGGCCAGGGTGACGCCGATGCCGCCGAGACCGCCGGTGATCAGGTAGCGGCCCGCCTCGCGCAGCACGCCCGGCTCGCCCTCGGCGTCCACGGTGACCTGCTCGTAGCCGGCCACCCAGCGCCGGTCGCGGCGCAGCGCCACCTCCGGGTGCTCCGGGTCGACCGGGGCGCGCAGCTCGGCCGCGAGCGCGGCGACCCCGCGCGCCGCGGTGTCCGCGTCGACCAGCCGGACGGTGAGCCCGGGCAGCTCGACCGGGAGCACCCGGGCCAGGCCGGCCAGGGTCGCGTGCTCCGGCCGGACCAGGTCGTCGCCGCGGACGTCGCCGGTGCCGGCGGTGACCAGGTCGAGGCGGATGCCCTCCTCGTCGGCGGTCAGCCCGGCGCCGGCGAGGGCCTGCACCAGGTGCAGCGCGCTGAAGAAGCCCCGGTCCTGTGCGGCCCAGGCCGCGGCGATGTCCGTGCCGGCCGGCTCCCCGTCGAGGGCGTACGCGTGCACGATCCGGCGGGGCAGGTCGGCGCCGAGCGCGGCGACCAGGGCCTCGTGGTCCTCGCGGACACCGGGACGCAGCCGGAAGCCGGCGCCGGTGGCCGCGAAGGCGGTGCCGGCGCGTACCTCGACCGGGTCGTCGCCGGCGGCCCGCAGCGCGGCGACGAGCGCCTCGCCGCGCGGGCCGTCGGCAAGCACCAGGCACCGGCCCAGCGGGACGACGGTCCGCGCCGGGGCGGCCTGCCGCCACACCGGCACCGCGAACCACTCCGGCAGCGGCCGGGGCCCGGTCTCGACCGGCGCGGTCACCTGCTCCACCGGGTCCGGCTCGACCCAGTAGCGACGCCGCTCGAAGGGGTACGTGGGCAGCGGCACCCGCCGGGCGTCGGGGTCGACGGCCAGGGTGACCGGCACCCCGGCGCACCAGAGCGCCCCGGCGCCGCCGAGCAGGGTGGCCAGGTCGCCGACCGGTTCGCCCGGGCCGGGCAGGCTGCCCAGCGGGGTCAGCTTCCGCTGCGCCTCGGACGCCTTGGCGACCTGCATCCGGGCCAGGTTGGCGAGCTGGCGGCCCGGGCCGCACTCGACAAGCGCCCAGGTGCCCTCGGCGAGCAGCGTGCCCACGCAGGCGCCGAAACGGACCGGCCGGCGCAGGTGCGCCGCCCAGTACGCCGGGTCGGTGGCCTCCGCCTCGGTGATCCAGGTGCCGGTCACGTTGGACAGGAACGGCACGGCCGGCGGGCGCAGCGGCACGCTCGCCATCAGCGCGGTGAACTCGTCGAGGATCGGGTCCATCATCGGCGAGTGGAAGGCGTGCGAGGTGCGCAGCAGCTTGGACTTGTTCTTGCCGCCCAGGCTCGCCGCGAACTCCTCGACCAGCGCGGTCTCGCCGGCCACCACGCAGGTGCCCGGGCCGTTGACGGTGGCCACCGAGAGCCCGGCGGGCAGCCGGTCGGCGACGGCCGACTCGTCCAGCGTCACGGCGAGCATCGAGCCGGCCGGCAGCGAGTGCATGAGCCGGCCCCGGGCGGCGACCACCCGCAGCGCGTCGGGGAGGGTGAGCACGCCGGCCACGGTGGCGGCGACGTACTCGCCGATGGAGTGGCCGAGCATCGCGGCCGGGGCGACCCCGGCGCGCTGCCAGGCGGTGGCGAGGGCGTACTCGACGGTGAACAGGGCGGGCTGGGTGTAGCGGGTCTGGGTGAGCTTCTCCCCCGCCTCCGGGTCGCGGCCGAGGATCAGGTCCCGGATGTCCAGGCCCAGCTCGGGGCGGAGCAGCTCGGCGCACTCGTCCACGGTGGCCGCGAAGGCCGGGTCCTCGGCGTAGAGCTCGGCGCCCATGCCGGCGTACTGGGAGCCCTGGCCGCTGAACAGGAAGGCCACCCGCGGGGCGGGACCGTCGGCGGCGCCCCGGTGACCCTTGCGCCTGTCCCGCAGGGCGGCCGCGGCCATCGGCAGGTCGGTGGCGACGACGGCGGCGCGGTGCGCGTACTGCTGGCGGCCGACGCGCAGGGTGTGCGCGACGTCGGCGAGGAGTTCGGGGCCGCCCGCGGTGCCGCTCTCCAGGTGGTCGGCAAGCCGCTTCACGGCGGCGTCCAGGGCGGTCGGGGTCTTCGCCGAGACCTGGAGCAGGTGCGCCGGGCGGACCCGCCGCTCGGTCCGGTACGCGGCCGGCGCCTCCTCCAGCACCACGTGCGCGTTGGTGCCACCGATGCCGAAGGAGCTGACCCCGGCCCGCCGCGGCCCGCCGTCGGTGTCCCACTTGGTCAGCGTGTTCGCCACGTAGAACGGGGTGTCGGCGAAGTCGATGGCCGGGTTCGCGGTCTCGTAGTTGATGGTCGGCGGGATGAGGCCGTGCTCCATGGCGAGCACCGTCTTGATCACGCTGACGATGCCGGAGGGCTGGCTGAGGTGGCCGATGTTGGACTTCACCGAGCCGATGCCGCACCAGCCCCGGTCGTCGGTGTCCTTCGTGTACACGGCGGAGAGGGCGGCGACCTCGATGGGGTCGCCCAGCGCCGTGCCGGTGCCGTGCGCCTCGACGTAGCTGATGGTGCGCGGTTCGATGCCGGCCAGGCCGACCGCCTGGGCGACCGCCTCCATCTGCCCGTCGATGCTGGGGGCGGTGAAACCGACCTTGCCGGCGCCGTCGTTGTTGATGGCGTTGCCGAGCACCACGGCGCGGATGGCGTCGCCGTCGGCGATCGCGTCGGAGAGCCGCTTGAGCAGGGTCACCCCGACGCCGCTGCCCCAGACCGTGCCGTTGGCGCCGGCGTCGAACGGGCGGCACCGCCCGTCCGGCGAGGTGAAGCCGTCCATGCCGAGGTAGCCGACGTGCGGCAGCTCGATGTTCACGCCACCGGCCAGGGCCATGTCGCACTCGCCGTTGCGCAGCGCCTCGCAGGCCAGGTGGAACGCCACCAGGGAGGTGGAGCAGGCGGTGTGCACGGTGAGGCTCGGCCCGCGCAGGTCGAGCCGGTAGGAGACGTTGGTGGCCACGTAGTTCGGCGAGTTGCCGGTGGCCAGGGAGACCGCGCCGTGCGGGCTGCCGCCGACCCGCTTGTTGCGCAGCACGTTGCGGTGCAGGTAGGTGTTGCCGCCGGTGCCGGCGTAGACGCCGACCGCGCCGTCGTAGCGGGCCGGGTCGTAGCCGGCGTCCTGGAGCGCGGTGTAGCAGCTCTCCAGGAAGAGGCGGTGCTGCGGGTCGGTGATCTCGGCCTCGCGGGCGGTCATCCCGAACAGGCCGGCGTCGAACTCGTCGTAGCCGTCGACAAGCGGGGCCCGGTTCACCCAGCCGGGGTCGTCGACCTCCTCGGGGGTGGCGCCACGGGCGAGCTGCTCCTCGCGGGTCAGCTCGGTCACCGACTCGACGCCGTCGATGAGGTTCTGCCAGAACTCGTCGACGTCGGCCGCGCCGGGCAGGCGGGCGGCGAGCCCGACGATCGCGATGGGTTCGATGCCGTCGTCGGTGGAGGGAAAGTCGTTCTGCATCGGGGTTGTCCTTAGCTCACGCGGTACGTCGGGGAGGGGTTGCGGCGTCATGGCTGGTTCGGTCGTCGGGGTGGGGTACGGCGGGCGCGGCCCCGCCGGGCGGCGGCCCGCAGCGCGGCGCGGGCCAGTTCCGGCCGGTCGGCGGCGCCGTCGAGGCTGGCGGCGAGAGCCCGCACGGTCGGGTGGCGGAACAGGTCGAGCATGGTGAGGGAGCGGCCGGTGGCCTCGGTGAGCCGGGCGTGCACCGCGGCGAGCGCCATCGAGTGGCCGCCGATGTCGAAGAAGTTGTCGGCGACACCGACGCGGTCCCGGCCGAGCACGTCCCGCCAGATGCCGGCGATCAGCTCCTCGGTGGCGGTGAGCGCGTCCGGCCCGGTGGGCAGCGGTGCCCGGGCCGGCTCGGCGGCGGCCACGGTCATGGCGCCCAGCGCCGGCACCCGTACCGCCGGCCGGGGCAGCTCGGGAGCCACCTGCTCGGCGGGCGCGTCCGGGTCGGCCGCGAGGGCACCGACCAGGGCCGCCAGGTCGGCCAGGAGCGCCTCGATCCGGTCCGCGTCGAACAGGTCCGGGTTGTGCACCACCTCGACGCCGGCCCGGCCGTCCCGTTCCACCACGTAGACGGTGATGTCGAAGGGCGAGCCGGGTTTCGGCACGGGCACCGGCTCGACGGTCAGGCCGGTCAGCGCGAGCCGGGGCGGGACGAAGTTGAGCACGTTGAACAGCACCTGCACGAGCGGGGCGCGGGAGGTGTCCCGGCCGACGCCGAGCGCCTCGACGATCCGTTCCAGCGGGGCGCCGGGGTGCTCGGTGACCGCGTGCAGCTCGGCGGCGCACCTGTCGACCAGCCCGGCGAAGGTCGCCCCGCCGGTGCGGACCCGCACCGGCACGGTGTCGATGAAGAAGCCGATGACGTCGTCGAAGGCGGCCAGCCGCCGGTCGGCGACGATCGCGCCGAGCACGTGGTCGTCGCCGCCGGTGAGCCGGCGCAGCAGCTCGCCGAAGCCGGCCAGCAGCACGGCCGCCACTGTGGTGCCGCGCCGGGCGGCCAGCTCGCGCACGGCCCGGTCGGCCGCCTCGGTGAGCCGCACCGCGGCCTCCACGCCGGCGTAGGTCTGCACCGCCGGGCGGGGCCGGTCCCGGGGCAGGTCCAGCACGGTCGGCGCGCCGGCCAGGTGCTCGGTCCACCAGGCCAGGTCGGCGTCGCCCCGGCGGCGGTCCCGCTCGGCCCGCCAGACCGCGTAGTCGGCGTAGCCCGCGGCCAGCGGCGGCCGGGCCGGCGGCGCCCCGGCGACCGCCCGGGCGTACGCGCCGGACAGCTCGTCGTAGAGCAGCGCCTCGGACCAGCCGTCGAAGACCGCGTGGTGCACCGTGATGGCGAGCACGTGGGTGTCGGCGGACAGCCGGTAGACGGTGACCTGCCAGGGCGGCCCGGTGGCCAGGTCGAAGGAGTGCCCGGCGCCGGCCGCGAGCATGCCGGCCAGCTCCGCCTCGGCGTCGGCGGCGCCGGTCAGGTCGACCACCGGCAGGGCCACGTCGGTCGGTTCCTCGCGGACCGCGTACGGCACGCCGCCGGTCTGCGGGATCCGCCAGCGCAGCACGTCGTGCCGCTCGGCCACGGCCCGCAGCGCGGCGCCCAGCGCGGCGGTGTCCAGCGGCCCGTGGAGCCGGTGCGCCACCGCGATGTTGTAGGGCGCGCTGGACGGGGCGAGCTGGTCCATGAACCAGAGCCGCCGCTGCGGCGGGGAGAGCGTGGGCGGGTTGCCGGTGGTCAGCCCGTCGCCGTCGGCGGGGGCGGCGGCGCGTACCCGGTCGACCAGCGCGGCGAACGTGCGGTCGGTGAACAGCACCCGGGTGTCGACCCGCCGGCCCAGCTCGGCGCGGAGCGCGGCGACCAGCCGCATGGCCGCGATGGAGTTGCCGCCGGCGGCCAGGAAGTCGCTGTCCGGGCCGGGGGTGGCGCCGAGCAGCCGGGTCCAGAGCCGCCGGACCGCTGCCTCGACCGGGTCGCCCCCGTCGACCTCCTCCACCGCGTCCGGGGCGGCCGCGGCGAGGGCCCGCAGCGCCGGCCGGTCCAGCTTGCCGCTGGTCGGGCTGACGGGCAGCGCGGCCAGCCGCACCGTCCGGGCCGGCAGCATCGCGGCGGTCAGCCGGGGCCCGGCGTACGCCCGCAGCGTCTCGTCGTCGGGCGCGCCGGCGGGGGTGAGGAAGGCGACCAGCTCGGTGCCGGCCGGCCCGGGCACGGCCTCCACGGCGACCCGGTCGACGCCGGGGTGCCCGGCCAGCACGGCCTCGACCTCGCCCAGCTCGATGCGCTGGCCGCGCACCTTGACCTGCCGGTCGGCGCGGCCCAGGTAGACGATCCGACCGTCGGGCGCCTGACGGACCAGATCGCCCGTGCGGTAGAGCCGCTCGCCGGGCCGGTCGCCGATCGGGTCGGGGACGAACCGCTCGGCGGTCAGCCCGGGCCGGTTGAGGTAGCCGTCGGCCAGCCCGGGCCCGCCGATGAGCAGCTCCCCGGTCTCCCCCGGCGGCACCGGGCGCAACTCGGCGTCCACCACGTACGCGCGGTGGTTCGGCAGGGGGCGGCCGATCGGCACCGGGTCGGTGTCGGCGGCGGTGAGGTCGCCGCTGACCGCCAGCACTGTGGTCTCGGTGGGGCCGTAGCCGTTGAGGAAACGCCGGCCGGGGGCCCAGCGGGCGACCAGCTCGGCGGGGACCGCCTCGCCGCCGCAGAGCAGCACCCGCCAGGACGGCAGCTCCGCCGGGTCGAGCAGGGCGAGCACGGTCGGGGTGATGAAACCCCAGGTCACCTCGTGCGCGGCGACGAACCGGGCCAGCCGGACGGGGTCGGCCCGGTCGTCGGCGCCGAGCAGCTGCACCGCGCCGCCCAGCAGCAGCGGGACGAACAGGTCCATGGTGGCCGCGTCGAAGCCGAGCGAGGCGATGCCGAGGCTGCGTACCGAGGCGTCGGCGCCGGTCAGCGCCACGACGCCGGTGACGAACTCGACCGCGTTGCGGTGGGTGGTGAGCACGCCCTTGGGCCGGCCCGTCGAGCCCGAGGTGAACAGCACGTACGCCGGGTCACCGGGGCGGGCCGGGCAGGGGACGAGGGGGGCCGGGCCGGTCAGCCCGACCGTCTCGACGCCGGGCTCGTCGCCGAACTCGGCCGCCGCGGCGTCGCCGGCCACCACCCGGATCCCGGCGTCCCGGGCGATCTCCCGCAGCCGCTCGCGGGGGCCGCCCGGCTCCAGCGGCACGTACGCGGCCCCGGCCAGCAGCACGCCGAGCACGGTGACCACCAGGTCGGGGGTACGCGCCCCGCAGACCCCGACGCGGTCGCCGGGGCCGGTCCCGCGCTCCCGCAGCGCGGCGGCCAGCCCGGCGGCCCGGTCGACGAGCTGCCGGTAGGTCAGCCGGGTGTCCCACTGGCGTACCGCCACCGCGTCGGGGGTGCGGGCGGCCTGCGCGGCGATCAGGTCGGCCAGGGTCGCGTCGGGCCAGGGCAGGTCCGCCCCGTACGCGGCGCTTGCGGTCATGAGGTCGGTCACCCGTGGTCTCCCCGGTGCTCGGTCGGGTCGGTGATCTGGAGGCGCAGTTCGCTGACGTAGCCGCGGCCCTGCGCGTCGGTGACCCAGGACCGGTCGGGCGCGGGCAGCAGCTCGGAGACCACGATGGGGACGTCCGGGCTGGTGCGGTGGGCGGCGTCCACCATGGCGCAGAGCGACTGCGCGTAGAGCGGGCCGGTCAGGTCGACGTAGCAGGGCTTGATCTCGGTGCCCACCTTCACGAACACCCGCTCGGGCAGCCCGGCGGCCGCCCGCCAGCGGCGTACGGCGAGGTAGCGGGCCGTCTCGTCGGTGTGCCCGGCCAGGCCGCACCCGCCCGCCGTGCTGCGCCAGGTGCGGCGGGCCACCACCAGCCGGTCGATGGTGATCCGGGGCGTGTGCGGGGCCGGATCGAGCAGCTTGAAGGCGTCGATCAGCAGCGAGTCGAGCAGACTGGCGAAGACCTCCATGAGCGACCAGCGCCCGCCGTCGGGGAAGACCGCGACGAGCTGGCCGGCGACGACCTCAACGGTGACCGCGGTGGCCGGCACCAGCTGGTCCGGGTCCGCGCCGTGCGCGCTGTCGATGCCGAGCTGGCGGTCGGCGGGCCCGGTCAGCCCGTACGTGGTGCGGGTGGTCCGGCGCGGGTAGCTGTCCGGCCACAGGAGCCGCAGCCGGGCGGGGCCGAGGTCGGCGTCGCCGGCGGCCCGCAGCGCGGCCGGGTCGCGGTGGAACGGGCCGAACACGGCGCTGTCGTAGGCGACGTGGGCCGGGTGCAGCTCGCCGAGCACGAGCAGGAACTCGCCCCGCCGGATCGCCTCCGCTGACGCCGCGCTGAGCTGGACGTCCGGGTTGTGCAGCCGGGCCGACGGCCAGCCGGGGCGCTCCGCGGGAAAGAGCTGCCGGACCCGCTCGGCCAGGTCCTCGGCGCGCAGGAGCAGCTCCGCCTGGTCGGCGGGCAGGTCGCGCAGGCCGAACAGCTCCGCCCACCGCTCGGTCAGGGCGGCGCCGGCCCGGCCGATGGGGCCCTCCGGGGAGACGAGCGTCCCCTGGGCCAGCGACCAGAGGTCGGCCAGCCGCACCGGGCCGTCGGCGGCCAGCTCGTCGTGCAGCTCGGCGAAGAGTTCGGCGCACCGGGCGGCGACCTCCCCGGTGAACCACCGGGCGGTCTGGAGCACCAGCGCCAGCGGGCCGGCCAGCGCGTCCAGGACGGCCGAGCCGACCGTGAACTCCAGGTCCCGGGCGGTCTCCTCGTAGCAGACGGTGCGGCCCACGTACATCTGGCCGCCCTGCCGGGTGGCCGGCCGGCCGGTGACCGCCGTGAACTCGGTGTTCAGCGCGGCCAGGGCGGCGCCGAGCCGGTCCGGGTCGCCGGCGGCGGCGGCCACCGCGTCGCGGGCGGCCCGGAGCCGGTCGAAGCCGGCCGCCACCTCGGCCCGGACGCCCTCGTCACCGATGAGCGCGATCCGCTCGAGGAGCACCCGCTCGGCCTCGGGGCTGACCGGCAGGTTGGCGCCCCAGATGAGCTGGCCGCGGTCCGCCCACCGGTCGAGCAGCAGGTAGACGTCGTCGACGCCGTGCACCTCGCCGTCGGCGTGCAGCCGCTCGGCCAGCGCGACCGCGGGCGTCCGCCCGTCGCAGGCGGCGAGCAGCCGGGCCTCGGTCGGGGTCAGCGCGATCGGCGGGTGCAGCGGCCAGCGCAGCTGGCGCCCCTCGACGGTGAGGTGCGGTTGCAGCGCGGGAGCCCACCAGCGTCGCACCGCCAGGTCGTCACCCAGCCGGTCGGCGTACGCGATCAGCGCCCACGCCTCGAAGAACACGTGCCGCCGGTTGACCAGCGACGGGCCGGGCGACAGCCGGACACCCGGCTCCGCCGGGTCGAAGGTCCCCCAGCAGACCGGCCCGAAGAAGCCGATGGTCTCCGCCTTGCCGCAGTACCGCTGCCAGTAGCGCAGCAGGCTCAGTTCGCGCTTGCGCCGGCGGACGTTGCGCACCTCCGGATCGGTGCGGAGCAAACCGTCGAGCGCGACGAGCATGTCCGGGTTCTGCCAGGTGACCGCCTCGCGCAGCAGCGGGTCGGCGGCGAGCTCGTTCACCACTGCGGACGACTCGGCGAACGCCTCGCGCAGCACCTTGTCGAGCAGTTCCGGGCCGCTCCCGCCGGTCAGCACCGCGTCGGCGACGGCCGCGGCCTCCGGCGCGGCGAACCGGTCGAGCCCCGCCGCCGGGAACCCGGCGGTGCGCAGCACCACGTCCCGCCAGACCGACCAGCCGGTCTCCCCGAGTGGCAGCAGGTGGCTCATCGGTGCTCCGTTCCCTGGGTGTCCACGAGGTGCAGGCGCAGCTCGCTGAAGTAGCGGCGGCCCGCGCCGTCGGGCACCCACGCCTGGTCGGTGGTGGGCAGCATCTCGCTGACGGTGAGCGAGACGCCGTCGCCGCCGTCGACCCGGGCGGCCCGGACCATGGCGCAGAACATGTTGGCGAACGCCGGGCTGGCCAGGTCCACGAAGCAGGGCTTGGTCTCGGTGCCGAGCTTCACGTAGACCTGCTCGGGCAGGCCGAGCCGGCGGCGCCAGTCGCGGACGGCCAGGAAGCGCTGCCGCTCGCCGGTGGCCGTCGCCAGGCCGCTCTCCCCCACCGTGGTCCGCCAGGTCTGCCGTGCCACGACCAGCCGGTCGAGGGTGATCCGGGGCGTGTACGGCGCGGCGGCGACCAGCTTGAAGCCGTCCACCGCGTGCGCGCTGAGCAGCTCCGCGAAGACCTCGGTGAGGGGCCAGCGCTGCCCGTCGGAGGCGGTGGCCACGAGCCGGCCGTCCACCTCGGTGACGGTGAGGTCCACGGTGGGCAGCACCCGGGCCGGCTCGGCGCCCGGCGCGTCCTGGAACGCCAGGTGCCGGTCGGTGGGCCCGGTCAGCGACTCGGCGGTACGGCTGGTCCGGCGCGGCCACTCGGCCGGGAAGAGCAGCCGGACCCGCCGCTCGCCCAGGTCCTCGGCCAGGGCGGTGCGTAGCCGCTCGACCTCGGGGTGGGACGGGGTGAAGACCGCGCAGTCGAACGAGGACCAGGCGGCGTGCAGCTCGCCGAGCACCACTGTGTACTCGCCCCGGGCCAGCGCCGCCGCGTCGGTGGCGCAGATCTGCAGGTCAGGGCTGTGCATCACGGCGTTGGACCAGGTGGGCCGGGCGCCGGGGAAGGCCGCGTCGACCCGGTCGGCCAGATCGGCCGCCCGCAGCCGCACGTCGGTGGTGCCCGGCGGCAGCGCGTCCAGCCCGAACAGCCCGGCCCAGCGGGCGGCGAAGTCGGCGGCGACCGCGTCGACCGGCCGCTCGCCTCCGCCCCAGAACAGGCCCTGGGCCAGGAACCACAGGTCCGCCAGGGCCACCGGGCCGGTGCCGGCCTCGGCGCGCAGCTCCTCGTAGAGCCCGCGGAACACCTCGCCGTACGCCTCGGCCAGGGCGTTGCCCATCCAGCGGGCGGCCCGCAGCAGCACGTCCAGCGGGGTGGCCAGCTCGGCCAGCAGCGGCGCGCCGAAGACCACGTCGAGGTCGCGGGCGCTGTCCTCGTAGCAGATGGTGCGGCCGGCGTACATCTGGCCGGCGCGGCGCACGGCGGGGACGCCGGTCAGCTCGGTGAAGGTGGCGTCGAGCGCGTCCAGGGCGGCGCGCAGCCCCACCGGGTCGCCGGCCGCCTCGGCCACCGCGTCCCGGGCGGCGCGCAGCCGGTCGAACCCGGCCCGGGCGGCGCTCCGGGCGGCCTCGTCGCCGATCCCCTCGATCCGGTCGGCCAGCACCGCCTCGGCGTCGGGGCTGACCGGCAGCGCGGCGTCCCAGCTGATCAGTTCCCGCTCCACCAGCCGGTCGAGCAGGGCGTACCCGTCCTCGGGGCGGCGCAGCCCGATGGCCGGGTCGGCCACCAGGTCGGCGGCGCAGCGGCGGCCGTCGGCGGCGGCGAGCAGCGCCGCCTCCACCGGGTTCAGGGTGAGCGGCGGCCGGCCGGGGCGCAGCACGGTCCGGTCCCGGACCGCGAGGTGCGGGCGCAGCACCGGCGGCCACCACCGGCGGACGGCCAGGTCGGCGCCGACCCGCTGGGCGTACGCCGACAGCGCCCAGGACTCGAACCAGACCCAGCGCCGGCGGGTGAGCCGCCCGCCGGGACGGATCCGGACGGTCTCCGGCTGGTCCGGGTCGACGGTCACCCAGCAGCTCGGGCCGAAGAAGCCCACCGTCTCGTTCTTGCCGCAGTAGCGCTGCCAGTACTTGAGCAGCGCCCGCTCCCGGTCCCGCCGCCGCACGTTGCGGGCCGCGTCGCCGCCGCCGCGGGCCAGCCCGTCCAGCGCGACCAGGGCACCCCGGTTCTGCCAGGTGACCGCCTCGCGCAGCAGCGGGTCGGTGGCCAGCTCGCTGATCCGCTCGGCGGCGCCGCGGACCGCCTCGTCGAACTCCTTGTCGAACCGGTCCTCGCCCGCGCCGGTGGCGAGCAGCTCGTCGGCCGCCGCGGCGGCCCGGGGCGCGGTGAACAGGTCCAGGCCGTCGGCGGGGAATCCGGTGGTCCGCAGAATGGCGTCGCGCCACACCGACCACGCGGTGTCGCCGAGCGGCACCCGGTGCGCGCCGCCGACGGTCCCGCGATCGGCGGCGCGCACCGGGAAACTGTGCGCGACCGACCCGCCAACCAGGACGGTCCCGCGATCGGCGGCGCGCACCGGGAAACTGTGCGCGACCGACCCGTCTGCGCCCGTGCTCGCGGCGCCGGCGCCCTCCGCGCCGGTGGTCCCGGCGGCGAGCGCCCCGGCCAGGTCGGCGCGGATGAGGGCGAGCAGCTCGGGAAGCTGGTCGTGCAGGAAGAAGTGGCCGCCGGCCAGCTCGTGCAGGGTGAAGCCGGCGGCGGTGTGTTCGGCCCAGGCGGCGTTCTGCTCGTGGGTGACCGCCCGGTCGTCCCGGCCGCTGAACGCGACGATCGGCACCGGCAGCGGCTCGCCGGGCACGTACCGGTAGCCGTCCACCCGGCCGAAGTCGGCACGCAGCAGCGGCAGCAGCAGTTCCACCAGCTCCGGGTGCGCGAACAGCTCGGCGGGGAGGCCGCCGCCGTCGGCGAGGCGGCGCAGCAGCTCGTCGTCGTCGGCCCGGGACAGCCCGTCGAACAGGCCGGGCGCGGTGACGTGCGGGGCGCGGGCGCCGCCGACGTAGAGCCGCAGCGGCAGCGCCCGGCCGGTCCGGCGCAGCTCGCGGACCACCTCGAAGCCGAGCCGGCCGCCCATGGAGTGGCCGTAGAGGGCGTACGGGCGGTCGGCCCGGGCGGCGATCGCCTCGGCCACCTCGGCGACGTCGAAACGCGGATCCTCGTTGATCCGGTTCTCCCGGCCGGGCAGCTGCACCGGGAGCACCTCGATGTCCGGACCGATCCCCTCCTGCCAGCGCCGGAACGCGCTCGCGCCGGCGCCGGCGTAGGGCAGGCAGAACAACCGGACCGGAGCCTGGGGTCGGCTTCCGGCGGAGACGAACCAGTTCACCGCGGACCTTTCTGCACGGGGTCGATCCAGTACCGCTGGCGCTGGAACGGGTAGGTGGGCAGGCCGGTGCGCCGGACCGTGCCCTCGGGGTGCAGGGCGTCCCAGTCGACGTCCCGCCCGGCGACCCAGTCGGCCGCCAGCTCGCGCAGCGGGCCACCGTCGCCCGTGACCCGGGCGTCGGTGTCGAGCAGCGCGTCCAGTCCGGCAAGCGCGCCGGGCAGGTCGGCGGCGACCACTGCGGCCCGGTGGGCGAAGGCGCGCCGGCCGAGCGCCAGGGTGGCGGCCACGTCGGGCAGCGCCGGGGCGTCGCCGGCGAGGTGGGCCCGCAGCCGGGCCAGCGCGGCCCGCAGCGCCGCCGGGGTACGCGCCGACACCGGCAGCAGCCACGGCCCGTCACCCGGCGGGTCGGCCGGGTCGGCCGGCGGCGGCTGCTCCACCACGACGTGCGCGTTGGTGCCGCCGAGGCCGAAGGCGCTGACCCCGGCCACCCGGCGCGGCCCCTCGGGCCAGTCGCGCGCCTTGGTGGGCACGTAGAACGGGCCGGCCGACAGGTCGATCTCCGGGTGCGGGCGGGTGAAGTGCAGGTTCGGCGGGATCACCCCGTGCCGCACGGCGAGCACCGCCTTGATCAGTCCGGCGATCCCGGCGGCGGCGTCGAGGTGGCCGATGTTGGTCTTCACCGAGCCGAGCGCGCAGGTCTCGGCGGGCGCGGCGCCGGCGTACACCTCGTGCAGCGCGGCGACCTCGATGGCGTCGCCGAGCGGCGTGCCGCTGCCGTGCGCCTCGACCAGGCCGACCTCGCCGGGTGCGACCTCGGCGGTGGCGAGCGCGTTGGCCACGGCGGCGGCCTGGCCGGCCGGCCCGGGCACGGCGAAGCCGGCACGGTCGGCGCCGTCGTTGGTGACCGCCCAGCCGGGCAGGACGGCGTAGATCCGGTCGCCGTCGGCCTGCGCGTCGGCGAGCCGGCGCAGCGCGACCACCCCGACGCCGGAGCCGAAGCCGGAACCGTTGGCGCCCTCGTCGAAGGCGCGGCACCGGCCGTCCGGGGAGGCCAGCCCGCCCGGGGTGTGCCGGTGCCGCGGCCAGGTGACGGTCACCCCGCCGGCCAGCGCGAGGTCGCACTGGTAGTCGGCGAGGCTCTGCGCGGCGAGGCAGACCGCGACGAGCGAGCTGGAGCAGGCGGACTGCACGGCCAGGGCCGGCCCGGTGAGCCCGAGCCGGTAGGCGACCTGACCGGGCAGGTGGTCGGTGAACTGCCGGCCGATGAGCCGGGCCTCCCAGTCGTCCGGGTCGACGTCGCCGACCACGGCCGGGTTGTCCATGAGGTGGAACAGGAAGTACCGGTTGGCGGAGGTGGCCGAGTAGACGCCGACCAGGCCGGGGAAGCGGTCCGGGTCGTGCCCGGCGTCCTCCAGGGCCTCCCAGGCGGTCTCCAGGAACAGCCGGTGCTGCGGGTCGGTCCGGGCAGCCTCGTCGGCGCCGAACGAGAAGAACCCGGCGTCGAAGTCGGCCACCCCGTCGAGCCGGCCGACGGCCCGCACGTGCCGGGGGTCCGCGCGCAGGCCCGGCCCGACGCCGAGGGCGGCAAGCTCCTCGTCGGTGTGCTCGTGGACGGAGTCCACGCCGGTGCACAGGTTCCACCAGAAGGTGGCCACGTCCGGCGCGCCGGGGAAGCGGCCCGCGAGGCCCACCACGGCGATCTCGTCGCCGGTGTACTCGCGGGCCGCGGCGGCGGGCGCGGCCGGCGCGGGCAGCACCGGGGCGCGGACCGCGTCGGGCGGGGTGTCGAGCAGCGCCGCCTGGGCGGCCACCGTGGGGTGGTCGAAGAGGCGCAGCAGGGGCAGGCGTACGCCGAACCGCTCGGCGAGCCGCTGCTGCACCTGGCCCAGCAGCAGGGACTGCCCGCCGACGTCGAAGAAGCTGTCGGTGCGGCCGACCGCCGGGCGGCCGAGCACGGCGCACCAGATGTCGTGCACGGCCCGCTCGGTGTCGGTGGCGGGCGCCTCCCCGCCCGGTGCCTCGGCCGCCGGGTCGGGCAGCGCCCGCTCGTCGACCTTGCCCGTGACGGTGAGCGGGAACTCGTCGAGCAGCACGACGGCGCGGGGCAGCGCGTACCCGGGCAGCGCGGCGGCCAGCGCGGCGCGCAGCGCGGCCGGGTCGGGCCGCCGGTCGCCGGCCGGGCGGGCGTACGCCAGCAACTCGCCGTCGCGGGCGATGGCGCGTACGCCGGCCACGCCGGGCTGGGCCGCGAGCACGGTCTCGATCTCGGTCAGCTCGACCCGGTGCCCGCGCACCTTGACCTGCCGGTCGAGCCGGCCGAGGCAGACCAGCTCGCCGCCGGGCAGCCGCCGGCCGAGGTCGCCGGTGCGGTACGACCGCACCCCGTCGGCGTCCACACCGAACCGGTCGCTGTCCTGGTTGAGGTAGCCGGGGGCGAGGTGCCGGCTGCGGACCACCAGCTCGCCGGTGTCCGGGGCGAGGTCGACCCGGTAGCCGGGGAACGCCGTGCCGATCGGCAGCGGGCCGGTGGCGGACGGGTCCACCGTGGACAGCGGCAGCGCGTGCCGGGCCACGAAGGTCATCTCGGTGGCGCCGTAGCCGTTGACAAGCACGCAGTCGGGGGCGAACCGGTCCCGGCCGCGGACCGCGTCGGCGTACGTGGCCTGCTCGCCGCCGAGCAGCACCACCCGGACCGCGTCGAGCCGCCGATCCCCGAGGGTGTCCAGCAGGTACCGGTAGACGGTGGGCGTGCAGTGCAGCACGGTGGCCCGGTGCCGGTCGAGCTGCTCGACGGCGTGGGCGAGCCCCTGCCGGCGCAGGTCGACCGGGACGACGGCGGCGCCGGTGAGCAGCGCCGGGTAGAGGTCGGGGATGGCGGCGTCGAAGCTGAACGAGGCGAGCAGGCTGAGCCGGTCGGCCGGGCCGATCGCCAGGGCGTCGATCTGGTTGTCGACCACGTGCGCCAGGTTGCGGTGGGTCTGCCCGACCGCCTTGGGCACGCCGGTGGAGCCCGAGGTGAACAGCACGTACGCCAGCGCGTCGGGGTCGACCGGCACGGGCCGCAGCGGGGCGGGCGGCACCTGGTCGAGCGGCACCACGGTCCGCCCGTCGGCGAGTGCCCGGGCCAGCTCGCGGTGCTCGGCGGCGCAGGCGACGGCGGCCACCCCGGCGGCGGCCAGCATGTGGCGCAGGCGGTCGACCGGGAAGCCCGGGTCCAGCGGCACGTACGCGCAGCCGGCGGCCAGGGCGCCGAGCAGCGCCGCGACGGTCGGTGCGCCGTGCGCGGTGAGCAGGGCGACGCGGTCGCCGGGTCGGACGCCGGCGGCGACGAGCGCGGCCGCGTGCCCCCCGGCCGCACCGGCCAACTCGGCGTAGGCGACCTCGTGGGTCTCGCCGAGCAGAGCCGGACGTTCACCGTGTTGCGCCGCGACCTCGCCGAAACGATTGATGATCATCGGCTGTGCCATGTCAGCGGGCTGATGTTTCCCCGTGGACGGCAGGCGCGCAGCGTTCGGTGACTGTGATCATGATCCCCCCCAGGACTTCACACTGGAGGCAGAATAAAGCTCAATCTCTCGATGGGGAGGGCATCGATACAGGTCAAGCCGAAGGGATGACGGCACGTGGAACTCCGGACGAAGGAATTCGTCCGATCATCCCCCTAGCGCGTAGACGATTTACCGCGTAGGTGTCTACTCGCGAGTTATTTTACGGTGAAAATACTTCCTGGCCGTGGAATTTCCGCCGTACGGCCCCTTTGCCGCAGCTCAACCCGGGTCTCGGGGAGCCTGCCTACACATCGTACGGTGGGCGCGGGATCGGGTCGACCATCGCGTCGAATCCCTTGGGGAGTTGTGCCACGAGATCCTGGAACTCGCCGACCGTGACCGTCTCGCGCAGCGTGGCCAGGACCGCCCGGGCCCCGACCTCGGCGACCGCCGGATCCACGCCGGCCCGCTCCGCGACCCGGTACAGGAAGGCCACCGCGCCGCCGGTCGCGCCGCCCTCGCCGGGGGCCGCCAGGTAGCTGCCCACCTCGTCCGGAAGCTGCGCGGCGAGGTCCGCCGACTCGGTGGCGGTGATCCGCTCGGCGAGGGTCTGGAGCACCGCCCGGGAGATCGTGGCGGCCTGCTCGGTGGGCAGTTCGGCGCGGCGGGACACCGCGTCGACGAATCGGGGAAACCGCACAGCCGCACTCCTGTCGTCGCCGGCCGCCGCCGGGTGTCCGACCCGTCCGCGCCGCACGGCCCGGAACGTCGCGCCCGCGGTTACCCGCGCCCGACGGCGGCAAACAGCGGATCGCCCACGGAGGTCAGCGCAGCGCGCCGACGGTCCGGAAGTGGTCGAAGATGAGCTGGTCCACCGGCGAGACGCGGTCCCGGTCGGCGTAGCCGAGCCAGGCCAGCTCCGCGATCTCGCTCGCCGGCCGTAGCGTGCCCCGGTAGTCGGCGGCGTAACAGGTCATCCGGACCAGCGTGCCGGCGGCGTGGCCGTGGGCCTGCGCGGTGAAGACGCCCACCGGGACGGCGGACTCCGGCACGACGGTCACGGCCAGTTCCTCGGCGATCTCCCGGACCAGGGTGGCCAGATCGCTCTCGCCGGCCTCCCGCTTGCCGCCGGGCAGGTACCAGACGTCCCTGCCCCGGGACCGGGTGCTCAGCACCCGGCCGTCCTCGATCCGGATCCAGGCGACCTTGTCGATCTCGGGCATGGCGCTCCTCGGTCTCCTCTCCAGCGGCGGCGACGGCCGGACCGCGGTGAACGGCGGTTCCCCGCGAACCACCGCCCCGGAAGGGTAGTGCCGGCCAGACCTCCCGTCGGCTGCCGGGAATCCGCGGCCGCAGGGTTTGCCGCCGCCACGCGACCGGGCACATCCGCCCCGACGCCCGGGACGCCGGGCGCCGGCGCGGGACGGAGTTCTCGGATGGGATGGCTGGACAGACTGCTGGGTGGGCCGGAGTCCGCCCGGCAGGACGTCGCGGAGCGGCTGACCACGTACGGCCCGTTCCGGACCACCACCGAGACGGTCGGGCTGGACGACCGGGAGACCGTCCGGCGGTGGCTGCGGGACCTCGACCCGGATCTCCGGCAGCAGGTGCACGTGCGCCGGCCGTGGGGCGTGATCGCCGCGGTGAGCGACCACCGCGACCCGGTCGGTGTGGTCATGCAGGAGCCGGGCGGCCGGGCCTGGGGCGCCTACGTGCCGGGCGCCGACCGCCGGGAACACCTGACGCCCGAGCAGGTCGAGGCCGTGATGCTCGCCGCGCTGACCTCGACCGGACGGCCCGACGGGCCGGACTGGCGACCGATCGGCTGATCGGGCCGGCCGCCGCGGCGGGATCCGGGCCGGCGCCGCCGCTCGGTAGGCTCGCCGCATGGCCCGCACCACCCATCCCGGCGCCTGCCCGCTGGACTGCCCGGACACCTGCGTCTGGCAGCTCACCGTGGAGGACGGCCGGGCCGTCGCGCTGCGCGGCGACCGCGACCACCCGTTCACCCGGGGCGCGCTCTGCGGCAAGGTCAACCGCTACCTCGACGCCGTCAACGGCCCCGACCGGCTGACCACGCCCTACGTGCGCACCGGCCCGAAGGGCGCCGGGCGGGTCGCGTACCGGCCGGCGAGCTGGGCGGAGGCGGTCGACCGGGTGGCCGCCGGGCTGCGCGCCAGCATCGAGCGGGACGGCCCCGAGGCGGTGCTGCCCTACTACTTCGCCGGCACGATGGGCCACGTGCAGGGCTGGACGATGGGCCAGCGGCTCTTCGCCCACCTGGGGGCGTCCCGCCTGGACACCACCATCTGCACCGGCGCGGCCCGGGCGGCGCTGCGCTCGATCTACGGCGGCTCGGTCGGCTTCGAGCCGGAGTCGATCGTGGCGGCGAGGCTCATCGTGCTCTGGGGCGCCAACCCGCTCGCCACCAACCTGCACCTGTGGCCGTTCGTGCAGCAGGCCCGGGAGCGCGGGGCGTACCTGGTCACCATCGATCCGCTGCGCACCGACACGGCGGCACGCAGCGACGAGCACCTGGCCCCGCTGCCCGGCACCGACGCGGCGCTCGCCCTCGGCCTCATGCGGCACGTGCGCGACGCCGGGGCGGCCGACGAGGAGTGGCTGGCCGCGCACACCGTGGGCTGGCCCGAGCTGAGCGCCCGGCTCGACGAGTGGCCGGTGGAGCGGGCCGCCGCCGAGTGCGGCCTGCCCGTCGAGGTGCTCCGCCGCCTCGGCGACCGGATCGCCACCACCCGCCCCACCGCCGTCCGGGTCGGCCTGGGCCTGCAACGGCACCGGGGCGCCGGTCAGGCGCTCCGGGCGATCTGCGCTCTGCCGCTGGTCACCGGCGACTTCCGGTACCCGGGCGGCGGCGCCCTGGTGTCGACCGGCGGGCACCACCCGATCGACGAGGACCCGGTGGTCCGGCCGCCCGGCATGCCGGCCCCGCCGGCCCGCTCGGTGAACATGAGCCGGCTGGCGACAGTGCTCACCGGGGAGGCCGACCCGCCGGTGACCTCGCTGGTCGTGTTCAACGCCAACCCGGCCGCCACCGCCCCGGACCAGAACCGCCTCCTCGCCGGCCTGCGCCGCACCGACCTGTTCACCGTGGTGCTGGAACAGCGCTGGACCGACACCTGCGACTACGCGGACGTGGTGCTGCCGGCCACCATGCAGCCCGAGCACCTCGACCTGCACTCCTCCTACGGCCACCACTACACGACGCTGAACCTGCCGGTCACGCGGGCGCCCGGCGAGGCGCTGCCGAACACCGAGATCTTCCGGCGGATCGCCGCGGCGCTCGGCCTCGACCATCCCCGGTTCTCCGACAGCGACGAGGACCTGGCCCGGCAGTTGCTGGCCGGCACGCCGGTCACCTTCGAGGAGCTGCGCGAACGGACGTACGCCCGGACCACCGGCGTGCCGGTCGGCGCCGCCCCGTTCGCGGCGGGCGGCTTCCGCACCCCGGACGGCCGGGCCCGGCTGCACGACCCGGCGCTGGCCCGGCTCGGGGTGGACCCGCTGCCCGGGCACACCCCGCCGGCGGAGGCCGCCGACCCCGAGCTGGCCCGCCGGTTCCCGCTGGTGCTGCTCGCCCCGGCCGGCCGCTTCCTCATGAACTCCACCTTCGCCTCCCTGCCCTGGCACGCCCGGCGGACCGGGCCGCCCCGGGTGCACCTGCACCCGGACGACGCGGCGGCGCGCGGCCTCGCCGACGGCGACGCGGTGCGGGTGCACAACGACCGGGGCGCGTTCCTCGCGGCGGTCGCCCTGGACGAGGCGACCCGGCCGGGGTTGGCGTTCACCTACAAGGCGTACTGGGCTCGGCTGAGCCCGGGGCGGTCCACCGTCAACGCGGTCACCGCCGTACGCGACACCGACCTGGGCGAGGCGCCGACGTTCCACGACTGCCGTGTCGAGGTCGCGCCGGTGCCGGCCGAGCTGCTGGTCCCCGAGCCGCCCGCGGACACGGCGACCGTGCCCGCGCCGGCCGCGCCCGCCGAGGCGACGGCCGTACCGGCCGGCTGAGCCGGGACTTCCGGCCCGCCGGCGGGGTCCCTGCGCCCCTGCTCGCGACCACCTCCCGTCCGTAGCGTGAGGGGCGGAAAGAGGGAGGTCGCCATGCGTACGTGGCAGGTGCGGGACGTGATGACCATCGACGTCGCGACGGTACGGGAGGGCACGGCGTACCGGGAGATCGTCGACGTGCTGACCGGCCGGCACGTGACGGCGGCGCCGGTGGTGGACGGGGCGGGGCGCGTCCTCGGGGTGGTCTCCGAGGCGGACCTCATGTACAAGGTGGAGCTGCAGGGGCAGCCGCAGCCGCGGCGGATCCTGCCGGACCGGCACCGGCGCGAGGCGCGGGCGAAGGCCGGCGCGACAGTGGCCGCCGACCTGATGACCGCTCCCCCGGTGACCGTCACGCCGGACGCGTCGTTGGTGGAGGCGGCCCGGGCCATGGACGCCCGGGGCGTGAAGCGGCTGCCGGTGGTCGACGACCTGGGCCGGCTGGTCGGCATCGTGACCCGCGGCGACCTGCTCAAGGTGCACCTGCGGCCGGACGCAGACATCCGGCGGGACGTCCGCGACGAGGTGCTGCGCCGCACCCTGGGCGTGCCCGACGGCGTGGTGGACGTGACAGTGCACGGCGGCGTCGTCACCCTCACGGGGCAGCTCGACCGCTGGTCCACGGTGCGCCTGGCGCTGCGGCTGGCCCGGCAGGTCAGCGGCGTGGTCGAGGTGGTCGACGCGCTCGGCTACGCCATCGACGACGCGCCGATGGCCGCGCTGCGGGCCGGCGGCGCCACCCCGGCCGGCATCGCCTGAGCCCCGCCGGCCCGGCGTCGCCCCCCCCCCAGGGCGACGCCGGCCGGCTCAGCCCTCGTCGAGGGCGTCCAGCACCAGCGCGGCCGTCCAGCTGAACGCCGGTGACCCGAGCCCCGTCCCGGTGTCCGGGTGGAAGTACTCGTGGCAGCCGGCCGCGTCGACCAGGTCCAGCATGGACTCGCGGAGCCCGGCGGCCAGGTCGGCGCGGCCGTGTGTGCGCAGCCCCTGCCACAGGATCCAGCTGGTGCTCAGCCAGCTCGGCCCGCGCCAGTAGCGCAGCGGCTCGAAGTCCGGCGCGGTGCGGTCGTGGGTGGGCAGCGGGCGGTCCATCCGGGCGGCCAGGCCGAACCGGGGCGAGCACGCCTCGGCGAGCACCGCCCGCACGTGGTGGGCCGGCAGGTCGGGCAGGACCAGCGGCATCAGCCCGAGCACTGTCCGAGCCGGGACGAGCCGGTCGGCCCGGACGTCGCGCGGGCGGAACGTGCCGGTGACCGGGTCGAAGAGCCGGTCGACCAGGGCCTCGGTGAGCCGCACCGCGCGGTCGCGGTGCGGCCCCGGGTCGGCGCCGACCACGGCGGCGATCCGCGCGAGCGCCCGCTCGGAGACCCCGAGCGCCGCGTTGACCAGCGGGCACTCCACCAGGAACGGCTGGCGGCCGAGCAGCCCCTCGTCCCGGTAGCGGCCCGCCCGGTAGGTGTCCACCAGCGCGACGTAGCGCGCGTAGTCCAGGTCGGTGGGGCGGTGCGCCGCGTCGGCGTGCGCGGTGTCGTGCCGGCGGTACGCCCGCATCACCGCCTCGTCGGCGGGCACCGCGGCCATCGGGGCGTCCCAGGCGGGGCTGTTGTCCAGGCCGGACTCCCACGGGTGCACGATGGCCGCCAGCCCGCCGCCGCCGACGTCCCGCCGGCCGGTCAGGTAGCGCTGCTGGGCGACCAGCCGCGGGTAGAGCCAGCGCAGCGCCGCCACCGACGCCTCGGAGGGGGCGCGGCGGTGCACCAGCCAGGCGGCCGGGGCGTGGACCGGCGGCTGGACGATCCCCGAGGTGGCCGCCGCCGGGGCGCCGCCGGCCCGGGCCGAGTCCCAGAACTCGGGCCCGGGGAAGTAGGCGCCGGCCCGCAGCGCCGGGTTGAACACGATGTGCGGCACCCGCCCGTCGGCCCACTGCGCGGCGAACAGGCTGCGCAGCTCCCGCCAGGCACGGTCGGGGCGGGCGTGCGCCAGCCCGACCGCGATGAACGCCGAGTCCCAGCTCCACTGGTGCGGGTAGAGGGTGCGGGACGGGACGGTGTGGTCGTGCTCCCAGTTGGCGTCGAGAGTGGTGAGCGCGAGCCGGCGCAGCCGGGCGGCCCGCTCGGGGTCGGCGCGGCCGGAGCCGCCGGCCCGTACCGGGGCCGCGCCGCCGGGGGCGGTCACGCCGCCGCCCGCCGGGGCCCGGGCTGGGCGAGAACGGTGGCGGCCTGGCGCAGGGCGGCGACCGGTTCGCCGCGCAGCCGGCACTCCAGCGCCAGCCAGCCGGGGTAGCCGATCCCGTCCAGGGTGGCCAGCAGCGCCGGCCAGTCCAGGTGCCCCGCCCCCGGCTGGTAGCGGTTGGAGTCGCTGACCTGCACGTGCCCCAGGTACGGCGCGGCCGCGCGGAGCGCCGCGCAGGCGTCGTCCTCCTCGATGTTCATGTGATAGGTGTCGGCGACGACCCGGACCGAGGGCAGGCCGACGGCGCGGCACAGGGCGACCGCCTCGTCGAGCCGGTTGACCATGTGGTCCTCGTACCGGTTGAGGGGTTCCAGGAAGAGGGTGACCCCCTCGGCACGGGCGTGCTCGCCCAGCTCGCCCAGGGCGTCGACGAGCACCTGCCGGTCGCCCTCGGGCGGCCGGGGCGGCTCGAACGGCGGCAGCCGGCGGGAGAACATACCCCAGGCGGCCGGGGTCATGGCCCCGATGCCGCCCAGCTCGGCGATCACCGAGAGCTGGGAGCGCAGGTTGCGCACCGCGTCCCGGGAGCGGGCGGGGTCGAAGTCGCCGATGAAGTGGTCCATCTCGACGCAGACGGTCGGCATGACCACGCCCTCGGCGCGGGCCCGGCGCAGCTCGGGCAGCCGCCGGGCGAGGGCCAGGTCGCCCCGCCCGCGCAGCTCGATGCCCTGGTAGCCGAGGGAGACGGCGAGGGCGTACTTCTCGGACAGGCCGGCGCCGGGGAGCAACTGCTCCTGGCAGGCGAGTGGGATCGTCATCAGAACCTCAGCACCACTTGGAGGACGTCACCGTCACCGCGGTCGAGCAACGCCAGCGCGTCGGCCACCGCGCCCGCGTCGACGACGTGGCTCACCAGCGGCAGCGGGTCGACGCTGCCCTCGGCCACCAGGTCCATGAACGTGTGCGCGATCCGTGACCCGGTCCACCGGCCGGCCGTGCCGGGCGCCGGGGCGGGACCGGAGACCTGGGCCGCCACCAGCTGGATCCGGTTGTGGTGGAACTCCTCGCCGAGTCCCAGCCCGTGGGCGTACCCCTGGTAGAAGCCGGCGGCCACGACGCGGCCGGCGTGGGCGGTGGCGCGGATCGCCTCGTGCAGCGCCGGGTACGACCCGGACAGCTCCAGGCAGACGTCCGCGCCGCGGCCGCCGGTGGCCGCGTGCAGCGCGGCGGCGGCGGAGTCGACGGCGGCGTCGACGACCCGGCGGGCGCCGAGCCGGGTGGCGTGCGTGAGCCGGTCCGGCACCCGATCGACGGCCACCACCCGGGCTCCGGAGAGGACGGCGAGCCGGGTGCCGAGCAGCCCGATCACCCCCTGCCCGAAGACACCGACCCAGTCGCCGAGGTGCAGGTCGCCGGCGAGCACGGCGGTCAGCGCGATGGCGCCCGGGCGGGCGAAGACGGCGACCAGGGGGTCGAGCCCGGGGGCGAGCGGGGTGACGGCGCCGGCCGCCAGCACGGCCTCCGCGCGGTGCCCCCAGATACCCCAGACGACCTGGCCGGGCCGGCGGTCGGCGACGTCGGGTGCGACCTCGACGATCTCGCCGACCTCCTCGTAGCCGAAGCCCACCACCGGGTACGCGGGCGCGGCCTGCCGGGGCACGAACATCCGGGTGGCGTCGTCCCAGTCCTTGCTGAGCCGGGGGTTGCTGCCCCGGTAGAGGGTCAGCTCGGTGCCGGCGGAGATCCCGGAGTAGCAGGTGCGGACGCGGACCTGGCCCGGGCCGAGCCGGTCCGGGGGGCAGGGCTCCAGGCTCACGCGCCGGGGCCCGGCCAGAGAGACAACCCAGTTGCCCATGGCGTCGCTCCGAGGGAAGTGCCGGACCCGATCCTACCCTGAAATATCGATAAATGTCTTGTAAATGATCAATCGAGGGCGTTGAATCCCTGATGTACCCTTCGAGAGGAGTGCCACCGATGTCATCACCCTCGATGCGGATGCTCGCCCCCACCCTGATCATGGCACTTGCCGGGACAACCCTGCTGGCCTGCGGTGACGACGAGCCGAAATCCGACAGTTCCCAGATAACCGTGTGGAGCCTGGAAGACGTGGCGGACCGGGTGAACGCCACGAAGGCGATCATCGCGGACTACACCGCCAAGACCGGCGTCAAGGTCAACCTGGTCGCCGTCAACGAGGACCAGTTCCCGTCCCTCATCGCCTCCAGCGCCGCCGCCGGCGACCTGCCCGACGTGGTCGGCTCGGTCTCCCTGGCCGGGGTGCGCACCCTGGCCGGCAACGACCTGCTCGAACCCGACGCCAACAAGCGGGTCGTCGACAAACTCGGCCGCGACACGTTCTCCCCGCGCGCCCTCGAACTGACAAGCGAGAACGGCAAGCAGCTCGCCGTGCCCAGCGACGGGTGGGGCCAACTCCTGGTCTACCGCAAGGACCTGTTCGCCGCGGCCGGCCTGCCCGCCCCCGACACGTACGAGAAGATCGCCGCCGCGGCGGCGAAGCTGAACACCGGCGGCGTCGCCGGCATCACGGCGGCGACCGCCCCCGGCGACGTCTTCACCCAGCAGACCTTCGAACACCTCGCGCTGGCCAACAACTGCCAGCTCACCGACGACGCCGGCAAGGTCACGCTCGACTCCGCCGAGTGCGTCGAGGCGTTCCGCTTCTACGGCGACCTCATGCGGAACAACTCGGTCAAGGGCGCGCAGGACGTGGACACCACCCGGGCCACCTACTTCGCCGGCAAGGCGGCCATGCTGATCTGGTCCCCGTTCATCCTCGACGAGCTGGCCGGGCTGCGGAACGACGCCAAGCCGACCTGCCCGCAGTGCCAGTCCGACCCGGCGTGGCTCGCGAAGAACAGCGGTTTCGTCACCGCCATCAAGGGCCCGAACGGCGCCGAGCCGGCGCAGTACGGCGAGATCAGCTCGTGGGCGGTGCTCGACGGCGCGAGCGACCCCGCGTCGTCCTTCGTGGAGTACATGCTCTCCGACGGCTACCCACGCTGGTTCGGCATGTCCCCCGAGGGGCGCTTCCCGGTGCGCACCGGGACGGCGGAGGACAAGCAGAAGTTCCTCACCGCCTGGAACACCAGCCCGGCCGGGGTGGACCGCAAGCAGCCGCTGTCGGCGGTCTACGGCGAGGACGTGCTCGCCACCCTGCGGAAGAGCCCGGACACCTTCCAGCGCTGGGGCCTGACCCAGGGCCAGGGGAAGCTGGTCGGTGCGATCCTCGGCGAGCTGCCCGTACCCAAGGCGCTCGCCGACGTGGTCGGCGGGAAGTCCGACGCCCGGGCCGCGGCCGAGCGGGCGAAGAAGGACGTCGACGCGATCGCCAAGGGCGTCAATTGACCACCACCGCGCCGGAGGCCGGCCGCTCCCCCACCGGGGAGCGGCCCCGCCGGCCCGGCCGACGCCCGCTCACCCTGCGCCGCCGCGAGTCCCGCGCCGGGCTCGCGCTGGTCACCCCCACGCTGCTCGTCGTGGTCGCGGTGATCGGCATCCCCATCGTCTGGACCGTGGTGCTGGCCTTCCAACGGGTACGCCTCGCGACCCTGCGCCGGACGGGCCTCTTCGGCGAGCTGACCCTGGACAACGTCGACCGGGTGCTGCACACCCCCGGCTTCGCCGACACGCTCTGGACCACCGTCGTCTACAGCGCCGGCGGGACGGTCGGCTCCATCCTGGTCGGCCTCGTGGCGGCCCTCGTCGTCCGCCGGCCGTTCCGGGGCCGCACGATCGTCCGCGCGTCCATGCTGCTGCCGTACGTGGCGCCCGTGGTCGCCATGACGTTCGTCTGGCAGGTGATGCTCGACCCGCAGATCGGCTTCGTCAACGACTGGGGGCGGCGGTTCCTCGGCTGGGACGCGCCGATCCCGTTCCTGTCCCAGGAGTCCACCGCGCTCTGGACGGTCATCGCGTTCGAGGCGTGGCGCTACTTCCCGTTCGCCTTCCTGTTCCTGCTGGCCCGGCTCCAGGCCGTGCCCGGCGAGCTGGAGGAGGCCGCCCGGGTCGACGGGGCCACACCGACCCAGCGCTTCCGGCACATCCTGCTGCCCCAGCTCATGCCGGTGATCGCGCTCATCGGGGTGCTCCGGTTCATCATGACCTTCAACAAGTTCGACGACGTCTACCTGCTCACCGGCGGCTCGGCCGGCACCGAGGTGGTCAGCGTCCGGGTCTACCAGTTCCTCACCGCGCGCACCGACATCGGCGCGGCGGCGGCGCAGGCGGTCGTGCTGGCCGTCGTGCTGATCGTCTTCGTCGCGATCTACCTGCGCTTCTTCAGTGGCCGACGGGAGGAGGCGTGATGGACCGGGACCGGATCGAGACGGTGAGCCTGCGCTGGCTGCGCCGGCTGGTTATCGCCGGCTTCCTGATCGTCACCCTGCTGCCGTTCTGGTACATGCTGGTGCTCTCGGTACGCCCCATCGAGCGGCTGCTGCTCGACCCCGGCTCGCTGCTCGTGCCGTTCGGCGAGCTGACCGTCGCCACCTACGCCGAGGTGCTGAAGTCCGTCGAGGACGGCGGGCAGGGCTTCCTCGCCTTCATCCGCAACAGCGGCATCGTGGCCCTCTCCGCCACCGCGCTCACCCTGGTGATCGCCATCCCCGGCGCGTACGCGGTGTCCCGGCTGCGGTTCTTCGGCCGGCGGCAGGTCAGCGCGCTGTTCCTGGCGGTCTACCTGTTCCCGTCGATCGTCATCGCGATCCCACTGTTCGTCGTCTTCACCCGGGCCGGGCTGCGCGGGTCGCTGGTCGGGCTGGTGCTGGTCTACATCTCGCAGACCCTGCCCGTCTCGGTCTACATGCTGAAGAACTACTTCGAGACGATCCCGGTCAGCCTGGAGGAGTCCGCGGCCATCGACGGGGCCGGCCGCCTCGGCATCATCCGCCGGGTCAGCCTGCCGCTCGCCGCGCCGTCGGTGATGGCGGTCGCCCTCTACGATTTCATGATCGCCTGGAACGAGTTCCTCTTCGCGCTGCTCTTCCTGGTCGACCGGCCCAACCGGTGGACGGTCTCGCTGGGCCTGTCGCTGCTCTCCGACGGCGTCGAGGTGCCGAAGACGGTGCTGATGGCCGGCTCGGTGATCCTCACCCTGCCCATCGTGATCCTCTTCTTCGCCAGCGAGCGGCTGCTCACCGAGGGCCTCACCAGCGGCGCGGAGAAGGGATAGTTGACCTTGAGGCAAGGCTCCACCAGGATGACCCGGTGCGGGCGACCCGGGAACGGACGGTCAGCGGGCGGCTGGCCCGGCTGATCACCGAGGTCCTCGCGCCGGGCGTCCTGGTGACCGCCCTGCCGCTGGTGGCGGCGGCCCGGGTCAGCCGCTCCCCGCAACAGTTCCTGCTCTGGGGCGGCACGGCCCTGCTGTTCTGCGCGGTGATCCCGGTCGGCGTGATCGTCCACGGCGTACGCCGCGGCCGGCTCACCGACCGGCACGTCGGCGACCGCACCCAGCGGGCCCGCCCGCTGCTGACCGGCCTGGCCTCGGTGGCGGTCGGCACGGCGCTGCTGGCCGCGCTGCGCGCGCCCGCGGAACTGTTCGCCGCCATCGTGGTGATCTTCGTGGTCGGCGCGGCCTGCACCCTGGTGAACCACTGGTGGAAGCTGAGCATCCACGCCGCTGTCGCGGCCGCCACCACGGCCGTCCTGGTGCTGCTGTTCGGCCCGGCGCTGCACGCCGGCTGGCTGCTGGTGGCCGCGGTCGGCTGGTCCCGGGTGGTGCTGCGGGACCACACCTGGCCGCAGGTGGTGGCCGGCGCCGGCACCGGCGCACCGCTCGCCGCCGCCGCCTTCCTCGCCCTCGCCTGAGGTTCCCCCGACCCGGCCGCACAAGATCAGCTACCGTTGGCGGCATGGGCAAGCCGACCCGCTGGGTGACCGAGACCAAGCCGGGACACTCGCAGTGGTACGTCGACCGGTTCCGCCGACTCGCCGCCGAAGGGGCCGACCTGGCCGGTGAGGCACGGCTGCTGGACACGCTCGTCCCGCCGGGCGCCCGGATCCTCGACGCCGGTTGCGGCACCGGCCGGGTGGCCGCCGCGCTGGCCGACCGGGGCCACACCGTGGTGGGCGTGGACGCCGACCCGGTACTCATCGACGCCGCCCGCGCCGACCATCCCGGCCCGCGCTTCCTGGTCGCCGACCTGGCCGACCTGGACCTGGCCGCGCAGGGCGAGCCCGAGCCGTTCGACGCGGCAGTGGTGGCGGGCAACGTGATGGCGTTCGTCGCCCCCGGCACCGAGCGCGCCGTGCTGACCCGGATCGCCGCGCACATCCGGCCGGACGGCCCGGTGGTGGTCGGTTTCGGCACCGACCGCGGCTACCCGCTCACCGAACTGGACGCCGACGCGGTGGCCGCCGGACTCCGCCTCGAACACCGCTTCGCCACCTGGGACCTGCGTCCCTGGCACGACGACGCGGAGTTCGCGGTGACCGTGCTCCGCAAGCCGGCCGCCTGAGCCTTTCCGGGCCGTCGCGGTCGGAGCGACCGGAGACCCGCCTCGTGGAGACCCGGGATCAGGCTGGGGCGACCGTGCGGGCGGCGGCCGGGTCGAGCGGGCTGCCGGCCGGCACCAGGCTGACCAGGCCCGCCGGCAGCCGGACCGGGCGCACCCCGGCGTAGCCGAGCATGCCCGGCACCTCGGCGCCGGCCAGCACGTAGCGCCGCCCGAGGTCGGTGACCAGGCAGACCGCGCCGCCGCCGGCGCCGGGGGCGGCCACCGACTCGACCAGCGCGCCCCGCCCCGGCTCCACCAGCACCTGGTCGGCCAGCCCACCCCGACCGGACGGCGTCCGGGCGGCGGCGGAGAGATCCGGCGGGGTGACCCCGAGCCGGACCTCACGTACGCCGGTGTCGTCGCCGGCCCGGGCGCAGAGCGCGCCGCCCTCGGCGGTGGCCAGCCGGGGCGGGACGGCGGGCGGAGCGGTCGGCCCGGTGGGCACCAGGTCGGGGAGCTTCGGCAGGGCGGCGAACCGGCCGAGGGTGATCGGCTCCGGCTCACCCTGACCGGTGCGGGCGAGCAGGAGGGCGGCCTGCAACTCGGTGATGCCGGCGAGCCCGGCCCGCCCGGCCACCGCGTACTGGCGGCCGCCACCGGTGTTGCGGACCAGGTAGACGTCGCCGACGGTGGCGCCCGTGACCCGCTCAGACGGGGCGCCGAGGTCGCGCAGCGGGGGCGGCGCCAGGTCGGCCCCGGCCGGCACGGTGTTGAGCAGCGCCGGGGCCGCCGGCACCGCCCGTTCCCGGGTGGCGGCCAGGGCGGCGAGCACCCGGTCGGTGTCGCGCAGCAGGTAGCGCCGCTCGTGCCAGAGCAGGTGCAGGCTGCCGTCCGGGTGGCGCAGCAGCAGGCCCTCGTCGCCGAGCGGCCGGCCGCCGGTGGCGTCCCGCCCGATCAACACCGCCGACCGGGCCTGCGTGCGGCCCGCCTCGGCGGCGGTGACCGAGCAGACCGTCCACGCCCCGCCGGCGAGCCGCCCCCGCGCGGGCAGCGAGTCGGGAGCGTCGGCGATGCCGAGTGGCAGGCCGCGCGGCACCCCCTCGACGGAACGGCGGGAGACCAGCACGGTCTTCGGCCGTTCCGCCCCGATGACCAGCAGCGCCGAGGCGTAGTTGAGCACCGGGTGCAACTTCTCCTCCCGGTAGACGAACCGCGCCCCGGACTCCTTCTCCACGATCACCGCGCCCGTGTCGCGCCAGGCGCTGCCACCACCGGCGAACAGGCCGTAGAGGGCGACCCCGCCGAGCGCGATCACCGCGACCAGCACACTGGCCAGGCCCGCGCCGGCCAGCCGGCGGAACGGCGACTGCGCAGGGTCGGTCTCCCGCATCACCAGCGCGGCGACCGCCCGCTGGACGGTGAACTGGTAGGAGTGAAGCTGGTCCTGCCGGGACGGCATCGGGTCCCTTCCGAGAACGATCGTCGGCGCACAGGATAAGCGTTCCGTCGATCTCCCGGGGACCCTCCGTGTCGGCGGACGGTCTCCCGGGGCACCGGAACCGCTATCCCCTGGGGGGTATGTTGGACGCCAGGAGGTGCACGGTGAAACTTCGACCCGAGATGACAAGCGACGCCCTGACCCGACTCAAGCGGGCCCGCGGCCAGCTCAACGCGGTCATCGAGATGATCGAGAACGGCGAGGACTGCCGCGCCACGCTGACCCAGCTCGCCGCCGTCTCCAAGGCGATCGACCGGGCCGGCTTCAAGATCATTGCCTCCGGTATGCGGCACTGCGGCACCGCCCGGGACCGGGGCGAGGAACCGGAGATGACCGAGGAGGAGTTGGAGAAGCTCTTCCTCGCCCTGGCCTGACCGGGCGGACCACCGCCCGCGCGCCTGATCCCGGCGCAGGCGGGTACCTCCGCCCCTGGGTACGTGGGGACGGAAGGGAGCACCACCGTGGCAGTCGAGGTTTCGGTGATCGCGACGTCGTCGTTGGGTGACCGGAGCTATCTGGCTTCGGACGGGCAGGTGGCGATCGTGGTGGACCCGCAGCGGGACATCGACCGGGTGCTGTACCTGGCTGGTGTGAAGGGTGTGCGGATCGCGCATGTGGTGGAGACGCATATCCATAACGACTACGTCTCCGGCGGTTTGGAGCTGGCCCGGGTGACCGGGGCCCGCTATCTGGTGGCGGCCGCGGACGAGGTGGGTTTCGAGCGTGTGCCGGTCTCCGACGGTGACCAGGTGGCCGTGTCGGACTCGGTGCGTTTGCGGGTGGTCGGCACGCCGGGTCACACCTTCCACCACCTGTCGTACGTCCTCGACGAGGCCACCGGCGGCGGCTGGCAGGCCGTCGGGGTGTTCACCGGCGGGTCGCTGCTGTTCGGCACCACGGGCCGCACCGACCTGCTCGGCGGCCGGCACGCCCACGAACTGGCCCACCAGCAGCACGCCTCGGCGCGGCGGTTGGCGGACCTGCTGCCCGACGGCGCGCAGGTGTGGCCGACACACGGGTTCGGCAGTTTCTGCTCGGCCAGCCAGTCCGACGCTCCCGAGTCGACGATCGGTCGGGAGAAGGCGAAGAACCCGGTGCTGCGGCTGGCCGCCGAGGAGTTCGTCGCGGAGACCCTTGGCGGTCTGGACGCGTACCCCGCCTACTACGCCCACATGGGGGTGGCGAACACCGCCGGCGCGGCACCGGTGGACCTGACCCCGGTGACCCGCGCCGACCCGGCCGCGTTGCGGGAGCGGATGGCCGCCGGGCAGTGGGTGGTGGACCTGCGCCACCGCAAGGCCTACGCCGCCGCACACCTGGCCGGCACCGTCAGCCTCGGCCTGGACGGGCCGATGTCGACCTGGCTCGGCTGGCTCATCGACTGGGGCACCCCCATCACCCTGCTCGCCGACACCCCGCAGCAGGTCGCCGACGCCCAACGCGAACTGGTCCGCATCGGCATCGACCGCCCGGCCGCCCACGCCACCGGCGGCGTCGAACAGTGGACCACCGAACCGGGACAGCTCCGCGAACTGCCCATGGCCGACTTCCCCGCCCTCGCGGCGGCCCAAGCAGGGAACGCCCGCGCCGGCCTGCCCGCCCCCGACGTGGTCCTCGACGTACGCATGACCAACGAATGGAAGGCCGGCCACATCGCCGGCGCGGTGCACACCCCGCTGCCCGACCTGCCCACACGACTGGCCGACGTGCCGCCCGGCGCCATCTGGGTCCACTGCGGCTCCGGCTACCGCGCCACCGCCGCGGCATCACTGCTCGCCAACGCCGGCCGCACAGTCGTCGTCATCAACGACAAGTTCGACCAGGCCGAACCCGCGGGCGTCGCCATGGCCGACCAGGGCTGACCCCCGCGAGCCGCGCGACTCCGCCGCTCTGCGCGGCCGCTCGACGTGCGCCTTCGCCGACTTCGAGTCTTCCTGGTCGGGCTGGACCCGGATCGCGCTGGGCGTGCGACCGGAGGCCGCGACCGAGCCCTGCTCGTGGCGCGGCGCGCCACCCAGGGCCGACGCACTGGTGGCGGTGCTGCTCGGGCACATCCGGTGGACCTGCCGATGCCCCCCGTTCGCGGGACTCGCCCTGGGAGCGCTTGCCGGAGCCGGTACGGTCACCAATGGCGGAGGTGCGGCCGCCGAAGGAGGGACACAGTGGACAGCAGTGCCTGGGACACCCGGTATGCCAGCACACCGGGTCTGGTCTGGAGCGCCGAGCCGAACCGGTTCGTGGTCGAGTCGGTCACCGGGCTCACTCCCGGCGCAGCGCTGGACCTCGCCGCCGGCGAGGGGCGCAACGCGGTGTGGCTGGCCGAGCAGGGCTGGCGGGTGACCGCTGTGGACTTCTCACCGGTCGCCGTCGCCCGGGGACGCGAACTGGCCGCGGGCCGGGACGTCCCGGTGGAGTGGCGGGTCGCCGACGTCACGGCGTACCGGCCGGTGCCGGGCAGCTACGACCTGGTGCTGATCAGCTACCTGCAGCTGCCCGCCGACGACCTCGCCGGGGTGCTGGCCGCGGCCCGGCAGGCCCTGCGTCCCGGCGGCAGCCTCGTCGTGGTCGGCCACGACCTGGCGAACCTGACCGGCGGCACCGGCGGGCCGCAGGACCCGGCCGTCCTGCTCACCCCGGAGGCCGTGGTCGACGGGCTCGCCGGGCTGCACATCCGGCGCGCCGAGACGGCCCGCCGCCCGGTGTCCACCACCGACGGCGGCACCGTCGACGCGCTCGACACGGTCGTCGTGGCCACCCGGCCCGCCGACTGACCCGCCCCACCGGCCGGCGTGGGCGTGCACGGGTGGCCCGCCGGGCCGGCTGCCGACTGCCGGCTCACGGCTCACGGCTCACGGCTCACGGCTCACGGCTCACGGCTCACGGCTCACGGGCGCAGGATCAGCCGGATCGGGTTGCCCACCTTCTCCTTCACCCGACGCACCGCCTCTGGCGCGTCCGCCAGCGGAAGCACGTCGCTGACCGACCCGGACAGGTCGAGCCGGCCCAGCCCGGTGAGCGTCACCAACTGCCCGACGTGCTCGGCCTCGGAGCCGTAGTGGCCGAGGACCGCCTGCCGGTTGTAGGTGAACCGGCTGTCCGACGGGATGCTTATCGGCTGGTTCGCGATGCCGGCGAGCACCAGCCGGCCGTGCCGGCCGAGCACGGTCATGGCCTGCTCCCGGACCGCGTTGACGCCGGCGAAGTCGAACGCCACGTCGAGCCCCCGGGTGCCGACCAGTTCGAGCACCGCGTCCTTGAAGCCGTCGTCCGCCGGGTCGATGGCCAGGTCCGCGCCGAGGGCGAGCGCCCGGTCCCGGGCCGCCGGCAGCGGGTCCACGGCGATCACCGGGGCCGCGCCGACCAGCAGCAGCAACTGCACCGCGTGCGCGCCGAGGCCACCGACGCCCCACACGGCGGCCGCCTCCGCCGGCCGGACCCGGCCGGTCTCGGTCACCGCCGCCCACGGCGTGGAGACCGCGTCGGGGATGATGCAGGCCTGCTCGAACGAGATCAGATCGGGGACGGGGACCAGGGTGTCCTCCCGGGCCAGTGCGTACTCGGCCCAGCCACCGTCGTAGTCGACACCCCGGGTGAGCACGAGCCCGAACCGGTCCCGCTCCCCCGCCTGGAGCAGCACGCGCTGGCCCGGTTCCCAGCCCCGCACCCCCTCACCGAGCGCGTCCACCGTCCCGGCCACCTCGTGGCCGAGGGTCACCACGTCCCCGGCCAGGTAGAGCGGGGTCAGGGTTCCGTCGATCAGGTGCACGTCCGACAGGCACACCCCGGCCGCGGCGACCCGGATCCGCACCTGGCCGCGCCCCGGCTCGGGCACCGGCACCGATTCCATCCGCAGTGCCCGCTCGGTCACGTGCAGCCGTCCGGCCAGCATCTCCGCCACGCTCGCTCCCCTCTCCGGCGTCCTCGACCTCACCAGCCGCGCCACGCTGGAGCCGTCGGCGTACCCGCCGCCGGCCCGCCGATGCGCCCCACCGGGAAAAACGGCGGCGCGGCCCATAACCGCGGGCCGCCGGGCGGCCGGCCGGTAGCATCCGGTCACGGACCGGCGGAGAGGACACCCGTGGGCACACGCTTCGAGGAACTGGCCTGGCGGGAGACGCCGATCGGCGAGATCAGCCTGCGCCGGCGCCGCGACCCGTCGCTCGACGTCGACGTGTACGAGGTGAAGCTCGACGACGAGTTCCTGATGTCCAGCCTCTTCCCGGTCGCGGAGATCGAACTCGCCCGGCTCGGGCTGGCCCCGCTGACCGCCGGGGACCTGGACGTGGTGGTGGGCGGGCTCGGCCTCGGCTACACGGCGCGCACCGCGCTGGAGGATCCCCGGGTGCGCTCGCTGCTGGTGGTCGAGGCGATCGAGGACGTGATCGACTGGCACCGCCGCGACCTGCTGCCGTTCGCCGCCGGGCTGGCCGCCGACCCGCGTACCCGGTTCGTCCGGGCCGACTTCTTCGCGGCGGTCGCGAGCGGCGCCGGGTTCGACCCGGAGGCGCCGGAGCGGCGGTTCCACGCGGTGCTGCTCGACGTGGACCACTCGCCGCGCCAGGTGCTGCACCCCAGCCACGCCGACTTCTACACGGTGGAGGGGCTGCGCCGGCTCGCCGCGCTGCTGCACCCGGAAGGGGTGTTCGCGCTCTGGTCGAACGACCCGCCCGACCCGGCGTTCCAGCGGACGCTTACCGAGGTGTTCCCGACGTCGGTGGCGCACGTCGTCCGCTTCCCCAACCCGTTGCAGGGCCGGGAGGCCGCCAACACCGTGTACGTGGCCCGGCACTGACCCGGCCCGGGCAGGCATGGCGGGAGCCGGAGCGGGAAAGCGGTCGGCCCACCGTACTCCCGGGAGGGTGACATGCGGGCTTTGCTCTGGATCGTCGGTGTCGTGGCCGGCGTGCTCATCCTGCTCGGGCTGCTCCTGGAGGCGGCCCGCTGGCTGCTCATCATCGGCGCCATCGCCGTGGTCGTCCTCCTCGTGCTGGCCTTCCTGCGGGGCCGCGGGGTGGTGCGACGCGAGGGCGCTCCACGCCGCTGACCCGCCGCCGTGTGACGAAGTCAGCAACTTACGCCGACGTAGGTTACCGGTTGGTTAAGTTAGGCTGAGGACCGTCATCCGGCAGCGAGGAGACGGTGATGGACGCGACCGCGGAGCGGCCCTGGACGCGCAGCTACGCCCCCGGTGTACCGGCCGAGATCGCGGAGCCGACCGGCTCGCTCGTGGATCTGCTCACCGACGCCGCCCGGCGCTTCGGCCCCCGGGTGGCGCTGGACTTCTACGGCGCCACGACCACCTACGCCGACCTGGCCGACCAGGTGGCCCGGGCGGCCGAGGCGCTGCGCCGGCTCGGTGTCGGCCCTGGCGACCGGGTGGCGCTGGTGCTGCCGAACTGCCCGCAGCACGTGGTGGCCTTCTACGCGGTGCTGCGCCTCGGCGCGGTGGTGGTCGAGCACAACCCCCTCTACACCGCCGACGAACTGGCCCACCAGCTCACCGACCACGGCGCCCGGGTCGCGGTGGTCTGGGACAAGGTCGCGCCGCTGGTCGCCGGGCGGGGCGCGGTGGAGACGGTGCTGGCCGTCGACCTGCCCGGGGCGCTGCCCCGGCTCAAGCGCTGGGCGCTGCGGCTGCCGCTGCCCAAGGTCCGCGCCGCGAGGGCCGCCATGACCGCCCCGGCCCCCGGCACGCTCTCCTGGTCGGCGCTGGTCGCCGACGCCGCCCCGCTGGCCGCCGACCACCCCGCGCCCCGGCCCGCCGACACCGCGCTGCTCCAGTACACCGGCGGCACCACCGGCGTCCCGAAGGGCGCCGTCCTGACCCACCGCAACCTGCGGGCCAACGCCGCGCAGGGCCGCGCCTGGGTGCCCGGCCTGCGCGACGGCGCCGAGACCGTGTACGCCGTGCTGCCGCTGTTCCACGCGTACGGGCTGACCCTCTGCCTGACCTTCTCGGTGAGCATCGGGGCCACCCTGGTGCTCTTCCCCCGTTTCGACCTCGACCAGGTGCTCGACGCGGCGCGCCGCCGCCCGCCGACCTTCCTGCCCGCCGTCCCGCCGATCTACGCGCGGCTCGCCACCGCGGCCCGGGAACGCGGCGTCGACCTCACCTCCGTCCGGTACGCCATCTCGGGCGCCATGGCGCTCCCGCCGGCCACCGTGCAGCTGTGGGAGTCGGTGACCGGCGGACTGCTCGTGGAGGGCTACGGGATGACCGAGACCTCCCCCATCACCCTGGGCAACCCGGTCGCCCCGACCCGCCGCCCGGGCACGGTCGGGGTGCCGTTCCCCTCCACGGAGGTGCGCCTCGTCGACCCGGAGGACCCGACCCGGGACCGTGCCCCCGGCGAGGCCGGCGAGCTGCTGGTCCGCGGCCCGCAGGTGTTCTCCGGCTACTGGAACCGCCCCGAGGAGACCGCCCGCGTGCTGCTGCCCGGCGGCTGGCTCCGTACCGGGGACGTGGTCACCATGGACGCCGACGGCTTCGTCACCGTGGTCGACCGGATCAAGGAGCTGATCATCACGGGTGGGTTCAACGTCTACCCGTCCGAGGTGGAGGAGGCGCTGCGCCGCATCCCCGGCGTCCGCGAGGCCGCCGCCGTCGGCCTGCCCACCGCGGACGGCGAGGAGGTGGTGGCCGCCGTGGTGCTCGACCCGGGGGTGGGCGCGGACTGTGACTCGGTCCGCTCGGCCTGCCGGCGGCACCTCGCCGGCTACAAGGTGCCGCGCCGGGTGGTGGTGGTCGACGACCTGCCCCGCTCCCAGATCGGCAAGGTCCTCCGCCGCGAGGTCCGCGACCGCCTCCTCGCGGAGGGCTGAGGGCTGACCGGCCTCAGGGCCGGCTTGCGTCAGCGCACGGCGTGTTCCGCGGCCAGGATGGCACCGCTCAGCTCGGTCACGAACTCCCGCACCTCGTCGGCACGGCCCGGATCGGTGTCCGAACCGGACCCGTACCACCAGTCGCGTGCCCAGACGATGAGGCCCACCCACCTGGGACAGGCGGCGACGGTCCGGTCCGCGGCCCGCCGCTTGGACAGCTGCCTGCCGTGCCGGAGGCGCTGCCAGGCCCGGCAGAGGGTGAGCACCGCGTAGGACTGGGCTCCGGGAGTGGTCATCCGGGTCACCCAGGTCGGCCAGTCGCGGACGTGGTCCAGCAGAGCCGAGCGGACGAGACCGGCGTCGACCGCGGGCAGCAGGTCCCCGGCCGGCGGTCCCAGCAGGCTGCGGCCGTGGTCGTGCACCGTGGACCAGGTCACGACGCGGTGCGTGGTGGCGGGCAGCGGGTGCAGCGACTCACCGGGGCTGACCCGGGCGATGACGTGGTCGTGACCGGCGCGCCCCTGCGCGGCGTCGCGCACGGCGCCCAGTGACACGTACTCCACCTCGATCCTGCCGGCCCACCGCGGGTGCCGCCGGTCGAGGTCCGCATGCAGGCCGGCAAGCACGTCGAGGAGGTTCTCGTCGGGGTCGGCGTCCAGCACGGCGAGCAGATCGAGGTCGCTGCGGTCCGGCGCGAAGTCACCGGCGATCAGCGATCCGTGCAGGTAGAGGCCCAGGAGCCTGCCGTCCAGGGCGGAGCCCCAGGCGTCACGAAGATCAGACAGGACCGTCTCGGGGGTCGGCACCCGGTCATCCTGCGCCGCGGGCCCCAGCTCCGCCATCGAGTAAGGCCCGCGGCCCTGACCCGGTCCGCGCCCGCGTCAGGTGGCGGCCATCGGTGCCACGGCGAACAGGGGCGGCGTCGGATGGGCTGCCCGGATCGCGGCGACGACCTCCGTCAGTTGCGGGTAGCCGCCGCCGGCCGCCCTGACGAGGGCGTCCGCGTCGGCGTGGTTGCCGAGCTGACACTCCGCGACGGCCCGCAGGAGAAACGCGATGTCGCACAGGTCCGGCGGGTCGACGCCCGGCCGGATGTCGACAAGCAGCGACCGCGCCTGCTCCGGGCGGTGGTTGAGCAGGTGGGCCAGGCTCATGGCGACACGAGCGGACATCAGGTGCGGCTGCACGTGGAATGCGATCTGCGCCAGTTCCGCGATCTCCAGCACCTCTCGGCGTTCGACAGGCGCGCCGTTCACCACCGCGCCGTACAGGTACCACAAGCCGAACTGGACGGTGAGCACCTGCCCGATCGCGGCAGCGGCCACGGGGTCGGTGGTGTCGGCGCGAGCCAGCGCCGCGAGCCGCTCGGCGTCGGCGACGAGGTCCGCCGCCGACTGCGCCCGTCCCGTGCTCCAGCGCTGCTGGAACGCGGCGAGCGCGCCTCGGGGGTCCTCACCGTCGCGAACCGGACCGCCGGGCGGAGGGCTGACCGCTCGCACCGTCCTGTTGATCTCCTCCTGGTAGTGGGCCGCCCGCAGCCCGGCGCGGGTGGCCGTCGGCGCCGAGAGCCAGCGGAGCAGGTTGCGGCCGTCGCTGCGGGGCGACGTCCCGGGAATGAGGTTGAGCACCCCGAGCAGCGCCGCGACGAGCGCCGCGCCGAGCAGTGCGAGGCGCGTCATCGGCGTGCTCGTCGACGCCCCGGCGACGGCGAGCGCCGCCGCGGCACACATGTTCGCCACCGGACCAGCGAGGTAGAACAGCACCATCCGCAGTGGCAACGCGGTCGCCGACGGCGCCGGCCGGACCACCACCTCGTTCCGCCGCCCGGTGAAGGGCGCGATACGGACCGCGACGATCGGCAGGCGCAAAAGCTTCGCCGCGACGAGGTGCCCGCACTCGTGCAGGACGACGTGCACCCACACCGACAGGCAGGTGAAGCCGACAGCGGCGATCGCACCCGTCACGGACTCGGTGACGAACAGCGCGAACACCACCGCCTCCAGCGCCAGGAGGACGGACGCGGCGACCGGCCGCCGGCGGGAGGAGATCACCGGCAGATGGTACGGCCGGATGAACCGAGCCTTGTGACGCCGGCCGCGGGTGGCCCGACAACCCGGGTGCGGGCGTCGACGGACTGGTGTTGACTCTGCCGGTGGATCGTCAACGGCTCAGCAGCATCGCGCACACGCGCCACCCGATCGCGGCCCCGATCTTCGGTGTGACCCTCAACCGGCTCCTGCGCCGGGCGGGCCGCCAGCCGACGGCTCGCGTCCTCGACCTCGGTTGCGGGGAAGGAGCCTGGGCGCTGCAGGCGCTCGCCCACTACCCCGACGGGCACGCGGACGGCGTGGACATCAGCGCGTACGCCCTCGACCGCGCCGCCGGTGCCGCCGCCGCGCGCGGCCTCGCCGACCGGCTCACGCTGCACCAGCGGGACGCCCGGACGTACGTGCCCGACGGCGACTACGACCTGGTGCTGTGCGTCGGGTCGACCCACGTGTTCGGCGGATTCGGCCCGACGCTGGAGCTGGCCGGCCGGCACGTGAACCACGACGGCGTCCTGATGGTCGGTGAGGGGTTCTGGCAGGTGCCGCCGACCCCGGAGGCGCTCGCGGCCCTAGACGCGAAGCCGGAGGAGTTCACCGACCTCGCCGGCCTTGTCGACGCCGCCGAGCAGGCCGGCTGGACGCCGGTGTACGCCCACGTCAGCGACGCCGCCGAGTGGGACGACTACGAATGGTCGTGGGTGGGCTCGCTCACGGAGTGGGCGTTGGACAACCCCGGCCATCCGGACGCCGCCGAGGCGCTCACCGCGGCGCGGGAGCACCGCGACCAGTGGTTGCGCGGGTACCGCGACGTCCTGGGCTTCGTGACGCTGGTGCTCCGCCGCACCTGACCGTGGTGCGGTTCCACTCTCGTGCCGACAAGTAGACGACTGTAGAGGCAGACGTTCCTCAGTTTGGCTTGACGCTGAGATGCACATCGTCCGCGTTCACCAAGTAGAAATACTTAGTCCGCCGACAGAATAGGACGTGTTGGCCCTCGGCTGTCCCGAGCACGAGGAATTCATCGGGCGAAGCCCACGCAATCTTGGCCTCTCCACTCCCGGGCGGCAGCTTGTTGAGCAGTTCCTTCTTTTTTTCTGCGTCAATCAGAGCGCCTGGCACCTCTCGAAGGTCGCTCCATTCGACGCTCGCAACCGGCGGAGTGAAACCAATCAGGAATGTTGCTCTACTTGGTTCACCCTGCCGCAACTGGAGTCCGATTCCGTAGGACCAAGCATTCGTCATGACGCCTGCGTCGCCGATCAGGACGACGGCCATGACGAAAAATGCGGCGGCTCGGCGGTTGGGGTTCCGAACCGCATGCTGCCAGCCAGCAAGGAAAGCGACAAGTCCAAGGCAGCAGCCCACGGCGAGCGTTTCCCAACGTGGCTGCCACCGGCTATCGAGGACGGCTTGCAGGACGAGGCCGGCCATGACCGTCAGCGTGACAAGAAATGCATACAACACGGCCCGATGACGAAACTGATTCTTCTTCAGCATATACCAGCCCTTTGCTACCTCCGGAAGCCTGCCCTTCTTTTGATGCCGCCATACTCGGACCGCCTTCCGCGCCCCCACCCCTATGCCAGCTAGGCCGAGGAACAGCACGGCTGAAATGAAGCACACGTACGCGGCGCCAATACTCAGCTGGACGGCCGAGCCTCCTTTGATTCCCACCCGGTCCGGCGTCACCGAAAAGGCGCCGTAGAAGCCCGCCTGCTGACACCAGAAGAGGAACAAAACGCTACCCACCACGACGCCTGCCGTCGCCGCCGCGATGATCGGTTCGACGGAGTTGCGTTGCTGAGTGTTTCCGCTGACCGCGTGATCCATCCCACCATCGTGGGCGATGACGGCAAACAATGGAAGCGACCCATCTGTCGCTAATCAATCCCGACGCCCGGCGATGGGAGGGCACGGCGACAACTTCCCGTCACAGCGGCACGCTCCTAACGGCTGGTGAGTTCCTGCTCGCCGCTCACACTGGCCGAACAGTCAGCCGAGGCCGCGGTCAGCGGCCCACAGGGCACTGGCGCGGCTGGCCGCCCCGTCGACCAGTGCCACCAGCTCGGGCCGCTCGGGCACGGGGAACGAGACGTAGGTGCCAAGGCCGCCGGCGGTCGGCCGGCCGTACGCCTTCGCCGCGAGGCGACCGTCGGGCAGGAGCCGGACGTTGAGCGTGGTCAGCGTGAACTCCTCACCGCGTCGGGTGTCGATCCAGCGGAGCCCCTCGGGGATCGTGACGTTGATGGCCAGGGCGCTGACCTCGAGGGGGACGTCGCTGTTCATGGGCGAATGTTCTCACGCGGGCGAGGCACGGGGCCCGCCGCCGATGGCCGTTCCCGCACGGGTCGGGCCGAGCGGGTCCGGCCCGGGGCCTCAGGCACGCCGGCGCCACCAGGGCAGCTCGGGTGACGCCTGCGGGTCATGGATCGTGCGACGCTCGAAGATCTCGTCCAGCGGACGGAGCCGTTCCCGGAGCTCGCGGCGCGCCCGGGGGCCCAGTTGCCGCCATCGCTGCGGCCAACACGTCGCGGTGCTTCAGCGGGTCGCAGCAGGGGCAGCCGGCCTGCGCGGCATCCTGGAGGGCTGCGACCGGCCGATGAACAGTTCGTTTCCACCCGGTCGGCACACGGGCCACGGCAAGGGGCGCAAGGCCGAACGCTCGTACCGCGAGATCTGTCGGGCGGCCGCGATGGGAATTCCGTCCACCTCGGGCGACCTCCGGAGGCGGTCGGTTCGCGGTGGAGACGCGGCGCGTACCGCCGCCGGTGGCCTACGCGCCACGGCCCTTTCTGATCATCGTCATGCCCGCCATGCTCGCATGAGACCACGCCGTCCCCAACCAGATTGACGTCGTCCGTTCCGGCGATCGGATCGCCCGCCGCTCACCACCGTTCGACCAGGTGTTCGCGGCCCGGCGGCGGATCGTACGGTTCGGGCCAGTGGTCGACGATCCGGCTGATCGGTCCACGCTCGGACATCTCCAGCCAGACACACGCGTCCTGCTGCTCGACGCCCACCCGGACGTCGAGCCACAGGGCGGCCGAGCGGCCGTCCGCGACCAGCCGGCGCACCCGCAGGTGCCAGTCCCCGGGGTATTCGGCGTTGAACCGGAGGAACGCGTCCCTGCCGCGGATGCGCTCCCGGGTCTGCGGCATCTCGTAGACCACGTCGTCGGTGAGCAGGCCGGCCAACCCGGGCCAGTCGCGGCGTTCCAGACGATCGACGTAGTCCCGGGCGGTCTGTCGCGTCATGGCGGTGTCGCTCACGGCGCGGACCCTAGCGCCCGGCACCGACATCCTCGGGATTTGCCGAAACAGCAAGAAAGTTTGTCGGCCTCCCGGAGCGTTCAGGATGCTTGTGGCACGGAACGTCAACGAGTCCTGCGGCCTGTTCGCCGCCGGGCAACCGAAGGGAAGCGATGTCGTGAGCGGACACGGACACCACCTCACCGAGGAGGAGGCCGCCGCCATCTTCGAGCCGCCGGCCTGGGACGAGCGGTACTCCGGTGCGGAGAAGGTCTGGAGCGGGAACCCCAATCCGCAGCTCGTCGCCGAGGCGGCCGGGCTGACGCCGGGCACGGCGCTCGACGTCGGTTGCGGCGAGGGCGGCGACGTGATCTGGCTGGCTCGCCAGGGCTGGCGGGTGACCGGCGCCGACTTCTCCGCCAACGGCCTGGCCCGCGCCGCCCGGCACGCCGAGGAGGCCGGCGTCGCCGACCGCACCGACTGGTGGCAGGTCGACGCCCGGACCTTCACGGCGGACGGCCGGTCCTACGACCTGGTCACCAGCCACTTCCTGCACCCGCCGGAGGGCGGGATGGTGGAGGTGACCCGCCGGCTGGCCGGGGCCGTGGCGCCCGGCGGGCACCTGCTGGTCGTCGGCCACGCGCCCCACGAGGCGTTCAGCCACCTCACCGCGAGCCAGAGCCGGGCCATGTTCGTCGCCGAGGAGCTGCTGCCCGGCCTGCCGGACAACTTCGAGGCTCTCGTGGTCGAGCAGCGGCCGCGGACGGTGACCCGCGACGGCGTGACTGTCGACATCCAGGACTCCACGCTGCTCGCTCGCCGCACGTCCTGATCGCCGCTCTGGAGACTGCAAGACTCCCGAGCCGATACCGGAAGTTTCACAAGGAGTCCGCCGCACGAGCCCACATTCGTCCCCTCACGCCACGTGACGGGAGATCCGCAGGAAGTCAGGGGAACTGCTGACAGAAGGACGAACCCATCCACACGTAGCCGCGAATCGGGTTTTCGGAAGTGTTCCGGAAGTTGTTGTTTCCACGATGTTGCCGTGCCAGCATGACGTGGCATCGAAGCCCATCGTTCATCGGTTCGGAGGTCATCGTGGCAACGACTTCTCCCGTCCACTCCCCTGGCTCCCCGCGGAGTCGCTCGTTACGGGTTCGACTCCTGATCAGCGGCACCGTCGCCGCCGTCGCGGCGCTCGGTGTGGTGATGGTGATCCCGACCGCGAACGCCGCCGCGTCCACGCTGGGCGCGGCGGCGGCGCAGTCGGGCCGGTACTTCGGCACGGCGATCGCGGCGGGCCGGCTCGGTGACTCGACGTACACCACGATCGCCGGGCGTGAGTTCAACATGGTGACCGCCGAGAACGAGATGAAGCCGGACGCCACGGAGCCCCAGCGGGGCCAGTTCAACTTCAGCTCCGGCGACCAGATCTACAACTGGGCCACCCAGCGCGGCATGAAGGTCCGCGGCCACACCCTCGCGTGGCACGCGCAGCAGCCGGGCTGGATGCAGAGCCTCAGCGGCAGCAGCCTGCGCCAGGCGATGATCGATCACATCAACGGCGTGATGGCCCACTACAAGGGCAAGCTCGCCGCCTGGGACGTGGTGAACGAGGCGTTCAACGAGGACGGCAGCCGCCGTCAGTCGAACCTGCAGGGCACCGGCAACGACTGGATCGAGGTCGCGTTCCGCACCGCCCGCACCGCCGACCCGTCGGTGAAGCTCTGCTACAACGACTACAACATCGAGAACTGGTCGTACGGCAAGACGCAGGGCGTCTACCGGATGATCCAGGACTTCAAGTCCCGCGGCGTCCCGATCGACTGCGTCGGCCTGCAGACCCACTTCACCGGCGGCAGCTCGCTGCCCAGCAACTTCCAGACCACGCTGTCCAGCTTCGCCGCGCTCGGTGTCGACGTGGCGCTCACCGAGGTCGACGTCACGAACGCGTCGACCAGCCAGTACGCCGGGCTGACCCAGGCGTGCATGAACGTGCCGCGCTGCATCGGCATCACCGTGTGGGGCGTCCGCGACAGCGACTCCTGGCGATCCAGCGAGAGCCCGCTGCTGTTCGACGGCGGCGGCAACAAGAAGGCCGCGTACACCTCGGTCCTCAACGCCCTCAACGCCGCCGGCCCGACGGCCACGTCCTCGCCGACCCCGACCGGTGGCACCGTCTCCCCGTCGCCCACGGCCACGCCGGGCGGAGCGAAGCGGATCATCGGCGCCCAGTCGGGCAGGTGCGTCGACGTGCCGAACGCGTCACGCACGAACGGCACGCGGGTCCAGCTCTACGACTGCAACGGCCAGATCAACCAGGCGTGGACCCTCACGTCGAGCAGGCAGCTGACCGTGTACGGCAGCATGTGCCTGGACGCCGCCGGCTCCGGCAACGCCTCGGCCGTGCAGATCTACAGCTGCAACGGGCAGGCCAACCAGCAGTGGAACGTCAACAGCAACGGCACCATCACCGGTGTGCAGTCCGGGCGCTGCCTGGACGTGTGGGGCACCGCCAACGGACAGCAGATCCAGATCTACGACTGCAACGGGCAGGCCAACCAGCGGTTCAGCCTGAGCTGACCGAAGGCGTTGGTCGCGGTGTGGCGGCGGTACCGCCGCCACACCGCGCCGCCGGTCAGAACCAGGTGTCCCGGGTGTCCAGGGTGGTCCGGTCCAGGCTCTCCAGCAGGTCGAACTGCGGGCCGGTCCGGGGCAGCTCGTAGCGGAAGAAGTACCGGGCGGCCTGCCGCTTGCCGGCGAGGAAGTCGGCGTCCGGGCCGTCCGGGTCGCCCAGCGCCTCGACGGCGAGCAGCTGCTCCAGCCACATCCAGGCGATCACCACGTGCCCGACCGCCTCCAGGTAGACGCTGGCGTTGGCCAGGGCCAGTTCCGGGTCGCCGGCGCCGTGCAACCGCCGGGTGACCACGGCGATCCGGTCGACCGCCGCGCCGAGCCGGCCGGCCAGCTCGGCCGCCTCACCCTCGGCCTTCCAGGCCCGGGTCACGGTGGCCCGGATGGTCTCCAGCAGCAGCTCCAGCCCGGCGCCCCCGCGCATGGTGACCTTGCGGCCGAGCAGGTCCAGCGCCTGGATGCCGTGGGTGCCCTCGTGGATGGGGTTGAGGCGGTTGTCGCGCCAGTGCTGCTCGACGTCGTAGTCGCGGGTGTAGCCGTACCCTCCGTGCACCTGGATGGCCAGGTCGTTGGCGGCCAGGCACCACTGCGACGGCCAACTCTTGGCGATCGGGGTGAGCAGGTCCAGCAGCAGGTGCGCCCGGCTCCGGTCGGCCTCGGCCGGAGCGGTCTTCTCTTCGTCGAGCAGCCGCCCGCAGTAGAGGATGAGGGCGAGCGCGCCCTCCACGTAGCTCTTCTGGGCCAGCAGCATCCGGCGTACGTCGGCGTGCGCCACGATCGGCACCTGCGGCGCGGTGGGGTCCTTGTCGGCGACCGGGCGGCCCTGCGGGCGCTGCCGGGCGTACGCCACAGACTTCAGGTAGCCGGTGTAGCCGAGCGCGGTGGCGCCGGCGCCCACCCCGATGCGCGCCTCGTTCATCATGTGGAACATCTGCGCCAACCCCTGGTGCGGCTCCCCCACCAGGTAGCCGACCGCGCCGGGCCGCCCGTACGGGCGGTGCACGCCCTCGCCGAAGTTGAGCAGCGTGTTGGTGGTGCCCCGGTAGCCCAGCTTGTGGTTGAGGCCGACCAGCACCACGTCGTTGCGCGGGCCGAGCGCGCCGCCGGCGTCGAGGAGCACCTTCGGGACGATGAACAGCGAGATGCCCTTGACCCCGGGCGGCCCGCCGGGGATCCGGGCGAGGACCAGGTGGACGATGTTCTCGGCCAGGTCGTGCTCACCGCCGGAGATCCACATCTTGGTGCCCACCAGCCGGTACGTCCCGTCGTCCTGCGGCTCGGCCCGGGTGGTGATGTCCGCCAGTGAACTGCCGGCCTGCGGCTCGGAGAGGCACATGGTGCCGAAGAACCGGCCCTCCACCATGGGCCGGACCCAGGTGTCGATCTGCTCGGCGCTGCCGTGGGCGAGCAGCAGGTTGGCGTTGCCGAGGGTGAGGAACGGGTAGGCGGCGGTGGCCACGTTGGCGGCCTGGAACCAGGCGAAGCAGGCGGCGGCCACGGCGTGCGGCAACTGCATGCCGCCGACCGACTCGTCCATGGTGGCGGCCAGCAGGCCGGTCTCGGCGAACACCTCCAGGGCGGCCTTGACCTGCGGGATGGTGCGTACCCGCTGCCCGTCGAAGCTCGGTTCGGTGGCGTCGGCGGCCCGGTTGTGGGTCGCGAACCGCTCGGCGGCGACCTGTGCGGCGAGGTCGAGCACCGCGTCGAAGGTCTCCCGCGAGTGCTCGGCGTAGCGGGGCCGCTCGGTCAGCCGGCCGACGTCCAGCCAGTCGTGCAGCAGGAACGCCAGGTCGCGACGGGACAGCAGGGTGGACGACGACACGGGTCTCCTTCCGTGGGCCGTCGTCAGCCGCGGCGCAGCCCGGCGACGGCCTCTCGGAGGTCATCCTGACTGATCGGGGCGGGCGGCGCACCCTCCGTGGCCTCTCGGAGCGCCTTGGCGAGTTGCACCCGCCGCAGCACCTCCCGCAGGTCGGCGCCGGTGAGCCCGGGGGTGTCGGCGGCGAGCGCGGCCGGGTCGACGTCGGCGGCGAACATCCGGAAGCCGGGCCGCTCGTGCCTGTCGATCAGCTCCCGGATCATCTTGGCGAGGATCTCGGCGCGCCCGGACTCGTCCGGCGCCGGGATGGCGATCTTGAGGTCGAAGCGGCCGGAGCGGGTCAGCGAGGCGTCCACCCGCTGCGGGAAGTTGGTGGTGGCCACCACGATGACGTCGGGGTTCTCCTCGATCAGGGTGTTCATCTCCTGCTTGAAGATCCCGGCCACCGCGTTGACCGCCTGGCTGGCCGCGTCGCCACCGGCGCCGGCGTAGCTGATGATGCTGTCGAACTCGTCGAAGAGCATGACGGTGGGCCGCCGGTAGCGGCGCGCCTCCCGGAAGATCCGCTTGATGTTCCGCTCCGAGCCGCCGAGGTACTTGTCGAGGATCTCCGGGGTGCGGATCTCCACGAAGTCCGCGCCGATCTCGTTGGCCAGGGCACGGGCCAGCATGGTCTTGCCGGTGCCGGGCGGCCCGTACAGCAGGATGCCCTGCGGCCGGCGGGCGCCCCAGCGGGCCATGGCCTGCGGGTGCCGGAACGACACCGCCACCTCGCGGAACCGCGCGACCACGTCAGCCAGGCCGCCGACCTGGTCGAGGGTCACCGCCGCACTGCGCGGCGCCGCCGCGGCCGCGCGCTGACCGACGGTGTACGACCGGCCGCGCAGCAGCGTCGGCTCGGGGGTGTCGCCGGCGAGTTCCCGGACGGTCTGCAGCACCACCCCGAGCATGGCGGTGAGGTGCGCCGGCGTCACCTCGGCGCTGGGCACCTCGGCGCGCACCCGCACCGTCCCGCCGTCGTCGTGGCTGACCTCGGGGCGCAGGCCGGCCTCCTCGGCGACGCGCAGCACCGTCCGGCCGGCCTGGTCGCGCGGCGCCTCGGCCAGCGCGGCTCCGGCGGGACGCAGCCCGAGGCGGCGGCCGGCCTCGGCAGCGACCCGGCCGACGGCGGCGGCCGGCCCGTCGCCACCCCGGGCGGCGAGCCGCTGGGCGAGCAGCAGCCCGACCGGTCCGGCCAGGCCGAGGGCGAACAGGCCGGCGCCCGGCAGCGGGGCGTCGGCCCGCAGGTACGCCTCGAAGCGGTGCACCTGCCGCCCGTCGCGGCTGTCGGCGCGCACGGTGCAGCGCACCTCCCGCACCGGCGCGGGGAAGTCCCCGCCGGCCAGCAGTTCCACCGGCCCGTCCTGGGCGGCGGCGAGCAGCGCGGCGGCGCCGGTGACGGTGACCCGGGCGCCGAGCAGCGTCACGGTCTCGACGTCCGGCCGGACCTCGTATCCGGTCATGCGACCACATCCCTCGCTGCGAGCGGTCTCCGCTGCCGAGTCTGACACCGGGTCACCGCCACGGCCACCGCGCCGGTCAGGCCGCCTCCGCGAGGAGGCCGTCGACCAGGTCCCGGGGCAGCCCGTGGGTGTCGTGCAGCCAGTGGTAGTCGCGCTCGGTCAACGGCCCGCGCGCGCGTACCCGGTCGACAAGTGGCCGGCCCCGGTCCAGCAGGCCGCGGAACCTCCGCTCCTCCTCCAGCAGCAGTTCGCGCAGCGGACCGACCTCCGACTCCTGCCGGAACCGGCGCAGCGTGTCGCGGTACGCGTCGAGCGGCAGGCCGGTCAGGCCGCGCGCCGGGTCGTCGCGCCACAGCACGGTGAGCGCCCGCCGGACCAGCCGGCGCAGCACGTAGCCGCGGCCGGTGTTGCCGGGGCGTACCCCGTCGCCGAGGACGACCACCGCGGAGCGCAGGTGGTCGGCGACCACCCGCAGGTCCTCGCCGCGCAGGTCCCACCGGTCCCGCACCGCGCCCACCCACGGGGTCAGGCCCGCGCCCTCGAAGACGGACCGGCCGCCGCGCAGCACCATCTCCAGGCGCTCCAGACCCATCCCGGTGTCGATGCTGGACATCGGCAGCGGCGTCAGCCGGCCGTCGGGGTGGCGGTGGTGACGCATCTGGACGTGGTTCCAGACCTCCATCCAGCGCTCGTCGGTGCCCGGGCTGCCGGACGGCGGGCCGTCCCCGGTCCACACGAAGATCTCCGAGTCGGGCCCGCACGGGCCGGTCGGGCCGTTGGACCACCAGTTCTCCGCGCCGGTGGACTCGACCGGCACGCCCAGCCCCGTCCAGGTGTCGAGCGCGGTCTCGTCCGGGCCGACCTGATCGTCGCCGCCGAAGACGGTGGCGTGCAGCCGCCCCGGGTCGATGCCGAAGCCCTCGGTGAGCAACTCGTAGCCCCATCGCAGGCTGGTCGCGATGTCGTAGTCGCCGAGCGACCAGGACCCGAGCATGTCGAAGACGGTCAGGTGGGTGCGGTCACCGACCTCGTCGAGGTCGGTGGTGCGCAGGCAGCGCTGCACGTTGACCAGCCGCCGGCCGCCGGGGTGCGGGCGCCCCAGCAGGTACGGGGTGAGCGGGTGCATGCCGGAGGTGGTGAAGAGCACCGGATCGCCGGGTGGCGGGACGAGCGAGCTCTCCGGCGCGTCCCGGTGGCCCCGGCGGTGGTAGTGGTCGACGAAGGTGCGGACGATCTCATCGGGTGTCACGGCAGGTGCCTTCCGGTTCGATCGACGACCGGACGGTCCGCCGCACGGGCGGTGGCGTGACACGACGACGCCGGCGGACCGTTTCCGGTCGCCGGCGGGAAATGGGGCAGGTCAGGCGGCGGCAACCGGCGAGCGGGAAGCTCGCGCGGCCGCGGCGGTGGTGCTGCGCCTGAATTCCATGCCGACAACGGTAGCCGGAAGGCGAGGTCACGGCCACCGGAAAACCCGGCGGGTCGACCCGGTGAATCGACGTATTGACATGCGAAGGCAACCCGTCGGTAACATTCCGGCACCTCGGACGGCCCGGGCCACCCCCGTACCCGGGCCGATCCCCCACCGAGGCGCCGAACAGGCACGTGGACGGCTCGTGGGTGGACCCCGCCGACCGGCGGGTCCCCCGTCACCCCCGGAAGGAACCGCCCCGTGAAATCGCTGATGACCCGTGCCCTGCTGGCCCTCGCCCTCGCCGTGACGACGCTGGTCGGGCTCCCCTCCCCGGCCCGAGCGGGCACCTGGACGCCGTCGAGCAACCCGGTCCTCTTCGTGCACGGCTGGAACAGCAGCGCCTCGACCTGGAACACGATGATCGGCCGGTTCCAGGCCGACGGCTGGCCGTCGAGCCACCTGCGGGCCTTCTCCTACGACACCAGCAGGTCCAACGCCACCACCGCCCAGGTGGTGGCCCAGGAGGTCGACAAGCTGCTCGCCGCGACCGGGGCGTCGAAGGTCGACATCGTCACGCACTCGATGGGCGCGCTCTCCTCGCGCTACTACCTGAAGTACCTGGCCAGCAGCGGGAAGGTGGACCGCTGGGTCTCGCTCGGCGGTCCGAACCACGGCACCAGCTCGGCGAACACCTGCTCGAGCACCGCCTGCGTGGAGATGCGGGTCGGCTCGACCTTCCTGGCCGACCTCAACGCCGGCGACGAGACACCGGGCGCCTTCGGCTACGGCACCTGGCGCTCCCCGTGCGACGGCGTGATCAACCCGGTGGACAGCACGGTCCTGGCCGGCGCGACCAACACCCGGACCGCCTGCGTCTTCCACACCAACCTGCAGAACGACGCCACCATCTATGGGCAGGTGCGCGACTTCGTCAACTCGTGAGGGTGAGCCCGCCGGTCCGGCGTGCCGGGCCGGCGGGCGCCTCCTGTCGACCGGTTCCGGTCAGGCCGTCCCGGAGGAGACCAGCGGGGCCGGGGCCACCGGCTGGCGGCGGTCGGCACGCCGGTTCGGCAGCGACAGGCGGATCACCTTCCACCAGGCGGAGGCGACCTGCTTGGGCAGTGGGCCGGTGGTGTACTTCAGCCCGTACCTGTCGAACAGCGCCCGGACCTGCGGGGCGATCTCCTGGTAGCGGTTGCTCGGCAGGTCGGGGAAGAGGTGGTGCTCGATCTGGTACGACAGGTTGCCGGTCATGATGTGCAGCAGCCGGCTGCCGCTGATGTTGGCCGAGCCGAGCATCTGCCGCAGGTACCACTCGCCACGGCTCTCGCCCTCGATGGAGGTCTTCTCGAAGGTCTCCACGCCGTTCGGGAAGTGCCCGCACATGATCACCGAGTGGCTCCACAGGTTGCGGATCAGGTTCGCGGTGAAGGTGGCGGCGAGCGTGGACAGGAACGACGGGCCGGACAGCAGCGGGTGCAGCACGTAGTCCTTGAGCACCTGGCGGCGGATCTTGCGGCCGACCGCCCGGGCGCGGGCCCGGAACGCCGGGTCCTTGTGCCTGCCGTTCTTCAGGTTGTTCCCCAGCTCCAGGTCGTACGCGGCGATGCCGTACTCGAAGAAGCAGGCGTTGACGAAGTTGTAGAAGGGCTGGCCCAGGTACGCGGGGTGCCAGGGCTGGTCCTCGTCGACCCGCATGATGCCGTAGCCGAGGTCGTTGTCCTTGCCGAGCACGTTGGTGTACCGGTGGTGCAGCTCGTTGTGGGAGTGCTTCCACTGCTCGGGCGGGGAGACGTGGTCCCAGTCCCAGGTGGTGGAGTGGATCTTCGGGTCGCGCATCCAGTCCCACTGCCCGTGCAGGACGTTGTGCCCGATCTCCATGTTGTCGAGGATCTTGGCGACCGCGAGCCCGGCCGTGCCGACGATCCAGGCCGGCGGGAACAGCGAGAACAGCAGAACCGCGCGGCTGCTGATCTCCAGGGTCCGCTGGGTCTTGATCACCTTGCGGATGTAGCGGGCGTCCCGCTCACCCCGGTCGGCGATCACCCGGTCCCGGATCGCGTCCAGCTCCTTGCCGATGATCTCGATGTCCGCGGCGGTGAGATGGGCGATCGGGTTGTCGGCCTTCTTCTGGATCACGGTCACGTCGGGTGGCCTCCTGTCAGAGTTCGATGTCGCAGGTACCGGCGGCCGCCGACACACAGGTCTGGACGAGCACACCGTCCCCCGGGACGGCGGTGGTGAGATCCCCGTTGCGCAGGTCGCGTACCGCGCCCTCCCGTAGCGGGACGACGCAGCCGAAGCAGATGCCCATCCGGCAGCCCGAGGGCATCAGCACCCCGGCCTGCTCGCCGGCGTCGAGGAGCGGGGTGGCCCCGTCGGCCTCGACGGTCACGCCGGCCCGGGAGAACGTCACGGTGCCGCCCTCCCCCGGCGAGATCACGGTGGGCCGGAACCGCTCGGTGTGCAGCCGGTCGACCAGCCCGTTGGCCTCCCAGTACCCCTCGATCGCGTCGAGCATGCCGATCGGCCCGCAGGCCCACGTCTGGCGGTCGAGGTGGTCGGGCACCAGGCCGGCCAGCTCGTCGACGCCCAGCAGCCCGTCGGTGTCGGTGTGCCGCTCGACCAGCCGCAGCGCGCCGGCCTCGGCGAGCGCCCGCAGCTCGGGGCCGAAGATGACGTCGTCGCGGGCCGGCGCCGAGTGCACCAGCACCACGTCGGCCCGCTGGTGCAGGCCGGCGCGGAGCATCCCCATGACCGGGGTGATGCCGCTGCCGGCGGTGAGGAACAGGACCCGTCCCGGGGTCTCCGCCGGCACGACGAAGTCGCCCTGCGCCTGGTCGAGCTGGACGATCGTGCCGGGCCGCACCCGCCGCACCAGGTGGTTGCTGACCTTGCCGTCGGGGATCGCCTTCACGGTGACGGTGATCCGGCCGTCCGCGGCGCCCGGCACCGAGGTGACCGAGTACGCCCGCCACTGGCGCACCCCGTCGACGTCCACGCCGAGGCGCACGTACTGTCCGGGCCGGTGCCCCTGCCAGCCGCGGCCCGGCTGGATGACCACTGTCGCGGCGTCCCGGGTCTCCGGGCGGACGGCGAGGATGCGCCCGCGCAGCGGGGCGCCGGCGCGCAGCGGCGCCACGAGGTCGAGGTAGTCGCCCGGCAGCAGCGGGGTGGTGACCGCGCCGGCCAGCCGCAGCAACCTGTCCCGGAAGGAGACCTTCTGCGGGCGGCGGGAGGCAGTTGTGGTCATATGACCAGCTTGACTGCGTGATCGCATAACATCTTGACCGGCAAAGGTGAAACGGTCGCAGGTTCTTGTTCGGGGAGAACAAAATGTCGGACGCAACGCACCATCGCGCCCATCTCGAACTCGACGAGCAGGTGGCGGCACAGCTGCGGGACCGGCTGCCCGTGGTCGCCGAACGGACGGTCACCGCGATCACCGCCGAGGTCCCCGACTACTCCGGCGCGCTCACCGGCACCATGCGCGAGAAGATCGAGAACGCCGTACGCATCGCGCTGGGCACCTTCCTCCAGCTCATCGAGGGCGCACAGGCCATCGACCCGAGCACGCCGCTGGCGCCGGCCCTGGAAGCCGCGTACGCGCTGGGCAGCGGCGAGGCCCGCTCGGGGCGGAGCATGGACGCGCTGCTGGCCGCGTACCGGGTGGGGGCGCGGGTGGCCTGGCGGGAGGTCTCCGCCACCACGGTGCGCAGCGGGCTGGCCGCCGAGACGGTCGCTGAGTTCGCCGAGCTCATGTTCGCGTACATCGACGAGCTGTCGGCGGCCAGCGTGGCCGGGCACTCCGACGAGCTGGCCAGCGCCGGCCGGGTCCGCCGCCGGGACCTGGAACGCCTCACCCAGCAGCTGCTCGCCGCGGAACCCGAGGAGATCCTGCGGCGCAGCGCGGAACGGGCCGACTGGCCGTTGCCGCAGACCCTCACCGTCGTGCTGCTGCCCCGCCGCAACCTGCGCGCGGTGCTCGCCCTGCTCGGCCCGTACACCCTCGAGAGCGGCGAGGACATGCCCGGCATGGACCCCGCCGACGACCTGGCCGTCCTGCTGGTGCCGGACATGCACGGGGTCCGACGCCGCCAGCTCACCCGGCTGCTGCACGGGCACCGGGCGGTGCTCGGGCCGGCCCGTCCGTGGCACCGGGTCGCCGCCTCCTACGAGCGGGCCACCCGGGCCCTCGCCCTCGGCCTCGGCGAACCGGACGCCGGACCTGTCGACACCGAGCGGCACCTGGCCGAACTGCTGCTCAGCATGGACCCGGAGGGCCTGGCCGACCTGCGCGCCCAGGCCCTCGCGCCGCTCGCCGGCCTCCCGCCGGCCACCGCGCACCGGCTCGCCGAGACGCTGCGCTCCTGGCTGCTGCACCAGGGCCGCCGCGACGACGTCGCCGCCGACCTGTTCGTCCACCCGCAGACCGTCCGCTACCGGATGGGCAAGCTCCGCGAGCTGTACGGCGACCGCCTCCACGAACCCGCCACGGTCCTCGACCTCACCATCGCGCTGGCCGTCCCGCCCGCCCCGCCGGAGGCGGAGTCCCCAGGCGCGTGAGGGCGGCAGGCCGGCGGTCAGGCGGCGGCGTAGACGAGGTCCATGGTGTCGGTGCGGCCGGACCAGCGGAGGTCGAGGTGCCAGCAGCCGGCCCGCGGCACGTCGACGATGGACGGGCCGGGACCACCGGCGACCTCCCGGGTCACCCGGGTCGTGGTGCCGTCCAGGGTCGCGGTGATGACCAGGGTGGCCGGCGCGCTCGGGTCGGGCGACGGCGTGGCCGCCGGCCGGGCCACCCAGAGGATCTTGTTGCTGGGTCCCTCCGTCCGGCCGACGGTCAGGGGCTGCCCGAACAGCACGGCGACGATCTCGCCCTTCGCGCCGAACACGTGCGGCATGCGGGTGTCGCCGCTGAACCCGGCGTCCGCCCAGTCGGGCAGCCGGCCCTCCTCGACCCGGGCCGCACAGCCGGTCGGCGCGCTCGCCGCCGGGGTGGCCGGCGTGACCGGCGCGCCGGCGGCGGTGCAGCCCGCCAGCAGGACCACCGGCGCCAGCAGGAGCCTGCCCCACGAACCCATCCCACACCTCCGGGCCGACGTGTCGGTGCCGGTCGACGGCACCCCTGCCCTGACGACACCGGCCGGGCGGCGCGGGTTCCGTCCGCCGTCCCGCCCGCCAGCCGCGCCTAGTCCAGGGACCCGGCGATCCCGATCGCGGCGTCCCTGGTCAGCTGGCCCTCCAGGCGGTAGCTGACGCCGGCGTCCTCCCAGATCAGGGTGGCCGCGGCGAGCCGTGCGGTCTCGACGCGTTCCACGCCGGCCCGGTCGATGTACGCCAGCTCGTGCGGACCGCCGATCCAGACGGCGAAGTCGCCGTCGACGGTGACCCACTCCACGCCCGGACCGCCGCCGAGCTGCTTGTGGAAGACCGGGTCGAGGCGACCGTCGAAGGCGTCGAGGCGCAGCGCGCCACCGCGGTAGAGCAGCGTCGCCACCCGGTACGTGCCGGTGCCGTCCGGATCGGCGACCAGCACCTGCTCCGGGGCGCCCAGAGCGGCGGGCACGCGGATCGGGAAACGTACGTGCCGCCGCGCCTCGTCGAGAGAGACGGACCGCTGCGAGGGCAGCGGCGACGGCGCCCCGGTGGGCGGGTCTGACGCCGGGGTGGTCTCGACGACGACCCCGGAGAAGCGGAGCAGCCCCGCCACGGCGTCGGCGATCGCGGCCCGCCCGGGCGGCAGCGCGGCGACGAGCAGAGCGGCCAGCGCCGCGGCCAGCCAACGGCGCCAGCGCCGCCGCCGTGCCGGGGCGGACAGGCGGGCGCGTACCCGGTCTCGCACGTCGGGTACGTCGGGGGTCTCCAGCCAGGTGGCGAGGTCGCGCAGCTCGCGTTCGAGGTCATCCACGGCGCACCTCCTCGCGGTCGAGCAGGCCGCGGAGCTTGGCCAGCGCCCGGGACGTCCGTGACTTCACGGTGCCCCGGGGCCAGCCGAGCGTCGTCACGGTCTCCTCCTCGGTCAGGTCGAGAAGGAACCGGCACACGATCACCTCGCGGTCCTTCACCGGCAGCTGCCGCAGCGCCGCCACCAGCGCGGCCCGGCGCTCCGCCGCGAGAACTCCGCCGACGGCGGCGTCCTCGCCCGCCTCGGACCCGTCCTGCGCCGCCGCGGCCCGCAGGGCGAGCCCGTCCCGCCGGCTGCGGGACCGGTGCAGGTTGCGGGTCTCGTTGGCGACGATCGCGAGCAGCCACGACCGGAAGGACGACTCGCCGCGGTAGCGGGACAGGTTGCGGAACCCCTTCACGAACGCCTCCTGGATGACGTCCTCCGCGTCCGAACCGGCACCCAGCAGCACCGCCGTCCGGTACGCGGACGCGGTGTGCCGGGCGACCAGGAGGTCGTACCCCTCCAGGTCACCGGCCCGGGCGCGGGTGACAAGCTCGTCGTCGTCCAGTGGAGACCTCCGCTTCGATCACCCTCATGACACCGGCCGCGCCCCGCGGGTTCCATCCTCGCCGGCAGGGAACCCCGGCGGCGTCGACGGTGTCACCCGGGCATGGCCGTCACCATGTCGCGTCGCCGCATCCTGACCCTGCTGGCCGGCGCCGGCGCCACCGCGCTGGCCGGCTGCGAGCCGGCCCGGGGCCGGGCGCCCGCACCTGCCGTTCCCGACCCGCTGCTCGTCCGGGTGGACGAAGGGCTGGGCCTCCTGCGCGGGGCAGACCGGCGAACGATCCCGCGTGCCCTGGCTACCACGGACGGGACGTTTGTGTTCGCCACCGCCCCCGAGGGCCCCGACACCGCCTGCTGGCGGATCGACACCGCGACCGGCGGCACCTCCCCGAGGACGGTGCTGCCCGGGCGCTGGGTTCCCCAGGCGGTCTCGGCCGACGGTACGAGGGTGGCGCTCACCCCGACCGGGATGCCGGTGAACGGCGGTCGCCCGTCGGGGCGCGAGGTGACGCCGGTGCTGGTCGCCGACGCCGGCGGTGTACGCCACCGGCTGGACCTGCGCGGCGCCGTCGTCCCGGAGGCGTTCACCGCGGACGGCACCGGGCTGTTCGTCCTGGACTGGCTCCCGGCCACCGCACCCGACCGCTACCGGGTCCGGGTCGTCGACCTCGCCACCGGTACGCCCGGCCCCCTGGCCACCCGCACCAAGACGCCGGTCCCGCCCGGCGCCGAGGAGGAGATGCGCGGCGACGGGCGCCAGGCGGTGCTCGCACCGGACCGCACCGTCCTCTACACGCTCTACACCCACCAGCCCGGCCACCGGCACACCCGGGACCTCGTCAGCGGTCGGCCCGGCGACGCGCACGCGTTCGTCCACACCCTGCACCTGCGGGACCGGTGGGCGTACTGCGTCGACCTGCCGCACCCGTTCGGCGAGGCCGCCGCGGCCGGCCACGCCATGGCGATCACCCCCGACGGTGGCCGGCTCCTCGTCCTCGACGTCGCGTCGGGCGCCGTGGCGGACGTCGCCACCGAGGATCTGACGGTACGCCGCACCGTCCCACAGCCGCGCGGCACGGGCGCCGCGCACGCCGCCACCGGCCACGACCGCCTGTACCTGGCCGCCGGCACGACGGTCCGGGCCCTCGACCTCACCCGCCTGACCGGCACGGTGGACTGGCCGGCCCGCGAACCGGTCACCGGCCTGGTGTCCAGCCGCGACGGCAGCCGCCTCTACGTGGGCCAGCGCGACGCGGTGAGCTGGCACGATCCCGCCACCGGCCGGGAACTCGGCCGCGTCCCGGTCCCCGGCCTGGTCGGCGTCCACGGTCTGGCCGGATCCGCCTGACCGGCTGCGAGCGCGTCCGGCCGTCCTGCCCTCGGAGGCCGACCGAGCACCGGCCCACCGGCCCGGGCATCCCGGGTCCTCCGGCCCTGCCCGCCGCCGGTCGGGCCGGGAATTGTCGAAGGGGGACCAGCAACGAGGAGGCGACACCATGAGCCAGCCGGCGACCCGGACGGAGCAGACCCCGACGGTACGGATGCTGGAGGCGGCGGCCCGGCAGGCCCTGCACGCCCCGTCGGTGTTCAACACCCAGCCCTGGCGCTGGCGGATCACCCCGGACACCCTCGAACTGCGGGCCGACCCGGACCGGCAGCTCGCCGCCACCGACCCGGACGGCCGGCTGCTCACCCTCAGCTGCGGCGCGGCCCTGCACCACGCCCGGGTGTTCCTCGCCGCCGCCGGCTGGGCGGTCACCGTCGAGCGGCGGCCCGACCCGGCCGACCCGGCGCTGCTGGCCCGGCTCCGCGCCACCGGCCCCGCCCACCTCGACGTCGCCGCCGCACGCCTGGTCGACGCGATCCCGCGCCGCCGCACCGACCGCCGTGCCTTCGGCGACCGCCCGGTGCCCGAGCCGGTGCTGGCCCGGCTGCGCGCCGCCGTCGAGTCCGAGGACGCCCACCTGCACATCGTCCGGCCCGACCAGATGCCGATGCTGGCCGTCTCCACCGGCCGCGCCGCCGACGCCGAACTGGCCGACCCCGCGTACCGGGAGGAGCTGCGCCGGTGGACCGACCGGCCGGCGGGCAGCGGCGACGGCGTGCCCACCGCCACCGCCGTCCGGCCCGGGCCCCGCCGGGTGCCGCTGCGCGACTACGCACCGGGCGGGGCGGCCGGGCTGAGCGCCGGCGCGGACTTCGACCGCGGCGCGGCGTACCTGATCCTGTTCGGCGAGCAGGACGAGCCGGCGGCCTGGCTGCGCGGCGGCGAGGCGCTGTCGGCGCTGCTGCTCACGGCCACCGCCGAGGGCCTGGCCAGCGCGCCGCTCAGCGACGCCATCGAGGTCGCCTGGCCGCGCCGGATGATGCGCGACCTGCTCGCCGGGATCGGCGACCCCTACCTGCTGGTACGGGTCGGCTGGGGACCCGACGACGACCTGCCGCCGGCACCGCGCCGGACGCCGGCCGACGTGATCGAGATGACCGGCTGACGGCCGGCGTATCGTCGGCCAGGTGTCCTCTTCGGATCCGCCCGGCGACCTGCCGTTCGTCGACGAGCACCGCGCCCTCGTGGCCGCGCCGCAGGCCGACGTGTGGCGGTCGCTCGGCGCGCAGTTCACCCACCACCGCGTGTCCGGCGCCGACCTCGTGGCGCACCTGTTGGGCACCGTCCCCCGCCGCGCCGGCGGTCCGCCCCTCACCGAGGGTGCCACCGTGCCCGGGTTCGCCGTGGCGGAGGCGGTGCCGGAACGGCGGCTCCGGCTCGCCGGGCGGCACCGGTTCTCCCGGTACGTGCTCCAGTTCGACCTCGCCGACCGGGCCGGCGGAACACTGGTGAGCGCCCGGACGTACGCGGTGTTCCCCGGGCCGCACGGGGCTGTCTACCGGCTGCTGGTGATCGGGTCGGGCGGGCACCGGCTCGCGGTCCGGCGGATGCTGCGCGACATCCGCGCCCGCGCCGAACGCGCCAGGGCCTAGCTCGCGCCGGCGGGGCGGCGCACCGGCCCGCCGAGGACCGCGTAGGCGGCCAACGCGGCGGCGAGAACCGCGCTCACCGCGAGGACGAAGCCGCGGTCCGTCCCGTCCGGGGCGAGCACGAGCCCGGTCGTCAGGGCGGCGATCGCCGCCAGCAGCGTCGCGCCTCCCGCGACCCCGCGCGCGATCCCACCGGCTGGCAGGAGGCCCGTGACGGTCGAGAGCGCCCGGACCGCCCCCGCGACACCGACGATCAACGAGGGTACGGCCAGGGCGGGCGCGTCCTGAGCGAGCCCGACCACGCCCGACCAGGCGAGCAACCCGAAGATCACCACGGCGAGGACGTGCAGTCGGACGTCACGGGAGCCCTCCCGCGACGGATCACTGTGCTCTGCCACGACGAGCCTCCCATCCGTTGCCGGCACCGTCGAGTATCACCCCGGCTCGGCGGGTCACCTAGCCCCTCGGGCCCCACCGGCCGCTGACGTCGCCACCTGTCGTGTCGCCATGATCCTTCGCCACCTGACGATCGGCTGTGAGCCCCCCGTGGGCGCAGGTCAGGAAGGGGCGCCCGGACCTGCCGGGGCGCCCCTCCCCCCTGTCCGAGGGTCAGCGACGGGACGCTGATCCGACCGGCACCGGGGCGGCCGGCTCGCGCCGCGGTGCCGGCTTCCTCCGGCCCCGCAGCACGGTCAGCGCGGCGATGACCGCGGCGGCGACGCCGACGCCGGTCCAGAGCAACGGGCTGGTCCGCAGTGCGTCGGGCAGCTGCTGGCCGAGGACGAAGACGCCCATCACCACGACGAACCAGCCGAACGCCTTGCGCAGGATCTCGGCGGGGATCCGTCCGGCCAGCCGCCCGCCGGCGAAGCTGCCCGCGACGGCGGCGACGGTCACCGCCGCCGCGAGACCCCAGTCGATGTTCACGCTCGACAGGTAGCCGGCCAGGCCGGCGAAGGACTTCATGGCGATGACCACCAGTGAGGTGCCGACCGCGACCGGCATGGGCAGGCCGCCGAGCAGCGCCAGGGCGGGCACCACCAGGAAGCCGCCACCGGCGCCGACCAGACCCGTGACGAGTCCGACCACCACGCCGTCGAGGACCACCCGCAGCACCGGCAGTTCGTGCGGCACCGGCCGCCCCTCGGCGGCGCGCCGGCCGCGGATCATCGCCACCGCGGTGGCCAGCATCATCACGGCGAAGCCGGTGAGCAGGAACCCGGCCGGGATGAACTCGGCCAGTCGGCCGCCCGCGTAGGCGCCGGTCATGCCGGCGACGCCGAAGATCAGACCGGTGCGCCAGCGCACCCGGTGGGCCCGGGCGTGCGGGATGACGCCCACCGCGCTGGTGGCGCCCACGACGAGCAGGGAGGTCGCGATGGCCTCCTTCGGGGGCAGGTCGGCGACGTAGACCAGCAGCGGCACCGCGAGGATCGATCCGCCCCCGCCGAGCAGGCCGAGGCTGACGCCGATCAGGACGGCCAGTCCGACGGTCAGCGCCAGGGTGGCGGTCATGCCCGTCCCCCGGTCTCGCGCAGCTGGCCCACGATGGTGTCCAGGTCACAGCTGGCGCCCCGGTTGTAGGGCAGCTTGCCGAGCATCATGCCCATGGCACACGTGTTGGTGACCGCGGCGAAGGTGAGGCCGGCGCCGATGAATCCGGCCACCCACTTCAGCTGCGGCACGAACACCGAGCCGAGGACGCTGGCCAGCACGATCGAGCCGGCAACGAGGCGCACCTGGCGTTCGAGGTCCCAGCGGGGTGCGCCCCGCTTGATCGGCGCGTTGGCCGCCTGCCAGGCCATGATGCCGCCGTCCAGGACCTTGAGGTTGGGCAGGCCGACGCCGGCGAGGGCCTGCTCGGCCTGGGTGGCGCGGGCGCCCGAGCGACAGACCAGCACGACGTCCTCGTCGAGGTGGTTGCGCAGCTCCTCGCGGTGCTCCTTGAGCAGGTCCAGCGGCACGTTGTAGGAGCCGGGGATGTGGGACGTCTCGAACTCCGCCGGGGTACGCACGTCCAGCAGGCGCGGCGCGTGGCCGGCGTCGATCAGCTCCCGCAGGCTGACGGCGTCGAGGGTGGCGGGGCGGGCGGTCTCCGAAGTGCTCATTTCTCCTCTTCCTGCGCAAAGCGCCACGGTTGATGGCGCGGGGATACCGGCCGGCGCCGGGGTGGCGCCGGCCGGGTCGTGCTCATGGGGTCAGGCTTCGGTGACGATCTCCAGGCCGGCGGCCGCGGCCCGGCCGAACATGTCGTCGATGACGACTACCGTGCGGCCGGCGTTGGTGAGCAGTGATGCCGCGGCGGTGGCGCGGTAGCCGGATCCGCAGTGCACCCAGATGGCGCCGGGCGGCACGTCGGCCAGTCGTGTGGGCAGGTCGGGCAGCGGGATGTGTACCGCGCCGGCGATGTGGCCGGCCTTCCATTCGTTTGTCATGCGTACGTCGAGGACCACGTCGGGGGCGGGCAGGCCGCCGGGCGCGTTCCCCGCACGGGCCGCCGCGAGGGCCGGGAAGTCCGCCATGGACAGCTCCCGGAGCTGCCCCGGCTCGTCCGTCCACTGCTCAACCCCGCCGGCAGCCTGGGCGGCCGGGCGGTCGATGCCGATGCGGACCAGCTCACGCTGGGCGTCGGCGACCTGCTGCGGGGTGTCGGCGAGCAGGGTGATGGGGGTGCCCCAGTCGATGAGCCAGCCGAGCCAGGTCGCCATCGGCCCGTCCAGGCCGAGGCTGACGGTGCCGGCGAGGTGTGCGGTGGCGTAGGCCTTGCGGTGGCGTAGGTCGACCACCCACTGCCCGGCGGCGATGCGCTCGCGCAGTTCGCCGGCGTCGGCGCGGGTCACCGGGGTGAGGTCCACCGGGGCGGGGCCGGCGGTGTTCGCCACCCCCATGTGGGCGTAGTACGCGGGGTAGGCGTCGAGGTCGGCGAGGGTTTCGGTGACGAACTGCTCGGCGGCCAGCCGCAGCACCGGGTTCTTCGCCTTCTCCCGGCCGATCGTCGACTCGGGGGCATCGGCCTGGCTGGCGGAGCAGAAGCTGCCGAACCCGTGTGTCGGCCACACCTGGGCGCCGTCGGGCAGCAGGTCCGCCAGCCGTTTGGCCGAGGCGTGCTGCTGGTGGGCCAGTTCGTGGGCGTGCCGGCCCCCGAGCAGATCGGTGCGGCCCGTCGTGCCGAACAACAGCGATCCGCCGGTGAACACCCCGACGGCCTGCCAGCCGCCGCCGGTGGCCTCGTCGAGGACGTACGACAGGTGGTGGAAGGTGTGACCCGGCGTGCCGACCACCCGCAAACGCACCGAGTCCGACACGGCCACCTGGTCGCCGTCGGAGACCGGCACACGCTCGAAGCCCACCTCGTCCGCGGCCGCCACCAGATAGCGGGCCCCGGTCACCCGGGCCAGCTCCAGACCGCCGGAGACGTAGTCGTTATGGATATGCGTCTCCACCACATGCGCGATCCGCACACCCTTCACACCAGCCAGGTACAGCACCCGGTCGATGTCCCGCTGCGGATCGACCACGATCGCCACCTGCCCGTCCGAAGCCAGATAGCTCCGGTCACCCAACGACGACGTCGCGATCACCGAAACCTCGACTGCCATGCGCCCTGCTCCTTCCGATGTCTCGCAAAACCTATATACCCCGGGGGGTATGTGGAAAAGACACTGCGACCCCGGTCTCAAGCGGCCGCCACTCACGCCGCGGCGACGCGGTGCGAGTGGCGCCGGACCTGTCTCAGGCGAGAGCCAGGAAGAGCTTCTCCAGCTCCTCCTCGGTCATCTCCGGCTCCTCGCCCCGGTCACGCGCGGCCCCGCAGTGCCGCATGCCCGATGCGATGATCTTGTAGCCCGCACGGTCGATCGCCTTCGACACGGCGGCGAGCTGGGTCAGGGCCTCGCGGCAGTCCTGACCGCTCTCCATCATCTCGATGACCGCGTTGAGCTGCCCGCGGGCCCGCTTGAGCCGGGTCAGCGCATCCGACGTCATCTCCGGTCGAAGCTTCATCGGCACCTCCTGTCAACAGGATACCCCGGGGGGTACCCACCTCGCACGGGGATACCCCCACGGGTATCGTCAACCCTACCGGCGCGAGGCGCATTCCCCAGCCGAGCCGGCCCGGCCCCGCCGCAGCGGGGCGGCTTTTGCCGAATCACCCACGCCGGTCGCGTCACGGCCGGCACCATCTCACCTGAGGGAGAGCAGAGAGCATGAGCTACGCGATCACCGTCCGGCTGCCCGCCGGGTTCGCTCCGACCGTCGAGCGGGTCCGGGCGGCACTGAAGGAACAGGGCTTCGGCGTGCTGACCGAGATCGACATGCGGTCGACGCTGCGCGAGAAGCTCGGGGTCGAGATCGAGGACTACGTGATCCTGGGCGCCTGCAACCCGCCGCTGGCCCACCGGGCCGTGGAGGCCGACCGGAACATCGGCCTGCTCCTGCCCTGCAACGTCGTGGTACGCGCCGACGGCCCGGACGCCACGCTCGTGCAGGCGCTCGATCCCCAGGTGATGGTGCGGTTGAGTGATGCGCCCGACCTCCAGGGGGTCGCCGACGAGGCGACCCGGCGGCTGCGGACGGCCCTGGACGCGCTGTCGGGCTGAGACCCGGCATGGACGGACATCCGTCGCGGTCGCCGGGGCGGGAATGCCCCGCCGGCGCGGCGCGCTATGGTCGACATAGATACCCCCCGGGGTATGTCGATCTGGAGGATGAGATGCACGAGGTGAACCTGGCGGACTTCGCCGCCGCACACGCCGAAGGCGCCGCCGTGGTGGACGTCCGGGAACCGTTCGAATACGCCGCGGGCCACGTGCCCGGGGCCCGCTCGGTGCCGCTCGCGCAACTGCCCGCGGTGGTCGGGGATCTCCCCCGCAACCGTCCGGTCTACGTCATCTGCGCCAGCGGCAACCGCAGCCTGGCGGCCGCGCAGTTCCTGGCACGCGCCGGCATCGAGGCCCGGTCCGTCGCCGGCGGAACCGGCGAATGGCTCCGCACCGGCCGCACCGTCGCGACCGGCGCGGACGCCTGAACCCCCCGCCGGCCCACCTGAGCCGGCCCGCCCAGACGGGCGCCCGCGCACCAGAGACCCCGGGGAGCATGGGCCTGTTGCATACCCCCGGGGGTATAAGGTCACATCGTCTGAAGGAGTTCGCACATGCTGTTCACCCAGTACTACCTCGACTGCCTGTCCCAGGCCTCGTACCTGATCGCCGACGAACGCACCGGCCGCGCCGTGCTTGTCGACCCGCGCCGCGACATCGGCGAGTACCTGGCCGACGCCCGGTCGCACGGCCTGACCATCGAGGGCGTCATCAACACGCACTTCCACGCGGACTTCCTCGCCGGCCACCTCGAGGTCGCGGACGCGACCGGCGCGTGGATCGGCTACGGCCGCCGCGCCGAGACCGAGTACCCGATCCGCAAGCTCGCCGACGGTGAGCGGATCGGCCTCGGCGACGTCACCCTGGAGATCATGGAGACTCCGGGCCACACCCCGGAGTCGATCAGCGTGCTGGTGTACGAGCACACCGGCGACACCGTGCCGTACGGCGTGCTGACCGGTGACGCCCTGTTCATCGGCGACGTCGGCCGTCCCGACCTGCTCGCTTCCTTCGGCGTCACCGCCGACGAACTCGGCGCCATGCTCTACGACAGCGTGCAGCGCAAGCTGATGAGCCTGCCCGACGAGGTGCGCGTCTTCCCGGCCCACGGCGCCGGCTCCGCCTGCGGCAAGAACCTCTCCACCGAGCGGCAGTCCACCATCGGCGAGCAGCGCCGCACCAACTACGCCTGCGCGCCCATGAGCCAGGACCAGTTCCTCGCGCTGGTCACCGGCGGCCAGCCGTCGGCGCCGGGCTACTTCGCCTTCGACGCCGTACTCAACCGCAAGGCACGCCAACTGTTCGACTCCGACGCGGCCGCCCGCCCGCTGGCCACCGCCGAGTTCGCCCGCGCCCGCGCCGGGGGCGCCGTCGTCGTCGACGCCCGCGACCCGCAGGAGTACGCCGCCGGGCACGTGGTCGGGTCGATCAACATCCCGGCCGACGGCCGCTTCGCCGAGACCGCCGGCAGCGTGGTCGCCCCGGACCGCGCGGTGCTCGTGGTGGCACCGCACGATCGGGAGGAGGAGATCGTCGTACGGCTCGCCCGGATCGGCTTCGACCGGGTGGCCGGTTACCTCCGCGACGCCGAGACCGCGCTGGTCGAGCTGGCGGCCGAGATGACCCCGGCCAGCCGCCTCACCGCCACGGAGCTGCGCGACAGGCTCGACGGCGCCGAGCCGCCGGTGGTCCTCGATGTGCGCAACGCCGGGGAACGTGACCAGGGCGTCGTCCCCGGGTCGCTGCACATTCCCCTCGCGGAGCTGACCCGCCGCCTCGACGAGGTGCCGGCGGACCGGCCGGTGGTCGTGCACTGCGCCGGCGGCTACCGCTCCTCGGTCGCCGCCAGCCTGCTGCGCAACGCGGGCCGGCAGGACGTCTCCGACCTGCTCGGCGGCTACGGCGCCTGGCAGACGATGCTCGACCCGGCCGCCGCCTGAGCCGAGCGGCCGAGATCCCCGGGGACGGGTGACCGCGGGCACCCCCTGCGGTCGCCTGTCCCCTCGTCGCCCCGGAGAGCACGGAGGGATTCGTGACCACGTCGGCACTTCGGCTGGGCCTGCGGGCCAACGCCGCCCAGTTCACCCTGCTCGTCGCGGTCAACGCCCTCGTCGGCGGGCTGCTCGGCTCCGAGCGCACCGTCCTGCCCCTGCTCGCCGAGCGGGAATTCGACCTGACCGCGTACACCGCGGCGCTGACGTACATCCTCGCCTTCGGTGCGACCAAGGCCGTGACCAACTTCCTCGCCGGCGCCCTGTCCGACAGGTACGGACGCAAGCCGGTCCTGATCGCCGGGTGGCTCGCCGCCATCCCCGTACCCCTGATGATCATCTGGGCGCCGTCCTGGGGATGGGTGGTCGGCGCGAACGTCCTGCTCGGGGTCAGCCAGGGCCTGGCCTGGTCCACCACGGTCATCATGAAGATCGACCTCGCCGGTCCCGCTCGACGGGGACTGGCCATGGGGCTCAACGAAGCGGCCGGCTACCTGGCCGTGGCCACCACGGCCCTGGCCACCGGCTGGCTCGCGGCCGCGCACGGGCTGCGTCCCGTCCCGTTCCTGCTCGCCCTCGCCTACGCCGGCCTCGGCCTCGGCCTGTCCCTCGCCTCCGTCCGCGAGACCCACGGCCACGCCCGGCGGGAAGCGGCCACCCACGTCACCGGAACAGCCGAGCAGCACCACGGGCTCTCCACCGGCCGGGTCGCCGCCCTGACCTCCTGGCGGGAGCCGGCGCTCTCCGCGGCCAGCCAGGCTGGCATGGTCAACAACCTCAACGACGGCCTCGCCTGGGGTCTGTTCCCCCTGCTGTTCGCCACCGCCGGGCTGTCCCTGACCCAGATCGGGATCCTCGCCGCGCTCTACCCGGCGGTGTGGGGGCTCGGGCAGCTCGTCACCGGGCAGGCGTCCGACCGATACGGCCGCAAGCCGTTCGTCGTCGCCGGCATGCTCGCCCAGGCCGTCGCCCTCGCCTGGATCGCCCGCGCCGACGGCTTCGCCGGCTGGGCCGCCGCCGCGGTACTGCTCGGCGCCGGCACCGCCGCCGTCTACCCCACCCTGCTCGCGACCGTCGGCGACGTCGCCCACCCCGCCTGGCGGGCCCGCGCCGTCGGCGTCTACCGGCTGTGGCGCGACGGCGGCTTCGCCGTCGGCGCCCTGCTCGCCGGCGCCGTCGCCGACCTCGCGGGCGTCCGCGCGGCCGTGTGGGTCGTCGCGGCCCTCACCGCGGCCTCCGGTCTCCTGGCCTGGATTCGCATGTACGAGACGCACCCGCGAGCGGCTCGGCTGCCGCGGCCGGACGTGGCCCGCCCGGGCCCGCGTCCGGTCGCGTAATCAGCCGGCCCGTTCGTCCGCTCGGGACTGGTCCGGGTGCCGTCCGGCCAGGTGCGCCCGGGCACGCCCGTGCTCCTCGGCGTCGATCTCGCCCAGCGCGAACCGGCGGTCGAGGATCTCCTGCGGCGTCTCCCGCACCTGCCGGCCGTGGTCGGCGGGGCGTTGGACGAACCTGGCCACCGCCCAGACGATCACGGCGATCAGAGCGATCCACACCACCGGCATGAGTGTCATCCAGATCCAGCCGGAGCCGTATCCGTACATCATCGTGTCACCTCCGCCACGTAGGCCCCTCTCCCTAGAGCGTCACTCGTCGTAGGTGCTCCGGCCAGAGACTTACGGCCCGTCCCGTGATGCCCTCCGGCAGCGCGGGCGCCCGCCGTCGGCGGGTGGGACGATGGCGACCGTCCAACTTGCCCGACCCGGGTGGTGCGGTTGTTGCGCGGCAAGTTTTGCCTGTTCCGGGCGGGGGTAGCGGTCGCCTGAGTCAGGGACGAGGCATCGAACAGACGGGGACGATCCGGTGGACGAGATGACCGCACGGCTGGATCTTCCAGTCGGGGCCGAGGCCCTCGCCTCCGCCCGCCAGGTCGTGCACTCGGCCCTGGTCGGATGGGGGTTCGAGGACCTCGAGGACGTGGCGGACGCGGTGCTGGTCGCCGACGAGCTGGTCGCCAACGCGGTGCGCCACGGCGGCGGCTGCCTGAGCCTGCACGTCCACGCCCGCGGCGACGAGGTCACCGTCTGCGCGGTGGACGGCTCGGCGGTCGTTCCGCGCCGGCGCGAGCCGGACGGCGACGGCGGCCGTGGCCTGGCGATCATCGAGGCCCTCTGCCAGGCGTGGGGAATCGAGGACCTTCCCGACGGCGGCAAACGGGTGTGGGTGCGCCTCGTCCGGTCGAGGTAGCGGACATTCCCGGTCAGCCGCGCTTTCCTCTTCCGTCCTGCCTTCCTACTGTGAGGAACCACCGCCCCTCGAAGATCGCGAGAGTCACATGAGCATCCGCGTCTACCGCAACGCCGCCATCCACACCGGAGACAGCGGCAACCCGCTGGCCACCGCCATGGCCGTGGACGGCGACCACCTGCTGGCCGTCGGCGACGAGGCGCAGGTACGCGACGCGGCGGGCCGGGGCGCGGAGCTGATCGACCTGGACGGCGCGGCGGTGCTTCCCGGGCTCTACGACGCCCACATCCACACCGCGCAGTACGCGCAGAGCCTCGGCGCCGTGGACCTGCGCGGCGTACGCGGCCTGGACGAGGCCCTGTCGACGGTGGCCGCGCACGCGGCGCGGCTGCGGCCGGGCGCCTGGCTGTTCGGCGGCCGGTGGAACAGCAACACCTGGGATCCGCCGGCGCAGCCGGACCGGTACGCGCTGGACACGGTCTGCCCGGAGCTGCCGGTGGCGCTGCCCAGCGTGGACGGCCACACGGTGTGGGCCAACTCGGCGGCGTTGCGGCTGGCCGGGATCGACGCGAACACCCCCGACCCGGTGGGCGGCGAGATCGTCCGGGACGCCGACGGCGAGCCGACCGGCATCCTCCGCGAGACGGCCTCGGACCCGCTGCGCGACCTCATGGTCTCCCCCGACCTGCGCGAGCTGCTGAAGGCCGGGCAGGAGGAACTGCTCGCGCTCGGCCTGACCAGCGTGCACGACATCGACGGCGAGGACTGCCGGGCCGCCTACCTGGCCCTGCGCGACGCCGGCGAGCTCAAGCTGCGCGTCCACAAGGCGATCCCCATGGGTCACCTCGAGGCGGCCATCGCCGAAGGCCGCCGGACCGGGCAGGGCGACGAGTGGTTCCGCACCGGGCCCGTGAAGATCTTCAGCGACGGAGCGCTCGGCTCGCACACCTGCCACATGAGCCGGTCCTTCGCCGGCGAGCAGGGCAACGTGGGCATCGCGGTCACCCCGTACGAGGACCTCGTCCGGCTGTTCGCCCGGGCCGCGGGGGCCGGCATCGCGGTGGCCACGCACGCCATCGGCGACCGCGCCAACCACCTGGTCATCGACGCCTACGAGGCGGTCGGGCGTACGCCGGGGCTGCGGCACCGCATCGAGCACGCGCAGCACCTGCGGCCCGCCGACCTGGCCCGGATGGCCGGCCTGGGCATCGTCGCCTCGATGCAGCCGGTGCACTGCACCAGCGACATCGATCTCGTCGACTCCCTGCTGGCCGGCCACGACCTCGCCTCCTACGCCTGGCGCGGGATGCTGGACGCCGGCGTGCTGCTGGCGTTCGGCTCCGACGCCCCCGTCGAGAGCCCCGACCCCTTCGCCGCGCTGTACGCCGCGGTGACCCGTGCCCGTCCCGACGGCACCCCCGCCGGCGGCTGGCAGCCGGAGCAGCGGCTGAGCATGGCCGAGGCCGTCACCGCCCACACCCTGGGCGCCGCCCGCGCCGCCGGCGAGGACGACCGCAAGGGCGTCCTCGCGCCCGGCAAGCTCGCCGACTTCATCGCGGTGGACACCGACCCCTACCGCGAATCGCCGGACGCCGTGCGGCGTACCCGGGTCCTGACGACAGTGGTCGGCGGCGAGATCCGCTGGCAGCGGAGCTAGCGGAGCCCGGTCAGCGGCCCAGGGCCAGCTCCGCCACCTCGGCGGCGCACCCCCAGGACAGGGTGACCCCCGCCCCGCCGTGGCCGTACGCGTGCACGAGCCGGCTGCCGCGCGGGCCCGCCGGGTCCGGGTCCACCTCGACCCGCGGGCCGCCGTGCCGCGCCGGACGCAGCCCGATCCGCTCGCCGAGCACCGGCGCGCCGGCCAGCTCCGGCACCAGCGCCACGCAGCGGGCCCGGATCGCCGCCGCCGTGTCCGGGTCGGGCCGGGTGTGCCCCACCCCCGGCTCGTACGTGCCGCCGAGCACCACGTCGTGCCGGCGCGGGTGCACGTACGTGATCCCGGCCGGATCGTCCTCGTCGCGCATCGACACGGTCAGGCCCGGGTTCGCCACCAGCACCACGTGCCCGCGTGCCGGGTGCACGGCCGGGTCGGCGGCGAGCCGGCCGGCGGCCAGGCCCGTGGCGTTGACGACGGTCGGGGCGAGGTCGAAGGCGTCGGTGAGCCGCCGCACCGGGTGGCGCAGCACCCGCCCGCCGCCGGCCTCCAGCCGCTGCCGCAGCCAGGCCAGGTACGGCGTCATCTCCACCGTCGGCGCCGTGAACCTCAGCACCGCCGTGTACGGGGGCGCCAGCGGCTCGGCTACCAGGCCCCCGCACGCCTCCGCCCACCACGGCGGGCCGTCGTACGGACGGCGCAGCAGCATCCGGGTCGGCCGGTCGACCACCCCCGGCACACCGTCCGCCGCCTGGCGGCCCAGCTCCGTGTGGGTCTCCCGCGCCCAGCGCAGCACCCGCGGGTCCTGGTCGGTGTGGCTCGGGTACCAGACCGCCGCGGCCACCGTGGACACCGTGTCCGCCGGGTCGTGGGCGGTCAGCACGGTCACCCGCGCGCCCCGCCGCTGGAGCGTGAGGGCCGCCGTCATCCCGACGATCCCACCGCCGACCACCACCACGTCCGGCCCTGCCGTCGTCGTCCGCACGCCTGCCAGTGTCCGACGTGCCTCCTCCTCCGGACAAGATCGCGGACCCAGCAAGCGGTGCCCTACTCGTCCGGGCAGGTCAGTCGAGCACCTGGACGGTGTCGCCGACGCTGATCATGCGAGCTTCGCCCGGCTCGGCCCGCACCGTCATCTGGAGACCGAAGAGGAGCTTCTGGCCGACCTTCCGCCGCGCGGCCAGCATCCACAGCGGCTCCCGCCCCCGCTCCCCGGTCTCCTGGTCGATCGTCGCGACCAGACAGCGACCACACTCGCCCACGCCGTGGAACACGGCCCCGCCGATCCTGATCCGCCGGCCGACCCACCCGCCCTCGGCCCACGGCGCCGCGCCGCTGACCACCACGTTGGGGCGGAACCGGTCCATCGGCAGCGGCCCCTCGGCGCTCCCCGACTCCAGCAGCCAGCCGTTGAACGCGTCCAGCGACGCGGTGTTGGCCAGCAGCAGCGGGCTGCCGTCGGCGAAGCTCAGCTCGGCGCCGGAGCCGGCCGGGACCGGCCAGGGAACGCGGTTACCGGTGGGGTCACCGAGCCAGACCAGGCGGGCGGCGCGCCCCAACAGCCGGTGCAGCCACTCGTCGGCCTCGGGGCCGGCGGCGCGTACCGGTGCGGTTGGCCGCCCCCGGAACACCCGGACCTGAATCTCCTCGCCGCCCGTCGGTTCGGCCAGGTCCAGCGGGGCCAGCCCGGGCGCATCCAGGGTGAGCCCGCCCGGTCGGGACACCGCCCGCACCGTCACCAACTCCCGGTGCTGGCGCTGGGTCAGGCCGATGCCCTGTTCGTCCACGATGAGCCAGCGCCGGTCGCCGGCCAGGCCCCACGGCTCGACCCGCGCCGTGTCGCGGTCCGTCCGCCGGCACCCCTTCAGGGGGTACGTGTGGATCGACGCGACTCGCATCCCGCCAGGATCACACGACCCGACCGCCGACGGAAGCGGGCCTTCTGCCGATCGCGGATCGGCACATCACAGGCTGTCGAGGCTGACCTCGTGCATCGTCACGTCGGGTCCGATCCGGAACAGCCGCGGTGGGCCCGTGAGCCGTCGTGCCTCCGCGTACTCGGTCACCCGCGCAGCCTGTTCCTCGCCGGACGGGTCGGTCACCCGGAAGCCGCGCAGGTGAACAGCTTCGGTGTCGATGTCGTCAGCTCGAAGTCGTACGGCTCGCCGGTGTTCTCCCGGATGCCGGCGTCCGGCGACAGGGTCAGCGACCGGACGAGCTCGCCGTCCTCCCAGACCGCGAAACCGAGCCACTCCACGGCCGAGTGCATCCCGTGCATGACGATCCGCCGGCCCGCTCCCGCCCGGCGCAGGTGTTCCGGCAGCTCAGACGGCCGGTCGCCCCGGTGAGCGCTGCCGCAGCATGCGTCTGTCGCCAATGGACTGGGTATGAGAGTGGAGTGCCGAACGACCGGGAGCATGGTGGCGCGGAGGTGCTCCTCGCCTCGCAACTCTGGCCGGCGGTGCTCATCCCAGCAGGTGCGCTCGCCACCCTGGTCGCCGCCGGCATCTGGCTGATGCCCTCCTTCCCGTTCGCGCCGGCCGGTCTCCTGCTCGCCACGGTCGTCGTGGCCTGGTCGCAACGGGGCGACGCTCTGCTGGCCGACGAAGCCGGTCTGCTGGTCCGACACCGCGGCCGCGTCACCCGTCGCTACCACTGGGAAGAGATCCGCGAAGCTGAACTGACCCGACCCGGGTTCGGCCAGGTCGCCCTGGCCGTCTACCCCCACGGCGGTCCGTGGGACGTCCCCGGTCCTAACAGCGCTGTCCTGGTGGGCCGCGTCTGGCGGCTGCGCATGCCCGATCGGGAAATCCAAGATCGGATCCACGCGCTCCTGCGCTCCCGAGGAGTCCGTACCACCCACTGATCCGGCGCGGTCGCCATGGATCGGATATTCGGCGCTGAAGCGTGGTCACTCAGCTACGAGCAGAGGGCATATCCATCAACCGGATATGCCCTCTGAATGTGTCGGGACGGCCGGATTCGAACCGACGACCCCTTGACCCCCAGAGATCGGCAATACGGTCCGGCGCGGCTGGCGCCGCCGGTCGACGGCCTGATGGTGGTCACCGTGGTCCCGCTCGGGCTCGTCGGTTGCTGTACTCGCTGCTGTACCCGGCCCCGCTGCCGACAGCGCTCCGATCGCCCTCAACGGTTGCCCCGCCAGGGACTTCACGCACGAATCTGTCTTCGGGTCAACGGATCAGCCGCATTGGGACGGATCGGCGCCAGGAGTTGGGCGACAACTTGCGTCCTCTGACGACGGCTGACGGCCCCTTGTCGGTTGAGCTGTGCCGGACCTGTGCCGGATGACCTTCGGGTGGCCGTGCCGCCCTCATCTGAGCTAGGGCAGCGGCATCAACGATCGTCAGTGGTGTTGATCTATGCGGGCGATGATCTCCTGCGACAGGGATGTCATGACCCGGCGGGCTGGACGCCCCATGCCAGGATCAGGCGTGACCGAGACCACCCCCAGGGACATCTCCCCTCCGAGCCGCAGTGACGTTCCACCGGCCGGCACCAGCCCAGATGACCTGGTGCCAGTCGAAGAGATGATTGAGGCCGGCGTGCAACGACTTGCTGAAGCCGTGGCGCTAAACCCTAACGTCGAAGCCGCCACGAACACGAGCATCCAGGCTCATCTTTCGACCCTCCGAACGGCAATCTCAGAGGTGTTCTATAACGATGATGAGTCCACCCAAGCCGACATGCTGCTCATGCAGCTCGACAAGCGGGTTTACTTGGCCCAGAAAGTCGCCCTGGGAGGAACCTCAGAACGAGTCATCGAGACACTGTGGGAAATATTCAAACAGGCGATCGCGGCAGTGACCGCCTCGATCTCCTTCACCGACCACATGGAGAATGGTCGACGCGCGTGTGAGTTTGAGCGCGAGAAACTGGTAAGCGCAGCTGCGGGCCTGGACGTGATGCTGACGCAGTCGCAAGTGTCCGCAACGGCTCAGGAGGTGCGCCGCATCGCGGATGATGTTCAGGAAGCAGCGGGGGACGTTGCACAGAGCCAGCTCGCGGCGCACTATCAGGAAGGTGCGGAAGCCGAGGGTCGTCGCTACCTGTTTTGGAATCTTCTCTTTGGGGGTTCGGTCCTCGCATCTGTTGCACTCGCCTCATTCCTGATCGCCCAGAGCCCTCAGTCAAATTGGACTGCCCAAGAAGCGACCAGGATAACGCTCGCAATCCCTTTGCTCGCCTTTGCCGTCCACGCCGCCCGGCAATCCCGGTTTCACCGGGACGCCCAGGCCAGCCTGTCGCTAGTGGCTATCAAACTGAAGACTGTGCGGGCATTTGCGGATTCGTTGGAATTCGAGAATAGACAAGAGCTACTTAAGATGTTGGGCGAGGCGATTTTCAGCGCTCCGGGTCAATCCAATGCGACGACAGAGGGCGCGGATTCCCTCCCGATAAGCATGCCTGACCTCACCGAGCTTCTCAGGTCACGCGGGACCGCTCAGAACAACGCAGGCGACAGCACCAGGTGAGTCCTCACCTGGACGAGTCCCCTCTGCGCTTCCAAGCCATCCCGTCGGCCTTCGTCCGCACCCCGTGGAGTGGGTGGGGCCTGCCCGGTCAAGGTGGAGCACACCACCGTCTGAACGACCTTGACCGGGCAGGCCCCACCCACTCGGCTCTGCCCGGACGAAGGGTGTCGGGATGGCGACAACCATCCTGGAGCGCCCGAGCGCCCCGCCGGAGGCGCTTGCTTGTCGCGTGATCGGGTGGCTTGGGAGAGAATGCCTCATGACCTGGGAGTGGCTTGCCCCGACCGCGACTGCCGTCGTGGGTCTAGCTGGTATCGCTGGCACGGTGGGTGCCGCCACCCTAGCTAGACGGACGCAGATCGAGACCGCCCGAATGGCCGCCGTGAATGCACTGCTTCAAGAGAAGCGTGCGTTATACGCCAGGTATCTGCACGCCGCCGAAGACTTCAGAGACGCGTCGACCGAGCTGCTACGCCTCAACGAAGCTAAGGATGCGATGTTAGAGCGCCTTCGGAGCCACCTAGATCTCGACGACCAACCTATACCTGACGAACTTAAAGCTGAGATATCGGTGCTCGCCTCGCGGGCCGAAGTCATGCAGAGGGATCTACATGCTTCAGAGAAGCACCTCCGACGCCTGCGCGCAGAACTCGCGGTCATCGGCGGGACAGCGCTATCAATCATCGCCGTTAGGCTTGAGTCCAAGCTCACCGCGGTCGCGCTCGGCACCGCAAGAGAGGACGACGACATAAGTGGGGCGATGGGCTACTTGACGACCGCGATGCATGCTGATGTCGACCCCACCAACGACGAAAGCGAACGGCTGATACGAGAGATTGCGGGACTCCATAAATAGCCTGCTCAAGCCCCGGGAAACTGCCCTGATTGGCGGTCCGGGGCTTCGTCGTATGTCGCGCCGCCGGCGGGCTATCACCGACGCGCTGGCGGCCGAAGGCCAGAGGCGCGGCGGCGGGCCATCGGCCCGGCCCAGGTTCGGTGGCGCGCGCGGCCTGCGAAGCGGGCCACCTTGAAGGCGTGCAGCACGTTCTCACCGGAAGCAGCTACCTGACCTCTTCGGTGTGAACGTCGATCTGGTCTGCCACCGCACCTCAACCGATGCCAACTGGTGCTGTCAAGTGCACTTCGGTTGCCGTTGAGGGCCCTTCGATGGTGGACGCCGTCGGGCCGTCCGCTGACTTCATGCTGACACAACCACCTAATCCCGTGCAGGCTGCTCGATGATGGTGGGGTGGCTCAGGTGTTCCGCGTCGATGGCGGAAGCGCAGCGTCCTGCTCGCCACGGTGGCTCTTGGGTGTGGCTTGGTGGCCACTTGGGCTTGGCTTCATCCGACCGGTTGGCGGTTGCCTCGGGTGGGTTGGGCCGGCACGGAACAGGCCGGCTGGATCGCCGGAATCCTCGGCGGGTTGTTCGGTCTGGCGTCGTTCGTTTCCGACCGAATCGACAGTCACCGGGACAATAGTCCGAGATCCGCTTCCGTCGATGGGGTGGTACGGGTCGGCAGGGTGCCGCGGCCGGCTGCCTGGTTCCAGGACCGCCATACTCGTACTGATCTGGCAAAGGCGGCCAGGGCCGGCCGCGCAGCGGTACTGACTCAAGCGGTCAGGCTGGCCGGAGCCGCCGGTTACTTCGTCCCGAACGCGGTTGGACGGCATCATCGGTTGTCGTCCGGCGTTGGCTCACGCCAAGGATCGTGTTTATCCTGCTTGCTCCTGCGGTGCGTTGTTAACCTCTGGCGATGCTTCCGCTGCCTTCTCGCTGCTTGGTATGACGCCAATCGCCTGCTGGTGACTGGCTGCGACCGTTCGGGTTAGCTGATTCGCATTGAAGTGGGCTCGCCGCCGGTCGGCCACCACCTGCTCGAACAGGGGGATGGCCTCATCGGTACGCCCCGCCAACCGGTAGGCGCTGGCCAGTCCGTAAACCGAATTCAGAGTGTTCGGGTGGTCGTCGCCGAGAACCCGCCGCCGGTCGGCCACCACCTGTTCGAACAGGGGGATCGCCTCATCGGTACGCCCCGCCAACAGGGAGGCGCTGGCCAGTCCGTGAACCGAATTCAGAGTGTGCGGGTGGTCGTCGCCGAGAACCCGCCGCCGGTCGGCCACCACCTGCTCGAACAGGCGGATCGCCTCATCCGTACGCCCCGCCAACCGGTAGGCGCTGGCCAGTCCAAAGACCGAGTCCAGGGTGTCCCGGTGGTCGTCGCCGAGAACCCGCCGCCGGTCGGCCACCACCTGCTCGAACAGGCGGATCGCCTCATCCGCACGCCCCGCCAACAGGGAGGCGTAAGCCAGTCCCTGAACCGAATTCAGAGTGTTCGGGTGGTCGTCGCCGAGAACCCCCCGCCGGTCGGCCACCACCTGTTCGAACAGGGGGATCGCCTCATCGGTACGCCCCGCCGACCGGTAGGCGCTGGCCAGTCCGTGAACCGAATTCAGAGTGTGCGGGTGGTCGTCGCCGAGAACCCGCCGCCGGTCGGCCACCACCTGCTCGAACAGGCGGATCGCCTCATCCGTACGCCCCGCCAACCGGTAGGCGCTGGCCAGTCCAAAGACCGAGTCCAGGGTGTCCCGGTGGTCGTCGCCGAGAACCCGCCGCCGGTCGGCCACCACCTGCTCGAACAGGCGGATCGCCTCATCCGCACGCCCCGCCAACCGGTAGGTGTTAGCCAGTCCCTGAACCGAATTCAGAGTGTTCGGGTGGTCGTCGCCGAGAACCCGCCGCCGGTCGGCCACCACCTGCTCGAACAGGCGGATCGCCTCATCCGTACGCCCCGCCAACCGGTAGGTGTTAGCCAGTCCGTGAACCGAATTCAGAGTGTGCGGGTGGTCGTCGCCGAGAATCCGCCGCCGGTCGGCCATCACCTGTTCGAACAGGGGGATCGCCTCATCCGCACGCCCCGCCAACAGGTAGGCGCTGGCCAATTCGTGAACCGAGTGCAGAGTGTGCGGGTGGTCGTCGCCGAGAACCCGCCGCCGGTCGGCCACCACCTGCTCGAACAGGGGGATCGCCTCATCCGTACGCCCCGCCGACCGGTAGGTGTTAGCCAGTCCATGGACCGAGTGCAGGGTGTCCCGGTGGTCGTCGCCGAGAATCCGCCGCCGGTCGGCCATCACCTGTTCGAACAGGGGGATCGCCTCATCCGTACGCCCCGCCAACAGGTAGGCGCTAGCCAGTCCAAAGACCGAGTCCAGGGTGTTCGGGTGGTCGTCGCCGAGAACCCGCCGCTGGTCGGCCAGCACCTGCTCGAACAGGGGGATGGCCTCATCCGTACGCCCCGCGAAATGGTAGGCGTAAGCCAGTCCCTGAACCGAATTCAGAGTGTTCGGGTGGTCGTCGCCGAGAACCCGCCGCTGGTCGGCCACCACCTGCTCGAACAGGGGGATCGCCTCATCCGTACGCCCCGCCAACAGGGAGGCGTAAGCCAGTCCCTGAACCGAATTCAGAGTGTTCGGGTGGTCGTCGCCGAGAATCCGCCGCCGGTCGGCCATCACCTGCTCGAGCAGGGGGATCGCCTCATCCGCACGCCCCGCCAACAGGTAGGCGCTGGCCAGTCCAAAGACCGAGTCCAGGGTGTCCCGGTGGTCGTCGCCGAGAACCCGCCGCCGGTCGGCCACCACCTGCTCGAACAGGGGGATCGCCTCATCCGCACGCCCCGCCGACCGGTAGGTGTTAGCCAGTCCCTGAACCGAATTCAAAGTGTGCGGGTGGTCGTCGCCGAGAACCCGCCGCCGGTCGGCCACCACCTGCTCGAACAGGGCGATCGCCTCATCCGCACGCCCCGCCGACCGGTAGGTGTTAGCCAGTCCCTGAACCGAATTCAAAGTGTGCGGGTGGTCGTCGCCGAGAACCCGCCGCCGGCCGGCCACCACCTGCTCGAACAGGGCGATCGCCTCATCCGTACGCCCCGCCAACAGGTAGGCGCTGGCCAATTCGTGAACCGAATTCAGAGTGTGCGGGTGATCGCCGCCAAGAACCTGCGGGTAGCTGGCCACCACCCGCTCGAACAGGGTGATCGCCTCATCCGTACGCCCCGCCGACCGGTGGACGAGAGCCAGGTTGTAAACCGAATTCAGAGTGTGCCAATCGTTATCGCCAAGGACCCGCTGGTAGTCGGCTACCACCTGCTCGAACAGGGGGATCGCCTCATCTGTACGCCCCGCCGACTCGTAGGCGTTAGCCAGTCCATGGACCGAGTGCAGGGTGTCCCGGTGGTCGTCGCCGAGAACCCGCCGCCGGTCGGCCACCACCTGCTCGAACAGGCGGATCGCCTCATCCGCACGCCCCGCCGACTCGAAGGCGCTAGCCAGTCCAAAGACCGAGTCCAGGGTGTCCCGGTGGTCGTCGCCGAGAACCCGCCGCTGGTCGGCCAGCACCTGCTCGAACAGGGGGATGGCCTCATCCGTACGCCCCGCCAAATGGTAGGCGTAAGCCAGCATGTGGACCGAGTTGAGGGTGTCCTGGTGGTCGTCGCCGAGAACCCGCCGCCGGTCGGCCAGCACCTGCTCTAACAGGGTTAGGGCGGTGGCATATTGACCTTGGGTTAGTAGGAAGTACGCAGCTTGGTCGGCTAGCTTCAGTTGCTCAGGTGTGTGCGCTTCGGCGCGGGCGGCGCCAACAAGGGTGTCGATGTGCGGTACCAGCGTCGCCCATCGAGGCCAGCCTGCCTGGTTTTCCACCGGATGACTAGGGATGGCTGTCAACAGCAGTCTGGTCGCTGCGGTTACCGGACTGTCGGGGCCGTCGGCGTGCTGGTTGGCGCGGGTGACTGCTTGCACCAGGCGGTGCACCCCGATCGTTGCGTCGGCGCGGCTGATCATGCTGTAGGAGGCGAGCAGGGCTATCGCATCTCGGACGTCGTCGGGGTCGTCGGCCAGTGGATACAGCACATCCGCCGGTAGTCCGTCGGGCGCCAGCCACGCGAGTACGTCTAATACCCGCAAGGCCAACGGTGACTGATCGGCGACGGTTTTCATGGTGATCTGCCATACCTCGGCGATTGTCCGCTCCGACCGGCCGCTAACCCCGCTATGGGCAGCGGTGCGGGTGAACCGGTCGGTGAGTCGTTGCCGGTAGCCGTCGAAGTCGACATCCGGATGGTGGCTGATGTAGGCGGCGGCCTGCTCCAATGCCAACGGCAGATCGCCCAACTCCTCGGCCAGCCTGCCCGCACCCTCCGAATCGTCCAGGCCAGTTAACCGGTGCAGCAGATTTACACTGGCCGGACGGGCGAGTTCTCTCAGCTGCAGTGGTGCTAACCCCGAACGACGCCACCACGCTCCGCCCACGTCCCGGCGGGTTGTCACCAACACGTCGCCCCGCCCACGGACCAGCCCGAGTAGGCCGAGGATGTGGTCGATGTCCTCGACGTTGTCCAATATCAACAGCCAGCCCGGGTTGGTCTGCAACCAACCAACCGCCCACTCATGCGCGTCCGCCAACGTCGCCGCCGGATGCAGCCGCCGTGTCAACCCACCCAACCCCACCGCGAGCGCGTCCGGGCTGTCCGCGGTCACCCACCACACCAGCCGATAACGCTTCAACCGGTGGCGGGCGTAGTGCAGCACCAACTCCGACTTACCGATCCCGCCCAGACCATGCACCGCGGCCTGCCCGACCGCCACCCCCGACGCGTCACCGGCCAGCAACGCGTCGAGCTGCTCCAGGTCCCGGCCCACGAACACCCGCGACTCGGCCGGCAGATTGTGCACCACCACGCCACCACCGACCGGGCTGTCACCAACCCGCTGCGGCGGCGGCAACCCTGCGGCGTCCACCCCCACATTCGTCTGCGTGTTGTGGTTACCGATCTGTGTCCCCGATGCGTTTTCCACCCGGACCGACCGTGGCACACCATCCGGTGGTGTGGTCACCGTCGGCCGTCCGGGTCCGGGCCGAAGTTATTGGTCTGCGTGTTGTGCGACCCCACCTGCACCCCCTGCGACCCCAACACTGTGACCGACCAACCCGACACCCCAGCGTCGGCCAAGATCTGCGCCACGTCCTTAGCCAGCTGAGCGTCCTCGGACAGCGCCTTAACCACCACCGCCCGTAGCAGCTCTCGGCTAGCCGCATCGTCAGGCTGCTCACCGACCTCCGTTACCGCCTGGCCGATCTGCGCCGACCGGCTCGACCCCAACAACCGCTGAAACAAGCGCCGACCTACGCCCAACCCGGCGTCCGCCGTCGCGTCAGCAGACTGATCCACCACCCGCTGCATCACCGCCCCGCCATACGCCCCTGCCACCGCGGTCAGGTACGGCACCACCACACCCGTCAACTCAACAACACTCACCGCCCCCCCCTTCGACCATCAGCTATGAGCAACACGAACCACGATTACCATCCACAACCATCGGCGCGACGAACAGACAGAAACCCGACTCACCGCCACTCGCCCCCTCGCTGCCATCCCGTCTGCCGCCGACCCACACACCGTGGAGCGGGCCAGGGCCAGGGTGACAAGGTGGAGCGCCCTACTGGACGAACGACCTTGTCGCCCTGGCCCTGGCCTGCTCGGCTTGCCTGGGTCGGCGGCAGACGGGATGGCATCCCTCAACCACTACCACCCACGGCCGCAACCGTTCGGCAACTCCATCCCGGAGTCGTCTGGCCCCCGCCGGAGGCACAATCTCTGACCCCAACCCCCGCCCCTTCCACCTTCACCTCTTCCCCACCTCCGACCCCGTGAGCGGCTGGCGTGATTCCGTTCGGCAACTCGCCCGGCCGGGCCGTCGACCGGTCGGCGGTTCCTGTCGTGAGGCTGAATGCGTGACGTGAGGAAGGACGCTGTCGTCCTGGTTTCGGTCGACCTCCGAGACTCGTCACCGGGTCACCTTGCTGACCCACGGGTGACGCGGGGCGGGCGTGGCGTTCGGGCCGGCTGACTTACCGCCCGCCGCCGAAGGCGGGCGGGGCGGCGGCTCCGTCAGGAGCCGGTTACCGCGCCCGGCCCGCGCCGCGCGGAGCGCGCTTGATCTAGTACAGGCCAATTCGGCAACAGATCACAGGCTGCGTCCGGTCGAACTAGCCGGCATGGACACAACTCCTCCCCCGGCCGCCGTCGTCCGGTGACACATGAGGGATCGCTGTGGCTCACCCAGCGCGCGAGGCTGGCTGCCTCGTCCGCTCCGCTCGCGGTCGCCTGCACCCTCACCTTCATCGGCCCTTAAGGTTCCCTTCCGGCCCTCGGGCTCCGGCTTCCTTCCCCCCCACCACCCCCTTCGAACGCCTGTACGATCAACCAAGTGGGGAAAGACCTGGTGGCGCGCTGGTGGAATGGCACGTGGGGTCGGCTGACCGGCGTGACGTGTGGCTCGCCCGAGAGGTTCGTTGGCACGTCGTCGCCAGGGCAGGCGACTCCGAGACCGGCACGGTGCTCCGCTGGGAGTTTGACTCCGAGGACAAGGCACGGCAGATGGTAAAGCCGCATCGCCCGCGCGGGCGTCCCGAAGATCACGGTCCACGACGCCCGGCGCACCTGCGGTTCCCTGCTGGTCGACCTGGACGTGCATCCCCGCGTCGCCATGGCGATCCTGAGACACGCCGACTTCTCGATCACGATGGAGATCTACAGCCAGGTCTCGTCTAAGGCGACCCGGGAGGCCCTGCGGAAGCTCGGTCAGAGCCTCGATCAATGAGCCGTTGCTGTACTTCACTGCTGTACAAGATCAGAAAAGGCCATCCGGAAGATTCCGAATGGCCTCTGACCTGCGTCGGGACGGCCGGATTCGAACCGACGACCCCTTGACCCCCAGTCAAGTGCGCTACCAAACTGCGCCACGTCCCGATGCCCCCGCGTGGTGTTCCCCACGGCAGCCGGTACAGCTTAGCGCAAGATCCTCAACCCCGCGCACAGGCCCCACCGGGTGCCGCACCCCACTCCCCCTAGAGCGTCCTAGGAAAGAAGCCGCCGGGAATCGGAGGATCCCCGGCGGCTTCTTCAGGGACGGCTCAGCCGTGGGCCTTGCCCCGGCCACCCGGGCCGAGCTTCTTGCGCGGGCGGACCGAGATGTCGATCGGGGTGCCCTCGAAGCCGAACTCCTCGCGGAGCTTGCGCTCCACGAAGCGCTGGTAGCCGGCGTCGAGCGGGCCGGTGGTGAACAGCACGAAGCGCGGCGGGGACACGCCGGCCTGGGTGGCGAAGAGGATGCGCGGGGCCCGGCCGCCGCGCACCGGGTGCGGGGTGGCCTGGACCAGGGCGGTGAGCCACTGGTTGAGCTGCGCGGTCGGGATGCGGGTCTCCCAGCTCGCCAGGGCCTTGCGCAGCGCCGGGGCGAGCTTGTCGACCGCCCGGCCGGTCTTCGCCGACAGGTTCAGCCGGATCGCCCAGGGGATGCGGCGCAGCTCCCGGTCGATCTCCTTGTCCAGGTAGTAGCGGCGGTCGCCGTCCACCAGGTCCCACTTGTTGAAGGCGATCACCAGGGCCCGGCCGGCTTCGACCACCATCGTGAGGATCCGCTGGTCCTGCTCGCTGATCACCTCGCTGGAGTCGAGCAGCACCACGGCCACCTCGGCCGCCTCGATCGCCGAGGCCGTGCGCAGGCTGGCGTAGTACTCGGTGCCGCTGGCCTTGCCCACCCGCTTGCGCAGGCCGGCGGTGTCGACGAGCTGCCAGACCTCGCCGCCGATCTCCACGAGGCTGTCGACCGGGTCGACGGTGGTGCCCGCCACCGCGTCGACCACCGCGCGCTCCTCGCCGGAGAAGCGGTTGAGCAGGCTGGACTTGCCGACGTTGGGGCGACCGACCAGGGCGACGCGGCGCGGGCCGCGCGGGCGGTTCTCCACGATCTTCGGCGCCTCGGGCAGCGCGTCCATGATGGCGTCGAGCAGGTCGCCGGAGCCGCGGCCGTGCAGCGCGGAGACCGGGTACGGCTCACCGAGGCCGAGCGACCACAGCGCGGTCGACTCCATCTCGATGGCCGTGTTGTCGGCCTTGTTGGCCACCAGGATCACCGGCTTGGCGCTGCGCCGCAGCATCTTCACGGCGGCCTCGTCCACGTCGGTCGAGCCGACCATGGCGTCGACCACGAAGACCACCACGTCGGCGGTGGCCACGGCCGTCTCGGCCTGGGCGGCGATGGCCGCGGCCCGGTCCTTGGCGTCCGGCTCCCAGCCGCCGGTGTCCACCACGGTGAACGCCCGGCCGTTCCACTGCGCGTCGTACGGCACCCGGTCCCGGGTCACGCCGGGGATGTCCTCGACGACCGCCTGCCGGCGGCCGATGATGCGGTTGACAAGTGTGGACTTGCCCACGTTGGGGCGGCCGACCACGGCCACCACCGGCTGCGGGCCGGTCGGCTCGCCGGGCTCCAGCTCCGGCTCGCGGAGCTCGACCCAGCCTCCGAATTCGTCGGTCACGCCACACCCCGCTCGGTGAGCAGCGCGCGCAGCCGGTCGACGACCTCGTCGATGCCCAGCTCGGTGGTGTCCAGCACGACCGCGTCGGCGGCCTGCTGGAGCGGGTTGACCTTGCGGGTCGAGTCCAGCTTGTCCCGGCGGGCCAGGTCGGCGGCGGTCGCCGTGACGTCGGCGGCGTCCTCGGCGCTGCGCCGCAGGGCGCGGGCCGCCTCGGAGGCGGTCAGGTAGACCTTCAGGTCGGCGTCGGGCGCCACCACCGAGCCGATGTCGCGGCCCTCGACCACGATCCGGCCGGCGTCGGCGATGAGCTGCCGCTGCCGGGCGACCAGCAACTCGCGGACGGCACCCACGGCTGCCACCGCGGAGACCGCGCCGGTCACCTCGGGACCCCGGATCTCCTTGGCCACGTCGACGCCGTCGGCGGTCACGCCGTACCCCTGGGGGTCGGTGCCGATGCGCAGGTCGACCTCGCCGGCGACCTTGGCCACCGACTCGATGTCGGTCAGGTCGACCCCGGAGCGCAGCACCGCCCAGGTGAGCGCCCGGTACATGGCGCCGGTGTCGAGGTAGCGGGCGCCGAGGCTGACCGCGAGCCGCCGCGACACGGTGGACTTACCCGAACCGGACGGCCCGTCCACAGCGACCACGCAGCGCCCGGCCCGTACGTTTTCCTCCACCGTTGTCCTCCTCAGCCCGTACCTCGCGGGTCGCCGGTGTCTCCGGCGCCGTTGAGCGGTTGGCGTTTCCTCATCAATAATCCCGCGCCGCGCGGGTCGGCCGCGCGCCATGGCGCCGCGGGCCGCGTCGAAGCCTACCGGGAGCCGTACCCCGATCGCCGGGGTCAGTCACCCACGGCCTTGAACAGGGCGGCGACCTCCGCGTTGGTCAGCCGGCGCAGCCGCCCGGTGCGCAGGTCGCCGAGCTTGATCGGACCGATCGAGGTACGGATCAGCCGGGACACCGGATGTCCCACCTCGGCCATCAGGCGCCGGACGATGTGCTTGCGCCCCTCGTGCAGGGTCAGCTCCACCTGGGCGGTTCTGCCCAGGGTGCCCACCACCTTGAAGGCGTCGACCTTCACCGGCCCGTCCTCCAGCTCGACGCCGGCCGTCAGCCGCTTGCCCAGGTTGCGCGGGATCGGCCCGGCGACCTCGGCGAGGTAGGTCTTGAGCACCTCGTACGACGGGTGCATGAGCTTGTGGGCGAGGGTGCCGTCGTTGGTGAGCAGGAGCAGGCCCTCGCTGTCCGCGTCGAGCCGCCCGACGTGGTAGACCCGCTGCTCCAGCCGCGCGCCGATGAAGTCGGCGAGCTCGGTGCGGCCCTTCTCGTCGGCCATGGTGGTGACCACCCCGCGCGGCTTGTTCATCGCCACGTAGACCAGGCGGACGTCGGCCTGGAGCCGTTCGCCGTCGACGTGGATCACGTCGCGCGTCGGGTCCGCCTTGTCGCCGAGCTGGGCGACCCGGCCGTTGACGGTGACCCGGCGCCGGAAGATCAGGTCCTCGCAGGCGCGCCGCGATCCCACCCCCGCGGCGGCGAGCACCTTCTGGAGGCGCTCGGCGCCCTCGTACACGGGGGCGTCGGGCTTCGGGGCACGGTCATCGCGTCGCATCGGCAAGCTCTTCTACGTCGTCGGGGAGGAAGGGGGCCAGGGGCGGGAGGTCGTCCACCGAGTTCAACCCCAGCTTCTCCAGGAACATCGTGGTGGTCCGGTAGAGGAACGCCCCGCTGTCCGCCTCGGTGCCGCACTCCTCGACCAGGCCCCGGGAGACCAGGGTACGGATCACGCCGTCGCAGTTGACACCCCGGATCGCGGAGATCCGCGACCGGGTCACCGGCTGCTTGTAGGCGATCACCGCGAGGGTCTCCAGCGCGGCCTGGGTCAGCCGCACCGACTGGCCCTCCAAGACGAACCGCTCGACGTAGGTCGCGTATTCCGGCCGGGTGTAGAGACGCCAGCCACCCGCGGCCCGGCGCAGCTCGAAGCCGTGCCCGGCCGCCGTGTAGCCGGCCGCGATCTCGTCGAGCATCGGGCCGATCCGCTCCGGGGACTGCTCCAGCACCTGGGCCAGGGTCAGCTCGCTGACCGGCTGGTCCACCACCAGCAGGATGGCCTCCAGGGCGCCGCGCAGCTCGGCGTCGTCGAGCACGGGCGCGGGCTCCGGCACGGGCGCCGGCCGCCGTCGTCCCCGCTTCCCGGGTACGCCACCCGCGCCGCCCTCCCCCTCCGGCTCGCCGGGCCGGGCGTCGCCACCGACAGCGTCCTCGCCCGCCTCGCCGGGCCGGGCGTCGCCACCGCCGACGTCGTCCTCGGCCACCCGGGCCGGCTCCACCGCGTCAGGGACGGCCTCCGGCTCGCCCGCGCTCTCCCCCGCCTCCGCGGCAGGCGCCTCCTCGGCGATCTTGGTACGGTCCGGCCTCTCAAGGGGCGCGCTCGTACCAAGATCGGCATCGGCGGCGGGCTCGGCGTCGGCGGCGGGCTCGGGCTCCGTCTCGGTGCGGGGCTTCGGTGGGGTGGGGCGCTCCCACGGGGGGATCCAGGCGGCGGCCTGGTCGGCCAGCGAGTCGCGGCGTTCCTCGTCGCTCATCGGGTCACTCCTGCGGGGTTGCCGGGTCGTCCGCCGCGGGGGCGGGCGGGGTGGCCGGCTCGGGGTTGCCGGCGTACTCGTCGATGGTCAGCTCGGTGCCGCCGTCGGCGGAGCCGGTCCAGCGCACGGTCAGCTCCTCCAGCGCCTGCTCCTGGACGAAGGCCACGAGGCCCTGCCGGTAGAGCTCCAGCAGCGCCAGGAAGCGGGCCACCACCTCCAGGGTGATCTCGCAGTCGGCGCAGAGCAGCGAGAAGCTGGCCGTGCCGGCGCGGCGCAGCCGCTCGGAGATGATCTCGGCGTGCTCCCGGACGCTCACGCGGACCATGTGCACGTGCGCGATGGACACCTCGGGCACCGGCTTCGGGGTCATCGCCTTGAGCGCCAGCTTGAGCAGCCGCTCCGGGCCGATGCCCAGCACCAGGTCGGGCAGCGCCTCGGCGTACCGGGGTTCCAGGGTGACCGCGCGCGGATAGCGCCGCCCGCCGACCGACTCCAGTTCGGCGATGTGGGCCGCCGCCTCCTTGTACGCCTTGTACTGCAACAGCCGGGCGAAGAGCAGGTCCCGGGCCTCCAGCAGGGCCAGGTCCTCCTCGTCCTCCACCTCGGCGGCGGGCAGCAGCCGGGCCGCCTTGAGGTCCAGCAGCGTGGCGGCGACCAGCAGGAACTCGCTGGTCTCGTCCAGGTCCCACTGGTCGCCCATGGCCCGCAGGTACGCGATGAACTCGTCGGTGACCTTGTGCAGGGCCACCTCGGTGACGTCCAGCTTGTGCTTGCTGATGAGCTGGAGCAGCAGGTCGAACGGGCCGGTGAAGTTGTCCAGCCGGACGGTGAAGCCGCTGGTCTCCTCGACGGTGGCCGGGGCGGCGGGCACCACGCCGTCGACCTCGGCGGCCAGCTCTGCGGCGGCCACCGGATCGGCGGCGCCGTGCGGCGGATCGAGGGGCGGTGCGGTCACCGGCAAACCGTAGTCCACGACCCGGGCACCCGGCGTGCGGCCTACCGCTCCGCCTGGGCGGCGATCACCTCGCGGGCGAGCTGGCGGTAGTTGCGCGCGCCCGAGGAGGCCGGGTCGAGGGTGGTGATCGGGGCGCCGGCCACCGTCGACTCGGGGAACTTGACGGTCTTGGTGATCACCGTCTGGTAGACCTTGTCGCCGAACGCCTCCACCACCCGCTGGAGCACCTGGCGGCAGTGGGTGGTGCGGCTGTCGTACATGGTGGCGAGGATGCCTTCGAGCTCCAGGTCGAAGTTGAGCCGCTCGCGCACCTTGTCGATGGTGTCCAGCAGCAGCGCGACACCGCGCAGGCTGAAGAACTCGCACTCCAGCGGGATGAGCACGCCGTGCGCCACGGTCAGCGCGTTGATCGCCAGCAGGCCCAGCGAGGGCTGGCAGTCGATCAGGATGAAGTCGTACTCCTTGCGGATCGTGCGGAGCACCCGCGCCAGGGCCATCTCCCGGGCGACCTCGTTGACCAGCTGGATCTCGGCGGCGGAGAGATCGATGTTGGCGGGCAGCAGGTGCAGCCCGGCCACGTCGGTCTTGATCAGGACGTCCTCGGCGGTGACGTCGTCCTGCATGAGCAGGTTGTAGACCGACAGGTCCAGGTTGTGCGGGTTGACGCCGAGGCCCACCGAGAGGGCACCCTGCGGGTCGAAGTCGACGAGCAGCACCTTGCGGCCGTACTCGGCGAGCGCCGCGCCCAGGTTGATGGTGGTCGTGGTCTTGCCGACGCCACCCTTCTGGTTGGCCATCGCGATGATCCGCGCCGGGCCGTGCCGGTCGGTCGGCATCGGCTCCGGGATCGGCTTACGCATGGTGTACGCGGCCGGGTCGGCGGGGCCGAGATCGGCGCCGAGCGTCGCCTGCTGCTCACGGAGCTCCGACGTCCAGGTCTCGGCACGGTCACCGTTTCCTGCCATGTCCTCGTTGCCCCCTCCCGACGACCACCCGGCGTCGGAGCCGTCCGACGTCCCTCGCGGCGCCGCTGCGCACCCCCGGTCCGTCACCCCTGGAGGCCCGCGCCGATGCCGACTGTACGCCACGTGCCAGCAGCGCGTTCGGTAGCGGGTCGGCGTGTCGGAGCCGGTGGTCAGCCGCGGGCCCGGGGGTGGGCGGTCGCGTAGACCTCCCGCAGCCGCTCCACGGTGACCAACGTGTACACCTGGGTGGTGGTCACCGAGGCGTGACCGAGCAGTTCCTGCACGACCCGCACGTCGGCGCCGCCGTCGAGCAGGTGGGTGGCGTACGAGTGGCGCAGGGTGTGCGGGGAGACCGCGTCGGGCCCGTCGACGGGCAGGCCGGCCCGCCCGGCCGCGGCGCGCAGCACGGTCCAGGCGCCCTGCCGGGTGAGCGGGCCGCCGCGGGCGTTGACGAAGACCGTCGGGGTGCCGCGGCCGGCGGCGAGCAGCGCCGGCCGCCCGCGGACCAGCCAGGCGCGCAGCGCCTCGGCCGCGTACCCGCCGACCGGCACGAGCCGGGTCTTCCCGCCCTTGCCGTGCAGCAGCACGGTTCCGGCGTCGAGGTCGAGGTCGTCCACGACCGCGCCGACCGCCTCGGAGATGCGCGCGCCGGTGCCGTACAGGAATTCCAGCAGCGCCCGGTCGCGCAGCGCCCGGGGCGCGTCCTCGCCGGTGGCGGCGACCGGGCCGGCGGTCTCCAGCAGCCGGACCACGGCGTCGACCGGCAGCGCCCGGGGCAGCCGGCGCGGCGGGGTGGGCGGGCGGACGTCGCGGCTGGGGTCGGCGCCGGCCGTGCCCTCGCGCAGCGCGAAGCGGTGCAGGCCGCGCACGGCGCTGGCCGCGCGGGCGGCGGAGGACACGGCGAGCGGCGGGTGGTCGGCGTCGCCGGCGCGCAGCCGGGCCAGGTGCGCCTCGATCTCGGCGGGGCCGACGGCGGCCAGGTCGGTCACGCCGGCGGCGGCCAGTGTGGACAGGTAGCGGTCCAGGTCGCGACGGTACGAGGCGAGGGTGTTCGTGGACAGTCCCCGCTCGACGGTGAGGTGGTCCAGGTAGCCCCGGACGGCACGGCGCAGGGCCGGCGCGGGCTCGACGCCCGCACCGGCCCGTTCGACCGTGGAGTCGGTCAGCCCAGCACCTCGGCCAGCGGCAGCACGTCCATGCCGTGCGCCTCGGCGACCGGGCCGTAGACGACCTGGCCGGCGTGGGTGTTCAGGCCGAGGGCGAGCGCCGGGTCGTTGCGCAGCGCCTGCTGCCAGCCCTGGTTGGCCAGTTCGAGGGCGTACGGCAGGGTGACGTTCGTCAGCGCGTAGGTGCTGGTGTTCGGCACCGCGCCGGGCATGTTCGCCACGCAGTAGAAGATCGAGTCGTGCACCTTGTAGACCGGGTCGGCGTGCGTGGTCGGGCGCGAGTCCTCGAAGCAGCCGCCCTGGTCGATGGCGATGTCGACGAGCACGCTGCCCGGCTTCATGCGGGAGACCAGCTCGTTGGAGATGAGCTTCGGGGCCTTCGCGCCGGGCACCAGCACCGCGCCGATGACCAGGTCGGCGTCGAGCACGGCCCGCTCGATCTCGTACGCGTTGGACGCGACGGTCTGCAGGTGGCCCCGGTAGATGGCGTCGGCCTGGCGCAGCCGGGCGACGTTCTTGTCCAGCAGCAGCACCTCGGACTGCAGGCCCAGCGCGATGGCGGCGGCGTTCAGGCCGGACACGCCGGCGCCGATGACCACGGTCTTGGCCGCGTACACGCCGGAGACGCCGCCGGGCAGCACGCCCCGGCCCCCGCCGGTGCGCATCATGTAGAAGGCGCCCACCTGCGGGGCGAGCCGGCCGGCCACCTCGGACATCGGGGCGAGCAGCGGCAGCGAGCGGTCGGGCAGCTCGACGGTCTCGTACGCGATGCCGGTGACCTTACGGTCCAGCAGCGCGTCGGTGCACTCCTTCGAGGCGGCCAGGTGCAGGTAGGTGAAGAGCACCTGCCCCTCGCGCATCCGGTGGTACTCCTCGGCGATCGGCTCCTTGACCTTGAGCACCAGCTCGGCGGTGTCCCAGACCTCGTCGGCGGTGGCCAGGATCTTCGCGCCGGCGGCGGCGAACTCGTCGTCGGTGATGCTGGAGCCGACGCCAGCGCCGGACTCGACGAAGACCTCGTGGCCGTGGCGGGTGAACTCGTTGACGCCCGCGGGCGTGATCGCCACGCGGTACTCGTGGTTCTTGACCTCGCGTGGGATTCCGACCTTCACGATGCAGACACCTTCCTCCGGGGCAGCTCACCCCCGACTGCGCGGCGCCGCGACGGCCCCTTTGCCGACGCGGTCCACCGGTCCCGCCGGCGGCAGTCTAGGCGCGTGGGAACCCCACGGAGGCCAACACAGTGACATCCGGTGCCCGGTCGTGCTGACGGTGTGTCAGGCATCGACCGGGCTGGGCGGTGGAGACCGCCTCAGCCGTCAGGACAATGTTCGGTAAATATCCTTCCACCGTATGGGCGTCGGTGCGGACAGGACGCCAGTCGATCACTAAGGTGTCCGCTCATGACCACTCCTCCTTACCAGCAGTACCCGCAGGGCGTCTCCGACAAGAGCAAGGTCGTCGCGGGCATCCTGGGCATCCTGCTCGGCTTCTTCGGCGCCGGGCGCTTCTACATGGGCGACACCAAGACTGGCGTGCTCCAGCTCGTGGTGAGCGTCGTGACCTGCGGCGCCGGCGCCCTGTGGGGCACCATCGACGGCATCCTGATCCTGGTCAACGGTGGCGTCGACGGGCAGGGCCGCCCGCTGCGCGACTGAGCGTCGAGACAGCGGAAAGGGGCCGCGCGGTGTACGCACCGCGCGGCCCCTTCGTCGTCCGGTCCGGTCAGCGGGGCAGCGGCGCCTCCGCGCGGCGCAGCTCGGCGAAACCGGTCTCCCGGGCGCGGGCGGCGGCCAGCAGCCCGGCCACGCAGGAGGCGTTGGTGATCTCACCGGCGAGGACCATCCCGACCGCCTCGTCGAGGTCGACCCGGACCACCTGGAGGTCGGCCTCCTCGTCGCGCCGGTCGTGGCGCTGCTCGGCCGGCACGTCGGCGAGGTCGCGCGCCAGGAAGACCCGGACCACCTCGTTGCTGAACCCGGGCGAGCTGTGCAGGTCGACCAGGACGTCCACGCGGCCGGCGGTGAGGTCGGCCTCCTCGGCCAGCTCCCGGACCGCCGCGGCGGCCAGGTCCTCGCCCCGGACGTCCATCAGCCCGGCCGGCAGCTCCCACAGGTGCCGGCCCACCGGGTGCCGGTACTGCCGGATGAGCACCACCTGGCCGGCGTCGTCGAGCGCGACCACGGCCACCGCGCCCACGTGCGTCACGTAGTCGCGGGTGGCCGTGCCCCCGCCGGGCATTGTCACGTCGTCGCTGACCACCGAGAAGATCCGGCCCGACCAGATCTCCCGGTGCCCGGTCACCTCGTACCGGTGCTCGACAGCGCTCACGACGCGGACGCCGCCTTCGCCGCCGCGGCGCCGCCGTTGCGGGCCGCCTTCTTCGCCGCGGCGGCCTCCGCCGGGGCGTCCAGGTCGACGGGGAGCTGGTCGGCCTCGGAGTACGCCACGGCGGCCTTCACGAACGCGGCGAACAGCGGGTGCGGCCGGGTGGGCCGGCTCTTCAGCTCCGGGTGCGCCTGGGTGGCCACGAAGAACGGGTGCAGGTCCCGGTCCAGCTCGACGAACTCGACCAGCCGCCCGTCCGGCGAGGTGCCGGAGATCGACAGGCCGGCCTTGGTGAGCTGGTCGCGGTAGGCGTTGTTCACCTCGTACCGGTGCCGGTGCCGCTCGCTGACCTCGGTGCTGCCGTACGCCTCGGCGACCAGCGAACCCTCGGCCAGCTTCGCCGGGTACGCGCCGAGCCGCATGGTGCCGCCCAGGTCGCCCTTGCCGGCGACGATGTCCTCCTGGTCGGCCATGGTGGCGATGACCGGGTGGGTGGCCTCCTCGTCGAACTCCAGGGAGTTCGCCCCGTCCAGGCCGGCCAGGTGGCGGGCCACCTCGATGGTCATGCACTGCAGCCCGAGGCAGAGGCCGAGCAGCGGGACGCCGTTCTCCCGGGCGTACCGGGCGGTGCCGATCTTGCCCTCGATGCCGCGGACGCCGAAGCCGCCGGGGATCACGATGCCGTCGACGCCGGCCAGGGCCGCCGCCGCGCCGGCCGGGGTCACGCAGTCGTCGCTGGGCACCCAGCGCAGCTGCACCCGGGCCCGGTGGCCGAAGCCGGCGGCCCGGATCGCCTCGCTGACCGACAGGTAGGCGTCGGGCAGGTCGACGTACTTGCCGACAAGCGCCACGGTCACCGTGTGGCGCGGCTGGTGCACGCGGTCGAGCAGGTCGTCCCAGCGGGTCCAGTCCACGTCGCGGAAGGAGAGGCCGAGCCGGCGCACCACGTACGCGTCGAGGCCCTCGCGGTGCAGCACCTTCGGGATGTCGTAGATGCTCGGCGCGTCCGGGGCGGCGGTGACCGCCTCCCGGTCCACGTCGCAGTAGAGCGAGAGCTTCTCCTTGACCTTGTCCGGGATCTCCCGGTCGCAGCGCAGCACGAGGGCGTCCGGCTGGATGCCGATGCTGCGCAGCTGGGCCACCGAGTGCTGGGTCGGCTTGGTCTTCAGCTCGCCGGACGGCGCCAGGTAGGGCACCAGCGAGACGTGCAGGTAGAAGCAGTTGTCCCGGCCCAGGTCGTGCCGGACCTGGCGGATCGCCTCCAGGAACGGCAGCGACTCGATGTCGCCGACCGTGCCGCCGACCTCGGTGATCACCACGTCGGGGGTCTGGCCGTCGGCGTCCGGATCGGCCATGCCGAGGATCCGCGCCTTGATCTCGTTGGTGATGTGCGGGATGACCTGGACGGTGTCGCCCAGGTACTCGCCGCGCCGCTCCTTGGCGATCACCGCGGAGTAGATCTGCCCGGTGGTGACGTTCGCCTTGCCGGACAGGTCCCGGTCGAGGAACCGCTCGTAGTGGCCGACGTCGAGGTCGGTCTCGGCGCCGTCCTCGGTGACGAAGACCTCGCCGTGCTGGAACGGGTTCATCGTCCCGGGGTCGACGTTGAGGTACGGGTCGAGCTTCTGCATCACCACGCGCAGCCCGCGCGCGCTGAGCAGATTGCCGAGGCTGGAGGCGGTGAGGCCCTTACCCAGCGAGGAGGCGACGCCCCCGGTGACGAAAATGTGCCTGGTCGTCCGTGCTGAAGGGGCCAAGGCCTGCTCCCGTGTCGTCCGTAGCGGTCGTGCGAACCGCCGTGCCGATCAGCCAAGTGATCACGCGATCCACGGGATTCCACGGTAACACCTCCCCGGCCCCGCAGCGGTGCCGCACCCACCGTCGGCGCACGTGAAGCCGTGTCCGGCTCAGCCGGCGGGCACCTCGGTCGATGCCGGACCCGGCTGGGCCGGCACCCGGGGCGCCCGGCCGGCGGCCGCGTCCGGCGCCGGCGTGCCCCGGCCGGACTCCGCCGGCGCGCCCTCCGGGGCGTCGGCGGCCTCCGGGTCGGGCCGGATGGAGCGGCCGGTGGCCCCGGCCGCGCGTCCACCGCTGGGCCCCTCCCCCGTGGGGCCGTCGGGCGGTGCCGCCCCGCCCTCGTCGCCCGGACGGCCGCTGCCGGGCTGGGTGCGGTCGGTGGAGTGGTCGAGCACCCGCAGGGCCGCGAGGGCCGCCATGGGCACCACGAGGGCCCCCGCCGCCCCGGCCACGTCCAGGGCCGAGCCGCCCAGCACGCCGCCGAGACCGGCGGCCACGCCGGTGCCGGCCATCGCCGCCCGGATCGCCGGGTAGATGCCGAACAGCCGCATGAGCCCGCCCCACGGCTGGAGCAGGGCGAACCAGACCAGCGCGGCGCCGGCCAGGGCCAGCACGGTGAGCGGGCTGTTCACCAGGGTCTGGAAGTTGGCGGCGCTGGACCGGTGCACGGTGAGCCCGCCGGTGCCGTCGCCGAGGGCGGCCAGGAACCGGCCCAGGCTGCCCCGCTCGGCCTCCGGCCGGCCCGCGTCGACCACGGCGAAGCCGATGGTGACCGCCAGCCCGGCCATGGTCGCCCAGGCCAGCCGGCTCACGGTCAGCCAGCCGCCGGAGCAGATGGCCGCGGCGACGCTCACCCCGGCGGTGAGCGCGATGGCACCGATCGAGTCGGCGCCCAGGTAGGGGCTGCCCACGATCACGACCGCCGCCCCGCCGACCGCGACCATCACCGCCGGGCGCCACGCCCGGCGGACCCGCTGGGCCAGCCAGCCGCCGCAGAGCAGCGACCCGGCGATGAACACGCCCAGCCCGACGGTGCCGAGGCCGGCGTACCTCCCGCCCTCCAGGGCGGAGTAGCCGACCACACCGTTGAGCTGCAACCGGGAGCCGGTGAGCACGTCCACCCCGACCACCAGGGTGGCCAGCCCGGCCACCGCGCCGAGGGGACCGAGGGTGCGCTCGTGGCCGGGGCTGAACCGGACCGCGGCGGTGCCACCCACGATCAGCAGGGCGGTCACCGAGGCGAACCACCAGCCGGCGTGGTGCCCCCGCCACCAGGGCACGGCGTCGGCGAGCAGGGCGGCCGGCACGGCGAGCGCGGCGCCGATCAGCAGCAGTTCCACGACGGCCACCACCCGCCGGGACACCGGCTCGGGCCCGTGCGGGCCGGCGTGCCGGCGGGCCCGGCGCAGCAGCGGCAGCACCGCCACGGCGAGGGCCACCTGCGCGGCGGCCAGCAGGGTGAAGAACCAGCCGGCGACCCGGCGCTGGGCGGCGGCCTCGCGGTCCGCGTCGGCCGGTGCGTCGATCGCGGCCCGCAGGTCGTCGGGGCGCCCGTCGACCGACAGGGCGGGCCGGCCGAGGAAGAGCCGCTCGGGCATCGGCCGGCCGAGGGCCGCCAGCGCGGTGGGGGCCAGGTCGACAAGTTGCAGGTAGCCCTCGCGGGCGGTGCTCGGCGAGGTGAGCCAGCCCCGCTCCCAGCCCGGGCCGTCGGCCACCGCGACGTGCAGCCGCGACGGCGTGTCGGTGTCCGACACCCCGGCGACCAGGACCAGCGAGCGCGGCGGCCGGGCGGCGAGCACCCTGGCGAGCTGGGCGTCCACCTGACGGGCCTGGGCGGCCCGGCTGGCCGGGTCCTCACCGTCGACGGTGCCCAGGTCGACGATGCTCAGCACGCACGAGCCGAGCACCTTCGCCGGGTCGGCGGGAAGCACCGGCGCGTACCTGTCGACCCGGCCGAACGGGCGGGCGGCGGCCACCGCGGCGCCCGGCCCGACCGCCACCGAACACCGCACCGACTCGGCGAGCGCCCCCGGGGTGGCCCCCCAGGAGAGCCGGTCCTGGTTGTACGCGACCACGCCCTCCTGGTCCGGCAGGTTCGCGCCGATCCCGTCGGGCTGCTCGACGGTCACCCCGGTGGCCGGGCAGCCCTCGCCCGACCGGCTGCCGTTCCAGGCGGCGAAGTTGCCGGCGCCCAGCGTCAGCCACCCGTCGACGGGGCAGGTGGGCCGGTGCGCGGAGCGTACCGAGAGGGAGCCGATGGAGCCCTGCTCCGCCATCCGCCACAGCGTGGGGGTGGTCTGCGGGTCGACGTCCTCCCAGCGCAGACCGGCCGCCCCGGCCAGCACCACGAAGTCGGCGCTGCGCTCGGCGGCGCCGTTGTCCGGGCGGGCGGCCAGCGCCGTGATGCCGAGCACCACCACGGCAAGGGTCAGCAGCACCGGGGTCAGTCTGCGCAGCATCACCGGGTCCCCGTCGAGTGCTCGGGCGTCAGCTCGGCGTAGAGGTCGACCAGGGCGCGCGTGGTGTCCGCCTCGGTCGGCCAGGTCGCGGCCCGGGCGGCGCCCCGCCTGCCCAGCTCGGCCCGGCGGGTCTCGTCGTCCAGCAGGTCGCGCACCGCCGCGTCGACGGCGTCCACGTCACCGGCGGGGACCAGCACGGCGGCGTCGCCGACCAGCTCCGGCAGGCCGCCGACGGCGGTCGCCACCAGCGGTACGCCGGCACCCAGCGCCTCCTGCGCGAAGAGCTGGCGGGCCTCCCAGTCGCTTGTCACCACGGCGAGGTCGGCGCCGGCCAGCAGGTCGGCGACGTCGGTGCGGTGCCCGAGCAGGGTCACCGGCGCCCGGGCGGCGGAGATCCGCGCGGCGAGCTGGAGGTACGCGGGCCCGCTGCCGGCGATCACCACGAGCGGCGCGGGCTGCCGGGCCCGCCACCGGGCGGCGGCGTCGACCAGGATGTCGTACCGCTTCTGCGGGTGCAGCCGGCCCACCGAGAGGATCAGCGGGCGGTCGGCGCCGACGCCGAACTCGGCGCGGACGGCGGCCCGGCGGCGGCGCGGCGCGGGCAGCGCCGGCGCGGCGACCGGGGCGAGGCGGGCGTCGGCGGCGCCGAGCGCGGCGGCCCGGTCGACCAGGTCGGCGGAGGCGCCCAGGGCGACCCGGACGTTGCGGGCGACGATCCGTTCGGCGAGCCGGGACAGCCCGCCGCGCAGCCCGCCGGCGAGCACGGCGTTGTGCCAGGTGACCACGAGCGGGGCGGCCGGGCGGGCGAGGACGGCGACCAGGCCGGCCCGCAGCCCGTGCGCGTGCACCACGTCGACCGGCGTGTCGGCGAGGGCCCGGCGCAGCGCGGTGACGGCCCGCGCGTCGGCCGGGGTGGGGCTGGCCGGGATCTCCACCGGCGTGAACCGGGCGCCGGCCCCGGTGAAGTCGAACTGGTCCTGGGTGGCGGCCGGGCCGCAGACCAGCACGGACGCGCCGGCCTCGGTGAGGCCCCGGGCGATCGAGCGGATGTGCTGCCCCACCCCGCCGGTGCTGGAGGCGAGCACCAGGGCGACCGAGCCGGGCCACCGGGGCGCCGACGAGGCGTCCGTCATGAGGAAACGGTCTCCTTTCCGTCGCCCCGCTCGCCGGGGTGCTGGTCCGTCCGCGGGCCGTCGCTCCCGCCGGGCGGGCGGCGCCGGCCGAGCCGGCGGGTCACGGCCGCGAGCAGCGGCCGGAGGTCGCGGGCGTCGGTCAGCCAGGCGACGGCGAGGAACAGGGCGCCGACCACGACCCCGGACAGCATGCCCTGCGCGAGGGCCTCCGCCGTCGTCGGGGTGCCGTCGGTGAGCCCGGCGAGTCCCCGGGCGGTGGCCGCGCCGCCGAGCGCGGCGACCGCGGCGGCGAGCAGGCCGGCGGTGCCGGCCCGCCCGACGCCGGCCAGGGCGGCGGGCCCGGCGGAGCGCCGCACGGCGGCGATCAGCAGCCCACCGAGGAGCAGCATGCCGGCGGAGGTGGCCAGGGTCACCGCGAGCACCCGGTCGGCGAGGGGCAGGAGGCGCCCGAGCAGCAGGGCCAGCGCCGGCACGCTGAGCCAGCCGAGCGCGGTGGCGACGGTGGCCGACCGGGTCTCCCCGCGTGCGTAGAGGGCCCGGGTGAGCACCGCGAACAGGCCGTAGCCGAGCAGGCCGGGGGCGAAGCCCGCGATGCCCGCCGCGGCCGTGCCGGCGTCCGCGGGATCGAAGAAGAAGTGCCCGACCGGGACGGCCGTGCCGGCCAGCGCGGCGGCCCCGAGCAGGCTGAACAGCACCACCCCGCGGACCGCCGGCGCGAGCGTCTCCCGGTAGGCCCGCTCGTCGCCGGCCGCCCGGGACGCCACCAGGGTCGGGTACGCGGCCACCGCGACCGGAACGGCCAGCACGGCCCACGGCAGGAAGTAGATCGTCTGGGCCAGGTTGTAGACGCCGACGTCGGCGGTCCGGCCGTAGGTGACCTGGTTGAGCGCGACGACCAGGGCGATCTGCTGGGCGGCGACGGTGACCACCCCGGCCACCGCCAACCCGCCGACCCGGGCCCGGGCGTCGGCGGGGAACCGGAAGCCGGGACGGGGCCGCAGCCCGAGCCGGCGCAGCGGGACGAGCAGGGACAGCGACAGCACCACCACGCCGAGCGTCGTGCCGCCGGAGAGCAGCAGCTCGCCGCCCCGGCCGACCTCGGCGACGCGGGCCAGCCGCCCCTCGGCGGCCGTGAAGCCGAGGTAGACCAGGATCACGGTGACGCTGGACAGCAGGGGGGCGATCACCGGCCAGGCGAACCGTCGGTGCGCCTGGAGCACGCCGGTGAGCACGATGCCGACGCCGTAGAGCGGCAACTGGGGGGCGAAGACCCGCAGCATCCGCGCCCCGGCCTCCTGCTGGGCGGCGTCCAGGCCGTGGCCGAGCAGCCCCATCAGCGGGTCGGCGAGCAGCGCCACCAGCACGGCCAGGGGCACGAGCAGGCCGAGCGTCCAGGTGAGCAGCGCCCCGGTGGTGTCGGCCACCGCCCGCCGCTCCCCCGCCTCGACGGCGCCGGCCAGCAGCGGCACGACGAGGCTGGCCAGCGCCCCGCCGGCGACGATCTCGAAGATGAAGTTGGGGACGTAGTTCGCCACCAGGTACGCGCCCCCGAGGTCGGTGGGGGCGAGCGTCCAGGTGAAGACGGCGGTGCGGCCGAAGCCGGCGAGCCGGCTGACCACGGTGAGGACGGCGATGAGGGCGGCCGCCCCGGCCACGCGGCCGGCGACGGCGACGGGTGCCGGTTTCGTCACGTCAGTCGGCGAGCCGGCCCAGCTCGTCGAGGTGCCGCAGCCCCGGGGTCCGCTGGATCACCTGGGTGAAGCTCACCTTCTCGCTGGCGGCGGTGAGCGCGGCGAGCACGGCCAGCACGCCGGCCCGGCCCAGCGGCCCGGTCCGCGCGGCCAGGCTCACCCCGAGCAGGGCGCCGAGCGCGTTGGCGCCGCTGTCGCCGAGCATCACCCGCTCGTCGAGGTCCTCCCGGACCAGCCCGGCGGCCGCACCGACCGCGCCCGCCGCGATGCCCCCGTACGGGCCGGTGGCCAGCGGGGCGCCGAGCAGCATGCCGGACTTCAGCGCCCGGCCGGGGCGCAGGTCGAGCAGGTTGACGAGGTTGGCCGTGCCGGCCACCACGCCGGCGCCGAGCAGCACGTCCAGCCCGCGCCCGAAGGCGCCGGCGCGCTGCCGGCGGGGGTGCGCGGCGACCCGCTTGTCGGCGGCGAGCAGCGCCGCGGCGCCGAGCCCGGCCGCGCCCACACCGGCGATCTTGACCAGCCCGGCGGTGACCCGGCCCTCGCGCAGCGCGGCCAGGTGACCGGCGAAGCCCTTGGCGGCCTTCTGGTCGGGGCGCGCGCCCACGATGTCGTCGTAGAGGCCCACGGAGCCCGCGCCCACCCCGGCGAGCAGGGCGGCGGCGCCGGCCGGGGCGCTGCCCGCGCCGAGCGCGCCCGCGGTGGCCGCGCCGACCGCGAGGGCCGGGCCGGCGGCCAGGGTGACGGTGCGGCCCCGGAAGTTGGTGCGTTCCAACGCCGGCGCGCCCGGCGAGCTGCGCACCTCCCGCAGCACGTAGCGGGCGGCCAGCGCCCCCGCGCCGACGGCCAGCAGCCGACCCAGTCTCACGCGACTCCTCCGATCCGGATGTCCAGCGCGACGCGGTACGGACCGGACAGACGCCGGCCCAGCGGTCACTGGGGCAGTTTAGGCAGCAGCGCGGCGGCGTTGTCGCCGACGCCGTACTGGCCGGCCTTCTTCTCGGCCAGCTGCTGCACCAGCGCCAGGCTGGTGACCAGCTGCCCCTGCACGGTGTTGGCGTTGTCGACCGTCGAGATGGTCTGGGCGAGCACCGGGTCGCCGCGCACCACGGAGACCACGTTGCCGCCGGCCGAGCCCATGCCCGCGACCACGATGGCGCCGCTGCGATCGAACTGCTCGGCGATCTTCACCACCGACTCGTCCTTCTCCGCCGAGAACTTGTCGACGTACGGCTGGCCGCTGACCAGCACGACCGCCTCGGCGGCGCCGGAGATCTTGTTCTCCGAGGTGAGGTAGCCGGAGGTGACGTACTGCTGGACCACCGCCCGGCGGTCCGCGTCGGTGACGGCCGGCTGACCCTGCGGCCGGTCCAGCAGCACGCTGGCCAGCAGCGCGCTGGAGGTCTCCACGCCGTGCCCGTTGCCGGGCAGGCCGGAGGTGGGCACGCTGTTCGGGCGGGCCGCGGTGACGGCCAGCTCCAGCAGGTTGTTGTTGCTGTCCGGGTTGACGAACTTGTCCTGCACGTCGATCCGGCCCGTGACGTTGGCCCCGGCGAGCTGGAGCATCTTCACGACGCCCTCGGTGTGGTCCCGGCCGCTGGGCAGGCTGAGCACCAGCACCCGCCGGCCGCTCAGCTTGCCGGGGAGGACGACCTGCGCCATCTCGGCGGCGAAGTCCTCCTCCATGTCCAGTTCCTTCTGGAGGTTGTTGACCGACTGGCGCATCAGCGAGTTGTCCTTGCTGAGGCCGTTGACCCGCTCCTTGAGCGAGTCGGCCACCGGCCCGTTGAGGGCGGCGGTGCCGACCACCAGGCCGATCGCCAACGCCAGGAAGACCGCGGTCAGGGACACCACGTGGTAGCGGAAGTTGATCACGCTTGCAGCCTCTTGATCGTCGGGGAGCTAGAAGAGCTGGCCGAGCTGGAACACGAAATTGTCCCACCACTCCGACACCACGCCCAAATACGCCTTGCCGACCGTGGAGACCGCCACCGCGGAGGCCATCGCGGCCACCGCCGAGAGGATGAGCAGCAGCAGCGAGGACCCGGAGATGCTCTGCCGGTAGAGCCGGCTGACGCCCTTGGCGTCGACCAGCTTGCCGCCGACCTTCAGCCGGGTCAGGAAGGTCGAGGCCATGCCGCCCCGGCCCTTGTCGAGGAACTCCACCAGCGTGGCGTGCGTGCCGACGGCCACCAGCAGCGAGGCGCCCTTCTCGTCGGCGAGCAGCATGGCCAGGTCCTCGCTGGTCGCCGCGGCCGGGAAGGTGATCGCCGGCACGCCGAGGCCGTTGACCCGGGGCAGGCCCGGCGCCCGGCCGTCCGGGTAGGCGTGCACGATCACCTCGGCGCCGCAGCGCAGCACGTCGTCGGTGACCGAGTCCATGTCGCCGATGATCATGTCCGGGGTGTAGCCGGCCTCGACCAGTGCGTCGGCGCCGCCGTCCACGCCGATCAGCACCGGCTTGAACTCGCGGATGTAGGGGCGCAGCACGTCCAGGTCGGCCTTGTAGTCGTAGCCGCGGACCACGATGAGGCAGTGCCGGCCCTGGAGCTGGGTCTGGATCTCCGGCACGCCGACGCCGTCGAGCAGCAGGTCGCGCTCCTGCTTGAGGTAGTCCATGGTGTTGGCGGCGAACGCCTCCAACTGCACCGACAGCCCCTCCCGGGCGTCGGCCATCGACTTGGCGACCGTCTCGGCGTCCTGGAGGGCGCCGTGGGCGACCGGCTCCTCGCCGACGAAGACCGTGTTGCCCTCGATGCGTACCTGGTCGCCCTCGCGGATCTGCTCGAAGACGCTCTCGCCGAGGTCGTCCAGGAGCGGGATGCCGGCCGAGATGAGCACCTCGGGGCCGAGGTTCGGGTAGCGCCCGGAGACCGACGGCTTCACGTTGAGCACGGCGGCGACACCGACGGCGACGAGCGAGTCGGCCGCCACCCGGTCCAGGTCGACGTGGTCGATCACCGCGATGTCCCCCGGGCGCAGCCGGCCGACCAGGCGTTTCGTCCGGCGGTCGAGGCGCGCGGTGCCGAGGATCGAGCCCGGTTCCGCGGTCCGGGTCCGGCGCAACGTGGGTAGACGCATCGTGACCATCCTGGCATGTGAGGCAGGTTTTGCTGTCGCGACATGCCTGAGCAGGGCCGCCTACCCAGGGAAGCACACCGGAGCGCACGCCGGTGTGCTTGCGCTCACAATCTCGGGATCACGGACGCCTTTCCTTGGCCGCCACGGCCAGGAGTTCCTCGGCATGGGCGATACCCAGATCGGAGTCCGGCAAACCGGCGAGCATCCGAGCCAGCTCCCGGGCCCGCTCAGTGTCCTCCACCACCCGCACGCCGCTGGTGGTGACCGCTCCCCCGGTGTCCTTCGCCACCACGAGGTGCCGGTCGGCGAACGCAGCGACCTGGGGCAGGTGGGTGACCACGAGGACCTGGTGGCTGCGGGCCAGCCGGGCCAGCCGCCGGCCGATCTCCACGGCGGCCTGCCCGCCGACGCCGGCGTCCACCTCGTCGAAGACCAGGGTGGGCGGGCCGCCGGAGCCGGCGAACACCACCTCGATGGCGAGCATGACCCGGGACAGCTCGCCGCCGGAGGCGCCCCGCTGCAACGGCAGCGCCGGCGCGCCCGGGTGGGCCAGCAGCCGCAGCTCCACCTCGTCGGCGCCGTCCGGCCCGACGCCGGCCTCGACCCCGTTGACCGGCAGGCTCGGCTCCGACCGGCCGACGGGACGGGGCAGCACGGCCACCTCGATCCGGGCGTGCGGCATGGCCAGCCCGGCCAGCTCGACGGTGACCTGCTCGGCGAAGCGGACCGCGGCCTCCTGGCGGGAGGTGGAGACCCGGCCGGCCAGGTCGGCCACCTCGCCGGCGAGCCGGGCCGCCTCCTTGTCCAGCTCGTCCAGCAGCTCGTCGGAGGTGTCCAGGTCGGACAGCCGGGTGCGGGCCCGCTCGGCCCAGGCGATCACGCCGTCGACGTCGTCGGCGTACTTGCGGGTGAGCCCGCGCAGCGCGGCCCGGCGCTCGTAGACCGTCTGGAGACGGGCCGGGTCGGCGTCGAGCGCGGCGAGGTAGGTCGACAGCTCGGCGGAGACGTCGGTGACCAGGGTGGCCGCCTCCTCCAGCCGGGCGGCCAGCTCGCCGAGGGCCGGGTCGGTGCCGGCCTGCGCCTCCAGCGTGCGCCGGGCGGTGCCGAGCAGCGCCGTGGCGTCGGGGGTGTCGTCGGCCGCCTCCACGCCGCCGGCCACGCACTGCTGGGCCACCTGGGCCGCGGTGCGCAGCCCCTCGGCGTGCTCCAGCCGCTGCGCCTCCGCCTTCAGCTCGTCGTCCTCGCCGGGCTGCGGGTCGACCCGGGTGATCTCGTCCAGGCCGAGCCGGAGCAGGTCGGCCTCCTGGTTGCGCTCACGGGCGTTGCGCCGCCGGTCGGCCAGGTCGTCGACCACCGCCCGCCACCGGGTGTACGCCTCGCGCAGCGCGTCGAGCAGCTTCTCGTGCTCCGGGCCGGCGAACCGGTCGAGCGCGGCCCGCTGCTCGGCCGGGCGCAGCAGCCGCAGCTGGTCAGACTGGCCGTGCACGGCCACCACCTGCTCGCCGACCTCGCCCAGCATCGACACCGGCATGCTGCGGCCGCCCAGGTGCGCGCGGGACCGGCCCTCGACGGTGACCGTGCGGCTCAGCAGCAGCGAGCCGTCCTCGTCGGGCTCGCCGCCCGCGTCGGTGATCCGGGCGTGCACCGTCTCGGCCACCCGGCCGAGCAGGCGCAACCGGCCCTCCACCACGGCGCGGCCGGGCTGGGCGCGGACCCGGCCCGCGTCGGCCCGACCGCCGAAGAGCAGGCCGAGGCCGGTCACCACCATGGTCTTGCCCGCACCGGTCTCGCCGGTGATGACGTTCATCCCGCCGGTCAGCGGCAGCGTGGTGTCCTCGATGACGCCCAGTCCGGTGATGCGCAGCTCTTCCAGCACAGCACCCGACAGTAGACGCGTCCTCCGACACTTGACCAGCCGGCGCGGGGCAGCCGGTGGGGTCGTACAGTTCTGCCCCGTGCTGGACGTGATCGGCCTGACCCCGGACGAGGAGCAGCTCTACCGCTGCCTGGTGCAGCTCACGACCGCCCGGGTCGGGGAGCTGGCCGAGCGGCTGGGCCGCCCGCGCGCGGACATCCTGGCCCAGCTCGACACCCTGCGCGGCAAGGGACTCGTGCCGCCGGTCGGGCCGGACCCCGACGCGCCGCTGCGGCCGCTGGCGCCGGACGTCCCGCTGGGCGAGGCGCTGCTGCGCCGCCAGGAGGCCCTGGAGTCGGCCCGCGCGGCGGTCACCCAGCTCACCGAGGAGTACCGGGCCGGGATGCGCCGGCACGACGCCGCACACCTGGTCGAGGTGGTCACCGGCGCCCGGGCGCTCCGCGAGCGCCTGCGCGACCTGCAGAACGGCGCCCGGTCCGAGGTGCTGTGGTTCTGCCGGGCCAATCCCCTGGCCATGGCGGGCCAGGAGAACGTCGAGGAGTTCGACGCGTTGGCGCGCGGGGTCCGCTACCGGGCCATCTACGAGCGCGAGATGCTCCTCGAGCCGGGCGCGCTCGCCGACGTCGAGCAGGGCGTACGGGCCGGCGAGCAGGCCCGGGTCCTCGACCGGCTGCCCGTCCGGCTGGCCATCGTGGACGGTCGGACGGCGGTCTGCCCGCTGGTGCCGGAGCGGGGCAGCGGCGAACCCACCGCCGCGGTGATCGGCCGCAGCCAGCTGCTGGACGCGCTGCTCGCCCTCTTCGAGAGCCACTGGCTCATGGCCACGCCGGTGAGCTCGTCCGCCGCGCCGATCGAGGGCCGGGCGGGCGGGGGGTACCGGCCGGACGCCGAGGAGGTCCGGCTGCTGTCGCTCTTCGTGGCCGGGGTGCCGGACAAGTCCATCGCCTCGCAGCTCGGCGTGAGCCGCCGCACGGTGCAGCGGCGTCTCGCCGACCTGATGACCGTGGCCGGGGTCGACACCCGGCCAGGTCTGGCCTACCAGGCCGCCCGCCGCGGCTGGCTCTGACCTGCCCGGCAACCCCGCCACCGGCCGCGCCGCCGCCGGCCCCGCTTCCCGAGTGCGGGTGCCGGCGGCGGCCACGGCCGCGGCGCCGTCCGGGGCGCCCACCGCCGTAGTAGGCGGGCACCCCGGACGGACGGGGGTTGACGTCCGCGCGGGCGAGGGGGGGTCCGTCCCGCGCGGACGTCGGCTCAGCGCAGGCCGTACGCGTCGAGCACGGTCTGGTCGACGCTGTTGCCGGCCCGGTCGCCGGCGTGCACCCGCAGCGACACCGTGCCGCGGCCGGCCGGCACCGTCGCGGTGAACCGCGCGCCCGTGCCGCGCACCGGCACGCTCCGCCAGGTGCGTCCGCCGTCGAACGACACCTCCACCCGCACCCCGACACCGGTGGGCGCCGGTACGCCGGCCGGCTGGCGCAGGGTCAGCCCCACCTGGTGCGGCCGGCTGCCGGGCACCTCGCCCCGCAGGTCCGCGGGGACCTGGTAGTCGACCTGGAGCAGCGACAGCGGCCGGGCCGCGTCACCGTCCGGCCGGGCCGAGGTGAACTGCCAGGCCGTCTCGGTACGCGTGGCCCACCGCCACTCGTCCGAGGCGCGCCGGGTGGTGACGTCCAGCCGGTACCGGGCCGCGCCCGACGTGGTCGCCACCGGCGCCCAGCCGTCGGAGAGGTCGGCGATCTGCTGCCCGTCCCGGCTCAGCCGGCGCTCGACGGTGTCCTGTTCCTCGCCCCAGCCGGCCGCGGCGTAGTGCCCGTCGGCGTCGACGAACTCGGCCATCCGCAGGTTCAGGGTGTCGCCGGTGCGCGTGGGCACCGGCGCTCCGGCGCCCGCCGGCACTGCCGGCCGGACCACCGGGGCGTGCCAGGTCTCGGTGACCCGGTCGTCGGCGGCGTACCGCCGGGGCTGCTGGGTGAGCCCGCCGAGCAGCGGCCCCCAGGACCAGGTGAGCCGGTGCAGCACCCGCTGCTGCCACCAGTTGTCCCCGGCGCTGACGAACTCCTGCCGGGTGGTGCCGGTACGCACCGTCCGCTGGTCGTCGTTCCAGGAGTACTCCTGCCAGGGGCGCCAGCCGAACCGCTGCTCGGTGGCCCAGTCGGACCCGCCGGTGTCGGCGTAGCGGGTGGTCACCTCGGCGGTGTTGTCCGCCGTCACCCGGTGCACGATCCGCTCCGGGACCCGCCCCTTCGACACCTGCCACACGTCGTACAGGTAGGGGCTGTCGACGGTCAGCGTCACGTCCAGGGTGGCGCGGCCGCGCTTCGCCGCCGCGATCATCGGCTGCCCGTCGTCGTACGCGACCACCAGCGACGGGATCGGCAACCGGTCCCCGTCCGGACGCCAGACCGTCCACGCGCTCCGGTCCGCCGGGCGGACGACGAGCACCATGGCGGCGCCGGCCGCCGCGGCGTCGGCGATCTGGTCCTCCTCGGCGCGGTCGTAGCTGCCGGCCACCAGCGCGGCCGCACCCCGGACCCCGGCCCGGGCCAGCTCGGCGGCGGTGCCGTCGCCCGCCCACACCAGCGGGAGCTTGCGCCGGCCCTCCGGAGCCGGCGACTGGCCGAGCAGGTTGATGTCCAGCGGACCGGAGACGTCGCTGACCTGGGCGTCCACCATGGGCGCGACCAGCTGCCAGCGGGAGGCGAACTCGAACTCGCCCCGGCTCACCTGCCGCGTCGGGGTGACGTTGACCTGCTGGGTCGTGCTGAAGTTCATGACGCCGTGGTCGACCTGCCGCCCGTTGCCGAAGATCCGGTGCTCGTAGAAGCTGATCACCGCCCGCTGCTCGGTCGGCTTCGGCGTCTCGATCCGCACCGGGGTGCCCTTGCGCGGGTCGAGCACCACGGTGAGGTCGCGATCCACCATGAGCTCGGGGTCGGTGACCAGGGTGATCTGCTCGTCCAGCGGGGCGCCGTGCTCGATCAGCCCCTCGAGCAGGTACGGGCCCTCCTCGACCTGCACCTGCACCTCGCCGGGGATCCACCCGAGGTGGTCCGACTCGGGGTGCTCACCGAAGAGGGTGAACACCGACGCCAGGCCGGGCTGCCCGGCCATGTCCAGCGCGCGCAGGGTGACGGTGTGGATCGGGCCGCTCAGGGTGAGCCCGACGGCCGTCCGCACCGCGACGCCGTCCGCGCCGGTGGCCACCAGCCAGCCCCCGTGGACTCCCCGGTCCAGCTTCGCCGGGTCGGCGTGCAGCGGGACGGCCACGCTGCCGCCGGCCGGCACGGTCACCTCGGTGCCGTCGAGCGACACCCCGTCCGGCTCGGTGGCGCCGCTGTCCAGGTTGCGCAGCTCGAGGGCCAGCCGCAGGGTCTGCGGGGAGGACGTGCCGTTGGTGTACGTCACGGTGCGCTCCGCCACCGCACCGCCGGTGTCGACCCGGCCGAAGTCGGCGGTGGCCGACCCGTACACCCGCTGGCTCAGCGCGCGGGCCACGTCGACCCGGCCGGCGCCCTGCTCGAAGACGGTCAGCGAGGGGTTCGCCTTCGTCGTGCTGACCAGCGCGTCCTTGAGCTTGCCGGCGGTCCAGTCCGGGTGCTCCTGGGCGAGGATCGCCGCCGCGCCGGCCACGTGCGGGGTCGCCATCGACGTCCCGGACGCCCGCGTGTACGTCTCGTCCACCGGCGTACCCATGGTCGTGCCGGAGGCCCGGGCCGCGGCGATGCCGACGCCCGGCGCGGTGATCTCCGGCTTCAGGCCGTTGTCGCCGACCCGGGGGCCGCGGCTGGAGAAGTCGGCCAGGTTGTCGTCGCGGTCCACCGCACCGACGGTGAGGGCGGCGCCGGCCGCACCCGGCGTCCCGACGGTGCCCGCGGCGCCGCTGTTGCCGGCGGCGATCACGAAGAGCGTGCCGGTCTCGGCGGTGAGGTCGTTGACCGCCTGGCTCATCGGGTCGGTGCCGTCGGTGGCCGGGCCGCCGAGGCTCATGCTGACCACCTTCGCGCCGGAGTGGCTGGCCCACTCCATGCCCGCGATGATGGACGAGTCGTAGCCGCTGCCGCCGTCGTCCAGCACCTTGCCGATCAGCAGCTGCGCGCCGGGCGCGACGCCCTTGCGCAGCCCGTCGGACGCGGCGCCGCTGCCGGCGATGGTGGAGGCCACGTGGGTGCCGTGGCCGTGGCCGTCCCGGGCGCTGCCGCTGCCGGTGAAGTCCTGCGCCTCGGCGATCCGACCGGCCAGGTCGGGGTGGCCCGCGTCGACGCCGGTGTCGAGCACCGCCACCCGGACGCCCGTGCCGTCCCGGCCGGCCGCCCAGGCCGCCGGGGCGCCGATCTGCGGCACGCTGTGCTCCAGATCCGCGTGGACCCGCCCGTCCAGCCAGACGCGGGCGATGCCGGCGCCGAGCCGGGGCGCGCCGCCGGTGGTCCGGGCCTCCGGCGTGCCCCGCAGCGTGGTCCACAGGCCGCCGAGGTCGCTCTTGCCGACCCGCAGCGCGGCGCCGTTGATGCTCTCCAGCGGGCGGGCCGCGGTGGCGCCGGCGAGCGGCCGGACCCGGCCGGCGGCGGGCTGCTGGTAGCGGACGATCAGCGGCAGCGCGCCCTGCGCGGCGTCGCCGTACCCGTCGGCGACCAGTTCCTGCACGTCGAACAGGTCGGCGTCGAGCACCCCGGCGGAGACGTACGGCACGACGTCGCTGGGCAGCACCCGCAGCCCGCCGTCGACCTCCAGCGTGTGGAAGGTGATCCGCTCGCGGCCGGGACCGGGACGGACCGTGGCGGCGACCCGGCCCGGCGCGGCCGGAGCGAGGTCGACCTGGTCGCCCGTGATCAGGGTGATGCGGACGGGTGCGGCGGCCGGGGCGGGCGTGGCCGGGCTCGGGCCGGTGGGCCGGGCGGGCGGGTCGGCGGACGCCGGTACGGCGAGTCCGACCACCAGCGCGCCGACCGCGCCGGCGGCGAGCCAGCGTGGGGACCGGTGCATGCGATGCGCTCCTCTACTCGGGTGGCCGGCCTCGGGGGGGATTGAGGCCGGCCGACCGGAGTCTGCGACGGAGATCATCGGTCGGTCACTAGGTACGCAGCGCCGCACCGGCGACATGTCGCCAGGTGGACACGGGTCGACCGCGGTCGGACCAGCGGATGTCGGGCGGATTGCCGGGAGCGGCGGCGTCGGATGCGGGCGCGGTCGATGGCCGGGGTGCCGGAACGAGTGCGTCGCCGCCCGGTTCGTGAGCCGCCGTTTCCTCCGACGGCGGCTCGTCGACCCGGTCGACCCGACCGGGGTCGAAACCCGGCCGGGCGCGGCTCGCCGTCCGCCCGCCGCGGCCGGCCGCGACTCCCTCCGACACCCCGACCGTCGTGGACCCGACCACCCCCTGGCCAGGGCCACGACCGTCGGACCGCGCGGTCCGGGCGGGCACGGCCTCGCCGCACCGCCCGGACTCCACCTCGACGCAGTCCGGACGCCCCGAGCGCCGTCCCGGAGGACGGCGTTGCCGGCCCCGACGAACCCGCCCCGCCGCGAGGGCGGGACCACCCGCCGAGCGGTGCCGGCGGGCTACGCCGGGACCGGCGCGGCGTGCCGTCGTCGGGGGAGGCTCCTACCGTAACCCGCCCGCGGCCCCACCCGGGTACGCCGAACGGGCCGATGCCCGGCCCGACGGGTCTTCGCTGAGCCGCCGGTCAGCGACGGCTGCCGCGCCAGCCCTGCACGGGCAGGTCGAACTTGGCGACGAGGCGGTCGGTGAACGGCCGCTCGCGGAGCCGCACGATGCGCACCGGCAGCGCGCCCCGGCGCACGGTGACCCGGGCGCCCGGGGGCAGGTCGTAGACCCGCCGGCCGTCGCAGCAGAGCACCGCGAGGGTGGTGAACGGGTCCACGGTGATCGCGAAGGTGGACGTCGGCGCGGTGACGAGGGGGCGGCTGAACAGCGCGTGCGCGCTGATCGGCACCAGCAGCAGCGCCTCCACCTCCGGCCAGACCACCGGCCCGCCGCCGGAGAACGCGTACGCCGTCGAGCCGGTGGGGGTCGCGCAGACGACGCCGTCGCAGCCGTAGCGGGACAGCGGCCGGCCGTCGACGTCGACGAGCAGCTCCAGCATCTGGGCGCGCTCGCCCTTCTCCACGCTGATCTCGTTCAACGCCCACGACTCGATGGTCGGGCCGCCCTCGAACTCGGCGGTGACGTCGAGGGTGAGCCGCTCGTCCACGGTGTAGTTGCGCCCGACCACGTCGCGCACCGCGCTGTCCAGGTCGTCGATCTCCGCCTCGGCCAGGAAGCCGACCTTGCCCAGGTTTATGCCGAGCAGCGGCGCCTTGGCCGGGCGGGCCAGCTCGGCGGCGCGCAGGAAGGTGCCGTCACCGCCCAGCGCGAAGACGATCTCCGCGCCCTCGGCGGCCTCCGGGCCGGTCACCGGCACCACACCGGGCAGGTCCAGGTCGTCGGCCTCCTCGGCGACCACCCGCACCTCGAAGCCGGCCGCGATGAGGTCGGCCGCCACCGCGCGGGCGTGCTCGGTGCTGCGCCGACGGCCCGTGTGCGTCACCAGCAGAGCGGTCCGGCTCACCCGGACACCTCCTCAGTCGTGCCCTCCGGCCCGGCGGCCGCAAATCCCTGCGGGCCGGCGGCCACCACCGCGCGCACCCGGTTAGGGTCGGCGGCGGCCGCGTCCCCGCGTAACCATACGAAGAACTCCACGTTGCCGCTCGGCCCGGGCAGCGGGCTGGCGGCCACCCCGGCCAGGCCCAGCCCGAGCCCCGCCGCCGCGGCGGCCACGTCGAGCACGGCCTCGGCGCGCAGCTCGGGGTCGCGGACCACCCCGCCCGCGCCGACCCGCTCCTTGCCGACCTCGAACTGCGGCTTGACCATGAGCGCCAGGTCGCCGTCGGGCCGCGTGCAGCCGGCCAGCGCGGGCAGCACCAGCCGCAACGAGATGAACGACAGGTCGGCCACCGTCAGGTCGACCGGGCCGCCGATCGCCTCCGGCGTGAGCGTACGCACGTTGGTGCGCTCGAAGACGTGCACGCGGTCGTCGTTGCGCAGCGACCACGCGAGCTGCCCGTAGCCGACGTCGACCGCCACCACCTCGGCGGCGTCGGCGCGCAGCAGCACGTCGGTGAAACCGCCGGTGGAGGCGCCCGCGTCCAGGCAGCGCCGGCCGGCCACGGTCAGCCCGCCGGGGGTGAACGCGGCGAGCGCGCCGGCCAGCTTGTGGCCGCCCCGGGAGACGTACTCCGCGGCGGGGTCCTCACCGGTCACCAGCAGCGGGTCCGCCGGGTCGACCATCGCGGCGGCCTTGCGGGCCGGCACCCCGCGCAGCTGGACGCGACCGGCCTCCACCAGCGCGGCGGCCTGCTCACGGGAGCGGGCCAGGCCACGGCGGACGAGTTCGGCATCCAGCCGGGTACGACGTGCCATCGGTGGTTCTTCTCCGCCTCGGGTCAGGCCTGGTCGATGCTGGCCAGGGTCTCGCGCAGCGTCTCGTACGCCGCCTCGTACTGGGCGATCTGGTCCGCCGGGGAGAGCGCCTCGGCATTGATCATGGCTTGGACGGCGGCGTCCACCGCGGGGTGCCGCGCCTCACCGACCTCCTCGACCGGCGCCGGCCGGACGCCCGGGGGCGGGCCGGGCCGGGGACCGGCCGGCGGCGGCCCGGGGCGCGGGCCGGGCGGCGGGCCCGGGCGGAACGGCGCGGTCACGAGCCCGTACCGCCGGAATCCTTGCGGCCGGCGGCCTTCCGGACCGGCCGCGTGGGGCTGGCCGGCGACTCCTCGGCGGGAGTCCGGGCGACAGTGGCGGCCGGCTTCCTCGCGATGGCCTTCTTCGCCACGGCCTTCTTCGCGACCGCCTTGGTCCGCGCGGGCACGGGCGGCGCCGACACCGGCTCCCCGGCGGCCGGCGTGGCGGGCCGCCCGGCCGTGGGCGCGGTCGGCTGCTCGCCGGTCGGCGTGGTGCGCTGCCCGGCCGTCGGCTGCTCGGCGGCCTGCTCGCCGGAGGGCGTCACCTCGCCGGCGCCCGCGGTCTCGGCAGCCGGGCCGAGGCCGTCCGCCGCGGGCGGGGCGGCGGCGGTCGTCGGGGCGGCGGCCTCCGGCGTGCCGGTGGCCTTGGCCTCGCGCAGCTGCCGCTCCAGGTCGTGCACGCGGCGGGTCAGCTCGGCGACCTCGTCGGCGGTGGCCAGCCCGACCGCGCCCAGGGCGCGGTCCACCTCGAAGCGGACCAGCTTGGTCAGCGCCTCCCGGTTCGCCAGGCCGGTGGAGACCAGCTCCTCGGCGAGCGACTGGAGCTGGGCGGCGGTCGCGCCGCCCTGGCCGACCACGCGTTTGACGGCGTCCTGGGCCTTCTTCCGGGGCGCCTCCGTCAGGCCCATGGCCAGCTCGAGGTAGGCGCGCCACGCGTCCTGCATGCCTGAGTCCTTCCGCGGGGCGGGGTGTGCAGGTGTCACGCTACCGGGCGCCCCGGACGTCCCATTGCGGTACGGTGCCGGGAACGGCGTGGCGCGTGGTGAGGAGACGATGTGGCCAGCGTGGACGAGTGCCGGCAGGCGTTGCGGGATCTGGCCGCCCGGCTGGACCGGCACGCCGACGTGCAGGGCCGGATCGACCTCGACCGCACCCTGGCCTGCCGGGTCACCGACCTGGACACGGCGTTCCACGGGCGCCTCGATGGCGGCCGGCTGGTCGACCTGGCCGACGGCGACGACCCGAAGGCGAAGATCGCGCTGACCACCACCAGCGACGACCTGGTCGCCCTGGTGCACGGTCAGCTCGACATCATGAAGGCCGTGGGCGCCCGGCGGGTGTCCATCAAGGCCAACCCGTTCGACCTCATGAAGCTCCGCAAGCTGCTCTGACCGGGCAGGTCAGTCGGCCAGGCCGAGCGCCGCCAGGGCCTCCCCCGCCGCCTCGGACGCCGGCCGCACCCGCGGGCCGGCACCCGTCGACCAGGCCACCGCGCAGAGCGCCGCGAGGGCGTCCAGCGGGCGTCCCGCGCCGTCGAGGGCCAGCCCCACATCCGTCACGCTCGCCGACCAGCCGCCGGCGTCCGCCGCGCCCGGCACCCGCACCACGGCCGCCGGGTCGAAGAGCCCGGCAAGGTCGAAGGAGACGTACGCGGGCCGGCGCGCCTCGGGCGCGGCCAACAGCTCGGCCACGTCGCTGACGCCGGTGAGCACCAGCAGACTGTCCAGGCCGGCCCGGCGGGCGCCCTCGATGTCGGTGTCCAGCCGGTCGCCGACCACCAGGGTCCGCCCCTCACCGGCCCGCCGGGCGGCGGTGGCGAACAGCGCCGGCTCCGGCTTGCCCACCACCACGTCGGGGTCCCGCCCCAGCGCCGTGCGCAGTACCGCGACAAGCGACCCGTTGCCGGGCAGCGGGCCGCGCGGGCTGGGCAGGGTGCGGTCGGTGTTGGTGGCGTACCAGGGCACGCCCGCCCGGACCGCCAGCGACGCCTCGGCAAGGTCGGACCAGCCGACCTGCGGGCCGTAGCCCTGGGCCACGGCGGCGGGCTCCTCGTCCACCGTCGAGACCGGGCGCAGGCCCACGGCGCGCAGTTCGGCACGCAGCGCCTCCGCACCGACCACCAGCACCGGGGCGCCGGCGGGCAGCCGGTCGCGCAGCAGCTCGGCCGTGGCGGCCGCGGAGGTGAGCACCTCTTCGGGCCCGGCCGGCACGCCCATGCCGGTGAGCAGGTCGGCCACCTCGCTGGAACGGCGCGAGGCGTTGTTCGTCGCGTAGGCGACCGCCCGGCCCTCCGCGTGCAGCCGCCCCACCGCCTCGACCGCGCCGGGGATCGGCCGGTCGATCAGGTAGATCACCCCGTCCAGGTCGAAGACGACCAGGGCGTACCCGTCGACCAGCCGGCCGGCCGTTCCGGCCCGGTCGCGTTCCCCGCGATCCGGACCGGAACCCGCGTCCCCGGCGCTCCCGGTCACCGGCGCTCCGGCGCCCCGTCGCCCGTCGCGTCGTCGCCCGAGGCGTCCGGGCCGGCGGCGTCGACGGCGGCGGCACGGGTGTCGGCGGCCAGGGACCGCGCCTCCGCGTCGGTCAGCTCGTCGTCACCCAGGTCCGCCGCGTCCCGGTCCCGGTACCCGGCGCCCTCGCCGTCCGCCACCGCGTCGGCGGAGTCGGCGGCCACGGCGTCCGCCACGTCGGCGTCGGCCCGCAGCCGGGCGTCCCCGTCGAGCTCGTCGTCCCCGTCGCGCCGGTCGTCGTCCTCGTCGTCCTCGTCCGCGTCGCCGTCGAGGTCATCGTCCTCGTCGTCGAGGTCGTCCTCGTCGCCCTGATCGTCGTCCGCGTCGTCGTCGAGGTCGTCCTCGTCGTCTTCGTCGTCGAGGTCGTCGTCCTCGTCGTCTTCGTCGTCGAGGTCGTCGTCCTCGTCGTCGTAGGCGTCGTCGTCCTCGTCGTCCTCGTCCTCGTCCTCGTCGTCGAGGTCGCCGGCGTCGCCGGTCAGGTCGGCGTCGGGACGGGCCGGCACGGCGCCCGGGCCGCCCGGACCGGCGGCGAACTCCTCGTCCACCTCGTCGTCACCCTCGATGACGACGCCGTCCAGCTCCAGCAGCCGCTCGGCGGCGTCGGTCTCGCCCTCCGCGTCCATGTCGGCGGCCCGGGAGAACCACTCCCGCGCCTCCTCGCGCCGGCCCACCGCCAGCAGCGCGTCCGCGTACGCGTACCGCAGCCGCGCCGCCCACGGCTCGGTCGACTCGGCGGTCAGCTCGGGCACCTGGAGCATGGCCACGGCCGCGTCCTTCTGCCCGAGGTCGCCCCGCGCCCCGGCGGCCACGATCAGCAGCTCGATGGCGACACCCTGGTCGAGCTTGTCCCGGTCCGCCCCGCGGAACAGGTCGATGGCCCGCTCCGGACGGCCCAGCGCCCGCTCGCAGTCGGCCAGCACCGCCAGGTGGCTCTGCAGCCCGGTCATCCGGTGGTACGTGCGCAGCTCGGCGATGGCCGTCTGCCACTCTCCCGCGTGGTACGCGGCCAGCCCGACCGCCTCCCGAACCGCGGCGATCCGCGAGGCGAGCCGGCGGGCCGCCATGGCGTGCGCCAGCGCCTCGGCCGGGTCGTCGTCGATCAGCAGCCCGGTCGCGACCAGGTGCCGGGCGACGGTCTCCGCCACCGGCTTGGCCAGCGACAGCAGCTCCGCCCGGACGGTCGAGTCGAGGTCGGTGGCGACCACCTCGTCCGGCAACGCCGGCGCCTCACCCGTGCGCCCCTCGGCGCGCTCGTCCTGCCGCTCGCGGTACGCGGGGCCCTGCCCACGGTCGTCCCGGCCGTAGCCACCGCGCTCACCGTCCCGCTCGGTACGCTCCCGACCACCGCGGAAGCCACCCTCGCGCTCGTCGCGGCGGAAGCCACCGGGCCGCTCGTCGCGACGGAAGCCCTCGCGGCGCTCGCCGCCGGGGCCACCTTCGCGGCGTTCACCGCCACGGAAGCCACCCTCGCGGCGGTCGCCCCCACGGAAGCCACCCTCGCGGCGGTCGCCCCCACGGAAGCCACCCTCGCGACGGTCGCCCCCACGGAAGCCACCCTCGCGGCGGTCACCGCCAGCGAAGCCCTCGCGGCGCTCGCCACCGGCAAACCCTTCCCGACGCTCACCGCCACGGAAACCGCCCTCACGACGGTCGCCACCGCGGAAGCCGCCCTCACGGCGCTCACCGCCACGGAAGCCCCCCTCACGGCGCTCACCGCCACGGAAGCCACCGCCCTCACGGCGCTCACCGCCGCGGAAACCACCCTCACGGCGGTCGCCGCCAGCGAAGCCCTCGCGGCGCTCGCCACCGCGGAAGCCGCCCTCACGGCGCTCACCGCCGCGGAAGCCACCGCCCTCACGGCGCTCACCGCCGCGGAAGCCACCGCCCTCACGGTCACCACCGCGGAAACCACCCTCGCGACGCTCACCACCGCGGAAGCCACCCTCACGGCGCTCACCGCCGCGGAAGCCGCCGCCCTCGCGGTCGCCGCCGCGGAAGCCGCCGCCCTCGCGGTCGCCGCCGCGGAAGCCGCCCTCGCGGCGCTCCCCGCCAGCGAAGCCCTCGCGGCGCTCGCCACCGCGGAAGCCGCCCTCACGGCGGTCGCCGCCGCGGAAACCGCCCTCGCGGTCACCACCGCGGAAACCACCCTCGCGGCGGTCGCCGCCGCGGAAGCCACCCTCGCGGCGGTCACCACCGCGGAAACCACCCTCACCGCGGTCACCGCCACGGAAGCCACCCTCGCGGCGGTCACCGCCACGGAAGCCACCCTCACGGCGCTCGCCACCGCGGAAGCCACCCTCGCGGTCACCACCGCGGAAACCGCCTTCGCGGTCACCACCGCGGAAACCGCCTTCGCGGCGCTCGCCCCCGCGGAAGCCACCCTCGCGGCGCTCACCGCCGCGGAAGCCGCCTTCACGGCGTTCACCGCCGCGGACGCCACCTTCGCCGCCTTCGCGGCGGAAGCCACCCTCGCGGCTGCCACCGCGGAAACCGCCCTCGCGGTCGCCACCCCGGAAGCCACCCTCGCGGCGGTCGCCGCCGCGGAAGCCACCCTCGCGGCGTTCGCCACCACGGAAACCACCCTCACGGCGGTCGCCACCGCGGGAGCCGCCGTCGCGGTCGCCGGCGCGGTAGCCGCCTCGCGGGCCGCCCGAGCGGTCGTCGCGGTCGCCCCGGTACGAGGGACGGTCGTCGCGGCGGGCGTCACCACGCCCCTGCCCACGCTCGGCGCGGTCCTCGTAACGACGGGGGCGATCGTCGCCCTGCGGTCCTGAACTCACAGGTACATCCTTCCTCATTGCGTCTCCGAAGACGCTAACGCAGTCGAGGGCCGACCCTGCTGGGGCGGCCCTCGACTGGAAGATTGTCCGGCGGTGTCCTACTCTCCCACACCCTCCCGAGTGCAGTACCATCGGCGCTGGAGGGCTTAGCTTCCGGGTTCGGAATGTGACCGGGCGTTTCCCCTCCGCCATGACCGCCGTAACTCTATGAACATGTCAAACACACACGTGGGTGTTCGAGTGTTCAGAGTTGCACAGTGGACGCGTAGCAGCTTCGTAGTCAAGTCCTCGGCCTATTAGTACCGGTCAACTGAACCCGTTACCGGGCTTACATTTCCGGCCTATCAACCCAGTCGTCTAGCTGGGGGCCTTACCCACTCAAAGAGTGGTGGGATACCTCATCTTGAAGCGAGCTTCCCGCTTAGATGCTTTCAGCGGTTATCCCTTCCGAACGTAGCTAACCAGCCGTGCCCCTGGCGGGACAACTGGCACACCAGAGGTTCGTCCGTCCCGGTCCTCTCGTACTAGGGACAGCCCTTCTCAAGTATCCTACGCGCACGGCGGATAGGGACCGAACTGTCTCACGACGTTCTAAACCCAGCTCGCGTACCGCTTTAATGGGCGAACAGCCCAACCCTTGGGACCTGCTACAGCCCCAGGATGCGACGAGCCGACATCGAGGTGCCAAACCATCCCGTCGATATGGACTCTTGGGGAAGATCAGCCTGTTATCCCCGGGGTACCTTTTATCCGTTGAGCGACACCGCTTCCACATGCCAGTGCCGGATCACTAGTCCCGACTTTCGTCCCTGCTCGACCTGTCAGTCTCACAGTCAAGCTCCCTTGTGCACTTGCACTCAACACCTGATTGCCAACCAGGCTGAGGGAACCTTTGGGCGCCTCCGTTACCCTTTAGGAGGCAACCGCCCCAGTTAAACTACCCACCAGACACTGTCCCTGAACCGGATAACGGTCCGAAGTTAGATACCCAAATCAACCAGAGTGGTATTTCAAGATTGCCTCCACCCATACTGGCGTATGAGCTTCACCGGCTCCCACCTATCCTACACAAGCTAACTCAAGTACCAATGTCAAGCTATAGTAAAGGTCCCGGGGTCTTTCCGTCCTGCCGCGCGTAACGAGCATCTTTACTCGTAATGCAATTTCGCCGGGCCTGTGGTTGAGACAGTGGGGAAGTCGTTACGCCATTCGTGCAGGTCGGAACTTACCCGACAAGGAATTTCGCTACCTTAGGATGGTTATAGTTACCACCGCCGTTTACTGGCGCTTAAGTTCTCCGCTTCGCCCCGAAGAGCTAACAGGTCCCCTTAACGTTCCAGCACCGGGCAGGCGTCAGTCCATATACATCGAATTACTTCTTCGCATGGACCTGTGTTTTTAGTAAACAGTCGCTTCCCCCTGCTCTCTGCGGCCATACAACGCTCCACCCGCGCGGGGCTTCACGTCTCCGGCCCCCCTTCTCCCTAAGTTACGGGGGCAATTTGCCGAGTTCCTTAACCACAGTTCGCCCGATCGCCTCGGTATTCTCTACCTGACCACCTGTGTCGGTTTGGGGTACGGGCCGCTAAGAACTCGCTAGAGGCTTTTCTCGGCAGCATAGGATCACTGACTTCACCTGAATCGGCTCGGCATCACGTCTCAGCCTATATGCACCGCGGATTTGCCTACGGCACGGCCTACACGCTTACCCCGGCACAACCACCGGCCGGGCTCAGCTACCTTCCTGCGTCACCCCATCGCTTGACTACTACCCGCCAGGTTCCCACGCTCCCCAACCTCAGTCCGAAGACCTTGGCTGGTTTGGGTGGTTAGCACAACGAGGTTCGTCAGGGTCGCTCTTTCGCGGGTACGGGAATATCAACCCGTTGTCCATCGACTACGCCTCTCGGCCTCGCCTTAGGTCCCGACTCACCCAGGGCGGATTAGCCTGGCCCTGGAACCCTTGGTCATCCGGCGGAAGGGTTTCTCACCCTTCTTTCGCTACTCATGCCTGCATTCTCACTCGTGCCGCGTCCACAACTAGGTCACCCCGTTGCTTCACTCGCGGCACGACGCTCCCCTACCCATCCACACACCTGCACAAGGAATCAAGTCCAAGCGAGGTTAAAATGTGAATGCCACAGCTTCGGCGGTGTGCTTGAGCCCCGCTACATTGTCGGCGCGGAACCACTTGACCAGTGAGCTATTACGCACTCTTTAAAGGGTGGCTGCTTCTAAGCCAACCTCCTGGTTGTCTATGCGACCCCACATCCTTTTCCACTTAGCACACGCTTAGGGGCCTTAGCTGGTGATCTGGGCTGTTTCCCTCTCGACTACGAAGCTTATCCCCCGCAGTCTCACTGCCGCGCTCTCACTTACCGGCATTCGGAGTTTGGCTGATTTCGGTAAGCTTGTGGGCCCCCTAGACCATCCAGTGCTCTACCTCCGGCAAGAAACACGCGACGCTGCACCTAAATGCATTTCGGGGAGAACCAGCTATCACGGAGTTTGATTGGCCTTTCACCCCTAACCACAGGTCATCCCCCAACTTTTCAACGTTGGTGGGTTCGGCCCTCCACGCGGTCTTACCCGCGCTTCAGCCTGCCCATGGCTAGATCACTCCGCTTCGGGTCTAGAGCATGCGACTATATTCGCCCTATTCAGACTCGCTTTCGCTACGGCTCCCCCACACGGGTTAACCTCGCCACATGCCACTAACTCGCAGGCTCATTCTTCAAAAGGCACGCCGTCACCCCGCAAGGCTCCGACGGATTGTAGGCGAACGGTTTCAGGTACTATTTCACTCCCCTCCCGGGGTACTTTTCACCATTCCCTCACGGTACTCGTCCGCTATCGGTCACCAGGAAGTATTTAGGCTTACCAGGTGGTCCTGGCAGATTCACGGCAGATTTCAGGGGTCCGCCGCTACTCGGGAACACCCACAGAAGGTCAGCAACTTTCACCTACCGGACTCTCACCGTCTACGGTCAGCCTTTCCAGACTGTTCGACTAGCCACTGACTTTGTAACTCCTCGAACGAGTGTCAGCTCGTTCAGCGGGGTCCCACAACCCCGACCACGCAACCCCTGACAGGTATCACACGCAGCCGGTTTAGCCTCAATCCGCTTTCGCTCGCCACTACTCACGGAATCACTTGTTGTTTTCTCTTCCTACGGGTACTGAGATGTTTCACTTCCCCGCGTTCCCCCCACACACCCTATGTGTTCAGGTGCGGGTGACACCACATGACTGGTGCCGGGTTTCCCCATTCGGACACCCTGGGATCACAGCTTGGTTGACAGCTCCCCCAGGCCTATCGCGGCCTCCCACGTCCTTCATCGGCTCCTGGTGCCAAGGCATCCACCGTTCGCCCTTGACAACTTGACCACAAAGATGCTCGCGTCCACTGTGCAATTCTCAACAAACGACCAACCCACAACCCGACACGCCCCACACCAAACCCGACAACCGCCGGCGGTATGCGAGGCCAGGCCATGCCTGGCGCCTCGACGAGCACACGCTCGCCTCAAGGCTCTGAAAGACAACCACGGGTTGTTCTTTCAGGACCCAACAGGGTGCTTTACATCCTCCCCCAGCCGCACCAGGACTTCGTTCCACACCACCCGAAGGTGGCCGTACTAGAAGGATCCCAGCCGTTGCCAGGGAAAGACTCGCCAGTGTCTCCGCCATTGAGCACCCCGACCCGACATTCGCGGGCCGCGGGCTCCTTGCACCCTTTCGGGTGAAGGTGCTCCTTAGAAAGGAGGTGATCCAGCCGCACCTTCCGGTACGGCTACCTTGTTACGACTTCGTCCCAATCGCCAGCCCCACCTTCGACGGCTCCCTCCACAAGGGTTGGGCCACCGGCTTCGGGTGTTGCCGACTTTCGTGACGTGACGGGCGGTGTGTACAAGGCCCGGGAACGTATTCACCGCAGCGTTGCTGATCTGCGATTACTAGCGACTCCGACTTCACGGGGTCGAGTTGCAGACCCCGATCCGAACTGAGACCGGCTTTTTGGGATTCGCTCCACCTCACGGTATCGCAGCCCATTGTACCGGCCATTGTAGCATGCGTGAAGCCCTGGACATAAGGGGCATGATGACTTGACCTCATCCCCACCTTCCTCCGAGTTGACCCCGGCAGTCTTCGATGAGTCCCCGCCATTACGCGCTGGCAACATCGAACGAGGGTTGCGCTCGTTGCGGGACTTAACCCAACATCTCACGACACGAGCTGACGACAGCCATGCACCACCTGTGACCGCCCCCGAAGGACCTCACATCTCTGCGAGTTTTGCGGCCATGTCAAACCCAGGTAAGGTTCTTCGCGTTGCATCGAATTAATCCGCATGCTCCGCCGCTTGTGCGGGCCCCCGTCAATTCCTTTGAGTTTTAGCCTTGCGGCCGTACTCCCCAGGCGGGGCGCTTAATGCGTTAGCTGCGGCACAGGGAACCGGAGAGGCCCCCCACACCTAGCGCCCAACGTTTACAGCGTGGACTACCAGGGTATCTAATCCTGTTCGCTCCCCACGCTTTCGCTCCTCAGCGTCAGTATCGGCCCAGAGACCCGCCTTCGCCACCGGTGTTCCTCCTGATATCTGCGCATTTCACCGCTACACCAGGAATTCCAGTCTCCCCTACCGAACTCTAGCCTGCCCGTATCGACTGCAGGCCCGCAGTTGAGCTGCGGGTTTTCACAGTCGACGCGACAAGCCGCCTACGAGCTCTTTACGCCCAATAAATCCGGACAACGCTCGCGCCCTACGTCTTACCGCGGCTGCTGGCACGTAGTTGGCCGGCGCTTCTTCTGCAGGTACCGTCACTTACGCTTCGTCCCTGCTGAAAGAGGTTTACAACCCGAAGGCCGTCATCCCTCACGCGGCGTCGCTGCATCAGGCTTCCGCCCATTGTGCAATATTCCCCACTGCTGCCTCCCGTAGGAGTCTGGGCCGTGTCTCAGTCCCAGTGTGGCCGGTCGCCCTCTCAGGCCGGCTACCCGTCGTCGCCTTGGTAGGCCATCACCCCACCAACAAGCTGATAGGCCGCGAGCCCATCCCAGGCCGAAAAACTTTCCACCCAACCTCATGCGAGGCCAGGTCCTATTCGGTATTAGCCCCGGTTTCCCGGGGTTATCCCAAAGCCTAGGGCAGGTTGCTCACGTGTTACTCACCCGTTCGCCGCTCGAGTACCCCGAAGGGCCTTTCCGCTCGACTTGCATGTGTTAAGCACGCCGCCAGCGTTCGTCCTGAGCCAGGATCAAACTCTCCAACAAAAATCTTTGTTGAACAATCATCCTGACAACAAAAGTGTTGCCAAAGGAATCCCAACCAGCCAGAACAAAGCCTGACCAGTCCGGGGTATAAATCAATTTGGCACTGGCTTAACAAGCACCCTGTTGAGTTCTCAAAGAACAACCACACACCATCCGGAAACCCCACACCGTGGAGCCCCCGTCCGGGGCATTTCGTTCGTCCCGCACCCACCGCTCTCGCGCCGGGCACTTTTACTACGTTACCCGGTGGTTTCTGCCGTGTCAAACCGGTGTTTCGCGGTTTGTCGCGCCTTCCACCCTTTTGCCGGGCACCACTATTCGACCGGCTCGCGCCGGGCGCTTCGTGGAATTCGGCAGGACGGCCGCTGCGGTTTCCCGCTCGCTCGTCCGCGTCCCTGCCGGTCGACAACCTTACCCGGTCGGTTCCGCCTCGCCAAATCCGCCTCCCGGCGAATCCGGGGCACCGCCCGGTCCAGGTTCCGATGGGGTCAACCATCCTCGCCCGGTCGTCATTCCCGCGCTCCGGCCTTCAGGTCTTTCGCCTGTTTCGTCCGTTCCGCGCTGGCAGAGAGAAAGTTACGCGCCCGGCGGATTGATCGTCAAATCCGCGGGGCGCGTCCCGCGTCACACCGTAGACGTGGAGCTATCTGCCCAGCTCAACGCCGGCGAAGTTGCGCTTGCCGCGGCGCAGGACGAGGTAGCGGCCGTGCAGCAGGTCCGCCGGCGACACCGTCGCATCCACCTCGGCGATGCGCACGTTGTTGACGTACGCGCCGCCCTCGGCGATCACCCGGCGCGCCTCCTTCATGCTCGGCACGAGGCCCGACTCCTTGAGCAGGCCCGCGACGTCGGGCAGCTCGTCGAGGTGCACCAGACCGGCCTCGGTGAGCGCGGCGCGCAGCGTCTCCGGGGACAGCTCGTCGAGCGACCCCCGGCCGAAGAGCGCCTGACTGGCCGCGACGGCCTGGGCCATCTCCCGCTCGCCGTGGACGAGCGTGGTCAGCTCCTCGGCGAGCGCCCGCTGGGCGAGCCGCGCCTGCGGCCGCTCCGCGGTGGCCTTCTCCAGCTCCTCCAGCTCCTCACGGGAGCGGAAGCTGAAGTACCGCAGGTAGCGGCTGACGTCCCGGTCGTCGGCGTTGACCCAGAACTGGTAGAAGGCGTACGGGCTGGTCATCTGCGGGTCGAGCCAGACGGCGCCGGTCTCGCTCTTGCCGAACTTGGTGCCGTCGGACTTGGTCACCAGCGGCGTGGTGAACGCCTCCACGGGGCCGGCGCCCCGGCGGCGGATGTAGTCCACGCCCGCGGTGATGTTGCCCCACTGGTCGGAGCCGCCGTACTGGAGCTGGCAGCCGTGCCGGCGGTGCAGCTCGAAGAAGTCGTTGGCCTGGAGCAGCTGGTAGCTGAACTCGGTGTAGCTGATGCCGGTCTCCAGCCGGGCCTTGACCACCTCGCGGGCCAGCATCTTGTTGACCGGGAAGTGCTTGCCGACGTCGCGGAGGAACTCGACCACCGACATCTCGCCGGTCCAGTCCAGGTTGTTGACCAGTTGCGCCGCGTTCTCCCCGGTGTACGAGACGAACGGCGAGAGCTGGTCGTGGATGCGCCGCACCCAGCCGGCGATGACCTCGGGCGGGTTGAGGGTGCGCTCGGCGCTCTCCTTCGGGTCGCCGATCTGGCCGGTGGCACCACCCACCAGCAGCAGCGGCCGGTGCCCGGCCAACTGGAGCCTGCGGGCCATCACGACCTGCATGAGGTTGCCGACGTGCAGGCTCGGCGCGGTCGGGTCGAAGCCCACGTAGAAGGTCGCACTCCCGCCGTCGAGCAGCGCGCGCAGCTCGTCGAGGCCGGTCGAGTCCTGGATCAGGCCCCGCCACAGCAGTTCGTCGGTCAGGGAGTCCCGCCCCTGCGGGAGGTTGCTGTCGGTCACGGTCACCGATTCTCCCCCATCACCGGGCCCGGCCCGTACCGGGTTTGCCACTCGGGGCCGCGACTAGGCTGGCGGCGGCGTCGCGCGAGAGGGAGGGGTCGCCGTGGAGGAACCGGATCTGACCGGGGGCTTCGTCGCCCTGCTGGGCCTGAAGTTCGACGAGGTGAGCGGGGACCGGGTGGTGATCCGCTGGCAGGTCCGTCCCGAGCTGCACCAGCCGTACGGGATCCAGCACGGCGGGGTCTACTGCTCGGTGGTGGAGACGGCGGCCAGCATCGGCGGCGCCCTGTGGCTGGGTGACAAGGGCAAGGTCGTCGGGGTGTCCAACCAGACCGACTTCCTGCGCGCCGTCCGCGACGGCGAGCTGACCGCGGTCGGCACGCCGATCCACCGGGGCCGCAGCCAGCAGCTCTGGCTTGTGGAGATCACCGACGAGGGTGGCCGGCTGGTCTCGCGCGGTCAGGTGCGGTTGCAGAACCTCACCGGCGCCTGATTCCGGGCTGTTCGATTCGCCCGAAAAGAGGATCTGACGCCGATATCGTCGCGTCGATGAGACAGTCCGCTCCCGACCCGACGTGAGGAAGCTCCTCGCCGCCACACTCGGCGTGCTGTCCGCCATCGGCGGCTTCGTCGACATCGGCGACCTCGTGGCGGCGAGCCAGGCCGGCGCCCGCTTCGGGATGGCCCACGCCTGGGTGCTGCTCGTCGGGGTGGTGGGCATCTGCGCGTACGCCGAGATGGCCGGACGGATCGCGGCGGTGAGCGGCCGGGCGGTGTTCGACCTGGTGCGGGAGCGGCTGGGGCCGCGCGTCGCGCTGCTCAACCTGGTCGCCTCCTGGCTGGTCACGGTGATCACCCTCGCCGCGGAGCTGGGCGGGGTGGCGCTGGCGTTGCAGCTCGCGACCGGGCTGAGCTACCTGCTCTGGGTGCCGGTGGCCGCGGTGGCGGTCTGGCTGGTGCTCTGGCGGATGCGCTTCGAGGTGATGGAACGGGTCTTCGGCCTGGCCGGGCTGGCCCTGCTGGTCTTCGCGGTCGCGCTGTTCGCGCTGCCCACCGACTGGGCGGAGCTGGGGCACGGGGCGTTGCGGGTGAGCCCCGGGGGCGAGACCTGGTCGGTGTACTGGTTCGTGGCGGTGGCGCTGTTCGCCTCGACGGTCAGCCCGTACGAGGTGTTCTTCTTCTCGTCCGGCGGGGTCGAGGAGCGGTGGAGCGCCGCCGACCTGGCGCACGCCCGATCGAACGTGCTGATCGGCTTCCCGGTGGGCGGGTTCCTGGCGCTGTCGCTGATCGCCGTGGCGACGGTGGCGTACCACCCGTCCGGGGCGTCGCTGGACACCCTCGACCAGGTGGCCCGGCCCGTGCTGACCGCGCTGGGCGGGGCCGGGCTGGCCGCCGCGGTGCTGGCGTTCTTCGCGGTGACCTTCGGGGCGGCCCTGGAGACCGGGCTGTCGGCCGCGTACGCGGCGTCGCAGTACTTCGGCTGGCAGTGGGGCAAGCGGGTCAGCCCGCGGGAGGCGGCCCGGTTCCACAGCGTGCTGCTCGTCGGGCTGCTGCTCGGTGTGCTGCTGCTGATGACCGCCGTCGACCCGGTCCGGCTCACCGAGTACATGCTGGTGCTCAGCGCGGTGGTGCTGCCGCTGACCTACCTGCCGATCCTCGTGGTGGCGAACGACCGCAACTACCTCGGCGACCGGGTCAACGGGTGGTGGACGAACCTGCTCGGGGCGGTGTTCCTGGTGCTCATCGTCGCCGCCTCGGTGGCGGCGATCCCCCTGGCGATCGTCACGAGGATGGGGCGATGAGGATCCAGCTCGCCAAGCAGCTGCTCGACCGGCAGATCGTCGACGTCGACGGCCGGCTCGTCGGCCGGGTCGACGACATCGCGTTCGCCGTCGACGAGGAGGGCTACCCGTACGTGGACTGCCTGCTCACCGGGCAGGCGGCGCTCGGGCTGCGGATCGGCGGCCGGATCGGGCGGATCATGACGGCCGTGGCCGACCGGTTCACCGACGACCCGCCGGTGCCGCCGCTGCGCGTGCCCCTCACCCAGGTCGACCGGGTGGACAGCGTCGTGCGGCTGCGCTGCGCGGCGGCCGACCTGCCGCCCTCGCCGGTGGAGTCCTGGCTGCGCCGGCACCTGATCGACCGGATTCCGGGAGCCAACCGTGCGAGCGGGTGAGCTGCTCGGCCGGACCGCGTACGACCTGCGCGGGCGCCGGTTGGGCCGGGTGGTCGACGTGGTGGTGCGGGGCGGCTGGCCGCCGGAGCGGCTGCGGATCACCGACGTCATCGTGGCCGGCCACTGGTGGGCCCGGGTGGCCAGCCGGCTGATCGGGCCGGAGCGGCACCCGTCGGGGCCGTGGCTGCTGCGCGCCGTGACCCGGGTGCTGAGCCGGAGCACCCGCCAGTTCCCCGCCGACTCGGTGCAGCTCCTCCCGCCGGTGCCCGGCTTCCCGTTCGGGTCACCGGCCGACCGCAGCTGAGGGCGGGGGGCGCCCGCCGCGGCCGGGTCAGCCCCGCGCCTGGTCGAGGAGCGGCGCCTCGGCCTCCTCGGATTCGTCGCGCCGCTCGTGCCGGCGGTGGCGGCGGACCCGGACCTCGGTGATCGCGTGGTGGTCGACGCCGGCCACCGCCAGGTCCCAGCCGTCGACGCGGACGCTCTCCCCCGCCACGGTCGGGATGTGCCCGAGGCAGATGAGCACCAGCCCCGCGATGGTGGTGTAGTCGCCCGCAGGGCGGTTGGGCAGGTCGACGCCCAGGTCGGTGAGGTCGTGCACCGGGAAGGTGCCGGGCAGGACCAGCGTCCCGTCCTCCTCGGTGCGGATCGAGCTGAGGTCCCGGTCGGTCTCGTCGTAGATCTCGCCGACGATCTCCTCCAGGATGTCCTCCAGGGTCACGATGCCGTCGACCGCGCCGCGCTCGTCGACCACGAGCGCGATGTGCTGGCGTTCCGCCTTGAACTGGCGCAGCGCGTCGACCACCGGCAGCGAGTCGGGCAGCAGCATGGGAGGCCGGGCGATCTCGTCGACCGGCCGGTCGTCGGGGACGCCGACCAGGTCGCGCAGGTGGATGACCCCGACGGCGTCGTCCAGGCCGCCGTGCCGGACCACCGGCGCCCGGGAGTGGCCGGTCGCGGCGAGGACCAGCCGGGCGGCCTCCGCGGTCGTCCCGCTGTCCAGCGTGAAGACCTGCAACCGGGGTACGAGCACCGCGCGCAACTGCCGGTCGGCGATCTCCACGGCGCCGGCGATGATCGTCCGCTGCTCCTTGGTGAAGCCGTGGTTGCCGGCCACGATGTCGCGCAGCTCGTCCGGGCCGATCTCCTCCGGCTCGTGTTTCGGGTTGAGCCCGAAGAGGCGGACCACCAGGTCACTGGTGGCGCCGAGGGCCCAGACCGCCGGCCGGGTGACGCTGGCCAGCAGGTCGAGCGGTCGGGCCACGACGAGTGCCCACCGCTCGGCGGACTGCATGGCGATCCGCTTCGGGGCCAGCTCCCCGAAGACCAGGGTGACGAAGGTGAGCGCCAGGGTGACCCCGACGATGGCGACCGTCTCGGCGGCGTCACCGAGGGCGCCGAGCAACGGGACGAGGGGCTTGGCCAGCGACACCGCGGCGGCGGCGGAGGCCAGGAAGCCGGCCAGGGTGATGCCGATCTGGATGGTGGCCAGGAACCGGTTGGGGTCCTTGGCCAGCCGGGCCAGCGTGCGGCCGGCGCGGCTGCCGCGTTCCAGCCGCTGGAGCTGGCTGTCCCGCAGCGACACCAGGGCCATCTCGCTGCCGGCGAAGGCCGCGTTGACGATCACCAGAACTCCGACCAGGGCCAGTTGGCTCCAGTAGCTCTGCACGCGCGGTTCTCTCCCTCGGCCCGACCCGGGCCGGCCGCCGTGGCCGTCCCGTCGCCGCCCGTGGCCCGGGCGGCGTGGCCCCTCTGTGCCCCGCGGGCGGGCCGCGCAATCCTCGGGCGGCGGGTCAGGCGGGAGCGGGCAGGTCCAGCACGTACGCGTCGCCCTCGCGGCGGAAGCCGAGCCGGTGGTAGTAGGGGGCGACCATGCCGTGCGGGCTGACCACCCGGCGGAAGCCCCGGTCGGTGAACAGGCGGCTGCGCCGGTAGACGAACTCGCCCGGGGTGAAGTCGCGGAACGGCGGGGTCACGTAGTCGAGGTCGATCTGGGCCACCCCGCCCGCCTCGGCGTGCGAGACCACCACGCCGACCACCTCGTCGGCGCGGACCACCAGGAACGCCGACCGGTCGGCGGCGCCCGGGTCCCAGCGGAAGTCCGGGTTGAACCGGGCGATGTCGGCGGCGTGCACCCGCAGGGTGTGCGCGAGGAAGGCGTCGCCGGTGCCCACCTCGACCACCTCGTAGGTCTGCGCGTCGTGCCGGGTGGCCAGCATCTTCCGCAGGTACCAGACGTTGATCACCGCGAGCACCACGTTCAGCCCCACCATGGGCCACACGTGCACGGCGGCGTTGTAGCCGATGAGGATGAGGCAGCCGAGCAGGTTGAGCGCGCGCAGCCGCAGGATGCGGGTCTGCAGGAGCGACCAGACCAGCAGCGCGGAGCCGGCCCAGCCGACGAGTTCCAGCCAGTTCACCCCGGGGAGATTAGTGGCCGCCCTGGTCAGTCGCCTCGGCGGGCAGCTCCAGCACGTACTCCTCGACCTCGGCGCCGCGGCCCGCGGCGTACCCCGAGTCCTCCCCGATCACGACGAAGCCGCACTTGCGCAGCACCGCGAGGGAGGCGGCGTTGTCCTTGGCGGCGCGGGCGTGCACCGGCCGCTGGGGCAGCTCGCGCAGCAGCGCGGCGAGCGCCGCGGTGGCGTGGCCGCGCCCCCAGTGGGCGGAGTCGATCCAGTAGCTGACCTCGGTGCGCTCCCCCACCGGGAAGGCGGCCACGCGCCCGACCACCACGCCGTCGACGGTCACGGTGCGGTTGACGATGCGCGGGTCGGCCCGGATGCGCGCCCAGTGGGCGTCGAAGGCGGCCCGGTCGGCCGGGTCCTTCGGGCCGAACGCGGCCATCCAGTTGGCCTGCGGATCCTGCTCGTGGGCGAAGAACGCCGGCAGGTCCTCGTCGCGGACGGGGCGGAGCCGCACCTCAGTGGTCACCCGGCGGACGATACGCGGACCCACCGACAGGTTCGGGACCTCCGGCCCGGCCCGGGTTCCGTCCGGCCCTGCCGCGGGGGCCGGTCGCACCGGTTACCTGGGGGTGGGACACCGGGTCCCGTGCTGAGCCGAGGAGGCCGGACATGGCCAGGTACGTCTACGACTTCATCGAGGGTGACCGGAGCCGGGCCGACGTGCTCGGCGGCAAGGGCGCCAACCTGGCCGAGATGACCCGGCTCGGGCTGCCCGTCCCGCCCGGATTCACCGTCACCACCGACGCCTGCCGGGCCTACCTCGCCACCGGCGCTCCGCCCGCCGGTCTGTTCGAGGAGGTCAACGCCCACCTGCGGGAGATCGAGGCGCGGCTGGACCGGCGGCTCGGCGACCCGGTCGATCCGCTGCTGCTGGCCGTCCGGTCCGGCGGCCGGTACTCGATGCCGGGGATGATGGAGACGATCCTCGACATCGGGCTCAACGACGCCACCGTCGGCGGGCTGGCCGCGCGCAGCGGCGACGAGCGGTTCGCGTGGGACTCGTACCGGCGGCTCATCCAGATGTTCGGCCACACCGTGCACGACATCCCGCCCGAGGAGTTCGCCCACGAGCTGGCGGCGGTGCGGGCCACCGCCGGGCCGGCCGGGCCGAGCGCCGGGCAGCTGCGGGACCTGGTCGACACGTACAAGAAGATCTTCGCCCGGCACGTCGGGCACGACTTCCCGCAGGCCCCGCACGAGCAGCTCTTCCTGGCGATCCGCTCGGTGTTCGCGTCGTGGAACTCGGAGCGCGCCCGGATCTACCGGCGGCAGGAGCGCATCCCGGACGACCTGGGGACCGCGGTGAACGTGATGGCCATGGTCTTCGGCAACCTGGGCCCGGACTCCGGCACCGGGGTGGCGTTCACCCGCGACCCGGCCACCGGCGCCCCCGGCGTGTACGGCGACTACCTGGCCGACGCGCAGGGCGAGGACGTGGTGGCCGGCATCCGCAACACCGTCCCGCTGGCCGAGCTGGGCCGGCTGGACCCGGTGAGCTTCCGCCGGCTGGGCGAGATCATGGCGACGCTGGAGCGGCACTACCGGGACCTGTGCGACATTGAGTTCACCATCGAACGCGGCCGGCTCTGGATGCTGCAGACCCGGGTTGGCAAGCGGACGGCGGCGGCGGCGTTCGTGATCGCCGCGCAGCTCGTCGACGAGGGGCTGATCACCGCGGACGAGGCGCTGACCCGGGTCACCGGGGCGCAGCTCGCCCAGCTCATGTTCCCCGCGTTCGACCTGACCGGCGCGCCCGAGCCGCTCGCGGTCGGGGTGGGCGCCTCGCCGGGCGCGGCCGTGGGGCGGGTCGTGTTCGACTCCGCCGCCGCCGCGGCCGCCACCGGGCCGGTGATCCTGGTACGCCGGGAGACCAACCCCGACGACCTGCCCGGCATGATCGCGGCGGCCGGTGTGCTCACCTCCCGCGGCGGCAAGACCTCGCATGCCGCCGTGGTGGCCCGCGGCATGGGTCGGACCTGCGTGTGCGGGGCGGAGGCGCTGCGGATCGACAGCGAGCGCGGCGAGGTGGCCGTCGGCGACCGGGTGGTCCGGGCCGGCGAGGTGATCTCGATCGACGGCGACAGCGGCCGGATCTGGCTCGGTGAGATCCCCGTGCAGCCGTCGCCGGTGGCCCGCTACCTGGCCGGCGAGCTGGACGCCGAGGCCGACCCGCTGGTCGCCGCCGTGCACCGGCTGCTCGGCCACGCCGACGCGGTGCGGAAGCTGGGCGTACGGGCCAACGCGGACACGCCGCGGGACGCCGGCCGGGCCCGCCGCCTCGGCGCCACGGGCGTCGGGCTGTGCCGCACCGAGCACATGTTCCTCGGCGAACGCCGGTCCCTGGTCGAGCGGCTGATCCTGGCCGACGGGCCGGCCGAGCGGGAGGCCGCGCTGGCCGCGCTGCTGCCGTTGCAGCGCGCCGACTTCGCCGGCATCCTCGCCGCGATGGACGGGCTGCCGGTGACCATCCGGCTGCTCGACCCGCCGCTGCACGAGTTCCTGCCCCCGCTGGCCGAACTGACCGCCCGGGTGGCCCGTGCCGAGGCGCTCGGCGAGGACCCGGGCCGGGACGGCACGCTGCTCGACGCGGTGCGCCGGATGCACGAGGCCAACCCGATGCTGGGACTGCGGGGCGTCCGGCTCGGGCTGGTGGTGCCGGGGCTGTTCGCCATGCAGGTGCGGGCGGTGGCCGAGGCGGCCGCCGAGCGGGTCCGGGCCGGGGGCGACCCGCGCCCGGAGATCATGGTGCCGCTGGTCGGGGACGTACGGGAACTCGCCGCGGTCCGGGACGAGGCCGAGCGGGTGCTCGCGGGCGTCGACGGGGCGCCCGAGATCCCGATCGGGACCATGATCGAGGTGCCGAGGGCGGCGCTGACCGCCGGGGAGATCGCCGCCGAGGCGCACTTCTTCTCCTTCGGCACCAACGACCTGACCCAGACCACCTGGGCGTTCTCCCGGGACGACGTGGAGGGTTCGTTCTTCGGGGCGTACCTGGAGCGCGGGATCTTCCCGGTGTCGCCGTTCGAGCGGATCGACGCCACCGGCGTCGGGCGGCTGATCCGGCTGGCTGTCGCCGAGGGCCGGGCGGCCCGGCCCGGCCTGACCGTCGGGGTCTGCGGGGAGCACGGCGGCGACCCGGACTCGGTGGCGTTCTTCGCCGAGGCCGGCCTGGACTACGTGTCCTGCTCGCCCTACCGGGTGCCGATCGCCCGGCTGGCCGCCGGCCGGGCGGCCGTCGCCCCCACCACCGGCACGTCCGACTCCCGCTAGGAGGGCAGCTGCGATGACCGCCATCTTCAACCCGACGGGTCCGGCCCCGGCCCCGGTGCCGACCCGTCCGCTCCCCACCCCCGTGTCCACGCCGGCGCCGGCCGGGCCGGTCGGCCCGGTGCTGGAACTGCCCGGCACGCCGGCCGCCGCGCTGGTGCCGGTCACCCACGCGGGCCGGCCGGTCGGTGCGTTCGTCGTGGCCGGCGGGCGGGTCCGCTACCGCCGGCTGGCCGACCCGGACCGGCTCGTCGCGGCCGCCGCCGGGGCCTTCGCCGTGGCCGCGCTCGTCACCGCCGTGGGCGTGGTGGCGGCGGCCCGGCGCCGGCCGCCGGCGATCCGCACGGTCACCATGGGCCCGGGCGGCTGGGTCAGCCTGCGCGGCGCCCCGCTGCCGCCGCTGCGGCCGGACCGGCGGCCGTGGTGGGCGCGGGCGCTGCGGGCCCGCCGCCTGGTCGTCGACCGCTGACCCGCACGGGGTACGGCCGCCGCCTCCGTCGAGGCCGGCGGCCGTACCCGGTCCTGGTGCCCCAGCCCGTCGGGAGGGGGCCGTCACGTCACACGGCGGGTGGACCGGCGTCCCGACCGGCACCGGACGGACCGGGCGGGGCGGAGGATCGTCGGGGTGAACAGGATGCTGCAGCGCCCGCGGAGCCGGGCACTTCCGATGCATACCCTCCGGGCCCGCGTCGTCGGCCCGACGGCGGCCGGCCCGCGCGCGCTGGGCCCGACGGCGGCCGCGCCGCTGGCGCTCGCCGCGGCCGCGCTCGGCGCGGTGGCGATCGGCCGGCTCATGATCGCCCGCCTGGCGGTCAAGCGGGCGGTGATCCGTGAGCTGCGGATCGGCCGGCTGGAGGTGGACGACCTGGTCGTCCGCCGGCACACGGTCGGTCAGCCGGTTGGCGGCAGCACCGCGGGAAGGTCGTAGAGGTCGAGCAGGCGGACCCGGGCGGCGTGGAGCCGGTCCACCACGACGCTCATGAAGCGGGTGGTGAGCTGCCGGCCCAGCGCGTCGTCGGACTCCATCAGCCGGCGTACGCCCGCGGCGCTCAGCTCGACAGCCGTGCTGCGCTGGACTGCGACCGCGCCGAACTGCCAGCGGTAGGGCGGGAAGAGCCACGACCAGCCGAGCACCCCGCCCGGGCCGATCGTCTCGATCCCCACGTCACCGCGGCCGGGCACCGGGAAGTCCAGCGCCACCTGGCCGCCGCGGACCAGCCAGAACCGCTCGGCCGGCTGCCCGGCCCGGAACAGCCGGTGCCCGGGGTGCCAGACCACCGGGCGGGCGTAGCCGGTCAGCGGGGGCAGCCACTCCTCGGGCAGCCCGGCGAGGAAGGGGTGTACGCGGAGCATCTCCAGCGGGGTCATCGGTCGCTCGCCTCCCAGGGTCGGACGGGAAACCCCGGCCGGCCACCGGGTCCCGGTGCGCACGCGTCACGGGGCGGATCGTCCCGACTCCATCGGACACCCGTCCGGCCCGGACCGTCAGGGCCGTTGGTCCCGAACCGCCCGGGTGCAAGGCCTCTGCCGGTGCGGCGTCCACCGGAGAACCCTGGAGGTGGACGAAGGAGGACGTGATGACCGACAGATCCGGTGCCCCCGTTGTGGTGGGCGTGGACGGTTCCGCCACCGCTCTGGACGCGGTCCGGGTGGCCGCGCGGGAGGCGGTGGCCCGGCACCGGCCGCTACGGGTGGTGCACGCGTTCCTGTGGCCGGTGCTCGGCACCCCGCTCGGTCCGGTGGTGGCCACCCTGCCCCACGAGGACCTGCGGCGCGAGGCGGACAAACTCGTCGCCGAGGCCGTCGACGAGGCCCGCAAGGTCGACGCCGACCTGCCGGTGACCGGCGTGGCGCGCGACGGCGGCGCCGTCGCCGTGCTGCTGGAGGAGAGCCGGGACGCGGCGCTGCTGGTCCTCGGCCACCGCGGACTGGGCGGCTTCGCCGAGCTGCTTGTCGGCTCGGCGGCCGTCGGGCTCTCCGCCCGGGCGGACTGCCCGGTGCTGGTGGTGCGGGGCGAGCCGCGCGCCGACGGTCCGGTGATGGTCGGGGTGGACGGCTCCGCCCTCTCCACGGAGGCGATCGGCTTCGCGTTCGCCGAGGCGGCGCAGCGCGGCGCCGACCTCGTGGCGGTGCACGCCTGGCTCTACCCGGCCCCGGTGGGACCCGGCGACATCGTACCGCTGGTCTACGACCCGGAGCAGTTGCGCGCGGAGGAGGAGCGGGTGCTCGCCGAGGCCGTCGCCGGCTGGGCCGAGCGCTACCCCGAGGTCCGGGTACGGCGGAAGCTCGTCGCCGGCGCCCCGGCGCCGGTGCTGGTGGCGGAGTCCGCCGACGCGCAGCTGGTCGTGGTCGGCGCGCACGGCCGGGGCAGCCTGGGCGGGCTGCTGCTCGGCTCGGTCAGCCACGCGGTGCTGCACCACGCGCGCAGCCCGCTGGCCATCGTCCGGCACCGCCGGGGTCACGCCGCGAGCTGACCCCGCACCCGTCCGCGCCGGCCACTTCCCCCCTCGGCCGGCGCGGACGGCCGTCGGCGTTCGGACGCCACGGGCCGGGTCGTGGTCGACAATGGGCGGAACCGACCGGAAGGATGCCGATGAACCGACCTGTCGTGGTGGGTGTCGACGGATCGTCGACCAGCCTCACCGCCGCCGAACACGCCGCCCGGGCCGCCGTGGCGCGGTCCCGGCCGCTGCACCTGGTGCACGGCTACCTGCATCCCCTCGGCTACGGCGTGCCGCTCAACCCGTACGACCTCGGGGTGCCGGGGCCCACCGAGGAGTCGCGGAAGATGTTGGAGCAGGTGGCCGCCGACGTGGTGGGCCGGCATCCGACGCTGCGGGTGGAGGTGCGCCAGGTGGCCGGTGGCCCCGGCGCCACGCTTGTCGAGGAGTCCCGCCGGGCGGAGCTCGTGGTGGTGGGCAGCCGGGGGGTGGGCGGCTTCGCGGGGCTGCTGCTCGGCTCGGTCAGCAACCAGGTGGCGCAGCACGCCCACTGCCCGGTGCTGGTGGTCCGCCCGGCGGAGCAGCCGATCCCGGTGCGGGGCCCGGTGCTGGTCGGGGTGGACGGGTCCGAGGTGGCCGGGCACGCCGTCCGGCTCGCCGCCGACGAGGCGGTCCGCCGGGACGCCGACCTCGTGCTGGTGCACGTGCGCACGCCGGAGCGGGGTGCGGTGGCGCCCGACGCCGCGGCGGAGGCCACCGCCGCCGGGCAGGCCGAGTCCGCCGAGCTGCTGGCCGGGGCGGCCGCCCGGATCCGCGCGGACCATCCGGTGCTGAGCGTCGTCGAGCGGCCGGTGGTGGGCGCCTCCCCGGAGCAGGCGCTCATCGAGGCGAGCGGGGAGGCGGCGCTGGTGGTGGTCGGCTCCCGGGGCCGGGGCGGCTTCGCCGGGCTGCTGCTCGGCTCGGTCAGCCAGGCGCTGGTGCAGCACGCCCACTGCCCGGTGCTGGTGGCGCACCCGTACGAGCCGGCCGACGACTGAGTCGCCGGCCGGCTCGGGGGGGCGGTCGGGCTCAGGCCGGGTCGCGGCCCGCGAGCAGGTTCTCGAAGCTGGTGGTGAGGGCGAACGGGTCGGCCGGGCCGGTGGCCGCCGGGCGGCGGTCGACCTGCTCGGCCAGCTCCGTGCCGGCCCGCCGGATCCGGGCCCGCAACGCGCTGTCGTCGCCGTCGCCGGCCCAGTCCTCGGGCGCGGCGAAGACCGCCGTGGGCAACACCACGGCCCGCAGGTACGCGAACATCGGCCGGACCGCGTGCTCCAGGGCGAGCGAGTGCCGGGCGGTGCCGCCGGTGGCCCCGATGAGGACCGGCCGGTCGGCCAGCGCCTCCTTCTCGACCACGTCGAAGAACGACTTGAACAGCCCGCTGTACGAGGCGTTGAAGATCGGGGTGACCGCGATCAGCCCGTCCGCGCCGGCGACGGTGTCCAGCGCCTCGCGGAGGGCGGCCGGCGGGAAGCCGGTGAGCATGTGGTTCACCACGTCGTGGGCGTGCTCGCGCAGCTCGACCGTGCGGATCTCCACCTCGGCGCCGCGCCGGACCAGCTCGTCGCGGGCGGCCGCGGCGAGCTGGTCGGCGAGCAGCCGGGTCGACGACGGCTGGCCGAGGCCGGCGGAGACCACGGCCAGGGTACGGCGGGTCATCGGGCCTCCTCGGGCGCCTTACCGGTGACGTCGTCGACGGCGTGGACGGTGCTGTCCTTGGCGCCGCCCGCCGCGGCGAGCAGCGAGGCGTGCGTGGGCGCCTCGGGCACGTGCGCGGGGCGCAGCGAGTCGAACTCCTTGCGCAGCACCGGGACGACCTCCTCCCCCAGGATGTCGAGCTGCTCCAGGACGGTCTTCAGCGGCAGTCCGGCGTGGTCCATGAGGAAGAGCTGGCGCTGGTAGTCGCCGACGTACTCGCGGAAGCCCAGCGTCCGGTCGATGACCTGCTGCGGGCTGCCGACGGTCAGCGGGGTCTCCCGGGTGAACTCCTCCAGCGACGGCCCGTGCCCGTAGACCGGGGCGTTGTCGAAGTACGGCCGGAACTCGCGCACCGCGTCCTGCGAGTTCTTCCGCATGAACACCTGGCCGCCGAGGCCGACGATGGCCTGGTCGGCGGAGCCGTGGCCGTAGTGCGCGAAGCGCTGCCGGTAGAGCGCGACCATCCGCTGGGTGTGCTCCTTCGGCCAGAAGATGTGGTTGGCGAAGAAGCCGTCGCCGTAGTACGCGGCCTGCTCGGCGATCTCGGGGCTGCGGATCGAGCCGTGCCAGACGAACGGCGGCACGCCGTCGAGCGGGCGCGGGGTCGAGGTGAACGACTGCAGCGGGGTGCGGAACCGGCCCTTCCAGTCGACCACGTCCTCCCGCCACAGCCGGTGCAGCAGGTCGTAGTTCTCGATGGCGAGCGGGATGCCGTTGCGGATGTCCTGCCCGAACCAGGGGTAGACCGGGCCGGTGTTGCCGCGGCCCATCATGAGGTCCACCCGGCCGTCGGCCAGGTGCTGGAGCATCGCGTAGTCCTCGGCGATCTTCACCGGGTCGTTCGTGGTGATCAGCGTGGTCGCGGTCGACAGCAGCAGCCGCTCGGTGCGGGCGGCGATGTGGCCCAGCATGGTCGTGGGCGACGACGGCACGAACGGCGGGTTGTGGTGCTCGCCGGTGGCGAACACGTCCAGCCCGACCTCCTCGGCCTTGAGCGCGATGGCCACCATGGCCTTGATCCGCTCATGCTCGGACGGCAGCCGCCCGTTGGTCGGGTCGACCGTGACGTCGCCGACGGTGAAGACTCCGAACTGCATGACCAGCTCCTCGCGTGGGGCCCGGACCACTCCGGCCCGGGATCGCTCCGCACAACATATTTGACGAGTCAACTATTCCGGAGCGACCCCGTCCCCACGTGGCCCACCTCACGACGGCGCCGCCGCCCGAGCCTCGTCGCGGGGTCAGCCGCCGGCCACCGACGGGAGGATCTGGATCTCGGCATCGTCCGGGACCTGGGCGTCCAGGCCGCCGGCGTGGCGGCAGTCCTCGCCGTCGACGTAGACGTTGACGTAGCGGCGCAGCTCGCCCCGCTCGTCGCGGATCCGGCGGGCCAGTCGGGGCCAGGTGGCGGCCAGCTCGTCGAGGACCGCCCCCAGGGTGCCGGCGGCGGCCACGGTCAGGCGGCTCTCCCCGCCCGCCTCGGGCCGGAGCGGGCCGGGCAGCAGCACGGTGACCACTCAGACCTCCGCGGCCCGGACACAGAGCACGTCGGGCAGGTGCGCGGCGACCCGCGACCAGGAGTCGCCGTCGTCGGCGCTGGCGTAGACCTCGCCCGAGCGGGTGCCGAAGTAGACCCCGGCGGGGTCGTGGTCGTCGGCGCACATGGCGTCGCGCAGCACCGAGGGGTAGAACGGCCCCTCGGGCAGGCCGGCGGTCAGGGGCTCCCAGCTCTCCCCGGCGTCGGCGGAGCGGTAGACCCGGCAGCGCCGGTCGGTCGGGAACCGCTCGCCGTCGGCGGTCAGCGGGAAGGCGTAGACGGTGCCGGGGCGGGACGGGTGGGCGACGATCGGGAAGCCGAAGTCGCTGGGCAGGCCCGCGGCGATCGAGGTCCAGCTGAGCCCGTCGTCGTCGGAGCGGTAGACCCCGTGGTGGTTCTGCGCGTAGAGGCGCTCGGGGTCGCCGGCGTCCCGGGCGATCTTGTGGACGCACTGGCCGAACTCGGGCCACTCGTCGGGGAGGAAGTACGCCCGGATGCCGGTGTTGCCCGGCGCCCAGCTCGCCCCGGCGTCCTCGGTGCGGTAGACCCCGCCGGTGGACATCGCCACCGCCATCCGGCCCGGGTCGCGCGGGTGCGGCAGCACACTGTGGACGGCCTGCCCGCCGAAGCCGGCGGCCCACTGCTCGCGGTGGGGGTGGTCCCAGAGCGCCCGGACCAGGCTGAAGCTGCGCCCGCCGTCCTCGGAGCGGAACAGCGCGGACGGTTCGGTGCCCGCCCAGACCACGTCGGGCTGGTCCGGGCCGGCCGGGGTCAGCTGCCAGACCCGCCCCAGGCTGGCCCCGGTGTCGGCCGGGAACGCCACCGGCGCCTGCTCGGGCTCCTGCCACGAGCCGCCCAGGTCGTCGCTGGTGGCCACGCTGGGGCCGAAGTGCGAGCTGGTCATTCCGGCCAGCAGCCGGGGCCGGCCGGAACGCTTGTCGACGGCGACCGCGTACACCCCGGTCATGGGGAAGTGCGGGCCGCTCACCGTCCAGTCGCGCCGGTCGGTGCTGGTGGCCAGGAAGAGTCCCTTGCCGGTGCCGATCGCGAGCAGCGTCGTCATACCGGTCCTCCCTCGTCGACGGGTGCCGTGATTATCGCCACACCCACCGACAGGATTCCCACCCGGCGCGCCGAGCGCCGGTCAGTCAGCGTCGGGTCCGGGGCACGTGCCGGCGGTACGCGCTCACCGTCGGGTCGCCCGCGATCCAGAAGCGCCACGGCACGTCGTGGGCGCCGGTGACGCCGACCCGCGGCCCGGCGGTGACCGCCGCCTCCGGCACGGGCGCGAGCGGGGGCCGCAGGCGCACCGGACCGTCGCCGAGCAGGTAGGCGCCGTAGACGGTCCGGTCGATGCCGAGCGCCGCGCAGAGCCGGGCCGGCCCGCGTGCGAGATCGACATCTTTGCGTACGGCCGGCCGGCGCTCCCGGGCGACGTCGAGGCCGTCGACCACCTCGCCGGCACGCAGCAGCACCGCCGAGGCCTCGCCGTCCGGCCCGGTCACCACGTTCACGCACCAGTGCATGCCGTAGGTGAAGTAGACGTAGGCGTGGCCGGCCGGGCCGAACATCACGGCGTTGCGCGCGGTCCGCCCCCGGTGGGCGTGCGAGGCGGGGTCGCCGGCGGTGCCCGCGTACGCCTCGACCTCGGTGATCCGGACCGTGACCCCGTTGCCGCCGAGCCGGCAGCCGAGCAGCCCCCGGGCGGCGGGAACCACGGGGCCGGCGAGCAGGTCCGAGAGAGCGGAGAGGTCGGTGGCGGTCACCGGAGAACCCTAACCGGATCCTCGAAGGTGAGCACGAATTGCTTTCAACGGGGCGTTGACAAAATGTTGTTCAAGGGTGTGGGATGGACGACATGGTCACGCTGGACAACGACCCGTTCACCGCTCCGGATGCTGCCCAGGCGCGGGCCCACCGGAACTACGCGGCGCTGCTGCGGATCGCCGAGCGGCACGCCGGCACCGACGCCCGGCGCCGGCGCTACGCGCACCCCGACGTCCCGGACGCCTACGAGGCGGCGACGCTGGTGATGGCCCTCGCGGGCGGGGCGGAACTGGCGGAGGGCGAGGAGCCGGTCGACCAGGCCGATCTGATGGCCGCGCTGACCCTGATCCCGCACGTGCGCGCCGAGGTCGACGCGCTGGAGGCCGGCCTGCTCCAGGTGGCTCGCGGTCGGGGGCTGACCTGGCAGGCCATCGCCTTCGGGCTGGGGCTGGGCAGCGCCCAGGCGGCCCGGCAGCGCTACGAGCGGCTCACCGTGCGCACCGGCACCGGCGACTGACCACCGCCGGAGGAGTCACAGCGGCGGGCGAGACTGTCCCGGACGAGGCACGGGAGGACGCGATGACGCGCGAGGAGATGCTGGCCTACTGCCTGGCCAAGCCGGGCGCCTGGCTGGACCGGCCGTGGGAGGGCGACGAGGTGGTGAAGGTGGGCAGCCGGATCTTCGCCTTCCTGGGCGCCCCCGAGGGCGAGGGCCGGGTCGGGGTCAAGTGCGGCCCGTCCCGCGAGGTGGCCGACGAGTGGCTGCACCGGTTCCCCGACGACGCCCGCTCCTCCCCCTACATCGGCCGCTCCGGCTGGAACACGCTGCGGCTCGGGGGCGGCATCCCGGATGACGAGCTGATCGAGGCCGTCGACGGGTCGTACGACGCGGTGGTGGCGAAGCTGCCCAAGCGCGAGCGGCCGACGGTCTGACCCCGCGCGGCGGCCGGGGCCACCGCGCGGGGCGTCGGACTCAGCGGGGGACGACCCGCTCGGCGGTCCAGTCCCGCCAGCCGGCCAGCCGGTCCGCGGCGGCCGCGAGCTGATCGGCCACCGGCCCGGGGCCGGTCGAGCCGGGGGTGGTGCGGGCGGCCAGGGCGGACCGCACCGAGAGCACGTCCCGCACCGACGGGTCGAGGTGCTCGCTGACCGCGGCCAGGTCGTCGTCGGAGACCTCGTCGAGGGCGCAGTCGCGGGCCACGCAGAGCGCCACCAGCCGGCCGGTGATCTCGTGCGCGTCGCGGAACGGCACGTTCCGGCGGACCAGCCAGTCGGCGACCTCGGTGGCCAGCGAGAAGCCGACCGGCGCGGCGGCCACCAGCCGGTCGACCCGGACCGTCATCGTGGAGATCATTCCCGCGAGGGCGGGCAGCAGCAGCTCCAGGGTGTCGACCGCGTCGAAGGCCGGCTCCTTGTCCTCCTGCATGTCCCGGTCGTAGGTCATCGGCAGGCCCTTGAGCATGGTGAGCACGTTCATGAGACCACCGACCAGGCGGCCGGACTTGCCCCGGGCCAGCTCGGCGATGTCCGCGTTCTTCTTCTGCGGCATGATCGACGACCCGGTGGCGAACGCGTCGTCCAGCTCGACCCAGCCGAACTCGTGCGACGTCCAGAGCACCACCTCCTCGCCGAGGCGGGACAGGTGCACGCCGATCATCGCGGTGACGAAGAGGAACTCGGCGACGAAGTCCCGGTCGGCCACCGCGTCCATCGAGTTGGCGAAGGACGTGCGGAAGCCCAGCTCCTTGGCGACCGCCACCGGGTCCAGCGGCAGGCCGGACCCCGCGAGCGCGCCCGCGCCGAGCGGGCTCACGGCACACCTGTGGTCCCAGTCGCGCAGCCGCTCCAGGTCCCGCAGCAACGGCTGCACGTGGGCGAGCAGCCAGTGCCCGAAGGTGACCGGTTGGGCGTGCTGGAGGTGGGTCATGCCGGGCGCGGCGGTGTCCACGTGCCGCTCCGCCTGCTCGACCAGGGCCTCGGCCAGCTCGACCAGCCGGGCGGCCACGCCGCGGGCGTGGTCGCGCAGGTAGAGCCGCAGGTCGGTGGCGACCTGGTCGTTGCGGGAGCGGCCGGCGCGCAGCTTGCCGCCGAGGCTGCCGAGCCGCTCCAGCAGGCCGCGCTCCAGAGCCGTGTGCACGTCCTCGTCGTCGACCGTGGGCCGGAACGCCCCGGAGGCGCAGGCGGCCTCCAGGTCGTCCAGCGCGGCCAGGATCTTGCCCAGTTCCTCCGGGTCGAGCAGGCCGGCGCCGGCCAGGACCCGGGCGTGCGCCCGGGAGCCGGCGATGTCGTACGGGGCGAGGCGCCAGTCGAACTGGACGCTCACCGACAGCCGCGCGAGCGCCTCGGCGGGCCCGCCGGCGAACCGGCCTCCCCAGAGGCTCGTCCGGTTGGCGGGGGCGCTGTTCTCGGTCAGGCTCTTGTCGTCCACCCCACCCATTGTGCTGTTCACGATCAGGAGCCGCCCAGCCGGGCGTCCCGCGCGGCGGCCATCTTGCTGGGCAGGCCCCAGAGCTGCACGAAGCCCTTGGCGAGGGACTGGTCGAAGGTGTCGCCGGTGTCGTAGGTGGCCATGCCGAAGTCGTAGAGGCTCGCCTCGGAGCGCCGGCCCGTGACGGTGGCCCGGCCGCCGTGCAGGGTGAGCCGTACCTCGCCGGAGACGTGCTGCTGGGCGTCGTCGATGAACGCGTCGAGGGACTTCTTCAGCGGCGAGAACCAGAGGCCGTCGTAGACCAGCTCGCCCCAGCGCTGGTCGACGCCGCGCTTGAACCGGGCCAGGTCCCGCTCGACGGTGACCGCCTCCAGCTCCTGGTGGGCGGCGATGAGGGCGATCGCGCCGGGGGCCTCGTACACCTCGCGGCTCTTGATGCCCACCAGGCGGTCCTCGACCATGTCGAGCCGGCCGACGCCCTGGGCGCCGGCGCGCCGGTTCAGCTCCAGGATCGCCTGGTACGGGGTGACGGTCTCGCCGTCGACGGCGACCGGCACGCCGGCGTCGAAGGTGATGACCACCTCGTCGGCGTCACGGGGCTCGGCCGGGTCGGCGGTGTACGAGTACAGGTCCTCGATGGGGCCGTTCCAGATGTCCTCCAGGAAGCCGGTCTCCACCGCGCGTCCCCACAGGTTCTGGTCGATGGAGTACGGCGACTTCGCCGACACGTCGATCGGCAGGCCCTTCTCCTCGGCGAAGGCGATCGCCTTGTCCCGGGTCCAGGCGAAGTCCCGGGCCGGCGCGATGATCTTCAGGTCGGGGGCGAGCGCGTTCAGCCCGACCTCGAAGCGGACCTGGTCGTTGCCCTTGCCGGTGCAGCCGTGCGACACGATGGTGCCGCCGTGCTTCTTGGCCGCGGCCACCAGGTGCTTGACGATCAGCGGCCGGGACAGCGCGGAGACCAGCGGGTAGCGGTCCATGTAGAGGGCGTTGGCCCGGATCGCCGGCAGGCAGTACTCGGCGGCGAACTCGTCGCGCGCGTCGACCACCTCGGACTCGACGGCGCCGCAGTCCAGCGCGCGCTGCCGGATGGCGTTCAGGTCCTCGCCGCCCTGCCCGACGTCGACCGCCACCGCGATCACCTCGGCGCCGGTCTGCTCGGCCAGGTAGGGAATGGCGACGGAGGTGTCGAGACCCCCGGAGTACGCCAGGACGACCCGCTCGGTCATGGTGTGGTGCTCCCTTCAACGTTCTCTTCCCGGCGGGCCCACGCGGCGAGCTTCTCGCCCAACGCGGCGCCGCCGACGGCCTCGCGGGCCACGACGAGGATGGTGTCGTCGCCGGCGATGGTGCCGACGATCTCGGACAGGCCCGCTCGGTCCAACGCGCTGGCCAGATAGTGGGCTGCGCCCGGCGGGGTGCGCAGCACGGCGATGTTGCCGCTGGAGTCGACCCCGTTGAGCAGCTCGCGCAGCAGCCGGACGAGGCGCGCCGGCGCCGCCTCGGCCTCGCGCAGCGGCCGGTGGCCGTCCTCGGGGATCAGGTAGACGCCCCGCCCGTCGCCGCCGCGCGCGGTGACCGCCCCGAGTTCCTTGAGGTCCCGGGAGAGGGTGGCCTGGGTGACCTGGATGCCGTCACCGGCGAGCAGGTCGGCCAGCTCGGTCTGCGAGTGGATGGCCTTGTCGCGGATCAGCTCGACGATGCGGGCGTGCCGCGCGGCACGGGTCAGCGGGGCGGTCATGATGCCTCCAGGAGAAACGTCAGCAGCGCCTTCTGGGCGTGCAGGCGATTCTCCGCCTGGTCGAAGACGGCGCTGTGCGGCCCGTCGAGCACCTCGTCGGTGATCTCCTCGCCCCGGTGGGCGGGCAGGCAGTGCAGCACCATGACGTCGGCCGCGGCGTGGCCGAGCAGCGCGTCGTTGACCTGGTACGGCAGGAACGGGGTGATCCGGTCCTGGCCGTCGGACTCCTGGCCCATCGAGGTCCAGGTGTCGGTGGCGACCACGTCGGCGGCGCGGACCGCCTCGACCGGGTCGGTGAGGACCCGCACCGAGCCGCCGGTGCCGGCGGCGATCTTCTCGGCCCGGGCGACGATCTCGGGATCGGGCTGGAATCCGGCCGGCCCGGCGATCCGCACGTGCATCCCGGCGGTCGCCCCGGCCAGCAGGTACGAGTGCGCCATGTTGTTCGCCGCGTCCCCGACGTACGCCAGGGTGCGCCCGGCCGTGGCGCCGCAGCGCTCCCGGACGGTGAGCAGGTCGGCGAGGAGCTGGCAGGGGTGGTAGGTGTCGGTGAGCGCGTTGACCACCGGCACGGTGGCGTGCGCGGCGACCTCGGCGATCCGGTCGTCGCCGTGGGTGCGCAGCACGATCGCGGCGACGTAGCGGGACAGCACCCGGCCGGCGTCGGCGAGGGTCTCGCCCCGGCCGAAGTGGGTGACCTGGGTGTCCACCACGAGCGGGTGCCCGCCCAGCTCGGCGATGCCGGCGTCGAAGGAGATCCGGGTGCGCAGGCTCTGCTTGTCGAAGAGCACCGCCACCGACCTCGGCCCGGCGAGCGGCTTGTGGGCGAACCGGTCGGCCTTCATCCGGGCGGCCAGGTCGAGCACGGTCGCCTGCTCGGCGGGCGAGAGGTCGTCGTCCCGCAGGAAGTGCCGGATCATGCGGGGACCTCCGTGGCGGTGGTGGGGGCGGGCGCCGCGGCGTCCAGGGCGGCGGGCAGCGCGGCGAGGAAGGCGTCGGCCTGCCCGGCGGTCAGGATCAGCGGCGGGGCGAGCCGGACCACGCCCGGCTGCACCGGGTTGACCAGGAACCCGGCCTCGCGCAGCGCGCCGGCCACCGCGCCGGAGACCGGAGCGTCGAGCACGATGCCGAGCAGCAGGCCGGCGCCGCGGACCTCGGTGACGAGCGGGTGGCCGAGCCCCTCGACGCCGCGCCGCAGCCGCTCCCCGATCCGCTTCACGTGGTCGAGCAGCCCCTCGTTGGCAATGGTGGCGACCACGGCGAGCGCGGCGGCGCAACTGACCGGGTTTCCCCCGAACGTGGTGCCGTGCGAGCCGGGCGTGAGCAGGTCGGCGGCCCACCCGAAGGCCACGCAGGCGCCGAGCGGCAGCCCGCCGCCGAGCCCCTTGGCCAGGGTGACGACGTCCGGCTCCACACCCTCGGCCTGGTGGGCGAACCAGTGCCCGGTGCGGCCGACGCCGGTCTGCACCTCGTCGAGCACCAGCAGCGCGCCGTGCGCGGCGGTGATCCGGCGGGCCTCGGCCAGGTAACCGGGCGGCGGGACGACGACGCCGTTCTCGCCCTGGATCGGCTCGACGATCACCATGGCGGTGGCGTCGGTGACCGCCTCGGCCAGGGCGGCGGCGTCCCCGTACGGCACGTGGGTGACCTCGCCGGGCAGCGGGCGGAACGGGTCGGCCTTGGCGGGCTGGCCGGTCAGCGCCAGGGCGCCCATGGTGCGGCCGTGGAAGCCGCCGTGCGTGGCCACCACGTGGGTGCGCCCGGTGAGCCGGGAGAGCTTGAACGCCGCCTCGTTGGCCTCGGCGCCGGAGTTGGCGAAGAACACCCGGCCGGGGCGGCCGGCGAGGGCCAGCAGCAGCTCGGCCAGGGCCACCGGCGGCTCGGCGACGAACAGGTTCGACACGTGCCCGAGGGTGGCGACCTGCTTGGACACGGCGGCCACCACGGCCGGGTGGGCGTGGCCGAGGGCGTTGACCGCGATGCCGCCGAGCAGGTCGACGTACTCCCGGCCGGTCTCGTCGACCACGACGGCGCCGGAGCCCGCGACGAGCGCCAGCGGCGGCGTGCCGTAGTTGTCCATCATGGCCGCGGACCAGCGTTTCACCAGGGCACTCATCCGGCGCTCACCATCGTTCCGAATCCTTCCGACGTGAACACTTCGAGGAGCGTGGAGTGGGCGACCCGGCCGTCGACGACGTGCGCGGCGGGCACTCCCCCGCGCACCGCCCGCAGGCAGGCCTCCATCTTCGGGACCATCCCGGACTCCAGGGACGGCAGCAGCTTCGCCAGGTCGTCGGTGCTGATCTCGCTGACCAGGCTGGCCGTGTCCGGCCAGTCGGCGTAGAGGCCGGGCACGTCGGTGAGGACGACCAGCTTGCGGGCCTCCAGGGCGACGGCGAGCGCGGCGGCGGCCGTGTCGGCGTTGAGGTTGTGCAGCACCCCGTCGGCGTCCGGCGCGACAGTGGAGATGACCGGGATCCGGCCGGCCGCGATGAGGTCGGCCACCGCGGAGACGTCCACCGACTCCACGTCGCCGACCTGCCCGACGTCGACCGGCTCCCCGTCCACGTACGCGGGGCGGCGCACCGCCGTGAACAGGCCGGCGTCCTCGCCGGAGAGGCCCACGGCGAACGGGCCGTGCGCGTTGATCAGCCCGACCAGCTCCCGGCCGACCTGCCCCACGAGGACCATCCGGACCACGTCCATGGCCTCGGGCGTGGTGACCCGCAGGCCGCCCTTGAACTCGCTGGCGATGCCGAGCCGGCCGAGCATGGCGGAGATCTGCGGGCCGCCGCCGTGCACGACGACAGGCTTGAGGCCGGCGTACCGGAGGAAGACCATGTCCGCGGCGAACGCCCGCTGGAGTTCGGGGTCGACCATGGCGTTGCCGCCGTACTTGACCACGACGGTGGCGCCGGAGAAGCGGGCCAGCCAGGGCAGGGCCTCGATCAGCGTCTCGGCCTTGGCCTGGGCCCGGGTGAGGTCGGCGGTGAGGCTCATGTCGAGTACGCCGAGTTCTCGTGCACGTACGCGTGCGACAGGTCGTTGGTCCAGATCGTCGCCGCCGCCTCGCCGGCGTGCAGGTCGATCCGGATGGTGACGTCGCGGCCGGTGAGGTCCACCTTGGCCCGGTCCTCGGCGGCCGCGCCGCCCCGGCACACCCAGATCCCGTTGACCGCCACGTCCACGCCGTCCGGCTCGAACGCGGCGGTGGTGGTGCCCACGGCGGCGAGGATGCGCCCCCAGTTCGGGTCGTTGCCGAACAGCGCGGTCTTCACCAGGTTGTTCCGGGCCACCGAGCGGCCCACCTCGACCGCGTCGTCCTCGTCGGCCGCGCCGACCACGTCGATGGCGATCTGCTTGGTGGCGCCCTCGGCGTCGGCGACGAGTTGCTGGGCGAGGTCGTGGCAGGCGGCGGTGACCGCGGCGGTCAGCTCCGCGACGCTCGGCTCGATGCCGGAGGCGCCGCTGGCCAGCAGCAGCACCGTGTCGTTGGTGGACATGCAGCCGTCGGAGTCGACCCGGTCGAAGGTGACCCGGGTGGCGGCGCGCAGCGCCGCGTCCAGGGTCTCCGGCCCGGCCACCGCGTCGGTGGTGAGCACGCAGAGCATGGTGGCCATGGCCGGGGCGAGCATCCCGGCGCCCTTGGCCATGCCGCCGACGGTCCAGCCGCTCCCCCGGGCCACGGTGGTCTTGGGCCGGGTGTCGGTGGTCATGATCGCCTCGGCTGCCGGGTGGCCGCCGTCGCGGGACAGGCCGCGCACCGCGCCGCGGACGCCCGGGAGGAGCTTGTCCATGGGCAGGCGCTCGCCGATGAGGCCGGTGGAGCAGACCGCCACCTCGCCGGCGCCGACCATGAGCCGCGGGCTGCTGGCGGTGAGCACGGCAGCGGTGTGCTCGGCGGTGGCGTGGGTGTCCTGGAAGCCGGCCGGGCCGGTGCAGGCGTTGGCGCCGCCGGAGTTGAGGACCACGGCGCGGACCACGCCGCCGCGGACGACCTGCTGGGTCCAGAGCACCGGCGCGGCCTTGACGCGGTTGGCGGTGAAGACGCCGGCGACCCCGGCGTCGGGGCCGTCGTTGACGACGAGGGCGATGTCGCCGGCGCCGCTGGCCTTGAGGCCGGCGGCCACGCCGGCGGCGCGGAAGCCCCGGGGGGTGGTGACGGTCACTGAGCCGTCCTTTCGTTCGCGACTGCGGGGCTCCGCTTCGCTGCACTCCTCGCGCTCACGGTGCCACTCCGAAAACAGGAAGGCCGGTGGTCTCCGGGAGGCCGAACATCAGGTTGGCGTTCTGCACGGCCTGGCCGGCCGCGCCCTTGCCCAGGTTGTCGATGGCGCTGACCACGATCACCCGGCCGGAGTCGACGTCGACAGTGGCCTGGAGGTGGCAGGAGTTGCCGCCCGCCGTGGCGGCCGTGTGCGGCCAGGCCCCCTCGGGCAGCACGTGCACGAAGGGCTCGTCGGCGTACGCGGCGGCGAGAACCTCGCGCGGGTCGGCGTCGCCGGTGGGGACGGCCGTGACGGTGGCCAGGATGCCCCGTGGCATGGGTGCCAGGACCGGGGTGAAGGAGAGGCTTGTCGCCCCCGTGGCCTGCTTGATCTCCGGCACGTGCTGGTGGGCGCCGACCTTGTAGGGCGACAGGTCGCCCATCACCTCGCTGCCCAGCAGGTGCGGCTTGGCGGCCCGGCCCGCGCCCGAGGTGCCGGAGGCGGCGACCACCACCACGTCGGCGGGGAAGACCGCGCCGGCGGCGATCAGCGGGGCGAGCGCCAGGGTGGTGGCGACCGCGTAGCACCCGGTGCTCGCCACCCGGTCGGCCGCGGCGACGGCGGCCCGCTGGCCGGGCAGCTCGGGCAGCCCGTAGGTCCAGGCGCCGGCGTGGTCGCCGCCGTAGTAGCGGGCCCAGGCGTCGGCGTCGCGCAGCCGGTGGTCCGCGCCGAGGTCGACCACCTTGACGGGGCCGGGCAGGGCCGCGGCGAGGGCCGCCGACTGCCCGTGCGGCAGGGCCAGGAAGACCAGGTCCGCGTCGGCCAGGGTGGCCGGGTCGGTCGCCCCGAACACCAGGTCCAGCCCGGCGAGCTGCGGGTGTACGGCGGCGACGGGCCGGCCGGCCGAGGCGTGGGCGGTGGCGGCGACCAGGTCGAACTCGGGGTGCCCGGCGAGCAACCGGAGCAGCTCGCCGCCGGCGTACCCGCTCGCGCCGGCGACCGCGACTCGGATGCCCATACTCACCTCCGCATGAATATGCAACGAAGGCTAGTCGGCGACGTGGCAGCCTGCAAGTTCATGCGTCTCATTGCATAGGAATGAGGACGTGACGCCGGTCACCCGGGCGGAAAGCCGACGGCCCGCGTCGCGGGGAGCGACACGGGCCGTGCGGGCACGAAACGGCGGACGTCAGAGGCGGCCCTCCTCGACCGCCCGGGTCACCCACGGGATGACCTCGTCGAGCATCGCGTCCAGCGAGGTGGTGGCGGTGAAGCCGAGCACCTCGCGGGCCTTCGTTACGTCCGGCACCCGCTTCTGCACGTCGTACTGGAAGGGTTCGTCGGAGACGTGCCGGAATGGCACGTCCGGGCCCTTGATCTTGCGCCAGATCAGCTCGGCAAGCTCCAGCACACTTGTCGACTCGGCCGTGGAGAGGTTGAAGTCGTCGTTGTGCGCCGCCGGATGCTCGATGGCGGTGGCGATACCCCGGGCCAGATCCCCGCCGTAGGTGTAGTGCCGCACCTGGCCGCCCTCGCCGAGGATGTGCAGCGGGTCCTGCCCCTTGACGATCTTCTGCACCAGGTCGGGCACGACGTGCGACATGGCCAGCTTGACGTTGCCGGACAGCACCTCGACCTGGCCGAGCGCGCGCCCCTCCCCGACGCCGACGCAGTTGAACGGCCGCACGATCGTGTACGGCAGCCGGTACTGCTCCCAGGCGGCCCGGGCGTAGTACTCCACGGCCAGCTTCTGGAACCCGTACGACGACAGTGGCGGTGGGATGCGCCGCTCGTCGCCCTCCCTGCTGGGCCAGTGCTCCGTCGACTCGAAGACCATCGAGGAGGACAGGTAGGTGACCTTCGCCAGCCGGCCGTCCCGGTGGGCGCGGATGGCCGCGTCGCAGGTGGCCGCCATGATCCGCTCGTTGGTGGCGAGCAGGTCGTAGGCGTACGCGTGGAAGTAGGAGATGCCGCCGATCATCGCCGCGCCGGCGACCAGGTGGTCACAGCCGTCCAGCAGCGTGGTCAGCAGGTCCACATCCCGCGCGTCGCCCTCGACGAACCGGAACCGCGGGTGGTCGTCGTAGCTGTGCGTGACCGGGCCGTACTTGGAGAAGTTGTCGATCCCGACGACCTCGTGGCCCCGGCCCAGCAACTCCTGCACCAGGTAGCCGCCGATGAAGCCGGCCGAGCCAGTTACCAGGACTTTCGCCACGTGCGCTCCTAAGCGGTCTTCTCGTACTCGGTGCTGTCGTGCGGTGCGCGCGGCGGCGGAACCGACCGCGAGCCGGCCGCCCGGGCCGCCAGCGCCGCACGGCTCAGCCGTCGACCGTAGGCGAAGAAGTACCAGCGCAGGTAACCGGGGAGGAACCGCCCCAGGTCGAAGTGGGACTCCCCGAGCGGCCGGTCCAACCAGATCGTGGGTATCTCGGCAACCGGCAGGCGCAGCCGGTTGGCCTTGGCGGTCAACTCGAGCCCGATCTCGAAGCCGGTCCGCGACTCGATGCCCACCTCGCGGACGAACGCGGTGTCGTACGCCTTGAAGCTGTTGGTGGCGTCCCGGGTGCCGACCCGGGCGAACGTGTACAGGCTGCGCCCCGCCCAGCGGGACATCATCCGCTTCAGCCGCGGCCCGCCCACCTGCTGGCCGCCCGGCATGTAGCGGGACGCGGCCGCGACCACCACGCCGCGGTCCACCAGCCGGGCCAGCTCGTCGATCTGGCGCGGGTCGTCACAGCCGTCGGCCATCGTCACCACCACGACCGGTGCGAGCGCCGCGTCGATGCCGAACCGGATCGCGTTCGCCGGGCCCCGGCCGTAGGTGTTGAGTACCGCCCGCACCCTCGGGTCGGTGCGCGCGACCTGTTCCACGTACGGGACGGTGGTGTCCTCCGGCATGTCATGGACGATCAGCACCTCGGCCGGCAGCAGCATCTCGCGCAGCATCCGCTCCAGGCAGCGCAGGATCGCCTCGCCCTCGTTGTAGACCGGCACGATCACCGACACCCGCGGCGTCACACCCGCACCCCGGTCCCGGTCAGGCCCCACATGTCGATGACCGGCAGGTCGGTCTCCAGCCGGGCGTACTGCTCGTGCGGGGCGGCGATCACCAGCAGGTCCGCGCGACGTAGCACCTCGTCCAGGTCGACGAGACGGTCGTCGGCGACGTACGGATCGGTGCAGAGCGTCTCGCGGGTCTTCAACGCCAGGATCTTGCGCAGCTTGTACGCCAGGCTCTCCCGCGGGTCGTCGCTGCCGCCCTTGAACGCCATCCCGAGGATGCCCACCGTCAGGTCGGCGAGATCGAACCGGTCCTCGAGGCGGGACACCAGGTAGAGGGGCAGCCCCTCGTTGATCAGCATCGCGGAGTGGCCGAGCACGAAGTTGTTCCGGTTGAACGCGGCCAGCTGCATGGTGTCCTTGAACAGGCAGGGACCGGCGGCGAAGCCGGGCATCGGCAGATCCGCGGCCCGCGGGTAGTCGTGCGCGACCGCGTGCCGGATGCGGGCGAAGTCGAGTCCGAAGTCGTTGGCCATCATCCAGAACTGGTTCGCGGTGGCGAACTTGATGTACCGCCAGGTGTTGGTGAACAACTTCGCCAGCTCGGCCTCCTCCGGCTCGAGCGGCACGATCTCCTCGGTCAGGTGCCGGAAGAGCTTCTCCGCCCGGGCGAGGGCGTGCGGCGTACGGGCGGCGACGATCTGGGGCAGCGTGAACAGCTCCGTCATCGCCCGGCCCTCGGCGATCCGCTCCGGGCAGAACGCCACGTCGGCCCGGATGCCCTTGCCGACCAGGAGCTTCTCGGTCAGCGCCGTCACTCCCGGATAGACGGTGCTGCGCAGCACCACCAGCTGCCCGTCGCGCAGGTGCTCGGCGCAGCGCTCGATCGCGCGGGGCACCGCACCCAGGTCCGGGTTCAGGTGCTCGTCGACAGGGGTGCCGACGACCACGACCAGGTGCTCGGAGGCGCCGACGCCGGCCGGGTCGGTGCTGGCCCGCAGCCGGCCGGCGGCCACCGCCTCGGCGAGCGCCTCGGCGGCGCCCGGCTCGGCGAAGGGAAGGACGCCGGCGTTCACCGTGGCCACCGCCTCGGCGTTGATGTCGTACAGCACGACGGACAGGCCGCGGGAGGCGAACGCGATGCCCAGCGGCAGGCCCACCCGACCGCAGCCGCCGACGACGCACACGTCGACGGAGATGGGCGGCGGAGCCGGATCCTCGGACATGGCTGACTCCCGTGGGGTGGCGGGGGTGTGGTTCCCGACGGTGGCCGGAATCCAAGCAGGTTAACCGCTCACAAGTGACCCGTGGGTAGCCAAAGATTCCGTCGCCGCTGGCCTTTCGGACGATCCCCCGCTCTCTGCGACAGGAGAGCCACGCAGAGTGAGAGACGCCGATGGCCCGGCCGGCCCCGACCCGGAGGTGTCGGGTCGGGGCCGTGAGGACGAGCCGTCAGGCGCCGCGCAGGACGGCCCCGAAGCGGCGGGCCGCCTCGGCGACCGCCGCGTCTCGGGCGGCCACCGCCTCCTCGCCCGCGAGGGTCCGGTCCGGTGCCCGGAACGTCAGCTTGTACGCCAGCGACCGGCGGCCCGCGCCGAGCTGCTCGGACGCGTACACGTCGAAGAGCCGGACGTCCTCCAGCAGCGGGCCGGCCCCCTCGACGAGGGCCCGCTCCACGTCGGCGGCCGGGACCGACTCGTCCACCACCAGCGCCACGTCGATGAGGGCGGGCGGGAAGGTGGAGACGGCCGGGCCGGCCACCACCGGCGCGGCGGGCAGCGCGTCCAGGTTCAGCTCCATGGCGCTGGTCCGCCGGGGCAGCTCCAGCGTCGCCACGACGGTCGGGTGCAGCTCGCCGGCGTACCCGACGACCGTGTCGTCCACCAGCAGCTCGGCGCAGCGGCCGGGGTGCCAGGGGGCGCGCTCGGCGGCCCGGACGGTGACCCGGTCGGCCGGGATGCCGGCGGCGGCGAGCACCGTCCGGCCGGCCTCGACGGCGTCCGCCCAGCCGGCGGCGCGTCCCGCGCCCCACCAGCCGGTCGGGTCCATCTCGCCGGTGAGCGCCACGGCGACGTGCCGCGGCTGGTCGGGCACCACCGCGTCGGCGCGGGCGAACTCCTCGTCGGTCGGGCGCCGGTCCACGCCCATGGCCGGCGGCGCGCCGGCGCCCGGACGCGGGTGGAACACCGTGCCGATCTCGTAGATCGCCACGTCCCGCTGGCCCCGGCCGACGTTGCGCTTGAGGATGCCGAGCAGCGGGCCGAGCAGCGTGGTGCGCAGCAGCGGCTCCTCCTCGGACAGCGGGTTGGCCACCCGCACCGCGGGGCGGCGGGGGTCGTCGGCCGGCAGGCCGAGCTGGTCGGCCAGTTCCGCGGCGACGAACGGGTGCGCCAGGACCTCGACGTACCCGCGCTCGGCGAGCGACCGGGCGACCGCCCGGCGGCGCTGCTGCGACGCGGTGAGGCCGCGGCCGGGGGGCGCGGTGGGCAGCACCGACGGCACCCGGTCGTAGCCGTCGAGGCGGACCACCTCCTCGACCAGGTCGGCCGGGTCGGTGAGGTCGGGCCGCCAGCTCGGCGGGGTCACGCTCAGCACGTCACCGCCCGCCGCGGCGGCGGCCCCGGTCTCGCCCGGGTCCTCGGCGAGCCGGTCGGCGCCCCGGGTGACCGTGCAGCCGACCTGCTCCAGCAGCTCGACCACCCGCTCCGTCGGGTACGCCACGCCGACCCGCCGCGACGGCAGGTCCGCCGGCAGGGTCACCGGCGTGCGCGGCCGGACGTGGTCGATGTCGAGGACCTCGGCGCCGGCCGTGCCACCGGCGTGCTCGGTGAGCAGCCGGACCGCCTTCTCCAGCGCGACAAGCGGCAGCGCCGGGTCGACCCCGCGCTCCCAGCGCTTGGCCGCCTCGCTGAACAGCTTGTGCCGCCGGGCGGTGCGGCCGACCATGGCCGGGTCCCAGTGCGCCGCCTCGAAGAGCACGTCGGTGGTGGAGGCGACGACCTCGCTGGTCTCGCCGCCCATCACCGCGGCGAGCGAGATCGGCCCGGTGTCGTCGCAGATCACCATGTCCTCGGCGACCAGCGTGCGCGTGACACCGTCCAGCGTGGTCAGCTTCTCCCCCGCCTCGGCCCGGCGGACCACCAGCGGGCCGCTGATCCGGTCGGCGTCGAAGGCGTGCATCGGCTGGCCGAGTTCGAGCATCAGGTAGTTGGTGATGTCGACCGGCAGCGAGATGCTGCGGACGCCGGCCACGGTGAGCCGACGGGACATCCAGCCGGGGGTCTGCGCGGTCGGGTCGACACCACGGACCATGCGGGCGGCGAACCGGTCGCAGCCCACGGTGTCGCGCACCTCGACGGGGTACGCCGGCTCGGCGGTCGCGCCCGGTGCCGGCAGGTCGGCCGGGTCGCGGAACGGCACACCGAGGGCGTGCGACAGCTCGCGGGCGAGGCCCCGCACGCTGAGCGCGTACCCGCGGTCCGGGGTGATCTCCAGCTCCACCACGACGTCGTCGAGGCCTACCACCGGGCGGGCGTCGTCGCCCGGCTTGGCCGGGCTGTCCTCGGGCAGCACGATGATGCCCGAGTGGTCGTCGCCCAGGCCCAGCTCCTTGGCGGAGCAGATCATGCCGTTCGAGTTGCGTCCGTACGTCTTGCGCGCGCCGATGTGGAAGTCGCCGGGCAGCACGCCGCCGGGGAGGATCACCACGACCCGGTCGCCCTGGGCGAAGTTGCGCGCCCCGCAGACGATCTCCTGCGGCTCGCCGGTGCCGTTGGCGGCGCCGACGTCCACCCGGCAGAACCGGATCGGCTTCTTGAAGCCGGTCAGCTCCTCGATCTCCAGCACCTCACCGACCACCAGCGGGCCGGTGACGGTCTCCCGCAGGTCCACCACGGAGTCGACCTCGATGCCGAGGTCGACAAGCGCCTGCTCCAGGTCGCCGGTGGGCAGGTCGGCCGGGAGGTCGACGTGCTCCCGCAGCCAACTGACAGAAACTCGCATGACTGTTAAACCACCGTCTCCGTAACTCGTGCCCGCACCGTCAGACCCCGAACGCGCGGGTGAACCGCACGTCGCCCTCGGCCATGTCCCGCATGTCGCTGACCCCGTGCCGGAACATCACGGTCCGGTCGATGCCCATGCCGAAGGCGAATCCGGAGTAGACCTCCGGGTCGATGCCGCAGGCGCGGAGCACCCGCGGGTTCACCATGCCGCAGCCGCCCCACTCGACCCACTGCGGACCGTCCCGGTGCTCCGGGAACCACACGTCGAACTCGGCGGACGGCTCGGTGAACGGGAAGTAGTGCGGCCGGAACCGGGTCTTCGCGCCCTCGCCGAACATGGCCCGGGCGAAGTGGTCGAGGGTGCCGCGCAGGTGGGCCATGGTGATGCCCTTGTCGACCACGAGGCCCTCGACCTGGTGGAAGACCGGGGCGTGGGTGGCGTCCAGCTCGTCGGTGCGGTAGACCCGGCCGGGCACCACCACGTAGATGGGCGGCTTGCGGGTCAGCATGGTGCGCGCCTGCACCGGCGAGGTGTGGGTGCGCAGCACCAGGCCCGAGCTGTCCGCGCCGGCCTGCGGTGCGATGTGGAAGGTGTCCATGAGGCCCCGCGCCGGGTGGTCGGCGGGGATGTTCAGCGCGTCGAAGTTGGTCCACTCCAGCTCGACCTCGGGGCCCTCGGCCACCTCGTAGCCCATCCCGATGAACAGGTCGCTGATCTGCTCCATCAGGGTGCTCAGCGGGTGGCGGGCGCCGCGGGGCCGCCGGTCGTAGGGCAGGGTCACGTCGACCCGCTCCTCGACCAGCACCCGCTCGGCCTGCTCGCGCTCCAGGATCTCCTGCCGGGCCGCGTACGCGGTCTCGATGGCGCGGCGGGCCTCGTTGACCCGCTTGCCGGCGTCGGACTTGGCGGCGGGCGGCAGCGCGCCGATCTCCCGGCGCGCGAGCGACACCGGGGACCGGTCCCCGAGGTGCGCGGGGCGCAGCGCGGTCAGCGCGTCCGGGTCGGCGGCGGCGGTGAACGCCTTCTCGGCGTCGGCCACGGCCGCGGCCAGGGCGTCCGGGTCGAGCAGGGCGACCTGCTTCGGGTCGTACGGATCGTTGCGGTAGCTCATGGCGTACGGGCACTCCCTCACGGCGGCGCCGGCCCTCACGGGCGGCTAGGCGAGTCTACGGACGCGCGGCTTCGCCGCAGCCCGCCGGTGGGAGTTTCGCGCAGGAGGAAGGGTCAGGCCCGCCGCCCGCCGGCACCGGCGGGCTGGCTAAACGAACGCCGTGGCGCGTTCATCATCCGGCTGACTCCCCTGCTGTGTGGCCGCGCTGACCCGCGGGTCGGCGCAGAGCTCTGGCTGAAGCGTACAGGCAGACGGCCGCCGCCGCAGCCAGGTTCAGGCTCTCGGCGCGCCCGTGCAGCGGCACCCGGACCCGGGCGTCGGCCGCGGCGGTCAGCTCCTCGGGCAGCCCGTGCGCCTCCGAGCCGAAGAGCCAGGCGGTCGGTGCGGCGAGCCGGCCGGCGTCGGCGAGGTCGTCGAGGTCGCTGTCGCCGTACCCCGTCGTGGCCAGGACGGTGAGGCCGGCGGCCCGCAGCGCGGCGACCACGGCGACCGGCTCGGCGGCGCGGACCACGTCGACGTGGAACAGGCTGCCGGCGGAGGCCCGCACGCACTTGCCGTTGTAGGGGTCGACGGCGTCACCGGCGAAGATCACCGCGCCGGCGCCGGCCGCGTCGGCGGTGCGCAGCACGGTGCCGGCGTTGCCCGGGTCGCGGATCTCGGCGAGCACCGCGACCAGGCGCGGTCCGCGCGCCAGGGCGGTGTCCAGGGGTACGTCGAGGTGCCGGCAGACGGCGACCAGGCCCTGCGGGGCGACGGTCTCGGCGAGCGCGGCGAGGCCCTCGTCGGTGACCTCGGAGACCGGCACGTCGGCGCGGGCGGCCCGCGCGGCGAGGTCGGCGTGCCGGTCCAGGGCGGCCGGGGTGCCGAACAGCTCGACCACGGTGCCGGCGCGGGCGAGTGCCTCGCGGACGGCCTGTGGCCCCTCGGCCAGGAACCGGCCGGTGGCCTCCCGGTCCCGCCGGCGCTGGAGCCGGCGGGCGGCGACGACCCGCGGGGTACGCGGGGTGAACGGGCCGGGAACAGCGTCGAGGCGCCTCCCGTGCGGTGCTGACGGCATGGGAGACGCCTCGATCTGCTGGTGCGGGTGGATCAGGCGGCCTGGGCCGCGGCGCCACCGGTGCCCTCGGCCGCCACGGCGGCGCGGGCCAGCTCGACGATCGCGGCGAACGCCGCGGCGTCGTTGACGGCCAGGTCGGCCAGGATCTTGCGGTCGACCTCGATGCCGGCCAGGCGCAGGCCCTGGATCAGCCGGTTGTAGGTCAGGCCGTTGGCCCGGGCGCCGGCGTTGATCCGCTGGATCCAGAGCTGCCGGAAGTCGCCCTTGCGGTCGCGACGGTCCCGGTAGGAGTACTGCATCGAGTGCAGCACCTGCTCCTTGGCCTTGCGGTAGAGCCGGGAGCGCTGACCGCGGTAGCCGCTCGCGGTCTCCAGCAGGGTACGACGCTTCTTCTGGGCGTTAACAGCCCGCTTGACGCGTGCCATCTCAACTCCTTCTTCGGTTCAGGTGGCGCGCGTCAGCGGCCGAGCAGCTTCTTGATGCGCTTGGTGTCGGCCTTGGCCAGCTCGACGGTGCCGGTCAGCCGGCGGGTCTGGGTGGAGGCCTTCTTCTCCAGGTTGTGGCGGAGGCCGGCCTGCTGGGCAACGATCTTGCCCTTGCCGGTCACCTTGACCCGCTTGCCCATACCCGTGTGGCTCTTCATCTTCGGCATGTGGAACGTCTCTCCCCTGTTACTGGCCGCTGGTGTCAGCGGTCGTGCCGGTCTCGCCGGCTGCTGCGGTCTCGCCGGCCGCCGGGGTCTCGCCACCTGCCGGGGCGGCCGACTCCTCCGCGGCCCGGTCGCGGGGACCGCCGCGGGACGCCGTGGCGGCGACCGCGGAGGCCTTCACGGCCCGGTGCGGAGCGAGAACCATGATCATGTTTCGGCCGTCCTGCTTCGGAGCGGCCTCGACGTATCCCAGGTCCGTGATCTCGGACTCGAGCCGGCGCAGGAGCCGGTAACCCAGCTCCGGGCGGCTCTGCTCGCGACCGCGGAACATGATCGTCACCTTGACCTTGTCGCCGGCCTTGAGGAACCGCACCACGTGACCCTTCTTGGTCTCGTAGTCGTGCGGGTCGATCTTCGGCCGGAGCTTCATCTCCTTGATGACGGTCTGCTGCTGGTTACGCCGCGCTTCGCGCGCCTTGAGTGCGCTCTCGTACTTGAACTTGCCGAAGTCCATGAGCTTGCACACCGGCGGGCGCGCCATCGGCGCAACCTCGACCAGGTCCAGGTCGACGTCCGCGGCCAGCTGCAGGGCGCGCTCCAGCGGGACGATGCCCACCTGCTCACCCTCAGGGCCGACCAGTCGGACCTCACGTGCCCGGATCTGCTCGTTCACGCGTGGTTCGACGCTGATGGGGCCTCCTCGAGTCGAGTCTTCCGTGGTGCCGACTCCGCGGGCTCCCGGACGGGAGCCGACCCGGAAAGCAGAAGGCCCCGGCGCATGCCAGGGCCCACTCGACCGGTCGGCACGATCACAGGATCGCGCATCCGGGACCGGGACGTGCCCGGAACCGGGAGACCGGGACCCGGCCACCTACGGTGGGCGACTCGGGTGGGAGCAGGCGCTCCGCTTCAGGACCGCCCGGAGGGCAGTCTGGTCGACTCCGCAACACTACACCCTCGCCCCAGCCCTCCCCAAACCGGGCCGGCCGGGACGCGGCGGGGCGGTCAGCGCGGCGTGGCCGGGTCGGCCAGGGCGGCCAGGTGGGCCTGGTGCAGGCGGCGCAGGGCGCGGACCGCCTCGACGGCGCGCTCCTTGTCGGCGGCCTGGAGGGCGACCATCGGCAGCAGGTCGTCGTCGTGCAGCTCCAGGCTGGCCCACGGGGCGCCCCGGTCGAACCGGACCCCGCGGATCACCTCCCAGGGCAGCTCGTACGAGCCGATCACGTTGCGGACCCGGACACCCCGGACGTCGGCCACCACCCGGGGACGCGTGAAGAGCAGGAAGCCGAGGGCCCCGAAGACGCCCAGCCCCACCATGGCGAGCTGGTCGCCCCGCTGGAACGAGCCGTAGCCGTCGCCCGTCGCGCCGGTCAGGGAGGTGGCCACCAGGCTGAACACCACAAGCAGCGTGACGGCCGACGCCCAGCAGACCACCCGGACCCGCCGCGGCCGCACGGTCACCACAGAATCACTCACGGAACCAGTCTGCCATCCGGCTCGCGCTCCGGTTCCGCCGCCACACGGCGCGGGGCGCGCCGCCCCCGGCCAGCCACCAGCACCGCCACCCCGGTGAGCACCGCCCCGGCCAGCACGGGCAGTCGCACCCCGGGACCGCCGGGCACCGCCACGTCCAGCAGCAGGGCCCCGCCGAGCTGCCCGGCCACCAGCGCCAGGCCGGTGCGCAGCACCCCGGCGGCGCGGACGCCGACCAGCAGGGCGAGCACGATGCCGACGCCGAACAGGCCGCCGACGTAGAGCCACCACTGGGTGGGCCAGCTCGGGTGGCGGGCCAGCGCGCCGGCCAGCGCCGCCACCGCGGCGATCACCGAGGTGCTGACCGCGAAGTTGACCGCCAGGCCGGCGGCCGGGCCGACGGCCGCGGCGACCCGCCCGTTGAGCGCGGACTGCAACGCCACCGCCAGGCCGCCGGCGACCGAGAGCAGCACCAGCCCGACCGCCAGGTCGCCCACCGGACGGCCGAGCTGGGCCAGGGTCACCGCGCCGATCCCCAGCAGCGCCCCGACGACCCGCGGCCCGGTGAGCGGCAGCCGGCCCGTCGCGGCCAGCCCGGCCCGGTCGACGGCCAGGCCGCCGAGGCTGCCCCCGGCCACCTGGGCGATCGTGAAGACCGCCACGCCGAGCGCCGGCACGACGTACGGGCCGATCACCACGATCGCCGCGCCGCCCAGGCCGCCCAGGAACGCCCACCAGGGCAGGCCGGAGCGGCGCAGCCCGGCCAGCCCGGCGCGCATCGACGGGACGGCGACCAGCCCGAGCAGCACGATCAGGGAACCGCCGAGGTTGTTGACCACCGCGCCGATGAGCGGGTCGCCGGCCCGCTCCCCCAGCTCGGCGTTGACCACGCCCTGCGCGGCCGAGGCCACCCCGCCGAGGACCACCACGGCCAGGGCGGCCGGGACCGGCAGCGGCCTCACAACCGGCAGGCGTGGATGTTGGTGACGAGGATGGCCCGGGCGCCCAGCTCGTACAGCTCGTCCATGATCCGGTGCACGTCGTCGCGCAGCACCATGGCCTGCACGGCCACCCAGCCCTCCCGGTGCAGCGGGGAGACCGTCGGCGACTCGATGCCCGGGGTGAGCGAGCTGGCCCGGTCCAGCAGGCCGGCCGGCACGTCGTAGGCGAGCATCACGTACCGGCGGGCGACAAGCACGCCGTGCAGCCGGCGCAGCAACTGCTCCTGCTGGGCGCTGCCGGGGGCGCCGGCCCGGCGGACCAGCACCGCCGAGGAGCGCAGCAGCGGCTCGCCGAAGACCACGAGGCCGGCCTGGCGCAGGGTGGCGCCGGTCTCCACCACGTCGGCGACCACGTCGGCCACCCCGAGCCGGATGGCGTTCTCCACCGCGCCGTCCAGCCGGATCACCTCGGCCTTGACGCCCAGGTCGGCCAGGTGCCGCTCGACAAGCCCCGGGTACGCGGTGGCGATCCGGCGCCCGCCGAGCTGCTGGACCGAGTCCACGTCGTCGGGGCGGGCGGCGAACCGGAAGGTGGCCCGGCCGAAGGTGAGGTCGACGACCTCCTCGGCCGGCGCGCCGGAGTCGACGAGCAGGTCGCGCCCGGTGATGCCGACGTCCAGGTCGCCGGAGCCGACGTAGGTGGCGATGTCCTTGGGGCGCAGGTAGAAGAACTCGATGTCGTTGGGCTCGTCCCGGCAGACCAGGTCCTTCGGGTCGGTGCGCTGGCGGTAGCCCGCCTCACGCAGCATCCCGGCGGCCGACTCGGCCAGGGCGCCCTTGTTGGGTACGGCGACACGCAGCATGGGAGTGCTCCTTCGATCGGGGAGGTGATCAGCGGACGGGGCACTCACAGATGTCGGTAGACGTCCTTCAGCTCGAGGCCGGTGGCCAGCATCAGCACCTGGGCCTGGTAGAGCAGCTGGGAGATCTCCTCCGCGGCCCGCTCCGGGCCCTCGTGCTCGGCGGCCATCCACGACTCGGCCGCCTCCTCGACGACCTTCTTGCCGATGAAGTGCACGCCCTTCTCCAGAGCGGCGACCGTGCCCGAGCCCGGGGTGCCGGCGGCGGCCTTGGCCTGCAGCTCGGCGAACAACTCCTCGAACGTCTTCACGGAAGGCGATTCTTCCAGCCGCCCCCGGTGACCACTCGCCCCGGGGGGCCCTGCTTCCCGCTGGTCAGGCGAAGCCGACCCGGCGGCCGTTGGTGGCGTCCAGGCCGCGGATGGCCAGCGCCGCGTCCAGCGCCGCCACGGTGGCCGCCCAGCCCTTGTCCTCCGCCGAGCCGGGCAGTCCGGCCCGGTCGCGGGCCTGCTCGATGGTCTCCACGGTGAGCACCCCGTGGGCCACCGGTTTGCCCTCGTCCAGCGCCACCCGGGTCAGCCCCTCGGTGACCGACTGGCAGACGTAGTCGAAGTGCGCGGTCGCGCCCCGCACCACCACGCCGATGGCGACGACCACGTCGTACCGGCGGGCCATGGCCTGGGCCACCACGGGCAGCTCGACCGAGCCGGCCACGCGGGCCACCACGGAACCCGCTCCGCACGCCTCGGCCGCCGCCACCGCCCGGTCGACCATGTGGTCGGTGAGGTCGCCGTGCCAGCGCGCGGCCACGATGCCGACGGTCAGCCCGGCGGCGTCCACCACTGTCACGCCCGGTTCGCCGAAACCCGCCATGTCTATGCTCCGATCTCGTCGCCGGCGACCGGGCGGCCCATGGGCGCCTCGGTCACCTCGTCCAGCCCCTCCAGGAGGTGGCCCATCCGGTCCCGCTTGGTGCGCAGGTAGCGCACGTTCTCCGGGTTGGACCGCACGGGCAGCCCCTCCCGGCCGCTCACCGTGAGGCCGTACCCCTCCAGCCCGGCCCGCTTGGCCGGGTTGTTGGTCAGCAGCCGCATCGAGCGGACGCCGAGGTCGTAGAGGATCTGCGCGCCGGTGCCGTAGTCCCGCGCGTCGGCCGGCAGACCCAGGTCGAGGTTCGCGTCCACGGTGTCCCGCCCCTGGTCCTGGAGCTGGTACGCCTGGAGCTTGTGCAGCAGGCCGATGCCCCGCCCCTCGTGCCCGCGCACGTAGAGCACGACGCCCCGGCCCTCCTGGGCCACCCGGGCCAGCGCGGCCTGCAACTGCGGGCCGCAGTCGCAGCGCAGCGAGCCGAAGACGTCACCGGTGAGGCACTCGGAGTGCACCCGCACCAGCACGTCCTTCCCGTCGCCCAGGTCGCCCATGACCAGCGCCACGTGCTCCGCCGGGTCGTGCTCGGCGCGGTAGCCGAGCGCCCGGAACACCCCGTACGGGGTGGGCATCCGCGCCTCGGCGACCTGCTCGACCTGCTTCTCGGTGCGCCGCCGGTAGGCGATCAGGTCGGCGATGGTGACCAGGGTCAGCCCGTGCTCGGCGCAGAACTTCTCCAGGTCGGGCAGGCGCATCATGGTGCCGTCGTCGTTGACCAGCTCGCAGAGCACGCCGGCCGGGCGCAGCCCGGCGAGCCGGGTCAGGTCCACGGCCGCCTCGGTGTGCCCGGGGCGGCGCAGCACCCCGCCCTGGCGGGCGCGCAGCGGCACCACGTGCCCGGGGCGGGCCAGGTCGGTGGGGTCGGTCGACGCGGCGGCGAGCAGCCGGATGGTGTGCGAGCGGTCGGCGGCGGAGATGCCGGTGCTGATCCCCTCCCGGGCGTCCACGGTCACCGTGTACGCGGTGCCCCGCCGGTCCTGGTTGGTGTGGTGCATGGGCGGCAGGTCCAGCCGGTCGCACTCGCTCTCGGTGAGCGGCACGCAGATGTAGCCGGACGTGTAGCGGACCATGAACGCGACCAGCTCCGGGGTGGCCAGCTCGGCCGCGAAGATCAGGTCGCCCTCGTTCTCCCGGTCCTCGTCGTCGACCACGACGACGGGCCGGCCGGCGGCGATGTCCGCCACCGCCTGCTCGATGCTCCCGAAAGTGCTCATGCCACGGCCTCCGAGTACGTCGGCGGGATCGGGGTGCGGGCGGGCGGGGTGGCCCGGGACGTGCGCCACCAGGCGTACAGGCCGGCGAGGCAGAACCCGCCGTAGACCAGGTACATGGCGGCCGAAGGGTAGAAGCCGCCCTGGAGCAGCAGCGGCACGCCGACCGCGTCCACGGCGATCCAGACCAGCCAGAACTCCACCCAGCCGCGGGCCATGCCGTAGGTGGCGAGCAGGCTGCCGACCAGGATCCAGGCGTCGGGCAGCGGCCCCCACGAGCCCAGCGCGGCCAGCACCGGGTACGCGGCGGCGGTGCCGACCACCGCGGCGGCGAGCAGGCCCAGCCGCTCCGGCCAGGTGGCCCAGCGCGGGGTGACCGCCGGCTGCTCCCCGCCGCCGGCACGGCGGTTGCGCGACCAGCGCCACCAGCCGTAGACGCTGACGGCGAAGAAGAAGACCTGCCGGCCGGCCTGGCCGTAGAGGTCGTGCGCCTGCGGGGTGGCGAACACGCCGCCGAGGAAGACGGTGAACAGCAGGGCGTTGCCGATCATGCCGACCGGCCAGGCCCAGACCAGCCGGCGCAGCCCGAGCAGCGCCGAGGCGAGGCCGAAGACGTTGCCGACGATCTCCCGGACCAGGACCGGCGAGCCGGCCACGTGCACCTGGGCGTCGAGCAGCCAGCCGAGCGGGCCCATCAGCGGTCGCCTCCCGCCGCGCGGTCGCCGAGCAGCCGCTCGACGTACTTGGCCAGCACGTCCACCTCGAGGTTGACCGGGTCGCCGACGCCCCGGGCGCCGAGGGTGGTGAGCTTCAGCGTGGTGGGGATCAGCCCGACCGAGAACCAGTCGTCGCCGACAGCGGCGACGGTCAGCGAGATGCCGTCGACGGTGATCGAGCCCTTCTCCACCACGTAGCGGGACAGGTCGGTGGGTAGCCGGAACCGGACCGTCTCCCACTGCGCGGCGGGCTCCCGGCTCAGCACCTCGCCGACACCGTCGACGTGTCCCTGCACGAGGTGGCCGCCGAGGCGGCTGTTCAGCGCGGCGGCCCGCTCCAGGTTGACCGGGTCGCCGGGGCGCAGCCCGCCGAGCGCGGTACGCCGCAGCGTCTCGCCCATCACGTCGGCGGTGAAGACTCCGTCCTCGACGTCGACAACGGTGAGACAGACCCCGTTGACCGCGATGGAGTCGCCGTGCCGGGCGTCCGAGGTGACCAGCGGGCCGCGGACCGCGACCAGCGCCGAGTCACCCCCGGTGTCGGTGGTCCGGACGATCTCGCCCAGTTCCTCGACGATGCCGGTGAACATGTCAGGCCTCCCTCTTCCGGGGCAGCGCGGTGATCCGCAGGTCGGGGCCGACCTGCGTAACGTCGGTGAGTTCCAGGTCGATGGCGTCGGCGATGGTGGTCACGCCGGCGTCCAGCAGCGCGGTCGGGCCGGCACCGAGCAGCTTCGGCGCGACGTACCCGACGATCCTGTCGACCAGGCCGGCGGCGAGGAACGCGCCGGCCAGGGTGGGGCCGCCCTCCAGCAGCGCGGCCCGCACGCCGCGGTGGTGCAGCTCGGCGAGGAGCGCCGCGAGGTCGACCCGGCCGTCCGGGCCGGCACCGACCTCCGCGGCGGTGGCCACCCAGGTCCGGGCCGCGCCGTCGCGGACCCGGGCCTCGGCGGGGGTACGCCCCGAGCTGTCCACCACCACCCGCAGCGGCTGCCGGATGGCGAGGGTGCCGTCGCGCAGGTTGCGGGCGGTGAGCCGGGGGTCGTCGGCGAGCACGGTGCCCACCCCGGCGATCACCGCGTCGACGGTGCCGCGCAGGGCGTGCACGTCGATCCGGGCCGCCTCGGAGGTGATCCACATGCTGGTGCCGTCGGCCGCCGCGGAGCGCCCGTCGAGGGTGGCCGCGTACTTCCAGATGAGGTACGGCCAGCCGCGGCGCATCGAGGTGAGCCAGGCGATGTTGCCGGCCTCGGCCTCGTCGGCGCGTACCCCGACCTCGACCTGGACGCCGGCGGCCCGCAGGGTGGCCGCGCCACCGGAGGCGACCGGGTTGGGGTCCGGGACGGCGACGACGACGCGGGCGACGCCGGCCGCGATGAGCGCGTGGCTGCAGGGGCCGGTGCGGCCGGTGTGGTCGCAGGGTTCCAGGGTGACCACGGCGGTGCCGCCGCGGGCACGCGTGCCGGCCTGGGCCAGCGCGACGATCTCGGCGTGCGGACCGCCGGCGTACGCGTGGAAGCCCTCGCCGACGACCTCGCCGTCGGCGTCCAGCAGGACGCAGCCGACCACCGGGTTGGGGCTGGTGGCGCCGAGGCCGCGGGCGGCCAGCGCGATCGCGCGACGCATCGCCTCGTCCACGGAGACGCTCGCCATCGCCAGCCCTGTCCTCTCGCTCGCCGGTCACGCGCGGGCGGTTCGGGGAGAAGGCGGCACGGGTGCCGCGGACACGCGGCGGCGGAGATCCGGGGACGGCACAGCCGGCCCCGGGGAGCCCACGCGGCGGCTGAGGGTGCTCAGCGCCCGGCAGGGCTCTCCCCGTCCCGCGCGCTGTCTCCCATCCGGACTTTCTGGGGGCGGACGAGCCGCACCCCAACCGTCGGCCCCGGATTCTCACCAGGTCCACCGTCCGGCCGAAGCCGTCCGGGTCGCGGGCTTACCACGGTCGGACCGTGGATCACCGCCGGTTCGGAATTTCACCGAGCCCCGCCAGCGCGTGGTGGGTACACGGGAAGTCTTACACGCCGGGCCGCGGGTCGCGCCACAGAGGCGAGCTACCTCACAGCGCGGACCGGTTCGTCACGTCACGCCCCGGCGCCGGTCGACCGCGACGTATGAGCCGGGTTGGCTCTTGGCGACCGTCTTCATCTCGGAGGCGACGGCGATCGCCTCGAGGGGGTCGGTGAAGCGCTTGCCGGAGTCGGAGAGGGAGACGCCGATGGAGAGGGTGACGAGGGCGGCCCGGCGGATGTTGCCCCGCCGGTCCTTCAGCTCGACGAAGCCGCGTTCCCGGTCGGTCGGGTCGTAGAGGGCGTCGGCGGCCGTCTCGAAGTCGACCACGGCCCGGCTGGTGAGCGGCCGGACCTGGGACGGCGTGCAGACGATGACGAAGTCGTCGCCGCCGACGTGGCCGAGGAAGGCCGGGGGCAGCCCGATCGAGACCACCGCCCGGTGCAGGCTGCGGGCCAGCGCGGAGATGAACTCGTCGCCGCGGACGAAGCCGTACCGGTCGTTGACGCTCTTGAACCTGTCGATGTCGATGTAGCCGACGGCGTAGTCGACGCCGCTACGTACCCGGTCGCTGATCTCCCGCCGGATCCGGCTGTTGCCGGGCAGGCCGGTCAGCGGGGAGACCTCCCGGAACTCCTTGTTGCGGCGCAGCGTGGAGCTGACCCGGGCGACAAGTTCGGCGGTGTCGAAGGGCTTGACCAGGTAGTCGTCGGCGCCGGCGCTGAGGCCGTTGACCTTGTCGGAGGTCATCCCCTTGGCGGTCAGCATGATCACCGGCAGGGCCGAGGTCATCGGATCGGCGCGCAGCCGCCGGGTCAGCTCCAGGCCGTCGATCCGCGGCATCATGAGGTCGACCACGGCGAGATCCGGCCGGTGCCGCTCGATGACCTCCAGGGCCTCCTGGCCGTCGCCGGCGTGCAGCACCTCGAACCCGTGCAGCCGGAGGTTGAACTCGACGAAGCGGGCGATGTCCTCGTCGTCGTCGACGACCAGGATGACGTCGGGTCGGTCGCTGGCCGGGTCCACGTCAGGCCCCGGTCGTCGCGCGTTCCGCCAGGCCGCGCAGCCGGCGGACCGCCTCGGCCGGGTCGTCGGCCCCGTAGACCGCGGTGCCGGCCACGAACGCGTCGGCGCCCGCCGCGGCGGCCTGCTCGATGGTGTCCGCGGCGATGCCGCCGTCCACCTCGATGCGCAGTTCCAGGTGGCCGCTCGCGACGTGCCGCCGGGCGGCGCGCACCTTGTCGAGCAGGTGCGGAATGAACCGCTGGCCGCCGAAGCCCGCCTTGATCGTCATGATCAGCAGCGTGTCGAAGCTGGGCAGCAGGTCCAGGTACGGCTCGATCGGGGTGTCCCGGTCGATCGCCAGCCCGGCCTTCGCCCCGGCGGAGCGCAGGTCCTTGGCCAGCGCCACCGGGTCGTCGCACGCCTCGGCGTGGAACGTGACGTTGTACGCGCCGGCGTCGGCGTACCCGGGCGCCCAGCGGCGCGGGTCCTCGATCATGAGGTGCACGTCGAAGGGCAGTTCGGTCGCCGCGCGCAGGCTCTGCACCACCGGCAGGCCGATGGTCAGGTTGGGCACGAAGTGGTTGTCCATGACGTCCACGTGCAACCAGTCGGCGGCGTGCTCGACGGCGCGGACCTCGTCGGCGAGGCGGGCGAAGTCGGCGGCCAGGATGCTGGGCGCGACGATCAGCGGCGGTACGGTCACCGGGCCAGTGTACGAACGGGGTCACCCGCCACTCACACGGCGGCACCGCCGGGGACCCGCTGTGACCCGGCCGTGACCCCGGGTGCAGAATCGGCCCGTCCGGTGTCCGGAATCGGCACGAAAAGCCATCCGCGTCTGGCCGATCGACCGAAACGGCGCGAAACTCCTACAGGGACGGTCACGTATGCTGCTCGCCCGGTCGCGGGGAACGCCGCACGGGCCGTGACGACCGGCTGTCATCTCCCGGGAAGGGCGGACGATGCGACGGTGGCTCCTGACGCTGGCGCTGGCCGGCACGGCGACGGTGGTCCTGACCGGCTGCGTCCCGCCGCACCGGGCCGACGGGGACCTCACCGACGACTGGGCCGCGCTGCCGGCGCCGCGCCTGTTCGTCCCCGCCACGGACGCCTGCCTGCCCCGCATCACCGCGGTGGTGCAGGCCGCCACCTACGAGACGGTGGACTGCGCGGGCAGCCACCTGGCCGAGGCCGTGCACGTCGGCACCTTCACCGGGCCGACGGCGCGGGGCGCCCGGCCGGAGCCGGGGTCGCCCGCGCTGCGCTCCGCCCGTGCCGAGTGCGACCAGCGGGCCCGGGAGGTGATCGGCGGGGACTGGCACTCCGCCCGGCTCACCCTCAACATCGCGCTGCCCCCGGTGACCGCCTGGGTGGCCGGGGCGCGGTGGTTCCGCTGCGACCTGGCCGAGACCGACAGCATCGACAACACCCGGCCGGTCAACCGGCTGGGCAGCCTGCGCGGCGCCATGGTGGGCGACAACACGCTTGTGCACCGCTGCTTCGACCCGAAGCTGATCGGCGAGAACCTGAACTACATGGCCCCGGTGCTCTGCACCGAGCCGCACCGGGCCGAGTTCGTCGGCGTCTACGAGGAGCGGGACCGGACCTGGCCGGACTTCACCCGCGCGGCACCGGAGGTGCACCGCCGCTGCATGGCGCTCATCGCCGCGTTCGCCGCGGTGCCGAACAACGCCGACCTGCCGTACCGGGCCGGATCGATCTTCTACCCACCGTCGCAACGGGAGTGGGAGGAGGGCGACCGGGGGGTGCGCTGTTTCCTGTGGAGCGACGACCGCAAGCTGACCCGGTCGATGCGCGGGGCCGGCCCACAGGGACTACCCGTCATCTGAGCCCCGGTGCCGTATGCTGCACCGCCGAGGCGTACCCGGCGCGTGGCGCCGGTGGCCCGACCACGGACGACGGGGAGGTCGGTCGCGATGCGGCGATGGTGGGCGGCGGTCGCCGTGGGCGTGACGGCGGCGGTGGCGCTGGGCGGCTGCGGCGCCCCGGCGGGGGTCGACCGCGACCTGGCCGACGACTGGCCCGCCTTCGGCGCCCCGACTGCCTTCGTGCCCGAGTCCGGGGCCTGCCACCGCACCATCCAGGACGTGGGCTACCTCAGCGGCTACAACCCGGTCGACTGCGCGACCACGCACCGCGCCGAGACGCTGCACGTGGGCACCCTGACCGGCCCGGACGCGGAACGCGGCGCTCCCCCGCGGGCCGGCTCCAACGGCGCCCGGACCGCGCACGCCGAGTGCACCAGGCAGGTCAACAAGGCGGTCGGCGCGGACTGGCGGGCGGGGCGGCTGCGCCTGTCGGTGGTCTTCCCGTCGGCCCTGGCCTGGACCGGCGGGGCCCGCTGGTTCCGCTGCGACCTCTCCGAGGTGGCCGGCCTGGACGACGGCAGCGTCACGGCGCGCAGCGGCAGCCTGCGCAACGCCCTGAAGGCCGGCTCGCCGCTGGCGCTGGGCTGCTTCAACCCGAAGCTCAAGAAGGACGACGTGGAGGAGATGAAGCCCGTCGCCTGCACCGCCAAGCACCACGCCGAGTTCGTCGGGGTCTACCGGTTCCCCGACATCAGCTACGCCGAGTTCCAGCGCACCTCGCTGCGGGCGCACAAGGGCTGCCGCGGTCTGATCGCCAAGTACGTCAAGGTGCCGAACAACGGCGACATGGTCTACCGGGCCGGCACGATCATCTACCACCCCTTCGAGGAGGAGTGGAACGACGGCGACCGGGGCGTGCAGTGCTTCCTCTGGGTCTCCGACCGGAACCTGACCCGCTCGCTCAAGGGCGGCGGCAGCAAGGCCCTGCCGGTCACCTGAGCGGGAACGGGGTGGGCCCGCGAGCCCACCCCGCCGGGTCGCTCAGCCGACCTGGAGTGTGACGTCGTCGATCACGAAGCTGGTCTGGAGCGAGGCGTCCTCCACCCCGGTCCACTTCAGCGTCACCGTCTGCCCCGCGTACGCCGCCAGGTTGAAACTGCGCTGCGCGTAGCCGCTCGCCTTGTTGAGGTTCGAGTACGTCGCCAGGGTGGTCGAGCCGACCTGCACGGTCAGCTTGTCGTACGCGACGCTCGTGGTCGTCTCCGCCGAGTCGATGTGCAGCCAGAACGACAGGGTGTAGCTGGCGCACCCGGCCGGGATGGTCACCGACTGCGACAGCGTGTCGGTGTGGGTGCTGCCGTACCCGTCCAGCCACGCCTTGTACGAGCCCGTCCGCGCCGCCTGGCTCGACGAGTTCGTGATGACACCCGACGACGCCGTCCACGGCGCGCTGCCCGACTCGAAGCTGCTGTTGCCGATGAGCTGGCCGCCCGTGCAGCCGCCGGTGCCGGTCACCGTGAGGGTGTAGGCGGCGCTGCGGGTGACCGAGCCGGCGCCGGTGACCGTGATGGTGAAGGTCCCGGTGGTGGCCGTCGCGGAGGCGCTGACCGTCATGGTGGCCGAGCCGCCCGAGGTGACCGAGGACGGGCTGAAGCTCACCGTCACCCCGCTCGGGGCGCCGGTGGCCGACAGGCTCACGGTCTGGGCGCTGCCGCTCGTGGTGGCGGTGTTGACGGTGGCGGTGGTCGAGCCCCCCGGGGCGACGCTGCCCGAGGTCGGGCTCACCGCCACGGAGAAGTCGTTGGTCGGGGTGCCGCCGCCGACCGCGAGCTGCCAGATCGCGTACGCCACGCCGTCGGCGCTGCGGTTGAGCACCGTCGCGCTGACGTTGCTCGTCGTGTCGCAGGAGCGGTGGTAGCAGGAGTCGTACGCCACGTTCGCGGTGCCGCCCCACTTGGCGGCCTGGGCGGTGGTCTTGCGGGCGCTGGCGCCCGCCGCGTAGCCGGAGGTGGGGATGCCGGCCTGCTGGAAGGAGTAGTCGTCGGAGCGGCCCTGGCCCTCGACGTTCTCCTCCGGTTGGAGGTTGAGCGAGTCCCAGTACGCCTTCAGCGGCGCCGCCGTGGTGGAGGTGAGCCGGTTGATGAAGTAGCCGCCGTTTGTCGAGCCGACCATGTCGAAGTTGTAGTAGCCCTTGATGTAGCCGCGCTGGGTGGCGCTGAGGGAGTTGACGTAGAACTCCGAGCCGTTGAGGCCCTGCTCCTCGTCGGTCCACCAGGCGAACCGGACCCGCTTGGTCATGCTGGGGTTCTGCTGGGCGAGGACCAGCGCGTTCTCCAGCAGGGTGGCCGAGCCGGAGCCGTTGTCGTTGATGCCCGGGCCGGCGGAGACGCTGTCCAGGTGCGCGCCGAACATGACCACCTGGTCGGCCGGGCCCTGCGGCCACTCGGCGATCAGGTTGTTCGACGGGTAGGTGCACGCGGAGCAGTACTGCTCGGTGACCGTGTAGCCGGCCGCCTGGAGCTTGGCCTTCACGTAGCTGACCGAGGCGGTGTAGCCGGCCGAGCCGGCCCGCCGGGTGCCGCCGTTGTTGGTGGCGATGGTGTTGAGCTGGGTGAGGTGGGCCTGGACGTTTGTCACCGAGATGTCCGGCGCGGCGGCGGCGAGTGCGGGGGCGGCGCTCACCGGCGCGGGGGCGGCGGAGGCAGCCGTGGTGGTGAGGGTCGCCGTCACGGCGGCGAAGAGGGCGAGCGCGAGGCCCGCGGTCGGCGTTCTGCGTCTCATGGAGACTCCTCGTGGGGGTCGGCGGGGACGTGCTGGCGGGGTGGCGCGACCCGTGGACCCCGGTGGGAGCCCCGGTGTCGGCGGACCGGTGATCGGAACAGTTACATGTATCGATGGAGGAGTCAACGGGGATGTCACATGACACAAAGCGGGACCGGCGTCGCCGGTCCCGCTTATGCGTTCACCTGTGGACATTCGACCCGCCGACCGGGTCCGCGCTCAACCCCTGCGCAGCACCGCCAGGAACATCGCGTCCGTGCCGTGCCGCTGCGGCCACAGCTGGACCGTCGGGCCGTCCCCCAGCCCCGGCATGCCGGCGGGCAGCAGCGGCCGGGCGTCGACGAAGTCGACCGGGAAGCCGCACCGGCGGGACGCCTCGGTCACCGTCACGTGCGTCTCCACCGTGTGCGGCGAGCAGGTCACGTACGCGACCAGGCCACCCGGCCGGACCGCGCGCAGCGCCGCGGTGAGCAGCTCCCGCTGCAACCGGGTCAGCGGCGGCAGGTCCGAGGGCTGGCGGCGCCAGCGCGACTCCGGCCGGCGGCGCAGCGAGCCCAGCCCGGTGCACGGGGCGTCGACAAGCACCCGGTCGAAGTGCCCCTCCGGCAGCTTCGGATCGGCCCCGACCGTGCGCCCGTCGGTGTTCAGCACGGTGACCGGCAGGCCCCGCGTGGCCTGCGCGACCAGCCGGGCCCGGTGCTCGGCCACCTCGACAGCGGTGAGCCGGGCGCCGCGCTCCGCGGCCAGGGCGCCGAGCAGGCCGGCCTTGCCGCCGGGGCCGGCGCACAGGTCGAGCCAGCGGCCGTCCGGCCCGTCCAGCGGCGCCACGGCGAGGGCGTTCGCCACCAGCTGGGAGCCCTCGTCCTGGACGTGCGCGCGCCCCTCGGTCACCGCCGCCAGCTCGCCGGGCGCGCCGCCGGAGAGGTAGACCGCGTACGGCGAGAAGGCGCCCGGCGCCCCGCGGACCTCGTCGGCCAGCGCCACCGGATCGGCCAGGCCGGGCCGGGCGCACAGGTGCACCGGCGGGCGCTCGTTGTCCTCGATGAGCAGGCGGGCGGTCTCGCGCAGGTCCCCGCCGAGCGCCTCGGCGAACGCCCGCACGATCCACTGCGGATGGCTGTACGCCAGCGCCAGGTGGCCGATCGGGTCGGTCTCCTCGGACGGGGCGAGCTTCGCCACCCAGCCGTCCGCGTCGCGGCCGGCCACCTCGCGGAGCACCGCGTTGGCGAAGCCGGTGGCCCCGGGACCGACCGTGCGGACCAGGTCCACGGTGGACGACACGGCGGCGTGGGCCGGCACCCGGGTGTGCAGGAGCTGGTAGGTCCCGAGCCGCAGCGCGTCCCGCACCGGCGGGTCGATCCGCTGCACGTCCCGGCCGGCCGCGTCGGTGATGATCGCGTCCAGCGTGCCGGTGTGGCGCAGCGTGCCGTAGGTCAGCTCGGTGGCGAAGGCGGCGTCCCGGCCGGTCAGCCCCTCGTCGCGGAGCATCGCCGGCAGCACCAGGTTGGCGTACGCGTCGTCCCGGTGCACCGCCGCGATCGCCTGGTACGCGACGTGCCGGGGCAGGTCCACGGCCGGACGGGCCGGACGCCGGACGCCGCCGCGCCGGTCGGCGCCGAAACGCCCCTCGCGCGGCGGCCCGTCACCCCGGCGACCGGGGCGCTCACCGCGCTCCGGGCGGCCCCGGTCCCGGTCGCCGCCGCGCCCGGCGTCGCCGGAGCGGCCGCCACGCGGAGCGTCGGAGAAACGCCCGGGCTCGGCCGGCCCGGTCATGCGAGCACCTCACCGGCGGCGACGCGGGCGCCACGCGCCCAGTCGCCGGCCGACATGGCCCTCTTGCCGGCCGCGCGCACCTCGCCGAGCTGCACCGGCACGGTGCCCGTGCCAACCAGCACGCGGGCCTTCTCCACCAGCAGCTCGCCGGGCTTCAGCTCGGGGCCGTTGGCCACCGGGGTGACCGGGCCGAGTTTGACCCGCTCGCCGCGGAACGTGGTCCACGGGCCGGGGGCCGGGGTGCAGGCGCGGATCCGGCGGTCCACGGCGAAGGCCGGGTCGGCCCAGCGGACCCGGGCGTCCTCGACGGTGAGCTTCGGCGCGAGGGACACACCGTCGGCCGGCTGCGGCTCGGCCCGGGCGGTGCCGGCCTCCAGCGCGTCGAGCACGGCCACGAGCAGCCCGGCGCCGGAGTGGGCGAGGCGCTCCAGCAGGTCGCCGGAGGTGTCGGCGGGCCGGACCTCGTCGGTGACCGTGCCGTAGACCGGGCCGGTGTCCAGGCCCTCCTCCAGCTGGAAGACGCTGGCACCGGTCAGCTCGTCGCCGTGCAGCACGGCGTGCTGGACGGGCGCCGCGCCGCGCCAGGCGGGCAGCAGCGAGAAGTGCAGGTTGATCCAGCCGAGCCGGGGGATCTCCAGCGCCGCCGGCGGCACGAGCGCGCCGTAGGCGACCACCGGCACGCAGTCCGGGGCCAGCTCGCGGAGCCGGTCGAGGAACTCGGGCTCGCGCGGCCGCGCCGGGGTGAGCACCTCGACGCCGTGCGCGTCGGCCCAGGCGCCGACCGGGGAGCGGACCAGGCCCCGCCCCCGGCCGGCGGGGGCGTCGGGGCGGGTGACCACGGCCAGCAGCTCGTGGCCGGAGGCGGCGATGGCGTCCAGCGCGGGCACGGCGACGGCCGGCGTGCCGGCGAAGACCAGGCGCATCCGGGTCACCGCCCCAGGCCGAACGGGTTGCCGGCGGCGTGCGGGCTGAGCTTGACGGTCGGCGGGGCGGCGTCGTCGTACCACTCGGCCTGGCGGATCGCCTTCATGGCCTCCTTGCGGCCGGCCGGGTCGAGCCGGTCGACGAACAGCACCCCGTCGAGGTGGTCGGTCTCGTGCTGCACGCAGCGGGCCATCAGGCCGGTGCCGACGATCTGCAGCGGGTCGCCGTAGCCGTTGAAGCCCTTGGCGATGACGTTCTGCCGGCGCTTGGTGTCGAAGTAGAGCCCCGGGATGGACAGGCAGCCCTCGGGGCCGTCCTGCTCCTCCTCGTCGGGGAACTCCAGCACCGGGTTCACCAGGTGGCCGAGCACGTCGTCCACGTCGAAGGTGAACACCCGCAGGCCCACCCCGAGCTGCGGCGCGGCCAGGCCGGCGCCGCTCTGCTCGCGCATCGTGTCGGTCAGGTCGGCGATGAGCTTGCGCAGCTCGGCGTCGAAGTCGACGACCGGGTCGGCCGGCGTGCGCAGCACCGGATCGCCGAACAGACGGATGGGCTGAACGGTCACGCGGAGTGGCTCCTTGTCTGGGACGGGTGGTGCCGTACCAGTCTACGGAGTCGATCCGGTCGCCCCGGCCGGCGTACCGCGATCGGTGACCGGCGACGCTTCGTCACCGACGGTGACCGGCAGGGTGGCGTACCCGCGCAGGGTGAGCCGGACCCGGCGCTCGCCGGGCCCGGCCAGGGCGGGGCCGGGCAGCCGGCGCAGCAGCAGCGGGAACGCCACCTGCGCCTCCAGCCGGGCCAGGCCGGCGCCCAGGCAGTAGTGCGGGCCGGCGCCGAAGGAGAGCGGGTGCACCGCGGGGCGCCACGGGTCGAACCGGCCGGGCTCCGGGTAGCGGCCGGGGTCCCGGTTGGCCGCCCCGAGCAGCACGATGAGCCAGCTCCCGGCGGGCAGGTCCACCCCGCCGTAGCGGGTCGGCGCGGTGCTCATCCGCGAGGTGAGCTGCACCGGCGAGTCGTAGCGCAGCAGCTCCTCGACGTAGCCCGGGGCGAACTCCGGGCGCTCGCGCAGGGTCGCCGCCTCGGCCGGGTGGTCGAGCAGCACCACGAGGCCGTTGCCGAGCAGGTTGGTGGTGGTCTCGAAGCCGGCCACCAGCAGGACGACCAGGTTCGCCAGCAGCTCGTCGCCGGAGAGCCGGTCCCCATCGCCGTCGTGCGCCTGGACGAGAGCCGTGGTCAGGTCGTCGGCGGGGGCGCGCCGGCGGGCCGCGACGAGGTCGGTGAAGTAGTCACGCAGCTCCATGGCGCCCCGGTCGGCCAGCGCCAGCTCGTCGGGGCTGATCTCCGGCTCCAGCACGCCGGTGAGGTCGGTGGCCCAGCGCCGGAACAGCGGTCGGTCCGCCGCCGGCACGCCGAGCAGCGCGCAGATCACCGCCACGGGCAGGGGGTACGCGAACTCGGCCATGAAGTCGACCGGCTCCCCCGCCCGCGTACGGGCCACCATCCCGTCGACCAGCTCGTCGGCCTGCGCCTCGACCACGTCCCGCATGGCGGCGATCCGGCGCGGCGTGAAGGCCCCGGCCGCCAGCCGGCGCATCCGGCTGTGGTCGGGCGGGTTGGTGCGCAGCATCGAGCGGGAGATCGAGGCGACGGCGGGGCTCTCCCGCCAGCCGGGGAGGAACTGGTCGCGCAGGTCGTCGTCCATCACCCCGAACCGGGCGTCACGCAGGATCGCGTCGGCCTCGGCGTAGCCGGTGACCAGATGGAACGCCGGCCCGGCCTGGACCACCGGGCCGTAGCCGCGCAGCCGCTCGTAGGTCGGGTAGGGGTTCACCCGCCCCTGAGGGGAGAGCAGCAGGGCGAGGGCGTCGGCAGGGTCCACGGTCGGCCTCCCGGGCGTCGGAAGCCTCCATCATGCTCCCGCCGGCCCGATCCGGCGATCCCCAGGAAACCCGGCCGGTGCGCCTCAGGCGCCGGCGCCCGGCTCCCCCGCCAGCACCGCACCCCCGCCGAGCAGGGCGTGCTCGGGCAGCGGAAGCTGGAGGCCGTGCGCGGCCTCCCAGTCGTGGATCAGGCCGGGCCGGGCCTGGGCGGCGAAGAAGTCGACGGCGCTCATCCCGCCGACCACCGGCTCCTCCACCTCGGCGACCAGCCGGGCGGGAACCAGCGGGAAGCCGCTCTGGAGGGCGGCGCTGAGCCGGCGGTGGCCGTCGACCACGAAGAAGTACTCGCCGGTGTAGCCGATGTTCACCGGCTCCAGGGCCTCGTCGCCGGACCCGGCCACCTCGTCCACGAACTCCGAGTCCCACAGCCCGCGCAGGGTGGTGATGTCCTCGGTCGGGTAGACCCGGGCCGGGTCGAGCAGCAGCAACGGCTGGCCGTCGCGCAGCACGTCCGCGCCGAGCCGGCCCTCGTAGACGTCGATGACGTGCTGGATCACCTGCTCCGGGGTGGCCCGGGTGGTGTCGCAGACCAGGTCGTAGTTGCGCAGCCGGGCCTTGTCGACGCCGTAGCGCACGATGAACCGGCCGCGCTCGCTCTCGCTGCGCTCGCGGAGCTTGGCCTTCGCCTCCTCCAGCGAGGTGTAGCTCTCGGCCGGGCCGGAGGGGCGGGCCAGGACCCGCCGGGCCGCCTCGGTCGGCTCGGTGATCATGTGCACCTTGAGCGCGTCGGTGAAGAAGTGCCAGGCCAGCCGGGAGTCCATCACGAGGCTCTCGCCGGAGGCGGCGATGTCCCGCTGGAGCTGGTCGACGTAGCCGTCGACGGCCTGGTCCAGCTCGGCGTGCAGGTTGAGCTGGAGGGCGGTCATCTGCCGCTCCTGGGCCATCTGGCGGTAGAGGTCGCCGACGCTGACCCGGCGCAGCCCCAGCCGCTTGGCGATCTCGACGGAAACGGTGCTCTTGCCGCTGCCGAGGTCACCGTTGAAGACGATCGACTGACGAACGGTCACGACTGGTCCACCCCTGATCACCGGCTGATTGACATCATCGAATCCGCGTCGGTTCGACGCACCCCCTGCGCCGCGCCGCGCCCGGGAGCCGTCGTGCGCCTGGGCATGACGGGCGATGCTATCACGCGTCTTCCACCCATTTGCCGGACGAGGTGTCCGACAAACCCGAGGTCACGACCGTACGCGACGGCCCGGGTGCGCCACGTCACGGGTGGCGGGCCGGCTCAGAACAGGCTGAGCGGGTCGATCTGCAGCCGCACCGGGTCGGCCGCCTTGCGGGCGCTGCGCTGCCCGGCGGCCGCGTGCAGCGCCCCGGCCAGGGCGGCGGCCCGGGCCCGGGGCACCCGGACCAGCATCCGCTCCCGCCCCTCGTCGGCCGGCACCGGGCCGAGCACCTCGGCGCCGTCGGGCAGGGCGGCGCCGGCCAGCAGGTCCGCCACCGCGTCGGCCACCCCGGTGACGCTCGCCATCCGCACCGCCGGCGGGAAGCCCAGCTCACGGCGCTCGGCCAGCTCCCGGGTCGCGAACCAGGCGGAGTCCCAGCGCAGCAGCGCCTGCACCGGCGCCAGGGCGCCGTCGGCGACCACCACCACCCGCCCGCCGGCCGGGCCGGGCCGGGCCAGCGCCGCGGCGGCCAGCCAGCGGCGCAGCGCCTCCTCGCCGGCCCGCAGGTCAGCCCGGGTGAGCAGGGCCCACGAGTCGAGCAGCAGCACCGCCCCGTAGCCGCCCTCCGCGACCGGTTCCGCGCCGGGCGTGGCGATCACCAGGCCGGCGCCCGCCGGCACGGCGGCGAGCACCTCCTCCCGCCCCGAGGTGCGCACCGGCACCCCCGGGAACGCCCGACCCAGCTCCTCGGCGGTCCGCCGGGCCCCGGTGACCGAGGCGCGCAGCCGCCGCCCGCCGCACTCCGGGCAGGCGTACGCGGCGGCGACCCGGCCGCACCAGCGGCAGGCGGGCGCCCCCTCGGCCGACGGCAGGCCCAGCGGCCCGGCGCAGTGCGGGCAGCGGGCCGGGGCCCGGCAGTCGGCGCAGGCCACCGAGGGCAGGTAGCCGCGGCGGGGCACCTGCACGAGCACCGGCAGGTCGGCGCGGAGCGCGTCCCGGGCGGTGGTCCAGGCCAGGCTGGGCAGCCGGGCGGAGGCGGCCCCGGGGTCCCGGGCCAGCTGCGGGTCGTCTCCGGTGGGCGCGATCGCGGGCATCCGGGCCCGTACGGTCGCCCGGTCCGCGACCACCTCGCGGGCCCAGCCGGTCTCCACCAGCAGTTGGGCCTCGGCGGTGCGGGCGTACCCGCCGACCAGGGCCGCGACCCCGGCGAGCTGGGCCCGGGTGAGCAGCACGTCGCGGGCGTGCGGGTAGGGCGCCCGGGGCTCGGCGTGCAGGTCGTCCCCGTCGTCCCAGACGGCGACCAGGCCGAGCCGCTCGACCGGGGCGAACATGGCCGCCCGGGTGCCGATCACCACGGGCACGTCGCCGCGGCGGGCGGCCAGGAAGGCGCGGTAGCGGCGGGCCGGTCCGGCGGCCGCGGAGAGGCAGGCGTGCCGCCCGGTCCCGAGGACGGCGGTGAGGGCGGCGTCCAGCCGGTCCAGGTCCCGGGCGTCGGCCACCACGACCACCGCGCCCCGGCCGCCGGCCACGGTGGCGGCCACGGCGTCGGCGTACCGGTCGGCCCAGTCCTCGCCGGGCAGCGCCGACCAGACGGCCCGGGGCGCCCGGCCGGCGGTGAGGGCCCGCAGGAACGCCGGCCCGGCCGGGTAGTCCCGCCACCCGCGCGGGTCGACCGGAGTGGGATCGGTGGCGGTCGGCGGGGTGGCGCCGGCGCCGGCGGGGTCCGTCGCGGTGACGTCCTTCTCGACGCGGGCGTGGCGGGGCGGGACGGCGAGCCGGAGCACGTCGGCCAGGCTGCCGGCGTAGCGGTCGGCGACCGCGCGGGCCAGCTCGGCCACCTCCGGCGCCAGCACCGGCACCGGGGAGACCACCTTCTCCAGGTATGCCAGCTTCGGGTGCGCGGACTCCGCGACGCGCTCCAGCAGCCAGCCGTCGACGAGCTGCCCGGCGAAGCGCACCTTCACCCGCACCCCGGGCCGGGCGTCGGCGTCCAGGGTGTCCGGAACGAGGTAGTCGAAGGGGCGGTCGAGGTGCGGCAGGGGCACGTCCACGCAGACGCGAGCGACCGGCGACCCCTCGGCGGGTCGCCGGTCGCCGCGCCTGGTGCCGGTCAGGCTCCCGCGGCCGACTTGAGGTCGGCGGCCCGGTCGGTGCTCTCCCAGGTCAGGTCCGGCAGCTCCCGGCCGAAGTGGCCGTAGGCGGCGGTCTGCTGGTAGATCGGGCGGAGCAGGTTGAGGTCCCGGATGATCGCGGCCGGGCGCAGGTCGAAGACCTCGGCGACGGCCTTCTCGATCGAGGCGACCGGCACGGTCTCGGTGCCGAAGGTCTCGATGAAGAGGCTCACCGGGTGGGCCTTGCCGATCGCGTACGCGACCTGCGCCTCGCAGCGCTCGGCCAGGCCGGCGGCGACCACGTTCTTGGCCACCCAGCGCATGGCGTACGCGGCGGAGCGGTCCACCTTGGACGGGTCCTTGCCGGAGAACGCGCCGCCACCGTGGCGGGCGTAGCCGCCGTACGTGTCGACGATGATCTTCCGGCCGGTGAGGCCGGCGTCGCCCATCGGGCCGCCGATCTCGAAGCGCCCCGTCGGGTTGACCAGCAGCCGGTAGCCCTCGGTGTCCAGGCCGAGGCCCTCCAGCTCGGGGGTGATGACGTGGTCGCGGACGTCCGGGGTGAGCAGCGACTCGAGCGAGATGTCGGCCGCGTGCTGGCTGGAGACCACGACGGTGTCGAGCCGGACGGGGCGCAGCCCGTCGTACTCGATGGTCACCTGGGTCTTGCCGTCGGGCCGCAGGTAGGGGATCGTGCCGTCCTTGCGCACCTGGGCGAGCCGGCGGGCCAGCCGGTGGGCGAGCGCGATCGGCAGCGGCATCAGCTCGGGCGTCTCGGAGCAGGCGAAACCGAACATCATGCCCTGGTCGCCGGCGCCCTGCGCGTCCAGCGCGCTCTCCGACGAGCCGGTACGCAGCTCGAACGCGTTGTCCACGCCCTGCGCGATGTCCGGCGACTGGGCGCCGATGGAGACGCTCACGCCGCAGGAGGCGCCGTCGAAGCCCTTCTTCGACGAGTCGTAGCCGATCGACAGGATGGTGTCCCGCACGATGGTCGGGATGTCGGCGTACGCCTTCGTGGTCACCTCGCCGGCGACGTGCACCTGGCCCGTGGTGATCAGGGTCTCGACAGCGACGCGGCTGCGCGGGTCCTTGGAGAGCAGTGCGTCGAGAATGCCGTCACTGATCTGGTCGGCGATCTTGTCCGGGTGGCCTTCCGTGACCGATTCGGACGTGAAGAGACGTGTCACGGCACTCCTAAGCATGTGAAGACTTTTAAAGGTCGCTCGGCGGCAGTTTAGTCACCGTGCTCCCAGGGTGACCCGGGGAACCGGAGAGTGACCAACCGTCAGGACCGCTCCCGCAACCGGGCGGCCACGAGGTCCCAGACGGCGTCGGCCAGGTCCTCCTTGGGCTGCTCGGGCATCCGGTGCACCGACCCGTCCGCCCCGATCACCGTGGCGGCGTTGGTCTCGGCTCCGAAGACCTTGTCCACACCGACCTCGTTGATCACGATGAGGTCGGCGCGCTTGCGGGCCAGCTTGGCGCGGCCGTTGGCCTCGGCGTCGCCGGTCTCCGCGGCGAAGACCACGAGCACCTGCTCCGGCCGCCGGCGTCGGCCCAGCTCGGCCGCGATGTCCGGGTTGGTCACCAGCTCGATGGTGGGCGCGCTGCCGTCGTCCGGCTTCTTGATCTTACCGGGCGCGTAGGTCGCCGGGCGGAAGTCGGCGGGCGCCGCGGCCATCACCACGGCGTCCGCGTCGGCGGCCGCCTCCAGGGTCGCCTTGCGCAACTCCTCCGTGCTGCCCACCCGGACCAGGTCGGCGCCGGCCGGGTCGGCGAGCGCGACGTTGGCCGAGACCAGGGTGACCCGGGCACCGCGGGCCACGGCTGCGCGGGCGAAGGCGTAGCCCTGCTTGCCGGAGGAGCGGTTGCCCAGGAAGCGGACCGGGTCGAGCGGCTCCCGGGTGCCGCCGGCGGTGACCACCACGTGCCGGCCGGCCAGGTCGGCGGGGGCGGCGCCGCCGCGGGCGAGGGCCCGGCGCGCGACCGCGAAGATCTCGGCGGGGTCCGGGAGCCGGCCCTTGCCGGTGTCCTTGCCGGTGAGCCGGCCCACGGCGGGCTCGACCACCACGACGCCGCGGGACCGCAGGGTGGCCACGTTGGCGACGGTGGCCGGGTGCTCCCACATCTCGGTGTGCATGGCCGGCGCCAGCACCACCGGGCAGCGCGCGGTCAGCAGGGTGTTGGTGAGCAGGTCGTCGGCGAGGCCGTGGGCGGCCTTCGCGAGCAGGTCGGCGGTGGTGGGCGCCACCACGACGAGGTCGGCGTGCTGCCCGAGGCGGACGTGCGGCACCTCGTGCACGTCGGACCAGACGTCGTCGGCGACCGGCTGGCCGGAGAGCGCGGCCCAGGTCGGCGCCCCGACGAACCGGAGCGCCGACGCGGTGGGCACGACCCGGACCCGGTGGCCCGACTCGGTGAAGAGCCGGAGCAGCTCACACGCCTTGTAGGCGGCGATGCCGCCGCCGACCCCGAGGACGATCTCGGCGGCCATCGGCGCGGGCGGGGCTTACGGCTGGTCGGTCGGCTCGGCGGTGAGCAGACCCGCGTTGATCTCGCGCATGGCGATGGAGAGCGGCTTCTCCTGGGGGGTGGTCTCCACCAGCGGGCCGACGTACTCCAGCAGGCCCTCACCGAGCTGGCTGTAGTAGGCGTTGACCTGGCGCGCGCGCTTGGCGGCGAAGATGACCAGCGCGTACTTCGAGGTGGTCTTCTCGAGGAGCTCGTCGATCGGCGGGTTGGTGATGCCCTCGGGGTTGGCGATGGATCCCACGAAATAACCTCTGCGTCTTTGTGCACCGCCCGGAGGCGGTGGCCTCTCAACCGCTCGGGCGCGGTCGGGCCGGAGCCAGGAAGGAAGAACCGAGCAAGCCTACCAGCTCCTCGGCCGCGCGCTCGGTCCGGTCGTGCACCACGGCGTGTGCGAAGGCGGCCGCGACGGCCGGGTCCGGCCGGTACGCCGGCGGGGTGAGCAGCACCAGCCGGGCGTCCGGGGCCACGGCCCGGACGGCGAGCGCGCCCGGCAGGTCCAGCGGGAGCAGCACCGGCTGCCCCTGCGCGAGCCGGGACCGCACGTCCGCGCGCGGCACCCCGCGCCGGTACGGCCCGATCCGGCTCCACTCCAGCAGCTCGTCGGCCGCGACCATGCGGTCGAAGCCGGTGGCGTCGAGGAAGAGCCTGTCGACGCCGTCCACCTCGCCGGGGCAGGCCGGCCGGGTGGTGGCGGCCACCGGCACCCACACGGACGGGAGGCGCGCCCGGACCAGCTCGACGACACTCCCCCCGCCGGACCCCGAGGGTCCGGCCAGGACAGTGAGCCGAGCCGCCGGGCGCGCCTCGTCATCCATGCTCACCGCTTGTTTCTACACGGTGGGCCGTTCAGTTGGCGGCGAACTCTCCAAGCAGCGCCTTGCGCTGCTGCTCGCCCAGGCCACGCAGCCGGCGGCTGTCGGCGATCTTGAGCTTCTCCATGATCTGGGTGGCTCGGATCTTGCCGATGCCCGGCATCGCCTGGAGCACTGCCGAAACCTTCAGCTTGCCCACGACGTCGTCGGACTCGGCCCGCTCGAGGACGGTGGCGAGGGTGGTCTTGCCCTGCTTGAGCTGCTCCTTCAGCTCAGCACGGGCCTTGCGGATCTCCGCGGCCTTCTCCAGCGCGGCAGCGCGCTGTTCGGGGGTCAGTGACGGGAGCGGCACCAGTTCTCCTCAGGTCCCTAGTACGACGGGCGGGGCGCACCGCCGCATCTGTGAAACGTGGTGTCGCTGGCAACCAAAGGGGTCCGTGGTTCCCAGCGCGGGGAAAACTAGCGGTCAACGGAGTTTTCGGCAACGTGGGCGCGCGAAGATCAACGGAAAGTGACCGAGCCGTCAGTCAGTCACGAGGTGGCCAGGGCGGCCCGGCACTCGGCCAGCACGCGGTCGGTGGCGGCCCGCAGAGCGTCCTGGTCGGGCCCCGCGCCCAGCACCTCGCGGGAGTAGGACGGCAGCACCGAGGGCAGGCTGGAGCCGAACACGGTACGCAGGTCGGCGGCCGTCGCGCCCTGCGCGCCGAGCCCGGGGGCGAGCAGCGGACCGTTCACCCCGGCGAGGTCGTGACCGGTGTCGCCGATCGTCGCGCCGACCACCAGGCCGAAGCTGCCGAGCGGCTCGGCACCCCGGTTGAGCTGGGAAATCTCGTCGATGACGGTCTGCGCGACGGTGCGGCCGTCGGCCCCGACGGCCCGCTGCACGGCGGCGCCCTCGGGGTTCGAGGTGAGGGCCAGGACGAACACCCCGCCGCCGTGCGCGGCGGCCAGCTCGAACATCGGGGCGAGCGAACCTACTCCCAGGTAGGGACTCGCGGTGACCGCGTCGACATACAACGGGCTGGATGGATCGAGGTACGCCGAGGCGTACGCGCTCACCGTCGAGCCGATGTCGCCGCGCTTGACGTCGAGCAGAACGAGCGAGCCCGAATTTCGCAACTGTCGGATAGTTGACTCAAGAATTCCGACACCCCGGGACCCGAAGCGCTCGAAGAACGCCGACTGGGGCTTGACCACGGCGACCCGGTCGCCGATGGCCTCCACCACGATCCGGCAGAACCGATCAAGTCCCTCGATGTCGTCGGACAGTCCCCAGCGGGCGAGCAGCCCCGGATGCGGGTCGATCCCCACGCAGAGCGGTCCCCGCTCGGCCACGGCCCGGTGCAGGCGGGCGCCGAAGGTCTCCATGCGACTCTCCCTCTCCCTCGCGGCCTCGCGCCGCGCTGTCCGGCGACGGGTTCGCCGCCGCTCGTGCTCCTGTCCCGGCCGCCGCGCGGTGGCCGGACCGCCCTGCCGCCACCGGCGCCGGTCGCCGGTGGCCCGGGCCGGCTCAGCCCGCCTTGACCGCCGCCTCGATCCCGGCCGCGATCCGGGCCACGTCCGCGTCGTCGGTGACGTACGGGGGCATGGTGTAGACCAGGTCCCGGAACGGCCGCAACCAGACGCCCTGGCCGACGGCGGCGGCGGTCGCCCGCGGGATGTCCACCTCGTGGTCGAGCTGCACCACGCCGATGGCGCCCAGCACCCGCACGTCGGCCACTCCGGGGGTGCCGCGCAGCGGCTCCAGGCCGGCCCGCAGCCCGTCGGAGATCCTCGCCACCCGCCCCGCCCAGTCGGAGTCGCGCAGGAGGCCCAGGGAGGCGTTGGCGACCGCGCAGGCGAGCGGGTTGCCCATGAAGGTCGGGCCGTGCGCCAGCACCCCGTCGGCGGAGATGGCGCGGGCCACCTCGGGGGTGCAGAGCGCCGCGGCAAGGGTGAGGTAGCCGCCGGTGAGCGCCTTGCCGACGCAGAGCACGTCGGGGGCGACACCGGCGTGCTCGGCGGCGAACATGGTGCCGGTCCGGCCGAAGCCGGTCGCGATCTCGTCGAAGACCAGCAGGATGCCGTGCGCCCAGGTCACCTCGCGCAGCACCCGCAGGTAGTGCGGGTGGTGGAACCGCATCCCGCCGGCGCCCTGCACCACCGGCTCCACGATCACCGCGGCCAACTCGTCCGCGTGCCGCTCCACCGCGTCCACGAGCGCCGCCTCGTACGCGGGGTCGGGTGGGGTGTCGAAGCCGGCCGGCGGCACCGGCGCGAACACCTGCCGGGGCAGCACGTCGCCCCAGAGGTGGTGCATGCCGCCCTCCGGGTCGCAGACGCTCATGGGGTGGAACGTGTCGCCGTGGTAGCCGCCCCGCCAGGTGCCCAGTCGGCGGCGTTCCGGCCGCCCCAGGGCCCGCTGGTACTGGAGGCACATCTTCACGGCCACCTCGACGCTGACCGAGCCGGAGTCGGCCAGGAAGACGTGCTCCAGGCCGTCCGGGGCCAGCTCCACCAGGGTCCGGGCCAGGCGTACGGCGGGCTCGTGGGTGAGGCCGCCGAACATCACGTGGCTCATCCGGCCGAGCTGGTCGGTGACGGCGGCGTCCAGGACCGGGTGCCGGTAGCCGTGGATCGCCGCCCACCAGGACGACATCCCGTCGACAAGCTCCCGCCCGTCAGCCAACCGCAGCCGCACCCCCTCGGCGCTCTCCACGAGATACGGCGGGCTGGCCGCCGGCAGCGCCGCGTAAGGATGCCAGACATGCCGCCGGTCAAGGGCAAGAATCTCGTCAGGCGTCACGATCTCTCCTTCCTCCCCTCTCCCCGCGATCTTGCAGTTCCGGCCCCTGGCCCGACCGGATTGACCGGTGTGCCGGGGCGGTAACTGCAAGATCGCGTGTAGGTGGGGGGTCAGCGCCGGGCGGCCGCCCGCGCGGCTGCCCGGACCAGGGTTGGGCCGCGGTAGATGAAGCCGGTGTAGAGCTGGATCAGGCTCGCGCCGGCGTCGAACATGCGGGCCGCGTCGTTCGGGTCGAGGATGCCGCCGACGCCGATCACCGGCAGCCGGCCGCCGGTCTCCCGGTGCACGAAGGCGACCACCTCGCGGGCGCGGGCGGCCAGCGGGCGGCCGGACAGGCCGCCGGTCTCCGCGCCCCGCGCCCGGTCGGCCGGGGCGAGCCCGTCGCGGGCCAGCGTGGTGTTGGTGGCGATCACCCCGGCCGCGCCGCGGTCGAGGCAGACCTCCAGCAGCTCGGCGATCGCCGGCTCGGTGAGGTCGGGGGCGATCTTCACGAGCACCGGCTTCTCCCCCACCAGGGCCGACAGCAGCGCGTCCAGGTGGGACCGGTCCTGAAGGGACCGCAGCCCCGGGGTGTTCGGTGAGGACACGTTGACCGCGAAGTAGTCCCCGTGCCCCTTCAGCGCGCGGTAGGAGGCCAGGTAGTCCTCGACGGCCCCGTCCAGCGGGGTCACCTTGGACTTGCCGAGCGAGATGCCCAGCGGCACGCCGATCGGGCGTGGCAGCGCCGCCAGCCGGGCCGCGAGGGCCTCCGCGCCGGCGTTGTTGAAGCCCATCCGGTTGACCACGGCCTCGCTGTCGCGCAGCCGGAACAGCCGGGGCCGGGGGTTGCCCGGCTGGGCGTGCGCGGTGACGGTGCCGACCTCGACGAAGCCGAAGCCCAGCGCCGGCCACGCCGGCAGCGCCACCCCGTTCTTGTCCATCCCGGCGGCCAGCCCCACCGGGTTCGGGAAGTCCACCCCGAACACGGTCCGCGGCGCCGCCCGGAAGTAGCGCGCCCGCAGCGCCCGGAGCACGGAAGCCCGGCGGGACACCGAGGCCAGCCGCTCCAACGTCCACTCGTGCGCCGCCTCGGCGTCCCCGCCGCCGATCCCGAACAAGCGAGGCCGCACGACCTTCTCGAAGATCACGCCGCACCCACCCCGGCCGCGGTGACCATGAGGTTGGCGGCGAGGTCGATCTCCTCGACCGCCGCCAACCTCATGGTCGACGGGGTGAACCGGGGGGTCACTCGCCGGCCCGGAGAGCGGCGTGGAGCTCCTGGAGGGGGCGGACGCGCATGTCGCCCCGGATCCTCGCCTCGACGCCCATCACCGCGGCGGCGACGCCGGGCACCGTGGTGATGCAGGGGATGTCGGCCGTCACGGCGGCGCTGCGGATCTCGTAGCCGTCCGAGCGGGCGCTGGCGCCGGAGCCCTGCGGGGTGTTCACCACCAGCGCCACGTCGCCGCCGAGGATCAGCGACACCGCGTCCTCGCCCTCGCCCGACTCGTAGTGCTTGCGGATCTGCTCGCAGGCGATGCCGTGCCGGCGCAGCACCTCGGCCGTGCCGGTGGTGGCCACGATCTCGAAGCCCAGGTCGGCCAGGCGCTTGATCGGGAAGATCATGCCGCGCTTGTCCCGGTTGGCCACCGAGACGAAGATCTTCCCGGCGGTCGGCAGCGACCCGTACGCGGCGGACTGCGACTTGGCGAAGGCGTGCCCGAAGTTGGTGTCGATGCCCATCACCTCGCCGGTGGACTTCATCTCCGGGCCGAGCAGCACGTCGATGCCCTTGCCGGACGGGGTGCGGAACCGCTTGAACGGCAGCACCGCCTCCTTGACCGCGATCGGGGCGTCGGCGGGCATCGTCCCGCCGTCCCCGGTGGGCGGGAGCATCCCCTCGGCGCGCAGCTCGGCGATGGTGGCGCCGAGCGCGATCCGGGCCGCCGCCTTGGCCAGCGGCACGGCGGTGGCCTTCGAGACGAACGGCACCGTCCGGGAGGCGCGAGGGTTGGCCTCCAGCACGTACAGCGTGTCGCCCTGGAGCGCGTACTGGACGTTGAGCAGGCCCTTCACCCCGACCCCGCGGGCGATCTCCTCGGTGTAGCGGCGCACCTGGGCAAGGTGCGAACCGGCCAGGGTGATCGGCGGCAGCGCACAGGACGAGTCGCCGGAGTGGATGCCGGCCTCCTCGATGTGCTCCATGACGCCGCCCAGGTAGACCGCGCCGTCGGCGTCGACCAGGGCGTCCACGTCGATCTCGATGGCGTCGTCGAGGAAGCGGTCCACGAGCACCGGGTGGTTCGGCGAGATGTCGGTGGCCCGGCCGATGTAGTCGCGCAGGGTGGCGTCGTCGTAGACGATCTCCATGCCCCGGCCGCCGAGCACGTACGACGGCCTTACCAGCACCGGGTAGCCGATCTCGTCGGCGATCGCCTTGGCCTCGTCGTAGGAGGTCGCCATGCCGTGCGCCGGGGCACGCAGCCCGGCCCGGGACAGCACCGCGCCGAACGCGCCGCGCTCCTCGGCCAGGTGGATCGACTCCGGGGAGGTGCCGACGATCGGCACGCCGGCGTTCTTGAGCCGCTGGGCCAGGCCGAGCGGGGTCTGCCCGCCGAGCTGCACGATCACCCCGACCACGCCGGGGCCGCCGGCCGCCCTGCCGGAGGAGTCCTCGGCGTGCCAGACCTCCAGCACGTCCTCGAAGGTGAGCGGCTCGAAGTAGAGCCGGTCGGCCGTGTCGTAGTCGGTGGAGACGGTCTCCGGGTTGCAGTTGACCATGACCGTCTCGTAGCCGACCTCGCGCAGCGCCATGACGGCGTGCACGCAGGAGTAGTCGAACTCGATGCCCTGCCCGATCCGGTTCGGCCCGGAACCCAGGATGAGCACCTTGGGCCGGTCCGAGGGGCTCACCTCGGTCTCCTGGTCGTACGTCGAGTAGTGGTACGGCGTGGTCGCCTCGAACTCGGCCGCGCAGGTGTCCACAGTCTTGTAGACGGGTCGGATCCCCAGCCGGTGCCGCAGGGTGCGGACGCCGTCCTCGGCGGCCAGCTCGGGCCGGAGCGCGGCGAGCTGCCGGTCGGACAGGCCGGCCCGCTTGGCCAGGCGCAGCAGGTCGGCGTCGAGTACCGGGGCGTCGACGATCTCGGCCCGCAGCTCCACCAGCGCGGCGATCTGGTCCAGGAACCAGGGGTCCATCCCGCCGGACGCCTCGGCCACCTCGGCGATCGAGGCGCCCAGCCGCAGCGCCCGCTCGACCGTGTAGAGCCGGCCGTCGTGCGGCATCCGCAGCGCGGCGAGGGTGTTCTCCTTCGTGGCGCCGGCCGGGTCGGGCCGGGTCCAGAACCCACCGCGCGTGGTCTCCATCGAGCGCATCGCCTTGTTCAGCGCCTCGGTGAAGTTACGCCCGAGGCTCATGGCCTCGCCCACCGACTTCATGGTGGTGGTCAGCTCCGGGTCCGCGCCGGGGAACTTCTCGAACGCGAACCGGGGGATCTTCACCACCACGTAGTCCAGGGTCGGCTCGAACGCCGCCGGGGTCTTCAGGGTGATGTCGTTGGGGATCTCGTCGAGGGTGTAGCCGATGGCCAGCTTCGCGGCGATCTTGGCGATCGGGAAGCCGGTCGCCTTCGACGCGAGGGCCGAGGAGCGGGACACCCGCGGGTTCATCTCGATCACGACGATGCGGCCGTCGGCCGGGTTGACCGCGAACTGGATGTTGCAGCCGCCGGTGTCGACCCCGACCTCGCGGAGGACCGCGATGCCCAGGTCACGCAGGCGCTGGTACTCCCAGTCGGTGAGCGTCATGGCCGGCGCCACCGTGACGCTGTCGCCGGTGTGCACGCCCATCGGGTCGACGTTCTCGATCGAGCACACCACCACCACGTTGTCGTGGTGGTCGCGCATGAGTTCGAGCTCGTACTCCTTCCAGCCGAGCACGCTCTCCTCGATGAGCACCTCGTGCACCGGGCTGGCGGCCAGGCCGGCACCGGCGATCCGCTCCAGGTCCTCGTCGGTGTGCGCCATGCCGGAGCCGAGGCCGCCCATGGTGAACGACGGCCGGATCACCACGGGCAGGCCCAGTTCGCCGACGGTGTCGCGGACCTCGTCCATCGAGTGGCAGACCCGGGAGCGGGGCACCAGCGACGACGGGTCGTCCAGGCCGAGGCGTACGCCGGCCTTGGCCACGATGTCCTTGAACAGCTGCCGGTCCTCGCCCCGGTTGATGGCGTCGATGTTGGCGCCGATCAGCTCGACGCCGTACTTCTCCAGGACGCCGGCCTCGTGCAGGGCGACCGCGGTGTTCAGCGCGGTCTGCCCGCCCAGGGTGGGCAGCAGTGCGTCGGGGCGCTCCTTGGCGATGACCAGCTCGACGAACTCGGGGGTGATCGGCTCGACGTACGTGGCGTCGGCGAACTCCGGGTCCGTCATGATCGTGGCCGGGTTGGAGTTGACCAGGCTGACCCGGATCCCCTCGCTGCGCAGCACCCGGCAGGCCTGCGTGCCGGAGTAGTCGAACTCGCAGGCCTGGCCGATGACGATCGGCCCGGAGCCGATGACGAGGACGTGCTTGAGGTCGGTGCGCTTAGGCATTCTTTCCGCCTTCGATGAGCTCGGCGAAGCGGTCGAAGAGGTAGTCCGCGTCGTGCGGGCCGGCCGCCGCCTCCGGGTGGTACTGGACGGTGAAGGCGGGCACGTCCTTGGCCCGCAGCCCCTCGACCACGTTGTCATTGAGGCAGACATGGGACACCTGGACGCCGCCGAACTCGGTCTCGATCACCTGGTCGGGGACGACGACCTCGGGCCTACGGCCCGAGACCTGGACCGCACTGAGCTCCTGTTCGCGGCCCGGCCAGGCGACCGCGAAGCCGTGGTTGTGGCTGGTCACCTCGACCTTGCCGGTGGCCCGGTCGAGCACCGGCTGGTTGATGCCGCGGTGGCCGTACCCCAGCTTGTAGGTGCCGAAGCCCAGCGCCCGGCCGAGGATCTGGCTGCCGAAGCAGATGCCGAACAGCGGGATCCGCCGGCCCAGCACCTCCCGCGCCAGCGCGACCGGCCCCTCGGCGGTGGCCGGGTCGCCCGGCCCCGGCGAGAAGAAGACCGCGTCCGCGCCGGTGGCCAGCAGGTCCTCGATCGAGGAGCCGGCGGGCAGCACGTGGGTGGTGACGCCGCGGGCGGCGAGCCGGCGAGGCACGTTGCGCTTGATGCCCAGGTCCAGGGCCGCGACGGTGAAGCGGTGCTCACCGACCGCCTCGACGACGTACGGCTTGTCGGTGGTCACCTCGGCGGAGAGGTCCGCGCCGACCATCTGCGGCGCGTGGCGGACCCGGTCGAGCAGCGCCGCCGGGTCGTCGTCGACGCTGGAGATGCCGACCCGCATGGCGCCGCGCTCGCGCAGGTGCCGGGTGAGCGCCCGGGTGTCGACACCGCTGATGCCGACCACACCCTCGGCGGCGAGCCGGTCCTCCAGGCCGCCGGTGGCCCGCCAGTTGGAGCCGATGCGGGCCGGGTCGCGCACCACGTAACCGGCCACCCAGATCCGGCCGGACTCGTCGTCCTCGCCGTTGACCCCGGTGTTGCCGATGTGCGGCGCGGTCTGCACCACCACCTGCCGGTGGTAGGAGGGGTCGGTGAGGGTCTCCTGGTAGCCGGTCATGCCGGTGTTGAAGACCGCCTCACCGAAGGTCTCCCCGACGCTGCCGTACGCCTCGCCGTGGAACGTGCGCCCGTCCTCCAGGACGAGAATCGCCGATCGCCTCTTCACTTGACAGCCTTTCCGTCCAGGACCGTCGGCTCGCCGCGCAGGAAGGTCGCCACGATGCGACCCGGCAGCGTCATGCGGGCGTACGGGGTGTTGCGACTGCGACTGGCCAGTTCCGCCGGCTCGATCACGCGGCGGGCGGCGGGGTCCACCAGGGTCAGGTTGGCCGGCACGCCGGGGGCCGGGTCGAGGCCGTGGGTGTCCAGCCCGGCGATCCGGGCCGGGGCGCGGGACATCCGCTCGGCGATCAGGTCCCACTGGGGCCCGAGCACGTCCAGCGCGATGGAGAGCGCCGTCTCCAGACCGAGCATGCCCGGCCGGGCGTACGCCCACTCGCACTCCTTGTCCTCCACGGCGTGCGGCGCGTGGTCGGTGGCGACGATGTCGATCACGCCGTCGGCCAGGGCCGCCCGCAGCGCGGCGACGTCGGCCGCGGTGCGCAGCGGCGGGTTGACCTTGTAGACCGGGTCGTAGGTGGTCGCCTTCTCGTCGGTCAGCAGCAGGTGGTGCGGGGTCACCTCGGCGGTGACCTTCACCCCGCGCGCCTTGGCGTGCCGCAGCACCTCGACGCTGCCGGCCGTGGAGACGTGGCAGATGTGCAGGCGGCTGCCCACGTGCTCGGCCAGCAGCACGTCGCGGGCGATGATCGCCTCCTCGGCGACCGCCGGCCAGCCGGTCAGCCCGAGGCGGGTGGAGACCTCGCCCTCGTGCATCTGCGCGCCCTCGGTGAGCCGGGGCTCCTCGGCGTGCTGGGCGATCACCCCGTCGAACGCCTTGACGTATTCCAACGCCCGGCGCATGAGCTTCGGGTCGGCGACGCAGTGCCCGTCGTCGGAGAAGATCCGCACGCGGGCCGCCGAGTCGGCCATGGCGCCCAGCTCGGCCAGGCGCTCGCCGGCCAGGCCGACGGTGACCGCGCCGATGGGCTGCACGTCGACCAGCCCGGCCTCCCGGCCGAGCCGCCAGACCTGCTCGACCACGCCGGCCGTGTCCGCCACCGGCGAGGTGTTCGCCATGGCGCACACCGCGGTGTAGCCGCCGAGCGCCGCCGCCCGGGAGCCGGACTCGACGGTCTCGGCGTCCTCCCGGCCCGGCTCGCGCAGATGGGTGTGCAGGTCGACGAGGCCGGGCAGGGCCACCAGGCCGGTGGCGTCGAGCACCGTGGCCCCCGGCGCGGTCAGCCCGGCGCCGGTCTCGGCCACGACGCCGTCGCGGATCAGCAGGTCGGTCGGCGCGCCGCCGACCACACTCACGTTCCTGATCAGGTACGCGGTCACCGGTTGTTCCCTCCGAGCAGCAGGTAGAGGACGGCCATCCGCACGGAGACCCCGTTGGCGACCTGTTCGACGATGGTGGAGCGGGGCGAGTCGGCCACCTCGGGCGTGATCTCCATCCCCCGGTTCATCGGGCCGGGGTGCATGACGATCGCGTGCTCGGGCAGCCGGCGCATCCGCGGGCCGTCCAGCCCGTAGCGGCGGGCGTACTCGCGGGCCGAGGGGAAGTAGGAGTCGTTCATCCGCTCCCGCTGCACCCGCAGCATCATCACCACGTCCACACCCGGAAGAACGGTGTCGAGGTCGTAGGAGACGTCGGTGCCGGGGGCGAGCGCGGGTGAGATGTCGACCGGGATGAGGGTCGGCGGGCCGACCAGGGTGACCTTCGCGCCGAGCGTGGAGAGCAGCAGCACGTTGGAGCGGGCCACCCGGGAGTGCAGCACGTCGCCGACGATCGCCACGTGCAGGCCGTCCAGGCGGCCCAGCCGGGAGCGCATCGTGTAGGCGTCGAGCAGCGCCTGGGTGGGGTGCTCGTGGGTGCCGTCGCCGGCGTTGACCACCGAGCCGTCGACCCAGTTGGCCAGCCGGTGCGGGGCGCCGGAGGCGGGGTGCCGGACGACCACCGCGTCGGCGCCCATGGCCTGGAGGGTGAGCGCGGTGTCCTTCAGGCTCTCCCCCTTGGCCACGCTGGAGCCCTTGGCGGAGAAGTTGATCACGTCGGCGCTGAGCCGCTTCGCGGCCGCCTCGAAGGAGATCCGGGTGCGGGTGGAGTCCTCGTAGAAGAGGTTGACCACGGTCCGGCCGCGCAGCGCGGGCAGCTTCTTGACCTCGCGCCCGGCCACGGTGGCCATCTCGGCCGCGGTGTCCAGGATCTCGGTGGCGGTGGCCGCGTCGAGGTCGGCCCCGGAGAGCAGGTGACGGATCATGAGGTGCCTCCGTGCAGCCGGACCTCGTCGGCCCCGTCGGTCTCGGCCAGGGTGACCTTGACGTTCTCGGCGAGCGCGGTGGGGATGTTCTTGCCGACGTAGTCGGCGCGGATCGGCAGTTGGCGGTGCCCCCGGTCGACCAGGACGGCGAGCTGGACCGAGGCCGGGCGGCCGACGTCGGACAGCGCGTCGAGGGCGGCCCGCACGGTGCGGCCGGAGAAGAGCACGTCGTCGACGAGGATCACCCGGCGGCCGTCGATCCCTCCCGGGGGCAGGTCGGTGGGTCCGACCGCGCGGGTGGCGTTCCGGCGCAGGTCGTCGCGGTAGAGCGTGATGTCGAGCACGCCGACCGGGACGGTCACGTCCTCGAAGGTGCTGATCCGGGCGGCGAGGCGCCGCGCGAGCGGGACGCCGCGGGTGGGGATGCCGAGCAGCACGGTGTCGGCGGCGCCCTGGGTCTTCTCCAGGATCTGGTGGGCGATGCGGTCGACCACCCGCGACACGTCGGCGGCGGTGAGGATCACCTTCACCGAGGGTTGTCGCGGCGGCGACGGGTGGGCAGCCGGTGGGTAGGCCACGGCGGACCTCCTTCCCCGCCTCACGGGACGGGTCGTTAAAGGACGTCTGGTAGACCGGGCGGGCCGCGGAGGGCCCGGACCGGGGCTTCACGCCACGTTACCAGCGGTCACCGGGTGGACCGCCGCCGGTCCTGACCAGCGGGTCAGCGTGGAGAAATGCGGACAAGCCGTACGCCCTCCCCAACTGGGGTCGTCACCAACACTTGACCCCGTGTCGCAATCCCCGTACCGTCACGCTCCGTAGCGATAGCTGGGAGAACCCCGAGCAGCACTGGGAGTGTCCGAATGCCCTCTGAATACGCCAAGTCGCTGGGCGCCCGCCTGCGCTCCATCCGCCAGCAGCAGGGCCTGTCCCTGCAGGGGGTGGAGGAGAAGTCGAACGGGCGGTGGAAGGCCGTGGTGGTCGGCTCGTACGAGCGCGGCGACCGGGCCGTCACCGTGTCCCGCCTGGCGGAGCTGGCCGACTTCTACCGCGTTCCCGTCTCGGAGCTGCTGCCCGACGGCAGCGGGGTGCGCCACGAGCCCACCAGCAAGATCGTTCTCGACCTGGAGCGGCTCTACGACGAGGCCTCCGAGGACCTCGCCTACGTCGCCCGGTACGCCCGCGCCATCCAGCAGCAGCGCGGCGACTACAACGGCCGGGTGCTCTCCATCCGCGCCGACGACCTGCGCGCCCTCGCGATCGTCTACGACGCCTCGCCGTCGGGCCTGATCGAGCGGCTCACCGAGCACGGTGTGCTGGTCGCCGACCCGCGGGCGTTCTTCGCGTCCTGACCCGCTCGACACGAAGGGCCCGCGCCGTTCGGCGCGGGCCCTTCGTCGTGTGCCGGGTGGTTCAGCGGGTGGCGTACTCGGCGATGCGGCCGAGGATGCCGTTGAGGAAGCGCGGCGAGTCGTCGGTCGACATCTGGCGGGCCAGCTCGACGGCCTCGCTGATCGCCACCGCGTCGTCGATCTCGTCGACGTAGAGCAGCTCGTAGACCGCGATGCGGGCCAGGTTGCGGTCGACGACCGGCATCCGGTCCAGCGTCCACCCCTCGGCGTAGCTGGCGATCACCTCGTCGATCCGGTCCAGGTGCGCCGCGACGCCCTCGACCAGGCTCACCGCGTAGCCCACGTGCTCCGGGCGGGGCTTCTCGATCCGCTCCAGATAGCCGGCGAGCACCTCCACGGGCGGCCGGTCCCGCAGGTCGGCCTCGAAGAGCACGTCCAGCGCCCGCTTGCGCGCCTTGCGGCGCGCCGGCATCTGCTGCTTGGGACCCTCGGCCATCAGGCTCGGCCGAGGTAACGGCCGTCGCGGGTGTCGACCTTGATCTTCTCGCCGGTGGTGATGAAGAGCGGCACCTGGACGGTCGCGCCGGTCTCGACGGTGGCCGGCTTGTTGCCGCCGGTCGACCGGTCGCCCTGCAGGCCCGGCTCGGTGTAGGTGATCTCCAGCACGACCGAGGTCGGCAGCTCGATGTAGAGCGGCACGCCCTCGTGGGTGGCGACGGTGGCCTCGGCCTCCGGGAGGAGGTAGTTGGCCGCCTCGCCGACGGTGCCGCCGGGGACGGTGATCTGGTCGAACGTCTCCAGGTCCATGAAGACGTAGTCCTCGCCGTCGGCGTAGAGGTACTGCATGGTGCGCTTGTCGACGGTCGCGGTCTCGACCTTGGTGCCCGCGTTGAAGGTCTTGTCGACCACCTTGCCGGACAGCACATTCTTCAGCGTGGTACGCACGAACGCACCGCCCTTACCGGGCTTGACGTGCTGGAACTCGACGACGGCCCACAGCTCGCCGTCGAGGTTGAGTACCAGGCCGTTCTTGAGGTCGTTGGTGGTGGCCATTTCCTGCCTTGATCATCAATTGGCGGACAGACCTGTGAAGTCTACTAGCTGTGTCGAACCGGGGCCGCCGCGCTGAGCGCCGGCCACCGCCTACCGGCCCGGATCACCCGCCCCGGACGTGCCGAACGTCACCGAACGCGGCTGGCCAGGTGGTGCAGGGCCAGCCGGTAGCCGTCGACGCCCAGCCCGCAGATGACCCCGGTGGCCACCGCCGAGACCACCGAGTGGTGCCGGAACTCCTCGCGGGCGTGGATGTTGGAGATGTGCACCTCGACCAGCGGGCCGCGGAGCATGGCGCAGGCGTCCCGGACCGCGATCGAGTAGTGCGACCAGGCCGCCGGGTTGAGCACCACGGCCGCGCCCTCGTCGGCCGCCGCGTGCAGCCAGCCCAGCAGCTCGTGCTCGGCGTCGGTCTGCCGGACCACCACGTCCAGCCCCAGCTCGTGACCGGTCTTCTCGCACATCGTGACCAGGTCCGCGTAGCTGGTCACCCCGTAGACGTCGACCTGGCGGGTGCCGAGCCGGCCCAGGTTCGGCCCGTTGAGCACGTACACCCTCATGAGCTGATCTCCCGGTAGGCCTCGGCCAGCAGCTCGTCCGGCGGCGCCTCCAGGATCGCCGGGCGGGCCAGGCCGTCCAGGACCACGAAGCGCAGCCGGCTGCCCCGGGCCTTCTTGTCCACCCGCATGGCGGCCAGCAGCTCGGGCCAGGCGTCGGCCCGGTAGCCGGTGGGCAGGCCGAGCGCCGCCACCACGGCCCGGTGCCGCTGGGCGGTGGCCGCGTCCAGCCGGCCGGCCAGCCGGGCCAGGGTGGCCGCGTAGACCAGGCCCACCGCGACGGCGTGACCGTGCCGCCAGCGGTAGCCCTCCACCTTCTCGATGGCGTGTGCCAGTGTGTGCCCGTAGTTGAGCACCTCGCGCACCCCGGACTCGCGCAGGTCGCCCGAGACCACGTCGGCCTTGACCCGCACCGCGCGCTCGATCAGCTCGCGGGTCACCGGCCCGGTCGGGTCCAGCGCGGCGCCCGGGTCCCGCTCCACCAGGTCGAGGATCACCGGGTCGGCGATGAACCCGCACTTGACCACCTCGGCCATCCCGGCGGCCAGGTCGGCCCGCGGCAGGCTGTCCAGGGTCGCCAGGTCGCAGATCACCCCGGCCGGCGGGTGGAAGGCGCCCACCAGGTTCTTGCCGGCCGCGGTGTTGATCCCGGTCTTGCCGCCGACGGCGGCGTCGACCATGCCCAGCAGGGAGGTCGCCACCGGCACCCAGCGCACCCCGCGCAGCCAGCTGGCCGCCACGAAGCCGGCCAGGTCGGTGACGGCGCCGCCGCCCACCCCGACCACCGCGTCGGTGCGGGTGAAGCCGGCCTCGCCGAGCCGGTCCCAGCAGGCCGCCGCCACGTCGATGTGCTTGCCCGCCTCGGCGTCCGGCACCTCGATGAGCAGCGGCGCGACCCCGGCCGCGCGCACCCGCCCGGCCAGCTCCTCGGCCAGCGCCTTGAGCGGGGGCGCGTGCAGGAAGGCCACCCGGTCGGCGCCGGGCAGCAGCCGGGGCGGCGGGTCGAGCAGGTCGCGTCCCACCAGCACGTCGTACGGCCGGTCGCCGCCGACCGGGATCCGGGTCACCTCGTCCATCGCCGGCAGCCTAGCCGAGCGGACGCCGCCGGGGCGGCGAGTGTCCACTCCGTGGCCGGCACGGCGTCACCGATGTTTGACGGGACGGGTGCGGGCAGTAACGGTGGGACGAAACCCCCAACGGCGGAGGTGCGGGCATGAACCGACCAGCCATCGACGGCGCGGACATCCGGGTGCCGGCCACGATCCTCGGAGTGGGGCTGGGCGGCTTCGCCGACGGCATCCTGCTCCACCAGTTGCTCCAGTGGCACCACATGCTGAGCAGCACCGACAGCGACCGGCTCGGGATCAAGCCGTACCCGGTCGACACCGTGCCCGGGTTGCAGATGAACACCGTCTGGGACGGGCTGTTCCACACCGTCACCTGGGTGGCGGTGCTCACCGGCCTGGCGCTGCTCTACGCCCGGGTCACCCGGTCCCGCGGCCGGCTGTGGCGCTCCCCCGCGCTGTGGGGCTGGGCGCTTGTCGGCTGGGGCCTGTTCAACCTGGTCGAGGGGATCGTCGACCACCAGATCCTCGGCATCCACCACGTGCACGGCGGCCCGCACCAGCTCTGGTGGGACCTCGGCTTCCTGGCCCTCGGCGCGGTCCTCGTCGTGGTCGGCTGGGCGGTGCAGCGGCGGGCCGCCGTCGTCGACCTCTGCGCCCCGGAGCGGCGGTGAGCCTCGCCCACGCCGGGCACGCGGCCGGCGGCTTCCCGGCCGCCGCGCTCGTACCCCTGGCGCTGTTCTGGGCCTACCTGGCGGCGGCGCTGCGGCAGCGGGACCCGGGCCGGCCCGGGTGGGACCACCGGCGGACGGCGAGCTTCGGCCTCGGCGCGGCGCTGCTCGCCGCCGGGCTGCTGCTGCCCGTGACCGAAGTGCCCGGGCACATGGCGCAGCACCTGCTGCTGGGCATGCTGGCCCCGCTCGCCCTGGTGCTCGGCGCCCCCGGCACGCTGGCGCTGCGCACGGTGGACCGGCGGGTCGGGCGGGCCGCGCTGCGGCTGCTGCGGCACCCGGTCCCGCGGGTGCTCGCCCATCCGGTGACCGGGCTGGCGCTCACGGCGGGCGGGCTGTGGTTGCTGTACCTGACCCCGCTGTACCGGGCCACCCTGGCGAGTCCGGCGCTGCACGGGCTGGTGCTGCTGCACTTCGTGCTCAGCGGCTACCTCTTCACCTGGTCGGTCGCCGGCCCCGACCCGGGACCGCACCGCCCCCGGGTACCGGTCCGCCTCGTGGTGCTCGGTGCGGGGGTGGTGGCGCACGCCGTGCTCGCCCAACTGCTCTACGCCGGCGTGCTGGTGGACGTGCCGGCGACCGGGGACGAGCTGCGGGCCGGCGCCACGGTGATGTACTACGGCGGCGACCTCGCGGAGATCCTGCTGGCCCTCGCCCTGCTCGTCACCTGGCGGCCGGAGCGGGCGGCGCCCCGGCCCTCCCCCGTCAGGGCTTGAGCAGGGCGGCGACCTCGGTGGCGATCTCCTCGGGGTCACGCCCGTCGGTGCGCACTGTCGCGGTGGCCACCTCGGCGTAGAGCGGGCGGCGCTGCTCCATGAGGTGCTTCAGCGTGGCGCGCGGGTTGAGCGCCAGCAGCGGTCGGCCGGAGCCCAGCCCGACCCGCTTCACCGCGTCGGGCAGCTCCACCGACAGGTGCACCACTGTGTGCCCGATCAGCGCGGCGCGGTTCTCCTCGGCGAGGACCGCGCCGCCGCCGAGGGCGAGCACCCCCGGGTGCGAGGCCAGCCCCGCCGCCACCGCGGCGCGTTCGAGGGTACGGAAGTGCTCCTCCCCCTCGTCCACGAAGATCTCCGGGATCGGCTTGCCGGCGAGCTGCTCGATGTCGGTGTCCGTGTCCCGGAACTCGACGCCGAGCGCCACGGCGAGCGCCCGCCCCACAGTGGTCTTGCCCGAGCCGGGCGCCCCCACCAGCACGCAGACCGGCCGGGTGCTCATTTGATCACCAGGGCGTCGAGGTAGCCGGACAGGTTACGGCGCATCTCGGCGACCGAGTCCCCGCCGAACTTCTCCACCGCCGCCTCGGCCAGCACGAGCGCCACCATGGCCTCGGCCACCACGGCCGCGGCCGGCACCGCGCACACGTCGGAGCGCTGGTTGATCGCGGTGGCCGGCTCGCCGGTGACCACGTCGACAGTGGACAGGGCCCGGTTCAGCGAGGAGATCGGCTTCATGGCCGCCTTCACCCGCAGCGGCTCGCCGGTGGTGATGCCGCCCTCCAGGCCGCCGGCCCGGTCGGTCACCCGCCGTACGCCGGTGGCGGTGGGCAGGATCTCGTCGTGCGCCTCCGAACCGCGGGAACGTGCCTGCAACCAGCCGTCGCCGATCTCCACGCCCTTGATGGCCTGGATCGACATCAGCGCGGTGGCCAGCCGGGCGTCCAGCTTGCGGTCCCACTGCACGTGGCTGCCCAGGCCCGGCGGCACCCCGTACGCCAGCACCTCGACCACGCCGCCGAGCGTGTCGGCGGCCTTCTTGGCGGCGTCGACCTCGGCGACCATCCGGGCGCTGGCCTCCGGGTCGAGGCAGCGCAGCGGGTCGGCGTCGATCCGGGCGGTGTCCTCCGGCGTGGGCCGCAGGCCGGGCTTGGCGGCGACCGGGCCCAGCTCCACCACGTGGGAGACGATCTCGATGCCGAGGGCCTGCTTGACCAGGGCCTTGGCGACCGCGCCCACGGCGACCCGGGCGGCGGTCTCCCGGGCGCTGGCCCGCTCCAGGATCGGCCGGGCGTCGGTGTGGCCGTACTTCTGCATGCCGGCCAGGTCGGCGTGACCGGGGCGGGGGCGGGTGAGCGGGGCGTTGCGGGCCTGACCGGCCAGCTCGTCGGCGTCGACCGGGTCGGCGGCCATCACGGTGCGCCACTTCGGCCACTCCGAGTTGCCCACCCGGACGGCCACCGGGCTGCCGATCGTCACGCCGTGCCGGAGCCCGCCGATGATCTCGACCTCGTCCTGCTCGAAGGACATCCGGGCGCCCCGGCCGTAGCCGAGCCGGCGCCGGGCCAGCTCACCGGAGATCTCCGTGGTGGTCACCTCGACGCCGGCGGGCACACCCTCCAGCAGCGCGACGAGGGCGGGTCCGTGCGATTCACCTGCAGTCAGCCAGCGCAACACAGCGGTCAGTCTGTCACGCCCGGTGTCCGCCGCGTCGCCCTGCCCGCCGCGTCCCGCCCTACGGACGCGCCCGTCCGGTCGGCGGCCGCGCCGCGGACCGGTGATCTCATGGGTCAGGCCGCGGCGCGCGCCTCGGCCAGCGCGGCGCGCATCGCCTCGCGGGGTGCGGACACGCCGGTGAACTGCTCGAACTGCCCGAGCGCCTGGGCCAGCAGCAGGTCCAGCCCCGAGACCACCCGGCAACCCGCGGCGAGCGCCGCGGCGGCGAGCGGGGTGGGCCACGGGTCGTAGACCACGTCGAAGAAGACCGTCGCCGGCCGCCAGTCGAAGTTCTCGGCGAGCGGGTCGGCCACGCCCTTCGGCACCGTGGAGACCACGAGGTCGGCCCGGGCGTGCGCCGGGTCGCCGTCCCAGGGCGCGCCGACCAGCGGGACACCGACCGCCTCGGCCATCGGGCACAGCTCGTGCACGGCCTCGGGCCGGCGGGCCACCACTGTCACCTCGGCGGCGCCGATCCGGGCCGCCGCCGCGACGGCCGCCCGGGCGGTGCCGCCCGCGCCGAGCACGGTGACCGTGGCGCCCGACGCGCAGCCGGCGGCCGTGAGCACGTCGACCATGCCGGCGACGTCGGTGTTGTCGGCGTACCAGGTGCCGTCCGGTCGGCGTACCAGCGTGTTGGCCGCGCCCACCGCGGCGGCGACCGGCGAGACCTCGTCGGCCAGCGCGAGCGCCGCCTCCTTGCCCGGCATGGTGACCGACAGGCCGGCCCACTCCGGGCCCAGGCCCGCGACCAGGCCGGCCAGCTCGTCGGCCCCGCATTCGATCCGGGTGTACGACCACCCGGTCAGCCCGGCCGCCGCGTACCCGGCGTTGTGGATCACCGGGGAGAGCGAGTGGGCGATCGGCCGGCCCACGACGGCGGCCTTCATCAGGTGCAGTTCTCCCCGGTGAGCACCTTGTTGTCGCACATCTGCTTCTGCAGCTTCCGGAAGTCGGCGTCGTTCGAGCCGTAGCCCATGGTGCCCTTCTGGTCGACGGTCATGAAGAAGATCCAGTCGCCGGGCGGGGGCTCCAGGGCACCCTTGAGCGCCGCCTGGCCCGGGTTGCTGATCGGGGTGATCGGCAGGCCGGCCACGTTGTGCGTGTTGTACGGGTTCTTCAGGTCGTTGATCTCGCTCTGCAGCAGGTCGTCGGAGTCCTTCGGGTCCTTGCCCTGCAGGCGGAAGTAGTAGTTGATGCCGCTGTCGATGCCGAGGCACTTGCAGCCGATCTTGCCGGCGTAGACCCGGTTGTAGATCACCCGGGAGACCTTGGGCAGGTCGACCGCGTTTACCGACTCGGCCTCGGCGATCGAGGCGGTGATCAGCGCCTCGTACGGGGAGATCTTGCGCTCCTTCTGCGCCCGGTCGACGAAGTTGAGCTCCTGGGTGACGCGGAGGAACTCGTTCACCATCATCGACAGGATCTGCTCGGCGGTGGCCTTCGGCGGGATCTCGTAGGTCGACGGGTAGAGGAAGCCCTCGATGCTCTTCGGGCCCTTCTTGCCGTCCTCCCGGTTGAACCAGAAGGCGGGCACGCCCAGCTTGAGCGGGTCCTTCGCGGCGTCCTGGAAGTCCTTGACCGGGATCTTCGTCTGCTTCGAGAGGATCTGGTAGATGTTCAGGCTGATCGTGCCCTCGGGGATGGTCACCCCGTTGATCACCCGGCTCTTCGGGTCGAGCATCAGCGTGATCACGTCCGCGGCCTTCATCTGCTTGCGGACCTTGTACCGGCCGACCTGGATGTTCTTGCTGCGCGAGTTCGCGTCGGCGGCCTCGATGAACGCCTTGGTGCTCTTCACCACGCCGGCGTCGTAGAGATTGTTCCCGATGTCGGTGAGGGTGTCGCCGGCCTTCACCTCGACGAGCGCCTCGCCTGTGCCGGGGCCGTCGTAGTCGGGGGTGACGAAGTGGTTGCGGATCCGGTCGAAGCCGACGTACGCGCCACCACCGATGCCGCCCAGCAGCACGAGCGCCATCAGCAGGGCGAAGATGGTCTTGCCCCGGCCGCCACCCGACCCGCCGTTGCGCTTGCGCACGGCGCCGCGCCGGTGCCGGCCCTTCTCCCCCCTCTCCGCGTCGTCGAAGCCCAGGTCAAGATCGTCGATCATTGCGTCCGCCTCCGCTGCGCGTCCAGCCAGCTCTGCAGAATCTCCACCGCGGCGGCCTGGTCGACCACCGCCCGTTGGCGCTTTCCCCGGACGCCCCGTTCGGCCAGCCTACGACTCGCGACCACGGTCGACATCCTCTCGTCCGTCAGCGTCACCGGAATCGGCCCCATTACATCGGCCAACCGGGCAGCATAGGCCGAGACGTTTTCCGCCGCGGGGCCGTGCTTTCCGGCGAGGTTGACCGGCAGGCCGACCACGACCTCGACCGCCTCGTGCTCGGCGGCGAGCCGCACCAGCTCGGCGATGTCGGTGGGCACCGCGTCCGGCGCGGCCGTCAGGTCGCGGGCGAGGGTGACCAGCGGGGTGGCCAGGATGCCGTGCGGGTCGGAGCGGGCCACCCCGACACGGACCTGGCCGACGTCGACCCCGAGCCGGACACCGCGGGACAGTTCAGCCATCTACCGGACACCTTTCCTCCGGTACGGGCCAGGGCGGACCGAGCGGTCCGCCCTGGCGTCGATCGGTGCCACACATCAGGCGTCGGCGATCGCCTTCTCCACGGTGGCCAGCAGGTTCGGCGCCTCGGCGGCGGGCAGGCCGCCGCCCTGAGCGAGGTCGTCGCTGCCGCCGCCCCGGCCGGAGAAGGCCGCCTTCACCAGATCCTTCGCGGTCAGGCCCCGACCCCGAGCGGCCTGGTTCACGGCCACCACGAGGGACGCCTTCCCGTTGGCCCGGGCGGCCACCGCCACCACGGCCGGGCGGGCCGGGTCGATCCGGCCCCGGATCTCCTGGGCCAGGGTCCGCACGTCGTTGCCGGCCGCGCCCTCGGGCGCCTCGGTGCCGACGTACGCGACACCACGGACGTCCTTCGCCTGCGCGGCGAGGGCCGCCGCCCCACCGAGCACGAGCTGGGCGCGCAGCTTCTCCAGCTCCTTCTCCGCGTCGCGGAGCTGGGTGACGGTCTGCTCCACCCGGTCGGCGACCTGGTCGCCCGGCACGCGGAACAGCTCGGCGAGCCGGGAGACCAGCAGGTGCTCCCGGGCCAGGAAGCCGAAGGCGTCCATGCCGACGAGCGCCTCGATCCGGCGCACGCCGGAGCCGACCGACGCCTCGGAGAGGATCTTGACGAGGCCGAGCTGGGCGGAGCGGGCCACGTGCGTGCCGCCGCACAGCTCGCGGGCGTAGTCGCCGACCTCGACGACCCGGACCCGCTCGCCGTACTTCTCGCCGAACAGCGCCATGGCGCCGATCCGGCGCGCCTCCTCCTGGGTGGTGATGAAGGCGTGCACCTCGAGGTCGGCCAGGAGCACCTCGTTGACCTGCTGCTCCACGTCGTGCAGCACGCTCGGCGCCACCCCGGTCGGGGTGTTGAAGTCGAACCGCAGGCGGCCCGGCGCGTTCAGCGAACCCGCCTGGGTGGCCGACTCGCCGAGGAAGTTGCGCATGGTCTGGTGCACCAGGTGGGTCGCGGTGTGCGAGCGGGAGATGGCCCGCCGGCGCGACACGTCGATCTCGGCGTAGCCGGTCTCGCCGGCGCGCACCTCGCCGCGCAGCACCTTGGCCCGGTGCACGATCAGCCCCGGCACCGGCTGCTGCACGTCGAAGACCTCGAGCTGGCCGCCGCCGACCGTGATGAGACCCTGGTCGGGCTGCTGGCCGCCGCCCTCGGCGTAGAACGGGGTGGTGTCGAGCACCAGCTCGATCGTGTCGCCCTCGACCGCCGCGGCCACCTCGGCGCCGCCGGCCAGCAGCGCGCGCACCCGGGACTCCCGGTTCAGCTCGGTGTAGCCGGTGAACTCCACCGCACCGCCGCCGTCCAGCACCGACCGGTACGCCGACACGTCGGTGTGCCCGGTCTTGCGCGCCTGCGCGTCGGCCTTGGCCCGGCTGCGCTGGTCGGCCATCAGCCGGCGGAAGCCGTCCGCGTCGACCTGGAGGCCCTGCTCGGCGGCGATCTCCAGCGTCAGGTCGATGGGGAAGCCGTACGTGTCGTGCAGCTGGAACGCCTTGTCGCCGGAGATCGACGCCCTGCCGGCCGACTTGGTCTCCGCGATGGCGGTGTCCAGGATCGTGGTGCCGGCCCGCAGCGTGGCGAGGAAGGCGTCCTCCTCGGCGTACGCGTACTGGGAGATCCGGCCGAACTCCTCGGCCAGCTCCGGGTAGGACGGGGCCATGCAGTCCCGGGCCACCGGCAGCAGCTCGGGAAGCGCCCGGTCCTGGTAGCCGAGGAGGCGGACCGCGCGGATGGCCCGCCGCATGATCCGGCGCAGCACGTAGCCGCGGCCCTCGTTGGACGGGGTCACCCCGTCACCGATGAGCATCAGGGCCGTGCGCACGTGGTCGGCGATCACCCGCAGCCGCACGTCGTCCGGGTGCGACTCGCTGGCCACGTGGCCGGAGTGCGCGCCGTAGCGCTTGCCGGTCAGCTCCGCGGCCCTCGCGAGGATCGGGCGGACCTCGTCGATCTCGTAGAGGTTGTCGACGCCCTGCAGGATGGAGGCCATCCGCTCCAGGCCCATGCCGGTGTCGATGTTCTTCGCCGGCAGCTCGCCGAGGATCGGGTAGTCCTCCTTGCCGGTGCCCGGCCCCCGCTCGAACTGCATGAAGACGAGGTTCCAGAACTCCATGTAGCGGTCCTCGTCGACCGCCGGGCCGCCCTCGCGGCCGTACTCCGGGCCGCGGTCGTAGAACAGCTCGGAGCACGGACCGCACGGGCCGGGGATGCCCATCGACCAGAAGTTGTCGGCCTTGCCCCGGCGGACGATGCGCTCGGCGGGCACGCCGACCGAGCGCCAGATCTGGAACGCCTCGTCGTCGTCCAGGTAGACCGTCGGCCAGATCCGCTCCGGGTCCAGCCCGAAGCCGCCCGCCTCGACCGGCTTGGTGACCAGGTCCCAGGCCAGCGGGATGGCGCCGTCCTTGAAGTAGTCGCCGAAGGAGAAGTTGCCGTTCATCTGGAAGAACGTGCCGTGCCGGCTGGTCTTGCCGACCTCGTCGATGTCCGGCGTCCGGATGCACTTCTGCACGCTGACCGCGCGCCGGTACGGCGGGGTCTGCTGGCCCAGGAAGTAGGGGACGAACTGCACCATGCCGGCGTTGACGAACAGCAGGTTCGGGTCGCTGATGGCGGGCAGCGGAGCGGACGGCACCACGGTGTGGCCGTTGGCCTCGAAGTGGGCGAGGTACCGCCGCTTGATCTCCGCCGTCTTCATCGCTGGTGCTCCTCCGGGAAAATCTCTCGGTCGCCGATACGCGGGTCCTCCCGCAGCTCGGCGAACTGGTCGTCGTACGCCTCGCCGCGGGCGAAGGCCTCGTGGATCTCCTGCTCGCGCTCGGCCATGCCGGCCCGGACGTCGTCCACGAAGCTCCGGACCGACTCGACGAGACCGCCGGCCGACTCGGACAGCCCGCTGGCGATGCCCGCCGGCGTGTACGCCTGCGCCGTCTTCGTGGCCTTACGGACCACCAGCACGCCCACGGCCAGCCCGATGCCCAGCCAAAACAACCGCCTCATGCTCTCATCCTCCCGCTGTTCGCCGGCCGGGTCAGCGGTTGCCGCGCCTGGCGGCCCGACGCTGCTGCTTGATGGTGTCGCGCACCTCGCGCTCGGTCTCCGCGTGCCGGCGGGCGGCGGCGGCCTTGCGCACGCCGTAGCCGAAGGCGGCGACCTTGACCAGCGGGTTCGCGGCGGCGGCGGAGACCACGGCGGCCAGGTTCGCCACGTTGGCGGTGACGTTCTGCGCGTGGGTGGTCATGGTGTCCACCTTGGCGAGTTGCAGGTTGACCCCGTCCAGGGAGGTCTGCACCTGCTCCAGGGCGGTGTTGACGTTCTTCACCGTGGTGTTCACGTCACCGAGCAGCGGCGCCGTGCGGTCGTTCAGGTCGGCGATCATGCGGGTCGTCGCGTCCACGGTGTGCCGCAGCCGCAGGATCGGCACCGCCAGCACGAGCACCAGCATCAGGAACGCGCCGGCCGCGATCAGCGCAGCGATCTCTCCACCACTCACGCCCATGTCCTCCTCAAGCAGTGTCCCGGGGCCCGACGCCCCGGGACGCGCGACCGTACCTACCCGGTCCGCCGCACGCCGACCCGTGACCGGTCAACGGGGCGGACGGGCCCCGCCAGCCCCAGACCCTACCGTCCGTGATGGAAACCGGCTCACGACGGTGAGGGTGTCGCCTCGCCGAGCGGATCGTCGGTGAGGGTCGGGTACGGGTCCTCACCGGTGAGTGACGGATCGGTGCTCGGCTGTGGTCCGGTGCGCTCGTCGTCGATCGCGTTGCGCACCTTCACCGACACCAACGAGCCGGCACACTCCCCCGCTGCGGGCGCGGGCGCCGGAGACGGCGGAGCCTCGCCGTCCGCCGGAGCCGGCACGCAGGTGGGCTCGCGGACCCAGAGGTCGAGGGTGAGTTCGTCCCGGCGCCAGCAGGTGTAGCTCCCCTTCACCTGCTGCTCCGGGCAGCGGTTGACCTTCCAGCGCTCCCAGCCGTCGCGGGCCAGCGCCGCCTCGTAGACCTGGGCGGTCTCCTTCCACGCCTTCTGCGACTCGACGGTGCGTTCACGCAGCCGGCACTCCTCGAAACACCACCGGCTGCCGCTCACGTTGTCCACCGTCTTCGCCGCCGCCCAGGACGGCACGCCCAGCGCGTCGAGGGTGTCGAAGACCGGGTCGTGGCTCAGCGTGCGCAGTCCGAAGAAGAGCGGCACGGCGCCGAGCAGCACCACGCTGACCAGGGCGAGGATGCCCATCCGCAGCCGCCGCCGCTCGCGCATCTGCCGGCGCAGCTCCGAGCGGGCGCCGCGCAGGCCACCCGCCGTGTCGCCGGCCTCCCCGGGCGTGGCCTCGGCCCGCCGCAGCGCCGGTCCGGCGCCGTCGCCCGGTACCGGCCGCGCCCCCGCCGGCTCGCCCTGCGGTACGACGGCGGCGGCTCGCGCCACCGCCGGCTCTCCGGGCGGCACGACCGCCGCGGCCCGCGCCACGGCCGGCGCGCCGGGTCCCGGCGGTACGGCTCCCGAACCGCCCGGGCCGGGTCGGGTGGGTTCCGGGGCGAGCGGGGTGGCCCGGCCGGCCGGCCGGTCCTCCGGCGCCGCGGGGCGGCCCACCGAGGCGGCCGCGCGGGCCACCGGGGGCGCACCGGCCGCGGCGCGCGGTCCCGGCTCGCCGGCCGGGCGCGGGTCGCCCGAGGGCGGCACGCCGCCGTCCGGGCGGGCCGAGCCACGGGCGGGACCACGCGGGTCGCCGCCCGCGGGGAAGCCACCGGTCCGTGCGGGATCACCGGCGGGGAAGCCGCCGGTGCGGGCCGGGTCACCGCCGACCGGGAATCCGCCGGTACGGGCCGGGTCGCCGCCCGCCGCGAAGCCGCCGGTGCGGTCGCTGTCCGGTCGGGCGGCGCCACGGGCGCCGTCGTCCGGAGTGGTCGGCCGGGCGGCCGGGCCGCCGGGCCGGGCCGCCCCCCGCGCGGGGCCGGGCTGGTCGGGCTTCACCGGCGGCACGGCCGCGCCGGCACGGCCGGCCGGGCCGGGGTCGGCGCCCGCCGGCCCGCCACGCCGGGCGCCGGTCGGCTCGTCGGCCGGGGGACCGCCGGGGCGGCGGACCGCCGGCATGGCGGGGTCGCTGTGCGCGGTCCGGCCGGCCTGCCGCAGCCAGTCGGCGGGCCGCTCGGGCCGCTGCGGACGCGGCTCGTCGGCCTCCCCGCGCGCCCCGCGACGCGGGGACGGCCGAACGTCACCGCTCACGCCGGGTCCACTCGCCGCGTCGGACGCGGCACGGCGGCCGGTCGGGACGTCCGGCGCGGCGCGGCGGCCGGCCGGAGCATCGGGCGCGGCGCGGCGGCCGGGCGCGGCCGGGCCGTCACCGGCGGCCCGCCGACCGGAGGGCATCGGCGCGTCGTCGGGCGAACCCCGCCGACCGGGCGCCGAGCCGGCGTCATCGGCGGCACGTCGACCGGAGGGCATCGCCGCGTCGTCACGCGCGCCCCGACGACCCGGCGCCAAGCCGGCGTCATCGGCGGCCGCACGGCGGCCGGACGGCATCGCCGCGTCGTCCGGGACGGCACGGCGGCCGCGCGGCCCGGCGGAGTTCTCGGGCGCGGCGTGCCCGGCGGCCGGCATGGCGGTTCCGTCGGGAGCGCCGCGGCGGGCGGGCGGGACCGCCGGAGCGTCCGGGGCCGGGCGGCCGCCCGGCGCCGGCGGGAGGGCGCCGGCTCGCCGGCCGGTCGGTGGCACGTCGGCGCCGGGCCGGGAGCCGGGCGGGGCGTCGGCCGGGGCGCGGCGCGGGGTGGGCGCGGTTCCGTCCGGCCGGCGGTCGGGGTCGGGTCCCGCACCGGGCACCGGCGGGGCGTTCCCGGTGCGCGGCACCGCGGGCTGGTTCGGTTCCCCCGCACGGCGACGGCCACCGGGCCGACCGCCGGCGGTCTCCACGGGGGGCATCCCGGCCGTGGACGGTTCGGGGCGCTGTGGGGCGCGACCACGGCCCGAGCCGGCGTCGCCCGGGTGCGGCGCGCCGCTCACCGGGTCGGCGGTCCGGCCGGTGCCGGTCGCGCCGGCGCGCGCCGAGGGCACGCCGGTACGGCCGGTCTCGGGCTCGGCGGCGGCCCGCCGGCCGGAACCGGAGACGGGCCGAAGCGCGGGGTCGACGGCACCGGCCGCCGGCCGGCGGCCGAGCGGAGCACCGTCGGACGCGTCGCGACGGCCCGGTGCGGGCGCGCCGCCCCCGGGGGCCGGCCGGCGGCCGGCGCCGGAGACCGGGCGGACACCCGGGTCGGCGTCGTCGGGTAGGGCGCGCCGGCCGCCACCGGAGACGGGGCGGACCGCCGGATCCACGCCACCGGGCCGTGCGCCACCGGCCGGGCCGGCGGGCGCCTCGGCGCCGTGCCGCCCGCGCGGCGTGGGCGGGGTGGGCGGAACCGCGGCCGGCCCCGCGGACTGCGGCCAGCCGGGTCCGGGATTCGGGCCGCCGTAACCGCGGTCGGGGGCGGGGCGGCCGGGAACCGGGCCGGCGGGAGGCGCGACGCGCGGGCCGGGCGGCCCGCTCATCCGGCCGGGAGCCGGCGGGACCGGGGGTTGCTGGCCGGTCGGCGCGTCCGGGTTCCGGCGGGGCGGGCGGGACGGCTCGCCGGAGCCGCGCGGGGGCTCGGCGGGGCGCCGGGACGGCTCGGGTGTGCCGGGCCAGGGGCCGTCCACGGGGCGGCGGGAGGCCGCCGGATCGGGGCCGCCGGGGCGGACCGGTGGCGCGGCCGGGCCGGCCTCCGGGACACGGCGGGCGGGCGGCGTCTCCGGGCCGGGCCGGGTGGCACCGGGCGGTGGCGCCGCGCCCGGGCGGGCGGCCCGGGGCGGTTCGGGCGCGGGCGGTCCGGGCCGGGGCCCCGGAGCGGCCGGGGGCATCCCACCCCGCGCGGGCGGCACCGGGCCGGGCGCCTCGCCGCCGGGACCCAGGTCGCTGCGCTGCTGCTTGGCCGTCCGCAGGTCGTCGATCCAGCCGAACTCCTCGCCGGCGGTCGCCTCGTCCGGCTCGGCGTCGGCCTTGCCCCGCCCCCATCGGCGGCCCTTGGCACGCGGGTCGCGCCGCTCGTCGGGGCCGTCCGCCGGCCGCTCCGGACCACGCGCCATCACTGCTGACCCTCCCCGACGGCGTCGCTGCCGCCCTCGCTCGCCCCGTCGACGCGCTCGGCGCCCGCCGGTCGGGCGCCGTTCACCGCGGCCTCCGCCCGCGCCGGCGGCGCGGGCAGCCCGCGCACGATCCGGCGCAGCAGCGGCAGCCGGGTGGCCACCGCCCGCTCCGCGCCGTGCGCGCTGGGCTGGTAGTAGTCGGTCCCGACGAGGTCGTCCGGAGCGTACTGCTGGGTGACCACGCCGCGGTGGTCGTCGTGCGGGTAGCGGTAGCCGGCCCCGTGCCCGAGGCCCCGGGCGCCGGCGTAGTGGGAGTCGCGCAGCCCGCGCGGCACCGCCCCGCCGCGACCGGCGCGCACGTCGGCGATGGCCGCGCCGATGGCCGTGGTGGCCGAGTTGGACTTCGGTGCGGTGGCCAGGTGGATGACCGCCTGGGCCAGGTTGAGCTGGGCCTCGGGCAGGCCGACGTATTCGACGGCGTGCGCCGCGGCGGTGGCGACGGTCAGCGCGCTGGGGTCGGCCATGCCGACGTCCTCGCTCGCGAAGATCACCATGCGGCGGGCGATGAACCGGGCGTCCTCGCCGGCGACCAGCATCCGGGCCAGCCAGTGCAGCGCGGCGTCCACATCCGAGCCGCGCATGCTCTTGATGAACGCGCTGGTCACGTCGTAGTGGGCGTCACCGTCGCGGTCGTAGCGCACGGCCGCCACGTCGACCGCCTGCTCGGCGACGGCGAGGTCGATCCGGCCCACGCCGCGCGCGGTCGCGGTGGCCGCCGCCGCCTCCAGCGCGGTGAGCGCCTTGCGGACGTCGCCACCGGCGAGGCGGACGAGGTGGTCCTCGGCGTCCGTCTCCAGGCTGAGCGCGCCACCCAGCCCGCGCTCGTCGGCGACCGCGCGGCGCAGCAGGCCGCGTACGGCGTCGTCGTCGAGGGGCTGGAGGGTGAGCAGCACGCAGCGGGACAGCAGCGGTGAGATGACCGAGAAGTACGGGTTCTCGGTGGTCGCCGCGAGCAGGGTGACCGTGCGGTCCTCGACGGCGGCGAGCAGCGAGTCCTGCTGGGTCTTGCTGAACCGGTGCACCTCGTCGATGAAGAGCACGGTCGGGAGGCCACCGGCCCGGCGCTGCCGGCGGGCGGTCTCGATCACCGCGCGGACGTCCTTCACCCCTGCGGTCAGCGCGGACATGGCGACGAAGCGGCGGTCGGTGGCCCGGGCCACCAGGTGGGCGATGGTGGTCTTGCCGCTGCCGGGCGGCCCCCAGAGGATCACCGACATCGGGGCGGCGGCCTCGACGAGTTGGCGCAGCGGGGCGCCCGGGGCGAGCAGGTGGTCCTGACCGACCAGCTCGTCGATGCTGGCCGGGCGCATCCGGACGGGCAGCGGCGAATCCGCCGCGGCGCCGGTGAACCCGTCGACGCCGCCGGAACCCGCGTGGGCGCTGGGCGCTCCGGCGGGTTCGCCGAGGGTGAAGAGGGCGTCGGATTCCATCACGAGAACAGTACCGGGCCGGGCCGACGGCGCTGGAATCGCGCCGCCGGCCCGGCCCGGATGGTCGTTTCCGGTCAGCCGCGACCCGGGCGGCGACCCCGGTACCAACGGCCGCCACCGCCGCCGCGCGGGCCGGAGCCGACCCCGGCCAGGTAGAGGGAGAGCAGCAGGAAGCCGATGAGCATGAGGGTGTGGGTGTTGAACAGGTCGGGAGCGCCGAAGTTCGTGTTCAGGAAATCGATCAACAGGGCGAAGCCGAACACGATGGCCGCGAGAATGGCGAGCATGGTCGTTCCTCCGGTGGGGGGTCCCAGTAGGTCGGCCACGGATGTACCCAATCGGTCTGTTCGTCAATCTCCACCGTGGAACGCCCCCTCCGCCGGCGGGCGGCGTCAGCGGTCCGTGGCGAGGATCGCGTACCGCACCGAGTCCCACCAGGAGCCCCGGACAAGCAGGTGGTCCCGGCTGGTCCCCTCGCACCGCAGGCCGGCCTTCTCCAGCACCCGCCGGGAGGCGGCGTGGTCCGGCCGGGTGGTCGCCTCCACCCGGTGCAGTCCCACCGGCCCGAACGCCAGGTCCAGCAGCAGGCCGGCGATCTCGGTGGCGAGGCCCCGGCCCCAGTGGTCGGGGTGCACCACGTAGCCGATCTCGCCGCGCCGGTGTGGCACGCTCTCCACGGTCAGAGTGCCCAGCCCGAGCAGCCGGTCCCCGTCGACGGCGGCCAGCCGGTATTCCGGCCGCGGCTCGCGGCCCGCCTCCTCCCGCCATCCGGACAGGGCGGCGCCGACCTCGTCCGGGGTGGGCGCCCGCTCGTCGAGCACCCGGTCGAGCACCCGCGGTTCGGTGAGCAGAGCGTGCAGCGCGGGCGCGTCGCCGTCCGCCCATTCCCGCAGCACGCAGAGCCGGCCGGGCAGGCGCACCTGTCGTACGGAGTGGATGGGGGTCACGATCTTCCCTCTCGTAGGCTGGCCTCATGATCACTGCCGAGGAGGTCCTGTCGGGGCGGGACACCCTGCTCGCCGCCACCGGTCACCACCCGTACGCCCGGCACGCCCTCTGGCGGGGCCATGAGGCGCGGGGCTGGCGGCGGGGCGGCGCGGTCGGCTGGCTCCTCCCGCCGGGGCAGGGTCCGGCGGGCGGGGCGCTCGGGGCGGCCGGGCCGGCGCTGGACGTCTTCGCGGGCCTGGTGGCGGACGGGACGCTGCGCGCCGGCGAGTGGTTGCACCTGCCCCGGACCGCCGCCGAGGAGGTGGCCGACCGGTTCACCGTGGCCCGGCTCGACGAGTGGGACTTCCTGTGGACCACGACCGCCCCGCCGGAGCAGCCGGCGGAGGAGCGGGTGGTCCGCCTCGGCGTGGCCGATCACCCCGCGCTGGCCGCGCTCATCGAGGAGGCCTTCCCCAGCACCACCTCCCGCCCGGGCGACCCGCGGATCGTCGACTGGTACGGCATCCGCGACGGTGACCGCCTGGTGGCCTGCGGCGCCGACCGCAGCCGGGGGGACGTCGGCTTCCTGGCCGGGCTGACCGTGGCGCCCGACCGCCGGGGCCGGGGACTCGGCGCGGCGCTCACCGCCGGGATGACCCGTGCCCTGTTCGCCCGGTACGACCACGTGGCGCTCGGCGTCTACACCGCCAACGTCGGCGCGATCCGGCTGTACCGCCGGCTCGGCTACACCGGCACCGAGCCGCGTACCTCGGTCCACCTGGGCTGACCGGCCGGGCCGGACCGCCCGCGCCGGGCCGGACCGGGGCGGGCGGCCGACCCGGATCCGCGGGCCGGGCACGGGCTCAGTCGGACCGGGCGGGCGCGGCGACGGCAACCGTGACCGGGTCCACCGGGCCGGCGGGGTCGAGCGCCGGGCCGGGGTGGCCCGGGCCGGAGGCCGAGTCGGCGGGCCGGTGCTCGCCCGCGTCGGGCTCCGCGTCCGCGGTCCGGCGCCCGGCCCGCCAGGCCGGCAGGTAGAGCGGGGCGGCCACGGCGAGCACCACGGCGCCGACCAGCATGGCGACGCTGATGCTGGTGGCGTCGGCCAGGGCGGTCAGCACCACGGCGCCGAGCGCCCCGGCCGGCTGGCCCATCATCGAGTTCAGCGAGAGCACGCTGGTCCGGTACGGGCCGTCGACCTGCCGGTGCAGCAGCCCCATGTGCAGCGGGTTCGACGCGCCGTGCACGGTGTAGCAGGCCAGGTAGGCGATGAGCACGCCGACCGGGCCGGCGAGCAGGCCCATCCCGACCACGGTGACGCCCTGGAGGACCCGCATGAGCGCGGCGGCGGGCGCGGCGCCGAGCCGGCGCAGCAGCAGCGGGGTCAGGGCGGCGCCGGCCGCGTTGGCCAGCCAGGCCGCCGAACTGGCCGGGCCGAGCAGCGCGGCGGCCCGGTCGGCGCCGCCGACCACCTCGGCGAGGCGCACGGGCAGCAGCGACTCGAAGGTGATCATGCCGAAGCCCCAGAACAGTTCGACGGCGACGAGCGCGAGCAGCACCCGGTTGCGGCGCAGCAGGCCGACGGCCTGGCCGACCATCCGGGGCGCCTCGGCCACCGAGGCCCGCACGGCGGCGGCGCCCCGGGCCGGCCGGTGCTCGACCAGCAGCACGGTGAGCGCGATAAGCGCGGCCACCTGGAGGGCGATGGCCATGAGCACGGGCAGGGTCAGCGCGCTGACCGGCCCGATCGGCCCGAGCGCCACCAGGCCGCCGCCGAGCAGCGCGCCGGCGCCGATGGCGATGCCGCTCACGGTGCCCGCCCAGCCCAGGCCGCGCTCGTACTCGGCCTTCGGGTCGGCGGCCAGGGTGGCGTCGACGTACCAGGACTCCAGGGGGCCGCTGTCGAGCGCCCGGTAGATCCCCTGCAGGGCCCAGACCAGGAAGAACACCCAGAAGGAGTCGGCCACCGCGAAGAGCATCAGCGAGGCCAGGCAGACCGCCCACGCGACGACCAGCACCGGCTTGCGGCCGAGCGCGTCGGCCAGCCCCCCGGTGGGCAGTTCCAGCGCCAGCACGGCCAGGCCCTGGGCGGTGGCCAGCAGTCCGATCTGGGACAGCGACAGGCCGCGCTCCTGCATGAGCAGGATCATCACCGGGACGAGCAGGCCGGTGGGCAGCCAGCGCAGGCCGTAGAGGGTGAGGTAGCGGAACCGGACCTGGCGTACGGACAGGACGCTCACGGCTTCTCCTCGGTGGACGGCGGAGCGGACTGCGGAAGCGCCGCCCGCATCGGGAACGCCGCGAGGTAGAGCTGCACCGTCTCGGCGTCGGGGTCGGCGGGGTCGGTCTCCTCCTGGTGCCGCTCGAAGACGGCGAAGACCTCCTCCTTGATCGCTTCGAGGCGGGCGACCGGGATCCGCATGAAGAAGTCACCCATGCCGAACGCGTCGCGCCAGGCTGCTGGCCACTCGTGCCGCTGGGCGAACCACCGCTCGGCGTGCTGGGCGAAGAAGCGGACGTAGTCCGCCTCGATCCACTCGATGGCGGCCCGGGCGTCCGGATCGTCGTCGAAGTCGCTGGACTCCCAGTTGGTGACGTCGTGCGCGGCCCGCCAGTAGCGCTGCCGGCCGGTGCCGAGGCTCGGGTCCTCGACGACCAGGCCGACCTCGGCGAGCTGGCGCAGGTGGTAGCTGGTCGCGCCGGTGTTGGTGCCGAGCATCTCGGCCAGGGCGGTGGCGGTGGACGGACCCACCACGCGCAGCGCCCCGACCAGCCGCATGCGCAGGGGCTGGGCGAGGGCACGCACCTGCCGGTGGTCGATCCGCACGGCTCGCGGCTCGGGCCGCTTCTGCTCCTCCATGAGATGCACAATATCTGTGCACACCTTCTATGCACAAGAGCAATGCAAAGAAAGTGTGCACGCTCAGCCGTACAGCTCGGTGATCCCCCGCAGCCGGGTGCGCAGCAGCCCGGTGGCGCGCGCGGAGTCCAGCACCACCTGGGCCGGCCGGTGCAACCCGGCTCCCGCGATCGTGGTCGTCTTCAAGCCGCCCGCGTCCACGCCGTCGTGCCGGGCCACCAGCAGGCCCAGTCCGGCGCGGCTGACCGCCTCCGGGCCGGCCACGTTGAGCGGGCCGGCCAGCTCGGTGGGCAGCAGTTCGAGCACCGCCGCGGCGAGGTCGGACACGTGCACCGGGCAGCGGGCCTCGTCGGTGAAGAGGACGGCCCGGCCGGCGAGGGCGTCCCGGCAGAGCTGGATCTGCTTGCTCCCCTCCCCCACGATCAGCGACGTCCGCACCAGCAGCGCCCCCGGATCGACGGCCCGCACCGCCGTCTCGGCGGCCGCCTTCGCCGCCCCGTACGGGTGCACCGGCGTGGGCACGTCGTCGTCGGTGTACGGGGTCGGCCGGCCGGCGTGCAGCGCGTCGCTGGACAGGTGCACCAGCCGCGCGCCCACCTCGGCTGCGGCGACCGCGATGTGGGCCGCCCCGTCCGCCGTGACCGCCCAGTCGTCGTACCGGTAGGGGGTGGCCACGACGGCGTCGGGGCGTACCCCGGTCAGCAGCGCGCGGACCGCGGCCCGGTTGGTGATGTCGAGCCGGCGCGGCGCGACGCCCGGCACCGCGACGGCGGCCGAGTGGTACGTGCCGACCACCCGGTGCCCGGCCGCCACCGCCTGCCGGCACACCTCGGCGCCGAGGAAGCCGCTGGCTCCCACCACGAGCAGGTTCATCCCGTCCTCCAGACGTCGAAAGGCCCGCGCCATCATGGCGCGGGCCTTGCGTCGACCGAGGATCAGGTCGGGTCGGCCACCGGGGCGGCCGGGCCGGCGGTGCCGGCGTGCGGGCCGGTCGGCGCCTTCGGCTTGGCGTCGATGCCGGCCTCGGCGCGCTGCTGGCCGGTGATCGGCGTCGGCGCGCCGGTCAGCGGGTCGAAGCCGCCGCGGGTCTTCGGGAAGGCGATGACCTCGCGGATCGAGTCCGCGCCGGCCAGCAGCATGCAGACCCGGTCCCAGCCGAAGGCGATGCCGCCGTGCGGCGGGGCGCCGTACTTGAACGCCTCCAGCAGGAAGCCGAACTTGTCCTGCGCCTCCTCGGCGGTGATGCCGAGCAGGTCGAACACCCGCTGCTGCACGTCGCCGCGGTGGATACGGATCGAGCCGCCGCCGATCTCGTTGCCGTTGCAGACGATGTCGTACGCGTACGCGAGGGCCCGGTCGGGGGCCTCCTCGAACCGGTCCACCCACTCGGCGTTCGGGGAGGTGAACGGGTGGTGCACGGCGGTCCAGCCGCCCTCGTCGGTCTTCTCGAACATCGGGGCGTCGACCACCCAGCAGAACGCCCAGGCGCTCTCGTCGACAAGCTTGGCCCGCTTGGCGATCTCGATGCGGGCCGCGCCGAGCAGCTCCTGCGCCTCCCGCGCGTTCGTGCCGGCGGCGAAGAAGACGGCGTCGCCCGGCTTCGCGCCGACGGCGTCGGCCAGCCCGGCCAGGTGCGCCTCGGAGAGGTTCTTGGCCACCGGGCCGCGCGCCTCGCCGGTCTCCGCGTCGAGCACCACGTACGCGAGGCCCCGTGCGCCGCGCGCCTTGGCCCAGTCCTGCCAGCCGTCCAGCTCCTTGCGGGTCTGGCTCGCGCCGCCCGGCATGACCACCGCGCCGACGTAGCCGCCCGCGTCGATCGCGCCGGCGAAGACCCGGAACTCGGTGCCGCGCAGGTAGTCGGTCAGCTCGGTCAGCTCGACGCCGTAGCGCAGGTCCGGCTTGTCCGAGCCGTACCGGGACATGGCGTCGTGCCAGGTGATCCGCGGGATCGGCCGGGGGATCTCGTAGCCGGCCAGGTCGGACCACAGTTTCGCCACGATCGCCTCGCCGAGGTCGATCACGTCGTCCTCGGTGACGAAGGACATCTCGATGTCGAGCTGGGTGAACTCCGGCTGCCGGTCGGCGCGGAAGTCCTCGTCGCGGTAGCAGCGGGCGATCTGGTAGTAGCGCTCCATGCCGCCGACCATGAGCAGCTGCTTGAACAGCTGCGGCGACTGCGGCAGCGCGTACCAGCTGCCCGGCTGGAGGCGGACCGGGACCAGGAAGTCGCGGGCGCCCTCCGGGGTGGAGCGGGTCAGCGTCGGGGTCTCGATCTCCAGGAAGTCGCGCTCGTGCAGCACCGCGCGGGCGAGCTGGTTGGCCCGGGAGCGCAGGCGCATGGCCTTCGCCGGGCCGCCGCGGCGCAGGTCGAGGTAGCGGTACTTGAGCCGGATGTCGTCGCCGGCCTCGATCTGGTCGTCGACCGGCAGCGGCAGCGGTGCGGCCTCGGAGAGCACCTCCAGCGCGGTCGCGGTCACCTCGACCTCGCCGGTGGGCAGGTCCGGGTTCTCGTTGCCCTCGGGGCGCCGGGTCACCTCGCCGGTCACCTTGACGCAGAACTCGTTGCGCAGCGCGTGCGCGTCCTCCTCGCGGAAGACCACCTGCACGACGCCGGAGGCGTCGCGCAGGTCGACGAAGATGACACCGCCGTGGTCGCGCCGGCGGGCCACCCACCCGGCGAGCGTCACCGTCGAGCCGGCGTCCGCGGCGCGCAGGCTTCCGGCATTGTGGGTACGGATCACGGCTTGCGTCTCCTCATCTGGTCCACGTCTGCTCCCCGCATTCTGTCAGGGCGGGCGGGCCGGCTCCCGGGCACCCGGTGGGACGGGCCGGGACGAACCCCCGGCCGGGGCCGGGCCGGACGGTTACCGTGGCCGGGTGCGTGCCGTACCGAGCTGGGCCGTGGCGACGGCCGCGGCGGCGCCCGTCCTGCTGGTGGCGGGCTGGACGGTGGCGGGCGCCCGGCAGCCGCCCGGCTACGACCCGGTACGCGACACCATCAGCGAGCTGGCCGGGGACGGCGCCACCGACCCGTGGCTGATGGCGGGCTGCCTGGCGCTGCTCGGCTGCTGCTACCTGGGCACCGCGCTGGTCCTGCACGCGGCCGGGTTGCCCAGCCGGTTCCTGCTCGCCGTCGGCGGGATGGCCACCATCGCGCTGATCGCCTTCCCCCGGCCGCAGGTCGGCGGCTCCCCGGCACACGGGACGGTGGCCACGGTCGCGGTGCTCGCCCTGTCGCTCTGGCCGGCCGGGTCGGCGCTGCGGCTGCCCCGGGCCGTCCGGCGCGGCGTGGCCGCGTCGCCCGCCGGCACGCCGCCGTGGGCGTTCCGCCGGCCGGTGGCCCTGGCCGTGACCGCGGTGCTGCTGGTCCTCTTCGGCTGGTTCGTCGTCGAGGTGACCGGCGGGTCGCGGACCGGGCTGGCCGAGCGGGTGGCCGCGCTGGCCGTCGCGCTCTGGCCGCTGGCCGCCGTCCTCTCCGCCCGGCGGGCGCACCGCGACTGGCTGGCGCGGCAACCCGACCCGCCGGTGGCGGATCCGGCCCGGCCGGTCAGTCCGGGTCGGCCGGGAGCAGGTGGTTGACCCGTACGTCGTCCGCGGCGAGCGCCCGGGCCCGCTCCTCGACCGCCCGGTCCGCCCCGGTGAGTCGGCCGCCGTGCTGGCGCAGGTGCTCCTCCCACGAGGGCACCTGGTAGACCTCGACGAAGCCGTGGGTGCGCTCCCCGGTCCGGAACAGGCCCCAGCGCATCGCCCCGGTCCGCCGCCGGGACCGGCCGACCGCCCGCATCGCCTCGACGAACTCGGCCTGCCGCTCGGGATCGACGGTGTAGGAGACGGTGACCAGCACGGGGCCGCCGCGCGGGTGGGGCTCCAGCGCCAGGTGCGGCTCGGGCCAGTAGATCGCCGGGTCGCGGTCCACGCCCCGGGTCTCGCGCAGCGGCCAGAGCAGCACGCTGAGCGCGCCGGCCGCCATCACCACGGCGGCCGCGGTGAGCGCCCCGACCAGGCCGGTGACCTCGCCGAGCGCGCCCCAGGCGACCGCGCCGAGCGCCTGCCCGCCGGCGAAGACCATCTGGTAGACCGACAGGCCGCGGGCGCGTACCCAGCCGGGGAGGAAGAGCTGCATGGCGGCGTTGACGCTGGACAGCACTGTCATCCAGGCCAGCCCGGCGGGCACCAGCGCGGCCACCGCGACGGCCGGCGCCGGCACCAGCGCGAGGACCAGCAGCACCCCGGCGAAGAGGAGGCCGGCCAGGAGCAGCAGCCGGTTGGTGGAGAGCACCCGGCGCAGCCGGGGCAGGACGAGGGCGCCGGCCACCGCGCCGACGCCGAGCGCGCCGAGCAGCACGCCGTACCCGCCGGCGCCCAGGCCGAGCCGGCGGCTGGCGACAAGCGGCAGCAGCGCCCACAGCGCGCTGCCCGGCACCACGAACACGGCGGCCCGCAGCAGGATCCGACGGACCACCGGGGAGTGCCGCACGTACCGGCCGCCGGCGCGCAACGCCGCGGTGAACCGTTCCGGGGCCGGCTCGCTCTCCGGCCGCTCGGGCCGCCAGCGCAGCAGCGCCAGCGCGAAGATCGCGAACGAGACCGCGTTGACCGCGAAGACCACCGCGACGCCGGCCCGCGCCACCAGCACGCCGGCCACCGCGGGCCCCACCGAGCGGGCCAGGTTGACGCTTATCGAGCCGAGCGCCGCGGCGGAGACGAGCTGTGCCCGGGGCACGAGTTCGGGGATCACCGCCTGCCAGGCCGGCAGGGTGAGCGCCTGACCGACGCCGAGGCCGAACGTGAGGGTGAGCAGCAGGGCCGGCGGCATGTGGTCGGCCGCGGTCAGCGCGGTGAGCAGGACGCCGACGGCGGCCAGGAAGCACTGCACGGCGATCAGCAGCCGCCGCCGGTCGAAGGTGTCGGCGAGGGCGCCGGCCGGGAGGGCCAGCAGCAGCACCGGCAGCATGCTGGCGGTCTGCACCAGCGAGACCAGGGTCGGCGCGTTGGGCCGGTCCACCAGCAGCCACTGGGCGCCGACGGTCTGCATCCAGGTGCCGACGTTGCTGGCCAGCACCGCCAGCCACAGGCCGCGGAACGCGGCGATCCGCAACGGCGCCCAGGCGGACGCGGGCGGCGCGGTCGGGGTGGTCGCGGGGGTGCTCACCGGGCGGAACGTACCCCGGGCGGCGGCGGTCAGTCCGGTGATCCACGAACGCGGAACGGGCCGCCGGTTCCCCGGCGGCCCGTGCGCGTGCGATCGGTCAGTAGACGCTGACGCCGTAGACGCTGAGCGGCTCGGTGACCGGCTGGAAGTAGGTGGTGCCGCCGGAGGAGCAGTTGCCGCTGCCGCCGGAGGTGAGGCCGAGCGCGGTGCTGCCGGCGAAGAGCGAGCCGCCGCTGTCGCCGCCCTCGGCGCAGACGTTGGTCCGGATCAGGCCGTACACGCTGCCCTCGGCGTAGTTCACCGTCGCGTTGGTGGCGCTGACGCTGCCGCTGCGCAGGCCGGTGGTGCTGCCGCTGCGCCGGACGCTCTGGCCGACGTACGCGTTGCCGGCCGTGGTGATGTCCTGGTAGCTGCCGTTGTAGAGGTAGACGTTGCCGGGCGGAGTGCTGCCGTTGGTGTAGCGCACGATGCCGTAGTCGTTGCCCGGGAAGCTGGTGCCGGCCCGGCTGCCGAGCACGGTGGTCTGGCTGGAGTTCGAGTACCAGGTCGAGCCCAGGTTGGTGCAGTGCCCGGCGGTGAGGAAGTAGTACGTGCTGCCGCTGCGGACGTTGAAGCCGAGCGAGCAGCGGTACCCGCCGGTGTAGATGGCCTGGCCGCCGGACAGGCGCTTGCTCAGCACACCGGGCTCGGACACGATCCGGGTCGCGCCGTCGGTCCGGGCCACGGCGGCCTTGACCTTGTCCAGCTTGGCGCCGGTCACGGTGCTGTCGACGGAGACGACGACCTGGTTGGTGGCCGGGTCGACCCACCAGGCGGTGCCGGGGATCTTCGCGGACCGCTCCAGCTCGTTGGTGGCGGCCGCGAGCTTGTCGGCGCCCCGGGTGACGAGCTTCGGGGTGGCGCCGGCGGCGCGGACCTGGCGGGCGGCCGCGGCGTCGGTCACCGCGACGACCATGGCGCCGCTGCTGTCGGCGTACGCGCCGGCGGCGCGGTCTCCGAGCTTCGTGGCGAGGGCGGCGGCGGCGTCGGGCGACGCGGGCGAGGCGGGGGCCGCCTGGGCGGGTGCGCCGAGCAGCGAGCCGGTGACCAGGGTGCCGGCCATGGCGACGACGGCGGCGCGGCGGAGCATTGACCTCGTGGGTCGCATGTAACAACCTCCGGATGGGGGTGACGGGCACTGTCACGCGGACGCGCCCGGGGACAGCCCGGCCGACCTGGGGAAACCGGCCGGACGACCAAAGTATTCACATATTTAAGATCGTAAGCAAGACGTGGCTTTGCCCGAATTCGCAGGGCCGCACGATGTAACCGCGAAGCAACATCGCGGACATCGGCTGTCAGAGCCGGTCGGGCGCTCAGGAACGGCGACGGGCGCCCGGGCCCGGACGCGGCACCACGTCGCGGGGATCGGTCACCTCGTGCCCGTCGGCGCAGCGCAGCGCCACCCGGACCTCGGCGCCGCAGTCGCGGTGCGCGACGGTCAACGGCGAGCCGTCCGGGTCGGCCAGGTAGCGGTCGCCCCAACCGAGCACCGCGACCAGCACCGGCCAGAGGTCGAGCCCCTTGTCGGTGAGCCGGTACTCGTGCCGCAGCCGGCTGCCCGGCTCCCGGTACGGCTCCCGGCGCAGCACCCCCTGCTCGACGAGCATGGCCAGCCGGTTGGTGAGCACCTGCCGGGGAATGCCGGTGCGCACCCGCATGTCGTCGAAGCGGCGCACGCCGTTGAAGACCTCGCGGAGCACGACCAGGGTCCACCGCTCGCCGAGGATCTCCATGGCGCGGGCGATGGTGCAGTTCTCCACCGACCAGTCCAGTGCCGCGGGTCTCATGCCGACCAGGCTAGGTCTGATTGACAGACTCAGCAACGCGCTGCGAGGCTGAGTCCATGACACAGACGCAGGAGCGCAGCCGCACCTTCACCTGGTCCGACCCGGTCGCCGGGGCCGCGCACATCGGCCGTCGCAGCGGCCTGGAGCTGCTCCGCGCGATGATCGCCGGGGAACTGGCCGCGCCGCCCGTCATGCACCTCCTCGACATGACCCGGATGGAGGCCGACGAGGGCCGCGTCGCCGTCGAGCTGGTGCCGCAGGAGTTCCACTACAACCCGCTGGGCACCGTGCACGGCGGCGTCCTCTCCACGCTGCTGGACACCGCCGCCGCCTGCGCCGTGCACACCACCCTGCCGGCCGGCGTCGGCTACACCTCGCTGGACCTGAACGTGAAGTTCCTCCGCCCGGTCACGGTCGCCAGCGGCACCCTGCGCTGCGAGGGCACGGTGCTCCAGCGGGGCCGCCGCACCGCCCTGGCCGAGGCCCGCCTGACCGACGCGAAGGCCCGTCTGATCGCCCACGCCACGTCAAGCTGCCTCCTGTTCCCCCTGGACCAACCGGCCTAACCACCGCCCGGCCCCGGCGATCTTGCACTTTCGGCCCGCGGAACGTCCGAGTCGCGGCCTTTGCCGGGGCAGCAAGTGCAAGATCGGCGGGGGCGGGGGCGGGGTTAGCGTGATGCGGCGAGGCGGGCGGTGCGGGCGGCGCGCTTCTCCTCGAAGCGGGACGCCTGGGTCTCCAGGGTGTCCAGGTGGGCGGCGATCTGGTCGCGGGCGGCCTCGCCGTCGGCGTCCAGGCCGGTCGCCTCGAACAGGTTCCACTGGCGCAGCACCGGGACCACCACCTCGTCCCGGTGCTGGCGCAGGTCGTAGATGCCGGCCAGGGCGATCGCCACCGACTTACGGGCGAAGCCGTCGATGCCCACACCCGGCATCTGGAAGTCGGCCAGCACGTCGGCCACGGCCCGCATGGCCTGGCTCGGGGCGAGCTCGAAGGCGGCGCCGAGCAGGTTGCGGTAGAAGACCATGTGCAGGTTCTCGTCGGCCGCCACCCGGGCGAGCAGGGCCTCGCAGGTCGGGTCGCCGGTCGCCCGGCCGGTGTTGCGGTGCGAGATGCGGGTGGCCAGTTCCTGGAACGACACGTACGCCAGCGAGTGCAGCACCTCGTCGTCGTGGGTGTTCACGTAGCCCGCCGACATGTGGGTCATCCGGGCCCGCTCCAGGGCCACCGGGTCGACCGCCCGGGTCACCGTCAGGTAGTCGCGGATCGCCGTGCCGTGCCGCCCCTCCTCGGCGGTCCACCGGTGCACCCAGGTCCCCCACGCGCCGTCCCGCCCGAACAGCGTCGCGATCTCGTGGTGGTACGAGGGCAGGTTGTCCTCGGTGAGCAGGTTGACGATAAGCGCGGTCCGGGCCACCTCGGGGATCGTGGAGTCCTCGGGAGACCACGCCTCGCCGCCGAGCGGGCCGTCGAAGGTCCGCCCCTCGCTCCACGGCACGTACTCGTGCGGGAACCACTCCTTGGCCAGCGACAGGTGCCGGTCGAGGTTCTTCTCGACCACGGGTTCGAGTTCGAGGAGCAGAGCGGTCTGGCTGAGCACGGTCACGTCGATCTCCCTACGGTGGCGTAACTTACGCCACCGTAGGTCCAATCGTCGTCAGGCGCCAGCGGTCGCGGGACCGACCAGCGGTTTCAGGTCGGCCCGGGGCGGGGTCCACTCCCCCGCCGCGGCGGCCACCTGCTCGCCCGAGCGGATGTCCTTCACCTCGTCGCCCTCGGCCCCGGGGAACCACACGTACGGGATGCCGCGCCGCTCGGCGTGCCGGATCTGCTTGCCGAACTTGGCCGCGCTCGGCGACACCTCGGTGGGGATGCCCCGGGAGCGCAGCGCCTCCGCGACCTTGTTGCTGGCCGGCCGCTCCTCCTCGGCGCTCACCGCGACAAGCACGCAGGTCGGCACGTCCCGGGAGACCGACAGCGCGCCCGCGCCGAAGAGCAGGCCGAGCAGCCGGGTCACCCCGATGGAGATGCCCACCCCGGGGAAGCGGGCGTTGCCGGAGCTGGCCAGGTTGTCGTACCGGCCGCCGGAGCAGACCGAGCCGAACCGCTCGTAGCCGATCATCTGCGTCTCGTAGACGGTGCCGGTGTAGTAGTCGAGGCCGCGGGCGATCCGCAGGTCGGCCACGCAGAGACCGGGGGCGTGCGCGGCGGCCGTCTCCACCACGGCGGTCAGCTCCGCGATGCCCTCGTCGAGCAGCGGGTCGCTCACCCCCAGGGCGCGGACCGCATCGGCGAACGAGGCGTCCGGCGCGGAGATCTCGGCGAGGGCCAGGCACGCCTTGGCCTGCGCCTCGCTCGCCCCGGCGGTCTCCGCCAGCAGCTCGGCCACCTTCGCCGGGCCGATCTTGTCGAGCTTGTCGACGGCGCGCAGCGCCGCCTCCGGGTCGGTCAGCCCGACCCCCCGGTAGAAGCCCTCGCAGATCTTGCGGTTGTTCACCTGGATCCGCACCGGCGGGATCGGCAGCGAGCGCAGCGCGTCGCCGATCACCAGCGGCATCTCCGCCTCGTAGTGGGCCGGCAGGGTGTCCCGGTCGACGATGTCGATGTCGGCCTGCAGGAACTCCCGGTAGCGCCCCTCCTGCGGGCGCTCACCCCGCCACACCTTCTGGATCTGGTAGCGGCGGAACGGGAACTGGAGCTTGCCGGCGTTCTCCAGCACGTAGCGGGCGAACGGCACGGTCAGGTCGAAGTGCAGGCCGAGGGCGTCGTCGCCGGCCGGCCCGTCGGTGTCGGCCTGGAGCCGGCGCAGCACGTAGACCTCCTTCGAGGTCTCCCCCTTGCGCAGCAACTGCTCGAGGGGCTCGACCGAGCGGGTCTCCAGCGGCGCGAAGCCGTACAGCTCGAAGGTGGCGCGGATCCGGTCGAGCACGAACTGCTCGATCATCCGCTGGGCGGGCGTCCACTCCGGGAAGCCGGAGATGGGCGTGGGCTTGCTCATGGCGTACTCCTTGCGTCCCGCGCGGACCGCGCGGGGAGGTCGTGGGGGCGGCTACAGGCCGCGGGTGGGCGCGGCCGGGCGCGCGCCGCCGGTCCCCGACACCTCGACGAGGTACGGGTTGGTCACGCGCTCGCGGCCGATGGTGGTCTGCGGGCCGTGGCCGGGCAGGACGACCGTGTCGTCGGCCAGCGGGAGGACCTTCTCCCGGAGGCTGTCCAGCATGCGGGGCATGCTGCCGCCCGGCAGGTCGGTGCGGCCGATCGAGCCGGCGAAGAGCACGTCGCCGGAGAGGCAGATCTGGTCGGCCTCCCAGGGCGAGCCGGCGCCGGGCATCCGGAACAGCACCGACCCGCCGGTATGGCCGGGGGCGTGGTCGACGGTGATCTCCAACCCGGCCAGCGACAGGGTCGCGCCGTCGGTCAGCTCCGCCACGTCGTCCGGCTCGGCGTAGGGCAGCCGCCCGCCGAAGAGCTGGGTGAGGTCCATCGAGAGCGCCTTGGACGGGTCGGCCAGCAGCTCCCGGTCCTCCGGGTGGACGTACGCAGGGATGCCCCGCGCGCCGCAGACCGGGGCCACCGAGAAGGTGTGGTCGAGGTGGCCGTGGGTGAGCAGCACGGCGGCCGGGTGCAGGCGGTGCTCGGCGAGCACGGCGTCGAGCCGGTCGAGCACCCCGATGCCGGGGTCGACCACCACGCACTGCTCCCCCGGTGCCGTCGCCACCACGTAGCAGTTGGTGCCGAAGGCGTCCGCGGGAAAGCCGGCCACGAGCACGTCCGCTCCCCTTCCGTCCAGGTCGTCGTCCCTGTCAGCAGCCTAGTCGCACGGGCGACCGGGTTTCGCCGACCACCGGCCCCACCCGCCCCGCCCGGCACAGTGACAACGCCCGATAAACCCAGGCCGGACCTCGTACACCACTTTCCCAGCCGGTACCCGTACACTCTGGCGGGCGTGTGGCGTGGCGCACCCTCCCGGCGGACGGACGGGCAGCGCCCGGCGCCGGCCAGAACCAGGGTAGAGGAAGGGGAGCACGGGTGGCTTCCAGCAGGGACCGGCAGCGCAAACTGGCGCGGGCCAAGCTCGACCGGCAGCTCGCCCGGCGGGCCGCGGCCGCGAAGCGCCGCCGGCAGATCCAGGCCGGTGTCGGCGCCGCCGTGGTGCTCGCGCTGATCGTGGTCGGTTCGGCCTGGGCGCTCGGCGCCTTCGACTCCGAGCCGAAGAAGCAGGCCGCCGAGGACACCTGCCTCTGGACCCCGCAGGACGCCACGGCCAACACGAACCTCAAGGAGGTGGGCACCCCGCCCACCACTGGTCTGCCCACCGCCGGCACCCGCACGATGACGGTCACCACCAACCAGGGCGGCCCGATCACCGCCGACCTGGACCTGGCCGCCGCCCCGTGCGGCGCGGCAAGCATCTCGTTCCTGGCCGGCAAGTCGTTCTACGACAACACCAAGTGCCACGAGATCACCACTGAGGGGGCGCTGCGCTGCGGCGACCCGAGCGGCAGCGGCATCGGCGGCCCGGCCTACTCGTTCTACAACGAGAACGTCCCCACCGCCCCCGAGGCCAGCCCCTCCGCCTCGCCGGCGCCGGCGCAGCCCCCGGCGTACCCGAAGGGCACGGTCGCCATGATCGGCAACCCGCCCGGCAGCAACGGCAGCCAGTTCCTGATCTTCTTCAAGGACTTCAACCCGCCCACCCCGGGCTACACGATCGTCGGCAAGGTCACCGGCGGCCTCGACGTGGTCGAGAAGATCGGCGCCCTGCCGACCGTGGACAATGGGAGTGGAGCCAAGGTCAAGCCGAAGACGGATGTGGTGATCCAGAGCCTCACCGTCGCCGAGCCGAACGCCGCGCCGGCCGCCACGAGCGCCCCGGCGGCGAGCCCCAGCGCCGGCTGACCCGGCCCGCCCCACCCTGAGCAGCGGCGAGCACCGCCGTACCCGAGAAGCATGTGAGGAGTGACCGTGACGTCCACGAGAGAGCGGCAGCGCGCGGCGGCGCGGGCCCGCCTCGAGCGGGAGATGGCCGAGCGCGCCGCCAAGGCCCGCAAGCGCCGGCAGACCCAGGCCATCGTCGGCGCCGCGGCGGTGCTGGTGCTCGTCGTGGCCGGGACCGTCTGGCTCGCCACCTCGCTCGGCGGTGACGACGAGAAGCAGAACACCGCCGGCGGCGGCGACGGGTTCTCCCAGTGCGCGTTCACCGAGGTCCCCAAGGAGGGGCGCTCGAAGCAGATCAAGGACGTCGGGCTGCCCACGGCCCAGCAGGCCAACACGGGCACCCAGACCATGACGATCGACACCAACCTGGGCCCGATCACCGCCAAGATCGACCGCGGGAAGGTGCCCTGCACCGCGGGCAGCTTCACCCACCTGGCCAGCAAGGGCTTCTTCGACAACACCAAGTGCCACCGGCTCGTCACCGAGGGCATCAAGGTGCTCCAGTGCGGTGACCCGAGTGCGACCGGCAAGGGCTGGCGGGAGACCGACGGCACCGGCGGCCCGAGCTACAACCTGGCCGAGGAGAACCTGCCCACCGACAAGCGGCCCCCCTACCCGGAGGGCGTCATCGCCATGGCCAACTCCGGCCAGCAGGGCAGCACCGGCAGCCAGTTCTTCATCGTGTACGGCGACTCCCAGCTCGACCCGAACTACACCGTGCTGGGCACGATCACCGGCGGCATGGACGTGGTGAAGCAGGTCGCCGCGGCCGGTGACGACGGCGCCTTCGCCCAGCAGGCCGGTGGCGGTCACCCGAAGAAGGAGATCGTCGTCAACAAGCTCAGCATGAGCGACATCCAGGGCGGCTGAGCCGCCCGTACGACGCGAAAGCGCCCGCCGGCTGACCGCCGGCGGGCGCTTTCCGTTGTTCCGGGGGCCGGCTCAGGCGCCCGAGGTGACCCGGTAGGCGTCGAAGACGCCGTCGACCTTGCGGACCGCGGCCAGCAGGTGCCCCAGGTGCTTCGGGTCGGCCATCTCGAAGCTGAACCGGCTCACCGCCACCCGGTCCCGGGTGGTGGTGACGGTCGCGGAGAGGATGTTGACCCGCTCGTCGGAGAGCACCCGGGTGACGTCCGCGAGGAGCTTGTGCCGGTCGAGGGCCTCCACCTGGATGGCGACCAGGAAGGTCGAGGCGGAGGTCAGCTTCCAGCTCACCTCGACCACCCGCTCGCTCTGCGCCCGCAGGTCCTCGGCGTTGGCGCAGTCGTCCCGGTGGACGCTCACCCCGCCGGAGCGGGTGACGAAGCCGAACACCGCGTCCGGCGGCACCGGGGTGCAGCAGCGGGCCAGCTTGATCCAGACGTCGCTGACCCCCCGGACCACCACGCCCGGGTCGGCGCTGCTCTGCCGGCTGCGCGGCGGCCGGGTGGCGACGGCGGTCTCGGCGATGTCCTCCGCCGCGCCCTCCTCGCCGCCGTACGCGGCCATCAGCTTCTGCACCACCGACTGCGCGGAGACCTGGCTGTCGCCGACCGCCGCGTAGAGCGAGGCCACGTCGGCCAGGTGCAGGTCCCGGGCGATCGCCATGAGCGCGTCCGAGGTGAGCATCCGCTGCAGCGGCATGCCCTGCTTGCGCATCGCCTTGACGATCGAGTCCTTGCCGGCCTCGATCGCCTCCTCCCGCCGCTCCTTGTTGAAGTACTGGCGGATCTTGGTGCGGGCGCGCGGGCTCTTGACGAAGCCCAGCCAGTCCTGCGTGGGGCCGGCCGTGTCGGACTTCGAGGTGAAGATCTCGATCACGTCGCCGTTGGAGAGCGTCGACTCCAGCGGCACCAGCTTGCCGTTGACCCGGGCGCCGATGCACTTGTGCCCGACCTCGGTGTGCACCGCGTACGCGAAGTCCACCGGCGTCGACCCGGTCGGCAACGGGATGACGTCGCCCTTCGGGGTGAAGACGTACACCTCCTGGCTGGACAGGTCGAACCGCAGCGCGTCGAGGAACTCGCTCGGGTCGGCCGCCTCGCGCTGCCAGTCCAGCAGCTGGCGCAGCCAGGTCATCTCGTCGATGTGCGCCGGCGGGCCGACCACCGGGGTGCCCTTGTGCTCCTTGTACTTCCAGTGCGCGGCGATGCCGAACTCGGCGGTGCGGTGCATCGCGTAGGTGCGGATCTGCATCTCCACCGGCTTGCCGGTGGGCCCGATGACCGTCGTGTGCAACGACTGGTACATGTTGAACTTGGGCATGGCGATGTAGTCCTTGAACCGGCCCGGCACCGGCTGCCAGTTGGCGTGGATGACGCCCAGCGCCGCGTAGCAGTCCCGCACCGTGTCGACCAGGATCCGCACCCCGACCAGGTCGTAGATGTCGTTGAAGTCGCGCCCCCGCACGATCATCTTCTGGTAGATCGAGTAGAGGTGCTTCGGCCGGCCGGTGGTCTCCGCCTTGATCTTGGCGGCCTTCAGGTCGGTGGACACCTTCTGGGTCACCTGGCGCAGCAGCGCCTCACGCTGCGGCTGGTGCTCGCCGATCAGCCGGTTGATCTCCTCGAACCGCTTCGGGAACAGGGTGCCGAAGGCGAGGTCCTCCAGCTCCCACTTGATGGTGTTCATACCGAGGCGGTGGGCCAGCGGGGCGAGGATCTCCAGGGTCTCCTTGGCCTTCTGCTCCTGCTTGGGGCGGGGCAGGAAGGTCAGGGTACGCATGTTGTGCAGCCGATCGGCCAGCTTGATCACCAGGACGCGCGGGTCCTTGGCCATGGCCACGACCATCTTGCGGATCGTCTCCGCCTTGGCCGCGTCACCCAGCTTGACCTTGTCGAGCTTGGTGACGCCGTCGACCAGCAGGGCCACCTCGCCGCCGAAGTCGGCGCGCATCTGGTCGAGGGTGTATTCCGTGTCCTCGATCGTGTCGTGCAGCAGCGCCGCGACGAGCGTGGTGGTGTCCATGCCCAGGTTCGCCAGGATGGTCGCCACCGCGAGCGGGTGGGTGATGTAGGGGTCACCGGACTTGCGGTACTGACCCGAGTGCCACCGCGCGGCCGTGTCGAAGGCGCGCTGGAGCAGCCGGGCGTCGGCCTTGGGGTGGTTCTCGCGGTGGGTGGCGATCAGCGGCTCCAGCACCTCGCTGACCTGCGAGGTCTGCCAGGGCGCGTTGAACCGGGCCAGCCGGGCGCGCACCCTCCGGCCGGTCGGCGCGTTGGAGAGGGCGAAGCCGCCGGCGGGCGAGGGGTCCGCCCCGGCGTCGGTCGGGAACGGCACCACGACCGCGCCGCCGTCCGCCTGCCCGTCGGTGCCGGTCACCCGGGCCGGCGGGTTGCCGCCGCTCCGCTCGGTCACCGAGCCGTCCGCGTCGCCTGTCGGGTGCACCGTGCCCTCCACCGGAGGGACGACATCGTGGGACACCGGCCTCCTCACCGCTCGCCGGGATGCGCCGGCCGTCCGGCCGACATCCTGTCCAACCGGCCGAGGGGCCGGAGTTGTTCCGCGCCGGTCACCGGGGGCCTCGCGGCCCCGGCGGCCCCGCACCGCCGGACGGTCACCCGCCCGGTCAGGCCGCCGAGCGGTCTCCCACCCGGTCAAACCGCCGGACGGTCACCCGCCCGGTCAGGCCGCCGAGCGGTCTCCCACCCGGTCAAACCGCCGGACGGTCACCCGCCCGGTCAAGCAAAGGGCAATGCTACCCGTACGCAGGGTACGCCGCCGCTCCGCCGGACGGACCGCGCCGGGTCGGCCCGACGGGCCGGTGGGTCAAACGGTCAGCAGGGCATGGACCGGACGCGGGGCGAGTCGCTCGCGCCCCTTGAGGAAGCCGAGTTCCATGAGCACGGTGAAGCCGGCCACCGTGCCGCCGGCCCGCTCCACCAGGTCGAGGGTGGCCTCGGCGGTGCCGCCGGTGGCGAGCACGTCGTCCAGGACGAGGACCCGGTGGCCGGCCGTGAAGGCGTCCTGGTGCACCTCCAGCGTCGCCTCGCCGTATTCGAGGGCGTACGACGCCGAGTGGGTGGCCCGGGGCAGCTTGCCGGCCTTGCGCACCGGCACCACGCCCACCCCGGTGGCGTACGCGACGGCCGCGGCGAGCACGAACCCGCGCGCCTCGATGCCCACCACCGCGTCGAACGAGTCCCGCCCGTGGTACGCGATGATCCCGTCGATCACCTCACGGAAGGCCGCGCCGTCGGCGAACAGCGGCATCAGGTCCTTGAACATGACGCCGGGCTTCGGGAAGTCCGGCACGTCCAGCACCCGGCTGGCGACCAGTCGGGCGACCTCCGGGCCGCTGTCTCCCCGTACCCCGGTGGTGTGGGTCTCCGTCACGGTGCGTCCCATGTCCTCTCGAACGACGGCGGCGTCCGTCATGCCGCTTTCACAGCATGGCGGACGCCGTCCGGTCGATCTCTACCGGGTGTGGGTCAGCGGCGCTTCCCGCCACCGGGCCGGTTGCCCCCGCCGCCGGCGGGACGCCCGCCCCGGGCGCCGCTGGGGCGCTTGGCGGCCGGCCGGGCGCCGACCTTCGGGGCGGCGCCGGCCAGGGCGGCCGCCTCGGGGTCGATGGTCTCCTCGGCGGTGGCCGCCGCGGACCGCGGGGCGCCCTTCGGGGTGACCTCGCCGCGGGCGATGGCGCCCCGGCGGGCCAGCACCCGCTTGTTGTGGGCGCTGATCCGCGGGTCCTGGTTCTTCAGCAGCACCAGCAGCGGGGTGGCCAGCAGGATCGAGGTCAGGAAGGCGACCGCCATACCGACGAAGAGCACCAGACCCAGGTCCTTCAGGGTGCCCGCGCCGAGCAGGCCGGCACCGATGAAGAGCAGACCGCCGACCGGGAGCAGGGCGACCACCGAGGTGTTCAGCGACCGCATGAGGCTCTGGTTCAGCGCCAGGTTGGCCGCCTCGCCGTAGGTGTGGTTGTTGTTGGCGGTGATGCCCCGGGTGTTCTCCTGGACCTTGTCGAAGACCACCACCACGTCGTAGAGCGCGAAGCCCAGGATGGTGAGGAAGCCGATGATCGTCGACGGGGTGACCTCGAAGCCGACCAGCGAGTAGATGCCGGCCGTGAGCACCAGGTTGGTGAACAGCGACGCGATCGCGGCGGCAGCCATCCGCCACTCGAAGCGGAGGATCAGGTAGATCGCCACCACCGCGACGAAGATCAGCAGACCGAGCAGGGCGCGGGACGTGACCTGACTGCCCCACGCCTCGGAGACCTGGCTGCCGCTGATCTGGTCGGCCTGGATGCCGAACGACTGCGCCATCTCGGTCTTGACCTCGTTGGCCTGCTCCGCGGTGAGCTGCCCGGTGCGCAGCTCGTAGTACTCACCGCTGGTGCTGCCGACCTTCTGCGCGGTGACCACCTCGGCGCCGCCGCCCTTGGCGGCGAGCGCGGCGTCGACCTTCGCCTCGGCCTGCTCCAGGGTGCCGACGCTGGCCGGCACCTGGAACGAGTTGCCGCCCGCGAACTCGATGCCGAGGCTGAAACCCCGGACCGCGAAGCTCAGCACGGCGATCAGCACCAGCACACCGGCGACGGCGAACCACAGCTTGCGCCGGCCGACGATGTTGAGATCGGCCTCGCCCCGGTAGAGCCGGGACGCCAGACCACTCTTAGCCATCTCAGGCCTCCTTGACGCGCGGGTTGCGGGCGGCGCCCGACTCGGCCGACCGGGCCGGCAGGGCCCGGCCGAGGCCGCTGACCCGCGGGGACAGGAACGCCCGGGTGCGGGCGAACATCGTCATGATCGGGTGACGGAAGAGGAACACGACGACCAGGTCGAGGACGGTCGCCAGGCCGAGCGCGAAGGCGAAGCCCTTCACCGCGCCGACCGAGACGATGTAGAGCACCACGGCCGACATCAGGGTGATGGCGTTCGCCGAGATGATCGTCCGGCGGGCGCGGACCCACGCACGCGGCACCGCGCTGCGCGGGCTGCGCCCCTCGCGGATCTCGTCCTTGAGCCGCTCGAAGTAGATGACGAACGAGTCCGCCGCCACACCGAGTGAGACGATCATGCCGGCGATGCCGGCGAGCGTGAGGGTGAACCCGATCGACCGGCCGAGCACGACCAGCGCGCCGAAGACCAGCAGCGCCGAGAGCACCAGGCTCAGGAAGATGACCGAGCCGAGCAGCCGGTAGTAGAAGAACGAGTAGATGATGACCAGCAGCATGCCGATGCCGGCCGCGAGCAGACCCGCCTTGAGGTGGCTGTCGCCCAGCGTCGCGGTGACGTTCTGCTGCTCCTGCGGCTCGAAGGTCACCGGCAGGGCGCCGTAGCGCAGCTGGCTGGCCAGCGCGTTGGCGGTCTTGTTGTCGAAGCTGCCGGTGATCTGCGAGTCACCGGTCAGCACGCCCTGGATCTCCGGGGACGAGACGATCTCGTTGTCCAGCACCACGGCGACCCGGCACTTGCCGTCCTGGCCGAGCGCGGTCTGGTCGCAGGCCTGACCCTCGTTGTTGAACGCCTCGCGGGTGAGCGCGGTCCACTTCTCCTGGCCCTTGCCGGTGAAGTTCAGGCTGACCACCCAGGAGCTGGTCTGGTCGAGCACGGCGTTGGCGTCGTCGACGTCGGTGCCGAGCACCTTGGCCTTGTCGAGCAGGTACTTGGCGCCGGACTCGCAGGCCACGGCCTGCTGGTTCTCGTCCTTGATCGAGGCCGCCGGCCGGTTGTCGAGCTGCTGGCAGGTGATGGTCGGGACGTTGAACTGGATCCCGACCGGCAGCACCGCGACCTCCTGCGGGGAGAGCGTGCCGAACGGCTTGAGCTTGTCGGCCAGCGACGGGTCGGCCGTGAGGTCGGCCGGCGCCTGGAGGCCGGAGGCGGCGGCCCAGGCCGCGGCGCCCACCTTCTGCTCGATGGCCTTGCGCTGCTGCTCGATGCTCTGCGGCACCGGCTCGGCGCTGGCGCTCGGGCTCGGCGCGGCGGCGCTCGGCGTGGCCGACGGGGTCGGCGCGGCGGCGCTGGCGCTCGGCGTCGGCGCCATGCCGCCCTGACCGCCGGCGCTCGGCGACGCGGTGGCCTTGGGCGCGGCGCTGCCGGACGGCTGCGGGCTCGCGCTGCCGGACGGGGCCGGGGTGGCGCTGCCCGACGGGGCCGGGGTGGCGCTGGCCGTCGGGGCCGGCGCGGCGGCGGCGCCGCTGCCGTCGGTGGCCTTGAGCACCTTGCGGAAGCGCAGCTCGGCGGCCTCACCGACGTTCGTCAGGTCCCGGTTCTGACCGGGCAGGGAGATGACGATGTTCCGGTTGCCCTCGGTGACCACCTCGGCCTCGGCCACGCCGTAGGCGTTGACCCGGTTCTCGATGATCTGCCGCGCCTCTTCGAGGTTGGCGGAGGTCGGGGGCTTGCCGTCCACGCTGTTGGTGGCCTCGAGCGTCAGCCGGGTGCCACCGATGAGGTCCAGGCCGAGCCGGGGCTCCAGCCGATCCTTCCAGCCACCGCTGGCGCCGCCCGAGAAGAACACCAAAAGATAGAGGACGACGAAGATGAACCCGAGCACGGCGAGCTGCCGTCCGGGGCGCATCTGTCCCTGAGGTGGTGCCACGGCTGTCCTGTCTCCCTGTACGGTCGCGCCGCTTCGGCAGCGGCGAGATTGTCGGGCCGGGGGTGTCCGCCCGACTGCTCCGGCGGGACGGCGCCGCCGGACGGCACGCCTCCCCGGCGCACGACGCGGCGGCGTCGCGCGGGGTTTCTCGCGTGCCGGCGTCGAACGCCGACCCAACTATCCACTTGTATGAGTGAATCCGCTGCCCCGTCCGGGGCCGTGGTCACTCCTTGACCGGCTCGGCTTCCTCGGTGATCGTCTCGGCCTCCGGCGCCTCGACGCGCTTCACCACGCGGGCGATGGCGGGACGCGCGTACCGGGTCTGCACGCCCGGGGCGACCTCGAGCAGGACCGTCTCGTCCTCGACCCCGGTCACCGTGCCGTAGAGACCGCCGATGGTGACCACCTCGTCGCCCACGCCGAGCGCGGACTGCATCTGCTCGGCCTCACGGCGACGCTTCTGCTGGGGGCGGATCATCATGAAGTACATGACGCCGAAGAGCAGAGCGATCATGAGGATCGGCGTCAGACCGCCGGCTCCCCCGCCACTCGCTGCTGCGTAAAGCACGGTTGTCGACCTTCCCATTGGCCTCCGCGCCGCCCCGGAGGGCACCACAGCGGAGGCGGATTCTCACGTCCTGTCAAACCGCGGCGAAGTCTAATCCCTGCACCTGAGAAGACCGAATGCGGCACAGATCACGTTCGGATCACGGCTGATCGGGCTGCGCCGAGAACAGATCGGGCGCCGAAGGGGCATCCGCGCCAAATGTACCATTCGGCGGCGTACGCCCCAGATGATGCCAGGCGGCCGCCGTGGCGACCCGGCCGCGCGGCGTACGGGCCAGGAGCCCGGCCCGGACCAGGAAGGGCTCGCACACCTCCTCGACCGTGTCCGGCTGCTCCCCCACCGCCACGGCGAGGGTGGAGAGGCCGACGGGGCCGCCCCGGAAGGAGTCGACAAGCGCGGTGAGCACCGCCCGGTCCAGCCGGTCCAGGCCGAGCGCGTCGACGTCGTAGACGGTGAGGGCGGCCCGGGCGGTCTCCAGGTTGACCACCCCTTCGGCGCGGACCTCGGCGAAGTCGCGCACGCGGCGCAGCAGCCGGTTGGCGATCCGGGGGGTGCCCCGGGACCGCCCGGCGATCTCCGCCGCGCCGTCGGGGGTGATCGGCACGCCGAGGATCCGGGCGGACCGGTGCAGCAGCGTCTCCAGGTCGGCCGGGGAGTAGAAGTCGAGGTGGGCCACGAAGCCGAACCGGTCCCGCATGGGCCCGGTGAGCAGGCCGGAGCGGGTGGTCGCGCCGACCAGGGTGAACGGCTCGACGTCGAGCGGGATGGCGGTCGCCCCGGGGCCCTTGCCGACCACCACGTCGACCCGGAAGTCCTCCATGGCGCTGTAGAGCAGTTCCTCGGCCGGCTTGGCGATCCGGTGGATCTCGTCGATGAAGAGCACGTCGCCCTCGGCGAGGCTGGTCAGGATGGCGGCCAGGTCGCCGGAGCGCTCGATGGCCGGCCCGCTGGTCACCCGGATCCCCGAGCCCAGTTCGGCGGCGACGATGTTGGCCAGGGTGGTCTTACCGAGGCCAGGCGGCCCTGACAAAAGAATGTGGTCGGGCGGGGAGCCGCGCCGCATCGCACCCTTGAGCAACAGATCGAGCTGGTCGCGGACCCGGTGCTGGGCGATGAACTCCTCCAGCCGCTTGGGCCGGACGCTGGCCTCCGCGTCCCGTTCCGCGTCGCTGACGTACGCCGAGACGAGGTTGTCGTTGCTCATCGGGTGCGGCCCAGGAGGCGGATGGCCTGCTTGAGCAGGACCGGCACGGGCGGGGTCTCGCCGTCGACCGTCTCGGCGACGGCGGCCACCGCCTGCTCGGCCTGGGCGGCGGTCCAGCCGAGCCCGACGAGGGCCTGGCGGACCTGCTCGGGCCAGGCGCCGGCGGTGACCCCGGCCGCGCCGTCGGCGCCGATCGGCACCGGGCCGATCCGGTCGCGCAGTTCGAGGACGAGCCGCTCGGCGCCCTTCTTGCCGATGCCGGGCACCCGGGTCAGCGCGGCGGTGTCGGCGTTGGCGATGGCCTTGCGGACGGCGTCGGGGGTGTGCACGGCGAGCACCGCCTGGGCCAGCCGCGGGCCGACCCCGCTGGCGGTCTGGAGCAGCTCGAAGAGCTGCTTGGCGTCGTCGTCGGCGAAGCCGTAGAGGGTGAGCGAGTCCTCCCGGACCACCAGGCTGGTGGCCAGCCGGGCGGGCTGGCCGACGCGCAGCTCGGCGAGGGTGCCGGGGGCGCACTGCACGGCCAGGCCGATGCCGCCCACCTCCACCACGGCGTGGTCCGGACCGGTCGCGGTCACCGTGCCGCGCACGCTGGCGATCATCGCGCTCCTCCTCGTCGTGCCCGCTCCGCCGCGGCGGCCAGCTTGGATCGGGTGCCGCCGCGCCAGACGTGGCAGATGGCCAGCGCCAGGGCGTCGGCGGCGTCGGCCGGGCGGGGCGGCTCGGGCAGCCGCAGCAGCCGGGTGACCATGGCGGTCATCTGCGCCTTGTCGGCCTGGCCGGAACCGGTCACCGCCGCCTTCACCTCGCTCGGGGTGTAGGTCTGCACGGGCAGCCCGGCCCGGGCCCCGGCGAGCACGGCGATCCCGCTGGCCTGGGCGGTGCCCATCACGGTGCGGACGTTGTGCTGGCTGAACACCCGTTCGACGGCCACGGCGTCGGGCCGGTGCTCGGCGACCAGGTCGGTGAGGGAGCGGTCCAGGTGCAGCAGGCGCAGCGGCAGCTCGTCGGCGGGGTCGGTGTAGACGACGTAGTAGGCGACGAGGGTGCAGGGGCGGCCCGGCACGCCCTCGACCACGCCGACCCCGCACCGGGTCAGCCCCGGGTCGACGCCCAGCACGCGCACGCCGCCTCCTCCCCCAGCCGCCAGCAGTACGTGTGTTCGACACCCTACTGGTGCGGTCGGACGGCCGCCGGGCGGGACACGCCCAGCCGTGCGGTCAGCGCCGCGTCGGGTCGACCTCGACCGCGACGGTGACCGGGTCGCCGTGGTCCTTGCCGGCGCGGATGCGGGCCGGGACGGGCAGCAGCCAGCCGGCCCGCCGGTCCCGCCAGACGCTCGTCGACCAGGTGCGGCCGTCGACGGTGGCGGTCACCGGCACCCGGCCGAACGGGCCGGCCGCCTCCGGCGCGTGCTCCGCCGGGACCGGGGCGAACACCCAGCCACCGGCGCCGGACCAGCGCACCAGTGTCACCTCGAAGGACGTCGTCCCGCCCGCCATCCACGCCTCCGTTCCGCGCCGGACCGACCCGGGCCACCGTCGCACGGCCCCCTGACACGCGGCGGCGGCCCGGCCCCGCGCGAGGCGGCGGGCGCCACACACTGAAGCGGTCGAGTATGTGTCGCCGCCCCATGTGCCGCTGGCCACACAGCTCGTAACTTCTTGCGCCATGACGGCAGAACCCGTGGCGGTCCCCCACGTCGTGAACGTCGACCTCTCCGGTCGCGCCGCGCTGGTGACCGGTGGTGGCAGCGGCATCGGACGGGCCTGTGCCCTGCGGCTGGCGGCGGCCGGCGCGGCGGTGCTGGTGGTGGACCGCAACGTGGAGGCGGCCAAGGCGGTCGCGGCGGAGGCGGGGGGCCGGGCGGAGGGCGTCGACCTGGCCGACTCCGCGGCGGTGGACCGGCTCGACGTCGACGTGGACATCGTCGTCAACAACGCCGGCCTCCAGCACGTGGCGCCGGTACAGGACTTCCCCGTCGAGCGCTTCGAGTACATCCAGCGGGTGATGGTGGAGGCGCCGTTCCTGCTGATCCGCCGGGCGCTGCCCCGGATGTACGCGAACGGGTGGGGCCGGATCGTCAACATCTCGTCGGTGCACGGGTTGCGCGCCTCGCCGTACAAAGCGGCGTACGTCTCGGCGAAGCACGCGCTGGAGGGCCTGTCGAAGGTGGTGGCGCTGGAGGGCGCCGCGCACGGGGTGACGGCCAACTGCATCAACCCGGCGTACGTGCGGACCGCGCTGGTGGAGAGCCAGATCGCCGACCAGGCGGCCAGTCACGGCATCGGCGAGGACGAGGTGGTGGAGAAGATCATGCTGGCCCGGGCGGCGATCAAGCGGCTGATCGAGCCGGAGGAGGTGGCGGAGCTGGTGGCGTACCTGTGCTCGCCGCCCGCCGCGTTCATCACCGGCGCGTCGATCGCCCTCGACGGGGGCTGGACGGCCAACTAGTGGCCTCGCGCACAATGTCGGTCATGTCGTCGCCGGTCGAGTTCCTGGAGCTGCTGGCGCGGGAGGCCGCCCCGGTCGAGTTCGAGGGCCCGCTGGTCGCCGCCCGCGCCGCCGGCCTGCCCGCCGAGCGCCTCGCCGAGCTGGAGCAGGCGAAGCTGGTGGCGTTGCGGGTCCGCGCGCTGCTGGAGCGGCGGCGCCGCCGGGAGACCGAGCTCTCCGGCCTGTACGACACGGCCAGCGACCTGGCCGGGCTGCGCGACCTGGACGACGTGCTGCGGGCGATCGTGCACCGGGCGCGGATCCTGCTCGGCACCGACGTGGCGTACATGACGCTCAACGACGACGAGCGCGGCGACACGTACATGAGGGTCACCGACGGCTCGATCTCGGCGCGGTTCCAGCGGCTGCGGCTGGAGATGGGCGACGGCCTGGGTGGCCTGGTGGCGCAGACCGGCACCCCGTACGTCACCTCGAACTACCAGGAGGACGACCGCTTCAAGCACACCGGGGAGATCGACGGCGGGGTGGGCGAGGAGGGCCTGGTGGCCATCCTGGGCGTCCCGCTGCGGCTCGGGTCGAGCGTCATCGGCGTGCTGTACGCGGCCAACCGGTCGGCCCGGCCGTTCGCCCGCGAGGAGGTGTCGCTGCTGGTCTCCCTGGCCGCGCACGCCGCCGTGGCCATCGACACCGCCCGGCTGCTGGCCGAGACCCGGTCGGCGCTGGAGGAGCTGTCGACGGCGAACAGCACGATCCGGGCGCACAGCAGCTCGGTGGAGCGGGCCGCCGCCGCCCACGACCGGATGACCGCCCTCGTGGTACGCGGCGGCGGGATGGAGGACGTGGCGGCGGCGGTCACCGAGGTGCTCGGCGGGGCGCTGCTGGCGCTGGACGCCGAGGGGCGGCGGCTGGCCCGGGTGGGCGAGATCGAGGAGCCGGACCGGGCGGACATCGTGGAGGCGGTGGCCGCGTCCCGCACCGAGGGGCGCAGCGTGCGCCGGGGTCCGCTGTGGTACGCCGCCGTGGTGGCCGGCGCGGAGAACCTGGGCGCGCTGGTGCTGCGCCCGGACGGCGAGCTGGTCGACGCCGACCAGCGGATCCTGGAGCGGGCCGCGCTGGTGACCGCGCTGCTGCTGCTGTTCCGCCGCACGGTGGCGGAGGCGGAGGGGCGGGTCCGGGGCGAGCTGCTGGACGACCTGATCGCCCGGCCGCTGCGGGACACCGACGCGCTGCGCAGCCGGGCGCGGCGGCTCGGCGTGGACCTGGACGCCCCGCACGTGCTCGTGGCGGTCGGCGACGACGCGATCGCCGCCACCGGCTCGGCCCGGCAGCGGGTGCTCTCCTGGGCCACCACGTACGCCTCGACGCGGGGCGGGCTGGCGGCGGCGCGCGACGGGCGGGTGGTGCTCATGCTGCCCGGCCAGGACGCGGGCGGCGCGGCCCGGGCGGTGGCCCGGGACCTGTCCCGGGTGACCGGCCGGCCGGTGACCGCCGGTTCGAGCGGGCCGTCCACGGGCCCGGCCTCGCTGGCCGTCACCTTCGCCGAGGCGGAGCGGTGCCTGACGGCGCTGGGCGCGCTGGGCCGGGCCGGGCAGGGGGCGAGCACTGCCGAGCTGGGCTTCGTGGGGCTGCTGCTGGGCGCGGTCGGGGACTCGGGCGACCGGGACGTGGCCCGTTTCCTCACCGCCACCGTCGGGCCGGTGGTCGACTACGACGCCCGGCGGGGCACCGCGCTGGTGAAGACCCTGGAGGCGTACTTCGGGGTGGGTGGCAGCCTGGCTCGGGCGGCGGAGCTGCTGCACGTGCACGTCAACACGGTGACCCAGCGGCTGGAGCGGGTCGGGCAGCTGCTCGGCGCGGACTGGCAGAAGCCGGAGCGCGCCCTGGAGGTGCAGCTCGCCCTGCGGCTGCACCGGCTGCGCACCCCGGCGGCCTGACCCGCCCGCGGTTCAGCGGGCGCGCAGGCCTTCGAGGACGCTGTCCACGACCCGCTCGGGGAGGATGCGCTCGTCCAGCTCGGGGTGCCAGCGCAGCACCCGCTGGATCAGCATGGGCCCGCTGAGCAGCGCCATGGCCAGCTCGATGTCGAGGTCGGCGCGGAGTTCCCCGCTGTCCACCCCGCGGCGCAGCACCTCGCGCATCAGCTTCCGCCGCGGCTCGATGATGTTCTGGTAGAGCTGGAAGTGGTCCGGGCTGCGGTTCACCTCGGGCACCAGGCACGGCATGATCCGGGCGGCCCGCGGGTCGACGTTGTGGCCGACCGCGCCGACGAGCAGCACCAGGTCGTCGCGGACGGAGTGCCCGGCGGGCTGGGGCGGCACCCCCTTGAGCCGGCGCAGTGCGTCCATGAGCAGCGCGTCCTTGCCGGACCAGCGGCGGTAGATGGTGGCCTTGCCAACTCCGGCGCGGGCGGCGATCGCCTCGATGGAGAGCGCCTCGATGGTGCTGCCCTCGGCCAGCAGGTCGAGGGTGGCCTCGATGATCGCTTCGTCCGCGCGGACGCTCCGCGGTCGCCCGGGCGACCGCGGAGCATCAGCCGTAGAGGTCATGTCAGACATTGTCGCCGAACCTACGCGGTCCCGGCCAACTCCCGCTCGGTGGCCGGCCGGGCGTCGGTCTCGATCACCGGGCGGCCGGGCATCCAGCGCAGCACGATGACGAAGCCGAGGAGTGCCACCAGCGCGGACACCCCGGCCGCCCAGTGCATCGCCGAGACGAACGAGGTGTTCGCCGCGTCGATGAGCCGGGGAGCGCCGGCCCCGAGCCGGCCGGCGACCGCGTACGCCCCGGAGATCGACTCCTGGGCCGCGTCGCGGACCGGGCCGGGCAGGCCGGACACGGCCGTGGCCACGTCGTTGCGGTAGACGGCGGAGAGCACCGAACCGAGCACCGCCACGCCGAGCGCGCCGGCGACCTGGCGGACGGTGTTGCTCACGGCCGAGCCCACGCCGGCCTTCTCGCGGGGCAGCGCCGACATGATCGACTCGGTGGCCGGCGGCATGATGTTGGCCATCCCGGCGCCCTGCACGAAGCCCAGCGCCGAGAAGATCCAGATCGGGGTGTCCGCGTCGATGAGCACGAACGCGCCGAGCGCGGCGGCGGTGAGCAGCAGCCCGACCCCGGCGACCGCCCGGCCGCCGTAGCGGCGCACCATGGCGGCGCTGCGCGGCGCGAAGATCAGCTGGGCGGCCGCGAACGGCAGGAAGAGCAGGCCGCTCTCCAGCGGGCTGTAGCCGCGGACCAGCTGGAGGTAGAAGGCGCCGAAGAACATGACGCCCATGGCGGCGAAGAAGACCAGGCCGACCAGCGCCACCGGGGCGGCGAACCGGGGCACCCGGAACAGCCGGACGTCCAGCGACGGGTGGTCGCTGCGCAGCTCGTGGGCGACGAACCAGCCGAGCACCGCGAGGCCGCCGACGATCGCCAGCCACACCCGCGGCCGGTCGAAGCCGTGCTCGCCGCCGTCGATGATGCCGTACGTGAGGGCGACCAGGCCGACCACGGAGAGCAGCACGCCGAGCACGTCCACCCGGCCGGGCCGGGGGTCGCGGGACTCCGGGACGAGGGCGGCCACGAGCACCACGCCGAGCACCACGACCGGCACGTTGATCAGGAAGACCGAACCCCACCAGTAGTGCTCCAGCAGGGCGCCGCCGAGCACCGGGCCGATGGCCACGGCCAGACCGACCGCGCCGGCCCAGATGCCGATCGCCTTGGCCCGTTCCCGGGGGTCGAACACGTTCGAGATGATCGACAGGGTCACCGGCATGATGGCCGCGCCGCCGACGCCCATCAGGGCGCGGGTGGCGATCAGCTGGCCCGGGTCCTGGGCGTACGCGGAGAGCAGCGAGGCCAGCCCGAACAGCGCCAGGCCGACCATCAGGAAGCGCTTGCGACCGAGGCGGTCGCCGAGGACGCCGAAGGTGAACAGCAGCCCGGCGAAGACCAGGGTGTAGGAGTTGATCGCCCACTCCAGCTCGCCCTGGCTGGCCCCGAGGCCGTGCACCGGGTCGGCGAGGGTACGCAGGGCGACGTTGAGGATCGTGTTGTCGAGGACGACCACGAGGAGGCTGATCACCAGCACCCCCAGGATCGCCCACCTCCTCGGGTGTCCAGTGTTCTCGTGCGGTTCCACTCGGGTTCTCCCCCCGACTCACCCGCGTCAAATACGATACGGGACAGACTCGTAACGCTGCCGAGCCTATGTGAGAGTGTTTCGATACGGAACCGGATCGTATCGTTTGTGTTCCAGGTCACGCGGCCGGTCCGGCCAGGCAGGCGGCGGTCGCCTCGGCCAGCGAGGTGAGGCGGGCCGGGAGCGGCGCCAGGGGCTCGATCCAGCCCGGACCGGCGGCGTGCAGGCGTACCCCAGGAAAGTCCTTCCGGAGGCGGACCAGGCGGTGGGCGCGGCCGGTGGCCGGGCTCTGCGACCAGACCACCACGACGCGCGGGCGGACCCGGGCCACCGCGCCGGCCAGCGCCGTCCACGGCAGCGCCGGTCCGAGGTGCAGGGACCCCCGACCCCTCTCGCGCAGCGCCGCGGCGAGCGCGTGCAGCCCGAGGCAGTGCGTCTCCTGTTCGGCGCCGGCGAGCAGCACGCCGTCGGCGGGCAGCGGCCGGCCCGGCTCCCGGCGGAACACGTCCAGGCCGACCCGGATGCCCTCGGCGAGGGCGTGCTCGACGGCGATCTCGGCCGCGCCGTCTCCGCGCAGCGTGGCCAGCAGCGGCAGGCAGACCTGCTCCCAGGCCGCCACGACCCCGGCCTCGGCGGCCAGGTCCAGCACCAACGCCGCGACCCGCTGGTCGTCCAGGTCCTCGGCGGCGGCGCGGAGCTGCTTGCGGGCCGGCTCGACGGCGTCGGCCGGCATCGGTTGGGTCAGCACCAGACGTACCCCCGGGTAGCAGTCCACTACCCGGGGGTTCGTCGGGACGGCGCGTCGCGGATGCGCCCGCCGGAGGAAAGGTGTCGGCTGCCCGGGGCCAGGTGGCCCCGGGCAGCCGGGTGAGAACTAACCGCGGCGGGCCGCTCCCCGGCGCCGGAGCAGGTGGGCGACAGTGCCCCAGATGCCCCGCCGGAACAGCAGCACCACGAGGACGAAGATGCCGCCGGTGACCAGGCCGATGGCCTCGAAGCCGGAGAACGACAGCCAGTCCTCCAGACGGACCACCAGGGCCGCCCCGAGCACGCCGCCCCAGAGGGTGCCGATACCGCCGAGCACCACCACGATGACCGCCTTGCCGGAGGTGGTCCAGTGCAGCACGTCCAGCGAGACGAACCGGTGGCCGACCGCGAAGAGCCCGCCGCCCAGCCCGGCCAGGAAGCCGGAGAGGACGAACGCGGTCAGCTTGTAGCGGTGCACCGGGTAGCCCAGCGCGCGGGCCCGGGCCGGGTTGTCCCGGATGCCGACCAGCACCCGGCCGAACGGCGAGTGCACGATCCGCCAGGCGGCGAGCAGGCCGAGCAGCACGATCGGCAGGATCGCGTAGTAGAAGTAGTAGTCGTCGGTGAGGTCGACCCCGAAGAAGGAGCGCGGCACGCCCTGGAGGCCGTTCTCGCCCTGGGTGACCGACCGCCACTCGTTGGCCACGTAGTAGACCATCTGCGCGAAGGCCAGGGTGACCATGGCGAAGTAGATGCCGGTGCGCTTGACCGCCAGGTAGCCGATCGGCAGCGCGAGCATCGCCGCGGCCAGCGCGCCGGCCAGCACGGCCGCCGGGAAGGGCAGGCCGGCGTGGATCGCGACCAACCCGGTCACGTACGCCGAGGTGCCCCAGAAGGCGGCGTGCCCGAAGGACATCAGCCCGGTGAAGCCGAGCAGCAGGTCCACCGAGACGGCGAACAGCGCCCAGCACAGAATGTCCACGGCCACCGCCGGGTAGAGCCCGTTCGGCAGCCAGAGCGCCACGACCAGGCCGGCGGCGAGCAGCGCGTACCGGACCCAGCCGGGCGCCCGGGCGACGGTGAGCAGCCCGGACGGCGGGGCGGGCCGGGCCGACTCCTCGGCGGGGGTGTCGACAGCGCTGGTCATGCCGGTGCCTCCTCACGGCCGAACAGGCCGGCCGGACGCCAGAGCAGCACCGCGGCCATCACCACGAACACGACGGTCTGCGACACGATCGGGAAGTCCGACAGGTACGCCTCGCCCCAGGCCTGGATGAGGCCGATGCCGAAGCCGGCGGCGACCGAGCCGAAGATCGAGCCGAGCCCGCCGATCACCACGACCGCGAAGACCACGATGATCAGGTCGGCGCCCATGAGCGGGTTCACCGCCCGCATCGGGGCGGCGAGCACCCCGGCCAGCCCGGCCAGGGCGATGCCGAAGCCGAACACCGGGGTGACCCACTTCCCCACGTCGATGCCGAAGGCCCGGGTCAGCTCGGGACGCTCGGTGGCGGCCCGGACCACCATGCCGACCCGGGTCCGGCCGAGCACCCACCAGACTGCCACGCAGAGCAGCACGGTGAAGCCGAGGATGAAGACCCGGTAGGTGGGGAAGTCGAACAGTCCGAAGTCGACAGTCCCGCTCAGCTCGGCCGGGGTGGCGTACGGGCTGGACTGCACGCCGTACCGGGACTTCACCAGGTCCTGCAGGATCAGCGTGAGGCCGAAGGTGAGCAGGAAGTTGTAGAGCGGGTCGAGCCGGGTCAGCCGGTGGATCACCGCCCGCTCCAGCACCATGCCGAGCAGGCCCAGCGCCAGCGGCATGATCACCAACGCGGCCCAGAACGGCACACCCGCCTCGGCGAGGAGCACGTACGCCCCGAAGGCGCCGAGCATGTAGAAGGCGCCGTGGGCGAAGTTCACCACCCGGAGCATGCCGAAGATGACCGCGAGCCCGAGGGCGAGCAGGGCGTAGAACGCCCCGCCCACCAGCCCGTTGAACGTGTTCTGCAGGAAACCTGACATCAGCTCGTCACCGTGCCGTCTTTCGTTCGCGACTGCGGGGCTCGCAAAACCGGCTCACTCCTCGCGCTCACATCTTGCAGTCGGCCGACGGGGCGCGGAACGCCTCGGCCGCCGGGATGGTCTTGAGGATCTTCACGTAGTCCCAGGGCTCGCTCACCTCGGCCTGCGGCTTCACCTGGGCGAGGTACGCGTCGTGGATGACCCGGTGGTCCTCGGCGCGGATCTTGCCGTTGCGCAGGAAGAGGTCGTTGACCTCCTTGCCCTCCAGGCCCTTCACGACGGTGTCCGCGTCGTCGGTGCCGGCGGCCTGCACGGCCTCCAGGTACTGCATGGCGGCGGAGTAGTTGGCTGCATGGGCGAAGGACGGCCGGGTGCCGGTCTCCTTCTGGAACTTGTCGGCCCACTCCCGGTTCTGCTGGTCGAAGTTCCAGTACCAGGCGTCGGTGTAGGTGGTGCCGGCGAGCGCGGCCGGGGTCAGCGAGTGGATGTCGGTGATGAACATGAGGCCGACGGCCAGCCCGACGCCCTTGTCCCGCAGCTTGAACTCGTTGTACTGCTTGACCACGTTGACCAGCTCGGCGCCGGCCTGCATGGTGCCGAGCACCTGCGGCTTCGGGTTCAGCGTGGGCGCCTTGAGCAGGAACGAGGAGTAGTCGCCGCTGGTGTTCGGGAACGGCGCGCCGTCCTTGCCGACCACCTGCCCGCCGGCGGCCGTGATGGCGGCGGAGAAGCTCTTCTCCATGTCCTGCCCGAACGCGTAGTTCGGGTAGAGGATGTACCAGTTCTTGCCGACCTGCTCGGTGGTCACCGTGCCGGTGCCGTGCGCCAGCATGTAGGTGTCGTACGCGTAGTGGAACGTGTACTTGTTGCAGCTCTTGCCGGTCAGGTCGGTGGTCGCCGCGCCGATGTTGAAGTAGAGCTTCTTCTTCTCCTTGGCCACGTCGGCGACCTTGAGGGCGGCCGAGGAGGTCGGCACGTCGAGGATGGCGTCGACGCCCTTGCGGTCGTACATCTCCTGGGCCTTGCTGTTGGCCACGTCCGGCTTGTTCTGGTGGTCGGCGGTCTCCACGGTGATGTTCTTGGTGACCGCCTTGTCGCCGTACTTGGCCTTGAAGTCGGCGATGGCCATCTCCACGGCCTTGACCGAGTTCCGCCCGGACAGCTCCGAGTAGGCCCCCGACTGGTCGTTGAGGACGCCCAGCACGATCTTGTCGCCGGTCAGCTTCGAGTCGCCGCCGGACTGCGGGCCACCGCCGCCGCAGCCGGCCACCACCAGCACCGCCGCCGAGGCGGCGGCCACACCCACGCTTTTCCGCATGTCGAAATCCCTTCATACCGCGCGGTCCGCGCGGGTCAGCCGTCGTTTCAGATGCCGAGGTACGCCAGCAGCTCGCGCTCCCGCGAGCGCACCTCGGAGTTGTCCATCGCCTCCGCGATCCGTCCCTCGGCCAGCAGGTAGTGCCGGTCGGCGACGCCGGTGGCGAAGTGCAGGTTCTGCTCGACCAGCAGCACGGTCACGCCGTGCTTCTTGGCCTCCCGCAGCAGGTCGCCGACCTGCTGCACGAGCAGCGGTGACAGGCCCTCGGTGGGCTCGTCGCAGAGCAGCAGCCGGGCGCCCATCCGCAGCACCCGAGCCAGGGCGAGCATCTGCTGCTCGCCGCCGGAGAGCATGGTGGCCGCCGAGTCCCGCCGGCTGTAGAGGGCGGGGAACGCCTCGTACACCCGCTCGAGCGGCCACGGGTCGGGCCCGACGCGAGGCGGCAGGGTCAGGTTCTCGGTGACGGTCAGGGTGGCGTACGCGCCCCGGTCGTCGGGGACCCAGCCGAGCCCGAGCCGCGCCCGCTTGTACGCCGGCAGTCTCGTGACGTCCCGGTCGGCGAAGGTGACAGTGCCGCGCTGGCCGGGGTGCAACCCCATCACCGACCGCAGCAGTGTGGACTTGCCGGCGCCGTTGCGCCCGACCAGGGTGACCACCTCGCCGGCGGCCACCTCCAGGCTCACCTCCCGCAGCACCTGGGCCTCGCCGTACCAGGCGGAGAGGTTCTCAATGCGCAGCATCCGCGGCTCCCAGGTAGGCGGTGATGACCCGCTCGTCGGCGCGGACCTGCTCGTACGGCCCCTCGACCAGGACCTTGCCGGCCTGGAGGACGGTGACCGTGTCGGCGAGCCGGCCCACCACGCTCATGTTGTGTTCGACCATGACCACGGTCCGGCCCTCGCGGACCCGGGCGATCAGGTCGACGGTGCGGTCCACGTCCTCCAGCCCCATCCCGGCGGTGGGCTCGTCGAGCAGCAGCACCTTCGGGTCGAGGGCGAGCGCGATGGCCAGTTCCAGGGCGCGCTTGCGCCCGTACGCGAGGGCCTCGGCCGGGGCCTCGGCCAGCTCGGCGAGGCCGACCATGGCCAGCAGTTCGTCGGCCCGGTCCCGGTAGCGGCGCATCAGCTTCGCGGAGCGCCAGAACCGCCAGCCCAGGCCGCTCGACGACTGGAGGGCCAGCTCGACGTGCTCCCGCGCGCCCAGCTGCGGGAAGAGGCTGGTGATCTGGAAGGAGCGGGCCACGCCCAGCCGGGCGACCCGCTCCGGGGGCAGGCCGGTGACGTCCCGGCCGGCCAGCTCGATCCGGCCGCCGCTGGGCGGCAGGAATCCGGTGAGCAGGTTGAACAGCGTGGTCTTGCCGGCGCCGTTCGGCCCCACCAGGGCGTGCACGGTCTCCGGCGCCACGTCGAGGTCGACCCCGTCGACGGCCCGGAAGCCCCGGAAGTCCCGGGTCAGCCCACGGGCCGACAGGATCGCTTGGCCGGCCATCGCCTCACCCTCCGCACGTCCGTCCCGCGGCGGCCAGGTCGGTGACCGGGGTCACAGGGCCGTCGCGTGGAGGAAACCTACGGCGCACCGGCAGAGTCGAGCCATGTCGATCCTCCACACATTCGACCGGGAGAGCACGGGCTCGCCCGCCATAGGGGGCGAGCCCGTCGGTGGGCAACCGGACGGATCGGCGGCCGTCGACATGTGGTGCGGCACCGTCACCGGGCCGTCGCGTACTCCGGCAGGTCGAACCCGTCGGCCTTGCTGAAGAAGAGCCGGGTGGCCAGCCCGCGCAGCGGGCGGGAGGTCATGGCCCGCATCGACGCGTCGCGCATCCGGATCGCGGCCCGGCTCTCCGGCAGGAAGCCGCCGATGCCGCCGCCCGGCAGCTCCTGGCCGCGGGTCACGTGCGGCCGCAGCAGCTCCTCGTAGCGGCGGAAGGCCACCGTGTGGTCGCCGCGGGCCGCGGCCAGCTCGCCGGCCAGCAGGTACGCCCCGACCAGCGCCAGGCTGGTGCCCTGCCCGGTGAGCGGGGACGGGCACCAGGCGGCGTCGCCGAGCAGCGCCACCCGCCCGGCGCTCCAGCGCTCCATCCGCACCTGGCCGTACCTGTCGAAGTAGAAGTCGCCGGCGTCCGGCGCGGCGGCGAGCAGTTCGGCGGCGCGCCAGCCGACGCCGGCGAAGCGTTCGGCGAGCAGCCGCTGCTGGGCGGCCCGGTCCCGGCGGTCCACGTCGAGTTCCGGGGAGCGGAAGCTGAAGAGCGCGGCGGTGCGGCCGTCCCGGGTCGGGCGGGTGCCGACCACCCGGCCGCCGGGCGCGTTGTGCAGCAGGAACCAGCCGGTCCCGTCCCGGTGCGGCGTGGAGAAGTAGGCCAGGTACGCGCCGAGCGGCCGGACGTACGACGACTCGGGGCCGAACGCGAGGGCCCGGGTGCGGGAGTGCGAGCCGTCCGCCCCGACCACCAGGTCGACGGTGCGCGGGGCGGAGCGGTCGAAGGTGAGCCGCACCCCGTCCCCGGTCTGCGCCAGCGTCTCGATCGAGTCGTCGAAGACGTACTCGACGTCGTCCCGGGTCGCCTCGTACAGCAGCCGGGCCAGGTCGCCGCGCTCGATCTCGATGTCGGCCACGATGCCCTCCCCGCCGAAGGCGTCCACCGGCAGCCGGGCGCGCACCCCGCCCCGCTCGTCGACGTACGCCATGCCCTTCTCCCGGAGGGTCTCGGCGCGGATCCGGGCGGTCAGGCCCATCCGGTCGACCACCTCCCGGGCGGTCCCCCGCACGTCGACAGCCTGCCCGCCGGGGCGCAGCCCGGGTGCGCGTTCCACCACGGTCACGGCGAAGCCGTGCCGGCGCAGCCAGAAGGCGAGGGCGGGGCCGGCCACGCCGGCGCCGGAGATGAGCACGGTCCTGTCGTTCATGGTGTTCTCCCGAGTTCACGCGTACACCGTCCACGCGGTGTGCGACCGACGCTAGGGTCCAGCGCGGTCCAGGCGCTGCCGGTGACCTAGTACGCTGCCCGTTCCGGGGTGACCCGCCGAGCGGGTGTACTAGTACGCTGCCGGAATGTCACCGGGTGCGGAGCCGCCGTACCGGCGGATCGCCGCGGAGATCCGCCGCCGCATCGACCTGGGCGAGCTGCGGCCCGGCGACCGGGTGCCCTCGGCCCGGCAGCTCACCCGCGAGCACGGGGTGGCCATCGCCACCGCGACCCGGGTGCTCGCCCTGCTGCGCGCCGAGGGCCTGGTGCTGACCCGCCCGGGTGCCGGCACCGTGGTCGCCGAGCCACGGCGGGAGCCGGGGCGGCCCGAGCCGGAGCTGAGCCGGGAGCGGGTGCTGCGCACCGCCGTGGCGCTGGCCGACGAGGGCGGACTGGCCGCGGTGTCCATGCGGCAGATCGCCGCCGAGCTGGGCGTGGCCACCATGTCGCTCTACCGGCACGTGCGTGGCCGGGACGAGCTGATCCTGGCGATGGCCGACGCGGCGCTGGCCGACGCCCCGCTACCGGCCACCGAGCCGGCCGGCTGGCGGGCCCGCCTGGACGTGCTGGCCCGGGCGCAGTGGGCCGTCTACCGGCGGCACCCCTGGGTGCCGCACGTCATCTCGATCGCCCGGCCGCAGCCGCTGCCGCACGGCATGGCGCACACCGACCGGGCCCTGCGGGCCACCGCCGGGCTGGGCCTGGACCGGCAGGTGCGCTGGCACGTGGCGATCACCCTGATGGCGTACGTCAAGGGCATCGCCACGAACCTGGAGATGGGCGCCCGGGCGGTGCAGGACACCGGGCTCAGCCACGACCAGTGGGTGGAGCGCCAGCAGGCCACGTTCCAGCAGCTGATGGCCGGCGGCGGGCTGGCCACCATGGACGCCTTGACCAGCGGCGGCGTCGACGTGGATCTGGAGACGGTCTTCGACTTCGGCCTGCGCCGGCTGCTCGACGGGATCGCCGTGCTTGTCGAGGGCGGGCCCGAGGTCAGTCCGGAAAGGTGACCACCCAGCGGGCGCCCTCGCCCCGGGCCAGCCGGTCCAGCGCCGCGGGCGCCTCGTCCAGCGGGACGGTGCCGCTGACCAGCGGGGCCAGGTCCAGGCTGCCGTCGGCGAGCGCGGCGGCCAGCTCCGGCACCTCGCGGTCCGGGTCGGACGAGCCGTAGACCGAGGACCGCAGCGTGCGCGCCGAGTGGAAGATGTCCAGCGCCGACAGGCTGAGCAGGTCGTCCTTGGCGCCCATGCCGACCACGGTGACCGCTCCCCCGCGCCGGGTGCAGCGCCAGGCGGCCCGGATGGTGACGGACCGGCCGACGCACTCGAAGGCGTGGTCGACGCCGCGTCCCTCGGTGCGCGCCCGGACCTCCTTGGCCAGGGTGTCGTCGGAGCGGAGGAAGTCGGTGGCTCCGGCGGCGAGGGCCAGGTCCCGCTTCGCCTCGGCCACGTCGACGGCGAGGATCGGGCCCGCGCCGGCCCGCCGGGCGGCGGTCAGCACGGCGAGGCCGACCCCGCCCAGGCCGATCACCGCGACCGACTCGCCGGGCGCGACCCGGGCGGTGTTGCGGACCGCGCCGGTGCCGGTGAGGACCGCGCAGCCGAGCAGCGCGGCCTGCTCCGGCGGCAGGCCGGGCGGGACGGCGATGGCGGCCCGCTCGGGCACCACCACCTCCTCGGCGAGCGCGCCGAGACCCAGGGTGACCTGGAGCGGGCCGCCGTCGGCCGTCTCCCCCCGGGCCACCGAGGCGCCGGTGTTGGCGGCGCAGAGCCAGGGCTCGCCGTGCCGGCAGTGCCAGCAGGCGCGGCAGGCGGGCGCCCAGTTGAGGACCACTGGCGTGCCGACGGCCAGCCGGGCGCCGGGGCCGGCCTCGGCCACCACGCCTGTCGCCTCGTGCCCGAGCACCAGCGGGTACGTGGGCGCCACGGTGCCGTCCACCATGGCCAGATCGGAGTGGCAGATGCCGGCGGCCCGGATCCGGACCCGCAGCTCGTTCGGCCCGGGGTCGGGCAGGCGTACCTCCTCGACTGCCGGTGTGGCGCCCCGACCGCGGACGACGAGCGCCCTCACCGCTGGATCGCCTTCAGCTCGGTGAACTCCTCGACGCCGTACCCGCCCAGCTCACGGCCCAGGCCGGACTGCTTGTAGCCGCCGAACGGGGCGAGCGGGTTGAAGGCGCCCCCGTTGACGTCCACCTGGCCGGTACGCAGCCGCCGGGCCACGGCCACCGCCGCCTCCTCGTCGGCGGACCAGACCGCGCCGGCCAGCCCGTACCGGGAGTTGTTGGCGATGGCGACCGCCTCGTCGGTGTCGGCGAACGGGATGACGGCGAGCACCGGACCGAAGACCTCCTCCTGGGCGAGGGCGCTGTCCGGGTGCACGTCGGCGAACACGGTGGGCGCGACGAAGTGCCCGCGCGGCGGCAGCGGCGCATCCGGGCCACCCGCGACGAGCCGGGCGCCGTCGGCGAGGGCCCGGTCGACGTGCCCGCGGACCCGCTCGGCCTGGGCCGCGGAGACCAGCGGACCCAGCCGGGTGGCCGGGTCGAACGGGTCGCCCGGCCGGTAGCCGGCGACGGCCGCCGTGACCAGGTCCAGCGCCTCGGCGTAGCGGTCGCGGTGGACCAGCATCCGGGTCCAGGCGGTGCAGGTCTGGCCGGAGTTGAGCAGCGCGTTGCCGACGCCGACCTTGACGGCGGTGGGCAGGTCGGCGTCGGCGAGGATCACGTTTGCCGACTTGCCGCCGAGTTCCAGGGCGACCCGGGCGATCCGGTCGGCGGCCAGGTGGGCGATCCGGCGGCCGGTGGCCGTGGAGCCGGTGAACGAGACGAGGTCGACGTCGGGGTGGGCGGCGAGCGCCTCGCCGACCACCGGCCCGGTGCCGGGCACCAGGTTGACCAACCCGGGCGGCAGCCCGGCCTCGGTGACCGCGTCGAGGAGCAGGTACGCGGTGAGCGGCGTCAGCTCGCTGGGCTTGAGCACCACCGTGCAGCCGGCGGCGAGGGCCGGGGCCACCTTGGCGACGACCTGGTGCAGCGGGTAGTTCCACGGGGTGATCGCGCCGACCACGCCGACCGGCTCGCGGACGACGAGGGAGTTGCCGACGGTCTCCTCGGCGGGCGGTTGGGCGGCGAGGTCGACCATGCTGCGCAGCACCGTCAGCGGCAGCCCGGCCTGCACCCGGGTGGCGAGCTTGAGCGGGGTGCCCAGTTCGAGGGCCACGGTGCGGGCGATCTCGTCGGCCCGGGCGGCGAGCGCGGCGTGCAGCCGGTCGAGGTGGGCGGCCCGTTCGGCGGGGGCCGTGGCGGCCCAGCCGGGGAAGGCGGCCCGGGCGGCGGCGACGGCCCGGTCCACGTCGGCCGGGGTGCCGGCGGGGACCTGCCCGATGATCTCCCCGGTGGCCGGGTTCTCGACCGGGATCGTCCCGCCGTCCGCCGGGTCGACCCAGTCCCCGGCGACGTGCAGATGGCGGCGGACCAGCAGGGCGGGGGGCGCGTCGGCGAGATCCATGGCGTCCCTTCAGGGGCGGGAAACTAGCAGTGGGAGTTTTGACGCTACCCCGGAGCGCCGCCGCGTTCCAGAGGGGCCACCGTCCGGGCGTACTCGGCAGCGAGGCCGTCCAGCAGCGCGTCCAGGCCCAGTGTGAACGCGCCCTCGTCGACGCTGCGCTGGTGGCCGCGCAGCCGGTGGGCCTGCGTGAGGTGCGGATGGGCCGCGTACAGCTCCGGGTCCTCCACGAAGCCGCGGGCGAACGAGCCGAGCGCCGACCCGGCCACGAAGTAGCGCAGCGCGGCGCCGATGTGGGTGGCCCGGGCCGGCGGCCAGCCCGCCCGGACCAGCGCGCCGTAGACCGCGTCGGCCATGGCCAGCGCGGCCGGCCGGCGGCCGGGCCCCTGCGCCAGGTAGGGGACGATGTTCGGGTGCGCGGCCAGCGCCTCGCGGTAGGACCGGGCCCAGCGGCGCAGCGCCTCGACCCAGTCGTACCGGTCGAACACGCTCACGTCGACGGTCCCGGTGACGCTGTCCGCGACGGCGTCGAGGATGTCGTCCTTCGTGGCGAAGTGGTTGTAGAGCGAGGGGCCCTGCACGCCCAGCGCGGCGGCCAGCCGGCGGGTGGAGAGCGCGCCGAGGCCGTCGGCGTCGATGAGCGCGAGCGCGGTCTCGACGATCCGGTCCCGGTTGAGCAGGGCCTGGCGGGGTCGCGGCACGTCAGCCCACCCGCGCCGGGCCGACGGCTCCGCCGAGCGCCCCTCGTCGGTCGAATCCCGCCACTCCGCCTCCCCCGTCGAAAACACCTGCTCACGCACCCTAGCGGGGGCACGGCCGCGGAGCCTCACCGCGACGGTCGGACGAGGGGTCTGGACGGATGAAAACTTACACCGCTAGTTTAAGAGCGAGCGCCGCCGCACGGTGGCGCTCCACCGCCACGCCGACCGAGGGAGCATCGTGGACTTCGCACTGTCCGACGAGGAACGGGCCGTCCGGGACACCGTGCGCGCGTTCGTCACCCGCGAGGTGCTGCCGCTGGAGCAGGAGGTGCTGCGCCGTGAGCGCGCCCACCAGCCCGGCCTGGACCGCTCCGAGCTGCGCGAGTTGCAGCTCAAGGCGAAGAAGTTCGGCTTCTGGGGCCTGGCCACCCCCGAGGAGTACGGCGGGATGGACCTGCCCGCGGTGCTCCAGTCGCTGATCTGGACCGAGTTGGGCCGCTCGTTCGTGCCGTTCCGCTTCGGCGGCGAGGCCGACAACATCCTGTTCCACGCCACCGAGGAGCAGAAGCGCGAATTCCTCCTCCCCACCATCGAGGGCGAGCGGATCTCCTGCTTCGCGATCACCGAACCGGGCGCCGGCTCGGACGCCGCGAACATCAAGCTGCGCGCCCGCCGCGACGGCGACGACTGGGTCCTCGACGGCGAGAAGACGTTCATCACCAACGGCAACGACGCCGACTTCGCCATCGTGGTGGCGGTGACCGACCCGGAGAAGGGCGCCCGCAACGGCGGCGCGACCGCGTTCCTGGTGGACCGGGCGATGGGCTGGCGGTCGGAGTTCATCCAGACCATGGGCGAGGGCGGGCCGGCGTCGCTGATCTTCGACGGCGTACGCGTGCCGCACCGCAACATCCTCGGGGAGATCGGCCAGGGCTTCACGCTGGGCATGGAGTGGATCGGCAAGGGCCGCTACACCATCCCCTCGCACGCCATCGGCATCGCCGAGCGGGCCCTGCAGATGGCCATCGACCACGCCAACACCCGGGAGACCTTCGGCGCGAAGATCGGCACCAACCAGGCGATCCAGTGGATGATCGCCGACTCGGAGACCGAGCTGGAGGCGGCCCGCTGGCTGGTGCTGAAGTCGGCGTGGACTGTCGACCAGGGCCTGGACCCGCGGCACGCCTCCTCGATGGGCAAGCTCTACGGCGCCGGCATGGTCAACCGGGTGGTCGACCGGGTGCTCCAGATCCACGGCGGCATGGGTTACACCCGGGAACTGCCGATCGAGCGCTGGTACCGGCAGGTCCGGCTGTACCGGATCTTCGAGGGCACCGACGAGATGCAGCGGCTGATCATCTCCCGCGACCTGCTGCGCGGATACACCAAGATCGGCGGCCACCTGGCCTGACGCGGCGGGGCTCCCACCCGGTCCCGGGGTGGGAGCCCCGCCGCCTCAGCCGGTCAGCGCGGTCAGGGCCACGTCGACGTCCTCCTCAGTCGTGTAGAGGTGGAACGCGGCACGGACCCGTCCGGCGCGGACCGCCGCCCGCACCCCGGCCCGGGCCAGCTTCTCCTGCGCGCCCGGCACCTCGACGGCGACGATCGCACTGTTGCCGGGCGGCCGGCCCAGCCCGGCGAGGAACCGGTTGGCCAGCGCCACGTCGTGGGCGTGCACGGCCGGCAGCCCGATCTCGGCGAGCAGGTCCAGGGCGGGCGCCGCGCCGACGTAACTGAACCAGGCCGGCGAGATGTCGAACCGCCGGGCGTCGTCGGCCAGCCGCAGCGGCGGGCCGTAGTAGGAGGCGTGCGGGTCCGCGCCCGCGTACCACCCGGCGGCGTCGGGACGCAGCCGCTCGCGCAGCGCCGGCGCCAGGTAGCCGAAGGCCGCGCCCCGCGGCGCCATCAACCACTTGTACGCGGCCACGGCCACCACGTCGGCCAGCCCGGCGTCGAAGGGCAACCAGCCGGCGGCCTGGGTGGCGTCCACCGCGACGAGCGCGCCGTGCGCCCGGGCCGCCGCGACGATCGTCTCGTACGGGGCGACCGCGCCGTCGGCGGACTGCACGAGGCTGAACGCGACCAGGTCGGTGTCGGCGTCGATCGCGTCGACCAGGCCGGCCAGCGGCACCGTGCGGACCCGGACGCCCCGCTCCTGCTGCACCAGCCAGGGAAACAGGTTGGAGGTGAACTCCACCTCGGGTACGACCACCGTGGCGCCGGCGGGCAGCGCGGCCGCCACCGGGGCGAGCAGCTGCGAGGCGGTGCTGCCGATCGTCACGTCCTCCGGGGCCACGCCGACCAGCCGGGCGAACCCGGCGCGGGCGCGCTCGGCGGCGACACCCCAGCCCTCCCAGGAGATCCGGCCCACCCGCCAGTCCGCCAGGGCGTCCTGCAACGCCTGCCAGGCCGGCTCGGGCGGCAGCCCGTAACTGGCGGTGTTCAACCAGCCGGGCTCCGGCTGCCACAGCTTCTGCGCCTGCTCCACGTCCATGCCACCGACGCTAACGATCACCACCGGCCAGCGGGACGGCCAATCCCCGCCTCGTGGTCCCCGCCCGCGCCGCCGGGCCCGCCGGACTGTGGGTCCGGCGGGCCCGGCCGGGCGGTCGGCTCAGGACGGCGCGTCGGCCAGGGCGGCCCGGCGCGACGGGCCGTCCGGCTCGGGGGCCCCGTCGGCCCGGTCCTCGTCGTCGAGCATGGTGGCCTCGTCGAACGGGCGCTGGCCGCTGAGCACGGCGTGGGCCTGCGCCCGGTCGAACTCGCCGGTCCAGGTGCCGACCAGCACGGTGGCCACCGCGTTGCCGGCGAAGTTGGTCAACGCCCGAGCCTCGGACATGAACCGGTCGATGCCGACGATCAGCCCGACGCCGTCGACCAGGTCCGGGCGGTGCGACTGGAGGCCGCCGGCCAGGGTGGCCAGGCCGGCGCCGGTCACGCCGGCCGCGCCCTTCGAGGCGATGACCATGAAGGCGAGCAGGCCGATCTGCTCGCCGACCGCCATGGGCTTGCCCAGCGCGTCGGCGATGAACAGCGCGGCCATGGTCAGGTAGATGGCGGTGCCGTCGAGGTTGAAGGAGTAGCCCGTGGGCACGGTGATGCCGACGACCGGCTTGCTGACGCCGAAGTGCTCCATCTTGGCGATCAGCCGGGGCAGCGCCGACTCCGACGACGAGGTGGACAGGATCAGCAGGAACTCCCGGCCCAGGTACCGCAGGAGGGAGAAGATCGAGACGCCCGACACCAGCCGCAGCAGCGTGCCGAGCACCACGATCACGAAGATCAGGCAGGTGGCGTAGAAGCCGAGCATGATCTGGGCCAGGCTGGTCAGCGCGTCCACGCCTGTCGCGCCGACCACCGCGGCGATCGCGCCGAAGGCGCCGATCGGGGCCACCCACATGATCATCGCCAGCACCTTGAAGACGAGGCGCTGGATCACCTCCACGGCACGCAGCACGGGCTCACCGCGCCGACCCATGGCCTGGACGGCGAAGCCGACCAGCAGGGCCACGAGCAGGGTCTGGAGCACCGAGCCCTCGGTCAGCGCGGAGAACAGCGACGTCGGGATGATGCCGAGCAGGAACTCGACGGTGTCCCCGCTCTCGCCGCCGGCGGCGGACTTGCCCGCGTCGGCCACCTCCGGGCCGAGGTTCAGGCCCGAGCCGGGGTGGATGATGTTGCCGACCACCAGGCCGATGGCCAGCGCCACCGTCGACATGAGCAGGAAGTAGCCCAGCGCGAGGCCGCCCACCTTGCCGACCCGGGCCGCCTGCCGGACAGACCCGACGCCCAGGACGATCGTGCAGAAGATGACCGGGCTGATCATCATCTTGATCAGGTTCACGAAGCCGGTGCCCAGCGGCTTCAACTCCTTGCCGACCTCGGGTGCGACGAGGCCGACCACGATGCCGGCGAGGACGGCCACGATGACCGCCAGGTAGAGGTACCGGGTCCGGTCCCGGCGGGCGGGCCGGGCGGCCTCGGGGGTGGATGTGGTGGTGGTGTCCATGCCGACAATGTGACGCCGGTCTCAGCCCGGGGCACGCTTGCGTTCATTCTGTTCACCTCCGTCGGCTCGCGGTCGAAACCGGACCGGGCGGGTGCGCCAGACTTGCGGGACGACCGGGGCGGGAGGAGGGGATCGGTGGCCCGACGGCAGTGGAGCATCGCGGGGCAGCTCTTCGCCCTCCAGGCGGTGGTGGTGACGCTGCTCGTCCTGGCCGGGGCGGCCGGCGCCGTCTGGCTGGCCCGCAGCGACTCCCGGCAGGCCGCGAAGGACGAGGTGCTGGCCGTGGCGCAGGCCGTCGCCGGCTCCCCCAACGTCCGCGCGGCCCTCACGGCCGCCGACCCGTCGGCCACCCTCCAGCCGTACGCGGAGGCCACCCGGGTGGCCACCGGAACGGACTTCGTGGTGGTGATGGCCCCGGACCGGACCCGCTACTCGCACCCGAGCCCTGACCTCCTCGGGCAGCCGTTCATCGGCGACATCGGCCCGGCGCTGTCCGGCGAGCCGTTCACGGTCACCAACGTCGGCACGCTCGGCGAGTCGGTGCGCGCGGTCGTCCCCGTCTACGACGACGAGCACCGGATCATCGGGCTGGTCTCGGTGGGCATCACCACCCGGGCGATCGACCGGAAGCTGCTCGCCCAGGTGCCGGTGCTGCTCGGCGCCGCCGCACCCGCCCTGGCCCTGGCGGCGACCGGTTCCTGGCTGCTCAGCCGCCGGCTGCGCCGGCAGACGCACGGGCTCGGGCCGGGCGAGATGACCCGGATGTACGAGTACTACGACGCGGTCCTGCACTCCGTCCGCGAGGGGCTGCTGGTGCTGACCCGGGACCGCCGGGTGGCGCTCGTCAACGACGAGGGCCGTCGCCTGCTCGGGCTGGCCGACGACGCCGCCGTGACCGACCGGCCGGTCGGCGGGATCGACCTGCCGCCGGCGGTGTCCGAGCTGCTCGGCTCCGGCCGGGACGCGCACGACGAGCCGGTCCTGGCCGGCGACCGGGTGCTGGTGGCCAACCAGCGGACCACCCGCTTCGAGGGGGCGCCGCTCGGCACCGTGCTGACCCTGCGCGACCAGACCGAACTGCGCAACCTGGCCAGCGAACTGGACTCGGTCCGCGCCCTCACCGAGGCGCTGCAGGCGCAGACCCACGAGTCGGCGAACCGGCTGCACACCGTGCTCACCCTGGTGGAGCTGGGCCGCACCGACGAGGCGGTCCGCCTGGCCACCCGCGACCTGGCGCTCGCCCAGCAGCTCACCGACCGGGTGGTCGGTGCGGTGACCGAACCGGCGCTGGCCGCCCTGCTGCTCGGCAAGTCGGCGCAGGCCGGCGAGCGCGGCGTGGACCTCGTGATCGAGCCGGACTGCCGGCTCGACGACAGCCCGCTGCCCACCACCGACCTGCTCACCGTGGTCGGCAACCTGGTCGACAACGCCCTGGAGGCGGTCGCCGGCGCCCCGCCGCCGCGCCGGGTGCGGGTCTTCGTGGGGGCAATCGACGACGAGCTGGTGGTCCGGGTCCGCGACAGCGGCCCCGGGCTGGACCCGGACCGGGTGGCGGACGCGTTCCGGCGCGGCTGGTCCACCAAGAGCGCCGGCCGGGGGCTCGGCCTGGCGCTGGTCGGGCAGGTGGTCCGCCGGCACGGTGGCGCCGCGGAGGTGACCCGCACCGACGACGGGGAGACGCTGTTCACCGTCCGGCTGCCGGTGCCGGGGGCAGCGCGATGAGCGACGTCCGGGTGCTGGTGGTCGAGGACGAGCCGCTGCTGGCCGAGGCGCACAGGGCGTACACCGAACGGGTGCCCGGCTTCGTGGTGGTCGGCGTGGCGCACACCGCGCGGGAGGCGATGGCCGCGCTGCGCCAGCGCGACGGCACGGACGTCGACCTGGTCCTGCTCGACTTCCGCCTGCCCGACCTGCACGGCCTGGACGTGTGCCGGGCCCTGCGGGCGGCGGGCAGCAGCGTCGACGTGCTGGCGGTGACCTCGGCGCGGGACCTCGCCGTGGTCCGCACCGCGGTGTCCCTCGGGGTGACCCACTACCTGCTCAAGCCGTTCACCTTCGCCGCGTTCCGCGACAAGCTGGAGCGGTACGCCGAGTACCGGCGGCAGGCCCTCGCCGACGGCGAGGTGGGCGCGCAGCACGAGGTGGACCGGATGTTCGCCACCCTGCGCGGGGCGACCCGGCACACGCTGCCCAAGGGCCTGGACGAGCAGACCCTGCACACCGTGCTGGCCGCCCTCGGCGACGGTGGGCTCTCCGCCACCGAGGTCGGCCACCGCACCGGGATCTCCCGGGTGACCGCCCGGCGCTACCTGGAGTACCTGGTCTCCGCCGACCGCGCGGTCCGCGCCCCCCGCTACGGCACACCGGGCCGCCCCGAGGTGGAGTACCGGCCGACGTGAGCCGTCCGGGTGGGGCAGGATCACCACGGACAGCGTGAGCCTCGCATCCACCCCGGAGGTCGTCGATGATTCTCGAGATCCGCACCTACCGCCTGAAGCCCGGGACGATCGACGAGTTCGTCCGGGTGATGCGCGAGGAGGCCGCGCCGCTGCTCGGCCGCTTCGGCATCCGGGTGGTGGCCGCCGGGGCGTCCCTGGCCCGGGAGGACGGCCACGAGGAGGCGTACCTGATCCGGGGTTTCCCGTCCCTGGCGGTGCGGGACGCGCAGGAGGCGGCCTTCTACGGCAGCGACGCCTGGCGCGACGGCCCCCGCGACGCGGTCCTGTCGCGCATCGAGAGCTATCACACCGTGGTGCTGGAGACCTCCGACGCCGCCGCCGACGTGCTGGGCGGCCACCGACTCTGAGCGCCCGTCTCAGCCCCGGCGGCGCAGCAGCTGGCGCAGCCGACCGGGTTCGGCCTCCACCACCGACGTCCGCGCCGGGTCCGCCGGGTCAATGCCCGCCTCCTCCAGTCGCTGTTCCAGCGCCTCGAGGCCGTGCGCGTGGCGGAAGGTCTTCTCGGCCCGCGTGATGGGCAGCAGCCAGAGCACCCGGATGTGACCCTCAGGAAAGGTGCAGACCTCCAGGTCGGGGCCCCACATGTACGGCAGGCTCACCAGCAGGTGGTCGCAACGTGACCCGGGCAGCCACGGCCGCCCGATCGGCACGGTGTGGCCCAGGTCCAGCGCGTTACGCCCGCCGGCAGCGTGGTAGTACGCGTTCATCGTCACCGTCTCCACGTTCCGGTCGGACGGCTCGGCGGTGTACAGGACGAACTCGAGACCGTGCCCGTGGTTCTGGGTCGCGTCCCACAGGCCGGCGCTCACGTATAGCCAGCCGCCCTCCCCCGGCCCGGGCGAAAGGCGGAGGACGTGGAAGGCGGGAACCCGGCGATGGATGGGCCCGTCGGCCGGCGGGAGCACGTCCAGCGCCCGGGTGGGAAACCGCGCCCGCAGATGGTCCCGGAGGTGGATGGCGGACGGCGGCAGCTGATGATCCACCGGCCGATCCTGTCACGGGAGCGGCTCAGGCGGGGACGGGGAGATCCACGAGCGCGGCGCTGATCTCCGCCCGAACCCGGGGCAGGGGCCAGCCGGCAACCTCGGGCAGGGAATGACGCTCCCGCAATCGTCGCACCGCCGTGAGCCCGACCAGATAGCCGCAGCGCTTGGGCAGGTCCCCGGCGAGCGGCGACTCCCGCATGAGGAAGTAGGCGGCGTGGTGGTCAGGGTCGTCGGCGCCGAGGTCGACCCGGATCCGGTCCAGGATCTCCGGCCAGCGGCGGCGGCACTCGTCCAACCAGCCTCGGTAGCCGGGCCGACCGAACCAGAGGTAGTCCTCGTCCGTCCGTCCGGGGTCGAGTTCCGCCGACACCTGGGTGGCAAGCCCTTCGGTGAACAGGCCATTGGCCACCCCGTGATCGGGCCAGGTACGGATCCCGGCCCGGCGGTCGTGCACGACGTGCGCGGCCTCGTGCAGGATGAGAAGCCGGTCGTCACCGGGCGCACCGAGTTGCTCCACGGCAAGGAAGAGCGCGAACCGGCCGGAGAGGTCGTCTGCCCAGCCGTTGGCCCGGTGAAGCCCGACCAGCACCACGCACTCAACCGGGTCGGCCTGGTTCGACCAGGCCATGGCGTCGCACACGGCGGCCACGCCGGACGGCAGGAGAGCGCGTACCGCCTCGGCGCGAGCGGCGAGATCGGCGGCCCGGTCGCCGAGCCCGAGCAGAACATCCGCCGTCACCGTGCCGGACCAGGAGCCGTCCCGGTCCAGCGCCCGGAACACGTCCGGGTGCCGATCGAGGTAGCGGGACCGCCAACGGTCCGGCCAGGTCGCGGCGGGCGTGCCGGTGCACTCCTCGATGCAGGCGAGGAAGTCCGGCACCAGGTCGCGGACCCGCAGCAGGTTTGTGGTGGGCATGCGCCGATGCTGCCGAACGGTTGCCGCGCCCGCCACCCGGCCCGGTTGGCCGGATCACCGCCGGCCCTGACCCGGCGCCGGACGACCGGAGTCAGCCGGCGACGGGTGCCAGGAATCGGCGGACGACGGCGGTGACGAGCGCGATCAGCGCGGCGCTGAGGACGTCCACGGCTACGGCGGTGAGTACCTGGCTCACGGGAGGCTCCTGGGTCGAGCGGACGGCACACCGGCGGTGCGCCGCCGCCGAACCTAGGGTTCCCAGATGAAGTCGCCATTTACTCTGCGTTTTAACCGCTGGTCATGACCTTGCCCAGCCTCGGTCAGCTCACGTTGGCCGGGCCGAGGACGCTCTTCAGGTCGCCCATCAGCGCGGTGGTGGCGGCCACCCGGAACGGGCCGAGGCGCAGCGTGGTGACCTTGCCGCCGTTGAGCAGCTTGACGTGCACCTCGGTGTCGCCCGGGTGCAGCACCAGGGTCTCCTTGAGCTTCTCCACGAGCGGCGGCGTGCAGCGGTGCACCGGGATGGTGAGGGTGACCGGCTTGTTCGCCGGGTTGCTGCTGATGTCCGGCATGGACATGTCCATCGCCATGATCCGCGGCGTGTCGTCCCGGCGGTCGACCCGCCCCTTCACCACCACGATGGCGTCCTCGGCGATGTACTGCCCGATCACCTCGTAGGTGTTGGGGAAGAACAGCGTCTCCACGCCGCCGGCCAGGTCTTCGAGGGTGGCCGAGGCCCAGGCCCGGCCCTGCTTGGTGACCCGGCGTTGCACGCCGGACAGGATGCCGGCCAGGGTGACCACCGCGCCGTCGGGCACGGTGCCCTCCTCGGACAGCGCGGCGATGGTGGTGTCCGCCGCCGCGCCGAGCACGTGCTCCAGGCCGAAGAGCGGGTGGTCGGAGACGTAGAGGCCGAGCATCTCGCGCTCGAAGGCGAGCTTGTCCCGCTTGTCCCACTCGCTCTCGCCGATGACCGGCATGACGGTGGTGCTGCCCGCGCCGCTGTCCACGTCGCCGAAGCCGGCGCCGAACAGGTCGTACTGGCCGACGGCCTCCTTGCGCTTGACGTCGGCGTACGCGTCGATGGCGTCGGCGTGCACGGCGAGCAGGCCCTTGCGAGTGTGCTTCAGCGAGTCGAAGGCGCCCGCCTTGATCAGCGATTCGATGGTCTTCTTGTTGCAGGCGACCGCGTCCACCTTGGACAGGAAGTCGTAGAAGTCGGCGTACTCGCCCTTCTCCTCGCGGCACCGCATGATGGCCGCCACCACGTTCGCGCCGACGTTGCGCACGGCGGCCAGGCCGAAGCGGATGTCCTCGCCGACCGGGGTGAACGGCCCGGCCGAGGTGTTGACGTCCGGCGGGAGGACCTGGATGCGCATGCGGCGGCACTCGGAGAGGTAGAGCGCCATCTTGTCCTTGTCGTCGCCCACGGAGGTGAGCAGCGCCGCCATGTACTCGGCCGGGTAGTGCGCCTTGAGGTACGCGGTCCAGTACGACACCAGCCCGTACGCGGCGGAGTGCGCCTTGTTGAAGGCGTAGCCGGCGAACGGGACGAGGACGTCCCACACGGCCTGGATGGCCTCGTCGGAGTAGCCGCGCTCGCGGCAGCCGTCCCGGAACGGGATGAACTCCTTGTCGAGGATCTCCTTCTTCTTCTTGCCCATGGCCCGGCGCAGCAGGTCGGCCTGGCCGAGGGTGTAGCCGGCGAGGATCTGCGCGGCGCGCTGCACCTGCTCCTGGTAGACGATCAGGCCGTAGGTGGGGGCGAGGATCTCGCGCAGCGGCTCCTCCAGCTCCGGGTGGATCGGCGTGATCTCCTGGAGGCCGTTCTTGCGCAGCGCGTAGTTGGTGTGCGAGTCCACGCCCATCGGGCCGGGCCGGTAGAGCGCCAGCACGGCCGAGATGTCCTCGAAGTTGTCCGGCTTCATCAACCGCAGCAGCGAGCGCATCGGCCCGCCGTCGAGCTGGAACACGCCCAGGGTGTCGCCGCGGGCCAGCAGCTCGTAGGCCGCCTTGTCGTCCAGCGGCAGGCCCAGCAGGTCCAGCTCCTGGCCGTGGTTGAGCTGGATGTTCTTGACCGCGTCGTCGATGATCGTGAGGTTGCGCAGGCCGAGGAAGTCCATCTTCAGCAGCCCGAGCGACTCGCACGTCGGGTAGTCGAACTGCGTGATGATGACGCCGTCGGAGTCCCGCCGCATCAGCGGGATGTGCTCGATGATCGGCTCGGCGGACATGATGACGCCGGCGGCGTGCACGCCCGTCTGCCGGATCAGGCCCTCGATGCCCTTCGCGGTCTCGATGACCTTCTTGACGTCGGGGTCGGACTCGTAGAGGCCGCGGATCTCGCCGGCCTCGGCGTACCGCGGGTGCTTCGGGTCGAAGATGCCGGACAGCGGGATGTCCTTGCCCATCACCGCGGGCGGCATGGCCTTGGTGATCCGGTCGCCCACCGCGTACGGGTAGCCGAGCACCCGCGCCGAGTCCTTGATCGCGGCCTTCGCCTTGATGGTGCCGAAGGTGGCGATCTGCGCGACCTTGTCCTCGCCCCACTTGTCGGTGACGTAGCGGATCACCTCACCGCGCCGGCGCTCGTCGAAGTCGATGTCGACGTCGGGCATCGAGATGCGCTCGGGGTTGAGGAACCGCTCGAAGATCAGGCCGTGCGGGATCGGGTCCAGGTCGGTGATGCCCAGCGCGTACGCGACGAGCGAGCCGGCGGCCGAGCCGCGGCCCGGGCCGACCGCGATGCCCTGGCTCTTCGCCCACTGGATGAAGTCGGCGACCACGAGGAAGTAGGACGGGAAACCCATCTGGATGATGACGCCCAGCTCGTACTCCGCCTGGACGACGTGGCCCTCCGGGATGCCGTTCGGGAAGCGGCGCTTCAACCCCGCGAAGGTCTCCTTGCGGAACCAGGACTCCTCGGTCTCGCCCTCGGGGATCGGGAACCGGGGCATCAGGTTGTGGAACTCGAACATCCCGGCCGGGTCGACCTTCTCGGCGACCAGCAGGGTGTTGCGGCAGCCCTGCTGCCACAGCTCGGACGAGTCGACCGCGCGCATCTGCTCGGCGGACTTGACGAAGTAGCCGCCGCCCTCGAAGCGGAACCGGTTGGGGTCGGCGACGTTGCTGCCGGTCTGCACGCAGAGCAGCACGTCGTGCGCCTCGGCCTGCGCCTCGTGGGTGTAGTGCGAGTCGTTCGTGACCACCGGCGGGATGTCGAGCTTGCGGGCGATCTCGGTGAGCCCGTCCCGGACCCGGCGCTCGATGTCGAGGCCGTGGTCCATGATCTCCAGGAAGTAGTTGTCCTTGCCGAAGATGTCCTGGTAGGCGGCGGCGACCTTGAGCGCCTCGTCGAACTGGCCGAGCCGCAGCCGGGTCTGCACGGCGCCGGAGGGGCAGCCCGTGGTGGCCATGATGCCCTCGGCGTGCTCGGCGATCAGCTCCATGTCCATCCGCGGCCACTTGACGTAGTGGCCCTCCATGGAGGCACGCGAGTTGAGCTTGAACAGGTTGTGCAGCCCGTCCCGGTTCGCCGCCCACATGGTCATGTGGGTGATCGCGCCGTTACCGGATACGTCGTCGCTCTTCTGCTCCGGGCGGCCCCACTTGACCCGCTGCTTGTGGAAGCGCGACTCCGGCGCCACGTACGCCTCGACGCCCAGGATGGGCTTCACCCCGGCGGCCATGGCCTGCTTGTAGAAGTCGTTCGCGCCGTGCATGTTGCCGTGGTCGGTGATCGCCACCGCCGGCATGCCGAGCCGCGCGGCCTCGGCGAAGAGGTCCTTGAGCCGGGCCGCCCCGTCGAGCATCGAGTACTCGGTGTGTACGTGCAGATGCGCGAACGAATCGCCCATGCGTGGCGCCCCCCGGGGTGTGGATCAAGGCTGCGTCGGAGTCGACCGACCCACCCTACCGAGGCGATCTGACCGGCTCCACCGTCCGCGCCGAGGGTGGCCCGGGTCTCTCCGTCCCGATGGTGCGGGTGCACACAATGGTGTGCGGGTTGCGGATAGTGTGTGGCACACACTATCGTGTGACGCATGGTGAGCGACGAGGTCCTCCGGACCCATCTCCAGGAGCTACGGCGCGGCACCGTGGTGGTGGCCAGCCTGGTCGCCCTGCGCCGGCCCGACTACGGCTACGCGCTGCTGCAACGGCTGGCCGCGCACGGCTTTCCGGTCGACGCCAACACCCTCTATCCCCTGCTCCGGCGGCTGGAGGAACAGGGGCTGCTGACCAGCGAGTGGAACACCGAGGAGAGCCGGCCGCGCAAGTTCTACCGCACCAGTGACGACGGCGAAGCGGTGCTGGGCCGCCTCCTCGACGACCTGGCAGCGGTGCAGACGTCCGTCACCCAGCTGATCGAAGGAGTGGGACGATGAGCTCCCTGACCGACCGTTACCTCGCGGCCACCCTGCGGGCCGTGCCGCAGCAGCGCCGGGCGGAGCTCGCCGACGAGCTGCGGGCCTCCATCGAGGACATGATCGAGGACCGGACCGCCGGCGGGCAGGACCGCGGCGCCGCCGAACGGGAGGTGCTCACCGAGCTGGGCAACCCCGAGCAGCTCGCCGCCCGCTACACCGACCGGCGCCTCCAGCTCATCGGCCCGCGCTACTTCCTGGTCTGGTGGCGCGTCCTGCGGACGCTGCTCACCTTCATCCCGGCGATCGTCGGCGTGGTGACCGGCGTGGTGAAGGCGACGGTCGGCGGCGAGCCGGGCGCGGCCGTCGGCGCGGGCGTCGCGAGCGGGTTGCAGACGGCGGTGCAGATCGCCTTCTGGGTCACCCTGTGCTTCGCCGTGCTGGAGCGCACCGACACCTCGCTGAACCTGCCCGAGTGGACCGTCGACCAGCTGCCCGAGGAGGCCCGGGAGCGGCAGGTCACCCTCGTCGACAGCTGTGCCTCGATCGTGTTCCTGCTCGTCGCGATCGCGTTCCTGCCCTGGCAGCACTTCCAGCCCTGGCTGTCCGGCGACGGCTCCCGGCTGCCGATGATCGACCCGGCGCTCTGGAGTTTCTGGCTGCCGGCGCTGATCGTGGTGCTGGTCGCCACGATGGGGCTGGAGATCGCGAAGTACCGGGCCGGCCGGTGGACCTGGCCGCTGGTCGCGGTCAACGCCGCGCTCAACCTGGCGTTCGCGGCGCCGCTCGTCTGGCTGCTGCTCACCGACCGGCTGCTCAACCCGGCGCTGATCGAGCGGTTCGCGTGGCTGCGGGAGGGCGGCGCGGAGGACGTGGCCCAGATCGCCACCGTGGTCACCGCCGTGATCGTGGTCTGGGACGTGATCGACAGCGCGGTCAAGGCCCGCAAGGCCGCCGGCTGACACACCGCCGGTCCGGTCGCGCTCCTCACCGGGGGGCGACCGGACCGGCGTACGGCCGGGCTCAGGCCCGCGCCGCCACGGCCCGCCACTCGCGCGCGAGCAGGGCGTACACGGCCTCGTCGGTCCACTCGCCCTTGACGAACTCGTTCTCCCGCAGGTGCGCCTCCCGCCGCATGCCGAGGCGCTCCAGCACCCGGGCCGAGGCGGTGTTGCGGGCGTCCAGCCGGCCGACGATCCGGTGCAGCCCGAGGCCGTCGAAGCCGAGCCGCAGCATCTCCCGGGCCGCCTCCGTGACGTACCCCCGGCCGGTGTGGTCCGGGTGGGCGACATAGCCGATCTCGCCCTGCCGGTGCTCGCCGCTGGTCCAGCTGAGCAGCACGTCACCCACGAACTCGCCGGTGTCCGCCAGGACGACGGCCAGGTTGAGCACGTCGCCCGGCGCGCGCAGCGCCGTGCGCCGCACCATCCGGTCCACCGCCGCCCGGGCGGCCGCGTCGTCGTAGGGCTCGTGGTAGAGGAACCGGCAGACCTCGGCCCGGCCGCGGTAGTCGCGAAGCACGGCCAGGTCGTCGGGGGTGAAGGCGCGCAGCAGCAGGCGGTCGGTGCGCAGCGGCAGGTCGGGGACGAGCATGCCGGCAGGGTACGGGCGCCGCGGCCGGCCGGTCAGCCGAGTTTCCCCCGGCGACCCGGTCGAGACGGCCCGGAGTTGCGTCGGCTGCCGGACTCGTCCGGGTCGTACCGGCGCCGGCGGGCATAGCCTGGAGGCCCGGCCCACCGGCGAGCACTGGACGCGCTGATGCCTCTCCCGGACGGTACCGACGAGCTGGCCCGGTCGGCCGCGCGCGGCGACCGGAAGGCCCTCGACGCGCTGCTGGTCGCCGTGCGGCCCGAGGTGCTGCGCCAGTGCGCCCGCCTGCTGCCCCACCGGCAGGACGCCGAGGAGGCCTGCCAGGACGCGCTGCTGGCGCTGGCCCGCGGGATCACCCGGTTCGAGGAGCGGTCGTCGTTCCACACCTGGCTGTACCGGCTCACCGCCAACCGGGCGCGCTCCACCTACCGGGTGCTGCGCCGGCGCTGGCAACTGGAGGCCGGCGGCGTGCCGCTGCCCGACCCGCCCGACCCCCGCCGGACCAGCGTGGTGGCCGGCACCCGGCTCGACCTGCTCGACGCGCTCGACGCGGTCCCGCCCGACCTCGCCGAGGCGGTGACCCTGCGGGACGTGCTCGGGCTGAGCTACCGCGAGATCGCCGGCCTGCTCGACCTGCCCGAGGGGACCGTGAAGTCCCGGATCCACGAGGCCCGCCGGCAGGTGCGGCGGCGGTTGTCCGATGGCTGAGCCGCCCCGCCGACGCCGCCGACGCGCCGCCCCCGCGCTCGCCGTCCTCGCCGTCCTCGCCGGGACGCCGGCCTGCGCCGACCGCCCGGTCTCGCCGCTGCCGGTCCGTCCGCCGGCCCCGGCGGCCAGCACCGCCGACGCCGCCGCGCCGCCCACCACCGCCGCCGTCCCGGAAACATCCACGGGTACGCGGCCGAGCCGCAGCCCCACGCCGCCCCCACCGACCCGGAGCCGGACGGCCAGGCCGGCCGCGCCGGCGTCGACCGCCCTGCCGAGCGCCTGTCTCGGCGCGGTGCGCTACGACCTGGTCCTCGCCGAGACCGAACTGGCACTGCTGAAGTCGCTCTGCTTCGCCACCGGCGGGGTGCTGCGCATCCGGGGCATCGGGCCCGGTCTGGTCACCGTGGACCGGCCGGACCTGGTCTCCCGCAGCTACGAGGCCGGCGTGGTGGACATCCGGTTCGTACGGGCCGGCACCGTCGTGGTGACGATCCCGCAGGACGGGCGGACGTACCCGATCACGGTGGTGGTGGTCTGACCTCGGCGGTCTGTCCGCGGTGGTCTGGGCGGGCGGCCTACCGGACCCGCACGCCGGCGAGGAGGGCGTCGACGAAGTCGGGGCCGCGGCCCGGAGGCGGGGTGAGCTGCACGTAGAGCAGCCCGGCCGGGCCGGCGGCCCGCCCCGCGGCCTCGACGATCACCGGCCGGTCGCCCGGGCAGGCGAACGCGACGACCACCCAGTCGACGCCGCCCTGCCGGGTGCGCCGCACCGGCGCCGCGGCGCAGTCCGCGTGGGGGCGCTCGGCGAGGAAACCCTCCGGGGTGGTGCGGCGGGCCGTGCCGGCGGACAGACCGACAAAGGCGCCGGGCAGGCCGGGGTCGGCCGCCCAGCGGCCCGGGTCCGGGGACACCACGAGCGCCGGCTCCAGCTCACCGTCGTCGCCGTACTGTCCGGCCCAGCCGCTGCCGTCGGCCCGCCAGCCGGCCGGCAGGGCGACGGTGAGCGGCCCGCTGCGCCCCACCGCGCCGGCCGGGGTGCGGCCAGCCGCATCACCCGCCGTGGCGGCCAGGGCGACGAGCACCACCGCGACCGCCCCCGAGGTGGCGAGCCGCCGCCGGGGCTGCCGCCGCAGGGCAGCGCCCCCAGAAGGCCCGGCGGGGGCCGTGGTGTGCCCGGAGGCGGGCGGCGCGGACGGCCCGGAGGCGGGCGGCGCGGAAAGCCATGGGGCGGCGTGGCGGAGGGCCGCCCGGAACGCCGCCGCGTCCGGGTAGCGGTCGGCCGGCCGTGCGGCGGTGGCCGTGCGGAGCACGGCGGCCACCCCCGGCGGCACGCCGGCCCGCAGCCGTGGCAGCTCGCGGCCGGCCCGCCCGTCCTCCCGGGCGCCGGCCGACACCTCGGCGTCACCGAGCAGCCGGAGGCCGAGGCGGCCCAGCCCGAACACGTCCGCGCGGGTGTCCACGACGGCGAGGGGGTCGTCCTGCTCCGGCGCCATGTAGCCGGGGGTGCCGGCCCGGGCGGTCAGCCCGGAGGCCGCGGCGAGCGCCTTGGCCAGCCCCAGGTCGGCGATGAGCACCCGCTCGGCGCCGGGCCAGGAGCGGAAGAGGATGTTTCCGGGTGCCAGGTCACGGTGCACGACCCCGTGCCGGTGCAGCACCGCGACGCCCGCCGCGATCTCGTCGAGCAGCGTCACGGCCTCGGCCGCCGGCAGCGCACCCCTTGCCAGCCGGTCCCGGAGGCTGCCGCCGTCCGCCCAGGCCAGCACGGCGTACGGGCGGCCGTCGGGCAGCTCGCCCACGGTGTGCACCCGGACCAGGCGGTCATGGTCGAGCCGGCGCAGCAGCCGGGCCTCGTCCAGGAAGCGTTCCCGCACCCGCAGGTCGTGGCTCCAGTTCTCGGCCAGCACCTTGATCGCCACCCGGCCGTCGAGCGCCGGGTCGTACGCGAGCCACACCGTGGCGAACGACCCCGTCCCGAGCAGCCGCTCCACCCGGTAGGCCCCGATCCGCGTCGGCGCGGTCATCGCATCACCCCCGGGATCGTCACCCCGGCCACCCGTCGACTCGACGGTAGACGCCGCAGCCGGGCGGCGACACTCCCGGCGGTGTCGGGGCCGTCCCGCGCGGACGGTCGGGAACCCGACGAACCGGAGCCGCCGGGCGGGAGACCAACAGGGCAGGAGAACCACCGAAGGGAGACCCGCAATGAACCACCTCTGGCCCACCATCCTCGCCGGGCTGCTGGCCGTCACCGCCGCCGTCCCGGCGACCGTCACCTCCCCGCCCGTCGCCGACGCCCCGGCGGCCGGGGCGTCCACCGACCACGCGCCCGTGGGCGGCCGGTCGGTCGGGGCCGTCGCCGACCGCGCGCCGGTGGGCGGCCCGGCGGCCCTGGTCGTCGCCGACGACGCGCCGGTGGGCGGCCCGGCGGCCCGGGTCGTCGCCGACCGCGCGCCGGTCGGCGGCCCGGCGGCCGCCACGCGGGTCGAGGTGCTCAGCGTCCGCGGCGCCGGCCCGTACCGGATCGGCGCGCGGCTGGACCGGCTCGCCGCGGCCGGCCTGATCGACTGGACCGCGCCCGGCTGCGCCGGGGTGGTCCACGCCGGCGTCACCGGCGCCTGGGCCGGGAAGATCATGCTGGCCTTCCGGAACGGTCGGCTGGTGTCGGTCGGCACGGCGACCGTCCCGCCCCGCTCCCCCGCCGGCGCGTCGGTCGGCATGTCCTTCGCCGACCTGGAGCGCATCTACGGGCGGCGCGGGGCGCTGATCCGCAACGACGCCGGGGACGCGGAGGCGTACCTGGTCCGGTTCGGGTCCCGGGCGGAGCTGTACACCAGCCACCCGATCCGTAGCGGCGTCGGCTACTACGAGGCCGGGGTGGCGTCCTACGTGGAGGGCGGATTCCGGCACCGCCCGTCCTGCTGACGGTCGGCCGGGACACGAGGAGCGCCGGGCGACCAGGTCGCCCGGCGCGCGTCGCGGTCGGGCCGAGCGAGGTCAGGACCCCCTCGGCGACGTCGAGCGCGGCGGTGGTCACCATCCGCTCGGAGCGGGACGGAGGGGCGGCACGAGCTGTGCGAGGATCGCCAACCATGAGCGCGGACCCGACCTACCTGCACGCTCTCGCCGGCGAGTGCGTCGACCTGGTGTCCCGACAGTTCGGCCGCCGGCTGGACTGGTCGCCCGAGAGCCTGTCGACGCTCGACGAGGTGTGCGCCGACCTGCTCGCCGACGGGCCGCTCGCCGAGGAACGCCTCGACCTGTGGTGGCGGCTGATCGGCGCCTACACGGGCGAGGTGGTCATCCGCGCGTACGCCGGTGAGTGGGTCGAGCACGAGACGTCACCCGGGGCCCCGGCGGTCTCAGCGCTCGGCGTGACCGGCTTCCCGTTCGGGCTGGCCGCACGGGTCCTGGACGGCGAACCGTACAAGAGTCTCGCCTCGTTCGTGCGCGCCCTGCCGGCCATCGCGGAGCGCGCGGCGGGCGACTGACCGCCGGCGGACGGTTCCCGCGCGGCGCCGGAACGCAGAGCGCCGCCGGGCCGACGCGGGGGTCGACTCGGCGGCGCCTCGGGCGACCTCAGCCGACGGCGGCCATGACCTCGTCGGAGACGTCGAAGTTGGCGTAGACGTTCTGCACGTCGTCGCAGTCCTCGAGCACGTCGATCAGCTTGAAGATCTTGCGCGCGCCCTCCTCGTCCAGCGGCACGTTGACGCTGGGGATGAGGGAGGACTCGGCCGACTCGTACTCGATGCCGGCGTCCTGGAGGGCGGTGCGGACCGGGATCAGGTCGGTCGGCTCGGAGACCACCTCGAACGCCTCGCCGAGGTCGTTGACCTCCTCGGCGCCCGCGTCGAGCACGGCCATCATGACGTCGTCCTCGCTGGTGCCGGCCTTGGGGACGATCACCACGCCCTTGCGGGAGAACATGTACGACACCGAGCCGGCGTCGGCGAACGAGCCGCCGTTGCGGGTGAGCGCGGTGCGCACCTCGGTGGCGGCGCGGTTGCGGTTGTCGGTGAGGCACTCGATGAGCAGCGCGACGCCGTTCGGGCCGTAGCCCTCGTACATGATCGTCTGGTAGTCGGCGCCGCCGGCCTCCAGCCCGGAGCCGCGCTTGACCGCACGGTCGATGTTGTCGTTCGGGACGGAGTTCTTCTTCGCCTTCTGGATGGCGTCGTAGAGGGTCGGGTTACCGGCCGGGTCCCCGCCGCCGGTCCGGGCCGCCACCTCGACGTTCTTGATCAGCTTGGCGAACATCTTGCCGCGCTTGGCGTCGATGACGGCCTTCTTGTGCTTGGTGGTCGCCCACTTTGAGTGGCCGGACATCTCATACCTCCGTCTGTTGACTCACGCCTGCGTCGACTGTCCGCGCCCGCGCCGAACCGGGACCGCCGGGCGGTCGGCTGGGGGGCGGCGGCGGGCGGTGAGCCCTGCCGAACCGCCCGCAATCCTACCGAGGTCGCGTCCCCGCATGTCACACCCGCACCCGCGACGGGGCCGACGGAGCGGGCGGGGCCCCCGCCGGAGGAGAACCCGGCGGGGCCGCGACCAGGAGGAAAGGTGTCAGGCGGCGGCGCGGACCAGGTCCACGAAGTAGCGGTGCAGCCGCAGGTCGCCGGTGAGTTCCGGGTGGAACGAGGTGGCCACCAGGTGGCCCTGCCGGACCGCGACGATCCGGCCGGCGGCCGGCCCCTCAGTCACCCGGCCGAGCACCTCGACGCCCGCGCCGACCCGCTCGACCCAGGGGGCCCGGATGAAGATCGCGTGGAACGGCTCGCCCCCGACGCCGGCGATCTCCACCGGCGCCTCGAACGAGTCGACCTGGCGGCCGAACGCGTTGCGCCGGACGGTCATCTCGATGCCGGCGAAGCCGCGCTGGTCGGGGCGGCCGTCGAGCACCTCGGCGGCCAGCATGATCATGCCGGCGCAGGACCCGTAGACCGGCATGCCGCCGGCGATCCGCTTGTCGATCGGCTCGCGCATCTCGAAGATGTCGGCGAGCTTGCTGATGGTGGTCGACTCGCCGCCCGGGATCACCAGGCCGTCGACCGCGTCCAGCTCGGCCGGCCGGCGCACCGGACGGGCGTCCGCGCCGGCCCCGGCCAGGGCGGCGACGTGCTCCCGCACGTCCCCCTGAAGAGCGAGCACACCGATCACAGGTGCGGTCACGTCAGTCCTTTCCGGTTAGGAGGGGGCCCCTGCTCTACCGGAGGCGTTAACAAGGGGCCCCTCCTTGCACGTCACCAGCCGCGCTCGGCCAGCCGGTGCGGCTGCGGGATCTCGTCGACGTTGATGCCGACCATCGCCTCGCCCAGGCCGCGGGAGACCTTGGCCAGCACGTCCGGGTCGTCGTGGAAGGTGGTGGCCTTCACGATCGCGGCGGCGCGCTGGGCCGGGTTGCCCGACTTGAAGATGCCGGAGCCGACGAAGACGCCCTCGGCGCCGAGCTGCATCATCATGGCCGCGTCCGCCGGGGTGGCGATGCCGCCCGCGGTGAACAGCACGACCGGCAGCTTGCCGGTCTCGGCGACCTCCTTGACCAGCTCGTACGGCGCCTGCAGCTCCTTGGCGGCGACGAACAGCTCGTCCGTCGGCAGCGACTGGAGCCGGCGGATCTCCTTGCGGATCTTCCGCATGTGGGTGGTGGCGTTGGAGACGTCACCCGTGCCGGCCTCGCCCTTGGAGCGGATCATGGCGGCGCCCTCGGTGATCCGGCGCAGCGCCTCGCCCAGGTTGGTCGCGCCGCAGACGAAGGGGACGGTGAACGCCCACTTGTCGATGTGGTTCTCGTAGTCGGCCGGGGTCAGCACCTCGGACTCGTCTACGTAGTCGACGCCCAGAGACTGGAGGACCTGCGCCTCGACGAAGTGGCCGATCCGGGCCTTGGCCATGACCGGGATGGAGACGGCGTTGATGATGCCGTCGATCATGTCCGGGTCGCTCATGCGGGAGACGCCGCCCTGGGCGCGGATGTCGGCGGGCACCCGCTCCAGCGCCATGACGGCGACGGCGCCGGCGTCCTCGGCGATCTTGGCCTGCTCGGGGGTGACCACGTCCATGATCACGCCGCCCTTGAGCATCTCGGCCATGCCCCGCTTGACGCGGGCGGTGCCGACGACCGGGTTGGCGTTGGTGTTCGGGGAGGTGGATTCGGGCACGGGTCATCGCTCCTTGGACGTGCTCGGGGGGTGGCTGCCAGAAGGCTACGACGGGTCCAACGCCCGGCCGACAGCCAATCAGACCCCCGGTGGCCTGCTCTGTGGTCGGCGTCACCGGGGTCGGGCCACCGCCCGCTCAGCCGGTGGTGACGTCCGCCCGCGGGGTGAGCGTCGGGTCGTCGATGTCGAAGTAGCGGGGCCACTCCCGCCCGCGTCCCATCCGGAACAGGCGTACCACCGGGCGGCTGCGGGCCGACCGGGCGTCCCGGACCAGGTCGGTGTGCACCTGCCGGGCCAGGGCCAGCCGCCGGCTGGCCGCGATCACCGCCTCGCAGGCCGGGTCGTCGGGGTCCAGCTCCACCGTGCGCAGCTGCCGGGTGAGGTCGTTCTCGGCGGCCTCCCGCTCCTCGGGGACGGCGTCCAGGGCGATGCGGGCGGCCGCGTACAGCTCCACGCCGTACCGCTGCTCGGCCAGGACCGCGGCGGCGGCCGCGCGGCGCAGCAGGTGCGCGTCGAGCGCCCGGGCCGCGGACTCCGCGCGCGCCTGGAGGCGCTCGACCCGGCCGGCGGTCCAGATCAGGTACGCCGAGACCAGCCCGAGCACCAGGACCGCGCCCACCACCCACCACATGCCCGGCATCGTAGTGCTGCTCCTCATCCCGCCCGGCCCGCGCGGGCACCGGTCGACGCGCTCGTCACAGCGGCCACACCGGCCACCTGGTTCAGCCCAGCCCCGCCCATTCCTGGTCCATGACCCGGCCGTCGGTGGCCTCGATCGCCGCTGCGTATACCTCCAGAACCCGGCGGGCAACCACGGGCCAGTCGAAATTCGCCACCACCTGGTCCCCGCAGGCGGTCAGCGCGGCCCGCTGCCCGTCGTCGTCGAGCAGCTCGGCCAGGGCGGTACGCAGCGCCGCCGCGTCACCGGTCGGGAAGAGCCGGCCGGCCCGCCCGCCGTCCAGCACCCGGCGGAACGCGTCCAGGTCGCTGGCCACCACGGTGGTGCCGGCGGCCAGCGCCTCGGTGAGGATCATCCCGAAGGACTCCCCGCCGGTGTTCGGCGCGACGTACAGGTGGAGGCTGCGCAGCATGCGAGCTTTGTCCGCCTCGGAGACCAGGCCCAGGAAGGTGACCCGGTCCCGCAGGCCGGCCGGGAACTGCCCGTAGAGGTCGTCGGCGTCGCCCGGGCCGGCGACCAGCAGGCGCAGCCCGGGGCGGTGCGGCGCGAGCGCCACGAAGGCGTCCCGCAGGATCGGGAAACCCTTGCGGGGCTCGGTGAACCGGCCCAGGAAGCCGAGCGTCCCGCCGGTGCCCGGGGCGCACTCCCCCGGCCAGTCCGGCAGGGGATCGACGCCGGCGAACTTCGCCACCGCCACCCCGTTGGGGATCTCCACGGCGCCGCCGTCCATGTGCTCGACCTGCACCTTGCGCGCCAGCGCGCTCACCGCGATCCGGGCGGTGATCCGTTCGAGGAGGATCTGGAGCACCCCCTGCGCGGCGGACAGCACCCGGGACCGGGTCATCGCGGTGTGGAACGTGGCCACCACCGGCCCCCGGGCGCAGAGCACCGCGAGCATCGACAGGCTCGGGGTCAGCGGCTCGTGCACGTGCAGCACGTCGAAGTCGCCCCGGTTGATCCAGCGCCGCACCCGCGCCGTGGAGACCGGGCCGAACGCGATCCGGGCCACCGACCCGTTGTACGGCAGCGGCACGGCACGCCCGGCCGACACCACGTACGGCGGCAGCGGCGAGTCCTCGTCGGCCGGGGCCAGCACGCTCACCTCGTGGCCGAGCCCGAGCAGCGCCTCGGCCAGGTCCATGACGTGGTTCTGCACCCCGCCCGGGACGTCGAAGGAGTACGGGCACACGATGCCGATCCGCATTGCGCCCGCTCCCTCAGATCGTCCCGGTGGTGGCCGCCGGCGGCGCCGGGGCGGTGGAGCCGTCCGCGCGCTGGTCCAGCCACATCCGCTGCAACATGTGCCAGTCTTCCGGATGCCGGGCGATGCCCGCCGCAAGACCGTCGGCAATCCGCTGGGTCACCGCGCGCACCCGGGCGTCCAACGGAGCGCTGTCCGGGTCGGGCAGCTCCAGCGGGCCCTCCAGGGCGGCGTGGGCGCGGTCCGGCTCGTACCACAGCGAGGCCACGTAGAGCGGCGCGCCGGTGCGCAGCGCCAGCAGGGCCGGGCCGGGCGGCATCCGGGTCCGGCCGCCGAAGAACTCCACCTCGACGCCGCGGGCGGAGAGGTCCCGGTCGGCGAGCAGCGGCACCACGGCGCCCGCCCGCAGCCGGTCCACCAGCACGTCGAACGCCGGGCGGTCACCGCCGGTCGTGGGCAGGATCTCCATGCCGAGGCCCTGCCGGAAGGCGAGGAAGCGCTCGTAGACGCCCTCGGGCTTGAGCCGCTCGGCGACCGTGGTGATCGGCCAGCCGGTGGCGGCCACCCAGGCGCCGGCGGCGTCCCAGTTGCCGGCGTGCGGCAGCGCGACCACCGCGCCCCGGCCGGCCGCCACGTCGGCGCCGAGCTTCTCCTGCCCGTCGAGGTGGAACCCGGCCAGGATCTGCTGCCGGCTCAGGCTGGGCAGCCGGAACGCCTCCATCCAGTACCGGGCGTACGACCGCAGGCCGGCGCGGACCAGCCGGTCCAGCTCCTCCTCGGGCACCTCCGGCCCGACCACCCGGCGCAGGTTGGCGCGCAGTCGGGCCGTACCCTTGCCGCCCCTGCGGTGGGCGCGGTCGGCGCCCGCCCGGAAGGCGGCGGCGACCACGGGCCGGGGCAGCGCGCGGACCAGCCGCCAGCCGGCGACGTAGCCCGCCTCGGTGAGGTTCACTCCCGGCCGACCAGCTGCGCCTGCCGGTACACGTGGGCCATCCGCTGGCCGACCGTGAAGATCGAGACGGCGGCGAGCAGCCAGAGCGCGATCTCCAGGGCCGGGTCGACGCCGAGGCCGGTGAGCAGGCCGCCCACCCCGACGATCAGCAGCCGCTCGGTGCGCTCGGCGATGCCCACGTTGCAGGTCATCCCGAGGCCCTCGGCGCGGGCCTTCACGTAGGAGACCAGCCCGCCGGCGGCCAGGCAGAGCAGCGCCGCGGCCACGCCGGAGTATTCGTGCTCGGTGGCCAGCCAGTACGCGACCGCGCCGAAGACCGCGCTGTCGGCGATGCGGTCCATGCTCGAGTCGAGGAAGGCCCCGAAGCGGGTGGAACCGCCGCTCATCCGGGCCATCGTGCCGTCGAGCAGATCGGTGAGCGCGAAGACCGTGACGATCAGCGCACCGGCGACCAGATGACCGCGGGCGCCGAAGCCGAGCGCGCCGACGAGCACGCCGACGGTGCCGGTCACGGTGACCGCGTTGGGGGACACACCCGCGCGGAGCAGTCCGCGCGCGACCGGCTCCACGACGCGGGTCATGCCCGCGCGGGCCGTCACTTGGAAGATCTTCGCCATGGCGGTCCCACGATAACGGCCGGCAGCGGTCGGGGACACAGCCGGTCGTCCCGACCCGCCAGGCGCACTTGTGCCGGCCCGGTTACGGGTGTGAGATCGAGCGTGGGAGGTGAGCCAGTTCACCGGATCACCGGTCCGCGTACCCGTCGTTGAGGAGATCACCGGAAGATATCGCCGCGGTGCCCGTCCGGGGCCGCTTCCCCGTCGCGCGCGGCGGTCGCCACCACCACCGGTTGAGGGAGGTGCGCCGCGATGGCGCAGAAGAATCAGGAGAAGGGTGTCACCGGCGGCGCGCCGGTGGTGACCGAGCCCGGCAGGGTTCGCAACGTGGTGCTCGTCGGGCACTCCGGGGCGGGCAAGACGACCCTGGTCGAGGCGCTGCTCGCGACCAGCGGCACGATCGGCCGGGCCGGCAGCGTCACCGACGGCACCACGGTCTGCGACCACGACCCCGCCGCCGTCCGCCAGCAGCGCTCGGTGAGCCTGGCCTGCGCCCCGCTGCTGCACCGCGACGTCAAGGTCAACCTTCTGGACACCCCCGGGTACGGCGACTTCGTCGGCGAGCTGCGCGCCGGCCTGCGGGCCGCCGACGCCGCGCTGTTCGTGGTCTCCGCCGTCGACGGCATGGACGCGGCCACCGCCGCGCTCTGGGAGGAGTGCGCCGCGGTCGACATGCCCCGCGCCGTGGCGGTCACCCGGCTGGACCACCCGCGCGCCGACTTCGACGAGGCCGTGGCGCTCTGCCAGCGGGTCTTCGGCGACAACGTGCTCCCGCTCTACCTGCCCATGCTCGGCGACGACGGCGAGTCGGTCGCCGGCCTCATGGGGCTGATCACCCGGCGGGTCTTCGACTACTCGCAGGGCCTCCCGGCGGCGGTGCGCGAGCCCGACCCGGAGCACCTGCCCGCCATCCAGGAGTCCCGCAACGAGCTGATCGAGGGGATCATCGCGGAGAGCGAGGACGAGACCCTCATGGACCGCTACCTCGGCGGCGAGGAGATCGACACCGAGGTGCTCATCACCGACCTGGAGACGGCTGTCGCCCGCGGCCACTTCTACCCGGTGGTGCCGGTCTGCGCGGAGACCGGCGTCGGCCTCGACGCGCTGCTGGACGGCCTGGTGGCCGCGTTCCCGTCGCCGCTGGAGCACGAGCTGCCCGCCGTCACCGGCGTGGACGGCTCCCCCCGGCCGCCGCTGGCCTGCGACCCCGACGGCCCGCTGGTCGCCGAGGTGGTCAAGACGACCGTGGACCGGCACGTCGGCCGCGTCTCCCTGGTCCGCGTCTTCTCCGGCACGCTCCGCCCCGACCAGGTGATCCACGTGTCCGGGCACGGCATGGCCGAGCGCGGTCACCCCGACCACGACGCCGACGAGCGGGTCGGCCACATCTACAGCCCGCTCGGCGCGACGCTGCGCGAGGTGCCCACCGCGGTGGCCGGTGACATCTGCGCGATCACCAAGTCGGGCAGCGCGGAGACCGGCGACACCATCTCCGCGAAGGAGGAGCCGCTGCTCATCGCGCCGTGGGAGATGCCCGAGCCGCTGCTGCCGGTGGCCATCGTGGCCAAGAGCCGGGCCGACGAGGACGCCCTGGCCCGCAACCTGGCCCGGCTGGTCGCCGGCGACCCGACGCTGCGGCTGGACCGCAACGCCGAGACGCACCAGCTGGTGCTCTGGTGCATGGGCGAGGCGCACGCCGACGTGGTGCTCGACCGGCTGCGGGCCGGCGGCGTGGAGCTGGAGACCGAGCCGGTCCGGGTGGCGCTGCGCGAGACGTTCACGGCCGGCGCGAAGGGGCACGGCCGGCACGTCAAGCAGTCCGGCGGCCACGGTCAGTACGCCGTCTGCGACATCGAGGTCACGCCCCTGCCGCGGGGCGCCGGCTTCGAGTTCGTGGACAAGGTGGTCGGCGGCGCCGTGCCGCACAACTACATCCCCTCGGTGGAGAAGGGCGTCCGGGCGCAGATGGAGCGCGGCCTGGTCGGCGGCTACCCGGTGGTGGACCTGCGGGTGACCCTCTTCGACGGCAAGGCACACAGCGTCGACTCCTCCGACGCGGCGTTCCAGACCGCGGGCGCGCTCGCCCTGCGGGACGCCGCCGAGAAGGGGCAGCCGACGCTGCTGGAGCCGGTCGACGAGGTGACCATCCGCGTGCCCGACCCGTCGGTGGGCGCCGTGATGGGCGACCTGTCCGGCCGGCGCGGCCGGGTGCTCGGCACCGAGCCGGACCCGGACGCCGAGGGCCGCACGCTGGTCCGCGCCGAGATCCCCGCCACCGAACTGCTGCGCTACGCCGTCGAGCTGCGCTCGATGACCGCCGGCACCGGCACCTTCCGCCGCGAGTTCGCCCGCTACGAGCCGATGCCCGCCCACCTGGCCGAGCAGGTCCGCAAGGAGGCCGGCAGCCGCTCCTGACCGCGGTCGCTCCACGAGCCCGCCCCGGTGGGCCTGAAAGGCGCCGTGCTCGCGGCGGGCGGTCTCCGGCGTGGGGTGGGTCAGGGGCGGGCGGCCGGGACGGGTGGCATCGGCCAGTGCGGGCGGTCGGCGTCGCGCAGGGCGGCCGCGCGCAGGGCGGCGAGCCGGCGCTCCGCCTCGGCGAACTGGTCGGGGGCGAGCGGGCCCCGGGCCAGCGCGGCGGCGTTCTCCTCCACCTGGGCGACCGTCCGGGCGCCGGGGATCGGCACGGCCCGGCCGCTGCGCGCCCAGATCCAGCCGAGCGCGCCCTGCGCCAGGGTCCGGCCGTCGGCGGTCAGCGCGTCACGGACGGCGGCGACGCGGCGCAGCCACTCCGGGGCCGGCCGGCCGCTGCGGAACCACTCCAGCCAGTTCGGCGCGGTGCCGCGCACGTCGTCGCGGGGCAGCGTCGACGCCGGCGTGTACTTGCCGGTGAGCAGCCCCATCCCGAGCGGCCCCCGGGCCAGGCTCGCCAGGTCGTGCTTCTCGCAGACCGCCAGCATGGCCGGGGCGTCCCGGAGCACCGACAGCCCGTGCTGCACCGCGGCGGCGCCCCGGGCCACCTGGGCGAAGGCCGCCGCGCGGTCGGGCCGGTCGGTGCTCCAGCCGTACGCCCGGACCAGGCCGTCGGCGACCAGGTCGTCCAGGGTGCCGATCAGCGCCTCGGCCCGGGGCACCGGCAGGTCGCCGAGGTGCAGCTGGTACAGGTCGATCCGGTCGGTGTCCAGCCGGCGCAGCGAGTCGACGACGGCCCGGCGCAGGTACTCCGGCGAGGCGTCCTCCCCGGTGGCCTGCCGGGCCCGCTCGTCGAAGGTGTAGCCCCACTTGGTGGCGATCACCGCCTCGTCGCGGCGGCCGGCGAGCGCCCGGCCGAGGATCCGCTCGCCGTGCCCGGCCCCGTACGTGTCGGCGGTGTCGAAGAGCGTCACGCCGAGGTCGAGCGCGCGGCGGACCGCCCGCACCGACTCCTCGTCGTCGACGGCGCCCCAGCCCAGCGGACGGTCACCCTCGGCCCACGGGCCGCCGATCGCCCAGCAGCCCATGCCGAGGGCGCCGACCGCGATGCCGCTGCGGCCCAACGGCCGCGTGCTGACTGCCATCGCCGCATCCTGCCACCTTCACGACACCCGTGGGCGGCTTCCTCACCCCGGGTGCCGGGCCGGCCGGCGGACCGTCAGCGGCAACCGGCCAACGGTCAGTGGGTGCCGGGCCGGCGGGCGGATGCTCAGCCGCCAGCCGCCAGCCGCCAGCCGGCGGGCGGTGGGCGGTGGGCGGTGGGTCAGCGGGCGTAGGCCAGCAGCACCGGCTCGGCCAGCCCCGCCCAGGAGCCGGTCAGCCGGGACGGCGTCGGGGCGTCGGCCGACGCCGGCCGGCGGACCAGGGCCAGCTCGGCGCCACCGGCACGGATCAGCGTCGGGTCGCCGTCCACCACCTCGTCGACCAGGTCGAACGCCGGCGCGGCGCCGGCCCGGCTGCCGGTCAGGGTCATGCTGGCCGGCCGCACCTCGCGCCGGCCGTCGACCTCGAAGTACTCCTCCGCCTGCCCGGCGTCGGCGAGAACGGCCGCCGCGAGGGCCGGTGGGTAGACCGGGTCGCCGCAGGCGTCGTACACCCAGCGCGGGCCCAGCACGGAGTGCTCGGTGCTGCCGACCAGCCAGCGGTCGGCGCCGGGCAGCGGCGCGGCCCGGTAGGTCAGCGGCACCTGGAGGACCGGCCCGTCGCCGGCCCGGACCAGGATGGTCTCGATACCGACCTCGCCGGCCGGGTCGTCGAACCGGTAGGCGGCCACCCGGGTGACCTCCGCGCCCGCCGTACCGGCGAACCAGGGCCGGCCGGGCAGCCAGGCGGCGAGCAGGTCGAGCTTCGAGGGGCGCAGTTCGGCGCGGTGCAGCAGGGCCATGGCCAAGATCGTACTGCCGGGCGCCGGACGCCGAGGACCGCCGACCTCCCGGCGACGCGGCACCGCGACGTCAGCCCCCTGCGCCGCACCGCCCGTGAGATCGGCCCGGCGGAGGCGCACCGCACGCGAACGCCAGGCGAGCTCAGGCCTCCATGCGTCAGGCCGGCACCGGGCCGCCGCCCGCCGCGTCAGGCCGGCCAGGCCTTGGCGAACAGGTCCCGGGTGTCGGCGAGCAGTTGCGGCAGGACCTTGGTGCGGCCGATCACCGGCATGAAGTTGGCGTCGCCGCCCCACCGGGGCACCACGTGCTGGTGCAGATGTGCCGCGATGCCGGCGCCGGCCACGCCGCCCTGGTTCATGCCCAGGTTGAAGCCGTGCGCGTTGGAGACGTGCCGGACCACCCGCATGGCGTCCTTGGTGAACGCGGCCAGCTCGGCGGTCTCCGGCACGTCCAACTCGGTGTAGTCGGCCACGTGCCGGTACGGACAGACCAGCAGGTGACCCGGGTTGTACGGGTAGAGGTTGAGCACCGCGAAGACGTGCTCGCCGCGGGCCACCACCAGGCTCTCGTCCGGGGGCAGGCCGGGGGCGAGGCAGAAGGGGCAGCCGGTCGGCTTCTCGTACCCGCCGGCGGGCCGGTCCTCGCCCGAGATGTAGGTCATCCGGTGCGGCGTCCAGAGCCGCTCCAGCCCGTCCGCCAGACCGTTGTCGCCGCCGCTGCCGGCGCCGTCGAAGTGCCGTTCCGCCCCAGTCACACGCCGATCCTACGGTCACCGTCGCGGGTCCGGCCCGGCCGGCCGGACCCGCGACGGGCCGCTCAGGTGTTGGGCGTGCCCTCCGCCGACGGGCCCGAGTTGGTGCGGGACTCGGCGACGTCCCGCACGTGGGCCACCGCCTCCTCGATCGGCACGCCGTTGCGCTGCGACCCGTCCCGGTACCGGAAGGAGACCGTGCCGGCGGCCACGTCGTCGTCACCGGCGATCACCATGAACGGGATCTTCTGCTGCTGGGCGTTGCGGATCTTCTTCTGCATCCGGTCGTCACCGGCGTCGACCTCGGCCCGGATGCCCTTCTTACGCAGGGTGGTGACGAAGTCCTGGAGGTAGTCGGTGTGGTCCTCGCGGATCGGGATGCCGACCACCTGCACCGGGGCGAGCCAGGCCGGGAACGCGCCCGCGTAGTGCTCGGTGAGCACGCCGATGAACCGCTCGATCGACCCGAACTTGGCGCAGTGGATCATGACAGGCTGCTGGCGCGTGCCGTCGGCCGCCTGGTACTCCAGCCCGAAGCCCTTCGGCTGGTTGAAGTCGTACTGGATGGTCGACAGCTGCCAGGTGCGGCCGATGGCGTCCTTGGCCTGCACGGAGATCTTCGGGCCGTAGAAGGCCGCGCCACCCGGGTCCGGCACCAGGTCCAGCCCGGTCTCCCGGGCGCACTGCTCCAGCACCGCGGTGGCCGTCGCCCAGTCCTCGTCGGACCCGACGAACTTGTCGAGCCGGGCCTCGTCCCGGGTCGACAGCTCCAGGTAGAAGTCATCGATGCCGAAGTCCTTGAGCAGGCTCAGCACGAAGTTGAGCAGGTGCTTGATCTCGGCGGGCGCCTGCTCCCGGGTGCAGTAGGAGTGCGAGTCGTCCTGGGTCAGGCCGCGCACCCGGGTCAGCCCGTGCACCACGCCCGACTTCTCGTAGCGGTAGACCGACCCGAACTCGAACAGCCGCATCGGCAGCTCGCGGTAGGACCGCCCGCGCGACCGGTAGATCAGGTTGTGCATGGGGCAGTTCATGGCCTTGAGGTAGTAGTCCGCGCCCTCGAGCTCCATGGGCGGGTACATGCCGTCGGCGTAGTAGGGCAGGTGGCCCGAGGTGTGGAAGAGCCCTTCCTTCGAGATGTGCGGGGTCCCGACGTACTGGAAGCCCTCCTCGATGTGGCGGGTGCGGACGTAGTCCTCCATGACCCGCTTGAGCACGCCACCCTTGGGGTGGAAGACCGCCAGGCCGGAGCCGATCTCGTCGGGGAAGCTGAACAGGTCCAGGTCCGCGCCGAGCTTGCGGTGGTCGCGCCGGGCGGCCTCCTCCAGCAACCTCAGGTACGCCTTCAGCTCGTCCCGCGTCGGCCACGCGGTGCCGTAGACCCGCTGGAGCTGCGGGTTCTTCTCCGAGCCACGCCAGTAGGCGGCGGCCGAGCGCATCAGCTTGAACGCGCCGATGAGCCGGGTGTTCGGCAGGTGCGGTCCGCGGCACAGGTCCGACCAGCAGACCTTGTCCTCGTTGGCGGCGAGGTTGTCGTAGATGGTCAGCTCGCCGCCGCCCACCTCCATCACCTCGGAGGAGTCCAGCCCCTCGCCCTTGACCTCGATCAGCTCCATCTTGAACGGCTCGGCGGCCAGCTCGCCGCGCGCCTCGTCCAGGCTGCTGAAGCGGCGCCGGCGGAACCGCTGGCCGGACTTGACGATCTCCTGCATCCGCTTCTCGAGCTTCGCCAGGTCGTCCGGCTGGAACGGCTTGGCCACCTGGAAGTCGTAGTAGAAGCCGTTCTCGATGGGCGGGCCGATGCCGAGCTTGGCCTCGGGGAACACGTCCTGCACGGCCTGGGCCAGCACGTGCGCGGTGGAGTGGCGCAGCACGTTCAGACCGTCCGGGCTGTCCAGGGCTACCGGCTCGACAGCGGTCTCCTCGGCCGGCTTCCAGTCCAGGTCACGCAGCACGCCCTGCGGGTCACGGACCACCACGATCGCCTTCGGACCGTTCATCGGCAGCCCGGCCGCGGCCACCGCGTCGGCCGCCGTCGTCCCGGCGGCGACGACGACGGGGTCGGCCACGATCGGGGTACGGGGTGCGGACACGGTGACTCCTGTCGTCGACGGGTTCGGATGAGCCGGGTACCGGCCCCTGCGATGCTATCGGTCGCCCCGACCCGCGCCGTCAGCGACGCCGCGCTCCCCCGGCGATCAGTTCCGTCCCCCGTTGAACCTTTCCGCCCCCGGGCCCGAACTACCGGGTGGGGCCGGAGCCGGACCGGCCGCGTCGACACGGATGGGGACGACCATGACGATGACCCGTCGGGGCCGGTGGTGGGCGACGGCGCTGCTGGCCGCCGCGCTCGGCGGCACGCTGGGCTGGCCCGCCGCCGCGAGCGCCGCCGAGGTGACAGTCACGACCTCACCGGCCCAGGTGCGCCAGGGCGACGCCATCGAACTGGCCGTGGTGCTGCCGGAGGAGCGGTCCGGCAGCCGGACCAGCCGGATCGAGCTGCGGATGCCCGCGGACGCCCCGATCGGCGAGGTCTACCCGCTGTCCGTGCCGGACTGGGCGCCCACCATCACCACCCGCACCCTCGACCGGCCGGTCGCCGGCATCCACGCCTCGGAACTTAACCAGGTGACCGACGCGGTGACCTGGATCCGGATGCCCGGCGGCTCCGCCGGACCGGCCCGGCTCTCGCTCGGCATGGGCCCGATGCCGGCCACCGACAAGCTGACCTTCACGGTGATCCAGACCTACGCCGACGGCACGGTGGTCCGCTGGGCCGACCCGCCCGGCGGCGCGCACCCCGCCCCCACGGTCACGCTGCTGCCGCCGCTGCCGGGCGCCGCCGCCCACGGCGACCCGGCCGCCGAGCCGGGCGGCCACGGCGGCCACGGGGGCCCGGCCGCCGAGGCGCCGGCCGAGGCGGCCACCCCGGCGCGACCCGCCGACGACGGCCCGAGCGCCGACCTGCTCCTGGGCGGCGGCCTCCTCGCCGGGCTGACCGGCGGCGCGGCCGTGGGCTGGCTCCTGAGCCGCCGCCGCACCCCCCTGACGCTCCCGCCCGACTCCCCGACCCCAGTCGCATCCCCTGACGCCCGTCCCGCCAGTCCCGACCGCGATCCTGCACTTGGTGCCCCGGAAAACCGCCCGAGTCGGACGGTGGCGGGGCCGCAAGTGCAAGATCGGCGCAGTCTGGTCAGGCGGGGGCCGTGAGCCAGGCCGGGAGGGGCTCGCGGGCGGCCAGCCAGCCGTCCGGGACGCCGCCGGGCGTGCCTACTCCGGTGTGGGCGGCCACCACGCCGCCGGCGATCGCCGCCGTGGTGTCCACGTCCCCGCCCGCCTCGACGCAGGCGCGGATCGCGGCCGGGTAGTCGTGCAGGTGGGTGGCGGCGACCCAGAGGCAGAACGGGACGGTGTCCTGGGCGGTCACCCGGGACCCGTTGCCGAGCGCGTCGGCCACCTCGCCGGCCGGGTGGCCGAGCAGCGCGGCGGCCCGGCGTACGCCGCGGTGCACCTCGCCGGCCGGGTCCAGCGCGCCGGCCACCACGGTGAGCAGCCGGGCCGGCTCGGGCCGGTCGCCGTCCAGCCGGGCCCGGGCGGCCAGCGAGGCGGCCACCGCCACGGCGACCGCCCCGGCGACGCCCTCCGGGTGGGCGTGGGTCACCTCGGCGGAGGCGCGGGCCTGGTCGGCGGCCCGCCGGGTGGAGTCGGCGTACCAGGCGCCGAGTGGGGCCACCCGCATGGCCGCCCCGTTGCCGCAGGAGCCCTGACCGTCGAACGCGGACGCGGCCGCCACCGGCCACGGCGTGCCGGCCCGGATGAGGCGCAGGATGGTGATCGCCCCCGGCCCGTAGCCGCGGTACGGCTCGCACCGCTGCGCGAAGGCGAGAGCCAGGGCGTCCCGGTCGATCCTGCCGGCCTCGCTCAGCGCGGCGACCACCGAGCAGGCCATCTCGGTGTCGTCGGTCCACTGCCAGGGCGGCGCGGGCATCTGCCCGGCGGCGAAGTCGTCCGGGTGTCGGCCGGGCACGAAGAACTGGGAGCCGAGGGCGTCGCCGACCGACAGGCCGGCCAGCGCGTCGCGGGCGAGCGTGAGGCGGGTGTCGGGGAACAGAGTGAACGTCATCGCCGTCCCAGCTTGCCCGTTTCCGGGGAGTGCCGCAACGCGATCAACTTGCCACGCCGAGTACGGTGCTGACGTGGCAAGCGTCCTCCTGGTCGAAGACGATCACGTCGTACGCGGTGCGATGCTGCGCTCCCTCACCGACCGGGGACACGCGGTGCACGCCGTCGGCACGGCGCTGGACGCGCTGCGCCGGGTGGCCGCCGAGACACCCGACCTCGTGGTGCTCGACCTCGGCCTGCCCGACCTGGACGGCTCCGACGCGCTGCGGATGCTGCGCGGGATCACCGACGTGCCGATCATCATCGCCACGGCGCGGGACGACGAGCAGTCGGTGGTCCGGCTGCTGCGCGCGGGCGCCGACGACTACATGGTCAAGCCGTTCACGGGCGCCCACCTGGACGCCCGGATCACCACCGTGCTGCGCCGGGCCGGCCGGGCCAGCCGCACCGTCCAGCCGGCCGTGCACACGGTGGGCGGCCTGCGGGTGGACGTGGGCGAGCGCAGCGCGGTGCTGGACGGGGAACCCCTGGCTCTCACCCGCAAGGAATTCGACCTGCTGGCGTATCTCGCCGCACGTCCCGGCCGGGTAGTGTCCCGGCGGGAACTCTTGGAGGAGGTATGGCGGCAGCCCTCGGTCGGCGAGGACCAGACCATCGACGTTCACCTCTACTGGCTGCGCCGCAAAATGGGCGAGTCCGCGGCGAAGCCGCGCTACCTGCGCACCGTGCGGGGGGTCGGCTTCCGGCTGGTGGCGCCGGACTGAGGCCGGCGCTGGCCTGGCTCACGGCCGGTATGTGCAGCCTCGTCGCGCTCGCCTTCCTCGTGCCGCTCGGGATCACCCTGTCCGACCAGGCGCGGGAGGAGAAACTCGCCGACGCGGCCCGGCGCAGCGCGCTGGTCACCGGGGCGCTCGCGGTCAGCACCGACCCGGAGATCGTCCGCCGGGCCGTGGCGGCCAGCGGCGACGATCCGGCGCTGCGACCCGTCGTACACGGGATCGGGGTCGACGAGACCGCGGGCCGTGCCGACGCGGCGGCGCTGGACCGCGCCGCCGCCGAGCGGCGCTCGGTGGTCACCGACGTGGCCGGCGGCGTCCTCCGGCTGGATCCGGTGGTGCTCGGCGACCGGGTCGCCGTGGTGGAGGTCTTCGTCCCCGAGGAGGTGCTCGACGAGGGCGCCGGCGGGCGGTGGCTGCTGCTGCTCGCGGTGGCGCTGGCGCTTGTCGGCGCCGCGGTGGTGGTGGTCGACCGGGTTGCCGCGCGCGCCGTCGACGCCACCGGCGAGCTGGTGAAGGCGGCCCTCGCGGTCGGCGACGGCGAGCTGGGCGTCCGGGTGGAGCCGACCGGGCCGCGGGAGCTCGCCGAGGCCGGGCACGCGTTCAACCGGATGGCCGAGCGGCTGGTGGCGCTCCGCGCCGACGAGCGGGAACTCGTTGCCGACCTGTCGCACCGGCTGCGGACGCCGCTGACCGCGCTGCGGCTGGACGCCGAGGCGCTGGAGTCCGACGACACCAGCATCGGCACGTTCAGCGAGGCGGAGCTGGACCGCCGCCGCGGCATCCGGCGGATCCGGCAGGCCATCGTCACGCTGGAGGGCGAGGTCGACCAGCTGATCAAGACGACCCGCAAGGCGGTCGGCCAGGAGACCGGCCCGGCGACCTGCGACGTCAGCGAGGTGGTCCGGGACCGGATGGTGTTCTGGTCGGCCCTCGCGGGCGACCAGAACCGGCCGCACCGGGTGGTCGGGGCGCAGCTGCGGATCCCGGCGCCGGTGCCCCGGGCCGAGCTGGCCGCCGCGCTGGACGCGGTGATCGGCAACGTCTTCCGCTACACGCCGCAGGGCACCGCGTTCGAGGTGGCGGTGAGCCGGCGGGACGGCTGGGTGGCGATCCGGGTCGACGACGCCGGCCCCGGCATCCCCGACCCGGACCGGGCGCTGCGGCGCGGCGCCAGCGACCAGGGCTCGACCGGGCTGGGGCTGGACATCGCCAAGCGGGTCGCGATGCAGGCCAACGGCTCGGTGAGCATCGACCGGGCCCGGCTCGGCGGGGCCAGCGTGGTGATGCTGCTGGCCGACCCGGAGGCGACGCCCCGGCAGGTCAACCGGTTCGGCCTGGTCGGCCGGATGGCGCGGGACGCCCGGGAGCCGCGGGCCGGCCGGCGCTGGCCGCGCCCGCGCTGAGCCGCTGGCTGTGTGCCGCCGCAAGTTCTCCTTAGGAGTGAATTAACGATGGCCGGGGCGAGCGTCCGGGCTGTCAGGATAAGGACCGAACCCATCAGTTCCGTCGGCCGGGACGCCCCGTAAGAACTCCGGTCGGCGGAGCCGTGCGCGCGGCGGGAGTTCGGTCCCCCCACACCTCGCTCCCGCCGCGCGCCACTCCCCCGTCGAGCCGCACCCCGGGCGTGAGGTGACCGTGATGACGCCGACCCTGAGCCGGCTGCTCCGCTGGGCCACCGTGATCGGTCTGGGTGTCGCCCTCACGCTCGCCGCCTGGCAGGACCCCGTGCACGCGGACGGCCCGGGCCGCTCCGCCGGCGGCCTGCCGGCCGCCGCCGTGGTGGTGGCCGCGGTGGTCGGGTTCGGGCTTGCCCTGGCCGGGCGGCGCCGGCCGCTGCGGGCGTCCCGCCGGCCGGCGCCGTCCCGTCCGGTCAGCGCGTCGCGGCCGCCGCGTACGCGTCGATCTCGCCGCTGATCCGGGCCTTCTCCCCCGGCTCCAGGAACGCGGCGGTCACCGCGTCGCGGGCCAGCGCGGCCACCCCGGCCGGGTCGAGGTGCAGCAGGCGGGCCGCCACGGCGTACTCGTCGTTGAGCGTGGTGCCGAACATCGGCGGGTCGTCGGAGTTGATGCTGACGAGCACGCCGGCCTCGACGAGCTGCGGCAGCGGGTGCTCCTCGATGCTCGCCACCGCCCGGGTCCGGACGTTGGAGGTGGGGCAGACCTCCAGCGGGATCCGTCGCTCGGCCAGGTGGGCCAGCAGCGTCGGGTCGAGGGCGGCGGAGATGCCGTGGCCGATCCGCTCGGCGCCCAGGTCGCGCAGCGCGTCCCAGATCGTCTCCGGGCCGGTGGTCTCGCCGGCGTGCGGCACCGAGCGCAGCCCGGCCGCGCGGGCCTGGTCGAAGTACGGCTTGAACTGCGGCCTGGGCACCCCGATTTCCGGGCCGCCCAGGCCGAAGCTGATGAGCCCGTCCGGCCGCTCGTCGAGGGCGATCCGCAGGGTCTCCTCGGCGGACGGCAGGCCGGCCTCGCCGGGGATGTCGAAGCACCAGCGCAGCGCGATGCCGAAGTCGGCCTCGGCGCGCTTGCGGGCGTCCTCGATCGCCTCGCAGAACGCCGGCGCCGGGATCCCCCGGTGCACGTGGGAGTACGGCGTGACGGTCAGCTCGGCGTAGCGGACCTGCTGGCGGGCCAGTTCCCGGGCCACCTCGTGGGTGAGCAGCCAGACGTCGTCGGCGTCCCGGATCAGGTCCACCACGCTGAGGTAGACCTCGATGAAGTGGGCGAAGTCGCGGAACGCGAAGTAGTCGGCGAGCGCCTCCGGGTCGGCCGGGACGGGGCTGCGACCCTCGTGCCGGGCGGCCAGCTCGGCCACGATCCGGGGCGAGGCGGAGCCGACGTGGTGTACGTGCAGCTCCACCTTGGGCAGGCCGGCGATGAAGGTGGGCAGGTCGGTCACGGGTTCTCCTCTGCGCGGGCGCCGGTGCGGGCCACCACGAAGATCCGGCGGAACGGGAAGTACACCTGACCCTGCCGCACCGGGTACGCCTCGGCGAGGCGTACCCGCAGCTCGGCGCGGAAGTCGGCCCAGCCGGCGGCGTCCAGCGCGGCGCGGACCGGGCGCAGCGCCGTCCCCTCCATCCAGGCCAGCACCGGATGGTCGGCGCCGGCGGCCGGGAGCAGGTGCACGTAGGTAGTCTCCCAGGCGTCGACGGCGCAGCCGGCACCGACCAGCAGGGCGGCGTAGTCGACCGGGTCGTCGACGGGCGCCTCGCGCAGCAGCGGGGCGAGGGTGTCCCGCCACCGGTCCCGCCCGGCGACCTCCCGCAACGCCCGGTGCGACGGGGCGGCGAAGTTGCCCGGCACCTGGAACGCCAGCGACGCGCCGGCCGGCAGCGTGGCGGCCCAGCGGGTGAGCAGCTCCTGGTGGCCGGGCACCCACTGGAGCACCGCGTTGCAGACCACCACGTCGACGTCGGGCTCCGGACGCCAGTCCCGCACGTCCCCGACCGAGAAGGAGACCGGCTCGGCCAGGACGCCGGCCGCGGCCAGGCTGCGGACCCGTCCCATGGCGCGGGCGCGTGCGATCATCTCGGCGGAGGAGTCCAGGCCGGCGATCCGGCTCTCCGGCCAGCGGTGGGCCAGGGTCGCGGTCAGGGTGCCCGGGCCGCAGCCCAGGTCGACGACCGCGCGGGGCCGCTCCGCCGGGACCCGGGCCAGCAGGTCGTGGAAGGGCCGGGAGCGCTCGTCGCCGTAGCGCAGGTAGGTGCTCGGGTCCCACATGACAGCCTCCAAACCGTACGTACGTCTTGCTAAACGGTACGGCCCGACGGGCGCCGCGGCAAGCGGCTCACTAGGCTCGACCGGGTGGAACAGCGCAGCTTCGACCGGCTCGGCCGGCACGTCGGCATCATCGGACTCGGCGCCTGGCAGCTCGGCGCGGACTGGGGCGACGTCAGCGAGAGCGCCGCCCTCGACATCCTGGGTGCCGCGGTCGACTCCGGGGTCACCTTCCTCGACACCGCCGACGTGTACGGCGACGGCCGCAGCGAGCAGCTCATCGGCCGCTTCCTGCGCGAGCGCCCCGGGCACGGGCTGACCGTGGCCACCAAGATGGGCCGGCGGGTGCCCCAGACGCCGGAGGCGTACACCCTGGACAACTTCCGGGCCTGGACCGACCGGTCCCGGGCCAACCTCGGCGTGGACACCCTCGACCTCGTGCAGCTGCACTGCCCGCCCAGCGCGGTCTTCGCCGACGACCGGGTCTTCGACGCCCTGGACACCCTGGTCAGCGAGGAGCGTGTCGCCGGGTACGGGGTCAGCGTCGAGACCTGCGACCAGGCGCTCACCGCGATCGCCCGCCCCGGCGTGGCCAGCGTGCAGATCATCCTCAACGCGGTGCGGCACAAGCCCCTGGAGCGGGTGCTGCCCGAGGCCGCCAAGGCCGGTGTGGGCATCATCGCCCGCGTGCCCCTGGCGAGCGGCCTGCTCTCCGGCCGGTACGACGAGCACACCACGTTCGCGCCGGACGACCACCGCAACTTCAACCGGCACGGCGAGTCCTTCGACGTCGGCGAGACCTTCTCCGGTGTCGACTACGACCAGGGCCTGTCCGCCGTGCGCCGGCTCGCGCCGCTTGTCGGCGAGGGCCGGACGATGGCCCAGTTCGCGCTCCGCTGGATCCTCGACCAGCCCGGCGTCACAGTCGTCATCCCGGGCGCCCGCACCGCCGAGCAGGCCCGGCGCAACGCCGCCGCGGCCGACCTGCCGCCGCTCACCGAGGTGGAGGTGGCCTCCGTCCGGGCCACGTACGACGAGCTGATCCGGCCGCAGGTGCACGACCGGTGGTGAATCCGGAGCGGCGGCCCCTCGGCGCGGCGTCGCCGGGGGCCGGCGCCCGCGGGCATGCTGGAGCCGGACGCGCGCCGTCGGAGGGAGAACGATGAGGGGTTGGTTCCGGCTCACCGTGGGGCTGCTCGCCGTCGTGCTCGGTGCCCTGTGGACGGTGTCGGGGCTGGGCTACGTCGAGGGCAGCGTGCTGACCGACCAACGGATCTGGGCGGTGGTCGGCCCGGTGCTCGTCCTCATCGGACTCGTCGCGCTGTGGTTCGGCATGCGGGCCCGGCGCCGGCGCGGCTGAGGCAGGAAAGCGTCCACAATGCGGAAAGCCCCGCCTCCCGGGAAGGGACGCGGGGCTCACGCACCGGCCGGCGCGGCCGGTGCTCCGACAGCTCAGATGGGGCGGACCTGCTCGGCCTGCGGACCCTTCTGACCCTGGGCGATCTCGAACTCCACCCGCTGGTTCTCCTCCAGCGTGCGGTAGCCGCTGGTCTGGATGGCCGAGAAGTGGACGAACACGTCAGCACCCCCGCCGTCGACGGTGATGAAGCCGAAGCCCTTGTCAGCGTTGAACCACTTCACGGTTCCCTGCGCCATGTGTATCTCCTTCTAAAACTGGCGGCCGAGCACGCCGTGCGGCCGATTGGCCGTTTTCGAGCAGCGGCGCCTGAGGCGGCCCCCATCGAAGGAGACTTCTCTCAACCCACGCGTCTCTCAACAGCGTGAGACAGCAAACCACGTACGCAAAAACTTCGCACAGCCTACCGGACGAAATTCTCCGACATGTGACCTGACGGTTGCGGCGGGGCCACTGGCCGGGCCGGTCGGGCCATGCGAAAGGCCCCTGTCCACCGAGGTGGAAAGGGGCCTTTTCGTGCGTATGGAATCAGTCGGGCCAGTGGCCGGTGAGCCGGCGTACGCCGACCGCCCCGCCACGGTCCACGGCGGCCCGGACGACCGCGAAGATCGCGCCCTGCAACGCCGCGGCGGCCAGGATCTCGCCCCAGCCGCGGTCCTCGTCGGTGGCGCTGGGCGCCTCGCCGTCGCCCGCCGTCATCTTCCAGACCTGCCGGAAGATGACCCCGGCGACCGTACCGGCGGCCAGACCCATCAGCACGCCGGCCGGCTTGTAGGCCGCCCGTCCGATGCCCCTTCTCACCTGCGCCTCCCTCGGACGATCAGCAGCGCCACCGCGGTGACCACGGCGCCCGCGGCCACGGCCGCCCACGGCACCGGGTTGCGCCCGACCGCCCCACCCTTCTCGTACGCCTGCGCCCGGACCAGCCGGGCCTTCTCCGCCGCCTGCCCGCGCACCCGGGCCACGGTCAGCGCCGCCTGCTGCCGCAGCCGCGCCTTCGCCTGGTCGGCGGAGTGCCGGACCAGGGTCTTGACGTCGGCCCGCGCGGCGAGCAGTTCCATGGTCTCACCCAGCTCCACCCGGGTCCGACGGATCTCCTCCCGGAGCGCCGCCACGTCCCCGGTCCCGTTGCCGGTCATCCCCGCCTCCCGTCCTTCACCGCGGCGGTGACGGTGTCGACGTCCGCCCGGACGCTGCGGACCGTCGCCTCCGGCACCGGCGGGACGGCACGGCTGACCTGCTTCTTGCCGACGAGCGCCAGGATCCCGGCGAGCAGGAACAGCGCCACCGCCACGATCAGCGCCGCCAGCCAGGCCGGCATGACCAGGTCCAGCAGCAGGATCACCGTGGCGACAAGCGCGCCGGCGCCGTAGAGCGCCATCACCCCGCCGCCGCCGAACAGACCGATCCCGATCCCCGCGTGCTTGCCCTTCTGGGTCAGTTCCGCCCGGGCCAGCGCCAACTCGTCCCGCACCAGGCGGGTGACCTGTTCGGTGGCCCGCTGCACCAGTTCCGCGGTGGACGGCTCGTTCCCGGTCCGGGACGTGCTGCGACTCGCGACGTCAGCCATGCTGTCCTCCTTTCATCATCACCGCGCTGTATGCCCGGAGTCGCCGCCCGTCAATCCTGCGCGGAGCGGCCGGTCGGCCCGGCCGCGCACCATCTTCTGGCCCGGCCGCCGGACGGCGGCCGGAACCGGGGCGTGCGCAGCAGGTCCCCCTTAACGGGCCGATCAAACGCAGCCGGCCTGACATGCCGCGAATCCACCGGCATCCGGCAGGTGCAACGGGCCGACCGGGGCCGAGGTCACGACGCACGGAGCCCCCGGCGCCGCGCGGGCGGCCGGGGGCTCCGGAGAAGGGGGTACGGGTCAGCGGCGCGCTTCGGCGTGCTCCTCGCGCCCGACGAACGCCTCGCTGCGGGCCTCGCCGTCGTCGCTGCCGCCGAAGACCCGCGCGTCGTCGGGGACCTCGGTGTCCGGCTGCCGGCGGACCGGCCGGCGGGGCTGCACCGCCTGCCAGGGCGGCGTACCGGCGGTGTCGCCCACCTCGGCGCGCAGCCGGGGCAGGGCGGTGGGGCGCTGGTCGCGCACCCAGGCCACCAGGTGCTCGCGGACCAGGCAGCGCAGGTCCCACAGGCTACCGGCGTCGGCGGCGCTGACCAGGGCCCGGACCTTGACCAGGCCGCCGGTCGCGTCGGTCACCTGGAGCACGCAGACCCGGCCGTCCCAGAGCTCGGTGCCCTCGCACAGCCGGCGCAGTTCCTCCCGCATGGCCTGCACGGGGATGGCCCAGTCCAGGTCGAACTCGGCGGTGCCGAGCACGGCCGCCTCGGTCCGGGTCCAGTTCTGGAAGGGGGTGCTGGTGAAGTAGGAGGTGGGCAGGATCAGCCGGCGGTCGTCCCAGATCTGCACCACCACGTAGCTGAGCGTCAGCTCCTCGATCCGGCCCCACTCCCCCTCGACCACCACCACGTCGTCGAGGCGTACCGCGTCGCTGAACGCGAGCTGGAGGCCGGCGAACACGTTGCCCAGCAGGCTCTGCGCGGCCAGCGCGGCGACCACACCGACGACACCGGCGCTGGTCAGCACGCCGGCGCCGATGCCGCGGACGGCGGGGAAGGTCATCAGCATCACGCCGAGGGCGAGCACCACGATCACCGCGATGGTCAGCCGGCGCAGCAGCACCACCTGGGTACGCACCCGCCGGGCGTGCCGGTTGTTCGGCACGTCGACCCGGAACCGGGCCAGGGCGGTGTCCTCCGCCACCACCAGCAGCGAGGCCACCAGCCAGGCGGCGGCGGCGATCAGGGCGAGCACCAGGGCGTGCAGGAGCACCTGCCGCCAGGGGCTGCCCACCGCGTACAGGGTGGTGAACCGGACCGCGAGCTGCACGGCGAGCACGGTCGCCGCCACCTGGAACGCGCGGTGCGAGTGGTCGGTCAGCTCGGTCATGAGCAGCGAGCGCCGGCCGAGCCGGCGGGTGACCCGGTGCACCACCTCGACCAGCAACAACGCGACCGCCGCCGCGGCGAGCGCGGCGGCGGCGGTCACGAGGTAGGTCTGCACGTTTCTCCATCTCCCTCCGGCCGGGCGGAATCGGGCAAAGGCCCAATGGTGCCCGGACTATCGCGTATCGACCAGGATCACACCCGGCGATAGCGCGACTGGAGGAAGCAGTAGACGCCGAAGGCCGCGATGCCGAGCGCCATGAGCGCCAGCAGGATCGGCCCGTACGACTGGTCGCGGAGGGTCCGCAGCGCGGCGTCCAGGCCGCGGGCCTTCTCCGGGTCGTACTTCACGGCGGCCACGACGATGAGCAGGCCGGCGAGGGCGAAGACCGCGCCCCGGGCCGCGTACCCGGCCATGCCGAGGCGGCGGGTCAGGGTGTGCGTCTTCGGGCTCATCTCGCCGGTCTTGAGGTTGCGCTCGAACTTCTTCTTGAGCCCGTAGATCACCATGCCGATGCCGACGGCGGCGAGCACCAGCCCGGCGAGCCCCACCAGCCACCGGCCACCGTCGGAGGCCATCAGCTTCTCGGAGAACTGCTGCTGCTGGTTGGCGGCGTTGGCGCTGGCGTCCTGGACGACCTTGATGGCGGTCCAGCCCAGCCAGACAAAGACGATCACGCGCACGACGGAGGCGATCCGCTCGAAGAGCTTCTCCTTGCCCCGCAGGTAGCGGTGGCCGATGACCGCCTCGAACGCCTGCCAGATGGCCATGGCGAAGAGCCCCACGGCGATGGCGACCAGCAGGAACTTGCCCATCGGCTGGGCGCCGAGGGTGCGCAGGGCGCCGTTCTGGTTGCCCTCCTCCCCCGACTTGCCGAAGGCGATCTGGAGGGCCAGCCAGGCGAAGAGGAGGTGCACGATCCCGTAGCCGATGAAACCGGCCCGGGTCAACAGTTCGAGCCACCTGCTGTTCGCGGCCTGGGCGGCGGTGGCTCCGGCGTTCCGGGTGAGAGACATGGCGCCTCAATCTCCCGGTGCGAAGATTTCCAAACGTCGGCCGCTGCCGCCCGGCGCGCGGATCAGCTGTTCGGGTCGCGTGCCACCCGGATGACGACCTGCTGGTCGGTGACGCTGTCCAGGGTCACCGAGAAGCCGCCGGCCTGGGCGGCCTGCTGGCCGACGGTGAGCGAGAGCTGCTCGCCGGCCACCTCGACGGTGACCTGGTCGCCTTCGGCACCGACCAGCTTCGCCTCGACGCCGAGGATGGTGGCGCTGGCCTCGACGCCGCGGTCGAAGGTGACCGTGCAGGCGTCCAGCCCGCAGTCGGTGGAGGCGTTCTCCGAGCTGCATCCGGCCAGCAGCGCGACGCCGAGGGCGAGGCCGGCGAACAGGCCCGCGGCCCGGCGGAGGGGGGTCGGCGAGGGGGAAACGCGTCGGTTCGTCACCCGGCCAAGGGTACGAGACGACGGCCACACCGCCACCCGCCGGTGCTCGGCCCGGTGCGCGTTAGGGTCCCGGCATGCCCTTCGACATCGCCCGCACCCGGGCCGCCTACCCCGCCCTGACCGAGGGCTTCGCCCACTTCGACGGCGCCGGCGGCACCCAGACCGCCCGGCCCGTGATCGAGGCCGTCAGCGCCGCGATGACCGCCGCCACCGGCAACCGGAGCACCGCGTTCGTGCCTGGCCGGCGGTCGCTGGACCTGGTCGCGGGGGCTCGCGCCGCGGTGGCCGACCTGCTCGGCGCGGAGGCCGGCGGGGTGGTGCTCGGGCCGAGCGCCACGGCGCTGACGTACACCCTGGCCCGCACGCTCGGCGCGGGCTGGGGGCCGGGCGACGAGGTGGTGGTCTCCCGGCTGGACCACGACGCCAACGTCCGGCCGTGGGTGCAGGCGGCCGAGGCCGTCGGGGCGACGGTGCGGTGGGCCGAGTTCGACCCGGCGACCGGTGAGCTGCCCGCCGGCCAGTACGCCGACCTGGTCACCGAGCGCACCCGGCTGGTCGCGGTGACCGCCGGCAGCAACGCCGTCGGCACCGCGCCGGACGTGGCGGCGATCGCCAAGACCGCGCACGCGGCCGGCGCGCTGGTCTGCGTGGACGGGGTCCACGCCGTGCCGCACGGCCCCACCGACCTGGCCTCGCTCGGCGCGGACTTCCTGGTGACGAGCGCGTACAAGTGGTCCGGGCCGCACCTCGCCGCGATGGCCGCCGACCCGGCCCGGTGGGCGTCGCTGCGCCCGGCGAAGCTGCTCCCGTCCTCCGACGCGGTCCCGGACCGGTTCGAGTACGGCACCCCGAGCTTCCCGCTGCTGGCCGGGGTGACCGCGGCGGTGGACCACCTGGCCACCCTCGACCCGACCGCGACCGGCAGCCGGCGGGACCGGGTCCGGGCCGGGCTGGCCGCCGCCCAGGCGCACGAGGAGGCCGTCTTCGAGCGGCTGCTCGCCGGGCTGGCCGCCCGCCCGTTCGTCACCGTGTACGGGTCGCCGGCCCGGCGCTGCCCCACGGTGTCGTTCCGGGTGGCCGGGTCGGCCCCGGCGGAGACCGCCGCGGCGCTGGGCGCGGCCGGTGTCTGCCTCTCCTCCGGCGACTACTACGCCTACGAGTACTTCCACGCGATGGGCCTGCGGGACAGCGGCGGCGCGGTCCGGGCCAGCGTCTACCACTACAACACCGTCGAGGAGGTGGACCGCTTGCTGGCCGAACTCGACCGGCTGGCGGCCGCCGGGGAGAGAATGGCCCGGTGAGCTTCCTGGTCGAGGAGAACCCCGCGAAGCACCGCTTCGAGATCCTGGTCGACGACGCGCTGGCCGGGTTCACCGCGTACGTGCCGCGCGGGGAGGTGCTGGTCTTCACGCACACCGAGGTGGACGACCGATTCCAGAACATGGGGGTGGGCTCGGCGCTGATCCGGGGCACGCTCGACCAGATCCGCGAGCGCGGGGACCGGATCGCGGTGCAGTGCCCGTTCATGCGCGCGTTCATCGAGCGCCACCCCGACTACGCCGACCTGGTGATCCCCGAGCCCTGACCGGGGCGGGCCGGCCGACCCGACCCGGTCCGGGGATCGGGTCAGCGGGCGCCGGCGAGCAGTTCGGCGGCGGCGACGGCGGCGGCCCGGGTCGCCCCGTGCGTGGCCACGTGCACGGCGCCGGTGACCAGCTCGGGCACGCCCAGCTCGACCACCACCGCGTCGGGGCGGGTGGCCAGGGCGCGGGAGACCGCGTCCCGCATCCAGTCGTGCCGGTGCAGGTCCCGCACCACCAGCACCAGCGGTCGGCCGGCCGTGCCGGCGCACGGGTCGGCGGGGACCTCCTCCCGGGCGTACCGGGCGGTCGTGGTGCCGGGCGTCAGGGCGGCCAGGGGCGCGGCGATCCCCCACGGGGTCTCCTCGCCGATGGCGATGTTGCGCGGCGGGGCGAACTCCACCACGTGCGCCGGGCCGGCCAGCGGCAGCAGCCCGCCCGTGGTGGCCACCACCCGCAGCGCCCGGCGGGCGGCGGCCAGCCCGATCGCGGAGCCGGCGTCGCCGGGCCGGGCGCCGGACCGGCCGGCCCGGGCGGCGACCGTCCAGGCCGCCAGCTGCCCGACCCGCTTCGCCGCCTCGGCCAGCCGCTCCTCCGGCAGGTCCCCGGCGACCACCGCGGCCACGATGGCGTCCCGCAGCTCGCGGGCGTCGGCCTCGGTGGCCCGCTCCCCGCCCACGCAGATCGCGTCCGCACCGGCGGCGAGCGCGCGGACGGCCGCGCCGGCGAAGCCGAACCGGTCGGCGACGGCGCGCATCTCCACCGCGTCGGTCACCACCACGCCGCCGAAGCCCAGCTCCTCGCGGAGCAGGCGGCCCAGGATGCGCGGGCTGAGCGTGGCCGGCAGCTCCGGGTCCAGCGCCGGCACCAGCAGGTGCCCGGTCATCACCGCCTGCGCCCCGGCCGTCACGGCGGCCCGGAACGGGGCCAGCTCGACGGCGTCCAGGCGGGCCCGGTCGCCCCCGATGCGGGGCAGGTCGTGGTGGGAGTCGACCCGGGTGTCGCCGTGCCCGGGGAAGTGCTTGGCGCAGGCGGCGACGCCGCCGGCCTGGAGGCCGCGGACCCAGGCGGCGGTGTGGCGGGCGACCAGGGCCGGGTCGGCCCCGAACGAGCGGACCCCGATCACCGGGTTCGCCGGGTTCGAGTTGACGTCGGCGTCCGGGGCGTAGTTCAGCGTCACGCCCACCGCGGCCAGCTCGGCGCCCAGGTCCCGGGCCACCTCCTCGGTAAGCGCCGGGTCGTCGACCGCGCCGAGCGCGAAGTTGCCGGGCCGCGAGCTGCCCCGGGCCGACTCGATCCGGGTGACGTCGCCGGCCTCCTCGTCGATGGCCACGATCACGTCGGGCCGCTCGGCGCGCAGGTTCGCGGTCAGCTCGGCGACCTGCTCGTGGTCGACGACGTTGCGGGCGAAGAGAACCACCGACCCGAGACCCTCGCCGAGCCAGCGGCAGACCCACGGCGGCGGTGTGGTGCCGACGAACCCGGGTTGCAGGACGGCGGCGGCCAGGGCCGCCAGGTCTCCGGTCGCTCCCACGATCCGCTCGCTCATGCGCTGTCGTACCCCCGTCTTCCCCACGGCCCGCCGCCCCGGCGGTGCTGACATGGTCACACCGCGTCCGGAAATAGTCAACAATCCTTACTGTTAGCCGCTGGCACCGGCGGCCGGGCCGTGGGAGAGTGCGACAATGCATGCCGCGCTGCTCGCCGACGCCACCAGCGCCGCGGACATCCCCGGCGTACGCCTGCTCGGCCTGGTGGTCGGCGGCCTGTTCCTGCTGATCGCCATCCGGGCGATGTTCCGCCGGTAGCGGCCGGTTCGGACCCGCTCTCCCCGGGGTAGGGCTGTCGGTGTCCCGGGTGCGCCCGGCACCCGGACGCGGCGAGGGGGAACGATGAGGATCGGCTACTTCCTGTCCAGCGAGGAGTACACCCCGGCGGAGCTGCTGGAGCAGGCGCGCGGCGCCGAGCGGGCCGGCTTCGAGGCACTGTGGATCTCCGACCACTACCACCCCTGGGTCGACGCGCAGGGCCAGAGCGCCTTCGTCTGGTCGACGATCGGGGCGCTCAGCCAGGTCTGCCGGCTGCCGGTGACCACCGCGGTCACCTGCCCGACCGTGCGCATCCACCCCGCCGTGATCGCGCAGGCCGCGGCCACCAGCGCCGTGCTGCACGAGGGGCGCTTCGTGCTCGGGGTGGGCACCGGCGAGGCACTGAACGAGCACATCTTCGGCGACGCGTGGCCGCAGGCCGACGTCCGGCTGGAGATGCTGGAGGAGGCGGTCGAGGTGATCCGGGCCCTGTGGACCGGCGACTTCGTCAACCACCACGGCAAGCACTACACGGTGGAGCACGCCCGGATCTACACCCGCCCCGACACTCCCCCGCCGATCTACGTCTCCGGCTTCGGTCCGAAGTCGATCGAGCTGGCCGCCCGGATCGGTGACGGCTACGTGAGCACCATGCCCGACGCCGACATGGTCCGCCGGTTCCGCGACTCCGGCGGCGGCGACAAGCCCTGCCAGGCCGGCTTCAAGGCCGCGTACGCCGACAGCGAGGACGAGGGCGTGCGGATCGCGTACGAGCGGTGGCCCAACGCCGGCGTGCCGGGCGAGCTGTCCCAGGTGCTCCCGTCGCCGCGCCACTTCGAGCAGGCCGCGCAGCTGGTCCAGCCGGAGATGATGAAGGAGTCGTTCGTCTGCGGCCGCGATGCCGACGCCCACCTGGAGATGATCGACAAGTACGCGAAGGCCGGCTTCGACGAGATCTACGTGGCCAACACCGGCCCGCACTGGCAGGGCCTGTTCGACCTCTACGAGCGCGAGGTGCTGCCCCGGCTGCGCTGAGCCCCGCCCCGGTCCGGCAGGACGCCGTGCAGCAGCGTGGCGACCAGGGCGTCCACCAGGTCCGGGGCGGGCTGCGGCGGTGGGCCGGCCGGGTCGAGCAGCCCGCCGAGGACCAGGTCGTGGCAGACCCCGACGACAAGCGTGGCCACCGCGTCCGGGCGGACCGCCGGGGCGACCCGGCCGAGCCGCTGCTCCGCGCGCACGTATTCGGCCAGCTCCCCGCGCAGCCCGTGGCCGCCGCCGAGCGGGGCGGGCAGCTCGCCGAGGCGGGCCAGCAGCTTCGGCTGGGTGGTCAGCCCGGCGAACGCCGGCAGGATCGCGGCGTGCAGCGCCAGCGCCCGGTCCAGGTACGCCCGCAGGTTCGCCTCGACGGTCGCCTCGCCCGGGCGCGGGGCCGCACCCTCCCGCGCCGCCTCGACCGACCGCACGTGCGCGTGCAGCGCCGCCGCGAGCAGCTCCTCCTTGTCGGCGAAGTGGTTGTAGAGCACCCCGTCGGCGACGCCGGCCTCGCGCGCGATGTCGCGGACGGTCAGCCCGGCCACGCCGCGCCGGGCCACCAGCCGCCCGGCGGCGGCGATCAGGTGCTCGCGCAGGCTCTGCTCGCCGCCCCGCAGCGCGGCTGCTCTTCTGGGTGCCATCACGAGGATCCTAGGCTCCGCCGGGCCCGGCTCCCCCGAGCGAGCCGGGTCCGGCGGACGCCTGTCGACGGCCGCCGGCTCACCCGGGCCGGCGCGCGGTCACCAGCCAGGCCGCGGTGCGCAGCCGGACGCCGTCCGGCCCCTCGTACGGCCGCACCGCCTCGGCCAGGGCGGCCCGCACCCGGTCGCCGACCGCCGGGTCGAGCGGTGCGAGCCGGTGCCGGACCGGCCCCCAGCCGGCCAGGAACGCGGCGGCGTCGGCGGCGTCCCGCCCCCAGGTGCCCGGCTCCTGCCGGGGCACGCACTCCACGTCGACGAAACCGGCGTCGGTGAGCACGGCCCGCACCACCGCGGGGTCGGCGAGGGAGAGCGGCTCGCCGACGGCCGTGCCGTCGCTGCCGGTGGGCGGCAGGTGCGCGGCGAGCGGGGCGAGCGCCGCGCCGAGGTCTCCCCGGCGGATGTCGTCGAGGCAGACGAAGGCGAGCCGCCCGCCGGGGCGCAGCGCCCGGCCGAGGTTGGCGAACGCGGTGACCGGGTCGGCGAAGAACATCACGCCGAACCGGCTCAGCGCGACGTCGAAGGCCGCCGGCGGGAAGGGGTGAACCTGGGCGTCGGCCCGCACGAAGTCCACGTTGCCGACCGCCTCGGCGGCGGCCGAGGCCCGGGCCCGCTCCAGCATCGGCGCGGAGAGGTCCACCCCGAGCGCCGTGCCGGCGCCGGAGCGGCGGGCGGCCAGCCGGGTGAGCTGGCCGGTGCCGCAGCCGACGTCGAGCACCCGGTCGCCGGGCCGGACCGCGGCGAGCAGCGCCTCGTTGAAGCCGCTGTTGATGGCGTCGTACCGCCGCTGGTGGTCGGCCCAGTGCCGGCCCTCGTAACCGTTCCAGGCCCGCTCCTGCTGGTCGTTCGGGATGGTCCGCACGGCGCCTCCTGATGAACGCATGTTCATGAACAGGCATTCATAATGCGCGGGCCCGACGGTGACCGTCAACCCCGACCGGTTTCGGGGGTGATCGCCAGGGGTACCTGCGGCCACTGATGAGACTGACCACGCACTCCACGACGCTGCGCCGCGCGGCCAAGAGCCTCTTCGGCTGGACCGCCCTCCGGCCCAACCAGCTGGCCGCCATGCGCGCGGTCATGAAGCGCCGCGACGCCCTGGTGGTGCTCCCCACCGGCGCCGGCAAGTCGGCGATCTACCAGATCCCGGCCAGCCTGATTCCCGGCCCCACGGTGGTCATCTCCCCGCTGCTCGCCCTCCAGCAGGACCAGATCGCCGCGCTCAACGAGCGGCAGCGCCCCGAGCTGCGGGCGGTACGGATCAGCTCCGACGAGACCGCGGCCCAGCAGGCCGAGGCGATCGAGGAGATCCGGGCGGGGCGTGCCGAGTTCCTGTTCATCACCCCGGAGGCGCTGAGCAACCCGGACCGGCTCGCCGAGGTCCGCGGGCTCAAGCCGGCGCTGGTCGCGATCGACGAGGCGCACTGCATCTCCGCCTGGGGGCACGACTTCCGCCCGGACTACCTGGCGCTCGGGCACCTCATCGAGGGCATCGGCCGGCCGCCGGTCGTGGCGCTGACCGCCACCGCCTCCCCGCCGGTCCGCGACGACATCATCGCCCGGCTGCGACTGCGCGAACCCGAGGTGGTGGTGTCCGGGCTGGACCGCCCCAACCTCTTCCTCGAGGTGGCGCACTGCCCCACCGACGACTACCGGTGGCGGCGACTGGTCGCGCTGCTGCGCGACGACGAGCGGCCCGGCATCATCTACGTGCCGACCCGGCGGGCGGCCGAGGAACTGGCCCAGCGGCTCACCGACGCGGGCTTCCCGGCGGAGTACTACCACGGCGGGATGCCGACGGGCGCCCGCAACGACCTGCACGAGGCATTCCTCGCCGACCAGGTGCCGATCATGGTGGCCACCTCGGCGTTCGGCATGGGCATCGACAAGCCGAACATCGCCTGGGTGGTGCACATGGCACTGCCCGACTCGCCGGACAGCTACTTCCAGGAGATCGGCCGGGCCGGCCGGGACGGCGCGCCCGCCCGGGTGCTGCTGCTCTGGCGCGCCGAGGACGTCGGTCTCCAGCGCTACTTCAGCGGCGGCCTGCCCGACGAGAAGGAACTGGCCGAACTCGCCGCGCTGCTGCGTAAGCAGGCCCGGACCAAGAAGGAACTGCGCGAGCTGACCGGGCTCGGGCCGCGCAAGCTCGGCCAGTACGTCTCGCTGCTGGAGCAGGTCGGCGCCGCCGAGCCGCGCGCACGGCAGCGGATCGCCGCCCCCCGGTACGCCCCGGCGGCCGCCGAGTCCGGCCGGGCCGCGCTCGCCGAGGCGGAGCGGCAGCAGACCGTGACGCGGTCGCGCACCGACATGATGCGCGCCTTCGCGGAGACCACCGGTTGCCGGGGGCAGGCCCTGCTGGCCTACTTCGGTGAGCAGATGAGCGTGGTCTGCGGGCACTGCGACAACTGCCACGCCGGCACCAGCGTCGCCGGTGACGGCGCCGTCGGCCCGTTCCCGGTGCACAGCCAGGTGCGGCACCCGGAGTGGGGCGCCGGCCTGGTGCTCAGCTACGAGGAGGACAAGATGACGGTCCTCTTCGACGAGGTGGGCTACAAGACGCTGTCCGTCCGCGTGGTGTCCGAACAGGGCCTGCTGGAGCTGGACTAGCCTGACCCGGGCGCCGCGGGAGCGGTGCCCGTCGACAACGACGACCACGGCGAAAGGGGCTTGATCGTGATCGAGCAGCCGGCGTACACCGGGTTCGGTTTCTCCGACGAGGAGTGGGGGCTGCTGGTCGGTCTGCCGCAGGCGGTCCTCACCGCGGCGGCCGCGGCCGAGTCCGACGGCACCCGGCGCACCATGGCCGAGAACGCCGCCGGGCTGGAGACCATCGCCGCGGGCCGCGAGTCGGCCAGCCCGCTGGTGGCCGCCGTGGCCGGCGAGGTCGTGTCCCGGGTGGGCGACCCCGAGACCGGCGCGGAGCTGCCCGTCCTCACCCCGGACGACCCGCAGGCGATGATCGAGGACGTGCTCGGCCGGGCCGGGCAGGCGTCGGCACTGCTGTCCGGCAAGATCGACGAGGGCCAGGCCGGCGCGTACCGGCACTGGCTGGTGGAGATCGCCGAGCAGGTCGTGGGCGCCGCCTCCACCGGCGGCATCCTGGGCCTCGGCGGCGACGTGGTGAGCGACTCGGAGCGGCGCTTCCGCGACCGGCTCGCGCACGTGCTGAACGACTGACCGGACTGTTAACAGAATATTTCACGTCCGTCAATGACGGATATGTCACGCCCCACGAGTGCAACTCCCGGCCTCGTGGGGCGTCGTGCTTGATGAAGGGTGACGAACCACGGGGAGTCGTTCATGGACAGGGAATTGACGCGGCAGGTCTTCGACACGGAGCAGGTGCCCACCGCCGACCGCTTCGGGCTGTGGCTGGACATGCTCGCCGGCACGCCCGGGCTCATGCGGGTACGCACCGAGCACGCCGACAACTTCGTCGCGCGGTCGGAGTTCCTCGACCTGGGCCCCATGCAGCTGGTCCGCCACCGCTACCCCTCGCTGGACGGGGTGCGGAGCCGGAAGCTGATCCAGCGCTCCGACGCCGACTACTACGTGCTCGCGCTGACCCTCGCCGGCACCGGCATCGCGGACCAGGACGGGCAGCGCGGCGTCTGCCGCCCCGGCGACTTCACCTTCTACGACTGCGCCCGCCCGCAGGAGCTCAGCCACCACGGCGACGACGACAACCCCTCCGTCCGGTCGATCGTGGCCTTCATCCCGTACGAGGCGCTGCCCCTGCCCCCGCGCCGGCTCGCTCCCCTGTTCGCCGGCCGGATGTCCGGCACCGAGGGGATCGGGGCGCTGCTGTCCAACTACCTCATCCAGCTCACCGGCCATCCCGAGCAGTACCACGCGGCGGACGCCGAGCGGCTGGGCGGCGTCGGGCTCGACCTGATCTCCACCCTGCTGGGCCGGCACCTGGTCTCCGAGGACGCGGTGCCCACCGAGGTGCGGCGGCGGGCCCTGCTGGCCCAGGTGCGCTCCCACGTCCGCCAGCACCTCGGCGACGCCGCGCTGAGCCCCCAGTCGATCGCCGACGCGCACCACGTCTCGGTCCGGTCGCTGCACCGGCTCTTCGAGGCCGAGGAGACCACTGTCGCGGCGTACATCAGGGACGAGCGGCTGGAACGGTGCCGCCGGGACCTCGCCGACCCGGCGCTGGCCGACCGACCGATCCAGCTCGTCGCCGCCCGCTGGGGCTTCCGGGACAAGGCCCACTTCAGCCGCGCGTTCCGGGCCGCGTACGAGGAGACCCCCCAGGCGTACCGGGCGCGCCACCTGCAACCGGCACGGATCGTCAACACCACGGCATCCGCAATCAACTCGGAGCCGACATACTGAGTGCGGGCCGGCGGCCGGGCGACCGGTGCGGCCCACTGGTATCGGGGGGCCGTGGCGAGGCGCCCGCGGCAGCAGCTCAGCCGCGGGCGACCGCCCGGTAACGCCAGCCACCCGCCCTCGACGGCCCACACCGGTCTCCGGCCCCGTCGTGCTTCCCCCCAGGACCGACGGCGGGGCCGGTCAGGCCGCCTCCTCCTCCAGCAGCACCAGGACGGCCTTCTCCACGTCCTCGCGGGGCATGTCCGGCTGCACCGGGACCAGCACCCCGTCGTGGTAGAGGTCGACCACCCGCGGGTCCACGTAGGACGTCCGGGCCACCGTGGGGGTGTTGCCGAGCAGCTCGGCGACCGAGCGCATCACCGCCGCCACCGCCCGCTTGCGGGCCGTCGTGGAGCGCTGCGGGCCCACCGTGGCCAGCTCGGTGGCGGCCAGCACGGTGGCGTGCCAGGTGCGGAAGTCCTTGGCGGTCATTTCGCCGCCGCTGGCGTCGCGGAGGTAGTCGTTGACCTCGTCGCTGCGCACGTCCCGCCAGCTCTGGCCGTCCCAGTAGCCGAACAGGCGCTCCTCGGACCGCCGCCGGCGGCGCAGGTTGGTCAGCACCCGGCACAGCTCCGGGTCCTCGATCCGGCGGACCTGCTCGATGCCGCCCTTGGCGGGGAACTCGAAGACCACGCAGCCGCCCCGCGAGCGGGCGTGCTCGGGGCGCAGGGTCGAGACGCCGAAGGTGGCGTCCTCACCGGTGGCGTACTGGTCGTTGCCGACCCGGAACGTGCCCATGTCGAGCAGCCGCGCGACGGTGGCCAGGATCCGCTCCCGCCGCAGGCCGCGCAGCGCCAGGTCGTGGGCGACCCGGTCGCGCAGCGCGGGCAGCCGGTGGGCCACCTCCAGCACGTGGTCGAACTTGGCCTCGTCCCGCTTCTCCCGCCACTTCGGGTGGTAGAGGTACTGCTTGCGCCCCGCCGCGTCGATCCCGGTGGCCTGGATGTGGCCGTTCGCGTACGGCGAGATCCACACGTCCCGCCAGGCCGGCGGGATCACGAGGTCCCGCAGCCGGGCCAGCGCGTCGGGGTCGCGCACCGGTTCGCCCTTCGGGTCCACGAAGAGCCAGCCCTTGCCGCGCCGCCGGCGTCCGTACCCCGGCCGGCCCGGATCACTACGCCGCAATCGCACCGGACACCCGCACCGCCCGTTCCGCCTCGTCCACGGCGGCCACCACCTCGTCGACCTCGATGGCCGTCAACGTCGGGTGGGTTCCTACCCCACCGGACGCGCGCCAATCCGCGTCGGTACCGGCACGCTCGGTGGCCCCGAGCACCCGGTGCCGGGGGCGGTCGGGCGGCGGCCCCCAGTGCGCCGCCGGCACCGGCCCGAAGAGCACCACCGAGGCGGTGCCGTAGCCGGTGGCCAGGTGGGCCACCCCGGTGTCCCCGCTGACCACCAGCCGGGCGTCGGCCACCAGCGCGGCCAGCTCGGCCAGGCCGGTGCGGCCGGCGAGCACCGCGGCCGGGGGCAGCCCGGCGTCCCGGGCCACCCGGGCGGCCAGGTCCCGCTCGTCGGTCGAGCCGGTGAGCACCACCCGGTGCCCCCGGGCGGTGAGGGTCCGGGCCAGCGCCGCGAAGCGGTCCGCCGGCCAGCGCTTCGCGGGGATCTTGCTGCCGGGGTGCAGCACCGTGACGCCGGCCGGGACGGCGGCCGGGGGCGGGCGGCGCAGCGCCAGGTCGCCGGGGTCGGCCGGGAGGCCGTACCAGTGCAGCAGCCGGCACCAGCGGCGCACCTCGTGCTCGTCGTCGTCCCAGGGCGGGCCGGCGTGGTGCCCGGCCTCGGCGTTGCGGTGGGCGAGCAGCCGGCCCGGCCGGGCGGCGGCGAGCATCCGGTGCGACAGCGGGCCCCGCCCGTGCAGGTTCACCGCCACCTCCGGCGGCGGGCCGGGCCACGCCGGCCGGTCGGCCAGCCCGGGGGTGGGCAGCACCCGGTCGACCACCCCGGTCAGCTCGGCCAGCGGCGCCAGCCACGCCGGCGCGGCGAGCACCAGCTCGCGGCCCGGGAGGCCGGCGCGCAGGCCGCGCAGCGCCGGGACGGCGGTGGCCAGGTCGCCGACCCCGAGCGCCCGCAGCACCAGGATCACGGGTACGAGGACTCCTGCTCGGCGCAGACCACCATCTCGCGTACGGCGCAGCCGGCCGGCTGGGAGAGGGCGAACATGACCGCGGCGGCGGTGTCGGCCGGCTCGTTGAGCACGGCGTCCGGGCCGGGGCGGTACCGGGCGTCCCGCTCGTCGAAGAAGGCGGTGCGCATGCCGCCGGGGATGAGCAGGGTGACCCCGACCGCGCCGGCCAACTCGGCGGCGAGGGCCCGGGTGAAGCCCACCACCCCGAACTTCGCCGCGCAGTACGCGGTCGCGTCGCTGACCGCCTTCACCCCGAGCGTGGAGGCGACGGTGACGATGCTGCCCCGGGACGCCTCCAGGAAGGGCAGCGCGGCCCGGATCACCGCGGCGGTGGCGAGCAGGTCGACGGTGACGATCCGTTCCCAGGTCTCCGCCGGCACGTCGATCAGCTTCCCCGGCACGTCCATCCCGGCCGCGGTGACCACGCCGTCCAGCCCGCCGGAGCGTTCCGCGAGGTCGCGGGTGGCCGCCTCGGCGGCCCGGGTGTCGGCCAGGTCGCACTCGATCCAGGGCACCCCGTCGGCGGGGCGCTGCCGGTCCAGCACCAGGGGACGGCCGCCGGCCCGGGCCACCGCGGCGACCACCGCCGCGCCGAGCCCGCTCGACCCGCCGGTGACCAGGACGGTGGGGCCGGTCCCGGGTGGACCGCTGTGCTCGCTCATCGTGCTCCCTTCGCCGTCGACCGGACGGCCGGCTCCGCCGTCGGCACCGCCGTGCCGGGCCAGCCCGCCGTGCCCCGCCCGGCCCGGGCCGCCGCGATCATGTCGGTGGTGGAGCGGCCGTCCAGGTAGGGCACGACCACGGTGTGCCCGCCCCAGCGGGCCAGGACCTCCGCCTCGGGCAGGGTCTCGGCGCCGCCGCCGCTGGCGTAGTCGCCGCCCTTGACCCAGATGTCCGGTCGCAGCCAGGACAGCGCCGCGTGCGGGGTGGGCTCGTCGAAGATGAGCACCGCGTCGACGCAGCCCAGCGCGGCGAGCAGCCGGCCGCGGTCGCCCTGCGGCACGACCGGCCGCTCCGGGCCCTTCAGCCCGGCCACGCTGGCGTCGGAGTTGAGGCAGACCACCAGGCAGTCGCCGAGCTGCCGGGCGGCCTGGAGGGTCGCCACGTGCCCGGCGTGCAGCAGGTCGAAGCAGCCGCCGGTGGCCACGACCGTGCCGCCGGCCGCGCGTACCCGGGCCACCACCTCGCCGGAAGCGGCCGCGCCGATCCGGTCGCCGCCGCCGACGACGACCGCCGGGGAGGCGGTCCGGACCGGGGCGGGCAGCGCGGCGGCCACTCCCCCGCCGGCCACGTACGCGGACGCCTCGGCGACCGCCTCCTGGACCGCCTCGGAGACGAGGGCGCCCCGGGCCAGGGCCAGGGTGGCCGCCGCGGCGAACCGGTCCCCGGCGCCGCAGGTGTCCCCCTCGGCGGCCGGGGCGGGCACCACCAGCGGCGTGGAGCCGGCGTGGCAGAGCAGTGCGCCGTCCCCGCCCAGGGTCACCGCCACCGCGCCGGCCTGCCAGCGCCGGCGCAGCGCCTGGGCGCCCCGGGACGCGGTGACCAGCCGGGACGCGCCCGGCGGCGACTTGGCCAGCTCGCGCGCCTCGGACTCGTTCGGGGTCGCCAGACTCACCCCGGGCACCGCGGCCGGTCCACGCGGGTGCGGGTCCCAGACCACCGGCGCCCGGGTCGCGGCGAGCGCCGCGCGCAGCGCGGGATGCCGGGCGACGCCGCGGCCGTAGTCGCTGACCAGCACGGCGGAGGCGGTGGCGATCAGTCGCAGCACCGCCTCGCTGGGCTCGCCCGGGTCGCCGGCCGGCCCGCCCCGGTCGTGGCGCAGCAGCACCCGGCCGCGGGCCCGCAGCCGGATCTTCTCGGGGGTGGCCCCGGCGAGCGGCAGCGCGTACAGCTGCACGCCGGCGGCGGCGAGCAGGGTGCCGAGCCGGGCCCCGCCGGCGTCGTCGGCGACCGCGGTGACCAGCGCCACCTCGGCACCTTCGGCGGCGGCGAAGACGGCGGCGAGGCCGGCGCCGCCGGGGCGGTCGACGTGTGTGGTCTCCTCCAGCACCGGCACCGGGGAGTCCGGGCAGAGCCGGTTCACCACCCCCTCGACGTCCCGGTCCAGCAGCGTGTCACCGAGCACCACCACGGGTCCCGTCATGCTCGACCTCCTCCTCGGGCCTGCACCTTCCCGTCCGGGCCGTCGCCGAGCACCACCTCGACGCCGGCGCGCACCGTGTCGGCCGGCGTCGCGTCCGCCGCGCGGGCGGCGAGCGCCGCGGGCAGCGCCCGGTCGACGTACTCGCAGAGCACGTGCGTGGCGACCAGGTGCAGCTCCTGCACGACCTGGCTGTCCGGCGAGTCGATGGCGAGGGTCTCCGCACAGGACCCGGCGAGCGGGTTGGGGGCGGGGCCGGTGAAGGCCCAGCAGCGCAGGCCGGTGTCGCGTCCGGCCTGGGCGGCGGTGAGGAGGTTGGTGCTGGTGCCGCTGGTGGACATGAGCAGGAGGATGTCGTCGGGTCGGCCGTGGGCGCGGACCTGGCGGGCGAAGACCTCGTCGTAGCCGTAGTCGTTGCCGATGGCGGTGAGGGCGGAGGTTTCGGCGTGCAGGGCGATGGCGGACAGGGGTTCGCGGTCGTCGCGGAGTTTGCCGACGAGTTCGGCGGTGAGGTGCTGGGCCTCGGCGGCGCTGCCGCCGTTGCCGGCCACCAGCAGCCGCCCGCCGGTGGCCAGCCGGTGCGCCAGCTCCCCGCCCCAGCGGGCCAGCAGCTGCTCCGCGTCGCGCAGCGGCAGCAGCGCGGCGGCCAGTCGGGTCAGGTGGTCCTCCAGCACCGTGCCCCCGACGGCCGGCGTGGGCGCCGCCATCAGGCGACCACCCGGGTGGGCCGACGGACGGTGGCCACCTCGGCGTACAGCTCCGCGAGCCGCTCGGCCGTGGTGGACCAGGAGTAGCGGGTGCGGGCCCGCTCCAGGGCCGCGGTGGCGTAGGCGAACCGGCGGATCCGGTCGCCGAGCAACCCGCGGATCGCCGCGCCGAGGGCCGCCGGGTCGCGGGCCGGCACCAGGTCGCCGGTCCGGCCGGGCACCACCGTGTCGCGAAGGCCGCCGACGGCCGTGCCGATCACCGGTACGCCGCACGCCATCGCCTCCAGCGGGGTCAGCCCGAACGGCTCGTACCAGGGTGCGGCGACGAGCACGTCCGCCGACCGGTACCAGCGCCCCATCTCCTCCCGGGGGACCGCGCCGATCAGCTTCACCCGGTCGGCGATCCCGCAGGACTCGGCGAGCGCCCGCAGCCGCAGCGCGTACGGGTCGGTCTCCAGCAGCCCGGCGGGCGGGCCGCCGACCACCACGCACTCGGCGTCCGGCACCAGCGCGGTGGCCCGGATGACGTCCTGGAAGCCCTTGCGCTCGACCAGCCGGCCGACGGTGAGGATCCGGGGCCGGGCGCCGTCCCGTTCGGCGACCGGTCCGAGCGGCGCGAAGGTGGACAGGTTCACCCCGGACGGGACGACTGTCATCCGGGACCGGGGCACCCCCATCCGGACCAGCTCGGCGACCTCGTCCTGGCACTGGGCGACCACCCGGTCGACGGAGCGGCCCAGCCGGCGCTCGTGCGCGACGCGGCCCGGCGGGCTGGTGTCCTGCGCGCCCTGGTGGCGGCGCTTCACGGTGCCCAGGGCGTGGTACGTCTGCACCACCGGCACCCCGGTGCGCCGCCCGGCGGCGAGCCCGGCCAGCCCGCTCATCCAGAAGTGCGCGTGCACCACCTCGGGCTGCCAGTCGCCGGTGCGCCAGCGGTCGGCCAGCCACTCGCCGAACGCCGGCATGTACGGCAGCAGGTCGTCCTTGGCCACCGGCTCGGCCGGTCCGGCCGGCACGTGCACCACGTCGTACCCGTCCGGGGCGCGGACCGTCACGGGCAGGTCCACGGCGTCCAGCCGGGTGTGGACCCGGACGTCGTGGCCGGCGGCCGCGAGCGCGGCGGAGAGCTCCGCGACATGCGTGTTCTGGCCGCCGGCGTCCTCTCCGCCGAGGACGGCGAGCGGGCTGGCGTGCTCCGAGATCATCGCGATGCGCATACTTCCTCCTCCAGCAGCCGGTCCCAGTCGGCGAGGAATCGCTCCAGGCCGTAGCGGTTCCGGGCGGCGGTCCGGGCCGCGGCGCCCGCCCGGCGGGCCGCCGCCGGGTCGTCCAGCAGGCCCCGGGCCGCCTCGACGAGCACGTCGACCCGGGTGGAGAGGGCGCCGGCGGACGGCGGTACGGCCTCCACCGCCTCGGTGGTGGCCAGCGCGACCACCGGCATGCCCATGGTCATCGCCTCGACGAGGCTCAGCCCGAGCGAGGTCCACCGGCACAGGTGCAGGTACGCCCGCCGTTTCGCCAGCTCGGCGTGCATGGCGTGCTGCGGCACGTCGTCGTGGCTGGTGAGCCGGTCCGGGGGCAGGCCCAGGTGCTCGGCGAGCCCGGCCACCTTCATGCCGTAGACGTCGAGCGGCGCGAGGTCGGCGAAGCGGGCCAGCAGGTCGGTGCCGGTGACCCGCCAGCGGCGGACCGGCTCGTTGATGACGACGGCGAGGCGGTCCAGCTCGCCGGTCCACTCGACGGCCGGGGCGACCACGCCGTGCTCGACCACCGCCGTGCGGGTGCCGCCGTTGTCCCAGAACAGCTCGTTGAAGTGGGTGACGTGGGTGAGCAGCAGGTCGTCCCGGTCGGCCATGGGGTGCCGGTTGTTCGGCACGTCGCCCTTGGGGGTGTTGTGCTCGACGTAGATCGCCGGCAGGTCCCGGCCGACCCGGCGGCCCAGCCACTCGCAGGCCAGGTCGAACTCCTCGGGTCGCTGGAGCAGCACCACGTCGACGTCGGCCCGGCGCAGCTCCGCCGGGGTCACCTCGACGGCGCTGTCCGGCCACGGGTAGGTCCGCGCCCGACCCAGCCCGTACGCGCCCCGGTCCGGGGTCACCGGCACCAGGTAGCGGTGCTTGCCGTGCACGAACGACGTGGTCCACGACCCGTGCACGTGCCACACCAGGACGTTCATCCGACCACCCCGCCCGGTACGGTGACCAGCGGCTCCGGCGCGTCGGCGGGCACACCGAGCAGCCGCAGCGCCTCCAGCACCCGGCCCGGCTCGACGGCGGACAGGCAGGGATGGCCGGGGACCGGGCAGCGCACGGCGCGGGTGTCCCGGCAGGCCGCCCCGGCGTCGCCGAGCCGCACGGTGGGCACCCGGTAGGGCCCCCACTGCCCGAACGGGACGGTCGGGGCGAAGAGGCTGACCACCGGCACGCCGAGCGCCGCGGCCAGGTGCGCCGGTCCGGTGTTGCCGACCACGAGGGCGCCGGCCCGGGCGACCACCGCCGCCAGCTCGCCGAGGCCGGTACGCCCGCCCAGGTCGAGGCCGCCCGCGGCGGCCACCTGCGCGGTCAGCTCCCGCTCGTCGGGCCCGCCCGTGACCACCACCCGGTAGCCGGCCGCGCTGAGCACCCGGACGATGCGGGTGGCCAGCTCGAACGGACAGGCCCGGGTCTCCACCGAGGAGCCCGGGTGCAGCACCACGTAGCCCGGCTCGCCGGCGGCGGGCGGGGCGGGCGGCAGCCGGTCGGCGCGCAGCCGCAGCCCCGGCTCGTCCCCGGCGGGCAGGGCGAAGCCGGCCGCCGCGGCCAGCGACAGCGCCCGCTCCGGCTCGGGCACCCCGACGGGGACCCGGTGCCGGACGTCCAGCAGGGACCCGGGGTAGTCGTCGCTGATCGCGCTGATCCGCGGGACGCCGGCCATCCGGAGCAGCAGGGCGAGCGGCAGGGCCGACTGGTGGAAGGAGGTGAAGAGGACCGCCTCGTCCGCGCGGACGGCGGCGAGCCGGTCCACCAGGGCGCGCATCCCGGCCGGGTCGACCGGCGGGGCGGGGGCGTCGATCCAGGGCAGCGGCCACTCGATGATCTCGTCGACGCCGGGCAGCAGCTCCGCGGCCGCCCGGCCGCGTGGCCCGCAGAGCAGCGCCACCCGTTCCGCCCCGGCCGCCACCGCGCGGATGCCGGGGCCGGTGACCAGGACGTCGCCGGCCGCGTCGCTGCGCGCCACCAGCACCGTGCCCCGCGGGGGCGCCGGCTCGGGCGCGGCCACGAGCCGCATCCGGCCGAGGATGGTGCCGACCGCGTCCGGCAGGTCGGCGGCGACGCTCGGCGCGGCGGCCACCTCGGCCGCCCGGGTGGCCGCGGTGGGCACCAGGATCCCGGCGGCGCCCGCCGCCGCTGCGGCGGCCATGTCGGCGCCGATGTCACCGACCAGCACGCAGCGGGTAGGTGTGGTCCCGAGCGCCCGGGCCGCGGCGTGCACCAGCCCGGGGGCCGGCTTGCGGCAGGCGCAGCGGTCCGGCTCGCCGTGCGGGCAGATCTGCCAGCTGTCGAAGGGCCCGAGCAGCTCCTCCACCCGCGCGTTGACCCGGCGCAGGTCGTCGGCCGTGAAGCAGCCCCGGGCCAGGCCGGACTGGTTGCTCACCACAGCCAGGCGCAGCCCGGCCGCCCGCAGCCGGTCCAGCGCCTCCCGGGCGCCGGGCAGCGGCCGGACCTTCTCCGGGTCGCCGTTGTAGGGCACGTCCTCGACGAGCGTGCCGTCCCGGTCGAGCAGCACCGCGTCGTACAGGCCGGACGGGAACCGGTCAGCACCCGGGTCAACCCGGGCTGACCTGCACTGATCCCGCTCGTGGTCCCGTCGCACGGGCGGCGGGTTCCCGACCCCCCGAGGAGTAAACATCAACTTCGGCGGAGCCGCCTCCGCCGCTCCCGCCGGCCCGGTCCGGCGTTACCCGCCGCCGGAGAGAAGCTAACCCGGCCGCCGTTAGCGGTGGTCGGGGCGGGGGTATGGGATTGCGGTGGCGATTGTGGAGAAAGTGATCGACGCGTCCCCGCAGCAGGTCTTCGACGTGCTCGCCGACGGGTGGACGTACAGCGACTGGGTGGTGGGCACGGTGCACGTCCGGGACGTCGACGACACCTGGCCCCGGGTGGGCAGCCGGCTGCACCACAAGGCCGGCCCGTGGCCGTTCTCCCTCCAGGACACCTCCACCGTGCTGGAGTGCGACGCCCCGCACAAGTTCGTGGTGCGGGCCGGGCTGTGGCCGGCCGGCGAGGCGATCGTGGTGTTCCGCCTGGAGCCCCTCGACGGCGGCCGGACCCGGGTCACCATCGGCGAGGACTTCGCCGCCGGTCCGCTGCGCTGGGTGCGGAACAAGCTCAACGACCTGGTGCTGCACCAGCGGAACAAGGAGACGTTGCGCCGGCTCGCCGACATCGCCACCCGGCAGAAGGCGGACCGGTGACCCAGCGGGTGGTGATCACCGGGGCGAGCGCGGGCGTCGGGCGCGCGGTGGCCCGGGCGTACGCGGCGCGCGGCGCGCGGCTGGCCCTGCTGGCCCGGGGCGCCGCCGGGCTGGCCGCCGCCGAGCGGGACTGCCGCCGCCGCGGCGCCGCCGAGGTGCGCACCTACCAGGTGGACGTGGCCGACGCCGGCGCGGTGCAGCGTGCCGCCGACGACGTGGCGCACCGCTACGGCGGGCTGGATGTCTGGATCAACGACGCCATGGTCTCGGTCTTCGCCCCGGCCTGGGAGATCACCGCGGCCGAGTTCCGCCGGGTCACCGAGGTCAACTACCTGGGCACCGTGCACGGCACGCTGGCCGCCCTGCGCCACATGCGCGCCCACGGCCGCGGGGCGATCGTGCAGGTCGGGTCGGCGCTGGCCTACCGGGGCATCCCGTTGCAGTCGGCGTACTGCGCGAGCAAGCACGCCGTGCAGGGCTTCAACGACTCGCTCCGGGCCGAGCTGCTGCACGACTGCCCGGGGGTGAAGCTGTCGATGGTGCAGCTTCCGGCCGTCAACACCCCGCAGTTCTCCTGGGTCCGCACCCGGCTGCCCCGGCACCCGCAGCCGGTGCCGCCGATCTTCGCGCCGGAGGTGGCCGCGCGGGCGGTCGTCTGGGCCGCCGACCGCGGACCGCGCGAGCTGAACGTGGGCGGCCCGACCTGGCGGGCCCGGCTGGGCAACGTCCTGTTCCCCGGCCTGCTCGACCGGAAGCTGGCGCGGGACGGTTACGACAGCCAGCAGACCGACACGCCGATCGACCCGGCGACCTGGCGCGACAACCTGGACCGGCCGGGCGACGACGAGCGGGACCGGGGCGCCGAGGGGGTGTTCACCGACCGGGCCCGCCGGCACTCGGCGGCACTCTGGGTGAGCTCGCACAAGCCGGCCGTGTCCGCGGTGACGCTCGGCGGGCTGCTGCTGGCCGCCGGCGGGCTGGCCCGCAGGCTACGCTGACCGCCCGCGGCGGCGTACGGGCCGGAATCCTCCGGCGGGCGTCTGTGCGGACCGCACGGAGAGGACTGGCTACCCTCTCAGGTGAACCTGTCGGCCGACCGAGGATGTCCGTGATGATCGAACCCGTGCAGTTGCCCTCCCCGTGGCGCGACGCACGCCTGACCGTCGTCGTTCCGACCTACAACGAGGCGGGCAACCTCCCGACGCTGGTCGAGCGCCTCCTCGCGCTGCCGCTGCCCGGGTTGAAGGTGCTCGTCGCGGACGACAACTCCCCCGACGGCACGGGCGAGGTCGCCGACAAGCTGGCCATCGAGCACCCGGAGCGGGTGCTGGTGGTGCACCGCCCGGGCAAGGAGGGCCTCGGCCGGGCGTACGTGGACGGCATCGGGCGGGCGCTGGACGACGGCGCCGACTACGTCGCGCAGATGGACGCCGACCTGTCGCACCCGCCGGAGGCGCTGCCCGGCATGCTGGGCGCGCTGCTCTCCACCCAGGCCGGCGTGGTCATCGGCTCGCGCTACGTGCCCGGCGGCGAGCTGGACGAGAACTGGCCGCTCTACCGTCGCGCGCTCAGCGGCTGGGCCAACCTCTACGTGCACACCCTGCTGCGGGTGCGGATCCGCGACCTGACCGCCGGGTTCAAGATCTGGCAGGCCGACGCCCTGCGCGACATCGGCCTCCAGCGGGTGCAGTCCAACGGCTACAGCTTCCAGGTGGAGATGCACTACCTGGCCACCAAGCGGGGCCACACGATCCTGGAGGTGCCGATCCGCTTCGAGGAGCGCCGCGAGGGCATCTCGAAGATGACGACGGCCACCAAGATCGAGAGCGCGCTCATGCCGTTCAAGCTGCGCACCCGGCACCGCAACCTCGACAGCTGACCCGCCGGCGCCCACCGCACGGACACCGGCCTCACGCCGCGTCATGACGACGCAGCGTGAGGCCTTTCCGTCGGGCGGCCACCACCCCGCAGCCGCTTTGCTCTGCAGCCATCACCGCAACACGCACCTGACCTGGGCGGCGCGAAGCGGCCCGGCCGCCGCGCCCGCGCGAGCCGGACACGGTGCGTGACCGCTGCGCCCGAACCATCGGGCGTCAGCGGTAGGGCCGGAGGCGAAGGCGCAGCCCCCGCACGCGCCGGACGGTCAGCGGTAGACGGTGCGGTGCGCGGCGCCGATGACGCCCGCGTAGAGGTCGCCGGTGAGCAGGCGGTCGCGGGCCAGGGCGGCCCGGGCCGCGTTCGCGCCGGGCGCGCCGTGGACGCCGCCGCCGGGGTGCGCCGAGGCGCTGGCCAGGAAGAGCCGGTCCACCGGGGTGTCCGCACGACCCAGGCCGGGGATCGGCCGCAGGAAGAGCTGCTGGTACGCGGCCGCGGTCCCCCCGCCCAGCGCGCCACCGACCAGGCTCGGCTCGGCGTCCTCCAGGTCGGCCGGGCCGGCCACGTGCCGCCCGACGATCAGCGACCGGAAGCCCGGGGCGGCGTCCTCCAGCACCTCCTCCATCCGCTCCACGTGCCCGGCGACCTCCTCGGCCCGCCAGTCCCGCCGGAACGGCAGGTGGGTGTAGGACCAGAGCGACTCGGTGCCGGGCGGTGAGTGGCTCGGGTCAGCCACCGACATCTGCCCCACCAGCAGGAAGGGGTCCCGGGGCAGCTCGCCGCGGGCCAGCGCCCCCGCGTACGCGGTGAGCCCGTCCAGGTCGGCGCCGAGGTGGACGGTGCCGGCGCCGGCCACCGCCCGGTTCTTCCACGGCACCGGCGCCGACAGCGCCCAGTCCACCTTGAGCGTCGAGCCGTCCCACCTGAAGTGCGCGAGATCCTCGACCAGCCGGGGTGGCAGCGCCGCCGCGCCGACCAGGTCGAGGTAGAGCGCCGGGGCGGGGACGTCGGCGAGCACCGCCCGGCGGGCCCGCCAGTCGGCGCCGCCCGCGGTGCGTACGCCCATGGCGCGGCCCCGGGCGGTGAGCACCCGGTCGACGCGGGCGCCGTACTCGATCCGGCCGCCCCGCTCGACCAGCCGGGCCACCAGCGCGTCGGTGATCTTCTGCGCGCCGCCGACCGGAACCGGCCAGCCGACCTGCTGGCCGAGCATGGCCAGCAGCCAGCCGTACACCCCGGAGCCGGCCTCCTCGGGCGACAGGTCGGTGTGCAGGGCGCACCCGGCCAGCAGCGCCGGACCGCCCTCGCCGGCGAAGAGTTCGTCGCCGAGCTTGCGTACCGGCACCACGAGCCGGCGGGCCAGCCGCAGCGCGCCGGAGACCTTCAGCCGGCGCAGCAGGGTCAGCCCGCCGCGTACCGGCGGGAACGGGCTGGTGATGGTGCCGAGCATCGGCTCGGCCACCTGGAGCCAGTCCGCGTACGCGTGCCGCCAGCGGTCGCCGTCGCCGGGTGCGAACGCCTCCAGTGAGGCCGCGGTGACGTCGAGGTCCCGGTTGACCACTGCCGCGCGGCCGTCCGGGAGCAGGTGGGCCAGCACGTCCGGTGAGTGGGTCCAGGACAGCCCGTGCCGCTCCAGGCCCAGGCCGCGCAGCACCGGCGAGGCGTACCCGAGCGGGTAGAAGGAGCTGTAGAGGTCGCTGAGGTAGCCGGGGGCGGTCACCTCGGCGGAGCGCACCGCCCCTCCGGGGACCTGGGTGGCCTCCAGCACCAGCACGTCCCAGCCCGCGTCGGCCAGCAGGTTCGCGGCCACCAGCCCGTTGTGCCCGGCGCCGATGACGACGGCGTCCGCGGTCGAAATCATCCGATCCGCCTACCCGGCCGGTTACCGGGCGAAACGCGTTTGCCTCGCCGGGGTCGGGGCATCCACTGCCGCATGTACACGGTTGCGCAGCTCATAGGTGGAGTCTGGGGTGCCGGTGGTGAGGGGGGCGAGCTGGTCGTACACGATCCAGCCGACGGCTCCCCGGTGACCACCGTGCCGGTGGCGACGGCGGACGAGGTGGCCAAGGCGGTCGAGGCGGCCCGCGGCGCGGCGGCGGAGTGGGCGGCGACGGCCCCGGCGGAACGGGCGGCGGCGCTGCACCGCGCGGCCGACGCGGTCGAGGCCGCCGCCGACGAGCTGGCGCAGGCCACCACGGCGGAGATGGGCAAACCCCTGGACGACGCGCGCGGTGGCGTGGCGGCGGGCATCGGCACCCTGCGACAGTACGCCGAACTCGGCCCGGTGCGGGGCGGGCGTACCCTGCACGGCGCTCCCTCGGCGCTGGACTTCATGGCCCCCGAGCCACGCGGCGTGGTCGCCGCGATCACCCCCTGGAACGACCCGGTGGCGGTGTCCTGCGGCCTGCTCGGCGCGGCCCTGGTCACCGGCAACGTGGTGCTGTACAAGCCGAGCGAGCGCACCCCGGCGACCGGCTGGCTGCTGGCCCGGGCCCTGGACCAGGCGCTGCCGGCCGGCGTGCTGTCGCTGCTCACCGGTGGCGCCGAGGTGGGCGCGGCGCTGGCCGGCCAGGACGTGGACGTGGTGGCCCACGTCGGCTCGACCGCCACCGGCCGCGCCATCGCCGCCGCCGGCGCCCGCACCGGCGCGAAGGTGCTGCTGGAGAACGGCGGCAGTGACCCCCTCGTGGTGGACGCCGGCGTGGATCCGGTCTGGGCGGCCGAGCAGGCGGCGCTGGGCTGCTTCGCCAATGCCGGGCAGATCTGCGTCGCGGTGGAGCGGATCTACGTGCACCGCGACGTGGCCGAGGACTTCGTCGACGCGCTGGTGGAGCGGGCCGAGGCCCTTTCCGTGGGCCCCGGCCGGGACCCGGGGACCCAGCTCGGGCCGCTTGTCGACCGGCGGCACCGGGACCACGTGCACGGCCAGGTCACCGCGGCGGTGGCCGAGGGGGCGCGGGTACGCACCGGCGGCTCCGTGCCGGACGGGCCGGGCGCGTTCTACCCGGCGACGGTGGTCAGCGACTGCCGGCACGAGATGGTGCTGGTCCGCGAGGAGACCTTCGGCCCGGTCGCCCCGGTGGTCGTGGTCGACTCGTTCAGCGAGGGTCTGCGCTGCGCGGCGGACTCCCCGTACGGGCTGGCCGCCACGGTCCTGACCGGCTCGATGAGCCACGCGCACCGGGCCTGGCGGGAACTGCCGGTGGGCACGGTCAAGGTCAACGCGGTGTTCGGGGGTGCGCCGGGTGGCGCCGCGCAGCCGCGCCGCGGCAGCGGCCAGGGCTTCGGGTACGGCCCGGAGCTGCTGGACGAGTTCAGCACGGTGAAGGCGGTGCACATCGAGGCCCCGGGCGGCGGCCACTGGTGAACGCGACGACGGGAGCCCGGGACCTGCGCGGTTCCGGGCTCCCGTGTCGTCGCGGGCAAGTCAGCGGCCGCCGCGCGCCTCGCGGGTGGCCTTGTCGTTCGCCTTCTCGATCGCCTTGACCAGTTCCGGCTTGGTCATCCGGGACCGGCCCGGCACGTCGAGCTTCTTGGCCACCTCCATGAGGTGTTCCTTCTTCGCGTTGGCGTCCACCCCGGCGGCCGTGGGAGCCCGCCGGGCGGGGCCACCGCCGGCCGCCTGCCGGTCGCTCGGGCCCTTGCGCCCCTTCGGCTCCCAGTGGTCGCCGACCTTCTCGAACTCGTGCTTCACCGCGGCGAAGGCGGTGCGGTGCGCCCGCTCCCCCTCGCCGTACGTCTCGACCGCCGAGTCGTGCGTCTTCTCCCAGGTGCGCTGCGCCTTCGCCGGGGAGCGTCGCAGCGTGCTGGGCAGTACCTCGCGCCCGGGCATCTCGTCCTCCTCCGTCTGCGTCGATCCGATATCCGTTCCCGGTGGGCCACCGCGCAAACCGGCGGCCGGTTTGTCGATTTCCGTCGTGGGGTACCGCCGGGCCACGTGCCGGAGGTGCGCCCGGCGCGCGCGGAGGAGGCGGTCATGGCGGCGACGACGGATGCGGAGGCCGGCGGCCGGCAGCGGGCTCGGATCCCCCGCCGGGTACGCCAGTTGAGCTGGGCCACCTGGCGCGGGGTGCTGGTCCGCGCCGGGCGCAACTTCGTGAAGGACAACTGCGCGGACTGGGCCGCCGCGCTCACCTACTACGGGGTGCTGGCGCTCTTCCCCTCGACGATCGTGGTGGTCGCCCTGGTCGGGCTGGTCTCCGACGGGCCGCGCACCGTGGACACCGTGATCGACCTGGCCCGGGAGATCGGCGCCGGTTCGGTGGTCGGCAACGACGCCTTCGTCACCGTGGTGCGCAACGTGGTGGAGCAGCAGGGCTCGGCGAAGGTGCTGCTGAGCTTCGGTCTGCTCGGCGCGCTCTGGTCGGCGTCCGGGTTCATCGGCGCGTTCACCCGGGCCTCCAACGCGATCTACGGCGTCGAGGAGGGCCGGCCGTTCTACCGGCTGCGGCCGGTGCAGATCGGGCTCGCCGGGGTGTCGTTGGTGCTGCTCGCCGTGGTGGCGGTGGGGCTGATCGTCAGCGGCCCGGTCACCGACTTCGTGGGCGACCGGCTGCACGCCGGCGGGCTGACCCGCACCGTGTGGACGGTGGCGAAGTGGCCGTTGCTCGCGCTGGTGGCGATGACCCTGCTGTCGCTGCTGTTCTGGATCGCCCCGAACGTCCGGCAGCCCTGGTTCCGCTGGCTCACGCCGGGCGGGGCGCTGGCCCTGCTGGCCTGGGTGGTCGCCTCCTTCGGCTTCGGCCTCTACGTGGCCAACTTCGGCTCGTACGACGTGACGTACGGCAGCCTGGGCGCGGTCATCGCCTTCCTGGTGTGGCTGTACCTGTCGAACTGCGCGCTCATGCTGGGCGTGCAGGTCAACGCGGAACTCCAGCGGGGCCGGATGATCCAGGCCGGCGTCGCGCATCCGGACGAGCCGGTCCTGGCGCCCCGTGCCCCGGCCGACTCCTGACCGGGATTCGTCCCGTTTCCGGAGCCGATGACCGGCTCGACCGGCGGCCGTCGGTTTACCGGCGGCCCCCTCGGGCATGTCTGTCGGCATGGAACGAGTCAGCAGCAAGCACTCGCCCAGGGTTGACGACAACATGGCTCAGGACGTCAGCGGCCTGGTCCAGGGGCCGGGAGCCGCGGGCTCCCGCGTCCAGGAGTCCCGCCAGCCGGAGCCGGCCGGCGAGGACCAGCCGGAGCCGAAGACGCTCACGGCCGGCCCGAGCCGCGGCGGCAACCCGCAGGGAATGAGCATGGACGACGTCGAGGCGCGCAGTCGGCTCGGCCGGTTCATCACCATGAGCGCCCTGCCCGGCGACCGCGACACGCTGGTGGCCAACGCCCGGGAGAACCAGGCGCCCGACGACATCATCACCGCCCTGGAAGGACTGCCCGAGGGCACCCGCTACCAGACGGTTTCCGAGGTGTGGGCGGCACTGGGCCACAAGAACGAGACGACGCGCTGGTGACCGGGCCGGATCACCGGCCTGTGACAGAGAACCGGCGGAACAGGAGGAATCTCAGATGAGCGGCGTTATGGAACACGTGGACGTGGCCGTCCCGATCCGGACCGCCTACGACCAGTGGACGCAGTTCGAGGAGTTCCCGCACTTCATGGAGGGCGTGCAGGAGGTTCGGCAGCTCTCCGACACGATGACCCACTGGACGGTGGAGATCGCGGGCGTGAAGCGCGAGTTCGACGCCGAGATCACCGAGCAGTTGCCGGACGAGCGGGTGGCGTGGCGCTCCACCGGGGGCACCCAGCAGGCCGGTGTGGTGACCTTCCACCGCCTGGACGAGGGGAACACCCGGGTCACGCTGCAGATGGAGTTCGAGCCGCACGGCGTGGTCGAGAAGGCCGGCGACAAGCTGGGCGTGGTGGACCGACGCACCAAGGGCGACCTCACGCGGTTCAAGCAGTTCATCGAGCGGCGCGGTCAGGAGACCGGCGCCTGGCGCGGCTCGGTCGACCGACCGACCCCCTGACCCGTCCCCCTACGCGAACCTCGATGGCCGCCGGTGCTCCGGCGGCCATCGCCGCGTCCGGCGGGCCGTTTGCGATCATCCGGCCCGGGTACCGCAGGGGAATGACCGACAACGACAGCCACGTGTGGCGCGACGAGGAACGCACTCCCCTGCACGAGCTGGACCGGGCGATCGCCCGGTCGACCCTCGACGGGCAGGCCGACGACGCCACCGGCAACGACGCCGGTGAGGAGGCCGCGTTCGGGCACGGGCCGGAGGCGGTGGACCGGGGCGCCGGCCCGGAGGCCGAGCGGCGGGAGATGACCGACGCGGACCGGGCGTACCGGCCGTCGACCACCGGCCGGACCGGCCCGGACACCATGTGAGCCCGTCCCCCGGGCGCGCGGGCGTGGCCCGGGGGTGCGATCGTCGGTCAGGCCGCCGGGAGGGCGCGGCGGTCGCCGGCGGCGTGCAGGGCGACGAGCGCGACCGTGAGCACCACAAGCGTCGGGCCGAGCGCGGCCACCGAGACCCGGGCCAGCAGCACCCCGACCGCGGCCGGCACCAGGGCCGCGCCCAGGCCGGCCGCGCCGATCTGCAGGCCGATGGTCCGGTCCGCGTGGTCGCGGCCCACCCGTTCCGCCGTGGTCAGGGTGAGCAGCGGGAAGACCGGGGCCGCCGCGAAGCCCACCACGAGCAGGCCGGCGACGGTCACCCAGCCCGGCGCGGGCAGCGCCACGAGCACCGCTCCCCCGGCCATGCCGAGCAGGCTGCCGCGCAGCACCCGGGCGGTGCCCAGCCGCTCCGCGACCACTCCCTGCACGACCCTCCCGACGAACAGGCTGCCCCAGTAGCCGGAGACGCAGAGCCCGGCGACCGCGGCGGAAAGCCCCCGACCCTCGGTGAGCAGCAGGAACGCCCAGAGGCCGGTGGACACCTCGATGGCCACGTAGACGGCGAAGGCGGCCCCGCCGAGCCAGACGGCCGGCAGCCGCAGCGTCGCGCCGACGGAGCTCCGGCGGGCGGCCGGCGCGGCCTCGGCGGGCCCGCCGGGCACCACCTGCGGGGCGATCGGATCGGGTGGCAGGGGCGCGCCGGCCGGCGGGCCGGCCCGCCAGAGCCGCACGGTGAGCGCGAACGCGGTGGCCAGGGCGAGCTGGGCGGCGGCGACCACGGCGTACCCCCAGCGCCAGCTCAGGCCGGCGCCGAGCACCGCGGTCATGATCAGTGGACCGATCGCCACGCCGAGCCCGAAGAACGCGTGCATCCAGTTCATGTGCCGGGCGCCGAAGGCGGCGGCGGCGTACGCGTTCAGCCCGGCGTCGATCGCCCCGGAGCCGAGCCCGAGCACCAGCGCGAAGCCCACCATGACGGCGAGCGCGGGGGTGGACGCGTAGCCGGTCAGGGCGACGCCGGCCAGCACGGTGCTGCCGGCGAGCAGCCAGCCGACGCCGAGCCGGGCGAGCGTGAACCCGGCGAGCACGCTGGAGGTCAGGTAGGCCACCGTGCCGGCCGTGAGGACCACGCCGACGGCCTCGGTGGGCACTCCCAGGTCCCGCCGGATGGAGGGCCAGCCGACCCCGATGAGGCCGTCGGGCAGGCCGAGGCTGACGAAGGCGAGGTAGGCCAGGAGCAGCAGCGCGGGGCGCGGTGGAGCGGGAGGGCGGGACACGGGGACCCATCCTGCCCGGCCCGTCGGGCCGGCCCGGGCGGTGGGTGACCGGGCCCTCAACCGAAAGGATAAAAAGTGCAATACGGACGGTCGAGATAACGGACAGCCCATCCAGAATCGGCCGAACGGCTGACGGCGATGCCCCTGTCCCGCGCAAGACTTTCGGGATGCAACAGGGCTCCGGTTTCCTCTCCCAGCGTCAGCGCCGCCTGGCGTGGCTCGGCTTCCTGCTCGCCGCGATCCAGGCGCCCGTCGCCGCCAAGCTGGTCGACGACAGCTCCTGGCTGTTCAGCCTCGTGGTGGCGCTCATGGTGGCGACCGTGATCATCGCCGACGACGGCGTCCGCCGCACGGCGCAGGCCCACTCCTCGGACTGATCAGCCCTCGGCCGGGCGCGCCTCGTGACCCGGCCGCCCCGGGCTGCGGCGGCGTTCCTTCATCTCGGCCTCGTAGAGGTGCCGACGGCCGTCCACCAGCTCGTCGCGGGCCTGCCGGTCCAGCTCCCGGAAGAGCGCGTAGTACCCGTCGTCGAAATCCTCGACGATCTGGAAGGTCCAGCGGCCCGCGATGACGTTGCGGCCGAGCAGATCCCCCTCGATCCGCTCGGCGAGCCGTGGATGCCCGGCGGAGCGGAACAGCGACACCGCGTCGTCCAGCATCAGGTCGGCGTGCCCGATCAGCTGGTGCAGCGAGTAGAGGTGGCCGCGGGCCCGCTCGACGCACTCCAGCGCCTCGCTGAGCTTGCCCAGGGCCTCGACCGTGGCGTCACTCACGCCGGCCGGCCGGCGGTGCGCCTGGTCCGGTCCGTCCGCCTGCTGTCCCATTCCGTTCCTCCGCGGGGTCGGCTGCGCGGTCTGCGCGGTTTCCTTCTGCCCCCGGACGCGCGGCTCAATCCCCGCGGCCGGGGGCCCGGCATCAGCCGGACGACCCGGGCATCGGCCGGTCGGCCGAGGTCGCCCCGCTCCCGGCGCGGCTAGCCTCGGTCACCATGCGTGTGCCGAACAACCGGGTGGCGACCCGTTCCGCGGCGGTGGCCGCGAGGTCCAGCCTCACCACGCTCACCGCCGTCGTCGGCACCGCCGGCCTCGCGGCGGCCGCTGCCAACCCCGGCCTGCTCGCCGCGGTCGACCAGCACGCCGCCGCCGTCCGCGACAGCCTGCACGGCGACCGCCGCGGGCTGACCGTGGCGGCGCTCGCCGGGTACGCCGAGGGCATGCGCGACGCGGCGCGGGAGCACGGCTGGGTGCCGCCGGCCGAGCCGATCGACTGGTCGGAGCCGGACTGGGTGCTCACCCGCCTGCTCGCCGTCTGCCTGCTGACCCGCGCGCTGGACCCCCGCGACCTGGCCTGAGACACGGCGGAGGGTGCCCGCGATCGCCCCGCGGACACCCTCGTCGCCCCGTTCTCTCAGCCGTTCGGCCGGCGGAACTGCTGGGTCTCGTCGCCCACGTTGCCGGACCGGTACGTGCCCTGCGCGCCGGACATCGACGACTGCGGCATGGCCGGGCTGGGCTGGCCGCCCCGGTCGGCCATCTGCCGCTCGTAGTCGCTGCGACCGGCGCCCTGCGCCTGGCGCTGCTGCTGGAACGCCCGGGACTCCTCGGCGGCCCGGTTGAGCCACCCCTCCCAGCGGTTCTGCATCGGCTTGATGAGACCACCGCCGACGCCGACCACCAGGATGCCCGCGATCGTTCCGAGGAACGCGATGAGCACCGGCGTGGTGACCGTGGTGGCGATGCCCACCTGGTTCAGCGCGGCGATCACGCCGAGCGCCAGGATGAAGACCGCCGTCAGGTCCGCGAGCACCCGTCCGTACGAGAGCCCGCCGAGCGCGCCCGAGACCAGGTCCCGCACCGCGTTGGCGATGGCCGCGGCGATGACCACGATGACGATCGCCACGAAGGCCCGCGGCAGCCACGAGACCACGCCACGGATCAGGTCACTGATCGCGTTGGGTCCCCACACCCCGAAGGCGAACTGCAGGGTGAACAGCAGGACCGCGTAGTAGGCCAACTTGGCCAGGATGTCGCTGGCGTCGTATCTCGTGCGTTCGAGCGCGCGTTTGATGCCGCCACGTTCGACGGCGCGGTCGAACCCCACCCGTTCCAGTGCCGCGTCCACGATTTTGAGGACGGCTCGGGCGATGAGCCAACCCACCACGAGGATCGCGATGAACGCGATGGCCCTCGGGATGAAGAGCAGCACCGACCTCCAGAAATCGGTCAGGGCGTCACCGATGTCGGCCTGCCCGACCGCGAGGGTTTTCGGCATGTTGTCCCTCCTGTCGCGTGAACTGCGCCGCCCGCATACCCGGTGGTTTCGGCAGCACGCCGGGCCGACCGGGGGCAATTTCCCGACATGCCCGGCGGAACCGGCCCTGACCTGCCCTAACACCCGCGCCGACCCGGGTTGCCGGCCGACGCGGGCGCGTGATCGAAACCTGACCGCCAGGCTCCGGTTAGGCTGCGGTCATGCCAGGCACCGTCGGGCGGGTCCCCTCGCCATCAGCCCCCACCCCGGGAGCGCCCGCCGGACCGGACGCCACCGGGTCCGCGGCCGCCGCCGTCCTGGCCCACCCGTGGGCCGACACGCCGCTCGGCGCGCCCGAGGGTTGGGACCCGGCGGTCCGCGCCGTTGTCGACCTCGTGCTGGCCTCGCCGGTGCCGATGGCCCTGCTCTACGGCGAGGACCTGGTCCTGCTCTACAACGACGGCTACGCGGAGCTGATCGGCGAACGGCACCCGGCGGCGCTAGGCCGGCCGGCGGCCGAGGTGTTCGCCGACATCTGGCACGACCCCGCCGCCGGCGACGTGGTCACGCGGGTCTACCGGCGGGGCGAGCCCTACCTGGAGCGGGAGGCGGTGCTGCCGGTCGACCGGCACGGCCCCGGTCCCGCCGAGCCGGCGGTGTTCACCCGCGGCTACTCCCCCGTCCGCGACTCCGCCGGCCGGATCATCGGCGTGCTCACCGTGGCCGCACAGACCACCCAGGTCACCCAGCAGTTGCAGAGCCTCAGCGACTTCGCGGCCGCGCTCTCCGGCACGCTCACCCTGGACGACGTCGCCCGGGTCACCCTGCGCTACTGCCTGCACTCCTTCGACGGCGACCGGGTCTCGTTCGTTGTCGACGAGGGCTCCGCCTGGCGGATGGTCCGGCGGGTCCGGGGCGAGTTGTTGGACGAGGCCGACGAGCGGCTGCCCCCGCTGTGGCGGCGGATGCCCTCCGACTCGACGATCCCGATCGTGGTGACCGCACGCAGCGGCGTGCCGTCCTTCGTCGCCGACGGCCAACCGCTGCGGGACACCGCGGCGGACCGGCACGACCAGAAGGTCCGGGCGCTCGCCTCGCTGCCGCTGCGCTCGACGGTGATCCGGGGCGCGCTGACCGTCGGCTACCAGGCCGCGCACCCCTGGTCGCCCGCGGAACGGGCCCTGCTCGCCGCCTCGGCGGAGCTGGTCGGCCAGGCCGCCGAGCGGGCCCGCCGCTTCGAGACCCAGCACGGCACCGCCCAGCTGCTGCAACGCAGCATGCTGCCGGAGCAGCTGCCCGACCTGCCGCGCCTGCGGATCGCCGCCCGGTACGAGCCCGGCGTCGACGGCAACGCCGCCGGCGGCGACTTCTACGACGCGTTCGTGCTGCCCACCGGCGCGCTCGGCGTGGTGCTCGGCGACGTGGCCGGGCACGACGTGCAGGCCGCCGCCCGGATGGGCCAGGTACGCGCCGCGCTGCGCGCGCTGGCCCTCTCCGATCCCCGCCCGGACGCGGTGCTCGGCGGCCTGGACCGGCTGGTGGCCAGCCTGGGCACCGAGGGCGGCACCCACGAGCTCTTCGTGACCGTGGTGTTCGGGGTTATCGAGGCCGACCGGGAGCGGATCACCCTGGCCAGCGCCGGCCATCCGGCGCCGCTGATCCGGCGCTGCCCGGCGGAGGGCGAGCCGGTGGCCGAGTACGTCGAGGTGCCGCCCGGACCGCCGCTGGGCCTGGGCTGCCACCCGCGCACGGTCACCGTGCCGTTCCGCCCCGGCGACACCCTGCTGCTGTTCAGCGACGGGGTGGTGGAGCGGCGCTGGCAGGACCTGGGCGCGGGCCTGGCGGGCCTGGGGGCGGCGGTGGCCGCGGCAAGCAGCGGCGACCCGCGGGCGCTCTGCGCGGTGGCGAGCGCCGCCGTGCCGGGCGCCACCGAGGACGACGTGGCCGTGCTGGCCGTCGAGCACGCGGTCAAGCCGAGCCGGTCGGCCAGCATGGAGGTGCCGGCCGAGCCGACCGCGCCGAGCCGGGTCCGGCACTGGCTGACCGCCCAGCTCACCGACTGGCAGGTGCCTGAGGCGGTGGTCGGGGCGGCGGTGCTCTGCACCAGCGAGCTGACCACGAACGCCCTGCTGCACGCGGGCACCGCCGCCCGGGTGGAGATCGACCTGAGCGCGGAGCGGCTGCTGGTGTCGGTCGCCGACTCCGGGACCCGCGGGCAGGTGACCCGGACGCAGACCGACACGCTGAGCAGCCGAGGGCGCGGGCTGGGGCTCATCGAGGAGTTGAGCGACGCCTGGGGCACCGACCCCACCGTGCGGGGGTCGACGGTCTGGTTCGAAATCCTCATCCCCACCGGGTGAGTCGCGCGTCGGCGCGGACCCGGGCGGGTAGAAGGGGAGCCATGCCTGACGACAACCGCTGCGGCGTCCTCTTCGACGTGGACGGCACCCTGGTCGACACCACGTACCTGCACACGGTGAGCTGGTGGGAGGCGCTCCGCCAGGGCGATCACCGGGTGCCGATGGCACGGATCCACCGGGCGATCGGAATGGGTTCGGACAAGCTCCTCGACCACCTCCTCGGCGCGGAGCGGGACCGGGACGCGGACGGCAAGCTGCGCGACACGCACGACGCGCTGTACGCCGAGTACTGGGAGCGGCTGGCGCCGCTGCCCCGGGCCGTGGACCTGCTGCGCGCCTGCGCCGCCCGGGGGCTCCGAGTGGTGCTGGCCACCTCGGCGGCCGAGCACGAGGTGGCCGCCCTGCGGGCCGCCCTCGACGCGGACGACGTGATCGACACGGTGACCTCCTCGGCGGACGCGGCGGAGAGCAAGCCGGCGCCGGACATCCTGGAGGCGGCGCTGGCCCAGTCGGGGCTGGCCGCGGAGCGGGTGGTGTTCGTCGGCGACTCGGTCTGGGACGTGGCCGCCGCCGGCAAGCTGGACGTTCCCTGCATCGGTCTCACCTGCGGCGGCACCAGCCGCGGCGAGCTGGCGGGCTCGGGCGCGGTGGCGGTCTACGACGACCCGGCCACCCTGCTGGACGGGCTCGCCGACAGCGCGATCGCCGCCCTCACCGACCCGACGAGGTCGGTTCGCGCCCCGCGCCGGGCCGGCGACACGGTGACCGGTCCCACCGGGGAGAAGACGGACACCGAGGCATAGCGCGCCTCCCCACGGGGCACAGGTGACCACCTGCCCGAGCCGCGGGCGGCGCGAAGGGTGGTGCTGTGGAACCGGTCGATGTCGCGTTCGCGCTGGTGGGCGTCGGTGCGCTGCTGGCGGGGATCCTGCCCCGGCTGCTGGAACGCCGGCCGCTGTCGATGCCGATCGCGTTCCTCGGCCTCGGCATGCTTGTCTTCCTGCTGCCCACCGGGCTGCCCACCCCGGACCCGCTGCGCTGGCCGGAGCTGGCCACCCATCTCACCGAGATCGGCGTGATCGTCGCGCTGATGGGCGCCGGCCTCAAGATCGACCGGCCGTTGAGCTGGGCCCGCTGGTCGTCGACCTGGCGGCTGCTGGCCGTCGCCATGCCGCTGTGCATCGCCGCGGTGGCGCTGCTCGGCTGGTGGTGGGCCGGCCTGGTGCCGGCCGCCGCGCTGCTGCTGGGCGCCGCGCTCGCGCCGACGGACCCGGTGCTCGCCTCCGACGTGCAGGTGGGCGAGCCGACCGACGTGGAGGACTCGGAGGACGAGGTGCGCTTCGCGCTCACCTCCGAGGCCGGGCTGAACGACGGCCTGGCCTTCCCCTTCGTGTACGCGGCCATCGCGATCGCCACCACCAGCCTCGCCCCGGCGGACTGGCTGGCCCACTGGCTCGCCGTCGACGTGCTCTACAAGCTCGCCGTCGGGGTGGGCGGTGGGCTGCTCGTCGGCTGGCTGCTCGGCAAGCTGTTCTTCCGGGCCCCGAGCGAGCTGCGGCTGGCCCGGCACTCCGAGGGCTTCCTGGCCCTCGCCGCGACCTTCCTGGCGTACGGGCTGGTCGAGGTGGTCGGCGGCTACGGCTTCCTGGCCGTGTTCGTGGCCGCCCGGGCGATCCGGGCCGCCGAGCGCACCCACGAGTTCCACTCCGTGCTGCACGACTTCGCCGAGCAGGTGGAGCGGCTGCTCACCGTGCTGTTGCTGCTGCTCTTCGGCGGCGCGGTGATCGGCGGCCTGCTCGCCCCGCTGACCTGGCCGGCGGCCCTCGTCGGGCTCGCCCTGGTCTTCGTGATCCGGCCGCTGGCCGGCTGGCTGTCGCTGCGCGGCGCGCCGGGCCGCCCGGCCGAGCACTGGGTGATCTCGCTGTTCGGCATCCGCGGCGTCGGCTCCTTCTACTACCTGGCGTACGCCACCAGCAAGACGGAGTTCCCCCAGGCGGATCTGGTCTGGGCCACGGTCGGCCTGGTCGTGGTGGTCTCGGTGGTGGTGCACGGGATCGCGGCCACGCCGGTCATGCAGCTGCTGGACCGGGCGGGCGAGCGGACCCGGGACGCCTCAGAGCGTGGCCGGGCGGACGAACCCGCCCTGGACGGCGTCCGGGGCTGACCGCGGCGCCGGCACCCGGGCGACCGGCAGCTCCAGGCGCAGCCGCACGGTGGTCACCCCGGCGGCGACGTGCACGTCCACGAGGTCGCAGAGCCGGTGCACCAGCAGCAACCCGCGGCCGCGCACGCTGCCCACCGGCGGCGGGATCCGGCCGGCCAGCGGGTCGGCCAGCTCACCGGGGCCGCTCACCTCGCAGACCAGCTCGCCCGCGGCCACCCAGCACCGCGCGACGGCCGGTCCGGTGCCGTGGCTGAGCGCGTTGGAGGCCAGCTCGGTGACGGCGATCCGCAGGTCGTCGACCCGTTCCTCGGCGAGGCCGGCGGCCTCGGCGACGGAGGCGACCGCCGCGCGCAGCGCCGCGAGGCCCTCCGGCCGGACCGGCTCGGTGAGCGCGCCCCCGGGCGGCGGGGGCAGCGGGCGGACCAGCCGGCGCAGCACCGCCAGGGGCGGCCGGTAGTCGACGCTGGGCCGGGCCACTCCCCCGCTGACCAGCCAGGGATGGGTTTGGGCGACGTCGCCCACCGTGCCGGCCGGCAGCCGGGACCGGTCGAACAGGCACCGCGCGGTGAGCGGCTGGTCGGCCAGGCCGAGGTTGATGATCGCTTCGTGCTCGACGCAGTGCCGGTACGCGGCCGGCCGCCGGCCGGGCCAGAGCGACTCGCCGATCACGCGGACCCGGCGGCCGGGAAAGCGGTGCACCAGAGCACGCAGCGTGGCGGCGACGATGGTCGCCGGGTTCCGCCCGATCAGCGCCATGTCGGCCAGTTCGACGCCGTCGAGCGGGTCGAGCAGCGGCCGCACCAGGTGCAGCCGGTCGGTCGGCACGGCGACCAGCACCGGCTCACCGGCGGCCCGGCCGGCCTCGACGAACTCCTCGACGGCGGCGCGGTAGTCCCGGTCGTCGGCGTAGAACAGCGCGTCGTGGCGCAGCCCACCCTGCGGGAACGGCGACCGGTCACCCTCGGTCGCGCCGCTCCCCGGCCGACCGCCGGCACCGTTCACCACCTGTACACCTCCGCGACGAAGAATACCCGTGGGTGACGAGCCGCATTCGCGCAGTGGCACGGGTCAGCCACGGTCCGCGAGGAGCCGGGCGGCGAGGGCACGGCCCAGTTCGCGGCCGGAGCGCCAGGCGCCCTGCACCCGGGGCCGCCCGAACGCGTCGCCGGCCACGCCGATCCCGTCGTCGTCCAGGTGGTAGGCGCCGCCACCGGCGGCCGGCTTCGCGTACGTCCAGCGGTGCACGTGGGTCAGCTCGGCCGGCTCGGGCAGGCCGAACAGGTCGCGGACGGCCTGCTCGACGGCCGGTCCGGCGGCGGTGGGCTGGAGCAGGTGCCCGGTGGCGAACTCGGGGGTGGTGTGCGCCACCAGCACGGGGGCGCGGTCGCCGCGCCGGTCGCCGTCGTCGCAGACCACGCTGAGCACCGGGTGCCCGTTGACGAACGCGCCCCGGAAGTCCGGCCAGCGGCGTGCCGGGAAGCGCAGCACGGCGGCCAGCGCGGGCGACCAGCGCTGGGCCGCCACCGCCCGGGTGGCCGCCTCCAGCGCGGGGTCGAGCAGCAGGGCGGCCTGCGGGCCCGGCATGGCGAGCACGACCGCCTCGGCGGCCCGCCCGTCCACCCGGGGCCCCGGCTCGACCGTCATGACCAGCCGGTTGTGCGTCACCGGCAGGTCAGCGGCCAGGTGCTCCACCAGCGAGCGGAGCCCGCGCGGGGCGGCCCACCGCATCGGCCCGGCCACCTCCTCGCGCCCCCGCGGCCCGTAGGAGACAAGCGTGTCGGTCCACTCCCGGGCCAGGCCGGCGGCGCGCCACCGGTCGACCACGGCCGCGAAGTCGGGGTCGTCGACGGTGAACCAGGCGGCGCCCAGATCGGCGGGGCGGCCCTCGAAGCGCTTGCTGGCCATGCGCCCGCCGGTCACCCGGGCCCGTTCCCGGATCTCCACCGGGATGCCGGCCCGGGCCAGCTCGGCGGCGCACGCCACTCCGGCGATGCCCGCGCCGACCACCACCACACCCGCCCGGTCCGCACCCACGTCAATGATCGTAGGCGGGGACCGGCATGAAGGCCGGGTGACGGGGGTAGTGGTACACCTGTTCGAAGGAGAGGTGATCACCATGGTCGACCGCAGCAACGGCAGCAGGGACGCCGTCAACCCGGATGCCGCCGTCAAGGACCCGGACGACTGGGTCACCGGCGACGAGCCGCCGACCGCCGCGCAGGAGTCGTACCTGCACACCCTGGCCCGCGAGGCGGGCGAGGAGGTGCCGGACGGGCTGACGAAGGCCGAGGCGTCCCGCCGGATCGACGAACTCCAGGCGGAGACCGGCCGGGGCCGGTGAGTCAGCGCGGGGGCAGGCGGTGCAGCTCGACCCGGTCGAGCCGCCCCGCCGCCACCCGCGCGGTCAGGTAGGTGGCGTGCGGCTGGGCCCGCCGGTCGGTGGGTGAGCCGGGGTTGAGCAGCCGCAGGCCGCCCGGCGCCACGCTGTCCCACGGGATGTGGGAGTGCCCGAAGACCAGCAGGTCGCAGTCGCCGAAGGCGGCGGCGCACCGCTCCTCCCGGCGGGTCTTCGGCCCGGTCTCGTGCACCACGGCGACCCGCAGCCCGTCCAGCTCGACCCGGGCCACCTCCGGCAGGCGGGCGCGCAGCGACGGCCCGTCGTTGTTGCCGTACACCCCGACCAGCCGGCGGGACCGCGCCGTCAGGTCGTCCAGCAGGGACACGTCCACCCAGTCGCCGGCGTGCACCACCACGTCGGCGGCCTCGACCGCCGCCCAGAGCGGCGCCGGCAGGTCCCGCGCCCGCTTCGGCACGTGCGTGTCGGCCATGATGACCAGTTCCATCCCCCGATCCTGCCCGCCACCGTGGCCCGCTGTCGCGCCGGCTCAGACCCCGCGCCGCTCAGCGACCGCGGTGATCCGGCCCGCCGCGTTGATCAGGCCGATGTGCGAGAAGGCCTGCGGGAAGTTGCCGAGCTGCTCGCCGGTCGCCGGGTCGATCTGCTCGGCGTACAGGCCGAGATCGTTGGCCCGGGCCGCGAGTTGCGCGAACAGCCGCCGGGCCCGGTCCAGCTCGCCGGCCTCGGCCAGGCAGCCGGCCAGCCAGAACGAGCAGAGCACGAAGCCCGCCGGGTCGCCGTCCCACCGGCGCAGCAGGCCGTCGTGGGACAGCCGACGCGCGAGCAGGTCGATCGTGGCGCGCATCCGGGGGTCGTCGGCGGGCAGGAAGCCCACCAGCGGCATGATCAGCACCGAGGCGTCCAGCTCGTCGGAGCCGAACACGCCGGTGTACGCCCCGACCCGCTCGTTCCAGCCGAGGCGGAGCACCTCCGCGCGCACCTCGTCGCGGGCGGCCGCCCAGCGCGCCACGTCGGCGGGTCCGCCGATCCGGGGCCCGAACCGGACGGCCCGGTCCAGCGCCGTCCAGCACTGCACCTTGGACGACAGGTAGTGCCGCTCGGTGTCACGCGTCTCCCACATCCCGGCGTCGGGCCGGCGCCACTCCCGCGCCGCCTGGTCGGCGAGGGCGTGCAGGAGGTGCCGCACGTCGGCCGACATGGGGTCGAGGTAGTGGCGCATCAGCCAGGCGGCGTCGAGGACCTCGCCCAGCACGTCGGCCTGCCGCTGCCGCCAGGCGTCGTTGCCGATGAGGACCGGCCGGCTGCCGGCGTACCCGGCGAGGTGGTCGAGGCGGTGCTCGGTGAGGTCCCGCTCGCCCTCGACCCCGTACATGATCGGCACCGCCTCGTCGCCGATCCGGCCCATCGCCCGGGCCACCCAGCTGAACTGCCGGTCGGCCTCGTCGGGGCAGGCGGCCAGCCAGAGGGCCTGGAGGGTGAGGCTGAAGTCGCGCAGCCAGACGAAGCGGTAGTCGTAGTTGCGGTCCCCGCCCAGCTTCTCGGGCAGCGAGGTGGTGGCCGCCGCCACCACCGCCCCGCTGGGCCCGTAGGTCATCCCCTGCACCACCATCGCGCTCCGGCGGACCAGGTCCCGGTAGAGCCCGTGGTATTCGTGCAGGTCGGCCCAGGACCGCCAGCCGGCGACGGTGTCGGCGAGCACCTGATCGGCGTCGGGCAACGCCGGCATGCCGCCCCGGTAGGTCGGGGCGTACCCGAGGGTGAAGTGGTGGGTGCTGCCGGCGCGGGCGGTGAACAGCCCGGACGCGCCGCCCTCGCCGCAGGTCAGCGGCACGTTGGCGCGCAGCTCGAGCCGACACGCGCCGGCCGTCGCCCCGACCACGCCGTCGGTGTCGGTGAGGTAGGCGCGGACCCGGCCGTACTCGAAGCGGGGCGCGTAGTCGACCCGCATCGGCACCTCGCCGGTGAGCCCCTCGACCACGCGGGCGAGCACCCCGGGCGACCGCAGCCCGACGTGGTGACCGCGCGCGCCGGGCTCCAGCGACAGGGCGTCGGTGACGGCCGCCGTCCCGGTCGCGGTGCGGAAGACGGTACGCAGCACGAGCGCGTCCTCCAGGTAGGACCGGGTGCTGGTGAACTCGCCCGCGGGCCGGATGCTCCAGTGGCCCGCGTCGTCGTCGAGCAGGCGCCCGAAGACCGACGGCGCGTCGAAGCGGGGCGGACACCACCAGTTCACCGAGCCGGCCCGGTCCACCAGGGCCGCGCTGTGCCCGTCGGCGAGGAAACCGTGCTCGCTGATCCGTCCGGTCCTCACGCGGTTGGCTACCCGGCCCGGCAGCCGCCATGCGTGCCGCCATCCGTCCGGGCCGGCGCGTTACCCACCGACGGCGGCGGGAACGCGGCGGGTTGACGAAGGAGGATGCTCATGACCAGACCCTCGAGTCCGACCGCGGCCTGGCGGCCCGGCATGCCGGGCAGCGACAACCTCCCGTCCGGTCCCAGCGGTCGTCCGTTGCCACCGAGCGGGGACGGGCACGGGCCGCAGGCCGGCCCACCGACCGTCACGATCGGGTCGTACCCGGACTATCCGTCCGCGCAGCGGGTGGTGGACTATCTTGCCGACAACCGGTTCCCGGTGGAACGGACCGCGATAGTGGGGACCAACCTCACCCTGGTCGAGACCGTGATGGGCCGGCTCACGACGGGCCGGGCCGCCCTGGTGGGCGCGGGCACGGGCGCCTGGTTCGGCCTGTTCATCGGGTTGCTCTTCGGCATCTTCACGGCGGGGAACTGGCTCGCGGTGATCCTGGTGGGCCTGGTGATCGGGGCGATCTGGGGCGCCGTGTTCGGCGCGGTCGCCCACGCCATGACCGGGGGCCAACGGGACTTCACCTCGGCCAGTTCGCTGCGGGCCAGCCAGTACGCGGTCACGGTGGACGCGGACCTGGCCGAGCAGGCCCGGCAGTTGCTCGGCCGGATGCACCTGACGCCGACCGGCGCGACCGCCCGCTGACCGGTCGATCCCGACGCCCCGGCGCGTTCCGTCGCGCCGGGGCGTCACCGCGTCAGTGGTAGGCCCGCTCGCCGGCGCGGATCGGGACGTCGACGCGGTTCTCGGGCGGGGCGAGGGGGCAGGCCCACCGGTCGTCGTAGGCGCAGCTCGGGTTGTAGAGGTAGTTGGCGTCGAGCCGGACGCGGTTGCCGGGCAGCACGGTGAGGCCGCGCCCGAAGGTGCCCTTCACCGTGTCGGTCAGGTAGCGCCCGCCCCCGTACGCCTCGGCGCCGCAGGTGGCGTCGCGCAGCGGGAGGAACAGCCCGCCCCCGTACGCCTCGATCCACCACAGGGTGAGCGGTCCCCAGGGCGTCTCGGCGACCGCGACCCGCCGGTACCGCACCACTCCGTCGGGGCCGCCGGTGTCGATGGTCTCGGTGCCGGAGGCCGGGCGCAGCGGCGCCTCGACCACGGCGGCCGGGTCGGGCGGGAACCAGCGCAGCCCGGTGAAGCCGGGCCGGTCGGCGGCCGGAAGCGGGCTGCTGGGGTGGCTGCGGAACAGCTCGTCCCGGGCGGCCCGGAAACCGGCCAGGTCGAGGTCGGAGAGGTAGAGCCGGGCCACCCGCTCCCGCCAGTCCTGCACGTCGAGATCGTCCACCCTCCGACCCTAGCCCGGGCGCTCGGTTCAGATTTCAATGGCCCCGCCGTCAAGCACCACTGTCGCGCGGCTCACAGGCGGGGCGAAGGACTTGTTTAAATTTTAAATAGTGCTACTGTCGTGGCCATGACGGAGAGCCTGGACGCCGAGCGGATGGCCTGCTGGCGCGCGTACATCGAGGCGAGCCAGCGGCTGTTCACCCAGCTCGAGGACGACCTGCGCGCCGACAGCGAGCTGACCTTCGCCGACTACCACGTGCTGGTGCTGCTCTCCGAGGCGCCCGGGCAGCGGCTGCGGATGGGTGAGCTGGCCGGCCGGCTGGTGTTCTCGCCGAGCCGGCTGACGTACCAGATCTCCTCGATGCGGAAGCGCGGCCTGGTGGCCCGGGAGTCGTGCCCGGACGACCGGCGCGGCAGCGAGGCGGTGCTCACCGCGGCCGGCCTGCTCGCCCTGCGCGAGGCCGCGCCGCACCACCTGCGCTCCGTGCGTACCCACCTGATGGACGACCTCGACGACGCCGAGGTCGCCTGCCTCGCCCGGGTCTTCGAACGGCTCGGCCGGCGCCTGCGCGCCGACCGCGACGTGTCGTCCACCCCGGCCGACAAGTAAGGAGCCCGAGATGCCCGCCATCACCGTCGACGACGTCCTCGTCCTGCCCCGCCTGCCGGAGCTGGCCGAGTCCACCACCTACCGCCCGGTCCGCCGGGTGACCACCGCGCCGAGCGGCTACGAGGGCGAGGGCTTCCCGGTCCGCCGGGCCTTCGCCGGGGTGCCGATGACCGAGCTGGACCCGTTCATCCACCTCGACCAGATGGGCGAGGTCGACTACGCCCCGGGCGAGCCGAAGGGCACCCCGTGGCACCCCCACCGGGGGTTCGAGACGGTGACCTACATGATCGACGGGATCATGGACCACCAGGACTCGCAGGGCGGCGGCGGCACCATCACCGACGGCGACACCCAGTGGATGACCGCCGGTCGTGGCCTGCTGCACATCGAGGCGCCGCCGGAGCACCTGGTGATGAGCGGCGGCCTCTTCCACGGCCTCCAGCTCTGGGTCAACCTGCCCCGCGTGGCGAAGATGAACCCGCCCCGCTACCAGGACATCCGCGGCCGCGAGTCGGCGCTGCTGACCACGCCCGACGGCGGCGCGCTGATCCGGGTCATCGCCGGTGAGGTCGCCGGCCACCGGGGCCCGGGCTCGACCCACACGCCGATCACCATCGCGCACGTGACGCTCCAGCCGGGCGCCGAGCTGAACCTGCCCTGGCGGCCGGACTTCAACGCGCTGGTGTACGTGCTGGCCGGCCGGGGCACCGTCGGCACCGACCGGCGGCCGATCCACATCGGCCAGCTCGCCGTGCACGGCGCGGGCGACGCGCTGCGGGTCACCGCTGACGCGCGGCAGGACGCCAACACCCCGGCGCTGGAGCTCTACATCATGGGCGGCCAGCCGATCCGCGAGCCGGTGGCGCACTACGGCCCGTTCGTGATGAACACCCGGGCCGAGCTGATCCAGGCGGTCGAGGACTACCAGGCCGGCCGGCTCGGGGTGGTCCCGGCCGAGCGGGTGCCGCACAGCGGGGGCGAGGGCGACCGCCCCTGACCGCTCGATCCGACGGGCGTCCCGGTCCCCCGGGGCGCCCGTCGCCGGTCTCAGGAGACGGCGAAGATGCCGGCCACGCCGAGGATCACCATCAACAGGACCGCCACCAGCGCACCCCGTTCACCCTCCACCGCCTGCTCGCGGTATTCGGTCACGGTGTTCGTCGTCTCGGCGGGCATGCTGTGGCCTCCTCGGTTTCGCGATCCAGGGGTCCGGTGAACCCCCACGCGAGCACCCCGCCGACCTGGGGCGGTCGGCGTGCGGGGCCGTGCCGGGGGTCCTACCGTGAGGACGATGTCGACCTCGGGAGGCTGGAACGTGGCTATGCCGGACTGGTTCCTCTCCGCACAGGAACGCGCCAACCCAGGGTCTGAGTTACCCGTCTGGACGAGCGGAAACCTCGCCGAGCCGTTAATTCACGGCGGCGCGTACTTCGACCGGCTGGTCAGCGAGGTGGAGCAGCTCGGGGAGGGCGACCACCTCTTCTTCACCGACTGGCGCGGCGACCCGGACCAGCGGATGCGGCCGGACGGCCCGACCGTGGTGCAGCTGTTCGCCCAGGCCGCCCAGCGCGGGGTGATCGTCAAGGGCCTGATCTGGCGCTCCCACCTCGACGCGCTCTCCTACAGCGAGGAGGAGAACCGCGACCTCAGCGAGGCGATCTGCGCCGCCGGCGGCGAGGTGCTGCTCGACCAGCGGGTGCGCCGCGGCGGCTCGCACCACCAGAAGCTGGTGGTGCTGCGCCACCCCAGCGACCCGGAACGTGACATCGCCTTCGCCGGCGGGATCGACCTCTGCCACAGCCGGCGGGACGACGCGGCGCACGGCGGCGACCCGCAGCCGGTCGCCATGTCCCCGCGGTACGGCCCGCACCCGCCCTGGCACGACGTGCAGCTCGCGCTCCGCGGGCCGGTGGTCGGCGCGCTGGACACCACCTTCCGGGAACGGTGGACCGACCCGATGCCGCTGGACTCGGAGAACCCGCTGGCCTACCTGCGGGACCGGCTGCGCGGCTCGGACCTGAGCCCGGACCCGCTGCCCGACCAGCCCGCCGACCCGCCGCCCTGCGGCCCGCACCACGTCCAGGTGCTGCGCACCTACCCGGCGGTGCGCCCGCGCTACTCGTTCGCCCCGGACGGCGAGCGGACGGTGGCCCGGGGCTACACCAAGGCGGTCCGCCGGGCCCGCCGGCTGATCTACCTGGAGGACCAGTACCTCTGGTCGACCGAGGTGGCCGACCTGTTCGCCCGGGCGCTGCGCGAACAGCCGGAGCTGCACCTGGTGGCCGTGGTGCCCCGGCACCCGGACGTGGACGGCCGGCTGGCGCTGCCGCCGAACATGGTCGGCCGCGCGCAGGCTCTCGAACTCTGCCACCGGGCCGCCCCGGACCGGGTGCACGTCTTCGACGTGGAGAACCACGAAGGCACCCCGGTCTACGTGCACGCGAAGGTCTGCGTGGTGGACGACGTCTGGGCCAGCGTGGGCAGCGACAACTTCAACCGCCGCTCGTGGACCCACGACAGCGAGCTGTCCTGCGCGGTGCTCGACGACACCCGGGACGAACGGGCCCCCACCGATCCGGCGGGCCTCGGCGACGGGGCCCGGGTGTTCGCCCGGGAGCTGCGGCTGCGGTTGTGGCGCGAGCACCTGGACCGGGACCCGGACGGCGGGGAGGACCACGACCTGCTCGACCCGGCCGACGCCGTCGCGGCGATCACCTCGGCGGCGGAGGCGCTGGAACGGTGGCACGAGTCCGGGCGCACCGGGCCCCGACCGCCGGGTCGGCTGCGTCCGCACCGGCCGGAGCGGCTGCCCTGGCACACCCGGCTGTGGGCGCTGCCGGCGTACCGGCTGGTCTACGACCCGGACGGCAGGCCGCTGCGGGCCCGGCGCGCCGGCACCTGGTGAGCCGCCGCGACCGGGTCGCCGGTGGACAGCGGCTCGTCGAGCGCGTTCGGCCGGGCCGGGTACGCGAACGACACCCGGGGCGAGTAGAAGCCCCAGCAGATCTGTAGCGGGTTGGCCGGCCGGAGCGCGTACACCGGGTGCTCCGGGGCGAGGAACTCCACCGACTCGACCTCGAACGGCGACACCGGCTCGGCCACGTACGGGTAGTCCGCGACGATCAGCTCGCCGTCGCGTTCGGTGAGGTAGCGGTGGTGGCCGTTGTGCGCCTCGGTGCCGGTGTGCCCGACCCGCGCCGTCACCTGGATGAGCGGGCGCCCGTCGGCCCACGTCTCGGCGACGAGCCGGCCACCCCGGACGTCGACAAGGGTCTCCCCCGCCTCGGCGGGGGCGCCCCGGGCCGACGCGTACTGCCGGACCCGCGGGCTGGAGGCGAGGTAGTGGGTCCACCAGCCGCCGGGGGTGTCCCCGTCGGGCGGCTCCATGTCCGCGAGCGAGACACCCAGGAACGAGAGCGAGTACGCGCCGAACCCGGAGGTCTGGGTCTCGTCGTCGACCACGTACTGGCAGAGGAAGACCTGGTGGTCGGCGTGCGGGCGGAGGGCCGCCGGGACGAGCGCAGCGACCGCGTCGGGGTCCGCCGGGAGCCAGCTGAACAGCACGGTCCGGGCGTTGACGACGAGTTGCGGAGCGGCGGGATCCAGCACGGTGCCTCCGTAGACGTGTACACCTGGACGCTACGGGCGGTCCCATCGGCGGGACAACGACGGAAAGGCGACAGTGTGCGCCGAGTGTCGGGTTTCACGTTGACCGGTCGGCCCGGCGGTTCGTCCGTCCGGTCAGCCGGTGCGGACCGCCTCGCCCATGCGCGCCGGTCGGCCATCCGAGGACTTCTGCCCCGGTTCACGCGCTTCATGCCGTGACACGGCTTAAGTACATCGTACTTTCGGCTAGATTTCCTCGGGCCGATCAGGTTAAGGTGGCTTACCGAACGGCCTAACTGAAGCTAAACCGAAGCGTCACGTCTTTTTTGTTTCGCGGACGAGGTGCAGGGAGGACCACCCATGACCGCGCACACGATCAGCGAACCGGCGACGACACCGCCGTCCACGACCGAGAAGCTCGACCCGCGGGCGCTCACCGACAGCGCCGCCGACCTGCTCAACGCGATGGCGGCCCTGCCCGCCCACCACCCGTCGCGCTCCGCGCTGCGCGACCGGGCGATCGAGGCCTGGCTGCCGCTCGCCAACCACCTCGCCCACCGCTACAGCGGCCGCGGCGAGCCCACCGACGACCTGGCGCAGACCGCCGCCGTCGGCCTCATCAAGGCCATCGACAAGTTCGACCCGTCCCGCGGCGTCGACTTCGCCGGCTACGCCATCCCGACCATCATCGGCGAGCTGAAGCGCCACTTCCGCGACCGCACGTGGGACATCCGGGTGCCGCGTCGCCTCCAGGAGCTGCGGCTGGCCATCTCCGACGCCAACAGCACGCTGCTGCAGAGCCTCGGCCGCTCGCCGACGGTCGCCGACATCGCGGGCCACCTCAACCTCACCGAGGAGGAGGTCCTGGAGGGCCTGGAGGGCGCCCGCGCCTACAACGCGGTGTCGCTGTCCACCCCCACCGGCGACGGCGACCGGGCCACCGAGCTGGGCGACATGCTCGGCGGCGAGGACGGCGAGTTCGAGCTGGCCGAGCTGCGGGTGGCCCTCGGGCCGGCGCTGGCCACTCTCGACGAGCGCGAGCAGAAGATCCTCACGCTGCGCTTCTACGGCAACCTGACCCAGTCGCAGATCGCCGAGCAGATCGGTGTCTCGCAGATGCACGTGTCCCGGCTCCTGGCCCGGGCGCTGACGAAGCTGCGGGGGCAGCTCGACGGAACGTACTAGGGGGTGACGGCGGTGGCCGGGTCGGCGGGCCCGGCCACCGCCCGCGTCCACCCTGGCCCGGGCGGCGATGCGCCGGCCGGGCCGTTCCGTGTTCAGCGCAGCACCAGCAGGTCCAACGCGTCGACCACCGGAGCGTGCGGCGTCCGCCGCGCCGCCGCACGCAGCCGGCGCAGCCCCCGGTCGTAGTCGGCGTCGTCGAGCAGCGCCAGCGGGGTGTGCGCGGCGCGCCGCAGCCCGTCCGCGGCCGCCCGCAGCGACCGGGCGCTGACCTGGGGCACCGGCTCCAGCGCCACCGGGGCGAACCCGGCCGGCTCGAACGCCGCGCAGACCTCGGCGACCGAGGGATAGCCGTCCAGCACCCGCAGCGCCTCCGGGAACCAGCGGAACAGGCTGACCCCGCCGCCCCGGCCCGCGAAGACCGACCGGATCAGCACCGGAGCGCCGGGCCGCAGCACCCGGCGCAGCTCGGCGGCGACCGCCGGCAGGTCGGGCAGGTGGTGCACCACCGTGGAGAGCCAGGCGCCGTCCAGGCCGGCCGCCGCGATCGGCAGCGCCTCCGCCCGGCCGGCCACCATCTCCGGGTACGCCGAGCGCGCCCGCATGGCCGCGGCCGGCTCGACCGCCAGCACCCGCACCCCGTACCAGTCGCGGAAGGCGGCGGCCCAGGCGCCGGTGCCCGCGCCCACGTCGAGCACCCGGTCGCCAGGCCCCACGGGCAGGTGCCGGGACACCGCGGCGCGCCAGCTCGCCAGGCCCTCGGCAGGCAGGTGCCGGGTCGCCGCGAAGGCGGCGGCCGAAGGTTCGTCGTACGCCATCATCGCCATGACCGTCACTCCACGCGATGAAGCGGTCACGGTCAATGTGAGAAGTCGAACAGGACCCCGCGCCGGCCGCCCGGTCGGGAGTGCGAGAGTGGGTCCGTGCTCTCCGACGTCTCCCTGGACCTGCCGGTCCGGCCGGTGCTGCCGGCGCTGGTCGAGGCGCTGGGCGCGGCCGGCGCGGCGGTCCTGGTGGCGCCCCCGGGCACCGGCAAGACCACCCTGGCGCCGTTCGCGGTGGCCGCCGAGGTCCCCGGCCGGGTGGTGATCGCCCAGCCCCGCCGGGTGGCCGCCCGGGCCGCCGCGCACCGCATGGCGGCCCTGCTCGGTGAGCGGGTCGGCGAGCGGATCGGGTACGCCGTACGCGGCGAGCGCCGGGTCGGCCCACGGACCCGGATCGAGGTGGTCACCACCGGCCTGCTCGTACGCCGGCTGCACCACGACCCGGAACTGCCCGGCGTCGGCGCGGTGCTGCTCGACGAGTGCCACGAGCGGCAGCTCGACGCCGACCTGGCGCTCGCGTTCACCGTGGAGGCCCGCAGCACGCTCCGGCCGGACCTGTGGCTGCTGGCCATGTCGGCCACCCCCCGGGCGGACCGGTTCGCCGCGCTGCTCGGCGGGGGTGATCCCGCGCCGGTGGTGCGGGCCGAGGCCGCCCTGCACCCGGTGGACCGGATCTGGGCGCCGCCGCCGCGCCCGGTCGCGGCGCCCGGCGCGGGCCGGGTGGACCCGGCGCTGCTGGACCACGTGGCGGCCACCGTGCGCCGGGCGCTGCGCGAGCGCGACGGGGACGTGCTGGTCTTCCTGCCCGGCGCCGGCGAGATCGCCGCCGTCGCGGGCCGCCTGGCCGACCTGCGCGACGCGGTCGCCGTACTGCCCCTGCACGGCCGGCTCCCCGGCTCCGCGCAGGACGCGGCGCTGACGCCGCTACCCGGACGGCGCCGGGTCGTGCTGGCCACCGCCGTGGCGGAGAGCAGCCTGACCGTGCCCGGGGTACGCGTCGTGGTGGACGCCGGGTTGAGCCGGGTGGCCCGCACCGACCTGGCCCGCGGCCTGGGCGCGCTGGTCACCGTGCCGGTCTCCCGGGCGGCGGCCACCCAGCGGGCCGGCCGGGCCGGGCGGGAGGCGCCGGGGGCGGTCTACCGGTGCTGGTCGGAGGCGACCCACGCCCGGCTCGCCCCGCAGCCCGAGCCGGAGATCGCCACCGCCGACCTGACCGGGTTCGCCCTGGAGCTGGCGGCCTGGGGCACCCCGGACGGCACCGGGCTGGCGCTGCCCGATCCCCCGCCGCCGGCCGCGCTGGCCGTCGCCCGGGACACGCTGACCACGCTCGGCGCGGTCGACGCCGACGGCCGGATCACCGCCCGGGGTCGGGCCATCGCGGCCGCGGGCGCGCACCCCCGGCTGGCCCGGGCGCTACTCGACGGCGCGGAGCGGGTCGGCGCCGACCGGGCCGCCGAGGTGGTCGCACTCCTGGCCGAGGAAACCCTCACTGGCGCCGGCGACGACCTGACAGCCCTGTGGCGCCGCCTCCGCACCGGAGCCGACCCGGCCGCCACCGCCCGCTGGCGCACCGAGGTACGCCGCCTCCGCACCACCCTCCCCACCCCACCCCCTCCCCGCGATCTTGCAGTTGGCGCCCGGGCAGAAGGGACGAAAACCCCACGGCGGGGGCACCAAGTGCAAGATCGCGGGGCCGAGGGGCTTAAGGATGATCTTGCGGCGGGGCTTCTCGTCGGGTTGGCGTACCCGGAGCGGGTGGCTCGGGTGCGGCGGAGCGGCGGGTCGGCGTACCTCATGGCGGGTGGGACCGCCGCGGAGCTGGCGGGCGGGTCGGGGCTCACCGGGTCCCTCTGGTTGGCCATCGCGGTGGCCGACCGCTCCCCCGGCGCGCCGACCGCCCGGGTCCGGCTGGCCACCCCCGTGGACGAGGCGACCGCCCGGGAGGCCGGCGGGCCGCTGCTGCACGCCGCGCGCGAGGTCGGCTGGTCCGGCGGGGACGTGGTGGCGCGGGAGGTGGTGCGGCTCGGCGCGATCGAGCTGGTCGACCGGCCCCTCGCCGCACCCGACCCGGCGGAGCTGGCCGAGGCGGTGCTCACCGGGCTGCGCCGGGAGGGCCTGGCGCTGCTCACCTGGACGCCGGAGGCCACCGCGCTGCGCCGGCGGCTGGCCTGCTGCCGGCAGGCGCTCGGCGACGGGTGGCCGGACGTCTCCGACGCCGCGCTGCTCGCCGCCGCACCCACCTGGCTGGGCCCGGAGCTGGCCCGCGCCCGCCGCCGGGCCGACCTGGCCCGGGTCGACGTGGCGGCGGCGCTGCGGCGGCTGCTGGACTGGCGGCAGGCGGCCCGGCTCGACGAGCTGGCGCCGGAGCGGCTGCCGGTGCCCAGCGGGTCGCGGGTCCGGCTGGACTACGCCGACCCGGCCGCCCCGGTGCTGGCCGTGAAGCTCCAGGAGACGTTCGGCTGGCAGGACGCGCCGCGGATCGTCGACGGCCGGGTGCCGGTGCTGCTGCACCTGCTCTCCCCCGCCGGCCGGCCGGTGGCGGTCACCGCCGACCTGGCCTCCTTCTGGCGGACCGGCTACCCGCAGGTGCGGGCGGAGCTGCGCGGCCGCTACCCCCGTCACCCGTGGCCGGAGGACCCGACCAGCGCCGAGCCGACCCGGCGCGCCAGCCCGCGCCGGCGCTGACCCGGCTACTCCTCGACGACGTCGGCGATGACCACCGTGACGTTGTCCGGGCCGCCGGCCCGCAGCGCCAGGTCGATCAGCTTGGCCGCGCACGCCTCCCGGTCCGGGTGGCCGCCGAGCACCTCGGCGAGGGTGTCGGGGCGGACGACGTTGGAGAGGCCGTCGCTGCACAGCAGCCAGCGGTCGCCGGCCCAGGGCACCATCGTGGCGTAGGTCGGGGAGACCTCGTCACCCTGCAACGCCTGGGTCACCACGGCCCGACGGGGGTGGCTGCTCGCCTGCTCGGCGGTGATGACGCCCTGGTCGACAAGCATCTGCACGAAGGTGTCGTCGCGGGTGACCTGCTTCAGCACGCCCTCCCGGAACAGGTAGGCCCGGGAGTCGCCGACGTGCGCGAGGGCCAGGCAGCTGCCGGTGCGGGCGAAGAGCAGCGCGGTCAGGGTCGTGCCCATGCCCTGTCGTTCCGGGTCCTCCTCGACCGCCCGCCGGATCCCCGCGGTGGCCTGCTCGATGGCGCTCTGGAGGGCGGCGACCAGCGCGTCCTCGGGAGTCTCCACGTCCAGCGGCGCGAACGCGTCCATCGCGATGCGGCTGGCCAGGTCACCGGCGGCCATGCCGCCCATGCCGTCGGCGACGGCGACCAGCCAGTTGCCGGCGTGCTGGGCGTCCTGGTTGCCACTGCGGATCAGCCCACGGTCGCTCGCCCCGACGGAACGAAGCTTCAGGGTCATGGGAGGCAGCCTGCCAGTTGGAGTGCTCGGTTGTCTCTAGGAGATCAGGACCATGCTACGTGGCGCGGCGAATCTCACTGTCGGCGGCGCGGAGCAGGCCATCGGGCCGGATCGATTGACAGCGCGGGAACACGCTGGAAACATCGGTCCGGTATTGGGAGCGCTCCCAGCTCCCGGCCCCCCTTCTGACCACGGAAGGAACCTCCGTGACCCCATCCCGACGCCGGCTCACCGCCCTCGCCGCCGCCGCCGCCCTGGCGCTCACCGGCGGCACCGCCGCCCCGGCCCGCGCCGAGGTGCCGCCGGACGCCCCCGAACAGCTGCGCAACGGCGACTTCAGCGCCGGCACCTCCCCCTGGTTCTCCTACGGCACCGGCGACCTCGGGGTCACCGACGGCCGGCTCTGCACCACCGTCGCCGGCGGCCTGACCAACCCCTGGGACGCCGGCATCGGCCAGGACGCCGTGCCGCTCATCGCCGGCGCCGAGTACGAACTCTCCTTCGACATCTCCGCCACCCCGGGCGCGGCCGTCAAGGCCGTCCTCCAGCTCGGCAGCGCCCCCTACACGACGTACGCCAGCGTCGACGCCACCGCGACCGCCACCGCCCAGCACGTCGCCAGGACGTTCACGGCCCCGGCCGACAACGCCGGCGCCCAGCTGATCTTCCAGGTCGGCGGCAGTCCCGAGGCGCAGACGTTCTGCCTGGACAACGTCTCGCTGCGCGGCGGCGAGGCGGCCCCGCCGTACGAGCCGGACACCGGGCCGCGGGTGCGCGTCAACCAGGTGGGCTACCTGCCCGGCGGGCCGAAGAACGCCACGGTGGTGACCGACGCCGCCGAGGCGCTGCCCTGGCAGCTCAGGTCGGCAGCCGGGACCGTGGTGGCCGACGGGACCACCACCCCGCGCGGCGTCGACCCGGCCTCCGGGCAGCGGGTGCAGACCGTCGACTTCTCCGCGTACCGCACCCCGGGCACCGGCTACACCCTCGTCGTCGACGGGGAGACCAGCCACCCGTTCGACATCTCCGGCGCCCTCTACGACCGGCTGCGCGCCGACTCGCTCCAGTTCTTCTACGCCCAGCGCAGCGGCACCCCGATCGACGGCGACCTGATCGGCGCCGCCTACGCCCGCCCGGCCGGCCACCTCGGCGTGGCACCCAACCAGGGCGACACCGACGTGCCCTGCCAGCCCGGCGTCTGCGACTACTCCCTCGACGTGCGCGGCGGCTGGTACGACGCCGGCGACCACGGCAAGTACGTGGTCAACGGCGGCATCGCCACCTACCAGCTGCTCAACGCCTTCGAGCGGACCCGGACCGCCGAGAGCGCCGCCGGCGGTCCGGCGCTGGGCGACGCCACCCTGCGCGTGCCGGAGCGCGGCAACACGGTCCCGGACATCCTCGACGAGGCCCGCTGGGAGCTGGAGTTCCTGCTGCGCATGCAGGTGCCGGCCGGCCAGCCGCTCGCCGGGATGGTCCACCACAAGATCCACGACCGGAACTGGACCGGGCTGCCGCTCGCCCCGCAGGACGACCCGCAGCCCCGCGAACTGCACCCGCCGTCCACCGCCGCCACGCTCAACCTGGCCGCCGTGGCCGCCCAGTGCGCGCGCCTCTTCGCCCCGTACGACGCCGCGTTCGCGACCCGCTGCGGCGCCGCCGCCAAGACCGCGTACGCGGCGGCCAAGGCCCACCCGGCGGTGTACGCGTCGGCGACCGACGGCACCGGTGGCGGCGCGTACGACGACACGAACGTGACCGACGAGTTCTACTGGGCGGCCGTCGAACTGTGGCTGACCACCGGCGCGTCGGCGTACCTGACCGACCTCACGGCCTCCCCACTGCACACCGCCGACGTCTTCGCCACCGGCGGTGCCTTCGGCTGGCAGAGCGTGGCCGCGCTGGGCCGGCTCGACCTGGCCACCGTGCCCAACGGCCTGCCGGCCGCCGAGCGGGCCCGGATCCGCGCCTCGGTGACCGCCGCGGCCGACCGCTACCTGGCCACCGTGCGGGACCAGGCGTACGGGCTGCCGCTGCCCGGCGGGGCCGACGCGTACGTCTGGGGCAGCAACAGCAACCTCGTGAACAACGCGATCGTGCTGGCCACCGCGTTCGACCTGAGCCGGGACGCGAAGTACCGGGACGGCGCCGTGCAGAGCGCCGACTACCTGCTCGGCCGCAACGCGCTGAACATGTCGTACGTGACCGGCTGGGGCGAGCAGCACGCGCGCAACCAGCACAGCCGGATCTTCGCCCACCAGCTCAACCCGGACCTGCCGAACCCGCCCGCGGGTTCCCTCGCCGGTGGTCCGAACGCCGCCCTCCAGGACCCGTACGCGGCCAACCTGCTCGCCGGCTGCGCGCCGATGTTCTGCTACGTCGACGACATCAACTCGTACGCGACGAACGAGATGGCGATCAACTGGAACTCCGCGCTGGCCTGGCTGGCGTCGTTCCTCGCCGACCAGGGCGACGCGGCGGCCGTGCCGGCGCCCACCTGCGCGGTCACGTACACCACCCACGGCAGCTGGCCGGACGGCTTCACCACCCAGGTCACCGTGAAGAACACCGGCAACGCGGCGGTGAACGGGTGGAGCCTCCGGTGGGCGTTCGTCGGTGACCAGAAGGTGAGCGGCTACTGGTCGGCGAAGGTCACCCAGTCCGGGGCCACCGTCACCGCGAAGAACGAGTCGTGGAACGCGAGGATCGCGCCCGGGGGCACGGTCACCTTCGGGCTGAACGGCTCCACGTCCGGCGGCCCGAACCCCAACCCGAACCTGATCACCCTCAACGGCACCGCCTGCACGCTGTCCTGAGGGATCCGCATGGAGGGGTGGCCGTCCACGCCGGCCACCCCTCGCGCGTCCCCTCACCGATCGCACGCGGCGTCGCGTGACGAGCACCTTCCGTGACGGTAGGGTCGGCGCCAGTCCGGAACGTCCACGATGGAGGCGGATGTGAACGAGGCGCTGCGGATCGCCATGGCCGAGGCGGGCGAGACGGCCGAATCCCTGGCCGGGCGGATAGGGGTGGACCCGAAGACCGCCGCCCACTGGGTCAACCCGGGCCGGGTGCCGCAGACCCGGCACCGGGCCCAGGTCGCCGCCGCGGTCCGCCGGGAGATCGGCGAGCTGTGGCCGGACGTGGTCCGCCGCCGGGAGCCGGTCTGGTTCCTGCCCTGGGCCGAGGTCGAGAGCCGGGCGGACAACCTCCGCTCCTTCGAGCCGTCGGTGCTGCCCGGCCTGCTCCAGACCGCGGAGTACGCGCACGCGGTGCTGAGCAGCGGGCCCCTCGGCGCGGACGAGGTGGAGGGTTACGTGGCCGCCCGGCTGGCCCGCCAGGCCGCCGTCTTCGACCGGCCCCGACCGCCGCTGACCATCTTCGTGGTGGACGAGGCGGCGCTGCGCCGGGGCGACCCGGAGATCATGCAGCCGCAGCTCGACCACCTCGTCACCATGGCCCAGCGCCCCCGCGTGCTGCTGCACGTGCTGCCGCTGCGGGCCGGCTTCCACCCCGGCCAGGCCGGGCCGTTCGTCATCGCCAGCAGCGACGACGCCGAGGACGTGGCCTATCTGGACGACCAGGCCGCCGGGCGGACCACGAAGGACGTTGCCGCCCTCTGGCAGGTCTGGGACACTCTCAGGTCGGTGGCGCTGCCGCGCGACCAGACCATCCACCTCCTGAAGGCACGGCCATGGCTGACCTGACCGGCGCCCGCTGGCGCACCAGCACCCGCAGCAGCTCCAACGGCGGCAACTGCGTCGAGGTCGCCGACAACCTGCCCGGCGTCGTCGCCGTCCGCGACTCCAAGGACCGCGCCGGCGGCACCCTCACCTTCAGCCCGGCGGCCTGGCACACGTTCGTCGACGCCCTCCGCGAGCCCGCCCGGGGCTGACCCCGCCCGGGTACGGTCCCCCCGTGGCGTACCTCTTCCTGCTCGGCGCGATCACCGCCGAGGTGATCGGCACCAGCCTGCTCAAGGCGACCGACGGCTTCACCCGGCTCTGGCCCACGCTCGGCGTCGCGGTCGCGTACCTGTCGTCGTTCGGGCTGCTCTCCCTGACCGTCCGGGACGTTCCGGTCGGCGTCGCGTACGCGATCTGGTCCGGGCTCGGCACCGCCGCCATCATGGCGATCGGGGCGGCCTTCCTCGGCGAGCCGCTGACCGTCGCCAAGGTCGCCGGCGCGGGCCTGGTCATCGCCGGGGTCGTGGTGCTCAACCTCGGCGGCACCCACTGACACCGAAACCGGGTGGACGCCCGCTGCGCGCGTCCGCGAGGGTGACGGCCATGGACGGGCACGGACTGTCCGGCGCGGAGCGTCGGGTGTGGGCGGCGCTGCCGGCGGGGACGCGTACCGCCCTGGCCGGACTGCCGGCGGCGGACCTGCGGACACTGCTGCTCACCGTGGCCCGGGACCGCGCCGCGACCGTCCGCCCGGCCGACGTGGTCCGGCGCTGGCGCGAGGACCGCTTCGTCCGCCCGGCCGATGTCGACCCGCGCGCGCTCGCCCGCCTGGAGGCCCGCGTCTGGGACCTGCTGCCGGCGGACGTGGCGGGGGTCGAACTGTCCCCCGTCGCCCCGCTGGGCACCTGCGCCGCCGTGGCGCCGGTGAGCCAGAACCGGATCGTCGGCACGACCCGCGGCACCGAGGTGGTGAGCGACCCGACGAACGCCCTGGCCGTCGAGGCGGCGGTACGCCGGCGGCGGGCCGGCGAGGTGCACCTGGCCGCCGCGCACCGGGTGCTCCGGGCGCAGGACTTCGGCCCCGACGCGGGGGCGCACTTCCGGCTCTTCACGCTGGTGTCCAGCGCCCGGGACACGGGATCGGGCCGCACCGAGGCACGGCTGCTCGTGCGGCACCTGACGTTCTGGCGGTCGGTGCTCACCGAGCTGGCCGGTCCGGCCACGCCGGCGCTGCACGTCACGCTCCTCGACGATCCCGTGCTGGCCGACCGGCTCGCCGACACCGTCCGCCCGGCGCTCGCCGGCGGGGCCGTGCCGCTGCGGGACGAGCCGGAGCGGGAGCGGGGGCGCGGCTACTACGTGGGCGTCGCCCTGCGCCTCACCCTGGCCGGCGGCGACCGGGAGGTGGGCGACGGCGGGTTCACCGACTGGACGGCCCGGCTGACCGGCGACGCCAAGGAGCGCTGCCTGATCTCCTGCCTGGCCACCGAGCGCCTGGTGAGCCCGTGACCGGCTCCCGTTGAGCGGGCGTCAGGCCACCGGCCGACGCATGGCGATCCGGTCGGCCGGGTCGAGCCCGAGTGCCGCCTCGGCGGCCAGCAGGCCGGCGAGCCCCGGCGTCACCTCGGCCCCGGTCAGCTCCCGGAACCCGCAGCGCGCGTAGTACGGCCCGTTCCACGGCACGCTGCGGAACGTGGTCAGGGTCAGGGCGGGCAGTCCCGCCCCGGCGGCCCAACCGGCCACGTCGTCGAGCAGGCCCCGGCCGATCCCCCGTCGCGCGTACGCGGGATCGACGCTGAGCTGTTGCACGTGCGCGCAGCCGTCGACCAGGTCGACCACCGCGAAGGCCACCGGCCGGTCCGCGGCGTCGACCGCGACCCGGAGCCGGCCGGCCCGCTGGGCGGCGGCCAGCACGTCCCGCGGCAGCGGTGGCATGTCGGCGACGTCCGCCATGCCGATCTCCCGGAACGGGGCGCCGGAGGCCACCTCGATCCGCTGCACCTCGGTCACCTCGTCGGCCCGGGCGGTCCTGCTGCGCTCCACGGCCCGACCCTGGCAGAGCGGCACCCCGCCCGCGAGGGGATTTCCGGGTGGCGCCGGTGTGACGGGGGTCGCCCGGTTCGGGCGCACCCGGCCGGCGGCGCCCTGCCTAGGGTCGAGGACATGACCGGGGCCTCGCCGATCCCGCCGCCGGGGGCGCTGCGCACACTCTCGCTGGCCACCCTGGCCAACACGGTGGGCTCCGGGCTCTGGCTGGCCGGCGGGGCCCTCTACCTGACCCGTGACGTCGGGCTCTCCCCCGCCGCGGTCGGCGCCGGCCTGACCGTCGCCTGGCTGGTCGGGCTGAGCGCCAGCGTGCCCCTCGGCGCGCTGGCCGACCGGCGCGACCCCCGTACCCTCCGGGCCGCCATCCAGGTGGGCCAGGCGGTCGCGGCGGCGGCGTACCTGCTTGTGGGTTCGGTGCCGGTGTTCCTCGCCGTGGCGATCCTCGAAACCCTGCTGGCCTCGGGCAACCTGGCGGTCCGAGCGGCGCTCGTCGCCGCGGTGGCCGGGCCGCGGGGCCGGGTGCACGCCTTCGCCACCCTGCGCGCGGTGGCCAACCTGGGCATCGCGGTCGGCGCCGCGCTGGCCGGGTTCGCCCTGGCCGTGGACACCCATCGGGCGTACCAGGTGCTGGTGGTCGGGAACGCGGCCACCTACCTGCTGTCGGCGGCGCTGCTCATGCGGCTGCCGGCCCAGCCGCCGGCGGCGCGCGCTCCCGCGGCCGGCCGGCCGCGGCGGGCGCGGGCGCTGCGGGACGTGCGGTTCCTCGCCGTGAGCGGCGCGTCGGCGGTGCTGTCCCTGCACCTGACGGTGCTCACGCTGATCGTGCCCCTGTGGACGGTCACCCGGGCCGGCGCGCCGCCGCCGGTGGTGTCGGCGGTGCTGCTGACCAACACGGTGCTGACCGTGCTGCTGGCGGTCCGGCTGAGCCGGGGCGCGGACACGGCCGCTCCCGCCGCCCGGAAGCTGCGCCGGGCCGGCCTGGTGCTGGCGGCGGCGACGCCGCTCTACGCGGCCACGGCAGGCCTGCCCACCGTCGCGGCGGTCGTGCTGCTGCTGGTCGCCACGGCGGTGTGGACGTTCGGCGACCTGTGGCACGGGGCCGCCGGGGCGGGGCTCGCCTACGACCTGGCCCCGCCGGACGCCATCGGCGCCTACCAGGGGGCCGACGGGCTGATCGCCGGACTGGCGCGGGCGGTCGGCCCGGCCCTGCTCACCCTGCTGGTGCTCGACGGCGGGGTGCCGGGCTGGCTGGTGCTCGGCGCGCTCTTCGCCGGCGTCGGCCTGGCCGCCCCGGCGCTGACCCGGTGGGCGCTGGCGAGCCGGGAACCGGCCCGGCCGGTGGCCGGCGACCGTCCGGCCGCGCCGGTGTAGCAGCATGGCGGCATGACGGACCAGCAGACCATCGCGATCCGCCCCGGCGGCCCGGCGGACGCCGCCACCGTGCTGCGGCTGCTCGACTCGGCCACCGCCTGGCTCGTGGCACGCGGCCGGACCGGCCAGTGGGGAACCGAGCCGGCGTCGACCGACCCGCGCCGGATCGCCCAGGCCGACGCGTGGGCCACCGGCGGCGGGCTGTACCTGGCGATGCTCGGCGACCTGGCGGCGGGCGCCCTGGTGGTCGGGTCCGCCACCGAGTACGTGCCGCCGGCCACCGAACCCGAGTTGTACGTGAACCTGCTGGTCACCGACCGGGCCTACGCGGGCCACGGGATCGGGGCGCGGCTGCTGGCGTACGCGGCGGAGCTCGCCCGCGACCGTGGCCTCGGGCTGCTCCGGGTGGACTGCTACGGCGGGGACGACCGAGCGCTGGTCCGGTTCTACGAGGGCTGCGGCTTCACCGCCACCGACCGGTTCACCGTCGAGCGCCCGGGTCGCGCCCCCTGGCCGGGCCAGGTGCTGGAGCGCCGCCTCGGCTGACCGCTCAGACCTCCACCGCGACCGGTTCGCCGCGCGGCAGCCAGCGCACGGCGCGGCGGACGGGCTCCGGCGCCCGCGCGAACGCCCGCTCCGCCGCCGGCCGGCCCTCGCGGAAGTGCCGCCAGCCCTCGTAGTGCACCGGCAGCACGGTGTGCGGTCGCAGCCGGCGGCACAGTTCCACGGCCTGCCGGCCGGTCATGCTGTACCGGACCGGCCCGGTGACCGGGAACCGCACGCCGCCCAGGTGCAGGACGGCCGTGCCGACGCGCAGCCGGCGGGCCACCTCCCGGACGCCCCCGTACAGCACGGTGTCGCCGGAGATCCACAGGGCGCCGTGCCGTTGCCCGGCCCAGTGCAGGGCGAACCCGGTGACCGCGCCCGCCAGGGGACGGCTCAGCGGCGGGCCGTGCCGCGCGGGCGTCGCCGTGACCCACAGGTCGGGCCGGGCCGCCGCCCGCAGCCGCAGGTCCGACCAGGGCGCCAGGCCGTGCGCCCGGCCGCCGACCCGGCGGGCGCCGCCGGGTGTGGTGACCACGGTCCCGGCCGCGGGCAGCAGGGCGCGGCCGGCGTCGTCCAGGTTGTCGCCGTGCTGGTCGTGGCTGAGCAGCACCACGTCGATCCGGCCCACGGCCGCGGCGGGCACGGTGGGACCGGTGAGCTTGCGGGACGCGGTGCCCCAGCCGAAGCGGTAGCGCCGGCCGGGCGGGTCGAAGGTCGGGTCGGTGAGCAGCCGCCATCCGCCGACCTCGACGAGGACCGTCGGCCCCCCGAGGTGAGTGATCCGGACGTCGCCCATGCCCGCCCCTTCCGCTCGATGCCCAGCCTGCCCTCCCGGGCGGCGGTGCGCGGCGCGGTCAGCCGATCTCCTCGTCGACGAAGCACCAGCGCCACGACTCGCCGGGCTCGATCGAGCGCATCACCGGGTGCCCGGTCGACTCGAAGTGCTTCGTGGCGTGCTGGTACGGCGAGGAGTCGCAGCAGCCCACGTGCCCGCAGGTCAGGCAGGCCCGCAGGTGCACCCAGTAGTCGTTGCCGATGGCCACGCAGTCCGGGCACTCGGTCGTGGTCTTCGGGTCGGCGTCACCCGCGTCGGTCAGGTGTGCGCAGCTCACTCGTCGGCCTCCTGTCGCAGCAACGACTCTTCCAGGTCCAGGTCACGGTAGGCGTTCACCAGGACCTCCTCCGGGATGCGCCCGGAGTCGCGGGCGGCGCGGAACACCTCCCGCTCCGCGTCGATCATCTCTTTCCGCAGCCGACCGTACGCCTGCGAGGGGGTCTCCTGCGCGGTGCCCCCGAGCCGTTCCCAGGCGAGGTTGGTGCGGCTCTGCACCAGACCGCGCAGCCGTTCCACGACCGCCTCGGGCGCCCCGTCGGCGAGTTCCTCCAGCCGGTCCCGGGCGGCGCGGCTGGCCTGCTGCTGCACGGCGGCGGCGGAGAGCGCGTCCTGCACCGGGTCGTCCGGCGGCAGTTTCGCGGCCCGCGCCACGGCCGGCAGGGTGGCGCCCTGCGCCACGAGGGTCACCACGATCACGGCGAACGCCAGCCAGATGAACAGCTGGCGCGGGTACTCCCGACCGTCGGCCAGGGTGAGCGGCAGCGCGAGCGCGGCGGCGAGGGTGACCACCCCGCGCATCCCGGCCCAGCCGATGACGAGGGGCACCTGCACCGGGGGCGGCGCGTCCCGGCGGCGGACCCGGGGCACCAGCCGGGCCAGGTAGGTGGCCGGGATGAGCCAGACGAACCGGGTCAGCACGACGGCCGCCAGCACCGCGACGGTGATCCCGACCAGCCGGCCCGCCGGCTCGTCCAGGTCGCGCAGCACCTCCCGCAGTTGCAGGCCGACCAGCAGGAAGACCAACCCTTCCAGCAGGAACTGGATGAGCCGCCAGAACGCGCCCACCTGGAGCCGGGAGGCGGCCGACATGAGCAGCGGCTGTTTGTGCCCGATGCCCAGCCCGGTCACCACCACGGCGACCACCCCGGAGGCGTGGATCTCCTCGGCGGCGAAGACCACCGCGAACGGCACGATGAGCGACAGCGCGTTGTCCAGCACCGGGTCGGTGATGCGCTTGTGCAGGTGGCCGAAGACCACCACGCCGAGCAGCCCGACGAGGACGCCGCCGCCGGCCGAGACCAGCACCTCGCGGGCCACCTCGCCGGCCCCGACGTGCCCACCGGCCGCGGTGGCCGCGGCGACCGCCACCCGCAGCAGCACCAGCGCGGTGGCGTCGTTGACCAGGCTCTCGCCCTCCAGGATGGTCACGATGCGCCGGGGCAGGCCCACCCGCCGGGCCACCGCGGTGGCGGCGACCGCGTCGGGCGGCGCGACCACCGCGCCGAGGGCCAGGCAGATGGCGTACGGCACGTCGGGCAGGATCAGGTGGACGACGGTGCCCACCACGAACGCCGTGAAGATCACCAGCCCGACGGCGAGCAGCAGGATGGGCCGGATGTTGAGCCGGAACGCGGGCACGGAGGTCTTCAGCGCCGCCACGTAGAGCAGCGGCGGCAGGATGCCCACCAGCACCAGTTCCGGGTCGAGGCGCACCTGCGGCAGACCGGGCAGGAAGGACAGGCCGAGGCCGAGCACGACGAGCAGGATCGGCGCCAGCAGGCCGAGCCGCCGCGCCAGCGCAGCGCCGAACGTCGCGATCGCGAGGAAGACCACGACCTCGATCAGAGCTTCCATGGGGTACGAGCCTAGGTGTTGCCGGGGGCCGGGCCGGTGCCGGCCATCGTGGCGAGCCGGCGGGCGAGCAGGGCCACGGCCTCCCGCAGTTCCGGCGGCTCCAGCACCCGCGCCTCGAAGCCCAGCCGGGCCACCTGCACGGCGAGCCAGTCGAGGCTGTCCCCGCCGACGCTGAGGACGCACCACCCGTCGGCGTCGTCCTCGACGCGTCCCACCTGGGGCGGCACCAGCTCCCGGACCCGTCCGGCCGGCGCGTGCACCCGCACGCGGGCGAGATACCGGTAGGGCGACCCGGTGACGGACCGCTGCACGTAGGCGACCGGGTCCGGGTGCTCGCGGGCCCGGAAGCGCCAGGTCGTCGCCACCACCTCGCTCATCCGGTCCAGCCGGAAGGTGCGCCAGTCGTCGCGGTCGACGTCGCGGGCCATCAGGTACCAGCGGCGGCCGGTGGTGACCATCCGCGCCGGCTCGACCGTCCGCTCACGCTCCCCGCCGTCGCGGCCGGGATACCGGAACCGCACCCGCACGAGGTCGCGGCAGGCCCGGGCGAGGGTGACCAGCAGCTCCGCGTCGATCTCGACGCCGGGGCCGACGAGGGTCTCGGTGGCGCCGTGCACCGCGCGCACCTCGGCGCGCAGCCGGGCCGGCATCACCTGGTCGAGCTTCGCGAGCGCCCGCAGCGCCGCCTCGCCGGCGCCGGCGACGGTGCCGCCGGAGGCCAGCCGCAGGGAGACGGCCGTGGCGATCGCCTCCTCGTCGTCGAGGAGCAGCGGCGGCAGCCGGGTGCCCGCGCCGAGCTGGTAGCCGCCGCCGACGCCGGACGTCGCGTGCACGGGGTAGCCGACGGCGCGCAGCCGCTCCACGTCGCGGCGTACCGAGCGGTCGGTGACGCCCAGCTCGGCGGCGAGTTCGCCGGCGGTCCAGGACGGGCGCCGCTGGAGCAGCGCCAGCAGCCGCAGGACCCGTTCGGTCGTCGCCTCGACGGTCATGTCCGCATGGTTCCACAGATCGCGGAACGATCCTGTCCGCGATCCGGGGCAGACTGTCGCCATGACCGAACAGACGCGGACCGTCCAGATCACCTTCGACTGCGCCGACCCGGCCGCCCTGGCGGCCTTCTGGGCCACCACCCTCGGCTACCGGCTCCAGGACCCGCCCGGCGGCTTCGCGTCGTGGGAGCAGGCCCTGGACGCGATGGGCGTGCCGCCGGAGCGGCGCAACGACGCCTCCGCGGTGGTCGACCCCGCCGGCACCGGGCCGCGGCTGTTCTTTCAGCGGGTGCCGGAGGGCAAGCAGGTGAAGAACCGCGTACACCTGGATGTGCGGGCCGCACCGGGGCTGTCCGGCGACGCGCGGATGGCGGCCCTGGAGGCGGAGGCCGAGCGGCTCGTCTCGCACGGCGCCACCCGGCTGCAACGCCACGAGCCCGCACCCCCGCTCGGGGCCGGCCACATCATCATGGCCGACCCGGAGGGCAACGAGTTCTGCCTCGACTGATCAGCCGTGCCGCACCGCCGTGCTCACGCGGCGGTGCGGAGCTTCGGCAGCACCTCGGCCCCGAACGTGTCGATGAAGGCGCGCTGCTCCTGCCCGACGTGGTGCAGGGCGATCTGGTCGAAGCCCAGCGCCACGTACTCCTCCAGCCAGCCGACGTGCCGGCCGAGGTCGGCGGAGACGTTGACCACCGAGGTGACCCGCTCCAGGGGCACCTGCTCGCTGACCACGTCGAAGTGGTCGGCCAGCTCCAGGTCCCAGCAGACCGGCGGGGCGAAGACGTTGCTGCGCCACTGGTCGTACGCGACGGCCTCGGCCTCGGCCTGCTCGGGGGCCCAGCTCACGTGCACCTGGAGGTGCAGCGGCCCGCGCCCGCCGGCGTCCCGGTAGGCGTCGATCATCCGCCGCAGGTGCTCGACCGGGGCGTTGACGGTGATCAGGCCGTCGGCCCATTCGGCGCACCAGCGGGCGGTCTCCACGCTGACCGCCGCGCCGATCAGCGCGGGCGGCTGCTCGGGCCGGGTCCACAGCTTCGCCCGGTCCACGGTGACCAGCCCGTCGTGGCTGACCTCCTCGCCGGCGAGCAGCGCCCGGATCACGTCGACGCACTCGCGCAGGCGGGCGGCGCGGACGTCCTTGCGCGGCCAGCCGGTGCCGGTGATGTGCTCGTTGCTCGCCTCGCCGGTGCCGAGCGCGGCCCAGAACCGGCCCGGGTACATGGCGGCCAGGGTGCCGATGGCCTGGGCGATGATGGCCGGGTGGTAGCGCTGGCCGGGCGCGTTGACCACGCCGAACGGCAGGTTGGTGGCCTGGAGCGCGGCGCCGAGCCAGGACCAGGCGAAGCCGGAGTGGCCCTGCCGGGCGCTCCACGGCGAGAAGTGGTCCGACGACATGGCCGCGTCGAAGCCGGCCCGTTCGGCGTGGGTCACCGCCGCCAGCAGCTCGGCCGGGTGGATCTGCTCGTGGGACGCGTGGAAGCCGAACACCGTCATGGGCGCATCTCCTACCCATGACGGCGTCCGGCCAATCGCGACTACTCGGAGTGCGCGCCGGCCCCGGCGCCGGCCTCCCCCTCGCCGACCCAGACGGTCTTGGTGTTGCAGAACTCCCGCATGCCCACGGCGGACAGCTCGCGCCCGTACCCGGAGTTCTTCACGCCGCCGAAGGGCAGCTCCGGATAGGACGTGGTCATGCCGTTGATGAAGACGTTGCCGGCGTCCAGGTCGACGGCGAAGCGCTCCTGCTCGGCTGTGTCGGTCGTCCAGGCGTTGGAGCCGAGGCCGAAGTTGGTGCCGTTGGCGACCTCGATCGCCTCCTCGTAGGAGTCGACCCGGTAGAGGCCGGCGACCGGCCCGAACACCTCCTCGGACCACATCCGCATCCCCGGCCGCAGGTCGGTGACCACTGTCGGCGGGTAGTACCAGCCGTCGCCGGACGGCTTCTCGCCGCCGCACAGCACAGTGGCGCCGTTGTCCACGGCGTCCTGCACCTGGGCGTGGATCTCGTCGCGGCCGCCCTCGCTGGCCAGGGGGCCGACGTCGGTGTTCTCGTCCATCGGGTCGCCGACCCGCAGCGCCGACATCCGGGCCGCGAACTTCTCGGCGAAGGCGTCGAAGACGTCGGTGTGCACGATGAACCGCTTGGCGGCGATGCAGGACTGGCCGTTGTTCTGGCAGCGGGCCGTGGTGGCCACCTCGGCCGCCTTGTCCAGGTCGGCCGAGGGCATCACCACGAACGGGTCGCTGCCGCCCAGTTCCAGCACGGTCTTCTTGAGTTCCCGGCCGGCGATCTGGGCGATCGAGCGGCCCGCGCCCTCGCTGCCGGTCAGCGTGGCGGCCCGGACCCGGGGGTCGCTGAGGATCCGGTCCACCTTGTCGGAGCCGACCAGCAGCGTGGTGAAGGCGCCCTCCGGGAAGCCCGCCCGGCGGAACAGCTCCTCCAGGTAGAGGGCGGTCTGCGGGACGTTGGAGGCGTGCTTGAGCAGCCCCGTGTTGCCGGCCATCAGCGCCGGCGCGGCGAACCGCATCACCTGCCACAGCGGGAAGTTCCACGGCATCACCGCGAGTACGGGCCCGATCGGCTGGTGCCGCACGTACGCCCGCTTCGCCTTGACCGCGGCGGCGTCGGCGGGCTCGTCGGCGAGCATCTTCGCGGCGTTGGCGGCGTAGAAGCGGCAGGCCGTGGCGCACTTGGTGACCTCGGCCTTCGCGGCCGCGTACGTCTTGCCCATCTCGGTGGTCATGAGCCGCGCGGTCTCGTCCCGTTCCGCCTCCAGCAGGTCGGCCGCGGCGATCATCCACCGGCCCCGTTCGGCGATGGTGGTGCCGTGCAACTGCCGGAAGGCGAGGTCGGCCCGCTCGATGGCTGCGTCGACCTGCTCGTCCGACATGGCGTCGTACGTCTTGAGCACCTGCCCGGTGGCGGGGTTGGTGGTGGCGATGGGCATGTCGTACTCCTGTCACTCGAACAGCGAGTGCCGCGCGCCCGGCTCCTCCCGGTGGCGCGCGGCGCGGCGGCGCTGGATCACGACCAGGTCGACCACGGCCACCGCGGCGAGGATCGCGCAGACGACGCCCAGCCAGGTCACGTCGGCGGCGAACGCCAGCACCGCGAAGACGGTCATGGTGACCAGGCCGAACAGGGCGAGCACGAGCCGCAGGTTCAACGCGCTGTACGCGGCGTTGACCCGGCGGCGGGGCTGTGATCGCGTCATTCCTCCGGGCTACCCCCGCGCGGCGTGGGTTAACCGGTCCCGTCGGGGCGGCCCGGCCGCGCCCGGTGATCCCGGACACGGAGCGGGTACTCAGCGGATGCGCCCGGCGGGACCGTGCGTTACACCGGTCTGCGGTGACCGGCGGAGATCCCGCTGGCGGCGGAGAGGACGGGCATGACCACGACGCACGCGGTGCCGGTGACGGTCGCCGTCTCGCGGCGCGCCGACCCGGCGCGCACGGACGAGATGGTGGCGTGGATCCGGGCCGGTACGGCGCTGGCCGAGAGCTTCCCCGGCTTCCTGGGCGCCGGATTCGTCCGCAGCGCGCCCGGCTCTCCCGAGTGGCACGTGATGTACCGGTTCGCGAACCACGACACGCTGCGCGACTGGGAGGACTCCTCGCAGCGGCACTGGTGGCTGACCTCGGCGCAGGGCATCGTCGAGCACACCCGGACCGAGCGCCGCACCGGCATCGAGGGCTGGTTCGACGCGCCGGTGGACCACGTGGTCGAGACGTTGCCGGCCGGCGACGCCGAGCCGGCCGCGCCGGCCGCCCCGCCGCGCTGGAAGCAGGCGGTCACCATCTGGCTGGCGTTCTTCCCGCTCAGCCTCACCGCCACCCTGCTCACCGCCCGGTTCATCGCCGACGTGCCCCTCGCCGCCCGGACGCTGCTCATGACGCTCTGCCTGACCCCGCTCATGACCTACCTGGTGCTGCCCCGGATCACCCGGGCGCTGCACTGGTGGCTGCACGGTCAGCCCGCCCCCTGGCGCCGACTCCCGGACCGGTCGTAACACGCTCATGTGAACGACGGTTATCGATGCCGGAAAGGTGACAGAGCCCCCGTCCGGACGGCCGAGGCGCATAGGGTCGACGCGCCGCTTCATGCCGCCGGACGGGGGACGGTATGCCTCGACGTTGGATCGCCGCGCTGGCCTGCCTCGCGGCGCTGGTCGCGCTCGCCTGCGACGGCGAGGGCTCGGCGTCGCCCCGGCCGTCGGGCTCCGCGCCACCCGGCGCGCCGAGGGTGCTGACCGCGCTCGGCGACTCGGTCACCACCGGCTTCGGCTCCTGCCTGGTGCTGGTGAGCTGCGAGCGCAACTCCTGGTCCAGCGGTGACGGCATCCGCGTGCACAGCCTCTACCGGCGGCTGCGCGACGACAACCCGACGCTGCGGGCCTACAACCGCGCCGCCCCGGGTGCCCGCGCGGCCGGCCTCACCGACCAGGCCCGGGCCGCGGTACGCGACAGGGCCGACCTGGTCACCGTGCTGATCGGGGCGAACGACGCCTGCCGCGACGACATCGCCGAGATGACGCCGGTGGCCACCTTCCGCAAGCAGGTCGACGCCGCCCTGGCGGTGCTGCGCAAGGGCCGGCCGAAGGCGCGGGTGCTGGTGGCCAGCCTGCCCGACCTCCACCGGCTCTGGGAGATCGGGCACACCGAGTCCCGCGCGGTGCGGGCCTGGTCCCGCGGCATCTGCCCCGCGCTGCTGGCCGACGCCACGTCGACCGCGCCGGCCGCGGTGGCCCGGCGGGCCCGCTTCCGCGAGCGGATCGACGCGTACGACGGGCAGCTGCGCGCCGCCTGCCGGGCGTACGGGTCCCGCTGCCGGTGGGACGGCGGCGCGGTGCACCGGACCCGGTTCAGCCTGGACGAGGTGAACGCGCTGGACTGGTTCCACCCGAACGCCGCCGGCCAGGACCGGCTCGCCGACGTCGCCTGGGACGCGTCCGGCTGGGCCGACTGACCGTTCCGCGGCGGGCCGGGCCGGCCGTGGGACGCGTCCGGCACCGGCCGGGCCGGCCCCACGGCGGGGTGATGCCGGGCCGGCCGTCAGGGCCGGCGGGGGCCGGGCAGCTGCCGGGGGCCGCCCCGGTAGAGGGCGCGGGCCCGGTCGGCGAGGTCCTTGGTGGCCGAGGAGTTGGCCCAGGTGCCGAGGATGATCGCGGCGCCGGGGATCACCTTGGCGAACATCCGCTTGGCGGCGCGCACCCCGGCCATCCGGGCCAGCCGGACGCCGAGCTGGAGCATCACCCGGCCCAGCGGGCGCTCCCCGCCCATGCCGAACAGCGCGCCGGCCCGTTCCCGCCCGGCGGCCACCCCGAGGGCGAGCCGGGCGCTCTCGGCAACCTTGTGCACCCGCTGGAGGACCAGCAGGTCGGTGGCCCGGTCGGGGTGGACCGGGTCGACGCCGTACGCGGCGGCCACGTGCAGCACCAGCCGGGCCTGGGTCCAGGCCAGCACGCCCACGTCGATTACCGCGCCGGGCAGGCCGGCCGCACCCGAGACCGCGCCGGAGAGCCGGGCGTGGTTCACGAACTTGCGCACCGCCTGCTCGGCCAGCTCGTCGGCGGGGACGTCGGGTCGCTGCGCCCGCTCCCGCTCGGCCCACTGCGCCGCCTCCGGCCCGAGCCGGCGCACCGCCTCCAGGGCCAGGTGCTCCGGGGCGTACTGCGGGTCGTCGCGCATCCGGTCCCAGAGCTTCGCCGGGGGCGCCTCGGGCGCGTCCACGGGCGGGGCCGGCTTCGCGCCAACGGGCGCGGCCGGCTTCGGGGGAACGGTGGGCTCGCCGTCGACGGGGGCGGGGTCGGTCACGAGGGGGCTCCCGGGGGTCGGTACTGCGGGGGCGGAGCGGTCAGCGCCGGCGGGACGACAGCCGGGTGGCGAGCTGCTTGAGCTTCGCCTGGTTCTCCGGCTTGGCCAGCTCGCGCCGGCCGCGGTCGACCAGTTGCTGGCCGCGGGGCGACCGCAGGAAGGCGCTGAGCCGTTGCACCAGTGACATGACGTCCTCCTGTCCGCGGTCCCCTCTCATGTGTACCCGGGACCGGCAAGTCCCTGGTACCCGGGCCGCCCCCGCGGCAACCCCGGGCGCGGGTCAGCCCAGGATCTCCTTGACCACCGCGTTGGCGGCCCACTCGTGCTGGGCGTACGCGTCGGGGAACGCGGAGACCTGGACGGCCTGCGCGGCGACGGTCAGCGGCAGGTCCTGCCAGCCGGGGATCTCCTCCAGGGCGGAGAGGAACGCCTGGGTGGCGTACTCCGGGTCCATCAGCTCCTCGACGGTGCCCCAGCCGCTGCTCGGACGCTGCTGGAACAGCCCGACCGAGTCGTGGTCCCAGCCGATGGCCTGGTGCGGGTAGTTCTGCGACTCGGGTAGCACGCCGCTGGCGTAGTTCAGCAGGGTGCTCTCCTGCATGGCGGTGGCCACCGCGATGACCAGGCCGCGACGGGGCACGCCCATCTCCCGGCCGGCCTGCACGATCTTCTTGGCGTTGTTCATCTGGGTCTGGTCCAGGCCGGCGACCGGGACGATCCGGCGCGGCGTGGGCTTGGGCTTGGGCTTGGGCTTCGTGGTCGCCGAGGGGGTGGCCGACGGAGTCGCGGCGCTCGGGGTGGCCGCCGGGGCGGTGGTCTCGCGGTCCAGGTCGCGGGAGGCGGCGTCGACGGCGGCCCGCTGGGCGGCCTCCGCCGGCACGGCGGGGTTCGGGGTGTCGCCGGCCGCGCGGGCGCCGATCTGGCTGAAACCGCCCACCAGGCCGAGGCAGCAGACCGCGCCGGTGGCCACGGCCATCTTGGTCCGGCCGGGCCGGGCGGCGAGGGGGTTCAGGAGGGCGTTGAAGCGGGTACGCAGGGAACCACGGGGAGTGGAGGCCGCCGGAGAAGCGGTCGACTGAACGGTCGAGGGGGTATCGTCCGAACGGTCAGCCGAGCCGTCGAGGCCGTACTGGTCGTCGAGGGTGCCGTCGTCACGCATTCGACGAGGCTAGGCAGGGCAAACCGGGATCACCCAGGCTCAAAGGGTGGCCCTCGCCACACTTCGCACTCCGGAAACCGGACATCCGCCGGTGGCCGGGGGCGGCCGGTGACGGACCTCGCGACCCGGGAAAACCTCCGGTCCACCCCGGGCCGGGTCGGCCCGGGCAGGAACCTCGCAGCCCTCCCGGCCGGGGCCAGTGATCGACTAACTCGTCCTTTCGGCCGAACCGGACCTGGCCCGTCAGGGGGAACGATCCCGTCACCGACACCGAACTGTGATCATCGTTCGGCCCGTAACGGAATGGACCACGGCGGCCGGTACGTTGGCCGAACCGGGGAGGCCGTGCGCGCACGGCCCACCCGTACGCGTCGACAGGAAGGTCCGAACCGGTGCTCGACCCACACGAGCTCTACGAACTCAGCGACGATCTGCCCGACCTCGGCCAACCGGTGCTGATCCAGGCGCTCACCGGCTTCGTCGACGCCGGCAACGCCACCCGGCTGGCCCGGGAGCAGCTGCTCACCTCCCTGGAGGCGCGGCCGATCGCGCGCTTCGACGTCGACCAGCTCTTCGACTACCGCTCCCGCCGGCCGGTGATGACCTTCGTCGAGGACCACTGGGCCGACTACGACGCCCCGGCGCTGGAGCTGCACCTGATGCGCGACGACGACGAGACCCCGTTCCTCCTGCTCACGGGCCCCGAGCCGGACCTCCAGTGGGAACGCTTCGTGGCCGCCGTCGCCGGCCTCTCCGCCCGCCTCGGCGTGCGGCTCACCGTCGGGCTCAACTCGATCCCCATGGCCGTCCCGCACACCCGGCCCAGCGGCGTCACCGCCCACGCCACGCGGCCCGAGCTGATCTCCGGCTACGAGCCCTGGCTCCAGAAGGTCCAGGTGCCGGCCAGCGTCGGCCACCTGCTGGAATACCGCCTCGGCGAGCAGGGCCGCGACGCCCTCGGCTTCGCCGCGCACGTGCCGCACTACGTCGCGCAGACCGAGTACCCGGCCGCCGCCGACGCGCTGCTCTCCGCCGTGTCCCGCAGCACCGGGCTGCTGCTGCCCCGCGACGGCCTCGGCGCCGCCGCCGAGGTGGTGCGGGTGGAGATCGACCGTCAGGTCGCCCAGACCGAGGAGGCGGCCACCCTGGTCCAGGCCCTGGAGGAGCAGTACGACACCTTCGCCCGGGGCCGCGGGGAGAAGAACCTGCTCGCCCAGGAGACCGGCCCGCTGCCCACCGCCGACGAACTCGGCGCCGAGCTGGAACGCTTCCTCGCCGAGCAGACCCGCCCCGGAGACACCGACACCCCGCGGGGGTGACCCGGCGGGGTGGCCGCCGATGGGGCAGGCTGGAGACATGCGCCTGGCGACCTGGAACGTCAACTCGGTGAAGGCCCGCCTCCCCCGGCTGCTCGACTGGCTGGCCACCACGAAGCCCGACGTCGTCTGCCTGCAGGAGACCAAGTGCCCCGACGGGGCGTTCCCGGTCGCCGAGGTGGGCGAGCTGGGCTACGAGGCGGCCAGCCACAGCGACGGCCGGTGGAACGGGGTCGCCATCCTGTCCCGGGTGGGGCTGGCCGACGTGGCGGTCGGCTTCCCCGGCGAACCGGGCTTCCCCGAGCCGGAGGCGCGCGCCATCTCGGCCACCTGCGCCGGCCTGCGGGTCTGGTCGGTGTACGTGCCGAACGGCCGCTCCCCCGACGACCCGCACTACGCGTACAAGCTGGCCTGGTTCGCCGCGCTACGGGACGCCCTGGAGCCGGAGCTGGCCGGCGGGCTGCCCCTCGCCGTGTGCGGGGACTTCAACGTCGCCCCGACCGACGCCGACGTGTGGGACCCGGCGCTGTTCGTCACCTCCACCCACGTCACCCCGGCCGAGCGCGCCGCCCTGGCCGCGCTGCGCGACCTCGGGCTCGACGACGTGGTGCCCACCCCCATGAAGGGCCCGCACCCCTACACCTACTGGGACTACCGGGCCGGCATGTTCCACCAGAACAAGGGCATGCGCATCGACCTGGTCTACGCCTCCGCGCCGTTCGCCCGGGCCGTCACCTCGGCGTACGTGGACCGGGAGGCGCGCAAGGGCAAGGGCCCGTCCGACCACGCCCCCATCGTGGTCGACGCCGAGCTGGTGCCGACCGTCGAGACGTTCTGATCCGGCTCGTTAGGGTGGAGCCATGGCAGTCGTGAAGATCAACGCGATCGACGTCCCGCCCGGCGCCGGCGAGGAGCTGGAGAAGCGGTTCGCGGCCCGGGCCGGCGCCGTGGAGAACTCCCCCGGCTTCCTCGGCTTCGAACTGCTCCGCCCGGTCGCCGGGGAGAGCCGCTACTTCGTCTACACCCGCTGGGAGACCGAGGAGGCGTACCAGGCGTGGGCGCAGGGGTCCGCCCGGGCCGCGCACGCCGGCGGCGAGGGCGGCGAGCCGCGCAAGCCGGTCGCCACCGGCGCCACGCTGCTGGAGTTCGAGGTCGTCCAGCACGTGCCCGGCAAGGCCTGACCGCCGCCTACTTCTGGAACATGGTCGAGGCGACCTCGGCCATGAGCGTGAGCGCCCAGTCGAGCTGCGGACAGGTGTCCCGGTCACGGCACTCCAGGCAGCCGCCGGCCCGCCAGGGCTGGTCGAGCGCCCGGGTCCAGTGCGTGTCGATGATCCGCATCATCGCGAACAGCTCGTCGGCGGGCGTGATCTCGCCGTCATCCATCGGCACGGTCAACGCCTTCCGCGAGTGAGCGAGGGCCCCGCCCCGGGCGGAGTCCGTTGCGTCGTGCGCCCGGGGCGAGGGGACCGGAAACCCCGGATTGCTGAAGTCCAGGAGCCGCCGACCCACTGTCTCACTGTATTCACTGTCTCACTGTAGTCAAGTTCTCACTGTCTCGACTTCGCCGCGTTGTCGCCTTGTCCCATTCACGTGCGGGCTGGAAACATGATCTCCGCTGAAGTCCAGGAGAGCCGATCATGCCGACCAGACCACCGCACTACCGACGCGTCGCCGACGACATCGAGGCCAAGATCCGTGCCGGCGAATACGCGCCCGGGCAACAACTGCCGTCCGTGTCGGAGATCGGCGAGATCTACAACGTCGCCAGGTCGACGGCCTACCGCGCCGTGAAGGAACTGCACGCGCGCAATCTCATCTACGGACAGCAGGGCCAAGGCGTCTTCGTCACGGAATCGGAGTAGCCAGCCGGGCGTGAGTCGCGCCCCCATCCGGCCGGCCGACTGATCACCAGCGTCAGGGGTTGCGGGTGTCGAGGAGTGAGGCGAAGGCGATCACGTTGTCCTGGTAGCCGGTGTGGCCGCCGACCCACTCGCCGCCACACGTGATCAGCCGCAGCTCCGCCGGGCCGGAGTCGCCGTAGACCCGGTCGGCCGGGAGGTTTGCCTTGTCGAAGTACTCGACGGTGTCGACCTTGAAGCTGACCACGCTGCGGTCCTCACGGGTCACCTCGATCCGGTCCCCGGGCTTCAGGTCGTGCAGCCGGTAGAAGACCGCCGGACCGCTCTTGGTGTCCACGTGCCCGACGATGATCGCCCGGCCGGGCTCGCCGGGCACCGCCCCGCGGTTGTACCAGCCGGTCTGGTGGTGCTGGGTGAGCGGCGGGACGTCGATCGAGCCGTCCCGCGCCTGGCCGACCGGGGTGACCGGGGCGGTGACCTTGATGGCCGGCACGGCGAGGCGGACCGGGAGGCTGGCCGGCTCCCGCGCCCGGGCCGGCTCGGCGCTGTGCCGGTTCGACCCGGTCGCCGCGTCGGCCCAGTCGAACGGCCCGGCGGTCCGGCCCAGGCCGGCGCCGGTGGCGAAGACCCCGACCAGCACGAGCAGCACGGCGAGCGGCGTCGACCACGGGCTGCGGGTGCGGGCCGCCCGGGCGGTGGACTGCGGGGTGGGGTTCGCGGCCATGGCGGGCCTCAGCGCCGGGCGGCGCCACGGAGGGTACGGGGCTGCCGGCGCGACGCCACCACGCCGACCACCGCGCCGACCACTGTCAGCCCGAGCCCCACCGGCACCAGCAGCCCGCCGAGGCCACCGCTTCCCGCGGTGCCGCCGAAGCCGGTCGCCGGCCCGCGGCTGGGCTGCACCCGCTTGACCACCTGGAGCATGGTGGACGCGGTCTGCCCGCCGGGGCACTCCAGCTTGACCCGGTAGTTGCCGGGGCGGGTGCGGTCGCGGACCATCGGCGAGGCGGTGAGCAGGCCGTGCTGCGGCTGCACCTGGACCCGCCCGAACGCGTCGGAGACCACTGTCGCCGGCACCGTGTTGTCCCGGCAGCTCGCCCGGATGCCGACCAGGAAGCCGGGCTCGACGGTGCTCGGGGTGACCTCCACGAAGATCACGTCGGCGGGCGACGGCTGCGTCCCGGGCACGGGCTCGGCAGCGAGCACCGGAGCAGCAAGGACCGGGCCGGCCTGGGCGGGCACCGCGCCGACCAGCGGGGCGGTGCACGCGGCGGCCGCGACCAGCAGCGCCGCACGTCCCGTGACTGACACCATGCCCCCTCCCGGCCCCGCGTCGGCGGTGACGGGCGGCGGGCCACCCGTCCTGCCGTACTGGGATGAATCCTCTCACCCCGGGCCGCACATCACATCCGATCCGCTCCGGCGGTCGCGTACGCTCGGGTCGCTGTGACCTCCACCGACTTCAGCGCCGCGCCGCCGGCCCACGCCGCCCGTATCCGCACCTTCCACCCGCGTCGCGGCCGGATGAGCGACCGGCAGCGCGGCGCGCTGGCCCGGCTCTGGCCCGCGTACGGCCTGGAGATCGACGACCTGGACGGGCCGTGCGATCCGGCGGCGCTGTTCGGACGGCGGGCGCCGCTCGTGCTGGAGATCGGGTCCGGCATGGGCGACGCGACCGCCGCCATGGCGGCCGCCGACCCGGACCGACACTATCTGGCGGTAGAGGTGCACACGCCCGGAATCGCCAACCTGCTCGAACTGGTCGAACGGCACGGCCTCGGCAACGTGCGGGTCGCCAAGGGTGACGCGCTGGACCTGGTCCGGGCCATGCCGGAGGGCTGCCTGGACGCGGTGCACGTCTTCTTCCCCGACCCGTGGCCGAAGGCCCGCCACCACAAGCGGCGGATCATCCAGCCGGCGCACGTGGCGCTGCTGCGCTCCCGGCTGGCCCCCGGCGGGACGCTGCACTGCGCCACGGACTGGGCGGAGTACGCCGAGGCCATGCGGGAGACGCTGGCCGCCGACCCGGGGCTGGTCGACGTGCACGGCGGCTTCGCGCCCCGCCCGGAGCACCGGCCGGTGACCAAGTTCGAGCGCCGGGCGCTGACCGCCGGGCGGGAGATCTTCGACCTGATCCACCGGCGGCGCTGAACCCGGTTGGCGCGGCGGCCCATGATCCAGGCACGATGGGAGCCGCCATGACTCTCACCGCCGCGCTGCCGAAGAGCGCCGACCCCGACACCCTCTACGACGCGTTCGCCGGCTGGGCGTCCGAGCGCGGTCTCGACCTCTACCCCCACCAGGAGGAGGCGGTCATCGAGATCGTCTCCGGCGCGAACGTGATCATGAATACGCCGACGGGCTCGGGCAAGAGCCTGGTGGCGATCGCGGCGCACTTCGCGGCGCTGGCCGACGACCGGACCACCTTCTACACCGCGCCGATCAAGGCGCTGGTCTCGGAGAAGTTCTTCGCCCTCTGCGAGGTCTTCGGCGCGGAGAACGTCGGCATGCTCACCGGCGACGCCAGCGTCAACGCCGACGCCCCGATCATCTGCTGCACGGCGGAGATCCTGGCCAACCTGGCGCTGCGCGAGGGCGCCCGGGCCGACGTCGGCCAGGTGATCATGGACGAGTTCCACTTCTACGCCGAGCCGGATCGCGGCTGGGCCTGGCAGGTGCCGCTCATCGAGCTGCCGCAGGCGCAGTTCGTCCTGATGTCCGCGACGCTCGGCGACACCACCCGCTTCGTGGACGACCTGACCCGGCGCACCGGGCGGCCGACCGCCGTCGTCCGCTCGGCCGAGCGGCCGGTCCCGCTCCTCTTCTCGTACGCGACGACGCCGCTGCACGAGACCCTGGAGGAGCTGCTCACGACGAAGCAGGCCCCGGTGTACGTCGTGCACTTCACCCAGGCGGCCGCGCTGGAGCGCGCCCAGGCGCTGATGAGCGTGAACGTCTGCACCCGCGCCGAGAAGGACATGATCGCCCAGGCGATCGGCAACTTCCGGTTCACCTCGGGCTTCGGCAAGACGCTGTCCCGGCTGGTCCGGCACGGCATCGGCGTGCACCACGCCGGCATGCTGCCGAAGTACCGCCGTCTCGTGGAGACCCTCGCCCAAGCCGGGCTGCTCAAGGTCATCTGCGGCACCGACACCCTCGGCGTCGGCATCAACGTGCCGATCCGCACGGTGCTGTTCACCGGCCTGTCGAAGTACGACGGCACCCGCACGCGGCTGCTCAAGGCCCGCGAGTTCCACCAGATCGCCGGCCGGGCCGGGCGGGCCGGCTTCGACACCCTCGGCCGGGTCGTGGTGCAGGCCCCCGAGCACGTCATCGAGAACGAGAAGGCCCTGGCGAAGGCGGGCGACGACCCGAAGAAGCGCCGCAAGGTGGTGAAGAAGAAGCCGCCGGAGGGGTCGATCGGCTGGGGCGAGCCGACCTTCCAGCGCCTCGTCGAGGCCGAGCCGGAGCCGCTGACCTCCAGCTTCCAGGTCAGCCACTCGATGCTGCTCAACGTCATCGGCCGCCCCGGCGACGCGTTCGCCTCGATGCGGCACCTGCTCACCGACAACCACGAGGACCGGGCCGCCCAGCGCCGGCACATCCGCCGGGCCATCGCCATCTACCGGGCGCTGCGGGCCGGTGGCGTGGTCGAGGAGCTGCCCGAGCCGGACGAGCAGGGCCGCCGGGTGCGGCTCACCGTCGACCTCCAGCTCGACTTCGCGCTCAACCAGCCGCTCTCCCCGCTCGCCCTGGCCACCATCGAGCTGCTCGACCGGGAGTCGCCGTCGTACGCGCTGGACGTGCTCAGCGTGATCGAGTCGATCCTGGACGACCCGCGCCAGGTGCTCTCCGCGCAGCAGTTCAAGGCCCGCGGCGAGGCGGTCGCCGCCATGAAGGCCGAGGGCATCGAGTACGAGGCCCGGCTGGAACTTCTCGACGAGGTGACCTGGCCGAAGCCCCTCGCCGAACTGCTGGAGTCGGCGTACGAGATGTACCGGCAGGGCCACCCCTGGGTCGCCGACCACCAGCTCTCCCCCAAGTCGGTGGTCCGCGACATGTACGAGCGGGCCATGACGTTCCCCGAGTACGTCCAGTTCTACGGGCTGTCCCGCTCCGAGGGCCTGGTGCTGCGCTACCTCGCGGACGCGTACAAGACGCTGCGGCAGACCGTCCCCGAGGACGCGAAGACCGAGGAGCTGGTCGACCTCATCGAGTGGCTGGGCGAGCTGGTCCGCCAGGTCGACTCCAGCCTCATCGACGAGTGGGAGCGGCTGCGCAACCCGTCCGACGTCGCGGAGGTGGCCGCGTCGCTGGACGACCGGCCCCCGGCGGTCACCCGCAACGCCCGGGCGTTCCGGGTGCTGGTGCGCAACGCGCTGTTCCGCCGGGTCGAGCTGGCCGGCCTGCGCCGCTGGGACCTGCTCGGGGAGCTGGACGCCGAGCAGGGCTGGAACGCGGACGCGTGGGCCGACGCGCTGGAGCCGTACTTCGAGGCGTACGACTCGATCGGGGTCGGGCCGGACGCGCGCGGGCCGGCGCTGCTGATGATCGAGCAGGGCCGGGAGAAGTGGACCGTACGCCAGATCCTGGACGACCCGGAGGGCGACCACGACTGGGGCATCAGCGCCGAGATCGACCTCGCCGCCTCCGACGAGGCGGGCGCCGCGGTGGTCCGGATCGTCGAGGTCGGACAGCTCTGACCCCGTTCGCGTCGCGGGGGTGGACCGGAGACCGGCCCACCCCCGCGACGTCGGCGGATCAGTCGCGCGGGGTCTGGAAGGCCACGCGGCGACGGCGGAACATCACGAACAGCACGGCACCGAGCGCGAGCACGGCGGCGCCGACGCCGGCGAGCGCGACGGCCGGGGCGCCGGTGACGGGCAGGCCGCCGCCGGAGCCACCGTTGCCGTCACCGGAGCCGCCCTCGCCGCCGGTGATGACGATGCGGGCGGTGTTGTTCGCCGGGTTCGACTCGGTGGAGGACGTCGCGCCGTCGACCACGATCGTGCCGTCGGTGCCCGGAGCCGACTTGATCTTCAGCTTGACGGTGGGCTTGATCCGGCCGTAGCCGGAGAAGGTGGTGGGGAACTCGCTCTCGAAGTTGCAGCGCAGCTTCGCCGACTCCGGCAGCTGCTTGCCCGGCGTGCCGTCGGTGTAGCACCACTCGGCCGGCAGCAGCACCGTGCCGCTCGGCGCGGTGATGACGACACCCGGACCGCCGCCGTCGGACGGGCCGTTGTTCACGATCTCGTAGGTGAGGTCGACCGTCTGCCCGACGCTGCCCTTCACGGGCGGGGCGGTGACGGCGACGTCGAGCGTGTTCTTCTTCGTCCAGAACTGGATGTCGGCGTAGTTGTCCGACTCGTCGAGCTCACGCTCCACGACGGACCGCTTGGCGAGGCCCGCCGCGACGGCCTTGGCGTGCAGCTTCTCGGCGGCGGCGGCGAACGACGGGCCGGTGCCCCTGGTGGCGGCGACCTTCTTCGCCGCCTCCGCCTCGCCCGCCAGGGCGGTGCTGAAGGCGGCGTAGTTCTCGGCCGGACCGGGCAGGTTGCGGCCGAACGTGATGTTGAACAGCGACGCGCCGGTCTCGTCGTCGAACAGCAGCAGCCCCTCGCCGGGGTTGAGCGTCAGCGGCACCGTGCAGGTGACCTGGCTCGGCCCGTAGACGTAGGGCGCGCCGGTGTCCTTCGGGTAGTAGTCGACGTAGGTGCAGTCGCTGTACCGCTCGACGAAGGTGGCGCCGGTGGGCAGGTCGACCCGGACCGTGAAGTCCGTCGCGGGGCTGTCGCCCTCGTTCAGGACGCCGCTGTAGAGCGGGACGCGGTCGCCCGCGCCGACCGGGTGCGCCTTGTCGTTCAGGTTGTCGGCGGCGGCGACCAGGTCGGGGCCCGACGCGACCACGGTGACCGGGAACGAGGTGGTGTTGTCGCCGGGGTTGGCGTCGTCCTCCGCGCCGGCGATGGTCACCGTCACCGAGCCCGCGTCGCCGGGCGTGGCGCCCGTGCGGCTGGCCAGCGACACCGGGTAGACGTTGGTGACCTGTCCGGCCGCGAGAGCGCCGACCGTGCAGGTGACCTTGCTGTCGGCCAGCTTGCAGGTGTCGTCCCAGTCCGACACGGAGGCGGTGACCGCGTCGGAGAGCTTGCTCAGGTCGAGGGTGACGGTCACCGCCGTCGCGTCGGCCTCGCCGTAGTTGTAGACGTACATGCCGATGGTGGTGCCGCTGTTGTCGATCTCCGCGACGGGGTCGCGGTCGAACGAGACCGAGAGATCGGGCAGCGGGTCCGCCGCGTGGGCCGGGGCGGAGAAGCCGAACAGCGCGGTCGTCGCCAGCGCCGCCGCGCCGACGGCGAGGCGGGGCCAACGGGCCGTGAGGGATGTCATGTGAGCTCCGGGAGAGAACGGGGGAAGCCCGCACTCTAGTTGATGATCAGCGACCGCGGTGTCCCGTGCGAAGAGGCGCTCCAGACCCCTGGGCGATGTCAGACCCGTCGATTAGAATGTATGTACTAATCGAGCTTTTGACCTGGGAGGATGCTCGTGACCGCGCCCACCTCCGCCGCCCCCGTCACCCCCTACGCCACCCTCCTCGGGTTCACCCGCTACGTGGACCGCACCGGGCCCACCAAGGCCACCTTCGTGGGCGGCCTGCGCAAGCAGCGGGCGAGCCGACACGGCTTCAACCCCCACGGCCAGTTCGTCAAGGCGCTCAAGGCCGACGTCGCCTTCCACACCGGCGGGACGCACCTGGCCCAGGTCGCCGACCTGGTCAAGCCGCGCTGGCGCCCGCTCTACGAGGCGCTGGTGCCCGGCGCGACCACCTGGCTGCACTCGCTCGGCGAGCCGGCCGGCGTCGACCTGGCCCAGACCCGCGACGCCCTCGCGATGCTGGGCGACCTCCCCGTGAAGATCAACCCGCAGTTCGGCGTGCGCTACGCCGACGGCCGCGCCGAGGCGATCCGGCTGCACTTCGACGAGGCCCCGCCGAGCGAGGAGACCACGCTGGCGACACTGCACCTGATGGCCCGCCACATGGACGCGGTCCTGCCGCACGCCGAGCCGGTGCTCGTCGACGTCCGGCGCGGCGAGTCGCACCGGATGCCGGCCGACGTCAAGCCGGAGCAGGTCGAGCAGTGGCTGGCCGGCGAGGCCGCCGCGTTCCGCGCCATCTGGTCCACCGCGGCCTGACCCGACCCACCCCCCGACGAGCGGCCGCCCCTCCCCGGGCGGCCGCTCGTTCGCGTCTCCCCGGACCGCGCTCGACGACGTCAGCGGTGCCGGGCGCGGTGCAGCAGGTACGCGGTGACCAGCCCACCGGCCAGCACGGCCGCCGCCCCCGCCGTCTGCCCGGTCTCCAGCGACACCCGGAAGGCGTCCCGGACCAGCGCCCGGTCCCGGTCGGAGCCGGCGGCGGCCAGCGCGGCCGGGAACGAGCCGGCCCCCGCCAGCGCGGCCGGCAGCAGGGCGGCGAACCGCGCGTTCAGCACCGCGCCCAGCACGGCCACGCCCAGGCTGCCACCGACCTCGGTCATGGTGCCGTCGACGCCCGCCCCGGCGCCGGCCCGCTCCGGCGGCAGCGCGCTCACCACCGCCTCGACGATCGCCGGGTTGGCCAACGCGCAGCCGGCCCCCATGAGCAGCAGCCCACCGAGCAGCGCCGGATAGCCGTCGCCCGGGGCGTACGTGACGACCAGCAGGCCGACGGCGAGCAGCGCCATCCCGACGGCGACCGCCGCCGGCCGCCCCGTCCGACGGATCAGCGCGGCGGCCACGCCGGTGAGGTTGAGCGCCACGATGGACAGCGCGAACGGCGCCATCCGCAGCCCGGCCTCCCAGGCCGGATAGCCGCGGACGAACTGCAGGTGCTGGGTGAGCAGGAACAGGGCGCCGGTCGCGCCGAAGGTGATCAGCACGACCCCGGAGACCGCGCCCGCGAAGCGGGGGTCCCGGAACAGCCCCATGTCCAGCATCGGGTCGGTGACCCGGTGCTCCCAGGCCACGAAGGCGCCGAGCAGCACGGTGCCGGCGGCGGCCGCGGCGAGCACCGCCGGGGCGGTCCAGCCCTCCTCCGGCCCGGCGGTGATGGCCCAGACCACGCCGGTGAGCCCGGCCGTGGAGAGCAGCACGCCCAGCACGTCGAGCCGGCCGGTGGCCGCCTTGCGGGACTCCGGCACCAGCAGCCGGACGGCCACCAGGCAGACCAGCACCACCGGCACGTTCACCAGGAAGATGGCCTGCCAGGGCAGGTGGGCGAGGATCGTCCCGCCGACCGGCGGCCCGACGGCGAAGCCCAGCGCGCTTGTCGCCGCCCAGACCCCGATGGCCCGCTGGCGGGCCGGGCCCTCGAAGACCTGCACGGCCACCGCGAGCGTGGCGGTGACCAGGAGCGCGCCCCCGACGCCCATGCCGGCCCGGGCCGCGATGAGCTGGCCGGTGGTGGTGGCCAGCCCGGCGGCCAGCGAGCCGGCGCCGAACAGCACGAGGCCGACCAGCAGCATCCGCCGCCGGCCGTACCGGTCGGCCGCGCTTCCGGCGCTGATCAGCAGGCCGGACAGGACCAGGGCGTACGCGTTGATGATCCACTGCACGTCGCTGGTGCTGGCGGCCAGTTCGGTGGTGAGCACCGGCACCGCCACGGTGAGCACGGTGTTGTCGAGCACCACGGTGACCTGGGCCAGGCAGAGCACGGCCAGGATCCACCACCGGTGCCGCAGGACCGCCGGCCCGACCGGGGCGACCGGCGCGGCGACGGTGCTCACGGCGCGTACGGGGCGAGCGGGTTGGCAAGCGTCCCCACGAACTGGAGCGCCGCCGACGGGTCGGCCAGGTCGACCATCTGCTGGTTGTTCCGCAGTTGCAGCCGGTTCAGGCAGGAGAGCGCGAACTCCGGGGCGAACAGGTCGTGCCGGTCGGCCAGGTGCGGCACCGATTCGAGGTAGGCGCGGACGCACCCGGCGACGGTCCGCCAGAAGGTCTCCTCGTCGGCGACGCCCTCGGTGGCCAGGATGGCGTTGAGGTGGCGCAGGAACGAGTCGAACACGTCGGTGAAGACGCAGAGCACCTTCTCGTCCTCGGGGACGGCGGCGCGGATCCGGCGGACCGCCTCGGGCAGGTCGGCCTCCGGGTCCATCACGACGATCTCCTCGGCGATGTCCTTGAAGACCACCCGCTCCACCACGCCGTCGCGGAGCACCAGGATGACGTTCTCGCCGTGCGGCATGAAGGCCAGGTCGTAGGCGTGCAGCGCGTGCAGCAGCGGCACGAGGTAGGCGTCCAGGTAGCGGCGCAGCCACTCCGCCGGGGTCAGCCCGGAGGCGGCGATCAGCGCACCGGCGAACGAGCGCCCGGCCCGGTCGACGTGCAGCAGCGACGCCATGGTGGCCAGCCGCCGGCCGGGCTCCAGGCCCGGCACCGGGCTCTCCCGCCAGAGCGCGGCGAGCATCTTCCGGTACGGCGAGTACCTGTCGGTCGCCGCCTCGAACTGCCGGTGCCGGTAGCCGATCGCGGCCCGCTCCCGGATGATCGTCAGCCCGGTCCGCCGGAACACCGGGTCGGCGGCGATCAGGTCGGCCAGCCAGTCGTTGATGGCCGGGGTGTGCTCCATGTACGCGGCGGACAGCCCGCGCATGAAGCCCATGTTGAGCACCGAGAGCGCGGTCTTCACGTAGTGCCGGTGCGGGTCGGTGACGTTGAAGAAGGTGCGCACGGACTGCTGTGCGAGGTGCTCGTCCGGCCCCTCGCCGAGCGGCACGAGGCGCCGCCGGGCCACCTCGCCGGCGAAGGTGACGGCCAGCTTGTTCCACCACTGCCAGGGGTGCACGGGCAGCAGCAGGTAGTCGGCCGGGTCGAGGCCGAGCCCCGCGAGGGTACGGGCGAACCCGGCGAGGGTGTCGGCGCCCAGTTCGGCGCGGACGTGGGTGTCGTAGTCCAGGTCGGCGGCGCAGGTGAAGGTGGTGTGGTCGCGGTGGGCGGCGAGCCACAGCAGGCGGACCGGCCGGCCGGCCTCCGGGGCGTACCGGTGGTGGTCGTGCACGCCCCAGCCGATCCGGCCGCTGTTGGCCACGAAGCACGGGTGGCCCTCGGTCATCGCCGTCTCGATCTGCTGGAAGTCGGCGTTGACCAGTTCGGCCGCGTCCCGCTCGGGCCGGGCCAGCTTGTACGCGAGCCCGGCCAGGGTGGAGGTGATCTCCTCCAGGTAGACCGGCAGGACGGCGTCGGTGAGGCCGAGCGCGCCGCGCAGCTCCAGGCAGAGGTCGACGGCGTCCAGCGGGGCCTCCCGCCCGTCGACGTACCGGGTCAGGCCGGCGGGGTCGATCCACCAGTGGTTCAGGCTGAGCCGCCGGGCCGCGAAGCGGTACTCGACGGTGCCGTCGTCGCCGCGTACCCGGTAGTGGCCGGGGCCCTGCGGCTCGGGGGTGATGAGCCGCTCGTGGGCGAACTCGGCCAGGGCCTTGCGGACCAGTTGGCGGTTGGCGGCGGCCCAGAGTTCGGGGGTGAGGTGGTCGACGGCGGCGGAGGGGGTGGTCACGGGGTTACCTCTCGGCGGTGGCGGCCAGGAACTGCTCGCGGGTGCAGACGCTGAGCAGGGCGGTCTTCTCGGGCTTGGTGACCGGGCCCACGACGGTGAAGCCGACGGCCGCGTTCAGCGCGTGCACGGCGGTGTTGCGCACGTCGGGCTCGACCACCACCCGGCGGGTGGCCGGGTCGGCGAAGAGCCAGTCCAGCACCGTGGTGAGGACGGCGAGGGTGAAGCCGCGCACGGGGGTGTCGGTGGGCGCGCAGAGGAAGTGCATCCCGACATCGCCCTCGGCCGGGTCGTAGAGGCCGACCAGTTCGACCCGGGCCGGGTCGTAGCGTTCGGCGAGGAACGCCGGCCGGCCCCGCCAGGACCCCAGGTACGCGTCGTGGTGCGGGTGCGCGGCGATCCGCCGGTACTCCTCGGCGACCCGGGCGACGTCGGCGTCCTGCATCATCCAGAACACCGCCTTGGGGTGGGTGACCCAGCCGTGCAGCAGCGCGGCGTCGGCGTCCGGGTCGAGCGGGCGGAGGCGGAACTCGCCGAGCCGCGGGTCGTCGCGGCGGTGGACGGTCACGAGGCCACACCGGCGGGCGCGCCGAACTCCTGGAACGCGATGCTCTTCTCGATCGGGTAGTGCTCGCGGCCGGTCAGCTCCCGGATGATCCAGGAGTTGCGGTAGGGGCCCATGCCCAGGTCGGGCGAGGTGACGCTGTGCGTGTGGGTGCCGGCGTTCTGGAGGAAGACCCCGCGTCCCGTGTGGTCGATGCTGTAGTTGCGGGCCACGTCGAAGCGGCCGTGCCCGTCGAAGCGGAGCCGGTCCCGGATCGGGTCGAGGAAGGCGGGCACCCGGTAGCGGTAGCCGGTGGCCAGCACCAGCCCCTCGGTCTCCAGGGTGAGGTCGCGGCCCTGCTCGACGTGGTGCAGCCGCAGCGCGTACGTGCCGCGCGCCGGGTCGTACGCGGCGTCGGTCAGGGCGGTGTTGGTGAGCAGCCGGGTGGGCACCGGGCCGCCGACGCTCTTCACGTAGAGCAGGTCGAAGATGGCGTTGATCAGCTCGGCGTCGATGCCCTTGAACAGCCCCTTCTGCTCCGCCTCCAGCCGGTAGCGGGTCGGCTCGGGCAGGGCGTGGAAGTAGTCCACGTAGTCCGGGGAGGTCATCTCCAGGGTGAGCTTCGTGTATTCGAGCGGGAAGAAGCGCGGCGAGCGGGTGACCCAGTTCAGCTGGTAGCCGTGGGTGTCGATGTCGGCCAGCAGGTCGTGGTAGATCTCGGCGGCGCTCTGCCCGCTGCCGACCACGGTGATGCTCCGCTTGCCGCGCAGCGCGGCCCGGTGCTCCCGGTACCGCGAGTTGTGGATCACGTCGCCGGCCAGCCCTTCGCAGGCCGGCGGCACGTGCGGCGGGGTGCCGGTGCCGAGCACCAGCCGGCGGGCCCGGTGGGTGACCTGGCGGCCGCCCACCCGGGCGTGCACCACGTACCGGTCGTCGGCCGGGTCGTACTCGATGGCGGTGACCTCGTGTCCGAACCGGACGGCGGGCAGTTGGGCGGCTGCCCACCGGCAGTAGGCGTCGAACTCGGCGCGCAGCGGGAAGAAGTTCTCCCGGATGTAGAACGGGTAGAGCCGGCCGGTCTCCTTGAGGTAGCTGAGGAAGGAGTATGGCGAGGTCGGGTCGGCGAGCGTGACCAGGTCGGCGAGGAACGGGGTCTGGAGGTGGGCGCTCTCCAGCAGCATGCCGGGATGCCAGTCGACGTCGTCGCGGGCCTCCAGGAACAGGCCGTCGAGGTCGTCGATCGGGGCGGTCAGGCAGGCGAGGCCGAGGTTGTACGGGCCCAGCCCGACGGCGATGAAGTCATGTGTCGACATGGGTGTTCTCCAGGGCGGGCGGTCAGCCGACCGCTGTCAGCTCGTCGGCGGTGCGGGTGCGCGCGTACCAGCCGGCGTGTTCGGCGATCAGGTCGAGGACCGCGGCGACGTCGTCCCCGGTGGTCTCGGGGTTGAGCAGGGTGAACTTCAGGTGGTGGGCGCCGTCGACCCGGGTGCCGGCGACGAGCGCGGCGCCGGAGGCGGCGAGCGCCTCGCGGGCGTACAGGTTGGCGTCGTCCACGAGGTCGGCGGCCAGGCCGGCGGGGCGCCAGCGGAACACCAGGGTGCTGAGCGTCGGCCGGGTGACCACCTCGAAGCGGGGGTCGGCGTCGAGCAGGTGCCAGGCCTCGCCGGCCCGGTCGATTACCTCGTCGAAGAGCGCGCCGACGCCGTCCGCGCCCATGATCCGCAGGGTGAGCCAGAGCTTGAGCGCGTCGAAGCGGCGGGTGGTCTGGAGGCTCTTGTCGACCTGGTTGGGGATGCGCTGCTCGACGGCCCGGGCCGGGTTGAGGTAGTCGGCGTGCCAGGTGGCGTGCCGCAGCGTCCGGCTGTCGCGGACGAGCACGGCGCTGGAGCTGACCGGCTGGAAGAAGGACTTGTGGAAGTCGACGGTGACCGAGTCGGCCCGCTCGATGCCGTCGAGCAGGTGCCGGCGGGTGGGCGAGACCAGCAGCCCGCAGCCGTACGCGGCGTCGACGTGCAGCCACACGCCGGCCGCCGCGCAGATGTCGGCGACCTGCGGCAGCGGGTCGATGCTGCCGAAGTCGGTGGTGCCGGCGGTGGCGACGACGGCCATCACGAGCAGGCCGTCCGCCCGGCAGCGGGCGATCTCCCGGGCCAGCGCGTCGGGGGGCATCCGCCGCTGCGCGTCGGTGTCGACGGTGCGGACCGCGTCCGGGCCGAGGCCGAGCAGCCGGGCGGCCTTCTGCACGCTGAAGTGGCCGGCGGCGGAGGTGAGCACCCGCAGCCGGGACAGGGCCTCGGGTCCGGGCCGCAGTCCGGCCCGCGCCCGGGTCTCCTCCCGGGCCAGCAGCAGCGCCTGGAGGTTGGAGTGGGTCCCGCCGCTGGTGAACACCCCGTCGGCGGCGGGACCGAGGCCGATCCGTCCGGCCGTCCAGTCGATGAGCCGGCGCTCGACGAGGGTGCCGCCGGCGCTCTGGTCCCAGGTGTCCATGGAGGAGTTGACAGCGCTGAGCACCGCCTCGCCGAGCAGCGCCGGGATCACCACCGGGCAGTTCAGGTGGGCCAGGTAGCGCGGGTGGTGGAAGTAGACGGCGTCGCGCAGGTAGACGTCGTGCAGTTCGTCGAGCGCCGCGCCGGGGTCGCCGAGCGGGCGGTCCAGGTCGACGGCCGCGACGCGCGGGGCGAGGTCGTCCGGGCCGGCCCCGGTGAACGGCCGGTCCGCGGTGGCCACCCGGCGGGCCACCCGTTCGACGCCCTCGGCCAGCACGGCGCGGTAGCGGTCCAGCGAGCGGGCGGTGAACAGGTGGTCCCGGGCGGCGGCCGGGCCGGCGCCGGCCGAGGGGGCCGGAATGGTGGCTCCGGACAGACTCATGGGCAGTCCTCAGTGGTCGGAGGCGGACACGGCGGCGTCGGCGCGACGGCACGGCGCGGTCCCGCGCGGTCCGGAAATGATCGCGGAATTTAGGGTACCCTAACCTAACTTCCGGTCAAGGCGGTCACCGGACACTCCAGTAGCCGAGCGAGGTCACCTGGTGCCGCCCGACGCCGAGGGTGCGGCGCAGGTGCCGGGTGATGTCCCGGGTGCTCGCCGCCTCGACAGCCACCCAGTAGTGCGCGTCGCCGGATCCACATGGTGGGGTGCACGCCGCAGGCGTCCAGCAGACCGCCGCCGTCCACCAGCAGCCGCCGGTACCGGTCACCGACGGGCTCGGTGTCGAGCACGGTGAGCCGGAAGTTCCGCCCGCCCATGGCCCGCAGCACCAGTGCTTCCCAGTTCCGCTTCACGTCCGCCCCTCCAGTAAGGTCTGCCTAAGTTAGGAAAGGGTAACCTAAGTTGATGTTCACGAACGGGCGGGCCGGCATCCGTCGCGACGCCTGGGGCGTACCGCAGCTGTGGGGCGACACCGTCGAGGAGCTGGCCCGGCTCCAGGGCCGCGCCGCCGCGCTGGACCGGGCCTGGCAGATCGAGGTCGAACGGTGGCGCGCCGAGGGCCGGCTCGCGGCACGCCTCGGACCCGCCGAGCTGGGCTGGGACCGGTTCGCCCGGCGGGCCCGCCTCGCCGACACCGCGGCCCGCTGCTTCCGGCGCCTCTCCCCCGCCACCCGCCGCTGGGTCAGCGCGTACGTGGACGGGGTGAACGCCGGGCTCGCCGAGGGCGCGGCCGGCGCGCCCGAGTTCGCGGCGACCGGCTGCGTCCCCGGCCGGTGGCGGCCCTGGTCCCCGCTCGGCGTCTTCCTCGTGCAGCACATCCTCTTCGGCACCTTCCCCAACAAGCTCTGGCGGGCGCACGTCGAGGCCACCCTCGGCCCGGCGGCGACCGGGCTGTTCGCGGTGGAGGGACCGGGCGGGTCGGGCAGCAACGCCTGGGTGGTGCCCGGTGACCCGGCGGCCGGCCGGGGGCCGGTGCTGGCCGGCGACCCGCACCGCGTGCTGGAGCTGCCCGGCATCTACCAGCAGGTCCGACTGGCCTGCCCCGAGTTCGACGTGCTCGGGTTCGCGTTCCCCGGGGTGCCGGGGCTGCCGCACTTCGGCCACGCGGGCGAGGTGGCCTGGGCGGTCACCAACGCGATGGCCGACTACCAGGACGTCTACCGCGAGCACCTGCGCCGCGCGGGCGGGCGGGTGCTGGTCCGGGACGCCGACGGCTGGCTGCCGGCCCGCCGCCACGTCGAGCGGATCCGGGTCCGGGGCGCCGCCACCGAGCCGGTCGAGGTGATCGAGACCCCGCGCGGCCCGGTGATCGACCACGACCGGCACACCGGCGAGGCGCTCAGCCTGCGGATCCCGGCCCGGGTCGAGGCGGACCTCGGCTTCGACGCGCTGCTGCCGCTGCTGCGGGCGCGGACCGTGGACGACGTGGCCGAGGCGTTGCGCGGCTGGGTCGAGCCGGTCAACAGCGTGCTGGTGGCCGACCGGCACGGCGGGGTGCGCCGGCTCGTCGCCGGGCTGGTGCCGCTGCGCGACGACCGCTGCCGGTGGGTGCCGGTGCCCGGCTGGGAGGCGCGTTACCGCTGGTCCGGCCGGTACGCCGAGACCAAGCCGGTCGAGGTGGCCGGAGTGGCGGTCTGCGCCAACGACCGCCGCGACGACGTGGCCGACCTCGGGGTCGACTTCGCGCCCCCGCACCGCGCCGCGCGGATCCGGGACCTGCTCGCCGCGGGCGTCCCGTCCGACGCCGTGCACGTCGACACGCGGCTGGCGGCTGGCCCGCTGCGGGCGCTGCTCGACCGGCTGGACCCGGCGGCGCTCGCCCCGGAGGCCCGCGCGCTGCGGCGGCGGCTGCGCGCCTGGGACGGCCGGATGGCCGCCGACAGCACCGACGCCGGCGCCTGGGCGGCCTGGCGGAACGCCCTGGTCCGCCGGCTGCACGACCACCCGCGGCTGCGCCCGCTGCGCACGCCGGCCCGGTACGACGCGCTGTTCGCGCCATGGACCGACCCCCTCGCCCGGCTCGGGCACGCCCTCGACGGGCTGGTCGGCGGGGCGGACCGGCTCGGGGTGGACGTGGCCGCGGTCGCCGCGGCGGCGCTCGCCGAGGTGGCGGCGGCCGGCCCGGCCCCGGCGTGGGGCGCCCGGCACCGGCTGCACCCCGTGCACCTCGGCGTGGCGCCCGACGTCGACACCGCGGTGGCGGCGATGCGCGACCGGGTGGCCCTCGGCGGCGACACCGACTGCGTGCTCGCCACCTCCAGCGTCCCGGGGGTCTCCGACGCCTGCTGGCGGGGCCCGGTGGCCCGCTACGTCTGGGACCTCACCGACCGCTCGCGCAGCCGCTGGGTGGTGCCGTTCGGCGCCTCCGGCCGGCCGGGCGACCCGCACTTCGACGACCAACTGCCGCGCTGGGCGGCCGGCGAGCTGATCCCGGTGCCCGACACCGACCTCACCCGAGAAGGAGACCCGTCATGACGTACCAGGAGAAGTTGCCCGGACTCGGCGAGCTGCGGCTCGTCCCGGTCGACCCGGCGGCGGACGCGGTGCTGCTCCACGGCTGGGTGACCCAGCCGTGGGCCCGGTTCTGGGGCATGGGCGACCACACCGAGGCCGACGTGCGCGAGGTCTACGAGTTCCTCGACGGCCTGGCCACCCACCACGCCTACCTGATCATCCTGGACGGGACGCCGGTCGGCCTGTTCCAGAGCTACCGGCCGGAGGCCGACCCGGTCGGGGAGCGCTACCCGGTCCGGCCCGGCGACGTCGGCATGCACCTGCTGCTGACGGCGGACCGGCCGGCGCCCGGCCTCGCCTCGGCGGTCGTGCCGGCCCTGGTCCGCTTCCTGTTCACCGACCCCACCCGGCAGCGCATCGTCGTCGAGCCGGACGTGCGCAACGACCGCGCGCTGCGCCGGCTGGAACGGGAGGGCTTCACCCTCGACGCCGAGATCGACATGCCGGACAAGCGGGCCCGGCTGGCCTTCCTCACCCGGGACCGGTTCGAGGCCGACCACCCGGTCCCGGCCTGACGACGGCAGCGCCCGCCCGGCACGGGGGCCGGGCGGGCGCGGGGCGGTACGGGTGGCTCAGGCGGCCAGGTACTTCTCCAGGTCGTCGACGATCTTGTTGGCGGCGCCGACGCCGATGCCGGTCATCCAGACCTCGTCGGAGACCACGTGCGCCTTGCCCGCCTTGACCGCGGACAGGCCCTGCCAGAGGCTGCCGGCGGTGACCTTCGCCTGCTCGGCGGCGGCCTTCTCGCCGTACGCGGTCACGAAGACCACGTCGCCGTCGACCTCGTTGACCCGCTCGGGGCTGACCAGGTCGAAGCGCTTGTCCTCCTTGCCCTCCAGCAGCTGCCGCTCGGGGCGGCCCAGGCCGGTGTCACCGACCACGATGCCGGAGAACGAGTCCGGACCGTAGACCCGGATGTTGCCCGGGATGAAGCGCACGATGGAGACCTTCCGCGACGAGGCGTCGCCCAGCTTCGCGCCGAAGTCCTTCGCCCGCTTCTCGTACGCGGCCAGCAGGTCCTTGGCCTGCTGCTCCTTACCGAGGGCCTTGCCGTCGAGGAGGAAGTTCTCCTTCCAGGTGATGCCCACCTTCTCGGTGAAGACGGTCGGGGCGATGGCGGACAGCTCGTCGTAGAACTTCTCCTGGCGGAACTTGCTGCCGAGGATGAGGTCCGGCTTGAGCGCGTTGATCGCCTCCAGGTCGGGCTCGGTGAGCACCCCGACCTCCTTGATGCCGGCGAGCTTGTCGGCGCCGAAGTAGGTGGGCCAGCTCTTCGCCTCGCCGGCGGTGGCCGCGCCGACCGGGGTGACGCCCAGCGAGAGCGCGGTGTCGATCTTGTCTGTGTCGAGCACCACCACGCGCTTCGGCTCGGCCGGCACCTTGGTGGTGCCCATGGCGTGGGTGATCTCCCGGGTCTCCCCGGCGGCGGTGCCGGAGACGGGATCGCTCTCCCCGCAGGCGGTGAGGCCCACGCCGAGGGCGAGGGCCGCGGTGAGAGCGGCGGCGAGACGACGCATCAAAAAGGTCCTTTCCTGACAGGTACGGGTCGACGCGCGATCAGGCGTCGCCGACGGAGGCGCCGGCCGGGGCCGGCGTGGCGGCCGGAACGGCCGAGGTGTGGGTGAGGGCAGGCACCACGAGCGGTGCGCCGGTGACCGGGCAGGGCACGACCACGCAGTCGAGCCCGAAGACGTCGCGGACCAGGTCGACCGTGAGGATCTCGCGCGGCGGGCCGGCGGCGACCACAGCGCCGGCGCGCATGGCGACCAGGTGGTCGGCGTACCGGGCGGCCTGGTTGAGGTCGTGCAGCACGGCGACCACGGTCCGGCCGCGCTCGGCGCGCAGCCGGTGCAGCAGGTCCAGCACCTCCACCTGGTGGGCCAGGTCGAGGAAGGTGGTCGGCTCGTCCAGCAGCAGCGCCTCGGTGTCCTGGGCCAGGGTCATGGCGATCCAGACCCGCTGCCGCTGCCCGCCGGAGAGGGTGTCCACCGGCCGGTCGGCGAGTTCGGTCACGTCGGCCATGGCCAGGGCCGCCTCGACGGCCCGGCCGTCCTCCGCGGACCACTGCCGCCACCAGCGCTGGTAGGGCTGCCGGCCCCGGCCGACCAGGTCGGCCACGGTGATCCCCTCCGGCACCAGCGGGCTCTGCGGCAGCACGCCGAGGCGCCGGGCCACCTCCCGGGTGGGCAGGTCGCGGATCGCCGTGCCGTCGAGCAGCACGGCGCCGCGACGCGGGGTGAGCAGCCGGGCCATGGTGCGCAGCAGCGTGGACTTGCCGCAGGCGTTCGGCCCGACGATCACCGTGAACGCGTCGGCGGGCAGGTCCAGGTCCAGCCCGTCCAGCACGGTCCGGGTCTCGTAACCGGCGACCAGGTCACGGGTGGACAGCATCGCGGTCACGACCGCCTCCCTCGGGTCCGCAGCAGCAGGAAGATCAGGTAGGGGCCGCCGATCGCCGCGGTGAGCACGCCGGCGGGGAGCTGGGTGGGCGCGAACAGCCGGCGGCCGGCCAGGTCGGCGAGCACCAGCAGCAGCGCCCCGAGCAGGGCCGAGCAGAGCAGCGGTGGCCGCTCGGCGCGGACCAGCCGCCGGGCCACCTGCGGGGCGACAAGCGCCACGAAGTCCACGGCGCCGACCTGGGCGGTGACCGTGGCGGCGGCCAGCACGCCGGTGGCGGCCAGGCCGATCCGCCGGGCCACCGGGCGCAGCCCGATCCCCCGGGCGGTGTCGTCGTCCAGGGCGGTGCTGCGCAGCGCCCAGCCGGCCCAGAGCAGCACCGGCAGCAGCACGGCGAGGGTGCCGGCGATCCAGGCCGCCTCGGTCCAGCCCTTCCCGGCCAGGGTGCCGATCAGCCAGAGCTGGGCGCGCAGCCCGTCGATCGGGTCGGCGGCGAGCATGACCACCTCGGTCAGCGCCCGGAGCGCGAACGCCACCGCCACGCCGGCCAGCACGAAGCGCTGCGCGGCCAGGCCGTGCCGCGCCCCGAGGGCGAACACCAGGAGCGCCGCCACCAGGCCGCCGACCAGCGCGGCCGGCGCCACCAGGACCGCCGCGGCGCCGCCGGTCAGGGCCACCGTGGCGGCCAGGCCGGCGCCCTGGGTGACGCCGATGACGTCGGGGCTGGCGAGAGGGTTGCGGGCCACGCTCTGGATCAGGGTGCCGGCCACCCCGAAGGCCGCCCCGGCCAGCGCCGCCAGCACCGCGCGGGGCAGCCGCAGCTCCAGCACCACCAGGTCGTACGGGGTGCCGGCACCGGAGAGCGCCCGCACCACGTCCCCGGGAGCCACGTACGGCGTCCCAAGCGAAAGAGAAACCACCACAGCACCCGCGAGCAGCACAACCAGCACACCCGCGACCAGCACCGGCCGCCGCCGCACCGGCACACTGAGCGGCCCGACCCGAACAAGCAACCGCCCCACCAGACCCCGGCCCCCCGCGCCTCCGCGGCGATCTTGCAGTTCGGTCCCCGCGGGTGCGGCATCTGTCCTGTTTGCCGGGGCGGCAACTGCAAGATCGCGAGGGCTGGAGGTGCTCATGCCGTCACGACCTTGGCGCGGCGGACCAGGAAGGCCAGCAGGGGGGCGCCCAGCAGGGCCGTGATGATGCCGGCCGGGACCTCGCCGGGTGGGGCGACCAGGCGGCCCAGCACGTCGGCGCCGAGCACCAGGGCGGGGCCGAGCAGCGCGGCGACCAGCAGGGTCCACCGGTGGTCGGCGCCGACCAGGGCCCGGGCGAGGTGCGGCACGGCCAGCCCGACGAAGGCGATCGGCCCGGCGGCGGCCACCGCGGCGCCGGTGAGCAGCACCCCGCCCACGCCGGCCGCGAGGCGGACCAGGGCGATCCGGTGGCCGAGGCCGCGGGCGACGTCGTCGCCGAGGGCGAGCGCGTCCAGGCCGCGGGCGGCCAGCGCCGCGAGGACGGTGCCGGCGAGGACGAACGGGAGCACCTGTCCGGCGACGCCGACGTCCCGGCCGGTGAGGCCGCCGACCACCCAGAACCGGTACTCCTCGAAGGTGCGGGCGTCGATGCTGAGCAGCGCGTACACGACGGCGCCGAGACCCGCGTCGAGGGCCGCGCCGACAAGCGCGAGGGTGACCGGGCTGGCCCCGTCGCGGGTGCGGTTGGCCACGGCGAAGACCAGTAGACCGGCGAGCAGCGCGCCGGCGATGCCGAACCAGACGTACCCGGTGAGCGTGCTCACGCCGAAGACGGCGATCGCCAGCACCACGCCGAAGGACGCGCCGGCGCTGACGCCCAGGATGCGCGGCTCGGCGAGCGGGTTGCGGGTGACGGCCTGGAAGAGCACCCCGGCCAGCGCCAGGGCGAGCCCGACGACAAGTCCCAGGGCGGTACGCGGCAGCCGCAGCTCGCGGACCACTGTGGTGGCCTCACCGCCGTCCGGGGCGACCAGGGCGTGCCACACCTGGTCGACGGGGAGGTGGCGGCTGCCGAGCGCCAGGCTGGCCAGCAGCGCGACGAGGAGCAGGAGCGCCGCCGCCAGGGTGACCGCGAGGCGGCGGGGCACGCCGCGGCGGGTGGGGGCGTCGGCCCGGGCGGGCCGGACGGCGACGGTGGTCACGGGGGTGTTCGCCTCTCGGATTAGGTACGCCTTACCTTAACCGAGCTGGTTAGGCTCGCCTAACTCGGCAGTGTCGATGCGTGGCTTGCGCCTCCACCAGGGGGAGGCGGCAGGGTGGTCGGCATGGACGGTGCGACGCGCTACTCGATCGGCGACCTGGCCCGGCGGACCGGGCTGCCGGTGAAGACCATCCGCTTCTGGTCCGACCGCGGGCTCGTGCCGCCGACCGACCGCGGCCCGACCGGGCACCGCCGCTACGACGCCGACGCCCTGGCCCGCCTGGAGCTGGTGCGGACGCTGCGCGAGCTGGGCGTCGACCTGCCCTCGGTGCGCCGGCTGGTGGAGCGGGAGGTCACCCTGCCCGAGGTCGCCGCGGCGCACGCCGACGCCCTGGCCACCCAGATCCGGGTGCTGCGGCTGCGCCGCGCCGTGCTGACCGTGATCGCTCGGCGCGGGTCCGACGCCGCCCGGGCCGAACTCCTGCACCGGCTGGCCGGACTCGCCGAGGCGGAGCGGCGGCGGCTGGTCGACGAGTTCCTCGACGGCGCCTTCGCCGGCGTGACCGATCCGGGGTTCGCGGGGATCCGCCGGTCGCTCACCCCCGAGCTGCCCGACGACCCCGCCGACGAGCAGGTCGAGGCGTGGGTGGAGCTGGCCGAGCTGGCCCTGGACCCGGACTTCCGGGCCGGCCTGCGCCGGCTGGCGGAGCAGCATGAGGCGGACCGGGCCGGCGCGCCCGGAGTCCGGCGGGACGCCGTCGCGGTGGTGCGGGCGGAGGTCGCCCCGGCGCTCGCCGCCGGCGTCGACCCGGCCTCACCCCGCGCCGACCCGGTCGTCGCCGCGGCCACGAGCCGGTACGCGCGGCTCTGCGGGCACCCCGACGACGCCGACCTGCGCCGCCGCCTGTTGGACCGGCTGGAGGCCGCCGACGACCCGCGGCGGGAGCGGTACCTGCGCCTGCTCTCCGTGGTCAACGGCTGGCCGCCGCCGGAGAGCCTGACCCCGGTGCTCGACTGGTCGATCCGGGCGCTGCGGGCCCGGCAGCCCCTAACCTGAGGACATGCGATTCGACCAGCACACGGTGGTGCTCCTGGTCCGCCCGGACGACGCGCCCGACCTGCCGCAGGACGCCCTCGACCGGCTCCAGGACGCGCACCTGGCGCATCAGGCCGGGCTGGTGGAGCAGGGCGCCGTCCTCGCGGCCGGCCCGTTCCTCGGCGGCGACGACGAGCGGATCCGCGGCATCGCCGTGCTCTCGGTGGACCCGCAGATGGCCCGCGAGCTCTACGCCAACGACCCCGCCGTCCGCGCCGGGCGGCTCCAGGCACAGGTGCTGAGCTGGATGGTGCCGGAGGGCAACGTGCGCTTCGAGCAGGTGGCGGTGCCCCGCTCGATGCTGGAGGCCGCGACCGGCGACTGACCGGCCCTCACTCCGCGCCCATCACCAGGCCCTCGATGGTGTGCTTCTGGCGGATCGGCACGAGGGTGTCGACCACCGGGCAGCGCAGGTGCGCCCGGACCAGGTCCGGCAGGCCGGCCCAGTAGTCCCGGGTCACCGCCATGTCGTGGTGGGCGGCGTTGCCCGCGCCGGGTGCGTCGACGCCGAGCACCAGCACGGGCCGGGCCAGGTCGCTGACGTTCGGGGTGCCCCGGTGGATGGTCAGCGCGGAGCGCGCCGAGATGTCGCCGCGCTTCGGGTACTTGCGCACCGCGCGGGCCTCGTAGCGGGGGTACCGGTCCTTCGGCGGGAACATCTCGTGGTCGAAGTCGCGGCCGTCGTCCCACTGGGTGCCCGGGGCGATCTCGAACGGCCCCATCTCCTCCACCGTGTCGACGGTGGTCAGGTTGAACGCCAGCGAGGTGAGCCGGCGGCGCAGGCGGGTCTCCTCGGGCATCGGGAAGTCCCGGTGCCACGGCTGGGTCCTCGCGCCGGGGAACGGGATGTCGAAACCCAGCTCGACGAGCTCGTACTCGGGGCCGAGCACCGCGCGGCACACCGACACCACCCAGGGGTGGGTGACCAGGTCGACGAAGCCGCGCAGCTGCTCGGGGTGGATCTCGACGTACCACCGCTCCGGGCCGCGGCCGACGGCGCCGTCGGGCCGCGACCGGGCCTCCCGGAACGCGGCGTGGATGTCCTCGTCCACCCGTGCGACCCAGTCGACCCCGAAGGCGCCACGGCAGGCGGTGATGCCGTCGCGGTAGAGGTCGCCGAGGGCCTCGACGGGGGTCTCTTCCGCACGCACGTCCGTTGTCATCGGGCCTCCTCGTCCGGGGGACGACCCGAGTATTACAACGTTGTATATGGCTCGCAAGAGGAGCCGGAGCCACTCCTGGGAAGGGCCGTCAGTCCTCGGCGGCCTGGCGGCTGCCCGGCACCACCGGCATGGGCCACACACCCGTGCGCGGCGGCCCCGCCGGGACCTCGACCTGGTGGTCCGACCAGACGTACGTCTCGGGTAGCAGGTCGGTCACCGGGACCGCGCGCAGCGCGTCCGGCGGCCCCACGATCACCCGGATCGACGGGAAGTAGTCGAGGAGCACCTGCCGGCACCGGCCGCAGGGCGGGATGACGCCCCGGCCCCGGTCCCCCACCGCCACGATGGTCTCCAGCTCGCCGGCGCCCTGGGTGGCCGCGGCGCCGATGGCCACCACCTCGGCGCAGGGGCCACCGGTGAAGTGGTAGACGTTCACGCCGGTGAAGACCCGGCCGTCGGTGGTCCGCGCGGCGGCGGCGACGGTGTGGTTCTCGCTGCGGCAGCGCAGCTTCGCGACAGCGGTGGCGGCCTGCACCAGCGCCCGGTCGGTGTCCCGCATGATCATCCGTCCCCGTCGTCGACCTCGCCTCGGCGGAAACTCTAGCCGGACCACCCGCCCCCACCTGGGAGGGCGCGCGGGGGGTGGCCGGGGCCACCCGGCCCGGCGGCGGCCGCCCGGTAACCCGGGGGCGCTGCGCCGCGCGGCTGCCTATCCTTGGCGACGACATGCAGAATCCAGCCGCACCCGCCGTACCCGAGACCGTCCGCGACCTGCACCGCCGCCTCTCCGCCCTCATGTTCCGCGACCAGCGCCGGCTCCAGCGCCGGGTGGACGGGGTACGGAAGCTGCGCGACCCGCAGCGACGGGAGTCGGCGCTGGCCGAGATCGCGGCCGACGTGGCCCGGGCCGAGGCGCGGCTGGCCGCCCGGCGGGCCGCCGTGCCGACGGTCACCTATCCGGCGCAGCTGCCGGTCAGCGAGCGCAAGGACGACATCGCCGCCGCCATCCGCGACCACCAGGTGGTGATCGTGGCCGGCGAGACCGGGTCCGGCAAGACCACCCAGCTGCCCAAGATCTGCCTGGAGCTGGGCCGCGGCGTCACCGGGCTGATCGGCCACACCCAGCCCCGGCGGCTCGCCGCGCGGACGGTGGCCGACCGGATCGCCGAGGAGCTGGGCACCGAGCTGGGCGACGTCGTCGGCTACAAGGTGCGCTTCACCGACCAGGTCGGCGACAACAGCCTGGTCAAGCTGATGACCGACGGCATCCTGCTGGCCGAGTTGCAGACCGACCGGATGCTGCGCCAGTACGACACTCTGATCATCGACGAGGCGCACGAGCGCAGCCTCAACATCGACTTCATCCTCGGCTACCTCCGGCAGCTGCTGCCCCGCCGCCCCGACCTCAAGGTGGTCATCACCTCGGCGACCATCGAGACCGACCGGTTCGCGAAGCACTTCGCCGACGCCGAGGGCAACCCGGCGCCCGTCGTCGAGGTGTCCGGGCGGACCTACCCGGTGGAGGTGCGCTACCGGCCGCTGGTCGAGGTCACCGAGGCCGAGGAGGAGGACGAGGCCGACGAGGAGAACGTCCGGGACCAGATCCAGGCCATCGGCGACGCCGTCGAGGAACTGGCCGCCGAGGGGCCCGGCGACATCCTGGTGTTCCTCAGCGGCGAGCGGGAGATCCGGGACACCGCCGACGCGCTCGGCAAGCTGGTGCAGAAGAAGCGCTCGCTGCTCGGCACCGAGATCCTTCCCCTCTACGCCCGGCTCTCCACGGCCGAGCAGCACCGCGTCTTCGCCCCGCACGCCGGGCGCCGGGTGGTCCTCGCCACCAACGTCGCGGAGACCTCGCTGACCGTCCCCGGCATCAAGTACGTGGTGGACCCGGGCACCGCCCGGATCTCCCGCTACTCCAGCCGGCTCAAGGTGCAGCGGCTGCCCATCGAGCCGGTGTCGCAGGCCAGCGCCAACCAGCGCAAGGGCCGCTGCGGCCGCACCTCGGACGGCATCTGCATCCGCCTCTACGACGAGCAGGACTTCGACAGTCGGCCCGAGTTCACCGACCCGGAGATCCTGCGCACCAACCTGGCCTCGGTCATCCTCCAGATGACCTCGATCGGCCTGGGCGACATCGGCGCGTTCCCGTTCATCGACCCGCCGGACCGGCGCAACGTCACCGACGGCGTGAACCTGCTGCACGAGCTGGGCGCGCTGAACCCGGCCGAGACCGACCCGGCGAAGCGGCTCACGGCACTCGGCCGGCGGCTGGCCCAGCTCCCCGTCGACCCCCGGCTGGCCCGGATGGTCCTCGAAGGCGAGCGCAACGGCTGCGCCACCGAGGTGATCGTGATCGCCGCCGCGCTCTCCATCCAGGACCCGCGCGAGCGGCCCGCCGACAAGCAGGCCCAGGCCGACCAGGCGCACGCCCGGTTCGCCGACCGGGAGTCGGACTTCGTCGCGTACCTGAACCTGTGGCGCTACCTGCGCGAGCAGCAGCGGGAGCTGTCCTCCAGCGCCTTCCGGCGGATGTGCAAGGCCGAGTACCTGAACTACCTGCGGGTACGCGAGTGGCAGGACATCGTCAGCCAGCTCCGCCAGGTGCTGCGTACCTCGGACAGGGGTGAGGGCCGGCGCGGGGGCGGCGCGGACCTGCCCGAGGAGATCGACACCCCGAAGGTGCACCAGTCCCTGCTGCCCGGCCTGCTCTCCCACCTGGGGCTCAAGGACGCGCAGAAGCACGAGTACCTGGGCGCGCGCGGCGCGAAGTTCGCGATCTTCCCGGGCTCGGCGCTGTTCAAGAAACCGCCGCGCTGGGTGATGGCCGCCGAGCTGGTGGAGACCTCCCGGCTCTGGGGCCGGGTGGCCGGGCGGGTCGAGCCCGAGTGGGTCGAGCCGCTCGCCCAGCACCTGGTGAAGCGCAGCTACAGCGAGCCGCACTGGGAGAAGAAGCAGGCCGCCGTGATGGCCTACGAGAAGGTCACCCTGTACGGCATCCCGATCGTCACCTCCCGCAAGGTCAATTTCGGCCGGATCGACCCGGCGCTGAGCCGCGAACTGTTCATCCGGCACGCCCTCGTGGAGGGCGACTGGCAGACCCACCACCAGTTCTGGCGGGACAACCAGCGGCTGCTGACCGAGGTGGAGGAGCTGGAGAACCGGGCCCGGCGGCGGGACATCCTGGTCGACGACGAGACGATCTTCCACTTCTACGACCAGCGGATCCCCGCCGACGTGGTCTCCGGCCGGCACTTCGACACCTGGTGGAAGAAGACCCGGCGGGAGCGCCCGGAGCTGCTCACCTTCACCCGCGAGCTGCTGATCAATTCCGGGCGCGGCGGCGTGGACGAGACCGACTACCCGGACGAGTGGCGGGCCGACGGGGTCGCCCTGCCGCTCACCTACACCTTCGACCCGGGCACCCCGACCGACGGCGTCACCGTGGACATCCCGCTGCCGCTGCTCAACCAGGTGCCCGCGGAGAGCTTCGACTGGCAGGTGCCCGGCCTGCGCGAGGAACTGGTGATCGCGCTGATCCGGTCGCTGCCCAAGTCGATCCGCCGCAACTTCGTGCCGGTGCCGGACTACGCCCGGGCGGCGCTCGCGCAGATGCCGGCCGGCGAGGAGCCGCTGCTCGACGCGCTGGCCCGGCAACTGCGCCGGATGACCGGGGTGACCGTGCCGCCGGACGCCTGGGACGTCGGCAAGCTGCCGCCGCACCTGCGGGTCACCTTCCGGGTGCTCGGCGACGACGACAAGCCGGTCGCCGAGGGCAAGGACCTGCCGGCCCTGCAACGCGAGCTGCGCCAGGAGGTACGCCAGGTCGTCGCCGCCGCCGCGCCGGACGTGGCCCGGACCGGGCTGACCGGGTGGGACATCGGCACCCTGCCGCGCACCATCGAGCAGGTCCGTGCGGGGTACGCGGTGACCGCGTACCCGGCCCTTGTCGACGAGGGCACGACCGTCGGGGTGAAGGTGTTCGACTCCCCCGCCGAGCAGGAGGCGGCGCACTGGGCCGGCACCCGGCGGCTGCTCCGGCTGACCGTGCCATCCCCGGCGAAGTTCCTCCAGGGGCGGCTCAGCAACGAGGCCAAGCTGGCGCTGTCCCGCAACCCGCACGGCGGGGTGCCGGCGCTCATCGAGGACGCCGCGGGCGCGGCCATCGACAAGCTCATGGCCGACGCGGGCGGCCCGGCCTGGGACGCCGAGGGCTTCGCGGCGCTGCGCGACCGGGTGCGCGCCGACCTGGTCGACACAGTGGTCGAGGTGATGGGCCGGGTCCGGCAGGTGCTGGCCGCCGCGTACGCCGTGGAGCAGCGGCTCGGCGCCACCCGGAACCTGGCCGTGGTGGCCGCCCTGGCCGACATCCGCAACCAGCTCGGCGGCCTGGTGCACAAGGGTTTCATCACCGAGGCCGGGTACGCCCGCCTGCCCGACCTGCTGCGCTACCTGACCGCGATCGAGCGCCGGCTGGACCGGCTGCCCGGCAACCCGCAGCGGGACAAGCAGCAGCAGGACCGGATCGCCGCGGTGCAGAAGGAGTACCAGGACCTGCTCGCCGCGCTGCCGCCCGCGAAGCGGCAGTCCACGGCGGCCCGGCAGATCCGCTGGATGATCGAGGAGCTGCGGGTGAACGTCTTCGCCCAGGCGCTCGGCACCCCGTACCCGGTGTCGGAGCAGCGCATCTACCGCGCCATGGACGAGGCCGAGGGCCGCTAGAGGGGTTCCACCCCGGCGGGGAGTTGGTCGGCGGCGGTGGCGTCGTGGACGTACTCCAGCAGGATGCGACGCAGTTCCCGGCCGGCGTGGGTGGGCACCACGTCGCGGCGGCGGGCCACCGCGATGGTCCGGCGGACGCCGGGCGGGACGAGCCGGGTGACCCGGATGCCCGCCCGGCGGGCCACCACGATGCCGGGAACCAGGGCGACGCCGAGCCCGGCCTCGACGAAGCTGAGCACGGCGTCCATCTCGCCGCCGTCGACCGAGAGGGTCGGTTCGAAGCCGGCCGCCCGGCACGCCTGGAGGGTGGCGTCGCGCAGGTCGTAGCCCTCGCGGAACATCACCAGGGGCAGGTCGCGCAGGTCGGTGATGCGCACCTCGCCCCGCCCGTCGGCGGCCGGCAGCGGGTCGACCGAGGCGACCACCAGGCTCTCCCGCAGGATCGGGTCGGCGCGCAGACCGGGGTCGGTGCCGGTCGAGGGCTCGATGATCAGCGCCAGGTCGAGGTCGCCGCGGAGCAGGTCGCGGACGAGGTCCTGCGAGCCGCCCTCCTCGACGCGCAGGTCGACGGTGGGGTGGGCGTCGCGGAACCGGCGCAGCACCGGGGGCGCCAGCGAGGTGGCCAGGCTGGGCGTGGCGCCGAGCCGGACCCGGCCCCGGCGCAGCCCGACCAGCTCCTGCACCTCGCGGGTGGCGGTGTCCACGTCGGCGAGGATCCGCTTGGCCAGCGGCAGCAGCACCTCGCCGGCCGCCGTGAGGGTGATGTTGCCCCTTACCCGCTCGAAGAGCGGGGCTCCCAGGTCGGTCTCCAGGGCGTGAATTTGCTTACTGAGAGAAGGCTGGGTGATGCCCACCAGATCGGCAGCTTGGGTGAAATGTCGTACTTCTGCGACCGCGACGAAGTACCGGAGCTGATGGAGCTGCATCTGTATAGCTTATGGCTATCAAGACTGCGAAGTCGATGCATTGGACGCCTGATCGAACTGCTCCTAGCGTCGATCGCGTGGTAATCACGAAAACTCGGTCGCCCATCCGCTCCAACGTCGGCCTCAAGGCCGTCATGGCGGTGACGGGCATCATCCTGGTGCTGTTCCTGGTCGCGCACATGCTCGGCAACCTGAAGATCTTCACGGGCGAGACCTCGTTCGACCACTACGCGCACTGGCTGCGCGAGATCGGCACGCCGCTGCTGCCGTCGACCTGGTACCTGTGGATCCAGCGCACGGTGCTCACCGTGGCCGTGCTCGCGCACATCGTCTCGGCCACCGTGCTGGCCCGGCGCGCGCGGGCGGCCCGCCCGGTCCGGTACGCGCACCGCCGGAAGATCCACGTCAACTACGCGGCCCGCACGATGCGCTGGGGTGGTGTGATCATCCTGCTCTTCGTGATCTACCACATCCTGGACCTGACCACGGGTCACCTGAACCCGCAGGGCGACGCGGCCAACCCGTACGGCAACGTGGTCCAGGACTTCGCGGCGGACCGCTGGTACGTCACGCTCTTCTACACCCTGGCGATCGTCACGCTCGGCTTCCACCTGCGGCACGGCGCCTTCAGCGCGTTCCGCAGCCTCGGCCAGCAGACCCCCAAGGGCGAGCGCCGGGCGCGCGCCGCGGCCCTGGTCTTCGCCGTCGCGCTCTGCGCCGGCTACCTGGTGGTCCCGTTCGCCGTACTCACCGGATTGGTGGCCTGACATGGATCTCTACACCAACGGCGACCCGATCGCCGACACCAAGGCTCCCGACGGCCCCATCGAGACCCGCTGGGAGCGCCACCGGTTCGAGATGAAGCTGGTCAACCCGGCGAACCGGCGGAAGCTCACCGTGATCGTGGTGGGCACCGGCCTGGCCGGCGGTTCCGCCGCGGCGACCCTGGCCGAGCAGGGCTACCAGGTGAAGTCCTACTGCTACCAGGACAGCCCGCGCCGGGCCCACTCGATCGCGGCGCAGGGCGGCATCAACGCCGCCAAGAACTACCGCAACGACGGCGACTCGGTGCACCGCCTCTTCTACGACACCGTCAAGGGCGGCGACTTCCGCTCCCGGGAGTCGAACGTGCACCGGCTGGCCGAGGTATCGGTCAACATCATCGACCAGTGCGTGGCCCAGGGCGTCCCGTTCGCCCGCGAGTACGGCGGCCTGCTCGACACCCGCTCGTTCGGCGGCGCGCAGGTGCAGCGCACCTTCTACGCCCGGGGCCAGACGGGCCAGCAGCTGCTGCTCGGCGCGTACCAGGCCCTGGAGCGGCAGATCGGCCTGGGCAACGTGGAGATGAACTCCCGGCACGAGATGCTCGAGCTGGTGATCGTCGACGGCCGGGCCCGCGGCATCGTGGTCCGCGACCTGGTGACCGGCGAGATCAGCACCGAGATGGCCGACGCCGTCGTGCTCGCCTCCGGCGGCTACGGCAACGTCTTCTACCTCTCCACCAACGCCAAGGGCTGCAACGTCACCGCCTCCTGGCGGGCCCACCGCAAGGGCGCGTACTTCGCGAACCCCTGCTACACGCAGATCCACCCGACCTGCATCCCGGTCTCCGGCGACCACCAGTCGAAGCTCACCCTGATGAGCGAGTCGCTGCGCAACGACGGCCGGGTGTGGGTGCCCAAGGCCAAGGGCGACACCCGCAGCCCGAAGGACATCCCCGAGGACGAGCGGGACTACTACCTGGAGCGGATCTACCCCTCCTTCGGCAACCTGGTCCCCCGGGACATCGCCTCCCGCGCCGCGAAGAACGTCTGCGACGAGGGCCGCGGCGTCGGCCCCGGCGGGCTCGGCGTCTACCTCGACTTCGCCGACGCCATCAACCGGCTCGGCCGCAAGGCCATCGAGGCGAAGTACGGCAACCTCTTCGAGATGTACGAGCGGATCACGGGTGAGGACCCGTACGAGGTCCCCATGCGGATCTACCCCGCCGTGCACTACACGATGGGCGGCCTCTGGGTCGACTACGACCTCCAGTCGACCATCCCGGGCCTGTTCGTGATCGGCGAGGCGAACTTCTCCGACCACGGCGCCAACCGGCTCGGCGCCTCGGCGCTGATGCAGGGCCTGGCCGACGGCTACTTCGTGCTGCCGAACACCATCGCGAACTACCTGGCGTCCGGCCCGCTGGAGAAGGTCGACGCCAGCCACCCCGAGGCGGTCGCGGCGCGGACCGAGGTCGAGGACCGGCTCCAGCGGCTGCTGGCGGTCAACGGCGACCGGACGGTGGACTCGTTCCACCGGGAGCTGGGCCAGATCATGTGGGAGCACTGCGGCATGGAGCGCTCCGAGGCCGGGCTGCGCAAGGCGATCGACGAGATCCGCACGCTGCGCGACGAGTTCTGGCAGCGGGTCCGCGTCCCGGGCGACGGCGAGGGGCTCAACCAGTCGCTGGAGAAGGCCGGCCGGGTGGCCGACTTCTTCGAGCTGGCCGAGCTCATGTGCATCGACGCCCTGCACCGCGAGGAGTCCTGCGGCGGCCACTTCCGGGCCGAGCACCAGACCCCCGACGGTGAGGCGCAGCGCGACGACGACCGGTTCTCCTACGTGGCGGCCTGGGAGTACACCGGCACCGGCCAGCCCGTGCTGCACAAGGAAGACCTGACCTTCGAATACGTCCACCCCACGCAGCGGAGCTACAAGTGAACCTGACCCTGCGCATCTGGCGCCAGAAGGGCCCCGAGGACAAGGGTCAGATGGTGACCTACCAGGTGCAGGACGTGTCCCCGGACATGTCCTTCCTGGAGATGCTCGACGTGCTCAACGAGCGGCTCATCCTCGACGGCGACGAGCCGGTCGCGTTCGACCACGACTGCCGCGAGGGCATTTGCGGCATGTGCAGCCTCATGATCAACGGTGAGGCGCACGGCCCGCAGCGCGGCACCACCGCGTGCCAGCTGCACATGCGGCAGTTCTCCGACGGCGACACGATCGACATCGAGCCGTGGCGGGCCCGGGCCTTCCCGGTGGTCAAGGACCTGGTGGTCGACCGGAACGCCTTCGACAAGATCATCTCGGCCGGTGGCTACATCACCGCGCCGACCGGCAGCGCCCCCGAGGCGCACTCCACGCCGGTGGCCAAGGCCGACGCGGACGCCGCCTTCTCCTCGGCCGCCTGCATCGGCTGCGGCGCCTGCGTGGCCGCCTGCCCGAACGGCTCCGGCATGCTGTTCACCGCCGCCAAGATCACCCAGCTCTCGCTGCTGCCGCAGGGCCAGCCCGAGCGGTACACCCGGGTGATCGGCATGGTGGACGCGCACGACGAGGCCGGCTTCGGCGGCTGCACCAACATCGGCGAGTGCGCGGCGGCCTGCCCGAAGGGCATCCCGCTGAACACCATCGGCCGGCTCAACCGGGACTACCTCAAGGCGACGTCCAAGCGCGCCGGCACCCCGGGCTCCTGAGCCCCGGCCGTCGAGCCACCCCGACCGCCGCGCCCCGCACCGGGGCGCGGCGGTCGCCCTTTTCCGGGGTACGCGAGGCGCCCGCCGCTGCAGTGGCGACCCCGTTCGCGGCAGGGGCAGCGGACGGGCGGCGGCTCGGATAGTCTGCGTCGCTCGATCGACGTCCCGACACGGGAGCAGGTGCCGTGCGTCCTGAACGTCGGCGCTGGCGGCCCCCCGAGCCGCGCTCAGAAGGCGGTCAACGGAAGGACGCGGCGATGACCCGATGGACGGAGAGCATCGAACTGCCGAGCGCGTGGGTCCATGCGTACGGGCCGCGGGTCTGCGCCCGGCACGGCGAGCCGGCCGAGGACCTGCGGAGGGTGACGCTCCGACCGAAGATGCCGGCCTGGGTCTGGATCTGCGCCGTCGTGGCGGGCGGCACCCTCGGCTTCGCCTGCGGTGTGTTCGCGGCGGTGCCCGTGGCGCTCCTCACCGCCATTGTCGAGCGTCAGGTCCGGAAGCCGATGAATGTGCCGGGCTGGCCGTACTGCCCGCGCTGTTTCACTCTGCACCGGATCTCCGTGGTCGGCACGGCCGCCGTGGTGCTCGGTCTTGCCACCTACGTTCTGGGGTTCGCACTGTTCCTGCTCGGCGTCCTGCGGCACAGCCCAGGCGTACCGAGCGACGGCACCCTCGCGCTGATCATGGTCGGAAGCCTGCTTGCTCTCGCCGGGGCGTTGACGCGTCCCTGGTTCTCCTGGCAGAAACTCGCGGGCGCGCACGTGTCGAGAGATCACGGGATCGTGCGGGTCGTGGCGCACGGACGGTTCGCCGCTGACGTCCGGGAGCGGCTCACGGCCCGGACCGGCCGCGCGAGAGGTGGCCGGGACCTGCTTCAAGCCGACCCCCGCGGGTAGCAGTCCGATGGACGGCACCACAGAGGGGACATTCAGGCATGAAGGCACTGACCTGGCACGGCAAGCGTGACGTCCGCGTCGACGACGTACCGGACCCGCGGATCGAGGAGCCGACCGACGCCGTCATCCGCGTCACCTCGACCGCCATCTGCGGCTCCGACCTGCACCTGTACGAGGTGCTCGGGCCGTACCTGAAGCCCGGTGACGTCCTCGGCCACGAACCCATGGGCGTGGTCGAGGAGGTCGGCCCCGCCGTGACCCGGCTCAAGCCCGGCGACCGGGTGGTCGTCCCGTTCAACATCGCATGCGGCTCGTGCTGGATGTGCGACCGCCAGCTCTACGCCCAGTGCGAGACCACCCAGGTGACCAGCCAGGGCAAGGGCGCCGCGCTGTTCGGCTACACCTCGCTCTACGGCTCCGTCCCCGGCGGGCAGGCCGAGTACCTGCGGGTGCCGCAGGCCCAGTTCGGCCCGATCAAGATCCCGGAGACCGGCCCCGACGAGCGCTGGCTCTACCTGTCCGACATCCTGCCCACCGCCTGGCAGGCGGTGAAGTACGCGGACACCCCGCCCGGCGGCACCCTGGCCGTGTTCGGCCTCGGCCCGGTCGGGCAGTTCAGCGCCCGGATCGGGCGGCACCTCGGCGCCGGCCGGGTGATCGGGCTCGACCTGGTGCCCGAGCGGCTGGAGATGGCCCGGCGGCACGGCATCGAGGTGCTCGACGTCAGCGAGCTGGACGACGTGCCCGGCGCGCTGATCGACCTGGTCGACGGGCGCGGCCCGGACGCGGTGATCGACGCGGTCGGCATGGAGGCGCACGGCGCGCCGCTGGGCAAGGTCGCCCAGGCCGCCGCGGGGCTGCTGCCCAACAAGCTGGCGCAGACCATGACCGACAAGGCCGGTGTGGACCGGCTCGTGGTGCTGCACGCCGCGCTCAAGGCGGTCCGGCGCGGCGGCACCGTGTCGGTCTCCGGCGTGTACGGCGGCGAGCAGGACCCCATGCCGCTCATGGAGATGTTCGACCGGGGCGTCCAGCTGCGCATGGGGCAGTGCCACGTGAAGCGCTGGGTCGACGAGATCATGCCGCTGCTCGCCGGCGACGACGACCCGCTCGGCGTCGAGGACCTGCGGACCCACCGGCTGCCCCTGCCGCGGGCGCCGCAGGCGTACGAGATGTTCCAGAAGAAGCAGGACGGCTGCGTCAAGGTCGTGCTCGAACCGTGAACCGGACGGTGGTGATCACCGGCGCGACCAGCGGGATCGGCCGGGCGGCGGCCCGGGAGTTCGCCGGCCGCGGGGACCGCCTGGTCCTCGCGGCCCGCTCCCCCGCCACCCTGGCCGAGGTGCGCGACGAGTGCCGGGCGGCCGGCGCCGACGTGCTGGTCGTACCGGTGGACGTCACCGCGCCCGGCGCCCTGGCCGCGCTGGCCGACGCGGCCGAGGCCGAGTTCGGCGCCATCGACGCGTGGGTGCACACCGCCGCCGTCATGACCTACGGCCGCTTCGACGAGACCCCCGCCGAGGTCTTCGACCAGGTCATCCGCACCGACCTGCTGGCCGCGGCCGAGGTGGCCCGGGTGGCGTTGGGTCGCTTCCGGGCCGCGTCGGCCGGCACCCTGGTCCTCACCGGCTCGGTCCTCGGGCACATCACCGCGCCCTACATGAGCGGCTACGTGGCGGCCAAGTGGGGCCTTCAGGGGCTCACGCGGACGTTGCAGCAGGAGGCCCGGGAGACCCCCGGCGTGCGGATCTGCCTGGTCAACCCGGGCAGCGTCGACACGCCTGTCTACCGGCAGGCGGGCAACTACCTGGGCCGGGTCGGCCGGCCGCCGCCGCCGATCACCACGCCGGAGCGGGTGGCCCGGGCCATGGCGGACTGCGTGGACCGGCCCCGCCGGGAGGTCTCGGTGGGGCGGCTCAACGTCGTCATGCGGTTCGGCTTCACCGTGCTGCCCGGGGTGTACGACGCGCTCGTGGGGCCGCTGATGCGGCTCGCCGGGCTGACCGACCGGCCGGTGGCGCCGCACCCGGGCATCGTCTTCGCGCCCAACCCGGCCGGCGAGGCGGTCCGGGGCGGCTGGCTTCCCGACGTGTCGCGAGTGGTCCGGTCGGTGGGCGGGGTGACCGCGGCGGCCGGCTCGGCGCTGCTGCGCCGGCTGCGCTGAGCCGTGCGTGCGCGCCGTCTCTGCCGCCGGGCCGCGCCACCGGATCCGCCGGGCGTGGGCGCCGTCTCTGCCGCCGGGCCCGCGCCGCCGGATCCGCCGGGCGTGCCTCGTCGCGCGCGCGGGGTGGCGGGCGGGTGGCTACCGTGTACTGCGGGACACGGCGGAGGGACGGGACATGCGGGAACCGGACGACCGGGCACTGGAGCGGGCAGCCGGCGGGCGGCTGTGGCGGATGGCGGGGCTGGCCGCGGTGGCCGGGCTGGCCTGGGCGGCGCGGGACGTGCCCGCGCAGCTCGGCGGCCGGCTCGCCGGCGCCCGCGCGGAGCGGGCGGCCCGCTCGCCGCGCTTCCGCGACGGCACCTTCCACAACCCGTCGGGCACCCGCAGCACCATGGTGGCCGACCCGGGCCGCAACCTGGTCAAGGAGCTGATCTTCGGCAAGCAGAAGCGCCGGCCGGACAGCGCCGTGCCGCTGCTGCGCCCGGCCGACCCGGCACCGGCCGACCCGGCCCGGGAGCTGAGCGTCGTCTGGTACGGCCACGCCTCCACGCTCGTCGAGATCGAGGGGCACCGGGTGCTGCTCGACCCGGTCTGGAGCGACCGCTGCTCCCCGTCCGCGCTGGTCGGCCCGCGCCGCATCCACGAGCCGCCGGTACGCCTCGAGGAGTTGCCCCGGCTCGACGCCATCCTCATCTCGCACGACCACTACGACCACCTGGACATGGAGACCGTACGCGGGCTGCTCGCCCACCAGTCCGCGCCGTTCCTCGTGCCGCTCGGCGTCGGCGCCCACCTGGACCGGTGGGGCGTGCCGGAGGACCGGATCGTCGAGCTGGACTGGAACGAGAGCCACCGGGTGGGTGGGCTGACGCTCACCGCCACCGCCGCCCAGCACTTCTCCGGCCGGGGGCTGCGCCGCGACGGCACGCTCTGGAGCTCCTGGGTGATCGCCGGGGCGCAGCGGAAGGTCTTCTACACGGGCGACTCCGGCTACTTCGACGGCTACGCCGAGATCGGCGCGGAGCACGGCCCGTTCGACGTCACGCTCATGCAGATCGGCGCGTACGACCGGGCCTGGCCGAGCATTCACATGTTCCCCGAGGAGGCGGTCGCCGCCCACCTCGACCTGCGCGGCGGGCTGTTCGTGCCGGTGCACTGGGCCACCTTCAACCTGGCCCTGCACGACTGGTCCGAGCCGGTGGACCGGCTCTGGGCCGAGGCGAAGGCCCGGGACGTCCGGCTGGCCGTGCCGCGACCCGGCGAGCGGGTGGTGGTGGACGAGCCGCCGGCGGTGGACGGCTGGTGGCAGGCCGTCGCCTGACACGCCCGAAAAAACCGGACAAGCAGTCATTCGGCGGCACATTTGTCTACTCTGTGCCCGTGAATGATGCCATCAAGCGGGCCGTCGACCTCACCGTGGCCCTGGTCGCGCTGCTGGTGGCGGCGCCCGTCCTGGCCGCGGTGGCGGTCGCGGTGCTGCTCACCATGGGCCGGCCGGTGCTGTTCCGGCAGGCCCGGATCGGCCGCCACGGCCGCGAGTTCACCATCCTGAAGTTCCGGTCCATGGCGCCCGGCGCCGGCGGCTTCTCCACCGCCGACGACGCGCTGCGGCTGACCCCGCTCGGCCGCTGGCTGCGGGACACCAGCCTGGACGAGCTGCCCAGCCTCTGGAACATCGTCCGGGGCGACATGAGCCTGGTCGGGCCGCGTCCGCTGCCGACCAGCTACCGCTTCCGCTACACCCCGGAGCAGTTCCGCCGCCACGAGGTCCGGCCCGGGCTCACCGGGCTCGCCCAGGTCAACGGGCGCAACGCGCTCGACTGGGACGAGAAGTTCGCCCACGACATCCACTACGTCGACCACCGCGGCCTCCTGCTCGACCTGCGCATCCTGGCCCGTACGGCGGTGGCCGTGCTGCGCCGGCAGGGAATCAGCGCGCCGGGCAGCGCCACCGCGCACGAGTTCCGCGGCCGCGCCGCCGCGGAGCAGCCGGTCCCGGCGACCGCCGGCAGCGGCGCCCGGTGAGCCTCGACCTCGTGATCGTCGGCTGCGGCGGCCACGGCCGGGAGATCGCCCAACTGGTGGCGGCCGTCAACGACGCCGCCGCCCGGCCGCCCTGGCGGCTCGTCGGCTTCGTCGACGACAACCCGTCGGAACGCAACCGCAAGCGGGCCGAGGCGGGCGGGACACCGTACCTCGGGACGCTGGCGGCGCTCGCCCACCTGCCCCCGCAGACCCACGTCGTGCTCGGCCTGGGCGAGCCCCGGGTCCGGCGGACCGTCGGCGCGCGGGTCGACGCGCTCGGCCTGCCCCCGGCGAGCCTCGTGCACCCGGACGCCACCGTGGGGGCCGACCTGGTCGCGGCCGAGGGCCTCGTGGTGTTCGCCGGCGGCCGGATCACCACGAACGTCACCGCCGGCCGGCACCTGCACGTCAACCAGAACGCCACCCTCGCGCACGACTGCGTGGTCGGCGACCACGTCTCGCTGCACCCGCTCGCCGCCGTCTCCGGCGACTGCCGCCTGGACGACGCCGCGCTTGTCGGCGCGGGGGCCGTGGTCCTGCCCGGGCTGCGCGTCGGCGCCGGCGCGACCGTCGGCGCGGGCGCCTGCGTGGTGCGCGACGTGCCGCCCGGCACCGTGGTCAAGGGCGTGCCGGCCCGCTGACTCAGAGCACGAAGGCGTCCGTCCAGAGGGCGCCCGAGCGGCCGGAGAGCGCGTCCAGCATGGCCACCGCCTGCCCGTCGGTGAGCTGCGCGACGAAGTCGACGATCGCCCGCCCCCGGGCCCGGCCGATCCGGTCCGGCGTGCGCGGGTGCAGCTCCGCCTCGGCCAGCTCCACCAGGTCGTGCAGCCGCCGCGGCAGCCGGGACTCCTCCTCCGGGTCCAGCAGCCACTCCCAGAGCGCCTCCACGAGGGTGCCGAGCAGCCGCGCCTGGCCGCGCTGGTGCAGGGCCAGGTCCGGGCGGGCCAGGACGAACCGGTGGTGGACGAACTTGAGCACCTGCACCTCGTGCCACTGCGGCCGGGCCAGCAGCACGTGCCCCGAGCGGACGTCCGGCTCCGGGGTCACCGTGATCGCCTCCACGAAGCGGGTGGACCAGCGCGCGGAGAACCGGGCGACGTACTGCTCGGCCTCGATCGAGCCGTCGAAGGGCAGCGCCAGCAGCCCCTCCACCAGCTCCTCGCGGACGTGCTCGACGGCGGCGGCGAACGCCTCGTCGTCGGCGATCCAGGCGTCCTTGCGGTGCAGCTGGCGGCGCAGCCGCTCGATCGCCGCACCGGGCCGCCGGCCGGCCGCGGCCAGCGCCGGGGAGGTGATCGCCCGGAAGTGCCCGCACTCGCGCTGCCAGGCCATCAGCTCGGCCGCCACCGCGCCCTGCTGGAGGACACCGACCCGGTAGAAGTCCTCCACGTCGTGGATGGCGTACGCGATGTCGTCCGCGGTGTCCATGATCGACGCCTCGGGGGTCTGCTGCCAGTCCGGGATCCGGCCGGCGAACGGCTCCCGCGCCTGCCGCAGGTCGTCCACCTCGGTCCGGTACGCGCCGAACTTCGCCGACCCGCTCTCCGGATCCTCCGGCGGGGCGGCCGCGCCGCGCGGCGCCGGGTCCAGGTGCCGCGGGTGCGGGTCCGGGTGGTCCAGCCGGGTCCACGGGTACTTCAGCATCGCCGCCCGGACCGCCGCGGTCAGGTCCAGGCCGGTGGTCGCCGCGCCGCGGATCTCGGTGCTGGTGACGATCCGGTACGACTGGGCGTTGCCCTCGAAGCCGTCGGGCAGGCCGAGCCGCTGCCGGGCCAGCCGGTCCAGCACCCGCTCCCCCAGGTGCCCGAACGGCGGGTGGCCGAGGTCGTGGGCGAGCGCGGCGGCCTCCACCACGTCCGGGTCGCAGCCGCCCAGCTTCTCCAGCAGGTCGCGGTGCGCCGGGTCGGCGGTCAACCGCTCGGCGATCGCCCGCGCCACCTGCGCCACCTTGAGGCTGTGGGTGAGCCGGTTGTGCACGAGCAGCCCCGACCCGCCCGGGCTGATCACCTGGGTCACCCCGTTGAGCCGGGCGAAGAACGGCGACCCGACGATCCGGTCCCGGTCCGCCCGGAACGGGCTGACGGCGAGGTCACCCAGGGCCCGGGCGCTGCCGCCGAAGAGCCGCCGCGCCCGCGGATCCGCAGGTTGTTCCATGATCGCCACGCTAGCGCAGCCTGCCGCCGGTCGCGATGCACCTGTCGGCCTCCGGGACCGGTGTGCCGGATGGGGTCCGCCGGGTGCCGGCGCCCGGCCGTGGCGCCACCGGCACAATGACTGCCGAACCCACCGGAGAAGGCGGATCAGATCGTGACCCAGTCTGTGCACCAGCGGATCGCCGAGGAACTCGGCGTCGCCGAACGTCAGGTGCGGGCGGCCGTGGAGCTGCTCGACGGCGGCGCCACCGTGCCGTTCATCGCCCGCTACCGCAAGGAGGCCACCGGCCTGCTCGACGACGCGCAACTGCGCACCCTGGAGGAGCGGCTGCGCTACCTGCGCGAGCTGGACGAGCGGCGCGCCGCCGTGCTGGAGTCCATCCGCGGCCAGGGCAAGCTCGACGAGGCCCTGGAAGCGCAGATCATGGCGGCCGACTCGAAGTCGCGCCTGGAGGACATCTACCTGCCCTACAAGCCCAAGCGGCGGACCCGGGCCCAGATCGCCCGCGAGGCCGGGCTGGAGCCGCTCGCGGACACGCTGCTGGCCGACCCGGCGCGGGACCCCCGCGACACGGCCGCCGGCTACGTCGACGCCGACCGGGGGGTGGCCGACGCCGCCGCCGCGCTCGACGGGGCGCGGGCCATCCTCATCGAGCGCTTCGCCGAGGACGCGGACCTCATCGGCACGCTGCGCGAGCAGATGTGGTCGCGCGGCCGGCTGGTCTCCCGGGTACGCGAGGGTCAGGAGACCACCGGCGCCAAGTTCGCCGACTACTTCGACTTCGCCGAGCCGTACCCGAAGCTGCCCTCGCACCGGATCCTCGCCATGTTCCGGGGCGAGAAGGAGGGCGTGCTCGACCTGACCATGGACCCGGAGGCGGACGGCGACTCCGACGCCGTGGTCACCGGCCCCACCCGCTACGAGGCGGCCATCGCCGGCCGGTTCGGGATCACCGACCAGGGGCGGCCGGCCGACAAATGGCTCACCGACACGGTCCGCTGGGCCTGGCGTACCCGGATCCTCATCCACCTCGGCGCCGACCTGCGGCTGCGCCTGTGGCAGGCGGCCGAGGAGGAGGCCGTCCGGGTCTTCGCCACCAACCTGCGCGACCTGCTGCTGGCCGCGCCGGCCGGCGCCCGCCCCACCATGGGCCTCGACCCGGGGCTGCGCACCGGCGTCAAGGTGGCCGTCGTCGACGCCACCGGCAAGGTGGTCGCGACCGACACGATCTACCCGCACGAGCCGCGCCGGCAGTGGGACGCCTCCCTACACACGCTGGCGACCCTGGCCGCGGCGCACGGGGTCGAGCTGGTCGCCATCGGCAACGGCACGGCCAGCCGGGAGACCGACAAGCTCGCCGGTGACCTGATCAAGCGGCACCCCGAGCTGAAGCTGACCAAGGTGGTGGTCTCCGAGGCCGGCGCGTCGGTCTACTCCGCGTCCGCGTACGCCTCCCAGGAGCTGCCCGGGCTGGACGTCTCGCTGCGTGGCGCGGTCTCCATCGCCCGCCGCCTCCAGGACCCCCTGGCCGAGCTGGTGAAGATCGACCCGCGCTCGATCGGCGTCGGGCAGTACCAGCACGACCTGTCCGAGGTGAAGCTCTCCCGCTCCCTCGACGCGGTCGTGGAGGACTGCGTCAACGCCGTCGGCGTCGACGTCAACACCGCCTCCGCGCCGCTGCTCACCCGGGTGTCCGGCATCGGCGCCGGGCTGGCCGAGAACATCGTGCTGCACCGCGACGCCAACGGGCCGTTCCGCACCCGGGCCGAGCTGAAGAAGGTGCCCCGGCTCGGGCCGAAGGCGTTCGAGCAGTGCGCCGGCTTCCTGCGCATCCCCGGCGGCGACGATCCGCTCGACTCCTCCAGCGTGCACCCCGAGTCGTACCCGGTGGTGCGGCGGATCCTCGCCCACACCGGGCAGGACCTGCGCGGGCTCATCGGGAAGTCGGCCATCCTGCGGGGGCTCCGGGCGACCGAGTTCGTCGACGACACGTTCGGCCTGCCCACCGTCACCGACATCCTCACCGAGCTGGAGAAGCCCGGCCGCGACCCGCGCCCGGAGTTCCGGACCGCCACCTTCGTGGAGGGCGTCGAGAAGATCAGCGACCTGACGCCGGGGATGGTGCTGGAGGGCGTGGTCACGAACGTGGCCGCGTTCGGCGCGTTCGTCGACGTCGGCGTGCACCAGGACGGCCTGGTCCACGTGTCCGCCATGTCGCACACCTTCGTGAAGGACCCGCGGGACGTGGTGAAGTCCGGCGACGTGGTCCGGGTCCGGGTGCTCGACGTCGACGTGCCCCGCAAGCGCATCTCGCTGACCCTGCGGCTGGAGGACGAGGTCCCGGCCGGCGGCGGGCGCCCGCAGGGCGGCGAGGGGCGCCGCGACCGTGGCGCGCCGGGCGGCGGCGATCAGCGGGGCGGCCGGGGCGGCCAGCGTGGCGGCGGTCCGCGCGGCGGCCAGGGCGATGGCGGCCAGGGCGGCGGTGCGCGCGGCGGCCAGCGCGATGGCGGTCAGGGCGGCGGCGGTCCACGCGGCGGCCACGGGGGCGGCCAGCGCGGCGGGGGGCAGCGCGGTGACCGGGGCGGTTCGCAGCCGCGGCAGGGCCGCGGTGGCGGGGCGCCGGCGCCGGCCAACAGCGAGATGGCGGAGGCGCTGCGCCGCGCCGGCCTGGCCTGAGTCCGACACGATGAGGATCTTGGACAGGTGCCGTTCGCAGCGAACGGCACCTGTCCAAGATCGCGGTCCGGGCGCGGCGGGTACGCGTACCCTCGCCGTCGTGGGTGGGGACGACGGCCTGGAGTGGCGGGAACAGCAGCGCCGGGCGGTGCGGGCGCACGCGGCGGCCGACGCCCGGCAGCGCGCCGCCGAGCAGGCGGAGGCCGCGGAGCTGGTGGCGCGGTTCGCCGCCGAGGCCTCGCGGCGGGGGTTGCGCACGGACCGGTTGACGGCGGCCGGCTACGACGGGCGCGGCCGCTACCGCACGCGGATCACCGGCTGGTACGTGGACCGGGCGCGGAGCCGGGCGGTGGACACCGAGGGCCGGTTCTACCTGCTCACCGTGCCGCCGGGCCTGCGGGCGCGCCTGTTCGGGGCCGACCCGGAGCCCGCCCCGCCACCGCTGGTGGTCGGCCGCGGCGGCCGGGACGGCGAGTCGGTGCCCCTGGCGACGCTGCTCAGCCTGCGTCTCGAGGCGGGCGACGACTGGCGCTGACCCGCGCGGGGCGCCGGTCGGTGCGCTGCCGGGGCACGCCCCGGGCGGACCGCCGCTCCACCCGCCGCCACCAGCAGAGCTGCACGACGAGGGTGAGCAGGCCGGCCAGCACGATGGCGGCCAGGTTGATCACGAGTTGGAGGGCGGAGCCGGCCGCCTCGTGCCACACCCCGTAGGCGGCGGCGACCGCCACGTTCGCCGCCGCGGGCACGGTGGTCACCGAGATCAGCACGCCGACCAGCGAACCGGACTTCTTCGAGGTCAGCGAGAGCATGCCGGCGATCCCGGCGAGCAGGCCGACCACCCAGGAGAGCGCGTCCGGGCGCCAGATGAAGTCGGTGAGCGGCCGCTCGGCCAGCAACATGTCCCGGCTGACCAGCCCGGCCGCGGTGAGCGCCCAGGTGCTCAGCACGGTGACCAGCATGGCCGCGAGGAAGCCGACCACCAGGGCGTGCACCGAGCGGCCGATGACGTGCGGCTGCCGGCGCAGCAGCGCCACGCAGAGCGCGGCCAGCGGGCCGAACTCGGGGCCGACCACCATGGCGCCGACGATGAGGATGGGCTGGTCGAGCAGCACACCGATGCCGGCGATCATGGTGGCCACGGTGATCAGCGCCAGGAAGGTGCCGGTGAGCACTGTCTGCTCGCCGGTCTTCGCGGCGATCTCGTCCCAGACCACGGCGTCCTCGCCGTGGCCGGGGGCGTCGGCCGCGGCCTTGTCGGCCTGCGCCGACAGGGTCAGCTCCACGTCGTCGGCGGAGATGCCACCGCGCGCGTCCACGTCGAGTTCCTGGAGGCGGTGCAGGACCTGGTCGGCGCTCTCCCGGACGACGTCGCAGAGGATCAGGTCGCCGGCGGGCTGGCGGGCGGCGCCGGGGATGACGGCGAGGTGGGTGACGCCCGGGGTCTCCGCGAGCAGGTCCGTCACGGCCGCGGACCGGTCGGTCGGCGCGATGATCCGCAGGTGCAGCACGTGTCTCCCCTCGCCGGGCCGGGCAGCCGCCGAGTCTACTGGCCGGTTTCCGTTCTCCGCCCGCCGACGGACCCGCTGGCGGCCAGGCCGCGTCCTCCCGGCTGGTCCGTCGGTTTATTGAGGGGGAAAACCGACATCCGCCGGGGGCGACCGATGAGCCAGATGATCCACCTGTCCGCGCCCGATGTGGGGCCGCTGGAGGAGGCGTACCTGATCGCCGCGCTGCGCTCGGGCTGGGTCGCGCCGGTCGGGCCGGACCTGGAGGCGTTCGAGCGCGAGATCGCGGCGCGGGTCGGCACCCGGGGCGCGGTCGGGGTCAGCTCCGGCACGGCGGGGCTGCACCTGGCCCTGCTCGGGGTCGGCGTGCGGCCGGGGGACGTCGTCGTGGTCTCGACGCTGACCTTCGTGGCGACCGCCAACGCGGTCCGGTACACCGGCGCGCGCCCGGTCTTCGTGGACTGCGACCCGCAGACCGGCAACCTCGACGTGCCGCTCACCGCCGACCTGCTCCGCCACCTGCGGGCACGCGGCGAGCGGGTCGGCGCGGTCGTCCCGGTCGACCTGTTCGGAGCCTGCGTCGACTACACCGCGCTGGAGCCGGTGTGCGCCGAGGCCGGGGTGCCGATCGTGGAGGACGCGGCCGAGGCGCTGGGCGCCACGCACGCCGGACGCGGCGCCGGCTCGTTCGGCCAGGTCGGTGTGCTCTCGTTCAACGGCAACAAGGTCATCACGACCTCGGGCGGCGGGATGATCGTCTCCGACGACACCGCGCTGCTCGCCCGGGCCCGCCACCTGTCCACCCAGGCCCGGGAGCAGGCCCGGCACTACGAGCACCGGGAGACCGGCTACAACTACCGGCTGAGCAACCTGCTGGCCGCGCTGGGCCGCGCGCAGTTGCGCCGCCTCGACGGGATGATCGGCCGCCGGCGGCAGCTCCGCGACCGGTACGCCAAGCTCTTCGCCCCGGTGCCCGGGGTCACACTGATCGGCGCCGACGACGCGGCAGCCAACTGCTGGCTGACCAGCCTCGTGGTCGACCCCGAGCGCTCCGGCTGGCAGGCGCGGGAACTCGCCGACCACCTCGCCGAGCGGGGTGTCGAGACCCGTCCGGTGTGGAAGCCGATGCACCTCCAGCCGGCGTACGCCGACGCGGAGAGCTGCCTCACCGGCGCCGCGGACCGCCTGTTCGCCCACGGGCTGACGCTGCCCAGCGGAAGCGCGCTCACCGAGCCCCAGATCGGCGTCGTCCTGGGCGCGATCGACGAGTTCCTGGCCGACCGCACCGGGTCGGCCGCCCGCTGACGCCAGGTGCCCCGCCGCGGATGCCGCAGCGCGACACCGGCGGAACGGTCAGCGGCGTGCCCCCGCGGCGGCCTTGGTGAGGATGTCCTCGAACTGGTCCACGCCCACCGACAGCGACATCCGGTCGAGGTAGACCTGCCGGGCCCGCGCCCCCAGCTCCGCCCGGGCCGCCGGCGCCAGCGCCGCCGCGTCGGCGAACCGCTCGGCGAGCGCCCGCGGGTCCTCCGGGGCGGCCACCAGACCGACCCGGGCCGAGCCGATGAGCGCGGCCGCGTCGCCGCCCACGGAGCCGATCACCGGCACCCCGCAGGCCAGCGCGGCCTGGAGCTTGGACGGGATGGTGCCGGCGAGCGCCGGCAGGTCGCGCAGGCAGACGAGCTGCCAGTCGGCGGCGGCGTAGAGGTCCGCCATCCGGTCGGCGGGCTGACGGCCGACGAAGCGTACGTTGTCGGCACCCAGCCCGGCGGCGAGCCGGCGGGCGGTGTCCTCGTCGGCGCCGGAACCGACGAGGACCAGGTCCATCCGGTCCCGCACCAGCGCGGCGGCCCGGATGGCCGTGTCGATGCCCTGGAGCAGGCCGAGGTTGCCGGCGAACATCACGGTGCACCGCCCCCGGTGCCCGATCGCCGCGCGCGCCTCCGCCGACGCCGGCACCGGCCGGAACAGCACGTCGTCGGTCCAGTTCCAGACCACCCGTACCCGGTCGGGGTCGGCGCCCTGCCGTACCACCAGGTCGGCCATGGTCGGCGAGATCACCACGACGGCGCCGGCCACCCGGTACGCGGCGCGCATGAGCCGGGTCAGGCCACCGGCGAACGCGCGGCTGGCCCAGCCCGTCGGCGCCATACCCGAGTGGAGCACCGACTCGGGCCAGAGGTCCTGCACGTGCAGCACGACCGGGGTGCGCCGGGCCAGCCGGTGCAGGGCGGCCGCGGCGACGGTGGTGGGCGGCGGGTGGTAGACGTAGGTCACGTCGACGTCGCGCAGGGCGCTCACCCCGGCGAGGGTGCTTGTCGCCGCGAAGGAGGCGAAGCTGAGCACCCGCCGCGCGGCGGAGGTGTCGTGGCTGGGGTAGGACGGCACCCGCCGGACCCGCACCGCGCCCTGCTCCTCGCGGTGCCGCCACCGCTGCCGCCACCCCGGATAGGTGCGGCCGTGCGGATAACTGGGGAACGCGGTGAGGACCCGGACGTCGTGCCCCCGCTCGGCGAGTCCCTGGGCCAGATTTCCGGGGATGAACACGCCCTCCGGCGGATACCACTGGCTGACCAGCCCGATCCTCACGCCGGCACCGCCACCCGGGGCGCCGGCTCCACCGGTTCGGCCCAGGTGTCCGGCCGGGCCGGGTCGAACAGATCGTTGGTCCAGAACAGCGTGACCAGCTCGTCCGGGCCGGTGTTGACGATCTTGTGGACCCACATGGTCGGCATGTCGACGAGCACCGGATCGTCCCCGGACACCGCGAACCGCAGCACCTCGCCGTCGCCGACCCGGCGCAGGCAGATGTCGGCGGTGCCCCGCAGCACGACGAACCGTTCCACCTTAACCAGGTGGAAGTGCTCGCCCCGGGTGACGCCCGGCACGGTCGTCGAGCAGAAGGTCTGCCCCGCTCCCCCGTGCGCCCGGACCGCCTCGACCAACTCGCCCCGGGCGTCGGCCCGCCGGGTCAGCGGCATCGGGTAGTGCGCCGGGAAGCAGTGCGAGCGGTAGGTGTTGAACAGCCGGACGTGGTGCCGGTCGGACAGCGCCGGGATGTCCCCGACCCGGTAGCCGGCGGCCATCGTGGTGAGCCGCCCGGCGAGTTCCCGGACGCCGATCCGCAGCGCGGGCAGCGCCGGGTCCCACGAGCCGCCGGCCGGGACGCCGGCGAGCCGCGCCGCCGCGTCCGTGACGTGCACCAGGTCGAGCTGCCGGTCCTGGTGGACCTCCGGCCGGCCGCCCTCGGCGAGGACCCGGCAGAAGGTGGCGACCACGGAGTTGTAAAACGGGCGGCCGTGCTCCCCGTAGAGGTGGGGCAGCGGCACGTCGTCGAGGGGCAGGCCGGCGTCCGCCAGCACGGCCGCCGCGGCGGCCTTGCCGTCGCCGTACGGGGTGCCGTTGCCCGCCTGCACCGAGTTGGCGTAGACCACCCCGCCGGGCGGGACGGGCGCGGCGCGCAGCCCCTCGGCCAGCGCGACCGCCAGCCGGACGTTGCCGGCCGCCACCTCGGTCGGGTCCTCGGCGCGGTTCACCCCGGCCAGGTGCAGCACCCGGTCGACCCCGCTCACCCTGGCGGCGACCCGTGCCGGGTCGGCCAGGTCGGCCCGGGTGAGGACCACCGGCTCCGGCCAACCCAGGGCGCGCAGCAGCACCCGGACGTGCCAGCCGAGGAAGCCGCCGCCACCGGTGAGGGCCAGCCTCAGCATGCCAGCGCCGGATCCCGCAGCGCGAGTTCCGCGCGCACCTCCGGCAGCGTGCGCAGCAGGTCCATGATCTGGGGTACGCCGAGCCGGGGCGCGTTGGCGGAGTTGAAGTCCTCGACCGGGCCGGCGCCGATCTCCCCCTCGGAGACGTAGAGGGCGTAGTTGAGGTCGCGGGCGTCGACAGGCACGCGGAAGAAGTCGCCGAAGTCCTCCGCCTGGATCAGCTCCTCGCGGGTGGCCAGCGTCTCGTCCGGCTTCTCGCCGTGCCGCAGGCCGATCAGGTCGAGCTTGACCGGCACGTCGAAGAGGCGGCAGACCGCCTCGGCCAGGTCGCCGATGGTGCAGGCGGCCGCCTTGCGGATGAAGATGTCGCCGGCCTGCGCGTGCTGGAACGCGTGCTCGACGAGATCGACCGACTCCTCCAGGGACATCAGGAAGCGCGTCATCTGCGGGTCGGTGACGGTCGGCGCGCGACCGGCCTTGATCTGCTCGATGAACAGCGGGATGACCGAGCCGCGCGAGTACATGACGTTGCCGTAGCGGACGCAGCTCACCGTGGTCGGGCTGTCCGGGTGGTTGCGGGCGTGGGCCTGCGCCACCTTCTCCATGAGGGCCTTGCTCATGCCCATGGCGTTGACCGGGTATACGGCCTTGTCGGTGCTGAGCAGCACCACGTTGCTCACCCCGTTGGACTCGGCGGCCTCGACCACGTTCGCGCTGCCCAGCACGTTGGTCCGGATGGCCTCCAGGGGGAAGAACTCGCAGGAGGGCACCTGCTTGAGCGCGGCGGCGTGGAAGACGTAGTCGACGTCCCGGCAGGCCCGCGCCACCGAGTCGAGGTCGCGTACGTCGCCGACGTAGTAGCGCACCCGGCTCTCGCCCACGGTCTGCCGCATGGCGTCCTGCTTCGCCTCGTCGCGGCTCAGCACGCGTACCTCGCCGACGTCGTGCGTGAGCAGGCGCCGCACCATCGTCTGACCGAAGGAGCCGGTGCCACCGGTGATCAACACCCGGCACCCGGCAGGAAGGACAGTCACAGAAACTCCGCTCCTCGTTACTCGGCCGCGACCTTGACGTACTGACAGGCCAACGAGGCGGGACCGGACGAAGAAACGGAAACAGGCATAAACCAGACGAAAGTCCCTCAGCGCACGGTCTGGCTGACCAGCGTCCGGAGCCGGGGCGCACAGGTCCGCTCCCAGGACAGCTCCGCCCGCGCCGCCGCCGCGTGCCGGTCCGCCGCCACGCACACCTGGTCGGCGTCGTCCAGCAATCGCCGCACGCCCTGCGCGAAGGCCGCCGGCCGGCGGGGGTCGGCGAGCACGCCGACCATGGAGCGGGTCACGAAGCGCCGGGTCGCCGGGAGGTCCGAGGCCACCACGGCCAACCCGACCGTGGCGTACTCGTAGAGCTTGGTGCTGACGCAGAGGGCCGCCTGACCGACGTCCTGCAACGCCGACACGCCGATCCCGCAGCTCGCCAGGAGCCGGCCGACCTCGTGCGGCGGCATCGGGTCGAGCAGGACGAGGTTCGCCGGCGTGCCGTGCCGGCGCAGCAGTTCCTCGAAGGCGTGCCGGGCCGCCGCCGAGGGGAACCGGCGCACCACGAGGAACTCCACCTCCGGCGCGACCCGCGCCAGCTCGTGGGCCAGGCCGACGATGACCTCGGCGCCGAACATCGAGGTGAGGGTGCCGGTGTGCACCACCCGGCGCAGCAGCTCCGGGACGAGCGGCCGGGGCGCGTCGCCGAGCAGCGCGTCCGCCGGGTAGTTCGGGGTGACCGAGGTGGGGATGCCCCAGCCACGGAAGCGGTCACCGAGCTCCTCGGTGGCGACGTTGGCGCCGGCCAGCACCGAGGCGTACCGGCGTTCCACACCGGTGATCATGTGGTGGGCGGGCCGACGCAGCAGCCGCGGGCCCGGCAACCGCTCCGAGTAGTACTCGGGGTAGTACTCGTGGACGTCGTAGAGCACCGGCCGGCCGGTCCGGCGGGCCCAACGGCGTGCCTGCGGCAGCAGGTAGAAGTCGTGGATGTGCCAGCCGTCGGGATCCGCCCGGCGGGCCAGCTCCGCGACCCGGGGCACCAGCCGGAGCCGCTCCCGGAACGACGTCGGCGCGGGAAGCCGGGTCTCCCGGACCCGGTCGTGGGGCCGCGACTCCCCCGGCTCCCCACCGAGCCAGATGAAGTGGACGTCGAACCCCGCGTCGAGCACCGACTGCGCACACCGCAGGATCCGCTGGTCGCCCACCGGGTGGACGGTCGGCACGCAGACGGTGCGCCGCAACGCGGGCACTGTCGGCGCGCGGAGCTGCCACCGGTCTGTGCTGATCTGGCCGTTCGGCACGTCCATGTGTCTCCCTGCTTCGTCGAGGCCCGTGGTCACGGGGTGGCGGTCGATCCGTCCAGGAACGGACGCAGGACCTCGGCCGCCGCGGTTCCGTCATGCCACCGGGCGACGAACGCGGGACCGGCCGCCGCCGTGCCCGCGTAGGCCGCCGGGTCGGCGAGAATCTCCTCCAGCACGGCCGCGAACCGGTGCGGTGGCGCGTCCACGATCGGTGGCTGCTCCGGCATGAGCGCCCGGGTGGGCGCGTCGACGTAGCCGACGACGAGGCGCGCGGCGGCCATGGCCTCGACGGCGGCCACGCCGTAGCTGCCCGTGAGGATCTGGTCGACCACGATGTCGGCGCCGGCCACCAGGTCGGGCATGGCGGCGTGCGCGACCGTCTCCGGGGCCAGGTAGCGGATCCGGCCACGGGCGGCGAGGTCCCGCAGGACGGGGTCGATGACCCGCGTGCCCTTGATCGGCGGGACGGTACGACTGGGCCGGTGCAGCACCGTCGGGGGTCGGGCCGCCAGGGCCGGGCGCGGCGTCCACCAGTCGGCGGCCGCGACGGACACCGGCAGCCAGGACGCCCACGGCGCGTCGAGGAGCAGGTCGGGTGTGCTGACGAACAGGGGGACGCCGAGGTCGGCGGCGATCGTCCGATGCCGACGGGAGAGCCCACGGGCGAGGTCCACCCACTCCCGGGGGGCGGTGGCGTAGTACGAGAACGGGTTCCGCTGGATGTGGGCGTCCGGGTCGCGGAGGTCGGTGCCGTGCGCGATCAGCGCCACCCGCAGACCCTGGCCGGCCAGCAGCGGGACGTCCCCGCCGAGATCCGACCTGCCCACCCGGCCGTACACCGGCAGGAAACCGTCCACCGCGATGTGGGTGGCGTCCCGCAGGACGCGCCGCATCCGCCAGCTTCGCCCCCACGGCGTGCTCAGGCGCGGATGCGGCAGCCGGTGGTCGGCGTGGAACGACAGTCGGCGGCCGGGCCGCAGCCGGGGACGCTGTTCCACCGCGAACGATACGGCCGACCCGCCCAGGCGGCGTTCCACCGCGCGCGCCCACTGGTGCGCCTGTCCGGCGTAGTTCGCGGGCCCGACGGCCAGCCGCCACCGCGTGGTGAGGTCCGCCGTGCCGCCCGGCTGTTCCCGCCGGCGGCTGGACAGGCTCACCGGTGGGCTCCCGACGGGACGGGCGTGCCGGCACCGTCGCCCGCCGGCACCGAGGGCTTCGGCGTGCCCTCGGGGCCGCCCGGCCGGTTCCGGTGGAGCCAGCGGACGGCGAAGCCGAGCAGGACCGCGGTCAACGCGACCGCCAACGCCGTGGCGACGGGTTGCGGGAGGTGCCCCCGGGCGGCCAGGAGGACCGGGTAGGCGGCACCGACCAGCAGCAGGTAGCCCCGGACGGAGCCGGCCCAGCCACGCAGGCTCGAACCGGCCAGGCGCAGCGACCAGCCCACGTACCCGACGCTGATCGCGAGGCCGCTCAGGGAGTACGCGCCGATGCCGACCGTGGCGGAGCCGACGAGGAGCCCGGACGCGAGCGAGCCCAGCCGGAGCGCGGTCTCCAGGCCCGACAGCAGCAGCAGGCTGCGGAGCCGGTCCTTGACCGTCATCAGCGTGCTGAGCGGCGATGACACGAAGGAGGCGGCGAGCCAGGGCGCGAGGAGGGCCGAGATGGACCCGGCGGTCCGCCACTGGGCGCCGAAGGCGAGCACGTACAGCTCCGGGCCCAGCAGGAGGACGAAGCCGAACGTCGGCACGGACAGGAACACGAGCCCTGTGGTGACCCGCTCCACGGCGAGGCGGACATCGCCGCCGTCCCGCTCCAGCGCGGCGATTTTGGGAAAGAAGACGCTGCCGACCGCCTGCCCGATCAGTGCGGCCGGCAGGGTCAGCAGGCGGGTCGCGAACGCGAAGAGCCCGGAGACCGTCACGCCGTAGCAGACCGCCACCACCGGTGCGATGGCGCCGACGCTGATCATGTTCAGCAGCGCCGGCGGGCTCGTCAGCAGGGCGAAGCGCCGCCACTTCACTGTCGTCGACCACCACTGGGCGGCGGAGCGGACGCCGAGGACGCCCGAGCGGCGCAGCAGCGCCACCGAGTAGCAGACACGTCCGGCGACGTAGCCCCCCGTGAGGCCCGTCGCGCCCAGTGGCGCGGCCACGAGCTGCCCGACGCCCTGCACGGCGGCGCCCAGCACCGTCGCTCCGCTCACCGCCGCGAACCGCTCGCGGCGGCTCTGGAGCATCCGGGCGGCCGCCGACGTGCCGAGTGCCGCCACCATGGCGGGCACCAGCAACACGCCCGCCCCGGCGCCGAACGCGGACCACCGGCGGCCGCTCACCACCAGGCAGGTCACGAGGATCGCCAGCATGGCGACGGCGACCAGCACCGCGGCGACGACGGCGGTGGCCGTGAGGACGACGGCTTCCCGGTCGTCCTCGGCAAGCGGAATCGCCATCTCCAGGCGCAGCGTGGCCGCCGTCGCGACGATCAGGGCGAGCGAGAGCGCGATCGAGAACTCGCCGAACTCCCGCGGCGCGTAGAGGCGGGCCAGGAACACGGAGGTCAGCATCGCGATGCCCTGGGCCAGGGCGGTGCTGATCGCGAGATGGGACACGTGCCGGTAGAAGGGAGACGCCCCGGGACCGGAGTGGCGCCGCGGCACTACCTCCTCCTCGCGCCGACGAGGAGGGACCGCGGGCCGGTGACCTGATCGTCGCCCCGCACCCACGGGCTGCCGGCCGGCCTCTGGTCGGTCGGCCCGTCGCCCCGCGACGGGCACATCCGGTGGAGGAGCCAGACCTGGGCGGACGCCTGCCCCAGCAGCAGCCACCACCAGGGCGAGGCCAGGATCGAGCTGGCCGCGAGACCGCTGGCGGCGAAACCGGCGAGCCCGAGGCCGGTCGCCATGCGCAGGTCGAACGCCTCCGCCCGGTGGGCCGCGGCGGCCGTCCGCCGCAGCGTGACGCGCACCAGCACCACGATGACGGCGGCCAGCGGAAGGAGCGCCGGCAGGCCGAACTCGGCGGCGATCTCGGCGAAGCTGTTGTGGGCCACCGTCGTGCCGCCGAGGTCGGCCTCCTGCCACTGACCGGCGAGCAACTCGTACGAGCCGGCGCCGCGCCCGAGCAGCCCGGAGCCGACGAACAGCCGCCAGCCCAGCAGCGTCAGGCTCACCCTCATCTGGTCGGACGCGCGCAGGCTGTCGTTCTCCTCGAACGGGGACGTGAACTGCCCCAGCACGCGCTGCCCCGGCTCGCTCGCGGCGGCGAGCGACAAGCCGATCCACGCGACGAGACCGAGCACCAGCACGGGCACCGCCACGGGCCGCTGGCGCAGGCTCGCCGCCCGGCCGAACCACCACACCGCCACGGGGCCGATCACCAGCGCGCCCAGGAAGCCCGTGCGGCTCTGCGTGGCCACGATCAGGACGATCCAGAGGACGACGAGCCCGGCGTGCAGGACGCGGACCAGGATCGACCTCGCGGCGACGCCGCCCCAGACGAGGAAGGGGAGGCAGGTCAACAGGAACCCGGCGTAGTTGTTGGGGTTGTAGAAGGTGCTGGCGACGAGCGTCGCGTCGGGACCGAGGGCCGCGCCGTCCGACAGGTGACGCCCCGACTGCAGTTCCCAGACCGCGATCGCTCCCGTCACCAGGAAGGCCGCCGTCCAGCCCAGGCGCAGCGTGGCGACGCCGGCGCGTGATCCACCGGAGAAGGCCAGCACGCAGAGCCCCGCCGCGAACGCGTAGGCGATCGCGCCGATCTTCCGGAGCCCGGCGTCCGCGTCCACGGTCCAGAAGAGCGAGACGGGCAGCCACAACGCCCAGGTCACCGCCAGCCACAGGAAGAGCCTGGGCACCACGACGGTGGCCGTCCGCGGCCTGATCAGCAGCAGGAACGCCGGCACGACGGCCAGCACGACGACGAGCCGGTAGAGATTCGGGAAGGTCGCCGGAGAGAGATCGACGGTGGCGTACGCGCCCAGCGCGCCGAGGACCGGGAGGAGCGCCAGCAGCAGCCGCCGCACCGTGCCGAACTCGGGGGATGCCGCGGCGGAGTCGCCGCTGTCGGGAGCCGTCACCACAGTCACGAAACGAACCAGGACGCGCGCGGGTTACTTGATCACCGCGTCTGCCCGTACGCACCGCCGACCGCCTCCGGATGTGGTGAGCTGTACGGGTGGCGGGACTGGGTCTGGTGCTGCACCCCACCCGGGACGTCTCCGAGGTGGTCGGGATCATCGAGCGGTGGGCGTCGGGCCACCGCAAGACGCTGCTGGTCCGCGCCGAGGACGAGCACCGGGTGCCGTCCTGCGTCGAGCCCGTCCCCGCGGACGAGTTGGCCGGCCGCGCCGACGCCCTGATCAGCATCGGCGGCGACGGGACGATGCTCGGCGCGCTGCGCATGGCGGTACGCGACCCGAAGCCGGTGCTCGGCGTGCACCTGGGCCGGCTCGGCTTCCTCGTGGAGGTCGAGCCACCGGACCTGCCGCGGGCGCTGAGCCGGCTCGCGGCGAAGGACTTCACCGTCGAGTCGCACGCCTGCCTCGCCTGCGACGTGTGCGGCGACGACGTGGTGGCCTTCAACGACATCGCGCTGGTCCGCCAGCCCGGCTCCGGTTTCGTCACGGCCACCCTCGCGGTGGACGGCCAGCGGTACGGCTACTACCGCTGCGACGCGCTGGTGGTGAGCACGCCGACCGGCTCGACGGCGTACAGCTACGCGGCGGGCGGCCCGCTGATCTCGCCGGCGGCGGACGCCGTGGTGGTGACCCCGTCGGCGCCCATGGCCGGCATCTCCCGGTCGGTGGTGCTCGCACCGGAGGAGAGCATCCGGCTCGACCTCCGGCCGAACTCGGCGGCGGTCGCCGTCGAGATGGACGGGCTGGTGATCAAGGAGGCGGCGACCGAGGGGGCGGTGCAGATCCGCTACCGCCGGGACGCCGGCCGGGTGGTCCGCTTCGACCCGCAGCGCTACCAGGAACGCAACCAGCTCAAGCTGAGCCTGCTCGACCTGCCGTTCCTGCCCGACCAGCTCCGCGAACTGCTCCCCGAGGAGCTGCGCCGGGAGCGCGACCAGCGGGAGCTGGAACCGCCCTGTTGACCGGGGCGGCGGCTCCGCCGGTCAGACCCGGATGCCGGCCCACTGGTGGTGCCGGCGGACCGTGGAGAGGATGAAGTCGACGACCCGGCGGGAGGTGTCCGGCACGCGGTAGTCCGCCGGGCAGGGCACGCCCTCCGCGGCGACCTGGTCGACCGCGACCCGCACCGCCTCCACCACACCGTGCGGGTCCAGCCCGGTCATGATGATCCCGCCGGCGTCGAGCGCCTCGGGCCGCTCGATCGACTCACGCAGGGTCACCGCGGGGAAGCCGAGGATGGCGGCCTCCTCGCTGATGGTGCCGCTGTCGGACAGCGTGCACCGCGCGCGCGTCTGGAGGCGTACGTAGTCGATGAGGCCGAACGGCTCGTGGAAGGCGATGCCCTCCAGCGCGGTGTCGTCGACGGCGAGGGCCTCCAGGGCCTTGCGAGTGCGGGGGTGGGTGGAGACCAGCAACGGCAGCCCCCACTCGTCGCGGACCGCGCGCAGGCAGTCGAGCAGGCGGTGCAGCCGGTCCGGCCGGTCGACGTTCTCCTCCCGGTGCGCGCTGACCACGAAGTACCCGTCGGGCGCCAGCTCCAGCTGGTCGAGGATCGTCGACGCCTCGATGTCGGCGCGGTAGTGCTCCAGCACCTCCCGCATCGGCGAGCCGGTGTGCAGGATGCGCCGCGGGTGCAGGCCCTCGGCGAGCAGGTTGCGCCGGGCGTGCTCGGTGTAGACCAGGTTGAAGTCGGCCACGTGGTCGACGAGCCGCCGGTTGGTCTCCTCCGGCACGTTGAGGTCGAAGCACCGGTTGCCGGCCTCCATGTGGTAGACCGGCACCCGCATCCGCCGGGCCATCAGGGCGGCGATGCAGCTGTTGGTGTCGCCGAGCACCAGCAGCGCGTCCGGCCGGTACGCGGCGACGGCCTCCTCGACCCCCACGAGGACCCCGCCGAGCACCCGGCCCAGCGAGGCGGTGTCGACACCGAGGAACCGGTCCGGCCGGCGCAGCCGCAGCTCGGTGAAGAAGATGTCGGAGAGCGTCGGGTCCCAGTTCTGCCCGGTGTGCACGAGCACGTGCTCGACCGTGCTGTCCAGCCGGGCCATCACCCGGGACAGCCGGATGATCTCCGGCCGGGTGCCGACCACCGTCATGACGCGGGTCATGGCCCGTCCCCTCGCCTCGGGCCGGCGGCGTGACGCCGGCGCACCACCGTCGCGTACGCACGCCACGGCACCTCCCCCGGAGCAACGAGAGGGCTCCGGGGGAGGTTGTGCGCGGTGCGGGATCCCGTCAGGCCCGGCTGAGCACCTCGGTGACCAGCGCCTTCGCCTCGTCCTGGATCCGGGCGAGGTGCTCCGGCCCGCGGAACGACTCGGCGTAGATCTTGTAGACGTCCTCGGTGCCGGACGGCCGGGCGGCGAACCAGCCCGACGTGGTGGTCACCTTGAGCCCGCCGATCGACGCCCCGTTGCCCGGCGCCGTGGTGAGGGTCGCGCTGATCGGCTCGCCGGCCAGCTCGGTCGCGGTCACCTGCTCGGGCGACAGCTTGGCCAGCACCGCCTTCTGCTCCCGGCTGGCCGGGGCGTCGATCCGGGCGTACGCGGGCGCGCCGAAGCGCTCGGCCAGCTCGGCCCAGTGCTCGCTCGGGGTCTTCCCCGTGGTGGCGATGATCTCCGAGGCGAGCAGGCAGAGCAGGATGCCGTCCTTGTCGGTGGTCCAGGTGCCGCCGTCGCGGCGCAGGAAGGAGGCGCCGGCGCTCTCCTCGCCGCCGAAGCCGACCGCCCCGTCGAGCAGGCCGGGCACGAACCACTTGAAGCCGACCGGCACCTCCAGCAGCGGGCGGCCCAGGTCCGCGGCGACCCGGTCGATCATCGAGGAGGAGACAAGCGTCTTGCCGACCGCCGCCGCCGGCCCCCACTGCTCGCGGGTCCGGAACAGGTGGCCGATGGCCACGGCCAGGTAGTGGTTGGGGTTCATGAGGCCACCGTCCGGCGTGACGATGCCGTGCCGGTCGGCGTCGGCGTCGTTGCCGGTGGAGACCGCGAACCGGTCGCGGGCCGCGATGAGCGAGGCCATGGCGTTCGGCGACGAGCAGTCCATCCGGATCTTGCCGTCGCCGTCGAGGGTCATGAACCGCCAGGTGGGGTCGACCGTCGGGTTGATCACCGTGAGGTCGAGGCGGTGCCGCTCGGCGATCTCCCCCCAGTACGCCACGCTCGCCCCGCCCATCGGGTCGGCGCCGATGCGCACCCCGGCGTCCCGGATCGCGGCGATGTCGAGCGCGGCGGGCAGGTCGTCGACGTAGCGGGCGAGGAAGTCGTACTCCCCGGTGGTGTCGGCGGCGCGCGCCCGCGCGTACGGGATGCGCTTCACCTCCTTGAGCCCGGCGGCGAGGATGCTGTTCGCGCGGTCCTGGATCCACTTCGTGACGTCGGTGTCGGCGGGCCCGCCGTGGGTGGGGTTGTACTTGAAGCCGCCGTCGTCGGGCGGGTTGTGCGACGGCGTGATGACGATGCCGTCGGCGAGCCCGGCGGTGCGCCCCCGGTTGTGGGTGAGGATGGCGTGCGACAGCGCCGGCGTGGGGGTGTAGCCGTCCCGGCTGTCCACCAGCACGGTGACGTCGTTGGCGGCGAGCACCTCCAGCGCGCTGGCCTCCGCCGGGGCCGAGAGCGCGTGGGTGTCCCGGGCCAGGAAGAGCGGGCCGTCCAGGCCCTGCTCCCGCCGGTAGTCGCAGAGCGCCTGGGTGACGGCGAGGATGTGGTCCTCGTTGAAGGCGTTGCGCAGGCTCGACCCGCGGTGCCCGGAGGTGCCGAACGAGACCTGCTGCGCCGGGTCGGTCGGATCGGGGTGCCCGGCGTAGTAGGCGGTGACCAGCCGGGGCACGTCGACCAGGTCGGCGGGCTCGGCGGGCTGGCCGGCACGGGGGTGGGCCACGGTCGGAACCTCCTTGCGATGTGCGGGTGGATCAGGGCTCGACGCGCTGGCCCTTGCCGATGACGACGATGCCGTTGTCGGAGACGGTGTACCGCTGGCGGTCCTTCTCCAGGTCGACGCCGATCTCGGCGCCCTCCGGCACGTAGACGTTCTTGTCCAGGATGGCCCGGCGGACCACCGCGTGACGGCCGATCTCGACACCCTCCATGAGCACCGAGCCGTCCACGTGCGCCCAGGAGTGCACCTTCACCTTCGGCGAGACGATCGAGTTCTCCACCAGCGAGCCGGAGATCACCGAGCCGGGCGACACCATCGAACTGACCGCGCGGCCGACCCGCTCGCCCCAGGCGTGCACGAACTTGGCCGGCGGGTACGGCGGCTGGTTGCTGTAGATCGGCCAGTCGAAGTTGTAGAGGTTGAACACCGGGTGGACGTTGATGAGGTCCATGTGGGCGTCGTAGAAGGAGTCGAGCGTCCCCACGTCCCGCCAGTAGCCGCGGTCGCGGTCGGTGCTGCCCGGCACCTCGTTGTCCTTGAAGTCGTAGACGTTCGCCTCGCCCCGCTCGACGAGCATGGGGATGATGCTGCCGCCCATGTCGTGCTTGCTGGTCTTGTCCTCGGCGTCGCGCTCGACCGCCTCGCAGAGCGCCTTGGTGCTGAAGACGTAGTTGCCCATCGAGGCGTAGATCTGGTCGGGGGCGTCGGGCAGCCCCACGGCGTCGGTCGGCTTCTCGCGGAACGCCCGGATCCGCCGGCCGTCCTCGCCGACCTCGATGACCCCGAACTGGTCGGCCATCGACAGCGGCTGCCGGATGCCGGCCACGGTGACCGCGGCGCCCGAGGCGATGTGGTCCTCCACCATCTGCCGCGGGTCCATCCGGTAGATGTGGTCGGCGCCGAAGACGATCACGTGGTCCGGCTGCTCGTCGTTGATCAGGTTGAAGCTCTGGTAGATCGCGTCGGCCGAGCCGGCGAACCACCACGGGCCGCGGCGCTGCTGCGCCGGCACCGGGGTGACGTAGTTGCCGAGCATCGTCGACATCCGCCACGTCTGCGTGATGTGACGGTCCAGCGAGTGGGACTTGTACTGGGTGAGCACGACGATCTTGAGATAGCCGGCGTTGGCCAGGTTGGAGAGGACGAAGTCGACCATGCGGTACATCCCGCCGAAGGGGACGGCCGGCTTCGCCCGGTCGGTCGTGAGGGGCATCAGGCGCTTGCCCTCCCCGCCGGCCAGGACGATCGCGAGCACCTTGGCAGCCATGCTCCGACGCTATCCATCCCGCACCGACTTCACCACTCGTACGGGCACGTTTCCGCACCCGGTGCGGCGGGGGAAAGCACGCTAGGGTGCCGGTCATGAGCGATTCCGCCCGGCTGCGTGTCGACCTGCTCACCCGCGAGTACCCGCCGGAGGTCTACGGCGGCGCCGGGGTGCACGTCGAGTACCTCGCGCGCGAGCTGCGCCGCCTCGCCGACGTGCGGGTGCACTGCTTCGGCGCGCCCCGCGACGAGCCCGGCGTCACCGCGTACGCCGAACCGGCCGCGCTGGCCGGCGCGAACGCCGCGCTGCGCACCATGGGCGTCGACCTGGAGATGGCCGCCGGCGCGGCCGGCACCGACGTGGTGCACAGCCACACCTGGTACGCCAACCTGGCCGGGCACACCGCGAAGCTGCTGCACGGGGTACCGCACGTGGTCACCGCGCACAGCCTGGAGCCGCTGCGCCCGTGGAAGGCCGAGCAGCTCGGCGGCGGCTACGCGCTCTCCTCCTGGTGCGAGCGCACCGCGTTCGAGGCCGCCAACACGGTCATCGCGGTCAGCGAGGGGATGCGGCGGGACGTGCTGACCGCGTACCCGGAGGTCAACCCCGACCGGGTGCGGGTCGTCTACAACGGCATCGACACCGCGCAGTACGCCCCGGACTCCGGCACCGACGTGGTGGACCGGCTCGGCATCGACCCGGCCCGCCCGAGCGTTGTCTACGTCGGCCGGATCACCCGGCAGAAGGGCCTGCCGTACCTGCTGCGGGCGGCCCGGGAACTGCCCCCCGACACCCAGCTCGTGCTGCTGGCCGGCGCCCCCGACACGCCGGAGATCGCCGCCGAGGTGGAGGGCCTGGTCGCCGAGCTGCGGGCCAATCGGTCGGGCGTGATCTGGATCGCCGAGATGCTGCCCAAGCACGAGGTGATCCAGGTGCTCACCCACGCCACCATCTTCGTCTGCCCGTCCGTCTACGAGCCGATGGGCATCGTCAACCTGGAGGCCATGGCCTGCGAGACCGCCGTGGTGGCCACCGCCACGGGCGGCATCCCCGAGGTGGTCGCCGACGGCGAGACCGGGCTGCTGGTCCCCATCGAGCAGGCCGGCGACGGCAGCGGCCGGCCGCTGGACCCGGGCCGCTTCGTGGCCGACCTGGCGGCGACGATCAACGACCTGCTGGCCGACCCGAAGCGGGCCGAGGAGTTCGGTCTCGCCGGCCGCCGCCGGGCCGTCGAACACTTCTCCTGGGACACCATCGCGCAGCGCACCCTCGAGGTGTACCGGTCGGTGGGCGCCGCCGGCTGACCCGAGCGCGAAGCGATCTCGCGCAGTAGGTTGAACCGGTGACTGGACGGTTCCCGATCGAAGACGTCTCCCCCGTCGTCGCCTGCGGTCGCTACCCGGCCAAGGCGGTGGTCGGCGAGATCGTGCCCGTGTCGGCCCGCGCCTACCGCGAGGGCCACGACGCGCTCGGCTGCAACGTGGTCTGGCTCGGCCCGGACGGCGCCGCCCGCCCGTTCACCCGGATGCGCCCCGGCGAGCCCGGCCAGGACCGCTGGCACGCCACCATCCGCCCCGACGCGGTCGGCACCTGGCGGTTCACCGTGGAGGCGTTCCAGGATCCGTACCTGACCTGGCAGAACGCCGTAACCAAGAAGCTCGCCGCCGGCCAGGGCCCGGCCGAGCTGGCCAACGACCTGGCCGAGGGCGCCCGGGTCCTCGAAGCCGCCCTCGACCTCGTGCCGAAGGACGACCTCGACCGGGTCCGGGCCGCGGTCGACGCCCTGCGCGACGACGACGAGGACCTGCCCCGCCGGGTCGGCCCGGCGCTCGACCTGGCCCCGCTGCTCTGGGACCACCCCGTCCGCGAGCTGGTCACCACCGGCGACGAGCACAGCATCTGGGTCGACCGGCCGCGGGCGCTGTTCTCCGCCTGGTACGAGTTCTTCCCCCGCTCCGAGGGCGCCATCCCGGCCACCGTCGACGCGCCCGCCCGCTCTGGCACCTTCGTCACCGCCCTGGACCGGCTGCCCGGCGTCGCCGCCATGGGCTTCGACGTGCTCTACCTGCCGCCGATCCACCCGATCGGCCGGGTCAACCGCAAGGGCCCCAACAACGCGCTCACCGCCGGGCCGGACGACGTCGGCTCGCCCTGGGCGATCGGCGCCGCCGAGGGCGGCCACGACGCCATCCACCCCGACCTGGGTACGCCGGAGGACTTCCGCGACTTCATCGCGGCGGCCGCCGAGCAGGGGCTGGAGGTGGCCATGGACCTGGCGTTGCAGTGCGCCCCCGACCACCCGTGGGTGACCGAGCACCCGGAGTGGTTCACCACCCGGGCTGACGGCAGCATCGCGTACGCGGAGAACCCGCCGAAGAAGTACCAGGACATCTACCCGCTGAACTTCGACAACGACCCGGAGGGCATCCGGGCGGAGATCCTGCGGGTGGTGCTGCACTGGGTCGGCGAGGGCATCCGGATCTTCCGGGTCGACAACCCGCACACCAAGCCGTTCGACTTCTGGCACTGGCTGATCTGGGAGGTCAAGAAGGTCGACCCGGACGTGCTCTTCCTCGCCGAGGCGTTCACCCGCCCGGCGATCATGCACGGGCTCGGGAAGATCGGCTTCACCCAGTCGTACACCTATTTCACCTGGCGCACGTCGGCGGCCGAGATGCGGGAATACTGCGCGGAGCTGGTCGCGGCGGCCGACTACATGCGACCCAACTTCTGGCCGAACACGCCCGACATCCTGCACGAGTCGCTCCAGCACGGCGGCCCGCCGATGTTCAAGATCCGGGCGGTGCTGGCCGCGCTGCTCTCCCCCTCCTGGGGCATGTACGCCGGCTACGAGCTGTTCGAGCACGTCGCCCGCCCCGGCGCCGAGGAGTACCTGGACAACGAGAAGTACGAGCTGCGCCCCCGGGACTGGGCGGGCGCGCAGGAGCAGGGCCGGTCGCTCGCCCCGTTCATCGCCACCCTCAACCGGGTCCGCCGGGACAACCCCGCCCTGCACCGGCTGCGCAACCTGCGCTTCCACGACATCGACAACCCGGCGCTGCTCTGCTGGTCCAAGCACGACCCGGACACCGGCAACACGGTGATCGTGGTGTGCTCGTTCGACTCCCGCGCCGTGCAGTGGGGCAACACCACCCTGGACATGCCGGCGCTCGGCTTCGACTGGCACGAGCGGTTCACCGTGCACGACGAGCTGACCGGCGCCGACTACGACTGGGGGCAGCGCAACGCGGTGCGGCTCGACCCGTACCTGCAACCCGCGCACGTGTTCACCGTGCGGCGGCCCGCCCCGCCGGCCGAGCCCGAGGCCGCGCCGCCGGCCCCGGCGGCGCCCGACCTGACCGTCGAAGACGTACCCGCCGACCTCTCCGGCGGCACCGCCCCGACCGCACCGGCCGTGAAGGACGACCCACGATGGAGCAGCTGATCGCCGGCCAGGCGCACGACCCGCACGCCACGCTCGGCGCGCACCCCGCCGACGGGCACACCACCATCCGGACCCTGCGCCGGGGCGCGACCGACGTGGCCGTCGTCGCCGGCGACGAGCGGCACCCCATGAAGCGGGTGCACGACGGGGGCGTCTTCGAGGCCGTGCTGCCCGGCGAGGTGCTCGACTACCGGGTCGAGGTCGACGGCGCGGTGCACGACGACCCCTACCGCTACCCGCCCACCCTCGGGGAGCTGGACCTGCACCTGATCGGCGAGGGCCGGCACGAACGGCTCTGGGAGGCGCTCGGCGCCCGGGTCTTCGACGAGGGCGTGGCGTTCACCGTGTGGGCGCCCAACGCCCGCGGGGTGCGGGTCGTCGGCGACTTCACCGGCTGGGGTCCCGACGACGGCTGGCCGATGCGCTCACTCGGCTCCAGCGGGGTGTGGGAGGTCTTCGTGCCCGGCGCGACAGTGGGCAGCCGGTACAAGTACCGGATCCTGGGCGCCGACGGGCACTGGCGGGACAAGGCCGACCCGATGGCGGTTCGCACCGAGGTGCCGCCCGCCACCGCCTCCGTGGTGCACCACTCCCGGTACGCCTGGGGCGACACCGACTGGCTCGCCCGCCGGGCGCGCCGGCAGCCGCACCAGGAACCCATGAGCGTGTACGAGGTCCACCTCGGCTCCTGGCGCCCCGGCCTCGGCTACCGCGAACTGGCCGAGCAGCTCACCGCGTACGTCACCGAACTCGGCTTCACCCACGTCGAGTTCCTGCCCGTCATGGAGCACCCCTTCGGCGGCTCCTGGGGCTACCAGGTCACCGGCTACTACGCCCCCACCGCCCGGTTCGGCGACCCCGACGAGTTCCGCCACCTGGTCGACCGGCTGCACCAGGCCGGCATCGGAGTCATCCTCGACTGGGTGCCGGCGCACTTCCCCAAGGACGAGTGGGCCCTCGCCCGCTTCGACGGCACCCCCCTCTACGAGCACCCCGACCCGCGCCGCGGCGAGCACCCCGACTGGGGCACGTACGTCTTCGACTTCGGCCGCCGCGAGGTCCGCAACTTCCTGGTCGCCAACGCCCTCTACTGGCTGGACGAGTTCCACGTCGACGGGCTGCGGGTCGACGCGGTCGCCTCGATGCTCTACCTGGACTACTCCCGCCAGGAGGGCCAGTGGGCGCCCAACGTGCACGGCGGCCGGGAGAACCTGGAGGCCATCGCGTTCCTCCAGGAGGTCAACGCCACCGTCTACAAGCACCACGCCGGTGTGGTGATGGTCGCCGAGGAGTCCACCGCCTGGCCCGGTGTCACCCGCCCCACCGCCGAGGGCGGGCTGGGCTTCGGCTTCAAGTGGAACATGGGCTGGATGCACGACACCCTGCTCTACACCTCCAAGGACCCGATCTACCGGCAGCACCACCACCATCAGCTCACCTTCTCCCTGGCGTACGCCTGGAGCGAGAACTACGTGCTGCCCATCAGCCACGACGAGGTGGTGCACGGCAAGGGCTCCCTGACCGGCAAGATGCCCGGCGACACGTGGCAGCGGCTGGCCAACGTCCGGGCGCTGCTCGCGTACATGTGGGCGCACCCCGGCAAGCAACTGCTCTTCATGGGCTGCGAACTCGCCGACGACCGCGAGTGGAGCGAGGAGCGCGGCCTCGACTGGTACCTGCTGCACGACCCGGCGCGCGCCGGCGTGCAGCGCCTCGTCGGCGACCTCAACCGCGTCTACCGGGAGACCCCGGCGCTCTGGGCGCAGGACACCGACCCCGCCGGCTTCCGCTGGATCGCCGGGGACGACGTCGCCAACAACACCGTCTCGTTCATCCGGATCGCCCCCGACGGCCAGACCCTCGTCTGCGTGGCCAACTTCTCCGCGCTGCCACTGGAGGGCTACCGGGTCGGCCTGCCCGCCGGCGGCGCCTGGACCGAACTGCTCAACACCGACGCCCACCACTACGGCGGGTCCGGGGTGGGCAACCTCGGCACGGTGCACGCCGAGAGCGTGCCGTGGCACGGCATGCCGGCCTCAGCGGCGCTGCGGGTGCCGCCCCTCGGCGTCCTCTGGCTCCGCCCCGCCTGAGCATCGCTGCCCTCTTCCCGCCGCTCGTGACACGTGGTCCGTGGTCCATGGCGTGGAGTCCGTGCTCCGTGGCCTGGGTTCGTGGCTGGCTGCCGGATCTTGGAGAGTTACCGTTCGTGGCGAACCGTAACTCTCCAAGATCGCCGGGCACCGCCGGCGACATGCGCGGAGAGTAGCGCCATCGCCCGCGATCACTACGCTCCGTCGAGATGTCGCGCGGAGCCGCGATCGACCTGAACGGACGTGCCTCACCCTCCGTACCGCTGGACGGATGCCGGACACCCGTGACGGACGAGGCGGAGGAGCTTCGATGGCGTGGAGCAGAGGCACAACCAGGCGACGGAGGACGGCGGGCTCGTCCCGGAACCGGAAGATCGCGGGCGGCGTGGCGCTGGCCATGACGGCCGGTGCCGCGTTCGCGGTGGCCACCGGCACCGGCCAGGCGGCCGAGAACTGCCAGGGCCTGGACACGGCGCTCCGCAACAACCTGACCTTCATCGCCGACCAGCGCCGCAACCCGGACGCCAACTCGGCGGCCCGGATCGCCAACCGGCAGGCCGTGGTCGACCTCATCCAGCAGCGCCGGAGCGCCGCCGGCTGCGCCGGGACGGTCGAGGTGGCCGGTGCGATCTGCCCGAGCGTGCCCTGGGAACAGGCGATGGGCACGCAGCTCGGCCGCGCCTGGGCGGTGACCGAGCAGATGGCCGGCGAGCGCTCCGGCCAGCTCGCCGACCCGCAGGTCACGCGGGCACGGGTGAAGCGACTCACCGGCCTCGTCGACGGGGTAAGCGGCATCGTGCAGGGCGCCCAGGAGGCACAGGCCGGGGAGGCCGGGGCTGCGGCCGGCGGAGCCGGCAAGGTCGGCGCGGCTGGCAATGCCGGTGGAGCCGGTCAAGCTGGTGGAGCTGGCGATGCGGGCGGAGCCGGCAAGGCCGGTGGTGCCGGGAAGGCCGGTGGTGCGGCCGGCGGAGCCGGTGCAGCTGGCGGTGCGGCGGGTGGCGCGGAGCGCGCCGCCAACATCATCAACGCGATCGGCGGCCTGCTGGAGCAGATCGCCGCCATCGTGCAGGCGGCCCAGCAGGCGGACGGCGGCCAACAGGCCGGCGCCGGCCAGGAGGCGGACGGCGGACAGCAAGCCGGCGACGGCCAGCAGGCAGGCGGGGCGCCGGGCGATGAGCAGGGTGCCGGCGAGCAGGAAGGCGCGGGCCAGCAGAACGGCGGCGAGGCGGCAGCGGACCAGCAGGGCCAGGCCGAGCAGCAGAACGGTCAGGCGGCCGACGGGCAGCAGGACGGCGACCAGGCCGCGGAGGGCGATCAGGCCGCAGACGGTGACCAGGCGGCCGGCGGTGGCCAGGCGGCAGCAGCCGGGAAGCGGGTCGCCCAGCGGCTTCAGCAGGTCCGAGCGCGGATCCAGCAGCTCCGGGCGATCGTCCAGCAGATCCGCGCCGCCCGCCAGGCCGCCCGCGACCAGCGCGGCCAGGGCCAGGACGTCGGCCAGGGCCAGAACGGTCAGGGCCAGGGACAGGACGTCGGCCAGGGGCAGGGCGGCCAGGGCCAGGGCGGCCAGGGGCAGGGCCGGGGCGCCGACCAGGCTCCCGGCCGGAACAAGGGCATGAACCAGGCCGGTGCGGGCGCGAACCAGGGTGGCCAGGGGCAGGTCTACATGGTGGCCGACCCGAGCGTGCCCGGCTGTGCCCCGGCCGACCCGGGCCAGGGCGCCGCCAACGCAGGCGAGCAGAACGACGCCGACCAGCAGGACGGCGCGCCCGACGGCAAGAGCAGCGACCCTGCCGACTCAACCGCAACCGACAAGGCCGAGGCCCCAGGCGCCGACGCCGGCATGGCCGACCCCGGCGACCAGGGCGCCATGACCGGCACAAATGGATGACGAACCCACGGCGTCCCCGAGGCCGGCATGACCACCACGCTCCCGAACCGACGCCCACGCGGACAGTGCCCGACGGTCGATCAACCGATCGTGGACACTCACCGTTCGCACCGAACGGCAACTGTCCACGATCCCGACGGAAGCGCAAGGCTCCGGCCCTGACAGCATGACAAAAGGGACCTGACCCCCGACTGACAGACACCCAGACCCCACACGGCGTTGATCATGAGGTTGGCGGCGCTCTAGGAGATCGACTTCGCCGTCAACCTCATGATCAACGGATAAGGCGGGAGGGGTCAGACCAGGCCGGCTTCGCGGAGGAGTTTCCAGAGGCCGGCGCCGTCGGGGGCGGCCAGCCACTTCTGGCCCACCGGGCCGGCCGAGGGGCGGCCGGGTGGGGTGGGCAGGCTGCCGGCGAGCACCGACTGGGTGGGCGAGAGGCGGCGGATCGCCACCCCGGCCACGTTGTCCGGGTGGGCGGCGGCGAACTCGCGGTAGATCTCCTGGTCGTGCTGCCCGTCGTCGCCGATGAGCAGCCAGCGGACGTCGGGGAACTCCCGGGCCAGCCGGGCCAGGGTGGCCCGCTTGTGTTCCCGGCCGCTGCGGAACCACCGGTCGGCCGTCGGCCCCCAGTCGGTGAGCAGCAGCGGACCGGCCGGGTAGAGGTGCCGGGAGAGGAACCGGGTCAGCGTCGGCGCGACGTTCCAGGCGCCGGTGGAGAGGTAGAAGACCGGCGCGCCGGGGTGGGCGGTGACGAGGCGCTCGTACAGCACCGCCATGCCGGGGACGGCGGCGCGGGCGTGCTCGTCGAGGACGAAGGTGTTCCAGGCGGCGAGCAGCGGCCGGGGCAGCGCGGTCACCATGACCGTGTCGTCGATGTCGGAGAGGATGCCGAACCGGACCTCCGGGTCGAGGATGCGGACCAGCGCCTCCACGGGTTCGGCGTCGGCCACGCTGAGGCGTACGCAGCCCCAGCCCGGCGTGAAGTCGGCCTTGATGACGGTGTCGACGAAGCCGCTGCGGTCCGCTGTCGCCTCCTGGGTGGCGCCGCCCGCCTCGATGGTGACCTTCGCGTACTTGGCGGGCAGCGTGGTGAAGCTGCGCCAGCCGCGGACCTTCTCCAGCCGGCCGCGCTGGCGGGTGTCGGGGCGGCCGAGCAGCACCCGGCAGAGCACCCGCGCCCACCCGGGGGCGCCGTACCCGGCGTACGCGATGATGTTGACCTGCCACCCGGTGCGCCGCAGCCGGCGCTCCACCAGGCCGTGCAGCGCGTCCTCGATGCGGGCGGCCCGGTGCAGTTGCGGCACGGCCAGTTGGTCCGGTGGTGTGGGTGGCACGCTGTCACCCTGCCACAACCCGCGCGCACCGGCCACGCGAGTGGTCTGCGCCGATCCCCCCGCCGCCCGTCGCCGGGCGTGACAGACTGCGGTCGAGGCGACGACGGGGGCGTTGGTCGTGTCGAGACCAGAGCGGGACCCGGGACGATGGCGTCCGGCGCTGGACCGGCCGGCGCTGGTGGCGCTGCTGCTCGGCGTCGCCGGGGTGGGCTACCGGCTGGTGCTGACGCTGCTCACCCTGCCCACCTCGAACAGCGACGAGGCGACCTTCGGCCTGGCCGCCCTGCACATCGCCACCGGCAACGAGCGGCCGGTCTTCCTCTACGGCCAGCGCTACATGGGCATGCTGGAGTCCTACCTGGCGGCGCCGCTGCTGGGCTGGGCCGGGGCGAGCTGGCCGGTGCTGCGGCTGCCGCTGCTGGCGCTCTTCGCGGTCTTCCTGTGGCTGGCGTACCGGCTGACCCGCCGGCTCTTCTCCCCCTGGCTGGCCACCGTCGTGGTGGGCCTGCTGGCGCTCGGCTCGGAGCGGGTGGTCCGCGACCAGCTCACCGCTGTCGGTGGCCGGCCGGAGGTGAAGCCGGCGGTGCTGGCGATGGTGCTGATCGCGGTGGCCCTCGGCGAGCGCCGGGTCCGGCACCGCTGGCTGGCCACCGGCCTGTTCGGGCTGCTGGCCGGGGTGGCGCTCTGGTCGGACTGGCTGATCGTGCCCTACCTGGCGGTGGCCGGGTTGCTGCTGCTGTGGGCCGCGCCCCGGGACCTGGTGGGCTGGCCGGGGGTGCTGCTCGTGGTGGGGTTCGTGCTCGGTGTGGCGCCGATGGTGAAGGACAACCTGGTCGCCCCGGACGGGCAGGACTCGCTGTCGGTGTTCCGGGAGATCAGCACGAAGGACGGCGCGACGCCGTCGCTGGCCGAGCGGCTGCACGGCGGGCTGCTGGAGGGGGTGCCGCTGGCCTCCGGGCTCTGCCCCATGGACGGCTGCGCCCGCTGGGCGCAGTGGTTCGGGCTGCTCTATCCGGTGCTGCTGGTGGCCGCCGCCGGGCTCGGGCTTGTCGCGTTCCGCCGGGCCGCCGACCCGCCCGCGCGGACCCGGACCGTGGCGATCCTCGCCCTGGTCGCCGGGGCGGCGCTGACCCTGCTGGCGTACGTGCGCAGCCCGCTCGCCGCGACCGACCCGCTCGGCAACTCCCGCTACCTGTCGGTGCTCCAGATCTCGCTTCCGGCGGTGCTCTGGCCGCTCTGGCGGGCCGCCGCGCACGCGGTCCGGGCCACCGCGGGCGGGGCGGCCCGGCTCGCCGGCGCGCTGGCCGGTGTGGTGCTGGCCGCGCTGGTGGCCGCCACCCTCGCGGGCACCGTGGCGTTCGTGGCGGACGCCCCGTCGCTGCGGGCCGAGGAGCGGCAGGCGCGGGAGCTGGCCGACGCGGTGCGCCGGGCCGGGCTGCGCGAGGTGTACGGGGACTACTGGACCTGCAACAGGTTGATCTTCAACACCGGCGAGGCGGTGGTCTGCGCGGTGCTCGACGGCGACCTGAGCCCGGGGCAGAACCGCTACCCGGCGTACTGGAAGCGGGTGGGGCGGGCGGCCCGACCCGGGTACGTGGTGGCCGTCGGCTCGTCCGCGGAGCGCGGGCTGCGCCGGATGCTCGGTGACCGGGCCGACGCGGCGCTGGTGGCCGAGGTGGGCGGCTATCGGGTGTACCACCCGGACGCCGCCGTGCGGCCGTGGCGCTGAACCCGGGCCGTACGCTGTGCCGATGCTCATCCTGCTGCCCCCGTCGGAGGGGAAGGCCGAGGCCGGCACCGGCCGGCGGCTGGACCTGTCGAAGCTCTCCCTGCCGGAGCTGAACCCGGCCCGGGAGGAGGTGCTCGCCGCCCTCGTCGACCTCTGCGCCGGCCCGGACGAGGCGGCGGCTCGCGAGGCGCTGGGCCTGAGCGAGGGGCAGCGCGGCGAGTTGCGGCGCAACGCGCGGCTGCGGGCGGCGGCCACCGCGCCGGCCGGGCGGATCTACACGGGGGTGCTCTACGAGGCGCTCGACCTGGCCACGCTGCCTCCGGCGGCCGAGCGGCTGGCCCGCCGCTCGGTGCTGGTCAGCTCGGGCCTGTGGGGCGCGGTGCGCCTCACCGACCGGATCCCGCCCTACCGCTGCCCGGTCGGGGCGCGGCTGCCGGGCGTCGGGGCGCTGTCGGCGTACTGGCGCGCGGCGCTGGCGGGGGCCATGGCGGCGGCCGCCGGGAAGGGTCCGGTGCTGGACCTGCGCTCCGGCGCGTACGCGGCCACCTGGGCGCCGCGCGGGGCGGTCGCCGAGCGCACCGTGACCGTGCGGGTGCTGCACGAGCGGGAGGTCGACGGGGTGCCGACCCGGTCGGTGGTGAGCCACTTCAACAAGGCCACCAAGGGCCGGCTGGTGCGCGACCTGCTCACCGCCGGTGCCGGACCGCGGACCGCCGACGCGCTGGTCGGGGCGCTGCGCGAGCTGAAGTACCAGGTCGAGGAGCAGCCGCGGGCGGCCGGTCGCCCCCGCCAGGTCGACGTGGTCGTCACCGAGCTCTGAGGGCGGCTTGCCGCAAATTTTGCTCAAGGCTCGGTCGCAGCGGTTTCGCGGTGCCGACGGCGGGGGCCACGGTTAGGGAACCCCGACGCCGACCAAGGAGCTGTTCCGATGGCCCCCGAGTCCACCGCACTGCTCGACCGGCCCCGCCAGTCGTCACCGCCTCCGCCCCTGGACTGGCTCACCCTGGCCGACGCCTTCGAGGTCGCCTGCCTGGTGCGCTGCACGCCGCCACCGGCCACCGACGCCCGCCGAACCGACGTCGGGGCGTACCGGGGCGGGATCGCCGAGTTCAACCGCGAGGACGCCGCGCACCGGATGCGGCAGCTGCTGCACCGGCTGGACGTGCCGGTGGAGCACGAGCTGGCCACGGGCGGCCTGCGCCGCCGGTACGAGCTGCACCGGCTGTCGGTGCCCCGGGAGCACCGGCCGGCGTACGCGACCCTGCTGGAGGCCGGCTGGCGGCAGGGCCGCCGGGAGCTGCTCGGCGGGCCCTTCCCCGGGGCGTCCACGGCCCGGCGGGTGTGGCGGCCCCGACTGGCGGCCGCGGCGTGGCGGGCGGCGCTGCTGGCCGGCGGCCGGCACGTACGCCGGCACAGCCTCGGCATCCGGCTGGCCGACCGGGACCTGGCCGCGGTGCTGGTCCGGAGCGCGGCGTTGCTGGACGTGCCGGCGGTGCTGCGGCCCGGCTCGGGCTGTTTCCTGGTGAGCGTGGCCAACGGGCCGCACCGGGTGCGGATCACCGAGAGCGCGAAGCTGGCCCCCGCCGCGGCCTGCTGACCGCGGCACCCGAGCCCCGCCCACGGTCACCGCACGGCCGCGGGGGCGGAGTCGGGTGGCCGGGCTTGCGCGGCGGGTGGTCGGCGGCGCACAGTTCAGCCCGTGAGCCGACACTGGTCTGTGCGCGGCCGGCGCCGGACCGCGGCCCCGCTGGCGCTGTTGCTGCTGCTCGTGGCCGGCCTGGCCGGCTGCCGGGACGAGCCCACCGAGCCGGTGCGGATCCGGATCGCGACCGGCAGCCCGACCGCCGTCTACCACGCCTTCGGCCAGTCGCTGGCCGCCCTGCTCAACCGGGAGCTGCCCGGCGTGCGGGCCAGCGTGGTGGTCACGGCGGCGTCCGCGCAGAACGTGCGGCTGGTCGGCGCCGGCGAGGCGGAGCTGGGCTTCACCCAGGCCGACGTGCTGCCGCCGCACGCGCCGGAGCACCCCACGGTGCTCGCCGTGGCCCGGGTCTACGACGACCTGCTGCACCTCGTCACCACCGCCGGCGGCCCGGTACGCACCCTCGCCGACCTGCGCGGGCGGCGGGTGTCGGTGGGCGCCGACGGCTCCGGCACCGAGGTCACCGCCACCCGGCTGCTCACCGTGGCCCAGCTCGGCGGCACGGTGGTGCAGGAGCACCTCGGCCTGGACGACTCGGTGGCGGCGCTGCGTGCCGGCCGGATCGACGCCTTCTTCTTCTCCGGCGGCCTGCCGGTCCGCGGCGTCGCGGAGCTGGCCGGGCGCACCTCGATCCGGATGGTCGACCTGGGCGAGTGGACCGAGCCGCTGCGCAGCGGCTACGGGCAGGTCTACGTGACACGGGACATCCCCCGCTCGGTCTACGGGTCGGACCCGGTCAGCACGGTGGCGAACCCGAACTACCTGATCGTCCGCGCCGACCTGCCGACGGAGCTGGTGCGCGAGGTGACCCGGCTGCTGATGGAGCGCCGGGAGGAATTGGCCGCCGCGCACCCGGCGGCCGGCCGGATGAGTCCCCGGGCCGCGATCGTCACCACCCCGCTGCCGCTGCATCCGGGCGCGGCGGAGTGGTACCGCGCCACCAAACCCTGACGCGGGGTCAGCGCCGCCCGGCCTCGGAGCCGACCCGCGCGACCGGGCCGTCAACGGGCGCCGCGGCCGGTCCGTCCGGCTCGGCGGGCTCGTCGTCGGGGGCCGGGAACCACACCTCGGCGACCAGCCCCCGGGGCTCGCCCTGGCGCATGGTGAGCCGACCGTCGGAGGCGTCGACGAGCACCGCGACGATGGTCAGCCCGAGCCCGGCGCCGTCGACGTTCTGCACGTCGGGGGCTCGCCAGAACCGCTCGGTGGCCTGGTCGAGCTGGCTGGCCGTCATGCCGGGGCCGGTGTCCCGCACCTCCAGGGCGGTCCCGCCGTCGGCCCGCCGTACGGTCACCGTCACCGCTCCCCCGGCGCCGCTGAACTTGACCGCGTTGTCGATCAGCGCGTCGAGCGCCTGGTCGATGGCGGTCGGCACGGTCCGGGCGTACGCGGGCGCCCCGGTCGTGTCGAGCGCGAGGGTGACCGACCGGTGCCGGGCCAGCGGCAGCCAGGCCGCCACCCGGGAGGCGGCGATGCCGGCGGCATCGACGGTGACCCGCTGGTTCTCCTCCCGCTCGGCGCGGGCCAGGGTGAGCAGCGCGTCGAGCACGGTGGCCAGCCGGTCGGTCTCCTCCAACGCCAGCCGGTGCTCGGCCCGGCCGTCGGGGTCGGTCAGGCTCGGTCCCAGCTCCTCCACCCGCAGCCGCAACGCGGTCAGCGGGTTGCGCAGCTGGTGGCTGGCGTGCGCGACGAACGCCCGCTGCCGGTCCATCACGTCGGAGACCGCGTCGGCCATGTCGTTGAAGCTGGTCGCCAGGCGGCGCAGCTCGGGCGGGCCGAGCCGGGGGCGGACCCGGGCCCGCCGGTGCCCCTCGGCGATCTCGTGGGTGACCGCGTCCAGCTCGGTGACCGGGCGCAGCACCCAGCCGGCCAGCCCGAACGCCGTGGAGACGCAGGCCAGCACCGCGAGCAGGCCGATCCCGGCCAGCAGCAGCCACCAGGCGGTGACGGTGCGGCGCACCTTTGCCGCCGGGGTCGTGGTGATCACGGCGCCGAGCACCTCGCCGCCGTCGTTGATCGGGACCGCCACCACGAGCGGCCCGTCCACCCACGGCCAGACCGACTCCGGCCCGCTGAACTGCTGTCCGGAGAGCGCGGTGTCCAGGGCCGGGTCGGTGCCCGCGCCGAACTCCCAGCGGGCCGAGGCGGCCACGGTGCGGCGGTCCCGGTCCACCACGGCGGCGCCGACGCCGTAGAGGTCGTCGTAGGCGGCCAGTTCCCCGTCGAGCGGGCCGGGGGTGCCGCCGCGCAGCGCCGGGCCGGCCAGCGAGGCGAACCGGGTGGCGTCGGCGAGCCGGTCGGCGCGGACCCGGTCGGTCTCCCGGGTGGCCAGGGTGGCGGCGAGGGGGGTCTCCAGGGCGAGCAGCACCAGCACCATCAGCAGCAGATAGCTGATCACCAGCCGGCGGCGCACCGGGGCCTCCTCACTCGCCGCGGAGCCGGTAGCCGACCCCGCGGACGGTCTCGACGAGCGTCGGGTCGCCGAGCTTGCCGCGCAGCGAGCCGACGTGCACCTCGACGGTGTGCCGGTCGGCCCAGGTGGTGCCCCAGACGTCGAGCAGGATCCGGTCCCGGGGCACGGCCACCCCGGGCTGGCGGGCCAGGGAGAGCAGGATGTCGAACTCCTTGCGGGTGAGCGCCACCGGCCGGCCCGCCACCGTGACGGTCCGGCCGCCCACGTCGATGCGGACGGCCCCCGCCTCGATGTGGTGGCGTTCCGGCACGGTGTGCGCGGCGCGGCGCAGCACCGCCTCGATCCGCGCCTGGAGCTCCACCATCGAGAACGGCTTGACCACGTAGTCGTCGGCGCCCAGCCGCAGCCCGAGCACCCGGTCGCGTTCCTCGCCCCGGGCGGTCACCGCGATGATGCCGAGCTGGCTGCTGCGCCGGCGCAGCTCCCGGCACAGGTCGGTGCCGTCGCCGTCGGGCAGGGTCAGGTCGAGCAGCACCAGGTCGCACGGCGCGGCGGAGAGCGCGGCCCCGACGGTGGCGGCGTGCTCGACCTCGTATCCGCGCCGGGTCAGCGCGGACGACAGGGCGGCGGCCACCCGCCGATCGTCCTCGACCAGGAGGATCCGCACCCGTGTCTCCATCCGCTCGACGTGCTGCCCTGGGAATGGTGGCAGACACGGCCCGGCAAGGGGAGACCCCGGGCGCACCGTGCGAACCGGGCACGCCGCCGGTGAGCTGAGGTTCCGCCTGGTGTTCGCGGCTGCTGCCACACCGGAGTCCCCGGTCACCGACCCCGCCGGCGCCCCTGCCGCCGTCAGATGCCGAAGACCTCGTCCGCGGTGGCGTCCCGGACCCCGTCGGTGAAGCCGCGGAAGCCCGGGTCGGCGTGGCTGGCCGGCACGCTCGTCACGTTCTCGCCGGTGGCCTCGGTGACGGCGTCGACAAGCGGCGGGAAGTCGATCTCGGCGTCGTTGAAGGAGTCGTCGTCGGCCTGCCCGAGGTTGATCACCTGCTGGACGTCCTCGGTCGGGGTGTCCGGGGGTCACCGGCCCAGTCGGTGCCGGCCCGGTAGCACTCGTCGTAGACGCCCCGCTGGCCGTCGGTCCAGTCGCCGTCGTAACCCTGCATGCCCACCCCTCCGCGGCCGCCGCACCCCGAGCATGCGGGCTCGGGGCGGCAACCGGAGGCGTACACCGGAACCGGCCCACGGCGGGCGGTCGCCGGTCTCTAGGCTGCGATGGTGATCTACAAGATTCTGGCCACCAGCGAGTGGGAGCAGGCGCAGGAGGCCGGGCGGTTCACCGGCACCGCGATGGACCAGCAGGACGGTTTCATCCACCTGTCGGCGGCGGACCAGGTGGTGGAGACGGCCCGCCGGGTCTTCGCCGGGGTCGCCGGCCTCACCCTGCTCGCCGTGGACGAGGCGCGGCTCGGCGACGCGCTGCGCTGGGAGGTGTCCCGGGGCGGGGCGCTGTTCCCGCACCTCTACGCCCCGCTGCCGGTCGACGCGGTGCTGGCCGCGCACGCCCTGCCCGCCGACCGGCCCGCCGCCGACGCGGTGGCGGAACTGGTCGCCTGACGGCTCGTTATGCTGCGTCGAGCCCGCCCGCCGGCTCCGGAAGTCCGGCGCGGCCGGGCGGTCCTGGCCCGGCCGGGCGCGCGGCGGTCAACCGACGCGGCCGCCCGGCACCGACGGCGCGACGACGCGCCCTGCGACGATGCGAGTTGACATGACTGACACCACCAACCGGTCCGCCTCCGTCTTCGTCCACCCGACGGCCGACGTGGAGGACGGCGCCCAGGTCGGCGACGGCACCAAGGTCTGGCACCTGGCCCACGTCCGGTCCAGCGCCCAGGTCGGCGCCGGCTGCGTGATCGGCCGCAACGTGTACGTCGACGCGAACGTCACCGTCGGCGACCGCGTGAAGATCCAGAACAACGTCTCGGTCTACCAGGGCGTGACGATCGAGGACGAGGTCTTCGTCGGCCCGTGCGCGGTGTTCACCAACGACTTCCGCCCGCGCGCCCAGAACCCGGACTGGACCATCACGCCGACCATGGTCCGCCGGGGCGCCTCGATCGGCGCGAACGCCACCCTGGTCTGCGGTATCGAGGTGGGCGAGTACGCGATGATCGCCGCCGGCTCGGTGGTGACGAAGGACGTCAAGCCGTACCAGCTGGTGGCCGGCAACCCGGCCCGGCCGAAGGGCTGGGTCGACGAGAAGGGTGAGGTCGTCTCCCGGGACGTCGACAACCCGCCGCACCAGGGCTGAGCGCGCGACCGGGGCGGCGACCCGACCGGTCGTCGCCCCCGCGCCTCGCCGCCCCGGTCAGCCGCAGAGCCGGCCGATCTCGTCGCGGAACCGGTCCATCGGGTTCACCCCGGGCGGGCCGAGCAGGTACGCCTTCAGCTCCCGCCGCGCCCCGGCCATCGGGTCGTCCCCGGCCCCGGTGACGGCCAGGACCTCCGGCAGCTCATGACAGTCGGCGGAGAGCAGGTACGCCGCGCGCGCCGTGGGAAAGGTCCGGCGGAACTCGTCCTCCGGCAGGCCGGCCGGGTTGGCCACCACGTACGGCCGCTCGCTCTGCACCCAGTCGGAGACCACGCTGGAGACGTCGCTGACGAGCAGGTCGGTGACGTTGAAGCAGTCGAACAGGGCCGGGGTCCGGCCGGTGACCACCAGATGCGCGGCGCCGTCCAGCGACGTCGGGTCGGTCCGGCCGCCCGCGCCCCGGATCCGGGCGACGATCCGCTCGTGCGCCGCCCGTGCCTTCCCCGACCGGCTGCCGGTCAGCGGGTGCGGCTTGTAGACCAGCCGCAGGTCGCCGGCGGCGAGCAGCCCGGACACGATCCGCTCCCCCATCAGCACCAGCGACGTGTGGTACGGGTCGTCCTCAAGCCAGCCCTCCCAGGTGGGGGCGTAGAGCACGGTGAACACGTGGTCGGCGGCGCCCGAGCCGAAGGTGTGCACCCCGGCGAGCTGCGGCCGGCCGATCTCCACGATGTCGCGGTCCAGCACGCCCACCCCGGCCCGGGCGTACCGCTCCCGGCCGGCCGGCCCGGCCACCCAGACCTCGTCGTAGACCTTGCTGTACGGGTTGACGCTGGCCTGCTTGTCGCTGTCGCCGTGGCCCACGAAGACGTGCTTCACGCCCGGCTCGCGCAGCAGGTGGATGTTGGCGCCGACGTTGGCCACGTAGAGGGCGACCCGGATCGGGGCCAGGTCGAGGTTCATGAAGTCCACGCCGGCCGGTACGCAGATCACCGGCAGCCGGGTGTCGGCCAGCTCGCGGAACGCCTCCTCGGAGCGCAGCAGCACCACCGCGCGCCGGCCGGCCGCCTCGACCGGGGCGAGCCACATGTTGACCTGGTAGACGTCCCTGGCCGAGCCGGCGAAGTAGAGCGCCACCTCGGGCCGCTCCCGGGCCAGCCAGTCGTGCACGGCGGGCAGCACGCCGGGGGCCTCGCCCCGGCCGGGCAGCCGGGTGAGCGTCAGCACCGCGGCGGTGACCAGCCCGGCCACCAGCGTGACCACGCCGGTGACCACCACCGGGGCGACCCGGTCGGCGGCCGCGGCCACCACGGCCGCCGGCACGAGCAGCACGTTGAGCAGGGGCAGTCGCAGGCCGGCCAGGCGCCGCGCCCAGGCCGGCGGGACCGGCGCCCGGCGCAGCGCGCCGAGGTCGAGGTTGCGGGTCAGCGCCGGGGTGGCGGCCCGCCCGTCGACCGCCCGCGCCAGTGCCGTGGTGCCGACGGCCACGGTCCAGAGGGCGGCCGGCAGCAGCAGCACCGCGAGCGTGCCGGCCCGGTCGGGGCGGACCGCGCTCACCACCAGCAGCACCACGGACAGGTCGCGGACCAGGCGGCGGAAGACCAGCCCGACGCCGGCCTTGCGGAGCAGCCCGCCGGTCTCGGCGTACCGGGTGGCGAGGGTCAGCTCACCGGTGATGACCACCGCCGCGGCCACCGCGTACGGGACCACCAGACCGAGGACCCCGGAGAGGATCATGACCGCGTAGCCGAGCAGCGTCAGGCCCACGACGGCGAGACCCCGCTGGCTCCGCACCCTGCTGAACAACGGCACGCTCCCTGTCCGCCCACCGGCGTCGAGGCGGCCCGGCAACGGGCAGCCGCGACCGAAAACGGGGCAAGCAAGACAAGTATCGCCGGGGGCCGGGCGGGCGAGCGGCCGTTGGACGACGCTCACCCCGGCGGGCGGCGCGACGCGAACGGGCCCCGGCCGTCACACGGCCGGGGCCCGGAGGCTGCGGGCGGGTCAGCCGCCGATGACCACCCGGCGGACGCCGGTCCAGCGCGCCGGGTCGGTGACGCGGCGGCCGTCGACGAGCACCGTCACGCCCGGCAGGTCGGCCGGGGTGAGGTTGCGGTACTCGGCGTGGTCGGCCTGGATCACCGCGGCGCCGACCGGCTCGCCCTGGTAGCCGGGGAGACCGTGCGCGGCCAGCTCCTCGTTGGAGTACATCGGGTCGGCGACGTACGGGACGGCGCCCCGCGCGCGCAGCGCCTCGACGGTCGGGAAGACGCCGGAGAAGGCGGTCTCCTTGACGCCGCCCCGGTAGGCCGCGCCCAGCACCAGCACGCCCACCCCGGTCAGGTCCCCGTACGCGGCGGCGAGCAGGTCGACGGCGTACTCCGGCATGGCGGCGTTGGCCTCGCGGGCCGAGCGGACCACGGTGGCCGCCGGGTCGTTCCACAGGTACATCCGCGGGTAGATCGGGATGCAGTGGCCGCCGACGGCGATGCCCGGCGAGTGGATGTGGCTGTACGGCTGGGTGTTGCAGGCCTCGATGACCTTGGTGACGTCGACGCCCACGGTGTCGGCGAAGCGGGCGAACTGGTTCGCCAGGCCGATGTTGACGTCGCGGTAGGTCGTCTCGGCGAGCTTGGCCAGCTCGGACGCCTCGGCCGAGCCGAGGTCCCAGACGCCGTTCGGGCGGTCGAGGTCGGGGCGCTCGTCGAAGTCCAGCACCGCCTCGTAGAAGCGCACACCGTGCGCGGCCGACGCCTCGTCGATGCCACCGACCAGCTTGGGGTAGCGGCGCAGGTCGGCGAAGACCCGGCCGGTGAGCACCCGCTCCGGGCTGAACACCAGGTGGAAGTCCTGGCCGGCGGTGAGGCCGGAGCCCTCCTCCAGCATCGGGGCCCAGCGGTTGCGGGTGGTGCCGACCGGCAGCGTGGTCTCGTAGCTGACCAGGGTGCCCGGCTTGAGCCCGCGGGCGATGGCCCGGGTGGCGTCGTCCATCCAGCCGAAGTCCGGCACGCCCTCGGCGTCCACGAAGAGCGGCACGACCACGACGACCGCCTCGGACTCGGCGACCGCGGCGGCCGTGTCGGTGGTGGCCGACAGCAGCCCGGCGGCGACCGCCTCCTTCAGCTTGACGTCCAGGTCGGCCTCGCCGGGGAACGGCACGGCACCGTCGTTGACCAGCTGGACGACCCGCTCGGAGACGTCGGCACCGATCACCCGGTGCCCCTTCGAGGCGAACTGCACGGCGAGCGGCAGACCGATCTTGCCGAGCGCGACGACGCAGATGTTCATGAAACTACTTTCCTCCAGAGGGCCAGATTCGGCGCAGGCGGGCAAGGAACCGACCGGGGGTCACCGGCGTGATCGCGACGATCACCTGGCCCTTGTGATTGGTGGTGGGCGTGACGAGGTGGAACCGGACGCCGTGCCGGGCCAGCATCCGGGGCGCCGCGACGCGGCGGTCCGTGCGCAGCGGCGCCGAGGCCGTCCCGCCCAGCGCGGTGACCTTCGCACGCACCACCCGGCGCTCGCCGTTCGCCGCGACGACCCCGAGCAGCCGGTCCATCGCGAAGTCCGTCCGTACGACGGTACCGGTGCCGTCGGGCGCGACCGACGTCACACCCGCCAACTCACCGACGCTGACCTGGATGGCCTCGGCGGACAGCTCGGACAGCTCCGCCCAGCGGCTGTGCGCGGTGACCACCAGCGCGCGGGCGCCGGTGGCGTCCCGGCCCCAGTCCAGCCCGGTCGCGGTCAGCTTCGCGAGCGCCTTGGCGGCCTGGTCGGTGATGTCGTACCAGTCGTCCGGATAGCCGAACGCCGGGTCGCGGAAGCCGACGTGGTGGGCGTACCAGCGACCGTCCTCGACGGTTACCTCGGGCAGCCCCCTGTCGGACTGCTGCCGGATCAGCTCACACAGCTGCGCCAGGTCGCCGTCGCGCGCGACCGCCACCCGCACCCGCACGTCGCGCGCCATCCGGGCCAGGACGCCCTCGGTCAGGTACGCCCCGGCGAGCTTGCGGATCCGGTCGTGGACGTGCTGCTGGACGTCCGGGGACAGCTCCAGGAACTCCGCCCGGAGCAGCTTCGCCACCTCCCAGCTGAAGTGGCGCACCAGCACCGCGTCCCGGCGCGGGCCCGGCTCGATCAGCCCGGCCACGAAGCCGACAAGTTCCTCGGCGCAGCGCAGCCGCTCCTCGAAGCGGCTCGCGTAGGTGATGTTCTGCGCGTTCTCGCGCTTGACCGCGTAGTAGAACTCGTAGTCGGCGAGGACGGAGATCTTCTTCGCCCGGAAGCAGGCCTCCAGCGTGAACGGCTGGTCGCTGCCCATCGGCATGTCGGTGCGGAACCGCAGCCCGTGGCGCTCGACGAGGTCCCGCCGGAAGAGCTTCGTGTTCGACAGCGACCAGGGCAGCGGGCTGTCGAAGAGGTCCAGCCGTTCCTCGGTGCTCGCGTAGGCCGCCTGGTGCACGTAGCGCTTGTTGGTGCCGACCATCCGGCCGAGCACCACGTCGGACTCCCACCGGTCGGCGGCCGCCACGAGACGCTCCAGCGCCTCCGGGCCGAGGTGGTCGTCGGAGCCGATGAAGAAGACGTACCGGCCGCGGGCGTGGTCCAGCGCGAGGTTGCTCGGGGCGGCCGGGCCGCCGGAGTTGGCCTGGTGCAGCACCCGGACCGTGTCCGGGTAGCGGGCGGCGTACCGGTCCAGCTCGGCGCCGCTGCCGTCGGTGGAGCCGTCGTCGACCGCCACGACCTCCAGCCGGTCCAGCCCGATGGTCTGCCCGACCAGCGACTCAAGGCAGGTGGTCAGGTACGGCATGGTGTTGTAGACGGCGACGACCACCGTCACGTCGGGCTGCCGGCTCATGCGCCCACTCCCACCGAGGTCGGGGCGGCGCCGGGGGCCGGGTCGCCGGCCGGCGCCGGGCGCGGCGGGGCCTCGGGCAGCAGCCGGGAGTAGACGCCGTCGAGCACCTGCGCCTGCGCCTCCCAGGTCCAGCCGGCCAGCAGTCCGGGCCGGTCGTACGCGGCGCGGTAGCGCTCCGGGTCGGCGAGCACCGCGCTGACCGCCCGGACGAAGTCGGCCACGTCCTCGGCCGTGAACACCTCGCCCTGCCCGGTCTCCCGGACAGTCTCCGCCATCGTCTGCACGTCGGAGACGACAAGCGGGAGGCGGGCGTGTGAATACTCGAAGAACTTGGTGATCAGCGCGATCTCGTGGTTGGGCCAGTGCTGGATCGGGATGACGCCCACCTGCGCGCCGGAGAGGAACCGGACCACCTGGTGGTGCGGCACGTAGGGCAGCAGGTGCACCCGGTCCGCCACGCCCAGCTCGCCGGCCCGGGTGACCAGGCCCCTGACGTACGCCGACGTGGGCTTGTTGACCACGAACGCGACGTGCGCGCCGGGCAGCCGGGGCAGCGCCTCGACCATCACGCCGAGGCCGCGCTTGGCGGCGGCCACACCGCTGTAGACCAGCAGCGGGGTCTCCGGGCCGATGCCGCAGAGCGCGCGGATGTCCGGCACCGGCTCGCCCGCGTCGGCCGGCAGCTCGTCCACCGCGGGGGCGTTGAGCACCACCGCCGGGCGCTCCGCCAGCCCGTGCTCCCGCTGGAGCAGGTCGGCCAGGCCGCCGGAGACGGTCATCGTGGCGTCCGCGTACGGCACGTACTCCCGCTCGTGGGCCACGTTGCCGGGCAGCCAGCGGGCGTTGTCCCGCCACGGCTGCACCCCGGGCAGGTACTCGTGGGCGTCCCACACCAGGGCGATCCGGCGGCCCTTCGCGGCGGCCCGGATCTTCGCGCGGGCGCCGACGCCGATCATCCGGAAGTCGTTGGCGTGGATCAGGTCCGGGGCCAGCTCGTCGACGACCGGGCCGTAGGCCAGCTCGTAGTCCCACAGCCCGGGCTCCAGGCGGCGCCACGCGCCGTCGCCGCGCAGCCGCTGCCAGAACAGCGTGTACGCCCGGTCCCAGGGACCGTCGAGCTTGCGGCCCTTCCGGGCCTGGTTGAGCTGCCGGTTGCGGAGGCCCACCCACTTGCGGGTCAGGCCGGCGAGCTTCTCCTCGGCGCGCAGCGCCGCCCAGGGCAGGCCACCGGGCCGGCCGGCGCCGGATTCCCGGGCCGCGGTGGTCAGCGCCGCCCGCCGGACCGCCAGGTCGGCCCGCCAGGCCTTCACGGCCTGGGTGCGGTGGGCGGCGATGCCGGACGGCGGGTAGGCGAGCGGCCGGCGCAGCCAGGCCCGCCGGAACTCGTGCCGGCGCTTGGCGAGCGGCTCGGGCATCGGGATCAGGCGGACCTCGGCGTCGCCGAGCCGCCACTGCTGCGGCTGCCCGACGGGCGCGCGCCCGAGGAGGACGACGTCCCAGCCGGCCTCGGCCGCCGACCGGGCGGCCTTCTGTACCCGGGAGTCACCGATGACCCCGTTGTCCACCAGCATGACGACCCGTCCCCGGGTGGCCGCCGCTGCGGTCGTGCCGTCAGATCGCATTCCTTGCCCGTCTCCGTCGTCGCCAGCACCGCACCCGCGGACGGGAGCGAGTCTACGACAACGGATCGGCCGCGAACGGCCGCAGTCGTCGGTGGTCCGCGCCCTCCCGCGCCGGTTGCTACCCTCCATGCTGTTCGACGCCAGGTGGCCGCCCGGTTCGCGGGTCCCGGCCGGCGCCGAGCCTCCCGACGGGCCGGGTGAGCCGTCGGATCACCCCAGCTCAGCGCGGACGGGATCGCAAAATGGACGTGGTGACGACCGAGGAACCGAGCCGGCCGACGCCGGCTGCCTCCACCGAGCCGGCGAGTCCCGACCCGGTCCGCGCCGGCGTCGGCCGGCGGTTCCGGGACGCCACCCGGCACGCGCTGCCCGCGCTCGCGGTGTACGCCGCGATCCGCCTGGTGAGCGTGCTGACCGTCTACGTCTGGGCCCGCAACGTGGGCACGTCCCCGCTGGGTCGGCTGGTGCGGGCCGACGGGACCTGGTACACGGCGATCGCCCAGCACGGCTACGACGGGTACGAGAAGACGCAGAGCAACATGGCGTTCTTCCCGCTCTTCCCCGGCCTCACCGCGGCTCTGGACCGGATCTCCCCGCTCAGCACGCCCGAGGCGGCGGTGGCCGTGGCCTGGGTGGCCGGGCTCGCGGCCGCCTGGGGGCTGTTCGCGATCGGCGCGCACCTGCACGACCGGCGCACGGGCGTGCTGCTCGCCGCGCTGTGGGCGGCGGTGCCGCACGGCGTGGTGGAGTCGATGGGATACAGCGAGAGCCTGTTCACCGCCCTCGCCGCCTGGACGCTGTACGCGCTGCTGCGCCGCCACTGGGTCACCGCCGGGGTGGTCTGCCTGTTCGCCGGCCTGACCCGGCCGACCGCCTCGTCGCTGATCCCGGTGGTGGGGCTGGCCGCGCTGCTGGCGATCGTCCGGCGCCGCGACGGCTGGCGGCCCTGGGTCGCCCTCCTGCTGGCGCCCGCCGGCTGGCTGGCGTACCTGGCCTGGGTGGGCGCGCGGACCGGGCGGCCGGACGGCTGGTTCCACATCCAGTCGGCCGGGTGGGGCACCACGTTCGACTTCGGCGTCTACACCGTGGAGCGGGGGCAGCAGGCCCTGGTGCAGGTGGCCGCGCTGCCGCTGCTGGTGGTCACCGTCGTGGCGCTGCTGTCGATCATGTTCTTCGTGCTGAGCGCGATCGACCGGCAGCCCTGGCAGCTGCTGCTCTACAGCGGGCTGCTGCTGGTCACCACGCTCGGCGCGGCCGGCTACTACCACTCCAAGGCGCGGTTCCTGCTGCCGGCGTTCCCGCTGCTGCTGCCGGCGGCCGTGGGCCTGGCCCGGGCCGGCTGGGCCCGGGCTGCCACGGTGCTGGTGACGCTGACCGCCTTCTCCGCGTACTTCGGCGGCTACCTTCTGCTGGTCTGGACGAAGTCGCCCTGACGGTCAGCCGGTGACGGGCCGGGCGGTCGTCACCGGGTGAACGGCCGGACGTCCCAGAGCCAGACGTCGTCGACCCGCTGGCCCGGGCCGTACAGGGCGTCGAGCACGGTCTTCAGGTCGTCGTGCCGCCGGGCTCCCCGATCGGGCAGCGCCACGGCGTCGGCCTTCCAGTAGCGGACGTCGGCCCGCGCCTGGGCGATCTCGGCCGGGCCGACCGCGGTGTCCCGTTGGCCGAGCGAGACGGCGGTGAGCAGCTTGGCGGTCGGCTGCGGGTCGACGCCCCAGCGGCCGGTGGCGTCGGTGGCGGAGACCGGCGCGAGGAAGTAGCCCTCCGGCACCGCGAAGCCGGCCACCGCCGCGGAGCTCCAGTAGAGCGACGTCATGCCGTTGACCGGCGCCGGGACCAGGGTGCGACCCGGTGCCACGTGGTCGCGCCAGGCGCCGCTGGTGACGAAGTCCGGCACCGGGTTGCGGCCGCGGGCCTCCAGCGGCATGGGCAGGATCGGTAGCAGCGCGGCGGCCACCGCCACGGCGCCCACCCGGGCCGCCAGGCGGCCGGACGGCTGGTCCCGGTGGGCGGCGAGCCGGTCCCCGGCGACGGCCAGCAGCACGCCGAGCGCCACCGTGGTGATCAGCGCGAACCGGGATACCACCACGGAGTCGAACACCGGCAGGTTCTGCACCAGCGCGAACGGTGCCGGGACGTCGGTGCGGCGGGTGCCGGAGGTCCAGGTGGTGCCGATGGAGAAGAGCGCCGAGACGAGGCCGACGGCCCCCAGCACCCGGGCCGTGATCTCCCGGCGCAGCCACCAGAGCGCGCCGAGCGCGACCACCAGCATCGGCCACCCGTAGAAGCTCGCCTGCTCGGTGGTGTTCGGCGCCCAGCCGACCGCGCTGGTCGGGCCGCCGGCCACCGACTGGGTGGCGAACTTGACGTACGAGCCGAGCTTGAGGGCGTAGATGTCCGGTGTCCCCGGGTGACCGACCCGGTGCTGCGGACCGGCGAATTGCATCCACAGCGGGTACGCGGCGGCGAGCGACACCAGCGCGGCGGTGATCGCGAGGCCGGGCAGCAACGGACGCAGCCGGCGGACCGCGTCGCGGGGCCGGAAGGCCACGTATGCCAGGACCAGCATCAGGCAGCCGAGCGCTGTGAGGAACAGGATCTCCAGGCTGATGAAGAACTGGGCCACCACCAGGCCGCCCAGCACGAGGCCGTCGCGGGCCACCCGCCCGCCCCGGGACAGGGCGATCACCCGCCAGACGATGAACGGCACCAGCCACTGCGCGGTGATGTGCGGGTGGCCGTTGCTGTGCGAGACCAGCGCCGGCGCGAAGGCGCAGAACAGCCCGCCGACGAAGGCCGCCCCCCGGGAGTCCACCACGTGCCGGGAGAGCACGTGGTACCAGGCGTAGCCGGTGCCGGCGAGGTTCAGCGTGATGAACAGCAGGTAGGAGAAGGACGCGCCGAAGAGCAGGGTGACCGGGGTGAGCACGAGCCCGGGCAGCTGCAACCCGACGTTGGTCATGAGGTTCACGCCGGACGGGGCGTTCTGGAGCGTGGTGAAGAACGGGTTCTCCAGGTGGCTGACCGCGTGCGCCGCGTACGCCAGCATCCACTCGTTGAAGCCCTGGTCGTTGGGGCGGCTGCCGAGCAGGCGCCCGTCGTAGTCCCGCCAGCCCCGGGCGGTGACCCAGAACGCGCCGGCCAGGAAGATCAAGGCGACAAGCGCGTCGACTCGTCGCCACCGGCCGCCGCCGGGGCGGCCCTCGGACGCCGCGTCCGGACCCGGCTCGGCCGGGGCCGCCGTGGCGGTCGCCGTCGGGCGTGGGGTGGACGACCCCGGAGCGGGCGAGTCGTCGCCCGCCGCCTCGGCGCCCCCGGCGGGGACGGGCTCACGGTCGCGGGTGTCGGGCGCGGGCGCGGTCATGGCGTAGGAGTCTACGAAAGCCGTGGCCCCGGCCGGGGACCGGCCGAGGCGGCGCCGCGGTGTCGCGCCGAGCGCGCGTGAGCTGGGCCCCGGTGACCCGGGGCACGGTGCCCGGGCGGCCCGCCGGGCGGGGGCAGGCCCGCCGCCCGGGACGGCGTTATTGTAGTGTCCGCACGCTTTCCGAGGGTCGTCAAAGGGCCGTCGGCGGAGCAGGCACCGCGTCCGGCCGATCCGTCCGGGTCGCGACGTGGCATCTCCCCACCTCCCCAGGATCGGAATCGATGAACAACGGGCGAAGTCTCTGGGACTCGTTGAAACTCCCCCGGCCGCGGCGATCCGGGTCCCGACCGCACATGATCTACCTCGCGATCGGCTTCCCGCCGGCGGCGAAGAGCTGCGCCTACCGCATGCGGGAGACGGCGAACCAGTTCGCCGCCGCGGGCTGGGACGTGACAGCGGTCACCATCGCGGACGAGGCCTGGGAGCGCGAGTACGGGCTCGACCACACCCTCACCCAGGGCCTGGACTCCCATGTCCGGGTGGTGAAGCTGCCGCTGTTCCGGGATGACCTGGAGACCGACATCCGCTCCTTCACCGAGCAGCGCGCCCTGGCTCACCTGGACTACCTGGCCACCCTGCGGAAGCAGAACCTGAAGGTCTTCCCCGAGCCGGTCTTCGGCGGCTGGCGCCCCGCGCTGGAGAAGGCGCTGCTCCAGATCCACCGGGAGCGGCACGTCGACCTGCTGGTGACGACCTGCGCCCCGTACGTCAACCTGGCCGCGACCTGGAAGCTGTGGGAGACCCACCGCGTGCCGTACGTGGTGGACTTCCGCGACGGCTGGTCCGTCGACGTGATCAACAACGGCGAGGCGTTCCCCAAGGAGTCGGTCTCCGGGCAGTGGGAGATCAAGCTGCTCACCAACGCCGTGGCCATCTGGAACGTGAACGAGCCGATCTCCCGCTGGTACCGCGAGCGCTACCCGGAGCTGGCGCACAAGATGCGGATCGTGCGCAACGGCTACGACGCGGCCAGCATCCCGGCCCAGGTCCGTCCCGCTCCTCCGGACCGACCGCTGACCTTCGGTTATCTCGGTGCCCTGAACCTGCCCGTGCCGCTGCTGAGCGCCGTGCTCGACGGCTGGCGGACGGCGCGCGCCGAGGACCCGGCACTGGCGGACGCGCGCTTCGAGGTACGCGGCCACATCGGCGCCGCCTGGGCGCGCGGCGACAACGCGCACGCCGAGCTGCTCAGGGCCGCCGCCGCCGACGGCGTGCTGGTCGGCGGCTCGGTGCCCAAGGCCGAGGTGGTCGACCTCTACTCCCGCTGGGACGCGGTGGTGCTCATGGTGACCGGCGGCCGGTACATGACCTCCGGCAAGGTCTACGAGTACATGGCCACCGGCCTGCCGGTGGTCTCCGCCCACGAGGCCGACCACGACGCCTCCACCGTGCTGTCCACGTACCCGCTGTGGACCGGGGCGGTCGGGCTGGACCCGGTCGAGCTGGCCGGCGCCTTCCGGCGGGCCGCCGCGATGGCCCGCACGGCCGACGAGGCCGAGCGGGAGAAGGCCCGGGCCGAGGCGCGGCAGTACGCGCGCGAGGAGCAGCTCATCCCCGCCGTCCGGGAGGTCACCGAGCTGGTGCTGGGCACCGGCGGATCGTCCGGCACCCCGCAGGTCACCCCCGCCGGCGCGCGCGTCCTGGCCAGAGAAGGTAGGTCATGATCGAGGTCCTGATGGTGCTGGGCGCCGTCCCCGGCCGGGTGGCGGTCCTCACCGACGCGCTGGAGCAGTTCCGCGCCCTGGGGGTCACCGTGCGGGTGGCCACCACCTTCAACCCGGCGGAGAAGATCCCGGCGGCGGCCGAGCTGGCCGAGGTGCACCTGCTGCCGACGGCCAACGAGCTGGGCCCGCGCTTCGGCCGCATGATCAAGCGAGCCAGCCCGGGCCGCCGGCCCTGGCTGCGCGCCCAGCGCGACCCGTGGGTACGCCGGCACGCCAAGCGGGCCGACGTGCTGGTCGCGCTGGACGCGCAGGCGCTGCACACCGTCTGGCAGCTGGCGCAGCGGTACCGGCGGGCCGACGCGGTCTACGGCATCGCACCGGCGCTGCGGGCGGTGGAGAAGCGGTCGGCCGATCCGGCGCGCTACCGCCGCCCCCGGCTCACCACCGTCGGCCCCTCCCCGGCCGTGCTGACGAGCGCCACCCGCAGCCAGACCGTCGACCTGGCGAAGCGGGTGTTCGAGATGAGCACCGGTCAGCGGGCCATGAAGCTCGGCCCGGTGCGCTGGTTCTGGCAGGGCGCCGTCACGGCCCCCGGCCTGCCCGAACGACACCGGGGCAAGATCGCCCGGCGGGTCAGCGGCAGCATGCTCAAGACCGGACACGGCGCCAGCGCGAAGCGGTTGGCGCTGGCGGCGCAGGGCCGCCTGAAGAGCCCGACGACCAAGGGGCAGCTCCTCGGCCCGATCGTCGACGCGGAGCTGGCCCAGGGCAAGGTGCCCGAGCACCTCATGACCGTGGTGCGGGGCCAGCTCAAGCTGGCGGACGGCTTGCTCAAGAAGCGGAACCCGGGCAAGGCCGCGCCGCACGTGCTGCGCGCCTTCAACCTGATGTTCCACCGGATCGTGCAGTTCGACGGTCCGACCTCGCCGCTGGCCGAGGATCCGGAGAAGTTCCTCGCGCCGCTGCACAACAGCGATGCCGGCAGGGCGATGGCGACACCGCGCGGCCGGCAGAGTCCGGCGGAGTTCCCGCCGGCCGGCCGGCCGCACCGGATGCTCTTCTTCACCGGGCTGAACGACAACTTCCTCGGGCCGATCCTCGAACGCTACGAGGCGATGCCCGGGGTGGAGGTCCGCCGGCTGAACCTGATGGAGGAGTCGATCCTCCCGGTGCTCAGCAACGGCCGCACGAACGTGGTGCACCACATGCTCGCCGGCACCTCCAAGCGGGCCGGGGAGGTCCAGGAGGCGTGGGGCCCCCACCTCGAGTGGGCGGACACGGTCTTCGTGGACTGGTGCAACCTGGGGGCCGCGATGCTGACGATGATCGACCCGGGCACCACCCGGGTGATCGTTCGCCTGCACAGCTTCGAGGCGTTCAGCTGGTGGCCGCACCTGACCGACTGGTCCCGGGTGGACGACGTGGTCTTCGTCTCCGAGCACCTCCGCGACCTGGCGCTGGCCGCGGTGCCGCGGCTGCGCGCCCCGCAGGGGCCCCGGACGCACATGATCAGCAACGCCATGGAGCTGCACCGGTACGTGGCACCGAAGGTCTCCGCCGACAGCCGGTTCACCCTCGGGCTGGTCGGGTTGAGCTCGCTGGCCAAGGACCCGCGCTGGGCCCTGGCGGTGCTGCGGGAGCTGCGCCGGCGGGACGAGCGGTACCGTCTCAAGCTGATCGGTGACGACCTCAACCCCGAGCTCAGCCCGGCGATCGCGGCGTACGTCCGTGACCTCGACGCCGAACTGGCCGAGCTGGAGCCGTCCGGCGCCGTGGTGCGGACCGGCCGCACCGAGGACGTCCCGGGCGCGCTCACCGACGTCGGGGTCATCCTCAGCACCTCGCTGCGGGAGAGCTTCCACTGCGCACTGGTCGAGGGCGCGGCCAGCGGCGCCGTACCGGTGGTGCGGGACTGGCCGTTCTTCGCCGGCCGGCCGCACAGCGCCCGGAGCCTCTTCCCCAGCGACTGGGTGGTCAGCACCCCGGAGGAGGCCGCCGAGCGGATCCTGGCCCTCACCGCGTCGGAGGAGGTCTGGCGCGAGGCGGGCCGGGCGGCCGCGTCGCACGTGCTGAGCACGTGGGACTGGTCGGTCACGCAGAAGGACTTCGACCGGCTGCTGCTGGAGCCGCCGGCCACGGTCGACTGACCGTCGCACGAGCGGGAAACAATTCGGCCGGCTCCCCTGAGGGGGAGCCGGCCGAACCGTTTGTCCGGGGTCAGCGCGAGGTGCCCGCCAGCTCCCGCTCGTCCTCGGGCCGCCGTGCCGACGGAGTACGTGCCCCGCCGGCCGGAGGAACGCCCAGCAGCGAGCTGTACACCTCGTCGAGGATCCGGGCCTGGGCCTCCCAGGTCCAGCCCTCCAGCAGGCCGGGCTTGTCGTACGCGGCCCGGTAGCGCTCCGGGTCGGCGAGCACGGCCCGGACGGCCCGGACGAAGTCGGTCAGGTCCTCGGCGGTGAACACCTCACCCTGACCGGTGGCCCGGGCGGTCTGCGCCATGGTCTTCACGTCGCTGACCACGATGGGCAGCCGGGCGTGCGAGTACTCCAGGTACTTCGTGATCAGCGCCAGTTCGTGGTTGGGCTTGTGGTGGATCGGGATGATCCCGGCGTCCGCCGCGGACAGGAACGGCACCACCTGCCAGTGCTTGACGTACGGCAGCAGGTGAACCCGGTCTTCGACGCCCAGCTCGACGGCCCGCGAGCGCAGCGCCTCGGAGAACTGGTTGTCACCGTTCGGGTTCATGGTCACGAACGCGACGTGCACCTCGGGCAGCTCGGGAAGCGCCTCGACCATGATCTGGCAGCCCCGGCTCGGGTTCACGGCGCCGGCGTAGACCAGCACCGGGGTCCGCTCGTCCACTCCGCACAGCGCCCGCAGGTCCGGCACGTCGCGGTCGGCCTCGGCCGGCGGCGCCATCGGCGCGTTGAGCACCACGGCCGGCCGCTCGGGCAGGTCGTGGGTCTCCTGCAGCAGCTCGGCCAGGGTGTCCGAGACCGTCACCACGGCGTCCGGGTAGGCGGCGTACTCGGCGGTGTAGGCGATCTGGGCCGGCAGCCAGCGCGGGTTGTCCGCCCGGCCGGTGATGCCGCCGACGAACTCGTGGGCGTCCCAGACCAGCTTGGTCTTTCGTCCGGCGGCCCGGGCCCGCAGCATCGCCCGCGCGCCGACCCCGAGCATCCGGAAGTCGTTGGCGTGAATGATGTCCGGCTTCAGCTCGTCGATCGCCGAGCGGAACGCCAGCTCGAAGTCCCACAGGCCCGGGTCCAGCCGGCGCCAGCTGCGGTTGCCCAGCAGGCTCTGCCAGAACCGGACGGGCAGCCGGCTGAACAGCGCCTCCGGGTCGGTCTGGGCCTTGCGCAGGCGGCGGGTCTCGCCGCTCCGGAGCCGCACCCAGCGGGCCAGGGCTGTGGCGGCAGCGCGGGACGGCAGCTGGGCCGCTCGGCCCACGGCCGCCGGGACCCCGCCGCCCTGAGCCTGGGCGCGGACCCGGCGCTCGTAGAGGTCGGCCTGCCAGGCCTTGATCTCCTGAACCCGGTAGGCGGCCTTGGTGGTCGAGGCGTAGGCCAGGGGTCGCCGCAGCGAGCGGCTGTAGTCCCGGGGCAGCCGGTGCAGCGGCTTCGGCACCCGGAGCAGCCGCACCTCGGCGCCGCCGATCCACCAGTTGTCCGACTCGGAACGCGCGTTGCGGATGCCGAGGAGGACGACCTCCCAGCCGGCGTCGGCCGCCGACCGGGCGGCCTTCTGGACCCGTGAGTCGCCGTGCACGCCGTTGTCGACCAGCATCACCACCCGTCCCCGGGTCGGTCGGGCGTTGCTCTTCGGGCCTGCTTGCATCGGATGCTTCTCCTCGTTGACGGGGCAGGGCACGGGCTGTCGGCGGATCAGCGGAGGAAGGCGTCGAAGGCCTCGGCGGTCCGGCGCCCATCGTGGTGGTCACGGACGTATCGCGCGCCCTCCGCGGCGAGGGCGACCGCGGCGTGCCTGTCGTCGAGCAGCGACTCGATCGTCTTGACCAGGGTGCTGGGCGTGGCGTTGGCGATCGGCGGCTGGACGCCGGCCGCCCGGTGCGGCCCCTCGCTCACGTACGCCACCACGACCTTGCCGGCGGCCATCCCCTCGCAGGAGAAGGTGCCGTAACTACCCATCACCAACTGGTCGACCACGATGTCGGAGTCCTGCACCAGGCGACGCATCTCGTTGTGCGGCAGACCCTCCACCAGGCGCAATTCAATGATCCGTCGATCGTGGAGCTCCTGCAACCGGGGCAGGAGCCGGTCGGTGCCCTTGGTCCACCGCTTCGACGGCGCGTGCAGCACCACCGGCCGGGCGCGTTCCAGCACCGGGCGGTCGCAGGCCCAGCCGTCCACGTCGACGATCAGCGGCGCCCAGGTGGCGAACGGCACGTCGTCCAGCAGGTCCGGGGTGGTCACGAAGAACGGCAGGCCGCTCTCCTCGGCGGTGCGCCGGTTCCGCTCGGCCACCGTGGTGAGCCGCTCGCGCAGCTCCTCCGGCGCGTCCCGGAACGCGGACTCGGCGTGCCGCTCCAGGTGCGCGCCCGGATGGCGGATCTCGCTGCCGTGCGCCAGAAGCGCGACCTTGAGCCGGGCCCGGCGCAGCGCGGGCAGGTCCGCGGCGATGTCGTCGCCGTTGCCCCGGCCGAGCACCGGGCGGAACGCGTCCACGATCAGGTGCGTGTACCAGCCGAGCACCCGCCGGGCCTGCTCCATCTGCACGTCGAGCCGGTGTTCGCTGGGGTAGTGCACGTACCGGTCGGCCGGGTAGCGGTAGGTGGCCGGCGGCTTGGCCATCACCAGCTCGATGCCGACGTCCGCCCGCGCGGTGGTGATCGCCACCGCCAGGGCGGAGAGTTGCCCGGCGTAGTTCGCGGTGCCCATCCCCAACCGGATTGGACCGGCGCCGAGCGCCCGCCAGGGGCCCGGGGTGCCGGCCTGGATCGGAGCGACCGGAGGTTCCTCCGGTGCGGGCGTCGCGTCACCGCCGCGCTGCCAGGCCCGCTCCACCGCCTTCGCGAAGGAGGGCAACGAGCCGGGCGCGAAGAAGTCGCCGGTCTGGTGCGGTGCCAGGTGCTCACGGACCACCCGGCTGTCCGCCGCGACGAGCCGCAGCCCGGCGGCGACGTAGGTGTCGAGCAGCGCGAGACCGGCGTCCGGCTCGAACCCGAACACGGCCACGTCCGCCGAGGCGAGGAACGCGGCCGTCACCGTACGCGGGCGTGGCACCTCGTGGATCCGGCGCCGGGCCTTGCCGGCCCCGCGGATCAGGTCCTGGGCCGCCGCCCGCTCGGCTTCGCCGCAGACCAGCGCCAGGTGGAACTCGGGCAGCCGCGCCAGGGCGCGTACCACGCCGGCCAGCGCCCGGTCGCCCGCGATCCCGCCCGCGTATACCAGGAGCGGCGTGCCGGCGGGCAGCTCACAGAGTTCGCGTACCGAAGGGGTCTCCCAGGGCCGCGTGCCGGCGGCGGCCCGGCGGAGCGCGATGCGCCACCGCCGGGGAATCCGCCGCCGCACCGCCGAGACCGTCCGCCGGACCGGCGCCGGGCTCATCGCAGTGCCGGCTCCGCGTCGTTGCCGCTGGCCACGACGGACACGACCTTGCCGTCGGACGCGGACTCGAGGAGGCCGGCGGCGACCCGCACGGTGCGCAGGCCCTGCCGCAGCGTGACGATGTCACTCTGCTTGCCCTCCACGGCGTCGCGGAAACGCTCGTGCTCCACCAGCAGCGGCTCGCGCTTCGGGATCGCGTACCGGACCATGTCGCCCTCGGCCACGCCACGGAACGCGCGCAGCGCCTCCCACTCGGTGTCGATGGCGGCGTTGGCGTAGAAGGTCAGGTCGGCGGTGAGCGTGTCGGCGACGAAGCAGCCCTTGTCGCCGGTGACCACGGTGGACCGCTCCTTGAGCGGGCTCAGCCAGTTGACCAGGTGGTTGACCATCGTGCCGTCGGCGAGCTGGCCGACCACGGCGACCATGTCCTCGTGCAGCCGGCCGCTGCGGGAGACGGTCCGGGCCGACACGGAGGTGTATTCCTGGCCGGTCACCCAGGCGGTCAGGTCGATGTCGTGGGTGGCCAGGTCCATGACCACGCCGACGTCGGCGATCCGGTGCGGGAACGGGCCCTGGCGCCGGGTGACGACCTGGAAGACCTCGCCCAGCTCGCCGGCCTCCAGCCGGGTGCGCAGGCTCTGCAGCGCCGGGTTGTAGCGCTCGATGTGCCCGACGCCGGCCACCAGGCCGGCGGCCTCGAACGCCTCCACCAGCGTGGTGGCGGCCTCGACGGACTGGGCCAGCGGCTTCTCGATCAGCGCGCAGACGCCGTTGGCGGCCAGCTCCAGACCGATCCGCTCGTGCAGCGCGGTCGGGCAGGCGACGACCGCGTAGTCGATGCCCATGGCCAGCAGGTCGGCCAGCTCGGGAACGACGGGGGCGCGGAGCGTGCCGGTCACGTCGCCGGCCGGGTCGACGACGCCGACCAGCTCGACGCCGTCGAGGTTGGACAGCACCCGGGCGTGGTTGCGGCCCATGGCGCCGAGGCCGATGAGGCCGGCGCGCAGCTTGCGGCCCTGGCTCATCGGGCACCCCCGGCGAGGTTCGCGCCCTCGGCGATCCGCTCCAGGTCGGCCGGGCTCAGCGACGGGTGCACCGGCAGCGAGACGACCTCGGCGGCGGCCCGCTCGGTCTCCGGGAGGTCCCACGGGCCCGGCTTGCCGTCGGCGTCCAGGTAGGGCTTGAGCCGGTGGATCGGGGTCGGGTAGTAGACGGCGTTGCCGATGCCCAGCTCGGTGAGGCGGGCCATGGCCGCGTCCCGGTTGCCCTGCACCCGCACCGTGTACTGGTGGTAGACGTGCTTGGCGGCGTCCGCCACGGGCGGGGTGACCATCCCGGTGATCTTCGAGTCGAGGAACTTGGCGTTGGACCGGCGCTGCTCGGTCCACTCGGCGAGCTGGGTGAGCTGCACCCGGCCGATCGCCGCGGCCACGTCCGTCATCCGCATGTTGGCGCCGACGATCTCGTTGGCGTACCGCTGCTCCATGCCCTGGTTGCGCAGCAGCCGCAGGGTGCGGGCCAGCTCGGCGTCGGCGGTGGTGACCATGCCGCCCTCCAGGGCGTGCATGTTCTTCGTGGGGTAGAAGCTGAAGCAGCCCGCGGTGCCGAAGGCGCCGACCGGGGTGCCGTTCAGGGTCGCCCCGTGCGCCTGGGCGGCGTCCTCGACCACGGCGAGGCCGTGGCGCTCGGCGATCGCCATGATCTGGTCCATGGCGGCCGGGTGCCCGTAGAGGTGGACCGGCATGATGGCGACGGTGCGCGGGGTGACCGCGGCGGCGACCGCCTGCGGGTCGACGCAGAAGCTGCCCGGCTCGATGTCCACGAAGACCGGCTCGGCGCCGACCAGCCGGACGGCGTTGGCGCTGGCGGCGAACGAGAACGAGGGCACGATGACCTCGTCACCCGGGCCGAAGCCGAGCGCCATCAGGGTGAGCTGGAGCGCGGAGGTCCCGGAGTTGACGGCGACGCAGTGCCGGCCGGCGACCAGGTCGCCGAACTCCTCCTCGAACGCGGCTACCTCGGGGCCCTGCACGACCCGGCCGCTCCGCAGCACCCGGACAGCCGCCTCGATCTCGGCCTCGCCGATGATCGGTCGTGCTGGGGGAATGAACTCTGGATGCGGCCCGACCATGGGGCTTCCTCCTGTCGACACGTTGCTCATTGGGGGGAACGTTCTGGGGATGGTAGCGGTTTGTGGTGAAAACAACCTGGTCGCGTTCAATGTCCGGCCAGTTGTTCTCTGCTGTTCATGATCGACGGGCCGGCCCCCGACGACGCGACCGGGGGTCAGACTTCCACCTCGTCGCGGACAGGCCCCAAGCATGCTACCCGCAGGGCCGCGACGATCGCGGAGGCCAGGCGGGGCACCTCCTCGACGTCCAGCGGCGCCCGGGAGATGGCCATCCGCCAGTAGACCGGACCGACGATCAGGTCCACCGCGGCGCGCCGGTCGGTGTCCGGGGAGAGCTCTCCCCGCTCGACCGCGCGGCCGATGAGGATCCGGCCGACGGCCTGCTGGTAGTCGTCCAGGGCGGCCTGGAGCTTCTCCGCGATCTGCGGGTTGCGGGCCGCCTCGGCCAGCAGGTCCGGGATGATCTGCGAGGCCAGCCGGTGCCGCAGCGCGCGGGCCATCACGTGGAGCAGGATCTCCAGGTCGCTGAGGAGACTCCCGGTGTCCAGCAGCGGCAGGTTGCGTCCCGCCGCAGCGGAGACCATGTCGAGCACCAGGTCGAGCTTCGAGCGCCACCGGCGGTAGATCGCGGTCTTGCTGACCCCCGCCCGGCGGGCCACCGCCTCGATGGAGAGGCGGCCGTAGCCGACCTCGGCCAACTCCTGCATCACGGCGGCGCGGATGGCACTGGTGATCTCCCCGCGCAGCACCGCCGCGCCGGCCGGGGCACGCCTCTTCTCGGTCGTCACGTGGGACAATGTAGCGCAACGACGGTACGGTTGCGTCCCGACGTGTTTTGGACTACCTTCCACGCAGCAGCGAGGCACCCTCCCCCGCCCGGCCACGCTAGATTTCAACGCCGCGACACATCTCCTGCTCCCCATCGGCACGAAAGATCGGAGCGCCTGACCATGGCCAACACCGCGGTGGCCGACCCCGAATCCGGGCTGACCCGGGCCCAGCTCGCCCAGCGGTACGGGCTGCGGGTCGCCGGGGAACGCCCGCCTCTGGCCGAGTACGCCCGGAAGCTGTGGGCGTACCGACACTTCATGACCGCGTACTCGCGGGCGAAGGTCGCCTCCTCGCTGAGCAACACCCAGCTCGGGCAGCTCTGGCAGGTGCTGACACCGCTCACCAACGCGGCGGTCTACTTCCTGATCTTCGGCGTGATCCTGTCCCAGCACCGGAACGTCTCGAACTTCATCGCGTACCTGTGCACCGGCGTGTTCATCTTCATGTTCACCCAGACCGCGGTGCAGAACGGCACCAGCGCGATCACCGGCAACCTCGGTCTGATCCGGGCCCTCCAGTTCCCCCGGGCCGCGCTGCCGATCACCGTCACCCTGGTGCAGCTCCAGCAGCTGCTCATGTCGATGATCGTGCTGGCCGTCATCGTGGTGCTCACCGGCGAGCCGATCACCTTCCGCTGGCTGCTGATCGCCCCCATGCTGCTCCTGCAGAGCATCTTCAACGTCGGGCTCACCATGGTGATGGCCCGGCTCGGCTCCAAGGTCACCGACCTCAAGCAGGTCATGCCGTTCGTGATGCGGACCTGGCTGTACGCCTCCGGCGTGCTCTACCCGGTCTCCCTCTTCCGGCAGCACCTGCCGCCCTGGGCGGCGACCGTCCTGGAATGGAACCCGCCGCTGGTCTTCATCGAGCTGGCCCGGTACTCGCTGCTCGACTCGCACCAGGCGAACCTGGTGAGCTCCCCCCTGCGGCTCTGGGCGCTCGGCCTGTTCTGGGCGGTCGTCATGGGCATCGGCGGGTTCGTCTACTTCTGGCGCGGAGAAGAGGAGTACGGCCGTGGCTGACCTCACGCAGCCGGCGGGCAGCGCCGCCGTGGTGGACTCGGGGCGCGTCCCCACCGTCGTGGTGGATGACGTGCACGTGATCTACAAGATCCACAAGGGCGCCACCGGCGGCACCACCCCGGTCTCCGCGCTCAAGCGGATCGTGTCCCGGACCAAGGCGCCGAACATCCGCGAGGTGCACGCGGTCAAGGGCGTGAGCTTCACCGCGTACGAGGGTGAGGCCATCGGCCTGATCGGCAGCAACGGCTCCGGAAAGTCGACACTGCTGCGGGCCATCGCCGGCCTGCTCCCGCCGGCCCGGGGCGCGGTCTACACCCAGGGCCAGCCGTCCCTGCTCGGCGTGAACGCGGCCCTGCTCAACGACCTGTCCGGCGAGCGCAACGTGGTGCTCGGGTGCCTCGCCATGGGCATGACGCCGGACGAGGTCAAGCGGCTCGCGCCGGAGATCATCGAGTTCTCCGGGATCAACGAGCGCGGCGACTTCGCCTCGCTGCCCATGCGCACCTACTCCTCCGGCATGGGCGCCCGGCTCCGCTTCGCCATCTCCTCGGCGAAGAAGCACGACGTCCTGCTGATCGACGAGGCGCTGGCCACCGGTGACCGCAAGTTCCGGGCCCGCAGCGAGCAGCGGGTCCGGGAGCTGCGCGACAGCGCCGGCACGGTCTTCCTGGTCAGCCACTCGATCAGCTCGATCCGGGACACCTGCGAGCGGACCATCTGGCTGGAGAGCGGCGTCCTCAGAATGGACGGCCCCACCGACGAGGTCTGCGACGCCTACGAGAACCAGAAGTAGCCGTCCGGGAGCGCACCGGTCCCGGGCTCGCCCGGGTCGGTGCGCTCCGTCGTACGCGTTAAGGTTTCCTGGTTGCCGGCGAAAGTTCACCACCCGGTCATCCAGTCGCAAAACCCCATCCACCCGCAGAAGTGAGGAACGGCAATGACGCAGGACCGCACCCCCGCACCGGACGCCGCGCCGGCGAGCCCGGCACCCTGGCGCCCCTCGCGGACGGTGGCCGTGATCCTCGCCGGGGGGACCGGGACGCGTCTCGGGCTGGGCATCCCGAAGCAGCTGCTGAAGATCGCCGGCAAGCCGATCATCGAGCACACCCTGGCCGTGTTCGAGGCCGCGCCCGAGATCGACGAGATCATCGTGCTGATGGCCGCCGGCCACGTGCCCGACGCCGAGCGGATCGTCGCCAACGCCGGCTTCCGCAAGGTCAGCAAGGTGATCGAGGGCGGGGACACCCGCAACGACACGACCCGGATCGCGCTGGACGCGGTCGGCGAGGGCGACGTCAACATCCTCTTCCACGACGCGGTGCGCCCGCTGGTCAGCGCCCGAATCGTGCGCGAGTGCGTGAACGCCCTCTGGACCTACTCGGCGGTGGACGTGGCCATCCCGTCCGCCGACACGATCATCCAGGTCGACGAGGACGACTGCATCACCGGCATCCCGGTCCGCGCCACGCTGCGCCGCGGCCAGACCCCGCAGGCGTTCCGCTCCGGCACCATCCGGGAGGCGTACCGGCGGGCCGAGGGCGACCCGGACTTCGCCGCCACCGACGACTGCGGCGTGGTGCTGCGCTACCTGCCCGGCACGCCGATCAAGGTGATCGACGGCTCGGACGAGAACATCAAGGTCACCCACCCGGTCGACGTGCACCTGGCCGACAAGCTCTTCCAGCTCGCCGCCGCCCAGGTGCCCAAGCTGACCGACCACCGCAGCTACTCCGAGGAGCTGACCGGCCGGACCATCGTGGTCTTCGGCGGCAGCTACGGCATCGGCCACGACCTCACCGAGCTGGCCCGCCGCTACGGCGCCCAGGTCTTCCCGTTCAGCCGCTCCACCACCGGCACCCACGTCGAGCGCGCCGAGGACGTGGCCGCCGCGCTGAAGACCGCCTTCGAGGCGACCGGCCGGATCGACCACGTGGTGGTCACCGCCGGGATCCTGGAGAAGGGCGCCCTCGCGGAGATGGACGAGGAGACGATGGAGCGCCTCCTGCACGTCAACTTCGTGGGCCCGGTCACCATCGCCCGGCAGTCGCTGCCGTACCTCCAGCAGACCAAGGGCCAGCTGCTGCTCTACACCTCCAGCTCCTACACCCGGGGCCGGGCGCGCTACGCGCTCTACTCGGCCACCAAGGCCGCGCTTGTCAACCTGACCCAGGCGCTCGCCGACGAGTGGGCCGAGTTCGGCGTACGGGTCAACTGCGTCAACCCGGAGCGCACCGCCACCCCGATGCGCACCAAGGCGTTCGGCGAGGAGCCGGAGCACACCCTGCTCTCCGCCGAGGCGGTCGCGCAGGCGTCCCTGGACGTGCTGATCTCCGAGCTGACCGGTCAGGTGATCGACGTCCGCCGGGCGCCCGGCGAGCCGGTGGCCGCGGTGCCCGCCCAGGCGGGTGCGCACGCGGCCGAGCAACTGCCCACCGGCGTCGACGCCTGAGCCGCGGACGGGACGAGCCAGATGCGTGGTGACCTGGTCCGGAAGCTGCTCGCCCGGGTGCTGACCACCGGGCTGGCGGTGCTGGCCTTCCTCGTCGTGGCGCTCACCGGCGCGACCGGCTGGGGGCTGGCGGTCGCGGTGGCCGCCCTCGCGGCCACCGCCTGGGAGCGCCGGGTCCGGCCCACCGCCGACGGCCTCGCCGAGTCGGTGCTGGTCGCCGCCGGCATCCTGGTCGGCTACGCCCGCCGCCTGGACGCCGGCTTCGACCCGGCCCTGGCCGCCACCGCGCTGGTCCTGCTCGGCCTGGTGCTGCTGGTCGGGCCGCTGCGCGACGCCGGCGCGCTGGAGATCCGGGCCGCCAACCTGCCGGTCCGGTCCTGGACCCCGCTGGTCGCCGCCCGGCTCGGCGACGCGCTGCTGGTGCTGCTCGCCCTCGTGGCGCTGGCCGCCGGCCTGGCCCTGCCCGCGTGGGTGGCCCTGGCGGCCGCGCTGCTGGTCGCGGCGGGCTGCGGCGCGGTCGGCCTCGACCTGGCCCGCCGCCGGTTCCGGCCGCCGGCCGGTGGGGGCCCGGTGGGCCGGGCGCTGCGCCGGCACCAGCCCGAGTTCGTCCTCTACTTCTCCGCCCCGCCCGGCTCCGAGTACCAGGTCACCATGTGGCTGCCCTACCTGGAGCGGATCGGCCGGCCGTTCATGGTGCTGCTGCGCGAGCCCGAGTTCCTGCCCACCGTGGCCGCCGCGACCCGCGCGCCGGTGGTCTTCTGCCCCACCCTGAAGACCATGGACGAGGCCCTGGTGCCGAGCCTGCGGGCGGCCTTCTACGTCAACCACGGGGCGAAGAACAGCCACTGCATCCGCTTCTCGCAACTCACCCACGTGCAGCTGCACCACGGCGACAGCGACAAGGCGCCCAGCGCCAACCCGGTCTCGGCGATCTTCGACAAGATCTTCGTGGCCGGTCCGGCGGCCATCGAGCGGTACGCCCGCGCCGGCGTGGAGATCCCCGCCGAGAAGTTCGTCGTGGTCGGCCGCCCCCAGGTCGAGGCCATCGAGGTACGCCGGGAGCCCGCCACCGCCCCGGCCCACCCGACCGTGCTCTACACGCCCACCTGGACCGGGCACCACGCCGACGCCAACTACTGCTCGCTGCCGGTGGCCGAGACGGTGATCCGCCGGCTGCTCGACCGGGGGGCCACGGTGATCCTGCGGGCGCACCCCTACACGGCCCAGAACCCGGCCTCGGCGCGGCAGCTGGCCCGCCTCACCGAGCTGCTCGCCGCGGACCGGGCGAAGACCGGCCGGGCGCACCTGTGGGGGGCGGCGGCCGGCCGCGACCTGACCCTCACCGAGTGCGTCAACCGCGCCGACGCGCTGGTCTCGGACGTCTCCGGGGTCATCTCCGACTGGCTCTACTCCGGCAAGCCGTACGCGGTCACCGACATGGGCGTCGACGGCGAGCACTTCGTCGAGCGGTTCCCCCTCGCCGGCTCCGGCTACGTGCTGCGCCGGGACATGTCCAACGTTGACGAGGTGCTGACCGAGCTGCTGGACACCGACCCGAAGGCGGCGGACCGCTGGGCCACCCGGGTCCGCTACCTGGGTGACTTCCCGGCCGAGTCGTACGCCGAGGTGTTCCTCGACGCCGCCCGCCGGCAGCTCGCGGCGGACTGGACCGCGCCCGCCCCGCGGGACGGCTCGCCGGTCCCCTCCCCCGCCGCCTGAGCCCGGCGGTCAGAGGTACGCGTCGAGGAGGGCGAGCACGGCGGCCGGGTCCTCCACGTGCGCGTTGTGGCCCAGCCCCGGCAGCGTGGCGACCGGGACGCCCAACTCCTTGAGCTGCGCGTCGGTCACCATCGGGTCCTGCTCGCCGCGGGCCAGCAGCACCGGCACGTCGGTGGCGCCCAGCAGCGCGGGCAGCCGGGGCTCCCCCACCGCGAACGCCGCCGGATCCATGGCCAGCCGCCAGCGGCCGTCCTCGCGGCGCAGCCCCGCCTCCACCACCGGGTGGTCGGGGGCGAACAGCCCGGTCAGCCCGGAGACCCGCAGGTAGCGGCGGGCGGCCTCGTCCCGGGTGGCGAACCAGGTCACCGGGCGGGCGGCCAGCTCCTGGGCCTTCTCCAGGTCGGCCGGGGACCACACGGCCTTGATGCCGAGCCCGACCACCGCGTCGACCGGCAGGCGCCGCGACCGCGCGGCCAGAGCCAGCGCCACCACCCCGCCGAGCGAGTGCCCGAGCAGCACGAGCCGGTCGTGGGGGCCGAGCCGCTCGGTCACCGGACCGAGCCCCTCGACCACCCGCTGAGCCAGGCCGTCGAAGGAGTAGCCGGGCAGCGGCGGCGACCAGCCGTGCCCGGCCAGGTCCGGGGCGAGCCAGCGCCCCGCCCAGTGTCGCTCCAGCAGCGGCGCCCAGGGCAGCCACACCTCACCGGTGGCGCCCATGCCGTGCAGAAGCAGCAGATGGCGGGTACCCGTCTCGTCGCCCATAGGGCGCAGTGTGCCACCGGACGGACAGCCGGCGCGAGAGCGGACACGCGCGCGGACGACGTCGGGCACCGGCTCGCTGGAGCCGGTGCCCGACGGGAGGGGTGGTTCAGGCGGAGTAGCCGCGGGTGGCGGCCCAGTTCGCCAGGTCGATGGTGCTGATCCAGTACTCGGGCAGCGCCGGGTTCGCCGAGTCGGCGATCCGGACGGTACGGCCGTCGTTCTTGTAGCCGATCACCGCGATGTAGTGGCCGCCCGGGAACGAGTGCCAGCCGCCGTCGGTGTCCGTGGCGTCGCCCGCGATGTTGACCACCACGCCCCGGCCGTCGGTGATCGCCTTGACCACGTCCGCCTGGAGCTGGTCGATCTCCGCGGGGCTCGCGGAGCCGCCGAACATGTGGGTCCGGTACGGGTTGCCCTTGACCATCTGGTTCAGGCCGCGGGTGGTGTCCTCGGCGGAGTTGGTGCCGTTCTCGCCGGCGTTCAGCGGGGCGATCATCGCGTCCTGGGTGGTCTCGACGCCGCTCGCGCTGAGCGCGTTGCGCACCGCGGCGGGGCCGCAGTTCCAGTAGGCGGTCTGCGCCTCGTAGGTGTAGTCGAGCACCTTTGTCGACGGGGGCTTCGGCTTGGCCTTCGGGGTGGTGTCCGGGTCGGCGGCGGCCTTGGCGGCCGGCTTCGCGGCCGACGGCGACGCGCTCGGCGAGACCGAGGGCGACGGGGCGGCGACCCGGGCCTCGCCCCGGCTGGCGACCTCACCGAGGCGGGAGCCCAGCTCGGCGACCGCTGCGGTGTTCTCCCGGGGGGCCGGGGCGTCGTCGGTGGCGGCGACGGCGGCGCTGGCGCCGCCGGCCAGCACGAGCGCCGCGGCCGAGCCGGCGACGATCTGGTACGGGCGTTCGGTAACGAGGCGGCGCAGCTGACGCTTCAGGTGGTGCTTCACTGTTTCCTCCACGGGGCGTGAGCGGCACGCGCCGGCCCGGCGCGCGGAGGAACTCACGCGCGCTGCGGGGCGGATGGCCGCGGAACGGGGAGCGCCCGGGGGGCCGGGCGATCGGGCGGGTTGCCGGGTTCGGTCGCCGTCAGGCGAGCGCCGGCACCGCGATGCCGTGGAGGCAGGGGGACGAGCGGGGGGTGGGCACGAGGAATGGCACTCCTTCCGTGACCGCCGACCGGGTTAGCTGACGGATTCGGGCGGGAAGTACGCCCTACCGCGGGCTGGCCCGCGGATTCACCCCGGTGTTGCTGTGGGTCCCCGGTTCGTGAGAGCACGATTAGGCGGGTCGGCGCGGCGTCGCCTCTTGCGATCGAAAACCGCTCCGGACGCGCCGACACTACCGGTGGGTACGCCGGCTGCCAAGCAGTCCCACCTGCGTAAACCTCGTGCACCACTACGGATATCGGAACAGTCGGTCACTCACTTCACTCAATGGGACGAGCAGTTACGGCGGTACCGCGCGGCAAAAAGCGGACATCCGGTGGCGACCGGCGCGGAATTGCGGGGGTCAATCGCCCAGCCCGGCACCGATGACCGTTTCCGCGGTCGGCGTGACCGGGCTCACCGAATTCGGATAACGATTCGGCCGACCTCGCCGGTCAGCCGGCCCGGGCCGGGCGCCAGCGCGCGCCGGGCACGGCGGCCGGGACCGGAGCCGGCGCCGCCTCGCCCCGCCCCCGCACCGTCCCCGCGGCGTCGCCCGCCAGGGCGGGTCGGAGCGCGTCGGCGGCCGCGTACGCCTCCGCGGCCAGGATCCGGGCCGCCTCGGCGGCCAGCTCGGCGTCCCGCCACGCCCGCCGCTCCCGCTCGGCGGCCGCCGCCCAGCCGGCCCGGCGGCCCTCGCGTACCGCCCGGGCCAGGACGATCTCCTGCTCGGCCGGGTGCCGGCGCGGGTCCCACCCGTTGCGGTGGGCCAGCACGTCGGCGAGCTGCCGGGCGCTCAGGTCGCCCCGCCAGTGCGCGGTCATCGCGGCGTGGTGCAGCCACCGCTCCCGGGCCGCGTACTCGGCCGGTGTGCGGGGGGTGTGCGGTGCGGGCAGCGCGGCGGCACCGGCGAAGCGGCGGGCGGACGCCTCGGCCTCGTCGTACGCCCGCCAGGCCCGGTCCGCCTCGTCCTGGGCGGCCAGCCACTGCTCCCGCCGCCTCCGGGCGGTCTGCGCGGCCCCGGTGGCGGCCACCGCCACCTCGTCGGCGTAGCGGCGCAGGTCGGCCCGGCGGGCGGCCTCCTCGGCGACCGGGTCGGGCACCGGATCGGTCCCGTCGTCCCGCTCCGGGCGGGCGACCAGCACGGCGAGCAGGCCCAGGGCCAGCAGGAGCAGGGCCGACCAGATCGCGGCGGCCTCGGGGACCTCGGTCAGGAATCGGTAGAGAACGGTCTGCGGCATGGTCGGCACCTCACGGGAGAGAACGTGGCGGAGAGGTGTCCGCACGAGCCGTGGGAGCGGCGGGTGCACCGGGAACCGGTGCCGGGCCGCGGACGGGCGGGTGCGGGGGTGAGGTTCGGTGCGTGCGGCGGGCGCGGGCCAGCGGCCCACGGGCGGGTCAGCGGGCGGGCGGGGCCCGGGAGCCGACGGTCGCGGGAACCAGCCCGGCCAGCACGACAGGCCGGTCCGCCGGTCGCGTCGCGGCCATCGGCGTGTGCCCATCGGCCGGCACGGCCGCCCGGTCGAGGTCGGCGCCGCTTCCGGCATCGTGCGCGCCGGCGGCCGGACCGGCCGCGGCCCGGAAGTCCGGTCCGGCGACAGTCCGGCGGGCGGTGTACCGGAAATCGTGTCCGGCGACGGTCCGGCCCGCTCCGTCCCCGAGGTGTCGCGCGGCGGCACCGGGCGGGAGGGCCAGGCCCTCGACCGGGGCCACCGCGGAGGACGCCACCGGTGCGGTCGCGGCGCCGCCGACAGGCAGCGCCGCCGCGCCGAACGAGCAGGCGGCGAGGACGGCCAGGCTGGCCAGTGTGCGGGCGATCCAGCGCGCCACCCACCACACGGGACAGGTGAGCGCGATCGGCAGCACGGGTACAAACTACCGCCGAAGCCGCCACATCGCACCGCCGCCGGGCGTGTCGCGCCATCCGTTCATCCGACGCCGTCCAGCGTGGACGGACGGCCGGCGCGGGCGCGGCGGCCTCACCGGATCCGCCGGCGCGCGCTACGCCGGCAGGGCGCGCACGGCTAGCCCGGGTCGCGCCGCCCGGCGTACTCGACAGACCTGGCCGGAATGGCGGCGGGGGCCGCCCGCGGGGCGGGCACGGACGGCGCCGGCGCGGCGGTGGCCGCCGCCGGACGGGCCCGGCGCGGCGGCCCGAGGCGGCGCATCAGGGGCATCTCCACCCCGTGGTGCAGAGCCGCGGCGAGCAGCAGGTTGAGCAGCAGGAGACCGAGCACCGCGAGCGGCCCCCACCACCCGCGCAGCCCCGTGCCCCAGTCCCCGGTGAGCCGCAGCACGGTGGTCATGACCAGCACGTGCACCAGGTAGAAGGCGAACGAGACCTCGCCGAGCCAGACCATCGGGCGGGCCCGCCACGGCGTGCGCCGGCCCCGGACGTCGGCGTCCGCGGCCGCGGTGATGACGAGCAGGTAGGCCACCGCGAGCAGGGCCGCCCAGAACTCGGCGCGGATCCACTGCGCGGCGACCACCCAGACGGCCACGAACAGCAGGCTGGCGGCGGCGAGGTTCGGCCCCCGCCAGCGGCCCCGGCGCAGCAGTTCCGCGGCGGCCGCCCCCATCCAGAACTCGACGGAGCGGGTGACCGGGAAGATCTGGGTGAACCACCAGCGGCTCTCCTCGGGCACCAGGAGCTGGGCGGGCCAGAGGGCGAGGATGAGCAGCGGCACGGCGACCACCGCCGCCCACAGGACGCCCACGCGGGCCCGGCGCAGCCACGGCAGCACCAGCGGCAGGCACAGGTAGAAGGCCAACTCGCAGGAGAGCGACCAGCTCACGTTGTTGACGCTGTAGAAGTAGCCGTCGACGGGGATCCACGCCTGCACCAGCAGGAGGTTCCCGATCGCGGCCCACGGGGCGACCGGGTCGGCGAACCAGAACGCGACGGCCAACGCCACCACGAAGGTCACCAGGTGGTTCGGGTAGATCTTGGCCAGCCGGCGACGGAGAAAGGTGTGCCGCGGCTCGCCGTCCCGGTACGACCACACCAGCACGAATCCGCTGAGGACGAAGAAGAACTCCACCCCGGACAGGCCGAGGGCGAACGCCCGGTCCAGCACCGCCTTGACGCCGGGCTCCGCGACGATCCGCATGGTGGCGACGTGGAAGGCGAACACCAGGAGGGCGGCGATCCAGCGCAGCCCGGTGAGCGACGGCAGCCGGGTGGCGCGGGTGGCCGGGGTGCTTGTCACCCGGGGCACCCTACCCGGTGGTAGCCGGGGTCGCCGCCGGGCGGCGCTCGCACCGATCCTCGTACGCCTGTACGAGAGCAGGGTAGGATCGGCGGCGTGTACCAGCCCTCGATGCTCGACCTCGCCGAGCAGGGCCCTTCCCTGGGCCCGCTCGCCGGCCGACTGCGCCGGCACGAGCTGAGCCGGGGCGCCTGGGTCGACCACCTGCCCGGCTGGGTGGCGGGCTCCGACGCGGTGCTCGACACGCTGCTGCACGAGGTGCCGTGGCGAGCCGAGCGCCGCACCATGTACGACGCCGAGGTCGCCGTCCCCCGCCTGCTCTGCTGGTACGGCGCCGGCCGGCCGCTGCCCCACCCGGTGCTCACCGCGGCGCGCGACACGCTCACCCGGCACTACGCGGCCGAGCTGGGCGAGCCCTTCGTCACGGCCGGCATGTGCCTCTACCGGGACGGCCGGGACAGCGTGGCCTGGCACGGCGACACCCAGGGCCGTTCCGCGCACACCGACACCATGGTGGCCATCGTCTCGTTCGGCTCGCCCCGGCCGCTGCTGCTGCGTTCCCGGGGCGGCGGCGGGACCAGCCTGCGCTTCCCGCTCGGGCACGGCGACCTGGTGGTGATGGGCGGGTCCTGCCAGCGCACCTGGGAGCACGCCATCCCGAAGACGGCCCGGCCGGTCGGCCCCCGGGTCAGCGTCCAGTTCCGTCCCACCGGCGTGGCCTGACGCCGAGCCGCCCCCGGGCCCGGGCCGGCGCCGTGCTAGAAACAACTCTCAGGGTCGATCACGCCCCCGTCACCTGACGACGCGAAGGGCGCAGCATGACCCAGTCCCCCACCTCCCGCTGGTCCCCGTGGCGCCTGCACGGTGACGGGCGCTCCGTCACCCCGGGCGACGTGGTCCACCCCGATGAGCGGCTCTCCTGGCCGCGGACGGTCGGCGTCGGCGTGCAGCACGTCGTCGCCATGTTCGGCGCCACCTTCACCGTGCCGCTGATCACCGGCTTCCCGCCCGCCACCACCCTCTTCTTCTCCGGGCTGGGCACCCTGCTGTTTCTGCTGATCACCGGCAACCGGCTGCCGTCGTACCTGGGCTCGTCGTTCGCCTTCATCGCCCCGGTGCTGGCCGCGAAGACCGACGGCGGGATCGGTGCGGCGCTCGGCGGCATCGTGGTGGCCGGCGCGGCGCTGGCGCTGGTCGGCGTGGTGGTGCAGGTGGCCGGGGCGCGCTGGATCGACGCCCTCATGCCGCCGGTGGTCACCGGCGCGATCGTGGCCCTCATCGGGCTCAACCTGGCCCCGGTGGCCTGGGACGGCGGCGGCAGCGGCACCGGGTTCCAGTCACAGCCGCTCATCGCGGTGATCACCCTGGTCGCGATCCTGGTCACCACGGTGCTCTTTCGCGGCTTCCTGGCCCGGCTGTCGATCCTGCTCGGCGTGGTGATCGGCTGGGTGCTGGCCGCGCTGCTCGGCAAGCTCGACCCGGCGGCGGTCACCGCGCTGAAGGAGGCCGACTGGGTGGGCCTGCCGCAGTTCCACGCGCCGAGCTTCGGCCTGCGCGCGGTGGTGCTGGTCATCCCGGTGATCCTGGTGCTGATCGCGGAGAACGCCGGGCACGTCAAGGCGGTCGCCGCGATGACCGGGCGGAACCTGGACCGGGACATGGGCCGGGCGTTCCTCGGCGACGGCGTCGCCACCGTGCTGGCCGGCGCGGGCGGCGGCTCCGGCACCACCACGTACGCGGAGAACATCGGCGTGATGGCGGCCACGCGGGTCTACTCGACGGCCGCGTACTGGGTGGCCGGGTTCGCGGCGGTGCTGCTCGGGCTCTGCCCGAAGTTCGGGGCGCTGATCCTCACCGTGCCGGCCGGCGTGCTGGGCGGCGCCACCACGGCCCTGTACGGCCTCATCGCCGTCCTGGGCGCCCGGATCTGGATCGAGAACCGGGTCGACTTCCACGACCCGGTCAACCTCATGACCGCCGCGGTCGCCGTGATCGTCGGCGCGGCCAACTACACCCTGACCGCCGGGGACCTCTCCTTCAACGGCATCGCCCTGGGCACCGCCGCCGCGCTGGTGATCTACCACGGCATGCGCCTGATCGCCCGCCTCCGCGGCACGACCCCGGCCTCCCGCCGGGGCCCCGAACCGGAACTCTGACCCCGAACGCGCGACGGGGCCCTGCGGCGCAGCCGCAGGGCCCCGTCCACACGTGACGGTCAGTCGCGGTCGATCTGGTGGCCGATCACCGTCGGGCCGAGCATCACCGCGAAGCCGGAGCCGTCGCGGCGGGGATCCGCCGGCGGCAACTCGACCGGGTCGCCGGTGGCGGTGGCGCCGACCGGGCGCGGGCCGATCCAGGCCACGGCCAGGTCCAGCTCACCCTTGAGGAACCGCTGGGCGCGCACGCCGCCGGTCGCCCGCCCCTTCGCCGGGTACGCCTTGAAGGGCGTCACCTTGACCGTGGCGCCCGTCGAGGTGACCACCATCGGCTCGCCGTGACCCGGGTCGTCGGTGCGGACCGCGCCGAAGAAGACCACCCGCGCGCCGGCCGGCAGGTTGATGCCCGCCATGCCGCCGCCCTTGATGCCCTGCGGCCGGACCACGGACGCCGCGAAGCGCAGCAGCGACGCCTCCGAGGAGACGAACGCCAGGGTCTCCGCCCCGTCGGTGAGCCAGGTCGCCCCGACCACCTCGTCGCCGTCGCGCAGCGAGATCACCTCGAACTCGTCCGAGCGGACCGGCCACTCGGGCGCGCAGACCTTCACCACACCGTGCCGGGTGCCGAGCGCCAGGCCGGGTGAGCCCTCGGCGGACGGGCCGAGCGGGGCCAGCCCGACGACCGTCTCGCCGGGCTCCAGCGGCACCAGTTCGGCGGCCGACATGCCGCCGCGCAGCGACACCGTGCCGGACTGCTCGGGCAGCACCGGCAGCGGGAGTACGTCGATCTTGAAGGCCCGCCCGGCGCTGGTCACCAGGAGCACGCGACCGCGGGCGGTCGAGTGCACCGCCGCGCGTACCGCGTCGTGCTTGACCCGGCCGCTGCGCCGGCGCGCCTCGGCGGCCTCCTCCGACTCGGCCGCGGTCCGGGCGACGAGCCCGGTGGCGGAGAGGATGACCTGGCAGGGGTCGTCGGCGACCTCCAGCGGGCCGGCCGGCACGGAGGCCGCCAGGACCTCCTTGAGGTCGCCGTCGACAAGTGTGGTGCGGCGGTCGGCGCCGGACTGCTTCACCACGGCGGCCAGCTCATCGGAGACCAGCTTCCGCAGCACCTTCGGGTCGTCGAGGATCTTCGACAGCTCGGCGATCTCGCCGCGCAGCTTCTCCTGCTCGGCCTCCAGCTCCAGCCGGTCGTACTTGGTGAGCCGGCGCAGCGGGGTGTCCAGGATGTAGGTGGCCTGGATCTCGGAGAGCTTGAACTTCTGCATGAGGCCGTCCTTGGCGGCCTGGGCGTCCTCGCTGGCCCGGATCAGCCGGACCACCTTGTCGATGTCGAGCAGGGCGATCAGCAGGCCGTCGACCAGGTGCAGGCGCTCCTCGCGCTTGCGCTTGCGGTACGCGCTGCGCCGGGTCACCACCTCGTAGCGGTGGTCGAGGAAGACCTCCAGCAGCTCCTTGAGGCCGAGGGTCTGCGGCTGGCCGTCGACCAGGACCAGGTTGTTCACGCCGAAGGACTGCTCCAGCGGGGTGAGCCGGTAGAGGTCGGCCAGCAGCGCCTGCGGGTTGACCCCGACCTTGCACTCGATCACCAGCCGGGTGCCGTTCTCCCGGTCGGTGAGGTCCTTGACGTCGGCGATGCCGGTCAGCCGCTTGGTCTTGTTGACCTCGTTGGTGATGGCGGCGATGACCTTCTCCGCGCCCACCCCGTACGGCAGCTCGGTGACCGTGATGGCCTGCCGGCCCCGGCTGCCCTCCAGCGGGCCGGTCTCCACCCGGGCGCGCATCCGCACCACGCCGCGCCCGGTCTCGTACGCCCGCCGCACCTCGTCGAGGCCCAGCAGCAGCCCGCCGGTGGGCAGGTCGGGGCCGGGGACGAACTCCATGAGCTTGTCCAGCGTGGCGTCCGGGTGGTTGATCAGCCAGCGGGCCGCCTGGACCACCTCGGCCAGGTTGTGCGGGATCATGTTGGTGGCCATGCCGACCGCGATCCCGGACGCGCCGTTGACCAGCAGGTTGGGGAAGGCCGCCGGCAGCACGGTGGGCTGGGTCAGCGAGCCGTCGTAGTTGGGCTCGACGTCGACGGTGTCCTCGCCCAGCTCGCCGACGAGCAGCATGGCCTCGCGGGACATCCGGGCCTCGGTGTAGCGGGCGGCGGCCGGGCCGTCGTCGGGCGAGCCGAAGTTGCCGTGCCCGTCGATGAGCGGCACGTTGAGCGAGAAGTCCTGCGCGAGCCGGACCATCGCGTCGTAGATCGCCGCGTCGCCGTGCGGGTGGTACTTACCCATGACGTCGCCGACGATCCGGGCCGACTTCACGTGGCCCCGGTCGGGGCGGTGGCCCTGCTCGTACATCGACCAGAGGATGCGCCGGTGCACCGGCTTGAGCCCGTCCCGGGCGTCGGGCAGGGCCCGCGAGTGGATGACCGAGAACGCGTACTCCAGGTAGGAGTCCGAGACCTCGTTGACCAGCGGGTTGTCGAACACCCGGGCGCCGGCCTGGTCGAAGGCGGAGAGGTCCGCCCTGGCGCGGTCGTCCTTGCGGCGTGCCATGGTTCAGCTTTCCCTTCGAAGAACCCGGTGGTCAGGCGTCGATGGCGTCGCGGTCGACCAGGTCGGCCGATTCGATGAGCCAGTTGCGGCGGGGCTCGACCTTCTCGCCCATCAGCAGTTCGAGGATCCGCTCGGCGGCCTCGACGTCGTCGAGGGTGATCCGGCGGACCGCCCGGGTCGCCGGGTTCATGGTCGTCTCCCACAGTTCGTCGGCGTCCATCTCACCGAGACCCTTGAACCGCGGGATCGGCGTGACGATCTGCTTGCCGGCCTTCTCCAGCTTGCGGACCGTCGCCTCCATCTCCGCCTGTGTGTACGTGTAGACGGTCTGCGGGTTGCGCCCCTTCGTGGTGATCTTGTGCAGGGGCGGCATGGCCGCGTAGAGCCGGCCCGCCTCGATCAGCGGTCGCATGTAGCGGGCGAAGAGCGTGATGAGCAGGGTGCGGATGTGCGCGCCGTCCACGTCCGCGTCGGCCATGATGAGCACCCGGCCGTACCGCAGCGCGGAGAGGTCGAAGGTGCGCCCCGAGCCGGCGCCGAGCACCTGCACGATCGCCGCGCACTCGGCGTTGTCCAGCACCTGCTGGAGGTTCGCCTTCTGCACGTTGAGGATCTTGCCGCGGATCGGCAGCAGGGCCTGGTATTCCGAGGAGCGGGCCATCCGGCTGGTGCCGAGCGCGCTGTCCCCCTCGACGATGAACAGCTCGCTGCGATCCACCCCGGTGGCGCGGCAGTCGACCAGCTTGGCCGGCATGGACGCGCCCTCCAGGGCGGTCTTGCGCCGGGCGGCGTCCTTCTGCTGCTTCTGGGTGAGCCGGACCCGGGCCGCGTCGACGATCTTCTGGAGCACCGTCCGGGCCTCGGCCTTGGTCTTCCGGTCCTCCAGCCACGCCTTGAGGTGCGCCTCGACCAGGCCCTGGAGCACCTTGGTGATGCCCGCGGTGGAGAGCTCGTCCTTGGTCTGCGAGGTGAACTGCGGCTCCGGGATCCGCACGTGCACCACGGCGGTCATGCCCTCCAGGACGTCGTCCAGGGTGGGCGCGTCCTCCTTGGGCTTGAGCAGGCCGCGGGTGTTGCGGGCGGCCTCCGCCAGGGTGCGGGCCAGGGCCCGCTCGAAGCCCTTGCGGTGGGTGCCGCCGTGAGCGTTGCGGATCGTGTTGGTGAAGCACTCGACGGTGCGCTCGTAGCCGGTGCCCCAGCGGAACGCCACCTCGACCTCGGCCCGGCGCTGCACGTTCGACTGCATGACGCCGTTGGCGTCGGCGGCATTCTCCCGGTAGGTGCCCTCGCCGGTGACCAGCAGGGTGCCCGAGACCGGGCGGTCGCCGGCCGGGGCGAGGTATTCCACCATGTCGGTGAGGCCGTTGGGGAAGTGGAAGTTCTCCTCGACGGGCTTCTCGCCGGTCTCGTCGCGCAGCCGGTAGGCCACGCCGGGCACCAGGAACGCGGTGTTGCGCAGCTTGAGCCGGACCGCCTCGGTGTCGAGCGCGGCGCCCGTCTCGAAGTAGCGCGGGTCGTGCCACCAGCGGATCGAGGTGCCGGTGCGCTGGCCGCGCTTCATGGCGCCGACGATCTGGAGGCCGGGGCCAGGGGTGAACGGCGCGTCCGGGCCGTCGCCGTCGAAGATCCCGGGTACGCCGTGCCGGAACGACATCGAGTGGACCTTGCCGCCACGGCGGACGGTGACGTCGAACCGCCGGGAGAGCGCGTTGACGGCCGAGGCGCCCACGCCGTGCAGGCCGCCCGAGGTCTTGTAGCCGGAGCCGCCGAACTTGCCGCCCGCGTGCAGCCGGGTCAGCACCAGCTCCACGCCCGAGATCCCGGACTTGGCGTGCACGTCGGTCGGGATGCCGCGACCGTCGTCGTCGACCCGTACCGAGCCGTCGGCGTGCAGGATCACGTCGATCTTGGTGGCGTGACCCCCGACACCCTCGTCGGTCGAGTTGTCGAGGATCTCGTTGACGAGGTGACCCACGCCACGGCTGTCGGTCGAGCCGATGTACATGCCGGGGCGCTTCCGGACGGCATCGAGGCCCTCCAGGTGCGTCAGGTCGTCGGCCCCGTACAGGGTCTCAGGCTGTGCGGTCAACTGGTCGTACTCCCAGGTCTCGGCGGTGTGGTGCCGGTCACCGTGTCGATTCCCCAACTCGATCGCCACGGGCGGCGCGCCGCAGCGAGCCTAGCCCGGCGCTCCGACAGAGCTGTGGCACCCGTGCGGTGCGTTGTCCGGTTAGGCTCCGGGCGGTCCGTGCCACCGCCCTCGGGAAGGGGGCTGGAGCGAGGAGGCGTCCGTGCGGGACAACGTCGTGAACAGCCCGATGTCTTCCCGGGCCGCCGCTGCGGACGAGCCGGGCGACCGCTTCGAGCGGCTCTACGCCGAGGCCGAACGGGGCGCGGCGGTGGTGCCGTGGGACCGGGACAGCCCTCACTCGCTGCTCGCCGAGTGGACCGACCGGGACCGACCGGACGGCGCCGGCCGCCGCGCCCTGGTGGTGGGCTGCGGCTTCGGCCGCGACGCCGAGCACCTGGCCCGGCTGGGCTTCGCCACCGTGGCCTTCGACATCTCCCCCACCGCGGTGCGGACCGCCCGCCGCCGTCACGCCGGCTCCCCGGTCCGGTACGAGACCGCCGACCTGCTCGACCCTCCGGCCGCCTGGCTCGACGGGTTCGACCTGGTGCTGGAGAGCATGAACGTGCAGGCGCTGCCGGCCGGGACCCGGGAGCGGGCGATCCCGGCGGTGGGCCGGCTCGTCGCGCCCGGCGGGACCCTGCTGGTGATCGCGGCCGGCCGGCGCGCCGACGAGGAGGTCGAGGGCCCGCCCTGGCCGCTGACCCGGGCCGAGCTGGACGCCTTCGCCACCGGACCGCTCGTCCCGGCACGCACCGAGGAGATCGTCGCCCCGGACGGCGGCCTCCGCTGGCGCGCGGAGTTCCGCCGGCCCGCCTGATCCACCCCGCCCACCGCCCGGCGCGCCCCGCGCGTCGGGCCATTGACGTGCGTCACACGACCGTGGTCTGATCGCCTCCTCAGAGGATCTTTCACATTTAGATGTGTGAGGGGGTCGGGACATGTCCCTGTTCCGTCGTGCCGCGCTCGCGGCGGCGCTGGCCGTCGCCGCGGTGGCGCTGCCGGCCGCCGTGGCGCCCGCGCGGCCCGCCACGGCGGCCCTGCCCACCGCCGCCGTGGCGCTGGGCGACAGCTTCATCAGCGGCGAGGGCGCCGGGGCGTACGCGCCGGTGGTCGACGTCAACGGGGTGGCCCAGGGCTTTCCCGGCTGGTCGGCGCCGAACAGCAACGCCTACTTCTGCCACCGCTCGCCGAACGCCTCGCTCTTCCAGGCCGACCTGCCCGGCATCGCCGCCCGCTTCAACCTGGCCTGCTCGGGCGGGCAGCCCTACGACATCGCCGCCGCCTCCGCGACCCGGACCAAGGGCCGGCAGGTGAGCGCCCAGCTCGACCAGCTCCGGGCGGTGGCACAGACCCACGACATCGACCTGGTGCTCGTCGGGCTCGGCTCGAACAACAGCTCGTTCACCTTCGGCAGCGTGGCGGAGAAGTGCGCCAACCGCTTCATCGCCGACGCCTGGACCGGCTGGTGGGAGTTCTGGGCGTACCTCGGCGGGCCGGTCGAGCAGGAGCCGTGCACGGACGCCGACCTGGCCACGGCCGCGCAGTTCAGCGCCGCCACCGCGGAGACCACCGCGGCGGTCCGGCAACTGCTCACCACCCTCGACCAGATCGACGCCGACGGCCAGCACCGGGTGGTGTTCCAGGACTACACCAACCCGCTCCCCACCGACCTGGCCACTCCCTACTGGACGGAGGACGACCGGGACGACACCCGGGACAAGTTCCGCGCCCTCGGCGCCGAGCGGTACGCCGCCGGATGCCCGATCCACCGGGCCAGCCTCGCGCCGGGCCAGCGCTTCTCCCAGGGCCTCGGCACCCTGGTCAGCTCGGTCCGGACCACCCTGGCCGCCGAGTTCCCGCAGGACGACCTGGTCTACCTGAACGTGCAGCGCGCCTTCGACGGCGCCCGGCTCTGCGAGTCGGCGGGCAGCCCGGGCAACGCCCTGGCCACCCCGATCCGGCTCATGGACGGCCCGACCGGTGTCTTCGTGACCAGCCTCTCCGGCTACGACAAGCTCGACATCCAGCGGATCGCGAACGCCTGCGGCACGTACTTCCAGACCTGCCAGGAGTCCTGGCACCCGAGCGCCGCCGGCCACCGGGTGCTCGGCCGCTGCCTGACCGGCGCCGCCGCGACCGGCGCACGGGCGGTCTCCTGTGTCCGCGCCCCGGACGGCACGATCACGGTGAGCTGACCCGCGTCGTGGGGCGTCCCCGGCCGGGGGCGCCCCACGACGGGCCGGGCCGGAGCCGGCACGGTGAGCCTCAGGCGCGGACGGCCGTGCCGAGCGCGTGCGGCGCCGCGGGACCGGGGACACCTGTCGGCGGGAAGCGGAACCGGTCCAGCTCGACCACCGTGAAGCCGGCCGCCCGGATCGCCGCCACGGTGTCCCGCGCGGTGTGGCAGCCGGCGCAGCAGAGCGGCCAGAGCGTCGCGTCCGCCACGCGCTGGGCGCGGCGCAGCCCAGGGGTCTCCGCGACGACGTGCTCGTAGAAGCGGAGCTGCCCGCCCGGGCGGAGCACCCGGCGCGCCTCGCGCAGCGCCACCGCCTGGTCGGGCACCGAGCAGAGCACCAGCGACAGCACCACCGCGTCGGCGCTCGCGTCGGCGACCGGCAACGCCTCGGCCAGGCCGGCGACCACGGTCACCGGAACCGGCGCCTCGGGCGCGGCGGCCCGTAGGGCGGCGCGCAACCGGGGCTCCGGCTCCACGGCGAGCACCCCGGTCACGGTCGGCGGATAGTGCGGCAGGTTCCGCCCGTTGCCGGCGCCCACCTCGACCACCCGGCCCCGCAACCCGGCCACCAGGCGGCGTCGGTGCGCGGCGGCGCCGGCCCGGTCCATGGCGACGCTGGCCCGGGCGAAGACCCGGGCGAAGATCGGATGCGAGACGGCCATCAGGCACGCACCGGTGGGGCGCCGAGGGCGAGCAGCACCGGACCGGCCGCGCCGTCGGCCAGGTCGCCGAGGCGTACGCCGTCGAGCACGGCGAGGAAGGCGGCCTGGGCCCGGCGCAGCTCGCCGCGCAGTCGGCAACCCGCGACCAGCGGGCAGGCGGGCTGCTCGCAGTTGACCACCTCGTCGTCGCCCTCGAAGGCCCGGACCACGTAACCGACGGTCAGCTCCCCGGCGTGCTCGGCGAAGGTGACTCCGCCGGAGCGGCCCCGGATGGTGACGAGCACTCCGAGCCGCTGCAACCGCTGCACCACCTTGGCCACGTGGCTGCGCGGCAGCGCGAGCTGGGTGGCGAGCTCGTCCACCGTCCTCCGTGCCGGGGAGGCGGCGGTCAGCATGGCGATGCGCAGCGCCATGTCGGTCGACCGGTTGAGCTTCACGCCTCGACCCTAGCCAGCGGTCGCTCGTCGCGACACGGGTCGAACCGCCCGTCGCCTGGTGTGACGAGCGCTACCGCGACCCCGGGACCTTCGACCCTGAAGAGGAACTTTGAATGCCTGTTCAGTGGGGAGCGACCCGTTCGACGCCACAAGGAGTAATCGTGCTTTCGGAATCCTCAGCAGCGGTGGTGACGGCGACCCTGCCCGCCGTGCAGGCCAACGGCGAGGCGATCACCGGCCGGTTCTACCAGCGGATGTTCGCCGCCCACCCGGAGTTGCTGAACATCTTCAACCGGAGCAACCAGGCCACCGGCACGCAGAAGGCCGCGCTGGCCGGCGCCGTCGTCGCGTACGCCGAGCACCTGACCGGCGGCAGCGCCGTGCCGTGGGGGCCGATCCTGGACCGGATCGCGCACAAGCACGTCTCCCTGGGCATCACCGCCACCCAGTACACGATCGTCGGCCGGCACCTGATGGCCGCGGTGGCCGAGGTGCTCGGCGAGGCGGTCACCCCCGAGGTCGCGGCGGCCTGGGACGAGGTGTACTGGCTGCTGGCCTGCGAACTGGTCGCCCGGGAGGCGCGCCTCTACACCGAGGCGGGGGTGCCGGAGAACGGGTCCGTGTGGCGCGAGTGGCGGGTCACGGACCGGACGGCGGAGACCCCGGACGTGGTGTCGTTCACCCTGGTCCCCGCCGACGGCGGAACGGTGCCCGGCTTCACCGCCGGTCAGTACACCTCCGTCGCCGTCGACCTGGGCGGCGGCCGCGGCCAGCAGATCCGGCAGTACAGCCTCTCCGGCCGGCCCGGCGCCGACCACTGGCGGATCACCGTGAAGCGGGTACGCGGCACCGGCGACGCGCCCGACGGCATGGTCTCCGGTTTCCTGCACGAGCGGGTGACCGTCGGCGACACGCTCCGGCTCAGCCCGCCGTTCGGCGAGGTCAGCGCGCTCGGCGGCGGGGAGCCGCTGCTGCTGGTCAGCGCCGGCATCGGACTGACCCCGGCCATGTCGGCGCTGGCGCACCTGGCGGCAACCGAGCCCGAGCGGCCGGTGACGCTGGTGCACGCCGACCGCAGCGGCGCCGCGCACGCGCTGCGCCACGAACTGCCCGCGCTCCAGGAGCGGCTGCCGAACCTGTCGGTGCGCCTCTGGTACGAGGACACCGCCGGCGCCGAACTGGCCGGCATCAAGGCGGAGATCGCCGAGGGACTCGTCGACCCGGCGCTGGTCCCGCTCACCCCCGGCGCGTACGTGCACCTGTGCGGGCCGGTGCCGTTCATGACGCTGGTCCGGGGTGGCCTGCTGCGCCGGGGCGTACCGGCCGAGCGGATCGCGTACGAGGTGTTCGGTCCGGGCATGCTGCGCTGAGGCTCGCCAGCCGCGGCGAGCGAGGGCCGGTGTCGGGCAGCGCCCGACACCGGCCCTCGCCATCTCCCGGCGAGCCCATCCCGGTCCATTCGGGCGCGCACGCCGACCGGACCCGAACCACTGCTCGCACACCACGGCCACGCTCCGTGAGGACCGCTCCCGCCCCGGCACCCCTGCGCACTCGCTTTGCTCTGCAGCCCTATAGGCATCACTCACGGAGGGTTGCCGGTGCGTATAGGGCTGCAGAGCAAAGGCGGGCGGCAGGGGGTGGGGGCCGGGGCGTCGCAGTTCGCGTTGTGGCTGCTCAGCCCGGGGCTGCCGGCGGCGACGCCGGAGGCGGCCGCCCGGCGATGCCGTCACGCCTCGTAACCACGGCCGTCGGAGGGGGCAGTCACTCAGGGTTGCGAGAACGTCCCGTGCGCGGCGCCGCGGCCTCCGGCGGGCCGCAGCACCGGCCCCGTTCCCGTCAGGCCCAGCGGGTGACCACCGCGGCGAGCACCAGCAGGGTGCCGACCATCTCGATCAGGCCCACCCGCACCGGGGTGAGCCGCCGGCCGGGCAGCACGCCCGCCCGGAGCAGCAGCAGCGCGAAGACCCCCGCCACCGCCGGCCCCCATCCGGCGACCACCGCCACCGCCAGCGCCACCAGGTGGTACGCCAGCGAGGCCCAGCGGTACTGGGCGCTCCCCCGCTCCCGGATCATCGTCTTGACGTACAGCACCGTGCCGACCAGGTACGCGCCGACCGCCGCCGCCACCCCGACCAGGTCGGCCGGCGGGACCTCGGCGACGGTGGCCACCACGAACACCATGAGCAGGCTCTGCGCCACCGACGCGAGGTCGTTGAGCAGGGCCCGCTCGCGGCGGCGTCGGGCGTGGCCGGCGTTGACCGCGAGGAGCACGCCGTAGAGCGGGACGTAGCCGAGGACGGCGGGGCGGGCGAGCAGCACGGGCATCCCGAGCAGCGCGGTCGCCCCGCCGTAGACGAGCAGTTGCGGGCGTACCCGGTCGGTGCGGCCGGTCTTCACCGCGAGCAGTGCGTAGTAGGAGAACAGGTAACCGGCGAGCCCGACGCCGAGGACGGGCAGGTGCAGCCAGCGCGGACCGGTCACGCCGACCGCCGCGACGTACGGCAGGAGCAGCATCGCCCAGGCGCCGTGCTGCGGCGGCAGCCAGCGGTTCCGGCGTCCCCTAGCCGGTCGACCGGGCCGCGCCGCGGGCGCACGGGAGGCGGGGTCCGCGGCGGGACTGGTGCCGGTGGCGTGCAGCGGTCGGACGGCGCTCATCCGCGGGCGACCGTGAGCAGCACCACGGCGTCCTCGTCGGCGTGCAGCGCGTGGTGGGCGTCCGGAATCACCAGCAGGTCGCCCGCCGAACCCGGCCAGGTCCGGTCCCCGGCGGTCAGGCGGACGCGTCCGCGCAGCACCTGGAGCGTCGCGTCGCCGGGGCTGGCGTGCTCCGCCAGGGCGTGCCCGGCGACCAGCGCGACCAGCGTCTGGCGCAGCCGGGTGGTCGGATCGCCGTGCAGGGTCCGGGCGCTGCGCCCGCTGCCGGTGGCCCGGGCCAGGGCGAGCTGCTCCTCGGCGAGCACGGACAGTGAGGACGGGGACACGAAAGCACCTCCCGGTCGGATCGTCGCGGGCAGAAGGCACCGGAGCCGGAACCGGCTGTGCCGGAGCCGACTGCGCCGCTTTGCCCAGCTTCGCCGCTTCATGCGGGGCCGACCAGGGGCTTTGGTCCCGAATTGGAAGCTCCACAACGGAGATTCGACTTCTCGGGAGAAGTCGATGATCTACAGGTTAGGTCGTGGTCGCCAGGGTAGGGACCACTCATGCGCGTCCTTGGAATCAACGCGATCTTCCACGACCCCGCGGCCGCCCTGGTGGTCGACGGCCGGGTGGTGGCCGCGGCCGAAGAGGAGCGGTTCAGCCGCCGCAAGCACGGCAAGCGGCCGGTGCCCTTCTCCGCCTGGGAGCTGCCCGAGCTGTCCGCCGCGTGGTGCCTGGCCAGCGCCGGGATCGACGTGGACGCCCTCGACGCGGTCGCCTACTCCTTCGACCCCGGCCTCTGCCGCGAGGCGGCCGAGCTGGGCCTCAGCGACCCCTGGGACTGGCTGCGGGTCGACTACGCCCGGCGGGCCCCGCAGTTCCTGGCCGCCGCCCTGCCCGGGCTCGACCCGGAGAAGGTGCGGTTCGTGCCCCACCACGTCGCGCACGCGGCCTCCGCCGGCCTGGCCGCACCGCCGGCCGGCGACGACACCGCGGTGCTGGTGCTCGACGGCCGCGGCGAGGTGGCCAGCCACCTGGCCGGCGTCTACCGCGACGGCCGGCTGTCGCCGCTGCACTCCCAGCAGCTCCCCCACTCGCTCGGCCTGCTCTACGAGGACCTCACCCGGCACCTGGGCTTCCTGCACTCCAGCGACGAGTACAAGGTGATGGCACTGGCCTCCTACGGGCAGCCCCGGCACCTGGGCCTGCTCCGTGACCTGGTGCGGGTCACCGACGACGGCGGCTTCCAGGTCGAGCGGATCGACTGGTCGAGCATGGCCAAGGCGGTCGCGGCCGGCGGCGAGCTGGCCGAGGAGCACGCCGACCTGGCGTCCAGCGTGCAGGTGCGGCTCGAGGAGGTCGTCCTCGACCTGTCCCGCTGGCTCTACGACGCCTCCGGCGGCGCCACCACCCTGGCCATGGCCGGCGGGGTGGCGCTCAACTGCGTGGCCAACGCCCGGCTCGCGGCCGAGGGGCCGTACCGGGACGTCTGGGTGCAGCCGGCGGCCGGTGACTCGGGCACCGCGCTCGGCGCGGCGCTGCACGTGGCCGGCGAGCTGGGCGACCGGTCCGCCCCGATGGCCGGCGCCGACCTGGGCCGGGGCTGGTCGGACGAGGAGCTGGAGGCGGAGCTGCGCCGGGCGGCGCTGCCGTACACGCGGCCGGCGTCCATCGCCGTCGAGGCCGCCCGGGTGCTCGCCGACAACGGGATCGTCGCCTGGTACCAGGGGCGCAGCGAGTACGGCCCGCGGGCGCTCGGCCACCGGTCGCTGCTGGCCCACCCCGGCGACCCGGACACCACCCGCCGCATGAACGACGTGAAGGGCCGCGAGCAGTTCCGGCCGATCGCCCCGATGGTCCGCGCGGAACGCTTCGCGGAGCTGTTCGACGGTGTCTACCCCAGCCCGTACATGCTCTTCGTGCACCGGGTGAAGCCGGAGTGGCGGGACCGCATCCCGGCGGTCACCCACGTCGACGGCACCGCCCGGGTGCAGACGGTGCACCCGGAGACCGAACCGGTGGTGGCCGAGCTGCTGGCCGAGTTCGAGCGGCGCACCGGGCTGCCCGTGGTGGTGAACACCTCGCTGAACACGGCCGGGCGGCCCATGGTGGACACTCCCCGCGAGGCCATGGAGCTGTTCGGCTCCGCCCCGGTGGACCTGCTCGCCCTCGGCCCGTTCGCGGTGCACCGCGCCGCGCTGGGCGGCGCCCGATGATCAGCGTCGTCGTGCCGACGCTGGGGCGGCCCAGCCTCGCCACGCTGCTCGACGCCCTGACCGGCCAGCTCGACGAGCTGCCCGGCGCCGAGCTGCTGCTGGTGGACGACCGGCGCGACGACACCGGCGAGCTGGCCGTGCCGGGGGCGCTGGCGGCGTACACGAAGGTGTTGACCGGGCGTGGCGCGGGCCCGGCGGCGGCCCGCAACCTGGGCTGGCGGGCGGCGCGCGGCGAGTGGGTGGTGTTCCTCGACGACGACGTGGTGCCGGCGCCGGACTGGGCCCGGCGGCTGCGCACCGACCTCGCGGTGGCCGGCGGGACCGGCGGCGTGCAGGGCGTCGTCGACGTCCCGCTGCCCGCGCACCGGCGCCCCACCGACTGGGAACGCGGCACCGCCGGCCTGGCCGAGGGTAAGTGGATCACCGCGGACATGGCCTACCGCCGAGCTGCCCTGGCCGCCGTCGGCGGCTTCGACGAACGCTTCCCCCGCGCTTTCCGGGAGGACGCCGAGCTGGCCCACCGGGTCCACCGCGCCGGCTGGGACCTGGTCCAGGGCCGGCGGCGGGTCACCCACCCGGTCCGGCCGGAGAGCCGCTGGGTCAGCCTGCGCACCCAACGCGGCAACGCCGACGATGCGCTGCTGCGCCGGCTCTACGGCCGCGGCTGGCGCGCTGACCTCGACCTGCCACCGGGGCGGCGGCCCCGGCACGTGGCGGTCGCCGCGGCCGGCACCGTGGCGCTGGCCGCCGCGGCGCTGCGCGCCGCTCCCCTCCGCTCCGCCCGCGCCCGGCGGGCGCTCGGCGTGCTCGGCGGCGTGGCCGCGCTCGGCTGGGCGGCCGGCACCGCGGAGTTCACCCGGGCCCGTGTCGCGCCCGGCCCGCGCACCCCCGACGAGGTCGCCACCATGCTGGTGACCAGCGCGCTCATCCCGCCGCTCGCGGCCGTCCACTGGGTACGCGGCTGGCGGCGCGCCCGCGCCGTGCCCGCCGGGGACCTGGTCACGGGGGCGGGACGCTGATGTTTACGTCCTTGTCCCAGGGCAACTTCTCGGCCATGAAACCGCCGGGCCCCGCCCTGTACGACGCGGTGCTGCTCGACCGTGACGGCACCCTGGTCGAGGACGTGCCCTACAACGGCGACCCGGAGAAGGTCCGGCCGCTGCCCGGGGCCCGGGAGGCGCTGGACCGGCTGCGGGCGGCCGGGGTTCGGCTGGCCGTGGTGACCAACCAGTCCGGACTCGCCCGGGGCTACTTCACCGAGCGCGACATGCACGCGGTGCACGCCCGGATCGAGGAGCTGCTCGGCCCCTTCGACCACTGGGCCATCTGCCCGCACGACGACACCGACGGCTGCGCCTGCCGCAAGCCGGCTCCCGGGCTGGTGCACGAGGCCGCCCGGGCGCTCGGCACCGCGCCCCGGCGCTGCGTGCTGGTCGGCGACATCGGCCGCGACATGGCCGCCGCGCTCGCCGCCGGCGCCACCGGCATCCTCGTGCCCACTCCGGTGACCCGTCCCGAGGAGGTCGCCGAGGCGCCCGCCGTCGCCCGGGACCTGCCCGGCGCGGTGGACGAGATCCTGCGCCGGGCCCGGGCGGTGCGGCCGGTGGTGCCGCGTACCGGGCGGGCCGGCACGGTCCTGGTGGTGCGGAGCGACTCGGCCGGCGACGTGCTGGTCACCGGCCCCGGCATCCGCGCGGTGGCGGCCGGGGCGGAACGGGTGGCGCTGCTCTGCGGGCCACGCGGCCGGGCGGCCGCGGAGCTGCTGCCCGGCGTCGACGAGATCATCGAGTGGCCGCTGCCCTGGATCGACGGCTCCCCCGAGCCGGTGGACCCCGACGACATGCGCCGGCTCACCGCCCGGCTGGCCGCGGTGGGCGCCGAGGAGGCGGTCGTCTTCACCTCCTTCCACCAGTCGGCACTGCCCCTGGCCCTGCTGCTGCGGATGGCCGGCGTCCCACGGATCAGCGCGATCAGCGACGACTACCCCGGGTCCCTGCTGGACGTCCGGCACCGGGTGCCGGTCGGCGTGCCCGAGCCGGAGCGCGCGCTCTCCCTGGCCGCCGCGGCCGGCTTCGCCCTGCCCGCCGGCGACGAGCCGGTGCTGCGGCTCCGCGCCGACCTGCCCGCGCGCGCCGTGGCCCGGCCCGCCGGCGACTACCTGGTGGTGCACCCCGGCGCGTCGGTGCCGGCGCGGGCCTGCCCGCCGGAGCGCTGCGCCGAGATCGTGGCCGCCCTCGCGGCCGACGGGCACCGGGTGCTGGTCACCGGTGGACCTGGCGAACGGGAGCTGACCGCCCGGGTGGCCGCAGCCGGGGGCACCGACGTCGGGGGGACCACGGACCTGGCCGGGCTCGCCCGGATCCTCGCCGGCGCCCGCTGCCTGGTGGTGGGCAACACCGGGCCGGCCCACCTCGCGGCCGCCGTCGGCACCCCGGTGGTCAGTCTCTTCGCCCCGACCGTCCCGTTCGGGCAGTGGGCGCCCTACCGGGTGCCGACGGTCCGGCTCGGCGACGCCGGGGCGGCCTGCCGGGACACCCGCGCGGCCCGCTGCCCGGTCGCCGGGCACCCCTGCCTGAGCGGCGTCGACCCCGCCCGGGTGGTCACCGCCGTCCGCCGGCTCGCCCCCGGCTGAATCCACCCGACCCGCCCCCGCCCCGCCGCCGACGAGGAGAGAGATGAACGTTCTGCTCTGGCACGTGCACGGCTCCTGGACCACGTCGTTCGTGCACGGGAGACACCGGTACCTGGTGCCGGTCACGCCCGACCGCGGCCCGTACGGGCTGGGCCGGGCGCGCACCTACGAATGGCCGGAGAACGCCGTCGAGGTGACGCCGGAGGAGCTGGGACGGACCGACGTCGACCTGGTGATCCTGCAACGGCCCGAGGAGCTGGAGCTGGCCGAGCAGTGGCTGGGCCGCCGGCCCGGCCGGGACCTGCCGGCCATCTACGTCGAGCACAACACCCCCAAGGGCGACGTGCCGGACACCCGCCACCCCATGGCCGACCGGGACGACCTGCTGCTCACCCACGTCACCCACTTCAACGAGCTGTTCTGGGACAACGGCGGCACCCGCACCGCGGTCGTGGAGCACGGCATCGTGCCGCCGAAGGTGGAGTGGACCGGCGAGCTGGACCGGCTCGCCGTGGTCACCAACGAGCCGGTACGCCGCGGGCGGGTCACCGGCACCGACCTGATGCCGCGGTTCGCCGCCGTCGCCCCGCTGGACGTCTTCGGCATGGGGGTGGCCGGCCTGCCCGACCGGCTGGGGCTCCCGGCGGACCGGCTGGCCGTCCACGACGACCTGCCGCAGGACCGGATGCACACCGAGGTGGCGCGGCGGCGGGCGTACCTGCACCTGTGCCGCTGGACGTCGCTCGGGCTGAGCCTGATCGAGGCCATGACCATCGGCATGCCGGTGGTCGCGCTGGCCACCACCGAGGCCGTGGACGCCGTGCCGCCCGACGCGGGGGTGCTCTCCACCCGGGTGGACACCCTGGTCGAGGCCGCCCGCTGGCTCGCCGAGGACCGCGACGCGGCGTACCGGCTGGGGGCACGGGCACGCGAGGTGACGAAGGAACGCTTCGGGCTCGACCGGTTCCTCGCCGACTGGGACCGGATCATGGAGGAGGAGACATGCGCATCGCGATGATTTCGGAGCACGCCAGCCCGCTCGCCGTCCTCGGCGAGGAGGACGCCGGCGGGCAGAACACCCACGTGGCGGAGCTCGCGGCCGCGCTGGTCGGCGAGGGGCACGACGTCCGCGTCTACACCCGCCGGGACTCCACCGCCCTGCCCGAGGCGGTGGCCACCGTCGACGGCTACCAGGTGTGCCACGTGCCGGCCGGCCCGGCGCACCGGGTGCCGAAGGACGAGTTGCTCCCCTACATGGGCGAGTTCGGCAGCTGGCTGGCCGACACCTGGCGGCGCGGCGGCTGGACCCCGGACGTGGCGCACGCGCACTTCTGGATGAGCGGGCTGGCCACGGTGCACGCGGGGCGGCGGACCGGGGTGCCGACGGTGCTGACGTACCACGCGCTCGGCACTGTGAAGCGCCGGCACCAGGGCGCGAAGGACACGAGCCCACCAGGGCGGATCGGCTACGAGCGGACGCTCGGCCGGGCCGTGGACCGGGTCATCGTGCAGTGCGAGGACGAGGTCGCCGAGCTGGTCCGGATGGGCGTCCCGCGGTCGCGGATGGCGCTCGTCCCGTCCGGCGTGAACCAGGCGGTGTTCCGCCCCGACGGCCCGGTCGCCCCGCGCGACCCGGCCCGCCCCCGCATCCTCACCGTCGGCCGGATGGTCGAGCGCAAGGGCTTCCTGGAGGTGGTCCGGGCACTGCCCGCGGTGCCGGACGCCGAGTGCGTGGTCGTCGGCGGCCCGCCGGCCGACCTGCTCGCCGCCGACTCGTTCGCGCGGCGGCTCTCCGCGCTGGCCGAGTCGTGCGGCGTGGCCGACCGGGTGAAGCTGGTCGGCGCCGTGCCGCGCGAGGAGATGGGCGCCTGGTACCGCTCGGCGGACTTGCTTGTCGCCGCGCCCTGGTACGAGCCGTTCGGCCTCACCCCGCTGGAGGGGATGGCCTGCGGCGTGCCGGTGGTCGGCACCAACGTCGGCGGCATCGCCGACACCGTCGTGGACGGGCTCACCGGTGACCTCGTGCCGCCCCGCGACCCCCGCGCGCTCGGCACCGCGCTGCGCCGGCTGCTGTCCGACAAGGTCCGGCGGTTCGCGTACGCCACGGCCGCGCTGGACCGGATCCGCAGCCGGTACTCCTGGAAGCGCTGCGCCGAACAGCTCGGCGCGGTCTACGCGTCGCTGACCACGGCCTCCCGGCCGGCGCCGGCGGTGGCCTGATGAGCCACCACGACACCCTCGACGCCCACCTGTCCGGGCTGGCCGCGGCACTGCTGCCGTACCGGCGGGAGGCCGAGCGGCTGGCCGGCTGGGGCACCGAGCTGGCCTGGACGCTGGCCCGGGGCGGGCGGCTGCTGGTGGCCGGCAACGGCGGCAGCGCCGCCGAGGCCCAGCACCTCACCGCCGAACTCGTCGGCAAACTCCGCGACGACCGCGAACCCCTGTCCGCCATCGCCCTGCACGCCGAAACCTCCGCCCTCACCGCCATCGGCAACGACTACGGCTACGACGAGGTCTTCGCCCGCCAGGTCCGCGCCCACGGCCGACCCGACGACATCCTCCTGCTCATGTCCACCAGCGGCACCAGCACCAACCTCCTCACCGCCGCCCAGGCCGGCCGCGACACCGGCCTGCGCTGCTGGGCCTTCACCGGCCCCGCCCCCAACCCGCTCGCCGACCTGTGTCACGACGTGCTCGCCGTGCCGTCCCCGGACAGCCAGGTGGTGCAGGAACTGCACCTGGTCTCCACGCACCTGCTCTGCGAGTACGTCGACCAGGCGCTGCCGCTGATCCGGCAGCTCCCGACCGCGTCCGTACCGGCGCCCCGGGCCGGCACGTACGCCCGGTGGGCCCCGCCGGCCCCGCGCGCCGCCGAGCCGGCGGCCCACGACGGCCGCGACCGGCACGACGGGGCCGGTCGGGACGGCCTGGTCCTGGCCACGGTGGACGGCGTGGCGCCGTTCGCCGGCGCCGGGCAGCACGCGAACGGGCACGGCCGCAACGGGCACGCCGGTACGAACGGGCACGCCGGTACGAACGGGAACGGGCACGGCCGCAACCGCTCCACCGGCACCGGGTGGGTGGAGCCGTGAGCGGGCCGCTCGTGGTGGTCGGCGACGCGCTGCTGGACCGGGACGTGACGGGCGCGGTCAGCCGGATCTGCCCGGACGCCCCGGTGCCCGTGCTCGACGAGCACGCGGCCACGGACCGACCCGGCGGGGCCGGACTGGCCGCGCTGCTCGCCGTCGCGCCGGACACCGAGGTGGCGCTTGTCACCGCGCTCGCCGACGACGCCGGCGGGGCCCGCCTCGCGGAACTGCTGGGCGAGGCGGGGGTGGCGGTATACCCGATGCGCCTGCCCGGCGCGACGGCCGAGAAGATCCGGCTCCGCGCCGGCGGGCAGACCCTGCTCCGGCTGGACCGGGGCGGCGAGCCGCAGGCGCCGGGCCAGCCCTCGGAGGCCGTGCTCGACCTGCTCTCCCGGGCCCGGGCCATCCTGGTCAGCGACTACGGTCGCGGCCTGGCCCGGCAACCCGCGCTGCGCGCCGCGCTGGCCGAGGCGTCCGCCCCGGTGGTCTGGGACCCGCACCCGCGCGGCCCGGCCGCGGTGGCCGGGGTCCGGCTGACCACGCCGAACCTCGGCGAACTGCGCCGGCTCACCGGGGACGCCGGCGCCGGCTCGGGACTCTCCACCGCCACCCGGGCCGGGCACGAGCTGCGCCGCCGGTGGCGGGTCGGCGCGGTCGCGGTGACCATGGGCCCGGACGGGGCGGTGCTCTGCCACTCCGGCAGCACCCCGCTCGTCGTGCCGCCGCCGTCCACCGTGGCGCACGTGGAGGACACCTGCGGCGCCGGGGACCGGTTCGCCGCCACCGCCGCGCTGGCGCTGGGCGACGGCGCGTCGACCGCCGAGGCGGTGCAGGCGGCGGTCGAGGCCGCGTCCGCGTACGTGGCGGCCGGCGGTGCGGCCGGCCTGCACCGGGCGCCGGAGCCGTCGCGGCCGGCGGAGGCCGTCCGCTCCGCCGAGGAACTCGTCGCGAAGGTACGCGCCGACGGCGGCACGGTGGTCGCCACGGGCGGCTGCTTCGACATCCTGCACGCCGGGCACCTGGCCACCCTCCAGGCGGCCCGCCGGCTGGGCGACTGCCTGGTGGTGTGCCTCAACTCCGACCGGAGCGTCCGGGGCCTCAAGGGACCGGAGCGCCCGGTCCACCCGGAGCAGGACCGGGCCCGGCTGCTGGCCGCCCTGGACTGCGTCGACGCCGTGGTGGTCTTCGACGAGCCCACCCCGCACCAGGTGCTCGGCCGGCTGCGCCCGGACGTCTGGGTCAAGGGCGGCGACTACGCCGGCGACGGCGCGCCCGAACTGCCCGAGGCGGAGCTGGTGCGCCGCTGGGGCGGGCGGGTCGTCACCGTGCCCTTCCTGGCCGGGCGGTCCACCACCGGCACCATCTCGGCCGCGCGCCAGCGCGGCCTCCACCTCGTCAAGGGAGCGGTATGAGCGAGCGTCAGCGAGCGAATCATCAACGCAGTGAGCCTCAGTGCGGCACGGAGCGAAGCGGAGTGCCGGCATGAGCAGGGACATGAACGGTCGGGCGGTGCTGGTCACCGGCGGGTCGAGCGGCCTGGGCGCGGCGGTGGTGACCGCGGTGGCCAAGGCGGGTGGGCGGCCGTACGTGCTGGACCGGCAGGCGCCGGCCGACGGGGTGCCCTGGGTCGAATGCGACCTGGCCGACACCCGGGCCGCCGAGGCGGCCACCCGGCAGCTCGCCGAGCAGGCCGGCGGGCTCGACGGCGTGGTGACCGCCGCCGGCATGGACGTGCCCGGCCGGCTGGCCGACGTCGACGGCGCGACGTGGGACCGGATCGTGACGATCAACCTGCTCGGCACGGCCGCGGTGATCCGGGCCGCGGTGCCGCACCTGGAGCGGTCGCACGGCACGGTGGTGACCGTGGCGTCCACGCTGGGCGTGAAGGCGGTCAGCGACGCGACCGCGTACTGCGCGGCGAAGTTCGGGGTGGTCGGCTTCACCCGGGCGCTCGCCGCCGAGCTGGCCGGGACGGTCGGCGTCACGCTGCTGATCCCGGGCGGCATGCGGACGGCGTTCTTCGACGACCGGGACGAGCGGTACAAGCCCGGCCCGGACGCGATCCTCAACGACCCGGCGGACACCGCCGAGGCGGTCCTGTTCGCGCTGTCCCAGCCGCCCGGCTGCGCGGTACGCGAGCTGGTGGTCTGCGCCGAGCAGGAGTCCTCGTACCCGTGATCCTCGTGCTCCGGGCGCTCGGCGTCGGCGACCTCGCCACCGGGGTGCCGGCGCTGCGCGCGCTGCGTGCCGCGTACCCCGGGGAGGAACTGGCGCTGGTCGCGCCGCGCTGGCTGACGCCGCTGGTGGAGCTGGTCGGGGTCGTGGACCGGCAGGTCTTCGCGGACGGGCTGGGCCACCTCGGGTGGTCCGGCCCGCCGCCCGCGGTGGCCGTGAACCTGCACGGCCGGGGGCCGCAGTCGCACCGGATGCTGGCCGGAGCGCGGCCGAGGCGGATGCTCGCCTTCGCCAACGCCGACGCCGGGTGGCACGACGGTCCACCGTGGCGGGCCGAGGAGCACGAGGTGGACCGGTGGTGCCGGATGCTCGGCTGGTACGGCATCCCCGCCGACCGCACCGACCTGGCGCTGCGCCGGCCCGGGCCGGGTGGGCTGCCGACCGGGGTGACCGTGGTGCATCCCGGCGCCAAGGCGGCGCAGCGGCGCTGGCCGCCGGAGCGGTTCGCCGCGGTGGCGCGGGAGCTGTCCGGGCGGGGCCACCGGGTGGTGGTCACCGGCAGTCCCGGCGAGCGGGACATCGCCGCCGAGGTGGCCCGCCGGGCCGGGTTGCCGGCCGACGCGGTGCTGGCGGGCACGACCGACGTCGGTGAGCTGGCCGCGCTGGTCGCCCACGCCCGCCTGGTGCTGTGCGGGGACACCGGGGTGGCTCACCTGGCCACCGCCTTCACCACCCCGTCGGTGCTGCTCTTCGGACCGGTGCCGCCCTCGTGGTGGGGGCCGCCGCCGGACCGGCCGTGGCACGAGGCGCTCTGGGCCGGGCCGCGCCCGGCCGCGGACGGCCCGGGCGTAGACCCGGCGCTGGCCGAGCTGGACGTGCCGGCCGTGCTGGCGGCGGTGGACCGGGTGACGGCCGCGGCCCGGTCGCGTGTGGCAGCGGTGCGCCGGATTCCCGCGCAGGCGGCTCACCCACCCCTTGCTACCCGCCGGTAGCTTCCCGCCGTACGCTGAGCCGGTGAACGGGGACTACACGCAGGAGTTCGTGGAGGTCGACGGGGCGCGGATCGGCGTCCAGGTCCACCCGGAGCCGGACGGGCCACCCGGCGCGCCGGTGGTGGTGATCTGGCCCGCCATGGGGGTCCGCGCCCGCTACTACCGGCCGTTCGCCGCCGCCCTGCGCGAGGCCGGGCTGGCCGTGGTGGTGGTCGACCTGCGGGGCACCGGCGAGAGCACGCCCGCACCGTCGCGCGACTGCCGGTACGGCTACGCCGAGCTGGCCACCGACGTCGGCGCGGTGCTCGACGCGCTCAAGCCGCGGCTGGACGGCCGGACCCGGCTGCTGCTCGGGCACTCGCTCGGCGGGCAGGTCGCGGTGCTGCACCAGGCGCTGCACGACGCCGACCGGGTGGACGGGCTGGCCCTGGTGGCGGTGGGCATCCCCTGGTGGCGCGGGTACCCGGGGCTGCGCGGCTGGGGCGTGCTGCCGTACACCCAGGGCATCGCGGCGGTCGCCCGGCTGCTCGGCGTCTGGCCGGGCTGGGGCTTCGGTGGCCGGCAGGCGCGCGGGGTGATCCGGGACTGGGCGTACACCGCCCGGACCGGCCGCTTCCCGGTGCTCGACGGGGTCGACGCCGATGCCGCCGTCGGGCGGGTCCGCACGCCGGTGCTCGCGGTCAGCGTCGACGACGACCAGTACACGCCGCACGAGACGCTGGACCACCTCTGCGGCAAGCTCGCCGCAGCCCCGGTGACCCGGCACCGCTACACCGTCGCCGAGGCGGGCGCCCCGCTGGACCACTTCACCTGGGTACGCGCCGCCGGCCCGCTGGCCGCCCGGGTCGCCGCGTTCGCCGCCACGCTGCCGCGTCGCTGACACCCGGACGTGCCGGACTGCCGGGCCGGAACCGGGCGGGCCGATCCGCCGCCCGGAAAACGGGTGCGTAACCGCGCCGAAGGTGGGTAAGCCGCACCGCCCGAACACGGCGGATGGGGGATCAGATGTCCGAACGGCACACCGCGTTGCGCTCGATGCACGATCTGGGCCTGGCGGCCTGGTTCGGCGGCTCACTGATGGGCGCGCTCGGCGTCAACGGCGCAGCGGCGAAAATCGACGACTCGACCCAGCGACTGCCGGTCGCCTCGGCCGGCTGGGCGCGCTGGACCCCGGTCAACGCGGCGGCGATCGGCGCGCACCTCGCCGGCGCGGTCGGCGAGCTGGTGACCGAGAGCCCACGCGTGGCCGCCCAGTCCGGGGTGGCGAAGATGAGCACGGTGAAGACGGCGCTGACCGTGGGCGCGCTGGCGGTGACCGGCTACAGCCGGCTGCTCGGCATGCGGCTGCAGAAGGCGGGCGGGCCGTCCGTCGAGGGGGCCACCGAGCCGAACTACCAGACGCCCTCGAACGTGGCCGCCTCGCAGCGGCAGATGAAGCTGCTCCAGTGGGCCATTCCGGCGCTGACCGGCGCGCTGGTCGTGGTCTCGGCGTACATGGGCGAGCAGCAGAAACCCGGACAGGTGTTCCGGGGCCTGCTGGGCCGGGCCGGCGGGCTGGCGAGCGCCCCGATGGCGATCGGAAAGATGGCCGGGATGACCGGGATGCACGCGACGAAACGACCGATGGCCATGGCCGGTCGGTGACCCGCTCCGCGGCCGGCGGCCCACATCGGGGTGGGGCGCCGGCCGCGTGGCGTACCCGGGGTCCGGCGCATGACCGGACCGGTGGCGGGCAATCAGCACCGGCACGGGGGAATCCAGCCAGGTGAGGTGGCCATGACGAGCAAGGACCGATCGGGTAGAGGCGAGGGGCGGGGGCCCGAGGCGGCCGCGCCGTGGGGCACCACCGACGGCTTCGACGCCGACCCGCCGTGGGGCGCGGGCGCGGACGACCCGATGGACGAGGGCAGCGAGGAGAACGCCGTCCCCGAGGGCCGGCGGGGCGAACGCCGGGCGGCGGGCGCCGGGCCGGGCGGGCCGAAGGCCGGCCGGCACGGGTTCGGCCCGGTGGAACCCACCCGGACCGCCGAGGCGGGCCCCGGCGCGCCGCCGGATCCGGCGCCGTCCCGACGGACCTTCCCCGACGACCGCGCCGACGGGGACCTCGGGGACAACGCGCTGGAGGACGCCACCGGCATGCGTCCCGAAGGGGTCAGCCGGCGCGGTTGACCCGGACCGCCGGACCGAAGACGACACGACGCCCGGGGCGACTCACCGCCCCGGGCGTCGTACCGTCCGGTCAGGAACCGGTGCCGTCCTCCCCCGGCCGGCCCAGGGCCGACGGTTCGTTGTCCGGCACTGGCGGCTCGGCCACCGGGCGGCCGGTGTCGTCCACCAGGCCCGGGGCCATGCTGCCGCCGTGCGCCTCCTCGGCCTCCCGGGTCGCCCGGGGATCCCGGTCGTCCCGGGCCAGGCCACCGGGCTCGTCCCGCCGCTCGTCCACGCGCTCCCCCTCGCTGTCGTCCCTCGGCACCGCCGGTACCCGCGAGGTGCCGGCGGAAACCTCAGGCCCGTGCGGCGGCGGGCGCGACGCCGAGCAGCCCGGCGAGCCGGGCGGCGTCCCGCTGGGCCTGGTCGCCGCAGCAGTTGTTGAGCAGCACGTGCAGCTCGCCGCACTGGTCGGCCAGCTCGCGGAGCAGCACGGACCAGCGTCGCAGCTCCTCCTCGCCGTAGGCGTAGCGGAACCGGTCCTGCTTGTCGCCGCTCTCCCAGGCGGTGCTGTGCCCGTGGAACCGCACCACCGCGAGGTCGGTGGTGGCGGTGAGGATCGGCGGCACCGAGGAGGCGTGCCCCTGGGGCATGTCCACGCAGACGTACCCGAGCCCGTTCTCGCGCAGGAACGTCACCGTGTCGACCACCGCGTCCTCGGTGAACCAGGAGGAGTGCCGCAGCTCCACACTCACCGGCCAGGGCCGGCAGCGGAGGGCCGCGGACAGGATCCGCCGCTTGGCCGCGTCGCCGCGGGCCAGCCACGGTGGGAACTGGAGCAGCACGGCGCCGAGCCGGTCGGCCTCCGCGAGCGGCGCCAGCGCCGCGTGGAACCGGTCCCAGAGTTCGTCGTACGCCCCGGCGGACAGGTCCCGCCAGCGGATCCGGCTCGGGCCGCCGGCCGGGCGCAGCTCCCGCGGCAGCGCGTCGATCGGCGTGTGGTGGCCGGTGAAGAGGCGGAACGCCTTGACGTCGAACGTGAAGCCGGGCGGGGTGGCGGCCGCCCAGCCCTCGGCCGTCTCCGGCGCCGGGATCGCGTAGTACGACGTGTCCACCTCGACCAGGCCGAAACGCTCGGCGTACCAGGCGAGGCGGCCGGCCGGGGTGTTGGCCGCGCGGGGATACCAGCCGGAGCGGACCAGCATCTGGTCGGCCCAGGAGGACGTGCCCACCTTGATGACACCCATGTAATTCAGTGGACCCCGATCCGGACGAACCGGCAACCCGGGAGCGTCCGGTGGGTAACCGGGAAAGTGTCGGTGGCGGGTCGTACGGTGTCCGCGGTCCTCGATGAAAGGCAGGCGGCATGAGCGTCTCCGACCAGGTCCTCACCGGCGAGCGAGCCGACCTGCTCGCCACCCTCCAGCGGCACCGCGGCTTCCTCCGGCAGACCGTGACGGGGCTCGACGACGAGCAGGCCGCGCGACGCAGCACGGCCAGCGAGCTCTGCCTCGGCGGCCTGATCAAGCACGTCGCCGGCACCGAGCACCGGTGGATGCGGTTCGCGGTCGGCGGCGCCGAGGCGATGCAGAGCGAGCCGGTCGACTGGGCCGGCCAGTTCCGCATGGCCGAGGGCGAGACCCTGGCCGGGCTGCTCGCCGAGTTCGACCGGGTGGCCGCCGAGACGGACGCGCTGGTCACCACGCTCGACCTCGACACCGCACACCCGTTGCCGAGCGCGCCCTGGTTCGAGCCGGGCGCCAGCTGGTCGGTGCGCCGGGTGCTGCTGCACCTGATCGCCGAGACCGCGCAGCACGCCGGGCACGCCGACATCATCCGCGAGTCCATCGACGGAGCGAAGACCATGGGTTGACCGGCGGTGAGGTGACCGATCTCACCCGCCTCGATGGGGCGGACAGCGGTTTCCGGTGTGACGCCACGGCCGGTGGCGGCGCTGAGGGACACGAGATGAACGGACACCGCATGGACCAGGAGACCGTCGAGCGACTGCTCGTCGGTCCCGCCGCCGACGCGCAGGACGGTCCGGAGGCACTGGTCCGGTTCCTCGCCGCCGTCCGCGCCGCACCCCGCCCGCACGAACTCAGCGGCGAGGGGGCCGCCCTCCAGGCGTTCCGCATGACGCAGGCCGGCGGCCCGGTCCCGCTGCGGGTGTCCCGTCCCGAGCGACGGCTGCGCGGCGGGCTGGTCGGCGCGAAACTCGCCCTGGCCGCCCTGCTGGCGACCGCCACCGGCGGTGTCGCGCTCGCCGCCGTGACCGGCCACCTGCCCGCCCCGCTGGGCGGCGGTGGCGCGGACACCACGGCGAGCCCGAGCACCGGGGCCGACGGCCGGCCCACGCCGACCGGCGATCCGGACCACCCGACCAGCCCGGCCGGCGTCCCCACCGACCCGTCGGGCAGCCCGTCGGCGCTGGCCGGCCTCTGCACCGCCTACCGGGCGGAGGGCGACGATCGGCGCCGCGCCCTGGAGAAGCCGCGATTCGCCGACCTGGTTGCCGCCGCCGGCGGGCGGGAGCAGGTCGCCGGCTACTGCGACCACCTGCTCGACGGCAGGAGCAAGCCGACCGACCCCGCCGCCGACCCGACGCGGCGGCCGAGCGCCGAACCCACCGGCCGGGTCACCGGCCGGCCGGAGCAGACGCCGGACCGGCCGCCGGCCGCTTCGCCGCCCACCACCCGTCCCGCTGGTCCGACGGTGCGGGAGCCCAACTCGGTCGGCGCCTCCCCGCGCTGACCCGCACGCGCACCGCGCGCCCACCCGGGTACGCACGAACCGTGCCGGTCCACGTCGGACCGGCACGGTCGTGGCGTCACGGTCAGAAGGTGGCCACGTTCAGCAGCTTCTCCTGGATGCCGTCCGGGTCACCGGCCGGCCAGCTGTAGTTGGTCGTACCGGCCGACTGGAGGGCCGACTTGACCGCGCCGGGGGTGGCCGTGGGGTGGGTGGCCTTGTAGAGGGCGGCGCCACCGGCGACGTGCGGGCTCGCCATCGAGGTACCGGAGATCGTGTTGTAGCCGCCGCCCTTCCAGGTCGAGTAGATGCACACGCCCGGCGCCATCAGGTCGACGTCGGCGCCGTAGTTGGAGAAGTCGGCGATGGTGTCGTCCACGTCGCTGCGGCAGGTCGCCGCGGCGCCGCCGCCCGGCAGGCCGTTGAAGTCGGCAAGCGCGGAGACGGTGATGACCTCGTCGTACGCGGCCGGGACGTGGTTGGCGGCGTTGTCGGTCTCGTTGCCGGCGGCCACCACGTACGTCACGCCGGCCACGACGGAGTTGCAGATCGCCTCGTGCATCGCGTCCTTGTTGCTGCCGCAGGCGCTGTCGGAGCCGGAGCCACCGAGACTCATGTTGGCGACCTCGATCTCGCTGGCGTGCGCGGTCACGTAGTCGATGCCGCAGATGATGCTGGAGAACGAGCCGCTGCCGGCGTTGTTGAGCACGCGGACCGGCCAGAGCCGGGCACCGGGAGCCATGCCGACCACGCCGACGCCGTTGTCGAGCGCGCCGATGGTGCCGGCGACGTGCGAGCCATGGCCGTTGCCGTCGTTGGCGCTGCTGCCGGTGGAGCAGTTCTTCGCCCCGGCGGTGTAGACGTTGAGGTCCGGGTGGGTGAGGTCGATGCCGGTGTCGATGACCGCGACGTCGACGTTCACCCGCTCGTCGGCACCGTTGATCTTCGCGGTCGGGCTCAGCTCGGCGTCGGCCCGGTTGATGCCGGTCGGCGTGGTCTGGGCGTCGGCCGTCACCACCCCGTCGGGCTGGACGAGGAGCACCCGCGAGTCGCGGGCCAGGCGCGCCGCGGCGGTGGCGCTCATCCGGGCGGAGTAGCCGCGCAGGGCGTGCTCGTAGACGTGGCCGACCGTGGCGCCGGTAGCCCGGGACTGCTCGGCGGCGACCGACGACGGGTTGGCGCCGGCGCGGAGGACGACGATGTAGCCGCTCTCCGCCTCGGCGCGCGGGGCGGCGGTGGCGCCGGTCGCCGAGGCGGCGACGACGATGCCGGTGAGCATCGCGACGCCCAGTGTCTTGCGCATGGGGGTTCCTCTCCACGTGCGGGTCGGGCGGATGGCCCACGTCGAGGCTGGCCCCGTCGAGGGCCGCCGGTACAGACCGGCTCGGCATTCGTTATTGGAAATATATAAATTAGGTGGAAAAGCCGCACAACGACCGACCCGATGTCGGAAACACCAGGTCACGCGAGCGGGGCACCGCCTCCTGCACGGTTATCGCCGCCGGCCGGCCCGGTGTTTCACCCCACCCCTTGGCCGCGCGGCGGACGCCGGTTACGGTCGATCCAGCCACAGCGGAAGGGCCTCGTTGACCTCTATGGACACACCGGATCCCGACCTCGTGCGGCGGGCCGCGGCGGGCGATCCGGCGGCGGTGGCCCGGGTGCTCACCGTGATCCGGCCGATCGTGGTGCGCTACAGCCTGGCCCGGTTGGGTCACGTCGGCGCCGGTGGCGCGACCGCCGAGGACGTCGCCCAGGAGGTCTGCCTCGCGGTGCTGCGCGCGCTGCCCCGCTTCGTCGACCAGGGCCGCCCGTTCCTCGCCTTCGTCTACGGCATCGCGGCCCGCAAGGTCGCGGACGCCTGCCGGAGCGCCAGTCGGGACCGCACCGACAGCGTCGCCGAGGTGCCCGACACCGCCGACCCGGCGCCCGGTCCGGAGCCCCGCGCGCTCAACGCCGACCTGAACGCCCGGCTCAGCGGGCTCCTGGCCCAGTTGCCCGCGACCCACCGGGAGATCCTGGTGCTCCGCCTCGCGGTCGGCATGACGGCCGACGAGGTCGGTACGGTGCTCGGCATGACCGGTGGGGCCGTACGGCTGGCGCAGCACCGCGCGCTGACCCGGGTGCGCGCGCTCGCCGGCGACTCCCTCTCGGCGGTGATCCGGTGAGCGCCACCGACCCCGCCCCGCGTCCCGAGGACCCGGTGCGGCGCGACGACGAACTGCTCGACGCGCTGCGCCACGGCGCGGTCCCGGCGGACGACCCGGTTGCCGCCCTGCTCGGCGGCTGGCAGGCCCAGGTGGAGGCCCGCGCCGTCGAGTTGGAGGGCAGGCCGTGGCCGGCCCTCGACCGCCGGTCCGCCGACGACCAGCCGGCCCCGGCGGACCCGGCCGGGACGGCACCGGTCCGCGCCGTCCCGCCCGCCCGGAAGCAGGGCCGGCCGGCCGACCCGGCGGGTGCGCCGGAGCCCGGCGAACCGGCCGGGACCGGCCTGGGGCGGGGACGGTCCGACGGCCGGCGCCGGCGGGCCCGCGTCCTCTCCGGGGCGGCGCTGACCCTGGTGACCCTGGCCGGCGGGCTCGGGCTGGGGTCGGCCCGGGCCGAGCCGGGTGGCCTGCTGTGGCCGGTCACCGAGCTGGTCTGGACCGAACGCGCCGACGCCCTGGTCGCCGAACGCGAGATCGACGGGATGCTCGACCAGGCCCGACGCGACCTCGGCGCCGGCCGGTACGCCGAGGCCCGCACCGACCTCGAACGGGCCGCCGCGCTCCTGGGCCGCCTGGGCGACGGGCCCTCCGCCACCCGGATCCGCGAGGACCTGGCGGATCTGTGGCGGCACCTACCGGCGGGCGACGGGACCCCGGTCCCGTCGCCGGCCCCGCCCGGAGCCCCCGCCACAATGCCGCCCCCGCCGGGAGCCCCGGACACCATGCCGCCCCCGCCCGGAGCCCCGGACACCATGCCGCCCGGTGCCGGGGCCGGCGACGACGTGGGCACCGCCCCGGCCGTGGTCCCGCCCGCCGGCGGCGACCCCGGGCCCGACCCGGGCCACAGCGGGACGCCCGGGCACCCCACCCGGCAGCCCGCCACCACGTCACCGGCGACGGCTCCGGCCACCACCGCACCGCTCACCGGCGCCGGCCGGGACGGTCACACCGCCCCGCTCCGGCCGGCGCCGCACAAGGCCCCGCACACCGCCCCCGACCGGCCCGGCCCGGGCACCGCCCCCGCCCGGCCCGGCCCGGGCACCGCCCCCGCCCGGCCCGCCCCAGGCACCCGCGCGAACCGGCCGAACCCCGGCGCCGCCGCCGACCGGCCGGATACGGCCCCCGGCGCCGCCGCCGACCGGCCGGATACGGCCCCCGGCGCCGACCAGCGGGACCGGGCCTCCGCCGCCGAGCGGCGCGGGTCCGCGGCGGACCGGCCGCGGGCCACCGCGGACCGGCCCTCCCCCGGCGAGTCGCCCCCGGCCGACCCACCGCCAGGCGCGGGAGCCATCCCGCCGGCTGCCTCCCGCCCGGCCATGTCGATCAAGAAGTTCGCGTCAGATTCGGGCCCGTTGCCGACGCAAAGCTCTTGATCAACAGGGCGGGGAGGGCGTCGGCTCGCGCGGCCTGCGGCGGCGCGGGCCGCGCGACCCGGCGCGCCGGACCGGCCGGTCCCCTGGCCGGCTACGGCATCCGTGACCGGCGGGGCCGGCTGATAGCTTGCCCCGGTGACTCCGCGGCGTCGCCGACTGGCGATCCTCTTCCGGCTGGCCGTCGTGCTCGGCGTGCTGGCCGGCATCGTGCTCACCGCGCTGGGCCCGGCCACCATGACCGGCCTGCTGCCGTACTTCACCATCCAGAGCAACGTGGCCGTCGGCGTCTTCGCCGGCTACGCCGCCTGGCGGGCCTGGCAGGGCCGCCCGGAGCCGCCGAGCGCGCTCAAGGGCGCCGTGACCCTCTACATCACCATCACGGGCACGGTCTACCACCTGGTGCTCGCCAACCCGGCCAGCCCGTTCGCCATGGTCCAGCCGCACCGGGAGCCGGGCGAGTGGTGGGGCAACCAGTTCCTGCACACCGTGGTGCCGCTGCTCGCGATCGCCGACTGGGCGCTGTTCGACCGCCGGGGCCGGCTGCGCCCGCGGTACGCCGCGTGGTGGCTGGCGTTCCCGCTGGCGTACCTCGGGTTCGCCCTGGTGCGGGGGCTGGTCGTGCACCGCTACCCGTACCCGTTCCTCGACGCGGGAGCGCTCGGCTACGGCGGCGTGGGGCTCAGCGCGGTCTTCTTCGCCGTCGCGTTCTGGCTGCTCGGGCTCATCCTGGTCGGCGTCGACCGAGGGCTGGCCGGGCGGGCCCGCGCCATGCCGGCGGAGGCGGCCCCGACCCCCGCCGGCACGCCGGATCCGACCCCCTCCGGCACGCCGGAGCAGAGCCCGGCCGGACCACGCTGACCGGCGACGGCGCCCGGACGGGCGTCGGTCACCCGGTGGTGCGCCGCTCACCTGTCGCGCCGCCGACCCGGACCCGCCGGCCCGTGCTGCGGTCGCGGCCGTAGGAGTCGGCCCGCCCCCAGCGCCCCGGCACGTCGAGCAGCTCGATCCGGCCGTACCCGTCGGGCACGCACGGGTTCACCAGCAGGTTCTCCCCGCACGGGCGCAGCCCGAGCATGGTGGCGAGCAGCATCAGCAGGCCGCCGGAGGCCCACGACTGCGGCCTGCCGGCCGCCGGCAGCTGGACCGGGTACTTCGTGACGTCGCGCGGGTAGCCGGCGATCACCTCCGGCATCGAGCCGCCGAGCGTCTCCGCCACGGCGAAGATGCCGGCCACGACCTGGGCCGCCTCGGCGTCGTACCCGTAGCGGCGCAGGCCCGCCGCGACGAGCGCGTTGTCCGACGGCCAGACCGCGCCGAGGTGCGCGCCGACCGGGTTGTAGGGCCGCTGCCCGGTGGCGTACGTGCGCACCCCCCAGCCGGAGAAGAGTTCGGGGCTCGACAGGTGCGCGGCGACCGCGTCGGCCCGCTCCGGCTCGACGATGCCGCTCCACAGCAGGTGCCCGAGGTGGGAGGTGAGCGCGTCGACCGGCTGCCCGTCCGGGGTGAGGGCCAGCGCGTAGTAGCCGCGGTGCGGCAGCCAGAAGTCCCGGTCGAACCGCTCCCGCAGCCGTGCGGCCTCGGCCTCCAGCCGGTCGGCGTACCCCGGGTCGCCCCAGACCTCGCGGGCCAGCCGGGCGCCCCGGACCTTCGCGTCGTACGCGTACCCCTGCAACTCGCAGGTGGCCCGGGGGTACGGCGGCTCGACGGCGTGCCGGTCGACGATGGCCCCCGGCGAGTTGCGCCAGGTCTGGTTGGCCACCCCGTTGACGGTGTTGCGCGGCTGGTAGCGGAGGTAGCCGTCGCCGGTGGAGTCGCCGTACTCGTCGAGCCAGTCCAGCGCCATCCGGGCCGGGTGGCGCAGCTCGCGCACCAGGTCGGTGTCGCCGGTCCAGAGCTCGTACTCGTCGAGCAGGACCACGAACAGCGGCGTGGTGTCGGCCGCGCCGTAGTAGAACGCCGTGGGCTGCTCGCCGAAGGCGGCCTGCTCGCCGTAGCGCAGCTCGGAAAGGATCTTGCCAGGCTCCTCGTCGTGGTAGTCGTCGAGCTGTCCGCCCTGGAGCAGGGCGAGCAGGCGCAGGGTCGCCGGCGTGAGCTCGGGGGTGAACGGCAGCGTCGCCAGGCAGGTGACGAGGGCGTCGCGGCCGTAAAGCGCCATGGCCCAGGGCAGCCCACCCACCGGCACCCGTTCGTTGTACGACAGCGGCGTGTAGCGCAGCGACGCCAGGTCGGTCAGCGCCTGCCGGTACGCCGACATCAGGGGCTCGCGGTCGGCGATGAGCTGCGGCGCGTGGTCGAACCAGCGGGCGAGGTCCTCGCGCATGTCGTGGTGGACCATCTCGCGGTGGGATTCGAGGCTGGCCCGCAGGTCGCGTCCCCCGGCGCCGTGGATGATCATGCCGACCTGCAGGTCGGTGTGCCACTCCCCGTCCGGACCGACCCGGATCCGGAAGGTCATCCCCCGCCGGTCGACCTCGACGGGCGCGGTGCTGGACACGAAGGTCTCCCGGGCGAACCGGTCCCGCCCGTAGCAGATCCGCAGCTGCCGGTGGACCGGGTCGGCGACGACCTCCGGCCGGCGCTCCCCGGGTCGGAGGATCTCCGCGGTGTCGGCGAAGTCGCTGCCGATCTCCATCCGCACGGTGAACTCGGCGGGCTCGGCCGAGTGGTTGAGCACGGTGATCCGCTCGTGGAAGCTCTCGTCGATGGACCGGTGCCGGATCACCGAGACGTCGGCGTCCACGTAGTGGCTGGCGGCGCCGGGGACCAGCACGAACCGGGTCTCGAAGTAGGCCAGCTCGTCCCGGGACAGGGCGTGCAGCCGCTCCCCGTCGACGGTGAGCACCCAGCGGGACAGGAAGCGGGTGTCGAACGAGAACAGGCCGATGGGGGCGTACGGCGCGGCCTCCATGTCGCCCTGCCCGTCGCTGAGCACGAAGGCGTTTCCGGCGCGGATGTTCACCAGCTCCTGCTTCACGGCGCCACCACCTCGCCGCCGGCGCGGGCGACCTCGCGGGGATGCCGGGCGTCGGGCGGACCCGGGAAGATCCGGCGCAGCGACAGCAGGAGCCGCAGGTCGCCCTGCGCGGTGAGGTCGTTGCGCAGCAGCGCCGCGGCGGGCTGCAGCCGGCCGGCGGCGATGCGGTCGAACACCTCCCGGTCGGCGCGGAGCACCAGGTCGGCCTCGTCGGCCAGGCGGGCCACCCGTACCTCCTGGTGGTCGATGGTCAGGTACCAGTGTTCGGTCCGCGCCCCGTCCTTCAGGTCCAGCCGCAGCGTGCCGGCGGTGGTCTCCGGCAGGTCCGGGTGGCGACCGGCGACCTCCCGGTCCAGGTACTCCGCGGCCGAGGCGCTCATCGGTCCCTCCCCTGTCCGTCGTCGCGGCTCACCGCCGGGCGGCCCACGCCCGCTCCCGCAGCCTCCCCGCCGGCCGGGTGAGTCCGACTCACCTCGTACGGGTGACTGAGGGCTGGTGCACGGGGCGGAAGTCGGGTAGTCCGGAGCAATGGGTATGACCGGGGACGACACGACCGACCGGGTGCTCGCGGCGCTGCTGGCCATGCAGCGCCAGTCCTGGGAGCAGGGGGTGACCGGCCACGCCCTGCTCGACCTCGGGCTCGGTGAGCTGGCCGTGCTGGTCGCCGACGCGGCGGTGACCCGGCAGCATCCGGACGGGCGGCTCGGCGACGTGTCGGGCGAGGCCGGCGCGGTCAACGGCGCCGCCTGCGGCGAGGTGGTCCGGTACGCGGCCACGACCGACGGGGATCCCCGCTTCGCCGCCGCGCTGGACGCGCAGCTCGACTGGCTGGTCACCCGGGCGCCCCGGGCCGCCGACGGCACCCTGTTCCACCTGCTCGACGGCCGCCAGGTGTGGGCGGACACGGTGTACATGGTGGTGCCGCTGCTCGCGCTGGTCGGCCGGACGGACCTGGCCGCCGTGCAGGTCGACGGGCACCGCCGCCGGCTGTTCGACAGCCGCACCGGCCTCTACGCGGCCCGCTGGGACGAGGACCGGGGCGAGCCGGACCAGCCGCAGCCGTGGGGCACCGGCAACGGCTGGGTGGTCGCCGGGATCGCCCGGGCGCTGCGGCTCGCGCCGGACTGGCCGGCCGGACTCCGCGCCGAGCTGGCCGGGCACGCCCGCACGGTGCTGGACGCCTGCCTGGCGTACCGGGCCGACGACGGGCTCTTCCCCGACGTGCTCGACGACCCGCGCTCGTTCCGCGAGGCGAACACCGCGCAGCTGCTCGGGTACGCGGCGCTGACCGGGGTGGCCGACGGCTGGCTGCCGGCGTCCTGGCTGGGCACGGGCGCGGAGCTGCTGGCGGCGGCGGGCCGGCGGGTCGACCGCCGCGGGCGGGTCACCGGGGTCAGCGGCGCGCCGGACTTCACCCGACCCGGCACCTCCCCGGAGGCGCAGGCGTTCCACCTGCTCGGGCACGCCGCCCTGCGCCGGGCCCGGGCCGCGGTCAGCCGCGCTGGATGAGCCCGCGCACGTACGCGGCCTGGCCGACGTGCTGGAGGTCGTCGTCGAGCACGCTCACCAGCCGCACGCCGAGGGTGACCGGCGGGTCCCAGTTCTCGTCGACCACCCGGTCCAGGTCGGCCGGGCCGAGCCCGCGCAGGTACGCCAGGGTCCGGTCCACCACCGCCCGGTGGTAGTCGAGCAGCACCGCACCGTCCTCCGGCCGCACGCGGGCGATCTGCTCGGGGCCGTGCCCGAAGCCGGTGTCGTCGGGGTCGGCGGTCAGCCCGCACCGCTCCGCCCAGGGGCCGCCGACCCAGAGCTGCTCCTCCCCCAGCACGTCGCTGACGTGGTGGTCCTGGAGCCGGGTCAGGTGCCAGACCAGCCAGCCCACTGGATTCGACCCGGGGGCCGGGGCCTGCCGCAGCTGTTCGGGGCCGAGCCCCTCGATCGCGCCGGCCACCAGGTCGGGCAGCCGGCCGTACGCGTCGGTCAGCAGGTCGTTCACGTCCACCGGTCCCACACTCCTCCGCAGTCGGCTCCACCCGGGCAGTACCGCCCTGGCCGGGCGGCAAACCTCACCCCCTTAGGGTGATCGCGTGGTCGCGGCGCTGGAGCTGTATCTCGACACCGACGCCACCCGGCGGATCCGGGTGCTCTGGGACGCGTTGGAGGCCGAGGGCGTGCAGAGCATGAAGTCGCTGCTGGAGCAGCGGCACCGGCCGCACGTCTCGTTGGCGGTCGCGCCGCGGCTCGACCCGCACCGGGTCGCCGAGGCGCTCGCCGGGATGGTGGTGGCCGCCCCGCTGCGGCTGGAGTTCCAGCACGCCGGGCAGTTCGTCGGGCGGGTGCTCTGGCTCGGCCCGGCTCCCACGCCGGAGTTGCTGGCCCACCACGGCGCGGTGCACGAGCGGCTGGCCCGGGCGGGCATCGGCCTGGTGGAGCACTACCAGCCGGGCCGCTGGGTGCCGCACTGCACGCTCTCCATGCGGGTGCCGAACGCGCTGATGGCCGCGGCGGTGCGCCGCTGCCTGGAGGTGCTGCCGCTGACCGCCACCGTGGTCGGCGCGGCCGTCACCGACCACGCCCGGGGCATCTCCCACCCGCTCGGCTGACCTGCGTCCCGACCGGGTTTTTCGCCATCTGCTGGCGGTGATGGCGTTGCCTCCGGACCGACGCAAGCTGGTAAAAGCGCAGGTCAAGGCCGTCCTGGCCACCCGAGGACGTGCGGCCGGAGCGCCACGAGCACGCCCTACGGAGGCATCCCATGGCCGCACCCGTCGTCCGTTCCGTCACCGCCGAATCGACAGTCCTGCTGCCCGGGCAGTCCACCACCGTCCGGGTGGACGCCTACCATCCCGACTCGCGGCTGCTGACCCTCTCCGGGCGGGTCAGCGACCCCACCGGCGCCGCCTGGGACAGCCCGGTCCGGGTGGACCTGAGCGTGCCGCTGACCGTGCAACTCGGCAGCAGCGCGCCCGGGGTCACCGTCACGCCGAACCCCACCGACCCGACCACCTTCACGGTGACCGTGCTGGCCGGCCGGGGCACGGTCACGCTGACCGCGACGGCCCGCGACGGCGCCGGCCGGACCGGCACCGCCACGACCACCCTGACCGTGCCGCTGCTGGTGGGGATGAGCACCGAGAAGGGGGCGCGGACCCAGCGGGTGGTGGTCGAGTACCCGGGCATCCGCTACATGCGCGACTTCGGCACGGACGGCGGCGACGCGGACGCCCTGCCGGAGCTGCCGCCGCTGAACGCCGGCAAGTTCGTCGACGCGCCGTCGGCCGTCATGCACGTCTCGTGGAAGGACGACGTCGAGCAGTTGACCGGCTGGCTGGACGGGCTGAGCCGGCCGATCTACCTGACCTGGTACCACGAGCCGATGGGCGATGTGACGCCGGCCACGTACCGGGCCACTGCGACCCGGGTGGCGCAGATCGTCGCCGCCCACCGCAACCGGCGCTGGGTCCTCGGGCACGGCCCGATCGTCACCCGCTACTGGCTGGACGAGGGGCGCGGGAACCCGGCCGACTGGGGATACCCGGGCATGACCCACTACGGCGTGGACTGCTACTCGCGGGACACCGCCACGTACTGGCCGGCGTCCCGGATGTTCGGGGTGGCGTTCGGCAAGGTGCGCGCCGCGTACCCGGGGATCCGGTTGCTGGTGCCCGAGTACGGGCTGACCCGGACCACGGCCGACACCACCGGCGCGGGCCGGGCCCAGACGATCCGGGACCACGTGACCTGGCTGCGCGGTCAGAACGACGTGGACGCGGTCGCCTACTGGAACAACTGGGCCGAGTTCGAGCTGGGCGACCCGCCGCTGGAGTCGACCGCCTGGCGGAACCTCCAGCTCACCTGAGGCGCCCTGCCCGGCCCGGCGGCACCCCGCCGGGCCGGGGTGGGGTGGCCGCCGGAGGGCCGCCCGGGCCGGGTGTGCCTAGACTGGCCGGGTGGGGCAGACCGAGTGACCAGCGACAGCGCGTCGACAACGGCGTACGGTCACGCCTGCCTCGCCTACGACGACCCGGCGGCGCTGGACGCCCGGGCGGTCGCCCACCTGGCCGCGGGGCTGGCCGCCGGTGAGCAGGTCTGGCTGGTCGCCCCCGGCGACACCGACTCCCTGGCCCGCCGGCTGGACCGCCTCCCCGGCCGCGACGACGCGCTGCGCCGGCGCGCGCTCCGGCTGCTCCCGGTGGAGCACGCCTACCGCCACGACGAGATCGTGGACCCGGAGAAGCAGGTCCGGGCGTATGCGGCGGCCACGACGGAGGCGCTGGCCGCCGGCTACACCGGCTTCCGGGTGTTCGCCGAGGCCACCACGCTGGTACGCAGCGTCGCCCAGCGGGACGCCTTCACCCGGTACGAGCACCTCATCGACCGCTGGATGCGACACCACCCCATGTCGGCCGTCTGCGCCTACGACCGCCGGGAGCTGAGCGAGGCGGCGATCGCCGAGCTGGCCTGCATGCACCCCGAGACCAACACCGATGGGCTGTTCCGGCTGCACGCCGGTGGCGGCGAGGCGGTCGTCGAGCTCGCCGGGGAACTGGACCCGTCCAACCACCGGCTCTTCGCCGCCGCGCTGGACCGGGCCGACCCGCGACCGGTGGACGGCCGGCTCGTGCTCGACGCGACGGGGCTGCGTTTCGTCGACCACCGCAGCCTGCTGCACCTGGGCGACCACGCCCGCCGGCACGACGCCACCGTCGTGCTGCGCACCTCGCGCTCCGCCCCGGCCCGGCTGGTCGAGCTGTTGGACCTCCACGACGTGCGGGTGGAGGTGGTCCCATGAGGACGGGCGCCGCCGCCGGTCACGTGGGCTACTACCACGAGGCGATCCTCCACGACTCCGACGAGCACCTGCTGGCCGTCGTGCTGCCGTTCCTGCTCGGCGGGATCGAGGCCGGCGAGCCGACCGTGGTGGGTCTCGCCGGGCGCAACGCGGAGCTGGTCCGCCGAGCCCTGCCCGCCGGCACCCAGGTCGCCTTCCTGCCCGGCGGCGACGTCTACGCCCGCCCCACCGCCGCGATCCGCGTCTACCGCAAGCTGCTCGCCTCGTACGTGGCCGACGGCGCCCGGCAGATCCGGATCGTCGGCGAGCTGCCGCCACCCGTGCTGGGGGCCACCTTTGACTGGTGGGCCCGCTACGAGTCGGCCATCAACCACGCGTACGACGACTTCCCGCTCTGGAGCATGTGCGCGTACGACACCCGGACCACGCCGCCACGGGTGCTGGCGGAGGTGACGCGGACCCATCCCCGGGTGGCGCTGCCGGACGGCAGCCACGTGCCGACCGGCGACTACACCGAGCCGCCGACCTATCTGGCCGAGCAGCGGCTCATGCTGCCCGACCCGGTGCAGCGGACGACGCCGACGGTCGAGCTGACCGACCCGACCCCCGCCGAGGCCCGGGACGCGGTACGCGCCGCCCACCGCGGCCAGCTTCCCGCCGACGATGTCGACGACCTGGTCGTGTCGGTCAGCGAGGTGGTGAGCAACGCGCTGCGGCACGGCGTGCCGCCGGTGCGGATGCGGCTGTGGACCGCCGCGGACCGGATCGTGGTGACCGTGCGCGACGGCGGCCCCGGCCCCACCGACCCGTACGCCGGGCTGCTGCCCGCGGGCAACGGCGCCGCCGGTGGCCTGGGCCTGTGGATCAGCCACCAGTCCTGCGACCACGTGGCGCTGCACCGCGACGCCGACGGCTTCACCATCCGGCTGACCGCCGGGAACCCGCACTTCCCCGTCTGAGGCGGGGCGGGGCGGAAGCCGCGGGCCGACGGCGGTACCGTTGCGCCTCATCGAGCCCTGCGGGGCGGTCATCCGCCGGCCTGGCGCTGGCGAACCGACGGAGGATGGCGCATGTCCAACGGCGAGGAACCGTTCGCACCCCACGACGACGTGTCCGCGCGACCGAGGTTCGACCCGGCACTGCGGGGCTACGACAAACGCCAGGTGGACCGGTACGTCGAGCAGATGGACGGCGAGCTGACCGCCGTGACGGCCGACCGGGACCGGGCGTATGCGCAGGTCCGGGAGCTGACCGCGCAGGCGCAGCGGGCGCAGACCGAGGCCGCCGAGCTGCGCCAGCGCCCGACCCAGGTGGACCGGGCGTCCTTCCGCGACCTCGGCCCGATGGTCGACCAGATCCTCGACCTTGCCGAGAAGCAGGCCGGGCAGATCACCGAGGCGGCCACCAAGCGCGCCGCCGACCTCCAGGCGCAGGCGGAGAAGGTGCTGGCCACCGCGCGCGAGGAGGCGGAGCGGGAGCGGCACGAGCTGGCCGAGGAGCTGGCCACCCGCCGCGCCGAGCAGGAGAAGGCGGACGAGGAGCGGCGGACCGCCGCGCAGGCGGAGCTGACCGCGGTCCGGGAGCTGACGGAGAAGCTGCGCACCGAGGGGCAGGCCGCCCACGACCGGGCCCAGCAGGAGGCGAAGCGGATCGCCGAGCAGAGCGCCCAGCAGGTCGAGCAGGCGCGCTCCGCGTCGGAGGCGCTGGTCAAGGCGGCCCGCACCCAGATCCAGCAGGAGGTGCAGGCGAACCGGAGCAAGGCCCAGCAGGAGCTGGCCCAGTGGCAGGCCACCATGGCCCGCGAGCTGGACGAGCGGCGGGCCGCCGCCGAGCAGGAGCTGGCCGACCGGGCCAGCGCCGCCGAACGGGACATCGCCGCCCTGGTCGCCGAGGCCCAGCAGTACGCCACCGAGGTCCGCGAGCGCGCCGACGAGGAGACGACGGCGCACCAGGAGCAGCTCGCCACGGTGCAGCAGGAGATCCAGCAGCGGCAGGAGGCCCTCACCCAGCTCCTGGCCGAGCTGGCGACTGTCGACGAGCAGCTCGAGCGCACCCGCCGGGAGATCGGCACGATCGAGGAGCAGGGCGCCGCGCTGGAGGAGCAACTGGTCGAGGTGCGCCGGGACCTGGCCGCCGAGACCAAGCGGCTGGACGAGGCGCGCCGGGCGGCGGACCTGGCCGAGCAGCACGCCAAGGAGACCCGGGCCCGGGTGCAGCGGGAGGCCAAGCGGGTCGCCGACCTGGCCGCCGCCGCGGTCATGGCGGCCGCCGCGGGCGGCGTGGAGACGGCCGAGTACCCACAGGTGGCGCCACGTCCGGTCGGCCCGGGTGCGGACGCCGTCCCGGTGGCGGTCCCCGCACCGGCCGCACCCGTGGTGGTGCCGGCCCCCGCGGCGCTTGTCGACCCGGCCGCGCTGGCCGATCCGGAGCCCGCCGAGCCGGCCGACGGTGAGCGGCGCCGCGCCGAGCCGTTCCTGGAGCGGGCATCCCTGGACCGGCCGAGCTTCGACGCGTTCGCGGTGCGCACCCCGGCGCAGCGCCCCGCCCCCGAGGCGGAGGCCACCGGGGACCCGGCGGCCGGTCCGGACGGCGGCGTGCCCGCCAACGCCTGACCCCGAGCGCCCGCGGACAGCCGGCGCGGTCAGCGGGCGGCGAGGGCGGCGGCCAGGTCGGCGAGGTAGCCGGCCACCGGGCCCGCCGTGAGCACGCCGCTGCCCGCCCCGGCCAGCTCGTCGGCGGCCGGGCGCAGCGCGGCGTGCAGCCGCGCCATGGTGGGCCGGTCGTCGAGGGCGAGGGCGGCACGGGCGGCGACGCAGAGCCGGGCCTCGCGCAGCAGGTCGTGCGGCGACTCCGGCAGCGAGCGCAGCGCGGCGGCCGCCTCGTCCCGGCGCCCAGCGGCGAGCAGCGCCAGCGGCCGGACCCACGGCGCGTACGGGCCGGTGGCGGTGGCGTCGACAAGCGCCGGAGCGGGATCGTCGCCGGTGGACAGCCGCAGGCAGAGCAGGGCGAACGGCAGCAGCCCGCCCGCCATGCCCGGCATCTGCCCGGCGTCGAGCCGGACGGCCGCCGCCCGGTACGCCGCCTCGGCCTCGGCGCGGTGGCCCGTGACGGCGAGCCGGAGGGCGGCGTACCAGGCGGTGAAGACGCCGACCAGGGGCAGCTCGTAGCGGCTGGCGAGCCGGTCGGCGGCGGCCGCGTGGGCGTCGGCGACGGCCAGCTCGGCGCGGGCGCAGTGCGCCTGGAGCGCGATGAGGTGCCCGAGCACCTCGAAGGTGACAAGCCCGTGCCGGGCGGCCAGGTCGACCAGTTCGGCGCCGATGCGGCCGCGCTCCGGTGCCCGGCCGGCCCGGTCGAAGGAGTGCATGAAGCGGGCGTTGAGGGCGAAGGCCAGCAGCGCCGGGTCGCCGAGCCGGCGGGCGATCCCCTCCGCCTCGGCGGCCGCCCGCCGGCCGCGGTCGCCGGTCTCGCCGCGCAGCTCCAGGGCGAGGGTGCAGAGCAGCCGGGCGCGCCGGGCGGCCTGGTCGGCGGGGAGGCCGCCGAGGGCGGCCTCGGCGGCGGCGACGATGCGCCGGGACAGTTCCTCGTCGTCGTTGCGGGTCCAGACGGCCGGCACGTCGAACGCGGCCAGCACGTCAGCGGTGAGCCCGGGGTCGGCGAGCCGTTCGACGGTGGCCACCGCCTCGGCCCGCAGCACCCGGGTCCGGTCGAGGTGGCCGGTGACGGCGAGGCCGCGACCCCAGCCGATGAGCGCCGCCAGCCTTCCGCGTACGTCCGTCCCGCCGGCCCGGTCGTGGGCGGCCACGGCCTGCTGCCAGAGCCGGGCCGCCTCATGCGGGTGGCTGCGCCGCTCGGCCCGTTCGGCGGCGGCAGCGGCGTACCGGGCGGCGCGGGTCGCGGCCTCGGGACCGGTGGCCTGTCCGAAGTGGTGGGCGAGGGCGGTGACGTCGTCCGGCCGGAGCCGTTCGAGCGCCGCCCCGACGGCGGCGTGCCAGCGGGCCCGGCGCGGGGCGGACAGGTCGGCGTAGAGGGTGTCGCGGACCAGCATGTGGCCGAACCGGGTGCCGTCCGGGGTGAGAAAGCCGGCCTGCGCGGCCCGGTCCACGGCGTCCAGCATGGCCTCCTCGCCGGCCAGCGCGGCCAGCACGTCCGCGTCGAGGTCACGGCCGAGCACCGCGGCCTGCCGCAGTACCGTCCGGGCCGGCCCGGGCAGCTGCGCCAGGCGGTGCCGGATGACGTCCCGCACGCCGGCCGGGACGGTCTCCAGCGCGGCGGCCCCCTCGGCGGCGAGCAGCCGGGCGAGTTCCCGGGCGAAGAACGGGTTGCCGCCGCTGCGCCGGTGCAGCACCCGCACGGTGTCCCCGTCGGCCGGCCCGGCGACAGCCCGGACCAGGTCGGCGGTCTCCGCCTCGGCGAGCCCGCCCAGGTAGACCCGGACCGGTTCGGTGCGGGCGAGGCGGGCCAGGGCCCCGGTCAGCGCCGGCGTGATCCCGGTGGCCCGGTACGTGCCGACCGCCAGCACCGGCCCGGTCACCGGCTCCGGCCCGGTGAACAGCGCGGTCAGCAGGTCGAGGGTGTCCTCGTCGGCGCTGTGCAGGTCGTCGAGGACGAGCAGCACCGGCCCCCGCCGCGCCGCCGCGCGGAGCCGGGCACCCGCGATCCGGTGCAGCCGGTACCGGGCCACCGCCGGTTCCTCCGCTTCCGCCGGCCCCGCCGCCATCTCCGGCTCCGCCGGTTCGGACGGGTCGGGCAGGGCGGCGGCGAGCTGCGTCCACGGCCAGGCGGCCGGGGCGCCCTCGTACTCGGGGACCCGCCCGACGGCGCACGTCCAGCCGGTTGCGGCGAGCCGGTCGGCAAGCGCCTCGACGAACGCGGTCTTCCCCGCGCCGGCGTCCCCGGAGACCAGCGCGAGGGCGGGCCGGCCGCGCCGCGCCACCTCCGCGGCGAGCCCGGTCAGGCTCGCCAGCTCGGCCACCCGCCCTACGAAGGGCCGCCGCTCCTCCACCGCTCCCCCGGCGGCCACCGACAGCCGGGCGGACGCCGCGACCGGCGCCGGCACCGGGACGGACGGCGACACCGGGGCCGGAGCGGGCGGCGACACCGGGGCGGGCGGCGTCGGGTCGAGGTGCGGGGCCTGGGCGAGGATGTCGGCCTCCAGCCGGCGCAGCCGGGGGCCGGGATCCACCCCCAGCTCCCGGACCAGCACCGCTCGGGCGTCCCGCAGCGCGGCGAGCGCGTCACCCTGCCGGCCGGCCCGGTAGAGGGCGACCGCGAGCAGCCGCCAGGTCTCCTCCCGCAGCGGGTGGCCGGCGGCCTGGGCGCGCAGGTCGCTCGCTGCCTCGGCGGCCCGGCCCAGGGCCAGCAGCGCCTCGGCGCGCCGCTCGACGGCGAGCATCCGCAGCTCGTCCAGCCGGTCGATCTCCGCCCGCGCCCAGGGCTCGCCCGCGAACTCCGCGTAGGCGGGGCCGCGCCAGAGCGCGAGCGCGTCGTCCAGGGCGGCCAGCGCCGGGCCGGCCCGCCCCGCCGCGAGCAGCTCACCCGCCGCCGTGACGGCCGCGTCGAACCGGCCCGCGTCGACCGCCTCGGGGGCGGCCGCGAGCGCGTACCCGGGTGGGGCCGTGACCAGCAGCCGGGCCGGCTGCCGTGGCGGCCGGTCGGGCTCCAGGGCCCGGCGCAGGTCGGCCACGAAGGTCCGGACCGCGCCGACAGCGCCCTCGGGCGGCTCCGCCCACAGGTCGTCGACGAGCCGGTCGACCGGGACCACCCGGCCCCCGGCGACCAGCAGGCGGGCCAGCACCGCCCGCTGCCGGGCGCCCCTCAGCGCCACCGGGCCGCGCTCGCCGGCCGCCACGAGCGGCCCGAGCACCCCGAAGGCCGTTCCGGGTACGCGCGGTGGGCTGGTCACCCCGCCCACTCTAGGCAGCCCGGTGCGCCCGTACCGGCGGCCCGGCCAGGGCACTCATCGGATGCTGACCGGCCACTGACCGGCCCCGGGCAGGCTCGACGGGTACCTGAAAGCACCCGGAGAGGAACCCTCATGATCAACGGATTCGCGCAGCACCGTGTCACAGTCGCCGACGGCGTCGCCCTGCACGCCGCGGTGGGCGGGAGCGGCAGCCCGGTCGTGCTGCTGCACGGCTTCCCGCAGACCCACCTGATGTGGCGGCACGTCGCCGCCGACCTCGCCGCCGACCACACGGTGATCTGCCCCGACCTGCGGGGCTACGGCGACAGCGACAAGCCCGCCGACACCGACGGCACCGCGTACGCGAAGCGGACCATGGCCGCCGACGTGGTGGCGCTGGCCCGGGCGCTCGGGCACGAGCGGTTCGCCCTGGCCGGGCACGACCGGGGCGCCCTGGTGGCGATCCGGGCCGGCCTGGACCACCCGGAGACGGTCACCCACCTGGCCGCGCTGGACGTGCTGCCCACCCTTGACACCTGGGAGGTGATGCACGGCGTCACGGCCGCGGTCGGCTTCCACCTCTACCTGATGGCCCAGCCCCCGGGGCTGCCGGAGCGGCTGATCGGTGCCGCCCCGGACGAGTTCTTCGGGCACTTCCTCGACCTGTGGGCCGGCGACCCGGAGGCGATCCCCGCCGACGTGCGGGCCGTGTACCTGCGGGCCTGCCGGGCGGCGGTGCCCTCGATCGTGGCGGACTACCGGGCGTCGGCGGGCGTCGACCTCGCGCACGACGAGGCGGACCGGGCCGCGGGCCGGGTGCTGCGGATGCCGGTCACCGTGCTCCAGCAGGACTGGGGCGCCGCGCTCGGTTTCGACGCGGCGGCGCGCTGGCGGGCCTGGGCGCCGGACCTGCGGCACGTGCCGGTGTCGTACGGCCACTTCATGGCCGAGGAGGCGCCGGCCGAGGTGGTGAAGGAGCTACGCGCGCTGCTGGACCGGTGACACCCTTGCCCCGCTCCGTGAAAGATGCAAATATTCGGATCACTGTACGTAGGGGCTCATGTTCGGGGGGTTGATCGACATGCGGAAGGCTTCCTCGATCGCGGCGGCGGTCACACTGACGGTCGGCTGCACCGGTGTCGCGGTGGTGAGCGTGGCGGGGCCGGCCAGCGCGACCTGCAGCCACGCGCACTCCAACATCGACACCAAGTACGGCACGCTCTTCAACGCCAGCAACGTCAACATCCGCACCGGCCCGCACACCAGCTGCGGCTCGCTCGGCTACGGCCAGCTCAGCCACAGCGTCGACTTCCACTGCTACACGAACGGCGACCGGGTCAGCGCGAACGGGCACACCACCTACACCTGGACCTACCTGAAGGACACCACGACCGGTGTGTCCGGCTGGGTCGCCGACGCCCTCCTGGACAACCTCGGCAGCGGCATCGCCTGCTGACCGTCCCCGCCCGACCCGGCGCGGGCGGGCAGGATGGTCCGGATGACCGAGCCTCCCCTGTACCCGCCCGTCGAGCCGTACGCCACCCACCGGATCGCCGTCGGCGACGGCCACCAGCTTCACGTGGAGGAGGTGGGCACGCCGGACGGCGTACCCGTGGTCTTCCTGCACGGCGGGCCCGGCGGCGGCCTGGTGCCGGCGGCACGGCGGTTCTTCGACCCGCGGCGCTACCGCGCCGTGCTGTTCGACCAGCGCGGCGCGGGGCGCAGCACCCCGTTCGGTGAGCTGCGCGCCAACACCACCGGGCACCTCGTGGCCGACCTGGAGACGATCCGGGAACGGCTCGGGATCGACTCCTGGCTGGTGTTCGGCGGATCGTGGGGGGTCACGCTCGGCCTGGCGTACGCGCAGGCCCACCCGGACCGGGTCACCGGGCTGATCCTGCGCGGGGTGCTGCTGCTGCGGCGCAGCGAGCGGGACTGGTTCTACCAGGGCGGCCTGCGCCACCTCCAGCCGGACGAATGGGAGCGCTTCGTGGCGCCGATCCCGGCCGCCGAGCGGGACGACGTGCTGGCGGCGTACCACCGGCGGCTGCACGGGCCCGACGAGGAGCAGGCGCGGGCCTGCGCGGTCGCCTGGGGGCGCTGGGAGGCGGTCAACTCCTCCCTGCGCCCCGACCCCGGGCTGCTCGCGCACTTCACCGGCGAGGAACAGGCGCTGCCGATCGCCCGCATCCTCTCGCACTACGCCGTGCACGGCGGCTTCCTCGCCGAGTCGCAACTGCTCGACGGGGTGGACCGCATCCGCCACCTGCCCGCCGTGATCATCAACGGCCGCTACGACCTGTGCTGCCCGCCGGTGTCCGCGTACGACCTGGCCCGGCGCTGGCCCGAGGCCGAGCTGCGGATCGTGCCCGACGCCGGCCACTCGGCCGCCGAGCCGGGCATCGCCCGCGAACTGCTCCGGGCCACCGACCGCTTCGCCGACCTGCTCGGCTGAGCCGGGCTACGTCGCGAGCAGCGCCCGGATCGGGCCGGCGATGGCCGGGTCGAGCGGGAACCGGGCCGCCAGCCAGTCGAGCGTGGCCCGGGCGGCCTCGCGGTTGTGCCGGTAGCCGGGCACCATGGCGGCCAGCGGCAGCACCTCCGGCGGGTACGCCTGCTCGACCCGGCGGCTCGGGTCGAACGGGTCCCGCCGGTGCGCCGCCGACGGCTCGCTGAGCCGCAGGAGGGCGAGCACCCGGTCCAGCGCGTACGACTGGATGAACCGCGCCGCGGTCAGCCGTTCCCCGCGCAGCTCGCGGTGCAGGCCGACGTAGAGGTTGGTGAGCGCCTCGTTGAGGTGGAACTCGACAGTGTCGTACGGCGTGGCGGGGCGCGGGGACGCACCGCTTCCGGCCAGCCCGGCCGGCGCGTCGGGGCGCTGCCACACCACCCGGGCGCCGGTGAACGGCAGCCGGGCCAGCTCGGCCACGGTGAAGACGGCGTACTCGACGAAGATCCCGTCGGCGTAGCGCGCCTTGCGGCCGTTGCGCTCGTTGGCGAAGCTGTACGCCACCGGGCAGGGCGCGGCCAGCCAGTCGATCGAGTCGACGTAGCGGGCCACCGCGCCGTCGGAGACGACGAGGAAGAAGTCCAGGTCGGAGTGGTCGTCGAGCCGGTCCGGGTCGACGCCCGCGGAGCCGAGGCCGAGCAGCGCCACGGTGTCCGGCCGGGTGGCGAGATGGGCGGCGAGGTCGTCGAGCCGACGCAGCATCGGGTGCATGCCGTCGCCCCTTCCGTGAAGAGTCGACGTTTCAGCCCGTGCGGCCCTGCACGCCGCCGGGGTCGCGACACCGATGCCGGCCATTCTGCGTCGGACCCCCGACACCGGACAAGTCCCCGCTGTCCATCCGGGAGCGGCGCTGGCAAGATCGACCGGGTGACGGGTGCGCTGTTCGCGGTCAGTGACCTCCATGTGTCGTACGCCGAGAACCGCACGGTCGTGGACGGCCTCCGGCCGGAGTCCGGTGACGACTGGCTGATCGTGGCCGGCGACGTCGGCGAGGTGTTCGCGGACGTCGAGCGCACGTTGCGGCAGCTCCGCGACCGGTTCGCCCGGGTGGTCTGGGTGCCCGGCAACCACGAGCTGTGGACCCATCCGACCGACCCGGTGACGCTGCGCGGCAGGGCCCGCTACGACGCGCTTGTCGGCATGTGCCGTGACCTGGGCGTGCTCACCCCGGAGGACGACTATCCGGTGTGGCACGGCGAGGGCGGGCCGGTCACCGTGGCGCCGCTGTTCCTCCTCTACGACTACTCGTTCCGCGCACCCGGCACGAACTCCAAGGAGGAGTCGCTGCGGGCGGCGTACGCGGCGGGGGTGGTGTGCACCGACGAGATGCTGCTGCACCCCGACCCGCACCCGGACCGGGAGTCGTGGTGCTGGGAGCGGGTCGCCGAGACCGAGCGGCGGCTGGCCGCCGTCGACCCGGCGCTGCCGACCGTCCTGGTCAACCACTGGCCGCTGGTCCGCCAGCCCACCGACGTGCTCTGGTATCCCGAGTTCGCCCAGTGGTGCGGCACCGACCGCACGGCCGACTGGCACCTGCGGCACCGCGCCGCCGTCGCGGTCTACGGGCACCTGCACATCCCCCGCACCACCCACTACGACGGGGTGCGCTTCGAGGAGGTGTCGCTGGGCTACCCGCGCGAGTGGGGCCGGCGGGGCGGCGAGCCGCGGCCGATGCGGCGCATCCTCGGCGGCGCCGCGTGATCGAGATCCTGCTCCCGCCGGCGGCGGTGCCCGTCGAGGCGTTCTCCGACATCCCCGGCGAGGCCCCGTACCCGGGCGAGGAGGACCTGCTCGCCCGGGCCGTGGAGGCGCGCCGCCGGGAGTTCGTCACGGCCCGCCGCTGCGCCCGCGAGGCCCTGGCCCGCCTCGGGTACGCTCCGGCGCCGATCCGGCCCGGCCCGAAGCGGGAGCCGCTGTGGCCGGCGGGCGTGGTCGGCAGCATCACCCACTGCGCCGGGTACCGGGCCGCGGCGGTCGCCCGGGACACCGCGCTGGCGGGGCTCGGCATCGACGCCGAGCCGCACGAGCCCCTGCCGGACGGCGTCGTCGAGGTGGTCACGACGGCCGGCGAGCCGGAGTCGCTGGCCCGGCTGCGCGCCGACCGTCCGGGGGTGCACTGGGACCGGCTGCTGTTCAGCGCCAAGGAGTCCGTCTACAAGGCGTGGTATCCGCTGACCGGGCGCTGGCTCGGCTTCGAGGACGCCGAACTCTCCGTCGACCCGGCCGCGGGGACCTTCACGGCCCGGGTGCTTGTCGACCCCACCCGCGCGGACGGCGGCCCGCCCCTGGCGGTGCTGCACGGCCGCTGGCTGGTCGCCGACGGCCTCGTGGTCACGGCCGTGGCCGTGCCCCGGCACCCCTGATCGGGTGACGGTCGTCCCGCCCGACTGATCCGCGTTTGCCCCCTCCGGCCCAGGGTAGGGCCTTGAGGACCTGGTCGTTTCGCCGCATGGAGGACAGGTCCTGATGGATTCCAAGCCCGCCAAGGTCGTGAAGGATGTCGTGGAGGCCGCCACCGAGAAGGTCACCGACATCCTGACCCCGGACGTTCCCGGCGCGCCGGGCAGCGCCCCACCGCCGCTCGAGGAGCCGACGACGCCGCACGGCCCGCTGCCGCCGAAGGAGGAGCAGGGCGCCCCGGACACCCGCACCCCGACCGGCGCCGAGACCGGCGTGCCGAGGATCGCGAAGGGCCAGCAGGGCGCCTTCCTCACCACCGCCAACGGGGCCCGGCTGCGCGACACCGACCACTCGCTCAAGGCCGGGCCGCGCGGCCCGGTGCTGCTCCAGGACCACCACCTGCGCGAGAAGATCACCCACTTCGACCACGAGCGCATCCCGGAGCGGGTGGTGCACGCGCGTGGCGCCGGCGCGCACGGCGTCTTCGTCGCGTACGGCACCGCGGAGGAGGTCACCCGGGCGGGCTTCCTGAAGAAGGGCCGGGAGACGCCGGTCTTCGTGCGGTTCTCCACCGTGCTCGGCTCGCGCGGGTCGGCGGACACGGTCCGCGACACCCGCGGCTTCGCCACCAAGTTCTACACCGACGAGGGCACCTTCGACCTGGTCGCCAACAACATGCCGGTGTTCTTCATCCAGGACGCCATCAAGTTCCCGGACATCATCCACGCCGGCAAGCCCCACCCGGACCGGGAGATCCCGCAGGCGCAGAGCGCCCACGACACCTTCTGGGACTTCGTCTCCCTGCACACCGAGGCGCAGCACCACACCATCTGGAACATGTCCGACCGCGGCATCCCCCGCTCCTACCGGACCATGGAGGGGTTCGGCGTCCACACCTTCCGCCTGGTCGACGAGGCCGGGGCGACGGTGCTGGTCAAGTTCCACTGGAAGCCGAAGCTGGGCGTGCACTCCCTGACCTGGGAGGAGGCGCAGATGATCAGCGGCATCGACCCGGACTTCCACCGCCGCGACCTCTACGACGCGATCGAGTCCGGCGCCTTCCCGGAGTGGGAGCTGGGCATCCAGGTCTTCCCGGACACCCCCGAGGAGACTTTCGCGGGCATCGACCTGCTCGACCCCACGAAGATCGTGCCGGAGGAACTGGCGCCGGTGCAGCCGATCGGCCGGCTCACCCTCAACCGGACGCCGCGGAACTTCTTCGCCGAGACCGAGCAGGTCGCCTTCCACCTCGGGCACCTGCCACCGGGCATCGACGTCACCAACGACCCGCTGCTGCAGGGTCGGCTCTTCTCGTACCTGGACACGCAGCTCACCCGGCTCGGCGGGCCGAACTTCACCCAGATCCCGGTCAACCGGCCGCACGCCGAGGTCAACGACATGCTGCGGGACGGCTTCCACCAGCAGGCGGTGCACGCGGGCGTGGCGCCCTACCGGCCGAACTCCCTCGACGGCGGCAACCCCTTCCCGGCCGGCGACCGGGAGAACGCGTTCGTCGACACGCCGGTCACGGTGGCGGAGGCCCCGAAGGTCCGGGCGGCGCCGGCCTCGTTCGACGACCACTTCAGCCAGGTCCGGCTGTTCTGGCTGAGCATGTCGCCGGTGGAGAAGGAACACATCATCCGGGCGTACACGTTCGAGCTGGGCAAGTGCTACCACCAGGCGATCAAGGAGCGCCAGCTCCAGTGCCTGGCCAACATCGACCCGGTGCTGTGCGAGCAGGTCGCCACCGGCCTGGGCCTGCCCGCGCCGAAGCCGACAGTGCCGCTTGCCGACGCGCAGCCGAGCCCGGCGCTGTCGCAGGTCGGCCGGGAGTGGCCGGGCGACGGCCGGATGGTTGGCATCGTGGTCGACGCGGACAGCGACCTCGACGGGGTGGGACAGGTCCGGCGGGCGGTGTTCGCCGCCGGGATGGTGCCGCTGCTGGTCGCCGCGCACGGCGGCACGGTGGGCGACCTGCCCGTGCAGCGCACCTTCGCCACCGGCCGGTCGGTGGAGTTCGACGCGATCCTGCTGGCCGGGGCCCCGGCGCCGGCGCCGGACGCGCTGCCCGCCCGGGACGCCAAGGCCGGCGCGGCCGACTCCGCCACCGTCGACCCCCGGGTGCTGCTGCTGGTCGAGGAGGCGTGGCGGCACGCCAAGGCGATCGGCGCCTGGGGCGCCGGCGCCGACGTGCTGCGGCAGGCCGGGGTGGCCGGCTCGCCCGGTGTGGTCACCGGCGGCTCCGGCGGCGAGGTCTTCGGCGCGGTGCAGCAGCTCATGTCCGCGCACCGGGTGTGGGAGCGGTTCCCCGCCTCGGTCTCCTGAGCCCGTGCCGAAGGGGCGGCCCCGGTCCGGGGCCGCCCCTTCGGCGACGTTTGCGCCCCGCCGCGGCGGGAAGGACCGGGGCCTCACAGTCAGGAGCGGCGGATGAACGGGCCCATGGGCGACGAGCCGGTCGGCGACCTCGAACTCGTGCACACCTTCAGCGGGGCGATGCCCACCGGGGTCAGCGTGTCGCACACCGGCCGGGTCTTCGTGAACTTCCCGCAGTGGGGCGACGAGGTGGCGGCCACCGTCGTCGAGCTGCGCGACGGCCGCGAGGCGCCGTTCCCGGACGAGGCCTGGAACAGCCCGTCCGGGGACGACGACCCGAACGCCTTCGTCTCGGTGCAGAGCATCGTGGTCGACCCGGCCGACCGCCTCTGGGTGGTGGACACGGGCAGCCCGATGTTCCGGCCGACCAGGCCGGGCGGGCCGAAGCTCGTCCGCGTCGACCTGGACACCGACACCGTCGCGCAGGTGATCACCTTTCCGACCGACGTGGCCCTGCCCACCACGTACCTCAACGACGTCCGTTTCGACCTGCGCCGCGGCGACGCCGGCCTGGCCTACGTCACCGACTCCTCCGACTCGGGGTCGAACGGCATCATCGTGGTGGACCTGGCCTCCGGCGCGTCGTGGCGGCGGCTGCACGACCACCCGTCCACGAAGGCCGAGCCGCTGGACTCCTTCCGGCCCGTGGTGGAGGGACGGCCGCTGCTGGAGCGCCCGGCCGACGGCCCGCCGAAGCCGATCGCCATGGGCTCCGACGGCATCGCCATCTCCGCCGACGGCTCCCGGCTGCACTACTGCCCGCTCGCCTCCCGCCGCTGGTACAGCGTGGCGACCGACGCCCTCGCCGACCTGACCCTGAGCGAGGAGCAGGTCGCGGCCACCGTCGTGGACGAGGGCGACAAGGGCGGCGGCTCCGACGGCCTGGAGACCGACGACACCGGCGCGTTCTACCTGACCTCGTACGAGCACAACGCGGTGCTGCGCCGCCGGCCGGACGGGGAGTTCGAGACGGTGCTGCACGACCCGCGGCTGCTGTGGCCCGACACGATGTCCGTCGCCGACGGCTACCTCTACGTCACCGCCAACCAGCTGCACCGGCAGGCGAAGTACCAGGGCGGCACGGACCTGCGGCGCAAGCCGTACGCCCTGTTCCGCACCCGCATCGACGCCGGACCGGTGCGGCTGCGCTGACCTTTCATTGATTTGTTTAAGTATTGCGATCGAGTGTCGCGCACTGCCATGATGACCGTCAATTTCTTCCTTCCCCGAAGGAGCGGTCGTCATGGCGCTCACCCGCCGTACCCTGATCCGGTCCGTGGCGGCGGGGGCCGCCCTCGCCGCGCTCCCCGACCTGGCCCCCACCCTGACCCGGGCCGCCGCCGCGGCAAGTCCCCCCGGGGACGTGGTCGGCAGGATCTCCGTCGGCTACCAGGGCTGGTTCAGCTGCCCCGGTGACGGCGCGCCGATCGGCGGCTGGTGGCACTGGAGCCGGGACCGGTTCCAGTCCCCCTCCCCCACCAACACCACGATCGTGTCCTGGCCGGACATGCGGGAGTACGCCCGCGGCTACCCCACCGCCTACCCGAACCTGGGCAACGGCCAGCCGGCCACGCTCTTCTCCTCCTACGACCAGCAGACCGTCGACACCCACTTCCGGTGGATGCAGGAGTACGGCTGCGACACCGCCGCGCTGCAACGGTTCAACCCGTTCGGGGACGAGGGGCCGACCCGCGACGCCATGGCGGCGAAGGTCCGCTCCGCCGCTGAGCGCTTCGGCCGCAAGTTCTACGTCATGTACGACGTCACCGGCTGGACGGCCATGCAGTCGCAGCTCAAGGAGGACTGGACCACCCGGATGTCGGCGCACACCGCCTCACCGGCGTACGCGCGGCAGAACGGGAAGCCCGTCGTCTGCGTCTGGGGGTTCGGGTTCAACGACGACGGCCGCCCGTTCACCCCGGCCGCCTGCCTGGACGTCGTGCAGTGGCTCAGGGCGCAGGGCTGCTACGTCATCGGCGGGGTGCCCACCTACTGGCGGCAGGGCATCAACGACTCCCGGCCCGGCTTCGCCGACGTCTACCACGCCTTCCACATGCTCTCGCCGTGGATGGTCGGGCGCACCGGCACCCTCGACGGGCTGGACTGGTTCCACACCAACGTCAACGTTCCGGACCTCGCCGACTGCGTGGCCCACGGCATCGACTACCAGCCCTGCGTGATGCCCGGCGACCTGTCCGCCGGCCACCGCCGGCACGGCGACTTCTACTGGCGGCACCTCTACAACATGGTGCGGCTCGGCGCCCAGGGCCTCTACGTCTCGATGTTCGACGAGTTCAACGAGGGCAACCAGATCGCCAAGACCAGCGAGACGGCGGCGACCACACCGGCCGGCGCCGGCATCCGGGCGCTCGACGAGGACGGCACCGCCTGCTCGGCGGACTACTACCTGCGGATCACCGCCGACGGCGGCCGCATGCTCAAGGGCCAGCTGGCGCTGACCGCGGTGCGGCCGACCCCGCCGGTCACCGGGGGCGGGCAGCCGCCGGCCACGAACCTCGCCGCCGGCCGGCCGGCGTCGGCGAGCAGCCAGAACGGGCCGTTCGTCGCCGGCAACGCCGTCGACGCCGACCGGGGCAGCTACTGGGAGTCCGGCAACAACGCCTTCCCGCAGTGGTGGCAGGTGGACCTCGGCGCCAGCCACCCGGTGACCCGCCTGGTCCTCGCCCTGCCGTCCGGCTGGGAGGCGCGGACCCAGACGCTGTCGGTGCAGGGCAGCACCGACGGCGCCACCTTCACCACCCTGGCCGGGCCGGCCGGCGTCCGGTTCGACCCGGCGTCCGGCAACACCGCCACCGTGCCCGTGCCGACCACCACGGCCCGGCACGTCCGGGTCACCGTCACGGGCAACACCGCCTGGCCCGCGGCCCAGCTCGCCCAGGTCGAGGTGTACGCGGCCACCGGCACGTCCACCCCGCCGACCGCCCCGGGCGGCCTCACGGTGACCGGGCGGACCGCCACGAGCGTGTCGCTGGCCTGGACCGCGGCCACCGACGCCGACGGGGTGGCCGACTACCAGGTACGCCAGGGCGGCGCCACGGTCGCCTCGGTCAGCGGCACCTCGGCCACCGTCACGGGGCTGAGCGCCGCCACCACGTACACCTTCACGGTCGTGGCCCGGGACACCACGGGCGCGGTCTCGGCGCCGTCGAACTCGGTCACCGTGACCACCGATCCGGCGGCGCCTACCGATCTGGCCCGGGGCCGGCCGACGACCGAGAGCAGCCACACCCAGAGCTACGGCAGCGGAAACGTGGTGGACGGCAACCCCGACACCTACTGGGAGAGCGCCAACAACGCCTTCCCGCAGTGGGTCCAGGTCGACCTGGGCGCGGCCACCCCGGTCGGGCGGGTCGTGCTGCGGCTGCCCCCGTCCGCGGCCTGGCAGGCGCGCACCCAGACCCTCTCGGTGCTGGGGAGCACCGACGGCGGGAGCTGGAGCACCCTGGTCGCCTCCGCCGGCCGGTTGTTCGACCCGGCGACCGGCAACCAGGTGTCGCTGGCCTTCCCCGCCACCCCGGCCCGGTACGTGCAGGTCCGCTTCACCGGCAACACCGGCTGGCCGGCGGGCCAGCTCGCGCAACTGTCGGTCCACTCCGGATAACTCATCGAAACACATCGTTGACGGCTTAGTTAATGCTCTTTAATATTTGGCCTACCTCGAGGAAGACCGTCCCCCGCACCACCCGCACGCCCGGCCGGCCGCCGACCTCACCGGCACCGGCCGGGCAGTCCGGCACCCCGACCGTCAACGGGAAGGCCCCTCGATGTCCGCACCGCGCCCCCGCCGCCGATCCCCCGTGGCCGCCGGCCTGCTCGCCCTGGCCACCGCCACCGCCACGCTCGCCCTGACCCCGGCCGCCGCCGAGGCCGTCGTCCTGCCGAACAACTTCAAGAGCGTCGGCTACCTGCCGTCCTGGAGCGGCAGCGTCGACACCATCCAGTACGGCAAGCTCACCCACATCAACTACGCGTTCGCGCTGCCCAACAACGACGGCAGCCTCCGCCCGGTGGAGAACCCCAGCAAGCTCTCCTCGCTCGTCTCGCGCGGGCACGCCAACAACGTCAAGGTGTCCATCGCCATCGGCGGCTGGAACGACGGCGACGACTCCGCGTTCGAGGCGCTCGCCGCGAACTCCGGCGCCCGCGGCGCGTTCGTCACCAACGTGGTCAACTTCGTCAACCAGTACAACCTCGACGGCGTCGACATCGACTGGGAATATCCCGACCCCGGCGCCTCGGCCAACAACTACACCCTGCTCATGCAGCAGCTCGGCAGCGCGCTCCACAGCCGCGGCAAGCTGCTCACCGCCGCCGTGGTCTCCGAGGGCTACTACGTCGACGGCGTGCCGACGGCGGTCTTCGGCTCCGTCGACTGGCTGAACATCATGGCGTACGACGGCGGCAGCCCGCACGCCAACTACGACTGGTCGGTCAACAGCGTCAACCTGTGGAAGTCGCGCGGCCTGCCCGCCGCCAAGGCCGTGCTGGGCGTGCCCTTCTACAGCCGGCCCGGCTACTACACCTACGCCGCGCTGGTCGGCATGGACCCGGCCAACGCCAACCGCGACTGCACCACGGTGAGTGGCACGCAGCAGTGCTACAACGGCGTACCGACCGTGAAGCGCAAGACGCAGTGGGCGCTGGCCAACGCCGGCGGGATGATGAACTGGGAGCTGTCCCAGGACACCACCGGCGCGACCTCGCTGGTCACCGCCATCTACGACACCGTCATGGGCGGCGGCACCCCGCCGCCGAGCGGGCGTACCGGCCCGATCACCGGCATCGGCGGCAAGTGCGTCGACGTGGCCGCGGCCGGCACCGCCAACGGCACGGCGATCCAGCTCTACACCTGCAACGGCACCGCCGCGCAGAGCTGGACGGTGGGCGGCGACGGCACGCTGCGGGCGCTGGGCAAGTGCGCCGACGTGACCAGCGGCTCCACCGCCAACGGGGCGAAGGTGCAGCTCTGGGACTGCAACGGCACCGGCGCCCAGGTCTGGCAGGCCCAGTCCAACGGCACCCTGCGCAACCCGCAGTCGAACAAGTGCCTCGACGCTACCGACAACAGCTCCGCCAACGGCACCCGGCTCCAGATCTGGGACTGCTTCGGTGGCGCCAACCAGGTCTGGCGGCTGCCGGCCTGACCCGTCGACAGGCGATCCCCGCCGCGCCGGCCCGGTGCGGCGGGGATCCGCCGTCACCAGCGGTTGCGGGCCTCCTCCGCCCAGCCGACCAGCCCGTCGAGGTCCACCCGCTCGCCGTCGTCGGTGGCGGCCCAACCGGAGAAGTGCCCGAAGCACTGGTGGGTCTCCCCGGCCAGCACGCCCAGGTTGGTGCGCGCCACCCGCTCGTGGAACGGGTGGAACGTCACGTCCACCCGGTCGCCGGTGATCCGCCACGGCCGCAGCCAGTCGGCCCGGTCGTAGCGCCAGGCGAGGTCGGCGCCGATCTTGTGCAGCCGCCCGTCGACGACTACCGCGTTTTCGGTCGAGCCGGTGCCGTCGGTCCACACGCCACCGAGCTGGACGGCCCGCCCCGGTCCGCTGCCGGCCGCCCAGTTCCAGCGCGCCGAGTACGGCCACTTGCCGCGTCCGTGGTCGAGCACCGCGAAGGACTCCCCCGCGTCCACGGGGAACGCCGTGCCGTCGACCCGCAGCGTGCCCCGCACCGGCCGGCCGACGTCCTTGAGCGTGTACTGGAACCGTCGGGTGCTCCACGGCACCACCACGCCCAGCGACTCGTGCCCGGGTGGCAGCGGCGCCACCAGGTCGACCTCGATGCCGGGGGCGGTGGCCCGGATGGTGCTGCCGTCGGGGCGCTGGTCGACGTGGACGGTCAGGCCGCCGCCGCGGGCCCGCACCTCGCCGACGCCGCTGACCGGCGGCAGCACGGTGCCGCGGGCGAACGGGACCACCGCCTCGGTGGTCCGCTCGACACCGGTGCGGCGGTCCAGCAGGTAGACGCTGTGCACGCCGGCGTAGTCCAGCGACGAGGCGACCAGGCCGACGATGTGCGTCGGGGTGACCACGCCCCAGTACTCCCAGCGCTTGGCCCGGCCCCAGCCGCGCAGGTTCGCCCGGTGCAGCGGCCGGCGGCTCCAGCCCACCGCCGCCGGGTTCAACCGCCCGTCCGGTCGGCACAGGTCGACCGGCTCGGTGATCTCCCGCTCGTGCGTCATCGACGCAGGCTACCGGCTCGGGCCGCGGCCGCGATCGGTCGCGGCGTTCAGCCGACCCGGTTCAGGTTCGACCGGCCGGCACGGGCCCGCTGCCGGTCCGCGGGCACCCGCGGGCCGTCCACGGCGAGCATCCGGTCGGCCGCCGCCAAGCCGGTCAGCGCGGCGCCGTAGGCGGCCAGCTCACGCTGGAAGTGCTCCACCTTCGCGTACCAGAACTTCAGCTCCGGGTTCATGGCCTTGGCGTTGATGTACCCGACGATGTCGGTGTCCGGCGTGATGCCCCGGCGCGCGTAGCAGCGGTCGAAGGCCGCCTTGGTCCGCTCGTACCGCTCGTTCATCGCGGTGAGGCCGGCCTCGGCCTCCAGCAGCCGGTCACGCAGGTACCGCACGTACGTGGGTGGGACGCCGGACGGCGCGGGGGCGGGCCTCCGATGACCGTCGGCTCCATTGGGGAACGTCATGACCGCCCTCCTTCCTGCGGTCGGGATGCAGAGACGTCCTTCTACCCCCGATTCGGCCGGATCATGCCGAGGCGAGGTTGACCGGGGCAACGGATCGGGTAGAGAGCCAGGCGTGAAGCTCGTGCACCGGCTGGTCCTCTCGGCGGCGGCGCTGCTCGCGCTCTGGGCGTCCGTGGCGTACCACGTCTCGCGGCCCCCGGACGCCGCCGACTACCTGCGCACCGTGACGCAGGTGGCCACCTCGGCGCACGACGCGGCGGCCACCGGGGTCCTGGTCGGCCGGCAACAGCTCCGGGACGGGGTCACCGACGCCTACGCCGCCACGGCCTACGACGACGGGCTCCGCGCGGTCGCCGGCGCGCAACGGAAACTGGCCGGCGCGGTGCCGCCCGACGACGCCTCGGCCGCGCTGCGGGACCGCCTGTCCCCGCTGGTGCAGGCGACCGCCCGGGAGCTGACCGACGCCGCCCGGGCCGCCGACGATCCCGCGCTGCGGGCGGCCGTCGAGGCCCTCGACGAGATCTCCGGACGGCTGGCGGAGCTGATCGAGGAGCAGCGGTGAAGCGCGTCCTGGCGGTAGCCCTCGGGATCCTGACCGCCATCGGCGGCTTCGTGGACATCGGCGACATCGTCGCCAACGCCGAGGCGGGCGCCCGCTTCGGCCTGGCCCACGCCTGGGTGCTCCTCGTGGGGGTGGTGGGCATCTGCGCGTACGCCGAGATGAGCGGCCGGGTGACCGCGGTGAGCGGCCGGCCCGTCTTCGACCTGGTCCGGGAACGGCTCGGCCCGCGGGTGGCGCTGGCCAACCTGGCCGGGTCGCTGCTGGTCACGGTGCTGACCCTCGGCGCCGAACTGGGCGGCGTGGGGCTGGCGCTGCAACTGGCCACCAGCGTCGACTACCTGCTCTGGGTGCCCGTGGTGGGCGTGGTGTTGTGGGTCGCGCTGTGGCGGGCGAAGTTCTCGGCGCTGGAGAACCTGTTCGGCGTCACCGGCCTGGTCCTGGTGGTGTTCGTCATCGCGTTCTTCCGCCTCCACCCGGACGGCGGCGAGCTGTGGCGGCAGGCCAGCCGGCCGGGGCCGCCGGCCGGCGAGGACTGGGGCACCTACTGGTTCATGGCGGTCGCGCTGTTCGCCTCCGCCATGACCCCGTACGAGGTGTTCTTCTTCTCCTCCGGCGGGGTGGAGGAGCGGTGGAGCCCGCGGGACCTGCTCACCTCGCGGGTCAACGTCTTCGTCGGCTTCCCGCTCGGCGGCCTGTTCGCGTTCGCGCTGATGGCGACCGCCGCCACGGTCTTCCACCCGATCGAGACCGGTGTCGACTCGCTGTCCCAGGTGGCGCTGCCCGCCGCCGTCGCGCTGGGCAAGCTGGGGCTGGCGGCGGCCATCCTCGGCTTCTTCGCGGCCACCTTCGGCGCCGCCATGGAGACGGCCCTGTCCAGCGGCTACACGGTCGCGCAGTACTTCGGCTGGGCCTGGGGCAAGCTGCGTCGTCCCCGGGACGACGCGCGCTTCCACACCGTCCTGATGGTCTCGATCCTGGTCGGCGTGCTGGTGCTGATGACCACCATCGACCCCATCCAGCTCACCGAGTACACGCTGGTGTTCAGCGCCGTGGCGCTGCCGCTGACCTACCTGCCGATCCTGGTGGTCGCCAACGACCGGGGCTACCTGGGCCGGCGGGTGAACGGGCGGCTGGCCAACACGTTCGGCGTGCTCTACCTGGTGATCGTGCTCGCCGCGGCGGTCGCCGCGATCCCCCTGATGATCGTCACCCGGATGGGAGGTGGCTGACGTGTTGATCGGCTTCGACCTGCTCGACCGGCAGATCCTCGACCGCGACGGCGAACCCGTCGGCAAGGTCGACGACGTCGAGCTGGCGCTCGGCGAGGACGGCACGCCGTACGTGGCGGCGCTGCTGGTCGGGCAGCAGGCGCTCGGGGACCGGATCGGCGGCGGCTTCGGGCGCTGGCTGGCCGGCACCGCACGACGGCTCGCCCCCGACCCGGCCCGGGGGCCGATCCGGATCCCCTACGACCTGGTGGCCGAGCTGAACAGCGCGGTCAACCTGTCGGTCAGCCGCGAGCTGCTGCCGGATCCACCGCTGGAGACCTGGCTGCGCGACCACCTGATCGCGCGGATCCCGGGAGCCCGCGATGCCGGCTGACGGGCCACCGATGCGCGCCGGCGGCATCCTGGGCCGGCCGGTCCACGACCACGACGGCCGGCTGATCGGCCGGGTGGCCGACATCGAGACCCGCCGCGACGACGCCGGCCGCGAGCGGGTCACGGCGCTCGTCGTCACGGCCGGCCGGTGGGGCCGCCTGCTCGGCTACGAGCGCCACGAGGCCGGCGGGCCCTGGCTGCTCGAAAAACTCGCCCGGGCGGTGCTGCGCCGGCACCTGACCCGGGTGCCCTGGCCCGACGTGCGGCTGTAGCGGCCCGGTCACGACTCGACGCGCATCGACCGGATCCCGGTGCTCAGCGTGGCGGTGATCGCCGAGACCCCCACGAGGGCCGCGAAGACCAGCATGGTCACCGCCGCGGGGAACCGCGCCAGCAGCAGGCCGGCCAGGCCGGGCGCGAGCGCCGCGGCCGAGGTCGCGGCCAGGAAGATGACGCTGACCACCCGGCCCTGGAGCCGGTCCGGCGTGATCGCCGCCTGGTAGCCGAAGAGGACCGCGTTGGCCGTCGGGCCCAGGAACACCGCCGCGCCCAGCGGCACGGCCGCCAGCACGCTGGTCGGCACCAGTGCGCTGCACGCCATCAGCACGGCGGTGGCCCAGCAGAGCACGATCACCAGGGTCGGCAGCCGCAGCCAGCGCTGCACCGCGGGGGCGGCGAGCGCGCCGAGGAACCCGCCCAGGCCGAAGATGGTGCTGGCCAGGCCGACCAGCACGGACGGCGTGCCGGACCGCTGCAACGAGACGATGATCGCGAAGATCATGCCGGTGAAGGCCATGTTCAGCGGCGCCGCGATGATCAGCAGCGCGCGCAGGAACGGGTTGCCGAGCACGAAGCGGACGCCCTCGGCCGCCGCCGCGCCGCCGGACTGCGGCGCATCCTCCGCCGCCCGCGGCTGCTGCATGGGCCGGCGGATGAGCAGCACGGCCAGCAGGGAGAGCAGGTAGGTGACCGCGTTGCCGACGAACGGCAGGGAGCGGCCCAGCCCGTAGAGCAGGCCGCCGAGCGGCGGGCCGGCCAGCTGGGTGCCGTAGGACCGGGCCTCGTTGCGGGCCACCGCGGTGGAGAGCTGGGCGGCCGGCACGAGGTTGCGGACCGCGGCGTGCTCGGCGGTGCCGAACACCGCGTTGGCGGCGGCGCCGACCACTGTCACCGCGAGGATCATCGGCAGGTTCGCCACCCCGGCGAGCACCGCGCCGGCCAGCGCCAGGTAGCCGACGAGCCGGACCGCGTCGCAGGCCACCAGCAGCGTGCGGCGGGGGAAGCGGTCGGCCACGACGCCGGCGGGCAGCCGGCAGGCCAGCGTGGTGAGCAGGCCCGCCGTGCCGACCAGCCCGGCCTGGGCGGCGGAGCCGGTCAGCCAGAGCACCAGCAGCGGCATGGCCAGGTTGGACATGGCGGTGCCCAGGTCGGACAGGCTCTGGCTGATCCAGAGCAGGTTGAAGTCGCGGTTGCGCCAGAGGCTGGCCGGCCGGTCGGTGCCGCCCACCGCCGTCCCCGGCACCGTCGTCTCGGTCACGGTGGGCACCTGCCCCTCGTCGGGTGCGGTCAGGGTCGGGTCGGCGGCGCGGCTCATGCCGGCCACCAGGAGCCGAAGGCGGGGCGCAGGTCGTCGAACCACTCGGCCGCCGGGTCGTGGTGGGCGAAGAACTGCCGCCCCACGTCGGCCGCGTCGCGGGCCTGGAGCAGCCGCAGGCTGAACACCTCGGCGCCGCCGATCCGCACCACCCCGTCGACGAGGACCTTACCGGGGGCCGCGGACATCACGGGGCCCCGCGCGGTGCGGGCCAGCCCGGAGACCGAGCGGATGGCGTCGGTGTAGACCTGCCAGGCCCGGGTGAGCGGCACGCTGAAGTAGCTGCGGGCGCCGGTGTCGCGCTCCACGAACATGTAGTACGGCACCACACCCAGCTCCACCAGCTGCTGCCACATGGTGGCCCAGTCCTGCGCCCGGTCGTTCACGTGGGCGATCAGCGGGGCCTGGGCGCGGATCACCGCGCCGGTGGCCCGGATCCGCGCGATGGCCCGCCGGGCCTGCTCGGTGGCGAGCTCGCGGGGATGGGAGAAGTGGGCCATCACGGCGACGTGCCGGCCGCTGGCCACGATCCGCTCGAACAGGCGCAGCACGTCGTCGGCGTCGTGGTCGGTGGTGAACCGGGCCGGCCAGTAGGACAGCGCCTTGGTGCCGAACCGGACGGTGCGGATGTGCTCCAGCGCCGGGTCCAGCAGCGGCGACACCCAGCGGTCCAGCACCGCCGCGCTCATGATCATCGGGTCGCCGCCGGTGAACAGGACGTCGGTGACGGTGGGGCTGTCGGCCAGGTACGCGACCACGTCCGCGACCCCGGTGGCGGCCTGGCGGATCTCGGCGTTGCCGACGAACTGGGCCCACCGGAAGCAGTAGCCGCAGTACGAGTGGCAGGTCTGCCCCTGGGACGGGAAGACCAGCACGGTCTCGGCGTACTTGTGCTGGAGGCCGAGCAGGCGCCGGCCCCGGTGGGTCGGCACGTTCGCCTCCAGCTGGGCGCCCGGGTTGGGGTTGAGCTGGGCGTGGGCGTCCCGGGCGGCCTTGCGGATCACGCCCGGGTCGGCGGCGGAGAGGTGCAGCGCCGACAGGTGCTCGTAGATGTCCGGCGGCAGCATGTCCCGGTGCGGGAACGTGAGCCGGAAGATCGGGTCGTCCGGGACGGCGGACCAGTCGATGAGCTCGTCCACGACGTACTGGTTGACTTTGAACGGCAGCACCGAGGAGACGACCCGCAGGTCGTGCAGGTACTCCTCGGGCATGCCACGCTCGCCGGCGAGTCGCGCCAGACGTTCGTGGGAAAAGACCTTCATCACCGTCGCCTCGTTGTCAGCGGGATCGGAACAGGGGTGGCCGCCGGCCGGCGGCCCGGTCGGGGTGGTCCGGTCCGGACCACCCCGACCCGCGGCGGGTCAGCCCTGCGCGGCGGCCATCCGCTCGCGCAGGCTCTTCGGGCGCATGTCGGTCCACACCTCGTCGATGTGGGCCAGGCAGTCCGCGCGGGAGCCCTCGAAGCCGGTGGCGGTCCAGCCCGCCGGCAGCTCGCGCTCGGCGAACCAGATCGAGTACTGCTCCTCGTGGTTCACCACGACGCGGTAGGTGCGGTCATCGTCGTCGACGGCCATCGCCGTTCTCCTTCTCGTCAGATTCCTGTTGACGGATGCCCCGGTCGGCGACCGGGAGGTGTGCGGGGCGGGACGACCGGCGGCCGTCCCGCCGGGGATCACAGCCGGACCGGCAGGGCCTGGAGGCTGCGGTTGAGCAGTGAAGGCTGCCAGCGGACCGCGCCGCCGGCGAGCGCCAGCCCGGGCGCCGCGGCCAGCAGGTCGGTCAGCGCCGACCCGGCCACCAGCCGGGCGAGCGGCGCGCCGAGGCAGAAGTGCGCGCCCTGCCCGAAGCCCAGGTGCGGGTTGGGGTGCCGGCGCAGGTCCAGCTCGTCGGGGCGGTCGAAGCGGGCCGGGTCGCGGTTGGCGGCGGCGGTCACCACGTAGAGGCGCTGCCCGGCGCGCAGCCGCTGACCGCCCAGCTCGAAGTCCTCCCTGACGTGCCGGATGGACATCTTGGACGGTCCGTCGAAGCGCAGCAGCTCCTCGACGGCGACCGGGCCGAGGTCCGGCTCGGCGCGCAGCAGGGCGAGCTGGTCGGGGTGGCGCAGCAGGTTCCACACCCCGACGGCGATCAGGTTGCTGGTGGTCTCGCCGCCGGCGAACGCCACGTGGGTGAGCATGGCGACGAACTCGTCCTCGCTCACCGACTCGCCGACCAGTCCGTTGGCCAGGGCCGCGCTGATCAGGTCCTCGCGGGGCGCGGCCCGGCGGGCGCGGACCAGCCCGCGCAGGTAGTCGAAGAGGTCCAGCAGGGCGCGCTGGGAGCGCTCGTGCTCCTCCGGCGTCTGCACCGCGCCGAGCGCCAGGTCGCCGACCTGGATGGCCCAGCGCTGGAACATCCCGGTGTCCTCGACCGGCACGCCCATCCAGGCGGCCGCGACGGTGGCCGGCAGCGGCCGGGCGAACTCGGTGAGCAGGTCGACGACCTCGCTGCCGGCGCCGGCCCGGGTGGCCAGCCGGGCCACCGCGGCCTGCACCATGGGCCGGTTGCGGCGCACCTGGCGGGCCCCGAACGCGCCCCGGAAGACGGCGCGCAGCCGGCGGTGCTCCGGCGGGTCCACGAAGACCATCCAGCCGGCCATGATCTTGAAGGCGCGGGCCGCCTCCGGGCTGAGCAGCTCCAGGGGGGTCTGCGCCAGCATCGGGCTGATCCGGTCGGCGGAGATCGCCGGCTCGGTGTAGCAGGCCGCCGCGGGCTCGTAGCCGGTGACCAGCCAGGCCCGGTGCACCGCGCTCCAGTGCACCGGCGCGGCGGCCCGCAGCTCGGCCAGGTAGGGGTACGGGTCGGCGACGAGGTCGTCGTCCAGCAGGTAACGGTCGGTGACGGTGGCGGCGGTCATGCCGTACGCTCCAGCAGCTCGGCGGCGAGGGCGGCCACGGCCGCCACGCCCGGGTCGGTGACCATGCTCCGGTGGGTGCCGGGCAGGTGGTGGACGGTGAGCGCGCCCGGGAACAGCTCCCGGCAGCGCCGCTCGTAGGTGGGCCAGCTCTCCCCGGCCACGACCGAGGGGCGGCCCGGACCGGCGGTGGTCGCCTCGGCACTGACCAGCAGGTGCGCCGGCCCCCGGTACGGCGCCGGCCGGTAGCCGGCGGCGGCGCGCAGCAGCGCGGTCCACATCGCCACCGGCCAGTCGGCGCCCAGTTCCGCCTCGGCCTCGTTGACGCCGGCCGCGCGGAGCGTGGCCACCAGCTCGCGTTCCTGGCTGAGCCGCGCCGGGGTGCCCGGGGTCAGCTCCCGGATCGCCGCGCGCATCGCCACGGCCCGGTCGAGCAGGTCCAGCGCCTCGGTGACGGCGAACATCCCCGCCTCGTCCGGCACGGCCGGTTCGAGCAGCAGCAGGACGTCCACCCGCTCGCCGGCGTCGGTCAGGCGGATCGCCATCTCCTGGGCGATGTTGCCCCCCATCGACCAGCCGAGCAGCGCGTACGGGCCGTGCGGCTGGTGCGCCCGCAGCTCGCGCAGGTAGTCCTCGGCCAGGCCGGTCATGGTGTCGGCGTCCACGCCGCCGTCGATGCCCCGGGCCTGGAGGCCGAGCACCGGCCGGCCGGCGGGCAGCGCCTGGGCCAGCGGCAGGTACCAGGCGACGCTGCCGCCGCTCGGGTGCACGCACCACAGCGGACGCTGCCCCGCGTCGCCGTCGCGCAGGGTCACCACCACGCCGCCGTCCCGGCGTACCGCGGTGCCGGCCGGGACGGGTTCCCGTGCGTCGACCGCGGCGGCCAGGGCGGCCACCGTGGGGTGCTCCAGGATGTCGGCGACCCCGACGGGCAGCCCCAGGTCGCAGGCGCGGGCGGCGAGCCGCACGATGGCCAGCGAGTGGCCGCCGAGGTCGAAGAAGTCGTCGTGCACCCCGACCCGGTCCAGCCGCAGGGTCTCCGCCCAGAGCTTCGCGAGGGTCGCCTCGGACTCGGTGCGCGGCTCGACGTACGGGCGGTCGGTGTCGGCCGGGCCGGTCGGCGCCGGCAGGGCGGCCCGGTCCAGCTTGCCGTTGGCGGTCACCGGCAGCGCGTCGAGGGGCACGAACGCGGTCGGCACCAGGTACGTCGGCAGCCGCTCGCGCAGCCAGCGGCGCAGCTCGGCGGCGCCGGGCAGGGCCGCCCCGGCCACCGGCACCAGGTAGGCCACGAGGCGGGCGTCGCCGGGCTGGTCGACGCGGGCGGCCACGGCGGCCATCCCGACGTCGGGTCGGGCGGCCAGGACCGCCTCGATCTCGCCCAGCTCGATGCGCCGGCCCCGGATCTTGACCTGGCGGTCGACCCGGCCGCCGAAGTCGAGCGTGCCGTCGGCGCGCCAGCGCCCCCGGTCGCCGGTGCGGTAGAGCCGCCGGCCGCCGCCGGCCGGGTCGGGGACGAACCGGTCCGCGGTGAGGCCCGGCTGCCCGAGGTAGCCGCGGGCCAGCGAGTCGCCGCCGAGGTAGATCTCCCCGGCCACGCCGACCGGCGCCGGGCGCAGCGCCTCGTCGAGGACGAGCACCGTGGCCCGGTGCAGCGGGCGGCCGATGGGGACGCTCACCGCGTCGGCGGGCAGGTCGCGGACCCGCTGGGCGGTGACGATGAGGGTCGCCTCCACCGGGCCGTACCCGTTGACGACGCGCAGGTGCGGCCAGCGGGCGGTCAGGTCCCGCACGTGCGGCGCGGACGCCGCCTCCCCGCCGAAGAAGACCTGGCGCAGCGCGCCCAGTTCCTCCAGGCACTCCTCGACCGCCAGGTTGAACAGGGTGGTGGTGAGGAAGGTGGTGGTGACGCCGTGCCGGCGGATCGCCGCGGCGATGCCGGCCGGGGTGATCGGCTCGGCCGGGTAGAGCGCGCAGGTGCCGCCGTGCAGCAGCGGGCCGAAGATCTCGAAGAGCGCCGCGTCCCAGTTGACGCTGCTCAGGTGCAGGATGGTCTCGTCGGCGCCGAGGTGGACGAAGTCCTGGCCGACAAGCGAGTCGACGATCGCCCGGTGGGTGAGCGCCGTGCCCTTCGGCCGGCCCGTGGAGCCGGAGGTGTAGAGCACGCAGGCCAGGTTGTCGGCGTCCGGGGCCGGCCCGGGCGCGTCGGCCGGCTCGGCGGCGAAGGTCTCCGCGGCCAGGGTGACCGCGGCCCGCTCCGGCACCAGGTGCCGCCAGGCGGGCTGGACCAGCACCAGGTCGGCGCCGGTGTCGGCGGTGAGGAGGTCGAGCCGGCGGCGCGGGTCGCGCGGGTCCAGCGGCAGGTACGCCGCACCGGCCTTGAGGATGCCGAGCAGGCCGACGACCAGGTCGGCGGAGCGTTCGGCGCAGAGCCCGACGATCCGCTCCGGGCCGGCGCCGCGCCGGCGCAGGTGATGGGCGACGCGGTTGGACAAGGCGTCCAGCTCGGCGTAGCTGACCGGGCCGTCGGCGGTGGCCAGCGCGGCCTTGTCCGGGTGGGCGGCGACCTGGTCGGCCAGGATCGCCACCACGCTGCGGTCGTCCCGGGCCGGGCTGGCGGCCTCGGCGCGGGCGGCGGCCGCCACGGGCACGCCGGGTGCGGCCTCCGGGTGGGCGACCATCTCGGCCAGCAGCGCGCAGTACGCGTCGGCCAGCCGCTCGACCTCCCCGGGGGACATCCGGCCGGCGTCGGCCTCGAAGGAGACCCCCTGCGGGCCGGTGGTGACCATCAGCCCGAAGTTGGTCCGGGCGATCTCCTCGATCTCCTGCTTGTGCTCGCTGTCCAGGGCGTGGAAGTGCACGTAGTTGAAGGCGGTGTCGACGAGCACCTCGCCGGCCCACCGGCCGCGCTGGAGCTCGGCGAGCGGGAAGCGCCGGTGCGGGATCAGCTCCCGCTCGGCGGCGAAGACGTCCCGCAGCAGGCCCAGCCAGCTCGTCGCGGCGGAGCGCACCCCGAACGGCACCACGTTGAGGAACAGCCCCCGCATGCCGTCCGCGCCGGCCCGCTCCGGGCGGCCGTTGGTCGCGAACCCGGTGGAGTACGCCTCGCCGTCCGCGAGCTGTCCCATGAGGTGGTAATAGGCGGTGAACAGCACCGTCTTGCGGGGCACCCCGGCCCGGGCGGCGAGGGCGTCGAGACCGGCCTGGAGGTGCTGGTAGGTGCGCAGCACCTCGCACGTCGACTTGTCGGTGGGCTCCGCGCCGACCGAGCGCGGCACCCGCACCGGCGGGAACTGCTCCACCATGCCGTCCCAGAAGGCCCGGGCGGCCGGGTCGGCGACGGCGGCGCGCTCCAGCGCGACGTACTCGGCGAAGCGGGGCACCGGAGCGCCGGCCGGCTCCTCCCCCGCGCCGGTGACCGCGCGGCGGTGCCGGTCGACCAGCTCGGCGATGAGGGACGTGAGGCTCCAGCCGTCCAGCACGGCGTGGCAGTCGGTGATGGTGAGCCGGTACTCGGCGTCGTTGAGCACGTGCACGTGCAGCCGGATCAGCGGCGGCACGGCCAGCTCGAACCACCGCACCGCCTCGGCGTGCAGGTGCTCGCGGACCCGCTCGGCCTGGGCGGCCTCGTCGAGGCCCCGCAGGTCGTCCACGCCGACGGGCAGCTCGGCGGTCGGGTGCACCAGTTGCAGCGGCTCCTCGTACGCGCTCCAGTCGAAGCCGGTGCGCAGGATCTCGTAGCGGGCCACCACCGCGTCGGCGGCGGCCTGCATGGCGGCGGCGTCGAAGCCGCCCGGCTCCTGCACCCGGAAGCTGGTCACGTTGTGGTACGCGCCCTTGCCCGCGTCGGCGAGCAGCTCGTAGAGCATGCCCTGCTGCATCCGGGTCAGCGGGTACGCGTCCTCCAGCCCGGCGGGCAGCCGCTCCCGGTCGGCCGGGGCGACCATGGCGAACCGCTCCACGGGTGCGTCCCCGGCCGGGGCGGCGCCCCGGCGGTCGGCGGCGGCGTCGACCGCCCGGGCCAGCTCGCCGAGCGCCTGGTGGGCGAAGACGTCGCGCAGCGCGACGGTGACACCCCGCCGTTCGGCGAGCCCGACCACCCGCAGCGCGAGGATCGAGTCGCCGCCGAGGTCGAAGAACCGGTCGGTGACGCCGACCCGCTCGGCGCCGAGAGCCGCGCACCACACCTCGGCGAGCAGCCGCTCGGTCGGGGTGGCCGGCGGCACGTGCTCCCGGGCGGCGTCCAGCGTGGCGCCCTCGGCCGCGGGCAGCGCCTTCCGGTCGACCTTGCCGTTGGCGGTCAGCGGCAGCGCCGGCAGCACGGTGAAGGTGGCCGGCACCATGGCCTCGGGCAGCCGGTCGCGCAGCCAGCGTCGCAGCTCCTCCCCGGTCAGGTCGCCGTCGACCACCAGGTAGGCGTGCAGCCGGTGCTCGCCGGTGCGCTCGCCCCGGGCCACCACGGCGGCCTGGCCGACGGCGTCGTGCCGCAGCAGCGCGGCCTCCACCTCGCCCAGCTCGATCCGGTGGCCGCGGATCTTCACCTGGTCGTCGGCGCGGCCCCGGTACTCCAGCTCCCCGCCGGGCAGGTGCCGGGCCCGGTCGCCGGTGCGGTACAGGCGGGCGCCGGGGTCGGTGGAGAACGGGTCGGGGACGAACCGGTCCGCGGTGAGGCCGGGGCGGCCCAGGTAGCCGCGGGCCAGGCCGGCGCCGCCCACGTACATCTCGCCGGTGGCGCCCAGCGGGACGGGACGCAGGTGCCGGTCGAGCACGTGGACCGTGAGGTCGCCGAGCGCCCGGCCGATCGGCGAGACGGCGTCCCCGGCGAGGTCGGCGGCGGTCACCAGGCGGTGCGTGACATGGACGGTGGTCTCGGTGATGCCGTACATGTTGACCAGCCGCACGCCGGCCCCCGGGCCGTCGAGCCAGCCGTCCAGCTCCGGCAGGTCCAGCTTCTCCCCGCCGAGCACCACGTGCCGCACCCCGAGGTCGGCGAGGGGCCGGTCGCCGAGGGCGGCGCGCAGGTTGCGGAACGCGCCGGGGGTCTGGCTCAGCATGGTGACCCGCTCGGCCGCCAGCAGCGCCGCGAACCGGTGCGGGTCGCGGGCGGTGGCCTTGTCGACCAGGACCACCGTGCCGCCGCGGGTCAGCGCCCCCCACAGCTCCCAGACCGAGAAGTCGAAGGCGTACGAGTGGAACAGGCTCCACACCCCGCCAGCCGCCAGGTCGAGCGCGTCCACACAGGAGTCGAGGAGGCGGACCACCTGCCGGTGCGGCACGCACACGCCCTTCGGGCGGCCTGTCGAACCGGAGGTGTAGATGACGTAGGCGAGGTTGTCGGCGGTGGCGACCGGCTCCGGATCGCCGGTCGGCGCGGCGGCGATCAGCGGGTCGTCCAGCCGGACCAGGCCGGCGGGGTCCACCGGCGCCCGGTCGGCGAGGCCGGGCGACACCACGGCCAGCCGGACCCCGGCGTCGCCCACCACGTAGGCGAGCCGGTCGCGCGGATGCTCCGGGTCCAGCGGCACGTACGCCCCGCCGGCCTTGAGGATGCCGAGGATGCCGACGGCCAGGTCGACGTCGCGGTTCACGCAGAGCGCCACCATCGTCTCCGGCCCGACCCCGGCCGCGCGCAGCCGGTGGGCGAGCTGGTTGGCCCGCCGGTTGAGGGTGGCGTAGTCCACCCGCTCGGGGCCGGCCACCACGGCGACGGCGTCCGGGGTGGCGGCGGCGTGCCGGGCGAACCGCTCGTGCAGCAGGTCGGCCGAGTCGTAGCCGCGCAGCGGGGCGGCCCAGTCGGCGAGCCGGATCCGCTCGTCGTCGGGGAGCAGGTCCAGGTCGGCCAGCGGGGTGTCCGGGTGGGCGACGGCCTGTTCCAGCAGCCGGCGGTACTGGGCGGCCCAGCGCCGCATCGTCTCCGGCCGCCACAGGTCGGCGCGGTGGAAGAACGCGCCGGCCAGCCCGTCGGGGCGGCGGGCGGTCTGGAGGATCAGGTCGAACTTGACCGCGTCGAGGTCGAGGTCGAACCGCGCGCCGGTCACCTCGCCGAGGCGGACCGGGCGGTCGTCGGCGTCGTCGTCGAGGCTGAACATGGCCTGGAACAGCGGCGTCCGGTCCAGGCTGCGGTCCGGGCTGACCTCGTCGACGACCCGCTCGAAGGGCGCCTCCTGGTGGTCGTACGCGCCGAGGGCGTCGGTGCGGACCCGGTCGAGCAGGTCGGCGAAGGACGGGTTCCCGCCGAGGTCGGCCCGGAGCACCAGGGTGTTCACGAAGAAGCCGACGACCTGCTCCACCTCGGGCCGGGTCCGCCCGGCGACCGGGGTGCCGACGCCGAAGTCCACCTGCCCGGTGAGCCGGCCGAGCACCGCCTCGAAGCCGGCCAGCAGGGCCATGTAGAGGGTGGCGCCGCGCCCCTTGGCCAGCCGCTCCAGCGCGTCGACGAGCGCCGGCTCCAGGCGGAACTCGCAGGTGGCGCCCGCGGTGGAGCGGCGGGCCGGGCGCTCGGTGTCGGTGGGCAGCTCCAGCGGCGGCAGGCCGGCCAGCCGGTCCCGCCAGTAGGCCAGGTCCCGGTCCAGCCGCGCGCCGCCGGCGGCGTCGCGCTGCCAGGCCGCGTAGTCGGCGTACCGGACCGGCGGCTCGGGGCGGGACTCGCCGGCGTAGAGCGCCTCCAGGTCGCGGACCAGCACGCCCATCGACCAGCCGTCGGCCACGATGTGGTGCATGGTCAGCAGGACCACGTGGTCGGCCGGGCCGAGCCGCCACCCGGTGACCCGGAACAGCGGCCCGGTGGCCAGGTCGAACGGCTCGCCGGCGATCCGCCGGGCCGCCTCGGCGACCTCGGCGGCGCCGCCCGCGTCGCGCCAGTCGACGCCGGCCCAGCCGGGCACGATCTCCTGCCGGACCACCCCGTCGACCACGCTGAACCGGGTGCGCAGCGCGTCGTGCCGGTCGACCAGGGCGGCGAACGCCGCGTCGAGGCGGTCGCGGTCCAGCGGCCCGGTGAGCCGCCAGGCCACCGGGATGGTGTACGCCGCGCCGGCGCCGTCGAGCCGGTCGAGGAAGACCAGTCGCTCCTGCCCGAAGGAGACCGGCAGGTCGGTGGTGCCGCCGCCCCGGGTGATCCCGTCCGGTGCGGTACGCGGCGCGGCGCGTCCGGCGAGCCGCTGGCGGAGCAGCTCCTGCTGGGCGGGGGTGAGGGCGGTCATCGGGTTTCCTCCAGTTTCCGGGCGAGCCGGGCGATGGTGCGGGCCTCGAAGAAGGTGCGCAGAGTGAGCGGGGCGGCCAGCCGGTCCCGCAGCCGGGAGATGACCCGCAGCGCGGTCAGGGAGTGGCCGCCGAGGGCGAAGAAGTCGTCCTCGACGCCGATGTCGGTGCGGTCCAGCAGCTCGGCCCAGACCTCGGCGATCAGCCGCTCGGTGTCGGTGCGCGGGGCGACCCGGGCGGCGCCGGTGGCCTCGGCCCGGATCTCCGGCAGCGCCGCCCGGTCGACCTTGCCGTTGCCGAGCAGCGGCAGGGCGTCCAGGACGAGCAGCTCGGCCGGGATCATCGCGTACGGCAGGGTGGCCTCCAGGTGCCGGCGCAGGTCCGCCTCGGTGACCGCGCCGCCCGGCGCCCGCTGGGCGTAGCCGGCGAGCCGCCAGCCGTTCGGCCCGTCGGGGCGGGCCACCACGGCCGCCCCGCCGACCTGCGGGTGGGCGGCCAGGGTGGCCTCCACCTCGGCCGGTTCGACCCGGACGCCGCGGACCTTCACCTGCCGGTCCAGCCGGCCCCGGAACTCCAGCGTCCCGTCGGCCAGCCAGCGGGCCGCGTCGCCGGTGCGGTACATCCGCGCCCCGGGCGGCCCGGCCGGGTCGGGCAGGTACGCCGCGGCGGTGAGGCCGGGCCGGTTCCGGTAGCCCCGCGTGACCCCGGCGCCGCCGATGTGCACCTCGCCGAAGACGCCCACCGGCACCGGCCGCAGCGCCGGGTCGAGCACCTGCACGGTGGTCCCCGGCATCGGGGCGCCGATGGTGACGGTCTCGTACGCCGCCGCCGGGTCGAGGTCGGCCACCGTGGTGGTGATCGTGGCCTCGGTCGGGCCGTACTGGTTGACCACGCGGGGCAGCCCGGGCAGCGCGGCGTGCACCTTGGCCAGCAGCGCCGGGGTGCACGGCTCGCCGCTGAGCACCAGCAGCCGCAGCGCGGGCAGCGTCGCGGCGCTCACGTCACCGGCGTCGAGGAGCTGGTGCAGCAGCGACGGGACGATGCTCAGCAGCGCGGTCGGCGCGGGCCGGCCGGGCAGGTCGGCGCGCAGTGTGGACAGGTCGGACTGCCCGGCCATCAGCACTGTCGCGCCGACGGTGAGCGGGCCGACGCAGTCGCGCAGGAACGCGTCGAAGCTCGGCGAGGCGCGCTGGAGGACGACGTCGTCGGCGTCCAGCCGGTAGTGGGCCAGGATGGTGTCGAGGTAGGCGGTCACGCTGCCGTGCTCGACGAGCACGCCCTTGGGCAGGCCGGTGGAGCCGGAGGTGTGGACCAGGTAGGCGAGCTGGTCGGGGCGGGTGGCGACGGCCGGCGGGGTGGCCGGCCGGGCGGCCAGCGCCGGGTCGGCGAGCGCCGCCGGGTCGAGCACCAGCCGCACCCCGGAGTCCTCGGCCAGGTGGGCCAGGCGGGCCGGCGGCAGGTCCGGGTCGAGCCCGACGAACGCCGCCCCGGCCTTCCACACGCCGAGCACCGCGACCACGGTGTCGACGCCGCGGGGCAGCCGCAGCCCGACGCGGTCCTCCGGCCCGACACCCTGGGCGAGCAGGTGGTGGGCGAGCCGGTTGGCGCGCCGGTCCAGCTCCGCGTAGGTCAGCTCACCGCCGGGGCCGGTCAGTGCGGTGGCGTCCGGGGTGGCCCGCACCCGGTCGGCGATCCGGTCGAGCAGCGAGCGGAACGGCGCGGCCGGCGCGGTGGCCGCCGGGGCCGGGGCGGCCTCGGCGAGGGGCAGGTCGGTGATCCGGGCCGCCGGGTCGGCGGCGACCGCCCGCAGCAGCCGGGTGTACGCCTCCGCCATCCGCGCCATGGTGCCGGCGTCGAAGATGTCGGTGGTGTAGTCGAGCGCGCCGGCCAGCCCGTCGGGGCCGTGCACCAGCTCCAGGGTCAGGTCGAGCTTGGCCGCGCCCCGGTCCACGGGCAGCGCGGCGCCGGCCACCGGCCCGAGCCGCAGGGTGTCCAGCGTCCAGTCGTTGTAGCTGAACAGCGCCTGGAACAGCGGCGAGCGGCTGAGGTCCCGCTCGGGGCGCAGTTCCTCGACCAGCCGGCCGAAGGGCAGCTCCTGGTGCTCGTACGCGCCGAGCGCGTCGTCGCGGACCCGGTCGAGCAGCTCGGCGAAGGTGGGCGCGCCGGTCAGGTCGGCCCGCAGCACCAGGGTGTTGAGGAAGAACCCGACGACGTCGCGCACCTCGGGGCGGCCCCGGCCGGCGACCGGGGTGCCGACGGCGAAGTCGGCCTGCCCGCTCCACCGGCCCAGCAGCACCTGGTAGGCGGCGAGCAGCGTCATGAACAGCGTCGCGCCGTGCGCCCGGCTGAGCCGTTCCAGCGCGGCGACGAGGTCCGGCTCGACGGTGAACCCGACGCTCGCCCCGGCGCCGGTGCGCACCGCCGGGCGGGGCCGGTCGGTGGGCAGCTCCAGGGTGGGCAGGTCGGCGAGCCGTCGCCGCCAGTGGTCCAGCTCGGCGGCCAGCCGGTCACCGGCGAGCCGGGTCCGCTGCCAGGCCGCGAAGTCGGCGTACCGCACCGGCGGGCGGGCCGGGTCGGCGCCGTCGTAGCCGGCTTCCAGCTCGCGGACCAGCACGGCGGCCGACCAGCCGTCGGCGACGGTGTGGTGCAGGGCGAGCAGCAGCAGGTGCGCGTCGCCGGCCCGCCACAGCACGGCCCGGAACAGCGGCCCGGTGGTCAGGTCGAACGGGCGGCACGACTCCCGCGCCAGCTCGGCCTCCGCCTCGGCCGGCGTGGCCGCGTCCCGCCGTTCCAGGCCGGCCCAGCCGGGCGCGATGTCCTGCCGGACCACGCCGTCGACCAGGGTGAACCGGGTGCGCAGGGCCTCGTGCCGGTCGACGAGCGCGTCCAGCGCGCCGGCCAGCCGGTCGGCGTCCAGCGGCCCGGTGAGCCGCCAGGCGAGGGGGATCGTGTACGCCGCACCGGCGCCCTCCAGCCGGTCGAGGAAGACCAGCCGCTCCTGGCCGAAGGAGACGGGCAGCCCGGTGGTCGCCGTGCCCCGGGTGATCGGGGCGGCGACCTCGCCGGCGCCGGCGAGCAGCCGGGCCAGCCCCGCGACGGTGCGGGTGGTGAACAGGTCCCGGAAGGTGATCTCCCGGCCGGTCCGGGCGGCCACCGCGCCGACCACCTTGATGGCCAGCAGGGAGTGCCCGCCGAGGGCGAAGAAGTCGTCGTCCAGACCGGGGTCGGCAACGCCGAGCACCTCGCTGAAGATGGCGGCGAGCTGCCGTTCCAGCTCGGTGGTGGGTTCCCGCCGGCCGGCGCCGGCGGCGTAGGTCGGCTCGGGCAGGGCGGCCCGGTCGACCTTGCCGTTGTGGGTCAGCGGCAGCTCGTCGAGCACCACCACCGCGGCCGGCACCAGGTAGGCGGGCAGCGACCCGGCCAGGTACGCCCGCAGGTCGCCCAGCTCCGCCGGGTCGGCGGCCACGTACGCGACGAGGCCCAGCGCGCCGCTGCGGTCGGGGCGGGCGAGCACCACGGCGTCCCGGACCGCCGGGTGGCGGCGGACGGCGGTCTCGATCTCGCCGGGCTCGACCCGGAACCCGCGCACCTTGACCTGCCCGTCGGCGCGGCCGACGAACTCCAGGACCCCGTCGGCGGTCCAGCGCACCAGGTCGCCGGTGCGGTAGACCCGGCCGCCGGGCGGGCCGAACGGGTCGGGCAGGAACCGCTCGGCGGTGCGGCCGGGCGCGCCCACGTACCCGCGGGCCAGGCCGGCGCCGCCGAGCAGCAGCTCGCCGACCACGCCGACGGGGAGGGGCCGCAGCTCCCGGTCCACCACGTACGCGGTGGTGTTGTTCATGGGGCGGCCGATCGGGACGGCGCCCGCCCCGCCGGTCGCCGCGGTGACCGGGTGCCAGGTGCCGAAGGTGGTGGACTCGGCCGGGCCGTACATGTGCAGCAGCCGCTCGGGGCCGCCGTGGGCGAGCAGGCCGTCCACCGCGACCGGGTCCGCGGCCTCCCCGCCGAAGAGCACGTGCCGCAGCCCGCTCAGGACGTCCGGGCGCTCCCGGGCGACCTGGTGGAACAGGGCGGTGGTGAGGAAGAGCGTGGTGACCCGGTGCCGGTTCAGGTGGGCGGCGAGGGCGGCCGGCGAGAGCGCCACGTCGGGCGGGGTGACCACCAGGGTCGCGCCGGCGACCAGGGTGGCCCACACCTCGAAGGTGGCGGCGTCGAACACCGGGTTGGCGGCGAACGCGACCCGGTCGTCCGGGCCGAGGGTGAGGTAGTCGCCGTCGTGCACGGTGCGGACCAGGCCGCGGTGGGTGATGCCGATGCCCTTGGGGCGGCCGGTGGACCCGGAGGTGTAGACCACGTAGCCGAGCTGCTCCGGGTCGACCGGGACGCGCGGGTCGGTGTCGGGGCGCCGGTCCAGGTCGGCGGCGTCCCGGACCAGGTCGACCACCCGGCAGCCCAGCCCGGCGCCGTCGTGGTGCCCGGCCGCGGTGATCAGCACGGTGGCGCCGGTGTCGCCGATCATGTGCTGGCTGCGCTCGGCCGGCTGGTCGGCGTCCAGCGGCAGGTAGGCCCCGCCCGTCTTGAGCACCGCGAGCTGGGCGCGGACCAGGTCCGCGGAGCGGGGCAGGCTGACCGCCACCACGGTCTCCGGGCCCACGCCGAGGGCGGCCAGGTGGTGGGCCAGCCGGTTCGCCCCCCGGTCCAGCTCGGCGTACGTCCAGACGGTCTCGCCGTCCACGACGGCCGGGCGCTCCGGGTCTGCGGCGACCCGGTCGGCCACGAGGTGGTGCAGCGCGCGGGCCGGGATCGCCGGCCGCGGCGCGGTGCCCGCGGCGCGCAGGGCGGCCCACTCGGCGGGGTCGAGGACGTCCCAGTCACCGAGCCGCCCGCCGGTGTCGCCGGCCAGGGCGGTGAGCAGCCGGGCGTACGCGGCGGCCAGGCGCGCCACGGTGGGCGCGGCGAACAGGTCGGTGGCGTACTCGAACAGGCCGGTGAGGGTGCCGTCGGGCGCCTCGTCGACGAAGAGGGTGAGGTCGAACTTGGCGGTCCGCCAGCCCAGCGGCAGCTCGGTCGCGGTCAGTCCGGGCAGCCGCAGCGCGGTGACCGCGGTGTCCCGCAGCGCGAACATGGTCTGGTAGACGGGGGTGCGGCTGAGGTCCCGCTCCGGGCGCAGCTCCGCCACCACCTGCTCGAACGGCACGTCCTGGTGCTCGTACGCGCCGAGGGTGGCCTCGCGGACCCGGCCGAGCAGCTCGGTCAGCGTGGGGTCGCCGGCCAGGTCGGCCCGGACAGCGAGGGTGTTGACGAAGAAGCCGACGACGTTCTCCACCTCGGCGCGGGAGCGGCCGGCGACCGGCGTGCCGACCGCGAAGTCGGTCTGCCCGCTCCACCGCCCGAGCAGCACCTGGAACGCGGTCAGCAGCACGGTGTGCAGGGTGGTCCGCTGCTCCTGGGCGAGCGCGGCCAGCCGGCGCAGCGCGTCCTGGGGCAGCGCGAAGCGGTGGGTGGCGCCGTCCGCACCGAGCACCGCCGGCCGGGGCCGGTCGGTGGGCAGCTCCAGCGCCGGCACGTCGGCGAGGGTGTGCCGCCACCAGTCCAGCTCGGTGGCGAGCCGGGCCGGGGTGAGGTCGGCGCGCTGCCAGCGGGCGAAGTCGACGTAGCGCACCGGCGGCGCGGGCGGGGTGGCGCCGGCGTACAGCTCGCCCAGCTCACGGGCGATGACGCCGAGCGACCAGCCGTCGGCGACCACGTGGTGCAGCACCAGCAGCAGCACGTCGTGCCCGGGCAGGCGGACCAGCGCGGCCCGCCACAGCGGCCCGGCGGCCAGGTCGAACGGGCGGCGGATCTGCGCGGCGGCCAGCTCGTCGCTCCACGCGTCGGCGTCCAGCCGGGCCAGCTCGACCGCCGGCTCCGGGTCGACCACCGGGGCGTCGTCGACGAACCGGGTCCGCAGCGCGTCGTGCCGGGCGGCGAGCCGGTGCAGGGCCCGCCGCAGCGTCGCCTCGTCGAGGTGGCCGTCGACCCGCCAGGCGACCGGGATGACGTAGCTGGGGCTGTCCGGGTGGACGCGCTGGAGGAAGAGCAGCCGCTCCTGCCCGAACGAGGCCACGGCGGGCGCGTCGTCGCCGCCGGCCACCAGCGCCGGGGCGGTGTCCCCGGCGGGCGCGGCGGCGACCGTCTCGGCGAGCCGGGCCACGGTCAGCCCCTCGAACAGGTCGCGGACGGAGACCTCGACCCCGAGTTCCTCGCGCAGCCGGGCGATCAGCCGCACGGCCAGCAGGGAGTGCCCGCCGAGGGCGAAGAAGGTGTCGTCCACGCCGACCCGGGCCACCCCGAAGACGGACGCCCACACCTTGGCCAGCCGTTCCTGCACCGGGTTCTCCGGCGCCCGGTACGGCACGGCCAGGTCGGGCCGGTCGGGGGCGGGCAGGGCCTTGCGGTCCAGCTTCCCGCTCGGGGTCAGCGGCAGCTCGGCCAGCGGCACGAAGATCGACGGCACCATGTAGCCGGGCAGCCGCCCGGCCAGCCCGTCCCGCAGCGCGGACAGGTCCAGCCCGTCGCCGACCACGTACGCGACGAGCCGCTTCTCGGCCGCCTCCCCGGTGGCCACCACGACGGAGGCACGGACGCCGGGCTGGTCGTTGAGCACGGCCTGGATCTCGCCCAGCTCCACCCGGTTGCCGGCGAGCTTGAGCTGCTCGTCGACGCGGCCGAGGTAGTCGACCACGCCGGGGCGGTGCCAGCCGGCCAGGTCGCCGCTGCGGTACATCCGCCCGCCCGGCTCGCCGTACGGGTCGGGCAGGAAGCGCTCGGCGGTGAGGCCGGGCTGCCCGAGGTAGCCCCGGGCCAGCTGGACGCCGGCCAGGTACAGCTCCCCCGGCCCGTCGCCGGGGACCGGGCGCAGCTCGGGGTCGAGGATGTGCAGCTGGGTGTTGTCCACCGCCGCGCCGATCGGCACGCCGGCGCCGGTCCACTCCGGCCGGCAGGCCCAGGCGCTCACCTCGATGCTGGCCTCGGTCGGGCCGTACAGGTTGTGCAGCTCGACGTCGGGCAGGGTACGCAGCACCCGGTTCTGCAGGTCGGTGGGGAGGGCCTCGCCGCTGGCCAGGATCCGGCGCAGGGTGTGGCAGTCGGCCACGCCCGGCTCGCCCACGAACAGGGCCAGCATGGTGGGGATGAAGTGGACGCTGGTGATCTCCCGACGCTGGATGGTCTCCACGAGGTAGCGGGTGTCGCGGTGGCCGCCGGGCTTCGCGATGACCAGCCGGGCGCCCACCATCAGCGGCCAGAACAGCTCGTGGACCGACACGTCGAAGGCGTACGGGGTCTTCTGGAGCACCCGCTCGTCGGAGGTCATGCCGTACTCGTGCTGCCCCCAGCGCAGCCGGTTGACCACGCCCCGGTGCTCGGCGACCACGCCCTTGGGCCGGCCGGTGGAACCAGAGGTGTACATGACGTAGCAGGCGTTGCGCTCGTCGACCGCGACGCCGCACGGCTCGTCGGACTCCCCGTCGGTGTCGGCGAGGGTCAGCTCGGGCAGGCCGGGCAGGCCGAGGTCGACGGCCATGCCGGGGCCGCGGACCAGGGCCACCGCGCCGGCCTGGCCGGCCATGTAGGTCAGCCGGTCGGTGGGCAGCTCCAGGTCCAGCGGGAGGTAGGCGGCGCCGCTCTTGAGGATGCCGAGCAGCGCCACCAGCAGGTCCAGGGACCGCTGGGCGCCGACCGCGACCACCGTCTCCGGCCCGGCGCCACGGCGGCGCAGGGCGTGGGCCAGCCGGTTGGCGCGCCGGTCCAGCTCCCGGTAGGTCAGCTCGGCGCCCTCGAACTCCAGGGCGACCGCGTCCGGGGTACGCCGGACCTGCGCCTCGACCAGGCCGTGCATCGTGCTCATGCCTGCTGCTCCTTCAGTGCCTGCTCGACGTCCTCGCTGCTCATCGCGGCGATCTCGGCCATCAGCTGCTCCTCGACGGCGGCGGCCAGCCGGGCCACGGTGGGCCGTTCGAAGAGGGTGCGCACGGCCACCTCGCAGCCGAAGGCCGCGCGCAGCCGGATGGCGACCCGGGTGGCGAGCAGGGAGTGACCGCCCAGGTGGAAGAAGTTGTCGTGGATGCCGATCGCGTCGACCTGGAGGACCTGCCGCCAGATGTCCGCGATCGCCTCCTCGGTCGGGGTCCGCGGCGGCTCGGCGTTTGCGCCGGGCGCCGGCCGGTGGCCGGCCGGGTCGGGGAGCCGGTCCCGGTCGACCTTGCCGCCGACGGTGCGGGGCAGCTCGTCGAGGACGATCAGCAGGGCCGGCACCATGAACTCTGGCAGCCGCTCGGCCAGCCGGTCCCGCAGCTCGTCGACGGCCACCCCGTCGCCGGCCAGGTAGGCCACCAGCCGGTCCTGCCAGGCGACCACCACGGCGTCCCGCACGCCCGGGTGCTCCCGCAGCCGGGCCTCGACCTCGCCGACCTCGACCCGGAACCCGCGCACCTTGACCTGGCCGTCGGCCCGGCCGTGGAACTCCAACTGGCCGTCGGCCCGCCAGCGCACCAGGTCCCCGGTGCGGTACAGCCGCCCGCCGGGCTCCCGCCCGTACGGGTCCGGCACGAACCGCTCGGCGGTCAGCCCCGGCCGGCCCAGGTAGCCCCGGGCCAGCTGGGTCCCGCCGACGAACAGCTCGCCCACGGCGCCCACCGGCACCTCGGCGAGGTGACCGTCCAGCACGTACAGCTCCCGGTCCCCCACCGCCCGGCCGATCGGCACCACGCCGTCCACGTCGGACGGCACGTCGTAGACGGTGGCGCTGACGGTGGTCTCGGTCGGGCCGTAGGTGTTCACCACGGCGACGTCCGGGTGGTGGCGGCGCCACCAGGCCAGGTCGGCGGGGCGTACCGCGTCGCCGCCGAGCACCAGCAGCCGCAGCCGGGCCGGGCTCCACGTCGGCGCGGAGGTGCCGTCGGCGGTGACCTCGGCGATCAGCTCGGTGAGGTAGCCGGGGACCACCTCCATCACGGTGACCCGGTGCCGCTCGACGTCGGCGACGAGCTGGGCCGGGGCGACCAGGCCGTGCTCGGGCAGGACGAGGGCGGCCCCGCAGGTCAGCGCGGGGAAGATCTGCTCGACGGAGGCGTCGAAGGCCAGCGCGGCGAACTGGAGGACCCGGTCGGTGGGGCCGAGGCCGAAGCGCCGGCGCATCCGCGACACGTGCGCGGCCATGGCGCCGCGCGGCACCCCGACGCCCTTCGGCCGGCCCGTCGACCCGGAGGTGTGGATGACGTACGCGAGCTGCGCCGGGTCCACCGGGACACCCGGGTCGTCGTCCCGGCCGCCGTCGGGCAGCGGCCCGTCCAGCACCACGCCGGCGCCCACGTCGGCGGTGACCAGGTCCACCCGCTCGGCCGGCCAGGCCGGGTCGACAGGCACGTACGCGCCGCCGGCCTTCAGCACGCCGAGCACCGCGGCCAGCAGGTCGATCCCGCGCGGCAGCCGGATGACCACCGGCGTCTCCGGCCGGACGCCGTGCTCGCGCAGCCACCAGGCCACCCGGTTGGCCCGCGCGTTCAGTTCGGCGTACGAGACCACCCCGCCGGCGGCGATGGCGGCCAGCGCGCCCGGGTCGCGGCGGGCCCGCGACTCGAAGGCGGCCACCGGGTCGACGGTGCGCCCGGCCACCTCGGCGGCGCCGAAGCGGCGCAGCAGGGCGGTCTCGGCGGCCGGCAGCCCCAGCGCGCCGATCCGGGTGTCCGGTGCGGCCAGCACGGCGGCGAGCAGCTCCCGGCACCGCTGCACGAGGCGGTCGATGGTCGCCGCGTCGAACAGGTCGGTGCGGTACTGCACGAAGCCGCCGGCCGCGCCGGGATCGGTGGTGAAGGTGAACATCAGGTCGAACTTGGTGACGTCGAACGGGATCTCGGCGCTGCGCAGCCGGGCGGCGCCGAGCCGGGGCGCCGCCACGGCGCGTACCTCCAGGTCGAACATGGCCTGGAACAGCGGCGACCGGCCCGGCTCACGGTCCGGGGCGAGCTCCTCGACCACCCGCTCGAACGGCACCTCCTGGTACTGGTACGCGTCGAGCGCCTGGTCGCGGACGCGGCCGAGCAGCTCGGCGAAGGTGGGGTCGCCGGCCAGGTCGGCCCGCATGACCAGGGTGTTGACGAAGAACCCGATGACGTTCTCCACCTCGGGCCGGGTACGCCCGGCCACCGGCACCCCGACACCGAAGTCGTCCTGCCCGCTCCACCGGCCGAGCAGCACCTGGAACGCGGCCAGCAGGGTCATGTAGAGGGTGGCGCCGTGCCGGCGGCCGAGCCGCTCCAGCCCGTCGACCAGCTCGGGTTCGAGGGTGAACTCGTGGGTGGCGCCGACCCAGGAGGGCCGGGCCGGGCGGGGCCGGTCGGTGGGCAGCTCCAGGGCGGGCAGCGCGTCGAGGTGCTTGCGCCAGTGGCCCAGCTCCGCGGCGAGGCGGTCACCGGTGAGATCCTGGCGCTGCCAGCCGGCGTAGTCGGCGTACTGCACGGGCAGCTCCGGCAGGGTCTCGCCGTCGTGCAGCGCGCCCAGCTCCCGCACGAGCACGCCCATCGACCAGCCGTCGGAGACGATGTGGTGCATGGCCAGCACGAGCAGGTGGTCGGCCGGGCCGAGCTGCCAGACCAGGGCCCGGAACAGCGGGCCGGTGGCCAGGTCGAACGGGCGGTGCAGCTCCGCGCCGGCCTCCGCCACGGCGGTCGCGTACGGGTCGGTCGCCGACCGCACGTCGTGCCACTCGGCGGTGACCTCGGCGGTCGCGGCGACCCGCTGCACGGGCTGCGCGTCGACCACCGGGAAGGTGGTGCGCAGCGACTCGTGCCGGTCGACGAGCTGCCGCAGCGCCCGGTCGAGGCGGCCGCGGTCGAGCGGCCCGTCGACCCGCCAGGCCAGCGCGGCCATGTAGTCCGGCGCGTCGGGTTCGAGCCGGTTGAGGAACCACATCCGTTCCTGCGCGAACGAGAGCGGGAAGTCGCCGCTGCGGCGCAGCCGGGTGATGCCGGCCGCGGGCCCGGCCGCCGCGGCGGGCAGGGCCGCCGCGAACTCGGCGATGGTCGGGTGGGCGAAGAAGGTACGCACGTCGACCGGCCGGTCGAGCGCCTTCACCAGCCGGGCCACCGCGAGGGTGGCCAGCAGCGAGTGCCCGCCCAGGTCGAAGAAGTTGTCGTGGACGCCGATGCGGTCGACCCGGAGGACCTGCCGCCACACCGCGGCGACGGCCTCCTCGGTCTCGTCGCGCGGGCCCTCGAAGGTGTCGGTCAGCTCGGGCCGGTGCCCGTCCGGGTCGGGCAGCCGGTCCCGGTCGACCTTGCCGCCGACAGTGCGCGGCAGCTCGTCGAGGACGACCACCACGGCCGGCACCATGAACTCGGGCAGCCGTTCGCCGAGCCACCGCCGCACCTCGTCCACGGCCACGCCGGCGCCGGCCAGGTAGGCCACCAGCCGGTCCTCCCGGGCGACCACCACGGCGTCCCGCACGCCCGGGTGCTCCCGCAGCCGGGCCTCGACCTCGCCGACCTCGACCCGGAACCCGCGCACCTTGACCTGGCCGTCGGCCCGGCCGTGGAACTCCAACTGGCCGTCGGCCCGCCAGCGGACCAGGTCACCCGTGCGGTACAGCCGGCCACCCGGCTCGTGCCCGAACGGGTCCGGCACGAACCGCCCGGCGGTGAGCCCGGGCCGGCCCAGGTAGCCCCGGGCCAGCTGTCCACCACCGACGAACAGCTCACCGACCGCGCCGGCCGGCACGTCGCGGAGCCGGTCGTCGAGGACGTACAGGTGACGGTCGCCGACCGCCCGGCCGACCGGGACCGTGCCCACGACGCCGCACGGGACGTCGGCCACCGCCGTGGTGACGGTGGATTCGGTCGGGCCGTACGCGTTGAGCACCGCGACGTCGGGACAGCGCGTCGCGAAGCGGTCCACGTCGGCGGGGCGCACCACGTCGCCGCCGAGCACCAGAAGCCGCAGCGCGCCCGGGACGGGCCCGTCCCGCTCGGTCAGCTCGGCCACCAGCTCGCCGAAGTAGGCCGGCGGCAGGTTGGCGACGGTGACGCCGTGCCGGTCCAGCAGCGGCAGCAGCGTCGCCGGGGCGACCAGGCCGTGCTCGGGCAGGACGAGGGCGGCCCCGCAGGCCAGCGCGGGAAAGACCTGGTCGATCGAGGCGTCGAAGGCCAGCGCGGCGAACTGGAGCACCCGGTCGGCCGGGCCGAGGCCGAAGCGCCGGCGCATCCGCGACACGTGCGCGGCCATGGCCCCGCGCGGCACGCCCACGCCCTTCGGCCGGCCCGTCGACCCGGAGGTGTAGATGACGTACGCGAGCTGCGCCGGATCCACCGGGACACCCGGGTCGTCGTCGCGGCCGCCGTCGGGCAGCGCGCCGTCGAGGAGGATGTCGAGGCCGGCGTCGGCGCGCACGAAGTCGATCCGCTCGGCCGGCCAGGCCGGGTCCAGCGGCACGTACGCGCCGCCCGCCTTGAGCACGCCGAGCACGGCGGCCAGCAGGTCGATCCCGCGGGGCAGGCGCACACCGACAGGCGTCTCCGGCCCGACGCCATGCTCACGCAGCCACCAGGCCACCCGGTTGGCCCGCGCGTTCAGCTCGGTGTAGGTGACGGCCTCGTCGGCGGTGACGGCGGCCGGCGCGCCCGGCTCGCGGCGGGCCCGCGACTCGAAGGCGGCCACCGGGTCGACGGTGCGCCCGGCCACCTCGGCGGCGCCGAACCGGCGCAGCAGGGCGGTCTCGGCGGCCGGCAGGGCCAGCGCGCCGATCCGGGTGTCCGGTGCGGCGACCACGGCGGCGAGCAGCTCCCGGCACCGCTGCACGAGGCGGCCGATGGTCGCCGCGTCGAACAGGTCGGTGCGGTAGACCACGGTCATGGCCAGCTCGTCGCCGCGCGGCTGGGCGAAGAGCGACACGGCGAAGAGCGCCTTGGGCCGGTCGGTGTCGAAGTCGGTGAAGCGCAGGGCGCCGCCCGGCCCGTCGTCGCCGGGCACGTTCTGCATGGCGAACCAGGCGTCGATCAGCGAGTCGGTGTCCGGCCGCTCGGGCCGCAGCTCCCGCACCACCCGCTCGTACGGCACGTCCTGGTGGTCGAGGGCGTCGAGCGCGTCGTCGCGGACCCGGCCCAGCAGCTCGGCGAAGGTCGGGTCACCGGCCAGCCGCGCCCGCATGACCAGGGTGTTGACGAAGAGGCCGATGAGGTTCTCGACCTCGGGCCGGCCCCGACCGGCGACCGGGGTGCCGATGCCGAAGTCGTCCTGCCCGCTCCACCGGCCCAGCAGCACCTGGAACGCGGCGAGCAGGGTCATGTAGAGGGTGGCGCCGTGCTCGCGGCCGAGCCGGTGCAGCCCGCTCACCAGCTCCGGGCCGAGGGTGAACTCGCTGGTCGCGGCGGCGTGCGACGGCTGCTCCGGCCGGGGCCGGTCGGTGGGCAGGTGCAGCGCCGGCAGGGCGGCCAGCTGGGCGCGCCAGTACGCCACGTCGGCCGCCAGGCGGTCCCCGTCGAGTTCCCGCCGCTGGGCCTCGGCGAAGTCCACGTACCGCAGCGGCAGCTCGGGCACCGCCCCGCCGTCGTGGTGGGCGGCCAGCTCGCGGGCCAGCAGGCCGATCGACCAGCCGTCGGAGACGATGTGGTGCATGGCGGCCAGCAGGACGTGCTCGCCGTCGCCGAGCCGCCAGACGACCACCCGGAACAGCGGGCCGGTGGCGAGGTCGAACGGCCGGGCGGCCTCCACCTCGGCCGCGCGGGCGACCTCGGCGGCCGAGCCGGCCTCGCGCCAGTCGATCGCGGCGTCGACGTGCGCGGCGAGCACGGCCCGGGGCACCCCGTCGCGCTCGACGAAGGTGGTGCGCAGCGCGTCGTGCCGGGCCACCACCGCGTTCAGCGCACGCTGGAGGCGGTCACGGTCCAGCGGGCCCTCCACGCGCCACATCGGGGTGGTCACGTACGCGGTGCCTCCGCCCGCCAGCCGATCCAGAAACCACATCCGGTGCTGGGCAAATGACACGGAGTAATCATTCCGGGCACAGTTCTCGAGCTGGCGCAATTCAGATTCCCCTCGGCTGGAAACGGGCTGGTGACAGCCCGACTTAGCGCAGGTTAAGCCGCATCAAAGCAATGAGGATCGGACTTGATGATGACCGGATCTGTCAATTCACTTCCATTCACAACGCACGGCGAAATGGGAACGGCCGCCACGGCGACACATTCCTCCGGCCTACGTTGATCACGGAAGCGACCTGTCCGGACGCGATCTCGGGCACCCTATGTCGGGTTCGGCCCGCTATGACCGCCAGCCACAGATCATTTTTCCACTCCCCAGGACCTTTACGATCATTAAGTCTGTCGGCCACAGCGGATCCCCCCGCCGGCTGCGGCCACGGCTCATTCTGCAACGACGGACGGTAATTCCGCAAACCACAGCGTGTCAGGTAGACGACGATCAAGGAGTGGTCGGACAACGGCGAGCCCAATGACCGGCGGCAATTCCACCGATCGATTACATCGTTGCAGCAGTTGAGCGCCCGGACGGCCGGGTCGACCTCCGCCAACCGGCCGGCCCGTCCGGTCGACTACCTGACACCGACCGGGCGCCCGGATGAGACCGGTGTCACATCACCACGCGGCCCACCGGGCCCTCGGGGCCGGCCCCAATCAATGCTTGATATCGATGTAGACCGATATATAGGCTGGGCCGGTCCCCGCTCGACCCCGTCCCACAAGGAGAGTGAGCGATGCGTCTGCCCAAGGTCACCCGGTTCCTCGCCACCGTCGCCACCGCGGCGCTGGCGGCGCTGGGCGCCGTCACCGTCGACGCGGCGCCGGCCGCCGCAGCCGTCCGCAACGTCTGCTACAACACCAGCCAGGCCGGGCCGTTCGCGAGCTACGCCGTGCAGGCCGCCTCGATCTGGAACAACGCCACCAACAACATCAACATGGCGCAGTGCGGCTCGAACCTGATGATCTACTACACCTACGGCGGCGGCTCGTACGCCCAGCGCACGAGCCTCGGCAACGGCCGCGTGGTCATCGACTACTACCAGGCGCAGCAGTACTCGCCGCTGCGCATCATGACGCACGAGATCGGGCACATCCTCGGCCTGCCCGACAACTACAACGGCAACTGCGCCATCCTGATGTCCGGCGGCAGCGCCGGCACCAGCTGCACCAACCCGTACCCGAGCTCCACCGAGGCCGCCCGGGTCGACTCGCTGTTCGGCTTCGCCGCCCGCAGCGAGGTGACGTCGCAGGTCTTCACCGGCAGCTGGCCGGCACCCGTCGCGGCGGGCGCCCAGCGCTGACCGGCGGAAACGACGAAGCCCGGCCGGACCGGCGGAGACGCCGACCCGGCCGGGCGATCCCGGTTCAGGACAGGAACTTGTCCAGCGCGGCCTCGATGGTGCCGCTGTCGGGGGAGGCGTACGACTTCATGGTGAGCTTGTTGTACGAGATGAAGCTCGGGCACCGGTTCGCCGGCGCGTTCACCGTGCCGCCGTCGCCGATCTTCTCGCCGGTCTTCGCCGCGTAGAAGGTCAGCGCGTAGCGCGAGGAGACGTAGGAGACTGTGACGATCTTCCCGTCGCTGTTCTTGTAGTCGCACTTCTTGGGCGTACCCTCGCTGCCCTCCACGACCTTCAGGCAGCCGACCACCGCGACCGACTCGAAGTCGGCGCTCTTGCTGTAGTACGGCTTGGCCGAGCTGATCGACTTGGACGACCAGTACGACGGCCGGTCGGGCGAGTTCGCGAACGTGTACGCCTTGGCCGGGGAGCCCGCGGTGTACGGAGCGGCGTTGAGGATCGGGCTGCCGTCGCAGACCGAGGACATGTCACTGGAGTAGCGGGCCGTCACGGCGTTGTTGTTCGACGGCTCCGGCGTCTCCGACTCCGCTCCTCCGGCGGACGGTCCCGCGGTCGGGCCGGCCGGGTTGCTGCCGCTCGACGCCACCGGGTCCGGCTTGTCGTCGCCGGCCGCCAGGAAGAGGCCGACACCGCCGCCGCAGAGCGCCAGCAGGACCACCGCGGCGCCGGCGGAGAGCCCGATGATCAGGCCCTTGTTCGACTTCGGCGGCGGTACCGGAGCGCCGAACTGCGGGGGCTGACCGGGCTGGCCGTAGCCGGGGTACGCCCCGGGCTGGGCGGGCTGCCCCCACTGGGGGTTGACCTGCGGGCCGGGCTGCTGCCCCCCGTAGTTCGGGTCCGGCTGCCCCCCGTACGGGGGGTAACTGTTGGTCATCTGACGCCCTTATCGCTGTCGACGGGTACCCCGGCAATGGATCACGGACAGGGTAGTGAGCGGCGCAAATTCCACCGCCGGTCGACGAGCGGCACCGGGCCCGCGGGCGACACGGTGCGTGGCGGCCCGCCCATCCGTCCGTGATGGACCCGGCGGGCACCGACGACCGCTCCGAGCCCGGCCGACCGGCCGGATCAGCGTGCTGGCGCGGGATTCGGCCGCCCGGGGAGCCGTTGCGACGCCCCTGGGTCGCGCGGCCGCCAACGTGACGGACATCACCTCCGATCAATGGGAGGCGTCCCACCGCGGGCTCCCGGCGGGGCGGCGCACCGCCCCGCCGGGAGGTGGCTCAGCGGCCCCGGGTGGCCTTGCAGATCTCCACCGGCAGGGCCGGCGCGCCGTCGACCGGTGCCGGGTCCTCGGGCGTGGCGGCGATGCCACCCGCCGCGATCCGGTCCAGCGTGGCCAGCCCGGCCTCGTCGATGGTGCCGAACACCGTGTAGTTGGGGCGCAGCGCCGAGTCGGACTGGACCAGGAAGAACTGGCTGCCGTTGGTGTCCGGGCCGGCGTTCGCCATGGCCAGGGTGCCCCGGGCGTAGAGGCGGCGGACCCCGGTCGGGTCGGTCGGCGCCGGCGGAAGGTCGGTCGGCAGCTCGTCGGCGTACCGGTAACCCGGCCCGCCCTCGCCGGTGCCGGACGGGTCACCACACTGGAGCACCTTCAGCGTCGGGTACGCGGTGAGCCGGTGGCAGGGGGTCCGGTCGTAGAACCGGTGCCGGGCCAGGTGCAGGAAACTCTGCACGGTGCACGGGGCCTGCTCGCGGTCGAGGGTCAGCCCGATCGGCCCCTGGTTGGTCCGCAGCGTGACCCGGACCGTCCCCCGGTCGGGCGTGTGGCGGGGATCCGGCGGCAGCGGCACCGGCCGGGCGGCCGGCTCGTCCGGCGTCGGCGTGTACGCGCACGGGCCCTTCGTGGGCGCCGGGTCGGCGGCCGGCGCCGCGGACGCGGCAACGCCGCCGGTGGCGACCAGCGCGGCGGAGATCGTCGCCACCCCGGCGAGGCGGGCGAGCAACGGCGGTACGGCGTGCGGTCGGGTTTCGCTCGACACGTGGGTCCTCCCTGGACTCGTGGTACCAGAAAGACCGGAGTCTATGGAGGCGCTGACCGGATGTCGATGACGGTCGACGCGTGCGCAAGGCCCCGGGCGCGCGCGTTGCCGTCGGCGCCCCGGAAGGTGACATGATGATGCGACCGAGCCGGTGCCTCAGGTGAGAAAGCGTGGGCTGCCCATGGCGTCCTTCCGGGCGAGGACCTCCCGCGAGGCGGGACGCACGGTGATCCGGCTGGCCGGCGAGTGCGACCTCGCCGCCCGCGAGCGGCTGACCGGCACGCTGCTGGCCGCCGTGGACGGCGCTCCCGTCGTCGTGGTCGACCTGGCCGCGGTCGAGTTCCTCGACTCCACCGGCATCCACGCGCTGGTGGCCGCGCACCACCGGGCGCGGGCGGCGGACGGGCGGCTCTACCTGGTCAACGCCGAGGGGGCGGTGGCCGCCCTGCTGGAGCTCACCGGCGTCGGCGACCTGCTGCGGCATCCCGACGGGGCCGGCTCGTGACGGCGCCGGGAGACGTGCCGCCCGCCGGGGAGAAGGCCCGTGGCTGACCACCCCACCGTCCCGCCCGACACCATGCCCTACGACCACGCGGCGGACCTGTCCGCCGTGCGCGCGTTCGTCTCGGCCCGCGCGCTGGCCGGCGGGCTGCCCGCCGCCCGGGTCGACCTGCTCGCGCTGGTGGTGAGCGAGCTGACCACCAACACCCTCCAGCACACCGACGGTGGCGGCTCGGTCCGGGTGTGGGTCGAGGCCGGGCAGCTGTGCTGTGACGTCGTGGACCGGGGCGGGCCGCGCCCGACGGCCCGCCGGATGCCCCCGCCCGACGCCGTGCGGGGCCGAGGGCTGGCCATCGTGGCGGCGTTCTGCGACGAGGTCGACGTCCGGCCGGGTCCGGCCGGGACGGTGGTGCGTGTCCGGTTCGACCTCTGAGGACGGTCAGGGCAGCACGCGGACGGCCAGGGTGCAGGTGTCGTCGTCCGGGCTGGGCCGGTGCAGCGCCTCGCGCAGCCGTGCCAGCGGGCGTGCCCCGGGCTGACCGGAGAGCGCCGACAGGGCCGACCGCACCGCCGCCAGCTCGTCCTCGGGGTTGCCGGCGCGGCGTTCCACCAGCCCGTCGGTGTAGAGCAGCAGCACGTCGTCGCCGCGCAGCTCGGTGGTGACCACCGGGTAGCGGGTCGCGGGGTCGGCGCCCAGCAGCATCCCGGCGGGCCGGCCGAGGTCACCGGTCGCGCCCGCCCGGGACAGCATCGGCAGCGGGTGCCCGGCCCGGGCCCAGGCCAGCCGCCGGGTGGCCGGGTCGAAGACCGCGATCACGGCGGTGCCCGTGATGGCCAACTGGCCGCAGAGCCGGTTCATGTGCCCGAGCAGCGCCGCGGGTTCGCGGATGCCGATCGAGAGCCACGCGACGAGCGCGAAGCGCAGGTGGGCCATCCCACTGGCCGCCTCCAGCCCGTGCCCCGCGACGTCGCCGACCGCCAGGACGACCGACCCGTCCGGCAACGTCTCGGCGTGGTACCAGTCGCCGCCGACCCGCAGCGCGCTCTCCGCCGGCAGGTAGCCGACCAGCACCTCCAGGCCGGCCAGGGACAGCGGCTCGCGCGGCACCGGTTGGATGAGGTTCTGAAGCTGGGCGGCGAGGCGGTGCTCGGCCAGCGCGGTCGTCTCCCGGGTCCGCAACTGGTCGCTGAGCTGCTCGATGGCGCTGCGCGACCTCTCCCGGGCGGTCACGTCCTGGACCACCGCATAGATCTTCACCGGCGCGCCGCCCTCGTCGCGGGCCACGTCCGACAGGATCCGCAGGTACTTGACGGTCCGGCCGGCACGGAACCGCACGGTCACGTCCGACGCGGCGCCGCTGTCGAGCGTCTGCCAGGCGGTCTCGCGCAGGCCGTGGTCGTCGGGGAGGAGCGCGGCGGCCTGGTCGGCCCGGGACATCGGTCCGAGCGCCGGGTCCCGCTCGAAGATGCGGTACATCCCCGGGGACCAGTCGCTGCGGCCGGTGACCAGGTCGTACTCGGCCCAGCCGAGGCTGCCGAGCAGCTCGGTACGCGCCAGCCGCCGGCGGTGCTCGTCCAGCCGCTGCCACCAGACCAGCAGCCCGTCCAGCACCCGGTACACGGTCACGTCGAATACCGAGTCGGTGACGACACCCGCGCCGTGCCCGGCGTACCGGAAGTCGGGCAGGTGGGCGGGCTCCCCGGTGGCCAGCACCTCGTGGTACGCCTGCCACAGCGGGCCGGCGACCATGCCGGGATACAGCGCGCTGAGCCGCTGGCCGACGCGTTCGGCGCCCCGGCCGTGGACGTCCCGCCCCTGGGCGCTCGCGGCGGCGACCAGGAAGTCCACGACCGCGCCGTCCGGCGCCCGCACCGGCAGCAGCCACGTGCAGCCCGCGGGGATCGCCGCCAGCACCTGCCGGACCGCCGCCACCATGGGGTCGGCGATCGACCGGGACGCCACCTCCGCGGGCGCGCGCGACACGGCCTCCTCTGCCATGCCGGCAGCGTAGTCATCTCCGGTGCGCCGCGGTGGATCCGAGTGCGGTCGGCTCGGGAGCGTTCCGGCGAAAGTCGGTTGCCGCCCGTCGTGGACTCCGGCAGGTTGTGTCCATGACGTTCTGACGGACCGCACCCGAAGCTCCCGGGCCGCGCGCGCCACGAGCCGCGCCGCCCCGCCGTCCGCCTTTCCTCCTTCGCGAGAAACGAGCGTCCTTGTCCGCGCACCCCTCCCGGCGGGAGTCCCTGCCGCCGTCCACCCCGGCCACCGTCTCCGTCTTCGCCTCCCCCGGCAGCTGGATCGAGTCCGCCGCCCTCGACCAGTGCCGGCAGGTCGCCGCCCTCCCCGGCATGGTCCACGTCGCCGGCATGCCCGACCTCCACCCCGGCAAGGGCGCCCCGATCGGCGCCGCCATGACGTCGACAGCGCTCTACCCGTTCCTGGTCGGCTCCGACATCGGCTGCGGCATCGCCGTGTTCCCCATCGCGCTCCGGCGCGCCGTACCCGAGCGGCTGGCCGCCCGGTTCCCCGACCTGGACCGGGCGCTGGACCCGAAGCGGGACGCGGACGACCCAGCCTGGGCCGTCGTGACCGGCGACATCCCCGCCGGCCACCTCGACGGTCTCGGCACGGTGGGACGGGGCAACCACTTCGTCGAGCTGGCCCGGGTCGGCACCGTCCTCGCGCCGGAGCATGCGAGCCGGCTCGGGCTCGACGCCGGCGACCTGGTCCTCGTGGTGCACAGCGGCTCCCGCGGCCTGGGCGAGCGGATCCTGCGGGCGCACACGGAGGCGCACGGCGCCGGCCCCGCCCCCGACCCGGCCGCCTACCTGGCCCGGCACGACGCCGCCGTGCGGTGGGGTTCGCTCAACCGGCGGCTGCTGGCCGCCCGGGTCGCGCACGCCCTGGGTGCGGAGCCCACCGCGCCGATCGTCGACCAGTGCCACAACCTGGTCGAGGTCCGGGACGGGCACTACCTGCACCGCAAGGGCGCGGCCCCCGGAGACGGCCGGGACGTGCTCGTCGCCGGCACCCGGGGCACCCCCTCCTACCTGGTGGCCGCGCACGCCGGTCCGGCGGCCAACCACTCGGTGGCGCACGGCGCGGGCCGCAAGATGTCCCGCGCCGACGCGCTGCGCCGCGGCCGCGCCAAGCACACCGTCGAGGAGCTGCGCCGCACCCCGCTGGGCTCGGTCGTGGTGTGCGGCGAGCGCCAGTTGCTCTTCGAGGAGGCGCCCACCGCCTACAAGCGCATCGAGCAGGTGATCGGCGACCTGGCCGCGCACGACCTGGCCACACCGGTGGCCACCACGGTCCCGCTGGTCACGTACAAGACGCCCGACCTCGGCCCCCGGTCCGGGCGCCGGGACAACCGGCGCGGGCGGGGCCGTCCGTGAGCGTCCACCTGTTCCTCTCCGCCGGGCGGGGCCCGCAGGAGTGCGCCTGGGCGCTGGGCATGCTGCTGCCCCGCCTGGAGGCCGACGCCGGCCGGCGGGGGCTGACCACCAGTCGGGTCGAGACCGTGCCCGGTGACCGGCCCGGCACCTTCCGGTCGGCGCTGGTCCGGATCTCCGGCGCCGACGCCGCGGCGTTCGCCGTGGGCTGGACCGGCACCCTCTGCTGGCAGGCGCGCAGCCCGTACCGGGCCGGCAACGGGCGCCGGAACTGGTACGTGACCGCCCGGCCGTGCCAGGTGGACGCCCCGGTCTCGACGTTCGCCGAACGGGACGTCGAGGTGGTGGCCGTCCGCACCGGCGGACCGGGCGGTCAGCACCGGAACAAGGCCAGCACGGCGGTGCGGGCCACCCACCGCCCCTCGGGCACGGTGGTGGTGGTCGACACCGAGCGGCAGTTCAGCCTGAACCGCAGGATCGCCGTCGACCTGCTGCGCCGGCGGATCGCGCAGGCCGACGAGGCGACCCGGCGCGCCCTCACCGCCGGCCGCTGGCGGGTGCACGACGACCTGGTCCGCGGCGACCCCGTCCGGGTCGAACGCCCACGAACCCTCGGGTGACCCGCGCTCCGGGTGGTTTCGGCGCCGGCGTCCCGGGTGGTGCGTCGGCGCCAAGCCTTCGGCGGTGGCGGACGTTCGGCGGGCGGCTGCCCGGGTAACCGCGCCGGAGCCGACCAGGGGCCCTCACAGGGGCCCCTCGCCCGGGCTGACCGCCGGGCGAGCCACGGAGACCCCATGCTGCGACCACCGCTCACCCCGATGCTCGCCGCGCCGGTGGCGGAACTGCCCACCGGCCCGGACCTGGCGTACGAGCCGAAGTGGGACGGGTGGCGGACCCTCGCGTTCCGCGACGCGGCCGGGGTGCGGCTGCAGTCCCGGGCCGGCCGGGACCTCACCGGCTACTTCCCCGACGTCACCGCGACGCTGCGGTTTCTGCCCGCCGGCACGGTGCTCGACGGCGAGCTGATCGTGTGGGCGGAGGGCCGCACCGACTTCGCGCTGCTCCAGCGGCGGGTGACCGCCGGGCGTGGACTCGCCGCGCTGGCCGAGCAGCATCCCGCGCACTTCGTGGCCTTCGACCTGCTCAGCGGCCCGGGCGGGGAGCCGCTGCTGGACCTCCCGCTGACCGGCCGGCGGGACCGGCTGGCGCGGCTGCTCGACGGTGCGCCCCCGGGACTCGTCCTGTGCCCGCAGACCGGGGACCTCTCCGAGGCCCGGGAGTGGCTCCGGACGTGGACCGAGGCCGGCGTTGAGGGGATCGTCGTCAAGCGGCGCGACGGCCGGTACGAGCCGGGGCGTCGCGGCTGGCAGAAGGTACGCGCGCACCGCACCGTGGAGACCCTCGTCGGCGGCGTCACGGGCCCGGTGACCGATCCGGACACGCTCCTCGTCGGCCGGTGCGACGACCGGGGACGCCTGCGCTACCTGGGGCGGACCCACCCGCTGCACCGGCGACAGCGCCGCGAGCTCGCCGGGCTGCTCCGGCCGGCCGCCGCGCAGGGCCACCCCTGGCCGGAACCGCTGCCCGGCGGATGGACCGGCCAGCTGAACCCGGCGCCGCCGCTGCCGTACACGCCGGTGCGTCACGACCTCGTCGTCGAGGTGGAGGCCGACACGGCGTACGAGCACGGGCGCTGGCGGCACCGCGTCCGGCACCTGCGGCCCCGGCTCGACCTGGCCGCCGACGACCTGCCCGTGCTCACCGACGGACCGGAGGCGCTGGGCGGTGACGGGGCGGCCGGCGGGACGGGCGGTGTAGGCACGGGCCGACCGGGTAGGCGCACCGGGTGAGCGACTGGCAGAGGCTGCTCGTCCCCGACACGCCGCTGTGGGAGATCGCGCTCCGGGGCAGCGTGATCTACCTGGTGCTGTTCTTCCTCCTGCGGGTGCTGCTGAAGCGGGAGAGCGGCAGCACCGGCGTCACCGACCTGCTGGTCATCGTGCTGATCGCCGACGCCGCGCAGAACGGCATGTCGAACGACTACACGTCCATAACGGACGGCGTGCTGCTGGTCGCGGTGATCATCGGCTGGGCGTACCTGCTCGACCTGCTGGCGTACCGCTGGCCCGCCGTCGCCCGGATCGTCCAGCCGGGGTCGCTGGTGCTGGTGCGCGACGGCCGCGTCCTGCGCCGCAACATGCGGCGCGAGCTGGTCACCGACGAGGAGCTGTACAGCCAGCTCCGGCAGCGGGGCGTCGAGCACCTCGGCGACGTCAAGGAGGTCCGGATGGAGTCCCAGGGCCAGTTCAGCGTGATCCCCCGCGAGGGCGGGCGCGACCGGAGCTGAGGCCGTTTGCTGCCGGCCGGCTCGGGAAGGCGACGTCGGAGTGGCGCGCGGAGCCGCCCGCGCCAGCCCACGGAGGGAGCACGACATGGGTGACCGTGATCGGTTGCATGAAATGCGGCAGCAGGCCCACAACGCGGGCATCGAGGGGAACTCCAAGATGACCGAGCAGCAGTTGCGCGACGCGCTGCGGCGGGTCGGCAAGGGTGAGAAGCCGCAGATGGCCAAGGAACACGCCAAGCGGTGACGGCCACGGCCGGGTGCCGGCGCCACCGGCGCCGGCACCCGGCCGTCAGCCCAGGGTGACCTGGGCGCTCCCCTGCGTCATATGAACAGGTGGTTAACGGCCTGTCTCTTGACGGCCGGTTGATGCACGCCATTCAATTTCGACGTGGCGAGCTGCCTCATCCGAGTGGCGTCCACATCGGCGGTCGGCGCGGGTGCGCCGGCCGGGCGACGTCGCGCCCGCACCGGCGCGCGCGGCCGACGGCCGGGGGCACGATGGACGGCGGGATGAGGGAGCGCCGCCGCCGCACGCTGATCAGCGCGGCCCTGCACGCCGTCTCCCACGCGGTCGCCGTCGTCTACTGCCTCATGACGCTCACCGGGCCGAACCGGGGGCTCATGCTCACGGCGTACGGCTGCGGCCTGGCCGCCGGCGTCGTGGGGTTCTGGGCGGCGACCCGCGTGACCACGAAGGCGTCCGGCTACCGGGTCTCGTTCACCCTCCTGATGATCACGCTGGTGGTCGCGGCGCTCGGCGCGCACTGGGACGGCGGGGTCACCTCACCGGCGGCGCTCGGATTCGTGACCACGGCCGTGTTCGTGGCCGGCTACACCCCGCACCTGCGGCTCATGGTGGGGCTGGAGGTGCTCACCGTCGGGTCGTACGTCGTCGTGGCCGTCGCCGGCCCGCCGGCGCCCGCCGGTCACGTGTTCGTGTACCTGGCCGGCATGCTGGTTCTCGTCTCGGTCTGCTCCACGCAGACCCGGACCCTCGCCCGGCAGCGGTCCCAGCTGCGCGCCCTGGCGTCCCTGGACCCGCTCACCGGCGCCCTGAACCGGCGTGGCCTGGCCGAACTGGCGACGTTCCTGTTCCACACCGGCTGCCGCCCCGGCCCGTCCCTGCTCTGCCTCGACCTGGACGACTTCAAGCTGGTCAACGACCGCCTCGGCCACGCCGCCGGCGACGACCTGCTCCGCCGGGTGGTGGCGACGACCCGGAACGTGCTGCGGGCCGAGGACGCCGTGGCCCGGATCGGCGGCGACGAGTTCGTGGTGGTGCTCGGCGACGCCGACCGGGACTCGGCGCGCGCCGCGGCGGCCAGGATCGAGGCGGCGGTCCGGGGGCTGGCCGGCGTCAGCGTCGGCTCGGCCACCGCCCCCTACGACGGCGACAGCCTCGACCGGCTGCTGCACGTCGCCGACCAGCGGCTCTACCTGGTCAAGCAGCAACGCCGCCGGACCGCGGGCCGGCTCCTCGCCGACGGCACCGGGCGCGGCTGAGCGGGGTTCCCTCCTGCCGCCGGCGGACCGGTCGAACCCGGCGGACGGCACGGGGCCGGATACCGTTGCCGCGGCGCGGGTGGCCGCGCCGGGGCGGTCGAGCGGTGGGAGGGTCGGATGCGCCTGCACGTGGGCTGCGCCATGTGGACGCACAGGTCCTGGCAGGGGCGGTTCCTGGCACATCCGCTGCCGGCCCACGAGCGGCTGCGCGCCTACGCCGAGTGGTGCACGGCGGTCGAGGGGAACACCACCTTCTACGCGACCCCGGTGCGGGAGACGGTGGCGTCGTGGGCCGCGCAGACCGGTCCCGACTTCCGCTTCGTGCCGAAGCTGCCGAAGGTCGTCACGCACGAGCGCCGGCTCACCGGGGCCGACGCGGAGCTGCGGGCCTTCCTGGACGCCGTCGAACCCCTCGGCCCGCGGGCGCACGCCCTCTGGGTGCAGCTGCCGGGCTCGTTCGGCCCCGGCGACGTGCCCACGCTGGCCCGCTTCCTGCGCGGCCTGCCCACCACCCACCGGTACGCCGTCGAGGTCCGCCACCCCGCGTTCTTCACCGACCCCGGCGCGGCACGCGCACTGGAGGAGACGCTCGACCGGGCCGGCGCGGAGTGGATCCCCTTCGACACCACCGCGTTCTTCCGTACCCCGCCGACGAGCGACGCGGAACGGGAGGCGTGGCTGAAGAAGCCGCGTTTGCCGCTGCGGACCCGGGCGCTGACCGACCGGCCGATCGTCCGCTACCTGGGCCGGGACGACCCGGCGCGGACGGTCGAGGGCTGGCAGCCGTGGCTCGATGTGGTGACCGGCTGGCTGCGCGAGGGCCGCTCGCCGACGGTGTTCGTGCACACCCCGGACAACGCCGACGCGCCCGACCTCGCCCGCCGCTTCCACGACCAGGTCCGGGCACGCCTGCCCGAGGTCGCGCCGCTGCCCGAGCCGGCGCCGGCCGCCCCGACGACGCTGTTCTGAGGCGACCGGTCAGGCCGGCGCCAGCGGCAGCAGCACGACGAACCGGGTGTCGCCGGGTTCGGACTGCACCCGGATGTCGCCGTGGTGCTTGTTGACCACGATGCGGTAGGAGATGTCCAGCCCGAGGCCGGTGCCCTCGCCGACGGGCTTCGTGGTGAAGAACGGCTCGAAGATCCGCGGCCGGATCTCCGGCGGGACGCCGGCGCCGGTGTCGCGGACCTCCACGATCAGCCGGTCCTCCTTCCGGCCGGTCCGGATGGTCAGCGTGCCGGTGCCCGCCATGGCGCCGAGCGCGTTGTCGATGAGGTTGGTCCAGACCTGGTTCAGCTCGGCGGCGTACGCGGGCACCGGCGGCAGGGCCCGGTCGTACTCCTTCACCACCCGCACACCCGCCGGGATCTTCGCCTGGAGCATGACCAGTGTGGCGTCCAGCAGGTCGTGCACGTCGACGGTCTGGTAGGGCGCGCGGTCCAGCTGGGAGTACTGCTTCGCGGCGCCGACCAGCCCGGAGACCCGGGTGACGGCGTCGTCGATCTCGCCCATCAGCAGCTCGGTGTCGATGGTGTACGTGATCCAGTGGATCGCCGACTCCAGGTCGTCGGCGCCGACCGCGGCGTCGACCTGACCGAGCCAGCCGCTGTCGATGCCCCCGGCGACAAGCGTCGGGGCCAGCTCCCAGGCGCCCCGGACGCCGTGGTCGTCGAGCCAGTCGGCCAGCTCGTCCTCGGCGTCGCTGGCCGCCAGGGGCGTGAGGGCGGGCGCGGCGGCGGCCCGCTTCACGGCCTCCTCCTGCAACGCCACGAGGTCGTGCAGGCGCCGGCCGTCGAGCCGGCCGTCGGCGATCATGGCGAGCTTGTGCCGCATCTTCGCGACCCGGCCGCGCAGCGCCGAGGTGGCCCGCACCGCGGCCGCCGCCGGATTGTTGAGCTCGTGGGTGAGGCCGGCCGAGAGGGCGCCCAGGGCCAGCAGCCGCTCCCGCTCGCCGACGATGGTCTGGGTGTTGCGCATCCCGACGAACAGGCCCTCCAGCAGGTGGGTGGCCATCGGGAACCAGCTGCGCATCGCGTCGGCGATGATCTGGGCGGGCAGCGCGAAGACGGCGCAGTCGGTCACCGCGAAGAGGCTGTTCAGGTAGCGCTGCTCGGCCAGGTCGCCCACGTACGCCTGCATGGCGCCGCCGTAGACGCCGGGCTGGCTGGTCCGGCTGATCTCGACCTCGTCACCCTGCACCCGGCGGTGCAGGGTGACGGTGCCGTCGAGCAGCACGTAGAAGCAGCTCGCCGGCTCGCCCTCGACGTAGACCGCCTCGCCGGCGCGGCGTCGCTCCACCCGGCCGTGCTCGGCCAGGTGCGCGAGCTGCTCCGGGGTGAGCGACTCGAAGAGGAAGAGGCGCCGCAGCTCGTCCGGGGTGAGCCGATCGCTGTCCGTTGTCACTGTGCCTCCCTGGTTCGCGACTGCGGGGCTCGCAAACCCGGCTCACTCCTCGCGCTCACTGTGCCTCCAGGTAGCGGTGCACCAGCGAGACCGCCATGGCGCCCTCGCCCACGGCCGAGGCCACCCGCTTCACCGACTCGGCCCGCACGTCACCGGCGGCGAAGACGCCCGGCATGCTGGACTCCAGGTGGTACGGGTCGCGCGGCAGCGCCCAGCCGGCCGGCCGGCGGCCCCCGCGGGTCAGGTCCGGCCCGGTGAGGACGAAGCCCCGGCCGTCCCGGGCGACCGCGCCGTCGAGCCAGTCGGTGTGCGGCTCCGCGCCGATGAACACGAAGAGCCAGGAAGTGTCGACGCGCCGGGTCTCGCCGGTGCGGGTGTCGCGCAGGGTCACCTCTTCCAGGTGCTCCTGGCCGGCGCCGCCGACCACCTCGGTGCGCGGGTGGACCTCGATGGTGTCGATCCGGGCGATCTGGTCGATCAGGTAGCTGGACATCGACCGGGTCAGGTCGTCGCCGCGGATCAGCAGGTGCACCCGGCGGGCGTACCGGGAGAAGTGCACGGCGGCCTGGCCGGCCGAGTTCGCCCCGCCGACGATGTAGACGTCCTCCCCCTTGCAGCTCGGCGCCTCGCTGGCCACCGAGCCGTAGAAGCAGCCCCGGCCGGTCAGCTCGGCCAGCCCCGGCGCGGGCAGCATCCGGTAGGAGACGCCGGTGGCGAGCACCACCGTGTGCGCGGCGACGCTGCTGCCGTCGGCGAACCGGAGCACCCGCGCCCCGCCCGCGTCCTCCAGGGACACCACCTCGCGGGCGCTGAGCAGTTCGGCGCCGAACCGCAGCGCCTGCCGGCGGGCCCGGTCCGTCAGCTGCAGGCCGGACACGCCGTCGGGGAAACCGAGGTAGTTCTCGATCCGGCTGCTCTGCCCGGCCTGGCCGCCGGTGGCCCGCCGCTCGATCAGCACGGTCCGCAGCCCCTCCGAGGCGCCGTAGACGGCCGCGCCGAGCCCGGCCGGGCCGGCGCCGACCACCACCAGGTCGTAGAAGTCCGCGGCCGGCGTCGTGGCCAGCCCGACCTGCGCGGCCAGGTCGGCAGTCGTCGGCTGCACCAGCGACTTGCCGTCGGCCGTCACCACCAGGGGTACGTCGTTCGCGGTCACCCCGGCCGCCGTCAGCAGCTCGGCGCCCTCCGGCTCGTCGGCGAGCACCCAGCGGAACGGCACCAGGTTGCGGGCCAGGAAGTCCCGCGCCTTGAACGACGGGGCGGACCAGCGGTGCCCGACCACGCGCAGCTCGGGGGTGGCCGTGGCGGCGGTGGCCGTCCACGCCTCCAGCAGCTGGTCGAGCACCGGGTAGAGCTTCTCCTCCGGCGGGTGCCACGGCTTGAGCAGGTAGTGGTCGAGGTCGACCACGTTTATCGCGTTGATCGCGGCGTCGGTGTCGGCGTACGCGGTCAGCAGGACCCGGCGCGCGGCGGGGAAGAGGTCCATGGCGGCCTCGAGGAACTCGATGCCGTTCATCTGCGGCATCCGGTAGTCGGCGATCAGCACCGCCACCTGCTCGCCGCGCAGCTTCAGCTCGCGCAGCGCGTCCAGCGCCGCCTCGGCGGAGTCGGCCCGCACCACCCGGTAGCGGTCGCCGTAGCGGCGCCGGATGTCGCGGGCGACCGCCCGGGAGACGGCCGGGTCGTCGTCGACGGTGAGGATCGCGGGGTTGGGCATGGCGTCTACTAAAGCACTCTCACCGCCCGGCACCCACCACGCGCCGTCCCCGGCCCACTCAGCCGGACCGGCCGCCCTCGCGCGGCGGCACCGGATCGGCGTACGCCCCGGGTGGTCCCGCGTACCGCCGGCCGTGCGGGTACGGCAGCGCGTTCGGGGTGCAGCCGTGCAGGCCCAGGGTCTGCTGCTGCATCACCGGCGCCGGCCGGCCCCGCCCGGGGCACCGCTCGTGCCCGTGGCCGAGCCGGTGGCCGACCTCGTGGTTGACCATGTACCGGCGGTAGGTGGCGAGGCTCGCGCCGTAGCCCGGCACGCCGTCGGCCCAGCGGGCGACGTTGAGCACCACCCGGTCGCCGCGGCGGCAGGAGGTGTAGCCGTCCGGCGCGTCCCCGCACAGCTCGTCGCGGGTGCCGGGGGTGGCGAGGTAGACGGTGAAGTCGGCCGGCTGGTCCCGCCCGACCCGGCGCAGGGCGAGCGTCCCGCCCGCCGTCCATCCCTGCGGGTCGGTCAGGGTGCGGGTGACCTCCGCGGCGAAGTCGGCAGGCGGCACCCCGTGGATGTCGCGCTCCACCGCGACCCGGTAGCGCAGCAGCCGGCCTGTACCCCTCGGGGCGGCCGGCCCGGCGGCGGCGAACCGCCACTGGTTGCCGCCGTCCGCCGGATAGCTGATCCGGACCGGGCGTGGCCGGACGGGCCCCGCGGCCGGCGCGGTGGCGACCGGGCCGGCGGCCGGGTTGGCGGGCCGGCCGGCCGCGGGCGGCGCGCAGCCGGCCAGCAGCGCGGCCAGCAGTAGCATCGTCCCGCCACCGCGAGCCCGGCCCCCGGTCGTCGTCATCCCCGTCTCCCCTCGCCGCCTCCGGTCGTGCGCGGGGAGGAGGACGGGTGACCCGGTGCCGAAGTTGATCCGGCGGGGACTCAACCTTTTCCCCGCCTCACCCGTCCTGACCCCTGTGAGATGTGGAGAGGGCGGACATGGCCCGGGGTGACGCCGAGTTCGTCGAGTTCGCCACGGCGGCGTCCGCGCGGCTGGTGCACGCCGCCTTCCTGATGACGGGCAACCACCACCAGGCCGAGGACGCGGCACAGACCGCGCTGGTCCGCACCTACGCGTCGTGGTCCCGGATCCGCAACGGCGACGCCTACGGCTACGCCCGGTCGGTGCTGGTGAACCACCTCGTGGACACGTGGCGGCGGCCGATCCGGGAGTACCCCACGGAGGACCTCCCGGAGCAGCGTGGCGGGGACGTGGCCGACGAGGTGGCCACCCGGCGCTGGCTGCTCGCCATCCTCGGCACGCTCACCGCCCGCGAGCGGGCCGTCGTCGTCCTGCGCCACTACTTCGACCTTCCGGAGGCCCAGGTGGCCCGCGAACTCGACGTCTCGGTGGGGACCGTCAAGAGCACCGGTTCCCGCGCCCTGGAGAAGCTGCGCGCCGCGGGCCTCACCGCGCCGGAGCCGCAGGGGACGCGCCGATGAACGAGGTGGACGAGCTGCGCCGGGCCATGCGGGCGACCGAGCACGCCGACCGGACCGGCCTCGACCTGGCCGGGATCATGCGGGAGGGCCGGCGGGTGCGCCGCCGCCGGCGGGTCGCCGGGACCGGCGCGGTGGCGGCGGTGGTGGCCGTCGTGTTGATCGGCGTCGGCGGCGCCGTCGCACGGACGCGTCCCGCCGAGCCGCCCGGGCCGGGCGGCACCGCGCCCGCCGCCGCCTCGACGGCGACCGCCCGCCCCAGCCCCACCCCGACCCCCGGCCCGACCGGCCCCCCGGTCCGGCCGGTCGGCGCCGTGGTGGGCAGCGGCATCCGGTACGGCGCCGACGAGCGGGTGTTCTACCTGGTTCCGGTCGACGTGCCCGAGCTACCGGGTGTGACGCTCGGCCTGGTCGCCGGCCGGCGCTCCCCCACCGGCGAGCTGACCACCGACTACCTGGTGAACGACGTCGAGGGCAGCGACCGCCGGCCGGGATTCCACCAGATCGGCTACGACCAGCAACGGGTGCCCACCGACGCCCCCGTACCCACCTTCGGGTACTTCGTGGGGCCGGCCGCGCGGATCGTCGGCACCGTCGACGGCCGCCACGTCGAGGCCCGGCTGGCCCGCTGGAGCGAGGACCCCCGACTGGTGATCTTCTGGTTCGACCCGGGTGTGCTCGCCCCGGGGACACCGCTGGACGGGATCGTCGCCCGCGACGCCCGGGGCCGGAAGCTGTGACCCACCCGCGGTGGTCGCCGCTCCGGGGCGCGGTTCTAGGCTGGGGTGGCAGGGTGTTGACCAGGGAGGAATCGCCATGAGCCAGACCGAGCGGACCGACTTCGACGAGTGGAACGTGGCCGAGGACGACGGCGTCCTGGACGCCTCGGACACCCTCGACGACGACCGGGTGGGCGACCCGCTCGACACCGGCATCGTCGCCGCGGACCACTGGACGGCGGCGAACCGGTTCGGCACCACCGCCGCCGAGGAGCGGGCCGGCGAGTCCCTCGCCCAGCTGCTCGCCCAGGAGGAGCCGGACCTCGACCCGTACGCCGAGGTGGCCGACGACGAGGACGAGCTGACCCGCCGGGGCTACGAGCGGGAGGCGCGGACGGGGCGGCTGGTAGCCGACGACGCGGGCTTCGGTGAGGACGAGCAGGCGGACTCGGTCGCCTGGGACGCCGGCGTCGACGGCGGCGGGGCCAGCGCCGAGGAGGCCGCCATGCACCTGGTCGACGACCCGAACGGCCCGGGAGACGGCCCGCTGCGCTGACACGCCGCCGTCCGCCGCGTCGCGGGTGGGCGTGAGCGCCGGTCCCGGGGAGAGCACCGGGACCGGAGCGGCGCCCGCGATGGCGGCCGCACTGGTCGACGGCTCGACAGGCGTTGGCGCAACGCTCGCGTTCCCGACACGTCAGGTCCACCTGCCGCCCATAGCGTGCATCCGCCAATCGTTCGGCGTCAGTCAGGTGGTGCTCTGTCATGGCAAGTGTCGACCGTCGGAAATTCCTGAAGATGATGAGCGCTCCGGTGGCGGCAGCCGCCCTGCCGGTGGACTTCAGCAAGGCCCTCGCCATCCCGGCGAACAACCGGACCGGTTCCATCGAGGACGTCGAGCACGTCATCTTCCTCATGCAGGAGAACCGTTCCTTCGACCACTTCTTCGGCACGATGCGTGGCGTCCGGGGCTTCGCCGACCCGCACCCGGTGACGCTGCCCTCCGGCCGGAGCGTCTGGCACCAGCCGAACGGCGCCGCCGACCTGCTGCCCTTCCGGCCCGAGGTGCCGGACCTCGGGCAGACCTTCCTGCCCGACCCGCCGCACGGCTGGGCCGACACCCACGGCGCCTGGAACGGCGGCCGGTACGACCGGTGGGTGCCCAACAAGGGCGTGGTCACCATGACCCACCACACGCGCGGCGACCTGCCGTACCACTTCGCCCTGGCCGACGCCTTCACCGTCTGCGACAACTACCACTGCTCGGTGCTGGCCTCGACCGACCCCAACCGCTACCACATGTGGACCGGCTGGGTCGGCAACGACGGCAGGGGCGGCGGCCCGGTCATCGACAACGCCGAGGCGGGCTACGACTGGTCGACGTACCCGGAGCGGCTGGAGCGCGCCGGCGTCTCCTGGAAGGTCTACCAGGACGTCGGCCTGGGGCTGACCGCCGAGGGCTACTGGGGTTGGACCGGTGACCCGTTCATCGGCAACTACGGGGACAACTCACTGCTCTACTTCCACCAGTACCAGAACGCCCGCCCCGGCACGCCGCTGGCGGACCGGGCGAAGACCGGCACCGAGATCGTGACGCGGGACCGCTCCCCGGAGGCGCTGCTGGCCGACTTCCGGCGGGACGTGGCGAACGGGACGCTGCCGCAGGTGTCCTGGATCGTCGCGCCGGAGGCCTACAGCGAGCACCCGAACTGGGGCCCCGACTACGGCGCCTGGTACATGTCGCAGGTCGTCGACATCCTGGCCGGCCACCCCGAGGTGTGGAGCAGGATGGCCCTCTTCATCACGTACGACGAGGAAGGCGGCTTCTTCGACCACCTGGTCCCGCCGACGCCGCCGCAGAGCCGCGCCGAGGGCCTGTCCACGGTGCCCACGACCAACGAGATCTTCCCCGGCGACGGTCGGCGCGCCGCCGGGCCGTACGGCCTCGGCGTCCGGGTGCCGATGATCGTCGTCTCGCCGTGGACCCGGGGCGGCTGGGTCAACTCGCAGGTGTTCGACCACACGTCGCTGATCCGCTTCCTGGAGGCCCGGTTCGCGAAGGGCAACCCCGACCTGGTCGAGTCCAACATCACGCCGTGGCGTCGGGCGGTGGTGGGCGACCTGACCAGCGCGTTCGACTTCCGCACCCCGAACGCCTCGCCGCGGGTGACGCTGCCGGACACCGCGGACCTCAAGCCGGTCGACCTCACCCGGCAGCCCGACGAGGCGCCGGTGCCGCCGGCCGACCCGCGCCTGCCCGGCCAGGAGCGCGGGGTACGGCCCGCGCGGCCCATCCCGTACACCCTGCACGTGGACGGGCGGGCCGCCGGCACGTCGTTCCACCTGGACTTCCGCAACACCGGGGGCGCCACCGGCGTCTTCCAGGTGCGTTCGGCCGATCCGGCGCAGCCGCCCCGCACGTACACCGTCGAGCCGGGCCGGCAGGTGAGCGACACCTGGGACGCCACGGCCGGCTACGACCTGGAGGTGCACGGCCCGAACGGCTTCTTCCGCCGCTTCACCGGTGGCGCGGGCGCCGGTGTCGACGTCCGGGCCCGGTACGACGAGCGCGACCACGAGGTCGGCCTGACCCTGGTGAACCGGGGCGCGAAGCGGGTCGAGGTGACCGTCGCCGACCGCTACACGTCGCGGCGGACCAGGCTGTCGCTCAAGCCGGGCGAGACGACCTCCCCGTCGTGGTCCGTGTCGCGGGCGCACGGCTGGTACGACCTGACGGTCACGCTCTCCGCCGACGCCGCCTTCACGGCCCGGTACGCCGGTCACGTCGAGAACGGCAGGCCCAGCATCAGCGACCCGGCCATGGGCGGCCTGGTCTGATCCCACCCCCGAGGTGACCGTCCCGTCCCCGGTCCGGGGCGGGACGGTCACCCCGGGCGCCGGCGCGCTGCGTCGCCTTTCCGACGCCGGTGTTCCCCGCACGGCCGGCAGGTCGTTCACTGTCGCCACACCGAACCGGCGGAAGGGAACCCCGACATGACGATCAGCCACCTCAGCGTCGGTCACGGGCCGCACCGGGTGCTGGCCCTGCACGGCTGGTTCGGGTCGGCGCGGGGCTGGGGCTGGCTGCCGGAGCTGGTCGACGTCGAGCGCTTCACCTGGGCGTTCCTGGACTACCGGGGGTACGGGGCGCGTACCGGCGTCGCCGGCGAGCACACCATCGCCGAGATCTCCCGCGACGCCCTGGCGCTCGTCGACTCCCTCGGCTGGGACACCTTCTCGGTCGTCGGGCACTCGATGGGCGGCAGCGCCGCCCAGCGGGTCCTCGCCGACGCCCCGGGTCGGGTGGACCGCCTCGTCGGGATCAGCCCGGTCCCGGCCGGCGGCGTGCCGTTCGACCTGCAGGGCTGGACCCTGTTCGACGGCGCGGCCGGCAACCCGGCGAACCGGCGCGCGATCATCGACCTCACCACCGGCAACCGGCTCTCCGGTCGCTGGCTGGACGAGATGGTCCGGTTCTCCCTGGCGCACTCCACCCCGGAGGCGTTCGGCGCGTACCTCACGGCGTGGGCGCGCACCGACTTCACCGACGAGGTGAAGGGCAACCCGGTGCCGGCGCTGGCAGTGGTCGGCGAGCACGACCCCGCGCTGGGCGCCGACACGATGCGCGAGACGTGGCTGCGCCACTACCCCAACGCCCGGCTCGAGGTCCTCGCCAACGCGGGGCACTACGCCATGTACGAGACCCCGGTGCGGCTGGTCACGGTGGTCGAGGAGTTCCTCGGGCGGTGACGCCGGGGCGGCCGCTCACCGCACCGGCCGCCGGCCGCGGGTCGACACGAACTGGTACGACATCACGGCGAACCCCGGATCCCGCAGCAGCCGGCGGAACGCCTCCAGCTGCCCCGGCGACAGCCCCGCGTCGAGCAGTTCCGGCTCCAGTTGCCGGGAGTTCGTCCCGTACAGCGACGCGCCGAGGGAGCCGCCGGGCCAGCTCCGCGCGTGCGTGACCGTGTCCACCTCGACCAGCCCGGCCGCCACCAGTTCCCCGTGCACGTCCTGCGCCCAGGCCAGGTCCGCGCCGTGGCTGTCCAGGATGCCGAGCATCGCGTCCGTGACCTGGGCGAAGAGCTTCGCCGCGTCGTCGCTCGGCGCGGTCAGCACCCGCAGCGGCGCCGTGCAGTCGAACTCCTCGACCACCAGCCACCCGCCGGGGGCCAGGGCGCCGGCCAGCGAGGCCAGCACGCGCCGCCGCTCCGGCAGGTGCAGCAGCACGAGCCGCGCGTGGATCAGGTCGAAGGAATCACCGGGCGGCGGCTCGGTACGCACGTCGTGCCGGCGTACGTCGAGGTTGTCGGCCGGGGTGAGATGCGCGGTGTCGAGGTCGGTCGCCACCACCCGGCCGCCCGGGCCGACCACGCGGGCCAGGCTGCGGGCGACCGAGCCGCCGCCGGCGCCGACCTCCCAGCACGTGCCCCCCGGGGCGAGCACCGGCGGGGCGATCCGGCCCGCGGTGATCGGATCCAGGAAGGACTCCAGCGCCCGCAGCTGGGGCACGGCCTCCGGTGAGCCGTTGTCGAAGGCGTAGTCGGTGTCATGGACGTGGGTCGGCATCGTTCCTCATCCCTGTCGCGGCGGGTCGGGTCAGGTGCCCGGCGTCGGGCCAGAGCCCGGGCACCGGTCGGGGAGCCGGCGGCTCCGGGACCGCGGCGACGCTGAGCATCGCCGCCAGGACGTCCGGGTCGGCCCGGACCTCGTGCGCCGGCCGGTCGTAGACCACCCGGCCGTACTCCAGCACCGCGACCCGGTCGGCCACCTCGACGGCGTGCCGGAGCTGCTGCTCCACGAGGAGCACGGTCAGCCCCGCCCGGGCCAGCGTGCCGACGAGGTCCCGCACCCGGGCCGCCAGGTCGGGGGCCAGCCCCTCGCACGGCTCGTCGAGCAGCAGCAGCCGGGGCTGGCCGAGCAGGGCCCGGGCGATGGCCAGCATCTGCTGCTCGCCGCCGGACAGCTGGTCGCCGCGATGGCGCAGTCGGGCCCCCAGGCGGGGCAGCAGCTCCAGGACCCGGGTCACCGTCCAGCCCTCGCCGCCCGGTGTCGCGGCCCGCCACGGCGCGGCCGCCAGGACGAGGTGCTCGGCCACCGTCAACCGGGAGAACACCCGGCGGCCCTGCGGCACGAGGCCGACCCCGGACCGGGCGATCCGGTGCGGTTGCCGGCCGGCCACCTGCACGCCGGCGACCTCGATGGCGCCCGAGTAGGGCCGCACCAGGCCGGCCACGCTGTGCACCAGCGTGCTCTTGCCCGCGCCGTTGCGGCCCACCACCGCCTGGACGGTGCCGGTCCGCACGGCGAGGCTGACCTCGTGCAGCACGGTGCCGCCCGCGTAGCCGGCGCAGAGCCGGTCGACGCGCAGCATCAGGCCACCCCCTCGGCGTACGCCTCGCGGACCGGGCCGGAGGCGCGGATGTGGGCCGGTGAGCCGGTGGCCAGCGTCCGGCCGTCACGCAGCACTGTCACCGTGTCGCAGAGCGCGTAGACCAGGTCCAGCCGGTGCTCGACAAGCAGCACCCCGACCGCGCGCGGCAGTGTCCGCAGGAACTCCCCGAGCCACGCGACCTCGACGGCGGACAGCCCGGCGGCCGGCTCGTCGAGCAGCAGCAGCCGGGGCCGGCCGGCCAGGCCCACGGCGATCTCCACCTGCCGGCGCTGGCCGTGGGCGAGCTGGCCGGCGGGGAGCGCGGCGATCTCCTCCAGGCCCACCCGGGCCAGCAGCGCGTCCGCCGTCCGCTCGGCCGCCCGCCGCCGCGCGGACGGGTGCCAGCGGCCCGGCCGCACCGCCCGCGGCAGGGCGGCGACCAGCACGTTTTCCCGGACGGTCAGCGTCGACCAGACCGCGGGACGCTGGTGGATCCGGCCGATGCCCCGGCGGGACCGGGCCGCCGGGCCCAGCCGGGTGACGTCCCGGCCGGCCAGCAGCACGCGGCCGTCGCCGGCCCGGGTGGACCCGGCGAGCACGTCCAGCAGCGTCGTCTTGCCCGCGCCGTTCGGCCCGATGAGCGCGTGCCGCTGGCCCGGTTCGATCCGCAGGTCCACGCCGTCCAGCGCGGCCAGCGACCCGTACCGGACGGTGATCCCGTGGGCGGACAGCAGCGGGGTCATGCGCGTACTCCCGTCGGCGTCGGGCGGTCCGGTGCGGGCCGGCGGGCCGGGAGGGCCGGGAGCAGCCGGCCGCGTGCCGGCGGCCGGCGCCCACCGTCGGGCAGCAGGTAGACGGCGGCGACGAACGCCAACCCGAGCACCAGGGGCGCCTGACCGGGGAGCACGCCGAACAGCCAGTCCCGGGCGGCCACGACGAGCGCGGCCCCGACCAGCGCACCGCCGACCGAGGCGGTGCCGCCGACGACCACGCCGAGCAGCAGCAGGGCGGAGGTGTCGAAACCGAAGTCGGCCGGCGAGACGAACTGCTGGGCCACCACGAGCAGCGAGCCCGCCGCGCCCGCGACGGCCCCGGCGGCCACGTGCACGCCGGCGACGTGGACCGGCACCGGGTGGCCGCTGGCCCGCAGCCGCGCCTCGTCGTCCCGGCCGGCCCGCAGCAGCAGCCCGACCCGGGTGCGCAGCACCAGCAGCACCACGCCGACCAGCACCGCGACGACCACCAGGGTGTACAGGTAGCGCGCCCGGTCGGTGGCCAGCACCGGCAGCCCCCACAGCGGACGGGCCGCCGGGACGCCGGCCAGCCCGTCGGTGCCGCCGGTCACCGACCGCCAGCGCCCGACGGCCGTCACCGCGAGTTCGCCCACCGCCAGGGTGATCATCAGGAACACCACACCCCGCGCGCAGACCACCAGCGGCACTGTCACGGCGGCCAGCGTCGCCCCGGCCGCCGCCGCGACGCCCAGGTGCACCAGGCCGACGTCGGAGAGGTGGCTGCCGACGACCGCGCTGGCGTAGGCGCCCGCCGCGTAGGGCGCGGTCTGGCCGAGGGTGGGCAGGCCGGCGACGCCGGTGAGCAGCGCGACGCTCACCGCCACCAAACCGAGCGCCAGGGTGCGGGCGAGCAGCGCGACGGTGTAGTCGTCGACCGTCCACGGCGCCAGCACCAGGGCGGCCACGACCGCCGCGGCGACACCGCGACGCAGCGCGCGGACGGCTTGTCGCCTCACGTCGCCCTCCGGGCCGTGGCGAGACCCCGCGCCCGTGCCGCGAGCACCACGGCCATGGCGGCGAAGAGCAGGAACGGGGCTGCGGACGGGGCGAGCGCGACGCCCAGGGTCTGGATCTGCCCGACGGCCAGGGCGGCGAGCAGGGTGCCGGTCATCGAGCCGAGGCCGCCGAGGACGACCACCACCAGGGACAGCAGCAGCACGGCGTCGGCGGTGTCCGGCCCGGGGCCGATGATCGGCGCGCCGAGCACGCCCGCGGCGCCGGCCAGCGCCCCGGCCGCCGCGAGCACGCCGACCCGGACGCGGGCCGGGCTCACCCCGAGGACGGCGACCATCTCGGCGTCGTCGACGGCCGCGCGGACCAGCATCCCGGCCCGGGTGCGCCGCACCACGAGGTGGAGCAGACCCGCGAGCAGCGCGGCCACCACGATGAAGACCAGCCGGTACGCCGCGTAGCGGTGGCCGGCGACGACCACCGACCCGTCCAGCGCGGCGGGGACGCGCACCGGCGGATCGTCCGGCCCGAAGGCGCCCACGAGCAGGCTCCCGCCGGCCAGTGCCACCCCGAAGGTCAGCAGCGCCTGCGTGAGGTGGTTGCGCGCGGCGACCCGGGTGAGCAGCCCGGCGACCAGCGCGCCGGACGCCGTGGCGGCCACCACCCCGACGGCCAGCGCCAGCACCTGGCTCGGCCAGCCGCCGTCCAGCAGCGCGGCCGCCGTGTAGCCGCCGATCGCGTAGAGCGTGCCGTGCGCCAGGTTCAGGATGCCGGCGACGCCGAAGCAGAGCACCAGCCCCGCGGCGGCGACGAAGACCAGCAGCCCGTAGGCGACCCCGTCCAGGGCGGGGACGACGTACGGGTCGAACCGGATCCCGGCGGCCACCGCGGTCACCCGCCGACGGTGGCGAGGTCACCCACCACGGTGTTCGACAGCGCCCGGCCGTCCTGGCGCACCTGGCGCAGGTACCACTTCTGCACGGGCGCGTGCGTGGTGGGCGAGAACTGCCAGGTGCCGCGCGGGCTGGCGATCTGGCCGAGCTGGCCGATGGCCGCGTTGACACGTTCCGGCGTCGGGTCGCCCCCGGCCGCCGCGACGGCCCGGTCCAGCACGGCCGCCGCGTCGTAGGAGGCCATGGCGTACGTCGTCGGGGAGCCGTCGTGCTCGGCCTTCCAGGCGGCCACGAACTCGCGGTTCTCCGCGTTGTCGAGGTCGGGCGAGTAGTTGAGCACCGAGTAGATGTCCCGGGCGGCCTCGCCCTGCGCGTTGAGCACCCCGCCCTCGGTCAGGAAGCCGGCGGCGTACAGCGGCAGGTCCTTCACCTCGGACTGGGCGTACTGCTTCACGAAGTCGACGGCAGCGCTGCCGGCGTAGAACGTGTAGACGGCGTCGGCGCCGGAGGCCTTGATCCGCGCGAAGTACGGGGTGAAGTTGGTGGTCGTCGGGAACGGGGTGAAGGTGGTCTTCCCGTCCGGGTTGGCGAGCCGGCCGCCGGCCCTGACGAACGCCTCGGTGAAGCCGCGCAGCTCGTCCCAGCCGCCCTGGTAGTCCGGGCCGATGGCGTAGACGCTGCCCTTGACGTCGTCGCGGACGTGCTGGGCGATCGCCTCCCCCGGCTCGTCGGACAGGTAGGACGTGTGCCAGACCCGGGACACGTCCTTCAGCTCGGGCCGGCCGTTGGAGCCGACGAACGGCACCTTCGCCTCGTTGAGCAGCGGGTAGACCGCCGCCACCGAGCCGCCGCCGACGATGCCGGTGAGCGCGACCACCCGGTCCTGCTTCAGCAGTTTCGTGGCGGCCGGCACGGCGGTCGCGGCGCCGTTGCCCTCGTCGGCGACCACGAGCTCCACCGTCCGGCCGCCGAGCTTGCCGTCGTGCTGGGAGAGGTAGAGCTGGAAGCCGTCGCGGATGTCCTTGCCGACCGCCTGGTACGTGCCGGATAGCGACGCCAGCAGGCCGATCTTGACGGATCCGCCGGAGCCGGCGCCGCCCCCGTCGTCGGCGCACGCGGGCGCGGCGAGCAGGACGAGGGCGAGCAGCGCCGCGGTGCGGGCACGGCTGCGCCGGGGCATGGTCAGGGACATTGTCGTTCCTCCGTGAGGGGTGGGGTGTCCGGCGTGGGGGCGCCGGAGGTCAGCGGCTGCGGCTCAGGGCCGCCCGCGCCGCCGGGGTCAGGGCGTCGCCGATGCGGTTCGCCAGCTCGGTCATCTCGTAGGAGACCTTGCCGACGTCGCACTGCGGGTCGGCGAGCACGAGCAGCGAGGCGCCGTCGTTGAAGGCCATGGAGAACATGAAGCCGCCCTCGAGCTGGGTGACGTTCGAGATCACCGCACCGGCGTCGAAGAAGGCCGCGGCGCCGCGGAGCAGGCTCACCAGCCCGCTGCCGGTGGCCGCCAGCTGGTCGGCCCGGTCGGGCGGCAGCCCCCGGGTGGCGGCCACCATCAGGCCGTCGCTGGAGATGGCGATCGCGTGGCTGACCTCGGTGGCGCGCGAGGCGAAGGCGTCCAGCAGCCAGCCGAGATCCTGATGGTCGGTCACGTGCACTCCCTGTCGGATCAGTTGTTGACCAGGTTGGGCCGGCGACCCGCGACGCCCCGGGCGTACGCGGCCATCGCGGTGGCCACCCGGGCCGGGTCGCGGTGCTCGGAGCGCTGCCGTGGGACGGTGACGCCGCCCGGCACCAGGTGCTGCTGCGGCTGCCGCTTGGGCAGCCCGGAGGTGGTGGTGCCGGCGACCTCGGGCGAGTCGGCCCGTGCCGCCGTACGCCAGGCGTCGTCGGCGGGGGTGGCCCACGACGTGCCGTTCCCGTCGGCCGGACGGTCGGCCTGGAACCAGTGGTTGACCTGGTGGAAGATGACGAGTTCCTCGGTGGGCGCGGCGCCGCGGTCCGGGGCGGGCGCGGGCCGGAAGACCGGCGCCACCGGCAGCACCGGCTCGGCCGGCGGGCTGCCGGCCCACGGCTCGGGCGCGGCCCGGTACGCCGGCGCGACGGCGGTCCGCGCGGCCCGGCGGGACGGCCGCGCGGGCGTGAGCAGGAACTCCTCCGGGGGCAGCGGCCGGATGATCGTGCCCGGCAGCGCCACCTCGGCGATGGTGCCGCGGCGCGGGCCGGGCCGGAGCTGCACGGCCACGCCGAGCCGCGCGGCAAGCTGCCCCACCACGACCAGCCCCATGGCCCGCACGGCGGCGACGTCGATGGCGGGCGGGCGGGCGAGCAGGTCGTTGAGCTGTTGCCGCCGTTGCGGGGACAGTCCCACGCCCTCGTCGCTGATCTGGACGATCACCCGGTCGCCCAGGCCGCGGCCGGTCACCCAGGTCTCGGTCTCCGGCGGCGCGTAGCCGGTGGCGTTCTCCATGAGCTCGGCGAGCAGGTGGACGACCTCGTCGACGGACTCGGCGGCGACGGCGACGTCCCCGTCGACCAGGCCGAGGCGGATCCGGGCGTAGTGCTCGATCTGGCTCTGCGCGGCCTGGAGCACCTGTTGCAACGGCACGTCGTGGTGGCGGACGCGGCCGACGCCGACCCCGCCGAGCACCAGGAGGCTCGCGTTGATGCGCCCCATGCGGGTGGCCAGGTTGTCCAGCGTGTAGAGCTGGTGCAGCCGGTCGGGGTCGGTCTCGTTCTGCTCGACCTTGTCGACCTGGGCCAGCACCGCGTCGACGAGGCGCTGCTCCCGCCGGCTGAGGTGGATGAAGATCTCGGCGGTGTTGGCCCGCATCACGGCCTGCTCGGCCGCGGTCCGCACGGCGGCCCGGTGGACCGCGGTGAAGGCCTGCCCCACCTCGCCGATCTCGTCGTCGCTGGACGGCTCCAGCGCGTCGGCCGCCTGCCGCCGGGCCAGTTCGTCGGGGTCCACTGTGGAGCTGTCCGGGTGCTGGAGCCGGGCCACCACCTGCGGCAGCCGCTCGAACGCCACCGCGTTCGCCGCGTCCCGCAGCCGGCGCAGCCGTCGGGTGATCTGCCGGGCGACCGCCCAGGTGACAAGCGTGGTGAGCAGCAGGGCGACCAGGGTTGCGGCCGCCTCCACCGCGGTGCGCCGCCGCTGGTCCGCGTGTGCGGCGCGGACGTCGTCGAGGACCGCCGCGTCGACCCGCTGGCGCACCTCGGCCAGGCGCACGGACCACTGCCGGGTGGCGGTCACCCAGGTGTCCAGGTCCAGCTCCAGGCGGCCGCCCGCGACGGTCCGGGACACCTGGTCCTGCATCCGTTGCAGCAGCAGGGCGCTCTCGCCGCTGCCGGCCTGCTCCCACCAGCCCCGCCAGGCGGGCCGGGCGAGGGCCAGGAAGGCGAGGCTGGACTCGGTGATGCCCGTGCGGGCGGCGGTGATGTCCTGCTGCATGGCGGGGGTCAGCTGGTCGGCCGCGACCGCGCGCAGGACGGCGACCTGCTGCTGGCCCACGGCCTCGGCCACCTCGGACAGCGCCGCGGAGGCCCGGATGCCGTCGGCGATCCGGGCGTTGACCACGCCGAGGGTGATGTGCTCGCGGAGGCTCAGCAGGTCGGCGATGACGATCCGGTAGCTGAAGGTCATCGCCGACACCGAGGCGCGCTCGGCGGTGCGTACCTGGGCGCGCAGCGGCGGCAGGCCGGCCAGCGCGGCGTCGATCCGGGGCAGGACGGCCTGGTCGGCGGCGGCGCCGGCGGGCAGCTCGGCCCGCTGGCGGCGGTAGTGGGCCACGGCGGCGTCGGTGGCGGTGGCGGCGTCGGCGAAGGCGTCCTGCTGCGGCGGCGCGCCCCGGGTCAGCAGGTCGGCGGCGACGATGCGCTCGTGTTGCAGCCGGTGGGCGAGGTCACCCGCCTCGGCCCCGAGCTGTGCCAGGAGGCCGAGATCGCTGGCGCGGGTGGTCTGGCGGGCGCTCTCGGTCAGCGCCAGGCCGGCGAAGCCCAGCACGGCGACCAGCGGGGCCGCGACGATGAGGCGCATCCGGGCGGCGATCTTCCAGCCGCGGCGGCGGGTCGGGTAGGGTCGGGCCGCGTGGGACCTCGTGCTCGACGCCAAGGCTGACTCCCCGCACTCATCGACAAAGTTCTATCTGCATTTGCGGATTGCACGTCTCATTGCGCCGGAAGCCGTGCGCCCAGACCAGACCTCACCGTGGTACAAACAGCCCGTACCAGCATCTGTACCCAGAGCTGGCGATGCCGAGGGCGCGCGCCGCCCCGGTGCGGGTCTCGGCGGCGTCAGCGCCCGCCGGGCGACGGCGGTCCGCCGGGCTCCGGCTGGCTGAGCACCTGGCCGATCAGCTCCCGCAACTCGTCGATGGCCGCCACCACCGCCTCCGGGTCGCGCGCGTCGCGCCGCACGGCCGGGGCCGGTTCGAGCTGTGCCACCTCGCCGAACCGGGGCCCACGCCGGCCGTCCGCGGCCAACTGCTCCGCCGCGACCTGGGGCCACAGCGCGGCCAGCCGGCCACCGGTCCCGAGGACCTCGTCGCAGCGGACCGCGAACTCCTGGCTGCCGAACCGGCGACCGGACTCGACCGCGGCGACCGTCTCCCGGCTGAACCGCACGCGCTCCGCGAGCGCCCGCTGGGTCAGCCCCTGCCGGGTCCGCCAGCGGCGCAGCTCCGCGCGGAACCGGTGGCTGGCAACGCAGTGAGCGGCGCTCGACGGGGGCGTGCGATCCATGTGCTCACCTTCGCGACGCCGGCTCGGCATCGGCGTCAGATCGGGGTGGGGTGATGACTGGGCATTCGCAGGGGACAATTCTTAACCCATCGGCGGACGGGTGTGAAGACGTGACTCCGCTCCGTGACCGCGTCCGCAGGTCAGCGCCCGGCACGGCGGTGCGGGTCACGCCGCCGGACGCTCGACGGCGGGCGCCGCCCGGCCGCCGGACGGCACGGCCGGCTCGATGACCACCGGCAGGCTTCGGTGCGCCCGGAACGCCACGTTGGGGTGGTACGACCGGCGGTGCCCGGGGGCCAGCCGCAGCCCGGGCACGGCCGCGGCGAGCCGCGTGAGCGCGATTCCTGCTTCCAGCCGCGCCAGCGCCGCGCCGATGCAGAAGTGCGGCCCGTGCCCGAAGGAGAGGTGGTCGTTCGCGTCGGGCCGCGCCGGGTCGAACCGGTCCGGGTGGGCGAACACCGCCGGGTCCCGGTTCGCGGCGCCGATGAGCAGCAGGCAGCGCGCCCCGGCCGGGATGGTGACACCACCCAGTGTGACCGGCCGCCTGGTCACCCGCAGCCAGCCGTCGATGGCGGGCGCGAACCGCAGGGTCTCGGTGAGGAAGGCGGGGACCCGGTGCGGCTCGGCGGCGATCCCGCGCCACCGGTCCGGTGTGGAGAGCGCCTGGTCCAGCGCGTGGGCGAGCAGGCCGGCAGTGGTCTCGTGCCCGGCGACCAGGAGGTTGAACACGATGCTCGACACCTCGGCGACGGTGAGGACCTCGTCGTCGCCGTCCCGGTACGCGAGCAACCGGTCCACGTACCCGTCACCGGGCCGGTCGCTGTCGAGCCGGTCGCGCACGAGCGCCTGGCAGTAGCGCCAGAACTCCAGCAGACCCCGGGCGAGCCGCACCTGTTCCGCCGGATCCGGGCGCCCCCACACCAGGGCGATCTGGCCGTCCGCCCAGGCCCGGACCCGGGCGACGTCCCGCTCCGGCACGCCGAGCAGGTCGAGCAGGACCAGCAGGGGCAGCTCGGTGGTGAACTCCCGGACGAGGTCGACCCGCTGGCCCGCGTGGGCGACGAGGCGGGACACCAGTTCGTCGACCCGGCGCCGGACGATCGCGCCGTACCGCTGCTCGACCCGGTCGGCGGTGTTGGCGAAGGTGGCCCGCAGCGCCCGGCGGGTCCGCGGGTGCACCGGAGGGTCGGCGGCGGCCGTGGTGGGCGGGGCGTCGATGCGCATGATGACGGCCAGGGCCTCCGGGCAGACGTCGTAGACCGGCGCGAGGGTGAGGGTGTTGCCGAAGCTGTCGGTGTCGCCGAGCGCCCGCCGTACGTCGGCGTGGCGGGTGATCAGCCACAGCCCGAGGTCCTCGTCGTGGTGCACCCCGCCCGGGGCGTCGAGCAGCCGCCCCCACACCTGCGCCGGGTCGGCGAGATACGCGCCGGCGAACGGATTCCACCGCATGACCGCCTCCTGGATCGCGACCCGGCGACCCGTCGGGGTGCCGGCGCTTTTCACGGTGCGCCCCCTCGGCCAATCAAGTCAAGATTTGCGGATGTCAATGGGATCGCTTTGGAAAATGCGTTCAGCCGTGCGCGCCGATTCCTTGCCGGGCTGCAATTTGCCGCCTGCCCGTTGCGCCGTGGCACCCGCCCTGAGCAGCCCTGACGACCATGGGTGGAGCAGCGCGAATGAGCGCCTCACCATGGGAACAGAATGCGGTATTCACAGCAGCCGGCGCAGTAACGCGACAAGCGCCGCCGCGTGAACACCGTCCGGATCCAGGTCGGGCCGGAAATCGGCGATGCTCAGGCCGAGCAGCCGCGGCGAGGCGAGGAGCGGCGCCAGCAGGTCGCCCAACTGCCCCAGGCCCGGCCCGCCCGGTTCCGGGTAGGTGACGGCCGGCATGGCCGCCGGATCGAGGACGTCGCAGTCGACGTGCAGCCACACTCCCCCGTCGACACCGGCGAGCAACGCGGCGGCGCGCTCGCCGCACGCCCGTGGCGCGTCGAGGACCGCCGGGGCGTCGATGCGGCGGACGGTGTCGGGCACCCGGGCCACCTCGGCGGCGGCCTCCGGGTCGAGGTCCCGGGTACGGTGGCCGACCAGCACCACGTCGCCGGGCGCCACGAGCGGCGCGGACACCCCGGCCGGCGCGGTGAGCTGCTCGGGGCCGGAGCCCGTGAGCAGGGCCAGGTCCATGTCGGCCGTCTCCCCCGTCGGCGAGGCGGCGCCGTCGAGGAAGTCGGGGTGCCCGTCGACGAACCACAGGCCGACCCGGTCGCGGCTGCGGCGCAGCCACGGCAGCACGCCGAGCAGCAGGCTGCAGTCACCGCCGACCACCAGCGGCCGTCGGCCGGGCCGGCGCCCGGCGGCGTCGTCGAGCCCGTCGGCCAGCACCCGCGCCGCCCGGGCGGTCTGCCGCAGCGCGAGTACGCCGGTGGCCTCGTCCCGCCGGGCGTCGTCGATGACGACCGGCACGTCCCCGGCGTCGTCGGGGACGAGTTCGGACAGCCCGGCCGCGCGCAGGGCAGCCGGCGCGAGCCGCTCACCCCGGCCGAGCGCCGAGCAGTCCCACGGCGCCCCCACCAGATACCAGCCCGGCGCTGTCACGCTCACATCGTGGCACCCGTCGCGTGCGGAAGCGGCGGTACGCGCCGGCCCGCCCACCAGGGCAGGATCTGGGCGAGGCCGAACGCCACCTCGACGACGAGGAACAGCCACAGCAGCCGGGTGGCCCCGTGGGCCAGCGCGTACGCCTGCCAGGCCGCGAAGAGGGCGCGCGCGACGGCGTCGTACCGGCCGTGCGCGGGCTGCGGCCGGACCAGGCGCAGCAGCGCCCACACCACCACGACCGAGCCCATGAGGTTCGCGTAGAGGATCTGGATCGGTTCGGGGGCGGGCAGGCCGCCCAGTCCGAGCGCGCCGCCCAGCCGGGACAGCGCGCCGTGCAGCAGCGCGTACGTCCACGGCGTCGCGAAGCCGGCCGTGACCACGAGGTCGTATCCGGCACTCGCGCGGACGAGGCGCAGGTAGGCGGGGCGGGAGGGGCGGGAAGACGGATCACGACGGGACTCCTGCCGTTCTGACTGCGGGACGCCCGACGCTAAACCCTGGAGTACGCTCCAAGGTCAAGTCCATGAGCCGGCGAGGTGACATGCGTATCGGGGAGCTGGCCGCGCAGGCGGGGATCAGCACGGACACCGTCCGGTACTACGAGAAGGTCGGCCTGGTCACCGGCCGGCGGCTGCCCAACGGTTACCGCGACTTCCCCGCCGAGGCCGTGGCGTGGCTGCACTACGTCCGCACCGCGCAGGCGCTCGGCTTCTCGCTGGCGGAGATCTCGCGCAACTGCGCGAAGCTGCGCGCCGCGCCCGACACCGCGACGGCGCTGTCGGCGCTGTTCCAGGAGAAGATCGCCGTCATCGACGCCCGGATGGTCCAACTCGCCGCCCTCCGGGCCGACCTCGCCGCCCGCGTCGGCACGGGATGCCCGTTGCGGACGGCAGGCCAGGCTCCGGAGCCGACCCCGCGCATGTGAGGATGCGGGCATGCGCGCGGTGATCTTCGACGAGTTCGGCGCCCGGCCCGAGGTCCGCGACGTCCCGGATCCGGTGGCGCCTGCCGACGGCGCCGTCATCCGGGTGGAGGCGACCGGGTTGTGCCGCAGCGACTGGCACGGTTGGCAGGGGCACGACCCGGACATCCGCCCGCCGCACGTCCCCGGCCACGAGTTCGCCGGTGTCGTGGCGGCGGTCGGCGCGGGCGTCCGCGGCTGGCGGCCCGGCGACCGGGTCACCGCGCCCTTCGTCTGCGCCTGCGGGCGGTGCCCCGCCTGCCTGGCCGGCGACCAGCAGGTCTGCGAGCGGCAGACGCAGCCCGGCTTCACCCACTGGGGCTCGTTCGCCGAGTACGTGGTGGTGCGCCAGGCCGACGTCAACCTCATCGGGCTCCCCGACGAGCTGGACTTCCCGACCGCGGCGGCGCTGGGCTGCCGCTTCGCCACGGCGTTCCGGGCCGTGGTGAGCCAGGGACGGGTGGCCGCCGGCGAGTGGGTGGCGGTGCACGGCTGCGGCGGCGTGGGCCTGTCGGCCGTCATGATCGCGGCGGCCTGCGGCGCGCGGGTGGTGGCCGTCGACATCTCCCCCGGCGCGCTGGACCTCGCCCGGCGCGCCGGGGCGGCGGTCTGCGTGGACGGCGGCGCGCTCACCGGCCCCGGGGCGGTGGCCGCGGCCGTCCGGGAGGCGACCGGCGGCGGCGCCCACCTGTCCCTCGACGCGCTGGGCAGTCACGCCACCTGCGTGGCGTCCGTCGAGAGCCTGCGGCGACGCGGCCGGCACGTGCAGGTCGGCCTCCTCCCGGCCGCGCAGGGCCGTCCGGCGCTGCCCATGGACCTGGTGATCGCGTACGAGCTGGAGCTGCGCGGCAGCCACGGCATGGCCGCCCACGCCTACCCCGAGCTGCTCCGGCTGGTCACCGCCGGAGTGCTGCGCCCCGGCGAGCTGATCACCCGCACCATCGGCCTCGACGAGGTGCCGGACGCGCTGACCACGATGGACCGGCCCACGACCGGCGGCATGTGCCTCATCGAGCCCCGCTGAGCATGCCCCGAACGGCCGCGGACCGGTCCGCCACGAGGGCGGGACCGGTCCGCGGCCGGGCGGCTCAGCTGACGGTCACCGAGACGGTCCGCGGCGGCTGCTGGAGCTGCCCGTAGTTGTCCACCCCGCGGATCGTCACGGTGTACGTGCCCGCCGGGATCACCGGCGAGGTGTACGCGAAGTTCGACCCCGGGGAGCCCGGGCTGGTCAGGAACGACGCGATCCACGGGAAGTTGCCCGGCGTGCTCGGCGTGCTGAAGGTGCCGGCGGCGTTCATCCCCTGGCCCGCGGCGTTGGAGATCTGGATGTCCACCCGGAGCATCCCGACATCGTCGACGGCCCGGCCGGTGACCACGATCCGGCCGCCGGTGTAGACCTCGCCCTCGACCGGGGTGATGCTCGGCTCCAGCCGCGGGTCGAGGTCACCCGGGTAGACCAGGTACCGGGCGGTGGCGCCGGAGGTCGAGCCGTCCTGCTGGCCCGCCGTGTCGACGGCCCACGCCTCGACGCTGTACTCGCCCTTGGTCGGCAGGTCGATCGACAGGGTGAAGGCGGTGCTCGTCGCGCCCGGCGCGGCCAGCGTGGCGTTCACTGTGGCGAAGGCGGCGGCCATGGTGCCGTTCGGCTGCACGTACCGGCCGGTGTCCAGGTCGCGCAGCGCCACCCGGACGCTCTGCACGCCCTTGTCGTCGGTCGCCGTGCCGGCGAGGTTCAGGTGCAGCTGGTCGACGTTCTGGTCCACCCCGGTGAAGCTCAGCCGGCCGTCCGGGAACGCGTCGCCGGGCACCTGGGCCGTCACGCTGAGCCGGCCCGAGTTGGTGCTCGACGTGGTGAGGCCCAGGCTGTCGGTGGCCCGTACCCGGAAGTCGTAGACACCCGGGGTGAGCGGCACCGTGGTGTAGGACCAGTTGTACGACGCGGCGCTCAGGTTGGTCGGCGAGATCCGGTAGTAGGCCGCGACCGAGTCGGCGCCCCACGTGCCGTCGGCGGCCAGCGACTCCCGCGTGGTGGTGTTGCGCAGGTAGATCTCGACCGACCGCACCGCGTCGTCGTCGTTGGCGGTGCCGGCGAAGGTGATCGCGGCGCCGGGCGCGACGGTGACGGGTGCGGCCGCGGTGGGCGGGGTCATCGGCACGGGCGCGCTGATGGCCACCGTCGGCGGGACGCCTGTCGACGAGACGGTCCAGTCCCGGGTGTCGCCGCGCAGGTCGCTCTGGCCGGTGGTGTCGACCGCGGTGGCGGTCATCTTCCACTGGCCCTCGATGGGCAGGGCCACCTCGACCTGCCAGGTGGTCGACAGCGCGCCGATCACGTCCGGCTCGCCGCGGAAGGTGTTGTAGACCGCGGCGACCGTCCCGTCGTCCTGGAGGTAGCGGTTGTCGGGCGTGCGGAACGAGTAGATCAGCGAGCTGACGCCCTTGTCGTCGCTGGCGGTGCCGGTGGCCACGAAGCTCTTCGTGGCGAGCAGCCCGGCGGTCGGGGAGTCGATCCGGGTCGACGGCGGCAGGTCGTCGAAGCGGAACGCCTCGATCTTCTTGACGGCCTTCGTGGCGTCGCCGACGCCGTCGCGGCCGAACGTCTTCGCCTGGATCTGGTAGACGCCCGACGGCAGCGACACCGGGAGCGTCCACGTGGTCGACGCGGTGTTCGGGGCGGCGACCGTGGCGTTGATGCTGTTGGCGGCACCCCACGTCGTCAGGTCGTCCTGGAGGAACTGGCTGGTGTTGCGGTTCTGGATCTCGATCTGGACCCGGCTGACCCCGGCCGGCGTCAGCGCCTGGCCGCCGAGCGTGAACGACTCGTTGGCCGGCTTCACGGCGCCCTCGATGGGCGTGGCGATGGTGGTGTCGACCGCGGACGGCGCCGGCGCCCTGGACTGGTCGAAGAAGCCGACGCGGCCGACGGTCTTGCCGCCCTTGACGTTGCCGTCGCCGCCGACGAGGAGGCCGCGCGAGGTGGCCAGCATGGCCTTCTCGCCCTCGTACGAGTTGGAGCCGGGGTTCCACTCCAGCGCGGTGCCCGTCTTCGGGTCGAGCGCGCCGAGGTGGTCGCGGCGGACCACCTGGTCGCCGAGGCCGTAGCCGCTCAGGCCCTGCCCGGTGCCGTACCCGACGTTGTCCAGGCCCGGCCACGGGACGTTGGAGGTCGGCGACTCCTGCCAGCTGAAGTGCCCGCCGACGTACACGGCGGTGGCGGTGATGGCGACCGAGTAGACGCTGTCGAAGTGCCGGGACACCCAGAGCGGCTGGACGTTGTCGGCGCCGGTGAGCGGGTACGCGATCGCGGTGTCGTTGATCGGCGGCCGGTCACCGCCCGAGCCGCTGGTGACGACGAAGTAGGAGTCGTCCGGCGCGATGTCACCGGCGAACACCCGCTGGATGCCGCCGACGAAGGAGAGGTTGTCCTCCCACAGCCGGGTACGCCACGGCAGCAGGGCCTTCGTGGCGGTGTCGATCAGCGCGACGCCGTACCGGTCCTGGCCGGCGATCTGCCGGCCGGTGTGGACGACGAGCAGCTTGCTCCGGTCGTGGGTCAGCTTGAGCTGCTGCACGGTGAGCATGCCGCCGACGCCGATGCCGCCGGTGAGCGGCAGGTTGAAGCCGGCGTCCACGGCGCCCGTGGTCGGGTTGAGCGCGACCAGGCCGGGGCGGCTCACCCCGTTGACGGTGCTGAACTGGCCGCCCACGTAGACCGCCGTGCTGCTCACGGCCAGCGCGGTCGCGCGGGCGTTCGCGGTCGCCGTGAACGCCGCGATCGGCGCGCCGGTGGTCGGGTTGAGCTTCACGATCTTCCGCTTCGTGACGCCGCCGACCGTGTTGAACGAGCCCGCCACGTACAGCGACAACCCGTCGGGCGACGCCTCGACGGCCTCGACCGACCCGTCGAAGGTCGGCTTGAAGCCGGTGTCGACCTTCCCGGTGTCCAGGTTGTACGAGGCCAGCGACTTCTGCGCGATGGTGGTCCCGCCGACGTTGGCGATCGAGGTGAAGGTGCCGGCGATGAAGACCCGGTTGCCGATCACCTCCAGGTCCTTGATCTCGCCGTTGGTGATCCGCGGCGTGTCGGTGCGCGGCACGCTCGGCACCAGCCGGGTGTCCCCCGGCACCACCTGCGCGGCGGTGGCCACCGTACGCGCCGCGCCGAGCGCGCTGCCGCTGCTCATCGCCTCGGCGCCGGTCCGCACGGTGGCGCCGGCGTCCGTGGCGGTGAGCGTGGTCGCCACGGTGCCCGCGACCGCCGGTACGCCCATCACCACGACGGCCCCGGCGACCAGACCCGCGACGGTGCGACTCCAGACCTGCATCCAGTCAACTCCCTGTGAACGCCCGAGACGGCACCACCGGGTCGGTCCCCGGCAACGTCCACCCGCCCGCGTGCCGGACGTCACCGTAGAAGGCAAGGTCTTTTCGCGGTACCGCGCCGCACCGGGATTCCACCGCACGGCATCAATTCCGGCCGCACCGGCGGGCGGCGCCACCGTCGGATCCAGACCCGCTCCCCCGATCGGATGGCGGGGCCCTGCTCAGCGGAGCCCCGCGCGCCCGATCGGCGGATCAACCGGCGGGGTCGACGTGGTCGCGCCAGGAGTGCCGCGGCTCGTAGCCCAGCACCCGGCGGGCCTTGTCGATGCTGAGCAGGGTCTCGTGCTCGCCGAGTTCGCCGCGGACCTCGACGCCCGGGTAGACCTCGGCCATCAGCTCGGCGCTGGACCTGTTCATGACCGTGTCGGCGTTGGCGATGATGAAGACGTCGGCGCCGGGCCGGTCGTGGGCGAGCGCCCGCTCGACGGCCTGGGCGCCGTCCCGGGCGTCGATGTAGCCCCAGAGGTTCCAGCGGCGCAGCCGCGGGTCGGCCTGGAAGGAGGGGAACGCCGCGTAGTCCTCGACGTCCATCACGTTGGAGAAGCGCAGGCCGACCATGACCAGTTCCGGGTCCCAGCGGCAGAAGTGCCGCGCCATCTCCTCCTCGAGGGCCTTGTTGAGCGAGTAGGTCGACTCGGGCCGCGGCGGGTACTCCTCGTCGACGGGCGCGTACGGCGGCGGGGTGTCGAACGGCAGCCCCAGCACCGTCTCGCTGGACGCCCAGACCACCCGCCTGATGCCGGCCGCCCGGGCCGCCGCGAAGACGTTGTACGTCGCGGCCGAGTTGTTCGCGAAGGTCACGGCGTTGGGCAGCAGCCCGGGCGCCGGCACCGCGGCCAGGTGCACCACCGCCTCGACGCCGCCGGCGTGCTCGTCCGCGCCGCCGGTGAACGCCTCCACCACCTGCCCGTAGTCGGTCAGGTCGACCAGGAGGAACTCGCCGTCGACGTCGCGCGGGTCGCGCCCGCCGGCGCGGTCCACCGCGAGCACGTCGACGCCCACCGCGCGCAGGTGCGCGACCACGGCGCGGCCGAGCTTTCCGGCGGCGCCCGTGACGACGACGCGCGTGGGCAGGGTGGACGGCACAGGGTCGGTCATGGCCCCATCCTTTCCTGCCGCGCCGGGCGCCGCACGCGCGGCCCGGCACGTCACGCGTCCGGTCGGGTGGAAACGGGCCATGCGCACCTATCAGCGCCCAATACAAAACCGCCTCCGAAATGGAGACAGGGGTGCCGGAGGTCGCATAGAAGAGGTGATCAGCCATCGATCGGGCCAATAGTCCGCCTACCGGACATCAACCGGGCCAAGCCGCCTTCCGGCCAACGGGACAACTGACCCTCGAACCCCCGGAGATCCAGTGAACGCGCAGGTCGCGGGCGGTGCGGTGGCGTCCGGGCGCACGCGGGGACGCGTTGCGCTGTCAGAAAAGTTGCCGCCGATCGAGAAATAGACGAACGTGCGACCGCGCTGGCCGAACGCATCGACGGCCGGCACGATCCGGGGATCCCGCCGAAGATCACCAGTGCCATCATGTGGACAGGCAATTCCTATCGAGGGATCTACACCTGTCGCATGAATGAGCTGATCACGAGGCCGCCGCCGGCAATTCCCGGCCCGCGGATCCGATCCGCCGACGACAGGTGTCCGGTACCCGATCACGAGCAACTGGTGGGCCGGGGCGGCGCGTGGGCGGCGCTCCCCGGGCCGGCGCGGGAGCAGAGGAGGCGGACGCCATGACCGACGTCCTGAGGTCCCGGCGGTCGGCGCCGGACACACCGCTCGGGGACGGTCCGGGAGGCGCCGCGTCGGCTCCGGCCTCGGCCGCGCAACACCAGATGTGGCAGCTCAGCCGCCTCGACCCCGGGTCGGCCGGCTACCTGGTGCCGCTGGCGTACCGGCTGCACGGCCCGCTGGACGTGGCGGCCCTGTCGGCGGCGCTCGACGGGCTGGTGGCCCGGCACACCGCCCTGCGTACCACCCTGGCCCCGGACGGGCCGGCCGGATCGCTCGACGCCGCGCGGCTGGTCCAGGTGGTCCACGAGCCGCGCCCGGGCCTCCTGCGGGTGCACGACCTGAGCGGGCTGCCCACCTGGCAGCGCGACCAGGAGCTGCGGGCCCGGATGCACACCGAGGCGGGCACCCCCGTCGACCTGGAACGCGGCCCGGTGCTGCGCGCCCTCCTGCTGCGCTGCGCGCCCGAGGAGCACGTCCTCCTGCTGACCTTCCACCACGTCGCTGTCGACGAGTGGTCGCTCGGCATCCTGCACGACGAGTGGGAACGGCTCTACGCCGCACACCGCGCGGGGCGGCCGGCGGACCTCGACCCGGTGGACGTCGACTACGGCGACCACGCGCTCCGGCAGCGGGCCTGGCTCGACGGTCCGGAGGCGGCGGCTCAGCTCGACAAGTGGCGGGCGGAGCTGGCGGGCGCGCCCGCCGTGCTGGAACTGCCCACCCGCGGCCCCCGCCCCGACGTGCCGTCCAGCGCGGGGGCCACAGTGTCGGTGCCGCTGGACGTCCCCGCCGAGGCGCTGGCGGCGCTGTGCCACCGGATGCGGGTCTCGCCGTACATGGTCATGCTGGCCACGCTGCACGTGCTGCTGGCCCGCTGGACGGGGCAGCGCGACATCGTGGTGGGCACGCCGGTGGCCAACCGGCGGCGGCCCGACACGCAGCGGCTCGTCGGGCTGCTGCTGAACACCGTCGCGGTCCGGGCCCGGCTGGACGACAACCCGTCGTTCGAGACGCTGCTCGGGCGGGTACGGGCCGCCGCCCTGGCGGGCCTGAGCCGGGAGGAGCTGCCCTTCACGACGGTGGTCGAGGCGCTGCGCCCGGCCCGCCGGCCCGGCTTCACCCCGCTGTTCCAGGTGATGTTCGTGTACGGCCGCGAGGCGGCGCCCCCGCGCCTGGACGACCTGGAGGTCGCCCCGGTCGAGGTGCCCGTCGACACGGCCAAGTTCGACCTCACCGTCTCGGTCCGGGAGAACGCCGGCGGCCTGCGGACCGCGCTGGAGTACCGCACCGACCTGTTCGACCCCGACGCGATGGCCCGTCTCGCCGGGCACTTCCAGACGCTGCTGCGGTCGCTGGTGGCCGAGCCGGGCGCACCGGTCGGCTCGGCCGCGATGCTCGCCCCCGACGAGCACCGGCAGCTCGTCGGCGAGTGGAACCGCACCGCCACCCCCGCCGAGCCGGACGACCTGGTCCACCTGCTGATCGAGCGGCAGGCGCGGGAGACCCCGGCCGGCGTGGCGGTGACCGACGGCGACACCGCGCTGAGCTACCACGAGCTGCACCTGCGGGCCGAGGCGCTGGCGGAGACGCTGCGCGGGCGGGGCGTCGGCATCGGCAGCCTCGTGGGGGTGCTCCTGCCGCGCGCGGTCCCGTTCGCCGTGGCGGTGCTCGCCGTGCTGCGGACCGGCGCGGCCTACGTACCCCTGGATCCGGCCAACCCGCCGGCCCGGCTGCGGTACCTGATCGCGGACACCGCCGCGCCGGTCGTGCTCACCTGCGCCGAGCTGGCCCACCTGGCGCCCGACGGCACGGCGCTGCTGGTGCCCGGCGCGGACGCGCCGGTCCCGGCCGCCGAACCGACCCGGGGTGGCGGACCGCGGCGGCGCGCCCGCCGCCGCCCGCAGCCGTCGGCGGACGACCTGGCGTACGTCATCCACACCTCCGGCTCCACGGGCCGCCCCAAGGGCGTCATGGTGACCCACCGGGGCGTGTGCAACTACGTGCGCTGGGCGGCCCAGGCCTACCGCCTGCGGCCCGGCGACACCGTGCCCCTGCACTCGTCGGTCGGGTTCGACCTGACCGTCACGAGCCTGCTGGTGCCGCTGGTCAGCGGGGCCACGGTGCGGATGCTCGGGGAACATCTCGGCCCCGAGGCGCTGGGCGAGGCGCTGCGCGCGCAGCGGACCCCGTTCGGCCTCGTCAAGATCACCCCGGCCCAGCTCGACCTGGTCCGCCACCAGCTCCGCCCCGCCGAGCTGGCCGGCCGCACCCGCTGCTTCGTGATCGGCGGCGAGAACCTGCGCGCCGACCAGGTCGCGCCGTGGCGGGCCCACGCGCCCGGCACCGCCCTGGTCAACGAGTACGGGCCGACGGAGACCGTGGTCGGCTGCGCCGCCTACGAGGTCGACGCGAGCGCACCGGCCGACGGTTCCGTCCCGATCGGACGGCCGATCGCCAACACCCGGCTGTACGTGCTGGACGGGTGGCAGAACCCCGTCCCGGCGGGCGTGGTCGGCGAGCTGTACGTGGGCGGGGCCGGCGTGGCGCGCGGCTACCTGGGCCAGCCGGCGTTGACGGCCGAGCGGTTCGTGCCGGACCCGTTCTCGGGCGTCCCCGGCGCGCGGCTGTACCGCACCGGCGACCTCGTCCGGCTGCGCCCCGACGGGCACCTCGAATACCTGGGGCGCACCGACCACCAGGTCAAGCTGCGCGGCTACCGGGTGGAACCCGGCGAGGTCGAGGCGGCCGTCCGGCGCCGCCTGCCGGACGCCGACGTGGCGGTGCGGCTGCGCCGGGACGACCCCGACGACCCGCGACTCGTCGCCTACCTGGCGGGCGGGGCGGAGACCGACCTCGCCGCCCTGCGGTCGGCGCTCGCCGCCGACCTCCCGTCCTATCTGGTCCCCGCCGCCTTCGTCCGGCTGGACGCGCTGCCGCTGACCGGCAACGGGAAGGTCGACGACGCCGCGCTGCCCGCCCCCGGACGCGCGGCCGACGTGCCGCGGCAGCGGCCCGCGCCCGCACCAGAGGCGCCGGTCACGACGCCCGCTCCGGCCCGGTGGGACGCCACCCGGGTACGCCTGGAACGCCTGGTCGTGGACGTGTGGCGCGAGGTGCTGGGCGTCGACGGGGTGGGCGTACGGGACAACTTCTTCGACCTCGGCGGCCACTCGATGCGGCTGCTGGCCGTCCTCGAACGGCTGCGCGACCGGCTCGGCGACGTGGTCACCGTCACCGACCTGTTCCGCCACCCCACTGTCGACGCCCTGGCCACGTTCCTCACCACCGCCACCACCGGGTCGGCCCCGCCCGCCGCCGCGCCGGCCCCGACCGCCCGGCCCCGCGCCGGCGCTCACGACGGCACCGGCCAGCCGGGCGGCCTGATCGCCGTCGTCGGCATGGCCTGCCGCTTCCCGGGAGCGCGGACCGTCGACGAGTACTGGCACAACATCCGCTCCGGGGTGGAGTCGGTCCGGGAGTTCAGCGTCGAGGAGATGCTCGCCGACGGCGCCGACCCCGCCCGGCTCGACGACCCGGCGTACGTCCGGGCCGGCACCTGGCTGCCCGGCATCGACGAGTTCGACGCGGCCTTCTTCGGGATCACGCCCCGCGAGGCGCAGACCCTGGACCCGCAGCACCGGCTGCTGCTGGAGTGCGCGTGGCACGCCCTGGAGCACGCCGGCCACGACCCGTCCCGGTATCCCGGCCGGATCGGCCTGTTCGCCGGGTCGGGCCGCAGCAGCTACCTGCTCGACCACCTGAGCGGCCACCCCGAGCTGACCGGCTCCCTCGGCGAGCACCAGCTCTCGATCGGCAACGACAAGGACTTCCTGCTCAGCCGGGTCGCCTACAAGCTCGACCTCACCGGCCCCGCGGTCACCGTCGCCACCGCCTGCTCGACCTCGCTGGTGGCCGTGCACCTCGGCCGGCAGAGCCTGCTGACCGGCGAGTCCGACCTGGTCCTGGCCGGCGGGGTCAGCATCTTCCCGGCGCAGCGGCGCGGCTACCTCTACCACGACGGCGGGATCTACTCCCCCGACGGGCACTGCCGACCGTTCAGCGCGGACGCGCGCGGCAGCATCGAGTCCAGCGGCGTCGGCATCGTGGCGCTCAAGCGGCTGGAGGACGCGGTCGCGGACGGCGACACCGTCTACGCGGTGATCCGCGGTTCCGCCGTCAACAACGACGGGGCACGCCGCACCGGCTACACGGCCCCGGGCGTCGCGGGTCAGGTCGAGGTGGTCAGCAGCGCGCTGGCCACGGCCGGCGTGGACCCCCGCTCGGTGGGCTACGTGGAGGCGCACGGGACGGGCACCAGCCTCGGCGACCCCATCGAGGTGGCCGCGCTCACCGAGGCGTTCCGGCGCGGCACCGGCGACCGCGGCTTCTGCGCCCTCGGCTCGGTGAAGGCCAACATCGGGCACACCGACGCCGCCGCCGGGGTGGCCGGTCTCATCAAGACGGTGCTGGCGCTGCACCGCCGCACGTTGCCGCCGACCATCAACGTGAGCCGGCCCAACCCGGCCATCGACTTCGCGGGCAGCCCGTTCTACCTCAACGACAGCGCCCGCCCGTGGACCGCCGACGGCCCGCGCCGGGCCGGGGTCAGCTCGTTCGGGATGGGCGGGACCAACGCGCACGTGGTGCTGGAGGAGCCGCCGGCCACGCCGGACCGGCCGACGGCACCGCCGGCCACCGGACCGCACCTGCTGGTCGTGTCGGCCCGTACCGCCGCATCGCTGGAGCAGCAGACGCGCCAGCTCCGCGACTGGCTCGACGCGCGGCCCGAGGTGCAGCTCGGGGACGTCGCGGCCGGCCTGGGCCGGCGCCAGTCGATGCCCCACCGGCGGTTCCTCGTCGTGGCGGACCGGGCCGACGCGCTCGCCGCCCTCGACGCGCCGCAGCGCCAGTTCACCGCCGCCCACCCCGGCGGCCGGCGACCGCTGGTGTTCGCGTTCCCCGGGCACGGCGCCCAGCACGTGGCGATGGGCGCCGGCCTCTACCGCGCGGAGCCGACCTACCGGGCCGTGGTGGACGAGTGCGCCGAGCTGGTCCGCGACGACCTGGGGCTCGACCTGCGTACCCTGCTCTGTCCCGCGCCCGACGGGCACGCGGAGGCCGAGCGGCTGCTCGCGGAGCCCCGGCTGGTGCAGCCCGCGCTCTTCGTCACCGAGTACGCCCTCGCCCGGTCGCTGCTCGCCCGGGGCGTGACCCCGGACCTGATGGTGGGGCACAGCCTCGGCGAGTACGTGGCCGCCTGCCTGGCCCGGGTCTTCTCGCCGGCCGACGCGCTGCGCCTGGTCTGCGCCCGGGGCGCACTGGTCGGGCGGACCCCGGCCGGGGCGATGCTCGCCGTGGGCCTGCCCGAGACGGCGGTGGCCGGGCTGCTGGACGAGCGGGTGTCGCTGGCCGCCGTCAATGCCCCGGAGCTGTGCGTTCTCTCCGGCGATCCGGACTCGATCGGGGCGCTGCGGGAGCGACTGACCGGCGAGGGCGTCGACTGCCGGCCGCTGCGGGTCGTCCGCGGCTACCACTCCGCCCTGCTCGACCCGGTGCTCGACGAGTTCGCCGCGCACGCCGGCCGGGTCACGTACCACGAGCCCGAGCGCCCCTACCTGAGCAACCTGACCGGCGGCCCGGTCGTCCCGGGGCAGGTCACCGACCCGGCGTACTGGGTGCGGCACATGCGCGAGCCGGTCCGGTTCGCCGACCCGGCCGCGCTCCTGGCCGAGCAGGACGCGGTCCTCGTGGAGGTCGGTCCCGGGCACGCCCTCGGCGGCCTGGCCCGGCTGGCCGGCCTGGCCCCGGGTCAGGCCGTGGCGGCCATGCGGCACCCGCGCGCCGACGTCGACGACCTCGCCACGCTGCTCGACGCCGCCGGCCGGCTCTGGCTGGCCGGTGCGCCTGTCGACTGGACCCGGTTCCACGGCAACGGGCGCCCCCGGCCGGCCCTGCCCGGCTACCCGTTCGAGCGGCACCGCTACTGGGTGGACGCCGCACCGAAGGCCGGCCCGGCGGCCGTCGCCGCGCCCGCCGCACCGGAGGCGCCGGCCGCCCCCGAGCCCGTCGACACCGGCAACCGGCCGGCCCTGAGCACGGCCTACGTCGCCCCGGGCAGCCCCGCCCAGGAGTGCGTGGCGGAGATCTGGGCCGAGCTGCTCGGCATCCGGCCGATCGGCGCGCACGACAACTTCTTCGAGCTGGGCGGGCACTCGCTGCTCGCCACCCAGGTCGTGGTCCGGCTGCGGTCCCGGCTCGGCGTGGCGCTCCCGCTGGAGACGGTCTTCGCGCAGCCGACCGTCGCCGGCCTCGCCGCCGCGCTGCCGGCCACCGCACCCGCACCCGCCGCGCCCGCCGCTGTCGAGCCGGCCCCCGCACCGGCGGCCGAGCCCGCCATCCCCCGCGCCGACCCCGACACCGGACCCGCGCCGCTCTCGTCCGGCCAGCACCGGCTCTGGTTCCTCGACCAGGCGTACGCGCAGAACGCGTACACCGTCAGCACGGCGCTGCTGCTGGACGGCGCCCTCGACGTCGGCGCGCTGCGCGAGGCCCTGGCCGGGCTGGTCCGGCGGCACGAGTCGCTGCGTACCGTGTTCCCGCTCGGTCCCGACGGCGACCCGGTCCAGGAGGTGCGGCCGGCCGGCCCGGTCGACCTGCCGGTCCTCACCGCGCCGGCCGGCGCGGACGGCCCGGCGGTGGCGCCGCGGACCATCGTGGAGCCGGCGGTCGCTGACGCGCTGCCCGGCTGGGTGCACGCGGCCCTCGCCGCCGACGTCCGGCGCCCGTTCGACCTGGCCACCGGGCCGCTGTTCCGGGCCCTGCTGCTGCGGGTCGCCGAGGACCGGCACGTGCTCTCGCTGACCATGCACCACAACGTCTCCGACGGGTGGTCCCTCGGCCTCATCGCCGGGGAACTCGCCACCCGGTACGACGCCGCCCGTGAGGGCCGACCCGCGCCGCTGCCCGACCTGGCCGTCCAGTACGGCGACTACGCGCGCTGGCAGCGCGGCCGGCTGGCCGACCCGGACAGCGACGACCTGCGCTGGTGGCGCCGGCAGCTCGACGGGGTCGCGAGCGTGCTGGAGGTGCCCACCGACCGACCCCGGCCGCCGGTGCAGACCTTCGACGGCGCCGTCAGCACCCGGGTCCTGCCGCCGGCGGCCGCCGACGAGCTGCGCCGGTTCAGCCAGGCCCGCGGCGCCACCCTCGCCATGACCGTGCTGGCCGCGCTGAAGGCCCTGCTCTGGCGCTACACCGGCCAGCGCGACATCTGCGTCGGCACGCCGGTCGCCGGGCGGGTCCGCGCCGAACTCGAGCCGATGGTCGGCTTCTTCGTCAACATGCTGCCGCTGCGCACCGTGCTGGACGGCGACTGGACCTTCGCGGAACTGCTCGGCGAGGTGCGGCGCACGGCGCTGGGCGCGTACGACCACCAGGAGGTGCCGTTCGAGCGGCTCGTGGACCTCGTCGACGCACCCCGGGACCTCAGCCGCAACCCGCTGTTCCAGGTGATGTTCAACCTGCTCAACGTGCCCGAGCAGCGGGACCTGGGCACGGAGGGGCTGCGGATCGTCCCGTTCGCCGTCGAGCCGGGCATCGCCCAGCAGGACCTGGCCCTGTACGCGTACGAGGTCGACGAAGGGCTGCGGTTCCGGCTGGAGTACAACACGGCGCTGTTCGACGCGGAGACCGCCGAGCGGATGATGGGGCACCTGGAGACGCTGCTCGCCGCGGCCGTCGCGGACCCCGGCGTCCGGCTGGCGGACCTGGCCGTGCTCACCCCCGCGGAGCGGGACCGGATGGCCGGGTGGAACGACACCGCCGCCGAGCCGGGCTGGGCGGTGCCGGGCCGGCCCACCCTGGTCGACCTGATCGCGCAGCAGGTCGCGACGCGCCCCGACCGGCCCGCCGTCACCTTCGGCGCCACCACGCTCCGCTACGCCGAGTTGAACGTCCGGGCCAACCGGCTCGCGCACCGGCTCCGCCGCGCCGGCGTCGGCCCCGACGTCACGGTCGCCGTCTGCCTGCACCGCTCCGAGGAGCTGCCGGTCACCCTGCTCGGCGTGCTCAAGGCCGGCGGCGCGTACGTGCCCGTGGATCCCGACTACCCGGCCGAGCGGCAGCGGTACGTGCTGGCGCACAGCGCCGCCCGGGTCCTGGTCACCGCGGCGGACCTGGCCGACCGGTTCGCCGACTTCGCCGGCGAGGTGGTGCGGGGCGGCGCGGCCCTGGACGGGGAGCCGGAGACCGACCCCGAGCCGTCGGCCGGGCCGGACGACCTCGCGTACGTCATCTACACCTCCGGCTCGACGGGCCGCCCCAAGGGCGTCCGGGTGACCCACGGGGCCGTGGTGAACACCCTCGCCACCATGCGCGAGCGGCCGGGCCTCACCGGCGACGGGACCATGCTCGCGATGGCGAGCTTCGCCTTCGACATGTCGGTGCCGGAACTGTTCCTGCCCCTGGTGGTCGGCGCCCGGATGCTGCTGGTGGGCCGCGACGTCGCCTACGACGCGCCCCGGCTGGCCGACCTGCTGGCCACCGAGCGGGTCACCCTGGCCCAGGGCACCCCGGCGACGTGGCGGCTGCTCGTCGAGTCCGGCTGGACCGGGACACCGGGCCTGACCGCCGTGTGCGGCGGCGAGGCGGTGTCCGCCCCGCTGGCCCGGCAACTCGCCGAGCGGGTGGACGCGCTGTGGAACCTCTACGGCCCGACCGAGGCGGCCGTGTGGTCCACCATGGACCGGATCGAGCCCGGCTTCACCCACCTCACCGTCGGCCGCCCCATCGGCAACATGCGCGTCCACGTGCTCGACGCGCAACTGTCCCCCGTCCCGGTCGGGGTGCTGGGCGAGCTGTACCTCGGCGGCGCCGGGCTGGCCCGCGACTACCACGGCGACGCGGCGCTGACCGCGCAGCGGTTCGTGCCGGACCCGGACGGCGGCGGCCGGCTGTACCGCACCGGCGACCTCGGCCGGCGCCTCGCCGACGGCCGCATCGAGTTCGCCGGCCGCGCCGACTCCCAGGTCAAGGTGCGCGGGTTCCGCATCGAACTCGGCGAGATCGAGGCGGTGCTGCGCCGCCACGGGTCGGTCCGCGACGCCGCCGTCGTGGTCCGCGAGGACGGCGACGAGAAGTCGATAGTGGCGTACCTGACGCTTGCCGGGACCGGTGGCGACGCCGGACCGGAGGGGCCGGAGATCACCGCCGACTTCGACGCCGACCCGGCGCCGTGGCGGGCCTTCGCCCGCACCTGGCTGCCGGACTACATGGTGCCGTCCGCGTTCGTGGTGCTCGACCGGATGCCGCTCAACGCCAACCGCAAGGTCGACCGCGCGGCCCTGCCCGCACCCCGGCGCGGCGGCGCCGCCGTCGGCGCGACCCCGCCGGACACCCCGCTGCGCCGGGCCCTCGCCGAACGGTGGGCGGCGGTGCTCGGGTACGACAGCGTCGGCATCGACGACGACTTCTTCGACCTCGGCGGCGACTCCTTCAAGGCCATCAAGGCGCTCGCCGGCAGCGAGCCGGCGATCAGCGTCCTCGACCTGTTCCGCCACCCGACGATCCGGGGGTTGACCGACCACCTGGCGACGACCGGCGGCTCGGTCGGGCGCCTGCTGCACGAGCTGACCCCGGCCCGGCCGGACACGCCCACGACCCTGACCCTGGTCTGCGTACCGTTCGGCGGCGGCAGCGCGATCACCTTCCAGCCTCTCGCCGACGCCCTCCCGCCGGGCGTCTCGCTGTACGCCCTGGAGCGCCCCGGCCACGACGTGAACCGCCCGGACGAACCCCTGCTCGGCCTGGACGAGCTGGTGGACCGCTGCGTGGCCGAGGTGGTCGACGGGATCACCGGCCCCGTGGCGGTGTACGGGCACTGCGTGGGCGGCGCCGAGGCGGTCGAGCTGGCCCGCCGGCTGGAGGCGGCCGGCGTCGAGGTGACCGGCGTGGCCATCGGCGCGCACTTCCCCGCGCCGCGACTGCCCGGCCGGTTGTTCGGCTGGCTGCGCCGGTGGTTCCCGGTGGAACGCTGGACGTCGAAGCGGCGGACGCTGGAGGCGCTGCGCGCCATGGGCTTCTTCACCGAGGTCTTCGACGCCGACGAGAAGGACTTCGTGATGCGCGTGGTCCTGGCCGACTCGGCGAAGGGCGAGGACTACTACACCGACGTCTACGCCGAGGGCCTGCCCCGGAAGCTGGCCGCGCCGCTCGTCAGCATCGTCGGCAGCGGCGACCGCGCAACGGAGTTGTACCAGGAGCGGTACCTGGAGTGGGAGTTCTTCGCCGACCGGGTCTCGCTGGAGGTCATCGAGGGCGCCGGCCACTACTTCGCCAAGCACCAGCCCGCCGAGCTGGCCCGCGTCATCCTGGCGCACTGCGACCCCTCGACGGCGGCGCGACCTGCCGAGCCCGCCCGCCCCGAGCCCGAACCCGCCCCTGCGCCGAGGCGCGAGGCGCCTGCCGCCGCGCGCCGGGCCATGCCGAGCCTGGCCGTGTTCTACCTGGTCGCGATCGGCCAGCTCGTCTCGCTCATCGGCAGCGGGCTGACCGGCTTCGGCATGGGCCTCTGGGTCTACCAGCGCACCGGGTCGGTGTCGCTGTTCGCCACGGCCACCGTGCTGGCGCTGCTGCCCGCCGTGGTCCTCTCCCCCGTCGCCGGCGCGCTCGCCGACCGGTGGGACCGAAGACGCCTGATGATCTTCGCGGACTGCCTGGCCGCCACCGGCACGGTGAGCCTCGCCCTGCTGCTCTGGCTCGGCCAGCTCCAGCTCTGGCACGTGTTCACCGCGATCACCGTCACCGCGGTGGCGACCGCCTTCCAGCAACCCGCCTACCTGGCGGCCGTCACGCAACTGGTGCCCAAGCGGTACTACGGGCGCGCCAACGGCATCGTCGCCCTCGGCACGGCGACGAGCACGGTGCTGGCGCCGCTTGTCGGCGGCGCGCTGGTGATCGCGGTCGGCCTGCGCGGCATCGTCGTCATCGACCTGCTCACCTTCGCCTTCGCGGTGCTCGTCACCCTGTCGGTCCGCTTCCCGGACACCCTGTTCGTCCGGCGGGAGGAGCCGTTCCGGCGGGAGGTCCTGGGCGGCTGGCGGTTCATCGTGCGCCGGCACGGCCTGGTCGCCCTCGTGGTGCTCGTCGCGTCGCTGAACTACTTCTTCGCCATGGTGGAGGTCCTGGTCACGCCGCTGACCCTGTCCTTCGGCGACCCGGCGGTGCTCGGCCGGGTGCTCGCCGCCAGCGGCGTCGGCATGCTTGTCGGCTCGGTGCTCATGGGCGTCTGGGGCGGCACGGCCCGGCGTACCACGGGGATCCTGGCCAGCGTCCTGCTGCTGGGCGTCTCGCTGCTCACCGTCGGCCTGCGCCCGAGCCCGCTGTTCCCGGCGCTCGGCCTGTTCGGGATGGGCCTGGCCACCGCGCTGGTGAACACCCACTGGCTGGCCATCGTGCAGGCCAAGGTGGGCCTCGAACTCCAGGGCCGGGTGCTGTCCATGGGCCAGATGCTGTCCTGGCTCATGGTGCCGGCCGGCTTCCTCACCGCCGGCCCGCTCGCCGAGCACGTCTTCGCCCCGCTGGCCGCCCCCGGCGGGCCGCTGGCCGGCGTCGTCGGCACCGGGCCGGGGCGCGGCATGGCCCTCGCCGCGATCACGGCCGGGCTCTGCGCGCTCGCGCTGGCCGCCGCCGGCATCGCGTACCGGCCGATCCGCGACGTCGAGGACGAACTGCCGGACAACGATCCGGGCAGCGTCATCCTCGCCGACAAGGACCGCCTCCAGGAGGAGGCCGACCGGCAGCTCGCCCTGCACCGGAGCGGAGGGGCACGCCGGTGAGCGCCCCCGCCCGCCCCGCCGGCCCGACCCGCCGCACCGCCGGCCGGCGCCCGTCCGGCGACGTGCCCGCCGTGGACTGCCTGCACCGGATGGTGGCCGCGCAGGCCGCCCGCACCCCGGAGGCGGAGGCCGTCCGGCACGGCGACCGGACGCTCTCCTACCGGCAGCTCGACGAGGCGGCGAACCGGCTCGCCCGGGTGCTGCTGCACCGCGGCGTGACCCGGGAGGACCGGGTCGGCGTCTGCCTGCCGCGGACGCCCGAGCTGGTGGTCGCCCTGCTCGCCGTGCTCAGGGCCGGCGCCGCCTACGTGCCGCTGGACCCCGCGTACCCGCCGGCCCGGGTGGCGTTCATGGCCGCCGACTCCGGGGTGCGACTGGTGCTGACCCGCGCCGACCTGGCCGGCCGGTTCCCCGACACCGCGGTCGCGGTCGACCGGCTCGACCCGGTCGAGGACGCGACCGACCCGGCGGCGCCGTCCACTCCCGAGGATCTGGCGTACGTCATCTACACCTCCGGCTCGACCGGGCGGCCCAAGGGCGTGGCCATCGAGCACCGCTCGGCGTCGGTGCTCATGCACTGGGTGCGGCAGACCTTCGACGACGGTGAACTGGGCGGCCTGCTCGCCGCCACCTCGGTCTGCTTCGACCTGTCCGTCTTCGAGATCTTCGGCCCGCTCTGCTGGGGCGGCCGGGTACTGCTCGTCGACGACGTGCTGGCCCTCGCCGCACCGGGGGCCGACCGGCTGCCCGTCACCCTGGTCAACACGGTGCCCTCCGCCATGGGGGAACTGCTCACCGCGTCGGCCCTGCCAGCCAGCGTGCGCACCGTCTGCCTGGCCGGCGAGCCGCTGACCGCCGCGCTCGCCGCCCGGGTCTGGTCCCGGCCGCACGTACGCCGGCTCTGCAACCTCTACGGCCCGTCGGAGGACACCACCTACTCCACCTGGGCCGAGGTGCCGCCGGACAGCGGCGACCCGCCGATCGGCCGGCCGCTGCCGCGGACCCGCGCGTACGTCCTCGACCCGGACGGGCAGCCCGTCCCGCCCGGCGAGCCCGGCGAGTTGCACCTGGCCGGGGCGGGCCTGGCCCGGGGCTACCTCGACCGGCCGGACGAGACCCGCGCCCGGTTCCTGCCCGACCCGTTCCGGCCCGGCGAGCGGATGTACCGCACCGGCGACCGGGTGCGGCTGCGGCCGGACGGGCAGCTCGCCTACCTGGGCCGGCTCGACGACCAGGTGAAGCTGCGGGGCTACCGGATCGAACTGGGCGAGGTGGCCGCCCGCCTGGCCGCCCTCCCCGGCGTACGCGAGGCCACCGCCGCCGTGCGGCCGGGCCCGAGCGGAGACCCGCTGCTGGTCGGCTATCTGGTGGGCGAACGGCGCGACGACGTGCGGGCCCGGCTGGCCGAGGTGCTGCCCGCGCCACTGGTCCCCGCCACCCTGGTGTGGCTGGACCGGCTGCCCACCCTGCCCAACGGCAAGGTGGACCGGGGCGCGCTGCCCGCGCCCACCCTCGGCGACGGCACCGGGACCGGCGCGGCGCTCGACGGCACCGCCGGCACGGTGGCCGCCGTCTGGCGGGAGCTGCTCGGGGTGCCGGTCACCGGCGCGGACAGCGACTTCCTCGCCCTCGGCGGCGACTCCCTGCTGGCCGTCCGCTGCGCCACCCGGCTGGCCGCCGCCACCGGCCGGCCCGTCGGGCCGGGCGACCTCTTCGCCCACCCCACCGTCGCCGCGCTGGCCGCCCGCCTCGACGGGCTGGCCCCGGACCCGGCCGCCATCACCGCAGCCGCCGACCTCGACGGACCGGACGGCGACCCGGAGCCGGCCGCCGTACCGGCCGCGGAGAGATCTTGGAAGGAAAGCGCCCCGGGACGGGCCGATCGCTTCCAAGATCTCTCCCGAAACCGGCCCTGCGGGGGCGGGGCCGGTCCGGCGCCGGCCGGTCCCGCCCCGCTCTCCGCGGCGCAGGCCAGGCTGTGGTTCCTGCACCGGCTCGACCCGGCCGACACCTCCTACCTGCTGGCCTTCGCGGTCCGGTTCGCCGCGCCGCTGGACGCCGACCGGCTGGCCCGGGCGCTGCGCCGGGTGGTCGACCGGCACCCGGCCCTGCGCACGGTCTTCCCCGACGGGCCGGACGGGCCGGTGCAGCACGTCCAACCCACCGCCGACGCGACGCCGGTCGTCGTGCCGCTCGCCCCGGGCACGCCGCTCGACCCGGGGACGCGACCCGGCGCGGGCACGCCGACCGACGCACAGCTGCGCCGGCTCGCCGCCGAGGCCACCCGGGTGCCTGTGGACCTGGCGGCGGGCCCGCTGCTCCGCGTCCGCCTCGTGCCGGACGGCGCCGGCCGCGCGCTCGCGCTGCTGCTGGTCGTGCACCACATCGTCTTCGACGACTGGTCGTTCGGCGTGCTCGTGCGGGACCTGGCCCAGGCATACGACCGCGAGGGCGACCTCGCGACGGCGCCCGAGCAGCCGGCGGTCGGTCCGGCGGCGTTCGCCCGTTCCCAGCGGGACTGGCTGGCCGGGCCGACGGGACGGCGGGCGGCGGCCGACGTGCTGGACGAGCTGCGCGGCGCCCCCGACCTGCTCGACCTGCCCGCCGCCCCACCTCGGCGAGCCTGGGTCGCTACGGCCGCCGCACCGACCGGGCCGAACCCACACCTCACCCACGGCCCGCTCCACGCCGCCCCGCCGACGACACCGAACGCCGGCGACGGCTCGACGTCCAGCGCCGTACGACGCACCGCACTGGACGCGCGCGATCCCCAAGCGTCGGGCGCCGCGCTGCGGACGACCCTCGACGCCGCCACCGCCTGCGCGGCGCGGGAGCTGGCCCGGGCCGAGCGGGTCAGCCTGCACATGGTGGGACTGGCCGCGTTCGCCACAGTGCTCGGCGCCGCCACCGGCCGGCGCGACCTGCTCGTCGGCGTCGCCTTCGCCGGCCGGACCAGCGTCGCCGCCGAGCAGAGCGTCGGCTGCCACGTCAACACGCTGCCGCTCCGGCTGCGCCCGGCCCCCGACCGGAGCTTCGCCGACCTGCTCGCCGAGGCCCGCCGGGTCACCCTGTTCGCCGCCGCCCACCAGGACGTCCCCTTCGACCTGCTGGTGGAGCGGCTGCGGCCGACCCGCCGGCCCCGGCGCAACCCGCTCGTCCAGGTGGCCTTCGGGGTGCAGAACGCCCCGCCGGCCCGGCACCGCGGCGCGGCCGGGATCGAGTTCACCGGCGTGGAACTGACCCCGGACACCGCCCGCCTCGACCTGACCCTCTGGCTCGACGAGCGGCGGGACGGGCCGGCGGCGCTCTGGACCTGGCGCACCGACCTGTTCGACCACGACGGGGTGGCCGCGTGGCACCGCCGGTTCTGCGCGGTGCTGCGTACCGCCGCCGCCGACCCCCGGCGCAGTCTCGCCGACTGCGCCGACACCGCTGGGAGTGAGAGAGATGAGTGAGCAGAACCGGGTCGCGCGGACCATCCCCCGTCGCGGCCGCGAGCGGAACCTGGTGGACGTCCGACCGGACTGGCCCGGTGGCCCGCTGCCGGCGCTCGTGCGGGCAAACGTGCCCGACGTCGACCTGGCCGGCTGGCTGGCCGGCCACCGCGACGAGGTCGACGACCTGGCCCGCCGCGCCGGCGCGGTGCTGTTCCGCGGCTTCGCCGTGGCCGGCGCCGACGACTTCCGCACCGTGATGGCGGCCCTATCCGATGACGTCCTCTCCTACGGCGAACGCTCCTCACCGCGCAGCCAGGTCACCGAGGGGGTGTACACCTCCACGGAACACCCCGCGGACCAGCCGATCGTGCTGCACAACGAGCAGTCGTACACGGTGAACTGGCCGTTGCGCATCGTCTTCCACTGCGAGGTCGAGCCGGGCGCCGGCGGGCGTACGCCCCTCGCCGACAGCCGCCGGGTGCTGGCCCGGCTCCGCCCGGAGACCGTCGCCGGGTTCGAGCGGCGCGGGGTGCTCTACCGGCGCAACTACCTGCCCGGCATCAGCCTCTCCTGGCAGACCGCGTTCCAGACCGGGCGGCGCGAGGACGTCGAGGCGTACTGCGCCCGGGCCCTGATCGACGTGGAGTGGGTGGGCGACCGGCAGTTGCGTACCCGGCAGGTGCGCCCGGCGGTGCGCCGCCACCCGGTCACCGGGGAGCGGACGTGGTTCAACCACGCGCTGTTCTTCCACGTCACCTCCCTGCCCGACGACGTCAGCACCGGCCTGCGGGCCGCCCTCGGGGAGGAGGACCTGCCCTACCAGACCGCGTACGGCGACGGCACGCCCATCCCCGACGAGGTGCTGGCCGAGCTGCGCGCCGCGTACGCGGCGGAGACCCGCTCCTTCGCCTGGCGGCGCGGCGACGTGCTGCTGGTGGAGAACATGCTCGCCGCGCACGCCCGGGAGCCGTTCACCCCGCCCCGCCGGATCCTCACCGCGATGTCCGACCCGGTCGCCGCGCCGGAGCTGACCGAGTCGCTCGGTGCGACGGGAGGCCGGGCATGAGCGGGCCGGGGCCGCGACGGCGGGCCACCGGCACGGTCAGCTCGCCGGTGACCCGGCGGGTGCTCGTGGACGAGGAGTTCGTGCTGCTCGTCGAGGCCGCCGTGCCCGACCTCGACCTGGCGGGCTGGCTCGCCGGGCGCCGCGACGAGCTGATGGCCGACCTGGACCGCCACGGCGCGGTGTTCTTCCGCGGCTTCGAGGTGCGCACCCCCGACGACTTCAGCCAGGCGGCCCGGGCGGTCAGCCCGGACCTGCTCGGCTACCTGGAGCGGGCCGCACCCCGGCACGAGGTCGCCGACCGGGTGTTCACCTCCACCGAGTTCAACGCCGAGCAGTGGATCCCGCTGCACCACGAGATGTCGTACTCGCACAACTGGCCCACCCACCTCTACTTCTGGTGCGCGCAGCCGGCCACCGGCAGCGGCGGGGCCACCCCGCTGGCCAGCGAGCGGGTCATCACCCCGCTGATCCCCGCCGACGTGCGGGAGCGGTTCCTCCGCGCCGGCGTCAGCTACGTGCGCAACTACGGCCCGCACCTGGACCTGCCCTGGCAGGAGGCGTTCCAGACCACGGACCGGGCGGAGGTGGAGGCGTACTGCGCCGCCTCGGCGACCGAGTTCACCTGGCTGGGCGGGGACGGGCTGCGCACCCGCGCCCGGCGGCAGGCGGTCGCCACGCACCCGCGTACCGGGGAGACGGTGTGGTTCAACCACGCCCACCTGTTCCACGTGTCGAACATGCCGACCGAGGTGGCCGGCGCGCTGCTGCGCGAGTACGGCCCGGAGGGGCTGCCCCGCAACGCCTACTACGGCGACGGCAAGCCGATCCCCGACGAGGTGGTCACCGGCATCCGCGAGCTGTACCGGCGGCACGCCGTCTCGGTGCCCTGGCAGCGCGGCGACGTGCTGGTGGTGGACAACTTCCTGGCCACCCACGGCCGGGAACCCTTCAGCGGCGACCGGCAGATCCTGGTCGCCATGTCCGACCTCTACGTCAACCGGAGTGTGCTGTGAACGGATACCGTCTCTCGCCGGTCCAGCGCCTGGCCTGGTCCGGGAAGCAGGACCTGGTCCGGGCGCGGGTGCGGCTCGACCGGCCGCTGGACCGGGCGCGGTTGCAGGCCGCCGTCGACACGGTGGTGGCCCGGCACGAGGCGCTGCGGCTGACCCTGGTGCACCACCCCGGGCTGCGGGTGCCGCTGCAGGACGTGGACGACGCCCGGGCCGTGACGGTCGGCGCGCAGGGCGACCTGTCGGTCACGCTCACCGACGACGCGCTGGAGGTGGCCGCCACCCCGCTCATCGCCGACCCGGCCAGCCTGCGCCTGGTCCTCGCCGACCTGGCCCGGGCGTACGCCGGCGAGGCGCTGCCGGAGGACCCGGAGGCGTTGCAGTTCCTCGACGTGGCCGAGTGGCAGTGGGAGGAGCGGGAGCAGGCCCCGAAGGCGGAGCCCGGCGCGCCGCCCGCACGGCTGGTCACCCCGCACGGGGACGACCCGACCGCCGTGGTCACCGCGACGGTGCCCGCCGCCACGCTGGCCGACGCCGCCCGGGCCGCGGACGTCGAGCCGGCAACCGTGCTGCTCGCCGCCTGGGCCCTCGCGGTGTCCCGCCGCGCCGAGGCGCCCGACGGGACCGACGAGGCGGACCTGGTGCTGGCCCGGTGGAGCGACGGCCGGCAGGCCGACGGCACCGCCGAGGTGGTGGGCCCGCTGGGCGGCTACGGCCCGCTGCGGCTGGCCCTGCCGCTGCCGGACGCCCCCGCCGACCTGCTGGCCGGGGTCCGTGCCGCGGAGGTCGCCGCCGACGAGACGTTCCACCTGGTCGACCCGGTGGACGAGCAGTCCGGGGCGGTAGCCGGCTTCGCGCTGCTGCCCACCGTGGACCCGGCCACCGTGGCCGGCTTCGGCGGCGCCACGGCGACGGTCGCCGACCCGCCGGCCACCGCCGGTCCGCAGCTCACGGCGCTGACCGACGGCGACCTGGTCACCCTGCGGGTGATCGGCGGGCAGTGGCTGCTCGACTCGCTGCTGGCGATCCTGCGCACCCTGCCGGCCGCGCTCGCCGGGGACGCGGCGCTCGCCGTGCTCGGGGACGGGGAGGCCGGCTGGCTGGCCGACGCGGCCGGAACCCCGTCGGCGGCGCCGGTGCGTACCCTCGTGGACCTGCTCGACGCGGGCCTGGCCGGAATGGACCAGGAGGCCCCGGCGGTGGTCGCGGCGGACGGCGCGTACACCGCCGGTGAGCTGCGGGAGCGGGCCGCGCGGGTGGCCGGCGCCCTCGCGGCGCGCGGCCTGGCCGGCGCCCCGGTCGGGGTGCTGGCCGCGCGGTCCCGGGACACTGTCGTGGCCTTCCTCGGCGTGCTGCGGGCCGGCGCGGTGTTCGTGCCGCTGGACCCGGACGCCCCGGCGCCGCGCCTCGCCGCCCAGCTCCGCGCGGTCGGCGCGGAGGTCGTGGTCGGCGCCGGCGGCCCGGCCACCGTCACCGTGGCCGACCTGGTGGCGGCCGGCGGGCCGCCGCCGGCCGCGCCCGCCCCGGCCGACCCCGCGTACGTCATCTTCACCTCGGGTTCCACCGGCACGCCGCGGGCCGTGCGGGTGTCGCAGGGCGCCGCCGCGCACCTCGCCGCGGCGTTGGAGCAGACCGTGTACGCGGGCAGCCGCCCGGGGCTGCGGGTCGCGGTGAACGCCCCGCTCACCTTCGACGCCTCGGTGAAGCAGCTCGTGCAGCTCGGCCACGGCCGCTCCCTCTACCTGGTGCCCGAGGAGGTCCGCCGGGACGGGGTGGCGCTCGCCGCCGCGCTGGCCGACCACGACGTGGACGTGCTCGACCTGACCCCTTCCCAGCTGCGCATCCTGCTCGCCGGCGCCGGGGACACCCGGCTGCCCGGCCTGCTGCTGCTCGGCGGCGAGGCCGTCGGGCCGGACCTGTGGGAGACGGTGGCGGCGCTGCCCGGCGTCCGCGCCGTCAACCTGTACGGTCCCACCGAGTGCACGGTGGACACCACGGCCGCGGAGATCCGCGCCGGTGACCCGCCGACCATCGGCCGGCCGCTGCCCGGCGTCGCGGTCCGGGTGCTCGACGAGCGGCTGCGGCCCGTGCCGCCGGGCGTGGCCGGGGAACTCTGCGTCAGCGGCCCGCAGCTCGCCGACGGCTACCTGGGCGACCCGGAGACCACGGCGCGGCGCTTCGTGGCGGTGACCCTCCCCTCCGGTGGCACGGAACGGGTCTACCGGACCGGCGACCGGGTCCGCTTCGACGCCGACCGGCGGCTGCGCTACCTGGGCCGGCTGGACGACCAGGTGAAGATCCACGGTTTCCGGGTGGAGCCGGGCGAGGTCGCCGCCGTTCTGCGCGGCCACCCCGAGGTCGCCGACGCCGCCGTGGTCGCCCGCGACGACGACGGGTACGGCGACCGGCTCGTCGCCTACGTCCGGCCCGGCCGGCCCGCCGCGACCGTCGACGTGGACCGGATCGCGGGGGTGAACCCGCACGAGACCCGCTACCTGTACGACGAGATCTTCGTCCAGCAGGTCTACCTGCGCGACGGCATCGTGCTGCGGCCCGGGGCGACGGTGCTCGACGTGGGCGCGAACATCGGCATGTTCTCGCTGTTCGTCCACAGCGTCTGCCCGGACGCCACCATCCACGCGTTCGAGCCGGTGCCGTCGGTGGTCGACCTGCTGCGGCGCAACGTCGCGGAGTTCGGCGTGCCGGCCACGGTGCACGGGTTCGGGCTGTCCCGGGCGGCCGGGGAGGTGTCCTTCACCTACTACCCGGGCTACTCGATGATGTCCGGCCACGCCGCGTACGCCGACCCGGACGCCGAGGTGGCGGTCATCAAGCGGTACCTGGCCAACGAGCGGGACGCCGGCGCGGACGAGCGGGACGTCCTGCTCGACCGGGTCGACGAACTGCTCGCCGAACGCTTCGCCGGCCGGCGGCTCACCGTGCCGGTCCGGCCGCTCTCGGCCGTCCTGGACGAGCTCGCCCCGGAGCGGGTCGACCTGCTGAAGATCGACGTGCAGCGGGCCGAGGCGGACGTGCTGGCCGGCGTCGACGACCGGCACTGGCCGCTCGTCGCGCAGGTCGCCATGGAGGTGCACGACGCGCCCGGCACCGAGACGGCCGGCCGGCTGGCCGAGCTTGTCGCGTTCCTCGAGGCCCGCGGCTTCACCGTGGTCACCCGCCAGGACGACCTGCTCGCCGGCACCGACCGGCACACCCTGCACGCCGTACGCCCCGGGTACGCCGCCGACCCCCGCCCGGCGGTGGCCGCACCGGCCGCGCCGGCGGCCGGCCCGCTGCCGGAGCGGCTGGCCGGCTGGCTCGCCGAGCGGCTGCCCGCCCACCTGCTCCCGGCCGCCGTGGTGCTCCTCGACGAGCTGCCGCTGACCCGCAACGGCAAGCTCGACCGGGCGGCGCTGCCGGCACCCCGGCTCGACCGGCCGGGCGCCGGCACGGCGGTGACACCGGCCAACCGCGCCGAGGAGATCCTGGTCGAGGCGTGGCGCGAGGTGCTCGGAGTGGCCGACTTCGGGGTGACGGACAGCTTCTTCGCCCTCGGCGGCGACTCCATCCGGAGCATCCAGATGCAGGTGGCGGCGCAGAAGCGCGGGCTGTCCTTCCAGCTCAACGACATCTTCACGTACCAGACGATCCGGGAGCTGGTCGAGCACGGGCAGCTCACCGTCGACGGCGTGGAAACCCGGCCCGCCGCGACCGGGACCGGGCGGTTCGCCCTGGTGGCCGACGCCGACCGGGAGCGGCTGCCGGACGGGCTCGCCGACGCGTACCCGATGACCGCCCTCCAGCAGGGCATGGTCTACCACGGCGAGCTGACCGGGGACCCGGCCATGTACCACAACGTCACGGCGCACCGGGTCGCCGCGCCGCTGGACGCGGGTGCGCTGCGCCGCGCGCTGGCCGGGCTGGTGGCCGCCCATCCGGTGCTGCGGACCGGGTTCGCGCTGGGCGCGTACTCCGAGCCGTTGCAGCTCGTCCACGCGGAGGCGCCGGTCGAGGTGCCGGTGACCGACCTGGCCGCCGCCGACCCGCAGGCCCGCCGGGAGCGGATCGACGAGCTCGTCGCCCAGGAACGGGTACGCCCCTTCGACTGGGCCCGCCCGCCGCTGCTGCGGCTGCACGCCGTCCGGGAGGACGCCGACGCGTTCACCCTTATCGTCGCCGAGTACCACGGCATCCTCGACGGCTGGAGCCTGCACCGCTTCCTCACCGACCTGCTCGCCGCGTACGACGGGGAGCGGGCCGGCCGGGCCCACCCGGTCGACCCCGGCCTGCCGTTCCGCGAGTACGTGGCGGCCGAGCGGGAAGCCCTGGCCGACCCGGCCACCCGCCGGTTCTGGCTGGACGGCGCCGGAGCCGTGCCGCCGCTCCTGCTCGGCGGGGCCCAGCCACGGACCACCACCACCCAGCGGGTGCCGCTGCGGGCCGACACGACCGACCGGGTGACCGAGGCGGCCCGGGCCGCCGGGGTGCCGGTCAAGTCCTGGCTGCTCGCCGCGCACCTGCGGCTGGTCGGCGAACTCGCCGGGCGGGACGACGTGGTCAGCGGCCTGGTGGTCGGCGGCCGGCCGGAGGGCGAGGGCAGCGACGCCACCCTCGGGCTGTTCCTCAACACCGTGCCCGTGAGCGTCACGCTGGGCACCCGGTCCCCGGCAGAGTTGGCCGCCGAGGTGTGGCGGGTCGAGCGGGAGCTGATGGGGCACCACCGCTTGCCGCTGGCCGAGATCGTCCGCGCCGGCGGGGCCGGCCCCCGCTTCGACCACTTCTTCAACTGGACCCACTTCCCGAATGACCCGGCCGGCGGCGGCAGCCGCATCGTGGACAGCCGGGGCATCACCGTCGACGTGGCGTTCAGCCTCGCCGTCGACGCCGAACTGGCCGTGGACACCGGCCGGCTCGCGCTCACCGTCCAGTACGACCACCGGCACGTCCCCGCGGAGCGGGTGGACGCCCTCGCCGACGGCTTCCGCCGGCTGCTGGCCGCCGACCCGACCGCGCCGCTGCCGCCCGTCGCCACCCCCGGGCCGGCGGCCGGCGGCGACGCGCGCAGCGAGTGGGCGGCCCGGGTGGCGGGGGCCTGGCAGGAGGTGCTCGGGGCCGCGCCGCGCGATCCGGCGACCGACTTCCTGGCCGCCGGCGGGGACTCGCTGCGCGCCCTGCGGCTGGTCACCGTGCTGCGGCAGCGCCACGGCAGCGACCTGACGCTGCCCGAGTTCGCGGCGCTGGGCAGCTACGGCGCCCTGGTGGACCGGGTGGCGCGCCCGTGACCGGCTTCGGCACGGCCGCCGTGCACGGCGACGACGGCCTGGTCCCCGGTGGGGCGGTGGCGCCGCCGATCGTGCAGAGCGCGACCTTCAGCGCCGAGTCCGACGAGCGGTTCACCGAGATCGCCACCGAGCCCCGGGGCAGCGCCTTCTACACCCGCTACGGCAACCCCAACCACGCTCAGGTGGCCGCCGTGGTGGCCGGGCTGGAGGGCGCGGAGACGGGCCTGGTGACCGCCTCGGGCATGGGCGCGATCAGCACTCTCGCCCTGGCCCTGCTCTCGGCCGGCGACCACGTGGTGGTGCAGCGCAGCACGTACGGCGGCACCACCTCGCTCGCCACCGGCCTGCTGCCCCGCTTCGGGGTCGCCTGCACCCAGGTCGACCAGACCGACACCGGGGCGTTCGAGCGGGCGCTGCGCCCGGAGACCCGCCTGGTGCTGGTGGAGACGCCGAGCAACCCGCTGCTGGAGCTGACCGACCTGGCGGCCGTGGTCGCGTCGGCCCACGCGGCGGGCGCGCTCGTGGTGGTCGACAACACCTTCGCCACGCCGGTCAACCAGCGTCCGCTGAGCGCCGGCGCGGACCTGGTCTGGCACAGCGGCACCAAGTTCCTCGGCGGCCACTCCGACGTGTCGGCCGGGGTGGTCGTCGGTCCCGCCGGGCTCGTCGAGCGGGTGTGGCAGACGGCGATCGTCACGGGCAGCACGCTCGGCCCGGTGGACGCCTGGCTGCTGCTGCGCGGCATCCGCACGCTGCCGCTGCGGGTGGAGCGGCACAACGCCAACGCCCTGGCCCTGGCCCGTGCCCTGGAGCGGCATCCGGCGGTCGCCCGGGTCCGCTACCCGGGGCTGCCCTCGCACCCCCAGCACGCCCTCGCGCGCCGGCAGATGACCGGCTTCGGCGGGGTGCTGGGCGTGGAACTCACGGCCGGCCGGGCCGGGGCCGCCGCGCTGCTGGCCGGGCTGAAGCTGGCCAAGCGGGCGGCCAGCCTGGGCAGCGTCAGCACCCTTGTGGTGCATCCCCGGTCGATGTGGGCGGGGATCGTGGACGCGGCGCAGCTGGCCGCCGCCGGCATCGGGGACGGCCTGGTCCGCGTCTCCACCGGCATCGAGGACACCGCCGACCTGGTCGACGACTTCCTGGCGGCGCTGGACGCGGCGCCGGCCTGACGCGCGGGGGCCGTCGGCGCATGGTCCCGGCCGCAGCGGGAATCGGAGTGCCGCCAGCAGGACCGACGGAGGCAGGAGCCGAGCCATGACGGACCTCTCGCCCACGGGATCGCCGCCGCAGGCGGGCGACGGCGGCTTCGCCGTCGTGGAGATGTTCACCTCGCAGGGCTGCGAGAGCTGCCCGCCCGCCGAGGAGGTGCTGACCGAGATCGAGCGGGACGCCCGGAAGCGGGGCGAGCCGGTGTTCGCCCTCGGCTTCCACGTCGACTACTGGGACCACCTGGGCTGGCCCGACCCGTACGCCGCCGCCGCGTACACGGCGCGGCAGGAGGCGTACGCGCGGGCCTTCGGCACCGGGCACCTCTACACGCCGCAGATGGTCGTCAACGGGACCGCCGAGTTCGTCGGCTCCGACCGGCGGCGGGCGGCCGACGCCATCTCCTCCGCGCTGTCGGCGCCGGCCGTCACGCCGCTCGCCCTGTCGGTGGGTGACGCGGGCGGTGGGCACGTGACGGTGAACTACCGGGCGCAACATCCGCCGGCGCGGGGCATGTTGCACGTGGCCGTCGTGGAACGCGGCCTGGAGAACGACGTCCCCCGGGGCGAGAACGCGGGGCGCCGGCTGCGGCAGGACAACGTGGTGCGGGCCTTCACCTCGGTGGGCCTCGACGCCATCGACGCCGACGAGGGGCGGGTGGACCTCACGGTGCCGCCCGACCTGGATCCCCGGCAGGCGTCGGTGGTCGGCTACGTGCAGGAGGAGGGCGAACGGGCCGTGGTGGGCGCCGCGGCCGTCGACCTGTCCGGCTGAGACCCCGTCACGGCCCGAACGTGAAGACGTACGCGCGGAAGCCGGGCTGGTCGGTGACCAGGGTGAGCAGGTGGTCGTCGCGGGACGCGCCGGCGACCAGCCGGATCATGGCGGCCCGGTCGACAGGCGCCACCGAGTCCGGGCCCACCGCGGCGCCCCGCTCCGCGCCGATCGGCTCCCCGTCGAGCAGCACCCGGAGCGCGGCCTGCCCGGCGGGTCCCGGATGGACCACCAGGTTCACCTCGCCGGCGTTGAAGGGCAGCGCCAGCTCGCCGATGCCGGAGTTCAGCTCCACGTACTCGCCGCCGCTGACCCAGTCGCCGGCCACGCTGAAGGAGCCCGGCACCCCCCGGTCGGCGCCGAGGTAGGTCTCCGGCGTGATGCCGACGTAGCTGGGCTCCCCCGTGGTGGCGAACGCCGACACCTCGGGGCTGACCGGCGGCAGCCGGGTGCCCGGCGCCCGCATCTCCAGCAGCCGCCGGATCTCCGACTCGACCCGCTCGTAGTCGCCCTCCCCGACCCACCGCTCCACGAACCGCCCGTCCGCGTCGAAGAGGTACTTCGCCGGCCAGGCGTCGTTGCCGAGGGCCCGCCAGAAGGTGAAGTCGTTGTCGAGCGCGATGGGATAGGTGAGCCCGTGGTCACGGATCGCCCGGTCGATGTTCTCGGCGTGCCGGCCGAACTCGAACTCGGGCGCGTGCACCCCGACGACGGTGAGGCCGAGGTCGGCGTAGTCCCGGTGCCACGCCTTGACGTAGGGCGCGGTGCGGATCCAGTTGACGCAGGTGTACTCCCAGATGTCCACCAGGACCACCCTGCCGTGCAGGGCGTCGGGGGTCAGCGGGGGCGAGTTCACCCACCGCTGGACGTCGATCGGGGGGATCTGCCGCGCCATGCCAAGGAGGCTAGCCGCGCGCCGGGGCGGGGCGAGGCGGAACGGCGACTTCACGCCGCCGGGGCCGTGCCGCGTGCCTCGGGCCGGACGGGGTACTCCGCTGCGCCGGTCGACCGGAGGGCGGCCGGGTCGTCCCGCGCGCTCACCGAGGAGCAGGTCTGATGAGCAACGTCCCGTCGCGGCGCCTCACGCCGAACGTCGCCCTGCTCCTGCTCGCCTCGATCATCGTGTCCTTCGTCGCCGCCTCCACCGCGCCCAGCCCCCTCTACGGGATCTACCAGGCGCGCTGGCACTTCTCGCCGATCACCACCACCGTGGTGTTCGCCGTCTACTCCGCCGCGGTGCTGGCCACCCTGCTCACGGTCGGCAAGCTCTCCGACCATGTCGGCCGGCGGCCGGTCCTGCTCGCCGCCATCGCGGTCCAGATGATCTCGCTGGTCATCTTCGTCCTCGCCGGTGGCGTGCCCACGCTGCTGGCCGCCCGCGTCGTGCAGGGCGTCGCGGCGGGCGCCGCCACGGGCGCGGCGGCCGCCGCCATGCTCGACATCGACAGGTCCCGCGGCACGCTCGCCAACTCGATCTCCCCGGGCATCGGCACCGGGGTCGGCGCCCTGCTCTCCGCGCTGCTCGTCCAGTACCTGCCCGCGCCGACGCGGTTGGTGTACCTCGTCCTGCTCGTCGTCCTGCTGGTGCAGGGTGTCGGGGTCGTGCTCATGGCGGAGACTGTCACGCCGATGGCGGGGGCGCTGCGGAGCCTGCGGCCCGAGATCCGGCTGCCCCGCGCCGTACGCGGCCCGATGCTCGTGGTCGCCCCGGTCGTCTTCGCCGTCTGGGCCCTGGCCGGGTTCTTCGGCGCGCTCGGCCCGGCGCTCGTCCGCGCCCTCATGAACTCCTCGATCGTGGCCGGGGGCCTGAGCATCTTCATCTTCGCCGTCTTCGGGTCCGCCGCCATCCTCGTGCTGCGCGACCGGCCCGCGCGGACCGTCATGCTCACCGGCATCACCGCGCTCGTGATCGGCATGATCATCACGCTGGTGTCGGTCTCTGCCGACTCCATCGCCGGCTTCTTCGTCGGCCTCGCGTTCGGCGGCGTCGGCTTCGGCGGCGGCTTCCAGGGGAGCCTCAAGACCGTCACGCCACTGGTCGAGGCGCACGAGCGGGCCAGCGTGCTCTCCCTGCTCTACATCGTCTCCTACGTCGGCTTCGGCCTGCCCACCGTCATCGCGGGCTTCCTCGTGGTGCACGGCGGCGGCCTCCGCCGGACCGCCGAGGAGTACGCCGTCGCCGTCATCGTGCTCGCCGCGGTCGCGCTGCTCGGGCTGCGGGGGACGGCGCGGCCTACCCGGGCGAGCCCGCGATAGCGTCCAGATGATGCACAACCCGCCCGGACCAGCCGCCCTGACCACGGCCGAACGCGCCATCGACGCCCGCTTCCGCGCGGTCCTCGCCCGGCTGCCCCGGCACGGGCCGGCCGGCTGGCTGACCGAGTTCGCGGTGTTCGGGCTGAAACAGGCGTGGGCGTGCGTCTTCGGCGGGGCGATGCTGGCGGTCATCTTCGCGGCGCATCTCTGGTATCCGACGGGTTCGGCGTTCGCCCGCAACGACGTCCTGACGCTCGCCGCGGTCGCCATCCAGATCGCCATGGTGGCCGGGCGCCTGGAGACCCTGCGCGAACTGCGGGTGGTGGTGCTGTTCCACCTCGTCGGCACGGCCATGGAGTTGTTCAAGACACAGGTCGGCTCCTGGTCCTACGCCTCCGACGGCCTGCTGAGGATCGGTGCGGTGCCGCTGTTCAGCGGCTTCATGTACGCCGCGGTGGGCTCCTACCTGGTCCGGGTGAACCGGCTGTTCGACCTGCGTTTCACCCGCTACCCGAGGCGCTGGCTGACGGCCGTGCTGGCCGCCGCGATCTACGCCAACTTCTTCACCAACCACTACGTGTACGACATGCGGTGGCTGCTCATCGCCGCCGTGGGGCTCGTGTTCGGGCGCTGCGTCATGCAGTTCCGCATCTTCCGGCTCCGGTGGCGCATGCCGCTGCTGCTGGCCTTCCTCCTCGTCGCCTTCTTCATCTGGCTCGCCGAGAACATCGCCACCTGGTCGAACGCCTGGCTCTACCCCAGCCAGCTGGGCGGCTGGCACCTGGTCTCGCCGGCGAAGCTCGCCTCCTGGTTCCTCCTCATGATCATCTCGGTGGTGCTGGTCACCTGGATCTCGCCGCCCCAGCCGCCCGACGACGAACAGCCGCCCACCCTGCGTCCGGACGCCGCTACCCGGCGGCGACGGACACCGGTGCGCTGAGCCGGCCCTCGTTCGCGCTGCGGTCCAGGCCGGCGACGCAGTAGGTGAGCGGCCCGCCGGCCGGGGCGGCGCGGTCCACCCAGTCGCCACCACGGGTGGTGCCGACGAGCCGGGCCGCGTCGCCATCCACCCGGTAGACGGCGAAGCTCACGGCGTCGTCGCCGCGCCAGGTGACCGTCACCCCGCCGGTGTCCCTACGCGCCCCGGTGATCGCGGGCGCCGGTGGCGGGGCCGCCGGGAGCTGCGCCATCGTGGGCGGCAGCGCGGGCGCGGCGTAGTGCGCGTCGCTGTACCGGCTGACCGCACCGAGCTTGTCGGCGCGCACCTGCCGGGCGCTGAAGTGGACGCTCCCGCTGACCCCGTGGCGCCGGTTGAGGGCGAGCTGGCGGTCCAGCTCGGCCGGGTCGCGCCAGGCTCCGCGCTCCCCCACCCGGTAGTCGGCCTGGCCGATGTAGAGCTGCACCCGGGTGCCGCGCACCGTGGCCGCCCACCAGGGCAGCAGCTTGGCGTAGTCGGCCTTCCCGAATCCGATGTGCCAGTAGAGCTGCGGCACGACGTAGTCCAGCCACTGCTGCCGTACCCAGAGCCGGGTGTCGGCGTAGATGTCGTCGTAGCTCTGCAGGCCCGCGCTGGCCGAGCCGGCGGGATCGGTGCGCTTGTTGCGCCAGATGCCGAACGGGCTGATGCCGAACTTCACCCACGGCTTGATCGCCTTGATCCGCTCGCTCATCTCGCGGACCAGGGTGTTCACGTTGTCCCGGCGCCAGGCGTGCTTGTCGGTGAACCCCCGGCCGTGGCGGGCGAACGCGGCGCCGTCCGGGAAGTCCTGTCCGGCCTCCGGGTACGGGTAGAAGAAGTCGTCGAAGTGGACGCCGTCGACGTCGTACCGCTGGACCGCCTCCAGCATGGCGTCCTCGACGAACCGGCGTGCCTCCGGGATGCCGGGGTTGAAGTAGAGGCGGCTGCCGGGGCGGTCGGCGCTGGGATAGGTCACCAACCAGTCGGGATGTTGCCGCAGCGGGTGGTTCGGCGCGAGCTGGTCGACGCGCGGTCCCGGCCCGCCCACGGTGGCCGGTTGGCCGCCCCGGTACGGGTTGAACCAGGCGTGGAACTCCAGGTTGCGGGCGTGCGCCTCGGCGACCATGAACTCCATCGGGTCCCAGCCCGGGTCACGGCCGTCGCGGCTGCCGGTCAGCCACTCCGACCAGGGCGCGTAGTTCGACGGCCAGAGGGCGTCGCCGCTCGGCCGGACGTGCACGAAGACCGCGTTGTGGCGGCGCCGCACCGCCAGGTCCAGCCAGCCCCGGAACTCGGCCTTCGCCGCCTCGGCCGGCAGCCCGCGGCGGCTCGGCCAGTCGATGTTGTTCACCGTCGTGATCCACATGCCGCGCAACTCGCGGGTCGCCCGGGCCGGCCGGCCGGCGCAGTCCGTGCCACCGGCCGCCGCGTCGGCGGCCGGGGCGGTGCCGCCCGAGGACGGCGTACCGCCGTCGATGACGACCCGGTCCCGCAGCGACCAGGCGCCGAGCGCGGCGGCCATCGCGAGCGCGACGACCACCGCGACGAGCGCCCGGGTGCGGCGGCGGGGAACGGGCGGGGCGGACGCGTGGGCGGGGGGCATCGCCCCAGTCTGCCAGCGCCCCCCGCCGCGTGACCCGGCCGGAACCGCTTCGCCACGGTCAGCCCACACCGGACGGCGGCGTGGGCCGGTCCCGTGTCGGACCGGCCCACGCTGCTCGGAGCCGCGGTGGCGTCAGCCCTGGATGAGCGAGGCCCCGTAGTAGGTCAGGGACCCGATCTGCGCGTCACCGACCGGTCGCAGGAGCGGGGCGTACCAGACGGTGCTGGACCCGTTGGGGCTCACGCCGGGGCAGACCGCCGTGCCGGTCACCCCGGCGGAGACGGTGCCGCGGGCGTCGACCCGCCCGTCCGAACGGTACGAGTACACCGGCCCGCCGCTGTCGCCCGGCGCGGCCGCGCAGCTCCCGGCGACGATGTGGTTGGCCTGCGTCACCGGTCCGATCACGTAGCCGACGTTGACGAACTGGTTCACGACGCTGACCCGCAGGCTGCAGTGCTCACCGCTGGAGGACCCGCCGGTGCAGACGTAGTTGCCGACGTAGTCCGAGGCGGCGCCGCCCACCCCGATGCTGGTGGCGGAGTTGTAGGCCCCGGTGTAGATCCGGCCGCCGGCCGAGACCCGGATCATCAGGGTGTCCCGCGGGTTGTTGTCGTTGATGATCGGGCCCATGGTGTTGGTGGGGCCGCCGCCGTCGTAGGCGACCTGGCCGTTCGCCCCGCAGTGCCCGGCGCTGAGGATCTGGCGGGCGTCGTTCCAGTACACCCCGAAGCCGGTGGTGCACCCGCCGCCGGCGTAGTAGCGCGCCCCACCCCAGTACGGGGCGAAGTCGTTCTGGCGGTCGAGCAGCGTCGGGCTCGACGCGGTGCTCACGTCGAGCGGCAGCCGCGCGGTGCCCAGGACGTCCCGCTTGCCCGACGCCAGGGCCTTGCCGGTGACGGTCACCGCGAGCCCGCTGCCGTCGACCTTGGCGGCCACCGAGACGGCCCGGGGGTCGGCGGCGAGCCGCTGCGCCTCGGCGACCATCTCGCGCTGGTGGAAGCGGGCCGGCTTGAACGTCACCGGCACGGAGAGCTGCCGGGCCAGGTCGCGCATCGACCCGGGGACCCGCCCCTTCCAGTAGACGGTGAGCCTGCGGGCCTCCGGCGCGGCGACCACGCCGGCGAAGCCCGCGCCGCGGGCGGCCGTGATCTCGCCGGCGGCCGCGTTGAGCCGGTCCTGGACCGAGAACAGCTCGCGCCAGCTGGCGAACCCGCCCGGCACGGCCTCGGCCGGCTGGGTCGACGGCGTGACGGGTTTTTCGTCGGCCACCGCCGGGGTGCCGACCGCGCCGGTGGCGACGATCGCGGCGGCCAACGCGAAAAGGGTACGGCGCATGACCGTGCCCCCGCGTCCGCCCGGTGTCATTCGACTCATGGGGATGTACCTCCTGAGAGTGAGAGCCGCCGGGGCGACAGTTTCCCCGGTCGAATTCGAATTCTGCGGCGGTGAATTTCGTTCACCAGGCTCCTGCTGCCAAACGGACTCAGCCATTTACCGAACGGGTGCCGCTGTGCGACCATTGCCGGTTCGACCCGGTCCTGACCAGGCAATACGCTTTACAGTGAACGCTTTCCGCGATTCCGTTCCACTGTCGGGAAATTGCAGACGATCGAACGTCCTTTCGCATTTCCCGGCGTGCCGCCTCGCAGTTTCCGCGACCTCGCCACAAAGAAGACCTGCCACGCCTTCCCGACTGCCGCGATTGCCGGCCGCGCCGTGTCGTATGGCCGACATCCGGGTCGGTCCGGAGCGGCGGCCGGTCGTGCCGCGGAGACCGCCGGGGCCGCCGACGGCCCGCGGCAGGCCCGCGCCCCCCGACACCGCCCGCCGCGGAAATCAGGAACGCAGGTAGCCTCTTTATCCATGGGCGGGGCCGAACCGCCGGCCGAGATCAGCTCGACGGGGGCCGGGTACACGCGACAGGAGTGGCCGTCGCTGCTGTCCCGGCGGTTCACCGCGGCCACCATCACCGAGCTGCGGCACGCCGTCGCCGCCCGCGTCGAGGCGGCGGGGCTGACCGGCGAACCGGCCGAGGGCTTCGTCCTGGCCATCCACGAACTCGCCACCAACGCGGTACGCCACGGCGGCGGCGCGGGCCACCTGCACCTCCGGCGACAGGGCGACGCACTGCGCTGCGACGTCGTCGACCACGGCCCGGGCGCCGACCCGCCGTCGATCCAGCGGGCCGGCGGGACCGAGGCCGGCGGCCGGGGCCTCTGGCTGGCGGACCACCTGGCCGACTCACTCGTCCTGCGCCGCCGTCCCGACGGCCTGACCGCCACGGTCACCATCGCGCTGCCCTGACGGCGCGCTCCCCCACCGTCAGCCGCGGTCAGCCCGCCGGCCCGGCCTCCCCCGGCTCAGGGCTCCCGGCGCGAAAGTGCGCGCTCAATCGGTCGGCAGAAGCGGACGCATGAAGGTTCGCTCGTACCGCAGGACGCAACCCGACTCGTCACGGATGCGGTCGGCCGCCGGTCAGGCGGGGCGCAGGTGGGTGTGCCGGCTCTTGCGCCCCGTCTCGTACGCGGCCCGGGCGGCCCGCCCCTCGGCGGTGCCGGCGACCTCGGCGACCGGTACGTCCCACCACGCGCCCGCGTCCGGGCCGGCCTGGAACCGGTCGGTCCGCACGTGCACCACGGTGGTCCGGGTGGCCGCCGTCGCCGTCGCCAGCGCCGCCCGTAGCTGTGCCATGGTCGACACCCGGATCAGGTCGGCGCCGAGGCTGGCCGCGTTGGCGCCGAGGTCCACGGGCAGGGGCGCCCCGGCCCGGTCGGTGTAGGCGGTGCCGAGCCGGTGCGCGCCGACGCTCTCCGACAGCCGGCCGATGGAGGCGAAGCCGGAGTTGTCGACAAGCACCACGACCAGCTTGACGCCCTCGGCGACAGCGGTGGCCAGTTCGCTCGGCAGCATCAGGTAGGACCCGTCGCCGACCAGCACGAACACCTCGCGCTCGGGCGCGGCCAGCTTCACCCCGATCCCGCCGGCGATCTCGTAGCCCATGCAGGAGTAGCCGTACTCCACGTGGTAGCTCTTGGGGTCGCGGCTGCGCCACAGCCGGTGCAGGTCACCCGGCATGGACCCGGCGGCGCACACCACCACGCCCTGGGCGCCGGCGGCGTCGTTGACCGCGCCGATCACCGCGGTCTGGGTGGGGGGCGCGTCCGGGTCGGCGTGCCGGGCGGCGTCCGCGACGGCCGTCCACCTCTCGCGCAGCCGGGCCACCGACTCCCGGTACGCGGTTCCGGTGGCCCAGCCGGCGCAGGCCGCGTCGAGGGCGGCGAGGCTCTCCCGCGCGTCGCCGACGACCTGCGTGCCGGACAGTTTCGCCGCGTCGAAGCCTGTGACGTTGAGGTTCACGAAGCGCGCCCCGTCGCCGAAGAGGGTGCCGGAGGCGGTGGTGAAGTCGCTGTAGCGGGTGCCCACCCCGATCACCACGTCCGCCCCGGCCGCGATCTCGTTGGCCGCGGTGGTGCCGGTGACGCCGACCGCGCCGAGCGCGAGCGGGTGGTCGTGCGGCAGCGCGCCGGTGCCGGCCTGGGATTCGGCCACCGGCACCCCGTGCTCCTCGGCGAACCGGCGCAGCGCCCCGGTGGCCCCGCTGTAGATCACCCCGCCGCCGGCCACCACGAGCGGCCGGCGGGCCGTCCGCACGATCGCGGCCGCCCGGGCCAACGCCGCCTCGTCGGCGCGGGGGCGCGGCACGTGCCAGACCCGTTCGGCGAACAGCTCGTCGGGCCAGTCGCACGCCTCGGCCTGCACGTCCTGCGGCAGCGCGAGGGTGACCGCGCCGGTCTCGGCCGGGTCGGTGAGCACCCGCATGGCGGCCAGCAGCGCGGCCGGCAGCTGTTCCGGGCGGTTGATCCGGTCCCAGTAGCGGGAGACCGGCCGCAGGGCGTCGGTGACGCTGACGTCGTAGGAGCGGGGGTCCTCCAGTTCCTGGAGCACCGGGTTGGCCACCCGGGTGGCGAAGATGTCGCCGGGCAGCAGCAGCACCGGCAGCCGGTTGATGGTGGCACCGGCGGCGCCGGTGACCAGGTTCGTCGCGCCGGGGCCGATCGAGGTGGTGCAGGCCAGGGTGCTGAGCCGGTCGGTCATGCGGGCGTACGCGGCCGCCGTGTGCACCATGCCCTGCTCGGTGCGGCAGAGGTGGTACGGCAGGTCGGCGCCGGCGCCCGCCAGGGCCTCGCCGAGCCCGGCGACGTTGCCGTGGCCGAAGATGCCGAAGCAGGCGGGGATGAGTCGTTGCCGCCGCCCGTCGCGTTCGGAGAACTGCCGGGACAGGAACGTCACCAGCGCCTGGGCCACCGTCAACCTGGGCATCACGCCTCTTTCCGTACGGGCCGGGTCAGCGGCAGCCGCGGGTCCACCGGCTGGCCGGCCCAGCTGCCCCGGATCCAGCCGTGCCGGGGGTCGTCCACACAGGCCATGGTCCGGGTGGCGCCGGGCCCGGCCAGCACGTTCAGGTAGTACAGGTCGTAGCCGGGGGCGGCCATCGACGGCCCGTGGTAGCCGTACGGGACGAGCACCACGTCGCCGGTGCGCACCTCGGCGAGCACGTCGATCGGCCGCTCAGCGGTGCCGTAGACCCGCTGGTAGCCGACCGGACCCGCGCCGGGCTCACCGCCGGCCACCTCGAAGTAGTAGACCTCCTCCAGCGCGGCCTCCACCCGCCCGTCGTCGTACGTGCGGGCCTGCTCGTGCTTGTGCGGCGGGTACGACGACCAGTTCCCGCCGGGCGTGACCACCTCCACGGCGACGAGCCGGTCGCAGTCGAAGGCGTCGGGTGCGCAGAAGTTGTTGACCTGCCGGCTGGCCGGCCCCGCGCCGCGCAGTTCCACCGGCACGTCCCGGGCCGCGCCGTAGCGGGGCGACAGCCGGCGGGTGGCCCGCGCAGACGGCAGCGCGAAGCGTCCCGCGCCGCGGATCGTCACGTCGGCGTCCCGGGGCAGGTAGGCGAAGTCGGTGACCGCGGCGAACACCGACTCGCGCCCGGCCAGCGCGAGCCGCAGCCCGTCGCAGTGGACGGTGGCGGCGCCGGCCAGCGGCAGGACCAGCATCTCCTCGTCGCCGGTGGCGAAGCTGACCTCACCGCCGTCGGGCAGGGTGAGCACCCGCAGGCCGGCGTAGGTCCAGCCGGCCCGCTCGGGCGTGACCTCCAGCGACCACGGCCCGCGGGCCGTGCCGCCCCAGGGCAGGAGGGCGTCGACGGTCCTCACGCGTCCTGCCCGGTGGGCAGCAGCGAGCCGGCCAGGTCGACGGCGGCGGCCACGTCGTCGTCGGGCGGGTAGAGCAGCGCCCGACCGACCACCAGGCCCCGCACGCCGGGCAGCCGCAGCGCCCGCGCCCACCGGGCGTAGACCACGTCGGGCGCCTCCACCGGGTCGCCACCGAGCAGCAGGACCGGCAGCGTGGTCGCGGCCATGACCTGCTCCATCTCGTCGACGGCCGGCAGCTTCAACCAGGTGTACGCGCTTGTCGCGCCGAGCGCCTGCCCGACGCTCACGCCGCGGATGACCGCCTCGGGGCGCAGGTCGGCGCTGACCCGGCGGCCGTCGCGGGCCACCCAGAGCGGCTCGACCAGAGCCACGGTGCGGTGCGCGGCGAGGGCGGTGACCGCCTGGGCGCAGGCCTGGAGGGTGGAGGCGGTGCCCGGGTCGTCCGGGTCGATCCGGCAGAGCATCTTGCCGCCGTCGTAGCGCATGGCGGCGATGCTGTCGGCGTCGTAGGCGGTGAACCGGTCGTCGAGTTCGAAGGTGGCGCCGGAGAGGCCGCCGCGGTTCATCGAGCCGATGGCCAGGCGGTTCTCCAGCGCGCCGAGCAGCAGCAGGTCCTCCAGGATGTCCGGGGTGCCGAGCACGCCGTCGACGCCGGGCCGGGACAGCGCCACCCGCAGCCGGTCGAGCAGGTCGGCCCGCCCGGCCATGGCCATCGGCCGGTCCCGCACCCCGAGGGCGCCGCGGGCCGGGTGGTCGGCGGCGATGACGAACAGCGGCCGGCCGGGTTCGGGCCAGGGCCGGCGGGTACGGCGGGCGGCGGCTTCGGCGATCGCCTGCGGCCGGTGCGCGCGGGTGCGGGTCAGCGCCTCGTACTCGGTGCTCACCGGTCTTCTCCTGTCAGGACGGCGGTCGACGGCGCCGGCCCCGGCGCGGCGTCCCCGGCCAGCGCCTCGGTCTCGGCGTAGTCGGGCATGGCGGCGGAGCAGGCCAGGCGGGAGGCCACGATCGCGCCGGCGGCGTTGGCGAAGCGCAGGGTCCGCTCCAGCGGCCAGCCGCGCAGCAGCCCGAGGCAGAGCGCGCCGCCGAACGCGTCGCCGGCGCCGAGCCCGTTGACCACGTCGACCGGCACGGGCGGCACCCGTACGCTCCGCTCGGCGGTGCGGGCGAGCACGCCCGCCGGCCCGAGCTTGACCACGGCGAGCCGGGGCCCGCGTTCGAGCAGCAGGTCGGCGGCCCGGTCCGGGTCGCGGGTGCCGACGGCGATCTCCACCTCGTCGAGGTTGCCGACGGCGACGGTGACCCGGGGCAGCGCCTCGGCGACGGCCGCGGTCGCGTCCGCCGGGTCGGGCCAGAACATCGGCCGGTAGTCCAGGTCCAGCACGGTGTGCGGGCGACCGGCCCGCGCGGCGAGCGCGGCCGTGTGCGCGTCGCGGCTGGGTTGCTGGCACAGGCCGGTGCCGGTGAGCCAGAAGACGCGGGCCGCGACGATCGCGTCGAGGTCCAGTTCGTCGGGGCGGATCTGGAGGTCCGGGGCGGTGGGGGTGCGGTAGAACCACAGCGGGAAGTGGTCCGGCGGGAAGATCTCGCAGAAGGTGATCGGAGTGAGCAGCCCGTCGACCGGGCGGACGTGGCTGTCGTCCACTCCGAACTCGCGCAGGGCGCGGTGCACGTAGTCGGCGAACGCGTCGGCGCCGGTGCGGGTGATAACGCCGGCGCGCAGTCCCTGGCGGCTGGCCGCGACCGCCACGTTCGTGGGGCTGCCGCCGAGGAACCTGCCGAACGTCTCGACCTCGGCCAGCGGCGTGGCGACCTGCAACGGATAGATGTCCACCCCGACCCGGCCGATGGTGAGCACATCGAGCATGGGGCGCCCTCCGTCCCGGCCGGCGTCGGCGTTCCGCCGGCTCGATCCCGTCCCTGATTGGTAACAGTGCTTCATGAGTTGTGTCAATGTGTTGTCATGACATCTACCCTCTGCGCTGGGTGATCGCTTCGGTACAGTGACGCCCGTCAGCACGCCCGATCCCCGCAGCCGCAGCGAGGAGGTTTCCGTGACCGGCCCCGAGATCGCGGTCGACCGCAGCAGCCCGGTCCCGCTCTACTTCCAGGTCGCGGAGCAGTTCGCCGCGGCGATCCAGCGTGGTGACCTGGCCCCGGGTGACCGCCTGGACAGCGAGTTGCAACTGGCCGACCGGCTCGGGTTGTCCCGGCCCACCGTGCGCCAGGCGATCCAGCACCTGGTCGACAAGGGACTGATCGTGCGCCGGCGCGGCGTGGGCACCCAGGTGGTCCGGGGTGAGGTGCGCCGCGCCGTCGAGCTGACCAGCCTGCACGACGACCTGGTCCGCGCCGGCCAGCGGCCGTCCACGTCGGTGCTGGAACTGGCGACGGTGGCCTGCCCGCCGGCGGTCGCCGAGGCGCTCGGCCTGCCGCCCGGCGGCGAGGTGCAGCACCTGCGCCGGCTGCGCTTCTCCGACGGGGAGCCCCTCGCGCTCATGGAGAACTGGCTCCCGGTCGACCTGCCACGGCTCACCATGGCGGCCCTCCAGTCCGACGGCCTCTACGCGATCCTGCGCGCCGGCGGGCGACGGATCCGCGGCGCCCACCAGCGGATCGGGGCGCGGGCCGCCACCGCCGCCGAGGCGCAGATGCTCGGCGAGCGGCGCGGCGCGCCGCTGCTCACCATGACCCGCACCGCGTACGACGACCAGGGCCGCTACGTCGAGCACGGCGCGCACATCTACCGGGCCAGCCGCTACTCCCTCGAGGTGACCGTCGCCGAGCGGTGACGGTGGATGTTTCGCGCTCATTTCAGTGACAGGTATTTACGTCGTCAAGCTGTCATGACATTGTGGCCGCAAGCACCGCCGGCGGCGGACGTGCGGCCGGTGGGGCGACCCCGCGAGTCTCTTCGAAGTCACTCCTTGCGAAGGGAAACAGCCCATGTCAGCCAAGCCGAGACGCGCGACGGGCGCGCTCGCCGCGCTCACCGCCGTCGCCCTCGCCGCCACGGCCTGCGGCGGCTCCGACGAGCCCGCCGGTAAGGACGCCAAGAACATCACCCTCACCATCTCCGCGAACTCCATCGTCGGCGGCAAGAACTCCGCCGGCGCCGAGTGGATCGAGAAGTGGGTCATCCCCAAGTTCGTCGAGGCGCAGAAGGCCAAGGGCGTCACCGCCAAGGTGACGTTCGTGCCCAGCGGCGTCGACGACGAGCAGTACAAGACCAAGCTGGCCCTGGACCTGCGCTCCAAGGGCGGCGCCGACGTGATCGCCGTGGACGGCATCTGGGTCGGCGAGTTCGTCCAGGCCGGTTACCTCAAGCCGCTGTCCGAGGTGGCCGGGAAGCAGGCCGACTCCTGGGAGGGCTGGTCCCAGATCCCGGAGACCGTGCAGGGCCTCGGCTCGTTCGAGGACAAGCGCTACGGCATCCCGCTCGGCACCGACGGCCGGGTCCTCTACTACAACAAGAAGCTCTTCGCCCAGGCCGGCCTGCCGGCCGACTGGCAGCCGAAGAGCTGGCAGGAGATCCTCGACGCCGGCGCCAAGCTCAAGGCGCTGCCCGGGGTGACTCCGATCCAGATCAACGCCGGCACCGCGATGGGCGAGGCCACCTCCATGCAGGGCGCGCTGCCGCTGCTGGTCGGCGCGGGCGGCGAGATCTACAAGGACGGCAAGTGGGCCGGCGCCACCCAGCCGGTCAAGGACATGCTCGACTTCTACACCAAGGTCTACGGCGGCGGCCTGGGCGACCCGAAGCTCCAGCAGGAGGCCAAGGGGCGCGACAAGTCGTTCGCGGAGTTCGCCGCCGGCAAGATCGGCATCCTGGCCGAGGGCGACTACTTCTGGCGCAGCGTCATCAACCCGAAGAGCGGCATCGCCAAGATGGCCGACCGGGACACCACGGTCGGGTACGCCATGATCCCCGCCAAGCAGCCCGGCGCGGGCATCCGCGGCCAGGACTTCGTCAGCATGTCCGGTGGCGGCGTCCGGGTGCTCAACCCCAACTCCAAGTTCCCCTCGCAGGCGTGGGAACTGCTGTCGTTCATGCACTCCGCCGAGGCGGTCAAGGCCGAACTCGCCGGTGAGGCGCGCATCACCGCCCGGCAGGACGTCAACAAGGAGGTCCTCGCGGGCGACCCGATGCTCAGCTTCGTCACCGAGAAGGTGCTGCCGCTGACCGCGTACCGGCCGCCGCTGGCGGTGTACCCGCAGGTGTCCGTGGCGCTCCAGGAGGCGACCGCCGCGGCCGCCTCGGGCAAGAGCGCCGACGAGGCGGCCGCCGCGTACCAGAAGAAGGTCGAAGGGTTCGTCGGTGGTCCAGGTAACGTCACCTCCTGACGAGGTGGTCGAGGGAGCGCGCCCGGTCACGGGCGCCTCCCCCGCCCCCGACGCCGCCGGCCTCGGCCGGGCCCGGGCCACCGGGTTCCTCGTCCCGGCCATGGTGCTCATCCTGGTCTTCCTCGTGGTCCCGGCCGCGTGGACGATCTACCTGGGCGTCACCAACTACCGGCTGACCGGCCTGGCCGCCGCCCACCCCGAGGTCGTCGGCCTGGACAACTACACCCAGGCCCTCGGCGACGAACGGTTCCGCACCTCGCTGCTGCTGACCCTCCAGTTCGTCCTCGGCTCGGCGGTCATCGGCCAGGCCGGGCTCGGGTTCGCCATCGCGTTCGCGCTGCGCGACCGGCGCGGCCCGCTGCGCCGGGTGGTCGAGGGGTTCGTCCTGCTCTCCTGGATCCTGCCCAGCTCGGTGGTCGCCTTCCTGTGGATCGCCCTGCTCGACCGGGACGCCGGCACGCTCAACGCGCTGCTCGGCATCCCCGGGACCGCCTGGCTGCTGGACCACCCGATGCTGTCGATCATCGTCTTCAACACCTGGCGCGGCACCGCGTTCTCGATGATGCTCTACGCGGCCGCGCTGGAGAACGTCCCCCGCTCCCACCTGGAGACCGCCCGGCTGGCCGGCGCCTCGACCTGGCAGCAACTGCGCGACGTGGTCTTCCCCCGCATCCGCGGGCACGTGCTGACCAACCTGCTGCTGATCAGCCTCTGGACGTTCAACGACTTCGCGCCGTTCCTGATCACCGCCGGCGGGCCCGAGCAGCGCTCGGAGATCCTGCCGGTCTACGTCTACAAGGTGGCGCTCTCCGGCGGCGAACTCGGCTTCGGCGCCGCCATCTCGTTCATCATGCTGCTGATCAACCTGGTCATCGCGCTGGTCTACCTGCGCATGCTGGGCCGGCGGAAGGAGGCGGCGTGACCACCGACACCGCACCCGCGCCCACCACCGGGTCCGCAGGGCCCACCGTCGCGGTACGGCACCTGCTCGCCCAGATCGGCCGCTACACGTTCCTCTGCCTCGTGCTGGGCTTCTTCGCGCTGCCGCTGCTGTGGCTGGCCACCGCCCCGTTCGACGACACCCCGACCGTCACGGCCTCGCTGCCGCGGTTCACCCTGGACAACTTCCGCGCCCTGCTCGACAACCCGTACGCGCTGAGCTCGTTGCTCAACTCGGTCTACCTGGCGGCCGGCACCGCGGCGCTGGTGGTGATCTTCGCGGCGCTCGCCGCGTACGCGCTGAGCCGGGTCCGGGTGCCCGGCCGCGACGCGCTGCTCTACGGGCTGCTGCTGCTGTCGTCGATCGTCACCGGCACCGCCACCATGGTGCCGCTGTTCGAGCTGGCCTTCCGGCTGAACCTGATCGACTCCCGGCTCGGCGTCATCCTGATCCTCAGCGGCGGCCTGCTGCCGGCGGCCATCTTCATCCTCAAGGACTTCATGGACTCTACCCCGACGTCCTACGAGGAGTCGGCGCGGGTCTTCGGCGCCAGCCCGTTGCAGATCATGCGGCACATCGTGGTGCCGCTGGTCCGGCCCGGCCTGGCCACCGTCGGGGTGTGGGCGGTGGCCAACGTCTGGGGCAACTTCCTGGTGCCGTTCCTGCTGCTGCGCGGGCCGGACAAGGCGCCCGCCGCCGTGATCATGTACACGCTCTACACCGAGGGCGGGCAGGCCGACCTGCGGCTGCTCTCCACCTTCTCGCTGCTCTACTCGCTGCCGGTGGCGCTCATGTTCGTCTTCGTCAGCAGCCGGTACGGGTTCCGCTTCCACGGAGGGATCAAGCGCTGATGTCCGCCATCACCATGCGCGAGCTGACCAAGGTCTACCCCGGCGGGGTACGCGCCCTGGACGCCCTCGACCTGGAGATCGCCGACGGGGAGTTCTTCGCCCTGCTCGGCCCGTCCGGCTGCGGCAAGACCACCCTGCTGCGCACCATCGCCGGGCTGGAGGTCGCCTCCGGTGGCAGCGTGCGGATCGGCGAGCGCGACGTCACCAACCTGCCGCCGGGCAAGCGGGACGTGGCAATGGTCTTCCAGGACTACGCCCTGTTCCCGCACATGACCGTGCGGGACAACATCGCCTACCCGCTGCGGATCAAGAAGGTCGACCGGCGCAGCCGCGGCAGCAAGGCCGCCGACACCGCCGAGGAACTCGGCCTCTCCGGGCTGCTGGAGCGTCGGCCCGGGCAGCTCTCCGGCGGTCAGCAGCAACGCGTCGCCCTGGCCCGGGCCATGGCCTGCCACCCGCAGGTGTTCCTGCTCGACGAGCCGCTGTCCAACCTGGACGCGCGGCTGCGGCTGGAGGCCCGGACCTTCCTCAAGCGCCTCCAGCGGGAACTCGGCGTCACCACCGTCTTCGTCACCCACGACCAGGCCGAGGCGCTCGCCCTGGCCGACCGGATCGCCGTCATGGAGGGCGGCCGGATCCGCCAGGTCGGGACCCCCACGGAGGTGTTCCGCCGCCCCGCCAACACCTTCGTGGCCGGCTTCATCGGCTCCACACCGATGAACCTCGTCGACGCGCGGGTGCACGGCGACGAACTGGCCGTGGGTTCGGCCCGGCTGCCGCTGCCCGACGACGCGCACGGCCAGGTCACCGACGGCGAGCGGCTGGTGTACGGCATCCGCCCCGAATACCTCGACTACTCGCCCACCACGGTCACGGGCGCGCTGACCGGCGAGGTCGTCGTCGTGGAGAACCTGGGCAGCGTCTCCCTCGTCTCGCTGGACGTACCGGCCGACGACACCGGCGCGGACGGCTCCGGCACGGAGCGGACCAGCGTGCAGGTCGTCGTGGCCGAGGGCGCCGAGCCCGAACCCGGCGACACCGGGTGGGTGGTGCCCCGCCCCGGCCGGGCGTTGCTCTACCGGGACGGGACCCTGGTGACCGCCGCCGCCACGGCCGAGGTGCCGGCCCCCCGCGCCGGCGCCGCCGTCCGGAGCTGACCATGGTCGTGCACCGCGGCAGGTGGACCCTTCAGGACCGCGTCGAAGGCGTGCTGCGCAGCCTGCCGGTCACCGTGGCGCCCGGCACCGCCGCGCTCACCGTCCGGCTGGACTACCCTCGCGAGGCGGGGGTGCTCGACCTCGGCTGCGTCGGACCGGACGGTTTCCGCGGCTGGTCGGGCGGGGCCCGCGACGGCTACACCGTCGCCGCCGGCTGGGCCACCCCCGGCTACCTGCCCGGCGAGCTGGAGCCCGGCGAATGGCAGGTGCTGCTGCGGTTGCACCGCATCCCACCCGAGGGGCTGGACTACGAGGTCACCGCCACCACCAGCGCCACGCCGCAGCCCGCGCCGCCGGCGCCGGCGGCCCCACCCCGGCCGGACCGCCCACCGCGCCGCGACCTGCCCGACGTCGACGGCCGGCGCTGGCTCGCCGGTGACCTGCACGCGCACACCGTGCACAGCGACGGCGCGCAGACCATCGACGAGCTGGCCGCGCTCGCCGCCGGACGTGGCCTGGACTTCCTCGCCGTCACCGACCACAACACCGTGAGCCATCACCCGTGGCTGCCGGACGCCTCCGAGCGTTACGGCATCACCCTGCTGCCCGGCCAGGAGGTAACCACCGACCGCGGGCACGCCAACGTGTTCGGGCCGGTGGGCTGGGTCGACTTCCGCCGGCCGCCGGACGAGTGGCTCGCCGCCGCCCGGCGCGACGGCGGGCTCATGTCGGTCAACCACCCCCTCGGCGGCGACTGCGCCTGGCGGCAGCCGCTCGCCGAACGCACCCGGCTCGTCGAGGTGTGGCACTCCGGTTGGTGGGACCGCACCTGGGGCGCTCCCCTGTCGTGGGCACGGGCGTGGCGGCCGGACGTCGTGCCGATCGGCGGCAGCGACTTCCACCGCCCCGGCGACGACGCGCTACCCGGCTCACCGACCACCTGGGTGCTCGCCGACCCCGACACCGCACCCGGCGACGCCGTGCTGGACGCGCTGCGCGGCGGCCGTACCGCCGTCTCCGCCGACCCAGGCGGGCCGCTCCTGCTGCGCGTCGGCGACGAACTGCTGGCGCTCGACGCCGACGGCGCGCTGCTGGCCTACCCGGACGGGCGGCACCGGCTGGTCCGTGGCGACCGGTGCCTGCTGCCGGCCGGCGACGGACTGCACGTCCTGGAGTCCCACCGCATGGAGGTGATCGCACTGTGCAGCTGACCGGACGCACCCGGGTGGCCGGAGCCCCCGTCAACTACGGCATCTACCGGACCACCGACGCACCCGTCGGCCCCGAGGACCTGCTCGCGGCACTGGCCCGCGACGGCTACACCGGGGTGGACTCCGGCCCCATCGGCTATCTCGGCACCGGCGAGACCCTCGCGCGACGGCTGGCCACGGCCGGCATCGGGCTCGCCGGCGGCTGGGTCGACCTGCGGTTCGCCGACCCGGCCGGCTTCGCCGCCGACCTGGATCAGCTCGACGCCGCGCTCGACGTGTTCACGGCCGTGCCGGTCGACGACGCCCGGTTCGCGCCCCGACCGACGCTGGCCTGCCCCGGCAACCCGGCCCGGATGGCCCGGCCGGGGACCCCGACCGACCTGCCGTCGGCGCTGCCCGCCGCGGCCTGGCCGGACTTCGCGGCCCGGGTGCAGCAGGCCGCCGACCGGTGCCGCGAGCGCGGGCTGGAACCGGTGTTCCACTACCACCTGGGCACCGACGTGGAGACCGAGGCGGAGGCCGACCGGCTGCTCGACCTGACCGACATCAACATCTGCCTGGACACCGGGCACCTGGCGCTGGCCGGCGGCGACCCGGTGGCCGCCGTGCACCGCTGGGCCGGCCGGATCGGCCAGGTGCACCTCAAGGACGCCGACCTCGCCGCCCACGCGCGGGTCCGCGCGGCCGGCGGCGGGCTCATGGACGTGGTCACCGCCGGCGGCTTCTGCGCGCTGGGCCGTGGCGACGTCGACCTGGCCGGGGTGCTCGCCGGCCTCGACGAGATCGGCTACACCGGCTGGCTGGTGGTCGAGCAGGACGCCCCGGAGGACGGCCGGGACCTCGACCGGATCCGTGCCGACCAGCACGCCAACCGGCGGTGGCTGGAGGAGGCGCTGGGATGACCGAGCCGGGCAAGCGCATCCGGATCGCGGTGGCCGGGCTGGGCATCATCGCCCGCGCCGTACACCTGCCGTTGCTGCAACGCCGCGGCGACCTGTTCGAGATCGTCGCGCTGGCCGACCTGTCCCCGTCCCGGGTGACCGAGCTGGGCGAGCGGTACGGGGTCGAGCCCGCCCGCCGCTACACCGACGCGACGCGCATGGTGACCGACGGCGGCTGCGACGCCGTGCTGCTGGCCACCTCCGGCTCGCACGGCGAGTTGGCCGCCCTGGCGCTGCGCGCCGGCCTGCCGGTGCTCTGCGAGAAGCCGCTGGCCTACACGCTCGCCGAGACGGCCCGGCTCAGTGAGCTGGGCGCCGGCGGTGCCGGGCTCATGGTCGGCTACATGAAGCAGTACGACCCGGCGGTGGCGGAGGCCGCGCGGCTGCTGGCGGAACTCGGCGGCGCGGAGCGGGTGCACGCCGTGGAGGTGACAGTGCTGCACGCCGGCGGCGACCGGCAGCTGCGCTTCGCCAACCTGTCCCCGGCCGCCGGCGACGTGCCGGCGAAGGAGATGGCGCGGCTGTCCGGCGTGGACCACCAGCTGCTCGACGCCGCCGTCGGCGCCGACCCCGGCGCGCGCACCCTCTACCAGATTCTCATCAACAGCGTCTCGCACGACCTGTCCCTGCTGCGGCTGTTCACCGGCGCACCGGCCACCGTGGAGCAGGTCGCCACCTGGCCGCTGGCTCCCGACGGCCCGGCCGAGCCGTCGGTGGAGATCAGCGGGCGGCTGCCGGGCGGCGCCCGCTACGGCATCCGGTGGCTCAACCTGCCGGACTATCCCGCCTACCGGGAGACGGTCACCCTGCACCACGCCCGCGGCTCGCTGGAGCTGGTGTTCCCCTCGCCGTACCTGCTCAACGCGCCGACCACGCTGACCGTGGTGGACGAGCACGGCGGCGGCGAGCGGCGGGCCGCGTACCGGTCGGTGACCGAGGCGTTCGAGCAGGAACTGGTCGCGTTCCACGCGATGGTCACGGCGGGCACCGCCCCGCTGACCGGCATCGCCGAGGGCGCGGCCGACGTACGGACCAGCCAGCAGGTGGTACGCCGCTACGGTGAGCTGACCGGGGCGGCGATCGGCGGAGAGGCGGCGAGCTGATGACGCGACCGACCGAGATCATCGTGGTGCCGCACACCCACTGGGACCGGGAGTGGTACGAGCCGTTCCAGCGGTTCCGGCTGCGGCTCGTGGCGCTGCTCGACGACGTCTTCGACCGGATGGCGCACGACCCGCGGCAGCGGTTCACCCTGGACGGGCAGCTCGCCGCTGTCGACGACTACCTGGAGGTCCGCCCGGAGCGGCGCGAGCAGGTGATCGAACTGGTCCGCGCCGGCCGGCTGTCGGTGGGCCCCTGGCAGATCCTGCTCGACGAGTTCCTCTGCTCCGGCGAGAACATCGTCCGCAACCTGGAACGGGGGCTGACCCGCAGCGCCGACCTGGGCGGCGCCATGCCGGTCGGCTACCTGCCCGACATGTTCGGCCACATCGCCCAGATGCCGCAGATCCTGGCCGGTGCCGGGCTGGCCCACGCCTGCGTGTTCCGCGGCGTTCCCGAGCGGGTGCACCAGCACGCCTTCGCCTGGCAGGCGCCCGACGGCACCACGATCCGCACGCAGTACCTGCCCGGCGGCTACGGCAACGCCGCAGCGCTGATGGAGAACGCCGGGCAGGTCACCCGCCGGGCCGGTGACCTCGCGGACCGGCTGGCCGGGTGGCGGCCGGCCGGCGACGACACCCCGGTCCTGGCCATGTACGGCACCGACCACGCCGCTCCCGCGCCGGACGCCCCCGACCTGCTGGCCACCGCCGACCTCGACGGCACCCGGCTGCGGCTGGGCACCCTGGCCGAGTACTTCGCCACCCAACCGGCCACTGTCGACGGCCTGCCGGTGGTCCGCGGCGAGCTGCGGTCGCACGCCCGGGCCAACATCCTGCCCGGCGTGATCTCCGTCCGCGCCCACCTCAAGCAGGCCATGAACCGCGCCGAGCGGCGCGTCGAGCGGTACGCCGAACCGCTCGCCGCGCTGACCCACGACGGGTCGGTGCAGCGCTTCCTCGACATGGCCTGGACCCGGCTGATCGACGCGAGCTGCCATGACTCGGTGACCGGCTGCGGCTGCGACGAGACGGCCGAGCAGGTCGCGGCCCGGCTCGCCGAGGCCGACCAGCTCGGCCGCGCGGTCTGCGATCTGGTCGGCGCGCGGCTGTCCGCCGCCGTGCCCCGGGACGGCTACCTGCTGTTCAACCCGACCCCGTCGGCCCGTACCGCCCTGGTGCGCCTGGACGTCGAGGTGCCGGCCGACGGCGGCGTGGCACTCGCGGACGCCGCCGGCCGCAGCGTGGCCGCGCAGGTGCTCGACAGGAGCCGCACGGTGCTCGCCGACGACGTGGTGCCGGCGGCCGACCTGGCGGCCGTGCTGACCCGGGTGCACGGCCGGGAGCTGTACGGCCAGGAGGTCACGGCCTGGTCGGTGTCGCCGGAGGACGCCACCCTCACCTTCGAGGTGGCCCGGCACGGCGATCCGGCCTTCGACGTCGAGGACGTGCGCCTGGCGCTCGCGGCCGTCCAGGCCGACAGGTGGCGGGTACGCATCCTCGCCGCTCCCCGGGCCACCGTCGCCGCGCTCGTCGACGTGCCGCCGCTGGGGCACGCCGCGGTCCGCCCGGCGCCGCTGCCGGCGACCGCGGCGGCCGCGTCCGACCCGGTCACGGTGGCCGGCCGCAGCGTCGACAACGGCCTGCTCCGGGTCGACGTCGCCGAGGACGGCACGCTGGCGCTGTCCACCCCGGACGGGGTGACAGTGGACGGGGTGGGCCGGATCGTCGACGGCGGCGACGTGGGCGACAGCTACAACTACGCCCCGCCGGCCGCCGACGAACTGGTCGACAAGCCACGGGCGGTGCGGACCGTGGTGCGCCACGACGGGCCGCTGGTGGCCGTCCTGGACGTGGTACGCGAGTACCGGTGGCCGGTCGCCGCGGACGTCGACGCCGGCTCCCGCGCCGTGGACCGCGAGCCGATCACCGTCACCACACGGGTCGAGCTGCGCCGCGGCGAGCCCTTCGTCCGGCTGCGCGTCGAGTTCGACAACCGCTGCGACGACCACCGGGTCCGGCTGCACCTGCCGCTGCCGTCACCGGCCGACACCTCGTACGCCGAGGGCCAGTTCGCCGTCGTGGCGCGCGGCCTGACCGCGGAGGGCGGTGGCGGTGAGGTGCCGCTGCCCACCTTCCCGGCCAACGGGTTCGTCGCGGCCGGCGGCCCGGACGGGGCGCTCGCCGTGCTGCTGACCCAGCCCACCGAGTACGAGCTGACCGACTCCGGCCGCGAGCTGGCGGTCACCGTGCTGCGGTCGATCGGCATGCTGTCGCGCAACCGGCACGCCCTGCGCGACGAGCCGGCCGGTCCGCAGCTGCCGACGCCCGAGGCGCAGTGCCGTGGCGCCCGCGCCGTCGAGTTGGCGGTGCTGCCGTACCGGGGGGCCTGGCACGAGGCGGGGGTGCTGGCGGCGGCGGAGGCGTACCGGCACGAGCTGCTGGCCTTCCCCGGCACGGCCGGCCCGGGCGCCCCGCTGCCCGCGCCGGTGGCCGGGCTCTCCGTCGACGGGGCCGGGGTCGCGCTGACAAGCGTCCGGGACCGGGCCGGCCGCACCGAGGTACGGCTCGTGGCGCAGACCCCTGTCGACACCACGGCCGTGCTCGGCGGCGGGACCGTCCGCGGCGCGTGGCGGGCCGACCTGCTCGGCCGGGCCGGCGAACCGCTCGCGGTCGACGGCGACGGGCTGGTCCGGCTGCCGCTGCGCGCCTGGGAGATCGCCACGGTGCAGCTCGACCTGTCCTGATCCACCGGACCGCGCACGCGCCGCGACGCCGGCGGCCGGACCGGGCGCCGTCACCTACCGCGGGCGCGGCGCGGCGTTGTCGAGGTTGAGCAGCCCGGCGTCGACCACGGCCCGACTCATCGGCCGGGTCAGCTCGGCCAGGCGGGCGCACCCGTCGGCGCCGAGCACCGCGTACGCGGGCGTGGCGAGCCGGTCGGTGGCGGCTTCCAGCCACGCACGCTGCGCCCGCCCCGCGGCGGTCAGGGTCGGCTCGTCGCCCTCGACCAGTCCGCGGCCGCGCAGCCGCTCGACCGCGTCCGCCCACTGCTCGCCGCTCCAGCCGCGCGTGCGGCGCAGGAAGCGGACCGACGCCTCGCCGGACGCGGCGTGCAGCACGAGCGCCTCCAACCCGGTGAGGCCCGCCAGCACCAGGGCGGCGACGTGCCCGTCGCCGCGGAACTCCCGCAGCACCGTCTGGGCCTGCCAGAGGACCAGGTGCGGCCGCTCCGGCCAGGGCAGCGCGGCGTGGGCGGCGGACAGCGGCCGCCCCTCGGGGTACGCCGTGACGGACTCGGCGGCGCGGCGGGCCAACTCGGCGGCCTCGGCCATCTCCGGGCCGTGCACCAGGTCGCCGAGCGCCCGGGTCAGGGCCGCGTCGGCGGCCGCCAGCCGGGCGGCCAGCACGGCGGCCGGCGTGGCCCGCTCCCAGGCGGCGGGCAGCACCCGGGCCACGAGGGCGGGGTTGAAGTTGAAGAAGGTGGCGGCCACCGGGGCCGGGCCGACCGGTCCCAGGGCAGCCGCGCGGGAGGCGAAGTAGCCGGCCGGCTCCGCGAGGCCGAGGGCCGCGTACCGCTCGTGCGCCTCCGGCACGAAGTAGATCATCGCGTGCAGGGGTTCGGTCACCCGCCAGGCGCGGCGGACGACGGCCGGGTCGAGCGCCGCCGGCGCCGCCCAGTCGGGAACCAGCTCGTCCGTCATGTCCGCCATGTCGCTGCCTTCCGCCGGGAACGTTACCGACGGGTAGGTTCCCATGCCGACGGCGGCCGTGTCACCTGCCAGGCAAAGGATGCCCTGTCGGGTCCTGTTGCTCGGGTCAACGACGTGTTCTCATACCGGGACGACGATGTCACCGACCTGCGCACGGCGACCCCGTCCCAGGCCGCTCGGTGACTCCAATCCCCCGGCGCGAAAGGTGCAAGGATGCACAGAAGACCAACCTTCCAACTCGCGGTCCTGACCGCCACCGCGGCGACGTTCCTGGCGGCCGGCGGAGCGTCGGCGGCGGCGGGCACGGCGCCGTCCTTCACCGCCTCGGCGGGCGCAGCGGCGTGTGAGCCGGGTGCCGGGCACAGCGCGGCCCGCGTGGCCGAGGGCGCCACCGCACAGGAGCCGGAGCTCTACTCCAAGAACGAGGCCAACGCCTACGGCGTTATCAAGGACTCGCCGCGCCAGGCCAACGGCAGCGTCACCATCCCCACGGTCTTCCACATGGTCTCCGACCACCCGCTCACCGCGGCGGAGACGACCCGGTGGAACACCCTGATCGCGGCGCAGATGACCGTGCTGAACGACTCGTTCGCGGGCCGCACGGCGGCGGACGCCGCCGACACGCCGTTCCGCTTCTCGCTCGTCGAGACCACGTGGACGGTGAACAGCGACTGGTACACCGTCGTGCCCGGCAAGAACGAGCGGGACATGAAGCAGGCGTTGTACACGGGCGACGCCCGCACCCTGAACGTGTACGCGGCCAACATCGGCGGCGGGCTCCTCGGCTGGGCGTACTTCCCGAAGGGCTACAACAACGGCCGGGACTACATCGACGGCGTCGTGATGCTCGACGAGTCGATGCCGGGCGGCACGGCGGGCAAGTACGCCCTGGGTGACACCCTGACGCACGAGGTCGGGCACTGGCTCATGCTGGAGCACACCTTCGCGCACGGGTGCTCCGCCTCCGGCGACTACGTCGCGGACACCCCGCGTGAGGCGGCGCCGCAGTTCAACTGCCCGGTGGGTGCGGACACCTGCACCGCGCCCGGGCTGGACCCGATCCACAACTTCATGGACTACACGCAGGACTCCTGCATGAACATGTTCACCGCCGGACAGGCGGACCGGATGAGTGACGCCTGGGTGGCCTTCCGGGCCGGCGGCGGCAAGCAGTAACCGGTCTCCGGACTGACGTGTCGGGGTCGGCGGGTCGCGCGAGCGGCTCGCCGACCCCGACGGCGTTGGGGGCTGCGCGGGCTGCCGGGACGAGGCACACGGTCGGGGACACCGCGCCGGGTCAGCCGGTGAAGGACTCCGGGCCGAAGCGGCCCCACGCCACGAAGGCGGCCAGGGCGAGGTAGACCAGGTCGGGCACGGTCGTCACCCGCTCGCCACGACGGAGGCGCATGGTCGCCGCGCAGGCGAACAGCAACGCCACACAGGTGGCGGTCACCGGCACCAGAACCGGGGCGATGTCGAGCACGGCGGGCAGGATCAGGCCCGCGGCGGCCAGGATTTCGAGGGCTCCGATGGCCCTGAGGGCGCCGGGACTGAAGTCCAGGACCCATTCCGCGGCGCGACCCACCGAGGCGATCTTCTCCCTGGGCACGAACATCTTGCTGGTGCTGCCCAGGAGGACGGCGGCCAGCAGTCCGGTGACGAGCCACAGCGCGAGGTTCACGAGCATCTCCTTGAGGGTTGTCGGTCTCCGGTCGACCATGGAGATGCCGGCGGCCCGGTCCTTGTGACAGCCCGGCGGTGTGGCCCGCACCACGGAGCGCGGGCGTCGCCGCCGCGAGGGCCGCCGGCGGAGCCCACCGGGGCCAACGGCCCGACGCCTCCGGCCGTATCCTTCGCCGGTGCCGCTCCTCTTCTCGACCGCGACCCGTTCCCGTCACCGCGCCCACGGGGCACCGAAGTCGCTCGGGGTGGTCGCCGGGCTCGTGGTCACGCTGCTGCTCGCCGGCTGCGGCCTCGTCGCCCGTCCCGGCGCCGCCTCCCTGCTGCGGTTCGAGTTCGCGCCCACCACCGGCGACGGGTACATGAACCAGCTCCTCACCATCTACAACGACGGCACCCGGCTGCTCGCCCCGACACTGGAGTTCACCGCGCTCGACGCCGCCCGGAACCCGCTACCGGCGGTGCGGGTCACCACGGTGTACGGCAGTGACCGCGGTCGCCTGGTCGTCGCGCCGGGCGGTGGCGTTGACGTGCTGGTCTTCACGGGCGAGGGTGCCGCGTTGGCCGAGGACGTGGCCGTCTCCGTACGCACCGCGGAGGTGGTCGACGCCCCGGTCGTCGGCGTCGAGCCGGTGGTCACCCCGATGGACGACGCCGGCCGGGCGCTCGACCGCAACAGCCGGTTCACCGCCGTGTCGCTGCGCAACGACGACAGCGAGCCGATGAGCGTCCGGCTGGTCTACATCGTCTGGACCGAGCCCGAGGGAGACGAGCGGCAGCAGGCCGAGCAGGTGGTGCCGGTCGGCGACCTGATCGTCCTGCCACCGAACCAGAGCACGCTGGTGCCGGTCACCGGTGCGGCGCGGACCGCGGTGGAGGGCGCGGCGGGGCGCGTCCCGGCCAGCATCAAGGCGTACCTCTCCCGCTGACCCGCCGGCCGGCGGCCCTCGCGGCCCGGAATGCTCTCGACAGCCGGACGGCGAGGGCGCGGCAGGAAACGGCAGAGGGCGGGTGGGGTGCCGGCCCACCGACGGCACCCCACCCACGTGTCAGGTCAGCCCGTCGCGCAGCTCGCGGTGGGTGTCGTGTTGTTGCCGTTCTTGTAGAGCGTGATGCCGAAATTGTTCCCGTTGCCGTTGGGGCGGGCCGTGAGCGTGCCGCTGGTGCCGCTGATCGAGGCGTTCCAGCTGTTCTGCAGGGTCTGGCCGCCGTTCGTGCGGATGGTCACCACCCAGTTGCTGGTGCCGCTGACCGAGAAGGTCACGTTGAACCGGTCGCTCCACTCCTCGGCACGGCTGACGCTGACCGTGCAGGTCCCGGAGGGCGGTGGGGTGGTGGGGCCGGGCGCGGTGCCGCCCACCGTGATGTTGGAGCTTCCGCTGCTCTGGTAGCCCTCCGTGGCCAGGATCTGGTAGTCGTGGCTGCCCAGGTTCATCCCGTAGCGGGCCCACGCGTCGAAGTGGTTTCCGGCGGTGATGGTGCCGCCCACCCGCTTCGACTGCCGGACGCTCCAGTACTGGTAGAAGGTCCGGGTGCCCTCGATGGAGGGAGCGTTGACCCGCTGGGTCCGGTAGATGTCGTACGTGCCGCCGTCGCTGGTGACGGTGCCCATGTACCCCTGGCCGCCCGGCGGCCGGTAGGTGCCCCAGCTGTCGACGATGTAGTACTCGACGAGCGGGTTCCTCGTCCAGCCGTAGAGGGTCAGGTACGCGTTGCCGGACGGGCTGAAGGTGCCGGAGTAGGTCACGGTCCGGCGCGCGCCGGGATTCCAGCCCTTGCCGGCGACGAAGTTGTTGACGTTGCTCCACTGGGTGCTGTACTGGCCGCCGCTACCCATGTTCATGGAGACGTTGCCACTGTCCTTCCAGAAGGAATAGAAGTAGCCGTTGTTGGTTCCGGTCGAGTTCGTGGTCACGGTCTCGGCGTGGGCCGGGCTGGGCAGGAGGGCCGTGGTACCGGCCGTGACCAGGGCGACGGCGCAGGCGCCGCCGATGAGCATCCTGAGGCGTCCGCGTCGGGGGATCCTCGAGCGGACGGGGGCGTCGTTCATCTACGTGCTTCCTCCTCGTGACGGCTGGCGGAGGCCAGCAGCGGTACGACCCGGCGCGGTTCGCATCGACGGAAGTAGATAGGTTCCGCCAGCGCCAGCATCGATCGCGCCGCCGCGGGTTGTCAACAACTTCCGGAAATGGCGCGGAAGACTCCTGGCCCTCGACATCCCTGTTCAGGAAGCACGCACGGCCGCCGGTGACCCGGGCGTTCTGACGGGATTCCGGGGCAGTGCCGAGCCGTGCTCACCGACGCGGTTCCGGAAGTTTCCGGGAAGGTCAGCCGTCCAGGGCGGTACGGAGGAAGTCGAGCGCCGCCGCGTCGTCGTCGATGCCGCCCGCCTCGTGGCCGTTGTACCGCCACACGGCCAGCTCGACCGGCCCCCGGTAGGCGTTGACCGCGGCGAACACCGTGGACGGGGGCACGATGTCGTCCATCAGCGCGACGGAGAAGCGCGCCGGCACGCCCGCCCGGCGGGCGAAGGCCACCCCGTCGACGTAGCCGAGGGTGCGCAGCACGGCCTCCTCCCGGTCCCGGTGCACCGCCAGGTAGTCCCGGATCTCCCGGTACGGGTGGGCGTCGGTGACCGTCACCGCGCGCGGGATGTCGCACAGGAACGGCACGTACGCCACGGCGGCCCGCAGGTCCGGCACCAGTGCGGCGGCGGCCAGCGCGGCGCCGCCGCCCTGGCTGTGGCCGAGCACCGCCACCCGGCCCGGGTCGACGGCGGGCAGCCGGCGGGCCGCGTCGACGGCCCGGACCGCGTCGGTGAGGAAGCGCCGGTAGTAGTACCGGCGCGGGTCCTCGATGCCCCGGGTGGCCATGCCGGGCGCCTGCGGACCGGCCCCGGCCAGGTCGGGGGTGTCGCCCCGACTCCAGCCGGAGCCCTGGCCGCGGGTGTCCATCTGGAGGTGCGCGAACCCGGCGGCGGCCCAGAGCAGGTTCTCCAGCGGGTGGCCCCGCCCGCCGCCGTAGCCGACGTACTGCACGATCGTGGGCAGCCGGCCGGTGGCCCCGCGGGGCACGCGCAGCCAGGCCCGGACCGACTGGCCGGCGAAGCCGGGAAACGCCACGTCGAACACGTCCAGGCCGGTCAACGGGCTGTCCAGCGGGGTCACGGCGAGGTCGCCCTCGCACGCGCGGGCCTCGGCGAGGGTGTCGGCCCAGAACGCGTCGAAGTCGTCCGGTTCGCGCAGGGCGCTGCGGTAGGCGCGCAGCTCCGCCTCGGGCAGGTCGGTGTACACGGCGCTGTCTCAACTCCTCGGGACATAGGGGCCGGTCGGGGCTGTCGTCAACCCTCGGCCGGTGCGGCAAGATGGCTCGGAGCCGGCCGGGTGAAGGAGACGCGGGTGAACGCGGACGACGAGCGCAGGGTGACCATCACCGTGATCGCGCGGGAGGCCGGGGTGTCGGTGCCCACCGTGTCGCGCGTGCTCAACGGCCGCTCGGACGTGGCCCCGGACACCCGGGAACGGGTGGAGGAACTGCTGCGCCACCACGGCTACCGGCGGCGCGGCACCCGTGCGGTGCAGCGCGCGGCCCTGCTCGACCTGGTGTTCCCCGACCTGGACAGCCCGTGGGCGTTGGAGATCATCCGGGGGGTGGAGGACGTCGGGCACGCGGCCGGGGTGGGCACCGTGGTGTTGGCGATCCACAGCGAGTCCAGCTCGACCCGGCAGTGGTTGCAGAACCTGCGCGCCCGAGCCTCGGACGGCGTCATCGTGGTGACCTCGCACCTCAGCCCGCCGGTGCACGCCCAGCTGCGCCGGCTCAACGTGCCCGTGGTGGTGGTCGACCCGGCCGGCGCGCCCGCGACCGGCGTACCGACGATCGGTGCCACCAACTGGTCCGGCGGTCTCGCCGCGACCGAGCACCTGCTCGGCCTCGGGCACCGCCGGATCGGGTTCGTGACCGGCCCGGCGCGCCTGCTGTGCAGCCGGGCCCGGCTCGACGGCTACCGGGCGGCCCTGGAGCACGCCGGGGTGCCCCTGGACGACCGGCTCGTGCAGCCCGGCGACTTCTACCACGCCTCCGGCTTCGCCGCCGGCAGCACACTGCTCGACCTCGACGACCCGCCGACCGCCATCTTCGCCGCCAGCGACCAGATGGCCTTCGGCGTCTACGAGGCCGTCCGCCGCCGCGGGCTCCGGGTCGCCGACGACATCAGCATCGTCGGCTTCGACGACCTCCCCGAAGCCCGCTGGGCCTCCCCGCCGCTGACCACCGTCCGCCAACCCCTGGCCGAGATGGGCCGGCTCGCCGCCCGCACGGTGCTGCGCCTGGCCCAGGGCGAGGACATCGAGTCGCCCCAGGTCGAACTGGCCACCGACCTCGTGGTCCGGGACAGCACGGCCCGCCACGACTAGCCCTCCGGCGTACGTCACCACGGACGCGCCCCGTGGTGGCGCGCACCCGGTGCGGCGGCAGGGCGGGACGGTGTCATGGGGCCTCATCGACGGCTTCCGGAAATTTCGGCGCACGTTATCACGAGAACCAGCGGTGAACGAAGGCCCGATCGAGGGCCCCGAGCGCGCGGCCGGCCGACGGCTGTCAATGCCGACAAGCGCTTGGCGACGCGATATGCGCTCTTCCGCGCCCCTTGACACGTCGATCAACGATCCATAAATTCCGGCAGGACATATCGCCGGTTCACCGAAACTTCCGAGACGGACCACGCAGATGACCCCCATGCGCATCCCCGTGCCGGAGCACCCGTCGGGCCGGCTGACCGACGCCTGGCGCGCCTGCGTCGGCACCGGCCGGTTCGATCTGGCGCTGCGGCGCGACTACCAGGACTCGCTGGCGCTGGTCCAGCGGGAGATCGGCTTCCGGCACATCCGCGGCCACGGGCTGCTCAGCGACGGCACGGGCGTCCACCGGCCCTACACCCACCGCGGGGCACGCCAGGTCCGGCACGCCTTCACGTACGTCGACCAGGTGGTCGACGCCTACCTCGACCTCGGCATCCGGCCGTTCCTGGAGGTGGGCTTCATGCCGTCCGGTCTCGCCTCCGGTGACCAGACGGTGTTCTGGTGGCGCGGCAACGTGACGCCGCCCGCGTCCTGGAGCGAGTGGGCCGACCTGGTCCGCGCGACGATCGGCCACCTCGTCGACCGCTACGGCCTCGACGAGGTGCGGGGCTGGCCGATCGAGGTGTGGAACGAGCCCAACCTCACGGCGTTCTGGCAGGACGCCGACGAGGCCGCCTACCACCGGCTCTACGAGGTGACCGCGTGCGCCGTGAAGGAGGTCGACGCCGGCCTCCAGGTCGGCGGTCCGGCGCTCTCCCCCGGCGCCGACGACTGGCTGCCCCGCTTCGCCGACTTCGTGGCCGCCCGGTCGGTCCCGGTCGACTTCGTCAGCAAGCACGCCTACACCTCGGGGCCGGCCCAGCAGGTGCCGTTCGGGGTCCACCAGACGCTGACCCCGGCCTCCGGGCTCCTGGAGCAGTTCGCCACCCCACGCGACCTGCTGCGGGACACGGCGCTGGCCGGGCTGCCCGTGCACATCACCGAGTTCAACTCCTCCTACCGGCCGGACAACCCGATCCACGACACCGCGTTCCACGCCGCGTACCTGGCCCCGGTGGTCGCGGCCGGCGGTGACCTCGTCGACTCCTTCTCGTACTGGACCTTCTGCGACGTCTTCGAGGAGGAGGGCGTGCCGACGTCGCTGTACCACGGCGGCTTCGGCCTGCTCACCCACCGCCAGATCAAGAAACCCACCTACCACCTGTACGCCTTCCTGGCGCGCATGGGCGATCAGGTCCTCGCGCGCGGCGCCGACCACCTGGTGACCCGGGACGACACCGGCCGGGTGACCGTGCTGGCCTGGGCGCCGGTGGACGTCACCGGCCGCGAGCCGGTGCCCGAACAGCACCCCGTACGCCTGTCCCTGCCGCTGGGCCCGCCCGGGACCACCAGGGCGTTCCTGCTGCGCTCGTCGGTCAGCGAGGAGGAGGGCAACGCCTGGCGGGCGTGGTGCGAGCTGGGGCGGCCGCGCTCCCCCGACCGGCGGCAGCTGGACGTCCTGCGGGAGGCGGCCGAGCCGGCCCGGCGGCACGCCGGCCTGCCGGTCGTGGCCGGCCGGGTCGAGCTGGACCTGCACCTGTCCCGCCACGAGGTGACCCTGGTCGAGCTCACCGCCGTCACCGACGAGACCCCGCCCTGGTGGGACGACGCGCGTCTGCTCGGGCAGCCCGCCGGAGCCGAGTCCGCGTGAGCGACGCCGCCGCCCGTCCCGGTCCGGCGGCGGAGCCGGTCGATGTCCACCCGGCATGGCTGCCTCCGGCGGCCTTTCGCGCCGTCGGCTCGCGGCGTGCCCTGGTGTGCGGCGCCGGGACGCTGGTCGGGACGGTGCGGGACGAGCTGGCGCAGGCGTGCGCCCGGTACGGCGGCACGGTGGCGTGGCGGCCCGGGCCCGGACCGGTGGACGGGACCGGCGACGTCGACCTGGTGCTCGCGCTGACCGCCGCCACTCCCCTGCCCGCCCCGGTGGCGGAGGTGGCCGCGCAGTGCCGGCGGCACCACGGGGCCGGAGCGCTCGGCGCCGAGGGCTTCGCGCTGGCCCGGACCGGCGACGTGACGGTGGTGCTGGCCGAGGAGCCCGCGGGGCTGCTCCACGGCCTGTTCCACGTGGTCCGGCTCGGCGAGTCGGCGTTCGGGGCCGCCCGGGGGCCGGAGCGGCACCGGCCGGCCATGCGGCTGCGGATGCTGGACCACTGGGACAACGTCGACGTGCACCCGGTCATGGGACAGGTCGAGCGCGGCTACGCCGGCGGGTCGATCTTCTGGCGCGACGGCTCGCCGCGCGGCGACCCGGCCCGGGTACGGGACTACGGGCGGCTGCTGGCGGCGTGCGGCGTCAACGCGGTGTCGGCCAACAACGTCAACGTCCACGCCACGGAGGCCCGGCTGCTGACCGACCGGCTCGGCGACGTCGCGGCGATCGCGGACGTCCTGCGGCCGTACGGGATCCGCGTTCACCTGTCGGTCACCTTCGCCGCGCCCGTCGTGCTCGGTGGCCTGCCGACCGCCGATCCGCTCGACGCCGGCGTGCGAGCCTGGTGGGCCGCGACCACCCGCCAGGTGTACGACCGCATCCCGGACTTCGGCGGCTACGTGGTGAAGGCGGACTCCGAGGGGCAGTCGGGCCCGTTCACGTACGGGCGGAGCCACGCCGACGGCGCGAACCTGCTGGCCGACACGCTGGCGCCGTTCCGGGGAGTGGTGCACTGGCGGGCCTTCGTCTACGACCACCGGCAGGACTGGCGGGACCGGTCGACGGACCGGGCGCGTGCCGCCTTCGACCACTTCGCCCCGCACGACGGCCGGTTCGCGCCCAACGTGGTCCTTCAGGTGAAGCACGGCCCGATGGACTTCCAGGCGCGGGAACCGGTCTCGCCGGTGCTCGCGGCCATGCCGGCCACCCGACTGGCGGTGGAGGTGCAGGTGACCCAGGAGTACACGGGCCAGCAGCGGCACGTGTGCTACCTGGCGCCGTGGTGGAGCGAGGTGCTCCGGTTCGCCCCGTGGGGCGACCACCGCACGGTCGCCGCCCTGGCCGCGGGCGATGCGGGCGAGGGCGGCGGGCTGGTCGGCGTCTCCAACGCCGGCGACGACCCCTTCTGGACCGGGCACCCACTGGCCCAGGCCAACCTGTACGCCTTCGGTCGGCTGGCCTGGGACCCCCGGCTGGACCCGGCAGCGGTGCTCGACGAGTGGATCGGGTTGACCTTCCCGCCGGGTCCGGCCAGCGGTCACGACCTGGTGCGGCGGACCCTGCACGAGATGATGGACGGCTCGTGGCGCACCTACGAGCGGTACACCGCGCCGCTGGGCGTGGGTTTCATGGTCCGCCCCGGCCACCACTACGGTCCCGACGTCGACGGGTACGAGTACACGCCGTGGGGCACCTACCACTTCGCCGACCGGGACGGCGTGGGCGTCGACCGCACCCGCGCCTCGGGCACCGGCTTCACCGGGCAGTACCCGCAGCCGTGGCGCGACGTCTACGAGTCCCTCGACCGGTGCCCCGACGAACTGCTGCTCTTCTTCCACCACGTGCCGTACGGGCACGTGCTGCACGACGGCTCGACAGTCATCCAGCACATCTACAACACCCACTTCGCCGGGGCCGAGGAGGTGGCCGCGCTGCGCCGGCGGTGGGACCGGCTCGACGGGCTGCTCGACCCGGGGCTGCACACCCGGGTACGCGAGCGGCTGGACGAGCAGGTGCGCTGCGCCGAGGAGTGGCGGGACCAGGTCAACGCGTACTTCTTCCGCAAGTCCGGGGTGCCGGACGCGCGGGGCCGCCGCATCCCGTAAGGCGCGGGCGCCTACCCTTCCCGGGGCGGCGTGGCGCTGTCCCGGACGACGAGTTCGGTGGCCAGTTCGACCCGCCGGCTCTCCACGTCCTCACCCTTGGCCAGCCGCAGCACGGTGCGGGCCGCGAGCATGCCCATCTCCGCAAGCGGCTGCCGCACCGTGGTCAGCGGCGGCGAGCACCAGCGGACCTCGGGCAGGTCGTCGAAGCCGACGACGCTGATGTCGTCGGGCACCCGCAGGCCCCGTTGCCGGACCGCCTCGTAGACCCCGAGCGCCATCTGGTCGCACGCCGCGAAGATCGCGGTGGGCGGCTCGGGCAGCGCGAGCAGCCGGGTGGCGCAGGCGAACCCGGACTCGTGGTAGAAGTCGCCCTGCTGGACGAGGCCGTCATCGACGGGCAGGCCGGCCGACTCCAGGGCGGCGCGGTAGCCGTCCATCCGGGCCCGGCTGCACATGAGCCGCGGCGGGCCGGAGATGAACCCGATCCGCCGGTGACCGAGACCGATCAGGTATTCGGTGGCGCTGAGCCCGCCCGCCCAGTTGGTGGCGCCGATGGTGCAGGCGTCCTGCTGGGGAATGCCGTCGGCGTCGACGAGGACCAGGGGGATGTTGAGGCGTCGCAGGCCACCCTGCAACGACGGCTCCACCATCGAGTTGACGAAGATGACGCCCTCGGTGGAGCGGCCGCGCAGGCTGTCGAGCCACTGCCGGGCCGAGGAGGCGCGCCGGTGGATGGCGGAGACGACGGTGCCGATCCCCGCCTCGTGGGCGACGTCCTCGACACCACGGATGATCTCGACGGCCCAGGGGCTGTCGAGGTCGTTGAAGACCAGGTCGACAAGCCCCGAGGTGGGGCGGGCGGCGACCACCCGGCGGCGGTAGCCGTGCCGGTTGAGCAGTTCCTCGACCCGTTCCCGGGTCTGCACGGCGACGTCGGAGCGCCCGTTGATGACCCGCGACACCGTCGGCACCGAGACGCCCGCCAGGTCGGCGATCGTGGCGATGGTGACCCGGGGGGTGTTGTTCACCGTCACAGTCAGCTCCCTGGAGGTCCGGTCGCGACGAGAGGCGCGTCGCCCACGCGCAGCCGTGCCGGTGAGGCTTCCGGCGGCCTGACCTCAGCATAGCTCCGAAAGTTTCGGCCACGCGCCGGCGGTGTTACCGGACAGGTCCCGGTCGCCGGTCCGGGCCGGAACGGGAGGCGGGTCAGGCGGCCCGGGTGGCGCTGTCGCGGACGACCAGCTCGGTGGCGAGTTCGATGCGCGGGCTCTCGACGCGCTCGCCGTGGGCCAGCCGCAGCACCGTCCGGGCGGCGAGCAGCCCCATCTCCGCCAGCGGCTGCCGCACCGTCGTCAACGGCGGCGAGCACCAGCGGACCTCGGGCAGGTCGTCGAAGCCGACGACGCTGATGTCGTCGGGCACCCGCAGGCCCCGCTGACGGACCGCCTCGTAGACCCCGAGCGCCATCTGGTCGCTGGAGGCGAAGATCGCGGTCGGCGGCTCGGCCAACCGCAGCAGGTGGCTGCCGCCGGCGAAGCCGGCCTCGTGGTAGAAGTTGCCGGGGTAGATGAGCCGGTCGTCGACGGGCACGCCGGCCGACTCCAGCGCCGTCCGGTAGCCGTCGAGGCGGGCCCGGCTGCACATCAGTTGCGGCAGGCCGGCGATGAAGCCGATCCGGCGGTGACCGAGGCCGAGCAGGTACTCGGTGGCGCGGAGGCTGCCCGCCCAGTTGGTGGCGCCGATCGTCGGCGCCTCCTGCGGCGGCACCCCGGCCGGGTCGACGATGACGACGGGGATGTTGAGCCGGCGCAGCTCGGCCTGGAGCGGCGGTTCCAGGGTGGAGGTCACGAAGATGACCCCCTCGGTCGAGCGGGTACGCAGGTTGTCCAGCCACTGCTTGGCCGCCGAGGTGCGCCGGTGGATGGCGGAGACGACAGTGCCGATGCCGGCGGCGTGTGCGACGTCCTCGACGCCGCGGATGATCTCCACGGCCCAGGGGCTGTCGAGGTCGTTGAAGACCAGGTCGATCAGCCCGGAACTGGCCCGCATGCTGGGTGGGCGGCGGCGGTAGCCGTGCCGGGCGAGCAGTTCCTCGACGCGCTCCCGGGTCTGGGCGGACACGTCGGAGCGACCGTTGACGACCCGCGACACGGTCGGCACGGACACCCCGGCCATGCGCGCGATCGTCGCGATGGTGACTTTCCGGCTGTCGTCGGAGACCACGGCCCGCCCTTTCGTCGTCGCCCGGGCACCCGGGCCCGCTCAGCCCTTGACGCTGCCCGCCAGGCCCCCGATGAGCTGGCGTTCGGCCACCGCGTAGAAGCCCAGCGCCGGCACCATGGACAGCACCACGTACGCGAGCACCCGCGCGGTGTCGTCGGAGTACTGCCCCTGGAAGGCCTGCACCCCGACGGGCAACGTCCACCAGCTCTGGTCGGTGAAGACCACAAGCGGCAGCATGAAGTTGTTCCAGCTCGCCACGATCGCCAGCACCGAGACGGTGGCCAGCGCCGGGCGGGCCATCGGCAGCAGCACCCGCCAGAAGAACCCGAACGGGCTGCACCCGTCGAGCGTCGCGGCCTCCTCGACCTCGGCGGGAATGGTGCGGAAGAACTGCCGCAGGATGATGATGGTGACCGGCAGCCCGAACGCGGCCTGCGGCAGGATGACGCCGAGCGGGTTGTCCAGCAGGCCCATGGTCCGCAGCAGGATGAACAGCGGCAGGATGGCCACCGCGAACGGGAACATCAGTCCCACCGCGAAGAGGGTGAACAGGAACTCCCGGCCCCGGAAGGAGAACCGGGCGAACACGAAGGCGGCCATCGCCGCGGCGCCGACCACCACGAAGGTGGTGGCCAGGGCGATGAGCGTGCTGTTGCCGAGCTGGCGCCAGAACACGCCGGAGGCCAGGATGCCTGTGTAGTTCTCCGGCACCCACGGGTCGGGCCAGCCGAGCGGGTTGCTCGACAGCTGGCCGTTGTCCTTGAACCCGCCGAGCACCCCGAACCCGATGGGCACCACGATGAGCGCGCCCACCGCGACGGAGATCAGGTGCAGGACGAGCGAACGGGTCCGCTCGCCGGGCTTCTGCCTGGTGGTGGTCATCCCTGGACTCCCCTGGTGGTGATCGCGCCCTCGGTGTCCCGCCGCAGCACGTACCGCTGGTAGAACAGCGCGAAGACGAGGCTCAGGATGAACATGACCATGCTGATCGCGCTGGCGTAGCCGACCTCGAACCGGCGGAAGCCGTACTGGTACATGGTCACGGCCATGGTCTCGGACGAGTGGATCGGCCCGCCGCCGGTGAGCACCCAGACCATGTCGAAGAGCTGGATGGTGCCGATCACCGACAGGAAGATGCTGATCCGGATGGTGGGGCCCAGCAGCGGCAGCGTGACGTGCCGGAACACCTGCCAGGCGCCGGCACCGTCGGTGGCCGCGGCCTCGGTCAGCTCCCGGGGGATGCCCTGCCGGCCGGCGAGGTACAGGACCATGTGGAAGCCGAAGTACTTCCACGAGATCACCAGGAACAGGGCGAACAGCACCGTGTCGGGGTCCGCGAAGATGGCTCCGGCGTCCGCGCCGAGCCACCTGGCCAGGCCCTCGCCCAGGCCCCGGCTCGGGGAGAACACCAGCGTGAACAGCACGCCGGTGGTGACCTCGGAGAGCACGTACGGCGCGAAGAAGACCAGCCGGTACGCGCGGCGCCCGGACAGCCGCTGGTTGAGCAGCATGGCCAGGCCCAGTGACACCGGGAGCTGGATCACCAGCGACAGCACGATCAGCAGGAAGGCTCGCCAGAGGTCGCCCCGGAAGGTGGGATCGCCGAAGGCGCGGGTGAAGTTCTCGAGCCCGACGTTGTTCTCCGGCAGGCCGAAGCCGTTCCACTTGAACACGCTGGCGTAGCTGGCGACCAGGATCGGTGCGACCACCAGCAGCAGGAACAGCACCAGCGCCGGGGCCAGGAAGAGGGCGATGGTGCTGAGGCGGCCGATCCGGGGCCGGGCCCGGCGGCCACGCGGGTGCGTGGTCGCCGGGCCCGCCGGGAGCTCGGTCGCCGGCTCGGCGGGTCGCAGGCCGGGCATCGTCGACGGAGTCATCGTGCCTGCTCCACTCGGTTGTCGGCGGCGGCTTCGGGGTGGTGGGACATCGCTACTGGCTCTTCGCCACCGTGGAGATGTCCTTGACGATCTGCTCCGGCGTCTTCGAGCCGGCGATCAGCTCGGCCACGCTGTCGTTGACCTGCTGGCCGACCGCCGGCGGGTACGCCTGGTCCAGGTAGAGCTGGAACCCGGTCGCGCTCGCCAGGGTCTCCGCCACGGTCTTGTTGTTGGGGTCCTTGATCCCGTCGACCGCGTCCTTGACCGTCGGCAGCACGGCGCCGGTCGCGGCGGCCTTGCGCTGGTTGCCGACCTCCAGCAGCGTCTTCAGGAAGTCGACGGTCGCCGCGGGGGCGTCCTTGCCCACCGCGAAGCCGTTGCCGCCACCGAACGCCTCGGCCACCGAGCCCTTGCCGCCGTCGACGGCCGGGAACGGGAAGAAGCCGAGCTTGTCGCCCAGCCCCTTCTTGCTCGTGGAGGAGGAGGCCTCCACGGCCGGCGCCCACTGGCCCATCAGCTCCATGGCCGCGCCGCCGTTGCCCATCGTGGCGGCCTGCCCGTCCGGCGTGCCGTAACCGGCGCCGAGGAAGCCCTTCTGGAACGGCTTGAGGTCGACCAGTTCCTTCAGCCGCTGGCCGGCCGCCACGAAGTCCGGGGTGTCGAAGTTGTGGTCCTTGGCGGCCTGTTGCAACGCGCCGAGGCCGCCGATGCGCATGGCCAGGTACGCCCAGTAGTAGTGACCGGGCCACTTCTCCTTGCCGGCCAGCGCGATCGGGACGACACCGGCGGCCTTGATCCGGCCGACCGCCGTCAGCAGCTCGGTCCAGGTCTTCGGCGCGGCGGTGACACCCGCCTTGGCGAAGAGGTCCTTGTTGTACCAGAAGCCGACCATGCCGATGTCGAACGGGACACCGTAGATCTTGCCGTCGATGGTGAACGGCTGCACCGACGCCGGCAGCAGGTTGCCGATCCACGGCTTCACGTCGTCGGTGAGGTCCTTGACCAGACCCGCGTCGACCTGCTGCTTGAGCACGCCACCGCCCCAGGACTGGAACAGGTCCGGCGGCGAGCCCGCTTGCGTGGCGGTGGTGAGCTTCGCCTTGAACGCCTCGTTCTCCAGCGGCTGGACGGTGACCTTGACGTTGCTGTGCGCGGCCTCGTACTCCTTGGCCATGGCCGCCCAGACCGGCAGCATCGGCTCGGTGTTCTGGATGTGCCACCAGTTGATGGTCTGCGGCGCGTTCGGGTCTTCGGCCTTGTCATCGCCGCAGGCGCCGAGCAGGAGCGCGCCGGCGCCGGCGCCGGCCAGACCCAGCAGCGATCTGCGGGAGAGGTGCGCTGTCATGTGCCATCCCTTCGAGGACTCAACGAGGTGCTCGGACGCGGAACCGATCAGCGGACCGCGTCGGAAGCGCGGCCCCGGAAGTTTCGGTCAACCTGCCGGTATTTTCAGGTGATGGCGGGCACGTTACGACGCCCCATGTTCGCGGTCAAGGCCCTGTCGCAACTCGACTTCAACCGTTACGGTGGGCGGGATTTCTGAAAGTTCCGGGCGAGTGCTTCCGGAAATTTGACGGAGGACCGATCAAAAGGAGCCGTACATGTCGACCGAGATCGCAGACGTGGCCACCGCCGCCCGGTCGATCCGCAACCCGGTCCTCACCGGGTTCCACCCGGATCCCTCGATCCTGCGCGTGGGGGACGACTACTACCTGGCCACGTCGACCTTCGAGTGGTACCCGGGGGTGCGCGTGCACCACTCCCGCGACCTGGTGCACTGGCGCGCGCTGGGCGGGATCATCACCGACCGCCGCCTGCTGGACCTGCACGGCTGCGGGGACTCCAACGGGGTGTGGGCCCCGGACCTGTCCTACCACGACGGCCTCTTCTACCTGGTCTACAGCGACGTGGCGAGCTTCGCCAGCGGCTACTGGGACCCGCAGAACTACCTCACCACCGCGCCGGACATCACCGGGCCCTGGTCGGATCCCGTGCCGCTGCACGCGCACGGCTTCGACGCCTCGCTCTTCCACGACACCGACGGCACCAGCTGGCTGCTGAGCATGAGCGCCGACTGGCGGCCGGGCCGGGACCGCTTCGGCGGCATCGAGATCCAGCGCTACGACCGGGACCGGCGACGGCTCGTCGGCAAGGCCGAGATCATCTTCCACGGCACCTCGGCGGGCCTCACCGAGGGGCCGCACCTCTACCGCCGCGACGGCTGGTACTGGCTGGTCACGGCCGAGGGCGGCACCAGCTGGGAGCACCAGGTGACGGTCGCCCGCTCGCGCCACCTGCACGGTCCCTACCTGGCCGACCCGGCCGGGCCGATGCTGACCTCCGTCGGCCACCCGGACCTGCGGCTCCAGAAGGCCGGGCACGGCAGCCTGGTCGAGACCCAGCACGGTGACTGGTACCTCGCCCACCTCGTCGCCCGCCCGTACACGACCCGGGGCAACTGCGTGCTCGGCCGGGAGACCGCGATCCAGAAGGTCGACTGGCCCGCCGCCGGCTGGCCCCGGATCCCGGGCGGGGTGCCCGCCGAGGAGATCCCCGCACCCGGCCTGCCCGCGCACCCCTGGCCGGACGAGCCCGCCACCGACGACTTCGACGGCCCCGAGCTCGGCACCTGCTGGTCGACGCTGCGCCGCCCGGCCAGCGCGGACTGGCTGGACCTGCGCGCCCGCCCGTCGCACCTGCGGGTGTACGGCGGCCAGTCGCCGGTCGGCCGGCAGCGGCCCAGCCTGGTCGCCCGCCGGGTCGGCGCCGAGCGCTGCTCGCTGGAGACGGTCGTGGAGTTCGACCCCGTCGACCACCGGCACCTGGCCGGCGTCACCGCCTACTACAACACCCTCAACTGGCACTACCTCTACCTGACCCGGGACGACGACGGCCGGGTGGTGCTGGAGTTGCTCAGCTCCGACCAGGGCCGGCGGAAGACGTACCCGGAACTCACCGTCGACGTCGGCGGCGCGTCGCGGGTCGGCCTGCGGGCCGAGTTCGACGGGCCCGTGGTGCGCTTCGGCTACGACATCGGGGACGGGTGGCGCCAACTACCGGTCGGGCTCGACGCGACGATCCTGTCCGACGAGCACGCCGCGCTGATCATCGACGGCGAACCCGCGGCCTGGGGTTTCACCGGCGCGTTCCTCGGCCTGTGGGTGCAGGACCTCGGCAACGACGGGGTGTACGCCGACTTCGACCGGGCCACCTACCTCGAGCACTGACCGTCCGCGCGCCGTCCCGTGGCCGGCCGGCCTCCGGAAGTTCCGGAGGTTGACGGGGCCAGATCGACGACCGTAACGTTCCGGCTCAGTACCGGAAATTGTCTCGGAAGTATCGGTGCCGCCCGCGTCCGGTCCGTCCTCCCGCCGCCCGCCGGAGGACCGATCCGCCGCCCCACGGGCGCCGTCTCACCACACCGCACGATCCTGCCTCGTCGACCCTGTCGACCCTCCATCCGGGAAGGAACGCAGATGAAACTCAGACGGTGGATAGCCGCCGGCGCGGTCGCCATCGCGACCGTCGGGGCGCTCAACGTCGCGCCGGCCACGGCCGGCCGCTCGTACAACCCGGCCGACCAGAGCCTGCGCAACCTCGCGCTGCGCCACGGCCTGGCCATCGGCACGGCCGTCGACCTGACCGCCCTCGACGACCCCGCCGACCCCCGGTACCGCCAGCTCGCGGCGTCGGAGTTCTCCACGGTCACCGCCGAGAACGCGATGAAGTGGGAGAGCCTGGAGCCGACCCGCGGCACCTACAACTGGGGGCCGGCCGACGAACTCGTCGCCTTCGCCAAGCAGAACAACCAGCGCGTACGCGGGCACGTCCTGGTCTGGCACAACCAGCTTCCCGCCTGGCTGACCAGCGGCGTCGAGGACGGCTCCATCAGCACCACGGAGCTGCGCGACATCCTGCGGAACCACATCACCGCCGTGGTCACCCACTTCAAGGGTCGGATCTGGCAGTGGGACGTGGTCAACGAGGCGGTCAGCGACCCCTGGGACACCCCGTCGACCCTGCACTACAAGGGATTCTGGGCCCAGCACCTCGGCCCCGGCTACATCGCCGACGCCTTCCGCTGGGCCCGTGCGGCCGATCCGCACGCCCTGCTGTTCTACAACGACTACAACATCGAGGCGTTCGGCTCGGGCGACCCGGCCAACGACAAGACCCAGTTCGTGTACGACATGGCCAAGGACCTGCTGGCCCAGGGCGTGCCGATCGACGGCGTCGGGAGCCAGGGCCACCTCGGCACCCAGTACGGCAACTTCGACACCCTCCAGGTCGCCGGTGCGCTGCGGAAGTTCGCCGGGCTGGGGCTGGCCACGGCGTTCACCGAGGTCGACGTGCGCAGCCAGCTGACCGCTGGCGTCCAGGCGGGCGACTCGAACGAGATCAACCCGCGGCTGCAGGCGTCGGCGGCGAACTTCAGCGTGCTGTTGCAGGCCTGCCTGGCGGAACGGCACTGCCTGTCGTTCACCGTCTGGGGGTTCACCGACAAGCACTCCTGGGTGCCCGGCTGGTTCTCCGACCCGCCGGAGGGCCTGGCCACGATCTACGACGAGAACTACCAGCCCAAGCGGGCGTACCAGGAGATGAAGGCCGACCTGATCTACAGCGGCCCGCCGTACGTCCTGCCGCGCGTGCCGCAGAAGCCGCGCCGCTAGACACACCTCGACCCGAGCGGGGCCGGTCGGTCGACCGGCCCCGCTCGGCGCGTCCGGGCCCACCTCGCCGTCGCGCCATCGGGCCCCTTCCGTGGCATTGATAGTTCGAAATTGTTCCGGTAGTTTTTCGAGAGATGCACTTCGATTGACTCACGGTGGGACCGGGACAGGGTCCCGATCCGCGTGGCCTCCGGGCGGCCGCGCACCGAGCCGACCACCGTGGCGGGCAGTCGTCGAGGTAGCCGTCCTCATCGGTACAGACATCGAAAGGCTCCCTCATGGACAAGGTGCTCGCCCGCGGCAGCGGGAGTACGACGGGCCGACGGCGATCCCGGGTCGCGCTGGTGTCGGCAGCGGCCGGGGTGGCGCTGGTCGCCGCGTCGGTGACGCTCGCGACAAGCGCCAGCGCCGGAACGACCCTCGGGGCGTCGGCGGCGGAGAAGGGCCGGTACTTCGGGACCGCGGTGGCCGCGTACAAGCTGTCGGACGCCACCTACGTCGGCATCCTGAACCGCGAGTTCAACATGGTCACCCCCGAGAACGAGATGAAGTGGGACGCCACCGAGCCGTCCCAGAACCAGTTCAACTACACGAACGCCGACCGGATCGTCAGCCACGCCCAGGCCAACGGCATGCGGGTCCGGGGCCACGCGCTGGCCTGGCACTCGCAGCAGCCGGGCTGGGCGCAGAACCTCTCCGGCACCGCCCTGCGGCAGGCCATGGTCAACCACATCACCCGGGTCGCCACCCACTACAAGGGCAAGATCTACGCCTGGGACGTGGTGAACGAGGCGTTCGCCGACAGCGGCGGCGTCCGCCGTGACTCCAACCTCCAGCGCACCGGCGACGACTGGATCGAGGTGGCGTTCCGCACCGCGCGGGCCGCCGACCCGGGCGCCAAGCTCTGCTACAACGACTACAACACCGACAACTGGACCTGGGCCAAGACGCAGGCCGTCTACAACATGGTCAGGGACTTCAAGGCACGCGGCGTGCCCATCGACTGTGTCGGCCTCCAGTCGCACTTCAACAGCGGCTCGCCGTACCCGGGCAACTACCGCACCACCCTGGAGAACTTCGCCGCGCTCGGCGTCGACGTGCAGATCACCGAACTCGACATCGAGGGTTCCGGCACTACCCAGGCCACCACCTACGGCAACGTCGTCAAGGACTGCCTGGCCGTGTCCCGCTGCACCGGCATCACCGTGTGGGGCATCCGCGACAGCGACTCCTGGCGGGCCAGCGGCACCCCGCTGCTCTTCGACGGCAACGGCAACAAGAAGCCGGCGTACACGGCGGTGCTCGACGCGCTGAACGCCGGCGGCACCACCCCGCCGCCGCCCACGACGACCCCGCCGCCCACCAGCGCCCCGCCGACCACCCCGCCGCCCACCACCCCGCCGCCGTCCGGCAACGGCTGCACCGCGTCACTCGTCACCAACCAGTGGCAGGGCGGCTTCGTCACCACCGTGCGGGTCACCGCCGGCGCCACCGCGCTCAACGGGTGGGCCGTCGCGCTGACGCTGCCGGCGGGCGCGAGCCTGGTCAACACCTGGAACGCCCAGCCCAGCGCCACCAGCGGCGCGGTGACCTTCCGCAACGTGTCCTACAACGGCCAGGTCGGCGCCGGCACCACCACCGAGTTCGGCTTCCAGGGCAACGGCACCGCCCCCGGCGGCACCCCCACCTGCACGGCGGGCTGACCGACCGCGGTCCGGCGCGGGGGTGCTCCCGCGCCGGGCCGCGGTCTCCCCAGCCGCGGAACGGCTGCCACCGCTTCGGCGGTAACGGACCACACGATCAGGGGCGGTCGGACAGCACCGCTCGCACCGCGCGGTGGCCGACGGCGTACATCGTGGGGTTGGTCTCCCGGTAGTAGGTCAGCGCGCTGACGAAGGTCAGCGCCCACCCCTTGCCGCGCGCCCAGGCCGCGTCGTCGAACCCGGCCGTCTCGCGGAACACCTCACGCGAGTCGGCGTCGAGGAGCGTCCACGCCGCCATGGCGTCACAGGCGGGGTCGCCGACGCCCGCCGCGCCGAAGTCGATCAGGCCGCACAGCCGGCCGCCCCTGACGAGCACGTTGCCCGCCAGCAGGTCACCGTGGCTCCAGACGGGCGGACCGTCCCAGGCCGGCGCCGCCAGCGCCGCCTCCCAGACGGAGAGGACCGCGTCGACGTCGACCAGGCCACGGGCGGCCTCGGTCCACTTCCGCAGGTACGCGTCGCGGTCGCTCAACGGCCCGCTGCGGTACCCGACCGGGGCGCCCGCGGTGTCCGCCCGCCGCAGGCCGGCCACCAGTTCCCCGAGGTCGGCGGCGAACCGTCGCGGATCGGTGTTGCCCTCCGCCGGGTGTTCGCCGTCGACCCAGTGGAAGACCGCCCAGGGCCACGGGTACGACTCGTCCGGCCGGCCGACGACGCGCGGCTCCGGCACCGCAACGGGCAGGTGCCTCGCGAGGACCGGCAGCCACTCGTGCTCGAACTCGACCTGGTGGACCGCGGATTCGATCCGTGGCAGCCGGACCGCGAGGTCGTCGCCGAGGCGGTAGATCGCGTTGCTCGTACCGCCGGAGGCCACGGGCGTGACCGGCCGGTCCGCCCACTGCGGGAACTGCCCGGCGACGAGCCGTCGGACCAGGGCGCTGTCCGTGCGTACCTCGTCCCTGTGCATCTGCCCTGCGGGCATTCCGGCCCTCCTCCGGTCGCGGTCGTCCGTGCACGCTAACCGGACCCGCCGCCGATGTCCCCGGAGTTGTCTGTTCCTGGCTGACCCGAGTTCGTCGCACCCGTCGGGCAAGCTGGCCGCTACCGACCTGGCCGGAGCGATACCGGCCCCGACGACCTGGAGGACATCGTGGCGGTCAGCGCCGACGACCTCGACGCGGCACTGTCCAGCGTTGTCGCCAGCCTCCGACCCGCGGTCGGGCTGGACTGGTCCGTGCCCGCGGGCAGCCTGGAGTGGGACTGCTGGCACACCGCCGAGCACGTCGGTGACTGCCTGATGTCGTTCGCGGGCCAGCTCGTGGCCCGGCCGGAGAAGCGGTTCGTCCGCTTCATGGCAGCCGCCGACAAGGACGCGTCCCCGGCAGAGGTGCTGGAGTTCGCCGAGGCGGGTGGCCGCATCCTCGCCGCCACGGTCCGCACCACCGGGCCGGGGGTGCGGGCCTACCACCCCACCGGTCGAGCCGATCCGGAAGGCTTCGCCGCCATGGGGTGCGTGGAAGCCCTGCTGCACGGGGACGACATCGCTCAGGGCCTCGGTCTCGCCCTCGATCCCCCGCGTGACGTGTGCGCCCGGCTGCTCGCTCGGCTGTTTCCGGACGCGGCGCGCGACCTTGCCGATGTCGACCCGTGGACGGCGCTGCGGTGGTCCACCGGCCGCCTCGCGCTGCCGGGGCGCCCGCGACTGACGGAGTGGAGCTGGCGGGCCGCGCCGTTGGGCGAATGAACCTCTCCCCAGCGGGATGACGGCATGGACCGCTTCGACGGCCGCTGCTGGCTGGACTGGTGGGCGAACACCGCCGTCGCCCGGAGCCTTCTCGCTGACGTCCGCTAAGCGGGGAATTCGACGCCGGCGAGCGGAACACCGCGGTACGCGGCGAGGTGTTCGGCCTGTTCGACGATGTCCTTGCGCGTCGTCGCCGACAGCGTCCGCCACGGCTGGACGGCGACCTTGAAGGTCTTGCCGGACTTGCGGGGACGCCAGATGCCGACCAGTTCACCGTCGGCCAGGACGGCACCGGGACGACCCAGCACCGGCCACAACTCCTTGACGTGGGCCGTGTCCGGCACCAGGGTCGCCCGATCCTTGGCCTGGAGGAACAGATCGTACGGCCCGAGAAGACGGGTTGCCCTGCCATCAGCCGAGTCGAACGCCTGCTCGTCGCCGGCCAGCAGTGAGCGCACCTCGCCGTCGACCACCACCTCGATCACGTCCTCGGGCCAGCGTGCCTTCACGTCCTTGACCGGGGCGTCGAGATAGTCGGCCACGTGCCTGGGGGTGGCCGGGCCGAGCAGACGCAGATACGTGCGAACGAGGTCGAGTCGGTCGTCCGAGGTGGCCGCCTTCGTGAACCGGGGGATGCGTCGCAGGACCGGGGGCGACGTGTCGAGTTGCAACTCCAGCCCGGCCCGTACGGCGGCCAACCGGAACGGCATCTCGTAGAGGTGGGTGGCGTCGCACGGCCGGCAGAACCGCAGGTACGGCTCCGGCATCACCTTCGCCAAGCGGCCGGAGACGTCCCCCTTGACCGTCGGCTCGGTGACGACGGCCCGCATGTGAGCGGCTACCTCGTCGAGGGCGGCCATGATGCCGATTCCCGCCGCCTTCAACGGCTTCGCCGCGTCGTAGATGCGCTTCCCGGCGTCAGCGTCGGAGAACGGCTCGACCGCGGCCGCCACCTTCCCCGCGTCGGCGCGGCGGTAGAGGTGAGGAGCGCCGCGCACGGTCCACAGCAGGATCAGGTCCTCCGCGGACATCGCCGCCACATCGACCCCGCGGAGGGCCAGCGCCCACCGGGCGCCGTCCGGACCGGTGTCCTGCACCCCGATGTCGAGCACGGCGGTGTCTTCCAGCGTGCCCTCGGCCCGGTCCAGCTGCTGGGCGCTAACGCGGAAGTTCATCACCTGGCGCCGATCAACCACCCCTACACCCTAGTCAGCGCCCCCGACAGACGCGGTGCGCGAGGAGACTCAACCGGTTGCCGAGGGCGGCTTCACCACCTGATACATGTTGTGGTCCTGCCACCGGCCGGCGATGTTGAGGTATTCCGGCGCCATGCCGAACCGCACGAACCCGTTGCGCTCCAGCACCCGCTGGGATCTGACGTTGTGCAGCAGGGTCTCCGCCTGCACCCGGTGCAGCCCCAACTCCTCGAAGGCCACCCGCACGATCTCACGCACCGCCCTGGTCGCGAACCCTCGGCCGTTGTGACCGGCGCTGACCCAGTAGCCCATGGCGCAGGACTGGAAGGGGCCGCGCACGATGCCGTTGAGCGTGATGCGGCCGATCACCCGTCCGGACTCGTCGAGGATGACGTGGGGCAGCTTCGACCCCTGCTCGTGCTGCTGGAGATCGGCTTCGATGACGGCGTGCTGGCCGTCCGCCGTGAAGTAGTCCTCGCTCCGGATCGGGTCCCACGGCGCGAGGAACTCCCGGTTGGCGCGGAGCAGGTCGGCCAGGGTCGGCGCATCCTCCACGGTGATGAGTCGGGTGATCTTCATCCATCCATCGTCGCAGTCCCTCCCGACCGGCTTACAGCGCACCACCGCGCCGAGGGTACGGCCATAGCATTGCCCCGTGATCGAGGACTTCGCGGATCGACTCCTGCGCGACATGGCCGGCCTCGATCCCTGCACCGCGGTCGTGGAGGCCGGCGAGCAGGATGTCGACGGGCTCACCGACTATGGCCCGGAGGGCCACCAGGCCCGCGCGGACCTCGCCGCCCGCGCCCTCCGTGAGCTCGACATCCTGGGTGGCGCACTGCCGACCGTGACTCCGCTGCACGCCCACCTCGCCGAACGGCTGCGGACGCGTCTCGCCGTCCACGACGCCGGGGAGGACCTTCGCGAACTGCACACCGCGGCCACCGGCCCGCTCCAGCTCATCCGCCAGGCCGTCGAGGCCGCGGTGCCCGCCCGCGGCGCCGAGGGCGCGGCCGCCGAGGAGGGCGGGGCCCGCGTCGGCGCACGCATGGCCGCGATCCCCGCAGCCCTGGACGGGTACGCCCGCAGCCTCCTGCTCGCCGCCGAGCGCGGCATGCTGCCGGCACGCCGTCAGGTGGAACTCGTCAGGCAGCGCTGCCGCAACTGGGTCGACGACGACGTCGCCCTGGTGAAGCGCTACGGCGAAGGGCGCCAGCGGACGTCGTTGCAGGCCGCGGCGGCGGCTGCGCGCGAGGCGTACCAGAAATTTGCCCGGATGCTGACCGCGGACCTGGCGCCCCGGGCCGTCGCCGAGGAAGCGTTCGGCCCGCAGCGGTACGCACTCTGGGTGCGCACCTTCCTCGCGACCCGGCCAGATCTGCGCGAGCTGTACGACTGGGGCTGGGACGAGTTCCGGGCGACCGAGACAGAACTGACCGCTGAGGCGAAGGCCCTGGGCGGGAGCGTGCCGGAGGTGCTCGCCTGGCTCGCCAGCCCGGAAGCGCCCGGCACGCTGCACGGCAGGGAGGCGTTCGCCGCCTGGTTGCAGGAGCTGTTGGAGGCCACGACCGCGCGGCTGGACGGCGTGTACTTCGACATCCCCGCCCCGCTGCGGCGTATCGAGTCGCGGTTGACCACGTCGTCCGGCGTCGCCTACGTCGGACCGTCGCGGGATCTGACGCGGCCGGGCCGGGTCTGGTGGTCCCTCCCCGAGGGCGAGGCCAGCTTTCCCACCTGGTACGCCTACAGCGTCGCCTATCACGAGGGTGTACCCGGCCACCACCTCGACCTCGGCTCAGAGGTGTGCCGGGGCGGTCTCGGGTCGCGGCTGAACCTGCTCGGCGGCCTGTCCGGCAGCCAGGAGGGCTGGGCACTGTACGCGGAGCGGTTCATGGACGAACTCGGCCTCTACGAACAGCCGGGTGCTCGACTGGGACATCTGTACATGCAGCTCCTGCGGGCGGCACGCGTCGTGCTCGACATCGGCCTGCACCTACGACTGCCGATCCCCTCCGGCGACGGAGCACGGTGGACGCCGGAGGCGGCGCTGGAGTTGCTGCGGGACCGCTGCCACCAGGGGCCGTACGCGCCCGCCGAGCTCGCACGATACCTGGGCCGGCCGGGGCAGGCGCTGGCCTACAAGGCGGGTGAGCGGGTGTGGCGGGCAGGCCGCTCGTCCTTCCCCGGCGACCGGCGGGAATTCCATCGTCATGCGCTGGAGCTGGGTTCGCTGGGCCTGGACCAGCTGGCGGCCGCCCTCCACGTCCGCCGGTAAACCCGTTGCGGCTGGGCGGCGTCCGGATGTCTGGTTGACCGGCAACCAGTCACGAGAGAGAACATGACGAGGATGTCGCTACCCACCCCCACGCTGCACACCACGCGCCTTCGACTGCGCCCCTTCGACGAGGCGGACGCGGACGACCTCTTCGCGCTGCACAGCAACGCCCACGTGCTGCGCTACTGGGACGCGCCGCCGTGGCGCGACCGCGTGCGCTCCGAGCGGTTCATCACGGCCTGCCGGCAGATGGCGCAGGAGGGCACCGGGGCGCGGCTGGCCGTGGACCGTGCCTCCGACGGGGCGTTCCTCGGCTGGTGCGGCCTGACCCGGTGGAATCCGGACTACCGCAGCGCATCGCTGGGCTACTGCTACGGCGAGGCGGCGTGGGGCCACGGCTACGGGACGGAGGCCGCGCGTGCCCTGCTGGGGTGGGCGTTCGACACGCTGGACCTGAACCGCGTCCAGGCGGAGACCGACACACGCAACGTGGCATCCGCCCGGGTGCTGGAGAAGCTCGGGTTCGTGCGGGAAGGGACGTTGCGCGAGGACTGCGTCGTGAACGGCGAGGTCTCCGACTCGTGGGTCTACGGGCTGCTCCGGAGGGAGTGGCGGCCTCGTTAGCAGGGCCGACGGCTCGGTGCGCAGCCTGGCATCCTGTTCACCATGCAGAGCGTGTACGAGGCTGCCGGGGGCAGTGCGGGTCTGCTCCGCCTGGCCGCCGCATGGCACGCCCGCGTCATGGCCGACGAGGTCGCCAGCGGTGGTGCGGATGCACAGCGGCAACGGCAAGCACGACGAGATGGACCGCCGCGCGATCGCCTGCTTCGACGACGCGCTGCGGGATGTCGGGCTCACCACCGACCCGATCCGGCAGGTGCTGCACGACTACTTCGCCTGGGCCACCACTACGACCATGGCCCGCTACCCGGAGTCGGCCGATGATGTGCCCGAGGGCCTGACCATCCCCCGATGGTCCTGGGACGGACCACAACGCTGAGCCGGAGACCCCACCCGCCGGTCAGTCGTGGCGGTGACGCACGATGTGGTCGATGTGGCGGATCGTGTCCTCGCGGTCGTCCTCGCTGATCGAGTCCCAGAGGTCCGCCAGCCAGTAGACCGAGCCCGACAGCATCCAGGCCCACCCGCGCACCCAGGTCGCCTCGTCGAACCCGAGCGCCTCCCGGTAGGCGGCCCGCGCGCGGGCGTCGAACAGGCTCCAGGCCGGCCGCACCTCGACCGCCGGATCGCCGCGGCCGAGACCACCGAAGTCGATCACCCCGGTGAGCCTGCCCCGGTCGACCAGCAGGTTGCCTTCCAGGAGATCACCGTGCAGCCAGACCGGCGGTCCGGGCCACTCGTCCGCCGCCATCGCCTCGTCCCACGCCGCGGTCACCGCCCGCCCGTCGATCCGGTCGCCGAGCGCCGCGATCGACCGGCGGGTCAACTCGTCCCGCTGCATCAGGGGTACGCCGCGCTGAATCCCCTGCTTGACCGGCCCGCCCATCGGGTCGATCGCCATCATCGCGCGCACGAAGCCGGCGAGATCGACGGCGAGGTCGACGAGGTCCTCCCCGGCTTCCGGGTTGCGACCGTCCAGCCACGGGACGACAGTCCACGGCCACGGATAGTCCCCGCCCGGCCGGCCGACCGCGACGGGCACCGGCACCGGCACCGGCAGGTGCGGCGCCAGCCGTGGCAGCCAGGTCGCGTCGGTCGTCACCTGGTCGAGCGCCCACGGCGCCCGTGGCAGTCGTGCCGTCAGGGAATCACCCAGGCGGAACAGCGCGTTGTCGGTGCCGTTCAGCGGCTGCGGAACTATCGGCAGGTCCGACCATTCGGGGAACTGCTCGTCGATCAGGGCGCGTACCTGCTCGGCAGCGACGACGATCTCTCCAGGGCGCATCGGCGCGACCGTAGAACCCGCTCGATCACCCTGTCCATCGAATTCGGCCCACTGGCACGACACAGGCTGGTCGCGTAGCTCTTATCCAACGGCCGCCAGGAAATCCGAGTAGAACAGGCCCAGGCCGACCGCCACGCAGACGCCGGCCACGATCCAGAACCGGACCACGATGTTGACCTCGCTCCATCCGGCCAACTCGAAGTGGTGGTGCAACGGCACCATCCGGAAGACCCGTCTACCGGTGGTCCGGAACGAGACGATCTGGATCACCCAGGTCGTCGTGATGATGACGAAGAGCCCGCCGATCATGATCGAGAGCAGCGTCGTGCGGGTCACCACGGCGAGCCCGCCGATCAGGCCGCCGAGCCCGAGCGCGCCCACGTCACCCATGAAGATCCGCGCCGGGGACGCGTTCCACCAGAGGAAGCCCACGCAGGCGGCGGCCGCCGCCGCCGCGATCATGGCGATCTCCAGGGGATCCCGGACCTGGTAGCAGTACTCGTTCGCGCGGGCGTACGCGCCGTCGGCGCACCAGTGCCGGTACTGCCAGAAGCCGATCAGCGCGTACGCGCCGAGCACCAGGATCGACGCGCCGGTGGCCAGGCCGTCGAGGCCGTCGGTGAGGTTCACGCCGTTCGACATCGCCGTGATCACGAAGACGAAGACCATGACCGCGCCGACCTTGCCGACGTCCAGCCAGCTGATGTCGCGGATGAGGGAGATGTGCTCGCTGGCCACGGTCTGACCGTTCGTGCTCGGTACGTAGAGCGCGGCGATGCCGAACCCGACGGCGACGATCGCCTGGCCGAGCAGCTTGCCTTTGGCGGACAGCCCGTCGGAGTTGCGCCGGAGCACCTTGAGGAGGTCGTCGAAGAAGCCGACCGCGCCGCAGAAGACGAACAGCCCGAGCAGCACCAGGGCCGTCATGGTCGGCCCCTCCTGCGCGATCTGCCGCTCGGGCAGCGTGGTCAGCGCGAGATGCCCGGCGACGTAGGCGAGGACGGTCGCCACGATGAAAACGACTCCGCCCATCGCGGGCGTACCCGTCTTCCCCTCGTTGCTGGCGAGCCCGATGGACCGGATCGGCTGGCCGGCCTTGAGCGCGGTGAAGACGCGAATCGCCACCGGCGTCCCGAGCAGGGAGATGATGAACGCGACGGCGGCCGCGACGATGACCGCCCTCACGGGCGAACCTCCACGAGATCCGGATGTCGCACGTTCTTCGGCAAATAATCGATCATGGGACACGAGCTTGCCATCCGACGGCGAGCGAAGCAGCCCCCTGGACCTCACCGCGCCGCGGTTCGTCACCCGCCGACACGAGCGGGGGCCGTGACCAGCTCGGGGGTACTGCGGGAAATATGATCAGGTCATGCCCTTGACGGTGGATGACGTCGACCGATTCGAGCTGTCGAGGCCCCGTCTGGAGGCCATCGCCTACCGTCTCCTCGGCTCCGCGGACGAGGCGCAGGACGCCGTGCAGGAGACGTTCCTGCGCTGGCAGGCCGCCGACCTCGCCCGCGTCGAGGTCCCCGAGGCTTGGCTGACGAAGGTACTCACCAACCTGTGCCTCAACCAGCTCACCTCCGCGCGGTCACGCCGCGAGACCTACGTGGGCCGGTGGCTTCCCGAGCCGCTGCTCGCGGGTGACCCGATGCTCGGCCCGGCCGACACCGCCGAGCAGCGCGAATCGGTGTCGTACGCGGTCCTCACCCTCATGGAGCGCCTGTCCCCCAACGAGCGGGCCGTGTACGTGCTGCGCGAGGCCTTCGACTACCCGCACCGGGACATCGCCGAGATCCTCGACATCACCGAGGCCGCCAGCCAGCAGATCTTTCACCGGGCCAAGAAGCATGTCGCGTACGGCAAGGCCCGCACCGAGGTCGACCAGGCCGCCGCCCGGCGGATCGTCGAGGAGTTCCTCGCGGCCGCCACCAGTGGGCGGACCGATGAGCTCGTACGCCTGCTCACCACGGACGCCATCTCCGTCGGCGACGGCGGAGGGAAGGTTCCGGCGCGCACCAGGGCGTTCGAGGGAGCCGTCGCGGTCGCGAAGTTCCTGTGGGGCCTGTTCAAGCCCGCCGAGGCCAAGCGCGCCGTCGTCGGCGGCGCGCCGGAGATCTACGCCTGGACCGCCAATGGCGAACCCGCCGTTGTGGCCGTCGTGGAAGGCCGGGTCGTCGCCATCATGTGCCTGGAGGTCACCGCCGACGGCATCGCTGCCTGCCGCACCCAGGCCAATCCCGGCAAGCTCGCACGCGCGACCGAGCAATGGGCGGCGTGCAACCACGGGAAGCCCCTGCTCGCGATGTGACGTGCATCATGCGCTCTCCTGTCAGGAATCGGCGGGCCATCCGGTTCAAGTGTCGAACCCGAACCGGACAGCAAGGAGCCGACGATGAGAGTGCTGGTGGCAGGAGCGACCGGAGCCATGGGCAAGGAACTGGTGCCGCGTCTGGTCGCTGCCGGACACGAGGTGTTCGCCATGATCCGCAGCGACTCCAACAAGGCCAGGGCGGCACAGCTGGGCGCGGTACCGGTCATCGCCGATGCGCTGGACCGCGCCCAGGTCGAGGCGGCCGTACGCGAGGCGGCCCCGGAGGTGATCGTCAACCAGCTGACGGCCATCGGGCACGTCGACACCCGCCACTTCGACCGCAGCTTCGCCGCCACCAACCGCCTGCGGATCGAGGGCAACGACAACCTCCTCGCGGCGGCACGCGCCACAGGAGTACGACGGTTCGTCGCCCAGAGCAACGGCGCGTTCACCTACGCGCGCACCGGCGGGCCGGTCAAGAACGAACAAGACTCCCTCGACCGCGCTCCGGTCAGCCAGATGGCCCCGATGATCGCCGCGATCGAGCACCTGGAAAAGGCCGTGCTGAACGCCACCTGGACCGAAGGGATCGTGCTGCGCTACGGCGCGTTCTACGGGCCCGGCACCTCCATGGCGCCAGGTTCAGCGCAGCTGGAGATGATCCGCAAGCGCAAGTTCCCGGTCGTCGGTGACGGCGGCGGGGTCTGGTCCTTCATCCACATCGCCGACGCCGCCGAGGCCACGGTCGCAGCGGTGGAGAACGGCGGCCGGGGTGTCTACAACATCGTCGATGACGACCCCGCCCCGGTCGCGGAATGGCTGCCCGAACTGGCAGCGATGCTGGGCGCCAAGAAGCCGATGCGCGTGCCGCGATTCGTCGGGCGGCTGGCCGCCGGAGAGGCCGGCGTCGTGCTCATGACCGAACTGCGCGGCGCATCCAACGCCAAGGCCAAGCGCGAACTGCACTGGCACCCGAAACACCCCACCTGGCGCCAGGGCTTCCAGATGGTGCCGTGACCCGCTGAGCCTCGCCCGGATGCTCAACCACAACTGACGAGGGCATCAGCAAGGGAGCCACCCTCCTCCGAGGGTGGCTCCCTTGTGTGGCTTCGATGGTGGGCGGTACCGGGAACTCTTCGGTGTGAAGGAATCATCGGGAGGACCTGGCCAGCGGTAGTGCCGCCTGCTCCTTGCAGAACAGGGCGCGGTCGTTCGTCCAGTCCCGCAGCTACGCCCCCGACCATCCCGGAGTGCCCGAGCACCCCGCCGGAGGCACTGCCCTTGCCAGCAGCCGGTTGTCCGGTCTCGGGACCTCCGCGGCGGATCGACCCAAGGTCGTCCGTGGCAGGCGCCACCCCCGCAGAGGATCTTGTGCAGGTGGGAAGACGCTGCTGGCCATGTCCGGCATGCTGTGGGCATGACCGAGGAACCGGGAGATCGTTCCGCCCTGTCCGGCGACACGGTGCCCGCCGCATCGCCAGTGATCTCTGTGATGTTGATCGTCCCCGATGCGGACGCCGCGGTCGCCTGGTACCGGACTGCACTGGGTGCGACGGAGCTATGGAACCTTGGTGGCGTGGCCGGCCTTGAGATCAGCGGCGCACCCTTCTACCTCCACCAGGTCAATCCCGAGAATCCTGGAGAGACCAGCCCCGGCCAGGCGGGGGTCACGAGCACCCGCATCGAGGTGTTCATCGATGACCCCGACACCTTCGTCGAGCGCGCCGTCGCGGCTGGCGCAGTCGCCGGAGCGGCAGTCGAGGATCACCGCGTGCCCTGGGGGACGCACCGTCAGGGTGGCTTCACGGACCCGTTCGGTCACCACTGGTCCGTGGGCGACAAGTCACCCCTGAGCTCGTTCCCACGTTGATCGGGCCCGCCTTCGAATGCGGGATCGGGTATGGGCTCACGGCGCCGGGCCTGAGGTCGTGATCCAGCCACAGCTCGTCCAACCGCGTTCCATCAGGGACGGCAAGCACCGCAGCAGTCCTGAACGGGTTGACGACTACATCCCCGAACAGCTCGTCGACCTCGACGTCCACCCAGAGTCGCCATGGTGATTCACTCGGCGGCTGACGTGGCGGCAGAAAGGCCACCTCCCGAATCCGGGAAGTGGCCTTTGACCTGCGTGGGCGATACTGGGATCGAACCAGTGACCTCTTCGGTGTGAAGCAGGACGCCGCACCGCCTCTGACCTGCGAAATTGAGAACTTGCAGGTCATCGTGGGTGCAGTTGGATGCCGTTCAGGGCCGTTGGACGTTGTTCAACGCCGTTCAGTACATCCGTCTGCTCCCAACCTGCTCCCCCAATCTCGGCACGAAACCGCTGGCAGATGACCGGCGGAGACGGTCTGCTACCACGCAGGCCGGTGCCCGTGTGATCGCCGGACGCGCGGCGTCAGCCCCTCAGCCGTGACGCGGTCGCTGCGTCGGCGCCACGGCATCCCTCAGCTCCCAAACCGCTCCATCAGGGCAACTCTCAGCCAGCTCACCGAGCTGCCCGCGGCCGCGTCCAACGATGGCTGCACCGGACACATGGCGACCTGTCGCAATGACGATCTGGCGGCCCGCGATCTCGGCCAGTCCCCCCGCCGGCGACGCTTCCAACCGACGGTTCCGGAAGCGTTGGCACCGCTCGACCGGCGGGACGATGCCGTGGGTCCGAACGTCGGTCGGGCAGACTCAGCGGGGGCATCGGTGGCAGATGCGGCACCTGTCGGTTGTCCGATATCGCAGTCCAATCCTTCGGATGACGTCTCGGATCGGCTTGCCCAGCCCCGCGAGCTCCAGCCCTTCCGCGCAGGACAAAGCGAGCCCTCGGGTTATCGGGAGGACAGGCTGCTTCGTGCTGTGTCACTCTGGGCGGCTCGGCGAGCACCGGGCACGGTGCATGCACCGTCTCGGATCGACGGGGAGGCCATCTGTGGAGATCAAATCGCTGGAACAGCTGCGGGAAGCCGACGAGCGCACGCAGCGGTTCACCCCGGGCGGGCTCAGCCTTGACAAGATCCTTACTCCGGAGTCAGCTGCACAGTTCCAGCAGGAACTCGTCGCGGGCCTCAACCTTGTCCCTGACGTCACAGCCGGAACGCGGCAGAGCTTCGATCGGCTACGCACGATCTACGCGTACGGGGTGCTCTGCTACGACATCTTCACCATCGTTGACAGCCATGCTCTGTTGGTCATCGAGCACGCGCTGCGAGACCGGTTCCTCGAGTTTCACGGCGGCACCGTCACGTTTGTCCGCACCAGTGACCAGCGCGAGTTCCGCGTCGACGCCACCTCGTACGAGCCGATCATGGACTTCCTCAGAACGTCTGCTGGCAAGAAGTCGCGGTTACGGGTCGGCGCAGGACCAGCCACCGTGCAATTTAACGGGATGCTCGACGGACTCCACCGGTGGGCCCGGGCAGCGGGACTGCTACGCGGCCAACGCAACCGCGGCCACGAGCGCGTGACGATGCAGCTACGAAACTTCGTAGCACACCCGACCTCAGCTCATCTGCTCATGCCTGTCGATTGCGTTCGCACGCTGAGAGACCTGGCGGAATTCATCAATCAGCTGTGGGGCCATCCGACCCCTGGCGGCCGCCTCTACTCGGCACCGAGCGAACGCAGCATAGTCGTCGTCGCCTGGGACAAACAGGGCGGCACGCAGACCTTCCTCGCCGAACATCTCGGTGGCGGTCCCCAAGAGGGCGACGACAAGCTGCGCTGCGTCATCTTGCGAGGCCGCTTCCGCCCGGGCATCCATGAGATGGACCCCGGCCTCACCCATTTCGACAGCCGCTTCGAGAACACCCTCTTTCCCACCGACTACCTGTGGGGTCCCGGCACCCTGGCCGACGCCAGCGACTGGTACGCCAGACACCAACCGCAGCCGGACGAAGTCGACCATCTCGACCGGGTCTTCGCCATCCGCTACGACCACGGGCAGCTCTACCGGCCGATGCGCATCGATGTCGCGGCTGGCCTCGAACCCGAGGACCGGGCTGGGCTGTGGCACCTTGTTCGTGCCGACCACCCCGACGACGCCCTCGGTCACACGCGCAACCTGATAACCGGCGACCTCGGTTGCACCAGCGAGGGCGAATGCCCCACCTGCTACGCCTCCGGGCTCGCCGCCGGCCCGTGGCATGACGTCATCGATCCCGGATCGGTTAGCCCCGAAGCGCGTCGCCAATTGTCCGTTGACCTGCGCCTGTCGAACCTCTATGCCCGATCCAAGCCGGTTACGCTGGCCTGAAGTCCGGTGACTACGGCTCGGATGATCGCCGATATCCGGCACCAAAGGTGGGAATTCCGCTGTGTCGGGAATACGCAGTGCAGGCTGCGCGGCTCCACCGTCATCGTGCCCGTCCTGGTCGAGGCTGACCTCGGCAGTCAGCCCGGTGCGCCACGTCGAAAAGATCCGGGCAGGTTTGCGTCCTACCGCTCACCTACAGTCAGATGCCATGCAGGTCGTCAGTCCTTCACGCTTACGGGACGCCATCGCCGAGCATCTCCGGGACGGCATGACGCGGCGGCAGATCGAGAACTTCTTCGAGGATCTCGGCCTGGCTCCCTGGCCAGACGAATGGGACTCGCTGACTAAGGCAGCGTTCGTCTGGTCCATCCTGCGGGACCACACACTGCCCGAACTGGCCGACATCGCGCGTCGCGTCCTGGATGAGGTCGAGGCGCCAGGACTCGCCGCGCTCGTGGACCGCCTAGGCCCGACCGGTGTCGCCGGTGATCTCAAGAACCTCATCTTTGCGGCAGATGGGCCCAAACCAAAGATCGTCTTCCGGGACGCCGTCAACAACGACATCGCTCTCGTGGAAAACGAGCAGTACTGCTTGGTCTATGACCGGCCACTGGGTCCGAGCGGCCTCACCTGGAAGGAACTCACCGACTGGTGGGCCGATCGGGAAGGCTTGACCGGCCGGTCGCCGACAGAGGTTTCCCGGAGCCTATACAGGCGGTTGGATCGGTGTCTGGGCGACAATGATGCAGAACGGCGGATCTTGCGGACTTATGCCGACCGGTACCTGCGATTGGGCTCTAACATCCCCGCGTTGATCCCGCAGGTCTATCTCCACTACGACCCGTACACGAGGCGCCAGGGCGGGACCACCCTTGCCCGACAGCGGATGGATTTCCTCCTCCTGCTGCCGAACCGGGCGCGCGTGGTAATCGAGTGCGACGGTGTACAGCACTATGCCGACGATGTCGGCCGGGCCAGCCCTCAGCGGTACGCGGAGATGGTCGCCGAGGACCGCAACCTTCGGCTGCGTGGCTACGAGGTCTACCGCTTCGGCGGCCAAGAGTTGCGGGAGGAAGCCCGGCCCAGCGACCTGCTGAGCATTTTCTTCGACGCGTTGGCCGCACGCCACGGCACAGGAACCTAAGTCACGACCTGCCAGGGCGCTGCTGTAGAACCACGGCCTGGGGTAGCGAGCCGGCGGGAGAAACCGGGGGGCCAGGCCGGTCGTGGTCACGCCGCCACGTGAAAGGCCGGCCACCCTCGTTCCGGGGTGGCCGGCCTTTCGTTGCCTGGTGGTCCTACTTCACGGCCCAACGCGCTCCCGGCTGGTTCTCCGGCTCGTACGCCACGTAGGCCGGCCGCTTGTCCTTCAGCGCCCGGAAGGTGATCCAGCCGCGCACGCACTTCCCGTCCGGCAGGTCCTTCTCCCCTGTGGGGTATTCCGGCTGTGGGAACTGGTTGTAGGTGATGTTCGACGCGCCCATCTCGGTGTCGTCGGCGTAGACGAGCTTCCACCGGTCGTTGGTGACCGTGATGCCGTCGTACTCATCGTCGAGGTTCTTCACCGCGCAGACCTTCACGTCGGCGGCGGCCCAGGTCAGCCCCGGCTGCCCATTTGGGCGGGGGGCGCTGGCGGCGACTGGCTGCCGGAATCCGTAGGCGGTGGCCGTCGCGAGATCCGCGATGGGAGCGGACTTCCCGAACGCCAGCGCCGCATCAGCGGGGCCGTCCTCGGCGGCCGCCGTGTCCGGCGTCGGGCTGGTCGTCGGCGCGGCCGGGGTGGTCGCGGGCGGCGTGGGGCTCGGCGGTGTGCTGGCCGGAGGCGGGGTGGGGGCCGGGTCGTCGCCGCAGCTGGCGAGGGCGAGCATCGCGGCCGCCGCGATGGCGAGGCGGCGAGTGCGGGCGGTCGTCAAGGTGGCTCCTCAGCTCCGGTGTGGATCCTCGATCGTCGCCATCATCGGCTCTTGGCCTGGGTCAGGCTCTGCCGGTATTCGAGCGCCTCGGGAATCTCTTCGTACTGCAGCAGGCTGCCTGTCAGCTCGAGCAGGTGTTCCTTGGCCTCGTGTGGCGTGGCGTAGAAGAACTCGCGTCGCTGGTTGATGAGGTTGACTCGGCGATCGGCCAGGCGGGCGTGCATCTTGGCTTCGATGCCGACGGCGTCGTCGGAGAAGAACAGGGCGTGCACGTCGAAGTTGAACGGTACTGAGGCGTCGCTGAGTTCCTTCACCCTGTTGAGCGGGTCGAGGCGCCGGGTCATGCCGATCTTCACCATCTTCTCGCCGAACGCTCCGAGGTTTGAGATGACGTACACGTAGCCGGCGCGCACGTTGGCGGCCCGGTAGTCCACGTCCTCGATCGCGGTGTCGATCTGCGCCAGCCGCTCCTGCATCTGGGCGGCGCCGTCGACGTCGCCCTTGGCCTGCAGCGCGGCGAGGGCGTTGGCGTAGTGCTGGCGCTCCTTGTCGAGGCGGGCACGCTCGCGTTCGATCTCCTGCTGAAGCCGTCGCTCCTCCCGCAGTCGCGCTTTTTCCTCTCGCTCACGCTCCTTCTCCTCGGCGACCTTCGCTTGGTAGTCGGCCGTAAGCTCCAATTCGCGAACCCGCAGTCGGTGGTAGTCCTCCGAGATGCGGATGTGCATCGTCTTGCCCAGCTTGGCGATGGTGGAGGCCACCTTGCCCAGGCGCTCGACGGCCGAGTCGAGCTTGTAGGGCTTTAGGCCGCGGACCAGGTTGTCCGCCTCGGCGTTGTAGGCCCGCAGCATCAGCTTGGAGAAGTCCCGCAGCATCACCCGCCCCTCGGCCGCGGAACCGTTCACCGTCCAGCCAGTCGCGGCGAGGACCGCTCCGCCTTCCCGCTGGGTCATGCTCTTGATCTGGCCCTGCAGCTCAGCCAGAGCGGCCTGGTAGGCGACCGCGTCTGACAGGGGATGTCGATACTGGTAGACGCCGGCCTCCTGCAGCAGCGCCGTCTCCTCGGTCACCACGACCTGCTGACGAAGCTCACGCAACCGGCGATCCAGATCCGCCTTCTGCGCCTGACCCGCTGCAGCCTGCTCCGCGATCTCGCGCCTCAACCGCTCTCGATACTGCTCCAGCTCGACCGCCGGCAGCACACCAAGACGGTTCATCTCCACACGGAGCCGCTCCAGCTCCGCCCGCAGATGCGTCACCTCCGCAGCCAACTCCCGCACTTTGCCGCGCGCCCCAAACAGCGGAATCTCAGAGTCGTCGGCACGTGGCGTCGCGACGGATGGAGGCACGGATGCAGCCACTACAGGTGCGGCGGGCGGCTGCTGTGGCGCGACCGGAACCGCAGGCGGCGCTTCGGCAACCCACAGCTGCCATCCCGGCGGCGGAGGTCCCCATGCCGGATCCGGCTTCCACCCAGGGCCAGGCACCCAACCCGCCGGCGGCGTCGGCCAATTCGGCGGAGCATTAAAACGGTACGCCACAGATCAATCCCCACGTGTAACCCATGAACCGCCGACGCTAACCCCGCAACCGCATCTCAACATCGATCACTTAGCCAACAAGTCCCGCCAACAGGACCCACCCAGGTGCCCATCCGCTCACCCACAGTCAGGTACCCGACCCAGAAACGATGCAACGAACAGGCCACGACCGGGAGCCGTAACCGGGCCAGCTATCGCCCAGGCAAGGTCCCCTGCGCAAAGGTCGACGTCCCGTCGAGCACCGACCAATGCAGCTTCGCCTGACCACTTCAGCCCCGCCGAAGATGTCACCGGGCAGGAAGCCCTGGCCAGAGGGTTGCAGGTGCGATTCGTGTTTCAGCTCCGGGATCTCTACCGGCGCCACCACGGCGAATGCCAAAGCCGAAGTCGATGCAGCACGCCCTCGCGAACGGCGTCAGCGGGCCCTAGGCCGACAGCCGGCACTAGCCAGACCGGGAGCAGCCAACCTTGACCACCTCGGTCTTCTCTGGGAGGTCACGCCGAACCGCTCACCCGCATCACCGCAGGTCAACGCGCTGTCCCGCGCCCAGCTGCAGTGAGCACTTCGGCTGCGGTGACCACTTCGCCCCTGTCTCGATGCCACGCGCGGAATCATGGCTGTCTAGAGGCAGCTTCGCGGGGCCTCGCAACGCCCGACAAGCCGTGACGTCGGCGTGGTTGACGGCAGAGCCGCTACCGCAAGTGACCTGCCTCCAAGACGGGGCCAGGGTCGCATGTGCCTAGGCACTCGACCTTGGGCCCCGTCCGGGCGTCGTGCGGCTAGCTGAAGGCCGTCATAGGGGCGTTCATCCGTTCGCAGCTGACGAGGCACGCTCTGAGTTTCATACGGGCGGTTAACCTGAAGCCTGGTTGCAGCAGCGCCTCACTGGAGCGAAAGCGCCTCGATAATCCGCGACGCAACAGCTTCATGTCCTGGCTTTGTCAGGTGGGGAAAGTCGTTTGACCAGAAGCTTAGAATGAAAGTCCAGTGCTGGCCATTCCAGTCTCCGCTCTTGTCTACAAACATGGTGTTGGTGTCGCAAGACGGTGTGACGACACAACGGTGGGCCGGCCTCAGTTCCCGTTCGAAAGAAGCTCCACCGGCGCCGTAGTACGACGCGAAGACGCTAACTTGTGGCGCCAGGACCCATGAGTCGCTGCGACCGTCGTAATCAGTGCAGAAGTCGTGGCCTGAGAAGTTCAGACCGACCATGGTGGCCTTGAAGGGCGTGGCGGTCTTCGTGAGCGTGTTGTTGAGCTTTCCGACGACCGCGAGCGTCTTGTCCGAGACCGAGGCTTGATAATCGCGTGCTCGGTTATTCAAGTCGCGTACGGCCCAGACAGCCGCCTTGGCACCTTTCTCAGTGTAGACCTTGGCCAATGCTAGGGCTGGCATGGTCGGGCAGACGTCCTTGGCATCGGACACGTAGCCCGGCATTGGGGAGAAGTATCGAGTTACAACGATAGGCACATCTGAGCCATATAGATCGCGGATCTTCGCCAGGGCCATTCCAAGGTTCAGCTTCAGCGCTTGCAGATGATCATCAAACGTCTTTCCACTACACGGTGAGCTTGAAGCAAGCCCAAGGACCTGCTGAATGCAGTCGGCAAACCGGATGTCATTTGCACCCACGGTAACTGTCACGAGGCTGGGCTTGAGGTTCATAGCTGCCGCGGCCGGGATTTGGTCAGCTATGATGGACTTTGTGCATTCGCTTGGCGTGCCCCACACGCCGCCCTTCCCGCTGGTTGCCGCGCAAGCCCCGCTAATCGCGAAGTTGTAGGAACTCCAGCCGAGGCGAGAGGCGATCCGAGCACTATATGCAGCTGCATTGTTTGGGTATCCGCTGTGTGGCCCCGAGCCTTCGCCAGCCGCAATGGAGTCACCAAACGACACGATGACACCGCTTCCCGACGACGTCTTCCATGCCACCGACGCCGTGGTTTGTGCCTCGCCGGCTGTGGGAGATCCATCGCCGTTTGTGTCCACCCACACCTGGAAGGCATCGGTTCCCGTGCCTCGGCCGGTGAACGTGAACGCGACTCTGCCGTCGTTTGATGTCAAGCAGTCACTGGGTGAGCAAGAGAGGGAGGTGCCTGCCGATGGGCCTGAGTAGACCCTCGCCGATAGCTTCTGGCCAACCACCGGAGCTTTGGTGCCACTATCCAACAGTTGAGCCGTAATCGTCGCCTGGTCGCCGACCGCGCGGTCCTGGATGGCAGGCGTGACCGATAAGGGGAAGGACTTCAGACCGCCGCCTGCAGCGAGGATGTATGGCGTGCCGATCGTCCCGTCGCTCGCGGTGTAGGCCGCGCCAAAATCCTGGGCCAAGGCAAGAACGGTGAATCCGGGCGGCCAGGCGTCGAATGCCTCATGGACCGAGCAACTCCAGTTCGACAGCGTGTCGTCGGTAAGTCGGTCCAAGGCTGGGTGTGTGGCGACGATATGTGCCGTGTTGTAGCAGCCGACACCTGTAACCGTGAATCCTCCCGGCTGGATGGCGTCGAGAAGCGGCACTGCCGTGTGTGGCGCGGTGTCGTGGTAATAGCACGACAAACTGACGTACAGCCCCGTCTTCGTCGAGTCAGCGACCGCGTAGTCGATCGTGCGTTGCGTCAGCTCTGCCCCGCCCTGGCTTGCATGAAAAACCGGATCCGTTCCATTGATCAAGATGTTGCCACTGACGGCGGGCCCCCAAACCGACGTAGTTGAGACAGCTGCTAGGGGCGGAGTTGACTCGCAGGTGGGGTCACCAATCACAAGGGCGCGGTATGTGGCGAAATCTGCGGTGGACATTGCAGTCCACGTCGCGTCGTCGGCGACGACCGGGGTGAGGCCGAGAGCAACCACTTCCTGAGCCTCGACGCTGCTAGTCCCACCAGTAACCGATGATCCGAGGATCAAGACTCGGTCGCTCGGTGCGGCACTGGCGACCGATGAGCCCGCCACAGTCAACATGCCGCTCACGACAACAAGACTTGCCCCGGATGCAGCCCAACGATTGACCCGCCTAGACCAACGCATATAAATCCCCCACCTTAATGAGGCTTGGCGACCGCGTTCACGACAGGGCTATCGCGTGTGGACGCTACGCCAGCGGCTGTCTCTCGCCGAAGAAATGTCCTAAACCCAACACTCGGGCCCTACACCCATCCCCCGATTGTCGGATTGAACCCGCTCCGATTCGGTAGTGACTTTCGCCCTTGGGATGGATCGACGGTTGCCAGGATGGATGCAAGCGCTCCAGAGGCGTCGATTGGGCTGGTGGCAGTCATGTGGGCTACCCAGATGGAGCCGGAGGGGGATCGTTAGCTGACCTCCGATCTATCGCCACACTTCAAGCCCGATGAGCAGTGGAGCGAGAGCGCAATCGGGCGGTCCCACGGGTGATCGGTCAAGGGGCGGCCCGCCTGCGCCTGGCTCCTCTGGTCAACGGGCCCGGTCGCTGGCCCGATCGGGGCGAGGCCGCAGTACCGCGGCTGCTACTAGTCTGGGGTCGGAAGATGCTCAGGTCATGTGCGCAGGCCCTGTTCAGTGCGCATGGACCGTCGCGCCCGTGGATGGCTTCAGGTTCGGGACGATGAGCAGCGATACGACGGCGGCAACAGCGGCCGTCGCTGCGGCGAAGGTGAAGGCGCGGGTGAAGCCGACGCTGCTGCTGCCAGCGATACTCGCCGCCGCGATGCTGGACACCACTGCGACGCCGAGGGCGGCGCCGAACTCGTGGAAGGTGCTGAGAAGACCGGAGGCCAGTCCGGCTTCGTGATGAGCGACCTGCGCCAGCGCGGTTGTGGAGGCGGCGACGAAGGCGCCGCCGATGCCCGCTGCGCCGACGCTGATCCCGGCCACCACCGCAGCCGCACCGTCCCAGAACACGGGCAGCGCGGTGCCGAGCGCGGCGATCGCAAGCCCTGTGGCCGCGACCGGTCGGGCACCGAGGCGGCCGATGGCGTGACCGGCGGCCTGGGCTCCGATGATCGTTGCCAGGGCGACCGGCAGGAACAGCAGGCCGGTGCGCAGCGCCCCGTAACCCTTGTGGTGTTGCAGGTAGAACGACCCGAGGAAGAACATCGCGATCATCAGAGCCGTCGCGGCCAGGATGAGGAACGTGCCGGCGGCAACCGGCCGGCGAGTCAGGATCCGCAGGTCCATCAGCGGTGAGCGCACGGCGCGTTGCACCACGGCGAACACGAGGTACAGGACGACGGCACCGGCCAGCGTCCCGAGGGTCGTCGCGGTCAACCAGCCGCGGTCCCCGGCGTTGATCAGAGCGTAGATGGCCGTGCCGGTCGCGGCGGTGACGAGGATGGCGCCCGGCACATCGAGGCGTGCTCGGGTCGTCGGCGGCAGGTGCGCCGGCAGCATCCGGGCAAGTGCCACCAGCACGATCAGACCGATGGGCACGTTGATGTAGAACACCCACTGCCAACCAGGGCCTGCGGTCAGTACGCCGCCGAGCAGTACGCCGATCGCCGAGCCGGTACCGCCGAGCGCGGACCAGATGCCGAGGGCCTTGTTGCGTTCGTCCCCGTGGAAGGTTCTGGTGAGCACCGACAGCGCCGCGGGCGACAGCATCGCCGCACCGACACCTTGTGCGACTCGGCCGCCGATCAGCAGCGCGGCGCCAGGGGCCAGGCCGGTGATCAGGGATGCGGCGGTGAACACGAGCAAGCCGAGCAGGACCACGCGGCGGGCGCCGAAGAGATCGGCTGCCCTACCGCCGAGAAGCATCAGGCCGCCGAACATCAGGGTGTAGGCGCTGACGACCCAGGTCAGTGTGTCGCGTGCCAGGCCGAGGTCCGTTCCGATGTGCGGCAGCGCGATCGCCACCACGGTGACGTCCAGGATGAGCATGAACTGCGCGACGCCGAGCAGTGCCAGCATGCGCCAGCGGCGTGGGTCGGCGGCGGTGGTGTCGGGTTGGTCGACGGCCTGAGCGGACACAGGGTGGCCCCCAATTCGAACAGTTGTGTTTGAGTTGTGTCGGGTACAGTAACTCGTACAGCACTGTTCGACAAGGGAGTTCGAGTGGCCTCAACGGGGCAGGCGAAGACGCCGGGCAGGCGAGCCGATGCGCAGCGCAGCATCACGGCGATTCTCGAGGCCGCGGTGACGGCCTTGAGCCGCAACCCGGAGGCCAGCGTCAGCGAGATCGCCAAAGCCGCGGGCGTCGGCCGGGTCACCCTCTACGGCCACTTCCCCAACCGGGACGACCTGGTGGAGGCGGCATTCGCCAGAGCCATCGACGAGGGCCACGGCGCACTCGACGCGGTCGATCTGAGCGGCGATGCCAGGCAGGCACTCACCCGGCTGATCCATTCCAGCTGGCTGCTGGTGAATCAGTCCCGGTCCCTGCTACTGGCGGCTCAGGAGGTTCTACCGCCCAGCCGGATCCGCGACCTGCACGCCGGCCCGGTGGAGCGCGTCGAAGGCCTCGTCAAACGCGGTCAGGACGAGGGGGTGTTCCGCAGCGACCTCTCGACCGCCTGGCTGGTCGGCGTCATGCACAGCGTGATGCACAATGCCGCCGACGAGATCAACGCCGGCCGGCTGGACAGCGACGAGGCGCCAGCGTTCATCACCGCGACCGTGCTGGCTGCCTTCACTCCCCCGGGCAGCCGCGTTCCCGCCTGAGCGCGGCTAGCTGATCCCGCCGCTCTGCCCGGTCCATTGCACGCGTTGTCGGTCGTAGCGGCCGACAAACCAGCAGTCTCCCGCGGGGTGACCGGCAGGCGAGTTGTCCGGCGAGGGGCTTGTTCAATCTTCGGGTGCAGCCGGTCCGGCGCGGATCAATGGTGTTCTCGCCTGGACATGCCCAGCTGGCGGACCGGAAATGGCGTCGGGCACCGGCTCGGTGGAGCCGGTGCCCGACGAGAGGTGCGATCAGGCGGAGTAGCCGCGGGTGGCCATCCAGTTCGCCAGGTCGATGGTGGTCATCCAGTAGGAGGCGGTAGCCGCATTCGCCGAGTCGGCAATCCGGACGGTCCGGCCGTCGTCCTTGTAGCCAACCACCGCGATGTAGTGCCCGCCAGGGAACGAGTGCCAGCCGCCATCGGTGTCGGTCGCCGAGCCGACGGTGTTGGCAACCACGGCACGGCCATCGGTGATGGCATCGACCACGTCGGCCTGGAGCTGGTCCATCTGAGCCGGGGTGGCCGCGCCGGGGATCATGTGAGTCCGCCACGGGTCGCCCTTGACCATCTGGTTGAGCCCGCGGGTGGTGTCCTCGGCGGAGTTGGTGCCGTTCTCGGTCGCGCCGAGCGGGGCGACCATCGCATCCTGGGTGGTCTCGACGCCGCTCGCGCTGAGGGCGTTGCGCACCGCGGCCGGGCCGCAGTTCCATAGGCGTACTGCGCCTCGTAGGTGTAGTCGAGAACCTTGGTCGACGGCGGCTTCGGCTTCGGCTTCTTGGTCACGTCCGGGTCGGTCGTGGCCTTGGCCGCCGCGGACGGCGACGCGCTCGGCGAGCTGGATGGGGCGGCGACCCGGGCCTCGCTACGGGTGGCGACGTCGCCGAGCCGGGGGGCCAGCTCGCCAACGGCGGCGGTGTTCTCCTGACGGACCGGCGCGTTATCGGTGGCGAGGGCCGTGCCGACGCCGCCGGCCAGCACAAGCGCTGCGGCGGTGCCGGCAATGATCTGGTACGGGCGCTCGGTCGCGACGCGCCGCAGCTGACGCTTCATTCGGTGCTTCATGTGTTCCTCCACGGGGCCTAAACGGCACACGCCGGCCCGACGCGCGGACGGGTTCACGCGCGTTCATGGGCGGGGTGGCCGCAGGGACGGAAAGCGCCCAGCGTGCCGGGCTCTGCGGGACGGTTACCGGATCTGGATTCGCCGGTCAGGCGAGGGCCGGCACCGCGGCGCCGTGGAGGGGAATGGATCGGGGGGTGGTTCGCACGAGGTTGGAACTCCTTCCGTGGCCGCCTACCGGGTTAGCTGACGGATTCGGGCGGGAAGTACGCCCTACCACGGACATAGCCCGCGGATTCACCCCGGTGTTGCACTGGGTCCCCGGTTCGTGAGATCACGATTGAGCGGGTCGGTACGGCGTCGCCATTTGCGATCGAAAACCGCACCGGACGCGCTGACACTACCGGCGGCCAGGGTGCCCGCCAAGCGCTCCCACCTGCCTAAACCTCGGTCACCATTACTCTGACCGGAACAGTCCGTCACTGACATCACTGGATGTGACGAGTGGCTATGACGGGACTGTCGGGAGACTATCGGACATCGAGGCGGCGTTGGTGCCGAGTTTCTTTGGTCAATCACCATGCCATCGCCCGAATGACCGTTTCCCATCCGAGGTGGGTAGCGGCAACACGGTTTCACGTCACAATTCAGAAAACCTGAGCTGGACAGGTCGGCGGGTGCGACTGGGACCGCGCCGACGCAGTCGGGCGGGCTTCAGGTCCTTATAGGCGATCATGCTGGTGGAAATGGCGCCGGCGACATCCGGCAGGCGGGCCGGCCGGCGCAGCGTAAACACCGATCGCCCGCGCATGGTGACCACAACGGCTGGACCTCGACTTGCGAGTGTCGGCGTGCCGCACCATGTTGTTCGTGCTCACGGATGTGAGAGCGCAGCCGGGCGGTCAGTCGGGAGCCGGATCCGTTGGGGACAGGTGAGCCGGTTCGCTCAGACAAGGGCCGTGGCAACCAGTTCGTAGCCTCAGTAGCGCCGCTGGTGGAGGTCGGCGTCCCGCTGCCTTGACGGTCTTCCCTGCCTGTGGGCCAGAGCCACCGGACGTGCGGGTTCGCGTAGGTCACGAAAGCGGGCGGGCGCCGACGGCGTCCGCCCGCTTTCTCGAAGCAGTGTCAGCGAAGCAGGAACGTCTGGGTCTGGGGGTTCAGCATGGGCAGTTTCCTGGCTCCGGCCGTCTCGCGGCCGCTGAATCGGAGCACGTCCACCCCGCGGGAGATGTCATTGGCGATGATCAGCCCGTTGTACCAGTAGGTCGACCACTGGTTGGACTGCATGTCGTAGTAGGCGATCTCCTTCGGATTACGCGGGTCGGTCAGGTCGACCACGGAGGTTCCCGAGCCGTAGGCAGAGGAGACCAGGATGTTGCGGCCAGCAACGGGCACGTAGTTGAAGTTGTGGTAGGTGCTCGGCTCCGCGCGCGGGATGCGTAGGTGGCTCAGCGGCGTGCTGGGGTCGTCGACCGCGTACGTCCAGATCGCTCCGAACGGCTCCTGTGCGGGCCCGAAGTATTCGTCGCCGAAGGTCACGTACTTCCCGTCGTGGGTGAACGCCGCGCTGTGCCAGATGTCCACGTCGGGCGTGTCGATGTTGGCGATCACGCGGGGCGCCAGGGGGTTGCTGATGTCCCACAGCTGGCCCTGGGACAGGCAGGCCGCAGCAGCGAGCTTGCGCGGGGTCAGCACCTGAATGTCGTGGCAGGCGAAGAAGTCGCCGGACGCGCCGGAGAAGGTGTCGATCCCCTTGATGGTCGGCTCGGCGACGACCGTCGCGGCAAGGCCGGCCTCGGCGTCGCCACCCGGTACGTCGATCACCGAAATGTGCTCGAACGGGGCCCGGCAGTCCGGCCCGATGTTGCTGGCGCTCAGCGGGTACGACGCGACGTAGATATAGGTGCCGCCGTCCTCGCGGGGCACGAGGGTGTGGGTGTGCGAGCCGCAGTCTGTGCGGATGGCCTGGAGGAACCGTGGTGCTCTCGGGTCGCTGACGTCGAAGACGCGGATCCCTTCCCAGGCGCTGGGGGTGGAGGCGGTGACGTTGCGGGATCCCTCGCAACCCGGTGTGCTCTGCGGGGTGTCCACGGACAGGAACACCAGGTCTCGCCAGACGGAAACGTCGCCTTGGGGGCCGTTGCAGTGCACGTCGGCCAGCTCGACCGGCGCGCCCGGCTCTGAGATGTCGACGATCCGGAATCCACCGTAGTGGCCGGCGAAGACGAGGTTGCCGGCGAAGGCGAGGTCGGAGTTGACGCCGCCGGTGTGCTCGTCGGTGGACAGTAGGTGCATGTTCTGGCTGTAGCCGTCAGCGGGGCTGCTCGGCGGGGGCGGCGGGACGGATCCGTCGTCCCATGGCTCGTGCGCCTCGGCCGGCGATGCCATCACGGCGAGCAGGATCGCTGTGGCAGCGATGGCGAGTGATCGGGTTCGGGAAGGTCTATGCACGGCGCCCCCTCACGTCGGACGTGTCGCCGCATGATGCGATCACGCAGGTGAATGTCACACTGTCAAATATCTTCACCTGCCGCTAGACCCTCGGCGAAAACGAACGGTGAGCGCTGTCCGCAGCCCCGGAACTCGGCGCGACGCTCCTTAGGGTGCGCTGGAACCGGACTATGACGGAGGCGAGTTACCGGGGACGGGTGCTCAGCCCGGCCAGGGTGACGGCGACCAGCCGCTGGACGGCTTCGGGACGGGTGACGGTGCCGGCTGCGGTGAGGGCATGCAGGCAGTAGTTGGCCAATTCGTCGGTAGCCACGTCGTCGCGCAGGTCGCCGTCTCGCACTGCCTCGGCAATGAGGTCTTGGACGAAGCCGCGCAGTCGTTGCTGGCCGTGGTTGACGTGTTCGCTGCGGTGCAGCAGCGCGGCGAGTTCGCCGCCGTGGTGGCGCGCGGAGTGGTGCTGGAGGCGGGCGTATGTGTTCAGGACAGCTTCCAGACGCGCGATGGCCGGGGCGGCGGGGTCGACGGCGGCGGTGAGCCGGTCGAGGTGTGTGGCGATCTGACGTTCGTGCCACGCGGTGAGGACGGCCTGCGCGTCGGGGAAGTACTTGTACAGCGTGGCGCGCCCGATCCCGGCCTGCTCGGCGATCTGCGACATCGTTACGGCGACCAGCCCGTGCTTGGCCACCAGTGCGGCCATGGCATCCATGGCGGCGTCGCGAACCGCTGCGCGGTGCGCGTCGATCGTCTCGGTCCACAGCTTGGGCACACCCACATCCTACATGCCGTTCACAGGGACAACAGGTTGCTGTTGACGTAGACAGATTGTCTCTATAATTTGGGGACGCTCCGCGAGCTGCGGGCAACACGAATTCCACCCTGACCCTCGACCACCGGGGAACGGGCCCGCGAACCGCTGGGTTTGCTCCTCGCAACCCACGACCGAGAAGGAACACCGTGCCAGTCCTGCAAGCCCAGATCCAGACCGACCGAGCCACTCGCTATCTCGTCCAGTTCTGCAAGCACGCCGCCGCCATGGGCAGCGGCGGCCACTCCGCCCGCATGCACATGCGCCGGGAGGTGGAGGTGGCCGCCGAGTGGAGCGACACCACCGGGCGGGTCACCTTCGGCCCGTGGGGCGAGGCGACGCTCACCGCCGACGCCAACTCACTCACGGTGCGCATCGACGCTGCCGACGAAGACGGTCTGACTCAGATCCGCGACATCATCGCCCGCGATTTCGAACGGTTCAGCCGCCGAAACCCACTGGCCGTAGCGTGGCAGCGTCTCGACTCTCCCGGCGCGGCCCCCGTTCGAGACGCTGTCGGCGTTCCGTCCGGGCAGCGGCGGGGCTTCCGGCGATCCCACCTTCAGAGCGCTGCCCTCGCGCTGGCCGTGGTCCTGGTTGCCGCTGTGCATGTGGGGCTGGCGGGCTCGGTCCTGGCCGAGTCGCGGTGGACAGGCCTGGCCGCCAACGTCGTCGTGGTGCTCGTCGCTGTCAAGATCGCGCTGATCGCGGTGGCCCGCTTCAAGATCCGTCAGCGCAGGGCCGCCACGCGCCCTGACCACACCTGAGCCGCGCTGCGGTCACGGCGGGGCGCCACTTCGCGGCGTCTGCCGCCGTTGCGAGTCGTTGCCCCTCGTCCAGACCGGAGCTGGCAGGATCATCGACCCTGACCCGGCCCTACTATGAGCGGATAGTAGTTGCCTTAGGATGGCGCCCGCATTCGGTAGGAGCGATGTGTGGGCGTCGGGTCCACGCCTCCTCGGCGGAAGGATCAACAGTGCCTCTCCAGCGGCGCCGCCGGGCGGCCTGACCTTGCTTGCCGCATCATCGGGTTCTGCCGGTAACCAATCGTCAGCACGTCGCGCCGCACGCTGGGCACTACGGGTGTGGCTGGCGCTGTTTCCCGCCCTCGTCGTGGCGCTCGCGTTCGCCTCCCCCGCCGCCGCGCATTTCAAGCTGCTCAAGGCCGTGCCAGCCGACGGCGCGCGGGTCGATGCCGTTGCAGAGATCCGGCTGACGTTCAGCGCCGCCGGCACGCCCACAGGTGCTGGATTCAAGCTTTCTGATGGCAAGGGCAACGCTGTGGCGGCGACCGGCCACACCCCCGACGGGGGCCGTACGTGGCTGGTTCACCCGAGCGCTCCCCTGACAAGGGGCACGTTCAAGCTGCGATGGAGTGTCGCAGCCCCGGACGCCCACCCTCTGACCGGTGTCCTCACCTTCACGGTGGCCGCGCCTCCCCCCTCGCCCGCAACAACCGCCAAACCCCAGGCAACAGCCAGCCCCCACGAGCACGCCGGTCATGGTGGGCCCGGCATGCCCTCGGCTTCGCCGCCCGCCCATTCCGGCGGACACGCTGTCGGTCATACCGCCGATGCGGATCAGGGGCCTGTGCGGCTCATCGGCGGCGCCGGGCGGTGGCTGTCCTACGGAGCGATCCTGCTCGGCGTCGGTGGTCTTGTCTTCGCATTGACCACATTGGTCGGTACTCGCAGTGACATCAGAGTGGTGCAGGTCTGGGTGCGGGCGGCTGGGCTGACGGTAGCGGCCGGAGCGGCCCTTGAGCTGGCTGCACTCCTGGCGCTCTTCAGCGAGCAGGGCACCTTCGCCTCGGCCGCCAGCGTCCCGGCGTTGGCCGCCCTCAGCCAGACGCCGGTGGCGGCAAGCCTGGTCCTACGCTTCACTGGCGCAGCAGGCCTGCTCGTGTCCGGTTCACTCGAAGCGGCGCTGATCCGGGGCCGCCACGCGGTCGGCCGTCACTCCGTTCCGACCGTCGCCGCGATACCAACCGACTCTCGGAACCTGGTGACGACTACCGCTGATGGACCGACTGGCGACGGCATTCAGCGGGTGCGAGCCCGAGCTGTCCGCCCTGTGCTTTTGGGTGTCACCGTGGCGCTGCTGTTGGGTTCCTTCCTGCTCGACGGGCACACCGTCACCGCGGAGCCCCGGGTCGTCGTTGCGGCGGCCGATATCGCCCACACCATCGCCGCCGCCGTGTGGGTCGGCGGGGTTCTTCTCCTGGCCGTGCTGCTGCTCGGCCGTGCCCGCCACGGCGCACCGACGGGTGCTGCCGAGATGGCGGTGCGCTTCTCCATACCGGCCACCGCTGCGGTAGCACTCACGGGTGTCGCCGGCGTCGCGCTGACCCTGCTGATCCTGGAGCGGCCGGGCCATCTCGTGACTACCAGCTGGGGACGGGTGCTTCTCGTCAAGCTCGCCCTCGTGGTGGTTGTTGCCCTTGTGGGGCTCTACAACACCAGGCGTGTGGTGCCCCGGCTCGACGACCGCGCCATGGACGGCACACATCAGCTACGCCGCACCGTCGGGGTCGAAGCGTTGCTGATGTTGGCCGTCCTGCTGGTCACCGCGATCCTCGTCAATTCCGAGACCTAACCGCACGATGGCGCGAGACCGCAGGAGGCGTGAGCCCGCAGGAGTTGTGGGCGTGTGATGGCCGATTGCGATTCATGCGGGGACTCACGGCGCGGCGACCAAAACGGGCGTTGGGTCGCCTGCGTCACCGGCGCTCGCGCTGCCGAGTCGGGAAGACCGACCAACTCGATGGCTGGTTGACCGGGGGGCGCTTGTCACAGGACGGCGCCGGTGAATCAGCCATCTCGGGCTGATTCACCGGCGTCCTGTGGGTGGTCGACAGATTGCGGTCGGATCAGCCGACGCTGACGGGTTCGGCGTCCTCGGCCGGCTGGCGCCCGCCACGGCGCAGGGTGATCCCGGCGATGACCGCGCCGGCGGCGGCTATGATCCCGGCGCCGACGAAGGCGGCGGAGTAGCCGTCGGTCAGGGCGGGCAGGTCGCCGAGCCGGTCGGCGCCGGCGGACGAGGCCACCGCGGTCATCGCGGCCAGGCCGAGCGCGGAGCCGACCTGGTAGCTGGTGTTGACGATGCCGGAGGCGAGTCCGCCCTCCTCGGGTCGGGCGCTGGAGATGGCTGTGCCGAGCGACGGGATGAACGCCAGGGACATGCCCAGCGCGGCGACCAGGGAGGCGGGCAGGACGTCGACGGTGAAGGTGCCGTCGGGGCGGACCAGGGCGAGCCAGCCGAGTCCGACCGCCAGGATGGCGAGGCCGGTGACCACCATGGGCTTCGGGCCGAACCGGGCGATGGCCCGCGGGGCGAGGGCGATCATGCCGATCATGATGAGGATCGTCATCGGCAGCAGGGCGGCGCCGCTGGGGAAGGCGCTGTAGCCGAGGACCTGCTGCAGGTAGAGGTTGAGGAAGAACCACATCGGGATCCAGGCCGCGCCGAGCAGCAGTTGGGCGATGTTGGCGGCGGCGAGGTTCGGGGCGCGGAAGATGGACAGGCGCATCAGCGGCTCGCGGCGGGACGCCTGGATGGCGACGAACGCGGCCAGGGCGGCGGCGGCTCCGGCGAGGACCAGCCAGGTCTGTCCGGAGGCCCAGCCGACCTCGGGGGCGCGGACGACTCCGTAGACGGCGGCGCCGAGGCCGACGGTCACCGTGAGGGCGCCGATGGCGTCCAGCGAGCCGCGGCGGGTGCCGCCGGCGGGCATCAGGGCAGGCGTGGCCAGGAGTGCGAGCGCGGCGATGGGGATGTTGATGTAGAAGACCCAGGGCCAGCTGATGTACTCGGTGATGACACCGCCGAGGAAGACGCCGGCGGTGCCACCGGCCGGCGCCGCGGCGCCGTAGAGCGCGAGCGCGCGGGTGAGCTCCCGGGGTTCGCCGCCGAAGAGCATCATCAGCAGGGTGAGCGCCGACGGGGCGATCAGCGCCGCGCCGGCGCCCTGCACGGCGCGGGCGGCCAGTTCGACGGCGACGCTGTCGGCCAGGCCGGCGACGGCCGAGCCGATGAGCAGGACGGACCAGCCGGCGGCGAACATGCGCCGGGCGCCGAGCAGGTCGGACAGCCGGCCGCCGAGCAGCAGCAGGCCGCCGAACGCGACGACGTAGGCGTTGAACACCCAGGACAGGTTCTCCGGTGAGAAGCCGAGATCAGCCTGTATGCGTGGTAGTGCGACGCCGATGATCGAGGTGTCCATGATGACCATGAACTGGGCCAGGGCGATGAGTCCGAGGGCCCACCAACGCTTCGAGCCGGATGACATTGCGATCACTCCTTCAGTTACCCCTGGGGGGTATGGGTAGTGGCAAGTTTCTACCCCCTACCCGTATTGATCGTCAAGTGACGGGGGCTGCATCCAGCCGGCCGGCGAGGCGACGCTCCGAAGTATTGAGAGTCATACCGGGGAGGGGTATGTTGAGGGCTGGCGGGTCGCGCACCGCGGCTCTTCCCCTGGACGGACCCTTCGCACCCGTCGACGGCATCGTGTGTCAAATACCGAGGAGATCCACTTGTGCGGCAATGAATCGAGCTGCGGCTGCGGCACCGTCACGATCGACAGCGCCCCTGCGGCCGCAGACACCAGCACCGGCGCCCGGAGCACCTACCAGGTGTCGGGCTGGTAGAGCCCACCGACGACCAGTTGCAGGCGCACCTGGCCTACAACCAGGAAGCCGGTGGGCGCTCCGGTTGATGCCCGCACGCCGAACAGTCCGCCGCGGCGATCCCGGAACCTAGAGACAGGTGATGACGGCAGCGAGCATGCCGATGCCCACGGGTGCCATGAGGGCAGCCACCGCGAGCGCGGTGCGGATCGCAAGATCGCGGCCGTGCGGGGTCCGCGCCTGAAGTCGCTGCAGCCGAATGCCCACCTCTCCCCCGGCCATCGACAGGGCGGACGGCGGGTGCGGCGCGCCGGCGAAGCTTAGAAGCGCACCTCGCACGGCTGCCTGGCCGCACTCACGTACCGCCGCAGCGTCCGCCCGCAGCTCGACGAGCAAGCGGACTGCCGCGGGCGCTTCCCGGGTCAGCGGCAGCCAGGGAACTGCCGACGCGAGCCCTTCCACGGCGGACACCAGCAGGTGGTGACGCTCACGCAGGTGGGCCCGCTCGTGGCTCATCACCGCGGCGAGCTGATCCGCTGGCAGGTCACGGGTGCAGGTGGCGAGCACGGTCATCCCGCCGGCGCCGCCGAGGCTGTAGGCCAGCGGGGTCGAGTGAGGGATCCACAGCACCGCTGCCTCGCCAGGCCCGGCCGGCGCACCGGTAAGAGTCAGCAGATCGGCGTGAGCACGCCGCGCGCGGTAAGCGGTTCGTGCGCGACGGGCGACCGACGCGACGAACTTCGTGAGTGCCGCGACGATGATCAGAGCGCCGGACGCCCCGAGGACTTCGTCCAGGGCGGGCGGGCGGCTGGGCTGCGCCCAGTGCCAGCAGAGCCGGGCGAGATCGTGCAGCGCCCAATCGTGGGCGGTGCCGGGGGCGAGCAACGCGGCGACGGCTAGGGCGAAGGTGACCACCACGGCGGTGAGCAACCCGAGCCAGCCGAGCAGTACCGCGACGGGGTCAGCAACGTGTCGGAAGCAGAACCGCAGCGCTATCGGACCCCACCAGGCAGCGATCACGACGCCCGCGACCAGTGCCAGCGCGACGCTCACTCGCCGGGCTCCCGTTCGTGGAGGACCTGCTTGAGGATGTGCAGTTCCCGCTTCGAGGCTGATCTGGCGAAATGCAGGAGCACCAGATCGGGGTCCGTACTGGTCTCAAGTACCTGGCGCAACGTGCGGGCGGTGATCTCCTCACGGGTGCCGGCAGGGCGGTAGCGGTAGGCCTTGCCGTCCTTTTCGCGGGCGGCCCAGCCTTTGCGGTGCAGGTTGTCCAGCACGGTGAGAACGGTCGTGTAGGCCAGCGCACGGTCGGTGGCAAGCCCGTCGAGGACGTCTCTGACCAGCAGGGGTTGGTCGGCCTGCCACAGGACGTCCATGACTGCCGCTTCGAGTCTGCCCAGCTCTGCCACGTGCGCTCCCTTCGTGCCCGCAAGGGTACGCGCGGCGATGCGCCAGGCCAGCAGGACGTGCCGAGGCATCGGCGGCCGCTGGCGGACACACTGGCCCGATACCTCAGGAGCGCACCGCCACGCCTGAGCAACCTCGACGGTGGTCCATATTGACGGAGGGCGAAAAACTTGCGTTCTGCAAGGTTCATCCGCGGCCGGAGCAGGCGTATGAACTGATGCGGGTCAATGCCGTACCCACCCCCAACGGCACTCCCAGAGGAGCTGGAATGCACAAGAAACTGCTGGCCGCCGCCGGCGCCGCCGCCCTCGCCCTGCTGGCCTTCCCGTCGCCCGCCCAGGCCAACCACAGCTGGGGCGGTTACCACTGGGCCCGCACCGCCAACCCGTTCAGCCTGAAGCTGGGTGACAACGTCAGCTCTCAGTGGGACTCCGCCCTGTCCGGTGCCTCCGCCGACTGGAGCAAGTCCACCGTCCTCGACACCACCGTCGTGGCCGGGTCGACCAATCCGAAGAACTGCAGGGGCGTTAGCGGGCGGGTCGAGGTCTGCAACTCCACCTACGGCAACAACGGCTGGCTCGGCATCGCCTCGATCTCGATCACCGGTGGCACCCACATCACCCAGGGCACCGTGAAGCTGAACGACACCTACTTCAACACCGCCCAGTACAACACGCCGGCGTGGCGCAACCTCGTCACCTGCCAGGAGGTCGGCCACACCTTCGGGCTTGACCACCAGGACGAGAACTTCAACAACGCCAACCTCGGCACCTGCATGGACTACACGAACGACCCGAGCACCAACCAGCACCCCAACCAGCACGACTACGACCAGCTGGTGAGCATCTACTCCCACGTCGACTCGACCAGCACGGTCGGCTCCTCCCCGGCCGCCGCGTCGGTCGGCAACTCCCCCGAGTCCTGGGGTGCGCTGGTCAGCGGCTCGCGCGCCGATCGGCACTCCACCTACGTCCGGCACTTCGCCGACGGCACCATGGTCGTCACCCACGTGATCTGGGCGTGATCGTCGCGACTGCGGTGGAGGGGTCCGTCGCAGAGGTGCCGTGACACGCAGCGGCCCCTCGCCATACTGGCGAGGGGCCGCTGCGCTGATGGCCGGCCGGGCTCGACGCAGACGTTGAGCCCGGCCGGAGACGCCGCTTACAGGCGGTCGAGGATCTTCTGCAGGGTCTGCACCTCCGCGGCCTGATCCGAGGCGATCTTGGCGGCGAGCGCCTTGGCCTCGGGGTTGCTGCCGTTGGCCTGCTCGGTCTTGGCCATCTCGATCGCGCCGTTGTGATGGGCGATCATCATCTCGGCGAACTTCTTGTCGAAGTCGGTGCCCTTGGCGGCGGCGAGGCTCGTCATCTCCTGCTCGGACATCATGCCGGGCATGTCCGAGTTCATGCCCGGCATGTCATGACCGGGTGAGGCCGACATCCCGGGCATGTTGTGCCCGGGGGCAGAGCTCATGCCGGGCATGCTGTGGTTGCCGGGGAGCTCCGTGGGCTTCCCCCACGCCGTCAGCCAGCCCTTCATGGTGGTGATTTCCGGGTCCTGGGCCGCCTTGATCTTGGCGGCGAGGTCCTTCAGCTCGGGGTCGCTCGCCCGGGTCGGGGCCAGGTCGGCCATCTCGACCGCCTGCTGGTGGTGCGGGATCATCATCTGGGCGAACATCACGTCCGCGTCGTTGAAGGTGGCGTTGGCCGAGGACGAGGTGCTCGTCGACGGGTTGCTGTTGCCGTGCTCCATGCCAGCGGTGTCGTCATTGCCGCCGCAGGCGGCGGTGACGAGCAGAGCGGACAGGGCGGCGCCCGCGAGGGCGCTGCGGCGCAGGATGGTTCGCTTCATCAGGTACGTAGTCCTTGTCGGATGAGTTTGCGGTGAACAGGATCGTGGGATCCGGGCAGCCGGATTCGGGCGCTTCCTATGTCCGCATGACCGACACAGCGGTCAGATGTAGCCCGATGGAACGGCGGGGCGGGGCTCGACGCCTCCCCGTCGCCCATGATCGTGAACCGGTCGGCACGTAGCGATCCCATCGGCGCTGCCGCAGCAGCGACAGGGAGCTGAGGACCAGGACGCCGCCCAGCACAGCCAGGCACACGGTGAACGCGTGAAGGCCGTCGCTGTGGCCGTGCGAGCCATGATGGCCGTGGCCGTGCGCTGCAGCCGGCAGATGTTCGATCTTCTGGGCGGCGGGCGTCATATGGCCGGCGCCGGGGGCTGGGAGGTCGGATGGGTGGCCGAAGGTGTGCATGCCGAACACGCCGAACGTCAGGGCGACGAGCAGCATCAGCCGCGAAAGCGTCTGCCTCCGCAGCCTCGGCTCCTTGAGCATCGGACCTTTCATCCCATACCTAGACTAGTTGGCCGCGAATGCGGTCGAGAGTGGTCAGGTTCATGCGCGCCGGATCAGGGGGTCAGGTTCGGGATGTCGACCCACGTGAACGGCGGCCATGGCAGATTGCGAAGGACCGTGCTGTAGAGCACGAAGGCGAGGCCGTAGGCCAAGTAGAGGCGCGGCGACAACCGTAGCGCGGGGAGCTCCCGCCCGAGCCAGGCGATGCCAGCCCAGCGGACGCCCGCGTAGAGGAGGAAGGGAACGGCTACGAGGGCGGCCAGATGGTGGCGCGCCGCGTCGACGAGATCGCCGTGCAGTAGGTAGTAGAACATGCGCGTTCCGCCGCAAGTCGGTCCGTTGATCCCGGTGAGCGCATGCCACAGGCATGGGCCAGTGGGATCGGCGACTCGGTCGGTCGGGTTGAAGCGAAGAACGAAAGCCGCCGCCGCGCCAATGGCGCCCGCCACCACCAGGGTCCCCGCACGCTGTGCCGTGCGATGCGGATCCGCTTCCACCTGTCGCATCCCACCCCCTCGTGGCCAACAGCACGCGTGCCGAGACGGGCAGGCGACACCTTTCCCGACACGCGTCTACTAATCCCGCATAGTAGATGGCATACCATGGGCGGCTGCCGAGGGGACCACGCACAAGGAGATCAGGATGCCGGGCAGGTCTGCCACCAGGAAGATCTGGGCGATCGGGCTGGTCGCCGCTCTGGTTCTGACCGCGGCCGTCCTGCTCGGTAGCCGTTGGCGCGATCGTGCGGCAAGCGACCACCATGCCGCCACGACGACAGCGGTGACCCACGTCCACGGGTTGGCGGTCAACCCGGCCGACGGACAGCTCTACGTCGCAACCCACCACGGCGTCGTGCGTATGTCCGACAAGCAGGCCTCACTGGTCGGCGAAGCGCGCCAGGACACCATGGGTTTCGCTGTCGTCGGCCCGGACCACTTCCTCGCCTCCGGCCATCCCGCGCCGGGACAGCCCGGGCCCGCTCACCTCGGCCTCATCGAGAGCCGGGACGCCGGCGAGAGCTGGCAGCCTCTTTCATTGGCCGGGCGGGCCGACTTCCACGTTCTTCGCACCAGCGGCGCGATCACGTACGGCGTGGACTCCACCTCGGGGACGCTGATGGCCAGCAGCGACCGGACCACCTGGGACAGCCGCTCCCGAATCGACGCGTACGACCTCGCCATTGACCCGAAGCGGGCGGACACCGTCCTGGCGACCACCGAACGCGGCGTGCAGCGCTCGACCGACGGCGGCCGCACCTGGCAACCGTCCGGCGGTCCGCCGGCGATTCTCCTGCATTGGCAGGACGCCGAGCGCCTCTATGCCCTCGGGGTGGACGGCCGGATCCTCCTGTCGTCCGACGGTGGAGGCACTTGGTCGCCCACCGGCGGAACCGCGCCCGAGGCCCCTGTTGCGTTCACCGTGCACGGGGATCGCCTCTTCGTCGCGACACGATCGGGTGACGTGCGGAGCAGCAGCGACTCAGGCACCAACTGGCAGACGTTGGAGACCTCCCTGTCGTAACGGCGGCACCCCTCCCCCACCGCCCATAAGCTGAGTGCCGGACGAACACTCACACCACCCCCGTGCTTACGGAGGTGACCTGTGACTGGTCGCGAGCATGCCGCGCCTGGCCGGCAGCCACCCGAGACGGCCATGGTGCTGACCGCCCGGGGCCTACGCAAGTCCTACCGTCGAGGACTGGTCCGGCGGCGTCAGCCGGTGCTGCGCGGGGTCGACCTGGACCTGCTTCCAGGCCAGGTAGTCGGGGTGATCGGCGAGAACGGGTCGGGCAAGAGCACTCTGATGAAGATCCTCGTGGGCGCGCTGCGCGGGGACGCGGGGACGGTCACACACCGCGGGCGGATCGGCTACTGCCCCCAGAGCCCGCAGGTGTATCCGCGGCTGACCTGCGATGAGCACTTCGACCTCTTCGGCCACGCCTACGGCATGGCCGAAGACGAGGCCGAGCAGTCGCGGCAGTCGCTGTACGACGAACTGGGCTTCGGCCGGTACGCCCGCACCCGGGCCGAGCGCCTCTCCGGCGGGACGCTCGCCAAGCTGAACCTGGCGCTGGCCCTGCTGCCGGATCCCGAGTTGATGCTGCTCGACGAGCCGTACGCGAGCTTTGACTGGGACACGTATCAGAAGTTCTGGGAGCTGGTTGGGGAGCGACGGCGTGCCGGCCGTGCGGCGCTGGTCATCAGCCACTTCGTGGTGGACGAGGAGCGGTTCGACCGGATCGTGGCCATCACCGACGGCCGAGCGGCGCCACGGTGAGCGTCCCGGCGTTCGTGCGGCGTTTCCTCGCCGACTACGCCCGCAACCGGGTCAACCTGTTGCTGCTCGTCGTCGTACCCGTGGTGTTCGTGGCGGTGGTGGCGGGGACGTTGGCCGACGCCGCCCGGATTCTCGGTGGCCGTGGTGGCGCGGCGGTTGAGGATGCCACAGCCGCATGGTCGGCGGCGTTTCTCGCCGGGATCGGCATGTACTTCCAGAGTGCCGCGACCCGCGACACCGACCAGCGGGTGGTGCTCGCCGGGCTGCGGCCGGCGCGTATGGTCGCGGCCCGGCTCCTCACCGGGTTGACGCTGGCGGTGCTGGTCAGCGCGATCGCGCTGCTCACACTCGGGCTGCGGACCGGCGTCGACCGACCGGGGCACGTGGTCGTCGGGACGCTCATGGCGGCCGTTGTCTATATCGGGATCGGGGCGGCGGTAGGAACGCTGGTGGGCAACCCGGTCAACGGCACGGTGGTGGTGCTGTTGATCTGGATCCTGGACGTCTTCCTCGGCCCGGCGATGGGCGCTCAGGAGCGGGTCGGCACGCGGATCCTGCCGCTGCACTTCGTCACCTCGTGGATGGTGAATCTCCCGTCGGGGCATGGCGGACGGCTCGGCGACTTCGGGTGGGGCCTGGTGTGGACGGTGACGGCTATGGCCGTCGCGTGGGTCCTTGCGGTGTGGCGCACGCGGCGCGGTGGGAAGGTCCGCCGACAGCATCGGCCGGGCGGGTGGTGGGCTCAGTTGGCGGGCGCCGCCCGGGCGGGGCGGCGGGACGGGTACCGCAATCCGGCGCTGTGGGCTCTCTACGTCGCGATCCCGGTGATCTTCATCCTGTTGGCCGACGCGATCACCCCGGACCAGCCGATCTCCGTGACGGTGCGCGAGCATGGCCGGCGGCTGGCGCAGATGTATCCGATGCCGGAGGTGCACGGGGCGACGATGGCGCCGATCGCGGTTGCCTCGCTGGCGGCGTTGGCCGGCCTGTTCACCGTGCTGGACAGCCGTGCCGGCGATCGCCGGGCGGCGCTGGCCGGGTTGCGTCCGGCGGCGTTGCTGGCCGGTCGGCTCGGGGTGCTCGCCGCCGCGGCGTTGCTGGCCACGGTGGTGTCGCTGGCCACTACGGCGTCGATCTTCGACGCGGTCCGCTGGCCGGTGTATGCGGGTGGGAACGTTCTTGTGGCTCTCACGTACGCCCTGGTCGGTGCCCTGATCGCCCCGGTCTTCGGACGGGTCGGTGGCGTCTTCGTGGCGTTTCTGCTGCCATTTCTCGACCTCGGCATCAGTCAGAGCCCGATGCTGCGCGCGCAGCCGCCGACGTGGGCGAAGGCGCTGCCCGGTTACGGCGGCGTCCGAGTGTTGATCGACGGCGCGTTGACGCGGGGGTTCGACGAACTCGGCGCTCTGCTCGTGGCTCTGGGGTGGCTGGTGGCGCTGTTCCTGGCCGTCACGGTGGTCTACCGCTGGTCGGTGGCGCCGCCGGGCGGCGCTCGGGCGATGTCGCCGGAGCCCGAGGGGGCCGGCCCGTAGGCGTCTGCGCCCGGATGGACATCGCCAGTTCGTCCGCCGGGAGCCGGTATCGGCGGCCTTGGCCCGGCCGGCTGCGTGCCGGCCGGGCCAAGGTTTCACCTGCTCAGTTGCGTCCGGGAGTGAGGCGTACCCGCCGGAGCAGTTGGGCGTTGAGTGCCACCACGATGGTGGAGGCGGACATCAGGACGGCGCCGACCGCCGGGCTGAGGGCGATGCCCGCCCAGGCCAGGGCGCCGGCGGCGGCCGGGATCGCCACCACGTTGTAGCCGGCCGCCCATGCCAGGTTCTGCACCATCTTCCGGTACGACGCTCGGGACAGCCGGATCACGCCGGTGACTCCGCGTGGGTCGGAGGAGGCCAGGACCACGCCGGCGGACTCGATCGCCACATCGGTGCCGGCCCCGATCGCGATGCCGACGTCGGCGCGGGCCAGCGCGGGCGCGTCGTTCACTCCGTCGCCGACCATCGCGACCGTCAGGCCCCGCGCCTGCAACTCGGCCACCGCCTGGTCCTTGTCCGCGGGCAGTACCTCGGCGAAGACCTCGTCCACGCCTGGCCGGAAGCCGAGGTCGGCGGCGACCGCCTCGGCGACGGGCCGGGCGTCGCCGGTGATCATCACGATCTTCTTGACGCCCTGTTCGCGCAGCTCGGCGATGGCCTGCCGGGCTTCCGGCCGGACCTCGTCCTCGAGCGCGAACGCGCCGATCGGCTCGGGTCGGCCGTCGGCCGGGAGTCGCAGGAGGTGCAGGACGGCGGCACCTCGGGCCGACCACCGGCCGCTGGCGGCCTCGAGGTCGGCGGGCACGGTGGCGTCGAGTTCCCGCAGCAGGGCGGGGCCGCCGACCGCGTACGCCGTGCCGTCGACGACGGCCTGGACGCCACGGCCGGTCAGCGAGCGGAAGTCACGGGCCTTCGCGGTCAGGTCATGGTCGCGGGCTGCCTTGACCAGTGCCCGGGCGAGTGGGTGCTCGCTGTCTGCCTCGACGGCGCCGGCGATGCGCAGCACCTCGTCATCGGTGCGGCCGGCGGTGGCGGCGGTGGCGGTGACCGTGTGGGCGCCCTTGGTCAGGGTGCCGGTCTTGTCGAACAGCACCGCGTCCACGCCCCGCATGCGCTCGAGCGCCATGCGGTCCTTGACCAGGAGGCCCGCCTTGGCCGACACCGCGGTCGAGAGTGCGATCACCAGCGGGATGGCCAGCCCGAGGGCGTGCGGGCACGCGATCACCAGGACGGTCACGGTGCGGACCACGGCTTCGTTGACGTCGCCGAGTGCCCACCAGGTGCCGAAGGTGATCAGTGCTGCGGCGGTGGCCAGGTAGAACAGCCAGGCGGCGAAGCGGTCGGCGAGGACCTGGGCGCGGCCTGCGGATGCCTGCGCTTGGGCGACGAGGCGGCCGATGCCGGCCAGTGCGGTGTCCTCGCCGATGGCGTCGACGCGTACTCGTAGGGCGGAGTCGGTGGCCACGGTGCCGGCGACCACCCGGTCCCCGACGGCGCGCGGCACCGGTCGGGACTCCCCGGTGATCATCGACTCGTCCAGTTCGGCGGCGCCGTCGACGATCCGGCCGTCGGCGGGGACCCGGCCGCCGGAGCGGACCAGCACGATGTCGCCGACTCGCAGGTCGGCCACCGGCACCGGGTGCGCGGCGCCGGATTCGTCGAGGCGTTCGGCGTCGTCGGGCAGCAGCGCGGCGAGTGCCGCCAGGGCCCCCTGGGCCTGCCCGATCGCCTTCATCTCCTGCCAGTGGCCCAGCAGCATGATGGTGACCAGGGCGGCCAGTTCCCACCAGAAGTCGAGGCTGAACGTGCCGAGGCTGGTGGCCAGCGAGGCTGCGTAGGCGACGGTGATCGCCATGGAGATGAGCAGCATCATGCCGGGCGCCCGATCGCGGATCTCGCGGAGACCGCCGACGAGGAACGGCCAGCCGCCGTAGGCGAACACCAGGGATCCGAGGATGGGGCCGACCCAGGTCATGCCGGGGAAGTCGAGGGTGTAGCCGAACCAGTCCATGACCATGTGGCTGGTGGCGACGATCGGCACGGTCAGCGCCAGGCTCAGCCAGAACTTGCGCCGGAACTGCTCGGGGTCGTGGCCGGCGTGCTTGTCGTGCCCGCCGCCGTGGCCGGCGTGACCCCCGTGATGGTCGTGGTGTTGGCCGTGTTCTATGGCGTGGGGTGCCGCGGGGTGTTTCTCGTGTGGCTGCGCGGTCTGTGGGCCGTGACCCTGCGAGTGGTCGTGCGCGGTCGCAACGGCGTGGCCGGTGTGGTGCTGTGTCATCGGTCTACCTCCGCCATCAACATATACCCCTAGGGGGTATCGGGCAAGCGTGGATTCGCCCCTTCATAAAGGCACCTGCTACGGCTACCCCGCAGGGGTAGGACGTTCGGCCCAGGGAGCAGGGTCGAAGGGCGCTGGTGCCAGAGCGACGACCGGGAGGAATGTCGGGGGTGACGAGAAAGGAGACCGGTGATGAGACGGCATCTCCCGCTCTATGCGATCGCGCTGGCGATCCTCATCGTGGGCGCGCTGGCTCTCGGCGTTCCGGCACGGTCGGTGGGATTCGGGCTACTCGCCCTCGCCTGCCCGCTGATGATGCTGTTCATGCACGGCGGCCACGGTGGTCACGGCAGTCACTCCGGTCACGACGAGCAGCCACCCTCGGGCGGGCCGACCTCGGCGGCGAGGTGATCCGGTAGCCGTGGCGGGTATGCCGGCGAGCCCTGCATTGAACGTCGCCGGCGCGGTCCAAGGAAGGATACGGAACCCATGCATGGCAACGGTTGGGTCTGGCCCATGGGCTTCATGATGATCGGCGGGCTCATCCTGGCGGTGATCATCGTCGCGGCGGTGTGGCTCGCGGTGGCCAACACCCGGCGGCCCGCTGACCGCAACGATTCGGCCAGGCGCGTTCTGGCCGAGCGATACGCCCGCGGCGAGTTGGATGCAGAGGAGTACCACCGCAGGTTGGACGGGTTGCGCTAGCCCAGCGCTCCCCCACCTGGCCAGGACCGTCCTGTCGTCAGCTGACAGCGAGCGGTCCCTTGGCGGGCAGTGTGACGGTGAACGTCGCGCCCTTGCCGGGGCCTTCGCTGGCGGCGGTGATCCGGCCGCCGTGCTGGATGACGATCGCGCGGGCGACGGCCAGGCCGATCCCCGATCCACCGTGGTCGCGGTCCCTGGCGGTGTCGGCCCGATAGAAGCGCTCGAAGATGTGTGGCAGGTGCCGTGCGTCGATACCGCCGCCCGTGTCCGCGATGCTGACGTGCACACCGTCGTTGTCCCGGGTCGCGCGCACACTCACGCGGCCGGCGGGCGGGGTGTGGCGTAAGGCGTTGTCGAGGAGGTTGCCCAGTACCTGGCCCATCCGTTCCGCGTCGGCGTCGATCAGTCCGGCATCCGGTGCGACCTGCTCGTGCAGCGTGACGCCTCTGGTGGCGTACCGGGGTCGGGCGGCGGCGACAGCGGCGCTGACGAGTTCGCTGGCCGGCACCGGCCGGCGGTGGAGGTCGAGTTGGTGCTCCTCGGCGCGGGACACCGCGACGACGTCCTCGGCCAGGCGCCGCAGCCGGTTCGTCTGCGCCCGCAGCACTGCCCAGGTGTCCTCGCCCTCGACCGTGATCCCGTCCTCGGCGGCGTCCACGTATGCCTCGATGGTGGCCAGCGGAGTTCGCAGCTCATGGCCGAGGTCGGCCAGGAGCCGCCGGCGGGTCGTCTCCGCGTCGGCGAGTCGGGCGGCCATGGTGTTGAAGGCGGCGGCGACGGTGTCGAACTCGGATCCGAGGCCCGGAGGGTTCACCCGTGCCGCGTAGTCGCCCCGGCTGACGTCCGCGGCGGCAGCGGACAACTGGGTGACCGGTTGCGCGAGGCGGCGGGCCAGGTAGGCGCTGACGGCGAGGGCGGCCAGCAGCGACGCGGCGATCGCGACGGCCAGGGCGAGCGCGCTGGCCGAGGCGTACGCCTCCTCGACGTGATGGGCGGTGCCCGGGTCCACCGGACCAACGACCCGCCGCAGATGGCTGTGGAATATCGCCGGGCCGACTGCGGCGGCTACCAACCCGAGAGTCGCGGCGCCGACGAGCACGACGACGATTTGGGCGGCGAGCAGTCGCCCCGGCAGGCCTAGCTGGCGCCTCATCCCCGCCCCATCCGGTAGCCGATGCCGCGCACGGTGCGGATGAATCGGGGGGCGGCGGGGTCGTCGCCGAGCTTGCGGCGCAGATGGCCGATGTGCACGTCGACGAGGTGCTCGTCACCGACCCAGTCGGCGCCCCACACCGCCTCGATGAGCTGGCGGCGGCGAAGCGCGACGTCCGGCTGGGCGGACAACGCGGCCAGCAGGTCGAATTCGGTGCGGGTCAGCTCCACGGGGCGGCCGTCGACCCACGCCTCACGGCCAGCGGGGTCGATACGCAGGGCACCGATGGTGCGTTCGTGCTGTTCCGGGGACGGCGCCGGCGCGGCGCGAGGGCGGCGCAGCATGGCGCGGATCCGGGCTACAAGCTCCCGCGGACTGAAGGGCTTGGTCAGGTAGTCGTCCGCGCCGACGCCGAGGCCGACAAGCTTGTCGACCTCCTCGCTGCGGGCGGTGAGCATGACGACGTAGCAGTCGGTGAACGTCCGGATCTGCCGGCAGACCTCGATGCCATCCAAACCGGGCAGGGCGAGGTCCAGCACCACGACGTCGGGCCGGTCGCGCCGGACGGCGTCGACCGCCGCCCGTCCGTCGAAGACGCAGCTGACCTCGTGCCCGTCGCGTTCCAGATAGCTGGCGACGACCTTGGCGAGGCTGCGCTCGTCGTCGACCACCAGTACACGTACGCCCATGGGATCCATCCTGCCCCGGGCGTCGGGGTGGTTACGCCGGGTGGCACGGGCAGCGGTCATGAAGATTCGCTGAAGAAGGCGGCTGGAGGTGGTGACCGGCCGGCGGCGACGGTCAGGCTGCAGGCAGGGTTCCTCGTAGGTGAAGGAGCAGGCCATGTCCCCCACCCTCACGCGCCGGCGACTGTTGGCGGGCATCGCTGGGACGGTCGGTCTCGCGGGTGCGGCGGGTGTCGCCGCCTGGACGGGCGGGTTGTTCGACCCGCGGCTCGTGGCGCCGGGCAGCGACCTGGTGGCGCGGACGGAGGCGGCCCGGCGGCGGGCCAGCGGCCGCATCGTGTCGGTGGCGTTGAACCCCCGACCGGTCACCCTCGACCTCGGTGGCAGGCAGGTGCAGACCTGGGGATATCAGGAGTCCGCGCCCGGGCCGTTGCTCCGCGCTCGGGCTGGAGATGTGCTCCGGGTCGAGGTGACCAACGGGCTCACCGCCGAGACGAGCGTGCACTGGCACGGGGTCGCGCTGCGCAACGACATGGATGGCGTTCCCGGCGTGACCCAACCGGCGATCGCGGCAGGCGCGAGGCACACCTACGAGTTCACCGTCCCGGACCCGGGCACCTACTTCTACCACCCGCACTCCGGCGTGCAGCTCGACCGTGCGCTATACGGAGTGCTCGTCGTCGACGACCCGCACGAGGCCGGGCGGTACGACCAGGAGTGGATCGTGGTGCTGGATGACTGGGTCGACGGCACCGGCCGCACGCCCGACGATGTGTTGGCGTCGCTGCAGTCGATGGGCGGCCACGGGGACATGGCCGGCATGGACCATGGCGGCATGAGTGGCATGTCGATGGGCGGCATGGAAACCATGGTCTCCCCGCTGCTCGGCGGTGCCGGTGACGTCGACTACCCGCACTATCTGATCAACGGCAGGGCCGGGGCCGCCCCCGTGACGTTCACCGGTCGGCCGCGCCAGCGGGTGCGGATCCGCCTCGTCAACGCCGCTTCCGACACCGCGTTCCGGGTCGCCCTCGGCAGCCACCGCCTCACCGTCACCCACACCGACGGATTCCCCGTCGCCGCCACCGCGTGCGACGCCCTGGTGCTCGGCATGGGTGAACGGGCGGACGTCACCGTGGACCTGGGCGACGGCGTCTTTCCCCTGGTCGCGGTCGCGGAGGGCAAGGGCGGCCAGGGCCTGGCCCTGGTCCGCACCGGCGCCGGAAGCACACCGAGCGCCGCGGTCCGTCCCCCGGAGTTGGACCGTCGGGTGCTGCTCACCGGTGGGCTGAGGGCTGCTGATGCCGTTCGGCTGGAGCGCCGCCGGGCCGATCGTGTGCACCGGCTGGTGTTGGGTGGCTCGATGATGCCCTACCGGTGGACGGTCAACGGCGCCACCTTCGGCAAGATCGATCCGTTGGTGGTCGGCCAGGGCGAGCGGGTCCGGTTGGAGTTCGTCAACCAGACGACGATGTTCCACCCCATGCACGTGCACGGGCACACGTTCGCGGTTGCCGACACCGGCGTGCGGAAGGACACGGTGATCGTGGTGCCGAAGCAGACGGTGGCGGTGGAGTTCGACGCGACAAACCCGGGTCAGTGGATGGCCCACTGCCACAACATCTACCACGCCGAAACCGGCATGATGATCAACCTGGCGTATCAGGAGTAGGCGCGGTTCTCCTCCCGGGTGACGGAGGCTCCCTGGTCCGGAATCCGCGAGCCTCCGGCTGTTCGGGGCCGGACAGCCAGGGTCGGGTCAGGTCATGACAGCGAGCAGGTCGCGGCAGGCCTTTTCGCAGGCCCGGCAGGAATCGGCGCAGACCCGGCAGTGCTCATGCATGCCGGCATGGGCGGCGCATTCGTCGCCGCAGCTCTTGCAGGCCGTCGCGCATGCCTCCAGCAGGCTTCGGGTGACGTTCGCGTCGTATCCGGTGTGCCGGGACAGCACCCGGGCGGTCGTGTCGCAGATGTCGGCGCAGTCCAGGTTCGTCCGGATGCACTTGGTCAGCTCGGCCACCATGTCCTCGCTCAGACAGGCGTCGGCACAGGCCGTGCACGCTTGCGCGCAGGAGCGTAGAGCGTCGATGGTGGCGGCAAGCTTGGCCCGGTCCAGGTTGATCGACTTTGGGTAGGTGTCGAGCATCGGCATGGACGCCGTCGTCATGGTCCGCTCCTCTGCCGTCATATTGGCCTCAGCCGTGCCATACCCAGAGCGATCGGAGGCATTCCGGCGAGAGCCGATTGGGAAGCGCGACCGCGGCAGTCAAAAGCGCCAGCTGTCCGAAGGGTCGACATGGTGGCTAGGACACGGCCACTGGCTGCTTCGGATCGACAGGGCGGAGGCTCCCGCACCTCGTTGGCGGGAGCCTCCGTAACCCAGCGGCCGTCAGGTGACCCGGCGGAAGCCGGCGACGGGCATGTAGTTGATGCTGAGAACGTTGACCGGCTTGCCGGCCCGCGGCGCGTGCACCATCAGGTCGTTACCGAGGTAGAGCCCCATGTGGTGCAGGTCGCTGTAGAAGAAGATCAGGTCGCCGGGGCGGGCGTCGGCCCGCGAGACCGGCCGTCCCTCGTTCCACTGTGCTCCGGTGAAGTGGGTGAGCGAGATGCCCGCGGCCTTGTAGGCGTACTGGGTGAGACCGGAACAGTCGAAGGCATCCGGTCCATTGGCTCCCCAGACATACGGGTCGCCGACCTGCTGGCAGGCGACCCTGATCGCCGTCTGCGCGGCGCTGTTGAGCACGCCGGAGATGGTGGGACAGCCCGTCACCTTCACCGTCGTCTTGGGCAGCGAAGCGGTCAGGCTCTTGATCTCAGCGTCGATCTGCTTCTTCCTCGCCGCCAGCTCGTCGCGCTGCTTGATCTCCGCGGCGATGAGCTCGTCCAGTTTCCGCTTCTGCGCGATGTACCGGTCGCGGACAGCCAGCACCCCGGCGATTTCCTGGCGCTGCTGGGCCGCGAGCCGGTCGAGGATCACCAGCTGCTCAGCGAGGGTCCCGGGCTTGGTGCTCACCAGCAGGGCGCTGAGCTCCTGCGAGGGGCCCCGCATGTAGTGCCGGGCGGCGATAGAGCCCACCCGGTTCATCGCCAGCGCGGACTCCAGCTCGAGCGGCGCCATCTTCTTCTCAAGGTCCGCCGACTTCTTCTGATTGGCCTTCAGCTGGGCCCGGACCTTGTTGTAGCCCTCGATGGTGGGCTCGAGCTGCTCCCACTTCTTGTCGATCTGCGCCTCGATCTCGTCCGCCGACGGTGCCGCGTGCGCGGGGGCTGCCAGCAACCCGGCGCCGACCGCGACGGCCGCGATGACGCTGAGTAGACGATGTATCACCCGACGCCCACTCGCCGAAGGTGCGGGTGAGCGACATGGGACCTGATGGTGGACGGGCATGGATGCCACCAGCGCGAACTCCTTCTACCGTGACGTGGAGCAGGGCGGACGTTGTGGCGCCCGCCGCGGCGAGCGCCTCCCGCATCCTTCCCTACTATCACCGGATAGTAGAAGAGGGCTGTCGTGACAGGTCAACCGACGCACTGCAGAAGATGGAGAGCGAGCCCGCTGAACTACGTAGCGTGACTGTTCGTGCTACCGGCTGACCACGTGCCAAAGTGGCCCGGCGGCGAGACCCGCGACGAGGCTGAGCGCGGCGGCGGACACCGCCAGCCGCGCTGACCACCGGCGACCGCTCAGCCGCGACTCCACCGCAGACGTGTCGCCGGCGTGGCGGTATGTGGGCGTGATCCAGCGCAGGTAGTAGAAGAGGCTGAGCACGCTGTTGGCGAACACGACGACGGCGAGCCAGGCGTATCCCCCGTCCCAGGCGGCGGTCGCGGTGGTGAGTTTGCCGATGAACACCGTGGTCGGTGGGGTGCCGACCAGGCCGAGCAGCGCGACCAGCAGGGCCGCGGCGAGCCATGGCCGCTGTGCGGCCAGACCGCGGTAGTCGGCGAGGTCGCGGTGCTCGGGCAGGGCGGCGCTGACCGCGAACGCGGCGATGTTCGTCGCGGTGTAGCCGGTGAGATACACCAGCAGCGACGGCAGGGCCAGGTCGCTGCGGCCGACCGCCACGACCGGCACGAGCAGGAAACCGACCTGGCTGACCGTCGACCAGCCGAGGAGTCGCCGGGGGTCGGACTGCCAGTACGCGGCGAGGTTGCCCAACGTCATGCTCGCCGCCGCGAGCGCCGCCACCAGCAGCGGCCACGACGACGGGGGAAGCACGGTGGCCAGCCGGTAGACCGCGAGCAGCGCACCGATCTTGGGCACGGTGGTGAGGAAGGTCGCGGCCGTGGCCGTGGTGGCCTGGGCCGCGTCGGGGACCCAGAAGTGGGCGGGCACCCCGCCGGCTTTGAACATCAGACCAGCGATGACGGCGACCGCCGCGACGGTCACCGCCGCCTGCGGCGTGTCGGCGAGCCGGTCGGCGAGTTCGGCGTAGCCGGTAGCGCCGGTGAGTCCGGACAGGATGGTCACCCCGAGCAGGAGCAGAATGCCGAACAGCGCTCCCATCAGGTACGTCTTCATGGCGGCCTCGGCCCCTGCGCGGGTGTGCGCGAGGCCGATCAGCGCGTACAGCGGGATGCTGGCGAGCAGGAACCCGACGGCGAGGGCGAGCAGGTCGTTCGCGCCGGCCAGCAGGACGGTGCCGGCGGTGGAGAACAGCAGCAGGGCATAGGTCTCGCTCTCCCGCGCGCTGGCGGAGATCTCGTCGGTGGCGATCGCCAGGATGAGCAGGGTGCCGGAGGCCGCGAGGATGCGGGCGATGCCGGTGGCCGTGTCGACGGCGAACGAGTCGTCGAAGGCGCTTGTCGCCGGGCTGCGGAGCTGGATCGCGGCCGTGACGATGGTGGTGACGAGCACGAGGGCGGTGAAGATTCGGATGATCCACTGCCGGTGGCGGGGGACGAAGGAACCGCCGATCAGGGCGGCGAGCGCGCCGCCGGCGAGCAGCATCTCGGGCAGGAGCAGCAGCGGCCGCATCATCTCCGTCTCCACGGGTCACCGTCCGAGGAGGCTGACGACGGCGTGTGCGGTGGGTTCGATGACCTCCAGCAGCGGGCGCGGCAGAACTCCGATCAGCAGGGACAGCAGCAGCAGCGGCCCGGCTGACCACAGTTCGCGGGCGCGTACGTCGGTGAATCCGACCGAGCTGCCGGTGGTGTCGCCGGTGAAGACGCGTTGCAGTGCGCGGAGGAACAGCGCCGCGGTGATCAGGATGCCGAGCACCGCGACGGCGGTGACCGGGGCGGCGGCGATGCTGCCGGTGAAGATCTGGAACTCGGCGATGAAGCCGGAGAAGGCGGGCAGGCCGAGGGAGGCGAAGGCTCCTACGGCGAACAGCGCGGCGAAGGTTGGCGCGGGTGCGGCGAGCCCGCCGAAGTCGCACATGTCGTAGGTGCCGGCGCGGTCTTGCAGGACGCCGGCGAGCAGGAACAGGGCTCCGGTGATCAGGCCGTGGCTGACCATCTGCGTTACCGCGCCGGCGACCGCGACGCTGCGGGCCTGGGTGGTGTCGGCGGCGACCAGGCCGGCGACGCCGACGGCGAGGATGATGTAGCCCATGTGGTTGACCGACGTGTAGGCGATCATGCGTTTGACGTTGGACTGGGCCAGCGCCACGAGCGCCCCGTAGATCACCGACACGACGCCGACGACGATGACCACCCACGCCCAGGCTCGCCACGCCTGCGGGAGCATCGGCATGGCGATGCGGACGAAGCCGTAGGTGCCCATCTTCAGCAGCACCCCGGCGAGGACCGCCGAGCCGACGGCCGGCGCGTCGGTGTGTGCGGGCGGGAGCCAGGTGTGGAAGGGCACGGTCGGCGTCTTCACCGCCAGGCCGAGCAGGATCGCCGCGAGCACCAGTGCGCCGGCGACCGGCCGGCCTTGTAGCGGTGGTGTGGCGGTGAGTTCCGGGATGTCGAAGGTGTGCGGGGTGGCGGCGACGTACAGGCCGATGAAGCCGACGAGCAGCGCGAGGGAGCCGAGGAAGGTGTAGAGGAAGAACTTCAGGGCTGAGTGTGCGCGGTTGCCGTGGCCCCAGCCGGCGATGACGAAGTACATGCCGACGATGGACAGGTCGAAGAAGACGAAGAACAGGATCAGGTCGGCGGCGACGAACAGGCCGAGGCTGACGCTCTGCAGGAACAGGAACAGTGCGGCCTGAGCGCGGGGACGGTGCCGCTCGCGCAGCGCGTACACCGCGCAGGCCAGGAAAATCACGGCGGTCATCGCCACCAGCGGCAGCGAGAACCCGTCCACGCCGATGTGGTAGCTGCTGTTCACGCCGGGAATCCAAGCCGCCCGCTCGGCGAAGGCCAGCTCGCCGGGCGGCGGGGTGTCGTAGCGCGTCCACACGACGGCGGTGAGCGCCAGGTCGACGGCCGCCACGGCGACCCACATCCAGCGCGCCGCGGTGTCGCCGAGACGTGGCAGGGCGGCCAGCGCGACGGCGGCGATCAGCGGCAGGAAGACGATCAGGCTGAGCACAGGCCTCATCCCCACACGACGAGGACGACGACGGCGACGAGGAGCGCGACGACGGCCTGCAGGTAGTACTGGTGCAGCTGACCGGTCTGCGGCCGGCGGGCAAGCTGTCCCAGTCGGCGAGTTCCGGCCGCGGCCCGTTCCACGGCGCGGTCGAGCCACCGGTCGTCGGCACGGCCGGCCCGTGCGGCCAGGCGCAGCGCCCCGGCTGAGACGGATTCGACGCCGCGGTCGAGGATCTGGTCGTCGAAGCGGGCAAGTGCTGCGGCGCAGCGCAGGGTCGGGCGGACGATCAGCACCCCGATGGCGGCTTCGATCCCCAGCCACCGCAGCGCCCACCGCGGCTCGGGGGCCGGCCGGCGGACGACGAGCAGCAGGACGGCCAGGGCGAGCACGGCCGGAACCGCCAGCTCGACCGGGGAGACGTGGAACGCGCCGGGCTGCCCGACGGCCCGGGCGACCATGGCGCCCAGCGGTGGCAGGGCCAGTAGACCGGCATAGGCGGCGCCCACCGCGAGGATCACCAGCGGCGCCTGCTGCAGCCCGCTCACCTGCCCGACTTCCACCTGGTCGCGGTCGACGGCGCCGCGTCGGCCGGCGGGCGGACGGCGCCAGATGACGACGAGCAGCTTGCCCGCGTACGCCGCCGACAGCGCCGACGCGGCCAGGCCGACCCCGTACAGCCACGGCGACTGTTCTCGGACCTGGGCGAGGACGGCGTCCTTGGTCGCCCACAGCGACAGCGGCGCGATGCCGGCCAGTGCCAGCGCCCCGGCGGTGGCGGACCAGCCGACCAGCCGCCACCGACCGACGACCCCGCGCAGGTCGGCGAGCTTCGTGGTGCCCAGCGCGGTCAGCCACGCCCCTGCCGCCAGGAACAGCAGCGCCTTCGTGGCGGCGTGCGCGATCAGGTGCGCGGCCCCGCCGGCGACGGTGCCGGCGCCGGCGGCCATCACCACGAACCCGAGCTGGGCGGCGGTGGAGGCCGCGAGGAGCTGCTTGATGTCCCGCTGGGCGACGGCCACCGCGCCGAGCAGCAGCGCCGTGAGGCCGCCGGCCCACATGGTCACCGGGGCGGCCCAGCCGGTGGCGGCGAGCAGGGGCTGTACCCGCAGCAGCAGGTAGCCGCCCATGGCCACCATCGCCGCGGAGTGCAGGAGCGCGCTGACCGGGCTCGGGCCGGCCATCGCCCGGGACAGCCAGAACGACAGTGGCAGTTGCGCGGCCTTGCCGAGCGCGGCGGCGAGGATCCCGGCGGCGATGACGTGCCGCCAACCGGGGCTGCTGTGGGGTAGGTCGGCCAGGGCCATGCCCGCGCCGCCGGCCAGGGCGGCTCCTGCGGCGACGTACAGGCCCACATCGGCCGAGCGGGTGGTGACGAACGCGGTCAGGCCGGCGGACACGCGGTCCTCGTCACGCCACCAGAACCCGATCAGCGCGTACGAGGCGGCGCCCATGATCTCCCACGCGAACAGCAACGTGGGCAGGGTCGCCGCGGTGACGGTGAGCGCGGCGGAGGCGGCGAACAGCAGCATCAGGCCGTGGAAGCGTGCCTGCGAGCGGCGGATCTCCCCTGCTGCGGCGGCCAGCACCAGCAGGGTCACCACGGCGAGCATGGGCACCAGCAGCGCGGTGAGCCCGTCGACGGTGAGCGCGAAGTCGACGCCGGCCATGAACGGCACCGCCACGGCGGGCCGGGCCACCGCGACCACCACCGCCAGGACCACGGAGGCCGCCGCGACGGTGAGCGAGACCGGCGCGGCCGCCCGTTCCGCCCGCCGGGTCGTGGCCAGCAGGGTCCCCGCCGCCGTGGGCAGGGCAACCAGGGACCACAGGGCGGCCTGCGCGAGGTGGCTCATCGGGACAGGTCCGCGGCCATGTCGGTCATGTCGGTACGCCGTATGCGGTGCAGGTGGGTGGCCACGGCGAAGCCCATCGCCATCTCGACGGTCATCGCGACGATGATGATCAGCAACAGGACCTGCCCGGACGGGTCCGGGGCGAGGAACCACCAGAAGCCGGCGGCGGCCAGGATGAGGCCGTTGAGCATCAGCTCCAGGCCCATCATCACCATGACCACCACCTGCTGGGACAGCGCGCCGTAGAGGCCGACGCTGAACAGCGCCGCCGCCACGAGCAGCACGGTCTGCAGGGTCATCGGCCGACACCTCCCGGCTGCGGGTCGTCGGCCGGTCGCCGGCGCAGGTCGTCGCCGAACCGGTCGTAGCGGGTCCGGTGGGCGGCCAGCACGACGCCGGCGACGATGGTGGCGGCCATGACCGCCCCCACGCCGGCCATGGCCAGCATCTTCGGTCCCATCAGCTCCTCCCCCAACGCCTGCGTGACGTCGAAGGGCGGGGTGCCGCGTCGCGTGGGCCACGGCACGAGCAGCACCCCGGCGGCGAGGAGCACGAACACACCGATGGACACCGCCAGGGCGTGGCGGTTGTCGTGGACCATGCTCATCGGCATCAGCGCCGGGTTCATGCCCATGAACATGACCATGTAGACGGCCATGACGGCCATCTCCATGACCATCATCAGGATCGTCACCACGCCGACGTAGTTCTGCTGCATCAGCAGCACCTGCAGGCCGACGGCGATGAACGACACGGCGAGGGCGTAGCTGGCCCGGGCCATCGAGTCGACGATGAACACGGCGGCGCCGGCCAGCACGGCGACGACGGCCAGGGCCCAGAACGCGACGTGGGTGATCATGTCAGCTCCTGCCTGCGGCGATCACCGCGACGATCAGGTCCTGCAGCAGCACCGCGGGAAGCAGCACTATCCACCCGGCCTCCATGAACTTGTCCGGCCGCGCCGCCGGCAGGCGGCGGCGCAGCCACACGAACACGGCCAGCAGGGCGAGGGTCTTGACCAGCAGCCACGCCCAGGCGGGCAGCAGCGGGCCGGCGCCGCCGCCGAGGAACATCGGCACCGCGAACGCGGCCCCGGCGGCGAGCAGCGCGTACCGGCCGCCCTGGAACAGCAGCCGGTCGACGCCGGACAGCTCGGCGGTCACGCCGCCGGCCACGTCGGTGCCGAGTGCCGGGGAGAACGGTCCCCAGACGGCGATCGCGAGGACGCCCATGCAGAAGACGAGGAAGGCCACCGGCATCCAGATGACGAACCAGAGGCCCTGCTGGGCGGCGGCTATCGTCCCGACGTTCAGGCTCGACGCGCCGACCGCGGGCGCCACGAGCGCGAACATCAGGGGTAGCTCGTAGGCCAGCCCGTGGGCGAGGAACCGGTACCCGCCGACCAGGGAGTGCGCCGAGTTGGCGCCCCAGCCGGTCAGCCACACGAACGCCCACGCCAGCACGTCCATGGCGTTGAACCAGATCACCCCGACGTCGAGGTCGAACAGCGTCCACCGGCCCAGCGGCACCACCGTGATGATCATCAGCGCCATCAGCAGCAGCCCGGCCCCGCCGATGCGCCACAGCAGGCTGTCCGCCGCGACCGTGGTCCGCCGCCGCTGGCGCATCAGCCGGGCCACCTCACCGAAGGGCTGGCTCAGCCCGGATGAGCTTGTGCCGGTTGTCCGCGCGGTCAGGAACCCGTCGAGCGCGGCGGCGGCGACCGCCAGGAGTCCGAGCAGCCCGGCGGCGGGCAGCGCCCACCCGGCGGGGACCACGGTGACAGCGGGTTCAGGCACGGCTCACCTCCCGGTCGGCGGCGAGCGGATCGAGGTCGAGGCTGGCGACGATGAGGCGGGCGGTGGCGAGGTCCCACCCGCGGACCAGATCAGAGATCGCGTCGACGGGCACGCCCCGCGACGGGCCGGTGGGCTGCTGGCCGACGATGGTGTGTGCGGCGCGGTCGAGCATGCCGATCAGCCGGTCACGGACGTCGCCCGTCAGGGTGGCCGGTAGACCGCGGCGGGCGAGATCGTGCGTATCCAGCGGCCCGACACGGCGCAGCGACCATCGCAACCACCACGACCGGCCGACCATGCGGCGGAGCCGATGGAGTTGGCCCGCCGGCCCGTCGAGGTCATCGGTGAAGAGCAGGGCGTCACGGATGCGCCGGGCGCGGGAGGCGGCCTCATCCCAGCCCGCGAGCCGCAGGAAGCTGGCGGCGTTGTCGCAGCGTCGGGCGGCAGACCGCCGAAGGTCCTCCGACGCGTGCCTCGGCTCCGCGCCGGCAGTGGGGTCGTCGGCGGCGACCATACTGGCCTCCGCGTCGACGATGACGTCGCCCTGGAGGGTGCATCGCAGGACGAGGCCCGCCGGCCAGTACGCCAGGACCGGGCCGAGCCGCAGATGCAGAAGGTCCATTTCCAGGCCGTCGCGGTCCTCACCGCCTGAGGCGAGCGGGATGCCGCCGGGGGCCATGTTCATGCCCCCATGCGCCATGCCGCCGTGACCCATGCCGCCGTGGTCCATGCCGCCGTGGCCCGCGTGCATCATCGCGCCGTGGGCAGCGTGCCCCATGTCCTCGTGGTGGGCGTGCTCAGAATCGGCATGGGCGGCGTGACCGGAGTGGTTCATGTCGCCATGGCCGTCGGAGGGCATGTCCTCATGACCGGAGTGCGCCGCACCATCACCCGCCTGCCGACCAGTCGACATCCCGTCGTGGTCGCGCTGCCCTCTGGGGCGGTGATCGCTTTGCCCCCGGCCGCCGTCATCGGCGTGCTCACCGCTGCCGTGTGGCGGCTCGTAGTGGCCGGCGTGGCCGTGCGCGTCGTGCGTCGGCCCTCCGCGGGGCGAATCTTCGTTGATCTCCCCAGAGGCGGCGGCGTGCGTTCGGTGGTCGGCCTGCGGCTCATGGGTCGCCCCGGCGTGCTCTCCGTCGCCACGACGGGGCTCAGGGGCAGGGTGGGCGACATCGTGTTCGGCGGGGTCGTGTGGAGCGTGCTGTGCGTGGGCGTGCTGGGCCCCCGGATGGGCGTCGCCGGTCGCAGCCTGGTCGGATGACCGGCCGTGGCTGTCGGCCCGCTGCCGGTTGAGGTCAAGCAGCTCTTCCTCTGCTGCGGCGAGAGCGGGCTGGACCGCCTGCGGGGATTCGACCTCGATGCGAGCGCGTGGGCCCGGCATCTCCTCCCACAGCCGATGCAACGGCTCCGCCAGGTGCGGGTGCGGGGGGCCGCAGACGGCCAGGATGTCGGCGTCCGCCGGGGACAGGGCCAGCCGCCAGCCCCGGGCCAGGACGTGCCGCTCGACCGCGGCCCGGGTCACCCAGTGCCCTGGCACCTCGGCTACGAGCACATGCGCGTGCCGGACGGCGAGCCGACTCAATGCCTCGCTCAGACCCACCGCAGCGCGCCTTCCCGCCACGCCCAGAGCACGGCCACGAAGACTCCGCCGAGGAAGACGAACATCTCCACGATCGCGGTTGTCCCGAGTCGGGCGACGACCACTGACCACGGATACATGAACAGCATTTCCACGTCGAAGGCGAGGAAGAGCAGTGTGGCGAGGTACCACCGGACGTGGTAGCGCGACAGTGCGTGCTCCTCGGGCTGCCACCCGGACTGGAACGGCAGGCTCTGCAGCGGTGAGGAAGCGATCGCCAGAGCCCGGTGGGCCAGATACAGGCCGGCGACGATGAGCGCGGCGACCAACGCCATGCTCACTGCCCCTGCGTACATTCCGCCCCCATCCGCGCCGCCGATTCCGAAAGCTGGCCGAGCCCGCGGCCACCCAGGCCTGCGCCCCGCGGTCCTCCCTTCGCCTTCACTGTGAGGCACTGTGCGAGATCCTCTGCCGGCACCGGGCTGCCCTGCGCAGAGGAACCGTCAGGACCGCACGTCCAACGCCGCTTCGGCATCGGCCGATCCAGGCGGCCCTCACCCACTTCTACTATCACGTGGTAGTAGTCGACGCCTGTTGTGCCGCGAACCCGTCCACGTGTCGCAGCGGCACGAGCATGTCGGGTCAGCGCTTCGGGCGCAGCGAATCCACTCGCGCGACGGACTGGTCAATACGGTTCTCGCTGACGCGCCCGGTCCGGACCAAATTCATAATCGTGTCGACCGTCTCCTCGACGACCCTCGGGTTGTACACCTGCTGGTTGGCGAAGACGAGCAGGTCGAGGCCGGCCTGCAACGCCAGGGCGACCGCCTCGGCGGCGCCGTACCGGTCGGTGATCGCGACGGCCTGCATGTCGTCGCTGACCACCGGCCCGTGCCAGCCGAGCCGGCCGCGCAGCAGGTCGGTCACGGTCGCGCTCGACAGCGACGCCGGATAGGCCGGGTCCAGCTGCTTGTTGAGCAGGTGGGCGGCCATGACCGCGTCGGCGAGGCCGGCCCGGATGAGCCGCTGGAACGGTTCGAGTTCCCGTTCCTGCCAGGTGTCGCTGACGTCGACGACCTCGAAGTCGGTGTTTCCGGCGGCGCTACCCGATCCGGGAAAGTGCTTCAGCACGGTTTTCACGCCAGCCGCGCGGTGGGCCTGGATCTCCTCGGTGGCGTTGCTGACCACCACGTCCGGGTCGGCGGAGAAGCTGCGTCCGAGCTTGCCGATCGCTCGGCTGTCGGGATTGATGTTCAGGTCGACGACCGGGGCGTAGTTCAGGTTGACGCCGATCCGCGTCAGACTGGCGACCAGTCCCCGCGCCCAGTCCCGGGTGGCTGCCGGGGAGTTCTCCGCGCCGATCTCGGCCTGTGATTTGGTGGCCGGGAAGCCGTTGCTCGGGTTGAGTCGGGAGGTGCGGCCGCCTTCCTGATCGATGGAGACGATGAGCCGGCCAGGCGAGGCGTCTTTAAGGGTCTTCACCAGTCGCGTAACCTGCTGAGGCGACCGGATGTTCCGCGCGGATTTGGTCTCCAGGTCCTGATCAAAGAGGATGACCCCGCCTAAGCCGCCCCTGACCGCCTTCACGATCCAGTCGCGGTCGCTCACTTGGTCACCGCGGAAGCCGACCACGAGCAGACTGGCGATCTTTCGCCGCAGCGCAGCTTCGCCGCCGCGCGGCGCACGAGATGATCGCGTGGGGGTGGGCCGTGCCGACGTGGCGCCCTGCGATTCGCAGCCGGCCACGGTCGCCACCGCGGCTGAGCCGATTCCGGCGAGCAGCAGTCGGCGGGGCAGGTGCACGCTGTCCACCCCCGCACGCTACGACCCATCCCCACACCCACCCGTGCCTTCCGGCGAGGGGTCATCCGCTGGTGGGACGGCCTCTTGACTTCAGGTGGACCTGAAGTCGGAGGGTGGCGTCATGAGCGAAGACACGATGGATGCCACTGCCGGGCTGATCGCCCGACTCGACGCCGCGGAGACCGAGGCGGGTGTGGTGCGGCTACGGCACCGCAGCTACGAACTGCTGGACCTCTCCCCCGGCGCCTCCGTCGTTGACGTGGGTTGCGGAACGGGACGCGCGGTGGCCGAACTGAACCAGCGCGGCGCCGCCGCGATCGGTGTCGACCCGGACGAGCTGATGATCGCCACGGCCCGCCGCCGCTGGCCGGGGGCAGAGTTTCGGATGGGCAGCGCCGAGTCTCTCCCGCTCCCGGACCAGGCGGTGTCGGGATACCGGGCGGACAAAGTCCTGCACGTGCTGCCGGACCCGGCTGCAGCGCTGGCGGAGGCACACCGGGTGCTGACCCCGGGCGGACGGATCGTGCTGGTCGGACAGGACTGGGACGCGCTGATGATCGATTCGTCCCACCCGGACCTCACCCGGGCGATCCTGCGCAGCCAGGCCGACTCCCTCCCGAGCCCCCAGGTCGCCCGGTCCTACCGGAACCTGCTCCTGGACGCCGGATTCCAGGACGTCGCCGTCGAAGCGCACACCGGCATCTTCACCGAACCCGGATTCCTGCCGATGCTGGAGGCCTTCGCCGCCAAGGCGGTCACCGCGGGCAGCGTCATCGCGGAGCAGAGTGTTGACTGGGTGCAGGACCAGCGGTCCCGGGCGAGTACGGGGCGGCTGTTCGTGGCCATACCGATGTTCGTCGCCTCAGCCGGCCGCCCCTGATCGCTCGGTCTGACGTACCCATCGAGCCGGTGCCGAGAGGTCCTCACGTCGGGATGTCAGCGGACCGATGGAGGACGCGGCCGGCTTCGACGGATCCGGATCGTTGGCTGGCCATCGCGACAAGGCCGGCAGGTCATGCGGGGATGTGAGGTGTGGCGTGCGGCCCGATTCGCGCGCGCACCATGGCCTGGTAGTGCGGGCACGCGGTGAAGTCGTCGTGCTCGCACTCCAGGCCGCCGTCGATGAACCGCAGCGAGTCCTGCAGCGCGTCGATGCGTGCGACGAGGTCCGCTCGGTGACGGAGCAGGATCTCCCGCCGCCGCGTCGGCACGGCGGAGGTCAGCAGCTCACGGATCTGTTCCAGCGACAGTCCGGCCTCTTTCGCGCGCAGGATCGTCGCGACCCGGTACAGGTCTGCGGAGCGGTAGCGGCGGCGCCCCGCCACGACCCGAGCCGGCGTCAGCAGCCCCATCGACTCCCAGTGCCGCAACACGTGGGTGGCCAGCCCGAACCTGCCGGCAATTTCACCGATCGTCATCGTCGCGTCGTCGCCTGGCTGCATACTGACCGACCTTAGGCCGCAGCCCGGTTCGATCACTGCAGGCACCGAGCTAGCCGGCCCGTCATCCACACCCTTGGCTCGCTGGCGCCAGGACACGAGCGCCGATCTACGTCGATCAAGCGGCGTGGTGCAGCCGCCGCAGCAGAGCTTTCGGGCCGCCAGGCTGGGTGGTTTCCCAGCGTCGCTGCAGCGCATCGACGAGTTGAATTTGCATCGCGTCGGTGACGTGGCTGTAGATGCCGCGAACTCCGCCGAGGCGGTGTCCGAGCCGGCGGGCTTGGGCGATCTCAGAGATGTTGTCTTCGATGAGCCATGTCTTGTGGGTGTGCCGCAGGTCGTGGAAGTGCATGCCGGGCAGGATCGGTGGGATGCCCCGTTTCGGATCGCCGGCGACGGCGGGGGTCCAGGCGCGGCGGTTGAAGTTGGAGCGGCGCTGGTGGTAGCCGCGGGCGCCGGAGAACACGATGTGATGCGGGTGCTCGGCGAGGTGGGTGGCGAGGAGGTTCGTCAGGAAGCGCGGTAGCCGGATGTGGCGGACGGAGTCGTTGGTCTTGGGCGGGCCGAGGAACAGCTTTCCCTCGACCTCGTGCAGCGCTCCGACCTCGGGGTGGACGTAGATGGTGCCGGTGGCGAGGTCGAGGTTGTCGCGGGCGAGGCCGGCGAGTTCTCCCCATCGCATGCCGGTGTAGGCGGCGGTGAGGATCATCAGCCCGTCCGAGGGGCGGGCTTGGCAGGCGACGATGGCAGCCACCTGCGCGGCGGTGGCGTGGGGCCGTTCGGCGCGGATGCCCTTGGGGATGCGGATTCCTCGGCAGGGGTTGAAGGGGAGCCTGCGGTCTTCCACAGCCTCTTGCAGGATCATCGACAGCACCATGATCACGTCGGCGACCGATCGGGGTGACAGGCGCTCGCCGAGGGCGACGGCGAGGGTCTTGACGTGCTGGCGGCGGATGTCGACTAGGGGTAGCTGACCGAGGGCGGGCAGGATGTGCAGTCGTAGGTGGCTTCGGTAAGCGGCCCAGGTGGCCGGGGATGCCTGGTGTGTTGATTCCCAGATCGGTACCCAGTCGGCGAGGGGGATCCGCCCGCCGCGGGGGTCGATGAAGGTGTCGCGGGCGAGTTCCACGTCGACTTCCTTGGCGCGCAGGTCGGCGTCGGCGCGGCGCTCGTGGAGGGAGTCGGTGGTGACGGTGCCATCGGGCATGCGGAGGCGGACGCGGAATTTGGCGCCACGCTTTTCCACCCAGGCCATCAGGTACTCCGATCGGTTTGTGTCTGGTCGGGCGCTGATTGACGCGTGACTTCGGGGTCGGGGCAAGTCGGTGGTGGAGGGTGGGGGCGGCCGGCGCGCCGCCGCCGTCGGGTGGCCGGTTCGGCGGCGGCGGCGATGATCGCGGCGAGGTCGGCGGCGGAGAACCGCAGGTGCTTGCCGAGGAAGGTGCGGGGGATCTGGCGACGACCGGCGCGGCGGCGCAGCCAGGATTCCGGGACGCGTAGCAGTGCCGCTGCCTCGGCGGGGGTGTAGAGGCGGGGTTCCTGGTCGTCGCTGTGACCGGTTCGGTGGGCGGGCGGGGGTGCTGGTGGGGGTGGCCGATGTCGAGATCGGTTCGGGGTGGATGGCATCAGAGCTTCTCCGGTGTCGCAGTGGCAGGGAGCAGGCCAGAAGAACGAGAGGTGGCTCTTCGCGGGCAGCCGAGCTGGCCTGCCCGCGAAGAGCCACCGGCGGTATGGCAGGGATCAGTGGTAGCGGCACAGCAGGAGGCGAAGCGCTGCCGCTGCCTGGGCGGGGACGACACCGTTGCCGAGGACGCGAAGCGCGGCGGTGCGGGGAAGGCCGAACGAGGGATCGGTGACCCAGTGCGCGGGTAGCCCCATGAGCCACTCCACGAACGGGGGCGCCAGAACCGTCTTGCCGTAGCGGCCGGGTTGGGTGGGGGCCGGAACGGGCCGCCCGGTCAGCAGTTCCCAGCGGGCGATAGCGGGGGCGTAGATCCCCCAGGTGGTCTCGTCGAGCGTTCCGAGGTTGCCGGTGGTGAGCTCAGCGAGCGTGGTTCGCAGGTCCGGGCCGCCGTGGCCGTGGTGGCCAGGGCCACGGGCGTCGGAGGCCCGTGGTGTCGGCAGTCGCACGGCGGCAGATGGCAGGGTGAGGTCTCCGTGGGATCCCCGTTGTCCGGGGCAGCCTTTCTGTCCATCGGTGGCCCGCGGAGTGGGCAGGAGCACCTGTGACAGCGGCGGCCGGAATCCGTTACCGGCGTGGCGGCCGGGCGTGCCGGTGTCGCTCGCCCGTGGGGTCGGTAAAAGGTCGTGGCGGTTGCCGTGGGGCTCGATGACGTCTGGCAGTCCGTACTGGTGGCCCGGCCCTTTGCCGTCACGGGCGCAGGGTGTGGGAAGTGTCCGCATGCTCTCCCCCGCCTCTGGTGGTGGCGAGCAGGAACAGCCGGTCGCGTCGGTGGGCGGCGCCGATGTCGGATGCGCGTAGGCATAGCCAGCTCGTGTCGTACCCGAGCGTGGCCAGGTCGGCGTGGACGACGTCGAGTCCGCGTCGGCGCAGCGCGGCCACGTTTTCCACGAACACGAGTGGGGGTCGAAGGACGCGAAGGGTCGTGGTGATGTGGTGCCAGAGGCTGGAGTGGGGTCCGGTGATGCCGGCGCGTTTGCCGGCGTTGGAGATGTCCTGGCAGGGGAAGCCGGCGGTGAGGACGTCGACGGGTGGCACGTGGGTCCAGTCGATGGTGCGGATGTCGCCGAGGTTGGGCACGTGCGGCCAGTGGTGGGTGAGGACGGTGCGGGCGTGGCGGTCGGTTTCGGCGTACCAGGTGAGCTGGCCGCCGAGCACCAGCTCGACGGCCAGGTCGAGGCCGCCGTATCCGGTGCACAGCGATCCGATCCGCGGCCCGGGAACGTGGTCACTCACGCCACCTCCCGCACACCGGTCCGGGCCTTGGCGCCCAGCGGGGGTCGTCAGTCATCGGCGACCTCCGCGGGTAGTTCCGGCCGGCGGAAGATCAGCACGTCCTCGTGGGTGATCAGGTGCAGCGGGGTGCCGCCGGTGCGGGCCTTGCGCACGGCTTGAAGTTGGAAGAACGACGGCCGGGCGACGAGCCGCCCGTCGCGGACCGCGGCGAGGAGCGCGACGCACCGCTCGGTCGGGATGAGGCCCGCGCGGACACCGGCGGCGATGACCGCGCTGGGCAGGTCGACGAGCTGGCCGTTCTTGCGCCACGGACGGGCGGTGACCACCACGGTGCCGCCGGGGCGCAGCAGCACCGCGCAGCCGGACAGGATCTGCTCGAACCCATCAGTGAGGCCGGTGAGGTCCCGGTAGGCGAGGTTCCCCTTGTCGGTGCCGTCGTTGTAGGCGTTGTCGAACTTCGCCACCCCATCGGCGCCGGGTCGGACGAGGCCGTGAACGGTGGGCCCGTACGGCGGTGAGGTGACGACCAGGGCGACCTGCCCGGTGAGTGCGGCGGGCAGCAGCGATCGCAGGCGGGTGGCGTCGCCGCGGACCACGGAGGCGCGGCCGCCGGCGCCCTGTTGCTGGGCGTGGGTGATGTTGGCGTCGGCGATGTTCGACCAGCGTGGCTCGTACTCCACCCCGATCGCGTCGCGGCCCGCGTGGATCGCTTCGACCAGGGTGGTGCCGATCCCGCACATCGGGTCGAGAACGAGGTCGCCGGGCTGGGTGTAGGCGGCGATGGCGTGCGCGGCGATAGCGGGCAGCATCCGGGCGGGGTGTTTGACGGACTCGGGCACGTAGCGGCCGCGGCGCTGCACTGGCCCGGTCCGTTGGGCGGTCGCCCACACCGACAGGCTCTCCGGTCCGCCGGGCGCGCGGTGGCGTCCGCCGGTGTCGCGGTGGCGGCCCTCGTAGTGGCGGTGCTGGCCGTGGTGGGTGTCCTCGGCCGGGTTTGCCGGCTGGTTCGGGTCGGCGGGGAAGGGCAGGTGCTCAGCCACGGCGACCGCCTTCCGAGCGTGGGTTCCGCCGGGAGGTGGGCGCCTGGGTGAACACCAGCAGGTCTGCGTGCACCTGCAGGTGCGCCACCGTCCACGGCTGCTCGGCCTGGGTGGCGAGGGCGAGGAGTTCCTCGTCGGTGACGTGGTAGACGAACGCGTCGCCGCACGTGTCGGCGGTGACGGCGACGATGTGTTGCAGGTAGCCCAGCCCGACGGCGGCGGCGGCCTGCACGACGGGGGTGAAGTCCTGCGGGGCGGCCGGGCTGGCGGGGGCGGTGACGACGAGGATCAGGCAGCCGCCGGGGCGCAGCAGCCGCGTGCAGGCGGTCAACAGCCACGCCAGTCGGATGCGGTTGGTCGCGTCGGCGGTGTCGAGGGGCCAGCAGGCCACGACCAGGCTGGTCGCCTCCGCCAGGGACGCCCCGTCGGGTACAGGGACAGCCGGGTTGCTGGACGGGGGCAGGTCGGCGTCGGTGAGGTCGTCACCGAACCAGGCGCCCGTGTCCGGCAGGTCGCCGTTGTCAGACTGGACGGGCGGGTCGGAGCGGGTCGGCGGGCCGATGATCAGGCTGGACGCGTCGGTGAACCAGCCGGGGTGGTGTCGGCGCCCGCCCGTGGCGCAGGCGCTGGTGAGCGCGTGGTCGGTGGTGAGGTCGATGACCGCGTCGCCGGGGCGGCTGTAGGCGGCCACGAGCCGGTAGGCCAGCCGGGCGCCGATCGCGCGGCCGGTGTCGGCGTCGGTGCGGGCGGTGCGCCACACGGTGATCGGGACCGGCGGGTCACCGGCCACCAGGTCGATGAGGGTCGGGTCGACATGCGGGTCGACGGGGTGGGCGGGGTCGTGGTGCTGCGGCGTGTGCTCGCTCATCTGGATGTCGGCTCCGCGCCGCGCGGGTAGTGCGCTGACACCCCCAAACCGGCGGTTGTGTGCTCTGACGAACGCCCCCGGTTCTCACAGCGGCTCGCAAGCGCTCACGGTCAGGCGTTCGTTGCGCTCACATCGCAGGTCAGCGGCGGCATAGCCATGGGCTGGTGAGGGGGTCGCGAGCGCCCCGTCTGTTGGCTCCAGTGGCGTGCGCCCGCTCAACCCGGCTGGGCGGGGCGGGGTGTGGGGTTCGGCTGCTGTGCGGTGGGGACATGCGGCGGCGCCCTCACCTGAGAGGGTGAGGGCGCCGCCGGGTGTTGCGATTTCGGGTCGGGCAGGCAGGGCCGTGCCAGTGGACGCCTCAGGCGGCCGCCCCGGCTTCGCACCCGAGGTGCGGTCGGTTAGTGGTGGCCCGGCCGGCGCGAGTGGCTGCTCGGTGTTCGGCTTGCGCGGCGAGGGTGGCGGCGGCGTGCGGGGAGGCGATGCCGGTGAGCAGGCCCCTGTGCAGTGCGTCGGCGATGCGGGTGTCGATGCGGCCCAGACGCATGCGTAGGGCGTCGACGGTGATGCCGAGTCCGGCGGCGATCGGCTCGATCGCCCGCCGCCCGAGCCGCACGTCGATGTAGGGCTGTTCGTCGTCCGGGTCGAGGATGCCCAGGCCGACGGCGCGGCGCACGAGCACGTCGGGGTGTCCGTAGGGCACCTTGGGGGTGCGGGGGCCGGGCAGGTGGTCGACGTCGGCGATCGAGGTGTACTCGCCGGCCTGCAGGCGCAGCCGGTGCCCGGCGCGCCACGCCGCCCGGCACAGCGCCGCGTACGGGGCGTCGCGGGTCAGGTCGACGCGGTCGCGCAGGGCGGTGAGGAATCCGGTGAGGATCTCGGCGTCGATGTCGTCGGGGTCGCCGTCGTAGCCGGCGCACAACTGGCCGGCGTAGCGACGCAGGGCGGGCATGGCCATCCCGACCGCGGCGATCACCCACGCCGGCCCCTCCAAGCGGGCACGGCGGATCAGCTCCCGCCACACGCCGTCGCGTAGTGCATATGCCTGAGGGTGACGCAGGAGCCAGTCGCGCAGCGCCGGCAGTGTCATGACGCCCGACCCAGCGGCGTCGGGCACCCCGCAGGCGCCTATGTCGAGCGTCAAGGGTGCTGGCTCGCCGGTCAGCGCAGTGAATGCGGCGTCTGCGGCTGCGAGAGGCGAGGTTGGCCAGTCGGTCGCGGCGGGCACGCTCATGTCACAACTCCCCCTGTCGAAGATGAGCGCCGGTTTGGCAAGGCCGCGATGTCACGGGCGGCGCGGCGGTACCGATTGGGCCACGGCCGTCACACAACCCGCTCACAGCGCAGGCCACGGCCCTGCGGGCGGCGCCGGCACTCGTGACACCGCCCCAGGCAGGCAACCCGTGACATCGAGCCAATGTCGTTGGCATTTGGATTTGTCAGTGCCGTTGAGCTGGGCTGTGACACAGGCCAGGCGCTGATGCCACCGGCCGCCGCCGGCAGAGCCGTCGACAACCGGATGGAGCGCGACGGGGTTGCCACCGGCGGAGGTGACACTCACCGCCGCCCACGGCCGCTCACAACGACTCACATCCCGGCACCTGTGACATCGGGCGACCGCGACGCTGTCACCGTTGCCGGGTCTGGCACGACGCGTCGATGTCAGTGCCACCAGGACGTCACAGGGCCGGGCCGACACCGAGACCTGAGGTCATGTCAGCGGTAGGAGGACAAAAGCACCGGTGACGGTAGGAGGACAAAAGCATCGGTGACATCGGCCGGCGATGGTCACAGGAGGTGTCGGCCGCGCCGTGTCAGCGGCGCCTGTCGCTAACTTGGGCGGCCTTCAGTGGTGCTTCGTGTCTGACAGCCGGGCCTGACATCGCCACGACTCGACCAGCGTCGCGCGTCGATCGCCCCTAGCCGACATCCGCCGTCACATCGAGGCGGAGCCCAATCGGCGCGAGATGGAGTTGCTGTGTGCCGCTGTGAGTGGCGGTGAGAGCCGGGGGCGTTCGCCAGAGCACACAACCGGCGGTTTGGGGGTGCGGGACTTCTCGTCGCCCACGGCGTGGCGAGGATCCCGCCCGCCGCCGGGTCCGCACCTAGTCGGGCCGCCCGCCGCGCCGGCCGCCTCGGGTGCCGCGCAGTGCTTGGTGCGCTGACACCTCATCGAACACCCGCTACCCGACAAGGGAGGAAGGGCTCCTCCCGGGGACGGTCTGGTTCGCCGCGCGTGCCGTCCGCAGGCCCGGCGGCGGTCTCCCGTGCCCATCCGCTAGCACCCCGCCGCGTCCCCGGACGTCGGCGGGGCCGGAGGTGAAAGAGTCATGTCCCGCATTTCGGCACGTCTTCGTGCTCTCACCCGTTCCCATGCCGCCCGCCGCGTCGCCTTCACCGGGTTGGTGATGGTGTTGTTGTCGGCGCCCACCGCCGCGCACGCCGATCCTGGTTCGCCGGCGATCGTGGCGGTGAACTCGCTGCCGGTTGTCATCGCCAATCTGCGGGCCTGGCTGATCGGCATCCTCGCCGCCCTGGCCACCCTGTTCCTCGTCCTGGCAGGCGTCTACTGGGCCACCGCAGGCGGCGACCCGGCGCAGGTCGAGCGGGCCAAGGGGGCACTGAAGAACGCCCTGGTCGGCTACGGCCTGGCCGTGCTCGCCCCGGTCCTGCTGCAGGTCGTCCAGGGCATCGTCGGGAGCTGACATGGGCTGGCTACTCGACCAGATCCTGGACTGGCTGGCCGCGGCGATCCTCGCCAGCCTGGACGCGCTGTTCGGGGTGATCAGCAGCGCGCTGCTGATCACCCCGAAGGTCACCGCCCTGCCGCAGGTGCAGGCCCTGACGGGCCGCTCGGTGCTCGTCGTCGACACCGTCTTCGTCCTCGCCTTCGTCGCCGCCGGGGTGCTCACCATGACCGCCGGCGGCAGTGAAACCACCCGCTACACCGCCAAGGACCTCATCCCAAGGCTGATCGTCGGGTTCGTCGCCGCGCACTTCTCGCAGCTGTGGTGCGGCATCCTCATCGACCTGGCCAACGCCCTGACCGGCGCGCTCACCACACCCGAGGGCGACAGCGACGGCGCGCTGCGCGCCATCAAGACGCACATCCTCGCCGGGCGGGACACCACGGCGGTGCTGCTGTTCGTGATCTGCGTGGCGATCATCGCCGTGCTCCTCGCGGGCACCGCGTTCAGCGTGATCGTCCGCTTCGCCGTCGTCATCGTCCTGACCGCGTTCGCGCCGCTGGCGCTGGCGTGTCATGCGATGCCGCAGACCGACCCGGTCGCCCGCATGTGGTGGCGGTCCTACGGCGGTGTCCTCGCCGTGCCCGTGGTGCAGGGCTTCACCCTCTACGCCGGGCAGTGGATGCTCACCGACCCCGAGCACCTGCTGCCCGTGCTCGGGCTGCCGGTGGATCCGGGCGGCGCGATCAACCTGTTCGTGGTCATGGTCATGCTCTGGACGACGCTGCGCGTGCCGTCCCTGATGCGCCGCTACGTGGCCACGGGCAACAGCGGCCGCGGGGTGAACATGCTGGGCGCGGCGGTGCGGGTCATCGTCGTGCAGCAGGCCACCCGCGCCGTTCCCGGCCTCGGCCGTGGGCTGAAGGCGGTGGGCCGATGAGCCGCCACGACGACCGCGCCGATGCGGGCCGGGTGCGGATGCCCGCTGACGTCGACGCTCCCGACAAGGTGCTGTACGGGCTGACGTTTCGGCAGCTGGCGATCCTCGCCGTCGCCGCCCTCGCCTTCTACGGCGTCTGGCGGGCCCTGCATCAGGTCGTGCCCGCGCCGGTGCTCGTCGGCGCCGCCGTCGTCGGCGGCGGTCTGGTTTTCGGTGTCGCTGTCGGCCGTCGCGATGGCCTGCCATTGGACGGGTGGTTGCTCGCCGCGGTCCGTCACGCGCGGGCTCCGCGCGCGCTGTCGACAACTGACACGACGTCGAAGACACCGGACTGGGTGCAGGCGCCGACGACGAGGGTGATGCTGCCGGCGCCGCTGAAGCTGCCGGCCGACGCCATCGACGACGGAGGGGAGATCCGACTCGGCGCCGCGCGAGCGGCGATGGTCGCCACGACGAACGTCAACCTCGCGCTGCGCACCGGCGATGAGCAGGCGGCCCTGGTCGACACCTTCGGCCGCTGGCTCAACAGCTTGTCGACTCCCACGCAGATCGTGGTGTCGGCGCAGCCGGTGGACCTGCACTCGGCCGCCCGCAGCCTCGCCCACGCGGCCATGCAGCTGCCGCACCCGGCGCTGACGGACGCGGCCAGCGACCACGCCCGCTTCCTCGACGACCTCGCAGCGCGCAAGGATCCGCTGCGCCGGCAGGTCCTCATCGTCACCGGCACGAGCGCCGGTGAGCGTGGCGAGCACACGGCTCGACGGCGCGCCGATGACACGGTCCGCGCCTTGGCCGGTCTCGGCGTCACCACTCGCGCCCTCGACGGGCCGGCGGTCACCGCGGCGCTCGCCGCGGCCGCCGACCCCTACCGGCCGCCACGGCCCGGCGGCCTCGCGGCCCCGGACACGGTCATCACCTCACCCACGCCCCATCGGCGTCACCGGCACGGAAGGAGCCGACCGACATGAAGCTGCGCCACAGATCCCAGCCTGCCGACGGTGGCTGCCAGCCGGACGGGCTGGCGGCCGCCGTCGCCCCCGCCGCCGTCGAGGTCACCCCGCGGTTCCTGCGTGTCGGGGACGGCTATGCCGCCACCCTCGTGGTGACCGGCTACCCGGCAGAGGTTGGCCCGGCCTGGCTCGAACCTCTGTTGTCGTGGCCGGGCCGGCTCGACCTCGCGTTGCACATCGACCCGCTGCCCGCCCCGGTCGCCGCCGCCCGGCTGCGCAATCAGCGGGCCCGCTTCGAATCGTCGCGGCGGGCCGACGCGGGCCGCGGCAAGCTGCCCGACCCGTCCGTGGAAGCGGCGGCCGACGACGCCGCGGACCTCGCCCAGCGGTTGGCGCGCGGTGCGGCGAAGCTGTTCCGCGTCGGCCTCTACCTGACCGTGCACGCCCGCACCGAGGACGAGCTCCGCGAGGCGTGCGCGCAGGTGAAGGCAGCCGCCGCGTCCACCCTGATCGAGGTGCAGCCCGCCACGTGGCGGCACCTGGCCGGGTGGACCACCACGCTGCCGCTTGCCACGGACAGCCTGCAGATGCGCCGCACCATGGACACCGCCGCTCTTGCCGCCGCGTTCCCCCTCGCCAGCGCAGACCTGCCCGCGCCGCTGCCCGGTGACCCGCCCGCCGACGGCGGGGTGCTCTACGGCGTCAACCCCGACTCCAGCGGGATCGTGTGGTGGGACCGGTGGGCGCAGGAGAACCACAACAGCGTCGTTCTCGCCCGCTCCGGTGCCGGCAAGTCGTACTTCGTGAAGCTGGAGATCCTGCGCAACCTCTACCAGCAGGTGCAGGTCGCCGTCATCGACCCTGAGGACGAGTACCAGCGGTTGGCCGACGCGGTCGGCGGCTCGGTGGTCCGCCTCGGCATGCCCGGCGTGAAGGTCAACCCCCTCGACCTGCCGGGAGGTGACTCCCGCCCTGACGTGCTCACCCGCCGTGGCCTGTTCCTGCACACCCTCATCAGCGTGCTGCTGGGTCAGCAGCCGCCACCGGCGGAACGGGCGGCCCTGGACCGGGCGATCCTGGCCGTCTACCGGGCCGCGGGCATCACCGCGGACCCGGCCACCCACCACCGGCCCGCCCCACTGCTTCGTGACCTCGCCGGCTGCCTGCACGGCGACACCGACCCCGCCGCCGGCCAGCTCGCCGCCCGCCTCGCGCCGTGGGTTGAGGGTTCCTTCTCGCACCTGTTCGACGGGCCCACCACCATCCGCCCCGACGGGCACCTCGTGGTGTGGTCGCTGCGGCACCTGCCCGACGAGCTGCGCACCGTCGGCACCCTGCTCGCCCTGGACGCGATCTGGCGGCAGGTCGACGCACCCAGCAGGCAGGCCGCGCGGCGGCTCGTCGTCGTGGACGAGGCGTGGCTGCTCCTGCGCGACGGTGAAGGCGCCCGGTTCCTGTTCCGCATGTCCAAGGCCGCCCGCAAACGCCACGCCGGCCTGACCGTCATCACCCAGGACGTCGCCGACCTGCTCGGCACCGACCTCGGCCAGGCCGTCGTCGCCAACGCCGCCACCCAAATCCTGCTCAAGCAGGCCCCGCAAGCCATCGACGCCATCGGCGACGCCTTCGGGCTCACCGCCGGCGAACGGCGGCTGCTCCTGGCCGCGCGGGTCGGCACCGGCCTGCTGATCTCCGGCACCAACCGGACCAGCTTCGACGCCATCGCCTCACAGGCGGAAGACCAGCTGTGTACGACACGCCCGAGCGAACTCGCCGACCTCGACGAGGGAGACGACCTGTGACCCCACCCGCCGCATACCTCGCGGCCATCCTGACCTTCACCCCCCATCCGACCGGCCCAGGCGCCGACGTCGTCGTGCCGCCCACCGGCGCCACCCGCTGGCTGCTCGAGGCCGCCGCGTGGGTGGGGCAGCGGCCGTGGCTGCTCGCCGTCGCCGCCGGCTTGCTCGTGGCGCACGTGGCCGGCCGCAATCTCCTCGCAGCGTGGCGGCACCGCCGGCACGGTGAGGGCGCAAGGCTCGTAACGATCGCCCCACCACCCGAGGTCGACGCGCACTGCGCGTCCGCGCTGTGGGCCAACCTCGCCGGCACCCTCACCCCGTCCCGGCGCCGCCGCTGGCTCTACGGCAGCCCTCACATCGCCTGGCAGTACACGTGGACGGGACGACGCCTGCTCATCTCCATCTGGGTACCCGGCACCGTCCCACCCGGCGCCGTCGAAGCCGCCGTCCGCGCCGCCTGGCCCGGCGCCGCCTGCACCACCGACGACACCCCCGCCCCACCCATCCCGCTCGACGTGCCCACGGTGGCGGGCGGACATCTGCTGCCCACCGCCGCCGAATGGCTGCCCCTGCGCATCGACCACGACAACGACCCGCTGCGCGCGCTGATCTCCGCCGGCTCCCAACTGCGGGCCGACGAGCACGCCTGCGTGCAGATCCTCGCCCGCCCCGCCGCACCCCGCCGCGCCCTGCGCGCCCGCCGCACCGCCGGCAGGTTGCGCGACGGCAAGATCGCCCTCCCCGCCATCAACCCGGCCGCGCCGCTGCTGTGGCTCGTCGAGGCATTCCTACCCGGCCACACCCCCAGCCCCGCCAGGCACGGGCAGACGGGCCGCCGCGACCCCGGAGTGGAACGCGATGTCCGCGCCATCCTCGACAAGACCTCCCACCCGCTGTGGGAGACCGCCATCCGATACGCCGTCGGCAAGGACAGTCGACGCGCCGGCACCGACCAGCAGCCACGGCTACGGGGCATCGCCGACACCATCGCCTCCTCCTTCGCCGTGTACTCCGGCCGCAACCGCCTCACCCACCGGGCCCGCATGCCCTCCCCCGCCGCGGTCCTCGCGCGGCGGCGCCTCGGCGCCGGATTCCTCACCTCCACGCCCGAACTGGCCGCGCTCGCCGCGCTGCCCCAAGATCTGGCCGTCCCTGGCCTGGACCGCGCGCGGGCGAAATCCATGCCCGCACCGGTCGCCGTCGCGACCGGCGGACGCGGCACCAAGATCCTCGGCACCGCCGAGGTCGGCGGCCACGGCGTGGCCCTGGCCGTGCCGGATGCGCGGTATCACCTGCACGTGATCGGATCCACCGGCAGCGGGAAGACGACGCTGCTGGTCAACATGGCCGTCGACGACATCACCGCCGGCCGCGGCACCGTCGTCATCGACCCGCACGGCGACCTCGTCCTCGACATCCTCGACCGGCTCCCCGCCTCTGTCGCCGACCGCCTCGTCATCTTCGACCCAGACCAGCCGAATCCGCCGACCATCAACCCACTCGCCGGGGACGACCCCGACCTAGTCGTGGACAACCTCGTGTCGATCTTCGGGAACATCTTCGCCAAAGCGTGGGGCCCCCGGATGGACGACGTCATGCGCGTCGCCTGTCTCACGTTGTTGCGGCACGCCAACGTCACCCTGCAACACATCCCGCCCCTGCTCAACAGCGCCCAGTTCCGGTCGGCGATGACCGTCGACCTGGACGACCCGGCCGGCCTGTCCGGGTTCTGGCAGTGGTACGACGAGCTCAACCCCGCTCTGCGCTCGCAGGTCATCGGCCCCGTGCTCGCCCGCCTCCGCGCGTTCCTCCTGCGCGACTTCGTCAAACGCACCATGCGCTACCCGCGCTCGAGCTTCGACATGGGCAAGGTCCTCGACGGCGGCGCGCTACTCGTGCGCATCCCGAAAGGCCAACTGGGGGAGGACACCAGCAAACTCCTCGGCTCCCTGATCCTGGCGCAGGTGTGGCAGGCCGCCACCGCCCGCGCGCGCATCGCCCCCGACAAACGCCGCGACGCCACCCTGATCATCGACGAGGCCCAGAACTTCCTCACCCTCGCCAACAGCCTCGACACAATGCTCGCCGAGGCCCGCAAGTACCGGCTGTCCCTCGTCCTCAGCCATCAGGACCTCGCCCAGTTCCCGAAGGACCTCCTCGCCGCCGCATCGGCAAACGCCCGCAACAAGGTCTACTTCTCCTGCGCGCCCGAGGACGCCCGTGTGCTGGCCCGCCACACCCTGCCCGAGCTCGACGAGCACGACCTGACCCACCTCGACGCCTACACCACCGCGACGCGTCTCGTCGCCGACGGCCGCCAGACACCGGCGTTCACCATGAAGACGCGCCCGCCGAAACCGGTGGTCGGGGAGGCGACCGCGATCCGGCACGTCGCGGCCCAAGCCATCACACCCCAGGACACCAGCGCCATCGACGCCCTCGTCGACCGGTTCTCCCGCCCGGACAAGAGCGACCGGCCCACCGGAGCGGACACTCGCGACGCCCGGCGGAGCAGCCGCACTTCCGGCCCCGCCTGACCACCAACCACCGTTCGGCCGGCACCGTCGCTGTTAGCTGCGGCTGGGCTGATCCGGCGACCCCGGTGGGCTTTCCGTGACGCCTTCCGCTGCGGCTTCACCGCGCCTTCACTACCTCTCACACACGTCCGGCCCCGCCCCGCGGCCCTGTGTGGCTGTCAGCGCAGCACGCCGCCGTGAGGGCGTCCGCTTCAGCGGCGGTGACATTTCCAGACTCCCTCCCCATGGGAGGGGTCACCCTTCGTCTACTCCCTGAGGAGATCCCTCATGTCCCGCGAATCCACCAACCCCGACTCCCGCCCGTCCCGCTCCCCCTCCAGCAAGCTCCAGCGGCTGGCCCACCTGCGTCGGCTGACCCTGCGCGACCGTCAACTCCTGGCCTGGCTCGCCGAGCACTATGTGCTGTCCACCGCCCAGATCGCGGCGGCCCTGTTCCCGTCACCGCGCTCCGCGCGGCTGCGCCTGGCCGCCCTGCACCGCATCGACGCCGTGCACCGCTTCGTCGACGTCACCACCGGCGACGGCCAACACCTCTACACCCTCGGCCCGCTCGGCATGCTCGTGCACCCCACCACCTACACCGACCCCGAACACCCTGATGCCCGGCCGCCGCGCTCCAGCATTGAACGCACCGAACGCATCATCGGCAGCCCGCGCCTGCGGCACCTCCTCGGCGCCAACCAGCTCTTCATCGACCTACACGCCTACACCCGCACCGACCCCACCACCGAGCTGGTGCGGTGGTGGTCCGAGCAGCACGCCACCACCGCCTACACCCTCGCCGGCATCCGCCCCGACGGCCACGGCATCTGGTCGGCCGCCGGCCACACCGTCGGGTTCTTCCTCGAGCACGACAACGGCACCGAACCCCTAGGCAGGGTGCTGCGCAAGCTGCGCGGCTACGAACGCCTCGCCGAGTTCGGCCCCCGCTACCCCGTCCTTCTACGGGTGCCGACCCGCCGCCGCGAAGCTCACCTCCTCGACGCCCTCGCCGGCGTGCCCACGGTCATGCCCGTGGCCACCGGCCTGCACGACGAGCACCCCGCCGGGCCCGCCTGGACCCTCGCCGCCGAGCCCGGCCCTCGCCGGTGGCTGCACGAGCTGCCCTCCGACCACGGCCCCCGCAACAGCGCAACGAACCCACACCGCTACACCGATCCCGACGGCGACCTCTGACACCCCGCTCACAGCCGCTCACACCGCAGGTCGCGGCCCAGCCACGCCCTTCAGCGCGTTGTGTGACTGTCACACTGCAAGATCGGCTGTGAGTGGATCGACCTCTCACAGCGCGACACACCTCATCCACCTGCAAGCGGGTGTTGATCTCTCACGGTGCAGGCCAAAGGCCCTTACTGCCGCTGTCGCGCCGGAACGCGCTGTGAGTGGCAGCCGCTACCTTTCCGGCAACACCACACCCAAATTTCGCTCCACCCCGGTTCGGTCCCCACCTCAGGGATCCCCCGCCGCATCCAGCGGTACGCGACGCCCACCCGCTTCGGCCGGTCGGCACGCGCCCGCGCGGCGACCCCTCGAGGTCACACCAGCCACCCACACCACCTCTTCCCTTGATCCGACCCACGTACCCGATGGGCCGGTCATCCCTGCGCCCGCGCGCACCCCATCCAAGGAGGACGACTCATGCCCACTGTCAACGGCACCCCGCTGACCCGCCACGGCAGCCGTGTGCCAGCCATCCCGACACGACCGGCGTCAGCGGCGACGCAGGCGGCCGCGCCCCGCCCAGCCCGCACCCGGGCAACCACCACCGCCCGGCCAACCGGCACGCCGGCCCCGACCATCGCCACGATGATCATCTGCCTGCCCGACGCGCTGCCCGCGCAGGCACTCACCAGCCATCAGCTCGACACCCACCTCAATGTCACCGGCACCCTCACGCCTGTGTTCTGGGCGGTCGCGCAGCTACGAGTGTGGCAGCGCCAGCAGATGATCGGGCTGCGCAAGGGACGACCCGGGCCGTGCGCGGGCGGACCGGTCCGACTGCTCGACCTGCACGGGATGCGCCACGCCGCCGCGGTCGGCGCCGGGATCCGCTACCAGATCTGGCAGCAGGTCGTCCACGGCACCCGAGCAGCCACCCCGTGGCCGCTGTTCGAAACCCGCCACCTCACCGACCCCGACCGCTACCCCCTCGACACGGCGATCGCGGAATTCCACGCCCAACCCCGCGTCCACGCCATGCGCCTGCACGCCGCCGCCGCTCCCGGCCCTGGCCAGCCCAGTGTCGGCGAGCTGGAGATGTACCAGGCGGGCCAGATGGCCTACCAGCACTACCGCGCCGCAAGCGCCGTCGCCGGCGATGCGATGCTCACCGCCGACGGCCGCAAGCTCGCCCCGGCCAGCGACGCCCTCGCCCACCGCATCACCTACCTCGAGCAGGCCCTGGCCCACCTGGACACCCTCGACCCCGATCAGCGGCTACTCGCCGTCGCCCTCTAAACCCCACCCCCAAGCCCGCGGTCGAGGGCACCGGCAACCCGCTGCAGGCCCAGCCCAGCTGGGATGCGAAAGCGGTCGGTCCAGGCTGTGTCACCCTGCAGAACCAGCTTCCGCTGCTGCCAACGACGCACCGCAGATGCCTCAACGGCCAGCTGCCGCACCGCCGCACACAGCGGCGGTCAGTGCTCGACAGGCTGGGCGCCCCGGGCCAGGGGCACCCGCTCCCGCCCGGCCTGAAACAGGCCGCCGTATTCCTCTTCCAGCCCCATCGGCAGGCGGTCGGCCCACGGCGTCCGCATCGGCGGCGTGCTGCCCCTCGCGCAGCGCGCCATGGCCTGCCCGGCTCACCGCCTCACCGGGACGCACGTCACCGCGAGCGAGCCGCCCCTGGCTGGCATCTCCCGCAGGCATCGAGTCCTCGTTCTCACCGCACCCAGCCGGCGCCCGCCGGCCGATCAGTCATTCCTTCCCACGCACGCCCGCCACTCCACTGGCTGGCGACGACCGCGGCGCGGATCTCGGGATGTCCCGAGATCCGGTCGTCGCACTTGATCAGCGACGCGGTCGAAGCGTGGATCACTGCTGACCTCCACACCAGGAAGGACGTGCCCATGACGGATGCAACGCAGCCCGTGCCGGCGCACACGATGTTCACGGTCCTCGCCGCGCTCAGCGAGCTCGGCGAGGCCACTGCCACGGCCGTGGCGGAACACGCCGGGCTCGGCTATTCCACGGCGACGGCGAAGCTGCGCGCCTGGGAAAAGACCGGGCAGGCCGAGCGGTTCCGCAGCGACGACAACCGCGCCATGTGGCGGTTGACCGACACCGGCCGCACCACCACCGCCACGCCACCCTCCACCCAGGAGGCAGCTGACACACCACCCGATGGGACCCCGGCCGCCACCTCGGACACCGCCACCACGACCGATCCCCTCGACGCCCCGGGCGTGCCCGAACGGGACGGCGAACCCCCTGTACCGGCAGACCAGGACACGGACGAGGCGTCCCCGGCCCTGGCTTCCACCGGTGCCGCACCTGCTCCGCTGGACACGACCACGTCTTCCAGTTGCGGCGACGAGCAGCGGCCGCCCTCGGAGGAGGCAGGCCACGACCGCCAACAGTCCGACGCCGCGCCCGACGACGCCGAGGCCGAGGGCGAGGGCGGGTCGAACGCCGACCCGCAGGGGCAGGCAAACGCACCGGGGAACGGCCGCCGGGTGAAGGGCTCCCTGCGGGGTGCGGTACTGGACATCCTCGAAGCCCACCCCGACCGGCAGTACAAGACCAGCGAGTTGTGCAAGCTCATCGACGCCGCGAACGCCGGTAGCGGCGCGAGGAAAGCCAGCCAGGGCGCGGTGTTCAACGCGGCGATCAAGCTGGTCGCCGCCGGCACGCTCGTGCAGACCGTCGAACGCCCGGCCACCTTCCAACTCGCCCCCAACGATGGCGGCCAGTAGCCCACTCGTCAGGCAGCCCGAGGGCGGGCGTCGAAGTTTGGCGACTCACGCCCGCCCCCGGTGCTCCTTCGTGCGAAAGGAGCAACTCAGTGTCTCCCATCCTGCAAGGCATCGTCACCACCGTCGGCGGGATCCTCGCCGGCCTCGCCCTCGCCGGCGCCCTCCTGTGGCGTCAACAGCAAGCCCTCGACGCGGCCCGCTACCAGGCCAGCCACGACGAGATCACCGGCCTGCCCAACCGGCGGCTGTTCCTCACCCGACTACGCGCCGCCCTCGCCGACCGGGTGGCCGTCGGGGTGGTGCTGCTCGACCTCGACGGATTCAAGACCGTCAACGACACCCTCGGCCACGACACCGGCAACCTTCTGCTCGCCCACGTCGGCCGGCTCCTCGCCGCCCTCGACGCACCCGTGGAGATCGCCGCACGGTTGTCCGGCGACGAGTTCGCCCTCCTCGTGCGCGGCGACCACGAGGACGTGGCCGCCGCCGCCCGCGCCGCATGGCAGGCCATCGGCGCCGCCCCCTTCCGCCTCAACAGCGGCGAGGTCAGTGTCAGCGGCTCCGTCGGCTACACCCACAACCCCGCCCACCTGTCCGCGAACCCCCGTCAACTGCTGGCCGAGGCGGACGCGGCGATGTACCACGCGAAGCGTTCCGGTGCCGGTGTGCACGGCCACCATCCCTTGGCCGCCCCAGTGGGACGCAGCCGCGACCGGCACCACCACTGACAGATCTGACGCCTTGAGGGCCCCGCAACCACCCGGTTGCGGGGCCCTCCCCTTTTGCCGCCCTGACAAGGGAGACCCCTGTGCTGTCCTTCACCGCTGTGCACGCCCTGGCCGGCTGCCTCCTGGCGATCGACGTCGACGCCGAGCATCTGGGCTGGGGCCAGCCCCCGACGCTGCTGCTCATTCACACCCGCCCCAACCACACGGCCTCGCCCGCACACGCTGTGCGCAGCGTGGAATTCCCGCTGCGCCGCGACGACCTGCTCACCGACCCCGCTGGCCTGCCCGCCCTGCTGCACCGCCTCGCCGCAGGCTTACGCCAGCCCCACGCGGCAACGCCCTACCAGGCCACCCTCGACACGATCGTCCGCCTGATCCGGGCGACGGAACCCGATGCGCGGCTACTGGCCTGGGCCACCTGCTACGACGACATCCACACGATCAACAACGCGTCACGGCAGGTGCGCCGCATCGACGCCGTCGACACCGATGGCCGCCTCTACCAGCTCAGCCACCCGCGCGGCGATGACCAACCGCTGCTGCTCATTGACGACAGGCCCGAGCCGAGCGAGGTCCCCGCCACCTATCCCGGGCTGATCGCCCTCCTCACCGCCGCCACCCAGAAGGCCAGCAGCGGCGGCCACGGGACGCATGGGGAAGCCGGGCCGTTGCGGCGACCTGACGGCACCGACGAGGAGCCGATCTTCATCACGTGGGGGCCCGACGGGACGTCACTGCGCTGCCAGGTGTGCGGCGCCGTCGACGCGTTCGCCCAGGACGAGATGCCGTCCATGGCCGGCTACGGCGAAGACACCTACATCCGCTGCAGCCGCTGCGGATCCGCCGAGACCAGCGACCCGATCTTCGGCTGGCGCGCCAAGCCCGCCCCTTGGCCAGCACCGCCGAAACAGGACGGCCCGTGACCGTCCCGTCCCGCGTCTCGGCCACCGGTCCGCGCACCTCGCGCCTCCCATTCCCGCATCTGCTGAAAAGGAGACCTGCCCCGTGAGCACCCACTGCTTCGTCGGCACCACCGATGTCGCGAACCCGCACCTCGTGCACGCCCGGTTCGTGCTCCTCGACGGCTACCCGACCGTCGTCGTGCCCGCCCTCGCCGCGATCTGGGCCGGCCACGCCCGCCGCGACGCCCACGCGCTGAGCACCGCGATCCTCGCCTCCGACTGGGAGTACCTCGACCCGGCCATCACCGCCACCACCGAGTCCGGGTTCGCCGGGCAACGCCCGGTGCCCGGCGTCGGCATGACCTTCGCCAGCACCACCGACGGTGCCATCGACGCGGCGGAACCGGTCACCGTGTTCCCGCTGTCACACGCCCGGCACCTCGACGTGGAATGGATCTACCTGATCGACCCGCTCACCGCCACGGTCGCCGTGCACACCGACGACGGGCAGCACCTGGCCCGCTACCGGCTCGCCGGCTGCCTGCCCCCGTCACCGGATGCCACCTGCACCCCCGCGAGCCGCTCCCCCGCAGCCCGCCACGCGCCACATCAGGCTGCGGGAGCCCCGCGGTGAGCGGGCGCGGTCTGGCCGCAATCGCCGCTGGGGTGCTCGCTGTGCTGATGCTGTGCGCGGGCGGAGTGGGGATGCTGTTCACCGGCGGTGGCACCGCCTCGGCCGCGTGCAACGGCACTGTGAGCCCAGGCCGGCAGCCGTTGCTGCCCGCCGTCACCGTGTCCGCGCCCGCCGCCGGCGTCGGGGGCTGGACCGGTGAGCAGGTCACCAACGCGGCCGTGATCGTGTCCGTCGGCGTCGAGCTCACGGTCCCGCCCCGAGGCTGGGTCATCGCCCTGGCCACCGCCATGCAGGAGTCCACCCTGCGCAACCTGCCCGGCGGGGACCGCGACTCGGTGGGGCTGTTCCAGCAGCGCCCGTCCCAAGGCTGGGGCACACCCGCCCAACTCCAGGACCCGCGCTACGCGGCCGGCAGGTTCTACCGGGCGTTGCTGGCCGTCGACGGTTGGCAGGCCATGCCGTTGACCGACGCCGCCCAAGCGGTGCAGCGCTCCGCCTACCCCGGCGCCTACGCGAAGTGGGAGGACGACGCGATCGCCCTGATCCGCGTCCTGACCGGCGGCACCCCCGCCGGGCCCGTCACCGCAGATCTGGAGCAGGCGATGAGCAACCCGCTGTGCCTGTTCGACGCAGGTGACGGCCAGCCCGGCGGCGAGCAGGTGCCGCTGCCAGCCGGGTTCGCGCTGCCGGCGGGCACACCGGGGCCGGTCGTGACGGCGGTCGGCTGGGCCCTGGCGCAGCTCGGCAGCCCGTACACCTTCGGCGGGGACTGCACCGCACCCCACTCCGGCATCCCCGCCCGCCAATGCGACTGCTCATCGCTGATGCAACAGGCGTACCGGGCCGCCGGCATCACCCTGCCCCGCACCACCAGCGACCAGATCCACGCGGGCCGGCCGGTCACCGACTACCGGGACCTGCGGCCGGGGGACCTGCTGTTCATTCCCGGCAGCCGCGGCACCACCGCCAAGCCCGGGCACGTGGGCCTCTACCTCGGCCAGGGGCTGATCGTGCAGGCCCCGCACAGCGGCGACGTCGTCAAGATCATCCGCCTGTCCGCGTGGGCTACGCAGCTCGCCGCCGCGCGCCGCGTCATCGGCTGAACCGCCGCATCCCCACACCGATCACGGATCCCGTCAGCCGGGGCTGCCTCTCAGGCGCAGACGGCTGCGGATCCCCCATCCCTTCGGAGAGGACGTCACCGTGACTGACACGGAACACACCAGCAGCAGGAAACAGCCGGGGACCCGGCCCGAGGACCCCACGGACTGGGTCGCGCTGGGCCGCCGGCTGCAGAACATTCAGAACACCCTGGTCCACCACGAGAGCACCCCGCGCTACGGCGACGACTACTACGCCGAGGCGCTGCGCCGGCTGCTGACCGACTCCCGTTGCGGCTGGATCAGCACCACGGAGCACCAGTGGCTGCTCGACCTGCACACCCAGGTAGACCGGCGTAACGCGCAGGAGGCGAACCGGCGGGCCCGGGAGGCCCGCGCCCGCTACGCCACCGCCTCCCGCACGATCCGCGCCGAGCTGGCCGGGTGGCTGCGCCGGGTCACCAATGAGCAGACCGTGCCGGCCCGCTACCGCCGTGAGGGGGTGCTGCTCGCCGCCGACTGGCTCGACCCGGCCATCTCCGCGGCCCCGCACGCAAGTTCCCCGGCCAGCGCCGCCTCCAGTAGCCCCCAGCAGGCGGCCGTGTCGCCGGTCGGCTCGGATGTGCTGCTGGCGTTGCGGAACGCGGGTGAGCGTGAGGGACAGCTCGCCGTGGGCTGGTGGCAGCAGCACACCCTCGAGGGACGCACCGCATCGGAGCAGGAGCACACCGCCCAGACGGTCCTGGACGGCATCGACAGCAGCGACGACGCGGTCCTGGCGGCGTTGCCCCGCTTCGACGTCGCCGGCTACGACGCCGACCGCTACCAGGCCCACGCGCCGGTCGGCGCCCCCGGCTGGTCGGCGCTGCCCAATCACGATCAGGCGCTGGTGGTCGACGCGGTGCGGGACGGGTTCACCGACACCGTCCGCGACGGTGTCGCCGCCCGCTGCCACGCCGTCCTGACGGCACGGGAGGGGACCCGATGACCTACCAGCCTGGCGAGCGGGTCGCGCTGGAGCACACCAGCGACCCGCACACGCTGCTGCGTCCGGGTGACGAGGGCACGGTGCGCCACTACCACCCGGACCAGCAGGTCCTCGAGGTGAACTGGGACAGCGGCTCCTGCCTGTCGATGCTTCTCGAGGCTGGTGACCGCGTCCGTCGGCTCCCCGCCCCCACTGGCGAGGCCGGCTGGGAGCAGGTGCTCGACTCGGTGCGGGTCGCGGGCGCGGCGGCTGGCCGGGACGCAGCAATGTGGTGGGCGCAGAACCTCATCGGGGGGAGGGCCACCGGCGACGTCCACGAGGTCGCGCGGCAGGTCCTGGCCGGCATCGACGACGTGGACCCGCCGGTCATTGACGGGCTGCCCACCGCCGACCGGCACGTCCTGGCCGAGGACCGCGACCGGTATGCCGAGCACACCCCGCAGGGTTCGCCGGCGTGGGAGGACCTGACCGGCCGGCAGCGCGACCAGACGCGGTGGGCGTGGTGCGACGGATTCGACGCCGCCGCCGAAGCCGAGGTGGCCCGGCAGTGCCGGATCCTGCTGCACCCGCACGGCGATGACCGGGACATGAGCCACCTGGCTCCCGACCGGGTGCGCCTGGGCGGGCCGGGCGTCTTCGCCGGGGACTGGGCGTGGACGGCGAACGGCGACGGACAGATGCGGATCCCGGTCGGGTTCGTCGGTGTCCTGGTGGACACGTGGAACGGGTGGGCGGTGTTCACCTGCACCCGTCAGGTGGCCGAGGCGATCGTCGCCGACCAGCAGGCCGCCCGCGACCGCTACCGGCACCAGCTCGCCGCAGAGGGCGTCAGCGGGCAGCGGCAGGACCGGATGGTCGACGAGTCCATGGCGCGGCTGTGGTTCGACGGCGACGTCATCGTCGCCGACGAAACCCGCGTGCACGACGACCCGGACGCCATCGAACGGATCAGCCCCGACCCGGACGGCCAGCACGTCGTGATGGGCCGCGCCTGGACGTGGCTGCCGGTGCACCCGTACGACTGCGACCGCATCGCAGGCGACATCCCCGACCCGCCCACCCCCGCCAGCACTCCTGAAACGCCGGCGAAGGGAGCACCTGATGCCTGACGACCTGACCGACGAGTTCGGCGAGTACGCCCACGAGGACATGCTGCAAGCCCTCGTCCTGAGCCTGCTGACCAGCGCCGACCTGGACGAGCTGTGCGACGACGCCGACCTGCCGCAGCTCACCCACGACGACGGGCTGCCAGTGACGATCACGTCAGCGCGCACGTACCGGGACGCGGGGGTCCTGACGCTGGACCGCGGGGTATGGCTGGAGCTGTCCGACGGCAGCGTGTTCGGGCTGACCGTGCAGATCTCCCGCCGCCCCCGCGGCGAGGTCACCCTCCGCCGCAGATAACCCGTACCGCGGGCACCGTTGCCGGATCGACTTGATCAGTTCCGGCGCGGGTGCGTTCCTTGTCGTCGCCTACCACCCGATGGCGGCGGCACCACCGATCCGCAGCCCGTTTGGGCTGCCTGCTGAGCACCTCACGGAGCTTGCCGGCCATCCCCTGCCATTGGGCCCGGGCCCGTTCACCGCCCCGTCTCCAACCGCGCGGACACCGCACCACCTTGCCCGCGCACCCGGAGACGGGGTGCGCGGGCCCAACCCGAGATCACAGGAGGCCTGCATGGACCCTGCAACCCCAACCCCGATCACCGGCGACGCCTCCCCCACACCGGACCCGGGTGACGGCCGCCGGCCCGGCTACCTCTACCGGCAGGTGGCCGCTCACCTGGCCGCGCACTCCGACCAGGTGTTCAAGGTCGGGGAGCTCACCACGGCGATCGCCGCCCCGTCCACCGGCGCGGTGTTCGAGGCATTGAAGAAGATGGCCGCCGCCGGGTACGCCACCCACCACACCGGCCCGCACCGCTTCCAGATCACCCAGGCCGGGATCGACGCCGCCGGGGCGATGCCACCGCCCGCCCCGCGCGCACCCCGCCAAGGACGGCGCGGGGCAGGTCGGCGGCAGCCGGCCGCACGCCCGAACGGTGAGTTGTACTTTCCCCGGAAGCTGGCCGGGGCCACCGATCTGGACGTGCTGCGCCGGCTGCGCGAGCAGCGTATACCAGTGCTGCTGTACGGGCCGCCCGGCACCGGCAAGACCGCCCTGGTGGAGGCGGCGTTCCCGGACCTGCTGACAGTCACGGGAACCGGCGACACCGTCGTGGAGGACTTCCTCGGCAACTTCATCCCCCTGCCCGACGGCGGCTTCGAGTTCGTCTACGGCCCCCTCGTCACCGCCATGCGAGAGGGCCGCGCGCTGCTGGTCGACGACGCCACCCTCATCCCGCCGAAGGTCCTCGCCGTGCTCTACCCCGCCATGGACGGCCGCCGGGTGATCACCATTCCCGGGTACCGCAATGAACGCGTCGAAGCCGACGACGGGTTCTACGTCATCGCTGGGCACAACCCCGGCGTCCATGGCGCCATCCTCACCGAGGCATTGGCGTCGCGGTTCGACGTGCACATCGAGGTCACCACCGACTGGGACCTCGCCCGCCACCTCGGCGTGCCCAGCCCCGCCGTCGAAGCCGCGATCGCGCTCAACGCCGACCTCGCCGCCGGACGCGTCACCTGGGCGCCGCAGCTGCGGGAGCTGCTCGGCTTCGCCCGCGTCCGCAAAACCCTCGGCCTGCCCGCCGCCATCTCCAACCTGGCCGGCCGCGCCCCGGCCGACGACCGCGAGCAGGTCCTCGCCGCGCTGCGGCAGCAGTTCGGCACCGAGATCACCGCGCTGACCCTCGGCAAGCAGCGCTGACCCCTCAAGGAGAACTCTGATGCCTCATCCATCCCCACATCTGCAGCCCGGCCCCGCCGCACCCGCAGCCGGTGATCCGGACTGGCAGGTGTGGAGCGACGCCTGGACCCGGCACATCCCGACCCTGACCGGCCGCACCGACCTGACCGTCACCGTCGCTCCCGGCGCCGGCGGCGGCGCACCGGCCTGCTGCTACCCCGACGCCGGCCGCATCGAGGTCGACGCCACCTACATCGGCTCCCCCGACATCGCCAACCCTCGCCGCGCCGGTCACAAGCGGTTCGTCCCGACCGCCTACGGGCTGCTCGTGCACGAGGCCGCGCACGCCGCCCACAGCCGCTGGCGCACCCCGCCCGGCACCCCACCCGTTGTCGCAGCTGCCGCCGAGCTGCTCGAGGAGTCCCGCATCGAGTACCGGCAGCGCGCCCGCCGGCGCGGTGACCGCCGGTGGCTGCGGCACACCGTCACGACCCTGATCAGCTCCGACGACGCCGCCGTCGACGACCCTTGGCACGCCGCCCACCTCGCCGCGCTGCTACTGGCCAGGGTGGACGCCCGCATCCTCACCGCCAAGGACACCAAAGGGATCCGCGCCGCCGTGACGACCGTGCTGGGCCGTAAGCGGCTGCTGCAGCTACGCGAGGTGTGGCGGCACGCCCACAGCGTCGACGACAGCGACGCCGACACCATGATCGACCTGGCGTGGCGGTGGTGCCGCATCCTCGACGTCGACCCCCACCACCAACCACAGGCACCCGCAGCGGACGCGGGCGTGTTCGCCGGCCTGCTCGCCCAAGCGCTCACCGACTACCTCGCCCACACCGCCGGGCTCACACCAGGGCAATACCGGGACCAGCAGATCACCGAACGGTTCTCCGCGCCCGCGACGTGGACCCGCCGCGACCCCACCCACGGTGAACGTGCGGCGGCCCGCCTCCTCGCCGCCCGGCTGCGCGCCGCCCGCACCCACCACGCTGAACCCGACACGCGGCCCAGCACGGTTCCGCCGGGACGGCTGCGGACCCGCCACGCCATCACCGCCCAGGCGCAGATCGCCGCCGGCGCCGCGCCCACCGCCACCCCCTGGCAGCGGCGCACACAGCTGCCACCGCCGAAACCGACCCTGCACCTGGGCGTCATCGTCGACGCCTCCTTCTCCATGCACCCCTACGCGGCACCGATGTCGTCAGCCGGGTGGATCCTCGCCCACGCCGCCCACAGCAACCAGGCGGTCACCGCCACCATCGCCTTCGGCAGCGACGTCACCCTGCTCGTCCCGCCCCGGCGACGGCCCACCCACGTGCTGGAACTGCGCGCCAATGGCGGCAGCACGGCCTTCACGGACGCGGTGAAACTCGCCGACCAGCTGCTGCAGCTGCGTCAGCCCGGCCGGCTGCGGATGCTCGCCGTCGTCTCCGACGGCGACCTGCCCGACACCGGCCCCGCCCAACGTCTCATCACCACCCTGCACCGCACGGGCTGCCCGGTGCTGTGGCTGCGCCCCGCCGACCTGGACGGGCACACCTTCACCGACGCCACCACCATCCTGGTGGCCGACCCGGTGCAGGCCATCGGCCACATCGCCGACGCCGCGGTCACCGCACTCGAGCACGCCTGACCCCGTCTCTGCGCCGGGCTCTCCCCTGGCCGAGGTGTCGGCTCGCGGTCCACCGAACTCCGGCCATCACGCCGACAACCACCGGTCGAGATCACTCAGCGCACTCCCACTGGCCGTTGCTCGGCCACCCCGCGCACTTCCAACGCCGAGCACGGCCGCGCAGCCGTGCCCGGACCCATCACGACAGAACAGGAGAAACCGTGACCAGCCCGAACAACCCGCGCCTGCCGATCACCTCGCCCGCGGACCTGCTCACCGCCGTGCCCTACCTGCTCGGCTTCCACCCCACCGACAGCCTCGTGATCGTCGGCCTCACCGGCACCCGGATCGCCGTCGCCAGCCGCGCCGACCTCCCCCAGCCCAGCCAGGTCGCCGCCTGGGCCGACGACTACATCCTGTCGCAGATCCGCATGCTGCGGAACGCGGCGGCCACCCGCGCCATCGCCGTCGGCTACGGCCCCGCCGCCACCGTCACCTCGGCCGTCGACACCGTGATCCCGCGGCTGGCCGCCACCGACATCGACGTCTTCGACGCGCTGCGGGTCACCGACGGCCGCTACTTCTCCTACCTCTGCCAGGACCCCGCCTGCTGCCCCACCGACGGCGTGCCCTTCGACCCCCAGCGCAGCGACATCGCCATGCACGCCATCGTCGCCGGCTGTCACGTCCTACCCGACCGGGCCGCGCTCGTGGCCAGCATCGCCCCCACCACCGGGGACGCCCGCGTCGCCGTCACCCGCGCCACCGCCCACGCCCGAGCTCGACGCCGCACCCTCATCAGCGAGGCCGGACGCGACGGCCTGATCCTCGCCGGCGAACAGGCGGTGCGGGACATGCTCGCCCGCTACGCCGACGAGCAGACCCTCACCGATGACGAGTTGGCCTGGCTCACTGTCCTGCTGCCCGTCCCCGCGATCCGCGACGTCGCCTGGCAGGCCACCGACGCCCAGCCCTGGCACGTCGCCATGTGGACCGACATCACCCGCCGCGCGCACCCGCCGCTCGTGGCACCACCGGCGAGCCTGCTCGCCTTCGCCGCGTGGCGCCGCGGCGACGGCGCGCTTGCCTCCATCGCCATCGACCGCGCCCTAGCCGCCAACCCCAACTACAGCCTCGCGCAGCTGATCGACCAGGCGCTGCGGGCCGGGCTCGCCCCGTCCGTGCTCGACGGCTGGCCCCACCCCGGCCAGCCCACCATCGCCTGACCCGCGCCCGTCCCGTCTGGAGACATCCATGTCCACACCGCACCTCGACGTCCAGCGGCTGCTGCACGACCAGGGCTACGCCCTCGACCCGGATCAGCTCGCCGAGGCCTGCGCACACCACCCAGAGCAGCTGTGCGCGCTGCTTGCCGCGGCCGGCACCATCGCCGCCACCAGCGCCCAGATCACCGCCCTGACCGACGCCGCGAACCTGCTCGGCGACGTCCACGCCAGCAGCGACGCCAACACCGTTCTGTCGCTACGACAGCGGCTCGACCGGGTCGCTGACGCCCTCACCACCGCTCTCGCCCAGCACGACAAGGCCACCGCCGCCCTACGACACACCTGCGGCGCCCTGATCCGCACCGACCTCGCCGTGCTCTCGAATCCCGAGTGCGTCAACCCCGCCGAGTCGCCGCGCGCCGCCACTGACCCGACGCCCTAAGCCAGCACACCCGCACCCGTCGCCCCGAACGGGCGGCGGGTGCGCCGGTAAGCAACGCAACGGAGGACCTGATGACCGAACCGACCGCAGCCCCTGCCGCACCCCCGAGCCTCGAATCCGTCCTGCGCCATGCTTGGGACGCCTTCCACCCCGGCCAGCCAGCCCCGCTGGGATGGCTCACTCACACCACCACCCAGATCCAGGCCTACCTGCGTAACCACCACAGCGGCCCGCAGCCGCCGCCCGCAATCCCCGAATCGTGGACGCAGCTCCGCAGACAGATGTGGCAGGCGCTGCGCGAGGCGGTCAGCGAGCACGACATCGACATAGATGCGGCCAACCGGGTCATGGAGGTCGTCGACCTGCCGCTGCTGCCCCGCCGCTGGCAGGTCCGCCTCACCCTGACCGTCCTCGCCGAGCTCACGGCCGGCACGAGCGACGACGCCTTCGACGCCGCCGAAGCCGCAATCGAAACCGCCCTCACCGGCGCCGAAATCGAGGTACGCATCGAGTGGAACGGCAACGAACGCGACAACGCCGACCCCGGCGACCTTGACCCCACCGACCCGTGGCCCGGCTGCCCGCGGTAACCAGCGCATCCCGGCTACCCGGGGAAAGCGGTCTCCTCCGACCCGCCGAGGCCGTCCCTGCTCATCACCTTCGGGTGAGGCGATCACCGCGCGGCTCCCGAGAAAAGCGCGGAAATCCCACACACAGCAGGTCCCGGCAAGTTCCGCCGCTACCAGCCGACTTCCAGACCGGAGACTGCTGCGGGCCACGCATGTTGCGGTGGGTCTGCTCGTCGGGCGGCCGCAGGCCGCCCAGCCTCCCCGGACAGGGCGTTGACGAGCCGTCGGCGGGCTGGGCGCGGGACTGCCTGCCCACTGCGGGCGCTCACTCCTCGCTGAAGGCCAGGCGCACTGCCTGCCGACGACTTGATCTATCGGGAAAGTCGAGCGTCACTCGTGGCTGCCGCCACCCCGGCGGACCCGGCAGCGGCCCACACCGCTGGCCGGGGTGGCGGCCACCCGAGCCGACAATCCGCGAGAGGCAACGCCGATGACGCAACCGCACCGCCGCTGCATTCCCCGCGACGTCACCGACGTCCTGCTGTGGCTACTCGCCGCCGACGTCGCGTCCGCCCACCTCCCCGATCCCCACCAACCCCACCGCTGCGCCAACCTGCGCTGCACCGGCTAGGCCTACCCCTGCCCGCCGGCGCGCGACGCCCGCCGCGCCTGCCAGGCGGCCACCCGAGGCGAAGTGCTCGCCCGAGGGCGAGCGAAGGTCGCTGCCCCAGCCGGCGCGGCGGCGCGCTTCGCCGGCTGGTTCCGGCCCACCCGGCCGGTCCCACCGCCGCAGCGGCCGATGCCGGGGCCGCGCGCCGCCTAACAACTCGCGCTGACTCCCCACCCGGCGCCGCAGTCGGTCCTTCTGCCCTACCGGCGACTGACGCCTCGCCAAGTCGCGTCGCTGTCCGCGCTTCGGCGCCTCATGCCCTGCGCCCTACCACCGCGGGCTACCGGGGCTTGGGACGCGCACAACCACGGGCAACGGCGTCGGCTGCAGGCTGCCAGAACCTCATCCGGCTCGCCCGCGCCAAACGCGCTGGTCGCGCCCCCGCGCACCCGCGGTGCAGATCCGGACCCCCAGGCAAACCTCGCCCCACAGACCCAGCCGCTCGAACAGCGCCCCAGCGCTTCGCAAGGAGAGGAGAAACCCTATGGCACCCGCGATCGACCCGGACGACGCCAATGGCGGCGACCTCAGCGTCGGCGACCCTCAGGTAGGCAAGTCACGGCTGCTCTCGCGGCAGTGTGACACCTGCGTGTTCGCGCCAGGCAACAAGATGCATCTCACCCCGGGCCGGCTACACGACCTTGTCGCCGAAGCCCGAACCAGGCAGTCCTTCATCATCTGCCACTCGACGCTCCCGCACTACATGCATCCCCAGGTCAAGCCGGCGATCTGCCGCGGCTTCGCCGACCGCTACGACACCCAGGCGCTGCAACTCATCGCACGGCTCTTCGGTTTCGTCGAGGTCGACCCGCCCGAGCACGCTCCATCCGAGTCCAATACCCCCGCCTAAACAACCGCACCAACCAATACCCGAGCGGGTGCGGTACGAGCCGCATGCGTGCCCGCCGCTGTGGGTGGCCCGGCTGTCCGGTGACACCGCCTACGTTCGACAGACCAACCGTGGCACCGCCGGTAGGGCACACCTCAGCCTTCGTGGGGCCTGCGCACCGCGGGTTCAGCGTCTTTGGCAGCGATCCCGTAGCTCGGTGATGACTGCCTTCTCGTGCGTATTGAGATCCCCGTCGACGGTGGCGACCCGTTCGGCGGCATAGACAACGTCGCTGAGATCCCCGGGCTCAGCGTCGACGCGGTGCCACACCTCGTCGGGGTCGATGTCGACGACGCCGGCGAGTTGCTCGTCGTCGACCTGATGCCGTTCCCGGGCAAGCCGCGTCAGCCGCTGGAACAGCACGCGCTCGGAGTCAGCAATCTTGCCGTCCGCGTTGATGACGAGCCACGCGACCCACAGCATCAGCCGCAGGTGCCGGGTGCGTCGGATCAAAGTCTCGGCAAGTTCGATCACCCGTGCCTCGTCACGGAATACGGATTGGGCGTGGCGTCCCGCGACCACGGTCGTGTAGCGGTTCACGAAGATGGTGAGGGGGATCCCGACGCCAGGGATACCGAACTTGATGACGTTGCGTTGCAGGAGGTGTCTCCCGACGACCGGCAGGCTTCTCGCGGCGGCAAGGACCGGGCCGGAGTAGTACTTCTTGAGAACTTGCCGGACCAGGCCGGGCACGAATTTCATCCCGCCGCGGGCGACCTCTCCGGCCTTTATGCCGAATGCCACCCGGATCAGCTTCATCATGTCTTCGGGATCGTCCACGTCCAAGGGAATCCGGTAGAGCACCGCGATGTCGTAGGCCATGCGCATCTGCAGCTGGGTGATGAACGTCAGGTCGACCATGAACGTGACGACGCCGGCCGGAACAGCGGCGGGGCTGGCGCCGCCCAACGACCCGATGGTCGCGACGATCGTCCCGGTGTAGAGGCTGGAGGTAATCCCGCCTTCGATCATGGCGTACTTTGCCGCCAGCTTGATCTGCTGCCCGACGATACCGTCCGCGGGCACACCCTTGTATTTCTGCTGGAAGTACTCCCATGTGGCTTTCTCGGTATACGACCGTAGCGCCTGGGCGCAGAGTTTCGTGAACCAGCCGCCCGACTTGATGTCGTCCGCACTCAGCCCTTTGACGAACTCCCGCAGTTTGGCGCGCTCCTGTTCGACAGCTTCGCGGTCGGCATCGTCGTCGCCAGCGTTGACGGAGCCGGGCAGCACTTCGGTCACAGCGGGGTCCTTCCAGATGGTCCAGCGACCTGCAAGGTTGCCAGATATGGGCAATCCACGGGCGGACCGACAAGGTGACCGATGAGTTCGCCTGTAGATGTCCCGGTGGGCAGCAACGATATCGGGGACGCCACGCGTTCCCCAGGCCAGGACCGATACCCACGTCGACCAGGTTGGTAAGCACGCGACTACCCGGAGCTGATCATCACCGGATACGGCGCCGTCATCATCGATCGCGACCCGACCGAGCAGCTGCACCCCGTCCGCCTGCAGCAGCTTGTCTGGCCTGACGCGCACGGCCGTTTAACCTGGGACACCGCCTACGCGTTCCCCTCCGCCGTGCAGCCGCTGATCGGGCAGCCGTAGACCTCGGCCCCCGAGGGGCCGGATGCGATGTCGCGTCCGGCCCCTCGCCGCGAGGTCCTTCGTCGCCGGAACCGCCTGTCAACGACCGGCATGAGGAAGAAGATCAGTCTCTTTTGTTTTTGCGGCTTCCCGTGCCCACTAAGGGACGTCTCGTAACTCGGCAGAGGCGTTTGCCCGTGACCGGGTTGGTGCTCACCAGGTCAGGGCGATGTTGTGCAGGTGGGCGATACCGGAAGCGGTGTCGGTCAATGTGCGGGCGGCGCGGCGGTAGTCGCGCAGGATCTTGAAGCACTTGAGCCTGGCCAGAGCGTGTTCGACCTGCGCCGCACAGTCCGGTGCTCGGCATTCAGGTCCTCCCTCCACTGCGGCAGTGGGCTGCCAACGCGCTGGTGCGGTAAACGATGGTGTCGTTGCAGTTGCGCGGCTGCGGGTCACCGACGGCGATGACCAGGCGGGTGCTCGCGTCGATCGCCACCTGCAGGTTCGTCGAGTACCGGTAGCTCTTGCTCGGCGCCGAGAGGCGGTGGTCCCGGGTCGGGCGGCGCACCGGGACCAGGGCCAGCAGTGGGCCTAGGGTTGTCGATGACCCGGTGGGCGGCGGAGTGCGAGACGCCGAACAGCGGGCCGATCTGGCGCATGGTCAGGTTGGTGCGCCAATACGCGGCGACCAGCAGCACCCGGTCGGGTAGGTCCAGGGCTCACTGTCGCCCCGGCCGCCCGTCGGCGATGGTGTCCCCGCCGCGCTCGGCGACCAGGCGGACCAGCCGATGTCCGGCCGATACGCGGCGGGAAGGCAACCTAAGGGACGTCTCGTAACCCGGTGTCTGTCTGTCGAGGACGGTCATCGATGATGCCTGCGTGCAGGTGATCACCGCTGCCCGGGCCGAGTGAATCTTGCCGTTTCACCGGGCTGCAGCCCGCCCAGCGCGACCCGGCAGAGATGAGACGACAACTTGATCATCGGGGAGGCTCAACTCCGATACGACGACGGCTGGTGCCCGGACCGGCTGGGGTTTTCACCACGAGACCGGCGGGGACTCCAAGCCGTCTGCCGTGACCCAGTGGTCAGGCCCGTCGGCGGAGTAGCACTGCCGCTCGGTGAAGGCCCAGCCGGACTCGTCGGTGATCAGCGAGAACGAGAAGAAGCCCTCCGGCGACACGGAGTCGTGACAGGTCAGAGCGACCTGCGAGTTTGCGGGGAAGCCGGACAGCGTGATTGCGTAGCGGAAGCCGTGTGGGGCGGCCGGTCCCGGCTCCAGCCAGATTTTGGGGCCGTCCGGTTGATATTGGAAGAGGGGGCCGTCGCAAGGCGGAGTGCTGGTTTGGTCAGCTACCAGTTCCGACCAGACGTAGCCAGACCATCCGATCTTCGGCCCCTCCCCGACGGTTACCCAGAACCAGCGGGGCGAGGTGCGCTCATAGGGTGCGGCACCATCGCGCCAGCAACGCATCATCACGTGGGTGCCGTTGGGGAGCCAGTCAACGATTCCGCAGCCGTTCGTGGTGTCATCGGGGTTGGGTAGGTTCGGGCAGGTCCGAAGGTTGGCCCCACCCGAGTCGGGAGAGCTGACGACGCTGCGCGGGTCGCTCGGTGCCGCTGCAGCGACACCGGGGACGACCAAAACGGCGATGAGGCCGAGCGCCGTCAGCGCGACGGGTCTGATGGCTCGCACTCTTCCTCCTCATGGAACGATGACCGACTACTGGTGGTAACTGTCGGCCGCTGGTTCAGGCGACGGGTAATGATTGACGATCTTAATATTCATGCCGTCGGTCGGGTTGGCTGAATTGTGAGTGCGTCAAGCCGCCACATCAATGTCAAACCTCCTCAAGGGCAATGATGTGACCTAGTTCACGAGCATGTTTGAAAATGGATACGACCGTTTCGGGCGATACGTCAGCAACTTGCCGGGCGCGATACATGAATCAAATTTTCGTTCGAACGGACTTGCCGGTCTATGGCACACTGCCTCCGGAGTCAACCTTGGGTCGCGAACGGAGTTCCTTACGCGTGCCGGCGCGGCGCGGTTGCTGATCTTATTCCTTTCGATGATGGAGGTCGCCGGGGGGTGTCCAGACCCGTTCCCTGTGTTGCCGGCTTGGGCTGTATCCCGGTTAATAAGACAAGCAATTAATGCTCCGGCTTGATATAAAGAGAATGTGTCCGTCGACGATCTTGGTGAGCGTGAAGGGCTGCCGGTGGTGTCCAGCAACAAGCGTTCTTTTCTGCAGCGCACGTCGATCGCGTTTCTGCTCGCCGCCGTAGGTGCGGTATCCGGGATCGCGCAACTGGTTGGCGGGTTCATCGCCGGCAGGATGCTGATTATCTGGTCCGCTGCTATCACCCTGATCCTGGTCGGCGTTGCTGTCGGCATCGACGAGCTCTGGATGCGGCAGCGCCTCCAGCGCGTATTTGCCCGACGGGCCGTCTTGGTCACAACCACTGCCGCAGTCGCCCTCGGTATCGGTGTAGGCGCTGGCTACTTGATCGCTGCATATCCTTACGGAGAAAAGCCCCGCTCTTCGGCCGGGCAGACCCCGGCCCCCAAGCCCTCCGAAGGCGGCGACGGGGTAGTGGAAATCGCCGGCAACCGACTTGGGTCCCCCGTATTCGGCGACAATACGGGGCGTGCGGCTCCAGCGGGTGTTCCGAGGATCCCAGCCGGAACCCGGGTCACGGTGATCTGCAAGGCCGAAGACCTTACTGGAATGGTGAGCGTCACCTACCTGTACAAGATCGGCACCGCCCCGTGGACCAACCTGTACTCGCCTTCGGATACCTTCCGCAACGGTGACCCGCCAGAGGGTGGTACGACCGCGTTTAACCCTGCCGTACCCGACTGCTGATGGCGTGGTGTGAGATCCTGCCCTCGATGGGCTCTGTCGGCGACATGCGTCCGCATGGCGACGCGAGCTAGCGCTCGAAGCCTGTGAATGGGTTGCCGCCGAGCCCGCTCCTGCCCAGCCGGCGTTTGGCCAGGCTCAAGTGCTTCAAGATCCTGCGCGACTACCGCCGCGCCGCCCGCACATCGACCGACGCCGCTTCCGGCATCGCGCACCTCCACAACATCGCCCCGGGCTGATCACCAACGCGGTCACGGGCAACGCCTCAACCGAGTTGCGAGACGTCCCTTAGGCTCGGTGGGTCGTAGAAGCGGTCGCGGTTACTAGGTGCGTGCACGTTCGGTGAGATCAGCGGCGTGGTTGTCGGTGGCTGCCGGTGGTGTCTGCGGACGTGGCGGCCAGTACCGGCGCACAGTGCGTTCCGAGCGTCCGATACGGGCCGCGATCTCGGCCGGATGCAGGTCGGGCTCCCGCCGGTGCCAGTAGGCAACCGCGGCAGCCGTGTCCGACGGCACCAGCTCGTCGCCGTTCACCGCCGGCTCGCCGTTCGTGGTGCTGGCGGCGGGCGGCTGCTGCGCCCGCGCGTTGGCCACGTCGACCAGGTGGCGCCTCGGCCGGCGCTCACCGTCGCCGGCGTCATGTTGTGGGCGACGCTGCGGCGGGTCAGGGCACCGGACCGGATCGGCTGATGCGCTCGCGCCGGATGACGGGTCTGCAGTGCCCTCGTCTGGGCGGCCCGCTGATGGGGCGTGCGGCATGCGTGTGGTGGGCGCAGGGCTGGGTGTGGCGGCCACAGGAGGCTCGGGGTGCTGTTCGGGTTGTCCCGCGCGGATCCGGGCGGTGAGCTCGACGAGGCTGACGCTGGCGACGATGACCAGGCCGTCAACGGAGATGGGCAGCAGGTAGGCGGCCCCTGCGCCGATCTCGCCGTAGCGGGCGGCGACCCCGACGAGGTGCCAGTACGACACCCAGGTGGCGATGGCGGCGATAACGCTGGTGGCGGCCATGCGGATGATGCCGAGGGAGCGGCGGTGGTGCGGGACGCGGGAGATCAGCTCGACGGTGAGCAGCAGCGCCAGCGGCGGCCACGCGGCGATGATCTGGCTGATCGGGTTCGGTCGGGCGTGCAGCACGTTCGCGGCGACCGATGCGGCGACCCCGAGGGTGAGGGTTGCCCGTACTGCCCATCGCAGCCGCTTCAGGTGCACGACAGCCACATCAGTGGCGGCCTCGCTTGTCGAGTTGTCCGCGGTACGGGTGGTGGGGCTGGTCAGCGGGCTCACGATCGTGCTCCCTGTGCTGCGGCCCGACCTTCTCGGCTGGCGGAGCGCAGATTGGTGATGAGCTGGTCGGCCAGTGTGAGCGTGTCGTCGCTGGGCTCGGCATCGATTTCGGCGAGCTGCCGTGTCACGGTTCGGCGTAGGGCCCGCACGCCGTCGATGTCGCCGAGGTGCGCGCGGGCGCGCATGGCCACCTGATACAGCTGCTCGGCGTAGGGGTGCTGGCCGATGGCGGCGTCGACGACGGCTAGCTGCTCGGCTGGTTGGCCGTCGAGTTCCTCGGTGAGGGCGACGGCCGCGTCGAGGGCTTGTTGCCGCACGGCTTCCCGGTGGGGCTCGATCCACTCGTAGTGGCAGCCGTCGGCGAGTGGTGCGCGGTAGGTGTCGACGGCGCGGCGCAGGGCCGCGACCCGTTCGGCTTTGTTGGTGGCGGTGTTGGCGGCGCGGAGGGCGGCGCGCATCCGCCACAGGTCCACGTCGAGGCGGTCGGGGTTGAGCTCGTAGCGGTGGCGGGGGTGGGTGAGGTAGGTGCCGGGTCCGCCGTGGTGGCGCAGGACGCTGCGCAGGTCGGAGACGTAGGTGTGGAGCCGGTGGGTGGCTTTGCTTGCGGGGGCGTCGGGCAGCAGGTCGTCGAGGATGGCCTCGGTGGTGGCGGTGCCGTCGCGTGCGGCCAGGTATACGAGCAGTTCGAGGGATTTGGCGCGCAGGCTGCGCTGCGGGTCCGCGTGGGCGAGGGCGGGAGCACCGAGCACGGTGACCGCGACCGTGGTGACGGTGCCGGTTTCGGGGGCTGGTGGGGTGGAGTTGGTCGCCGGCGTGCTGGTGGCGGGGGCTTGGTCGAGGGCGTCGCCGTGGCCCGTGTCGAGCGCCTGGATCTCGTGGTAAGCCCTCTGTTGGGGTGTGTCGGCCGGCATCGTTGCTAGCTGATGTTCGTGGGCCAGCGGTGTTCGCGGGTCGGGCTGTGCGCCTGTGCGATGTGCGGTGGGCGTGGGCTCGGTGGGGGCTGGGGAGGGGGCCTCGCCGGTGTGGGCCTCGGCCAGCACGGCGAGCAGATCGAGGGTCTCGGTGGGTTCGAGGACGGTGAGCCGGCCGATGTCGGCGCGGTGGGAGGCGTGGTCGGTGTCGGCGGGTGTGGTGGTGCCGTCTTCGCTGACGGTGACGGTGGTGCCGTCGGGCCAGGGGCCGAGGAGCACGCCGTGGATGTCCAGGCGTTGCCCTTGGGTGAGCAGGGCGGCGACGCGGGGGCGCTCGCTCCGGTCTGGGGGGTGGGTGAGGAGCATGACCGGTGGGAGGGGCTCTTCGTAGGGGTCCGCGCGTAGGTCGGCGACGGTGTTGGTCTCGTGTTGGTCGAGCAGTCGGGTGCGGTGCAGCGCCAGGGCTTCGAGGAGGTTCAGCGCGTCGTCGAGGGTGGGGGTGATTCTCAGCCGGGGTGTGCGGGGCACGGTGTCTGTGGTGGCGGCGAGCAGGGTCGCCGCAGTCGCTGCCGGTATCACGACGTGGGTGCGCGCGTGGGGATGTTCGTCGGTGTCGGTGGCGAGGGCGGCGGTGAGGAAGCCTCGGGCGGCGGCGTCTGCGCCGGGTCCGATCAGGCCCAGTCCGGCGGGCGGCCATATCGTCGGCGGCGCAGGCGCCGGCATGACCGGGTCGAGGCCGTGGCTGCTGCTGGTCAGCGTGGTGGTGTCGGGTGAGGCGGTGGCCGAAGGATCGTGTGACGTCGCTTGTCGACTGCTCGAGTTGGTCTTGCGCAGGGTGCTGGCGCCGTCGGGATCGCCGACTGCAGTGTCCGCCGGCTCGTTGTGTTGGCCCGTTTCGCCCGCGATGGCGGCGGGATGGCGCAGCGCGCGGCGGATCTGCCCAATCAGCCGGGGCAAGGGGGCGAGAGTTTGCGTTTCCCAGCGCGGCGTGGTGGAGGGGTTGCCCGCGGTGTAGCGGCGCTGCCGGTGCGCCCAGACGAGGGCGGCGGCGGTGGTGATGGCCAGGGCGAGGCCCAGGCTTAGCCAGCTGCCGCTGGGCAGCACCACGCCCCGGTCGGGGCTGCTGGGGCGGGGTCCACGGTCCGCGGTCGGTCCGGAGGTGGGCGTGCTCGTGGTGTTGTCTGCGCTGGCGCAGGTGCCGGCGGTGGTGGGTGTCGGCGCGTGGCTCGGCTCGATTGTGGGAATGGTTGCCGTGGGTGGGGCCGGGCGCGGTGTCGAGGGCGGCCGGGCGGTTGTCGGTGCGGGGGCCGGGGTGGCGAGGTCCGGCTCATCTGGGGTCGACGGTGGCGATTCGGGGCGGGGTCGGTGTTTGGTCGGTGGGGTGGCGTCGTCGGGCAGGGTGAGGGTCCAGCCGGGGTAGATGACGTTCGGGTTGCGCAGGGTGCCGCCGGTGTGGGTGAAGTGGGTGCCGCGGTTGAGGGCGAAGATTTCGGGCCAGCGGTCGGGGTCGCCGAGCCGCTCAGCGGCGATCTTGGAGAGGGTGTCCCCTCGCCTGACGGTGTGGGCGGAGGTAGGGTCGGCCGCCATCAGAATCAGCTGTTGACTGCTGCTCACCTGGCGGGTTTCTGGGGCGGTGGTCGAAGCTTGCGGAGTCTGGGCGTCGCTGTCGTGCGTGGTTCCGGTGGCGGGGGCGGGGTGGGTGGGGGTGCCGGCGGTGGCGGTGGTGACGGCGGTGGCGCCGAGCAGTGCGGCGGTGAGGCCTTGGACGGGGCGGGGTAGGTGTAGTGCGGGCAGCCAGCGCAGGCGGCGAGCCAGCGTCGTGTAGGCGCGGGTCAGGACGGTGGTTGCCAGGAGCAGCCACAGCATCACGGCGCCTGCTTCGGCCAGGAGGATGACGAAGTCGGTCGTCAACGGTTGGTGAATCCACTGCCGGAGCGCCGCCGGCGACGGTAGCCGAGGATGCCACACCCCGCTTGCGACGAGGATCGCGGCAACGACAAGGGTGGACATGATGGACGTGGCGGCGGCCGCGGCGTTCGCTGCTCTGGACCTCACCTGACCTCCTCGCGTCGCTGGCTGCCACGCCGCCGCTAGGCCGGATGCAGCGGCGAGCGCGCCGCGAACGAGGGCTGCGGATGGCGGTGGGCTGGGAATGATCTGACGCTATGGCCGTGGCATTGGCGGTGCACCCGGGCGACGGCTTACAGCGCCTTACAAAACCTCACGCGCCCTTACAACCGCAGGTCAACGAGTCACGGCCCCTGCAATCGGTCGCTTCCGCAACGGCCGGTTCGCGCTGCCGCGCTTCGACGTTCGGCGGGGTTGGCTAGTCGCCGGCGGAGGCGTTGCTGTGTTCGCGGGGCTGGCCGAGGGTGTCGCTGGGGTGCAGCCCGGCGATGCTGAGCCGGTGACGGTGAGCGTCGCGCAGCCGTTCTGCGGCGGCGTAGTCTCCCAGCGTGGTGAGGATGTCGATGGCCCGCTGGTGGAGGTTCTCGTTGTAGGGGTCGACGCGAATCCCGGCCTGCAGGAGTTCCACGGCGCGGCGGGGATCGTGTTGGGTCGACGCGGCGGCGGCGTAGGCGTCGAGGACGAGCCGGCGGGCGCCTTCCCGGGGCGGGTCGATCCACGGCCAGGTGTGGCCGGCGGCGAGGTCGCCGGTGTAGGCGTCGATCACGGCCTGCCACGCGCGGGCGGGGTCGGTGAGGGTGGTGGCGGCGTGGTGGGCGGCGGTGTGCAGCCGCCACAGGTCGACCTCAAGGTGCTCGCTGCGCAGGCGATAGCGGTCGTCGGTGTGGTCGATGATCGAGAGATCCGAGGCGGCGCGGATGGCGGCGCGTAGCACGCTGAGGGTGGTGTAGAGGCGGTTGGTGACGGTGTGGGCGGCCAGGCCGGGCCAGATTGCCTGCGCGAGTTGTGCGGTGGTGGCGCCGTGGCGGTGGACGGCGAGGAAGGTCAGGATCTGCACGGCGGCGCTGCGGCGGATGGTCACGGCCCGGCCGTCGATGAGCAGCGTGGGCTGGCCGAGGACCCGCAGCTCGACCGGCGGCTGCGCGGCAACGGGCGGGGTGGGCTGGGGCGTGCGGTCCTCGCCGGCTTGGCGGGGCATCCGGACCTCGGGCGGCTGCCGTCGCTGTTCGGGGAAGGCTGTGCGGGGGGCGGTGCCTGCGTGCGGTGTGTGGCTTGGTGTGGGCGGGGCGATGACGGTGAGCAGGTCCATCGCGGCGACCCGGTCCAGGACGCACAGCCGGGGCCCTGCCTGACCCGGCAGCCGCGCATTCACGGTCCGGCCGTGCTGGTCGACGCTCCACGTGGCGCCGAGCGGCCATGCGCCGAGGACGACCGCGGTTGCTCGGCCGGCGCCGAGCAGGGCTGCCAACCGGTCTGCGGCAGGCCCCGGCGGCGGCTCGGTGATCAGCACCAGCCGCGAAGCCTCCTCGTGTCTCGGCGGCGGCGGGCCAGCCGTGTCAGGTGTGGGCGACGCGAGGGAGTCGATCAGCTCAACGGCGTGGGCCGCGGTCTCGGTGACCCGGAGGGCGGGGATGCTGTCGCAGACTGCGGTGGCGGCCGGCGGAAGCAGCGTGGTCAGGGCGGACCGGGTGATGACCACGCGGATGGAGTCGGGCGGATCGCGCAACGCCGCAAGCAGCGCGGTGACCAGCACTCCCCTGGCGGCGTCGGCCGCGCCGCCGCCGGTGAAGGCGACGCCCGTCGGAGGTAACGCGGCGATTGACGGCGGCGCGGTAGCCCGGGTTTGCTCGTCGGGCGACCGTTCGCTGGACTCCTGGTCGGGGACGCCGACGGCTGCCTGGACGGCGGTGACGGCCGCCGGCAGCGGCGCCAAGTCCAGGTCGTCGTGGTCCGGAGACTCCCGCAGGCCGGGCTGGTAGCTGCGTCGGCGCCTCAGCCACACAAGTGTGGCCGCGGCGGCCACCTGGTCGGCCGTTCCCTGAGGCAGCCAGCCGCCCGGGATGGTGACGCCCTCCCCCGCGTGGACGCCGGGTGCCGGGTGCGCGTCGACGGCGTCGTGGTGGAGTGTGCCGGCGGAGACAGCGATCGGCTGGAGGGGCGGGGCTGTCGCGGTGGTGTTGGCCGCGGCGGTCAGGGCGGCGGCGCCAGCCATGCCGGTGGCGGTGGCTTGCAGGGGTGTCGGCAGCGGCAGGCGCCGCAGCCAGCGAGCGCCGGCACGCAGACGCCGTGCGGCGGTGACGATGACCGCGTATGCAACGAGCAGCCAGAGCAGCCACGCGAAGACCGTCAGCCCGGCGGTCAGCGTCTGGGTGGTGAGGGGTTGCGCGACCCAGAGGCGGAGCTGCTGCAGGGTTGGCCAGCTGTGCAGCGGCGGGCCGACGAACCTCGCCAGCAGCCACGGCGGCATACCCAGAAGAAGCAGAGCGAAAGCGAGGGATGTGACCCTCCGCGGCCACCTCACCTCACCCACCTCCTGCAGGAGCTGACCTCTGCTGGGCGCGGTTGTCCCCGCCTCGGCCCGCCGCTCATCGAGCTGCGGGGCGAAGGAGGCGGGTCCACAGCTGGCGCAGCCACCATGCGGCCACGGCGATCGCGTAGATCGCCCCGAGGATTCCGGAGGCGGGCCAGCCGACCAGCGCGGCGGTGATGACGGCGAGGGGTGCGCCGAGGATCAGCCGCAGGATGGGCTGGGAGACGACGGCCATGACGGTTCCGACACCGAGGAGCAGGCCGCCGAGGCGGCTGGCGAGGTCGATCCACAGGACCATGTGGGGCCAGCGGTCCGCGGTCAGGGAGTACTGGATGAGCATCATCCCCAGCCCGGCGGTGACCACGGAGCCGGTCGGGAACGCGAGTAGCTGCGACCAGCCGCCTTGGGGGATGCGCCACTGTCGGGCGGCGACGAGGGCCATCACCGCGGCCGCGGCGACGATCGGGGCGATCGGCAGCAGCGCCCAGCGCAGGAATCCGCCGGCGGGGTCGCCGATGTAGAGGCTGCCGACGACGGCGTACATGCCGCTGACCGCGACGCCGAGGGACGCCGATGCCAGGATGCCCGTGCCGGTCTGGGAGCCAGGGCTCACCGCTGGGTTGGTGCGGGCGGCGATCGTGGAGGCGAGGACGGTACCGGCGCTGAGGCTGGCGATCACCGCGAACACGGCGGCCACGGCCAGTTCACCCCAGTTCAGCAGCGCCCACTTGTAGAGGTAGCTCCCGTTCCATTCGGGAGTCAGCAGGAACTGGGAGAGCAGGCCGAGCGACATGAAGCCGGGTACCGCGATCGCGGCGGCCCGTCGCAGGGGCGGCACCGGCTCCTCCGCCGGTAGCCCTGCGGCCGCTGTGGCGTCAGCGGCGCCTGCGTCGGCGGCTCCCCGGACCGCTGCCGTTGCCGGGTCCGCCACCACGGTCGGGGTGACACCGACGGTCTCGGTGAGGACCTTCTCCAGCAGGTGCATCCGGGCGACACCGCCGACGCAGTAGACACCGGCAAGGTCGTTGACCGCGATCTCGGCGGCGGCGATCGCCTCGATCGCCAGCTGAGCGACGCGCTGCAGGACAGGATGAGCGGCTTGCTCGAGGAGGTCGGTGTTGAGCACCGCGGCCTCGCCCTGGGGCAGCGGCACCGTCACCGCGACACGGTCGGCCAGCGCGTGCTTCGCGGCGCCGACGCTGGCCAGCAGGGCCCACCGCTGCCCGTCGCCACCTGCCGGGCTGGTGTCGGCGAACATGGCGGTGAGGGCTTCGTCGATCGCTGTCCCACCCGCGCCGGCGTCGGCGAGGGTAGCAAGGACCTCGAACCCGGCCGGCCCGCGCCGCAGGACGCTGACCTCGGCGCCGGCACCGACGTCGCACACCACGATGTACGACCCCACCGGCAGCTGGACCCCGGTCGCCAGCAAGTGTCCGGCAACGGCCACGGGGGCTTCGATCAGGCGGGGTTGGGGCAGGCCCGCCCGGTGCGCGGCGTGGCGCATCCACGTCCGCCGCCGCGGCCCCCACCCGGCCGGCACCACCAGCCGCACGTCCTCCACCACCGACCCGACGGCCCGCTGCGCCTCGGCGGCGACCCGACGTAGCGTCGCGGCAACCAGATCCAAGGTGTCGACATCCGCGCCGGCAACGGCGAGCCGCTGCTCGGGCGACCGCCGTGGGGCCGGGACGAACCGCTGCGGATCCGCAGCGGCGGCCTGCCATGCCTGGTGGCCGGTCAGCACGTCCCCGTCCCCGCCGACCAGCACCGCACTCGGCAGGGCTGGTTCACCGTCAAACATCAGCGGCAGCCAGGCGCCGTCCGGCCACGCCAGCACCGCGGCTGTGCTGGCGATACCGCAGTCGATCGCCAGCCGCGCCTCCCCCGCTCGCATAGACCTCAGTCAAACATGACGATCACATTCACGTCACCCACGAATTACTCACAGACACGGACACCTTGCAGCCTGATGAGCAGGGTGACGGGACGGACGACCGCTGAGTGACTCGCGTCGGGCAAGGCAAGGGCTGACAGTATCGGCTATGGCGTGTGATTGGGCACCCGGACTTGGCCGGATCCAGAGGGCTTCACTGAGCCGAAGAAGTCCTGGCCGGGCATCGGCGGGGCTGGCTCGTCGCGCCTGTCCGCTGGCTACCACCGGACATCCCTGCCGCTGATGAACGCCATAGGCACGCCTGTACGACTGGGGCGGGCGGGAAGGCAGCTCCCAACCACCCACCTACCGCAACGGTTCGGCACCCATCCTGGAGTCGTCTGCCCCCGCCGGAGGCAGCTCTAACCCTGGCTGAGCGCGGTGCGGAGGCGGGCTGCGGCCTCGGGCAGAGACCAGCCGAGCGCCGTCTCGATCGGTTCCGGCCCGAGAATCTGGTCGAGGAGTTGCCAGCCGAGCCAGTACCCGCACCGTCCGGGCAACTCGCCGGGACGGTCGATCGCACCGCTGAACCATTGCCCAGACACGTCGGTACGGTCCAACTCCTGCAGCGCCCTGCTCCGCAGCCTGGCCGCCATTCCCTTGCAGCGGTCGATCCAGGCTTGGGCGTCGGTGCTGAACCAGAGGTGCCCGCTGGGTGAAACCTCGGGCAACAGCCGGGCTGTGGCGTGCACCGCGAGTCCTTCGCGGAACAGGTCGGCGTCGACGCGGTCGGCCGGCCAGTCATGCGTTGAGCGGAGCATGTGCACCAGGTGGACCAGCTCGTGGAGGGCGAGCACGATATCGAAGGGCGGCTTGGGCATCTGTTCCACCCCGATGAACAGGGTGGGTTCGCCCTGTACCGACGAGACCCAGCCGTTCGCTTGGCCCAATCCCACCATCACTACGGCGTGGATCGGGTGATCGAGGCCGAGCTGTTCGGTGAGCAGTCTCTCCGCCTCCTGGATGGCGAACCTCGCCCGCTCGGCGGCGGCGCGCAGCTCGGTTCGCCGGGCGACCAGGCCGGGTAGACGGTCCGGGGCCACTTTGGGGTCGACCCAAGATTCGACGGCCGTGAAGATCTCCGCGTGAGGCTTAACGAACTCGCGCCACCATCGGTCGGCGAGGTCGCCCCCGCGCCCCTGGCCGGCGAAGTCGTCGAAGTTGGTTACGAGGTCGAGAATGCTGGCCATGGCGTTCATGATGCGGTCTTGCTGATGGCTACCGACTTTGGGCTCATACCTGCGTCCCGAGGACTTGTGGTGTCCGTCAGCGTGGCCGGCGGCCTCACCCGACTGAGAGCACCTGCTGGGTGCGACCACCGTGATCGTCGTGCGTCACCTTGTCACCGTCGGCCTCAATGCCCCACGGGCGTGTCGGGGCTGATCATCGAGGGGTAAACCAAAGGCGTGGGCGGGAAACCGCCCAGCGGGGTGAGCGAAAAGCCGGACGCTCACCTGACCAGAATGTAGATGATCAGTGCTGTGCCGATGAGGAGCAGGGCGAAGATCGCAAATCGAAGCGCCCGCGGCAGGCGGTTCCAGTGTCGGCGTGCTGTCCGGACGGCTTGGTCCAGCTTGTCATTGGCGGTCCGGGCCCATGCGTAGTGACGGCCCAGGAGGCGTAGTCCGATGAGCAGGGCGGGCAGGCCGGCTTCTGGCAGTGGGATGAGCAGCAGTGCTCCGGTGACGAGTAGGACGAATCCGCCACCGATGGTCAGAATGGCTCGCACAGCGAGCACGCTACGGCGCGGCCGCCTCCAGCGTCGGGTGGGGCGGCCCGCGCCAGCTGTGGCGAGCAGCTATCCGGGGGAAGCCGATGGTCGGCGCGCTGGGCCGGCGTCGAGCGGTGGGCGTGGGTCGCCGCGATCCTCGCCGTCGCTGGCGGCATCACCCGCGTCCTCGCGGTGCCGTCGGTGAACGCGTTCTTCCAGCAGGTGCGCCCCGCTGGCCGCCGCGCCGAAGACCGAATCGAGCCGGCGGCCGTGATCCGGCCATGGCCGGCAGCCGACGCCCTCGCCCACCAGCTGGGCGTCTAGCCCCATCCGCAACGACCAGCGCCTCCGCCCTGCATGGTGGAGGCGCTGGTCGTTCCAGTGCACTAGGTACACACTTCACAGCGAAGGATGTCACTGCGGTATGCACCAGGCGAGGATGAGGGAACATGGCGAAGGTTCCTTGGACTGCGCGAATCAATGGCCAAGCGGAGCCGACCGGCAAGGGGCGCATCCTCATTCCGCTGAAGGTCGACGAAGACCCCGACCGGCCGCAGACCCTGGTGATTCAGGCCAGCCGGGCGGAGGCGCTGATCCGGCAGCTACAGAACGCCGTGCAGCGGGAGAAGACGTTGCAGGCCTGGGCCAAGGGGAAGGGCGGCGACGCGACCCCCGCTGTCTGACGGCAGACGAACGCCCCCGCCAATAGCGCGGGGGCGTTCGCGACCTGTCAGCCGATACCCGTGGGCGCAACGGTCGCCGTGACCGTCGGCTGCGGCTCGGGGGCCGAGGTCGTCGACGGCGGGGCCGACGGCGAGGGGACCGGCGACGGGGTCCGCGTCGGCGCCGGCGTCGGCGACGGGGCCGTGCTCGGCGTGGCACTGGTCGGAGCCGGGCTCGGCGCGGCGGCGGCCGGGCCGGCGCAAGCGACCGACAACTCCATCGAGGTCGGCTCCATGGCGGGGTCCGCCACCTGGAACGCCCAAGCGGTGGGGATCCCGCCCTCCGACGCCAGCGGGTAGGACTGCCAAGGCGCAGGATTGCCCGCAGGCTGCCCGGCCGACATCCGCCAGCCCCCGGACAGGGCCACCAGGCCCGCCGGGCAGGCCACGGTGACGTCACGCAGCCCGGAGCTGCCCGGGAAGTTGACCGTCTCGACTCGGGTGTAGGCGGTGGCCGCCGCGCCCGCGTCCCGCGGCTTCGCCGCCGCCACTTCAGGCCCGTCGACGGCCGCGAGCGTGGCGCCGCCGGCTACGAGCAGGCCAGCTATGGCCAGGACGGCGAGCCGGTTTCCAGTGGGTGTCTTCACTGCGTGCCCTCCCTGGGCTACTCGGTAAACCCCGTGGGCGCGGGGCCGTTGGCTTGTGGTCAGCCGCTTGTCTGGGGTAGCTCGTGGAGGTCGCCCTGCCGGTCGCGCAGCCAGTGCCGCCGCCGGTTTACGGGTTAGCGGGAGTTGGTAAGCCTGTCGGCTCGTCACTTCGATGTAGGGACAGGGACCGTGGTGGCTGTCGGGACGGTAGGCGTGTAGGTGGCTGGCGCGACGGTTGGCGATGGGGCTGGCGCTGGGGCGTTGTGCACAACGCCCTTCCATAGCGCGGCCACACCAGCCGTCGCGCCGGCGAGGATGAGGCCGCCCACGACTGTCACCACGATCTGAGCGAAGACACCTGTTGCGAATCCGATCTTGCTGAGGCCCGGATGATCCTCAGCCACGATCGATCGCACGCGGGCTGGAAGCGCCGCCATGGCGGCCAGCCTGCCCACGAAGGTCGGGTCAGTGGCCTCTGCCCTCTCGGCCTTCTCCTGAAGCGCGCCGATTATCAGGTCGCACGTGTTGACCACCTGCTGGGGAGGCATGGCCTCTACATCACGGAGTGAATGGTCCCAGGATGTTATGGGGTCGATCGGCATCCCGACGTTCGGCACCACGAAGGTTCGCGAAATGCCGGACTGTATCTGTGCGCGCTTGGCTCTGCCAGCCAGTTGCGACGTCTTCTGAGACGCGGTTGCGGCCTCTGCCTTCTCTGTCTCCTTCGGCCGAAACGCCATCAGTGAGCCCGTCATGTACTCCCGGACAGGCTCCATGTGAGTCAAAACGGACTGGTACGCGTCGCGGAAGCTGGCGATGTCTTGCGCCATCCGCCTGTAGTGCTCGCTTCGCTTCATCCTTGCCTAGCTCGCTCCAACGCTCTTGGCCAGAGCCGTGCCCGCTACATCCACCGCGATGTCGCGCCCGGCCGACCCCAGCCAGTCTGCGGTCTTACGCAGCCATCCACGCTTCTCCGGGTCTGACTCCTGATCGGCCGCCTGCTCCATCGCTTGCACCAGTCGGTCCGCCAGAGTCTCGGAGGTAGGCCAGGTGCCAACTATCCGGCGGGCATGCCCACTGGGGTCGCGGATCAGGCACATGTCTCGTCCGTCGAAGTCGCTCGCGTCTTCATACTTGAAGAGCGGCGGGTGTTCGCCAGCGAGAGCGAACAAGGCGACCAAAGCGGTTTCCAGGTCCATGCCCACGCGCTTTGCAACATCTCGCGCGTCCATGTCCCTTGCGCCTTCGTCAGAGATCTCCACGATCGCACGCAGGACCGGGAGGTCTCGGCTCTCCCACGTGTCATTCGTCATGGCCCGGACTGTAACCCAGGGGTACGACAGCGGCAGGTGCCCACTCACGGGCAGGCTCTGCGCATGCGAACCCCAGGTATCGGGGCCGTCTGCCTTCCGGTGGGCGGCGCGGCACCGTGGGTGGTGGGCGGGTCAGGCCCCGGTGATCGCCTTGACCACTTCTGCCGTGCTTGCGGCGGTCGAGGCAATAGCTTCCGCGCCCTGGGCGTGCTCGCTCAACTTGCCCCAGAGCCGGCCGAGCCATGAGCCAGCCTTGGCGCGCTCCTCGCTACCTGGCTTGGTGGCCCGCACCGCCGCGAACGTCAGTGCGTCCATGGCCTTTTCAACGTTGGCATACCCGCCGATGCGGACGCTGAGCAACGCTGCCTCCACGCCCCTCAGCCGGTCAACCAGAAGCTCCTTCAGGTCATCCGGAAGGTCACTGGCGACCACGTCATCGATGATCGCCCTGACGTCCTCCACGAGTTGCTTGGAGGAGTCATCCGAGATCAGGGGCTGGACGCGGCCGTTGCGCCGCAGTGCCCGCGCGCAGCTCGCAACGCTGTAGACCATTTCTCCCGTCACTTGGTCCACGAAGTGACTCATCTGGACGTTGCCGACATAGAGGAGTGCGTCAACAACGTTGCGGATCTGGGGCAAGAAAGTCAGAAGGTGGTCCGGGTCCTCGTCTTCCGGCAGGGCACGCACTTCGGCCTCCACCTGATCGACCAGCCTCGCGAGGTCGGCTGCCTTCTGGAGTACACCAAGGCGGTCAGACACCTCGAAGATCTGCATCCAGACTTCGATGGCCGCCCTGCCGGGCTGTTGCCGCGCCTGCTCCAGCATCGCCGCCAGCCTGCTCGCGGAGTTGTCCGTCCCCACGCCCGCACCTCTCGTTCAATCTCGCCCAGCGGAGTCTATGGCTGGCAGGCCGCCTACTCCGCCTTCAGGATGTCCCCGTGCTCGTATCGGAGCTGCGTCAACAGCAGGCTCCCCAGGCCGAGCACGCCGAGGGCGTACCGCTTGGCGTCGTCCCGTGTCTGGATCCGGTGCCGGTCAACGTTGCTGAGCGCCTGGGCGAAGCCCATCCCGAGGTATCGCCAGCCCTCCCGCTCGCTCGCCTGCCGGCCAAGTCGGTAGTCGCTGGTCTCCCCGAACACCTCTAGGTAGAGGTTCTTCCCGACCAGGTTGTTGCCGTTCCGGTCCTGCGGGTTCCCCGCCCACGTCCGGACGTGGTTCTCGACGAAGATCGCGGTCTGGCTGGCGACCTTGCCCCACTCCCCGTCCTCCACCTCGGTCTTCACGTGTGCCCACAGCTCGGGGTCGTACGCGTGTTCATCCATCGGCTCGTCCCCGCCCAAGAGACCGAGCTCCCACAGGGCCGCGTCGACGAGCTCACACGCCTTGCCGACGCCTGCTTGGCGGGCTTGATTGGAAGCGGAGGCAGGCGTACTTGCAGTGACGAGACCAAGTCGATATCTGATTTTGTCGAAACGCTGTACCAGATCGTTGTCGGCTCCAAGCGAGCGAACGAAGATAGCTCGAACTTGGGCCTTCCAGGTTTCGAAGCCCGCAGGGCGGGCGAAGAAGGCCGCCTGAGAGGCATCCTCTTTCAGCCTGTTCAGCTCGGCGATCGCAACAGCGGGGCGCATGGACGCGAGTCTACGGGCCACCGGCGACAGGCTCGCTTTCCTTGCTCGCTATCGGCAGGCGCGACTACCGCGCGGTCACCTAAAGTGGTCGGCCCCGTACACAGTGCAGCCACAACGGACGGGGCCTTGGCCGGGAAGGAGCCCCGGCCCATGAACAACGTACCTGCGCATCCTCATTGGTGCGACCGCCAAGAGTGCGCCGTAACCCTCGCTATGTGCGCCCACCGCCTTCCTCGCCATCACCGCCACCGGGGCGCAAAAAGGGGCACCACCGACCGGGCCGGCCTCGTGCCCCTCAGGCTCGCCGAGACTCGACGTCTCCTGGCATACCTGATCACCCGCAGGCGAACCCGCGACGAGATCAATCGATGGTCATGGTGGCGGCGCCGCCGCCAGTTCCGAGCCAAAACAAGCCACTACCAGCGAAGACAACGACTCAGGCAAGTGCGGCTGGAGTACTAGCACATCCGGCCATGATCAGGGCGTTTTCCACAGGCGCCGAAGTCCTCCACAACGTGAAGCCGTCCGCTGGCGAACTGTGGCGGCGCCGGCGAACCTCAACAGGTCGGCGAGGTCACCCCTGAGGCTGCTGGCCACGGCAACGTGCAGGTGGAGCAGCCCCGGCAGCAGGCCACCGACATCCGGGCCCCGCAGCGTGGAGCTCACGCTGCGGGTACCCTCCGTTTCTCGGTCCACCAAAGGCGGCGGGGTGATCGGTCGAGTTCGGGCCCGCCGCTCGCCGATCACCTACCGTCGGAGAGGTGGAGGTGCTGCTGCGCGGCGGGCCGGGTGACGGCCAGGTGATGTCCGGCGGCGGGGAGACCGTCGTGTGGCAGGCCTGCTTGTACGAGATTACGCCGGAGCTCGCCCGCCGCAGCGGGCGTGATCTTCGGGTGTATCGGCACCGCCCGGACTGCTGCGAGCCCTACGGCCGGGGCGCGGAGGACCGCTGCGAGTAACCAATCGCTACGGGAGCGCGAGACACGCTCGCCATCCGAGCCGCCCACCCGATCGAACGTATGTACGATCGCGGTGTGCAGGAAGTGGTACGGCGGTGGTGGAACGGCGTCTGGGGGCGCCTGACCCGGCGGGACGTGTGGCTGGTCCGCGAGACGCGCTGGACGGTGATGGCCCGGGCCGGGGACACGGAGTCAGGAAAGGTGCTGCGCTGGGAGTTCGACTCGGAGCCACCGGCGCTGGAGATGGTTGATCGCCTCCTGCGCGCCGACACCGCCGGCCGTTGGCGAGAGCAGGACCGCGGCACTCCCCCGCCGGGTACTGGCGCTGGCGAGGCGCGGCGGATCACATAGTGACAATTATTGTGTTCCGTTCGAATCCCAGCCCCTGGTCGCCCTCACCCCGCTGTCGCCCTCTGCCCTACCTGATGGGCTTGGCCGGCAGCCCCGTTATCTCACCGGATCGCAGCCCGGCCCGCTGCACGAATATTGCCCGTCGAGCGACAGCATCGCCCTTGATGTTGAGTTGGTAGCCCTCGAGCCAGAGCCACCCGTCGTATGTCCGCCAGCCGAGCACCCGGATCACCCGGAAGAAGATTGGGTTGATGAACTGCACGCTGGCCGATCGGGTCACGTAGAGAAGGTCACCGGCACGGGGTGCGGTCACCGCACCCACCCGAGGAACCGGCGATGGAGAAGCCCGGCAGGAGCCCAACCCATGTCCTGGCTCGCGGCCACCAGGCACGACCCCATGTATAGAGCTAGGGATATGGGCGCTTCTTCGTACTCGGCCTGCAGCTCCTGCCTCCGAGTGCGGCACGGCCAAGGGGCACCGCACCCGCCGCAACTCCAAATAGGTAGAACAGGCGCGTGAGATGTCATCCCGCCTCCCCTGGCCAATGCCGGCGGCTGATGGGGATGCGGTGTCTCGATCGACACGGCAGCTCGCCCCCGCAGCGACAAATCCTCCGGGCTCTCCTCCACGACCACACCGGCCGATGTCGACGCGCCAAGGTCAGGGCGACTGCGATCACGTACTGGTCGTAGGAGACCTGCCTGCCCACCGTGACCCCTCTCGTATATGAGGGCATGGCAGCCGGGCCACGCTGGGTCATCCGACCACCACGCCCGGCAAACACGTTGCCACGCATGACAGCGATCCGCAATATGCGGATTGCCGTTCTGCGTTCCGCGTGTCTGCGAACGGAAGTCAGGTGTCCCGCATGGCAAGATGACCACGTGCCTCAACGCCAAAGCCCTACCGTCAGGCGCCGACGACTGGCGCTGACCCTGCGGCAGCTCCGTGACAGGGCTGGCATCACCTCGGCCGAAGCAGCCAGGCGGGTGGACCACGATGCGAGCTGGCTGAGTCGTATCGAGACGGCAGAGGTACGACCCCATCCCAACGACGTGCGGGCGCTACTGGCGCTGTACGGAGTGGAAGGTGACCAAGCGGAAGCCGTTATCGCGGTAGCACGGCAGGCGAAGCAGCGCGGTTGGTGGCAGCGGTATAGCGACGTCTTGCCGGACTGGTTCGCCGCGTACGTCGGGATGGAATCCGAGGCGTCGGTCATCCGCACCTACGAATGTCAGATGGTGCCTGGCCTGCTGCAGACCGAGGAGTACGCGCGGGCCGCGTTCGAAGGTGCGCCGGTCCCGATGCGCGACGACGAGGTAGAGCGTCAAGTCGCGCTGCGGATGGAGAGGCAGGCCATCCTGTCAGGTGACGATCCGCCGCTCCTGCGCGTGGTCATCGATGAGGGAGCCGCTCGGCGGATGGTCGGCGGACCCGAAGTGCTGCACAGACAACTCAACCGCTTGATCGAGGACTCGACCAAGAGCAACGTCCAGATCCAACTCCTTCCGTACTCCGCCGGCGTCGGCTTCGACGGGAGCTTCGTGATCCTCGACTTCCCGCCGATTCCCGAGCCCTACCCCGACGCGGCCGAGGAGCGGATGGTCTACGTCGACACGCTGACCGGCGCGCTGTACCTGGACCGACCGTCGGAAATCGCCGCATACGCCGCAGCGCATGAGCAACTCCAAGCCCAGGCACTGGCACCCAATCCCACGCGAGATACGCCGCGTGCGATTGCCGCCGAGCTGATCACATAGGAGGCCAGGAGCCATGGACCTGTCTCGCGCTGTCTGGCGCAAGAGCACCAGGTCCGGTTCAAGCGGCAACTGCGTCGAAGTGGCCACGCCACCCCAGGTCGTCATGGTCCGCGACAGCAAGCAGCCGCACGGACCCCTGCTCTGCTTCTCCCACGGCGATTGGGTCGCCTTCATCCAGCGCATCAAGGTCGGCAGCTTCCAAGCGTAGGAGCGATCCCGTCCAAGTTGCGCAAGACAGCAGCGTCCTCGTGCCCCGTTACGTGCCCGATCGTTCGGACAGCGAGGGGTAACGAGGGTCAGCGGCAACAGGAGACGACGAAGGCCCCTGACTCGCGTTTCCGCAGGTCAGGGGCCTTGCTGTTCCCTGGTGGCGGGTAGAGGATTCGAAACCTCTGCAGCTTCCGCGACGGCTTTACAGAACGCCACGGTCAAGCCTTTGAGCAGCACAAATGCTGATCGACAGGGGTTCGGCGACACAAATACGACGCAGTGGCCAAGCGAAGGGGTCAGTTGGAGTGCCGCCACGACTGAGAACCCACACACCGCTCGCTAGGTTGCTGTCCCTACGACGGTCAGGTGAGGAGAGATCCATGGCTGTGGCTGACCAGTCCCGTCCCGAAAGCAGTGCCGGTCGATGGTCAGCGCTCCGCCTTGGTCGGCGCTGTCACATGCGGCTTCCACACTGTCAGGACGCCGCCAGACCTGTTCCATAAAGGACAAGACTAAGGTAACCTATGCGACTCTTCGTATCTGCGTCGACACGAGAGGTGACTACATTGCCTGAGGTTCACCTTACCGTCGGAGAATCCAAGATCAAACAATTTCTCAACAAGAAGCCTCTGGAGACGATCGAAGAATTAATCTGGAACGGCTTAGACGCAGACGCGCGGACGATAAATATTGAACTTGAGCGCAATCCGGCCGGCGCACTCGCTGGGATTGTGATTACCGATGACGGGCATGGTTTCTCCTTCGACGAGGCTAACGAGTACTTCCCTGAATACGGCGACACGTGGAAGAAAAAGATTCGGGCCTCAAGGACGCGAAATAGGATCTTGCATGGCCGGAATGGGGAGGGGAGGCTCTTCGCGCTGTCGCTCGGACCCGATCCGACATGGGAGTCGGTCGCTGCCGCTGGCGACGGTCGAGTCAGGACGCGAGTTCGGGGCAATAGCCTTCGGCCGCTTGTATGGAACATTGATCTCATGGACCCAGCGGGTGGCAGCCCCGGCACTCAATTCCGAGTACGCATACCTGATGAGCGGCGTCTGCGCAGCCTTGAGCCCGAGTCGGCGGTTCCTCGCCTCACCGCAAGGCTTAGCTTCTATCTTCTAGCGTATCCAGAAGTGACCATCACTTACGATGGGTTTACGTTGGATCCGCGTGATGTGATAGAACAAGAGGTTGATCTAGCCCTCGAATTGCCGCCAGAATACACTAACGATCCGAACCCCCCAAAGGTCAGATTCGTAGAGTGGAAAGAGAGAGTTGCTGACCAAAAGCTGCTGATTTGCAACGGTCGAGGCGAGGGCCTTCTCGACTACGGCTCTCCCTATTCGTACTCAATCCTCTCGTTTACGCCATACCTTATTGCTGAGCGATTCAACGATCTCAGTCAGAGGGAAGTTCATATGATCCCGATGGTCGATGCTTCGTTGCTTCATTCGGCCATTCTTGCAGTGCGGCGTCACGTCACCCAGCGGCAGCGAGAGATATCAAGCAACGTGGTTAGCCAACTGCAAGACGAAGGAATCTATCCGTACGACGGCAAGGACCTCAGCGAGACAGAGGAAGCCGAGCGGCAGACATTCGATCTTGTGGTGACGGTCGCGAGATCCGCGCTGGCAAATAAGCTTGTTCCGCGAAAGTTCCAAGTTGAGCTACTTCGGGCCGCGCTCGAAAACGACCCCTCGGACCTTCACGAGATTCTTGACAACGTACTCGCACTCTCTGATGAAGAGCGGGCCGACCTTACGCAACTTATTAAAGACACACATCTAGCCCACGTCATTTCCTCGGCCAAGACGGTGGTTGATCGACTCAACTTTATATCCGCCTTGCGTAACGTTTTTGCAGACACCGACAAGCGTAACGCGCTGAGAGAAATTGATCAGCTGCATCCAATGATCGCTAGCAATCTGTGGCTATTCGGGGAGGAGTGGAACTTCTCCCAGACCGAACAGGGTCTGACGTCGGTTTTGGCGCAACATCTCTCGCGGCTAGGCCAGGAGGTGACGCTTGAGAACCGTCTTCAGAGCGTGAAGCGCGATGACGGTCGCAGCGGGCGAGTTGACATTGTCATGTTCCGAGGTATCGGAGACGAGCACCATACGCAGCGTCTAGTGATCGAACTGAAGCGACCAAGTTTGCGGGTGGGATCCGAAGAACTCGAACAGGTCAAATCCTATGCTCGGGCAATTGTGCGAGACCCCCAGTATAAGCACGGCGCGGGCAAGTGGAAGTTTATCCTCGTCACATACGACATCGCCCCGGAGATCGAATACGATATTAAACAGGAAGATCGAGAGCCTGGACACGCGGACAAGCAGCGGGATTATGACCTGTGGGTTCTCACTTGGGGGCAAATCTTCGATGATGCCGAACGGAAGCTGCGCTTCTTCCAGAGGCGCCTTAACTATGAAGCGACAGAAGAACGTGCCCACGGCAGTCTAGCCAAGCTGACAGAGGAATACGGCATTGGCCTCACACGGACGCGGAGTCGACAGGCGGCTAGCGGAAACACGAATGGAGTTGTGCCAGGTCAGGCTCGCAGGGTCGACACGGCGATCGACTGAGCCGCACGGCGCTCCCGCGTCGTCCAGCACGATCGCACAGAAGCGGGCCGTCTTCTCAGGCGCGCTCAGGTACGCCGTAGAGCTGCGGCTACTCGATGCGCACCCGATGTCGATGGTTGGCTGGACCGGGCCGAAGACGGCCGATGACCTGGACCGCCGGGCCACGTTGATCTGCCGAGAGCTCCCTAGGCCCAAGGGCGGCGCCATCCCTTCGACTGGCTAAGCCACCTCGGCCCCGGAAGCGGCGGCGTCTCGGACGGAGTTGAGGATCGTGATCAGGCGGTCGACGTCGGCGGACGGGAAGATCGAGTCCGGCCCGTGCGGGGCGATGTCGCTGAACGGGGATTCGTAGAGCCCTGCGGGCTCCATGACGCCGTTCTGGGTCACGTGGGTGATGATCAGGTTGACGAAGTTGATCTGGTTGGCGGTCAGGGTGCGTCCGGCCAGGAACTCGCCGAACGCCTCCGTTGCGGCCTCCCGGTCCAGACCGACCAGCGAGCGGATGAACAGCCAGCCCGAGCCCGTGCGCCGAGCGGCGGGCCTCATCGATGTCCTCGGTACCGCCGCCGCTGGCCGCCAGCATCCGTTCCAGCTCATCGAGGTCGGTTGGGGAGAGCTGCGTGTTGCGGCGCAGCTTCTGCAGCGCCAGGTGGTCCTCGTGGGCGCGCAGGTACACCCGGGCCTTAGGGCGGAACCGTTCGAAGTCCGTGCCGATCTTGATGTCGTTCAGCGTGACGACGGAGATCTCTCCCTGTGCGGATATCGCCAGCACCAGAGGAGGTCAGAGGGCGCGACGACTTGATCTATCCGCAAAGTCCGTCATCGCTCGTCACGGTGGCCACCCGAGCCCCGATTGCACCGCCGCCCACCTCCCGACGCCGGCCCGCCCAGCCGCCCCTGCGTCAACTTGCCGTGCACCCGCGAGGCGTACCCCTGCCCGCGAGGACAGGCAGCGCTGGCCTGTCGGGCCGCGACTCGGCTCACCCTGCTCGCCCGTGGCCAAGCGCAGGTCACCGCACCGGTCACCACCGCGGCCCCACGCTTGGTCGGCTAACTCGGACCCGCCCGGCCGAATTGGACGTCCAGCCGCAGCCGCCCACACACCGTGCGCCCCTCCTGTCGCTGATACGGCCTGAGCTGGCGCCCCCTTTGCAGTATCGGTCTGTTTAGGTCCACGTCGGTGTGCATCGCTTGGCGTTGTCAAGCATGGCCGGAGATCAGAAAAGAGCTTCGGGGCATGATGGACGCCGGTTCACCCGCCCGCCAATACTAGTCCCGATGAACAACTACGACGCCGCGCCGACGGCCACGCAAGGTAGGCGGAGTTAACGCCGAAGGCCAGGCGATGACCGAGCGCGAACAGGATTGGCACAGTCGTTCGCTGGACAAGCAAGTGCTCTGCTCAACACCCCTTGAGCACTAACCAATTAGGAGAAGACGGTGGCTATTCTGCGTAGCTCCAGAGAACTGGCACTTGTTCTCGACGCCGCGATCGATGCTGGCGATGACGCCGTCCGCATGCAGGTGGAGTGGCAAGCCACCTGGACCGACCGCCCGTGCTTTCACTGTGGCGGGCATTTCAACAACGACGACCGAGCCTTTCTGTGGCAGGGACATGAACAAGCGTTGGTGATGCATCAGAAGTGCTTGCTCGATTGGCTCCCCCGCGTCCAGCGCGACGCCAAGCGCATTGACCTCCCGTATGCCTACAGGGGGACCCATGAATCCTGAGCAAGTTCCGGGCCAGGCCGGCGGTGCGGCGCGCCGCAGACAGCCCAGACCAAATGCCCTTAGCAAGGAGGAGACGACATGGCAGGCCGAACTGGCACCGTTTCAACTTTCCGAGGGCGAGTCTATTGGCGGCCTGTTGGGCATCTGCTACTGCCTGCCACGATCGGACCGGACGGACAATACAGCTCCCTGCCGGCGCGAGCCGATGAGTTGCCCGAATCTCGTCGTAAATGCCCGGCTACGCTACACGGTCTTACCAGGGCAGTCCGCAGGTGCGCGGCGAACCGCACCGCAGACCTCGGCGCCCGAGGGTCTACGGACGCACCGCAGGTCCACCGCGACCCCAGCGGGCGGGGCCGAGAGATCGGGCCGCCGCTCGGTCACCCGGGCGACCAGCAGGAGCGCAGGTCAGAGGCGTCAACCTCCCGCCCGTCACCGTCGATGCTCGCCGGGCCGGCGTCTTGATCCCAGCTCATCACCGTGGCCAGCCCGCGTCGTTGCTGTCCGTGAATGTCACCGGCTCCCAGACTTGCCATGCCTGCACTGCCCTTTGCGCATCGGGGCAACGAATACGAACACGGATGCCCGAGTCACGAGCCGTCGCGGAGCGCCCAAAGGTCGTTGTGAACCTGACTTGGCACCTCGGCGGGCGATCCGTCGGTGCGGTGTCAGTGACGCATGTTGACCCGGATGCCTCCGAACAACACTGGGCCAAACGAACTGACCCGGCCACGGCGCTTGAGTTCATTGAGCAGCTCATCGGTCCCGTCCCGTTCCTTCAACTTCGGACGGTGCCGACCGACCCTGGTGAGCGGTTCGTACTCGTCGCCGAGCGCCAGGAGAATCTGGTCCAAGGCCGGCAGCCCGATGTCAGAGAGGTGGGGTATCAACAGATTCAGGATGTGCTCTGCGGGCGCTCCTGCTTCGCTGAGGTTGACCAGCAGCTCCACCGAAACGTCGTTGCCCTTGGCCGCCCACTCGCAGATCGCGATCGCGCCCTGCCGGGACAACCGACCGTATACGTATTCTGCGTCCTCGGCGATCGCGCGCTTAACGGCCGGTGCCACCCGTGGACTTCGCATCACCTTGGGCAGGTCGTCGCTCGATAGCATCAGCTCGCACACGTAGGACGCCAGGCCTTTCGACGCCGCGAAGTACTCCTCGCGGAGCGCGAACGGGCAACCGCCCACCCGCGCATATGTCTCCGCAGCATCGGGTACCAGTTCGGCGTCCAGCAGCGCCGGGATCAGCTTCAGCCCGGCCTCGGTCAGGAGTTCGGGATTCAACCGGCCTGGGAGCTCGAGCTGCTTCACCAGCCGGACCCTCGCCACCGGGTCCAGGTCCTCGGCATTAGCCAGCGCATACCCGAGGTCGTACCGGGACTCCTCCTCCACCTCCTCGACCTCGGTGAGGTCGAGCCTGTTCAGGTTCTCCACCAGCTCCTCGCTGACACCGAACTTCCCTACAAACTGGCATACGTTCCAGACAGTCGGCGCAAACCGGCCCGCCGACACCACCGCGATCCACGCCGCATCGTCGAGCTCCTCCAAATCGGCCACCGTGCACGACGCCGATGCGCCCTCGGCAACCGGCAGCACCGCCGATTCGGCGGCGTTGGCGACGTCGTTCAACACCGCGACGAACTCTTCCGAGGCATCGACTGTCACCTCCTTCTCCTCGCGGACTTGGAGGTAGCTGTCCAGGTTCCCGAGGATGTGGTCGTAGACGTCTGCGTTGGTCGCCCTCACCGCGTCAAGGGCTAGCGCGGTGCCTTCACCGAGCGCTGCGGACAGGTTCGCCCGAGTGACGGGGTACAGGCGAGCCTTGATCACTGCCTCGCGCTGTGCGTCGCCCAGCACGGCCAGGTCGCCGACCTGCGCGCCGAGACGACGAACCAGGACGGCCACGTCAGCAGCAGCCTTCGGCGTCTCCACAGGCCCGACAAACGCTTGCATCCGGGCGTAATGCTCCGAGACGAAGTCTGCCACCCGCTGCGAGGATTCGTAGTCGACGTCTCGGTCAGCGCTTCTGACAGCGGCATCGACGAGCGCAACGGCCGCCGCGAGGTCGATGGGGGCCTTCTCGACCAGATGGACGAACGCATGCTTCCAGCGAGGAACCAACTGGTTCACGAAGAGCTTCCTGGACGCGCCGTCCAGAAGGTACGCATCGATGAAGGATGAGTCGGTCCCGGCCCGCATGAGGAGCTTGTCGAGCGCCTTGTCCAGCCGGTCAGGACGCGTGGACAGGTAATGATCGAAAACCGCGAGGTTGAAGACGCTCTCGCCGTCGAGGAAGCGAGCGCCCATCTCCTTCTCAACTGCGTCAATGGAGGCAGCTTCGTCGAACCGGAAGCGGTGGTCTGCGCGATCGGCCTGGACGCAGTGGAGGATGAAGTTCATCGCGCTGACGCTGATGGCGATGCCGTGGTAGTCCGAGCAGTACAGCGTGAAGTTCTCGTCGATGTGGCCCCTGGCGAGGAGGTCGTGGGCCAAGGGCGACACGAGGTCGGCGACGATGCTATCCAGGTTGCGTTCGACGCCGCTGTCGGTGGGCATGACCAGGTCCGTCCTGGCCATGAGCTGCGCCATCGTCGCTTTCGCGACGAAGTCCTTGGTCTCGAGCGCGGTCCGGGAGGCGTGCTGGAGACGTGCGACATCAGCATCGATGGCGTCATCCAACGCAGCCGCCTCATCGCCGACCAGCGCGATCACGTCATCGAACGACAGGGTGACTCCACCGTATCCGGGTTGGATGAGATGCACGTCATCGCGGGTCTCGTGCAGCGACCTCCAAAGGTCGCTGGACGTTAGTTCCGAGAGCGCGTAGTTCGCCGACTGGTACTGGAGGACCGGCACGCCACCGCGCCGCCCGGCCCGGTGAACAATGGGCAACACCTTCTGGAGTCGTTCGCCGGCGGCTTTCGCGTGCTTGTCCCACGCCCTGTTCGACGCGATCCGGTCTAGTGCCTCCTTGCTGACCGCTGCCTGGTGGCTTGTCTGATACTTGACCAGGTCGCGGAAAGCCTGATGGGCCTCATCGATCTTGCTCGTGCCAAGCCGGATGGCCTCGAAGTCCTCGAGGTGCAGGTTCTTGTAGACCATCATCGCGAACAGTCGGTCCGCAGTGAGGCCCTTGAGGCCCTTCTCTCCTAGGACCGAAGCACGGTAGATCTCGAACTCATTGCGGATGTTGCGAATCAGGCGCATGTCGGTCAGATGCGTGCCCACCAGATTCACTAGCGCAGTCGAAGGTTGCTCGTCAGATGCGGCGAACTCCGCCGTCAACAGGTCCCGCGCCGAACGGTGCGTGATGAACGGAACCATCGGGACAACCAGGTCGAAGAACTTCGTTCTGTTCGCCGACGGAGCGGATTCCAGAGCTGACGCACGAGCCGATGCCGCATCGGTATCGGCGTCCGCGTCGCCGTCCGGGGCGGCCTCGATGTTGAGTTGCTCGAAGATGCTGTCACGGACCGCATACACGAATCGAACCGGCCGCGACTTGATCTGTTCGGAGTTGTTCAAGACGGTGTTCAGTTCACGTAGCGTTTCGAAGATGTGAGGGTCCCTGAAACGGTCTAGGTCCTCAAAGATCGCGACCTGGGTCTTCGTTCTCTGGAAAAAATAGACGATCTCGTCGAGGTATTCATCGAAGTACGAGTTTTCCTTCGCGCTGAGCTTGACTGCTGCTCCGCCCGCGGAGACGCTTTCCACCCGCAGTCGGCTCCGCAGAGCACGCAAACCCAGGAACCAGATCACGCCCAGGAACACGCCGAGCCCAGCCACGATGGCCCATGGCACCCAGCCATGACTGGTGACCAGAGCCTGGGGCCCCACCTTCTCCACGCGATTCACCAGCCCAAGCAGGACCGCGACCACGAAGAATCCAACCGCGACTGCGGCAGCCCAGATCACCGCCGGTCCGGGCCTGAACGAGTCGATGCGGAAGTACCTCGACCCCGGCATGTCCGAGGGCGCCTTGCGATAGAGGAGCTGCTTAACGATCTCTTTCTGAATGAGGTTCGTCAGTGGTGCGGGCGTCCCGTCCTCCTTGATGCGCTCCCGCTTCTCGTCGCCAACCCCCAAGCTCGACAGCGACAGATTGACCCAGTTGATCCTCTGCTCGTCCAGACCTGCTTGGACGCCGAGGATGACACTGCTTTTTCCGCTGCCGTAGTGCCCCGCGAGCGCGATGTTCGTCGCGGCGTTCGCAGACCTGTTGGCCAAGACTTTGAGGAGAACCGCTGCATGCCGCCCGTGCAGGCTCTCCTCGTATATGGGTCCGAGACTCCGAAGGACCGGCACATCGAGCTGCAATGCGGACTGTCTGGCCGGGCGCACTCGTGACATGGACGGCATCTTACGAACAGGGTCCGACTTGTTCGCGAGCCCGGATCCGGGTGGCGGAGCCGAGGCCTACCGGAGGAAATCCCAACACAGACCGCCGTGGACAACACCAATCCCCCAGCGGCGCAGCGGCTGCCACTCCGACCGTGGCAGCACGTCCCGCAGGGGTCGGCCGCACAGCGGCCGCGCAACAAGCTCCACCCGTAGCCGGTGGGGACTCATCGCCGCTGGTGCTAGTCACCCGGCCCCGACCACGATGTCTGGTCGTCGCTCAACCTGCGCAGCGCTGACAGTCAGAGGAGACGGTGGAAACCGCCGTGATGTTGTCGACGGGACCGACGAGCATGTTGCCGGGCCATGAAGGAGTGCCGCGTTCCCCGAGGCCAGGATGGGGAGCAGGTTGCCGCTGCTCCCCATCTGCTCCCAATTTAAGGGGAAGCAACGCGAAAGCCCGTTACCGGTGGTTCCGGTTACGGGCTCGCTACCTGCAGATATTCACGGTGGGCGATACTGGGATCGAACCAGTGACCTCTTCGGTGTGAACGAAGCGCTCTCCCGCTGAGCTAATCGCCCTCAGCGCCGATGACTCTACCTGATCGAGACCCCGGACCAAAAACCGGGTCTCAGTGGGTCGCGAGGTAGTGCAGCGTCCGCGCCACGAGGTCGATGCCGAGGCTGTACTTGAGCGACAGCCACACCACTACCGACACGAACACGAGCCCGACGGCGCCCAGGGCGCAGCGTACGGGCAGCGACCGGCTGGTGACCCAGCGCGTCCAGGCGTTGACGTGCCGGCGGGTGAAGGCGAGCAGCCGCCGGGCCCAGTGGAATTCGACGGCCCAGACGCCGAGGCCGGCGATCACCAGGAGCCAGCCGGGCCCGGGCAGCGGGATCAGCGCGAGGCCGACGGTGACGACGATGGCGCCGAGCACGCCGATGAAGATCTTGAGGGCGACGCGGCCGGTGGGGTTGGCCCGGATGAGTTCGAGGGTGGTGTGCAGGCGGCCTCGCCATCCGGCCTGGCGCCGCTCCACGAGAGCGGTCCGCGGACCCCCTTCGACAGGCACCTCGTACCCCCGACTTTCGGCTGCTCGGGCCGCACCTTTCGGCGGTCCGGCCGTGGTCCTCGCTGCTACCGAGGAACCCCTCGTGACCATTTCCACCCCCAGTGTCGCCCGGGACCGTCACCCTCGCTGAGGACTGGACGTTACCGGAGTAAGTCGACGACTGAACCACCCGTTGCCGGGCGGGATGACGGATCGGGCGGAAGCGGAAATCCTACAAGAACTCTCACGTTCTCGAAGGCTTTCCGACCCCCTTCCCACCACTGGGTGAAGTCAGCGTATGGCGGAGCGTAGCCAGGAGCAGCACCTGAGTATGGGAAAAGCGGGACACGCGCGTTCCGCAGCGGTGCCGGGGGGAGAACGTCCATGAGTGTCATCCGACCGACGACCGTAGAGGTCGAGACGTCGCTAAGGCTCGTCGCGCCTGACGCCACCGCCTTGCCGGTGCGTGCCAGTCTGCGTTACGACCCTGCTGACCCGTATGCGGTCCATGTCCTGTTCCACGCCGAATCCGCCGGTGGCGAGGCGGTGAGCTGGTCGTTCGCCCGCGAACTGCTGGTCACCGGTCTCGACGAGCCGGCCGGCATCGGCGACGTCCGGGTCTGGCCGTGGGCCACGCCGCGCGGCGACTTCGTCGCGCTCGCGCTGTCGTCCCCGGACGGCAACGCCCTCTTCGAGGTCCCGCGCAGCGTGCTGGTGCGCTTCCTGCGCCGGACCTACGTCGTCGTCCCGCGCGGCCGCGAGGCCGAGCACCTGGACGTCGACACGGCGGTGAACCGGCTGCTCGCCGGCCGCTGACACGGCACACCGGGGCCGCGCGGATCTGCCGAGTCCGCGCGGCCCCGGGCCGTCAGTGCCGGGGTACGCCTCAGCCGTGCGTGGTGATCCCGCCGTCGACCGGGATGACCGCCCCGGTCAGGTACGCGCCGGCCCGCGACGACAGGTAGATCGCCGTGCCCGCCATGTCCTCGGGGCGGCCGATCCGGCCCAGCGGCACCTGCTGCTCGATGGCCGCGCGGGAGGCCGGGTCGTCCAGCGCGAAGGCCATCATCTTGCTCTCGAACGGCCCCGGCGCGATCGCGTTGACAGTGATCTGCTCGCCGGCGAGCTGGTGGGCGAGGCTGCGGGTGAGCATGTGCACGGCCGCCTTGGTCGCCGAGTAGGCGTACACCTCCATCCACGGCACGCGGATGCCGTCGATCGAGCCGATGTTGATCACGCGGGCCGGGTCGTCGGGGGTGGCTGCCGCGCGCAGCGCGGGCAGCAGCGCGGTGGTGAGCCGGAAGACGGCCTTGACGTTCACCGCCCAGAGCTTGTCGAACGCGGTCTCCGGGTACGACTCCAGCGGCGCGCCCCACGTGGCGCCGGCGTTGTTGACCAGCACGTCGAGCCGGTCGGTGCGCTCCCGCACGGCCTGCGCCAGCCCGATCGCGCCCTCGTCGTGGCCCAGGTCGGCGGGGATCGCCTCGCAGTGTCCCTCGGCGGAGAGTTCCTTGGCCACGGCCTCGCAGACGTCGGCCTTGCGCGAGGAGATGATGACCTTTGCGCCGGCCCGGACGAAGCCCTGGGCGATCATCAGGCCGATCCCCCGTGAGCCGCCGGTGACCAGGACCGTCTTGCCTTCGACCGAGAACAGATCCGTCATGCCCATCCCATCGCCCGTGTGCGGGGCCGCGGGCCGGTCGGCCGACCCGGGCGCTACCGATCGGTAACCTAACCGTCCCTGGTCAGTGCCGACAAGACCGGCCATAACCGTCGAGATGCAAGGTGCGCGGCGGGCGGTTACCGTCGGGACGATGGTCACTACCGGTCAGCCCTCCCCGGCCACCCGCACCGACCTGTCCACGCCTGCCGTCGACCCGGACGGGATCGTCACCGGTGCGCTCGCCGACCTGGCGCCGGCGTCCGGCTGGTCGCGGCCGGTCCTGCTCGACGCCGACCTGCTGATCCTGGTCACCCACGGTCACGGCAGCGCCGAGCTGGACTTCCGGGCCCTGCCGTGCCGCCCGGGCACGCTGCTGCGGGCCCGGCCCGGTCAGGTGCTGCGTTGCCTCGGTCCGCAGCTCGACGCGACGGTGGTGCGCTGGGGTCCGGCGACCCTGCGCGGCCTCGACGTCGACCCGGACGCGGTGCCGGCGTACCGGCAGCTCGCCGGGGAGGACGAGGACGCGGTGATCAGCGAGGTGACCCAGCTGGCCGTGGACGCCGACCGGCACGCGGGGATGCCGGCCGCGGCGGCGCTGCTGCGCCACCAGCTCGCCGTGCTGCTGCTGCGGCTGAGCCTGCTCCCGGGCGGCGAGGAGCGGGCCACGCCGCGGGCCGAGACGGAGACCTTCCGGCGGATGTGCCGGGAGGTCGAGCGCGGCTACCGGCACACCCGCCGGGTGGAGGACTACGCGGCCCAGCTCGGCTGCTCGGTGCGTACGCTGACCCGGGCCTGCCTGGCGGTCACCGGCCGCAGCGCCAAGCAGGTGATCGACGAGCGGGTGGCGTTGCAGGCCAGCCGGCTGCTCGCGGCCACCGACGAGCCGATCGCCCGGATCGGCCGGCGGCTCGGCTTCCCCGAGCCGACCAACTTCGGTCGCTTCTTCACCCGGGAGGTCGGGGTGAGCCCGGGGGCCTTCCGGGCCGCCCGGGAGCAGCCGCTGCCCGTCCGCATGGTGCGCCCTCGCCCGCCCGCCGACTCCCCCGCGCCCGCCGGCCGGGCATGATGGCACTGTGCAGATCTCCGCGCGCGGCGACTACGCGGTCCGGGCCGCACTGAGCCTGGCCACCGCGTACCCCACCCTGCTGTCCACCCAGGCCATCGCGGCGGAGCAGGACATGCCCCGCAAGTTCCTGGAGGCGGTCCTGGCCGACCTGCGCCGGGCCGGGATCGTCCGGGCCCAGCGCGGCGCCGAGGGCGGCTACACCCTGGCCCGGCCGCCGCGCGACGTCACCATCGGGCAGATCCTGCGCGCCGTCGACGGTCCGCTCGCCGGGGTACGCGGGCTGCGCCCCGAGGAGACGCAGTACGAGGGCGCGGCCGAGAACCTGCCGCGGCTCTGGGTGGCCGTCCGCGCCGCCGTCCGGCAGGTGGTCGACGAGGTGAGCCTGGCCGAGATGGCCAGCGGGAAGCTCCCGGGCCACGTCCGCAAGCTGATCGCCCGCCCCGACGCCTGGGAGCCCCGCTGACCCCTCAGAGGGTGCCGACCACCTCGGCGTAGTCGAGCCGGGGCAGCCGCTCCCGCCAGGCGTCCGGCGCCGGGCGGCCGATGTTCATGAGCAGCAGCACCCGGTGCCGGCCGTCCGGGAAGAACTCGCGCTCCACCCCGGCCGCGTCGAACCCGGCCATCGGGCCGGCGGCCAGCCCGGCGGCGCGTACCCCGACCAGCAGGTAGCCGATCTGGAGCGCCGCGTTGAACCGGGCCTGGGCCTCCCGGCCGGCCGGGTCGCCGGTGAACCAGTCCCGCGCGCCGGGCCGGTGCGGGAACAGCTCGGGCAGCCGGTCGTGCCAGTCCACGTCGGCGGCGAGCACCGCGGTCAGCGGCGCGCTCGCCGTCTTGTCCCGGTTGCCGGAGCTGAGGTACGGCAGCAGCCGGGCCCGCGCCGGCGCCGAGCGCAGCAGCAGCACCCGCAGCGGCTGGGCGTTCATCGCGGTCGGTCCGTTGCGGACCAGGTCGTGGATGGCCCGCACCTGCTCCTCGTCGACCGGTTCGTCGGTGAACGCGTTGGCCGTGCGGGCCGCCCGGAACAGCAGGTCCTGGGCGGCCCGGTCGAGCGCGAGCAGTTCGCCGGCGGGTGCGCTCACCACGTCCCCGGCCAGGCGCCCAGCGTGGTGGTGTAGCCGCCGCGGTGGTGCACCAGCGGGTCACCGTCCTCGCCCGCGCCGAGCGCCAGGGGTTCGGCGAGCACGAGGGTGTGGTCACCGGCCTCGATCCGGCGGACCACCCGGCAGAGCAGCACGGCCAGGGCGTCACCGATCAGCGGCACCCCGAACGGGCCGGCCGCCCAGCCGGGGTGGGCGGCGAACCTGTCGATCCCGCTGGTGGCGAAGATCCGCGCGACCTCCTGCTGGCCGGAGGCGAGCAGGTGCACGGCCACGTGCTCGGCCCGTTCCACTGTCGGCCAGCTCGACGACTCCCGGCCCAGGCAGAACGAGACCAGCGGCGGGTCCAGCGACACCGAGGTGAACGAGGTGGCGGTGAAGCCGGCCGGCGGCAGCGACGGCAGGCGCCGGCCGCCGTGCAGGCCGGGCGTGGTGACCACGGTGACCGTGGACGCCTGCCGGCGCAGCAGACCGCGGAACGTGTCGGAGTCGACCGGGCGCAGCTCCACGGTGCCGGCACCGGGCCGGTCCACGGTGGTCACGCCGTCACCAGCTCTCGGCCGGCGTAGGTGCTCGCCGGGCGGGGCAGCCCGTAGTGCTCGCGCAGGGTCCGGCCGGTGTACTCGTGCCGGAACAGGCCGCGCCGGCGCAGCAGCGGAACGACGTGGTCCACGAAGGCCTCCAGTCCGTGGGGCAGCAGGGGTGGCATGACGTTGAAGCCGTCGGCGGCGCCCTGGGTGAACCAGAGCTCGATCTGGTCGGCGATCTGCTCCGGGGTGCCGGCGACGACCCGGTGCCCGCGACCGCCGCCGAGCCGGCCGATGAGCTGCCGGATGGTGAGCTTCTCCCGGCGGGCCAGGTCGACGACGAGCTGGTAGCGGCTCTGGTGGGACTGCACCGCGCTGACGTCGGGCAGGTCGGGCAGCGGCCCGTCCAGCGGCAGCCCGGTGAGGTCGAGACCGGTCATGCCGGAGAGCTGGGCGAGGGCGTGCTCGGGCACGATGAGCGCCTCCAGCTCGTCGGCGAGGGCCCGGGCCTCGGACTCCGTACCCCCGATCACCGGCGCGATACCGGGCAGGACCTTGACCCCGTCGGGGTCCCGGCCGGCGGCGGCGGTCGCGCGCCGCAGCTCGGCGTAGAACGCCTGGCCGTCGGCGAGTGTCTGCTGGGCGGTGAAGACGGCCTCGGCGTAGCGGGCGGCGAACGCGATGCCGTCGGCGGACGAGCCGGCCTGCACGAGCAGCGGCCGGCCCTGCGGCGGGCGCGGGGTGTTCAGCGGCCCGTGCACCCGGAACCGCTCGCCCTGGTGTGCGATCTCGTGCACCCGGTCGGTGTCGGCGAAGACGCCGGCCGCCGTGTCGAGGACCAGCGCGTCGTCCTCCCAGCTGTCCCAGAGCTTGATCGCCACGTCGACGAACTCGGCGGCCCGCCGGTAGCGCTCGGCGTGCGCCGGGTGGTCGTCGAGGTTGAAGTTGCGGGCCTCCCGGGCCTGCGCGGAGGTGACGATGTTCCAGCCGGCCCGGCCGCCGCTCAGGTGGTCCAGCGAGGCGAACTTGCGGGCCAGGTTGAACGGCTCGTTGTACGTGGTGGAGGCGGTCGCGATGAGGCCGATGTGCTCGGTGGCCGTCGCCAGCGCGGCGAGCAGCGTGACCGGCTCGAAGACGGCCTGGATGTTGTGCCGGACGGCCGGGCCGACGGCGAGCCCGTCGGCGAAGAACACCGAGTCGAGGGTGCCGCGCTCGGCGATCCGGGCCAGCTCCTGGAAGTGCGTCACGTCAGCGATGCGGCGCGGGTCGGTACGCGGGTGCCGCCAGGCCGCCTCATGGTGGCCGACACCCATCAGGAACGCGTTGAGGTGCAGGGTTCGGGACATGGGGTTTCCTCTCAGGCGGTGACGTCGACGCGCCAGGTGGAGAAGCGGCGTTCCCCGGCGACGAGGAGCTGGTTGACGACCAGGCCGATGGCGGAGATCGTGATGATGCCGGCGTACATGTCGGGGATCGCGAAGTTGTACTGGGCGTAGTTGATGAGGTAGCCGAGCCCCGCCTTGGCGCCCACCATCTCGGCGGCGACAAGCACGAGGATCGAGTACGCCCCGGCGAGCCGGACGCCGGTGAAGATGGTCGGCACGGCCGCCGGCAGGATCACCTTCTGGAACAGCCGCAGGTGGTTGAGCCCCATCGAGCGGGCCGAGCGGACCAGCAGCGGGTCCACCCCCTTCACCCCGGCGATGGTGTTCAGCAGGATCGGCCAGGAGCAGGCGTAGACCACCAGGGCGATCTTGGAGGTCTCGCCCAGGCCGAGGATGAGCACGAAGACCGGCAGCAGTGCCAGCGCGGCGGTGTTGCGGAACACCTCCAGCAGCGGGCTGAGCAGGTCGGCGAGGGGCCGGTACCAGCCGATCAGCAGGCCGAGCGGGATGGCGGCGGCCACGGCCAGGGCCAGCCCGGTGAGCGAGCGGGTCAGGCTGGCGCCGACGTGGTCGGCGAGCTGCCCGTTGCGCAGCAGCGTCCACCAGGCGGCGAGCACCTCGGACAGCGGCGGCAGGAAGACCCGGTCGACGAGCCCGGCGCGGGGTGCGGTCTCCCAGATGGCGGCCAGGGCCAGCAGGGCGACGCTGCGGTGCAGGGCCCGGCCGCCGAGCCCGAGCAGCCGTCCGGGCAGGGCGGGCGCGGCGGCGGGAGCCGCCGGCGGCGACACGGCGGTCCGGGCCGTCGGGCGGGCGGGGCGTTCGGCGATGTCAACCAACGCGGGCCTCCTCTCGTACGGCGGACTGGGCGGCCCGCACCTCGTCGCGCAGCAGCGTCCAGATCTGGTGCCGGTGGTGCCGGAACGCGTCGGAGGAGCGCACGTCCTCCTCGGCGTCCCGGTCGCCCAGCTCGATCTCGATGACCTCCTTGATCCGCCCCGGGCGGGAGGTCATCACGGCGACCCGCTGACCCAGGTGGACGGCCTCGTCGATGCCGTGCGTGATGAACACGACGGTCTTGCCGGTGGCCTGCCAGATCCGGACCAGCTCGTCCTGGAGCGAGTCGCGGGTCTGCGCGTCGAGCGCCGCGAACGGCTCGTCCATGAGCAGCACGTCGGGGTCGTACGCGAGGCTGCGGGCGATGGCCACCCGCTGCTTCATTCCACCGGACAGCTCGTGCGGGTATCGGTCGGCGAACCCGGTGAGCCCGACCAGGTCGAGGTGGTGGGCGATGAGCTCGGCGCGTTCCGCGCGCGGCACGCCCTTGGCCTCCAGTCCGAACGCGACGTTGCCGGCGGCGGTGCGCCAGGGCAGCAGTGCGTACTGCTGGAAGACGATGCCCCGGTCGAGGCCGGGCCCGGTGACGGGGCGGCCGTCCACCAGCACCTGCCCGCCGGTCGGCGTGGAGAGCCCGCCGAGCAGGTCGAGCAGGGTGGACTTGCCGCAGCCGCTGGGGCCGACGACGACAAGGAACTCGCCAGGGCGTACCCCGAGGGTCAGCTCGTCGAGCGCGGTGACCGCGCCGCCGCTGCCCCGCCGACCCGGGAAGACCTTCGTCACCCGGTCGAAGAGGATCTTGTCGGTGCTCACGCGCCACCCCCACCGGCGGCAAACTCGTTGTACTTGTTGGTGTAGAGGTCGCCGGGCTTGGGCTTCTCGCCCTTGAGTTCGCCGGACTGGGCCAGCCAGTCGATCCAGGTGGCGAACTCGCGGTCGCTGATGACGCCGCCCTTGCCGGCGACGCCGGTGGACTTCCAGTACCTCACCAGCGACGGGTCCTCGTTGCGGCCGCGCTTGGCGATGATGGACTCCAGCCGGGCGACGACGGTCTCCCGGGGCTGGGTGCGCGCCCACTCGATGGCCTTGCCGACCCCGGTGGTGAACGTGCGCACCGTCTCCGGGTTGCGCGTGATGAAGTCGTTCCGGAAGACGTAGCTGCCGCCGCTGAACGCGCCGAGCAGCTCGTAGTCGGTGAAGACGGTGCGGATGCCGCCGGCGGCGACGGCCTTGTCGCGGATGACGCCGCCGAGCACCGCCAGGTCGATCTGCTTCTGCCGCAGCGACTGCTCGGTGTTGACCGGCGGCAGCGCGACCAGCTCGACCTTGGCGATCTCGGCCGGAGTCAGGCCGCCCTTGACCAGCCAGGTCTTGAGCACCGCCTCGGCGTGCGCGCCGAGCGTGTTCATGCCGACCTTCTTGCCGATGAGGTCGCGGGGACCGCGGATCGGGCTGTCGTCGAGGACGTAGTAGCCCTGGAAGGTCTGCGCGTCCGAGCCGTAGTAGGCGACCACGGCGGTGATGGGTGCCTTCGCGGCCTGGAGCTTGACGATGGCGCCGTTGAAGGCGCCGCCGAAGTCGGTCTGGCCGGTGGCGGTGGCCTGGATGTCGGCGGGGCCGCCGGTGACGTTGCCGATCCAGTTGAGCTTGACGTCGCCCAGGTAGCCGAGGTCGGCGGCGAGTTCGGGGAGGGTCACCTGGCCGACCGAGCCCTGGTAGCGCAGCTCCTTGGTCTGTCGGCCGCCGGCGGCGGCGTCGGTGCCGCAGCCCGCGGCGGTGGTGAGGGCGAGCAGGGTGACGGCGGCGGCGAGGGTACGCCGCAGCGACTGACGGGTCGAGGGCATGGAGAGGTCTCCTGATCTGTCCACGATGCGGTGGCGAGGGCCCGCGAGGGGCGCGTGAGCACGCCGCTGCCGGCCGGGCCACGATGCGCCGACGACGGGAGCGGACGAGCGGAGGAGATGCGACGACCGAGAGCGGTCAGCTCAACAGAGCGCGCTCGCGTGCCGGACCAGGTCGACGTGCACGCGAGCGGTGAGGAGAAGCTCGTCCCGCTGCGACATGACCTCATGCTGCCGACCGATCTCCGCGCCGGTCAATGCCCTTCCACAGAGTGAGACTTGCGTCGCTGGCTTTGTTACGACCCGTCACCACCAGCATTTACCGCCCCTTAACACCTACCCGTTGGATAGAGATTGTGACGGGTGGGACGGGCACCGTCCAGACCGGATCCGACCGGGTTTCGCGAACCGTCGTTTCGGGCATGTTCGATCCCGCAGACGCAGGGAGACGAAGGAGGACCCCATGGGCATCCAGTTCCGCAAGCGCAAGAAGTACGGGCCGGTGATCCTCCACTTCACCGAGAACGGCTTCTCGTCCTGGAGCATCAAGATCGGTCGCTGGTCGTGGAACTCCAACACCCGCGCCCACCGCGTGGACCTGCCGGGGCCGCTCTCCTGGAAGCAGGACAAGTCCCGGGCGTGACGTCCCGACGTCGAGCGGGGTGCCGGTGGTTCACCGGCACCCCGCTCGGCGTCCGGGCCGGCTTCGCCGTTCCGCCGACGGGAGCCCCGTCCGGACGGAGAATCGCGGAGTGGCGGACCCTTCCTTTCGGCGGGAGCGGCGGCGGGCCGCGGCGGCCGTCGCGCTGCTGCTGTTCGCCTACTTCCTCGTCCCCGTCGAGCCGGACCCGAACGGCCTGCGGCTGGCCCTGCGCTCCGCCGGCACCCTGGTCCTGGTGGTCGTGGTCGCGTTCCTGGTCACCGGCCAGGTACGCCGCCAGCTCGCCGCCACCCAGCCGACCGGGGAAGCGCAGACGCGGGCGCTGATCCGGCTCGCCGTCGCGCTCATCGCCGGGCTGCTGGTCTTCGCCCTCGCCGACTACGTGGTGGCGAACACCCGCCCCGGCGAGTTCATCGGCCTGCGGACCCGGATCGACGCGCTCTACTTCGCGTTGGCCACGCTCACCACTGTCGGCTACGGCGACGTCACCGCCGAGGGGCAGATCGCCCGGGTGGTGGTCTGCGCGCAGATGGTGTTCAGCATCGGGGTGATCGCCACCGGGGCGTCCATCGTGGTCAAGCAGATGACCCAGCGGCCCCGCCCGGACCGGCGCTGATCACCACGTCGCCGCCGAGGCGGCCGTGTTCGGGGTCGCGGGTCACCGCGCCGGCGGCGAGCAGCGAGGTGAGCGCCCGGTTCGCGTCGGCGGCCCGGTAGACGGTCGACGTGGCGGCGAAGCGGCGAAGCTCCGTCACCGTACGCGGGCCGGAGCGGGCGAGTTCGGCCAGCAGTTCGCGGCGCAGCGGGCCGGGCTCGGGATCGAGGCTGATGTCGAGCAGCCGCCCCGCCGGGTCGGCCGGGTCGCGGTAGCGCACCCCGGCGTACTCGTCGACCGCCCAGAGGGCGTCCTTGACCGTCTCCAGGCCCCGGTCGGAGCCGGTGGCGTAGCCGAGCAGCCGGGCCGGCCCGTCGTCGGCCGGCACCAGCTCGACCTCGGTGACCAGCGGGAAGCCCGCCGCGGTCAGCGCCGGACGCAGCGACCGGCCGGGCGCCGTGACCAGCAGCACCTCGGCCGGGCGGCCGGACGCGGCGGCGGCCAGCAGGGCGGCGTCGGGCTCGCCGCCGTCCACAACGGTGAACAGCGGGGCGCCCGCCGCGCCGGCCGCCTTGAGCGCCACCGGCAGCCGGTCCGGCGAGCCCGGCACCACGTGCACGGCGACGTCCGCCGGCAGGGTCGCCTCCGCGGCGCCCAGCCGGGCCGGCAGCTCGGCACCGCCGTCGGCGAGCACCAGCACGGTCAGCCGCCGGCCGCGCAGCCGGTCGGCGAACTCGGCCACCACCCGCAGCGCCGCCTCGGCGCCGGCGACGTCGCCCCCGGCGTACGCGAGGGCCAGCGTGGCCCGCCGCGAGCGGTGCAGCGCGGCGGGCAGCCAGTGGTCGAGCTGGCGGACGAGCAGCTCGCGCAGGACGGCATCGGTCGACATCCTGCCGTTCTACCGCATCCCCCGTCAGGCGGGAACGGAGATGCCCACGCCGCCGCGGGTCTGGCCGCCGTAGCGCTGCCGCTCGCGGTCGAGGTCGAGCCGGCCGATCCGCTTGCGCGCGGCGAGGGCGCCCTCGTCGAGGAGGTCGGCGGGGACGATCCAGACGATCTCGAACTCCAGCCCGTCGGGGTCGCGGCCGTAGAGGCTCTTGGTGGTCCCGTGGTCCGAGGCGCCCACCAGGGCGTCGGCGGCGGCCAGCCGCTCGGCGGTGGCGGCCAGCTCGTCCAGGGTGTCCAGCTCCCAGGCGAGGTGGTAGAGGCCGACCGTGGACCGCCCGGCCGGAGAGGCTCCGGCGGCCGCGCCGATCTCGAACAGCCCGAGGTCGTGGTCGTTGGTGGAGTCGGGCGCCTGGAGGAAGGCGGCGCCCCGGAAGCCGTCCGGCGTCATCGGCACCGGGCGGAAGCCGAGCACGTCGCGGTAGAAGGCGACGCTGCGGTCGAGGTCACGGACGTAGAGGACGGCGTGGTTGAGCCGGTGGATTCCCATGACACCGACGGTAGCGCGCTTTTGTTGAGCGTTCAACAACAGGCGCTATGATGGCCGTCATGACCCGGTGGCTGGACCCCGACGAGCAGCGGACCTGGCGGGCGTTCCTCACCGCCTCCCGGGCCCTCATGGACACCCTCGACCGCGAGCTGCAACGCGACGCCGGGATGCCGCACGCGTACTACGAGATCCTGGTCCGGCTCTCCGAGGCCCCCGATCGGCGGCTGCGGATGAGCGAGCTGGCCGACGCCACCGGCTCCTCCCGCAGCCGGCTCTCGCACGCCGCCGCCCGCCTGGAGGCCGCCGGCTGGATCCGCCGGGAGGACTGCCCCACCGACCGCCGCGGCCAGCTCGCCGTGCTCACCGACGACGGCTTCGCCACCCTGGCCGCCGCCGCGCCCGGCCACGTCGAGGGGGTACGCCGGCACCTGTTCGACGCGCTGAGCCCGGCCCAGGTCGACCAGCTGCGGCGGATCAGCGAGACGCTCGCCGACCACCTGACCGGATCGCGACCAAACTGATCCACAGCGGGGCTTGTACTTACCGTCGTCGGATGAGCACGATGGGGCGTGTCCTCCGGCTTCGCTGACCTGACTGTCCAGGCGCACCACCTGGTGTCCGAAGGCGACCTCGCCGGTGCCCAGCGACTGCTCGCCGACGCGCTGAGCGACGCCGACCCCCGTCCCGCCAACGCCTCCGCCGAGCTGGCCGAGGCCGCCGGCCTCCAGGCCCGGGTGCTCGTCGCGCTCGGCGAGCCGCACTCCGCCCGCGGCTGGGCCGCGTTCGCGTACGCGGCGACCTCCCGGCTGTTCGGGCGCTCCGACGAGCGGACCGTCACCGCCGCCGCCACCCTGGCCGCCGTGCTGCACCGGGTCGGCAGCGACGCCCGCGCCGCCCGGCTCTACTCCGACGTCATCATCGAGCTGACCGCCCGGGACGGGCCGGAATCCCAGCGGGTGCTGGCCGCGCACGCCGACCTGGCCACCGTGGAATACGCCCGCGGCCAGTGCGACGTGGCCCGCGACCGGTTGCAGGACGCCTGGGAGCTGCACCGCGAGGTCTACGGCGACGGCCACCCCAGCGGCATCAAGATGCTGGCCAAGCTCGGCGCGATGGAACGCGACTGCGGCCGCTACGCCGAGTCCCACGAGCACCTGGCGCTCGCCGAGGAGCTGTGCCGGCAGCACCTGGCCGCCGACGACCCGCTCGCCACCCAGGTCGCCGGGCTGGCCCGGGCCGCCGCCGACCCGGACCACGTCTGCGACACGCCGGAACCGCCCGCCCGGGAGACGCCTGTGGTGCCGGCGGCGCGCGTCCCCCCGCCCGCCGAGGGGCCGCCCGACCTGCCGCCCTACCAGCCACCGACGCTCGACGACCCGGTCGAGACGCCGCTCTACCGCCCGCCGGACCGGGCCGAGGCCGCCCACGTGCCGACGCCCCGCACCCCGCCCGAGGCGGACGACGAGGCGTTCGCGGACTACCCGTGGCCGCCGGACGAGCCGGCCGAGGAGCCCTGGCGGCCGGGCGAGAGCGCGCTCCCGCCGACAGTTGTCGGGCTGACCGAGGCCGAGCCCGACGGCGTACGCCGGGTGCCCCCGGCCGCCGAACCCGGCACCCCGTCGCGGTACCTGCCCGTGCACGTGCCCCGGCCGCCCGCCACCGAGGGCCGGACCACGCCCTGGCTGCCGCTCGTGGTGGCCGGGGTGGTGGTGGCGCTGCTGCTCGGCACCATCGCGGTGATCGCTGGGGTGTCCCGGGTGGACGACCGGCGGGACACCCCGGCGCCCGCGCCGACCGCCCGCGCCTCCTCGGCCGGCCCCACCACGGGCACCCCGAGCGCCGCCCCGGCCGCCTCCCCCGGCACCCCACCCGGGCGGCTCACCCTGACCGACCGGCGGGACAGCATCGTGCTGAGCTGGACGTACCCGGCCGGCGCGGAGGGACCGGTGGTGGTCGCCGGGGGCCGCTCCGGGCAGCCGCAGCGCACCTTCCTGACCCTGCCCGCCGGCTCGGTCGACTACATCGCCTACGGCCTCGACCGCACCACCGACTACTGCTTCACGGTCGCCGTGGTCTGGTCCACCGACACGGTCGCCCGGACCACCCCGGTCTGCACGAAGCGGCGCCGCTGACCCGTCAGTCCGCCTCCGGGTCGGCCAGCGCGGGCAGCCGTACCGTCACCCGCAACCCCGGCGCCGCCGCCTCCGGCGCGGCGTCGGCCAGCTCGACGGCACCACCGGCCCGGCGGACCAGCTCGCGCACGATGGCCAGGCCCAGGCCCGCGCCGCCCGCGTCGCGCCCCCGCGCGTCGTCCAGCCGGGTGAAGCGGGCGAAGACCCGCTCCCGGTCCGCCGCCGGGATGCCCGGCCCGTCGTCGGTCACCGTGACCAGGTGGTACGCGGACCCGCCGCGCTGCCGTGGCACGGGCGGCCCGGGGTGCGGGCCGGTGACCGCGAGCCGCACCTCGCCGTGCGCGTGCCGCAGCGCGTTCTCCACGAGGTTGACCAGCACCCGGCGCAGCTCCCCCGGGTCACCCTCGGTCCAGAGCGGGCCGGGTGGCGGCTCCAGGCGCAGCGGCGGGGACGGGTAGCGCCCGGCGACCCCGCGCAGCAGCTCACCCAGCTCCACCGGGCCGACGGCGTGCGGCGCGGAGCGGTCCGGCCGGGCCGCCTGCTCGTCGAGGCGGGCCAGCAGCAGCAGGTCGTCGACCAGCCGGCTGAGCCGCTCGGTGTCGGCGAGCAGGTTCTCCGCCACCGCCGGCCAGTCCGGGTCGCCCAGCCGCCGGGCCACCTCCAGCTCGGTGCGCATGTTGGTGACCGGGCTGCGCAGCTCGTGCGCCGCGTCGGCGACGAACGCCCGCTGCCGGTCCCGGGACGCGGCCAGCCGGTCCAGCATGTCGTTGAGGGTGACCGCCAGCCGGTGGATCTCGTCCCGTCCCGCCGGCACGGGCAGCCGCTCGGCCCCGGCCCGGCCGGTGATCTCGGCGGCCCCGCTGCGCAGCGCCTCGACGGGGCGCAGGGTCGCCCCCACCACCCGCCAGGCCACCACGGCCAGCCCGGCCACCAGCAACGGGAAGCCGACCAGCAGCAGGTTCCGGACCACGTGCAGGCTGTGCCGGACGTCGGTCATCGACTTGGCCACGAGCACGGTCCGCGGCTCGTCGGCCGTGCCGGCCGGCACGGTCACCACTCGCACCGGCCCGGTGAGGCCGACCCGCCGCCCGTCCACCACCAGCCGTTGGCGTTCCCCCGCGCGCAGCCGGTCCCGGCCGAGCATCGGCACCAGCCGGTCGGCGTCGATGGAGGCGGCCCGGATCCGGCCCTCGCCGTCGACGACCTGGACGCGCAGCTGCCCGCCGGCCACCGGCAGCGGATCGGGCAGGGCGTCCTCCGCGGCGAGCAGCGCGACCGCGTCCGCGGTCCGGAACGCCTCGGCGTCGACCGAGCGCTGCAACGTCCAGCCGAGCGCGCCGAGCAGCAGCGCCCCGCCGAGCGCGAACCCGACGACCAGGCCGGCCACCCCGAGCACGAGCAGCCGGGACCGCAGCCCGAGGTCCGGCAGGAGGGCCCTGATCCGATGCCTCATGTGGCGAGCCGGTAGCCGGCGCCGCGGACCGTCTCCAGCCGGTCCCGGCCGATCTTGCGGCGCAGGTAGCCGACGTAGACCTCGACCGCGTTCGGGGCGGTCTCGACCGACGCGTCCCAGACGTGGTCCAGCAGCTCGGTCTTGGAGACCACCTCCCCGGGGCGGCGCATCAGGTAGTCGAGCAGGGCGTACTCGCGGGTGGTCAGGGCCACCTCGGCGTCGGCCCGGGTCACCCGCCGCCGGGCCGGATCCAGGCGCAGGTCGCCGACCGCGAGCACGGCCGGGCGCTCCGGCGCGCCCCGGCGCAGCAGCGCCCGCAGCCGGGCCAGCAGCACCACGTACGAGAAGGGCTTGGTGAGGTAGTCGTCGGCGCCGCAGTCCAGCCCGTCGGCCTGGTCGTACTCGCCGTCCTTGGCCGAGAGCATGAGCACCGGCAGCCAGCGTTCCTCGGCGCGCAGCCGGCGGACCACCTCGTAGCCGGAGAGGCCGGGCAGCATCACGTCGAGGATCATGGCGTCGTAGTCGCCGTGCCGGGCGGCGTCCAGCCCACCCGGACCGGTGGACTCGACGTCCACCACGAAACCCTCCGCCTGGAGGCCCCGCCGCAGCGACGCGGCCAGCCGCGTCTCGTCCTCCACCACCAGCAACCGCACGGGTCAAGGGTGCCATCGGGTGACACCCCCTAGGTAATCTCCTCAGCGCTCTCACAGCGTCCCCCGTGCACCATCTACCGTCAGGAGGTGCACACCATGTCCGTACTGAAGAACCGCGCCGTACTGCGCTGGCTGGTCCCGGTGACCGCGGGGGTCGCCGTGATCGGGGGCGGCGCCGCCGTCGGCACGTTCGCCGCCGGGGCCGACCCGGCGCTGCCGCCGCGTACCGCCGCCCAGCTCCTGGAGGACCTGCGCACGTCCCGCCTCGACGGGCTCTCCGGCACCGTGGTGCAGCGGGCCGACCTCGGGCTGCCGCCGATCGCCGAGCTGGCCGGGAAGGCCGGCGGGAACGAGCTGGCCAGCCTGGTCAGCGGCACGCACACCCTGCGAGTCTGGTACGCCGGCCCGGACCGCCAGCGGGTCGCCCTCGTCGACACGCTCGGCGAACGGGACGTGCTGCGCAACGGGCGCGACGTCTGGACCTGGAGCAGCCGGGACAACGCCGCCTCGCACCGGACGCTGCCGGCGGAGGGGAAGGACCTCGACACCGCGCCGGCCACCCCGGCCGACGCCGCCGACCGGGCGCTGGCCGCGATCGACCCGAGCACGGCCGTCACCGTCGGGCGCTCCGCCACCGTCGCGGGCCGCAGCGTGTACGAGCTGGTGCTGACGCCGCGCGACCGGGACTCGCTGGTGCACCAGGTGCGGATCGCGCTGGACGCGAAGGAGCACGTGCCGCTGCGCTTCGAGGTGCTGGCCGACGGGGCGGACGAGCCGGCGTTCGAGGTGGCGTTCACCCAGGTGGACTTCCGCACGCCGGACGCCGACCAGTTCCGGTTCAACCCGCCGCCGGGTGTGAAGGTCACCGAGGAGTCGGCGGACGACCGGCACGGGCCGGCCGGCAGGCGTCCCGCGGGCCGGGGCGAGGAGCGGCCGGACGTGCGTACCGTCGGGACCGGCTGGACCACGGTGCTGGTCGCGAAGATCGACGTGGCCGGCGGCGCGGCGGGCGCGAAGCCGGGCGAGGCGGCCGGCCCGGACGCGGAGGCGCTGTCGAAGGTGCTCGGCGGGCTCCAGCGGGTGAGCGGTGACTGGGGCAGCGGGCGGCTGCTCAGCGGCAAGCTGTTCAGCGTGCTGCTCACCGACGACGGCCGGGTGCTGGCCGGGCTGGTCACCCCGGAGCGGCTGTACCAGGCGGCGAAGGGCTGAGATCCGCGAGAACGGACCCGTCGGGGCCCGGTCGGCGTGACGCCGACCGGGCCCGCTGTCGTGTGCGAGCCTGCGGTGTGACGTCGTCGCGGGCGGCCGGCGAGGCTTGGTCCGGCGGGTGGCCACGCGGTATCTTTCTCAGTTCAAACACAAAAAGGAATGGCTCGTTGAGCCATTCCTGCCGCAATTTTAGCCATGAGGAGCCGGCTTGTCAACGCACTCCGACGTGTCGCGTGAGCTGCACCAGGACGACGAGATCGGTCACGAGCAGAAGTACGTCTCGATGCTCTACGACCGGCTGGACGGCATGCGGGACCAGGCGGCCCGGCGGCTCACCGAGGAGCTGCGCACGACCGGCGGCACGCAGCAGGCCCGGTCGCAGCGCGACTCGGCCGTGCAGATGTACGCCGACCAGGTCGAGCAGTACTCCGCCGTGGAGACGGGCCTCTGCTTCGGCCGCCTCGACGGCGACGACGACTCGTGCCGCTATGTCGGCCGAATCGGCATCTTCGACACCTCCGGCGACTACGACCCGCTGCTGATCGACTGGCGTGCCCCGGCCGCCCGCGCCTTCTACCTGGCCACCGCCGCGAACCCGCAGGGCGTACGCCGGCGCCGGCACCTGCGTACCCGGGAGCGGAAGGTCACCGGGCTCAACGACGAGGTGCTGGACATCGCCGCCGCGTCCCCCACCGCCCACGAGGAGGTGACCGGCGAGGCGTCGCTGCTCGCCGCGCTGAACGCCGGGCGTACCGGGCGGATGCGCGACATCGTCGAAACCATCCAGGCCGAGCAGGACCGGATCATCCGGGCCGACCTGCCGGGCGTCATGGTGGTGCAGGGCGGCCCCGGCACCGGCAAGACCGCCGTGGCGCTGCACCGCGCCGCGTACCTGCTCTACACGCACCGGCAGCAGCTCTCCACCCGGGGCGTGCTGCTGGTCGGCCCGAACGCCACGTTCCTGCGCTACATCTCCCAGGTGCTGCCGGCGCTGGCCGAGACCGGCGTGCTGCTGCGCACCCAGGCCGACCTTTTCCCCGGCGTGCACGCCGTGCGCACCGAGCCGGCGGCCACCGCGGCGCTGAAGGGGCGCCTGGTGCTGGCCGAGGTGCTGGCGAACGCCGTCCGGGACCGGCAGTGGGTGCCGGAGGAGCCGCTGGAGATCGAGCTGCCGCAGCGGGAGATCCTCACGCTCGACCCCGAGACGGTGCGCCAGGCGCGGGACCGGGTCCGGCGCACCGAGCGCCCGCACAACCTGGCCCGGGCGATGTTCGACATCGAGATCGTGCACGCGCTCGCCGAGCAGGTGGCCGAGCGGATCGGCGCCGACCCGCTCGGCGGGGAGAACCTGCTCTCCGAGGCCGACCGGGCCGAGATCCGCCGGGAGCTGCGTGACGAGCCGGAGATCCGGTCCGCCCTGGACGAGCTGTGGCCCGTGCTCACCCCGCAGCGGCTGCTCGCCGACCTGTACGCCTCGCCGGAGCGGATCGCCGCCGCCGCGCCGATGCTCACCGACGCCGAGCGGGCGGCGCTGCACCGGGAGCCGGGCGGCTGGACGCCGGCCGACGTGCCGCTGCTCGACGAGGCGGCCGAGCTGCTCGGCGAGGACGAGCGCGCCGCCGCGGCCCGCCGGGAGCGGATCCGCGCGCTGGAACGGGAGTACGCCGAGGGCGTGCTGGAGATCTGGCGCGGTTCCCGTTCGATCGACGTGGAGGACGAGGCGGACGGCGGCGAGATCCTGGGCGTCACCGACCTCATCGACGCCGACCGGCTCTCCGAGCGGCAGGAGGAGGCCGATCGGCTCACCACGGCGCAGCGCGCCGCCGCAGACCGCACCTGGGCCTTCGGGCACGTGATCGTCGACGAGGCGCAGGAGCTGTCGCCGATGGCCTGGCGGCTGCTGATGCGCCGCTGCCCGAGCCGGTCGATGACCATCGTGGGGGACGTGGCGCAGACCGGCGCGCTCGCCGGCACGCCGTCCTGGCAGGAGGCCCTGGCGCCGTACGTGGCGGACCGGTGGCGGCTGGAGGAGTTGACCGTCAGCTACCGCACCCCGGCCGAGATCATGGCGGTCGCCGCCGAGGTGCTCGCCGAGATCGACCCGGCGCTGCGCCCACCCCGCTCCGTACGCGCCAGCGGCGTGCCGCCGTGGGACCGGTCCGTCGCGGCGGACCGGCTCGTCGCCGAGCTGGTGGAGGCGGCCGCTCGGGAGGCGGCCGGGCTGGCCGACGGCCGGCTCGGCGTGATCGTGCCGGCCGGCCGGGTGACCGAGCTCAGCGCGGCGGTCGTCGCCGCGCTGCCCGAGGCGGCCGTCGGCGAGCAGCCGGAGCTGGCGAACCGGGTGGTGGTGCTCACCACCGAGCAGGCCAAGGGCCTGGAGTTCGACTCGGTGCTGGTGGTGGATCCGGACCGGATCGTCGCCGAGTCCCCGCGCGGCCACAGCGACCTCTACGTCGCCCTCACCCGCGCCACCCAGCGCCTGGGCGTCCTCCGCACCCCCTGACCGCAGACGGAAGGGGGCGGCCGTGGCCGCCCCCTTCGTCGTCGGTGTCCGGATCAGCCCGGATTCGCCTGGTCGTTGGTGAAGTTTCCGACCTGGCTACCGCTGGACGAGGCGTCGCTTGTCGAGCCGCCGGCCGGGGTGCTCAGGCCGCCGGTGGTGGCGTCGCCCGTGGTGGTCGGGGCCACCTTGCCCGGGTGCTGCTCCGGCTGCCGGGCGATCCGGCGGGCGCTCGCCGGGCCGGCGGTGCCGCCGGTAGTGGTCACCGCGCCCTGGCCCCGGGTGGGCCCGCCGTCGCGCAACACGTTCGGGTCGACCGGGGCGTGCGCCGGATCGTCCGGATCCTCCTCCTGGATCACCCGCAGCACGTCGGTCTGCGGCACGGTGACCTCGTCGAGCGCGCCCTCGCCGTAGACACCGCCGGCGACCCGCTCCTCGGCCCGCCGGGCGGCGTCCTGCCGCATGTCGTCCTCACGCACGTCAACCACCTCGCAGATCTCTCGGGATCCTCGTTGCGTGCCCGGCCACCGCCGGCTGAAACCGGTCGGCGCCCGTTCCGCCCCCCGATGTCGGGTTCACCGCTGAGGCCGTGCCCGACACGCGGGTGCCGGGCGCCGCCCGGCGTGGTGCTTCTATTCGGCCGGAGACCGGTGTTACCTCGCCGGGGGCCCGGGTAGACGGAGGGTGCCCCCGCCACAGAGCGCGAACCGCGCCGTGGCCGACCTGCGGCAGCGGGGCGGGAGGTGTGCAGAGAACGACTCATCAATCCTGAGGAGGACAGATGAGCACGCAGGCTGCATCCACCAGGCCGATGAACCGGCCGGCGCAGGACATGTCCAACCGGGCCGCGATGCAGGAGACGCCGACCCGCCCGATGCCGATGATGCACGACGGGCACCGGGAGCAGGCCATCGCAGCGCCTGGCACCGAGACCAAGCCGTCGTTCGCGACGACCGAGTTCTGGGTCTACGTCGCGTCCGTCGCGGCGGTGCTGGTGGCGTCCTTCCTGGTCGGGAAGAACTCGGTCGGGGTGGACATCTTCCGTGCCCCGCAGGCCTGGTTCTTCATCACGCTGCTGACCATCGGTTACCTGGGTAGCCGCGGTCTGGCCAAGGCCGGAAGCAACTTCCGCAGCGGTGAGGAGCGCAAGGCCCGGCACTGACCGGAGCCACACCTGAGACGACGATGCCCCCGGGGATCACCCGGGGGCATCGTCGTGTGCCGTCACTCCCCGCCGAAGTCCCCGAAGTCGCCGCCGAAGTCGCCCTCGAAGGCGTCCTCGATGAGCTCACCGGCGACCAGGCCGCCCGCCACGCCGAGCGCGGCGCCGCCCAGCATGCCGGCCATGCCGGAGCCGCGGTGGCCGTGGTGCCCGTGCGGGGCGCCGAAGCCGTGCGCGCGCAGGTTGCCGTACCGCGAGGTGGTCTCCCGCAGCCAGCCGTCGACCACCTGGACCCAGTCGGTCCGGCCGGCGTCGCTGTGCGGGACGGCGTACCGGCCGAAGACGTCGTGCCCGGCGCTGAGGAAGCCGCCGCGCTTGTCGCACTCGAGGATCACCTCGACACCCTGCTGGCTGGTGACGAAGGTCAGCTCGACCTCGTTGATCGTCCCGGCGTACTGCGGCGCCGCGAAGAACTCGATCTCCTGGTAGAAGGGCAGCGTCTGCTGCACGCCCCGGATGTGGCCGCGCTCCAGGTCGGCGTGCTTGAAGCGGAAGCCGAGCGCCTGGAACGCGTCGAGGATCCGCTCGTGGATCGGCAGCGGGTGCACCGCGACCTGGTCCAGGTCGGACTTGTCCACCGCCCGGGCCACCGCCAGCTCGGTCCGCAGGCCCATGGTCATGCCGTGCAGCCGCTGGCCGTACACGTCGGTGACCGGGGTCTCCCACGGGACGGGGAGCTGGAACGGGATGGACAGCTGCTGCTTCGGGGCGAGCTGGAGCGGACCGCTCACCGCCATCCGGTGGAACTCCATGATGCCGGCGTACTCGGTGTCGCCGCCCTCGATCTCGACCCGGGTGACCAGGCCGACGGTGATCTGCTCGATGCTCGCCGGCGCGTCGCCGCCGACCAGGTTGACGTGACCGTCCAGGGTCAGGCCCGGCCGGGTGTTCGGGTTGGTCAGCACCGTGTCGACGCTCGGGCCGCCCACGCCGAACGCGCTCAGCATCTTCTTGAAGACCATCGCCACTCCGCTCCCACCGTCGGCGCGCTCCACCGTGGAGCGGGCCGCAAGGGCACCCTAACCTGGGCGGCTGTGAAGTGCCTGAAAGCGGAGGCCGGTCAGTAGACGTCGACCACGATCAGCTCACCCACCTGCTCGCCGATCTGCCGGCGCCCGTCGGGCGGCAGCCCCGCGTCGGTGATGAGCAGGTCGGCCTCCTCCAGCGGGGCGATGGTGGCGATGCCGATGGTCTCCCACTTGGTGTGGTCGGCGAGCACGACGAGTCGCCGGGCCGCGCCGATGAGCCGCCGGTTGACCGCCGCCTCCAGCAGGTTCGGGGTGGTGAACCCGGTGCGCGGGCTCATCCCGTGCACGCCCAGGAAGAGCAGGTCGACGTTGAGCGCGGCGATGGCCGCCTCGGCCACCGGCCCGGTCAGCGCGTCCGAGGGGGTACGGATGCCGCCGGTCAGCACGACCGTCTGGTCGGCGCGCGGGTTCTGGTAGAGGGCGTCGGCGACCGGGATCGAGTTGGTGACAACGGTCAGCCCCCGGACGTCGGCCAGCCGGGCGGCCAGCGCGGCGGTGGTGGTGCCGGCGGAGAGCGCGATGGCCATGCCGGGCTCGACCAGGCCGGCGGCCCGCTCGACGATGGCCCGCTTCTCGGCCTGCTGCCGGATCGACTTGGCCGCGAAGCCCGGCTCCTCGGCCGAGCCGGGGCCGGCCAGCGTCGCTCCCCCGTGGACCTTGTCGACGAGGCCCCGCTCGGCGAGCACCTCCAGATCCCGCCGGATCGTCATGTCCGACACCCCGAAGCGGCTGACCAGGTGGCTGACCCGGACGCCGCCGCGCTGGCGGATCAACTCCAGGATGGCGCTCTGCCGTTGCTGAGCGAGCATCGAACTCCCTTCGGGCGGCACGAGAGTCAGACCGCGTCGGTCGTCCGGTGCACCGCGGGCGCACCGGCGTCCGGCGGCCCGGACGGCAGGGCCCGGTCGCCGGCGCCGCCGGACGTCTCGCGGACGACGGCCACCTCCCCCGCCGGGACGACCAACTCGCCGTCGCACCAGCCGCCGGCGAGCAGTTCGGCGCCCGTGACCGCCAGCCGGGCCTCGGCGCCGGTGTGGTTGATGACGAACAGCCAGCTCCGGTCGGCGGACCGGCGGCGGACCACCTCCACCCCCTCCGGCGCGGTGGCCGCGGGCCGGGCGCCGGCCTCGGCGAGCAGCCGGGCGACCAGCCGGTCGGTCGCCGGCTGGTCGAGCCGGGTGCCGAGGTACCAGGCCGCGCCCGCGCCGACCGCGTGCCGGGTCAGCGCCGGCACCCCGGGCAGCGGCCCGTCGGCGTACGACGCGAGGATCTCGGCGCCCTCGGTGTGCAGCCACTCGGTCCACACGTCGGCGGTCGTGCCGTCGTCGAGGCGGACCGACTCGCCCGCCCGGAGCGGGAAGAACTCCTCGGTGCGTACGCCCAGCAGGTCGCGGAAGGCACCCGGGTAGCCGCCGAGCCGGATGTGGTCGTGCTCGTCGACGATGCCGCTGAAGTACGTGACAAGCGCCGTCCCGCCCGCCTCGACGTACCGGCGCAGCGCGTCGGCGTCGGCGTCGCGGACCAGGTAGAGGGTGGGCGCCAGGACCAGGCGGTAGTGGGACAGGTCGGCCGACGGGTGCACCACGTCGGCGGTGACCCCGGCCCGCCAGAGCGCGCCGTGCAGCGCGGTGAGCCGGTCGGCGTAGGTGACGTCGACACTGGGGTGGGAGTCGAGTTCGGCGCCCCACCACGCCTCGTAGTCGAAGAGGATCGCCACGTCGGCGTCGACCCGGCTGCCGCGTACCTCGGCCAGGGCCGCCAGGTCGGCGCCCAGCCGGCAGACCTCGCGGAACACCTTGGTCTCCGGGCCGGCGTGCGGGACCAGCGCGGAGTGGAACTTCTCCGCGCCGGCTCGGGAGGCCCGCCACTGGAAGAACAGCACCCCGTCGGCGCCGCGCGCCACATGGGCGAGGCTGTTGCGGCGCAGCTGCCCGGGGGTCTTGGCGACGTTGCGCGGCTGCCAGTTCACGGCGCTCGTCGAGTGCTCCATGAGCAGCCAGGGCCCGCCGCCGGCGACGCCCCGGGTGTGGTCGGCGGCCAGCGCCAGGTTGACCTGCGGCTGCGGATCGGCGGCCGTCAGGTAGTGGTCGTTGGCGACCACGTCCACATCGGCGGCCCACGAGTGGTAGTCGAGGTACTTGATGCCGGTGCCGATCATGAAGTTCGTGGTGACCGGCTGCGTGGTGAGCCGGGTCAGCAGGTCGCGTTCGGCGCGCAGTTGGGCGCGCTGCTCGTCCGAGGAGAAGCGCAGGAAGTCGAGCTGCTGGGTGGGGTTGGCGAAGGTCGGCGCGGTCCGCGGCGGGTTGACCTCGGCCCAGTCGTGGTAGCGCTGGCTCCAGAACGCGGTCCCCCAGGCCGCGTTGAGCGCGTCCAGGTCGCCGTAGCGCTCGCGCAGCCAGCGCCGGAACGCGTCGGCGCTGACGTCGCAGTAGCAGTGCACGTTGTGGCAGCCCAGCTCGTTGGAGACGTGCCACATGACGACGGCCGGGTGGTCGGCGTACCGGCCGGCGACGGCCTCGACCAGGGCGAGCGAGCGCTCGCGGAAGACCGGCGAGCTGGGGCAGTACGCCTGCCGCCCGCCGGGCCAGAGGACGGTGCCGTCGGCGCGGCGGGGCAGCGTCTCCGGGTGCCGGTGGGCCAGCCAGGGCGGCGGGCTGGCGGTGGCGGTGGCAAGGTCGACGCTGATCCCGCCGTCGTGCAGCAGGTCGAGCGACCGGTCCAGCCAGTCGAACTCGAAGCGGCCGGGAGCGGGTTCCAGCAGGGCCCAGGAGAAGATCCCGACCGACACCAGGTTGACCCCGGCCCGGCGCATCAGCTCGACGTCCTCGGCCCAGGTCTCCTCGGGCCACTGCTCCGGGTTGTAGTCGGCGCCGTACCAGATGCGCTCGCCGTGCCAGTTCCGCATGACAGCAGAGAGTGCCCCCGAACGGCACCCAAGTCAACACTTTCCAACATCGACGGGAATTCCAACGTTTACCGCCGCATCCCCGTGTCACAACTGGGTTATCGCTGTCCTTCCGCCCTCTTGACAGCGCCGAACCAAGGGGTAGCTTCAACCGCCACCGGCTGTTTGTGTTCGGACATGTGGATTCACGGTGGATCTACGTCGGTCGACATGAACACCGATCCCCGCCACTCGTCAACGGCCCTTGGGCGCAGCGCACCTCTTCCACGCAGGAGGCACAATGTCCCGTCCCCGCTCGCAAGCCGAGTACCTCGCCCGACTCGTACCCCCTTCCGTCGCCGGCCTGAACCGCCGCTCGCTGCTGGCCGGCGCGGCCGGCGCCGGCGCGCTGCTCGGCACGGGACTGCTCGCCGGCTGCGGATCCGACTCCGACTCCGGCGGCGCGGACGCCAAGACCGTGTCCCTCGGGTCGAACCAGTCGGACCCGAAGCCGAAGGACGTCATCGCCAAGGTGATGGACGGCTACAAGACCTCGTCCGGCGTCACCGTCAACATCAACACGGTCGACCACAACACGTTCCAGGAGAACATCAACAACTACCTCCAGGGCAAGCCGGACGACGTGTTCACCTGGTTCGCCGGCTACCGGATGCGGTTCTTCGCGGCCAAGGGCCTGGCGGGCGACCTCAGCGACGTGTGGGGCAAGCTCTCCGGCTACTCCGACGCGTTCAAGAAGGCGTCCACCGGCGACGACGGCAAGCAGTACTTCGTGCCGGCCTCGTACTACCCGTGGGCGGTCTTCTACCGCAAGTCGGTGTGGCAGCAGCGCGGCTACCAGGTGCCGAAGACCCTGGACGACCTGAACACCCTCGGCGCGCAGATGAAGAAGGACGGCCTGAACCCGATCGCCTTCGCCGACAAGGACGGCTGGCCGGCGATGGGCACCTTCGACATCCTCAACCTCCGGATCAACGGCTACCAGTTCCACGTCGACCTCATGGCCGGCAAGGAGGCGTGGACCTCCGACAAGGTCAAGAAGGTCTTCGACACCTGGGCCGGGCTGCTGCCGCTGCACCAGCCGGACTCGCTGGGCCGCACCTGGCAGGAGGCCGCCCAGTCGCTCCAGCAGAAGAAGAGCGGCATGTACCTGCTCGGCCTCTTCGTCGCCCAGCAGTTCAACAACGACGAGCAGGACGACCTCGACTTCTTCACCTTCCCCGAGGTCGACTCGACCATCGGCGCGAAGGCCCTGGACGCGCCGATCGACGGCTACATGATGGCCCGCAAGCCGAAGTCCGAGGGCGCCGCCAAGAAGCTGGTGGAGTACCTGGGCTCCAAGGACGCCGCGAACATCACCGTCAAGAACGACCCCAGCACCCTGGTCGCCAACACCGGCGGCGACACCAGCGGCTACACCGCGCTCCAGAAGAAGGCCGCGGAGCTGGTCGGCTCGGCCACCGAGATCGCCCAGTTCCTCGACCGGGACACCCGCCCGGACTTCGCCTCGACGGTGATGATCCCGGCGATCCAGCAGTTCATCAAGAACCCGAAGGACATCAGCGGGCTGCTCACCAGCATCGAGAACCAGAAGAAGTCGATCTTCACCAGCTGACGGCGGAAGGGGGAGGACACCATGTCCGACCTGCCCCTGATCCAAGCGGATCGCGCCGTGCCGCCGCCGGCCGCGACCACCACCACGCGTGGTCGCGGCCGCCGGCTACGGCTCCTGTCCCGCACCGACCGCGTGGTGATCACGCTGATGGTGCTGGTACCCCTGCTGCTCGTCGTCGGCCTGGTCTGGCTGCCGGCGGCGGCGACCGTGCTGCTCTCCGGCACCAACTGGGACGGCATCGGCCCGCTGGGCGAGATCGACTGGGTCGGTCTGAAGAACTACGACGACGTGGTGAACATCTACCCGCCGTTCGTGCCGGCGGTGCAGAACAACCTGCTCTGGCTGGCCGCCCTCTTCGTGGTGGCGACCCCGTTCGGGATGTTCCTCGCCGTGCTGCTCGACAAGGAGCTGCGCGGCAGCCGGTTCTACCAGACCGCGCTCTACCTGCCCGTCGTGCTCTCGCTGGCGCTGATCGGCTTCGTCTGGCAGCTCATCTACAGCCGCGACCAGGGCCTGCTCAACGCCCTGCTCGGCACCCAGACCGACTGGTACGGCGACTCGAACGTGAACATCTGGGCGGTGCTCTTCGCCGCCGGGTGGCGGCACGTCGGCTACATCATGCTGCTCTACCTGGCCGGCCTGAAGGGCGTCGACCCGTCGCTGCGCGAGGCCGCCGCCGTGGACGGCTCCTCGGAGGTCAGCACCTTCTTCCGGGTGGTCTTCCCGGTGATGCGACCGATCAACATCATCGTGCTGGTGGTGACGGTGATCGAGTCGCTGCGCGCGTTCGACCTGGTCTGGGTCATCAACAAGGGTCGCGCCGGCCTGGAACTGCTCTCCGCGCTTGTCACCCAGAACGTGGTGGGCGAGGCGAGCCGGATCGGCTTCGGCTCGGCGCTGGCGACCATCATGCTCGTCGTCTCCCTGGTCTTCATCACCCTCTACCTGTTCACCGTGATGCGGGAGGACCGGCGATGAGCAGCGCGACAGTGACCCGTACGCCGGACACCGCGGCGCCGTCCACCCGCCGCCGGCCACTGCGGCCGGCCCGGGTGGTCCTGCACGTCTTCCTGGCCGCCGTGGCGGTCGGGTGGCTCTTCCCGATCCTCTGGGCGGTGCTCACCTCACTGCGCTCATACGAGTACACGGCCACCCACGGCTACGTCTCGTTCGGCGGCTGGACGCTCGACAACTACGTCACCGCGTGGCGGACCGCCGAGTTCGGCAAGCACTTCCTCAACTCGGTGTACATCACCGTGCCGGCCGTGCTGCTCACCCTCTTCCTCGCCTCCTGCGTGGCGTTCGTGATCGCCCGGTTCAGCTGGAAGCTCAACATCGCGCTGCTCGGCCTCTTCACCGCGGCGAACCTGCTGCCGCAGCAGGCCCTGCTCATCCCGCTGTTCCGGATGTTCACCGAGGTCCCGCTGCCGGCGTGGATGAGCGACTCGGAGCTGCTCTACGACAGCTACTGGGGCCTGATCCTGGTCAACGTGGCCTTCCAGTCCGGCTTCTGCGTCTTCGTGCTGAGCAACTACATGAAGGCCCTGCCGCACGAGCTGTACGAGGCCGCGATGGTCGACGGGGCGAGCGTCTGGCGGCAGTACTGGCAGGTCACCATGCCGCTGTGCCGGCCGGCCCTGGCCGCGCTGGCGACGCTGGAGGTGACCTGGATCTACAACGAGTTCTTCTGGGCCACAGTGCTCATGCGCACCGGCGACAAGTTCCCGGTGACCAGCTCGCTGAACAACCTGCGCGGCGAGTTCTTCACCGACAACAACCTCGTCTCGGCCGGCTCGGTGCTGGTCGCCATCCCCACCCTGGTCATCTTCTTCCTGTTGCAGAAGCAGTTCGTCCGGGGCCTCACCCTGGGAGCCAGCAAGGGATGACCATCGTTCACCTGCGCCGCGCGCGGACCAGCCTGGTGCTCGACGCGCGCGGCCCCGGCCTGCCCCGGGTCGTGCACTGGGGCGCCGACCTCGGGCCGCTGCCCGCCGCCGACCTGCCCGCGCTCGTCGACGCCACGGTCCCGCCCGTGGTGCCGAGCAGCTTCGACGCGCCGACCGTGCTGTCGCTGCTGCCCGAGGCGAGCGCCGGCTGGAGCGGCCGGCCCGGCCTGGCCGGGCACCGGGACGGCCGGGACTGGTCCACCGCCTTTCGCCTCGACACCGTCGACGTGGACGATCCGCGTGGCGGCGGCGGGGAGGCTGTCCGCGTATCCGAGGAGGACCGGGACCACGGCGGGGCCGGGGCCGCGCGGGTGACCGTGCGGGCGGCGGACCCGGGCGCCGGGCTGTCCCTGACCGTCGAGATCACCCTGAGCGCCGCGGGGCTGCTGACCGTGCGGCACCGGCTGCGCAACGACGGCGACCGGCCCTACGAGGTACGCGAGCTGACGCCGGTGCTGCCGGTGCCGGCGGTCGCCACCGAACTGCTCGACCTGACCGGGCGCTGGTGCCGTGAGCGCGCACCGCAGCGGCACCCGTGGCCGATGGGCGCCTGGGTCCGCGAGGGGCGGCACGGCCGGACCGGGCACGACGCCACCCTGCTGCTGGTCGCCGGCACCCCCGGATTCGGTTTCGGGCACGGCGAGACGTGGGCCGTGCACACGGCGTGGAGCGGCGACCACGTCACGGTGGCCGAGCGCCGGCCGACCGGCGAAGCCACCCTCGGCGGCGGTGAGCTGCTCGCCCCCGGAGAGATCCTGCTCGGGCCGGGCGAGGAGTACGCCACCCCCCTGCTGTACGCGGTGCACTCCGCCGACGGGCTCGACGGGCTCAGCGACGTGCTGCACACCCACCTGCGGGCCCGCCCCGAGCACCCGCGCGGCCCGCGCCCCGTGACGCTGAACGTGTGGGAGGCGGTCTACTTCGACCACGACCTGGACCGGCTCAAGGGTCTCGCCGACCGGGCCGCCGAGGTGGGCGTGGAACGCTTCGTGCTCGACGACGGCTGGTTCCGTGGCCGGCGGCACGACCGGGCCGGCCTCGGCGACTGGTGGGTCGACGACGACGTGTGGCCGGACGGGCTGCAACCGCTCATCGACCACGTCCGAAAGCACGGCATGCAGTTCGGCCTGTGGGTCGAGCCGGAGATGGTCAACCCGGACTCGGACCTGTTCCGGGCCCACCCGGACTGGGTGCTCCAGGCGCCCGGCCGGCTGCCGCCCGAGTGGCGGCACCAGCAGGTGCTCGACCTGGCCCACCCCGACGCGTACGCCCACCTGCTCGACCGGCTCGACGCGGTGCTGCGCGAGCACGACGGGATCGCGTACCTCAAGTGGGACCACAATCGGGACCTCACCGAGGCCGGGCACGCCGGGCGGCCGGCGGTGCACGCGCAGACCGTGGCGGTCTACCGGCTGCTCGACGACCTGCGCGCCCGGCATCCCGGCCTGGAGATCGAGAGTTGCTCGTCGGGCGGGGCCCGGGTCGACCTGGAGATCCTGCGGCGGACCGACCGGGTCTGGGCCAGCGACTGCAACGACGCCCTGGAACGGCTCTCCATCCAGCGCTGGACCGGCCTGCTGCTCCCGCCGGAGCTGATCGGCACCCACATCGGACCGGAGCGCTCGCACACCACCCACCGGGTCCACGACCTGGGCTTCCGGGCGGCCACCGCGCTCTTCGGTCACCACGGCATCGAGTGGGACATCAGCGGGATCAGCGCGACCGAGCGGATCGAACTCGCCGCGTGGGTGGCGCTGCACAAGCGGCTCCGGCCGCTGCTGCACGGCGGGCGGGTGGTCCGGGTCGATCACCCGGACCCGGCCGTGCAGGCCCACGGCGTGGTCGCCCACGACCGCTCCCACGCGGTGTACGCGGTCTCCCGGCTGGCCACCTCGGCGGCGCAGGTGCCGGGCGCGGTCCGGCTGCCCGGGCTGGACCCGGCGCGGCGCTACCTGGTCCGGCCGCCCGCCGGGGTGCCCGAGCCGGCGCTGCTGGAACTCGCCCCGCCGGGATGGCTCGCCTCGGACGGCGGGGTGACGCTGAGCGGGTCGGTGCTCGGGTCGGTCGGGCTGCAACTGCCCGCCCTGCACCCCGAGCAGGCGCTGCTGCTGGAGGTCGCGGCCGTCGACTGAACGTGCTTCGGGTGCGTCTGTGGTCGCCGGAGCGACATCAGACGCACCCGGAACCCGGGAAAATTCTTCCCGGCGGATGTCGAGAAGCGGGGTGGCAGCTTCTACCGGAGGGTGGAAGCACCGACAATCGGTGCTCGGGCGTGAGGAGCCAACCGTGAAGTACATGTTGCTGATGCAGTTCAGCGCCGCCGGGGCCGACTTCCCCTCGATCGACACGTGGACGCCGGAGGAGATCCGGGCGCACATCGGCTTCATGCGGGAGGTCAACGCGAAGCTGGCCGCGGACGGGGAGTTCGTGCAGGCCGAGGGTCTGGGCGGGCCGCAGCAGGCGCGGATCGTCCGGGCCGGCGAGAACGGTGCGCCGGTGGTCACCGAGGGGCCGTTCGCGGAGACCAAGGAGTTCCTGGCCGGCTGGTGGATCGTCGACTGCGAGACGCCGCAGCGGGCCGTGGAGATCGCCGCGCACATCTCCACCGCGCCCGGGCCGGGCGGACGGCCGCTGAACATGCCCGTCGAGGTGCACCCCGTCATGTCGGCGCCGTCCCAGGAGATGTGACCCCTGGGCGTCCCGGACCACACCGTCGAGGACCTGCTGCGCGAGCTGGCGCCGCAGGTCCTCGGCGTGCTCGCCCGCCGGTTCGGCGACTTCGCGACCGCCGAGGACGCCGTGCAGGAGGCGCTGCTCGCGGCGGCCACCCAGTGGCCCGCCGAGGGGCTGCCGGAGCACCCGCGCGGCTGGCTCGTGCAGGTCGCGTACCGCCGGATGATCGAGCTGGTCCGGGCCGAGGCGGCCCGCCGGGACCGGGAGGACCGGGCCGCCCGGCGCGGCGGCGACGACCGGCGGACCGCGCCGGCCGCCGACGAGCCGCTGACCGCCGAGCGGGACGACACGCTGGTGCTGCTGTTCCTCTGCTGCCACCCCACGCTCTCGACGGCCTCGGCCATCGCGCTGACCCTGCGCGCGGTCGGCGGGCTCAGCACCGCCGAGATCGCCCGCGCCTTCCTGGTCCCCGAGGCCACCATGGCGCAGCGGATCAGCCGGGCCAAGCAGCGCATCAGGTCGTCCGGCCTGCCGTTCCGGATGCCGGCCGAGGAGGAACGGCAGGCCCGGCTCGCCGCGGTGCTGCACGTGCTCTACCTGATCTTCACCGAGGGGCACACCGCGAGCCTCGGCGCGGACCTGCGCCGGGTCGACCTCTCCGAGGAGGCGATCCGGCTGACCCGGGCCATGCACGCGCTGCTGCCTGCGGACAGCGAGGTGGCCGGGCTGCTCGCCCTGATGCTGCTCACCGAGGCCCGGGCCGCCGCCCGCACCGGCCCGTCCGGCGAGCTGATCTCCCTGGCCGACCAGGACCGGTCCCGGTGGGACACCGCCGCGATCGCCGAGGGGACGGCGCTGGTCACCCGGGCGATGGCCCGCGGGCCGGTCGGGCCCTACCAGCTCCAGGCCGCCATCGCCGCCCTGCACGATGAGGCGCCCACCGCGGAGCGGACCGACTGGCCGCAGATCCTCGCCCTCTACGAGGTGCTGGAGCGGCTGGCGGAGAGCCCCGTGGTGTCGCTCAACCGGGCGGTGGCCACCGCCATGGTGCACGGCCCGGCCGCCGGGCTGGCCGCCCTCGCCGCGCTGGCCGCCGACCCCCGCCTCACCGACCATCACCGCCTCGACGCGGCCCGCGCCCACCTGCACGAGATGGCCGGCGACCGGGAGGCGGCCGTGGCGCACTACCGCGCCGCCGCCGGCCGCACCACCAGCCAGCCGGAGCATGAGTACCTGCTCATGCGCGCGGCCCGCCTGGCGAACCCGGACTGACCGCCGGGGGCGTACGCGGAAAGGGGGTGGCCGGGTCCGCGCGGACCCGGCCACCGGTGGTGCGTCGGCGGTCAGCTCGCGGTGCAGGTCACCGCGGGAACCGCGTTGCTGCCGTTCCAGCTGCCGATGAAGCCGAACGAGGTGCTGGCCCCGGCGCCGAGCCGGCCGTTGTAGTCGACGTTGCGGGCGGTGTACGCCGAGCCGCTGTTGCTTACCGTGGCGTTCCACGACTGGCTGACGGTCTGGCCGTTGGCGAACGTCCACTTCGTCGTCCAGCCGGTGATGGCGGCGGCGCCCGCGGTCACCTTGACCTCACCCTGGAAGCCGCCCTGCCAGGAGTTGACGATCGTGTAGCTGGCGGTGCAGCCGGCCGGCGGCGGGGTGGGCCCGCCGGTCGGGCTGGTGGTCGGGCTCGGGCTGGTGGTGGGGCTCGTGGTCGGGCTCGGCGAGGTGCCGGCGAAGACCGAGGCCTCCCGGGCGGTGGCCTTGATGCCGTTGGCCCCGTTGAAGATGCGCTGGCCCCAGTTGGTGAGCTGGTTCGGGTCGAAGTTGGTGACCATGTCGAGGTACTCGACGCCGCCGCCGTTGCCGCTCCAGGACCAGCCGAGGTAGCCGATCCCGTTGGCCTGGCTGTAGGCCAGGATGGTGTCCTCGTCCGGGTTGCCGTCGGAGTGGTTGAAGCCGAACTCGCCGACCACGATGGGCAGTCCGGCGGTGCGGAACCGGCCCAGGTAGTCGGTGATCTCGGCGGCGGTGTCGAAGACGCCGTACATGTGGATCGAGAAGACGGTGTTCTTCTGCGGGTCGGCGGCGAAGACCGAGCCGGCGTTGTCGCGCATGGTGAAGGACCAGTCCTGGCCCCAGTTGGGGGCGTCCACCATGATCGTGTGGGTCAGGCCGCCGGCGCGCAGCCGCTTGATCGCGTTGGCCGTGTCGGTGGCCCAGGTGCCGTAGCCCTGGTTGCCGTACGGCTCGTTGCCGATGTTCACGATGACGTACTTCTCCTGGCCCTGCAGGGCGCCGGCGATGCTGAGCCAGTAGTCGACCGCCCGGTCCAGGGTGATGGCGCCGCTCTGCTCGCCGTACCCGGTGGTGTCGTGGACCTCCAGGACGCAGATGAGCCGGTTGGCCCTGCAGAGCGAGATGACGTTGGCGACGTCGGCGGCGCTGTTCTTCGTCCAGCGGTCACCGCTGGCCAGCACCACCCGGACGGTGTTCGCGCCGAGCGCCTTGATGTTGGCGAACGAGGAGGTCTGCTGTGGGTACCAGGTGTGCGCGTGGTTGACCCCGCGCATGACGAACTCGGTGCCGTTGGCGTCGTAGAGCTTGCCGCCCGCGACCGAGAAGCCGGCGGCGGCGTGCGCCGGCTGCCCGAAGGCGAAGACGGCGGCGAGGACCGTCAGCAGGGCGGCGCCCGCGACGGAGAGCATCTTCTTCATGGCTGTCCTCAGGGAGGTCTCCCCCGTGCCCGGATGGGGGTGCGGTGGTGTGACGACGGCGCGTGGCGGCTGAGCCCGACAGCCGCCGCCCGACTCCCGGCGGACGCAGGCATCAGCGTAGGGCGATGGAACGCGGAAGGCAACCGGTTAAGCTGATAGGCCGTCCGCGGCGGCGTCCTGTGACGGCCCATGTCGCCACGGGCCGCCACAGGGGCGGTCATCCCCACCACAGGATGGTGCGCCACCGGGTCTGAACCGGTTAAGCCGGACTGTAGGCAGCATCCCCACCGGCGTCAAGACGCCCGGCCCCCCGAAGCGGACACCAGGGTTGACCGCCGCTGCGCGGGGTATCCGGTGACGATCCGCCCGGAAGGAGATGTGCCATGGTCAACGTCGGCTACACCCTCATGTGCGAACAGGCCGGCCCCAAGCAGCTTGTCGACCACGCCGTCCGCGCCGAGGCCGCCGGCTTCGACCACCTGGTCATGTCCGACCACTACTACCCGTGGCTCGACTCGCAGGGCCACTCCCCGTACGCCTGGTCGGTGCTCGGCGCGGTCGCCCACGCCACCAGCCGGGCCGAGCTGCTCTCCTTCGTGACCTGCCCGATCCGGCGCTACCACCCGGCCGTGGTGGCGCAGAAGGCCAGCACGGTCGGGGTGCTCTCGGACGGGCGGTTCACCCTCGGCCTCGGCGCCGGGGAGAACCTCAACGAGCACGTGGTGGGCGGGTGGCCGCACGTGCAGCAGCGGCACGAGATGTTCGAGGAGGCGCTCCAGATCATCCGGCCGCTGCTCAACGGCGAGACCCTGACCTTCTCCGGCAACCACTTCGACGTGCCCGACGCGTACGTGTGGGACCGGCCGGAGCGGCCCGTGCCGATGGCCGTGGCCGCCTCGGGCCGGCAGTCCGCCACCCTCGCCGCCGAGTACGCCGACGCCATGATCGCCACCGACCCGCTGCCGCACCTGGTCGAGATGTACGAGGACGCCGGCGGCGCGGGCCGCCCCCGCTACGGGCAGGTGGCCATCTGCTACGGCCCGGACGAGGCCGAGTGCCGCAAGATCGTGCACGACCAGTTCCGCTGGTTCGGCCTGGGCTGGAAGGTCAACGCGGACCTGCCCGGCCCCGACGCCTTCGCGGCGGCCACCCAGTTCGTCCGCGAGGAGGACGTGGCCGAGGGCATCCCCTGCGGGCCGGACACGGACCGGCACGTCGAGGCGTTCAAGAAGTTCGTCGACGCGGGGTTCACCCACGTGGCGCTGGTCCAGGTCGGCGGGGACAGCCAGCCGATGTTCCTGGACTGGGCCCAGGAGGAACTGCTGCCCCGGCTGCGCGAGCTGTGACCGGTCCCGCCGTGCGGCCGTCGCCACCGGGGCGCTTCGGGCCGGCGGAACTCCGGCTGGCCCTCGCGGCGCCCCGGCCGGCCGCCGGCCTGACCAGCGAGTTCCGACTGGTCGACGGGCTGCGGACGCACACCCGCCGGTCGGCCGACCCGGGCGGCGACGGCACCCCGGTCGTGCTGGTGCACGGCCTCGCCGTCTCGCACCGCTACCTCACCCCGCTGGCGCTGGCCCTGTCGGCCACCCACCCGGTGTACGTGCCGGACCTGCCCGGCTTCGGGCTGACCGAGCGCCCCGGCCGGGCGTACGACGTGCCCCGGCACGCCGCGTTCCTCGCGGAGTGGCTGGCCGCGTACCGGCTGGGGCCGGTCTGCCTGCTCGGGCACTCGTTCGGCGCGGAGGTGGTCGCGGCGCTCGCCGCCCGCCGGCCCGACCTGGTCCGCGCGCTGGTGCTGGCCGGCCCCACGAGCGACCCGGCCGCCCGGTCCCGCCGGGGCCAGATCGGGCGGTGGCTGGTGGACACCCTGCGGGAGGCGAAATGGCAGGCGCCCATCCTGCTCCGTGACATCGTCGACGCGCGTCCCTGGCGGGTGTTCGCCACGCTGTCCCACTCGGTGCGCAACACCATCGAGGCGGACCTGGTCCGGGTCACCGTGCCGACGCTGGTGCTGACCGGCGCCCGGGACCCGGTCGTGCCGGCCGGCTGGCGGGCGGAGGCGGCCCGCCTGGTCCCGGACGCCCGGACGGACGCCGTGCCGGGGGCCGCGCACAACGTCGCCACCACCGCGCCCGGTCCGGTCGCCGACGCGATCCGCGGCCTGCTGGCGCCCGTCCTGCGAAGGTGAGTCCATGCGCATCGGAAACACGGAGATCCGGCCCGTCGGCGGCGGCCTCGGCTGCCTGCTGATGATCCTCTTCTCGATCCTCGCCTCGGTCGTGCTGACCGTGCTGCTGAACCTGCTTGTCTGACGTTCGGCGACCGCGGGCGCGGACGGTCAGCCGGGGGCCAGCGCCAGGTCGGCGACGACCGGGTAGTGGTCGGACGCGCTGTCCGCGTCGCCGCCGCGGACCACCCGCACGGCGCGGGCCGTCGCGGCCAGCGCCGGGGTGGCGAGCAGGTAGTCCAGCCGCATCCCGGCGAACTCGGCCCCGCCGTGCCGGGTCGGCACGGTCAGCCCGTCCGGCTCGCCGCCGCCGGTGTGCGGCCAGAGGTCCACCAGGCCGGCGTCGCGCAGCCGGGCCACCGCGCGGGTGTCGACGGTACGGCCGTCGCGGCGCAGGTGACGCCGCCGGTAGAGGGCCCCGAGCCCGGCCAGCCGGGCGGTGTGGTCGACGGCCGGCTCCAGCGTGTTCAGGTCGCCGGCGAGCAGGGCCAGCTCTCCACCGGTCCGCCGCACCGCCACCGCCAGCCAGTCGGCCTCCATCCGCCGCCGGCCGCCCGAGTACGGGTTCAGGTGGGTGCTGAACACGGTCAGCGGGCCGGCCCCGGTGGCCACCTGGACGAGGGCCGTGGCGTGGTGGAACGGGCGGCGTACCCGGCCGGAGCGGAGCGTCCGCAGCGGCGGGCGGACCAGCACGGCCACCGCCTGCCCGAAGCAGGACCGGGCCAGGTGCGGCACCATTCCCGTCCGCTCCGCGAGGTGGGCCAGCCCGCCGCCCCGGTCCAGCCCACGCAGCTCCTGGAGGGCCAGCAGGTCGGGACGCTGCGCGGTGACCACGGCGACGATCCGGTCCCGGCGGTCGGTGCCGTCGCGGTCCCGCCCGCCGGTCCGGATGTTCCAGGTCATCACTCGCAGCATCGGCGCCCGGTCAGTCCTCCCGGCCGGCCTTCGCCAGCTCGTCGTCCAGCTCGTGCACCTGTTCCGACTCGATGGCCGGCCTGTTGCCCTGGGCCACGTCCGCGTTGGGGCGGACCACCCAGTACAGCAGCGAGAGCCAGAGCGCGCCGAGCAGGATCGCGCCCATGAAGTCGGTGGGGTGGTGCATGCCCCGGTACATCCGGGAGGTGGCCACCCCGACCGGCATGATCACGGCCATCGCCACGAAGAGCCAGCGCCACCAACGGTCGGTGCGCGGCAGCACGATGATCGCCATGGCGGTCCACAGGCAGATGGTCGCCGCGATGTGCCCGGACGGGAAGGACGAGGTGGGCATCTGCCCGTCGAGGTTCTCCACGGCCGGGCGGGGACGCTCCACCACGCGGGCACTGGCCAGGAAGAGGCTCAGCTCGCCGAACATGGCCAGGACCACGAAGAGCACCGGCCGCCAGCGCTTCCAGACCGCCAGCACGATCGGGCAGAACACCAGCGAGACCAGCAGGATGGCGTGGGTGTCGCCGAACTTGCTCCACCACCAGCTCAGGTCGGTGAGCCCGTCGGTGTGCCGGGCGGCGAACCAGCGCGGGACCTCGGTGTCGAGGGTGTCGAAGATCGTGCCCTTGGCGTGGTAGCTCACGTACATGCCGAAGGCGTAGAGCGCGCCGAACACGAGCACCCAGCCGACCAGCAGCTCGGCCACCGACGAGCGGGGGTGCTCCAGCACGTGCTCCTCGGCCGGCGCCGGCTTGATCTCCTGCCCCGCCTCGGGCTCCAGGCCCTCGGTGATCGGGGGCACCGGCCGGCCGCGCTCGCGCCGCCACAGCCGGAAGGCGTACGCGGTGACGCCCAGCCAGGCCGCGCCGAGCAGCCAGCCGCCGAGCACGTCCGAGACGAAGTGCACGCCCAGCGCGATCCGGGTCAGCCCGACCAGGAACACCAGCACGGCGGCGACCGCGATGGCCGGCTTGCGCCAGCGCGGCGCCACGGCCGGCAGGAACACCAGCAGCAGCGCCCCGTACGCGACGAACGAGCCGAGCGCGTGGCCGCTGGGGAAGCTGTTGCCCGGCGCGCTGGCCACCGGCACGTCCACCACCGGGCGCAGCCGCCCGACCAGCGCCTTGAGCGACGGGTCGAGGATCAGCCCGCCCACGCCCGTGATGATCAGGTAGACGGCGAGGCGGGACTGGCGGCGGATCAGCAGGCCGACCACCGCGATGGTGATCAGCCAGATGAGCACCGGCCGGCCGCCCAGGTCGGTGACCGCCTGGAGCACGGTCACCAGCGGGTGGTGCGGCGCCACGAGGCCGTTGAACCACTCCGCCGCCTCGTGGTCGGCGTGGTAGAGCGGCCCCCAGTGGAACCGGACGAGCATGAGCAGCACGCCGAACCCGACGCCCGCGCCGGCCACGACGAGCAGCCCCGCCAGGCTCCGCTCGGCGAAGTGGCCGAGCGGACGGCGCGTCGCCTCCTTGACCGCGGTCACCCCGCACCTCCCTTGTCCTCTGCGAGGCGCGCTGTACCCGATTCCCGCTCCGCGTACACGCCGGGCCGTCAGAGGGCCGTCATGTCCCCGGTGTCGACCAGGTCCTCCCGCTCGGCCTCCGGCTCCCAGAGGTCGGGCTGGGCGGGCTCCTCCACGCCGATCCGCATGGCCTCCAGCTGGGCGGCGAAGGCCAGTCCGCCGAAGAGCGCCATCCCGGTCAGGTTGGCCCAGAGCAGCAGGGCCATCATCCCGGTCAGCGCGCCGTACGTCTGACCGAATCCGCCGCTGTACTTCACGTACGCGGCGAGCAGCAGGCTGGCCAGCCACCAGAGCGCGGTGGCGATGCCGGCGCCGAAGAAGAGCCAGGACAGCCCGGGCTGCTTGCGCCGGGGCGCGTGCCGGAACAGCACCGCCACGGCCAGCACGGTCAGGCCGAGGCTGAGCGGCCAGCGGATCACGTCCCAGGCGCCGTGCGCCACCTCTCCCCACTCGTAGTGCCGCCGCACGGAGTCGCCCATCGCCCGGCCGCCGACCAGGATCAGGAACCCGGTCAGCGCGGGCACGCCGGCGAGGAGCGCCAGGACGGCGGCGCGCAGGTACTTGAACAGGGCCGGACGGTCCCGCTCGACGCCGTAGATCCGGTTCGCGCCCCGTTCGATCTGCGCCATGGTGGTGGTGAGGGCGATCAGGCCGGTCAGCAGACCGAGGGTGAGCGCCAGCTCGCCGGCGTGCTCGGTGCGCTCGGTGTCGGCCAGCAGCTCCTGGACCACCGACTCGCTCTGGCCGGGGGTGATGGCCAGCACCGTGTCGGCGACCACCTTGCCGCCCTCGTCGGCGCCCAGGTCGGTGATCAGGCCGGTGAGCGCGATGAGGAACGGCACCACGGCCAGGCAGAGCTGCAACGCGAAGGCGCGGGAGTGGCTGAAGCCGTCGCCGTAGCGGAACCGGATGAAGGCGTCCCGCAGCAGGTGCCAGCCGCCGTGCCGGCGCAGCGTACGCCAGGCGTCGTCGGCGGAGAGTTCGGTCTCCGCCATGAGCCGGGTCTCGGGGACGAGCTTGGTGCTACTCACGGCGCGCCTCCTCGACCAGCCGCTCACCGCGCTCGGCGGCGGCGCCGGCGTCCACCGACAGGTCGGGGTGGCGCTCCGGCCGCGGCACGCAGAGCCAGAGCGACTCGGGCCGGATCTCGGCCTTCAGCGACCGGCCCGGCTCGATGAGGTCGCCGTCGAGCTGCCGGGGCTGGGCCCGGTTGCTGGTGATCACGACCTTGCGGCCCCGGAGCACCTCCATGCGGGGGACGCTGTCGCGGCGCCGCAGCACCGCCCAGCCCATGGCCAGCCAGTGCCCGAGCGTCCGCGGGGTCAGCACCGCCACGTCGAGCCAGCCGTCGTCCGGCTCGGCGTCGGTGAGCAGGCGCACCCCGCCCTGGAGCCGGCCGACGTTGGCGATCAGCACCGAGCGGGCCCGCCGGCGCAGCGGCGGCCCGTCGTCGATGCGGATGGAGACCCGCATGGGCCGGTCCCGGAGGTGCTTGGCCGCGCCCACGAGGTAGGCCGGCCAGCCGATCCGCCTCTTGGTCGTCTCGGAGGTGGAGTCGAGCATCTGCGCGTCGAAGCCCATCCCGGCCATCACGGCGAAGCACTGGTCGCCGACCGCGCCCACGTCGAGGCGGCGCATACCCCGCTCGACGGCGACCTCCAGCCCGGCGGCCAGGTCGTTGGAGAGGCCGAGGTTGGCGGCGAGCAGGTTGCCGGTGCCCTGGGGCAGCACGGCGAGGGCCACGTCGGTGCCGGCCAGCGCGGTGACGCAGGCCATCACCGTGCCGTCGCCGCCGCAGGCGAAGACGACCTCGGCGCCGGCCTCGACGGCCGCGGCGGCCTGGCCCCGGCCGGGGTCCTCGACCGTGGTCTCGTACCAGGTCGGCTCGGGCCAGCCGGCGGCGGCGAGAGCGCCGTCCACCGTCCGGCGGAAATCGTCGAGATCGGTCACTTTGACCGGGTTGACCACCACGGCCGAGCGCGGCGTGTGGTTGTCCGCGGTCACCGGGCGCTTGTCGTCTCCACCGTCCACGGCGCCAGTGTGCAGCACGCGGGGCGGGTCAGCGAGCCGGCGGGCGGGGACGTTGCGAGAACCGCAGACAGGTTTGAAACCGGCCGGCCCCGTGACGGCGGTCGGCCGGATCGGTCAGGCCGCCGTGCGCAGCGCCGCCTCGACCCGCCCGCGCAGGTCGTCCAGGTCGGCCCCGGCCTCGGTGAGCACCAGCGCCGCCAGCCCGTTGCCCTCGCGCAGCAGGCCGAGCAGGATGTGCTCGGTGCCGATGTGGTGGTGGCGCAGCCGCAGCGCCTCCCGCAGGGACAGTTCCAGCACCTTTCTGGCCCGTGGCGAGAACCGGCCGTTGTCGGGGCGGCGACCCCACCACCGACGCGGGGCGGGGGCCGCCTCACGCAGCGCGTCCGGGCCGAAGGACTCCTCGATCCGGGCGACGATCGCGGCGAGGTCGATGCCGATCTCGCGCAGCGCCGCCGCGTCCGCCGCGCCGAGGCCGTCGACCCCGTGCGCGGTGTGCCGGGCCACGGCCTTACGCAGGTCGTCGGCCCGGATGCCGCCGGCCGACAGCACCCGTACGGCCAGGTTGTCGCCGTCGGCGAGCACGCCGAGCAGCAGGTGCTCGGTGCCGACCGGCCGCCGGCCCTCGGTGCGCGCCTCGTCGACCGCGTGCCGCACCACCGCGCGGGCCCGGTCGGTGAACCGTTCGAACATCACGCCTCCCAGCTTCCGCGGACCGCCGGTCGCCCGGCGTGCTTCTTGTGGACCGCCTGCCGGCTGACCTCGAGGGCGTCGGCGATCTCCTGCCAGGACCAGCCCTGCCGTCGGGCGTTGTCCACCTGGACCACCTCCAGCCGTTCGAGCAGCCGGCGCAGGGCGAGCACCGCCCGCAGGCCGACCTTCGGGTCGGTGCTGCCGGCCGCCGCCGCGAGTTCCGTCGCCTGACTCATGCTGTCAACATAGGTTGACGCAGGGGGCTTGTCAACCTCGGTTGACACCCCGACACGTGGCCCTGACCTGCCGATCCGCGGCCCGGACCGGTGTTACGGTCCGCAGGTGTTCCGCCGCCGCCCGCTGGACCAGCCGGTCCAGGCCCCCCGCCGGCTGGCCGTCGGCCGGCTCACCCTGGAGGTCGCCGGGGGCAGCGTGGTCGGGCACCGCTACCCGGAGAACTTCGACGTGCTGCACCTCGACCCGGAACTGCCGCTGGTCGCGGTCGCCGACGGCATGGGCGACGGCGAGGGCAGCCGGGTCGCCGGCGCCACCGCGATGAGCACCTTCGTGGCGCGGGTCCGCGCCGGCTGGCCGGCGGTCGACGCCGCCGGGCTGCGCGCCGCCACGGCCGAGACCCAGCTCCGGGTACGCCGGGCCGGAGCGGGACTGGCCGGGCTGACCGGGTGCACCCTCACCGCCCTGGTCGCCGAGCCGGACGGGGCGCAGGGCTGGCTGGTCCAGCTCGGTGACTCCCGGGCGTACCGGCTGCGCGACGGGCTGCTGGAGCTGGTGACCGTCGACCACACGATGGCCTGGCTCGGCCTGCTGCACGGCTGGTGGCCGCCGGACTCGCCGGAGGCGGCGCGGGCCCGCTACCAGCTCCTGCGCTACGTCGGGCACCCCGACAGGCCCGAGCCGGACCTGCTCGCCGTGCCGCTCCGCAGCGGGGACACCTGGCTGCTCTGCACCGACGGGGTGAGCGACCAGATCGGCTACCACCGGCTGCGGGACCTGCTGGCCGCGCGGCGCGACCCGGCCGGGACCGTGCGGGCGCTGCTGGCCGCCAGCCTGGCCGAGGGCGGCGATGACAACGCCACAGCGGCGGTCGTCCGCGTCCACCCCACCCTGCCCGCGCCCCGCTGACCCTCCCCGGCCCCGGGAACGGCGACGTGGCGGGAGACACCTGTGACGGGCTGACAATCTGTGCAAGAATCGTCAGCATGTCGAAGGACCGGCTGGAGACGATCCTGACCGCCGCGTACGAGTGCTTCACCCGGCACGGGATGCGGCGCACGACGATGGACGACATCGCGGCGGCCGCCGGTATGTCCCGGCCCGCCGTCTACCAGTACGTCCGCAACAAGGACGACGCCTACCGCCGGCTCGCCGAGCGGCTCTTCGACGGCTCGCTCGCCCAGGCCCGCGAGGCCGCCGCCACGCCCGGCGCCGACCTGGCGCGGCGGCTGCACGACGTGCTCGCCGCCAAGCTGGAACTCACCCTCCGGCTGCACCGGGAGAGCCGGCACGCCACCGAACTGCTCGACACCAGCACCAAGCTCACCGGCGACCTCGTCGAGGCGTACACCCGGGAGCTGACCGACGTGGTGGCCGGCGCGCTGGCCGACGCCGCCGGGCCCCGCGCCCGCGCGGTGGCCGACGTGCTGGTCGCGCTCACCCGCGGCCTGGAGGCCGACCTCACCGACCCCGACCTGCCCCGGCGGCGGCTGCGCGACGGCGTCGCGCTCGTCGTCGCGGGCCTGCCCACCCACCCGGGAGACCCCGCATGACCACCGTCCTCGTCACCGGCACCTCCTCCGGCATCGGCCGGGCCACCGTCCGCCGGCTCGCCCGCCGCCCCGACCTCACCGTGTACGCGACCGCGCGCAACCTCGACGCGATCGCCGACCTCGCCGACTCCGGCGCCCGGCTGCTCCCCCTCGACGTGGCCGACGAGGACTCCATGCGCGCCGCGGTGGCCGCGGTCGAGACCGCGCACGGCCACGTCGACGTGCTGGTCAACAACGCCGGCTACGGCGAGTACGGCCCGATCGAGGAGACCGCGCTGGACCGGGTGCGCGCCCAGTTCGAGACGAACGTGTTCGGGCTCGCCCGGCTCACCCAGCTCGTGCTCCCCGGCATGCGCCGGGCCGGCCGGGGCCGGATCGTCAACGTCAGCTCGATGGGCGGGCGGCTGGTCTTCCCCGGCGGCGGCTACTACCACGCCAGCAAGTACGCCGTGGAGGCCATCTCCGACGCCCTGCGGCAGGAGGTGCGCCCGTTCGGCGTGGACGTGGCGATCGTCGAGCCCGGCCTGATCCGCACCGGCTTCGGCGCGGTGGCCTCCTCCTCCCTGGGCGCCGGCGCCGACCCGGGCAGCCCGTACCGGAGGATGGTCGAGACCGTGGACGCGGTGATGGCGCGGTCGTACCGGAACCGGCTGCTCTCGGCCACGCCGGACACCGTGGCCCGGGTCATCGAGCGCGCGGCGACCGGCCGCCGGCCGCGCACCCGCTACCTCGTCACCGCCGCCGCCTGGGCCATGGTGCACACCCGCCGGCTGCTCGGCGCCCGCGTCTTCGACACGGTGAACCGGCTCCAGTTCCGCTGACCCGGTCCGAGCGCGCGACCACCCGACTACGGTGGGTGAGGAGAGCGCGGTCGGGAGGTGAGCCGGGATGCCCGCACCCACCCACGGCGCGGTGGTGGTCGGCGTGGGCAGCTCGGCCGAGGACCTCCAGATGGTCCGCACGGCCGCCGCGGAGGCCGCCGCGCACGACCGGCCGCTGCACCTGCTGCACGCCTTCAACTGGGCCGCGGCCCTGGAGTCGTTCTCGGTGAGCGGCCCGCGCGCCGCCGCTGAGGAGCTGCTGGAGAAGGCCGGGCAGGCGGCCGCCGAGGCCGCGCCCACGGTGCCGGTGACCGACGAGATCGTCGAGGGCTCCCCGGTCGAGGCGCTGATCCGGGCCTCGGACTCGGCGTTCCTGCTGGCCGTCGGCGACGGCGGCATGGCTGGCTGCGCGTCCTGCGTACCGGCCGACGCGCCGGCCGTGCAGCTCGCCGCCCGGGCCGGCTGCCCGGTGCTGGTCGGCCGGCTCGAACCGCCCCCGCCGGGGCCGGTGCTGGTCGGGTTCGACGGGTCGGACAGCTCCCGCGCCACCCTGGGCTACGCCTTCGACTGCGCCGAGAGCCGGGGCGCCCGGCTGCTGACCATCCAGGTGGTGGAGCCCAACCACCAGCCCGACGGCGCCGAGCACCTGCTCGAGGAGGCCGTCGCCCGGCACGCGGCCCGGCACCCCCGGGTGGCCGCCGAGTGCCACACCGTCCGCGGCGACCCCGGCGGCGTCCTGCTGGAACAGTCGCGCTCGGCGCAGGTCGCGCTGGTCGGGGCACGCGGCGACGAGCCGCTGCGCGGCATGCTGGGCGCGGTCAGCCAGACGCTGCTCTACCACTCGCCGGCCCCGGTGATCGTCGTACGTGGACTCGACCCCGACGACGAGGAGGACGGGTCGTGACGCCCGCCCGGCCGGGACCTACGGCCCTGACGCGTCCGCCCGGTGGAGGACGAGGCTGGACGTGCCGGGGGCGGCCGATCCGCTTCCGGGTGGCAGAAGACCCCGAGCCGCGAGAGGCTAACGCAGCATGGACACCGCTCTGGACCTGCACAGCCCACTGACCGAAGACGAGCTGCGTCGGCTCGACGCCTACTGGCGAGCGGCGAACTACCTGACCGTCGGGCAGATCTACCTGCTCGACAACCCGCTGCTCCGCGAGCCGCTCAAGCCCGAGCACATCAAGCCGCGGCTGCTGGGCCACTGGGGCACCAGCCCCGGCCTCAACCTCCTGTACGCGCACCTCAACCGGGTCATCGTGGCCCGGGACCTGTCCGCCATCTTCGTCACCGGCCCCGGCCACGGCGGTCCGGCCCTGGTGGCCAACACCTGGCTGGAGGGCACGTACAGCGAGCTCTACCACCACATCCCCCGCGACGAGACCGGCATGCAGCGGCTGTTCCGCCAGTTCTCCTTCCCCGGCGGCATCCCCAGCCACGTGGCACCGGAGGTGCCGGGCTCGATCCACGAGGGCGGCGAGCTGGGGTACGCGCTGAGCCACGCGTACGGGGCCGCGTTCGACAACCCGGATCTGCTGGTGGCCTGCGTGATCGGCGACGGCGAGGCGGAGACCGGGCCGCTGGCCGGTAGCTGGCTGTCCAACGTGTTCCTCAACCCGGCCCGTGACGGGGCGGTGCTGCCCATCCTGCACCTCAACGGCTACAAGATCGCCAACCCGACGGTGCTCGACCGCATCCCCGCCGAGGACCTGCACGAGATGATGCGCGGCTACGGCTACCAGCCGTACGTGGTCGAGGGCGACGACCCGGCCCGGGTGCACCAGACCCTCGCCGCGACGCTGGACCGGGCGGTCGACGAGATCGCCGAGATCCAGCGCCGGGCCCGCTCGGGCGGCGAGGTCGAGCGACCCCGCTGGCCGATGATCATCCTCCGTACGCCGAAGGGCTGGACCGGCCCGAAGGACGTCGACGGCAAGCACGTCGAGGGCACCTTCCGCGCCCACCAGGTGCCCGTCGACGAGGTCCGGGACAACCCGGCGCACCTGGCCGAGCTGGAGAGCTGGCTGCGCAGCTACCGGCCGGAGGAGCTGTTCGACGCCACCGGCGGGCCGGTCGCCGAACTGGCCGAGCTGCCCCCGACGGGCGACCGGCGGATGAGCGCCAACCCGGTGGCCAACGGCGGGCGGCTGCTGCGCGACCTGGAGCTGCCGGACTTCCGTGACTACGCCGTCGACGTCAAGGAGCCGGGCGCGCCCATGGCCGGCGCCACCGGCGCGCTGGGCCCCTGGATCCGCGACGTGATCAGCCGCAACCCGGAGACCTTCCGCCTGTTCGGGCCCGACGAGGTCGCCTCGAACCGGCTCGGCGCCGCCTTCGAGGTCACCGACCGGGCGTTCGTGGGCAGCCAGGTCCCGGGCGACGACCACCTCTCCCCCGACGGCCGGGTGATGGAGGTGCTCTCCGAGCACCTGTGCCAGGGCTGGCTGGAGGGCTACCTGCTGACCGGCCGGCACGGCGTCTTCACCAGCTACGAGGCGTTCATCCACATCGTCGACTCGATGGTCAACCAGCACGCCAAGTGGCTCAAGGTGACCCGGCAGATCCCCTGGCGGGAGCCGGTGGCCTCGCTGAACTACCTGCTCTCCAGCCATGTCTGGCGGCAGGACCACAACGGCTTCTCCCACCAGGACCCGGGCTTCATCGACCACGTGGTCAACAAGAAGGCCGAGGTCGTCCGGGTCTACCTGCCGCCGGACGGCAACACCCTGCTCTCCACCATGGACCACTGCCTGCGCAGCCGGCACTACATCAACGTGGTGGTGGCCGGCAAGCAGCCGGCGCCCAACTGGCTGACCATGGACGAGGCCATCCAGCACAACCGCCGCGGCCTGGGCATCTGGGACTGGGCCAGCACCGACGACGGCGAGGAGCCGGACGTGGTGCTCGCCTGCGCCGGCGACGTGCCGACCCTGGAGACCCTCGCGGCGGCCGACCTGCTCCGCCGGCACCTGCCCGACCTGAAGGTCCGGGTGGTGAACGTGGTCGACCTCATGCGCCTCCAGCCGCCGTCGGAACACCCGCACGGCCTGCCCGACAGCGAGTTCGACACCATCTTCACCCGCGACAAGCCGGTCATCTTCGCGTACCACGGCTACCCGTGGCTGATCCACCGGCTCACCTACCGGCGGACCAACCACGACAACCTGCACGTCCGCGGCTACAAGGAGGAGGGCACCACCACCACGCCGTTCGACATGGTGATGCTCAACGACCTGGACCGCTTCCACCTCGTCATCGACGTCATCGACCGGCTGCCCGGGCTGCGCTCGCGCGCCGCCCACCTGCGCCAGGAGATGGTCGACGCCCGGCAGGCCTGCCGCGACTACACCCGCCGGTACGGCGAGGACGACCCCCGGGTCGCCGAGTGGCGCTGGATCCGGGAGACCGACCCCGGCGTGCGGAGCGGGCAGTGAACGCGAGCCTGGACAGCGAGGAGATCCTCGTCGGCTACGACGGCTCCACCGACGCGTCGGTGGCCCTGGACTGGGCGCTGGACGAGGCCGGACGCTCCGGCCGGCCGGTCCGGTTGGCGTACGTCTTCGAATGGCTGACCGTGGCCGGCTGGATCGGTCCCGGCGTGGCCCCCGGCGTCTGGCCCGACGAGACGGCCCGGCGACAGGTCGAGGACCTGGTCCGCAAGGCGGCGGCGGACGCCGCCGCCGAGCGGCCCGGCCTCACCGTGCGGGGCGAGGTCTTCGACGGGCCGCCCGCGCTGGTCCTCCAGGAACGCTCCGCCGAGGCGCAGATGCTGGTGCTGGGCAGCCGGGGCCACGGCGGCTTCGCCGGCCTGCTCGCCGGCTCCACGGCCGTCTCCGTCGCCGCCCACGCCCGCTGCCCGGTCATCGTGGTCCGGGACGGCCAGGCGGCCACCTCCGGGCCGGTGGTGGTGGGCGTGGACGGCTCGCCGTCCTCCGTGCAGGCGCTCGGCTTCGCCTTCGAGCGGGCCGCCCAGCGGGACGTGCCGCTGCGCGCGCTGCGGGTCTGGGAGCCGCCCGGCGAGCGGTGGGTGCCGCCGGGCTTCGACCCGGAGGAGGCCAGCGCGACCGAGCGCGCCGCCGCCGAGGCGGACCTCGCCTCCTGGCGGAAGTCCTTCCCGGACGTGCCGGTCGAGGTGGTGGCGAACCCGGGCAACCCGGCCGCGCTGCTGGTCGAGGAGAGCCGCGGGGCACAGCTCGTGGTGGTCGGTTCCCGGGGCCGGGGCGGGCTGCGCGGGATGCTGCTCGGCTCGGTGAGCCAGCAACTCATCCACCACTCCCAGTGCCCGGTAGCGGTGGTCCGCGAACGCTGAACCCCGCCGGCGCGCGGTTGGTGAGTGGGACGCCATGAAGGTCTCCGGACCGTTGTGACCTCCATGGCGTTCCACCGACGGTCGCCCTAGTCTGCGGCGATGACATTCACACCGGGGCGGGTCATCACCCGTAGGTATGTCCGCGGAGACTGGTGCACCTGGGTGCAACCCATGCGGGTGGTCGCCGACGACGACCGGGGGCTGCTGCTCTGGCACCCGGCGGGCAGCGACTTCGCCCGCATCGTCGACGCCGACGGCAACACCCAGCACGAGCTGACCATCGACCGGATGCGCGAGCCTCGGCTGACGGTGCTGACCTGGACGGGCTACGACATCCTGGTGCTCATGCCGCCCGGCGCCGCGCACTCCGTGTGGTGGTTCTTCCGCGACGGCGACTTCGCCGGGTGGTACGTGAACCTGGAGACGCCGTACGTCCGTCGGCCCGACGGGGTGGACACCAACGACCATCTCCTCGACATCGTCGTGACGCCGGAGCGCCGCTGGGAGTGGAAGGACGACGACGAGTTGGAGGCCCGGACCGGCCACCCGCTCTACCTCGACCGGACCACCGCCGCGGCGGTACGCGCCGAGGCCGAGCGGGTGGTCACGCTGATCGAGGCCGGGGCGTTCCCGTTCGACGGCACCCACACGGACTTCCGACCCGAGCCGGACTGGCCGACGCTGCGGCTGGCGCCGGACGGGACGGCGCCCGTGGGTCAGCGGGTGTCGGGGCGGTCCTCGGCGGGGCTGAGCGAGAAGTAGTCCTCCTCCTCCTGCGCCAGGTGCAGGCGGAGCACGGCGTCGAGGCCGTAGAGCGCGGCGAGCAGGTCGGGCACCTCGTCGGGGCGCAGCAGGCCGTCCGGGTGAGCCGCCAGGTGACCGCCGATCCGGTCCACCAGCCGGCTGATCTCCACGTGCGCCCGGCTCATCGTCGAGGTGGCCTCCTCGCTGCCGAGCGGGCCGGCCAGGGCCGGGTAGAGCTGCCGTTCCTCGGCCGCCTCGTGCGGCAGCACCTCGTCGACCAGCCGGCGGTGCACCTCCCGCAGCGCCGGCACGCACTCCGGGGCGGTCGGCCGGATCGCCACCAGGTCCGCGGTGTCGCGGAGCCGGGCCAGCACGTCGCGGATGTCGCCGTGCTGGCCGGCGTACCGGTCGAGGAGTTCGCGGGTGTGCGGGGGCACCTCCCGGCGGCGCAGGCCGCCACCGAGGGCGCGCAGCGCGTTGAGGATCACCAGCACGTCGATGCCCTCCTGGAGGAACGCGCCGGCGACCGGGGGCAGCCCGCCGGCCGCGGCCACCACCATGGCCACCACGGCCAGCGCCATCCCGACGGTGGCGCTCTGCACCGCGATGCGGCGGGCGTACCGGGCGATCTCGACGGCGTCGGCGAGCCGGTCCAGCCGGTCCACGGTGAGGACGGCGTCGGCCACGTCGGCGGACGCGGTCGCACCGGTGGCGCCCATGGCCACCCCGACGTGCGCCTCGGCCAGCGCCGGGGCGTCGTTCACCCCGTCGCCGACCATGACGGTCACCGCCCGGCCCGACTCGGCCTTTACCCGGGCGACCTTCTCCCCCGGCGAGCACTGCGCGATCACGTCGTCCACGCCGACGGTCTGCGCGACCTGGTGGGCGGTGCGCGGCCGGTCGCCGGTCACCATGACGAGCCGGTCCAGCCCGGCCTCGCGCAACCGCCGGACGGTACGCCGCGCGTCCGGCCGCACCGGGTCCTCCAGCAGGATCGCGCCGAGCGGGCCGTGCTCGTCGCTGACCCAGACGGTGGAGCGCCCGGCCAGTTCGGCCCGCTCGCGGATCCGGTGCGCCCACTCGGGCGGCTCGCCGGCGAGCTGGCCGACCCGGACCAGCCGGCCGTCGACCCGGCCGGTCACCCCGCGGCCCGGCTCCTCGGTGACCTCGGCCGGCTCGGCCAGCGGCAGCCCCTGGTCGCGGGCCTGCCGGACCAGGGCGGCGGCCAGCACGTGCGGGGAGAGCTGCTCGACGGAGGCGGCCAGCCGCAGCAGCTCGTCCCGGTCGCCGCCGGGGGCGACCACCGTCTCGGCGGCGCGCGGGCGGCCCGCGGTGAGCGTGCCGGTCTTGTCCAGCAGCAGGGTACGCGCGCGGCCGAGCAGCTCCAGCGACCCGCCGTCGCGGACCAGCACGCCCCGGCGGGCCACCCGGGACAGCCCGGACACGATGGCGATCGGGGTGGCCAGCAGCAGCGGGCACGGGGTGGCCACCACCAGCACCGCCACGGCCCGCAGGAACTCGCCGGAGAGCAGCCAGGCCAACCCGGCCAGCACGAGGGTGAACGGCACGAACGCGGCGGCGTACCGGTCGGCGAGCCGGACCATCGGGGCCTTGCGCGCGGTGGCCTCCTCGGCCAGCCGGACGATCCCCGCGTACGTGCTCTCCGCCGCGCTCTTCCCGGCCCGCAGCCCGAAGCCGGCGCCGGCGTTGACCACGCCGCTGGCGACCTGCTCGCCGGCGGCGCGGGTGACGAGCTGCGACTCGCCGGTCACCACCGACTCGTCCAGCGTGGCGGGCTCCTCGACGGTCCCGTCCACGGGCACCACGTCGCCGGGGCCGACCACCAGCCGGTCGCCCACGGCGACCCGGTCCAGCGGCACCACCTCGATCCGGCCGTCCGGGGTGCGCCGCCGGGCCTGCCGGGGCGCCCGTTCCAGCAGCGCCCGCAGGTCGCGGGTGGCCCGGCGCTGGGCGTACTCCTCCAGGGCCCGGCCGGTGGCGACCATCACGGCGATCACCGCGCCGGCCAGGTACTCGCCGACCAGCAGCGCGCCGGCCAGTGCGAGCACCGCGATGACGTCCACCCCGAACTGCCGCCGCCAGAGCTGCCGCAGCGTGGTCCAGACGGCCGGCGCCAGCGCCACGAGGGTCACCGCCGCCCAGACCAGGTCGGCCGCGCCGCGCCGCCCGGCGAACCACAGCCCGGCGCCGGCCAGCACGGCCAGGGTGAGCAGGATCAGCGGGCCCCATTCCCGCACGTCCACCCGGCGGCTTCGCACCGGCTGCTCCGGTACGCACTCGCGCGGTTCGGCCCCCACGTGTGGATCGTCCCAGCGGCGGTGTGGCCGGGGTAGGGCAAACCTGGGTAATGCGACGGGTCGGAGGGCCCGGACGGGCGGCGCGTGCGGTCGGCCCGGACATGACCGAGGATGGAGCGGCATCCCCACCCGGGCGACCCGGGGCGTGGGGCACGATGGGGAGAAACAGGAAAGGTCGTGACGATGAGCCACGAGACGCCGGCTACCGATCGCCCGCTGACCACCGCACTCGCGGAGGCCGCCGGAATGGCCGGCCACGCCCCTTCGGTGCACAACACCCAGCCGTGGCACTGGACCGTCCTCCCCGACTCGCTGGAGTTGCGGGTGGTCCGGGAGCGGCACCTCAGCGCCCTGGACCCGGAGGGCCGGCTGCTGGTGGTGAGCTGCGGCGCCGCGCTGCACCACGCCCGGATGGCGCTGGCAGCCGAGGGCTGGACGCCGGTGGTGGAGCGCGTGCCCGACCCCGGCCAGCCCGATCTCCTCGCCCGGCTGACCGGATTCAAGCCCACCGGCGCCGACCCGGACGCCATGCGCACGGTCCAGTGCATGCAGGTCCGCCACACCGACCGCCGGCCGGTCAGCGACGAGCCGATCCCGACCGCCGTGCTGGGCGAGATCGACCGGGCGGCCACCCGGGAGGGCGTCAACCTGCAGGTGCTCGACGACGACCAGAAGATCGAGCTGGCCGCCGCCGCCCAGCAGGCCGCCGCGGTCGAGAAGGGCAGCCCGGAACTGCAGGAGGAGCTGGCGTACTGGACCAGCCGGGCCGCCGCCGGCACCGGGCTCCCGCCGGAGGTGCTGCCGGAGCAGGCCCCCCAGACCACCGTTCCGGCCCGCGACTTCGGCACGGGCACCCTGCCCGTCGGTGAGGGGCACGACCGGGCCGCCGTCTACGGGATCCTCTGGGGCACCGAGGACGAGCCGGACAGCTGGCTGCGCGCCGGGGAGGCGCTGTCCGCCGCCTGGCTCACCGCCACCCGGCACGGCGTGTCGCTGGTCCCGCTGTCCGGCGTGGTGGAGGTCGAGAGCACCCGCCAGACGCTCCGGCAGATGCTCTCCGGCCTGGGCTTCCCGTACATCTCGATGCGCCTCGGCCTGGCCGACCCGACGCATGCCGGCCCCCCGCACACCCCGCGCCTGGAGACCGCGCAGACCGTCGACACCTCGGCGGTACGCGGCCAGCTCCCCTGAGGGATCTCGTTCGGCCGGCCACCGGGCGATAGCATCGTCCGGTGGCCAGCGCACCGAACCCCCGCAACGAGCACGCCACCCCGTCGCTGGGTCTGACCCCGCTGTCCCGGGTACGCCTCGACGAGCTGCTCCAGGAGATGCTGGACCGGGTCGGCGAGGTGGTCACCAACCGGGAGCGGCTGCGCGCCCTGCTCGACGCGGTCGTCGGCATCGGCACCGACCTCGACCTGCGCAGCACCCTCCAGCGGATCGTGGAGTCGGCCTGCGAGCTGGTCGGCGCCCGCTACGGCGCGCTCGGCGTGATCGGCCCCGACCGGCTGCTGCACGACTTCATCGTCCACGGCATCAGCGACGAGCTGCACGCGAAGATCGGTGACCTGCCGCACGGGCGGGGTGTGCTCGGCCTGCTCATCGACGACCCGCGGCCGCTGCGGATGCCGGACATCACCCAGCATCCCCAGTCCTACGGCTTCCCGCCGAACCACCCGCCGATGCACAGCTTCCTCGGCGTCCCGGTGCGGATCCGCGACCACGTCTTCGGCAACCTCTACCTCGCCGAGAAGCAGGGCGCCGCCGAGTTCACCGAGGACGACGAGGAGATCGTGGTCGCGCTCGCCGCGGCGGCCGGCGTGGCGATCGAGAACGCCCGCCTCTACGCCCTGGCGCACCGGCGGGAACGGTGGCTGGCCGCGACCGCCGAGATCACCTCGGTGCTGCTCGGCGAGGTCCGCCGCACCGACGCGCTGACCCTCGTGGCGCGGCGGGCGCGGGAGGTCGCCGAGGCGGAACTGGCCCTCGTGCTGCTCTACGACGAGGACGAGCGTCAGTTCACCGTCGAGGTGGTCGACGGCGCCGACGGCAGCGCCCGCAAGCTGGTCGGCGAGGTGCTGCCGGCCGACGAGACCACCTTCGTGGGCTCGGTCACCGAACGCCGCCACGAGCTGCTGGAGAACCTCGCCGAGGCGGCTCCCTGGTCACACCCGGTGGTCGCCGGGCCGGCCGTGGTCTCCCCCCTCGCCGCGGCCGACACCCTGCACGGTGTGCTGGTCATCGCGCACCTGCCCGACCACGGTCCCGCCGCCGAGGACGACGTGGCCCTGCTGGGCAGCTTCGCCGGCCAGGCCGCGCTGGCCATGGAACGGGCCCGGGGCCAGGAGGAGCGGGAGCTGCTGGTGGTCCTGGAGGACCGCGAGCGGATCGCCCGCGACCTGCACGACGTGGTCATCCAGCGGCTCTTCGCCACCGGCCTGCAACTGCAGAGCGGGGCGATGAACGCCCGCCCCGAGGTGGCCAAGCGGATCAACCAGGCGGTCGACGACCTGGACGCGACCATCCGCGACATCCGCCGCACCATCTTCGAGCTGCGCACCCCGATGAGCGCCGCGCTGCGCACCGAGATCCGCGAGGCCATCGAGGTGGCCGCCGAGTCGCTGGGCTACCGGCCCGACCTGGACCTCGTCGGCCCGATCGACAGCGCCGTCCCGGACCAGCTGCGCCCCGAGCTCACGGCCGTGCTCCGGGAGGCGCTCTCCAACGCGGTACGCCACGCGCACGCCGACCGGGTGTCGGTGCGCGTGCAGGTCGACGACGGGTGGGTGACCGTCACGGTCACCGACGACGGCGTGGGCTGTGACCCGGAGGCGGCCCGCAGCGGCCTGGTCAACCTGCGCGAGCGGGCCGAGCGGCTGCGCGGCGAGTTCCAGCTCAGCCGGGTCGCCCCGCACGGCACCGAGCTGCGCTGGAGCGTCCCCCTGCTCGACTGACCGGGCGGGGGCGCGCCCCACGCCTCAGTTCGTCTTGCCGAGCAGCCGGGTGGCCAGCACCGCCGCCTGCGTACGCCGCTCCAGGCCGAGCTTGGCCAGCACGCTGGAGACGTAGTTCTTCACGGTCTTCTCGGCGAGGAACATCTTGCCGGCGATCTCCCGGTTGGTGAGCCCCTCGGCCACGTACTCCAGGATCCGCCGCTCCTGCTCGGTGAGGGACTTCAGCTCCCGTGGCTGCTCGACGCCGCTGCGGATGCGCTCCAGCACCCGGGTGGTGATCGCCGGGTCGAGCAGCGACTGGCCGGCCGCCACCCGCCGGACCGCGTCCACCAGGTCGGTGCCGCGGATCTGCTTGAGCACGTAGCCGGCGGCGCCGGCCATGATCGCCGCGAAGAGCGCCTCGTCGTCCTCGTACGAGGTCAGGATCAGCCCCTTGATCGACGAGTCGACGGCGCGGATGTCCCGGCAGACGTCGATGCCGTTGCCGTCGGGCAGCCGGGCGTCGAGGATCGCCACGTCGGGGCGCAGCGCCGGGATGCGGCGGGCCGCCTCCTGGGCGGAGCCGGACTCGCCGACCACCTCGATGTCGCCGCTGCTCTGCAGCAGGTCGGCAAGGCCACGACGGACGACCTCGTGGTCGTCGAGCAGGAACACCCGGATCATCCGTCCTTTCTACCCGCCGCCCCGGCGATGCGCACGGGCCGAAGGTCCCTACCGTGGCGCGCCGCGGCCGGGCAGACGGACCCGCCGAGGTGGGGACCTCCGGCCCTGCTCACGCACCCGCCCGGTGACGCACCGTGGGGATGGACCGACCGGCAGGGCGACACCGCCCGCACGGAGGGAGCAACACCATGACCACGGGCTACACCGTCGAACAGCTGCGGGCCGCGGCCGCGGACGCGGTGCGCGCGCCGTCGCTGCACAACACCCAGCCCTGGCGGTTCCGGCTGCGGGACGGCGGGATCGAACTCGCCGTCGACCCGCTGCGCCGGCTGCCCGCCACCGACCCGAGCGGCTGGGGCGCGCGGATCGCCTGCGGCGCCGCCCTGTTCAACCTGCGGCTGTCGCTCGCCGTGGCGGGCACGCCGGCCACGGTCCGGCTCCGCCCGTACCCCGGCGACCCGGACGTGGTGGCCCGGCTCGTCCCGGACGTGCCGCGCCGCCCGAGCCCCGCCGAGCAGAGCCTGCACGGGGCGATCGCCCGCCGGTTCAGCAACCGGGCGCCGTTCTGGCCCGACCCGGTCCCCGCCGACGCGCGCTGGCGCCTCGGCGAGGCCGCCCGCGCCGAGCAGTGCTGGCTGGAACTGGTCATCGGCACCAGCGCCGTCAACGCCTTCGCCGAGATCGCCCGCAGCGCGCACCGGGTGCTGGAGCGCGACCCCGCGTACGTCACCGAGCGCACCGAGTGGATCCGCTCGGAGCCGTCCCCCGACGGGGTGCCGACCGCCGCGGGCGGGCCGCAGAGCGAACCCCAGGACCTGCTGCCGCAGCGCGGCTTCGGCGGCCGCAACCGGGCGCCGGGCCGGGACTTCGAACCGGAGCCGCTGGTCGCCGTGCTCGGCTCGCCCGGGAACACCGCCACCGACCAGATCGTCGCCGGGCAGGCCCTGCAACGCGTGCTGCTCACCGCCACCGACGCCGGGCTGGGCGTGTCGATGCTCTCCCAGCCCATCGAGGTGCCCGGGGCGCGGGAGGCGCTGCGGTTGTCCCTCGGCCGGTTCGGCACCCCGCAGATGGTGATGCGGATCGGGTTCGGCCAGCCCGGCCGCGCCACCCCGCGCCGCCCGGTCGACGAGGTGCTCGACCTGCCGGTGGTGCAGGCCTGACCCTCGCAGCGAGCGTCCCCGCGGGTGGCGGGCCGGGGGTCAGGCTGGTAGGGCGGCCAGGAGGGCGGCCTCGCGGTCCGGGGCCAGGCCGACCGGCGCCCGCGCCGGGCGTCCCGCCCGGGCCGGCACCCGCCCGACCTCGCGCAGCCAGCGCCAGGTGTCCGCGACCGTCTCGGCCACCGGCCGGCAGGTGAGGCCCGCCGCGTGGGCGCGCTCGACGTCCCGCTCCTGCAACCAGCGGTACTCGTGCCCGCGCGGGATCCAGATCGGCAGGTCGTTCCACGGCTCGACGCCGGCCGCCAGGAGCGCGTCCGGGTCCGTCCACCTCAGCGTGGCCGTCGCGCCGGTCGCCGCCACGGCCGCGTCGAGCAGCTCACCCATCGTCGTGTGCCCGGTCCGGCTGACCACGTTGTACGCCCCGCCGACGCCCTCGATCCCCCGGTCGAGCAGCCAGATCGCCAGGTCCCGCGCGTCGACGTACTGCACCGGCAGGTCGCGCGGGCCGGGGGCCAGGGCCTCCCCGCCCCGGGCGATCCGGTGCAGCCACCAGGGCAGCCGCCCGATGTCCTCGCCCGGCCCGAGGATCAGCCCGGCCCGCACCAGCAGCGCCCGGTCGCCGAACACCTCCACGGCGGCCCGCTCCCCGCCCGCCTTGTTGTGCGGGTAGTCCCCGTCGCCCGCGTCCGCCCCGGCCGCGAAGACCGGCGCGTCCTCGTCGGTGCCCAGGCCGACCGGGGGCGCGTAGACCGAGCCGCTGGACACGTAGACGTAGTGCGGCACCGCCCCGGTCAGGGCACGCGCCGCGTCCCGGACCGCCCGGGGCGCGCCGTCCCAGGTGTCGACGACGAGGTCCCACTCGCCGCCCGCGAGGGCCGCCAACCCGTCCGGCGCGGTCCGGTCACCCCGCAACCGGTGTACGCCCTCCGGTGCCGTGCCGTGCAGCCCCCGGTTGAACACCGTCACGGACCAGCCCCGCCGTACCGCCTCGTTCACGACGGCCCCGCCGACGAACCCCGTACCACCCAGCATCAGCAATCTCATACGTCCCACCCTGCCGCCCCGCACCCGCCTCCATGAGTGATGTTCACGGTGAGCGGATCTGCCCAGGGCAGAACGAATGTCCGGTTCCCGCAAGTGGGCCGCCGGCTGAGTGGAACGCCATGCGTGTCTCCGGGGCCGGGACACCTACATGGCGTTCCACCGACCGCGTCGGCTGCGCCGGATGTCCGTTTCCGGGGTGGTCGGCGGCACTCCGGCGGCGGAATGGTCGGCGGGTGGGCGTCGTTGTATCCCCGTGAACGACCGAGGAAGGCGCCCCGCCAGGCGGGGTGGTCGGGCCCGGAATGATGGTGGGCCGCCGGTCGTTGTACATGGTCCCGGCGCGACGAAGAGGCCCCGCCCCGCACGCCGGATCCCCCAGAACTTTCTTTGAGCGCCTGACGGTGCTTGCGCACACGCTGACCTCCCCCGTCGGCGTGGTGCGCCAACCCCCAAAGGAGCTTTCCCATGAACACGATGCTGCGGAAGAGCGTTCTCGGTATTGCTGGTCTGGCCTTCACCGGTGGTGTGTTCGCCGGTCCGATCGCCGCCCACGCCGCCGAGCCGGTGCAGGGCAGCAAGCCGGTCGCCGTGTCGGTGCAGGGTGCGCAGTCGCACATCGACCTGAACGATGAGCAGACCGCCAACGCCAAGGCGATCATCGCCGCGACGAAGAAGGCCGGTCTGCCGGAGCGGGCGGCGGTCATCTCGATCGCCACGAGCCTGCAGGAGTCGAAGCTGGAGAACCTGGGTCACCTCGGCGACCGCAACGACCATGACTCGCTGGGCCTGTTCCAGCAGCGCCCGTCCAGTGGTTGGGGCACGCCGGAGCAGATCACCGACCCGGAGTACTCGACGCTGGCCTTCCTGAAGGGTCTGAAGCAGGTTGACGGGTGGCAGGACATGCCGCTGACCGAGGCCGCCCAGACCGTGCAGGTCTCGGCCTACCCGGATGCGTACGCGCAGTGGGAGCAGCAGGCCGCCGACATCGTCGCCCACAACTGGAACAGCTGACACACGCACGAAGGCCGGCACCCGAGCGGGTGCCGGCCTTCGGCGTATCCGGGTCAGGCCGGAGGCAGGACGAGCGTCCAGGTGGTGGTGGTCGTGCTGGCCGCCGCGCCCACTGCCGCCAGTCCGCCGTAGGTGCCGGTCGGCACGCTGCTGCCCGAGTCGGCGAGGAGCGCGGTCACCCGCCCGCCGCCGGTCTGGGAGCTGTTGCTGCGTACCTCGACGCCGGCCGGCGGGGTGAGCGCCGTGGACAGGCCGTCCCCGTGCATCCAGTACGACACCGCCCAGCTCTGGCCGGCGGTCACCGGCGCGTTCGGGGTGATCCGGGTGGCGGTGCTGGCCGGGTCGGTGGCCCTGGCGAAGGCCGGCGCGCTGGGCGCGACCCCCCGGTACGCGGCCACGATCAGGTTGCCCTTGGACTGGGCGTCGAGGGTGACGCGTACCGCCGAGCCGGCGTCTCCCGCGGCGGCGACCTTCCACCAGGCGGTGGTGGTGGCGTAGCCGCCGTCGAGCCGGTCGAGGCGGGTCCAGCCGGTGACCCCGGTCGGCTCGCCGGTGCCGGTGTGGGTGTTCTGGCTGAGCAGGAGCAGCAGGGTGTCGCCCGGTTGGACTGTCGACGGCACGGTCACCGTGTGGCTGGTCCAGTTGGCGTTGGCGGTGGCCTGGCCGACGAAGGAGATCCGCTCGGGCACCGGCGCGACGGTGACGTCGACTGTCGCGGTGCCGGTGGCGCCGCGGTCGTCGGTGACCGTGAGGGTGACCGGGTAGGTGCCGGCAGCCGCGTACGTGTGCGAGGTGGTCGGCACGGAGACGGTGTCGTCGGTGGACCCGTCGCCGAAGTCCCAGCGGTGGTCCTGGATCGCGCCGTCGGCGTCGGTGGAGCCGGCGCCGCTGAAGGCGCAGACCAGCCCGGAGCAAGTGGGGACGAGCTGGGCCACCGGCGGCTGGTTGGCGGCGCCGCCGGAACCCTTGAGGATCTTCACGTAGTCGATGTCGCCCGCGAAGTAGTCGCAGGTGACCTGCACGCCGTCGCACTGGCTCTTGCCGCCGATGGAGAGCTGCTTGGTGTTCGCGATGGTGCCGGTCGGCCCGGTGAGCCGGCTCATCCGCACCCCGTCGACGTACATCTCGACGTAGGTGGAGGTGCGGTTGCAGGTGACGGTGTGCCACTGGCCGTCGTTGATGGGCACGTCGGTGTAGCCGGTCCGGGAGGCGCCGTCGCCGCCGCGGAACAGGCACTTCGGCTTGCCGTTCGGGGCCTCCAGCTTCCAGTAGCCGCCGACCGTCCCGCCCTGTCCCTTCTGGAGGATGTTCCCGAAGGAGTACGTCGTCCGGTAGCGGATGGTGAACGAGAAGTCCCCGGCGTCCGGGTTGAACTCGGTGCTGTGCGGCACCAGGTCCACGTGGCCCGGGACGTACTCCTGGTCGGTGGGCAGGTGGGTGGCGAACCGGTGCCCGGTGGCGCCGGCGTAGCGGGCGCCGGTCACCACCTCCTCGCCGACGGCGCCGTTACGGCCGTTGCCGCTGCTGTCCTTCAGCACGGTCGCCCCGGCCGGTTCGTCCATGCTCCAGAACGCGACGGTGCGGGTGGCGGTGGCCTGCGCGGGCGCGGCGCCGAGCGCCACCCCCGTGGCCACGAACAGGGCGGCCACGCCCAGCCGGGCGGTTGTGCGCCGCCACCGTCCCTGCCTGACTGACCGCATACGATCGCCTCCCAGCTCCACGGGCCCTCACCCTGTCACGCTGCCGGCCAGCGCTTCCATAACCCGTTGGGCGGATCCGTACCAGGTCCTCCGTGCGGCCGGGCGACCGATGTGGCCAGTGGCCGGCGACCCGGTGGACCGCCGCCGGCGGGAGGCCGGGTGGGCACTGCCCGCCGATCGGCCGGTGCGGACCCGAAAGGGAGAAGGCCCGCCACCGCCTGCGGTGACGAGCCTTGTGTCGCTCGGAAGCTGGTGGGCGATACTGGGTTTGAACCAGTGACCTCTTCCGTGTCAAGGAAGCGCGCTCCCACTGCGCCAATCGCCCGGGCGCTCGCCGGATCGAAGCACCGGCGACGGTCGGCCCGCGAGGGGCGGATCGCGAGCGGACGACGGGATTCGAACCCGCGACCCTCACCTTGGCAAGGTGATGCGCTACCAGCTGCGCTACGTCCGCGTTGTCGCCGGCTCGCGTCGGCGACGGGTGCAACTGTACCCGATGGCAAGATCGCCGCGCGGCGGGGCCCCGGCGGGTCGGGAGCGGGACCGGAGCCGCAAAGGGTGACCGCCGCCACAGGTGGGTGATTGCGCTGCTCGCCGCGGGGGTACTGACTGCTGCGACAGCACAATCGTCCCCCCGAAGGAGGCTGTCGTGGGTATCGGAACGAGCATTTTCCTGATCGCGGTGGGCGCGATCCTCACCTTCGCGCTGGACGCCAGCATCGGCGGGGTCAACCTGGACGTCGTCGGCTGGATCCTGATGGCGGCCGGTGTCCTGGGCCTGATCATGACGACGCTGGTCTGGGGCCGCCGCCGCGAGGTGGTCACCACCGCCGAGCCGGTCGAGTACCGGCGGGTCGAGGAGCGCCGGGACGTGACCCCGCCGCTGTGAGCCACGCCCGACCGGGCCGACGGAGCTGATCGGTCCCCAGTCGCGTACGAAACGGGGGCGCCCGGCGGCGCCCCCGTTTCGCGTACCCCCGGTCAGCGCATCAGGTCGTTGAGCGTGCCGTAGTCGAGCGCGTCGGCCAGCGCGCCGTACGTCCCGGCGGTGAACGCCTCCTCGGCGGCCCGCCGGGCCACCGCGTACGCGGCCTCGGCGACCGAGGAACCGAGGCTCACCCGGGCCACCCCGAGCTTCGCCAGCGCCGCCACCGGCGGGGCCCCCGGCCCGGCCAGCACGTTCAGCGGCGCCGGGATCGCGGCGACCAGGGCGGCCACGGTGTCCGGGTCGACCACCCCGGGCACGAAGATCCCGTCCGCTCCGGCCGCCAGGTACGCCCCGGCCCGCGCCACCGTCTCCTCGATCCCGCCGACGCCGCGCAGGAAGGTGTCGACGCGCGCGTTGACGTACAGCGGGATCCCGGCCCGGTCCGCGGCGGACCGGACGGCGGCCAGCCGGGCGGACTGCTCCTCGACCGGGCGCAGCGGCGCGCCCTCGGCGTGCCGGGCGTCCTCGACGTTCACCCCGACGGCGCCCGCCGCGAGCACCGCGGCAACCGTCGTGGCGACCTCGTCGGCGGTGTCGCCGTACCCGGACTCGATGTCGGCGGTGACCGGCAGCGGCACCGCGGCGGCGACGCGGCGGACGACGTCGACGGCGGTCTCGCGGCCGAGGGCGTCGCCGTCCGGGACGCCGCGGCTCCAGGCGACGCCCGCGCTGGTGGTGGCGACCGCGCGGGCGCCGGCCGCGGCGACGATCCGGGCGCTCGCCGCGTCCCAGGCGTTGACGAGGACCAGCGGCTCGCCGGGGACGTGCAGGGAGCGGAAGTGCAGGGCTCGGGTGTGGTGTTCGTTCACCCGGCCAGTCTCCGGCGGCGGCACCGGCCGCCGTAATGTTTCAGTCCTGGCTGAAACGAAGGGGGCGGTGTGGTCGCGATCGGGCTGTCGGCGGGCGGCGTGGCGCGGGTCCGCTTCGCGCTCTCCTGCCTGTGGGAGGTGGCGGCCGGCGTACGGGTGCTCCGCGACCCGGGCCGGCACGCGATCCACCTGCCGTGGGCCAACCGGGTCCGGCCACGGCTGGCCGAGGTGGGGCTGCTCGACGGCCTGCTGGGGCAGCTCGTCCCGCCCGCGCCGGGTTACCTGCCCGACTTCCTCACCCCGCCGCCGGCCGGCCTCACCCCGGACCTGGACCAGGAGCTGGCGGTGCTCCGCGCCACCCCGCCGCAGACGGTCCGCGCCCAGCTCGATCTCTGTCCCGGCCCCCGACCGGCGGCGGTGGCCGCCCTGTACGCCGACCCGGACGCCGGGCTACGCCGGCTCGCCGAGGAGATCGCCACGTACTGGCGGCTGGCCGTGGCCCGCGACTGGCCCCGGATCCGGGCGGTGCTCGACGCCGAGGTGTTCCACCGGGCGCGGCGGCTGGCCGAGGACGGCGCGGCCGGGCTCCTCAACGACCTGCACGAGCGGGTCCGCTGGGAGGGCGACGCCCTGCTGATCAGCCAGCGCCACTGCGACGCCCCGGACGTGCCGGACGGCAGCGGGCTGGTCCTGGTGCCCTCGGTCTTCGTCTGGCCGTCGGTGCTCAGCATCGCGGCCGGCGACGTCCCGCAGCTGGCCTACCCGGCGCGGGGAGTCGGCGGCCTCTGGGAGTGCCCGGCGGAGGCCCCGGACGCGCTGGGCGCGGTGCTCGGCCGGGGCCGGGCGCGGCTGCTCGCCGCGCTGGACACGCCGCGGTCGACGACCGAGCTGGCCCGGCGTACCGGACTGTCGCCGGCCGGGGTGTCGCAGCACCTCACCGCGCTGCGGGCGGCCGGGCTGGTGGTGACGCACCGGCAGGGCCGGTCGCTGCTGAGCAGCCGGACGGCCGTCGCGGAGGCGCTGCTGGGCGCGTCCGCGTGACGGGCCGGACAATGCGAGAGGCCGTGTCGAATGATCGACACGGCCTCTGCGCTGGTGGGCGATACTGGGTTTGAACCAGTGACCTCTTCCGTGTCAAGGAAGCGCGCTCCCACTGCGCCAATCGCCCTCGCTCAACTGCCGAGGTGGAGACGGGATTTGAACCCGTGTACACGGCTTTGCAGGCCGTTGCCTCGCCTCTCGGCCACTCCACCGAGGTTGCCCCCGACATGCGTGGCGGCAGATCCGAGCGGACGACGGGATTCGAACCCGCGACCCTCACCTTGGCAAGGTGATGCGCTACCAGCTGCGCTACGTCCGCGTGCCCCCGGAGTTATCCGGTGACGGATGAGAACTTTAGCCGAGGCCGGGAAGGGTTGCCAAATCGGGTCCCCTTTCGGGCGCGTCCGGGTGACGGGATCTCCGTCGCCCGGAGCTTCCTAGGAGCCTGGGTAAGGTCTGGCGGAGGGCCGGGCGGGCCGCCGACCTGCGGATACGGCCAACCGACCCGCCGTCGGAGCACTGTCCGGGATCCGACTGTCGTACGGCAGACCGGCCGCTTCGGTAACTCCTCGTGGTCATTCGGATGGGCTACGGTAACCAACGTGACGAGACGTGCCGCCGAGATCCGCCTGGACGCGCTACTGCGCACGGCCTGTGAGGTGATCGCGGAACGGGGACTCGCCAACACGCGCACGGCCGACGTGGCCGAGGCCGCCGGGGTCAGCCAGGCCCTGGTCTTCTACCACTTCGCCACCAAGGACCGGCTGCTCGCGCAGGCGTTCGCCTACGCCGTCGAGCAGGACCTGAACCGGCTCGACACGGTGGTCCGCTCCAGCGCCCCGCCGCTGACCAAGCTCCGCCGGATGCTCCGCCTCTACGCCCCTACCGGCCGGTCGACCTCCTGGTCGATGTGGATCGACGGCTGGGCGGAGTCGCTGCGCACCCCGGAGCTGGAGAAGCTCTCCCGCCGGCTGGACCTGCGGTGGCGACGCGACCTCGCCACGGTGATCACCGACGGGGTGACCGAGGGCACCTTCGACTGCCCCGACCCGGCCGGCGCGGCCTGGCGGATCAGCGCCGTGATGGACGGCCTCGCCGTGCAGCTCGCGGTGCACGAACGGGTCATCACCCGCCGGCAGATCGCCGAGTGGGTCCGCCTCGTCGCGGCCCGCGAGCTGGGTCTGGAGCCGGCCCAGCTGGACTGAGCGCGCCCGGTCCGGCGGCGGCGGCGCGACGCTCCCGCAGCCGGTCCCGGGCCGGCGGGTGGACGTTGGCCAGCTCCAGGTCGCCGCCGTAGTGGGCGAGCACCCGGTGGTCCATCACCCGCCGCCAGACCGGCGGCAGCAGCGCGGCGACCACCATGGTGGCGTAGCCGGCGGGCAGCTGCGGGGAGGCGTCGAAGCTGCGCAGCGCCTGGTAGCGGCGCAACGGGTTGGCGTGGTGGTCGCTGTGCCGCTGGAGTTGGAAGAGGAAGACGTTGGTGACCGTGCGGTCGCTGTTCCAGCTGTGCCGGGGATCGACCTTCTCGTAGCGGCCGGCGGCGGTGCGCTGCCGGGCCAGCCCGTAGTGCTCCAGGTAGTTGACCACCTCCAGCAGGGAGAAGCCGACCACCGCCTGGAGCGCGAGGAAGACCAGCACCCCGGGGCCGAAGGCGACCGCCAGCACGGCGTAGAGCAGCACGGTCATGGCCCAGGCGTTGAGCACGTCGTTGCGCCAGGTCCACGGGGAACGGCCCCGCAGGCGCAACCGGCCGCTCTCCAGCCGCCAGGCCGAGCGCAGGCTCCCCCAGACCGTACGCGGCCAGAACGCCCAGAACGTCTCGCCCAGCCGGGAACTGGCCGGGTCCTCCGGGGTGGCGACCCGGGTGTGGTGACCCCGGTTGTGCTCGACGTGGAAGTGCCCGTAGCCGGTCGGCGCGAGGGCGATCCGGGAGAGCCACCGTTCCGCCGTCTCGCGCTTGTGGCCCAGCTCGTGGGCGGTGTTGATGGCGATGCCGTCGACCACCCCGACGGTGGCGACCAGGCCGGCGGCGGCCGGCCAGGACAGCCCGCCGTACGTCCACACGGCACAGCAGAGCACCAGCGCCGCGTACTGGGCAGGCAGGTAGAGGTAGGTGAGCCAGCGGTAGTAGCCGTCGGCCTGGAGCGCCGGGACCACCTCCTCCGGCGGGTTCTCCCGGTCGTCGCCGATGAGCAGGTCGACCACGGGGATGACGCCGAAGACCACCGCCGGGGTGAGCCACCAGGCCCACCCGGCGCCGGTCGCGTGCCAGAGCGACCAGGCGATGAAGGGCAGCGCGGGAACGAGCAGGGCGAGTGGCCAGAGCGGCTTGCGGGTGTCCCGCCAGGGGGCGGTGTCGGTGCCCATCGTCAGCCTCCGATCCGTGAACTCCTGCCCAGACTGTGGCAGCCGTCACGCCGTTTTACAAGAGGCCAGTTTTTGTAAAGTGCTACCACGGCCCACGGGCAGGCCGCTCGAACTCCCGCGCCTCGGGGGCCGGGCGCAGCAGGCGCCGCATCCGCAGCAGCAGCCCCGCACCGAGGAAGACCAGCAGCCCGCCGAGGAGGAAGGCACCCTGGACCACACCGAAACCGCCCGAGGTGGACACCGGCCGGCCCGCCGCGCCGGGCGGCGGCGGCTCGACCACCGCCGCCTCGCTCGACGGCTCGTCCGTGATCGGCTCTTCGGTGGCCGGGTCGGTCGGCTCGGCGCTGGACGGGGTGGGCTCCGGCGTCGCCTCGGTCGGCTCGGCCGTCGCCTCCCACCCCACCACCCCGCGGGCGGCGGTCTGCCGGGCCAGCAGGCGCAACCCCGGGTCGTACGCCTCGGCGGCGAAGCTCACCCGCCCGCGGCCCACGTCCTCGGCGAAGGCCACCCGGTAGCGGGCCGTGACGGTGCGGCCCGGGCACAGCAGGCCCGGGTCCAGGTCGCGGTCGGTGAGCCGGGCGGTGTCCCCCTCGGTGCGGATCTCCAGCGGGAAGGAGCCGCTGTCCTCCACCCGGTCCACCTTCACCTGGTCCAGCCGCAGTCCCTGCACCCGCAGCAGCATCGACCAGCGCACCTTGACGCAGCCGCCCCCGTCGGAGCGGGACACCACGGCGGAGAGCGTCTCCACCCGGTCCCCGGCGGTGAACTCGTCCGGCAGGCCGCTCAGCTGCGTCGAGAAGGCGGCCGCCGCCCCGGCCGGCACGGCCGAGCCGAGCCCGGCCCCCGCCAGACAGGTCAGCACCACCCCGATCCGCAGCGCGTACCGCCACCCGCTCACCACCGTCTCCTCCCGTCGGCCGCGTCCACTCAGGAACGCTAGGAGCGCCACGGGCGCCCCGGTAGACGGGCGTGTTCGCACGAACCGCCAACATCGGGACCCGTTCTCACCCAGGGTGGTGAACCGGTCACGGCCGCACCGCGACACGCCCGGGATCGCCCGACGGCCCACTCCCGGGGTACGACAGAATCACCAGGTGTCCGACCTGTCCGCGGCCTTCGTCCGGCTGCACGCCCGGCTCACCCCTGTCGCCTTCGTCCCCGAGGTGCGGCTGCACCAGGCCGACGAGCCGATCGGCCTCTGGGAGCTGACCGAGGGCGAGTTCCGCAGCGCCCAACCACCGCCCTTCTGGGCGTTCGCCTGGGCGGGTGGCCAGGCCCTCGCCCGCTACGTCACCGACCACCCCGAGCTGGTCGCCGGCCGCCGGGTGCTCGACCTCGCCTCCGGCTCCGGCCTGGTCGCCATCGCCGCCGCTCGGGGCGGTGCGGCAAGCGTCCGGGCCGTCGAGGTGGACGAGCGGGCCGTGGCGGCCGTCGCGCTCAACGCCGAGGCCAACGGGGTACGCGTCGACGCCGAACTCGGCGACATCCTGGACGGCGACGCCGGAGGCGCCGAGGTGGTGCTGGCCGGTGACGTCTTCTACAGCGAGGCGATGGCCCGCCGGATGCTGCGCTTCCTCCTCCGGGCCGCCCGGTCCGGGGCCCGGGTGCTGGTCGGCGACCCCGGCCGGGCGTTCCTGCCCCGCGAGCGCTTCCACGAGCTGGCCGCGTACGAGGTGCCGGTGCCGGAGGCGCTGGAGAGCGTACGGGTGAAGCACACCACCGTCTGGGAGCTGGACCCGGCTCCGCCGGGAGCCGCCCGCTAGCGTGACGCCGTGCTGTTCCGGGGCTGGGGGGAGTCCGTCGACGGTCCGTGGCCCGACGCGGCCGCCGTGGTCGACCACGTCGGCGTGCCGCACCTGGTGGTGACCCGGCACGCGCTGGTCCGGCGGCTGCTCACCGACCCGGAGACGTTCCGGCCGGACAACGCCCTCGACGCGGTGACCCCGATACCGGTGGCCGCGCTGCGGGTGCTCGCCGGGCACCGGTTCCGGCTGCCGCCGACGCTCGCGAACAACGCGTCGGCCAGCCACCCGGAGATCCGCGCGATCGTCGCCGAGGCGCTGCACCCGGACCGCGTGGCCGCCCAGCAGCCGTGGCTCACCGACCTGGTCCGGGAGCGGGTGACCCGGCTCGCCGCGGCCCTCGCCGCGGGCGAGCCCGTCGACCTGTACGCCGGGCTCGCCGCCGACCTGCCGCTGCTGGTGCTGGCCCGGTTGGTCGAGCTGCCGGACGCCCCGGTCGGCGCGGTCAAGGACTTCGCCCGGGCCGCCCTGGAGCTGTTCTGGGCGCCCCTGGACGGGACCCGGCAGCTCGCCCTCGCCGCCGAGGTGGGCCGGTTCCACACCGTGCTCCGCGCGTTCGCCGCCACCGGGGGCGGGCTGGCCGCCCGGCTGCGCGCCGCCGGGCACTCCCCCGACGTGGTGGTCGGCGCGCTGTTCTTCCTGCTGGTCGCCGGCCAGGAGACCACCTCGCAGTTCCTCACCCTGCTGCTGCACCGGCTGGCCGGCGAGCCGGCCGTGCGGGCCGGCCTGCGCGCCGGCGAGATCCGCGTCGCCGACGTGGTCGAGGAGGGGCTGCGGCTGGAGCCGCCGATCGTCACCTGGCGGCGGGTGGCCGCCGTCGACACCACCCTCGGCGAGGTCGAGGTACCGGCCGGCACCAGCATCGTCGCCTGGCTGGCCCGGGCCGGCCGGGACCCGGCCGTGGTGGCCGCGCCCGGCGAGTTCCGGCCCGGCCAGCGCGGCTCCCGCCGGCACCTGGCCTTCGGGGCCGGCCCGCACCGGTGCGTCGGGGCGCACCTGGCCCGAATGGAGGCGGCCGTCGTGGTGGCCGAGGCCGCCACGCTGCTCGACGGGGTGACAGTGGTCCGCCCGCCGTGGTGCCCGGACAATCTCACCTTCCGGATGCCCGACGCGTTCGTGGTCCGCCGGACCTGACGAAAGTCAGGGCCGGCCGGTGCCCATCGGTGGCGGTGCGCCACCCCCTCCGCTCCCTACCGTCGGCGCATGATCACACTTCGTGGGTTGACGAAACGGTTCGGCGCGGCCACCGCGGTCGACGACCTGACCGTCGAGATCCGACCGGGGCAGGTGACCGGCTTCCTCGGCCCGAACGGCGCGGGCAAGTCCACCACCATGCGGATGGTGCTCGGGCTCGACCGGCCGACCGCCGGGCAGGCCCTGGTCAACGGCCGGCCGTACCTTGAGCTGCGGCACCCGCTGCACGAGGTCGGCGCGCTGCTCGACGCCACCGGCGTGCACCCGGCCCGCTCCGGCCGGGCGCACCTGGTGGCCATGGCCCGCAGCAACGGGATCCCGGGCCGGCGGGTGGACGAGGTGCTGGACCTGGTCGGGCTGGACGGGCGGGCCGCCGGCAAGCCGGGACGCGCGCTGTCGCTGGGCATGGGCCAGCGGCTCGGCATCGCCGGGGCGCTGCTCGGCGACCCGCCCGTGCTGCTGCTCGACGAGCCGGTCAACGGGCTCGACCCCGATGGGGTGCGGTGGATCCGCCGGTTCACCCGGGGCCTCGCCGACGAGGGCCGCACCGTGCTGATCTCCAGCCACCTCATGAGCGAGATGCAGCAGACCGCCGACCGGGTCGTGGTGCTCGGCCGGGGCCGGCTGGTCGCCGACGCGCCGCTCGCCGAGCTGATCGCCGCCCGCCCGGCCAGCTCGGTCCGGGTACGCGGGCCCGAGCCCGCCGGCCTCGCGGCGCTGGAGGCGCGGCTGGCCGCCGAGGGGGCGACTGTCGACGCCGACGGGGACGGGCTGACCGTCACGGGCGTCACGGCCGGCCGGGTCGGTGACCTCGCGTACGAGCTGGGGGTGCGGTTGCACGAGCTGACCCCGGTGGCGGCCTCCCTGGAGGAGGCGTTCCTGGAACTGACCGCCGGCAGCGTGGAGTACGCGGCCGGCCCGACCGGAGGCGAGACCCGATGACCGCGCTGCCCACCCGCACCCCGACCCGGCCGGCGTCCCGGCCCGCCCCCGCCCGCGGCCCGTTCACCGGCGCCGTGGCCGCCGAGTGGACCAAGCTCTGGTCGGTCCGGTCCACCTGGTCAACGCTGCTGGCCGCCACGCTGACCATGGCCGCCACCGCCGGCCAGCTCGCCATCTACGCGGTCAACGCCAACACCGACGACGACCCGGGCGTGAACCCCGGCATCGTCGACGTCGGCGAGGTGGTCACCGGCGCGCTGGACCTGACCCAGTACGTGGTGCTCGCCCTCGGCCTCTTCGCGATCACCAGCGAGTTCGCCACCGGCACGATCCGCACCACGCTGCGCTGCACCCCGTCGCGGGGGCGGGTGCTGGCGGCCAAGGCCGTCGTGGTCGGCGTGGTGACGTTCCTGGCCGGGCTGCTCCTCGGCGCGGTCGGCGCGGCGGTCGCCCGGCCGGTGCTCGGCGAGTGGGGCCGCGTCCCGCTGGGCGGCACCGTGGGCGACGTCGTCGCCTCGGCCGCGTACCTCGCGCTCGCGGGCGTGCTGGCGCTGGGGCTGGCGGCGGCGCTGCGCGGCGCGGTGCTCACCCTGACCGTCCTGTTGGCGCTGCTCATGATCGTCCCGCTGTCCCTCCAGGAGCCGGGGATCACCGTGCTCACCCGGATCGCCGACGCGTTCCCCGGGGTGGCCGGCACCCACTTCCTCGCCGGGGACACCGAGCCCTACCCGGCGGCGGTCGGGCTGCTGGTGCTCGCCGGGTGGGCCGGGGCCGCGCTGGCGCTGGGCCGTTGGGCGCTGCGCCGCCGGGACGCGTGAGCGGGGCGGGGCTGGTCAGCCGGTCGGCGGGACCAGCCCCGCCTCGTACGCGAGGATCGCCGCCTGCACCCGGTTGCGCACGTCCAGCCGGGTGAAGATGCTGGTCAGGTAGCTCTTCACGGTGCCCTCGACGAGGTGCAGCCGGCGGGCGATCTCGGCGTTGGACAGGCCCGCCCCGACCAGGGCGAGCACCTCCCGCTCCCGGTCGGTCAACCCGGCCAGCCGGTCCCGCGCGTACGGGCCGCGGGCCAGCCGGCCGCCGCTGAGCTCGATGACCCGGCGCGCCACCCGCGGCGACAGGTACGCCCCGCCGTCGGCCACCGCGCGGAGGCCCGCCAGCAGCTCCCGGGGATCGCCGGACTTCAGCAGGAACCCGCTCGCCCCGTGACCGAGTGCCCGGGAGATCAGGTCGTCGTCGCCGAACGTGGTGAGCATGACGCTGGCGGTCTCCGGCACCAGCCGCCGGATCTCCGCCGCCGCGGCCAGCCCGTCCTGCCGGGGCATCCGGATGTCCAGCAGCGCCACCCGGGGCCGGTGCGCCCGCACCAGCTCCACGGCCGCGTGGCCGTCGCCCGCCTCGCCCACCACCTCGATGCCCGGGTCGGCGGCCAGGATGGCCCGCACCCCGGCGCGGACCATCGCCTCGTCGTCGGCGAGCACCACCCGCAGGGGGCGCCCGTGGTCGTCGCTCACTGCGCGATCTTCTCCTTGCTGACCAGCCGGCCGTCGGCGAAGCAGAGCCGCCAGGTCGGCTCGGCGAACGGGAAGTTCCCGTCGGTGTAGAACTCGCAGCCCGCCGGGGCGCCCCCGGCCGGCGGGTCGGCCTGCCGGCGGGGCAGCCCGAGGGCGTCCCGCTCCTCGCCGAGGCGCAGCCGCTCGTAGCCGGACCGGTCGAGGACCGCGCCCGCCGTGGCGAGCGGGTAGTAGACGAGCGCCAGCACCAGGGCGAGACCGGCCGGGGCGCCGAACGCCACCAGCAGGCTCCGCCGGGCCCGCCGCCGCGCCTCCCGCAGCCGCCGTGCCGCGTCACCGGGGCGGTCGGCCGGGCCCGTCCCGTCGCCGTCCCGGAGGCCGTCGTCCGGCTCACCGGCCGCGCTGGTGAGGCCGCCGGCTCGGCCGGTGCCAGGGCCGGCCACGGTTGGCAGGGCGGGGCCGTCGGGTCGGTCGGCCTCGTCAGCGGCCGCGGCGGGCGCCGTCAGCGGCAGGTGTGCCGCCACCGCGAAGCCTCCACCCCGGGGGCCCGCGTCCAGCGTGCCCCCGGCCAGGCGGACCCGCTCGCGCAGGGCGAGCAGCCCCGAGCCGTGCGACGCCGGCCCGGGCAGCGGTCCGTTCGGCGCCGGCCCGTTGACGACCGACACCGCCACCTCCCCGCCCGCCCGATCCACGGTGACCGTGACCGGGGCGCCGGGGGCGTAGCGGGCCGCGTTGGTCAGCGCCTCGCGGACCACCCGGTGCACGGCGTGCGCGACAAGCGGGGGCAGGTCGCCGGCAGCGGGGTCGGACCGCAGCTCCACCGACAGCCCGGCGTCGCGGGCGCCGTCGACCAGTTCCGCCACGCTCTCGCCGGCCGGCCGCAGCGACCCGGACCGTTCCTCGCGGAGCACGCCGATGATGTCGTGCAGCCGCTCGGTGGCCGTGGCCACGCTGGCCCGCAGTTCGCCGGCCGCCGCCCGGTGCGCGGGTGGCAGGTCGGTCGCCAGTTCCAGCGCGGCGGCGCGCAGCGCGATGAGGCTCAGGTCGTGCCCGAGCGAGTCGTGCATGTCCTGGGCGATGCGGGCGCGTTCGCGCAGCCGTACCCGCTCCACCGCGGCCCGCCGCTCCCGCTCCTCGGCCTCGGCGTGCCGCGCCCCGGCCTCGGCGAGCGCCCGCTGTTGCCGGCGCAGCCGGCCGAGCAGCCAGGGGAACACCCCGGCGAACAGCAGGACCGAGGCGAGCAGGAACCAGGTGGCCGGGTTGGTGCCGAGCAGCCCGAGGTTGACCGCGGTGCCGGCGACCGCGACGGCCGCGAAGCCGGCGGCCACCCGGCCGGCGCCGGCGCTGCGCCGCCCGGCCAGGTAGCTGAACACCGGGATGGCGAAGACGAAGTTGCCGTCGACAAGCGAGCCGAGCACCACCGCGAGCAGCGCCGCGAGGGGCCACCGGCGGCCGAACGCCACCGCGAGGCCGAGCAGCGCCAGCGAGCCGACCAGCAGCGGCACGGCGTGGCGCGGCCAGGGCGGGGTGAGCCCGGCGTACGCCACCGGGGCCGCGACCACGGCCCAGAGCAGCAGGTCACCGGCCCGGCGCCGGACGGCCGGCGGGGTTGGCTGCGCTTCCACGGCGGCCAGGCTACCCACGGCCGGAAGGGCCGGACACCGACGAAAGTCAGGTGCTCAGCTGATCTCCTCGGCCCAGGCGCGCCAGTCGTCGAGGACGCCGTAGAGCGCCGGGGTGAGCCAGCCCGGTGCGGACCGGCGGAACACCCCCGGGTCCATCCCGCCGGCGCCCATCGGCACCGCCCCCAGCAGGTTCGGCACCAGGTCGGACAGGTTGAGCCAGTGCACCAGCTCCGGCTCGGCCGGCCAGGCGCCGATCACCACGCCGGCCGGGATGGCCCGTCGTTCCAGGGCCTCCAGGGTCAGCGCCGTGTGGTTGAGCGTGCCCAGCCCGGCGCGGGCCACCACCACGGCCGGCGCGCCCAGCGACACCGCGAGGTCGGCCACCGTCCAGGGCTCGCCCGACGGGCGCAGACCCATGGGTACGAGCAGCCCGCCGGCCCCCTCGACGAGCACCAGGTCGTGCTTGTCGGCCTCCTCGCGGACGGCGTCGACAGCGGTGTAGAGCTCCAGCGGCTCCAGCTCGGCGACCCGGGCCGCGGCGAGCGGGGCGAGCGGGTCCGGGTAGCTGGCCAGGGTCCGGCCGGTGAGCGGGGCGGCCAGCCGGTTCACCGAGTCGACGTCGCCGGGGTCGCCGGTGGCCGTACCCGTCTGGCCGGGTTTGACCACCGCGACCCGCAGCCCGGCGGCCTGCGCGGCGGCGGCGATCGCCGCGGTCACCACGGTCTTGCCCACCTCGGTGTCCGTGCCGGTCACCAGCACCGGCCCGGTCCAGCCGTTCGTCATGGTGCACACTCCACGATCACGTCCAGGGCCCGTTCGAAGTCGGCCCGGTCGACCCCGGCGCTGATGGTCAGCCGCAGCCGGGACCGGCTGTCCGGGGTGGACGGCGGCCGGAAGCAGCCCACCGCCACGCCCCGGTCCCGGCAGTCGGCCGCCCAGGCGGTCGCCGCCTCCGGACCGGGCGCGGTCACCGAGACCACCGCACCGTCCGGGGCGGAGACCTCCAGCCCGGCCGCACCCAGCCGGCGCACGGCGAGGGCGGCCCGCTCGGCCAGCTCGGCGCGCAGGCCGTCGCCGGCCCGGGCCAACCGCACGGCGGCGCGTACCCCGGCCACCACGGCCGGCGGCGGCGCGGTGTCGAAGATGAAGGTGCGGCCGGTCTCCACGAGGTGCCGGACGAACTCCGCCGGCCCGGCCACCACACCGCCCGCCCCGCCGAGCGCCTTGGACAGGGTCGCTGTCACCACCACGTCGGGCTCGCCGGCCAGCCCGGCCGCGGCCACCCCACCGGCTCCGGCCGGCCCGGTGACGCCGAGCGCGTGCGCGTCGTCGACAAGCAGCAGCGCGCCGTGCCGGCGGGCCACGGCGTGCAGCGCCGCGAGGGGGGCGAGGTCGCCGTCGACGGAGAAGACCGACTCGGTCACCACCACCGCGGGGCGGCCCGGGGCGGCGGCCAGCGCGGCCGCCACCGCGTCGACGTCGGCGTGCGGAGTGACGATCGTCTCGGCACCGGAGATCCGGCAGCCGTCGATCAGCGAGGCGTGGTTGTGGGCGTCGGAGACCAGCAGCGTACGGGGCTGCACCAGGCCCCGGACGGCGGCGAGGTTGGCCAGGTAGCCGGAGGAGAAGACAAGCGCCCGGTCGACGCCGAGCCACTCGGCCAGGTCGTCCTCGAGGGCGTGGTGCGGGTCGGTGGAGCCGCGCACCAGGCGCGAGCCGGTGGCGCCCAGCCCGTACGCCGACAGCGCCTGACCGGCCGCGGCGGTGACCTCCGGATGGGTGGCCAGGCCGAGGTAGTCGTTGCCGGCCAGGTCGACCACGGCGTCGCCGGCGGCGCGGGGGCGCAGCGTGCGGGTGAGCCCCGCCTTCGCGCGCAGCTCGGCGCGGCGGTCCAGGGCCGCCAGCCAGTCCGCCACCGTCACGTCCCTTTCCCCGACCCGTCGCCCCGCCGGGCGCTTCCGCGGGGCGAAGTTACCACCCGGCCGGACGGCCCCGGCGTGGCGCGGTCCGGCTCGCCGGGCCTGCTGGTGAGCGCCGGACGCGGCCGTTTCCCGGCCCCGGAGGGGCCTTGTAGGGTACGAGCCATGCCAGAGATCCTCGACCAGGCCCGGACCCAGGTGCTGGAGAACGGCGTCGGCCTCGACGAGGCCGGCGTCCTCGCCGTGCTGAACCTGCCCGACGAGCACCTGCCCGCCGCCCTCCAGCTCGCCCACGAGGTGCGGATGCGCTGGTGCGGCCCGGAGGTCGAGGTCGAGGGCATCGTCTCGCTGAAGACCGGCGGCTGCCCGGAGGACTGCCACTTCTGCTCGCAGTCCGGCCTGTTCACCTCGCCGGTCCGCTCGGTCTGGCTGGACATCCCGGCGCTTGTCGAGGCGGCCAAGCAGACCGCGGCGACCGGGGCCACCGAGTTCTGCATCGTGGCCGCCGTGCGCGGCCCCGACGCGCGGCTCATGAAGCAGATGCGCGAGGGTGTGGCCGCCATCAGGGCGGAGGTGGACATCCAGGTCGCCGCCTCGCTGGGCATGCTCACGCAGGAGCAGGTCGACGAGCTGGTCGAGATGGGCGTGCACCGCTACAACCACAACCTGGAGACCTGCCGCTCCTACTTCCCGAACGTGGTCACCACGCACTCCTGGGAGGAGCGCTGGGAGACCCTGAGGATGGTCCGCGAGTCCGGCATGGAGGTCTGCTGCGGCGGCATCCTCGGCCTGGGCGAGACGGTGGAGCAGCGCGCCGAGTTCGCCGCGCAGCTCGCCGAGCTGGACCCGCACGAGGTGCCGCTGAACTTCCTCAACCCCCGCCCGGGCACCCCGCTCGCGGACCGCCAGGTGGTGGAGGGCAAGGACGCGCTGCGCGCCATCGCCGCGTTCCGGCTGGCCATGCCGCGCACCATCCTCCGGTACGCGGGCGGCCGCGAGCTCACCCTCGGTGACCTGGGCACCCGGGACGGCCTGCTCGGCGGCATCAACGCGGTCATCGTGGGCAACTACCTGACCACGCTGGGCCGGCCCGCGACCGACGACCTGAAGCTGCTGGACGACCTGAAGATGCCGGTGAAGGCGCTCTCCGCCACCCTGTGAGGACGACGTGACCGAGCTTGTCGAGCCCCCGGCGCCGGCCGGCGCCGTGGCGCCCCGCTGGTGCGACCGCTGTGGTGAGTCGGTCGCGGCAGGCCCGCACCTGGCGTGCGCGGAGGCCCGGGCGCTGGAGCCGCCGCGCTGGTGCGGGCACTGCCGGCGGCGGATGAAGGTGCAGGTCGTGCCGACCGGCTGGTCGGCGGTCTGCGTCGAGCACGGCGAGATCCGGGGCTGACGTGCTGCGGGGGCGGGCGGTGACGTTGCGGCCGGCGACCGACGCCGACGTGCCGGCGCTCGCGGCGATCCGGGCCACCCCGGAGGTACGCCGCTGGTGGCGCGGCGACGACGACCTCGCCGAGGCGGTCCGCGCCGACCTGGCCGACGACGACCTGACCGTCTACGCGATCGAGCACGACGGGAAGCTGGTCGGGGCGATCCAGTGGTACGCCGAGACCGACCCCGACTACCGCCACGCCAGCCTGGACATCTTCCTCGACCCGCAGGCCCGCGGCGCCGGCCTCGGCGGGGACGCCATCCGCACCCTCGCCCGCCACCTGGCCGACGAGTACGGCCACCACCGGTTCACCATCGACCCGGCGGCGGCGAACACCGCGGCCATCCGGGCGTACGCGAAGGTCGGGTTCCGGCCGGTCGGCATCATGCGCCGCTACGAGCGGGGCGCCGACGGCCGTTGGCACGACGGCCTGCTGATGGACCTGCTCGCCGAGGACCTGGCCGACTGAGTCGGCGGCGGGCGCGGGGGTTCCGGCGGTCAGCGGTCCCAGATCAGGTGCTCGCCGGGGAGGCGGCGGGCCCCCTCGGCCGGTCGGTGCGGGCTGAGCCGACCGTCCGGCATGAGGTGCGACACCGCCACCCCGCGGCCGAGCACGGCGACGTCGGCGATCAGCCGCCGGTGGCAGCGCCACCAGACGCTCTCGCTGCACATGACCGCCGTCGTCCGCCGCGCCGCGTCGGCCAGCACCTCGTCCAACGCGGCGTCGAACTCCGGCGTCCGGGTGTAGCCGGCGTACGCCCGGAAGGCCGCGACGGTCCACCAGGTGTCCGGCGCCGGTTCGCCGGCGCGGACGTGCCGGCGGCCGCCGAGGCGCGGCTCCCAGCGGTAGCCGATGCCCCGCTCCGGCAGCCAGCCCTCCAGGGCCTCGTGCCGGACGTCGGGATTGGTCCGGCTGGCCGGGTAACGCCGCACGTCCACCACGAGAGCGATCCCCGCGCCGGCCAGCAGGTCCCCGAGCCGGTCCCGGTCGGCGGCCCCGTGCCCGACCGTCAGCAACTCCCGATCCACCGGCCCAGCTTGCCCCGGGTCGCCGCCGGCCGCCGGTCAGCCGGGGCGCGACCCGCCAAGAGGGCGTGTCCGGCACCGCACGGTGCCGGACACGCCCCGGTGATCAGCAAACGGGTGTGACCTCGGACCAGGCCGCTCCCCTAGCGCTGCAGGGTCAGCACACCCGGCCGCCAGGGCAGCAGGTTGTAGTCGCCTCCCGCGCTGGGGTTCTTGCCCTGGTACAGGAACTGCAGGTTGCAGGCGTCGATGGTCTTGGTCTGGTCGGGGTTGGTCCGGACCAGGTCACCGTGGCTGATGTCGTTGGTCCACGTCGCGCCGCTGTTGGCCTTGCCGGCGAAGGGGTTGCTCTCGCTGGCGGCCTGGGGGGTCCACGAGCCGCTCAGGCTGTTGGACGTGAAGGACCGGAAGTAGCGTCCCTGGCTCCCGATCGCCTCGACGATCATGAGGTACTGGTTCTGGCCCGCCACCTTGTAGACCTCGACGCCCTCGAACAGGTTGTTCGTCGAGTCGGTCATGATCGTCGTGTAGTTCGAGCCGAAGCTGCCCGGGAAGTTCCCGAGCGGCATGCTCGACCGGTAGATCTTGCCGTTGTCCCCGGCGAAGAACAGGTACATGTTCTGGTCGTCACCGATGAGGGTCTGGTCGATGACGCCGTACGGGGCGTCCGGCAGGGTGGCCGTGGACAGCGTTTGCGCCGAGGACCAGCCGTTGGCGTTCGTCGGGTCGCTCGACGTCTTGTAGCTGAACGAGGTCGGTCCCCACTGGTACGCCAGCACCCAGATGTTCTTCGGGGCGAAGTACAGCAGCGTGGGCGCCACGGTGCCCTGGCTCATCCCGGTCTGGCCCGCCGAGGCCATGTCGGACCAGTTGGTGAACAGGCTGAAGTTCATCGAGCCGTACTGGCCGCTGCTGTTGACGTTCGACCCGTAGACCAGGTGCTTGCCGTTGTAGACCACGTTGGTGAAGTCCTTGAGCGAGACCCAGCCGTTCTGCGGGTTGGCCAGCGCGCCGGTCGACGACCACCGGTAGGTCGACGGGAGCGCGCAGCCGCCCGGCGGGGGCGTCGTGGTCGGCGGCGGCGTGGTCGGGGGCGTGGTGCCACCGAAGTCGGTCCGCCACTGCTGGTTGGTCTGCCCGTGGCAGTCGTACAACTGGATCTGCTGGCCGTTGCCGGTGCCCCAGACGTCGAGGCAGCGGCCGGACTGCACGCCGCTGATGGTGCCGTTGGAGTTGACGTTCCACTGCTGGTTCGACTGGCCGTTGCAGTCCCAGATGATGATTCCGGTGCCGTTGCCGGTGGCCGCGCCGTTCGCGTCGAGGCACTTGGTGCCGTAGACCATCAGCTGCTTGCTGGTGGTGTACGTCCACTGCTGGTTGGACTGACCGTTGCAGTCCCAGAGCTGGACGCGGGTGCCGTTCGTCTGCGTGGCGTTCGGTACGTCGATGCACCGGCCCGACTGCACGCCGACGATCCGGCCGGCGCCGCCGCTCGGCGGCGGTCCCGTGGTCGGGGTGGTGGTCGGCCCGGAGGTCGGGGCGGCCGCGTTCAGCGCGTTGAGGACCGAGGTGTACGCGGCCTTCTTGTTGCCGCCGCCGTCGAACAGCAGCGGGTTCTCGTTCGAGCGCCAGGAGTCGCTGTCGCGGACGCCCCACACGGTGATGCCGATGCAGCGCGGCACGTTCATGCACGCCTGGGTCAGCCCGGCGTACTGGCTGGTCGACGCGTTCGTGACGTCGACCTCGGTGAGGGCGACGTCGACGCCGAGCGCGGCGAAGCTGGATAGGGTGGTCTGGAAGTTGCTGGGCAGCGAGCTGCCGCCGGTGAAGTGGGTCTGCAGGCCGACGCAGTCGATCGGGACGCCGCGGGACTTGAAGTCCTGGATCATCCGGTAGACGCCCTGCGTCTTGCCGTAGGACCAGTTCTCGATGTTGTAGTCGTTGTAGCAGAGCTTCACCGACGGGTCGGCGGTGCGGGCGGTGCGGAACGCGACCTCGATCCAGTCGTTGCCGGTGCCCTGCAGGTTCGACTGACGGCGGCTGCCGTCCTCGTTGAACGCCTCGTTCACCACGTCCCAGGCGGCGAGTTTGCCCTTGTAGTGGGCCATCACGCCGTTGATGTGATCGATCATCGCCTGCCGCAGGCTGCTGCCGCTGAGGCTCTGCATCCAGCCCGGCTGCTGCGCGTGCCACGCGAGGGTGTGGCCGCGGACCTTCATGCCGCGCTGGGTGGCCCAGTTGTAGATCTGGTCGCCGGAGCTGAAGTTGAACTGGCCCCGCTGGGGCTCCGTGGCGTCCGGCTTCATCTCGTTCTCGGCGGTCACCATGTTGAACTCACGCCCGGCGATCGTGGTGTACGTCGAGTCACCGAGCCGGCCCGCGGCGATCGCCGTGCCGAAGTACCGGCCCGACTGCGCCGCCGCCGCGCCCAGCGTGGACGCGGCGGCGTTCGCCGACGGCATCATCACCGCGACGGCGGCCACCGTCACGGCGCTGACCGCGCCCGCGAGCAGCGCTCGGACGGCGGGCGACAGCCGTCGCCGACTCCCGCCGCGATGAAGGGATGGGCTCATTGCCATCGTGGCCTCCTTACCGGCCAACACCCAAGCAGTCTGGGCGAGGACGACTGGCGCTTTGTTAGGAAATATATCGACTTCGATGCTCTCACCGGCCATCCGACCGGACAACAACTTTCGGAAACTTCCGGAAGCAGCCCTGGCGCCCGGGTTCACCGGTTCGGCGACCCGGCGCGGCCGGTCACTCAGGTACGGTGACCGGCCGCGCCGGCCGGATGCCCGTCAGGAGACGGTGCAGGGAGAGCCGTTGAGGGTGAAGGTGGTGGGCCTCGGGTTCGTGCCGGTGTGGGTGCCGTTGAAGCCGAAGCTCGTCGACGCGCCCGGCGCCAGCGTGCCGTTGTAGGAGACGTTCGTCGCGGTGACCGCGGTGCCGGTCTGGGTGAAGTTCGCCGACCAGCCCTGGCCCACCTTCTGCCCGCTGCTGGGGAAGGTGAAGGCGAGCGTCCAACCGTTGATGGCGCTGGTCCCGGTGTTGGTGACGGTGATGTTCGCGGTGAACCCGGTGTCCCAGCTGCTCGTCGTCCAGGTCACCGCGCAGCCGCCGCCGGCCGGCGGGTCCGCGGTGGTGACGGTGAGCGGCGGCGAGGCCGTCGACACGTTGCCGGCCGCGTCCACCGCGACCACGGTGAAGGTGTACGCCGTGGCGGCGGTCAGCCCGGTGACCGCGAGGGTGGTGCCCGTGACCGACCCGACGAGGACGTTCCCGGACCGGTAGACCCGGTAGCCGGTGACGCCCACGTTGTCGGTGGCCGGACCCCAGGTGAGGGTGAGCCCGGTCGGGCCGACGGCCGAGGCGGTGGGCGTGCCCGGGGCGGTGGGCGGGGTGGTGTCCGGCGCCGGGGCGGCCGGGGTGGTCACCGTGAGGGCCGGCGAGGCCGCCGACCGGTTGCCGGCGCCGTCGCGGGCGCGCACCGTGAACTGGTACGTCCGCTCGGGCAGCAGCCCCGTCACCGCGAGGGTGTTGGTGGTGGTGCTGGTCAGCACGAGCGCGTCGCTGCCGGTCTGGGCGCGGGTGACCTCGTAGCCGGCCAGGCCGCTCCCGCCGGTGTCGGTGGAGGCGGCCCAGGTCAGGGTGAGGCCGGTGGCCGTGACGGCCGAGGCGACCGGGGTGCCGGGCACGGTCGGCGCGGTGGTGTCGGGGGTGGCCGGTCCGGGCTCCTCGCCCCAGACCCGCGCCCCGTCGGCGTAGAGCGGCACCTTCCGGTTGGGGCCGGCGGTGGCCTGGTACGACGGGTCGTTTGTGGGATCCCAGGTGCCGCCCTCGGGCACGCCGACCTTGAACTGCACCTCCATCCGGTGCTGCGACTGCCCTGCGGGCGCGATGGTGTACCCGGTGCAGTCGACCTCGACGTACCAGATGTCGGCGGAGAACTGCCGGGCCGTGGTGGGTGACGGGCAGCCCTGGGTGTAGCCGGGGGTGACCTGCACCGGGCCGGTGCCGTCGGGGCGGAAGTAGTAGCGGAACTTCGCGGTGGTCAGCGCCCGGGCCGGGAAGGCGGACTTGTTGTAGACGATCGCCTTGAGCCCGGTGGCCCGGGTCTCGGCCTGCATGACAGTGGTCTCCACGGTCAGCTCGTCCAGGTCGGGCGTCTCGGCGGTCGGGAAGCCGGCGAGCGGGCTGCCGCCGTACTCGGAGGCCAGCCGGGCCAGGGCGGAGGTGAAGCCGGCGTTGTAGTCGGTGGCGACCTCGTTCATGACGTAGTCGGAGCGGCTGTCGGTGTACGCGTCGTTGGCCGAGGACGGCCCGCCGACCAGCGCGCCGTAGAGCACGTGGCGGGTCTCGGTGGGCACGGTCTGGCTGTCCCACCAGGAGCCGTGCGCGGTGCGGTGGTGCGGGTTCTTCGGTGAGTTGGCCCCGAAGCCGATCAGGTAGCTGGAGTTGCGCGGGTTGTCCCCGAGCGCGTAGTTGATCTGCCGGACGGCGAAGTCGTGGTAACGCGCCTTGCGGGTGGCGTCGCTCGTCCGGTCGCTGTAGACCAGCGCGGCGAAGGCGGTGTTGGCGGCGTAGCGCAGGGAGCCCCAGGAGTCGAGGACGGCCTCACCGCCGGGCGAGTAGTTGACCCGGGAGCCGTTGACGCCGACGGTCCACCAGTCGAGCCAGCGGTTGGCGTCGTCGACGTACTTCTGCTTGCCGGTCAGGTTGGCCAGCAGCACGTACGCGCCGAACTGCTTGTTGTCCCAGGCGATCGTCCACTTGTAGGAGCGGGTGGTGGACTGCGGCTCGGTGCCGAGCTTGTCGTACTCGCTCTCCGCCTTGGTCAGGTAGGCGGCGTCGCCGGTGGCCCGGTAGAGCCAGACCGCACCCCAGACCAACTCGTCCTGCCACCCGCTCCACGACCGGTAGAAGCTCGTCGCGTCGGTGATGCACTCGTGGTAGCTCTTCCGCACCGTGTCGGCGAAGGTGTAGAGCTGCTTCGCGTGGCCGAGCAGCTTGTCGGCGTAGGCGGCGTCGGTGGGCCGGAACACCATCGAGGAGGCGGCCATGGCGGCCGCCGTCTCCCCCGCCAGGTCCGCGCCGCCACAGCTCGCATCGATCTTGTACGCGGGCCGCGCCATCGGCAGCACCTCGGCCGGCCCCCACCACTTGTGGTCGTCGTCGCCCTTGCCGACCTGGCCGTAGAGCATGTTGGGGGCGGGGTGCGCCTTCACGAAGTAGTCGTTCACCCAGCGCAGATTGTTGAGCAGGTGCGGCAGTTGGCCGGAGGCGGTGTAGCCGTCGCGGTACTCGACCGCGCCCCAGGCCAGCATTGTGGTGCTGAACGCCATGGGGAAGCCGAACTTCACGTGGTCGCCGGCGTCGTACCAGCCGCCGGTGAGGTCGAGGCCGACGTCCGCCCCGTCGTTGAGGGCCGAGTCGCCGCGCCAGGAGACCCGGTTCCAGGCCGGCTTCTTCCCGGACTGCTGCGCCTCGTAGAAGAACAGCGACTTCTGCAACGCCTCTGAGTAGTTGAAGGCGGGGGCAGCGGCGGCCGGTGCGGGCGGCGGAACGGTGACGGTCGCGGCCAGGCCGGCGGCCAGCGCGGCGCCGGTGGCGAGCAGCCGGCGGAGCCGGGACCGGCCACCACGGGGTGGCGGGGTCGGAACGGGCATGGCGAGCTCCTGTGGGTGGCGCCGCGCGGCAGCCGGACGGGACGGTGTCGGTGGTCCGGCTGCCGCGCGGCAGTGGTGGTGGGGTGGGCCCACAGAGGCGCGGGAGCGCTCCCATGGATAGTCGACAATGTAAACTCGATGTCGCGGGTTTGTGAAGACGGGACCTGCCGCCGGACCTGGCCGACCGGAGCGTCAAAGGCCTCGTCCGCGTTACGCCGACACGCCGCGCAAGTGGCTCGATCTGGCCCCGATTTCGGTCCTCTGGCGGGACATCGTCGCAGCTCAGGCCGTTCGTCCGATGTCGCCGGAGGGATGCCGTCATGAGATCATGTGCCGTCCCCTCTCCCGATCTCGGAGGATTCCACATGCCACAGCGTCGGCACGTGGCGCGCGCGGCCCTCACCGCCGCCGCCGCCACGGCGCTCCTCGGGCTGGCGGCCGCCCCGGCCTGGGCGACCGGCAACCCGCACAACCCGAATGGCGACAACGGCACCGTCAAGATCGACGGCGCCGAGTTCACCGACAAGGTTGACAACCAGCCGCACGTCACCTGTGACTTCGAGCTGGAGTTCTTCAACTTCGACCAGGACCAGAAGGCGAACATCACGCTCTGGGCGCAGGCGCCGTCGGCCACGCCGAAGGACAAGATCGTCTGGTCGAAGAGCGACGTGCTCATCAGCAACGACCCGGCGTCGGGCGCGGAGAACGACCACGACGAGGTCATCAAGCTCTCCTCGAAGGACCTCGACCTCACCGGGCTGAACCTCCAGCCGCAGCAGGGCTACCACATCAAGCTCGACGTGGACCTGACCGACGGCAAGGCGTTCGACGACAAGCACAAGGTCTTCTGGCTGACGCCGTGCGAGTCGACGGAGAGCCCGACGCCGACCCCGACCCCGACCACTCCGGGTGAGGAGACCCCGACCCCGACGCCGGGCGGTTCCGAGAACCCGTCCGAGAACCCGTCGGGCACCCCGGCGCCGGGCACCTCGGTCGGCGGCGGCGCGGGCGGCGGCAACGGCACCGAGGGCGGGCTGCCGCTCACCGGCGTGGCGGCCACCAGCATCTCGCTCACCGGCCTGGCCCTGATCGGCGGCGGTGTCCTCCTGATGGCGCTGCGTCGCCGCCGGGACAAGATCACCTTCACCAGCTGAGCCGGACTCCGGCACGGAACCGGCCGTCGGACCTCGGTCCGGCGGCCGGTTCCGCCTTTCCCGGGGCCACCCCGGCGGTCCACGCTCGATATGATCTTGGGGTGGACGCTCTCGACCCGACCCGCACCGCCGTCGTCCTGATCGACCTCCAGCGTCGCATCGTGGACCAGCCGACCGCCCCGCACACCGGCCCCGAGGTGGTCGAGCGCTGCCTCGCGCTCGCCGGGGCCGCCCGCGCCGCCGGGGCGACGGTGGTGGTGGTCCGCGCCGACCGGCCCGGCCCCGATCCGCAGCCGGCGGGGAGCGAACTGCTCCCCGAGGTGGCGCCCCGCGAGGGCGACGTGGCGATCGTCAAGCACACCTGGGGCGCCTTCCACGAGACCGGGCTCGACGCGGCGCTGCGCGAGCGCGGGGTGGACACGCTGGTGATCGGCGGGCTGGCCACCAACTTCGGCGTCGAGCAGACGGCCCGCATCGCCGACGAGATCGGCTACCGGGTGGTGCTGCCGCACGACGCGATGTCCGGGTTGGACGCGTACGCCCACGAGTTCGCCGTCGACTACGTCTTCCGCCGGCTCGGCACGGTCTGCACGACCGCGGAGGCGATCGCGGCGCTGGGCGGTTGAACCGGCCGGCGGGTTGATCCGTACTGACGGGTAACCCGGTCGACGCCGCCCGGAGCTGGATCACATAATCGACAACCTTCGATAACCTGCCCGCGTACCTCCAGGTCAAGGCCGTGGTGGTCGGGCCGCGACGTGTCGCGGCGGCGTGACGGGCGTCCTGGCATACGAGCGTACGGTTGCCCGCGCGCTCGGCCGCGCGGGACAGTACGCGACACCAGCGGTGCCATCGACGCCGCCGCTCCCCCGGACAACCCTGAGGAGATCGCGATGGCTCTCAGACTCGCCGACGGCACCTCCTGGTCCGACACCCTCGCCCGCGCGGTGGCCGCCGCGCCGGAAGCCTTCGGCACCACGCCCGACGGCGCCGCCACCCTGCACAACCTCGTCGAGGGCGGCTGGCGGGCGGTCGGCACGCCGAGCCCGGTACGCACCCCCGTCGACAACACCGTGCTGGTCAACCTGGCCCGCCTGGACGCCGAGGCCGCGCGCGGCGCGGTCGCGCACGCCGCCGCCGCGCACCGGGAGTGGGCGCAGACCCCGCTCGCCGAGCGCAAGGCCCGGGTCGACGACGCCCTGGACGCCCTCACCGCCCACCGCGACCTGCTCGCCATGCTGCTGGTGTGGGAGATCGGCAAGCCGTGGCGGCTGGCCTGCGCCGACGTCGACCGGGCGCTGGACGGCGTCCGGTGGTACGTGCAGGAGATCGACCGGATGCTCGCCGACGGCCGCGAGCCGCTGCCCGGCCCGGTCAGCAACATCGCGTCCTGGAACTACCCCATGAGCGTGCTCGTGCACGCCGAGCTGGTGCAGCTGCTCGCCGGCAACGCGGTGATCGCCAAGACCCCGTCGCAGGGCGGGGCGGTCTGCCTCACCGTGGCGCACGCGCTGATGCGCCGCGCCGGGCTGCCCGCCACCCTGCTGTCCGGCAGCGGCGAGGAGCTCTCCGAGGTCCTGGTCCGCGCCCCCGAAATCGGCGCGGTGGCGTTCGTGGGCGGCCGCTCCAACGGCGGCAAGGTGGCGGCGGCGCTGCTCGACTCCGACAAGCGGCACTTCATCGAGCAGGAGGGCCTCAACGCCTGGGGCATCTGGAACTTCTCCCAGTGGGACCTGCTCGCCGCGCACCTGAAGAAGGGCTTCGAGTACGGCAAGCAGCGCTGCACCGCGTACCCCCGGTTCGTGGTCCAGCGCGATCTGGTCGACGAGTTCCTCGACGTGTACCTGCCGGTGGTGCGGTCGGTCCGGTTCGGACACCCGCTCGCCGTGGGCGAGGACTGGTCGGCCGGTGACCCGCTGCCCGAGCTGGACTTCGGCCCGCTGATCAGCGCGGCCAAGGCCGAGGAGCTGCGCCGCAAGGTCGACGAGGCGGTACGCGGCGGCGCGGTGCCGCTGCACCGGGGCAAGCTCGACGGCGCGCCCTTCCTCGACGGGCAGGACACCTCCGCGTACGTGGCGCCGGCGGTGCTGCTCGCCCCGCCCGGGCGGTCCCGGCTCATGCACGCCGAGCCGTTCGGCCCGGTGGACACCATCGTCGTGGTGGACACCACCGACGAGCTGCTGGCCCAGATGAACGCCTCCAACGGCGCGCTGGTCGCCTCCCTGGCCTGCGACGACGAGGAGTTGGCCGGCAAGCTCGCCGTCGACCTCCAGGCGTTCAAGGTGGGCATCAACAAGCCGCGCTCCCGCGGCGACCGGGAGGAGCCGTTCGGCGGCCGGGGCGCGTCCTGGAAGGGCGCCTTCGTGGGCGGTGACCTGCTGGTGCAGGCGGTCACCGTGGGCGGCGACGGCCGGCTCTACGGCAACTTCCCGGACTACAGCAGCTACCCCGCGACCTGACCCAGGCCGACCGGGCCCGGACACGGACAGGGCCCCCGCACCGGGGGCCCTGCCGTGTCACCGTCCCCCGCATCGGAGGTCGGCCCAGGTGGCGCCGGAGAACCCGGCGCCGGTGTGCGGTGGCCCGCCGGCCGCCGTCCCGAGCCGCGCCGTTGCGGCCCGGGACGCGGCGCGACACGCCACCGTGGAGTCAGTACGACCGCCGCGACCGCGCCGTCGCGTCGGCCTGCCGGGGCAGCACGGCCCGGCGGGGGGCCAGCGGCACCGTGACGGTCAGCACGCTGCCGTCCCGTTCCACCGACGTGGGCCGGTGCAGGCCGCGTACGGTGCGCAGCATCGGGGTGTTCTCGGCCTGCACGTGCAGCAGCACGGCGGCGTAGCCGGCCCGGTCGGCGTGCCCGAGCAGGCGGCGCAGCAGGGCCGAACCGAGGCCCCGGCGCTGCCAGTCGTCCCGCACCAGCAGTGCCGCCTCCGCCTCGTCCCCCTCGCCGAGCAGGTTGGCCATCGCCACGACCGGCGCCGCGGCACCGCCGGAGCCGTGCGTGGCGACCAGGGTCAGCCCTTGGGCCGGTTCGAGCAGCCGGCGCAGCCGGGCCGGAGCCGGGTGCCCCGCCCCGCTCAGGTAGCGCCGCTGCCGGCTCCGGTCCGAGCACCCGGCGTGCAGCTCCAGCACGCCCGGCAGGTCGTCGGCGACGGCCGGCCGGACCGTCACCTCGGCCGTGTCGGGCAGCACCAGGGTGACCCGGTCGGCGTCCCGGCGCGCCACCGTGGCGGCCAGCTCGACCAGGGCCTGCGCCCGGGCGTACTCGGCCGGGGTGAAGCTCGGCTCCCGGCGGCGCAACTCGTACGAGCCGCCGGCCGGGTCGGCCAGCAGCATCGTGGTCTGGTCCACCCCGCCCGGCGGGGTGGCCGGCGTCGGCCGCCAGGTCACCGCGTCCGCGCCGAGCAGCACGCGCAGTGTCTCGCCGGCGGCGTCCGGGTCCCGGACCAGCCGGCCGGCCAGGCCGAGCACCCGGGTGGGCTGGTCGGCCAGCCCGCGCGCCTCGCTGCGCGCCACCCAGCAGTTCCGGCCGCGCCCCCGTTCGACGGCCGCGCGCAGGTCGGCCTCGGTGAGCCGGTCGGGCGCGTCGACAAGGAAGTCGTCGACCGCCCCCACCTCGGTGGTGTGCACCTGCACGGTGAGGATGTTGACCCCGCGCAACGCGAGGCTCGCCGTGAGCACCGACAGGTAGCCCGGCCGGTCGTCCACGGTGGCACGGATCCGCCACAGCGCCATGGTTCGCTCCCTTCCTCACCGTCGACCCTGCCGGCCGCCTGTTGCGCCCCCGTTGCCCACGGGTGAAACGGCGGGACCGGTCAGGTGATGGTGGTCACGGGTGGGGCGCCGACCAGGTCCAGGCGGTCGCCGAGGATCACCGCGCCGGCCCGGACGAGCTGGGCGAGCCGGTCCACCTCCGTGGCGTGGAACGCGGCGGCGGCGAGCGGCTCGCTGTGGTCCCGCGCCACCACCAGCACGAGGCCGGCCCGGCCGAACGGCGCGACCGCGTAGTGGTGCCCGTCCGGGGTGGTGATCGCCCGGGCCCGCAGCGGGGTGACCTCCGGCAGCCGTGGCGGGACCGGGGCGCGCCAGCTCGCGTGCCCGACCGTCGGCTCGCCGCCGTCGCCGCTGCGCGCGGCCCAGTCCAGCGGCACCACGGCGGCCACCGCCCAGTCCGCCGCGAGCAGCCCGGGCACCGCGTCGACAAGTGTGGCCACCCCGTCGGCCGGGTTCGCGGCGACCTGGGCGAGCAGTTCAGCGTCCTGGCCGGTGGTCGTCGGGGCGCCGATCGCCCGCCACACCCCGTCCACCCGGACGCCGGGGATCGCGGCCAGGCCGGCGAGCAGCCGCTCCACCCGGGCCGCGCCCGGCCAGACCACTGTGAAGTCGTCGACCGCCCGCCCGCCGAGCCGCTCCAGCACCACCACCTGCACGATGTCGGCGCCGGAGACGCCGAGCGTCCGGGCCACCTGGCCGAGCGTGCCCGGTCGGTCCGGCAGGGTCACCCGAACTCTCAGCAGCATGTCTGGTCCCTCCGCTCGGCGGGCCGGCCGTGGCGGCCGGCAGGCTGGGCCCCAGCCTGCCGGTTGACCATTTCGCCCCCGTTGCAGCGGCATGTCCCGCCGGGAACATCCCGCCTTGACAACAAAGCTGAGCTGCCATCAACTAACCGGATGACCGATCCGGCCGTCGCCGCACCGCAGACCCCGACCGGTTCGGCCCCGCGCGGGCTCGACCTCGACCGGCTCGCCGCGTACCTGGCCGCGCACCGGCCGGAGCTGGCCGGGCCGCTGTCGGCCGAGCTGATCGCCGGGGGCAAGTCCAACCTGACCTACCTGCTGCGCGCCGGCGACCGCGAGGTGGTGCTGCGCCGGCCGCCGCTCGGGCACGTGCTGGCCACCGCGCACGACATGGCCCGGGAGTATCGGGTGATCTCCGCGCTCGCCCCCACCGCCGTGCCGGTGCCCGACGCGCTGCTGCTCTGCCCCGACCCCGACGTCACCGGCGCGCCGTTCTACCTCATGGAGAGGGTCGGCGGCGAGGTCTACCGGCGCCGGGAGCAGACCGACGCGCTCACCGCCGGCCAGCGGCGCGACCTCGCCATGGCGATGATGGACACCCTCGCCGAGCTGCACATGGTCGAGCCGGCCGCGGTCGGGCTGGCCGACTTCGGCCGCCCCGAGGGCTACCTGGCCCGCCAGGTCCGCCGCTGGTCCGGCCAGCTGGACCGGTCCCGCAGCCGCCCGCTGCCCGGCATCGACGAGCTGCGCGACGCGCTCGCCGGCAGCGTGCCCGAGGGCGCGAACGCCGGCCGGATCGTGCACGGCGACTACCGGCTGGACAACCTGCTCGCCACCGTCGAGCCGGTGGCGGTGCGGGCGGTCCTCGACTGGGAGATGGCCACCCTCGGCGACCCGCTCGCCGACCTGGGGCTGCTGCTGACCTACTGGGACGTGCTGGGCGACAGCGACAGCGCCGAGGGCAACCCGGTCGCCGACGGCATCGGCCCGCGGGCCGGCTTCCCCACCGGCGCCGAACTCATCGACCGGTACGCCGGGCGCAGCGACGTGGACGTCGGGCCGCTGCACTGGCACGTGGCGCTCGGCTGCTTCAAGCTCGCGGTGATCTGCGAGGGCATCCACTACCGGCACACCCTCGGGCAGACGCTCGGCGGGGGCTTCGACCGGATCGGCGAGATGGTGGCACCGCTGGTCGAGCACGGCCTGCGTGCCGTCCGGGAGAAGTAGCGGGGTCAGGCCGAGGCGCGGTGGATGAGCTTCGTGTCCAGCAGCACGTGCGGGCTGGGCAGCTCCTCGCCGCGGATCCGCGAGACGAGCAGCCGGGCCATCTGCCGGCCCATCTCCTCCACCGGCTGGAAGACCGTGGTCAGCGGCGGCTCGGCCTGCCGGGCGATGGGGGCGTCGTCGAAGCCGATCACGGCCACGTCCTCGGGCACCCGGCGGCCGGCCTCGCGCAGCGCGCGGAGAGCGCCGAAGGCCATCAGGTCGGAGGCCACGAAGACCGCGTCCAGGTCCGGGCAGACCTCCAGCAGCCGGCGCATGCAGGCCGTGCCGCTGCCCTCGCTGAAGTCGCCGTACGCGATGAGGTCCGGGTTGAGGTCCCCGCCCGCGGCCCGGACCGCCTCCTTGTAGCCGGACAGGCGGGCCAGGCCGGCGCCCATGTCCTGGGTGCCGGCGATGGTGGCGACCCGACGCCGGCCGCGGGCGAACAGGTGCTCCACGGCCTGCCGGGCGCCGCCGACGTTGTCCACGTCGACGAACCAGGCCGGCTGGGCGTTGGGGTGCAGCATCCGGGCCGGCCGGCCGCCGAGCACGGTGGGCAGGCCGCGCTCCTCCAGCAGGGTGGGCAGCGGGTCCGCGTCGTGCAGCGAGAGCAGCAGGACGCCGTCCACGTGCTGGTTGGTCAGGTGGTGCTCGACCCGTTCCCGCTCGATCTGGGACTGCGCCATGGCCAGCCAGAGCTGCATGGGGGTCTCCAGCAGCGCCGAGCTGACGCCGCGGACGATGCCGGCGAAGAACGGCTCGGTGAAGACCCGCTCCCCCGACTCGGACACCACCAGCGCCACCGAGTCGGTCCGCTGGGTGACAAGCGCCCGCGCGGCCCGGTTGGGCACGTATCCCAGCTCGGCGATGGCCGCCTGGACGGCGGCCCGGGCCTCCGGGCTCACCTGTGGCGAGCCGTTGACGACGCGGGAGACCGTGCCGCGGCCCACGCCGGCGCGGGCCGCGACCGCGTCGAGGGTCGGGCGCCCGAGCGACCGCGTGCGCTGCGTTGTCATCGTCTGTGCTCCTCCGACGTCGGGCGGGCCCGGCACCTGTTGAGGCGTCGGCGCCGGGCCGCCCGTTACTGGCTGGCCCAGCCTATTGTGCGGCCAGGCCGTTGCGTCGGATCACATCGGCGTACCACCTGGCGCTGGACTTCGGGATCCGGACCTGGCTGTCGTAGTCGACGTAGACCATGCCGAAGCGCTTCGTGTAGCCCCACGCCCACTCGAAGTTGTCCATGAGCGACCAGGCGAAGTACCCCTTCAGCGGCACCCCGGCGCTGATCGCGGCGTGCGCGGCGCGCAGGTGCGCGTCGAAGTACGCCAGCCGGTCCGGGTCGTCGACCCGGCCGTCGACCACCGCGTCGACGAACGCGGAGCCGTTCTCGGTGACGTAGAGCGGCAGGTCGGTGTAGTCGCGGTGCACCCGCTCCAGCGTCTCCACCAGGCCCGGGGCGTCGATCTCCCAGTCCATGTCGGTCACCGGGACACCCCGGGTGACGAACCGGACGTCCCCGCTGCCCGGCCAGCACGACGGGGCCCGCCAGTACGCCTCCGCCTCGCCACTCCCGACCGGCGCGGCCACCACGTACCGGCTGTAGTAGTTGACGCCCACCATGTCCAGCGGGGTCGAGATGACCGCCAGGTCGCCGTCCCGGACGTGCCCGAAGTCGGTGACCTTGCGCAGGTCGGCGGTCAGGTCCGCCGGGTACGCCCCGCGTAGCACCGGGTCGAGGAAGAACCGGTTGGCCAGCCCGTCGATGCGGCGGGCGGCGTCGGCGTCCTCCGGCGAGTCGGTGGCCGGGGTGACCGGGTAGAGGTTGACCGTGATGCCGAGCTGCGCCTCCGGCCGGGCGGCCCGCAGCGCCTGCACGGCCAGCCCGTGCCCGAGCATGAGGTGGTGCCCGGCCCGGACCGCGTCGGCCCCGTCGGAGCGGCCCGGCGCGTGCACGCCGGAGCCGTAGCCGAGGAAGGCCGAGCACCACGGCTCGTTGAAGGTGGTGAAGTACTTCACCCGGTCGCCCAGGGCGTCGGCGACCAACTGGGCGTAGTCGGCGAACCGGCCGGCGGTGTCCCGGGCCGGCCACCCGCCGGCGTCCTCCAGCGGCTGGGGCAGGTCCCAGTGGTAGAGGGTGAGCCACGGCTCGATGCCGTGGCTCAGCAGCTCGTCCACGAGGCGCCGGTAGAAGTCCATCCCCTCGGAGTTGACCGCCCCGGCGCCGCCGGGCTGCACGCGGGGCCAGGAGACGGAGAAGCGGTAGGACTTCAGCCCGAGGTCGGCCATGAGCCGCACGTCGTCGGGCATCCGGTGGTAGTGGTCGCAGGCCACGTCACCGGTGTGCCCGGCCACCGTCCGCCCCTCGGTGTGACTGAAGGTGTCCCAGATCGACGGGGTGCGGCCGCCCTCGGTCGCCGCGCCCTCGATCTGGTACGCGGCGGTCGCCGCCCCCCAGAGGAAGCCGGGCGGGAAGGTCAGTGCCGCGCCCTGGTCGAGGACGCCGACGGCGGGCGGGCTGGCTGGGTTGCTCACGACTTGACGGCGCCTTCCATGATGCCGCCGATGATCTGGCGGCCGAACAGGATGAACACGATGAACAGGGGCAGGGTCGCGATCAACGTACCCGCGAAGATCTGGGAGTTGTCGGCGAAGTAGGCGGTGTTGAGGCTACGGAGGGAGATCTGGACGGTCGGGTTGGCCGGGTCGGCCAGCACCACGAACGGCCAGAAGAACTGGTTCCACTGCTCCATGAAGGTGAGCAGGCCGAGCACCGCGGCGGCGGGACGCAGCGCGGGCGCCACCACGTGCCAGTACACCTTCCAGGTGGAGCAGCCGTCGACCCGGGCCGCCTCGATCAGCTCGTTCGGCACGGCCTGCTCGGCGTACTGGCGCATCATGAAGATCCCGAAGCCGCCGATGAGGAACGGCACGGTCACCGAGGGCATGGTGTTCAGCCACTCGAGCTTCGCCATCAGGATGTAGAGCGGGAGGACGCCGAGCTGGATCGGCACCATCATCGAGGCCAGGATGATCAGCAGCAGCGCGTTCTTGCCCCGGAAGCGAAGCTTGGCGAAGGCGAAGCCGGCCAGGGAGCCGAAGAACACCGTGGCCACGGTGATCGTCCCGGAGACCAGGAACGAGTTCAGCAGGCCCTTGACGATGTTGGCGTCGCCGTTGTCGAGCACCCGTTGGATGTTGTCGCCGAGCTTGCCGCCGGGCAGGAACGGCGGCGGCCAGGAGTTGGCCGCGTCGTTGGTCCGCGAGGCGATCACGATCATCCAGTAGAACGGGAAGAGCGACAGGATCACCCCGAGGACCAGCCCGAACCAGGTGAGCGGGCTGGCCTTCCAGAGCCGCTCGGCCTGGTGGGCGGCCCGGGCCGGGGCACCCGGCCGGGCGGGTGGGCGGAGCGTGGTGGTCGTCATCTCGTCACCTCACTTGTCGGAGCTGATGCGGCGGGCCAGCAGGTAGTTGACCGTCGACATCAACGCGATGAGCACGAAGAGCACGAGCGCGACCGCGCCGGCGTAGCCCCACCGGAAGCGCTGGTTCATGACGTCGAGCAGGTACATCGTGATGGTCTGGAACTGCCCCTCCGAGCCGCCGGAGAGACCGCCCGAGCCGCTGGTGAACAGCAGGGGCTCGGTGAACAGCTGGAGGCCGCCGATGGTCGAGATGATCAGCGTGAAGATGATCGTCGGGCGCAGCTGCGGCACGGTGATCGACCAGAACTGCCGGCGCCGGGAGGCGCCGTCCAGCGCCGCGGCCTCGTACATGTCCTTGCTGATGGACTGCATGGCGGCCAGGTAGATCAGGGCGTTGTAGCCGACCCAGCGCCAGTCGACCATGGTGGAGATGGCGAACCAGGAGGCGAAGCGGTTCGCGCGCCAGTCGATCGGGTCCAGGCCGACGGTGTCGAGCACCCAGTTGACCAGGCCGAAGTCCTTCGCGTAGATCATCGAGAAGATCAGCGCGACCACGGCGGTCGAGGTGATGATCGGCATGGCGATGGCCATCCGGAAGAAGGTCTGCGCGCGCAGCTTCCGGTTCAGCGCGTTGGCCAGCACCAGCGCCAGCATGAGCTGGGGCACGGTGGAGAGCACGAACATGCCGAACGTGTTCACCACCGCGTTCCAGAACTGCGGGTCGTCGGTGATGAGTTCGACGAAGTTGTCCAGCCCGACGAAGGAGATCGTCGGGTTCAGCGGGGACCGGTCGGTCAGCGCGATCCACACCGTGTACGCGATCGGATACGCGCTGAACACGGCGAAGATCACGAAGAAGGGCAGGACGTAGAGGTAGGGCGAGTACCTCAGGTCCAGCCGGGTCAGCGAGGTGGCGCGGCGGTGCGCGGGACGGCCGGCGCGGGACCGTCCGGGGTCGGGTGGCGCCGCGGCGTGCAGGTCGAGGCTCATGGGGAGTCCTTCTCCTCGGCCGGCGTCACCCGCCCACACGGGCGACGCCGGGGCTCTCCGGGCACCGCGGGTGGCGCCGACAGCGGGGCTGTCGGCGCCACCCGCGGGCGGGTCGGCCGGATCACTTACCGGCGGCCGCACCGTTCTTCAGCGCCGCCTGCCACTGCTCCTCGGCGGTCTTGCCCTGCTCCACGGCGCGGAGGCTGTTCTCCACGGCGGTGCGGACGGCGTTGTTCTTCGGGCCGAGGTAGACCGGCTTCAGCTCGCTCGCGCCGGCGGCGAAGATCTTGCCGACCGGGGCCTTGCTGAAGTAGTCGTTGGTCGAGTCGGCCACGGCCGGGTCGGCAAGCGCCTGCGGCGAGGAGGGCAGGTTGCCGACCTTCTTGAACGCCTCGGTCTGGCCCTTCGCGCTGGTCAGGAACTTGGCCAGCTCGGCGGCCTCCTTCTGGTGCTTGCTCGACTTCGGCACGGCCAGGAACGAGCCGCCCCAGTTGCCGCCGTTGCCGGGCGCCTTGGCGATGTCCCACTTGCCGGCCGCCGCGTCACCGGCCTGGCCCTTGATGACACCGGTCATCCAGGCGGGGCAGGCGATGGTGGCGAAGGTGCCGTTCTTGAAACCGGCGTTCCACTCGTTGGAGAAGGACTGCAGGTTGTTCGACAGGCCGGCGGCGATCATCTTGGTGGTGAGGTCGTACGCCGACTTGACGTCCGGGTTCTCGCCGATGACCAGCTTGTTGCTCTTGTCGTAGTAGGTGTAGCCGGTGCCCGCGCCCGCGGTCTGCATGAGCACCACGTTGTAGAAGTTGGTCGCCGAGTCGACGAACTTGTGCTTCTTGTCGGCGGCGGCGAAGCGCTGGCCGGCGGCGATGAACTGGTCCCAGGTCGGCCACAGCGCGCCGACCTGCTCGCGGTCGGTGGGCAGGCCGGCGGCCTTGAACAGGTCGCTGCGGTAGCACAGCGCCATCGAGCCCACGTCGGTGCCGAGGCCGAGCACCTTGCCGTCCGGGGTGGTGCCCTGCTCCCACTTCCACGGCAGGAAGTTGCCCTTGAGGTCGTTCGCGCCGTGGTCGGCGAGGTTCACGAACTTGTCGGCCTGGGCGTAGAACTGGACGATGGTGCCCTCCTCCAGGGCCACCACGTCGCCGGCGCCCGACCCGGCGGTGATCTGCTGGGTCAGCCGGGTGTTGTAGTCACCGAGGCCGAGACCCTTGCCGCGCTCCTGGATCTTGACGTTCGGGTGCTCCGCTTCGTACTGCTTGTAGAGCTCGTCGTAGCCGAAGCCCTGGTCGCCGAAGACGTCGACGACCAGGGTCACCGGGCCGCTGCTGCTGCCGCCGCTGTCCGACGAGTCGTCGCCGCAGGCGGTGGCGGTGGCGAGCACCGCGACGGACGCGAGCGCGATGGCCGCGAAACGCCGACGGCGGATTGGGACGCTCATCCGAGACCCCTCTTTCGGTGGTGAGGCGATATCTGTGTGGTGGGGGGTGCTGTGGCGCGTCTCGCCGCCACCGGCCGAGGCGGCCGCCGGAGGCGACCCGGGAGCGGGGCAGGGATGAGACCCACGCCACTCGCGGGAGCGCTCCCATGAGATTGCCGGCACGTGTCAGGGGTGTCAATAGACCGATGGGAGCGTTCCCAGATCGTTACCGCATCGACCGGGGTGGCCCCGGAGGGCGACCCCGGTACGCGGTCAGCAGAAGCGGCGCAGCAGGGTGGTGGCCCGGTCGGCGGCGAAGAAGTCCGGCTCGAAGCCGGCGCCGGCCCACTCCCGCATCATCCGGTGCTCGGCGTGCCCGGGGTCGGCCAGCGCGGCCAGCAGGACGGCGTACCCCGCCGGGCCCCCCACGTCCTCCGGCGGGCAGGCGCGCTCCCCCTCGACACAGGCCGGGTAGCGCTCGTCCGGGTCCGCCGCGCACACGTCCTCGACCACGAGGTCGTGCTCCCACCAGTCGCCGAAGTCGTAGGTGTAGCGGAACCGGTCGCCCTTGCCCACGACCGCGTCCAGCCGGACGTCCAGCTCGTCGCGGAGCGCCAGCTCGCCGTCCGGGTCGGGCTCGCCGTACTGCCGGCCGTCGATGTCGAACGAGTGCAGGTGGCAGTCCCGCCAGCCCATCGCGTGCTGGACCACCCGGTGCAGCCGGTCCAGGGTGTAGCCGCCGGGGACCAGCACCCGCCGCCACACCGGCGGTCGGACCCCGGCGAGGGAGACCTTCAGCTGGAAGATCTGACGCGACATGCTGTCCCATCCTTCCTCGGCATAGGCTGCCAACATGATCTGCCGAGCGTGCCGGGAGCGACGGCACGACGACTGTCCAGGCCGGAAGTGGTGCGACTGCCAGCACCGTACCCCCGAACCCACCCCTCCGGTCACCGGTCCGGCCGGCGAATGAGCGTCGGAAGCCCGATCGAACGGATCTGGCCGGCACCCGTCACCGGGCCGCTGACCGACCCGGAACTCGCCGCGCTCTACGGCCGCGCCCCGCACCCCCACCTGCGGGTCAACTTCGTGGCCAGCGCCGACGGCGCGGTCAGCCTGGACGGCTACTCCGCCGGGCTCTCCGGCGAGCCGGACAAGCGGGTCTTCGGGCTGCTGAGGATGCTCTGCGACGGCCTCGTGGTGGCCGCCGGCACGCTGCGCCACGAGGGCTACCGGGCGGTCCGGCTCGGCGAGGCGCGCCGGGCCTGGCGCCGCGAGCAGGGCCTGACCGACTATCCGACCCTCGTTGTCGTCTCCGGCTCGCTGGACCTCGACCCGGCCCAGGCATGCTTCGCCGACGCGCCGGTCCGGCCGCTGGTGCTCACCGGCACGACCGCCGAACCCCCGCCCGGGCTCACCGAGGTGGCCGACCTCGTCCGGTGCGGCGGGGAGCGGGTCGACCTGGCCGCCGGCCTGGCCGAGCTGCGCCGCCGCGGGCTGGGCCAGCTCCTCTGCGAGGGCGGGCCGCACCTGTTCGGCGCGCTCACCGCGGCCGACCTGGTGGACGAGCTCTGCCTGACGGTCGCGCCGCTGCTCGCCGGGGCCGGTCCCGGCCGGATCACCGCCGGGGACGCCAGCCCGCCCCGGCACCTACCGCTGCGCCACGTGCTGGCCGCCGCCGACGGGGTGCTGATGCTGCGCTATGCCCGCGACCCGGGCGGGCCGCCGCCCGCGGGCGCCGCCCCGGCCGCCTGACCGCACCGTCCGGCACGGTCGGAAAGGGGTACGCGGACAGCCTCACCCGGTCCGGCGGAGCGGGCGGCCGCCGGCCGGCGTGCGGGGGTCAACCGGCCGACGGAGCGGCCTCTCCCGGCAGGGAGTCCGGCAGCCCGAACGCCGCGACGTGTTCCGCGCCCAGGAACGAGGTGATGCCGGCGATCCGGTCACCCCGCAGCGCCAGCACGTCGACCGACCACGGCAGGAAGGGGCCGGTCCCGCCCCGGCGCAGGTAGCCGGCGACCGCCGGTTGGCCGTTCGCGCCGGTCGTCACGTGCCGCCAGCTGCCGCAGGGGCCGAGCGGCGCCGACCGGGCGAAGTCCAGCACCGCGGCGAGGCCCCGGTACCAGTGCGGCATCGGCGGCATGGACCAGGTGACGTCCTCGGTGAGCAGGGCGACCAGGGCGTCGGCGTCGCCGTTCTCCAGGGCGGTGGCGTAGCCGGTGACCACCTCCCGCAGTCGGACGTCGTCCAGCATTCGCAGGGTGCGCTGCTGGGTGGCGGCGGGTGCCCGCTCGGCGAGCGACCGGCGCGCCCGCGCGAGCGCCGAGTTCACCGAGGCGGTCGAGGTGCCCAGCATGGCCGCGATCTCCGCGGCCGAGTAACCGAGGACGTCGAAGAGCAGCAGCGCGGCGCGCTGGTTGCCCGGCAGGTGCTGCACGGCGGCCACGAAGGCCAGCTCGACCGCCTCGCGCTGCTCGTACCGCGCGCCCGGGGCGACGGGAGCGGCCGCCAGGCCGGTGTCCGGGTAGGGGCCGAGCCAGGCGACCTCGTGGTCCGGGTGGCTGTCCGGCACGGCGGTGTCGCTGGCCGGGCCGAGGTCGACCGGCAGGGCCCGCCGCGCGCGGCCGGCGATGGCGTCGAGGCAGACCCGGGTCGCCACGGTGTAGAGCCACGAGCGCAGCGAGCCGCGTCCCGCGAAGGCCGGCAGCCCGCGCCACGCCCGCAGCAGCGCGTCCTGGAGGGCGTCGTCGGCGTCGTGGACCGAGCCGAGCATCCGGTAGCAGTGGGCGTGCAGCTCCCGGCGCAGCGGCGAGACGAGCGCCGTGAAGGCGGCCTCGTCGACCGGGGCCCGGTCCGGAGATCCGGCGGCGGTCGGGGAACTGACGCTCACGACCGACGATTCTGCCGCAGCGCCGGAGTCAGGAAGGTGAACGGCTCGCCCGTCACGACTCTGGAGGACCCGATGAACAGCATGTCCACCGCGCCCGTCACCACCGGCACCCTGGCGGTGCCCGACGGGCGGCTGTACTACGAGGTGCGCGGGCGGGGGCCGCTCGTGGCCCTGGTCGCCGCCCCGATGGACGCGGACGCCTTCGCGCCGCTGGCCGACCTGCTGGCCGCCGACCACACCGTGCTGACCACCGACCCGCGCGGGATCCGCCGCAGCGTCCTGCACGACCCGCACCGGGACTCGACTCCCGAGCTGCGCGCCGACGACGTCGTCCGGCTCCTCGCGCACCTCGACGCGGGTCCGGCCGCCGTGCTGGGGTCCAGCGGCGGCGCCGTGACCGTCCTCGCCCTGGCCCAGGCCCGTCCTTCGCGGGTGCACACGGTCGTCGCGCACGAACCGCCGCTGCTCGGCCTGCTGCCGGACCGGGAGGACCTGTTCGCCCGCGAGGCCGACATGATCGCCACCTACCGGGCCGGGGACCGGCTCGGCGCCGGGCGCAAGTTCCTCGCCAACGCGAACATCCACCTGCCCGAGGAGGTAATCCTGGGCATGTTCGGCGGCGAGCCCGACCCGCAGGCGGCCGCCGACGAGCACTACCAGTACCTGCACATGATCCGTGGGACGACCGGGTTCCGGCCCGACGTGGCCGCCCTGCGCGACGGCCCGACCCGGGTCGTCGTCGGCCTCGGGGAGCGGTCGACAGGTGAGGTGTGCGACCGCACCTCGCGGGCGCTCGCGGCGGAGCTGGGCACCGCGCCGGTGATGTTCCCGGGCGGGCACGTCGGCTTCGCCGAGGACCCGCCGGCCTTCGCCGCCCGGCTGCGCGAGGTGCTCGCCGGCTGACCCCTCCGGCACGGCGACGGCGGGCGCGGGGACGCCGGGGTGGCGTGCCCACGCCCGCCGTGGCGAGGCGCGGCCGTGCCGGCGTCGACGGCGGAGGAGTCCGCCGACGCCGGGCCGGGTGGATCAGTTGACGCTGACGGCCGACCAGGCGGCGGCCACCGCGTTGTACTCGGCGCTGCCGCTGCCGTACAGGTCGGCGGCGGCCGACAGGCTGGCGGTGCGGGCGCCGGCGTAGTTGGTCCGCGAGGTCATGTAGCGGGTGAGCGCGCGGTACCAGATGGCGCCGGCCTTGGCGTTGCCGATGCCGGTCACGGTGCTGCCGTTGCAGGTCGGGCTGTTGCCGTACGACGACGAGCCGCTGCCCACGGCGAGCAGGTAGAAGAAGTGGTTCGCCACGCCGGAGGAGTAGTGCACGTCGAGCCGGCCCACGGAGCTGCTCCAGCAGTCGGCGGAGGAGCCGTCCTTGGAGGGCTTGTCCATGTAGCGCAGCGGGACGCCGCTGCTGCGCAGCTTCTCGCCGATCAGGTAGTCGCCCGGGTCCTTGCTGTTGGCGGCGGAGAACTCGACGAGGGTGCCGAAGATGTCGCTGGTGGCCTCGTTGAGACCGCCCGACTCACCGCTGTAGCGCAGGCCGGCGGTGTTGCTGGTGACGCCGTGGGTCATCTCGTGACCGGCCACGTCCAGCGAGGTCAGCGGGTACCAGCCCGAGCCGCCGTCGCCGTAGGTCATGCAGAAGCAGGAGTCGCTCCAGAACGCGTTGGCGTAGTTGCTGCTGTAGTGCACCCGGCTGTACGCGCCGACCCCGTCGTTGCGGATGCCGTTGCGGCCGTGCACGGTCTTGTAGTAGTCCCAGGTCATCTGGGCGCCGTACGCGGCGTCGGCCGCGGCGGTCTGCCGGTTGGCCAGGGTGCCGTCACCGAACACGTTCGAGGCGCTGGTGACGAGCGTGCCGGTGCCGCTGGTGCCGCCGTTGAGGTCGTAGGTCTTGTGGCCGCCCCGGGTGGCGTCGGCGAGCTGGTACGTGCTGCCGGAGAGGGTGCTGCCCACGGTGACCGTGCCGGAGTGGAAGGTGTTGCCGGTACCGTCGCGCTGCACACCCTCCCAGGAGTCGCGCACCTTGCCGGTGGTGGCGTCCACCAGGACGTGCAGCTCGCTGGGGGTGCCGTCGGCGTACGCCCCGCCCACGACGACCTCGTAGGCCAGCGTGGTGCCGGCGGCGTCCGCGTCGTGGACGAGCTGGGTGCCGTCGACGCGGCGGGTGGCGGCGGTGGAGGCGCCGAGCGCGACCCGGCCGGCGGTCGCGGCGCTGACCCGGGCCTTGGCGCCCCGGGTCGGCGCGGCCACCAGGCTCTGGCTGGCGCCCTTCCAGGTGTTGCCCCTGCCCAGGTGGACGACGGTGTCGCCGCCGAGCACCGGCAGGCCGTCGGCGTAGCGGTTGAGCCGGACATGCTCGGTGCCGTCGGCGTCGGTCTGCACGTTCTTGAGCGTGAAGCTCTGGCCGTCGGCGACCAGCGCGCTGCCCGAGTGGGCCTTGAGCTGGGCGACCGCCCGGGTGAACGCGTCGGTGGAGACGGGGGCCGCGGAGGCCGTCGCGGGCAGCGTGCCGGCGGCGGCGAGCAGCGCCGCCGTGGCCAGCCCGCCGAGGAGAGTGGTACGACGCATGAAGTTCCTACCTTCACTAGGACTGCCGGCCGGGGGGTATCGACCGACGGGTGACCCGCCGTGGGAGGGCACGCCGGATCAGCCGCGTTCGTGCAGGTCACACGGGCGCGGCGACGCACGAGGGATCGATGGAGGAAAGATCCTCGATGCGTTGTTGCACATTCTTGCCGGAGGCGGCCCATGTCTGTCACGACTTTCGGCCAAGATTTTTTCCACGACTTTTCGCGCGCCGTTCACCACCCGGGACTCCGGAGCGGTCGCCGCGTCGGGACCCGCGCCCCGCCGGGTCGGGCTGCGCCGTCTCGCGAACCCGCCCGGGACAAGCGCCGTAACCTCGGAGAATGCGTTCTCCGCAGGCGACCGGGACGACGCCGGAGCAGGCCGAGCGTCCGCTGCTCGCCGGTGGGCTGCTGGTCGCCACCGGCCTGGCCGACGTGCTGTCCGCGTACGGCACGCTCCGGTCCGGGCCGTTCGTGGTGCTGAGCGGCGGTGGCCTCTACCCGGTCGACGTCACCGGCTGGGCCTGGCTGCACCTGGTGGTCGGCACCGCGCTGGCGGTCGCCGGGCTGGCGGCGGTCACCGGGCGCCGGGGCGCGGCCCTCGTGGCGATCGGCTGCGCCGTGCTGGCGCTCACCGTCAATCTGCTCATGCTGCCGTACGCGCCGATCCGGGTGGTCCTGGTGACCGCCGTCGACGCGGCGGCGATCCGGCTGCTGCTCCGACACCGCCGGGCCACCGGCGGGGCGGGGTGAGGCGACCGGTCAGCGGGGCTCGCAGATCCGGCCGCTGAAGGCGGGGTCGCCCTCCCGGTCGGCCGCCCACACCGGGTTCAGGGCCAGCGGGAGCGGCGGGGCCTGCCAGGCGGCGCCCAGCCGCTGGAGCAGCCGGTACTCCCGGCGCGGCTCGTCGACCCGGCCGCCGGCGAGGAAGTCGACCACGCGCTCCTGGGCGAGCCGCTGGCCGATCAGCCCGCCGTGCAGGGCGGGCATCTGGAACGTCGGGATCCGGCTGTACTCGCCGGGCGGCGCCTCCGCGGCGCTGACCGTGGGCAGGAAGGCGATCATGCGGACCCCGGCCACCGGGCAGAGCGTGCGGTTGCGGTAGAACGGCGCGTTGACCAGCACCGACCGGACGAAGGGCTCGTCCGGTGCGCTCTTCACCGAGCGACCCAGGTTGGCCAGCCAGAAGATCCCCCGCAGCTCCCAGCCGGCGGCCACGCCCCACCCGGAGTAGCCCGCCGGCGGGTAGTAGGCCCGGCCCGGCTGGATGAGCGGGCTGAACAGCAGCACCGCCTCCACGGGCAGGGGCTGCGCCCACTTGTCCAGGTAGGTGCGCGCCACCATGGCGCCCTCGCTGAACCCGAGCAGGGCGATCGGCCGGCCGGTCCGTTTGTGCAACTCGTCGACCTGCGCGGCGAGCAGCACCGCGCTGGAGTCCAGGGCCTGGTGGGTGGCCTCCGGCCCGTACGGCAGCGGCCGGCCCTGCCCGTCGAGGCCCACGTAGGAGAAGCGCTCGACCCGGGGATCCTCCGGTGCGCGACCGTTCCACTGCGAGTCGTGCCCCGCGATGGCGATCACCGCGTGCGGCACCCGGTCGGGCAGCCGCTGGGCGATCACCGGGGGCCGCCACTCCGCCGGTGGACCCAGCGCCAGGCCCACGAGCGTCTGCGACGCGACCGCGGCGGCCATGGTGAGGACGATCGCCACCGGCGCGACCGGGATCCGGGCCAGGCGGATGCGGGCCGGCAGCACGGCCGCCGCCACGGTGCGCCGCCAGAGCAGGCCGTTGACCAGGCCGGCCAGCGCCGCCACCGGGACGCCCCACCAGCCGGACGTGCTGGAGATGACCGCGCCCGCGACGGTGAGCACGACGAAGTTGAGCACCGACCAGCCGAGCAGCTCGATCGTGGGCAGGCCCCGCCACCAGTGCCGGACCACCCCGGCGCGCTGGAGGAACGGGGCGAGCACCAGCATCGGGGCGAGCGAGGCGAACAGGTAGAGGGAGAGCGCGACCGCCGAGAAGGCGACAGAGATGGCCGCCCACGGCGAGATGATCACCAGGGCGAGGGCGGCCACCTCCAGGTTCCGCCGCACCAGCCAGCCGAACGACGGACGGGCCACCCGCGCGGGCCAGGCCAGTGCGGTCAGCCCGGCGGTGAGCACCCCGCGGAACACGGTGAGCGCCACCAGGCCGAACAGGAAGTTCCCCCAGGAGTCGTGGAACACGAGCAGCCACCGCAGGTCGTGGAACGAGTCGTACGGCCAGACCGCGGTCACCTGCGGCGCCAGACCGCGGGCGCCGTGGAAGCCGATGCCCACCAGCACCGCCTCCTGCACCACGGGCGGCAGCACGGCGAGCAGCAGCAGCATCGCCGTCCGGTTGCGGACTGCCTCCACCGCCGCTCCTCGTACCTTGCGTCCTCGGGCCCCTTGCAGGATCTCCCGCGAGCCGGCCCGGCGGTGGCGGAATGGCCGACCGGGGCGTACGGAGAGTCAGCGGGCGGTCCCGCTGCGCAGGGTCGGCGGACCCGCGGGGTGGCGTCCGCCGCGTCGCGTGGCAACCTGTCGCATCCCTCGGGCAGGATGCACGACGTGCGCCGCGAACGGGACGACCAGCCGACCGGAGACCGCCGATGACCGACGACCTGCTCGACGGCCCCGGCGACGGGGTCGGCCGGGTGCTCGGCACCGCCGACGCCACCCCGCTCACCTTCTGGACCGCCGTGGCGCCCGGCAGCTACCTCCAGCTCGACGACGTGGTGGTGACCCGCCGCGAGCTGCCCGACCGGGAGCCGGTCACCATCGCCGGAGTGGTCACCCAGGTGCGCGCCCGGCACGAGGGGGCGCAGTTCGACTCCGACGTGTTCGCCATCGCCGACGGCACCCTGCCGGCCCAGGTGCAGGAGGCCGCCGAGGTCACCACCACCCGGGTCGACCCGGAGTTCTACGTGCCGCCCACCCCCGGCGCCGTCGTGCACCGGGCCGAGGGCGACGCCCGGGCCCGGGCGCTGCACTTCGACCGGATGGAGCGGCGCATCCCCATGGGCATGGGCCGCGACGGCGTCCCGGTCTACCTCAACGCCGACTTCCTCGACGGCACCCGGGGCGCGCACGTCTCCATCTCCGGCATCTCCGGCGTGGCCACCAAGACCAGCTTCGCCACCTTCCTGCTCTACTCGGTCTTCCGCTCCGGGGTGCTCGGCGGCGACGCGGTGAACGCCAAGGCGCTCATCTTCAACGTCAAGGGCGAGGACCTGCTCTTCCTCGACCACCCCAACACCCGGCTCGACGACGCCACCCGGGCCGGCTACGCGAAGCTCGGGCTCGACGCGGGCGCCTTCCCCGACGTCCGGGTCCACGCCCCGCCCCGGGTCGGTGACTCCTCCGGCACGCCCGACGTGAGCAGCCGGCTCACCGGGGTGGACAGCTTCTACTGGACGCTCAGCGAGTTCTGCGCCGACCGCCTGCTGCCGTACGTCTTCGCCGACGCCGACGACGAGCGGCAGCAGTACACGATGGTGGTCCACTCGGTCGCCGCCCACCTGGCCCGACACGCCCAGCCCGCCGACGGCGGGGTGAGCATCGACGGGGTCCGGCTGGGGTCGTACGCCGACCTCGTCGACCACGTCGTCGAGCAGCTCAACGACGACGAGACCCGGGGCGACTGGGCGGGCAGCGCGGTCGGCCTGGGCACGGTCAACGCGTTCGCCCGCCGGCTGATCGGCAGCAAGAAGGACCTGGGCCGGCTGATCCGGGGCGACCTGGCCACCCGCCGCCCGCACTCGATCAACACCGCCGAGTCCGCCCAGGTCACCGTGGTCGACCTGCACAACCTGCCGGACCGGGCGCAGCGTTTCGTGGTCGGCGTGACGCTCAAGAGCGAGTTCGAACGCAAGGAGAAGGCCGGCACCGCCAAGCCGCTGCTCTTCGTCGTCCTCGACGAGCTGAACAAGTACGCCCCCCGGGAGGGCTCCTCCCCCATCAAGGAGGTGCTGCTCGACATCGCCGAGCGGGGCCGGTCGCTCGGGGTGATCCTGGTCGGCGCCCAGCAGACCGCCAGCGAGGTGGAGCGGCGGATCGTCACCAACTCGGCGATCCGGGTGGTCGGCCGGCTCGACCCGGCCGAGGCGTCCCGCCCGGAATACGGCTTCCTTCCGCCCGCCCAGCGCCAGCGCGCCCTGCTGGCCAAGCCGGGCACCATGTTCGTCAACCAGCCCGACATCCCGGTCCCGCTCTGCCTGGAGTTCCCCTTCCCGGCCTGGGCCACCCGGGTCTCCGAGGCCGGCCGGGCGCCCTCGGAGACGCTGCGCTCGATCACCCAGGCGGCCGACCCCTTCGCGGTGGTCGGCTCGAGCGCCGCCGACGACGACATCCCGTTCTAGAGGGCCGACCATGAAGATCCTGCACACCTCCGACTGGCACGTCGGCAAGGTCCTCAAGGGGCAGTCCCGGGCCGAGGAGCACAAGCAGGTGCTCGCCCAGGTGATCGACATCGCCCGGGTCGAGCGCCCCGACCTGGTCATCGTGGCCGGCGACCTCTACGACACCGCGGCGCCCACCCCGGAGGCGACCCGGCTGGTCACCCGGGCGCTCACCGCGCTGCGTCGCACCGGCGCCGACGTGGTGGCGATCGGCGGCAACCACGACAACGGCGCCGCGCTCGACGCGCTGCGCCCCTGGGCCGAGGCCGCCGGCATCACGCTGCGCGGCAGCGTCCGGGACAACCCGGCCGAGCACGTCATCGACGGCGTCACCCGCGACGGGGAGCGCTGGCAGGTCGCCGCGCTGCCCTTCCTCTCCCAGCGCTACGCCGTACGCGCCGTGGAGATGTACGAGCTGACCCCGGCCGAGGCCAACCAGACCTACGCCGACCACCTGGGGCGGGTGCTCGCCCGGCTGGCCGAGGGGTTCACCGAGCCGGACCGGGTGCACCTGGTCACCGCCCACGTCACGGTGGTCGGGGCGAGCACCGGCGGCGGCGAGCGCGACGCGCACACCGTGCTCGGCTACGCGGTGCCGGCCACCGTCTTCCCGGGCAACGCGCACTACGTGGCCCTGGGCCACCTGCACCGCTCGCAGCGGGTGATCGGCCCCTGCCCGGTCCGCTACAGCGGCAGCCCGCTCGCCGTCGACTTCGGCGAGCAGGAGAACGTCGGGTCGGTGACGATCGTCGAGGTGACCGCGACGACCGCCGCGCAGATCCGCGAGGTGCCGGTGCCCGGCGCCGTCCCGCTGCGCACGGTCCGCGGCACCCTGGCCCAGCTCGCCGAGATCGACGTGCCCGACGGCTGGCTGCGGGTCTACGTCCGCGAGCAGCCCCGCGCCGGCCTGCGCGAGGAGGTGCAGGAGCTGCTCCCCCGGGCGCTGGAGATCCGGATCGATCCGGAGCTGGTGCCGGCGCCGGGCAGCGGCACCCGCACCGCCCAGCGGGCCGGCCGCTCGCCGCGCGAGCTGTTCGCCGACTACCTGGACAGCCGGGGCCACGCCGACGAGGACGTCCGGGAGCTCTTCGACGAGCTGCTCGAGGAGGTCGAGCACTGATGCGGCCGATGCGGCTGGACATGGCGGGCTTCACCGTCTTCCGCGAGGAGACCACTGTCGACTTCACCGACGCGGACTTCTTCGCGCTGGTCGGGCCTACCGGCTCGGGCAAGTCGACGGTGCTCGACGCGATCTGCTTCGCCCTCTACGGCACGGTCCCCCGCTGGGGCGGCGCCCGGGGGCTGGCCAACGCCCTCGCCCCGTCGGCCACCGAGGCGCGGGTGCGGCTGGTCTTCGAGTCCGCCGGCGACCGCTACGTGGCCACCCGGGTGGTCCGCCGGGACGGCCGGGGCACGGTGAAGACCGCCAACGCGGGCCTCCAGCTCATGCCGCCCGGGTTCGACGTCACGAAGCTCGACACCGGGCTCAGCCCGGAGGACCTGGGCGAGGTGGTGGCCGGCACGCCGGCCGAGATGGAGCAGGCGGTGCTCGACGCGGTCGGGCTGCCGTACGAGCAGTTCACCAGTTGCGTGGTGCTGCCGCAGGGGCAGTTCGCCGACTTCCTGCACGCCAAGCCGGCCACCCGGCAGCAGATCCTGGTGAACCTCCTCGGGCTGGGCGTCTACGAGGAGGTGCAGAAGAAGGCCACCGAGCGCGCCGGGCAGGCCGAGGCGAAGCTGGAGGCGGTCGACAAGATGCTCGGCGGCCTCGCCGACGTCGACGAGGAGAGCCTGGCCGGCGCCCGGGAGCGCGTCGACCGGATGCGGGAGCTGGCCGGTGCCGTCGCGGCGGCCGTACCCGAGCTGGAGCGGGCGCGCGCGACGGCGCGCGAGCAGGCCGCGGCGCTCGCGGCGCTCGACGGCGAGCTGGCCGTGCTGGCCGGGGTCCGGCCGCCGGACGGGACCGCCGAGCTGGCCCGGGCGGTGGCCGCCGCACGGACGGCCGCCGACGAGGCCGCCACCGCGGTCGCCCTGGCCGAGGAGCGCGAGGAGAAGCTGCGCGGCGAGCTGGCCGCGGCCGGCGACGAGAGCGCGCTGCGCGTGCAGCTCAAGGCGTACGCCGACCGGGAGCGGCTGGCCGGCGACGCGGCGGCGGTCCGCGCGGCGGTGGACGCGGCGCAGGCCGAGCACGACGCGGCGGCCGGGGCGCTCGCCGCGGCCCGGGCCGAGGCCGAGCGGGCCGAGGCGGAGCTGGAGGCGGCGTTCCGGGCGCACGAGGAGGCGAAGGCCACCGACCAGGCGGTGGCGCTGCGGGCGCACCTGGTCGACGGCGGCCCCTGCCCGGTCTGCGAGCAGCCGGTGCCCAAGGTGCCGGCCGTGCCCAAGGGCTCGGCGGTGGCCCGGGCGCTCGCGGCCGGCAAGGCGGCCCGGGCGGCCAGCGAGGCCGCCAAGCGGGTGGTGCAGGAGCGCGACGCGGCCGCCCGGGAGCTGGACCGGGTGCTGCTGCGCGCCCGCGCCGAGCACGACCAGCTCGGAGCCCGGCTGGCCGAGCTGGACGGGCAGCTCGCCGGGGCGGCCACGCCGGAGGCGCTGCGCGAATCGCTGGCCGAGCACGCCCGGCTGCGCCGGGCGCTGGAGGAGGCGGCGGGGGCGGTGCGCGCCGGCCGTGACGCCGCGCGCCGGGCCCGCGGCAACCTGGACGGCGCGCAGGAGCGGCTGCGCCGGGCCTGGCGGGACTTCGACACCGTCCGCGACGGGCTGGCCCGGTTCGGCCCGCCGGCCGCCGACCGCGACGACGTGGCCGCCGCCTGGACGGCCCTCGCGGGCTGGGCCGGCGAGCAGGCCGGGCGGCGGCGCGCCGACCGGGCCGGGCTGGCCGCCGCCGTCGACGCGGCGGAGGCCGCTGCGGGCCAGGTGGCGGAGCGGATCGGCGGGCTCTTCGACGCGGCCGGGCTGGCCGCGCCGGAGGATCCGCAGCGCGACGCCGCGGTGGCGGTGGAGCGGGCCGAGGCGGAGCTGCGCCGGCTGGAGGAGCGCCGCGAGCAGGCCGCGGAGCTGCGCGAGCAGCGGGCGGGCCACGAGCGGCAGGCCCGGGTGGCCCGCGCGCTCGCCGGGCACCTGCGGGCCAACAACTTCGAGCGCTGGCTGCTGGCCGAGGCGCTGGACCTGCTTGTCGACGGCGCCTCGCGGATCCTGCGCGAGCTGTCCGGTGGCCAGTACGACCTGGTGCACGACAAGGGCGAGTTCTTCGTGGTCGACCACCACGACGCCGGGCTGCGGCGCGGGGTGCGCACCCTCTCCGGCGGGGAGACGTTCCAGGCGTCGCTGGCCCTGGCGCTGGCGCTGTCCGAGCAGCTCGCCGGGATGTCGACGAGCGCCGCCAGCCTGGAGTCGATAGTCCTCGACGAGGGCTTCGGCACGCTGGACGCGGCGACCCTCGACACGGTGGCGGCCACCCTGGAGAACCTGGCCGCCCGGGGCGACCGGATGGTCGGCGTGGTCACCCACGTGCCGGCGCTCGCCGAGCGGATCCCGGTCCGCTTCGTGGTCCGCAAGGACGCCCGCACCGCCCGCGTCGAGCGGACCGGCCTGTGAGCGCGAGGAGTGCGGCGCCCCGCGGTCGCGGACGGCAGGCCGGCACCGTGAGGAGCGCCGCGTGACGGGACCGTCGGGGGCGGGCGCCCGGTTCTTCGTCGACGCGTGGGACCCGGCGTACGGGGCGTCGTTCGAGGCGTCCGGCGGGGGCGGGCCGGCCGCGCCGAGCAGCGCCCAGGTCGACGCCGACGTCGAGTTGTCCGCCACCGACTGGCGGGCCGTCGACGTCCGCCGCGACGTCGCGGCCCCGGACGTGGTGCTGCTGGTCGACGGAGTGCGCCGGATCGACGCCAGCGTCTGGACGGCCGAGGACGACGGCGGCTCCTTCCCGGGCATCGCGGCCTCGTACGCCGCCGGGGTGGTCCGGTGCGACCTGGAGCGGGGCGCGGCGGAGCTGGCCGGCACCCGGGTGGGCCGGGGACTGTTCACCGCCAGCCCCTCGGCGCAGGACGTGGTGGCCGGCGCGATCCGCTACCCGGTGCACCGGGTGAGCGGCACCGGCGAGCTGAGCAAGCTGCCGGCCGCCGTGCAGGGCCCGCTGACCGCGCTGGAGGTGGCGGTCTCCGACGCGGTGCGCACCGACGGCGACCTGCTGGTGGTGGACGGGCCGCTGCGCAGCCGGCGGAACCTGCCCCGCACCCTGGGTTACATCAAGACGCAGCACAGCCAGTACCTGGACGGCCGGCTCACGGCGGTGGTCACGGGGCTGGCCCCGGGGCAGCGCTGCCCGGTGTTCCGGCTGGGCACGGCGTGGGGCGGCTACTCGTGGTATCTGCGGCTGCCCGTGGCCGGCGGCGCGCCCTGGGCGGGCGTCGTGCGGGTGGAGTGCTCCGCCGACCTGACCGAGGCCGAGGCGATCGAGCTGGCCGACCTGTCCCTGGTCACGCTGCCCCGGTTCGCCTCCACCCCGTACAAGGACCCGCGCGCCCCGCAGAACCTCATCCCGATCGCCGGCCTGGAGCGCCGGCTGCGCGGGATGCTCGGCGACGCCCGCCTGCTGCACCGGGTGCTCACCGCGGCGGCCCGGGGGATCCGGCGCTGATGGGCCGGCGACGCGGCGCCGACCGGGCGGTCGTGCCTGTCGACACCGGGCAGGCCGAGCTGGTGCCCGACCCGGACCGGCCGGGCTCCTGGACGCTGCTGCTCGACGGGGCGCCGCAGTCGCATGTGGACCTCGCCGACCCCACCCACCTGGAGTTCGAGTACGTCCGGCGGCTGGCCGCCGCGATCGACCTGGTGGCGCCGGCCGGTGCGCCGCTGCGGGTGCTGCACCTGGGCGGCGGCGCGCTCACGCTGCCCCGCTACGTGCAGGCCACCCGCCCCGGCTCCACGCAGCGGGTGTCCGAGGTGGACGGCGCCCTGGTGGACCTGGTCCGGCGGGAGCTGCCGTGGCCGGCCGACCCCCGGCTGCGGGTCCGGGTGGCCGACGCCCGGGCCACCCTGACGTCGAGCCGGGACGGCAGCTACGACGTGGTGGTCGCGGACGTCTTCGCCGGCGCCCGCACCCCGGCCCACCTGACCTCGGTGGAGTACGCCGCCGAGGTGGCCCGGGTGCTCCGGCCCGACGGCTGCTACCTGGCGAACGTCGCCGACGGCCCGCCGTTGCGGCACGCGCGCGGGCAGGTCGCCACGGTCCGCACCGTGCTGCCCCGGGCCTGCCTGGTCGGCGACGCGGCGGTGCTCCGCGGCCGGCGCTACGGCAACCTGGTGCTCGTCGCGTCCCGTGTGGAGCCGCCGGTGCCGGAGCTGACCCGGCGGGCCGCCGGCGACTGGTTCCCGGGGCGGGTGCTGGCCGGCGCCGAGCTGGACCGGTTCGCCGGGGGCGCGCCGGTGGTCCACGACGCCGACGCCACCGACTCCACCCCGCCTCCGCCCGGAATTTTTTCCGTCCGGCGTTGATCCGCTCGGCGGGCCGCTCCGTATCACCGGGCGGCCATGCCCGTGGGGGGTCGGCTGATGTCATTGGACACCGGAGGTCTTGCATGCACGCGGTGGCGGCCGGCTGGCACGGCGAGGTGGCGAGGCCCGAGTGGATGTTCGCCCGGGCCCAGCCCCGTTCGCGCGAGTCGCGGTCGGGCCGGGGGGTCGACGCCCGTCCCTCGGATCGCCAGAATGACCCGGTGACGCCGCGACCGGCGCCCGGACGCCACCAGGCGACGTCCACCGAGGCGAGCCACTCCGACCAGCTGATCCGGCTGCTCTACGCCGAGCACGCGGGGCCGCTGCTGATGTTCGTGATGCGGCTGACCGGCGGGGACCGGCAGCGCGCCGAGGACATCGTGCAGGAGACGCTGCTGCGGGCCTGGCGCAACGCGCACCGGCTGGGCGTCCAGGGCCAGGGCTCGCTGCGCCCCTGGCTGGTCACGGTGGCCCGGCGGATCGCCATCGACGAGCACCGCAGCGAGCAGGCCCGCCCGGCGGAGACGTACGACCGGGACCTGACCGCGTTCGCCGAGGCGGACAGCACCGACCGGGTGCTGCGCACGATGACCGTGGCCGACGCGCTGCGTACGCTGAGCCAGTCGCACCGGGAGATCCTGGTGGCGACGTACTTCCGGGGGCGTACCGTGCCCGAGGCGGCCGAGGAGCTGGGCCTTCCGCTCGGCACCGCGAAGTCGCGGGTCTACTACGCGCTGCGCGCGCTGCGCACGGCTCTGCAGGAGAGGGGGGTGACGGAATGAGCCGGGCCGACCACATGGACGTGGCCGCGTACGCGCTCGGCGTGCTGGACCCGCAGGACGCGGAACGGTTCGAGGAGCACCTCGCCACCTGCTGGGCCTGCGCGGCCGAGCTGGAGACGATGGTCCCGGTGGTGGGGCTGCTCTCCGGCATCGACGGCGAGGCGATGGCCGCGCTGGAGCAGACGCACACCGATCCGGCGCTGCTGGACCGTACCCTCATGGCGGTCCGCCGGGACCGGCGGCGGACCCGGATGCGGCAGATCCTCGCCGCGGCGGCGGCCGTGGTGGTGTTCGGCGGCCTGAGCGGCGCCGGCATCGCCGGTGTGTTCGGCGGCGACGACGGGAAGCGGATCCCGCAGGCCGAGCCGACGCTGACCGCGCCGATCACCGCCCCGCCCTCCCCCGGGCCGACGGCGTCGGGGCCGGGCATCGGAGGCAACGAGCAGGAGGGCGACCAGCACGACGCCACCGACCCGGGCACCGGCGTGAAGACCACCATGTGGCTGGCGTCGAAGGAGTACGGCACCCAGATCGACCTCCAGCTCACCCGCCTGCCCGGCCCGCGCACCTGCCGGCTCGTGGTGGTCCGGAAGAACGCCACAAGCGAGGTCGTCTCCACCTGGTCGGTGCCGGGCGGCGGCTACGGCACGAACACCAACCAGCTTCCGCTGGAGCTGAGCGCGTCCACCTCGGCGCCGCTCAAGGACATCGAGAAGATCCAGGTGCAGTCGGTCGACGTCAACGGGGTCGCCAGCCCGCTGGTGACGGTGGCCGACCTCTGATCCCGCCGGGACGCCGGCGCCGGGCAGCGACACCGCCCGGCGCCGTTCCGTCGTGCCCGGGGTCGTCACCCCGACGTGCTCCCCCACGCGCCGCCGGCCGGATCGGTTCAACGGATCCACTGTGAAATGGAGCACCCTTTTCTCTTCAACCTTGACAGCACACCGCCCGTACTACCCGGCGAACTGCCAAGAACGAGGAGGGCACGTGGCACACCTGAAGCGGACGACCGTCATCGTCGCGAGCGCGATGGTCGCACTAACGGCCTGCGCCCCCGCGGGCTACGACGGGGCGAACTCGAGCGCGGCCGAGCCGGTCGCCGTCGCCGCGGCCGAACCCACCGCGTCGGCCGAACCGGAAGCCTCCGCGTCCCCGGACGCGCCCGCCGACGACAAGGCGCCCCCGTCCGACGTGAAGCTCACCGACGAACTGGTCGGCAAGAAGCTGCCCCGGATGGGCCAGGTCGTCACCGACCAGGACGGCTGGGTGCTGTACCGGTTCGACAAGGACTCGGCCGACCCGCCGCAGTCCAACTGCGTGGACAAGTGCGCCCAGGTCTGGCCGCCCGCGCTGACCGACGGCAACCCGCAACTCCAGGGCGTCTCCGACGACAAGGTCGGCACGGTCACCCGCCAGGACGGCACCCGGCAACTCACCATCGGGGGCTGGCCGGTCTACCGCTACATCGGCGACAAGAAGCCGGGCCAGTGGAAGGGCCAGGGCGTCGGCGGCACCTGGTTCGTCGTCGACCCGAACGGCAAGAAGAACCTCACCTGCCTGCCCACCGGCACCCCGAAGGCGGTCGCCCCGCCGGCGTCGGGCGACTCGGGCGGCGACTCGGGCTACTCGTACTGACGGAACCCCGGACACGGTGGCCGGTCGCAGCCGGGGAGGGCGCGGCCGGCCACCGTCGTGGACCCGGGACAGCGGCGATCCGGCAGCCCCGCGTCCCGGCGCGGCGCCGGCCCGGTACGGGCCGGCGCCGCCCCCTTCTCCAGGTAGCGACGCGGGCCGGCGCCGTCGTGGTGGGGGCACGTGGCAGAGTGGCGGGGTGACCTCCCCCGCCGCCCGCCGTACGCTGCGCCCCCCGGCCGGCTACCGGCTGGCCGCCTCGGTCCGGGCCCTCACCTTCAGCCCGTACGACCCGTGCGCCCGGATCGCCGCCGGCAGCTTCTGGTGGGCCACCCGCACCCCGGCCGGCCCGGCCACCCTCGCGCTGCGCCCCGCCGCCGGTGAACTGGTCGCCGAGGGCTACGGCCCCGGTGCGGACTGGGTGGTCGAGCGGGCCGACGCGGTCGCGGGGCTCCGCGACGACCTGACCGGGTTCGCCGCGCTGGCCGGCGCGCACCCGCTGGTGGCCCGGCTGGCCCGCGAGCACCAGGGGCTGCGGATGCCCGCCACCGGCCAGGTCTTCCCCCGGCTGCTGCGCGCCGTCTTCGAGCAGAAGGTCACCGGCAAGGAGGCGTACCGGGCGTACGCGGCGACCGTGCGGCACTTCCGCGAGCCGGCGCCGGGGCCGCTGCAACCGCTGCTGCTGCCGCCCGAGGCGGCCGCGGTGGCGGCCACGCCGTACTGGGTCTTCCACCCGTTCGGGGTGGAGCAGCGGCGAGCCGACACGCTGCGCCGGGCGGCCGCCGTCGCGGACCGGCTGGAACGCTGCGCCGACGCCGCCGAGGCCACCCGCCGGCTCACCGCGATCGCCGGCATCGGGCCGTGGACCGCCGCCGAGGTGGTCCGGATCGCGTACGGGGACCCGGACGCGGTGAGCGTCGGCGACTACCACGTTCCCAACACGGTGGCCTGGGCGCTGGCCGGGGAGCCGCGCGGCGACGACGCCCGGATGCTGGCCCTCCTCGAACCGTTCCGGGGCCACCGCGGACGGGTCTGTGTCCTGCTGGAGGCCGCCGGTATCCAGGCGCCGAAGTACGGGCCACGCGCCCCGATCCGCTCCTTCGCCGGCTACTGACCCGCCGCCGGGGAGGAACAGAGCCGCCGCAGCGTCCGCCCCAGCCACCAGGCGTACGCCCGCTGGACGGCCCGGGTGGCCGGCCCGGCGGCGCGCACGTACCAGCGGCCCGGCCGGCTGAACGCGGTCACCTCGAACCAGACCCCGCCGGCGGTCCGGGTGACCAGGAACGCCTCCTCGCCGACCTCCGGGTGCCCGGGCAGGGTGCCGTAGCCGAACCCGGCCCGGTCGGGCTCCTCCGCCGCCCAGACCACCTCGGTCGGGCCCCAGATCCGCAGCGGGCCGACGCCGAGTCCCGGGGTGACCCGCACGCCGGCGGCGGCGCGGGGCGCGTCGGTGCGCATGACGACACCCGCGGCCCGGTGCAGCCGCCAGCCGAGCACCGCGTCCGCAGCGGTCGGGAAGCCGCCGTCCGGCAGCCGGACCCGGTGGCGCAGGTGGTGGTAGCCGGCCGGCAGGCGTCCGTCGCGGGTCGCCCCCACCTCGGGGTACGTCAGCTCGGGCACGTCGGCCTCCTCCTCGCGGAACACCGCCAGGGTACGACCGTGCCGGATGGCCCGCCCGGCGTCGGTCCGCGGGGCTGTGGTGGGCTTGCCGGGTGACCGAGCAGCTCACCCTCGCCCCGGCCGGCGTCGCGGACGCCGGCGAGATCCTCACCGTGCAGCGCGCCGCGTACCTGGTGGAGGCGCAGCGCTACCGGGACGTGTTCCTGCCCCCGCTGACCGAGACCCTCGACGAGGTCCGCGCCGCCCTGGCCGGCCCGACGGTGGTGCTGGCCGCCCGGCTCGGCCCGCGCCTCGTCGGCTCGGTACGGGCCCGGATCGACGGCGACACGGCCCATGTCGGCCGGCTCGCGGTGGCGCCGGACCAGCAGGGGCGCGGCATCGGCGGCCGGCTGCTGACCGCGGTGGAGGCCGCCTGCGCCGGCCGGGTGACCCGGTTCGCCCTGTTCACCGGCGCGGAGAGCGCCGAGAACCTCGGCCTGTACGCGCGGCGCGGCTACCGGGTCGTGGCGCACCGGCCGGACGAGAACGGCAACCGCCTGGCGGTGCTGGAGAAGACGGTCGAGCCGGCGCACGGGGACGGCTGAGCGGCGCGCACGGGGGCCGGCGGTCAGCCCCGCTCGCAGCGGCGGCGGAGCCCGTCGGCCTCCTGCCGCAGGTAGCGGCGGATGGTCCGGCCGAGGAGCAGCCCGACCGGCCCGGCCAGCGGCCCGGTCTGCGCCATGACCAGCTCGGCGCGCACCCGCCCGCCGTCCAGCGGGACCAGCCGGTGCTCGCCCCGGCTGTGCACGCCCGGGCTGTCGGACTCCCAGACGAAGCCGTGCGGCGGGTCGATCTCGGTGACCCGCCAGACCGCCGGCCGCAGCCCGGGCTGTTCCAGCCGGGCCGACGAGCCGAGGGCGAGCGGCCCGGGCGCCAGCCAGCGGGCGGAGGCGACCGAGGGTGTCCACTCCGGCCAGCGCTCGACGTCGGTCTGCACGGCCCAGATCCGGTCGACGTCGGCGACGATCTCGACGGACTCCACGAACCGCATGGCGCTCCCCTCCCCCGGCACGATCATGGTCAGGGTACGCCCGGGATCGACGGCGGGTGATCCCGGTCAGGCCGCCTCGCGGAGGTCGGCCAGGCCGACCGGGGCGTACCGGCGGAGCAGCAGCTCCAGCTCGGCCACCGAGGCCACCTCGCCGACGACGTTGGCGCCGCCGCCGTGCTCGGCCGGGTAGCGGTGCACCAGCCGGTAGCGGTAGCGCCCGCGGATCAGTTCCACGCTGACCCGCCAGCGCCCGCAGCATCCGCAACTCCACTCCGGCACGCCGCGAACCGTAGCGCTGACCTGCGGTTTCACCATCCGGTCGCCGGTGACGAACGGGCCCGCGACGGGACACGCCGCCCGGCACCGCCGGTGATCTGCCTCACGACCGTCGGTGGGGTCTGATTGACTTGTCGCCGTGGACCTGCCGATCAATCCGCCGGTCGAGCCGATGCTGGCGAAGAGCGTGCCCCAACTACCCACCGACCCCGGCCTGACCTACGAGCCCAAGTGGGACGGCTTCCGCTGCATCATCTTCCGCGACGGCGACGAGGTCGAGCTGGCCAGTCGCGGCGGCAAGACGATGACCCGCTACTTCCCGGAGGTGGTGGAGCAGGCGCGCCGCCAGCTCCCGGAGCGGTGCGCGGTCGACGGCGAGCTGATCGTGATCCGCCGGGACGGCCCCGGAGGCCAGCCGCGGCTCGACTTCGAGCTGCTGGCCCAGCGGATCCACCCGGCCGCGTCCCGGGTGAAGCTGCTCGCCGAGACCACCCCGGCCGACTTCGTCGCCTTCGACCTGCTCGCGCTCGACGACGAGCTGCTCACCGACCGGCCCTACCCGGAGCGCCGGGGCCGGCTGGAGAAGGCGCTGGCCAAGGTCCGGCCGCCGGTGCACGTCACCCAGGTGACCACCGACCCGGAGACGGCCCGGCGCTGGTTCGACGTGTTCGAGGGGGCCGGGCTGGACGGGCTCATCGTCAAGCCGGCCGACCTGCCCTACGAGCCGGGCAAACGGCTCATGTTCAAGGTCAAGCACGCGCGCACCGCCGACGCGGTGGTGGCCGGCTTCCGCTGGCACAAGTCCGGCCCGGTGGTCGGCTCGCTGCTGCTCGGCCTCTACGACGATGCCGGGGTGCTGCACCACATCGGGGTCAGCTCCTCGTTCACGGCGGCCCGGCGCAAGGAGCTGCTCGACGAGCTGGAGCCCTACCGGGAGGTCGGCGGCGACCACCCGTGGGTGCACGGCGACCACGAGCGGGGGCAGCGCATCCCGGGCGGGGTGAGCCGGTGGACCGGCGGCAAGAACCTGGAGTGGGAGCCGCTGCGCCCGGAGCTGGTGGTCGAGGTGGGCTACGACGCGATGGAGGGCGACCGGCTGCGGCACACCGCCCAGTTCTTCCGCTGGCGCCCCGACCGTGATCCCCGCTCCTGCACGTACGACCAGCTGGAGCGCCCGATCCGCTACGACGTCGACCAGGTGCTGCGCGGGGACCCGGCGGCGACCGTCGGCGACGGGCGGGACCGGGCGTAGCCTGGCGGTCCACACGATCATGGAGGGCTCCCACGTGACCCGCTTCTCCGACCGGATCCGCCGCCGGCCCACCCTGGCCGGGTTCGTCGCGGCGCTGGTGCTCACCGCAGGCTGCACGCTGCCGGCGTTCGCCCCGCGGGCCGAGAGCGAGGGCGAGGCGGCCGCACCGGGCGCCGCGCCGACCTGGCGGGCCTGCCCGGAGGTGCCGGACGAGCTGGTCGGGCGGGGCGCGGCGGGCATGCGCTACGACTGCGCCCGGATCGCCGTCCCCCGGAACTGGGGCACCGGGGCGGCGACCGGCGCGACCGCCGGGCCCGGCGCCGGGGAGACCTTCGAGATCGCGCTGATCCGGATCCGGTCGAACAAGCAGCACGACCGGATCGGGTCGCTGGTGGTGAACCCGGGCGGTCCCGGCGCGTCCGGCGTGGACACCGCGGTCTACCTCTCCTTCGGCCCGGGGTTCGGCGGGCTGCCGGCCGACGTGACCGACCGGTTCGACATCGTGGGCTTCGACCCGCGCGGGGTGGCCCGGTCCAGCCCGGTCAAGTGCATCCCCGACGCCGACCTGGACGCCAGCTTCGGCTACGACCCCGACCCGGAGAGCCAGGCCTCCTTCGACGGCTTCGTGGCCCTCAACCGCCGCGTCGGCCAGCGGTGCGGCGGGAAGTACGGCGACCAGCTCCCGCTCTACGGCACCGAGCAGGCCGCGCGGGACATGGACGCCGTGCGGGCGGCCGTCGGCGACGACAAGCTGACCTACCTCGGCTACTCCTACGGCACCCTGCTGGGCGCCACGTACGCCCAGCTCTATCCGCAGCGGGTGCGGGCGCTGGTGCTCGACGGCGCGGTGGACCCGCAGCAGAAGCTCGTCGCCGGCTCGGAGAGCCAGGCGAAGGGCTTCGAGCGGGCGTTCGACAACTTCTCCCGCTGGTGCGCGGCGAACGCGGGCCGCTGCCCGATCGCGCCGGACGCCCGGGCCGCGGTGACCACCGCCATCGACAAGGCCCGGGTCTCCCCGGTGCGTGGCAGGGACGGCCGGGAGGCCACCGCCGGCTGGGTGTTCTACGCGGTGATCTCCTCCCTCTACACGGAGCAGGGCTGGCAGGAGCTGGCCCGGGCGGTCGACGCGTTGCAGGGCGGCGACCCGACCGGCGTGTTCAAGCTCGCCGACGCGTACGCGGGCCGCGAGGACGACGGGCACTACTCCAACCTGTTCGACGCGAACATGGCGGTGAACTGCGCCGACGAGACCGAGAAGCCGACCCGGGAGCAGATCCGGTCGCTCCAGTCGCAGTGGCGGCAGAAGTACCCGCTGTTCGGCCCGGCGCTGGCGGTCGGGATGCTCGGCTGCGTGGAGTGGCCGGGCGGGCGGGACCCGTACCCGACCGGGAAGGCGGCCGGCGCGCCGCCGATCCTGGTGGTCGGCACCACCGGCGACCCGGCCACGCCCTACGAGCAGACCGCCGCGCTGGCCTCGATGCTGGGCGTGGGCCGGGTGCTCACCTGGGAGGGCGAGGGGCACACGGCCTACCCGCAGACCTCCTGCGTCACGGCGGCCGTGGACGCCTACCTCGTCTCGCTCACCGTCCCCCGGGAGGGGCTGCGCTGCCCCGCCCGGTGACGGTGCGGGAGCCGGCCGGGGCCGCACACCTCTGCTGAAGGCCGGAGGGTGGCGTGGTCATCGGCGGCGGCGACGGTGCCGGCGTTGCCAGGGCGGAGCCGCGCTGCCCGGCCCGCTGACCGGCTCGGGGCGCTCCGGCTCGGGCACGGCGATGCCCTGGCGGGAGGCCATCTCCTCCACCAGCGCCCGCAGCCGCCGCACGTCCGCCTTCAGCTCCTCCTGCTCGGCGTGCTCGAAGGCGTCGTCGTCCACGATCAGCCGGCTGGCGAAGTGCGCGGTGATGAGCGGGATGACCAGCAGCACCATGGTCGAGATGAGCAGCGCGGCGAGGAACCGCCCGGCGAAGGAGGTCGGGGAGATGTCGCCGTAGCCGACCGTGGAGGCGGTCACCACGGCCCACCAGACCGAGTCCGCGGCGCTCTTGTGCTCGGCGTGGCTGTACAGCACGCCGGCCACCACGATCATCAGCAGGTACGAGACGATCAACGTGCGCGGCGAGTTGGCGAACCAGACCAGACCGCGGTAGATCCAGCGGAACGGCAACAGCAGGACGTCCATGGCGCACATGCTGCCCGGTGCCGGCAACCGGCGCGACGGCATCGCCGGGCGTGACTGTGGGAGGCTGCCCGACGTGACCGATGTGATCTTCCGGGAGGCGGTCCGGGCCGACCTGCCCGCCGTCATCGCCCTGCTCGCCGACGACGTGCTGGGCAAGGCCCGCGACTTCGCCGCGGTGGACGAGGCGTACGAGCGGGCGTTCGCCGCCATCGACGCCGACCCGCGCAACCACCTCGTGGTCGCGGAGTCCGCCGGCGAGGTGGTCGGCTGCTTCCAGATCACGTACATCCCGGGGCTGGGTCGGCACGGCGCCGAGCGGTCGCTGATCGAGTCGGTCCGGGTCCGCTCCGACCTGCGCGGCCGGGGGCTGGGCCGGGCCATGATGACCTGGGCGATCGACCAGGCCCGGGAGCGGGGCTGCGCGCTGGTGCAGCTCACCACCGACAAGAGCCGCGCCGACGCGCACCGCTTCTACCGGGACCTCGGCTTCGTGGCCAGCCACGAGGGCATGAAGCTGGCGCTCTGACGGGTAGCGTGGCGGCGATGGTCGCACCCCGTGCCCCACTGTCCCGTCGACGGCGGGTCGGGGTCGCCCTGCTCGGCGCGGGCCTGCTGGCCGTCCTTGCCGCGCCGGCGCTGCCGGCCTGGCGCACCGTCCACCCGGACCGGATCGAGCTGCGGCCGGGCTCGCATCTGCTGTGGGTCGTGCTGCCGTGGGCACTCCTGTGCGGCCTGGTCGCCGTGGTCTCGCTGACCCGGGTCGGCCCGTCCCGGCGGCCGTGGCGCGAGGCCAGCCGCGGGCTCCTGGTGTCGACCGCGCTCGCCGGTGGAGCCGTCACCGCCGCCTGGTGGTATTTCGCCGCCACCGACCCGTACGCGCGGGAGGACGGGATGGTGTCGACCGGCCCCGGCCCGGGGACGTGGCTGGCGCTGGTCGGCTGTCTGCTCGTCCCGCTGGCGGGAGCGCTGCCCGACGAATCCTCCCCCGGCCGGGGGAGCTGACTCCCCGCTCGCGGGGAGGATCCGGGTGGGGCCGCTCGGGAGGCTGGAGGCAGTTTCCAGCACCGGGGAGGCCAGATGACCACCGACACCGTCCACCGTGGCGCCGGTCCCGCGCCGGCCTGGGCGGTCCGCGTCGCCCACCTGATCCCGCTCATCGTCCTGCCGTCCGGGCTGTGGCGGATCGCCCTGGTCGCCGGCCTGCCGATCGGCGCGTCCGCGTACGGCGCCCCGGTCCGCCCCGGCGTGGGCGAGAGCGTCTACATCGTGTCGCTGAGCCTGGTGTCGGAGGGGCTGGCACTGCTCTCCTTCGGCCTGGTCCGGCCGTGGGGCGAGGTGTTCGCGGGCTGGCTGCCGCTGGTCGGCGGCCGGCCGGTGCCGCCCCGGTTCGCGGTCACCGCCGCCACCACCGGCGCCGTCGCACTCACCCTGATCTGGGGGTACGCCGCCTGGGGCGTGGTCATGGACGGCAACGACCTGGCCTTCACCCCGCCGGGCTTCGCCCTCCTGCTGGCCTGCTACGCCCCCCTCCTGCTGTGGGGCCCTCTCCTCCTCCTGCTCGCGCTCGCCTACCACCACCGCCACCGCGCGCCCCACCCGCCCTGGCCCCGTTGATCATGAAGTTATCGCCATTGGACACGGCGTGTCGTGACAACAACTTCATGATCAACGGGGTGAGGCGGGCGGGGGGCGCGCGGGGAAGGGGGGTCAGTCGGTTGCCAGGCGGCCGTCGCGGAGGGTCAGGGTGCGGTCGGCCATCTCGATCAGGGCCGGGTCGTGGGTGGCGACCAGGGCGGTCATGCCGCGGGCGTGCACCACGGCGCGGAGCAGGTCCATGATGGAGCGGCCGGTCTCCGAGTCGAGCTGGCCGGTCGGCTCGTCGGCGATGAGCAGGTCCGGTTCGTTGGCCAGCGCCCGGGCCACCGCCACCCGCTGCTGCTGGCCGCCGGACAGCTCGTACGGGCGCTGCGCGGCGTGCCCGCCCAGGCCGACCAGCTCCAGGAGCACGGCCACCCGCTGCTCCCGTTCGGCGGCCGGCACCTTGGCCAGCCGCAGCGGCACCCCGACGTTCTCCGCCGCCGACAGGATCGGCACGAGACCGAAGGTCTGGAAGACGAACCCGACGGTGCCCCGGCGCAGCGCCAGCAACTCCCGCTCGTTCGCCGCCGTCACCTCGTGCCCGGCCACCCGCACCCGGCCGCTGTCCGGCCGGTCCAGCCCGCCGACCAGGTTCAGCAGGGTGGTCTTGCCCGCGCCGGACCGGCCCCGGACGGCGACCAGCTCACCCCGGCCGGCCGCGAAGGAGACGTCCCGCACGGCGTGGACGGCGTGTTCGCCCCTGCCGAAGGTGCGGCTCACCCCCTCGACCCGGATCACCTCGTCGACGGCGACGCGGGCCGGTGCCGCGGTCAGCTGATCGGTCATCACTCACTCTCCTCGGCGTGCGCCCGGTCGCCCGGCCGCACCTCGACGTGGTCGGGTTCCAGGTTGAGCCGGACCCGGTCGCGCAGGGACAGGGCGTCCACGAAGGACGCCGGCAGCTGCATCCGCCCGGTCCGGTCGAGCACCGCGTACTCCTCGCTGACGAGTTCGGTGCTGCCGTCGGCGGCGAGCCGGGCGGTGCGGCGTACCTCGGAGGAGGTCCGGCCGTCGCGGATCGCGACGGTCCGGCGCACCTGGCCGGCCACGGCGTGGTCGTGGGTGACCACCACGATGGTCACGCCCAGCTCGGCGTTGATCGTGCGCAGCGCGGCGAAGACCTCGGCGCCGGTGGCCTCGTCCAGCTCACCGGTCGGCTCGTCGGCGAAGAGCACCTCCGGGTCGTTGGCCACCGACACGGCCACCGCGCAGCGCTGCTGCTCGCCGCCGCTCATCTGACCGGGGCGGCGGTCCGCGCAGTAGCCCACCCCGACCAGGTCGAGCAGCTCGCGGGCCCGTTGCCGCCGGGCACGCCGGGAGCGGCCGCCGGCCAGCTTCATGGGCAGCTCGACGTTCTCCAGCGCGGTCAGGTACGGCAGGAGGTTCCGGCCGGTCTGCTGCCAGACGAAGCCGACCACCTGGCGGCGGTAGGCGAGGCGGCGCCGGTTCGACAGGGCGAGCAGGTCGTAGTCGGCGACCCGGGCGATGCCGGCGGTCGGGGTGTCCAGCCCGGAGAGGATGTTCAGCAGGGTCGACTTGCCGGACCCGGAGGCGCCGACGATCGCCACCAGCTCGCCCCGGTCGATGACCAGGTCGAGGCCCTGGAGGGCGACCACCTCCACCCCCTCGGTCTTGAAGATGCGGACCAGCCCGTCGCAGACGATGTGCCCGCGCAGCCGGTCCCGGCCGCCGGCCCGTTCGGCGGCGCGCTCCGCCGCGCGCTGCTGAAGGGCGGCCAGGTCCGGTACGGCGTTCGCCTCGGCGATCGCGGTCATGTCAGCTCTCCTCTCCGAGCCGGAGCACCTCGCCGAGGCGCATCCGACGGTTGTTCAGGGCCTCGACGGCGACGGCGAAGCCGAGGGCCAGCACGGCGAGGCCCAGCACCCCGGCCACCAGGCCGGGTTCGAAACGTGCCCGCACGGCCATCCCGCCGGTGAAGGCGGGCAGGCCGAGCACCGGGGTGAGCAGGAGCGGCAGCAGCGCGCCGACCACCGCGCCGGTGAGCACGGAGACCAGCACCAGCGGGGTCAGCTCCACCAGCAGCAGCCCGCGCCACTGCCGGCGGGACAGGCCCATGGTGCGCAGGCGGGACAGCACCTGCCCCCGGCCGCGCGCCCCGGCCAGGACGGCGAAGGCCAGCGCGAGCAGGCCCAGCACGCCGCCGCCGACCGCGCCGATGGTGAAGCCGAAGACCAGCAGCCCGTTCACCCCGCTGCCGCCCAGTTCGGCGCGGACCGCCGACCGGGTGGTGACCGTGGGCTGGCGGGGTCGCTCCCCGCCGGTGACCGTCCCGGCGCGCTGGTAGCGCTGCTGACCCTCGCCGGCCACGCGGGCCACCGCGGCCGGGTCGACCCGGTCCCCGGCGAGCAGGAAGCCGGTGGGGACGAGCGGGTGCGGGGCGTCCGCCGGGAGAGCCGGCCAGGGCAGCACCACGAACCGGGTCACGTCGCTGTCGACAAGCGGGAACTCGTCGACGGTGCCGGCGGTGCGCAGCGGCAGGCGGTTGCCCTGCACGTCCAGCCAGGCGGGGCGCCGGCCGGCCGCGTCGGCCAGCCCGGCGTCCGCGAACTCGTCGGCGAGCGCCGTCGAGACCAGGGCCGGCAGCGGGGTGGTCCCGTCGGTGGTGGCGCGCATCGGGTCGGGGACGGGCACCGGGACGCCGGCGCGGCCCGCCACCTCGGCGAACCGGGCGAGGTCGACAAGCACCACGCGGGTCTCGCCGATGCCGCCGAACCGGCCGGCCTGGTCGACGTACGGGCGTTGGCCGGGCTCCACCAGCAGCGGGGCGACGGCACGGACGCCGGGCAGCGCGGCCAGCGCGTCGGTGGTGTCCGGGGCGAACCGCTCCCCGTCGACCCGGACGTCGCCCGGCACGGCGCGGGCGGCGGCGCGGTCCCGGCCGTTCTCGATGCCGGCGGCGACCACCCCGCAGAACGCGGCGGTCGCGACGGCCAGCACCACCACGACCAGCGGGCCGGTGGTGGCGGCCCGGCCGGCGCGGGCGGTGCCGAGGAAGGCGACACTGCCCCGGGCCCGGGCGGCGGCCCGGCTGAGCAACCGCAGCGGCCACGGGTACGCGCGCAGCGCGACAAGCGCCGCGGCGACCGCCAGCAGCACCGGCACCGAGACCAGCAGCGGATCCACCGACCCGTCGAGGGTGAGGCCGCGCCGGCGCAGCAGGAACGCGCCGACCGCGGCGACCGCGAGCACTGTCACCTCGAGGGTGAGCCGCACGGCCGGGGACCGGGCGCCGACCAGGTCGGTGCGGCCGCCGCCGCCCCGGCCGGCGGTCAGCGCGGTGAGCGGCGGGACCAGTGTGGCCAGCAGTGCGGCGAGCAGCACCCAGCGCAGGTCGCTCCCCTCGCCGGGGAGCAGCCCGCCGAGCAACCAGCCCACACCGGCCGCGAGGGGCAGCACCAGCAGCGACTCGGCGAGGCCGCGGCCCAGCACCGCGGCGGTCGCCCCGCCCCGGGCGCGCAGCAGCGCGTACTCGCCCTGGCGGCGTCGCGCGGCGAGGCGGGCGGCGAGCAGGATCAGGCCGGCCAGGGTGGCGAGCAGCCCGGCGGCGATGACGGCGAGCAGCGTACGGGCGGCGGCGAGGGACTCGGCGAACTGGCGCAGGGGGATGTCGAAGCCCTGGATCAGGGTGAGCCCGGCGGGGCGGGTCCGCTCCAGTTCGGCGAGCCCGTCGATCAGGGCGGTGAGCTGCCCGGGGGTGACCCGGTCGGCGGCGACCCGGTAGCGCCAGGCGAAGCTGACCGGCCAGCCCGAGGTCGCGGCCGCGTCGACGCCGGCCTCGGAGGTGTAGCCGACGGACAGGAAGGGCTCCCCGTCGCCGGTGGGGGCGGCGACCCGCAACATCGAGGGCAGCGCGTCCCAGATCCCGGCGTGCGGGTCGGTGGGCCGGAACACGCCGACCAGGGCCACCGTGCGGCGCCGCAACGGGTTGCCGTCCTGGTCGAGGACGGACAGGGCGAAGGTGCTGCCGGCGCGGATCCCGAGCGGGCCGGCCACGGTGTCGGCGAGGGCCACCTCGATGGCGTCGCCGGCGTCGCCGCCACCGGCCGGCCAGCGCCCCTCGACCAGGGTGGCCGCCTCGGGCAGCCCGGTCATGGCGCGCAGGCTCAGGTCGTTCAGGCCCTTGTCCGTGCTCAGGGTCGGCCCGGTCAACCGGGAGAAGGCGGTCTGCGCCGCGTACCACCGCTCGCCGATGGTCCGCCGCACGGAGGCGGGCATCCGCGCCTCGATGCTCGCCAGCTCGGCGGCGCGGGTGGCCGCGACCCGGGAGGCGGTCCGGGGCACGATCACCTGCTCGGTGGTGTACGTCAGGTCGCGCCGGGCCACCGGCTGGGCGGCCACGTGCTCCCGTAGCCCCTGCCCGGTGAGCCGGTCGGCGATCCGGGGCACCGCGGTGATCAGCAGCGCGGTGACCAGGGTCAGGACGGCGAGCAGCAGGAAGTGCCCCCCGTACGCCCGGACCCGCCGCGGCGCACCTGACGGACTCATCGTTCTCCCCCGATCCGGAGCTGTGCGGCGGACACCCGACGTCGGATGCCGGTGGTGATGAGGGCGGCGAAGGCGAGCGCGGCCAGCAGCAGCCCGGCGGCGGTCAGCCCGACAGGCGGCCACGGCACGGTGAACACCGCCTCGGGCACCGGCCGACCGGCGGCCGGGGTGAGGATCACCAACGGCACCATGGTGGCCGCGACGCCGGCGCCCACGAGCAGCCCGACGCCGACGCCGATGCCGGCCAGGAACGCCTGCTCGGCGAGGAGGGCGCGGGCCAGCAGCCGGGCGTTCGCACCGAGCGTGTTCAGCACGGCGAACTCGGCGAGCCGGTGCCGGGTGGTGGCCCAGACGTCCACGGCGAGGCCGACCAGGGCGAGCAGCACGGAGCCGAGCGCGGCGGCGAGCAGCCCGGTGCGGGCCCCCCGCCAGTACGGGTCGCGGGCCGCCTCCGCCGCCACCTGGCGCCGGTCGAGCAGCGTGGTGCCGCCCAACCCGGCGAGTCGCTCCGCCGCGGCGGCGTGGCCGCCCGCGTCGGCGCCCAGCCACCACTCGGCCACCGGCCGGATCGTGCCCTGCTGGCGCAGCAGCAGGTTGGTGGCGGCGGGCAGGTCCAGCAGGACGCCGTCGGCGGCGGTGCCGGGCACGGCGGCCACCTGGCCGACCACCTTCACGGGCAGTGACACGCCGGACAGCGGCAGGTCCACGGTGTCGCCGGTGCGGACGTTCAGCGCCGCGGCGGCGCCGGGGGTCACGAGGGCCGGCACGGGCGGGTCGTCCGCGGCGGGCACCACGGCGAACCGGGACGACGGTTGGCGCGCGAACTGGAGGGCGCCGTCCGGCAGGTCGATGCGGTGGATGACGTCGAGCCCGGTGGCGGTGACGCGGGCCGCGCCGCCCGGCCCCTGTGCCGTGGTGATCCGCCAGTTGCCGTCGACCGGCAGCGGCAGTGGCGCGCCGCCGGCGTCGGTGAGCCGGAGCCCGGTGATCTGGAGCTGGTAGGTGAAGCCGACCGCCGCGCCGGCGTCGGACTCGAACCCGGCCAGCCGCAGCGGCGCGCCGCCGGTCTGCGGCAGCGGCACGGCGAAGCGCACCGGACGGTCGTCCGTGGCGACACCCAGCGGCACCCGCCAGGTGGCTCCGCTGTCGGTGGCGAGCAGCGCGGACACGGTCACCTGCGGGTAGTCGAAGGGGGTGTCGACCGGGGCGCGCAGGGTGCCGGCGAGGGTGTGCGCGCCGGCCGGCAGGACCGCCCCGGCGGGCGCCGCCCGCCCCTTGACCAGCCGGTCCAGCAGGGCGGCGGTGGACGCCCCACCGGCCGCGTCGTCGAGGCTGAGGAGCCCGGTGGCCGCCGCGGCGTCGAGGCTCACCACGCTGGCCGGCCGGTCGTCGCGGCCCACCCGGATCTCGTCCCGCCAGGCGGGCAGCACCCGGTCCAGCCCGGCCGTGGCGGCCAACCCGGCGAGCCGGTCCGCGGGCGCGGCGCCGTTCCGCTCGACCAGCCGCAGGTCGGCGCCGACGGTGTGCCGGGCCTGGTCGCGCTGCGACCGTTCCCACGAGGCGACCAGCGACCAGGCCAGGGTGCTGCCGCCGACGGCGAGGGCGAGCAGCAGCACCGGACCCGCGTGCGGCCGGCGCCCGGCCTGCCACATGCCGAACATGGTGGCGGTCCACGGCCGCCGGTCCACGAAGCGTTCCGCGACCCGGGTCGCCGGGGGCAGCAGCCGCAGCGCGATCACGGCGCCGGCCAGCACGCCGATGGTGGGCGCGGCGGCGAGCAGCGGGTCGATGCCGAGCCGCCCGCCGGCCCCGGCCAGCGGCGACGAGTACTGCCGCAGCTGGGTCCAGGCGAGCACGGCCAGCGCGACCAGGGCCAGGTCGACGCTGGCCCGCTGCACGGCCGCGCCGCGGGTGGGGCGGGACCGGGCCGCCATGTCGGCGACGTACGTGCCGGCCCGGCGCAGCGCCGGCAGCACCATGGCGAGCAGGCAGCCGATCGCGGCGGCGACGGCGACCACCCAGATCCGGGCCACCCCGCCGTCGGCCAGCCGCAGGTCCCCGCCGAGCCGGTGCACGGCCTGCCCGGTCAGCGCCGGGGCGAGCAGCACGGCCGGCGCCACCACGAGCGTCGCCTCGCGTACGGCGAGACCGGCGAGCTGGCCGCGGGCGGCCCCGCGGGCGCGCAGCAGCGCGGTCTGCGCCCGGCGGTCCTCGTTGAGCAGCGCGGCGACCAGCACCAGCGCGTACCCGCCGAGGACCACGATGAGCAGCAGCGGGGTGAGCAGGGCGGACCGGCCGACCAGGTCGGCCCGGCCGAGCCGGTCGACCAGGCGGTCGAGCTGGCTGACGGTCTGCGCGGAGGAACCGAGGCCGGTGGCGTCGGGGATCTCCTCGGTGACGGTGGCCACGGCGGCCGTGACCCCGGTCAGCCGGCTCGGTTCGACCACGGCCAGGTCGGGGGCGACCAGCCAGGCGGCCGAGGTCGAGCCCGGGAAGGTACGCGCGAAGTCGGCCGGGTCCAGCGCGAACGGCCCGTACGAGGTGTCCCCGGCGTCGCCCTGGCTCGCGCCGACGCCCGGGGCGAGCCGCCAGTACGCGTCGCCCGGGTCGCGGGGCCGCCAGGTGCCGGCCAGCACCACGGCGCCGGCCCGCTCGGCGCTGCGGTCGTACAGCGGCACCCGCTCACCGACCCGCAGGCCGAGCTGGCTCGCGACCTTCTCGGGGAGGGTCACCTGCAACGGCGTCGCGCCGGGGGTGGGCCACGACCCGCCGGTCAGCTCGGCGTGCGCCGGCAGGTCGGTCAGCATGCCGAGGCTGGCGAACATGGGGTCGTCGTCGGTGCGGGCCGGCCCGAGGTCGCCGGTCAGCTCGCGCCCGGTGCCGTAGCGGGCGGCGGCCACGGTGACGGGCACCCCGCCCAGCCCGCCGGCGAACTGCGCGCGCACCGCCCGGTCCCGGTCGGCGTACGCGGCGGCGTCCTGACCGCCGGAGCCGCTGACCAGCAGGCTGCGCTCCTCGGCCGGCGCGGCGTCGAGCACCGCCCGGGCGCCCGCGTCGACCGCCCGGCGGTTGTAGTCGGAGAGCCCGGTGACCAACGCGACCGCGACCAGGGCCGCGACCGCGGCGGCGAGCAGCAGTCCACGAGCCTCGACCGCCCGCCTCCACACCAGCTTCATCCGACGTCCTCTCCTGGCCCCGGCGGGCCGATGACCAGGAAGACCCGTCGGGGGGCGGGAAAGGTTCGCGCGCGTTACGTGATCGTTATCCGGTGCGGGGCCGGTCGCGGTCCTTGGAGGGCTGCACGCGCTTCGGCTCGCCGGGCATCTTCGGATGGTCCGGGCCTATGCGGATCACTGACCAGGGAAAACACCATCCGACAAGGGGCGGAAGACAGGGAGGTTATCCGGCGAGTCTGACTCGCCAGAAGAGACGGCCCCGGCAGGTGCGCCAACACCTGTGACCCGGGGCCTTGACCGGGAAAGAGGCCCGATCGATGCACAACCCTACCCGCACCCGCCCCGTTGGCGGTGCCGCCGCCGTCAAGCTGGCTCTACTCGACAGCAAGGGCTTGCGGCCGACTGAGCGCCTGGTGCTCGTCGTGATTGCCTCGCACGCCAACGTTGAGACTGGCGACTCGTTCCCGTCGGTTTCGACGATCGCGGAGCACGTAGGCGTCTCCACCCGCACGGTTCAGCGGACGTTGGCGAAGCTGGTTCAGCTTGGCCGCCTGGTCGTCCGCCAGGTGGCGACGATCGCCACCCGGGTTTACCGCCTGGTCGTCGGCCAGCCTGCCGGGCCCGCCGTGTCGGGGGGCGACAGTGAGCGCCAGGGGGCGGCAAACGGGGCCGTTGGGGGCGACATCCCTAGCGTGTCGCCCGAAGTTTCTAAGCCCAAAGAGAAGAACTACCGCGCTGGCGCGCGGGACTGGCGTCGGTTCATCCCCAAGAGCAAAAGCCCCAACCCGCAGCAGCCGAACGGCTGGACTCCCCGTCAGGGTGCCGCCAACCCTCCGGCCCCCGGTGGCGACCGTTGCCAGCGTCCCGGACACGTCGGGCAGCTTGCCGCTCGGTGCATCCCCTGCCGCTCTGAGGCTCTGGCCGGTGGCCGATGAACGCCCGCCGTGTTGCCTCCCTCGCCGGAACCGTTGCCGTCACCGTGATTGCCGCTGTCGGCAGCTACGACCACATGCGGGAACTAGCCCACCGGGCCGGGCAGGGCCCGCTACTGGCGGCCCTGCTGCCGCTGTCCGTAGACGGAATGATCCTGGTTGCCACCCTGGCCCTCAATGACGGTCGCCGCTCCCGGTGGTCCGCCTGGTTGGCGTTCCTGGTGGGCGTAGCCGCTTCCCTGGCCGCCAACGTGATCGTTGCCGACCCTGACCCGGTGGCCCGGGTTGTTTCCGCCTGGCCCGCCGTGGCCCTGCTGCTCACCGTGGAAGTGCTCGCCCGCTCCGGGAAGGATGCCGCCGTAGTTCCGGCGGAAGTTGTTCCCCAGCAACGGGAAACGGCCCCTGAGGGCCCGGGGACTGCCGCGCCTGCCGACACCCGGGAGGAATCCGCGGAGGGCCCCAGCGAGCCTCACAGCGGGTCGCATAGCCCAGAACCTGAGCAGCCCCGCCGGAAGCGTCGTCCGGCGGCGGAAACTCGCCGCCTGGCCGCCGTGATGCTGGCGGAACCGGGAGCCACCCGGGAACGGGTGGCTTCCGCCCTCGGGATCACCCCCCGGAGGCTGCGCCAAGTCCTCAACATGGCGTAGCGCGGAGAAGCGCCAGGAAGAGCCTCAGCGGCAACGCTGGGGCACTTTCTCGCTGGTCGAGAACCGCCGATGTCCGTAGGCTGGGTGATCGCCGTAGTGCTCGTACCGCAAGTGGGGAAGCATGCCGATCAACTACGCCTGGGTTCTGGACGAGTGGAACAAGTTTCTCGACATGACCGAGCGCATCAAGACCAGCGAGGCTGACCCCGACCGCAACGGCTTGGTTAAGAACGTCTACAGCTTCAAAGTTCCAGATGACGAGGTTAAGAAGCAGCTCGCCACGGTTCGGCTCACCTTCCAGAGGGTCTTTGAGAACTGGAAGTGGAGAGGATTCGGGTCGCTGAACGCGCAAGTCAAAACCATGCGCGACGAAATCCACGCATACCTCCCAATGATCGAGCGCAGCGAGGAGATCGAGGCGAACCTCAGCGTCGATGAGCCGGGTCCGCAGATTGCGGCGGATGACCTTCACCCCTGGGTATGGAGCGCGGCAAGGCCGCATTGGGACAGCGGCAACGATCGAGCGGCGATCCATGCCGCAGCGGTCAACATCAACTCCCGCCTCCGTAAGAAGCTGGGCCGGTTCGATGTCTCCGAGAGCAAGGCTCTCCGGGAGGCGTTCAGCCTTGAGGACCCACAGCCAGGCCGTCCGAGATTGCGTCTCTGTACGCCCGACGACCCGGACCACTTCAAGAGCGTTCACGTCGGAGCTGTCAACTTCGGCTGCGGCCTGTTTGCGGGAGTGCGTAACCCTGTCGCGCATCTAACCGACGAGGATCACGACCTGTCGGAGCAGGAGGCGTTGGAGTGCCTCGCAGCCTTCAGCCTGCTCGCTCGCTGGATCGACAGGGCAGAGGTTCAGCAGAAGCCATACGAGGCGGGACCATAGGGCCGGGTGGGCGACCACCCGGCCCCCTGTCGGGCTACTTGAGGACGAGAGCCAGCACGGTGCCGGTGGCGACTAACAGCGCGGCCAGCCCTTGCAGGATCGGCGGCACTGCGTGCATAAGGTCCAACCAGGGCTTTCGCTGCTGGTCGCGGTCCGTTGTGTTGACGCTTTCCTCATCGGGGTCTACGGTCACGTTGGCTCCTTGGAAACACACGTTGACGGCAGGTAGGACTTACTTGATCAGCGTTGAGCCACCAGCAACGCCCGGGCCGCAATCCCGGGCGTTGCTCGCTTCCTGACACAACCTGCTGTCAGGGGTGGCTCACTGCTGCGGTTCATTGCACTGCCAACTTGAGCCGAGGTCAAGTTGGGCCCGCCGTATGTGCACCTTCCCCACCCCGTCGCCGAGCGTTCTAGATAGAACGCGCTGGTCAGCGTAGTTCAGTCAGGCTCAGTGCTGGTCAGTCATAGTCAGTGTTCCGGTCGGAACGACCACCCTTGGACCCCCTTCGCCATCTGCACACTCGGGCGTAACGCCTCCTTCCTCTCCCAGCCGGGGACTACGACAGCTCGCGGAGAGACATTAAGCACCTGGACTCAGCGAATGCAAAGGGGGCCTTCTGCGCCGTGCGGAAACTACTCTCCGAATTGCCTGGTAATTCCTAAGGATTTTCAATAGGGATCCCTATAGGCTTGAGCAAACATCCCTATAGAAACTCCGGGGCGTACAACCGAAAGTATGAGTCGGCCCTCCCCCGCCCGCTGTTCATCATCTGCAAGGGCAGACACGCCGAGCGGTGTGCGCTCAGGCAGGCTGCTACGCAGCGTTACTACAGCCCCTAGCCTCAGACCCTAGCCAATCCCCACTGGTGCCCATCCTGCTCTAGCGGCCGGTTCGCGCATCCACCATCCTTAGGCGATGCCGCCTGCGACCCCGACTCCTCCAGCAACAACGGGCACCTCTCCTACGGTCGGGGCGACGACATCCGTTCCCTCATCGCCGCCTGAACGCCCTCCCGGCACCACCGATACGCCCACGGCCGCCCTCATCGGCCTAGTGGGTGTCGTGGTCGGCGCACTCCTAACCCAGCTCTTCGCGGTTTGGCGGGAAAAGCGGCAGTGGGCCCGACAGGTCGAGCATGATAATCAGCGGTGGGAGCAGGAGCGAGAGGAACGCAAAGAGCAGTGGGCACGTGAAGATGAGTCGCGTTGGCATCAGGAGCGGTTGGCCGCCTATTCCACGCTACTTGGAGCCACCGAACGCTGGATGACAGTAGCGGAAAGGGCCAAGCCGAACGCGCTAGCGGGGAAGGCAACGGTTGCACGGGACGATTTGCGTCAGCTAGAACCCCTAGCCAGAAAGATTCAAGACGCGGAGGTCAACTTACAACTGCTGGCCCCCGATTGGGTTTTGGGCCGCATCCACGGACTCTACTTCCTTGCTGCAACGTACGCGTTGGAGTACGCAGACCTAGGCGACAGGACACCCGAAGAAAATGAATTCAGCGCCGACGAGTTTTTGGAGGCAATCTTCAGGAAGAAGGAGGCAATCCGTGAGTTGATCCGGAAAGACCTCCTGATAGACGCACGAAAGGGTGCCACCACCGAAGAAGGAAAACAGTAAGCCGCGTGTTCGGTGCGCCTGATAGTAGTAACGGAAGATTTCCCAGAGCCGAAGGCCCGGGAATCCACGCAAGGGCCGCCCACCATGCATCCGTACTACCAAGCACAGAAGCGGGTTGAGAAGCACGACCAGGCGTCGTTGTTCGGGTAGTCGCCACTAAGGCCAGAGACAAAAAAGGAGCCGGGCCCGTAGGCCCGGCTCCTTTGTTTCTCCACTAGCTGGCTCAGGTAGCGGAGATGTACTGAACGCTGGTCGCCTCCGCAACGGCCACACCAGCCGCGCGCATGGTCGCCCGGAAAGCGATAACGTCACGGTCAAAGCCGTAATCCTCGCTGACCTTGAGAACAACGTTCGCCCGCAGCCCGAAGAACACCCGCGACGGGTCGCAGACAATCACGGTCTTAGCGGGGAGGTTGCCCGAGACCAGCAGCGGCAGGCCCCAAGCGGTACCGGCCGGAGCCTGAGTGACCGCACCAGCCAGGTATGCGCCAGTCGCGCCACCCTCACGCTCCTTGCGCAGCGCCTTAGCCATGTCAGGGGAAGCCCAGATAACACCTGGGGTGCCGCCGGTCGCCTCGATGGCCGCGTAAGCATCGGCAATGTCGTCCCACTTAACGGCAGTGCCTGCCAGGGTGGTCTTGGCGTTGTTGCCGGTAGCAAGCAGACCCTTGAGGTTGCTGGTGCCATTACCGTTGAACGCCGAGCTGTCAACAGAGCTAGCGATGTTCCGCGCCATGGTGTCCGCCAAGATGCGGCGGAGGTCAAGCGCGGAGTCCATCAGAATCTCATTAGAAGCCTCCTGAATGTCGCCAAACTTGACCGCCGCAAAGTCGAGCCCAGCCCAGTCCGTATCGCCCTTCGGAATGGCGGTGTTCTCAGCCACGACGCCCGGGGCGTTAGTGGCCTTGAGCTGAGGCAGCCGGAAAGTGGCGCTGTCGAACGGCACCACCTGGACGCTGCCACGCAAGAACGTCGAGCTGGCTCGCAGCTTGTCAACCCACGAACCGCTAACCCGCTGGGGGACGGTGTAACCGCCGTCAGTCAGGGACGACTCAACGAGGGTCGCCCGCATCTCCCGCAGCGACGGGAGCAGCGCACGCCACTCCATCTCATCGTCCCGCTTGCGGCTCGACGCCAGGCGGGCCGCCTCAGCGTTCAGGGCCCGGTGCTCAGCCTCAATTGCGGCAGCGTCCCGAACCTCTGCTGGAGCATCCGTCTGCCCCGTCGCGTGGCGCGCGTCCTCGGGCAGCAGCGAATCAATAGCCCGGTTCCGCGACTCCTCAGCCAGTCGCGGATTCTCGGCAATCGCCGCCAGGTTGCGCAGCAAGTTGGCGCGCTGCTCGGGGGTGTCAACCTTTGCCATACGTATTTGCTCCTATCTGTAGGCACGAAAAAAGCCGTCCCGACCGGGACGGCGTAAGTTGGAAAGCTATTCAGTTGTTAGTGCGGACTACTTTCCGCAGTCAACCACGGCGAGGATCAGCAACGCATCCTCGCGGGTAATCCCGATCGTCTGAGCGCCGCCAACGATTAGCTGACGGAATCGGCGCAGAGCCCTATCGGTAGCGTCTACAGGCTGGCCGCATTCGTGGCACTCATGCGCTCCGGTGGTCACTACACAGCCAGAGCGTCAACAGCGGCAACCGCAATCAGCGCGTACACCTCGGCCCAATTCGACTTACCGGCGTCAAGCGCCGTCTCAGCCAGCCGATAGAACACATCCGCCATACAGTCAAGTTCCGCCGCGTCCAGCTCCCGGAACGCGGTAACAAGCTTCTCCACTAGTTCTCCCCCTTCCCCAGGAACACGAAAAGGGCCCCCAGCCGTAGCCGGGGGCCCCTCATGCTGTTTGCCCAAACAGTGGCTCTCACACCACCTATCACGTTTTAATCCGTCAAGCGCGGGCCCTCATGCGACCAGCCATCCGGGAAAGCTGCCAGGAAGTCCAGCAATTCCGGGGTGGCCCGCAAGACACCTCGGGTCCACAAACCCGTCTTAGCCCGGCGACGCTGAACAGGGGCACCCGCCCGTCGGGCCCGCTGGTTATCCGTCTCCCGGATTTCCCGACAAGCGGCAGAACAAAGCTCAACCGGGCGGCCCCGCTTAGGGGTGCCGCCGTCGAACCGACGGGAACACACCAGGCAATTCCGGTACCGCTGGTTGCGGTTCCGGGACCGCTGCCATTCATGCCGACGCTGCCTCACCACAGCCTCACGGGTCCGCAAAGCGTCCAGCCACTCCGGGCACACCTCAGCGTCTAGCGGGTGCCCTACCTGGTGAGTGCTGCACCAGCGGTACGCCTTACGGCTCACCGGCCCACCTCGTCCAGCAGCCGTCGCCACTCCCGGCGCGTCTCGTCCTGGTCCGTGTGCAGCTCCCACGCATCGAGCCAGGCGTCTAGATAGCTGTCGTAAACCTGGCCCCACGGGGCCCGGTACGGAAGGTCAGAAAGGTCGTTGGGGTCCGTAGTCCACTCCGGCGCTTCCGCCTGGTCCCCGGCTACACCAGCCCTACTGTGGCGGACAGGAACCCTCCCGGCTTTCCTCGCCCGGTAGGCGGCTTGCCGGTCGGCCCGTCGCCTCCGCTCGCATTCCTCACGACCACACGTAGCCTTGCTATTCCCACGATGGGTACGGGCCAGGGCCCGACCACAAGAGCACTTCACAGCGTCTCCCCTCTCAATGCGTTAGGCGCGTGCTATACGCGTCGTTACGGGCGTGCCTTCGTTTGCGCTGCTCAGGGCATAGAAAGAGGCCGGACATGCCGGCCGTGTAGACAAGCGTTATGCGCGTGCAAATCCCCCTAGGAACGGGGGAATCAAGGAGAGGGCCAGAAAGTTTCAGAGGGCCCCCACAGCCACTTGAACCGTTAGAGCGGCTGTGTGGCACTCAGGGCCCTTAGATGGGCCCTCTAGTGAATGGTGGGTCCGTATGGATTGGGCCGTGGGCCCGGAGGCTTGCTGCCGTAGCGCCGGCTGTTAGCGATCCTCGCCCCTTGCCGTGCAGAGCAGGGCCCACAGTGCGGACGCCAGTTGCCTACGTTCATCAACAGATCAGGGCGGACACTCACCGGGATAGCGTGGTCAACGTGGGTCGCTGGTGCGCCGCACTCATGGCACCTCGGGTTGTCAGCCAGGAAAGCTGACTTCATACGCTTAGCCCTGGTGCTGTACCACTCCGGCGGATGGCTTCGGTTGTTCGCGTACGGCCGTTGTGCCTTTGCGAACGGTTGAGGCTTGCAACCCTGGCACCGTGACCCGGTGCCCATTGGGATAAGCCGCTTGCAGCGAGTGCAGGTTGAGAAAGACAGTGGTTACCTCCAAGATCAACGCGAAACACATACTCTGTTCGGCCTTTGCGGTTGAGTTGTAGGGGGTTGTGAGTAGGGCAACCTTCAAGGGTTGCCCTTTCCCCTTGGTGGGTATAAACCTTCCCGTAGTTCAACGTAGGGAAGGTGTTAGTCCGAGGCTCCGTCTGAACTACGCCCGGCAAACGACAGTGACAATGACAGTCACAGAGACAGTGACAGTCATAGGGACAGTCACAGGAACAGAGACAGATATAGGTACTCCGCAAGTCGGTCACAGACAGCGACGCCGCGGCTTACTCTCTGCTTAACGGGTCAAGCTAGCTCAGCCAAGGATCAACGCTGCCGACCCCGGCGGGAACAGCCGCCGGCTCGTCGTTCGCCATGGCGTACGGGTCGTTTACACGCCACGTCGCAGCGGTGCCCCCGCCGCCAGCTCCACCCCGGGAACCAGCGTTACCAACCCGCACCAGCCACCCAAGCTCACGCGCCGCCGTGATGAGATCCTGAGCGGTCCGCGTACTCACACCCATAGCGTCAGCTACCCGGCCGTACGTCGGGCGGATACCGGCACCCCACGTTCCGTGAAGCGAAAACCGCATGATGAAAAGTTTGAAGTTCGCCCAGGTCTCTTCGGTCGCTACGTGATACCGCCGGGCAACCTCCGCCGCCTGGCCGTCGCACGGCAACGGTTCCTCAAGTAGGGCCCTCTGCCAATCGAGATAAGTAGCCGCCTGCTGGCTCCGTTCTTGCGAATACGCCATACGTCCTACCGTCCTTCCGCCCTTAGCTTTCCCAGTTGCGACGGCCCCGGCCGTCATCCGGCAGAGCGCCCCCCCCCCCCCCCGGCGCATTTCAATGCGCTTCAAAGCATTACCCTCTTCAACGGCGATCACCAGCCGCGCCAGCAGGGCAATAAGCTTACGGGTCATACCCAGCTTCCTTCCTTTGGGCAGAGTTCAACCCCGACCGTTTAAACGCGATAATCAGCCCCGACCGGGGCCGCCGGTAATTCTGTCAGGCGCTGTAACACCCGCTCGGATATTCTGCCATCACCAACAGGGCAGCTAGCCGTCCGCGTTACTCGGTAATCCTATGATCGCGAACAGGGCACCCCCGCGGCCGTCACTGTTCGTACCCGCTTGCGGACACAGCCCGTGACTTTTGGCAGGAGGAACCCGGCAGGCTGACCCTCACGGGGACAACTAGCCGGGGCCGTTAGCCGCTGTGCGGCCCTCTCAGGCCGCTAAATGAGATCGCCTAGGGCCAACCTACGGTGCGAGTCCTGAGCCCGGGCTACCGCAGTAGACCGGGCGTACACAGACAGCATCGCGTCCGAGCGCCAGCCCGCGAGCTGCATCAGGTCGCGCTCCTGGCCGCCGTTGGCGAGCCAGCGATGGGCGAACGTGTGGCGGAAGGCATGCGGGTGCAGGTCCGGCACCTGAGCGGCCCTGCCCAAAAGCTCCAGCCGCCAACGCACCCCGTCAGCCGATAGCGGCCCCCGCTCCCCCAACAGCAACTTGTCACCACGGCCCGCGTACGGGTGGGCTGAACGGACCCGCAGGTAGCGATCGATCGCCTGGCCCGTCCGGGCCCCGTAGGGAACGATCCGGGGACGGCTCCCCTTGCCCGTTACGTAAAGCAACTCCTGATCCAAGTTGAGGGAGTCAGCGACGGTCAGCGACACCAACTCAGAAACCCGCAGGCCGCAATCGGTCAGCAGACGAATGATGACCTCATCGCGTCGGCCGTCGAAAATGCGTCGGTCAAAGACGCCAGCACGACCACGCGCCACGGCGCATTGTTTGAGTAGCCGGATCAATTCCTCATCGGTCAAGACGCGCACCGGCTTATCAAGCCGGGCGGGCATCTCCACACCCTCCGTCGGAGCCTTGTCTAGCTCCCCCTCAGCCACCAGCCACCGCGCAAACCGGCGCATTCCGCGTAGCCGGGTCCGCACCGTCTCGACGTCCACCCGCTCCGACAGGTCAGCCAGCCACGCGGACACCGCGTGCCGGTGGAGTTGGTCAAGGGTGGTGGGGCGGCCCTGAGCCGCCAGCCAGTCACAGAAAAACCGGATCGACTGGCCGTAGAGGGTCAGGGTTCGGTCAGCCTTCCCGGCGGCCCGCAGGTGCCGACGGAAGGAGGCAGCAAGGTCGCTGATCTCAGGGGACATGGCCGGGTAGATTATCCGGCGAGTCGCGGTTAAGCTACCCCGGCTCCCGCCCTTTGGGGCGGTGTTTTACCTGGTCCGGTCGCGGTCCTTGGAGGGCTGCACCCGCTTGGGCTCGCCGGGCATCTTCGGGTATTCCGGCGGGTAGGGCATGTCGCCCTGACCGGCCGCGGCGTCCCGCTCGGCCCACTCCAGCAGCGGGGTGATGTCCCACGGGGCGTCGTCGATGCCGGCGTGCGGGTCGCCCCGCTCCGCGAACCGGGCCGGCACGCTGCCCAGGTGGAAGTCGTCCGGGTCGACCTCGGTCAGCTCGTCCCAGTCGACGGGGGTGGACACGGTGGCCCGCCCGTTGGCCCGCAGCGAGTAGGCGCAGGCGATGGTGCGGTCGCGGGCCATCTGGTTGAAGTCGACGAAGACCCGGCTGCCCCGCTCCTCCTTCCACCAGGCGGTGGTGACCAGTTCGGGGCGGCGCCGTTCCAGCTCCCGGGCCAGGGCGATGGTGGCCCGGCGCACCTCGACGAACGTCCAGCGCGGCTGGATGCGCAGGTAGACGTGCAGGCCCCGGCCGCCGGAGGTCTTCGGCCAGCCGGTCACACCCAGCTCGCCCAGGAGCCCGCGCAGCTCACCGGCGGCGGTGACCGCGTGGGTGAAGTCGGTGCCCGGCTGCGGGTCGAGGTCGATGCGCAGCTCGTCGGGGCGGTCGACGTCGGCGGCGCGCACCGGCCACGGGTGGAAGACCACAGTGCCCATCTGGGCGGCCCAGGCCACGTGCGCCAGGTCGGCGGGGCACAGCTCGGCGGCCTTCCGGCCGCTGGGGAAGCTGATCTCCGCGGTCGTCACCCACGGGGGTACGCCCCGGGCGGGCACCCGCTTCTGGAAGAACGCCTCCCCCTCGATGCCCTCGGGGAAGCGCTGGAGGGTGGTGGGCCGGTCGCGCAGGGCCCGCATGATCCCCTCGCCCACCGACAGGTAGTAGTGGAAGACGTCCGCCTTGGTGAAGCCGCGCTGCGGGAAGATCACCCGGTCGGGGCTGCTCAGCCGGACGGTATGCCCGGCGACCTCGATCTCCTCGACTGCGGCCTTGCTGCCAGCCATTGGGCGACCCTATGCGATGCCACCGACGGCCGACGTACCGTTGACCGGTGAGTCTTACCGACAATGAACTGCCCCGCACCGAGGACGAGTGGCGGGTCCGGCTGAGCCCGGAGGAGTTCCGGGTGCTCCGCGAGGCCGGCACCGAACGCCCCTGGACCGGCGAGTACGTCGACACCAAGACCCCCGGCGTCTACCACTGCCGGGCCTGCGGGGCGGAGCTGTTCCGCAGCGAGGACAAGTTCGACTCGCACTGCGGGTGGCCGAGCTTCGACGACGCCATCCCGGGCGCGGTCAAGGAGATCCCCGACAACACGCTCGGGATGCGGCGGGTGGAGATCCGCTGCGCCCGTTGCGACAGCCACCTGGGCCACGTCTTCGAGGGCGAGGGCTTCACCCCGAAGGACACCCGGCACTGCGTGAACTCGATCTCGGTCCGGCTGGAGCCGCGACAGGGCTGACGGCACTCGGCCGCCGGCCCAGGGGCTGACGGAGGGACGCCGCCGGCCGGTCAGAGCAGCAGGCGGCTGCCCTGCTCGTCGACCGCGTCGGCGGCCTCGTCGTCCAGCCAGACGCCGCCGGTGGCGAGGTAGCGAAAGCGGTGCTCCCCCGGGCCGAGCCGCACGGTCACCGTCCGGGTGCCGTCGCGGCGGGCGACCAGTTCGTGCCGGCCGGGCTGCCAGTCGTTGAAGCAGCCGACCACGCTGACCGTGCCGGGCGGGGTGTCCCGGGGCAGGCAGAAGGTGACCCGGGTCTGGTTGCCGAAAAGCTTGTTGCGCTTGATCAAGGGGTTCCTCCGAGGTTCGAGGCGGTCACCGGGTCTAACGCGCGACACGCCGGAGGCGACTCGCCGTCGAGCCGGATCAGGTTCGCCGGTTTCGGTTGCCGGGGTGTGTCCGCTGACCGACCCTGGGATGACGGGTCCGTTTTCGGGGGGTTTCGTATGGCTACCTGTGAGGTCTGCGGCAACGACTACTGGATGGCGTTCGAGGTGCGCACGGTCAACGGGGCCACGCACACCTTCGACTCCTTCGAGTGCGCCATCCAGAAGATGGCGCCGATCTGCGAGCACTGCCAGACGAAGATCGTCGGGCACGGCGTCGAGGTCTCCGGCCGGTTCTTCTGCTGCGCCCACTGCGCCCGCGCCGTCGAGGGCGCCCAGGGTGCCGAGGTCCGCGACGCGGTCGGCGCCCGCCCCGCCTGAGGGCCTCAAGCGGCGGGCCTACCATCGCGGGATGCCTGTCGAGTCCCACCTGGCCAGCTTCGCCGAGCTGGACGCGCGCACCTTCCACGACCTGCTCCGGCTGCGCATCGACGTGTTCGTCGTCGAACAGTCCTGCCCGTACCCGGAGCTGGACGGCCGGGACGTCGAACCCGGCACCCGGCACCTCTGGCTGACCCGGGACGGCGACGTGGTGGCGTACCTGCGAATCCTGGCCGACCCGGACGGCACCGCGCGGATCGGCCGGGTCGTGGTGGCGCCGGCGGCCCGCGGCGCGGGCCTGGCCGGCGCGCTGATGCGGGAGGCCCTCGCCGTGGTGGGCGACGGCCCATGCGTGCTGGAGGCGCAGACCCACCTGGTCGACTTCTACGCCGGCCACGGCTTCGCGGTCAGCGGCCCCGGCTACGTCGAGGACGGGATCCCGCACACCCCGATGCGGCGGGAGGGCCGCCCCGCCGCCTGAGCAGACATTGACGGATACCGCTTTCCTGTGGCAGCGTGCCAGGCGGAGCCGCCACACGAGCCGCGGGAGGGGGCAACTCCCGCACCGTCCGGGCGTCGTACACCGACATCCCCACCCCGGAGGCTTCCATGTCCACTCCGCACCGCCGCCGCGCCCCGCTCGTGGCGGCGATCCTCAGCGTCTGCGCGGTCGTCGCGGCGCTGCTCACCACCGCGCTGTCCGGCCCGGCCTCGGCGCACGGGTCGGTGGTCGACCCGGCGTCGCGCAACTACGGCTGCTGGCAGCGCTGGGGCGGCGACTTCCAGAACCCGGCGATGGCCACCCAGGACCCGATGTGCTGGCAAGCCTGGCAGGCCGACCCGAACGCCATGTGGAACTGGAACGGCCTGTTCCGGGAGGGCGTCGCCGGCAACCACCAGGCGGCCATCCCGGACGGCCAGCTGTGCAGCGCCGGGCACACCGCCAGCGGGCGCTACAACGCCCTCGACGCGGTCGGCGCCTGGAAGACCGCGCCGGTGACCAGCAACTTCCGGATCAAGCTGTACGACCAGGCCAGCCACGGCGCCGACTACATCCGGGTGTACGTGTCGAAGCAGGGCTACAACGCGCTGACCACGCCGCTGCGCTGGAGCGACCTGGAGCTGGTCGGCCAGATCGGCAACACCCCGGCCAGCCAGTGGACGCCCGAGTCGCAGGGCGTGTCGATCCAGGTGCCGGCGAACGCGCCGGGCCGCACCGGCCGGCACGTCGTCTACACCATCTGGCAGGCCAGCCACCTGGACCAGTCGTACTACCTGTGCAGCGACGTGGACTTCGGCGGCGGCTCGACCACGCCGCCCACCACGCCGCCGCCGACCACCACCCCGCCCACCACGCCGCCCCCGACCACCACGCCGCCGACCACGCCGCCTCCGACGACGCCGAACCCGGCCGGGGCGTGCACGGCGACGTACCGGATCACCGGGCAGTGGGGCGGCGGCTTCCAGGCCGAGGTGCAGGTGACCAACGGCGGGTCGCCGGTCCGCGGCTGGTCGGTGAGCTGGAACTACGCCAACGGCCAGCAGGTCAGCTCGGCGTGGAACGCCACGGTGAGCACCAGCGGAACGCTTGTCACCGCACGCAACGTGGCCTACAACGGCACCCTCGCCGCCGGGGCGAGCACCACGTTCGGTTTCGTCGGCTCGTGGAGCGGGAGCAACCCGGCGCCCGGGATCCTCTCCTGCACGACTGTCGCCTGACCGCCGTCCGGCCGGGGTCGCGTACGCGACCCCGGCCGGGCGCGGCTCAGACCAGGCAGGTGACGAAGTCGGCGATCGAGCGGCGGCGGCCCGTGTAGAACGGGATCTCCTCGCGCACGTGCCGGCGGGCCCGGGAGGCCCGCAGGTCCCGCATGAGGTCGACGATCCGGTGCAGCTCGTCGGCCTCGAAGGCGAGCATCCACTCGTAGTCGCCCAGCGCGAACGAGGCCACCGTGTTGGCCCGCACGTCGGGGTAGCCGCGCGCCATCTTGCCGTGCTCGGCCAGCAGCTCCCGCCGCTCGGCGTCGGGCAGCAGGTACCACTCGTACGACCGGACGAACGGGTAGACGCAGAGGTAGGCGCGCGGCTCCTCGTCGGCCAGGAACGCCGGGATGTGGCTCTTGTTGAACTCGGCCGGCCGGTGCAGCGCCATCTGCGACCAGACCGGGGTCAGCGCCCGGCCCAGGGTGGTGCGCCGGAACCGCAGGTACGCGTCCTGGAGCGCGTCGCTGGAGGACGAGTGCCACCAGATCATCAGGTCCGCGTCGGCGCGCAGGCCGGCCACGTCGTACGTGCCGCGGATGGTGACGTCCTTGCCGGCCAGCTCCTCGAAGAGCGACTCGACCTCGGCGACGACGTTCTCGCGCAGCGACGGGAGGGGGCTGGTGGCCCGGTAGACGGACCACATGGTGTAGCGGATGGTCTCGTTGAGCTCCCGCAGCCGGGCCGCGTTGGTCTGCTCCGTCATGCTGCCGATCCTCCCAGTGCAGTGATGATCTCTTCGGCCGCCGTCTCGCCGGAGCGGACGCAGACCGGGATGCCGACGCCGTCGTAGCCGGCCCCGGCCAGGGCCAGCGTCGGGTGGGCGGCGCGCAGCGCCGTCCGGGCCGCCGCCACCCGGCCGAGGTGCCCCGGCGTGTACTGCGGCAGGGCGCCACCCCACCGCTGCACGTGCCGGGCCACGGGGGTCGGCAGCGGCGTGCCGAGCACCTTCGACAGCTCCCGGTGCACGGTGGCGACCAGGTCGTCGTCGGTGAGCTGGAGCGAGGTCTCGTCGCCGTACCGGCCGACCGAGGCGCGGACCAGGGCGAGCCCGTCGGGCCGGCGCAGGTGACCCCACTTGGTGGTGAAGAACGTGGACGCCTTGATCAGCAGCCCCTCGGTGGCCGGCACCAGGAAGCCGGACAGCTCCGGCAACTCCGGCTCGGGCAGGGCCATGGTGACCAGCGCGACGCTGGCGTAGTCCAGCCCGCCGACGGCCGTCGCGACCTCCGGGGCCGGGCCGGCGAGCAGCCGGGCGGCCGGGCGCGCCGGCACGGCGAGCAGCACGGCGTCGGCCTCGACTTGCGACGACTCCAGCTCGGCGCGTCTGCCGCCGCGCCGCGACCTGGAGCCGTCGTCCGGATCCCGGGTGGGACCGACGGTGAGGCGCCAGCCGGTCGGGGTGGGACGCAGCTCGCGCACTGCGGCGTCCCGGCGGATCGTCGCCCCGCTCTCCCGCGCCGCCGCCTCGACCAGGGTGCTCAGCCCGCCGGCCAGGGTGCCGAAGACCGGTGCGCCCGGGGCGCGGGGTGCGGCGGCCTGCGCGGCGCGGACCGCACCGACCAGGGTGTGCTCGACGCGGGCCGCCCGGGCCAGCGCCGGCATGGTGGTGACCAGCGACAGGTCGTCGGCCCGGCCCGCGTAGACGCCGCCGAGCATCGGGTCGACCAGCCGGTCCACCACCTCGTCGCCGAGCCGGTCGCGCACCAGCGCGCCGACCGACACGTCGGCGTCCGCCGGGAGCAGCGGCGCGCCGCCGTCCCGGTCGGCCGCCGCGGCCGGCCGCGCCACCGCCGCCACCTTGTCCAGATCCCCGGGTACGCCCACCAGGGTGCCGCCCGGGACCGGGCGCAGCCCGCCGTCGACCACCAGGGCGGCCTGCCCGACGGTGGGGTGCACGATCGACCCGGCCAGGCCGAGCCGGCGGATCAGGCTCACCGCGGCCGACTCCCCGCCGGCCGGGTCACGCATGAGGAACGACTCGGCGCCGAACTCGACCGGGCCGCCGGCCAGCTCACCGGTGCGCAGCTTGCCGCCGAGGCGGCCGGACTGCTCGTACACGGTGATCTCGGTGCCGGTGGGGGCGCGGTCGCGCAACCGGACGGCGGCGGCCAGCCCGGTGATCCCGCCACCGACGATCGCCACCCGCCACGGTCGCGCCATGGTCGTCCCTCCCTTACGCGGCCGGCCGCGCGGACAGCTCGTGCACCAGCGCGACCACCCGGGTCAGCACCTCGGGGTCGGTCTCCGGCAGCACGCCGTGACCGAGGTTGAACACGTGGCCCGGGGCGGCGCGGCCCTCGCCGAGGATCCGGCGCACCGCGGCCTCCACCACCGGCCAGGGGGCGAGCAGCACGGCCGGGTCGAGGTTGCCCTGCACGGCCTTGTCCGGGCCGATCCGGCGGGTCGCGACGTCCAGCGGCGTACGCCAGTCCACGCCGACCACGTCGGCGCCGGCCTCGCCCATCGCGCCGAGCAGCTCCGCGGTGCCCACCCCGAAGTGGATCCGGGGGACGCCGGCGCCGGCCAGGCCGGCGAGCACGTGGGCCGAGTGCGGCAGCACGTAGCGGCGGTAGTCCGCCTCGGAGAGCGCCCCGGCCCAGGAGTCGAAGAGCTGCACCGCGGAGACCCCGGCGTCGACCTGCACCCGCAGGAACGCCAGCGTCACCTCGGCGAGCCGCGCGCAGAGCGCGTGCCACAGCTCCGGGTCGCCGTACATGAGCGCCTTGGTCTTGGCGTGGGTGCGCGACGGGCCGCCCTCGACGAGGTAGCTGGCCAGGGTGAACGGCGCGCCCGCGAAGCCGATGAGCGGGGTGTCGCCCAGCTCGGCGACGAGCAGCCGGACGGCCTCGTCCACGTAGGACACGTCGTCCCGGCCGATCGGGTTGATCCGCTCGACGTCGGCGGCGGTGCGGACCGGCTCGGCCACCACCGGGCCGGTGCCGGGCACGATGTCCAGGTCGATCCCGGCGGCGGCCACCGGCACCACGATGTCGCTGAACAGGATGGCCGCGTCGACCCCGTGCCGGCGGACCGGCTGGAGGGTGATCTCGGTGACCAGTTCCGGGCGGCGGCACGACTCCAGCATCGGCACGTTGGCCCGGATCTCCCGGTACTCCGGCAGCGACCGGCCGGCCTGGCGCATGAACCAGACCGGGGTGTGCGGGCCCGGCTCGCGCCGGCAGGCGCGGACGAAGGGCGAGTCGGCCGGCCCGCCGCGGCGGGGTTCTCCGTCTCGGGCGGCAGTGCCCGTGGCTTCGGTGGTCATCGCGGCAATCGTGCCACGCGCCCGGGCGACCCCCGCCGCCACCGTCACCTTTTGTGACCGGCCACCCTCCGGTGTCCGCCGCGGCCCCGGCGCCCAAGATCGTGACCGTCCGCCCGGCGCGCCGTCACGCGACGGGGCGGGCGGCGGCATAGGCTGCCGTCATGGCCCCCCCGATCGCGCTCCCGGAAACGTTCGCCCGCGCGGTCGCGGGGTTGCGATCGGTGACCTGCCGCCCGGAGATCGTGCTGGAGGAGGTCGGCGCCCCGCAGCGCCTGGCGCCCTACGCGTTCGCGCTCTCCGCCGGGGTGCTCCGCGACGGCGACGAGGTGGCCACCGGCCGGCTCATCCTGCTGCACGACCCGGCCGGGCACGAGGCGTGGCAGGGCACCCTGCGGCTGGTCACCTACGTGACCGCGGAGCTGGAGGTCGACCTGGCCAGCGACCCGCTGCTGCCCGGGGTGGGCTGGACGTGGCTGACCGACGCGCTCGACGCGCAGGAGGCCCGCTACCGGGCCATCGGCGGCACCGTCACCCAGACGCTCTCCACCCGGTTCGGCGAGCTGGCCGGGCCGCCCGCCGCGGGCGACATCGAGATCCGCGCCTCCTGGACGCCGCTCGGCGCCGATCTGGCCCCGCACCTGCTCGGCTGGTGCACGCTGCTGGCCTCGACGGCCGGCCTGCCCCCACCCGGCGTGACCGCGCTGCCGACCCGCCGCCCCGCCGGCGCCGCCTGACCGGTCCCGCACCCGCCGGTCGCCGCCACGGCGGTCGTCACCGGCCGACACGGCGACGGGCCGCCCCGGGAGGTCCCGGAACGGCCCGTGCGGAGCCGGATCAGAGGTAGTTCTCGGCCTCGTCGCAGACCTTGTCGAGGCCCTTGTTGGCCGCGTCGAAGGCCGCCTTGTCGCCCCGGGACGCCGCCGCGATGGCCGTGGTCAGCTTGTCCAGGCAGCTCGCGATGACCTTCTTCTGCCGGGCCTGCTCGTCCCGGTCGTTCTTGGTGCCGGTCAGGTCCTGCTGGGTGTCGGCGAGCTTGTCGCGGACCGACTGGAGGTCGCCCTTGAGCTTGTCGATCTCCTGCCGGTTCGCGGTGATCGTGCCGTCCCGCTGGCTGACCTGCTGCTCGGCCTTGTGCAGCTTGCCGTTGGTGGTCACGTAGAGGCCGGTCATCACGCCGCCCAGGACCAGCAGCAGCCCGGCGACGATGCCCAGGATGAGGGCGGCCCGCCCCTTGCCGCCGCCCGCCGCGGGCGCGCCGTAGGGCGGCACCGGGCCGGGCGGGGCCGACATCGGGTAGCCCGGCGCGGAGACCGGCGGTGCCGACATCGGGTAGCCCGGCGCGGAGGCCGGTGGGACCGACGTGGGCGGCGCCGACATGGGCTGCGGGTAACCGGGCGCGGAGCCGGCGCCGGAGGTTGGCGGGGCCGACATGGGCTGCGGGTAGCCGGGCGCGGAACCCGGGGCGCCCGGCGGCGGGACCGGGGCGGCGCCCGGCGCGTACTGCCCGGGGACCGGCGCTGTGGGCTGGGGCAGGGTCGGGTCGGGCTGGGGCGCCCGGTACTGCGGGGGCTCGGGCTGGGCCGGCCCGTACTGCTCGGGCGCGGGCGGGCTGCCGTACGAGCCGCCGTACACCGTGCCCCCCGGCGGCTGGGGCGGGTAGCCGCCCGCTCCGGTCGGTGGCTGGGACATGTCTCTTCCTCCAGGTTTGCTGGTCCCCCGCGGGGTGGCCCGTCAGGGCCGGGGTCTGCGGTCGGCGTGGCCGGGCCTACGCCGCGACGGCGCCGGGATGGGGTCACCGGCGGGCGCGCCGGTCAGCAGAGCTTGAACCGGTCGCACGCGGTCTTGATCGGCACCGCGAGGCCGATGCCCTCGGCGTCCCGGGCCTTGGCCGTGGCGATCCCGACGACCTCCTTGGCGCCGTTGATCACCGGCCCACCGGAGTTGCCGGGATTGATCGGCGCGTCGAACTGGATCACCGGGCCGGAGCCGCCCTCGTCCTTGCGGAACGCGCTCACCACGCCCGTGGTGACGCTGTCCTGGAGGCCGAGCGGCGCGCCGACCACCACGATCTGCTGACCGGACTTGACCGGCGTACGCGCCGCGACCAGGCCGGTGAACTTCGCGCTGGTGCGCAGGTGGGCGAGGTCCTTGTCCTTGTCGACCTCGACGATCGTCGCCTCGAACCGCTGGTCGGTGCGCTCCAGGAAGACCTTGCGGTCGCCGGCGGCGAAGACCGACTCCACCACGTGGAAGTTGGTGAGCAGCGTGGTGCCGCCGCCGGCGGGCGCCTTGCCGATGGCGAAGGCCGTGCCGGTGAACTGGCCGGCCCGGACCCGGAACACGCTGGGCAGCACCGCGCTCGCCACGGCCTCCGGGTTGAACGCGGCCCCGGCCTGCTTCTCCAGGACCCCCGCCCGCTCCTCCAGGCCGTCGAGCCGGCCGGCGTCGGCGCCCTGCGCCTCGGCCAGCCGCCGGTCGGTGGCGGCGAGCCGGTCGTCGAGCCGGTGGATCTGGTACGCCTGCACACCCGCCACCAGGGCCAGGACCCCGGCCAGGACGAGCGCCACCACCGGGAGCCGGCGCCCCCGCCCGGCCCTCTCGGGCTGGCCGCCGCCCGGCTGGCCCGGGAAGGCCGGGCCGGACGTGGGCTGGCCCGGGTAGGCCGGGCCGGAGGTCGGCTGGCCGGGGAACGACGGGCCGGAGGTCGGCTGGCCCGGGAAGGCCGGCCCGGAGGTCGGCTGACCCGGAAAGGACGCGCCGGACCCCGGTGCCGGGTAGGCCGCGCCGGGGGTGGGCTGGGTCGGGTAGGTGGAGCCGGGCTGGCCCGGGCCCGCGGCCGGCGTGGCGGTGGGCGAGGCGGGCGGGGCCGCGTGGGCGGCGGCGCCGGCCTGGCCGGCGAACTGTCCGGGGGCGGCCGGCTGCCCCGGTGCGGTGCCCGGCTGCCCGGGTGTCCAGCCGCCGGGGGTGCGCGGGGCGGGCGCGGCCGGGCCGCCCCACTGGCCGCCGTTCGGCGCACCCGACCAGGTGGCCCGGGCGGCCGACGGGTCGGCGCTCGGGGCACCGCCGGGTGCGGCGGGCGCGGCGCCGAAGCCGGGTGCGGACCCGTGGCCCGCGCCGGGCGAGAAACCGGCGGCCGGGTTCGGGGTCGGCGCGGCCGGGTAGCCGGCCGGCTGGCCGGGGACCGCGGCGTGGCCGGTCGGGGGGACGATGCGCGGCGGCAGGGGCCCCGGCCGGTCGCCCCCGGCCCGCGCCTGGTCGGCCGTCTCGTCGCCGCCCTGCCCGGGCACGCCGTCACCGGCCCCGTAAGAGCCCGTCATGATCGCCTTGTCCTCCCCCGTGACCGCCCCACCGACGCGCGCCGACAGCCTTCGAGTCCGCGGCTCGATGGACCGTACCTGCGTGAACGGGGTTTGTCTTCCCCGATGTCCGACCCTGCCATCCCGGCGCAACCCGACCCTGTCACGCCATCTCCCGGACATCCCGCCGACACGCGCCCGACCGGCTGCGCACACCGGATCGCCCGGCGCACTAGGGTTGTCAGGTGACCGACGAACCACCCCTGCGCCGTCGGGCCGCCGAAAGCCGCACGGAAGAGGCCTCACCGCATCCGTCGTCGGCCACGCCGGAGCCGGCGGACGCGGGGACCGAACCCACCGTGGGCGGCCCTGTCCCGCTGACCGCCCCGCGCGAGGGCACGCCCGCGCCGGTGGCCGCTCCGAGCGCGCTCGACGAGGTCGTGGCGCGTTTCTCGGCCGGCACCGGCCCCGTGGCCCTGGACGCCGAGCGCGCCTCGGGCTACCGCTACAGCCAGCGCGCCTACCTCGTGCAGCTGCGCCGGGAGGGCTCCGGCACGGCGCTGATCGACCCGCTGCCGTTGCCCGACCTCTCGGCCCTCGACGAGGCGATCGCCGAGGCCGAGTGGGTGCTGCACGCCGCCAGCCAGGATCTCGCCTGCCTGGCTGAGCTGGGGCTGCGCCCGCGCCGGCTGTTCGACACCGAGCTGGCCGCCCGGCTGGCCGGTTTCGAGCGGGTGGGCCTGGCCGCGCTGACCGAGCAGCTGCTCGGCTACAGCCTGGAGAAGCACCACTCGGCGGCGGACTGGTCGAGCCGGCCGCTGCCGGAGTCCTGGCTGACGTACGCGGCGCTGGACGTGGAGCTGCTGGTGGACCTGCGCGACGCCCTCGACGAGGAGCTGGACAAGCAGGGCAAGTCGGCGTGGGCGGCGGAGGAGTTCGCCGCGCTGGTGCGCAACGGCGCCCGTCCGCCCCGGGTGCGCGCCGAGCCGTGGCGCCGCACGTCGGGCATCCACCGGGTCCGCGGCGCGCGGGCGCAGGCCCGGGTCCGTTCGCTGTGGTACGCGCGGGACCAGATCGCCGCGCGGCGGGACGCCGCCCCGGGGCGGGTGCTGCCGGACTCGGCCATCGTGGCCGCCGCCGAGCTGGACCCGAAGGACGAGAAGACCCTGCTCACCCTTCCCGGTTTCGGTGGCCGTTCGGTGCGCCGGCTGGCGCGTACCTGGTTGGCGGCCCTGGACGAGGCACGCGAACTGCCGGACGACGCCCTGCCGGTGACGCCGGTGGTCGAGGGGCCGCCCCCGCCGCACCGGTGGGCGGAGCGGGACCCGGTGGCCGCCGGCCGGCTGGCCCGCTGCCGCGAGGTGGTCGTCGGCACCGCCGCCGCCCACCACCTCCCCGCGGAGAACCTGATCGCCCCCGACTACATCCGCCGCCTGGCCTGGCAGCCGCCCGAGGAGATCACCGACGACACGGTCGCGGAGACGCTGCGCACCTTCGGCGCGCGGGAGTGGCAGCTGGGCCTCCTCCTGCCCGCCCTGACCCGAGCGCTCCACCTCCCCGTGTCCTGACCCCGCCCTCCTGGTGTGGGGTTGGCCACACGGGGGGTGGTGTCGGCGTTGGTTACTGACGAGTAGCATCCGGGGAAACGCCAGTGCCGGCTAGGGAGGCTCTCAGTGCCCCGTGAAGTTCGGGATGTCGTCTTCGTCGACGGCGTCCGCACCCCGTTCGGCAAGGCGGGTGGCATGTACGCCAACACCCGCGCCGACGACCTGGTGATCCGCTGCATCCGCGAGCTGATGCGGCGCAACCCGCAGCTGCCGCCGGAGAAGGTGGAGGAGGTCGCCATCGCGGCCACCACCCAGATCGGCGACCAGGGCCTGACCATCGGCCGCACCGCCGCCCTGCTGGCCGGCCTGCCCAAGACGGTGCCCGGCTTCGCCATCGACCGCATGTGCGCCGGCGCGATGACCGCCGTCACCACCGTGGCCAGCGGCATCGCCATGGGCGCCTACGACGTGGCCATCGCCGGCGGCGTCGAGCACATGGGCCGCCACCCGATGGGCGAGGGCGTCGACCCCAACCCGCGGATCATCGCGGAGAAGCTTGTCGACCCGTCCGCGCTCGTCATGGGCGCGACAGCGGAGAACCTGCACGACCGGGTCCCGCACATCACCAAGGAGCGCACCGACGCGTTCGCGCTCGCCTCGCAGCAGAAGACCGCCAAGGCGTACGCCAACGGCAAGCTCCAGGGCGACCTGGTGCCGGTGGCGATCCGCGACCCGGAGGCCGGCTGGGGCCTGGCCACCACCGACGAGGCTCCCCGGGAGACCTCGCTGGAGAAGCTCGCCACCCTGAAGACCCCGTTCCGCCCGCACGGCAAGGTCACCGCGGGCAACGCGGCCGGCCTGAACGACGGTGCCACCGCGGCGCTCGTGGTCGCCGAGGAGACCGCCCGCGAGCTGGGCCTGCCGATCGGCATGCGGCTGGTGTCGTACGGCTTCGTGGGCGTCGAGCCCGAGGTGATGGGCGTCGGTCCGATCCCGTCGACCGAGAAGGCGCTGCGCATCGCCGGCCTGAGCATCGACGACATCGGCCTGTTCGAGCTGAACGAGGCGTTCGCCGTGCAGGTGCTGGCCTTCCTCGACCACTTCGGCATCGCCGACGACGACCCGCGGGTCAACCCGTGGGGCGGCGCGATCGCCATCGGTCACCCGCTCGCCTCGTCCGGCGTCCGGCTGATGACCCAGCTCGCCCGGCAGTTCGCCGAGCACCCCGAGGTCCGCTACGGCCTCACCGCCATGTGCATCGGCATCGGCATGGGCGGCACCGTGATCTGGGAGAACCCGCACTGGGAGGGTGGCAACAAGTGAGCGCGCTCGCCGCACCGAACGAGGTCGTCACCAGGGCGCTGCTGCGCCAGGTGAACGTACCGGGGCTGGACCGTCCCGCCGCCCTCATCACCCTGGACAACGGTTTCGACCACACCAAGCCGAACAGCTTCGGCCCGGGCGGCCTGACCAGCCTGGACGAGGCGATCACCGCCGCCCTGGCGGCGGACCCGGCGTTCGTCGCGGTCACCGGCAAGCCGTACATCTTCTGCGTGGGTGCGGACATCACCAGCCTCCCGCAGCTGGAGAACCGCGAGCAGGCGCTGGAGATCGGCCGGCTCGGCCACCGGGTCTTCGCCCGGCTCAAGGACAGCGAGGTCCCGACCTTCGCGTTCGTCAACGGCGCGGCGATGGGCGGCGGCCTCGAGCTGGCCCTGCACTGCCACTACCGGACCCTGTCGGCGGGCGCGGCGGCCCTGGCGCTGCCCGAGGTCTCGCTCGGCCTGGTGCCCGGCTGGGGCGGCACGCAGCTGCTGCCGAACCTCATCGGCATCCCGGCGGCGACCCAGGTGATCCTGCAGAACCCGCTGATGCAGAACAAGATGCTCAAGCCGAAGCAGGCGGCCGAGATGGGCATCGCGGACGTGCTGCTGGAGCCGGCCGACTTCCTGGAGCGGTCCCTGGAGTGGGCCGCCGGCGTCGTCAAGGGCGAGGTCACCGTGACCCGGCCCGAGGTCGACAAGGACATGTGGGCGGGCGTGCTCTACTTCGCCCGGCAGACCCTCGACCAGCGGCTGCACGGGGCGGTCCCGGCCGCGTACAAGGCGCTGGACCTGCTGGAGACCGCGAAGGACGCCGACTTCGCGGCCGGCACCGCGGCCGAGGACGAGGCGCTCGCCGACCTGGTCTTCTCCGAGGAGCTGCGCAGCGGCCTGTACGCCTTCGACCTGGTGCAGCGGCGGGCCAAGCGGCCGGCCGGCGCGCCGGACAAGGGCCTGGCCCGCCCGGTCACCAAGGTGGGCATCGTGGGCGCCGGCCTGATGGCCAGCCAGCTCGCCCTGCTCTTCGCCCGCCGCCTCCAGGTGCCGGTCGTGATGACCGACCTGGACCAGTCGCGGGTGGACAAGGGCGTCGGCTACGTGCACGCCCAGATCGAGAAGGCCGTCAGCAAGGGCCGGATGGACAAGGGCACCGCCGCCAAGCTGTACGGCCTGGTCAGCGGCTCGGTCGACAAGTCCGTCTTCGCCGACGCCGACTTCGTCATCGAGGCCGTCTTCGAGGACCTCGGCGTCAAGAAGCAGGTCTGGGCCGAGCTGGAGAAGATCGTCAAGCCGGAGGCGGTGCTCGCCACCAACACCAGCTCGCTGTCGATCACCGAGATGGCCGCCGACCTGGAGCACCCCGAGCGGGTGGTGGGCTTCCACTTCTTCAACCCGGTCGCCGTGCTGCCGCTGCTGGAGATCGTCCGCGGCGAGCGGACCGACGACGCCACCCTCGCGACGGCGTTCGCGGTCGGCAAGCAGCTCAAGAAGTCCAGCGTGCTGGTCAAGGACGCCCCGGCGTTCGTGGTCAACCGGCTGCTGACCCGCTTCCTCGGCACCGTCTTCGCCGCCGTGGACCAGGGCACCCCGCTGGACGTGGCGAACAGCGCGCTGGACCCGCTGGGCCTGCCGATGCGCCCGCTCGCCCTGCTCCAGCTGGTCGGCCCGGCCGTGGCGTACCACGTGGGCGGCACCCTGCACGCCGCCTTCCCGGAGCGGTTCGGCGTCAGCGAGAACCTCAAGCGGATCGCCGACTCGGGCCAGCCGATCGTGGTCGACGACCAGGTCAACGAGGACGTCGCCAAGCTGCTCGTGGTCGGCGACCAGCCGCTCACGGCCGAGCAGGTCCGGCAGAACGCGCTGGACGCGCTGGCCGAGGAGATCCGGCTGATGCTCGACGAGGGCGTCGTCGCGGAGGCGCAGGACATCGACCTGTGCATGATCCTCGGCGCCGGCTGGCCGTTCCACCTGGGCGGCGTCACGCCGTACCTGGACCGGACCGGCACCTCCGAGCGGGTCACCGGCAAGCGGTTCCTGCCCCGCGGGGTCGCCAGCCTGCGCGCCTAGCCCGCTCCGCCACGATCGCGGTGGCCGGCCGTCCCTCCCGGACGGTCCGGCCACCGCGATCGACGTTTCCGCCCCGGCCACAACGGGCCGCCGGGGCGTCACCGGCCGGACACCCCGCGCTCACCGCCGGGACGCCGCCCGGCCGGTCCGGTCACGACCCGGTTCCGGTTTCGTCACGTCGGCAGCAGCCGGACAATGCCGTGTCGGTGTCGCTCGCTACGATCACGCGTCCGGATTTCTTACAGGAGCTGACACCATGTCCCAGCCGCCGTCCAGTCCCTACCCCGGTTCCTACCCCCCGCCGCAGCAGCCCGGCGGCTACCAGCCGCCGCAGCAGCCCTCGTACGGCGGCGGCTACCCGCCGGCTCCCCAGCAGCAGCCGCAGTACGGCGGCGGCTACCCGCAGTCCGGCCAGCCCGGCCAGCAGTACGGCGGCGGCTACCCGGAGAGCGGCCAGCAGTACGGTGGCCAGCAGCCGGGCCAGCAGTACGGCCAGCAGCCCGGCCAGCAGTACGGCGGCGGTTACCCGGAGACCGGCCAGCCCGGCTACGGCGCCCCGGCCCCGCTGCCGCCGAAGAAGAAGTCGAGCGCCGGCAAGATCGTGCTGATCGTGCTGGCCGTGGTGCTGGTGCTCTGCGTGGGCGGTGGCGCCATCGCCTTGTTCGCCACGAAGGACAAGGTCGGTGAGGTGGTCACGGCCACCAAGACCCGTCTGGTCGAGCCCGCCACGCTGGCCGGCCGGCCGAAGGTCTCCGAGCCGCAGCTCCAGCAGGCCGCCACGCAGATGAAGTCGGAGATCGCCAAGGACGTCCCGAACGCCACCAGCACGGTCGGCGCCTTCTACGGCGAGCCCGAGAAGAAGGACCTGGTCATGATCGCCGGCGCGTCCGGTGTCATCGCCGACCCGAAGAAGGAGATGGCGGACGCCATCACGGCGATCACCCCCGAGCTGGGCGCCAAGGAGTTCAAGACCGTCAACGCCGGCCCGCTGGGCGGCGACGCCAAGTGCGGCGACGGCAAGACCGAGGACATCCCGGTGGCCGTCTGCATCTGGGCCGACAAGGGCAGCCTGGGCATGGTGGTGGTCTACTTCAAGTCCGCGGCCGAGATCCAGTCGGAGTTCGTCACCATGCGCGGCGAGATCGAGAAGCAGGGCTGAGCCCCGCAGACCGGAGGACCGGGCCCCCGCCGTGCGGCGGGGGCCCGGTCCCGTTTCAGCGGTCAGGCCGACGCGGCGCGCTCGGCCGGGCTGCGGCAGACGCAGAACTCGTTGCCCTCGGGGTCGGCGAGCACCACCCAGCCGGTGCCGTCCGGCCGGCGGCGGTCGGCGACCAGGCTGGCGCCGAGGTCGCGCAGCCGCGCCACCTCCTCGTCCCGGGTCCCCTCGGCCGCGTGCACGTCGAGGTGGAACGCGCCCTTGCCGTGCCGCTCCCCCACCGAGACGAAGAGCAGGTCGGGGCCGTGGCCGTCGGGCGCGGCGAGGACGGCCTCCGGGTCGCCCGGGTGGTCGTCGTCGTTCAGCTTCCGGTCGAGCACCCGGGCCCACCAGCTGGCCAGGGCGTACGGGTCGTCGGTCTCGACGGTGACGCAGTGGATCTGTGCACTCACGGTGCTTCCTCCTGGATCGGAGTGCGCCCCGCGGGAGTGGCGAAGGTCAGCGGGGGTCGCGGGGCGCGGGACGGTTCACGGTGAACATCGACCACACCCCCTTCCACACGTCGGGCTGACGGAACTGATCATGTCACCGTCCGGGGGCGGAGACAAGCCGGCCCGGCCCCGCGAGGCGGGACCGGGCCGGCGGGAACCCGGGTCACGGGCCGACGAAGACCGCCTTCGCCCGCCAGTCGACGCCGTCGACCGTCGGGCCGCTGCGCACGGTGAACGCCGCCACCGGCGCACCGCCCGCCCAGTCCGTGGCCGACAGGTCGCCGGTGTTGCGGTTGACCTTGTAGAGGGTGTTCCCCGCCAGGAAGACCGACCCGGCGTCGGCGAAGCCGCTCGCCCCGGCGACGGTGAACTTCTCCGCACCCACCACGCCGCTGTCCGGGGTGAACCAGCGCCAGAACAGGCCGCCCTGCCCCGCGAGGGTGTAGTAGAGCCGGCCGCCGCTGTAGAACATGCCGCTGACGTTGGGGATCTCGGGATAGAAGTTGTTCGTCACACCGGCGTACGTCTGGCCGGCCGGGCCCGAGTCCGTCTCCACGGCGTCCCAGTAGGCGTCGTGGTACGGATCGACCGCCGACGCGGCGCCGAAGGTGGACCCGTCGAAGGTGCGCCGCCACAGCGACCCGTTCATCCCGTAGAAGAGCGTGCCGCCGACCCAGAACGCGCCCCGCGCGGTGGACCACGCGGTGCCGTCCGGGACCGCCACCGGGCTGGCCGCGCCGACAGTGGTGACGCCGTCGTACGACCGGACCTGCAACTCGTTCCCGGTGCCCGCGGGCGGGGCGCCGGTCTTGACGATCTCGATGCCGTCGACCAGCGGGTTCTCCACCACGTGCCGGAAGTCGACGTTGATCGTGCCGTCGCTGACCACGGTGAACGACCGCATGGTGCCCACGTTGTGCCCGACGCTGGCGGAGAGGTCCAGGTCGTCCAGGACGGTCGTGCCCTCCAGGGCCACGTCGAAGACGCGGGAGCCGGCGGCGGCGGTGCCGTCGTACCGGTTGGCCAGGTAGAGCCGGACCTGCACCTCGGTGCCCGCGGGCACCGGGAACTGCCAGCTCATCTCCGGGTCGCCGGCGGGGTCCCAGCGCTCGTCGGTGTAGAGCGCGGCCGGCGTGCCGGCCGGCACGGTGGCGTCCACGGAGCCCACCGGCGCGAAGCCGGCCGTGCTGCTGCCGGCGTTGTGGTACGGGCTGGGGTTGCCGCCGTCGTCGGGCGCCCAGTCCGGCCCGTTGTCGGTCGAGGCGACCAGCGGGCCGCCGGCGTTGACCCGGTACAGCACGTTCGTGGGCGCCGGGACACCGGCCCGGTAGACGTTGCCCGGCAGGGTGGCCGTCGTGGTCGGGTGCGGGGCCGCGCCGCCGGTCAGCGGGAAGAACGCGATCCGCTCCCGCCGGTACTGGAAGTTGCCGATCCACGAGGTGTCCGAGCCGACCCAGAGGCCGGCCGGGGTGACAAGCATCTCGGAGGCGCCGATGCCGCGCGGGTGCCGGCCCGGGTTCCAGGACAGCGGCAGGCCGGTGCGCGGGTCGAGGGCCGCGATGCTGGCCCGGCCGACCGCGCCGGCCTGGGCGGAGTCGCCGCCGTAGCTGTTGTTCAGCCAGCGGAAGTGGCCGCCCACGTAGACCGCCTGCTCGCTGATGCCGACCGAGAGGTAGGTGTCGCCGCCGGTGTAGTCGACCCAGGTCGGCTGGAGGTCCGTGCCGGTGGCCCCGGCCTCCCAGCGGGCGGCGGCGTCGCAGAGCGTGCCGCCGTTCGGCGCGCCGGTGGTCACCACCACGAAGTAGCTGCCGTCCGGGGCGAACGCGATGTCCCGCATGTACGAGTCGAACGCCCACCAGGCGCAGCGCGGGGTGTACCGGCTGGTGTTCCAGTCGGCCACGGTGGCCGCGGTGGCGCCCAGTTCCAGCTTGACGATCTGGTCGTGCAGCACCCCGTCGGCCTTCTTGAAGTTGCCGATCACGACGAGCTTCGTGCCGTCCGGGGAGACGGCCAGCTTCTCGGCCCCGACGCCGGCGTTCGCGCCGCTGACCCCGTCGTAGTTGTGGTGCTCGGTGAGCGCGGTGGTGAGGTAGGTGTCCACCGCCCCGGTGCTCGCGTTCAGCGAGGCGAGGCCGCCGCGCGGGTTGGGGTTGCCGGCCGTGGTGAAGATGCCGGCGACCAGCAGCCGGCCGCCGACCAGGGCGATGTCGTTGACCAGGCCGTTGAACGCCGGGCCGGCGAAGCTGGTGACCACCGCGCCGGTGGCGACGTTGAGCAGGGCCACCTTGCGCCGGGTGACCCCGTTGACGGTGTTGAACTTGCCGGCCACGAACACCGTCCCGGCGGTGGGCCCGGCGACCACCGCGTACACCTCGTTGTCGACGGTCGGCGCGAAGGCGGTGTCGACGGTGCCGGTGGCCTTGTCGAAGGCCAGCAGGTAGTTGCGGGTGATGTCGACATCGGACCCGCGGTTCTGCACCTGGGTGAACGAGCCGGCCACGATGATCTTCGTGCCGGCGTCGTGGATCGCGTCGACCGTGCCGTCCATGATGTCCGGCGAGGCGGTGGAGGGCGTCGCTCGGACCAGCGTGCTGTGGTCGGGCGCGGCGGCGGCGGGACCGCCGGGGCCAGCCCGGCGGCGGTGAGCGCGACGGTGGCGAGGGCCACGAGGACACGGCGCCCGAGGGCCGAGGGGTTTGTCACTGGCAGCTCCGAAGAATGGTGCGGACAGGCGTGTCGCAGCACTCACCCTGGGCCACCGGTCACGCGCCGTCCAGCACTGCCCACGCTTTCTGCCCGACCACCGCGCCGCTCCCGCCCGACCACCCGGGGGCACGTGGACGGGACAGCCGGGCCGGCCGCACGAACAGGTGGCCGCCCATGGTGGTTCGGCGGCGTGCCGCGTACCGTCGGGCGGCCGCGCGGACGCCGATCGGTCCCTCAGGTGGCCGTGGGCGCGTCGGCCGACGGCAGGGTGACGCTCACCTCCAGGCCGCCGCCCGGCTGGGCGACCGCCTTGACGGTGCCGCCGTGCGCGTCGCACACGGCGCGCACGATGGACAGTCCGAGGCCGGAGCCGCGGGCGCCGGTGCGTTCCTGCCCGCCGCGGCGGAACGGCTCGAACAACCCCGGCACGTCGGCGGGGGCGACCTCGAAGCCGGTGTTGCCGACCACCAGCCAGGACCGCTGCCCGTCGGCGCCGGTGCGCACCCAGAGCCGGCCGTGCAGGTGGTTGTAGCGGACCGCGTTCTCCACCAGGTTGCCGGCGAGCCGGTCGAGCAGGCCGGGGTCGCCGACCACCGGGGCGGGCCGCAGCGAGGTGTGCACCTTGAGGCCGATCCGCTCGACCTCGGGGGCCATCGCGGAGAGCGCGTTGGCGGTGCCCACGGCCAGGTCGAACTCGGTGCGGCGGGCCAGCCGGCCGCCCGTCTGCGCCTCGCTGCGGGCCAGCACCAGCAGCGCGTCGACCAGCCCGTTGGCCCGCTCCGAGGCGTCCCGGACCACGCTGGCCATCCGGCGGTACTCGGCGAGGTCCGCCTCGTCGTCGCTGAGCGTCACGTCGATCTCGGTGCGCATCACCGCGAGCGGGGTCCGCAGCTCGTGCGAGGCGTTGGCCACGAACCGCTTCTGCGCCTCGAACGCGGCGCTGATCCGGTCCAGCATGGCGTCGAAGGTCTCGGCCAGCTCGGCCACCTCGTCGTTCGCTCCGGACCAGCCGATCCGCTCGTCCAGGGTGGTCTCGCCGAGCCGGCGGGCGGTGGCGGTGACCTGGTGCAGCGGGCGCAGCGCCCGGCCGGCCACCGCGTACGCGCCGGCGACACCGACCATGCTGATCGCCACGAGCGCCACCAGGCCCTTGACCAGCAGCTCCCGCGAGGCGGCGTCGATCAGTTGCCGCTGCCACTGCCCGGCGTCGAGGGTGCGGCCGTCGGCGAGCGCCACGGTGCTGCCGGGCAGCAGCTCGTCGGCGGGGCGCAGCGCGTCCCGGACCAGCAGCCAGGCCAGCAGCACCAGGACCGCCCCGGCCCCGACGAGCAGCACCCCGTTGAGCAGGGTGAGCCGCAGCCGAAGGGTGGGCCGCACCGGGGTACGCCCGGTCATGCGGGAACCTCGCCGATCCGGTAGCCCGCGCCGACCACGGTCTCGATGAGCGGCGGGTCGCCGATCTTCTTGCGCAGCGTCATCACGGTGACCCGGACGATGGTCGTGAACGGGTCGGTGTTGGCGTCCCACACCCGCTCCAGCAGCTCCTCGCTGGAGACCACCGCGCCGCGCGCCTTGATCAGCTCGGCCAGCACACCGAACTCCTTGTTGGTGAGGTCGACGGGCTCGCCCCGGCGGCTCACCACCCGGCGGGCCGGGTCGAGCACCAGGTCGGCCACCTCCAGCACCGGCGGGGCGGCCGGGGTGGCCCGCCGGCCCAGCGCCTGCACCCGGGCGACCAGCTCGTCGAAGGCGAACGGCTTGGGCAGGTAGTCGTCGGCGCCGAGCTGCAACCCCTCCACCCGGTCGGCGACCGTGCCGCTGGCGGTCAGCATCAGCACCCGGGTGAGCGCCCCGGAGGCGACGAGGTCGGCGCAGATCCGGTCGCCGTGCACACCGGGCAGGTCGCGGTCCAGGATCACCACGTCGTAGCGGGTGACGAAGGCGGCCTCGTGCCCGGCGTCGCCGTCGTAGGCGACGTCGACCGCCATCCCGCGCTTGCGCAGCCCGCGCGCGATCGCGTCGGCGAGGTTGCGCTCGTCCTCGACCACCAGTACCCGCATCCCGGCCTCCCGCCTCTGACCTCCCACAACCTAGTGCGGGCCGCCAAGCCTCCCGCGCCCGCCGTCGTTGCAAAAAACCTTCGGGTAGGCGATGCTCGCCGGCAGCGAGCGACAACCGCCCGGCGACCGGACCGGGTCCGAGCCGACGGGAGCCCGCATGACCGCTGCCGACCCCGGCCGGGACGTGACGTACCACCGTTTCCGCTTCCCGGCGGACCTGCACCTGGGCACCGCCGACGGGGTGGCCGCCGGCCCGGACGGGCTGGTGCTCGCCGCGCCGGCCGACCGGGTGGAGCACACCGACCCGCACTCCGGCGACACGTCCCGGTACGACGCGGCGACCTGGACCTCCCCCGTGGTGCCGGTCGGCTTCGCCGCCGCCGAACTGGTCCCCTCCTGGACCGCCGACGCCCCGTCCGGCTGCTGGCTGCGGGTGGAGTTGCGCGGCTGGGCCGGGGACACCGCCACCACCGGCTGGTACGAGCTGGGCCGGTGGGCCGCCGACGACACCGCCATCCACCGCTCCTCGGTGCCCGGGCAGGCGGACGGCGCGGCCCGGGTGGCGGCCGACACGCTGCTCGTGACGGGCGCGACGGTCACCGGCTGGCAGGTCCGGGTCACCCTGCTGCGCCGCACCGACGCCCCGGCCGGCCCGGTGCTGCGCACGCTCGGCGTGGTCGCCTCGGCCGGCCACACCCCCGGCACGCCGGCCACCACCCGGGCGGGCGCGCCCGGCGGTCCGGTCACCCCGCCGGCCCCGCGTTCCGGTGCGGCCGGCGACGCCCGGGGCCGGGTGCTCGACGTGCCCCGCTACGCGCAACGGCTGCACGCCGGCGGGGAGACCCGCTGGGGCGGGGGCGGGGACTCCTGGTGCAGCCCCACCTGCGTCTCGATGGTGCTGGACTTCTGGGGCGCCGGCCCCACCCCGGACCGGTACGCCTGGGTCGCCCCGCCCGGTCCCCGGCCCGTCGTGGTGCACGCGGCCCGGCACTGCTACGACCACGCGTACGCGGGTGCCGGGAACTGGGCGTTCAACACCGCGTACGCGGGGCTGCACGGGGTGGACGCCTTCGTCACCCGGCTGCGGTCGCTGGCCGAGGCGGAGCGGTTCGTGGCCGCCGGCATCCCGCTGATCGTCTCGGCGGCCTTCACCCGGGGGCAGGTGCCCGGGCTGGATTACGACACCCGGGGACACCTCATCGTGCTGGTCGGGTTCACGGCCGACGGCGACCCGGTGCTCAACGACCCGTACGCCCCGGACGACGAGGGGGTCCGCCGGACGGTGCCGCGGGCGGCGTTCGAGGCGGCCTGGCAGGGCGGCAGCGGCGGGATCGTCTACGTGGTGCGGCCGGAGTCGGTGCCGCTGCCCCCGGCGCCCGCGCAGGCCAACTGGTGACGCCGCCGGTCACCGGGTAGGTCAGCGGCCCACCGACCAGACCATCAGCCCGCCGGACGGGCGCAGGCAGACCAGCGCCGTGCCCGAGTCGGCGCAGTCGTCCCAGGAGCCGGGCAGCACGGCCCGGATCCGGGCCTCCCCGGCGGCCACGTCGAGCGTGCCGACAAGCGTCCGGTCGCCGGGCATGCGGCGCAGGCCGAGCAGGCGGCTCGGGTCGCTCTCGAAGCCCGTGGTGCGCCAGCGGCCCAGCCGGGCGAGGGACCGGCCGGTCGCCGGGTCGAGCACCACCAGCTCCAGTTCCAGCCCGACGCCGGGCTCGGCGCCCAGCAGCCGGTCGCCGACCGGCGCCATGCCGACCCAGTGGTCGTCCACCCAGGTCGGCTCGCCGGTGGCCGGGTCGAGGGCGCGTACCCCGCCGGTCTGGTCGCGGATGCAGAGCATCCCGGCGCACTCGACGAACCAGGTCCCCGCCCGGGACTCCACCGGCACGGTCCAGCGCCGGTCCAGCCGGTCCAGCCCGTACGCGGTGACCGTGCCCGGCGCGCCGTCGACAAGCAGCAGGTCGCCCACGACCTGGGCGAACCGGTAGGACACCCCGTCCACGGCGGGCGGCACCCGGCCGGCGTGGACCAGCGCGCCGGACTCCGCGTCGTGCACCGCCACCCGGCCGTCCGCGCTGATCAGCACGATCTGGGTGACCCCCCGCTTCCCCGTCCGGTACGCCACCCCGTTCGCGGGGAGCGGCAGCGACCACCGCACCGCGCCCGAGACCGGGTCGGCGGCCAGCACGGTGCCCGTGCCGGCGGCGCGCGGCGTCTCGAACAGCACCCCGCCGGACCCGGTCGACACGGGGTAGCCCGTCTGCCGCCAGCGCACCGCGCCGGTGTCCGCGTCGAGCAGGGTGGAGACCGTGTCACCGGCACCGGCCGGGCTGCTCGTCACCAGCAGCCCACCGGCGAGGGCGCTCACGTGGAGCACGTGGTCGCCGGCGGGCAGCGTGAACCGCCACAGCGGCTCCCCGCCGGGCAGCCGGTGCCCGGTCACCACACGGCCGCCCCGGCCGATCAGGCCGGGCCCGTCGGCCACCACGAGCCGGCTTCCCACGATCAGGAAGGCGGCGCCCTGGGGGGCGGGCACCCGGACTCCCACCGGCTGCCGGGCCGGCGGGGCCGCGCCGGCCAGGGTCAGCAGGGCGAGGCAGCCGGCCGCCACCACGCGGGCCAGCCGGCCCGGGGGACGCAGCGGCCGGGGAGCCGGGCCGTCGGCGTCCTCGTCGTGCCGCATCTCCCCCAGCTCGATGACCGGACTCACGGCAGCCGCCACAGCCCGAACCCGCCGCCGGTGTGGCGGCAGACGACCAGCCTGACGCCCGCCCGGCAGTCGCCGACGGCGCCGACCAGCACCGCGCGCACCTCGGGTCGGCCAGCGGCCGGGTCCAGCTCGACGAGGAGCTGGCGGCTGTTCCGGATCCGCCGGACGCCGAACAGCCGGCCGTCGTACTCGTCCTGCTGCACCATCTCCCAGACGCCGAGGTCGGCCACCAGCCGGCCGGTGGCCTCCTCGATGACCGCCAGTGGGGTTCCGCTTCCGGTGTCCGGTGCCACGCCCGTGCTGACCAGCAGCCGACCGCGGGCGTTCGACAGCGCCCCCGCCCACCGGTCGTCGGTCCACCGCACCGCGCCGGTGGCGGGGTCGAGCGCCCACATTCCGCCGGTCTGCTTGCTCGCGCAGAGCAGGCCGCCGCACCGCTCCGCGTAGCCGACCAGCGGGAGCGCGGCCGTCCAGCGCCGCTGGAGGGTGTCCAGGTCGTAGGCGGTGACGCTGCTGCCCGCGTCCCCGACCACCAGCAGCATCCCGCCGGCGAGCAGGGTGCGCTGCCGGGTGGGCAGGTCGCCGGGGCGCAGGTCGCGGGCGACCAGCCGGGCGCCGCTGACCGCGTCGTAGACGGCGGTCTCACCGCTGGCCGGCAGGTAGACCAGCCGGTCCACTCCCGATTCGCCGAAGCTGAGTTCGACGTCGTCCGGCGTGCCGGGCGCCGACCACAGGGTCCGGCCGTCGTTCACCGCCACCCGGCGGATCGGCCGCCGGCCCGTGACCTCGGGCACCTGCATGAGCAGGGCCTCGCCGGCCGGGAAGCCCACCCCGGGCTGGACCCAGTTGACCCGACCGGTGCGGGCGTCGAGGCCGACCGTCTCGTACACGGAGTCGCTGTCGGTCCGCCCGACAAGCAGGACGGTGCCCTCCTGCTCCCACACCGCGGTGGCCGCGCCCGCACCCGGCAGCAGGGTCCGCCAGAGTGTCCGGGGTGGACCGGAGCCGGCCCGGTACGCGACGAGCTGGCGGCCCGCACCGCCCTGCTGATCGGCCGGCTCGACCACGTACACCCGCTCGCCGGAGACGAACGCGGCGGCGCCGGGGCCGCCGGCCAGGGTGCGCCCGGCGGGCCGTGCCGGCGGCGCCGCGGCGGCGAGCGTGACCAACGCCACCAACAGCACCACGATGCTCCGGAACGGACGGCCGGCGGCCCGCGGACGACGCCGCGGCGGGTCCGGCGGGGCCTCGTCGCGCAGCTCACCCAGATCGATGACGGTCACGACCACCCCCTCCCCACGCCGCGCCCCGGCGGTCTCGGCCGAAACCGGTACGAGACGTGCCGCCTGTACGATGGCCCGTCGTGGCCGTGCCGGTGGTGGACCCCTCGCTGACTTCCTCGCCCGTCGAGGCCGAGCCCGTCGTGGCGGACCCGCCGCGCCGGCCCCGACGCCGGCCGGCCCGCGCCGACGTGCTGGCCATCGGAGCCTATGTGCTGCTCGGCGTTCTCGTCTGCCTCAACTATTGGGGCGACGTGCAACACCGCGTCTCCTCGCACCTGCCGACCGACCACAGCTGGTTCGAGTGGCTCTTCGCGCACGGCGCGTACTCGGTGCGTCACCTGGAGAACCCGCTGTTCACGGCCCGGCAGAACGCGCCGGACGGGGTGAACATGATGGCGAACACCTCGCTGCTCGGGGTGACCCTGCCGCTGGCGCCGCTCACCATGCTGCTCGGCCCGCAGGTCATGTACGCGCTCTACCTCGGCGCGGCGCTCTCGGCGACCGCGGCCACCTCCTACTGGGTGCTGTCCCGGCACCTGGTCCGCTCGCGCGGGGCGGCCTTCGTCGGCGGCGCGTTCCTCGGCTTCGCGCCGGGCATCGTGCACCACGCCAACGGGCAGCCGAACTTCGTCTCCAACTTCCTGCTCCCGCTGATCGTGGCGCGGGTGCTGCGGCTCGGCGAACCGGGCCGGTGGCGGCGCAACGGGGTCGTGCTGGGCCTGCTGGTGGCGTACCAGATCTTCATCAACGAGGAGATGCTGCTGCTCACGGCGCTGGCCTGCCTGGTCGTCGTGCTGGCGTGGGCGGTGCAGCGGCCGCGGGCGGCGCGCGAGCGGGCCGGCACGTTCCTCGCCGCCGTCGGCGTGGGCGGCGCTGTGGCCCTGCTGCTGGCCGCGTACCCGATCTGGTTCCAGTTCAACGGGCCGCAGTCCTACCGGGGCCTGCAGGGCGGGGTCTTCCACAACTGGGGCGAGGACCTGATGGCCTTCGTCACCTTCGCCCGGGACACCGTGGCCGGCGACGAGGCGGTGGAGAAGACCATCGGGCTGACCGAGCAGAACACCTGGTTCGGCTGGCCGCTGGTGCTGGTCGCGCTCGTCGCCCTGGTGCTGCTGGTACGCCGCTCGCTGCCGGCCCGGATCGTGGCCGTGCTCGTGGTGGTCTTCTCGGTCGCCGCGATCGGCCCGAAGGTGCGCTTCGACGGGGTGGAGACGGGCGTCGACGGCCCCTGGGCGTACGTGCCGGACGACCTGCCGCTTGTCGAGATGATGATGCCGACCCGGCTGAGCCTGGTGGTGGCCGCCGCGGTCGGCGTGCTGCTCGCGCTGGCCTGGGACGCCCTGTCGGGGCGCGGCCGCCCGCCGGTGCCCGCCCAGCGCACCGGGTCGGCCCCCGCCGCGTCGCGCCGGCGCTGGCTGCGCCCCGTCGGGTACGCCGCCGTCGTGGCCGCCCTGCTCCCGCTGTTCCCCCGCCCGCTGCCGGCGCAGCAGATCGACCCGCCGCCGCACTTCATCACGGCCGGCGGCTGGCGGCCGTACGTGCCGGACGGCCGGACCCTCGTGCCGGTGCCGATCCCGAGCAACGTGCACGGCCTGCCCACGCTGCGCTGGAGCGCGCTGACCGGGCAGGAGTTCCCCATCCCGGCCGGCTACTTCATCGGGCCGAACGAGGCGGGCGAGGGGGTCTTCGGCGCGCCGAACCGGCCGACCAGCACCCTGATCTACTCCACCATGGACGCGAACAGGGTCCCGCCGCTCACCGACGAGAACCGCCGCCAGGCCCTCGACGACCTGCGCTTCTGGAAGGCGTCGGTGGTGGTGCTCGGCGCGAACCCCCGCGAGGCGGTCCTCCGCGAGCTGATGACCCAGTTGCTCGGCGAGCCGCGGCGCGTCGACGACGTCTGGCTCTGGGACGTCCGCGACCGCGTCTGACAGCGGTCAGCCCACGAGGGGACGGACGTCCCAGAGGTGGGCGCCGGGCACGTCGCGGCCCGGGCCGACCAGCGCGTCCACCGTGGCGCGGACCGGGTCGCCCGGCGTCGAGTCGGCCTGCACCAGCACCGCCGCCCGCCAGTGCCGCAGGTCGGCGACGGCCTGGCGGCGTTCGGCGTCGCCGATCGGCGGCACCTGGCCGGTCTCGGCGGCCCGGCGCAGCAGCAGTGACGTGGGCAGGTCCGGCGCACCCCAGCGCGCGGCCGGGTCGGCGGCCGAGCGGGGGCCGATGAAGTAGCCGCCCGGCGCGTCGAAGGCCAGCCCGCTCCGCGCCGACCAGAAGCTGGCCGGGCTGACCGCGGACCCGGTGACCGGCGGCACCGGCACGAGCGTCCGCCCCGGCGGCACGTACGCCCGCCAGCCGCCGTCGGCCACGAACGCCGGCACCGGCATGGCCGGCACGGTGCGGATCGGGGTCGGGGTGAGCGGCAGCAGCGCGGCGGCGACGGCGCCCGCCCAGGGCGCCCAGGTCCGGGCCGCGCGGTACCGGACCCGGTCGAGGGCGAGGGCCAGCAGCACCCCGAGCACCGGTACGCAGACCAGCGCGAACCGGGCCGGCACCACGAGGTCGAGCAGCGGCACCCCGGCGAGCAGCCGGTACGGCCCGGGCACCCCGGTGTCGTGCCGGTTCACGACGATCGTGGTGCCGAGCGACAGCAGCGCGAAGAGCAGCCCGCAGGCGGCGAGGGCCCGGACGAGGGGCCGCCGCCACAGCCGGACCACGACCAGCACGGCCAGCAGCGGCAGGAACGGCCCGAAGAAGGAGTTCTCCTCGGTGGCGTTCGGGGCGAGCAGCCCGGCGTGGTGGGCGTCCCCGGCCACGGTCTGCCGGGCGGCGGTGGCGTACGAGGCCAGGTCCAGCCGGTAGCCCCGGGCGTAGAACGGCATCCCGCGGTAGTGGCCGGGGCCGTGGAACTGGACCCACAGCGGGTACGCCAGCAGCACCCCGGCGACCAGCGCCCCGATCCCGAGCCGGCGCGCCACCACGGGCACCAGCCGGCGCGCCGCGCCCCGGTCCGCGAGCGCGTACGCCCCGGCGAACACCCCCGCCGCGAGGGCCAGGAAGACCAGCACCTCCTCGCCGAGGAAGACCTGGTACGCGACGGCGAGCCCGAGCAGCACCCCGTCCCGGCGGACCCGGTCGAGGGCCGGCCGGAACACCAGCCCGAGGATCACCGGGACCAGGAACTGGGCGGCCATGTGCAGGTGCGCCCCGGCCTGCGACACCAGCCCCGGGGCGAAGCCGCAGAACAGCCCGCCCACCGCCGCGGCGGCCCGGGACCGGACCAGCCGGCGGGCGAGCAGCGCGTACCAGGCGGTGGCCGTGCCGGCGAGGCAGAGCACCACCGCCACGAGGAAGGCCACCTGGGAGCCGAACAGCGCGGTGACCGGGGTGAGCGGCACGCCCAGCCCCAGCACCGAGGTGTTGGCCATGAGGTTGACCCCGTCGGGCACGTTCAGGGCCGTGCTGTGCAGCGGGTTCTCCCCGCCGGTCACCGCCCGGGCGGCCCGCGCCAGCATCCACTCGAAGAGCATCTGGTCGCCGGCCTGGTGGAACAGCCGGTCCGGCCGGCCCCACTGGCCGGCGGTGAGCAGCACGGCGAGGCCCAGGTAGCCGGCGACCACGAGCGCGTCGACCGGGCGCGGCCGCCACCGGCGCCGGGGCGCGGGCGCGGGGCGGTCCGGGCCGGTCAGGCGGACGGGCTGGTCAGTGTCCGGACGTCCCACAACCACACGTCCAGCTCCTGCCGGGCGGGCCCGACCAGCTGCTCCACGGTGCGGCGCAGCGGCTCGGCGTTCTGCTCGTTCAGCGGCAGCACCACGATCGCGGCCCGCCAGTGCCGCAGCTCGTCCAGGAAGCGGCGGCGCTGCCGGTCGTCGAGCTTCGGCGTACGCCCGGTGGCCTCGACCTCGGCGAGCAGCTCGCCGATGCCGCTGGGCCGGCCACCGAAGCGGCCCGGGTCGCCGGTGACCCCGTTGCGCGGGGCGAGGAAATAGCCCCCGGGAATCTTGAAGGCCAGGTCGGTGCTGGCCGCCCAGCGCATCGGGTCGGTGTTGCCCATGGCCGGCACCGGCACGGACACCAGCGTCTGGTCCGGCCCGACGTACTGCCGCCACCGGTCGGCAGTGATGAACTTGGGCACCGCCGGGCGGGTGGTGACCCGCAACGGCATGGGCGCGATCGGCAGCAGCGCGAACACGAGGCCGGCGGCGGTCAGGGTACGCACGGTGCGCCGCTCCACGACCCGCAGCGCCGCCGCCCGCTCGACGGCCAGCGCCAGCAGCACCCCGACGACCACGGTGGTGATGAGGCCGAACCGGGTCGGCACCACGGCGTCGAGCAGCGGCAGCTTCACCAGCAGCTCCCACGGGCCGGTGACGAGGTCCCGGTCCCACCAGGAGATCCGCTCGCCGAGGGAGAGCACGGCGAAGAACAGCCCCGTCGCCCCGAGCGCCCGGACCACCACCTCCCGGCGCAGCCACACCACGATGCCGACGGCCAGCAGCGACAGGCTCCAGCCGAAGAAGGCGTTCTCCTCCGAGTAGTTCGGGGCCAGGTTGACGTTGGCCCGCTCGTTGCCGCCCAACGTGGTCGACCCCGGGGTGAAGAACGCGGCGATGTCGTTGCCGTAGTCGCGGACCGTGTCGCTGAGCCCGTGGTACGCCATCGGCCCCGCGAACTGCACCCACAGCGGGTACGCGAGCAGCGCCCCGGCGAGCACCGCGCAGACGCCCAGCCCGACGCCGAGCGGCCGCCACGCGGCGGCCCACCGCTCCCGCTGCTGCACCACCACGGCGCTCAGGAACACCCCGCAGGCCAGCGCCGTGAAGAGCAGGATCTCCTCGTTGACGAACGCCTGCGCGGTGACCAGCAGGGCGAGCAGCGCGCCGTCGCGGACCGGCCGGGTCGAGCGGGTCAGCACCAGCACCCGCCACACGATGAACGGCAGCAGGAACTGGCTGATGATGTTCGGGTGCCAGTTGGCGTGCGACAGCATGGCCGGCGAGAACCCGCAGAACCAGGCGCCCACGGCCGCGGCCAGCCGGTGGCGGACCAGGTGCCGGGAGAGCACCCGGTACCAGGCGGCGGCCGTGCCGGCGAGCCCCAGCGTGACCAGGGTGACGAAGGAGACCGCCGGTCCGAACAGGAGGGTCACCGGCACCATCGGAATGCCGAGGGCCAGGATGGCGGTGTTCGCCATCAGGTTCACGCCGTCCGGATAGTTGAACTGGTCCGTGTAGAACGGGTACTCGCCGTGCAGCACCACCCGCACCGAGTGGGCCAGGAAGAACTGCACCTGCGCCGGGTCGCTGCTGTAGAGCGCCGCCACCCGGCCGGCCGGGTCGGCCCAGATCCCGCTTGTCACCCAGAGCGCGGCCAGCAGGAAGACCCCGTACACGGCCAGGTCCTGCCGGCGCGGCGTCCACCGCCACCGCCGCCGCGCGACCGGGGCGGCCGGCTCCGGCTCCCCCGCGGTCACCGGGGGTTCGTCCACCATGACGGAGAGCGGTCCACCCGGGCCGTCGGCGTCCGGCGTCGAGTCACCACGGGGCTCGGCAGGCGTCACAGTCGGCGGAGTCTACCGGAGCAGGTCATCGGCGTCCGAATCGCCGCGCATCGTCCTTTCTGGCCGGTGCCCCGCCGGGTCGAGGTGGGCGCGGCCGTCGGCCGGACATCTCGTACCATGTGGGCTTCCGGACACGACCGGTGAAGACGGGACTCAGGGGGCGTACAGGGTGGTTTCAGTCCGTCGAGGCGGCACGACGGCCACCGCGCTGCTGGCCCTGCTGCTGACCGGCTGCGGCCCCGTCGCCGGGCGGCAGCCGGCGGCGCTGCCGGTCGGCTACGACAGCCTGGACGGCACCCTGAAGGTCTGGCCGGCGCGGGGCAACCTGGCCCGCGACGCCGCCGCGACCGCCGGCATCACCGCCGCCGTCCGCGACTGGCGCTCCCCCGTCGACGACCGCGCCCACCTCGCCTCCTCCGGCATCCTCTACTCCGGCGAGGTCGCCGGGTCGCCGCTCGCCCTGGTCGCCGCCGACGTGCCCGGCGAGGCCGCCTCCTGGCTGCTGCAACTCGACCGCGACGGGCAGCGCTGGCGGGTCGCCCACGCCACCGAGTACACCGACCCCGGCTACCTCGTCTACTCCGACGTGCTGCCCGTCCAGCAGCCCACCGGCCGCCGCTACCTCACCTCCGCCCGCGTCGAACGGCTGCTCGGCCCCGACGGCAAGGCGCTCCCCGCCGCCGACGGCATCACCGAGCCGGTCGCCGTGCCCGCCTGCCAGGCCGTGGCCGTGACCGCGACGCTGCGGCCCACCCGCTCGCTGCCGCGCGGCCGGGCCGCGGACCGCGTCCTCGACCTGGGTACGGGGACATCAGCGCCCCGCTATCCGCTGGTGCGGGACGAGACGGGCTCGGGGAAGCGGGCGCTGACCGGGCTGGACACCTGCGTGCTCGCCGGGGAGCGGGGACCGTTCGGGAGCGTGCCGCGGCGGATCGGGGACCGGCAGGCGCCCCTGTCGGTGCCGGAGTCCTGGCCGATGGCGAAGATCGCGGTGCGGTCGCTGGGTTCCGTTGCGCTCGGTGGCGGGGAGCCGGGTGAGCTGGAGCAGCTCACCTGGGAGAGCGCCACCGGGACGATGACCGCGGTGGTCTACCGGCCTGCTGGTGGTGGTGCTCCCGTGGTCTCGCCTGCCGACCGGTCGACGACCTTGCAGGCTTACTACCTGCCGGTGCCGGGGCAGCCTTTGGCCGTGTTGAGCTGGCGGACGCGGGATGCCTCGTTCGCGGCGCCGCCGGGGACCACCCGCCTTGTGGACCGGCCTGGGCTGGTGGTGGTGGCGCAGCCGGACCGGAAGCAGACGTTCAGCCTCGCTGGCACGGAGAAGACCTGGTACCGGTCCGTGGGCGGGCGCTGAGGCCGCCTGTGGTCGCGGTGGTGGGGTTCGGGGCAGCTCGACCCGCTCCGGGCGGTCAGGCTTGATGCCTGCGCTGCCCTGCTAGTGGTCTTTCGAGGGTGGCGGCTTGGGTTCACCGCCCCTGGAGATCTTGGAACCAAACGGCCCCTATAGGGGCCCTTTCCTACCAAGATCTTCTCCGGTGGCCTCACACGAGGCGGTGGAGGCGGACTTTGGGGCGTTCGTTTACGTCATCACCGCCGCCGTTGCCGAGTACGAAGCCGGCGAGACCCTCGAAGCCGTCGTCGCCCGCGACGCCGACAAGCTCGAATGCCTCGTCCAAGCCGTTGACTACCGCCACCAGGGCGTCGACAACGTCCAGCGCTGGATCGACAGCTCCCGCGCCGCGCTCAAGACCGCGTCCGCCCACCGCCTCGCCGATGCCGCGCTCAGCGGACAGCCACTCGCCTGGCTCAGCCCTCCTGCTGAGGAGAAGTAGAGGTCGCCGCACGGTGGGCCATCAACTCCAGCCGCATACCGATGTATTGGGAGTTGTCTGGTCCTTCCCGAGCCTCGCCGTCCGGCTTCCAGCCGTGTCTGGTGTAGAACGCTCGCGCCCGGCTGTTGCGCTCCCAGACTTCGAGCAGACCGGTCGGCAGCGAGATCTCCTCCAGGTAGCGCACGAAGAGCGCATGCAAGGTGCTGCCGATTCCCTTCCGCCAACTGCCGGGGACGACGTGGATCTGGTACAACTGGCCCACCGTGCCGGCGTCCACCTCCGACGACAGCGGAGGACCCATCGCGGCGATGCCGACGATGCGGCCGTCGACGACAGCGCACAGGACCCTCTTGCGGGGTGATCCGATCGCCGCCGTCCAGCCGGTTCGCTGTTCGCGCTCCAGCGTCGGGTTCACGATGGATTCGGAGGTCAGGCCGCCGGCTCCGTAATAGGCCAGACGTGCCTGAGTGTGCACGTCGATGATTCCGTCCAGATCGGCGAGGGTCGCCTGCCGGATTTCCAGCGACCCGCTCACGCGCCCGATCTCCCGAGCCGCGTGGGTGAACAACCTTCGATCGACCACCACCAGCGCAGATCCATGCATCGACACTACTGGTTCTGCCGATTTCCACATGGCGTGGTTGCCGGCAGGGCAAGAGCCGCCGACGCGAACGGGCGGCCCTGCCTGGGACAGGACCGCCCGTTAGGCGTAGCTCGGATCAGTTCTTGGCGGTCGCCTCGTCCGCGGCGGGGTCGACGGACTGCGCGTCCAGCCCCGAGATCCACCCGGTCACGTCCCGCGCCACGTCCTGAGCCGTCAACCCGAGGTCAGCAAGGATCTGCGCCCGGGTCCCGTGCGGGTGCCAGTCCGCCGGCACCCCCAGATCCTTCACCGGCACCCGAACGTCAGCGTCCCGCATGGCCTGAGCAAGGGCGGATCCGACGCCACCAACCCGCACCCCGTCCTCGACGGTGACCACGAGCCGGTGACCGGCCGCCAGCTCGACCAGCTCGGCCGGCACCGGTCGCACCCACCGCGGGTCGACAACGGTCACCCCGTAGCCCTGCTCGGCGACCCGGGTGGCGACCTCCATACCGAGGCCCGCGAACGAGCCGACCGCGACCAGCAGCACGTCGGTACGCGCCGACTCGGCCAGCACGTCGACCGGGCCGACCCGGCGGACAGCCGGCAGGTCGGCGGCCACGGTGCCGGTCGGGAAGCGCAGGATCGTCGGGCCGTCGTCCACGGCGATCGCCTCGCGCAGTTCCTCGCGGAGGGTGGCGGAGTCGCGGGGCGCGGCGATCCGCAGGCCGGGCACCGTGCCGAACACCGACATGTCCCAGATGCCGTAGTGGCTGGGCCCGTCGGGGCCGGTGATGCCGGCCCGGTCGAGCACGAAGGTGACCGGCAGCTTGTGCATGGCCACGTCGAGCAGGACCTGGTCGAAGGCGCGGTTGAGGAAGGTGGCGTAGACGGCGACGACCGGGTGCAGGCCGCCCATGGCGAGGCCGGCCGCCGAGGTGGCGGCGTGCTGCTCGGCGATGCCCACGTCGTACACCCGGTTGGGGTACTTGCGGGCGAGGGTGGCGATGCCGGTGGGCTCGGCCATGGCGGCGGTGATGCCGACCACGTCGGGGCGCTCGTCGGCGATGCTGACCAGCTCGTCGGCGAAGACGTGGGTCCACTTCACCGACGGCGCGGCGAGCAGCTTGCCGGTCTCGATGTCGAACGCGCCGCCCGGGCCGTGCAGGCGGTCCGCCTCGTCCTCCTCGGCGGCGCGGTAGCCGTAGCCCTTGCGGGTGACCGCGTGGACTATCACCGGGCCGCCGAAGTTCTTGGCGGCGCGCAGCGCCGACTCGATCGCGGGGACGTCGTGGCCGTCGACCGGGCCGACGTACTTGATGCCGAGGTCCTCGAACATGGCCTGCGGGGCGACCGCGTCCTTGATGCCCTTCTTGACCGCGTGCAGCACCTCGTACATGGGCCTGCCGACCAGCGGGGTCGAGCCGAGGGCGTCCTTGACGGTGTCGAGCACCTTCTCGTAGCTCGGGTTGAGCCGCAGCGACGACAGGTGGTCGGCGAGGCCGCCGATGGTCGGCGAGTAGGACCGGCCGTTGTCGTTGACCACGATCACGAGCGGGTTGCCGGCGGTGGCGATGTTGTTCAGCGCCTCCCAGCACATGCCGCCGGTGAGGGCGCCGTCGCCGACCACGGCGACGACGCTGCGCTTCTCGCCACGCAGCGCGTACGCCTTGGCGAGGCCGTCGGCGTAGGAGAGGGCGGTGGAGGCGTGCGAGTTCTCGATGAGGTCGTGCTCGCTCTCCGCCTGGCTGGGGTAGCCGGAGAGGCCACCGCGCTGGCGGAGCTTGTCGAAGCCCTCCTGCCGGCCGGTGACGATCTTGTGTACGTAGGCCTGGTGGCCGGTGTCGAACAGGAGCCGGTCGCGCGGCGAGTCGAAGACCCGGTGCATGGCCAGGGTCAGCTCGACCACGCCCAGGTTGGGGCCGACGTGCCCGCCGGTGCGGGAGACCTTGGCGATCAGGAAGTCCCGGATCTCGGCCGCGAGGATGTCCAGTTGCTCGGCCGTCATCCGCTTCACGTCCTGCGGGCCGCGGACGGTGCCCAGCAGCCGACCGTGGTTGGCCGTGCCCTCTTCAACACTCATGACCGAAGAGTCTATCGGCCACCCGACACCCCGCAGCGCGGCCGTGGATCTTCCCTGGTCAGAGCCCCGATCAGGGGACGAGGACCAGCCGGCGCGGCGGGTCCGCCGGGGTCGCGGCGAACGGGGGGCCGGAGGGGGTCCAGGAGCCGAGCACGGCCGCCCGGGACGCCCCGGTGACCGAGGGGACGGCCCCGGGCAGCCCGTGCCAGGAGAGCCACCCCAGCAGGGCGAACGCGTACGCCTCCTTGGCCTGGGCCGGCACCCCCAGCTCGTCGGTGGTGCGCAGCCGCCAGCGGCCCTCCCCGAGCGCGGCGAGCCGGGCCCGGAGTGTGGGGTTGCGCACTCCCCCGCCGGCGGCGATGACCTCGGTCACCCCGTGCCGGTCGCAGGCGTCGGCGACGGTCCGGGCGGTCAGCTCGGTGAGCGTGGCCAGCACGTCGTCGGCGGCCACCGGCTCCCCCAGGGCGGCCAGCCGGTCGTCCAGGTAGCGGCCGTGGAACAGCTCCTTGCCGGTCGACTTGGGCGGGGGCGCGGCGTAGTAGGGCTCGGCCAGCAGCAGCGCCAGCAGCCCCTCGTGGACCCGGCCGGCCGCCGCCCGCGCCCCGTCGAGGTCGCAGGGGCGGTCCAGGAAGCGCCGGGCCGCCGCGTCCAGGAGGGCGTTGGCCGGGCCCACGTCGTACCCGAGGACCGGCGCTCCGGGCGCGACCACGGTGAGGTTCGCGATGCCGCCCAAGTTGAGCGCCGCGCGCGACCCGGCGGCCGCGTCGAGCAGCAGCGCGTCGAAGGCCGGCACGAGCGGCGCGCCCTGGCCGCCGGCCGCCACGTCCGCCGACCGAAGGTCGTGCAACACGGGTACGCCCACCCGGGCGGCCACCCGCGCCGGCGCGCCGAGTTGGAGGGTGCCCCGCACCCGGCCCGCCTCGACCCAGTGGAAGACCGTCTGCCCGGGCGAGACCACCGCGTCGACCGTGCCACCGGCCAGCTCGACGCCGGCCGCCGCCGCCTCGGCGAAGACCTCCCCGAGGCGGTTGTCCAGCCGGCAGACCGCCTCGATGGTGGTGGCCGCCGGGGGCAGCAGCGCGCCGATCTCGGCCCGCAGGTCGTCGGGGTAGTGGAGGCTGCGGTGCCCGAGCGGCCGCAGCGTCAGCGTCTCCCCGTCCCGGGTGAACTCGGCAGCCACCACGTCCACCCCGTCGTACGAGGTGCCCGACATCAGCCCGACGATCTTCATCGGGCCAGGCTAGTCACCTCGCAGGGGGCAGGAACAGCCCGACCAGCTCGACGTGCTGGGTCATCGGGAACAGGTCGAAGCCGCGCAACGCGGCGAGCCGCCAGCCGGCCCCCGTGAAGGTGCGCACGTCCCGGGCGAAGGCGGCCGGGTCGCAGGCCACGTACGCGACCGCGCGCGGGCCGGCGGCCACGATGTCCCGCACCACCGGGGCGCCCGCGCCGGAGCGTGGCGGGTCGAGCACCACGAGGTCGACGGGGCCGGTGACCCGGCGGCGGGCCAGCGCGGTCTCCACGCGGGCGGCGACCACCTCGACCCGGGGCAGGTCGGCCAGGTTGGCCCGGGCCGCGTCCACCCCGTCCTGGCTCGACTCGACGAGGGTGACGCGGGCGTCCCGGACCCGGCCGGCCAGGGCCGCGGCGAACAGGCCGGCGCCGCCGTAGAGGTCCCAGGCGGTCTCGCCGGGGCGGGGGTCGAGCAGGTCGAGGACCGCCCCGACGAGGGTGTCCGCGGCGGCCGGGTGCACCTGCCAGAAGCCGGACGCGGGCAGCGTCCAGTCGCGGCCGGCGGCCACCTCGCGGACCTCCGCCGGGCCGCTGACCGGGGTGGGCGCCCCCTCGGCGAAGGCGACCACGCTGACGTCGCCGCCGGTGGAGCCGACCGTCTCGATGGCGTCCGCCTCGGGCCAGCGGGTCCCGCTGGGGGTCAGCACGGGCAGGTCCTGGATGGCCGGGTGGGCGATCAGGCAGCGGTCGATCGGCACGACCTCGTGGGAGCGGTGCTTGAGCAGGCCGGCCCGGCCGGCGGCGTCGACCGCGTAGCGGACCCGGGAGCGCCAGCCCAGCGGCCCGCCGGGCAGCGGCTCGACCCGGACGCCGAGCGCGTCGATCTGGTCGTCGGTGAGCCCGCCCAGCCGGGTGAGCTGCTCGCGCACCACGGCGGCCTTCCAGTGGAGCTGGGCGGCCGGGGTGACGTGCTGGAGGTCGCAGCCGCCGCACCGGCCCGGCTTCGCGTACGGGCAGGGCGGCTCGACCCGGTCCGCCGACGCGGTCAGGACCTCCACGGCGTCGGCGCGGGCGAAGCCCCGGTGCAGCTCGGTCACCTCGGCCACCACCCGCTCGCCGGGCAGCGCGTGCCGGACGAAGACCACCTGGCCGTCGACCCGGGCCACGCAGTGCCCGCCCGGTGCGACCGCGTCCACGGTCAGCTCGACCCGCTGCGCCTCCTCCAGCCCGGTGCGGTCGGGCGCGGTCACGGGCGGTCCCCCTGGCCGCTCTCGCCGGGCGGCGCGGAGACCACCGGCGGGACGGTGGGCGGCAGGGTGCTGCGCGGCGCCACCCGGGGGCCGCGCGCCGGGCCGCGGGTGAGCGTGGCGTCCAGCCGGTCCAGGTTCTTGCTGGCGGTCGAGGCGAGCTGCCAGGGCACGCTGGTGACCATCACGCCCGGCTCGAACAGCAGCCGCCCCTTGAGCCGGAGGGCGCTCTGGTTGTGCAGCAGGTTCTCCCACCAGCGGCCCACCACGTACTCGGGGATGAAGACCGTGACCACGTCGCGGGGCGACTCCCGGCGGGTCGACGCCACGAAGTTGAGGATCGGCCGGGTGATCTCCCGGTACGGGGAGTCGATCACGGTCAGCGGTACCGGCAGCTCGCGCCGCTCCCAGTCGGCCTGGAGGTCCCGGGTGTCCTTGTCGTCGACGTTGACCGTGACCGCGGTGAGCGTGTCCGGCCGGGTCGCCCGGGCGTACGCGATGGCCCGCAGGGTGGGCTGGTGCAGCTTGCTGACCAGGACGATGGCGTGGTTGCGGGCGGGCAGCACGGCGCGCTGCTCGGTCGGCTCCAGCTCCGCGGCGACCCGGTCGTAGTGCCGGTGGATGGCCAGCATGACCAGGTAGATCACCGCCATGGCGGCGATCGCGATCCAGGCGCCCAGCAGGAACTTGGTGAGCAGCACGATGACGAGCACCACGCCGGTCATCGCCATGCCGAAGGTGTTGATCGCCCGGGAGCGGATCATCCGGCGCCGCGCCTCCGGGTCCCGCTCGGTGCGCAGGTGCCGGTTCCAGTGCCGGATCATGCCGGCCTGGGAGAGGGTGAACGAGACGAACACCCCGACGATGTAGAGCTGGATGAGCCGGGTCACCTCGGCCTGGAAGCCGATGATCAGCACCACCGCGGAGACGGCCAGGAAGACGATGCCGTTCGAGAAGGCCAGCCGGTCGCCCCGGGTGTGGAACTGGCGGGGCAGGTAGCGGTCCTGGGCCAGGATCGACCCGAGCACCGGGAAGCCGTTGAAGGCGGTGTTCGCGGCCAGGAACAGGATCAGCGCGGTCATGCCGGCCACCACGTAGAGCAGCACCGAGCCGTCGCCGAACACGGTCTGGCCGAGCTGGGTGGTGACGGTCTTCTGCACGTACCCGTCGGGCCCGGAGATGATCTGCGACGGGTCCTCGACGAACTGGAGGCCGGTCTTGCGCGCCAGCAGGATGATGCCGACCAGCATGCTGACCGCGATGGTGCCGAGCAGCAGCAGGGTGGTCGCCGCGTTCTTCGACTTCGGGGTCTTGAACGCGGGCACGCCGTTGGAGATCGCCTCGACGCCGGTGAGCGCCGCGCAGCCGGAGGAGAAGGTGCGCAGCAGCAGGAAGATCAACGCGAAGCCGGTCACGCTGTGCTCGGCGTGGATCACCAAGCCGGCGCTCGGCGCCCGGAGGTCCTCACCGAGGATGAAGATCCGGACCACCCCGGTCAGCAGCATGCCGCCGATGACGATCACGAAGCCGTAGGTGGGGATGGCGAACGCGGTGCCCGACTCGCGCAGGCCGCGCAGGTTCATGGCGGTGAGCAGCACCACCGCGCTGACCGCGATGAGCACCTTGTGGGTGGCCACGAACGGCACCACCGAGCCGAGGTTCGCCACGCCCGAGGAGACCGACACCGCCACGGTCAGCACGTAGTCGACGAGCAGCGCGCTGGCCACCGCGAGCCCGGCCCGCGGCCCGAGGTTGACCGTGGCCACCTCGTAGTCGCCGCCGCCGGAGGGGTAGGCGTGCACGTTCTGCCGGTAGCTGGCCACCACGGTGAGCATCACCACGACGACCGCGAGCGCGATCCACGGGGAGAACAGGAAGGCCGACGCGCCCGCGATGGACAGCGTCAGCAGGATCTCGTCCGGGGCGTAGGCGACGCTGGAGAGCGCGTCGGAGGCGAAGACCGGCAGCGCGATGCGCTTCGGCAGGAGGGTGTGCTGGAGGCGGTCGGACCGGAACGGTCGACCGACGAGGAGTCGCTTCAGCAGCGAGGTGGGTCTGGCCACAACCGCCAAGAGTACGACCACCCGCGCACGGGTGGTGGGGGTGCCTGATCACCCCGCTCGCGACCGCGCGGTACGGTCGGTCCCCCGCCGGGCGCGGGGACGTGGCAGGCTCGCAGACGACGGGTCAGCGGGCGGCACCGTGGGAGGAGCGGACACCGTGCATGTCGTGATCATGGGCTGCGGCCGGGTCGGGTCGACCCTGGCCCAGAGCCTGGAGTCCCGGGGGCACTCGGTGGCGGTGATCGACCAGGACGCGGACGCGTTCCGCCGTCTCGGGCCGGACTTCGCCGGCATCACGGTCACCGGCGCCGGATTCGACGGCGAGGTGCTGCGCCAGGCCGGCATCGAGCGCGCCGACGCCTTCGCCGCGGTCTCCAGCGGCGACAACTCGAACATCATCTCGGCCCGGCTGGCCCGGGAGACCTTCGGCGTGTCCCGGGTGGCCGCCCGGATCTACGACCAGCGCCGCGCCCAGGTCTACGAGCGCCTCGGCATCCCCACCGTCGCCACGGTGCGGTGGACGGCCGAGCGGATGCTGCGCCACCTGGTCCCCGAGGGCAACGTGGAGATCTTCCGCGACCCGACCAGCACCGTCTCGATCATCGAGGTGCCGGTGCACAAGGACTGGATCGGCCGGTCGCTGCGGCACCTCGAGGAGGCCGCCGGCGCCCGGGTGGCCTACCTGATCCGGTTCGGGATCGGCACCCTGCCGACCGCCTCCACGGTGGTGCAGGAGGGCGACCAGGTCTTCATGCTGGTGACCGACGACATCGCCGCCTCGGTCACCTCGGTGGCGTCCGTGGCGCCCGAAGGGGGGCAGTGAGCCATGCGTATCGCCATCGCCGGCGCGGGCAACGTGGGCCGGTCGATCGCCCAGGAGCTGATCGACAACGGCCACCAGGTGATGCTGATCGAGCGGCAGCCCAAGATGCTCCGGCCCGACCGGGTGCCGGCCGCCGACTGGGTGCTCGCCGACGCCTGCGAGCTGGCCAGCCTGGAGGAGGCCAACCTGGCCGGCTGCGAGGTGGTCGTCGCGGCCACCGGCGACGACAAGGTCAACCTGGTCGTGTCGCTGCTGGCCAAGACCGAGTTCGCGGTGCCCCGGGTGGTGGCCCGGGTCAACCGGGCGGAGAACGAGTGGCTCTTCACCGAGCAGTGGGGCGTGGACGTCGCGGTGAGCAAGCCGCGGGTCATGGCCGCGCTGGTCGAGGAGGCGGTCACCGTCGGCGACCTGGTCCGGCTCATGACCTTCCGGCAGGGCGAGGCGAACCTCGTCGAGATCACCCTGCCGCCGACCGCGCCCTACGTCGGGCAGCCGATCCACGCCGTGCCGCTGCCCCGGGACGCCGCGCTCGTGGCGATCCTGCGCGGCAAGCGGGTGCTGGTGCCCAGCCCGGACGACCCGATCGAGGCCGGCGACGAGCTGATCTTCGTGTGCACGGCGGCCGTGGAGGACGAGGTGCGGGCGGTGATCCTCGGCCCGGACAGCGTCGGGCGCAACCGCGAACGCCCCTGACGTGGTGGCGCCGGGGGCTCAGGCCCCCGGCAGCGGCGTCGGCGCGGGCTCCCGGGTGACCCGGCGCACCACCCAGACGGTGATCAGCAGCAGCAGGGCGTACGGCGGGTAGCCCAGGGCGAGCCGGGCCACGCCCAGCGCGGTGTCCTGGTGGGCAAGGTAGAGCCCGGCCTGCACGCCGACCTTGGCCAGCCACACCACGCCCCAGAGCACGGTGAGCTGGGTGAACGTGCGCACCAGCTTCGGGTCGTCGCGCCACTCGGACCGGCCCTTGGCCACCAGCACCGACCAGATCCAGCCGACCAGCGGCTGCTTGATGGCCGCCGAGAGCAGCAGGGCCAGGCCGTAGCCGATGCCGTAGAGGATGCCGGGAAGGTAGAAGTCGCGCTCGTCGCCGGTGCGCCAGGCGATGGCCGCGCCGATGGCGATGCCGACCAGGCCGTTGACCGCGTGCCGCACCGGCCGGCGCTGGGCCAGCCGCAGCCCGGCGATCAGCAGCGCCACCGCCACCGAGGCGATCACGGCCGGGCGCAGGTCGCCCACCACGTTGGCGATCACGAAGACCACCACGGGGATGCTCGACTCGACCAGACCCCGCCAGCCGCCGAGCTGGTCGGCCATCTGCTCGGCCATGCTGGGCAGCCGCTCGTCCTCCGGCCCGAGTTCCGGCTCGGTGTGCTGTCCGGTCGTCACTTCGGCGACTCCAGCTCGTAGTACGGGTTGTAGATCACCTTGCGGTCGTCCCGTACGGCCACCCGGCCGCGGGCGGTGAGGTGCCGGCCCGGCTCGATGCCGTCGATGTGCCGCCGGCCCAGCCAGACCAGGGTGACCACGTCGCTGCCGTCGTAGAGGTCGGCCTCCAGCGTGGGCAGGTTGGTCCGGGGCGTGTAGACCACCGTGCGCAGCCGCCCGGTGACCGAGACCACCTGGCCGCGCGTGCACTGGCGGGCCGGCATGCCGCCGCACTCGGCGCTCTCCCGTTGCAGCTCCTGCGCCTCGATCTCGGCCTCGCTCGCGGTGAGCCGTTGCAGGAACCGCCGCAGCGACACCCGGCTCTCGTCGGTCGTCATGACCTCCGCGTCACCCTCTCCACGCCCGCCGGCTCCCGCCGGCTCTGGGTAGGCCCCGGATTGCCGGAACCGTTCCGCCAGCGTACGCCGAACCGGCCCGGCGGCGGGACCGGCGTCGGAGGGCGTACCTCCGGGGGCCGGACACGCGACGGGCCCGGCGTCGTCGACGTCACGCCGACTCCGACCGGGCCCGGATCGCGGTGCTCGGAACTCAGGCCTCCCGCTGCTGCGGCGCGCCCTCCTGGCCGGCCTGCTGCTCGGCCACCTCGCGGGGCAGCCGCAGCGGCAGCGGCTCGCGGACCGGCTTGGCCTCCTGGCCGCGGTCGACGACCAGGCCGTCGAGGCAGGCCGCGAGGGGGCCGGCGGCGACCGGGTTGGTGGCGGCCTCACCCTGGTAGACCCCGCGGACCATCCAGCGCGGCCCGTCGATTCCGACGAAGCGCAGGTCGGTGATGCCGTCCGGGGTCCGGACGCGGGCGCGCAGCTCGGTGCCGTACTCCCCCTGGACCTCCTGGGCGGCGGCGCCGTCGTTGAACAGCGACTGCCGGATCTCCTCGCGCACCTCGTCCCAGATGCCCTCGGACCGGGGTGCGGCGAAGACGCCGAGCTGGAGGGCGTTCTGGCCGTGCACCAGGACGACCTGCTGGATCACGCCCTGCGGGTCGGCCTGCACCCGCACCTCGACCTCCGGCACCGCCGGGATCTGCAGGCTGCCCAGGTCGAGCCGGGGCGCGTCGGGCGCCTCGGACACGTCGTACGGGCCGCGGGCCGGCGGCTGCGGGGTCTCCTCGGTGTCGAGGACCCCGGCGTCCCGCTCGTCGCGCGCGTGCCGCGCGCCCTCGGCCCGCTTACGGGAGAAGATCACTGCGCCCACCCTCCGCTGTTCGCACTCACCCTGCCACCTCTTCCGTCTGCCCGCCCGCCGGAGCGGGGACCAGCCCGGCGTGCCCGCCGGTGGAGCCGTGCCCGCCGGTCCCGCGCCGGGACGCGGGCAGCTCGACCACCGGCTGGAACTCGGCCCGGGCGACCCGCTGGACCACGAGCTGCGCGATCCGGTCGCCGCGGCTGATCTTCGCCGGCGTCTCCCGATCATGATTGATCAGGTTGACCAGGATCTCACCCCGGTAGCCGGCGTCGACCGTACCGGGCGCGTTGAGCACCGTCACACCGAGCCTGGCCGCCAGCCCCGATCGGGGGTGCACCAGGCCGACGTACCCCTCCGGCAGCGCCACGGCCACGCCGGTCGGCACCAGGGCCCGCCCGCCGGGCGGCAGCTCCACGTCCGCGGCGGCCACCAGGTCCGCGCCGGCGTCGCCGGGATGGGCGTACGCCGGGAGCGGCAGCTCCGGGTCGAGCTGCCGTACGGGCACGGGTACGACGTCTGTCACGGTCATCCTCTTCCGTCCGGTCCTTGCGGGGGTGACCCTGCCATCCTGCCGGTTCGCCGGCCACCGGCGCGCCGTACCCTCGGACTGTGCGTCAGTCGTCATCCTCGACCGCCCCCGTGGCCGCCACCGCCGGATACGCGGAGCGCCTCGGGCTGCCCTGGTGGGCCTGGCCGGCCGGCCTGGCCGTCGCCGGGCTGCTCGCCGCCGAGCTGTGGATGGGCGCGAGCGGTGTCCGGGCCTGGCTGCCGTTCGTGCTGCTGCTTCCCGCGGCGGCGGCCACGCTCTGGTGGCTGGGCCGGATCCGGGTCACCGTCCAGGGCGGCGAGCTGCGGGTCGACGACGCCCGCCTCCCGGTGCGCTTCGTCGCCGACGCGGTGCCGCTGGACGCGGCCGGCCGGCGTGAGGTGCTCGGCGTCGGCTCCGACCCGCTCGCCTTCGTGGTGCAGCGCCCCTGGGTCGGCGGCGCGGTGCAGGTGGTGCTGGACGATCCCGACGACCCGACCCCGTTCTGGGTGGTCAGCACCCGCCACCCGGTCGAGCTGGCCACGGCCCTGCTCGCCGCCCGCGACGCCGCCTGACCGGCCCGGCGGTCCGCCGCGTCAGGGCTGCTTGCCGGGCAGCGCGCGGGCCTGGTGGCGGAGGTCCTTGCGGAGCTGGTCGCCGAGGGTGCGGGTGGCCCGCCGGTTGAGGTAGCCGGCCACGGCGGCGCCGGTCAGGAACGGGCCGAGCGTGGTGAGGTTGCGGCCGAAGCGGCGCAGCAGGCTGTCGCGCAGCTCGCGGCGGGCGGCGGTGCCCAGCACCGCGCTGACCCCCACGCCCGGCATCATCGGGTTGACCCCGCGCTGGGTGGCCCAGGACTGCACCAGCGACACGGCCCGCTGCGCGCCCCCGGCGGGCAGCGGCACCCGGTGCACCTCGTGCAGCTCGCCGATCAGCTTCAGCTCGATCGCCACCACGGCGACCGTCTCGGCGGCCAGCAGCACCGGGGCGGAGAGCAGGGTCGGGGTGACCGCCCACTCGACCGCGGCGACCCCGCCGCCGGCCGCGCCGACGCCGGCGGTGGCCCGGGCCGCGTTGCGGATGAGCCGGTCGGCGAGGGCGTCGTCGTCCAGGCCGGGGAAGTGCTTGCGGAGCGTGGCCCGGTCGCGGATCGGCACGCGCGGGGCGATCTCGGCGACGGTGTCGGCCATCCAGCGGATCGCGGCCTTCGGCTTGTACAGGTCGGTGATGCCGCGGGCACGGGCCTGGCCGACCAGCCGGGTGAGCAGCTGCCGGCGGCGGGCCACGGGCAGGTCGTCCGCGGTCAGCGCGGCGACGGTCGCGCCGAGCTCCTCGGCGTCCGTGCCGGGCCGGCCGGCGTCCGTCGTGGGCGGCGCCGGCTCGGCGGAGGCTTCCGCGGGTGGTGTCCCCCCGGTCGACCGGCCCCCGTCGGCGTCCGGCCCGTCGGCCCGCTCGCTGCGCTCGCTCACCCGTCCGCCCTCCTGCTCCCCGCGGCGTGACAGCCGCCGGTACGAGTCAAGCAGCTTCCCGCCACCGGCGCACGGCGGCTCGATAAGCGGCGGCCCCGTCGAGGAGGCCGCCGCCGGTGTCTCGCGTCGGGGTCAGACGCACTCGCGGCAGATCAGCTCGCCGTTGCGCTCGACCGCCAGCTGGCTGCGGTGGTGGACCAGGAAGCAGCGGGCGCATCGGAACTCGTCCTGCTGCATCGGTAGCACCTTGACCGTGAGCTCCTCGTCGGCCAGGTCGGCGCCGGGCAGCTCGAAGCTCTCGGCCACCTCGGCCTCGTCGACGTCCACGGCGCCCGACTGTGTGTCGACGCGCCGGGCCTTGAGCTCTTCCAGGCTGTCCTCGCCGAGGTCGACCTCGTCGCGACGCGGGGCGTCGTAGTCGGTGGCCATCGGTTTCACTCTCCCATATCGATATGGTCGCTTCCGGTTGTAACGCCGGACGACGCTGTTTCGGTTCCGCTGGCCGGCCACCAAATGTGTCGGTCACCCGACCCGACCGTCGGGAGCCGGGCCGCCAGGAAGGAACTCCCCCAGCGAGCGCGGAACCTTACCCCCCCTTTGGGCGAGGCATGTATACCGCCCTCGTGGCAGAGATGTACGCCCCTGCGCCCGAAGTTGTTCCCAATGTGACTCAGGCGACACGAAGATAGGGGTAGTAGTACCCGTTCCCCCGGTGGCGCGCCGGCATGTCGGGCTGTTTCCACGCGACGGCCGGACAAGCGTTAACCTCAGCGGCGTACTCGACGGCCGGCGGGGCGGACCGACCGCCGGCGGCCGCCGCCACCCAAACACCGTCCGGGGAGCGCCCAGAATGAGTTTTGCGCGAGTGCGGGCACTCGTTGTCGTCGGACTGCTGGCGGTCACCGCCCTGGTCTTCGTCGTCGTCGCCCTGGTCCGCGACACCCAGGGCACGGCCAGTTCCGCCGAGGACTGCCCGCAGGGCTGGCCGGTCGCCGACCTGCGCCTGCGGGAGCAGAAGGACGTCAAGATCAACGTCTACAACGGCAACCCGGACGAGGTCGGCCTGGCCGGCAGCGTCGCGGACGACTTCCGCAACCGCAAGTTCCAGGTGAAGAAGGTGGGCAACGCCAAGCCCGTGGACACGGTGGCGGTGCTGCGCTTCGGCCCCAAGGGCGTCGGCTCCGCGCATCTGCTGCGGGCCTACTTCCTCAACCAGGCCAAGCTCGAACCCGACCTGAAGCGCACCGACGACACGGTCGACGTGGTCCTCGGCAACGGTTTCCAGCAGTTGGCCACCACCACCGAGGTCAACCAGTCCCTCGGCGACCTCGGCTCGCCGGAGGCGCCGGCCGGCACCTGCCCGGGCCCGGTCCGGTAGCAGTCGCACTCCCGGAAAGAGTGGCCTCCCCCGGCGGGGTGGCCACTCTTTCCGCGTTCGGGGCCGGGCGGGACCGGTCACGGGCCGCCGGAGGCGTCCAGGGCGGCGAGCCGGGTGTGCAGCGGCTCGTACAGCGCGGGCGGCGCGGCGAGCACCAGGTCCGGGCCGGCGGGCCGGCCCGACAGTCCGGTCACCAGCAGCCCGGCCTCCCGGGCGACCAGCCCGCCCGCGGCGAGGTCCCAGGCGGCCAGCCCCTTCTCGTAGTAGGCGTCCACCCGGCCCTCGGCGGCCAGGCAGAGGTCGAGCGCGGCGGCGCCCATCCGGCGGATGTCGCGCACCTGCGGGATCAGTTCGGCGACCACCCGGGCCTGGTGCGCCCGGCGCCCGGCGTCGTAGCCGAACCCGGTGGCGACGAGCGCCTGCCCGAGGTCGGTCTCGGCGGAGCAGCGCAGCCGCTGCCCGTCCCGCCAGGCGCCGCCGCCCGTGGTGGCCGTCCACTCCTCCCCGGTCGCCACGTTGCGCACCACCCCGGCGACCACCTCGCCGGCCACCTCGGCGGCCAGGGAGACCGCGCAGTACGGCAGCCCGTAGAGATAGTTGACAGTGCCGTCGATGGGGTCGACGATCCAGCGCACCCCGTTCTCGGCGGCCGGGCCGGCCTCCCCCGCGCCGTACTCCTCGCCCAGCACCGCGTCGCCGGGGCGCAGCGTCCGCAGCGCCGCCAGCACCTGCCGCTCCACCGCCCGGTCGGCGGCGGTCACCACGTCGGTGACGGTGCTCTTGGTCGCGGCGACCGACACCCCCTCGGCCCGCATCCGGTGCGCGGTGGCCGCGGCGTCCCGTGCCACCTCGACGGCGATCGTGAGCAGTTCCTGCGGCGTGGGTGCCGAGGCGGTCATGTTCGTCCCCTTCCGGCACGACCCGGACCGGCCGGTTCGTGCGCGGGTATCATCCTTACAAAGTCCACAACTGCGTCTAATCGGCGGTCCGTACGGCCGGTCCACCGTGCGGCGCAGGATGATCGCCGCAGACGGCGTTACAATTCACCCTGCCCCACGCGCCACGGACCGCCAGCGACCGGTCGGCCCGGGACACGGGGGTCCCTCAACGACATCGCCCGGCACGGCGGCCCGTGCTGCGCCGGACGACCCGGCCGTGCTCGCTCTTCGCCTCCGGAAGGTCATTCGTGACAGAACCACGCCAGACCGGCGCCGACGTTCGCTCGCTCACCGACACCCTGATCGCCCACGCGCAGAGCGCCGGCGGCCAGCTCACGTCGGCCCAGCTCGCGCGCACCGTCGAGTCCGCTGAGGTGACCCCGGCCCAGGCCAAGAAGATCCTCCGTGCGCTCTCCGAGGCGGGCGTGACGGTGGTCGTGGACGGCTCGGCGAGCACCCGCCGCCGGGTCGCCGCCGCCCGGTCCGCCACCCCGGCCTCCCGGGCCACCACCGCCAAGACCACCAAGAAGGCCGCCGCGCCCGCCCCGAAGCAGGCGCCGGCCGCCGAGGAGGCCCCGGCCCCCGCCCCGCGGAAGGCGACGGCACGCAAGGCCGCCGGCACCACCGCCGAGGTGGCCGCCAAGGCCGCCGCCCCGGCGAAGGCCACCAAGTCGACCCGGGCCACCAAGGCCACCGTCGCCGCCAAGAACGCCGCCGCGAAGCCGGCTAAGGACGGGGCGAAGGGCGAGGGCGCCGAGGGTGAGATCGACCCGGAGGAGCTCGCCGCCGAGATCGAGGACGTGGTGGTCGAGGAGCCGGCCGAGCTAACCCAGGCCGCCGAGGCCGACGCGGCCAGCTCCGCCACCGACAACGACTTCGAGTGGGACGACGAGGAGTCCGAGGCGCTCAAGCAGGCGCGCCGGGACGCCGAGCTGACCGCCTCCGCCGACTCCGTCCGGGCCTACCTCAAGCAGATCGGCAAGGTGCCGCTGCTCAACGCCGAGCAGGAGGTCGAGCTCGCCAAGCGGATCGAGGCCGGCCTCTACGCCGCCGAGCGGCTGCGCGCCGCCGACGAGGGCGAGGAGAAGCTCACCCGCGACATGCAGCGCGACCTGATGTGGATCTCGCGCGACGGCGAGCGGGCCAAGAACCACCTGCTGGAGGCGAACCTCCGGCTGGTCGTCTCGCTGGCCAAGCGCTACACCGGGCGCGGCATGGCCTTCCTCGACCTCATCCAGGAGGGCAACCTCGGCCTGATCCGCGCGGTCGAGAAGTTCGACTACACCAAGGGCTACAAGTTCTCCACCTACGCCACCTGGTGGATCCGCCAGGCCATCACCCGCGCCATGGCCGACCAGGCCCGCACCATCCGCATCCCGGTGCACATGGTCGAGGTGATCAACAAGCTTGGCCGGATCCAGCGCGAGCTGCTCCAGGACCTGGGCCGCGAGCCCACCCCGGAGGAGCTCGCGAAGGAGATGGACATCACACCGGAGAAGGTGCTGGAGATCCAGCAGTACGCCCGGGAGCCCATCTCGCTCGACCAGACCATCGGTGACGAGGGTGACAGCCAGCTCGGCGACTTCATCGAGGACTCCGAGGCGGTCGTCGCGGTCGACGCGGTGTCGTTCTCGCTGCTCCAGGACCAGCTCCAGCAGGTCCTCCAGACGCTGTCCGAGCGGGAGGCGGGCGTGGTACGTCTGCGCTTCGGCCTCACCGACGGCCAGCCGCGCACCCTGGACGAGATCGGCCAGGTGTACGGCGTGACCCGGGAGCGCATCCGGCAGATCGAATCCAAGACCATGTCCAAGTTGCGGCACCCCTCGCGTTCCCAGGTGCTCCGCGACTACCTGGACTGACCGCCACGCGTCAACCAGCCGTGTCGGTTTGATCACCAGCCGTAGAACACTCTCCGGTGACCTGACGGTTGCCCGTTTGTGATCGTTGACGTGGCACCCTTGGTGCACGGCACACTGTCTTCCCGCCAGGTGTGACCTCCGTCCCCGACGGGCACACAGGGAAGGCAGGGCCCGAGAAGGGTGTTGCACGATAGGTGAGCAACCGAAGAGAGTGTTCATCGGTGACGACCAGAGGAGGAAGGCGATGACCCCGACCCTCACGCCGCCGCCCGAGACGGTGAGCCCCCCGGCCGCCGATGAACGGTGCGACCGCTGCAATGCTGCCGGCAAGCTCCGGATCACTCTGGCGGGCGGGAGCGAGCTGGTGTTCTGTGGGCACCACGCGAACAAGTACGCGGAGGATCTCGTGAAGATCACCGTGCGCTACGCGTCGGACCCCGAGTTCAGCTGGCGTGGCGCCGATCTGATGGCGAACTGAGTACGAGGAATCCGCAACTCGACATAAGCCGGCCGGAGGTCCCCAGGGACCTCCGGCCGGCTTTTCGCACACCCACCCCCGGGAGCGTTGATCAAGGAGTTTGCGTCGGAATCCGGCTGGACCCTGACGCAAACTTCTTGATCAACCAGACCGGGGCGGGCGGTTGGACCCGTCAGAGGGTCTGGACCGTCGCGATGCGCTCTTCCAGTTGTTCGATCGTCGCCTGGGCGCTGGGCGGGCCGCCGCAGAGGCGGCGCAGCTCGGCGTGGATCTTGCCGTGCGGCTGCCCCGTGCGGTGGTGGCGGGCCGCCACGAGGGCGTTCAGCTGCCGCCGGAGGGCCACCCGGCGCTGGGCGGCACTCATCGGTGCCGGGGGCGCCGTCGGGGCCGCAGCGGCCGGCTCAGCGGCCCGCTGGGTGCTCCGGCGCCGCTGGGCGGCGAGCTGCTCGGCCTGCCGCTTGGTGAGCAGCATCGAGACCTGGTCGGCGGTGAGCAGACCGGGCAGCCCGAGGTATTCCTCCTCCTCCGGGGTGCCGGCCTGGGCGGCCGTGCCGAACGACGCACCGTCGAAGATCACCTGGTCCAGCTCGGCCGTGGCGGACAGCGCCGCGAACCGCTTCTCCAGCTCCCCGCTGGCCTGGTCCTCCCGCTGGGCGCGCTCCAACAGGTCGTCGTCGAGCCCGTCGGAGTCCTTCGGCTTCCCGAGCACGTGGTCCCGCTCGGCCTCCATCTCGCTGGCCAGCCCGAGCAGGTGCGGCACGCTGGGCAGGAAGACCGAGGCGGTCTCACCGGGCCGGCGGGCCCGGACGAACCGGCCGATCGCCTGCGCGAAGTAGAGCGGCGTGCTGGCGCTCGTCGCGTAGACGCCGACGGCCAGCCGGGGGATGTCGACGCCCTCGGACACCATCCGCACCGCGACCAGCCAGCGCTGCTCGGAGGCCGCGAACGTCGCGATCCGCGCGGACGCGCCCTGGTCGTCGGAGAGGACCACGGCGGCCTTCTCACCGGTCACCTGCTCCAGCAGCTTGGCGTACGAGCGGGCCACCTGCTGGTCGCTGGCGATCACCAGGCCGCCCGCGTCGGGCATGCCGTTGTTGCGCAGCACGGTCAGCCGGGCGTCGGCGGCCCGCAGCACCTGCGGCATCCAGTCGCCGGCCGGGTCCAGCGCGGTACGCCACGCCTGCGCGATGAGGTCCTGGGTCATCGGCTCGCCCAGCCGGGCGGCCAGTTCCTCGCCGGCGTTGGTGCGCCACCGGGTCTCCCCGGAGTACGCCAGGAAGAGCACCGGCCGGACGACGCCCTCGCGCAGCGCGTCGGAGTAGCCGTAGACCGAGTCGGCGCGGGAGCGGAGCAGCCCGTCCCCGCCCCGCTCGTAGCTGACGAACGGGATCGGGTTGTCGTCGGAGCGGAACGGCGTGCCGGTGAGCATCAGCCGGCGTACCGCGGGCTCGAAGGCCGCCTTGACGCCGTCGCCCCAGGTCCGCGAGTCGCCGGCGTGGTGGATCTCGTCGAGGATGACCAGCGTGCGCCGGGTCATGGTGCGCCGCCGGTGCACCTGCGGCGCCATGCCGACCTGGGCGTACGTGACGACCGCGCCGTGGAAGTCGGCCGCGGAGTGCAGGTCGGCGTTGCGGAAGGCGGCGTCGAGCTGGATGCCGACCCGGGCGGCGGACTCCGCCCACTGGGTCTTCAGGTGCTCGGTCGGGGCGACCACGGTGACGGCCTCGACGGTGCCGTCGTTCAGCAGTTCGGCGGCGATCCGGAGGGCGAACGTGGTCTTACCGGCGCCGGGCGTGGCGACCGCCGTGAAGTCCTCGGTGCGGCGGCGCAGGTACTCCACCATCGCCTTGCGTTGCCAGGCACGCAGGGGTGGGAACGTGTCGAGCGCCGGCAACCGCGGTGCCACGCGTAGCTCCTCTCCGCTCGCAGGCGGCGACGGGCCCCGCCCGGCCGAGGGCCACGGGTACCGCCGCCCATGAAAACGCCCTCGCGCATCGGTGCCGCGAAGGCCGACTCAGCATAACCAGCGGGGGCGTTCCGCCCCACTCGACGCCACGCTGGTCACATCCGCCCACCCCGGCGTGGCAGGGCTCAGACCTGCGGTCCCCGGGCGCCGGTGCGCGGCGGCCGCAGCGCCGGCACCGGGGCGGACCAGCGCCGCCGCAGGGACACCAGGCGCAGCCCGAAGACGAAGACGGCCGCGGCGGTCAACGGCCCGCTGGTCGCCAGGCCGTACGTCGACAGCAGCGCCACCGCGATCGACCCGGCGAGCGCGGCCACGGCGTAGATCTCCCGGCGCAGCACCACCGGGATCTCGCCGGTGAGCAGGTCCCGGCCCAGCCCGCCGCCGATCGCCGTGAGCATGCCGATCATGCAGGCGCCGACGGCCGGCACGTGGGCGTCGAGGGCCTTGAGCGTGCCGGTGACGGTGAACAGGGCGAGTCCGGCCGCGTCGAGCACCAGCACTGTGGTGCGCAGCCGGGCGAACTGGGGATGCAGCCAGAAGATGGCGGCGGCGGTGACCGCCGCGGTGACCGCGTACCGCCAGTCGGCGAAGGCCAGCGGCGGCACCTCGTCGATGACCAGGTCGCGGAAGATTCCGCCGCCGAGGGCGGCGACGACGCCGACGAAGACCACCCCGAAGAGGTCGAGCCGTTTGGCCACCGCCGCGGAGGCGCCGGAGGCCGCGAAGACGGCCACGCCGGTGAGGTCGGCGAGGAGCAGCGGGGTGGAGGTGGTCACCGCCGCAGGTTACGCGGGCGGCCGGGGAGGCCGCCCGGGATCACTCGGCGTACGAGTCGTAGATCTCCTTGCACTTCGGGCAGACCGGGGAACCCGGCTTCGCGGCCTTGGTCACCGGAAAGGTCTCGCCGCAGAGAGCCACCACGAAGGTGCCCATGACGGCACTCTCCGCGATCTTCTCCTTGCGGACGTAGTGGAACATCTCCGGGCCGGTGTCGGCGTCCTTCAGCTCGGGACGCTCGAGAACCTCTGTACTCACGTCTACACCTCCAACGGTCCAGTTTTGCAGGTCGATCCGGCCCGGTCCACCTGGGCCCGCGCCGAGAGCGGCCCGTACCGTAGCCGAAGTGACCAACTTTCACATCAGTCTCGGCACCGAGGTGGCCGACGCCCTGCGCGACGGGCGTCCGGTCGTCGCCCTGGAGAGCACCATCGTCTCGCACGGTCTGCCCCGGCCGGACAATCTTCGCGTCGCGCGGGAGATCGAGCAGGCGGTCCGGGACGCGGGCGCCGTCCCGGCCACCATCGGCATGGTCGCCGGTGAGCTGATCGTGGGGCTGGACGACGCCCAGCTCACCCGGCTCGCCACGGTCGACGGGGTGAGCAAGCTCTCGGTGCGCGACCTCGCCGTGGCGGCGGCGACCGGCGCGGACGGCGCCACCACGGTGGCGGCGACCAGCGCGGTGGCCGCGGCGGCCGGGATCGGCGTCTTCGCCACCGGCGGGCTCGGCGGGGTGCACCGGGAGGCCGCGCAGACCTTCGACGAGTCCGCCGACCTGGTCACCCTGGCCCGGACCCCCATCGCGGTGGTCTGCGCCGGGGTGAAGTCGATCCTCGACGTGGGCGCCACCCTGGAGCGGCTGGAGACCCTAGGGGTGAGCGTGGTCGGCTACCGCACCCGCCGCTTCCCCGGCTTCTACCTCACCGACGCCGGCTTCGACCTGGACTGGTCCGTGGAGTCCCCGGAGCAGGCCGCCGACGTGCTGGCCGCCCGCCGCGACCAGGGCGTGCATCACGGCGGGCTCATCGTGGCGAACCCGCTGCCCGTGGACGAGCAGCTCGACCCCGCGCTGCACGACCGCACCCTGGCCACTGGCCTGGCGATGCTGGCCCGTGACGGGGTGACCGGCAAGGCGGTGACCCCGTTCCTGCTGGCCCACTTCCACTCGGCCACCGAGGGCGCCAGCCTGGCGGTGAACGTCCGGATCATCCTGCGCAACGCCGACCTGGCGGCCCGGATCGCGGTCGCCTCGGCGGCCCGCCGCACCGCCCCCTCGGCATGAGTCCCGCGCCCCGCATCATCGTCGTCGGCGACGTGATCACCGACGTGCTCGCGGTGCTCTCCGGTCCCCTGGCCACCGGCTCGGACACCGCGGCCGGGATCCGGTTCAGCGGCGGCGGCCAGGCGGCCAACACCGCGGCCTGGCTGGCCGGCCAGGGGGCTGCCGTCACCCTGGTGGCCGCCGTCGGCGACGACGAGACCGGCCGCGAGCGGGTCGCCGAACTGGAGCGGGTCGGGGTGACCTGCGCGGTGGAACGCCACGAGGGCTACCCGACGGGCACCGTCATCGTGCTCACCCACGACGGGGAGCGCACCATGGTCAGCCAGCGGGGGGCGAACCTGCGGCTGACCGCCGGGCACGTCGACCGGACCGTGGCGGCGGCGCCCGACGCCGGGCATCTGCACCTGTCCGCGTACCCCCTGTTGGACGTGGGGTCGCGCGGCGCGGGCCTGCGCGCGCTGGCCGCGGCCCGCGAGCGCGGGCTGACCACGAGCGTCGACGCGGCCTCCGCGGCCCCGCTGCGGCGGGTCGGCACGGCGTTCCTGACCTGGGTACGCGACGTCGACCTGCTGCTGGTCAACACGGACGAGGCGACGGTGCTGGCCGGCGGGCTGGACCCGGCGGCGCAGGCCCGGGCGCTGACCTCGGTGGCCCGGCGGGTGGTGGTGAAGCGGGGCGCGGCCGGCGCGGTGTGGGTGGACCGGACCGGGCTGGTCGAGACGGCCCCGGCGCCCGGGGTGGCCGTGGTGGACGTGACCGGGGCGGGCGACGCCTTCGCCGCCGGCCTGCTCACGGCGTGGCTGGAGGGCGCGAACCCCCGCGCGGCACTGACCCGAGCCGGCGACCTGGGCGCCCTGGCGGTGACAACGATAGGCGCCCGCCCCCAACCCTGACCCCCTGACCCCCTCGCTCGCCGCGATCTTGCACTTGCAGCCCCGTTCCTGTCCGGTTCGGGCGGTTTGCCGGGGCACCAACTGCAAGATCGCGGTGGGTGGGTGGGTCGGTCAGGGTTCCGCGTCGATGACCTTGTGGGGGCGTTCCTCCGCCGTGAGGGACATGGGTGGGGTCTCGTCGCGGTGGCGGTGCTGGAACTTTCCGGCCAGCCGGTGCTCTTCCTTGGGCGGGCGGTCGTTGGCCAGCAGCACGGCCAGCCACGGGATGAGCACCATCCCGAGACCGCAGAGCGGCAGCCAGAGCCAGAGCAGCGGTGCCTTCACACCGACCAGGACCGCACCGATCACCAGGCACGCGACCCGGATTCCCATCATCAGCACGTAGCGCTTCTGCCGGCTGGTGAGCTGGTCGTCCTGGCTGCGCGAGGCGTCGGTGATCAGGATCGGTTGATACGCCTGACGCTTCACCACGGACCTCCTCGAGGGGATTACGACTCATCCTGTCACCCCCGACGGTTGATCGGCGAAAATCGTGACAAGGCGGTGCGTGTTACGCCCGTGGTACGCTGGCCCCGTGGGCAACCGGTTCAGCTTCACCGACGAGGCGTTGGCCAACCTGCGGGTCTACGACGTCACGCCGGGGGAAGTCTGGGAGGCCCTGCACAGCACGCGGCGGGTCATCCGGCACCTCGGGGACGACGTCATGGTGGTCTACGCGACCGACCACCGGGGGCGACGCCTCGCGGTGCTGCTGGCCGAGGCCGACGGCACCGACAACGACTGGGACATCCTCTCCGCCCGCGAACTGAGCGACGTCGAGGCCAAGCGCTACGACGACGCGGTGCGGAGGTCACGCCGACGAGGAGGCGGTCACGATGCACCGTAACGACGCGACCAAGCGGTTCCACGACGGCGGCGACGCGCTCGCCGACCTGATCGACGAGACCCAGCCCGCGGAACTGCCCACCCCCGACACCGATGTGCCGATGGTCAGCCGCTCGGTGCGCCTGCCGCTGGAGACGTACGAGCGGGTCCGGGCGGCCGCCGAGACGCGCGGCATCGGGGTGACCACGCTCATGCGCCAGTGGATCGAGGCCGGCCTGGCCGACCTCGACGACTCCGCCACGGTGTCCCTGGCCGACGTGCGCCGGGCCCTGGCGGCGCTGTCCCGCCCCACCGCCGCCTGAGCCGTCACGCCTCCGGGCCGCTGCTCTCCGGCCCCCTGCGCCCGATCGGGGAGGCCGACATCTCCGGCGGGCGACCGCGGCTGCGCCACGCGTCCGCCAGCGCCACGCCGGCCAGCACGGCGGCCACCAGCCACAGGGCGCGCACGGCGGGACCGTGCGCCAGCAGCGGGACGAGCAGGAGCAGCGCGCCCCCGCCGAGCACCCGGGGCAGCGAGACGCGGCCGAAGATCTCGTACTCGAAGCGGGCCCGGCCGACCAGGAAGAGCAGCGGTCCCCCCACCACGAACAGCAGCAGGGCCGCGTCGGACCGGTGGAACGGCTCGGCGATGACCACCTCGTAGCCGACCGCCGTGGTGAGCACGCCGAGCACGATGACCAGGTGGGTGATCGTGGCCGACGTGCCGAGCCGGCCCGGCACGCGGGCCAGCCGCAGCGCCTCGCCCAGCAGGCGCCCGGCCCGGTGGAAGTAGATCCGCCAGAGCAGCGCCGTGGTGACGAAGGCGACCACGAAGGCCCCGGCCGCCTCGGCCGAGAACTTCTCGCCGCTGTACGTCACCCCGATGACCAGGATCGACTCGCCCAGCGCGATGAGGAAGATCTGCTGGTAACGCTCGGCCAGGTGCTCGCCGGCGATCCGCCAGCCGAGGGTCGGCGAGGATCCGAGCCGCGGCAGCGGCCAGCCGGTGAACAGGGCGACGTAGTCGACGGTGAGCGCGAGGGCCCAGAGCGGCAGGCGCATCTCGTCGGGCCCCAGCGCGCCGCCCAGCCAGAGCGGCGCGGTCCCCCCGGCCCAGGCGGCCAGCCGGAGCGGCACCAACCGCCGCGGATGGCCGTGCAGCGCGGCGGCGATGACGATGGGCCGGCCGAACATCACCGCCACGTACGCGACGGCGAACGGCAGCGCCCGCTCCTCCAGGGCCCGCGGCAGCGCCACCCCCATCAGCAGGCTGGCGAACATGGTGCCGATCACCACGGCCTGGATGACTGCCTGCTCCGGCTCGTAGCGGCTGGTCACCCAAACGGTGATCGTCCACACCATCCACAACGCCAGGAAGAGCAGCACCGTGCGGCCGACCGCGGCGGCCAGCGACCAGCCGGTGGCGGGCAGGCTGTTGATCAGCCGCTGGGACACCCGGGTCAGCGCGAAGACGAAGACCAGGTCGAAGAAGAGTTCCAGGAAGGTGGCGCGTGCGGAACTCATCGGCGGGCGCAGCAGCGCCGCAGCCCGTTCGTCCACCGTGACCCCCGTCCGCCGTCCTGCCTCCCAACGACGCGGCCACCGCCCCGGTTGCGTGTCCCCGGGCGGGTCACATCGGCGAGGCCGGGCGTTCCGGCGGGCGGCCCCGGGCCCGCAGCGCGTCCGCCACGGCCATCCCGGTCAGCACCGCCGTGACGCCGGCGGCGATGCCGAGCAGCGGCAGCCGGCTCAGCAGCGGCACCCCGAGGACCAGCAGCAGCAGACCGATCACGCGGGACCGGGAGACGCGGCCGAACACCTCGTACTCGAACCGGGCCCGGCCGACCACGAAGAGCGCCGGGCCCCCGACGATGGCCGCCACCCGGACCGCGTCGGCGTGCCCCCCGGGCTCGGCGATGGCCACCTCGTAGCCGACCGCCGCGGTGACGATGCCGGCGATCATCGTGAGGTGGGTCCAGGTGGCCGACCGCCCGAGGCGGGCCGGCTGCCGGGCCTCGGCCACCGCCTCGACCAGCACCGAGCCCGCCCGGTGGAAGTAGATGCGCCAGAGCAGCACGGTGGTGGCGAAGGCGTCCAGGAGGCCGATCCAGCGCAGCAGCGTGAAGTCGCTGCCGCTGAACCCGACGCCGGCCACGAAGATCATCTCGCCGAGCGCGATGATGGTGAACTGCTGGTAGCGCTCGGCCAGGTGCTCGCCGGTCACCGTCCACGCGGTGGCCGTCGCCCGGCCCAGCCGGGGCACCGGCCAGCCGATGACCAGGCCCAGGTAGTCCATCGCCAGGGCCAGGCCCCAGCAGAGCAGCCGCAGGTCCTCCCCCACCAGGCCACCGACGAGCCAGGGTACGGCCGAGACGGCCGACCAGACCACGATCCGGCTGGACAGGTGCCGTTGGGAGTGCCGGCGCAGCGCCACCGTCAGGTAGATCGAGCGGCCCAGCTGGATGGAGACGTACCCGGCGGCGAAGCTCAGGCCGTGCGGGCCGTAAGCGTCCGGCACCGAGACCGCCATCACCAGGCTGCCGCACATGGACCCGACCATCACCGCCTGGATCGGCGGTTGCTCGGGGTCGTAGTGGCTGGTGGCCCAGGCGGTCAGCGACCAGACCATCCAGAGCGCGAGCAGCAGGAACAGCGTCTGCGCCAGCTCCAGCGGGAGGCGTTCGCCGCCCGTCGCCACGTCGGTGATCAGGCGCTGCGAGACCCGGGTGAAGGCGAAGACGAAGACGACGTCGAGGAAGAGCTCCAGGAAGGTCGCACGATGGCTGCCCCCGCCGCCGCGCAGGAGTTCCGCCCCCCGCTCGTCCGTCATCACCCGCCCGCCGTGACCGCCTTGACGATCATGCAACGAGCCAGCGTGGGCCCGGGTTGCGTCAGCCCTTCGCGGCCTTCGCCTCCGCCTTCATCCGCTGCTTGTACTCACGGACCCGGCGCAGCGACTCGGGATCGGTCACGTCGGCCACCGAGCGGTACGCGTCCACGTCGCCGTAGCCGCCGGCCGCCTCGCGCCAGCCGTCCGGGGTGATCCCGAACCGCTTGCCGAGCAGGGCGACGAAGATCTGCGCCTTCTGCCTGCCGAAACCGGGCAGCTCGCCGACCCGGCGCAGCAGCTCCCGGCCGTCGGCCACCTCGGACCAGAGCCGGGCCGGGTCGCCGTCGTAGCGCTCGACCAGGGCCCGGCACACCTCCTGCACCCGGGCCGCCATGGCCTTGGGGAACCGGTGCAGGGCCGGCGGCCGGGCGAAGATCTCGACCAGGGCCTCCGGGTCGTGTTCGGCCAGCTCCCGGGCGTCCGGCTCGTGGCCGAGCCGCTGGGCGAGGACGTACGGGGAGGAGAACGCCTTCTCCATCGGCACCTGCTGGTCCAGCACCATGCCGAGGAGCAGCGCCAGCGGGCTGCGCGCCAGCAGCTCGTTGGCCTGCGGGTCGATGGGCAGCGAGAGCGTCATGCCCTCCATCCTGCCGCGCCCGCCGCCACCCGTGTGCGCGACACGGCCCGGTGGACTGGGGTGGGGTCCACCGGGCCGTGCGGCCGCGCTCGTCAGTTGACGACGAACAGCAGCCGGTTCGGCGAGCCGGTGCCGGGGTTTGTCACCTTGCCGGTGGTGGCGTTGGTGGTCAGGTAGCTGGCCACCTGCGCCGGGCTGTACGACGGGTTGGCGCCGAGCACCAGCGCCGCGGCGCCCGCCACGTGCGGCGAGGCCATCGAGGTGCCGCTCAGCGTGCTGCTGGCGGTGTCGCTGGTCCGGTACGCGGAGACGATGCTCGACCCGGGGGCGAAGATGTCCACGCAGGAGCCGTAGTTCGAGAAGGACGAGCGCGCGTCGCTGCTGGTGGTGGAGCCGACGGTGATCGCGGCGGCGGCCCGCGCCGGCGAGTAGTTGCAGGCGTTGGCGCTGGAGTTGCCGGCCGCGACCGCGTACGTGACGCCGGAGTTGACCGAGTTGGTCACCGCGTTGTCGATCGAGCTGCTGACGCCGCCGCCGAGGCTCATGTTGGCCACGGCCGGCTTCACCGCGTTCGAGGTGACCCAGTTGATGCCGCTCACCACGCCTGTGGTGCTGCCGCTGCCGGAGCAGTTGAGCACCTTGACGGCGATGAGCCGGACGCCCTTGGCCACGCCGTACCGGGTGCCGCCGACGGTGCCGGCCACGTGGGTGCCGTGTCCGTTGCAGTCGGTGTTGTTGGTGTCGACGGTGTTAGTGCCCCAGGTGGCCCGGCCGCCGAAGTCGGTGTGGGTGGTCCGGATGCCGGTGTCGATGATGTACGCCCGGACGTTCGAGGCCGTGTTCGGGTAGGTGTAGCTGGCGTTCAGCGGCAGGCTGCGCTGGTCGATGCGGTCGAGGCCCCAGGACGGCGGGTTGGTCTGGGTGGCCTGGGCGCTGACCACCCGGTCCTGCTCGACGTACGCGACGGCCGGGTCGGCGGCGAGCCGGCGGGCCTGGGCGGGGCTCAGCTTCGCGCTGTAGCCGGTGAGGGCGGAGGTCCACACCGTGCCGACGCTGCCGCCGTAGCGCTTGGCCAGGCCGGCGGCCCGGTCCGGCACGGCGGTCCGGGCGGCGAGGCTGTTCGCGGCGCCGACGGTGTCGCTCTTCAGCACCACCAGGTAGCTGCCGCTGATGGCGTCGGGGGCGGAGGCGTAGCGGACGTCGCCGGTCGGCGCGGCGAGGGCGGGGGTGGAGGCGGCGGCGGCGAGGGCCGCGGCGGCGGCCGTGACGGCGAACGCGCGCAGCGCACGCCGCCGGGGAACGGACACGTCGGACATCGTCTGGCTCCCTACCGGGCGTTCCCGGGCTCGTGGCCACCGGGGCGCCCATCGACGGATGTTGGCGCAGATGCTAGCCATTCATTGATGAACATAAAAGAGATAACGGCCGATACAGTGAGCTGACGGTATGGATCCGCCGGGTGCCGGCCGGTCGGGCGCCCCGGGGAGGCAGGATGACGACGTGGACCGTCACGACATGCTGCTCTCCCCCGCCGGGGTCGACGCGCTGCGCACCGCCCTGACCCGGGCGCGCTTCACCGCCAACGGGATCGCCGACCGGCTCGGCCCGCAGGCCACCGGCGCGGTCGCCCGCAACGACTACCGGGCCGCCCTGCGCGCCACCGAGGACCGGGACCCGCTCGGCACGCTGATCCGGGTGTTCATCTGCGACCAGACCGAGCCGGAGCCCGTGGTGGCCGCCGCCCTCGCCCCGCTGACCGTCGAGGAGGCGCTCGCCGGTGGCCTCGTGGAGCCGCACGGCGAGGGGCTGCGCGCCGGCGTCGACCTGGAGCCGTACGGGGACGACTGGTTCGTGCTCGCCGACGTGCCGGCCAGCGCCCGCCCCGGCCGCCCGCTGCACGCCGAGCACGTGCTGGGCATCGGCGGCGCCACCCAGACGCTCATCGGCGCGACCGTGCGCCGGCCGGTGGAGACCGCGCTGGACCTGGGCACCGGCTCGGGCGTCCAGGCCCTGCACCTGTCCACCCACGCCCGCCGGGTGACCGCCACCGACGTCTCCGAGCGGGCGCTGCGCTTCGCCGCCACCACCGCAGCGCTCAACGGGCAGGACTGGGAACTGCTCCGCGGCGACCTGGTCGCCCCGGTGGCCGGCCGCCGGTTCGACCTCGTGGTGAGCAACCCGCCGTTCGTGGTCGGGCCCGGCACCACGACGCACGTCTACCGGGACTCCGGCCGGGTCGGCGACGCGATCGGCGCCGAACTGGCCGCCGCCGCCCCGCACCTGCTCACCGAGGGCGGGACCATGCAGTACCTGGCCAACTGGGTGCACGTCACCGGCGAGGACTGGGCCGAGCGGGTCACCGGCTGGTTCGCCGGCACCGGCCTGGACGCCTGGGTGATCCAGCGCGAGGTGGCGGACCCGATGGCGTACGTCAACCTGTGGCTCACCGACGTCGGCGAGACGGCCGACCCGCAGCGAATGGCCGCCTGGCTGGACTGGTTCGACGCGCACAAGGTGGAGGCCGTCGGGTTCGGCATCGTCTCGCTGCGCCGCGCCGGCCACGACGAGCCGATCGTCCGGGTGGAGGACCTGCGCCAGCGGGTCGAGCCGCCACTGGGCGACCGGGTCGGCGAGTGGTTCGACAGGCAGGACTGGCTGCGGGCCCGCGACACCGACGGGCTGCTGGCCGCGCGCTACCGGGCCGCCGACGGGCTCCAGCTGCGCCAGGAGGCCACCATGGGCGAGGAGGGCTGGGCCGTGGACCGGCAGGTCCTCGCCATGCCGCGCGGGCTGCGCTGGTCCGAGGAGATCGACCCGCTGGTGCTCGCCCTGGTCGGCGGCGCGGACGGCCGGCTGCCCCTGCGCGACCAGCTCGCCCTGCTCGCCGCCGCGCACGACGTCGCCCCGGACGAGCTGGCCGAGGCGGCCGGGCCGATCGTGGCGCACCTGGTCGAGCGGGGCATCGTCGAGCCGGTGGCGGACTGATGCGGGCCGTGGTGCAGACGGTCGGCCGGGCCGCCGTGACTGTCGACGGCGAGGTGGTCGGCGAGATCGCCGACGGGCTGCTGGTGCTGCTCGGGGTGACCCACACGGACACCCCGCAGGTGGCCGCCACCATGGCCCGCAAGATCCACGAGCTGCGCATCCTGGACGACGAGCGCAGCGCCGCCGACACCGGCGCCCCCGTCCTCGTGGTCAGCCAGTTCACCCTCTACGGCGACGCCCGCAAGGGCCGACGCCCGAGCTGGACCGCCGCGGCCCCCGCCGAGGTGGCCGAACCCCTGGTGGACGCGGTGGTCCGCGAGCTGCGCCAACGAGGTGCCAAGGTGGAGACCGGCCGCTTCCGCACCCACATGCTCGTCGAGAGCGTCAACGTCGGCCCCCGCACCCTCCTCCTGGACCTCTGACCGGTCAGAAGAAGAGGCCCCGGCGGGACAGGGACTGGCGGAGCCAGCCGTCGAGCTGGGCGGTCCAGTCGGTGCGGTCCGCCGTGGCGTGGTCGACGGTGAAACGGCCGAAGGCGTCGTGCCCCTCGGTGAACAGGCCGCCGCGCTTGTCCAGCTCCAGCACCACGTGCATCTGGTGCGGGTCGGTGACGAAGGTGAGTTCGAGCTGGTTCATGGCGCGCGCGTACTGGGGCGCCGGGTGGAACTCGATCTCCTGGTAGAACGGCAGGCTCTGCCGCAGGCCGTAGATGTGGCCACGCTCGACGTCGGCCCGGGCGAAGCGGAAGCCCAGCCGCAGCAGCGCCTCCAGCAGCCGCTCCTGCGCCGGCAGCGGGTGCACCGCCACCGCGTCCAGGTCGCCCTTGTCGACCGCCCGGGCCACCTCCAGCTCGGTGCGCAGCCCCATGGTCATGCCGTGCAGGTGCTGGCCGTACAGGTCGGTGAGCGGGGTCTCCCAGGGCACCTGGAAGCGGAACGGCACGTCGTACCGCTGCCCCGGGTCCAGCCGGAACGCGCCGGTCACCTGGGCCCGGCCGAACTCCTGGGTGGTGTCGTACTCCGAGTCGCCGCTCTCCACCTCGACACGGGTGACCAGGCCCAGTGCGACGTAGCTCACGTCCACCGGGTGGTCGCCGCCGACCACCTGGATCCGGCCCTCCAACTGGCCGCCGGGACGGCAGTTCGGGTTGGCCAGCACCGTCTCCACCGACGGTCCACCCACACCCATCGCCTGCATGAGCCGCTTGAAGACCACCACGTCCTCCGTTCGCCTGTGCGCGCCGAGCCTCGCTGGCCGGCCGCTGGCACGGTAACCGGGCGCGGCAAGGCACAGCCGAGGTTCCGCTCGGATTGCTGTCGGGTCCCCGATCGCCTCACTCCCGTTTCACGCCCCGCCCGCCAAGCTGTTCATCACCGGCACCACCGCGTCGGCGGACGACACGGAACCGGTACGGCACGACGGACACGGGGAGAAAACGAGATGGCCCAGCAGATGATCGAGCACCAGGACATGGACGTCACCCTGACCGACCTGGACGCCACCGACGAGCGCGGCGTCTCCACGGACCTGGTCCGGGCGTACCTGAACGGCATCGGCCGCACCAAGCTGCTCACCGCGGCGCAGGAGGTCGAGCTGAGCAAGCGGATCGAGGCCGGCCTCTTCGCCGAGGAGAAGCTGTCCACCTGCACCCCGGTCTCCGCCGAGCTGCGCGCCGACCTGGAGCTGATCGCGGCCGAGGGCCGCGCCGCCAAGGACCACCTGCTGGAGGCGAACCTCCGGCTGGTGGTGAGCATCGCGAAGCGCTACACCGGCCGCGGGATGGCCTTCCTCGACCTCATCCAGGAGGGCAACCTCGGCCTGATCCGCGCGGTCGAGAAGTTCGACTACACCAAGGGCTACAAGTTCTCCACCTACGCCACCTGGTGGATCCGCCAGGCCATCACCCGCGCCATGGCCGACCAGGCCCGCACCATCCGCATCCCGGTTCACATGGTCGAGCAGGTCAACCGGATGGTCCGGGTCCGCCGCGAGCTGTCGGTCACGCTGGGCCGGGAGCCCACCGTCGCCGAGGTGGCACCGCGCTGGAGATCCCGGAGTACCAGGTGATCGAGCTGATCTCGTACGACCGGGAGCCGGTGAGCCTGGACCAGACGGTCGGCGAGGACGGCGAGAGCGCGCTGGGCGACTTCGTCGCCGCGGTGGACCCCAACGCCGACCCGGGCGACGCCGCCGGCGACGGCGAGCTGCGCAACGAGGTGCGCATCGTGCTGGCCACCCTCTCCCAGCGGGAGCAGGCGGTGATCCGGCTGCGGTTCGGCCTGGACGACGGCCGGCAGCGCACCCTCGACGAGGTGGGCCGCGAGTTCGGGCTGTCGCGGGAGCGGATCCGGCAGATCGAGAAGGTGACGCTCCTGAAGCTGCGTGACCCGGAGCGGGCCAACCGGCTGGAGGCGTACGCCTGCTGACCCCCGACTCACGACAGGCCCCGGCGGTGCGCCGGGGCCTGTCGCACGTGCAGCGGGGGCCCGGGCCTCACAGGCGGCGCGGGCCCGTGTCCGGGCGGGCAGCCTCGGTGCCGGTGCGGACCGTGGCGTGCAGCACCGAGATGCCGTCCGGCCGGGCCAGCACCGGATTCAGGGTGAGCGACCGCACCCGGGGCTGCTCGTCGGCGAGCCGCCCGACCCGCAGCAGCAGGTCGACCAGGGCGGCCCGGTCCACCGGCGCGGCGCCCCGGTGCCCGCGCAGCAGCGGCGCGGCCCGCGGCTCGTCGACAAGTTCGGCGGCGTCCCGGTCGGTAAGCGGCACGGCCCGCCAGGCCCGGTCGCCGAGCAGCTCGGTGGCCACGCCACCCAGGCCGAAGCCGACCACCGGCCCGAACGCCGGGTCCTCCACCAGCTCCACCACGCAGGCCACCCCCGGCGGGACCATCGGCTGGACCAGCACGTCCGCGCCGAAGACCGGGGCCATCTCGGCGTACGCGCGGCGCAGCGCGGCGGCGTCGGCCAGGTCGAGCCGGACCGCGCCCAGGTCGAGGCGGTGCCGCAGCCCGGGGGCGGCCGCCTTGAGCGCGACCGGCCAGCCGAGCCGCCCGGCCGCCGCCACCGCCTCCTCGGCCGAGTGCGCGGGCGCCGACTCCACCACGTCGATCCCGTACGCGCGCAGCAGCGCCGCCGTCTCGGCCCCGTCGGGTCGCAGCGCGGCCTGCCCGGCCGACCGGTCGACCCGGTCCAGCTCGGGCAGCACGCCGGGCGGGCGGCGCAGCCAGTCGGCGTACGTGGTGACCCGGGCCAGGGCCCGGACCGCCTCCTCCACGCTCGGGTACGCGGGCACCCCGGCGGGCACCCGGCCGGCGAGGAAGGTGGCCACCACCGGCTTCCCGGTGGTCCGCGCGTCGGGCAGCGCGGCCGTGAAGTCGCCCTCGGGGTCGGTGAGCTGGCCCGGCAGCGGCGGCGCGAAGACCGCCACCACGGCGTCCACCCGCTCGTCGGCGGCGGACGCGGCGAGCGCGGCGGCGTACTCGGCGGCGGTGGCCCGGGGGCCGACGTCGTGCGGCCAGCCGTCGGCCACGGTGAGGCCCTGGGCGGCGCAGGCCGTGGCGGCCAGCCCGGTCAGCGCCGAGGAGTTGCCCACCACGGCGACCCGGCGGCCCGCCGGCAGCGGCTGGTGGGCCAGCAGCACGCCGACGTCGAGCAGTTCCGCGACCGTGTCCACCCGGATCACCCCGGACTGGGCGAAGAGCGCGCTGACCGCGGCGGCGTCCAGGGCCGGTGCGTCGCCGACCCCCGGCGGGCGGGCCAGCGAGGCGAGCGCCACCACCGGCTTGCTCCGGCCGATCCTCCGGGCCAGCCGGGCGAACTTGCGCGGGTTGCCGAACGTCTCCAGGTAGAGCGTGATGACGTCGGTGCCGGGATCGTCCTGCCAGTACTGGAGCAGGTCGTTGCCGGAGACGTCGGCCCGGTTGCCGGCCGAGACGAAGCTGGACAGGCCGAGGCCCCGGCGGGACGCCTCGGCGAGCAGGGCCACCCCGAACGCGCCGGACTGGCTGAACACGCCGACCCGGCCGGGGGCGGGCAGCACGGGGGCGAGGGTGGCGTTGAGGCGTACCGCCGGGTCGGTGTTGGCCACGCCCAGGCAGTTCGGGCCGACCACCCGCATGCCGGCCAGGTGGGCGGCGCGGACCAGGGCGCGCTGCGCGGCCGCCCCCGCCGGGCCGGACTCGGCGAACCCGGCGGAGATCACCACGAGCCCGTGCGCGCCGGCCTTCGCGGCGTCGGCCACCACGTCGGTCACCGCGTCGGGGGCGACGGCCACCACGGCCAGGTCGATGTCCGCGCCGGCGTCGGCCGCCGACGGGTACGCGGGCAGCCCCGCCACGGTGGCCGCGGTCGGGTGCACGGGGACGATCGCGCCGGTGAACCCGCCGTCGCGCAGGTGCCCGAGCAGGGCCGCGCCGACCCCCTGGCCGGTGGTGCTGGCGCCGTAGACGGCGATGCCGCGCGGGGCGAGCAGCCGGGCGATCGAGCGGGCCTCGGTGCGGTGCTCCCGGCCGCGCTGCACCTCCAGGGTGGCCTCGGTGGGGGCGATCGGGAAGTTCAGGTGCACCACGCCGTCGGCATACTGGCGCTGGACCTGGTAGCCGAAGTCGGAGAAGACCCGCAGCATCGTCCCGTTGGCCGGGAGCACCTCGGCGACGAAGTGCACGATGCCGTAGCGCCGGGCGGCGTCGGCCAGGTGCTCCAGCAGCACCGAGCCGATGCCCCGGCCCTGGTACGCGTCCTCCACCACGAAGGCCACCTCGGCCTCGGGCGAGGCGGGGCCGAGCCGCTCGTACCGGCCGACGGCGACGATCCGGTCGCCGGCCAGCACCACGAACGCCTCCCGGTCGCGGTGGTCGACGTTGACGAACCGCTGCAGGTCCCGCTCCGGGATGCGCGGGTACGGCGAGAAGTAGCGCAGGTAGCGGGTGCGCTCGGAGAAACGCGAGTGCATCGCCACGATCGCGGCGGCGTCGTCCGGGCGGATCTGCCGCAGCTGGACGGTCGTGCCGTCGCTGAGCAGCACGTCCACCGGTTGCTCGAGAGTGGTCACCGGTCAGTCGCGCGGGTCGTGCGGGTCGAGCCCGAGCAGCGGGAAGACCGCCTTGCGGGTCGCCGCGACCGCCCGGTCCACCGCGGTCGGCTCGCCGCTCGGCTGCCACGGCTGGTACGACGGGTCGACGTCGTCGGTCATCCGCAGCGGCACGTCGTGCCCGGGTCGCCGCCGCGCCGCCAGGTCACGCCAGCCCGGCGGGGTGAGCGTGGCCGGGTCCAGCGGCTCCCCGGTGGCCACCGCGAGCAGGTGCGTCCAGGCCCGGGGCACCACCTCGACCAGGGCGTACCCGCCGCCGCCGGTGGCCACCCAGCGGCCGTCGCACAGCTCGTCGGCGAGCGCGCGCAACGCCACATAGGTGGCCCGCTGACCGTCGACGGAGAGGTGCAGGTCGGCCAGGGGGTCGAGCCGGTGCCCGTCCGCCCCGCACTGGGTGACCAGCACCTGCGGCCGGAACGCCCGCAGCACCGACGGCACGATCGCGTGGAACGCCCGCTGCCAGCCCGCGTCGCCGACCCCGGGCGGCAGCGGCACGTTGACGGCGGAGCCCTCCGCGCCCGGGCCGCCGGTCTCGTCGGGGAACCCGGTGCCGGGGAACAGCGCCAGCGGCGTCTCGTGCAGGCTGACCGTGAGCACCCGCGGGTCCCGGTAGAAGATCTCCTGCACGCCGTCGCCGTGGTGCACGTCCACGTCCACGTACGCGATCCGCTCCGCGCCCAGGTCGAGCAGGCGGGCGATGGCCACCGCCGGGTCGTTGTAGACGCAGAAGCCGGCGGCCCGGGCCGGCATGGCGTGGTGCAGCCCACCGGCCACGTTGACCGCCCGCAGCGCCTCCCCCCGCCAGACCGCCTCGGCCGCGGCCACACTCGCCCCGGCGATCAGCGCGCTCGACTCGTGCATGCCCTCGAAGACCGGGTTGTCGGAGGTGCCCAGGCCGAAGCCGGCGAACAGCGGATCCCGGGGCGCGGCCCGCACGGCGTCCAGGTAGCGCGGGTCGTGCACCCGGGTCAGCAGCGCGTCGTCGGCCGGCGCCGGCTTCACCAGCCGGACCCCGGGCCGGTCCAGCACCCCCAGCTCGCGGGCGAGCGCCATGGTCAACTCGACCCGCACCGGGTCGAGGGGATGGTCGCCCATGTCGTACCCGAGCAGGGCGTCGTCCCACACCACCACCGTGTCGTCGGCCATGGGGCCATCGTCGCACGGGGGTCGGGGCCGGCCCACGGCACGCGCGCCTCAGCGGCCGGATGTCTCCCCGGTGGCCACCGGACGGTCCGGGTCGGCCACCCAGTTGCTCCACGACCCGACGTACAGGGCGGCGTCCGGGCGGCCGGCCAGGTGCAGCGCCAGGACCGCCTGGGCGGCGGTCACCCCCGAGCCGCAGTACGCGCCGACCGGCGCGCCCTCGGCCACCCCGGCGGCGGCGAACCGCTCGCGCAGCGCCTCGGCGGCGGGGAAGCGCCCCTCGGTGACGTACCCGGGTGCGGGCAGGTTGACCGCGCCCGGGACGTGCCCGGCGACCGGGTCGATCGGCTCGGTCTCGCCCCGGTAGCGGGGCGCGGCCCGTACGTCGAGCAGCACCCCGGTGTCGGCGGCGGCCAGCCGGGCGGCCTCCCCCGCGTCCAGCACCGGCAGCTCGCCGGGGGTGACCGTGACGTCGCCGGGCGGGGGCGCCGGCGCGTCGGTCGAGACCGGTCCACCCGCCGCGACCCAGGCCGGGAAACCGCCGTGCAGCACCCGGACCGACCGGTGGCCGGCCCAGCGCAGGGTCCACCAGGCGCGGGCGGCCGACATGCCGTCGCCGCCGTCGTACACCACCACGGGGTGCCCGGCGCGGACGCCGGCGGCCCGCAGCGCGGCCTGGAGCGCGGCGGGGTCGGGCAGCGGGTGCCGGCCGGCGGCGCCCGGCCGGCCACAGAGTTCGGTGTCCAGGTCGACGAAGACCGCGCCGGGCAGGTGACCGGCCCGGTAGTCCTCCCGGCCGGGCGGCCCGGCGAGCCGCCAGCGGACGTCGAGCAGGGTGGGCGGGTCGGCGCGGTCGAGCTCGGCGGCGAGCCGGTCGGGCTCGACCAGGAGGTCTTCGGTTCCGGACATGCGGTCCAGTCAACACCATCCGGGCAGCGACCTCCCGGTTCGGCGGCCGTTGATCGTCGGGGGTCCGGGGTAGCATCGGACGCCGGAGGGCCGCTGACGTGAAGCATGACCTGGTCGACACGACCGAGATGTACCTGCGCACCATCCTCGAGCTGGAAGAGGAGGGGGTGCCGCCGCTGCGTGCCCGCATCGCCGAGCGGCTGAAGCAGAGCGGTCCCACCGTCAGCCAGACCGTCGCCCGGATGGAGCGCGACGGCCTGCTCACCGTCGAGGGCGACCGGCACCTCACGCTCACCGAGCTGGGCCGCGGCACGGCGGTTTCGGTCATGCGCAAGCACCGGCTGGCCGAGCTGCTGCTGGTCAACGTGATCGGGATGCCCTACGAGGAGGCCCACGAGGAGGCCTGCCGGTGGGAGCACGTGATGAGCGACGCGGTCGAGAAGCGGGTCTACGACCTGCTCAACCGCCCGACCCGCTCGCCCTACGGCAACCCGATCCCGGGCCTGGAGGAGCTGGGCGACCCGGGCCTGCGCGAGGCCGAGACCGCCGAGGGCGAGCGCAACCTGGCCTTCCCGGGCCTGTCCGGGCCGGTCGTCGTGCGGCGGATCTGCGAGAGCGTGCAGACCGACGCGGACGTGCTCCGGCAGTTGCACGCGGCGGGCGTCGACCCGGGTGCCACGGTCACCGTGGCCCAGGAGCGCGACGGCGTCTCCATCGACCGCTCCGGTGACCGGGTGCGGCTGCCCCGCGAGGTGGCCTCCCGGGTCTTCGTCGCGGCCCGCTGACCCGCCCGCCCGGCGCTCAGAGCTGCCGGGTGTCGATCACCTTGGCAAGGGTGACCAGCTTCCCGGCCACCTTGTCGGCCTCGGCCGTGGCCGTGCCGCGCGGGCTGGTCCAGCGCAGCGTGGCCAGCCGCCCCTCGCTGGCCAGCCAGCCCACCTCGGCCGTCGGGCCGACCTTCGCCGTCTTCGGCAGCGTGTGCCGGTAGGCGATCTTCCCGAGCTTGGTGACCTTCTTCGCGCCCCGGGGCAGCACGTCCAGGGTGAATGTCGACGTGTCGATCGACGTGTCGGTCACCGTGAGGGTCAACTCCGGCAGCACGGCCTGCTCGGCGCGGACCACGCAGGTGTGGGTGTCGCCCTTGTCCATGGCGGCGGCCACGTCGAATCTGCCGCCGGTGTGCTTGGCGATCACCGCGAAGTCGAGCAGCCGGCACGCCCCGCCCGACGAGGCCGCGGAGACCTCGACCGCCCTCGGTGCCGCCGCCGGCGCCGCCACCGGCGGGACCTCCCTGGCGCAACCGGCGGTCAGCAGTACGGCCGAAGCGGCCAGCCAGGTACGGGCGCGCACGGGAAGACCTCCGCGATCGTCGGCGAGTGCTCCCGCCGGAACTCCGTCGAACACCGTACGGGGCACCCGGCGGGGGCGAAAGTACCCGGGTGCTCCCGGCGGGCGGGCCGCCGGGAGCACCGGATCCGATCAGGGCAGCTGGGGTGGGTCCATCCAGCTCCAGGTCACGCCGTCCGTGGAGAACCAGACACCCTTGCTGTCCGGCCAGCCCGTCTGCACGAAGCCCCCGGGCACCGGGCGCGGATCGGCCCCCGGCCCCAGCGCGGTGCGGTGCCATGTCGCACCGCCGTCGGAACTGGCGAGCATCAACGGATCCTCCCGGGCGGAGATGCCGGCCTGGACCACCAGCACCCCGTCCGGCCGCAGTGCCGCACGGATGGTGCGGTCGCCGACGGCGGCCGTGCCGGCGGTCCGGTTCCAGGTGGTGCCGCCGTCCGCGCTGCGCCACACGACGAGGCTGCCGCGCACCCGACCGATCGCGTAGACCGTGCGCCCGTCCCGGGTGGCGACGGCGGGGCCACCGACGTCGTCGGAGGCGGTGAGGTCGTCGGGGAACTCGTGCCGGGACCAGGTGCGCCCACCGTCGCGGCTCACCTCCACGGCGCCGCCGGTCCCGGTGATCCGGCCGTCGGTGGCGATGTGCTCGCCGGTGAACCCGCTGACCCACAGACCCGCTTCGGCCGGCACGCTCTCCACCAGCACGGCGTTGTGCAGTGTCGACCGCCGGTTGAGCTGCACGACGTCTCCGGTGGCCGGGTCGACCGCGACGAGCGGCTCGTCGGTCGGGCCCCTGAGCAGGCTGACAACAGGCCAGCCCGCCGGCAGCGCCTCCGCCGTCCGCGGCTGGACCTTCCGCCAGTTGCTGCCGCCGTCCGTGGTGGCGATCCACTCCGCGAAGCGGTTGTCGGGGGCGGACCGGGGAATGTACCGGGCGACCACGGTGCGTGGTCCGGCCGCCCGCAGGTCCAGCGCGCCGTTGACGAACGCCGGCAGGTCACCGGTGCGCCAGTGCCGACCGCCGTCCTCCGTGCCCGCCCAGCGGATCCCGCACCCGCCGCACTCGCTCCACCGCAGGTAGATGTGGTCCAGGTCCCCGGCGACGGGCCGCCCGGTCGCCACCCCTTGATCCGTACCCGGGCTGGGTGTGCCGCCGGGGATCGGGATGAAGTCCGGGGTGCGGACCGCACCGACCCCCACCGACGGCGGCGTCGGAGCGTCCGGGCGGGCCGCCACGGCGACACCCGAACCGGCGAGCACCATGGCCGCGGTCGCGACGGTCAGCACGCGCCGACGGCGGCGGCGCCGCCGGGCGACGGCAACGACCTTCTCGAACTGGGGCTTGAAGCCGTGGTACGCGGCGTCCTTCAGCCCGGTGAAGTCCAGCTCAGGCATGACGCACCTCCTGCTCGGTCCGGGTTGTGGTCCGCGTGGACGCGCGCAACGGCGGCGGTCGGTCGTCGTCACCGAGGTGCTCGCCGAGCGCGCGGCGGGCCCGCACCAGTCGGGTCTTGACCGCCTCCACCGAGCACCCCATGGCCAGCGCCACCTCGCTGACCGGCAGATCCGCCAGGTGGTGGAGCACGACCGTCTCCCGGGCCTCGCGGGGCAGCCGCTGGAGCGCGGCCACCAGTGCCACATGGTCGGCGCTGAGCGCCGGAGCGCTGGACGGTGCCGGGGCGAGCCGGCCCGAGCGCACCAACCCGTGCAGCAGCACCCGGCGACGGTGCCGGGAACGCGCGACGTTCAACGACACCGTCCGCAGCCATGCCTCCGGGTTGGTCACCTCCCGGAACAGGGCCGGCCGGGACAGCGCCCGGACGAACGCCTCCTGCACCACGTCCTGCGCCTCGGCGTAGTCGCCTGTCATCGCGTACATCTGGGCCACCAGGCGAGCCGCCGAGGCGGCGTACACCTGCCTGATCTGCTCCTGCAGGTCCACATCGTCCCCTCCCAAGTCGATCACCTCACTGCATACGACTGTTGGGCGGGCAGGGCGGTGACATCCTGCCGAGCGTGGGCCTATTCGTCCACGTAGGGACAGTGCCGGCAGCCGCGCCCGCAGCACGTGCCGCGGCGGGCCAGGAAACCGGCGCTGAGCACGAAGAGCCCGGTGGCCGGGTCGAGGTAGCCGGCCTCGCCGGCGGCCAGGGCGGCGGCGTGCGCGGCCAGGATCCGCTCCCGGTCGGGGTGGTCGGGCGGCAGCCGCGACGGGTGCGGCTCGCTCAACGGCCGGCCGGCGAGGGGTCGTCGCTCTCCGGTCACCCGGCGAGTCTACGGAGCCCGCTGAAGTGCGCCGGTTCAGCCGTGCCGGGCGAAGGCCGCGTCGACCGCCGCCCGTTCCGCTCCGCCGGCCAGCAACATCCGGAGCAGCACCTTCGCCTTGTACGGGTCGAGCAGCCCACCGCAGACCAGCCCGCGCCGCCGCAGGTCGGTCTCCGAGCCGACCGCACCGTAGGTGTCGCGCAGCACCGAACCCGCCCCCGCACGCGAGGCGAGCACCACGGGCATCCGCGCGGCCAGCGCGCCCAGTGCCGGGGCGAAGTCGGGCGGCACGTGCCCCACCCCGAAGCCGGCCACCACGAGCCCGTCCAGGCCCGGGGCGAGCGCGTCGAGCAGCGCCGGGTCGTCGTCGAGGGTGACGGTGTGCAGGGCCACCCGGGTGGCGGCGAGCCGGTCGGAGTCGACCGGCGGCAGCGGCGCGTGCCGAGGCGGGCGGGTGAGCAGGCGTACCGCGCCCTCGATGACGTGCCCGAGCGGGCCGGCGTTCGGCGAGGCGAAGGTCGCCGTGCTGGTGCTGTGGGTCTTGCGGACGAAGCGGGCGGCGTGGATCTCGTCGTTGAACGCCACCAGCACGCCGAGGTCCCGCGCGACCGGCGCGGCGGCGACCCGGGCCGCCGCGAGCAGGTTGGCCGGGCCGTCCGGGCCGGCCAGGGTGGGGTTGCGCATGGCGCCCGTGAACACCAGCGGCTCCGGGTGCGGCCAGACCAGGTCGGCCAGGAACGCGGTCTCCTCCAGGGTGTCGGTGCCCTGGGTGACCACCACGCCGGCCGCCCCGTCGGCGACCGCCGCGCCGGCCGCGTCCACCAGATCCAGGATCTGCCGGTACGCCAGGGCGGCGCTGGGCACCGCCTCGACGTCCCGCACGTCGAGCGGGATGCCGGCGAGCCCGGGTACGGCGGCGGTGAGGTCGGCGCCGGTGAGCCGGCTGACCACTCCCCCGGAACCCGTGCCCGCCATGGCGATCGTGCCGCCCAGCGTGAAGAGCGCGACGGTCACCGGTCGGCCTTCCGGGCGAGCAGGAACGCCTGCGGTCCCCGGTCGAGTTCCTCCGCCTCGCGGACCAGCGTGGCGTGCACGGCCAGGCCGGCCGCCGTGAGTTGCTCGGCCAGCCGGTCCGGCGGCAGCCAGTACACGTCGTACGAGACGGTGTGCCCGTACGCCTGCTCCAGCCGGATCCGCTGGTCGCCGGCCTTGACCGCGATGAGCAGGTGACCGCCCGGGGCGAGCACCCGGTGGAACTCGGTGAACACCTGGGGCAGCAGGTCCGGCGGCAGGTGGATGATCGAGTACCAGGCGACGAGGCCGGCCAGCGCCTCGTCGGGGAGGTCCAGCGCGGTCATCGAGCCGACCTCGAAGCGCAGCTCCGGATGGTCCCGGCGGGCCACGTCGAGCATGCCCGGGGAGAGGTCGACCCCGGAGATGTCGAGGCCGAGACCGCGCAGGTGGGCGGTGATCCGGCCGGTCCCGCAGCCCGCCTCCAGCACCGGCCGCCCGGGCCCCACCAGCTCGGCGAACGCGGCAAGCATCCCGCGGTCGAGCGGGCCCTCCAGCACGTCGGGGATCAGCCGTGCGTAGTCCACGGCGACCGTGTCGTAGGCGGCGCGCGTCTCGGTGAGCCAGCTCGGTTCGATCATGAAGGTCGACCCTAGTCGCCGGCCGGCCCCGCGTCCGTCCGCACCCGGCCCAGGTAGGCCACGAACGCCTCCGGCCGCTCGAACAGCGACCGGTGACCCGCGCCGGGGATGACCAGGTGGTCCTTGCGCGGGGCCTGGAGCTGGGCGTACCACTCGTCGAAGAGGCGCAGCCGGCCGGGCACCTCGTGGGCGCCGTCCACGAACCACACCGGCACCCGCAGCTCACGGACGTCCCGGCGGAAGTCCACCTCCTGCATCCGGGGATAGAGCACGTCCCAGCCGTCGAGGAAGCCGAACAGGTGCACCTTCTCCAGCGGGCTGTATTCCGGCACGCCCAGGTTGCCGACCGCCCCGGTCTCGTCCTCGCTCGCCCCGGTGCGGTCGAACGCGAACGCGCCGGCCTCGTTGGTCAGCAACGGCTCGTAGGCCCAGATGTCGCGGTAGGGCGGCGGGCCCTGGGCCGCCATCCGCTCGGCGAGGTCGTCGCGGCCGGTCCGGCGGGCCCAGGCCAGGGTGTCGGCGTACTGGCTGCGGTCCGCCTCGCGCAGGCTCACCACCTGCCCGACCCCGATGTAGCCGGCGAACAGCTCCGGGTGACGCTGCACGGCGAGCAGGCCGGGAACGGTGCCGCCGGAGTGGGCGAGCAGGTGGATCCGGTCGCGGCCGAGCCGCTGCCGCAGGTGCCGGGTGACCGCCAGCAGGTCCTCGACCTCGTCCTGGAGGTCCCAGTCCGCCGCGGAGCGGAACCCCGACCACGAGCGCGGGCCACCCGACCGGTCCCAGACGGCCACCACGAACTGCCGTTCCAGGGCGGCCAGGTGCCGGCGGACGGAGCCGACCTCCGAGCCGCCGGGCGGGCCGGGCACCACCAGCAGGACTGGGGCGTTCCGGTCCGTGCCCCGGATCAGCAGTCCCAGGTCGCGCCCGGCGGACGCCACGGTGTCGAAGCGGGCGATGCCACCGGGGATCGGGTCGGTGCGGCCCGGCACCGCCGCGCCGGCCGTGACCAGGGCGAGCAGGGCCGCGAGCAGGCCGACACCGGCACGCCCCGACCACCGTGCCAGTGGCCGGCGGGGCGCCGTGCCGTCGAGCCGGCGCGCCAGCCCGGCCCCGTAGGCGGCGCCCACGAGGAGCGGCAGCACTGTGAACAGGCCGTGCACGCCCCGCCCCGCCAGCAGGGCCGCCACGCCGAGGCCCGTGAGGTGCGGCCGGTCGACGGTCGGCCCGCGCAGGCGGAGCCGGACCAGTTCGACGGCGAGCGCGAAGAGCACCGGCGCGGCCAGCATCGCCCAGCGGGAGCGGCTCGACCAGCCGGCCAGCAGCCCGACGGCGAGGCTGACCAGGATCGAGGCGAGCGTGGTGCCGACCGTGCCCGGCCCGCGCGGGGTCCACCAGCCCGCCACCACTCCCCAGACGGCCGGCAGGGCCGGCGCGAGAAGAAGCCGCATCCGCATGGTCGTCTCCCCTCGTCCCGGACCGTCCACCCTAGCCAGCACGAGCGCGCTGCGTGGTCCCGCGACCACAGGTGGTGCTCGGGGAGAAATGTCGCGCCGGACGACGGGCCGGCGGGATACCGTGCCGGGTCGCGACCCCGTGACCCCGACGGACAGGCCCTCAGCGTGACCCAGCAACTGACGCCCCCCACGACCGGAACCCGCACCTCGCTGTGGCGCAGCCGGGACTTCCTGCTGCTGTGGAGCGGCCAGACGGTCAGCGAGGTGGGCACCCGGATCTCCGGGGTGGCGGTGCCGCTGCTCGCCGCGGGCGTGCTCGACGCCACCGTCTTCCAGGTCTCGCTGCTGACGTTCCTGGCCTGGCTGCCGTACCTCTTGTTCTCGCTCCCGGCCGGGATGCTGGCCGACCGGGTCGACAAGCGGCGGCTGATGATCGCGTGCGACCTGGGGCGCGCGGCGTTGCTGCTGTCGGTGCCGGTGGTCGCCCTGGCCGGCCACCTCACGCTGCCCTTCCTGTACGCGGTGGTCGGGCTCTCCGGCGTGCTGACCGTGGCGTTCACCGTGGCGTACCGGAGCCTGCTGCCCGCCCTCGTCCCGGCGGACGGCCTGACCTCGGCGAACGCGCGGCTGGAGGTGAGCGAGAACCTGGCCGCCCTGGCCGGGCCGAGCGCCGGCGGCGTGCTCGTCGGCCTGCTCGGCGCGGCCCGCACCTTCGTGGCCGACGCCGCCAGTTTCCTGGCCAGCGCGGTCACGCTGCTGCTGATGCGGCACCGCCCGGCGCCCCGCGCCGGCGGTCGGGTGCCGGTCCGGGCCGCGCTCACCGAGGGGCTCGGCTTCATCCGCCGGCAGCGGATCCTCGCCCTGGTGCTCGCCTGCACCGCCACCTCGAACTTCTTCGTCATGGCCACCCGGTCCATCGAGGTGCCCTACCTGCTGCGCGTGCTGCACGCCAGCCCGGCCACCATCGGCCTCCTGTTCAGCCTGGGTTCGGTCGGCGGGCTGCTGGCCGGGGTGCTGGCCGGGCGGGTCACCGCGCTGCTCGGCGGCGCCCGGACCATCTGGGTGTCGATGGCCGTGCCCGGCCCGCTCTACCTGCTGATGCCGCTCGCCCGGCCTGGCTGGGGCGCCCTGCTCTACGCGGTCGGCACCGCCGCGTTCGCGGCCAACGCGGTGCTGTTCAACGTGGCGGCCATGTCCTACCGGCAGCGGGTCACCCCGGCCCGGCTGCTCGGCCGGGTCAACGCGGCCTTCCTGTGGATCTGCTACGGCGCCATCCCGCTCGGCGCGCTGGTCGGCGGCGCCCTCGGCACCCGGCTCGGGCTGCGCCCGGCGCTGCTGGTCTGCGTGCTCGGCATGTGGAGCGCGGCGCTGTTCGTGGTCTTCTCTCCGTTGCGCCGGATGCGGGACTTCGCGACGACCTGAAAAGAGGCAAGATCTTTTTGGGCCGCTGTCGAATCCGGCCGCGCCCGTCCGTCGGTGAGACGGAAGAGGGAAACGACAACCTCAAGGAGAGACCGATGGCCCAGTACGCAGTCCTCATCTACTCGCCCGCGCCGGCCGACCCGATGGACCTGACCCCCGACTACGTGGCCCTGCTGGAGCGGTACGGGTCCCAGGTCGCCGAGCTGGGCGGCCAGATCCTCACGGGGTTCGCGCTCCAGCCGAGCACCACGGCCACGGCGATCCGCGGGGACGTGGTCACCGACGGCCCGTTCATCGAGGCCAAGGAGGTCGTCGCGGGGTTCTTCATCCTGGAGGCGCCCGACCTGGACGTGGCCCTGAAGATCGCCAAGCTGAACCCGGCCACCATCGACGGCGGCGTCGAGGTCCGGCCGCTCTTCCAGCCGCCGGCCGAGTGAGCGACGCGGCCACGGTCGCCGCCGAGCGCGCCGTGGCGGACGCGCACCGTCGCGAGTGGGCCTTCGTGCTCGCCGCGACGGCGCGCGTCGCCGGCGACCTCGACGTGGCGGAGGAGTGCGTGCAGGACGCGTACCTGGCCGCGCTGGCGGCCTGGGCGCGGGACGGCGTCCCCGACAAGCCGGGCGCCTGGCTCACCGCCACGGCGAAGCGCAAGGCGCTCGACGTGCTGCGCCGGGAGAAAGTGTTCCGGTCGAAGATGCCCCTGCTCGTCGAGCCGGCGGAGGCCGAGATGACGGAGGAGCCCGACGGGGCCGCGGTCCCCGACGACCGGCTGCGGCTGGTCTTCACCTGCTGCCACCCGGCGCTGGCCCGCGAGGCCCAGGTGGCGCTGACCCTGCGCCTGGTCTGCGGGGTGGCCACCGGCGACATCGCCCGGGCCTTCCTGGTCACCGAGACGACAATGGCGGCCCGCGTCACCCGGGCCAAGAAGAAGATCGCCGCCGCCCGGATCCCGTACCGGGTGCCGGACGCCGCCGAGCTGCCCGAACGGCTCGACGCCGTACTCACCGTGATCCACCTGCTCTTCACGACCGGGCACACCGCCCCGACCGGAGCCGGCCTGGTCCGCGCCGACCTGGTCGACCGGGCGGTGCACCTGACCCGGATGCTGCTCGCCCTGATGCCCGACGAGCCGGAGGTACGCGGGCTGCTGGCCCTGCTGCTGCTCACCGACGCCCGCCGGGCCACCCGCACCGACGCCGACGGGCGGCTGCTGGTGCTGGAGGAGCAGGACCGGTCCCGCTGGGACCGGGCCGCCATCGCCGAGGGCAACAGCCTGGTCCTCGGCGCGTTCCGCACCGGCCGGGTCGGCCGGTACGCCCTCCAGGCCGCCATCGCCTCGCTGCACGCGGTCGCCCCCAGCTACGCCGCCACCGACTGGCCCCAGGTCGTACGCCTCTACGACGAGCTGCTGAAACGCTGGCCGTCCCCGGTGGTGGCGCTGAACCGGGCGGTGGCGGTGTCGATGGTGGACGGCCCGGCGGCGGCCCTGGCGGAGGTCGACGCCCTGGCCGCCGACCCGCACCTGGTCGGTTACCACTACCTGCCGGCCATCCGCGCCGACCTGCTCCGCCGCCTCGACCGGCCTGCCGAGGCGGCCGACGCCTACCGGGCGGCGCTGGACCTGGTCGACAACGAGGCCGAACGCGCCTTCCTGACGTCCCGCCTCACCGAGGTCACCCCACCGTCACCGTGACTCTCCCCCTCGCCGGCTCGCCTCGGTGAATCTTGGCCACCAACCGTTCACCACGAACGGCAGGTGTCCAAGATTCAGTTGGCGCTGCCGAACCAGGTGACCGCCTGGCCGTGGCCGCGGGTCCAGGCCAGCGGTTGCCCGTCCAGCGCCAGCACGTTGTGAAAACCACCGGGCGGCTGCTCGGGCAGCGCGGGGTAGCGCAGCACGTCGGGGTCCTCGTTGGCGATCCAGTGCCCGGGCAGCCCGCGTACCACCTCGGCGAACGCCTCCCGCCTGGGCGGCGGCACCTGGTACAGCACCGAGGTGTGGAACACCACCAGGGTCGCGTCCCCGGGCGCCCGCGCGGCCAGCGCCGGCAGGTCGTCCACGAGGTCGCCCCGGACCAGCAGCGGCGGGTCGGCCGCGGCGACGGCAGCCGCGGCCCGCAACCGCTCGCGGCGGTGCCCGTGCTCCGGCCAGATGAGCGCGTCCAGCCACGCCACGTCGGCCGGGTCGGTCACGTCGAGCGGGTTGAGGTCCAGGCCGGCCCGCCACACCACCTCGGGCCGGCGGGCCGGCGGCGCGGTCCCACTGATCGCGCAGTCGAGGACCGGTTCACCGGTGCCGAGCGGGTGGTCGCCGTAGCGGTAGGCGTACCGGTCGGGGTAGAGGTTCAGGCCCGCCGAGGCGCCGACCTCCAGCAGGGCGAGCGGCCCGGGCAGCGCCGCCAGCACCGGCAGGAGTACGGCACACCGGCCCGACTCGTTCGTCTGCGTGGCCCGGACGCGCAGCTCCGCCTCGACGGCCGGCCAGTTCGCCAGCGCGTACCCCCGGAAGGCGACCGGATCGGTGACGGGCCCGCCGAGCAGCCGGACCACGGCGAAGAGCAGGTTCGGCTGGCGCTTGGCCGGCGGCAGGGTGTCGATCCGGGCCAGCAGCTCGTCGTCGCGGGACACCGCCTCCGACAGCCGCTCATACGCGGGCGACACCCCGCGCGCCTCCCGGGCGGCGAAGGTGGCGTAGCGGTCGGCGGTGGTCATGGCCCGAGCCTCCCAGCCGGACGCGGTCGCGCGCGACGTGAGCTTCGTCCCGCCCGGGAAAAGCCGCGAGCGCGGCAGGGAGTTCCCTGCCGCGCTCGCGAGCGGTCGTGCGTCAGCTGCAGCCGCTGGTGGAGCCGCAGCCCTCGCAGACGTAGCAGCTGCCGGCGGGCCGCATCTTCGTGCCGCAGGTGAAGCAGAGCGGCGCGTCCGCGGCCTTGCCGATCACGGCCTCCAGCAGTTCGGTGCTGGAGCCCACCGACGGCGCCGGCTTCACGGCGGCCACGTCGGCCATCTCCTGCGCCGGCTGGGCCACCGGGCCGGTCTTCGGCTCGGGCGCCTCGACCGGGGCGGAGGCGGCCATCGCGGTGAGGTCCGCACCGCTCGCCTCCGCCTCCGCCTCGGCCGCGAGCTGGGCGGCCCGCTCCTTCGCGGTGAAGATGCCCAGCTCGGCGCGGCGCTCGTACGGCAGGAAGTCCAGGGCCAGGCGACGGAAGATGTAGTCCATCACCGAGGCCGCCATGCGCACGTCCGGGTCGTCGGTCATGCCGGCCGGCTCGAAGCGCATGTTGGTGAACTTGCTGACGTACGTCTCCAGCGGGACGCCGTACTGGAGACCGATGGAGATGGCCACCGAGAAGGCGTCCATCACGCCGGCCAGGGTCGAGCCCTGCTTCGACATCTTGAGGAAGACCTCGCCGAGGCCGTCGTCCGGGTACGACGAGGCGGTGAGGTAGCCCTCCGCGCCGCCGACCGAGAACGAGATGGTCTGCGACGGGCGCTTCTTCGGCAGGCGCTTGCGCACCGGCCGGTATTCCACGACCTTCTCCACGACCTTCTCGACCTCGGCGGCCGGGGCCTGGGTCTCGGCGGCGGTCTTGTTGTTCTTGGCGACCGAGAGCGGCTGGCCGACCTTGCAGTTGTCCCGGTAGATCGCCAGCGCCTTGAGGCCGAGCTTCCAGCCCTCGAAGTAGATCTTCTCGACGTCCTCGACGGTGGCCTGCTCGGGCATGTTGACCGTCTTGGAGATGGCGCCGGAGACGAACGGCTGGATCGCCGCCATCATCCGCACGTGGCCCATCGGGGCGATCGACCGCTCGCCCATGGCGCAGTCGAAGACCGGGTAGTGCTCCGGCTTGAGGCCCGGGGCGTCCACCACGTGGCCGTGGTCGGCGATGTGCTCGACGATCGCCTCGACCTGCTCCTCGGGGTAGCCGAGGCTGCGCAGGGCGCGCGGCACGGTCTGGTTGACGATCTGCATCGAGCCGCCGCCGACCAGCTTCTTGAACTTGACCAGCGCCAGGTCCGGCTCCACACCGGTCGTGTCGCAGTCCATCATGAAGCCGATGGTGCCGGTCGGCGCGAGGACGCTGGCCTGCGAGTTGCGCCAGCCGTTCTTGTCACCGATCTTGTTGCCGAGCGTCCACTGCCTGGTGGCCTCGCGCTGGACGGCGGTGGCCACGGTGCCGGTCGGCTTGATGGCGTCGTTGGCGGCGGCGTGCTTGCGCATGACCCGCTTGTGCGGCTCCGCGTTGCGGGCGTAGCCGTCGTACGGGCCGACGACGCCGGCCAGCTCGGCGGAGCGGCGGTAGGCGGTGCCGGTCATCAGCGAGGTGATCGCCGCGGCGACCTCCCGGCCCTGCTCCGAGTCGTACGGCAGGCCGGAGGCCATCAGCAGCGCGCCGAGGTTGGCGTAGCCGATGCCGAGCTGCCGGTAGGCGCGGCTGGTCTCACCGATCTTCTCGGTCGGGAAGTCGGCGAAGCAGATCGAGATGTCCATCGCGGTGATGACGAACTCGACCGACTTGACGAACTTCTCCACCTCGAAGCCGCCGTCGGCGCGCAGGAACTTCATGAGGTTCAGCGAGGCCAGGTTGCACGAGGAGTTGTCCAGGTGCAGGTACTCCGAGCACGGGTTCGACGCGGTGATCCGCCCGGTCTCCGGGCAGGTGTGCCAGTCGTTGATGGTGTCGTCGTACTGGAGGCCGGGGTCGGCGCACTCCCAGGCCGCCTGGGAGATGCTGCGGAACAGGTTCTTGGCGTCGATCGTCTCGATGACCTGGCCGTCGAGCCGGCCGCGCAGGTCGAAGCCGCCGCCGTTCTCCACAGCGGTCATGAACTCGTCGGAGACCCGGACCGAGTTGTTGGCGTTCTGGTACTGCACGCTGACGATGTCGGCGCCGCCCAGGTCCATGTCGAAGCCGGCGTCCCGCAGCGCGCGGATCTTGTCCTCCTCGCGCGCCTTGGTGACCACGAACTCCTGGATGTCCGGGTGGTCCACGTCGAGGATGACCATCTTGGCCGCCCGCCGGGTGGCGCCGCCGGACTTGATGGTGCCGGCGGAGGCGTCCGCGCCGCGCATGAAGCTGACCGGGCCGGAGGCGTTGCCACCGGAGGACAGCAGCTCCCGGGAGGAGCGGATCCGGGACAGGTTGACGCCGGAGCCGGAGCCGCCCTTGAAGATCAGCCCCTCCTCCTTGTACCAGTCCAGGATGGAGTCCATCGAGTCGTCGACGGACAGGATGAAGCAGGCGCTGACCTGCTGCGGCGACGGCGTGCCGACGTTGAACCAGACCGGCGAGTTGAAGCTGAACACCTGGTGCAGCAGCATCCAGGTCAGCTCGTGCGCGAACACCTCGGCGTCGGCCGGGGTGGCGAAGTAGCCGTACTCCTCACCGGCGGTGCGGTAGGTGCCGACCACCCGGTCGATCAGCTGCTTGAGCGACCACTCCCGCTCCGGGGTCCCCACCGCTCCCCGGAAGTACTTGGTGGTCACGATGTTGGCCGCGTTGACCGACCAGGACTCGGGGAACTCCACCCCGCGCTGCTCGAAGTTGATCGAACCGTCCCGCCAGTTCGTCATCACGACGTCGCGGCGCTCCCAGGTGACCTCGTCGTAGGGATGCACCCCCTCGGTCGTCCAGACGCGCTCGATCTTCAGCCCTGTCCCGGCCTTGTTCCGTGACTTGCTGGTCGTCACGCCCTCGCCCCCCTCGTCAGCGCGGTCACCCACCGCGCGTCGTCAAACTGTCAGAAATCCGTGAAACTCAACTGGTCGCGCCGGCGGCCTCGACGGCCCCGGCACCCTCCCGCGCCCGCGCGGCGGCCCGCAGCGTCTCGATCTCGCGCTCGAAGTCGGCGAGCGAGTCGAAGGAGCGGTAGACGCTGGCGAACCGCAGGTACGCCACCTCGTCGAGGTCGCGCAGCGGCCCGAGGATGGCCAGCCCGACCTCGTTGCTGGGGATCTCGGCGGCCCCCTTGGCCCGGACGGTCTCCTCCACCTTCTGCGCGAGCAGCGCGATGGAGTCGTCGTCGACCGGCCGTCCCTGGCACGCCTTGCGCACCCCGCCGATGATCTTGGTGCGGCTGAACGGCTCGGTCACCCCGCTGCGCTTGACCACCGCGAGCACCGCCTCCTCGACGGTGGTGAACCGCTTGCCGCACTCGGGGCAGGACCGCCGCCGCCGGATGAGCTGGCCGTCGTCGGCCTCCCGCGAGTCGACCACCCGGGAGTCGGCGTGCCGGCAGTACGGACACCGCATCGCCTGACCTCCTTCATCGACCGCGGCCCACCGCCCGCCTCCGGGCACACGTCACCGCGGCGGCACCATCTCTCGATGGCCGCCGCCGGGTCGGCGGTGCGGGAGTGCGGTCGGTAACCGGACCCAACCTGTAGGCAACTTACGCCCGTGTAACCACAACATCTAGGGGTCGACCGTATGTCGTCGCACTAGCGAGGTCAAGTTGAGCGGCGTGTCCGGCGAGTCGCCAGAATCACGTGCCCGTGCCGTCTCGTCCCGCCGTACCGAGGAGCCCAACGGCCGGGCGCCGCCGGGGTCACGGGCCGCCGGGATGGAACATGCGTTCGAGAGCGACGTACCATTTATCAGAACAGGCGTTCGGAAATCCAGGATTTCGGGGCGACACGCCGACAACAGGTCGTACAGATGTTTGAAAATGGCCGATCTCACCTATACGGTCAACAACGACCGGGCGCGGCTGATCGCCGCGGGCCGGTCGGGAGCACCACCTGAGCACGCACCACGAGCCGACGAGGCACCCAGCGCCGACCAGGGAGGGACGGACGTGACCGAGGACCGGGCCAGCCGGCAGAAGAACCCGCAGCCGATCGACGGGGCGGGTCCGCCGGCGACCCGTCGACCCCGCACCGCACGCAGCCGGGCGGCCCAGCCCGCCGTGCGTCCGGTCACCCCGGTGGTCAGCAGCTTCCCCGACCCGACGACCGTCGACCTCACGGCCCGGCAGCGCCGGATCCTGGAGTTCATCCGCACCTGGGTGGAGCGCCACGGCTACCCGCCGAGCGTGCGCGAGATCGGCGAGGCGGTCGGCCTGGTCTCCCCGTCCAGCGTCGCCTACCAGCTCAAGGAGCTGGAGAAGAAGGGCTTCCTGCGCCGCGACCCGAACCGGCCGCGCGCCGTGGACGTCCGGGCCCCCGGCGACATCGACGACGAGGCGGCGCGCGCCCAGCGCCCCGCCCCGGCGTACGTGCCGATGCTGGGTCGGATCGCCGCCGGTGGCCCGATCCTCGCCGAGCAGGCGGTGGAGGACATCTTCCCCCTCCCCCGCGAGCTGGTCGGTGAGGGCGAGGTCTTCATGCTCCAGGTCAAGGGCGACTCGATGCTCGACGCGGCGATCTGCGACGGCGACTGGGTGGTGGTCCGGCAGCAGCCGACCGCCGAGGTCGGCGACATCGTGGCGGCCATGCTCGACGGCGAGGCGACCGTGAAGACCTACCGGCGGCGCGACGGGCACGTCTGGCTGATGCCGCAGAACCCGGCCTTCGACCCGATCCCGGGCGACGACGCCACCATCATGGGTCGCGTGGTCGCCGTGCTGCGCCGCATCTGAGACCACAGAAAAGGGGGGTGACCGGCGGTCACCCCCCTTTTTCCTGCGCTCAGTAGCGGTCGCCCCGGTACTCCCGGCCCCCGCCGGAGACCTGGCCGTACTGCTGGCCCCGGCCGCCGTAGCCGCCGTCCCGGCGATCGGGCTCCCGGCGCGGCGGTTCGGCGCGCCCGGGGCCGTAGCCGCCACCGCCGCCCGGCCCGCCACCGCCGCCCGGCCGGCCACCGCCGTAGCCGCCACCGCCCGATCCCCCGCCGTAGACGCCGCCACCCTGCGGGCGGCCACCGCCCTGCGGGCCGCCGCCGTAGACCGCGCCGCCGCGACCGCCGCCGCCCTGCGGTCGGCCGCCGCCGTAGACCCCGCCGGCCGGGCGCCCGCCGTTGGCCGGGGCGCCGCCGTAGACCCCGCCCTGGCCGCCACCGCCGCCGTAGACGCCGCCGCGCGGCGGGACGTCGGGCCGGTTCGCCGGCGGGTAGCCGGGGTTGCCCGGGAACCCGTCGCCGCCCTCGTCGGTGGGGTCGGCGGGCGGCGCCGGCTTGCGGCGGGCCTTCAGGATGCCGAAGATGCCCGCGCCGACCATGAGCGCGCCCAGCACGCCGACCGCCGCGATGAGGTACGTGATCTCGTCCAGGCTGAGCCCCTCGATCCAGGACTTCTGCGCGGCCGGCTTGGTGGCGTCCTTGCCGGCGTTGGGCAGCGCCTCGACCCCTGTGGTGGCCGGGGCGTAGCTGAGGACGTCGATCGGGTCCGTGGCGTCCAGGAGGCCGCCGTCGGAGACGGTGACGAAGGACTTGCCGTCCGCCGTGTAGGAGATGGCCTCGCCGAACGGGTCGGCGAGCGGGGTCACCCGCGGCTTGCCGGTGGTCAGCGCGGCGACGATGTTGCCGCCGGTCACGTCGAACTCGAAGGCGTCGCCGTAGGTGCGCACCACCACCTTGCTGCCGTCGGGCGAGCGGGCTGCGCCGGTGACCAGCAGCCGGCCGGGGCCGCCCAGCTTGTTCTCGGTGTTGGTCTTGGGGAGCGTGAACTCGCCGACCTTCTTCATCGGGATCGGCTCGGTGTCCGCGGTGCTCTTCAGCTTCGCCGTGGGCGTGAAGATCTCCGACTTGCCGGAGAGGTCCTTCGTGATGACCAGCGGCAGGTTGTCGTCGCCGACGAGCAGCGCCTCGGCGTCGTGCGGCTCGTTGCCCGGGTAGGTCAGCCGGTGCAGCACCGGCTGCTTCGACCCGCTCAGCGGCATGATCCAGACCGCGACCCGCTCCCGGCGGGTCTTGGCCTCGACGTTGTCGCCGGTGTCGGCGATCCAGAGGTTCTTCTTGTCCGGCGCGAGAGCCAGGTCCTCGGTGTCACGAGGCCCCGGATCCGGGTATCGGACCGGGTCCTTCGCGATCTCGCACTTGGTGTCGAGGAAGAAGATCCGCTTGCGGCTCTCGTCCTCGCTGCCGTCGTTGATCACGACGTAGCCGGTGCTGGTGGCGACGATGCCGGACAGCTCCCGGAGTCGCTTGTCCTCGATCGTGCACTTCTTCTTGGGAGCCGCGGCCAGCACGGGGGCCGCGGCGGGAGCCGCCAGGGCCAGCCCGGCCGGCGCCACGACCGCGCCGACGACGCCCAGCGCGATCGTGACCGAGTAGACAGCGTGCCGCATGGCGCCAAGTGTCGCACGACCCGCGTTTCCGGCGGGTGACGCCGGACGGCTCACCGCCCGGCGCCCACCCGTTCCTCGCTGGTGAGCCGGTCCCCCGCCCGGTACGGCGCGAGTTCGGCGGCCAGCGCCTGACCCACCCGGACGTGCAGCAGCGTGCCCTCGGGCAGGTGCGCGGTGCTCAGCACCTCGCCCTGCCGGTGCACCCGGGCCACCAGGTCACCCCTGTCGTACGGAAGCACCGCCCGGACCTCGACGGCCGGCCGCGGCAGCCGCTGCTCGATCGCCTCGCGCAGGCCGTCGATCCCGCGCCCGCTGTGCGCGGAGACGAGGACCGCCTCCGGCCAGAGCCGCTTGAGCCGCAGCAGCGTCTCCTCGTCGGTGGCGTCGGTCTTGTTGACCACCAGCAGCTCGGGCAGCCGGTCGGCGCCCACCTCGGCGAGCACCTCGCGGACCGCCCGGACCTGCTCCTCCGGGTCGGGGTGGGTGCCGTCGACCACGTGCACCACCAGGTCGGCGTCGCCGACCTCCTCCAGCGTCGAGCGGAACGCCTCGACGATCTGGTGCGGCAGGTGCCGGACGAACCCCACCGTGTCGGAGAGGGTGTAGAGCCGGCCGTCGGAGGTGGTGGCTCGGCGGGTGGTCGGGTCCAGGGTGGCGAACAGCGCGTTCTCCACCAGCACGCCCGCCCCGGTGAGGCGGTTGAGCAGGCTGGACTTGCCGGCGTTGGTGTAGCCGGCGATGGCCACCGCGGGCACCGCGTTGCGGGAGCGGCGGGCACGCTTGGTCTGGCGTACCGTCGTCATGCTCTTGATCTCGCGGCGCAGCCGCGCGATCCGGTGCCGGATCCGGCGCCGGTCGGTCTCGAGCTTGGTCTCACCGGGACCGCGCAGGCCCACGCCGCCGCCGGCGCCACCGCCGCGGCCGCTGCCGCCGGTCTGCCGGGAGAGGGTCTCACCCCAACCGCGCAGTCGCGGCAGCAGGTATTCGAGCTGGGCCAGCTCGACCTGCGCCTTGCCCTCGCGGCTCTTGGCGTGCTGGGCGAAGATGTCGAGGATCAGGGCGGTGCGGTCGACCACCTTGACCTTGGTGCGCTGCTCCAGGTTGCGCAGTTGCGACGGCGACAGCTCACCGTCGCAGATGACCGTGTCGGCGCCGGTGGCGAGCACCACCGCGCCCAGGTCGTCGACCTTGCCCCGACCGATGTACGTCGCCGGGTCGGGCCGGTTGCGCCGCTGGATCAGCCCCTCGAGCACCTGCGAGCCGGCCGTCTCGGCCAGCGCCGCCAGCTCGGTGAGGCTGTTGTCGGCGTCGTCCTGGGTCCCCTCGGTCCAGACGCCCACGAGGACGACCCGCTCCAGCCGGAGCTGGCGGTATTCGACCTCGGTGATGTCGGTGAGCTCGGTGGAGAGGCCGGGGACCCGCCGCAGCGCCTGCCGCTCCGACAGCTCGTACTCGCCGGTGGTGGCGTCGAGCTCGTCGTCCTCGTAGGGAAGGAAGGTCTCCTGCTCTCGCAAACCGCGACTCCTGTCCGTTATGTCTTTTGTCGGGGCATTTCCCGTTCGCATGAGCATCCTGACACGTACCAACGCGCCACGCACCTGCTATATGCCCGTGGCGCTACTAACCGGTAGCGGGGTCGGATGCCAGCCGACCAGGGTGGGCGAGTAGAAATGCCAGGCGAGCCGCTCAGCGCCGACGGAGGAGTTCTACGTGGCCAACACCCGACTGCCGAGTGCCGGATTCTCGATCACGATCCGGATCGCGGTACCCGCGGACGCCTCCTCCATCGGGCGGCTCACCACCGCGGCGGGCGAGGCCGGCGCCATCGTCACCGCCCTGGACGTGGTCGACTCCGACCCGGCCCACGTGATCGTCGACCTCACCTGCGACACCGCCGACTCCAACCACGCCGACCAGGTGGTCGACGCGCTGACCGCGCTCGACGGTGTGGACGTCCGCAAGGTCTCCGACCGCACGTTCCTGCTGCACCTCGGCGGCAAGATCGAGGTCAGCTCGAAGGTCGCACTGCGCACCCGCGACGAGCTGTCCCGCGCGTACACCCCGGGGGTGGCCCGGGTCTGCCAGGCGATCGCCGAGAACCCGGCCGACGCCCGCCGGCTCACCATCAAGCGCAACACCGTGGCCGTGGTCAGCGACGGCTCCGCCGTGCTCGGCCTGGGCAACCTCGGGCCGGCCGCCTCGCTGCCCGTCATGGAGGGCAAGGCCGCGCTGTTCAAGCGCTTCGGCGGGGTGGACGCCTGGCCGGTGGTGCTGGACACCCAGGACACCGACGAGATCGTGCAGATCGTCAAGGCGATCGCGCCCGCGTACGGGGGCATCAACCTGGAGGACATCGCCGCGCCGCGCTGCTTCGAGATCGAGGCCCGGCTGCGCGAGGCGCTGGACATCCCGGTCTTCCACGACGACCAGCACGGCACTGCCATCTGCGTGCTGGCCGCGCTGACCAACGCGCTCCGGGTCGTGGGCAAGCAGCTCTCGGACGTCCGCGTCGTGGTCTCCGGCGCCGGCGCGGCCGGCACCGCGATCATGAAGCTGCTGCTGCGGCAGGGCGTGGGCGACATCATCGCGTACGACCGGCAGGGCGCCCTGCACCGCGGGCTGCCCGACCTCAACCCGGCCTGGCAGTGGCTGGCGGAGAACACCAACAAGGAGAACTACTCCGGCGACCTGCCCGGCGCGATCCGGGGGGCTGACGTGTTCATCGGGGTGAGCGCCCCGAACCTGCTCACCGGCGAGGACATCGCCGGCATGGCCAAGGACGCCATCGTCTTCGCGCTGGCCAACCCCGACCCCGAGGTGGACCCGCGGGAGGCCCGCAAGCACGCCGCCGTGGTCGCCACCGGCCGGTCCGACCAGCCGAACCAGATCAACAACGTGCTCGCCTTCCCGGGCGTATTCCGGGGCATGCTCGACGCGCACGCCGAGGAGTTCACCGAGGAGATGGCGATCGCGGCGGCCCGGGCCATCGCGGACGTGGTCGGCGAAGACAAGATCAACCCGACGGTGATCGTGCCGAGCGTCTTCGACTCGCGGGTGGCCCCCGCGGTGGCCGCCGCGGTACGCGCCGCGGCTCAGAACCCGGCCACGACGCCCCCGCCGGCCGCCGACCCGGGCCCGGCCGACCTCCCCGAGATCGCGGCCAACGCCAGCGCCACCCCCTGACCGAGCCTTCCGGGTGCGTCTGTCGTCGCGATAGCGACAACAGACGCACCCAAACCCGTGATCACCGCAGCGCCGGGCGCCTCTCGGGGTTGATCAAGAGGTTTACGTCGGGAACGCGCCCGTTTCAGACGCAAACTTCTTGATCAACTCGGCGGGGGCAGGGTGATCTCGCCGGTTGCCACCAGGACGGCGGGGCCGGAGAGCCAGCAGGTGTCGTCGGTGATCGTGATCGTGAGGCGGCCGCCGGGGACGTCGACGGTCATCGTGCCGGTCTCCCGGCCGGCGTCGCGCAGGGCCACCGCCGCCACCGCGCACGCGCCGGTGCCGCAGGAGAGCGTCTCGGCCGAGCCCCGCTCGTAGACCCGCATGAGCACGTGCCCGTCGGTGCCCTCGACCGGCTCGCCGGGGGTGGTGAACTCGACGTTCACCCCGGACGGGAAGAGGGACGGGTCGACGTCGGGCGCCCGGGTGAGGTCCAGGCCGCCCAGGTCCAGGCTGGCCGGCAGCGCGCAGACCAGGTGCGGGTTGCCCACGTCCACCGCCGCGCCGGTCAGGGTGAGCCCGCCCACCGTGGCGGTCGCCGTGTCGTACAGCCGGGGGCGGCGCATCTCGACGGCGACCTCGGCGCCCTCGACCCGGGCGCGGACCAGGCCGGCGCGGGTGGCCACCGGCAGCGCCGCGCCGGACGGGGTGGCGAGCCCGGTCTCCAGGAGGTAGCGCACGAAGACCCGGGCGCCGTTGCCGCACATCTCGGCGAACGAGCCGTCGGAGTTCCAGTAGTCCATGAACCACTCGGCCTCGCCGGCCAGCGCCGCGCCCTCCGGGTGCTTGGCGGCGCGTACCACGCGCAGCACACCGTCGCCCCCGATGCCGCGCCGCCTGTCGCAGAGCGCGGCGACCAGGCCGGGCGTCAGGTCGAGCGCCCCGTCCGGGTCGGGCAGGATGACGAAGTCGTTGCCGGTGCCGTGGCCCTTGGTGAACTCCACGCCTCCATCATTCCCGATGCTCGGCGACCACCCGCAGCGCAGTGTCGACAAACGCGGGCGAGGCCGAGTCGAGCCAGTGGATCCGCGGGTCGCGGCGGAACCAGGAGCGCTGCCGGCGGACGAACCGCCGGGTGGCCCGGATGGTCTCCTCGTACGCCTGCGTCTCGGTCAGCTCCCCGGCCAGGAACCGCAGCACCTGCTGGTAGCCGAGCGCCCGGCTGGCCGTACGCCCCTCGGGCAGGCCCTCGCCGACGAGCGCCCGCGTCTCGGCGACCAGGCCGTCGGCCCACATCCGGTCCACCCGCAGCGCGATCCGCTCGTCGAGCAGCGCGGTGTCCAGGTCGACGCCGAGCTGCACCGACGGGTAGTACGGCGTCGGCGCGGGCAGCGACGCGGTGAACGGGGCGCCGGTCAGCTCCACGACCTCCAGGGCCCGGACGATGCGCCGGCCGTTGCTCGGCAGGATTCCCGCCGCGGCCACCGGGTCGGCCTCGGCCAGCCGGGCGTGCAGCGGGGCGGGGCCGACAGTGGCCAGCTCCGCCTCCAGCCGCTCCCGGACCGCCGGGTCGGTGCCGGGGAACTCGAAGTGCTCCAGCACCGCCCGTACGTAGAGCCCGGAGCCGCCGACCAGCAGCGGCACCTTGCCCCGGGCCAGGATGTCGTCGACCGCCGCGCGGGCCAGCCGCTGGTATTCGGCGACGCTGGCCGGCTCGGTGACGGGCCAGATGTCGAGCAGGTGGTGCGGCACGCCCTCCCGCTCGGCCGGGGTCAGCTTGGCGGTGCCGATGTCCATGCCCCGGTAGAGCTGCATCGAGTCGGCGTTGACCACCTCGCCGTCGAGGGCGTGCGCCAGGGCGATGCTCAGCGCCGACTTGCCCGCCGCGGTCGGCCCGACGACGGCGACGACCGTTCGACTCACACCTTCTCCCAGTTCGCCACGAAGTAGGCAACGCCGTAGGGGGCCCGGTGGTAGCTGACGTCGCCGCGCCAGTCGCCGCCCGCCGCGCGGGCCGCGCCGGCCAGCACCTGCCAGGGCGCCCGCCCGGCGGCCCTCAGCTCCGCCGACAGCACCGGGTCCAGGCCGAGCAGGCCCTCGACGTCCGCGCCGGCCAGGGCCGTGGCGACCCCCTCGTCGTACGCGGGCGCGCGCGGGTCGTCGTAGCCGGGCGCCTTGACGCCGCGGCAGGCCGACCCGTCCCCGAGCACCAGCAGCGCGACCGGCCCGTCCGCCTCCCCGACCAGGTCGGCGCCGAGGGTGGCGCACTCGGCCGGGGCGGCGTCGGCGGCGACCGCGCGGGCCAGTCGGGGCAGCTCGGTGCCGGACCGGTTCACCAGCCAGGCGCCGATGGTCAGGCTCAGCGGCAGGCGGTCGCTCCCGGCGCAGTTGACCTTCCAGAGCCGGACGTGCCGGTCCAGCCCGAACGGGCGCAGCGAGCCGTGGTCGGCGCTGCCGAACCGCTCGGTCTCCGGCCCCGCGCCGAGCAGCAGGATCGCCTCGGGGTCGGCGGCGAGCAGCCGGGCCACGGCCGCGTCGGCGGCGGCGCGGAGGTCGTCCAGCTCGGGCGCGGCGGCGCCGGCCAGCTCGGGCACGATCAGGGGCGGGTGGGGGCAGACGGCGGCGGCGACCAGGGGCACGGCACCAACCTATCCGTATCCCCCGGTGCGTCCCCGCGCCGATCCGGTCATCGAGGCGCTACGACACCGTATGGTCACGGTCGACGACAGGCGCTCGACACGGACCGGGTCGGACCTGTGACAATGCCGGGAGAACTTTGCTGCGCCGTGGCGGCGATCGCGGGAGGAGTCCCGTCGACGCCGGGAGAACGAGGATGGGCACATGAGCGACTGGACTGCCTTCGGACGGGTCGACGAGGACGGCACCGTCTACGTCAAGACCGCCGAGGGCGAGCGGGTGGTCGGATCCTGGCAGGCAGGGGCACCGGAGGAAGGGCTCGCCCACTTCGCCCGGCGCTTCGCCGACCTGGTGACGGAGGTGGACCTGACCGAGGCCCGGCTCAACTCGGGCGCGGCCGACGCCGGCCACTCGCTGACCACGATCCGGCGGATCCGCGCCTCGCTGCCCGAGGCGCACGTCGTCGGCGACATCGACGCCCTGGCCGCGCGCCTGGACAAGCTGGCCACGGTGGCCGAGGAGAAGGCCGGCGAGGCCCGGGCCGCCCGGGACGCCGCCCGCGGCGAGGCCCTCGCGCGCAAGACCGCCCTGGTCGAGGAGGCGGAGAAGCTGGCCGCCGAGTCGACCGGCTGGAAGACCGCCGGCGACCGGCTCAAGGAGATCCTCGACGAGTGGAAGACCATCCGCGGGGTCGACAAGAAGGCCGACGGTGAGCTGTGGAAGCGGTTCGCCGCCGCACGCGACGGCTTCACCCGCCGCCGGGGCGCCCACTTCGCCTCCCTCGACCAGCAGCGCAAGCAGGCGCAGGGGATCAAGGAGGAACTGGTCGCCGAGGCCGAGAAGCTCAAGGAGTCGACCGACTGGGGCGCCACCGCCAACCAGCTCAAGGACCTGATGGCCCAGTGGAAGGCCGCGCCGCGCGCCTCCAAGGAGGCCGAGCAGAAGCTGTGGGAACGGTTCCGGGCGGCGCAGGACGAGTTCTTCACCCGGCGCAGCGAGGTCTTCTCGGCGCGCGACAACGAGCAGCGGGCCAACCTGGAGCGCAAGCAGGCCCTGCTCGCCGAGGCCGAGGCGCTCGACGTCGACGGCGACCCGAAGGGCGCCCAGGCGAAGCTGCGCGAGATCCAGGCGCAGTGGCACGAGGCCGGCCGGGTCCCCCGCGAGGCCGCCGCCGGGCTGGAGCGCCGGCTGCGCGCCGTGGACGACAAGGTCCGCGAGGTCATGGACTCGGCGTGGCGGCGCACCTCCAAGGAGGACAACCCGCTGCTGGCCCAGATGCGGGCCCAGGTCGCCGAGGCCGAGGACCGGCTGGCCCGGGCGCAGGCGGCCGGCGACACCCGCCGGATCAAGGAGGCCGAGCAGGCGCTCGCTTCGAAGCGGCAGTTCCTCCAGCTGGCCGAGCAGGCCGGCTGAGCCGAGCTTCACCGGAAGCCCCGGTCCCGAGTCGGGACCGGGGCTTCCGCATGTCCGCCCCGGGTGTTCAGACCTGCGGCAGCACCACGAGCCCGCTGTTGTAGTCGGCGAGGACGAGGTCCGGCCGGCCGTCGCCGGTGAGGTCGCCGACGGCGAGGCCCCGTCCGGGGTAGCTGCTGGCGTAGGGCAGGCCCCACAGGCGCTCGCGGCCGAGCTGGCCGTCCGGGCGCTGCAACGAGACCCCCGCCGCCTGCCAGCCGCCGTGCGCGGTCACCGCGTCGAGCAGGGCGTCGCCGTTCACGTCGGCCAGCACCACCGGCTGGGGGATGTCGTAGTGCGGGTAGGCGACCGGGGCGCCGAGGGCGCCGGCGCCGGTCTGCGGGAACACCAGGAGCCGGGAGGCGGGCTTGTTGCCGCCCGCCGTCACCGCGACGTCCGCCCGCCCGTCCCCGGTCAGGTCGCCGGCCGCCATCGACCCGACGCCCCGGGCGGTCCCGTCGGGGACCGGGTACGCGCCGGCGCGGGCGAAGTTCCCCTCGGCGGTCTGGGTGAAGACCTCCAACGTCGCCGTGGTGTTTGTCAACTGGACGATGTCGCGGCGGCCGTCACCGTCCAGGTCGGCGGTGTCCACCAGCCCCCGGTCGTAGCCGTCGTCGACGAGGACCGGCGGGGCGAAGGTCCGGCCGTCCACGCTGCGGTGCACGGTCAGCCGGTCCTGCTCGGCGACGACCAGGTCGGCCCGGCCGTCGGCGTCCAGATCGGCCAGCCGCAGGTCGGCGGGACGGGTCGCCAACGGCAGCAGGACCGGTGCGGCCAGGCCGCCGGCCTGTTGCAGGAACACGTCCACCCCGGAGTTCGCGATCGCCGCGACGTCGGTGTCGCCGTCGGCGTCCACGTCGCCGGTGGCGAGCACCACCGTCCCGTTCGGGTAGCCGTGCGTGTCGAGGACCTGCGGCGGGGCGAGGGTGCCGTCGGGCCGCTGGGCGAGTACGAGGAGCTTGCAGTTGTCCTCCGGCAGCTCCGCGTAGGTGTAGGTGCCCATCAGCAGGTCGCCCCGGCCGTCGCCGGTCACGTCCGCCACGGCCACGCTCGACGGGATCACCGTGCCGAAGCCGTAGGTGCGGTAGGAGCCGTAGTTCACCTGGCCGTACGCGGGCACGACGGTGTGCGCGACGGCGGCCGAGGCACTGGCGCCGACGGCCGGTGTCTGGCTGCCGGCGAACTGGGCGTGCAGGGTGTGGGCGCCGACCGGCAGGCTCGTGACGATCTCGGCCCGGCCGGCGGAGTCGAGCCAGGCGCCCTGGAGCGCCTGGCCGTCCGCGTAGAAGTACACGCCGCCGAGGAACGTCGGGGTGTCCGGGTCGGCGGCGACGACCTTCGCGGTCAGCAGCGCGGCCTGCCCCGCCTCGGTACGCGCCGGCGAGACGGTCAGGGTGATGCTGCTCGGCGCGCCGACTCGGGCCCAGACCTCGGCGGAATCGTTGCTCGACGCGGCCGAGACGGCCCGGACCCGGTAGAGGTACTCGGGGCCGGTGGTCACCGCCGTGTCGACGAAGCTCGTGCCCGTCGTGTCGCCCCGGCTCTCGTAGCTGCCGTTGTTCCAGCGCAGCACCGTGTAGCCGGTCGCGCCCGGGCTCGGCTCCCAGGACAGCGTGATCCGGTCGGGCGCGCCGGTGGCCCGGACGCCCCGCGGCGGGTTGATCCAGGTCGTCGCGCTCACCTCGCGGGACGGCCGCGAGGCCAGGTCGCCGCTGGTGCTCACCACGACGTACCAGTAGCGGCTGGCCGCCGTGAGACCCCCGTCGGTCCACTCCCGCTGGTCGGTGGACGCGACCTGCTGGTAGGGCCCGCCGCTGCTGCCGGACCGCAGCACCCGGTAGCCGGTGGCGCCGGTGCCCGCCGTCCAGGTGAGCCGGATCTGCTCGTGGGAGAGCGCCGTCGCGGTGACGGTCTTCGGCGCGGACAGCCCGAGCGCCCAGGCCGGCGCGGCCGGCGCCAGCACCGCCACGAGGGCGAGCAGCACCAGGGCTGACAGTGTTCGCCGGTGGTCCCGGTACCCGGCTGTCACACGCATCGACGATTCCCCCGTTTCCGGCACTCCTGCGGCTTGCCGCCCCATCGTTGGCCGGGAACGGGACCGTCGCCGGGCAGGCGTGACCGAAGACGCAAAAGGTGAACGGGTGTCCGGGCAGGGCGGCCGGGGACGGAATCGGCGGTCCGGTCGACGGCGATCGGCGTTGACGGCATCGAGCCGCACTGATCAGAATGGGCGGCGGAGCCAGGTTCCAGCACCGGCACGAGGGCACGACGGCCGATCCCGCCGTCGACGATCGCCGGCGCTTCCCCCGCGGGTGGCCGTCCACGTGACACGGCCCGGCGCGCGCTGTCCGCGTACTCGATGACGAGCGGGCCGTCTCCCCTGGTCTTTCCGCCCGCGGCGCTCGCGCGGCGCGGGCATCCGAAGTGGAGCTCGCCAATGCACCGACCCACCGCCCTCGGCGGCGCCCTCGCGGCGCTCGCCACCGCCGCGGCCGGCGTCCTCGTCGCCGCCGCCGTCAGCACCACACCGGCCGCCGCCGCCACCGGCGGCACCGGCACCGGCTACCTGCACACCAGTGGCAACAAGATCGTCGACAGCACGGGGGCCACGGTCCGGCTCACCGGCATCAACTGGTTCGGCATGGAAACCGACAACAAGACCTTCCACGGTCTGTGGTCGAGCAACCCGTGGCGCGGCCAGCTCGACACGATGGCCCGGCTGGGCTACAACACGCTGCGCATCCCCTACTCGAACGACGCGCTGAAGCCGGGCGCGACGGCCACCGGCATCAACGACTTCGTCAACCCGGACCTGGTCGGCCTGTCCCCGTTGCAGATCCTCGACAAGGTCATCGACTACGCGGGCAGCAAGGGGATGCGGGTCATCCTGGACCGGCACCGGCCGACCTCGGCCGGGCAGTCGCCGCTCTGGTACACCTCGACGGTCTCCGAGGCGACGTGGATCGCCGACTGGAAGACGCTCGCCCAGCGGTACGCGAACAACCCCACGGTGATCGGCGCGGACCTGCACAACGAGCCGCACGCGGAGGGCACCAACCCGGCGGCCACCGGAGCCTGCTGGGGCTGCGGCGACACCGCGCGGGACTGGCGGCTGGCCGCCGAGCGGGCCGGCAACGCGATCCTCGGGGTGCAGCCGAACTGGCTGATCTTCGTGGAGGGGGTGAGCTGCCCGAGCGGCGGCCTGTCGAACGTCTGGGACAACGACCCGAGCAACGACGAGGACTGCGGCTGGTGGGGCGGCAACCTGTCGAAGGCCGGTCAGTTCCCGGTCCGGCTGAACGTGGCCAACCGGCTCGTCTACTCCCCGCACGAGTACGCCACCTCGGTCTACCACCAGGCGTGGTTCGACGACCCGACCTACCCGGCGAACATGCCGGCGATCTGGGACAAGTACTGGGGCTACCTCTACAAGCAGAACATCGCGCCGATCATGATGGGCGAGTTCGGCACCACGCTCCAGGACCCGAAGGACAAGGTCTGGCTGCAGAACCTGATGGCGTACACCGGGACCGGCGTGAACGGCATGTCCTTCACCTACTGGTCGTGGAACCCGAACTCGGGTGACACGGGCGGCATCGCCAACGACGACTGGACCACCATCAACCAGGCCAAGCAGGACATCCTCCAGCCCTACCTGATCCCGCCGGTGGGTGGCGGCGGCACCACCAGCCCGTCGCCGACGGGCACCCCGAACACGTCGCCGAACCCGACCACGCCGGCGCCGACGGGCGGCTGCACGGCCACGTACAAGCAGGTGAACGCGTGGCAGGGCGGCTTCCAGGGCGAGCTGACCGTGAAGAACAGCGGCACTGCCGCGCTCAACCCGTGGTCGGCCACCTGGACCTGGCCGTCCGGAGTGACCCTGGCCAGCGGCTGGAACGCCACCGTCACCCAGTCCGGCACCACGGTCACCGCCGCCGCGCCGACCTGGGCGTCGTCGCTGGCGCCGGGCGCCTCGGTGACCATCGGCTTCACGGCCAACGGCACGGTGGCCGCGCCGGGCGCCGTGAAGCTCAACGGCACCGCCTGCTGACACGGCGACGGCCGGGGCCGCCACGGGGCGGTCCCGGCCGTCGGCCGTCGGTCAGTGCGCGGCGCAGCCGCCGGTGGGGGCGGGCGCCGCGGCCGGCGCGCCGATCGTCGGCAGCCCGAGCAACACCCCGGGGGTACGCGGGGCGCGCCCCGCCTCGGCCGCGTCGCCGGCCCGGGTGCGCCGGTGCGACAGCGGCTCACCGTCGGCGTTGAGGTGGTGCGGGGCGGCGTAGGTGACAGTGGTGTGCACGATGTCGCCGGGGCGGACCTGCCCGGCCAGCGACCCGGCGTCGAAGTGCACGAGCCGGCCGTCCCGGGCCCGGCCGGACAGCCGGCCGGTGCGCTCGTCCTTGCGCCCCTCGCCGACCGCGACCAGCACCTCGACGGTCTCCCCGACCAGCTTCCGGTTCTCCGCCCAGGTGATCTCCTCGACCGTGGCGATGAGCCGCTCGTACCGCTCCTGCACGACCTGCTTGGGCAGCTGGCCGTCCATGGTCGCGGCCGGGGTGCCGGGGCGCTTGGAGTACTGGAAGGTGAACGCGGACGAGAAGCGGGCCTCGCGGACCACGTCGAGGGTCTTCTCGAAGTCGGCGTCGGTCTCGCCGGGGAAGCCGACGATGATGTCGGTGGTGATCGCCGCGTCGGGCATGGCGGCCCGGACCTTCTCGATGATCCCCAGGTACTTCTCCGACCGGTACGACCGGCGCATGGCCCGCAGCACGTCGTCGGAGCCCGACTGGAGCGGCATGTGCAGCGAGTGGCAGACGTTCGGCGTCTCGGCCATCGCGGCGATCACGTCGTCGGTGAAGTCCTTCGGGTGCGGGCTGGTGAACCGGACCCGCTCCAGCCCCTCGATGTCGCCGCAGGCGCGCAGCAGCTTGCCGAAGGCGTAGCGGTCGCCGAACTCGACGCCGTAGGAGTTGACGTTCTGCCCGAGCAGGGTCACCTCCAGCACGCCCTCGTCGACCAGGGCGCGCACCTCGGAGAGGATGTCGCCGGGGCGCCGGTCCTTCTCCTTGCCGCGCAGCGAGGGCACGATGCAGAACGTGCAGGTGTTGTTGCACCCCACCGAGATCGACACCCAGCCGGCGTACGTCGACTCGCGCCGGGTCGGCAGCGTCGACGGGAAGACGTCGAGGGATTCGAGGATCTCCACCTCGGCGGCGGTGTTGTGCCGCGCGCGCTCCAGCAGCACCGGCAGCGAGCCGATGTTGTGCGTGCCGAAGACCACGTCCACCCAGGGCGCCTTGCGGACGATGTCGCCGCGGTCCTTCTGAGCCAGGCAGCCGCCCACGGCGATCTGCATCCCCGGGTGCTTGTCCTTGACGGGGCGCAGGTGACCCAGGTTGCCGTAGAGCCGGTTGTCGGCGTTCTCCCGGACCGCGCAGGTGTTGAACACCACCACGTCGGGCTGCTCGTCGGCCTCGGCGGCGCGCACGTAGCCGGCCTGTTCGAGCAGGCCGGAGATGCGCTCGGAGTCGTGCACGTTCATCTGGCAGCCGTACGTGCGCACCTGGTAGGTGCGCGGGCTGCCCGCGGCTGCGGTAGTCATGACCCGCACAGCGTATCCGGGCGGACCTGCTCGAACCGAACGAGGAGGAGCCCGGGCGCCCGGCGAGCGCCGACGCCTGATCGTTGACGTGGGAGCCGTGCGACACGCCGACTCCCGCACCGGCGGGGCGTCAACGATCGCGGCACCTGCCCCCGCCGCCGGTCAGGCGGCGGCGAGGGCCGGGGCGACCGAGTCGGGGGCCCACCGGGAGCGGTGGCACTGCGACCAGCCCCGGCAGCGGGGGTCCGCCACGGTGCAGAGCCGCTGGTCGCTGAGGACCTCGCCGTCGTCGGTCTCGACCACGTCGAAGTGCACCGGGCGGATCGTGCCGTCCGGGGTGACCAGCAGGTGCCGCCCGGCGTCGAGGGTGTCGTCGCGCATCAGGCAGTTGCGGTCCAGCAGCCGGGCCAGCGCCGCGATGCTGGGCAGCTCCGGCAGGCGCTCGGGCACGCCGTAACAGTCGACGACCGTCCCGTACGCCCCGGGCGCCTCCCACACGTCGCAGACCACCGCGTACGCGGGGAGTCGGGCCGGGTCGGCGACGGCGAGGGGCATCACCACCCGGCCGAGCGCCTCGGCCAGCGCCGGGTAGACCTCCACGGGCGCCGCGCCGTCGATTCTCCAGTTCCACAGCTCGGTCATGCCGCCTCCTCGCTGCGCTCGTCCCACCGGCCTCCGGATCGGGCCTTACTGACGATGGTGGGGTGCATATGACCTCAGCCGGGCGCAAGTTACCGGTCTGTGACCATTCCGGGCAAAATTTCCCCGGGCGACGTTGCCCAGAGTAGCGGGAAGATGACAGTTTATCGGGTATGGTGCCGCGTCCGCGCCGCGAATCACCGGGCTGTCACCGGACCTGGATCAGGTGCTCGCTCGCCGGTAGCAGCTCACCGATCACCGTGCCGCCCGGGACCTCGCCCGCGACCAGCAGCCCGCCCGAGGTCTGCGCGTCGGCCAGCAGCAGCCGCTCCCCCTCGTCGACCCCGCCGAAGTCGGTCCACGGGGTCACCCAGTCGAGGTTGCGCCGGGTGCCGCCGCTGACGTACCCGTCGCGCAGCGCCTTCCGGGCACCCGGCAGGTACGGCACCGCGGCCGCGTCGATCGCCACGGTGAGCCGGCTCGCCCGGGCCAGCTTCGAGGCGTGCCCGAGCAGCCCGAACCCGGTCACGTCGGTGCCGCAGCGGATCCCCGCCGCGACCGCCGCCCGGGCCGCGTCCCGGTTGAGCCGGGCCATCGAGGCGACCGCCTCGGCGAACCGCTCCCCGGTCCGCTTGTGCCGCGTGTTCAGCACGCCGACCCCGAGCGGCTTCGTCAGCGACAACGGCAGGCTGGCCCGGCCGGCGTCCAGGGTGATCAGTTCCTCGGGCCGGACCACGCCGGTGACCGCGAGGCCGTACTTCGGACCGTCGTCGTCGACGCTGTGCCCGCCGGCCAGGTGGCAGCCGGCCTCCCGGGCCACGTCCTGACCGCCGCGCAGCACCTCCCGGGCCAACTCCAGGGGCAGCACCTCACGGGGCCAGCAGAGCAGGTTGAGCGCGACGAGCGGGGTGCCGCCCATGGCGTACACGTCGGAGAGCGCGTTGGCGGCGGCGATCCGCCCCCAGTCGTACGCGTCGTCGACCACCGGGGTGAAGAAGTCCGCGGTGCTGACCAGGCCGGTGCGCTCGTCCAGCCGGACCACCGCGGCGTCGTCGCCGTGCTCCAGACCGACGAGCAGGTCGGCGGTGCCGGTGGCCGGGCCGAGGCCGGCGACCATCGTCTCCAGCTCGCCCGGCGGGATCTTGCAGGCGCAGCCGCCGCCGCGGGCGTAATCGGTCAACCGGAGCGGCACCGTCATCCCCACATGATCTCCGCGAACCCTCGTGGCCGCCACTCGGAAGCCCCGTTCCGTGACGGAATTCGGACTCACGGGTACGGCGGTGACCGGTGTTACCGCTCCGTGACCATTCGAGTTGCGTTCCGCCACATCACCCCGCCTACAGTGGCCCAACCGGGGGTCTCGCGACCCCACTTTTCCGTACGGACGACAGGGACGGTGGACGACGTGACGACGGGCGAACCGCTGATCGTGCTGGACGGGGTGAACAAGTGGTTCGGCCCCCTGCACGTGCTGGACGACGTCTCGCTCTCCGTCGGCAGGGGCGAGGTGGTCGTGGTCATCGGCCCGTCCGGCTCCGGCAAGTCGACGCTGTGCCGCACGATCAACCGGCTGGAGCCGATCAACTCGGGCACCATCACCTTCGACGGCACCCCGCTGCCGGCCGAGGGGAAGGCGCTGGCCAGGCTGCGCAGCGAGGTCGGCATGGTGTTCCAGTCGTTCAACCTCTTCGCGCACAAGACGATCCTGGAGAACGTCACCCTCGGCCCGGTCAAGGTACGCGGGGAGAAGCCGGCCGCCGCCCGTGAGCGCGGCCTGGCCCTGCTCGACCGGGTCGGCATCGCCAACCAGGCGGACAAGTACCCGGCACAGCTCTCCGGCGGCCAGCAGCAGCGGGCGGCGATCGCGCGCGCGCTGGCCATGCAGCCCAAGGCGATGCTCTTCGACGAGCCCACCAGCGCGCTCGACCCGGAGATGGTCGGCGAGGTGCTGGACGTGATGACCTCCCTCGCGCGGGACGGCATGACAATGGTCGTGGTCACCCACGAGATGGGCTTCGCCCGGCACGCGGCCAACCGAGTGATCTTCATGGCCGACGGCCGGCTCGTCGAGGACGCGCCCCCGGCCGAGTTCTTCGCGAACCCGCGCAGCGAGCGGGCCAAGGACTTCCTCTCCAAGATCCTCACGCACTGAGCGTCCGTAGTGGAGCGCGCCGTCCCCCGGCGGCTCCGTCGAAGAAGGAGAAGAGTATGCGTATGAAGCGCGTGGCGGCGGTCGCCGCGGCGGCGACCTTGGCGCTCGGCATGAGCGCCTGCGGCGGCGACGGGGACGGCGGCTCCGGCAGCAGCGGCGCCAAGGGCATCATCGGCAAGGCCCAGAGCCAGAAGAAGCTGGTCATCGGCGTGAAGGCCGACCAGCCGGGCCTCGGCATCCAGACCGGCAGCCAGTACGAGGGCTTCGACATCGAGATCGCCAAGATCGTGGCCAAGGGCCTCGGCGTGGACGCGAACAACATCGAGTGGAAGACCACCGTCTCGGCCAACCGCGAGCCCTTCATCCAGCAGGGCACCGTCGACCTGGTGGTGGCCACCTACACCATCAACGACGAGCGCAAGAAGAAGGTCAACTTCGCGGGGCCGTACTTCATCGCCGGCCAGGACCTGCTGGTGAAGGCGGACTCCACCATCGCCGGGCCCGAGGGTCTCGACGGGAAGAAGGTCTGCTCCGTGACCGGCTCGACCCCGGCCAAGCGGATCCAGACCGAGCACCCGAAGGCCCAGCTCCAGCAGTTCGACGCGTACTCGAAGTGCATCACCGCCCTGGAGGGCGGCCAGGTCGACGCGGTGACCACCGACGACATCATCCTCGCCGGCTACGCCGCGCAGTCCCAGTACGCCGGCAAGTTCAAGGTGGTCGGCAAGACCTTCTCCACCGAGCCCTACGGCATCGGCCTGAAGAAGGACGACAAGGACGGCTGCGAGAAGGTCAACGAGATCCTCAAGGCCGCCGCCTCGGACGGCTCCTACAAGGCCGCCTGGGACGCCACCCTGGGCAAGAGCGGCAAGGCCGCGCCCGAGCTGGACACCACCAAGCTGACCAACTGCGGCAGCGTCTGACCGGTTCCGGGGCCGGCATCCCTAGGGGTGCCGGCCCCGGCCTGTCACGACGCCGACGACGTGCCCCGGGAGTCGACGCATGCACGTATTCGCTGATCCGACCAACCTCGACGCCTACCTGTCGGGCTTTCTCTGGATCCTCAAGCTGACCGGCGCGTCGGCGGTCCTCGCGCTGGTGCTCGGCGTGCTCCTCGCCGCGTTCCGGGTCTCCCCGGTTCCGGTGCTGCGGGGCTTCGGCGCGGCCTGGGTCAACATCTTCCGCAACACGCCGCTGACGCTGATCATCTTCTTCTGCTACTTCGGCCTCTACTCGACGCTGGGCGTGGGCCTCTCCGACGACCTGAACCTGAACAACTTCTGGCTCGGGGTGGTCGGCCTGTCGGTCTACACCGCCGCGTTCGTCTGCGAGGCCGTCCGCTCGGGCGTCAACACCGTGCCGGCCGGTCAGGCCGAGGCGGCCCGGGCGATCGGGCTGACCTTCTTCCAGACCCTGCGCATCGTGGTCCTGCCCCAGGCCGGGCGGGCCGTGGTGGCCCCGCTGGGCAGCGTGCTCATCGCGCTGTGCAAGAACGCCACGATCGTCGGCACCATCGGCCTGATGGAGGCGTCCAGCGTGATGAAGGACCTGATCAACAGCAACGGCGACGCCGTGATCCCGATCTTCCTGGTCTTCGCCGGCACCTTCGCCGCGATCCTCGTCCCGACCGGCTACTTCTTCGGCTGGCTGGCCAACCGACTGGCGGTGAAGCGCTGATGAGCACGAGCGCCGTTCTCTACGACCACCCGGGGCCGCGGGCACGCGTGCGCAACGCGGTGCTCAGCGTCGTCTTCGGCGTCGGCCTGGCCGCCCTGCTCTGGTGGGTCTACGCCAAGTTCGACCAGGCCGGGCAGTGGGAGGGCAACCTCTGGAAGCCCTTCGCCGAGGCGCCCACCTGGACCCAGTTCATCTGGCCGGGCCTGCGGCAGACCCTGTTCGCCGCCGCCACCGGCATGGTGCTGTCGCTCGCCTTCGGCATCCTGTTCGCGGTCGGCCGGCTCTCCGACCACTGGTGGGTCCGGGTCCCGGCCGGCGTCGTGGTGGAGTTCTTCCGCGCCGTCCCGCTGCTCCTCATGATCTTCTTCATCTTCTACGGCGTGCCGTTCCTGATCCAGGGGCCGGTCCCGGCGTTCTGGGCGGTCGTCATCGGCCTGACCCTCTACAACGGGTCGGTGCTCGCCGAGGCGTTCCGCGCCGGCATCCGCTCCATCCCCGGCGGGCAGTCCGAGGCCGCGTACGCCGTGGGCATGCGGAAGAACCAGGTGATGCGGCTGATCCTCGTGCCGCAGGCCGCCCGGGCCATGCTGCCGGTGATCGTCAGCCAGCTGGTCGTGCTGCTCAAGGACACCGCGCTCGGCTACATCGTGGCCTTCCCCGAGCTGCTCCAGCGGGGCGTCAACGACCTCTCGGCCAACCGGGGCAACGTGGTCGCCGCCGCCATCGTGGTGGCCGCCATCTACATCGTGATCAACTCGCTGCTCACCACGCTGGCGAACTGGCTGGACCGGCGTACCCGGCGGCGGGGCTTCCGGGTCCCGAAGCAGACCGCGGCGCCGGATTCGACCCCGGCCGGCGGCGCCACGGTGGCCGAGCCGCAGGGCTGATCCGCCCGCACCCGTCCACGCGAAAGCCCTGCCACCTCCCGGAGGTGGCAGGGCTTCGTCGTGCGGGGGCCCGGTTCAGCGGGCGATCTCGGTGACCCGGGACTCGCGGACCACTGTCACTCGGATCTGACCGGGGTAGGTCAGCTCCTCCTCGATCTGCTTGGCCACGTCCCGGGCCAGCACCGCCGCGCCGATGTCGTCCACGTCCTCCGGCTTGACCATCACCCGGATCTCGCGGCCGGCCTGCATGGCGAAGACCTTCTCGACGCCGAGCTTGCCGGCCGCGATCTCCTCGATCCGCTCCAGCCGCTTCACGTACGCCTCCAGGCTCTCCCGCCGCGCCCCCGGCCGCCCGCCGGAGCAGGCGTCCGACGCCTGGGTGAGCACCGCCTCGATGGTCTGCGGCGGCACCTCGTTGTGGTGCGCCTCGATGGCGTGCACCACGTCCTCGCTCTCCCCGTACTTGCGGGCCAGGTCGGCGCCGATGATGGCGTGGCTGCCCTCCACCTCGTGGGTGAGCGCCTTGCCGATGTCGTGCAGGAAGGCGCAACGCTTGATGGTGGGCACGTCCAGACGCAGCTCGGCGGCCATGATCCCGGCGATGTGCGCGGTCTCCACGAGGTGCTTGAGCACGTTCTGCCCGTACGACGTCCGGTAGCGCAGCCGGCCCAGCAGGGTGACCAGCTCCGGGTGGATCTCGGTGATGCCGACCTCGACCAGGGCGTCCTCGGCGGCCCGGTGGCAGAGCTCCTCGACCTCGTGCCGGGCCAGGTCGTAGACCTCCTCGATCCGGTGCGGGTGGATCCGGCCGTCCAGCACCAGCTTCTCCAGGGTGAGCCGGCCGACCTCCCGGCGTACCGGGTCGAAGCAGGAGAGCAGGACCGCCTCGGGCGTGTCGTCGATGATCAGGTTGACCCCGGTGACCGACTCGAAGGCGCGGATGTTGCGCCCCTCCCGGCCGATGATCCGCCCCTTCATCTCGTCCCCGGGCAGGTGCAGGACGCTGACCACGCTCTCCGCGGTCTGCTCGCTGGCGACCCGCTGGATGGCGTCGACCACGATGTGCCGGGCGCGCTGCTCGGCGGTGTTCCGCGCGTCGGCCTCGATCTCCCGGACCAGCAGCGCGGCCTCCCGCTTGGCCTGCCCCTCGATGGACTCGACCAGCTCGGCCCGGGCCGTGTCGGCGGTCAGGCCGGCCACCCGCTCCAGCTCCCGGCGGCGCTGCTCCTCCGCCTCGGCGAGCGCCTGCTCCCGCTCCACCAGGGCGGCCTCCCGCGCCGCGAGCGCGGCGCTGGCGGCGGTGAGCTGCCGCTCCCGCTCGGCGAGCCGCTCCACCTCCTCGGTGTGCAGCCGCTCCCGCTCGTCCATCCGGGCGGCCCGCCGCTCGACCTCGGCGGCCTGCTCCCGGGTGGTCGCGGCGAGCACCGCCACCTCCCGCTCGCCGCTGCGCCGGGCGGTGGCGCGAAGCTGCTCGGCGTCCGCCTCGGCCTGCCTGTGCGCCCGCTCCAGCACCGTGTCGGCCTCGGCCCGGGCGTCGTCGAGCACCCGCCGCGCCTCGGCCCGGGCCGCCTTCGCCTCGGCCTTGGCGGCGGCCGCCTCGGCGCGGGCCGCGGCGGCGGCCGACTTCGCCACGTCGATGGTGCTGTTCGCCTCGTCGGCGGCGCTGCGCAGGGCCGCCAGGGACTGCTCCTGGCGGTCCTTCTCGGCGATGAAGGCCGGATCCTCCGGGGCCGGGGCGAGGCTGAGCCGCCGCAGGGTGCGCACGCCGAACAGGACGGCGCCGACCACCACCACGACGAGCAGCAGCACCACGACCAGGATGACGACGTTGAAGGCGGTCATGCGGCCGCTCCGAACCGGTGCGCACCCTCAGCGGCCCGGGCCGGGCGACCACCCGGCGAGGAGCGGCCGGCAGCGCCTGGAAGACCGCCGGTGAACCTGTGCCGCCCCGCCATGGCCGCCTCCCCTGAACGTCGGCGCCGCAGGCGGCGTGCGACTGGGCACGCACCTGCGACTCTGGACGCCCGACCGGAGCGGCTGGCTGTGGGTAGCTTTCCGTCGGCGGTGCCCACGCGAGGGCATCGCCGGCGGCCGGTTGCAGTTGTCGGTCGGCTCCGGACCGGCCGTCCGGAGCTTGCCGTCAAAGGCCCGTGAAGCTGGCCAAAGTGATGCTGTTCTGTTACGCGATCTATGTTGTGCGCTTAGCCTGCGCTGGTCGGGCAAAGTGAGCCTGTATGGCGAGGCTAGGTCTCCGGGGGCCGTTCGGTCAAGAACTCATGATCAAACCACCCGGACGGAGAGAAGTTGCGGCGTCACGCAGAGGTGTCCAGATGCCGGACACGGCCGGACAAACTTCCCCCGCTGCGGCCGCCTCGGTCACGTTCCCGACCTGCTCAGAGCCGCAACGCGACCGTCACCGGCCGCCGCTCGAGGTGACCTGCCGTCACGGTCGGCAGCCCGGCAACTTTCCGCAAAGGTGACTCACGTTGCACCCGGTTCCGACTTACCGGGAGGGTGCGGCGCCCCGCTCAGCGGGCGCCGAGGGCGCGGGCGGCGCTCACCAGCGCGGGGTTGTCCGGGGCGACGCTGCCGTCCGGCAGCACGAGGGTGTCCTCCAGGCCGATCCGGGTGTCCAGGCCCCGGCGGACCGCCTCGGCGAGCACCGGCCACGTCGCCGGGCCCTCCCCGTGCAGCAGCACCGGCGGGGGATCGGTGGGTAGCGCGGCGAGGATGGCGGCGGCGTCGGCGAGAGCAACGTCGACAGGTTCGGCCAGGCACTCGACGAGAACCCGCCCGGTCGGCACCGGCCAGCGGCGCCAGGCGTCGACCGCCGCCACCGTCCAGAGGCCGGCCTCGACCATGACACCCCGCTCGTGCAGGGCCGCCGCGACGGCCGCCGCGCCGGGCTCGTGGGCGTTGACCGAGGCGAAGTCGGGCAGCACCGTCCAGGCGCGTACGGCGGCCACCCGGTCGGCGGGCTCGGGGGCGATCCAGGCGCCGGTGCTCACCCCGACGGGGAGGCCGGGCCGGGCGGCCCGGATCGCGGTGACGGCCGCGGCGATCACGGCGGGGTCGAGGGACTCGGCGCCACGCTCATCACGCGGGTGCACGTGCACCGCCGCCACCCCCACCTCCGCACACCGAACGGCGTCGGCAGCCAACTGGCCGGGCGTCAGGGGCACGGCAGAATGCTCGGCCCTGAGCCGCCCCCCGTTCAAACAGCCCTTCAACACGCCCACCTACCTCCCCGGAAGTCGATCATGGAGTTATTGCCCCGACACGCCGGTGCGCCGGGCAATAACTTCATGATCGACGAGGCGAGCCGGAGGCGCGGGCGAGGGCGCGGGCGGTCGGGTCAGTCAAGGGGGCGGGTCGTCTGGTCGAGGTCGTTCTCGGCGTCGGCGAGGGCGTCGGCGTCGATGTGCTCGGCGAACTCGGCCGCCTCGGCGCTCTGCGCGGCCAGCGCGTCCTTGACCGCCCGGATGGCCACGCCGGCCGGGTAGCCCTTGCGGGCCAGCATGCCGACCAGGCGGCGGAACACGGCGTCGGGCTCGCCCCGGGCGGTGCGCAGCTTCCGGTCCACCAGGGCCCGGGCGGTCTCCGCCTCGGTCTCCTCGTCGATCTCGTCGAGGGCCTCGCCGGCCACCTCGCCGTCGACGCCGCGCTGGCGCAGCTCGTTGGCGAGCGCCCGCCGGGCCAGCCCGCGGCCGGTGTGCCGGCTGCTCACCCAGGCCCGGGCGAAGGCGGCGTCGTCCACGATGCCGACCTCGTCGTAGCGGTCGAGGACCTGTTCGGCGATCTCCTCGGAGATGCCCCGCTTCGCCAGGGCGCCGGCCAGCTCCGCGCGGGTGCGCGGCCGGACCGCGAGCTGCCGGAGGCAGATCTCCCGGGCCACCTCGGCCTCGTCGCGAGGCGGCGCGGGCGTCGCCTCGGTGTCGGGCTCCTCGGCCCGGCCCCGGCGACCGCGACGGGGCGGGGGTGGAGTGTTCGCGTCACCCGTGCGGGGCGGGCTGGCGTCCCAGCCCCGCCCCGTACGGGCGCGTCGTCCTGCCACGGGTCAGCGGATCAGAAGTCGACCGGCGGCAGGTCCGGCCCGCCGGCGGCGTCGCCCGCGCCGGTGCCGACGCCGAGCTTCTCCAGGATCTTCTTCTCGATCTCGGCCGCCACGTCCGGGTTCTCCCGGAGGAACTCGCGGGCCTTCTCCTTGCCCTGGCCGAGCTGGTCGCCGTCGTAGGTGTACCAGGCGCCGGACTTGCGGATGATCGCCTGCTCCACGCCGACGTCGATCAGCGAGCCCTCGCGGGAGATGCCCTTGCCGTACATGATGTCGAACTCGGCCTGCTTGAACGGCGCGGCGACCTTGTTCTTCACGACCTTGACCCGGGTGCGGTTACCGACCACGTCGGTGCCGTCCTTGAGGCTCTCGATGCGGCGCACGTCGAGCCGGACCGAGGCGTAGAACTTCAGCGCCCGACCACCGGTCGTGGTCTCCGGGCTGCCGAACATCACGCCGATCTTCTCGCGGAGCTGGTTGATGAAGATCGCCGTGGTGCCGGTGTTGTTGAGCACGCCGGTGATCTTCCGGAGCGCCTGGCTCATGAGCCGGGCCTGGAGACCCACGTGGCTGTCGCCCATCTCGCCCTCGATCTCGGCGCGCGGCACCAGGGCGGCCACCGAGTCGATCACGATGATGTCGATGGCGCCGGAGCGGACCAGCATGTCGGCGATCTCCAGCGCCTGCTCGCCGGTGTCCGGCTGGGAGACCAGCAGGGCGTCGGTGTCGACGCCGAGGGCCTTCGCGTACTCCGGGTCGAGCGCGTGCTCGGCGTCGATGAAGGCGGCGATGCCGCCGGCCCGCTGGGCGTTGGCCACCGCGTGCAGGGCGACCGTGGTCTTACCGCTGGACTCCGGGCCGTAGATCTCGACGACCCGGCCGCGGGGCAGGCCGCCCACGCCGAGCGCCACGTCGAGCGCGATGGAGCTGGTCGGGATGACGGCCGTCTGCACGACGGGCCGCTCCCCCAGCCGCATCACCGAACCCTTGCCGAACTGCTTGTCGATCTGAGCGAGAGCAAGGTCGAGTGCCTTCTCCCGGTCCGGCCCTGCCGCCATCGTTGCCACCCCTGCCTTCGCCGGCGTCTTTCCTGAGCTTCGCGTCACGCGGACACGCTAGGCGCTGGGTCCGACAGAAAACCAGCCGACGGGCCGCGAGCTGTGGACGAGCACCCCGCTGTGGACAATAGCCGAACAGGTGTACGACTCGACAAGCGACACGCGGAACCGGCGAAAAGGCTGCTCACCGTAGCCGTGCGGGCACCCGGTCGGGATACGCGGCCACCACCGCGCGCCACACCACGTGCGTCTCCTCACCCCCCGCGAGGGCCTGCTCGATGGTCCGCCCGCCGAGCTGGGACAGCACCTGGTCGCTGGCGATGCTGGCCGCGTAGCCCGGCCCGAACGCCTCCTCCAGCCGTGCCCAGAAGTCGGTCAGCCGCACGTGTCACTCCTCCTTGTCGCGCAGGTCGTCCGAGGGACGCCGGAGCTTGACGGGCACCCCGTCCGCCGGACGCCCGAGTTCCTCCGGCGCACCGACCGGCGCCGGACGCAACGCTAGCGCCACCAGCGGCACCACCGCGATCGCCGCCAGCAGGGTCAGGGTCGGATAACCCGCGGCCCGCATGACAAACCCGCTCGCCGCCGCCGCGCCCGCCCCGGCCAGCCCCATGACCAGGTCGGACAGGCCCTGCACGCCGGGCCGGTCGGCGGTGGGCACCGACTCGGACAGCAGCGTCGAGCCGGCCACCATGGTGCCCGACCAGCCCAGCCCGAGCAGGGCCAGACCCACCGAGAGCAGCGGCGTGTGGTGCCCGGCGGTGCCGGCGACCGCGCAGGCGGCCAGCAGCAGGGCCACCCCGCCGAGGATCACCGGACGCCGGCCCAGCCGGTCGGTGAGCCAGCCGACCAGCGGGGAGAGCGCGTACATGCCGGCGATGTGCAGGCTCAGCACGATGCCGACCACCCGCAGCACGTCCGCGTCGGAGTGGGACTCGCCGAGGCGTACCGGGGTCATCGACATCACGGCGACCATCACGAGGTGGCCCACGGCGACCGCGGCGATGCCCAGGCGGGCGGCGGGCCGGTCGCGTACCGTGCCCCAGGCCGCGACCATGCCCCCGCGGCGCCGGGCCGACGAGCCCGGCGCGGCGCCCGGGTCGGCCGGGCTCTCGGCCGCCAGCCGGCGCGCGGTGAGCAGGGGGTCCGGCCGGAGCAGCACCGCCAGCACGGCGGCGGCCAGCACGAACGCGGCGGCGCTGAAGGCGAACGGGCCGGCCAGCGCCGGCAGGCCCCAGCCGCGGGTGGTGGCGTCGGCGAGCGCGGCGAAGTTGGGCGCGGCCACGGCGCCGATGGTGGTGGCCCAGACGACGAGCGAGAGCTGGCGCCCCCGGCGGGCCGGCTCGGCCAGGTCCACTGCCGTGTAGCGGGCCTGGAGGTTGGCCGCCGTGCCGCCGCCGAAGAGCAGCATGCCGAGGAAGAGCAGCGGCACCAGGTGCAGCACGGTGGAGACCACCACGAGCACGCCACCGACCGCCCCGACCAGGTACGCGGTGACCAGCCCCGGCCGCCGCCCCCGGGCCGCCATGATCCGGGTGACCGGCACGGCGAGCAGCGCGGCGCCGACCACCCCGGCGCTCTGCGCCACCCCGGCCAGGGCGGTGCCGGCGACCCGGGCGGCGAGCAGCGCGCCGACCGAGATGCCGATGGTGACGCCGATGCCGCCGATGATCTGGGTGAGGAAGAGCAGCCGGACGGTGCGCCGCTGGATCGGGGCGACGTCGAGCCGGCTCGGGGCCGGCGTGGTCAGGTCGGTGGCCATGACGGGTGCTCCTCGGGTAAGGGGTGACCCATCCTCCCGCACCCGACCGGCCCCCCGGCACCCGGTTTCGCTACAGGCCGAGCCCCCGGCCGATGATCTCCTTCATGATCTCGGTGGTGCCGCCGTAGATCGTCTGCACCCGGCTGTCCAGCCAGGCCTTCGCGACCGGGTACTCCAGCATGAAGCCGTAGCCGCCGTGCAGCTGCACGCAACGGTCGGCCACCTTGTTCTGCAGCTCGGTGGTCCACCACTTGGCCTTCGCCGCGTCGGTCACCGAGAGCCGGCCGGCGTTGTACTCGGCCACGCAGTGGTTGACGAAGGTCCGCGCGATGGTGACCTCGGTGTCCAGCTCGGCCAGGAGGAACCGGTTGTGCTGGAACCGCCCGATCGGCCGGCCGAACGCCTCCCGCGAGCGGGCGTAGTCGAGGGTGAGCGCGAGCAGTTTCTCCGCCGCCGCCACCGCGGCCACCGCGATGCTCAGCCGCTCGCGGGGCAGGTTGGCCATCAGGTGGTAGAAGCCGTGGTTCTCGGTGCCGATGAGGTTCTCCGCCGGCACCCGGCAGTCGTCGAAGAACAGCTCGGCTGTGTCGTTGGCCTTGAGGCCGACCTTGGCCAGCCGCCGGCCCCGGCCGAAGCCGGGCGTGCCGGTCTCCACCACGATGAGGCTCACCCCGTGCGCGCCCTGGTCGGGGGCGGTCTTGGCGACCACCACCACGAGGTCGGCCAGCTCGCCGTTGGTGATGAACGTCTTCTGCCCGTTGAGCACCCAGCTGTCGCCGTCGCGGACCGCGCTCGTGCGGATGCCGGCCAGGTCGCTGCCCGCCCCCGGCTCGCTCATGGCGATGGCGGTGACCAGGTCGCCGGAGCAGAAGCCCGGCAGCCAGCGCTTGCGCTGGTCGTCGGTGGTCAGCTCGGTCAGGTACGGGGCCACCACGTCGTTGTGCAGCCCGAAGCCCAGCCCGGTGCAGCCGGCCGCGATGATCTCCTCGTCGAGCACCGCGTTGAACCGGAAGTCCCGCTGCCCACCGCCGCCGTGCTCGGGGTCCACGTCCATGCCGAGCAGCCCGGCCGCGCCCGCCGTGCGCCACACCTCCCGGTCGACGATCCCGTCGGCCTCCCAGCGGTCGTGGTGCGGCACGGCCTCCCGGGCGAGGAACTGACGGCACAGGTCCCGGAACTCTTCGTGGACGGGTTCGTACAGGTGCTGCTCCATGGCGACGAGTGTGCCCGCCGGGGCGGTCGGCGGGAAGGGGTCGCCCGGCAAGGCAAACCGCCATCAGCTCTTGACGACGCTATCCGTTGCGGCTCTATTCTCACGGCACGATTTCCGTGGACCCTGGTTCGCTCGCGCAACGTTAACCGTAGGACTGAGGAGCGCCCATGTCAGCCGGGCCCGCCACCCCCGCCGTCTCCCTCCGTGGGCTGCGCAAGTCGTTCGGCACGGTGGAGGCGGTGGTCGGCGTCGATCTGGACATCGCCGACGGCGAGTTCTTCTCGATGCTCGGGCCGTCCGGCTCGGGCAAGACGACCGTGCTCCGCATGATCGCCGGGTTCGAGCCACCGACCGCCGGGAGCGTGCTGCTCGGCGGGCGTGACGTCACCCGGCTGGCCCCGTTCGAGCGGGACGTCAACACCGTCTTCCAGGACTACGCGCTGTTCCCGCACATGACCGTGCGGCAGAACGTCGAGTACGGGCTGCGGGTGCGCAAGGTGGGCCGCGCCGAGCGCCGGGCCCGGGCCGCGGAGGCGCTGCGGGGCGTACGGCTCGACGGTCTGGCCGACCGGCGACCGGCCGCGCTCTCCGGCGGGCAACGGCAGCGGGTGGCCCTGGCCCGCGCGCTGGTCGTCCGGCCGAAGGTGCTCCTGCTCGACGAACCGCTCGGCGCGCTGGACCTGAAGTTGCGCGAGCAGATGCAGGTGGAGTTGAAGGCGCTCCAGCGGGAGGTGGGCATCACCTTCGTCTTCGTCACCCACGACCAGGAGGAGGCGCTCACCATGAGCGACCGGGTGGCGGTCTTCGAGAACGGCCGGATCGCCCAGGTGGGCACGCCCGCCGAGGTCTACGAGCGGCCCGCCTCACCGTTCGTCGCCGGTTTCGTCGGCACGTCCAACCTGCTCAGTGGCGAAGCGGCCCGCACGGTGCTCGGCCGCGACGGCACCTTCTCCATCCGGCCGGAGAAGATCCGGCTCGACGGGTCGCCCGCCACCGACGAGGAGACGTCGGCCACCGGCAGGGTGGCCGAGGTCGTCTACGCCGGGGCGAGCACCCGGTTCGTCGTCGACCTCGACGCCGGCGCCCGGCTGGTCGTGACGCAACAGAACCTGACCACCTCCTCGGCCGACGTGGCGGCACTGCGCGGCACCCCGGTCCGCCTGGCCTGGCGCACCGAGCACGCCGTGGCCGTACCTGTCCCCGCCGTACCGACCCCCCTTGCGAAGGAGAGCGCTCATGCGTACCGGTAGAACCCTCACCGCGCTCGCCGCGGTCGGCCTGCTGGCCCTGACCGGCTGCGGCGACGGCGGCACGACCACCGGCGGCTCCGGTCCGGGCGGCATCAAGCCGCCCAGGATCGACAAGCTCGCGGCGCTGGGCGCCGGCGAGGGACAGGTGAACGTCGTCGCCTGGGCCGGGTACGTCGAGGACGGCTCCACCGATCCGAAGGTGGACTGGGTCACCGACTTCGAGAAGCAGTCGGGCTGCCAGGTCAACGTCAAGGTCGCCGGCACCTCCGACGAGATGGTGACCCTGATGAAGACCGGCGAGTACGACGTGGTCTCCGCCTCCGGGGACGCCTCGCTGCGGCTGATCTACGGGGGCGACGTCGCCCCGGTGAACACCGACCTGATCAGCAACTACAAGGACGTCTTCGACGGGCTCAAGCTCAAGCAGTGGAACTCCGTCGACGGGGTGGCCTACGGCGTCCCGCACGGGCGCGGCGCGAACCTGCTGATGTACCGCACCGACGTGGTCAAGCCCGCCCCGACCTCCTGGGGCGCGGTGTTCGACGCCAACTCGCCCTACAAGGGGAAGATCACCGCGTACGACTCGCCGATCTACCTCGCCGACGCGGCGCTCTACCTGATGAAGCACCGGCCGGAACTGGGCATCAAGAACCCGTACGCGCTGGACGACAAGCAGTTCGCCGCAGCCGTCGACCTGCTGAAGAAGCAGAACGAGCTGATCGGCGAGTACTGGTCGGACTACACCAAGGAGGTGCAGGCCTTCAAGGCCGGCAACTCGGTACTCGGCACCACCTGGCAGGTCATCGCCAACCTGGCCACCGCCGACAAGGCCCCGGTCGAGGCGATCCTTCCCGAGGAGGGGGCGACCGGCTGGTCCGACACCTGGATGGTCTCCGCCAAGGCGAAGCACCCGAACTGCGCGTACCGCTGGATGGACCACATCATCTCGCCGAAGGCCAACGCTGCGGTCGCCGAGTGGTTCGGCGAGGCGCCGTCCAACAAGCTGGCCTGCGCCGAGACCGCCGACAAGAACCACTGCGCGACGTACCACGCCGAGGACGAGTCCTACTTCGACAAGGTCTGGTACTGGAACACCCCGGTGCAGCAGTGCCTGGACGGGCGTACCGACGTGAAGTGCAAGGACTACGCGGCCTGGACCCAGGCCTGGACGACGATCAAGGGCTGAGGTGGCCACTTCCACGCTCGACCGGCCCGCGGGCGGCACCACCGCCCTCCGCGGGCCGGTCCGCCGGCTCTCGGCCTGGCTGCACCGGCACGCCGGGGTACGCCTCGCCGCCCTGCTCACCGCGCCGCTGTTCTGGCTGGTGGTCGCCTACCTGGGTTCGCTGGCCGTGCTGTTCGTCTCGGCACTCTGGACGGTCAACGGGTTCACCGGGGAGGTCGTCCGCCAGCCCACGCTGGACAACTTCCGCACCATCGTCACCGACGAGGTCTACCGGACGGTCGCGCTGCGCAGCGTCGGCGTGGCCGCCGGGGTGACCGTGATCGACACGCTGATCGCCCTGCCGATGGCCTTCTACATGGCGAAGGTCGCCAAGCCCCGCCACCGGCGCTGGCTGGTGGTCGCCATCCTCACCCCGCTCTGGGCCAGCTACCTGGTCAAGGCGTACGCCTGGCGGGTGCTGCTGGCCAACGGCGGGCCGGTGGACTGGCTGTTCGGCGGGCCGGGCAGCGGCCCCGGGTACGGGCTGGGCGCGACAGTGCTGGTGCTGGCCTACCTCTGGCTGCCGTACATGATCCTGCCGATCTACGCGGGCCTGGAGCGGCTGCCCGACTCGCTGCTGGAGGCGTCGGCCGACCTCGGTGCCCGGGCGGGCCGGACGTTCCGCGCCGTGGTGCTGCCGGTGGTGGTCCCCTCGGTGATCGCCGGCTCGATCTTCACCTTCTCGCTCTCGCTGGGCGACTACATCACCGTGCAGATCGTGGGCGGCAAGACGCAGCTCATCGGCAACCTCGTCTACGTCAACATCGGGGCGGCGAACAACCTCCCGTTCGCCGCGGCGCTGGCCACCATCCCGGTCCTGATCATGGTCGTCTACCTGGTCGCCGTACGGCGGTCCGGGGCCCTGGAGGAGTTGTGACGCTCTCCCGGTCGGCGCGCTGGCTGCTGCGCGGCGCGATGGCGCTCGGCCTGGCCTTCATCTACCTGCCGCTGTCCATCGTGCTGGTCAACTCGTTCAACGCCGACCGCACGTTCGCCTGGCCCCCGCCCCGCTGGACCACGGAGTGGTGGGTGCGCGCCTGGGAGAACGCGGGCGCCCGGGAGGCGCTGTGGACGTCGGTCCAGGCCGGGCTGGGTGCGACGGGCGTCGCGCTGCTGCTCGGCTCCCTGGTCGCCTTCGCCGTGCAGCGGTACCGGTTCTTCGGTCGGGAGACCGTGTCGCTGCTGGTCGTGCTGCCGATCGCACTGCCCGGCATCGTCACCGGCATCGCCCTGGACACCGCGTTCCGCTCGGTGATGGCCCCGCTCGGCATCGGCAAGGGGCTCTTCTCGGTCATCGTCGGGCACGCGACGTTCTGCGTGGTCGTCGTCTACAACAACGTGCTGGCCCGGCTGCGCCGGTCCGGCGGCAACCTCCAGGAGGCGTCGGCCGACCTGGGCGCCGACGGCTGGCAGACCTTCCGGTACGTGACGTTCCCGGTGCTGCGCTCGGCGCTGCTGGCCGGCGCGCTGCTGGCGTTCGGCCTCTCCTTCGACGAGATCATCGTCACCACGTTCACCGCCGGTCCGGGCGTGCAGACCCTGCCGATCTGGATCTTCAGCAACCTGTTCCGGCCGAACCAGGCGCCGGTCATCAACGTGGTGGCCGCCGTGCTCATCGTCGCCTCGGTGGTGCCGATCTACCTGGCCCAGCGGCTCTCCGACACGGCCAGCGGCGGCCGCCTCTGACCGCCCGCCGCCGCCCACGCTCCCCGGCGCCGCCGGCTCAGCCCCACCAGGTGGCGTCGGCCACCGGAACGAAGCCGAGCGAGTCGTAGAGCGGGCGGCCGGCGCGGGCCGCGGTGAGCGTCACGGGTACGTCGCCGAACCGGCCGAGCACGCCGTGCAGCAGGGCCCGGCCCACGCCCCGGGACCGGTGCGCGGGCAGGCTGGTCATCCAGTAGAGGCCGACGCCCTCGTCCCGGACGGTCAGACAGGCCCCGGCCGGCGTGGCATCCCGCGCGGTGGCGCCGGCGACGTTCCGGTGGACCAGGAAGAACCGGACCTCCGGCCGGTCCAGCAGGGCGGGCGGGAACGCCTGCCCGGGGCTGTAGGGCTGGAACGGCTCCAGCGGGAAGCCGTGCACCACCACGTCCTCGGCGACGGCCAGTTGGTCGGCGTGCTCGACCGGGGTGACCGGCAACGACGGGTCGGGCACCGGCCCGGGACGGCGGATCATCACCGGCAGGGTGCGCGGGGTGAGGCCGAGGTCGGCGAGGTCCAGGCGCGCGTACTGGTCCTCGACGACGACCGGACCGGTCCGCCCGCGGACCAGCGCGGCCAGCGCGGCCCGGTCGTCCGGGGACGGGTCCGGGTCGCGCAGGAGGATCCGCAGCCCGGCGGGCGCGTCGCCCAGCACGGCGAGGAATCCCGGCCGGCGCGACAGCCGGTGCCCGCGGCTCTCGGCGAGTGCCGTCCACATGGCGGCGGCGTTCCGGACGGACAGCTCAAGATCACTCGTCATGCCCCCGACGCTAGGGCCGCCGACCGCCGTCGCGCAGGTCCATTTCGCCGCCGTCGGGCTGGTCCGTTCCGGCGGGGTACGCCAGCATGGCGGAATGACCACGCTGACCGGACAACAGATCGCCGACGAGCAACTGGACGGCTGGACCTACCTGCTGGGCGGCCTGCAGACCCGGATCCGTACGCCGGACTTCGCCGCCGGGCTGGCGCTGGTGAACGCCATCGGCGCCGAGGCCGAGCGGCGGGACCACCATCCCGACCTGGATCTGCGCTACACCCACGTCGACGTGCGGCTCTGGTCGCACGACGCGGGCGGCGTCACCGACCGCGACGTCCGGCTGGCCCGGGCCGTCTCCGCGCTCGCGGCCCAGGCCGGCCTGTCGCCGGCCCGCACCGGCGTGTCCCGGCTCGAACTCGCCCTGGACAGTCCGGACTTCGCCGCCGTGGCGCCGTTCTGGCGGGCGGTGCTGGCCCTGGAGCACCGCGGCGACGAGGTGCGGGATCCGGCCGGCGCGCTGCCCACGGTGTGGTTCCAGGAGTCCGGCCGCGACGAACCCCGCCAGCGCTGGCACCCGGACGTGTGGGTGGACCCGGCGGAGGTCCAGCCGCGCGTCGAGGCCGCGCTCGCCGCCGGCGGGACGCTTGTCAGCGACGCGGCGGCACCGTGCTTCTGGGTGCTCGCCGACTCCGACGGCAACCGGGTCTGCCTCTGCACCTGGCAGGGGCGCGCCTAGCGCAGCGCGCGGGCGGCCACCTTCAGGTCCTTGACGAGCCCGTCGTACGCGACGTCCTGGTTGTCGGCGCGCAGCACCGCGGAGGGGTGGATGGTGGCCAGCAGCCGGGCCGCCGGGGCGTCGGCGACCTTGCCGGCGCTGTCCACCGGGACCCGGGCGAAGTCCTCCGGGTGCTGGGCGGCGGCCGGCCACGGCATCAGCTCGCCGCGCTGCTTCGTCACCCGGAAGGTGGGGCCGAGCAGGGCCTTGGCGGCGGTGGCGCCGAGCACCACCACGATCTCCGGGTGGAGCCGGGCGAACTCGGCCACCAGCCAGGGCCGGCAGGCGGTGATGTGCACCCGGTCCGGCGTCTGGTGGATCCGCCGCTTGCCGCGCATCTCGAAGCGGAAGTGCTTGACGGCGTTGGTGAGGTAGATCTGACCGGTGTCGATGCCGGCGTCGTCCACCGCCTTGCGCAGCAGCCGGCCGGCGGGGCCGACGAACGGCAGCCCCTTCTGGTCCTCCAGGTCGCCGGGCTGTTCGCCGACGAGGACCACCCGGGCGCTCTCGTCGCCGCGGCCGAACACCGTCTGCGAGGCGTCCCGGTAGAGCTCGCAGCCCCGGCAGCCGGCCGCGGCGGCGCGCAGCTCGTCGATGGTGTCCGCCTGCGGCGGGATGAACTCCTGGGCTCCGGGGGCGCTCTCGGTCTCGGCCATGCCTGCTTTATATACCGGTTTCGGCATCGACGCCGGATGCGCCGGGGTCAGTACCCGGAGCCGCCGCCACCGCCGCGCGAGGCCAGCACGATCGCGATGATCACCAGGATGATCACCACCGCCGCCACGCCGATCCAGAGACCGGTCCGGGATCCGTTCCTTGCCATGCCACGCACCTCCCGGCCGCGGGTACCCGCCGAAGGCCGGGCCATGCCCCGGCTCAGGCGCTGAAGCCGGCGGGCGACGGCCGGACCGCGCGGGCCACCGCGTCGGCGAGCGGCCCGAGGTCGGCCTCGTCGAGCGTGCTGACGGTGATGCGGACACCGGGCGCGGCGGCGATCCGGTTCAGCGCGCCGGGGGCCACCGACCAGCCGGCGTCCCGCAGGGCGGTGACCGCGACCGTCTCGTCGGGCACCGGCACCCACACGTTGATGCCGGTCCGGCCGTGGGCGGCCAGCCCGCGCGCCGCGAGGGCGTCGACAAGCCCGTCGCGCCGCCGGTCGTAGCTCTCCGCCGCGCGGCGCACGAGGCCGCCGGTGGCCGGGTCGCGCCAGAGCGCCAGGACCAGGCGTTGCAGCACCGTGGAGACCCAGCCGGCGCCGACCCGGGCCCGGCCGGCCACCCGGGCCACGGTGGCCTCGTCGCCGGCGAGCACCGCGAGCCGCAGATCCGGGCCGTAGGGCTTGCTCACCGACCGGACGAAGGCCCACGCCGGGGTCGCCCCGGCAAGCGGGTGCAGGGGTACGCGGGCCAGCTCGGCGGCGTGGTCGTCCTCGATCAGCAGCAGGTCGGCACGGCCGGCGAGGAGCGCACGCAGCTCGGCCGCCCGGCCGGCGGAGACCGCGGCGCCGGTGGGGTTCTGGGCCCGGCTCGTGACGATCAGCGCGCGGGCGCCGGCGGCCAGCGCGGCGCGGACCCCCGGCGCGGTGGGGCCCTCGTCGTCGACGGGCACCCCGATGGCGCGCAGCCCGAGCGCGGCGACCAGGTCGAGCAGGTTGGCCCAGCCGGGGTCCTCGACGGCGACCGCGTCGCCGGGGCGCACGTGGGCGGCGAGCAGCCGCTCGATGCCGTCGAGCGCGCCACCGGTCACGGTGATCTCGTCGGCCGGCACCCCGTCCGTGGCGAGCCGCTCCCGGGCGGCGGCGGCCAGCTCGGGCAGGACGGCGCTGGCCGCGTACCCGACGGGTGCGCGGAGCTCGGCGGCGAGCGCGGCCAGGTGCGGGCCGAGCGGCGGCAGCAGCCGGCTGTCGGGGTTGCCGGCGGAGACGTCGCGGGCGCCGGGCAGCGGCGGGGGCATCAGCGCCGAGCGGCGGCTCGCCACGGGCGGGCGGGGGCGGACCCGGGTGCCGTGCCGGCCGGCGGTGACGACCAGGCCGCGCTGCCGCAGCTCCTGGTACGCCTTCGCGACGGTCGCCGGGCTGACGCCCAGCTCGGCGGCGAGGGCGCGGACGGCGGGCAGGGCGTCGCCCGGGGCGAGGTCGCCGGCCCGGATGCCGGTTTCCACGCTCGCCGAAATCGCCGCCGACGAGGAGCCGCTGATCTGATAACGTTCTGCCACAGTTCCGAGATTGTACTAGCACGAAGGTGGGATGTCGATGTACCCCCCGACCGAGCGGACCACCGCCACCCGCATGCGGGCCCGGATGAGCTATGACGAGGCCGCCGCGCACGCCGTGCTGGACGAGGCGTACCACTGCGCGCTCGGGTTCACCGTGGACGGCGAGCCGCGCGTGCTGCCCACCCTGCACGTGCGGATCGGCGACACCCTCTACCTGCACGGCTCCACCGGCAGCCGGCCGCTGCTGGCCGCCCGTGACGACGCCGGCCTGCCGGTCTGCGTCGCGGTCACGGTGCTCGACGGGCTGGTCTTCGCCCGGTCCCAGTTCAACCACAGCGCCAACTACCGGTCGGTGGTGGCGCACGGCACCGCCCGCCTGGTGACCGACGAGCGGGAGAAGCGGGACGTGCTCACCGCGCTGGTGGAGAAGGTGGCCGCCGGGCGGAGCACGGACAGCCGCCCGCCGAGCCGCCGCGAGCTGGCCGAGACCGCCGTGCTGGCGCTGCCGCTGCGCGAGGTGTCGGTCCGCGCCCGGGCCGCCGGGGCCAACGACGATCCCGCCGACCTCCACCTGCCGTACTGGGCGGGGGTGGTGCCGCTGCGGCTCACCGCGGGCGTGCCGGAGCCGGCAGCCGGGGTGACCGCTCCGGTGCCGGCGTACCTGCGGGCGGCCCCGTCGCCGTGGCTGGAGCCGGTGGTGCTGCGCGGCGACCACGTCGTGCTGGAGCCGCTCGACGAGTCCCACGCCGAGGAGCTGTACGCCGCCCTCGACGACGACGAGGTCTGGCGGTACGTCGGCACCCCGCGCCCGGGCGGCGTCGAGGACACGGCGGCCTACGTCCGCTCCGCGCTCGACGCCCACCGGCGCGGGGCGCGGATGCCCTGGGTGCAGCGCTGCGCGGTCACCGGCGCCGTCGTCGGTACCACCTCCTACTACCAGCCGGACCCGGAGCTGCGGACCGTGGAGATCGGCTACACCCAGCTCGGCCGGCCGTGGTGGCGCACCGGGATCAACACCGAGGCGAAGCTGCTGCTGCTCACCCGGGCCTTCGAGGAGCTGGACGCCATCCGGGTCACCTGGCAGACCAGCTCCCTCAACGAGCGCTCGCAGCGGGCCATCGAGCGGCTCGGCGCGGTCCGCGAGGGGACGCTGCGGTCCAACCGGCGGCGCGCCGACGGCACCTGGCGGGAGTCCGCCCTCTACTCGATGCTGGCCGAGGAGTGGCCAAACGCACAGGTCAGGCTGCGGGAACGGCTTCGTCCGGCGGTGCCCGCGGCGTCATGATGACCGGCGTGCTGGGGATCACCGACATCTGGACGTACGTGCTGGGCACCGTGGCCATCGTGCTGCTGCCCGGGCCGAACTCGCTCTTCGTGCTCTCCACGGCGGCGCGCCGTGGCGTGGCGGCCGGCTACCGGGCCGCCGGGGGCGTGTTCGTCGGCGACTCGGTGCTGATGTTCCTCTCCGCCGCCGGGGTGGCGTCGCTGCTCAAGGCGTACCCGGCGCTCTTCCTCGTGATCAAGTGCGCCGGCGCCGCGTACCTCGGGTGGTTGGGCCTGGCCATGCTGCGCGGCGCGTGGCGGCGCTGGCGCGACCGCAACGACCCGGCGACGCCGCGGCTGATCGACGCGGCGGAGCCGGCGACGGTGCGCAGCCCGTTCCGGCGGGCGTTGGTGATCAGCCTGCTCAACCCGAAGGCGATCCTCTTCTTCATCTCCTTCTTCATCCAGTTCGTCGACCCCGGGTACGCCTGGCCGGCGCTGTCCTTCCTGCTGCTCGGTCTGATCGCCCAGGTGACAAGCGCGCTCTACCTCACGGCGCTGATCCTCACCGGCACCTTCCTGGCCGCCCAGTTCCACCGCCGGCGGCGGCTCGCCGCGACCGGCACCACGGCCATCGCGGTGCTCTTCCTCGGCTTCAGCCTGAAGCTCGCCACCGCCTCGGTCTGACCCCGCGGCGGCCCCGCTCAGGTGCCGTCGCCCCCACCACCACCGCCGACGCCCGCGCCGCCGGCCGTGCCGCCGAGGCCGTAGCCGGGGGCGACCGGCTCGTCGGGCGGGCGGCTCACGTGCGCGGACTCACTGATCCTGGCGGACCAGTCGGCGTGCGCGGCGGCCGCCGCGTGCCGGTCGATGGCGTGCCGCAGCCAGCCGTCCACGACTGCCACCCAGTCCCGCCGGTCCGCCCCCGCGTGCCAGGTCCGGAACCGGCTGATGCTCTGGTGGGTGATCCCGGCCAGGGAGAGTCGCCGGTCGATCCAGAGCAGCACCTCCAGCCCCGCCGCGTTGGTCACGAAGATCACCTCCAGCTCGGTGATCGGGCCGGCGTAGAGCGGGGCCACCCAGTAGCCCAGCCGCTGGTGGAACGGGAACGCCTGCTCCACGCCGGGCAGCCGGCCCTGCTGGAGCCCGGCCTGCCGCATGACGAAACCGAGGGTCTCCAGCGCGGCGAGGACGTGCTGCTGGGTGGGGATCGGATGCACGAAGACCGGCACCATGGCGCCCTGGTCCAGGTCCGGGTCGACCGACACCTCGGTACGCAGCCCGGTGCGCAGGCTCATCAGCGGCACCCCGCCGAAGATGGTCACCGGGGTCTCCCACGGCAGCGGTATCGCGAAGTCCACCGCCCGCCGCCGGTCCGCCGGCACCACGAACCGGCCGGCGATCGGCACCTGGTGGTACTGGACCAGCCGGCGGGGCGACTCCGGGTCCTCCGGCTCGACCTGGGCGACCAGCCCGAGCCGGATGTGCCGGACGGCGACGGGGTTGCCGCCCGCCGCCAGCGTGACCCGGCCGGGGAGCCGGAGGCCGGGACGGGTGCTCGGGTTGGGCAGCGTGGTGCTCACCGACAGCCCGGTCCACACGGACTCCGACGACACCCCGGTCAACCGCATGCGGCGGGCATTCCCACCGCCCGCTCCCCCATGCGATCCGGGTGCGTCTGTTGTCGCCCCAGCGGCAACAGACGCACCCGGATGACGATCAGCGCATACGGCGGCCGCGGGGCACCGGGTCGGTCTCGTCGTCGAACTCGCCGATGACCTCCTCGAGGAGGTCCTCCAGCGCGACGAAGCCGATCGGCCGGGTCGGCCCACCGCCGTTGCTGACAAGCGCCAACTGGGCCTGGCGGCCCCGCATGGCGGCCACCGCCTCGGTGACCGACGCCTCGCCCGGCAGGGTGAACGCCGGGGTCATCAGCTCCTCCGCGACGGCCGGCCGGCCGGTGGTCACCGCGCGGACCGCCTCACGGACGTGGACGAGGCCGCAGACCTCGCCGCCCGCGTCGACAACGGCCAGCCGGGACCGGCCGCTGTCCCGGGAGACGTGCTCGATCCGCTCGGCGGTGTCGTCCCGGCGTACCGTGACGATCCGGTCGAACGGCTCCATCACCTGCGCCACGCTGGTGCCCTGCAACTCCAGCATGCTCGTCAGCATCTGGTGCTGCTCGGCGCCGAGCAGCCCGTGCTCGCGGGACTGCTCCAGCAGGATCCGCAGCTCGTCCGGGCCGTGCACCTGGGCGAGCTGGTCCTGCTGGCGGACTCCGAACAGCCGCAGCACGGCGTTGGCCAGGGCGTTGAGCGCGGACAGCACCGGACGGGCGATCCGGGCGAAGGCCCGGAACGGCAGCGCCAGCAGCATGGCCGAGCGCTCCGCGTCGGTGATCGCCCAGGACTTCGGGGCCATCTCGCCGACCACCAGGTGCAGGAAGGTCACCAGGGCCAGGGCGAACAGCAGCCCGACCAGGTGGCTCACCGCGTCCGGCAGCCCGACCGCGTGCAGCAGCGGGCTGAGCAGGTGCTCGATGGCCGGCTCGGCCAGCGCGCCGAGCCCCAGGGTGCACAGGGTGATGCCGAGCTGCGCGCCGGCCAGCATGAGGCTCAGCTCGCGGACGCCGTCCAGCGCCGCGCGGGCCGCCCGGCCGCCACCGACGGCCAGCTGCTCCAGGCGGTACCGCTTGGCCGCGACCAGCGCGAACTCGGCCGCCACGAAGAAGCCGTTGAGCGCCAGGAGCACCACGGAGAAGAAGAGCGCGAACCCGGGGCTCATGCGGCCTCCTCCCCGTGCGCGCCGGCTGTCGTGCGGAGACGGACCGAGTCGGCCACGTGCCGGTCCACGGCCAGCACCTCGACGAGGGCGCGCGGCTCGGCGTCCGGCTCCTCACCGTCGACGGCGAGGGCGATCTCCAGCCGGTCGCCGACCTCGGGCACCCGGCCCAGCTCCCGCATGACCAGGCCGGAGAGGGTGTCGTACTCGGGCGCCTCAGGCAGCGCGATGCCGGTGCTGTCGGCGACCTCGTCGATCCGCCAGCGGGCCGGCACCACCCAGGACCCGTCGTCCTGCCGCGCCGGGGCCCGCTCCGGCGGGTCGTCCTCGTCACGGATCGGGCCGACCAGCTCCTCGGCGATGTCCTCCAGCGTGATCACGCCGGCGAAGCCGCCGTACTCGTCGACCACGCAGGCGAGCTGCCGGTGCCCGACCCGGAGCCGGTCCAGCACCGTCGGCAGCGGCAGCGTCTCCGGCACCAGCAACGGGGGTACGGCCACCGCCGACACCGGCGTGGTCGCCCGCTCGGCCGGCGGCACCCCGAGCACGTCGGCGATGCCGATCACGCCGACGAGGTCGTCGACGCCCTCGGCGCCGCGCACCGGGAACCGGGAGTGGCCCGTGTCGAGCAGCTCGACGACCCGGCTCACCGGCTCGTCGGCCCGTACGGTGTGCACGTCGACCCGGGGCACCATGGCCTCCCCGGCGGTCAGCTCCCGGAAGTCGAGCCCCCGGTCGAGCAGGTCGGACATCTCGGCGTCGAGGTGCCCCTCCTCCCGGGACTCGGCGATGATCTGTTCCAGGTCCTCCGGTGTGGCGCCGCTGGGCAGCTCCTCGATCGGCTCGATGCCGACCCGGCGGAGCAGCCGCACGGCGGCCCGGTCGAAGAGGGTGATCAGCGGTCCGGCGATCCGCAGGTACATGAGGGTGGACCCGGCGAGCGCCCGGGCGAGCGGCTCGGCGCGGGCGATGGCCAGGTTCTTCGGGGCCAGCTCGCCGAGGACCATCTGCACGATGGTGGCGATGATCAGGGCGAGCGCCACCGACAGCGGCAGCGCCACCCCGCTGGAGACCCCGGCGACGCCGAGCAGGTCGGCCAGCCCCGCGCCCAGGTACGGCTCGGCGGCGTAACCGACAAGCAGGGCGGTCACGGTGATGCCGAGCTGGGCTCCGGAGAGCATGAACGAGAGCCGGCCGGTCACCTCCAGGGCCCGGGCGGCGGCACGGTCGCCGCCGTCGGCGAGCTGCTTGAGCTTGCCCCGGTCCACGGCGACGTAACCGAACTCCTGGGCCACGAAGTAACCGGTGGCGGCGGTGAGCACGATGATGAGGACGAGACCGACGAGGATCAACACGGGAGGTTCAGGGCTCCCGGGGCCGTCGGGTCCAGAGGTTGCCGGGCACGACCCGGCTGGCTACTGCTGCCCTCCTGGGCAGAGGAGTCGATCATGTGGCCATTTTATCGGCGGCGGCTGGACGTTCGCTGAGGGTGCCCGAAGCCTCCTCGCTGTCCGGTTCACCGCCCGGTCAGCTCGTCGGCGTCCAGCAGGTCCCGGTCGATCCGCCCCGAACGGTAGGCGGCGCGGCCGATCATCTGCGCGGCGACCGGCGCCGTGGCGAGCTGGAAGACCGCCACCAGCGCGATCATCCCCAGGTCGGCCGGCGTACGCAGGCGCAGCGCCAGGCCGACGAGGAGCAGCAGCACGCCGAGCACCTGCGGCTTGGTGGCGGCGTGCATCCGGTCCAGCACGTCCGGGAACCGCAGCACACCGATCCCGGCGACCAGGCTGAGCAGCGCCCCACCCAGCAGGCAGAGGCCACCGAGCCAGTCCGCGACCGCAGTCATGCCTCCTCCCGGACGGCGAAGCGCACCAGGGACACCGAGCCCACGAAGCCGAGCAGGGAGAGCACCACCAGCACGGGCAGCGTGGTGGCGTGGCGGTTGACCCCCGCCTCGGCGCCCACCGCGCCCAGCATGGTGGCGAGCAGCAGGTCGGCGGCGACGACCCGGTCGAGCAGGGACGGGCCGCGGTAGATCCGGGCCAGGGCGAGCAGCGCGGTGACCGAGAGCAGCACGGTCAGCGCGACGGCGAGGAGCGCGGTCACTGATGGTTCCTCCGATCGACGGGTTCGAGTTCGAGCTGGCGTACCTCCGCGCGGGAGCCGACGGCGCGGACGATGCGCCGTTCGACGGCGAGGACCCGCTCCCGGCTGCCGGTCAGGTCCTCCGGGCCTCGGACGTCGAGGACGTGCACGTAGAGCACCCCGTGGTCGCGGTCGACCTCGAGGATCAGGGTCCCCGGCACCAGCGAGATCACCTCGGCGGTGAGCGCCAGGTTGAGGTCGGTGCGGACCCGCAGCGGCACCGCGATGATCGCCCCGCGCGGGCGGTATCCGGGCCGCAGCGCGACGGCGGCGACGTGCAGGCTGGCGCTGACCAGCTCGCCGGCGAAGGTGACCGCGAGGACCAGCAGCGGTCCCGGGCGCAGTCGCCCGCCGAAGGTGACCGGCGGGAGCGGGAAGAAGAGCAGCACGGCCGCGCCGACCACGATGCCGGCGAGCAGGTTGCCCCAGGACAGGTCGCCCCAGAGCAGCAGCCAGATGGCGACCAGCCAGCCGAGCGCGATGGCCTGGTCGCGCCGCCGCCCGCCCCGGCCCACGGCGGGCGCGGGGCCGTCGGGTGCCGGGCCGGGCGGCGGCGGGCCGTCCGCCGGCTCCCCGTCGCCGGCCGCCCGGTCCGCCGGCAGGTCGTCGGTCACGGCACGTCCACCGGCAGGACCGCCCGGACGTACGGGGTGCGCTGGCGGAGGTCGGTGGCCGCGTCCACGGTGACCCGGAACAGCGGCCCGGCGGCCAGGGTGAGCGCCAGGCCGAGGACCACCAGGGCGGCGGTGGCCCCGACCATCAGCCCGGGCAGCCGGACGGCCGGGCCGGCGGTGGCCAGCCGGGGCGCCCGCCAGAACGCGATGTTCCACACCCGGGAGGCGGCGTAGAGGGTGAGCAGGCTGGTCAGGGCGCCCGCACCGACCAGCACGGCGGGCAGTGTCCCGCCGGCCGCCACGCCGGCCTGGAGCAGGCCGAGCTTGCCCAGGAAGCCGGAGAACGGGGGGATGCCCGCCAGGTTCATGGCCGGCACGAAGAAGAGCACGGCGAGCAGCGGGGCGATCCGGGCCAGCCCGCCGAGCCGGCGCAGGTCGGTGCTGCCGGCGCGCTCCTCCACGAGGCCGGCGACCAGGAACAACGTGGTCTGGATGGTGATGTGGTGCACCACGTAGAAGATCGCCCCGGCCAGGCCGGCCACGCTGCTCAGGGCCACCCCGAAGATCATGTAGCCGATGTGGCTGACCAGGGTGAACGAGAAGAGCCGCTTCATGTCGGACTGGGCCGCCGCGCCGAGGATGCCGACCACCATGGTCAGGCCGGCGACCACCATGAGCAGGCCGGAGACCTGGCCGCCGGGGAACAGCAGGGTCTCGGTGCGGATGATCGCGTACACGCCGACCTTGGTGAGCAGGCCGGCGAAGACCGCGGTGACCGGGGCGGGAGCGGTCGGGTAGCTGTCCGGCAGCCACGCGGAGACCGGGAAGACCGCCGCCTTGATGGCGAAGGCGAGCAGCAGCGTGAGCTGGAGCGCCAGGCGTACGCCGGGCGACAGGGCGTCCAACCGGCCGGCGAGCTGCGCCATGTTCAGGGTGCCGGTGGCCGCGTACACCAGCCCCACCGCGGCCAGGAAGATCATCGACGACAGGATGCTGACCACCACGTACGTCGAACCGGTGCGGATCCGCGTCTCGGTGCCGCCCAGGGTGATCAGCACGAAGCTCGCGGCCAGCAGGATCTCGAAGCCGACGAAGAGGTTGAACAGGTCACCGGCCAGGAAGGCGTTCGTCACGCCGGCGGTGAGCACCAGGTAGGTGGGGTGGTAGATGCTCACGGGCGCTGTCTCGCCGGTCTCCCCCCGCCCCTGGCCGATCGAGTAGAGCAGCACGCAGAGGGTGACCGCCGACGAGACCACCAGCATGAGCGCGGCCAACTGGTCGGCGACCAGCACGATGCCGACCGGCGCCGGCCAACCCCCCACCCGGACCACCACGGGCCCGTGCCGGTACGCCTGCACCAGCAGCGTCACCGCCACCAGCAGCGTCGTGGTCAGCCCGATCACGCTGACCAGCCGCTGCAGCCGGGGCCGGTTGGTCAGGATCAGGGTGAGCGCCGCGCCGAGCAGCGGCACCACCACCGGCAGCGGCACCAGGGCGCTCACGTGCTGGCCTTCGTTCGCGACTGCGGGGCTCGCAAACCCGGCTCACTCCTCGCGCTCACGTGCTGGCCTTCGTTCGCGACTGCGGGGCTCGCAGAACCGGCTCACTCCTCGCGCTCACTGGTCCTGCTCCCGCCGGCGGAGCCGGCGCAGCGCCGGCTCCGGGTCGACCTGTTCCGGGTCGGCGTCCGGCCCTTCGCCGCCGAGGTCCGCCGTGGACACCTCGTTGCGCTCGGCGAGCCGGACGACCTGCCGGTCCTCCAGGTCGTCCTGCACCTCGTCGTCGCCGGTCAGGTACCAGCTCCGGTAGGCGACCGCGAGCAGGAACGCGGTCAGCCCGAACGTGATCACCACGGCGGTGAGCACCATGGCCTGCGGCAGCGCGTCGCTCATCGCGGCGCTCGGCGCGCTGCCGGCCAGCGGCGCGGCCCCTGACCGGCCGCCGAGCAGGATCAGCAGGTTCACGCCGTTGCCGAGCAGGATGACGCCGAGCAGGATCCGGGTCAGGCTCCGTTCCAGCACCAGGATGACGCCGGTGGCGACGAGCACCCCGACGGCGATCACCAGCACCAGGGTCGGCCCGGCCGCTCCCCGGGTCACCGTGCCACCTCTGTTCGCGACTGCGGGGCTCGCAGGACCGGCTCACTCCTCGCGCTCACCGTGCCACCTCTGTTCGCGACTGCGGGGCTCGCAGGACCGGCTCACTCCTCGCGCTCACCGTGCCACCTCTGTTCGCGACTGCGGGGCTCGCAGGACCGGCTCACTCCTCGCGCTCACGGGCGCCCGCCCTCGCGTTGTACGGCGAGCCCGCGGGCTGGTTCGCCGGCCGCCTCGACGTGCCGGTCCACCTCGGCGCCGAGGCTGCGCAGGATGTCCAGCACCAGCCCGACCACGATCAGGTAGACGCCGATGTCGAAGAAGAGCGACGTGACCAGGTAGAAGTGGTCGACAAGCGGCAGCCAGAGATTGACCTTCACGCTCTCCAGCACCCGGCCGGTGAGAAGCAGCCCGAGCACGCCGCCGCCGACCGAGACGGCCAGGCCCGCGCCGAGCACCGTCCCGGCGCCGACCGGCGCCGCCTCCGCCAGCTCGTACCTGCCGCCGGCCAGGTAGCGGAGGGTCAGCGCGAGGCTGGCCACCAGCCCGCCGGAGAAGCCGCCGCCCGGTGCGTTGTGCCCGGAGAACAGCAGGAACAGCGAGAAGAGCAGCACCGTGTGGAAGATCAGCCGGGTGACGACCTCGAAGACGATCGAGCGGCGGCGCTCGGTCAGCATCGTCCCGCCCCGCAGCCAGACCGTCCGCCGGTCCCGGCGCGACCGGACCGGGCCGGGACGGCGCGGCCGGGGCCCGGTGCGGGAGCGCTCGAAGATCAGGCTCGCCACGCCGGTCGCGGTCACCACCAGCACCGAGATCTCGCCCATGGTGTCCCAGGCCCGGATGTCGACGAGCGTCACGTTCACCACGTTGCGGCCGTAGCCCTGCGCCACGGCCAGTTCGGGGAAGGCCGCCGAGATCGACGGGGTACGCCGGGCGCCCGCCGCGGCCAGCGCCAGGCCCGCCATGACGAGGCCGGCGGCCACCCCGATGCCGCGGCGCACCCAGCGGCTGCGGCGCAGCGGGCGGGCCGAGAAGCGCTCCGGCAGCCGGCGCAGCACCAGCACGAAGACCGCGATGGTGGCGGTCTCCACCAGGAACTGGGTGAGCGCCACGTCGGGCGCGCCGTAGAGGACGAACATCATGGCGGTGCCGTAGCCGGTGACGCCGACCAGCAGCATGGCGGTGAGCCGGCGCCGGGCGCCCACCGCGAGCAGCGCGGCCACCGCGATCACCACGCAGACCACCAGCTGCGTCGGGTTGTCCCAGACGGCGATCCCGGCCCGCCACGGCCGGGTGGCCAGCATCGCGCCGCCCGGCACCAGCACGAGGACGACCAGCACGGTGCCGAGGTACTGCGGCAGGGCGCCGCGCTGGGTGGCGCCGGTGACCTCGATGGCGAACCGGTCGAACCGGTGGGTGACCCACTCGTATCCCTCGTTGCCGCCGACCGGCGAGCGCAGCCGCGTCAGGGCCGGGGCGAGCGGGCCGCGGACCAGGTGCAGCACCACCCCGCCGGCGATCACCACGGCGGAGAGGCCGAGCGCCGCGGTCGGCCCGTGCCAGAGCGCCAGTTTCTCCTCGACCGGGCCGAACAGCTCGGCGTACGGGCGGAGCAGGCCGCCCAGCCAGCCGGCGGCCGGACCGGCGGCGAGCCCGGCGACGGCGAGCAGTGCCGGGGGTACGAGCATCGCGGCGGGCGGCCGCTCCACGTCGGTCACCGGGACGTCCGGCCGCGAGCCGAACGCGCCCCAGAGGAACCGGATGCTGTACGCGACGGTCAGCGCGCTCCCCACCACCAGCACGGCGAGCACCACCGGCCGCCCGGTGAACGCGCCGAGCACCGCCTCCTTCGCCACGAAGCCGAACAGCGGCGGCAGGCCGGCCATCGAGGCGGCGGCCAGCGCGGCGACCGTCGTGAGCACCGGCGCGCTCCGGCCCACCCCGGACAGGTCGCGCAGGTCCCGGCTGCCGGCGCTGTGGTCGAGGATGCCGACGACGAGGAACAGCGCCGCCTTGAACAGGGCGTGCGCCAGCAGCATGGCCACGCCGGCGAGGGCCGCCTTCGGGGTGCCCGCGCCGAGCACCACGGTGAGCAGGCCGAGCTGGCTGACCGTCCCGTACGCCAGCAGCAGTTTGAGGTCGGTCTGCCGCAGCGCCGCCCAGCCCCCGGCGACCAGGGTGACCAGACCGGCGACCACGGTGACCGGCCGCCAGGGCCCGGCCGGCGCGAGCGCCGGGCCGAGCAGCCCGACCAGGAACACCCCGGCCTTCACCATGGCGGCCGCGTGGAGGTAGGCGCTGACCGGGGTGGGCGCCGCCATCGCCACCGGCAGCCAGGAGTTGAACGGGAAGACCGCGGACTTGGCGAGGGCGCCGGTGAGCACGAGCAGCACCGCGACGGCCAGGTAGCCGCCGCCGGGCAGCGGCGCGGCCGTGACGACCGACCAGCGGTAGCTGCCGACGTGGTGGCCGAGCAGCAGGAACCCGACCAGCATGGCCAGCCCGCCCAGGGTGGTGACGGTCAGCGCCTGGGCGGCCGCCCACCGGCTGGACCGCCGCTCGGTGCTGTGCCCGATCAGCAGGTAGGAGAAGACCGTGGTCAGCTCCCAGAAGACGTAGAGCAGCAGCAGGTCGTCCGAGACGACCAGGCCGAGCATCGCCCCGGCGAAGGCGACCATGACGGCCGCGAAGCGGGCCAGGCCCGCCGAGCCGGCGTGGAAGTAGCGGGCCGAGTAGACGAGCACCAGCGCGCCGACGCCGCCGACCAGCAGCAGCATCAGCCAGGACAGGGTGGTGACCCGCAGCGCCACGTCGAGGTGGAGTTCCGGGATCCACGGGTACGTCTCGACGACCGCGCCGCCGTCGCGGACCGCGCCGGTGTGCGCCACCGCCCAGCCGAAGGTGGCCGCCGGGGCGAGGGCGAGCAGCAGGCAGGCACGCGGACCCCACCGGCGGACCAGCAGCGGGGCGGACAGGGCCGCCACCAGGTGCAGGATCAGCAGGACGAGCACGCGCACTCCCGGTCGAGGTGACAGCGCGCGGGGGCACGCTGCGGCCAGGACCGATCACACGCCACATCCCCGCCCAACCGGGCGGTTTTCGGGAAACCCGCCCGGCGACCGGGCCTCCCGCTCAGCGCAGGGCAGGGTCGGCGGTGGACCGGTCCCGGCGCGGCGTCTCGACCAGCAGGTCCGGCCGCCCGAGCTGGCGGACGGCCTTGTTGACCACGCGCTGGGCGGCGGCGAGGGAGCGCACCGGCAGCAGCTTGCCGCGGCTCTCGCGGCGCAGGACGAAGTAGTGCACCGCGGCGCGGACCAGCCCCCGGTCGGCGGCGCTGGAGTGGGCGGTGGCGACGACCAGCTCACGCAGGCAGCGGGCCAGGTCCTCGGCCAGCTCCAACTCGGGGCCGTGCAGGCCGGCGCGGAGCGCGGCGAGGTGACTGTCGACCTTGCGGATGAGCACGTCGGTCCCGGACTCGGCGCCTCGCCCCTGCACGGTCATCCAGGCCCTCCACCCCACGCTGCGTTGCGGGTGAAGTTACTTTATGTTGCGCGGTAGAAGCAAGCAGTTAAGTAAGACTTAACGCATTCAAGGCCACATCCGTCGCTTAAAGCCCCGTCCCGGACAGAACAGCGTCCGGCGAGGACTGGTTGTCACACCGGCGGGGCAGGATGGAGGGCGTGGCGGACGAGGTGACCCGGGGCGCGGCGGTCCTGGCGGATTTCGGCGCGGCGACCCGGGAGTGGTTCACCGCGGCCTTCGCCGCGCCCACCGCCGCCCAGGAGGGCGCCTGGCGGTCGGTCGCCGCCGGGCGCAACGCGCTCGTCGTCGCACCGACCGGCTCCGGCAAGACCCTCGCGGCGTTCCTCTGGTCACTCGACCGGCTGGCCAAGGAACCGCCACCGGCCGACGCCCGGCAGCGCTGCCGGGTCCTCTACGTCAGCCCGCTCAAGGCGCTCGCCGTCGACGTCGAACGCAACCTGCGCGCCCCGCTCACCGGCATCCGGCAGGCCGCCACCCGGCTCGGCCTCACCCCGCCCGACATCACCGTGGGCATGCGCACCGGCGACACCCCGGCCGACGAGCGGCGGGCCTTCGCCCGGACTCCGCCGGACATCCTGATCACCACGCCCGAGTCGCTGTTCCTGCTGCTCACCTCCGCGGCCCGCGACTCGCTGCGCGGGGTCCGCACGGTGATCGTCGACGAGGTGCACGCCGTCGCCGGCACGAAGCGCGGCGCCCACCTGGCGCTCTCCCTGGAACGCCTCGACGCGCTGCTGGAGACGCCCGCGCAGCGGATCGGGCTCTCCGCCACCGTCCGGCCGATCGATGTCTGCGCCCGCTTCCTCGGCGGAGCCCGCCCGGTCGACGTGGTGCAGCCGCCCACCAGCAAGACCATCGAGGTCAGCGTCCAGGTGCCGGTGGAGGACATGACCCGCCTCGACGAGCAGGAGCCGCCGGAGGACGCGCTGGGCGGGATCGGCCCGCGCCGGGCCTCGATCTGGCCGGCCGTCGAGGAGCGGGTCTTCTCGCTGATCCGGTCCCACCGCTCGACAATCGTCTTCACCAACTCCCGGCGCAGCGCCGAGCGGCTCTGCGCCCGGCTCAACGAGCTGGCCGCCGAGGAACTGGAGGCGGCGACCGCCCCGGACGGCGGCCGCATGGCCCGGGGCGGCGAGCCGGTGGGCGTATCCGAGCTGCTGGCGGGAATGGACGGCCCGCCGGCCGGCGACGGCGGTGCAGGGGACGGGCCGGGCCCGGCGCGGCGCGGGGCCGACGCGTTCGGCGGACCGGTGGGGCCGTTGCGCGCGCCCCGGCAACCGGCCGAGGTGATGGCGCAGTCCGGGGCGGCGGCCGGCGCGCCGCCGGTGATCGCCCGGGCCCACCACGGCAGCGTCTCCCGCGAGGAGCGCAAGCACATCGAAGAGGCGCTCAAGTCCGGGCAGCTCCCGGCCGTGGTCGCCACCTCCAGCCTGGAGCTGGGCATCGACATGGGCGCGGTCGACCTGGTCGTGCAGATCGAGGCCCCGCCCAGCGTCGCCGCCGGCCTGCAACGGGTCGGCCGGGCCGGGCACCAGGTCGGCGCGGTCTCCCGGGGCGTGGTCTTCCCGAAGCACCGCGGCGACCTGCTCTCCTGCACCGTGGTCGCCGAGCGGATGGGCGCGGGCGCGATCGAGGAGCTGCACTACCCGCGCAACCCGCTCGACGTGCTGGCCCAGCAGATCGTGGCCATGGTGGCCCTGGAGCCGTGGCGGCTCGGTGACCTCGCCGTGCTGGTCCGCCGCGCCGCGCCCTTCGCCGAGCTGCCCGACTCGGCGCTGCACGCGGTGCTCGACATGCTCTCCGGGCGCTACCCGTCGACCGCCTTCGCCGAGCTGCGGCCCCGACTGGTCTGGGACCGGGCCGCCGACGTGCTCACCGGCCGGCCCGGCGCGCAGCGGCTCGCCGTGACCAGCGGCGGCACCATCCCCGACCGGGGCCTGTTCGGGGTCTTCCTGGCCGGCGCCGAGCGGGCCGCCCGGGTCGGCGAGCTGGACGAGGAGATGGTCTACGAGTCCCGGGTCGGCGACGTGTTCCTGCTCGGCTCGTCGTCCTGGCGGATCGAGGAGATCACCCCCGACCGGGTGCTCGTCTCCCCCGCGCCCGGCCAGGCCGCCCGGATGCCGTTCTGGAAGGGCGACCAGCTCGGCCGTCCGGTCGAGCTGGGCCGGGCCATCGGCGCCCGGGTCCGGGCGCTGCTGCGCCAGTCCGACGCCGACGCCGTGGCCGCGCTGCGCGCCGGCGGGCTGGACGACTGGGCCGCCGGCAACCTCATGAGCTACCTGCGCGAGCAGAAGGAGGCCACCCGGTCGCTGCCCGACGACCGCACCGTGGTGGTCGAGCGGTTCCGCGACGAGCTGGGCGACTGGCGGCTCGCCGTGCACTCGGTGCTCGGCGCCCGGGTCAACGGTCCGTGGGCCCTCGCGATCGGCCGCCGGCTCGCCGAGCGCTACGGGGTAGACGCCCAGGTGATGCCCTCCGACGACGGCATCGTGGTCCGGCTGCCCGACACCGCCGAGGAGCCGCCCGGCGCCGACGTGGTGGTCTTCGACCCCGAGGAGATCGCCCAGCTGGTCGAGGAGTCCGTGGGCACCTCCGCGCTGTTCGCCTCCCGGTTCCGCGAGTGCGCGGCCCGGTCCCTGCTGCTGCCCCGCCGCGACCCGCGCCGCCGGCAGCCGCTCTGGCAGCAGCGCCAGCGCGCCGCACAGCTCCTCGACGTGGCCCGCGAGTACGCCGACTTCCCGGTCACCCTGGAGGCCGCCCGCGAGTGCCTCCAGGACGTCTTCGACCAGCCCGCCCTGGCCGAGCTGATGCGCGACCTCGGCGCCCGCAAGGTCCGCCTGGTCGAGGTGGAGTCCGAGCGCCCGTCGCCGTTCGCCCGCTCGCTGCTCTTCGGCTACGTGGGCGCGTTCCTCTACGAGGGCGACGCACCGCTGGCCGAGCGGCGGGCCGCCGCCCTGGCCCTCGACTCCGGGCTCCTCGGTGAACTGCTCGGGCGGGTCGACCTGCGGGAACTTCTCGACCCCGCGGTGCTGGCCGAGACCGAACGGCAGCTGCGCTGGCGCACCGAGCAGCGCCGCCCCCGCGACGCGGAGGACGTGGTCGAGCTGCTCCGGGTGGTCGGCGACCTGAGCGAGGGCGAGCTGGCCGAGCGGGGCGCACCGGTCGAGTGGCTTGCCGAGCTGGAGGCGGCCCGCCGGGTGCTGCGGGTCCGCGTCGCCGGCGAGGACCGTTGGGTGGTCGTCGAGGACGCCGCGCGGCTGCGCGACGCGCTCGGCGTGGCGCTGCCCGTCGGGATCGCGGAGGCCTACCTGGCCCCGGTGGCCGACCCCCTCGGCGACCTGGTGGCCCGCTACGCCCGCACCCACGGCCCGTTCGCGGCGGCCACCTGCGCCGCCCGGTTCGGGCTGGGCGTGTTCGTCGTGGAGCAGGCGCTGCGCCGGCTCGCGGCCACCGGGCGGGTGGTCTCCGGTGAGTTCGCCCCCGACAGCGTCGGCACCCAGTGGTGCGACGCCGAGGTGCTGCGACTGCTGCGCCGCCGGTCCCTCGCCGCCCTGCGCCGGGAGATCGAGCCGGTGCCGCCCCGCGCGCTCGCCGCGTTCCTCCCCCGCTGGCAGCAGGTCGGCTCGTCGGCCCGGGGCGTCGAGGCGGTCGCCGCCACCGTCGAGCAGTTGCAGGGCACCGCCGTGCCGGCGTCCGCGCTGGAACGCCTCGTGCTGCCCGCCCGCGTCGCCGACTACTCCCCCGCCCAACTCGACGAACTCTGCGCCAGCGGGGAGGTGGTCTGGGCCGGGTCCGGCGCGATCTCCGGGGGCGACGGCTGGGTCACCCTGGCGTACGCCGACGTCGCGCCGCTGCTGCTGCCCCCGCCGGACGAGGCGCTGGCCCTCACCCCGCTGCACGAGGCGGTGCTCGACGCGCTCGCCGACGGGCAGGCGCTCTTCTTCCGGTCGCTCTCCGACCGGGTCGGCTCCACCGACGACACCGCCCTGACGGCGGCGGTGTGGGACCTGGTGTGGGCCGGTCACCTCACCAACGACACCCTCGCCCCACTGCGGGCGGCACTCGGCGGCGGCGGCGCGCACCGATCCCGGCCGACCGCCCCGCGCACCCGCTACCGCCGGCCCGGCCGGGTGGCGCTGCCCAGCCGCGGCGGCCCGCCCACCGTGGCCGGCCGCTGGTCCCGGCTGCCCGACCGTGACCTCGACCCCACCAGGCGGGCCGCCGCCCTCGCCGACCTGCTGCTCGAACGGCACGGCGTGGTCACCCGGGGCGCGGTGATGGCCGAGCAGGTGACCGGCGGCTTCGCGGCGGTCTACCCGGTGCTGTCCGCGCTGGAGGAACGCGGCGCGGCCCGGCGCGGCTACTTCGTCGAAGGGCTGGGCGCGGCCCAGTTCGCCGTGCCCGGTGCTGTCGACCGGATCCGCGCCCTCGCCGACCCCGCCGACGACAGCCGCGGCCGGGGCGGGCCGACAGTCGTCCTCGCCGCCACCGACCCGGCCAACCCCTACGGCGCGGCGCTGCCCTGGCCCGACCGGGTGGTCGACTCGGGCGACGGCGCGGCACCGGCCACCGGGCACCGGGCCGGGCGCAAGGCCGGTGCGCTCGTCGTGCTGGTCGGCGGCGACCTGGTGCTCTACGTCGAACGGGGCGGACGGACCATCCTCTCGTTCACCGACGACACCGACGCCCTCGCCGCGGCCGGCAAGGCCCTCGCCGACGCGGTGCACTCCGGGGCGCTGGGCGCGATCTCGGTGGAACGCGCCGACGGCGAGGCGGTGCACTCCTCGCCGCTGCGGGACGCGCTGACCGCCGCCGGCTTCCGCGCCACCCCACGCGGCCTCCGCCTCCGCGGCTGACCGCAAGCGTCGGCGTCGGCGTCGGCGTCGGCCGCCCGAGATCTTGGACGGAAAGGGCCCCTATGGGGGCCGTTTCGTACCAAGATCTTGCGGGTGTCCCGGGATGCGGACGAGCTTTCCGAATGGCGGAAGGCCAGCTGCGACGGGTCGGTCTGGTCGGGATCGGTGGACCGGATGCATCCGGGTCGGTGCCGGCCTACCTCCCGCGCCTCGGAACCGGTGTGTCGAGGAGTGCCGGGCGCCGGGGGAAGTGTGTGGAGGGAGGTGTCGTGGTCGTTAGGGTGTGCTGCGCGGACGACGAGGGGGACGGATGGCCTCGATCCAGGTACGACCCGCCGAAGCGGGCGACCACGCCGACGTCGCGGCGCTGCACCGGCGCGAGTGGGGCGGCCCGTACGTGGTGGTCCACGACACCCGCTACGACCTGCGCGAACTGCCCACCCTCGTAGCGGTCGACGGGGCGGGCGGGTTCGCCGGGGCGCTGGTGCACCGGCTCGCCGACGGCGGGCTGGAGGTGGTCAGCGTCGCGGCGACGGTCCCGGGAAACGGCGCCGGCAGCGCCCTGCTGACCGCCGCCGAGGCGGTGGCCACGGCCGCCGGGGCGGACCGGCTCTGGCTGGTCACCACCAACGACAACCTCCGGGCGCTCCGCTTCTACCAGCGCCGGGGACTGCGGATCGTGGGGGTGGACCCCGGCGCGGTGGACCGGGCGCGGGCGGTCAAGCCGAGCATCCCGTACCTGGGTGAGGACGACATCCCGCTGCACGACGAGCTGCGGCTGGAGCGGCGGCTGACCGCGTCGGGAGCCCGGGCATGACCAGCCCCACCGGCGGTCCCTGGATCTCGCTGACCACCGACTACGGCCTGGCCGACGGTTTCGTGGCGGCCTGCCACGGCGTGCTGGCCCGGCTCGCCCCGGCCGCCCGGGTGATCGACGTGACGCACCTGGTACCGCCGGCCGACGTACGCCGGGGCGCGGCGGTGCTCGCGCAGACCGTGCCGTACCTGCCGGTGGGCGTGCACATGGCGGTGGTCGACCCGGGCGTCGGCACGGCCCGGCGGGGTGTCGCGCTGGCCACCCCGGGCGGGCTGCTGGTCGGCCCGGACAACGGGCTGCTGCTGGACGCCGCCGAGGCCCTCGGCGGGATCGCCGCGGCCGTCGAGCTGACCAACCCGGCCTGGCTCGCCCCGGCGGTCTCCCGCACCTTCCACGGGCGGGACGTGTTCGCCCCGGTCGCCGCGCGGTTGGCGCTCGGCGCGCCGCTCGCCGAGGCCGGTCCGGCCGTGGACCCGGCCACGCTGGTCCGGCTGCCCGCGCCGCTGGTCCGCGCCGACGACACCGGCTTCACCGCCGAGGTGCTGACCATCGACCACTTCGGCAACGTCCAGCTCGCGGCACCCGGTGAGCTGCTGTCCGGGCTGCCGGCGCGGGTACGGGTGGCCGGCCGGGCGGCGGTGCACGGGCGCACCTTCGGCGACGCGCCGGCCGGTGGGCTGGTGGCGTACGTGGACTCGGCCGGGCTGGTGGCCCTGGCGGTCAACACCGGGCGCGCGGTCGACCTGCTCGGCCTGCGGCCCGGCGACGTGGTGACGGTGACGGGCGACTGAGCGCCCGGCGACGTGGTGACGGTGACGGGCGACTGAGCGCCCGGCGGCGCGACACCGCCGGGCGAGGGAGGATGGAGGGGTGCCCGAAGGCGACACCGTCTGGAACACCGCCCGCGTCCTCCAGCGCGCCCTGGCCGGCGCCCGGCTCACCGGCTCCGACTTCCGCGTGCCGCAGCTCGCCGCGACCGACCTGACCGGCTGGACCGTGCGCGAGTCGGCCAGCCGGGGCAAGCACCTGCTGCTCCGCCTCACCGCACCGCCCGACGCCGCCGCCCCGCCCGGTGCCACCACCGCCACGAGGACCGACGCGACGCGAGCAAACACCACGCGGGCCGGTGCCGCGGAGGCCGACGCGACGCGCGCCGACACCACGCGTGCCGCGGCCGCAACCGGGCGGGACTGGACGTTGCACTCGCACCTGCGGATGGACGGCGCCTGGCGGGCGTACGCCCCGGGCGAGCGCTGGGCGGCCCGGCCCGCGCACCTGATCCGGGTGGTGCTCCGCTCCCCCGGCGCGGTGGCGGTGGGCTACCACCTGCACGAGCTGGCCCTGATCCCGACCGCCGAGGAGGAGTCCCTGGTCGGCCATCTGGGCCCGGACCTGCTCGGCCCCGACTGGGATCCCGACGAGGCGGTCCGCCGGCTGGCCGCCCACCCGGACGAGACCATCGGCGAGGCGCTGCTGGACCAGCGGAACCTGGCGGGGGTGGGCAACCTCTACAAGTGCGAGGTGCTGTTCCTGCGCGGGGTCTCCCCGTGGACGCCGGTGCGGGCGGTGCCGGACCTGGCCGGCACGGTCGGCCTCGCCCAGCGGCTGCTCGCGGCGAACCGGGGCCGCTGGACGCAGAGCACGACCGGCTCACTGCACCGGGGGCAGACCAGCTACGTCTACGGCCGCCGGGCCCAGCCGTGCCGCCGCTGCGGCACCGCGATCCGCAAGGAGGAGCTGGGCGAGCGGGTGACCTACTGGTGCCCGGCGTGCCAGCCGGACCGCTCCTGACGCCGTCCGCGCGGCGGCCGGCCACGAACAAGCGTGGAACTTCCACGAACCATCCAAGATCGCCCGAGATAGGGACGATTGGGTAGTTCCCTCCCGCACGTTCGGCGTCGCATGCTGCGGTGGAGTGCTCACCGATCGTCAGCAGCGCGTACGCCCGCCACGTCGGGGTGACGGCAGGCGCGCCCCGACCCCGGGGAGAGCCATGGTGCTGTTCCGCAGACTCCGGCCGGGATGGACGGACCGGTTCGCCCGGACCGCCGAGGACCACGCGCCGACGGTGCCCGCCGCCCGCGCCGCCGAGGAGGAGACCGGTCCGACCCCGGCCAGCCTCGACCCGGCCGCCGTGCCGCGCTGCTTCGGCCCGGTGCCGAACTTCGCCGCCAGCCCGCTGCCGGCGCTCGACCGGGACGGCCGGCCGGTGCCCGGCACCGGCATCCGGAAGTTCGTCGACCCGCTGCCGGTGCCCGGCCCGCTGGCCACCGCCGGGCTGGGCGCCCGCCTGCCCGTCGCGGTCCCCGACACGATCACCTGGCCGGGCTGCGACTACTACGAGATCGGCCTCCAGGAGTACGCGCAACGCCTGCACCGCGACCTGCCGGCCACCCGGCTGCGCGGTTACCGCCAGCTCAACCTGGGCACCGACGCGTCCGGCCACAACACGGTGAGCCCGCCCGACCGGCCCTGGCACCTCGGTCCGATGATCGTCGCCCGGCGCGGCCGGCCGGTCCGGATCAAGTTCATCAACCAGCTGCCCACCGGCCGGGCCGGCGAGCTGTTCCTGCCGGTCGACGAGACGGTCGACGGGGCGGGGACCGGGCCGCTGGACGGGCCCGCGCCGTACCCGGGGAACCGGGCCGTGCCGCACCTGGCCGGGGCGCAGACGGCGTGGATCAGCGCCGGAAACCCGTGGCAGTGGGTGACCCCGGCCGGCGAGATCACGCCGTACCCGACGGGGGTGGGGGTGACCCCGGTGCCGGACATGCCGCCGCCGGGCGCCGGCGCCACCACGCTCTACTTCCCCAACGAGCAGAGCGGCCGGCTCATGTGGCTGCACGACAACACCCTCGGCCTGTCCCGGCTCACCGTCTACTCCGGGCAGCTGGCGCTCTACCTGCTGATGGACCCGGCGGAGGAGCGGCTGGTCGACGAGGGTGTGCTGCCGGCCGACCAGCTTCCCCTGGTGATCGAGGACAAGACCTTCGTGCCGGACGACGCCCAGCTCGCCGCCCAGGATCCCACCTGGGACCGGGACCGCTGGGGCGCCAAGGGCAGCCTCTGGCATCCGCACGTCTACCAGCCGAGGCAGAACCCGTACCGGAGCAGCGGCGGGAACCCGACCGGCCGCTGGGACTACGGCCCGTGGACCCACGACCCGGACGGCGGGGCCAGCCCCTGGGTCGCCCCGGTCCCGAACCCGCACCACGACCCGGTCACCGAGCCGGACGAGCCGCCCCTCGCCCCGGGCGTGCCGCACCCGTCGGCCGTGCCCGAGGCGTACGGGGACACGCCGCTGGTCAACGGGGTCGCCTACCCGTACCTGGAGGTGGCGCCGCGGGCGTACCGGTTCCGGATCCTGAACGCCTGCGCCGATCGGACGCTCAACCTCCAGCTCTACCGGGCCGCCTCGGACCGGCCCATGTGGACCGAGAGCGGCGCGCCGGGCGACCCACGCGCCGGCGAGGTGCCGATGGTCGACGCGGCCCGGGCCGCCGGGCGGCCGGCGTACTGGCCGGTCGACGGGCGCGAGGGCGGGGTGCCCGACCCGGCGGCCGCCGGCCCCGAGCTGGTCCAGATCGGCAACGAGGGCGGCCTGCTGCCCGCCCCCGTGGTGCGTCCGAACCGCCCGATCGGCTACCGGTACGACCGCCAGGACCCGACGGTGCTCAACGTGGACGGGCACACCCTGCTGCTCGCCCCCGGCGAGCGGGCCGACGTGGTGGTGGACTTCGCGACCGTCCCGCCGGGGAGCACGCTGATCCTCTACAACGACTGCCCGGCACCGCTGCCCCGGTTCGACAGCCGCTACGACCACCACAGCGACGCCCCGGACCGCACCGCCACCGGCGGCCTCCCCGCCTCCCGCCCCGGCTACGGGCCCAACACCCGCACGCTGCTCCAGTTCCGGGTCACCGGCACGCCGGCCGCGCCGTACGACCGGGAGCGGCTGGCCGCCCGGCTGCCCGGCGCGTACGCGGAGAGCCAGCGACCGCCGATCGTGCCGCAACCGGCCTACGACGCGGCCTTCGGCACCCGCACCCCCGGCGAGACGCTCGTGCCGGCGCGCGTCACCTCGGTCACCTTCACCCCGGCCGGCGCGGTCGCCCCGGTCACCCTGCCGCTGGCCGTGAAATCGGTCGGGCAGGTCTTCGAGCCCCGGCACGGCCGGGCGGTGGGGCGGCTCGGCGTGGGCCACCCGAACGCCGGGCCGCGCACCCCGGCCACCCTGCCGCTCGGCCCGGTCGACCCGGCCACCGAGGTGCTGTACGCGACAGATCCCACCGTGCCGGTGGGCGCGCCGGCCGACGGCACCCAGCTGTGGCGGATCGTGGGCGACGCGCCCCGCACCCATCCCGTGCACATCGAGGGCTGCGACGTGCAACTGGTCAACCGGGTCGGCTGGGACGGCACGGTCCGCCCGCCGGACGCGGGCGAGCTGGGCTGGAAGGACACCGTCCGGGTGAACCCCCGGGAGGACGTGATCGTCGCCCTGCGCCCCGTGCCACCCACCCTGCCGTTCAAGATCGGCGACAGCGTACGGCTGCTCGACCCGACCCGGCCGGCCGGCGCCCGGCTGGACGCCAGCCCGGTGAGCCCCGTCGACGGGCGGCCCGCCGTGGTGGTCAACCAGTTGGTGAACCTGGGCTGGGAGTACCGCTGGCAGACCCGCTCGGCGGGGCTGCGTGACCAGGGCATGAGCCGGCCGCTGGTGCTGCGGGTGGCGCCGAAGGCGCCGACGGGGCTGACGGCCACGCCCGCGCCCGGCTCGGCCACCGCGCTGCCGGCCATCGCGCTGGCCTGGACCGGCAACGGCAGCCGCCCCCCGGCCACCAGCCACCGGCTGCAACGCGCCACCGACGCGTCCTTCACGGCCGGGCTCACCGAGATCACCGTGGCGGCCGCCGCCACCCGCTACACCGACGCGACAGTCACCCCGGGGGTCACCTACCACTACCGGATCCGGGCCGAGAACGCCGTGAGCTGCTCGGCCTGGTCGAACAGCGTCCCCGCCTCGGTGCAGCTCACCGCGCCGGCGAAGCTGGCCGCCGTGGTGCCGCCGGCCGCGCCGCTGCGGGTCGCGCTGCGCTGGGCCAACCGCTCCTTCGCCACCGGCGTGGACGTGCAGCGGGCCACCAACCCGACGTTCACCAGCGGGCCGGGCACCACCGCCATCGCCGTGGGCGAGGCCCACCTCGACCCCGCGGTCGCCCCGGACACCACCTACTACTACCGGGTACGCACCACCTACCTGGGCGCGGCGTCACCCTGGTCGACGGTGGCCACCGTGACCACCCCGCCCCGCCCCGGCCTGCCGACCGGGGTGCTCGCCACCGCCACCGCGCCCGCCCCGGACACCGCCACGGTGATCCTGAGCTGGTCGGCCAGCACGCCCACCGGCGCGGGCGCCGGTTTCGTGGTGCAGCGCGCCACCGATGCCGCGTTCACGAACGACGTGGCCACCTTCAGCGTCACCGGACGGGGCTTCACGAACACCGGCCTGACCCGGGGCACGACGTACCACTACCGCATCCGCTCGACGAACGTGGTCGGCACGTCCCCCTGGACCACCCCCACCCAGGTGACGACCCCCGACTGACGTCAGGGGGTGCGGAGGGGGGTCTGGGTGGCCCGGAGTTCGGCCAGGGCGCCGGCCACGCCGTGCAGCAGGTCGGTGGCCTCCGTCAGGCGGGCGGCCGAGGGGTCCTGGGTGCTCGGGTGGGCGTCCTCGGCCACGTAGCCGGCGGCGGCCACCACCAGCCGCTCGTACGCGGCCACCCCGCTGTCGAGCTGGCCGACGAGGGTGGCGTGCGCCTCGGCGAGCGACCCGCGCGCCTCGGCCGGGGCGAGCTTCAGCGCGCGTTCCACGCCGGCCACCCGGTTGGCCAGGTCCCGCAGGGAGCGGTCGGCCTCGGCCGCCTCGCGGACGGCCGGCTCGGCCAGCCCGGTGAGCCGGCCGGCCAGCCCGGCCAGGGTCAGCGCGGCCCGGTCGAGCCGGGCCCACGCCTCGGCCGCGGTGGTGCCGCGTAGCGCGAGGCGGGAGCGGACCCGGCGTACCTCGGCGAGGACGCCCGGGCCCACGGGCAGCCGCTCGACGGCGGCGACCAGCCGGGCCCGGGAGCGGGCGGCGGCCTCGGCCGGGTCGAGGGCCGGCGGGGCCGGCACGGCGGCGAGGGCGCGCAGGTCGACCCAGCGCCAGGCGGCGACGGCGATGGCGCTGCCCGCGGCGCCGGCCCAGGCCGCGTCCGGCAGGCCCAGCCCGGCGTACGGGGTCAGCACGGCTGCGGCGCCGCCGAGCCCGCCGGCCAGGACGCTCCAGCGCCGCGCGGACCGGCGCAGCCTGCGCAGCCGGCGGAAGTGCCGCGCCCGCTCGTCCACCATCGGTCTCCCCCGTCCCCTAGCTCGTGGTGCTCTCCCCGGTGCCGCGCTCGCGGCTCATGCTGGACCGGATCTGGTCGAGCCGGGCGGCGGCCGCCGGGTCGGCCGGCTGCTCCACGGCGGGGCGCTCCTGCCGGCCGCCGAGCTGTTCGCCGGCCATGCTCGACCGGATCTGCTCCAGTCTGGCCGATCCGGCCGAGTCGAGGGTCGCCTTCTGGATCTCCAGCATCCGGCCCTCGACGGAGTTGCCGGCCAGCTCGGCCCGGCCCATGGCGTCGGCGTAGCGGCGCTCGATCCGGTCGCGGACCTCGTTGAGCGACGGGGTGGTGCCGGGCGCGGTGAGGGCCGACATCGACTCCAGCGAGCGGGCCACGGTCTCCTGCATCTTGGCCTGTTCGAGCTGGCTGAGCAGCTTGGTGCGCTCGGCCAGCTTCTGCTGGAGGATCATCGAGTTGTTCTCGACCGCCTTGCGGGCCTGGGCGGCCGCGCCGAGCGCCTGGTCGTGCAGGGTCTTGAGGTCCTCCATGGCCTGCTCGGCGGAGACCAGCTGGCTGGCGAGCAGCTGCGCGGACTGCTCGTAGCGCCCCGCCTCGGCCTCGTCGCCGCGGCCCCGGGCCTGGTCGGCCAGGACCAGGGCCTGCCGGGCGTTGCCCTGGAGCTGCTCGACCTCGGTCATCTGCCGGGACAGCTTCATCTCCAGCTGGCGCTGGTTGCCGATCACCGCGGCCGCCTGCTGGACCAGCGCCTGGTGCTGCCGCTGGGCCTCCTCGATGGCCTGCTGGATCTGCACCTTCGGGTCGGCGTGCTCGTCGATCTTCGCACCGAAGAGCGCCATCAGGTATTTCCAGCCCTTGACGAACGGGTTCGCCATCTCCGCCTTGTCCCCTCAGTAGCGTCGCGTCGCCTCGACCGGGGTCGACCGGCGAGTCGCGCGGTGTGCCTCCATCGTCCCAGTCGGACGCCGAACCGGCACCCGTACGACCCTGATCAACAGTACGACCCGGTCGCCACCGGCGGCCACGGCGCGGCGGGCGGGATCAGGCGGCGCAGACCACGTCCCGGTCGGCGGGGCGGACCCGGGTGCTGCGCAGCGTCGCCTTGAGCGGCGAGTCCTGGCGGACCTGGACGGCCACCGAGCCGTCGGAGGTGACCTGGCGGACGCCCCGGTTGGTCGCCTTGCGCACGGCCGCGGGCGCGACCGGCGTCGACTCGACCGGCTCGTCGGCCATCGGGACCAGCACGCCGGGCATCTGCTCCGCCAGCGCGACCGTGTCGCTGACCTCGCGGAGCAGCTCGGAGAGGCGGGCGCCGAGCGCGTCGCAGATGGCGGCCAGCAGCTCGCTGGAGGGCTCCTTCTGGCCGCGCTCGATCTCGGAGAGGTAACCCAGGCTCACGTTGGCGGCGGACGAGACCTCGCGGAGGGTGCGGTGCTGCCCCTGCCGGCGCGCCCGCAGTGCGTCACCGATCACGCGGCGTAGCAGGACCATCGCACCTCCCCCTGTACGGGAACACCATCTCCGGCCGCACGTGCCGCGCCGGGCGCGGTGGACCGGCCCGGCGCCGGCGTCGCCCGCCGGAGCCTTCCCGCAACCGTACCCGTTGGTCGCCCCGACGACATCCCACCCCGCCTCTCCAATCCTGCGGAACCGGGCGCGGGGGCCGATCCACTGCCCCGGGCCGGTGTTCCCGCAATCGGGCGGGTCGGTGGACGGCTCACCGCTGGCCGGCCCCCGCCCGGTCGGCGTCGCCAGCGGATTCGGTCTCGCCGGCCTCGCCGGCGGATGCCGCCTCGTCGGCCTCGACCGCGGCGTGGATCCGCTCGGCGAGCAGGCGCAGCGCCTCGATCACCGCGGCCGCGCGGATGTGGTCCCGGCCACCGTCGAGGTGCAGTTCGCGTACCTCGGTGCCGTCGGGCCCGGACGCGGCGACGTAGACCAGGCCGACCGGCTTGCCGTCCTGGGGCTCCGGCCCGGCCACGCCAGTGGTGGCCAGCCCCCAGTCGGCGCCGCACCGCCGCCGCCCGCCCTCGGCGAGGGCGGTGGCCACGTCCGGGTCGACCGGCCCGCGCTCGGCCAGCAGGTCCTCCGGTACGCCGGCCAGCTCCGACTTCAGCTCGGTGGCGTAGACCACGAGGCCGCCCCGGTAGATCCCGCTCACCCCGGCGATCTCCACGATCGCGGCGGAGAGCAGCCCGCCGGTCAGCGACTCGACGGTGGCCAGGGTCTCCTTGCGCTCGTGCAGGCTGTGCACCACGGAGGCCGCCGGACTGCCGGCGGGCCGCTCGTGATTCGCATCCGTCCCCATGCCGGCCCCTTCTTCCCCCACCGCCCCGACCTACTCATCCTGGGCGCGGATTCGCCGATCACGAGGTTAGCGCCGGAGACGCGCCGCGCCGGCGGTGGCTCAGCGGGTGGGGCGGCGCAGCCGGAGGGCCTGGGCGATGTAGTCGAAGCCGGTGACCACGGTGACCACCACGGCGGCGCCCATGATCCAGGGGCCGACCGGGGCCAGCGCGTCGGGCATCGGCCAGAGGTACCAGGTGATCGCCAGGATCTGGAGCGCGGTCTTGATCTTGCCACCGCGGCTGGCCGCGATCACGCCGTGCCGGATCACCCAGAAGCGCAGCGCGGTGATGCCCAACTCGCGCGCGAGGATCACCACGGTCACCCACCAGGGCAGCCGGTCGTACCACGAGAGCAGCACCAGGGCGGCGCCGGTGAGGGCCTTGTCGGCGATCGGGTCGGCCACCTTGCCGAGCGGGGTGACCAGCCCGAACCTGCGGGCGATCCAGCCGTCCACCAGGTCTGTCGCCGAGGCGACCACGAAGATCAGGCACGCCGCCATCCGCCAGCCGGCGTGGCTCATCGCGGAGGCGACGACGGTGACCGCGAACACCGGAACCAGGACGAGCCGCACCGCGGTCAGCACGTTGGCCGCGTTGAGCAGGGGCACGGGGGCCGCCACCGTCGACTCCGCCCCGGTCATGTCCGGCACCGCCCCACGTGGCCTCCCCGTTCTGTCCGGACCCGCCGTCACCGTGCCGCGCCGGGCGCCGCCGAGATCATCTCATCCGGTACGGCGACCAGGTCGACACCCTCGGTCGCGGTGACCGTGGCCCGGACCAGGTCGCCGGGGCGCAGCGCGGCCAGGTCCACACCGCCGCCGGCCGGGGCGACCAGGGTGGTCGAGCCGTCGACCTCGGGTGCCTGGTGGGCGGCCCGCCCCTCGACCACGCCGTCGGCGACCGAGTCGACAAGCACCTCGAGGGTCGAGCCGAGCCGCTCCTCGGCCCGCTGCGAGCACAGCTCGTCGGCGAGCGCCGCGAGCCTGTCGTAGCGCCGCTTGATGGTGGCGGCGGAGACCTTGCCGGGCAGGCCGGCGGCCTCGGTGCCGTCCTCGTCGCTGTAGTCGAAGACGCCGATGGCGTCGAGGCGCGCCTCGGTGAGGAAGCGGGTCAGCTCGGCCACGTCCTGCCGGGTCTCGCCCGGGAAGCCGACGATGAAGTTGCTCCGTGCGCCCGCCTCGGGGGCCAGCGCGCGGGCGGAGGCGAGCAGCTCCAGGAACCGGTCGGTGGAGCCGAACCGGCGCATCCGGCGCAGCACCGGCTCGCTGGAGTGCTGGAACGACAGGTCGAAGTACGCGGCCACGCCGGGCGTGGTGGCGATCACCTCGACCAGGCCGGGCCGGGTCTCGGCGGGCTGGAGGTAGCTGGCACGCACCCGCACGATGCCGTCGATCGCGGCGAGCTGCGGCAGCAGCTTCTCCAGGGCCCGGGGATCGCCCAGGTCCTTGCCGTAGGAGGTGGAGTTCTCGCTGACCAGCACCAGCTCACGGACGCCGGTCTTGGCCAGCCACTCCGCCTCGGCGAGCAGCTCGTCCGGCGTACGGGAGACGAACGCCCCACGGAACGCCGGAATGGCACAGAACGCGCAGCGCCGGTCGCAGCCGCTGGCCAGCTTGAGCGAGGCCACCGGCCCGGTGTCGAGCCGGTGCCGCAGCACCTGCCGCAGGTGCGCCGGGGTGTGCTCGTCGGCCTCGGCGGCGATCCGGGTCGGGGTGCCGTGGCCGGGCAGCGACACGGCCGCCTCCCGGCGCTTGACGGGGGTGAGCGGCAGCAGCTCGCGCCTGTCGCGTGGGGTGTGCGCGTCCAGCGCCTCACCCGCCACCACGGCGTCCAGCCGGGCCGCGATGTCCGGGTAGTCGTCGAAGCTGAGCACCGCCTGCGCCTCGGGGAGGCTGTCGGCCAGCTCGCGGCCGTACCGCTCGGCCATGCAGCCGGCGGCGACCACCTTGGCGCCGGTGTCGGCGGCGGCCAGCAGCGTCTGGATCGAGTCCTGCTTGGCCTTCTCCACGAAACCGCAGGTGTTCACGACCACCACGTCGGCGCCCTCGCCGTCGGTGGTCACCTGCCACCCGTCGGCGTGCAGCCGGGCGGCCAACTCCTCCGAGTCGACCTCGTTACGGGCGCAACCCAGGGTCAGCAGGGCGACGCGACGGCCGTCGGCGCCGGCGGCAGGAGAAGAAGGGGAGGTGGCAGACACCATCCGAGGGTACCGGGCCGGGGCGGGAACCCCACGACGGCGGGCCGCGGGCATCGGCGGGCTCACACCGAGCCGCGGGTCAGCGGGCGGACGCGCCGACCCGGGCCAGGCGGTCCAGCAGGAAGACCTCCGTGCCGGCCAGGCCGGTGGAGCAGAAGACCGAGATCTGGTCCGCGCCGGTCCGTCCCGGGACCGCCCCCGCCAGCACCGCGCCCAGGTCGCGCAGCCGGTCCGCGTACGGCTCGACGGCGGCGAGCATCGGCGGGGCGTACGCGGCGGCCTGCGCGGGCGAGTCGGTGATCAGCAGGTCGGCGGCGTCCAGCAGGTCGGGGCCGAACTCGTGCCGGTCGACCTGCTTGAAGCCGACGGTGTTGACGTGGGTGCCGGGGGCGAGGTCGGCGGCGGCCAGCACCGGGGTGGTGCTGGTGGTGGCGAGCACCACGAGGTCCCGGTCGCGCACCGCCGCGGCGGCCGAGTCGACGGCGCGGGCCGGCACGCCCAGCTCGGTCCGGACCCGGGCGGCGAACGCCTCCCGGCGGGCCGCCGAGCGGCTGTGGACCGTCACCTCGCGCAGCGGGCGCACCGCGGCCGCGGCCCAGACCTGGGTCCACGCCTGACGGCCGGAGCCGACCACGCCGAGGGTGGCGGCGTCGGGGCGGGCCAGCGCGTCCACGGCCACCCCGCCCAGTCCCCCGGTGCGCCGCGAGCCCAGTTCCTCGCCGACGGCGATGGCGCGTACCGCCCCGGTGGCCGCGTCGTGCAGCACCACGAGCTGCCCGCTCTCCGGGTGCCCGAACGTGTCGTACGAGCGGAAGCCGTACCACTCGCCGGTGAGGTGCCCGGCCGTGAGCACCATCCGGCCGCCGCCGAGCGGTGCGGACGCCCGGGGCGGGGCGATGAGCCGCCCCTCGTGCGCGGCCAGCAGCGCGTCCCGCATGGCCGCGACGGTGAGCGGGGCGTCCACGGCGGCGGCGACGTCCTCGTCGGAGAAGAGCACGGTCATGCCGACAATGGTGCAACCTGAAGTTCGCGTGAACTCCAGCGAGGGTGGGGTTCGTCACCGTGCCGGCCCGCCGGCCCCGGCGGTGCTAGCGTCGGCCTCGGCGGCCCCGTGCCGCCCCGGACGAGTGGTGGGCGTACCCGGTCAGGCCAAGACGCCCCGTGTGACCGCCCGTCCCGGCCCCGGTGGCCGGGCCCGTCCCGTCAGAGGTGACCCATGGCCTGGCTCGTGCTGGTGCTCTCCGGACTGCTGGAAACCGCGTGGGCCATCGCCCTCGACCGCAGCGCCGGCTTCACCCGCCCGCTCCCCTCCGCCGTCTTCGCCGTCTCGCTGGTCGCCAGCATGGCCGGCCTGGCGTACGCGCTGCGCGACATACCGGTCGGCACCGGCTACGCGGTGTGGGTCGGCATCGGCGCGGTCGGCACCGCAGTGGTGGGCATGGTGGCGCTGGGCGAGTCGGCCAGCCTGCCCCGGATCGCCTGCCTCCTGCTCGTGGTCGCCGGCGTGGTCGGCCTCAAGCTCTTCCACTGACCGCCTCCGGCCTGCCCGGACGTCCGGTTTGGACGGCGGGCCGATCCGGGTAGTTCTCCCCTCGCCCCACCCGAGGAGACCCACTTACGGAGGACACCATGGCCGACATCCACGCCACCGCCCGCCCCCGCAGCAGCGCCGCCCGCGTCTGCACGATTCTCGCGTTCGTCTTCGCGGTCATCGCGATCTTCTTCCTGCCGCCGCTGTTCGGCCTGGTCGGCCTGGTCCTCGGCATCGTCGGCGCGGTGCTCGGCGACAAGCCGCTCGGCTGGTACGCCGCCGCCGCCAGCGTGGTCGGCGCCGTGATCGGCATGATCATCGGCTACGCCATCTACAACTCCTGACCCGGTACGCGTCAGGGCCCGCCGGGAGCACCGGCGGGCCCTGACGTCTGTCCAGGTGGGATCAGTCCTCGCCGCCGCGCAGGCCGGCCAGGACCTCCTCCAGCTCGTCCGGCTTGACCAGCACGTCGCGGGCCTTGGACCCCTCGGACGGGCCGACCACACCCCGGGTCTCCATGAGGTCCATGAGCCGGCCCGCCTTCGCGAAGCCGACCCGCAGCTTGCGCTGGAGCATCGAGGTCGAGCCGAACTGCGACGTGACCACCAGCTCCACCGCCTGCACGAGCAGGTCCAGGTCGTCGCCGATGTCCTCGTCGATCTTCTTCTTGCTGTCCTGCGCGACGGTCAGCACGTCCGACCGGAAGTCCGGCTCGCGCTGGTCCTTGCAGAACTTCACCACGTCGTGGATCTCGCGCTCGGTCACCCAGGCGCCCTGGATCCGGATCGGCTTCGACGCGCCCATCGGCAGGAACAGCCCGTCGCCGCGCCCGAGCAGCTTCTCCGCGCCGGGCTGGTCGAGGATGACCCGCGAGTCGGCCAGCGAGGAGGTGGCGAAGGCCAGCCGGGACGGCACGTTCGCCTTGATCAGGCCGGTGACCACGTCCACCGACGGACGCTGGGTGGCCAGCACCAGGTGGATGCCGGCGGCCCGGGCCAGCTGGGTGATCCGGACGACCGAGTCCTCCACGTCGCGCGGCGCGACCATCATGAGGTCGGCCAGCTCGTCCACGATCACCAGCAGGTACGGGTACGGCCGGATCTCCCGCTCGCTGCCCGGCGGGGCCTTGATCTCGCCGTTGCGCACCTTGCGGTTGTAGTCGTCGATGTGCCGGACCCCGTTGGCGGCGAGGTCGTCGTAGCGCATGTCCATCTCGCGGACGACCCACTCCAACGAGTCGGCCGCCTTCTTCGGGTTGGTCACGATCGGGGTGACCAGGTGCGGGATGCCCTCGTAGCCGGTCATCTCGACCCGCTTCGGGTCGATGAGCAGCAGCCGCACCTCGTCCGGGGTGGCCCGGGTGAGGATCGACACGAGCAGGGAGTTGAGGCAGGACGACTTGCCCGCGCCGGTCGCGCCGGCGATCAGGATGTGCGGCATCTTGGCCAGGTTGGCCACCACGTAGCCGCCCTCGATGTCCTTGCCGAGCGCCACCACCATCGGGTGGTGGTCGCTGGTGGCGGCCCGCGAGCGCAGCACGTCGCCGAGCGCCACGTTCTCCGGGTCGGTGTTCGGGATCTCCACCCCGACCGCGCTCTTGCCCGGGATCGGGCTGAGGATCCGCACGTCCGGCGACTTCACGGCGTACGCGATGTTGCGGGAGAGCTGGGTGATCCGCTCGACCTTGACGCCCGGCCCCAGCTCGACCTCGTAGCGCGTGACCGTCGGGCCGCGGGTGAAGCCGGTGACGGCGGCGTCCACGTCGAACTGCTCGAAGACGCCGGTCAGCGCGGCGATCACCTCGTCGTTGGCCTTGCTCCGGGTCTTCGGCGCGGCCCCGCTGCCCAGCATGTTGGCCGGCGGCAGGGTGTAGTCGCCGGCCAGCCCGGTGAGCGCGAGCTGCTCGGCGCGGGTGGGCAGCGGCGAGTGCTCCGGCGGCTCGACCGGCTTGCGGCTCGCCGGCACCTTCTTGCGCGGCAGCACCAGGGTGTCCTGGAGGTCGACACCGTCGAGGTCGTCGTCCGCGTCCGGCGGGTCCACCGGCGGCGGGAGGCGCTTGGCCGCCCGCTTGCGGGCCGGCTTGGCCGGCGCCTCGGCCTCGGCCTCCTCCGTCTCCGACGGCGGGACCGGGGCGGCGCGCAGCCCGAGCCGCTCCGGGATCTTGTTGATCGGGGTCGCGGTGACCACCAGCAGGCCGAAGACCAGCAGCAGGAGCAGCAGCGGCATGGCCACCCAGGCGGTGACCGCCGACTTGAGCAGGTCGCCCACGCCGGCGCCGAGCAGGCCGCCCGCGTAGTCGCGCTGGACCTCGTCGACCGGGTCCTGTCCGATGTGCAGCATGGCCGCCGTGGCGAGCAGCATGGAGCCCCAGCCCACCAGGCCACGCCCGCGGTGCGCGGGATCGGCCGGGGTCCGCATCAGCCGCCAGGCGCCCACCATGAGCAGCACCGGCAGCACGATGGCGATCGCGCCGACGAAGAGGCGCACGGTGTCCGCGAGGTGCCGGCCCACCGGCCCGGCGCCGCCGGACCAGATGCCCACCGCGCTGAGGATGGCCAGGCCGAACAGGAGCAGCCCGGCGCCGTCGCGGCGGTGCTCCGGATCCAGCTCACGGGTGGTGGCGGCCTGCCGCCCGGCGGCCCGGAACGCCCAGCCGACGCCGTGCGCCAGCCCCATCCACAGGGCGCCCAGCGCGCGGCCGAGGAACGCCGCCGGGCTCGGCCCGGGCGCGGGGCGCCGGCGGGCGGTCGCCCGGGTGGTCTTCTTGGCCGGTTGGCGGGCACGGCTGTTCGTGGTTCCGCGCGGCGACGCGCCGCGCCGCCGGCTCGCCTGAGAGGTACGGCCCGCCATAGAGTCACCGTAACGGCGGGACCCGGCAGATCGCCGCTTTTCCGGGTCGTGTCCGCGCGTCGCGGCACGAATCCGCCGCCGTTTGTGTTATTCGCCTCAGAAGGGATGCCCTCATGGCGTCGCCGGAGATCGAGGACGGTCCGGACGGCCCCCTGGCCGGACACCCGCAGGCGCTGCGACCGCTGACCGGCGAGCTGATCGCCGCCGTGCTGGCCAACCGGGGGTACGCGGTGGCCCGGGACGACGACGGCGACCTGGTCGGCCGCTGGGACAGCAGCCTCATCTGGTTCTCCCGGCGGGGCGGCTCCGGTGAGCTGCTCCAGGTACGCACCGTCACGGCACACCGGTTCGGCATCGAGCGCGTGCCCGACCTGCACGCCTTCTGCAACGCCTGGAACCACGACCGGCTCTGGCCGAAGGCGTTCGTGCACGTCGCCGACGACGGGCTGGCCCAGGTCTGCGGCGAGGTGACCACCGACCTGGAACGCGGGGTGACCCCGCACCAGCTCGACCAGCTCGTCGACTGCGGCGTCACCACCGGCTGCCAGCTCGCCGCCGCCGTGGCGGACCTGCCCGGCGGGGCGGTCCGGTGACCACCTCCCGGGACCGGGGGCTGGCCGACGCGCTCGCCGACGCCCGGGACCTGCCCGACGGCGAGGCCCGCTGCGCCGAGCTGGAACGCATCGCCGCCCGGGCCGACGCCACGGGCGACCCGCGCACCGGGCTGGCGGCGCGGTTCGCGCTGGTCGAGGCGTACCTGCACCTGGGCGAGCGGTGGCGGACGGTGGAGCCGGTGCGCCGCTGCCTGGCCACCGTGGACCGGCAGCCGGGGCTGCTCGACGGCCCCGACGTGGCCGAACGGCTGCGCCGGCACCAGCGGCAGGCCGTGGAGGCGCTCTTCGGCACCCCCCGGGTGGCCCTGGACCAGGCCCGGTCCCTGTTGGACGACCTCGCCGACCGGCTCGGTCCGGACGCCGGGCCGGTGGCCGAGCTGCGCTGCCGGATCGCCGACCACCTGGGCGACGAGCCGACCGCCCGCCGGGAGTACGACCGCTGGTCCGCCGGCGACGGGTCCGACCCGGTGGCCGGCTGTGCCGGCTGCGCCCCGGCGCGCCGGGCCGAGCTGCTGGTCGGCTGGGGTGAGCCGGCGGCCGCCCTGGCCGCGCTGGAGCCGGCGCTCGACGGCGAGCCGGGCTGCACCGACCAGCCGGAGCGGGCCCTCGCCGCGGGGTTGCTGCCCTGGCTGCGAACCGGCGAGGCGGCGCGCGCCGCCCGGGCGCACGTGCGGGCGTACCGCCGGCACCGCCGGGAGCGGGCGGCCTTCCCGCAGCTCGCCGCGCACCTGCGGTTCTGCGCGCTGGGCGGCCACCTGGCCCACGGGCTGGACGTGCTGGCCGAGCAGCTGCCCCGGCTGGACCACCCGGCCGACGACCTGTCCGCCATGGAGTTCGCCGCGGCGGGCGCGCTGCTCTGCGGGCTGGCCGTCGAGGCCGGTCTCGGCGGGCGGCGGATCCACCGCCCCGGGCACGGGCCCCGGCCGGCCGCCGAGGTGGACGTGGCGACGCTCGGCGGCCAGCTCCAGGCGCTCGCCACCACGCTGGCCGGCAGCTTCGACGCCCGCAACGGCACCGGTCACCAGTCCGGCCGGATCGCGTCCTGGCTGGCCGAGCGGCCCCTCGCCGACCCCGTGCCGCTGCCCGGCGAGGACGACCTGGCGGCCGCCGACGACACGGCCGAGCCCGGGCCGCCCGGCGAGGAGGAGGTCGCCCCGCTGAGCCTTCGGCTGCTCACCGCCGCCCTCGACGCGCGCGGCGACGCGTACACGCTGGAGCCGGACGGCACGGTGGTGGGGCGCTGGGGCGAGGCCGTGGTCCAGTTCCGCCGGCTCGGGCCGCAGGGCGAGGTGCTGCACGCCCGGGCCGTGGCGCTGCGCCGGCTGCCGGCCGACCGGCGGGCCGAGGCGTACGCGTTCTGCAACGCCTGGAACCACGACCGGCTGCTGCCGGCGGCGTACGTGCACGACCCGGGCGACGGGACGCTGCTGCTGGCCGCCGACGTCACCACCGACCTGGCGTACGGGGTGGCCCCGGCGCAGCTCGTCGTCCTGGTCACGTCGGCGGTGAGCACCGGGGCCGCGTACGCCGAGGCGGTCGCGGCGCTGCCGTGAGCCCGGGACGTGGCGCGGCCCCCGGCCACCGGGCGGTGGTGGACGGGGGCCGCGGTCCGGGGCCGCCGGGGTCGACCCGGCGGCGGCTCAGCGGGCGGAGAACGCGAGGGTGTACTCGCCCGCGCCGGCCAGCCCGACCACCCGGTAGCGGTAGGCGCCGGCCGGGGTGTCGGCGGTCAGCCGGGCGAGCCCGTCGGTGCTGTCGGCGCGCGCCACGGTGCGGAACCCGGCGCCGGTGAAGCGTTGCAGCTCCAGCGCCACGCGGGCGCCCGACGGCGCGGACACGCACGCCTCCTGGGCGCCGCCGGACACCCGGAAGAAGCGGCCGTCCGGCTGGACCTGCGCCCGGCCGGCGGCGATCCGGCCGGTCCGGCTCACCTGCCCGGTGCAGTCGGCCGCGTCGCCGGCCGGCGGGGTGGCCGGCGCGGTGCTCGCCGGCGGCGCGGTGGAGCCGCCGCCGGCCGGCGGCGCGGACGGTGCCCGCTGGTCGCCCGCCGTGACCAGGGTCAGGTTGTTGCGCTGGAGGATCTCGTTGACCGGCTGGAAGAACGTCACCCCGCCGCGCGTGCAGTCGCCGGAGCCGCCGGACGTGACGCCCTGCGCCTGGTCGCCGGAGAGCCAGGCCCCGCCCGAGTCGCCCGGCTCCGCGCAGACGTTCGTCCGGGTCAGCCCGGTGACCGTCCCCTCCGGATAGTTCACCGTGGCGTTCTTCGCCTGGATCACCCCGCAGCGGGTGCCGGTGGTCGAGCCGGAGCGGCACACCGAGGCGCCCACCGGAGCCTCGGTGGAGCCGTTCACCGGCACCGTGCCGCCGTTGAAGTCGTTCACCACGCCCTGCGGCGTCCACTGGCCGTTGACCTCCACGACGGCCCAGTCGTCGCCGGGGAACGAGGACGCGGCGAAGGTGCCCTGCGCGACCCGGTTCGCGCCCGTGGTCCGGTCCCCCGGCCGGCCACAGTGCCCGGCCGTGACGAAGCCGCCGACCACCGAGAAGCCGACCGAGCAGCGCCCGGCGTTGTTGATGAAGTACGCGTCGCCGCCCCGCACGTCGAACAGCGGGCGGGGCGCCTCGTCGGCGGTCCGGACCCGTACCGCGCCGGCGGGCACCCCGCTGGCCTCGGCGAAGCGGCGGCCGGCCGCCTCGGCGCCGGGCTGGGCGACCACCACCACCGTGTTGGTGGGCACGTCGACGTACCAGCCGGCGACGTCCGGGGTGGCGTCGTCGCCGGCCTTGTCGAGGCGGGTCTTCACGGCGTCGAGTTCGGCGACCCCGCGGTCCACCGGCTTCGGCACCGCGCCCGCGGCGGTCACCCGGGCCGCCTGCGCGGGATCGGCCACCGCCACGTTCAGCGTCGTCCCGTCGGCGCCGAGCCAGCTTCCGCCGTAGTCGGCGCCCAGTTCGGTGCGGAGTTTCGCGACCGTGCCCGACGCCCACCTCTCGGTCTTCAGCCGCCGGGCCGCCTGGTCCCGGGTGAGGGAGAGGTCGCGGCTCAGCGCGTCCAGCACCTCGGGCGCGACGCCGTCGGACGCCGCCGGGGCGGTCCGCCGGGTCGCCGGGTTCTCGCCGGCGAACGACGGCACTGTCACCGCCGCCGCCGTGCCCGCCGCCGCCACCAGTACGCCGATGGCTGTCAACCGTCTGCGGTCCATCCGCCACGCTCCTCCCGGCCGGCGCGGGTACGCCTGCCGGAGCGGTATACGGAGACGGACGCCGATCGGTTGAAGGCGAGCGGCCGGAATCGGCGGAGTGTGTCCGGGCGTACCCGGAGAGCGACGACGCCGGCCCACCGCGGACGGTGGGCCGGCGTGCGGTGCGTGCGGCGGTCAGACCTCGACGACCGTCGGCACGATCATCGGCCGGCGGCGGTACGCGTCGTTGACCCAGCGCCCGACGGTGCGCCGGACGATCTGCTGGAGCTGGTGCGGGTCGGTGATGCCGTCCGCGGCGGCCCGGTTCAGCGCCTCGGTGACCAGCGGGATGACCGGGTTGAACGCCTCCGGGTCCTCGGAGAAGCCCTTCGCCGAGAGGGTCGGCCCGCCGACCACCTTGCCGGTGACCGAGTCGACCACCACCGTGGTGGCGATGAAGCCGCCGTCGCCGAGGATCCGGCGCTCGGTGAGCAGCGACTCGCTGACGTCGCCGACGGCGAGGCCGTCGACGTAGACGTAGCGGCTCTTCACATGACCCACCAGGCTGGCGCGGCCGTCGACCAGGTCGACCACGTCGCCGTCCTCGCAGAGCACCACCCGGTCCGGCGCGACGCCGGACTCGATGCCGAGCCGGGCGTGCGCCCGCAGGTGCCGCCACTCGCCGTGCACCGGCATGAGGTTGCTCGGGCGGGTGACGTTGAGCAGGTAGAGCAGCTCGCCGGCGGGGGCGTGACCGGAGACGTGCACCTTGGCCACGTCCTTGTGGATCACCGTGGCGCCGGCCCGGGCCAGCCGGTTGATCACCCGGTAGACCGAGGTCTCGTTACCCGGCACCAGCGACGAGGCGAGCACCACGGTGTCGCCGGGGGCGATGGTGATGTGCCGGTGGTCGCCGCTGGCCATCCGGCCCAGCGCGCTCATCGGCTCACCCTGCGAGCCGGTCGACATCAGCACGATCTGCTCGGGCGGCAGCGTGGTGGCCTCCTCCAGCCCGACCACGAGGCCCGGCGGGATGTTGAGCAGGCCCAGGTCGCGAGCGATGCCCATGTTGCGCACCATCGACCGGCCGATCAGCGCCACCTTGCGGCCGTGCTCGACCGCCGAGTCGAAGACCTGCTGCACCCGGTGCACGTGCGAGGCGAACGAGGCCACGATGATCCGGCCGCGCGCCTTCGCGAAGATCGAGTCGAGCACCGGCCCGATCTCCCGCTCCGGGGTGACGAAGCCGGGGATCTCCGCGTTTGTGGAGTCGGAGAGCAGCAGGTCCACGCCCTCGGCGCCGAGCCGGGCGAAGCCGGCCAGGTCGGTGATCCGGCCGTCCAGCGGGAGCTGGTCCATCTTGAAGTCGCCGGTGTGCAGCACCAGGCCGGCGGGGGTGCGGATCGCCACCGCGAGCGCGTCGGGGATCGAGTGGTTCACCGCGAAGAACTCGCACTCGAACGGGCCGAGCCGCTCGCGCCGCCCCTCGGCGACGGTCAGCGTGTACGGCTGGATCCGCCGCTCGGCCAGCTTCGCCTCGACCAGCGCCAGGGTGAACTGCGAGCCGACCAGCGGGATGTCCGGCTTGTGGGCGAGCAGGTACGGCACCGCGCCGATGTGGTCCTCGTGGCCGTGGGTGAGCACGATGGCCTGCACGTCGCCCAGCCGGTCCAGGATCGGCCCGAAGTCGGGCAGGATCAGGTCCACGCCGGGCTGCTCGACGTCGGGGAAGAGCACCCCGCAGTCGACGATCAGCAGCTTGCCGTCGTACTCGAAGACCGTCATGTTCCGGCCGATGGCGCCGAGTCCGCCGAGCGGGATGATCCGCAGGCCGCCCTCCGGCAGCGGCGGGGGCAGCTCACCCTCGATGTGCGCCTCGGTCACGCGTCACCTCATTCTGCGACGCCGTCGCGCGGCGTCCGTCGTGTCGTTCGATCATTCGGGTAGGGGCAGGCCCGCCGCGGCGCAGTCGGCGCGCAGCTGGGCCAGTTCGTCGCCGGTGGCGTCCACCAGCGGGGATCGCACCGGGCCGGCCGGCAGGCCCTTGGCCGCCAGGCCCGCCTTCACCAGGATCACGCCCTGGGTCCGGAAGATGCCGGTGAACAGCGGCAGCAGCCGCCGGTGCAGGGCGAGCGCCGTGGCGGTGTCGCCCGCCTCGTACGCCTCGATCATCTGCTTGGTCTGCACGCCCGTGAAGTGCGTGGAGGTGCCGACCACGCCGACCGCGCCGACCGCGAGGGCGGGCAGGGTCAGCGCGTCCTCGCCGCTGTAGAACGCCAGGTCGCTGCGGGCCAGCACCCACGACGTGGCCGTGAGGTCGCCCTTGGCGTCCTTGACCGCGACGATCCGGCCGTGCTCGGCCAGCTTCACCAGGGTGTCGGTGGCGATCGCGGTGCCGGCCCGGTGCGGGATGTCGTACAGCATGACCGGCAGCCCGGTGGCGTCGGCGACCGCGGTGAAGTGGCGCAGCAGGCCGCTCTGCGGCGGCTTGTTGTAGTACGGCGTGACCACCAGCAGGCCGTGCGCGCCGGCCTTCTCCGCCTGCGCGGCCAGCTCGATGGTGTGCCGGGTGTCGTTCGTGCCCACCCCGGCGACGATCCGGGCCCGGTCGCCCACCGCCTCCGCGACGGCGCGGATCAGGGCCTCCTGCTCCGCGTCGGTGGTGGTCGGCGACTCGCCCGTGGTGCCGTTGAGCACCAGCGCGTCGTTGCCCTGCTCGTCGACGAGGTGGCTGGCCAGCCGGACGGCGCCGTCGAGGTCGAGCGACCCGTCGGCGGTGAACGGGGTCACCATGGCCGTGATCAGTCGTCCGAACGGGCGCGAGGCGCCCCGGTTCGTGGCGGCAGGGAGGTCGTGCGTCATGTTCACAACCTAGCGGACGACCACCGGGGCCCCGGCGGCGAAGGGCGACGACTCACTCGGCGTGCGGAGACGCCGCCACCTCGGTGCCGTCGGGCAGCGTGGAGATCACGAAGTCGGCGAAGACGTTCGGGGCGACCCCCTGGAGCTGCCGCAGGCACTCGACGGCCAGCTCGCGGATCTCCACGTCGGCGTGCTCGGTGGCGCGCATCTTGATGAAGTGCCGCCACGCCCGGTAGTTGCCGGTGACCACGATCCGGGTCTCGGTGGCGTTGGGCAGCACCGCGCGGGCCGCCTGCCGGGCCTGCTTGCGGCGCAGCGTCGGGTTGGGCTCGTCGGTGAACCGGGCCTCCAGGCCCTCCAGCAGCTCGGTGTACGCCCGGACCGCCGCCTCGCTCGCCTCGACGAACTTCTTGTGCAGCTCGGGGTCGTCGGCGATCACGGCCGGCTCGACCATTGCCGCGTCCCGCTCGGGGACGTAGCGCTGGGAGAGCTGCGAGTAGGAGAAGTGCCGGTGCCGGATCAGCTCGTGGGTGAAGGACCGGGACACCCCGCTGAAGTAGAAGCTCACCGAGCCGTGCTCCAGCACCGACAGGTGCCCCACGTCCAGGATGTGCGCCAGGTAGCCGGCGTTGGTCGCGGTGGCCGGGTTCGGCTTCTTCCAGCTCTGGTAGCAGGCCCGGCCGGCGAACTCGGCGAGCGCCTGGCCGCCCTCCGCGTCGGTCGACCACGGCACGTCGTCCGGGGCCTGGAACTGGGTCCACGCGATCAGCTTGACCTGGGGCTGCACCATCTCCGGCATTCCTGCGACTGTAGTGGCCCCTGGGCCTCCGGGGAAACTCGGACGCGCGGACGTGAACCAGCCCACCAGCGGCGGGCGGGCGGTCAGACGTAGAGCGAGGTGAACGGCGCCCAGGGCAGATTGCGGGCCACCGAGAAGGCGAGCCAGAGGGCCAGGAAGCCGCCGATCACCTTGGGGCTGATCCGCAGCTCCGGCAGCCGCCAGCCGAACGCCCGGTTCCCCGCCCAGCTCACGAAGAGCCAGGCCAGGAACGGCAGCGAGAAGACGAAGAGGAAGTGGTGCCGGGCGGCGGCCGGGAGGTCGGCGTGCAGCACGTACCAGAGGGCACGGGTGCCGCCGCAGCCCGGGCAGTCCAGCCCCGTGGTGAGCTTGAGCAGGCAGGTCGGCCGGGCGTCCGGGTCGCTGTGGGTGGGGTCGCTGAGCAGCGCGTACGCCATGCCCAGGCCGACGCAGCCGAGCGCCGCGAGGGGCACCGCCCAGCGCGGGGCCCGGGCGTGCAGCCGCAGCACCAGGCGGGTGAACCGGTCCGGCTCGACCGGCGGGTAGGCCACCCCGGCGGGCCAGGCCCCGTGCTCGGCGTGCGGCCCGTGGTGGGCGTGCGGCCCGGCGGGCGGGTGCGGGTCGGGCGCGGCGGCCGGCCGGTCAACGCTCGTCACGCGCTCACCGTACACCCGCCACACCCACCAGGGCGGCGGCCAGCGGAGCGGCCAGGTCCCCGGCGGCGGGCGGGGCGACCGCGTCCAGGCCGAGCCAGCCGGCGAGCCGGTACAGCTCGGCGGCCAGCGCCACGGCCGTCTCCCCCGGGTCGGCGCCGGGCTCGACCCAGGCCGCCGGCACCAGCAGCACCCCGGCCTTCCGGTCCGCCTTGAGGTCGACCCGGGCGGTGAACCGCTCGCCCTGGAGGAAGGGCAGCACGTAGTAGCCGTGGACCCGCTGCGGCGCGGGCACGTAGATCTCGATGCGGTACGTGAAGTCGAACAGCCGCTCGGCGCGGGCCCGCTCCCAGACCAGCGGGTCGAACGGGCTGACCAGGGTGTTGCCGCGGACCCAGCGGGGCAGCCGGGCCTGGGCGTGCAGGTAGGCGGGCTGCCGCCAGCCGGACACGGTGACCGGGGTCAGCTCACCCGCCTCGACCAGCTCGGCGATCGCCTGCCGAGCACCGGCCACCGGCAGGCGGAAGTAGTCGCGCAGCTCCGGCTCGGCCGCCACGCCCAGCGACCGGGCGGCGATCGCCACGAGCGTGCGGTGGGCGTCGGCGGCGCTCGGGGTGGGCGCGTCGAGCACGGCGGCCGGCAGCACCCGCTCGGGCAGGTCGTAGCGGCGGGCGAACGACGTGGTGCGGTCGGCGGCGGTCACCTCGCCGGCCCAGAACAGGAACTCCAGCGCCCGCTTGACGGTGGACCAGTTCCAGCCCCAGTTGCCGGTCTCGCGCGGCGCGTCGTGCTCGATCTCGGCGGCGGTCAGCGGGCCCCGGGCCGCCACCTCGTCGCGCACCCACGCGACCAGCTCGGGCTGCTCCTGGGCGATCCGGCGCATCCCGCCCCACGCCTCGTCGTGTGCCTTGGCCATCCGCCAGCGCAGCGCCGGATGCAGCCCCACCGGCACCAGCGACGCCTCGTGCGCCCAGTATTCGAACAGCTCCCGGGGGCGCCGGTAGGCGGCCGTGTCGAGCAGTGTGGTCGGGTAGGGCCCGAGCCGGCTGTAGAGCGGCAGGTAGTGCGCGCGTTGCAGGACGTTCACCGAGTCCATCTGGATGAGCCCGACCCGGTCGAGCACCCGGCGCAGGTGCCGGCGGGTGGGCACGCCGGTGGGCGCCGGGTCGGCGAAGCCCTGGGCGGCCAGGGCGATCCGGCGGGCCTGGGCGAGGGAGAGCGATTCCGGTGCGGCCATCGTCGGGGACCCTAATCCACCGGTCCGACACGACACGGGAGCGGCGGCTGGACCGATCGCCCGGCGCGGCATAGAACGGACGGATGCCCATCATCCGCCGGGAGGAACCGGACGACGCCGAGGCGATCGCCCGGGTGCACATCCGCGGCTGGCAGGCCGGGTACGCGGGGATCATGCCGGACGAGGTGCTGCACCGGCTGAACCCGGCCGCCTGGGCGCAACGCCGTCGGGATCTCGGCACTGCCGACCCGGAGCACCCGTTCACCACGCTCGTCGCCGAGGTCGACGGGGTGGTCGCCGGGTTCACCACCTTCGGGCCGTACCGGAACAACCAGGACCGGGGCGACCTGGACCCGCGGTACGGCGAGGTCGTGGCGCTCTACCTGGAGCCGGCGCACTGGAGCACCGGACTCGGGCGGGCGCTGCACGCGGCGGCGCGGACCGGGCTGGCGGAGCGGGCGTGGACCGAGTACCGGCTCTGGGTGCTCGCCGACAACGCCCGGGCCCGCCGCTTCTACGAGCGGGCCGGGCTGTCACCGGACGGGGAGGAGTCCACCTACGCGGTCCCGCTGCACGGCGGGCGGGACCCGGTCCGGCTCCGCGAGCTGCGCTACACCGCCCGGCTCGACGGCTGACCCGGCCGGCCCGCCTCGCCCGGCGGGACCGCCGCCGGTCGGCGTGGCCCAGTGGCGGACCGGCAGGGCGAGCAGCAGTGCCAGGCTGATCCAGACGTAGGTGTTGCTGCCCAGGAAGCCGTCCACCCCGGTGAAGTCCTTCTCCCAGGCCCAGACGATCCGGCTGGTCAGGAAGGCGTACCCGACGAGCGCGGCGGCCAGCAGCAGGCGGCGCCGCCGGCTGCGGGCGGGCGCCGCCATGCCGTTGTCGACAAGCAGGATCAGGCCCGGCAGCAGCCAGACCAGGTGGTGCACCCAGGTCACCGGGCTGACCAGGCACATGGTGGCGCCGGTCAGCGCCAGGCCGGTGGCCTCGTCGCCGGCGGCCACCGCGGCGCGGGAGCGCCAGCCCCAGACGACGAGGGTGGCGAGGACCAGCGCCAGCCACGCGACGGTGCTGGGGTGTTCCGGGTCGAGCCGGGCCACCACCCCGCGCAGCGACTGGTTGGAGACGAAGGCCAGCTCGCCCACCCGGTCGGTGTTCCACAGCGCCTCGGTCCAGAACTCACGGGAGGCGTCCGGGAAGAGCGCGGCGGCCACCAGCGTCGCGGCGGCGGCCCCGCCCATGGCGGTGAACGCGGCCCGCCAGCGGCCGGTGACCAGCAGGTAGACGATGAAGATGCCGGGGGTCAGCTTGATCGCGGTGGCCAGGCCGATGCCGACCCCGGCCCAGCGGCTGCGCGCCGGCAGCAACCGCAGCAGGTCCACCGCCACGAGAAAGAGCAGCAGCATGTTGACCTGGCCGAAGTTCACCGTCTCGCGCATCGGCTCGTAGGCGGCGGCCAGGCAGAGCGCCACGGCGAGGACGAACCAGCGGGTCCAGCCGGCGCGCCGGGCGACCGGGTCCAGCAGCCACCAGATGACCACGGCGCTGACCACCACTGTGGCGGCCACGCTCACCGTGATCGCCGCCGTCCACGGCAGGTACGCCATCGGCAGCATGACGAGCGCGGCGAACGGCGGGTAGGTGAAGCCGTACTGCGTGCCGCCCTTGAGGAAGTCGTAGATCTCCCCGCCGTCGTGCACCCAGAAGGTCAGCGCGCCGTAGTAGACCTTGAGGTCGAAGAAGCCGTGCCGCACGGCCGCCACGGAGAGGAAGGCGGTCACCGCGACGGCGAGCGCCAGCACGGCGACGACCTGCGCGATCGTCCGCCTGGCACCCTGCGCCACCGTCGCCCTCCTCGCCCTGCGTAGGCTCACGTGCCATGGCTCTCGGGTACGTCCGCCCCGCGCGTCCGGAGGACGCCGGCGAGATCGCACGCCTCCAGCTCGCCACCTGGCGGGCCGCGTACCGCCGGATCCTGCCCCGGCACGTGCTCGACAACCTGGACGAGGCGTACCTCGCCCGGCGGTGGAGCGCCGCGGTGCAGGAGCCGCCCTCGGGCGCGCACCGGGTGCTGGTCGCCGTCGAACAGGCCGAGCAATCGTATCTGGTGGGGTTCGCCGCTTCCGGTCCGGCCGACGCCGAGGCGCTCGCGCCGGGCGAGCCGGCCGAGGCGCTCGCCGACGGTGTGGCGGCGGTGACCGACCTGCTGGTAGAGCCGCGCTGGGGCCGGCGCGGGCACGGCAGCCGGCTGCTCGCCGCCATGGTCGACAACTGGCGGGAGGACGGCTTCACCCGCGCGGTGGCCTGGGCGTTCGACGCGGACGCGGCGACCCGGAAGTTCCTCACCTCGACCGGCTGGGAGCCGGACGGCGCGGGCCGCGCGCTGGACGTGGACGACATGCTGGTCCCCCAGGTCCGCCTGCACGTCGGCGTCCCCGCCGAGTAGGCGCTGTCGGGGGTAGCGCCTACCGTGGCGGGATGACGACCGCACCGGCGCCCGCGACGAGCGACCTGGAGCCGTTCCGGGTCGAGTTGACGGGCTACGCCTACCGGATGCTCGGCTCGGTGTTCGACGCCGAGGACGCGGTGCAGGAGACCCTGCTGCGGGCCTGGCGCGGCCGGGACGGCTTCGACGGCCGGTCCAGCCTGCGCACGTGGCTCTACCGGATCGCCACCAACGTCTGCCTCGACCTGCTGCGCGGGCGCGGCCGGCGGGCCCTGCCCGTCGACCTGGGCGGCCCCGCCGCGCCGGTGGTCGAGTCGCTCGGCACGCCGGCCGGTGGCTGGGTCGAGCCGGTGCCGGACACGGCGGTGCTGCCGGCCGACCCGGCCGAGCTGGCGGTGGCCCGGGAGTCGGTGCGGCTGGCGTTCGTGGCCGCGCTCCAGCACCTGCCGCCCCGGCAGCGCGCCGTGCTGATCCTGCGGGACGTGCTGCGCTGGCACGCCGACGAGGTCGCCGACCTGCTCGACGCCACCGTGCCGGCGGTCAACAGCGCGCTCCAGCGGGCCCGGGCGACCCTGTCCGGGGTGCGCGCCGAGCGGCGTGTCGGTCCGGATCTGGACCCGGTCGACCGCGACCTGCTCGACCGCTACGTGGACGCCTTCGCCCGCTACGACATCGACGCCCTGGTCGCGCTGCTGCGCGAGGACGCGGTGCAGAGCATGCCGCCCTATCCCATGTGGCTGCGCGGTGCGGCGGACATCGGCCGCTGGCTGGGCGGGCCGGGCGCCGAGTGCCGGGGCTCCCGGCTGGTGCGGGTGGCCGCGAACGGCGTACCGGCCCTGGCGCAGTACCGGGTCGACCCGGCCGGAGGTCACCAGGCCTTCTCGATCACCGTGCTGGAGTGCGCCGAGGGGCGGATCGCCCGGCTCACCCACTTCCTGGAGCCGCGGCTCTTCCCGCGCTTCGGGCTGCCGACCCGGCTCGATTCCCGACCCGCCGATGAGTTTCCGTCCCCCGCGGCGTCCACCCCTGGTAGGCACGACGAAGGCGGCGCACCGGCGGAGTGAGGAGCGGGTCATGTTCAGGGACACGAAGGCGTTCAGCGGGTTCTCGGTGGACGACGCGGACCGCGCGGAGCGGTTCTACACCGACGTGCTGGGGCTGCGCGTGTCCCGGGACGACGCGATGGGCGGCCTGCTGACCCTGCACCTGGCCGGCGACCGGCCGGTGCTGGTCTACCCGAAGTCCGACCACCGCCCGGCCACCTACACGGTGCTCAACTTCCCCGTCCCGGACATCGACCGGGCGGTGGACGAGCTGGTCTCCCGCGGGGTGCGGTTCGAGCGCTACGAGGGCATGCCGCAGGACGACAAGGGCGTCATGCGGGGCAACGGCCCGTCGATCGCCTGGTTCACCGACCCCGCCGGCAACGTGTTCTCGGTGCTCCAGGAGAGCTGAGCCGGGGCCGGCGGTCCCGGCACGGGGCGGGACCGCCGGCCTCCGGTCAGCCCTTGTCGGCGCCCTCGTTCGCGCCGCGGACGAAGTAGCGCTGGAAGATCACGAAGAGCACCGCCACCGGGATGGTGGCGAGCAGCGCGGCGCCCAGCTTGAGCGGATACTGGGTGCCCTTGCCGAGCGATCCGCTGACCAGGTCGGCCAGACCGCGGGGCAGGGTGAACAGGTCCGGATCCTGCACCGAGACCAGGCTGTGCGGGAACTCGTTCCAGGAGCCCTGGAACGACAGGATGGTCAGCGTGATGAGGGCCGGCCGCGCCATCGGCAGCACCACCGACCAGAAGGTGCGGAACACGCCCGCGCCGTCGATGCGGGCCGCCTCCTCGACGCTCACCGGCACCGACTCGAAGAACTGCTTCATGATGAAGACCCCGGCCGCGTCGGCGAGCAGCGGCACCACCAGGCCCGCGTAGCTGTCGTAGAGGCCGAGCTGCTTGAGCACCAGGAACTTCGGGATGAGCAGCACCACGCCGGGCACCGCCATCACCGCGATGATCGCGGCGAAGAGCCCGGCCCGGCCGCGGAAGCGCAGCCGCGCCAGCGCGTATCCGGCGAGCGAGTCGAAGAAGACCCGGCCGAGGGTGACCAGCACGGTGACCAGCAGCGAGTTGCCGAGCCACAGCGGGAAGTTGGTGCCCGCGAAGATCCGCTCGAAGCCGGCCAGGGTCAGCGGGTCGGGAATCGGCGAGAGCGGGTTCGCCGCGGCGTCCGGCTCGGTCTTGAACGAGTTGCCGAGCTGGATGACGAACGGGTAGAGGAAGACCAGCCCGAAGGCGATCAGGACGGCGTACCCCAGGATGCGGTTGACCCTGGCGCGCGGCCCGCGGTCGGCGCGGCGCGTGACGGGCGCCGCCGGCCGGTCGGTGAGCACGGCCATGTCAGGACCCCTCCGGTACGCGTCGCCGCCACCACCGGGCCCGCCGGGGCTCGTCCCGGTCGGCCATCACCCGGCGTTGGAGCACTGTCAGCAGGATGATGATCAGGAACAGCACGAACGAGATGGCCGCGCCGGAGCCGTAGTCGAAGTCCCGGAAGGCGGTCCGGTACGACAGGTACGCCGGCGTGAGCGTGGTCTTGGCCGGGTCGCCCTGGCTCATCACGTACACCTGGTCGAAGACCTGCCAGGAGCCGATCAGGCCGAGGGTGAGCACCAGGAAGGTGGTCGGCTTGATCAGCGGCAGGGTGACGTGGCGGAAGCGCTGCCAGCGGGTCGCACCGTCGAGGGTGCTGGCCTCGTCGAGGGCCACCGGGACGTTCTGCAACGCGGCCAGGAACATCAGCATGAACGTGCCCGACGTGGTCCAGATGACCAGGCAGATGATCGAGACCATGGCCACGCTCGGCCCGGCGAGCCAGTCCCACCAGGTCAGGCCGAACGGGCCGCCGGAGGTGAGCGCGCCGGGTGGGGTGTCCACGCCGACGGCGCCGAACAGCAGGTGCAGCACGCCGCGCGAGTCGGCGAACCACTCCGGCCCGTCGACGCCGAGGAGGCCGAGGAGCTTGTTGACCGCGCCGGAGTTGGCGAACAGGAACAGGAACACGACGCTGATCGCCACGGAGCTGGTGACCGAGGGGAAGTAGAAGGCGCTGCGGAAGAAGCCCTTCCCCTTGAGCAGCCGGTTGTTGACCACGAGGGCGAGGCCGAGGGCGAGCACGGTCTGCACCGGCACCACGATGCCCACGTAGTACATGTTGTTGCGGATGCTGGTCATGAAGTCGCGGCGGTCCAGCCCGTCCTCGGCGAACAGCCGGGTGTAGTTGTCGCCGCCCACGAACGGCACGTCGGCGGTGAACGGGCTGCCCTGGCCGTTCCAGTCGGTGAGGCTCACCCACAGCGCCATGAGGATCGGCAGCAGCAGGAAGAGCCCGAGGATCACGATGACCGGCGCGACGAAGAGCCAGCCCGCGATGTTCTCGTTGCCGCGGATGCCGCCGCCGCGACGGCGGCGCGGCTTCGCCGGCGTGGTCGCCGGGGCGCGCAGCGCTTCGGTTGCCATCTCGTCCCTCCCTCCTTGTCCGTGCGAGCAGGCGCGGAGGGGCCCGGTCCGGACCCCTCCGCCACCGCTCAGCCGCCGAGCGCCGCCTTGGCGTTCTTGTCGAAGTTGGCCAGGATCGTCTTCGGGTCACCGGTGGCGAGCCCCTGGAGGCCGGCTTCCAGGTCGCGCAGGACGCTGTCCATCTTCGGGGCGTTCACCGGGCCCTGGGCGTACGCGGCGCCGTCGATGAACGGCTTGTCCGCCGGGAAGGCGCCGGTGTACTGGTCGCGGACGGACTGCCGGGACGGCATCACGCCGAACGCCTTGGCGAAGGTCATCTGCTGGTCGCCCGCGGTCATCGCCTCGACGAACTTGATCGCCTGGTCCTTGAACTTCGACTTGGCGGCGACGCCCCAGCACTGGGTGAAGGAGAGGGTGCCCTGCCCCTTCGGGCCGGCCGGCAGCGGCACGACCTTGTACTTCACGTTCGGGAAGTCGTTCTGGAGGGCGCCCTTGATCCAGTTGCCCTCGATGGTCATGACGGCCTTGCCCTTGCCGAACGCCTCCCCGGACCAGCCGGCGTCGAGCTGCTTCGGGAACTTCGCGTAGCCGTTGGTGAGCAGCGACTTCACGTACTGGAGGGCCTGGAGGTTCTCCGGGGTGTCGGCGGTGGGCTGCTTGCCGTCCTTGCTCATGAGCCACCCGCCGTTCTGCACCATGAAGGCGCCGATCCGGTCGCGGGTGTCGCCGAGGGCGAGCGCCACCATCTTCTTCGCCTTGATCTTCTCGCTGACCGCGGTGAGCTGGTCCCAGGTGGTCGGCACGTCGGCGTCGGTCAGGCCGGCCTTCGCCCAGAGGTCGGTGTTGATCTCCAGGGCGAGGGTGGAGAAGTCCTTCGGCGCGCAGTAGAGCTTGCCGTCGTAGGTGAAGGTGGTGCGCAGGCTCTCGTAGAAGTCGTCCTTGTTGCTGATCTTGTCGCCGTACGGCTCCAGCGCGCCCACGCTGGCGTAGTCGGCGAAGCGGCTCGCGTCGACGTAGAAGACGTCCGGCGGGGTGCCGCCGGCGAGGGCCTGCCCGAGCTGCTGGGTGAGGTCCTGGGCCGGGGTGACGGTGGCGGTGTTGCCGCTGGACGAGGCCCACCTGGCGGCGGCGTCCTGCACCGCCTTGGTCTCGGCCTCGCCAGAGGAGCCGATCAGGATCTGGAGGCTGGCCGGGCCGCCGGACTGCTTGGTGTCGTTCGCGGAGTCGTCGAAGCCGCTGCCGCACGCGGCAGAACCGAACAGGGCGACGGCGGCGAAGCCGGCCACCGCCGCCCGGGTGAGGGTGCGAGGTGTCATCTGACTCTCCTGGTGGGGGATGTGGTCACGCCGTGTGCCGGAGCACCAGCGCGGGAGTGAGCAGCACGTGGGGGTCGGTGGGCTGGCCGTCGAGCAGGCCGGTGAGCAGGTCGACGCAGCGGGCGGCGGCCGCGGAGAGCGGCTGGCTGACGCTGCTCAGCCCGACCGCGGCGGCCACCGGGGTGTCGTCGAAGCCGACGACGGCGACCGGCGCCGCGGCGCCGCGCGCCGCCTGGAGCGCGCCGAGGGCGAGCGAGTCGCTGGCACACACCACCGCGGTCGGCGGCGCGTCGCGGGCGAGCAGGTCGCGTAGCTCCCGCTCACCCTCGGCGATGCCGTCCTCGGTCTCCCGGCGCAGGCCGGCCACGTCGAGGCCGGCCGCCGTCATCGTGGTACGCCAGCCGGCGCACCTGTCGTCGCCGACGCCGGAGCCGGTCGGCCAGCCGAGGAAGGCGATCCGGCGGTGGCCGGCGTCGAGCAGGTGCCGGGTGACCTGGGCGGTGCCGGCGGCGCCGTCGACGTCGACCCAGGGGTGCCCGTCGAGGGCGTCCCAGGGCCGGCCGAAGGTCACGAAGGGCACCTCGCGCTCGGCCAGCCACGCGGTGCGCGGGTCGCCGTGCTTGGTGCCGGTGAGCACGAACGCGTCCAGGTCGTACGCGCCGAGCAGGTCGTCGTAGGTGGTGATCTCCTGGTCGTCGTCGCGGGCCGTGTACAGCAGGACCCGGTAGCCGGCGGCGTCGGCGGTCTCGGTGAGGCCGTGCAGGAACCGGTCGAGCACCGAGCCGTTGATCCCGTCCCGGGTGGGTTCGATGCGGACCGCGATGAGGCGGGACCGGCCGGTCCGCATCTGCCGGGCGGCCTGGTTGGCGCGGTAGCCGAGCGCCGTGATCGCCTCCTGGACCCGCTGCCGGGTCTCCTCGCGGACGATGTGCGGGGCGTTGAGCACGTTGGACACCGTCTGCCGGCTCACCTGGGCGTGCCGGGCCACCGTCGCGATGGTCACCTTTTCAGCCACGAAATCCCTCTCGCCGCCTTGAACGATCCAACTCCGATGCGGCAGGATTAGATCGTTCAAAGTTTCTGGAATGTTTCGCACTTTGCACCGGCCGGAGCCATCTGTCAAGAGATGGCCCGGGCCACCGATCAGCACCGGGAGTTCCCTTGTCCGAACGCCACCTGCAACCGCTGCTGCACGACCTGGTCGGCGTGGTGCACGCCCCCACCAGCGCGCTGGGCGACGCGGCGGGCCAGATCCGGCCGCACGGCGTCCAGGGCGCCTTCCACGCCGACGCCCGGGTGCTCTCCCGCGCCGAACTGCGCCTCGACGAGCGGGAGCCGGAGCCGCTGACCCGGGGGCCCGCCGGCCCGCACGGCGCCCGCTTCGTGGCCCTGGCCCGCTGGCTCGGCGACCCCACCCCCGACCCGACCGTGCGGGTCGAGCGCACCCGGCAGGCCGGACCGCACGGCCTCACCGAGGACCTCGTCGTGTCGTCCACCGCCACCGGCCCGGTCCGGTCCACGGTCAGCGTCGACCTCGGCTGCGACCTCGCCCCGATCGAGCTGGTCAAGTCCGGCGGCAGCGGCACGCCGCTGGAGGCCAAGGCCGGCGAGCCGGGCCGGGTCCAGTGGGCCGCCGAGGGGCTCACCGTGACCGTTACCGGCGAGGCGGCCACCGTGGACGCCACCGGAGACCGTGCCACCGCACCCCGGCTGAGCTGGCCCGTCACGCTCGCCCCCGGCGAGTCGGCGACCCTGCGCTGGCGGCTCGCCGTCACCGACCCGAAGGCCGTGGTGACCGCCGCCCCACCCGGCCCCGGCTGGTCCGAGCCGGCGGTACGCGCCGACGACCGCCGCCTGGTCCGGCTCCTCGACCGCTCCCTGGCCGACCTGCGCGGGCTGCGGCTGGCCGAGCCCGCCCACCCCGAGGACGTCTTCCTCGGCGCCGGAGTGCCCTGGTTCCTCACCCTCTTCGGCCGCGACAGCCTCTGGGCCGCCCGGATGATGCTGCCGCTCGGCACCGACCTGGCCGCCGGCACGCTGCGCGTGCTGGCCCGCCGGCAGGGCGCCCGGGTCGACCCGGCCACCGGCGAGGCACCCGGCAAGATCCTGCACGAGCTGCGCCGGCACGAGTTCACCCTGGACGAGGGGCTGCGGCTGCCGCCCGCGTACTACGGCACCGTCGACGCCACGATGCTCTGGATCGGGCTGCTGCACGACGCCTGGCGCTGGGGACTCCCCGCCGACCAGGTCGAGCCCCTGCTCCCCCACCTGGAGGCGGCGCTCGGCTGGCTCGGCGAGCACGCCGACGCCGACGGCGACGGCTTCGTCGAGTACATCGACACCACCGGCCACGGCCTCGCCAACCAGGGGTGGAAGGACTCCGGCGACGCCGTGCGCTTCCGGGACGGCCGCCTGGCCGCGCCGCCCATCGTGCTGGCCGAGGTGCAGGGGTACGCGTACCAGGCGGCGGTCAACGGCGCCGACCTGCTCGACGCCTTCGGCCGCCCCGGCGCCGACCGCTGGCGCTCCTACGCCGACCGGCTCGCCACCCGGTTCCGCGGCGCGTTCTGGGTCGACGGCCCGTACGGCCCCCAGCCCGCCCTGGCGCTCGACCGGGAGAAGCGCCCGGTGGACTCGCTGACCAGCAACATCGGCCACCTGCTCGGCACCGGGCTGCTCTCCGACGCCGAGTCGGCGCAGGTCGCCGCCCTGCTCTCGACCGAGGCCATGGCGGGCGGCTTCGGGCTGCGCACCATGTCCACCGACGACGCCGGGTTCAGCCCGCTGTCCTACCACTGCGGGTCGATCTGGGCGCACGACACCGCCATCGTGCTCGGCGGGCTGGCCCGGGCCGGTCACCGCGAGGCCGCGCTACGGCTCGCCGACGGCCTGCTGGCGGCCGCCGAGGCGTTCGACTACCGCCTCCCCGAGCTGTACGGCGGGGACGACCGGTCGACGCTCGGCCGACCGGTGCCGTACCCGGCGGCGTGCCACCCGCAGGCCTGGTCGGCGGCGTCCGCGGTGCTCCTCCTCCAGGCCGCCCTCGGCGTCTACCCCGACGTGCCCGCCGGCCGAGTCGACCTCCGCCCCCTGGCCGGCGAAGAACTGGGCGCGCTCGCGGTGAACGGCCTACGCATCGCCGACACCCCGGTGAACGTCACGGTCGACCACTCAGGCCACCCAACCCTGACCGGCCTCCCCGGCTCCCTCACCATCCCGACCCCCCGCCGCCCCACCACCCCCACCCACTCCCCCACCTGACCCGCCCTCCCGAGCGGGTGATCATGAAGTTGTTGTCACGACACGCCGTGCGCGGTGACAACAACTTCATGATCAGCGGGGTGGGGCGGGGGTGAGTTCGGCGATGAGTTCGTCGTCTTCCATGGCTCCGGTGGGGTGGAAGCCCAGGGAGGTGTACAGGGCTGCTGCGGAGGTGTTGTCGGGGTGGTAGCTGAGGCGGATCGGCTGGCCGGCCTTCGCCAGCCAGTCCGTCAGGGTCTTCACCGCGGCGCGGCCCACGCCTCGGTCCTGCTCGGCGGCGTCGATGACCATGCCGCCGATCCAGCGGGAGCCGTCGTCGTCCACACCCCACATGACGTGGCCGACCACCGTCTCGTCGGCGTGGACGGCGAGTGAGGTCCAGACGTCCGACCGCATGGTCAGCACCAGGTAGCGGGCGGCCAGCGCCGGCACGAAGGTCCGCTGGTCGTCGCGGGGCGCGATGTCGGCCACCGCCCGCCAGTTGTCGTCGTCCACCGGCCGCAGGGTCACCCGTCGGCCGGCGCGGTCACACTGCCCGGAATCGATCACGGCGGTCAGCCTAGGGCCGGCCCGCCCACCCGGCCATCGCTTTCGCCGCAGGCGCCACCCCGCACCGGCACACGGCACCCGGCCCGGGAAGGTCGCCGGACCGCCGGCCCGAGCCGCGCCGGACCGCCGGCCCGAGCCGCGCCGGACCGCCGGCCCGAGCCGTGCCCAAGGGCCGGCCGCACGGCCCCCTGATCGACTCCAGCTCGCCGAGGTGGCGGTGTCGGCGGGCGCCGGACACCGCCACCTCGGCGAACCGGGGTCGGTCGACCCTGGCCGTGGTGGTCAGGCGGTCGCGGCCGCGTCGAGGTAGGGGCGGGGGTCGCCGGCGCCGAGGTCGGTGATGCCGGCGCTGTGCAGGGCGCCGATGGCCAGGGTGCGGCGCACGGCGGCGAAGGTGATCACATGACCGATGGTGCCGCCCAGCGTGTGGGTGGTCGGGGGCGTGCAGGTGGTGTCGACGAAGGTGTCCGCCAGCGTGCCGGCGGCCAGCGTCCGGGCCACGAAGGCCCGCCAGTCCCGGCCGGCGACCGCGTGCCGCGCGGCCAGCCCGGACACCGACCGGTCGCTCTCGTCGGGCCACTCCCCGCCCCGCAGCGCCGAGAGCCAGTGCTCCTCCTGGGTGACCATGGCGTTGATCAGCGAGCGGAGCGTCGGCTGCTCGTCGATGGTCTCCACGGACACGGTGACGGGCCGGTCGAGCACGGTGTCGTCGAGGGTGCCCGCGCGGTCGATGATCGCGGTGAGGGTCTCGACGTGGTGGTCGACCAGGTGCTGGAGAACGTTCATGGGAGTCTCCTGACGTGCCGCCGGCAGCCGCAGGCCACCGGGCGGTTGGAAGTGGACGCCGCTGGGGCAGGGCAGCTCCAGCTCGCGGAAGGTCAGCGGCGGGCGCCGCCGGACCGCGGTCGGCGGGATGCCGTACGACCGCTGGAAGGCGCGGGTGAACGCCTCGTGCGAGCCGTACCCGGCCTCGACGGCGATGTCGAGGACGGTCCGGTCGCTGGTGATGAGCCGGTGCGCCGCGCGTTCCAGGAGCAGCCGGCGGCGCAGCGCGCCCGGCGGTTCCCCGGTGGCCGCGGCGACCAGCCGGTCGAAGTGGAACCGGGACAGGTGGGCCCGGGCGGCCAGACCGGCGGGGCCGGCTTCCGGATCGTCCAGTGCGACCTGGATCACGTCGAGGAGGCCGGTGAGTCCGTCCGTCGTGGTCATGTGGACAGCCTGCACCCGCCGGCGGCAGTGCCGCTTGATCGCCGTTGCGCACCTGCGCGCGGCCGGCCGCCGACAGCTACGGCCGACCCGGCGGGAAGCCGTCGCCCTCACGGACGGCAGCGGCGGAAGCCGTCGCCCTCACGCACAGCAGCGGCGGAAGCCGTCGCTCTCACGCACGGCCGCTCGGCAGGGCCGACGCGGCGGGGCGGACGCCCGCCTCCGGAGAGGGTCAGTCGAGCAGGGCGTCCAGGCCGACGGTGAGGCCCGGCCGGCGGCGCACCTCGCGCACCGCCAGCAGCACGCCGGGCATGAACGACGCCCGGTCGTACGAGTCGTGCCGGATGGTCAGCGTCTCGCCCGTGGTGCCGAACAGCACCTCCTGGTGGGCGACCAGGCCGGCGGCGCGGACGGCGTGCACGCGTACCCCGTCGACCTCGGCGCCGCGGGCGCCGGGCACCTCGTCCCTGGTGGCGTCCGGCGTGGGGCCGAGGCCGGCCTCGGCGCGGGCCTGGGCGACGAGCCGGGCCGTGTGGGTGGCGGTGCCGCTGGGCGCGTCCAGCTTGCGCGGGTGGTGCTGCTCGATGATCTCGACGGACTCGAAGTGCCGGGCCGCGCGGGCGGCGAACTGCATCATCAGCACCGCGCCGATGCCGAAGTTGGGGGCGATCACCACGCCGACGCCGGGCCGGCCGGCCAGCCAGCCGCGCACCTGGTCGAGCCGCTGCTCGGTGAAGCCGGTGGTGCCGACCACCGCGTGGATGCCCTGGTCGATGCACCACTGAAGGTTGTCCATGACGACGTCGGGGGTGGTGAAGTCGACGACCACCTCGGCGCCGGCGACGGCGGAGCGGTCGTCGCCCTGGTCGATCGTCGCCACCAGGTCCAGGTCGCCGGCCGAGTCGACGGCCTTGCAGACCTCCATGCCCATCCGGCCGCGGGCGCCCAGCACGCCGACCCGGACCGCCTCGGCCGGGTTCTTCTCCTGCTCGTCAGTCACGGGGCACAACCTATCCCAATCGGGACGGGGCCACCCCGACGGACCGGGAAGCGGGACGGTCAGCGCGCGGCGAAGGCGGACTCGTCGAACGGGCCCACCACGGCGAGGGACATCGGCCGGCCGAGCAGGTCGGCGGCGAGGGCGTTGACGTCGTCCAGGGTCACCGCGTCGACCCGGGCCAGCAGCTCGTCGACGGGCATGAGGTTGCCGTAGAGCAGCTCGCCCTTGGCCAGCCGGCTCATCCGGGAGCCGGTGTCCTCCAGGCCGAGGACGAAGGAGCCCTTGCTCATCCCCTTGCCCCGGGCCAGCTCGGCCTCGGTGATCCCCGTGGCGGCCACCCGGGCCAGCTCGGCCCGGGTCAGGTCCAGCACCTCGTCCACCTTGCCGGGCGCGCAGCCGGCGTAGACGGCGAAGAGGCCGCTGTCGGCGTACTGGCTGGCGTAGGAGTAGACCGAGTAGGCCAGGCCGCGCTGCTCGCGGATCTCCTGGAACAGCCGGCTGGACATGCCGCCGCCGAGCACGTTGTTGAGCACGCCGAGGGCGAAGCGGCGCTCGTCGAGGCGGTCGATGCCGGGGCAGCCGAGGATGACGTGCGCCTGCTCGGTCTCCTTCGGCTCGACCACGGTGGCGGCCGGCCTGGTGCGTACCGCCGGGGTGGCCGACCGGTGCGGGGCCGGCGCGGCCGGGTCGGTGTCCAGCGGGGTGCCGCGCAGCGCCTGCCGGACCAGCTTGACCACGGCGGCGTGGTCGAGGTTGCCGGCGGCGGCGATGACGATCTGCGGCGCGGTGTAGCGGCGGCGGTAGAAGCTCTGGATCTGCCGCCGCGTCATCGGGGTGACCGTCTCCTCGGTGCCGGAGATCAGCCGGCCGAGGGGGTGGTCGCCGTAGACGGCGCGGGCGAAGAGGTCGTGCACCTCGTCGCCGGGCTCGTCGTCGTGCATGGCGATCTCTTCGAGGATGACGCCCCGCTCGGTCTCCACGTCGGGGGCGGCGAGCACCGAGTCGGCGACCAGGTCGCACATGACGTCGATGGCCAGCGGCAGGTCCTCGTCGAGGACCCGCGCGTAGTAGCAGGTGTATTCCTTGGTGGTGAAGGCGTTGGTCTCGCCGCCCACCGCCTCGATCTCCGAGGAGATCTCCAGCGCGCCGCGCTTGTTGGTGCCCTTGAACAGCAGGTGCTCCAGGAAGTGTGCGGCGCCGGCCTGCGGCCCGGTCTCGTCGCGCGAGCCGACCGCCACCCAGATGCCGAACGAGACGCTGCGCATGGCCGGGATCGCCTCGGTGAGCACCCGCAGGCCGCTGGGGAGCACGGTCCGGCGGACGGTGCCGCCCAGCGGGTCGTCGCTGAGCGTGCGGGTGACCGCCCGGGCGGCTCCGCCCGCGGGGCGCGCGATCCCGGACGACGTCACCCCCCGTCGAGCCGCCGGGGAGGACGAACGCCGGGTCCGACTCACGAGGAACCTGCTCTCAGTTCGACGAGGGGTGGGTGGTGCGGGGGTGACGAACGAAGCCGGCCGGGTGACGCCGTGGGCGTCACCCGGCCGGTCGATGGATCAGCTGTGCCGGGTCCGGCGCCGCGGACGGCCGTCGCCGCCGCCCTCGCCGCCGCCCTCGCCACGCTCCGGGCCCCGGCCACCGCGCTCGCCGCCACGCTCACGGTCGCCGCGGTCCCGCGGGCCACGGTCGCCGCCGCGGTCCCGGCCGGCCGGACGCTCGCCGGCGGCGGCCTCCTCGGCGGCCGGCGCCTCGGCGCCCTCCGGGCGGACCTTGTCCAGGTAGATCTTGCCGCGCTGGTCGATGTCGGCGATCTCGACCTCGACCTTGTCGCCGACGTTGAGGAAGTCCTCGACCTTCTCGACCCGCTTGCCGTCGCCCACCTTGGAGATGTGCAGCAGGCCGTCGCGGCCCGGGAGCAGCGAGATGAAGGCGCCGAACGCGGCGGTCTTCACCACGGTGCCGAGGAACCGGTCGCCGACCTTCGGCAGCGTCGGGTTGGCGATCGCGTTGATCCGCTCGACCGCGGCCTGGGCCGACGGGCCGTTGGTCGCGCCGACGTAGATGGTGCCGTCGTCCTCGATGGAGATCTCGGCGCCGGTCTCGTCCTGGATGGCGTTGATGGTCTGGCCCTTCGGGCCGATCACCATGCCGATCTTGTCGACCGGGATCTTCACGGTGGTGACCCGCGGGGCGTAGTCCGACATCTCGGCCGGCGCCTCGATGGCCCGCTGCATCACGTCGAGGATCGTCTGCCGGGCCTCGTTCGCCTGCTGGAGCGCGGCGGCCAGCACGTCCGACGGGATGCCGTCGAGCTTGGTGTCGAGCTGCAGCGCGGTGACGAAGTCCCGGGTGCCGGCGACCTTGAAGTCCATGTCGCCGAACGCGTCCTCGGCGCCGAGGATGTCGGTGAGCGTCACGTACTGGGTCTTGCCGTCGACCTCGTCGGAGATGAGGCCCATGGCGATGCCGGCGACCGGCGCCTTCAGCGGCACACCGGCCGAGAGCAGGCCCAGCGTCGAGGCGCAGACCGAGCCCATCGAGGTGGAGCCGTTGGAGCCGAGGGCCTCGGAGACCTGCCGGATCGCGTACGGGAACTCCTCGCGCGACGGCAGCACCGGGATGAGCGCCCGCTCGGCCAGCGCGCCGTGGCCGATCTCGCGCCGCTTCGGCGAGCCGACCCGGCCGGTCTCACCGGTCGAGTACGGCGGGAAGTTGTAGTTGTGCATGTAGCGCTTGCGGTTCTCGGGGGACAGGGTGTCCACCATCTGCTCCATGCGCAGCATGTTCAGCGTGGTGACGCCCAGGATCTGGGTCTCGCCCCGCTCGAACAGCGCCGAGCCGTGCACCCGCGGCAGCACGCCGACCTCGGCGGTCAGCGGGCGGATGTCGCGCGGGCCGCGGCCGTCGATGCGGACCTGCTCGCGCAGCACGCGGTTGCGGACCTCGGACTTGGTCAGCGACCGGAAGGCGGCGGACAGCTCCTTCTCGCGGCCCTCGAAGCGACCGCCGAGCTCCTCGGCGACCTTGGCCTTGACCCGGTCCAGGGCCTCCTCGCGGTCCGCCTTGCCGGCGATCTTGAGGGCCTCGGCCACCTCGGCGCGGGCCACGTCGGCCACCGCCTCGTAGGCGTCGTCCTGGTAGTCCAGGAAGACCGGGAACTCGGCGACCGGCTTGGCGGCCACCTCGGCCAGCTCGCTCTGCGCGCGGCACAGCTCGCGGATCGCCGGCTTGGCGGCCTCCAGGCCGCTGGCCACGATCTCCTCGGTCGGGGCGGTGGCGCCGTCGGCGATCAGGGCCACGGCGTGCGGCGTCGCCTCGGCCTCGACCATCATGATCGCGACGTCGCCGTCGGGCAGCGCCCGGCCGGCCACGACCATGTCGAAGGTGGCGCGGGCCAGCTCCTCCAGGGTCGGGAAGGCGACCCACTGGCCGTCGACGTGCGCGACCCGGGTCGCGCCGATCGGGCCGGAGAACGGCAGGCCGGAGAGCTTGGTGGACATGGAGGCGGCGTTGATCGCCACCACGTCGTACGGGTGCTGCGGGTCGAGGGCCAGCACGGTCTCGACGACCTGGACCTCGTTGCGCAGGCCCTTGACGAACGACGGGCGCAGCGGCCGGTCGATCAGCCGGCAGGTGAGGATGGCGTCCTCGCTGGGCCGGCCCTCGCGGCGGAAGAACGAGCCGGGGATGCGGCCCGCGGCGTACATCCGCTCCTCGACGTCGACGGTCAGCGGGAAGAAGTCGAACTGCTCCCGGGGCTGCTTGCCGGCGGTGGTGGCGGAGAGGACGACCGTCTCGCCGAGCTGGGCGATGACGGAACCGGCGGCCTGGCGGGCCAGTCGGCCGGTGGAGAAGGTGATCTCACGGGTGCCGAACGACCCGTTGTCGATCACGGCGGTGCGGGATTCGGTGCCGAGGTTGGTCTCGGTCATGTGCTGTGGTGCTCCTTCGCGTCGTCGGCCCACGACACGGGGAACTGCTCAGGCGGCCGGTCTTCGATCGAAGCGCCCGGGTGGCCGGCATCATGCCGGGATTCCGGGGGCCACTACCGGAGACCGGTGCTGACCGGCTCCCTCTCGGGTTGTCGCGCGGCCGGGTTCTTCGGTGGTACCGGAACGGGGGAGCGGCCGACCGGCCACTCCCCCGTCACGTCATCGGCGCAGACCGAGCCGCTCGATGAGCGACCGGTAGCGGTTGATGTCCTTCTTCTGGACGTAGTTGAGCAGCCGACGGCGACGGCCGACCAGCAGCAGCAGCCCACGGCGGCTGTGGTGGTCGTGCTTGTGCACCTTCAGGTGCTCGGTGAGCTCGGCGATCCGCTTGGTGAGGACCGCGACCTGCACCTCCGGCGAACCGGTGTCGCCCTCGGCGGTCGCGTACTCCGCGCGGATCTTGGCCTTGGCTTCCTGGTCGAGCGCCATGTTCTCCCTGTTTCGTGGAACGTTCGATGAGGTCCGTCGGATCGGTCGGAGCGACCGGGAAACGGACCGGTTCCTCGCACCCGCGGCGTCGTGCAGGCACGCGAGGCCCCACGTCGGTCAGCCGACGTCACCGCAAGACTACCAGCCCGGCGGGGAAGCGCCCGGTGAAGGGCCACGAAGCGCTCAGCCGACCGCCCGGCGGGTCCGCTCCACGTCCTCGGCGATCTGGGCCACCAACGGTTCGATCGCGTCGTACGTCCGTTGTTCCCGCAGGTGCGCCACGAAGTCCAGGGCCAGCCGCTCGCCGTACAGGTCGCCGGTGAAGTCCAGCGCGTACGCCTCCACCCGGCGCTCCCGCCCGGAGAAGGTCGGGTTGGTGCCGATGGAGACCGCCGCCGCCAGGGGCTCCCCACCGCGGCGCACCAGCCGGGCCGCGTACACCCCGTCGGCGGGGACCGCCGCGTACCTGTGGGTCAGCAGGTTGGCGGTCGGATAGCCCAGCTCACGCCCGCGCTGGTCGCCCCGGACCACCACGCCCTCCACCCGGTGCGGGCGGCCCAGGGCGGCGGCCGCCGCGGCCACGTCGCCCGCGTCGACGCACGAACGGATGTACGTGGAGGAGAAGACCGTGCCCGCCTCGGCGACCAGCGGGGCGCCCTCCACGCCGAAGCCGAAGGTGCGGCCCAGCCGCTCCAGCAGCGCCACGTCGCCGGCCGCCCGGTGCCCGAACCGGAAGTTGTCGCCGACCACCACCAGCGCGGCGTGCAGGTGCTCGACCAGGATGTCGTGCACGAACGCCTCGGCCGGCAGCCGGGAGAACTCCGGGGTGAACGGCACCACGCAGAGCACGTCGGCGCCGAGCGCCTCGATCAGCTCCGCCTTGCGGGCCGGCTCGGTGAGCACGGCCGGGTGCGAGCCGGGACGCACCACCTCGGCCGGGTGCGGGTCGAACGTCACCACCACCGACTTGACACCCAGCTCGCGGGCGCGCGCCACGGCGTGGCCGATGGTGGCCTGGTGGCCCTTGTGCACCCCGTCGAAGACGCCGATGGTGACCACCGAACGCCCCCAGCCGCCGGGCGCCGCCTCGTACCCCCGCCACCGCTGCATGCCGCTCCTCCCCTGTCCGCCCACGCCGTCAGGCGGGGGCCAGCACGATCTCCGCGCGGGCCCGGCCGTCCCGCTCGCTGACGATAGCGATCAGCCCGCCGTCCGGGCCGAAGACCGCGTACGGCCCGGCGATGCCGGCCGGGTCCAGGGGCCCGCCGTGGGACAGCACCCTGGCCTCCTCCGGCGTGGCGTCCCGGCGCGGGAAGAACCGGCCGGCGGCCGTGTCCAGCGGCAGGTTCACCACGTCGGGCGCGCGCTGCTCCAGCGTGTCGAGGGTGGCCGCCTCGGCCAGGGTGAACCCGCCGACCGCGGTGCGGCGCAGCGCGGTGAGGTGGCCGCCGACCCCGAGGGCCAGGCCCGCGTCCCGGGCGATGGCCCGGATGTACGTCCCGGACGAGCAGGTCACGTCCACGTCCACGTCCACCACGTCCGGGGTGTCCCGGCGGATCGCCAGCACGTCCAGCCGGGAGATGGTGACCCGCCGGGCCGGCAGCTCGACGCTCTCGCCCTCGCGCACCCGCTTGTACGCCCGCTGCCCGTCGATCTTGATGGCGCTGACCGCGCTGGGCACCTGGTCGATCTCGCCGGTGAGCGCGGCGAGCGCGGTGCGGACCGCCTCGTCGGTGACCGCCCCGGCCGGGGTGCTGGCGATGACGTCGCCCTCGGCGTCGTCGGTCACCGTCGCCTGGCCCAGCCGGATCGTGGCGGTGTAGCTCTTGCCGGCGCCGATCACGTAGGTGAGCAGCCGGGTGGCCCGGCCCACCCCGATCACCAGCACGCCGGTGGCCATCGGGTCCAGCGTGCCGCCGTGCCCCACCCGTCGGGTCCGGGCCAGCCGCCGGATCCGGGCCACCACGTCGTGCGACGTCATGCCGCCGGGCTTGTCGACAACGATCAGACCGTCTGTGCTCACGACCGCAAAGCCTGCCAGACGGCCGCGATCGGCCCTGCGGGGGATACCGCCCTGATCGAGCCGGATGTCAAGATCGTGAGCCCCTCGCCGCACTCGTGCCCGCGAGCACGACGAGCAGCGACGACATGAACCGCTGGGAACCGAGATGACCGAGCACCCCCCGACCGTCGAACCCCACCGTCCCGACCAGCCGTACCCGCCCGGCGACGGGCTGGGGACGGTCCCCGACTGGCTCCGCCAGCCGGCCACGGCGGCCGAGCCCGACCGCTCCGACCGGTTCCGCATCTGGCTGGCCGACCACTCGGGCAAGCTGCTCGGCGGCGTGGCGGCCCTGCTGGCGCTCGTCTTCTTCGGGCTCGTCGCCACGGGCGGCTACCTGGGCGTCCAGCGCTGGGCGGACGGGCCGGCGGCGTACCCGACGATCAGCCAGCCGGTCGGCGAGCAGGCCGTCTCGTCGGCGTCGCCGCCCCCGGCCGCCGGCGCCTTCGACGGCACCCCGGCCGCCGACTTCCCGGAGGGGGCGGCGGGGATCGCCCTGCCCGCAGCGAAGCGGACCGGGCCGTTCACGGAGAAGCAGGTGGCCGCCGCGCTGGCCAAGGTCCGCAAGGCACTGGTGACCGCACGGCTGGACCGGACGTTCATCACCTCGAAGGATCCGGACCGGCTGCTGCGGCAGTTCGCGCCGGACGCGCGAGCCGACCTGCGCAAGGACTTCGCCTCCGACGTCTTCGCCACCTACGCCACCCGGCTGGCGCCCGGCGCGCGGATCACCGCGGACCCGCCTCGGGTGAAGGGGCGGATCAGCTACCGGGCCACGAAGGACGCCGGGGGCATCCGCATCCTCGAGATCACCAGCAACTTCGTCTGGGCGTACGCCTTCCACACCGCCGGCGGGGTGCCCGGCGACGGGGTGGTAGTGGTGCACGACACGGTCGTCTGGAGCGTGCCGCACAGCGGCGACGTGCGGAGCGGCTCCAACGGGCTCTGGATCGAGAAGGCCGACTCGTACGGCTCCAACATCGACTGCGCGGCCTTCGACAAGGGCCTGCTGGACGTCGGCAGCCCCACCTACGGCGGACCGGAGGACCCGGACCCGGACGCCGTCTTCGACCCCGACCGCACCCTCGACATCCCGGACACCTGCTGAGCTCACCCGGGGAGCACTGCACCGATTCGTTCCAGCCCTGCTGAGGAGGGAGTCGGGGGCTACCGCGTCGGGCGACAAGGTGGGACACTCACTGACATCTCGCCCACTCCTGACCGGAGGCCGCGATGACCGACGACCGGCCGGACTCCGCACCACCGCGCCACCCCACGCCCGCCCAGCGGCCCGGACCGCCGGCGGCGGCGCCGGAGTGGCCGCGCCGCCCCCCACCCGGCGCCTTCGGTCCGCCTGGCGCGGCCGGTCCGCCCGGCGGGGCCGGTCCGGGCCGCGACGGCGGCCGGCGGGGCTGGCGGAACTCCGGTTCCCTGCTGACCGGCGTCACGGCACTGCTGCTGCTCGCCTTCGTCGGGGTGGTCGGCGGGGCCGTCCTGGTGTCGATGCCGTCCGCGCGCGGGCGGCCGGTGGTGTTCCCGACGTTCGGCCCGCCGTCCGGCGCACCGTCCCCCACGTCGGCCGCGCCGGCCGCCACGTCCGCCGCGCCACCCCGGGCCGCCGACCCCTTCGACGGCACCCCGGCCGCCGCTTTCCTCCAGGGGGAGGCGGGGATCGTCCTGCCGGCCGCGAAACGGACCGGCCCGTTCACCGAGAAGCAGGTGGCGGCCGCACTGGCGAAGGTCCGGAAGGTCCTGGTGACCGCGCGGCTGGACCGCCAGTTCATGACCGGCGACGACCCCGAGCCGCTGGTCCGGCAGTTCGCCCGGGACGCCCGAGGCGGCCTGCGCAAGGCCTTCGCGTCCGACACCTTCGCCGCGTACGCCACCCGGATGGCGCCCGGCGCCCGGCTCACCGCGGACCAGCCCAGGGTGCGGGGTCGGATCAGCTACCGCGCCACAAAGGACGACGACGGGATCCGCATCCTGGCGGTGACCACGAACTTCGTCTGGTCGTACGCCTTCCGCACCACCAGCACGGTGCCGGGCGACGCGCTGGTCGTCGTGCACGACACGGTGGTCTGGAGCGTGCCGCATCCCGACGACGTCGAGAGCAGTTCGACCGGGCTCTGGATCGAGGACGCGAACGCGTACGCCGCCAACGTCGACTGCGCGGCGTACGACAAGGGCCTGCTCGACCTGGGCACCCGCAGCTTCGACGGCCCGGAGCTGGACGCGGTCTTCGACCCCGCCGCGACGCTGGACCTTCCCGACACCTGCTGAGGGGGAACCCGGAGCCGCCGCGGCGCACCCTCGGCCGCCGCCTCTCCGACCTCGTCGACGGCGTGCCGGCGCTGGCCGCGGCACGGCGCCGGCTCTGGGCGTGGCGGGGGCGCACCCGGTTCAGCGAGCGGCACCCGGTGGTCTCCGCGATCGCGTCCTTCGTGGTGGTGGCCGTGGTGGCCACCGTCCTGGTGGTGGGCACGCTCTACCTCTTCCACAAGATCAGGCAACAGGAGATCTGACCGGACGCGCCGCTCCCGAAGGATCCGCAGGCCCTGGACGACCCGGACCACCCGATCGCCGTGCCGACCCACTGCTGACCGGCGACTCCACCTGCTCCAGTTGCGGAGGGGGCGTCAGCGGACCGCGCCGACCACCGCCCAGCCGCCGGAGCGCAGCCGCAGCAGCAGGGCGACGAGCCGGAGCACCACGAACAGGGTCAGCCCGGCCCAGATCCCACCCAGCCCGAGGTCGAGCCCGTAGGCCAGCCAGATGGCCGGCAGGAAGCCGCCGAGCGCCGCCACGATGGTGAGGTTGCGCAGGTAGCGGACGTCCCCCGCGCCGATCAGCACGCCGTCGAGGGCGAACACCACGCCGCCGATCGGCTGGAGCGCCACGAACCACGGCCAGGCCACCATGGCCTGCTCGCGTACCTGCGGATCGGAGCTGAACCACGACGGCACCAGGCCGGCGCCGGCGGCGATGAGCAGCGCGAACGCCACGCCGCAGAGGCCGCCGAGCAGGGCGATCCGCCGGGCCAGGGCGCGCGCCGCGGCGGCCTCCCCGGCGCCGAGCGCCGCGCCGATCAGGGACTGCGCGGCGATCGCCAGGGCGTCGAGCACCAGGGCGGTGAAGAACCAGAGTTGTACGGCGATCTGGTGCGCGCCGACCGCGGCGGCGCCGAACCGGGCCGCCACGGCGGTCGCCGACAGGAAGCTGGCCTGGAATGCGACGCCACGGATGAGCAGGTCGCGGCTGAGCGCGAGCTGCTGGCCGATGAGCCGGGGCCGGGGGCGCAGCGGGACCCGCTCGCGGACCAGGGCCGCCGCGAAGAGGCCACCCGAGATGGTCTGCGCGACGGCGTTGGCCACGGCCGACCCGGCCAGGCCGAGCCCGGCCGGGTAGACAAGCAGCGGGCAGAGCAGCGCCGAGAGCAGGTTGGGGCCGAGCACGAAGAGCAGCGGCCGCCGGGTGTCCTGGATGCCGCGCAACCAGCCGTTGCCGGCCGCCGCGAGCAGCAGGCCGGGCGCGCCGAGCGCCGCGATCCGCAGCCAGGTCGCGGCGGCGTCGGCCACCTCGCCGGGGCCGCCCACGAGGGTACGCGCCAGCCAGCTACCACCGACCTGGATGGCGAGCGCCACCAGCACGCCGACGCTCAGGGCGAGCCAGGACGCCTGCACGCCCTCGGCCACGGCCGCGGCCCGGTCCCCCGCGCCGAACCGCCGGGCCGACCGCCCCGTGGTGCCGTACGCGACGACGGTGCCGAGCCAGGCGGTCAGCGTCAGCACGGTGCCGCCGACGGCGAGCGCGGCGAGCGGAACCCGGCCCAGGTGCCCGACCACGGCGGTGTCGACGAGCACGTAGAGCGGCTCGGCGGCGAGCACCACGAGGGCCGGCAGGGCGAGCGCGGCGATCCGCCGAGCCGTGGCGGACGGGGCGGCGGGCGCGACAGTCTGACTCATCGCCGCCGATCCTGGCACGCTAGCCGTAAGGTACGCAACCCCGGGCACTACTTACCGTCCCGGCCGCCCCCCGCGGCGATCATGACGTTGGCGGCGGCTCCGGAGACGACGAACGCCGCCAACCTCATGATCGAGGCGGCGGCGCGGGGGCGAGGGAGGGAGGGGGTCAGCCGGCGGTGACGTCGTGGGTGCGGCGTCACCGCCGGGCGGCCACCGTCACTGACGGGTGTCCATCGAGGTCTGCAGAGCGCGGCGCATCTGCTCGCGCGCCTCGTCGGTGGTGTTCTCGGTCTGCGGCTTGCGCTTGGTCGCCATGGGAGTTCCCTTCCAGGGTGCGGACCACCGGCACACGGCGGCCCTACGGGGCGTCCGACCCCTCCCGCCCGGCGCGTTCCACCGCGCCGCGACGTGAAGCCGTCGGTCTGCTGAGCGCCGGCAGCGGTCCGGGATCACCGGAGCGGCTCCCTGGCAGCGTGAGCCCGGGTCGGTCTGACCCTGGAGGGAGGGAGCACCGGGTGTGGCACCACCGCCCATGACCAGCGCCGAAGCGCCGGCCCCCACCCAAATTAACGTTCACTTTCCAGATGCTGCCCACTGTTCCCGCGATACGGACACCGGAGAACGCGCCTCAGCGGGCCAGGAAGTGCCAGCCCAGCCACCACCAGAACCCGAACAGGCCGATCCGGCCCACCGGCACCGGGCCGACCTCGTACCGCATCACGAAGGCGCAGACGTCGGCCAGGGACGGGATCCGGGAGCCCTCCCGCCGGGCGGCCCACTCGACGGCCGCGAAGAGCAGCAGCGCGGCCAGGAAGCCGCCGATCGCCAGCGCGCGCATCATCGGCGGACCAGCCCCCAGAACGCGGTCAGCCAGGCGAACCAGGCCGCCGAGCGGACCAGGTGGTCCTCCAGCAGCGGGTCGGCCAGCCGGGAGAAGGTGGGGAACTCGTCCCCCACCGACAGCACGAACGTGGCTCCCTCGAACACCCCGAACACGGTGACCGGGAGCAGCCACCAGAGCGCGCCGGGCGGCAGCCGCGTCGGCGCCGGCCGCCGGGGCGGCACCCGGTTGCTCAGACCGACCCAGATCAACGCCCCGCCGGTGCCCAGGGTGTAGAGGTTGGCGGCGGCGGAGAAGGAGGGCATCTGCCCGCCGACCAGCGAGAGGCAGATCAGCACCGGCACGGAGACGACCGGGCGGTCCCAGGCCCGGGGCGCCTCGACGGTGAGCTCACGGGGGTGATCCATCACCCGATTGTCCCCAGCGTCACGGAGCGCGGGAAGACCGGCACGCCCCGGAGTAACCCCCGGTTCCGACCCCGAGCCGCTGTGGGTCAGGCGGGCAGCAGGGCGCCGGACAGCTCGGCGCGGATGCGCTCGACCACCTCGTCGACAGTGCCCCGCCCGGTGAACCCGGCCGCGAACCGGTGGCCGCCGCCGCCGAGCACCGTGGCCACCCGGCTCACGTCGACAGCGCCCTTGCTGCGCAGCGAGACCGCCCACTCGTCGTCGCCGGCCTGCTTGACCACGCAGCTCACGTCCGCCTCGGCGGTGCAGCGCACCGAGTCGATCAGGGCCTCCAGCACGTACGCCGGCTGGTCGTGCCGGGCCAGGTCGTCGCGGGTGGCGTAGGTCCAGACCAGCCCGTGCCCGGCGGCGGCCGCCAGCTCCAGCCGGGCCCGGCCCAGCACCTCACCGAAGAGGCGGACCGCGCCGAAGGGGCGGGTGTCGAAGATCCGCCGGGAGATCTCCCCCGGCCGGATCCCGGTGGCCAGCAGCCGGGCCGCCAGCTCGTGCACGGCGGGCGTGGTGGCCTCGAAGCGGAACGAGCCGGTGTCGGTGCTCAGCGCCACGTAGAGGCAGGCCGCGATCTCCGCGTCCAGCGCCACCCCGAGCCGGTCCAGCAGGCCGAGCGCGACCACCGAGGTGGCCGCCGCGTGCGGATCCACGAGGTGGATGCCGCCGAACCCGGTGTTCGAGGCGTGGTGGTCCAGCACCAACGCGGTGCCCGCCTTGTCCAGCCGGTCGACCAGGTCGCCCAGCCGGGACTCGCTCGCCGCGTCGAAGCAGATCACCAGGTCCGGGTCCGGGTACGCGTCGTCCTGCCCCACGAGCAGCTCCGACCCGGGCAGCCAGCGGAACGGCTCGGGCACCTCCGGCGGGCCGGGGAAGGTCGCCTGGAGCTGCCGTACGCCCAGCCGGCGCAGGCCCAGCCCGAAGCCGAGCATGCTGCCCAGGGCGTCGCCGTCCGGGTTGATGTGACAGATGAGCAGCACCCGCGCCGTGGCGGGGAGCCCGCGTACCGCCGCGACGGCGGCCGCCCAGTCGGTGTCGGTCGGGCCGGCACCGGCCGGCGGCCCGCCCGCGGCGGAACCGGTCACCGGCGGTCGCCGCCGCGCGGCTCGTCGTCCTCGGTGTCGGCGTCCTCGACCTCGTCGGTGTCCTCGTCCTCGACCCGGTACGGCTGGGGCTCGCCCGCGTACTGGGCCTTGGCGGCCAGGCGCTGCACCTCGGCGTCGGCGTTGCGGGCCGCCGCGAGCAGGTCGTCGATGTGCTTGACCTGGTCCTGCACGTCGTCGAGGACGAAGGTCAGGGTCGGCGAGTGGCGCAGCCCGAGCGCCTTGCCGACGGTGCTGCGGAGCATGCCCTTGGCGCTCTCCAGCGCCGCCGCGGTGCTGGCCTGGGCCGCCGCGTCGCCGAGCACGGTGTAGAAGACCGTGGCGTCGCGGAGATCGGCGGTGATCCGGGCGTCGGTGATGGTGATCATCCCGAGCCGGGGGTCCTTGATCTGGCTCCGCACCACCGACGCGACCAGTTCACGGATGCGCTCCGCGTGCCGGCGTACCTTGGCCGGATCCGTCATGTCCCCCACCTCCAGGGCTTCGTGCCTGCTACGACGGCTCCGGCCCGGCGCGTCCGACGCCGGCCCGCTACGACGACCTCAGCTCGGCGCGTCTGACGCCGCGCCGCCACCTGAAGCCGTCGCGGGAGCCGTCGGCCGGAGACGGACGGCGCGGGCGCCGCCGGGTCCGACCGCCCAACATCCCGAACATTACCCGCGCGATCGCCGCCCCCGCGCGGGGCCGCCCGTGCCGACCGGGAGGGCCCGCTCAGTCCTCCTCGCCGTGCAGGCGACGGCGGACCGACAGCAGTTCGATCTCCGGGCGCGCGGCCACCAGCCGCTCGCAGGAGTCGAGCACCTCGCGGACGTGCGCCGGCTCGGCGGCCACCACGGCCACCCCGATCTGGGCCCGGCCGTGCAGGTCGAGCGCCCCGACCTCGGCGGCGGACACCTCGAACCGGCGGAGCGCCGCGACGATCGGCCGGACGTACGACCGCTTGGCCTTCAGGGACCGGGAATCCCCCGGGAGCAACAGGTCGAATTGCGCGGTTCCGGTGTACACGGCGAGCAACGGTACGGCAGGAGCCCCGCCCCGGTCACCCGTTTTGGTCCCCGGGCGCTACCGCCACCAGCACGTCCCGCTCGATCGCCTGGTCGACCCGGTGCGCGAGGTCCCGCCAGCCGGGCCCGTCCACGACGCGCAGGCCGGCCTCGGCCAGCACCGCCTCGGCCGCCGCCCGCGGGGCCACGTGGGTGTTCCAGGACAGCCCCAGCGCCCCGCCCGGGCGCAGCAACTCCCGCCAGACCGGCACGGCGGCGCCGAGCAGGTCCAGCGGGCTGCGGGAGAGCCCCGCGTCGCTGCGGCTGCCGTGCGCCACCCCGTACGGAGCGTCGGTGACTATCACGTCGGCGCAGCGGGGCCGGAGCGCCTCGCGGGCCCGGGTGGTGTCGGCGTGCAGCACGGTCACCCGCTGGGTCGCCCCGGCCCGGTGCGCGTCCCGGGACGGCGCGATCACCGCCTCGAACCGCCGGGCCACGAGCTTCCGGTCCCGCCGCACCGGCACCATCTCGGCGGTGTGCTTGAGCCGCTTGCGGCGCAGCCAGGTACGCAGGAACGCCGCGTACGCGTCGACGTCCTTGCCGTCGTGCTCCACGCCGATGCCGTCGTAGCCGTACATGAGCGCCTGGTTGAGGGTGGTTCCCCGGCCGCAGAGCGGGTCGAGCACCACGACCGGTCCGTCCAGCATCCGGGGCGCCGAGGCCGACGCCAGCACGGTGACGTTGAGCAGCAGCCGGGTGAACTGCTCGTTGGTCTTGCCGGCGTACTTGGGGATGGTGATGAGGTCGGAGTCGTACCGGGCGAGGGGGTGCAGCGGCACCGGCCGGAGCAGGTCGTCACCCACCCGCTCGAAGAGCGCGTACGCCGCCGACAGGTTGGCCAGGTGGGCCAGGTCGCGGGCGCCGAGGCCGGGTTCCGGCGCGGCGAAGGTCAGGTACTCCACCCCGCCGATCCGTTCCACGGCGGCGTCGGCCGGCGGCGCGTCGAGCACCCCCGACCCGGCGAACACGGTCAGCTCGGCGCGGGCGAGCCGGCCGGCGGCGTCGGCGTAGACGCGGTTGGCGGAGGGGGCGAGGAGCAGCGCGTACCTGAGCACGCCCGAGATTGTCGCAGCCTGCGGAAACGGCGACGGCCGGGACCCGCAGGCCCCGGCCGTCTCCGTCGTTCACACCGCTCAGGCGCGCGGCTTCTCCCGCATCTCGAAGGTCTCGATGATGTCGCCGACCTGGACGTTGTTGAACCCGCCCAGCGTCAGACCACACTCGAAGCCTTCGCGGACCTCGGTCGCGTCGTCCTTGAACCGCTTCAGGGAGCTGATCGTGAGGTTGTCCGCCACGACCGCCCCGTCCCGCAGCAGCCGCGCCTTGGCGTTGCGGCGGATGAGGCCGGACCGGACGATACAGCCGGAGATGTTGCCGATCTTGGACGAGCGGAAGACGTCGCGGATCTCCGCGGTGCCCAGCTCGACCTCCTCGTACTCCGGCTTGAGCAGACCCTTGAGCGCGGCGTCGATCTCCTCGATGGCCTGGTAGATGACCGTGTAGTACCGGATCTCCACGCCCTCGCGGTCGGCGATCTCGCGGACCTTGTTGGCGGCCCGCACGTTGAAGCCGATGATCGTGACCGCCTCGGACGAGGCGCTCGCGAGCATGACGTCGCTCTCGGTGATCGCGCCCACGCCCCGGTGGATGATCCGAAGCTGGACCTCCTCGGGGATGTCGAGGTTGAACAGCGCGTCCTCGAGGGCCTCCACGGAACCGGAGACGTCGCCCTTGAGCACCAGGTTGAGCGAGGTCTTCTCGCCCTCCTTGAGCTGCTCCATGAGCGTCTCGAGGGTGGCCCGGCCACGGGAGTTGGCGAATGCCGCCGCCCGCCGTCGCGCCTGCCGCTGCTCGGCGATCTGCCGCACGGTCCGGTCGTCCTCGGCGGCCAGGAAGGTGTCACCCGCACCCGGCACCGTGGTCAGACCCAGCACCATGACCGGACGCGCCGGACCGGCCTCGTCGACCGGCTTGCCGTTCTCGTCCAGCATGGCGCGGACGCGGCCGTGCGCCCCACCGGCGACGATCGAGTCGCCGGCACGGAGCGTGCCCTTCTGCACCAGCACGGTAGCCACCGCACCACGGCCCTTGTCCAGGTGCGCCTCGATGGCGACACCCTGCGCCGGCCCGTCGATCGGAGCGGTCAGCTCCAGCGACGCGTCGGCGGTCAGCAGCACGGCCTCGAGAAGCTCCTCGATGCCGATGCCGGGCTTGGCCGCCACGTTGACGAACATGGTGTCGCCGCCGTACTCCTCGGCGACCAGACCGTACTCGGTCAGCTGCTGGCGGACCTTGTCCGGGTTCGCCTCCGGCTTGTCGACCTTGTTGACCGCGACCACGATCGGCACGTCCGCCGCCTTGGCGTGGTTGAGCGCCTCGATGGTCTGCGGCATCACGCCGTCGTCGGCCGCCACCACCAGGATCACGATGTCCGTCACCTGGGCACCACGGGCACGCATGGCGGTGAACGCCTCGTGACCCGGGGTGTCGATGAAGGTCACCGCGCGGTCCTCGCCCTCGTGCGGGACGTGGACCTGGTAGGCGCCGATGTGCTGGGTGATGCCACCCGCCTCGCCGGCCACGACGTTCGCCTTGCGGATCGCGTCGAGCAGCTTGGTCTTACCGTGGTCGACGTGACCCATGACGGTCACGACCGGCGCACGGCTGACCAGGCGGTCCTCCGACACCACGGCGTCGAGGTCGATGTTGAACTGCGCGAGCAGCTCGCGGTCCTCGTCCTCCGGGCTGACGATCTGCACGTCGAAGCCGAGGTGCTCACCCAGCAGGAGCAGGGTGTCGTCGGAGCAGGACTGGGTCGCGGTCACCATCTCGCCCAGGTTGAACATCTCCTGGACCAGCGAACCCGGGTTGGCGTTGATCTTGTCGGCGAAGTCCGACAGCGAGGCGCCACGGGACAGCCGGACGACCTGACCCTGACCCCGGGGGGCACCCGAGGACATGGTCGGGGCCGACAGGTTGTCGAACTCCTGTCTGCGCTGCTTCTTCGACTTGCGACCGCGGGTCGGCCGGCCACCGGGACGCCCGAAGGCACCCGCGGCGCCACCGCCACGGCCACGACCGCCACCACCCGGACGGCCACCGCCGCCGGCCGGGGCACCCGGGCGGAAACCGCCGCCGGGAGCGCCACCGCCGCCACCGGGACCGCCGCGGTAGCCACCGCCACCGCCACCGCCACCGGGACCGCCGCGGAAACCACCGCCGCCGCCACCGCCACCGGGACCGCCGCGGAAACCACCGCCGCCACCGGGACGGCCCGCGCCGCCACCGGGTCCGCCACGACCGCCACCGGGACCGCCGGGGCGACCCGTGGTCGGCCGCTGGCTCGGCATGGAGGCCGGGCTGGGCCGGGGCGGCATGGACGCCGGGCTGGGCCGCGGCGGCATGCCCGCCGGGCTCGGCCGGGGACCGCCGGCACCGGCGGCCGGGGGCCGCTGCTGCTGGCCACCCTGGATACCGAACGGGTTGTTGCCGGCGCCGCGCGCCGGCGGACGACCACCCGGCCGGGCACCCGGGCCCGGGGTCGGGCCACCGGGACGGCCGGCGCCCGGGGCACCCGGACGCGGCGGCGCCGCGTTCGGACCCGGACGCGGCCCCGGACGGGGACCACCCTCGGTCGGGGGCTCGCGGCGGACGTTCTCCCGCTGCTGCTGGCGGGCGGCCTGCGCGGCCTTGACCGCGGCCTCCTGCTCAGCCTTGAGGGCGGCGGCGCGCGCCTCGGCGGCCGCCACCTCGATGTCGTGCGCGCTCGCCGGCTTGGCGACCGGGGTCGCCGCCTGCGGCGGGCCGGGGACCGGGCCCTTGGGCTTCGGTCCAGGGGTCGGCGCGGCCGGCCGCCGGGGCGGCATCGGCTTGGCCGAGACCCGGGGGGCGCCCGGGGTCGGGGACGGCGTCGGGGTCGTCGCCGGGCTCGGGGCGGCCGCCGGCGGGGCGGCCGGCGCCGAGGTGCCACCGGCGGACGCGACGAATGCGCCACGCAGCCGTCGGGCGACGGGCGCCTCGACGGTGCTGGACGCGGACTTCACGAACTCGCCCATCTCCTTGAGCTTGGCGAGAACGGTCTTACTCTCGACCCCGAGCTCCTTGGCGAGCTCGTGTACGCGGGCCTTTCCTGCCACTGCACTCCTCACTCCGAGGTCGTGCGGGCAGCACCCGCAGCGACCTCACTCGTGCACTTGAAGCCTGGTCATTTCAGGGACTTCATCGTGTGCTCATGTCGGTCGTCCTACCTTGCTAGCGACCCTCGGCCGGTCGGGTTGACCGGTCGTCGGGGTTTGCGCGTCAACGTGCTCCGCGAGCGGACCGTGGTCGAGGACCCCGGTGATGCGCAGTGCCCGCCCGAAGGCGCGGCGCCGCACCGCCTGCGCGAAGCAGGCCGGATCCGGGTGCATGTTCGCTCCCCGACCCGGCAGTCTGCGAGCCGGATCAGGCCGGAGGCTGTAATGACCAGCCTCGTCCCCGACCGCGACCATCCGCAGCAACTCGCTGGCCGGCGCTCGCTTCCGGCAGCCCACACAGGTGCGCTCCGGCAGCGCGCGTCGTGCCACTGGAGGAAGTCTACCCCTAGCTGCTCGAGATCGCGCCGCCCGCCTCGGGAACGTGATCAGCTCCGCCCCGGCCGGGCGCCCCGCTCTGCTCGGCGTCGGACCGGATGTCGATCCGCCAACCGGTCAAGCGGGCCGCGAGCCGGGCATTCTGCCCTTCCCGTCCGATGGCCAGCGAGAGCTGGAAGTCCGGGACGGTCACCCGGGCGGTCCGGCTGGCCAGGTCGACGACCTCCACCCGGAGCGCCTTGGCCGGCGAGAGCGCGTTGCCGACGAAGGTGGCCGGGTCGTCCGACCAGTCGATGATGTCGATCTTCTCGCCGTGGAGCTCGCTCATCACGGCGCGGACCCGCTGGCCCATCGGGCCGATGCAGGCGCCCTTGGCGTTGACCCCGGGGGCGGTCGAGCGCACCGCGATCTTCGTGCGGTGACCTGCCTCACGCGCGATGGCGCCGATCTCCACGGTGCCGTCGGCGATCTCGGGGACCTCCAGGGCGAAGAGCTTCTTCACCAGCGCGGGGTGCGACCGGGACAACGTGATCTGCGGACCGCGCATTCCCTTGGCCACGTGCACCACGACGCAGCGGATCCGCTCGCCGTGCGCGTACCGCTCGCCGGGGACCTGCTCGGACTGGGGCAGGACGCCCTCCAGCTTGCCCAGGTCGACGCTGACGATGCCCTTCTCGGCCCGCGCCTCGTGCGCCTGCACCACGCCGGTGACCAGGTCGCCGTCGCGGCCGACGTACTCGCCGAAGTGCACCTCGTCGGTGGCCTCCCGCAGCCGCTGGAGGATCACCTGCTTGGCGGTCATGGCGGCGATCCGGCCGAAGTCGTGCGGGGTGTCGTCCCACTCCCGGACCACACTGCCGTCGGCGTCCACCTCCTGGGCGTACACCGAGGCGGCACCGGTCTTGCGGTCGATCTCCACCCGGGCGTGCGGCTCGGCGCCGTCGGTGTGCCGGTAGGCGGTCAGCAGCGCGGTCTCGATCGCCGCGAGGATCGTGTCGAACGGGATCTCCCGCTCGCGCTCCAGGGCGCGCAGCGCCGCGAGGTCGATGTTCACCTCTCCTCGTCCTCCAGATCTTCGTCGTCGTCGATGTCGGTGTCGTCACCGAAGTCCTCGTCGGACACCTCGTCCAGGCGGTGGAACTCCACCTGGACCCGGCCGGGCCCCAGCTCGGCGTACGGGTGCTCGGCGCGACCGGCGTCGGTCTCCAGCGCCACGCGCTCGTCGTCGGCGGCGGCGATCCGCCCGGTGACCTGCCGGTCCCCCTCGGGGCCGCGGACGGTCACCTTGACCAGCCGGCCGGCGTTGCGCCGCCAGTGGCGCGGCAGGGTGAGCGGGCGGTCCACGCCGGGCGAGCTGACCTCCAACTGGTACTCGCCGGCCACGATGTCGCCGCCGGCCTCCTCGGCGGCGTCCAGCGCCGCCGAGACCGCCCGGGAGACGTCCGCGACGGCGTCGAGGTTGATCCCGCCGTCGGCGTCCACGATCACCCGGACCACGTGCCGGCGCCCGGCGCGGGACACGGACAGGTCCTCCAGGTCGTAGCCGGCGGCGGTGACCACCGGCTCGATCACCTCGCGCAGCCGCGCCCTGCGGGCGTTCAGGTCGCCGCGGGGTGCGCCGCCCCGGTCCGCGCCACGGGGGCCGTCGGACCGGCGGGGGCGCCCGGAGGGCCCCGTCGGCCGGGTGGCACGGCCACGCTGCGTCATTCGGCGCACCTCTCTGCTGTTGCCACGGACCCGGGGGCCCGGTCGTCTCACTGCCCGGGCGGGCCGGTCGGCCCGCCATGCCGGCACGCCACCGGGGCGTCCGCGCCCCGGTGGCTGCGCAGAGCGTAACGCGCGGGCCGGGCGGCGGCCCGGGCGGCGCACCGACGCCACTGGCCCACAGCGCGCCGGAGATGGTGTTGACTTGTCCGGTGGCGACGGGCAGAACAACGACGGACCAGGGCGCACCGGGACATTCCCGGCGGATGCTGCTGCGCGCCGGGGCGCTGCTGGCGCTCGGCGGCGCGGCCGCGCCGCTGACCGGCTGTGATCTTTTCGACCGCGACGACGAGTCCCGGACCCCGGATCCGCTGGAGCCGCTCGCGGCCGAGGCCACCGCGCTGGAGGCCCGCCACCGGGCCGCCGCCACCGCGGTCCCGGCGCTGGCCGAGCGGCTCACCGCGATCGCCGACGCGCACCGGGCGCACGCCGAGGAGCTGCGCAAGGCGATCGGGCGGCCGGCCCCGTCCGGCAGCCCCGCCGTTGCGCCGTCGGCGGCCCCCGCCGACCCGGACACGGTCCGCGCCGAACTGCGGCAGGCCGAGCAGGAGGGGCGGGACAACGCCGCGAAGGCGTGTGCGGCGGCGCCCGCCGAGCGGGCCGCGCTGCTCGGCTCGATCGCGGCCGCCCGGGCGACCCACGTGGAGGCGTTGAAGTGAGCCCGACCAGCGGCCCGGCCCAGGCCCTCGGCGACGCGCTCGCCGCCGAGTACGCGGCGATCTGGGCGTACGGGGTGATCGGCGTGCACCTGACCGAGGCGGCCCGCTCCGCCGCCCGCGCCGCCGAGGCGGCGCACCGGTCCCGCCGGGACGCCCTCATCCTCCAGCTCAGCTCCGGTGGCGGTCAGGTCCCCGCCGACCGGGCCGGCTACGCGCTGCCCTACCCGGTCACCGACCGGGCGAGCGCGCTCAAGCTGGCCGTGGAGATCGAGGAGCGGACCGCCGGCCACTGGCGGGCGGCGCTGCCGCACACCACCGGGGCGGACCGGAACAAGGCCCTCGCGGCGCTCACCGACTGCGCGCTGCGGGCCACCCGCTGGCGGCGCACCGCCGGGGTGACACCGGTCACCGTCCCGTTCCCCGGCCGCCAGGCCTGAGCGCAGGCCCTGGTCACCCGCCGGAGCCCTGCGGTTGCGGACCGCATACCAGGTATGCATACTCCACGCCATGTCCATCCGCCACGGCCTGCTCGCCCTGCTCGAGCGCGGCCAGATGTACGGCTACCAGCTCCGCTCGGCGTTCGAGGAGTCGACCGGGTCGACCTGGCCGCTGAACATCGGGCAGGTGTACACCACGCTGGCCCGGCTGGAGCGCGACGGCCTGGTCCGCTCGCTGCCGGAGAGCGAGGCCGGGCAGCGGCCGTACGAGATCACCGACGCCGGGCGGGCGGACCTGGCGCTGTGGTTCGCCACCCCGATCAGCCGGGCCGACCGGCCCCGCGACGAGCTGTCGATCAAGTTGGCCCTGGCCCTCACCACCCCCGGCGTGGACGTCCGCGCGGTCGTGCAGACCCAGCGCAGCGCCACCATGCGGGCCCTCCAGGAGTTCACCCGGTTGAAGTTCGCCAGTGACAAGCCGGAGGACCTGCCCTGGCGCCTGGTGCTGGACGCGATGATCTTCCAGGCCGAGGCCGAGGTCCGCTGGCTCGACCACTGCGAGACCAGCCTGGTCCGCCACCGCCCGGCGCCGAGCCGGCCGGCCACCCAGCCGGAGGCGGTGGACCGGGCCGACGAGGAGGCCCGGCGGTGACCGCGGGAGGTCGACCCGTGAACGGGGTGCTGGAACTGCGGGCGGTGCACCGGACCCACGGTGCCGGCGAGGCCGCCGTGCACGCGCTGCGCGGGGTGAGCCTCACCGTGGCCGCCGGCGAACTGGTGGCGGTCATGGGCCCCTCCGGCTCGGGCAAGTCCACCCTGCTCGCCCTGGCCGGCGGGCTGGACCGGCCGACCGGCGGCGAGGTGCTGGTCGAGGGCGAGGCCCTCGGCGGCCTGCCCGCCCGCGACCTGGCCCGGCTGCGCCGCCGCCGGATCGGGTACGTCTTCCAGGACCTGAACCTGCTCGGCAGCCTCACCGCCGTGGAGAACGTGGCGCTCCCCCTCGAACTGGACGGCGCCGGTGTCCGGGCGGCCCGCCGGCTCGCCCTGGCCGCGCTCGCCGAGGTGGACGTGGCCGGGTTGGCGGACCGGTTCCCCGACCAGATGTCCGGCGGCCAGCAGCAGCGGGTGGCGATCGCCCGCGCCCTGGTCGGCGAGCGCCGCCTGGTCCTCGCCGACGAGCCCACCGGCGCACTCGACTCGCAGGCCGGCGAGGCGGTGCTGCACCTGCTGCGCCGCCGGGTCGACGCCGGGGCGGCCGGGGTGCTGGTCACCCACGAGGCGCGGCACGCCGGCTGGGCCGACCGGGTGGTCTTCCTGCGTGACGGGGTGCTTGTCGACTCGACCGCGCCGCTGGTCGGCGTCGAGCACCTGCTCAGCGGTAGCGGTCGGTGAACCGGGGCCGGCTCGCCGCCACGCTCGGGTCGTGGCGGGCCGCGCTGCGGATCGCGCGGCGGGAGGCCCGCCGGGCCCGCCGGCGTACGGCGCTGGTGCTGGCGATGATCGCCCTGCCGGTGCTCGGGTTGAGCTTCGCCGCGGCGAGCTACGACATGGCCGAGCTGACCCGGGCGGAGCAGGTGGACCGGCGGCTGGGCGACGCCGACGCGGAGCTGCGCTGGGGTGACCTCAGCCCGATCGTCCAGGACGCCTGGGGCGAGGGCTCCTGGCCGGTCCAGGGCGATCCGGTGTCCCGGACCCGCCCGGCGACGACCGACGAACTGCGGGCGCTGCTGCCCGCCGGCACCCGGCTCACCCGGCTGCGCCGGTGGGTTCCGTTCGAGGTGCGGATCAACGCGAAGAGCGTCGCGTTCGACGCCCGCTCCGTCGACCTGACCGACCCGATCAGCCGGCCGCTGGCCACCCTGCGCGAGGGCCGGCGGCCGACCCGCCCCGACGAGATCGCGGTCAGCCGGGCCGCGCTGCGCCGGCTCGGCGTCCGGCTCGGCGCGCCGGTGCGGACGGTCGAGGGCTCGACCTACCGGGTGGTCGGGGTGGTGGAGTTCCCGGACAACCTCGGCGAGGTGGTGGCGCTCCGGCCGGAGCTGCCGCCCGGGCCGCTCGGCCCGGGGGACGAGAGCTGGCTGGTGGACCTGCCCGGGCCGCTGGACGGGGCGCTTGTCGACCGGCTGAACGCCCGGGGCGTCCTGGTGGCCGCCCGGAAGCCGCTGCCCGGCCGGGAGGAGATCGGCGCCGGCCCGGACCTGCCCGACGCCGAGGAGACCGGCAACGTCGTGCTGGTCGGCGGGCTCGGCCTGCTGGAGGTGGTGCTGCTGGTCGGCCCGGCCTTCGCGGTCGGCGTACGCCGCCGGCGGCGCGACCTCGCCCTCGTCGCGGTGGCCGGCGGGGACGCCACGCACCTGCGCCGGATCGTGCTCGCCGACGGGGTGGTGCTCGGCGCGGGCGGGGCGGTGGTCGGCCTGCTGCTGGGCACCGGTGCCGCGCTCGCGGGGCGCCCGCTGGTCGAGCAGTTCCTGCTCCAGCAGCGCTTCGGCGCGTACCGGGTCTTCCCGGCGGCGCTGGCGGCGATCGCCGTGGTGGCGGTGCTGGCCGGGGTGCTGGCCGCGCTCGCCCCGGCGTGGGCGGCGGCCCGGCAGGACGTGGTCGCCGGGCTGGCCGGCCGGCGCGAGCCGCCCCGGCCACGTCGCCGCTGGCTGGTGCTCGGGGCGCTGCTCACGGTGGCCGGCGCGGCCGTGGCCGCGTTCGGCGCCACCCGGACGGCCCCGACCGGCGTCCTGGCCGGGGTGGTGCTGGGCGAGCTGGGCCTGGTCTTCTGCACCCCGACGCTGATCGGCGTCCTGGCCCGGGCCGGGCGGCTGCTGCCGCTGGCGCCCCGGCTGGCGCTGCGCGACGCCAGCCGCAACCGCTCGTCGGCCGCGCCCGCCATCTCCGCCGTGATGGCGGCGGTGGCCGGCAGTGTGGCCCTGGGCGTCTACGTGGCCAGCGACGACGCCCGGCAACGGGCGGCCTGGCAGCCCGGTCTGCCCCCGGGCCACGTGCTGCTCCAGCGCACCGACGGGCGGACCACCGGCACGCTGCCCACCGCGGACGAGGTGGCGGAGCGGGTCCGGGCGGTCCTGCCGGGCGCCACGGTGGTGCCGGTCGCGGCCGCGGAGTGCGCCCGGCCGGCGACCCCCGAGGACTACTGCGTCGCCACCGCGGTGCGCCCGCCCGAGCAGCGCTGCCCCTACGACCCGGTCGACCCGGGGCACGCGGCGGCGCGGAAGGACCCGCGCTGCGTGCGGCCGTTCCGCGAGCCGAGCGACCTCTACCTGCCGGCGCTCGTGGACGACGGGACGGGGCTGCCCACGCTGACCGGCGCCCCGGCCGGGGAGGTGGCCGCGGCCCGCCGGACCCTCCAGGCGGGCGGGGTGGTGGTCACCGACCCCCGGCAGTTGGTGGACGGCCGGGTCCGCGTGGAGGTCAGCCACGGAACGACCGCCCCGACGGCCGACGGCACCTTGCCCGGGTACGTGCTGCGCGGCGGCCTCCCGGTGGACCGGCTGGTCCTCTCCCCCGCGGCGGCGGCCACTCTCGGCCTGGCCGCCGCGCCGCTGGGCTACCTGGTCGACACCGCCAACCCGCCCACCGACCGCCAGCGGGACCGGCTGGCCGCCGAGCTGAGCGGTGTCGCCCCGCTGGCCGTCCAGGTGTCGGCGGCCGGGCCGCCGTCCGACCAGCGCCCGCTGCTGCTCCTGCTGGCCGGCGCGGCCGGCGTGATCACCCTCGGCGCGGCCGCGGTGGCGACCGGCCTCGCCGCCGCCGAGGGCCGCCGGGACCTGTCCACCCTCGCCGCGGTCGGCGCCGATCCCCGGGTACGCCGGGTGCTGTCGCTCTGCCAGGCCGGGGTGATCGCGGGGCTCGGCTCGGTGCTCGGCATCCTGGCCGGCCTCGGCTCGGCGGCCATCATCCTGGTCTCGCTCAACCGGCGGTACGCGCAGTCCTGGCCGGTGGAGCCGCCGTACCCGCTGGTGGTGCCCGGGTCGACGCTGACCGTGCTCGTGGTCGTGCCGGTGGTGGCCATGGTCGGGGCGGCCCTGCTCACCCGGTCCCGGCTGCCGGTGGAGCGCCGGCTGGACTGACGACCCTCGATCCGCTCCGACCGGTCGGGGGGTGTCGCGGGCGGGGCGCGGCCGGCACACTGGGCGGGTGTCCGCCGTGCAGTCCCTCACCCGCCGTCTCGGTCACCAGAAGTGGTTCGCCGCCACCATGCGCCTGCTCGTCCCCGCCGACCGGCTGGTCGGCCGGCTGACGAAGGGACGCGTGGTCGCCTTCGGGCTGGTGCCCTCGCTGGTGCTCACCACCACCGGCCGCCGCTCCGGCAAGCCGCGCAGCAATCCCCTGCTCTACGTGCCGGACGGCGACGCGTACGTGGTGATCGGCTCGAACTGGGGGCAGCAGCACCAGCCCGCCTGGTCCCTGAACCTGCTGGCCCAGCCGGCCGCCGAGGTCGACGTCAAGGGGCACCGGGTCCCGGTGCGCGCCGAGCCGATCAGCGGTGAGGAGCGGGAGCGGCTGTTCACCCGGCTGGTCGCCGAGTGGCCGGCCTACCGCACGTACGTGGAACGGGCCGGCGGCCGGGAGATCCGGGTGTTCCGGCTGGTCCCGGTGGGCGAGCCGGCCGCCTGACGCCCGGGCGCGGCGAGCCGGCGGTGCCGGTCCGGCTGGCTAGGGTGGTGGTCGGTCGACGCGCGCCGGGTCGCCGCCGGGCGGGCCGCGCGCGGAACGGAGGTGGACCGTGGACGCCAGCGGCGCCGGGCTGGACACCGACCGGCACCTGGACGATCCCCGGTGGCGGGTCGCCGAGCGGGTGAGCGACGCGGCGTTGCGCCGGTTCCCCGCGGACGTCCTCGCGGTCGCGGTGCACGGCCCGCTCGCGCACGGCGACGACGACGGGGGCGGCAACGGCGAGGTGGGGCTGCTCGTGGTCACCTACCGGCCGGGCGGCGGGCCGTCCCCGGCCACCCGCCGGGTGGACGGGGTGCTTGTCGACCTCACCGTGGCCGGCGCCGACGACTACCTGCGGCAGGCCACGGCGATCACCGCGCTCTGGCCGCTCACCGCCGACCGGTACGTCACCACCCGCGCCCTGCACGACCCGACGGGCTGGCTGCGGACCCTCCGCGACGAGCACCTGGCCCGGCTGGCCCGGGCCCGGCCCGCCGAGTTCACCGACGCGGCCCGGCAGGCGTGGTACCGGGGCAGCGCGGCCCACGCCCGGGCGCTGCGGCTGGCCGAGTGGTACGAGACCGACCAGGCGCTGCTCATGCTCGGCGAGGCCCGGCTGGCCGCGGCCACCGTGCAGGGGCTGCTCAGCCGCACCTACTTCCGGGACCCGGGTGACGCGGTGCGGCGCACCGGCCTGGCCGGGGCGGACATGACCGAGGTGGGCACGGTGCTGGCCCGCCAGGCCGAGGAGCTGACCGCGCGGGGCCGCCCGGTCGACGGCACCGTGGACGACCTGCTCGGCGGCTGACGCCCGCGGGGCCTGTCAGCCGATCCCGCCCTGGATGCCGATCAGCGCGCCCACCAGATAGGTGGCGCCGGCCGCGAGGGCGCCGAGCAGCAACTGCCGCAGCCCGCCGGCCCACCAGGGGCGGTTGGTGAACCGGGCCACGATGGCGCCGGCCACGAAGAGCCCCACCCCGCCGACGCCGAGCGCCAGCGCCAGGCTCGTGAAGCCGAGCAGGTAGGTGATCAGCGGCACCAGCGCGCCGACCGAGAAGCAGAGGAACGAGGAGACCGCCGCCGCCCACGGGCTGGGCTGCTCGTCGGGGTCGACGCCCAACTCCTCCCGGACGTGCACCCGCAGCGCCTCCTCCGGGTTGCGCCGGACCGCCTCGGCGACCTGCGTGGCCAGGTCCCGGGGCAACCCCCGGGCCACCCACGCGTCGGCCAGCTCGCGGGCCTCCGCCTCCGGGTGCCGTTCCAGCTCGCGCCGCTCCTTGGCCACCTCGGCGGCCACCTGCTCGTTGGCCGAGCGGACGCTCGTGTACTCGCCCAGCCCCATCGAGATGGCGCCGGCCACCAGGCCGGCCGCGCCGGTCAGGACGACGCTGCGCGGGGAGACCCCGCCGCCGCCGACGCCGGCGATCAGCGCGATGTTGGTGACCAGCCCGTCCATCGCCCCGAACACCGCCGGCCGGAGCCAGCCGCCGGACACGTCCGCGTGGTGCGCCTCGCGCAGCGCCGCCGGGGTGTCGGTCACGGCAGGGTCAGGATCTCGTAGCCGTCGTCGGTCACGACGATGGTGTGCTCGAACTGCGCCGTCCACCGGCGGTCCTTGGTGACCACGGTCCAGCCGTCGTCCCACATGTCGTACTGGTGCGTGCCGAGGGTGATCATCGGCTCGATGGTGAAGGTCATGCCGGGCTCCATCACGTCGGTGGGGCGCGGGCTGTCGTAGTGCGGCACGTAGAGGCCGCTGTGGAAGGACTCGCCGATGCCGTGGCCGGTGAAGTCGCGGACCACGCCGTAGCCGAACCGCTTGGCGTACGACTCGATGACCCGGCCGATGACGTTGATCTGCCGGCCCGGGGCGACCGCCTTGATCCCCCGCATCATGGCCTGGTGGGTCCGCTCGACGAGCAGGCGTGCCTCCTCGCTCACCTCGCCCACGCAGAAGGTGGCGTCGGTGTCGCCGTGCACCCCGCCGATGTACGCGGTGACGTCGACGTTGATGATGTCGCCGTCCTGGAGCACCGTGGAGTCCGGGATGCCGTGGCAGATGACCTCGTTGAGGCTGGTGCAGCAGGACTTCGGGAAGCCCTTGTAGCCCAGCGTCGAGGGGTACGCGCCGTGGTCGCAGAGGAACTCGTGGACCACCTTGTCGATCTCGTCGGTGGTCACCCCCGGCTTGCAGTGCTCCCCGGCGAGCTGGGTGGCCTGGGCGGCGAGCCGGCCGGCGATCCGCATCTTCTCGATGGTCTCCGGCGTCTGCACGTGCGACCCGCGCCACTCCTGCGGCCGCTTCTTGCCCACGTACTCGGGACGCGGGATGTGGGCGGGGACCGCTCGCCACGGGGAGAGCGTGCCTGGGGTCAGCGGCGCACGGACGGTCATGACGACAGCCTATCGCCGGGCCCCCGGTGACCCCCGCCACGGCCCGCTCGCCCAGGTTGTTGCCGCGCCGCAAGCGCTGTGCCATTGTTGCTCCGTGGATCAAGGGGGCGCACCGCCCGTCTTCTCCGCGACCGCGGAGCTCGACGGTGATCAACTGCGCGTCCGCGTGGCCGGCGAGGTCGACATGGCGACCGCCGACACCATGTACCGGACCGTCCTCGGGGAGTCCGCCCGGCACGTCACGCTCGACCTTCGGTCGGTGACCTTCTTCGACTCGGCCGCGATCCATGCGCTGGTCCGGCTGGCCCAGCAGTTCCCCGGCACGCTCACCGTGCTGCCGTCCCGGCAGGTCCGCCGGGTGCTGGAGATCTCCGGCCTGGGCGAGCAGGACTGGCTGGCGCCGGCCTGAGAGCCCGCCGCCCGCCGCGGCCTCAGTCCGCCAGCCGGCGGCGCAGGACCAGCTCGGTGCCGTTCTCCGTGCGGGTCACGCTCATCTCGCCGAGCGCCTGGATCAGCGCCAGGCCGCGACCCCGGAAGCTCGACCCGCTGGACTCCCGCCACCGGCCGCTGTCGCGGATCGTGGCGGTGACCGTCCGGTCCTCGATGGTGACCTCGACGCCGATCGTCGGCTCGGCCGGGGCGACCGGGTGCTCGATGGCGTTGGCGGCAGCCTCGGAGATGGCCACCGTGAGGTCGAACAGATCGGTCTCACCGACGTGGTGAGCGACCAGGAAGTCCTCCAGCCGCTTGCGCAGCACGCTGAGCCGCGTCGGGTCGGCCGGCAGCCGCAGCGCGAAGCGGTTCAGCTCGGTCGCCTCCAGCGCCAGCACCGCCACGTCGTCGTGCCGGGTGCGCCCGGCGACCCGCTCGACCACCGCGTCGACCAGATCGGCCACGTGCTCGCCCGGGGTCGCCGCGTCCGCCCGGAGCTCGCCGAGCCCGGCGTCGATACCGGCCTGCCGGTCCTCGATCAACCCGTCGGTGTAGAGCAGCAGCCGGCCGCCGGGGGCCAGCTCACCCTCGACGGTCCGGTACGACGTGCCGGGGATCGCCCCGACCGGCGGCCCGAGCGCCCGGTCGTGCAGGAACACCGCGTCTCCGTCCCGGATCAGCAATGGTGAGGGGTGGCCCGCGCTGGCGTACCGGAGCCGGCCGGTGCGCGGGGAGAACCGGAGGCAGACCACGGTGGCGAACGAGCCGCCCTCGGTGGAGCCGACCAGCCGGTTGAGCCGGGTCAGCGCCTCGCCCGGGTCGTAGCCCTCCAGCACGTACGCCCGCAGGGCGTTGCGGAGCTGGCCCATCGCGGCGGCGGCCCGCACCCCCTTGCCGACCACGTCACCGATCACCAGCACCAGCTCGTCGTCGGCGGTGCCGATCACGTCGTACCAGTCGCCGCCGACCTCGACGTCGGCGCTGCCCGGCAGGTAGCGGCTGGCCACCACGGCGCCGGGGAGCTGCGGCAGGGTCCGCGGCAGCAGGCTGTGCTGGAGGGTGGTGGCGATCCGGTGCTCGGCCTCGTAGAGCTGCGCGTTCTCCAGCCGCACGCCGATCAGCCGGGCCAGCTCGGTGAGCGCCGCCTGCTCGGCGCCGCCGTCCTCCCGGCGCCAGACGCGCAGCTCACCGAGCTGCTCGCCGGTGGTGCCGACCAGCGGCAGCACCACGGACGGCTCGGCGGAGACGTCCCCGCCGCCGTCCGCCTCGTAGCGGGCGCCGGTGGCCGTGACCACCACCCGGGCGGCCTCGGCCAGGCTGAGCGCGTGCCGCGCGGCGACCCGCACCACCTCGGCGGTCGACCGGGCGGTGTTGATCGCCACGGCGGCGTCGGCGAGCGCCCGCAGCCGGCGGACGATCTGGCCGCGAAGCTGGCCCAGCTCGACGTTGGCCCGGACCCGCGCGATCAGCTCCTGGCTGGAGAACGGCTTGATGAGGTAGTCGTCCGCACCGACCGCGAGCCCGGCGACCTCCTCGGCGGCGCCGGCCCGGGCGGAGAGCAGCACGATCGGCACCCCCCGGGTCACCGGGTTGGCGCGCAGCGCGGTGACCAGCCCGAAGCCGTCCAGCCGGGGCATCATCACGTCGGACAGCACCAGGTCGAACGGGGAGTCGACGGCCAGCCGCAGCGCCTCCACGCCGTCCGGCACCGTGACCACCTCGTACGACGGGGAGAGCAGCCGGCTCACGTGCTCCCGCAGGTCGGCGTTGTCGTCGGCGACCAGGACCCGGCCCGCCCCACCCGGCACGCCGACCGGCTCCGGCAGCCCACCCGGCCGCGCCACCTCGTCGGTCCAGAGCGTCGTCTCCGCGACGTAGAGCCGGGCCTGCTCGGGCTCGCTCAGCGGCACCGGGGCGAGGGCGGCCACCCGGTCGGCGGGCAGGTGCGCGTACCCGAACGGCAGCCGCACCGTGAAGGCGCTCCCCCGGTCGACGGCGCTGTGCGCCTCGACCGTGCCGCCGTGCATCTCGACCAGTTCGCGGACCAGGGCGAGGCCGATGCCGGTGCCCTCGTGGGTGCGGGAGCGGGCGCCGGGCACCCGGTGGAAGCGCTCGAACACCTGCGGCAGCTCCGCCGGCGCGATGCCGACGCCGGTGTCGGCCACCTCCAGCACGGCGACGCCGTCACGGGCGCGGACCCGGACCCGGATCTCGCCCTCGAAGGTGAACTTCACCGCGTTCGACACCAGGTTGAGGACGATCTTCTCCCACATGTCCCGGTCGACGTAGACCGGCGCGGGCAACGGCGGGCAGTCCACCACCAGGCGCAGCCCGGCCCGCTCGGTGACCGAGCGGAAGGTGCTCGCCAGCCGTGCGGTGTAGTCGGCCAGATCGGTGGGCTGGTAGCGGGCGGCCAGCCGGCCGGACTCCAGCCGGGAGAAGTCGAGCACGGTGTTGACCAGCCGGAGCAGCCGCAGCGCGTTGCGGTGCATCATGGCCAGCCGGTCGAGGTACGGGTCGGGCAGGTCGCGGTCGGCGAGCAGGTCCTCCAGCGGCCCGAGCACCAGGGTGAGCGGGGTGCGGAACTCGTGGCTCACGTTGGCGAAGAAGTTGGTCTTGGCGCGGTCCAGGGCGGCCAGCTCGGCGGCGCGGGCCCGCTCCTGCTCGTACGCCCGCTGCTTGCCGACGGCCCGGGAGACCTGGGCGGCGACCAGGTCGGCGAAGTGCCGGTAGTCGTCGGTGAAGGGCAGCCGGCGGGCGACTCCGAGCAGCAGCGCGCCGGCCAGCTCGTTGGTCGCCGTGAGCGGCAGCAGCAGGGCCTGATCGGCGGCGTCCGGCGGCACCGCGCCGAGCAGGTCGGCGGTGGAGACCCAGCGGGGCTTCTCCGGGGACCCGCCGCGGCGTGGGGGTCCGCCGGCCACCGTTCCGGGGTCCACCCCGGCGCAGCCGGCCAGCGCCGGGACCCCGTCCTCGTCGTGCAGCCAGACGGCGCTGAACGGCACGTCGGCCCGGTGCCCGTCGAGCACCTGGGCGACGGCCCGGCCCAGCTCCACGGTGCTGCGCACGTCGGCCAGCTCGGTGCCCAGCTCGGCCAGGGCGCGCAGCCGGCGCTCGCCGACGACCCGGCCGGTGGTCTCGTTGACGAAGCAGAACACGCCGCTCACGCTGCCGTCGGCGTCCCGGATCGGGTCGTACGAGACGTCGAAGTAGACGTCCTCCAGGAAGCCGTGCCGGTCGAGCACGAAGGGATGGTTCTCGCCGCGGTAGGGCACGCCGGTGCGGCGCACCCCGTCGAGCAGCGGTCCGAGCACGTCCCAGGTCTCGGCCCAGTACCGGCGGGCGGACTGGCCGAGCACCGCCGGGTGCTTGTCGCCGATGGTGGGCCGGTAGGCGTCGTTGTAGAAGGCCAGGTGGTCCGGGCCCCAGAACATCACGATCTGGGCGCGCGAGGAGAGCATGGTGCTGACCGCGTGGCTGAGCGAGGGGGGCCAGCGATGCGGGGCGCCGAGCGGGGTGGTGGACCAGTCGAAGCCGCGCAGCCGCTCGCCCATCTCGCCGCCGGCGGCGAACGCCGCGGTCAGCAGTGGAGAGAGTTTCGCCTCCCCGGTCCCCGAGGACGAACGATCGACGTCCCCGCCCCCCTGGGCCGAGCCCATGCAGCCTCCCGCTTCGGCCATGTCCACGACGACCGGCGCGATCACGCCGGTCGTCCCCGGCTACTACCCCGACGGAGGAGCAACGTAACGCATGTCGCCGGTCGGACGCTGGTTACCTACGCCTCATCCTGACGCAACCGGCGGCCGGGGGCGAGTCGGGCGGGGCGGGGCCGGTGCGGCGCCGGCCGCGGCGCGGACCAGCGCGGCGACCGGCCGCGGATGGGCGTCGTTCTCCGGGTGCCACTGCACGCCGAGCAGGAAGCGTCGCGCCGGATCCTCCACGGCCTCCACGACCCCGTCGTCGGCCCAGCCGGTCACGGCCAGGCCGCCCGGGTCGGCCACCCCCTGATGGTGGTACGAGTTGACCTCGTCCACCCCGGCCATCACGGCCCCGGCCAGGCTGCCGTCGGCGAACCGGACGGGATGCGACCCGTACACCCCGGGGGCCGGGCGGTGGCGGTCGTGCCCGACGACGTCCGGCAGGTGCTGGTGCAGCGAGCCGCCGTAGGCCACGGCGAGCAGCTGCATGCCCCGGCACACCCCGAGCACCGGCAGGTCGGCGGCGAGCGCGGCGGTCAGCAGCGCCAGCTCCCCGGCGTCCCGGTCCGGGCGGCTCTCGGTGCGCGGGTCGGGCGGCCGGCCGTACCGCTCCGGGCCGACGTCGGCGCCGCCGGCCAGCAGCAGCCCGTCGAGCACCCGCAGCACGTCGGCGTCGGTGTCGTCCGGGGGCAGGACCACGGCCCGGCCGCCGGCCGCCGTCACCGCCCGGACGTACGCCTGCGGCACCAGCGCCGCCGGCACGTCCCGCCACACCGCCCAGGCGGCCGGCTCGACGTACGCGGTGACGCCGATCACGGGACGTCGGCTCATAGGGGTGTGACGTACGCGCCGGTGATCCCGCCGTCCACCACGAACTGCGCGGCGGTCATGAACGAGGCGTCGTCGCTGGCCAGGAAGGCCACCGCGGCGGCGATCTCCTCGGGGTTGCCGAACCGGCCCATGGGCACGTGGACGAGGCGGCGGGCGGCGCGCTCCGGGTCCTTGGCGAACAGCTCCAGCAGCAGCGGGGTGGCGACCGGGCCGGGGCAGAGCGCGTTGACCCGGATGCCCTCCCGGGCGAACTGCACGCCCAGCTCCCGGGTCATCGCCAGCACCCCGCCCTTGCTCGCCGTGTACGCGATCTGCGACGTGGCCGCGCCCATGAGCGCCACGAACGAGGCCGTGTTGATGATCGAGCCCTTGCCCTGCCGCCGCATGTGTGGGATCGCGTACTTGCAGCAGAGGTAGACGCTCGTGGTGTTGACCCGCAGCACCCGCTCCCAGGCGTCCAGCCCGGTCTCCAGGATCGAGTCGTCGTCGGGCGGGGAGATGCCGGCGTTGTTGAACGCCACGTCCACCCGGCCGTGCCGCGCGGCCACCCCGTCGAAGAGGTCGCGCACCGCCGCCTCGTCGGCCACGTCGGCGGCCACGAACTCGCCGGCGACCTCGTCGGCGGCCCGCTTGCCCGCCTCGGCGTCGATGTCCACGCAGACCACCCGGGCCCCCTCGGCGGCGAACCGCCGTACGGTGGCCAGGCCGATGCCGCTGCCCGCCCCGGTCACCACCGCGACCCGGTCCTGAAGCCGTCCCTGCATCTCACTCCTCCGTGCTGATGAACACGTTCTTGACGTCGGTGAAGGCGTGCAGCGCGTCCGGGCCCAGCTCCCGGCCGAGGCCGGAGCGCTTCATCCCGCCGAACGGGGTCCAGTAGCGCACCGAGGAGTGCGAGTTGACGCTGAGGTTGCCGGACTCGACCGCCCGGGCCACCCGCACGGCGCGGCCCACGTCCCGGGTCCAGATCGAGCCGGAGAGGCCGTACTCGGTGTCGTTGGCCAGGCGGATCGCATCCGCCTCGTCGTCGAACGGGAGCACCGACACCACCGGGCCGAAGATCTCCTCCCGCCAGTGCCGGTCGGCCGGGGAGTCGGCGAGCAGCACGGTCGGGGCGTACCAGAAACCGGCGCCGTCGGGGCGGGCGCCGGTGAAGGCGACCTTCGCCCCGTCGACGTACCCGGCGACCCGGTCCCGGTGCCCGGCGGAGATCAGCGGGCCCATCTCGGCGGTCTCGGCGGCCGGGTCCTCGACGCGGAACGCCCGCACGGCCGGTTCGAGCAGTTCCAGGAAGCGGTCGTACGCCGATCGCTGGACCAGGATCCGGGAGCGCGCGCAGCAGTCCTGGCCGGCGTTGTCGAAGACCGCGGCCGGCGCGCTGGCCGCCGCCTTCGCCAGGTCGGCGTCGGCGAAGACCAGGTTGGCGGACTTGCCGCCCAGCTCCAGCGTCACCCGCTTCACCTGGGCGGCGCAGCCGGCCATGATCCGGGTGCCGACCTCGGTGGAGCCGGTGAAGCAGACCTTGCGGACCGCCGGGTGGGTGACGAACCGCTCGCCCACCACGCTCCCCTGGCCCGGCAGCACGGTGAACACGCCCTCCGGCAGGCCGGCGTCGAGAGCCAGCTCGGCGAGGCGCAGCGCGGTCAGCGGGGTCAGCTCGGCCGGCTTGAGCACCACCGTGTTGCCGGCGGCGAGCGCCGGGGCGAAGCCCCAGCCGGCGATGGGCATCGGGAAGTTCCACGGCACGATCACGCCGACCACGCCGAGCGGCTCGTGGAAGGTGACGTCGAGCCCCCCGGGCACCGGGATCTGGTGTCCGGTCAGCCGCTCCGGCGCGCCCGCGTAGTAGTCGAGAACGTCCCGGACGTTGCCGGCCTCCCAGCGCGCGTTGCCGATGGTGTGCCCGGCGTTGCGCACCTCCAGCAGCGCCAACTCCTCCCGGTGCGCGTCGACCACGGCGGCGAACCGCCGCAACAACCGCGCCCGGTCCCCCGGCGCCACCGTTCGCCACGTCTCGAAGGCGGCCGCCGCCCGCCCGATGGCCGCGTCGGTCTCGTCGAGCGAGGTGGCCGGCACCTCACGCAGCGCCTCACCGGTCGCCGGGTTGATCACCTGGGTCACGCGCCCCACCCTTCTCCTGGCCGACGGGGAGCGCAAGGTCAGAGGCGCTCGAAGCCACGGGTCAGCTCCCAGTCGGTGACGGCGGCGTCGAAGGCGGCCAGCTCCACCCGCGCGTTGTTGGCGTAGTGGGCGACCACCTCGTCCCCGAAGGCGTCCCTCGCCGTCGCCGAGGACTCCCAGAGGGTGAGGGCGTCCCGGAGCGTCCCGGGCACCCGCTCGGCGTCCCCGTCGTCGTACGCGTTGCCGCCGCACTCCTCGCCCAGTTCCAGCTCCCGCTCGATGCCGTGCACCGCGCCGGCCACCAGCGCGGCGATCGCCAGGTACGGGTTGACGTCCGCGCCCGGCACCCGGTTCTCCACCCGCATCCCCTGGCCGTGCCCGACCAGCCGCAGCGCGCAGGTGCGGTTGTCGGTGCCCCAGCGCAGCGCGGTCGGGGCGAACGAGCCGGGCTGGTAGCGCTTGTAGGAGTTGATGTTGGGGGCGAAGAGGAGGCTGAACTCGCGCATGGTGGCGAGCAGCCCGGCCAGCACCCGCTGCCCTGTGACCGACAGGTGCGCCGGCCCGTCGCCGAGCATGGCCGAGCGGCCGTCGGCGTCGCGCAGCGAGAAGTGGATGTGGCAGGAGTTGCCCTCCCGCGCGTTCGGCTTGGCCATGAAGGTGATCGACATGCCCTCCTGGGCGGCGATCTCCTTCGCCCCGTTCTTGTAGATGACGTGGTGGTCGGCGCAGGCCACCGCCTCGTCGTAGCGGAAGGCGATCTCGTGCTGCCCGAGGTTGCACTCGCCCTTGGCGCTCTCCGGGACCAGCCCCGCGCCGGCCATCTGGTTGCGGATCCGGCGCAGCAGCGGCTCCACCCGGGCGGTGCCCAGCAGCGAGTAGTCCACGTTGTACTGGTTGGCCGGGGTCAGGTCGCGGTAGCCGCGCCGCCACGCCTCCTCGTACGAGTCGCGGAACAGCACGAACTCCAGCTCGGTGCCGGCGTACGCGGTCAGCCCGTGTGCGGCCAGCCGGTCGAGCTGGCGGCGCAGGATCTGCCGGGGCGACGCGACCACCGGGCCGGAGCCGTCCAGCCACTCCAGGTCGGCCAGGAGCATCGCGGTGCCGGGCTGCCAGGGCACCCGGCGCAGGGTGTCCAGGTCGGGCCGCATGGCGAAGTCGCCGTAGCCGCGTTCCCAGCTCGACATGGCGTACCCGTCGACGGTGTTCATGTCGACGTCCACGGCCAGCAGGTAGTTGCAGCCCTCGCTGCCGTGCGCGACCACCTGGTCGAGGAAGTACGGGGCGTGGAAGCGTTTGCCCTGGAGGCGGCCCTGCATGTCGGTCAGCGCGAGCACCACCGTGTCGATCTCGCGCTCGGCGACCGCGACGCGCAACTGTTCCAGCGTGAGCGGAGCTTTCCTCATCGGCGCGCCTCCATCACCAAGGTCTACTGGCAGAACCGGATCACCGTCAATGCCCGTTCCGGACACCTCGGCAAACGCAACGGTCAGTCGGCAGGCGTCCTGGTGCGGAGAGCGCGGCGACGAAGACCTCCCGACTGGCCTCGATGTAGGCGAGTTCGCGTCGTGTCCACGCGACCAGTTCGGCGGAGCGTGCGCGAGGGACCGACGCGGCCGGGTCGTCCTGGACGTCCCGCCAGAACGCCTCGTTGCGGCGTAGACGATCGCCGATCGCGGCTGGCAGGCGCTCGCGGTGGGCCGGACCCAGGCCATAGGCGTCGGCCAGAGCCCGGACCTGGCGGGCCTGTTCCGTCACCGGTCCCCGGTCCGGCCGTGACGAGACGCACCAGGACCAGGCCAGATAGCTCACGTCCTCCAACGGGTCGCCGGGTGCCGCGAAGTCGAAGTCGATGAACGCGACCGGCTGTCCGTCCCGGAACACCGTGTTGTTCGGGCCGGGGTCGTGATGACAGATCACCTCACCGCCGAGTGCCGGCGCGAGGTCACGCGTGGCGTCGTGGAGTCGTCGTAGCAACCTCGCTGCCCGGCACACCTGATCGTCGGTGAAGCGCTGCCATCGTGGCGGAACATGGCCGGGCACGAACGACAACATGTCGCGGCCGAGCTGGTCCCGTCCCAGATGTCGAGGGCAGCCGTCGAAGCCCTTTCCGGCGAGATGGGCCAGCAGCCGCGCCACGAATTCCGACGCGGGCGAGGCCGGGCGACGCACCGTGTCACCGACACGCACCACGCCGGCCGTCAGGCGCCCGCCGGCCAAGGGCTGCTCCGCGTCACCGCAGGGGAGCTGCGGAGAAGGCTCAGTCCTGTCCGGCACGCTGGCTCTCGACAAGGGCCAGCAGGGCGGCGTGGGTCCGCTCGTCGGCGGCCACGACCAGACCGCCCGCGCCGGTGTGCGGGGGCTGGCCGTCGATGCCGGTCACCACACAGCCGGCTGCCGCACAGAGCGCGATGCCGGCCGCGAAGTGGACGCTGTCGCGCAGGTGGCCGTCGGTCACGTACGCGGCGCGCCGGCCGGCGGCGACCCAGGCCACCGCCAGGGTGGTGGAGACGACACGGGGTCGGAACCGCTCGATGAACCGCGGGTCGGCGAGTAGCCGGGCGGCCCGGAAGACGCGCTCGTTGGGGAACGGTGGATCGAGATTGACGTCCACCAGCCCCGACTCGGCCGACGGCGCGAGTGGCTCGTCCACCCCGCCGCGACGCACGTGGGCACCGGCGCCGTCGGTCCAGAACACCTCGTCGGCGAACGGGTCCGCCGAGGCGGCCACGACGACCTGCGTCCCGGTGCGCAGCGCGACGTTTACCGAGACCAGCATGCTCCGTACGGCATAGTTCAACGTCCCGCACAGCGGGTCCACGAGCCAGGTGCGGCCGTTCCCGCCGGTGCCCGTGCGCCCGCTCTCCTCCGCCAGCACGAGGTCGTCCGGCCGGGCGGCCCGCAGGACGTCGAGGATGGCCTTCTCCGCTTCGATGTCGGCCGTCGTGGCGAAGTCTCCGGCGGACTTCCCGAAGCGGGTCAGCGACGTCCCGTAGTGCGAGCGCACGACCGCGGCCCCGGCTGCCGCCGCCTCGATGACCAGATCCCGGTCGGTGATCGACATGCCCGCACAATAGATGCCGGGAGGGCCCGCGGTTACCCGCGTCGGGTCAGGAGACCGCGGCCTTCACGAGCGCGACGACCTTCTTCTCCACGGCGGGGCTCCACTTCTGGAGCGCGTACGCGACCGGCCACATGTCCCCCTCGTCGAGGTTGGCCGGGTCCTGGAAGCCCAGGGTCGAGTACCGGTAGTTGAACTTGCCCGAGTCCTGGAAGAAGAAGACGATCTTGCCGTCGGCGTTCGCGTAGGCGGGCATCCCGTACCAGGTCTTCGGCGAGAGCTGCGGGGCGGCAGCGGTCACGGTCGCGTGCACGCGCTCGGCGAGCGCCCGGTCGTCCGGCGCCATCTGCGCGATCCGGTCGAGGACCGCCTGGAGGTCGTCGGCCTTCTTGGCGCCCTTCTTGCCCTCGGCGCGCAGCTCGGCGGCGCGCTCCTTCATGGCGGCGCGCTCCTCGGCGCTGAAACCATCGGACACGGTCGTGGCGTTCTTCGCGGACATTCTGGGCTCCCTCTCGCTGATCCGGCCCGGCGTCCTGCCGGCTGCCTGGGAAAAGGCTAGGCCCGCCGGCATCCTCGTCGCTTCTTGATTCCTGATCGCTTGGCCGGACCCGCCGGGGTGTCCGGGCAGCCGGTGCCACTCGTGTGCCAGGAGGCCGTAGACCACGAGATCACGTCGTTCGTCGGGGAAGGCCGCCGCCCCGCGCAGGACGGCCTCCTGGGTGAACCCCAGGCGCTCGGCAACGCTGCGGCTGCGGGTGTTGTCGACGGTGGTCGGCAGCCCGATCCGTTCGAGGCCCAGCGGCCCGAACGCGTGGTCGAGCACGGCCGTGACCGCCCGGGTGACCAGTCCCCTCCCCACGTGGCCGGCGTCGAGCCAGTAGCCCACCTCACCCGACCGCGCGGGACTGTCGATCACCAGCTGGACCCAGCCGACCAGGCGCCAGCCGCCCTCCGCCGGCACCGCGATGGACAGCGGGAGCAGCGAACCTTCCTGCCACGCCTGGCCGGCCCGTTCGAGGTTCGCGCGAACCCCTTCCAGGGTCGGCGGCTCCTGGAACGCGTCCGGGAACCACCGGGCGAGCCGCTGGTAGTTGGCCTCTACGAGGGCCAGGTGTGCCTCCGCGATCGCGGCCGTGCGCGGTATCAGGACCGCGTCGTCCCCGAGCGGCCAGGTGAACAGCGCGGCGGTGACGGGTGACACAACTGCTCCCGATTCGGTGGCGGGGGCCCGCAAAGTGCGGGCCCCCGCCGGCGTACGAGGGGTGGTTCAGGCCGGGTCGTCGGCGGGTGCGGCGTCCGCGGCGGGGCGCTGCGCCGGAACGTCCACGGTACGGCGGGGGCCGGTGAACCACTTCCGGGCCGAGGCGTACCACCAGATGGCCACGCCGAGCAGCACCCCGCCGATGGCGAGCGGTGCGTAGTTCACCGCGGTCCAGCTGAACTCCGCGTTGCCCGGCACGCCGGCCGGCACGATGGGCAGCACGAAGTAGACGGAGATGATCGCGATCTCGATCACCGCGATCCAGCCGAGCAGCCGGTACCTGCGGCCCAGCGTCCACGGCCCCGGCACGAACCGGTCCGCCATCCGCAGCCGCAGGAAGATCGGGATGAGGAAGGACAGGTACAGCCCGATCACCGCGACCGAGACCACCGCGTAGAACGCGACAGGCACGCCGGCCTTCTGGTAGAGCGCGGGCAGGGTGAGCACCAGCCCGGCCAGGGTGGCCCCGATGATCGCGTTGACCGGGGTGCCGTTGCGATCCACCCGGGACCAGAGCCGCCAGCCCGGGACCGCGCGGTCCCGGCTGAACGCGTACGCCATCCGGGACATCGAGGTCACGCAGCTCATCCCGCAGAAGAACTGGCCGATCGTGGAGATGATGATGACGGCCTTGAAGAAGAACGGCGTCAGCGCGGACTCGAAGATCGCGCCGGAGAAGCCGCCCGCCGAGTTGATCGCGTCCACGTCGGTGGCCGCGAAGAGGAAGGCGAGCAGCAGGATCCAGCCGCCCACCGCCGAGTAGAAGATCGACCGCCAGAGTCCCTGAGCGGCGGCTTTCGAGGCACCCCGGGTCTCCTCGGAGACGTGCGCGCAGGCGTCGAAGCCGGTGATCGTGTACTGGGTGAGCAGGAAGCCCAGCGGCAGCACGTAGAACCAGAAGGTGAGCCCGCCGGTGTCGCCGTCGCCGAAGCCGGAGTTGTTGAACCGCTCGGTGAAGACGAACCTGAAGCTCTGGTGGTCGTCGGGGACCAGGACCAGGATGAGCACCACCGCGGCCGCGCCGGCCACGTGCCACCAGACCGAGACGTTCTGGAGTACGTCGATGACGTGGTGCCCGTAGATGTTGATGAGCCCGTGCAGGGCGAGGATCACCACGAACAGCCCGAAGGTCTGGTGCGCGGTGCCGGCCCAGCCGTCGAAGAGCGCGGAGAGGGTGAGGTTGAGGAAGGTGGCGCAGCCGTAGTCGACCGAGGCGGTCACCGCCACCAGGCCGATGAGGTTGAGCCAGCCGGTGAACCAGCCGTGCACCGGCCGTCCCATGGTGGCGGCCCACCAGTAGATACCGCCGGCGGTCGGGTAGGCCGAGACCAGCTCGGCCAGGCAGAAGCCGATGATCAGAATGAACAGTGAGATCAGCGGCCAGCCCCAGGAGATGGCGACCGGACCGCCGTTGTTCCACGCCTGGCCGAAGGTGGTGAAGCAGCCGGCCAGGATCGAGATGATCGAGAACGAGATGGCGAAGTTGGAGAAGCCGCTCCACTTGCGGTGGAGTTCCTGCTTGTAGCCGAGTTCGGCGAGCCGTCGGGCGTCGTCGTCCATCGGTTGCTCGGCGGTCGGCGCGGGCGTCGTGGCCACTGCACACCTCCTCGAGGTGGGTTCCCCGGTGCGAGTGGGCAAAGTGTGATCCCGCCGATCAAGGCGGTCAATACGGCAGCCGTGGGAATCTCACGGCCGGCACGGCTAATTGCGTTGCCGCGCCAGACCGTTCCGGGGCATCCTTGAGCCCGTGACCAGGCCCGATCGCGACGGGCCACCGCCGGGCGCTCGGCAACGCCCGGTGCGCGGCGGCGCGCGGCGTCCACCTCTCTCTCACTGAAGTACGGCGGTTCGCCGTACCCCCGGACGCCCCGCGCCGCCGCCTCCTCCGCTATCGTGCGGCGATGGCCGCTCCGCGTGCCCGGTACCGCACCGGCCTCACCGACAGCAGCCGGTGGGACGGTTTCGCGTTCCGGCCGGACGACATCGTGGTGAGCACGCCGTCCAAGTGCGGCACGACCTGGTGGTGGTGGTGGGGCGCGACCCGCGCGACGTCGCCGTGTCGATGAGCCACCACCGGGCCAACCTGGACGGTTCGGTCCTTGCGCGTCTCCTCGCCGTGGCCGGACCGACACACGAGGGGCCCCGGCCGCCACGCCCGAGCGACCCGCGGCTCCGGGTGCTGGAGTGGATCGACCAGGACCTGCGTGAGACGGTCCGGCACCTGGCCGACGCCTGGTCGCGTCGCGACGACAGCCAGGTGGTGCTGCTGCACTACGCCGACCTCTCCCGGGACCTGGCCGGTCAGATGCGGCTGGTCGCCGCCCGACTCGGCGTCGACGTGCCCGAATCGCGCTGGCCGGAACTGGTCCGTGCAGCGACCTTCGGTGACATGCGGCAGCGGGCAGGTCAGCTCGCGCCGGACGAAGGGCTCGGCCTCTTCTCCGACAACGGCCGCTTCTTCCGCAGCGGCTCCTCAGGGCAGTGGCGGCAGCTCCTCACCGAGGCCGACGAGGCCCACTACCAGCGCCGGCTGGCCGCACTGGCCCCGGCAGACCTGCGGCAGTGGCTGCACCACGGCGGCGGAGCGTAGCCGCAGACCCACGCGCTGGCCTCAGGCGAACAGCAGCCCGGCCACCCAGAGCACGGCGATGACCAGGCCGGCCAGGAACTCGACAAGCATGGACAGCCCGGCCGCCTTGAGCGCCTGCACGGTGGCCGGCCAGGCGAGCTGGTTGCTGCCCAGCCGCAGCCGTTCGGCGCCCCAGATCCCGCCGATGAAACCGATGGGCAGGCCGACCACCGGGATGACGAAGAAGCCCACCAGGCCGAGCAGCCCGCCGGCCAGCAGCGACGAGGTGGGCACCCCGGTCCGCTTCAGGTTCCGCCCCGGCCAGAGGTACTTGACCACGACGCCGCCGAGGGCGACCACGGTGGCGGCGGCCAGCACCGCCCAGCGGCCCGGGCCGGCGTCGCCGAAGAGCGCCCACACCAGCACGCCGCCCCAGCACAGCGGCAGCGCCGGCAGCCCGGGCACCACCACCCCGGCCAGCCCGGCCACGATGGCCAGCGCGGCCACCACCGACACCACGGCCTGCGAGTCGCTCAGGCTCACCGCGTCTCCTCCCCGGCGGCACGGGCCTGCGCCCGCCCGGCTCGCTGTTCCGGCAGGTGGGCGGGCAACCCCGCGTCACCGGAGGCGTCCCGACGGGGTGCCGCCGCGGCGGCCAGCCGGGTGCGGATGTCGGCGGCGGGCACCGGGGGGCCGAACCAGCGGCCCTGCCCGGTGTCGCAGCGCAGCGACCGCAGCCGCTCGGCCTGCACCTCGGTCTCCACCGCCTCGGCGGTCACCCACAGCTCCAGCGCATGGGCCAGCCGGACCAGCGCGTCCACGATCCGCTCGTCGCGGTGGTCGGCGACCGCGTCCGCCCCGTCGGCCCGGATCCCCTCGACGAACGGGCCGGCCAGCTTGAGGCACTGGATCGGCAGCCGCCGCAGGTACGCGAGGTTCGAGTAGCCGGTGCCGAAGTCGTCGATGGCCAGCCGGATCCCGAGGTCGGCAAGCTGGTGCAGGGCGCGCAGCGGCTCCCCTGCGGTGCCCATCACGGCACTCTCGGTCAGCTCCAGTTGCAGCAGCTCGGCGGGGAGCCCGGTGCGCTGCAACGCCTCGGCGACGGTCTCCACGATGGCCGGGTCGTCGGCCTGCCGGGCGGCCAGGTTCACGCTGACCACCAGCCGCGCCTCCGGGTACGCCCGCCGCCAGCTCTCCGCGTCCCGGCACGCCTGCCGGAGCACCCAGGCGCCGAGCCGGACGATCAGGCCGGTCTCCTCGGCCAGCCCGATGAACCGGTCCGGGCCGATCAGCCCCAGCTCCGGGTGCTGCCAGCGGACCAGCGCCTCCACCGCCACCATCGTGCCGTCGAGCAGCGAGACGATCGGCTGGTAGTGCAGCACGAACTCGCCCCGGTCCAGCGCGGCGGGCAGGTTGGCGGCCAGCGCGGAGCGGGCGATGTCGGCGGCGCTGCGCTCCGGGTCGTAGACCGCCCAGCGGCCCCGCCCCTCGGCCTTGGCCCAGTAGAGCGTGGTGTCGGCGGCCTTCATGAGGTCGGACACGCTGGTCTCGGCGGCCGGGCACTCCACGATGCCGATGCTGGCCGAGACGGCGAGCTGCTGGTCGCCGACGTGCACCGGGGCGGAGACCGCGGCCAGGGCCAGCTCGGCCACCTCCACGGCGTCGTCGAGGCCGCCGTCGGAGTCGACAAGGATGACGAACTCGTCGCCGCCCATCCGGGCCACCAGGTGGCCGCGGCCGGACACGCAGTCGGCCAGCCGCCGGGCGATCACCTTGAGCAGCCGGTCGCCGAGGTCGTGGCCGAGGCTGTCGTTGATCGCCTTGAAGCCGTCCAGGTCGATGAAGCAGAGCCCGATCCGCTGCTCCGGCTCGGCGGTGTCGAAGACCTGGCCGAGCGTCTCGAAGAAGAGCGTGCGGTTGGGCAGGCCGGTGAGCGGGTCGTGCAGCGCCTGGAAGCGCAGCCGCTGCTGGAGCTGGTAGCGCTCGGTGATGTCCTCGATCATGGCCACGGTGAACCGGGGACGGCCGTCGTCGTGGCGGATCAGCGACACGGCGAGATCGGTCCAGACCACGCTGCCGTCCTTGCGGTAGTAGCGCTTCTCCACCCGGGCGCTGTCCCGCTTGCCCTCGATCAGCTCCTGGTACAGCTCCCACATCCCGGCGGCGTCGTCCGGGTGGAACAGCCCGTCCACATTGATCTCACGCAGCTCGGCCATCGTGTAGCCGAGCATGTCCGCGAACGACTGGTTGACCTCGATGATCCGCCCGTCCACCCCGGCGATGCCGATGCCGATGGCCGCCCCGGTGAACACGGCGCGGAACCGGGCCTCGCTGTCGCGCAGCGCCTGCTCCACCGCGTCGCGCGCCTGCCAGGCCGAGCGGGCGATCCGCTCCTGCTGGCTGAACACCCGGTCGCGCAGCGCCCGGCTGAAGCCGGCGGCGAACGCGCCCTGCATGGCGGCGATCCGCTCCCGCACCTCGGGCGCCTCCACCATGGTGGGCAGCACCCAGGGCAGGAGGCGGTCACCGAGGGCCTGCACCGACCAGTCGAGCACCCCGGGCTCGGTGAGGTGCGCCTCGACCAGGGCCCGCCCGACGTTCTCCGCCGGCTGGGCGGAGAACGCCGGGGCGAGCAGGGCCCGGCCGAGGCGGACCGTGTGTGCCAGCAGCAGCCGCTCGGTCTCGGCCGCGCTCAGCGGCACGAAACCGATGCGCCGCACCGCCCGGGCCCACTCGGCGGCGTACGCCGCGGCGCCCGGCCGGCTGACGTCGCCCCCGTCGGGGTCCGGGGCGCGCATGTCGGCTCAGCCGGCGGTGCGGTCGTGCCGGGCGACGCCGCCGAACGCACCGAACCGCTCGGGGTGCTCGTCCACGTCGGACGGCGAGTCGGGCCGCCAGAGCGGCATGTGCACGACCCCCGGGTCGAGGACCGTCCAGTCGCCGAAGTAGCCGGTGATCTCGGCCCGCGAGCGCAGGGTGATCTCGGTGGCGGTGCGCGCCGACAGTCGCTGCGCGTCGAGCATCTCCTGCGGCTGGTCCTCGAAGGTCGAGTGCGAGATGACCAGGAAGCTGCCGGGCGCCGCGGCGGCCCGCAGGGTGGCCAGGATGTCGCCGGGCCGGTCCTCGTCGGGGATGAAGTGCACCACCCCGGCGAGCAGGATGCCGACCGGGCGGTCGAAGTCGATCAGGCCGCTGGCCCGGGCCTGGTCCAGGATCAGCTTCGGCTCCCGCAGGTCGGCCAGGATCGCGGTGGCCCGGTCGTTGCCGGCGAGCAGTTCCCGGCTGTGCGCCACGGCGACCGGGTCGATGTCGACGTACACGATCCGGGCCTCCGGGTTGGCCGCCTGGGCGACCTCGTGCACGTTGCCGACGGTGGGAATCCCCGAGCCGATGTCGAGGAACTGGTCGATGCCGGCGTCGAGCAGCACCCGGACGGCCCGGCGCAGGAACTCCCGCCCGGAGCGCATGGTGGCCGCCAGGTTCGGTGTCATGGCGGCGATCTGCTCGGCGAGCTGCCGGTCGATCTCGAAGTTGTGCGCGCCGCCGAGGAAGTAGTCGTAGACCCGGGCCGCGCTCGGCCGGGTCAGGTCGATCTCGGCGGGAAGTCCGTCCGGCGTCTGCATTCGCTCGGTCCCCCAGGTCGTCGCCGCGGTGCGCGGGCGCCCGGCGACCGGGCCGACCCCGCGGCATGGTGTGGTCCACACCACTCTATGCGCGCGCTCCCAGGAACGGGAGATCCACAGTCGACGCTTCCCGGGACCTGCCGCGTCAGTCGGCCGACTCCAGCAGCAGCGAGATGCCCTGCCCGACGCCGATGCACATGGTCGCCAGGGCCCGCCGCCCGCCCCGCCGGCGCAGCTCCAGCGCGGCGGTGAGGGCGAGCCGGGCGCCGCTGGCGCCGAGGGGGTGGCCCAGCGCGATGGCCCCGCCGTTCGGGTTGACGTGCTCGGCGTCCTCGGGCAGCCCCAGCTCGCGCAGCACCGCCACCGACTGGGCGGCGAACGCCTCGTTCAGCTCGATCACGTCGAGGTCGGCCAGGCCGAGGCCCTGCCGGTCGAGCAGCTTGCGGGTGGCCGGGACCGGGCCGACGCCCATGATCCGCGGCGGCACGCCGGCCGCCGCCGATCCGGTGACCCGGGCCAGCGGGGTGAGGCCGTACCGCTCGACGGCCGCCGCGGAGGCGACCAGCAGGGCCACCGCGCCGTCGTTGACGCCGGAGGAGTTGCCGGCGGTCACCGTGCCGCCTTCGCGGAACGGGGTGGGCAGGGCGGCGAGCTTCTCCAGCGAGGTCTCCCGGGGGTGCTCGTCGGCCTCGACCAGCTTCGTCTCCCGCTTGCCGGCCGGCACGGTCACCGGCACGATCTCCTCGGCCAGCCGGCCGTCGGCCTGCGCCTTGGCGGCGCGCTGCTGCGAGCGGAACGCGAACTCGTCCTGCGCGGCGCGGTCGACGCCGAAGTCCGCGGCGACGTTCTCCGCCGTCTCCGGCATCGAGTCGATGCCCCACCCCTTCTTCATGAGCGGGTTCACCAGCCGCCAGCCGATGGTGGTGTCGTAGACCTCGGCGGCGCGGGCGAACGCGGCCGTGGCCTTCGGCATCACGAAGGGCGCCCGGCTCATGCTCTCCACCCCGCCGGCGACCAGCAGGTCGGCCTCCCCGGCCACGATCGCCCGGGCGGCCGTGGCGAGGGCGTCCAGGCCCGAGCCGCAGAGCCGGTTGACAGTGCTGCCCGGCACCTCCTCGGGCAGCCCACCGAGCAGCGCGGCCATCCGGGCCACGTTGCGGTTGTCCTCGCCGGCCTGGTTGGCGCAGCCCAGGATCACGTCGTCGGTGCGGGCCCAGTCCACCGAGGGGTGGCGGGCGACGAGCTCGCGGATCACGTGCGCGGCCAGGTCGTCGGGGCGTACCCCGGCCAGGGCGCCGGCGTACCGGCCGATCGGGGTGCGGACACCGGCCACGAGGTATGCGACGGTCATCGGCGCTCAATCCTTCGGGGGGTGGGCGGGGGTGGCGGGTCGCCCGCCGGGTCACGGGGACGCCCGGCGCCAGGATATCCGCGCCCGGAACGGATAGGTTGGCCGCATGGCCCGGGCCCAGTTCAGCGCAGAGAACTCCGGCGGCGGCGCGTTCGTCCGCCAGCCCAACCGGTTCACCGGTCGGGTCACCCCGCACTCCACCTCGCCCGAGGGCGGCGGCCCCGACGACCAGGGCCGCTGGCCGCTGGAGGCGGGCCGCTACCGGCTCATCTGGTGCCGGGCCTGCCCGTGGGCGCACCGGGCCCGGATCGTGCGCGGCCTGCTCGGCCTCGACGAGGTGATCTCGCTGGGCACGGTCGACCCGATCCGGGACGAGCGGGGCTGGCGGTTCAGCCTCGACCAGGACGGCTTCGACCCGGTGCTCGGGATCGGCTACCTCAGCGACGCGTACCTGGCCACCGACCCCGACTACACCGGCCGGGTGACCGTGCCGGCCCTTGTCGACACGCTTACCGGCCGGGTGGTCACCAACGACTACCCGCAGCTCACCCTCGACCTCTCCACCGAGTGGCGGCGGTTCCACAAGCCGGGTGCGCCGGACCTCTACCCGGTCGAGCTGCGGCCGGAGATGGACGCGCTCATGGCGGAGATCCACCGGGACGTCAACAACGGCGTCTACCGGTGCGGCTTCGCCACCTCGCAGGAGGCGTACGACGAGGCGTACACCGCGCTGTTCGCCCGGCTGGACGTGCTGTCGGGGCGGCTGTCCGGGCGGCGCTACCTGATGGGCGAGCGGATCACCGAGGCGGACGTGCGCCTGTTCACCACGCTGGTCCGCTTCGACGTGGCGTACCACGGGCACTTCAAGTGCAACCGGCAGAAGCTCACCGAAATGCCGGTGCTGTGGGCGTACGCCCGGGACCTGTTCCAGACCCCGGGCTTCGGCGAGACGGTGGACTTCGACCACATCAAGCGGCACTACTACGCCACCCACGAGATGATCAACCCGACCCGGATCGTGCCGCTCGGTCCCGACCTGTCCGGCTGGACCACGCCGCACGGGCGTGGCTGACGCCGGCGTCCTCCGGGCCGCCGCCGCGTCCGCCGCGGCCGGCTGCGTCGTGGCCGGGGCGGTCGCCGTGACGGTCGCCGTGGCCGCCGGTCCCGGTCCGGGTCTGACCGGGTACGTCAGCGAGGCCGGGGTCACCGACAGCGGGTACGCCGGGGCGTACCGGATCGGGGTGTTCGCCCTGGCGGCGGCGCTGCTGCTGCTCGCCGCGGCGCTGCCCCCGGCGCTGCGGGCCGCGGCCGGGCTGCTGGTGGCCGGCGCCGCCGGCACGGCGCTCTCCGGGGCGGTGGCCTGCTCCACCGGCTGCCCGCTGCCGCCGTTCGAGGCCGCCACGGTGGCCGACCTGGTGCACGGCGGCGCGAGCATCGCGGCCACCGCCGCGGTGGTCTTCGCCATGCTGGCGTTGGTGCGGCATCCGGCGGCGGGCCGGGCGCTGCGCCGGGTCGCCGGGGTGGGCGCGGCACTGGCGCTGCCGCTGTCCGGTGCGGTCGGGCTGGCGATGCTGCTGGTCGGGCGGGGTGGCCTGGTCGGGGTGCTGGAGCGGCTGCTGCTCGCGGTGGCCGCCGGGTGGGGGCTGGTCACCGCCGCCGTGCTGGGCCTGGCGCACCGCCGATCGTGACGAACGGCGCGGATCGGTCCCTGTAAGGAGCGTCACGCATACCGCTCCTTCCACCTGGGAGCCGGCTGGGAGTAGCGTCGCCAGGCGATGACCAACGTCTGGCACCTCACCGTGCGCCTGTACGTCGACCTCCGACGGCAGGCCAGCGGCATCTGTCCGGCGCAGCCGCTCTCCTGACGCTGCCCGTTCACCCCACCCAGACCTTGGACAGATCCCCATGGCTTCCGCCCTGCGCAAGTTCCCCTTCTCCGTGCAGATCCTGCTCGGCCTCGTCCTCGGCGTGGCGCTCGGCTTCCTCGCCCGCGCCAACGACCTCGCCTGGCTGACCAGCACCCTCGACACCGTCGGCGGCCTCTTCGTCCAGCTGCTCAAGCTGGCCGTGCCGCCGCTGGTCTTCACCGCCATCGTGGTCAGCGTGGTCAGCCTCCGCGGCGTGGCCAACGCCGCCCGGCTGGCGCTCAAGACGCTGCTCTGGTTCGGCATCACCGCGCTGATCGCGGTGAGCATCGGCATCGGCCTCGGCCTGCTCACCAACCCCGGCAAGGGCGTCACCCTCGACGTGGCCGGCGCCACCGCGCCGAAGAAGACCGGCTCCTGGACCGACTTCCTCACCGGCATCGTGCCGACCAACCCGGTCGGCGCGTTCGTCGAGGGCAACGTCCTCCAGATCGTCTTCCTCGCCCTGGTGGTCGGCGCCGCGGCGCTGCTCATCGGCGAGGCCGCCGAGCCGTTCGTGACCCTCAACCGCTCGGTGCTGGCCATCGTGCAGAAGGCGCTCTGGTGGGTCATCCGGCTCGCCCCCATCGGCACCCTCGGCCTCATCGGCAACGCCGTCGCCTCGTACGGCTGGGACCTGCTGGCCCCGCTCGCGAAGTTCACCACCGCCGTCTACGTCGGCTGCGCCATCGTGCTGTTCGTGGTCTACCCGCTGGTGCTCGTGGCCGCCGGCCGGCTCAACCCGCTGCGCTTCTTCGCCGGCGCCTGGCCCGCCATCGAGCTGGCCTTCGTGTCCCGCTCCTCGGTGGGCACCATGCCGGTGACCCAGCGTTCGGTCGAGCGCCTCGGCGTCCCCCGCGAGTACGCCTCCTTCGCCGTGCCGTTCGGCGCCACCACGAAGATGGACGGCTGCGCCGCCATCTACCCGGCCCTCGCCGCGATCTTCGTGGCGCAGGTCTTCGGGGTGCACCTGGGCGTCACCGACTACCTGCTGATCGCCTTCGTCTCGGTGGTCGGCTCGGCCGCCACGGCCGGCCTGACCGGCGCGATCGTCATGCTCACGCTGACCCTCAGCACGCTGGGCCTGCCGCTGGCCGGCGCCGGCCTGCTGCTGGCCATCGACCCGATCCTCGACATGATCCGCACCGCCACCAACGTGGCCGGCCAGGCCCTGGTGCCGACCGTCGTGGCCGCCCGCGAGGGCACCCTCGACCGCACCGCGTACGACTCGGCCGGCAAGCGCGACCTGGTCGACCCGGACGAGGCCGACCGTCCGGCGGAGCGGCTCGCACCCGTCCCCGCCTGACCTGACTGATCGAGGAGGGCCCCGAACGGGGCCCTCCTCCGTCATTGGAGGATCACCCCATGAGTGCCCTGTTCACCCCGCTGACCCTGCGCGCCGTCACCCTGCCCAACCGGGTGGCGCTCGCCCCGATGTGCCAGTACAGCGCCGGCCCCGACGGCCTGCCCACCGACTGGCATCGCGTCCACCTCGGCTCCCGCGCGGTCGGCGGCGCCGGCCTGATCATCACGGAGGCGACCGCCGTGGTGCCCGAGGGCCGGATCAGCCCGCAGGACACCGGGCTCTGGTCCGACGCGCACGCCGAGGCGTGGCGACCCATCACCGCGTTCATCGCCGCGCAGGGTTCGGTGCCGGCAGTGCAGCTCGCGCACGCCGGGTTCAAGGCGTCGACGTACCGGCCGTGGGCCGGGCACCGGGGCGGCGTGCCCGACACCGAGGGGGGCTGGACCCCTGTCGGCCCCGGCGCCGAGCCGTTCCTGCCGGACTACCGCACGCCGGCCGCGCTGGACGAGGCGGGCATCGCCGGGGTGGTCGAGGCGTTCGCCACCGCCGCCCGCCGGGCCCTCGACGCCGGCTTCGCCGCCGTGGAGATCCACGCCGCGCACGGCTACCTGCTGCACGAGTTCCTCTCCCCACTCACCAACCGTCGCACCGACGGCTACGGCGGCGACCGGGCCGGCCGGATGCGGCTGACCCTGGAGGTGGCCCGCGCGGTCCGCGCCGCGGTCGGCGAGGGCGTGCCGGTGCTCACCCGGATCTCCGCCACCGACTGGGTGGACGGCGGCTGGACCGTCGAGGACAGCGTGGTGCTCGCCGGCGAGCTGGCCGCCGCCGGCGTGGACCTGGTGGACGCCTCCTCCGGCGGCGCCTCGACCGCGGCGAGCATCCCGATCGGGCCGGGCTACCAGGTGCCCCTGGCCGCCCGGATCCGCCGCGACGCGGGCGTGCTGACCGGCGCCGTCGGCCTGATCGTCGAGCCCGAGCAGGCCGAGCAGATCGTCGCCGGCGGCGAGGCCGACCTGGTCCTCCTGGGCCGCGAACTCCTCCGCGACCCCTACTGGCCCCACCGCGCCGCCGCCAAACTGACCCCCACGGCCACCTGGCCCAACCAGTACACCCGCGCCTTCTGACGGGCGCCGCCCCGCCCGCGCGGGCGGGGCGGCGCAGGGCGGACCGGAACGGCCGGCCGTCAGCCCGCCAGGTGGCCCCAGCGGGGTTCCAGGTCGTGCCAGGGGCCCTGGGCCGCCACCGTGCCGTCGACCAGGACCACCACGTGGTCCGCGCGGACCAGCGCGGCCCGCTTCGCGGTCGAGCCGACCACTGTCACCCCGTGCTCGCGCAGCGCGGCCCAGAGCGCCAGCTCCGTCGTCACGTCCAGCGCGGACGAGACGTCGTCGGCGACCAGCAGCTCGGTACGCGGCGCGAGCGCCCGGGCCAGCGCCAGCCGCTGGAGCTGGCCGCCGGACAGCCGGGTGCCCTTGTGCCCGATGAGCAGGCCGAGCCCGCCCCCGGCCGCCGCCAGGTCGTGGTCGAGCTGGGCGGTCGACACCGCGCCGGCGGCGTCCACCTGGTGCCCGAGCGCGATGTTGTCGGCCACCGTGCCGGAGAGCACCCGGGGCAGCTGGCCCACGTACCCGACCTGGTTGGGGCGGAGGAACAGCTCCGGCTCGGTGACCGGCTCGCCGTTCCAGCGCAGGGTGCCGGTGTGGTGCACGATCCCGGCGAGGGCCCGCAGCAGCGACGACTTCCCCGCGCCGACCGGCCCCACCACCAGCACCAACTGCCCGCGTTCGACGGTCAGGTCGACGTCCCGGACGGCCAGGGTGCCGTCGGAGTGCAGCGCGCCGAAGCCGGTCAGCTCCAGCCGGCGCAGCGGGTGCCGGGGCGGGGGCTCGGGCGCCGGGGCGGTGCCGGCGGCCAGGTCCAGGCCGGGCACCGTGGCCGAGTAGGTGGCCTCCCCGGTCATCGCCACGGTCCGCCGGGTCCACACCCGGGCCGACGGGTAGTGCGAGACAAGCGACGCGGTGGTCCAGGCGAACCAGCGGGCCGCGCCGAGCGTGGAGACCGCGACAAGTGTGGCGCCGGCGGAGAGGCCGCCGGCCAGGTAGAGCGCCCAGGCCCCGATCGGCAGCAGCCCGCTGGCGATCGACGGGGTGGACCGGGCCCACACCTGCATGGCGATCTCCCGGCGCTGCCGGTCGCTGCGCACGGTGTCCAGCGTCGCGAGGTGGTGCAGCACCGGGCGGGTGGCGCCGGCCAGCTTCACCGTACGGGCGGCGGAGAGCGAGGACACCAGTGCGGTGGCGAAGGCGGCGCGGGCCTTGACGGTGCCGGCGGCCGTGCGCTCCAGGCGGGGCCCGAACAGGGTGGCCGCCAGCCCGGAGACCACCATGGTCCCGACGAAGAACAGCGCGGGTACGAAGCTGCCGGTCACCAGGGTCATGGTGAGCACGAGGGCCAGGGAGATGAACTGGTCCATCAGGTTGTCGGCGAGCTGCACCACCCGGTCGGTGTCGCCGCCCTGGGCCACCACCTCGGCCGGGGTGTGCCCGCTGACCCGGCGGGCCCCGGTCTGCCCGTGCACCAGCCGCGCGCTGATCCGCAGCATCTGCCGGATCCACCACTGCGGGAACCACAGGTTGGTCAGGTACGGCAGCGGCAGCACCACCAGCAGGGCGGCGACGATGCCGAGCGCCGGCAGCCACGGGTCTCCCCCGCCGACCACCTCGGCCCAGAGCCACGGCAGCACCGAGCCGTCCAGCCCGAGCAGCGTCATCACGATGAACAGGCAGACGGAGACCAGCCCGTACCGCGGGTCGTTCGTGCCCAGCCGGAGAATCTCCCGAAGGGTCCGCGCGGGCGGCGGGGCGGGCAGCGGCGGCGGGTCGGTACGCGGCACCGCGACCTGGCGCGGCACGGTGGCCGGCTCGGGCGGCGCGGCCGGCTCGTCGGGCCACCCGTCGGGGCCGTCCAGCAGGTCCACCCCGCCGCGGCGGGCGCCGGCGCCCGCGTAGGCGCTGGCGTGGCTGGTGGCGAGCAGTTCGGCGAACCGGGCCGACTCGCGCAGCGGGCCGGCCTCCAGCACCGCCCCGTCGGCCATCACGACGACCTCGTCGCAGCGGCGCACCGAGGAGAGCCGGTGCGCGATGACGATGCCGATCCGGTCGGTGAGCAGCCGTTCGGTGGCCTGGCGTACCCGGTTCTCGGTGACCGGGTCGAGCCGGGCGGTGGCCTCGTCGAGGATCACCACGTGCGGGTCGCGGACCAGGATCCGGGCGAACGCCACGAGCTGTTCCTGCCCGGCGGAGAGCACGTGCCCGCCCTCGCCGAGCCGGGTGTGCACGCCGTCGGGGAGTTCGGCGATCCAGCCGGCCAGCCCCAGCTCCTCCAGCGCCCGGGTGGCGTCGTCGAGCAGGTCGGGGTCGAAGAGGGCGACGTTCTCGGCGAGGGTGCCGGCCAGGATCTCGGTGCGCTGGGGCACCACGGCAATCCACCGGCGCAGCGCCTCGACGTCGAGGTCGACCAGGTCGGTGTCGCCCAGGAAGACGGTGCGGGGCGGCACGTCCACGGCCCGGGTGAGCACCTTGGCCAGCGTGGACTTGCCGGATCCGGTGCGGCCGACCAGGGCGTACGACCGGCCGCGGGCGAAGGTGAGCGTGACGTCGCGCAGCGCCGGGCCGCGATCCTCGCCGGTGGTGGCGTAGCGGAAGGTGAGACCCTGGACGGTCAGGTCCCCGTCGATCGGGGCGGCGCCGCCGCTCGGCTCCTGCCGGGAGTCGGCGAGCAGTTGCACCCGCGCCCAGGCGCCGAGCGCCTGTTGCAGGTGCGGCACCCAGCGGGCGATGTGCTCGACGGTCGCGCCGAAGGCCAGGGCGAGCAGCCAGATCGCGGTGAGCCGGGCGGCGTCGACCCGGCCGGTGGCGAGCGCCCACGCGCCGGCCAGGACCACGGCGGCGATGCCGACCCGGACGCCGCCGCCGGCCAGCGCCGTGACCCGGGCGGACAGCCGGAACACCCGCTTACCCCGGGAGATCACCTCGGCGGCCCGCCGGGCGTAGAGGCGCAGCACGTACGGGCGGGCCAGGCTGGTGCGCACGTCGTCCTGGCCGTGCACCGCCTCCTCCATCACGGCGGCCAGGTCGGACCAGGCCTCCTCCTCGACCATCCGGGCCGGGGCGATCCGGGCGGTGGGGCGGCGCAGCGCCACCCCGAGCAGGGCGGTCAGCAGGATCATCCCGACGCCGGCCGGCCACCAGACGACAAGCGCGCTGACCGTGGCGAGCAGGCAGACGGCGACGCCCTGGACGAGCCGTACGCCGGTGTTCCGCATCTCGGCGGCGACCTGGTAGACGTCGTTGTCGATCCGGTCGAGCAGCTCGCCGACCGGGGTGGTCTCCAGGGTGGGCAGGTCCTGCCCGAGCGCGACCCGGCAGAGCCGGCGGCGGACGTCGGCGGACCAGTCGGCGGTGAGACCGGCCATCAGCAGGCCGATGAGCAGGTCGCTGACCACGGCCGCGACAAGCGCCACGGCCAGCGCCGTGAACCACCCGAACGAGCGGTGCACGAGCACCGGCCCGGCCAGCGCGGAGGCGGCGGCCTGGCCACCGGCGCCGAGCAGGATCAGCAGCAGGACGACCGCCATCCGACGCGGAGCGGTGGCCCGGAGATCGCGGAGCAGGCGCATGGACAGTCCTCCGGACTCGGGTCGGTGGGGGCGGTTCCCCCAGCCTCACCCGGCCGGCCTGGCCACTCAAACGATTTACCGCTCCGGTGTCACGTCTGGGCGACCCGGCGGACGATGCCGAGCAGCGCCTCCTGCACGTCCTCGATGGGCCGGTCGGGCTGGAAGACGAGCCAGTCCACGGCCACCACGAGCCCGACGCCGAACAGCGCCGAGCTGGCGGTGCGCACGTCCAGGTCGGCGGGGAGGTCGCCGCTGGCCACCCCGGCGCGTACGGTCTCCGCGATCACCTCGATGGCCTCGCCGCGCAGCAGCCGCAGGGTCTGCTGCCACTCGCGGTTGGTGCGCCACATCTCGGAGAGCAGGAGCTGGGCGAAGGCGCGGTAGCGGCGGATGTACTCCAGCTCGGCGCGGACCAGCGCGGCCAGCGCCTCGCGCGGCGGCAGCCCGTCGACGGCGGCCCGGAAGTCGGCGGTGAGCAGGCCGATCCCGTGCCGCAGCAGCTCCTCGAAGAGGACCGTCTTGGACTCGAAGTTGTAGTAGACGGTCCCCTTCGCCACCCCGGCCCGGGCCGCGATGTCGTCCACGGTGGTGGCCGAGAAGCCCTGCTCGGCGATGAGTTCCACCGCCGCCACGAAGAGGCGCTGGCGGGTGTCCTCCCGCCGGCGGGTCCGTCCGTCCGTCACCCGCCCATCCTCACATGGTCAGTTCGGGGTGCAGCTTGGCCGGGGTGAGCCGGCGGGAGCGGCGCGCGGCGCCGACGGCGAGGGTCATGGCGCCCAGCCCGAAGGCGAGCAGCACCAGAGCGCCGGTGACCACCGGCCCGGACGGCCCGCCGTTGATGGTGTGCCGCAGGCCGCCCACCACGTACGTCATGGGCAGCCAGGGGTGGATGGCCTGGAAGAAGCCCGGTGAGGTCTGGACCGGGTAGGTGCCGCCGGAGGAGGTGAGCTGGAGCATGAGCAGGGCCAGCGCGGCGAGCCGGCCGGCGGGGCCGAGCGCCACGCCGAGCAGTTGCATGATCGCGGTGAACGCCAGCGAGGTGAGCGCGAGCAGCCCGAAGGTGGCCGGCCCGTGGCGCGGGTCGAGGCCGAGGGCCAGGGTGACCACCGTGTAGAGCACCGTGACCTGGGCCAGCCCGATCGCCGCGGCGGGCAGCCAGCCGGCGAGCACGACCCGCCAGCCGGGCGCGTCGGACATCACGTGCCGCCGGTTCACCGGCCGCAGCAGCATGTACGTGATCATCGCGCCGACCCAGAGCGCCAGGGCGAGGAAGTACGGGGCGAAGCCGACCCCGTACGAGCCGGCCGGGTGGTCGGAGTGGCGGATCAGGCCCACCGGGTCGCCGAGGATGTCGGAGCGGCTGTCCGCGTCGTCGTACCCGGGCAGCTTCCGCTCCCCGGCGGCGAGCCCGTCGGCGAGGTCGCCGGCGCCGCCCTCCAGCTTGGTCAGCCCGTCGGCGAGCCGGTTGCTGCCGCTGCTGAGCTGGGCCAGGCCGCCGTCGAGCTGCCGGGCGCCGGTGGCGAGCCGGTAGAGGCCGCCGCGGAGCTGGTCGGCGCCGTCCGCGGCGTCGCCGAGCCCGTCGCGCAGCTTGGCGCTGCCCTGCGCCAGGGTGGTCAGACCGCTCGCGAGCTGGTCGACCTTGGCCCGCGCCGAGGCGACGTCGTCGGCCAGGTGCGGCGCGGCGGCGGCGACCTCGCGGGCGGTCTTCGCGACCTCGGTCATCTGCTTCTTGAGCGCGGCGAGGTCGGTCCTGTCCAGCGCGGCGACCATGGCCCGGGCGGCGGTGACCGCCTGGTCGGCGGCCTTGCGGGCGGCGACCAGGTTCGGGTCGTCGGCGAGTTCCGGGTGCTCCGCGACCAGCGCGTCGAGCCGGTCGCGCACCTTCTCCGCCTGGCCGACCACCTCGTCGGCCCGGGCCGGCAGCGCGTCGAGGCCGTCGGCGAGCGCCTGCGCGCCCTCGGCGACCACTGTGGCGGCCCGCTGGATGTCGCCGGCGTTCTTGCGGAGCAGCGGCTCGTACCTGTCCGCCGCCGCGTCGACCTGCTTCGCGGCGGCGCGGGTCTCGGTGGCCGCCCGGTTGGCGCCGTCGGCGATCTGCGCCGCCCCGGTGTAGAGCTGGTCCAGGCCGGTGGCGAGCTTCGTCGCGCCCCGCACCGAGGTGTCCAGCCCGCCGGCGAGCTGCCCGGCGCCGTCCTCGGCGGTGCCCAGCCCGTCGGCGAGCTGGCCGGCACCATCCTCGGCGGTGCCGAGCCCGTCGTGGATCTTCCCGGCGCCGTCGGCGGCCCGGCCCGTCTCGGCCTTGGCGTCGGTGAAACCGATGAGCATCTTGTCGAAGTACGACGCGGCGGTGCTCTCCGCGGCGGCGGCCCGGATCTCGCTGAAGGCGGAGCGGGCGAGCAGCCCGGACAGGTAGTTGGTGGCGTCGTCGTTGACCACCTTCAGCTCGCCCCGGCGGGCCGGCCGGTCCGGCTCGGGGCTGGCCGCCAGGGTGGCGGAGAAGTCCGCCGGGATCGAGAAGACCAGGTGGTAGCGGCCGTCGCGGAGCCCTTCGGTGGCGTCGTCCTGGTCGGTCACGGTCCAGCCGAAGACCTTCCGGTCGAGCAGTTCGTCGGTGAGGTCCCGGCCGGCGTGCACCTCGCTGCCGTCGCTCGCCTTCGCGGGCCGGTCGGCGTTGACCAGGGCGACCGGGATGCGGTCGAGGTTCCCGTACGGGTCCCAGAAGGCGTAGAGGTAGAGGGCACCGTAGAGCAGCGGGATGACGGTGAGGACGGCGAGCGCGGCGCGCGGCAGCCGGCCCCGGGTCATCCGGCGCAGCTCGAACAGCGCGAGTCGAACGACACTCATGCGGTCACCTCGGGGGTCAGGTCCGCCTCCACGGCGGGGCGGGGGGCGACGAGGGCGGGGCTCGGCAGGGCGGGGTCCCCGATCCGGTGGGTGACGGCTGTCGCGCCCGGCTCGACGGCGCGGGCGCTGACGACCACCGCGTACCCCTGGTCGGCGAGGCGGGACAGGGCGGCCCAGATCCAGGCCCGCTCGGGGGCGTCGGCGCCGGCGTCCACGTCGTCGGCGACGATCAGGTTCGGGCCGCTGAGGCTGGCCAGCACGAGCCCGAGCACCTGCCGCTCGACGGGGGTGAGGTCGCGGCCGTACCGGTCGGGGTCGAGCGGGGCGTCGGTGAAGCCGGCCCCGGCGATCGCGGCGGCGAAGGCGTCGCGGCGGTAGGCCCGCCGGGCCCGCACGGCGGCGACCGGGACGAGCTGGCGACGGCGGCGCGGCACCGGCCCGAGCAGCAGCAGCCGTTCCTGGATGTGCTCGGCGACGGTCAGGGTGGGGTCTGGCTCGTGCACCCCGGCGACCTGCCCGAGCGCGGCCGGGCCCCGACGGCGCAGCTCCCCGTGGGTGTGCGGGAAGCGGCCGGCCAGGGCGAGCAGCAGCGAGGTACGCCCGCTGCCCGGCGGGCCGGTGACGGCGTGCAGCTCGCCGGCCTCGGCGCTGAGGTCGACGTCCCGGTAGACCCAGCCGCGGCGGGTCCGCAGCCCGAGCCCGTTGGCCTCGACGATCTTCATCCGCACGTTCCCCGACTTCTAAACTGACCGGTCAGTACAAAAACATGCCCAGCATAGCGTCGGGTGTCCGGTTCGAGGCAAGGTGCGGCGACGTGATCCCGGCCATGCCGACCGGTTCGTCGGGTCAGAACAGCACGGTGGCGAGCGTGCCGACCGGGCGGAACCCGCAGCGCTCGTAGACCCGGCGGGCGGGCCTGTTGAAGTCGTTGACGTAGAGGCTGACCGAGGGCGCCACGCGTTCCAGGGCGTCCCGCACCACGGCCGCCATGGCCGCGGTCGCGATGCCCCGGCCCCGCCACTCCGGCGCGACCCAGACGCCCTGCACCTGGGCGGTGCGGCGGGTCACCACGGCCAGCTCGGCCTTGAAGATCACCTTGCCGTCCACGAACCGGGCGTAGGCACGGCCCGCGCGGACCAGGTCGCCCACCCGCCGCCGGTAGCCGCGCCCGCCGTCCTCGGCCAGCGGCGACACCCCGACCTCCTCGGTGTACATGGCCACCGCCGCCGGGAAGAGCCGGTCGACCTCACCGCTGCGCACCCGGCGCACCTCGGGGTCGGGCGCCACGGCGGGCAGCGCGTCCGTGGCCAGCAGCGGCTGGTTCGGGCGTACGTCCCGGGCCGGCCCCCAGTAGGCGGAGAGGCGGTCCCAGAGCCCGAGGACTGCGTCGGCGCGGCCCACGATCGACGAGCAGAGCCGCTCCTCGGCGCTCAACTGCTCGGCGAAGGCGGCCACCGCCGACTCCGAGGCGAGCACCGGGGTCAGGTTGCCGCCGAGCCAGCAGATCGACTCCAGGTTGCGGCGCGGACCGTAGCCGAGGATCCGCCCCTCGGCCCGCCACCAGGCCAGCCCGCGCGCCGCCACCCGCTCGGCGACCTGCGCGCCGGCGTAGGGGTCGAGGTCGAGCAGCCGTTCGACCGCGCGGCGCTCCGACTCCCCGAGTTGGCGTACCGGAAGCGTGAGCACGGATACCAGCCTGCCAGATGCACCCGGCCCCGCGCGGGCCGACCTGAGGACGCCGGACGATCGGTGGTGAGTGGCGGCTCAGCCCACCGGGACCGGCGCCGGCTCCGGCAGGGCGGGCCGGGTCCGGGCGGCCCAGCGCACCACCGGCGGCACCAGCGCCCCGAGCACCAGGAACAGCCCACCGAGCAGCAGCCAGCCCGGCACGCCCCAGCCGACCGCCAGGGTGGTCACCACCACCGGGGCGACCATCGAGCCGAGCTGCATGCCCATCCCGTACGCGCCCTGGTACTGGCCCTGCGCGTGGGCGGGGGCGAGCCCGAACGAGATGCCCCAGCCGGCCGCCGCGTGCCACAACTCCCCCACCACGTGCACCAGCGCACCGGCGAGCAGCAGCGGCACCGCCACCGCCACGGGCACGCCACCGCCGGCCGCGAAGAGCGCGCAGGCGACGGCGATCACCGCGCCGGCCCGGCGGGCCGCCCGGCCGGCGCCGGTGAGGTCCTCGGTGCCCCGCGAGGCGCGGACCTGGAAGAGCACCACCACCACGGTGTTGACGAGCAGGCAGGCCGAGATCAGCCAGCGCGGGGCGGTGGTGTGCCCGGCGATCCACAGCGGCAGGGCGATGTTGATGAGGCTGAAGTGCATCGACATCAGCCCGTCGAGCACGGTGAAGGCCAGGAACGGGCGGTCCCGCAGGGCGATGAGCCGCGGCCCGTGGGTGGGCGCCGGCACCGGCGGCACGGGCGGCAGCCGGAGCAGCACCGCCGCGGCCAGCAGGTAGGTGGCGCAGTCGAGCAGGATCAGCGACACGTACGCGGTCCGGGTGTCGGCGGCCAGACCGAATCCGGCCAGCACGGTGCCGACCGAGATGCCGACGTTGGTGACCGCGCGCAGGTAGGCACGGGTGCGTACCCGCTGGTCCGGCGGCACCGCGCCGGCGATGAGCGCGCCCCGGGCGCCCCGGGTCGCCGAGTCGGCGACCGCCATGAGCACCCCGACCACCAGGAACCCGGCGAAGGAGCGGACCGCCACGAGCGCGGCGGTGAACCCGGCGGAGGCGAGCAGGGCGGCGAGCTGGAGGCCACGCGGCCCGAGCCGGTCGGCCAGGTAGCCCATGGGCGTGCTGGTCACCAGGCTCACGAGCGCCGTGATGGTGAGCGCGAGGCCGACCTGGGTGACGGTGAGCCCGACCGAGCGGGTGAGGAAGAGCGCGCTGGCGGTGAGCCAGGTGCCCCGACCGACGGTGTTGATGAGGGTGGAGAGGGCGAGGGTCCGCGAGGGGCCCGGTTCGGGAAGCAGGCGCACCCCGACACCCTAGCAAAACGTACGTACGGTTTGTGGATCGTTTCCACATGTTGACTTGTCGACGATGCATTGCCGATATATCGTTGATGCATCAGCGATAACCCGAGAGAAGGAGTCACCCATGGGTTTCCACCGACGGATGCACGCCGCCCACGACGAGATGCGGATGCGGGGCTTCGGCTTCCCGCCCGTACCCCCGGGCCCGCCGCCCTTCCCGCCCGGACCGTTCGGTCACGGCCACGGCCGCGGCGGACGGGGGCGTGGGCGCGGCCGCCGGCCCAACGTGCGCGGCGCCGTGCTGGCCCTGCTCACCGAGCGGCCGATGCACGGCTACGAGATGATCCAGGAGATCGACTCCCGGACCGGCGGGGCCTGGCGGCCCAGCCCCGGGTCGATCTACCCGACCCTGCAACTGCTGGAGGACGAGGGCGTCATCGCCGCCGCCGCGGACTCCGACGGCGGGCGCAAGCGGTTCGCCCTCACCGAGCAGGGGCAGGCCGAGGCCGCCGAGGCGGCACAGACCCCGCCCTGGGGCGAGTTCGCCGAGCAGACCGTGAACAGCTGGCACGACATCCGCGACGCGGGCGCGCAGGCCATGAACGCGCTGCGGCAGGTGATGATGACCGGCACCGACGACCAGCGGGCGCGCGCCGCCCAGGTGCTCGACGAGACCCGGCGCAAGCTGTACGCGATCCTCGCCGAGTCCGAGTGAGTCGCCGCGTCGCGTGCGCCGGCCGGGGTGGTCACGGGACCGCCACCCCGGCCGGCGGCGCGGACCTGAGACGACACGTGCGGCCGCCCCCGGTGGGGACGGCCGCACGTCGTCGGAGCGGGTGCGTCAGTGCACGGTCACCGTGGCGCCCGGCACCAGGTCGCGCAGCTCCTCGGGGATCTCGGCGCCCATCTCGTCGGCGATCCGCAGCGCCTCCTCGATGAGCGTCTCCACGATCTGGCCCTCGGGCACGGTCTTGACGACCTGACCCTTGACGAAGATCTGGCCCTTGCCGTTGCCGGAGGCCACCCCGAGGTCGGCCTCGCGGGCCTCGCCGGGGCCGTTCACCACGCAGCCCATGACTGCCACCCGCAGCGGCACCGGCAGCCCCTCCAGGCCGGCGGTGACCTCCTCGGCCAGCTTGTAGACGTCGACCTGGGCGCGGCCGCACGACGGGCAGGAGACGATCTCCAGGCCCCGCTCGCGCAGGCCCAGCGACTCCAGGATCGCGGTGCCCACCTTGATCTCCTCGACCGGCGGGGCGGACAGCGAGACCCGGATGGTGTCGCCGATCCCCTCGGCCAGCAGCGCGCCGAACGCCACCGCGGACTTGATCGTGCCCTGGAACGCCGGGCCGGCCTCGGTCACGCCCAGGTGCAGCGGGTAGTCGCACTTCTCGGCGAGCTGCCGGTAGGCGCGGATCATCACCACCGGGTCGTTGTGCTTCACCGAGATCTTGATGTCCCGGAAGCCGTGCTCCTCGAACAGCGAGCACTCCCAGAGCGCCGACTCGACAAGCGCCTCGGCGGTGGCCTTGCCGTACTTGGCCAGCAGGCGCTTGTCGAGCGAACCGGCGTTCACGCCGATCCGGATCGGCACGCCCGCGTCGCCGGCCGCCTTGGCGATCTCCTTCACCTTGTCGTCGAACTGCCGGATGTTGCCCGGGTTCACCCGGACCGCGGCGCAGCCCGCGTCGATCGCGGCGAAGACGTACTTCGGCTGGAAGTGGATGTCGGCGATCACCGGGATCTGCGACTTCTTCGCGATCGCGGGCAGCGCCTCGACGTCGTCCTGGGACGGCACGGCCACCCGGACGATCTGGCAGCCGGACGCGGTCAGCTCGGCGATCTGCTGGAGGGTGGCGTTCACGTCGGCGGTCAGGGTGGTGGTCATGGACTGCACCGACACCGGCGCGCCCCCACCGACCGGCACCGAACCGACCATGATCTGACGGCTGGCCCGGCGCGGGGCGAGCGGCGGCGGCGGTACGGGGGGCATACCGAGACTGACAGCTGTCACTTCAGGCACTCACCTTGAGAAGAGCGTGATCGGGTTGACGACGTCCGCGGTGACGGTCAGCAGCGTGAACGCGCCACCGATGAGGATCACCGCGTACGTGAGGGGCATGAGCTTGAGGTAGTCGACGCGGCCGGGGTCGGCCCGGCCGATGCGGGCGTAGAGCCAGGAGCGGGCCCGCTCGAACCAGGCGATGGCGATGTGGCCGCCGTCCAGCGGGAGCAGCGGCAGCAGGTTGAACACGCCGATGAAGAAGTTCAGCGAGACGAAGAGCATGAAGAACACCAGCCACGCGTTGTTCTCCACGGCCTCGCCGCCGAGCCGGCTCGCGCCGACCACGCTGATCGGGGTGTCCACGTCCCGCTCGCCGCCGGTGACGGCGGTCCACAGGGCGGGGACCTTCTGCGGGATCCGCTGCATGGCGTGCACGGTCTGCACCGCCATGTTGCCGGTGAAGTCGGCGGTGGCGCCGAACGCGGCGACCGGACCGTACTGGACCCGGGTGGGGGTGGACGGCTGGAGCGCGACGCCGAGGGCGGAGACCGCCGACGTGGCGCCCTTGGGGTCGCCCAGCGGCGGGCGCTGCACGGCGGCCAGGTCGACGGTGGCGGTGCCCGGCTTGTCGTCGCGCACGTACGCGACGGTGGCCGTGCCGGGCGGGGTGGCGCGGACCACGTCGAGCATGTCGCCCCAGGTGGAGACCGGCCGGCCGTTCACGGCGGTGATCCGGTCGCCGTCCTGGAGCTGGGCCTTCGCGGCCGGGCTGGCCGGGTCACCGGCCTGGCAGCCCCGGGCGGCGTTCTCCACGACCACGCACGGGGCCAGGGCGATCACGGCCGGCTCGGCCTTGAAGCCGTCCTCCGTGTTCGGGAACTTCGGGTTGGGCAGGCCGGCGGAGACCGCGAGGATCCAGAGGGTGATCAGGGCCAGGGCGAAGTGGGTGATCGAGCCCGCGGACATCACGATCGTCCGCTTCCAGACCGGGTAGCGCCACATGACGCGCTTCTCATCGCCCGGCTCGACGTCGTCGTCCTGCGGGGTCATCCCGACGATCTTGCAGAAGCCGCCGAGCGGGATGCCCTTGACGCCGTACTCCGTCTCGCCCCGCTTGAACGACCAGAGCGTCGGACCGAAGCCGACGAAGTAGCGGGTGACCTTCATCCCGAAAGCCTTGGCGGTGAGCATGTGCCCCGCCTCGTGCAGGCTCACCGAGATGAGGATCGCCAGGGCAAACAGCGCCACCCCGAGCAGGTAACTCATCAGGCTCCTTCCACCGACCCGACGATGATCTCCTGGGCGTGCGCCCGTGCCCACGATTCGGCGGCGAGCACGTCCTCGACGGTACCTGGTTCGTCGAAGTCGGGAGCGTCCTCCAGCACGCGCTGGAGGGTGTCGACGATGCCGAGGAACGGCAGCCGGCCGGCCACGAAGGCCGCCACGCACTCCTCGTTCGCCGCGTTGTAGATCGCCGGCCGGCAGCGCCCGGCCTCGCCGGCCGCCTTCGCCAGCGCGACCGCCGGGAAGGCCGCGTCGTCGAGCGGGAAGAACTCCCAGGTGTGTGCCGTGGTCCAGTCGACCGCGGCGGCGGCACCGGGCACCCGGTCCGGCCAGCCGAGGCCGAGGGCGATGGGCAGCCGCATGTCCGGCGGGCTGGCCTGCGCGAGGGTCGAGCCGTCGGTGAACTCCACCATCGAGTGGATCACCGACTGCGGGTGGACCATGACCTCGATGTCGGCGTAGGGCACGTCGAACAGCTCGTGCGCCTCGATCACCTCCAGCGCCTTGTTGACCATGGTGGCGGAGTTGATCGTCACCACCGGCCCCATGTTCCACGTCGGGTGCGCGAGGGCCTGCTCCGGCGTGACCTCGGTCAACTCGTCGCGCCGCCGGCCCCGGAACGGCCCGCCGCTGGCGGTCACCACGAGCCGGCGTACCTCACCCCGGGTGCCCCCGCGCAGGCACTGCGCCAGCGCCGAGTGCTCGCTGTCGACGGGAACGATCTGCCCCGGCCGCGTCACCGCGGCCTTCACCAGCGGGCCGCCGGCGACGAGGGACTCCTTGTTGGCCAGGGCGAGGGTACGCCCGGCGCGCAGCGCCGCGAGGGTCGGCGCGAGCCCGAGCGAGCCCACCACCCCGTTGAGCACCACGTCGCACGGCCACCCGGCCAGCTCGGTCATCGCGTCCGGCCCGGCCACGATCTTGGGAAGCTTGAAGTCGCCGGTGGCCCAGCCGCGCCGGCTCGCCTCGGCGTAGAACGCGAGCTGAAGATCCTGGGCGGCGGACGCCCGGGCCACCCCGACCGCCTCCACGCCCAGCTCCAGGGACTGCGCGGCGAGCAGCTCCACGTTGCCGCCGCCGGCCCCGAGGGCCACCACCCGAAACCGGTCCGGGTTGCGCCGGACGATGTCGATGGCCTGGGTGCCGATCGAGCCGGTCGAGCCGAGCAGGACGAGGGAGCGGGGAGACGTCACCCGCCCATTCTTCCCCAGCCCTCCTGAACGCCCGCTGGGAGCCTCACTCCCCCGCGTCGAGCGCGTTCGGGACAGCGGATCTTGGACACTTTCCGTTCGCTGCGAACGGCAACTGTCCAAGATTCAGAGAGCGAAGGAGCAGGGCGACGGCTACGCCGGGCGGGTCAGGACGAAGGTTTCGAGTTCGGTGCCGCCGTACCAGTCGGTGCGGGTGCCGACGTGCGTCATGCCGAGGCGGCGGGCCACCGCCATCGAGGGCTCGTTGCCGGCCATCACCACCGCGTGGACCTGCCGGGTGCCGGTGGCGAACTCGCGCTCCAGCACGGCCCGGGCGGCCTCGGTGGCGTAGCCGTGCCCCTGGGCGTCGGGGTGCAGGTGCCAGCCGACCTCGATGTCGTCGGTGGGCGTGACCCCGTCCCGGCCGGGCAGCGGCTTGAGCAGCACGCTGCCGACCGCCCGGCCGGCCTCGCGCGGCTCGATCGCCCACAGGCCCCAGCGGCCGGCGTACGGCGCGTAGCGCTCGCGCCACGAGCGCACCCGCTCGCGTGCCTCGGCCGGATCGGTCATCCGCCCCGCGCCGCCGCCCAGCCAGCGCATCACCTCGTCGCGGGAGTAGATGTCGTAGATCCGGGCCAGATCGTCCGGCGACTCCGTCCAGTCCCGGACCACCAGCCGCTCGGTCGAGGCGATCACACGTCGGATCGTAATGCGTGCCGAAGCACCGTACGGGGAACCGCAGGGCGATGGGTGAGCGGTGGCAGACGGCGAAACGGATCACCAGTGCGGCGTTCCGGCCGGTACGCGGGCGGGACCTCTCGCTGCACGCCGCCGCGATCACCTTCTACGGTGCGATCGCCGTGGTGCCGGTGGCGCTGCTGGCCATCTGGCTCACCGGCCTGGTGGCCGGGGACGACCGGGTGCGCCGGCTCACCGCGTACGCGATCAACACGCTCCCCACCGACATCGGCGCCAACCGGGCGGTGGCCGCGCTCGTGGAGGCCGGGTTGGGCCTGACCCCGCTGCTGGCGCTGGCCTCGCTGCTGCCGGCGTCGCTCTACGGCGAGGGGCTGCGCCGGGCGTTCGTCTCGGTCGCCGTCCCGCGCGGCCAGGCCGAGACGCTTGTCGGGTGGCGGGGCCGGCTGCTGCTGCTCCCGCTGCTCGCCCCGGCCCCGGCGCTGCTGCTGTCGGTCCTGCTGGCGCTGCCGCTCACCACCCACCTGGTCCGGCAGGGCGGCTGGCTCGGCGCGCTCGGTGTGGTGCTGTCCTTCCTGGCCACCTGGCTGGTGCTCACCCCGGTGCTGATGTGGGTGTTCCGGGTGGTCGGGCCGGCCGCCCCGGACTGGCTCGCCACACTCCTCCTGGGCTCGTTCACCGCGGCGAACCTCTCCGGGTTCCTGCACGGCTTCGTGCTGTTCTGCTCGCTGCCGCTGGACCTGGGGGCGCCGTTCGGCGGGTTCGACGAGATCGGCGGCGGGGTCGCGGTGCTGCTGTGGCTCTACCTGTTCCACGTGATCGTGCTGGCCGGCTACTCGGCCACCCTGGTGTTCTTCCGCTGGCGGGCCGGCCGCGCCGCCGCCGGCTCCTGAGCACGGAGATCCCGCTCGGAGGTACGGCCCGGCTCCGCCGACCCCTCCCCGGACGGGCGCCCGCGCCACTAGGCTGCCCGGGCATGAGCGAAGCGAGTGAGCTGCCGTCCCGCGCCGACGTCGTCGTGGTCGGCTCCGGGCACAACGGTCTGGTCTCGGCGATCCTGCTGGCCCGCGCCGGCCTCGACGTGCTGGTGCTGGAGGCGGCCGAGGTGATCGGCGGGGCGACCCGCACGGAGAACCCGTTCCCGAAGGTGCCCGGGCTGCGGCACTCCACCGGGTCGTACCTGCTCGGGTTGATGCCGCCGGAACTGCTCACCGCCCTCGACGTGACGATCCCGGTGCTGCGCCGCGACCCGCACTACTTCCTGCCCACCCCGGGCGGGCTCGGCTCGCCGTACCTGCTCTTCGGCAGCGACGCCGCGGCGAGTCGGCGGCAGCTCGCGGAGATGTTCTCCCCCGCTGATGCGGCCGCCGACGACGCGCTCCAGGCCGAGCTGGCCCAGCTCCGGGAGGACCTGGCCCCGGCCTGGCTCACCGAGCCGCTGCCGGTCGAGGAGACCGCCGAACGGTACGTCCGGCCCGGGCTCCGGCAGGTCTTCGTCGACCTGGTGCGGGGCTCGGTCGCCGACTACCTGGCCCGCTTCGACTTCCGCTCCGAGCTGCTGGTCAGCATGTACGCGGTCACCGACGGCCTCTCCGGGCTGAACGCCGGCCCGGACGACCCCGGAACGGGGCACAACTTCCTGGTTCACAACATGTGCCGGCTGCCCGGTTCGGGGGGCACCTGGATGATCGCCCAGGGCGGGATGGGGACGGTCTCCCGTACCTTCGCCGACGCCGCGCGGGCGGCCGGCGCCCGCATCGTGACCGGCGCACCGGTCACCGCGGTCACCCTCGACGGCGGCGCGGCCGCCGGGGTCGTGCTGGCCGACGGGCGGGAGGTGACCGCCTCCGTGGTGCTCGGGGCCTGTGACCCGTACCGGCTGATGGACCTGTTGCCCGGCGGCGCGCTCCCGGCGGAGCTGGGCGCGCGGATGGCGGCGGTCCGCCGGCCCGGCACCACGCTCAAGCTCAACCTGGCGCTCACCGGCCTGCCCCGCTTCTCCTGCCTGCCGGAGGGCACGGCGAGCCCGTTCGGCTCCACCATCCACCTGCTCCCCGGCTCGGCCTCGCTGGTGGGCGCCGGCGGCGAGCCGCCGATGGCCGCGCTGCGCGCCATGTGGGCGGACGTGCAGGCCGGGCGGCTGCCCGAGGAGCCCACGATCGAGTGGTACCTGCACACCACCGTCGACCCGTCGCTCTCCGACGGCGCCGGGCACCACTCGTCGGCGCTGTTCGTCCAGTCGGTCCCCTACGAGCTGGCCGGCACCACCTGGAACGCGGCGCTGCCCGGCTACGTCGACCGCCTCATCGACATCTGCGAGCGGTACGCCCCGGGCACCCGCGACCTGATCGCCGACGCGGTGCCGCTGCCCCCGCCGGGCATCGAGGCGCACTTCGGCATCACCGGCGGGCACATCCACCACGTCGACAACACCGTCTCGTTCACCGACCGGATGCCCTACGCCACCGGGGTCGACGGCGTCTACGCGGGCAGCGCCGGCTGTCACCCGGCCGGCAGCGTGATCGGCGCGGCCGGGCACAACGCCGCCCGGCGGATCCTCAGCGACCTCGGTCGCTGACCTCGCCGCCGGCCCCGGCGGAGCGGGGCAGGTCGCCGGGGCGGCGGACGAGGGAAAGGCCGACGAGCAGCAGCAGGTAGAGGAGCAGGCTGAGGATCGGGTCGACGAAGACGAAGGCGAAGGCCACCGTGTAGAGCAGCGGGCGCACCACCAGCCGGCGCGAGACCGCCCGGGCCAGTTGCGGGTCCAGGTCGGGGTGGAGCAGCCGGCGCCGGCGGGCCCACCACCAGCTCAGGTTGAAGAAGAGCGACTCGCCCAGCACGGTGCCGAGGTACAGGACGGCGGTCAGCCGCTGCTCGGTCTCGCTGCCGCGCAGGTTGTCCGCCAGCAGGTCGGCGGTGAACGGGATCGCCGCCACGAAGAGCAGCACGAGCAGGTTGAACATGAGCAGCGCCTGGTCGACGCGGACCACGTACCGCCACATGTTGTGGTGGCCGAGCCAGATCTGGCCGGCGATCCCGAAGGTGATCACGTACGCCAGGTAGGTCGGCCAGGCCTGGACGAGGGCGTCGGGGAGCTGCCGCCCGGGATCCCGGGCCGGCCCGTTCTGGAGCAGTTCGACGGCCATCACCGTCAGCACGACCGCGAAGACGCCGTCGCTGAACGTCTCCACCCGGGAGGCGTCCCGGGTCATCTCCCGGTCGCCCCGGAACCGGTAGCCGCCCCTGCCCGCGCCGTCCGCCACGCCGCCCCGCCCCCTTCCCGACCTGATGGTCACCCGGCGGGGGCGGCGGGCGGAGGGAAACTCAGCTGATCGCCTCGCCGGCGGGGGCGGGGGTCTCCGCGTCGGCGCGGTGCGCGCGGATCTTGTGTCCGACGCTGGTGAGGCAGCGGCCGCTGGACAGGTCGAACTTCCACCCGTGCAGCTGGCAGGTGAGCTGGTCGCCGTCCACGATTCCGAAGCGGCTCAGGTCGGCCTTCAGGTGCGGGCAGCGGCGCTGCACCACCCAGCCGTCGAGGGTGATGTCCTCGGCGTCGACGGCCCGCTCGTGCTCGTCGTACCAGCCCTCGGCGTACTGGAGCCGCTCCTCGGAGAGGCACTTGAAGAACGCGTAGACGAACTCGTTGTACTGGCCGATCCGGGCCGCCGAGAACCGGCAGGACAGGAAGAGCGAGTTGACCCAGTCCACCTCGCCGATGTGCAGCAGGTGCTCGATGAGCGCCCGCTCGGTGCGGAACCGGTAGCGGACCTTCTCGTCCGCGTACGGCCGGACCTCCTTGCCCGGGAAGTCCACCACGATGGATTCGACGCTCTCGCCGTCGTAGCCGACCAGGTCGAAGCGGACCGGCCCGCCCACGCCCTTGGCCAGGTAGATCGACTCGTCCAGCAGCGGCTCGATCCGGCGCTTCATCTCGCCGAGCACGTCGACCTCGGGGTGCCGCCAGGACGCCTTCTCCGCCTCGATGACCGGGCGCTTGCGCTCCCGCATCTCCTCCAGGTGGGCCCGCTTGTTCGCGAAGAACTCCTCGACCGGCACCGGGTGGGTGGTGGTCGCGCCCTCGGTGGTGACCTCGGCGACGCTGCCCGGCAGCAGCACGATGCCGTTGGTGCCGCCGACCTTGGCGTACTCCGACAGGAACACCGACTGGTCGGGGAAAATGTTCCCCTCGTCGCCGAAGACGTCGTTGAACTGGTACAGCTCGTCGTCGAGGAAGCAGGGCGGGCCGGCGATCGGGAAGACGTGGTCGGCCTTCAGGTCGTCGATGTAGCGCCAGGTGCGGTCGAACTGCCGCTCCCGCTTCTGCTTGCCGAACGCGGTCTTCGCCGCCTGCGGCAGCTCGTAGACCATCGGGTACCAGATCGCGCCGGAGAACTGGAGCAGGTGGGCGTGCACGTGGCCCAGTTCCGCGAAGACCGTGAGGTCGGTCGGGCGGGCGTCGTTCTGGTTGAGCAGCCGGACCCCGTCGTACTCGACCCACAGCGACGAGTCGCCGATCGGGCCGTCGGTCGGGCTGGTCAGCGCCTGGATCATGATCTTCAGGCCGCCGGGCAGCTCCACGACCTGCTCGTTCGGGGCCTTGAGGAACTTGGTGAAGCCCAGCTCCCGCAGCTCGTCCTCCATCTCCGAGGTGGGGAACTCGGGCAGCAGGACGGTGGCGTCCTTGGAGATGTGGTCCCGCAGGTGCTTGGCGTCGAAGTGGTCCCGGTGCAGGTGCGACACGTACAGGTAGTCGCACTGGCCGAGGGTCGCCCAGTCGAGCTGGGAGTTGTCCGGGAAGGGGAACCAGGAGGCGAAGTAGGCGGGATTGACCCACGGGTCGCACAGGATGCTGCCCGCGGGCGTGTCGATCCGCATGCTGGCATGGCCCGTACCGGTCACTCGCACCGCAGTCCCCCTCAAAAAGACAATCAGGCGTACGTCAAGACGCTACCGGAGGCAGTGTGGTCACCGTCCCGCGACGCCGGTAGTGGCCTTCCGCCCCGGCGGGACGGGTCCAACGGCCCGGGTCGCCGGGTGGGCCCGGGGATCCGGGCCGCCGATCAGGGCGGACCCCGCACCGGGGCCGCCACGGGGCGTGCCAGACTAACCGGAGATCCGATCGCGAGGGAAGGACCGACAGTGGCAGGAAGCGAGCCGGTAACCGCGCCAGATCAGCACAAGCCCGGACACCGCAGGTCCGGACGGATCGGGGCGGTGCTGTCGGCGGCGGTGTTGGTGCTCATGGCGCTCTGCGGCAACCACGAGGGCAACGTGGAGAACATCTGGCTGTTCGGGCTCGCGGCGCTGCTGCTGGCCGTCGTCATCGGCGACGCCGTGCTGCGCCGCAACGGCCTGCGGTCCTGACCGGCCCGCACTCGCCCGGTACGCACGAACGCACGAGGGCCCGCCCCCGGTCGGGGGCGGGCCCTTCGTCGTTGCTGGCGGGCGTCGCCGGCGGGGTCAGCGGCCGAGCAGGATGTCCTGCACGTCCTTGAGCGCGGCGTCGACCTCGGCCTCGAAGTAGCCGCCCTGCACCAGCCCGAAGCGCAGGGTGTCCAGGTCCTTCGGGTTCACCGGCATCGGGTTGCGGCCCTGCATCCCGCCGAGCAGGGTCTCGAAGAACCTGTCGACCTGGTCGGGGTCGTACCCGCTGCCGAACCGGCGCACCTGGAAGCTGCGGCGGATCTGGTCCACGCGGTAGAGGTCGCTGCCGGGCGGGCCGGCCATGGGCGGGCCCACCATCGGCGGACCGGCCATCCCGGGGCCACCGCCGTAGCCCTGGTCGGGGGCGCCGTAGCCCTGGTCCGGACCGCCGTAGCCCTGGTCCGGGCCGTAGCCCTGCTGCGGCAGCGGCGGCGGGCCGGCCGGGCCACGGCCGCGCGGGTCACGCAGGTCCCGCTCGGGCATCCGGATCTCGGCGGTCATGTCGGTGCGGCCGTGCCGGCCGGCCTCGAAGCCGTCGAAGCCCCCGTCCTGGCCGTAACCGCCCGGGCCGGGGGGCAGGCCGCGGGAGGGCGGGCCGCCGTGCCCCATCGGGGCGCCCGGACCCATCGGGCCGGGGCCACCCGGGCCGCGGGGCGCGTCGTAGCCGCCGCGCGGGCCGTCGTACCCGCCGGCGAAGGCGCCGGTCGGCTCGTCGTAGCGGTTGCCGTAGCGGTCGGCGGGCGGGCCGGCCTGCGCGGGCATCGGCCGCGGCGGCATCGGGGGCTGCGGCACCGGCGAGAGACCCCGGTCGTCACGCATCGGCGGGCCGAGCCGGTCGGCCATCCGGGGGTCGCCACCCCGCCCGCCGGGGGCGCCGGAGCGCTCCTCCAGCTCGGCGAGCTGCCGCTCCACCCGGTCGAGGTGCAGGTCCACCTGCCACTCGTCGTAGCCGTTGAAGCGGACCCGGAAGACGACGTCGTGGACCTCCTGGGAGGCCACGGGCGCGCCCACCGGCTGGCCGGCGAGTGTCGCCTCGACCCGGTCCAGGAAGGCGTCCACCTCGTCGACCTTGTATCCCCGGCGGAGCGCCTTACGCCGGAAACGCTGACCCTGACTCGCCACTATGTCTCCTGGTCTCTACCGCTACGCCGTTGCGGCGCGTGGGTCGCTGTCCCTGTCCTCGGCGGCGGCGAGCTGCCCACACGCCCCGTCGATCTCGCGACCCCGGGTGTCCCGCACCGTGGTGGACACCCCGGCGTCGCGCAACCGCCGGACGAACTCCCGCTCGACCGGCTTCGGGCTGGCGTCCCAGCGGCTGCCCGGAGTCGGGTTGAGCGGGATCAGGTTCACGTGGGCCAGCTTGCCGGCCAGCAGCCGCCCGAGCAGATCGGCTCTCCACGGCTGGTCGTTCACGTCCTTGATCATCGCGTACTCGATGGACACGCGACGCCCCGTCGTGTCCGCGTAGTCCCACGCCGCGTCCAGCACCTCGGACACCTTCCAGCGCTGGTTGACCGGCACGAGTTCGTCGCGCAGCTCATCATCGGGGGCGTGCAGCGACAACGCAAGGGTCACTGAGAGGTCTTCGCTGGCCAGTCGGCGGATGGCCGGGACCAGGCCGACCGTGGAAACGGTGATGTGCCGCTGGGACAGGCCGAGCCCCTCCGGAGCCGGTGCGACGAGCCGGCGGATCGCCGCCACCACCCGCGAGTAGTTGGCAAGCGGCTCGCCCATGCCCATGAACACCACGTGCGACAGGCGCGGCGGGGAACCGGCCACCGCCCCCGAGGCGGCCACCCCGGCCAGGTAGACGGCCTGGTCGACGATCTCGGCGGTGGACAGGTTGCGGGTCAGCCCGGCCTGGCCGGTCGCGCAGAACGGGCAGGCCATGCCGCAGCCCGCCTGGCTGGAGATGCAGACCGTCACCCGGTCCGGGTAGCCCATCAGCACGCTCTCGACCAGCGAGCCGTCGTGCAGCCGCCAGAGCGCCTTGCGGGTGGCGCCGTCGTCGCAGGCCAGCTCGCGGACCGGGTTGAGCAGGGTGGGCAGCAGCGTGCCCGCCAGCCGCTCGCGCGTCGCCGCCGGCAGGTCGGTCATCTGCGCGGGGTCGCGGACCAGCCGGCCGAAGTAGTGGTTCGAGACCTGCTTGGCGCGGAACGCGGGCTCACCTAGCTCGGTGACGAGCGCCTGCCGGCCCGGCAGGTCCAGGTCGGCGAGGTGACGGGGTGGCATCGCGGGCCGGCGGCCGCGGGCGTCGGGGTCTACGGAGATCAGCGGGAGGCTCGTCATGGCGCGTCCAGTCTGACACGCCGAACGGGGGACGCACCTGTCCGCGGGTGCCGAATCGGCACCGGCCGGGCGGCCGGTGCGACGCCAGCCGCGTGATTCACGCCTCAGCCCGCCATCGGCACGAAGACGGCCAGCAGCAGGTACGCGGTCGGCACCGCGAAGAGGATCGAGTCGAGCCGGTCCATCAGCCCGCCGTGCCCGGGGAGCAGGTTGCTCATGTCCTTGACCCCGAGATCGCGCTTGATCATGGACTCGGCGAGGTCGCCGAGCACCGCCGCGACGGAGATCGCCACCCCGAACACCGCGCCCCACCAGGGCGCCACGTCGAGCAGCAGCCAGAGCAGCAGGGCGCTGCCCGCGGCGGCCGCCGTCACCGAGCCGGCGAAGCCCTCCCAGGACTTCTTCGGGCTGATCGTGGGCGCCATCGGGTGCTTGCCGAAGGACACACCGGCCGCGTAGCCGCCGGTGTCGGAGAGCACCACGGCGACCAGGGTGACAAGCACCCGCAGGTGGCCGTCGTCGGGGGCGGCCGCCAGCATCGCCGCGAAACCGCCGAGGAAGGGCACGTAGACCGCGATCAGGGTGGCCGCGGTGAGGTCGCGCTGGTAGTTGCCGGGGCCGTCGCCCAGCCGCCAGATCATCGTGCCCAGCACGGTGACCAGCAGGCCGAGGCAGAGCGCGTCCGGTCCGGCGAACCAGGCCAGCCCGATGGTGATGACGCCACCGGCGACGAGCGGCACCAGCGGCGGGTGGGCGCCGCTGCGGCGTACCGCGCGGGCCATCTCCCAGGAGCCGATCGCCACCGCGGCGGCGATCACGGCGAGGAACGCCGGCAGGTAGAAGAAGAGCGGCACCACGATCGCCGCGCCGAGGGCAAGCCCGACGCCGATCGCGGCCGGCAGGTTGCGGCCCGCCCGGGAGGTCTTCGGCTGGACGGTCGGGGGACGGTCCGCGCTGGCCCGTCGCCGGCCCCGCGACCGGCGGGCCGCCGGCTGCTCCGGGTCCGGTCCGGGCTCGTCGCGCACCGGCGGGAGCTGAGTGGTCGGTTCGTCCCGTACCGGGGCGATCTGAGCGGTCGGGTACTCGTCGTCCCGCGGGGTCGCCTCGTACCGTTCCCGCGGGTCGGCGTCCCGGCCCCGGTCCCGCGGGGCGTGGTCCCACTGGTCGCGGTCCCGCGGGGCGTGGTCCCACGAGTCCCGGTCCCGCGGGTCGTGGTCCCAGCGGTCCCGGTCCGCGGTCCGGAAACCGGCCGGACCGGCGTCCCGGTGGCGTCGTCCGGCGTCCGCGTGACCCGCGTGACCCGGGCCGCGGGGGGCCGGCTCGTCGCGCCAGCCCCGCTCGGGAACCGGCGGTCCGTCATACGGCCGGCGACCGCGCGGCGCGTCGTAGGCGTCCACGGGCCGGGCGTGCGGGTCGGCGGCGGGGCGGCCGGGCGGACGCGCGTACGCCTCCGGCCCGGCGTCCGGTCGGCGCCAGGGCCCGGGCTCCAGGTCGGTCTCCGGCCAGGGCAGCGGGGCCGGGCGGTCCCAGCCGCGCGGCTCGGCGTTGCCGTAGGGGTCGGGGTGGGACATCACGCACCGGCAGGCGGTACGGGAGCCACCACATGACGCAAGACCAAGACCATCCCCTACAGCCGCGAGCAGTTCCGGTTGACCGGCCCGACGGCCGGCCGATCCCCGCCGTTCACCCGGTGGTGGGGCGGGAATCGTGCCGAGCCTACTGCACCCGGGAAGCCCGCACGGCGGACGCCGCCCGGCACGACGACGGCACCGGGCCGCCACCCGTGTCGGGCGGCGGGGCACCGGTGCCGTGGCGGTACGCGGGCGCTCAGACCTCGAGCAGCTCGTTCTCCTTGTGCTTGACCAGCTCGTCGACGGTGGCCACGAAGCGCTGGGTCAGGTCGTCCAGCTCCTTCTCCGCGCGCCGGCCCTCGTCCTCGCCGACCTCGCCGTCCTTGACGAGGCGGTCCAGTTCTTCCTTGCCCTTGCGGCGGATGTTGCGGACGGCGACCTTCGCCTCCTCGCCCTTGTGCCGGGCGACCTTGATCATCTCTCGGCGCCGCTCCTCGGTCATCTGCGGGAGCACGATGCGCAGCTGGTTGCCCTCGTTGTTCGGGTTGACCCCGAGGTCCGAGTCGCGGATCGCCTTCTCCATGGCGTTGATCTGCGAGTTGTCGTACGGCTTGATGATCACCATGCGCGGCTCCGGCACGGCGATGGACGCCATCTGCGGCAGCGGGGTCGGGCTGCCGTAGTAGTCGATGACGATCCGGGAGAACATCGCGGCGTTGGCGCGACCGGTGCGGATCCCGCCGAACTCCTCTTTGGCGTGCTCGATGGCACGCTCCATCTTCTCCTCTGCCTCGAGGAGGGTGTCGTCGATCACCGGTCTCCTCGCCTCCTTCTGTGCTCGTGGTGGGCTGTGCGGTGCTGCGGTTGTCGGAGGACCGCTGCCGGCTCGGCGGAACCGGTCAGGCGGTGATCAGCGTGCCGATCTTCTCACCGCCGACGGCACGGACGATCGTGTCGTCGCCCTGGGCGCCGAAGACCAGCATCGGCAGGCCGTTCTCCATGCAGAGGCTGAACGCCGCGGCGTCGGCCACCCGCAGGTTGCGGCGCAGCACCTCGGAGAAGGTGATCGAGTCGAGCTTGCTCGCCGTCGGGTCGATCCGGGGGTCGGCCGTGTAGACGGCGTCCACGCCGTTCTTGCTCATCAGCACCACGTCGGCGCGGATCTCCAGCGCCCGCTGGGCGGCCACGGTGTCCGTGGAGAAGTACGGCATCCCGGCGCCCGCGCCGAAGATGACCACGCGGCCCTTCTCCAGGTGCCGGATCGCCCGCAGCGGGATGTACGGCTCGGCGACCTGGGCCATGGTGATCGCGCTCTGCACCCGGGTCTCGATGCCCTCCTTCTCCAGGAAGTCCTGGAGGGCCAGGCAGTTCATCACGGTGCCCAGCATGCCCATGTAGTCCGCGCGGGCCCGGTCCATGCCGCGCTTCTGCAGCTCGGCGCCGCGGAAGAAGTTGCCGCCGCCGACCACCACGGAGACCTGCACGCCGCGGCGTACCACGGTGGCGATCTGCCGGGCGATGGCCTGCACGACGTCCGGGTCGACGCCGATCGCGCCGCCGCCGAAGACCTCACCGGAGAGCTTCAGCACCACCCGGCGGGCCCGACCGGGCGGCGGAGCGGTGGGATCATCCGCCGCCAGGCTCCGGTCACTCACAACCTGCGTCATCCGACCCGCCCCTTCCATCGCGCACCCCGTGGGCGCCGCGTACCGCGTACCTGCCGCTGCCGACCCTATGTGACGAGGAGGCCGCGGTGCCTGTCACGTACACCGGCGGCCTCCTCGTCGAAGATTTCCCTGCGCCCGGCCGCGTCATGCGTCCGGGCCGCGGCTCAGGCCTGGCCGACCTCGAACCGCACGAAGCGGGTCACCTCGATGCCGGCGTCGGCCAGCAGCTGCTTCACCGTCTTCTTGTTGTCGGCGACCGACGCCTGCTCCAGCAGGACGAAGTCCTTGAAGAAGGCGTTGACCCGGCCCTCGACGATCTTCGGCAGCGCCGCCTCGGGCTTGTTCTCCTCGCGGGCGGTCTGCTCGGCGATGCGCCGCTCCGACTCGACGGTCTCGGCCGGAACCTCGTCGCGGGTCAGGTACTTCGGGCGCATGGCGGCGATCTGCATGGCCACGCCGCGGGCGTCCGCGTCGCCGGCCTCGTCGGCCTTGCCCGAGTACTGCACCAGCACGCCGACCGCCGGGGGCAGGTCCTGGCTCTTGCGGTGCAGGTAGACCGCGGTGGTGCCGTCGAGCTTGGCGAAGCGGTTGAGCACCAGCTTCTCGCCGATCTTGGCGGACTGCTCCTGGATCAGGTCGGCCACGCTCTTGCCGTCGATGGTGCTGGCGAGCAGCTCCTCGGCGTTGTTCGCGCCGCTGGCCACACCGTGCTCGACCAGCTGCTGGGCCAGCGCGATGAAGGCGTCGTTCTTGGCGACGAAGTCGGTCTCGCAGTTGAGCTCGAGCAGCGCCTGGCCGGCGTGGGCGATGAGGCCGTTGGCCGCCGTGCGACCGGCCCGCTTGCCGACGTCCTTGGCGCCCTTGACGCGCAGGATCTCGATGGCCTTGTCGAAGTCGCCCTCGGCCTCCGTCAGCGCCTTCTTGGAGTCCATCATGCCGGCGCCGGTGAGGTCGCGGAGCTTCTTGACGTCCGCGGCGGTGAAGTTGGACATGACTCTCTCTTCGGTGTTTGAGACTGCGTTGGGATGGTCTGGCTGCCGGTTACCCGGATCCGGGCCGGTTGTGCCCGGCGTACCCGTCGCGCCCCACCGGCCGCGAAAACGGACGGTGGGGACGCGACGGCGCGATCACTCCGCGGCGGCGGTCGCCGGCTGCTCGGCGGTGGTCGCCGGCTGCTCGTCGGCCTTCTTCGGCTCCTCGAGCAGCTCGCGCTCCCACTCGGCCAGCGGCTCGTCGGCGCCGACCTGGCCCGGCTCCGGCTTCTCGTCGCCGCCACGGCCACGGCCGGAGCGGGCGATCAGACCGTCGGCGACGGCGGCGGCGATGACCTTGGTCAGCAGCTCGGCCGAGCGGATGGCGTCGTCGTTGCCCGGGATCGGGAAGTCGACCTCGTCCGGGTCGCAGTTGGTGTCGAGCACGGCGATCACCGGGATGCCCAGCTTGCGGGCCTCGTCGACGGCGATGTGCTCCTTCTTGGTGTCGACGATCCAGACCGCGGCCGGGAGCTTCTGCATGTCCCGCAGACCACCGAGGGTCTTGGTGAGCTTGATCTTCTCGCGGGAGAGCTGCAGGGTCTCCTTCTTGGTGTAACCGGCGGCGGTGCCGCTCAGGTCACCCAGGGCCTCGAGCTCCTTCATCCGCTGGAGCCGCTTGTAGACCGTCTGGAAGTTGGTCAGCATGCCGCCGAGCCAGCGGTGGTTGACGTACGGCTGGCCGACCCGGGTCGCCTGCTCGGCGATGGCCTCCTGGGCCTGCTTCTTGGTGCCCACGAAGAGGATGCTGCCGCCCCCGGCCACCGTGGTGCGCACGAAGTCGTACGCCTTCTCGATGTAGTCGAGGGTCTGGCGCAGGTCGATGATGTAGATACCGTTGCGCTCGGTGAAGATGAAGCGCTTCATCTTCGGGTTCCAGCGCCGGGTCTGGTGCCCGAAGTGGACACCGCTTTCCAGCAGCTGACGCATGGTCACGACGGCCATGGTGGGTACTCCCTGTTCATCCCTGGTTGTCCCGTCCGGCCGGCGGCCGGACGCCTGGCGCCCGGTCGTCGGCCATGGTGGGCCCGATCAAGATCGGGACCAGGGAGGCCGCCGCCCCACGAGAGGTCCGTGGAGAGGGCGCGCGAGGTCGACCGCGCGAGGCGGTCGCCAGTCGACCAGTGTACGCCCCTTCTCCGCCCTCCGGTCCCGGGGCTCGGGAACCCCCATTCCGCCCCTTTCGGGACGCCCGACGCCGCCACGCCGGGACCGGACAACCGGTGCCGACGGGGCGGCTCGTTCAGTCGACGGGTCAGCGGGCGGCGAGGGCGGCGGCGAGGAAGAGAACCAGTCCGACCGTCAGGTAGGCGGTCGGCGGGCGGAGCCACCCGCGGCTGCCGTCGGCGAGGGCCAGCCCTCCGGTCCGCAGTCCGTACAGGCCGGTGCCGAAGATCGGCAGCCCGAGCACCAGGAACGTGCCCACCACGACGTGCGAGGTGGAGACCGGGTCGCCGACCAGGCCCCGCAGCAGCACCCGCAGCGCGGGAATCTCCAGGACGAGCACCATGACCGCCAGCAGGACGGCGAGCGCGGGACGGCGGGTCCGGTAGACGCCGTCGCCGGGCGGCGGGCCGTCGAGCCGGGGCGCGACCGACGGCATCGGGCCGGTCGGCATCTCCAGCGGGTGCGGGGTCGGGCCGGCCGCCGGCTCCGGCCCGGTGACACCCGGCCGCTCCCCGACGACCAGCGGGGTCGCCGCGCCGGGACCCGGGCGGTCCCCCACGGTGATCGGCGTCGCCCCGGCGTGGGCCGGCTCGGCCGGCCGGCCCGGCTCGACGATCGGGTAGCCGCCCACCGGGCCGGGACGCAGCGGGTCGACGGCGTGGCCTGCGCCGAACGGTTCGCCGGCGCCGTGCGTTGCCGTGCCCAGCGGGCCGGCGCTGCCGTGCGTCACGGTGTCGAGCGGGCCGGCGGTGCTGTGTGCCGGCGGGCCGAGTGGGTCGGCGGCCTCGCGGGCCGCCCGCCGGCCGCCACGCTCCCCCGGCAGTTCGCCGGAGGTCTCCGACGGATCGTCCAGCCGGTGCGGGCGCCAGCTGCCCGAGTCGTCGCCCAGCGGGTCGGCGGTCCCGAAGCGGCTCGGTTCGCCGAACCGGTTCTCCCCCGTGCGCTGCTCCGGGGCGCGGAAGTCGTCGTCGCGGTAGCGCGGTTCGCCGGCGGCGCGCCAGTCCTGCTCGTATCCGCGGTCGCCCCAGTGCGACCCCTGCTCATCCTCGGGAAAGCTCCGTCGTCCGTCCACGACCGGCACGGTATGCGACCGGCACCAGGTGCGCCATCCGGGCCGCCCACCCTGTCGTCGCTGGTCACGGCGATGTCGACGGGTAACCAGGAACACACGATGAGTGATCGGGCGGCCAGGGCCTAGCACAGGCAGGGCATGATCGTCCGCCCGTCCACAGGGCACCCCGTCGTCCACAGGGCGCCCGCCCGGCGCCCCCGCCGCCGCCCGGACGCCGCACGCTCACCGGCATGACGAAGCGGAACCAGGCCGTCGGGGCGTACGGCGAGCGGTGCGCGGTCCGGCACCTGATCGAGGCGGGGCTGCGCCCGATCGTCCGGAACTGGCGGTGCCCCGAGGGGGAGATCGACATCATCGCCTGGGACGGGCCGGTGCTCGCCATCTGCGAGGTGAAGACCCGGCGTACGGAGGAGTACGGCAGTCCCGCCGAGGCGGTGGTCCGGGCCAAGGCGCGCCGGCTGCGTGGGCTGGCCGCCCGGTGGCTCGCGGAGACGGGCACGACCGCCGAGGAGATCCGCTTCGACGTTCTCTCGGTCCGACTCCCGGTCACCGGGCCGGCCCGGGTCGAGCACCTGAGGGGCGCGTTCTGATCATGAGCTACGCCAAGGTGCTCTGCGTGGGCCTGGTCGGGATGGCCGGGCACGTGGTGGAGGTCGAGGCCGACCTGGCCCCCGGGCTGCCCGGCGTGGTGATCTCCGGCCTGCCCGACACCGCGCTGCACGAGGCCCGCGACCGGGTCCGCGCCGCCATCGTCAACTCGGGCCAGCGCTGGCCGAACCGCCGGATCACCCTCAACCTGCTCCCGGCCACCCTGCCGAAGTACGGCTCCGCCTTCGACCTGGCCATCGCCGTGGCGGTGCTCGGCGGCTCGGGCGAGCTGCCGCTGGTGCCGCTGGAGGCCACGGTGGTCCTCGGCGAGTTGGGCCTCGACGGCACGGTCCGCCCGGTGCGCGGCGTGCTGCCGATGGTCGCGGCCGCGGCCCGGGCCGGTTTCCCCCAGGTGGTGGTGCCCGCCGGCAACGCCGCCGAGGCGGCGGTGATCCCCGGCGTCCAGGTCCGCGCCGCCGACACCCTGCACCGGCTCGTCGCCTTCGTCCGAGACGGCACGCCGCTGCTCGCTCCGCCGGACGACGCGCCCACCGCCGAGGCCGGCGGACCGGATCTCGCCGACGTGGCCGGGCAGCGGCTCGGCCGCCGGGCGCTGGAGGTGGCGGCGGCCGGTGGGCACCACCTGGCGCTGCTCGGCCCGCCGGGCGCCGGCAAGACCATGCTCGCCGAGCGGCTGCCGTCGGTCCTGCCGGAGCTCGACGACGACGCCGCCCTGGAGGTCACCGCCCTGCACTCGATCGCCGGTCTGCTCCCGCCCGGCGGCCGGCTGCTCCGCCGACCCCCGTTCCAGGCGCCCCACCACACGGCCACGGTGCCGGCGCTGGTGGGCGGCGGGTCCGGGCTGGCCCGGCCTGGGGCGGTGTCGCTGGCCCACCGGGGCGTGCTCTTCCTCGACGAGGCGGCCGAGTTCAGCAAGGGAGCGCTGGAGGCGCTGCGCCAACCCCTGGAGAACGGCCGGGTCCGGGTCGCCCGGACGCAGGGCTCCACCGAATACCCGGCCCGCACGCAACTGGTGCTGGCCGCGAACCCGTGTCCCTGCGCGAAGCCGTCCGGCGACGCCGCCTGCGAGTGCACCCCGCTGGCCCGGCGGCGCTACCTGGGCCGGCTCTCCGGGCCGCTGCTCGACCGGGTCGACGTGCAGGTGCGGCTCCCCCCGGTACGCGCCGCGGAGCTGTTGCAGACCGGCACGCCGAGCGAGTCGTCCGCGACGGTGGCGGCCCGCGTCGCCGAGGCGCGCCGGGCCGCGGCCGACCGCTGGGCCGCGACCGGTCGCCGGCTGAACGCCGAGATCCCGGGCCCGTACCTGCGCCGGCCGCCGTGGTGCCTGCCCGGGCGGGACACCCGGGAACTGCGGAAGCGGCTCGACAGCGGTTCGCTGTCGGCGCGCGGCTTCGACCGGGTCATCCGGCTCGCCTGGACCATCGCCGACCTGGACGGGCGGGCCCGCCCCGACGGCGGGGACATCGCGGAGGCCATCCAGCTGAGGACAGGAGAGGGCGCATGACGGGCAGGGCGGAACGCCTGATGGCGCGGGTGGCGCTGACCTGGCTCGCGGAGCCGGGCACCTGGTCGGTCCACCGGCTCGTCGACCAGCTCGGCCCGGTCGCCGCGCTCGACCTGCTCCTGGCCGGCGAAGCGCCCGACCGGGCACTGCGGGCGGCCGTCGCGGCCCGCTCCGCCGAAGGTGAGGCGCGGGCGGTCGCCGAGCAGGCGCTGGCCCGGACCGAACGGCTCGGCGCCCGGGTGGTGACCCCCGACGACGAGGATTGGCCGGCCCGGGTGGCGGACCTGCGCGCGCTGCGGCTGTCGGGAGCCGGCCGCCGCGTCGACCTGGAGACCGCGCCACCGCTCTGCTTCTGGGTACGCGGGGCGTGGCCGCTGGGCGAGGCCCTGGCGCGGTCGGTCGCCGTGGTCGGCGCGCGGGCCGCCACCCCGTACGGCACCCACGTCGCCACCGAGCTGGGCTACGGGCTGGCCGAGCGGGACTGGACGGTGGTCTCGGGCGGGGCGTTCGGGATCGACTCCGCCGCGCACCGGGGCGCGCTGACCGCCGGCGGGCTCACGGTCGCCGTGCTGGCCTGCGGGCTGGACCGCCCGTACCCGATGGGCAACGCCGCGCTGTTCGACCGGATCGCCGAGACGGGCCTGCTGGTGAGCGAGTGGATGCCCGGCGCGGAGCCGCTGCGGCCCCGGTTCCTCATCCGCAACCGGGTGATCGCGGCGGCGACCGTGGGCACCGTGCTGGTGGAGGCGGCGGCCCGCAGCGGCGCGACCCAGACCCTCAACCGGGCGATCGGCGTGGGCCGCCCGGCGATGGTGGTGCCGGGGCCGGTCACCTCCGCCATGTCCGTGGGCGCGCACGAGGCGCTCCGCGAGCACCACAGGGCGCGGCTGGTGACCGGCACGGCCCACGTGCTGGAGGAGGTCGGGCGGATCGGCTACGACCTGGCGCCGCCCGCCCGCGCGCCGGAGCGCCCCCGGGACCGGCTCGACGACGAGGCGGCCCAGGTGCTGGAGGCGCTGCCCCGGCGGAAGGCGATCGGCCTGGAGCGCGTCGCGGCGCGCGCCGGGGTGGACCTCCGCACGGCGATGCGCAAGCTCTCCATGTTGGAGGAACTCGCCATGGTGGTACGCCGCTACGACGGCTACGCTCTCGCACCGCCGGCCGAGCGCAGCACCGCTGCTGGCCGGGCACCCACCACCGCCGGGCCGGGCCCGTCGCCCGCTCCGCCGAGCTGAGCCGGCCCGGCCGAGCGGACCTGCCGGCCTGGGCTGTGCGCTCAGTCGCCCTCGAACCGGATCTCGGCGTCCCGGCTGGTCAGGCAGCGCCGGGCCAGGATGGCCAGTCGTCGGATCTGGTCGACCTCCGCGGGCTCCCGCGCCACCTCGGCAAGGCACGGCAGCTCGGCCAGCAGTTGCGGGACCGCCTCGGCGTCCACCACCAGCTCACCGAGCGGGTCCACCCGGTCCAGCAGTGGCGTACGACCGCCGCCCCGCACCCGCTTCAGCAGGTCCAGCAGGACGTCGTGCGGGTCCGCCACCACCTCGGTCGAGACGTACGACGGCCGGCGCCGCGCGGGCCCGGCCCGCACCTGCCGGTAGAGGACGGCATCCACCCCCACGCTCGGTACCTCCTCCCACCGGCGTCGCCACCCGGGGGACGCCCGCTCCGATCGGTCTCGCGAATCACCCTTCCGCGCCGCCACCACGCCCGGTACGCCCCAGCGCCCGGTCGCCCGCCCATGCGCGGGGTGTCGGCACCTGCCGGCAACGCCTGTGGGCCGCCCGACGGCGGACCCGGACGTTGCCACCGTCCTCTTCGTAGTAACAGTTTCCCCTGTACAGGCCCCCGTCAGCCACCCCGAACGGCGTGCCGCGCCCACCGTCGGGTCCGGTGGCGTCGCGCACCGGCCGTCGGGCCGCCACCGGAAGCACCACCCGGCAGGCCGGAGCGGCGGCCGGCAGCCACCTGCGCACGCCCTTAGGCTGGACCGGTGTCTCCCGCCACCCCGGAGCGCGCTCCGGTCACCCTCGGCACCGACGCGGCAGCCGGAGCTCCCGGTGACTGACCAGCGGCGCGGCACGCGGGCGGCCCACGAGGCGCTGCCGGCGCCGATGCGGGCGGCGGTCGACGACTTCGCCGACCACCTGGCCCGGGTGCGCAACCGGTCGGCGCACACCGTGCGGGCGTACGTGACGGACCTCGTCTCGCTGCTCGACCACGCGGTGCGGATGGGGTGCGCGGACCTGTCGGAGCTGGACCTGACAGTGCTGCGGAGCTGGCTGGCGAAGCAGCGGACCATGGGCGCGGCCCGGACGTCCCTCGCCCGGCGGGCGGCCGCCGCCCGCACGTTCAGCGCCTGGGCGCACCGCGCCGGCCTGCTCGCCGCCGACGTGGCGGCCCCGCTGGCCAGCCCCAAGGCGCACCGGGAGCTGCCCACCGTCCTGCGCGCCGACCAGGCCGCCGCCTTGATGGCCGCCCCGGACCGGACGGATCGGGACGGCCCCGACACGCGGCGCCCGGGTGACGGCGTCGCGCCGGCAGACGGGAGGACCGTCGACAACGCGGGCCGCGGAGACGCACCGGCCCCGGGTGGGAACGACGACTCCGAGGCCGTGCTGCTGCGGGACCGGCTACTGCTCGAACTGCTCTACGCCACCGGTGTGCGGATCAGCGAGGCCTGCGGCCTGGACGTCACCGACGTCGACCAGGCCCGCCGGGTGGTACGCGTCCTCGGCAAGGGCGGGCGGGAGCGGGCCGTGCCCTACGGGGTGCCCGCGCAGCGGGCGCTGGACGCGTGGCTCGCCCACGGGCGGCCGGCGCTGGCGGCGCCCCGCTCGGGTGGCGCGCTGCTGCTCGGGGCCCGGGGCGGCCGGCTCAACCCCACCACCGCCCGCCGGATCGTGGCCGGGTACGCCGAGGCCGCGGGCCTGCCCCGGGTGACCCCGCACGGCCTGCGGCACTCGGCGGCCACGCACCTGCTGGAGGGTGGCGCGGACCTGCGCGCCGTGCAGGAACTGCTCGGGCACTCGTCGCTGGCCAGCACGCAGATCTACACGCACGTCTCGGTGGAGCGGCTGCGGGCGGCGTACCGGCAGGCGCATCCGCGGGCCTGACGGTGGGCCGGCCGGACGACTCAACCGCAGGGGTTGATGATCCACGGCGGGCTACGATCAGCCGATGACGGTCCCGCAGCCGCCCGAGCCGATCCCCGGGGCTCGGCTGCTCTTCTCCCTCGACCCGTCGGTCAGCCACCTCAACCACGGATCGTTCGGCGCGGTCCCGATCGTCGTGCAGCGCGCCCAGCAGCGCCTGCGTGACGAGATGGAGTCCAACCCGCTGCGCTTCTTCACCCAGGGTCTGGTCGACCGGATCGCCCACACCCGGCGGCACCTGGCCACCTTCCTCGGCGCGGATCCGGACGGCACGGCCCTGGTCGGCAACGCCACCACCGGCGCGGCCGTCGTGCTCCAGTCGCTGCGCCTGGGGCCGGGCGACGAGGTGCTGACCACCGACCACGGGTACGGGGCGGTCGGCCTCTCCGTGGAACGGGAGTGCGCACGGACCGGGGCGGTCTCCCGGACGCTGCCGGTGCCGCTGACCGCCACCGACGAGGAGGTCGTGGAGATCGTCCGGGCCGGGCTGCGTCCCGGGCGGACCAGGCTGCTGATCGTCGACCAGATCACCTCGCCGACGGCCCGGCTCTTCCCGACGGCGGCGATCGTCGGGGTGGCCCGCGAGCAGGGGATTCCGGTGCTTGTCGACGCCGCGCACGCCCCGGGCATGCTGCCGACCACCGTGGCGTCGGTCGGCGCCGACTTCTGGGTCGGCAACCTGCACAAGTGGGCGTACGCGCCGCGCGGCACCGCCGCGCTCGTGGTCGCCGAGCCGTGGCGGGAGCGGATCCAGCCGCTGGTCGTGTCCTGGGAGCAGGGCAGCGGGTACCCGACCCGCGTGGAGTGGCAGGCCACCCTCGACTACACCGGCTGGCTGGCCGCCCCGGTGGGCCTGTTCACCCTGCGCAGCCTCGGTGTGGACCGGGTGCGGGCGCACAACGCGGCGCTGGCGGCGTACGGGCAACGGGTGGTCGGGGACGCGCTCGGGGTGGCGCCGGCCGACCTGCCGGAGCCCGGCGGACCGACGGTCGCCATGCGGCTGATTCCGCTGCCGCCCGGCGTCGCCACCACGATGGACGCGGCCCGTGAGCTGCGGGCCCGGATCGCGGACCGGCTCTCGGCCGAGGTGTCGACCGCCGCCTGGAACGGTCGCGGCTACCTGCGCCTGTGCGGGCAGGTCTACAACACCCCCGACGAGTACGACCGGCTGGCGGTCCGCCTGCCCACGCTGCTCGCCCGCGGCTGAGCGCCGGGTCCGGCGGGCGGTGGGTCGAGCGGGAGCAGCCGGACCGGGCCGAGTCCGAGCAGGGCGAGCGGATCCAGGTACTCCTCGCCCCGGCGCAGCCCCCAGTGCAGGCAGGCCGCCGCGGCGCAGCCGGGGTGCCCGGCGGTCAGCAGGCCGATGGGTGTGCCGGCGGCGACCCGGGTGCCGGCCGCCGGCGCGGCACGGACGGGCTCGTAGGTGGTGCGCAGCCCGTCGGTGTGCCCGACGGTGACCACGGGCCGCCCGGCCACCGTGCCGGCGAAGAGGACCACCCCGGCGCCGGCCGACCGGACCTCGGCGCCTGGAACGGCGGCCAGGTCCACGCCCCGGTGCCCGGGAAGCCAGGGCTGCGGCGGCGGGTCGAACCGGCGCACGACGCGCGGTGTGCCGGCCAGTGGCCAGCGGAACCGCGCCCCCGGCGCGCCGGCGGCCGACGACCTGGGCGACCCCGGCGACGGCACCGCTACGACCGGCCCCGACAACGACGGCATCCCGACCGACGCCAGGACGGGCGGAACCGCCGCCGATCCGGACGATGAGCCGGGCATGAGCGTGGCCGACGGCGTGACCGCCAGGGTGGGGGCGAGGAGCAGCACCGTCACCAAGGCAGCCACCCCGGCCCGGTTCGACAGGATCCACACGGCCCGCACTCTGCCGCCCCCGCCGCAGCCCCGCGACCGTCCGACCGCCGCCACTGTGGACAACCGCCCACCTGTGGACGCGCCCCCGTCTGCGGGGCGGATCTGCTACCGGCGCCCCGCCTATGCTGGCCGCGTGACGAAGGACTGGTACGCCTGGCACACCGACTACGACCAGCCGGACTCCGCCCTGTCCCGTCGGCTCGCCGAGGTGCGGGACCGCATCGCGGAGGCGCTGGACGGCGCGCCACCCGGGCCGCTGCGGACGATCAGCCTCTGCGCCGGCCAGGGGCGGGACCTGATCCCGGTGCTCGCCACCCACCCACGCGGCCACGACGTGACGGCGCGCCTGGTCGAGTTGGACCCGCGCAACGCCGAGGTGGCCCGGCGCGCCGTCGCCGAGGCCGGGCTGACCGGCGTGGAGGTGGTGGTGGGGGACGCCGCGCTGACCGACCGGTACGCCGATCTCGTGCCGGCGGACCTCGTCGTAGCCTGCGGGATCTTCGGCAACATCACCGACGCCGACATCCGCGCCACCGTGCGGCACTGTGCCTCGCTCTGTGCCACCGGCGGCACGGTCTTCTGGACCCGGCACCGCCACGAACCGGACCTGGTGCCCGCGATCTGTGACTGGTTCGCCGAGGAGGGCTTCGCGCCGGTCGCGGTGAGCAGCCCGGCCGACGGGGTGGGCGTGGGCGTGCACCGCTTCACCGGCCCGCCCCGCCCGCTGGAGCCGGGCGCGGCGATGTTCGCGTTCATCGGCTACGACCGCCTGACCCACCCCTGAGCCGGCCGAGGAGCAGCGACATGACCACTGTGGACGACGTCAGCGGGCCCTCCCGGGTCGCCGGGCCGGACGAGGCGATCAGCGCCGAGGAACTCCAGTTGGCCGCGCGCAACCACGGCATCCCGCTGGAGGCGCTGCGCTACGACGTGACCCCGGCGGGGCTGCACTACCTGCTCATCCACTACGACATCCCGGACGTCGACCCGGCGGCCCACGCGCTGACCGTGGGCGGGGCGGTCGACCGCCCGCTCCGCCTCGACCTGGCGGCGCTGCGGGAGCGGCCCCGGGTCACCCACCGGGTCACCCTGGAGTGCGCGGGGAACGGCCGGGCGCTGCTGCACCCTCGCCCGGTCAGCCAGCCGTGGCTGGTGGAGGCCGTGGGCAACGCCGAGTGGACCGGCACCCCGCTGGCCCCGCTGCTGCGCGAGGCCGGGTTGGCCGCCGACGCGCTGGACGTGGTGTTCACCGGCGCCGACCACGGGGTGGAGCGCGGCGTCGAGCAGGACTACCAGCGGGCGCTGCCGGTGGCGGACGCGCTGCGCGAGGAGGTGCTGCTGGCGTACGAGATGAACGGCGCTCCCCTGCTGCCGCAGCACGGCGCGCCGCTGCGGCTGATCGTGCCCGGCTGGTACGGCATGGCGCACGTCAAGTGGCTGCGCGACATCCGGGTGCTGACCGAGCCGTTCGACGGCTACCAGAACGCGGTGGCCTACCGGCTCCGGCAGGACGCCGACGACCCGGGCGTGCCGGTGACCCGGATCGAGCCCCGCGCCCTGGTCCGCCCGCCGGGCTTCCCGGACTTCATGTCACGGAAGCGGGTGCTGCGGCCGGGCCCGTGCACCGTGGACGGTCGGGCCTGGTCGGGGCACGCGCCGGTGACGGCCGTCGAGGTGACCTTCGACGGGGGTACGACGTGGGTGCCGGCGACCCTGGACGAGCCGACCGGTGGCGCGTGGGCGTGGCGGCGGTGGCAGGTGTCATGGCGGGCGACGCCGGGGCGGCACGTGCTGGGCGCCCGGGCGGTCGACGCCTCCGGGCGGACCCAGCCGGTCGAGCAGCCGTGGAACCGGGGCGGGTTCGCGAACAACCTGGTGCAGCGGGTCGAGGTGGTCGTGCTGGCGGAGTGATCCGCTTCGGTCGGCGGGCCGGGCGGCCCGCCGACCCGGATCAGCTGCCGAATCCGGAGTCTGCGGGAAGCGAGATGTCGGGCTTTTCGAGCTCTTCCACATTGACGTCCTTGAACGTCATTACCCGGACATTCTTGACGAACCGCGCGGGGCGGTACATGTCCCACACCCAGGCGTCGTGCATCTCGACCTCGAAGTAGACCTCGCCGTCCGAGTTGCGCACGTGCAGGTCGACCTGGTTCGCCAGGTAGAAGCGGCGCTCGGTCTCCACCACGTAGGAGAACTGGCGGACAATGTCGCGGTACTCCCGGTAGAGCTGCAGCTCCATCTCGGTCTCGTACTTCTCGAGATCTTCCGCGCTCATCGCACTCCGCCTTCCATGACCACATCTTCCCCCACCGGCGCCGGAGGTCGCGGCTGCTCGCCCAACGCCACGCCGACGGTACCCCCTGGCGCGCCGGAGCGCTCCATCGGCTCGTCCGGGCCATCGGTGAACGCCTCCTCGGTGACGCCGAAGAGCGCCTCCTCGGGGCTGCCGGCGGCCGGCCGGCGCGAGCGGGGCGGCCGCCCGTCCCGTCCGGAGACGGTGGCCACGTTCACGTACGAGAAGCGGTGCTCCCGGCAGGGCCCCCGCTCGCGCAGCGCGGCGCTGTGCTCCGGGGTGATGTAGCCCTTGTGCTCGGCGAAGCCGTAGCCCGGGTACCGCTCGTCCAGCTCCACCATGATCCGGTCCCGGGTGACCTTGGCCAGCACACTTGCCGCCGCCACACAGGCGGCCACCCGGTCACCCTTCCAGACCGCCAGCCCGGGGACGTCCAGCCCGTCCACGCCGAAGCCGTCGGTCAGCACGTATTCGGGGCGGGTGGTCAGCGAGGCGAGCGCCCGGCGCATGGCGGCGAGGTTGCACACGTGCAGCCCCCGCGCGTCGACCTCGTCGGCGGGGATGACCACCACGGCGTACGCCAGGGCCCGCGCCACCACCTCGTCGTAGACGCGCTCGCGGGCCGCCGGGGTGAGCAGCTTGGAGTCGGCCAGCTCGTCGATCTCGCCGCGCCGCCCCTCGGGCAGCACCGCGGCGGCGGCCACCAGCGGCCCCGCGCAGGCGCCCCGGCCGGCCTCGTCGGCGCCGGCCACGTGCCGGAAGCCGCGCCGTTGCAGGGCCCGCTCCAGCGCGTAGAGGCCACCGTCGCGGCGCACCACGGTGCGCGGAGGTGTCAGCACGCCGCACCGCCGTCTCCGGCCGGCGCCACACCGGCGCCGAGCGCCCGGGCAAGCACGGCAGGAAGATCGTCGGGGTAGTAGCGCTCGTCGCTGGCGGCCAACTCGTCGACCGCCCACCAGCGGTGCCGGTGCATTGTCGCCCGCTCGATCTCGTTGAAGCCCGCCGTGTCGACCTCCCAGCTCGGCACCCGCACCAGGAAGAACTCCTGCTCCTGCCGGTACCAGACCCCGTCGAACGGGAACTCGACCGTCTCGGCCCAGACCGGCGGGCCCAGCTCGGCCGGGGCGAGCCGCAGCCCGGTCTCCTCGGCCAGCTCGCGGGCCGCGCCCGCGGCCGGGGTCTCCCCCGGGTCAAGGCCGCCGCCGGGGGTGAACCAGTAGCGGTGGCCCGGCCGGGCCGGATCACTGCCCTCGAACAGCAGCACCCGGTCGGACGCGTCGACGAGCAGCACCCGGGCCGCGCGACGAGGGGTGTAGACGGTCACCGCCCAAGCCTGCCAGACGCCTCCGACGAACGACCACGCCCTCCGGCTCCCGGAACGCGGCCACCGGCGCGGAGCCGGGCCGACGACAGGTCAGGGATTGGGGATGCCGTCGAACTGCTCCGGCACGCTGAGCCAGCTCGCCCGGCCGACCGGCCAGAAGATCGTGAAGGCCCGCCCGACCACCTGGTCCTCGGGGATGGTGGCCTCGGTGATGTCCTCGCCGGACTGCTGCCAGTGCTCCAGCGAGTCACCGGAGGCCTCCCGGTGGTCGCCCATCACCCAGAGCCGGCCCTTCGGCACGGTGATGTCGAAGTCCTGGTCGGCGGGCTTGTTGCCGGGGAAGATGAACGGCTCGTCGATCGCCCTGCCGTTGATGATCAGCCGTTCCTGGCCGCCGGTGCGGTCGCAGCAGACGACGTGGTCGCCACCGACACCGATCACCCGCTTGATGAAGTCCTCGCCCTCCGGATTGCCGCTCCACTCGGTGGGCGCCTTGAAGACGATCACCTCGCCCCGGTGCGGCGAGCGGAAGTCGTACACCAGCTTGTTGACCAGCACCCGATCGTCGATCTTGAGGGTGTTCTCCATGGACGGGGAGGGGATGAAGAAGGTCTGCAGCACGAAGGCACGAACCAGCACTGCGACCAGGATCGCCACGCCCAGGAGGATGGGCAGCTCCTTCCAGAAGGAGCTACGCGGCTTCTCGGTCTGCTCGTCAATCACGGGTGGAGCCTACGTTGCCGGCCCTGGCGCGGTCGCCCCGAACGCGCGAGAACGGAGAGGGCGGCCGTGACCGGGAGGATGAGGACGACGCCACCCACCGGGTCGGGATCCACCGGGGCGGGCCGGGCCGGCGCGGCGTTGGGTCTCGGCAGGTCGGCGAAGGTTTCCGGGACCGGCAGGGTGGTCCACCGCTGCGACGGCCAGACGATCATGAAGGCGCGGCCGACCACGTTGTCGATCGGCACCGGACCCTGGCAGCGGGCGTCCTGCGAGACCAGCCGGTGGTCGCCCATCACGAAGATCTGCCCGGGCGGCACGACGATCTCGGTGAACTGCCGCGAGCGGCACTCCTTCGGGTTCGGCGGCAGCTCGACAGGCGAGTCCTCGGAGACGTAGCCCTGCTCGTCCAGCGGTACGCCGTTGACCACGACGCGACCCTTGTCGCAGCACCAGACCCGGTCGCCGGGCACGCCGATGACCCGCTTGATGAAGTCCTTCTCGCCGGGGCGGCTGATGCCGACCAGGTCGCCGAGGGTGCGGCCCACCTTGCCGGCGAAGTTGGTCGGCGGCGCGGGAGCCTCCTGGGCGACCCACCTGTCGGTGCCCCGGAAGACCACCACCTCGCCGCGGACCGGGTCGCGGACGTCGTAGACGACCTTGTTGACAAGCACCCGGTCGCCGATGAGCAGGGTGTTCTCCATCGACCCGGACGGGATGAAGAAGGCCTGGAGGAGGAAGGTGCGGATCAGGACCGCGAGGCAGAAGGCCACGACGAGGAGCAGCGGCAGCTCCTGCCAGAGCGGCATCTGCCGGCGGGTGCGCCGGGCTCGCCGGCGCCACGGGTCGACGGTGCCGTCCTCGTCAAGCATCTGCACCATGCCACTCTCCGGTCCGCGGAAACGACACTACCGCCCGGGAGTCCCCTCGGAGACCCCACGGGCGGTAGTGGACCGCTTCGCGCCGTCCGGCTGCGCCCGTACCGACCAGGGTAATGCGATCCTGTCGATACGACATCCGCGCAGCTCGGGCGGCGTGGCGAACGAAAAGTCAGCTCGCCGGCTGCTTCTCGCGCAGCTCCTTGATCTTGGCCTTCTTGCCCCGCAGCTCGCGCAGGTAGTAGAGCTTGGCGCGCCGCACGTCGCCGCGGGTCACGACCTCGATCCGGTCGAGCGCCGGGCTGTTCAGCGGGTAGGTGCGCTCCACACCCACGCCGAAGCTGACCTTGCGGACCGAGAAGGTCTCGCGCAGACCGTCACCCTGGCGGCGGATGACGACGCCCTGGAAGATCTGGACCCGGGACCGGTTACCCTCGACGACCCGCGCGTGCACCTTCACGGTGTCACCGGCGCGGAAGTCGGGGATGTCAACGCGCTTCGACTGGGCGTCAAGGGCGTCCAGGATGTTCATCGCTGTGTCCTCGTGAGGCTCACGGCGCACCGTCAGTCGATGCGCGGATGGGTGATTCTGACCCCCGGGTGGTGCCGGCGACGCCGACCCCGGTCGAGGGTCCTCGCAGCCGCCCACGGCGTGGACGGATGCGGCAACCCCTCTACTTTGCCACATCCCCCGCCGGCGGCTGAAATCCACCCCGGTCCAGCGCCGCCCGGTCCCGCTTGTCCAGGCTCTCCGGGGGCAGCGCGGCGATCATGTCGGGGCGGCGGGTCGCCGTCCGCAGCAGCGCCTCGTCGCGCCGCCAGCGGGCGATCCTGCCGTGGTCACCGGAGCGCAGCACCTCGGGCACCTCGTGCCCCCGCCAGGTCGCCGGCTTCGTGTACATGGGGGCTTCCAGCAGCCCGTGGGCGTGCGACTCCTCCTCCAGCGAGCCGGCGTTGCCGAGCACCCCGGGCAGCAGCCGGGTGACCGCCTCCAGGATGACCAGCACGGCCACCTCGCCACCGAAGAGCACGTAGTCGCCGAGGGAGACCTCGGTCACCCGCATCCGGCCCGCCGCGTGGTCGAGCACCCGCTGGTCGATGCCCTCGTAGCGGCCGCAGGCGAAGAGCAGGTGCGACTCGGCGGCCAGCTCGTGCGCCATGGCCTGGGTGAACGGGACGCCGGCCGGCGAGGGGACGAGCAGCCGGGGCAGGGTGTGCCCGTCCGGGCTCAGCTCGTGGGGGGCCAGGGCGTCGAGCGCCTCACCCCACGGCTCCGGCCGCATCACCATGCCGGGACCGCCGCCGTAGGGGGTGTCGTCGACCGTGCGGTGCACGTCGTGGGTCCAGGTCCGCAGATCGTGTACGGCCAGCCGCAACGTGCCGCTCGCCCGGGCCTTGCCGATCAGCGACAGGTCCAACGGGGCGAAGTACTCGGGGAAGATCGACACGATGTCGACGCGCATGAGGGGTGGCTCCAGTCAGAGGTCGAGCAGCCCGCCGGGCAGCTCCACCACCACGCGTCCGCCGGGGACGTCGACCTCGGGCACGATCGCCTTGACGAACGGGATGAGCGCGGTCCGCCCGTCGGGGCGCCGCAGCACCAGCAGGTCGGACGCGGGGGCGTGGTCGATCCGGGCCACCTCGCCCAGCCGCTCACCAGCCGGGGTCACCACGGCCAGACCCACCAGCTGGTGGTCGAGGAACTCCTCCGGGTCCGCCGGCGGAGCGACGTCGGCGCTGTCCACGCCGAGCAGGGTGCCACGCAGCACCTCGGCCACGTCGCGGTCCAGCACGCCCTCGAAGGCGACAAGCAGCCGCCCCTGGTGCCAGCGCGCCGACTCGATTGTCAGCTTCTCCGGCACCCGGTAGGCCCCGGGCGCCGGAGGCGCGACCGCGCCCGGGTCGGTGACGAGCACCGACCCGGGCGCGAAACGTGCTTCGGGCTCATCGGTCCGCACCTCCACGGTGACCTCACCGCGGATGCCGTGCGGCTTGCCGATCCGGCCGACGATGAGAAGCATCAGTACGAGTCGACGATGTCGACGCGCACCCCGCGCCCACCGATGGAGCCGATCACCTGGCGCAGCGCCTTGGCGGTCCGGCCGGACCGCCCGATCACCGTGCCGAGGTCCTCCGGGTGCACGCGGACCTCGAGCCGCTTGCCCCGACGGGAGTCGACCATGCGCACCCGGACGTCATCCGGGTGGTCGACGATCCCCTTGACCAGGTGCTCCAGGGCGGGACGCAGCGCCATGTCAGGCCTGCTCGCCGGACTCGGCACCGGTCTGCTCCTCGGCCTTCGGCGCCTCGGCCTCGGCGGCCGGGGCCTGCGCCTTGGCGGCCTTCTTGGCCGGCGCCGGGGTCTCCGCCACGCCGGCGGCGGCCTTCGCCTCGGCCTCGTACGCCGCCTTGCGGTCGGCCCGCTCCGGGGCGACCTTCAGCGGCGGCGGGGCCGGCAGGCCCTTGAACTTCTGCCAGTCACCGGTCAGCTCCAGCAGGCGCTGCACGGCCTCGCTCGGCTGCGCGCCGACCGACAGCCAGTACTGGACCCGCTCCGACTTGACCTCGATCACCGAAGGGTCCTCCTTCGGCTGGTACACACCGACGAACTCGATCGCGCGACCGTCACGCTTGGTGCGCGAGTCGGCGACGACGATGCGGTACTGCGGGTTGCGGATCTTGCCCATCCGCAGGAGCCGGATCTTTACGGCCACAGTTGTTTCGCTCCTGTTGCGATCTCACCGGCCCGGTGCGGGCGGTGTGGCGGGTGAGCGCCGACCGGCACAGTGGGGTTGGGCCGGAGACTGCTCGGTTAACTGGCGACGCGCCCGGGTTAGAGGGCGCCGGACGCGCGCCGGATACCAGCGACCCATTCTGCCATGTCCGGCCCCGATCTCTCACACCGGACCCGGACAGCTCACCCGGGTCGCCCGCGACGGTGACGAACGACACGGGCTCAGCGCACCGGCGGGCGGTCCCAGCCGGGCGGCAGCTCGTCCGGTACGTCCCATTCGGGGGGCGGGGTGAAGTCGCACCAGGTGCCGTCGAAGGGGAACTCCCCGGCCTCGGCGATGCGGATCACCCGCTCCCCCTCGGCCCGGACCGCCTTCTCGTCGGTGACCCAGTAGTGCCCGGGGAAGGCGAGGCGCTCGACGAACTCGTCCTCGTCCTTCCACTCCCAGCTCAGGTCCGGGTGGACCACCACGTCGAGGTCCTGGTCGACCATGTCGACCCCGGCCACGGCGCCGTCGTCCCAGCGGACGCCGGGCTCCTCCAGGTTGACGTACCAGTTCTGGAACCGACCGTGCGCGTCCCGGAACCACCAGACCGAGTGGGCGGCGCCGGTGGGCAGGAACTTCAGCACCGGCGGACCGTTCCAGCGCCCCTGGTCGAGCCGGTAGGACGAGGTGATCCACTCGGCGAAGGGGACCGCGCGCATGCCGAGACCCGCCGCCGTCACCTCGTGCGCGACCGGGCTGTTCCGGGCCACCCAGAGCAGCAGGCCCCGGTCGTCGTCGGAGACCACGCGGGCCGCCCGCACCCAGCCGAGCCGGCCGTGCCGCACGTTCCGGTGCATGATCAGCCGGCCCGGTGCGAACCGCACGTCACCACCCAGACTTGTTAGCAGGGGACCCCTCCTCTACCGCAGGCGTTAAGAAGGGGCCCTTCCTTACACCTCAGTAGGCGCGGGCCAGGACGGCGACGAGGTCGGGCTCGTCCTCGGAGTCCGGCACCGAGCCGTCGGCCCGCAGCAGGCACCGGACGGTGACGCCCTGGCCGTTCGCCTCTGCCTCGCCCTGGACGCCGACCGCCGACCACGGCACCTTCGCCCAGCCCGTCGCGGCCGCCTCGATGGCCTCGGCCAGCGTGCCGACCTCGACGGTGCGGGACTGCCGGAACGCCAGCGCCTGGTCGTGCAGCGCCTGCTGGTCCGCCTCCAGCGCGGCGAGCACCGCGCCCACCACGTCGGCGACCGCGACCGGCGCCTTCGAGCCGTCCGTACGCCGGACCACGACCGCGTTGCCGGCGGCCAGGTCGCGGGGGCCGACCTCGACGCGCACCGGGTAGCCGCGCAGCTCGGCGTCGACGGCGCGGCGGCCGAACGCAGTGTCGGTCCGGTCGTCCAGCGCGACCCGGACCCCGGCGTCGCGCAGCGCGTCGCGCAGCTTGGCCGCCGCCTCGCCCACGCCCTCGCCGTCCTTGACGATCATCACGTACGCCTGGACGGGCGCCAGCTTCGGCGGCACCCGCAGCCCGTTGTCGTCGCCGTGGCACATGATCAGGCCACCGAGCATCCGGGTCGACGTGCCCCAGGAGGTGGTCCACGCGTGCTCCCGGCCGCCCTCGGCCGAGGAGTAGCTGATGTCGAACGCCTTGGCGAAGTTCTGGCCCAGCTCGTGGCTGGTGCCCAGCTGGAGCGCCTTGCCGTCGCCCATCATGCCTTCGCAGGTGTAGGTGGCCGTCGCGCCGGCGAAGCGCTCGCGGGCCGTCTTGAGGCCCACCACCACCGGGATGCCGAGCACGTTGACCATCAGGTCCTCGTACGCCTCGTGCAGGATCCGGCGGGCGTACGCCCGGGCGTCCTCGCGGGTCGCGTGCGCGGTGTGCCCCTCCTGCCACAGGAACTCGCTGGTGCGCAGGAAGATCCGGGGGCGCAGCTCCCAGCGGACCACGTTCGCCCACTGGTTGAGCAGCAGCGGCAGGTCCCGGTAGGAGTCGATCCACTTGGCCATGAACTCGCCGATCACCGTCTCGCTGGTGGGGCGCACCACCACCGGCTCGGCGAGCTGCTTGCCACCGCCGTGGGTGACCACGGCCAGCTCCGGCGAGAAGCCCTCGACGTGCTCGGCCTCGCGCTTGAGGTAGCTCTCCGGGATGAACAGCGGGAAGTAGGCGTTCTCCGCGCCGGCCGCCTTGATCCGGGCGTCCATCTCGGCCTGCATCCGCTCCCAGATGGCGTAGCCCGCCGGTCGGATGACCATGGTGCCCCGCACCGGGCCGTTGTCGGCCAGCTTCGCCTTGGCGATCAGGTCCTGGTACCAGCGGGGAAAGTCCTCCGCACGGGGAGTGAGCACGCGTGCCATGACCGCACATCCTATGCGCCGGGCGGGCCGCCGCTGCGCCCGGGAGTCGGCGCGCGCCGTGTCGCGCCGCCCGACCGTAGACTTCGACAGCGATGGGTGAGCTTCCGAACGACGGCTCCGGACCGGCACGCGGCGTCCGACGCGCCGAGCCGGAGTCCAACGACGGCTCCAGGTCGCTGCGCGGCGCGAGACGCGCCGAGCTGGAGCCGTCGAAGCGGCTGCGGGACGCGATCGTGGACGCCGCCCGCGCGCAGGCGATCGCCGCCGGCTGGGACGGCGTGCGGATGGGCGGGGTGGCGCAGGCCGCCGGGGTGAGCCGGCAGACCGTCTACAACGAGTTCGGCAGCAAGGCCGGCCTGGCCGAGGCGCTCGCCCGACGCGAGGTGGACCGGTTCGTCGGCGAGGTCCGCGCGGCCCTGGCCGCGCACGGCCCCGACGTGCGGGCGGCGGCGTACGCGGCCATCCGCCACACCCTCGCCGCGGCCGCGGACAACCCCCTGGTCAAGGCGATCCTGACCAGCGCCCGCGGCGGTTCCGACGAGCTGCTGCCCTACCTGACCACCCGGTCGGAGCTGGTGCTCGCCGAGTCGTCCGCGGCCCTGCTCGAATGGGCCGGCCACCACCTGCCCGAGGGCGACCCGGCGGCACTGGCGTTCGCCGCCGACACCATCGTCCGCCTGGTGGTCAGCCACATCGTGCTCCCCCGGACCCCGGTGGACGAGACCGCCGACAAACTCGCCACCCTGGCCCTGCACCTGTTCCAGACCGCCGCCACCCGACCAGCGGGTTGATCAAGAAGTTTGCGTCAGGACACGCCCGTCCACTGACGCAAAACTTCTTGATCAACGAGAAGAGCGCACGTCAGCGCAGGACCCGCCCGCGCACGATGATGCGGGACGGGGTGCGGACCACGCGCAGGTCCACGCGGGGGTCCTCGGGGTAGACGGTCAGGTCGGCGAGGCCGCCCTCGACCAGGCCGGGGAAGCCGAGCCACTCCCGGGCCCGCCAGGAGGCGGCCGCGAGCACGTCGTCGGCGGACATGCCGGCCTGCTCGTGCAGGAGCAGCATCTCCTCGGCGGCCAGCCCGTGGTCGATGCCGCCGCCCGCGTCGGTGCCCACGTAGATCGGCACCCCCGCCTCGTGCGCGGCGCGGACCACCCCGGGGAAGCGGTCGCGCAGGGCGAGCATGTGGTCGGCGTACCCGGGGAACTTCGCGCGGGCCTGGTCGGCGATGTGGCCGAAGGTCCGGATGTTGATCATGGTGGGCACCAGCGCGGTGCCCTGCCGGGCCATCAGGTCGATGAGGTCGAGGCTCAGCCCGGTGCCGTGCTCCACCGAGTCCACCCCCGCCCGCACCATGATCTCCACGGCCGACTCGGAGAAGGTGTGCACGGCCGCGCGGGCCCCGGCGGCGTGCGCGGCGGCGACCGCCGCGGTCAGGGTGTCGGCGTCCCAGGCCGGTGCGAGGTCGCCCACCCCGCGGTCGATCCAGTCGCCGACCAGCTTGACCCAGCCGTTGCCGGCGGCGGCCTGCGCGGCGACCGTCGCGGCCACCTCCGCCGCGCCGACCTCCACCCCGATGTCGCGCAGGTAGCGCTTGGGCGGCGCGACGTGCCGGCCTGCGCGGGCCAGTCGCGGCAGGTCCGGCTCGTCGTCGAGTTCCGGGTACGGGTACGGCGAGCCGGCGTCGCGGATGGCCAGCACCCCGGCGTCCCGGTCGGTGCGGGCCAGCTCGCGGGCCTGGTCGAGGGAGGTGATCGGGGCGCCGCCGCGGGCGATGCCGATGTGGCAGTGGGCGTCGGTCAGGCCGGGCAGGACGAAGCCGCCGTCCACGACCGTCTCGGCGCCGGGCACCGGTTCGAAGGTGACCCGGTCGTCGACGAGCCAGATGTCCCGGACCTCGTCGTCCGGCAGGAGCACACCGCGCACATGCAGAGCCATGTGCACAGTCCTACCGGATGGCGGGCACGGGCGAGGCACCGGCCGGACACGCGGCGGGGCCCGGCCGATCCGGCCGGGCCCCGTCACGCACATGGTCAGCGGGGACCCTTGTCACCGCCCTTGCCGAGCTTGTTGAAGTCGATCTTCGGAAGCTTGAAGCCCGGGGGCAGGCCCTGGCCGCCGGCCAGGTCGCCCGGGTCGAGGCCCGGCGGGAGCTGCGGCATGCCGCCCGGGAAGCCGCCCGGCACGCCGGCGCCGGTGCGCGGCCGCCCGCCGCCCTTCGTGCCCTTGCGCTTGTTCTTCGGCGACTTGGTGGCCTTGCGCCGGCCGCCACCGGGGAGGCCCATCATGCCGCCCATCTGCTTCATCATCTTCTGCGCGTCGGCGAAGCGGTTGAGCAGCTGGTTCACGTCCATGACGGTGACCCCGGAGCCGGCAGCGATGCGGGCCCGGCGGGAGCCGTTGATGATCTTCGGGGTGGTGCGCTCGGCCGGGGTCATCGAGCGGATGATCGCGGTGACCCGGTCGAAGTGCTTGTCGTCCAGCTCGGCGAGCTGGTCCTTCATCTGCCCCATGCCGGGCATCATGGCCAGCACGTTGGCGATCGGGCCCATCCGCCGGACCGCGATGAGCTGGTCGAGGAAGTCCTCCAGGGTGAACTGCTCACCGCCCATCAGCTTGGCGGTCATCTTCTCCTTCTGATCGGCGTCGAAGGCCGCCTCGGCCTGCTCGATCAGAGTGAGGACGTCGCCCATGCCGAGGATCCGGCTGGCCATCCGGTCGGGGTGGAAGACGTCGAAGTCCTCCAACTTCTCGCCGGTGGAGGCGAAGAGGATCGGCTGCCCGGTGACCTCCCGGACCGACAGCGCGGCACCGCCGCGGGCGTCGCCGTCGAGCTTGGAGAGGACCACGCCGGTGATGCCGACGCCGTCGCGGAACGCCTCGGCGGTGCGGACCGCGTCCTGGCCGACCATCGCGTCGATGACGAAGATGACCTCGTCGGGCTGGACCGCGTCGCGGATGTCGGCGGCCTGCTGCATCATCTCGGCGTCGATGCCGAGCCGGCCGGCGGTGTCGACGATGACGATGTCCCGGGCGGCCCGCTTGGCGTGCTCGATCGAGTCGCGCGCGACCTGCACGGGGTTGCCGACGCCGTTGCCGGGCTCCGGGGCGTACACCTCGACGCCGGCCCGGCCGCCGAGCACCTGCAGCTGCCCGACGGCGTTGGGGCGCTGGAGGTCGGCGGCGACAAGCAGCGGCTGGTGGCCCTGGGCCTTGAGCCAGCGGGCCAGCTTGCCGGCGAGGGTGGTCTTACCGGAACCCTGGAGGCCGGCCAGCATGATCACGGTCGGCGGGTGCTTGGCGAACTGGAGCCGCCGCCCCTCGCCGCCGAGGACGTTGATCAGCTCCTCGTTGACGATCTTGATGATCTGCTGGGCCGGGTTCAGCGCCTCGGAGACCTCGGCGCTGCGCGCCCGCTCCTTGACGTTCGCGATGAAGCCCTTGACCACCGGCAGGGCGACGTCGGCCTCCAGCAGCGCCATGCGGATCTCGCGCGCGGTGGCGTCGATGTCGGCGTCGGTGAGCCGACCCTTGCCGCGGAGCTTGGTGAAGATCCCGGACAGGCGGTCACTCAAGGTGTCAAACACGCGAACATCCCGTTTGTCGGTTTGGCGAGCACAGTCGGCCGGCACGCACACGTCCGGCTACCCGCAAGGGTAACGGTCCCGCCTCCGCACTGCTTCCCGCCGGCCCGACCCCCACCAGGAGATCACGACCGCCGGTCGATCACGACGCGACCAGCCCCGACTGGTACGCGAAGACCACGAGCTGGGCCCGGTCCCGGGCGCCCAGCTTGACCATGGCCCGGCTCACGTGGGTCCGCGCGGTGGCCGGGCTGACCACCAGCCGCTCGGCGATCTCGACGTTGCTCAGCCCCTCGCCGACCAGGCCCACCACCTCGCGTTCCCGGTCGGTGAGGGCGCCGAGCCGGGGGTGCGGGCGGGGCACCCGGGCCGGCCGGGTGGCGAACTCCCGCACCACCCGCCGGGTCACCGACGGGGACAGCAGGGCCTCCCCCTCGGCGACCAGCCGGATGGCCCGCAGCAGCTCGGCCGGGCGGGTGTCCTTGGTGAGGAAGCCGCTGGCGCCGTGCCGGAGCGCGTCGAAGACGTACTCGTCCAGCTCGAAGGTGGTCAGCACGACCACCCGGGTGCCGGCCAGCGCGGGGTCGGCGACGATCCGGCGGGTCGCCTCGATGCCGTCGACGCCGGGCATCCGCACGTCCATGAGCACCACGTCGGGGCGTTCCCGGCGGGCCGCCTCGACGGCGGCGAGCCCGTCGGCGGCCTCGCCGACCACGGTGAGGTCGTCCTCGCTCTCGACGAGGGCGCGCAGCCCGATCCGGACCAGGTCCTGGTCGTCGGCGATCAGCACCCGGATCATGTGACCTCCTCCACGGGCAGTGTGGCGGACACCCGGAAGCCGCCGGCGGAGGCGGGGCCGGCGGCGAACGAACCGCCCAGCGCGGTGACCCGCTCCCGCATGCCGGCCAGCCCGTACCCGTCGGCCCGGCCCGCCGGGGCGGCCGCGCCCCGGCCGGTGTCGGTGACCTCCACGGCGACCTCGGTGGGCGCGTACCGCAACCGGATCGTGGCGGTGGCCGGTCCGGCGTGCCGCAGCACGTTTGTCAGCGCCTCCTGCACCACCCGGTACGCGGCCAGGTCGACGGCGACCGGGAGTGGGCGCGGTGACCCGTCCACCTCGACGGTGACCGGGAGCCCGGCGCCGGCCAGCCGCTCGCGCAACTGCGGGAGCTGGGCCAGCCCTGGCGCGGGGGCGCGCTCGTCGGCGGCCTCGTCGCGGCGGACCACGGTCAGCGTCACCCGCAACTCGTCGAGCGCCTCCTTGCTGGTCCGGCTGATCGCGGTGAGCGCCGCCTCGGCCTGCTCGGGCTTGCGGGCCAGCAGGTGCAGGGCGATCTCGGCCTGGAGGTGGATGGCGGCGAGACCGTGCCCGACCACGTCGTGCACCTCCCGCGCCACCCGCAGCCGCTCGGCGTCGGCCAGCCGGCGCGCCTCGTCGGTGCGGCTGCGCGCCGCGTTCTCCCGGCCCAGCCGCACGGTGACCCCCACGGCGAACGGCACCACCACCCACGCGGCGGCCGGCATGAGCCCGACCAGGCCGGGCGGGCGCACCCCGACGAAGACGTGCGTGAGCAGCACGAGCAGCGCCACGCCGTTGGCCACCGCCGCATCCCGCGCCGGCCGGTACGCGGCCACCGTGTAGACCGCGACGAAGAACGACAGGAGGATCGGGCCGTACGGGTAGCCGAGCACCAGGTACGCGGTGCTCGCCGCGGTGACCACGGCCAGGGTGGCAAGCGGCCAGCGCCGGCGGACGGCCACCGCGAGCGCGGCCACCACGACCAGCGGGTACGCGGCCGGCCCGGCCTCCACGCCCTGGTTGAGGCCGGCCGGCGCGGTGCCGGCCAGCCCGATCACCAGCAGGGCCAGGGCGACGAGGCCGTCCAGGAGCCGGCGGCCCCGGTCGCCACGTTCGCGGTCCACGTCCCCTCCCCCGCCCCGCCTCAGCCGATGTCCCGCCGGCGCAGCAGCACCGCGCCGACCGCCGCGAACCCGACCAGGTACGCGGCCACCACCACGGCCGCCTGCCCGCCGCCGACCGCGGTCGTGGCCCCCGGCACGTCGCGCGGTGCGCCGAGCGCGACGACCAGCGACCCGGCGTTCGGCCCGGGCAGCCCCTCCTGCGCCTTCGCCACCCAGTCGACAAGCGGCGCGGCGATCGCGGCGAGCAGGTTCTGCACCGCGAGCATCCACACCAGGCCCAGCCCGACCGGCAACGCCACGGCACGCAGCGCGACGGCGAGCACGGCACCGAGCATGGCCCACATCGTCGCGATGAGCCACCCCGCCCCGATCCCGGTGAGCAGGTCGCCGGCCGACGGCCAGGTCACCGGCTGCGCCTCGGCGGACGCGATGAGCAGGCTGGCCACCGCGCCGACCGCGAAGACGGCGAGCACCACGGCCAGCGCGGCGGCGGCCAGGGCGAGCAGCTTGCCGGCGTACACCTCCAGCCGCGTCGGGCCCTGGGTGAGCACCGTCTTCCAGGTGCCCCAGCCGTACTCGCCGCCGACAGTGAGCACGCCGAGGATCAGCAGGATCGCGCCGAGGAAGACCGGCAGGCCGCCCAGGGAGTTCCCGACCAGCTGGTCGGGGAGCAGCGCGGGCAGCCCCCGGTCGGTGTTCGGCCCGTCGGTGCCGCCCGCGACGCCGGCGTACGGGAAGACGTAGGTGAAGATCAGCGAGAGCACCAGCGTGATGGCCAGCAGCAGCCAGGTGGCCGGCCGCCGGACCAGCTTGACGGTCTCGGCGCGGAAGCTACGCGACATCTGCCGTTCCCTTCTCCACGAGGTCGAAGAAGACCTGTTCCAGGTCCCGTTCCCGGGGGCGCAGCTCGCGCACGGCGAGCCCGGCCCCGACCAGCTCGGCGTTGAGCCAGGCGGCCTGCTCCGGCGCGACGGCCAGCTCCAGCCCGCCGTCGACCACCCGGACCCGCTCGGCGCCGACCAGTTCCCGCGCCCGTTCGGCCGCGTCGTCCAGCGGGTCGGCGAGCAGCCGAAGCCCGGCCGCCCCGCGCAGCTCGGCGACGCTGCCCTCGGCCACCAGCCGGCCCCGGGCGATCACCCCGACCCGGTCGCAGACCTGCTCGACCTCGCCGAGCAGGTGGCTGGAGACCAGCACCGTGCAGCCGGCCGCGCCGAGCCGGCGGATGAGGGTGCGCATGTCCGCCATGCCGGCCGGGTCGAGGCCGTTGGTCGGCTCGTCGAGGATCAGCAGGCGGGGGTCCTTGAGCAGGGCGGCGGCCACCCCGAGCCGCTGCTTCATGCCCAACGAGTAGCCGGCGTAGCGGTCGCCGGCCCGGTCGGTGAGGTCGACCAGGTCGAGCACGAGCGCGACCCGGTCGGCGCCGACCCCGGCGTAGCGGGCCAGCACCCGCAGGTTGTCCCGGCCGGAGAGGTACGGGTAGAAGGCCGGCCCCTCGATGAGCGCCCCGACACCGGTGAGCCGGCCGGCGGCGGGCGGCCGGCCGAGCAGCCGGACCGTGCCGGCGGTGGGCCGGACCAGCCCGAGCAGCATGCGCAGGGTGGTGGTCTTGCCGGCGCCGTTGGGGCCGAGGAAGCCGTACACCTCGCCGGCCCGGACGGTGAGCTGGAGGTCCTGCACGGCGGTCAGGCCGCCGTACCGTTTGGTGAGCCCTTCGGTCTGCACTGGCAGGTTCATGCCACCGAGCGTCCCGCCGGGCGGCCCCCGGCACGTCGCCCCACGGGCGGCTCCGCGCCTACGTCGCCGGGCGTAGTGCCGGCGTGGGTGGGTGTTAGGAGGGGTCCCCTGCTCTACCCGAGGCGTTAAGAAGGGGCCCTTCCTTACACGGCGGCGAGCACGGCGGCCTCGATCCGGGCCCGGTCGGCGTCGGACGGCCAGCCGCCCACCAGGTAGAACGCGTCGACCACGTCGCCGCCGAGGGTGGAGATCCGGGCGGCCCGCACCTGGGCGCCGGCCTCGTCGAGGGCGCAGGAGACCCGGTAGAGCAGCCCGGCCGCGTCGGCGGCCCGCAGTTCCAGCAGCACCGCGTCGGTGGCCGCCTCGCGGTGCCAGACCACTCGGGGCGCGGCGCCCTGACCGCGCGCGGCCAGGGCCCGGCCGCGCAGCCGCTGGGTGACCGAGACGTCGCCACCGACCGCGCGGCGCAGGTCGGCGCGGAGCGCGATGGGGTCGGGGGCCAGCCCGTAGCGCGGCTGCACCCGGCACTGCACCAGGGCCCGGCCGTCGACAGTGGCGGCGTCCGCGGAGATCACCTCCAGCCGGTGCAGTGCCAGGCAGCCGGCCACCGTGGCGAGCAGCCCCCGCCGGTCGGCCGCGGCCACCGACACCCGGTCCTCCCCCAGGTGTACGACGGGCAGCGGCCCGGCGACCAGCGCCGGGTCGGGGGCCGGCGGGGCGGGCACCACGCCGGTGTCCAGGGCGGTGCGCACCCGCGCGACGAGTTCGGCGATCAGCCGCCCCTTCCAGTCCGACCAGGCGGCCGGCCCGGTGGCCGCGGCGTCGGCCCGGACCAGGCCGTGCAGCAGGTCCAGGTTGGTGGTGTCGCCGACCCGCTCGGCGACCCCGGCGACGGTCTTCGGGTCGGAGAGGTCCCGCCGGGTGGCCACGTCGGGCAGCAGCAGGTGCAGCCGCACCAGCCTGCCGATGAGCGCCACCTCGTCGTCGGGCAGGCCGATCCGGGCGGCCACCGCCTCGGCCAGCGGTGCGCCAACGGTGCTGTGGTCGCCGGGGAGCCCCTTGCCGATGTCGTGCAGGAACGCGCCGAGCAGCAGCAGGTCGGGGCGGTCCACGTCGCGGGTGTGCCGGCTCGCCTCGTACGCGGCCTGCACGAGGTGCCGGTCGAGGGTGAACCGGTGGACGGGGTTGTGCTGCGGCAGGCTGCGCAGCCGGGTCCACTCGGGCAGCCAGCCGTCGATCAGGCCGTACCGGTCGCAGGTCTCCCAGGCGGGCACCAGGCCGGGACCGGCGCCGAGCAGGGTGATGAGGGCGGCCCGGGCGGCCGGCGGCCAGGGCGCGGGCAGCGGCGGACAGTACGCGGCAAGCCACTCGCAGGTGGCCCGGGCGATGGGCAGCCGGGTGGTGGCCGCCGCGGCGGCGACCCGCAGCGAGAGGCTCGGGTCGGGGCGGGCGCCGATGGCGGCGCGGGCGAGCACCAGCTCGCCGTCCTGCTCGACCACGTCCCGCGCCACCGGGCGGCGCAGCGGCCGGCCGCCGGCGGTCCGGTGCCGGCCGGCGCGGAGCCGGTCGGCGGCCCGCCAGGCGTCGTCGAGGGCGTGGCTGACGGTCCGGGCGTCCCCGGCCACCCGGCGCAGCAGCGCGTCCCCGTCACCGATGACGCCCCCGGCGTCGGCGACGCGCAGCCCGAGCAGGGCGGCGACGCCGTCGCGTTCCTGGGCGACGAGCCGGTCGACCCGGCGGCCGACCTGCTGGTGCAGGGCGTCGCGGGTGTCGAGGAGCCGCCGGTGGGCGGCGTGCACGGCGGGGCGCAGCGCGTCGGTCACCCCCGCGGTGGCGATGGCCCGGAGGATGCCGACGTCGCGCAGCCCGCCGGCGGCCTCCTTGAGGTCGCCTTCGAGGAGGAAGGCCAGTTCACCGTGGGTCTGCCAGCGGGCGGTGGTGATCTCCCGCAGGCGCGGGAGCTGCCGCACGGCGGTACGCCGCCAGTGGTCGGCAGCGGTGCGGACGAGCTGGTCGGCCAGGGCCGGGTCGCCGGCCACGTGGCGGGCGTCGAGCAGGCCGAGGGCGACCTTGACGTCGTCCTGGGCCACCGAGAGCGCCTCGGGGACGGTCCGCACGGAGTGGTCCAGCCGCAGCCCGGCGTCCCAGATCGGATACCAGAGCGAGGCGGCAATTTCGTCGATGCCGGGCACCCCCGCGTGCAGCAGCACCAGGTCGACGTCGCCGTAGGGCGCACACTGCCGCCGCCCCAGCCCGCCGACGGCGACCAGAGCGATCCCCGCCCGCTGCGGAAAGGCGGACTCCAGCCACGCGTCCAGCGCCTCTGCCCGCGCCCGCCGGGCGTCGGCACCGATCCCGCCCGGCACGCCGACGACCTCGTTGATCAAGAAGTTCGCGTCACCGTCACCGGGGTTTCCTGACGCATTCTCCTTGATCAACGAGGTCATCGAGACGTCCTCAGAGGGCGTCGAGGCCGCGCTCGCCGGTGCGGACCCGGACGACCTCCTCGACACCTGTCACCCAGACCTTCCCGTCGCCGATCTTGCCGGTCCGGGCGGCGCCCACGATGGCGTCGACGATCTTGTCGACGTCCATCTCGTCGGTGAGCACCTCGACCCGGATCTTGGGCAGGAACTCGACCGTGTACTCGGCACCCCGGTAGACCTCGGTGTGCCCCTTCTGCCGGCCGTAGCCCTGGACCTCGCTGACGGTCAGGCCGGCCACGCCGAGGGCGTGCAGGGCCTCCTTCACCGCGTCCAGCTGGTACGGCTTGATGACCGCGGTCACCAGCTTCATGTCCAACCCCTCCATCCCAGGAACGTTAACCGGCGACCTTCTCGCTGACCGGCTCGGCGGGCTCCTCCGCCGGGTCGGTGGGTTCCGGGGCGGGCCTGGCGGCGCCGATCCCGGCCATCGCGAACGCGCCACCGCCGCTGCCGCCCGTGCTGGGCGACAGGTCGTACGCGCTCTCCGCGTGCTCGGCCACGTCGATGCCGTCGACCTCGGCCTCGGGGTCGGTGCGGAGCCCGATCAGGGCCTTGACGGCGAGGGCGATCACCGCGGCCACGGCGAACGAGTAGACCGTGACGATGCCGCTGCCCAACGCCTGGCGGCCGAGCTGGGTGAGGCCGCCGCCGTAGAACAGGCCCTCGCCGCCGCCCAGGCCCTCGATGGCGGAGTTCACCTGGAGGGTGGCGAAGAAGCCGATGGAGAGCGAGCCGATCCAGCCACCGACGAAGTGGACGCCGACCACGTCGAGCGAGTCGTCGAAGCCGAACCGGTACTTCAGGCTCACCGCCAGGGCGCAGACCGCGCCGGCGACCAGGCCGACCAGCACCGCCGGAAGCGGAGCGATGAAGCCACAGGCCGGGGTGATGGCGACCAGCCCGGCGATCGCGCCGGAGGAGGCGCCGACCAGGGTCGGCCTGCCGTTGCGCAGCCACTCCACGACGATCCAGCCGAGCACGGCGGCGGCCGTGGCGACCTGGGTGTTGACGAAAGCCACGGCGGTGGTGCCGTCGACGGTCAGCTCGGAGCCGGCGTTGAAGCCGAACCAGCCGAACCAGAGCAGACCGGCGCCGAGCGCCACCAGCGGCACGCTGTGCGGCTTGAAGCTCTCCTTGGGCCAGCCGATCCGCTTGCCGAGGACCAGCACGAGACCGAGGGCCGCGGCACCGGCGTTGATGTGTACCGCGGTGCCGCCGGCGAAGTCCAACGCCTTGATCTTGGCGCCGATGAAGCCGCCTCCCCAGACCCAGTGGGCGACCGGGATGTAGACCAGGGTGAACCAGGCGAAGGCGAAGAGCAGCCAGCCGGAGAACTTCAACCGGTCGGAAACCGCGCCGCTGATCAGGGCCACGGTGATGATGGCGAACATCATCTGGAAGACCATGAACACGTATGTCGGGATGCCGGTGCCCGCGCCGAGGAAGAGCCACTCCTCGCCGATGAACTTCGTCTCCGTGCCAAGGTACTGGGAGAAGCTGCCGATCACGTTGTTGAGCCCGGCATTGCCGTTGGTGCCGAACGCCAGGGTGAAGCCGTAGATGACCCAGAGTACGGAGATGAGCCCGATGGAGCTGAAGCTCATCATCATCATGTTGAGTACGCCCTTGGACCGGTTCAGGCCACCGTAGAACAGGGCGAGACCCGGCGTCATGAGCAGCACGAGCGCAGACGACAGGAGCAACCAGGCGGTGTTGCCGGTGTTGATCTCCACGCTGCCTCCTCTCGGTGTGGTTGTCCTCCTTCCGACTGAGACCTGGCAGCATCGCCCGTCAGCCGGTTGCGCGGAAGCTTGCTCGGCGGCTGTTTCCTTCACCGACACCGCTCGATTTCCGACGCGTGACGGGTTGTTTCCGGCGTGTGAAGAACGACGATCTTGCCTGGGGAAAACGGAAGGAGTGGCCGGTCCCACGCGGAACCGGCCACTCCTCCTCGACAGGCGGTCAGCGCAGGGCGTACTCCAGGGCGTGCCGCTCGTAGTCGAGCAGCCGCAGGTCGCGCATGGGCCGGCGCAGGTGGCCCTTGTGCACGATCCGGACGAACGCGGGCTCGCCGGCGGCGGCCATCCGCCGGATGCCCTCCACGTGGTCGACGATCCGCTTGCGGATGGTCCGGATGAGCCGGTGCCGGTCCCGCGGGATCAGCCCGTACGCGTCGGCGAAGAGGCGCAGCCGGCGCGGCCGGTCCGGGTGCTTCCAGCCGAGGGTGATCGAGTCCCGGTCGGAGAAGATCGGCACCCAGGTCCAGGCCGCGTACGCCACGTCGTAGATCCGGGCGCCGGGCGAGGCCAGGTCGAAGTCGATCAGCCCGAGGGTGCCGTCGGGCCGCCAGATCACGTTGTGCGGGGCGGCGTCGTGGTGGCAGATCACCTCGGTGTCCGGCGGGGGCGGGCCGAACGAGCGCCAGACCGCCCCGGGCGGCGGGGTGAAGCCGTACTGGGCGTCGTGGAACATCCGCAGCATGGTCGCCACGGTGACCAGGGCCTCGTCGGTGACCCAGTGCGGGGCGAGGGGGTACTCCCCGCACTCCCCCTCCAGGTACGACAGGACCTCGCGGTTGCGCTCGTCCATGCCCAGGGCGCGGGGCGCGCCGGTGAAGCCGACGTACTCCAGGTGGCGCAGCAGCGCGTGCACCGAGGGGGTCCACGGGCCCGCGTTGCGCCGGACCGTGTCGCCCACCCGGACGACGGTGCTCACGTTCCCGCCGTGCAGCGGGATCTCCTGCGAAGTCACGTACGGTCTCCCGAGGCGTGGCGACGGGTGGCTGGGGTCGCGCCACCCCGCGTAGGCGCGATCGTCAGTCGTCACGTCGAGGCTACGCGTCCCGGGCGAGCGGCTCAGTGCCGAGCAGCGCGTCGACGAACTGCGCCGGGTCGAACGGGGCCAGGTCGTCGGGGCCCTCGCCGAGGCCGACGAGCTTCACCGGGATGCCCAGCTTGCGCTGCACGGCGATCACGATGCCGCCCTTGGCGGTCCCGTCGAGCTTGGTCAGCACCACGCCCGTCACGTTGACCACCTCGGTGAAGACCCGGGCCTGCTCCAGGCCGTTCTGGCCGGTGGTGGCGTCGAGCACCAGCAGGGTCTCGTCGATCGGGCCGTGCTTCTCCACGACCCGCTTGACCTTGCCCAGCTCGTCCATGAGGCCGACCTTGTTCTGAAGCCGGCCGGCGGTGTCCACCAGCACGGTGTCGACGGCCGTGTCGATGCCCCGCTTGACCGCGTCGAAGGCGACGCTGGCCGGGTCGGCGGCCTCGGGGCCGCGGACGGTCTCCGCGCCCACCCGGCCGCCCCAGGTCTCCAGCTGGTCGGCGGCGGCGGCCCGGAAGGTGTCGGCCGCGCCGAGCAGCACGGTCCGGCCGTCCGCGATGAGCACCCGGGCGATCTTGCCGCAGGTGGTGGTCTTGCCGGCGCCGTTGACACCGACCACCAGCAGCACCGCCGGGACGCCCTCCTTGGGGGCGGTCTTCAGCGACCGGTCCAGGGTGGGGTCGAGCGCGTTGACCAGTTCGGCGGCGAGCAGCGTGCGCAGCTCGTCGACCGACCGGGTGCCGAGCACCCGGGTCCGCTCGCGCAGCCGGTCGACGATCTCCCGGGTGGAGTCGATGCCGACGTCGGCGGTGATCAGGCTGTCCTCGATCTCCTCCCAGGTGTCCTCGTCGAGGCGGTCCCGGCTGAGCAGGCCGAGCAGGCCCTTGCCGAAGACGTTCTGCGAGCGGGACAGCCGGGAGCGCAGCCGGACCAGCCGGCCGGCGGTGGGCTCGGGGACCTCGATGGTGGGCAGCGGCGGCGCCTCGACCACGGGCGGCGGCTCGACCAGGACGCCGGTGCGCAGGTCCGACTCCGCCGCTTCGACAGGCGGCCCGGCCAGGTCCTCCTCGGCCCTGGTGTCGACCTCCGTCTCCGGCAGCGGCGGCTCGGGGCGCCGGCGCAGCCGGGGCACCACGAGGCTGAGGCCGCCGAGGATCAGCGCCACGAGCAGGGCGAGTGCGACGAGGAGGTATTCCTTCATGCCCGAAATCCTGTCAGATGCCGGCGACGGCGTCCCACTCACCGCCTCGGCACGTGAACAAGCTGCGGGTACGCTCGCGGCTGGAAGGCGTGCCGCAACCGCCGGCCGGGTAGGAAAGGGTTAATGATCTTCGTCGGAGGTGCGCCGTGACCGGTCCCCGTCTGCTCATCGGCCCGCTCCTGCGCCGGGTCGTGGGCACGCGCGCCACCGTCTGGGTGGAGACCAGCGCGCCCGCGATGGTCACCGTCCGCACGGCCGGCGGGGCCACCGGCAGCGCCCCCACCTTCTCGGCGTACGACCACCACTACGCGATCGTGGTGGTGTCGGGGCTGACCCCGGACAGCAGCACCACCTACGAGGTGCTCATCGACGACGTGGTGGCCTGGCCGGTGCCGGAGAGCGGCTTCCCGGCCAGCGTGATCCGGACCCGGGCGGAGGACGACCGGGACCAGCCGGTGACCCTGCTCTTCGGCTCCTGCCGGGAGACCACCCAGCACGCCACGGCCCGCCGGCTGCCCCCGGACGCCCTCGACGCGTACGCCCGGCGGCAGATCGCCACCCCCGACCCGGGCTCGCTGCCCGACCTGCTGGTGCTCCTCGGCGACCAGGTCTACGCCGACGAGACCTCGCCGACCGTGCGCCGGCTGCTCAAGCGGCGGCGCCGCCGCCCGAAGGGCGCCCCGGCCACCCAGGTGGTCAGCTTCGACGAGTACACCAAGCTCTACCTGGAGTCCTGGCGCGACCCGGAGATCCGCTGGCTGCTCTCCACCGTGCCGAGCGTGATGATCTTCGACGACCACGAGATCATCGACGACTGGAACACCTCGGCGTCCTGGCGGGCGGACATGCGCACCCAGCCCTGGTGGGCGGAGCGGATTCGCAGCGGCCTGGCCTCCTACTGGGTCTACCAGCACCTGGGCAACCTCGCCCCGGACGAGATCGCCGCCGACCCGGTGTACGCCAAGGTGATGGCCGCCGAGGACGCCACCGGCGTGCTGCACGAGTTCGGCGAGCGGGTCGACACGGAGGCCGACGTCGCGCACGACACCGAGCGCTGGCGCGCCGTGCAGTACCAGTGGAGCTACGCGCTGGACCTGGGGCGGACCCGCCTGGTCATGCTGGACAACCGCTCCAGCCGGGTCCTCGAACCCGGCAGCCGGGCCATGCTGCCGCCCGGCGAGTGGTCGTGGTTCCTGGACCGGGCGCACGGCGTCTACGACCACCTGGTGGTCGGCGCCTCGTTGCCCTGGCTGCTGCCGCCCGGCATCCACCACGTGGAGTCGTGGAACGAGAAGCTCGCCGACTCCCGCCGGCCCTGGGTCGCCAAGCTGGCCGAGCAGATGCGGCGGGCCTGGGACCTGGAGCACTGGGCCTCGTTCCGGCGCTCCTTCGAGGCGCTGGGCGAGCTGTTCGCCCGGCTGGGCAGCGGCACGGCGCCGCGCGAGGGGGCGCGGGTCGGCGCCGGCCCGGCGTACTCGCGGCCGGCCTCGATCAGCGTGCTCTCCGGGGACGTGCACCACTCGTACGTGGCCCGGGCCCGGTTCGCCGACCGGAGCGTACGCACCCCCGTGCACCAGCTCACCTGCTCCCCGATCCACAACCAGGTGCCGGCCGGGATGCGCCCGCTCATGAAGCTGGGCTGGAATCCGGGGCCGGCCGGCGCGGCCCGGGCGCTGGCCCGCTCGGCCGGGGTGCGCCGCCCGCTGGTGCGGTGGAAGAAGCTGGCCGGACCCTACTTCGGCAACGCGGTGGCCACGCTGACCCACGAGGGCCGGACGGCCGACGTGGTGATCGAGGGCACCACGAGCGACGGGCACCTGCGCACCGTGGCGCGGCAGCGGCTCAGCGACGAGGGGTGAGTACCCTCTCAGGGTGGACGAGAGCCTGCGCGCCGTGGAGCACGAACTGACCGCGCTGCTGCGGCGCGGGCGCGCCCTGTCCTGGGAGATCGCCCGCGAGGTCCACCCCAACCTGGAGCCCAACGCCTACGGGCTGCTGCTCTGGCTGCGCCGGTCCGGCTCGACCCGGCTCACCGACCTGGCCGGGAAGCTGGGCATCGGCAAGGGCACGCTGAGCCGGCAGATCGGCGGCCTGGAGGCGCTGGGCCTGGTCCGCCGCGACCCGGACCCGACCGACCGGCGCGCCGCCCAGCTCAGCCTCACCGAGGAGGGCACCCGCCGGTTCGACGCGGCACGGGCGGCCCGACTCGGACAGATCCGGCGCTCGCTCGAATCGTGGCCGAAACAGGACGTCGAGGACTTCGCCCGGCTCATGCACCGGTTCAACGAGACCTTCTGACCGGGTCCGCCCCGGAATAAGACCTGCGCCACGTGCGGTTGTTGCTTGAGGCAACCAAGCCATACGGTTGCCCGAGGCAACCCCTTCCCCCGTCTTTCCCGGAGGCAATCCACGATGACGCAGGCGACAGCGCCCACCCGGGCGACCGCCGTCGACATGTCCCACCGGCAGATCCTGGAGGCGCTCTCCGGCCTGCTGCTGGGCATGTTCGTCGCGATCCTCTCCTCCACGGTCGTCTCGAACGCGCTGCCGCGGATCATCACCGACCTCCACGGCGGCCAGTCCGCGTACACCTGGGTGGTCACCTCGACGCTGCTGGCGACCACCGCGACCACCCCGATCTGGGGCAAGCTCGCCGACCTGACCAGCAAGAAGGTCCTCGTCCAGCTCGCCCTCGGCATCTTCGTGCTGGGCTCGGTGCTGGCCGGGCAGTCACACACCACCGGCGAGCTCATCGCCTGCCGGGTGGTGCAGGGCGTGGGCGCGGGCGGCCTGACCGCCCTGGCCCAGGTGATCATGGCGACGATGATCGCGCCGCGCGAGCGCGGCCGGTACAGCGGCTACCTCGGCGCGGTCATGGCCGTGGGCACCATCGGCGGCCCGCTCATCGGCGGCGTCATCGTCGACACCGACTGGCTCGGCTGGCGCTGGTGCTTCTACGTGGGCGTGCCGTTCGCCGTCCTCGCCCTCGTCGTGCTCCAGAAGACCCTGCACCTGCCGGTGGTCAAGCGCGAGGCGAAGATCGACTGGTGGGGCGCCACCCTCATCACCGCGGCCGTCTCCCTGCTGCTCATCTGGGTCACCCTGGCCGGCGACAAGTACGACTGGATGTCCTGGCAGACCGCCGTCATGGTGGCCGGCGCCGTGCTGCTCGGCGCGCTCGCCCTGCGGGTGGAGAACCGGGCCGCCGAGCCCATGATCCCGCCGCGCCTGTTCCGCAACCGCACCATCACCCTCGCCGTGATCGCCAGCATCGCGGTCGGCGTGGGCATGTTCGGCGCCTCGGTATTCCTGGGCCAGTACTTCCAGATCAGCCGCGGCGAGAGCCCGACCATGTCCGGCCTCATGACCCTGCCGATGATCCTCGGCCTGCTGATCGCCTCCACCGTGGTCGGCCGGATCATCACCAACACCGGCCGCTGGAAGCGGTACCTGGTGGCCGGCTCGGTGCTGCTCACCGCCGGCTTCGCGCTGATGGGCACCATGCGGGCGGACACCCCGTACTGGCGGCTCGCCGTGTTCATGGCGCTGATCGGCCTCGGCCTGGGCATGACCATGCAGAACCTGGTCCTCGCCGTGCAGAACACCGTCGGTCCGCACGAGCTCGGCGCCGCCAGCTCCGTGGTGGCGTTCTTCCGCAGCCTCGGCGGCGCCATCGGCGTGAGCGCGCTCGGCGCGATCCTCGGCCACAAGGTCAAGGACTATCTCGCCGAGGGACTCGCCGGACTCGGCATCCCCGCCTCCAGCTCCGGCAGCGGCGGTAGCCTGCCCAACGTGCACACCCTGCCCGCACCGATCCGCGCGGTCGTCGAGGCCGCGTACGGGCACGGCGCCGGGGACATCTTCCTGGCCGCCGCCCCGTTCGGGCTGATCGCGCTCATCGCGGTGGTGTTCATCAAGGAGGTGCCGCTGCGCCGGACCAACGGCGACGCGGTCTCCGCCGAGGTCGAGCGCGAGTCGACAGTCGCGGCCGGCGCCGGCGCCCCGGTGGTACGCACCGGCGGGCGGGACTGACCCGATGGACGCACCCGAGCGCGAGAGGTACGGCCCGGAGGCCCGGCCGCTGCCGTTCGAGCGCGGCACGGACGGGCCCCGGGTGGTACTGGTCGGCGTCGACGGCAGCCGCACCTCGCTGCGCGCCGCCTCGTACGCCGCCGGGCTGGCCCGCCGGCAGGGCTCCGGGCTGGTGGTGGTCTTCGTCAGCTCGCCCGCCCCGTACGCGGGCATCATGTCCGGAGTGGTGGCCGGGGCGGTCCAGCAGACCCACGACGAGCTGGCCGCCGAGCTGCGCGAGGAGTGCCGGCGCGGCGCCGAGGAGCTGGGCCTGCCGGTGACCTTCCTGTGCCGGCGCGGCGACGCGTACGCCGAGCTGTGCAAGGCGGCCGACGAGCACCGCGCGGACCTCGTGGTGGTCGGGTCGTCCGAGCAGGCCGGCCACAAGCTGGTCGGCTCGGTCGCCACCCGGCTGGTCCGCACCGGCCGCTGGCCGGTCGTGGTGGTGCCCTGAGCGCAAGGAAGGGCCCCCTGTTAACGCCTGGCGTTGTACAGGGGGCCCTTCCTAACATCGCGGGATGACCTGGAGAGCACCCGAGATCGACCGCAGCCACGAGCCCTACGTCGGTGACGAGCGCACCATGCTGGAAGGCTGGCTCGACTACCACCGCGACACCCTGCTCCACAAGTGCGCCGGCCTGACCGCCGAGCAGCTCCGGACGGCGAGCGTCGAGCCGTCCACCCTGACCCTGCTCGGGCTGGTCCGCCACATGGCCGACGTGGAGCGCTGGTGGTTCCGGATCCGCGCCGCCGGTGAGGACATCCCCGGCCTCTACGACGGCGACGAGGACCCGGACGCGGATTTGAACGCGATCGCCGACGCCGACCCGGCGGAGGCGTTCGCCACCCTCCGCGCCGAGATCGAGGCGGCCCGGAAGGCCGCCGCCGGCCTGTCGCTGGACCACACCTTCCGGCGCCCCCGTCGCGACGGCACCGCCGACGAGATGAGCCTCCGCTGGGTCTACGTGCACATGATCGAGGAGTACGCCCGACACAACGGCCACGCCGACCTGATCCGCGAGCGCATCGACGGCGTCACCGGCGACTGACCCTCCCCGGCACGGCGAGGTGGCGGCGTCCCGGCCGACCGGAACCCGCCACCCGGCCGGCTCAGTACGCCAGCGCCGCGCGCAGGTAGCGCAGGTCCGCGGGCCCGCTCCAGCGGTGCGCGGAGAGCCCGGCCACCCGGGCGCCGGCCACCGCACGGTCCTCGTCGTCGACGAACAGCACCCGCGCCGGCGGGGTCCCGAGCGCCTCGCAGGCCGCCTGGAAGTACTCCTTCGCCGGCTTGTGCACCCCGATCACCGAGGAGTTGACCACCACGTCCAGCTCGTCGGTGAGGTCCAGCGCGGCCAGGTCGGCGTCGAGCACGTCGGTGGCGTTGGTGCCCAGCCCGACCCGGACACCGGCCGACCGGACCTCCCGGATGAAGGCGAGCACGTCGGGGTCGACCTCGCCGCGGTAGCGCTGCCACGCGTCCACCGCGGCCCGGGCCCGGCCCGCGTCGCCGACCGAGGGGGTGAGCGCCTCGGCCACGCTGTTCATCCACTCGGCGTGACTCACCTTGCCGGTGAGCACCGGCTGGAGCAGCCCCCAGGACATGGCGATCTCGCCGAGGACACCCTCGGTCAGCCCGTACTCCCGCTCGACCCGGGCGGCCACCGCCGGATCCCAGCGGCGCAGCACGCCGTCGAAGTCCACCAGGAGCGCCGTGGCGCGTTCCCGACTCACTCGCTGTTCCCCTGCCCCTCGTCGTCGGCCCGGTTGAGCCGCTGGCTGATCACCTGGGTGACGCCGCTGCGCATGGTCACGCCGTAGAGCGCGTCGGCGATCTCCATGGTCCGCTTCTGGTGGGTGATCACGATGAGCTGGCTCTTCTCGCGGAGCTGGGCCAGCAGCGTGATCAGGCGACCCAGGTTGACGTCGTCGAGGGCCGCCTCCACCTCGTCCATGATGTAGAACGGGCTGGGCCGGGCGCGGAAGATCGCCACAAGCATGGCCACCGCGGTGAGCGACCGCTCCCCGCCGGAGAGCAGGGAGAGCCGCTTGATCTTCTTGCCGGGTGGCCGGGCCTCGACCTCGACGCCGGTGGTGAGCAGGTCCTCCGGGTCGGTGAGCACCAGCCGCCCCTCGCCGCCGGGGAAGAGCACCGTGAAGACCTGCTCGAACTCCCGCGCGGTGTCCTCGAACGCGCTGGCGAAGACCTCCAGGATCCGGTCGTCGACGTCCTTGACCACGGTGAGCAGGTCCCGGCGGGTGGCCTTGAGGTCCTCCAGCTGCTCGGAGAGGAACTTGAAGCGCTCCTCCAGCGCGGCGAACTCCTCCAGCGCGAGGGGGTTGACCTTGCCGAGCAGGGCCAGCTCCCGCTCCGCCTTGGCGGCCCGCTTCTCCTGCACCGGCCGCTCGTAGCGGACCGGCTCGGGCACCGGCCTGCCGTCCTTCTCCGCGGCGGCGACATCGGCGTCGGTGGGCGGGACGAGCTGGTCCGGGCCGTACTCGGCGATCAGGGTGGCCACGTCGAGGCCGAAGTCCTCGGCCGCCTTCGCCTCCAGCTGCTCGATGCGCAGCCGCTGCTCGGCGCGGGCCACCTCGTCCCGGTGCACCTGGCTGGTCAGCCGCTCCAGCTCGGCGCCGAGCCGCTTGGCCGCGCCGCGTACCTCGGACAGCTCGGCCTCGCGGGCGGCGCGCTCGCGGGCGACGGCGTCGCGGTGCTCCTCGGCCCGGGCGATCGAGACGGTGAGCCGGGTGAGCGCCTCGCGGGCGCCGCCGACCACGGCCCGGGCGATCTCGGCGCCGCGGGTGCGGGCCGCGCGCCGGGCGGCCGCGCGCTCCCGCGCGGCCCGCTCGGCGGTCGCCTGCCGGGCGAGGGAGTCGGCCCGGCCGGCGATCGAGGAGACCCGCTCCTCGGCGGTACGCACGGCGAGCCGGACCTCCATCTCGTTCTGCCGGGCCTGCGGCACCATGGCGGCGAGCTGGTCGCGTTCCTCGGTGGACGGTTCGGCGTCCAGCGGGGTGGCCTCGGCCAGCCGGAGCCGCTCCTCCAGCTCGGCGAGGGCCTGGAGGTCGCGTTCCCGGGCCGCCTCGGCGCGGGAACGAGACTCGCCGAGCCGGTCGGTCTCCGCCTTGGCCGAGCGGGCGGCCGCGCCCAGCTCGGCGAGGCGGCGGGCGGCGGCGTTGCGGTGGCTCTCGGCCTCCCGCTTGGCGGCGGCGGCGTGCTGCACGGCCTCCTTGGCGGCGGCCACCTCGGCGCGTGCCTCGATGAGCTGCTCGCGCAGCTCGGCGCTGGTCCGCTCGGCGGTGGCCCGGTTGGCCCGCGCCTCCTCGACGGCCGCCTGCACCTCGATGTAGCTGGGCGCCTTGGCCGACCCGCCGGCCGCCGCGTACGCCCCCACCACGTCCCCGTCAGGGGTGACCGCGCGCAGCTCCGGGTTGCCGGCGACCAGCTCAGCCGCGGCGGCGAGGTCGTCGACGAGCGCCACGTCGCGCAGCGCCCGGTGCACGGCCGGGCGCAGCTCGGCGGAGCACTCCACCAGGTCGGGGGCCCAGCGGGCGCCCTCGGGCAGCTTCGGGCGCAGCGCGTCGGCGGAGCCGGCCATGCCGGGGCCGGCGGGGCTGCCGACAAGCAGCCCGGCGCGGCCGGCGTCGGAGATCTTGAGCAGCCGCATGGCCTCGACGGCCTCGTCCACCCCGCTGACCGCGACGGCGTCGGCGAGCCCGCCGAGCGCGGCGGCGAGCGCCGCCTCGTTGCCCGGTGCGACGGTGAGCAGGCCGGAGAGGCTGCCGAGCAGGCCGGGCACCTGGTCGGCGCGGGCCAGCAGGGCGCCCGCGCCGTCCTTGCGGCGCAGGCCGAGGGCGAGCGCCTCCTCGCGGGCCTTCCAGGTGGCGGCGTCCTTCTCGGCGGCCCGCTCGGCGTCGGCGAGGCTGCGCACGGCGGCCTGGGCTTGCTCGTGCACGGCGACCGCCTCGGCGTGCCGGGCGTCCAGGTCGGCGTTGTCCCGGTCGGCCTCGGTGGACTGCTCCGCGACGGCGTCCAGTTCGGCCTGGGCCTTCTCGGCGCGGGTCAGGGCGTCGGTGTGCGCGGCGGCGAGGCGTTCGATCTCCTCGCCCGCGCTGGTGGTGCGGGCCCGGGCGGAGTTGACCTGGCCGGTCAGCCGGGCCAGCCCCTCCCGCCGGTCGGCGATGGCCTTGGCCGCGGCGACCAGTTCGCGTTCGGCGGCGGCGAGCTGCCGTTCCAGCTCCTGCCGGTGCTCGACCGCCTCGGCGAGCCGGACCTGGTCCTCGGTGAGCGCCGCGCGCAGCTCCTCCTCCTGCTCGCGGACCCGCCGGGACTCGGCCTCCAGCTGGTCCGGGTCGCGGCCGGGGCGCTCGTCGTCGCCGGTGGCGCTGAGATGCCGGAGCCGTTCCCGGGCGAGCTGCTCGATGGAGCGGAACCGCTCCTGGAGCGCGGAGAGCTTGTACCAGGTGTCCTGCGCCGCGGCGAGCAGCGGGGCGTCCTCGGCCAGCGCGGCCTCCAGCTCGCCGAGCCGGGCCTGCACCTCGCCGTGCTCGCCCTCGATCTGCTCGCGCCGCTCGCGCAGCGCGGTCTCGTCGGCGATCTCCCGGTCCAGCGTGGTGCGCAGGGTGTGCAGGTCGTCGGCGAGCAGCCGCAGCCGGGCGTCGCGCAGGTTGGCCTGGATGGCGGCGGCCCGGCGGGCCACCTCGGCCTGCCGGCCCAGCGGCTTGAGCTGGCGGCGCAGCTCGGCCGTGAGGTCGGTGAGCCGGTTGAGGTTGGTCTGCATCGCGTCGAGCTTCCGCAGCGCCTTCTCCTTGCGCTTGCGGTGCTTGAGGACGCCGGCCGCCTCCTCGATGAACGCCCGCCGGTCCTCCGGCTTGGCGTGCAGCATGCCGTCGAGCCGGCCCTGCCCGACGATGATGTGCATCTCCCGGCCGATGCCGGAGTCCGAGAGCAGCTCCTGGATGTCCAGCAGCCGGCAGGAGTCGCCGTTGATCTCGTACTCGCTCTCGCCGGAGCGGAACATCCGGCGGGTGATGGAGACCTCGGTGTACTCGATCGGCAGCGCGCCGTCGGTGTTGTCGATGGTGAGGGTGACCTCGGCCCGGCCGAGCGGCGCCCGGCCGGCGGTGCCGGCGAAGATGACGTCCTCCATCTTGCCGCCGCGCAGCGCCTTGGCGCCCTGCTCGCCGAGCACCCAGGCGATGGCGTCGACGACGTTGGACTTGCCGGAGCCGTTCGGGCCGACCACGCAGGTGATCCCGGGCTCCAGCTTCAGCGTCGTCGCGGAGGCGAAGGACTTGAAGCCCTTCACCGTCAGGCTCTTGAGATGCACCTTCTCGATCCTCGTCCGGTGGCCGCCGTACCGTCGCCGGCTGCGCGGACCTGGTGAACCCGCAGACTAACCCGCGGGCGGGGAGAGCCTGGTACGCGACCCACCCGGTGCCGGAGCTGTCCGGTTTCCGGCGATGTGGCGTACGCCACGGAAAAGTGCAAGATCAGAATTGCGGGACGCAATTCCGGGAGGCCGTCAAGATCGCGAATTGCCGTCCCGAAAACAAAAAGCTGCGCGCCGGCACTGGGTGTCGGCGCGCGTTTTCTGTGTGGTGCGATTCAGTTTTCCGACAACCGGAGATCAGGTCAGCGCGGGCTCGGCCAGTCGGAGGAGGTCGTCAGCCTCCGCCGCAGCCGCCGCAAGCCGATCGTTGTCGGCGCGCAGACGCGTGATCTCGAACTCCAGTGCCTGAACCCTGGCACGCAGTCGGGTGACCTCGTCGAGCAGACGCCGGTCGGGCGCTGCACCTACGTGGCCGTAGAGGGCCTTCGCCATGCTGACTCCTTGATATGCGCTGCCGGAAAGGCCGGCCAACGCGCGCCCATGATGTTCGCGGCTGCCATCCCCGCGAAATCCGGGCATGGCTGGGCGCGACTGGCGACACCTATATATTGAGCCGAACCCCCCTCCTTCGTCAAGTTCCCGCAGGCCGTAGATCATCTCCACGTCGCCCGGTCCACTTGTCGGGGGGTTGCCACAAGGCGCGGACACGCTCTGTCCGGACGCCTTTACTGTACGCCCGGGAATGTGTGAACGCCTCACCCTTGCCGTCCGGTTCCCCTTAACTCTTTCTTAGCCACGTTGCCGCAGCTCGCGGCCCGCCCGTAGCGTCACTGCGGCCCGCAACCGACCCGTGGAGGGGACAGGCGTGTACCGCTGGACCGACCCGATCGAACCGGATGGCGTTCCCCGACGCCCCGAGCCGCCGACCGACGAGGGACCGGCCTGGCTCACCGACCGGCCCGAGCCGCGGTCGTCGTACCTCTTCGGCGACGAGCCGGAAGAGCCCGGCCCGCGCCCGACCGAGGCGCCCTCGGGCACCTGGCGGGACGACGCACCGGCCACCGCGTGGCGGGACGACCACACCACGGAGCGCACCGGCACCCTCCCCGCCGCCGGTGCCGCCGCGCACGGGTGGGCCGACGCCGGGCGGTACGCCGACGCCGACCGGACCGGGTACTCCCCGGCCGTCGAGCCGACGTACGGCCCGGCGGCCCACCCGGGCGCCCCGGCGTCCCCCTACGAGCCGGCCGCCGGCTGGCACGCCGGGCAGCCGACCGCCGCGTGGCGCCCGGAGGAGCAGCCCGCCGACACCTGGCAGCCCGGGCAGCCGACCGCCGCCTGGCGCCGCGACGAGCAGCCCGCCACCACCTGGCAGCCCGAACAGCCGGCCGCCGCCTGGCAGCGGGAGGAGCAGCCGACCGGCGCCTGGCAGCCGGCCGCCGACGAACAGCCCGCCTGGCGCCCCCAGGAGCAGCCGACCGCCGCCTGGCAGCCGGTCGCCGACGAACGGCCCACGGCCGCCTGGCAGCCGGTCACCGACGACCCGGCGGACGACACCGGCCGGCACCGGCAGCGGCGGCGGCTGCCGCGTCCCCTCCTGATCGGTGGGGCCGCCGCCGCGGCGACCCTCGTGGTGAGCCTCGGCGTGGGCGCCGTGCTGCTGCCCGGCGACGACCAGCGGACCAAACCCACCGCCGCCGACGGCCCGGTGGCCGCCGCCCCGCTGACCTCCGACAGCGCCGGGGCGGACGCCGCCGACGCGCTCGCACCGGAGTCGACAAGCCCCAGCGCCGCGCCGACCACCGTCAAGCCCAGCCCGACGAAGAAGCCGACCCCGACGCCGAGCCGGACCACCGCGCCGTCCCGGCAGCTGCCGCGGGCCACCGCGTCGAGCGGCACGGGCGCCACGACGACCTCGACCAAGGGACTCACCGCCGAGCTGCGGGAGGTCGTCGACCTCGTCAACCAGGAGCGGGCCAAGGCCGGCTGCAAGGCGCTGACCGTCGACGACAAGCTGACGCTCGCCGCCCAGCGGCACAGCCAGGACCAGGCCGACCACAAGACCATGTCGCACGACGGCAGCGACGGCAGCGACGTGGGCGACCGGCTCGACCGGGTCGGGTACGCGTGGCGGTCGTACGGCGAGAACGTGGCCTGGAACCAGCAGAGCCCGGCCGCGGTGATGGACGCGTGGATGAACTCCCCGGGTCACCGGGCGAACATCCTGAACTGCTCGTTCACCGAGATCGGCGTGGGCGTGGCGCGGAGCAACGGGCCGTACTGGACGCAGGACTTCGGCACGCCGCGCTGAGCGGCGCGTCGTGACCGGGTGCGCGCTCGTTGACCGGGTGAGGTACGCCGGGGACGCCTGAGCGTTGCCGGCCCTGTCGCCGGCGCGCCGGGCCACCGGAGACGTACCGGCAGGGGGCGGGGTGCCGCCCGCGACCCGGGAGCTGTCCATGCGGATCCGGCCGGCGTGGGCCATGCTGCCCCGGCCGGTCCGCGTCCGCCGACGTGGGCCGCGCCGGGGCGTTGCGGTGGTGCTGACGGTGCTGCTGCTCGCCCCGGCGCCGGCCTGCCGGGAGCCGATCGTCCCGCCCGGGGCGCCCACCCCGTGGCCGGTCGCGCAGGCCCGCCACTGGCAGTGGCAGTGGCAGCTCACCGGGCCGGTGGACGTCACCGTCGACGCCGACGTCTTCCTGCTCGACGCGGTGCGGACCACCTCCGGCGAGACCGGCGCGCTGCGCGCCCGCCACCGCCGCCTGGTGTGCCAGGTGCGGGTCGGCACGTACGCGGCCACCGACCCGGACGCGAGCCGCTTCCCGGCGGCGGTACGCGGCACGGCGGTGCCCGGACGGCCGGGCAGCCGGTGGCTGGACATCCGCCGGTGGGACTCCCTGGAGCCGGTGCTGGCCGACCGGTTCCGGCTCTGCCGGGGCAAGGGCTTCGGCGCGGTGGCGCTCGACGACGCCGACGGCTACCTGCACCGCTCCGGCTTCCCGCTCACCTTCGACGACCAGTTGGAGTTCAACCGCCGGCTGGCCGAGCTGGCCCGGCGCCTGGACCTCTCCCCCGGGCTCGTCGACGACCTGCCGCAGGTGGCCGCGCTGGCCCCCGACTTCGACTTCGCGGTCAACCAGGAGTGCGTGCGCCGGGGCGGGTGCGACAAGCTGCTCCCCTTCACCGACGCGCACAAGCCGGTCTTCCACGTCGAGTTCAGCGGCGACCCGGCCGACTTCTGCGTCACCACTGTCGGCTACGGCTTCGCCTCGATCCTCAAGGACCGCAAACTCGACGCCTGGCGCGAACCCTGCACGCTCCCCTGAGCAACCGATCAGATCGAACGACGTGCGATGCGTGGCCGCTGCGGTGGTCTCAGGTGCCGCTCCTTGTGCTGCCGGACCATCTCGTCCCACACCTCCTGGGGAAAGTCGATCGCGGTAGGGCGCGGCCGTTGGGGTGGCAGGGCTGGGCCAGACTGGTCCGCCATGGACCTGGATGAGTATCAGCGTGGCGCTCTCCGCACCGCCGCTCCACGTCACAAGAGGAACGAGCTGTTCCACCTGGTGCTCGGGCTGGTCGGCGAATCGGGTGAGCTCGCCGAGAAGTTCAAGAAGTGGGTCCGCGACCTCGACAGCGACGAGTCGCGGATCGACCGGGCCGGCATCGCCAAGGAACTCGGCGACGTGCTCTGGTACGTGGCGGTGCTCGCCGACCACCTCGACCTGTCACTGAACGACATCGCGACGGCGAACCTGGCCAAGCTGGCCAGCCGCCAGGGCCGTGGTGTGCTGGGTGGCAGCGGCGACGACCGCTGAGCCGGTCGGTCGTCGGGCGACGATCTGCGCCTCGTCGGGAGCCGGCGGTAGCCGGGGGACGGAGCGGTGTGCGTACCCCTGAAAACGCGGCACCGCCCCCGGCCTGGACGGGCGGGGGCGGTGCCGGGGGGAGCGGCGGAGGTCAGCCCGGGGCGCCGCCGGTGACCGGGGCCGGGGTGCCGGCGCCGCGCTGCGCCGGGATGCCGGCGTGCTCGGCGCTGAGCGGGGTGGCCAGTTCCTCCAGGGACTTGCCCTCGGCCTTGACGCCGAGGGTCAGCTCCACGAGACCACCGATGATCATGACGGCGGCGCCGATGACGAAGGCGACCACGGTGTCGCCGACCTTGCCGGTGCCGACCAGCTTGGCGAAGAGCAGCGGGCCGGTGATGCCACCGGCGGCCGTGCCGATCGCGTAGAAGAACGCGATGGCCATGGCCCGGGTCTCCATGGGGAAGATCTCGCTGACCGTCAGGTACGCGGCGCTGGCGCCGGCGGAGGCCAAGAAGAGCACCGCGCACCAGCAGGCGGTCATGGTCACCGCGTTGAGCACGCCCGAGTGGAACAGCCAGGCGGTGCCGAGCAGCAGGATGCCCGAGCCGATGTACGAGCCGGCGATCATCGGGACCCGGCCGACGGTGTCGAAGAGCCGGCCCAGCAGCAGCGGGCCGAGCAGGTTGCCGACCGCGATCACCGCGAAGTAGTAGCCGCTGTTGCCCGGCGGGACGTCGAAGAACGTCTGGAGGATCTGGGCGAAGCCGAAGGTGATCGCGTTGTAGAGGAACGCCTGGCCGATGAAGAGCGAGAAGCCCAGCGTGGCGCGCTTCGGGTAGCGGGCGAACAGCGTCTTCGCGATCTCCAGGAAGTTGGTGCTCTTCCGCTGCTTGATCTCGATCCAGTTGTCCGCCTCGGTGAGGTCCCTGCCGGTCTCCCGCTTCACCTCGGCCTCGACCGAGTCGACGAGATGGTTCGCCTCGTCGGCGCGGCCGTGGATGAACAACCAGCGTGGGCTCTCCGGGACGTGCCGGCGGACCAGCAGGATCACCACGCCGAGCAGGGCGCCCAGGCCGAACGCCACACGCCAGCCGAGGTTGGTGGGCAGGCCGTTGAGCAGCGGCACGGTCAGCAGCGCGCCGAGCGCCGCGCCGAGCCAGAAGGTGCCGTTGATGATGATGTCGATGCGGCCGCGGTGCCGCGCCGGGATCAGCTCGTCGATGGCCGAGTTGATGGCTGCGTACTCGCCGCCGATGCCCATGCCGGTGAGGAACCGGAACAGGAAGAACCACCAGGTGTCGAAGGACAGCGCGGTCAGCGCGGTGGCCACCAGGTAGAGCCCGAGGGTCAGCAGGAACAGCTTCTTGCGCCCGAACCGGTCGGTGAGCCAGCCGAAGAAGAGCGCGCCCGTGCAGGCGCCGGCCACGTAGAGCGCGGCGGCCAGGCCGGTGACCTGGCTCTGGGTGATGCTCAGGCCGCTGCCCGGCTCGGCGAGCTTGCCGGACAGGTTGCCGACGATTGTCACCTCGAGGCCGTCGAGGATCCACACCGTGCCGAGGCCGATCACGATCATCCAGTGCCAGCGGGACCAGGGCAGCCGGTCGAGGCGGGCCGGGACGTTGGTCCGTACGGTGCCGGTCCGCACGTCGGTGCTCATGACGCGCTCCGGAGGGCTGCGGGGGCCGGGGCGCGACGACGGGCCGCCGGCGTGAGCTGTTCGTCCATGGCGGCCCAGATGCCCCGCCGTCACGGCCGTTAATCCTGCCGTGACACCTCCGTCACAGGACGAAGGGCGGACCGGACCGGCCCGCCCTCCCCCGTCCCGTGAATCAGCGTGCGCCGACCAGCTCCGGGGCCGGCGCGGGCGGCTCGGCCGGCGGGGTCGCCGCCCGGCCGCGCAGGAACCGCGGCGCCCACCAGTTCGCGTCGCCCAGCAGGGTCATCAGCGAGGGCAGCACCACCGCCCGGATGATCGTGGCGTCGAGCAGGATGGCCGCGGCCAGCCCGATGCCGAGCTGCTTGAAGTCGATGGTGCTCAGCGTCGCGAAGATCGAGAAGACCCCGACCATGACGATCGCCGCGCTGGTCACCACGCCCGCCGAGGAGGTGATCCCGTACGCCACCGCGTCCTTGTTCGACATCCCCTGGCGGATCCCCTCGCGGATCCGGCTGACCACGAAGACGTGGTAGTCCATGGAGAGCCCGAACAGCACCACGAAGAGGAACAACGGCAGCCAGGTGACGATCGCGTCCATCGAGGTGAAGCCGAGCAGCCCCTCCGCCCAGCTGCCCTGGAAGACCAGCACGAGCAGGCCGTACGCGGCCCCGGCGGAGAGCAGGTTCAGCAGGATCGAGGTGAGCGCCACCACCACCGACCGGAACGTCCAGGCCATCACGAGGAAGGTCAGCGCCAGCACGAAGGCCGCCACCACGGGCAGCTTCGCCCAGATGTGGTCCGCGTAGTCCTCGCTGGCCGCCACGCCGCCGCCGACCGCGTACTCGACGCCGGGGATGCCGCCGAGCGCGGCCGGGACGAGGTCCTGGCGCAGCTCGTGCAGGGACCGGGACGCCTCGTCGGTGCGGCTGGCGTACGGCGTGGCGACCTCCAGCACCGACACCCGCCGGTCCGCCGACACCTTGATCTTCGGGCCGTCCCCCTCGGCCGGCGCGAAGAGCGGGTCGGCGGCGGCGCGGTCGGCCAGCCCGGTCAGCGCTGCCTTCACCCGGTCGGCCTGCTCGGCCGGGGCCTTCACCGCCACCGTGTGGCTGGTGCCGTTGCTCGGGAAGGCAGCGGTGAGGCGGTCGTACGCCTGCATGGCCGCCGTGGTGCGCGGCACGTCCTCCATGCCGGGAAACTTCAGCTTCATGCCCAGCGCCGGGGCGGCCAGGGCGAGCAGCAGCCCGACCGAGACCACCAGGGTGGCCAGCGGGGCGCGCAGCGCGGGCTTCAGCACGGCCGGCCAGAACCGGGGCCCGGCCGGCTGGCCGTGCCGCCCGGCGCGCGGGGCGGTGAGCCGCCACAGCAGCGGCACCCGGGGCCGGTCGACCCAGCGGCCCAGCTTGGCCAGGAGCGCCGGCAGCACGGTCAGCGAGCCGATCACGGCGACCGCGACCACGAGGATCGAGCCGACGGCGAGCGACGAGAAGATGGCGTCCTGGGCGAGCAGCAGCCCGGCCATCGAGATGATCACGGCGGTGCCGGAGACCACCACGGCGTGCCCGGAGGTCTCCGCCGCGATCTCCACGGCGTCGAGGCCGGAGCGGCCCTTGGCCCGCTCCTCGCGTTCCCGGCGGACGTAGAAGAGCGAGTAGTCCACGCCGACCGCCATGCCGATCAGCAGGATCACGCTGGCCGTGGTGTCGGTGGCCGGCACCAGGTGCGAGGCGAGGGTGGAGAGCCCCATGGCCGCGGCCACCGAGGACAGCGCGAGCAGCACCGGCACGCCGGCCGCGATAAGCGCGCCGAACGCGATGATCAGGATGGCCAGGGTGACCGGCAGGCTGAGCAGCTCGGCCCGCTTGAAGTCCTTGCCGAGGGTGTCGTCGAGCGCCTTGCCGATCGACGGCCCGCCGACCTGCTCGACGCGCAGCGCCGGGTGCGCCTCCTGGACCTTCGCGGTGGTGTCGCGCAGCGGCTGCACCCGGTCCGAGGCGGTCTCCGGGTCGCCGGACATGGTGATCGGCACCAGCAGCGCGTTGCCGTCCCGGGACGGCATCGGCGCGCCCACCGAGGTCACCCCGTCGACCTGGCGCAGCCGGGCCGTCGCGTCGTCGGCGGCGGCCTTCGCGGCGGCCTGATCGAGCGTGCCCGCGCGGGGAGTGATGAGCACGTTCTCCGTGGCCGGCTCGTGGAAGCCGCCACTGTCGACGATCAACTGCGCCCGCCCGAACTCGCCGATCGCCTGGTCGTCGTCGGTCGCCTCGTTCAGGCCGGCGGCGTTGCCGCCCACGAAGCACACCGCCACGAACACCACCCAGAGCGCGATGGCCCGCCACGGATGCTCCGCACTCCACCGTGCCAGCCGCACGGTCACCGGTCGCCTGCCCATACCTGGGATCCCCCTCCAGACGTCGGCCCAGTGCCGACGTCTGCTGACGCTAGGGAGTGGGGCGGGCCCGGACATCGGGGAAGGGCCCCCGCTCGTCCCCCATCCGGCCGGCTCCGGCCGGGCGGCCGGAATCGGGTCGGCTAACCGGACAGAAAGGACTTTTCAGGGTACGACCGGGGGACCCACCGGGCGGCGTCCGGTGCGGCACACCGGCGCAACCCCGAGCCCGCTCGGGGTCATCCCCGAAGGCTGCCCCGGGGGCGGGGCTGGCAGCGCGGGCAACTGTAGGACGAACGGTTCATGAACGCCTCGCGCCGGATCGGCGTGCCGCACCGGGGGCAGGGCTCGCCCTCCCGCCCGTACGCGTTCAGCGACCGGTCGAAGTAGCCGCTCTCGCCGTTGACGTTGACGTACAGCTCGTCGAAGCTGGTGCCGCCCTGCTTGATCGCCTCGCCGAGCACGTCCCGGACGTGGCCGAGCAGCCGGCCGGCCGCCGGGCCGGTCAGCGCGTCGGTCGGCCGGGCGCCGTGCAGCTTCGCCCGCCAGAGCGCCTCGTCGGCGTAGATGTTGCCGACACCGGAGATCAGCGTCTGGTCGAGCAGCGCCCGCTTCACCTCGGTCCGCCGCTTGCGCAGCGCGGCCACGAAGGCGGCGTCGGAGAACTCCGGATCCATCGGGTCCCGGGCGATGTGGGCGATCTCGGCCGGCAGCTCGGCCCCGCCCTCGGAGACCGACAGCCCGCCGAACGTCCGCTGGTCGACGAACCGCAGCTCCGGGCCGTCGTCGGCGAACCGGAACCGGACCCGCAGGTGCAGCTCGTCGGCCGCGCCGACCGGCTGGAGCAGGAGCTGGCCGGACATGCCGAGGTGGCCGATGAGGGCGTCCCCGCTGTCCAGCGGCAGCCACAGGTACTTGCCCCGGCGCCGGACGTCGGTGATCGTCCGGCCGGTCAGCACGTCGGCGAAGTGCGCGCCGCCCGGCTCGTGCCGGCGGACCGCCCGGGGGTGGCGCACCTCGACGGCGCTGATCCGCCGGCCGATGACCCACTGGGCCAGCCCCTGCCGGACGGTCTCGACCTCGGGCAGCTCAGGCACGGCCGGCGCCGGTCTCGGCGGGGTCGCCCGCCGGCTCCACCCCGTCGGCGGCGGCCTTCGCGGCGGCCTCCGCCTCCGCCTGCTCGGTCAGCATCCGCCAGGCCGACTCGGCGGCCCGCTGCTCGGCCTCCTTCTTGCTGCGCCCCTCCGCGCCGCCGTACCGGTTGCCGGCCACCACCACCCAGGCCGTGAAGGTCTTGAGGTGGTCCGGGCCGGTGCCCTCGATCCGGTATTCCGGAACGCCCAGCCCCAGCGCGGCGGTCAGCTCCTGGAGGCTCGTCTTCCAGTCGAGCGCCGCGCCCCGGCCGGCCGACTCCGCCATCAGCGGGTCGAACAGGCGGTGGATCACGAGGGCCGCCGTGTCCAGGCCGTACTGGAGGTAGATGGCGCCGAGCAGCGCCTCCAGGGTGTCGGCCAGGATGCTGGCCTTGTCCCGGCCGCCGGTGGCCTCCTCGCCCTTGCCGAGCAGCAGGTACGCGCCCAGCCCGTCCGGGCCGAGGCCGCGCGCCACGTCCGCGAGGGCCCGCATGTTGACCACGCTGGCCCGCAGCTTGGCGAGCTGCCCCTCGGGCAGGTCCGGGTGGTTGTGGAAGAGCGCCGTGGTGATCACCACGCCGAGGACCGAGTCGCCGAGGAACTCCAGCCGCTCGTTGGTGGGCAGGCCACCGTTCTCGTACGCGTAGGAGCGGTGGGTCAGTGCGCGCTCCAGCAGTTCCGGGTCGAGCGACACCCCGAAGGCCGCCTCCAGGTGGCCGACGGGAGCACGCCGCCGCTTGTCGTTGGTCATGGCGCTACCTCGGTGTCGTTACGGTCAGGTGCGGGATCGTGCGGGACGTCGTCGAGCAGGGTCGAGACGGTGTCGGTGGCGCCCCGGCGCCACAGGTGGGCGGCGAGGGCGATGCCGGAGGCGACGTCGTCGGGCCGGGCCGCGCCGTGGCAGACCACCACGGTGCCGGCCACCCCGAGCAGGGCCGCCGCGCGGGGAGCGCCGCCGCTCGCCGGGGGCCCGCCGGCCATGGCGTACGCGCCCTCGATGGCCTTGAGCAGGACGTTGCCGGTGAAGCCGTCGGTCACCACCACGTCGGCGCGGGCGCCGAGGGAGACGTCGTACCCCTCGACGAGGCCGACGTAGCGGGCGCCGCAGGGCAGCGGCACCGCGGCGAGGGCGGGATCGGCGGAGCGGCGGAGCCGGTCGCCCTTGCCCGCCTCGACGCCGACGGAGAGCAGCCCGACCCGGGGCGCGACCACGGCGTGCGCCACGGCCGCGTAGGCGGCGCCGAGGACGGCGTGCCGGGCCAGGGTGGCGGGTCCGGGTTCGAGTGTGCCGCCGACGTCCAGCAGCACCACCGGCCCTTCGACGGCGGGCAGGGTGGCGACCAGGGCGGGCCGGCGGACGCCCGCCCAGCGGCCGAGGCCGAGCGCGGCGGCGGTCACGGTGGCGCCTGTCGAACCGGCGGAGACGAGCGCGTCGGCGATGCCGTCGCGGACGGCGTGCACGGCCGCGCGGACGGTGCTCTCCCCGCGCGCGGCGGTGGGATGGTCGGCCATGCCGACGGCGGTCCGCACCGGGCGGACGGTGACCCGGCTGCGCTGCTCCGGGTCGAGCGCACCGATCAGCCCGTCGGCGACCTCGGTCGGTCCGACGAGCAGCAGGTGCAGGTCAGGGTCGGTACGCACGGCCCGCAGAGCGCCGTCAACCACGACGGCGGGAGCATCGTCCCCGCCGAGGAGGTCGACGGCGATCCGCGCGGTGCCCGGCTCCGTCGGCGCGCCGGCCGGGGAACGGCCGGCGGCGGAGGGAGCCGGGGCACCGGGCGAGAGCCTTGGTGCGTGCGCCACCCGACCGGTGGTCGGGGACGTCACTCGGCGTCCGGTCAGACCTCGAGGACCTGACGGCCGTTGTAGGTGCCGCAGACGGAGCAGGCGGCGTGCGGCAGCTTGGCCGACTTGCACTGGGGGCAAGGCACGGTCGCGACCGCCGTGGCCTTCCAGTTCGCCCGGCGGGCGCGGGTGTTGCTGCGCGACATCTTGCGCTTGGGGACGGCCACGGTTCTTACTCCTCTGTACGGGTCAGTTGCGACAGGCCCGCCCAACGCGGGTCGATCTGCTGGTGACTGTGGTCGGCCGGCAGATCGTCCCAGTGCACCCCGCAGTCGGGGCACAACCCTGGGCAGTCCTCCCGGCAGAGCGGGTTGGTCGGCAGCGCGAGCACCACCGCGTCCCGCAGCGCCGGCTCCAGGTCGATCAGATCGCCCTGCATCCGGCCCACCTCGTCCTCGTCGGTCGTGTCGTCCGTGGTGCTGTTCTCGTACGCGTACAGCTCCTGGATCGTCACGGCCACCGAGTCGTCGATCTCGCGCAGGCAGCGGCCGCACTCGCCCTTGACGGGACCGGTGACGGTCCCGGTGACGAGCACGCCCTCGGACACCGACTCCAACCTCAGGTCGAGGTCGAGGTCCGCGCCCTCCGGCACAGTGATCAACTCCACGCCGAGGTCCGCCGGTGCCGGTACGACGCGCCGGTGCGTACGCAACGCGCCAGGCCGACGCGGCAGGTCCCTCGTGTCGAGGACCAGCGGCGACCTGGGGTCGAGTTGGCTTGGCATGTCTTTGGGCATAGTTAGACTCCGGCCGGTGAGAGGCCGACAAAGAAGGTTACCTGGGCGACCCGTGGACCGTCGAACCGGGGCGTCGTCCCTGGCCCGTCGGCTGCCGGTTGTCGGCCACCGGCCCCCGTGCCGCTGGCAAGGGTAGCGCGGTCGCCGGCCGCCGCCGGCGGCGCTCAGAAGGGCAGCGGGCGGTCCGCCTCGTCGCCGGCGAAGGTGCCGATCTCGCGCAGCGCGTGCATCTTGTCCCGGCCGCGCTCTATCGAGGCGAGCGCCCGGGTGAGGAACTGCTCGAAGTTGGCCAGGGCGGTGTCGACGTAGTCGTCGACCTCCTCGCGCAGGCGCTGCGCCTCGGCCCGGGCCTCGGCGATGATCCGGGCGCCCTCGTGCTCGGCGGACACGGTGATCTCGTTCACCGAGACGAGGCGGGCGTGCTCCGCCTCACCCTCGCTGATGATCCGGTCGGCCTCGCGCTTGCCGGCCTCCATGATCTTGTCCCGCTCCTCCAGCAGCGCGGCGGCCCGGCGCAGGTCGGCGGGAAGCTCCACGCGCAGCTCGTCCAGGGCGGCGATCATCTCGCCCCGGTCGACCATGCAGTTGTTGCGCGACATCGGCACGGAGCGGGCCTGCTCCACCATGGCGATCAGTTCGTCGATGCGATCGAGCGGGTCCACCGGTACCTCACTCCTGTCGTTCGTCGGCCGACCTTCATGATGCGGCCTGCGCCCGGGTTCGGCGCTGCACACATCATGTAACGCGCCCTCCACCCGCGCCGCCGCACCCCTACCCGGCGCGTCGCCCGCGCGGCGGTCAGCGGCGCAGCCGGGCGACCAGTTCCTCCCGGACCACGTCGGGGACGTGCGCGGAGATGTCGCCGCCCCACTTGGCCACGTCCTTGACCAGGCTGGAGGAGAGGAAGGAGTAGAGCGGGTTGGTCGGCATGAAGAGCGTCTCCACGCCGGCCAGGCCGATGTTCATCTGGGCCATCTGGAGCTCGTAGTCGAAGTCGCTGACCGCGCGCAGGCCCTTGATCAGCACGCTCGCCTGCTGGGCGCGGCAGAAGTCGACAAGCAGGCCACGGAACGACTCGACCCGGACGTTGTCGTACGACGAGGTCACCTCGCGGAGCATGTCGATCCGCTCCTCGACCGTGAACAGCCCCTGCTTCGACTGGTTGACCAGCACGCCGACGATCACCTCGTCGAACAGCCGGCTGGCCCGGCCGATGATGTCGAGGTGTCCGTTGGTGACCGGATCGAACGAGCCGGGACAGACCGCACGTCTCATGATCGGCGACCGTACCAAAGGGTGGTCTCGCCGTAGCGGCGGCTGCGCTCGGCAGTGATGCCCTCCACCCACTCGAACGCGCCGCCGCGGCTGGACCGCTCGACGACCACCAGGGCGTCCGGGGCCAGCCAGCCGCCGCCGACCAGTGCGGCCAGCATGGCGGTGATCTCCTCCCCGGGTACGGCGTAGGGCGGGTCGGCGAAGACCACGTCGTACGCCCCGCCCTCCGGGCCGGCGGCCAGCACGGTGGCGACCTTGCCGGTGACCAGCCGGGCGGCCGGGGCGGCCCGGAGCGCGGCGATGTTCTCCCGGATCACCCGGGCGGCCCGGGGGTCGGACTCGACGAGCAGCACGTGCGCCGCGCCCCGGGACAGCGCCTCCAGCCCGACCGCGCCGGAGCCGGCGTAGAGGTCGGCCACGCGGGCCCCGTCGAGATCCGTCTCGGCCTGCACCGCGCTGAACAGCGCCTCGCGGACCCGGTCCGAGGTCGGCCGGGTGCCGGCGCCGGGCGGCGCGGCGATCCGCCGGCCGCCGAGCACCCCCGCCACGATCCGGGTCACCGCCTGCTCCCGCACATGCCCCAGACGCTACGCGACGGCGGGACCGGGCCGGGCGGACCACCCGACGCGACGACCGATCACCTGCCGTACATCAATGATCTCAAATTCATAACAGACCCTTTACGGGCCGTCGATCGCGGTAACGCCCGCGGTGTCGATTTCGCTAGGGTCTGCCCGGTTGTCGGCTCGCCTCGCCGGCACCAGCGTCGGGACGGCGGCGCCGCGCGGATCCGCAAACCTCTCCGCGCCCGCTCCCCGCCCCCACGCGACCACCCCGAACCCCCTCAATCCGGGAGTACCCGTGATCCGTACCAGGCTGTCGCCGCGGCGACCGCTCGCCGTGCTGGGCGCCGCCCTGCTCGGCCTCGCCGGGGCCGTGGCGGTCTCCGCCCCCGCCAGCGCCCACCACACCACCATCAGCGCCACCTCCGCCTGCGACCAGCTCACCGGCGAGCGGGTCCTCACCTGGACGGTGGAGAACAGCGAACGGGACAAGGCCGCCACGCTCCAGCAGGTCACCCCGAACCCGAAGACCGACGTGACCGTCGCCGTCGACGGCGCGCCCGCCATCCCGCTGGAGGGCACGGTCGTCCCCGACGGCGGCTCCGTCCAGGCGGTCCAGCGGGTGCCCGCCGACACCCGGTCGGCCTCGCTGACCATCTACGCGCTGTGGAAGAAGAACGGCAAGGACCACACCGACACCGGCACGGTCGACCTGACCCGGGACGCGCCCTGCGCCCCCGCGCCCAAGTGCGTGGACCTGGACAAGGCCACCTACAGCCACACCTTCGACGGGCCGAAGGGCACGGCCACCGTCAAGCTCGACGGTGACCTGCCGCTGTGCGGCGACGGCAGGCAGTGGTTCACCCTGGTCTCCTACTTCGCCCCGCGCCCGCGCTTCGCCACCCCGCAGTACGTGCACGGCACTCCGGCCAGCGACTGGATCGGCGGCACCCGGACCGCCATCGACCTGAAGGTCGACCTGCCCGACTGCAACACCCAGGTGGACCTCATCTGGGGCGACACCAGCCAGGTCATCGACCCGCTGACCGAGGACGGCAAGCGGTACGGCAACCTCAAGCTCGGCTCCCCCGGCGCGCCCGGCAACCGGTCGCACGGCCCGCAGGGCTGGTACAACGGCGGCAGCCGCGGTTGCGTCAACCCCGCCTCGCTCTTCACCGCCAACTGCGACGGCACGGTCACCGTGGCGCTGAGCAACGACGGCAGCCTGAGCCGCTACCCGGTCGAGTTCGAGGTGCGCGGCGCCAACGGCTGGTCGAGGAAGGTGACCGTCGAGCCCGGCAAGGCGAACACCGACACCGTCGTCCCGGCCGCGAACGCCGCCGCCGTCCAGGTGCTTGTCGACGGCAAGGTGCTCGACAAGGGCACCTACTCCTGGCAGCGCCCGAAGGACTGCCCACTGCCGACGGTGGCCACGAAGGCCGACTGCGACACCTTCACCCTGACCGTCGCGAACCCGAAGGGTGGCCTGCCCGTGAAGGCCGAGCTGGCCTACGGCGGGCGCACCGAGACCCGCACGGTCGCGCCGGGCAGGGCCGAGAAGGTGACCTTCAAGGCCGGCAGGGACGAGCAGGCCACCGTGACCCTGCCCGACCTCGGCCTGGAGCTGGAGGCCGTCTACGCCCCCGAGCAGAACTGCGGTGGCGGCGGTGGCGGGGGCGCCGAGCCGGGCCTGCCGGTGACCGGCGCGGCGGCCGGCGTCATGGCGGCCGTGGCGGGTGCCCTGGTGGCCGCCGGCGCGGTGCTCTTCGTGGTGACCCGACGGCGGCGGATCCGCTTCACCGCCTGACCTGAGCCTGCCCGAGGGCGCGCCGACCACCCCGGCCGGCGCGCCCTCGACTCATTCCAGCTCCGCCTTCAGCAGCGCGGGGTCGATCTCGGCCTGGTTGGTCAGCACCACCAGTCGGCGGTCCGAGTCGGGGAACCAGGCCGCGAACGCCTTGTAGCCGCCGTTGTCCCCGGAGTGGTGGATCGCCCGCTCCCCGGCCAGCGGGCCGACGAACCAGCCGTAGCCGTACGCCTCGCCGGGGCGGCCGGTCGGCGCGTGCGGGGTGATCATGGCGGCCACCGCGGCGGGCCCGAGCAGCCGGCCCCGGCGTGGCACGTCCAGCCAGGTGAGCAGGTCGGCGCCCGTGCACCAGACGTCCCCGGCGCCCATGCTCACCGTGTCCAGGTCCCAGGAGGGCACCGGCCGGCCGCCCTCGTGCCCGACCGCCACGTCGTCCCGCCCGGCGGCGTCGCCCGCGAAGCTGCCCGTCATGCCGAGCGGCGCGAAGACCTCCTCGGCGAGGAACTCGGCGTACGGGCGGCCGGAGGCGCGCTCGACGGCCCGGGCCAGCAGGACGTAGCCCGGGCTGCTGTAGTGCCAGCCCGCACCGGGGGCGAACAGCGGCGGCACGCCGGCGAAGACGGCCAACAGCTTGTCGGGTTCGGCCGGCCCGGCCAGGTCGATCATCGGGTATTCCTCCCAATGGCCCAGGCCGGAGGTGTGGGTGAGCAGGTGGTGCGGGGTGATCCCGGACCAGGCCGCCGGCGGGTCCGGCAGCCAGCGGTTGATCGGATCGTCCAGGCGCAGCGCGCCCCGCTCGGCGAGGAGCAGCACCGCGACGGCGGCCATCTGCTTGCTGATCGAGGCGATCTGGAACCGGGTCGCGGGGGTGCAGGGCGATCCGGCGTCGGCGGAGCCGGTGACCCGCTCCACCTGGAGATCGTCGCCCCGCGCCAGCAGGAGCACACCGCGGTCGAGGGATCGGGTCGGCATCACCCGAGCCTAGGCCGGGACGGGCCTCCGGTGGGGTCAGCCCTTTTCCAGATATTCCGCGCGTTCCTCGTCGACCAGGGCGGCGACCGAGGCGGCCAGCGCGGGGTGGCGGGCCAGCTCCGGGTCCTCCTCGACCAGGGCGATCGCCTCGGCCCGGGCGTCCCGGATGAGGTCGGTGTCACGCAGCAGCGACAGCAGCCGCAGGTGCGACCGGCGGCCGGACTGGGTGGCGCCCAGCACGTCGCCCTCCCGGCGCTGCTCCAGGTCCAGCTCGGCGAGCTTGAAGCCATCGGTGGTGGAGGCGACCGCGTCCAGCCGTTCCCGGGCCGGGGAACCCTCCATGGCCTCGGTGACCAGCAGGCAGAGGCCGGCGGCCGAGCCCCGGCCCACCCGGCCGCGGAGCTGGTGCAGCTGGGAGACACCGAACCGGTCGGCGTCCAGCACGATCATCACGGTGGCGTTGGGCACGTTCACGCCCACCTCGACCACCGTGGTGGCCACCAGCACGTCCAGGTCACCGGCGGCGAAGGAGCGCATCACGGCGTCCTTCTCGTCGGCCGGCAGCCGCCCGTGCAGCACCCCGATCCGCAACCCGTGCAGCGGCCCCTCGGCGAGCAGCGGGGCCACCTCGGTCACCGCCAGCGGGGGCCGGCGGCCGTTGTCGTCCTCGCGGGGGGCCTCCTCGTCCGAGGCCGGCCCTTCGCCGATCCGCGGACACACCACGTACGCCTGGTGTCCCTTGCCGACCTCCTCGCGCAGCCGGCGCCAGGCCCGGTCGAGGAAGGCCGGCTTCTCGGCGGCCGGCACCACGTGCGAGGCGATCGGCGAGCGGCCCTGCGGCAGCTGGGACAGGGTGGAGGTCTCCAGGTCGCCGTAGACGGTCATGGCGACCGTGCGCGGGATCGGGGTGGCAGTCATGACGAGCACGTGCGGCGGCTGGTCGGCCTTGGCCCGCAGCGCGTCCCGCTGCTCCACGCCGAACCGGTGCTGCTCGTCGACCACCACGAGCCCCAGGTCGTGGAAGTCGACCCCCTCGTAGAGCAGGGCGTGGGTGCCCAGCACGATGCCGGCGCGCCCCTCGGCCACCTCGGCGAGCGCCCGCCGCCGCGCCGCCGCGCCGAGCGAGCCGGTCACCAGCTCCACCCGGGTGGCGTCGTCGGCGGCGCCCAGCTCGCCCGCCTGCGCGAGCGGGCCGAGCAGGTCGAGCATGCCGCGGTGGTGCTGGGCGGCGAGCACCTCGGTCGGGGCGAGCAGCGCGGCCTGCCCGCCGGCGTCGACCACCTGGAGCATGGCCCGCAGCGCCACCACGGTCTTGCCGCTGCCCACCTCGCCCTGGAGCAGCCGGTGCATCGGGTGCGCGGTGGCCAGGTCGGCGGCGATCTCCCGGCCGACGGCCTGCTGGCCGGAGGTCAGCTCGTAGGGCAGCCGGGCGTCGAACGCGTCCAGCAGCCCGCCCGGCTTCGCGGGCCGCGCCTTCGCGGGCCAGGCCGCCGCCCGGTGCTTGCGCTGCACCAGTGTGAGCTGCACGGCGAACGCCTCGTCCCACTTGAGCCGACGGCGCGCTTTGTACAGCTCCTCCTTGCTGGTGGGCCGGTGGATCTCGCGCAGCGCGGCGCCGATGCCGACCAGGTTCCGGCTGGCCCGAACGGTGGCGGGCAGTGGGTCGTCCGGCGGGGTGAAGGTGTCCAGCACCACCCGGACGCAGCGGGCGATCACCCAGGTCGGCACGGCCGCCGCGGCCGGGTAGACCGGGATCAGCGCCCCGGCGAACTCCTCGACCTCCTCGTTGGCCGCCGCCTCGCCGTCGCCGCCCTCGCCGAGCAGCACGTACTCCGGGCCGTTGAGCTGCCGCTTGCCCCGGAACTCGGTGACCTTGCCGGCGAACAGCCCCCACCGGCCGGGGCGCAGCTCCCGTTCCCGCCACGCCTGGTTGCCGAAGAAGGTGAGGGTGAGCACCCCGCCGGAGCCGTCGCCGACGGTGACCTCCAGCAGGTTGCCCCGGCGCTGCCGCATCGGCCGGACCGCGGTGCGCTGCACCTGGGCCAACACGGTGACCTGCTCCCCCACGTCCAGCGAGCGGATGTCGGTGTGCTCGCCGCGCTCGTCGTAGCGGCGCGGGAAGTGGTAGATCAGGTCGCCGGCGGTGTGCAGGTCGAGGTGGCTCGCCAGGGCCTTGGCGGTGCGCTCGCCGACCAGCTTCTTCAGCGGCGTGTCCACGGTGGCCGGTTCGCTCGTCATTCGACCCCCACGAGGAGCGGATAGTGCGGCTGCCCGCCCTCGTACGCCTGCACCTCGACGAACGGCCAGGACCGCTCGACGTGCTCGCGGACGCGGTCGGCCAGCCCGGCCGGGGCGTCCGCCCCGCAGAGCAGGGTGACCAGCTCGCCGCCGCCGCCCAGCATCCGGTCGACCATGGCGGTGCAGGTGTCCAGGAGATCGGCGCCGATGAGGTGCACCTCACCCTCGACCAGGGCCAGCACGTCGCCCGGCCGGCACGGCCCGGCCACCGTGAGCGCCTCCTTGCTCGCGTGGCAGACCTCGGCGTAGCGGCAGGCGCCGGCGGCCTCGGCCATGGCGATGACGTCGTCCTCGAAGCGCCGCTTCGGGTCCCGCACGGCGAGGGCGGCGAGTGCCTGCACCTGGGACCGGGTGGGCACCACGCTCACCTTGACCCCGAGCCGGTGCGCCTCCCGGGCGGCCGCGCTCGCCACCGACTGGGTGTTGGGGTCGTTGGGCAGCACCACGACCCGGGCCGCGCCGGTGGCCCGGATCGCGTCGAGCAGCTCGCCGGTGGACGGGTTGGCCGGCACCACGGTGGCGCCCTCGGCGGCGAACAGCTCGGCGAGGCCGGCGCCGGTGGCCACCACCACGGCGGCCCGGCCGTCGGGCAGCGGCGCCGGCAGGGGCGCGGCCGGGGCCACCTGGTCGGCGAACCGGGTCACCGTGATCCGGTGCGGCCGGCCGGCCACCACGCCCGCCTCGACGGCCGCACCGACGTCGTTGACGTGCACGTGCACGTTCCACGTGCCGCCGTCGCCCACGATCACCAGGGAGTCGCCGAGGCCGTCCAGCTCGCCACGCAGCCGCGCCACGGCCTCGTTGGTGGCGTCGAGCAGGTACTGCACCTCGTAGGCGTACGCCGGGGAGCCGGTCTCCCGGACCGCGGTGGCGGGCGGGCGGACCGCGGGCGGGGCGGGCGCCGGTCGCGCCGGGCTCTCCCCGGTGACCACCTCGACCAGCGCGTCGAGCAGCAGGCAGAGGCCGCGCCCGCCCGCGTCCACCACGCCGGCCCGGGCCAGCGCGGGCAGCTGCTCGGGGGTACGCGCCAGCGCGCGGGCCGCCCCGCCGGCCGCCGCCCGGGCCACCGCCCGCAGGTCGTCGGTGTCCGCCTGCTCGGCGGCGCGGGCGGCGGCGGCGACCACGGTGAGCAGGGTGCCCTCGACCGGGTGGGCGACCGCCGCGTACGCGGCCGTGGCGGCGTCGGCCAGCGCGGCGGCGAGCTGCCGGCCGCGGACCGCCGGGGCGGCGGCGAGCGCGTCGGCCAGGCCGCGCAGGATCTGCGAGAGGATCACGCCGGAGTTGCCGCGCGCCCCGAGCAGCGCGCCCCGGGCCATCAGGCGCAGGGCGTGCCCGTGCGGCGTGTGCCCGTCGTCGGGCAGGGTCTCCAGGTCCATGGCGAGGGCCTGCTGGGCCGAGGTGAGGGTGAGCACCAGGTTGGTGCCGGTGTCGCCGTCGGGGACCGGGTAGACGTTGAGGTCGTCGATCTCGCCCTGGTGCCGCTGGAGGGCGGCCAGCCCGCTCGCGCACCAGCGGCGCACCGCGGCGGCGTCGAGGGTCTCCAGCACGTCGGGAAGCCTACTGGCGCGCACCGACACGCGCCGGGTCCGGCCGTCTCCGGCCGGCGTGTCCGGCGTACCCGGGCCGGCGTGGCCCACCGGCGCCCCGGGTACGCTGGGCCGGTCCCGACCGGGCCGGTTGGGCGCCCCGGCATGTCATCGGGTAACCTGGCCAGGTTGCCCGGGCTGCGCCTGGCGGCGACCTCATGAACGTTTCAATCCCAGGAGTATCCCGTGGCTAGCGTGTGCGACGTCTGTGGCAAGGGGCCGGGCTTCGGCCACAACGTGCCCTGGTCCAAGAAGAAGACCAACCGCCGCTGGAACCCGAACATCCAGTCGGTGCGTACCCCGGCCGGTGGTGGCACCACCAAGAAGTTGCAGGTCTGCACCTCGTGCATCAAGGCCGGCAAGGTCACCCGCGCCTGACGCGGTAGCACCGCCTTCACAGTTTCGCCGGATGCCGGCGGACCCCTCGGGTCCGCCGGCTTCTGTCGTGTCCACGGTTCGGCGCTGACGGGTCGCCGACCGGCCGATGGCCGGCCGGGCCGGCCCGGTTAGGGTGCTGCTGCGCCGGCCGTCCGTTCCGGCGCCAGGGGTGGGGAGGACCGACCGGTGGAGCTGGACCTGGGGCGGGAGCAGCTGGTGGTGGTCGGCGGGTCGTTCGGCTCGCTGCGCTGGTTCGACCAGGAGCTGCCGCCGGGCAGCGTGGTCCTGGTCGAGGAGCCGGACGTTATCCGCCGCCGGGGCCTGGAGCGCTTCGCCGCCGGGCTGCCGATGATCGCCCGGCTGGTACCGGCCGAGTACCAGACCGGCTTCGACGCCGACGCCCTGCTCGCCCGGGAGCCCGGCCTCGCCACCGCCCGGCTGGTCCTGCCCGGCCTGGAGTACGCCGTCGGCGCCGCCGCCCGGCTCGCCGACCGGCTCGGCCTGCCCGGCGCGGGAGTGGCCGCCGCGGACGTGTTCTCCGACAAGCACCGGATGCGGCTGCTCGCCGACGCCACCGGCCTGGCCAACCCGGCGTACGAGCTGGTCGACGACCCGGCTCGGGCGGCGGAGTTCGCCCGGGCACACGGTGGCCGGTGCGTGCTCAAGCCCACCCGCCGGTCCGGCAGCCTCGGCGTGCAGCTGGTCACCGACCCGGCGCAGGTCGCCGCGCGCTGGGCGGCCAGCGCCGCCCCGCCCGAGCCGGCCGAAGCCGCCGAGCGCGGCCTGCCCACCGGCGTGCTCGTGGAGGAGCTGCTGGTCGGCTCGGAGCACAGCGTCGAGCTGCTGGTCGCCGAGGGCGAGACGATCTTCGCCAACGTCACGGACAAGCGGATCGCCGGCGGCCGGTACCCGGTGGAGACCGGGCACACCGTGCCGTCCGCGCTGCCGGACACGCCGCGGCGGGCGCTGCGGGACGCGGCGGTCCGGCTCGCCGAGGCGGCCGGCTTCCGCAGCGGCATGCTGCACAGCGAGTGGATCCTGGTCGACGGTGTGCCGACGCTTGTCGAGTGCGCCGCCCGGATGCCCGGCGACATGATCACCGCGCTGGTCTCGATCGCCTACGAGGTCGACTTCATAGAGGCGTACCTGCGGGTGCTGCGCGGCGAGCGCCCCGCGTTGCCGGCCCGGCCGACCGGCGCGGCGGCCGTCGAGTTCCTGGTCGCACCGCCCGGCCGGGTCACGGCGGTGGACGGCCGGCGCGGCGCCCTGCGGGTGCCCGGCGTGCTCGACGTGCAGGTCGAGGCGAAGGTCGGGGACCACGTGCCGGAACTGCTCTCGTCGGCGCACCGCAGCGGGCACCTGCTGGCCTGGGGCGCCACCCCCGACGAGGCGGAGAGCGCCGCCCGCAAGGCCGCCGGCGAGGTCCGGATCACCGTCGGCTGAGCGGCGTCAGAGCGGGCGGCCGTAGGAGAGGCAGCCCGGGGCGTCCTGGTAGAAGCCGAAGTTCGGGATCCGCTCGTAGCCGGCCGAGGTGTACATGGCGATCGCCTCGGGCTGCTTGTCGCCGCACTCCAGGATCATCCGCTTGCGGCCCTGGTCCCGGGCGGAGTGCTCGACGGCCGCGAGCACCGCGCGGGCCACGCCCCGGCCCCGGGCGGCCGGCGCCGTGTACATGCGCTTCAGCTCGGCCGTCTCGCCGTCGTCGCCGTGGCTGCGCCAGCCCCCACAGCCCACCGGCTGCCCGTCGAGGTAGGCGACCAGGAAGGTACCGGCCGGCGGCTCGAACTCGGCCGCGTCGACAGGGGTCTCGTCGCCGCTGCCGCCGTACCGCGCCCCGAGGTCGGCCAGGGCCGCCCGGATCAACGCCTGCGACTCGGGCGCGTCGAAGCGCCGCACCCGGATCTCGATCTCACTCACGACAGGCAAGCCTACGACCGGCCCCCGGCCCGCCCGGGGCCCGACGGCGCGCATCGGACGCAGATCACTCCGTCCGGCGGAAGTGGTCCCAGCCGGCGGTGCCCGAGAAGGGCGCGCCGTCCACCGTCACCCCGGCGCCCTCGGTCACCCGTCCGACCGGCCGCCAGCCCTCGGGCAGGGTCGCGGTCGCCGGGAAGGTCGCCGCCAGGGCGTGGTCGTCGCCCCCGGCCAGGATCCAGGTGTACGGGTCGACGCCGAGCGCCTGCGCCGCGTCGCGCATCTGCCGGGGCACCTCGAACGCCTCCCGGGTCAGGTCGACGGCCACCCCGCTGGCCTTCGCCACGTGCCCCAGGTCGGCCAGCAACCCGTCCGACACGTCGATCATGGCGGTGGCGCCCAGCCCGGCGGCCTGCGGGCCGGCCGCGTACGGCACCTCGGGGCGGCGGAACGCCTCCACCAGCAGCCGGGGCGTGCGGAACCCCCGGGACAGCACGGTGTAGCCGGCGGCCGCCCAGCCGGTGCGTCCCGCCAGGGCCACCACGTCGCCCGGGCGGGCCCCGGAGCGGACCACCGGCGCCCGGCCGGCCAGGTCACCCAGGGCGGTCACCGCGATGGTCAGCGTCGGGCTGGCCGACATGTCCCCGCCGACCACGCTCGCGCCCACGAGGGCCGCCTCGGCGCCCAGCCCGTCGGCCAGCTCCTCGGCCCAGGCCGGGTCGAGGTCGGCGGGCATGCAGAGGGCGACGAGCAGCGCGGTCGGGGTGGCCCCCATGGCCGCGATGTCGGCCAGGTTGGCCGCCGCCGCCCGGTGGCCCACGTCGCGTGCCCCCGACCAGTCCCGCCGGAAGTGCCGCCCCTCCACGAGCACGTCCGTGGAGGCCACCACCCGGCGGTCCGGCGCCGCGACCACGGCCGCGTCGTCTCCGGGGCCGAGCAGGCAGCTCTCCCCCTGGGCCAACCGGGCGGTCACCCGGTCGATCAGCCCGAACTCACCGACATTCGCGACAGTCATGCCGTCCCCTCGTCGCGCTCTTCCCGCTTGGTCGTCCCGCCACCACTACCCCGACGTGGGCTCGCTCACCGCGTCCCGCCGGCGACCGATACAGATCAGGGCCGCTCCGTAGGGTAGTTTCACCCTTCGGGCCGCCCCAGGCGGCGACGGACGGAGGTCGAGTCGTGGTACAGGCGTACATCCTCATCCAGACGGAGGTCGGTCGGGCGCGTGACGTGGCCGGTCTGATCGCGGACCTTGCCGGCGTGGTGCGCGTCGACGCCGTCACCGGGCCCTACGACGTGGTCGTCCTCACCGAGGCGAACACCGTCGACGAGCTCGGCAAACTCATCGTCAGCAAGGTGCAGATGGTGCCCGGCATCACCCGCACCCTCACGTGTTCGGTGGTGCGGCTGTAAGTGGAAGAAGTCACGTCCTCCCCCGCTTCCGACGACTCCGGCCCGGCGCGTCGCGACAGGTCGAACCGCAGCGCGGCGCTCTGGGCGACGCTCGTCGCGGTGCCGGTCACCCTGGCCGTGGCCGGGTTCACCTTCGCGAAGCTCGCCCCCGACACCCCGGCCGCCGAGCCGAGCCCGTCGGCGAGCACCGTGCGGGCGCAGTCGACCACGCCTGTCGAGGTGCCCGCCCCGGCCCTGGCCGAGCGCCCGGCCACGGTGTGCCGCGCCCTGGTGTCGCAGCTCCCGGCGACCGTCCGTGACCTGGCGCAGCGCCCGGTCACCGCGGGCGCCGAGCAGAACGCCGCGTACGGCGACCCGGCGCTCACCGTGGCCTGCGGCGGCACGCCGCCGGTGGTGCAGCCCACCGACGAGGTCTGGTCGGTGAACAAGGTCTGCTGGCACGCCGTGCAGGAGGCGGACGCCACCGTGCTGACCACCGTCGACCGGGAGACCCCGGTGCGGGTACGCGTCCCGAAGCGGTACGAGCAGCCGCTCCAGTGGGTGACGCCGATCTCCGACGCGGTGGTCGCCTCGGTGCCGGCCGCGAAGACCGCCCCCTCGGGCTGCTCCGCCTGACCGTCGCCGGCCGGTCGCGACGCCCCGGCGTTCAGCGGCCGGCGCGGCGCAGGGCCGTGCGGATGAGCCGGTTGACAAGCTTCGGATACTCCAGCCCGCTCGCCGCCCACATCCGGGGGAACATCGAGGTCGGGGTGAAGCCCGGCATGGTGTTGATCTCGTTGAGGTAGACGTCCAGCTCCGGGGTGACGAAGAAGTCGGCCCGGGCCAGGCCCGAGCAGTCCAGCGCGGTGAACGCGCGGGTCGCGTACTCCCGCACCTGCCGGGTCACCTGCTCAGGCAGGTTCGCCGGGATGTCGTACTCGCAGGCGTCGTCGATGTACTTGGCCTCGAAGTCGTACCAGTCGTGGCCGGAGACCACCCGCACCTCGGCCAGCACCGACGCCTCCGGGGCGCCGCCGGCCTCGCCCTCCAGCACGCCGCACTCGACCTCACGGCCGACGATCGCGCCCTCGACGAGCACCTTGGTGTCGATCTCCCGCGCGGTGGCGACCGCCGCGTCGAGCTGCGCCCAGTCGTCGACCTTGGTGATGCCGAACGAGGAACCGGCCCGGGACGGCTTCACGAAGACCGGCAGCCCGAGGCGCTCCTTGTCCTCCTCGGCCAGCGTCATTCCGGCGCGCAGCACCACGTACGGGCCGACCGGGATGCCCTCGGCGGCGCAGAGCTTCTTGGTGAACTCCTTGTCCATGGCGGCCGCCGAGGCGAAGACGTTCGCCCCGACGTACGGGATGTCGGCCATCTCCAGCATCCCCTGGATGGTGCCGTCCTCGCCGTACGCGCCGTGCAGCACCGGGAAGACCACGTCCACGTCGGCAAGCGCCACCGGGCCCTGGGTCGGGTCGAGCACCATGAGGCCGCCCACCGCCGGGTCGGCGCGCAGCACCAGCTCGGCGCCGGAGCCGGCGGTGATCTCCGGCAGCTTGCGGTCGGCGATGGCGAGCTGGCCCGGGTCGCCACTGGCCAGCACCCACTGGCCCTGCCGGGTGATGCCGACCGGCACGACCTCGAACTCGTCGGGGTCGAGGGCGGCCAGCACGCTGCCGGCGCTCACGCAGGAGATGCCGTGCTCCGGGCTGCGGCCGCCGAAGACGATCGCCACGCGGGTCTTGCCTGGGGTGGTCACTGGAGTCACCTCTTCGTTCGCGACTGCGGCTGGCCGTGCTCGCCGGTGGCGCTCACCCGCTGACCTTACTGTGCGTGGCGAGCGCCGGTAGCCGATACCCGGGGAGACGACGCAGCGGCCGACATCCGGTCAGTGACCCATATACGGGGAGTAACCGGGCGGCTGCGGAAGCGCAGAGGTGGATCGAGGTGGCGCGGCTGGGGGCGAGCCCGGGCGGCCGGTGGCGGGACCTGCCACCGGCCGCCCGGCTCCCCGCCCCCGTCACCGCGTCCCGGGGGCGGGCCCGGTTCAGTTCAGGTGGTCCGGGGTCCGCGGCCGGCGCCCGACCGCGATGACCTTGACCCGTTGCCGGCCGGCGCGGACCATGCCCAACGCCATGAAGGCGCCGGCGATCCGGTCCGCCGCCTCGCGGTTGTTCGCGCCGACGACCTGCCGGCGCCGCTCGGGGCTGGTGCGCTCGTTGCGCCAGATCCCGTCGAGGGGGCGCACGTCGGTGAGCACCACGAGGAACCGGGTCATCCCCGTCCACCCCCGGCCTGGCGGGCCGTCGCCGTCATCGCGTCTCCTCCCCGTCTGGCGTGCCGGTACGGGCACGCGGCGATCGGGTCGTGGGGGAGTAAAACCCGATCGCCGCGCGCCCCATCCCCTCCGGTCGCTCACCACCACCGTCGCCACGACAACCGGCGGTGAGGACGCCGTCACAGATTGACAGGTGGACACGCGTGAATGCAACTCTCATCGGATTTCTCTCATGCCCGTTCTCCCGTTGATGTGCGACCATCGATGCATGGCGCCGAAGACCGCCCGGGCCCGACGGCTCGGCATCGCCCTGCGGACCCACCGGGAGGCCGCCGGCCTCACCCTGGAGTCCGCGGCCGACGAGATCAACAGCACCCGCAGCACGCTGTCCCGCTACGAGAACGCGCAGACGCTTGTCAACCCGGCCACCGTGCGGGCGCTGCTCACCCTCTACGGGGTGGGCTCCGACGAGATCGCCGCGGCGGTCCAGCTCGCCAAGGACGCCCGCAAGCCCGGCTGGTGGGTGTCCTACTCGTACCTGCTGGACCGCCGCACTATCGACTTCATCGCGCTGGAGGCCGAGGCGACCGGGATCGCCAACTTCGAGCCGTCGGTGGTGCCGGGCCTGCTCCAGACCGCGGACTACATCCGCGGGGTCATGCGCGGCGGCCCGCACACGCTCAGCGACGAGCAGGTGGAGCAGCGGGTCAAGCTGCGGCTCGACCGCCAGCAACGACTCACGGGTGACGATCCGCCGATCCTCGACGCCATCATCGACGAGGGGGCGTTACTGCGCCCGGTCGGCGACCGGACGGTGATGGGAGGTCAGCTGCAGCACCTGTTGAAGATGGCCGAGCTGCCCAACATCACCGTGCAGGTGATCCCCCTGGCCGCCGGCTACCACCGGGGGACGCGGGGGTCGCTGCACATCCTGGAGTTCGCGGATCCGGAGGACCCGATCATCGCCTCGGTGGAGACGGTCGCCGGGCAGATGGTGCTGGACCGGCCGGGCGACCTGCGTACCTGCACCAAGATCATGGAGCACCTGCGGACCGTGGCGCTGAGCCCGGCGGCCAGCCGGGACGAGCTCCTCCGCCTGCTGAACGAGAGGTAGAAGCGATGAACGGCACGAACAGCGGCCCCGTGGCGACCGGTTGGCGCAAGAGCAGCCACAGCGGCGACGAGGGCGCGTGCGTCGAGATGGCCCTGCTGCCGGCGGCGGTCGCCGTCCGCGACTCCAAGGACCCGGCCGGCCCGGTGCTGGTCTTCCCCCCGGCCGCCTGGACCGCCTTCACCGGCGCCCCGCCGCGCCCCTGACCGGGCGCGGCGACGCCGCGGCTCAGCCTGCGACCAGCGGGGCGGCTGCGGCCCCGCCGCGGACCGCCTCCAGCGCCGCGACGGCCACCCCGCGCGCCCCGGCCATGTCCCGGTCCGGCACCAGGGCGAACGAGGCCACCGCGCGCTGCTCGGCGCGGAGCACGGTGTGCTCCCGCACGGTGGCCAGGAACCAGTCGCGGAACTCCGGCGCCGCCTCCACCACCCCGCCACCGACGAAGTACGCGTGCGGATCGGTGAAGTTGGCGGCGATGGTGAACAGCCGGCCCAACGCCATGGCCTGCTGGGTGAAGACCTCGCGAGCCAACGGATCGCCCCGCTCGCCGTAGCCGCGGACCAGCTTCGCCGCCCGGGCCGGCTCCTCGGCCGCGAGGGGATGCCCCGGGAACCGGCCCAGCCAGTACGGCAGCAGGTTGTTCACGATGGCGGTGAGCGAGGCGACGCTCTCCGCGTCACCCGCGAAACCGCAGGCGCAGACCGGCACCGGCTGGCCGGGCGCGAGCAGCCCGTCGAGCGGGATGTGCACGTGCCCGAACTCGCCCGCCATGCCGGCCGCGCCGCCGACCACCCGGCCGCCCTCCACCACGCCGCCACCGAGCCCGGTGCCGACGATCGCGGCGACCGAGGAACGCTCCATCGCGTCGGCGCCGAAGTGCACGTGGTGCGCGTAGAGGGCCGCCGCGTTGCCGTCGTTGGCGTAGACCACCGGCAGGCCGAGCCGGTGCTCCAGCGCGCCGCGCACGTCGTAGCCGCGCCAGGCCGGCTGGGAGAAGTTTGTCGAGCCGCGCGAGGAGATCACGCCGGTGGCGCTGGCCGGGCCGGGGGTGTCCAGCCCGACCGCCCGGACCAGTTCGCGGGGCACCCCGGTCAGCGCCAGCACGCCGTCCAGCGCCCGGGCCAGGGCCTCGATCGCCGCCTCCGGCCCGGCCTGCACCTCGCTCGGGGTCTCCACGAGCCCGTCCACCAGGAACCGGCCGTCGACGGTCAGCACGGTGGCGTTGTTGCTCGTGCCGCCGTTGTCCAGACCCACCACCACCGGCACACCCGCGCTGCCCACCGCCACCGCCTCCCACCGAGCCTTGATCCGAGGCTAGTGGGCGGTGCGGCGTCCCGCCACGGTCGCGCGTGACCCCGCCCGGTCCGGAACCGGGCGGTGCCAGGGTGCGCGGCTCAGCCGGGCCGGCGGGCGGTGACGGCGGTGGCCTCCAACTCGTCGTCACGCACCACGGTCGGGGTCAGGCCGACGTCGGCCAGCACCGCGCAGAGCGCCGCGGCCTGGCCGGCGCTCACCTCCACCGCCAGGTGACCGCCGGGGGCCAGCCACTCGGCCGCGCCGGCGGCCACCCGGCGCAGCACGGCCAGCCCGTCCACGCCGCCGTCCAGCGCCACCGGCGCCTCGTACAGCCGCGCCTCGGGCGGCAGCATCGCCACCGCCTCGCTCGGCACGTACGGCGCGTTCGCCACCACCAGGTCCAGCCGCCCCCGCCACCGCGAGGGGACGGGCGTGAACAGGTCGCCCTCGTAGACCGGGACGCCCAGCGGGTCGAGGTTGCGCCGGGCGCACGCCACGGCTGCCGGGTCGAGGTCGGCGGCGGCCAGCCAGCGGGGCGCCAGCCGGCCGTGCAGCACCAGCGCGGCGGCACCCGAGCCGCAGCAGAGGTCGAGCACGGCGGGCGCGGGACCGGCCACGGCCGCTGCGGCGGCGACCAGCAGGGCGGTCCGCCCGCGGGGCACGAACACCCCGGGGTCGACGGCGACCCGCAGGCCGCAGAACTCGGCCCAGCCGAGCAGGTGCTCCAGCGGCAGGCCGGCGACCCGGCGGTCGACCAGGTCGGCCAGCGCCTCGGCCGAGCCGGCGGCGGCGATCAGCAGCTCCGCCTCGTCCTCGGCGAAGACGCAGCCGGCGGCGCGCAGCCGACCGACGAGGGCCGGACGGTCGGGAGTGAACAGGGTGGGTGTCATGGCAGGCCTTTCGGGAACGCTCGTCGGCGCTCCCGGCGTCGCCTAACCCTGGGGCGACGCGGACTCGGAGGGAGCGCCGGTCCTCTGCTGGTGGATCGGTCTCACCTCCTCGGGTCGGGGCCCGCGCGGGCCGCTGCTGCCCGTCACCCTAGCGGAGCGGGCACGCCGGTGTCAGGCCGCGTCGAGCGCGGCGGTCACGTCGGCCACCAGGTCGGCGGTGTCCTCGATGCCGCAGGAGAGCCGGACGAAGCCGGGCGGGGTGTCGTCCCCCCACTGGGCCCGCCGGTCGGCGGTGGTGTGCAGCCCGCCGAACGAGGTCGCTGCCGCCACCAGGCGGGACGCGTCGAGGAACCGGGCCACCCGGTCCGCGTCGCCCAGGTCGAAGGAGAGCACGCCGGGCATCCGTCGCATCTGGACCGAGGCCACGGCGTGGGCCGGGTCGGTCGGCAGCCCGGGCCAGCGCACGCCGGTGACGTCCGTGCGGCCGGCGAGCAGCCGGGCCAGCGCCTCGGCGTTGGCGGTCTGCCGGCCCAGCCGCAGGTCCACGGTCGCCAGCGAGCGGTGGGCCAGCCAGCAGTCGAACGGCCCCGGCACGCCGCCGGTCGTCGTCCGCCAGGCGGTCACCGCGTCGAGCAGTTCGGCCGAGCGGGTCGCCACGTAGCCGAGCAGCAGGTCGGAGTGACCGGTGAGGGCCTTGGTGCCGGAGGCGACCACCACGTCGGCGCCGAGCTCCAGCGGGCGCTGCCCGAGCGGGGTGGCGGTGGTGTTGTCGACCGCCACGAGGGCACCGGCACCGTGCGCCGCGACCGCGAGCGCCGTCACGTCGGCCACGTCGAGGCCGGGGTTCGCCGGGGTCTCCAGCAGCACCAGCCGCACGCCCTCGAACGACGGGTACGGCCCCGCGGTCGGCACGAAGCCGACGCGCACCCCGATGCCCGCGAGGGTGTCGGTGGCGAAGGCCCGCACCGGGAAGTAGCCGTCGGCGGGGAGCAGCACGGTGTCCCCGGGGCGCAGCACGGCCAGCAGCAGCCCGGTGATGGCCGCCTGGCCGCTGGCGAAGACCCGGCAGTCGCCGCCCTCCAGCTCGCCGACGGCCGCCTCCAGCAGCCGCCGGGTGGGGTTGTCGGGCCGCCCGTACCCGTTGGGGCTGGCCTCCGGCCCCCGCCACGGGTCCAGGTGGTAGGGCGCCGCGAAGACCGGGCCGGGCAGGAAGGGCTGGCCGGGTTCCGGCGCGGGCAGCCCGGCGTGCACGCTGCGCGTGCCGTCACCCCACTCGTCGGTCATCGCCACCTCACTCGTACGACTCGGGCTTCGCGGTCCGGCTCATGAGGGCGTCCACGGCGAGCCGCGGGTCCATCCCCTCGTGGCAGATCCGCTCGATCTGCTCGGTGATCGGCATCTCCACACCGTGCGCCCGGGCCAGGTCACGGATGGCCAGGCAGCTCTTCACGCCCTCGGCGGTCTGCCGGGTGGCCGCCTGGGCCTGCTCCAGGGTCTCCCCCCGGCCCAGGTGCTCGCCGAAGGTGCGGTTGCGGGCCAGGGGCGACGAGCAGGAGGCGACCAGGTCGCCCATGCCGGCCAGCCCGGCGAAGGTGATCGGGTCGGCGCCCAGCGCCACGCCCAGCCGGGCGGTCTCGGCCAGGCCGCGGGTCATGAGCATGGCCCGGGTGTTGTCGCCGAAGCCCATGGCCGTGGCGATGCCGTACGACAGCGCGATCACGTTCTTCACCGCACCGCCCAGCTCGCAGCCGATCACGTCGTCGTTGGTGTACGGCCGGAAGTACGGCGTCCGGATCGACGACTGGACCAGCGCGGTCCGGCGGCTGTCGGTGCCGGCCACCACTGTCGCGGCCGGCTGCTCGGCGGCGATCTCCGGTGCCAGGTTGGGCCCGGAGACGACCACCACCCGGTCGGCCGGCACCCCGGCGGTCTCCATGATCACCTGGCTCATCCGCTTCGTGGTGCCCAGCTCGATGCCCTTCATGAGGGAGACCAGCGTGGCGTCGGCGTCCAGGTACGGGGTCCAGTCGGCGAGGTTGGCGCGCAGCGTCTGCGACGGCACGGACAGCACCACCACCTCGGCCCCGGCGATCGCCTCCTCGGCGTCACCGGTCGCGGTGACCCGGTCGGGCAGCCGCACGTCGGGCAGGTAGTCCGGGTTGTGCCGCCCGGTCCGGATGGCCTCGGCCACCGAGGCGCGCCGGGCCAGGATGGTCACGTCCCGGCCGGCGTCGGCGAGGATCTTGGCGAACGCGGTGCCCCACGAGCCCGCTCCCAGCACGGCGACGTGCCCGCTCATTCGGTCACCTCGGGCGTACGCGTCCGGGCCGGCCGCTCCCACAGCGGTGGTGGCGTGCCGCCGCGGATCTCGGCCACGAGGTCCCGGATCCGCAGCATGATCGTGTCGGTCATCTCCTCCAGGATCGCCCGGGTCGGCGTGGCGCCCGCAAACCGGCTCAGGTCGATCGGCGGCCCGGCGACAACCGTCACCGGCGTACGCGGGCGCAGCCCGATGCGGGCGGTCCGCGGGTCGAACATCTTCTCCGGGCCCACCATGGCGACCGGGATCACCGGGGCGCCGGTGGCCAGCGCCAGCCGGGCCGCGCCGGTCTTGCCCTTCATGGGCCACAGGTCCGGCTCCCGGGTGGTGGTCCCCTCCGGGTAGATCACCACCGCGCCGCCCTCGTTGAGCGCGGCGACCAGCTTGTCCAGCGACTTGACCGCCTCGACGCTGCCGCGCTCGACCGGGATCTGCTTGCAGCGGTGCAGGATCCACCCGATCACCGGCACCTTGAACACGCTGGCCTTGCCGAGGAACTGCGGCCAGCGCCCCGAGTCGTAGATGAAGTGCGCGGACACCAGCGGATCCGCGTGCGAGATGTGGTTGGGCACGATGATGATGCCGCCGTCGCGGCGCAGGTGTTCCATTCCCCGCCAGGTGCGCCGCGTCCAGACGGTCAACACCGGCTTCACCAGCACCACGGCGAACCGTGGCCAGAATCCCAGCCTCCGCGGTGCCACCCTGCCTCCTCGTTCCGCCCCATGCGCGCGCACGCCCCGGGACGAAATCATGCCTGCTCGCCCCCGGTCCGGCCAGTGAGGGTACCGCCGCCCGACTGGCAGGATTGTCACGTGCCTGAGCCGACCTGGACCGTGGTGGTGCCGGTGAAGCGCCTCGGGGTGGCGAAGAGCCGCCTGCGCGGCGCGCTGCCCGGCGTACCGCATGAGGAGCTGGCGCTGGCCCTGGCTGCCGACACGGTCGGCGCGGTGCGGGCCTGCCCGGCGGTGGCCCGGGTGCTCGTGGTGACCGACGACCCCCGGGTGGCGGCGCAGGCCACGGCGGCCGGCGCGGAGGTCGCGCCGGACCCGGCGGCCGGGCTGAACGCGGCCTTCCGGCACGGCGCGGCCGTGGCCGGCCCGCGCGCCCCGGTGGCCGGCCTGACCGCCGACCTGCCGGCGCTGCGCCCGGCCGAGCTCGCCGCGGCGCTGCGGGCCGTCCCCTCCGCCGGGGTACGCGGCTTCGTGGCCGACGCCCCGGGCAGCGGCACGGTCCTGCTCGCCGCGCCGCCCGGGGTGCCCCTGGCGCCCCGCTTCGGCCCCGGCTCGGCGGCGGCGCACGCGGCGAGCGGGGCGCTGCCGCTGGCCGGCGGCTGGCCCACCCTGCGCCGGGACGTGGACACCGCGGCCGACCTGGCCGCCGCCGCCCGGTTCGGCGCGGGCCCGCGCACCGCCGCGCTGCTGGCGCGGGCCGGCGACGACGTCGGGTACGGTGCTGGCATGCAGGGCACGGTGGCCACCTACGACGCGTCGACCCGCAGCGGGGTGCTGCTCCTCGACGACGGCACCGAGCTGGCCTTCCCGGCCCGCGCCTTCGACGCCTCCGGCCTGCGGCTGCTGCGGCTCGGGCAGCGGGTCCGCATCGAGCGGGACGCCGCCGGCGAGGTCGTCCGGGTGACATTGCCGACGATGGCGTGACCAACCTGCCCCGAGTTCATTTTCCGTTCACCGTTGTCGGGGAATCATGAGGTGGTGAGCACCCCTCGCGAGCACCACGACGGTCCCCGTAACCTCGTCGACCCCGGCGCGCCCCGCAACGGCGCGTCGACCCGCGGCGCCGACGGCCGGTTCCGCCGCGTCCGCCCGCCCGAGGAGAGCGTCAGCCCCGATCCCGCGGCGGCGGCCTCCGCCGGGCTGGAGGAGGCGCTGGACCCGGTCGAAGGGCCGGGCCCGCAGGCGGAGCCGCCCGCGGCCCTGCCGCTGCCCGAGGACCGGTTCTTCAACCGGGAGCTCTCCTGGCTCGACTTCAACGCCCGGGTGCTGGCGCTGGCCGAGGACCCCCGCACCCCGTTGCTGGAGCGGGCCAAGTTCCTGGCCATCTTCGCCAGCAACCTGGACGAGTTCTACATGGTGCGGGTGGCCGGGCTGAAGCGCCGGCTCTCCGCCGGCCTGCCGGTGCGCGGCGGCGACCGGCTGCCGCTGCGGACCCAGCTGGACCTGATCACCGAGAAGACCGCCGACCTGGTCTCCCGGCACGCCGCCTGCTTCGTCGACGACGTGCTGCCGAAGCTGGCCGAGGAGGACATCCGGATCCTGCGCTGGAGCGACCTCGACGACGCCGAGCGGGAACGGCTGCGCACCTGGTTCCGGGAGCACATCTTCCCGGTGCTCACCCCGCTCGCCGTGGACCCGGCGCACCCGTTCCCGTACATCTCGGGCCGGTCGCTGAACCTGGCCGTCTCGGTGCGCGACCCGGACGGCGGCTCCGAGCTGTTCGCCCGGGTGAAGGTGCCGAACAACGTGCCCCGGTTCGTGCGGGTGGCCCGCGACCAGCCCGGGGTGCGCTTCCTGCCGGTGGAGGACCTCATCTCGGTGCATCTCGGGCAGCTCTTCTCCGGCATGCAGGTGGTCGAGTGCCACCTGTTCCGGGTGACCCGCAACGCCGAGGTGGAGGTGGACGAGGACCGCGACGAGGACCTGCTCCAGGCCCTCGAACGGGAGCTGGCCCGGCGCCGGTTCGGCCCGCCGGTGCGGCTGGAGGTGGCCGCCTCCATCTCCGACCACATGCTGGAGCTGCTCGTCCGCGAGCTGGACATGGACGGCCACGACGTGCTCCGGGTCCGCGGCCTGCTCGACCTCTCCGCGCTCTGGCAGGTGTACGGCGAGGCCGACCGCCCGGATCTCAAGGACCCGCCGTTCGTGCCGGCCACCCACCCCCGGCTCGCCGAGGGCGAGGTGCCGCGCAGCGTCTTCGCGACCCTGCGGGACGGGGACGTGCTGGTGCACCACCCGTACCACTCGTTCGCGACGAGCGTGCAGCGCTTCATCGAGCAGGCCGCCGCCGACCCGAACGTGCTGGCCATCAAGCAGACGCTCTACCGCACCAGCGGCGACTCCCCCATCGTCGACGCGCTCGTCGACGCGGCTGCCGCCGGCAAGCAGGTGGTGGTGCTCGTCGAGCTGAAGGCGCGCTTCGACGAGGTGGCCAACATCGGCTGGGCGCGCACGCTGGAGCGGGCCGGCTGCCACGTGGTCTACGGCCTGGTGGGCCTGAAGACGCACTGCAAGACCGCCCTGGTGGTCCGCCAGGAGGGCAACCAGATCCGCCGCTACTGCCACATCGGCACCGGCAACTACCACCCGAAGACGGCCCGGCTCTACGAGGACTTCGGCATGCTCACCGCCGACCCGGAGATCGGCGCCGACCTCACCGACCTGTTCAACGTGCTCACCGGCTACAGCCGGCAGACCGCGTACCGGCGGCTGCTGGTGGCCCCGCAGGGCATCCGCAGCGGCCTGGTCGAGCGGATCGAGCGGGAGATCGAGCACGTCCGGCTCGGCATGCCGGGGCTCGTGCAGTTCAAGGTGAACGCGCTCGTCGACGAGGAGATCACCGACGCGCTCTACCGGGCGTCGCGGGCCGGGGTGCACGTGGACCTGCTGATCCGGGGCATGTGCACACTGCGGCCCGGGGTGCCGGGGCTGTCGGAGAACATCCGGGTCCGCTCGATCCTCGGCCGGTTCCTGGAGCACTCGCGCATCTTCCGGTTCGGCAACAACGGCGACGCGGAGTTCTGGATGGGCTCCGCCGACCTGATGCACCGCAACCTGGACCGCCGGGTGGAGGCGCTCGTGCAGGTGAGCGACCCGGTGGCCCGGGCCGAGCTGGACCACGTGCTGACCGCCGCGTTCAGCCCCGACGTGGACGCCTTCGAACTGGCCGCGGACGGCAGCTGGCAGCGGCGTACCGGCAGCGACGACACGCCGCTGACCCACCTCCAGGACCTGCTGCTGCACCGGGTCGGCGGGAGGGCGGGCTGAGCGGACCACGGCGCGCCGCGGGCGGGCATACGGTGAGCGGATGACGGACGACGAGCCGGTGCGGATCCGGGCGGCGGGCGGGGTCGTCTGGCGCCCGGTGGCCGGCGGCGTCGAGGTCTGCCTGGTCCACCGTCCCCGCTACGGCGACTGGTCGCTGCCGAAGGGCAAGCTGGACGCCGGCGAGCACCCGCTGCGGGCCGCCGTCCGCGAGGTCGCCGAGGAGACCGACGTCCGCGCCGTGCCGCAGGTACGCCTGCCCACCGCCCGCTACCGCAGCGAGGGCCGGCCCAAGGCGGTCGACTACTGGTCGATGCGGGCCGCCGCGCAGGGCGGTTTCCAGCCGGACACCGAGGTGGACGAGGTGGCCTGGTTCCCCGCCGACCGGGCCGTACGCCAGGTCAGCTACCCGCACGACGCCGAGGTGATCGCCGCGTTCGCGGCGCTGCCGCCCGTCACCGCCACCCTGCTGCTGGTCCGGCACGCGCACGCCGGCAAGCGGGGCACCTGGACCGGCCCGGACACCGGCCGGCCGCTGGACGCCGAGGGGTGGGCCCAGGCGCAGGCCCTCGCCGCTCTGGTGGCGCTGGTCCGCCCCACCCGCCTGGTCTCCGCCTCGGCCCGGCGCTGCGTGCAGACCCTCGACCCGGCGGCCGCCCTGCTGGACCTGCCCATCGAGGTGGTCGGCGACCTCGACGAGCCGCGGCCCGGCCAGCAGCCGGACGAGTGCGCCCTGGCCGCCGCGGCCCGGCTCAGCGCACTGGCCGCCGCCGGGGAAACGCTCGTGGTGTGCAGCCAGGGCAAGGTGATCCCGGGCGCGCTGGAACACCTGACCGGCACCGCGGAGGACTTCACCACCCCGAAGGGCGGCGGCTGGCTGCTCGCCTTCACCGGCGACCGGCTGCTCGCGGCCGACCGCCTGTAAGGAAGGGCCCCCTGTTAACGCCTGCGGTAGAGGAAGGGATCCCTCCTAACACCACACCGTGTTCAGGGCAGGGCGAGCGTTACCGCCACCGGGAGGTGGTCGCTCGCCGTGCCGCGCGGGGCCAGCGCCCCGGACGCGATGAGGCCCGCCGAGACGAGGACGTGGTCGATCTGGGTGCGCGGGTCGTCGGCCGGGCTGGTGCGCAAGGGTCGGGCCGCGGCGAGGGCGTCGACCAGGCCGGCCCGGGCGAACTCGGCGAAGGCCGGGTCGGCGGGCTCGGTGTTCAGGTCGCCGCCGAGCACCAGCGGGCGGCCGGCCGCGTACCGGGTGGCGAAGGCGGCGACCTCGCGGGCCTGGGCCGCCGGGTCCTGCCCCGGCGGCGGTTGCAGGTGGGTGGCGACCACCGCGAGGTCCCGGCCGCCGAGGTCGAGCGTGACACCGAGCGCCTGCGCCCCGGTCGGCGCGCCGTGCGCCGCGAGGGGCCGGGTCTCGCCGGCCCGCACCGGGAAGCGGCTCAGCACCGCGTCGCCCCACACCGGATCGGCGGCGGGCGCGAAGACGTACGGCATGCGGAGCCGCCCGGCGAGCAGCGCGAGGGTGTCGTGGCCGCCGTTGAGCAGCCAGCCCCGGTCCACCTCGCTGAGCAGCACCACGTCCGGCCGGCTGCCGTTCACCGCCCGGGCCAGCGCGTCGACGTCGAGCCGCCCGTCCAGCCCGAACCCCATCCGGATGTTGTACGCCACCACCCGTACCGCCGCGGGAGGGGTCGCGGGCGGGTGCGGGGCCGGCGCCGGCCGGTGGATCCCGCCGCCGACGGCGGTCAGCAGCATCGCGCCGAGGACCGTCCACGCCGGCACCGGCGTGCGGAACCGGCGTGCGGCGCCCGGCGGGGCGGCCACGGCCGCGGCGGCCACGGCGAGCGCCGCCAGCACCGGCACCCAACCGTTGGGGTACCCGAGGTCGTAGGCGGCGTAGTAGGCGACCGCGCCGACCGCGAAGCCCAGCATCCCGCCGACGACGGCGAACCCGCGCCGCCCGCCACCGTCCCCGCCGCCCGTGTGCGGCCCGGCCGGCTCGCCGGAACGGGCTGCGTCGTCCGGTCCGGTCACCACGCCGGCACCTGCGCCTGCGACGGAGCCGGAGGCCGTGGCGGTTCCCGCGACCGTCGCGCGGACGAGAGCCCTCCCGGAGCGGCGGTGCGCCAGCGCCTTCCCGGGGTCGGCGACGGTGTCGACGAGGGCGAGGCAGCCACCGAGGCCGGCGGCGCCCAGCAGGACCGCCGCCGCCAGCCAGCCGGCCCGGTCGGCGGCGAACAGCCCCGCGCCGGCCACCAGGGCCACCGGCCAGAGCAGCCGGGCCACCGGCCGGGGTGGCTGGACGAGCAGCGCCACCAGGAACAGGCCGATCGCCAACTCGGGGACCGCTGCGAGGTGGGCCGGTGGCAGTCCCAGGCCGGGCAGGTCCGCCGAGCCGTGCCAGTACGAGGCAGCGGCGTCCCACACGGCCGGCGCGAGCGCCAGCTGACCGGCCAGCAGCAGCACCGGCCCGACCAGCAGCCAGGCGAGCCGGCCCGCCGCACCGCTGTCCCGGAGCCCGGCCGCGGGACCGGCGGCCGACTGCGCGGCGAGGAAGGCGCCGGCCAGCAGGAGGCTCACCGCCCACCCGAGCACGCCGCCCCGCCAGACGAGGTCCTCGGTGCCGAGCAGGGCGTGCCCGACGGCGGCCCCGGCCAGGCCGAACGCCAGCCCCGGCGCCGGGCGGTCGACCGTCGCGGCGGTCGCGGCGAGCCAGACCAGGCCGGCGAGCAGGCCGGCGCAGGCCAGCCAGAGCTGCACCCGGCCGCCGGGCGCGGCGGTCAGGGCGAGCCGCGTGGCGGCCAGGAGGCCGGCCGCGGCCAGGCGTGTCCGGCGCGCACCGAGCCGGCGGACCAGGACCGGTGCGGCGAGGGCGAGCACGAACCAGCCGAGGGCGAAGGCGCCGAGGAGTTCGGCCGGCGTCTCGGCCGCCTGGCCGAAGATGGTGATGATCGACGGCAGCCACACCCGCAGCACGTCGAGCAGGACCCCGACGCCCAGGGCGAGCGCCACGGTGGGGAGGTGACGGTGGCGCACGGGCGCCCCCTCTTCTCGTGACCGACGGGGGTTTCGGCACGAGGATTCTGCGGGTCCGCGCGAGGGCCGGTCAACGCGTACCCACGAAAAGGGCGCCCACCGCGGACGGTGGGCGCCCTTTTCGGCCGTGCGGTCAGCGCCGGGTGGCCGCCTTCTTGGCCGGAGCCTTCTTCGCCGGCGCCTTCTTGGCGGCCGTGCTCTTGGCGGCCGTCGTCTTCTTGGCGGCCGTCGTCTTCTTCGCCGCGGTGGTCTTCTTGGCCGCGGTCGTCTTGGCCGCGGCCTTCTTCGCCGGCGCGGCCTTCTTGGTCGCGGCGGTCGTCTTCGTGGCCTTCGCCGCCGTGGTCTTCTTGGCGGCGCCCGCCGCCGTGGTCTTCTTCGCGGCGGTCGCCTTCGCGCCGGTCGCCTTGGCCCCGGTCGCCTTCGCGCCCGTGGTCTTCGCGGCGGCCGCGGCGGTCTTCCTGGCGGCGGCCGTGGCCTTCGGCAGCTTGCCGCTGGCCACCATCTCCTTGAAGCCCGCGCCCGCGCGGAAGGTCGGGACGGAGGTCTTCTTGACCTTCACCGCCTCGCCGGTCCGCGGGTTGCGCGCTGTTCGGGCGCCCCGGACGCGCTTTTCGAACGCTCCGAATCCGGTGATCGCCACCTTCTCGCCCTTGGTGACCGCCGCCTGGACCTCAGCGAGAACCGCGTCGAGAGCGGCCGTCGCCGTCTTCCGGTCCCCCAGGCGAACGGCGAGCGCCTCGATGAGCTCGGCCTTGTTCACGACTTCCTCCCGATTGTGCAACTGACTCGACGCGAGCCATTCTGCGCGCACGGTATGCCCTGTGCTGCCTGGACACAAACATTCGGTGGAAAAAAGCCCTTGTGTCGTAACGGATTCGCCCCCACCGGCCCCGGCCGGTGGGGGCGAAAAGCTATCTGCGGTCAGGCTACCGAGGGCAGGAACGACGGCCGGGACCCCTCGTAAGCGCTGATCTCGGCCTCGTGCCGGAGGGTGAGTCCAATGTCGTCCAAGCCCTCCATCAGCCGCCAACGGCTGTGGTCGTCCAGCGGGAACGCCCAGGTGGCGTCACCGGCGTGGACCTGGCGGGCGGCGAGGTCGACGGTGATCGGCGTGGTCGGCTCGGATTCCACGAGATCCCACAGTTCTTCCACGGCTTTCAATTCCAGCTCGACCGGAAGGAGGCCTTCCTTGAGCGCGTTGCCGCGGAAGATGTCGCCGAAGCGGGGCGAGATGACGGCCCGGAAGCCCCAGTCGCGCAGCGCCCAGACGGCGTGCTCCCGGGAGGATCCGGTGCCGAACTCGGGGCCGGCGATCAGAATCGACGCACCCGAATGGGCGGGATCGTTGAGGACGAATGACGGGTCCTCCCGCCACGCGTTGAACAGTCCGTCCGCGAATCCGGTCCGGGTCACCCGCTTGAGGTACACGGCGGGGATGATCTGGTCGGTGTCCACGTTGGATCGGCGCAGCGGCACGGCCGTGCCGGTGTGGGTGGTGAACTTGTCCATCTCTCGGCTGCCCTTCTACAGGTCGGCGGGGGCGGCCAGCCGGCCGACCACGGCGGTGGCGGCGGCGACCGGCGGGGACACCAGGTGGGTACGCCCGCCCCGGCCCTGGCGGCCCTCGAAGTTGCGGTTGGAGGTCGAGGCGGAGCGCTCGCCCGGCTTCAGGGTGTCCGGGTTCATGCCCAGACACATGGAGCAGCCGGCGAAGCGCCACTCGGCGCCGGCGTCGGTGAACACCTTGTCCAGCCCCTCGGCCTCGGCCGCCTCGCGGACCGCGGCCGAGCCGGGCACCACGAGCATGCGTACGCCGTCGGCGACCTGGTGGCCGCGCAGCACGTCGGCGGCGGCCCGCAGGTCCTCCAGGCGGCCGTTGGTGCAGGAGCCGACGAAGACCACGTCCACCGCCAGGTCGCGCAGCGCGGTGCCGGGGGTGAGGTCCATGTACTCCAGGGCCCGGCGGGCGGCGACCCGCTCCGGCTCGGTGACGAACTCCTCCGGGTCCGGCACGGCCGCGCCCAGCGGCACGCCCTGGCCGGGGTTGGTGCCCCAGGTCACGAACGGCGTGATCCGGCTGGCGTCCAGGGTCACCTCGGTGTCGAAGGTCGCCCCCTCGTCGGTGGGCAGCGTCCGCCACCAGGCCACCGCCGCGTCCCAGTCGGCGCCCTGCGGCGCGTGGGACCGCCCCTTGAGGTACGCGAAGGTCGTCTCGTCCGGCGCGATCATGCCGGCCTTGGCGCCCCACTCGATGGACATGTTGGCGATCGTCATCCGGCCCTCCATGGAGAGGTTCCGGATGGCCTCGCCCCGGTACTCGACGATGTGGCCGCGCCCGCCGCCGGTGCCCACCTGGGCGATCAGGGCCAGCACCAGGTCCTTGGCGGTCACGCCCGGGGCGAGTTCACCGACGACGTTGACGGCCATGGTCTTCGGGCGGGCCTGCGGCAGCGTCTGGGTGGCCAGGACGTGCTCGACCTCACTGGTGCCGATGCCGAAGGCGAGCGCACCGAACGCGCCGTGGGTGGCGGTGTGCGAGTCGCCGCAGACGATCGTCATGCCCGGCTGGGTGAGGCCGAGCTGCGGGCCGATGACGTGCACGATGCCCTGGTTCTCGTCGCCCAGCGGGTGCAGCCGTACGCCGAACTCGGCGCAGTTGCGGCGCAGCGTCTCGATCTGGGTGCGGGAGGTGGGGTCCGCGATCGTGAGCAGGTCGCCGCGCCGGGAGCGGAACGCCGGGTCGTCGTACCCGGTCGGGGTGTTGTGGTCCTCGGTCGCGATCGTCAGGTCGGTCCGGCGGACCCGACGGCCGGCCAGGCGCAGCCCGTCGAACGCCTGCGGGCTGGTGACCTCGTGGAGCAGGTGCAGGTCGATGAAGAGCAGGTCCGGCTCGCCGGCGGCGGAGCGGACGACGTGCGCGTCCCAGACCTTCTCGGCCAGGGTCCTCGGTTGAGTGACTCCCACCATCTGGACATCCTAAATTCTGGGAGGTAAATTTCGGCTTGTGGGACACAGTATGAGCGGTGTCGGCGTTCTCGACAAGGCGGTGGTCATCCTGGCCGCCTGCGTCGACGGCGCCAGCCTTGCCGAACTCGTTGAACGGACCAAGCTGCCCCGGGCCACCGCGCACCGGCTGGCACAGGCGCTGGAGATCCACCGGATGCTGGTCCGGGACACCCAGGGCCGCTGGCGCCCCGGCCCCCGGCTCGGCGAGCTGGCCAACGCCGCACCCGACGTGCTGCTGACCGCCGCCGAGCCGCTGCTCGCCGCGCTGCGCGACGCCACCGGGGAGAGCGCTCAGCTCTACCTGCGGCGTGCCGACGAGCGGATCTGCGTGGGCGCGGCCGAGCGGGCCAGCGGCCTGCGGGACACCGTGCCGGTCGGCTCGGTGCTGCCCATGACGGCCGGTTCCGCGGCGCAGATCCTGCTGGCCTGGGAGCCGCCCGAGGCGGTCATGCCGCTGCTGCCCCGCTCGAAGTTCACCGGCCGCACCCTCGCCGAGGTGCGCCGCCGCGGCTGGGCGCAGAGCGTCGCCGAGCGGGAGGCCGGTGTGGCGAGCGTCTCGGCCCCGATCCGCGACCGCACCGGCCGGGTCATCGCCGCCATCAGCATCTCCGGCCCGATCGAGCGCCTGGGCCGCCGCCCCGGCGAACGCCACGCCATGGCCGTGGTCCGAGCCGGCCAACGCCTCTCCGGCCTGTAACCCGGCCCCCTCGCGCTGGTTGATCATGAAGTTGGCGGCGGTTCCGGAGATCGAAAACGCCGCCAACGTCATGATCAACGAGGCAGGGGTCGGGCCGGAACGGCGAACGGCCCGTCTCGCGGGTGCGAGACGGGCCGTTCGTGTGTGGTAGCCCCGACCGGATTCGAACCGGCGCTACCGCCTTGAGAGGGCGGCGTCCTGGGCCGCTAGACGACGGGGCCAGGCACTTTTCCTGCTTCACCACCCTGACGGGCGGTGCGGCAGTAGTCTAGCGGCACCACGTCCCGCCCTCCACGAGGGGGTCGGCACGCCGGACCACACAGCTGGAAACACGAAACAGCCCGCCCCACGAGGTGGGACGGGCTGTCAGCGCTTGTAGCCCCGACCGGATTCGAACCGGCGCTACCGCCTTGAGAGGGCGGCGTCCTGGGCCGCTAGACGACGGGGCCAGAACTTCGTGCTTCCACGCCCTCGCGGGCGGGAAGCTGCACTCTATCAGAGATCATCTGCCGCCCCTCTCACGAGGGGCGGAGCGGAACTCCGCCAGAATCCAGCGTCCGGGATTCTCGCGAATCCGCGGCTGCGCTGGGGTACCAGGACTCGAACCTAGACTAACTGAACCAGAATCAGTCGGGCTGCCAATTACCCCATACCCCATTGGCCCCTTGCGGCGCCGGGAATGAACTTTACCCTCCCGGTGCCGGCAGGCCAAATCCAACCCCCCGAAACCGCCAGTGAGCTGCGGAAACGAGGCGTCGGACGCATCAGGCGACCGGGACCACCGGGTTGGTGAGCTCGCCGATCCCCTCGATCCGCACGGTGACCGTATCCCCGTCGGTGAGCGGGCTAACCCCCGCCGGAGTGCCGGTCAGCACCACGTCACCGGGGAGCAACGTCATGACGTGGGAGATGTACGACACCAGGGCCGGCACGTCGAAGACCATGTCCTTGGTCCGGCCGAGCTGGCGTACCTCCATCTCCTCCGGGTTGCGACCGACCTCACAGCGGACCTCCAGGTCGCTGACGTCCAGCCCGGTGGTGATCCACGGCCCGATCGGGCAGAACGAGTCGAAGCCCTTGGCCCGGGTCCACTGCCCGTCGGAGCGCTGGAGGTCCCGCGCCGTGACGTCGTTGGCGCAGGTGTAGCCGAAGATGGCCCGCTCGGCGGCGGCCCGGTCGGCCCGCCGCGCGCCCGGCGCGCCGATCACGACGGCCAGCTCCGCCTCGTGCTCGACCTGCTTCGAGAAGACGGGCAGCCGGATGGCGTCCCGGGGACCGATCACCGAGGTCGACGGCTTGAGGAAGAGCAACGGCTCCTTGGGCACCTCGCTGCCGTGCTCGGCGGCGTGTTCGGCGTAGTTGCGGCCGACGCAGACCACCTTGCTCGGCAGGATCGGCGAGAGCAGCCGGACGTCGGAGAGCGCCCAGCGGGCGCCGGAGAACTGGATCTGCCCGAACGGGTGGCCCTCGATCTCGGCGATGGTCAGGCCCTGCGGCCCGGCCTCCGGCTCGCCCTCGACGACCCCGAACGACATTCCCTTGGCATGAGCGAAACGAGCGATACGCACCCGGCCAATCTATCCCCGACGTCCGGCCGGGCCACGCCGGACGCGGCCACGGGCTCCGCCGGGCGGGTGGCGCGCCAGGGTACGCCGGCCCGCGCCGGCCGGGGCGGGATTGGCGGCTTCGTACCCGCCCGGCGGGCCCGGGCCCATAGCTTCGGGGCCGGAGGTTCGTTCGTATGCCTGCATCGAGACGACACCACAGGACCCTGGCAGTGTTCGTGAACTGCCTCGGCATCATGGCCGCCGTGCCGGCGCTGCCGCTCACCGCACCCCGGGCGGAGGCCGCGACCCCGCCACCGGCGGCTCCGGCGGCAGCACAAGCGACGCCGGCAGCGCGAGCGGCGGCTCCGCCGGCCGTGGCCGCCCGGGCCACCCCGATTCCGACCGGGATGCCTGCGGCGCCACCGGCGATGCCGACCACCAAGCCGGCGCCGATCCAGCTGACCACCCCGCCGGTGACCGTGGCGGTGGCGGCGGCCGGCACCCCGGCGCCGGGCTACCGGATCCAGGTCCGCAACGCCGGCCCCACGCCTGTCGAGACGACCGTCCGGCAGGAGTTGCCGGCCGGGTCCCGGGCGACCGCGGTGACCGGTGGCGGCCGGGCGAACCGCCCGATCGGGTCGGCCACGGCCAACGAGGTGACCTGGCGGCTGCGACTGCCGGCGCGGAGCACCACCACGCTGAACACCGCGCTCAGCGGGGTCGCCCAGGGCCGGGAGGTGACCGCGCCGACCTGCGCGTACGGCACCGACGGCACCCGCCCGTACGACTGCGCCACGGCGACCTGGACGGGGCCCGCGACGGTGCCGGCCGCGAAGGTGACCGCCGCCCCGGCCTGGCGCCGCCCGCCGGTGCTGCTGGCCGCGCTGGCCGCGCTCCTGGTGGTGACCGGCGGCGTGCTGTGGTGGGCGTGGCGACGCCGGCGCTCCGGCCCGCCGCGGGCCACCGGCACCCCGGCCGGCCCGACCCGGCTCGCCGCCGGTGTCCCGCCGGTCGCGGCTGGGACGGGCGGCCCGGCGGACCGTGGCACCGTCTACCCGCGCCCGGCGATGCCCGCCGTCACCGCCCGGCGCCGCCGGCCACCGATCTGGGCGGTGATCGGGGTCGCGGCCGCGGTCCTGGCGGGCGTGGTCGGCGCGGCGGCGTGGACGGCCACCCAGCGGGTCGCCGCCATGGACACCACGAAGCAGCCGACCAGCGGCGCCTGGGTGGGCAACAGCGTCACCGGCCCGCTCGGCGTCCCGCTGCGCGAGAACGCGTTCGAGTTCACCGTCTACCGGCTGGCCTGTGGCGTTGGCACCCCGCCCGCGGCGTCGTCCGGCGGGCGGCAGTGCCTGGCCACGGTCGGGGTGCGCAACGTCACGTCCGGCGAGCAGACCTGGCACGGGCAGTTGCAGCGGGCGTACCTGCCCGGGGGCAACTGGGTGGCCACCGACGAGAGCGCCACCCGCGTGGCGAACCTCGGCCGGGATGTCTTCGCCCAGCCGGTCGCCGCCGGCTCCCGGGTGCTGCTGCCGCTCGTGTTCACCGTGCACGGCGACGACCCGCCGAGGCAGTTGGAGCTGCGCAGCGGGGTCTTCTCCGCCGGGGTGCGGGTGGACGTGCGGTGACCGGGGGCGGGGCGGCGGTCGTACCCTGGGGTCCGTGACCGCCGCCCTCGCCCCCGCCGCCGTGCTCGACGCGGCCGACTGGCAGGCCCGGCGTCGCGCCCACGAGGAGCGGGTGGACGCCTGGCTGGGGCCGCACCTGGCCCGCCGCCGGTCCGGGGTGCGGCACCCCGTCGAGGACTTCCTCTTCACCTACTACTCGCACCGCCCGGCGCAGCTGCGGCGCTGGCACCCCGGCGCCGGGGTGGTGCTGCGCGACGCCGACCCGGCCGGGTTCGGCCGGGACTACCGCGCCACCGCCGCCGGGGTCACCCTTGACACCGAGGGGGTACGCGCGCGGCGCGCCGAGTCGATCGCCTGGATCCGCGCGCTGCTGGCGGCGACCGCCGGCCGCCCGGCCCACCTCGGCTGCTTCGGCATGCACGAGTGGGCGATGGTCTACCGGCAGACCCAGGACGAGGTGCGGCACAACGCCTGGCCGCTGCGGCTCAGCCCGGCGGAGACCGCGGCGGTGGTCGAGGAGCGGGGCGTGCGGTGCAGCCACTTCGACGCGTTCCGGTTCTTCACGGCGCCGGCCCGGCCGCTCAACGTGCTCACCCCGACGCGGGAGAGCCAGCACGCGCTGGAGCAGCCGGGCTGTCTGCACGCCAACATGGATCTCTACAAGTGGGCCTGCAAGCTCTCGCCCCTGGTCGCCTCGGAACTCGTGGCCGACTGCTTCGAGCTGGCGAAGGAGGTCCGGACCCTGGACATGCGGGCGTCGCCGTACGACCTCTCCGAGCTGGGCTACCCGCCCGTCAGGGTCGAGACCGTCGAGGGCAGGCACGAGTACGTGCGCGCCCAGCGGTCGTTCGCCGAACGTGCCGCACCCTTGCGTGCGCGCCTGATCGCGGAGTGCGATCGGATCCTTCCCGCCGCGAACGGGTGAGCCCGCACCCTCCCTCGCAGGCTCTACGCTTCGGCGCATGACGAGCGAGAGGCCCTGGGTACGCGGCGAACTGCCCTGGATTCGTTCGGGTCCGCTCTTCCGGGTGCACCAGGATTCGGCCCCGGCACTCACCAAGTTCCTCGACCGCTGGTCGTACCGCAGGGTCGAACTGGACGGGCGGCGGATGACGTCACGTGCGGACGCGCACACAGAACTACGCCGGGCGTTCGGCTTCCCGGGCTACTACGGCAGGAACTGGGACGCCTTCAACGACTGTTTCGGGGACTACGTCCTGGAGAACAACGGGGCCCTCATCGCCGTCGTCTGGACCGGCATCGAGGCGGCCGCGAAGGCTGCCCCGGCGACGACCGCCGAGGTCGGCTGGGCCCTCCTGCAGGCAGCCGGTGGACAGATGCACTCGCCTGCTGAGGGGGACAACTCAGCCGTGTCCCTGGACGTGTTCGCGATCGGCTCAGGTCCGGACTTCGACCGCGCCGGTTGAGCAGGTGCCCGCGCGGCCGGCGGCGCGGTGGAGACGAGGGCGAACCCGACCGCGAGGGCGGGCAGGAGGGCGGCGACCTCAGCCGGCCGGGTGGCCCCGGTGCGCGGCCCACTCGTCGGCGAGGATCGACATGACGGTGGCGTCCACCCAGCCGTCGCCGTCGCGGAGGACCTGCCGCAGCGTGCCCTCGGCCACGAAGCCGACCTTCTCGTAGGCCCGGCGGGCGCGCGGGTTGAAGGCGAACACCTCCAGCCCGATCCGGTGCAGGCCGAGCTGCTCGAAGCCGTACCCGACCACGAGCCGGACCGCCTCGGTGCCGAGCCCCCGGTCCCGCCCGGCGGGGCCGATCAGGGTGCGGAAGTTGCAGCTGTCGTTGTGCCTGTCCCACTCGTTGAGCACCACCTCGCCGACGCAGGCCCCGGTCGCCCGGTCCACGACGGCCAGGTCGAGCCGGTCCGGCTGGCTGTTGCGGGTGCCGTACCAGGCGCGCAGCCGCGCCGGTTCCAGCCCCTCCCCGGGCGGGCTGCCGGTGAGCCGGGCCACCTCCGGGTCGGCCAGGATCGCCTCGAAGGCCGCGAGGTCGTCGTCGACGAACGGACGCAGCAGGACCCGGTCGCCGGTGAGGGTGGGCTTGACGGAGAAGTCGCTCGGCACCCGGCGAATTCTGGGTGACGGCACGCGGGCCCTCAAACAGTTTTCCGGCGCCTGCCGCTCCAGGGGTGTTTGGAACGGATCCCCGGTCGGCGCCCGGCCCGGTTGGCACAGTGAGGTGGTGGGCGGCCTCGGTCGGATCCAGCTGGCCGGCGACGCGGGCGACGTCAGCCGGCTGGAGCTGTTCCTCGACCTGATCTTCGTCTTCGCGTTCCTCAACGTCACCGGGGTGACCGCCGAGCAGCTCAACCTGTCCGGGCTGCCCCGGGGCCTGCTGCTGCTCGTGCTGCTCTGGTGGTGCTGGGCGCCGTTCGCCTGGCTGGGCAGCACCGTCCGGTTGGACCGCGGGGTCATGCCGGTGGTGATGTTCGGGCTCAGCGCCACCCTGTTCGTGATGGGCCTGACGGTGCGGGAGGCGTTCCAGGACCGGCCGGGCGGCCTGTCCGGCCCGCTGGTCTTCGCCGTCGGCTACCTGCTCGTACGCGGCACCACGCTGACCGTCACCGTGGTGGCCGCCGCCGGAGAGGTGCGTCCCCGCCGGCTGCTGCGGCGGGCGTCGCCGCCCCCGTTGGCCGGCGCACTGTTCCTGCTCGCCGCCGCGCTGGTCCCGGCCCGGGTGCCGGACGAGGTGGGTCGCGAGTGGATCCGCTTCGCGCTGGTGGGCTGCGCGATCGTCGCCGAGTACGGCGGGGCCATGCTGCTCGGCGCGGACCTGTGGCGGATCGGCTCGATCCCGTACTGGGCGGAGCGGCACGGACTGATCATCCTGATCGGGTTCGGCGAGACGATCATCTCGGTGGGGCTGAGCCAGGGGGTGGCCACGGCCCAGCCGCTGACCCCGGAGGTGCTGGTCGGTGCGCTGCTCGGGGTGGCGCTGGCCGGCGCGCTGTGGTGGACGTACTTCGACCTGGCCCGGTTCGCGGCCGAGCAGGCGCTGGAGCGGGTCGCCGGCACCCGGCGCGCGCTGCTCGGCCGGGACGCGTACAGCTTCCTGCACCTGCCGATGATGACCGGGCTCATCCTGGTGGCGCTCGGCCTCAAGAAGGTGCTCGGTGAGCTGCAGGTGGGCAGCGACAAGCCGACCCCGCTGCTCACCCTGCTCGTGCTCCACGGCGGGGTGCTGCTCTACCTGTCGGCGCTGGTGCTGTTCGAGGTGCGGACGCTGCGCATCCTGGGCCGCTCCCCCGTGCTCGGGATTGTGCTGGTGGCCGGGCTGGCGCCGCTCGCTCCGCACCTGCCGGTGCTGGCCGAGCTGGCCCTGCTGGCCGCCGCGGTGGGCGCGACAGCGCTGGCCGACCTGACCGTGTTCCGGCGCCGGCACCGCCGGTTGCACGCGCAGATCGGGCCGGCCCAGGAGCACGCCGGGGTCACCCCGAAGGAGCTCTTCTTCGACCTGGTCTTCGTCTACGCGTTCCTCCAGGTGGCCGCCCTGATGGCCGACGACCCGACGTGGCCGGGCCTGGCGCGCGGGCTGCTGGTGCTCGCCGTGCTCTGGCAGGGCTGGTGCGCGTACGCCTGGCTGGCGGCCGAGGTCCGCGCGGAGAACGCGGTGGTCCGCCTGGTCATGGTGCTGGTGGTGGCGCTCACCGCGATGATCACGCTGGCCAGCCCGCAGGCGCTCGACGACTCGCGCGGCGGCCTGCCCGGGCCGCTGGTCTTCGTCGCCTGCTACGCGGCCATCCGGCTGCTGCACCTGGCCTCGTTCGGGCTGGTGGCGTGGCAGGACCCAGGCTGGCGGACACCGCCGGTGCGGGCCGCCACGCCGACCCTTGTCGCGCTCGGCCTCATGCTGGTCGCCGCGCTGCTGCCGCTGCCCGTCGGCGACGTCCGCCAGTTCTCCCCGCCGCGGGTCGCGCTGTGGGTGCTCGCCATCGCTGTCGACGTGCTCGGCAACGCCCGGGTGGGCGTGCGCCACCTCAGCGTGCGTTCGGCCGAGCACTGGGCCGACCGGCACAGCCTGATCATCATCATCGGGCTGGGCGAGGCGGTGATCTCGATGGGCACCGCGGTGGTCTACACGCCGGTCTCGGCCCGGATCGTGGTGGCCGCGTTCCTGGGCACCGCCCTGCTGGCCGCCCTGTGGTGGACCTACTTCGGCTGGGACAGCACCGAGGGGGAACGGGCGCTGGCCGCGGCCGACCTCCGGACCCGGACCCGGCTGGCCCGCGACGCGTACACCTGGTTGCACCTGCCGATGGTGGCCGGGATCGTGCTGGTCTCGCTCGGCCTGCGCAAGACCATGTCGGTGCTGGGCAGCCGGGGTTTCTTCGAGCTCGGGCCGCCGCCGTACCCGCTGGCGCACGCCGCGCTCTTCGGCGGGGTGCTGCTCTACCTGTTGGGGGTCCAGGCGTTCCGGTGGCGGACGACCGGGCGCGGGCGACCGGCCCGCCAGGCGCTGACCCTGGTCGTGGCGGCGCTGCTGCCGCTGACGGCCGGCCTGTCGGCGCTGCTCGCGCTGGCGCTGCTGGCCGCGGCCTGCCTGGCCCTCACCGCGTTCGAGGTGCTCCGCGACCACGAGCGGGCGGCCACCGGGCCGGTGCCGTCGCGCTGACCCGCGGTCAGTCCCCGTCCACCCGGCGGTCGCGCTTGCGCTGGGACTGCCGCTTCTTCTCGGCCAGCCGGCGCTCCTTGGCGGCGCGGGACGGGCGGGTGGGGCGGCGCGGCTTCGGCGGCGGCGCGACCGCCTCGCGCAGCAGGGCGGCCATCCGCTCGCGGGCCGCCTCGCGGTTGGCCAACTGCGCCCGGTGCTCGCTGGCCGCCACTGTCAGCACCCCGTCGACCAGCCGGCCGGCGAGCCGGTCCAGGGCGCGGGCGCGCAGCGTCTCGGGCACGCTCGGCGACCCGGCCAGGTCGAAGCTCAGCTCCACCCGCGAGTCGGTCGTGTTCACCCCCTGGCCACCCGGGCCGGACGAGCGGGAGAAGCGTTCCCGCAGCTCGGCGTCGGGCAGCACGAGCCGGTCGGTCACCCGCAGTCCGTCGTCCACGCCCCGAGGCTAACGCCCGGCGCGGTGGCCCGGGGTGGCGGTCACGGTCGGGGTCGGGGTGGGGCCGGGGCCCGCGCGGTCGTGGTCCGACCCGGACGCCGCGTACGCCGCCGCCCCGAACAGCAGCAGCGCGATCACGCCGATCTTGGTGATCACCGCACGGGTCGCCATCCAGGCGGTGCGCCGGGCGCCCGGGACGGTGGTCCGGATGGTCTTGTAGTCCTTCCAACCCCGCTGCGCGCGGGCGTACGACGCGCCGACACCGGCGCCGATGACCAGGCCCACCAGGAGGAGGGCCGCGATGACAGCTTGCTCCACCTCCGCCAGTATCCATACTCAGCGTAATATTTCCATGGCCCGATGGTCCCAGGCCGGATATCCGACACTTCTGACCTTCCGGCCGGACGTTCGGCACGCCGGCGCAGGTCAGGACCGCGGGACCGGTCAGCCGCCCCGCCCGATGATGGTGTCCGCGGTCTGCTGGACCTGGTCGATCGGGATGGCGAACCCGATGCCGATCGAGCCGTTGCCGTCGATGGTGGCGATGGCCGTGTTCACCCCGACCACCTCACCCCGCGCGTTGACCAGGGGCCCGCCCGAGTTGCCCGGGTTGATGGAGGCGTCGGTCTGCACCGCGGTGTGCCGGCCGTTGCCGATGCGGACCTGCCGGTTGAGCGCGCTGACGATACCGGCGGTGACGGTGCCGGCCAGGCCGAGCGGCGAGCCGACCGCGAGCACCGGCTCGCCCACCCGGGTGGAGTTCGGCTTGGCCAGCGGCAGCGCCGACAGCCGGGCCGCCGCCGGGACCTTCAGCACCGCCAGGTCGCTGCCGGGCTCCCGCCCCACCACCTCGGCGGTGAACCGGCGCCCGTCGGACGTCTCCACCGTCACCGGTCCGGAACCGCCCTTGGCCAGGATGTGGTCGTTGGTGACGATGTGCTGCTCGTTGTCGATGGCGAAGCCGGAGCCGGAGGCCGAGGCGCCGGATGCCCCGCCCACCATGACCGAGACCACCCCGGGGACGGTCTTCTCGGCGGCGGTGACCAGTTCCGCCGGCACCGGCGCGGCGGAGGCCGCCGCCGGGCCGGGGGCGTCCCGGTCGGCCGCCCACGTGCCGGCCGCCGCCCCCGAGACGGTGGAGAGGGCCACCACCGCCGCCGCGCTCAGCAGCCGGCCGCGCCAGCTCCGCCGTGCCGCCTCCCGCTCGGACCCGGGTACGTCCCAGCGCCCGCGTCCGTCCGGGTCCAGCTCCGGCGAGACGAACCACGGGCCGCGCGGCTCGCCGAGTCCGGTCTGCACTGCCATACCTGAACTCCTCACGTCTCGTGCGTCGTCCGGTCGTGGTGCGCGGGTCAGGGCAGCCGGGAGAACCACCGCAGCGAACCGGCGGCGGCTCCCATGGCGAAGACCAGCCCGAGGCCGATGAAGCGGGCCGAGATGTCCTGCCGTTCCTTGCGGTAGCCCACCGACGTGCCGATGTCCTCGTAGACGGCACGCAGCTCCTCGCTGGTGGACGCCTCGTGGAAGCCGCCGCCGGTCTCGTCGGCGACCGCCTTGAGGGTCTGCCCGTCGACCGGCACCTGGATCGCCCGCCCGCCCCGGTCCACCGAGCCGGACGGCGTGCCGAACGAGATGGTGTGCACCGGCACCTTGGCCGCCACGGCCTGGCCGGCCGCCTCCATGGGGTCCATCCCGGAGGTGTTCGCGCCGTCGGAGAGGACGATGATGCGCGCGGGCGGCGGGTCCTTCGCCGCCTTCGCGTCGAGGCTCTTCACCGCTCCCAGGGAGGTGCTGATCGCCTCCCCGATGGCCGTGCCCTGCACCCCGGTGATGCCTTCGGCGAGCCGCTCGATCCCCTCGTGCAGGGCGTCCCGGTCGGTGCTCGGCGGCACCAGCACCGCCGCGCTGCCGGCGAACGCCACGAGACCCACGTTGAACTCGTCCGGGAGCCCGTCGACGAACCGGCGGGCGGCCTCCTTGGCGGCGGTCAGCCGGTCCGGGTCGACGTCGCCGGCCAGCATCGAGGTGGAGACGTCCACGGCCACCATCACTGTGGCCCGCTCCCGGGGCACCCGCACCTCGGCGTTGGGCCGGGCGAAGCCGACCACCAGCAGCGCGAGCATGGCGAGGAAGAGGCCCGCCGGCACGTGGCGGCGCCAGGCAGGCCGCTGCGGGGCGACCCGGTCCAGCAGCCGCAGGTTGGTGAAGCGGACCGCGTAGCGGCTCTGCCGGCGCTGTATGACGACATAGCCGACGACAAGCGCGGCGACGCCGAGCAGGAGCCAGAGGCGGGCGGGTGACTGCCAGGTCACGCCGCACCTCCCCGGGCCGCGGCGGGCGCGGCGGCCAGCCGGCGCTGGGCGTGCACGTGCCGGACGATGTCCGCGCTCCAGTCCCGGTCGGTACGCAACGCCAGGTGGGTCGCCCCGGACCGGCGCAGCGCGTGCCGGACCTGGTCGCGCTGGGCCGCGGCGGCCTGCGCGAACCGCTCGCGCAGGCCCGGGTCCCCGGTCCACACCTCGCGGTGGCGGCCGGTCTCCGGGTCGACAAGGGTGACCAGCCCGACGTCGGGCAGTTCCAGCTCGCGCGGGTCGGTGACCTCGACGGCGAGCACCTGGTGCCGGACGGCCAGCCGGCGCACCACGGTCTCCCAGGCCGGGGTGGCGTCGGGGTCGTCGGGCAGCCCGTCGAGGAAGTCGGAGACGACCACCACCAGCCCGCGCCGGGTGGCCACCCGGTGCAGCCCGTCCAGCCCGTCGGCCAGGGTCGGCGGGGGCGCGTGCCGGTGCCCGTCGGTGCGCGGCGCGCCCAGCAACGCGCGAAGCAGCCCGAGCAGGTGGGTACGCCCGCCCCGGGCCGGGAACCGGCGGACGCCCTCCGGGGTGAGCACCTGGCCGCCGAGGCGGTTGCCGACGCCGGCGGTCAGGAAGCCGATCGCCGCCACGGCGGCCACCGCCAGTTCCCGTTTGTCCAGGGTGGCCGTGCCGTACTCCATGCTGGGGCTGGCGTCGACAAGCAGCCACGTGGTCAGCTCGCGGTCCGCGTCGACCTCGCGCACGTGCGGGACGGTGGTCCGGGCGGTGACGGCCCAGTCCATCCGGCGTACCTCGTCCTCGCCGGGGCGGTACTCCCGGCTTCCGGCCGCCTCGCTGCCCGGCCCGGGCAGCAGGCCGCGGTACTGGCCGTGCAGCAGGCCGTCGAGCCGCCGGGTGACGGTCAGTTCCAGCCGGCGCAGTCGCTGGTCGGGGGCGAGGTCGGCCAGCCCGGGCTCGGGCAGGACGGGCGCGTCCCGGCGCCTCATGCCGCCGCCAGGTCGGGCGCCGCCTCCGGGTGCCCGGTGACCACCCGGGGTGGCGGCACCGCCTCGACCAGCCGGCGGACCAGCGTCTCGGCGGAGATCCCGTCGGCCACCGCGTCGAAGGAGAGCACCAGCCGGTGCGCCAGTACGTCCACCGCCAGGTCCCGGATGTCCTCGGGGAGGACGTGGTCCCGGCCGTGGATCAGCGCCTGCGCCCGGGCCGCCGCCACCAGGCCGAGGGTGGCCCGCGGGCTCGCACCGTACGCCAGCAGCGGCGCGATCTCGGACAGCCCGAACCGCCCCGGGTCCCGGGTGGCGAGGATGAGCCGGACCACGTACTCGGCGAGCGCGTGGTGGACGAAGATGTCGGCGGCGCGGCGCTGGAGCGCGCGCAGCCGGGACGGGTCGAGCACCGGTCGCGCGGTGGGCCGCTCGGTGCTCATCCGGTAGAGGATGGCCAGCTCGTCGGCGTCGCTCGGGTAGCCGACGACGATCTTCATGAGGAAGCGGTCGCGCTGCGCCTCGGGGAGCTGGTAGACCCCCTCCGACTCGATCGGGTTCTGGGTGGCCAGCACGAGGAACGGATCGGGGACGGGCCAGCTCCGGCCGCCGATGGAGACCTGCCGCTCGGCCATCGCCTCCAGCAGCGCCGACTGCACCTTGGCCGGGGCCCGGTTGATCTCGTCGGCGAGCACCAGGTTCGCCATGATCGGGCCCAGCTCCACGTCGAACGCCTCGCTGGAGGCCCGGTAGATGCGGGTGCCGACGATGTCGGAGGGAACCAGGTCGGGGGTGAACTGGATCCGGGAGAAGGTGCCGCCGACCACCGTGGCGAGGGTCTGCGCCGCGAGGGTCTTGGCCACCCCCGGCACGCCCTCCAGCAGGCAGTGGCCGTCGGCGATCAGGGCGGTGAGCAGGCGGTCGACGAGGCGATCCTGCCCCACGATCACGCGTTTGACCTCGAAGAGGGTCTGTTCCAGCTCGACGCCGCTCGCGTCGGCATCGACCGGGCTGGGCACGCTGGCCAGGGTGTCCGAGATGTCCGTCACGGTGCTTGCTTCCCGTGCCGACGTACGGACAAACGTCGGATTATCGGCCCCTCGGCGTCCCTTTCCGCCCCGGATCGGGACGACTCCCCCGGCCGGTCGGCAACGGCGCGAGCGGGCCCCGGGCACCCCAGGCCCACCCGAAGCGGGCCGGCCGGCCCCCGCGTGGCGCGGGGGCCGGCGTGGCGGCCCGCCGTCAGTTGGCGATGACCAGGTGGAACGGCCGGTCGGCGTACCCGCCGGAGGAACTGCGGGTCTGGACGAAGACGGCGTTCGGGGTCAGGTAGCGGGGCGCCACCGAGACCTCGCCGCCCGGCGGGACGTTCGCCGGGTCGTTGGTGCCGATTGTCGCGTGCAGCGACTTGAGGTGGATGTCGTAGTCGAGCGTCACCTGGTACTGCCCGGCGAACTGGCCCGGCACCGACGGCGAGAACTTCTTGGCGCTCACGACGTTCGCCGAGTGCTGGAGCAGGGTCCCGTTGGCACTCACCACCGCCCAGGCGACCAGGCCGGGGGTGGGCGCGGCGAGGGTGGCGTTCAGTGCCGCCTTCGCCGCCCGGCTCTCGGCGGCGGTCACCGGAGGCTGGTGGCCGGGCTGCCGAGCGCCGGGCTGCCCGGCCTCGGCCGCGGTCTTCGCCGCCGGGTTGGCGGCTGCCGCGATACCCCCGCCGGCCAGGGTGAGGGACAGCGCGGCGAGGGCCACCACCGTCGCCTTGCGCTTGAGGAATGTGGCCATGACAGATCTCCCTTGTGTGACCGTGGTGACACGGCCGACCCGCGTGCGGTGCGGGACGGCTGAATTCGGCACGCGAAGCCAGGTGCGGAAAATTGCGGGCCATCGGGGGACCCACGTCGTCAGCGCACCGTGAATGTCGAGCTACACCTGGCTCTGAACTGGGCTTACTACGGAGAGTCGCGACGCCTCGACCACGTGGAACCTAACACCGCAAAATGCGGAGGGTCAATGGTTCACATTTACGACGCGCCATTCGAAATGCGCTTTCGACAATTGTGAGAGGCGAGGGTCCGGCCATTCACGAAATGAACGCGGGTACACCGCCGCGGGCGGCCGGCCGGTAGCGTGACGGCCGTGATCACGACGAGTGGGCCGGGACCGGCCGGCACCCGGGTCCGCCGGTTCGCCACGATCGCCTGCTGGCTGGCGGTCGCGCCCGTGGCCGCCTGGGCGGTGCTCCGGCTGGCCGGGCTGGAACGGGGGCCGCTGGTGCAGGCGGTCGCCTTCACGCCGTACGTCGCCGCCGCCGCGCCGGCCGCTGTGGCGCTGGCGCTCGCCCTCCGGCGCCGCGCGCCCGCGATGGTCGCGGCGCTCGCCGCCCTGGCCCTGCTCGGCGCGGTGGCGCCGCGCGTCGTCCGCGACGACCGGCCCGCGGTCGACGGGCCCGTGCTCCGGCTGCTCACCGCCAACCTGCTCAAGGGCGGCGCCGACCCGGCGCGGCTGGTCGAGCTGGTACGCACTCACCGGGTGGACGTGCTGGCCGTGCAGGAGTTCACCCCGCAGGCCGCGGCCGAGCTGGACCGGCTCGGGCTGGCGACCCTGCTGCCCTACCGGATGCTGAACCCCGAGGTCGGCACCACCGGCTCCGGCCTGTACGCGCGCCACCCGCTCAGCGGCACCGGCTACCGGCGCAACCAGGGCTTCTTCTTCAGCCAGGCGTACGGGACGGTGGCGGTGCCGGGCGCGCCGCCGCTGCGGGTGGAGTCGGCGCACCCGGCCGCCCCGTACGCCGTCGAGGTGGTGCCGGACTGGTGGACCGACCTGCGGGCCCAGCCGCCGGCCACCCCGCAGGGCGGGTTGAGCGTCCTGGCCGGCGACTTCAACGCCACCCTCGACCACGCGCCGCTGCGCGACCTGATCGACACCGGCTACGTCGACGCCGCCGCCGCGGCCGGCGCCGGGCTCTCCGGCACCTGGGGCCCGTACGACGGCGACCCCATCCCGCCGGTCACCATCGACCACGTGCTTGTCGACCGGCGCATCGCGGTCCGCGGCGTCGACGTGTACGCCGTGCCGGGCAGCGACCACCGCGCCGTGCTGGCCGAGCTGCGGCTGCCCGCCGGGTGAGCCGGCGTCAGACCCGCGCCCGGTCCAGGCCGTAGGTGAGGGCGTCGACCAGGGCGTGCCAGCTGGCCTCGACCACGTTGGGGTGGACGCCGACAGTGGTCCAGTCGCGGCCGGCCCCGGCGGTCTCCACGAGCACCCGGGTCACCGCGCCGGTGCCGTGGCTGCCCTCCAGGATGCGGACCTTGTAGTCGGCCAGCTCGAACTCGCGCAGCTCCGGGTAGTGCCGGGCGAGCGCCACCCGCAGCGCCTCGTCGAGGGCGTTGACCGGGCCGTTCCCCTCGGCGGTGGCGATGACGCGCTCGCCGCGTACCCGGATCTTGACGGTGGCCTCGGAGACCACCGCGCCGTCCTCGCGGTGCTCGACAAGCACCCGGTAGGACTCCAGCGCGAACGGCCGGGCCGGCGCGGCGTCCGGCAGCTCGGAGCGGACCAGCAGCTCGAACGAGGCGTCGGCGGCCTCGAACGACCAGCCGCCGGCCTCCAGCTCCTTGACCCTGTTGGTGACCCGGGACAGGGCGTCCGGATGGCCGGCCAGGTCCAGGCCCAGCTCGCGGCTCTTGAGCTCGACGCTGGCCCGGCCGGCCATCTCGGTCACCAGGATCCGCATGTCGTTGCCCACCACCGAGGGATCCACGTGGTTGTAGAGCAACGGGTCGACCTTGATCGCGCTCGCGTGCAGCCCCGCCTTGTGGGCGAAGGCGGCGGCCCCGACGTAGGCCTGGTGGGTGTCGGGGGCGATGTTGGCGATCTCGGCGATGGCGTGCGAGACCCGCACCATCTGTTCCAGGCAGCCCTCCGGTAGGACGGGCATGCCGAGCTTGAGTTGGAGGTTGGCCACGATCGCGAACAGGTCGGCGTTGCCGGGGCGCTCGCCGTACCCGTTGGCGGTGCCCTGGACGTGCCGGACGCCGGCCTCGACCGCGGCGATCGTGTTGGCCACCGCGCAGGCGGTGTCGTTCTGGGCGTGCATGCCGAGCCGTTCGGGGGCGATCCCGGTGCGGGCGGCGAGGTCGGTGATCGCGGCGGTGACCTGGGAGGGCAGCATCCCGCCGTTGGTGTCGCAGAGGACGAACCGTTCGGCGCCGGCGGCCAGCGCGGTCTCCGCCACCGCGGCGGTGTACGCCGGGTCGTACCGGTGACCGTCGTAGAAGTGCTCGCCGTCGACGAAGACCCGCCGCCCCTGCGCCACCAGGTACGCGACCGTGTCCCGGATCATCGCCAGGTTCTCGTCGGCGGTGGTGCGCAGCGCCCGCTCGACGTGCCGCAGGTCCGCCTTGGCGACGAGCGCCACGGCCGGGGTGCCCGCGTCCAGCAGCCCGCGCACCTGCGGGTCGTCCTCGACCGCGACGCCGGCCTTGCGGGTGGCCCCGAAGGCGACCAGGACCGCGTGCCGCAGTTCCAGTTCGGTGCGGGCCCGGCGGAAGAACTCGGTGTCCTTGGGCACCGCGCCCGGCCAGCCGCCCTCGATGAAGCCGACCCCGAGGTCGTCGAGGAGGCGGGCCACCGCCAGCTTGTCGACCACCGAGTAGCTGAGCCCCTCGCGCTGGGCGCCGTCGCGCAGCGTCGTGTCGTACACCTGGAAGGTCATGGGAGTTCCTCTTCTCGAACCTGGGGGGAGCAACAAAAAGACCCCCCGCGGATGCGGGAGGTCTGCGCGCTCGGCGAGAGGGAAGGCCGGCGCGCTAGCTGCCAATAATGAGGACGGAGCTGGTCACGGCTCGTACTCTGCCACCCCGCACCGGTTTTGGGAGGCGAAATCCACATCGCGGGACGGGCCCGTGATCGGGTTAACACGGCGCCCGCCCGGCGTCCGGCGGGAACCGGCCTGGGGAAGCATCTGGAACAGATCAAGTTACCGGCCTGGCGTCGTCGCCCGGCCGCCGTCAAGGAGGACCCGTGCTCACTGTCGGTGACCGCTTCCCCGAGTACGAACTCACCGCCTGCGTCTCCCTCGACGCCGACAAGGCGTTCGAGACGATCAACCACAAGACCTACGAGGGCAAGTGGCGCGTCGTCTTCTTCTGGCCGAAGGACTTCACCTTCATCTGCCCGACCGAGATCGCCGAGTTCGGCCGCCTCAACGGCGAGTTCGCCGACCGGGACGCCCAGGTCCTCGGCGTCTCCGTGGACAACGAGTTCGTCCACTACGCCTGGCGCAAGGACCACCCGGACCTGCGCGAGCTGCCCTTCCCGATGCTCAGCGACATCAAGCGCGAGCTGACCGCCGACTGCGGCGTGCTCGGTGAGGACGGCGTCGCCCAGCGGGCCACCTTCATCGTCGACCCGGACAACGAGATCCAGTTCGCCATGGTGACCGCCGGTTCGGTCGGCCGGAACGTCTCCGAGGTGCTGCGGGTGCTCGACGCCCTCCAGACCGACGAGCTCTGCCCGTGCAACTGGAACAAGGGCGGCGCCACCCTGGACGCCAACGCGCTGCTCGCCGGCGCCGGGGCCTGAGCATGGGTCTGGACGCGGTCAAGGCGGCCCTGCCGGAGTACGCCAAGGACATCCGGCTCAACCTCGGCTCCACCATCACCACCTCGACCCTGAAGCCGGAGCAGGCCTGGGGCACCGCCCTGGCCTGCGCGGTGGCGGCCCGCAACCCGGTGGTGCTGCGGGAGATCGCCGGCGAGGCGGCCGGTCATCTCACGCCCGAGGCCGTCGAGGCGGCCAAGGGCGCGGCCACCATCATGGCCATGAACAACGTCTACTACCGGGCCAAGCACCTCATCGGCGACGAGCAGTACGCCTCGCTGCCGGCCCGGCTGCGGATGCAGATCATCGCCCGGCCCGGCGTGGAGAAGGTCGACTTCGAGCTGTGGTCCCTCGCCGTATCGGCGATCACCGGCTGCGGCGTCTGCCTGGAGTCGCACGAGAAGACCCTGCGCGCCGCCGGGTTCAGCCGCGACCAGGTGCACGAGGCGCTGCGCATCGCGTCCGTCGTGCACGCCGCCGCGGTGGCCCTGGACGCGGAGGCCGCACTGGCCTGAACCGGTTGGTGTATCGATCTTCGCATCCGGGTATGAACGGGTCCGACAGGCACATCCCCCAGAAGTCGAGAAAGGGAGTGTTGACGCCATGGAGCGGCTCGACCCTCGAACGACCCACGGGACGCCGGATCCGCTGACCCAGGGTGGTCAGGGCGCCTTCGCGGGCGGCGCGCCCGCCGGGCGTTTCGATCCGTGGAGCTACCGGGACGACGCCGGGGTGACCGGTGTGGACCTGGTCGGCTACAAGGTGGAGGCGACTGACGGTTCGATCGGCAAGGTGGACCGGGCCAGCCACGAGGTGAACTCCAGTTTCCTCGTGGTGGACACCGGTCCGTGGATCTTCGGCAAGAAGGTCATGCTGCCGGCCGGCACCGTCAACCACGTCGACCACGACGAGCGGAAGGTCTACGTCGACCGGAGCAAGGACCAGATCAAGGCCGCGCCCGAGTACGACGAGACCACCGACACGGACCCGGCGTACCGGGACAAGCTCGGCGGCTACTACGACGACACGTACTCGTCGATCCCGCCGGGCACGGCCCGGTAACGGAGACACCTGCAACCAGCGGCCGGCGGGGCACATCGTGGCCCCGCCGGCCGTTACCGTGTCAGCTGTGGACGCCCTGGAGACCCCCTTCCCCGCGCTGTTCAACTTCCGCGACGTCGGCGGCTACCGCAGCCGGGACGGGCGCACCGTCCGGCACCGCCGGCTCTACCGCTCCGACTCGCTGCACCGCATCGACGAGACCGACCAGGCCGCGTTCACCGCGCTCGGCATCCGCACCGTCATCGACCTGCGCCGCCCCACCGAGGTGGCGCGGGACGGCCGGGTGCCCGCCTACGACGGGCTCACCTACCGGCACATCCACCCGGAGCACGAGGACTGGGCCGAGCGGCGGTACGAGCCCGGCAGCGACCTGGCCCGCTACCTCGCCGACCGGTACGCCGACCTGGCCCGCACCGGCACCGCCGGGCTGGCCGAGGCGGTCGGCCTGATCGCCGACAGCGCCAACGCGCCCGTGGTGGTGCACTGCGTCGCCGGCAAGGACCGCACCGGGATCGTCTGCGGCCTCACCCTCGCCGTGCTCGGCGTGCCCGACGAGGACATCGCCGCCGACTACGCGCTCAGCACCGCCGCGTCCGAGCGGTTCAGCGCCTGGGTCCGGGCCACCGTGCCGGGCGCCGAGGAGCCACCGCCGCCGTTCCTCGCCTCCCCCGCCGAGGCGATGATGCTCTTCCTCACCGAGCTGCGTGAGGGCTACGGCTCGCCCGAGGGCTACCTCCGCCACGCCGGCGTGACCGACGACCAGCTCGGCGCCCTCCGGGCCCACCTCCTCGACTGACCGCCGCCGCGGGACGCGCACGGCCGGCGCCGTCGAGGACGGGCCGGCCGTGCGGGACGAGCGGGGATCAGAGGACGCGGGTGACCCAGCCGTGCCGGTCCTCGGCGCGGCCGCGCTGGATGTCGACAAGCTTCTGGCGCAGCGCCATGGTGGAGCGGCCCGGCTCGCCGCCGCCGATCAGGAACTCCCCGTCCGGGAAGCGCACCCCGCCGATCGGGGTGATCACCGCGGCGGTGCCGCAGGCGAACACCTCGCGCAGCCGGCCGCTGGCCGCGTCGGCCTGCCAGTCGGCGAAGCTGACCGGGCGCTCCTGCACCTTGTGCCCCGACTCGGCGGCCAGGGTGAGGATCGCGTCGCGGGTGATGCCCGGCAGGATGGTGCCGGTCAGCGGCGGGGTGACCAGGGTGTCGTCGTCGTAGACGAAGAAGACGTTCATGCCGCCCAGCTCGTCGACGAAGCGCCGCTCCACCGCGTCCAGGAAGACCACCTGGTCGCAGCCGGCCTCGATGGCCTCGGCCTGGGCGGCGAGCGACGCGGCGTAGTTGCCGCCGCACTTGGCCGCGCCGGTGCCGCCGGGCGCCGCCCGGGTGTAGTCCGGCGAGACCCAGACCGTCACCGGCTTGACCCCACCCGAGAAGTACGCCCCGGCCGGCGAGGCGATCACGCAGTAGAGGTATTCGTTGGCCGGGCGGACGCCGAGGAAGACCTCGCTGGCGAACATGAACGGACGCAGGTAGAGGCTGGCGTCCTCATGCTCCGGGATCCAGTCCTGGTCGATCTCGACGAGCCGGCGCAGCGACTCGACGAACGTCTCCGCCGGCAGCTCCGGCATGGCCAGCCGGTGGGCGGAGGCGACGAAGCGGGCGGCGTTGGCCTCCGGGCGGAACATGGTCACCGACCCGTCGCCGGTCCGGTACGCCTTCAGCCCCTCGAAGATCTCCTGCGCGTAGTGCAGGACCGCGGCGGCCGGGTCCATGGGGATCGGCGCGCGTGCCTCCACCCGGGCGTCGTACCAGCCCTTGCCCTCGGCGTACCGGATGGTCACCATGTGGTCGGTGAACACCCGGCCGAAGCCCGGGTTCGCCAGCAGGGCGGCCCGGTCGGCGGCGGATACGGGCGCGGGATTCGGACGGATCTCGAAATCGAGCTTGTCACCACCGCTCATCGCGCTGACCTCCCTGCGGGTCCACGGCATGCGGAATCGCACGCCGACGTCACTGGTGCCAGAAACTTACCCCGAACGGTCGTTCAGCGGATAGCTCCGCCCCGGCACATCGCGCGCTCCGGACGGGCGGCCCGCACGGGCCGGGACTCGAACGGGCCCGGGTACGGGTCTGGCGGCCCGCATCCGGGCCGAGGGTGACGGCCCGGTCAGGCTACGGCGTACCCGGCGAGCCGGTCGCCGACCTCCTCGGTGCGCAGCGGCGCGCCCGGCGTACGCCCGGCGAGCTCGGTGCCCACCGCGGCGGTGACCCGCGCGGCGGCGTCGGCGTGGCCGAGCTGGTCGAGCAGCAGCGCGGCGGAGAGCACCGCGGCCACCGGGTCGGCGGCGCCCTTACCGGCGATGTCCGGCGCGGAGCCGTGCACCGGCTCGAACATCGACGGGTAGCGCCCCTCCGGGTTGATGCAGCCGCTGGCCGCCAGCCCGATGCCACCGGTCACCGCGGCCGCGATGTCGGTGAGGATGTCGCCGAAGAGGTTGTCGGTGACCACCACGTCGTACCGCGACGGGTTTGTCACCAGGAACATCGCGGCGGCGTCGACGTGCTGGTACTCGGTGGTCACGTCGGGGTGCTCGGCGGCGACGGCCGCGAAGGCGCGCGCCCACAGCGAGCCGGCGTGGGTGAGCACGTTCGTCTTGTGCACGAGGGTGACCTTGCGCCGCTCCCGGCGGCGGGCCCGGGCGAACGCGTCGCGGATCACCCGCTCGACGCCGTGCCGGGTGTTCAGGCTCTCCTCGGTGGCCACCTCGGCCGGGGTGTCCCGGTGCAGCGAGCCGCCGGCGCCCGCGTAGAGGCCCTCGGTGCCCTCGCGGACCACCACGAGGTCGACCTCGCCGGGCTTCACGGCGGCCAGCGGGCCGGTCACGCCGGGCCAGAGCCGGGAGGGGCGGAGGTTGACGTACTGGTCGAAGGCGAACCGAAGCTTGAGCAGCAGGCCGCGCTCCAGCACGCCCGGCGGCACGGTGGGGTCGCCGACCGCGCCGAGCAGGATGGCGTCGTGGCCGGCCAGCTCGTCGAGGACCGAGTCGGGCAGCACCTCGCCGGTGCGGTGGTAGCGGGCCGCGCCCAGGTCGTACTCCGTGGCCTCGACGCCGGGGAGCACCGCGTCGATGACCTTGCGGGCCTGCGCGACCACCTCGGGTCCGATGCCGTCCCCGGCCACCACCGCAATGCGTGCCACCTGGCGCTCCCTCACCTCGTCGTTCTGCGCAACCGTACGTCGCCGTCCCGGCTCCCGGTACGCGTCTTCCAGCATTCGGGACGCCCCGATGCACAGGAGTCTCCCAGGTGGCATTCATGGTGCGGTCATGTCCGCTGCCTAGGGTCGGTGTCATGCGGATCGAGGAGCAGCGGCGGGCCCGCTGGACGGACGAGCAGCCCCGCAACCGGTGGATCGACCAGTCCGCCTTCCGCCACCGCCGTCCCGACCTCCGCCTCGGCACCCGCAGCCACAAGCTGGAGCGGGCCGGCGGCGCCACCGGGGACCGGATCAGCGTCCGGCACACCGTCCGCACCTCCACCGCGGAATACTCGCTGCTGCTCAACGCCCCCGAGTGGCTGGGCCGCCGGGGCGTCGGGGAGGCGCTCCGGGACGCGGTCGCCGAGCTGCGCGCCATCGACCTGACCTACGGGCCGAACCAGCCCGACAGCCTGGTGTCGAAGCTGCGCCGGGGCGAGATCGCCCCCGAGTCGTACCCGCCGCTGGCCGACCTGGTGGACCGCTGCACCGCGATGCGGGCGGCCACCGACGGATGGTTCGACGCCTGGGCGGTGCCGGGCGGCTTCGACCCGGGCGGCCTGCTCGGCGGCTGGGCGGTGGAGCGGGCCGCGGCCCGGCTGCGCGCCGCCGGGGTGCACGACTACGCCGTGCTGGCCGGCGCGGACCTGACCGTCCGCGGCCACGCCGCGCACGGCGGCCCGTGGCGGGTCGCGGTGCACCACCCGACCGACGCGAAGCGGGCGCCGCTGGTGCTGGAGATGACCGCCGGCGCCGTGGGCACCTCCGGGGTGACCGGGCGGCGGGGGCACGTGGTGGACCCGCACACCGGTGAGCCCGCCGACCAGCTGGTCGCCGCCACGGTGGTGGGCCCGGACCTCGCGGTGGCCGACGCCTACGCCACCGCCCTGTACGCCGCGGGCCCGGCCGGACTGGCCTGGTTCCGCAACGGCTCGGACTACCGGGCGCTCTTCGCCCACCGCCGGCACTGACCGCGCCGTCCCGCCTTCGCATCCGGGACGTGAACCGCGATCGGCCCCCACGGTCTCGGCAACGACCGTGGGGGCCGGTCAGCGACGAGTGCGCGTGGCTCGCGCAATCGAGGGGTGCGGGCCGGTGGGCCGGACGGCCGACCGCGCCACCCGAAGACGGGCCGGTGCGTCGACTCAGCCAGTGACCGCACGGGTACGCTAGCGAATCGACGCAACTCGACGCAAGAGTCTCCACAGCGGACCGTCCGGCGTCCTGTCGGTAATCGGCGGGTTGCCCTGCGGCGGGGCAGGGGTGACGGCGCGGACCGGGGATGGCACGCTGTCCGCCGTGAGTTTCGATCTGAGCGTGTGGGCCCTGCCGGCCGGGGCCACGCCCGACGACGTGCGGGCGGCGGTGCAGCGGTGCCGCGAGGGGCGGCACGGTGAGCGCTACCCCGACCCGCGGGTGGTCGCCTTCTACCGGGCCGTCACGGCCACCTACCCCGACCGTCCGGCGGCCCCGGGCACGCCCTGGGAGGTCGCCCCGCTGCACGCGGCCGGCGACCACGTGGAGATGAACCTCTTCCCCACCTGCCCGGACCAGGTGCTGCTGGACATCGAACGGCTCGCCGGCGAGCACGACCTCATGCTCTTCGACGCCCAGGACGGCTCGGTCTACCCGCCACCGGCACGCGTCACGTCCTGAACCAGGGATACGACGAGGGGCCCGGCCGTCCGGCCGAGCCCCCATCCGTCGTGGTCGGACTACTCGTCGCGCAGGTCCGCCGCGCTGGCCGCGACCGCGCCGATCGAGTCGGCCGCCGAGGTGAGCAGGTCCGCGCCGAGCGCCTGGTCCACGGTGAGCGTCATCAGCGTCTCGCCACCGGCCTCGCGGCGCGCCACCTGCATGGCGGCGATGTTCACGCCGGCCTCGCCGAGCAGCGTGCCGACGGTGCCGACGACACCCGGCCGGTCGGCGTAGCGCAGGAAGACCAGGATGCCCTCGGCGCCGATCTCCACGTCGAAACCGTCCACCTCGGTCAGCTTGAGCACGTCCCGGGTGCCGGTGTGCGCGACAGTGCCGGAGACGCTTACCGTCCGGCCGTCCGGCAGCGCACCGCGGACCGTCACCAGGTTCGGGTGGTCGACGGTCTCGGCCTGGGTGGCGAGGGTGACCTCGACGCCCCGCTCGGCGGCCAGGTGCGGCGCGTTGACGTAGGTGACCTGCTCCTCCACCACCGAGCTGAACAGGCCCTTGGTGGCGGCCAGCTTGAGCACCGACACGTCGTTGGTGACGATCTCGCCGCGCACCTCGACGGTGACGCTGGCGGCCACCCCGCCGGCCACCGCCGTGAAGGCCCGGCCCAGCTTCTCCGCCAGCGGCAGCAGCGGCCGCACGTCCTCGGCGACCACGCCGCCGGCCTGCACGTTCACCGCGTCCGGCACGAACTCGCCCTGGAGCGCCAGCTTGACGCTCTTCGCCACGGCCAGACCGGCCTTGTCCTGCGCCTCGTTGGTGGAGGCGCCCAGGTGCGGCGTCGCCACCACGTTGTCGAAGGCGAACAGCGGCGAGGAGGTGCAGGGCTCCTTCGCGTAGACGTCGACGCCCGCGCCGGCGACCCGGCCCTCGGCGATCGCGTTGGCGAGCGCCTGCTCGTCGACCAGCCCACCACGGGCGGCGTTGACGATCCGGACGCCCGGCTTGACGATCGCCAGCTCCTTCTCGCCGATCAGGCCCAGCGTCTCCGGCGTCTTGGGCAGGTGGATCGAGATGAAGTCGCTCTCCCGGAGCAGCTCCTCCAGGCCCACCAGCCGCACCCCGAGCTGCGCGGCGCGGGCCGGCTGGATGTACGGGTCGTACGCGATCAGGCGGGTGCCGAAGGCGGCGATGCGCTGCGCGAAGAGCACGCCGATGCGACCGAGGCCGACCACGCCGACGGTCTTGCCCTGGATCTCCACGCCGGTGTACTTCGACCGCTTCCACTCTCCCGCCTTGAGCGCGGCGCTGGCGCTGGCGGTGTTGCGGGCCACGGCGAGCAGCAGCGCGAGGGCCTGCTCGGCGGCGGAGACGATGTTGGAGGTGGGAGCGTTGACGACCATGACGCCCCGCGCCGTGGCGGCGGGCACCTCGACGTTGTCCAGCCCGACGCCGGCCCGGGCGACCACCTTCAGCCGCGGCGCGGCGGCGATCGCCTCGGCGTCGATCTGGGTGGCGCTACGTACGATCACCGCGTCGGCCTCGGAGAGCGCGGAGAGCAGGGCCGGACGGTCGGTGCCGTCCACGTGACGCACGTCGAAGTCGTGCGCGAGCACCTCGATGGCGGCGGGAGCGAGTTCTTCGGCGATCAGTACGACAGGATTCATCGGTCCTCGTAGACGCTCGGATTCTTGGTCGGCCGGGGGCGTCGGGACGCCTCGCTGCGCCCTGCGCCGGTCCGTGCCGTGGCCGTCGGGTGCCGGCTGAAGCGGCACCTCACCAAGGATGGTAGGGGTCGGCCCGCCCTCCGGGTCGCGGACCGCGGGGTGAGCGCCCTCACACAGGCTCGTCGCACGCCGGTCATCCCCCGTTCACCGGACGCGGCGGCTGGCGGAGCACGCGTACAACGGAACCCAGCACCCGCACGGGGAGGGAGCCGCTGATGTCGCTCGTGGTCCGGATCGCGCTGCTGCGGCCGCTGGCCCGGCTCGGCCCCCACCGGTGGGGGCCGCGGCTGGCCGAGGCGTTGGTCACCCGGTCCCACCAGATGAGCGGGCTGCCGGGTTCGACCGGCCGGCGCACGGCGGCGGCGGAGGAGGCGGTGGCCCTCTGCCGGCGGCTGGCCGCCGAGCGGCCGGACCAGCACCGGGTCACGCTGGCCCGGGCCCTGGTGGCCCGGGCCGCCGCTCCCGACACCGCCCCCGCCACCGAGGCGATCGACCAGCTCCAGGAGGCCATCGGGTACGTCGAGGACGCCGACGACAGGCCCGCGCTGGTGGTGCTCGCCTCCGCGCGGGGACTCCTCGCGCTGAACCTTCACCTGTGCGGGGAGGTACGCGAAGCGCTCACGCTGGCGCTGCGGGCACGGGCGACCTGGGACGCCTGCGGGCGGTTGCGGCGGCCGGAGCGGATGCGGCTGGCCCGGACCCTGCTGGTGATCGGCGACTGCCACGAGGCGCTGGGCCGGAGGGAGGAGGCGAACACCGCCCGACGGCAGGCGCTGGAACTGCACCGCGCCCTTTCCGCTGTCCGCCGGTCCCAGTGGCTCACCGTCGGCGTGACGGCCGCGACGGACCTCGCCCAGGGCCTGACGGTCACCGGTCCGGCGCGGGAAGCCCTCGCCCTGATCGAGGAGTCCCGCGCCGACGTGGAGATCTGGAGCCGGTTCCAGCCCCGGCAGGGGCGACCGCTGCTGGCCCGGGCCATGCTGATCGAGGCGGAGTGTCGGGCCCAGCTGGGCGATCCGGAGGTGGCCGTGCGGATCGCGGAGCAGGCCGTCGACCGCCAGCGGGCGATGCTGGCGGCGGAGATGCCGGGATCCCGCGCCGCGCTGGCCCACGGGCTGCTCGTGCTCGGCAACCTGGCGGCACGGGCGGGCCGGGAGGGCGAGGCGGTCGCGCACCTGACGGAGGCGACGACGCTCGCCCGGAACCGCCACGACGATGTGCTGGCCCGAGCCCTGTTCGAGCTTGTCGACCTGCGGGTCGCGGCCGGGGACCGGGCGGCTGTCGAAGAACTCCTGGCCGAGGCCGTCCCGCTCTGCCGGAAGCACGCCGGGCGGCTTCCGGAGGTCTGGCGCTCCCGGCTGGCCCGCGCCCTGCTGATGCGCTGCGGGCTGACCGTCTTCGAGCTGCCGGCCACCGCGGGTAGCCGCGGGACGGCGGCACGGGACGGGACGTCGCCGGTGGACGGACCGGACGGGGGCGCGCCGGCGGGCGAGGGCGCGATCGGGCGCGGGAACGGGCTGGCGGCCGGGCGGGAGGCGGTCGAGCTGGCCCGGTCGCTGGCCGGCGCGGACCCGGCGTACCGGGAGTTGCTCGGGCGGTGCCTGTTCACGCTGGCCCGGGCGGTGCACCTGGCCGGCGACCCGCGCGGGTCGGGCGTTCTGCTCCGCGAGTGCGTGGCGGTCCGCCGGGAGCTGTTCTCCGCCGACCCGGTGGAGTTCCGGCTGGGCCTGGCCGATGCGCTGTGCGACCTGGGCAACCGGATGCACGCCGTCGACCGGCTCGACGAGGCGGTCGGGATCTACCGGGAGTGCCTCGACCTGCTGCGGGCCGACCCGGAGCGGATCGACCAGGCGGAACTCCTCACGCCGCTGCGCAACCTCGGACGCACGCTGTGGCGCCTCGACCGGAAGGACGAGGCGGCGCGGATCTGGGACGAGATCGTGGCCGTCGAGGAATTTGTCGACACGGCCCGTTCCGGTCCCTCGCCGCGGCGCGAATGACGGCGGCCCGCGGCCCGACGCCGGGGAGAGCGTCGGGTCGCGGGCCGCCGCGGAGCTGCCCGACCCGTGGTCAGGCGGTCTCGGTGATGGGCCGGTCGACCCAGCTCATCATGGCGCGCAGCTTCTGCCCGGTCTCCTCGATCGGGTGCGCCGCGCCCTCGGCCCGCCACTTGGCGAAGTTCGGCCGGCCCGCCTCGTCCTCGGCCACCCACTCGCGGGCGAACTCGCCGGACTGGATCTCGCCGAGGATCTTGCGCATCTCCTCCTTGACGCGGGAGTCGATGACCCGGGGGCCGCGGGAGAGGTCGCCGTACTCGGCGGTGTCCGAGATGCTGTAGCGCATCCGGGCGATGCCACCCTCGTACATGAGGTCGACGATGAGCTTCAGCTCGTGCAGGCACTCGAAGTAGGCCACCTCGGGGGCGTAGCCCGCCTCGGTGAGCACCTCGAAACCGGTCTGCACCAGCGCGGCCGCGCCGCCGCAGAGCACCGCCTGCTCGCCGAAGAGGTCGGTCTCGGTCTCCTCGGTGAAGGTGGTCCGGATCGCGCCGGCCCGGGTGCCGCCGATCGCCTTGGCGTACGCCAGGGCCAGGCCGAACGCGTTGCCGCTGGCGTCCTGCTCGACCGCGACGAGGCAGGGCACGCCCTTGCCGTCGACGTACTGGCGGCGGACCAGGTGACCGGGGCCCTTCGGGGCGACCATCGCCACGTCCACGTCGGCCGGGGGCTTGATGAGGCCGTACCGGATGTTGAAGCCGTGGCCGAAGAAGAGCGCCTTGCCGGCGGCGAGGTGGGGGGCGATCGCCTCGGCGTACAGGCCGCGCTGGGCGGTGTCCGGCGCCAGGATCATGATCACGTCGGCCTCGGCCGCCGCCTCGGCCGGCGTGAGCACGCGCAGGCCCTGCTCCTCGGCCTTCGGCCGGCTCTTCGAACCGGCGGGCAGGCCGATCACCACGTCGACGCCGGAGTCGCGCAGCGACAGCGCGTGGGCGTGGCCCTGGCTGCCGTAGCCGATCACGGCGACCTTGCGGCCCTGGATCAGGCCCAGGTCGGCGTCGTCGTCGTAGAACACCTCAACGCTCATTGACTTCCCTTTCGTACGGCGGTGCCCGTCGGCCCGTCGAAATCTGGTGTGGTGCGGATCAGGCGGCGCGCAGCGCCGGGCCGGCGGTGATGGAGCGGGAGCCACGCCCGATGGCCACCGTGCCGGACTGGACCATCTCCTTGATGCCGAACGGCTCGAGGTCACGCAGCAGCGCGTCGAGCTTGTCGGGGGTGCCGGTGGCCTCGATGGTCAGCGTGTCCGGCGCGACGTCGACCACCCGGGCGCGGAACAGGGCGACCGTCTCCAGCACCTGACCGCGGGCGTTGCGGTCGGCGCGGACCTTGACCAGCAGCAGCTCCCGGGCCACCGAGACCTGCGGGTCCAGCTCGACGATCTTGAGCACGTTGACCAGCTTGTTGAGCTGCTTGGTGACCTGCTCCAGCGGAGACGACTCGGCGTTGACCACGATGGTGATGCGGGAGACGTCGGGGTTCTCGGTCTCGCCCACGGCGAGGCTGTCGATGTTGAACCCGCGCCGGGAGAACAGCCCGGAGACCCGGGCCAGGACACCCGGCTTGTTCTCCACCAGCACGGACAGGGTGTGCATGGTCATCAGAGCTCGTCCTCGTCGAAGGCGGGGCGGACGCCCCGGGCGAACATGATCTCGTCGTTGCTGGTGCCGGCGGCGACCATCGGCCACACCATGGCGTCCTTGCCGACCACGAAGTCGATGACCACCGGGGCGTCGGTGATCGCCATGGCCGCCTCGATGGTCTTGTCCACGTCGGCGGCGTTCTCGCAGCGCAGGCCGACGCAGCCGAGCGCCTCGGCGAGCTTCACGAAGTCCGGGATGCGGTGCTTGTGGGTGCCCAGCTCCGTGTTGGAGTAGCGCTCCCCGTAGAACAGGGTCTGCCACTGCCGGACCATGCCCAGGTTGCCGTTGTTGATGACGGCGACCTTGATGGGGATGCCCTCCAGGGCGCAGGTGGCCAGCTCCTGGTTGGTCATCTGGAAGCAGCCGTCACCGTCCACCGCCCAGACCGTCGTGTCCGGCTTGCCGACCTTGGCGCCCATCGCCGCCGGGACGGCGTAGCCCATGGTGCCGAGGCCGCCGGAGTTCAGCCAGGTGTACGGCTTCTCGTACGAGATGAACTGGCTGGCCCACATCTGGTGCTGCCCGACCCCCGCCACGTAGACGGTGTCCGGGCCGGCGATCTCGCCCAGCCGCTTGATCACGTACTGCGGGGAGAGCGTGCCGTCGGCCGGCTCCTCGTAACCCAGCGGGTAGCGCGCGCGCAGGTCGTCGAGCTGGTTCCACCAGTCGGCGAGGTCGGCGGCCGGCCGGGCCGCCTGCTCGGCGGTGACGGCCGCGATCAGCTCGTCGATGACGTGCCGGGCGTCGCCCACGATCGGGACGTCGGCGTGCCGGTTCTTGCCGATCTCGGCCGGGTCGATGTCGGCGTGCACCACTGTGGCGTCCGGCGCGAACGAGTCCAGCTTGCCGGTGACCCGGTCGTCGAAGCGGGCGCCCAGCGCCACGATCAGGTCGGACTTCTGGAGGCCGTAGACCGCCGCGACGGTGCCGTGCATGCCGGGCATGCCCAGGTGCTGCCGGTGCGAGTCGGGGAACGCGCCGAGCGCCATGAGGGTGGTGACCACCGGGATGCCGGTCAGCTCGGCCAGCCGGCGCAGCCCCTCGGTGGCGCCGGCCTTCAGCACGCCGCCGCCGACGTAGAGCACCGGGCGGCGGGCGCCGGTCATCAGCCGGGCCGCCTCGCGGATCTGCTTGCCGTGCGGGTGCAGGGTGGGCCGGTAGCCGGGCAGGTCCAGGGTGGGCGGCCAGGTGAAGGTGGTCGGCGCCTGGAGGACGTCCTTGGGGATGTCGACCAGGACCGGGCCGGGCCGACCGGTCGAGGCCAGGTGGAACGCCTCGGCGAGCACCTGCGGGATCTCCTCGGCCGTCTGCACCAGGAAGTTGTGCTTGGTGATCGGCAGGGTGATGCCCTGGATGTCCGCCTCCTGGAAGGCGTCAGTGCCGATCGACGGGCGGGCCACCTGGCCGGTGATCGCCACCATGGGCACCGAGTCCATGTACGCGTCGGCGATCGGCGTCACCAGGTTCGTCGCGCCCGGGCCGGAGGTGGCGATGCAGACGCCGACCTTGCCGGTGGCCTGGGCGTAGCCGGTGGCCGCGTGCCCGGCGCCCTGCTCGTGGCGGACCAGGATGTGCCGCACCGTCGAGTCGTAGAGCGGGTCGTACGCCGGCAGGATCGCACCGCCCGGGATGCCGAAGACGACGTCGACGCCGAGCGCCTCGAGCGACCGCACCAGCGATCCGGCACCGGAGACCGGCGCCGGGTCCGGCTGCCGTACGGCCGGCGAGGCCGGGGTGGCTCCGGTGCGGGGGGCGGGGGCGTGGTCGGCGTCGCCGGCCGGCTCGGTGGCCGGGCGGGCTCGCCGGACGGAGTGGGCGAGGGTCTCTGGCGTGGGTCTCGTCATGGCGGTTCAGGCCTTCGGCTGGAGTGTGTGATGCGCTTCTCAGGATGGGACGCGGGCGTCCCGGCGATGGTCCGACGGCAACAAAAACGGCCCACGTGCAGATGCACGGGGCCAGCGCACTCTCGTTCGGGAGAGTGCGCTCAGGTAAGTACTCGCAGCGACCGGTTCGACGACATGCGGTCAAGCCTGACGCATCTCACGCGATGAGTCAACTGATCCCACATTTTGGTTCACGGACGTGGGCGTGTCGGCGCCCGACACCCCCTCCGCGCCCGGCGCGACCTGCGAAGATCCCTCATTCGAGGTGCGCGGCGCGGGAATCTGGGCGGGTGGATTCGACCGCAGCCGGGGCAGCAGCGGCGACGGCCCGGTACGCACCGGCGCGGCCGGTGGGGCGGGCGGCACGGAGGTCGGGCGGTTGCCGGGCGAGGTGGCCGCCTCGAGCATCGCCTCCAGGTGCTCGGCGGGCACGCCCCAGCCGAAGGCCGCGCCCTGCCCGAAGCGGCAACCGGCGGCCACCACGGCGGCCAGTTCGGCGGGGGTGGTGACGCCCTCGGCGATCACCTCCAGGCCGAGCTGGTGCCCGAGGCGCATGACGATGTCGACCATCGGGGCGAACGCCGGACCGTCCCGGCCGACCGGCCGGACCGGCTCGTGCTCCGCGACCAGGCTGTGGTCGATCTTGAGAATGTCGATCGGGAGGCGGCGGAGCTGCCCCAGCGAGGAGTAGCCGGCGCCGAAGTCGTCCAGCGCGATCCGCACCCCGGTGAGGCGCAGCGCGGTGAGCCGCCGGATCAGCTCGTCCAGGTCGGTGGCGACGGCGTGCTCGGTGACCTCCAGCACCAGCCGCTGCGGCGGCACATGGTGGGCGCGCAGCGCGTCGGCGACCTGGACCACGTACTCCGGGGCGTGCAGCTCCCGGGGCGAGACGTTTACCGACACCCAGACGTCGTGCCCGTCGGCCAGCCAGCGGGAGAGCTGGTAGCACGCCTGGTGCAGCACCCAGGCGCCCAGCTTGGAGATCATCCCGCACTCCTCGGCCAGCGGGATGAACTCGTCGGGCCGGACGTTGCCCAGCTCCGGGTGGTGCCAGCGGAGCAGCGCCTCGGCCCCGACCGGGCGGACCGAGGGCAGCGAGGCCACCGGCTGGAAGGCAAGCCGCAGCTCGTCGCGCTCGATCGCGCCGCGCAGCTCGTGCTCCAGCATGGTGCGCCGGCGCAGCAGCTGGTCGTAGGTGGCGTCGTAGCGCTCGATCCGGTTCTTGCCGCGCTGCTTGGCGTAGCGCAGCGCCAGGTCGGCGTTGCGCAGCAGCAGCTCGACGTCGGTCTCGCCGTAGGCGCCGGCCACCCCGATGCTGACCGAGAGGAAGACCGGCCCGTCGGCCTCCTCGTAGGGGCGACCGAGCACCCCGAGCAGCCGCTCGGCGACCGGCCCCGGGTCGGACGTGCCGTGCATGAGCACGGCGAACTCGTCGCCGCCGAACCGGGCGGCCAGGTCGCCCGGGCGCAGGTTGCCGCGCAGCCGCCGGCCCACCTCGGCGAGCACCGCGTCGCCCACGTCGTGGCCGCGCATGTCGTTGACGTTCTTGAAGCCGTCCAGGTCCAGCCCGAGCAGCACGCAGGGGACGCCGGCCTCGGCGCAGCGGTGCAGCGCGCCCAGCAGGCCGCGCCGGTTGGCCAGACCGGTGAGGGGGTCGGTGTGCGCCAGCTCGCGGAAGTGCGCCTCCCGCTCGGCCAGCCGGCCGGCGTAGCCGCGGACGTCGTTGAGGGCCAGGTACTGTCGCGCCACCAGGGCGAAGCCCTCGAAGCTGCCCGCCGCGATGCCGAACACGTCGAACCGGCCGCCCTGCACGAGGTGGTACATGGCGGAGGCGGCCATCGCGAACATCGGCACGAAGGCGTACTCGCCGTCGCGGCCGATCAGGTCGACGTCGACCCGCGGCAGGTCGACGCGGTGCGCGGCCAGGGCGGTGGCCAGCAGGCCGGCGGCGATCACCGCGGCGCCCGCGAACGCCAGGCCCGCACCGGCCTGGCAGAGCCCGGCCGACAGGCCCAGGCCGCCGCACGTCACCCCGGTCGCGCCGGCGCCGAGCAGGACGAGGCGGCCGCGCGGCGGCGCCGCCCGCAACACCATGATCACGGTCAGCCCGGCGGTCAGCGCCGCGCTCACCGTGGCCAGCAGGATGGGCAGGCAGGCGACAGGCGTCGCGGCGCCGAGCAGCCGGGTCGGCGGGCTGAACAGCGCCCAGCCGACGAACCAGAGCGCCCCGGCCATGATCAGGCCGTCCAGCAGCAGCCGGGCGGTGGCCGCCCGGGTCGCGGCGGTGCCGGGCAGCCGGAGCAGGGCGACGCCGAGGCCGAGCCCGGCGAGCGTGGTGCCGAAGGAGACGAGGGTGGCCCAGCCGGTGCGCTGCCCCTGCCGGTGCGCCCAGTGGTCACCGGCGGCAAGCGTGCCGGCCAGCCCGAGGAGCAGGCTGAGCAGGGCGACCCCGGCGGCGACCGCGAGCAGCACGTGGGCCTGCCGGTGCGGCCCGCCCCGGCGGCGCGCCGACGCGGCGAGCAGGGCGGCGGCACCGGCCGCGGCGAGCCCGCTCAGCACCGCGACGGTGACCATGCCCGGGGACGACTGCACGACCTCAACTGTGCCGGATCGGCGCCCCCCGTGGGGAACCGGGTGTGCAACTGTTGGGACACGGCGCGCGTGCCCGGGGGCCGCCGGGCCGGCGGTGTCAGACTGGTAGGCATGCCTGAGCTGCGGTCGAGGACCTCCACCCACGGTCGGACGATGGCCGGCGCCCGGGCCCTCTGGCGGGCCACCGGGATGACCGACGACGACTTCGGCAAGCCGATCGTCGCCATCGCGAACAGTTTCACCCAGTTCGTCCCGGGCCACGTACACCTCAAGGACCTCGGCGGCCTGGTCGCCGACGCGGTGGCCGAGGCCGGCGGGGTCGGCCGGGAGTTCAACACCATCGCGGTGGACGACGGCATCGCCATGGGCCACGGCGGCATGCTCTACTCGCTGCCCAGCCGCGAGCTGATCGCCGACGCGGTGGAGTACATGGTCAACGCGCACTGCGCGGACGTCCTGGTCTGCATCTCCAACTGCGACAAGATCACCCCGGGCATGCTGCTGGCCGCGCTGCGGCTCAACATCCCGACCGTCTTCGTCTCCGGCGGCCCCATGGAGGCCGGCAAGACGGTGGCGATCGAGGGCGTCGTCCACTCCAAGATCGACCTGATCGACGCCATGATCGCCTCCTCGAACGAGGCGGTCACCGACGACCAGCTCGGCGAGATCGAGCGCTCCGCCTGCCCGACCTGCGGCTCCTGCTCCGGCATGTTCACCGCCAACTCGATGAACTGCCTCACCGAGGCGATCGGCCTGGCGCTGCCCGGCAACGGCTCGACGCTGGCCACCCACGCCGCCCGCCGGTCGCTCTTCGTCGAGGCCGGCCGCACCGCCGTCGAGCTGGCCCGGCGCTGGTACGACGGCGACGACGCCTCAGTGCTGCCCCGGTCGATCGCCACCCGGGCCGCCTTCGAGAACGCCGTCGCGCTGGACGTGGCCATGGGCGGCTCGACAAACACCGTGCTGCACCTGCTCGCCGCCGCCCGCGAGGCCGAACTGGACTTCGGGGTTGCCGACATCGACGCCATCTCCCGGCGGGTGCCCTGCCTGGCGAAGGTCGCGCCGAACTCGCCGCAGTACCACATGGAGGACGTGCACCGGGCCGGCGGCATCCCGGCCATCCTCGGCGAGCTGGACCGCGCCGGCCTGCTCCACCGGGACGTGCACGCGGTGCACTCCCCCTCGCTCCAGCAGTGGCTCGCCGACTGGGACGTGCGCGGCGGCTCCCCCACCCCGGAGGCGGTCGAGCTGTTCCACGCCGCTCCGGGCGGGGTGCGCACCACCGAGCCGTTCTCCACCACCAACCGCTGGTCGTCCCTGGACACCGACGCGGCCGGCGGCTGCGTCCGGGACCGCGAGCACGCGTACAGCGCGGACGGCGGGCTCGCCATCCTGCACGGCAACCTGGCGCCGGACGGCTGCGTGGTGAAGACCGCCGGGGTGCCCGAGGAGTGCCTGACCTTCCGCGGTCCGGCCAAGGTCTACGAGTCGCAGGACGACGCGGTGGCGGCGATCCTGGCCAAGCAGGTCGTCGCCGGGGACGTCGTGGTGATCCGCTACGAGGGCCCGAAGGGCGGCCCCGGCATGCAGGAGATGCTCTACCCCACCTCGTTCCTCAAGGGGCGCGGGCTGGGCCGCTCCTGCGCGCTGCTCACCGACGGCCGGTTCTCCGGCGGCACCTCCGGCCTGTCCATCGGGCACGTCTCCCCCGAGGCGGCCTCGGGCGGGCTCATCGCGCTGGTCCGGGAGGGCGACGAGATCGTCATCGACATCCCGGCCCGGTCGATCCGGCTCGACGTGCCCGACGACGTGCTCCAGGCGCGCCGGGTGGCCGAGGAGAAGCGCGACCGCCCGTACACCCCGACCGACCGGGTGCGGCCGGTGTCGGCGGCGCTGCGCGCGTACGCCTCGATGGCCACCTCGGCCAGCGACGGCGCGTACCGGCGGGTCCCGGAGTAACCGCCCCCGGCGGTCAGCCGGCCAGCGCGATGGCGCGGGCGTGGCGGATGGCGGCGGGGGTGTCCGGGAAGATCAGCCCCTCCCGGCGCAGCTCGGCCGCCACGCCCAGCGTGCTGAGCACCTGGTCGTGACCCGGCGTGATGCCGGAGAGCAGCACGGTGATGCCCCGTGCGCGCAGCCGGTCGACGGCGTCGCCGAGCACCTGCGCGCCGGTGGCGTCGACGGTGGACACCCGGGACATCCGCAGGATGACCACGCGGACGTCGGCCACCTCGGCCAGCTCCAGCAGGAACGTGTGCGCGGCGGCGAAGAAGAGCGGCCCGTCCAGCCGGTACGCCACGATGTGCTCGGCCAGCAGCGCGTGCTCCTCGGCGCTGTGCTCGCCGGGGTCGAGGGGGACCTGTTCCAGCCGGGCGCTGCGGGCCACCGCGCGCAGCGCGAGCACGACGGCCACGGCCAGCCCGACCGCCACGGCGGTGACGAGGTCCCACATCACGGTGACCGCGAAGGTGAGCACCAGCACCACGGCGTCGGCCCGGGTGGCCCGGAGCAGCGCCCGCAGCGACCCGGCCTCGACCATCCGTACGGTCGTGGCGAGCAGGACGCCGGCCAGCGCGGCGAGGGGGATGCGGCCGACGAGCGGGGCGGCGGCCAGCACGATGGCGGCGAGGGCGACGGCGTGGGTGAGCGCGGCGAGCTTCGACGACGCGCCGGCCCGCACGTTCACGGCGGTGCGGGCGATGGCGGCGGTGGCCGGGATGCCGCCGAACACCGGGGCGGCCAGGTTGGCCAGGCCCTGCCCGAAGAGTTCCCGGTCCGGGTCGTGCCGCTCCCCGACGGTCATCCCGTCCGCCACGGTGGCCGAGAGCAGGCTCTCCAGGGCGGCGAGCGCGGCCACCGCGAGCGCGCTGGGCAGCAGGACGCCGATCGCGCCGGGGTCGAGGAAGTCCAGCGACGGGGCGGGCAGCCCCTGCGGCAGGGCGCCGATGCGGACCAGGTCGACCGGGGCCAGTTCGGCGAGGAGCGTGGCGGCGGCCACCCCGAGCAGGGAGAACGGCAGGCCGGGCCGCCAGCGGGCGCCGAGCAGCATGAGCGCGGCCACCCCGAGCGCGACGGCGACGGCCACCGGCCGGGGGTGGGCGGCGAACCGCACCACCGCGTCGGCGGCCACCGCCCAGACCTTCTCGCCGTGGGCGTCGGTGACGCCGAGGGCCGCCGGCACCTGTTGCAGGGCGATGACCACGGCGATGCCGGCCGTGAAGCCCTCGATGACGGGGGTGGGCAGGTAGCGGACGTAGCGGCCGAGGCGCGCCAGGGCGAGGGCGAGCAGGATCAGGCCGGCCAGCGCGCCGACCATGAGCACGCCCCGGGCGCCGAAGCGCTGCACCACCGGCACGAGCACCACGGTCATGGCGCCGGTGGGGCCGGAGACCTGGAGGTTGGAGCCGCCGAAGATCGCCGCGACGGCCCCGGCGACCACGGCGGTGACCAGCCCGGCCTGCGCGCCGAGCCCGGAGGTGACGCCGAAGGCGAGCGCGAGGGGCAGCGCCACCACGGCCACGGTGAGCCCGGCGAGCAGGTCGCGGCGGGGCGAGCGGCGTACCGCCGCCCAGTCGGACCGGCCCGGCAGCAGCCCGGACAGCCGGGTCCCGAGCAGCCGGCCGGCCCGCCGCGGGCCGCCGGGAAGGCCGGGCCGGGACGGGGCGTCGACGGCGGAGGGGGCCGCCGCGTTCACCGCTGCCCGTCCCCGGCGCGCAGCTCGTCGAGGAGGGCGTCCCGGTCGGTGAGGACCGCGCCGAGGATCCGTCGGCCGGCGGCGAGCAGGTCGGCGACGTCGGGGGTGCTGAGCGAGTACACGACCAGCGGGCCGTCCCGGTGCGAGGTGACCATGCCGGCCCGGCGCAGGACGGCGAGCTGCTGGGAGAGGTTGGACGGCTCGACGTCGATGGCGGCGAGCAGGTCGCGGACGGGCTTGGGCCCGTCCTGGAGCAGTTCGAGCACCCGGATCCGGACCGGGTGCCCGAGGGTGCGGAACAGCTCCGCCTTCGCCTGGTACAGCGGCACCGACATGAGAACTCCTCCCCGAGAACCCTGAAGACTTTAGCACTTGCGAAAATCTTCAACTCAACTGCGAGATCTTGGCGAGCTGCCGTCGACCACGAGCGGCAACTCGCCACGATCCAAGCGGCTACCGGGTGAGGTCGTTGACGCAGCGGAGGACCGGGCGGGCGGTGAGCGACGCCGGGTCGAGCGGGGACTCGGCGTGCACCGTGAAGGTGGCCGACTCCCCCGGCAGCAGGGTGACCAGCGCCCGGTCGACCTGCGCGGCCGGGTCGAGCCGGTCCGGGAAGATCGTCAGGTCGCGCAGCACGGTCCGGGCGGTCACCCGCACCCGCTGGCCGCCACCCGCGGGCTCGACCGTCGCGGACAGCTCCGCGGCCGGCCACTCGACCTCCCGGTCGGTCGCGAAGAACCACAGCGCCCGCTCCGCGGTCTCGCCGGCCTCCGCGACCAGCAGCTCCCGCCGGGCCTCGTCCGGCCGCACCAGCTCCGCCGGCAGCGCCAGCACCACCGAGGAGTACGCGGGGACGTCGAGGTCCACCGAGGTCTTCGCCCTCGGCTCCCCGGTGAGCGTGAGCCGGGTGACAGTGGCCGGCGCGCGCCACGCCTCGCGGGTCTCGTTCACGGCCACCAACGCCAGCCCGCCGTCCCGCGGCTGCACGGTGAGCAGCCGGTCGGCGTACGCCCGGCGCAGCGCGTACCACAGGGGTTTGCGCCGGCCGTCGCCGTCGACCGCCGCCCACGAGGTGACCGGCCAGCAGTCGTTGAGCTGCCAGACGATGGTGCCCATGCAGACCGGCCGGTGCGAGCGGAAGTGCTCGACGCCGAGCTGGATGGCCCGGGCCTGGTTGAGCTGGGTGAGGTAGTGCCAGTCGTCGAAGTCGGCGGCCGCCGGCAGGTGGGCGTCCAGCCCCCGTTGGAGTTTCCGGTCGCCGTCGGCCGCCTTCTGGTGGTGGGCCATGCCGGGCGAGTCGTGGGCGAGCGGCTCGTCGGAGAGGGCCCGGCGCAGCGTCGCGTACGCCGGGGGCGCCTGGTAGCCGAACTCGGCGACGAAGCGGGGCACGTACTCCCGGTACTTCGTGTAGTCGTCGGTGTTCCACACGTCCCAGATGTGCGTGGTGCCGTGCGCCGGGTCGTTCGGGTACACGTCCTCGCTGCCCGACCAGGGGCTGCCCGGCCAGTACGGCCGGGTCGGGTCCAGCTCGGCCACGATCGCGGGCAGCAGCTCCAGGTAGTAGCCGCGCCCCCAGGTGCGGCCGGCCAGGGGCTCCTGCCAGTCCCAGTCGTGCCAACCCCAGATGTTCTCGTTGTTGCCGGTCCACAGCACCAGCGAGGGGTGGCTGGCGAGCCGGGTGACCTGCTCCCGCGCCTCCGCCTCGACCTCCGTGCGGAACGGCTCCTCCTCCGGGTACGCGGCGCACGCGAAGAGGAAATCCTGCTGCACCAGGAGCCCGAGCTCGTCCGCCAGCTCGTAGAAGTCCTCCGACTCGTACCGGCCGCCGCCCCAGACCCGCAGCAGGTTGACGTTCGCGCCGACGGCCTGCGCGAAGCGCTCGGCTAGGCGGGCCCGGGTGACCCGGTTCGGGAAGGCGTCGTCGGGGATCCAGTTGACGCCCCTGACGAAGACCGGCACCCCGTTGACGTGCAGGGTGAACGCGGAGCCGTGCGCGTCGGGGGCGGTGTCCAGGCGCACCGAGCGGAAGCCGATCCGGCGGGACCAGCCGTCCAGCGCCCGGCCGTCGGCGGCGCACAGGGTCACGTCGAGGTCGTGCAGGGGCTGGTCGCCGTACCCCACGGGCCACCAGAGCGCCGGGTCGCGGACGGTGACTGTCGCCACGGCGTGACGCTCCCCCGCCGGGACGGCGACCTCGACGGCGACGCCCGCGACGGTGGCGCGCACGGTGAGCGGGTCGTCGCCCGCCCGCTCGACCTCGACGTGCAGGTCCACCCGGCCGACGCCGTCCTCCACCGTGACCAGCGGCCGGACGGTCGCGAGCCGGGCGGTGGACCAGGCGTGCAGCCCGATCTCCTGCCAGATGCCGGCCGTGACCACTGTCGGTCCCCAGTCCCAGCCGAAGTTGCAGGCGGTCTTGCGGATGAAGTGGAAGGGCTCCGGGTACGCGTTGGGCCGGTCGCCGAGCCGGTCCCGGTGCGCCTCCGCGTAGCGGTACGCCGAGCCGAACCGCACGGTGAGGGTGTTGGCGCCTCGCCGCAGCAGGGGGCCGGCGGGGAAGCGGTAGCCGCGGTGCTGGTTCTGGGTGCGGCCGACCTCGGTGCCGTTGAGGGTGACCGTGGCGACCGTGTCCAGGCCGGCGCAGACCAGGTCGACCCGCTCGTCGCCGCCCCGCCGCCAGTCGAAGGTGGTCTCGTAGACCCAGTCGGTCCGGCCGATCCAGTGCAGGCCGTTCTCGTTGTCGTCGAGGTACGGGTCGGGGATGAGGCCGGCCGCCAGCAGGTCGGTGTGCACCTCTCCGGGTACGGTCGCCGGCACCGCCCGGCCGGCGACCTCCGGCGGCACCTGCGGGCCGGGCACGGCCCGCAGCACCCAACCCTCGTGCAGCGTCTGACGGCTCACGACTTCACCGCGCCTTCCATGATTCCCCGGACGATCTGACGTCCACCGATGAACAGCATGACCAGCAGGGGGACGGTGGCGATGAACGCGCCGGCCAGCACCCGCCGGTAGATCACGTAGTTTCCGCTGGCCAGGTCGGACACCGCCACCATCGAGGTGGGGAAGTCGGTGCCGCTCAGCGTGATGAGCGGCCACTGGAAGTCGTTCCAGGTGGCCACGAAGGTGAGCAGCCCGAGCACGGCCAGGGCCGGGCGGATCGCCGGCAGCACGATGCTGGCGTACACCCGCATGGTGGTGGCGCCGTCCATCCGTGCCGACTCGACCAGCTCGTCGGGGACGGTGTTGACGATGAACTGCCGCATGTAGAACACGCCGAACGCGGTCACCAGCCCGGGGGCGATCACCGCGAGCAGGGTGCCGTTCCAGCCGAGCTTGCCCATCACGATGTAGAGCGCCACGATGCCGAGCTGGTTGGGCACGGTCAGGGTGAGCACCACGAAGAGCATCAGCGCGTTGCTGCCCCGGAAGCGCAGCTTGGCGAAGGCGAACCCGGCGAGCGAGCAGAAGAACAGCACCGACGCGGTCACCACGCTGGCCACGATGACGCTGTTGACGAGCGAGGCGGCGAAGTAGACGTCCTGGAGGGAGAAGACCTCGTCGACGTTTGTCATGAACCGGCTGCCCGGGACGATCGCCGGCGGCAGCTTCGCGAGGGCCTCGTCGTCGCTTGTCGCGATGACGAACATCCAGTAGAGCGGGAACGCCGCGAACAGCATGGTCAGCGCGAGGAACAGGTAGGTCCAGAGGCCGGCCGGAGTGTCCTGCGGGGCCCGGGACATCAGCCGCGGCCTGCGGCGCGCGGGTGCGACGCTTGTCATTTGCGCCCTCCGGACAGGCGGTTCGTCACCACGTAGTTGACGCCGGCGACGATCAGGATGATCAGGAAGAGGGCCCAGGACATGGCCGCGGCGTAGCCGAGGTTCAGGTCCTTCCAGCCGACCTTGTAGATGAGCTGGGCGATGGTCTGCCACTCGCCGTTCGGCCCGCCCGTGGCGGCCTGGGCGTTCGGGTCGAAGAGCATCGGCTCGGTGAAGAGCTGGAGGCCGCCGATGGTGGAGAGGATGACGGTGAAGAGCACCACCGGCTGGATCATCGGCACGGTGATCCGCCAGAGCTGCTTCCACGGCCCGGCGCCGTCGATGGCCGCCGCCTCGTAGACGTCGCGCGGGATGGACTGCATGGCGGCCAGGTAGAGCAGCGCGTTGTAGCCGATCCACTTCCAGTTGACCATCGTGGCGATGGCGATCCAGGAGTGCAGCTTGTCGGCCCGCCAGTCGATCGGGTCGTCGGGCCCGCCGAGGCCGAACAGGCCGAGGACCCAGTTGGCCATGCCGAAGTCGCGGGAGAAGAAGACGCTGAACACCATTGTCGAGGCGACGATCGGGGTCACGTACGGCAGCAGCACCCCGACCCGCCACCAGGTCTGCGCGCGCAGCCTGCGGTTGAGCAGCGAGGCGACCACGAGCGCGAGCAGCAGTTGGGGCACCGAGGAGAGCAGGAAGATGCCGAAGGTGTTGTAGAGGGCGTTCCAGAAGTCCTCGTCGCCGACGAGCCGGCTGAAGTTCTCGACGCCCGCCCAGTAGGGCAGCGTCGGGTCGTCGAGCCGGTAGTTGCGCAGCGACACCACGGCGTTGAAGAGCAGCGGGAATAGCCCGAACACGATGAAGAGCAGGAAGAACGGCGCGATCATGAGGTACGGCATGTAGCGCATGTCGAAGCGGTACAGCCGGTTGCGCCAGGTCAGCCGCCGGTCGCCGCCCCCGGAGCTGCCGCGCTCCGGCGCGGCTCGGCGGCTCGGCGACGCGGGCGCGGCACGGGTGGTGGACATCGGATCACTCCAGGGCCGAGGTGGGTGAGGAGATCGGGCGGTGACGGGGCCGGCCGCGGCCCGCCCCGTCACCGGTGTCCGGTCAGGACCTGGCGGCCTTGTCGGCCTCCTTGACCGCCTCGCCCCAGGCGGCGTCCGGCTTCAGGCTCTTGTTCTCGACCCGCCGGATCACGTTCTCCACCGCGACCCGGGTGGGGCCGTTCTTCCTGCCCAGGTACTGCGGGGTGAGGCCCTGCGCCATCTTGGGGAAGATCTGGCCGACCGGCGCGTTGTTGAAGAACGGGTTCTTGAAGTCGGCGATCGCCGGGTCGGCGTAGAGCGCCGGCTGCGAGGGCAGGTTGCCGACCTTCTTGAAGATCTCGATCTGCTGCTCCGGCGCGACCAGCCACTCCAGCAGCTTGTACGCCTCGTCGACGTGCTTGCCCTGCTTGGGGATGGTCAGGAACGAGCCGCCCCAGTTGCCGCCGCCACCGGGCACCGCAGCGATGTCCCACCTGCCCTGGGTGCCGGGGGCGGTGTCCTTGATGTGGCCGAGCATCCACGCCGGGCAGGCGAGCACGGCGAACGCGCCGCTCGTGAAGCCCTTGTCCCAGTCGGCCTGGAAGCTGACCAGGTTGGCCGAGAGCCCGGCCTGGACGGCCTTGACGGTGTAGTCGAAGGCGACCTTCGGGCCGCCGTCCATCTGGAGCTGTTCCTGGTCGGTGTAGAAGCCGACCTGCTGCTGGCCGAGGATCGGGTTGAACAGGTTCGTGCCGGCGTCGATGAACTTCTTGTTGGTCTTGGCGGTGTACTGCCGGCCGACCTCGATGAACCTGTCCCAGTCGGGCCACAGCGCGGAGACCTGGTCGCGCTCGGTGGGCAGGCCGGCGGCCTTGAACAGGTCGGTCCGGTAGCACATGGCCAGGCCGCCGACGTCGGTGCCGAGGCCGATCTGGGTCCTGCCGTCGGCGGAGAGCGACTGCTTCCACTTCCAGGGCAGGTACTTGCTCTCGTACGAGCCGGCGCCCTTGTCCAGCAGGTTGACGAACTTGTCGGCCTGGCTGCGGAACTGGACCATGAAGCCCTCGTCGATCGCCGCGATGTCCGGCGCGCCGTTGCCGGCGACGAGCTTCTTCTGCAGGTCCTCGTGCTGGGCGTTGTACTCGCCCGAGTTCAGCTGGATCTTGATGTTCGGGTGGTCGGCCTCGTACCTGGCCTTGAGGTCCTGGAGGCCGAAGTCGCCCCAGAAATTGATCTTCAGGGTGATCTGACCGTCGGCCGCGTCGGAGCCGCCGGTGGTGCTCCTGCCGCTGCAGGCGGCGACCATGACCAGGCTGACGGCACTCACGGCCGCCGCCCGGGCCCAGTGCGTCCAGGACCGTTTCATGTCATCCTCCGCGCCAAAATGGGAACGCTCCCGACATCGAGAGACGTTGACTGAACCGGATAAGTGAGCACACCGTACGAGGGACACCCTGGACTGTCAACGGCCGGTTAACACGAGGGGAGGACGGGGGAGGGTGGGTCTGGCCGTACGCTTAACCGCGCAAGTGACAGGCCGCCCGGATCCGTTCCGGGTCGCGCCGTGCCGACGGCGCGGCAGCCCCCTTGCAGTAGCGTGACAGCCGCCGGTCACCCGCCGGTTTGTCGAAGGTGGCCCCGCGCGGGCCGGACGAGTGGAGGAGCGCGCCCGTGAAGCGGCCGACAATCGCCGACGTCGCCCGGCGGGCCGGGGTCTCCAAGGGCGCGGTGTCGTACGCGCTGAACGGGCAGCCCGGCGTGTCCGAGGCGACCCGCCAGCGGATCCTGGCGATCGCCGCCGAGATCGGGTTCAGCCCGAGCAGCGCGGCCCGGGCGCTCTCCGGCGCCACCGCCAAGGCGGTCGGCCTGGCCCTGTGCCGGCCCGCCCGGATACTGGGCATCGAGCCCTTCTTCATGGAGCTGATCAGCGGCGTGGAGGCCGAGCTGTCGGCCCGCTCGTACGCGCTGACCCTCCAGGTGGTGGCCGACCAGGAGGCCGAGATCGCGGTCTACCGCCGCTGGTGGGCGGAGCGCCGGGTCGACGGCGTGTTCGTCTGCGACCTGCGCACCGACGACCGGCGGGTGCCGGCACTGGAGGAGCTGCAACTGCCCGCCGTCGTGATCGGCGGGCCGGGCCACACCGGCAGCCTGGCCAGCGTCTGGTCCGACGACGCGGCGGCCCTGGTCGAGACCGTGGAGTACCTGGTCGCGCTGGGGCACCGGCGGATCGCCCGGGTCGGCGGCCTGCCCTCGCTGCTGCACACCGAGATCCGCACCGACGCGTTCACCGGGGTGTGCCGCCGGCTCGGGCTGGACGAGGCCACCACGGTCTGGTCCGACTACACGGGCGAGGAGGGGGCGCGGGCCACCCGCCGCCTGCTCAGCTCCGCCGGCCGGCCCACCGCGGTGATCTACGACAACGACGTGATGGCGATCGCCGGGCTCTCGGTGGCCCAGGAGATGGGGCTGAGCGTGCCCGGCGACCTGTCCATCGTGGCCTGGGACGACTCCCCGCTCTGCCAGCTCGTGCACCCGCCGTTGACGGCGCTGGGCCGGGACATCCCCGCGTACGGGGCGCACGCCGCGCGGCAGCTCCTCGCCGTGATCGCGGGCGAGCCGGTCACCGGCCTCCAGGACGAGACCGCGCACCTCACCCCGCGCGGCAGCACTGCTCCCCCGCGCCCTCGGTGAACCGGTTCAGCGATCACGCAGAACGACCAGGTCAGCGCGGCGTCGACGGGAACTCCTCGAACCACGCCTCCACCCGCTCGGCGGGAGCCGGGCGGGCCAGCGCGAAGCCCTGCCCGTAGTGGCAGCCGGCCCGGCGCGCCCCGGCCACCTGGGCGTCGGACTCCAGGCCCTCGACCACCACCTCCAGGCCGAGCCGGTCACCGAGGTTGGCCACCACGTCGATCAGCGGGCGCTGCCCGTCGGCGCCCGGCCCGACCAGGTGCGGGCCCACCTTGAGCAGGTCGATCGGGAGCCGGCGGAGCTGGGCCAGCGAGGCGTGCTCGGCGCGGAAGTCGTCAAGCGCGGTGCGGATGCCGAGCGAGCGGAGCCCGGCGAGCCGGGCCACCACTGTGGACAGCTCGGCGGCCACCGCCGGCTCGGCCACCTCCACGACCAGGCGCTCCGGCGGCACGTCGTACGCCGCCAGCGCGGTCGCGGTGCGGGCCACGAAGTCGGGCGCGGCCAGCTCCTTGGGAGTGACGTTTACCGCCATCCACAGCGCGCGACCCCCCTCCGACCAGTCCGCGAGCTGACGGCAGGCCCGGTCCAGCACCCACCGCCCGAGCTCGCCGAGCAGGTCGAGGTCGGCCGCGACGGGCAGCAGCTCGTCCGGCAGCACCGTGCCCAGCGCGGGGCTTCGCCAGCGCAGCAGCGCCTCGGTGCCCACCGGCAGCCGGTCGGCCAGCGCCAGCACCGGCTGGTAGACCAGGTCCAGCTCGCCCCGGGCCACCGCGCCCGGCAGCTCCCGCTCCAGGTCCAGCCGGCGGACCAGCTGCTCCTCCAGGTAGGCGTCGTACCACTCGACCCGGTCCCGGCCGAGCTGCACGGCGCGCCGCCGGGCCAGGTCGGCCTGGCGCAGCACGTCCTCCGGCTCGCCGCCGGTGGTCTCGGCGAGCCCCACGCTGGCCCGGATCCGGCTCGCCCCGCCGGGCCGCGGGCACGGCTCGGCGAGCGCGACAAGCAGCCGGGTGCCCAGCGCGTACGCGAGCACGGGCCCCACGTCGGTGAGCACGGCGAACTCGGTGTCGGTGAGCCGGGCCACGACGTCGTGCGGGCCGGCACCGGCCCGGAGCCGGCGGGCGACCTCGGCCAGCACCGGCGCGTCCAGCACGGCCGTCTCGTCGGCGCCGTGCAGGTCGACCACGAGCAGCGCGCCGCCGGCGCGCCGGTCCAGGGCGCGGACCAGCCCGGCCCGGTCGACCGGCGCGGTGCCGGCGGACGGGCGGTCGTCGCCGACCAGGTGCCGCAGCCGCGCCTCGCTGGCGGCCAGCCGCTCGGCCCGGCGCCGCTGGTCGGCCGCGGCGAGCACCTCCCGGACCACCATGGGCGGGATGACGGACAGCCCCAGGGCGATCGCCGGGGCGGTGAACTCTCCCACCGTCCACAGGTGGTGACCGGCGGCCAGCGCCGCGATGCCGGCCGGCGCCGTGAGCCCGGGCCAGGCGGCGGGGGTCACACCGGCGCGCGGCCGCTCCCCGGCCGCCGTACGCCGGGCGCCGGCCGCGGTGACCAGCGCGCCGGCCAGCAGCGGCGGCGCGACGGCCAGCACGGCCCGGTCCGGGGCGGCGTAGGCGAGCAGCACCACGAGCAGGGCCAGCCCACCCAGCGTGGCCGCCGCGCCGGCGTGGCAGCGGGCGGCGCCCGGCCGCCGGCGCCGCTCGGCGAGCGCGGCGACCAGCAGCGCGGCCAGCGCCACGGCGCCGCCGACGCTGGCGGCCCGCGCGGCCGGGGGCACGGGGCCGGGCGGCAGCAGCACCCAGCCGGCGAAGACCAGGCTCACGCCGAGGCCGGCCACGTCCACGCCGCGGCGCAGCCGATCCCGGGCGGACAGCCGGGAGCGGCCGGGCAGCCGGAGCAGGGCCACGGCGTACAGCGGGGCGGTCACCGCCAGGCCGGCCAGCGCGACCGGCAGCCGGTGCGCGGGCTCGCTCAGCGGCAGCACCGCGACGGTGAGCCCGGCGGCCAGCACGGCGACGTCGAGGATCCCGGCGACCCGGCGGGACAGCGCCACCCGGCGGGCCCGCCGGCCGGTCGGCCGGCCGGCGGCCGGGTCGGCCGGGTCCGGCGACGGAATTCGGCCGGGCCGCTGCCCGGACGGCGTGGACGGCGAGGGCGGGTCGGACGCCGTCAGCGGCGTGGACGGCGCGGCGGACAGCCCGGGCGGGTCGGGCGGGGTCAGCGGCGTGGGCGGGTCGGGCGGCGCGGGCGGGGCGCCGGCCAGCCAGGCGAGGCGGACGCAGGCCAGGGCGCAGCCACCGGCGACGGCGAGCGCCACGGCGGCCGGGCCGGGAACCAGGCCGGCGGCGCCGGCCAGGACGAACAGCGCGCCGGCGAGCGACACGGCGAGGTCGGGCAGCGGGGGCCGGCTGCGGGGGCCGGCGGCGGGGTGGGTGACGGGCACGGCGGTCGCCTTCGTGAGGGGGCACGGGGCGGTGCGGTTGCGGTACGACGTGCGGGGTCAGCGGGCAGGGCGGGTCGGCTCTCGGGCACGACCGGCACCGGACGGGGACCGGCGCGGCCACGCCCATAAACGATCCCGGACACCCTGGGTTACGCGACACAGCACGTGACGCCCGTCACACCAATGCGCCGGACCACGCGACGCCGCCCGCCCGGATCGCGCCCGCTCCCGGGTGGGATCATCGTGGGGTGAGCCGCGCCGACACCGTCCGTTTCCGCTACAACCAGGCGATCCTGGTCGCCGCGATCGTCGCGTTCATCGGCGCGCTGCCGCTGGCCACCGCGCGCTGGTGGCTGCTCTGGGTGCTGCTGATCCCGCTCGCGCTCGGCGTCTGGGCGTGGCGGGCCGGCACCGACGCGGACCCCGGCGAGCTGCGGTTGCGGGCCCTCGTGGGGCAGCGGCGGGTGCCCTGGACGCGGGTCGCCGAGCTCACGGCCGACGCACGCGGCCGGGCGGTCGCCCGGCTCGACGACGGCGAGACGCTGGTGCTCCCCGCGGTACGCGCCGCCGACCTGCCCCGGCTGATCTCCGCCACCGGGCAGGAGCTGCCGGAGTCCGCGGGCTGAGCCCTCAGTAGCCGTCCACCACCCGGTTCACCAGCGGCTCCCCGGCCGCGAACCGGCGCACCTGCTCCCCCACCAGCCGGTACGCCCGCGGCAGCAGGCCGCGGACCGAGCCCGCGACGTGCGGGGTGAGCAGGACGTTCGGCAGGTCCCAGAGGGGATGGTCGGCGGGCAGCGGCTCCGGATCGGTCACGTCCAGCGCGGCCCGCAGCCGCCCCGACGCCAGCTCGGCGACCAGCGCCGAGGTCCGGGCCACCGGCCCCCGGGCGGCGTTGACCAGGAGCGCGCCGTCGCGCATGGCGGCGAGGAACTTCTCGTCGACCAGGCCCCGGGTCTGCTCCGTCAACGGCACCAGCAGCACCACGACGTCCGCCTCGGGCAGCAGGGCGGGCAGCTCATCCACCCCGTGCACCTCCTCGGCCGGGCGTGGCGTCCGGGCGACCAGGGTGAAGCTCACCTCGAAGGGGGCCAGCCGGGCCCGGACGGCCGCGCCGATCGAGCCGGCGCCGACGATCAGCACCCGCTTGCCGGCCAGCTCGTCGGTCGGGGCCACCTCGTCGTACGCCCACTCGCGGCGGCCCTGGGCGCGCGCCAGCGGGCCGAAGCCGCGCAGCGCGGACAGGATCGCGGCGACCACCCACTCGGCGGTCGCCGAGTCGTGCACGCCCCGGGCGTCGCAGAGCGTCACGCCGTCGGGAACCCGCCCCACCCAGGCGTCCGCCCCGGCGGAGAGGAGCTGCACCACCGCGAGGTCGGGCAGCTCGGCGAGGAGAGCGCCGGCGTCCGGGCCGGCCAGGAAGGGCGGCACCCAGAACCGCACGTCGGACGGGGACGACGGCAACCGGGCGGGGTCCGTCAGCAGTTCCACGGTGACGCCCGCGGGCAGGTCGCCGAGGAGGCTCCGGCCGGCCGGGTGCGGGATCCATACCTTCACGACCGCCGACGATAGTCGTACGCGGCGCCGCGGGCGGCCGGGCCGTGATGACCGCCGCTCGGCGGGGTTGACGGTCGGCCGCGCGAGGTATAACCGAGTGCGGAACGCCGACCGGCGCTCCGCATGTCGAAGACGGGTGGTCATGAGCGAGGACGGCGTCGGACGTGCGGTCGTGCCGATCCCGGCGCTGGCCGACCCCGAGCGGCTGCGTTCCCTCGCCGAGACCCGGCTCGGCTCGGCGCCCGACGAGGCGTTCGACAGGTTCGCGCGGCTGGTCGGCGACCTGCTCGACGTGCCGGTCGCGCTGGTCTCCCTGGTCACCGCCGACCGCCAGTTCTTCCCCGGGGCCACCGGGCTGCCCGAGCCGTGGGCCGGGCGGCGGGAAACCCCGCTGAGCCACTCGTTCTGCCAGCACGTGGTCGACGTCGAGGTGCCGATGGTGCTGCCCGACGCCCGCCTCTACCCCCGCGTACGCCGCAACCTGGCCATCGAGGACCTCGGGGTGGTCGCGTACGCCGGGATGCCGCTGACCGACCTGGACGGCCGCGTGCTCGGCTCGCTCTGCGCCATCGACAGCAAGCCGCGGGCCTGGACGGGCGAGCAGCTGCGCACCCTCGCCGACCTGGCCGCCGCCTGCTCCTCGGAGTTGCGGCTGCGGATCGCCGTGGAGGGGGCCGAGCAGGCCCGCCGCCGCGCCGAGGAGGCGCACGACCGGCTCGCCATGCTGGCCGGGCTGAGCGAGCTGCTGGGCGGCACGCTCGACATGGCCACGGCGGTGGACCGGCTCGGGCAGGCCATGGTCCCGCTGCTCGCCGACTGGTGCCTGATCACCCTGGTCGACCCGGCGGGCCGGCCGCGGACCGTCTCGGGAATGCACCGGGACCCGGCCCTGGCGGCCGACCTGGACCGCTTCACCGGGCTGCTGAGCACCGGCCTCGGCCCGGACTCGATCATCCGGTCGGTGCTGCGCACCGGACGGCCCGTCATGCGGGGCACCGCCGCCCTGGCCGACGTGGAGCAGGGCACCACCCGGCCGGAACTGGCGCCCCTGGCCGACCGGCTGGGCTTCGGCTCGCACCTCACCGTGCCGATCACCGCGGCCCCGGACCGGGTCGTCGGCGCCGTCACGCTTGTCAACGGCCCGTCCCGGCGCGCGTTCGACGAGAGCGACCTGCGCACGGCGCTGGACATCGGCCACCGCGCGGGCCAGGCCGTGGGCAACAGCCGGCTCTACGGCGAGCAGCGGCACGTCGCCGAGGTGCTCCAGCACAGCATGCTGCCCACCCTGCCCGTGGTGCCCGGCGTCGAGCTGGCCGCGCGCTACCTGCCGGCGGCCGACCGGGTCGAGGTGGGCGGCGACTGGTACGACGCCTTCGTCCAGCCCGACGGCGAGCTGATCGCCGCGATCGGTGACGTGGCCGGGCACGACATCGAGGCGGCGGCGACCATGGGGCAGCTGCGCAACCTGGTCCGCGGCGACGCGTACGGGCGGGACGACCGGGTCGACGAGCTCATGACCCACCTCGACCGGGCCATCCAGGGGCTGCCCGTGCCGACCGTGGCCTCCGCCGTTCTGGCCCGGGTCCGCCCGGCCGCGCCCGGGCTCCGGCTCTCCTGGTGCAACGCGGGGCACCCGCCGCCGCTGCTGCTTCCCACCGAAGGGCCGGTGCAGGTGCTGGACGGGACGCGGGGACCGCTGCTCGGCCTGGCCCGCCCGCCCCGACGCACGCGCCGGGAGCTGACCCTCGCCCCGGGCGACACCCTGCTGCTGCACACCGACGGGCTGATCGAGCGCCGGGACCGGCCGATCGACGAGGGGCAGGCCGCCCTGGTCGAGCAGCTCGCCGACGGCGTGTCACTCCCCCTACCGGTCCTCTGCGACCGGCTGGTCGCCGCCGCCCACCGGCGGGAGGACGACGTCGCCCTGCTCGCCCTGCGCGCCCGCTGAGCCCCGGAGGCGGTTCGTCGAGCCCGGTTCGCCACCCGGCCCGGCTAGGCTGGCCAGGTGAGGTCGCGTCCCCCGTACCCCCGCACCGGCCGCCTGCGGGCGGCGCTGGCGGCGTCCTGCGCGACGCTGCTGCTGGGCACCGCCGGCTGCGCCTTCGGCGACCCGGATCCCGACCCGGCCGGCGAGCCGCCCAACCTCCCGTCGCCGTCCACCTCGGCCAGCCCCGGGGGCGCCGGCCAGCAGGTGGTCGCCACGGTGCTGGCGAAGGGGCTGGCGGTGCCCTGGGGCATCGCCTTCCTCCCCGACGGCGGCGCGCTGGTCACCGAGCGGGACAGCGGGCGGATCCTCCAGGTCGGCCCGGAGTCCGGGCCGGAGGGGATGACCGTCCGGGTGGTGCAGACGGTGCCGGACGTGGCCGCCGCCGGCGAGGGGGGCCTGCTCGGCATCGCGGTCTCCCCGGCGTACGCCCGGGACCGCACGGTCTTCGTCTACTACACGAGCGCCGCGGACAACCGGGTCGCGAAGCTGGAGCTGGGCCGGCCGCCGACGCCGATCCTCACGGGCATCCCGAAGGCCGGCAACCACAACGGCGGCGGGCTGGGCTTCGGCCCCGACGGCTTCCTCTACGCCAGCACCGGCGACGCCGGGCGCACCGCGAACGCGCAGGACCCGAAGAGCCTCGGCGGCAAGATCCTGCGGATCACCCGGGACGGCAAGCCCGCACCGGGCAACCCGACCGCCGGCTCGCCGGTCTGGTCCACCGGGCACCGCAACGTGCAGGGCTTCGCCTGGACGCCGGACAAGAAGATGTTCGCCGTGGAGTTCGGCCAGAACACCTGGGACGAGATCAACCAGATCAACAAGGGCGGCAACTACGGCTGGCCGCAGGTCGAGGGGCGCGGCGACGACAAGCGCTACGTCAACCCGATCGTGCAGTGGCGCACCGGCGACGCCTCCTGCTCCGGCCTGGCGGCCGTGGAGCGGCTGCTGGTCACGGCCTGCCTGCGCGGGCAGCGGCTCTGGCTGGTCGGGCTGGCCGGCAACGGCACCGTGCTCGGCCAGCCGCGCGAACTGTTCACCGGCCGGTACGGCCGGCTGCGGGCCGCCGCCGTGGCACCGGACGGGTCGGTCTGGGTGAGCACCTCCAACCGGGACGGGCGGGGCAAACCGGCCGGCGACGACGACCGGATCCTGCGGCTGGTCTTCGCCGACGGCGGCGCCGGACGAAGCTGATCCGCATCCGGCGGGTTTGCCAAGATCCTTCTACGGGCAGGTCAGAATCTCAGCATGGACGGCCAGGAGAACGAGCAGCACGGCGCCGCGGACGAGGCGGCCCCGGAGGACGCCCGCGCCCGCCGACAATGGCGGCCGCGCAACGCCCTGCGCCGGCTCGGCGTGGTGCTGGCCCTCCTCGTGGTCACCCTGGCCGGCGTGGTGGCCGGCACCTACGCCGGCGGGCACGTGGGCACCGACATCGGGCCGTTCCGCGCCCAGCTCAACCTCAGCCCGTCGCTGAGCGGCGGCACCACCGTCGACATCCCGCCGCTGGGCGCGCTGCTGCTGGACAGCCACGACGGGCCGGCGTACCTGACCGTCGAGCTGGGCGCGCTCGACCAGCGGCGCACCGAGGCGCTCATCGACGATCCGGCGAGCATCAGCCGGGCCAGCCAGTCGGCGGTCGAGGACGTCCGGGCCGGCGTGATGCGGCTCGGCCTGAAGACGGTCGGCTCGGCGGTGCTGGCCACCCTGCTGCTGGCCGGGCTGGTCTTCCGCGACGCGCGCCGGACGGCCTGGGCCGGCGGGCTGGCGCTGGCGGTCACCGCCGGCAGCCTCGGCCTGGCCGCCGCCACCATCCGGCCGCAGGCGATCGAGGAGCCACGCTACGAGGGGCTGCTGGTCAACGCGCCGGCCATCGTCGGTGACGCGCGGCGGATCGCCAACGACTACACCAAGTACGCCGAGCAGCTGCAACGGCTGGTCGGCAACGTCAGCAAGCTCTACACCACGGTCTCCGCGCTGCCCGTGGTCCAGCCGTCGCCCGGCACCACCCGGGTGCTGCACGTCTCCGACATGCACCTCAACCCGACCGGCTGGCAGCTCATCCGCACGGTGGTGGAGCAGTTCAACATCGACGTGGTGATCGACACCGGCGACATCACCGACTGGGGCAGCGAGCCGGAGGCGTCCTTCGTCGGCTCGATCGGCCTGCTCAAGAAGCCGTACGTCTACATCCGCGGCAACCACGACTCGGCGAAGACGGCCGCCGCGGTGGCCGCGCAGCCGAACGCCGTCGTGCTGGACAACTCCACGACCACTGTCGCCGGGCTGACCATCGCCGGCATCGGCGACCCCCGGTTCACCCCGGACAAGGAGACCTCGCCGGCCGGCAGCGGGCTCACCAAGGTCGTCGCCGACCAGGTGATCGGAGCCGGCGAGCAGCTCGCCGCCACGGTCAAGGCCTCGCCGAAGCCGGTGAACATCGCGCTGGTGCACGATCCGGCCTCGGCCGGCCCGCTCTCCGGCACCTGCCCGCTGGTGCTGGCCGGGCACACCCACGCCCGGCAGGTGTCGAAGCTGCCGCAGGTGCCGGACAAGCAGCCGACCCAGCTCTTCGTCGAGGGCTCCACCGGCGGCGCCGGGCTGCGCGGCCTGGAGGGCGAGAAGCCCACCCCGCTGTCGATGTCGGTGCTCTACTTCGACCAGCAGAAGCTGCTCCAGGCGTACGACGACATCACCGTGGGCGGGACCGGGCAGTCGCAGGTCAACCTGGAACGGCACATCATCCAGGACCCGAAGAAGGGCGACCAGGTGCCGGTCACCCCGACGCCGACCCGGGGCGGGCCCGTGTCGCCCGCCCCGACCGGCAGCCCGACCGCGACGCCGAGCCCCACCGGCTGACGCCCTAGCGCAGGGAGAGGGCGGCCAGCGCGGCGTTGACGATGCTGCCGGGCAGCAGGTCGTGCAGCTCGTACAGCTCGCCGACGCTGCCGGACTGGCCGAACTCGTCAACGCCTAGCGGGACCGCCGGGGCGCCGAGCGCGGAGCCGAGCCAGGCCATCGCGTGCGAGGCCGCGTCGTGCACGGTGACCACCGGCACCCGGTCGGCGAAGGCCGACCGCAGCGCGCCGGGCACGCTCGGCACGGTCGCCGTCCGCACGCCCTGGCGCAGCGTCCGCTGCCAGGCCCGGTAGAGCCGGTCCAGGCTCGTCACGTCGACCACGTGCGCCGCGACCCCCTCCTCCGCCAGCTCCGCGGCGGCCGCGAGGACCTCCGGCAGCACCGCGCCGGAGGCGGCGAGCTGCACGACCGGGGCGTCCGCCAGGTGGGGGTACGCCACGTGCGCGTCGACGAGCCGGTAGGCGCCCGCCACCACCTGCCGGCGCAGCACCGCGTCACCGAGCCGGGCCCGCGCCGCCTCGAACGGCGCCTGGTCGATCGGCCGGGTGCTGAGCCGGAAGTAGTACGCACCGTCCTCGGCGGGCGCGGCGGTGGCGGCCGGCGCCGCTCCCCCGGCGATCTGGCCGAGCGCGTCGCAGAGCAGCCAGTCGAGGCTGCCGGCGTACGCGGGTTCGCAGAAGGTCACCCCGGGCAGTTCCAGGCCGACGGAGGCCGTGATTGTCGACTGGTGGGCGCCGCCCTCGGGGGCAAGGGTGATGCCCGACGGGGTGCCGGCGACCACGAACCGGGAGCCGGAGTAGGTGCCGTAGAGGAACGCGTCCAGGCCGCGCAGCACGAACGGGTCGTAGACAGTGCCCACCGGCAGCAGCGGCTGCCCGGACAGGTCCCACGACAGGCCGAGCTGGCCGAGCAGCAGGAACAGGTTCATCTCGGAGATGCCCAGCTCGATGTGCTGCCCGGCGGGGGTCTCCGTCCAGCGCAGCATCCGGTCCTCGGTCCAGGAACGCTGCTCGGTCGGGGCGAACACCCCGGTCTTGTTGATGAACCCGGCCAGGTTGGTGGAGGTGGCCACGTCCGGCGCGGTGGTGACCAGGTAGGGCGCCACCTTCGGGTCGCGGGCCAGGTCGACGAGCACCCGACCGAAGACCTCCTGGGTGGAGACCGGCTTGTTCACGCGTACCTTCGTGGTCTCCGGGACGGTGACCCCCAGCGCCCGCTCGCGCGGCGCGCGGGACAGCGCCTCCCGGCGCTCGCCGGCCCGGATGCCCGCCGGGGACGCCGGGTCGAGGCGGTCCCACTCGGTGTCGCGGGTCAGGCCGTGCGCCGCGCGCAGCGCGTCGACCTGCTCGGTGGTGAGCAGCGCCGAGTGGTTGCGCGGGTTGCCGGCGATCGGCAGCCCCCAGCCCTTGACCGTGTAGGCGAAGACGACGCTGGGCCGGTCGGTGACCGCGTCGCACTGGGCGTACGCGTCGAGCATCGCCTGGAGGTCGTGCCCGCCCAGGTCGGTGACGAGCGGGCCCAGCTCGTCGTCGGGGATGTCCGCCACGAAGGCGGCCACCTCGGCCGGGGCGCCGTCCAGGAACTGCTTACGCAGGGCCGGCCCGGCCAGCCCGAACAGCGACTGGTACTGCTCGTTGGGCATCAGGTCGATCCAGTCGCGCAGCGCCGCACCGCCCGGCCGCTCGTACGCCTCGGCGAGCTTGCGCCCGTACTTGACCTCGACCACGTGCCAGCCGGCGGCCTCGAACTGCCCGCGCCACTGGTTGATCCGCACACCGGGGACGACCCGGTCCAGCGACTGGCGGTTGAAGTCGACGAGCCACATCACGTTGCCCAGCCCGGTGGTGGCCGGGTCGGCGACGGCCTCCCAGATGTTGCCCTCGTCCAGCTCCGCGTCGCCGATGAGGGCGATGAACCGGGAGTGCGGCCGCGCGCCGAAGTGCGCGTCGACGTAGCGGCGGGTGACCGCGGCGAACAGCGGCGCGGCGGCGCCCAGGCCGACCGAGCCGGTGGAGAAGTCGACAGCGTCCGGGTCCTTGGTCCGGGACGGGTACGACTGCAACCCGCCGCGCGCCCGCAGCCTCGGCAGGTAGGACCGGTCCAGGTTGCCGAGCAGGTACTGGACTGCGTGGAAGACCGGCGAGGCGTGCGGCTTGACCGCGACCCGGTCCTCGGCGTCCAGGTGGGCGAACCAGAGCGCGGTCATCGCGGTCACCAGTGAAGCGCTGGACGCCTGGTGGCCGCCGACCTTCACCCCGTCGCCGGTGTTCCGGTCGTGGTTGGCCGCGTCCACGATGCGGGTGGCGAGCCAGAGCACCCGCCGCTGGATCTCGTCGAGGACGTCGAGGTCGTGCTGGTTCACGGTGACTCCATCCGGGCGTCGCCGTTGACGCCCTCAGCGGGGGTGGGGTGAGGCGTTAGGAAGGGCCCCTTCCTATGCACGAGGCGTTAAGAAGGGGCCCTTCCTTGCACGTCAGGCGCCGAGGCGCGCCAGGATCAGCTCGCGGACGGTCTTGGCGTCCGCCTGGCCGCGGGTGGTCTTCATGACCGCGCCGACCAGTGCGCCGGCCGCCGCGACCTTGCCGCTGCGGATCTTGTCGGCGACGTCGGGGTTGGCCGCGATCGCCTCGTCCACGGCGGCGGTCAGCGCGCCCGTGTCGGAGACCACCTCGAGGTTACGGTTGGTCATGACCTCGGTCGGCGAGCCCTCGCCGCCCACCACGCCCTCCAGGACGACGCGGGCCAGCTTGTCGTTGAGCTTGCCGGCGTCGACCAGGCCCTGCAGCTCGGCGACCTGCTCCGGGGTGGCCCCGACGTCGGACAGCTCCACGCCGGTCTCGTTGGCCCGCCGGGACAGCTCGCCCAGCCACCACTTGCGGGCGGCGGCCGGGGTGGCGCCGGCGGCCACGGTCCGCTCGATCAGCTCGACCGCGCCGGCGTTGACCACCGACTGCATGTCCAGGTCGGACAGGCCCCAGTCCTGCTGGATCCGCTTGCGGCGCAGCCGCGGCAGCTCCGGCAGGGCGGCCTTCAGCTCCGCCACCCAGGCCGTGTCCGGCGCCAGCGGGACCAGGTCCGGCTCCGGGAAGTACCGGTAGTCGGTGGCGGTCTCCTTGGACCGGCCGGGCGTCGTGTCCCCGGTGTCCTCGTGGAAGTGCCGGGTCTCCTGGGTGATGGTGCCGCCGGCGTCGAGCACCGACGCCTGGCGCAGCATCTCCGAGCGGACCGCCCGCTCGACCGAGCGCAGCGAGTTGACGTTCTTGGTCTCGGTGCGGGTGCCCCACTCCTCGCCCGGCAGGTTCAGGGAGGTGTTGACGTCGCAGCGCAGCGAGCCCTCCTCCATCCGGACGTCGGAGACGCCCAGGGAGCGGATCACGTCGCGCAGCTCGGTGACGTACGCCCGGGCGACCTCGGGGGCGAGCGCGCCGGTGCCGGGGATCGGCTTGGTGACGATCTCGACGAGCGGGATGCCGGCCCGGTTGTAGTCGACGAGCGACTCGGTGGCGCCGTGGATCCGGCCGGTGGCGCCGCCGACGTGCAGCGTCTTGCCGGTGTCCTCCTCCAGGTGCACCCGCTCGATGCCGATCCGCACGGTCTCGCCGTTGACCTCGACGTCCAGGTAGCCGTCGACGCACAGCGGCTCGTCGTACTGGCTGATCTGGAAGTTCTTCGGCATGTCCGGGTAGAAGTAGTTCTTCCGGGCGAACCGGCACCACTCGGCGATGGAGCAGTTCAGCGCGAGGCCGATCCGGATGGCCGCCTCGATGGCCGCCTTGTTGGCCACCGGCAGCGAGCCGGGCAGACCCAGGCAGACCGGGCAGACCCGGGTGTTCGGCTCGCCGCCGAAGTCGGTCGGGCAGCCGCACCACATCTTGGTGTTCGTGCCCAGCTCGACGTGGGTCTCCAGGCCGATCACCGGTTCGTAGCGCGCCACGACCTCGTCGTACGCGGGCAGTGTCGTCGTCATCGGTGCTCCTGCCTCACAGTGCCGGTGGGGTGAACGTGCCGACCGTGGACTCCAGCGCGGCGGCGACCCGGTACATCCGGTCGTCGGCCATGGTCGGCGCCATGATCTGGAAACCGACCGGGAGCCCCTCGGACAGGCCGCACGGGACCGAGATGGCCGGTCCGCCGTACAGGTTCGTCGGGATGGTGAACAGGTCGGCCAGGTACATCTGGTAGGGGTCGGCGGTGCGCGACCCGATCGGGAAGGCCACGAACGGGGTGGTCGGCGAGATGAGCGCGTCCACCCGCTCGAAGGCGGCCGTGAAGTCCCGGGTGATCAGGGTGCGGACCTTCTGCGCCTGCCCGTAGTAGGCGTCGTAGTAGCCCGAGGAGAGGGCGTAGGTGCCGACCATGATGCGCCGCTTCACCTCGGGACCGAAGCCGGCCTCCCGGGTCAGCGACATGACCTCCTCCAGGGACCGGTTGCCGTCGTCGCCGACCCGCAGGCCGAACCGGACGCCGTCGAACCGGGCCAGGTTGGAGGAGCACTCGCTCGGCGCGATCAGGTAGTAGGCCGGGAGCGCGTACTGGAAGTGCGGGCAGGAGACCTCGACGATCTCGGCGCCCAGCTTCGCCAGGGCCTCCACCGACTCGCGGAACGCGGCCATCACGCCCGGCTCGGCGCCCTCGCCGGTGAACTCGGTCACCACACCGAGCTTCACCCCGGTCAGGTCGCCCGATGCGCCCAGCTTCGCGGCGCTCACCACGTCCGGCACCGGGGCCGGGATGGAGGTGGAGTCGCGCGGGTCGTGGCCGCCGATCGCCTGGTGCAGCAGCGCGGCGTCCAGCACGTTGCGGGCGCACGGGCCGGGCGTGTCCAGCGAGGAGGAGAACGCCACCAGGCCGTACCGCGAGGTGCCGCCGTAGGTGGGCTTCGCGCCGACAGTGCCGGTGACCGCGCCGGGCTGGCGGATCGAGCCACCGGTGTCCGAGCCGATCGACAGCGGCGCCTCGTACGCGGCCAGCGCCGCGGCGCTGCCACCGCCCGAGCCGCCCGGGATGCGGTCCAGGTCCCACGGGTTGCGGGTCGGGCCGTACGCCGAGTATTCCGTGGAGGAGCCCATGGCGAACTCGTCCATGTTGGTCTTGCCGAGCATCACGGTGCCGGCCTCGCGCAGCCGCTCGACGATCGTCGAGTCGTACGGCGGGCGCCACCCCTCCAGGATCTTCGAGCCGACGGTGGTCGGCACGCCCTTCGTGGTGAGCACGTCCTTCACGGCGACCGGCACGCCCGCGAGCGGGCCCAGGTCCTCGCCGGCGGCCCGACGCTCGTCCACGCCGCGGGCGGCGGCCAGCGCGCCCTCGCTGTCGACGTGCAGGAAGGCGTGGACCCGCTCGTCCACGGCGGCGATCCGGTCCAGGTGGGCCTGCGTGACCTCGACGGCGGAGGTCTCGCCGGCCGCCACCAGGCCGGCGATCTCGGCGGCGGTGAGCCGGGTCAGGTCAGTCATGAAGCCACATCCTCGTCCAGGATCCGCGGGACGCGGAACCGCTGCTCCTCGGCGTCGGGCGCACCCGACAGCGCCTCCTGCGGGGTCAGGCACGGCGTCACCACGTCCTCGCGGAGGACGTTCGTCAGCGGCACCGAGTGGGACGTCGGCGGGATGTCCGCCGCGGCGACCTCGCCCACCTTGGCGACCGACTGGAGGATCACGTCCAGCTGGCCGGCGAAGACGTCCAACTCCTCCTCGGTGACGGCGAGCCGCGACAGTCGCGCGAGGTGCGCGACCTCCTCGCGGGAGATGGCGGCCATCGGGTGCCCCCTTCGTGGCTGTCCTGCTGCGTCTGCGGTGTGCCGGCCGCGCGCTCGCCGGTGACGATGACGCGCGGTGACCGGAGCGAGTCTATTGCCCTCCGGTCGGGTCGACGCCTCCGACTCCCGGTGCCGGCCCGCCGGACGCCGGTCAGCGGGCGGCCGGGTTGCCGGTGAGCGGTCCCGGCCCGCGGCCCGGGTTGCCGGTGAGCGGTCCCGGCCCCGGGGGCCGGTTTGGCGATGAGCGCCGGCCCGGGGCCGGGTTGACGGTCAGCGGGGCGGGCGGCGCGGCCCGTCGCCGTCCGCCGCCACGGCCGGGTGGACCGGGCGGTAGCGGGACAGCCAGGTGACGAGTTCCTCGGCCGGCATGGGCCGGGCGTGGAACCAGCCCTGCGCCACGTCGCAGCCGGCCGCGTGCAGCAGCCGCCAGGTGCGCTCGTCCTCCACGCCCTCGGCCACCACCCGCAGCCCGAGCGCCCCGGCCAGCTCGATCATCGACCGGACGATGGCCGCGTCGTCGGGGTCGTCGGCCATCCCGAGCACGAACGACCGGTCCACCTTCACCTCGGACAGCGGCAGCCGGCGCAGGTGCTGCAACGACGAGTAGCCGGTGCCGAAGTCGTCCAGCGCGATGCCGACCCCGATCCGGTGCAGCTGGGTGATGCTGGCCAGCACCCGCCGCGGGTCGGCCATCAGCGCGCCCTCGGTGATCTCCACCTGGAGCCGGTCCGGCGGGACGCCGTACCGGGTCAGCCGGTCCGCGATCTGGTCGGCGATCTCGCCGGTGTGCAGGTCCCGGACGCTGACGTTGAGCGCGGCGCGCAGCGTGAGGCCGGCCGCCGACCACTTGGCCACCTGCTCCACCACGTCGTCCACCACCCGGCGGGTGAGCAGCCGCATCACGGCGCTCTGCTCGGCGACCTGGATCAGCTCTCCCGGATCGACCATGCCCCGGCGCGGGTGCCGCCAGCGCAGCAGCGCCTCGACCCCCACCACCTCGCCGGTCGCGATGGCGATCTGCGGCTGGTAGTACATGGTGATCTCGCCGGGGTCCCCGGCCGGGTCGTCGAGCCCGTCGCCGCGGCGGGCCCCGCCCGTGCCCCGCCGATCCGCCGTCCGGGCCGGCGCCGGGATGGCGTCGACCGTGGCGTCCGCCGGTCCACCGGCGTCCGGCGAATCCGGACCGCCGTGCTCCCGACGGCCGGCGGGCACGGTTTCGCCCGGGCCGCCGAGCACCGCGGCGGGCCGGCCGTGCGGCGCCTCGGCCTGCTCCACGCCTGCTGCCCCAGCGTCGGAGGCCGGGGCGAGCCGGTCCCCGTCACCGGGCGCGGCCGCCGGGGTGAGCCGGTCCCCGTCGCCCGGTGCGGCGGCCGGGCGCGCGCCTCGGCGGCGGATCGGGTCGGCGCCCGTGACGATCCGGTTGATCAGCTCGTCGTCGTGCCGCACCTCGACCCGCTCGCGCCGCCGCAGCCCCCACCGACCCGACCGCTCCAGCGTGCGGCGCGACCGCGCCGCCCCGGAACCGTCCGCGGGCCCGTCGCCGCGTCGCGCCCCCCGCATCCCGTTGCGGGGCAGGGCGTCGGCACGGGCGGGCCGCCCCGACGGGTCGGGCAGGCCGGGCGCCGGGGCGAGGGTCGCGCCGTCGCCGCCGCGTACGCCGGTCGGCTCCTCGGCCGGGGCCCGCGGGCCGGACTCCAGCACGCGGCGCAGGTCGGCGAGGAGGCTCAGCCGCTCGGCGGAGTTGTGGTCGGACTCGGGCGCGTAGACGGCGACCGTGTCGTTGCGGTGCTTCGCGTCGTACATGGCCACGTCGGCGTGGCGCATCAGGGTGGCGAAGTCCTCGCCGTGCTCGGGGAAGAGGGCGACGCCGATGGAGCCGCCCACGTCCAGCGGCAGGCCGTCCAGCGGCACCGGCTCGGCGAGCGCGGCCACCACCCGGTCGGCCCGCTCGCGCGCCTCGTCGGTGCCGGTGAGCCGGGGTACGACGATGGCGAACTCGTCGCCACCGAGCCGCGCCACCAGGTCCTCCTCGCCGACCACCTCGATGAGCCGGGCGCTCACCTCGACCAGCAGCCGGTCCCCGACGGCGTGCCCGAGCGCGTCGTTGACGTGCTTGAACCGGTCGAGGTCGAGCAGCAGCAGGGCCAGGTGGGCGTCGGGCTCGCCGCGGGCCGCGCGCTCGGCGTGCAGGTGGACCTGCTCGGCCACCTCGGTGAGCAGGGCCTTGCGGTTGGGCAGCCCGGTCAGGGGGTCGAGGTCGGCGAGCTGTTCCCGCTCGGCGGAGAGCCGCGCCATCCGGTAGACCGCGAACAGCGGCACCAGCACCAGCGGGATCAGGGCGGCGCTGGCCCGGGCGGCGGCCACCAGCACCGGGGCGAGCAGGAGCAGCGAGCCGGTGGAGAGCAGCTCGTAGGCCAGGCCGAGCCGGACGGCGGGCCACCAGCGGTCGCCGAACCGCAGGCGGATCGCGGAGCTGACCAGGCCGTAGTTGACCACGAACCACGCCGCCGTGGCACCGCCCACCGCCGCCACGTCGGTCCAGTGCAGCCGGCCGCCGTCGAAGAGTTCGCCCGACCCGAGCCGTGTGACCGCGTACGCGGCGGCCAGCGCGCACGCGTACTGGGCCCCGTTGAAGGCGGTGCGCCAACCGGCGTAGCCGAGCCGCCAGCCGGAGACGGCCACCGCGACGGCCTGCACCGCGACGGCCGGCCCGAGCCCCCAGCCGAGCAGGATGGCGAAGGTGAAGCAGGTCGACGGGAACACCGCCGAGGTCTGGCGTCGCCCGGGCGGCACGAACGGGCGGGCGTCGCAGGCGACGGCGAGCGCCGCCATCGTCCAGAAGGCGGCCGGCAGGTGGGGCAGCTCGTCGGGGAGCGCGGCCAGCGGCCCGGCCGAGACGAGCAGGGCCACGACGCCGACCACGCTGACGAAGCCGAAGAACGGCCCGGTCCGCCCGGGCGGGACGGAGTTTCGCGGGTCGCCGGTCTCCATCGCACCTCCCGGGATCGGCCCTGGCGCGCGCCGTCACACGCCGTACGCCAATGAAACGCCCTCGGTGCCGATTTCCCCGACACGACAGTCACGAATCGGTCGTAGTCGTAATTAAGTTGGAATACGCGCCAGGCAGTGACACGAGGGCGGTCAGCCCTCGGTGCGGGCCACCTCCCGGGCCGCGTCCGGGCCGGACTCCAGCAGGACCCGGAAGCCCTCCTCGTCGAGGATCGGCAGTTTCAGGTCGGCCGCCTTGTCGGCCTTGGACCCGGGGTTGTCGCCGACCACCACGAAGCCGGTCTTCTTGGAGACCGAGCCGGTGACCTTGCCGCCCCGGCTCTGGATCGCCTCGGACGCCTGGTCGCGGCTGAACCCGGCCAGCGTGCCGGTGACCACCACCGTCACCCCGTCGAGCGGGCGCGGGCCCTCCTCGCCGGCCTCCTCGGCCATCCGTACGCCGGCCTCGGCCCACTTGCGCACCACCTCGCGGTGCCAGTCGACGGCGAACCACTCCTTGATGCTGGCCGCGATCGTCGGGCCGACCCCGTCCACCGAGGACAGCTCCTCCTCGCTCGCCGCGTCGATGGCCTCGACCGAGCGGAAGTGCCGGGCGAGCGCCTGGGCCGCGGTCGGGCCGACGTGTCGGATGGAGAGCGCGACCAGCACCCGCCACAGCTCGCGTTCCTTGGCCACGGCCAGGTTGTCGAGCAGCTTCGTGGCGTTGCTGCCGAGGCTGCCGTCCTTGTTGACGAAGAACGGGGAGCGGGAGAGCTGCTCGGCGTCGAGGCCGAACAGGTCGCCCTCGTCGTGGATGACCCCGGCGTCGAGCAGCGCGGCGGCGCCCTTGTAGCCGAGCACCTCGATGTCGAAGGCGCCCCGGCCGGCCAGGTGGAAGACCCGCTCCCGCAGCTGCGCCGGGCAACTGCGCGAGTTGGGGCAGCGGATGTCGACGTCGCCCTCCTTGGCCGGCGCCAGCGGGGTGCCGCAGGCCGGGCAGGTGGTGGGCATCACGAACGGGCGCGCGTCGGCGGGACGCAGGTCGACCACCGGGCCGAGCACCTCGGGGATGACGTCGCCCGCCTTGCGCAGCACCACCGTGTCGCCGATGAGGACGCCCTTGCGCTCGACCTCACGGGCGTTGTGCAGGGTGGCCAGGGCGACCGTGGAACCGGCCACCCGGACCGGTTCGAGGACGGCGAACGGGGTGACCCGGCCGGTGCGCCCCACGTTGACGTCGACGTCGAGCAGCTTGGTGGTCACCTCCTCCGGCGGGTACTTGAAGGCGATGGCCCACCGCGGCGCGCGGCTGGTCGAGCCGAGCCGCCCCTGGATGGAGACCGGGTCGACCTTGACCACCACGCCGTCGATCTCGTGCTCGACGTCGTGCCGGTGCTCGGCGTAGTAGGCGATGTATTCGGCCACCCCGGCCAGGTCGGGCACCACGCGCCAGCGGTCGCTGGTGGGCAGCCCCCACGCCTTGAGCGCCGCGTAGGACTCGGACTGGGCGGCCGGCTGGAAGCCCCGCCGGGCGCCGATGCCGTGCACCACGAGTCGCAGCGGCCGGGAGGCGGTGATCCGCGGGTCCTTCTGCCGCAGGCTGCCGGCGGCCGCGTTGCGCGGGTTGGCGAACGGGGCCTTGCCCTGCTCGACCAGGCCGGCGTTGAGGTCGGCGAAGCCGGCCACCGGGAAGTAGATCTCGCCGCGCACCTCGAGGAACTCCGGCACGTCGGGGAAGTCGTCGGAGGGAGTCAGGCGGGCCGGCACGTCCCGGATGCTGCGTACGTTGGCGGTGACGTCCTCGCCGGTGCGCCCGTCGCCCCGGGTGGCGGCCCGGACCAGCCGCCCCTTCTCGTAGGTCAGGTTGATGGCCAGGCCGTCGACCTTCAGCTCGCAGAGGTAGGGCACCGGGCCGCCGGCGTCCCGCTCGACCCGCTCGGCCCACGCGGCCAACTCCTCGTCGGCGAAGGCGTTGTCGAGCGAGAGCATCCGCTCGGCGTGGGCCACCGGGGTGAAGTCGGTGGAGAAGGTGCCGCCGACGCGCTGGGTCGGCGAGTCGGGGGTGCGCAGCGCCGGGTATTCCTCCTCCAGGGCCTCCAGCTCGCGCAACTGCTTGTCGAACTCGGCGTCGGAGATGGTCGGCGCGTCCAGCACGTAGTAGCGGTACTGGTGCTCGGTGAGCTCCTGGCTCAGCGTCGCGTGCCGCTCCCGCGCCTCCGGGGTCGGTTCGGCGCCCGCCGCCGCCTCCTGCGCGGCGCTGACCGTCTGGGGAATCGCTTCTTCGGACACCCTGCCGCCTTCGGACACCGCTGTCGACCTCCCGTGATCGTGCTACCCCCGCACGGTAGCGGGCGGGCCCGACAACCGCTCCCGCCCCGTCGTCCCGTTCCCCGTCGATCATGAGGTCGGCGGCACCGAAGCGGACATTCCACCCCGCCAACCTCATGATCGACCAGCGGGTTGCGGGCCGGGGGCGGGTCGTGGTGCCAGGTGGTGGGGTGGTTGGCGTGCGAGGATCGCCGGGCGGTGGTTCGCCGGCAGTGGCGAGAGGCAGGAGTACGGATGCGCGACGCGCTGATCTGGGCGGCGGTGATCGTGGGCTGCGTCGCGGCCGGCTGGCTGTGGGGCGAGTGGCGACGCCGGGCCGCGGACCGGTCCACCGGGGCGGGTCGGAGCGCGGGGGGCCGTGGCTCCCGGCCCGACGGTCGCCCCGACGGCGGCCGGCCCGGCGGGAAGCCGGCGCGCGGGCGTACCGGGGCGCCGCCGCGGCCTCGGCGCGCCGGGAAGGACTCGGCGGAGGGGCCCCGGCCAGGGGAGATCTGGTGGGCGGACGTGCCCTACGCCGACGGGACCGGCTCGAAGGTGCGGCCCTGCCTGGTGCTGCGGGTCGACAGCCAGGTCGCCGACGTCCTCAAGATCACCAGTCAGGACAAGTCGGACCGGGACGACCACCTGCCGATCCCCACCCGGAGCTGGGACCCGGACGCCGACCACGACAGCTTCCTGGACATCAGCGAGCCCATCCCGGTGCCCCTCGCCGCGTTCGGGGACCGGGCCGGCGCCTGCGACCCCGACCTCTGGCGCGGCATCCGCCGCCTCCCCCACCTGACCGCCTGACCCGTGCAACCAGCAGCTCAGCCGCGTCGGTTTCAGGTCGCATCTCCCGGGAACCACGCCTGCCATGTCCGAGCCCCTGGAGGAGCGTGCGAAGAACGCGGTGCGCGACGTCCATCGGGCCGCCACCCGGCACCGGGACGACAGCCTGCACCGGGCGGCGGTGGAAATCAGCCACATGGCTCGTGAGCTGGGGCACGATCCCGGCCCGATCGCGGATTGGCGGCCCTGCCCGGTCTGCGGGGCGGACCCGGGGGCGCACTGCATCCAGGTGCCCGGGCACGACATGGTCGATGGCATGCATCCGGAACGCACCAGGGAATAGGACGCGGTGGATGGCCACCGAGTGAGTCCGTCGGCGGCGTGCGGGGGCGGCCGTCAGTCGAGCGGCGCGGCGAGGGTGGCGAGTTGGTTGGCGTACTCGATGCGGGTGGACCAGTCGGCCGGCCAGGCAGCCATGCCGTAGGTGGCACCGACGAAGGCGCCGGCCAGGGCGGCGATGGAATCCGAGTCGCCGGCCGTCGTTGCGCCGCGGGCCAGCGCGCCGACCGGGTCGTCGGCGTGCCGCAGGGCGCAGAGCAGGGCCGTGGCCAGCGCTTCCTCCGCGATCCAGCCCTCGCCGGTGAGCCGGCACGGGTCGCCGCCGTCGTCGGGGCGGGCCAGTGCCGCGTCGAGCCGGCCGAGCACGCGCAGGCACTCGTCCCAGCCCCGGGCGATGAACTCCTCCGGCGTGCGGTCGTCCGCGCGCCGCCACAGGTCGCCGAGCCAGTCGGCCCGGTAGACCGTGCGCTGGTCCTGGGCCCGGTCGGTGAGCAGTCGCGGCAGGTCGGGCAGCGTGGCGCCGTCACGCAGCAGCCGGACCGCGTACGCGGTCAGCTCGCTGGCCGCCAGGCCGGTCGGGTGGCCGTGGGTCAGGCCGGCCTGGAGCTGGGCCAGCCCGGCCAGGGTGTCGAGGTCGACGTCGAGCAGCCCGACGGGGGTGACCCGCATGTTCGCGCCGCAGCCCTTCGAACCGGCGACCGTGGCCTCCTGCCAGCGGGTGCCCCGCTCCAGCTCGGCGCAGGCGCGCAGGCAGGTCATCCCGGGCGCGCGGTTGTTGTCCGGGCTGACCGCCCAGTCGAGGAACCGCCGCCGCAGCAACGGCTCCACCGCCTCCGCCGTGTAGGCCGGGGCGTCGTGCAGCGCCCAGGCCACGGCGAGCGCCATCTGGGTGTCGTCGGTGACCAGCGCCGGGTCGCCGGTCAGCTCGCGGGGGCCGGCCGGACCGTAGCGGCGGACGATCTCGGTGACGGTGAGGAACTCGGTGGGCTTGCCCAGGGCGTCGCCGTAGGCGAGGCCGAAGAGCGAGCCGGCGGCGCGGCGCGGGGCGGAGTCGATCACGGTGGCGATCATGCCCCGCCCGCGCAAGACCCGCCCGGTCAGTCCCAGCAGAGGCAGAACGGGTGCCCGGCCGGGTCGGCGTAGACCCGGAAGCCCTCCCCCTCGCCGGGCAGCCGGCGGGCGCCGAGGGCCAGCGCGGCCTTCTCGGCGGCCTCGATGTCGTCGACCGTCACGTCGAGGTGGAACTGCTGCGGCCGCTCCGGGTCCGGCCACTCGGGGGCACGCAGGTTGAGCGCCTTCTGGAAGGCGACACGCGGCTGGTGACCGGGCCGGCCACCGAGCACCACCCAGTCGTCACCGTCGGAGTTCTCCTCGATCAGCGGGAGGCCGAGCAGCTCCGCGTAGAAGCCGGCCAGCGCGCGCGGATCGGGGCAGTCGATCACCACGGAACGCAGCTGTCCAATCATGCCGGTCATCCTGCCCCGGACGTACGACAGGAAACCTCAGTCCTCGGCGAGCCGGCGGCCGGCGTCCCGGCAGGCGGCGAGGACCGTCCGCACGTACGCCGGGGTGGCCCCGGCCAGGCCGCAGGCGGGGGTGACCACCACCTGCTCGGCGAGCCGGCGTCGGGGGAAGCCGAGCTGGTCCCAGACCCGGCGTACCCGCTCGGCGACCTGGGCCGAGGTCGGCGCGCGACCGGCCGGCGGCGGCAGCGCGGGCGCGGCGCCGGCCAGCAGCCCGAGCCCGGCGTCGATGGCCTCGCCGAGCGGGTCCAGATCCTTGACCAGGTCGAGGTCGAGGGCGACGCCGACGGCTCCGGCGGTGCGGATGAGGTCCAGCGGCACGTCCGGCGCGCAGCAGTGCACCACGGTGGGTACGCCGGCCGCCTCGATGACGTCGTGCAGCAGCGTGCGGGCCACCTCGGACCCGACCGCCCGGTGGGTGCCGAAGCCGCTCTCGGTGGGCACCCGGCCGGCCAGCACCGCGGGCAGCGACGGCTCGTCGAGCTGGAGCAGCACCGTGGCGCGGGGCAGTCGCCGGGCCACCGCCGCCACGTGCCCGCGCAGCCCCTCGCCGAGCGAGCCGGCGAGGTCCCGAACCGCGCCGGGGTCGCGCAGCAGCCGGCCGCCGATCGGCAGCTCCAGCGAGGCGGCCAGGGTGAACGGGCCGGCGGCCTGGACCTTGACCGGGCCGGCGTACTCCTCGGCCTGCTCGGCGAGCTGGTCGAGGTCGCGTTCCATCAAATCCCGGGCGCGGCGCAGGTCGCGGCCGGGGCGCGGGGCGATCCGCCAGCGGGCCGCGTACAGCTCGACGGGCAGCTCGACGAGGAGGCCGCCGGTGCGGCCGATCAGGTCGGCGCCGGGGCCCCGGGCGGGCAGCTCCGGCAGGTGCGGCAGGGCGGGCAGCTCACCGAGCACGATCCGCTGCGCCTCGGCGACGTCGGTGCCGGGCAACGACCCGATCCCCGTCGCCGTGCCCACTCCCCACGGCCAGGTGGTCTCACTCACCGCCGCAGCCTATCCACCGCCGCGCGCGCCGCGGGCTCTAGGCGGTGATGGTGGCCGAGCCGAGGACGACATCGCCGGCGGGGTCCGGGCGGTACGCCACGATCGCCTGGCCGGCGGCCACCCCGCGTACCGGGCGGCGCAGGTCGGCGTGCAGCCCGTCGGCGTGCAACGACACGGTCGCCGGCACCACGTCGCCGTGCGCCCGGAGCTGCACCTCGCACTCGATCGGCCCGTCGGGGCGCGTGCCGCCGGTCCAGACCGGACGGGTGGCCCGCACCTCGGCGACCTCCAGGGCCTCGGCCGGGCCGACCGTCACGGTGTTGGTCTTCGGGGTGATGGAGAGCACGTAGCGCGGCCGGCCGTCCGCGGCGGGCCGGTCCAGGTGCAGGCCGCGCCGCTGCCCGACGGTGTACTGGTAGGCGCCGGTGTGGCTGCCCACCACCGCGCCGGTGAGCGCGTCCACCACCTCGCCGGGCGCCTCGCCGAGCCGCTGGGACAGGAAGCCCCGGGTGTCGCCGTCGGCGATGAAGCAGATGTCGTGCGAGTCCGGCTTGTCCGCCACGGCCAGGCCGCGCCGGGCGGCCTCCGCGCGCACCTCGGCCTTCGTCGAGTCGCCGAGTGGGAAGATCGACCGGTCGAGCTGCGCGCGGGTGAGCACCGCGAGGACGTACGACTGGTCCTTGGCCGCGTCGACGCTGCGGCGCAGCAGGCCGTCCGCGCCGAGCCGCGCGTGGTGGCCGGTGACCACGGCGTCGAAGCCCAGGGCAACGGCCCGGTCCAGCACCGCGGCGAACTTGATCTTCTCGTTGCAGCGCAGGCACGGGTTCGGGGTACGGCCCGCCGCGTACTCGGCCACGAAGTCGTCCACCACGTCCTCGTGGAACCGGTCGGCCATGTCCCAGACGTAGAACGGGATGCCGAGCACGTCGGCGGCGCGGCGGGCGTCCCGGGAGTCCTCCAGGGTGCAGCAGCCCCGGGCGCCGGTGCGGTAGGTCTGCGGGTTGCGGGCCAGCGCCAGGTGCACGCCGGTCACGTCGTGCCCGGCCTCCACCGCGCGCGCCGCCGCCACGGCGGAGTCCACCCCGCCCGACATCGCCGCCAGAACCCTCACCAGCTCACTCCCCTCGTCATCACCGAGGGTATCCGGGTCAGCGGGGGGTGCGGAGGGCGGCCGCGCGGCGGGCCCGCTCCACGGCGCCCGGCAGCGCCGCGATGAGGGCGTCGACCTCCGCCTTGGTGCTGGTGTGACCGAGGGTGAAGCGCAGCGACGAGCGGGCCCGGTCGTCGTCGGCGCCCATGGCGAGCAGCACGTGCGAGGGCTGGGCCACCCCGGCCGAGCAGGCCGAGCCGGTCGAGCAGGCGATGCCCTGGGCGTCGAGGAGCAGCAGCAGCGCGTCCCCCTCGCAGCCGGGGAAGGAGAAGTGCGCGTTGCCGGGGAGCCGATCGGTCGGGTCGCCGTTGAAGATCACCTCGGGGACCGCCTGCCGGACCCGCTCGACCAGGTCATCGCGGAGCGCGGCGACCCGGGCCGCGTACTCCTGCTGGCCCTTCACCGCGGCCTCCACGGCGACCGCGAAGGCGACGATGCCGGCGGTGTCGAGGGTGCCGGAGCGGACGTCGCGCTCCTGGCCGCCGCCGTGCAGCAGCGGGGTGGCGGCGACGTCGCGGGCCAGCAGCAGCGCGCCGACCCCGGCCGGACCGCCGAGCTTGTGGCCGGTGACGGTGAGCGCGGCCGCGCCGCTGGCGGCGAAGTCGACAGGCACCTGGCCGACCGCCTGGATCGCGTCGGTGTGGAAGGGCACGCCGTGCTCGGCGGCGACCGCGGCCAGTTCGGCCACCGGCTGCACGGTGCCCACCTCGTTGTTGGCCCACATGGCGGTGACCAGGGCCACCCGGTCGCCGTGCGCGGCCAGTTCGGCGCGCAGCCGCTCCGGGTCGAGCCGGCCGGCGGCGTCGACCGGCAACCAGCCGACCTCGGCGCCCTCGTGCCCGGCCAGCCAGTCCACCGCGTCCAGCACGGCGTGGTGCTCGACGGCGCTGGAGACCACCCGGATCCGCTCGGCCCGGGCGGCGCGGCGGGCCCAGAAGATCCCCTTCACGGCGAGGTTGTCGCTCTCCGTGCCGCCCCCGGTGAAGATCACCTCGGACGGGCGGGCGCCGAGCACGGCGGCCACCCGCTCGCGGGACTCCTCCACCCGCCGCCGGGCGCGCCGGCCCGCCGCGTGCAGCGACGACGCGTTGCCCACCTCGCGGGCCGTGGCGACGTACGCCTCGAGTGCCTCGTCGAGCATCGGGGTCGTCGCCGCGTGATCCAGGTATGCCATCACCGTTCAGCCTAACGGCCGACGGGCGTGCCGCCGGATGCCGGACCGCCCGTCCCGCACTGGGGTGGGGGCGGGCGGTCCGGACGCCTCAGGTGGGAACCGCGGTGACGACGATGTTGTCCCGGTAGTGCCGGGTCTTCGCGTCGAACGGGCCGCCGCAGGTGATCAGGGTGAGCCGGGGGCTGCCGTCCCGGGCGAAGTACCGGTCGAGCGGGATACGCGTCTTCGCGTACTCCTCCCGGGCCACCACCCGGTAGGGGCGCTCCCGGCCGTCGGCGCCGGTCACGGTGAGGGTGTCCCCCCGGTCCAGCTCGCGCAGCCGGAAGAACGCCCCCCGGCCCTGGTCGGCGCTGTCGACGTGGCCGGCGATCACCACCGAGCCGGTCCCGGCCTCCAGGCCGGGCCCGTAGCGGTACCAGCCGACCCGGTCGACGCTGGGCGGCACCTCGAACTCGTCGGTGCGCCGGTTGATGCCGACCGGGTCGACCGTGGCGGTGACCCCGATGGGCGGGATGCGCAGCCCCACCGGCGGGACGGTCGTCCCGGCCGCCGGCAGGGTGCCCGCGTTCACCGGCACCGACGGGTCACCCGTCGCCGTTGGCGTGGCGGCGGGGGTGGCGCTGGCCAGGGCCGCCGCCTCCTCGGCGCCGACGTCCTCGGCGGGCCGTGACCCGCAGGCCACCACGGCCGCGACGGTGAGCGCGGCGACGCCGGCGGCCATCGCCGCCAGCGCCCCGCGGTGTCGCACCGTCACCGGCGACCGGTCCGGGCGGTGGCCACCCGGGCGCCGCCGCTGACGAGGAGCAGCACGCCGGCGCCGGCCAGCACGTACCACCAGGCGTCCACGCCGGTGCCGGCCTGACCACCGGTGCCGCTGGGCACGCCGCCGGGGGCCGAGTGCAGCCCGCTGATCGTCTGGGCGACCACCGTCAGGTTCTTGGCCTCCGCGGAGCCGATCGCGTAGACGATCGTGGCGGTGCCCTCCTTGAGGTTCAGGTCGGCCGGGCCGATGGCGACCGTGTCGGTGCCGGCGAGCACCACGTCGGCCTTCACGGTGCCGGCGGCCACGTCGGCCTTGGCCTCCTTCGGGTTGGTCAGGTTCTCGAAGACCGGCTTGCCACCGGCGCGCACGTCGACGGCCGGGGCGGCGGCGGTGTGCCGGACGATCAGGCGGGCCTTGCCGGCGTCCACCTTGGACACGTCGTTGACGAACGGGGTGATCCGCGGCTTGCCGTCGGCGCTCAGGTGGGCGGCGAGGCTGATGTTCGCGCCGCCCGGCACCGCGGCGTCGTCGACCGTGAGGATCGCCTTGTCGATGGCCTCGCCGGGCTTGGTGAGGGCGATGTCGTACTCCCCCTGGGGCAGGGTGAGCGGGCCGGCCACGTCGCCGGGCTTGAAGTTGTCCAGCGTCTTCCTGCCGTTGACGTACACGTCGACCGGGGTGTCCGGGATGCCGTGGACCACGGAGACCTTGGACGAGGCGGCGTAGGCCGGGCTCGAGGTGGCTGCGCCGACGCCGGCGAACGTCAGGGCGGACACCGCGCCGATGGCGGCGGCCCGACGGAACATGGCGAACTGCATTGTCTGCCTCCTGGTGGTTGGTGCTGATTCGTCAGGACTGGCGTGCAGAACGAGTTACGCCGGCTCCGTCAGCCCCGGATGCGCCCGGGATCCGATTTCTTTTTCCGGCCCGCGGCGCATCCGGACCGGCCCCCGCCGACGAATGGGAGGTGACGGGGGAACCCGACCGACACACCGGGAGAGTGGGGCGACGGCTGTGGGAGTTACAGTTCGGCATGCCCCAGGGAAGGCGAGCCGCCCCGTGACGGTGCCATCGCAGGGACCGGAGCCGCCGGGCGAGGACGACCTCGCGACGCGGTTCCGTGACGGCGACGAGGCCGCTCTGCGCGAGGCGTACGACAGGTACGGCCGAGCGGTGCTGCACCTGGCCACCACGACGCTCGCCAACCGGAGCGACGCCGAGGACGTGACCCAGGCGACATTCGTGGCCGCCTGGCTCGGCCGGGAGACGTTCGACCCGGCGAAGGGTTCGCTGATCGGCTGGCTGCTCGGCATCGGGCGGCGCAAGGTGGTCGACCGGATCCGGGTCGCGACCCGGGAGACCCGGGTGGTCGAGACGGTGAAGCAGTTGCCCGAGCCGGTCTCCACCGGTCCCGACCCCGACACCGTGGTCGACCGGCTGGTGGTCGCCGACGAGCTGGCCCGCCTCCCCGACGAGCAGCGCCGGATGCTGGAGCTGGCGTTCTACGACGACCTGACCCACCAGCAGATCGCGACCGTGACCGGAGTGCCGCTCGGCACGGTCAAGAGCCATATCCGGCGCGGCATGCAGAGCCTGAAACGCAGATGGGAGGTGGACGGTGCAGCACCTGGACCACGACCGGCTGGTCTTTCTGGCGCTCGGTGAGAGCGAGGCGGCGGACCGTGAGGCCACCCATCTCGACACCTGCGAGCACTGCCGCGGCGAGCTGGAGACGCTCCAGCACGTCGCCGGGCTGGGCGCCGGCACGCAGGGCCTGACCGACCTGCCCGACCCGCCGGAGCACGTCTGGCAGGGCATCGTCGCCGAGGTCCGGGCCGCCGAGGCGCTGCCCACGCTGACCGACCGACGCCCGCCGCGCGCCGGTGAGCCGGCCGCACCGGCGGCCGCGCCGCGCCCTCGCCGCGGCCGCCGGTGGCCCCGCTGGGCCACCACGGCGGTCACCGCCGCGGCCGCCGCTCTGATCGGCGTGGTGGGCACCGCCGCGGTGCTGGGCGGGGGCGACGAGCCGGCCCCGCGGCCCACGGTGCTGGCCAGCGCGCCGCTGGCCGCTTTCGGGTCGACGCCGAAGGACGCCTCGGGTGACGCCCGGGTGCTCGGCGACAACCAGTTGCACCTGCACGTGGCGAATCTCCCGAGCGTTCCCGGGTACTACGAGGTCTGGCTCATCGATCCCAAGACGATGGAGATGTTCTCCTTGGGTACGCTGAGCAAGGCGTCGGGAGACGAGTTGCTGCCGATGCCTCCGAACGTGGACCTCCGGACCTACTCGGTGGTCGACGTCTCCGCCGAACAGTTCGACAACAAGCCCGCCCACTCCGGCGACAGCCTGCTGAGGGGCACCCTGACGGGCTGATCGGCGGGCCGGCTCAGCTCCCCGGCCCGCCGATCAGCTCCCTTCCACCGCACGGAAGGGCCCGCGACACACGCGAGCCGCCGCCCGGATCACCGGACGGCGGCTCGTGTCGTGACGGGGTCACTTGCGCTTGCGGATCTCCTCGGCGGCCTGCGGGACGACCTTGAACAGGTCGCCGACCACGCCGAAGTCGGCCAGCTCGAAGATCGGCGCCTCGCCGTCCTTGTTCACGGCGACGATGGTCTTCGAGGTCTGCATGCCGGCCCGGTGCTGGATCGCGCCGGAGATGCCCAGCGCGACGTAGAGCTGCGGGGAGACGGTCTTGCCGGTCTGGCCCACCTGGAACTGGTGCGGGTAGAAGCCGGAGTCGACCGCCGCGCGGGACGCGCCGACCGCGCCGCCGAGCAGGTCGGCCAGCTCCTCGACCAGCTTGAAGTTGTCGGCGTTGCCGACGCCGCGACCGCCGGAGACGACGACCGACGCCTCGGTGAGCTCGGGGCGGGAGCCCTTCTGCTCGGCGACCCGCTCGACGACCTTGGCCAGCTTGTCCGCGTCGGAGACCGACACGGTGAGCTGCTCGACGGCCGGGGTGGCCGCGGCCGGGGTCGGGTTGAGCGAGTTGGGCCGGACGGTGACCAGCGGCAGGCCCTTGGTGACCTTGGACTTGACGATGGTGGAGCCGGCGAAGGCGACCTGGGTGGCGGTGCCGTCGGCGGCCAGGGCCACCACGTCGGTCAGGATGCCGTTGTCCAGCTTGACGGCCAGGCGGGCGGCGATCTCCTTGCCCTCCTGGGAGGAGGCGAGCAGCACGGCGGCCGGCTGCACCCGCCGGACCAGCTCGGCCAGCACGGTGGCCTTCGGGGCCACCAGGTAGCCGTCGATCTCCTCGCCCTCGGCGGCGTAGATCTTCTCCGCGCCGTACTCGCCCAGCTTGGCGCTCAGCGCCTCGGCGGCGCCGGCGCCACCGAGCACGACCGCGCTCGGGGTGCCCAGCTCGCGGGCGAGGGTGAGCATCTCCAGGGTGACCTTCTTGACGCCGAATTCCTTGGTGGCTTCGACGACGACGAGAACCTCAGACATGTCCAGACCTCTCACACGAACTTCTCGGTGGCGAGGAACTCGACCAGCTTCACGCCGCCCTCGCCCTCGTCGGTGATCTTCTCGCCGCCGGAGCGCGGCGGGCGCTTGGAGTGCTCGAGCACGGCGCTGGTGGCGCCGTCGAAGCCCACCTCGGCGGCGGCGACGCCGAGGTCACCGAGGGAGAGCGTCTGCACCGGCTTCTTCTTCGCGGCCATGATGCCCTTGAAGGACGGGTAGCGCGGCTCGTTGATGGTGTCCCAGACGGAGACGACGGCCGGGGTCGAGGCGGTGACCACCTCGTAGCCCTCCTCGGTCTGCCGCTCGACGGTCAGGGTGGCGCCGTCGACGGTGAGCTTGCGCGCGCCGGTCAGGGCGGCCACGCCCAGCCGCTCGGCGATCATGTGCGGCATGACCTGGACCCGGCCGTCGGTCGACTCCGCGCCGCAGATGACCAGGTCGGCGTTGAGCTGACCGAGGGCGGCGGCGAGCACCTTCGAGGTGGCCACGGCACAGGACCCGTGCAGCGCGTCGTCCACCACGTGCACGGCCTTGTCCGGCCCCATGGAGAGCGCCTTGCGGATCGACTCGGTCGCCCGGTCCGGACCCATGGTCAGGACGGTGACCTCGCCGCCGTGCGCCTCCTTGATCTTCAGCGCCTCCTCGATGGCGTACTCGTCCATCTCGTTGATGACGTTGTTCGCCGAACCGCGGTCGACGGTGTTGTCGTCAGGACGCAGGTTGCGGTCCGCGCCCGAATCGGGCACCTGCTTGACGAGTACGACGATGTTCATCGCGCTTCGACGACCCTCCTGTTTGGTGTAGCGATCACTCGCCCGGTCACGGGCGCAGCCTCGCGCGTGACTTAACGTTCGGTCAACCGCGCGGGGCTGTGCAGTTGCCCACGACGGCAATGTTACCCGCAAGTAGCATCCGCTCCCCGGAGCCTCAGAGTGACACAGCTCACCGGAGACCGTCGCGCCGGGTAAGCTCCCGAAACAGGGAGGTGACGGATATGTCGAAAAAGCGCGTTTCGACGGAGGCGCGGGAGGCGGCGAGCGGCTCGCGTACCGCCTCCCGGGCCTGCCGCCGGATGCTCGCCGACACTTACCGGTGCGCCTGCGGCCGGGTCCGTGACCGCTGCGTCCGCGCCAGCGTGCGGGCGCTCTGGTCGGCCGAGCCGGTCAGGCGGGCTCGGCCAGCGCCTGCCTGATCTTGTCGATCACCGCCGCCTCGGCGGGCGCGATCCCCCGGTGGGCCTGCGCCACCCGGTCGGCCGCGGCCAGCACCACCGACCGGTACGCCTGGACGTCCCCCGGCGACTTGGCCCGCAGGATCTCCACCGCCCGGCCCAGCGCCGGCAGCACGATCGCCTCGATCTCCAGCGCCGAGTCCCGCGGCAGCTGCGGCAGCGGACCGGTGGTGAGCGCTTCCTTCACCACCCCGCTGGCGTCGCCCAGCGCCCCGGACGCGGCGATGCTCTCCCGCACCATGGCCAGCATCCCGGGCACGGCGTTGGAGACCAGGAACACGGCTCCGAAGGCGCCGGTCTTGAGGGTGAGCTGCTCGTCCGCCGTCAACCGCTCCATGATCACGGAGTGTAGACGTACGGGGTGGTCGTGGTGACCGCAACGAGCCCGAGCCGCTCCAGGATCGGCCGGCTGTCCGGCGAGCAGTCCACCTGCACCAGCGTCTTGCCGCGCTGCTCGGCCAGCCGCGCCCGGTACGCCACCAGCGCCCGGTAGACGCCCTTGCGCCGCCACTCCGGCAGGGTCGAGCCGCCCCACAGCGTGGCGAACCCGGTGTTGGGCAGGTAGCGCACCCAACCGGCGCTGACCACGGTGTCGCCCGCCTCGGCCACCACGATCGTGATCGACTGCGGGTCGGCCTCGATCTCCTTGGCCAGCCCGGTCACCAGGTGGCTCCGGTCCTCGTTCCAGACCGCCTCCTCCATGGCGGCGATCCGTTCCAGGTCCTCCCGGCTGGTGACCTCGCGCAGGCGTACCCCCTCGGGCAGCACCGGGACGGCGGCGGCCAGGGCCGCGACCGGGCCGACCACGACGGTCTCCAGGTCCTCCGGCACGAAGCCGGCGGCGCGCAGCCGGTCACCCAGGTCGGCCGGCTCGTCGTGCCCGTTGAGCTTCCACTCGACCCCCTCGCCCCGGGCGCGGAAGAACTCGACCTGCCGGGCGATCAGGGCGTCCAGGTCGGCGCCGGCCAGCCCGTCCAGCGTCCGGTACGTGATGAAGCCGCGGTGGTCCAGGCCGAGGATCCGGACCAGCGGGCCGTCCCGGTCGACGGTCACCCCGGCCGGCAGCGGGTCCGGGATCTCCGGGCGGATCTGGGTGTCGTAGGCGTCGCGCAGGCTCCGCGCGTCAAGATCGGTCATCCCTTCAGGCTAGGCACCGGGCAAAGCGGATAATCGGCGACGTGTGGGAGACGATCAGGCGGTGGTTCGACCCGCGCGAGCTGCGGTCGGTCGGCAGCACCCCGGACTACCGCTTCTCGCTGGCCAACGAGCGGACCTTCCTGGCCTGGCTGCGCACCGGGCTGGCGCTGGTCGCCGGCGGGCTGGCCGCCGCGCAGTTCCTGCCCCCGCTCCCCGTCGCCCACCTGCGCGAGGCGATCGCCGTCGCGTTGCTGCTGCTCGGCGCGACGGTCGCGGTCCGGGCGGTGGACCACTGGGCCCGCACCGAGCGGGCCATCCGGCTGGGCGAGGAACTGCCCGCCTCCCGCTTCCCGGCCGTCCTGGCCCTGGTCGTGGCGCTGGGCGCGCTGCTGCTGGTGGTCGCCGTGCTGGCCCGGGGCCTCGGGTGAGCCGGGATCCCGGGCTCCAACCGGAACGGACCCGGCTGGCCTGGCGGCGGACGCTGCTCGCGGTCACCGCGATCCTGGTGCTGGAGCTGCGGCTGGCGTTCACCGGCCGCGCGTTCGACGCGGTGCTGGCCGGGCTGGCGGTGGTCACCTGGCTGGGCGTCCTGGTTGTCGACTGGCGCCGGGCCACCGGCGCCGGGCCGCGGGGCGGGCAGCGCCTCTCGATCCCGCTGACCGCGCTGGCGGCGGCCGTGCTGGCGCTGCTCGGGGTCCTCCACGTGCTGCGCGGGCTGCGCTGACCGTCCCTCGTGGTCCATGATGTCCGGCATGGTTCGCCTCTACGGGCTGCTCTTCCTGGCCCAGATCGTGCTCGCCGTCTGCGCGCTGATCAGCTGCCTCTCCGCCGAGGAGGGGGAGATCCGGGCGCTGCCCCGGATCGCCTGGGTGCTCATCATCCTGTTCTTCCCGCTGGTCGGCTCGATCGCCTGGTTCGTCGCCGGCCGTGAGGCGGGCGCCCGGCCGGCCCGTACCGCCTGGCCGATGGGGAACGGTTTCTCCGAGCAGCAGCGCCGGCGGCCGGTCGCGCCGGACGACGACCCCGAGTTCCTCTCCTCGCTCGCCGAGCGCTCCCGCAACGAGGACCAGGAGCGTCTCCGGCGCTGGGAGGACGACCTGCGCCGGCGCGAGGAGGAGCTGCGCCGCGGGCAGGACGACCGCGACCGGCCGGAGGTCTGAGCACCGCCGGCGGGCGCCGGCCGGGCACAATCGACGCCGTGCGGATCAGCCTGCTCGGCCCCCTGGAGCTGCGCACCGACACCGGTACGCCGGTCGAGGTGGGCGGCGCCCGGCTGCGCCGGCTGCTGATCCTGCTGGCCCTGGAGCCCGGCCGGACGGTGACCGTCGGCCGGCTCACCGACGCGCTCTGGGCCGGCGAGCCGCCGGCGGGGGCGGCCAACGCGCTCCAGGCCCTGGTCTCGCGGCTGCGCCGGGCCGGGCTGCCCGTCGAGGCGCAGCCCGGCGGCTACCGGCTCACCCTCGCCGCGGACGACGTGGACACGCACCGGTTCGAGGCCGCCGTCCGGGCCGCCCGGGCCCGGCTCGCGGACGACCCGGCCGAGGGCTGCCGCCGGCTGGCCGAGGCGCTGAACCTGTGGCGCGGTCCGGCCCTGGCCGACGTGGCCGACGCGGACTTCGCCCGGGCGCCGGTGGCCCGGCTCACCGAGCTGCGGCTCGCCGCCACCGAGGACCTGGTCGAGGCGCGGCTGGACCGTGCGGCGCCCGAGGCCCTGCTGCCGCAGCTGCGCGAGCTGGTCGCCGCCCATCCGCTGCGGGAGCGGCTGACCGGACTGCTGATCCGGGTGCTGAACCGGGCCGGCCGCCCGGCCGAGGCCCTGGCCGAGTATGAGCGGCTGCGCGCCACCCTCGCCGACACCCTCGGCGCCGACCCGGGCCCCGAGCTGGCCGCCCTGCACCTGGAGATCCTGCGCGGCGAGCCGGCGGCCGTCCCCGCTCGCGCCGACCGCCGCGTGCCGGCGCCGGCCGCCGCCCCCGCCGGCGGCCACCGGACGCCCGTCCCTGACCCGGGTGGACCCGACCGGGGGAACCTGCCCGCCACGCTGACCAGCTTCGTCGGGCGCGAGGAGGAGGTGGCCCGGGTCGCCGGGCTGCTCGACCGGTTCCGGCTGGCCACCCTCACCGGCCCGGGCGGGGCCGGCAAGACCCGGCTGGCGGTCGAGTCGGGCCGGGCGGTGGCCGGGCGCTTCCCGGACGGGGTGTGGCTGGTGCCGCTCGCCCCGGTCACCGATCCAGCCGAGGTGCCGCAGGCCGCCCTCGCCGCGCTCGGCCTGCGCGAGCAGGCGCTGCTGGCGCGGGCGGGCCGCGGCGCCCCCGAGCCGGCCGACCCGGTCGGGCGGCTGGTCGACGCGCTCGCCGGTCGGGCCGTCCTGCTGCTGCTGGACAACTGCGAGCACCTGCTCGACGCGGCGGCGGACCTCACCGAACGGCTGCTCACCGCCTGCCCCGCGCTGCGGGTGCTGGCCACCAGCCGGGAGCCGCTGGGCATCACCGGTGAGGCGCTGCGGCCGGTGGAGTCGCTGGCCCTGCCCCCGGCCGACGCGGACCCGGCGGCCGCGCTCGCGTACCCGGCGGTGCGGCTCTTCGCCGACCGGGCCGGCGCCGTCCGCCCGGACTTCGCGGTCGACGCGGCCACGGTCGGGCCGGTGGTGCGCATCTGCCGGGCGCTGGACGGCATGCCGCTCGCCATCGAGCTGGCCGCCGCCCGGCTGCGCACGATGACGGCGGCGCAGGTGGACACCCGGCTGGACGACCGGTTCCGGCTGCTCACCGCCGGCAGCCGCACGGCCCTGCCCCGGCACCAGACGCTCCGGGCCGTGGTCGACTGGAGCTGGGACCTGCTCGACGACACCGAGCGCGCGCTCTGGCGGCGGCTGGCCGTCTTCGCGGGCGGCGCCACCCTGGAGGCGGCCGAACGGGTGTGCGGCGACGGAGCGGTCGCGGACGTACTCGACGGGCTGTCCGCGCTGGTCGACAAGTCGCTGGTCGTGGCGGGCGGCACGGGCGAGCCGCGCTACCGGATGCTGGAGACCATCCGCGAGTACGGCCTGGACCGGCTGGCCGAGGCCGGCGAGGCGGACGCGGTCCGGCGGGCGCACGCCGCCGAGTTCCTGGCCCTGGCCGAGACGGCCGAGCCGGAGCTGCGCGGCGCGGCACAACTGGACTGGCTGCGCCGACTCTCGGCCGACCAGGACAACCTGCACTCCGGGCTGCGCCACGCGATCGCCGTCGGCGACGCCCCCACCGCCGTCCGGTACGCCGCCGCGCTCGGCTGGTACTGGTGGCTCACCGGCCAGCGTGCCGAGGGCGCCGACCTGGCCGGCCAGGTGCTCGCGCTGCCCGGGCTGGCCGGCGCGCCGCCCGCCCCCACCGCCATCGCCCTCGCCACCGCCGCGCTGAACCTGGCCGCCACCCGCCCCGACACCATCGCGATGAGCCGGGAGTGGCTGGACCGCGCCGCGGAGCTGTCCCGCGGGCGGGAGCACGAACACCCCCTGCTGCGCCTCGCCGGGCCGATCACGGCGGCGTTCGCCGGGAACTTCCAGCCGCCGGCCATGGCGGCCGTGGCACCCCTGTTCGACGACCCCGATCCGTGGGTGGCCGGGATCGCCCGGCTGCTCCGGGCGCACGCCCTGCTCAACGCGGGCCTGCCGGACTCCGACGCGGAGGCCGATCTGCGGGCCGGGCTGGCGCACTACCGCGGGGCCGGCGACCGGTGGGGCATGTCGTTCAGCCTCACCTCGCTGGCCGACCTGCTCGACCGGCGCGGCCAGGCCGCCGAGGCCACGCCCTACCACGAGGAGGCCATGACCTACTTCGAGGAGCTGGGCGTCCGCGAGGACGTGCCGGAGATGCGGCTGCGGCTGGCGCACAACCTGTGGCGGCGCGGCGACCGGGACCGGGCGTGGGCGGAACTGGACCGGGCGGTGCACGAGGCCGACATCTCGGGGTCGGACGAGACGCGGGCGGCCCTCGCGTACGGCAAGGCGGAGCTGCTGCGCGCGGAGGGCGACCGGGCCGGGGCGCGGGCCTGCCTCGCGGAGGGCGCCCGGCTGGTGGGCGATCGGTCGATCGCCCCGCAGTGGCGGGCGCTCAACGCCTCCACCCTGGCCGTGCTCGACGCCGCGGACGGCGACCTGGTCTCCGCCCGGGCCGGGCACGACCAGGCCCTGAAGCTGGCCGTCGGCTCGCACGACGCCCCCGTGGTCGCGGCGGTGCTGGTCGGCTACGCCGACCTGGCGCTGCGGCTCGACCGCCCGGCCGCCGCCGCCCGGCTGCTGGGGGCGGCGACCGGAATCCGGGGCGGTCCCGACCACGCGGTGCTGGACCGCGCCCGGGTGGAGGCGGCCGCCCGCGACGCGCTCGGTGAGGCGGGCTTCGCCGAGGCGTACGCGGGCGGGCTGGGCTACCGCTGGGAGACCGCCGCCGAGGCGGTGGCCGTCACACTCGACGGCTGAGCGCGCGCACCGACAGCGGGGCGAACACCAGCAGGATCCCGGCGGCCCAGAGCAGCGACTGCCCGACCGGCCCGGCGACCGGCCCGCCGACCAGGAGGCCGCGCAGCGCGTCGGCCAGGATCGTCACCGGGTTGACGTTCACCCAGTGCTGCAACCAGCTCGGCATCTGGTCGGTCGGCACGAAGACGTTGCTCGTGAAGGTCAGCGGGAAGATCACCGTGAAGCCGAAGATCTGCACCTTGTCCGGCTCGCTGACCAGCACACCGACCAGCACCGAGATCCACGAGGCGGCCAGCGAGAAGACGAGCAGCAGGACCAGCGCGCCGAGCAGCCCCGCCACGCCGTTACCGAGCCGGAAACCGAGGATCATGCCGATCCCGAGCAGCAGCGCCAGGGACCAGGCCTGCTTGACCGTGTCGGCGACGATCCGGCCGGCCAGCGGCGCCCACCGCGCCACCGGCAGGGCGCGGAGCCGGTCGAAGACTCCCTTGGTGAGGTCCTGGTTGAGACCGAACCCGGTGGTCATGGTGGCGAAGAGCGCGGTCTGCACGATGATGCCGGGCAGCGCGAACTTCAGGTACGTCCCGGGCGAGCCGGAGATCGCGGTGCCGAAGACGTACGTGAAGAGCAGCACGAACATGACCGGCTGGACGCTCAGGTCGAGCAGCTCCATCGGGTTGTGCTTGATCTGCACCAGGCTGCGCCAGGCCAGGGTGAGGGTGTGCCGCAGGCCGGCGAGGAAGCCGGGCCGGCGGGCCGGGGCGACCGGGGACGCGGTGGCGGTGAACGTGGTCATGCCGGGCTCCCTTCCAGGGTGGGGGTGGCCTCCTCGGCCCGGTGGCCGGTGAGGGAGAGGAAGACCTCGTCGAGGCTGGAGCCGCGCAGGGCCAGTTCGGCCACGCGTACCCCGGCGTCGTCGAGGCGGCGGACCACCGTCGGCAGCACCTCCGGGTCGCTGACGCCGACGGTGACGGTCTGGTTCGCCACCTCCGGGGTGGCCCGGGTCACGTCGCCGGTGACGGCGAGCACCGTCGGCAGGTCGGCCGGGTCCGCCGGCCGGACGGCGAGCACCTGCCCGCCCACCTTCGCCTTCAGCTCCTCCGGGGTGCCCTGGGCGATCACCCGGCCGTGGTCTACCACCGCGATCTCGCCGGCGAGCTGGTCGGCCTCCTCCAGGTACTGGGTGGTGAGCAGCACTGTCACCCCGTCGGCGACCAGGGTGCGGACGACGTCCCACAGCTCGTTGCGGCTGCGGGGGTCGAGCCCCGTGGTCGGCTCGTCGAGGAAGAGCACCTGCGGGCGGCCGACCAGGCTGGCGGCCAGGTCGAGCCGGCGGCGCATGCCGCCGGAGTAGGTCTTGGCGGCCCGCTCGGCCGCGTCGCTGAGCTGGAAGTCGGCCAGCAGCGCCCGGGCCCGCGCCCGGGCGTCGGACCGGGACAGCCCGAGCAGCCGGCCGATGAGCAGCAGGTTCTCGGTGCCGGTCAGGTTCTCGTCGACCGAGGCGTACTGACCGGTGAGGCCGATCAGCTGGCGCACCCGGTGGGCGTCGCGGCGGACGTCGTAGCCGCCGACCGTGGCGTGCCCCTCGTCGGCGGCGAGCAGGGTGGCCAACACCCGGACCGCGGTGGTCTTGCCCGCCCCGTTCGGCCCGAGCAGCCCGAACACCGTCCCGGTGGGGACGGCCAGGTCGACCCCGGCCAGCGCGGTGGTGGCGCCGAAGCGGCGCACCAGACCTTCCGCGCGGATCGCGTACGTCATCGGAACTCCCGTCGTTCTCGCTGGTCACCCCACCTTGAGCGACGGCGCTGACGTTACGGCGACAGGCGCTGACAGACCGCTGATTTAACCTCCGGGCAGAACGGCGCGACCGCCGTCGCCGGTCACCCGGGCGACGGCGGTCGCGGTGTCGAGGTCAGGCCAGGTTCGACGAGCGGGGGTACGCGTCGGCCGGGTCGGTCAGCACGTTGACCAGGTACGGCACGCCGGCGTCGAAGGCGCGGGACAGGGCCGGGCCGAGGTCGGCGGCCTTCTCCACCGTCTCGCCGGCGCCGCCGAGCGCCTCGACCACCCTGTCGTAGCGCAGCCCGGGCTGGAGGTCGGCGGCCACGTCGTAGCCGTACATGGCCCGCATGGGGTGCTTCTCCAGGCCCCAGATGCCGTTGTTGCCGACCACGATCACGACGGGGAGCCGCTGGCGGGCCAGGGACTCCACGTCCATCAGGGAGAAGCCGGCCGCGCCGTCGCCCATGAGCACGCAGATCTGCCGGTCGGGGTGGCTGACCCGGGCGCCCATGGCGTAGCCCATGCCGGTGCCCAGGCAGCCGTACGGGCCGGGGTCGAGCCAGGTGCCGGGCTGGGCGGGCTCCAGGTACCTGCCGGCGTACGAGACGAAGTCGCCGCCGTCGCCGATCGTGATGGCGTCCGGGGCGAGCACCTTGCGCAGCTCGCCGTAGACCCGGGCCGGGCGGATCGGGTCGGTCTCGGCGGCCATCTCCTCCGCGTCGCGGGCCTTCGCGGCGTCCTCGGCGGTGCGGAGCTGGGCGATCCAGTCGGCGTGGTCGGCCCGGTCGCCGGGGTGCTCGGCGAACGCGGTGAGGATCAGCCGCAGGTCGCCGGCGGGGGCGGCGGCCGGCTGGACGTGCCCGGCGCGCTGGCTGGGCGCGTCCACCACGTGCACGACCCGCGCGTCGCCGAAGTCGCCGAACGCGAGCCGGAAGTCGAGCGGGGTGCCGACGACCACGACCACGTCGGCGCCCTTGAGCGCGACCCGGCGGGCCTTGGCGAAGGCGAGCGGGTGCTCCGGCGGCAGCGCGCCCCGGCCCATGCCGTTGGTGAAGACCGGCGCCTGGAGGGATTCGGCGGCGGCCCGAAGCGCCTCCACGGCGTCGCCCGCGTACACGTCGGAGCCGGCGATGATCACCGGCCGGGACGCGCCGGCGATCAGGGCGGCGGCCTTCGCGACCTCGTCGGGGTCGGCCTCGATCGGCGCCGGCGGGGTGACCGTGGGCAGGTCGGCCTCGCCGACCGAGAAGACGGCCTCCAGGGGGAAGTCGAGGAAGGCCGGGCCGCGGTGCGGGGTGAGCGCGGCGGTGAGCGCCGCGGTGACCGCGCGCGGGATGTCGTCGGCGCCGAACACGGTCTCGGCGTGCTTGGTGACCGGGGCGACCAGCGGCAGGTGGTCCATCTCCTGGAGGCTGCCGGAGCCCCAGCGGAACTGCGGGGCCCGCCCGCCCAGCACCAGCACCGGTGAGGCGTTGAAGAACGCGCTGGTCAGGCCGGAGACGCCGTTGGTGACACCGGGGCCGGCGGTGAGCACGGCCAGGCCGGGGCGGCGCTGGAGCTTCGCCACCGCCTCCGCGGCGAACACGGCGGACTGCTCGTGCCGGACGTCGTAGATCGGGAAGCCGGTCTTGTGCGCGGCGTCGTAGAGCGGGAAGACGTGCCCGCCGGAGAGGGTGAACATCTCCCGTACGCCGTGCGCGCGCAGCGCCGCGAGGGCCAGTTCGCCGCCGTGCCCCTCGACCCGTTCCGTCATCGCCACTTCCCTTCGTCATGACCGGAGTCACACGCTACTGGCCGGTAGGCGGGATGTGAACCGTTCTCGGGTCGGCGGCGGGTGGGCCGCCGACCCGGACCGGCGGTTCAGCGGCCGGTGAAGCCCGGCTTGCGCTTCTCCACGAACGCCGCCATGCCCTCGCGCCGGTCGTCGGTGGCGAACAGCGCCGCGAAGAGCTGGCTCTCCCAGGCCAGGCCGGAGTTGAGGTCCATGTCGAGGCCCCCGTCGACGGCCAGCTTGGCCGCCCGCAGGGCCTGCACCGGGCCGGTCAGGTACGGCTTCACGTAGGCGACGGCGGCCTCGTAGACCTCGGCGGCCGGGACCACCCGGTCGGCCAGGCCGATCCGCAGCGCCTCCTCGGCGTCGACCATCCGACCCGTCATGATCAGGTCCTTGGCGCGGGCCGGGCCGACCAGGCGGGCCAGCCGCTGGGTGCCGCCGGCGCCCGGGATGATGCCGAGCTTGATCTCCGGCTGGCCGAGCTTGGCGTCCTCGGCCACGATCCGCCAGTCGCAGGCCAGGGCCAGCTCGCAGCCGCCACCGAGGGCGTACCCGGTGATCGCGGCGACCACCGGCTTGGGGATGCGGGCGATCGCGCCCAGCGCGCTCGACAGGTCGGCGGCCCGGTCGGCCATGTCCACGTAGGACATGTCCGCCATCTCCTTGATGTCCGCGCCGGCGGCGAAGACCTTCTCCCCGCCGTACACGATGACCGCCCGGACCTCCGGGTCGGCGGTGGCCGCCGCGGCGGCGCGCAACTCCTCCTGCACCTGGGTGTTCAGCGCGTTCATCGGCGGCCGCTCCAGCCGGATGGTGCCGATGCCGTCCTTCACTTCCAGCCTGACGAACTCGCCCACGCTGCCCTCACTTCCTCGTCGAAGTCGCGTGCCAACCTTACGACCAGTGTCGTTGGGGTAGACAGTGTGGTGTCGACGGCCCCAGGTCGCACCGGGAGTGAGGCCATGATCACCTACTACGACGACCGCGCGGTCCGGGTCACCTCCACCGCCGTCCGCGTCGACGGGCGCACCTATCCCCTCGCCGAACTGGGCATGGTGTGGCACCGCCGGGGCAACCGCTCCTGGCGGGTGCTCGCCGGCCGGGGCGCGATCGGTGCGGCCCTCGCCGGCCCGCTGGTGGCCGCCGTGCTCGGCATCGGGCTGGCGGTCTGGCTGCACCGCTCCGCCGTGGTCACGATCGCCATCGTCGGCGCGTCCGTGCTGGTCGGCCTCGGCGTCGGGCCGCTCGCCGACGTGCTCTTCGAACACCTCGACCGGTCGTACGCCCGGGGCAGCCGGGAGTGGGAGATGTGGGCGCGCTGGCGGGGCCAGCCCGTGCGGCTGCTGCACACCGGCGACGCGCTGCGCTTCGGCCAGATCTACCGGGCGGTGCAGCGCGCGATGGAGAGCGCGCCCGCCGCTCAGAAGGCGATCGGCTCGTCGGGCAGCAACCCGAGGCCGCGCAGCAGGCCGTAGGTGTCCTGCTCGCCCCAGAACTGGACGATCCGGCCGCCGGCCAGCCGGTACATCTTGCAGGCGCTCTGCACCGTGGTCGCGCCGGTCGCGTCCCGCCGGTAGGTCTGCGCCATCGACACCACCACCCGGTCTTCGGCCGCGAAGATCTCCAGTATCTGCTGGTCGAGCACGGTCAGGCCCGGCGAGGAGACGGCCGCCTCCGGGTACCGCCGGCCGCGCACCGCCGTGCCGGAACCGTAGATCTCCACGTCCTCGGCGACCACCTCGGCCAGCTCGGCCAGGTCCTTGGTGAGGAAGGTCCGCAGGTAGCGCCGGACCACCTCGACGTTGCGCTCCTGCTCGGTGCCCGCCTCGATTCCGCTCCGGTCCGCCATGCGGCGACGCTACCCCGGCGGCGCTCTCCGCACCGTCCCCTCTGGACCGCGGGTGGTTAGGCTGAGTGATGACCCTCTATTACCGGGACGACGCGGTACAGGTCACCTCCGAGGCCATCCACGCGGGCGGGCACGTCGTCGCGCTCGCCGACGTCACGTACGTCTGGCACGCCCGCGGCGCCACCACCCTGGCGGTCCGGGGCCGGGTCCTGGGGCGTGGGGTGCTGGTCCTGCTGCTGTCGCTGCCGCCGCTCGTGGCGCTGGTCTGCGTGCTCTCGCTGGCCTGGGCGGCGCAGGACCGGGGCGACTGGAAGCTGGCGCTGATCATCGTGGCGGCGTTCGTGGTGGTCGGGCTGGCCCTCACCCCGTTCCTGGAGGTGCCGCTCGGCTGGCTGGACCGCTCGTATGAGCGGGGCAACCGGGTGCACGAGCTGTGGGTGCAGCACCACGGGCGGGAGGAGTTGCTGCTGCGTACCCCCGACGCGCTCCGGTTCGGGCAGATCTACCGGGCCGTGCAGCGCGCGGTCGAACAGCAGGGCGACCGCCGCTGACGGCCCGGGTGTGACGGTGGCCGCCCCGCCACCACCCGGCGGTCCTGGCCGGCGGGACGCACACTGGGTGGCATGGCGATTCCCCTCCCCCGTCCCGGCGCCGTCGTCGGGCTCACCCGTTCCGCCCTGGACCAGGCGTTCGGCTCGGCCGCCGCGTTCGCCGCCGTGCCGGCCCGCGCCTTCGCGGTGCTCGACGAGGTGGAGACGCTGCTGCGGCGGATCAACGGGGTGGTCGACCGGATCGAGGGCACCCTGGACCGCACGGACCGGGTGCTGGACGACGCCGAGGCGGCGGTCCGGGAGGTCGGCGTGATCAGCGCCGCCGCCACCGAGGCGATCGAGACCGCCACCGAGGTCGCCACGGCCGCCGCCGTCGTGGTGGGCGAGGCCGACCGGGTCTCCCGGGCGGCGGCCACCGTGGTCGCCGAGGCCGACGCGGTGGCCACCCGGGCCGCCGGCACGGTGGTCGCGGCCGGGGAGGCGGCCGGCACCGCGGCCGAGCTGCTGGAGGCGTACGAGCCGGCGCTGCGCCGGGCCGCGCCCATGGCGAGCCGGTTCATCGAGCAGCTCAGCCCGGAGGAGGTGACCGCCGCGATCCGGCTTGTCGACGAGCTGCCGAAGCTGAAGGAGCACCTCACCTCGGACGTGCTGCCGATCCTGGCCACCCTGGACCGGGTCGGCCCGGACCTGCACGACCTGCTGGACGTCACCCGCGACCTCAAGCTGGCCGTGGCCGGCATCCCCGGGCTGGGCATGCTGCGCCGTCGGGGCGAGCGCCTGACCGACGAGCCCGTCGACTGACGGTCAGCAGTCGCAGGCGACCGCCGACCGGGGCGCGGTCAGCTCGTCCACCCGGCGGCGCACCGTGCCGGTCGGCGTGACCACCGGCAGCCCCTCCCGGGCCCAGTACTCGAAGCCGCCGATCATCTCCTTCACGGGCCGGCCGAGCCGGGCGAACTCCAGCGCCGCCCGGGTGGCGCCGTTGCAGCCCGGCCCCCAGCAGTACGTCACCACCGTCGACCCGGCCGGCACGAGTTCGGCGCCGCGGGCGGCGATCTCGGCGGTGGGCAGGTGCAGGGCGCCCGGCAGGTGGCCCTGCCGCCACGCGGCGTCGCCCCGCGAGTCGACCACCACCAGTCCGGGCGTGCCCGCCTCCAGGGCGGCGTGCACGTCGCTGACGTCGGTCTCGAAGCTGAGTCGGGCGCGGAAGTGGGCGGCGGCGGTCGCCGGGTCGGCCGGCGGCACGGAGAAGGTCATGTGCCGATCCTGCGGCCCGCGGGGACACCGGCGGGAGTGGCGTGATCGCCGTCCTTCGCTAACATCCCGCCATGACCTCCGTCGACCGGACCGTGGCGGTGCTCGCGTACCCGGGGATGTCGGTCTTCGAGACCGGCATCGTGACCGAGGTGTTCGGGCTGCCCCGGCCCGAGCTGGAGGTCGACTGGTACCGGCTCACCGTCTGCGCGGAGCGCCCCGGCCCGGTGCCGGTCGTCGGCGGGGCCGCCCTGCACACCCCGTACGGCCTGGACACCCTCGCCGCGGCCGGCACGGTGATCCTGCCCGGGGTGCCGGACGTGACAGCCGACCCGTCGCCGGAGCTGGCGGCCGCGCTGCGCCGCGCGCACCGCCGGGGCGCCCGGCTCATGTCGATCTGCTCCGGCGCCTTCGCCCTGGCCGGCGCCGGCCTCCTCGACGGCCGGCGGGCCACCACCCACTGGCGGTACGCGGACCTGCTGGCCCGCCGCCACCCGGCGGTCACTGTCGACCCGGACGTGCTCTACCTGGACGACGGCGACATCCTCACCAGCGCGGGCAGCGCCGCCGGGCTGGACCTCTGCGTGCACGTGGTCCGGCGGGACTTCGGCGCGGCCGTGGCCAACGCGGTGGCCCGCCGGCTGGTGATCCCGCCGCACCGCGACGGCGGGCAGGCGCAGTTCATCGAGGCGCCGGTGAGTGTGGACCCGGACGACGACCGGATCGCCGCGAGCCTGGCCTGGGCGGTCCGCCACCTGGCCGAGCCGCTGACCGTCGCGGCGCTGGCCCGGCAGGCGCACCTGTCGACCCGCAGCTACCTACGGCACTTCGCCCGGGCCACCGGCACCAGCCCGATCCGCTGGCTCATCGACCAGCGGGTACGGGCCAGCCTGGCCCTGCTGGAGACGACCGACGCTCCGGTGGCCGAGATCGCGGCGGCGGTCGGCTTCGACAGCCCGGTCACCTACCGGCACCACTTCGGCCGGGCCATGCGGACATCGCCGTCGGCGTACCGGCGGGCGTTCCGGGCCGGCGCCGCCTGAGGTCAGGCCGGCCGGCTGAACAGCTCGTCGATCTCCACCCGGCGGGGCAGCGCCACCGAGGCGCCCAGCTTGCGGACGCAGGCCGCCCCGGCCGCCGCCGCCCAGTGCACCGCCTCGACCAGTTCCCGCCCCTCGCCCCAGGCCACCGCGAGGGCGGCCGTGAAGGCGTCACCGGCGGCCGTGGAGTCGACCACGTCCACCTTCACGGCCGGCACGTGCACGGCCGGCCGGTCGCGCTCGACGTACCAGGCGCCGTGGCCGCCGAGGGTCAGCACCGCGCGGGGCACCAGGTCGAGCAGCGCCGTCGGCTCGTCGGCGGCCCGGCCGGTGAGCGCGTGCGCCTCCGTCTCGTTGACCACCAGCAGGTCGACCGCGGCCAGCAGCTCCGCCGGCACCGGCCGGGCGGGCGCCGCGTTGAGCACCACCCGGGTGCCGGCCGACCGGGCCGCCAGCGCCGCCGCGGTCACCGTCTCGACCGGCACCTCCAGCTGCGCGACAAGCACGTCCGCCTCGCGTACGGCGGCCAGCTCGTCCTCGGTGAGGCCGGTGAACGCCTCGTTGGCGCCGGGCGTGACGAGGATGGCGTTCTCCCCCGCGCCGCCCACCATGACCAGGGCGACGCCGGAGGCGCCGTACACCACCCGGAGGTGGGCGGTGTCGACGCCGGCCGCCGTGATCCGGGCGCGGAGGGTGACCCCGAAGGCGTCCGAGCCGATCGCGCCGAGGAAGACGCAGGAGGCGCCGGCGCGCACGGCGGCGACGGCCTGGTTGGCGCCCTTGCCGCCGGGCAGCATGACGAAGTCGCTGCCGAGCACGGTCTCCCCCGGCCGGGGCAGCGCCGCGGCGGTGCCCACCAGGTCCATGTTCGCGCTGCCCACCACGGCGACCCGGGTCTGCTGCACGGCGTCGTCTCCCGTCGGGATCAGGCGGCGCGCGCGGTCCAGCGCTCGCCGGCCCGCGACACGACAAGCGGCAGGCCGAACGTCTTCGACAGGTTGTCGGCCGTGAGGGTCTCGGCGAGCAGACCCTGCGCCACGATGCCGCCCTCGCGCAGCAGCAGCGCGTGGGTGAAGCCCGGCGGGATCTCCTCGACGTGGTGGGTGACCAGCACCATGGCCGGGGCGTCCGGGTCGTACGCCAGCTCGGCGAGCCGGGCGACCAGGTCCTCCCGGCCGCCCAGGTCGAGCCCGGCGGCCGGCTCGTCGAGCAGCAGCAGCTCCGGGTCGGTCATGAGGGCCCGGGCGATCTGGACCCGCTTGCGCTCGCCCTCGGAGAGCGTGCCGTACGTCCGCTCGGCGAGGTGGGCGACGCCGAGCTGGCCGAGCAGCGCGCGGGCCCGGGACTCGTCCGTGCGGTCGTAGCTCTCCCGCCAGCGACCGACCACCGACCAGGCCGCGGTCACCACGACGTCGGTGACCCGCTCGTCGGCGGGGATCCGCTCGGCGAGCGTGGCGGTGGAGAGGCCGATCCGGGTGCGCAGCTCGTTGACGTCGGTGCGACCAATCCGCTCGCCGAGCACGTGCGCCACGCCGGTGGTCGGGTGCAGCCGGCCGGCGGCCAGGTTGAGCAGGGTGGTCTTGCCGGCGCCGTTCGGGCCGAGCACCACCCACCGTTCGTCCAGCTCGACCCGCCAGTCGACGTCCTGGAGCAGCGCGCTGCCGGAACGCTTGACGCCGACGCCGTCGAGGCTGACCACCAGATCCGCGTCCACGGGTGCGGGGGCGGGGGCGCCGGCGGCGCCGGGGATCAGGTCACCAGTCACGGCTCCCATCCAACCACGCAGCCGGCCCGGTGCCCCCCACGGGCGTCGTCGCGGCCATAGGGTGGGGCGCCGTGTCGTTGGTCACCACTCCGGGAGGACGCCTCATGCCCCACCGCTGCCGGGAGGCGTGCGGATGAGCGCGGTCATCGAGATCGCCGGTCTCCGCAAGACGTTCCACACCCTGCGCCAGGGGCGCCGGGTCGCCGTCGACGGCTTCGACCTGCTGGTCGAGAGCGGGCAGGTGCACGGTTTCCTCGGGCCGAACGGCTCGGGAAAGACCACCACGCTGCGCGCCCTGCTCGGGCTGGTCCGGGCCGACGCGGGCCGGATGCGCGTGCTCGGGGCCGATTCCCCGGAGCGGCTGTCCGAGGTGGCCGGGCGGGTCGGCGCGATCGTGGAGAGCCCGCAGTTCTTCGGCAACTTCACCGCCCACAAGACGCTGCGGCTGCTGGCGCTGGCCGGCGGCGTGCCCACCACCCGGGTCGACGAGGTGCTGGAGCAGGTCGGCCTGCGGGAGCGGGGCGACGAGCGGGTGAAGGGCTACTCGCTGGGCATGAAGCAGCGGCTGGCGGTCGCCTCGGCGCTGCTCAAGGACCCGGAGCTGCTGATCCTGGACGAGCCGGCGAACGGCCTGGACCCGGCGGGCATCCGGGAGATGCGCGACCTCATGCGGTCGCTCGCCGCGGCCGGGGTGACAGTGCTGCTCTCCAGCCACATCCTGGCCGAGATCCAGCTCATCTGCGACCACGTGACGATCATCAGCCGGGGCCGGCGGGTCGCGTACGGGCCGGTGGAGCATGTGCTGGCCGGCTTCGACCAGCACCAGTGGCAGGTCCGGGTGGCCGAGCCCGAGCGGGCCGTGGAGCTGCTCGGCCGCGCCGGCCTGTCGGTGACCGCGTACCCGGAGCACCTGGTGGTGACCGGCGTCGTCGACCCCGAGCTGATCAGCCGCACGCTGGGCGAGCAGGGCCTCTGGGTGCGCGAGCTGGTCCCGCTCCGGCCGGACCTGGAGAGCGTCTTCCTGGAGCTGACCGGCGACCACCCGCACCCGGCGCTGCCCCGCCAGGTGGACGGGGCCCCGCCGAGTGACGGAGTGATCGACCTGGACGTCCGGGAGAGCCGGGAGGTGGACGCGTGAACCTGGTCCGTGCCGAGCTGGAGCGGCTGGCCGCCCGCCGTTTCGTGCAGCTCATGGTGCTGCTGCTGGTGGTCGCCTTCGCGGTGACCGTGGCGACGACGCTGGCCGGTTCGCACCGGCCCACGCCCGTGGAGCTGAGCCGGGCCCAGGCGCAGGCCGCCGACGAGGTGCGCAACCTGGAGCTGGCGCACGACCGCTGCCTGCGGATCAAGGCGGGCACGTTGACGCCCGACGAGAACGACTACCTGCCCCGGGACTGCGCGCAGATCGACCCGGCGCGGATGGAGAAGCTGCCGGCCGCCTCCGACTACCTCAGCGGGGTGTTCGTCTTCGCCAACGAGGCCGAGCCGCTGCTCTACTTCCTGATCGCCTTCCTGGCCATGTTCGGGTTCCTGGTCGGCGCCTCCTACATCGGCGCCGACCTGAACTCGGGCGGCGTGGTCAACCTGCTGCTCTGGCGGCCGCGCCGGATCGCCGTGCTCGGCGCCAAGCTGGGCACGCTGCTCGGCGGGCTGCTCGGGCTCTCCGCGCTCGCCTCGGTGGCGTACCTGGGGGTGTTCTGGCTGATCGGCGAGGCGTCCGGGCTGGCCGGCCGGATGGGCGGCGAGTTCTGGTCGTCGCTCGGCGTCGTCTGGGGGCGCGGCCTGGTGCTGGTGCTGCTGGCCGCGGCGCTCGGCTTCGCCGTGGCCACGCTGGGCCGGCACACGTCGGCGGCGCTCGGCACGGTGGCCGCCTACCTCGTGGTGTGGGAGCTCGGCGCGCGGCTGGTGTTCCAGATCCTGGAGGTGACCCGCCCGGAGCGGTTCATGCTCTCCAGCTACCTGGCCGCCTGGCTGAGCGGCGAGGCCCGGTTCTGGGACGGCAGCGCCTGCGACGACGGCATCGGCGGCTTCTGCGACGGCTTCTACACGCTGGGCTGGGCGCCGGGGCTGGTGGTCCTGCTCGGCCTGACCGCGGCCCTGGTCGTGGCGGCCTTCGCGGTGTTCCGCCGCCGCGACCTGATCTGAGTCGCGCCGGTGCGGCCCCGACCAGGGGCCGCACCGGCAACTCCTTGCAGTCGCTCGCGGCATCGTGAAGAATTCCTTCACATGGCGGCGCGGGCGACGACGGGCCGGCGGTCAGCCGACCGTCGAGCCGAACACCTCGTCGCGCACCGCGTCCAGGGCGGTACGCAGCGCGCCGCGCAGGATCGGCTCCTCGGTCAGCCCGGTGCTCACCACCCGCGGCCGGACCAGGGTGATGGCGGCGACCTCGTGCTGCACCCGCTCGGCAAGCGCCGCCCCGCCGGCCTGCCCCACCTCGCCGGCCAGCACCACGAGCGGCGGGTCGAGCACCACACAGGTGCTCGCCACGCCGAGCGCCAGCCGGCGGGCGAGTTCGTCCAGCATCGGACCGCCCTCGGTGCCGGCGGCGATGGCGGCGCGCACCGCGTCGGCCGCGCCGGCCGCGGCGAAGCCGTGCTCGGCGGCCACCGCGCGGACCGCGTCGGCCCCGGCGAGCTGCTGGAACGCCGGCTTGGCCCGCTTCGACACGTCGCGCGGGATGGGCACGCCGGGCACCGGCAGGTAGCCGATCTCGCCGGCCGCGCCGCTGCTGCCGTGGTGCAGCCGCCCGCCCAGCATGATCGCCAGGCCGACACCGGCGTCCACCCACACCAGCACGAAGTCCGCCGTCCCCTGCGCCGCGCCGGACTGGGCCTCGGCCACGGCGGCCAGGTTCACGTCGTTCTCGAAGACCACCGGGGTGTGCAGGTCCTCGCGGAGCGCGGCGAGCAGGCCGCTGTGCCAGCGCGGCAGGTTGAACGCGAAGGTGATGTCGCCGGTGCCCGGGTCGACGAGACCCGGGGTGCCCAGCACGATCCGCCGCACGCTGGACAGCTCCGCGCCGGCGCTGCTGGCCGCCTGGACCACCGCGTTGTGCACCACGCCCACCGGGTCGTCGGTGTCCTTCGTGGACTGCTCGACCCGGCCCACCACCGCGCCGGTGATGTCGGCGCAGGCGGCCACCACGCGCTCGGCCCCGACGTCCACGCCGACGACGTACGCGCTGCCCGGGCGGACCGCGTAGAGCTGGGCGTTCGGGCCCCGCCCGCCGGCCTGCTCACCGACCCGGGCGACCAGGCCGCGCTCCTCCAGCCGTTCGACCAGCTGGGACGCGGTGACCTTGGAGAGCCCGGTCAGCTCGCCGATCCGCGCCCGGGTCAGTGGCCCCTGCTCGAGCAGCAGCTCCAGCGCCGCGCGATCGTTGAGCGCCCGCAACAGTCGGGGGGTGCCGGGCAGCCGGGTCGCACTCATGCCACGTCCTCTATTTTCAGTAAAGTTTGCTAACCACAAAACGCCTGCCGAGGGGTGTCCGTTAGCGTATCGGCCGCCCCGATCCGGGGTCGTCGGACGACCCGGCAGGGAAAGGGGCTACTCGTGGGGTTGGATCCAGGACTCCGTCGGCTCGCGCTGGGCACGCTGCTGGCGGCGTACCCCGGCCCGGTCCCGCCCGACTGGGCGGTCGACCTGCTCGCCGACGGGCTCGCCGGGCACACCCTGTTCGGCACCAACATCCACGACCCGGCCCAGGTGGCGGCGACCACCGCGGCGCTGCGCGCCGGCCGACCGGACGTGCTCATCGCGATCGACGAGGAGGGCGGTGACGTCACCCGGCTGGCACACGCCACGGGCAGCCCGTACCCGGGCAACGCCGCCCTCGGCGCGGTCGACGACGTGACCCTGACCCGCCAGGTGTACGCGGCGATCGGCGCCGAACTGGCCGCCCTCGGCATCAACCTGGACCTCGCGCCGACCGTCGACGTGAACACCGCCGACGAGAACCCGGTGATCGGCACCCGCTCGTTCGGCGCCGACCCGGCCCGGGTGGCCGCCCACTCGGCCGCCGCGGTCGCCGGCCTCCAGTCCGCCGGGGTGGCCGCCTGCGCCAAGCACTTCCCGGGGCACGGCGCGACGGTCGCCGACTCCCACTACGAACTGCCCACCGTCGACGTGCCACCGGCCGTGCTGCGCGAGCGCGACCTGCCGCCGTTCGCCGCGGTGGTCGACGCCGGCGTACGCGCCGTCATGACCGCGCACATCCGGGTGCCCGCCCTGACCGGTGACGGTCCGGCCACGTTCAGCCGGGCGGTCCTGGTCGACCTGCTGCGCCGCGAGTACGGCTTCACCGGCGCCGTGATCACCGATGCGCTGGAGATGAAGGGCGCCGCGCTGGCCGCCGGCGGGGTGGGACCGGCCGCCGTCCGCGCCCTGGCCGCCGGGGCGGACCTGCTCTGCATCGGCGCGAAGGTCGACGCCGACCTGGTGGCGCACGTCGTCGAGGAGATCGTGGCCGCCCTCGCCGACGGCCGGCTGGACCGGGCCCGGGTCGAGGAGGCCGCCGGCCGGGCCGCCGAGCTGGCCGCCTGGGCCGTCGCGGGCGGCACGGCGGCCAGGACCCCGGACGGCCTCGGCTACGCGGCCGCCCTGCGCGCGGTGCGCGTGGAGGGTGACGTCGCCGGCCTCACCGCGCCGCTGGTGGTGCAGGTGCACGCCACCTCCACCATCGCCGAGGGGCGGGTGCCGTGGGGGCTGGGTCCGCACCTGGCCGGGGTCGAGGAGGTCCGCGCGGTCGCCGGCGAGACCGACCCGGACGAGCTGCGCCGGCTCGCCGGGGAGCGGCCCATCGTGCTGGTCGGCCGGCACCTGCACCGGCTGCCCGGGGCGCCGGAACTGGTCGACGCGCTGGCCGCCACGCACCCGGTGACCGTGGTGGAGATGGGCTGGCCGGGCGGGTGGCGGCCGACCGGGGCGCGGGCCTTCGTCACCACGTACGGCGCCAGCCACGCCAACGGCCGCGCGGCGGCGCAGGTGCTCGGTCTGGCCGGCTGAGGTCTGCCGGGTCCCGTTCCGGGGTACACGTCTCGGATGAGCGCAACCGACTCCTGGCACCGGGCGCTGGCCGACCTCGCCGAGCGATCCCACCGGGTACCCCCGGACGCGGTGCCCTCGGCCGTGACCGCGGCGGTGCGCGACCTCGGCGTGACGGTCACCACGTACGTGGTGGACGTGGAGCAGGAGCTGCTGCGCCCGCTCCCCGAGCCGGGTCGGCCGCTGCCGGATCCACTGCCGATCGACACCAGCCTGCCCGGGCGCGCCTACAGCGAGGTGCGGGTGCGCACCGGGCAGGACGGCCGGCTCTGGGTTCCGGTGGTCAACGGCACCGAGCGGCTCGGCCTGCTGGAGGTCCGGCTGCCGGCCGGTGCGGACCCGGACGATCCCGCGCTCCGGGACGGCTGCCGGAAGATCGCGGGCCTGGTCGGGCACCTGGTGACCAGCAAGTCCTCGTACGGCGACGGCCTCCAGCGCGTCCGCCGCAGCGAGCCCATGGCGGTCTCCGCCGAGCTGCTCTGGCAGCAGCTGCCCCCGCTCACCTTCGCCATCGACACGGTCGTGGTCAGCGCGATCCTGGAGCCCTGTTACGAGGTGGGCGGGGACGCGTTCGACTACGCGCTGGACGGCGGCCGGCTCGCGCTCGCGGTGCTGGACGGGGTCGGGCACGGGCTGCCCGCGACCTTGACCACCTCGGTGGCGCTCGCCGCCCTGCGGGCCGCCCGGCGCACCGGCGGCGGGCTCGCCGAGCAGGTCGCCGCTGTCGACGCGGCCCTGCTCAGCCAGTGGCGGGACGGGCGGTTCGTGACCGCCGTCCTGGCCGAGGTCGAGGTCGACACCGGGCTGGTCCGGTACGTCAACGCCGGCCATCCCGCCCCGGTGCTGCTGCGCCGGGGACGGGCGGTGCGGGCCCTGACCGGCGGCCGGCGCCCGCCGCTCGGACTGAACCTGCCCGGTGGCGAGCCGGGCGAGGCCCGACTGGAGCCGGAGGACCGGCTGCTGCTCTACACCGACGGCGTGACCGAGGCCCGCGACGCGACCGGGGAGATGTTCGGTCTGCCCCGGCTGGCCGATCTGGCCGAGCGGCACATCGGCTCGGAGCTGCCGGCGGCGGAGACGCTGCGCCGGCTGAGCCGCGCCGTGGCCACGCACCGCGGCACCGCCTCCCAAGACGACGCCAGCATGGTGCTGGTGGAGTGGTCCGGCGCGGCGGCGGCCCGGATGGAGCCCTGAGGCGTTCAGCGGAGGCGGCGCCAGCCGGGTTCCACGGCGGTGCCGTCGTCGTCCCGTCCGCCCGGCCAGCCGAGCAGGACGTCGACCGCGGTGATCCGCAGCACCCGGGCGACCAGGGGCTGAGGATCGGCCACCCGGAGTGTGGCGCCGCGGCCGACCGCCTCCGCGGCGCCGCGCAGCAGGGCGGCCACCCCGGTCGAGTCGAGGAAGGCGACACCGCCGAGGTCGACCACGACCTCCAGCAGGCCCGGCCGGTCCAGCACGCCGTCGAGCGCCCGGTCGAACGCCGGCGTCCCGGCCATGTCGAGGTCGCCGACCGGGCTGAGGACCAGCCGGCCCGCCCCCGCGTCCCGCGTACCGATCTCCATGACCCACCCGTCCGCTCCGTCGACGCCGTCGCGACCATACCGGCCGCGCGGGACCGGCGCGACGGACGCCCCTCTTGAACGCGTTCAAATCTTGTCGTAGGCTGAGCCGGACTTCGATTTGAACGCGTTCAAGAGAGGCGACGGGGATGGATGCGAAGGTCTGGATGTACCTGGCCTACCTCACGGTCAGCATCGGGCTGACCGTCTGGGTGGCCCGGGCGCTCTCCCGCAACGGGCTGGTGTTCTTGGAGGACGTCTTCGCCGAGAAGCGGCTGGCGGACGCGGTCAACAGCCTGCTGGTGGTCGGCTTCTACCTGCTCAACCTCGGCTACGTCACGGTCGCCATGAAGGAGTCCGACCCGGTGGCCGACACCAGCCAGGCACTGGAACAGCTCTCCATGAAGGTGGGCCTCGTGCTGCTGGTCCTCGGCGCGCTGCACTTCTTCAACGTGTTCGCGCTCGGCCGCTACCGCCGCGGGCGGCTGCGCCAGCAGGCAGCCGCGCACCCGCCGCTCGCCCCGGTCGGCTACCTCCCGCCGCAGGGCGGTTCCCGACCGGTCAACCCGGCCGGGCCCACGCCGGCGCAGACGCCGCCCGTCCCGCCACGATGACGCTCGCCCCGGGCGGGCGCCCGACGGATCCCACCGGGCACGGGGCCGGTGGGATCCGCGGGTTCACCGTCCTCTACGACGCGCACTGCCCGCTCTGCCGGGCCGCCCGGCAGTGGCTCGCGTCGCGCGCCCAGCTCGTACCCCTGGAGTTCGTGCCGGCCGGCTCGGCGGAGGCCCGGCGGCGCTTCCCCGGGCTCGACCACGACGCCACGCTGCGGGACCTCACCGTGGTGGCCGACACCGGCGCGGTCTACGCGGGCGACGGCGCCTGGTTCGCCTGCCTCTGGGCCCTGGCCGACCACCGCGGGACGGCCGAGCGGCTGGCCCGCCCGCACCTGCTGCCGCTGGCCCGGCGGATGGTGACGACCGCCTCCGCGGTACGTGAGCTGGTCCGGGAACCCCGGCCGGACCCGGGATACGGTGACGACGATGACCGAGCAGACTGCGCCGACGACCGCTGCGGACGGCCCGAGCACCGGGGCGACCGCCCGGGGTGAGCAGACCCGCCAGCTGATCCTGGACACCGCCATGCGGCTGTTCCGCGAGCGGGGGTACGCGCGCACCACCATGCGCGCCATCGCCCAGGAGGCCGGCGTGGCGGTGGGCAACGCCTACTACTACTTCGGCTCCAAGGAACACCTGATCCAGGAGTTCTACGCGGACACCCAGCGCGAACACCAGCAGGTGGCGGCGCCCGCGCTGGCCCGCGAGCGGGACCTCGCCGCCCGGCTGGCCGCCGTGCTGCACGCCGGGGTGGACGTGCTGACGCCGTACCACTCGTTCGCCGCCAGCTTCTTCAAGACGGCGGCCGAGCCCACCTCGCCGCTCAGCCCGTTCTCGGCCGAGTCGTCCGGCGCGCGGGAGGCGTCGGTCGCGCTCTTCCGCGAGGTGCTGGAGGGCTCGACCACCAAGGTCGACGCCGAGCTGCGCGAACCCCTGCCGGAGCTGCTCTGGCTCGGCTACATGGGCGTGGTCCTCTACTGGGTGCACGACCGCTCCCCCGGCCAGGCCAAGACCCGCCAGCTCATCGACGGCGCGGTCCCGCTCGTCGACCGGCTGGTGGGGCTGTCCCGGCTCCGGGTGCTGCGCCCCGTGACGCGCCAGGTGGTCGCCTTGATCCACACGTTGCGTCACTGACCACCCCGGCCACCCCGGCCGGCTGAAGCGCAGGTCAAGTCCGTAACCGGACAGGGGTCACCGGCCCGTCACCCCTTGCTCGACACGCGGTGGACACATAGCGTTACCAGGGTCGGGACCTGGGGGGAGAGGCCGCGGACCGTGGATCCGGCCCGGGATCCACGGTCCGCGCCCGCCTCACCGCGGGAAGACCCCGTACGAGGTCCAGCCCCGGTCCGGGAAGCCGGCCGCCTCGGCCACCCGCGCCGAGGCGTGGTTGTCGTGGTTGTGCAGGTAGGTGGGGACCGCGCCCTCGTCCAGCACCCGCCGCGCCGCCTGGGCGACCAGCCGCCGGGCCAGCCCGCGCCCCCGCGCCGCCGGCGCCGTGCCCACCGCCAGCTCGTGGCCGTACGCGTCGTGCCGCTTGATCCCCGCGCCCGCCTGGTACGCCCCGTCGGCGTCCCGGACCACCAGCACCTCCCGGTCGAACAGCCGCAACCACGGCGGCAGCCCGGGCGTGGTGGGCGCGACCCACTCGCCGACGTCCGGCAGCGGCGCCGGGGCGGTGCTCCACCGGAACTGCCCGGCGTGGGTGGTGAACTCCGGCGTGCCGACCGCCGCCGGGAGGGCGGGCAGCAGGCTGCCGTCGGGCCGCTCCCGGACCAGCTCCCGGATCGCGGCGGCCCGGTCCGGCGGCACCGACAGGAGCGCGCACTCCGGTGAGGCGACCGCGATGGCCGGGCGCAGCCGGCCGTCCCAGGCCGGGCGGGCCCGCCGGTGCGACCGGACCACGTGCAGCCCGGGACCGGCCGGCCACTGCCCCAACCAGGTCGCCAGGTGCAGGAACAATCGCCGGTCGAGCACGTGATCACGGTACGCCCGCCGCGCCGGTCCGGCGCGCCGGATGCGCCCGCCCGGCGCCGTAAGAACTCGGCAATGGATCGACCACCCGCCCGTGACTACGCTGGCCTCCGGGTACGGGGAGGTACGCCGTGGCGCAACGGGTGCTGGTGGTCGACGACGACCGGACGGTCGCCGACGTGGTCTGCCGCTACCTGGAGCACGCCGGCTACGAGGTCGGCCACGTCGGGGACGGGGCCGCCGCGCTGGCCGCCGTGTCCCGCCAGCCGCCACAGCTCGTCGTGCTCGACCTCATGCTGCCGGTGCTGGACGGGCTGGAGGTCTGCCGGCGGCTGCGGGAGCGGCCGGACGGCGTACCCATCGTCATGCTCACCGCCCGCGGCGACGAGGCGGACCGGATCCTCGGCCTGCAACTGGGCGCGGACGACTACCTGAGCAAGCCCTTCTCCCCCCGTGAGCTGGTGCTGCGGGTCCGCTCGGTGCTGCGCCGGGCCGGCGGCGACCCGACCGGCGTACCCCCGGAACTGCTCACCGACGGCGGCCTGGAGGTGGCGACCGGCCCCCGGGTGGCCCGGCTGCACGGCCGGGAGCTGACCCTGACCCTGCGCGAGTTCGACCTGCTGGCGCACCTCATGCGGCACCCGGCGCGGGCGTTCCGCCGGGCCGAGCTGCTGGAGCGGGTCTGGGGGTGGCGCTTCGGCGACCAGTCGACGGTGACGGTGCACGTGCGACGGCTCCGGGAGAAGATCGAGGCCGACCCGGCCGCGCCCCGCCGGATCGTCACCGTCTGGGGCGTCGGCTACCGGTACGAGCCGGCCGATGCGTGACCTCGCGCTGATTTTCGGGGCGGCCCTGGTCGCGGCGCTCGCCGTCGGGCTGGCCGGCGCCGTGGCGCTGCGGGCGCTGCGCGGCCGGTCGATCACCGTGCACATCTCCGTGCTGCTCGCCATGACGGTCGGCGCCGTGGCGGCCGGCGTGGCGGTGGTCGCCGAGGCGATGTTCCTCTCCCCACACGACCTCGAGGTGGTGCTGACCACGGTGTCCGCCGCCGCCGTGGTGAGCCTCGCCGTCGGCTGGCTGTTCGGTCGCCGGCTGGCCGCCGCGGCCGTCTGGGCCGACCAGGCGCGGGAGCGGGAACGCCGGATCGAGAAGGGACGCCGCGACCTGGTCGCCTGGGTCTCGCACGATCTGCGCACCCCGCTCGCCGGGCTGCGGGCGATGGCCGAGGCCCTGGAGGACGGGGTGGTGGACGACCCGGCGACGGTGGCCGAGTACCACCGCCGGATCCGGGTGGAGACCGACCGGATGACCCGGCTCGTCGACGACCTGTTCGAACTGTCCCGGATCAACGCGGGCGCGCTACGGCTGTCGCTGTCCGCGGTGCCGCTCGGCGACGTGGTCTCCGACGCCCTCGCCGGCACGGCGCCGCTCGCCGCCGCGCGCCGGATCCGGCTCCTCGCCCCCGAGTCGGGCTGGCCGACGGTGACCGCCAGCGAGCCGGAGCTGGCCCGGGTGGTGGGGAACCTGCTGCTCAACGCGATCCGCTACACCCCGGATGACGGCACCGTCCGGGTGGACGCCGGCCGGGACGCCGACACCGCCTGGCTGGCCGTCGCGGACACCTGCGGCGGGATCCCCGAGCGCGACCTGCCCCGGGTCTTCGACGTGGCGTTCCGGGGCGAGCCGGCGCGGACCCCGCGCGCCGCCGACGACGGCGGTTCGGGCGGTCTGGGGCTGGCCATCGTGCGCGGGCTGATTGAGGCGCACGGCGGGCGGGTAGATGTCCAGAACATCAGCGACGGCTGCCGGTTCGTGGTCCGGTTGCCGGCCACGGGAACCTGACGCATCGATCCCGCGTCATATTCATTTCCATACATGTACAAGTTTCTCTGGGACGGTAATGGTCATGCCGAATCAGCCGAATGACCGGTACCAGCAGGACGCCGAGCAGCGCTGGCAGGCCGTCGAGGCCGCCGGGCGGTTCCCGGCCCAGGCCGACTACCGGGGGGCCCGGCGCGGGTCGCTCTCCTGGGCGGAGCTGAACGCGCTGCCCGCCGGCGCCTCCACCCGGCGCGGCCTCACCGCCCGCTGACACGCCCGGGCCGCTCCGCACCGAGCTTTCGCACACCTGTCCTGTAGCGTCTTGTGGTCCGAATCCGGCCAACCACAGGAGAAGCTCCGCGCATGGGCAAGAAGACGATCCACGTCTCCGACTTCAGCGGCCAGGTGCTGCGCCCCGACGACGAGGTGGTCAGGGTCGTCGTGCTGGAGCACCCGGACCTGGTCGCCGGGCCCGTGCAACTCGACGCCACCCCGGTCGAGGTGGAGAGCATCGACGACGCCGCGCTGGACGTGGCCGTGGTGGAGATCCACGACAAGCACGGCGGGGGCGAACCGCGCCGGGTGGTGCTGACCGCCAGCGAGTTCGACGCCATGGCCACCGACGTGCCCATGGCGCAGTTGCTGCGCACCGCCGAGCGGGTCAAGCCGCCCAAGGCCCGGCGCGGCGCCGAGAAGGTCGACTACGGCACCATCGAGCACGCCGGCAAGCCGCACCGCGGCCGGGTCACCGAGGAGGAGGCCCGGCTGGTCCGCGACCGGCTCGACGAGGTGAACAAGCGCCTCGCCGACGCCGGGATCCGCCAGGTCGACCCCGCCGACCCGGAGCACGCGGCCCGCTACGGCTTCCCCACCGCCTGACGCGCCCGTGCCGGGCACGCGCCCCCGTGGCGCGTGCCCGAAGCGGCGCGGGTGTGGTTCAGGCCCGCTTGCGGGTGATCTCGGCCAGGGCGCCCTCGACCGCGGACTCCAGGGCCGCCTTCTCCAGCCCGAGCCCGGTGAGCACGCCGTCGCCGCCCTCCTCCTCGAGCAGGGCCAGCAGGATGTGCTCGGTGCCGACGTAGTTGTGGCCCAGCCGCAGCGCCTCCCGGAAGGTCAGCTCCAGGACCTTCTTGGCCCGCGCGTCATAGGGGATGAGGTCCGGGACCTGGTCGGCCTTCGCCGGCAGGGTCGCGGTGACGACCTCCCGCAGCCGCTCCAGGGGTACGCCCCGAGCCACGATCAGCGCCGCCGCCAGGCCCTCGGGCTCGGCGAGCAGGCCGAGGGCGACGTGCCCCGGCGTTATCTCGGCGTTCCCGGCGGCGCGCGCCTCCTCCTGTGAGGACAACACGACGTTGCGGGCCCGCGGGGTGAACCGGCCGAAGCCGGCGTTCGGGTCGAGCGCGGCGGCCGTCTCGGCCTTCGCGGCGGACCGCTTCTGGGCGGCCTGCTTGCTCACCCCCATGCTGCGGCCGATCTCCGTCCAGGAGGCCCCCGACCGGCGGGCCTGGTCGACGAAGTGCCCGATCAGGTGGTCGGCGACGTCGCCCAGGTGGTCGGCGACCAGGACGGCGTCGGCGAGCTGGTCGAGGGCGTCCGTGTGCGCCTTCTTGATGCCGTCGATCAGGTCGTCGAGGCGTACCGGGTGGTTCATCTTCAGCGGCTCTGTCTCCTCCATGCGTCAACCATAGGTTGACGGCAGCCCTCCGTCAACCATCGGTTGACGATCCACGGGAGCAGTGGACGGCAAAGCGCCCCGGCCCGCGGGAGCGGGTCGGGGCGCTTCGGTTGGCGTGCGGTCAGGCGACGAAGCGGGTGCGGCGGCGCCGGGCGATCAGGTAACCGCCTCCGCCGAGCAGCCCTCGCTGCTCCACTGTGGCCTGTCCAACACCGAAGGCCGGCACCCGCTCGGGGTACCGGCCTTCGTGCGTGTGTCAGCTGTTCCAGTTGTGGGCGACGATGTCGGCGGCCTGCTGCTCCCACTGCGCGTACGCATCCGGGTAGGCCGAGACCTGCACGGTCTGAGCGGCCTCGGTCAGCGGCATGTCCTGCCACCCGTCAACCTGCTTCAGACCCTTCAGGAACGCCAGCGTCGAGTACTCCGGATCGGTGATCTGCTCCGGCGTGCCCCAACCCGAGGACGGGCGCTGCTGGAACAGGCCCAGCGAGTCATGGTCGTTGCGGTCGCCGAGGTGACCCAGGTTCTCCAGCTTCGACTCCTGCAGCGACGTGGCGATCGAGATGACCGCCGCCCGCTCCGGCAGACCGGCCTTCTTCGTCGCGGCGATGATCGCCTTGGCGTTGGCCAGCTGCTCATCGTTCAGGTCGATGTGCGACTGCGCGCCCTGCACACCGTGCGGGATCAGCTTGTCACCCTGCACGCTCACCGCGACCGGCTTGCTGCCCTGCACGGGGGCGGCGTCGGCGTGAGCGGCGATCGGACCGGCGAACACACCACCGGTGAAAGCCAGACCAGCAATACCGAGAACGCTCTTCCGCAGCATCGTGTTCATGGGGGAAAGCTCCATTCGGGGGTTGGCGCACCACGCCGATGGGGGTCGGCGTGTGCGCAAGCACCGTCAGGCGCTCAAAAGAAGTCTTGGGGGGATCCGGCGTGCGGGGCGGGGCCTCTTCGTCGCGCCGGGACCATGTACAACGACCGGCAGCCCACCATCATTCCGGGCCCGACCACCCCGCCTGGCGGGGCGCCCTTCCTCGGCCGTTCACGCAGATACAACGACGCCCACCCGCCGACCATTCCGCCGCCAGAGTGCCGCCGACCACGGCGAACCGGACAATACGGCCCAGATGACCTCGGTCGGGGCACGTCATGTAGGTATCCCCCACCGGGAGACATACATAGCGTTCCACCCAGCGGCGTTGGCAGCGAACGAACCGGACATCAGCCCCGGTCCCGTGCCGGGGGGGCACCACCGGAACGGCCTGCCGCCACCGCAGGCCCAGGGGTCGCCGCTCTGCAGCCACGGACGCACCACGTCCCCACCAGGGCCGCTGCGTGAATGGCTGCAGAGCAAAGGCACCTCGCACCCACGGTGCGGGGCAGGCGGACGTGATCGCGCCGATCGGGTGCCGGAGCGGGGTGAGTCAGGCCAGGGGTCGACAGACGCCCCCCAAGCCGGCGGCAGACGGCATCGACAGCGTCTCGATCTCGCATGAGCCAAGCGGTGCGGCGGCGGCGAGCCGGACCCTGAAATGCGTCAGGCCCGGTCCGAGAGGACCGGGCCTGACCGAACCGTGCGCCGCCAGGGACTCGAACCCCGAACCCGCGGATTAAGAGTCCGCTGCTCTGCCAGTTGAGCTAGCGGCGCTCGTCGGCAACGGCAGGAACGGTAACACGCCGCCGATCGGCCCCTTCCAGGGGCGGCCACCCTTTGGCCCAGGGTGCCGGCGGCTACGGCCGGAGCACCACCCGCCGGCCTGAGCCAGCATGAACAAGAGGCCAAAAGACTCAGGCCCGGTGCATCGCACCGGGCCTGAGTTTCGCTTGTCGTGCGCCGCCAGGGACTCGAACCCCGAACCCGCGGATTAAGAGTCCGCTGCTCTGCCAGTTGAGCTAGCGGCGCTCGCTGACAACGGGAAGAACCTTAGCACGCCCCCAGACCCGGGTTCCAATCCGATACCGGGCTCCACCCTTCGGACGAGCTTAACCGGCGAAAGCGCACAAAGTTCGCAGCTCCCCGGCCGAGGGGCGCAGAGCACGGGCGCTCATGCGGCACGATGTCCGCCAGGCACGCGAGAACAGAGGTGGGGATGGGCAGGTTCGCGCGGACCGGGGCGATGGTGGGCGTCCTGGTCCTCACGGCGTCGCTGGCACTGACCGGGTGCGGCGACGACCAGAAGAAGCCGGCGTTCGTGGCCGGCGCGCAGCAGGGCGACGGGGTCCCGACCACGTCGCCGGACACGACGGGCGACCCGAGCGAGCCCGCCCTGCCGGCGTTGGCGGTGAGCCCCGCCGACGGGTCCGACAAGCGGCCGGTCAGCACCGAGATCAGCGCCCGGATCCCGGGTGGCGGCAAGGTGTCGAAGGTCGTCCTCACCGCCGCCGACGGCGCCACCGTCGCCGGCCGGCTGCGCCGGGACGGCTCGTCGTGGGTGCCGTCGGCCCCGCTGAAGTACGCGACCAGGTACACCGCCACGGTCACGGGCACCGGCACGGACGGCCAGACCCGGCAGGGCAGCAGCAGCTTCACCACGATGGCCAAGCCGAAGTCGATGATCGGCTCGGGGCTCTACATGTTCAGCGGCAAGACGTACGGGGTGGCCATGCCGGTGGTCGCCGAGTTCTCGCCGGGCATCCCGAAGAAGGACCGCGCCGCGGTGCAGAAGCGGATGTTCGTGCAGACCGACCCGCCGCAGCCGGGCGCCTGGCACTGGCTCTACAACGGCACGCAGGCCTACTACCGAGCACCTGAGTACTGGAAGCCGGGCACCACGATCACCGTCCGGCTGGCGCTGGCCGGGATCCCGCTGAGCAACGGCCGCTACGGCAACGTCGACCGCAGCGCCACCGCCAAGATCGGCCGCGCGTTCGAGATGAAGGTCGACAACGCGACCAAGCAGATGACGGTGTACGAGAACGGCGCGGTGGTCCGCACCCTGCCCGTGAGCCTCGGCAAGAAGAGCACTCCCTCCTCCAGCGGCACCATGGTGGTGATGGAGAAGAAGGAGTCCACGGTCTTCGACACCCGCGACGAGCCGGATCCCGACAACCAGTACGTCACCAAGATCGACTTCGCGCAGCGGCTCACCTGGGGCGGCGAGTACATCCACGCGGCGCCCTGGTCGGAGGGGGTGCAGGGCCGGGCGAACGTCTCGCACGGCTGCGTCAACGTCTCGATGGCGAACGGCCGGTGGCTCTTCGGCAAGACGCTTGTCGGCGACCCCATCACGGTGCGGGGCACGGAGCGGCGGCTGGAGCCGGGCAACGGCTGGACGGCTTGGAGCATGAGCTGGTCGCAGTTCGTCGAGGGCAGCGCCCTGCCGGTGCCGGAGGGCGGCCAGGGTTCGCCCTTCTGAGCAGGCGTAACGTGGGCGGACGCGGCATCGCCGGCGACCGTTCGGCCACGTACGGGCGGGTGGAGGATGGACCACTCCGATCGACAAAGCGCCGCAGGATATCGGAATCGTTACATCACGGGCGGGGTGTTTCGGTTCACGTCCGGCAACGGGTAACCGTTCCGGTGCGTCTGTAGGGGACGATGGGACCCGGGACCACGACTGTGAGGGAAGCATGCGAGCTAGCCAGGACGAGCTGATCCGGGGCGGGACCGCCCGGCGCGGCGGGCGACGCCGCGTGTTCGCGGCGGCGGTGCTCGCCGCCGCCATGGCCCTGACCGGCTGCACCGGCAGCGGCGGCGACGACAAGCCGTCGAGCTGGCAGGGTGGCGGGGAGAAGGGCCCGAAGGCGTCGGCCACCATCACCGAGCCCGCGGCCGACGCCAAGGACGTGCCGGCCTCCACCGCCGTCACCTTCACCACGAAGGAGGCGGAGGAGACCACCGTCGAGCTGAAGGACTCCGCCGGCAAGGTCGTCGAGGGCCAGCTCGCCAAGGACGGGAAGAGCTGGCTGCCGGACGGCGCGCTGGCCTACGGCGAGACCTACACCGCGACGGTGACCGCGACGGGCGACGACGGCAAGCCGGCCACCGCCACGAGCACCTTCACCACCATGGCCAAGCCGGGCAAGCAGATCCGGGTCACCAGCTTCCTCGGCGACAACCAGGTCGTCGGGGTGGCCATGCCGCTGATCGTCAAGTTCGGCCGGGCCATCCCGGAGGACTACCGCGACGACCTCCAGCGCCGCATGACGGTCACCGCGAAGCCCGCCCAGGAGGGCATCTGGCACTGGGTCAGCCCGACCGAGGTGCGCTACCGGCCGAAGGAGTTCTGGAAGGCCAACAGCACGGTCACCTACAAGGTGCAGGCGGGTGGGCTGCCGCTCGGCGACGGCTGGTACGGGCGTTCCGACCTCACCGTCGACATCAAGATCGGCCCGTCGTTCGTGATGACCGTCGACAACCGCACCAAGAAGATGACGGTCACCAGGGACGGCCAGGTGATCAAGACGATCCTGGTGAGCCTCGGCAAGAAGACCACCCCGTCGTCCAGCGGCACCATGGTGGTGATCGAGAAGCTCCGCCACACGGTCTTCGACACCATGGAGGAGCTGGGCCCGGAGGAGGGCTACCGCACCGAGATCGACTACGCCCAGCGGCTCACCTGGGGCGGCGAGTTCATCCACGCCGCGCCCTGGTCCGAGGGTGTGCAGGGCAGGACGAACGTCTCGCACGGCTGCGTGAACGTCTCGATGAAGGACGGCAACTGGCTCTTCGCCAACACCCGCATCGGCGACCCGATCACGGTGAAGGGCACCGAGCGCAAGCTCCAGAACGGCAACGGCTGGACCGACTGGAACATGAGCTGGGACGAGTACGTCAAGGGCAGCGCCGTGCCGTACGAGCCGCCGGCCGAGCCGGGCGACGACACCAGCCCGAGCGCGGACGAGCCGAGCGTCGAGCCGACCCCCTGACCGACGGACACTCCAGCGGCCTCCTCCATCCCGGAGGGGGCCGCCGGGCGTTGCGGGGCCGGAAACGACGGAAGCCCCCTCCCGGAGGAGGGGGCTTCGGTCTTCCTGGGGTGACTGATGGGAATTGAACCCACGACAACCGGGACCACAACCCGGTGCTCTGCCAACTGAGCTACAGCCACCATGCTCTCCGCGCCGGTCGGCCGGGCGGTGCGCGGACTAATAATAGCCACACCCCTGCCGGCCCCGTCCAGCGGGTTCGGGCCGGGCCGCCCGGCGGGGCTCAGAGCTGGGCGGCGATCCCCTTGGCGGTCTCCACGTCCGGGCCGGGCAGCGGCACGAAGACGGTCCGCCGGTAGTACTCCAGCTCGCGGATGCTCTCCCGGATGTCGGCCAGCGCCCGGTGGGCCAGCCCCTTCTGCGGCTGGCCGAAGTACACCCGCGGGTACCAGCGCCGGCAGAGTTCCTTGATCGAGGAGACGTCGATCATCCGGTAGTGCAGGTGGGCGTCGAGCCGGGGCATGTCCCGGGCGATGAAGCCCCGGTCCGTGGCGATGGAGTTGCCGCACAGCGGGGCGGTCCGGGGATCCTTCACGTGGCTGGCGACGTAGTCGAGCACCATGTCCTCGGCCTCGGCCAGGGTGACCGTGGAGCGGCGTACCTCCTCGGTGAGGCCGGACTTGCCGTGCATGGTGCGCACGATCTCCGGCATCGCCTCCAGCGCCGCCTCGTCGGCGTGGATGACCACGTCGACGCCCTCTCCCAGCACGTTCAGGTCGGGGTCGGTGACGAGCGCGGCGACCTCGATCAGCGCGTCCCGCCCGAGGTCCAACCCGGTCATCTCACAGTCGATCCAGACGAGAAGATCAGCCACCGGGACAGACTACGCGCCGCCGACCCGCCCGCGCCTGAAGCACCCTCGCCCAGGTGGACCGCTAGGGTTTCCCCGTGCCAGCCGAACCCGTCGCACCACCCGCCGTCACCGAGGACGACCCGGGTGGGCGTACGGCTCGTCGGCTGGTCACGGTGGTGGCGCTCGCGGCGGTGCTGCCGGCGCTCTACCTGCCGGGCCTGGTGCACGACTTCTTCGACCTCAAGATCTACATGCGGGCGATGGACTGGTGGGCGGCCGGTCACCCGCTCTACGACTACGTCCAGCCGGACCGGGTGCAGGGCGCGCTCTACTTCACCTATCCCCCGTTCGCGGCGCTGCTGCTGCGGCCCTTCGCGCTGCTGCCGCTCGGCGCCACCATCGCGATCTTCACGGTGCTGACCGTGGTGGGCGTGGTGGCGACCACGCGCTGGCTGGTGCTGCCCGTGGTGCGGCGGCACGACCTGCCGGCGCTGTTCACCGTCACGGTCGCCGTGCTGCTGGTCCTGGCCGTCGAGAGCACCCGGGAGACGCTCACCTTCGGGCAGATCAACATGCTGCTGGTGGTGCTGATCCTGGGCGACCTGCTGTTCGGCGTACCGCAGGGGCGGCGTTGGGCCGGCGTGGGCGTCGGGCTGGCGGCGGCGCTCAAGCTGTTCCCCGGCATCTTCGTGCTCTACCTGCTGGCCACCCGGCGCTGGCGGGCGGCGGCGGTGGCCGCGGTGACCGCCGCGCTGGCCACGCTGCTCGCGGCCGCGGTCGCGCCCGGCGACTCGTGGCGGTTCTGGACCCACGAGCTGTGGGCGACCGACCGGGTGGGCCGGACCGACTACACCGGCAACCAGTCGCTGTTCGGCCTGCTCAGCCGGATCACCGCGCCGGACAAGCCCAGCCAGCTCCCGTGGCTGCTGCTGGCGCTGCTGGTCGCGGCCTACGGGCTGTGGCGGGCCGCCCGCGCCGCGCGGGCCGGGGACGCGCTGGCCGGCCTCACCCTGACCGGCCTGGTCGGCGGCCTGGTCAGCCCGATCACCTGGACGCACCACCTGTACTGGTTCATCCCGGCGGCCGTGGTGCTTGTCGAAGCGGCGCTGGACACCGACCGGGGCACGGTGGCGGGGGCCCGCCGCCGGCGTTGGCTGCTCGGCCTCGCCATCGGCACCGGCTTCGTGATCATCTACGGGGTGGTCACCTTCCAGGACTGGGGTGTCGCCCCGGCGCGCACCGACAACCCGGGCGAGTTCGTCACCCGCAACGCGTACGTGCTGCTCAGCCTGCTGCTGCTGGCCGTGCTGCCGACCCGCCGGCCGGCGCCGGAGCGGGTCGACGCCGCGGCCGGAAACTTGCACTAACTGGACAGAACTCGCGACAAGCAGCGTTCAGCGCTAATCTGGTCGCAACTACCTCAGGTTTCTCCCAGGTAGCACCGAATTCCCCCGGTGACGGTGGCCCTTCGCGTCGGCAGCGCGGAGGGCCACCCGCCGTGCGGGGCGGGGTGTCACTCGTCGACCGGTGTGGCCGGCCGGACCGGCCGGGGCGTGTCCGCGGCGGCCACCGGGGGCCACGACCAGTCCGCGTCGGCCGGCAGGTCGGCCAGGCTCACCGGCCGCCGGCTCGGCACCGGGCCGATCGCCGCGCGGGAGCGGCCGGTGGGCGCCGAGCCCACGGAGACCAGTTGCCGATCGGGCAGGGTGGACGGTTCCGACCGCTGGCCCAGCCCGCTGAGCGAACTGACCCCCAGCCGCCCGGCCAGCACCGGAACCTGGTCCGGCTCGACGACGAAGACCACCTCGCGGGGGCGCACCGGTCGCAACAGCAGCACCACGGCGAGGACCACCAGCAGCGTCCCGCCGGCCAGCAACGCCCAGGCCACACCCGGGAACCAGCCGGCGCGCAGTTCGGCGCGCAGGTCCAGGGCCAGGTCGGCCCGCCCGTCGGGCCGCATCACCACGAGGCTCAGCGACCGGTCGGCCAACTCGGCCGGGCTCCACTCCAGGGCGCCGATACCCTCGCGTACCCAGAAGTCCTGGCCGAGCGGGACGGCGGCGGCGGTGCCGGCGGTGGCCGGGTCGAGGCGGACCGGCAGCGATCCGCGGGCCAGGGCGACCCGGCGCACGGCGGCGTGCGGGACGTCGGCCAGCCACCGCCGCACCTGATCGGTCGGGGCCAGGCCGAGGAAGGCCGGACCGTCGGCGGTCCGCGCGGTGAGCCGAAGCCGGGTCTGCCCGGCCCGGGCGACCGGCGCCTCGGCGCGGAGCAGGGCGTCCACGTCGGACACCACGACCGCCCGGGCGGGGGTGCGGACCGTCTCGAAGCGGGCGGCGAACCCGCCGTCCGGGTCGGCGTGCCGGGCGGCGAGCCAGAGCCCGGCGCCCACCAGCAGAGCCGGAATCCCCACGGTCAACAGCAGCATGCCGGCGATCGTGCGCACGAAACGCATTCGCGTCGTCCCCCTCGGTAGCGAAGTACCCGGCCGACCTTACCGACGGCGACCACACAATCGCCGGATATCCACGGCAAGCACCTGGAGGACCGGCGAAAGGCCGCCGGCCCACCGGAAGATCCAGCGGGCGGGCGGAGGTCAGGACTTCGCGGCGGGCTCCCGGCGGGTACGCAGGAAGGCCAGCCCGCCGAGGACCAGGCCGGCCAGGCCGGCGACCAGACCGGCCACGCCGAACGCGGTGGCCGTGCCGGTGTCGGCGTCGTCATCGTCGTCGTCCGCGGCGGCCGCCGGGGCGCTCGCGACCGGCGAGGCGGAGGCCGTGGCGGCGGTCAGGGTGAGCACCGGGGCCGGGTTCTCCGGCTCCTCCCCGCCCGGGGTCGGCTCCTCGATCCAGCGGGAGATGTTGCCGTCCGAGTAGGTCTGCAGCACCTTGAACACCATCCGGTCGGCCTGCGGCAGCGGGCCCATCGACACCGGGAACTCCTGGAACTCGCCAGGCTTGACTCCGCCGTTCGGCGCCGCCGTCCAGGTGAGCTTGGAGACGGCCTCGGTGAGCTGGCTGCCGTGCACCTCGATCGGCGGGTCGACCTTGCGCTTCTCCACGGTCACCGTCCAGCCGGGCACCGGCATGGTGGAGACCGAGCCGACCGGGGCGTTCTCCGGCAGGTTCACCTCGACCTTGGTGGTCGACGCCGTGTCGCTCTCGTTCGGCACCCGGAAGGCGAAGCGGCCGTAGCCGCCCTGCCTGGCCTCCGTCGGGTTGACGGTGACGTGCGCCGAGGCCGGCCCGGCCAGGCCGAGCACGGCCGTGGCCACGGCGGCGAGGGTGAGCGCGGCGGCGGTTGCGGGACGCCGGAGACGGATCATGTGGGCGGGCCTTCCGTTACTTGACGGGCACGGTGGCGGTCACCGTGGCCTGGTCGATGTCGGACGTACGGACGGTGAAGCGCAGCTGCCACTGCCCCGCCGCCGGGAGGCTGATCTCGCCGAAGGCGTGGTTGTCGGTCAGCGGCAGCAGCGGGATGGTGATCGGCTCGATGCCGGCCGACGGCAGCGCGGCGGTGGCCTTCCACTCCTGCACCGGCTGGGGCCGGTTGTCCTTGGTGTACGCGTAGAGGTGCAGCGAGTTGCTGCCGGTCTCGGCCGGGTCCAGCTCGACCTGCAGGGAGTAGATCGGGCTGCTCAGCGTGGTCGAGAAGTAGCCGGCCGGCGCGCCGGCCACGTCGGCCGAGGCGGTCCGGGCCGGGGTGGTCTGCACCAGCGTCGCCGAGAGGCCGAGCACCACCGCGGTGATCGCCAGCTCGGCCAGCACGGCCCGCCGCATCAGGCCCGGGCGCCCCGCGGCGGTGCGCCGCCGGACCAGCGACCGGGAGTACGCGGCCACCACGACCACCAGCGCGAACAGCACGATCTTGGCGAGCAGCAGCCGCCCGTACGTGGTGTCGACGAGCGCCTTCGGGGTGGCCACCTCGATGAGCCCCTGCACGGTGCCGGCGAGCAGCAGCGCGGCCACGGCGAGGGCCGCCCAGCGGGACCAGATCGGCAGGATCGCGTCCAGCTCGCGCTCGTCGGCCCGGCGCAGCAGGAAGACCGCGAGCATCACCAGGCCGCCCAGCCAGACGGCCATGCTGCCCAGGTGCACGGCGTCCACCACCACCGACACGGCGGGCGCCGGCGACGCGGCCGGGTGCCCGGCGAGGGGCCAGGTGAACAGCGCCGCCCCGCCGAGGATGGCCAGGATGAGCCCGTCGGTGCGGCCGACCGGGCCGGCGAAGAGCGGGCGGAGCAGGAACGCCGCCGCGGCGAGCAGGCCGAGCCGGACCAGGTGGGCGGTGCCGTACGTGCTGTTGAGCACGTCGCCGAAGCCCGAGCCGGAGACGTCGAACAGGCCGCCGCCGTTGGTGTAGGGCACCTGGAGCCACATCTCGGCCAGGGTGGCCACGGCCAGCAGGCCCAGGCCGGACCAGGCCAGCCGGGCGGGGCCGCGCCGGGACAGCCGGCGCGGCCAGAGCGCGGCCAGCACCAGGGCCGGGCCGACGAGCAGCAGCAGCCCGGCGTAGCCCAGGTACTTGGCCACCTTGACGGCGTTGCCCACCACCGGGTTCGCCCGGGTGTCCGTGCCGGTGTCGGTCGGCGGGGTGGACGGCGCGCCGACCGAGTAGGTGAACGCCCCGGAGACCGGGTGGCTGTCGGCGGAGATCACCCGGTAGCTGACCAGGTAGGTGCCGCGCGCGCCGGACGGGTCCACCGGGATGGTGACCACGGCGCCCTTGAAGGTGGGCTCGCCCCGGTCGGCGCGGGAGCCGTCGGGGGCGATCACCCGCACCTTGTCGGGAACCTTGCGGACCCCCTCGCTGAAGGTGATCACCACCTCGGCGGGCGCGCTGGGCACCACCGCCGAGGCGGCGGGACTGCTGCTCACCAGCACCGCGTGGGCGCTGGCCGGGGTGGCCGGGGCCAGCAGCAGGGCGACGAGGGTGACCAGCAGTCCGGCGGCGGCCCCCAGCCGGGCGACCCGGCGACGGTCGGCGCCGGCCACGGGGCGGCGGCGTACGGCAGCAGTCATGACCGTCATGCTTCCCGAACCGTGCGGCGCCCGGCGACCCGACCTCATCCGCGCCCCGGCGCCGTGGCCGGCCACTGCGCGCGGGCCGGCCGGGGCGAGCGCGCCTCGCGCACGTCGTCGCAGTTCACGAGAAGGTAGTCGGCGGGCCGGCGGGAAAAGTTCCCGGCGTGGGCCGGACCACGGAATGGGCCGAAGGACCCTGTCGGGCACCGGTACGCCGCGTAACCTCGTCTGACGTGATCCCCGCCCCGCGCGACACCTCCGCCGGCCGCCCCGCGGCGGCCCACGAGGCTGCGCGGGACGCCGCGACCGGCGCGGCGCTGGCCGCCCGCGACGGCGATCCGGCCGCCCAGGCCGCCTTCGTCCGGGCCACCCAGGCCGAGGTGTGGCGCTTCGCCGCCGCCCTGGTCGACCCGGACAGCGCGGACGACCTGACCCAGGAGACGTACCTGCGGGCGTTCCGGGCGCTGCCCGGCTTCGAGGGGCGGTCCACCGCGCGGACCTGGCTGCTCGGCATCGCCCGGCGCGCCTGCGCCGACCACCTGCGCACAGTGGTCCGCCGCCGGCGGCTGGACCAGCGGCTCGCCGCGCACGCGGTCGCCGACCGGCCGTACCCGGATCCGGCCGGGCAGCTCGGCGCCACCGACCTGGTGCGCCGGCTCCCCGCCGAGCGGCGCTCCGCGTTCGTGCTCACCCAGCTGCTCGGCCTGTCGTACGCCGAGGCCGCCGCGGTGGAAGGGGTGCCCGTGGGCACCATCCGCTCCCGCGTCGCCCGGGCCCGCGACGAGCTGGTCGCTGCCGTCGGCGACGCGCTGGCGGGTTGATCGTGGAACTTTCCTCGGAGACGGGCCGACCAACGAGCGTGACCGCATCCCGCACCCGGGCCGCCCGCTGGCCCGCCGCCCGGCCCTGGCTCGGCGTCGCGGCCCGCCTCGGCCTGGCCGCCGTCTGGTTGGTCGCCGGCGGCGCGAAGATCGACGACCTGGCCGCCTCCGGCCGGGCCGTCAACGCCTACCAGGTGATGCCGTACGACCTGGCCACCGTGATCGGCGCCGCGCTGCCCTTCGTCGAGCTGGCGCTCGGCGTGCTCCTGCTGGTCGGGCTGGCCACCCGCGTGGTCGCGGGCGTCTCCACGGCGCTGCTGCTGGTCTTCGTCACCGGCATCGCCTCGGCCTGGTCCCGCGGCCTGGCCATCGACTGCGGGTGCTTCGGCAGCGGCGGGCAGCTCGCCGCCGGCCAGGCCCCGAGCTACCTCCCGGAGATCCTCCGGGACCTGGGATTCCTGGTACTGGCCGGATTCCTGCTGATCTGGCCCCGCACCCCGTTCTCGGTGGACGGCTGGCTGGCGGGCGAATCACCCGTGGAGGACCTCGATGAGTAGTCGCAAGGGGCGGAAGAACGCGGCCCAGGTGGTCCGCGCCCAGCTCGCCCGGGAGAAGCGGCGCACCCGCACGATCTGGACCTCCGTCGCCGCGGTCGCGGTGCTGGTGATCGCCGGGCTGATCGGCTGGGCGGTCTACTCCAGCCAGAAGTCGGAGAGCTTCACGACCCCGCCCGGCGCCAACCCGCCCGGCACCGCCATCGTCCTCGGCCAGGGACCGGTCACCGTCGACCTGTACGAGGACTACCTCTGCCCGGTGTGCAAGCAGTTCCAGGAGACCAGCGGCGCGACGCTCAACCAGCTGATCAGCGACGGCAAGATCCGGGTGAACTTCCACCCGGTGGCCTTCCTCAACCGCTTCTCCACCACCGAGTACTCCACCCGCTCCTCGGCCGCCTCCGGCTGCGCCGCCCAGGGCGGCAAGTTCAAGGAGTTCACCGACCAGCTCTTCGCCCGCCAGCCGGCCGAGGGCAGCGCCGGGCTCAGCGACGACGAGCTGATCGACATCGGCGCCGGCGTCGGGCTCAACCGCGACGACTTCGGCTCCTGCGTCAACGACGGCAAGTACAAGGGGTGGACCGAGCACGTCACCGACGACGCCAGCAAGTCCGGCGTCACCGGCACGCCGACCATCCGGGTGAACGGCAGGGACGTCGCGGACCGCTCCCCGGAGGGGATCAAGGCGGCGGTGGAGGCGGCCGGCAAGTGATCCCCGCACCGCTGCGGCGGGCCGGCCTGGTGGTCACCGCCGCGCTCGCCGCCCTCCTCACCCTCGCCACGCCCGCCGCCGCGCACGGCGCCGACGCCCCCGCCGGGACCGACTTCCGGGCCGAGGTCACCGGGGTCGGCCCCGCCCGGCCCGGGCTCACCGCCCGGATGGTCGAGGCCGGCGCCCGCCTGGAGCTGACCAACCGCACGGGGGCCGACATCGAGGTGCTCGGCTACTCCGGTGAGCCGTACCTGCGGATCGGGCCCGGCGGGGTGTACGAGAACGCCCACTCCCCCGCCACCTACCTGAACCGCACCCTCGCCGGGGAAACACCGCTCCCGCCGGAGGCCGACCCCGCGGCCGCGCCGGCCTGGCGGCGGATCTCCGACGGGCCGACCGCCCGCTGGCACGACCAGCGGACCCTCTGGCGGGAGTCGGAACCGCCCGCCCAGGTGGCCGCCGACCCCGGCCGCGAGCACCGGATCCGCGACTGGGTGGTGCCGCTGCGGGCCGGCACCGCGACGGTCGAGGTACGCGGGACCCTGGACTGGGTGCCGCCGCCGGACGCGTACCCCTGGTGGGTGGCCGCCACCCTCGGCCTCCTGGTGATCGGCGCGGCCGGGCTGGTCCCGGCCGGCACCGCCACCGGCGTCCGCGCGCTGCGCGGGGCCGGCGCGCTGCTCGCCCTGGGCGGGGCGGCGACAGTGGCGCTCACCGTCGGCAAAGCCGTGGACACCGGCGCCGCCGGGACCGGCGCGGTGCTGCTCGAACTGCTCACCGGGCAGCTGTGGACGCTGCTCACCGGGCTCGGCGCGCTCGCCGCCGGCGGGTACGCCCTGGCCCGCCGCCCCGCCGCCGACTTCGCGCTGGCACTGGCCGGCGCCTGCGTGACCCTGTTCGCCGGAATCGGGAACCTGGCCGCCCTGTCCCGTGCGGTCCCCCCGATGGCCGGCCCACCCACCCTGACCCGGGTGCTGGTCACCGTGGCCCTGGCCACGGGCGCCGGCGCGGTGACCGCCGGCCTGCTCCGCCTCCACGCCGCCGCCCGGACGACCCGCCCCACCCCCGTCCCCCGCTGACGCTCCCGCCGATCTTGCGGTTCCGGCCCCTGAGTTGCGGCTTTCATCCCGGTCCGGGAGGGCCGAACGTGCAAGATCGCGGGGGTCAGGAGGGGCGGGGGGCGAAGCCGTAGGGGAGTTCCAGGCGGTGCTGGGCCAGCAGGGGCTCGTTGGACAGGAGGTCCAGGGTGGGGGCGTCGGCTGCGATGCGGCCAGCGTCCAGGATCACCGCGCGGTCGCAGAGCTCCGCCGCGTACGGCAGGTCGTGCGTCACCATGAGCAGGGTCACCGGGAGGCCGCGCAGGATCTCCGCCAGCTCCCGGCGGGCGGCCGGATCGAGATTGGACGACGGCTCGTCCAGCACCAGGATCTCCGGGCGCATGGCGAGCACGGTGGCCACCGCCACCCGGCGGCGCTGCCCGAACGAGAGGTGGTGCGGCGCCCGGTCCCGGTGCTCGCTCATCCCCACGGCGGCGAGCGCCTCGTCCACCCGGGCGGCCAGCTCCGCCCCGCGCAACCCCAGGTTGGCCGGGCCGAACGCCACGTCCTCGGCGACAGTGGGCAGGAACAGCTGGTCGTCCGGGTCCTGGAAGACGATGCCCACCCGGCGGCGGATCTCGGCCAGGGTGTCCCGGTCCCGGCTCACCGCCAGGCCGCCGACGCTGACCGTCCCCTCGGTCGGCGTGAGGATGCCGTTGAGGTGCAGCACCAGCGTGGTCTTGCCGGCGCCGTTCGGCCCGAGCAGCGCCACCCGGTCGCCGCGCGGCACGGTCAGGTCCACCCCGTGCAGGGCGACGTGACCGTCCGGGTAGGCGTACCGGACGCCACGGACGTCCAGGGAGGGCGGCTGCTGCACGTACCCGATCATGTCAGGACGAGTGCGACGGCGGCGATGGAGGCCGCGATCGCCGGGACCGTCGCGGCGGCCGCCCACTGGCCCGCGGTGGCCGCGCCCGCGCCCTGCCACACCGCCGGCATCCGGCCCGTGTAGCCGCGGGAGACCATCGCCAGGTAGACCCGCTCGCCCCGCTCGAAGGCCCGCAGGAAGAGCGCCCCCACACCGGCGGCGAACCCGCGCAGCTGCCAGAGGAAGCGCGGGTCGTCGCCCCGGGACACCCGGGCCACCCGCATCCGCCGGGCCTCCCCCACCAGCACGTCCAGGTAGCGCAGCATGAACGTGGCGATCTGGGTGAGGATCTGCGGGCAGCGCAGCCGGTCCAGGCCGACGATCAGGTCCCGCGTCGTCGTGGTCGCCGCCAGCAGGAGCGACGCGAGTACGCCGAGCGTGCCCTTGGCCAGGATGTTCCACGCGCCGTGCAGCCCGTCGACGGAGAGGCTCAGCCCGGCCACCTCGACCCGCTCCCCGGTGCCGAAGAACGGCAGCGCGAACGCGAACAGCACGAACGGCAACTCGATCAGCGCCCGGCCGAGCAGCCAGCCCGGCCCCACCCGGGCCAGCGCCGCCACGGCGGCGACCAGCAGGGCGTAGCCACCGAAGGCCCAGTACGCCTCCCGGGGCGTGGCGACCACCGCGACGGTGAACAGCACCATCGCGACGATCTTCACCTCCGGCGGAAGGCGGTGCACCCGGGAGTACGACTCGCGGTAGAGCACGTGGGCGTGGCCGGCACCCATCCCGGGCTCAGCGGGTGCCGGCGGCGCGCGCCGCGCGCTCGTCCGCGGTCGGGTCGCTGTCGGGGCCGGCCGGGCCTTCCGTCGGGCCGTCGGTGGGGCCGCTTGACGGGTCGGTCGCCGGGCCGCGGCGGCGGGCCAGCCAGAACAGGCCGCCGCCGAGGGCGAAGGTGAGCAGCACGCCGAGCACGCCGGACAGGCCGGTGGAGAGGAAGCCGTTGCTCACCCCCCGGACGCCGTAGTCGGCCAGCGGGCTGTCGGCCAGCTCATGGTCCTTCGCCTGCTGGGCCGGGCAACTGCCGCCGGTGATCTCGTGGTCGGCGTTCACCGTGCAACCCTTGAGCAGCGACGAGTCGAGCCCGTCCGGGTGCGCCGAGGCGTAGTTGCTGACCACGCCGGCCAGCAGCAGGGCCACCAGCAGGCCACCGAGGACGAACGGCCAGGGACGCTTGCTCATCGGGCACCTCCGGCGACCGGGACGGCGGGAGCCGGCACGGCCGGCTTCAGGGCGCGCAGCGCGTACACCAGGTCGGGGCGGACCTTGGCGACGGTGACCACCGTGGTTGCCGTGATCAGGCCCTCGCCGATGCCGATCAGCAGGTGGACGCCGGCCATCGTGCCGGCCAGCCCGGTGAGGTTGCCGCCCAGGTCGGTGGTGCCGCCCAGCCAGTACTGGAGCACGAAGCCCTGGGACGCCACCACGACGCTGACCAGCGCGGAGACGAAGGCGGTGACGGCGAGCCCGGCCGGGGTGCGCGGGAGCACCCGCAGCAGCAGCGCGATCAGCAGGTACGCGGCAGCGGTGCCGAGAATCGCCATGTTCGTGATGTTGAGGCCGAGCATGGCCACCCCGCCGTCGCCGAACACCAGCGCCTGCACGACAAGCACCACGGCGACGCAGAGCGCGCCCACCCACGGGCCGACGAGCATGGCGGCCAGGGCGCCACCGAGCAGGTGGCCGCTGACCCCGGCCGTGAAGATCGGGAAGTTGAGCATCTGCACGGCGAAGATGAACGCGGCCACCAGGCCAGCCATCGGCGCCAGCCGGTCGTCGAGGTCACGGCGCCCGCGCAGCACACAGAAGGTGAGCACGGCCAGCGCGAGGGCCGCGAACACCGCGGCGACGGGACCGTCGATGATCCCGTTCGAGATGTGCATCGCCAGGGTTTCCACCCGCTGAGCTTATTTGCGTACGGTCGTTGTTGCCAATCCCTTGCAACAAGCCATGGTGATCATCACCCGGGCGGCGCGTCGACACCCGCACCGGACCGCCCAGCGGCGGTATCGTCAGCGCCATGACCGACCGCCTGAACCCCGGCGACCCCGCCCCCGAGTTCACCCTCCCCACCGACAGCGGCGGGACCCTGTCCCTGGCCGACCTGCGCGGCCGCAAGGTCATCCTGTACGCGTACCCGGCCGCCATGACCCCCGGCTGCACCAAGCAGGCCTGCGACTTCCGCGACTCGCTCGCGTCGCTCCAGGCGGCCGGCTACGAGGTCGTCGGCATCTCCCCGGACAAACCGGAGAAGCTCGCCAAGTTCCGCGACCGGGACGCCATCACCTTCCCGCTGGTCGCCGACACCGACAAGTCCGTGCTGACCGCGTACGGCGCGTTCGGCGAGAAGCAGATGTACGGCCGGACCGTCACCGGGGTGATCCGCTCGACCTTCGTCGTCGACGAGGACGGGAAGATCGAGCGGGCGCTCTACAACGTCAAGGCCACCGGGCACGTCGCCAAGCTGCGCCGGGACCTCGGCCTCGACTGAACCTGTCGCAGGCCGCCGCTACGGTGCGCGCATGCCTCGTTACAAGTACCCGCCCGAACGGCTGGGGGCCGCGGCGGCGCAGGCGCGCAGCGTGACCGAGGTCATGCGGCTGCTCGGGGTACGGGTCAGCGGCGGCTCGCACGCGCACATCAGCCGGCAGCTCAAGCGCTTCGGCATCGACACCTCGCACTTCACCGGCAGCGTGCACAACAAGGGGCAGCGCGGCGCACGGCGCACCAGGTCATCGCAGCTGCTCGTGCGACTGCCCGCCGGCTCGCGACGCACTCCGGGCACCCGGCTGAAGTGGGCGCTGGGCGACATCGGCGTGCCCGAGGAGTGCGAGGAGTGCCGGGTGGGCCCGGTCTGGCGCGGCCGGCCGCTGACCCTGCACGTCGACCACGTCAACGGCGACTTCCTCGACAACCGGCCGCCCAACCTGCGGATCCTCTGCCCGAACTGCCACAGCCAGACCGACACCTTCGCCGGCCGCAACAAGGCCGATGGTGGACTCCAGCCCCGGCCCCCACCGGACTCGGCGCACCGGGCCCTGCGAAGCGACTGCCGGCGGACCGCGTGGAGGACCTGATCCGGCAGGTGGAACAGGGAATGCTCGGTCCGGGCGAGGCCGCCCGGCGGATCGGCTGTCACCGCAACCGCGTGGCCCGGCTGCGAGCTCGACTCGCCACTCGGGGCACCTTGGCACCCGCACCTCGGCCGGCCCGCGGCTCGCCCTGGGACGAGGTCGTGGTGCGGCACGCGCTGGCGAATCCCGGCCTCGGGCCACGCAGCTCGCCGATGCGATCCGTGCGGCCTCCGACGGCGCGACGGTGATCAGCCACGGGACGGTGTCGAACATCCTGCGGCGGGCCGGACTGCACACCGTCTCGGCGCGACGCTCTAGACTCAGCGGGTCGGCGGGAGTGGCGGAACGGCAGACGCGCAGGCCTTAGGAGCCTGTGTCCGAGAGGACGTGGGGGTTCGAAACCCCCCTCCCGCACCAGCAGCGGTGTCACGAGGGTCACGATCCCGGGTCGGGCCGCGTCGCCTCGCGCAGGATGGCGGGCGTGAACCTGCGTTTCGTCCTGGACCCCGACCTCACCCCCGAGCTGCGCGAGCAGATCATCGCCCTCTGGGTGGACGTGACGAACGCCGGCGGCGCGGTCGGCTTCGTCGCCCCGGTGACCGAGGCCGACGTGCGGCCCATGGCCGCGACGACCTTCGCCGCGATCAGCGACGGCCCGGACCGGCTGCTGGCCGGCTACGAGGGCAACCGTCTCGTCGGCGTCCTGATCATCGGAGACAACCGGTTCCACCTGAAGACGCACTGGCGGGTGCTGAAGCGGGTCATGGTGCATCCGGACACGCAGGGGCGCGGCTACGGCGCGGCGATGATGCGTGAGGCGGAGCGGATCGGCCGGGAACTGGGTCTGGCGGCGTTGCACGTGACGGTCCGGGACGGGCTGGGCCTGGGCGGGTTCTACGAGCGCCTCGGCTACCGCGAGGTCGGGCGGCTGCCCGGCGCGCTGCGGCTCGCGCCCGGGGACGACCGGGACGAGGTCTTCATGTGGCTCGACCTGGGCCCCGCCGCGGCCTGAGTCCGCCGGCGCCGAAGCGCATCCGCACCCGGCCGGGTTTGCCGGGCCCACGCGCGAGCCGGACTCCCGCCTGCGCGCGTGACGCGCCTGGCAGCCTCCGAACCGGAGCCGGGAGGACGTCAGCCGCAGCCGGCAGGGACCGGGGCGAGGCTGGCCGGGGCGGCGGCCGCGTCCACCACGGCGGGAGTCCCGGGCGGCGCGGTGGTCGACGGGGTAGCCGAGGCGCTCGGCCGGGGGCTGGGCCGGGCCGACGCCGAGCGGCTGGGCGTGGCCGGCCGGGCCGGGGCGGCCGCGCCGTACATCCGGACGGTGCTGCGCTGGACCTGGCCGGGGAGCATGCGGATGCCGGTGGCGGTGGCGCGGTGGCCGTACGCGTCGGTGACCCGGATCGTGTACGGCCCGGGGCCGGCGCCGGAGGGGATGAGCCAGTAGTTGTAGTCCTCGCGGGCGGCGGCGCGCCAGGAGCCGCCCTGCCGCACCTCGACGGCGCGCAGGGGGTTGCCGTGGTCGCCGACCAGGACGGCGAACCACCACTGCGAGGCGCCCTCCTTGAGGCGGAAGGTGAGCGGGCCGGGCAGGGGCGGGTCGACGACCGCGCGGTAGGTGACCTTGACGACGCCCTGCACGGGGTCGGCGATCCGGGCGAACGCCTCGGCGGAGAGGTCGAGGTGGCCGGGTTCGCATTCCGGGCACTGGTCCATGACGAGGACCCGGACGGTGCCCCTGGGGCCGGTCACGTCGAGGTGGCCGCCGCAGGACGCGCCGGCCGCGTACTCGTCGGGGCCGAGGGCGACGTAGAGGTGGTTGGCGGGCGCGGCGGGCCGGGAGCAGTTGCCGCCGGCGCCCTTCGAGTCGTAGAAGGTGGCCTTTCCGCTGTGGACGGCACCGCCGAGCGGTGGGGCGGCGAGCGCCCCGGCGGGCAGGCCGCGGGGCGGCGGGGCGGCGCAGGCGGGGGCGGCGCCGCCGCGTACCGCGAGGGTCACGGCGACCACGGCGGCGAGCGCGGCGAGGCCGCCGGCGGCGAGCCACCGGCGCGGGCCGGTCGGGGCACGGCGGCGGCCGGCCCGGGCGGGCCGGTGCGCGTCCCCGGCGGGCGTCGGGCGGCTGGGAGCGCTGCCGTCGGTCACGCCGGTCGATGCTGCCGGACGTGTGGGGTGCCGGACAAGCGGGCTAAGCGAAAGCTAAGACGGGTCCGTCACCAGGCGACGCCGATGCCATCGCCCGGGTACCAGTGCCGGGCGGGGGTCTCCCGGTAGGCGAGGAACCGGCGGCCGGTCCGTTCGGCGTGCTCGGCGAGGACGTTTGTGGCGGTGACGTTGTCGGTGAGCAGCACGGCGCCGGGGGCGAGTTTGGGTTCGACCGCTTCGAACTCGCTGCGTTCGTGCACCCGGCTGTGGTCGCTGTCGTGGAGGAAGAGGTCGACCGGCCGGTCGAGCGCGCCGATCGAGGCGACCGAGTCGCCGATCACGAGATCGACCACATCGGCCCACGGGGTGGCCCGGGCCAGGTAGCCGGCCTCGGGGTTGATGTCGAGCGAGGTGAGCCGGCCGGGGTGGCCCTCGGCGGCGTTGCGGAGCAGGGCGGCGGCCAGGACGCAGCTGCCGAGGCCCTTGTCGACTCCGGTCTCGACGACGTGGGCGGGTTTGCGGGCGCGGACAATGGCGTACCAGCCGATGCGGCGGGCGTAGCGGACCTGCCGGTCGGCCAGGCCGCGGCGGGAGGCGGTGGCGGTGGCGGTCTCGATGTGGACGCGCAACTTGTCGTCGCCCTCGATCTCGGCGAACCAGCGGCGCACCTGCCCGACGGGGACGTCGCAGGTCACGCTGACGAACCAGGCCAGGTGGTGCCTGCTGAGCTTGGTCAGCTCGTACGTGTAGTTGTGGTGCTCCCGGGAGGTGAGCAGCCATCGGGCGGAGGTGCGCAGCACCCGGGCGTCGTGCCGGGCCACCCGGGCCAGGCGCTTGGGAAAGGCGGCGACCGGCGCCAGCCGGCTGCGGGCGATGGCCCGACGGAGCTTCGTTGCATCCACCCGTGCCGTTGTACCAGGTTCGGGGTGACGGTTGAGGAGGAAAGCGCCGATCGGGCGACGGAGGCTGGCCGGTCGGACGAGGGTCCGCGCGGCGGGGCGTCAGTCAGTAGCATCGCGCGCATGTCAGATCGCCAGCGGACCGTCGCCGGACCGTACGTGTCAACCAGCAGTTCCGAAGTGGATCCGGGCGACGCCGGGCCGGGCACCACGACCGCTCCGCGCCGGCGAAGGGGGCGGCGGATCCTGCTGATCACCCTGCTGGTGCTGGCCCTGCTGGGCGCCGGAGGGGCCGGCGCGGCCGCTCTCTACCTGCGGTCGGTGGAGTCTGACATCGAGCGGGTGGACGCGTTCGAGGGTGTGCCGCAGGAGGCGCGACCGCCGGTCGCGGCGGCCGACGCCATGAACATCATGATCCTGGGCAGCGACTCGCGCGACCCGGAGACCACCGGCGGTTCGCGGTCGGACACCATCATCGTGGCGCACCTGCCCAAGGGGCGGAAGAGCGCCCAGCTGATCTCCATCCCCCGGGACACCTGGGTGCACGTGCCGCGTTCGAAGGACGGCCAGCACGGCGACCGTGACGCGAAGATCAACGCGGCGTACGCCTGGGGTGGCGTGCCGCTGATGGTGCAGACCGTCGAGCAGTTCACCAAGGTGCGGATCGACCACGTGGCCATCGTGGACTTCGCCGGGTTCAAGGAGATCATCGACGCGCTCGGGGGCATCGACATCGTCTCCGACCGGGAGTTCACCTCCATCCACCCGCCGTTCCGCCAGTTCGCGAAGGGCGTCCAGCACATGGACGGCGAGACGGCCCTGGACTACTCCCGGCAGCGCAAGCAGTTCCCGGACGGCGACTTCGCCCGGATCCGTCACCAGCAGCAGGTCATCAAGGCGATCCTCGACAAGGCGGCCTCCGGCGGCATCCTCACCAACCCGGGCAGATTGAACGCCTTCGTCAAGGCGTCGACCTCGTCGGTGTCCGTCGACAAGGGAATGTCCCTGCTGGACATGGCCACCGACCTTCGGGGCCTGCGCGGTTCGAACCTCGCCTTCTACACCAGCCCCACGAAGGGCACCGGCCGGGTCGGCACGGAGAGCGTGGTGTTCCCGGACACCGCCAAGGCGCGCACGTTCTACGACGCGGTACGCCGGGATGCGGTGTCCGAAATCGCGCCCGCCGGAAAGTAGGAGCCCGGACTGCCCGGGCGGCCCTGTCGGCATGGCGGTTCCGACCATATCCTGCGTTCGCTCCGTGCGGTCAGTGCTGCCGTGCGTGGGCACCACGGGGGAAGGACCAGTAATGCCATGGCAACCGTTGACGGGCCAGCAGTCTGCCGCGACCAGGGATCCTGTCGAGCATCCACAGGGGATGTCCGGGGTGGCGGATGACGACCACGAGAGCAGCCGGCCCGGTGTGCCACTGAGGCCGGCGGTCCAGCCGGCGGCCGGGCCTCCGGCCGGGGCGGGGCGGCCCGGGCTGGACGTGACGGCGGTGCTGCCGTACGCCGGCTCCCGTGCCTCCCGCCGCACCCGGGGCCTGCGGGCGTGGATGATGACGGCGCCCGTCGACGTCGCCGCGCTGCTCGCTCCGCTGCTGGTCACCCACCAGTACTGGCGCGGGACCCTGGTGATGGCGGGTCTCACCGTCGCCTTCTTCACCGCCGGAGGGCTCTACCACGCCCGGCGGCACGTGAGCATCCTGGACGAGCTGCCCAGCCTCTGCGGGCGGCTGCTGGCCTCGGCCGCGGTGGTGGCGATGATCGCCGCCCTGCGTCACGAGTCCGCCGAGTACGTCCTCGGCTTCACCCGGTTGGTGGGTGTCGCGGCCGGGCTGGTGATCGTGGGCCGGGTGGTGACCCGGGAAGCCGCCACCATCGCCCGCAAGCGCCGGTGGGTGGAGCACAACGCGATCATCATCGGCAGCGGCCCCACCGCGGTGGAACTCGCCCGCCTGCTGCGTCGCTACCCCCAGTACGGCCTGCGCTTCGTGGGCTGTGTCGACACCTCGTCGCGTCCGGGGCCGGCGGCCCACCCGCTGATCGGCCGCCTCGACGAGCTGGAGCAGCTGGTGCGGATCGTCGAGTGCGACGTGCTCATCATCGCCGACCCGGACTGCCCGGAGCCGGTGCTCATGGAGGTGCTGCGGCGGCCGGCAAACGCGAGCTGTGACCTGTGGGCGGTGCCCCGGCTCTGGGGTTCCCGGTCACACGGCGACCACATCGGCGCGATTCCCATCGTCAAGGTCCGCGACACCACGCTCTCCGGTCCCCGGTGGGCGCTCAAGCGCGCGTCCGACGTGGCGTTCGCCCTGGTGGCGCTGCTCCTGCTGAGCCCGGTCCTGCTGCTGTGCGCGCTCGCGGTGCTCATCGACGGCGGACCGGGCATCTTCTTCCGGCAGGAGCGGATCGGCCGGCACGGTACGCCGTTCCACATCATCAAGTTCCGCTCGATGCGGCCGGTGGACGAACACGAGTCCCAGACGAACTGGTCCATCGCGCATGACCAGCGGGTCGGCCCGATCGGCCGGTTCCTGCGGCGTACCTCCCTGGACGAGTTGCCGCAGCTGTGGAACATCCTGCGCGGCGACATGAGCGTCGTCGGCCCGCGGCCGGAACGCCCGTACTTCGTGGAGAAGTTCTCCGCCGAGTACCCGACGTACGCCATGCGTCACCGGGTGCCGGTGGGCCTGACCGGGCTGGCGCAGGTCAGCGGCCTGCGGGGGGACACACCCATCTCCGACCGCGCCCGGTTCGACAACTACTACATCGAGAACTGGTCGCTGTGGCTGGACGCCAAGGTGCTGCTGCGCACGGTGGCCGAGGTGTTCCGCGCCGGCGGTCGCTGACCGACCGGGGCCACCCGGTGGTCCCCGGACCACCGGGCACGTTCCGCCCCTGATTCCCTGGAGATCTTCTTGCCGGACGTTTCGGTCGTCATTCCCACGACGGGCAGGCCCAGCGTCACCGAGGCGGTGCGCAGCGCCCGAGCCCAACGCTCGGTCTCCGTGCGCGTCGTGGTGGTCTGCGACCTCGCCGAGGTGCCCGCCACCGTGCGGGAGCTACGCGGCGAGGTGGACGAGGTGGTCTGCACGGGCGGAGGGCGCCGGGGCTCATACGCGCGCAACGTCGGCGTGGCGCACGCCGCGCCGGGCAGCCACGTCGCGTTCCTCGACGACGACGACGCCTGGCTCCCGGGCAAGCTGGCCGCCCAGGTGCCGGTGCTGGAACGGCTGGCCGCCGAGGGCTGGCGGCCGGTGGTGTCGTCCCGGATCCTGCAACGCAGGGCCGGCGGGGAACCGCTGCCTACCGCCGCGCCGAGCACGCTGATCGCGGACGGCGCGCGGCCCGAGGACTACCTCTTCCGGCGCCGCCGGCTCGGGGTCGGCCGGCAGTCGCTGCCCACCTCGACCCTGCTCACCACCGGGGAGCTGGCCGCCGCGTGCCGCTGGGACGAGACGCTGCCCCGGCACCAGGACTGGGACTGGCTGGTGCGGGTCGCCCGCCTGCCCGGCGCGCGGATCACCCAGGTGCCGGAGGCGACGGCCGTCTACACCGTGGGCAGCCCCGGGTCGATCTCCGCCGGGGCCGACTGGCGTACGTCATGGGCATGGGCTCGCCGCTGGGAGGGTGTCTGGGCCCGGGAGACGTTCGCGGACTTCGTCGCCGCGCAGACGCTCCGGTACGCCCTGCAGGCCCGCGACTGGGAAGGGGTACGCGAGATGATGCGGGCGATCCGGCGGAACTCGACGCCGTCGGTGCCCAACGCCGCGCTGGCCGCACTCGGTATGGTGCCGCGTGCCACCCTCGAACGCGTGGCCATGCGGCGGTCCCGCACGGCCACCGACGCCGCCATCCCGCGACAGCCGGGCGGTTCCCACTGATGCGCCTGCACTTCGTCCTTCCCCAGTTGGAACCCTGCTACGGCATGGAGCGGGCCGCCGTCCTGCTGATGCGGAGCCTGCGGGCGTCCGGGGTGGAGGTCTCCGCGACCGTGCTGTCCCGGGGTGTCCCACCCGGCGTCGACGACCTGGCCGTCGAACGGCTGGGGGTGAGCAGCCGGCTCACCCGCCTCGTGGAGGCCGTCGCGCCGCTCCGGCGCCGGCTGCGGGCGCTGCCCGCCGAGACCGTGGTCGTGTCCAGCGGGCTCTGGGCCACGGTGCCCGTCGGCGCGGCGCTGGCCGGCTCCGGCCGTGACTTCGTCGCCTGGGAGCACTCCGTGCTGCCCGCGCGGCTCGCCGTCGATCGGCGGGTCCGGGTGCTGGCCCGGGTCGCCCGGACCGCGGCGCTGCGACCGCGCCTCGTGGTCGCGGTGTCCGAGGGGGTCGCCCGGACGGTCCGCGGACTCGCGCCCGGCCAGCCGGTGACCACCATCCCGAACCCGCTGCCGGTCGGCGAGTTCGTCCCGCCGCGCCCGATCGGCGCCGGCGACGTCCGGCTCGTCACCACCGGCGCTCTGCGGCCGCTGAAGAACCACGGGTACGCCCTGGCCGCACTCGCCCTGCTGCCCGAGCGGTACCGCCTGACCCTCGCCGGGGACGGCGAGGAACGGGACCTGTTGGCGGGCCGGGCCCGGGAACTGGGGCTGGCGCGCCGCGTCCGCTTCCTCGGACGGATACCGGACGTCGGGGAACTGCTCGCGGAGGCCGACGCGCTGGTGCACCCGTCCCGGGCCGAGACCTTCGGGTTGAGCCTGATCGAGGCGGCCGGGGCGGGCGTCCCGGTCGCCGCCCTGCCGGTGCCCGCGCTGGACGAGCTGGTTCCGACACTCGTGCCCGGCGCCCTGGCCGTCGAGTCGACGCCGCGGGCGCTCGCGGACGCGGTGCTGGCCGTGACGGGCGAGCAGCGTCCGAGCCGCGCCGACTTCGAGAAGGCCTGGCGGGCGAGGTCGGCGGCCCTGGATCCCGTCGAGGTCAGCCGCCGCTGGGTGGAGGCGACGAGCCGATGACCGTCGACACCAGCACGGACCGGGCCGGGCGGGCGGAACCGTCGCGAGCCGCCGCCGGCCCGAGCGACGGCTTCCTGGGCAAGGCGGCGAAGTTCCTCACCGGCACCCTGCTGCGCACCCTCGCCCAGGGAGCGCTGTTCGTCCTGCTGGCCCGCGAGATGCCGATCGGCGAGTACGGGCTCTTCGTCGGCGTCACCGCACTGATCGCGGTGGTGTCGCCCTTCGCGTCCGCCGGCGTGCCGAGCCTGATCTTCCAGAGCCACGCCGACGCGCCGGCGGACTGGGCCCGGCACCTCGCCCGTGGCCTGGTGCTGACCGCCACCTTCGGCGTCGGCGCGTCGGTGCTGGTGACCGCCGCGGGCACCGCCGTCTGGGCGGCCCAGGTCGATCCGGTCGACGTCGCCGCCCTGGCCGTCGCCGACCTGGTCGCCTGGCGGCTCATCGAGGCCGTGGCCGCCTCCGTCCAGGCGCGCGGGAAGGTGTTCGTCGCCTCGGTGATCCCCGCCGTGCTGCACGTGTGCCGGCTGGCCGCCGTGGTGGTGCTCGCCGTCATGGCGCCGGGCAGCGTGACCCTGCACGGCTGGGCGGTCACCTCGGCGCTGCTCTCGGCGGTGATCTGCCTGCTGGTGCTGGCGTACGGCCTGCGCGGGGCGGGCCTCCCGCCGGCCACCGGCGCCTTCGGGCAGGTGCGGGCCGGGCTGCTCTTCGCGGTCGGTCTCTCGGCGCAGACCGTCTACAACGACCTCGACAAGGTGATGCTGTCGCGGCTCGGCAGCCCGGAAGGGGCTGCCATCTACGCCGCCGCGTACCGCGTGGTCGACTTCGCGTACACCCCGGCACGGGCCATGGCGGCGGTCGCCTATCCGCGCTTCTTCGAGGCCGGACGGGACGGCCCCCGCGCGGCCCTGCGGCTGACCCGGCGGTTGCTGCCCCGCTACCTGATGTTCAGCGTGCCGGCGTCCCTGCTGCTGGTGGCCTGCTCCGGACTGACGCCGACCGTCTTCGGCAACGGCTACGCGGCGGCCACCACCGCACTGCAGGGGCTGGCCGCGCTGCTCGTGCTGAAGGCGATCCACTACCTGGCGGCGGACACCCTCTCCGGAAGCCGGATGCAGGGCCGGCGTACCGTCTGCCAGATCGCGATCGGCGTGGTCAACGCCGGGCTCAACGTCTGGCTGATCCCGGCGTACGGCTGGCAGGGCGCCGTTGCCTCCAGTCTGGTCTGCGACGCGCTCCTCGGCGTACTGCTGTGGGGTTGCGTCGTGGCCGCCGTGCGGCGCGACCCGTCCCGGCGGGAACCGACGAGCACCATGGAAAGGGCCTGAGTTGACCGTCTTCTTCGCGTTTCTCCTGACGGTGAGCGGCGTCGCGACGGCCGCCTGGTTGGTGGCCACGCGCCGGAAGGTCGCCGCCGCCTTCGGTGACGGTCGCACCGCGCTCGCGCTCGTGGGCTTTGTGGTGCTGGCCAACGCGGCGCCGGTGCTGGCCGGCGAGCACAGCTCCGCGCTGATCGGTCTGCTCGTGCTGGGCCTCCTCGCCTGGGTGGTCGGCACCGGCGGGCGGGACCTGCGCGGGCCGTCCGACGGGTGGCTGCGGATCGCCTGGTGGGCGGTCGCCGTTCTGCTGCTGTGGTGCCTCGCCGTGGACGCGATCGTCGGCGCCGGCCTGTACGGCTCCCGGCTGGTCTCGTACGCGGCGGCCGGGCTGTTCCTGCTCGCCGGGCTGCTGATCGCCGCGCGTACGGCGGTGACCACCCGGGCCCTGGCGTACACCGGGCTGGCCGTGCTGGCTCTGCTGACGATCCCCACGCTCTTCTCCGGCACGAGCGCGTGGCGGACCTGCACGGGCGGCCAGTTGGAGAAGTGCTCGGTCGCCGGGGCGCTGTTCAAGAGCTTCTTCGAGTCGGAGAACTACGTCGCCATGGTCGCGACGTTCACCCTGGTCGCGGCACTCTGCGCGATGCGACGCGGTGAACTGGTCGTGACGGCGACCCTCTGCCTGCTCGTCATCGTGGCGACCGGCTCCCGCACCAGCTACCTCGCGCTCGCCGCCGGCGCCGCCTGGCTCGCCGGCAGCTACCTGATCGAGCGGTGGCGCCGGTTCGAGCGGATCCCGCTCGTCCTCTCCGCCGGGCTGGTGGTGGTCTTCGGCGCCGCGGCCACGTACCTGATGTGGAGCGCCGACCGTTCGACGCTCAGCAACCGCGGCAACATCTGGGTGCACGCCCGCGAGTACATCGCGGAGCGGAAGGTCACCGGCGTGGGCGTCTCCAAGTGGTACTACCTGCGCGACGTGGGCGAGGCGCCGACCCACTTCTTCCACTCGGGCTATGTTCTGGCCATCTTCGCCGGGGGCTTCGTCGCTCTCGTGATCTGGGGAGTCTGGGCGAGCGCGCTGCTGCACGGCCGGGTCCGCGACGGACGGGCGTTCACCGCGAAGGCGCCCGTCGTGCTGTTCCTCGTCTACTCGGTCACCGAGGTCGTCTGGAACCCGCTGTCGGTGGACGGGCTGTCCTGGATCTTCCTGCTTCTGATGCTGATCCGGGCGGCGGGCAGCCCACGCGACGCGCTGGCCGCCCCCGGCCCGGTGGACGCCGCGGACCGGCCCGGTGGTCTCGCCGGCCTGCGCGCGCTCGCCACCCGCCACCAGCGCCGGAGGTCGACGGCCGACAGCGTCCGCTGAATGGGCGATCAACCGGGCTCGGCGATCGGCAGGCCCTGGAAGGCCAGCAGGCCGATGCCCGAGGCGTTCACGACCCAGGGGCCCGCACCCGTGTGGCCGAGGTAGGTCACACCGGTCGCCCCGGTGGCCGGCGCGGACAGCGTCAGCACCAGCTGTCCGCCCGGCCGGTACGCCACGTCGACGACACTCACTGCGCTGCCCTCGATGCGGAAGTCGGCGGCCACACCGGGCTGCACGGTGAGCGGGGTGTCGTCGCGGAGCCGAATCACCACAGCGGTCCGGCCGGCGTCCAGGAAGGACGCGGAGCGCGGGTTCGGCGGCGCGACCCCGGCAGCCGGCCCTCCGTACAGGTCCCGGGAGAGCACGGCGAACGCCTGGTCGCCCAGTTCGCGGTAACCCTGCTCCCAGCCGAAGTGACAGCCCTCCTGACCGGACAGCCCGTTGGTGGACAGCACGGTCACCCCGAGGGTGTCGCCCATCCGGCGCTGCGCCTCGCGCAGCCGGGCCGAACGGCCGTCACCGCACGGCGACGTACGCACCTGGAACACGTAGTAGCGGGTGTCCCGGCCGCCGAGCTCCGCCCGCCAGTCCCGCAACAGCGCCGTGAAGCCGGCCAGGTGGGCGGCAGCGTTGTCGTTGTCGGCCTCGCCCTGGTACCAGAAGACGCCACGGACGTCGCGGAGCACACCGGCGGCCGTCAGGCGCTGCCGTAGCCGCCCGTAGTTGGTGCGCAGGTCGTCCGGCCGGGCGCCGACCCGCTGGAAGTAGCCGATCGGCCGGCCGTTCTCGCCGCCGTTGATGACGGCCACCGGCACCTGGTAGGTGTCCGAGATCCGGTGTGCCATCCGGATCCCCCACTGGCCGACGGAACCCGGTTGCTGGGTCAGGTCGCCGACGGCGTAGTTCCAGCTCCGGGCCGCCGCGGACCGGGGGCCGTCGGCCACCGGCGAGCCGTAGCTGCGCAGGTACGGGGACTCCTCTGCCGCGGCCGAGCCGCGCTGCATGCCCGCGGCGGCGTTGGACTGCCCCTCGATGACGTAGACGTCGCCGGCGACCACGCCCTCCCAGACGCCGACCCGGCGGGCCACGCCGTCACCCAGCACCCGGAGTTCGAAGCGGTACTCCCGGAGGGCGGCGGTGATCCGGTGGCGGAGCGAGAAGGTGCCGCCGGGGCTGGCCACGGCGCCGTAGTCCCAGCCGTCCGCGCCGCTGCTCACCTTGAGCTGCACGGCGGTCACCCGGGGATCGGTGAACCTCCCGGCCACCTCGACCACAGCGCCGTTGCCGGCGTCCCGCGGGAAGAGCTGGCGGTCTGCCGGATGCCGGTCGATGGTGAGGACCGACGCGCGGGCGTACACGGTCAGCCGGCGTTGGGTGAAGCCGCCGGCGTTTCCGGCGAAGGTCCAGTCCGGGTTACCGGTCGGGGCGGGGCCGATGCCCACCGCGAGCGGGCCGGACCGCGACGTGATGCCGTTGACGGCCAGCACGGTCTGCGGCGGCGTCGTGGTTGGCCGGGTCCCACCGACCAGATGCACCTGGAACGAGCCGTACGCCAGCGCGGGCAGCACCTCGTCGTCCGCGTCGTAGCGGTCCGCCGCGGCTCCGGAGATCTGCCCGGTGCCGCCGGGACCGTAGCTGTTCGGCCACATCTCCAGGTAACCGGGCAGCCCGGTGCCGGTGGTCAGCCCCGCGACGTTGGTGGCAACCTCCAGGTCGTTGACGCGCTGCTGGACGATCTGCCCGGCACGGGTGGGCGGGGCGAGCCGGCCGGGGTCGGTGGTGAACGGTTCCATCGCCGTCCACACCCACTGCCGTCCGGCGGGGCCGTTCAGCTCCAGGCAGTAGCCCACCCGGTCGAAGCCGCGCGCCATGCTCGCGGTGCGGTCGAAGGCGTACGCCGGCGCACGGCCGGTTGCCCGTGCCGGCAGGTCCAGCGCCGCGACCGGGGTGAAACCCGCCATGCCGGCGACGTTCGCCGCGCAGCTCGTGCCGTCCACGGGCACAACGGGCGGCTGCGGCCGGGAGCCCTCCGGAGTGGACCACGCAGCGGTCGGCGCTCCGGACCTGCCCGAGGGCAGCGCGACGACGACGATCGAGGCGAGCAGCAGCACGGTCACTCCCACACCGATCCACGCCGCACGGGGCACAGACCGCAGGCGCTGCCTCACGGAGGGAGCTGAGGGCACCCGTCGAACCTCCAGACCGTTCAGCCAGCGTCGCGGGAAAGGTTATGCGATGGGCGGTCCACGGATCGTCCGGCCGTCGTCGGGGCCGGGCGGGAACGTGCCCGCCCTCGCCGTCTGCCATGATGCGCGCCATGGCCGCAACGAGCACCACCGCACCGGTGACCGCCCGGTCCGCCGGTGTGGACCTTCTCCGGATCGTCGGCATCGCCGCGGTGGTCGTCGGTCACGTGTGGACCGATCCGGTCACCCGCGCCGCCGTCTACCCGTGGCACGTGCCGCTGTTCTTCGTGCTGACCGGATACTTCTGGACGCCCGGCCGGCCGATGGCCGGCGAGGTGCGCAAGCGGTGGCGGTCGCTCGGCCTGCCGTACGTCGTCTGGTTCGTCCTGCTGTTCGCGGCTCTCCTGGCCGCCGAGGCGGCCACCGGGGAGGTCGCCGAGGGGGCGTTCGGCAACGCGCTCTACGGCGGCAGCGCGGCGGTCCGGCCGTTCTCGGCCTTCTGGTTCGTGTCGGTCCTCTTCCTGCTCGCCCTGGCGTACCGCGCCGTGGAGCGGTTCCCGGTGGCGGCCTGGGTGCTCGCCCTGACCGGGCTCGCCGTCGCGTACCTGGCGCCGGAGGTGGTCACCGCCGGTCCGCTGGGCGCTCTCCTCGTGCCGGCGTGCCTGGTGTTCGTGCTCGCCGGGCGGCTGCTGCGCCAGCTGCGGTCGCACCTGTCGATGACCACGGCGGCGGTCATGCTCGCCCTCGGCGCCGGCCTGGTGATCACCGGCCTGAGCGCCCCGCTGGACGTCAAGGCGGGCGACTTCGGCACGCCCGGCGTCAGCGTGGTCACCGCCGTTCTGATCAGCGGTGGACTGCTCGTCCTCGCCGAGGAACTGGACCGCCGCATCACGGGCGGGTCCGCACGGACGATCAGCGAGCTGTCCGCCTGCGGCATCGCCGTCGTGCTGAGTCACGCCGCCGTGCTCTGGGTGCTGCACACCCCGCCGAGCGGCGGTTGGCTGCACCTGGCGGCCGCCCTGGTGCTGCCCTGGGCGTTCGCGCTGGTGGCCCTGCGCACGCCGGCCAGCCCGTACCTGCTCGGCCGGGACGGGGTCGGCCGCCGCTGAGCGGCCGCCCCAACCCCGGGCGGCGTCACACCGCGCTGTTGCGCCGCCTGAGCAGGATCACCACCAGGACGACGAGGCCGGCGACCAGCGCTCCCGCAGCCGCGGCGAGCACCGGGACCGCCCAGTTCGACCCGCCCGACGACGACTCGCCGCCGCCGCTGTCGATGGCGGCCTGCCGGTAGACCTGGGCCAGCACGTTCGTCGGCGAGTCCTGGGCCACCTTGCCGAAGCGCTCGGCCGCGGTGGAGTTCTGGCCGGCGAAGTAGGCGTCGAGGCCGCTGCGATACCGCTTGTCGGCGTCGCCGAGGGTGTTCTGCACGCCGGCCGTGGAGAGGAGTCCGGCCATGGTGGACACCGGCACGACGAACCGGTTCGCCTTGTCCGGTCGCAGGATGTCGTTGTCCAGCATCCCCACCACCCGGCCGCTCGGGTCGATGGCGATCCCCCCGCGCGAGTAGAGGCCCAGGTCGTCGTTGATCCGGTACGCCTGCACCGGCGACTGGGCGTCCACGCCGGTCACCGTCGCCGGCTTGGACGTCACGCTGTAGGTCGCGGACCGGTAGCTGGTGTCGGTGGTGTTGTAGCCGAGGATGAGCAGTGACGTGTCCGCGGCGATGGTGGCGGAGGGGTTGAGTTCCGCGGCCGGAAGGTTGCCCTGTTCGAGCTTGACCAGGGCGAGGTTCCCCGCGTCGAGGGCGAGCGACTGCACGACAGCGCCGGGGATCGCGGGGCTGTCCGTGGTGTCACCCTTGGCCACGTTCAACTGGCCGTAGAGCTTGGCTTCCGGTTCCGTGCCGGCCTCGGTGCCGGTGAACACGGCCGTCTTCATCCGCGATTTGGTGAACGCGGCGACGTCCTTGGAGTTGAGGGTTCGCTCGGCGACCATCGCGTTGGCCAGAGCACCCAGCGCGTTGCCCAGCAGGATGTCCTGGGTGGGGCGTACGCACTGGGTGTTGGTCAGGACGTGCCCGTCGGAATTCACCACGAAGCCGCTGCACCGGCGATTGAAGGTGATGGGGGCCTTCCGCAGCAGGGCGTTGTCCTGCTTGTTGCGGACGTAGCCGGTGAAGATGACCTCGACGAACACCATGGACGGACCCGCCGTCGCCAGCGCGTGCTCCTCCGGGCTGCGCAGCGCCGCCTGCGCCCACGGCTTCAGGCCCGGGTTCACCGGCGCGGCACTCGGGAAGGCGCTGGACGTGGCCGTGGGCGTCGTCGCCGGCTCGTCGGAGCCGTCGCCGGCGACACCCCAGACGCCCACTCCACCGGCCACCACGGCGACCAGCAGGAGCGCCGCCAGCGCGGCCCACAGCCCGTTCTGTCGTGGCGGACGCGGCGGGGACGGCTGGATCCGGCGCACCGGCGAGCTGAACGGGTCACCGGGCGGGGCACTGACCGGCTGCGCGGTGTGCGGGTACGCCGGCTGCGGCGGAGCGGACACCGGGGGCGCCGACACCTGCTGCGGCACGGGGGCCTGCTGCGGCGGCGCGGAAACCTGCTGCGGTGGAGCCGACACCTGCTGGGGCGGCGCCGACACCTGCTGAGGCGGCGCCGACACCTGCTGCGCGGGAAGCGGCGTCTGCTGCGCCGGAAGGGGTGTCTGCTGGGCGGGAACCGGCGTCTGCTGTGGCGGGGACGAGACCTGCTGCGCCTGCCGGGGATCCCCCTGCAACGCCCACGGGGCCAGCTGCGGCTGCTGCTCGGTGGGCACCTGCAGCATGGCCACCGTGCTGTCCTCGACCGCCTGCTCGCTGCGGATCTCCTGGCCCAGCGCGAAGAAGAGATGTTCCGCGCCCGGCCCACCGTCGGCGATGTACGCCGCCCAGGGTGCCTTCGCCGCGAAGTCGGCGGACAGGTACGGCCGACCGCTGCCGCCCGGCGCGGCCAGGGTCTCCGCCATGCCGGAGAACGCCTGGCGCCAGGCCGGATCCTGGGCCACCGCCGGGTCGAGCACCGCGATGGTCACCAGCCGATCCTGCCCGTCGACGGCCCACCAGGCCTTGCCCACCTGGCAAACGCCCATCACCTCGGTGAGCCGGTACGGACCAACGGGCTGCATGCCATATCTCCTCTGCTTATCCGCCGTGCGGATAGTACAGAGACGATGCCCGCGCGCTCGTCCTCCGGTCGCCGCGCGACCACGGCCCGGACGGCCCTTCACCGTACGAGGGTTGCGTCGTGAAAGTTTTCATGCATAGAGTCACGCTGTGAATGAAAGCGGTGCGGCACCCACCGACCGCCTGCTCGACCTCTTCCACGGCGTCCGGCTCACGCCAACCCAGCGCCGGATCGCGCACTGCCTGGTCCAGCAGGCGGGCGCGGCGGCGTACCTGTCCGCGGCGGAGGTGGCCGAGCTGGCCGGGGTGAGCCAGCCGTCGGTGACCCGGTTCGCCATGGCGCTCGGGCACGACGGCTACCCCGCGCTGCGCCGCCGGCTGCGCGAGCTGACTGCCGGCGGCGCCGCCGACCCCGCCGACGCCGGCAACGCCCTCCAGCGGGCGGTGCACGCCGAGATGGGCAACCTCGACCGGCTCGCCGGGCAGCTGGCCGACGCCGGCCGGATCGCCGAGGTGGGCAAGCTGCTCGCCGCGAGCCGGCCGCTGCCGGTGCTCGGGCTGCGCGCCGCCGCGCCCCTGGCCGCGTACTTCGCGTACTTCGCCGCGAAGGTGCACCCGGACGTGCGGGTCCTCGACGACGGCGGCAGCCTCCTCACCGACCGGCTCGAACAGGCCGTGGCGGCCGGGGCGGGCGCGCTGCTCGCCTTCGTGCTGCCCCGCTACCCCCGCGAGACCATGGACGCGCTGCGCGAGGCCCGGGAGGTCGGGCTGACCGTCGTGGCGATCACCGATTCCCCGGTGAGTCCGGCCACCGACCACGCCGACGTGGTGCTTCCCGCCGCCGTCGGCACCGATCTGGTCTTCGACCTGCACACCGCACCGATGACCCTGGCCATGGTGGTGCTGCAGGCGATCTGCGACGCCACCCCCGCCGAGACCCAGGCCCGGCTCGAGGCGTTCGAGTCGTCCGCCACCCGTCGTCAGTTGTTCCTCGGCTGAGAGGAGTACGAGATGCACCAGCCCGTCCGCGCCGCCCGCGGCACCGCACGCACCGCGAAGGGGTGGCCGCAGGAGGCCGCGCTGCGGATGCTGATGAACAACCTCGACCCGGAGGTGGCCGAGCGCCCCGAGGATCTGGTGGTCTACGGCGGCACCGGCAAGGCGGCCCGGGACTGGCCGTCGTACCACGCGCTGGTCCGTACGCTGACCGACCTGCGCGAGGACGAGACCATGCTGGTGCAGTCCGGCCGCCCCGTGGGCGTCATGCGCACCCACGAGTGGGCGCCCCGGGTGCTGCTGGCCAACTCGAACCTGGTCGGTGACTGGGCCACCTGGCCGGAGTTCCGCCGCCTCGAAGCGCTCGGCCTGACCATGTACGGGCAGATGACCGCCGGCTCCTGGATCTACATCGGCACGCAGGGGATCCTCCAGGGCACCTACGAGACGTTCTCGGCGGTGGCCGAGAAGCGGTTCGGTGGCTCCCTGGCCGGGACGCTCACGCTGACCGCCGGCTGCGGCGGGATGGGCGGCGCGCAGCCCTTGGCCGTCACCATGAACGGCGGCGCCTGCCTGATCGTCGACGTGGACCGCACCCGGCTGGAGCGCCGCGCGCACGACCGCTACCTGGACGAGATCGCCGACTCGCTGGACGACGCGGTCGAGCGGGCGCTCGCCGCGAAGCGGGACCGGCGGGCCCTCAGCGTCGGCGTGGTCGGCAACGCCGCGACGGTCTTCCCGGAGCTGCTGCGCCGGGGCGTCGCCATCGACATCGTCACCGACCAGACCAGCGCGCACGACCCGCTGTCGTACCTGCCGGAGGGGGTGGAGCTGGCCGACGCCCGGGACTACGCGGCGACGAAGCCGGCCGAGTTCACCGACCGGGCGCGCGCCTCGATGGCCAAGCACGTCGAGGCGATGGTCGGCTTCCTCGACGCCGGCGCCGAGGTCTTCGACTACGGCAACTCGATCCGCGGCGAGGCGAAGCTCGGCGGCTTCGAGCGGGCCTTCGACTTCCCCGGCTTCGTGCCGGCGTACATCCGTCCGCTGTTCTGCGAGGGCAAGGGCCCGTTCCGCTGGGCGGCGCTCTCCGGCGACCCGAAGGACATCGCGGCCACCGACCGGGCCATCCTCGACCTGTTCCCGGAGAACGAGTCCCTGGCCCGGTGGATCCGGATGGCCGGCGAGCGGGTCGCCTTCCAGGGCCTGCCGGCCCGGATCTGCTGGCTGGGCTACGGCGAGCGGGACAAGGCCGGAGTGCGGTTCAACGAGATGGTCGCCTCCGGCGAGCTGAGCGCGCCCGTGGTGATCGGCCGGGACCACCTGGACTGCGGCAGCGTGGCCAGCCCCTACCGGGAGACCGAGGCGATGGCCGACGGCTCCGACGCGATCGCCGACTGGCCGCTGCTCAACGCGCTTGTCAACACCGCGAGCGGGGCCTCGTGGGTGTCGATCCACCACGGCGGCGGGGTCGGCATCGGCCGGTCCATCCACGCCGGGCAGGTCTGCGTGGCTGACGGCACCGCCCTGGCCGGGCAGAAGATCGAGCGGGTGCTCACCAACGACCCGGCCATGGGCGTCATCCGGCACGTCGACGCCGGCTACGACGACGCCCGCGAGGTCGCCGCGCGCACCGGCGTCCGCATCCCCATGGCCGAGGCGTAAGGAAGGGCCCCTTGTTAACGCATTCGGTAGAGGAAGGGACCCTTCCTAACAGGTTCCGCAAGCTGTGGGACGAGATCGCGCCGGTCGGGCGGGACGCCGGCAGCGGCGGCTACCTGCGCTACGCGCTCACCGAGCCGGAGCTCACGCTGCGCGGCTGGTTCCGGGAGCAGGCCGGGCAGCGCGGCATGCCGGTCACCGAGGACGGCAACGGCAACCTGTTCGCCTGGTGGGGCGACCCGGTGGCCGGGGACGCCGTGCTCACCGGCAGCCACTTCGACTCGGTGCCGCACGGCGGGGCGTACGACGGGCCGCTGGGCATCGTGAGCGCGTTCCTGGCCGTGGACGAGCTGCGGGCCGCCGGGGCCACCCCGGTCCGGCCCGTGGCGGTGGCCGCGTTCGTGGAGGAGGAGGGCGGCCGGTTCGGCGTACCCTGCCTGGGATCGCGGCTGCTCACCGGTGAGATCGCGGTGGACCGCGCGGCCGGGCTGCGCGACGCGGCGGGGGTGAGCTTCGCCGAGGCCCTGGGTGATCGGCCGGCGGGCGCCGATCCGGGGCTGCTCGGCCGCTTCGCGACCTTCGTGGAGCTGCACGTCGAGCAGGGCCGCGCGCTCGTCGACCTCGGCGCGCCCGTCGCGGTGGCCAGCGCCATCTGGCCGCACGGCCGCTGGCGCTTCGACTTCCACGGCGAGGGCAACCACGCGGGTACGACCCGGATGGCCGACCGCCGCGACCCGATGCTCACCTACGCGTTCACGGTGCTCGCGGCGAACAAGGAGGCCCGGCTGCGCGACGCGCACGCCACAGTGGGCCGGGTGGCCGTCGAACCGAACGCCACGAACGCCGTCCCGTCGAAGGTGACCGGCTGGCTGGACGCCCGGGCGGCCGAGCCGGCGACGCTGGACGGCCTGGTCGAGGCGGTCCGGGCCAAGGCCGCCGAGCGGGCGAAGCGGGACGGCACCGAGCTGACCTGCACGCAGGAGTCGGCCACCCCGCTGGTGTCCTTCGACGGCGGGCTGGCCGACCGGCTGGCCGCGCTGCTCGACGCGCCGGTGCTGCCCACCGGGGCCGGGCACGACGCCGGGGTCCTCGCCGCGCACCTGCCGACCGCGATGCTCTTCGTGCGGAACCCGACCGGGGTGTCGCACTCCCCCGCCGAGTCGGCGAGCGACGCCGACTGCGCCGCCGGGGTGGCCGCCCTGGCCCGGGTGCTGGAGGAGCTGGCATGCCGCTGACCCGCTGGCTGGCCGAGTACGCCTGGCTGCCCGACCACGCCGAACCCACCCCCGACGTGCTGATCGAGGCCGAGGGCGGCCGGATCACCGCGGTCACCCCGCTGGTCGGCGGTGGCGCGCCCGCCGCCGGGGTCGAGGTGCTGGGCGACGCCGTACGCCTGCCCGGCCTCACCCTGCCCGGCCTGGCCAACGCCCACTCGCACGCCTTCCACCGGGCGCTGCGCGGGCGCACCCACGGCGGGCGCGGCGACTTCTGGAGCTGGCGCGACGTCATGTACGACGTTGCCGCCCGCCTCGACCCCGACTCCTACCTGGCCCTGGCCCGGGCCGCGTACGCCGAGATGGCCCTCGCCGGGATCACCTGCGTCGGCGAGTTCCACTACCTGCACCACGGCCCCGAGGGGAAGCCGTACGCCGACCCGAACGCCATGTCGGCCGCGCTCGTCGAGGCCGCCGCGCACGCCGGGATCCGGGTCACCCTGCTGGACACCGCCTACCTGACCGCGAGCGTGGACGGCGAGGAACTGGCCGGGACGCAGCGCCGGTTCGGCGACGGCGACGCGCTGCGCTGGGCGGAGCGGGTCGACGCGTTCCGCCCGGAGAACGACCACGCCCGGCTGGGCGCGGCGATCCACTCGGTCCGGGCGGTGCCCGCCGAGCAGCTCGCCACCGTGGCCGGCTGGGCCGACCGCAACGGGGTGCCGCTGCACGTGCACCTCTCCGAGCAGCCGGCCGAGAACGACGCCTGCCGGGCCGTGCACGGCTGCACACCGACGCGGCTGCTGGCCGACCACGGGGTGCTGGGCCCGCACACCACGGCGGTGCACGCCACCCACCCGACAAGCGCCGACGTGGCCCTGCTCGGGGAGAGCCGGACCGGTGTGTGCCTCTGCCCCACCACCGAGCGGGACCTGGCCGACGGGATCGGGCCGGCCCGCCGGATGGCCGAGGCGGGCAGCCCGCTGAGCCTGGGCAGCGACAGCCACGCCGTGGTCGACCTCTTCGAGGAGGCCCGGGCCGTGGAGCTGGACGAGCGGCTGCGCACCCGCAGGCGCGGGCACTTCAGCGCCGCCGAGCTGGTCACCGCGGCCACCGTCGGCAGCCACGCCGCGCTCGGCTGGGGTGACGCCGGCCGGCTGTCCGTCGGCGACCGGGCCGACCTCGTGACGGTACGGCTGGACAGCGCCCGGACCGCCGGGGTGCCGCCGGTCGGCGCGTTCTTCGCGGCCACCGCCGCCGACGTGACGCACGTGGTGGTCGACGGGCGGACCGTGGTGGCCGACGGCCGGCACCTGACGGTGGACGTGCCGGCCGAACTGCGCTCGGCCATCGCGGAGGTGACCTCATGAGGGGCAGCCTGCTTGTCGACAACATCGGGGAGCTGGTCACCAACGACATCGGCGGCGAGGGCGGGCCGCTGGGCATCCGCCGGCACGCCGCCGTACTGGTCGAGGACGGGCAGGTGGCCTGGGTCGGGCCGGCCCGGGACGCGCCGGCCGCCGACCGGCGGATCGACGCCGAGGGCGGAGCCGTGCTGCCCGGATTCGTGGACAGCCACGCCCACCTGGTCTTCGCCGGCGACCGGGCCGCCGAGTTCGCCGCCCGGATGGCCGGCGAGCCCTACACCGGGGGCGGCATCCGGACCACCGTGGGCGCCACCCGGGCCGCCTCCGACGACGAGCTGCGGGCCACCGTCCGGCGGCTGCGCGGCGAGGCCATGCGGCAGGGCACCACCACCATCGAGATCAAGAGCGGGTACGGGCTGACCGTCGCCGACGAGGCCCGCTCGCTGCGGATCGCCGCCGAGTTCACCGAGGACACCACCTTCCTCGGCGCGCACGTGGTCCCCGCCGAGTACGCCGACCGCCCCGACGACTACGTGGGCATGGTGTGCGGGCCGATGCTCGCCGCCGCCGCGCCGTACGCCCGCTGGATCGACGTGTTCTGTGAGCGGGGCGCCTTCGACGTGGACCACGCCCGGGCGATCCTCGCCTGCGGGCAGGCCGTCGGGCTGGGCGTGCGGGTGCACGCCAACCAGCTCGGCCCCGGGCCGGGCGTCCAGCTCGGGGTGGAACTCGGTGCGGCCAGCGTGGACCACTGCACGCACCTGACCGACGCCGACGTCGACGCGCTCGCCGCCACCCGGGTCGACTGCATGTGCGCCGAGGGGCAGCACACCGCCACCGTCGCCACCCTGCTGCCCGGGGCCGAGTTCTCCACCCGGTCGCCGTACCCGGACGCGCGCCGGCTGCTCGACGCCGGTGTCACCGTCGCACTGGCCACCGACTGCAACCCCGGGTCGTCGTACACCTCGTCGATGCCGTTCTGCGTCGCCCTCGCCGTACGCGAGATGCGGATGACCCCGGCGGAGGCGGTGTGGGCCGCGACGGCGGGCGGGGCGGCGGCGCTGCGCCGCACCGACGTGGGCCGGCTCGCGCGGGGCGCGCGGGCCGACCTCATGATCCTCGACGCCCCGTCCCACCTGCACCTGGCCTACCGGCCGGGGGTTCCCTTGATCCGCCAGGTTCTGCACAACGGAGTGCCGCAATGTCGACAGTAGTCATCCAGCCCACCGGGATCTCCCCCGCCGACGTGCTCGCGGTGGCTCGCGGCACCGCCAAGGTCGTTCTCGACCCCGCCACGGTGGAGGCGATGGCGACCAGCCGGTCCATCGTGGACGGCATCGAGGCCGCCGGCCGGCCCGTGTACGGCGTCTCCACCGGATTCGGGGCGCTCGCCAACACGTTCGTGGCGCCCGAGCGGCGGGCCGAACTCCAGCACGCGCTGATCCGCTCGCACGCCGCCGGGGTCGGCGCGCCCATGCCCCGCGAGGTGGTGCGGGCCATGATGCTGCTGCGGGTACGCTCGCTCGCCCTGGGCCGCTCCGGCGTCCGGCCGCTGGTCGCCGAGGCCCTCGTGGACCTGCTCAACCACGAGGTGACCCCGTGGGTGCCCGAGCACGGTTCGCTCGGCGCCTCCGGTGACCTGGCGCCCCTCGCGCACTGCGCGCTGGTGCTGCTCGGCGAGGGCTGGGTGCTCGGCCCGGCCGGCGACCGGATCCCGGCCGGCGACGCGCTGCGCCGGGTCGGGCTGGAGCCGCTGGAGCTGGCCGCCAAGGAGGGCCTCGCGCTGATCAACGGGACCGACGGCATGCTCGGCATGCTGCTGCTGGCCGTCCACGACGCCCGGCACCTGTTCGCCATGGCCGACGTGACCGCCGCGCTGGCCATCGAGGCGATGCTCGGCTCGGAGCGGCCGTTCCTGCCCGAGCTGCACGCCATCCGGCCGCACCCCGGCCAGGCCACCTCGGCCGCGAACATCCACAAGCTGCTGCAGAACTCGGCGGTGATGGACTCGCACCGCGACGACCTGGGGCACGCGGTGCAGGACGCCTACTCGATGCGCTGCGCGCCGCAGGTGGCCGGCGCGGCCCGGGACACCCTCGACTTCGTCGAGGTGGTGGCCGGGCGGGAGCTGCTGTCGGTCGTGGACAACCCGGTGGTGCTGCCGGACGGGCGGGTCGAGTCGACAGGCAACTTCCACGGCGCGCCGCTCGGCTTCGCCGCCGACTACCTGGCCATCGCCGCGTCCGAGGTGGGCGCCATCGCCGAGCGCCGGGTGGACCGGCTGCTCGACGTCACCCGCTCCCGGGAGCTGCCGGCGTTCCTGTCCCCCGACGCCGGGGTCAACTCCGGCCTGATGATCGCCCAGTACACGGCGGCCGGGATCGTCGCGGAGAACCGCCGGCTGGCCGCGCCCGCCTCGGTCGACTCGCTGCCCACGAGCGGCATGCAGGAGGACCACGTCTCGATGGGCTGGGCGGCGACCAAGAAGCTGCGCACCGTGCTGGACAACCTGACCAGCCTGCTCGCGGTGGAACTGCTGGCCGCCGTGCGCGGGCTCCAGCTCCGCGCCCCGCTGACCCCGTCGCCGGCCGGCCGGGCCGCGCTGGCCGCGCTCGGCGAGGTGGCCGGCGAGCCGGGCCCGGACGTGTTCCTGGCCCCGCTCATGGAGGCGGCCCGGGACGTCGTCCGCGGCCCCGGGCTGCGCGCCGCGATCGAGCGCGAGGTGGGCCCGCTGGGCTGACCCCGGTGTGGCGGTGTCCGGCCGGGCCGGGCACCGCCACCACGTGCCGTCAGGCGGCCGGCGGGAGCACCTTGGCGACCAGCTTGGCCAGTTCGCGCAGCGCCTTGCCGCGGTGGCTCACCGCGTCCTTCTCCTCCGGGGTCAGCTCCGCGTTGGTCCGCTCCTGCCCGTCGCCCAGGAAGATCGGGTCGTAGCCGAAGCCGCCGTCGCCGCGCGGGGCGCGCAGCAGCCGGCCGGACTGCCGGCCGTCGACCAGGTGCTCCTTGCCGCTGGGGAGCACCAGCGCCACAGTGCAGACGAAGGCGGCGCCGCGGTGCTCGTCCGGCACGTCCGCGATCTGGTCCAGCACGAGCTGGAGGTTGGCCCGGTCGTCGCCGTGCGAACCGGCCCAGCGGGCGCTGAACACGCCCGGCATGCCGTTGAGCGCGTCCACCGCCAGACCCGAGTCGTCGGCGATCGTCGGCAGGCCGGTGCGCCGGCAGCCCTCCCGGGCCTTGATCAGCGCGTTCTCGCCGAAGGTCAGGCCGGACTCGGGCAGCTCCGGGTACTCCTCGACGTCGTCGAGGCCGAGCAGGGCGATCCGGTGGGCGCCGAGCGCGCCGTCGAGGATCCGCTGGAGCTCGACGAGCTTCTTCCGGTTGCGGGTGGCCAGGAGCACCGTGTTCATCAGTTCAGCGCCTTCCGCTGCGCGTCGGCCAGTTCCAGGCAGCCCGCCACGCCCAGGTCGAGCAGGGCGTCGAGCTGCTCCCGAGCGAAGACGCCGGCCTCGCCCGTCCCCTGCACCTCGACGAAGTCGCCCGTCCCGGTGCAGACCACGTTCATGTCGACCTCGGCGGCCACGTCCTCCTCGTAGCAGAGGTCGAGCCGCGGCTCGCCGGCGATGATGCCGACGCTGACCGCCGCCACCGACCGGTGCATGACCTTCTCCACCTTGCCCGCCAGGGCCTTGCGCTCGGCGAGCCAGGTCACCGCGTCGTGCAGCGCCACGTACGCGCCCGTGATGGCGGCCGTCCGGGTGCCGCCGTCGGCCTGGAGCACGTCGCAGTCGAGCACCACCGAGTTCTCGCCCAGCGCCTTGAGGTCCACGCAGGCCCGCAGGCTGCGGCCGATCAGCCGGGAGATCTCGTGGGTCCGGCCGCCGACGCGGCCCTTGACGCTCTCCCGGTCGGAGCGGGTGTTGGTGGCCCGGGGCAGCATCGCGTACTCGGCGGTCACCCAGCCGAGCCCGGAGCCCTTGCGCCAGCGGGGCACGCCCTCGGTCACGCTGGCCGTGCAGAGCACCCGGGTCGCCCCGAACTCGACGAGCACCGAGCCCTCCGGGTGGGTGCTCCAGCCCCGGGTCAGGGTCACCGGTCGGAGTTGGTCGGGCCGCCGCCCGTCAGGTCGCGCCATGCCTGCACCTTATGCGGTGCCGTGATCGAACCGGCCCGCGGTCTCCCCACGGTCGCCCGCGCCGGTCACCGGCAGCAGGCGCGACAGCCCAGCGGAAGGACTCACGCTCGGTCACGGCCGCGCCGTCCCGGCGGGTGCCCCGGAGCGCCTTTGCTCTGCAGCCACGGACGCATCAGCTACCGACCGTCATCAGGGTCGGCCGCGGCCGACCGGGAAGAGGATCGGGAAGCCGCAGCTCAACGAGCTGCTGCGTGGATGGCTGCAGAGCAAAGGCGGCCGCGGGCGACCTGCCGTCGGGACCGGGCTGGACACGGAGTGTCACAAGACGCGCCCATACGATGAGTAACGGGGACCGGCGCCGCCGGCAATGCCGGCGGGGTCAGATCTCGTAGGAGGCGCCGGCCCGGACCACCTCGAGGGGCCCGGCGTACGCGCCGGCCGCCGACTCCACGGTGTGCGACTCGCTGCCCCAGGCGGGAACGAGGTGGGTGAGCAGCAGCCGACCCACCCCCGCCTTCGTGGCCGCCTCGCCGGCCTCCCGGCCGGTCAGGTGCAGGTCCGGCGGGTTCTCCACCCCGTCCATGTAACTGGCCTCGCAGAGGAACACGTCGGCGCCCTGGGCCAGCCGCAGCAGCGCGTCGCAGGGCGCGGTGTCCGAGGAGTAGCAGAACACCCGGCCCCCGTGCTCCAGCCGCACCCCGTACGTCTCGACCGGGTGGTTCATCTGGTCGACGGTGACGGTGAACGGGCCGATCGGGAAGGTGCCCGGCTGGAGGCCGTAGAACTGGTAGACGTCCTCGACCGTGCTGTCCTCCTGCCCGTACGCGCTCGCGAGCCGGTCCGGCGCGCCGGAGGGGGCGTACATGGGCAGCGGCGGGTAAGGGCCGTCCGGGGCGTACCGGCGCACCACCACATAGGTGACCGCGTCGAGCATGTGGTCGCAGTGCAGGTGGGTGAGGAGGATGGCGTCGGGGGCGTGCAGCCCGACGTAACGCTGGAGGGTGGAGAGCGACCCCGAGCCGAAGTCGATCAGCAGCCGGAACCCGTCGGCCTCCAGCAGGTAGGCGGAACACGGGGACTCGGGCCCGGGAAAGCTGCCGGCGCAGCCGAGAACGGTCAGTCGCATCCGGTCGCCTCGATCTCACGCTCGGTAGTCGACACGCCGGCGGTCGCCCCGCCGATGATCTCTACCGACGCGTTCGCCACGCTGCGCAGCCTACGCGTCGGCCCGGTCGGGCAAGAATCATCTGCCGGAAGTTGTCATCAACGTGACACCCGCACGCGTCCGGTCCCGGGACGTAACGGTCGGTTCGGTCCGCGGCGTGCGCGGACCGAACCGACCGGCGGGTCGTCAGGCCCAGAGCTGCCCCTCCAGGGCGTCCTCGGCATCCGCGAGGGTGCCGCCGTACGCCCCGGTCGACAGGTACTTCCAGCCGCCGTCGGCGACCACGAACGCCACGTCGGCGCGGCGGCCGTCGCGGACCGCCTCGTGCGCCACGGCGAGCGCGGCGTGCAGGATCGCCCCCGTGGAGAAGCCCGCGAAGATGCCCTCCACCTCGACGAGCTGCCGGGTCCGCAGGACCGCATCCCGGGTGCCCACCGAGAAGCGCCGGGAGAGCACCGAGGCGTCGTACAGCTCGGGCACGTAGCCCTCGTCGATGTTGCGCAGCCCGTAGACCAGCTCGCCGTAGCGGGGCTCGGCCGCGACGACCTGGATGCCGTCGACCTTCTCCCGCAGGTAGCGCCCGGTGCCCATGAGGGTGCCGGTGGTGCCCAGGCCGGCCACGAAGTGGGTGATGGTCGGCAGATCGTGCAGCAGCTCCGGCCCGGTCGTCTCGTAGTGCGCCCGGGCGTTCGCCTCGTTGCCGTACTGGTAGAGCATCACCCAGTCCGGGTGCTCGGCGGCGATCTGCTTCGCGGTCGCGACGGCCTGGTTCGAGCCGCCGGCGGCCGGCGAGAAGATGATCTCCGCGCCGTACATCCGGAGCAGCTGGACCCGCTCGGTGGAGACGTTCTCCGGCATCACGCAGACGAGCCGGTAACCGCGCAGCTTGGCCACCATGGCCAGGGAGATGCCGGTGTTGCCGCTCGTCGGCTCCAGGATGGTGTCGCCGGGGCGGAGCCGGCCGGACTCCTCTGCCGAGCGGACCATGAACAGGGCGGCCCGGTCCTTGATGCTGCCGGTCGGGTTCCGGTCCTCCAGCTTCGCCCAGAGCCGCACCGGCGGCGCCCCGTCGGGCACCGTCGGCGAGAGCCGGGGCAGCCCGACCAGGGGCGTGCCGCCACAGGCGTCGAGCAGGCTGTCGTACCTGGCCATAGCCGCAGCCCTCAGCGGGCGGTGACGGCCGCGCGGTGACCGGCGATGGCAGCCGCGGCAGCGAAGCCGAACGCGCCGCCGGCCACGGCCGGCAGGATGGTGACGCTGTCACCGTCGTTGAGCTTGGCGTCGAGCGCGCCGAGGAAGCGGACGTCCTCGTCGTTGACGTAGACGTTGACGAACCGGTGCAGGGCGCCGGCGTCGGTGACCAGCCGGGCCCGCAGGCCGCCGTGCCGGGAGTCCAGGTCGGCGAGCAGGTCGCCCAGGGTGTCGCCGCTGCCCTCGACGACCTTCGCGCCGCCGGTGTAGCTGCGCAGGATGGTGGGGATGCGAACCTCGATGGCCATGATGTCTCGTGCTCCTTGTTCGGGTGCTGCCAGGTGACGGAAGGAAGAAAAGGTGTGCCGGCGCTGGGAGGTCAGCGGTCGGAACACTCGTAGTCGACCGTCGCCGGGCTCTGCCCGAACATGTAGGACTGGACGGCGTGCGGGTCCACGGCAGCCACGATCTCGACCGGCTCCTCGGTGACCACGCCGTCGACGATCCGGAAGGACCGGATCTCCTCGGTGTCGGGCTCGCGGGTCGAGACGAGCAGGTAGTGCGCTCCCGGCTCACCGGCGAAGGAGATGTCCGTGCGGGACGGGTAGGCCTCCGTCGCGGTGTGCGAGTGGTAGATGACGACCGGCTCCTCGTCGCGGTCGTCCATCTCGCGCCACAGCCGCAGCTGCTCCATCGAGTCGAACTCGTAGAAGGTCATGGAGCGGGCGGCGTTCGCCATCGGGATGTGCCGGGTCGGGGTGTCGCTGCCGGCGGGACCGGCGACCACGCCGCACGCCTCGTCCGGGTGGTCCCGGCGCGCGTGGGCCACGATCGCGTCGATGATCGACCGGTCGATGCTCAGCACGCCGCCCAGCCTAGCGCCTGGCCGTCCCGGCCGGCGAGGTGGTGACCGTCACGGCTCAGTCGATCAGGGCGTTGAGCAGGGACTCCTGGAGATATCCCAGGTACGCGTAGACCGATAGTTGGAACACGCGCGACGAGGTGGGGTCCTCGGCGACCGCGTCGTCCAGCTCCTCACCCAGGTCGGTGCCGTCCTTGATCTCCAACCGGACGCCCATGGCGAGCCGGGCGTCGTTGAGGGCGCGCAGCCACGCCTCGGCGGCCTCCGCGTCCAGCCGCACCTCGCCGCCGGCCTCGCCGTCGGGCAGCGCGGCGAGGATCGCCCCGGCCTGGTCGATCTTGGCGGTCTTGAGGTCGCCCTCGGTGTAGCGGCGGAACTCCGCGCTGCCCGCCGCGTCGTCCGGGTAGACCTCGGGGAAGAGCCGGCCGACCACCGGGTCGCCGTGGTCGAAGCCGTCGGTGAGCAGGCCCACCACCTCGGAGGCGACCTTGCGCAGCACCCGGACCTCGTCCACCGCGAAGGTGGCCACGTAGCGGTCGCCCTGGCGACGGAACATGCTCATGACCGGTCCACCGTCGCCCAGAGGCCGTACGCGTGCAGCTGCGACGCGTCGTGCTCCATCCGCTCCCGGGCGCCGCTGGAGACGACCGCCTTGCCCTTGTGGTGCACGTCCAGCATGAGCTGCTCGGCCTTCTCCCGGCTGTATCCGAAGAGCTTCTGGAACACCCAGGTCACATACGTCATGAGGTTGACCGGATCGTCCCAGACGATGGTCACCCAAGGCCGGTCGGAGACCGGCACCTCTTCGGTGTCCGGCGTCTCGACCGGCGCAACCTGTGGAGCCGCCATGCCCCCCATCGTGCCACCGGATCCGGGGAACCGATGAACCGGAACGGCGCGGCGGTCGGGATCACCCGCCCGGGCCGCGTACGCCGGCCCGCGCGGCAGTGCGGCCGCCCCGACCTCAGGCGAGCAGGATGCCGTGGTCGACAGCATCGGTGAGGACCGCGCCCAGCGAGAGACGGATCACCTCGAAACGGCGGGACACCTGGCGGGACAGCTCCAGCTCGACCTCGCGCAGCGCCCGCTGCGCCCAGGAGCGGGCGGCGTTCGGGTCGGCGTTGCCGGGGACCCGCCAGTGCTGCCAGCACCCGCCGTTGAGGGCCACCCCGACGGGTGGGAGCGCCTCGTCGCGCTCCGCGCCCGGACAGCCGGCCAGCGCGTCGAGCGCGCCGGCCCCGGCCAGCCCGGCCACCCCGGCCGTGCTGGTGACCAGGAGCACCCGGTCCAGCTCCGGACCATCGGGGTGGTCGGCCAGGCCCCAACGGACGGCGTGCACGATCCGGCGGCGCACCCCCTCGGCGAGCGGCGCGCCGAAGACCCGGGCGGCCGCGTCGTCGACGATGCCCCGGACCGCCTCGTCGCACTGCGCGGTGGCCAGCAGCGACAGCGCCTCCATCTCGCGGTCGAGCAGCTGCGGCAGGCCGGCGCAGCCCACCCCGAAGACGATCTCCTGCACCACCCGGAGGTGGATGTCGGCCAGCTCCAGGGCGAGGTGCTGGCGGATCCGCTGGGCGCACGAACGGGCCTGGCGGTCGATCCGCTGGGTGAGGTCGGCCGGCTCGACACCGGCCACCACGGGCACGCGGCCGTGCGCGCCGGGCGGCTCCGGCGGGCGGGAACTGGCCCGGCGCAGCCCCTCGTCGGCGGCCCAGCCGACCAGTGCGCGGCGCAGCACCGAGTGCTCGTTCTGGCGGACCGGGAACCAGCGGGCCGACGCGAGCGCGGGCACCGCGGCCAGCAGCGCGGCCCGGTGCGCCGCCACGGAGACGTCCACCGGGTCGTACCGGCGGGCGGCGGGGCCGGGCGGGCCGGACCCGCCGGCCGACGACCCGGACGCCCCCGTGTCCTCCGTCGTCGTGCCGTCCGCCGGCGCCGCCCAGCCCGCCACGCCGGGGGTGACGGCGAAGAACACCTCGACCCGCGTGCGCGCCACCTCGGCCAGCAGGTGCAGCTCGGCCGCGCTGAACGCCTGGTCGGCGGAGATCACGAAGAGCAGGGCGCCGGCCCGGCCCGCCGCGTCGAGCAGCACCCGGCCGCCGGCCACCCCGAGGACGCCGGTGTCCGGCGTGTCGAGCACGGCGAAATGCCGCAGCAGCGGGTCCGGCAGGCTCAGCTCCACCCGGCGTGGCGGCCGGGCCAGCGCCGGGCCGGCGGCGAGCGGGTCGGCCCCGTAGGAGTGCGGCTGGCGGTAGCCCGGCACGTAGGCGGCGCGGGTGGGCACCTTGGCGTGGTTGACGAGCAGGTGGCTGCCGGCGGGCACGGCGAGCATCCCGGGATCCAGCCCGAGCAGGCCGGCGAGCAGCTCGCGGCGGCCGGCGCCGGCCGGGCCGGTGACCACGACACCCAGCGGCTCCTCGGGCCCGGGCTCGGTCACCCCCAGCCGGGTGGGCAGCGGGGCACAGCGGGGCGGCTCGGCGAGCCCGTCGGGGTCGGGCACGTCGATCGAGGGGAGCGAACCCGGCTTCATCAGGCGGCCTCCCGGTGAGGCGACCGGGTTGCGGTCCGGTCGCGTGGAAATCCCTGGTCGCAGGGGATGTCGGAAGAGTACGGCTGTCGCGGATCCGACACCGAACACATCCGATACTCACGAGTAATCGACAGATTACTCAACTTCGCTCCGTGACGGTATGCGCGCGGACGGAACACCATCGATATGCTGCACCGATGAGTCGGTGGGACTTCGTCGGCCGAACGGATGAGCTCAACCGTCTGTTGTCGGCGGTCGGCGGCCAGGAGGGACGCGGGCTGCTCTTCAGCGGAAGCGCAGGGGTCGGCAAGAGCCGGCTGCTGCGCGAGGGGGTGGCCGCCCTCCCCACCGACCGCTACGCGATCTGGTCCGTCGCGGCCAGCGCCACCACCGCCGCGCTGCCGTTCGGCGGGCTGGTCCAGGTGCTCCCCGCCGCCCAGCCGCAGGGCCTGTCCCCCGCCGGCATCCTGCGCTGGGCGGTCGACGTGCTCCAGGAGCAGGCCGCCGGCCGGCCGATCGTGCTGGCCATCGACGACGCGCACCTGCTCGACCCGCCGTCGGCCGCGCTCGTGCACCTCATCGCCCGCTCCGAGAACGCCACGGTGCTCGGCACGCTGCGCAACGGCGAGCAGATCCCGCTGCCGATCCGTGCCCTGTGGACCGACGACCTCGTCGACCTGGTCGAGCTGGGTCCGCTGGGTCCGAGCGAGACCACCGGGCTGCTCGCCGCGATCCTCGGCGGGCCGGTCGACGCCGGCTCCTCCGAGCGGCTGTTCCGGCTCTCCGCCGGCAACCCGCTGCTGCTGCGCGAGCTGGTGCTGGCCGCCTCCGGCGGCGACGAGCTGAGCCGCAGGTACGGCATCTGGAAGTGGACCGGCCGGCTGGAGCTGGCACCCAGCCTCACCGACCTGATCGACACCCGGATCGGCCAGCTCACACCCGGCGTACGGGCCGTGGTCGAGCTGGTGGCGTTCGGCGAGCCGCTCGGCCTGCAACTGCTGGAGCAGGCGGTCGACCCGGCCGACGTGGAGATCGCCGAGGAGCGCGGCCTGATCGCCATGGTGCACGACGACCGGCGGCTGAACGTCCGCCTCGCCCACCCGCTCTACGGCGAGGTGATGCGCCGGCACTGCCCGGTCAGCCGCACCCGCCGGCTCCAGGCCACCCTGGCCGGGCTGCTGGAGCGCGTCGGCAAGCGGCGCCGCGACGACCTGCTGCGGGTCGCCGTCTGGCGGCTCGACTCGGGCACGGCGCAGGACCCCGCCCTGCTGCTCGACGCGGCGGCCCAGGCCTTCGGCCGCTACGACGTGCCGCTGGCCACCCGGCTGGCCCGGGCGGCGCTGGACGGCGAGGGCGGCTCGGACGCGGCGGAACTGCTCGCCACCATCCTCATGTTCGGCGACCGGCCGGAGGAGGCCATCGAGGTGCTCGACCAGGTGGCCGGGGCGATCCAGGACGACCGGCGCCGCGGCCGCTGGCTGACGGCCCGGGGCATGGTCAGCTACTGGGGGCTGAGCCGGGAGTCCACGGTGGAGGAGATCGCGGCGCGGGGCGCCGAGCTGACCGACGCCGCCGACCAGGCCCGGGTCCGCGCCTTCGAGGCGATCATGCGGCTGCACCGCCTGGACATCGAGGCGGCGGTCCGGCTGGCCCAGACGGTGCTGGACCGGCCGGCCGCCCCGATGGCGGCACGCGAGCTGGCCCGGTGCACCCTCGCGCACCTCCAGGCCGCGCAGGGGCAGTACCGGCGCAGCGCCACGGCGATCGCCCGGGTCGAGGCCGAGGCGGCGTACTGGCGGGGCGACATGCCCTACCTCCAGCTCGCCATGGAGCTGGCCCGGGGCACCCGCCTGGCGCTCTCCGGCGACCTGGCCGGCATCGACGCGATCGTCGCCGACGAGTTCGCCGACCTGGCCGGCGCCGGGGACTTCCGGCTCGGCACGGGCTACCTCGCCATCCTTCAGGCGTACGCGGCGCGGCTGCGCGGGCGCGGCGACGAGGCGCTGAAGACCAGCCTGGGCGCCTGTGCCGTGCTCGCGACCAGCCGCGTCTACGCCGGTCTGGCCCACGCCGAGCGGGCCCAGGCGGCGGCGCTGCGCGGCGACGCCGACCACGCGGCGGAGGCGATGGCCGAGGCGGACCGGACCCACGCGCCCGGGATGGCGGTGCTCTACCCCTGGCTGGAGCAGGCCCGGGGCGCCGTGCACGCGGTGGCCGGCGACCTGCCGGCGGCCGTCAAGCACCTCTGCGCGCTCGCCGACCGCCTGCGCGAGGACGGCCTGGCCGGGCACGAACTGCTCGTCCTGCTCGACCTGGTCCGGTTCGACCAGGCCGCCGCGGCGGTCGGGCCGACCTGCACCGACGGCGGCCGGCGGACCGTGGCACAACGCCTCGCCGAGCTCTCCGAGCAGGTCGACGGGGTGCTGCCGCCGCTTGTCGCCCGCTACGCCCGCGCCACCCTCGACGGCGGCCCCGACGAGCTGCTCGCCGTGGCCGACGGCTTCGCCGCCCGGGAGCTGATCGTCTACGCCGCCGAGGCGACCGCCATGGCGTTGCACCGGATGGGCCGCAGCCGCGCCGGCGCCACCGGCCCGGCCCGGGAACGTCTCGCGGACCTGCTCCGCCGCTGCGACGAGGTGTCCACGCCGGCGCTGCGGCTGCTCCGCCCGACGCTCACTGAGCGCGAGTGGGAGATCGGCCGGCTGGCCGCCGACGGCGTGACCAGCCGCGCCATCGCCGAGCGGCTCTTCCTCTCCACCCGCACGGTGGAGAACCACCTCCAGCGGATCTACAGCAAGCTCGGGGTGGCCGGGCGGGCGGAGCTGCGGGCCGCGCTGCGCTCGATGCCGGGCCACGACGGCGGGGATCCGGCCTGAACTCTAGGCTGAGGCGGTGAGCACCCTTCGCCCCGCGCTGCTGACCGACCACTACGAGCTGACCATGGTCAGCGCCGCCCTGCGGGACGGCACGGCCGACCGTCGCTGCGTCTTCGAGGTGTTCAGCCGGCGGCTGCCGGCCGGCCGCCGCTATGGCGTGGTCGCCGGGACCGGCCGGCTGATCGACCTGATCCGCGACTTCCGGTTCGACCCCGACGAGATCGAGTTCCTGCGCCGCACCGGCGTGGTGGACGACCGGGCCGCCCGGTGGTTGGCCGACTACCGCTTCAGCGGCGACGTCGACGGGTACGCGGAGGGCGAGCTGTTCTTCCCCGGCTCCCCGATCCTCACCGTCTCGGGCACCTTCGCGGAGTGCGTGGTGCTGGAGACGCTGGTGCTGTCGGTGCTCAACCACGACTGCGCGGTGGCCGCCGCGGCGGCCCGGATGGTGACCGCGGCCCGGGGCCGGGCGCTGATCGAGATGGGCTCCCGGCGGGCGCACGAGGAGGCCGCGGTGGCCGCCGCCCGGGCCGCGTACCTGGCCGGGTTCCGGTTCACCTCCAACCTGGCCGCCGGGCAGCGCTACGGCATCCCCACCGCCGGCACCGCGGCGCACGCGTTCACCCTGCTGCACGACGATGAGCAGGCGGCGTTCGCCTCGCAGGTCGCCACGCTGGGCAAGGACACCACGCTGCTGGTCGACACCTACGACATCAGCCAGGGCATCCGCAACGCCATCGCGGTGGCCGGGCCGGAGCTGCGCGCGGTCCGGATCGACTCGGGCGACCTCGCGGTGATCGCCCAGCAGTCCCGCGAGCTGCTCGACTCGCTGGGCGCCACCGAGACGAAGATCATCGTGTCCGGCGACCTCGACGAGTACGCCATCGCCTCGCTCGCCGCCGAGCCCGTCGACATGTACGGCGCGGGCACCGCCGTGGTGACCGGCTCGGGCGCCCCCACCGCCGGCCTGGTCTACAAGCTGGTCGAGGTGGAGGGGCGCCCGGTGGTCAAGCGCTCCGAGCACAAGGCCACGATCGGCGGCCGGAAGGTGGCCGTGCGCCGGCACAAGCCCACCGGCACCGCCACCGAGGAGATCATCGTCCCGCAGGGGGTGCCGGACCGGCAGCCCAACGACCGGTTGCTCCAGCGCTCGTTCGTCGTCGAGGGCGAGCCGGTGGCGCTGCCCACCCTCGACGAGTCCCGGGAGCACCTGCGGCAGTGCCTCATCTCCATCCCCTGGGAGGGGCTCAAGCTCTCCGGCGGCGACCCGGCCGTCCCGGTGACCGTCGTACCCGCGAGCTGAGAGGAGCGATCCGATGGCCAACGCCTTGATCATCGTCGACGTGCAGAACGACTTCTGCGAGGGCGGCTCCCTGGCGGTGACCGGCGGGGCGGGCGTCGCCGCCGGCATCTCCCGGCTGCTCGCCGCCGAGCCGGAGCGCTGGGACCACGTGGTCGCGACGAAGGACTACCACATCGACCCGGGCGCGCACTTCGGCGACCCGCCGGACTACGTCGACTCCTGGCCCCGGCACTGCGTCGTGGGCACCGCCGGCTCGGAGTTCCACCCCGACCTGGAGACCGGCCCGGTGGAGGCGATCTTCCACAAGGGCGAGCACGCGGCCGCGTACTCGGGTTTCGAGGGCCACGCGGACGACGGCGAGTGCCTGGCCGACTGGCTGCGCCGGCACGACGTCGACCGGGTCGACGTGGTCGGCATCGCGACCGACCACTGCGTCCGCGCCACGGCGCTGGACGCCGCCCGGGAGGGGTTCCGGACCACCGTGCTGCTGGACCTGACGGCCGCCGTCGCGCCCGACACCCTGGACGTGGCGCTGCGGTCGCTGGAGGGCGCCGGGGTCACCATGGTCGGGGAGCCTGTGATCAGGGCCGCTTGAGCGGGTAATCGGTTGCGGGTGTCGTACCCCCGGCCCAGGATTGCGGCCGGAGGTACGGACCGTCGTGAACTTGAAACCTTACCGGGAGGCGCTCGCCCTGCCCGGTCTCCGGTCGTTGCTGCTGATCTCGGTGCTGGCGCGCATCCCGCTCACCGCGACCGGCGTGACGCTCACCTTCCACGTCGTGCTGGACCTCGGTCGCGGCTACGGCGCGGCCGGCCTGGTGGGCGCCGCGTCCACCGTCGGCGCCGCGCTCGGCTCCCCGCTGCTCGGCCGGCTGGTCGACAGGCGCGGGCTGCGCCCGGTGCTGCTGCTCACCACTGTCGCGGAGGGCGTCTTCTGGGCCTGCGCGCCGACCCTGTCGTACCCCGTGCTGCTGCCCACCGCGTTCCTGGCCGGCCTGCTCGCGCTGCCGGTCTTCTCGGTGGTCCGGCAGTCGGTCGCCGCGCTGGTGCCGGCCGAGCGGCGCCGCCCCGCGTACGCCCTCGACTCGATGTCGGTGGAGCTGTCGTTCATGGTCGGCCCCGCGCTGGCCGTGGCCATGGCCGCCGCCGTGTCGCCCCGGCTGACCATGTGGGCGGTCGGCGCCGGCATCGTGGCCTCCGGGATCTGCTTCTGGCTGCTCGACCCGCCCACCCGCGCCGCCGACGAGCCGGCCGGCCCGGCCCGCAAGGTGCCCCGCCGGGAGTGGCTCACCCCGCGGCTGCTGGCCGTCCTGGCGGTCAGCCTGGCCGCCACCCTCGTGCTCGGCGGCACCGACGTCGCGGTGGTCGCCGTGCTACGCGAGGGCGGCGAGGTCGGCTGGACCGGCGCCGTCCTGGCCATGTGGGCTATCGCGTCGCTGCTGGGCGGCTTCGCGTACGGGGCGGTCACCCGCTCGCTCTCCCCGCTGGTCCTCGTGGCGGCGCTGAGCCTGACCACCATCCCGGTGGGGCTGGGCGGGTCGCACTGGTGGCTGCTCAGCCTGGCGCTCTTCCCGGCCGGGGCGCTCTGCGCGCCGTCCATCGCCTCGACCTCCGACGCGGTGAGCCGGCTCGCCCCGGCCGGCGTACGCGGCGAGGCCATGGGCCTGCACGGCTCGGCCGTGACCGTCGGCATCGCGCTGGGTGCGCCGCTGGCCGGCGCGGTGATCGACGCCTCGGCGCCGGCGTGGGGGTTCGCGGTCACCGGCGCGATCGGCGTGCTGGTCGCCCTGGCCGTCCTGCCGCTCGAACTCCGCCACCGCCGCAACCAAACCCCGACCCCCACCCCCGAACTGGCCCCCGCCACCCTCTGACCCCCTCCCTGGGGGCGCGTTGATCAAGAGGTTTGCGTCAGGTTCGGCCTCGTCCCCGACGCAAACTCCTTGATCAACGCGCGCCGGGCGAGAACGGGCATCGGTTCGCCGAGGTGGGGGTGTGCGGCCTCCTCCGCCTCCCTCGCCCCGACCTTCAGCGGGTCGATCAAGAGGTTTGCGTCAGGTTCGGGCTGGTTCCTGACGCAAACCTCTTGATCAACCGCGCCAGGCCGTGGGGTGGCGGTGCGCGTCGGGGTTGGGGTGGAAAGCGACGGGCGCCGCACCCCCGTGGGGTGCGGCGCCCGTCGTTCGGTTCTGGCCGGGTCAGCTCTTGTCGAGCCGGCCCTCGGTGTCCTCCTGGTAGCTGGCGCCACCGTCGGACTCGCTGGTCAGCGGCTTGGCGCCGCCCTCCGGCGGGCCGGCCAGGGTGGTGCCGGCGGCCAGCTCGGGGAACTTGAGGTCGAACGCCGGCCGCTCGGAGCGGATCCGCGGCATCCGGTCGAAGTTCCGCAGCGGGGGCGGCGAGCTGGTGGCCCACTCGAGCGAGTTGCCGTGGCCCCACGGGTCGTCGACCTCGACCACCGGACCGGTCTTGTACGACTTCCAGCAGTTCCAGATGAACGGCAGGGTCGAGATACCGGTGATGAACGCGCCGATCGTGGACAGCGTGTTCAGGAAGGTGAAGCCGTCACCGGGCAGGTAGTCGACGTACCGGCGGGGCATGCCCTCGGCGCCGAGCCAGTGCTGCACCAGGAAGGTGGTGTGGAAGCCGATCATCGTCAGCCAGAAGTGGATCTTGCCGAGCCGCTCGTCGAGCATCCGGCCGAACATCTTCGGGAACCAGAAGTAGATGCCGCCGAAGACGGCGAACACGATGGTGCCGAAGAGCACGTAGTGGAAGTGCGCGACCACGAAGTACGAGTCGTGCAGGTGGAAGTCCAGCGGCGGGCTGGCGAGCAGCACACCGGTAAGGCCACCGAAGAGGAAGGTCACCAGGAAGCCGACCGCGAAGAGCATCGGCGTCTCGAAGGTGATCTGGCCCCGCCACATGGTGCCGATCCAGTTGAAGAACTTCATACCGGTCGGCACGGCGATCAGGTAGCTGAGGAAGCTGAAGAACGGCAGCAGCACCTGGCCGGTCGCGAACATGTGGTGCGCCCACACGCTCATCGACAGGGCGGCGATGGCGATGGTCGCGGCGACCAGGCCCTTGTAACCGAAGATCGGCTTCCGGGAGAAGACCGGGATGATCTCGGTGATGATGCCGAAGAACGGCAGCGCGATGATGTAGACCTCGGGGTGCCCGAAGAACCAGAACAGGTGCTGCCACAGCATCGGGCCGCCGGTGGCGGGGTCGTACACGTGGGCGCCGATCAGGCGGTCCGCGGCCAGCGCGAAGAGCGCGGCGGCCAGCAGCGGGAAGACCAGGATCGCCAGCAGGCTGGTGACCAGCATGTTCCAGGTGAAGATCGGCATCCGGAACATGGTCATGCCGGGGGCGCGCAGGGTCAGGATCGTGGTGATCAGGTTGACCGCGCCGAGGATCGTGCCCAGACCGGAGATGGCCAGGCCGACGACCCACATGTTCGCGCCGACGCCCGGCGCGTGCTCGGCGGTGCTCAGCGGCGTGTACGCCGTCCAGCCGAAGTCGGCCGCACCGCCCGGGGTGATGAAGCCGGCCGTGGCCATGGTGCCGCCGAACAGGTACAGCCAGTAGGCGAACGCGTTCAGTCGGGGGAACGACACGTCGGGCGCGCCGATCTGCAGCGGCACCACGTAGTTCGCGAAGGCGAACACGATCGGCGTCGCGAAGAACAGCAGCATGATCGTGCCGTGCATGGTGAAGAGCTGGTTGTACTGCTCGGGCGACAGGAACTGCAGCCCCGGTCGCGCCAGCTCGGCGCGCATGATCAGGGCCATGAGGCCGCCGATCATGAAGAACGCGAACGCGGTGACCATGTACATGATCCCGATCTGCTTCGCGTCCGTGGTGCGCAGCAGCCGCGCGAGGGCCGACCCCTTGACCGGCTCGCGGACCGGCCAGGGCCGGGTCACGACCGGCTTGGGTGCGACGGTGGTCACGAGTGGCCTCCGGTTCTGGGTTGTCCCGCTCGGCGCGCTGTTCATCTGCGCAGCCGTCATCCGCAAGGAGGATAGTCCCCGGTAGTGGGCCCCGCCGCGTGGGGTGGGCGGCTACGATCTTCGGCCCTCAGAGCGGGCCGGTGAGGAGCCGGTAGTGCTCCTGGAAGATCCGCCCGCCACGTCCGCGCAGCAACGGGTCGCGCAGCGCCGGCGGCACGTCGCGGGTGCGGTTGCGGTCCCGGGTCCGGTCCCGCACCCAGCGGGTACGGGGGCGGCGGCGACTCTCGTACGCGATGAGCGCGGCCTCGACGCTGCCGGCCGCCCGCAGCGACTCGGCGAGCACCACGGCGTCCTCCAGCGCCATGGCGGCGCCCTGGGACAGCGTCGGCGCGGTGGCGTGAGCGGCGTCACCGACGAGCAGCACCCGGCCGTGGAACCAGCGCCCCAGCTCGACCTCGGTGGTGAGCTCCACATCCACCGTCTCCAGCGCGGCGAGCACCTCGGGGACCGGGCCGCCGTAGTCGCCGAACAGTTCGTGCAGCCGGGCGAGCGGGTCGGCCGGCAGGCTGGTGCCGGCCTCGTCGGCGTAGCAGTGCAGCCGGCCGGCGCCGAGCGGCACCACGAGGAAGCCGGCGCGCTGGCCGAGCAGGGCGGTCCAGTCGGCCACCCGGGGGCCGCCGCGCACCACGCTGCGGTAGACGACCTGGCCGGCGGGGCGGGGCGGGCCGCCGAGCGCGGCCAGGGTACGCACCGCCGAGCGGGGGCCGTCGGCGCCGATGACGAGGTCGTACTCCCCGCTGGTGCCGTCGGTGAAGCCGACCGCGACGCCGCCGGGCAGCGGATCGACGGTGCTGACCTCGGCCCCGTGCCGGACGGCGCCGCCGGCCCCGCTGAGCAGCACCCGGTGCAGTTCGGCGCGGGGCAGCGCCCGGCACTCGCCCACCCCGGCCCAGAGCCCGTCGAGGTCGACCTCGCAGAGCGGCGCGCCGGTGGCGTCCAGGAAGCGCTGCCGGTGGATGACCTGGCCGAGGGGGCGTACGGGGCCGTCCAGGTCGAGCCGGCGCAGCGCGCGGGCCGCGTTGCCCGGCAGGTAGAGGCCGATGTCGGCACGCTCGGTCGGCGGCAGCTTCTCGGTCACGTCGGGGCGGAACCCCGCGAGGCGCAGCGCCCGGGCCACGGCGAGACCGGCGATGCCCGCGCCGACGACGAGGATGCGCAGGGGGGAACCACCCATCGTGGGGTACGCCTCCGGAGGGGATCGGAACGCGTTGGAGGCAAGACATTACTCGCCGCAACCAACTGGCGGAAGTGCCCATCGGCCCGGGCGTACCGGCCCGGTCAGCGACCGGGAGCCCTCCCACCGGCGGGAATCCCGCCCCGACCGGGGGAACCGCCTTGCGACCGCCACAACAGAACGACATCAGAGCTTCACCGACGGTGGCCGGAACTATCGAGATGGTCGGTGCGGTTGCGCAGCAGTTTCAGGCATGTAAATGTGTTGGTCTAAGTGTGGGAGCGCTCCCGGACCCACCCGCCACCACGAATCGGAGCATCATGAAGCGTCCACTGAGAGCCCTCGCGGCGGCCGGCCTGCTGGCCGCCGGCGCGATCGTCGCCGTCGCGCTCGGCGGCACCGCCTCGGCCGACACCCAGATCTGCGAGCAGTACGGGTCGACCACCATCGGCGGGAAGTACGTCGTGCAGAACAACCGCTGGGGCACCAGCGCGCAGCAGTGCATCAACGTCACCTCCACCGGCTTCTCGATCACCCGCCAGGACGGCGTCGGATCGACGAGCGGCGCACCGGTGTCGTACCCGTCGATCTTCGTGGGCTGCCACTACACGAACTGCTCACCCGGCACCAACCTGCCGGTGCAGGTGAAGAACATCAGCAGCGCGCCGGGCAGCATCAGCTACAACTACGTCAGCGGCGCCATCTACGACGCCGCGTACGACATCTGGCTCGACCCGTCCCCGAAGAAGGACGGCGTGAACCAGATGGAGATCATGATCTGGCTCAACCGGCAGGGCCCCATCCAGCCCATCGGCTCGCCCGTCGGCAACGCCAGCATCGCGGGCCGGACCTGGGAGGTCTGGCGGGGCAGCAACGGCTCGAACAACGTCATCTCGTACGTGGCCCCGTCGGCGATCCCCAGCATGAGCTTCGACGCCATGGCGTTCATCAACGACACGAAGAACCGCGGTGCGATCACCAGCGACTGGTACCTGACCAGCATCCAGGCCGGCTTCGAGCCGTGGCAGGGCGGCGTCGGCCTGGCGGTCAACTCCTTCTCGCAGAGCGTCAACACCGGCGGCACCACGCCGACCACGCCGCCGCCGGCCACCACCCCGCCGCCGGGCAACGCCGCCTGCTCGGTGAAGTACACGACAAACGTCTGGAGCAACGGCTTCACCGCCGACGTGACGATCACCAACACCGGCTCCAGCACCGTCAACGGCTGGACCCTGAACTACAACCTGCCCTCCGGACAGACCATCACCGGCTCGTGGAACGCCACGGTGACGCAGAGCGGGTCCGCGGTGACCGCGCGGAACCTGAGCTACAACGGCACCCTCGCACCCGGAGCCTCGACCAGCTTCGGCTACCAGGCGACGCTGAACGGCGCGTTCTCCACGCCCAGCAGCTTCACCCTCAACGGCGCCACCTGCGCCAGGGCGTGACGCCCACCTGATCCCGGGGCGCGGTTCGCATGGGCCGCGCCCCGCCTCAGGCTCGGAACTCAGTGGCCGAGGGCGTCGATGTCGCGCATCTCCTCGGCGGTGAGCGAGAAGCCGAACACGTCGGCGTTGGCCCGGATCCGGTCCGGGGTGACCGACTTCGGGATGACCACGATCTCGTGGTCGATGTGCCAGCGCAGCACCACCTGGGCCGGCGAGACGTCGTGCGCCTGGGCGATCCGGACCAGCACCGGATCGGAGAGGTCGCTGGTCTTGAACGGGCTGTAGCCCTCCAGCACCACGCCCCGGTCCCGGTGCGCGGCGTGCACCTGGCGGTCGTACAGGGACGGGCTCCAGCGGATCTGGTTGACCGCCGGGGTCTCCTCGGTGGCCTGGATCAGCTCGTCGATCTGGCTGACGCTGTAGTTGCTCACCCCGACGGCCCGGGTCAGGTTCTCGTCGCGGGCGGCGAGCAGCTCACGCCACACCGGGATGCTGTCGCCGGGCGCGGACGGCGGCCAGTGGATCAGCCACAGGTCGACGTGGTCGGTGTCCAGGGCGGCGAGGCTCGCCTCGATGGTCTCCCGCTCCCGGCCCACCCGGTCCGGCGGCAGCTTCGTGGTGATGAAGAGGTCCTCGCGGCGCAGCCCGCTCTCCTTCACCGCGCGGCCGACCTCCTTCTCGTTGCCGTACATCGTGGCCGTGTCGATGTGCCGGTAACCGGCGTCGAGGGCGGCGAGCACCGCGTCGTACCCGGCCTCGCCGGTGGCCTGCCAGGTGCCGAAGCCGAGCAGCGGCATCCGGACGTCGCCGGTGAGCGGGGCGGTGGGCTGGTCGAGGTCCATACCGACGCTTCTACCCGTGATCGCCGCCGCCATGCCGGCGACCCGCCGAGGCACGGCCGAACGGGACAGAAGCGGCAGGAACCGGGCGATCGGGCCGGACCTGCCGGAGAATGCGGGGGTGGCTGACCGGCTGGAGGAGTACCGGCGGAAACGGGACGCGGCGCGTACCCCGGAGCCGGTGCCGGAAGAGACCCCGGAGCGGAAGCGGGCCGCGCGGCGCAAGCCCCGGTTCGTGATCCAGCAGCACCACGCCCGGAGCCTGCACTGGGACCTGCGCCTGGAGCACGACGGCGTGCTGGCCTCCTGGGCGGTGCCGCGCGGCCTGCCCCGCGACCCGGGCCGCAACCACCTCGCCGTGCACACCGAGGACCACCCGATGGAGTACCTCACCTTCCACGGCGAGATCCCGGCCGGCGAGTACGGCGGCGGGCGGATGACCGTCCACGACACCGGCACCTACCGCCTGGAGAAGTGGCGCGACGACGAGGTCATCGTGGTCCTGGACGGCCGGCGGACGAAGGGGCGCTACGTCCTCTTCGCCACGGGTGGCCGGGGCCGGGACTGGATGGTCCGGCGCACCGACCCGGCCCCGGAGGGCTGGACGCCGATGCCGGAGCTGGTCCGGCCCATGCACAGCACGCCCGGCAAGGGACTGCCGAAGGACGAGGCCGCCTGGGGGTACGAGCTGCGCTGGGACGGGGTGCGGGCGATGGCGTACGTCTCCGGCGGCCGGCTGCGGCTGCTCGACTCCTCGGACGAGGACGTCAGCGGCGCGTACCCGTGGTTGCGGGCCATGGCCGAGGAGCTGGCCCCGGTCGAGGCGGTGCTGGACGGCGTGCTGGTCCGGATCGACCCGGGCGGGCGGGTCAAGGCGCCGACGAAGCGCGACGGCCAGTTCCTCGCCGTCGACCTGCTCTGGCTGGAGGGCGTGAGCAGCCTCGACGTGCCGTACGCGCAGCGCCGGGAGCTGCTCGACGGTCTGGCGCTGACCGGCCCGCACTGGCAGACTCCGCCGTGGTTCCCGGGGGTCGGCGCGGACGCCCTGCGGACCGCCCGCGAGCAGGGGCTCCCGGGGGTCGTGGCCAAGCGGCTGGACTCCCCCTACGAGCCGGGTCGGCGCAGCCGGCACTGGCTGAGCCTCGACCCGAGCTGAGGAGCACCGTGCACCTGACGCACCTGGAGTGCCCGCGCTGCGACCAGCGGCACCCGGCCGACAAGTTGCAGAACCTGTGCGCGTGCGGCTCCCCGCTGCTGGCCCGCTACGACCTGGCCGCGGTGGCCGCCTCGGTCACCCCCGAGCAGTTCGGGCTGCGCCCGGCCGACCTGTGGCGCTACCGGGAGCTGCTGCCGGTGGCCGATCCCCGCTTCGTCACCACACTGGGCGAGGGCTGGACGCCGCTGCTGCGCGCCCCGGCGTACGGGCAGGAGATCGGCATCCCGGACCTGATCGTGAAGGACGAGGGGCTGACCCCCACCGGTTCGTTCAAGGCCCGGGGCGCGGCGGTGGGCGTGAGCCGGGCCCGGGAGCTGGGCGTCGAGCGCATCGCCATGCCGACGAACGGCAACGCGGGGGCGGCCTGGGCGACGTACGCGGCCCGGGCCGGGATGGGCGCCACCATCGCCATGCCGCTCGACGCGCCCACCATCTGCCGGCGGGAGTGCGTCGCCGCCGGGGCGGACCTGCGGCTGGTCGACGGCCTGATCAGCGACGCCGGCCGGTGGGTGGCCGGGCTGGTCGCCGAGTCGGGCGGGCGGGTCTTCGACGCCGGCACGCTGCGCGAGCCGTACCGCCTGGAGGGCAAGAAGACCATGGGGTACGAGATCGTCGAGCAGCTCGGCTGGCAGGTGCCCGACGTGATCATCTATCCGACCGGCGGCGGGGTCGGGCTGATCGGCATCCACAAGGCGCTGCACGAGCTGCGCGAGCTGGGCTGGGTCGAGGACCGGCTGCCCCGCCTCGTGGCGGTCCAGTCCACCGGCTGCGCGCCGATCGTCCGGGCGTTCGCGGCCGGCGAGGCGCGGGCCACCCCGTGGGCGGACGCGCACACCCTGGCGTTCGGCATCACCGTGCCCGCCCCGCTCGGCGACGAGCTGATCCTGGCCGCGCTGCGGGAGAGCAGCGGCACCGCGATCGCCGTGGACGACGAGGAGATCCTCGCCGACCTGCGCGACTTCGCCGCCCGGGAGGGGCTGCTGCTCTGCCCCGAGGGGGCGGCCTGCCTGACCGCCGCCCGGCACCTGCGGGCCGGCGGCTGGATCCGCCCCGGGGAGCGGGTGGTGGTCCTCAACACCGGCGCGGGCCTCAAGTACCCGGAGACAGTGGACGTCTCCGGCGTGCCGACGGTGTGACGCGGGCTCCCCGCGGCCGGGGAACCCGCGTCGGACCGTCCTACCGGTACCTGATGTCGGACGCGGAGTAGAAGCAGTTCACCCCGTCGACGCCCGCGCCGATCTCGGTCGGCGGTCAGGAGGTGGGCGGCTCGTCCTCGCCGGCGGCCTCGGCCGCGTCGGCCTCCTCCTTGGTCCGGTGCACCGCACCGTCGGCGTGGTCCGGCGGGCCGTACACCGTGTACAGCACGAGCGGGTTGGGGCCCGTGTTGACGAAGTTGTGCTTCGTGCCGGCCGGTACGACCACGAGGTCGCCCGCGACGACCTCCTTCTTCTCACCGGCCACCCGCGCCTCACCGGTGCCGCTGACGAAGGTCAGGATCTGGTCGATGCCCTCGTGGACCTCCTCGCCGATCTCCCCGCCCGCCGGGATCGTCATGATCACCAGCTGGGTGTGCTCCCCCGTCCAGAGCACGCGGCGGAAGTCGGGACTCTTCTCGGCGACGGTCGCGATCGTGAAATGCTCCATGGCCCGCACATACCCGGTCCCCGCGCCGCTCACGCCGGGACTCGCAAATGGTGGAATTCCCCACCCGTGCGGGGTTTGGATCCCCTCTGGACGGGCATCTGCTGCTCCGAGACCGGCGCACGCTTGCCGGTCGAGCCAGGTCCCTGCTGTCGTACCGCCGTACGGCTGCGATGGTGGGAGACGGCCAGAGCGCGGCGACGTTACGACCCAGGTCGGGCGGCGCCGTGCGCTCGTCTGCACACCCGTTCCGCCCACCGGCAGCCGGCCAGCACGACCGCCGCCGCCAGGAAGCCCAGCAGGTCCGCCGCCACCCCACCCCCGGTCACCCGGACGTGGTACTCCTCGGCGCTGTAGAAGGTCAGCCCGGAACCCGGGGCGCCGCCCGCCGCCCAGGCCCACGGCAGCACGCCGAGCGCGGCCACCGCCGCCAGGCCCAGGCCCAGGGCCACGGGCACCGACCCCGACCGGACGAGGGCGACCAGGGCGAGGGCCACCAGCACGAGGTACGCCGGCAGCACGTCGGCCAGGTCGGGCGGCAGCGCGTACGGGGGCAGGAGGCTGTCCCGGAATACGACGAGCAGCCCGGCCAGCACGGCCAGCGCCAGGGCGGCCGCCGTGCGACGCCGGTCCGGCCCCCGCCGCGGCAGCGCGGCGACGGCCACCGCGAGCCCGATCCCGGCCACGCCGCGCAGGGCCTGCTCCGGGATCCGGCCCGGCTCGACCGGCGGCGCCACCACCCAGCCGAACTGCGGCTCACCGTGCAGGGGCAGGGCCGCCACCGCGACGGCGGCCGCGGCGACGGCCAGCCCGTACCGGGCGCGGGGAGGCGGTTCGGGCGCGGTCAGCGCGGCGCCGGCCAGGGCGCACCAGGCCAGCGCCTGCGCGGCGGGCAGCAGCGGCTGGTCGTACCAACGCCCGACCAGGTGGGCCAGGGCCAGGAGGGCCGCGGCCGCGGCGAGCAGGCGGTGGGGACGCACCGCGCGATGCTGCCACAGGACGTACGCCGGCACCGCCCCGCGGCCGGTCAGGCGAGCACGGCCAGGTGGAACGGGCGGTCGGTGTGGCCGCTCGCCGCGTACGTCTCGACGAAGACGGCGTTCGGGATGCCGGTCCGGGACGCCACGGTGATGGATCCCTGCGGGGCGAGCCCGCCTGCGGCCGGGCCCACGGTGCCGACGTAGGCGGCGCGGGCGACGTCCTGGTCGAAGGCGACCTGGTACATCCCGGCGGCCAGCCGGGTGGCCGAGGTGGCGCCGAGCCCACGGACCAGGCTGCCGTTCGCGTCGACCACGGCGAACAGCACGCGGGCGCTGGCCGGCAGCCCGGCCGCGGTGCACGAGTTGATCTCGGTGTCGGCGCGGGCGGCCTCCTCCGCGTCGGGGGCGGGCTGGCCGACCGCTCCCCTCCTCGATCTGGAGCTGGACATGGCGGTCCTCTCTGCCGCCGGTGCGGCGGCGGCGGCGAGGCGTACATGGCGGGTGGGCGATCGGCGGCGATCACCCTCCGTGTTCCCGAAGCTATGCCGGCCCACCGCCCGCCAACCAGCCACAGCACTGTCCGATCATGGACAGTTGATGCCGCTGACCTGCGGAAACTTGGGGGCGCCACGGCCGGATCGTCGCGATCGGGGCCGCGACGAGACACGGGCGTCCGCTCTCCCGTGTCAGGGCACCGCCCTGCGAGGACGGATGGAGCGTCAACGATGCCCGGAAGGGCTGTGGCGGAACGCGATCGGGTCGCTACATTGAAGTATGGTGCCCGCCCACGGGGGTCGGGCGGCGGAACCGGTCTACCGCCCTCTGCTGGCCGGTCGCCGGGGTGAGCTGGACGCGCTGGCCCATCTCGACGAGGCCCTCGCCCCGCTGCTCGCTCCGGTCATCGACGTCCACGCGGTGGATCCGTGCACCGTGGACCTGCTCGGCCGGCTGCCGGCCGGGCTCCTCCCCGCCGTCGACGTGTCGGCGCTGCCCGACTCGCCGGAGAGCGAACTGGTCCGCTGGGGGGTACCGCTGGTGCCGGTGATCGGGCTTGCCGAGAGCAACCGGAGGCTGGTGGCGCACGGCGCGGCCGCCCGGGCGTACGCGCGGCGGGCCGTGGTGCGGCTGCGGACCGGGCAGGACCGGGCCGGCCCGGACGCCACCACGGCCGCCGTGGAGCGGGTGTGGCGGCTGACCCGGCTGGTGCCGGAGCAGTGCGACCTGCTCGTCGACGCCGGGGACGTGTGCTGCCCGGCCGACGTCCGGCTGGTCGAGCCGCGGGTCCGGCGGCTGGCGGAGTGGGCCCGGCGGCACGCCTGGCGCTCGGTGAGCGTGGCGGCCGGCGGGATGCCGCCGACCCTGTCCCGGCTTCCCACCGACGAGCCGGTCCGCGTCGACCGCTTCGACTGGCAGCTCTGGCAGCGCCTGGCCGACCTCGGTCTGGGCTACGGCGACTACGGCGTGAGCTGCGCGGTGCCCGGGGACGGGCCGGGCGACCGGCTGCCGACGCTGCGCTACACCACGGACGGGGCGTGGTGGGTCTACCGGTGGTCGCGCCGGGGCGGTCGGGGCGACGACCGCTTCGCCGACCTGTGCCGCACGCTCGTCGCGGCCCCGCACTGGTCGGCCGCGGGCGCGGGTTTCTCCTGGGGCGACCACGAGATCCTGCGCCGGGCGCGGCGTGGTGCGGGCGCCGGCTCGCCGGTGAACTGGATCGCGTGGAGCACGTCGCATCACCTGGCGCACGTGCTGGCCACGCTGCTGCGTCCGGAGCGGGAACAGCGTGGTGGGCCGTGGCGGGCCGACCAGGACAGTCCCGAGCGGGGGCGCGCCGGTCGGCCGCAGCGCGGCGGCGAGACCCGCCGCGCCGGGTGAGTCACTCCTTCTCGGTGAAGCCGAACTGGACGATGCCCTCGTCGTCGACCGTCGCGTCCACGGAGGTGTCGTTGAGCAGTTCGGCGGCGTCGGCGTCGAGGAAGATCCGGGCGCCCTGGTTGTCCACCACCTGGTCGCCCTGGATCGGCTGCTCGACCAGTTCGATGGAGAGCGAACCGGCGTCGGTGTCGGCGGCGATGCGCAGCCCGCCGGCCTCGGCGACGTCCTGCTGGTTGGCCAGGTCGCGGATCACCAGGATGGCGTTTTCGGTCATGGTCAGCATGGCGGAACTCCTCGTGGGCTGGTTCGGGAATCGCGGGCGGTCGACGCGGCCCGTGCGGCCGGCCGGGACCCGGGGAAGGCGAATCAGGCTTCGCCGTGCAAACCAGGGCAGGTCGAACGGCCCCTCACGCCCCACGGTGCCCCCTGTCCGGGCATCCGTCAAATAGAGGCGGGTCAGTCGACACCGGACCGGTGATGTCGCTCCGCCGAATGTTTTTCCCGCCGAATCAGGGGTATTGCGACCGGTTCGACCCGCGTCCGGCAATAACTTTCGCATGGGAGTCTTCTCCGGAAGAAAGCTCCATGGCAGCATCGGCACATGCATCGTCGTCTCTTCCCCCGGGCGCTCGCGGTGCTGGCGCTGGTCGCCACCGCGGCCACCGCCGGCGCGCCCACCGCCACGGCCGAAGCGCCCACCCCGGCGCAGACCCGGCTGCACGCGACAATCGACGCGATCCTCGCCGACTCCCGGCTGGCCGGGGCACAGGCGGGCGTGGTCGTCGTCGACACCACCACCGGGCAGACCCTCTACGACCGCAACGGGGAACGGCGGCTCGTCCCCGCCTCGAACACGAAGCTGCTCACCTCGACGGCGGCCATGGAACTGCTCGGCCCGGGGCACCGCTTCACCACCGACGTGTCCGGCGACGGCGTACGGCATGCCGGGCTGCTCTCCGGCAACCTCTACCTGCGCGGCGGGGGCGACCCCACCATGCTGGCCGAGGACTACGACCGGCTGGCCGCCGAGGTGGCCGCGGCGGGCGTACGGGTGGTGACCGGCAACCTGGTCGCCGACGACACCCGCTACGACCGGACCCGGCTCGGTCCGGACTGGACCTGGGACGACGAGTCCTACTACTACGCCGCGCAGGTCTCCGCGCTGACCGTCGCGCCGAACACCGACTACGACGCCGGCACGGTGATCGTGCACGCCGCGCCGGCCGGGCAGGCCGGCACGCGGCCGAAGATCACCATGACGCCGGCCAACGGCTGGCTGCGGATCGACAACCGGGCCGAGACGGTCGCCACGGGCGAGACGACGATCTCCTTCGAGCGCGAGCACGGCGGCAACACCATCGTGGTCACCGGCCAGATCGCGGTCGGCCAGGCCGAGGAGAGCGACTGGATGACGGTCTGGGAGCCGACCGGGTACGCGGCCGACATCTTCCGGTCCGCGTTGCAGCGGCACGGGGTGCGGGTCCTCGGCCGGACCGTGCTCGGCCAGGCCACCCCGGACGACGCCAAGCCGGTCGCCCGGCACGACTCGATGCCGCTGGCCGACCTCATGGTGCCGTTCCTCAAGCTCTCCAACAACGGCCACGCCGAGGTGCTCACGAAGGAACTGGGCCGGGTGCTCTCCGGCTCCGGCACCTGGGGCGCCGGACTGACCGCGATCAGCGAGTACGTCGGAGACTCCGGAATGGACACCGGCACGCTGCGCCAGCGCGACGGCTCCGGGCTGTCCCGGCGCAACATGATCCCGCCCGCCCAGTTCGTCGCGCTGCTCACGGCGGTCCGCGCCGAACCCTGGTTCGACACCTGGTACGCCGCCCTGCCGGTAGCCGGCAACCCGGAGCGGTTCGTCGGTGGCACGCTGCGCAGCCGGATGCGCGGCACCGCCGCGGCCGACAACGTGCACGCCAAGACCGGCAGCCTGACCGGCGCGTCCAGCCTCTCCGGCTACGCCACCGACGCCGACGGGCACGTGCTGGCCTTCTCGATCGTGCTCAACAACTACCTGACCTCGTCGGTCAAGGGGCTGGAGGACCAGATCGCGATCGCGCTGGCCTCGTACACCGAGAAGGGCACGACCACGGCGCGGCTGGCGGTGCCGACGGCGCCGGAGTCGCCGCGGGTGCCCGAGGGCCTGGAGTGTTCCTGGGTGAAGCCGATCGTCTGCTGAGCCGCAACCGCCCCGGGCCGGCCGCTCAGGCGCCGGGCCGGGGCGGGCGGGCCTCGGCGGCGGGGTCGCCGCGCTCGATCAGCGCGTCGATCTCGGCGGGCGGCAGGCCGCGCAGCGTGAGCACGCGCCGTCCCCACCGGTGCAGCCGGCACGGGTGTGGGCTGGCGTCGTTGCGGCAGATCGTCCCGCCCGACCAGCGCCGTGGCGCGTGCACCACCACCGCCCGCACCGCGAACTGGGCGTCCTCCCCGGTCACGTACGGCGGCAGCGGGATCTCCCGCAGCACGTCGCCGTCGGACGGCGGAACGGAACGGACGACGCGGGCCCTGCTGCTCATCTGTCGAGCCTCCACAGCGGATGGTCGGACGGGAACATCGGAAACGTACGGCGTCCCGCGCCGGCCGCGACGGACAAACTGTCCCCGCGCGTGATCGGCGGTCAGCGCAGCGCGACCGCCTGGAGGCTGACGCTGCCGCAGTCCCCCAGGGACTCCTCCACCGTCCAGGACATGAGCAGCTTCGCGCCGGGCGCGGCGCGGAACCGGATGGTGAAGTCGGCGGTCCGCGCGGTGTGCGGGTCCTCCAGGCGCAGCGTGCTGGCCGGCCCGCCACCGGAGATCCGCAGGTCGAGGCGGCCGCGGGCCATCCACACCCCGGCGTAGAGGTGCACGGTGCGCAACTGCCCGTCGGCGGCCACGGCCAGGGTGAACCCGCTGCCCCGGTCGCAGGTGTACACGCCGGACATGGTGCCGTCGGCCGACCCGACAGGTGCGCCGTCGTGCCAGGCGTACGCCTCCGGGTTGTTGTCGTAGCTCTGCCGCTCGCCCCGGCCGCCCTCGTCGCGGATGGCGCCGGAGCCGTGCCGCTTGCGCACCAGCGTCCGAGGGCCGAGCAGCCCCCACTGGACCCAGTCGACCGGCCCCGCCGCGCTGAGGTCGACCCGCGCCGGCACCTCGGCCTGGCTCACGGCGAGCGCCGGCGGCACCACGGGGATGGACGGCGACGGGCTGGGCGAGGGCGTGCGCTGGCGGGGCCGCAGTCCCGGCGTGACTGCCCCGGCCTGCGCGCCGCCGGGGGGCGGCAGCACGGGGCGGCCGCTCGGCGCGGCGGGCAGCACGGCGCTCTCCTCCCGGGGTGTGCCGTGCCGCTCGCTGCCGAGGTAGGCCACCAGCGCGGTCAGGCAGGCGAACGCGGCCAGCGCCTCCAGCAGCCAGCGCCGCCGTTGCCGGGCCCGCGCCAGCCGGCGGAGCGCCGACCGCGTCGGCCCGTGCGGGTACGACGTCCGGTCGCCGACCCGACCGTGGTCCTGCTGCCCCACCGAACCTCCGCTCACCGCCGCGCTCCGGCCGCCGGTTCACGTTTCCATCATGGGCGGCGATGCGCCATATGTCGGCGGGGGGCAGTTTCCAGTTCGTTACCAATCGGTAGCGACGGCGGCTCGACGCACCGTGACCGTTGTCCCGCCACGACGGTCAGCGGCGCTCCCGCCGCCGCAGGCCACGGTCGGGGTGCCAGCTCTCGATCACCAGGTGGTCCGGCGGGTCGCCCACCCGGGTCAGCACCACCTCGGTCAGCTCGACGCGGAACCGGTGCGAACCGTCCTCGCCCGCCGGCTCCTCGTGCGCCCGGCCGGCGATCTTCGCGTCGCCGCCCCAGGAGGCCGGGTCGTCCTCCGGGGTGTCCTCGGTCGGGCAGTGCAGCGCCACCCGCGGGTCACGGCGCAGGTCGAGCGCCTTCCGCGCGCCCGCCATGCTGCCCAGCCGGAGCTGCCCGTCGTCGCCGAAGTCGAACTCCGTGCCGCTGATGCGGGGCGAGCCGTCCCGCCGCAGGGTCGCCATCGTGCCGTGCTTGCGGACGGCGAAGCGGGCGCGCACCCGCGCCGCGAAGTCGGGTTCGGACGCCACCAGGTCGGACCACCATGTCATGCGGGCCAGCCTGGCAGGAAAGCCTGACAGCCCGCGGCGCCTTTCCCGCGCGGGTCAGCGGATCTCGAAGCCCAGCGCCTGCGCCAGCACCACGGCCTGCTCGGCGTCGACGACCGCGCCGGCCCGCTCCACCGCCGTGGGGTCGAGCGCGGTCAGGTCGCTGCCGCGCAGGTCGGCCCGGATCAGCTTGGCGGCGTGCAGCTGCGCGCCGGAAAGGTCGACGCCGGTGAGCACCGCGCCGGTCAGGTCGGCGCCGGTCAGGTCGACCTCGCGCATCCGCACGTCGGTGATCCGCACCCCGCGCAGGTCGGCGCCGGGCAGCGCGACGAAGGACCAGTCGCCGCCGTCGACCCGCAGCGGGCGCAGGTCGCACTGCTCGAAGGTGCTGCCGACCAGCTTGCAGCCGGTGAACTCGGCCTCGAACAGGTTGCACCGCTTGAAGGTGCAGCGGTGGAACGCGGAGTCGGTGTGCCGGGAGGCGTTGAGGGCCACGTTGCCGAAGACGCACTCGGTGAAGGTGGCACCCTGGCTGACCGCCTCGGTGAGGTCGACGTGGAAGAACTCGCACCGGACGAAGTGCCGGTCAACCAGCTCCTCGGCGTACCAGTCCTCGTGGCGGTAGGTGACGTCCTCGACGGCTTCCGGCATGGGGCCGAGACTAGTGTGCGCGGCCGACACTTCCCGCCCGGCGTACCGGCCGGTAGGTTCGGCGTCGTGAGCGTCGCAGTGAGCACCGACCCGGACCGCATCGGCTTCGACCCCGCCCGGCTGGCGCGGATCGACGAGCACTTCGGCAGGTACGTCGACGACGGCCGGCTCGCCGGCTGGCAGATCGTCGTCACCCGCCGGGGCGAGGTGGCCCACTCCTCGACGTACGGGCTGCGGGACCGGGAGGCCGGCGCGCCGGTCGAGCCGGACACCCTCTGGCGCATCTACTCGATGACCAAGCCGATCACCTCGGTCGCCGCCATGATGCTCTGGGAGGAGGGCCGGCTCGAGCTGAACGACCCGGTCAGCCGCTGGCTGCCGGAGTTCGCCGACGTCCGGGTCTACGACCGGGGCTCGGTCCTCAAGCCGTACACGGTGCCGGCGGTCGAGCCGGTCCGCGTGTGGCACCTGCTCACCCACACGGCCGGCCTGACGTACGGCTTCGCCCAGGTCAGCGTGGTCGACGGCCTCTACCGGGCGGCGGGCTTCGACCTGGGCGTGCCGGCCGGCGCCGACCTGGCCGAGGCGACCCGCGGGATGGCCCGCCTGCCGCTGCTCTTCCAGCCGGGCACGAGCTGGAACTACGGCGTCTCCACCGACGTGCTGGGCCGGCTGGTCGAGGTGGTCTCCGGGCAGTCGCTGGACACGTTCTTCGCCGAGCGGATCTTCCGGCCGCTGGGCATGGCCGACACCCGCTGGTGGGTCGACGAGCCGGACGCCAAGCGCCTCGCCGCGCTCTACACGCCCCACCCGGCCACCGGCCAGGCGGTCCGCGCCGACGCGATCGGCCGCTACGCGCTCAGCGCGCCGGACTGCCTCTCCGGCGGCGGCGGGCTGGTCTCCACGGCCGCCGACTACCACCGGTTCACCCAGTTCCTGCTGCGCGGCGGCGAGCTGGACGGCGTACGCCTGCTCGGCCCCCGCACGGTGCGCTTCATGACCCGCAACCACCTGCCCGGCAACCGGGACCTGGCGTCGTTCTCCCCCGAAGGCTTCGCCGAGACGATCCTCGACGGGGTCGGCTTCGGGCTGGGCTTCGCCGTGGTGCTCGACCCGGTGCCGTCCCGGGTGCCGAGCAGCGTGGGCGAGTACTACTGGGGCGGCCTGGCCAGCACGGCGTTCTGGGTGGACCCGGTGGAGGAGGTTACGGCGCTGCTCTTCACCCAGCTCATGCCGTCGAGCACCTACCCGCTCCGCCCCCAGCTGCGCCAGCTCGTCTACTCGGCGCTGGTCGACTGACATCCGCCGGGTCCGCCGGGGGGCGCCGGTCGGGCTGGCGACTCCACCAACGCCCCGCCGGGTCCGCCGGCGGGCGCCGGTCGGGCTGGCGACTCCACCAACGCCCCGCCGGGTCCGCCGGTCGGCGCCGGTCGGTTCTGCCGTTCCACCAAGGCCGGGTCGGTTCGTCGGAACGGCACCGGTCGGGGCGGCGCGCTCCCTAGCCTGGGGAGCATGAGCGACATCGTCGTGTTCGGCGCCGGCGGCACCGCGGGCTCGCGGATCGCCGCCGAGGCGGCCGAGCGGGGGCACCGGGTCACCGCGGCGGTGCGCCGCCCGGAGGCGACCAGCTACCTGCCACCCGGGGTCCGCACGGTGACCGGTGACGCGACCTCGCCCCGGAGCGTCCGGGAGCTGGCCGAGGACGCGGACGTGTTCGTGGTGGCCATCGGCGGCGGCGAACGCGAGCTGTGGCGCGACGCCGCGCGGACCCTTGTCGACACCCTGCGCGAACTGCCCGACCCGCCCCGGGTGATCCACGTGGGCGGCGGGGCGACGTTGCTGACCCCGAAGGGCACCCGCTACCTGGACGAGCCCGACTTCCCCGAGGAGTACCGGGACTCGGCCGAGGGCCAGGCCGACGCCCTGGAGTTCTACCGCTCCTCGGCCGACGGGGTGACCTGGACGTACGTCTCGCCGCCGCCGCTGGAGTTCCACCCGGGCGAGCGGACCGGCCACTACCGCACCGGCACCGACCACCCGGTCACCGACGCGCAGGGCCGCTCGGTGCTCACCTACGAGGACCTGGCGGTGGCGATCGTCGACGAGATCGAGAACCCGCGGTTCGGCAACGCCCGCTTCACGGCGGCGTACTGAGGTCAGTCGGCCAGCCGGGCCGGGAAGCCACCGGTCGCGATCGGCCCCCAGCTGTCGATGGTCACCCGGATCAGCGACTTGCCCTGCTTGACCATGGCGGCGCGGTACTCGTCCCAGTCGGGGTGCTCGCCGGAGATGCTGCGGAAGTAGTCGACGAGCGGTTCCAGCGCCTCGGACAGGTCGAGGACCTCGGCGGTGCCGTCGACCTGCACCCACGGCCCGTTCCAGTCGTCGGAGAGCACGCACGCGGAGACCCGGGGGTCGCGGCGGATATTGGCGACCTTGGCCCGCTCCGGGTAGGTGGAGATGACCAGGCGGCCCTCGGCGTCGACGCCGCAGGAGACCGGGGACGACTGCGGCCGGCCGTCGGCGCGGGTGGTCATGAGCACCACCCGGTGCCGGGGACGGAGGAACTCGATGAGGGCGTCCCGGTCGACCCGGGTGTTGCTCGCGATGGTGCGTGCCATGTCTCGGTTCTACCAGGCGGGCCGGACGGGCCTCAGCGGGGACGGCCCGCTACCCGGCGCGGGGACGCCTGCTCCGGCACGCGCGGCCGGGCGCTCGGCCGCCAGGCGCGGCCGTTTGCGTAGATCACCCGGAAGCCGAGGTAGGAGGCGAGCGGCGCCCAGTGCGCCGAGCCCATCCGCAGCTCGGCGGCGTTGTGCCGCTGCCCGTTGGCCAGCACGTCGAGCAGCACGGTCTCGAAGGCGGCCGACTCGACCCAGTCGACCTCGCGGGTGAAACCGCAGACCAGCGCGGCCCCGGTGACGTCGAGGAAGTCGCGCAGCGCGGCGTCGGACGCGCGCAGCACCGAGCAGCTGCCGAAGTAGAGGCGGCGCCCCTCGCAGCGGCCGGCCATCCGCTCGGCGACGTCGGCCAGCTCGACGGAGTCCCAGTCGGTGAGGCAGAGCCGGCTCGGCTCGCCGTGCATGGCGAAGAAGCCGACCCGGTAGTCGGCGTACTGCTTGAGCAGCCAGCGGTCGAGGAAGTAGAAGAGCTCGTCGCGGGTGGCGGCGTCCTTGTGGATGAAACGGATCCGGCCCAGCCGTTCGAGCAGTTCGAGGGTGGGCAGCACGGAGCCGCGCTCGTTGAGGTCCCGGTGCCACTGCCCCTCGACGCAGAAGACGCCACCACGCGCCAACGCCCACCTCCCCCGCCCGCGAAGGTCGCCCCGGGGGCCGCGCCCCGGCCCCCGGGGGCAGACGTTACCGGCCCGGGGTGACAAGGCGGCGTCACCCTCGGTGTGGCTCATTGCCGGATTCCGTCACGGTCGGGCGGTTCGGTCGTCGCCGATGCCGACCGGCCCGGGATGGGCGTTTCGCAATCGCCGCAATTCACAGGCAATGCCCAGCAAGCGCCTAATGCGAGAGCAATTCCGGTTATTCGCCACGAACCGCCAGGGCGGCTGTCACGGTGGAAGGGACGGGACGTCCCGGTCGATGTCCCGTCCCAACCCCAGTACACCTTCAACCGGGAGGAACTCTGTGCGCGTCAACACGCTCAAGCGGGCGGCCGTCGCGTTCGCGCTGGCCCTGCCCGGGGCCGCCATCGCCACGGTCGTCGCCGCGCCACCGGCCCACGCCGACAGCTGCTACACCTGGACCCGGAACCTCTACCAGGGGCGCTCCGGGGAGGACGTGCGGCAACTCCAGATCCGCGTGGCCGGTTGGGCCGCGTACCGGGACATCGTCCGGGTCGACGGCATCTACGGCCCCGAGACGGCGGCCGCGGTGCGCCGGTTCCAGTCCGCGTACGGGCTGCGCGCCGACGGCGTCGCCGGCCCGCAGACCTTCGCCAAGATCTACGACCTCCAGGACGGCGACTGCACGCCGAAGCACTTCAGCTACACCGAACTCGACAACGGCTGCGGCAAGGGCGGGTGGAGCGGGGGCCCGCTCTCGCCTACCGCGACCCGGGAGAACGCGCTGCGCACCATGTGGAAGCTGGAGGCGCTGCGGCGCAGCCTCGGCGACAAGCCGCTCTACGTCAACAGCGCCTTCCGCAGCATCGCCTGCAACCAGCAGGTCGGCGGCGCCTCGGACAGCCAGCACCTCTACGGCACCGCGGCCGACGTGATCTCCCGCAGCAGCTCGCTGTGCCAGGTGGCCAGGTCGGCCCGCAACCACGGCTTCAGCGGCCTCTTCGGCCCCGGATACCCGGGCCACGACGACCACGTCCACGTGGACTCCCGCCGGGAGAACAACCAGGACCGGTCGTCGAACACCACCACCTGGTCCGCCCCGGACTGCGGGGTCAGCTGACCCGACGTCGACGGCGGCCCGGCGCGGGGGTGGGGGCTCCCCGCGACCGGGCCGCCGTCCCGTGCCCCGGGCCGAGCTGCTAGCTCGCCCGGGGCCAGCGCGGCCGGGTGGCGGGGGGCGCCACCGGCCGACCGGTACCGCCGGGCCGGAGAGCGGGCCGCACCGGAGGTGCGGCGACCCGGCCGGCCGGGCCGCGCGGGGACTGGGCGGCCGAAGGCCGTCCGGCCGACGGTCCGGACAGCACGAACGGGAAGGGCACGTGCACGAACGGGTTCCCGTGGCGTACCAGGGCGTCGATCTGGCGCTCGTTGAGGCCGTGGGCCTCCAGCACCCGCCGCCCCCACCGGTGCAGCCGGCAGGGGTACGCGGCGCCGTCGTTGCGGCACTTCGGTCCGGCGGGCCACTCCTCGGCGGCGTGCACCACCACCGCCCGGACCGCGAGCCGGACATCCTCGGGGGTCAGCGATGCCGGCACCGGCACCTCACCCAGGATCTGATCGATGGGATCCGTCGACTGCTCACCAACTCGCACGGCAGGCCTCCCGCAGCTCGGCAGCGGTGCGGCGGACCGGCCGCACCACATCCTCGACCACTGGTACGGCCCCGCGCCGGCAGCAGTTCAATCCGCTCGGCGGGCGCGCTGTCCCGGGCGGCTGGTCCCCGGTCCGCCGGACCGGGACGGCGTACGGCGGTAGCGTCGGCGGTGGGACCACCGAGGCCGGGGAGGGCGCGATGACCGAGCGGCAGCCGTACCGCGTGGTGGCCCGCCACCCGGGGTTCGAGCTGCGCCGCTACCCGGCCCACCTGGTCGCCGAGGTGCGCGTCGAAGGGTCGTTCGAGTCGGCCGGCAACGCCGCGTTCCGGCCGCTGGCCCGGTACATCTCCGGCGCGAACCGGTCCCGGCGGGCGGTCCCCGTGGTCACGGCGGTGACACCCGGGTCCGCCGGGGCGGAGCGGATCGCCATGACCGCTCCCGTGCTCCAGGAGGAGGACGAACGGCCGGGAAGCTGGCTGGTGCGGTTCGTGATGCCGGCCGGCTTCACCCCGGCCACGCTGCCCGAGCCGGCGGACCCCCTGGTCCGCACCCGGGAGATCCCCGCGCAGCTCGCCGCGGCGATGCGGTTCTCCGGGCGGTGGACCGCCCGGGCGTTCGAGCGGCGGACCACCGCGCTGGGCCGCGCGGTCACCGCCGCCGGCCTGCGCCCGACCGGCGCGGTCCGGTACGCCCGCTTCGACCCGCCGTGGAAGCCCTGGTTCCTGCGCCGTAACGAGGTCGTCCTCCCGGTCGCCGAATAGCCGGCGCGGCTGCTGCGGCGGCATCCCCGCTCCCACTCGAAGGCTGGCCACGGACGGCGTCGGGCCCGCGCCGATGTGCGGCGCGGGCCCGACCGAGTGCGGCAACTACTTCTTGTTGCCCGTGTTGCTCACCCGGAAGGTGTAGTCCGCGTCCAGGTACGTGAGGTCACCGGTCGGCAGGTTGGAGATCAGGACGGCGAAGTCGTCCTGGTTGCCGTTGGCGCACTTCGTCCGCAGGCCGCTGGCGGTGAACTGGTCGCCGGTGTACCGGTAGACCCAGTTGCCGGCGCCGTCGGTGGTCTCCCCCGCCGAGGTGACGCCCGGCGTGAGGTCGCAGTGGCTGACGATCTGCACCGTCCAGTTGTTGTCCTGCACGCCGGTGGTGGTCACCCAGTTGCCCGCCGCCGAGGTCAGGGTCGCGGCGGCGCCGTTGACCCGAACGTCGTCGACGAACCAGCCGGTGTCCAGGTACGCGGCGTCGGTCGAGTACCGGAACCGCACGTCGGTGGCGCCGGCCGGCAGGTCGGCGGTGAGGTGCACGTAGACCGGGTCGTCCACGAAGTACTCGCCACCGGAGGTGCCGGTGATCCCGTTGCCCTCCTCGTTGTTGCCGTGCGGGTCGTCGTCGGTGGTGACGACCTGCCCGGCGTCGTTGCGCACCGGCACCGTCACCCAGTTGCCGCCGACGAGCGCCTCGACGAAGCCGTAGTCCCAGCCTTCCTCGATGAAGTACCAGCTCCAGAAGTCCAGCGAGGTGACCGCGCCGGAGGTGGTGACGTCGAGGATGTTGTCGTCCTGGCTCTCGTAGCCGGCGTACCAGTGGGTGGTGCCGGTGTGCGGCGCGATCACCGTCTCGTCGTCGCCGTCGAACGCCAGCGACACCGTCGGGCCGGGGTTGCGGAACCGCTCGACCGACATGCCGAACGGCACGGCGGTGGTGTCGGGGCGGTTCTTCAGCCGCGCCCACTTGGCCTCCGGGGTGGCGCCGTTGTAGCTGCCCCGGCCCGCCCAGACGACGTCGTCGGCGATGTCGATCGTCCACGAGGTGTCGGCGGGGTCGCCGAAGTTGAACGCCTTGATGTCGTAGATCGGCGAGCCCTCGTCGTCCAGGTAGACGGCCACCGACCAGTCGCGGAACAGGTCGGCCGCGCTGCGCAGGTTCGCGCCGGTCGCCGCGTTGAAGTCGTCGATGGCGTTCTGCACGCCGGCCATGCCGTCCGCCTGCTCCTCGAAGATCATCTTGATGAGCAGGTCACCGGCCCTGCCGTCGTACTGCTTGTCCGGCGTGTAGGTGCCGTCGCCGTTGCCGCCCGCCTGCTCCCAGAGGTACTGGAAGTAGGTGAACGCGGCGCCGTAGTTGGCGAGGGTGCCACCCCACCGGGTCAGGGAGGTCTCCTCGTAGAGGACCTGGTGGTTGCTCAGGTGCGAGCCGCCGGCGTCCAGGCCGTTGAGGAAGATGGCGAAGTCGGCCAGGCCCTCGTCGACCCAGGACAGCTCACCGGGGTCGCTGTAGTTGTGCAGCAGGTGCTCCAGCTCGTGCGCGACGGTGCCCTCGTACAGCTCCGGGCGGTCGTTGGCCGGGTTGGCGTCGCGCCACGGCGAGTCGTTCGGGCCGACCCGGTTGGCCCAGTCCAGGGCGTCGACCACGATGACGTTCATGCCGTTGGAGTCGATGAAGTCCGGCGCGAAGTAGCCGGCCGTGTACGAGCCGACGGCGCAGTCGTAGTAGGCGTCGTCCTGGATGTTGTAAATGATCATGACGAGCGAGTCGCTGGCCGGCTCGTCCGGGTCGGCCGCGTCCATCGGGCCGAAGTGCTCCTCGTCCACGGCCACGATCTGGTCGGCGAGCTTGTCACCGACGTAGTTGATCTCCGCCTGGGTGAGGGTGAACTGCGCGGCCGTGGCGGTGGCGCAGGGGACGAACTCGTCACCCGGATTGTGGTCGAACTGCGGGTCGAGGCTGGCCACGCCGGCCGGCGCGGTGCCGTCGAGCGGGGTGCCCTTCGGGACGTAGATGTAGACCGGGGTGCCGTCCGGCGTGGTGTTGGCGTAGACCCGGGTGAAGTCCTGGTTGTACGTGCCGCCCGCCGCGCTGTCGTTGATCGGCAACGTGATGGTCGGCTCGCCGGGAAGGTTCTCGTGGTCGTTGGCCTGGGCCGGGGCCGAGACCGTGAAGGCCAGCGCCGTCACGCCCGCCACCGCGGCCGCGATCCGGCTCGGTCGTCTCATTCGCACGCGGATGCCTCCTGCCGTGAGGCGGTGATCAGCTCCGGCCACCGCCGTCGGGTGAGCAGATGCCCCGGCACCGCCGCGCGAGGCAGCAGCTGACCAGGGGAATGTTGTCTTCAGGCAACCACTTGCGACGGTGTCACGGGAGGGAGCTTCAGGTCACAAATGTGTCACGAACGCGAGTCACCTGTTCGCGGGCGGACGACCGGCGGAGACGGCTCTAGGCTGGCGTCCACGTGACGCCGAGGCGAGGAGGCCCGATGAACCGCTACGCCGCCCTGCTGCGGGGCGTCAACGTGGGCACCACCCGCCTCGCCATGGCCGACCTGCGCCGCCTCGTCACCGACCTCGGGCACTCCGACGTCAAGACCTACCTGCAGAGCGGCAACGTCGTCTTCAGCAGCCCGCCGGCGAAGGACGACATCCTGGCCGAGGGCATCGCGCGCAAGCTCGCCGACGAGCTGGGCCTGCGCGTGCCGGTGCTGGTGCGCGGCGGCGACGAGCTGGCTGCTGTGGTGGCGGCCAGCCCGTACGCCGGGAAGCAGGACGACCCGACCCGGGTGCTGGTGGCCTTCCTCTCGGCCGCGCCCAGCAAGGCCAAGGTCAAGGATCTGGCCGCGCCGGCCGGGGAGAACCTGGAGTTCGCGGTCGACGGCCGCGAGATCCACCTGCACTTCCCCGACGGCGGTTACGGGCGGACCAAGTTCACCAACGCCCACCTGGAGAAGAAGCTGGGCGTCGTGGCGACCACCCGCAACTGGAAGTCGGTGCTGGCGCTGCGCGACCTGACCGCCGCCTGAGCGGAGGGGCCGACCCCCGTGGCCCGGCCCCTCCCCCACCGGCTCCTAGAAGCGGTACGCCGTGTGGTACTCCGGCACCAGCACGCGACTGCGCGGCGACGCCTTCCGCACGGCGGCGATCAGGTCGTCGAGACGCCTGCGGTCGTTCGGCGCCACCGTCGGCGGGTTGGTCAGCGGGGTCTCGAAGTTGTCCCAGTGCACCGGCACCACGACCTTCGGGTAATCGAGCGCGGCAATCAGCCGGGGCACGTAGTCGGCGGTGGAGGTGGTCGCGGCGGAGGCCACCATCGCCACGTCGGGGGCCAGCCCGACGAGGTTGCGCTCGGCGAAGTCGCTCGCCCCCATGAAGAACACCGACGGGCCGCCGTCGACCCGGATCTGGTACGCCATGGTGTCCCCCTCGGGCAGGTCGGAGATCTTCTCCGGCTTCGGCGGACGGCTGACGCGTACGCCGGGGAAGGCCATCGACCAGGCGCCGTTGCGGCTGTGCAGGGAGCTGACCACCTCGACCGTGTACGCGCCGAAGTCGAGCACCTCGCCGCCCTTGACCGGTGCGAGCTGCCCGGACGGCAGCCCCTGTGCCAGCCCGAGGTGGTAGGCGGTCAGCGTGCCGATGACCCGGGCCCCGGTCCGCTCGGCGATGTAGGGCACGTCGTTGAAGTGGTCCCAGTGGGTGTGCGTGACAAGGATGTTCTCGGCCCGGTCGACGAGCGGGTCGATGACCGTGGGCCGCACGGTCAGCGGGGTGTTCTCGTCGAACGCGCCCCTGAACAGGCCGGTGTCGTAGCGGCTCAGGTACGGGTCGACAAGCACCGTCCGGTCGCCGATGTCGATCCGCCAGCCGGACGTACCCCACCAGCGGAAGCTGACCGCGTCGGAGCGCGCGGTCCCGGTGGTGGTGGCGGCCCGGGCCGGCGCGCCGGCGACGAGGCCGGCGGTCGACACGGCGGCGGCGCCGACCGCGGCGTCGCGCAGGAAACGGCGGCGGTCGTACGACAGTTCGTCGAACATGGAGGGTCCTCCCCGTGCAGCAGGTGATGCGGGTGGCTCCACCCCACCACCGGCCACCCGTCCACGTCCAAGATCGTCCGCCGGCACTGTCGATACGTGACCGGATATCACCGCAGGCCACAGCCTCGGGGAACGGCCCGGCCCGTACGGAAATCAGCCGGCGCGCAGGGCCTCGACGGCGGCCCGGGCGGCATCGCCCATCGCCAGGTCCACGTCGATCCGTCGGGTGCTGAGCCGCTCGGTCCTGGCGAAGACCGCGACCGCGTACCGGCCGCCGTCGGGATACTCGACGACGCCGGCCTCCAGGTGCAGGCCGGGCAGGGTGCCGGTCTTGCCGGCGACCCGGACGCCGGGCGGGAAGCCGGCGGCGAGCCGGGTCCAGAAGAGCTGCCGGGCCATCAGTTCCCGGACCAGCGCGCAGGCGGCGGGCGGCCCGGCCTCGTCCCGCCAGATCAGGCCGAGCAGCCGGGTGATCTCCCGGGCCGTGCTGGAGGTGGTGTGGTCCGGGTCGAACACCCGCATGGACCGGACCCGCTCCGGCGGCAGGGTGGGGAAGATCCGCGCGAAGTCGGCCTCGGTGCGGGCCCCCACGTCGGCGAGCATCGTCTCCACCAGCTGCCGGGGGCCGCCGACGATCCGGGTACGCGGCAGGTCCAGCTCGGCGGCGAGCATCGGCAGCACGTCCGGGCCGACCCGGCGCAGCAGCAGGTCAGCGGCCGTGTTGTCGCTCACCGACATGGCGAAGTAGGCCAGGTCGCGCAGGGACACCTCGACGTCGTCGGCGCAGCCGGCCACACCCCAGCCGCCGAGCCGGTCGGCGGCGTCGACCACCACCCGCTCGGCCGGGTCGAGCTGCCCGGCGACGGCCTGCCGGGCGAACTCCAGCACCAGCAGGATCTTGAACACCGAGGCGATCACCATCTGCTCGTCGGCGCGCAGCGCCACCTCCCGCCCCGGCGCGTCGACGTCCACGACGTGCAGGCAGCCGCTGATCCCGGCCCGCTGGAAGATCTCCCCGATCCGCTCGGTGCTCACCCCGACACGCTAGCCACCGCCGACCGGAGCGGGCGTAGGGTGGCCCGTCGTGGACCTGCTGCGACACCTGCGGCACTTCGTGGTGGTGGCCCGGGAGCTGCACTTCGGCCGGGCGGCCGAGGTGCTCGGCATGGCGCAGCCGCCGCTGAGCCAGTCGATCCAACGGCTGGAACGCGAGCTGGGCGCCACGCTCTTCGACCGGTCACAGCGCCGGGTCCGGCTCACCACGGCCGGCCAGCTCCTGCTCGGCGAGGCCGACGAACTGCTCGCCGGGGAGCGCCGACTGCGCAACCTCGTCGACCAGGTACGCCGGGGCGCGCTCGGCGTGCTGCGCGCCGGCGTACCCCCGGAGACCCCGGCCGTGACGCTGCGGGCCCTGCTCGACGGCCTCGCGGCGCAGGCGCCCGGGCTCGACCTGGACCTGCACGAGCTGACCAGCGCCGAGCAGGGTCGGATGCTGGCCGAGGGGCGGCTCGACGTCGGCCTGCTGCACCACCCGGTCGAGGAGGCGGGGCTACGCTTCGGCCCGGCCGTGGAGGCGCCGGTCGGGGTGCTGCTGCCCCGGACGGCCCCGGCGGCCCGGGCACGCGAGGTGCAGCTGGCCGACCTGGCGGGCCTGGACCTGATCACCGCGCCGCCGGCCACCGCGCCCGGCTGGCACGGGCACCTGCTGGCGGTCTGCCACCGGCACGGCTTCGTGCCGGCCCGGGTGCGGCCCGCCCGCAACCCGGAGTTCCTGTTCGGGCTGCTCCTGGCCGGCGGCGCGGTCGCCCTGGAACCGGAGTCGGTGGCCCGACGCGAGGCCCGGATCGCCTGGCGGCCGCTGGTCGGCACGCCGCTGGTGAAGCGCACCTCGGCCGCCTGGCCGGCCCGGGCGGGCCACCCCGCCGCCCCGATGTTCGGGCAGCTCGCGGCCGAGGTGCTGGCCATCGCGGAGCCGGTGCCGGCGACCGCGGCGCTCGCGTCGTCCGCCCGGCCCTGGCCGGTGCTCTTCGAGGCCGGCCAGGGCGGCCACGGCCCCGGTCAGCAGCCGCAGGTGTAGTAAAGGATGTCCCAGTGGTTGCCCTCCAAGGTGTAGAGGTTGCCGGAGGGCGCGCGGTACTGGTAGCCCCAGCCGGAGATGTAGCCGACGTAGGTGTAGGCGGCGGAGATGTAGTTCTGGATGCAGGTGCTGGGGGCGATGTCGACCTTGTAGCCGTTCCAGTGGCTGTAGGTGCCGCTCGCGTGGCCGACCTCGGTGCCGGCCGTGATGGTGATGGCGCAGCCGCTGGCGCGCTTGAAGGTGATGATCCCGTCGATGGTGGCCTGGCGGATGCCCTCGAACGACGTGCAGGTGGAAACGTAGCGGTCGCTGCAGTTGCCGCTGGAGGTCCAGGAGATCCCGGCGGCGCGTAGCTGCGAGGTGGCGCTGGAGTGGCTGATGGCCCACGCCGGCGCGGCCAGCCCGAGGGCGGCGCCGACGGTGACGGCCGTGGCAGTGAGCAGGGTGAGCAGGCGACGACGCAGACCGGTTCGGATGGACGACATGACGCTCCCGTTCCCGTGGCGGTGGAGTCCTGCAAGACGGTGAAACGACTTGCAGGATTCCTACCAAGCATTGAAGATCGCCAATATGTGTCCGGCACACAGGAGCGGCCCGGGCGGGTGTGCGCCCCCGACCTTGCCCGCGCCACCTCAGCCGTGCTGCGCAGATCACCCCGGCCGGGGCTGTGACGAGCCGGGCCGAGCGGGTAGAGAAGCCTGGTGGCAGGCCCGGCGCCGCGCGTGGAAGCGTTCCCGGGCACCCCGGACGATCGGAGATGAGGCTTTCCATGGCCCCGAACAGCGTTCCCGACATCTCGCTCAACGACGGCAACACCATCCCGCAGCTCGGCTTCGGGGTCTTCCAGATCGACCCGAAGGACACCGCGCAGGCCGTCGGCACCGCGCTGGAGGTCGGCTACCGGCACATCGACACCGCCGAGATGTACGGCAACGAGGCCGAGGTCGGGCAGGCGGTCCGCACCTCCGGGCTGGACCGGAGCGAGGTCTTCGTCACCAGCAAGCTGAACAACGGCTTCCACCGCCCGGACGACGCCCGCAAGGCGTTCGAGTCGACACTCCAGGCGCTGAAGTTCGACTACCTCGACCTGTTCCTCATCCACTGGCCGCTGCCGACCCTCTACGACGGCGACTTCGTCTCGACCTGGAAGGTGCTGGAGGACCTCCAGCGCGACGGCAGGATCAGGTCGATCGGCGTCTCCAACTTCCAGGTGGCCCACCTGGAGCGGCTGGCCGCCGAGGCGACGGTCACGCCGTCGGTGAACCAGATCGAGGTGCACCCGTACTTCGCCAACGAGGAGGTGCGCGCCTACGGGAAGGCGCACAACATCCTCACCGAGGCGTGGTCCCCGATCGCCCAGGGCAAGGTGCTCGACGACCCGACCGTCGTCGACATCGCCGAGGAGGTCGGCCGGACGCCGGCGCAGGTGGTGCTGCGCTGGCACGTGCAGCGCGGCGACATCGTCTTCCCGAAGTCGACCACCCCGAGCCGGATCGAGGAGAACTTCCGGATCTTCGACTTCGAGTTGGACGACGCCTCGATGGACCGGATCAACGGCCTGAACAAGGGCGAGCCGGGCCGGCAGGGACCGAACCCGGACACCTTCGACTACGTGCCCCGATGAGCCGTCGCCGCGCCCGGGGCCCGGCCACCGGGCCCCGGGCGCGGGTTCAGGAGTCGACCCGCTCGGCGACCCGGCGGAACGCCGCCTGGGTCGACGACCCCGGCTCGGGAACGTAGACGATCAGCCGCTGGTCGGTCTCCGGCACGTGCAGCACCCGGCACTCGAACTCCAGCGGGCCCAGCTCCGGGTGGGCCACCCGCTTGACAGTCGGGCGCCGCTCCCCCACCTCGTGCTCCGCCCACAGCGCGGCGAACCGCGGTGAGAGCCCGAGCAGCTCGGTGACCAGCGCGGCCAGCGCCGGATCGGCCGGATAGCGGCCGTACGCGGCCCGCAGGTCCGCCACTGTGGTCCGCGCGAAGCGCAGCACCTCCGGGTCGGCCCAGTGCGACTCGGGCACCGCCGCGCCGAACATCCAGCGGACCATGCTCCGCTCGCCGGCCGGCACCGCCGACAGGTCGCCGACGAAGAAGGCGGCCAGCCGGTTCCAGGCCAGGATCTCGTACGCCGCGTCGACCAGGTAGGCGGGCGTCTCCGCCATCGCGTCGAGCAGGTGCCGCAGGCCGGGCGACACCTCCCGGCCGGGCCCGGTCGCGTCCGGTGGGGCCTCCCCGGCGACCCGGAACAGGTAGGCCCGCTCGTCGCGGCTGAGCAGCAGCGCCCGGGCCAGCGCGGCGAGCACCTGCCGGGACGGGTGCGGGCCGCGCCCCTGCTCCAGCCGGATGTAGTAGTCGATGGACATGCCGGCGAGCTGGGCGACCTCCTGGCGGCGCAGGCCCGGCGTGCGGCGGCGTACCCCCTCGGGGAGGCCGACCTCGGCGGGACGCAGCCGGGCGCGGCGGGTGCGCAGGAAATTCGCCAGTTCGTCGCGGCGCAGCGTGCTCACGCTCCCAAGCGTGCCGCATCGCCGGCTGCCGGAGGTGGTACCGCCGGTACCAGCCTCAGCGGACCTCTCCCGCCGGCCCGCGACGGGCGGCAGCCTCGACGCCATGACGACGACGATCGCCCTGATCACCGGGGCCAACAAGGGAATCGGCCTGGCCACCGCCCGGCAGCTCGGCGCGCGCGGGATGACCGTGCTGGTCGGCGCGCGCGACGCCGCGCGCGGCCGGGAGGCGGCGGACAAGCTGCGCGCCGAGGGGGTGGACGCCCGCTTCGTGCCGCTGGAGGTCACCGACGCGGCGTCGATCGCCGCCGCGGCCGAGCTGGTCGAGCGGGAGTACAGCCACCTGGACGTGCTGGTCAACAACGCCGGGATCGTCCGGGCCGACGGCGCCGGGCTGCCCAGCCAGACCACCCTGGACACGCTGCGCGAGGTGTACGAGACAAACGTGTTCGGCGTGGTCGCGGTGACAAACGCGCTGCTGCCGCTGCTGCGCCGGGCGCCCGCCGCCCGGATCGTGAACGTCTCCAGCGAGGTCGGCTCGATCGCCGTGATGACCGACCCGCAGGGCGCCCTGTTCGCGCTGACCTCGGTCCCCTACCCGTCCTCCAAGACGGCGCTGAACATGATCACGGCCATGTACGCCAAGGAGCTGCGGGACACCCCGATCAAGGTGAACGCGGCCAACCCCGGCTACTGCGCGACCGACCTCAACCACCACAGCGGCTTCCGCACCCCGGAGGAGGGCGCGGAGGTGAGCGTGCACCTGGCGACCCTGCCGGCGGACGCGCCCAGCGGCCTGCTCTGGGGCTACCAGATGGATGCCGGCGGCGGCTACGGCGTGCTCCCCTGGTGAGGGAGTTTGACTTCGCGCGCACTCGAAGGTGGAGGGTGGTGGCACGTTCTGACGGGGAGGAATCCATGCGATACCGCACCATCGGCACCGACCCGGCCACCCGCCGCGAGGTCAGCGTGCTCAGCCTCGGCGCGATGCTCTTCGGCACCGCCACCGACGAGGCCACCTCGTACGCCATCCTCGACCGGTACGTCGAGGCCGGCGGCACCTTCATCGACACCTCGGACAACTACGCGTTCTGGCAGAACGGGGGCCAGGGCGGGGAAAGCGAGGAGCTGCTGGGCCGCTGGCGGCGCAGCCGCGGCGTCGGCGGCGAGGTGGTCATCGCCACCAAGCTCGGCGCCCGGCCCCTCGCCCCGGGCACCAGCTACGTGGACAACGCCGAGGGCCTGTCGGCAAAGGTGATCCGCGAGTCGGCCGAGCGCAGCCGGGAACGGCTCGGCGTGGACCGGCTCGACCTGCTCTACGCGCACATCGAGGACCACACCGTGCCGCTGGAGGAGACGGTCCAGGGCTTCGCGGAACTGGTCGCCGAGGGCACGGTCGGCCTGCTGGGCGCGAGCAACCACCGCGCCTGGAGGGTCGAGCGGGCCCGGGCGCTCGCCGCCGCGGCCGGCCTGCCCGGGTACGAGGTGCTCCAGTACCACCGCAGCTACCTGGCGCGGCGGCCGGACCTGCCGAGCGACCTGGACCCGGACGGCGACGTCGGCTGGGTCGGCCCGGACCTGGCCAGCTACCTGCGCGCCGAGCCGCGGCTCACCCTGGTGGCGTACTCGCCGCTGCTCAAGGGCGCCTACGCGAAGCCGGAACGCCTCGGCGAGGACTACGCGCTGCCCAGCACCCCGGCCCGGCTGGCGGCGCTGCGCGCGGTGGCCGACGAGACCGGGGCGACGGTCAACCAGGTGGTGCTCGCCTGGCTGCTGGGCGGCGACGTGCCGTCGATCCCGCTGGTCGGGTTCTCCTCCGTGGCGCAACTGGAGGAGAGCCTCGCGGCGGTCGATCTGGAGCTGACCCCGGAGCAGCGGACCCGGCTGGACACGGCCCGCTGACGCCGGCCCTGGTCGGGCGTGCCCCGCACGCCCGACCAGGGATCCGCGCCGGGCGTGCCCCGCACGCCCGGCCAGGGGTCCGCGAGGTCAGCCCGCCGGGAACGGGCGCAGTCCGATGTCGACGGTCAGCGTGCCGCTGGACGGGACGGTGACCCGCTTCGCGGCGGCCGCGTCGGCGACGCCGTCGTACCAGCCGGCGTAGCTGACGAAGCTGCCCCACTCCCAGCCGACGGTGATCGTCTGCCGGCCGAGCACCCGTGCCTCGTACCGGCCGTCGTAGTCCCACACCGACCCGACCACCTCACCGGTGGCCGCGTTGTGGAACGTGAGCACCGCGCTGACCGGGCGTCCCGCGGAGTCGGTCAGCCCGCCGGTCACGAGAGTGCCGGGCTTCAGCGCCGGGCTGTAGACAGTGCTGCGACCGGCCCGGACGGTGACCGGCTTCGCCTGGCCCCGGGTGGCGACGCCGCCCGACCACTGGAGGGCGTGGTCGCCGGTGGTGAACAGCAGCGGCCACCGGTAGGGACCGAGCCAGTCGATCCGGTAGCCGCCCTGGTCGTCCAGGTAGGCGCCCCAGCGGAGGTAGGAGAGGCCGGACGCGTGGGCGAGCGACACCTCGCCCGAGGTGACCGGCGCACCGGTGGCGGCGCTGGTCACCGTGCCGGTGACGATCCCGGCCCGGTCCAGCCGGATCGGCGGGACGGTGACGGCCTGACCCGTGGCGAGGGTGATCGTGCGCGCCTGCGCCGGGTCGCCCGTGCCGCCGGTGGCCCCGACCCACTGCGCCCCGTACGGCGAGTCACCAGTCGGACGGACGAAGAGGTTCCAGGAGCCGGCCTCGACCTCGCCGAGCCGGAGCCGCCCCGTCGCGTCGCTACAGGCCAGCGGGCCGACGGCGGGGAGTTCCCCGGTGCCGGCCGGCGCGACCACCGCGCACGCTCCCGCGACCGGCGCGCCGGTGGCGGCGTCGACAACCGTCGTCTCGACGTGGGCCGCGGGCGTCAGGTCGACCACCGCGACGGCGGTCTCGCCCTCGACCACGTTCACCGTGGCGTCCGTGGCCAGGTAGTTGCCGTCCTCGGTGTAGACCCGGATCGTCTGCGGGCCGGGGACGAGCCCGTGGATGGTGATCTCGGGGTCGCCGCAGTTGGCGCCACGGCCGTCCGCGTACGCGCAGACCTCGGTGATCGGCGCGCCCGTGATCGCGTCCCGCGCCCGCACGGTGATCGGGCTCGGCGGGAGCAGCCGCTCGGCGACGTCCGTCGTGCCCCCCGCGGTCACGCGGAACGCCTCGGCCTGGGCGTAACTGGTCTTCCCCGGCACCCACTGCCGGAGCCCCTCGTCCGGCATGTCGGGGTCGTAGTAGGCCGGAGTGATCCTGATCTTGTAGTCGGTGGCCGGCACCTCGACGCTGAGCTGCCCGGACTCGTCGAGTTGCAGGTATTCGGCGTGGCTGTCGTCGGTGGCGGTCAGGTCGACCGCGCCCCGGGCGGCGGTGCCGTCGGGCTGGGTCACGGTGAGCCGGAGCAGCCCGACATCCTGCTCCTGCGTGGCGGAGGCGGCGGTGGCCGGTAGGACGGCGGCCAGAACCGCGGCGGTGAACGTGGCGAGACTTCGACGTGCGACGGACACAGGGATCCCCTCTCCGGTGCGCGCACGGGGACCTTCGTGGCAACCGACGAGACACGCCCCCGTGCGTCATGTGCCGCCGGCAGCGTAGGGCGACCGGCCGGTCGCGCACTGTCCGCGACCCGGCACCCGGCGGCGGTGCCGCACTCCCCGCGCGAAGAGGCATATCGGTCGTGCCCGCGTCACCCCTTCCCCGTCAGCTCCACGCGCCAGTCGTTCGACCGCATGAGGTGCCCCGGCGGGTATTCGAACTCCGTCTCGCCGAGCAGCGCGAACCCGGCCTTGCGGCACACCGCGTTCGACGCCGGGTGGTCCACCGACGGGTAGGCGTGCGCGTGGCGCCGGTCGCCGTGCGCCGCGGCCTCCGCGACGAGCGCGCGCACCGCCGCGCTCGCCAGCCCCCGCCCCTGGTACGCCGGCAGCACCGCCCAGCCCATCTCGTAGACCGGCTCGCCGCGCCACTCCCGCTCCCAGTAGCCCACGCTGCCGACCTTCGTGCCGTCGGGCAGGCCGACGGTGAACATGTGCCCGCTGCGCGCGCCGGGCCCGCGCAGGTAGCGCTCGTGCCGGGCCACCACCTGCTCGTCGGTCTCCGGGCCGCCCGTGTGCGCCCGCACCTCCGGCGCGTTGAGCTGCCGCAGCAGCGCCAGGTCGTCGGCGCTCCACCGCGCGAGGCGTACCTCGGTCATGCCGTTCCCCTTCCGGTCCGGCGCCGATTCAAGCAGCCACCCCCGACACGCGCCGGCCGCCAGATCGGATCTGGCGGGCTGCCGGCCGGCGTCTGGCGCCTGTGGGACGAGACCCGACACCAGCGGGGAGGGGAGCATGACGCCGTTGCGGCTCGCCGTGATCATCGGCAGCACCCGGGAGGGGCGGATGGGCGACCGGATCGGTCGCTGGTTCGTCGCGCAGGCACGCCGGCGCGAGGGCGTGGACGTGTCCGTGCTCGACCTGGCCGGATACGACTTCCCGGCCAGCCTGCCGGCCGAGCCCACGGACGCGATGCGGTCGTTCGCCGAGGAGGTGAACCGCGCGGAGGCGTTCGTGGTGGTCACCCCCGAGTACAACCACAGCTTCCCGGCCTCGTTGAAACAGGCGATCGACTACGCCTACGACGAGTGGCAGGCCAAGCCGGTCGGCTTCGTGTCGTACGGCTGCCGGTCGGTCGGCCTGCACGCGGTCGACCAGCTGCGCACCGTGTTCACCGCCCTGCACGCGATGACCGTGCGGGACACCGTCGGCGTCGACCTGCTCGACGGCGAGCCGACGGGGCGGGCCGAGGAGCAGCTCCGGCAGGACGTCCGGGTGCTCCTCGACGAGCTCTGCTGGTGGGGTCTGGCGCTGCGCGAGGGTCGCGCGGCGCGCCCGTACGTCTCCTGAGCTACACCGACGAAGAGAGGTAGTGATCATGAGTAACCGGAACACCGGCCCGGCCGTCGAGGCCGACGGGCTGGTCCGGTCGTTCGGCTCGACCCGCGCGCTCGACGGCCTGGACCTCCAGGTCCCCGCCGGCACCGTCTACGGGCTGCTCGGCCCGAACGGCGCCGGCAAGACCACAGCGGTACGGGTGCTGGCCACGCTGCTGCGCCCCGACGGCGGGCGGGCCCGCGTCTTCGGCCACGACGTCGTCACCGAGGCGGACGCGGTCCGCGCCCGGGTCAGCCTGACCGGCCAGTACGCCTCGCTCGACGAGGATCTCACCGGGGCGAAGAACCTGGTCCTGCTGGGCCGGCTGCTCGGGCTGGCTAGGCCGGCGGCCCGGCAGCGGGCCGAGAGCCTGCTCGCCGCGTTCGGGCTGACCGAGGCGGCCGGGCGGCAGGTGAAGAAGTACTCGGGCGGGATGCGGCGGCGGATCGACATCGCGGCCAGCATCCTCAACACCCCGGACCTGCTCTTCCTGGACGAGCCGACGACCGGGCTGGACCCGCGCAGCCGCAACCAGGTGTGGGAGATCGTCCGGGCGGTGGTGGCGCACGGCACCACGGTGCTGCTGACCACCCAGTACCTGGACGAGGCCGACCAGCTCGCCGGCCGCATCGCGGTGGTCGACCACGGCCGGGTGATCGCGGCCAGCCGCCTCGCCGGGCTCGGAGAGGCGCCAGGGCACGGGCTCGCGGGGCAGGTAGCGGCAGGAACTGCCGGTGGAGACGGTGGCCCGCAGGTGCTCGGCGAGCGCCGGATGCCGATCGTCCAGCCGGCGCAGCGTGTCACGGATCCGGGCCGTCACCGCCTTGCGGGCCCGCTCAGCCTCGTCCCCGAGCCGGCGGGTGCGCCCGGCCAGCCCGGCTGCGGCGCGCAACTCGGCCAGCAGCGCGGTGCGCTCGGCGTCCAGGGCGGCCACCTTCCGGCCGTCGCCCCGGCCGGCGGCCCGGTCGATCTCGTCGTCGAGCCGTTGCAGGTGGCGCCGGTAGCGGGCCTTGGCCTCGTCGTCGAGGACCGGGTCACCACCGAGCCGCCGGGCGGCGACCAGCTCCGGCCCGGCGGCAGGGTCGAGCAGCTCGACCGCGGGCACGTCGACGCCGGGCCGGCCCAGCAGCAGCCGCAGGTCGTGCAGGCCCTTGGCATCGGGCAGGTGCACCACCGTGCCGGCGTACCCGAGCCGCCACACGGCCCCGTCCCACCGGAACTCGGGTTCGTCGGCGACGGCCGAGTCGCCGCTGCCGGAACCGACCGGGCCAGCGGCCGGGGCAGGCACCGGGACGGCCGGGCCGGCATCCTGTCGTCCCGGCGCGGGTCCGGCGACGACGGGCACCTCGCCCAGCCGGTGCAGGACGTGGGTCATGCCGAGCGCCCGGGCCTCGGCCGCCGTGTCGGCGCGCAACCGGGCCGCCGTGGCCACGTCGCCGGGCCGCCCCCGCGCGCCCAGGGCGGCCACCAGCCCGGCCCGGCTGAGCAGCGACCAGGGCCGGGCGCCCATCCGGTCGGCGGCGTCGCGGGCCGCCGTGTAGCCGGCGACCGCGTCGTCCCAGCGCCCCTCGGCGGCGTCGACTGCGGCCAGCCAGAGGTCGACCGGGCCGCTGATGTCGCAGCCGAAGAGCGCGGCCAGCCACCGGCCCCGGTGCGGCTCCAGCGCCGCCCGCGCCTCGGCGCAGCGCCGCGGGTCGCCGCTCGCTGCCGCCGCCTGCGCCCGCAGCCGCACCCACAACGGCGACACCGGCCGGGGGTACGTGGTGCCGGCCGCCTCGATGCCGGCGGCGAGCCGCAGCACGGTCTCCGTGTCGCCGCGCTCGGCGGCCGTGATGGCCTTCAGCAGCTCCAGTTGCGGGTGGCCGGCCGCCTCCGGCCCGTCAAGCAGGGCTTCGGCCTCGGCGAGGCGGCCGCGGAGCAGCAGCAGGCACCAGCGCAGGTGCTGGCCCATGAAGGCGTGGTCGGAGTGCTCCCACTCGCCGTAGCCGTCCATCTCGGCGAAGTGCGTCTCGGCGGCGGCGAAGTCGCCGCGGAAGCCGGCGATGATGCCGCTGTCGATGGCCGCCCCCATCCGGTGGCGGGCGACGTCCCCCTGCCGGCAGCCGGTGACGAAGGCGGTGAGCTCGTCGCGGTAGCGCGGGTCGCCCAGTTCCAGCAGCGCGACCCAGCGCAGCGAGGTCGCCCACAGCTCGGTCTCCCGGTCCCCGGTCCGGCGGGCCACCTCGCGGATCTCGGCGGTGACCACGGCCCGGTCCTCGGCGGTGCCGAGCCCCCAGGTGGTGTCGTGCCGGGCCCACAGGCTGAAGGTCAGCGCCTCGTCGTCGCGGCCGTGCCGGGCGAGCGTCTCGGTGGCGGTGATCAGGTCGGTGACCAGGGCCCTCGTCCCCCGCCCCGGCTCGGGCTCCCCGATCAACCGCCGGTACGCCTCGCCCACCAGCGCGTCGGCGCCGACGCGGCGGCGGGCGGCCGCCCGCTGCCGGTGGGCGGTGAGCGCGACACGGGCCAGCAGCGCCGGCTCGTCGAGCGGGCGGGCCAGCGCCGCGGCGTCGACGAGCAGCCGCTCGGCCTCCTCCTGCGTGCCCACGTGGGTGAGCAGTTGGGCCAGCTCCAGCAGCACCTTGACCCGGCGGGCCGGCTCGTCGGCGACCTCCAGCGCGCGCCGGAAGTGCTGCGTCGACTCCTCCACGGCCAGCCGGCCGCTGGCGTCCCGGGCGGCGGCGACCAGCAGGTCGACGGCACGGGCCGGGTCGAGGTCGGCGCCGGCGAGCCACGCGTGGCGGGCCAGGTCGGCGGGGATGAGCCGCTCGGCGAGCGCCGCCGACCTGTCGACGGCGCGGACGACGGCGGCGTGCCGGGCACTCCGCTCGGCATCGGCCAACCCGTCGTAGAGGGTCTCCCGGACCAGATCGTGGGCGAAGGCGAACCGGCCGTCGCCCCGGGGCAGCACGAGCCGGGCGGTGGCCGCGCGGTCGAGCAGCCGGTCCACCTGTGCGGCAGGCCCGGGCAGGCAGGCCGCGAGGACCTGGCGGTGGAACTCGCGGCCCAGCACGGCAGCCACGGTGAGCGCCTCGACGACCGGGGCGGGCAACTGGTCGAGCCGGCGGCGCACCGCCTCCCGTACGCCGGGTGCGATGGTGGTGGCCAGCCCGTCGGTGTGCCACAGCCGGGCGGTCTGCTCGACGAAGAACGGGTTGCCGCCGGTGCGCCGGTGCACCTCGTCGACGAGGTCGGCGCCGGGTTCGCGCCCGGCGGTGCGGCGGATCAGCGCGGCCACCTCGTCGCGGGCCAACCCGGTGAGGGTGATCGTGGTGGCCTTCGCGGTCAGCGGCAGCAGCAGCGGCCGGAGCCGGTGGTCGCCGGACTCGACCTCGGCGTCGCGGTAGGTGCCGACCAGCAGGAGCCGTTCGAACCAGGTGTGCTGGGTGGCGAACTGGAGCAGCCGCATCGAGGCCGGGTCAGCCCAGTGCAGGTCGTCGAGGACGACCACGACCGGCCGGTGCTGGGCGACGGCCACCAGCGCGGTGGTCACGGCGTCGTGCAGGGCGAACTCCGCCTGGCCGCCGTCGTCGGCGGGCTCGTCGCCAACCGGGTCGGCGCCCTCGCCGAGCAGCGCCGCGAGCCCCGGCCCCGCGGCCTCCCGCGCCCGGGCCCAGTCGTCCGGCCGGCGGCCCAGGCGGCGCAGCACCTGTACCCAGGGCCAGTAGCCGGGGGCGCTGTGGGAGTCCCAGCAGGCCGCGCCGAGCACCAGCGCCCCGCGCCGCCGGGCCTCGTCGGCGGCGGCGCTCACCAGCGTGGTCTTGCCGATGCCCGGCTCGCCGGCGACCAGGACCAGACCGCCGTGGCTCGCGGTCACCCGGTCCACTTCGGCGCGCAGCAGGGCCGCGGGGTGCTCCCGCCCGATGATCGCCTCGCCGAACCGCGGCTCCATGACTTCCCGACGGTAGTCGACACGTCCGACAACGCGGGGTACCCGACCGGCGCCGCTCGCACCACAGCCGTGGCACGCACCGGGATCGGGCCGGCTCGGGGCCAGGACTACCGCCGGAGGCAGCGGGTAACCGCGGCCCATGGGTAGCCACAAGGAGAACAAGCACGATCCGGGCGGCGAGTCGGCGCGGGCGGGGCGGAACCCGGGCAGCGGCGCCCGGGGTCGCCAAGGCGCGGGGATGGAACGTCCGGGGAAGCGGCACCAGTTGCACACCGCCACCGGCGCCGGGGGCAGCGAGCGGGACCAGGGCCGGGCGAAGGTCGAGGGCGCGCAGCGCGTGCAGCGGCAGGGCAACAGCTGAGATGCCCGCCTTCCTGCTGCGGTCCATCTACACCGTCGACGGGATCAGCGGGCTCACCCGCGACGGTGGCAGCAAGCGCGCCGAGGTGGTCCGCAAGATGGTCGAGGAGGCCGGCGGGCGGATGCTGTCGATGCACTTCGCCTTCGCCGACGACGACACGTACGTGCTGTGCGACCTGCCCGACCACCGCACCGCCGCCGCACTGGCGATGCGCATCGGCGCGGCCGGCGGGCTGCGGAGCCGCGTCACCCCGCTGCTGACCCCGGCCGAAGTGGACGAGGCCACGCGGACGCCTACCGACTACAGCGCCCCGGGCGACTGAGCCATCGGGCGGCGGATCCCGCGGGCTGGACTTATCGATTGATAAGGATGACTGGACCTCCCTAGCATCCGCACCATGCGTGCCCGTCGTGTCACCGTCAGCGCTGTCGCCGTGCTGGCGACCGTGCTCGCCGCCGGCGTCGCCCACGCCGACGACGAACCCGCCCTCACCACGCCCGGCGCGCCGGTGGTGGTCGCCAACGAGCCGCACCGGCTCGCGCTCTCCTGGACGCCGTCGACCTGGCGCGACCCCGCCCGGCAGGAGCCGGTCACGTACGACGTGCGCGCGCAGGTCGGTCCCAACGCGTACCGGGGGCTGGCCAGCACCGGCTCCACCGCCAGCACGCTGACCGGCCTCGCCCCGGGCACCAGCTACCGGATCGCCGTGCAGGCGTACGCGCCGGGCGGCTACTCCGACACCTCGCCGGTCACCGTGGTCCGCACCGCGTACGGCCGGGCGAAGGTCGACTACCTGAACCTGGACTGGTCGCCGACGAACAACCAGGCGCAGTTCGCGCTCCAGGTCACCAACACCGGCGCGACACCGCTCGACCTCACGACCGTCCGGGTGCGCTACCACCTGCGCTTCGAGGACGGCAATCCGTCGCTGGCGATCGAGTGCGACTGGGCGGCGCTGGGCTGCGCCACGATCCGCCGCACCCTCCAGTACTTCCTGCCGCCCGCGCCGCCGCCCGGCCCCACGCCGAGCCCCACGCCGACGGTCTACCCGGTTCCCGGCACCCCGGTCCCCGGCTGGGTCGAGCTGACCTTCGCCGCGGGCGTGCTGGCCCCCGGCGCCTCCTCCGGACCGATCCAGCTCCGGCTGCACCGTCCGGCCTGGACGGACCTCGACGAGCGGGACGACCCGAGCTGGCGGGCCGCGACCGGCACCTGGGCCGACAACGACCACGTCACAGTCGACGTCGACGGCGTCCGCGAGTTCGGCGACACCTGGTCCTGAGCCTCAGCGCGCGTCGGTGACCACGTGCGAGCAGGCCGGGCAGGCCGCCGGACCCTGCTCGGCGAACCACCGGCAGGTACGCCGGATCGCGCACTTCGGCAGCTGCTCCTCGCCCGGCTCGGCGGTCTCCGCGTAGGAGGCGGCCATCCGCGCGCCCAGGCCGCAGTGCTCGCCGGTCCAGAAGCCGCAGGACGAGGTGACGCAGGGTCCGGCCAGCCGGAAGCGGGACTCGACCGGGGCGTCGGAGTCGCCCGCCGCGGCGAGCGCCACCTCGGCCGGCACCGCCGGCGTGACGTAGGCGACCCGCCCCGCCGGAGTGATCATGCCGAGGAACACCGTGGCGTTCGCCGCGGGCGTGCTCGGACACATCCGCTCCGGCGGGTCGGTCCGTCCGACGGCGTCGGTCACCGCTGCATCCAGAAGCCGATGTCGTTGATCTTCTGGCCGAGGTCCTGGGCGAACGCACCGTCGAGCACCCAGAGGCCGTACCACTCGGGGCGCAGCTTGAGGTTGCCGTGGCCGAGGGTGAGCGGGTTGGTCAGCTTGGCGTTGGCGGTGCCCAGGGCGGCCAGGCCGGCCTTCTGGATCTCGCCGGCGATGAGGGTCTGCTGCTCGGGGGTCAGGTCGACGCCGTCGACCACGAACCGGAACTCGTTGCGGGACATGTGCTACCTCCGGTCACTCGTACGATTCGGTGCCCAGCCCGCGGCGCAGGCTGATCCGGGTGAAGGCCGCCCAGCCGGCGTGCGAGGCGGCGTGGGCCGGCTGCCCGGCCCGGGCGAGCGCCCGTCCGGCGTGCTCGGCCCAGCGGGCCGCGGTGGCGTCGTCGTCGCCCCACAGCTCCCGGCAGGCCGCGACCGCGAACGCGACCTGCCCCGGCGCGCCGGTGAAGCCGGCGGGCCCGTCGCCGACCCGGACCGTCCCGTCCGGCAGGACGCGCACGCTCGGGAAGTGGTGGTGCAGGCTGGCCAGGGTCGCCGCGTGGCTGGCGTCCCGCCGCCCCGCCGCGAAGCCGGCGCGCAGTTCGTCGTCGCGCCGGTAGCGGATCGCGTGCAGGGTGAGGGCGTCGCCGGCCGGCGCGACCCGGCCGACCACGTGGACGGGAGCGCTCCAGGCGCGGGGTGAGTTCGCCGACCAGAAGGCCAGCCAGGCGGCCAGCCGGGCGTGGAAGTCGGCCTGGAAGCGGACCGCCGCCGCGGTGCCATCGGGAGCACGCAGCGCGGCGGTGGCTATCCGGTCCCGGGCGACCAGCGGGGTGGTGGCGCGGACGGGGGTCGCCGCGGTGGCGGTCGGGGCGACGGCCACGCCGGTCACGGTGACCGCCGAGGCCGCCGCCGCGCCGGCGAGCAGCCGCCGGCGCGAGAGGGGGTACGGGTTGTCGTTCATCGTCGGCCTTTCGTCGACGGCAGTGCACCGACGCTATCGACCGAGACGAATCAGATGAACACTGCGCGTGACGGGAGACCGACACGAAAGCCGGGAATCCCCGGCGGCGTGAATCATCATTCCTGTGCCACCCCCGCACCGCATTCACGCCGTGCTCCCGGCTCGGCGAGGTGGCATACCCGCGGCGGCCGGCCCGAACGACGCCGGGCGGCGCGGCGCGTCAGCCGCGCGCCGGGGCGGGCACCGCCCGCGCCAGGTGACCGGGAACGGCCCCGACCAGGGAAGGCAGGATCACCGTCACGACGAGCCCGCCGCCCTCGCGGGGTTGGGCGTGCACGGCACCGCCGTGCGCCTGCGCCACCGCCCGCACGATCGACAGGCCCAGCCCGAAGCCCCGTCCGGCACCCGCCCGGTCCGGCGCGCCGTTGCGCCGAGGTGCGGCCACCCGGTCGTGGTGCAGCCGCCGGAACGGCTGGAAGATCGTCTCGATCTCGTAGCCGGGCACCACGGGTCCGGTGTTGGCCACGACCAGGGTGGCACGGCCGTCGACGGTGCCGGTGCTCACGTCGATCTCGCCCCCGGCCGGCAGGTTGTGCCGGACCGCGTTCTCCACCAGGTTCTGCGTCAGCCGCTCCAGCAGCACCGGGTCACCGGCCGTGGTGGCGGGCGCGAGCCGCCGGCGTACGGTCAGCTCCGGCGTGCCGGCCACCTGGTCGAGGAGGTGGCCGGCGATGTCGGCGAGGTCGACCGGGGTACGGTCGACCACCCGCTGCTCCGAGTCGGCCAGGGTGAGCAGCCCGTCGATGAGCCGCTCGTGGCGTTCGTTGACCGCCATGAGGGTCTCCCCGAGCTGCCGCAGTTCGGCGGAGGCGCCCGGCCGGGACATGGCCACCTCCAGCAGCGACCGGTTGAGCGCGAGCGGGGTACGCAGCTCGTGGGACGCGTTCGCCACGAACCGCCGCTGGCCGTCGAAGGACCGGTCGAGCCGCTCCAGCATGAGGTCGAAGGTGTCGGCCAGTTCCCTCACCTCGTCGCGTGGCCCCCGCAGCGCGATCCGCTCGTGCAGCCCCCGGCCGCCGGCGTCAGCGGCCGCGATCCGCCGCGCGGTGCCGGTGATCTGGTGCAGCGGCTGCAACGCCCGCCCGGCGATCAGCCAGCCGAAGCCGACGGCGACCACCGAGATCAGCAGGAGCGCCACGCCGCCCTGGGTGAGCAGCGACTCCAGCGCGTTCCGCTTCGCCTCGTCCTGGGCCTCCTGGATCAGGATCCGCAGCTGGTCGGCCGCACCCACGCCGGGCAGCGCGCCGAACGGGTTCTGGACGACCTGCGCCCGCACACCCGTCAGCGGCTCCCGCATCCGCTGGTCCACCAGCACGTACGTGACGGCGAGCAGGACCACGCCGGCGAGCAGCAGGAGCCCGCCGTACACCAGGGTCAGGCGCGCCCGGATGGTCAGTCGTTTCACCGGATCTGATACCCCACTCCCGGCACCGTCTCGACCACCTGCGGGTCGCCGAGCTTGCGGCGCAGCTTCATCACTGTCACCCGCACCACGTTGGTGAACGGGTCGATGTGCTCGTCCCAGGCCCGGTCCAGCAGCTCCTCGGCGGAGACCACCGCCCCGCCGGCCCGCACCAGCTCCGCCAGCACCGCGAACTCCTTGCGGGACAGCGCGACGTACCGGCCGTCGCGGTAGACCTCCCGGCGGGCCGGGTCGACCACGATGCCGGCCCGGCTCAGCTTCGGCGGGGCCGCCGGCCGGGCCCGCCGGGCCAGCGCGTGCACCCGGGCGGACAGCTCCACCAGCGCGAACGGTTTGACCAGGTAGTCGTCGGCGCCGAGGGCCAGCCCCGCCACCCGTTCCCGGACCGCCGCGGCGGCGGTCAGCATGAGCACCCGGGTCTCGGTGCCGCTGTCCACCACCGCCCGGCACACGTCGTCGCCGTGGACCACCGGCAGGTCCCGGTCGAGCACCACGACGTCGTAGTCGGTGACGCCGAGCCGTTCCAGCGCCGCGTCCCCGTCGTACGCGACGTCCACGGCGAACGCCTCCCGGCGCAGCCACTCCGCGATGGAGTCGGCCAGCAGCGTCTCGTCCTCGACCACAAGCACTCGCACGTCCCCCATGGTGCCGCGCCCGCGGATAACGGCGGCGTTAACGCCGGCGGTTACGCCCGGGATACCGCCGCTGCGGTCGACTCGTCCGTATACGGCCGGCGATCGGCGCCGGCCGGAGGGAAGGAGTTGTGCCATGCGCCGACGAATGTCGGGCACACTGCTCGTCCTGCCCCTGCTCCTGGGTCTGGCGGCCGCCGGTTGCGCGGGTGCCGACCCGGACGGGGAGCGGGTGGCCACGGCCGGCGGCGGTGCGGGTGGCGCGTCGCCCAGCGCCAGCGTCGCCCCGGTCAGCGACGAGGACCGGCAGCGCGAGTTCGCCAAGTGCATGCGGGAGAACGGGGTGCCGGACTTCCCCGACCCGGAGCCCGGTGAGGGCGGCGGCTTCCGCATCCGGATGCCCGCCGGGACCGACAAGGCGAAGGTCGAGGCGGCCATGGAGCAGTGCCGGAGCTTCATGCCCAACGGCGGCAAGGCGCTCAAGCTCGACCCCGAGCAGGTGGAGCAGGTGCGCAAGCTGGCCCGGTGCATGCGGGAGAACGGCGTGCCGGACTTCCCGGACCCGGGCCCGGACGGCAGCATCGAGCTGAAGGCCGGCGCCGGCATCGACCCGGAGAACCCGACCACGCGGGCCGCGCTGGAGAAGTGCCGCGAGGGCGACACGCCGCTGCTGATGAAGAGGACCTCGTGAGCGCGAGGAGTGAGCCGGGTTTCGCGAGCCCCGCAGTCGCGAACAACTGTGGCCCCGTGACGGCGGGCACCACCGCGCCGGCCGAGGCGACCACCGCCACCCCGCCGGCCGTCGTGCCGGCGAGCGCCGGGCGCAGCCGTCGCCGCCGCCGGGCGCGTACCCCGCTGGTGGTGGCCTCGGCGGTGGTGGTCGCCGCCGCGGCGGGCGTCACGGCCGTGGTGGCCTCCGGTGGCCGCGACGGGGGTACGGCGGCCAGCGGGGGCCTGCCGCCGGCGACCACCCCGGTCACCCGGCAGACCCTTGTCGACGCCGAGAGCTTCGACGGGGAACTCGGCTACGGCACCAGCCACAGCGCGGCGCCGCGCACCGGCGGCACGGTCACCTGGCTGGCCGCCACCGGCAGCCAGGTGACCCGGGGCAAGCCGCTGTTCACGGTCGACGACGCCAAGGTCGTGCTGCTGTACGGAAAGCTGCCGGCGTACCGGACCCTGGGTCCCGGCGTGTCCGGCGACGACGTGCGGCAGTTCGAGCGGAACCTCAAGGCGCTCGGCTACTCCGGGTTAACCGTCGACGACGAGTACACCTCGGCCACCGCCGATGCCGTCCGGGACTGGCAGGAGGACCTCGGCCTGCCCGAGACCGGCCGGGTCGAGCTGGGCCGGGTGGTCTACGCCGACGGCGCGGTGCGGGTGGAGAGCCACGAGGCGGAACCCGGCGACCCGGCCCAGCCGGGCCAGGCGGTGCTCAGCTGGACCGGCACCACCCGGGTGGTGACCGTGTCCCTCGACGTCGACGACGAGCGGCTGGCGAAGAAGGGCACCAAGGTGACCGTCTCGCTACCCGACGGCAAGGAGGTCGCCGGCACCGTCGCCGCGACGGAAACGGTGATCGAGCCCGGCGCCGACGGCGGGGCGGGCGGCCAGGGCGACCCGGAGACGAAGATCGAGGTCACCGTGACGGTGGCCGACCCCAAGGCGCTGACCGGCTTCGACCAGGCCTCGGCCACTGTCGCGTTCACCGCCGCCGAGCGCCGCGACGTGCTCACCGTGCCGGTCGCCGCGCTGCTCGCGCTGGCCGAGGGCGGCTACGGCGTGCAGCTCGTCGAGGGCAGCACCACCCGGATCGTCGCGGTGGAGACCGGCCTGTTCGCCGCCGGCCGGGTGGAGGTCTCCGGCGCGGGGCTCACCGAGGGGGCGACCGTGGGGATGCCGACGTGACCGGCGAGGCGGTCGTCGAGCTGACCGAGGTGACCAAGGTCTACCCGGGCGGCGTACGGGCCCTGGACGGGGTGTCGCTGACGGTCCGGCGCGGCGAGCTGGTCGCCATCGTCGGCCCCTCCGGGTCGGGCAAGTCCACAATGCTGCACCTGATCGGCACCCTGGACCGGCCGACCACCGGCCGGGTACGCATCGACGGGCACGACGTGGCCGCGCTCGCCGACCGGCAGCTCTCCGCGCTGCGGTCCACCCGGATCGGCTTCGTCTTCCAGCAGTTCCACCTCGCCCCGAACGTGCCGGTGCGGGACAACGTCGCCGACGGGCTGCTCTACGCGGGCGTACCCCTTCGGGAGCGGCGGCGGCGCGCGGAGGCCGCGCTGGCCCGGGTGGGGCTGGGGCACCGCCTCGACCACCGGCCGCACGAGCTGTCCGGCGGCGAGCGGCAGCGGGTGGCGATCGCCCGCGCGGTGGTGGGGGCGCCCGCGCTGCTGCTGGCGGACGAGCCGACCGGCAACCTGGACTCGGCGTCCGGCGCCGGGGTGCTGGCGCTGCTGCGGGACCTGCACGCGACCGGGACCACCATCGTGGTGATCACCCACGACCTGGAGGTCGCGGCCGGGCTGCCCCGGCGGGTCCAGATGCGGGACGGCCGGATCGTGGCCGACCACCGCCCCGCGGGGGTGCCGGCATGAGCGGGCCGGTCCGGCTGACGCCCGCCCGGCTCCGCCCCCGGGACGTCCTGCGGGTCGGCGGTGTCGGGCTGCGCACCCGACCGCTGCGGGCCTTCCTGTCGGCGCTGGGCATCGCGATCGGGATCGCCGCCATGGTGTCGGTGGTGGGGATCTCGGCGTCGTCCCGGGCGGAGCTGGACCGCACGCTTGCCGAACTCGGCACCAACCTGCTCACCGTCGGCCCGGGCAACACGCTCTTCGGCGACGACGCCCAGCTCCCGACGGAGTCGGTGGCGATGATCGGGCGGATCGGGCCGGTGCGGGAGGTGGCCGCCACCGGGCTGCTGGCCGACGCGCGGGTGTACCGCTCGGACCTGATCTCCCGGAGTGAGAGCGGCGGGATCGCGGCCCGCGCCGCTGGTCTGGAGCTGCGTGACACGGTAGGGCTGGAGGTGGTCAGCGGCACCTGGCTGAACGCCGCCACCGCCCACTACCCGGCGGTGGTGCTCGGCGCCACCACGGCCCAGCGGCTCGGCATCGGCGCCGCCGGGCCGGACGTGCGGATCCAGCTCGGCGGGCGCCTGTTCACCGTGGTGGGCATCCTGGCGCCCGCGCCGCTCGCGCCGGAGCTGGACCTGTCCGCGCTTGTCGGCTGGGACGCCGCGCGCTCGTACCTCGACTTCGACGGGCACCCGACCACGGTCTACACCCGGACGTCGGAGACCGCTGTCGAGGCGGTACGCGCGGTGCTCGCCGCCACGGCGAACCCGGAGGCGCCGAACGAGGTGAAGGTGGCACGGCCCTCCGACGCGCTCGCGGCGAAGCAGGCCACCGACGAGGCGTTCACCGGGCTGCTGCTCGGCCTCGGCGCGGTCGCCCTGCTGGTGGGTGGCGTCGGGGTGGCCAACACCATGGTGATCTCGGTGCTGGAGCGGCGCCCGGAGATCGGCCTGCGCCGGTCGCTCGGGGCCACCCGCGGGCAGGTCCGCACCCAGTTCCTGGCCGAGTCGCTGCTGCTGTCCGCCCTCGGCGGGCTGGGCGGGGTCCTGCTGGGCGGCGCGGTCACGGCGGGCTATGCGTTCTCCCGGTCCTGGCCGGCGGTGGTGCCGCCCTGGGTGTTGGGCGGCGGGATCGGCGCGACCCTGCTGATCGGGGCCCTCGCCGGCCTCTACCCGGCGATCCGCGCGGCGCGGCTCGCACCGACCGAGGCGCTCGCCACGCCGTGAGCGCCGGCCGGCGGGCGTAGGCCGGGTGACCGGTCACGCCCGCCGGCCCGTTTCACCCGGATCCTCCCGGGTATCCGGGTCGCCCGGCCGGGTCGCCGTCCCACGACGGCCAGCCGGGCGGCGGTCGTCGCGTGATGTCGGGTATCGGGGCAGGTTCGGGGGGACGCATGCGCGCGCTGCTGACCGTCGTGGCCTGGGTCGTCGCCGCCCTGCTCGTGGCCTGGCTCGCCGGGCTGTTCTTCCGGTGGGCGTGCCGCACCCGCTACGGGTGGATCATCAAACCGGTGTACGAGGCGTGCCGCCGTCCCGCGGTGGTGGTCCTGGTGGTCGGGGCGCTGTTCGCCTCGGTCCCCGGCCGGCGGTACGAGTGGTTGGCGGCGTTCCGGCACGGGCTGCTGCTGGCGTTCGCGGCGGCCTGCGCCTGGCTGGTGATCAGATTCCTCCAGGTCACCGAGGGCCTGGCGTTGGGGCGCCTGTCCCACGAGCCGACGGCGAACCGGCAGCACCGGCGGGCCCGTACCCAGATCCGGATGATCCGGGGCGTGACGGCCGTGCTCGTGACGCTGGCCGCGATCGCCGTCGCCCTGATGAGCTACCAGCAGATACGCGTCGTCGGAGTGTCCCTGGTGACCTCCGCGGGCGTGATCGGCGTGCTCATCGGCGTGGCCGCCCGCACGTCGCTGTCCAACGCCTTCGCGGGCCTGCAGATCGCGTTCACCGACGCGATCCACGTCGACGACGTGGTGGTGGTCGACGACGCGTGGGGTCGCGTCGAGGAGGTGAAGCTGACCAGCGTCGTGATCCGAATGTGGGACGAGCGTCGACTCATCCTGCCGACCACCCACTTCACCGACCGCCCCTTCCAGAACTGGACGCGACACGAGTCCCGCGTGGTTGGCGAGTTGCGGGTGCACGTCGACTACACGGCGGACGTGGAGCAGATCCGGCGCGAGGCGCGCCGGCTGGTCGAGGAGTCACCGCTGTGGGACCGGGCCCTCTGGGTGCTCCAGGTGGTCGACGTCACCCCGCAGACGCTGGAACTCCAGGTGCGCGTCTCGGCCGCGGACGGGCCGAGCAGCTGGGATCTCCGCTGCGACCTGCGCGAGGGCCTCATGAAGTACATCCGCGAGCAGCACCCTCAGTGGCTGCCCCGGACCCGCGCCGAGTTCCAGCCCTAGCTGGCGGCTGGTGGACACGCGCTAACCGAGCGCGGCTTCGCCGAGGGGTGTACGCCGATAGCGGATCTCGTGCCGGTGTCGTTCCCCGGCGACGAACCCGGCGTCGCGCAGCACCGACAGATGCTCGGACACCGTCCCGGCCGCCAGCGCGTGGCGGTGGGCCAGCGTCGTCGTGCTGGTGGGCTCGTCGAGGCTGAACAGCAGCGCCGCCCGGGTTCTGCCGATCAGCCGTCCCAGAGCCGCATGCCGATCGGTGGACAGCGGCTGCCAGAGCGTGCCGAGCCCTCGCGCCGGATAGATCACTGTGGGCTGCCACGGCGGGTCCACGATGACCACGACCTGATCCCACTTGAAGGCGCTGGGCACCAGGGCAAGCCCCTCGCCGCGCAGATCGCGATGCTCGTCGTCGCCGTACTCGCGGGTCAGCACGCCGTTGTTCCAGCGCAGTCGTGGATGCAGCTCGGCGAACAACCGGTCCAGGCCGCCTTCGGCGAGACGTCGGGTCTGGAAGCCCACATCGGCATCGAGCAGTCCGCGTACGTGCGGCCAGACCGGTTCGATCAGGACCTCCCACGCCTGCGTCACGAGTGACACCAGCGTCTGGAGAACAACGGCCGGATCGCCCAGCAGGAGGCGTCCGGTCGACGACTCGGCCGCCCCCGGGGTGTCCGCCAGTGACCGGCGCACCTCCGCGCGTACCCGATCATGGTCGGTGGCCGCCACGGCCGCGAGCTCGTCCTGGAACCGGGCGTGTGGGCTGACCGGAGGCGGCGAGAGGAAGTCGGGGGTGTAGCCGCGACGCGGCTGCAGCAGGGCGATCGGTCGCAGGTCGAGCCCCCGCGTGTCGAGGGTGTCGAGCCAGCGGCGGTGGGGGCCGACGCCCTCGTGCGGGGAGAGCAGGCGCACCGCGGACAGCGTCTCGAGCATGGGCGAGACGGCGAAGCGACAGTGCAGCAGGTCGGCGGCACCGAACCGCAGCGTGATCGCCATCCGCACCGCCTTCGGGAGGAAGATTCGGCCTGCGCCGAATCACTCGCGGCGACGGTACCAGCGCTCGCAGAGTGTCTCCCGTCCGAACCGACGATCACGAGGAGAACGACGATGAACCCGAGCGCCGACTGGGAGCAGCGCAGCGCGGACCTGTGGGCGGCCTTCAACGCCGCACCCGACGGCTGGGACGAGGAGGAGTTCCGCGAGCGGGTCGACGTGCTCGCCGACGAGTTGGGGCCGGATCATCCGGTGGCGGCGTTCGAGCGGGCCTGCGCCTGGGACTCGACAGGTCATTCGGACAAGGCGGTGCCGCTCTACCGCAGGGCACTGGAGCGGGGCATCGACGGCATCCGTCGCCGGCGCGCGGTGATCCAGATGTCCAGCTCCCTGCGGAACACCGGGCAGCCCGAGGAGAGCGTCCGGCTGCTGACCGAGGAGCGCGAGCGCGGCTCCGACGAGCTCGACGACGCGGTCAGCGCGACGCTCGCGCTGGCGCTGACCAGCGTCGGCCGGGAGCGGGAGGCGGTCTCAATCGCCGTCGGGGCACTGGCCAGGCATTTGCCGCGCTACCAGCGGTCGATGGCGAACTACGCCCGGCTCCTGATCGAGCCCAACTGATCCGTCTCGTCTAAGTGCTGGCCGGGAAGCGCTCATGCCCCAGCACGGCCAGCAGCCGCAGCTTCTCGTCGCCCTCGCTGCGCGGCGGCGCGGTGAGCACGAGCAGGGCCTGGGACTGGTCCTCGGTGAACAGCACCTGGCAGTCCAGCTCGATCGGCCCCAGCTCGGGGTGGATCAGCGTCTTGTGGTCCGCGAAGCGCTGGGCCACCTCGTGCCGCTCCCACAGCTCGGCGAACTCCGGGCTGGCCTTCTGCAGCGCCCGCACCAGCTCACCGGCCCGCGACTGCGGCCCCATCGACCCGTACGCGGCGCGCAGGTTGGCGACCTGGGCGCGGCTCTGCCGGTCGCGGTCCTCCTCGGGGTAGCGGCTCCGCTCCGCCGGGTCGGTGAACCACCGGTAGATCTCGCTGCGGGCCAGCCCCGTGTGGCCCGACCGGTCCCCGAACAGCGCCTCGGCCATCCGGTTCTGCACGAGGGTCTCGCCGAGGTTGGACAGGATGAGCGCCGGGGTGTCCGCCAGCCGGTCGAGCACCCGCAGCAGCGCCGGGGAGACGTGCGTCGCCGCGGACACCGAGGCCGGCGGGTTGTGCCCCGCCACCCGGAACAGGTAGTCGCGCTCGTCGCCGGTCAGCCGCAGCGCCCGGGCCAGCGCGGCGAGCAACTGCGGGCTCGGCTGCGGGCCGCGCTGCTGCTCCAGCCGGGTGTAGTAGTCGGTCGACATGGTGGCCAGCGCGGCCACCTCCTCGCGCCGCAGCCCCGGGGCGCGGCGGCGGACGCCGGCGGCCAGCCCGACGTCCCCGGGCTGCAACGCCTCACGGCGGCGGCGGAGGAAGTCGGCCAGGGCTGCGCGGTCCATGATCCCAGTATCCGCCGGTCGTGCGGCCCAACCAGGGATTGCCGATCCCCCGATAAGCGGTCTCTGCCCCCGGACCGCACCGGTAGGCCAGGCTCGACGCATGAACATTTCCGGAAACACCATCTTCGTCCCCGGCTCCACGAGCGGGATCGGCCTCGCCCTCGCCCTCGCCCTCAAGGCCAGGGGCAACACGGTGATCATCGGCGGCCGGCGTACCGACCTGCTCGAGAAGGTCGCCGCGGAGCACCCCGACATCGACACCGTCACGATCGACACGGCGGACCCCGCGAGCATCGCCTCGGCGGCCGCGCAGGTGCTGGCGAAGCACCCGGACCTCAACGTCCTGGTCACCATGGCGGGCATCATGCGCGTCGAGGACTGGCACCGGCCCGAGTCGTTCCTGGACTCGGCCGAGGCGACCGTGACCACCAACCTGCTCGGCCCGATCCGCCTCATCGCCGCGTTCATCGAGCACCTGCGGGCGCAGCCGGACGCCACGATCATGACGGTCTCCTCGGGCCTGGCGTTCACTCCGCTCAAGGTCACCCCCAGCTACAACGCGTCGAAGGCCGCGATCCACATGCTCAGCGAGTCGCTGCGGCTGCAGCTGGCGGACACGAGCGTCAAGGTCGTGGAGCTTGAGCCGCCGGCGGTCCGTACCGCGCTGATGCCCGGACAGGAGACCAGCGAGTTCGCCATGCCGCTCGACGAGTTCGTCAGCGAGGTCGTCGCGCTGATCGAGGCGCAGCCCGACGCCCGGGAGATCCAGGTCGAGCGGGTGAAATTCCTCCGCTACGGCGAGGCGCGCGGCGACTACGACCAGGTCGTCGCCACCCTCAACGCCGCCGACCCGCACGGCAAGTAGGGGGCGTGGTCAGCGGGCGTGGTGCGCGGCGAGATGGGCCAGCATGGTGTGGTTGGCCTCCCAGCCGTCCGGGAACTTCACCGGCACGTCCAGGTGCACCCGCTCGGTCGACGGGTGGGCGTCCAGCAGTTCGGTGATCCCGGCCCGCGCCACCACCACGCACGCGTGCCGGTGCCGCGACGCCAGCACGCAGAGCCGTCCCGACTCCAGGTGGAAGGCGGTCGCGTCCCGCCGCCCCGAGAGGGGGTGCAGCACGATCGTCACGTCGTACTCCCGGCCCTGGAGCCGGTTGGCGGTGTCGACGGTGATGCCCGCGCCGGCCGCGCCCAGGTGCGACCGGATGGCCGCCACCTGGTCGCGGTGCGCGGCCCCGACGGCGATCCGGTCCGCGGTCACCGGCGCGCCGCCGGGCGCATGCTCGGAGATCCCGACCGGTTTCCGGTCCAGGAATCGCAGGGCGAGGGCGGCGCAGGCCACGGCGGCCTCTCCATCGGTACGCAGCGTGTGCCGGGCGGGCAGTTCGTGCAGCGCCCAGCCAGCGGCGGCCGCCACCTCAACGGTCGCGTCGAAGCGGTCGCCCGGCCCGGGCTCGGTGAAGGTGAGCGCCCGGTCGGCCGGCCCGGTGCCGGCGCGGAACCCGGTGAACGGGTAGAACGCGGCGGCCACCACCGGCGCGGCGGTGGCGGGCAGCCGCCACGACACCGGCAACCGGTGCACGGGCAGCTCGGGGTTGTGCCGCAGCAGGGTGGCCACCGCCGACTGCATCGGATCCCAGGTCAGCCCGGTCCACCGCGCGGTCTCCACGGTCGAGAACGGGTCGAGCTGCCCCGGGTCGCCCACGAACAGTGCCCGCTCGAACCGCCCGGCCACGCGCAGCAGCGCGTCCGACCGCATCTGGTACGCCTCGTCGACAATCGCCCACGGCCACACGCCCTCGGCGACGGTGGCCCACTTGGCGGCCGTACCGATGACGACGGCCGGACCACCGAGGTCGGCGACCTTTGCCGCGACCCGGACCGTCTCGTGGCCCTTCACCCGGTCGGTGGGCTGGTAGTCGGTGGCGGAGAGCCGGCCGATGCGCAGCTCGGGGGCTTTGCGGGCGAGCCGGTCAATGAGGTCGTCGACCTGCTCGTTGGTCTGCGCCACGATGATCAGCGGCTCGCCGGCGGCGGCCAGCTCGACGGCGGCGCGGACCACGAGGGTGGATTTCCCGGCGCCGGGCGGCGAGTCGACCACCACGCCCCGGTGGTCGCCGGAGCGCAGGTCGGCCAGGACGGCGGTGATCACCCGCTCGGCCGCGACGGCCGGTGGGGCTGCGAGTTCCGCGAGCATGGACCACCCTCCCCGAGCCGACTGCCGCGTCCCGCCACCATACGAGCCGGGTCCGTCAGCGGTAGCGCCCCCTGGTCCTTCGATCCCTCGGTGCCGGGGCGTCTTCAGCGGGTGAGCGCGGCGAGGAAGTCGTCGACGAGTCGGGTCTGTGTCGCGGCCGGCAGCCGGTCCGGGTCGAACAGCGCCTGGACCACCAGGCCGTGCGTGAACGCCAGCACGGTCGTCGCGAGCCGGCCCGGGTCACCGTCGGCAAGCTCGCCCAGCCGCTGGGCGTCCTCGATGGACGCGCGCAGCCCGGCCCGGACGCGTTCGTAGCGAAGGGTCTGGGCGGCGAACAGGTCCGGATCCGACAGGGCGACGTCCCAGGAGCCGACCCAGATCCGGTTCATCGCCACCGCGTCGGGAGTCAGCGGGAGGATGTTGACCATCTGCGTGCGCAGCGCCGCCAGTCCGGGTGCGGGAGCGGCCTGCCGGGGGCGCTGCGCGGTGCGTACCTCGAGGATGTCGAGGGCGTGGGCGATCAGCTCGCGCTTGCCCGCGAAGTAGTGGGTGACCAGTCCGGTCGAGGAGCCCAGGGCCGCCGCGACGGCGCGCATGGTGAGGCCGCCGAAGCCGTGCTCGGCCAGGACCTGCCAGACCGCCTCCGAGACGTCCTGTCTGCGGGAGTCGTGGTCGGTGCGTGCGGGGGTCATGGCCTGTTAGCGTACCTGCCAAACGTTTGTTATGTACGGAGGTTGTGATGTTCGCGTTGCCCCTCACCGACTCGGCCGTGCTGCGCCCGCTGGAGCCCTGGCACGCCGAGGAGTTCCTCGACCACCTGGACCGGGCGCGCGAGCACATCCTGCCGTGGGTCTCACCCGCGTTCGTCGCCCGCGACCTCGACGGGGCCCGCGCGGTCCTGCGGCGCTACGCGGACAAGCGCACCCAGGACAGCGGCGGCATCTGGGGCATCTGGCGGGACGGCCGCCTGGTCGGCGGCGTCATGTTCGTCTCCTTCGACACCGCGTCGGGCGTCGCCGAGGCGGGCTGCTGGCTGGAGCCCGGCGCACAGGGCCACGGGCTGATCACCCGCGCCGCGGAGCGGATCATCGACTGGGCCGTCGAGGAACGCGGCATCGCCCGCGTCGAGTGGCGCACCAACTCCCGCAACGCGCGCAGCATCGCGGTCGCCCGGCGGCTGGGAATGAGCCGCGACGGAACGCTGCGCCAGAACTACCCGGACGGCGAAGGCGGACGGATCGATCTCGACATCTGGTCCGTGCTGGCCGACGAGTGGCGGGCCCGCCGCGCCGGCCAGTCCGGCCTCGCGGCCAGGGGCATGTCCGCGAAGGTGAAGGCTTCGGAGGTGAAGGCCGAACTCGACGGCCTGATGGCCACCTTCCTGGGTGCCTTCGCCAACCCGGGCGGCGCCAAGCCGAACATCGGGGCGATAGAGGAGGTGTTCATCTCCGAAGGGATGATCATCAGCACCGTCGGCGAGACCCCGGTCGTCTACGACCTGCGCCAGTTCGTCGAACCTCGCGAGAAGATCCTCACCGACGGGACGCTGACCGAGTTCCGGGAGTGGGAGACCTCGGAGACCACCGAGATCTACGGCTCGATCGCCCACCGGTTCAGCGAGTACCGCAAGTCGGGCTACCTCAACGGCGAGTGGTTCGAGGGGCGGGGCGTGAAGACGACCCAGTTCGTCAGGACCCCGTCGGGCTGGAAGCTCAGCTCACTGGCCTGGGACGACGAGCCGACCCTCGGGCACACCAGGGCAGTTGCCTGAGCGGATCCGAACGCGGCCACGAGGGATCGCTGCTTCTCGCGGAAGCGCCGGCCGCAGGCGGCCACGACGGATCGCTGCTTCTGACGAAAGCGCCGGCCTCCCTGACACGCGGAGCCCGGGCAGGTCGTGTCGATCCTGCCCGGCCCCTTTTGTGTCAGCGGTGCCCGCGGGTGTTCAGCACGATGGCGATGGTGATCAGCCCGGCGCCGACGAGCCCGGCCGCGCTCAGGCGATCGCCGAGGAACAGGGTGGCCAGGAGTGTGGCGACGAGTGGTTCCAGCAGCGCGATCAGCGCGGCCGTACTGGCCGGGGTGGTGCGCAGGCCGCGGAAGTACAGGGCGTACGCCGTCGCGGTCGGCACGGCGCCCAGCAGGAGCAGCAACCCCACGGACGTCGGGGTCGGGACGAAGCTCATGCCGGACGTCAGTGTGGACGCGGCGGCGAGCACGGCCCCACCGATGGCGAAGCTCACGCCGGTGGCGGTGAGATCGTCGAGACCGGCGACAGGCCGGGTGCCGATCACCGTCAGCGCGGCGAAGCCAGCGGCCGCCAGCAACGCGAGTCCGCCCCCGGCGAGCGCGCCGGTCGTGGTGATACCGCCGGCCGGGGTGCCGACGAGCAGGACCAGACCGGCCACGGCCAGCGCCACCGCGGCGAGCCTCGACGCGCCGACCCGCCGCCGTCCGGCGACCCGCTCCGCGGCCAGAACCAGCGCTGGTGAGGCACCGATGGTGAGCAGGGTGGCGAGGCTGACGTTGGTCAGTGACACCGCTGCGAAGAAGCTGGCCTGGAAAACCGCGGCGAGCAGTGCGTTCACGGTGATCCGAGACCAGGCTTCCCGGCTGCGGGGCAGCGGCTTCCGCGCCAGGCAGAGCCAGCCGATGACGAGCAGGCCCGCAACGGCGAGCCGGTAGGACGCCACCGCCAGCGGTGACAGCCCCGTTTGGTGGGCGAGCAGGCCGCCGGTGGGGCCACCGGTGCCCCACAGCACGCCGGCGAGGACAAGCGACCACAGGCCGGTGGCGGAGCCTCGGGCGGCAACCACCGGTTTTTCGGAGACAAGCATGAGGAAATCGCTCCTGCGACGAGAAGAAGTTGGGGTCGCGGAAGCGGGGCGGGCCGGACTCAGCGCTGGGTGAACCGCGCGTCCAGCCGACACCGGCTGGACACGATGAGCGAAGGCGCCCCGCTCAGGAGCGCGGCGGGGAGATGATGTCGAAGGTCCGGCCCATGACCCGATCCTATGCACGCCGCGAACCCGTTTTCGCCGGGCACCACGCATTTCATGGGTCGACGACGGCTGTGCGGGGCGACACACCGCCAGGTCATCACACGCCGGACCGGTGATCCGTCCAGAGGGGTGAGACCCACAGGAAGGGACCGAAGCCATGAGAGTCCTGCTCGCCGGCGCCTCGGGCGCGATCGGTACGCCCCTCACCCGGCAACTTCTCGCCGCCGGCCACCAGGTGGTCGGCATCAGCCGCAGCCAGTCCAACGCCGAGCGGCTGCGCAGCGCCGGCGCCGAGGCGGTGGTGGCCGACGTGCTGGACCGCGAGAACCTGCTCGCCGCCGTACGGGACGTGCGGGCCGACGCGGTCGTCCACGAGTTGACGGCGCTGGGCACCACGAAGATGGGCGAGGCGCTCCAGGGCACGAACGCCCTGCGTACCACCGGCACGGCCAACCTGCTCGCAGCGGCCCGGGCGGTCGGCGCCCACCGCTTCGTCACCCAGTCGATCGTGCTCGGGTACGGCTACCGCGACCACGGGCCGCGTGTGATCACCGAGGACGACCCGTTCGCCGAACCCGTGGGCGGCAAGCTCGGGGAGGCCGTCGCGGCCATGGGCTCCACCGAAAAGCAGGTGTTCTCGGCCGACGAGATGGAGGGCGTCGCGCTGCGCTACGGGTTCTTCTACGGGCACGACCGCATGACGAACATGATGGTCAACCTGGTGCGCAAGCGCCGGTTGCCAGTGCCCTCATCCGGTGGCTTCGCCAACTTCATCTACCTGGACGACGCCGCCGCGGCGACGGTGGCCGGGCTCGAGAAGGGGCGGGCCGGGCAGGCGTACAACATCGTCGACGACGAGCCGGTGCGCTGGGGCGACTACCTGGACACGCTCGCGGCCGCGTTCGGGGCGCGCCGGCCGTGGCGGGTCCCGAGCTGGATGCTGCGGCCCATCCCGTACGCGCACGCCATGATGACCACGTCGATGCGCGTCTCCAATGCCAAGGCCAAGCGCGAGCTGGGCTGGGCTCCGGGGGTGCCGACCTACCGCGAGGGCATCCCGCTGATCGCGAGGGCGATCGGCTGAGCGCTCACCCCGGGGTGGTGTTAGCAGGCTCGGGCTCGAGCTGCGGCTCCTCCGCTGCCCTACGTGCAGGGTCTCGGGCTCGGGCTTCGGCCCGTCCCCTGCCCGACGCGGAGGGCCTCAGGCTCGGGCTTCGGCCCGTCCGCTGCCCGACGCGGAGGGTCTCGGGCCCGGGCTGCGGGCCGTCCGCTGCCCGACGCGGAGCGTCTCGGGCCCGGGCTTCGGCCCGTCCGCTGCCCGACGCGGAGCGTCTCGGGCCGGGCTTCGGCCCGTCCGCTGCCCCAAGCACGGGGTCTCGGTCGGTGGCGGGCGGGGTCCGGCGTGGCCGGTCAGTCGATGGTGTTCAGTTCGGTCAGGGCGTCCTCGGGGAGGGCCAGCGCGGCGGCGGCGACGTTCTCGCGCAGGTGCGCGACGGAGGAGGTGCCCGGAATGAGCAGGATATTCGGGGACCGGTGCAGCAGCCATGCCAGCGCGACCGCCAGCGGGGTGGCCTCCAGGCGGGCGGCGACGGCCTGCAGCTCCTCGGACTGCAGCGGGGTGAAGCCGCCGAGGGGAAAGTAGGGCACGTAGGCGATGCCCTGCGCCGCGAGGGAATCGATGAGCGGGTCGTCGTCGCGGTTGGCGATGTTGTAGAAGTTCTGCACGCACACCACCGGTGCAATGGACTGCGCCTCGGCGACCTGCTCGGCGTTGACGGTGCTGAGCCCGAGGTGCTTGATCAGCCCCTGCTGCTGCAGCTCGGCGAGGACCGTGAACGGCTCCTCGACCGAGCCGGGGGTGGGCCGGTCGAACCCGCCGACGCGCAGGTTGACCACGTCGAGCACGTCGAGGCCCAGGCGGTTCAGGTTGTCGTGGACGGCCTGGCGTAGTTGCTCCGGCGCGAGGGCCGGTGGCCAGTTGCCCTCGGCGTCGCGCAGCGCCCCGACCTTGGTGACGATGTGCAGGTCATCCGGATACGGGTGCAGGGCCTCGCGGATGATCTCGTTGGTGACGTACGGGCCGTAGTAGTCGGCCGTGTCGATGTGGTTGATGCCGAGGCCGACGGCCTCGCGCAGCACGGCCACGGCAGCGGCACGGTCGGCTGGCGGGCCGAAGACGTGCGGTCCGGCCAGCTGCATGGCGCCGTAACCCATCCGGGTGACCGTCAGGTCCCCCAGGCTGAACGTCCCGCCGGGGAGGCTGGTCGATGTCATGGGATTTCCTCTCCTCGTGGTGGCAAATCCGCAAGCTTCCCGCCGGCACGAGCACCAAACCGCCGCGGCGTCAGCCGATGCGAACCCCACACTCCGCCACCATCGGCCCGGGTGGGACGCGATCCGGAATCAGATGCGCAAAGCCGGGCCGGCTAGGTCGAAACTGGGTGAGGGCCAGCCCGGAGGCTTTGCGATTCCCACTCGCCCCGCCACCAGGCGGGCCGGTGCCGGTCCAGGTGCCAGTGCCAGTGCCAATCCCGGTCCCGGGCCAGTGCCGGCGTCGCTGCCGCTGCGGCTACCGCTGCCGGGAGCAGGGTCCGTCCGCTCGGCGCTCCCCCGGTCAGCCCCAGCGGTCGTGGAACAGCGCCATCTCCACCTCGTCGGGCTCGATGCCCCGGCGGTGCGCCTGATCCGCCGCCCAGCCCAGGTAGGCGAGCCACTCCTCCGACACCCACCCGGACTCGCGTCGCACACCGGCCTCGACGGGCAGCCGGCGCCGGACGACGCTGTCGAGGATGAGCGGTTGCCGGCCCGGCGCGCCGCGCCGGTAGCCGGCGAAATAGAGCAGCTTGGTGAAAAGGTTGGGGCCGAGCCGCGGCAGCCGCGACTCCTTCGGGTCACGCAAGCGCTGGTAGGCGGTCCGCAGGGCGTCCTCGTCCAGGGCTGGCGTGCGCAGCCCCTCGAGCGTGTGCAACAGGCGCTTGCCGTCCGGGTCGCCCTCCAGCGACCGCGCGGCGCGCCACGGGCCGTATCCGATCGGGCCGTAGCCCCACATGAGCACCGCGCTCAGCAACTGCCGCGGGCTCGCCTCTCCGGCGCGCCACGCCTCGGCAACGGTGAACACGTCCCGCCGCCACACCGACCCGACCTCCGGAAAACCGTCGGGCCAGGCATCCGGCGGAAGCGCGGCACGCCATTTCTCGATGTGCACGGTCACGGGTTTCGGCTCGCCGGGGAGCGCCGGACTGGGTGGCTGGCTCACGCATCCTCCTCGATCGTTGACCGGTCACCCGAACGCTATTGGCGGCACCGGCCCCCGCGGTGTCCCGCCCGGGCAGGTGGCGGTATCACGCCGAGGCGCCGAGCCGGACCACCGCGAGAATCCGGTGGTGCCGGGCGCATGAGTCACGCCTCAGTCCTGGGCACGGATGCTGCCCACCCGGTAGCTGACCAGGTTCGGGTCGGCACGAAGCTGTCGCTCGGTGAACTTGATCGTGTCCCAGCCCTTGCGGGAGTAGAGCGTGGTCTGGTCGGCGTACCAGGGCGAGTTCGGGTTGGCCGACTGCGAGTAGGTGAGCAGCTGCCGGCCCGACGGCCCGTCCGGACCCAGCTCGACGGCCATGAGGTACGAGGTGCCGTGCCGCACCTTCGGGTAGCCGACCCCGGGCACCAGCATGTCGACGGCCATGTTGAACGCCCCCGGCTCCGGACGGCCGCCGTGGATCGGAATCCGCCGGCCGCCACGCGGCTCGGTCTGGAGGTCACCGAGGCGGGCATCGAGAGGGATGCCGGCCAGTCGGCGGACGGCGTCGGCCAGTGCGATGCGTACCCTCGGGTCGTCGACGGCCAAGCGACGCGGGGTGGTGAGCGGCGCGGCCGGGTCGAAGCGGTCGGCGAAGCGCAGCCCGCCGGCCAGGGTGAACTCGCTGAACAGGTGCGCCCCCCGGCTGTCCAGGTCGACCCGCAGGTCCCAGCCGCGCAACGCCCGGCATGCCGCGGTCAGGTCGGTCCGGGTGCCGTCACTCGCGGCCGCGATCGGGTGCGCTGTGCAGAGTCGCACGAGGTCGTCGCGGACCAGCTCGCCGGCGTACGTCCGATTGCCGAGCGTGACCGCCCACAGCCGGTCGACCGTGAAGCGGGTGCCGGGAAGGCCGTCGCTGCCGGCCAAGCGCCGTTGGACCTGGTCCACGCCGAGGCGGGTACGCAGGCTGCGCTCGGTCCGCTCGTCGCCGATGACGCGCGGGAAGCCGGTCAGCGGGTGGGCCGGGTTGGCCAGCCAGTAGCTGTCGTTGGAGTTCGTCACGTAATCGCGGCGGACGAGCGTGGGCAGGTGCCCCGGGCCGAGGATGCCGGGCAGCGCGGCCTCCGGGTCGCGGCCCAGCGCGCAGCGGGACCGGGAGCCGTCGAGGACGGCCTGGCCGCTGGTGGCGTAGAGGTCGCGCCAGGCGGGCGGGATGCAGGTGGCGGCGAGCCGGTCGGTGACCCGGGGCACGACCGAGTGGTCGGCGTAGAGGGCAGCGCCGGAGCGGTCGGCGGCGATCACGTTGACCCACGGCAGGAACTGCCGCCGGTCCAGCTCTTTCCGTAGCTGCGGCACGGACCGGGCCCGTCCCATCGCGAGCCAGCCGTCCAAGGCCGGAGGCTGGCCGCGTTGGGGTCGGAGATGGCGTACGCGGTGTCGGCGGTCCAGTCGAAGACGTCGGGTACCAGCACGACGGGGCCGAAGTGGGTGTCGTAGAGGGTGCGGGTCGTGCTTGGTTTTTGGAGGGTGACCGTCCGGGCGGTCATCTTCCGGGGTCGGCCGTCGTAGAGGTAGCTGGTCGGGTCGCCGGGGACGAGGGTGAGCCGGTGCCAGACGAAGCGGCGGGCCGTGGAGACGGTGTGGCTCCAGGCGAGCCGGCCGTTGTGGCCGATCTCGATGAGCGGGTCGCCGACCAGGGCGGCGCCCTCGACGTCGTAGCGGCCGGGCACCTTGAGGTGCATCCGGTAGAACCGTTCCGGGCCGTCCCACGGGAAGTGCGGGTTGGCCAGCAGCATCCCGGCGCCGCTGACGGTGGCGTCGCTACCGAGGCCGTACGCGTTGCTGCCCAACCCGGCCGGCGCACCGTCGCGTGCCTTCACCACGGCGGTGGCCTTCGGTGCGGGGAGCTGGCCAGCTATCTCCGTCGTGGCCCGGGTTGCCGGCTCGGCTGTGGTGTCTCGCTTGGGGGCGGCCTGACGGGGTGCGGTGCTCCCTGCGGGCGGGACGGCAGCACGGGCGATTGGCGCACTCGCCGGGGATGAGGCGGCAGCTGTGCTTGTCGTGGGAGGGGCGGCGGCGATGATACCGTCCGCGAGGGCTCCTGAGCCCGCCCGGACCATGGTCGTCCAGTGAACGCGCCAGACGTCCAGGTCGGTGATCGGAAGTACCCATGGCTTGCCGGCGCAGGCCGGGTCGGTGAGGCGGGCCGGGCCGGTGCGGCGCAGGTAGGCGTTGTATCCGGCGGCGAAGCCGCGGACCTGGTCACGGACCTCCTGCGACGGTGAGTGGATGCCGTCGCGGCGGCCGGTGAGCAGCCGCTCGACGGTCCTGTCGTCGATGGCCTTCTGGTGGAACAGATCGCTGGTGATGTTGCTGCCGTCCTCGCCCGTGGGGCCGAACCATCGGGTGCGTTGGGCGCGGACGGTCACGACGTTCTCGGCGATGAGGCAGATGTTGTCCTCGGCCTGGGCGTAGCCGACACCGAAGCCGAGGCTGCCGAAGTCGCGGGCGGTGATGTGGGGGACGCCGTAGGAGGCGCGGCGGATGAGGGCTTCATATCCGCCCTGCCGGGCGGCGGCGGGGCCGGTGGGAACAGTCAAGGGGGCGGCGAGCAGGGCGAGGGCGGTGATCGCGGCGAGCTGGCGTCGCCACGAATGTGAATGGGGCATCAGGGGCCTCCTCGCCTGTCAATCGTCCAAATCGGCTTGAAGTTCAAGATGCCTGTGTGATGCGAACATCCAGGGAAATTGCTATTTCGATCCGTTTTGGTGGCTTCGGGCGGACTGCCAGGAGCGGAGGGCGCCTCTGATTCGCTGGCCTTCGTGGCGCGCTTCGTCCCGCTCCTGCGTACGGCGCTGCAGCTCAAAGGCGAGCCGGTGCAGCAGCGCGTCCACGTCCTCGGGCCGGTAACCCCTTCGGGCCGTGGGGATCCGCAGGGCGGCGATCCGGTTCGGAGTGAGCGGGCCGGCCAGGGCGTGGCGGCTGCGGTAGACCGTCATCGCCACGGGATCCGGTTCGGCAGGTGCAGGTGATCTGCGGGCACGCCGGCGGCGAGCAGCCGCAGCCGCGCACCGGCCAGCATCAGCGGGGGCCCGCAGACGTAGACGTGCTGACCGGGACGGTGGTGGTAGAGGCCGACGGTCAGCGCGTCGCCTTGCTCGGCCGGCTCCGCACAGAGGTCGTGGGAGAACGCCGGCACAATGCTCAGCCAGTCGTGGCGCAGCTTGTCGAGGGTGATCGCGTCGTACAGGCTCTCCACCGATCGGGCCCCGACGACCAGCGTGACCCGCCGGCCGCCCGGGGCCGCGGCGACCTGCTCGACCAGGGCGCGCAGCGGGGCCAGGCCGGTGCCGCCGGCGATCAGCAGCAGGTCCCGGCCTTCGCCCAGGTGCAGGCCGGCGTCCGCGGGTGGGCCGAGGTGTAGGAGTTCGCCGGGGCGTACCTCGCGGACCAGGCTGGTGGAGACGGCGCCGCCGCGGACCGCGCGGACATGCAGCTCGACCGTGCCGTCCGGGCGCGGCGCGTTCGCCGGGCAGTACCAGCGCCATCGGCCCGGGTGGCGCGGCGTGCAGACCGGCAGCGCCTGGCCGGGCCGCCAGAGCAGCCGCCGCCATGGCCGTACGGTGAGAACGCCGACGCCGTCGGCGGCCCGGTCGTGGTCGATGACCTCCGCCGGCCACCAGGCGGGGCCGTCCCCCGCGCGGCGGGCGGCCCGCTCGACTTCTCGCCACGGCACCCTGGTCCGCAGTACGTCGTCGATGACTCCCCCGTGCTCCGGTCGCAGGCCGTAGCGGCGGTATGCGCGGCCGAGCACGCTGAGCAGCGCCAGCTTGTTGGGTCGACTGTCCTCGCGCGTGAGCTGACGCAGCGTGGCCTCGACGAGCGGGCCGTCCCGCTCGGGTAGCAGGCCGGGACAGCGGTCCTCGACCTGTTCCCAGAAGGGCGGTCGGCTCACGGCTCCGGTCAGGTAGTCGGTGGCGCGGCGGTGCTGGGCCTCCGGCCAGCCGAGGTTCGGCAGTTCCTCCCCGGTGGTCAGCGTCCGCGCGACGTGCGCCTTCAGCCGGTCCCAGTCCACGCCCATCAGGTACGGGGACAGCTCGGCGTCAGCCGCAATGAGGCTGAGCCAGCGGGCGGCCACCTCTCGGAACTGCGCTTCCGTCACGCCGGGCCCCCGAGCTGGTCTGCCATAGGGCCGGCGGATTCGAGCGCTGCGTGGCCCCAGCATGCCCGACGGCACGGGTAGGGGCGGCGTTCGGTGCGGCAGAGCAGGGCGCGCGGCCAAGGCCAGGGCACGTTCACGCGGATCGCCCGGGAAGTGAGGGCCAACGCCTCGTCGATGACCGGGGCGAGCAGGGGAAAGTCGGCGAATACGGTGGACATAAATGGGCGCCTCCGGCCTAGTGGTGCGCGAAGTGGCGCCGGGGCGGGCGGGGGCGGTCGCCGTCGTTCGGGTCGACGGCGACCGGAGCCAGCACCCGCCCCGGGCCATGCGCCTAGCTTCGGCGGGCAGCTGACCTGGAACTACAGCGTCCGAGGAGCGTCAATGACGCAGAAATGAGGCGTCTGCGTACCCGCGGCATCGACGCACAGTCACTACAGTGACGGCAGAACGGAGGGAGACCGGGCGTGGCTTTGAAGCGGCATCGGCTGTGTCAGCGACGAAAGGCCGTCGGCTACAGCCAGGAGCGCCTGGCCGGCCTCCTCGGTGTGGAACGGTCGACCGTTGTGCGCTGGGAAAACGCCGAGACGGACCCGCAGCCGTGGCATCGCAGCCGGATCGCCTCCGCCCTGGGCGTTACGCTCGAACAGCTCGACGACATGCTCGTCGACGTGTCGGTGGCAGCACATCGAGGGCAGGCCATGGGAGATGAGAGCCGCGTTCCCGCTTCCGGCGCCACCCGTCCGGAGCTACTGAACGATCTCCGGGCTTTTCTCACCACCTACCTGGGGGCGCCGAACGAATCGGCGCAGTCGCCTGTCGAGGTACGGCGTGTTGTGGGCCGGGTGCACAACCTGTACCAGAGGGCGAGCTACACCTCCGCAGCGCGTCTCCTGCCGGACGTGCTCAACCAGGCGACGGCCCTTACCACCAGCTCCACCGGGATGCATCGCGGCAGCGGCTGCCGCCTACTCTCTGCTGCCTACATCGCCGCATCCAAGCTAGCTGCCAAGGTCGGTGACGGCGATACTGCTCTGCTGACCGCCGATCGGGCGGCCACCGCGGCTCGGCTCGCGAGCGATCAGGCGTTGGCAGCCGTCGCGGCGTATCAGGCAGCGTGCGGGCTGCTGCGACTGCCGGGGAGAAGAACCGAGGCTGAGCAGGTTGTGCTGGGCACGATCGATCGCCTGGCCGACGCCGGTCCGGGCGCTGATTCGGACCTGCTCTCCGCTCACGGCGCGTTGCTGCTTCTCGCTGCTGTGCTAGCGGCCGGGCAGGGCAACCCTCGGGCGGCGGGTCAGTTCCTGGCGCGGGCTGAAGGGCTGGCGACGGTGCTTGGCTCAGACCGCAACCGGTTGTGGACGGGGTTCGGTCCGACGAATGTCGTCATCCACGCAGTCTCCGCTGCCGTTCGGGCCGGCAACGCTGATCAAGCGCTGGAGATCGGGTCACAACTCGACACGTCGCGGATGCCCACGGTTTTGGTCGGTCGGCGGGCGCAGGTGCACGTCGATTTGGCGGCAGCGGCGGTGATGTCGTCCGGGGACAGGTCGGCGTCCGTCCTGCATTTGCTTGAAGCCGAGCGGGTGGCCGTCGAGGCGGTTCATGCGAATGTGCAGGCGCGGGCGCTGCTGCTCGACCTTCTAGCCAAGGAGCGACGAGCGGCAACGCCGGGGCTACGGCCGCTGGCGGAGCGGGCCGGGCTGCTGGCATGACGCAGCGAGGCGTACTTGCTCTGATCATCTGTGCCGCTCCTCCCGTGCTGCGAATCGGTGAGTTGATCGAGCTGCTACATGAGGATGGATGGACCGTCTGCCTCACTGCTACGCCGACCGCTGCAACGTGGATCGACCGAGAGGCGCTAGCCCGGCAGACGGGATATCCGGTGCGGGTGGAGTGGCGGATGCCGGGTGAGGCGGAGCCGCATCCGCCGGCGGATGCGGTCGCTGTAGTGCCGGCGACGTTCAATGTGATTAACAAATGGGCCCAGGGGATCAACGACGCGCTTGCCCTCGGCATCCTCAACGAAGCACTTGGCGCTGGCATCCCGGTGTACGCCTTCCCAAACGTCAAGGCGCAACTTGCCGCACATCCGAGCTACGACCGGCACCTGAGACTGCTTGAGAGCGCCGGCGTCCGAGCAACACCCATGACCAGCGTTCCCAATTGGCAGATGATCGCGGATCGCGTCCGCCCGTACGACGCGAGGCCGCTGGACTTTTAATACACAGCTTCTTTTGAATGCAAAGCGCTAAGGCACCCATGCTGCGGATAAGCCACACCCTGCCCCGCCATCCATTGCGGCTTCCGGGTGCTCATAGGGTTGCGGTTGTTTGCACGTTCCTTGGCAGCGGCGGCAATGGCCTCAACCAGATTGCTATCGAACCTCAGCCGCGGCGTTTGCACGGGCAGAGGCGCTGACTGCGCCCAGGCGACGAGTCAGCAAGCAACAGACGGCATTAACTCGTCAGCCAGCACGCATGCCTGGTTCGGCCATTTTTTCAGCAAGATTGACGGCAAAGCTACGAAGATCGGCAAGGCTCGGCGTTGCAAGGTTCACGGTGCGTATCCGAATCGTCCTTCCGTTGAACTCGTACATGCTGTCGATCTGGTCCTCCATCTCTGGGTATACGAGTAAGCCATCACATCGAAGGGCAGCGCAGTAGGTTGCGAGCTGATAAAGGTGCTGGTTGCGTAGACGCTTCTTGCCGTACCTGAGCTCGAGGGCAGGAGCCCATTTGAGGTCGATTGCGAGTGCGGGAGTCCCTCGATAGCCAATGAGTAGATCCGGCCGGAGCGTGACTCTCAGTTTGGGATAACCGCCTTGCTGCACAAAGCGGTCAGCAAACTCAGGCTGTTCATGCACGTGCTGAATGCCCGCATCACGTAACGCCGAGGCTACAGCTGCCTCCCAAACCCGCCACATAGGAACGAAGTACGCCGGTGCGGTCGACGCGCCAACAGCATCATGCACGCCTGCCCCTTCGAGAGCGATCCGTGCCAGCCGGAGACTCGGCTGATAGTGGGCATTCAGCCGAGTCACCGCGACTCGATCGAAGGCCACCAGCGATGGCCGAACCAACGAGACACCAGCGAAAGCCGCGAGGGCGTCCCCCATGCGCCGGCGAACGATAGGGTTACTCGCAGCGGGTGCGAGAAATTCCAGGACGCCACGCAGCAGCCGGTTTTCTGCCGTGTCCGAAACGAAGTCGCTGTATTCACAATCAGCGAACGGGAGTCTAGCCGGGTTGAGCTGTGGCCGCAGCCGACCTCGGACGTAGGCGAGCAACTCGCGACGCTCGACGTACCCGCGGCGAAGCCCGCGTGAAAGCAGCTCCTCGATTTCACCAATTAATTGGAGAAGAAGCCAGTCTGTTGGTATGGCCTCGTCGATCGCCGCAGCACCTGCGGCCAGCGGAAGAGCCATGGCTCGGTAGGCCAACGCCAACAATTCGGGTAGATTGGAAATTGGAGCCTTCGGCATGACCACGATGCGCCGACCCGTCGGAAGCAGTACCGTGCCGGCGTATCCGATCCGCGGGCCCACCCGCACGCGGTCGTCACCCAATTCTTCGATACGCAGGCCATGGCGCGCTCTTCGAAGCGTGCGCAGCTCGGAAGGCGTCGCCGTGATTTCTCGGGGCGGGTCGAGCTCCGTGAATTCGAGATCAATCATAAGAGCGGACCCAGGAAAGCGTCCCGAAGCGCAGGGAGGTCGTCCTGGCGGCCGAGTAGATGGTCCCGCAGGACGGCCTCGAGATCCTCCATCCAAACTGCCTCGAAGCCTACCTGGGCCAGATCCTCCCGCATCAGAAACGAATGGCCGATCGCTCGGTCGTCATCCAGAAGAGCGACTACCTGGGAATTGAGGCGTTTCAAGCGCTCCACCGCCTCCTTGCCCAGTTCAACGCTGGTGCGCTTCTCGTGCCAGCGGAGCAGTGCGTCCAGGTCCACACCGAACCGAACCTCTTTGAACCGTCGACGCATTGCGGCATCCATCAGTGCGACTGAGCGATCTGCAGTGTTCATGGTGCCGATCAACCAAAGGTTCTCTGGCATGTAGATCTGTTCGCCGCTATAAGGCAATTCAATCTTGTTGTCCTCACCTCGGTACTCTAGGGCGAATAGCAGCTCGCCCAGGACGCGCGGCAAGTTTGCCCGGTTAATCTCATCGACGATCAGGAAGTGCGCGGCACCGGGGGCGTCAGTAGCGGCGGAGATGAGCCGCCGGAGCACGCCTTTATGGACCTTATACCTCAGTTCGGTGGCGGCCTCATCCAGGCGGGGACGTATGCCCTCGACAAAATCTTCATAAGCGTACGTCGGATGAAACTGGACCAACTTCACGCGTGTATCGCCGCCTAAAGCCCTGGCGAGAGCGCGTGCGGCGAGTGTCTTCCCGGTGCCCGGCGGTCCGGCAAACAGCAGCTGACGAGAGCGGCCGGCAAGCTCGACGAGCGCTCGTGCCCGTTCCTCTGCCCAGTGCAGTTCGGTTACAAGCACATGGGTGGGATCGTTTCCGATGTCATCGGCCGTCGCGATCGCGCGCAACGTCACGACAGTCAGCTGCTTGACCAGCTCACCAGCGTTATCCGTCGCAGCTAACGTTTCAGGATCTATATGCCGTCTCACTAGACCGCTGCTGGACGGCTCCGCAGCCATCGCGGCGATCCATTCCCCGGCAGTCGCGAACCGGGCCCCCGTTCCGTTGTCGGCCTCAAATATCCAATCGTCCGAAGCGAGGGACTCCAGTGGTACGCGGTCTTGGGCGGAAAGGGACGCGAGCTGCATGCGAACGCGTAGACGACTTTCTGATTCTTTGGCCTCGAGAGATTCCTCGTCCGCGGGTGCCAGTTGGAACATGAGGTCTAGTCCCTGACCGTCCAGACGAGCAATGACGCAGGAACGGGCCGGTTCCATGCCTGAGATGTACACGGTGAGAATCGGCTTATCGTCGTCGACGATCGCCGACACGGTTACTCCTTCATCCGCTGCAGCCCGCTTGGCTAGACGTCCGAGCAGCGCTAATCTCGCGCGGGCTTTTGCGAGCGCCGCCGTTTGGGCTGCGTCGAGTCCTCGCCTGTCGGCTGCTTGTAGAACGCGCCCGGCGAGTTCGCAATCGTCCGTGCTGAACCGGATCGAAAGCATACGTCTCATCTGACCGCTTAGAGTCCAGACCGTTGCTGTCTTCCCGGACCCCGTCGGACGCTTCCTCCCGGAATCTTCGAGCAGCCCGATGTTGACTAGCTCGTTCCGTCGCGGGCGGATGTTATTGAGACCGCCCGGCGCCTCCAGGATTTCCGAAAGCTCGTGATCCGTGGTCCCCTGCGCACGACGGTCGGCTACGACCATCAACGCCTTGTAAAGCCAGTTGTCCGGATTGCCCACCTGCGCGGGAAGGAGCTGGTCAGCTATCAGATCATCGAGGTCGGCCATGCGGGGATCTTACCGTTCGTAGGCTTCAATTCGATCATCCAGGCACCGGCGCGAGGACTCCGGAACATCCTCAGTCGATCAAGGAGCGGACCACCGCGTGACCGCTCACAGGAGATTTCCGTCCCCTCAGTTGGCTGGCCAGGAGGCCTGACAGTTAGGCAGCGGTAGATGACTGAGCAGGCCGTGGCGAGGCGAGCTTCGGGTGATCGTTTTTGCCCGGTAAGGGCGTGGCGTGCAGGCCACAAGTGAGCGCTCGGCGAGGGTGTCGGTCGTGACACAAAAAATCCCACGACTGTCTACCGGTCCCGCCTACCGCTGTCCACGACGACGCCGACAGTCAGCATCGCCATCCGCCGATACCTTACCCGTGCGGCGGTGGCGGTGGCGGTGGCGGTGGCGGTGGCGGAACCTACAACACCACACCGCAGCGGCGATCGGGCTGGCCGTGCTGCCACGCCAACGCCCCGCCGACCTGGCCGCGGCAAACCGCACCTACGCCCTTCGAGTTGACTATGTTGACCTTCACCGATCTTCAGAAGTACCCGCTGTGGATCTCCGCTGCCCCCACCGCCGGCCGCGCCGCCGATATCACCGCAGATTCGCCCGGCATCCCCGCCTACGCCCCACGACCCGACCGCCAGCCGTGACCTCGGCTTACCAACTCTGACGACCGACCTGGCCCGACCCAGTGGCCGCGATGGATGGGGTATTGGCCGCCACTCATTCCCACCTCAAAGGGTCAACGATCGCCTCGCCAAGCGCGCGTCCAAGGCGCGGCGGAACGGCGTTCGCTACTTGAAGTCGCTGGGAGGTGCTGACCCCTAAGAAATGGAATCTGTCAGGAAAGGACTGCAGTCGGGCGCCTTCTCTAGTCGTTAGGCCTCGATGCTGCGATGGGTGAATACAGCGCGTACCAGACGGCTTGCCCATGTTCTGCGTTACTGCAACTGCAGGGGCCCATGAAGCGAGTCGGCTGTATGAGTTGTGGAATCCGGATTTGGGCTGCAGGTGGTCTGGGATACTTCGCCTGTTGCCACCGTCAGGCACGTGGGAGATCGCCTCGACCAAGTAGGCCGGATGTTTTGAGGCGGCATGACCCTGAAGGGAGACTGAATCTTCTCGCATCTCTTTCTGGTAAGGGTTCTCAGGCTCGCGATCGTAATCGGTAGCGGATTGTCCCGCCGTCAGGCGAGGGAGATCCCCAATCGCTTCGCCGACCGTGACATAGGTGTCTGGATCATGGCTTGCTGTAACGCCCAGGAACCTGCGTTCGAGATGCCCGACAAACACTACGCGTCGGCGCAACTGTGGCACGCCATGCTCCGCTGCCGTCAAGATAAACCATTGAACGGAATATCCGAGTTCTCTGAACGCTGTGGCGACCTCTTCCTCGAATGACATGTCCTTCAAGCCTAGAACATTTTCGAGGAGGAACCCGGATGGCTTCAATTCCGCCACAATACGGCGGAATTGCAGAAAGAGCTGGTTTCGGTCGTCCGTGCGCTGTCGTTTGCCGACAGTGGAGTAGCCCTGACACGGCGGTCCACCGACGACCCAATCAGGAACTTCCTCAAGGACTCGGGCCAGCCGCGGAGCGTCTAGCTCGTGAACATCACGACATTCAGCCAAGTGGTCGGGCATGTTCGCGCGATAGGTCTCAATTGCGTCTTTCCAGTAGTCCACCGCGTAGAGGGGCTTCCATCCTGCCTGGACAAGCCCCCATGAAAGGCCTCCAGCACCGGAGAATAGGTCAATGAAGGATGGGCCAACCATGCGGAGGAGGGTACACGAGAGCTCCGACATTTCGACTGCACCGCTCCGTGACCGCGCGACAGCCATCAGTAGACCAGCCCTCCCGAAAGCGGAACGTAGTTGCTAGATGACAGACAGTTGCGGAGCGGCACTCGTCACTCTAGGCCCGCAAGGTAAGCGGGTGGGGACAATCCCGACAGCAACGCTGACAGCATCCGCTCCGGATAAGGCGACACGTGCACTTGATCACTCGCGATCTGAACGAGCGGCTCCAGCACGTCGACTCCTCCTGACCCACGGAGCAGCTCGACCGTCGGCACCCGCGAGACCCTCCTTCGACACAATGCCGTCGGGCCCGCCGCGGCTCTCCAGGTCCCCACGACGACAGACTCACCTGTCAGATCCGGGCAACAAGCCTCTCGATAAGCTGTTACGCCGCCCGGGCGCCGCACATTCCACGGGCGCTCACCGAGCGCCTGCCGAGAGGCATGTCGTCAACGCCTGGAGCGAGCCGCGCTATTCTTCAATCACTCTAGAAGCAGCTCAAGGATCTTCCCGACAAAGACCGCAGCGCTCCTATGCTGTTCGACAATTTCTGAAACGGTCTTCTCGATAGTGAAGCTGGCGTAGTCTTGATGAACAAGCTGGTTCCTTAAAGAACCAAGTTCCATGAAATCGCGGACCGCCTGATCCAGTGTCGGATCGCCGCGCACAACTTCGACGACGCGCGCTTTGAACTCTTCCCCAAAGAGGCCGAAGAACTTGTTTGCATTCCTTCGATCCCAATCAAAGAAACTGTGATACTGCCGAGAAATCGCCTTATTTTTAACGAAGTTCACGGCAAGCGAGTGCCGTCCTGACACTTCCTTGAAGTAGCGTATTATCGCTTCACAAATACGGCTCTCCGCCTGGCTCGCCGAGGCTAGGAGGAGAACTTTGGGAAAGGTCCGCTCAAGAGTCGCGAGATAGGAGATCTCCTGCGCATCTCGTAAGTGATGGACGATTCTCTCATATTCGTCATACAAGGACTCGACCAAGTCCATCATTTACCCGCAGATTCAAGAATCGTCCGGGCAACGCGAAGCCTGCCCTTAACATTTTCAGTGTGAGTTGTGCGCTCGGAGGCGTAAGCCTGAAACTCTGAGTCGTCGCGTATCTGCATAACGAGCCGGGTGCTAAACACTACCGGGAAACCCTCATCGCGAAGACGACAAGCGGCCGCAAAAATGCTTTCAAAGAGGGGGACGCTAAACTTCTTCTGCCTAAGCCACGCATTGCGTTCAACGTTCTTGGCCTCGCTCAGGAACCAGTCAAGGTTGGAAAAGGCCGCAGACCTCTCGCTCTCTCCATATCTCTGCGCGTTATGAGAAAATCGATTAAGGAACCGCACCATCGACGGCGTGTACTCGTCTCCAAGGCGCCAGACTGCAAAAGCCCGCAGAAGTACCTCGATGTCCCGCATATGCAAGTCGGGTTCTCGTCGTCCAAGGAGAGCCCTCCATCGATCATCCAAATTCCATTTGAACAAGTCGTCATAAAAGCTTGAGTGATATAGGCTGGACCTGATCTCCTGCGGCGTCAGATTGACGCCACCTGTGTTTAGCCGATTGAACATCTCGTAAATTGACGACGTATCGTCCGACGGCCTGACCTGCTTGACAATGATATTACGGATAGTGCGCAGGTCGAACTGCATACGATACTCGCCAAGCGTCGAGTATCTCAACTTGTTGAACCGATTCGGTCCACCCGGCCTTACCTCGGCCAGGCGGAGATCGAACGACTCGAAATAGTCATCGTCATGCAGGATGTCGTCGGGTATCGTACCTGCGTCGCCGAAAATCTTCCGGATTTCGGACCTCCGCTCCTTTCGCGGGAAGCGCTCTTTCACGAAATAGTAGATCGTCATCAGCCGCTGCTGACCATCGACGACCAAGAACCTGTTGCGATCTTCCTCGTAAAGGAACACCTGCGGAACCGGAAGCCCAATAATCAGAGACTCAATAAGTTTCGAGGCTCTTTTAATGTCCCAGACATAATTCCGCTGGAAGCCGGGTATCTTCACCGCCCCGGACTCGATGAAGCTGAAAATGGTTGACACATTGAAGTCATTCGGAGAGGAAGTTAGGTCGTACTCCTCGATCTGATCAGTCTCTTCGATCTCGATATCGCGCCACTCTTCCTCGACTGCGTCGTCAAACACAACCTCAGTCCTCTCCGATTCTATCGCCGAGCCATTGCAGTCCGGGGTCAAGCACGAACCGCTAGCTCGGCTAGCACTCGTCGACTTGCCTCTCCCAACGCGTCCTCGGACCCTACCTCCAAAGGCGAAGTAGCGGGGCCCCTGACCCTCATTAATGCGTGCCCCAGGGTCGCCTGACTAGCCGGTCACTTGTCAGGAATCCGACAGATAATCTGCGGTGCCGAGGCCACGACGGTCTCAAATGGTATTGCGAGGCTGGGCGCCAGAACGCGAAGGGATGCCAAGCTCACGGAATGCCCACAGGAGTTGAGTCGCGTTTAGACGCCGGCGCCAACGAGAGGCTCCATGCACGGCAGGCGTTGTCGGCCATGTCGGCGGAGACTCACAGACTGATAGCCGGCATGACCCTTGCCGCCAGATGCCCCGGCACGCAAAATTCAGCCACTCAGCACGGCGCCGGCCCTTCACCGGCGGGTGGCCGCCGACCCCCTGGTCGGCGGCCCCCAACCTCCAAGCGGTGGCTACTGGACCCTTACCCTCTGCCTGCTGTAGTTCGTACCTTCACCGTCCGGCTTGTAGTTGCTCTCCACGTTGCCGGCGATGTCGATCGAGAACCAGTTCACGGTGGTATCGCTGTTCACCGTGATGTTCTGGACCCCCTCACGCATCCCCGCCAGCGCCAGCTTGGCCGACCCGTACGTAGGCCGACTCCCGTCAAGCGTGTAGTACAGGTTCGCCGGCTCACTCGTGCTGAACGTGAACGCCGTAGCCCCCTGCTCCCGCTTGACGACCTGCAACGACGTCCGAGGCTGGGTCTTGTCCGTCGCGTACGCCCGGGCCACCTCAAGGATCGCGATGTTGCCGTTGGCAAACTCCATCGCCTCCTCATGCCCCTCGGCGAACGGCGGCTGGAACCCGACGGCCGTGAACCGCCCGGTCGCCGGGTTGTAGATGTCCGCACCGACCTCGAAGTCCCAGCCGATGATGCCCCGGTTGTACCAGTGCTCGTCGGCGCTGTTGCCGGCCGCCGAGTACAGAACATCGGTCACCGGTCCGGTGCGGCCCGGCCAGATCGCCGTGCCCCGGTACTCCTGGACCCGGGAGAGGATGTAGTCGGAGGAGGTCCAGAAGTACGCCTCGGTGCCCTGATCCACCCGCGGCAGCACCTCCCGCCCCTCGGCCTTGTACGCCCCCGGCGGCCACATGAAGTACCCGCCGTAGGAGTGGGTGTTCATGGACAGCTTGATGTTGGGGAAGGTGTCGACCAGCCAGACCTCGTTGCGCGCCTCCGGCTCGGACAGCTCACTGGGCCCGGCGAACGTGTCGCTGACGCAGTTGGTGGCCGACGCGCCGACATAGCCGTCGAAGACGGAGCCGACCGAGAAGTTCCGGTTGATGTCGACGCCCCAGGCGTTGCGGCGGGCGGGGTCGGCGTTGGACTCCGGGCAGTAGTTCGTCAGGTTTCGCCGCTGCATGTTGTAGTCGTACATGCTGTAGTGCGCGCCGTCGGGGTTGACGACCGGGAGGATGAAGATGTCCAGGTCGTCGACGATCTTGCGGGTGTCCGGATCCTTGGCGTAGTTGCGCAGCAGCCGCTCGGCCGACTCCACGCAGACCAGCGGGGTCACCCACTCCCGGGCGTGCTCTTGGCAGTAGAGGAAGACGCCGACCTTCGAGCCGTCGCGGTGCTTGCCGATGCGCAGCACCTTCATCTGGAACGGTTCGCGGGACACGCTCGCCGGCGCCTTCAGGTTGTCGGTCAGCTGGGTGACGGGAGCGGCGGCCATCACGCCGGCGCCGGCGTTGCCCCGGTAAGTGCTGGCGGTGAGCAGCTTGGCCGCGTCGGCGTTGCCGTTGACCGCGGCGACGACCTGCGCCGCCGTGCTGGTGATGGCACCGGAGCCGTCGGTGGCAAGACGCACCGTGACGGCCTTGCCGGACACGCTCACCGTCAGCGGAGCGTTGGCCGTGCCCGGGTCGACCAGCGCCATGGTGATGTCGTTGCCGCCCTCGGAGCCGTACGCCGTCGAGGTGACGTAGAGGGTGCTCGCCGCGGCGGTGCCGAACTGCGCCTGCGCGTTGCGCCGATAGCCGTTCGTCTTGTACGGCAGGTCGATCAGCTCGGTCAGCTTCGGGAACTCCGCGGCCAGGCCGGTGAACCGCGCGGTGACCTCGGTCGGGTCCATGTAGTGGTCGACGAAGTCCGACACGTACGGGTGCTTGCCGGGGTCCTTGCGCGGGCTGCCGAGCCACTTCGCGACGTCGACCGTGGCCGAGCCGCCCTTGTTGCTGGTGATGGTGGCCCTGGCCGGCGCGGCGGTGACGGGGACCGGGTTGCTGAACCGGTGGTACATGTACTGGCCGGCGTCGGTGAACCGGGACATGGTGGCGGTGCCGCCGGAGCCGATCTCCGTGCCGGGTCCGCTGTCCCAGCTCGCCGTCAGCACCGTCGTCGAGTCGGTGCCGGCGCTCGACTTCACCTCGATGTTGAGGAAGAGCTGGTTGTCGAGGCTGGTGAACCATTCGGCCCGCAGCACGGTCAGGGTGTCGGTGGTGGCGGTCGCCGCCGTCGCGGCCCGGATGGCGGCGGAGCGTTCGGCCATGTTCTGCGCGTAGTCGCTCTGGTCGGAGATGGCGTCCCGCACGTCGAAGCCCTTGTCGCGCAGCGCCCGGCTCTCCTCGGGGCTGAGGATGGCGTGCACCTCGATGCCGTTGTCGACGGGCTTGACGTACTCGGCGAGGTCGACGCCGAGCTGGTGGAGGCGGTCGATGCCCGACTTGTCGGCCACGACGATGCGCATGAGGCCGACGCCGTTCTGTTCGCCGGTCGATGACCGGTCGGGGGCGACGGCGGCATCATTCGTCGGGCTGGCGAGGCTGGGTGCGCTGACGGCGAGCGCCAGCGGTAGGGCGAGCAGGGCCAGGAATCGGCGCGGGCGGTTGGATCTTCCTGTACTCCTCATGAGAGTCCTTCCGGCAAGCGATCCAGAAGGCCGCGCAGTCGAGGAGTCGGGGTAGGTCACCCCGGCTGCCGCAGCTACACACAGCGTCGTCGCCGTCTCACCATCAGTCAAGATCTATAGTGAGCCACGCTCACCCGGATTCGTCGACCCGGCGGCGGTAGCCGCACAACGCCGGCGCCAGCAGGTGAACAAGGGCGGCGGGCTGACTGGCCGGCCGTCCGCGCCCGGGGGGCACGGGGCGTCCGGCGCCGAGCTGTCAGCGCAACGGTCACCCAGTGATCGTCAGCTTTACCGGCAGGCCCTGCGTCACCTCCAGGACTGCCCGCTCCCCCAGCGGTCGCGACAGCTTGAGGGTGGCGGTGCGCTGCGCGCCGATGTCCGCGCATGCCTCGTCCTTGGCGTGCCGGTGCTCGATGACGATCACCACGACCGCCAGATCCGACTCGACCGCTTCGGCACTGTAGTCGGCCCCGCACGGCTCGCTGCCGGGGCCGGGCGCGCCGGTGAAGGTGACGGTCAGTTCGCTGCTCGCGGTCGTGGTGGTCGCCGACTCGATCGCCAGCCCCGCATGTGGGTGATCGGCGTCCCAGGGCGGTGGGGTCACCCGGACGATGGCCGAGGGATCCACCGCCACCCGCGCCAGCCGCACGGTCGTTCCATCGAGGGTGTATTCCCACGCCGGGGCGGTCGCCGGGCCGCGGGTGGTCGGGACCGTCATGGTGGTGAGGCGAGCCCGGGTGATCTTGAGCGGCGCGCAGCCGGAACAGTCGCCCGTCCCCGCGGCGCGTAGCTGCACCAACGCCCCGTCCGCCGAGAGCACGGGCATGTCCTGACGGGTGCCGTTGGCCCAGACGATGGTGCCGGCCTGCTGGGGCGCCCCGGGCAGCGTCGAGGCGGCCTCGACACGGCCGGCCGACAGGCTCTCCTTGTAGGACCCGTTCGCCGGCTCCCAGTCGCCGAGCTGGCGGGTCAGCTCCCCACCGGAACGAAGGGCGCACCTCCCGCGGCGCGAAACGCCTGGTCGTACCGGGTGAGGGCCTCGCCCGCCTGCTGGCGCAGCCCGTCGAGCGGCTCGACGGCCGGATTGTTCCCGGCGGCCCCACAACCGCCGAGCAGGGCGACGGCCGTGATCCAAGGAAGAATCCGGCCCCGACGGGTCCTCGCTGTCTCCACCTCCTTGAGACGCCCGCACACCGGTCCGGGTTGCACGCCCGCGCCGCCCGCTACACCTCCGCCACGCTCACCGGCTCGGGCGGGGCCTGCGGCCCGGTGACCCGCCGCTCGTCCCCGTGCCCCGGCCACCATGCCTTGTGCCCGATCAACGCCGTCAACGCCGGCACGAAGAACATCGACATCACGAACGCCGACAGCACGATCCCGATGGCGACCGCGAACCCCATCTGCTGCAGGAACGAGATCGGCGCCAGCATCAGCACCCCGAAGGTCCCGGCCAGGATGAGGCCGGCCGCGGCGACGGTCGGCCCGGCATGCTCCACGCCGATGGCGGCGGCCTGGTGCGGCTCGTTGCCCTCCCGGGCCTCCTCCCGCAGCCGGGCGATCATGAGGATGTTGTAGTCCGTCCCGATCGCCACCACGAAGAGGTACAGGATGATCGGCAACTGGAAGGTCACCCCGGGCTTGTCCTGGAGCCCCTGGAACAGGTAGACCGTCGCCCCCAGGGTCGCCGCGAAGTTGAGCAGCACCGCGATCACCAGGTAGATCGGCGCGACCAGGCTCCGGAGCAGCAGCGCGAGGATGAGCGCGATGAGCCCCGCCGCCACCGGCAGGATCACCGACAGGTCCCGGTTGTTCGCCGAGTTGATGTCCGCGAAGATCGCGGTCGTTCCGCCGACCAGCGCCTTGGTGCCGGGTGGCGCCGCCTCGTGCACGGCGTCGCGCAGGTCGTCGCGGACAAGAGTGATGGCCTCGTTGGAGACCGGATTCTCGTTCAGCAGCAGGTTGACCCGGGCCACGCTCGGGTCGCTGGCCCGCTCCGGCGGCTGCACCCGGGCCACGCCCGGGGCCTTCGCGGCGGCCGCCGCGAAGTCGGTGACCTGCTGCTCGGTCAGCGGCGTGCCGTTGCCGGTGGTCAGGTAGACCTCGGTGGGGGCCAGGGCGCCGGCGGCGAACCCGCGCTGGAGGTCCTTGGCGGCCTTCGCCGACTCGGTGTCCTGCGGGAAGCCGGCGCTGAAGTCGTAGTCGGCCTTGTAGCTCAGCACGCCCGCGGCGAGCGCGACCAGCAGGGCGCCGGAGGCCGCCGCGACGAGCGCCGGTCGGCGTCCGACGGCGGTGCCGAGCCGCCGCGACAGGGTCGCCTTGGGGGTACGCTGCCACGCCTTTGACGGCCAGAACACGTACCGGCCGAGCAGGGAGACGACCGCCGGGATGAGGGTGAGCGAGGTGATCAGCATGACGGCGACGGCGATGGCGAGCGCCGGACCGAGCGAGCCGAAGAAGCCCAGCGAGGCGAGCAGCAGCACGAGGAACGCGACGATGACCGCTCCCGCAGCCGAGGTGATGACCTCGCCGACCCGCTGGACGGAGACGACCATGGCGGTGCGCTTGTCGTCGCCGGCGCGCAGCCGTTCCCGGTAGCGGAAGAGCAGGAACAGGATGTAGTCGGTGCCGATGCCGAACAGCACGATCAGCAGGATCGTCTGCAGGTCCTGGCTGACGTTCAGGTCGAACGCCTTGCCCGCGGCGGCGACGAGCCCGGTCGTGATGGTCAGGACGACGCTGACGACCACGACGGGCAGCAGCGCGGCGATGGGGCTGCGGAAGATGATCAGGATCAGTCCGATGATCAGGATGATCGTGGCGACGCCGACGACGGCGAAGGCCTTGTTGAAGGTGTCCTCGTTGTCGACGAAGCTCGCCACGTCGCCGGCCACGCCCGCGGTCAGCCCGCTGCCGGCCAGGTCGGGCCCGATGGCCGACCGCAGGGCGCGTACGGAATCGAGCAGGGCCGGGTCGTTCGGGTTCGTCGCGTCGAGCCCGACGCTGACCACCTGCACGGACTTGTCCGGCGCGACGGCCGGCGGGCCGGTCTGGTAGCCGGACGTGGCCGGGATGTTGCGGGCCTTGAGCGCCTGGGCGAACTGCCCGACCCGCGCCTCGTCGGCCGGCGCGAGCGGCTTCCCGTCGGCGCGCTTGACCACGATGGTGGCCGTGGCGGTGGCCTGCTGCGGGAACGCCTTCATGCCGAGTTCGGTGGCCTGCACCGACTCGTACGAGTGCGGCAGGAAGCTCTCCTGGTCGGCGGAGGTGATGTCGCTCAGCGACGGCGTGGTGGCGATGATGGCGATGGCCGCGAGCACCCAGCCCGCGATCACCCACCATGCCTTGCCGACGACGAATCTGCCCAGCCGCTCGAACATTGGTTGCCCCCGTGTGTCCGGCTCTCCTGACGCCGGGCCTGAGCACTGTCGCGCGCCCGCCCGTCACCATGACGGCAGCCCTTCGCTACCCGCGGTGAATCGTACCGCCGCCCGCCAATCCTTTTCGGACGCCTCGCGGCGCTAGGCCGACGGACGGACCCACGGCACGAGGCCGACGGACGCCCACGGAGACCCCCACGGCGCCGACCAACAAACAGGCGCTATCGCGAGCCGCCGGCCTCCGCGCTGTCGCGCCGCTCGATACCGGCCGCGTCGAGTGCCGGCGTGGCCAGCAGGGCGGTGAGGTGTTCCTGCATCCGTTCCAGTGGCCCGTCGGCGCTGTGCAGTCCCTGGTGGAGGTCGCGGAGCACCTCGTCGGATCCGTTGGTGAAGGCCAGGATCTCGGCGAGGGACAACTGGTGGTTGAAGATCTCCGCCTCGTTCCGCCAGTCGTGCAGCATGCCGACGAGCGTTTCGTCGCGCCGGGGGGACAGCACGGCCGACGACAGCGCGGCGTTCACGGCTGACAGGCTCAGGCGGGGGTAGACCTGCCGGCGGGCCGGCTGCGTGGTGTCCACGGCGAACGGCGGAGCGGCCAGGATCCTCCGGTTGTCCCGCAACTCCTCGCCGATGGCCTGGAGGGCCTCCGCGCGCCGCTCGCGGCCGGCCGCCCACCGTTCGGCGACGATGCCGGTGATGCCGCCGAGCAGGCCCAGGACCTGCACGGTCGGCTCGAAGCTCGACACGCCGGACGACCGGGTCCACCAGACGGCACTGACGACGAAGGCCACCGCCAGGCTGCCGGCGGTGACCAGCATGATCCAGGTGCGGGGTGCCGTCACCCACGACGGCAGGGGCGCCCGGCGTGGCCGCGCCGGTCGGTTCGTCATGTGCCGGGGCGGCGGAAGACGTCCCGGGCGGCCGTGTCGGGACCGGTGCCGGCGTCGCTGCTGGACAGCAGCATGAGATCCATGCCGAACCGGCGGGCCCGCTCGTACGCCTGGAACTGCGTGAAGGCCTCGCTCTCCACGAACAGGCCGGCCTTGGCCAGCGCGGCGGCGAGGGCCTTGAGCTGGTACTTCCGGGTGATGAGCAGGCGGATGGTGTCGCCGCTGGGGAAGTGGACCTCACTGCGGTTCGGCAGCACGATCTTCAGGTCCTCGGGTGAGCGGTTGCAGTAGATCACCTTGATGACCAGCGACCGGCCCTCCTCGACCACCCCTTCGAAGCGGACGTAGTTCATGTTCACCGAGAGATCGGTGTTCTGGCGCAGGGCGCTGATGACGAACTCGCGGAACACCCAGCTGGTCTCGTACTCCCGGGCCGCCTGCTGCGCCATCCGCTCGTCGAGGTGGGAGGCGGTGGCGACCTCCACAAGGAGCCGGTCCTGCGGGCGCAGCAGTTGCTTGCTGAGGCGCTCGACCAGGCCGACGTCCTCGTCGAAGTTGGCCATCGTGTTGCCGAGAAGCGAGAACAGCACGGGCTCGTCACCCATCAGCCGGTCACGCAGTTCGTTCAACTCGGCCACGTTCTCTTCGACCGAGAAGTCGAGTTGCACCGGGAGAAGCTGATTCCGGAACTGCCGGAAGAACGGCAGGGACTTTATCGGCTTGAGACCGAGGCGGAGCATCTCCGCGCTCATGTCCACGGGCACGTAATACATTTCCGGGTTCGACGGGTAAAGATCGGCCAGAACCGCGGCATCCTTCTCCCCGGTGCCCGGGCCGAGGCTGACGTAGTGGTAGGGCCGGCCGTTGTGCCGGGAGTGCAGGTTCCGCCAGCGCCGGCTGAAGGTCTCGATCCCGTCCCTCATGACGGGATAGTTGGGGTCGGTGCAGGCCCGCTGCCAGTTGACCGCGGGCTCGATTCCCCAGTACGAATAGCCGGAGACGATCCGCTTCTCGTCACCCGTGGCCGAGAAGGGCCGCTGGAGTTCGGCGGCCAGTTCGTTGAGCTTTCGGGACTGGTCCTCCCCCACGAGGCACAGCGACCAGGAGAACTCGGTTTCGGAGATGACTTTCTCGAGTCTGCGCAGCAGTTTCAACTGCTCCCTGGCCTGCTGATCCATGCTGTGCCATCCCCCGGGAGAGGTCCGACCGTCCCCATGCGACGCTCGCCAACCCTATCAGCGTCAAAGTCCCCGAAGGCATCCACTTTGCGGTGGTCCCGGGCCCGGGCAACGACCCCTTTAGTGGGGTCAGCCTGCGGCCGGCTGATTGGCGTACACCGGGTCTTTCCGGCCGGCGCGCTCCGGACACCTGCCGGTCGGACCGCCCACCATGCCGATCCTGCCGTCCGCGCACACGGTCAGGTAACCCCGGCCCGCCCAGAATCCGGGCACGCAGACGAACCACCGGCACACGTCGGGAGCCGGCTCGTGGACCAGCGCCCCGCCGCAGTAGGTGTAGCCATACGGGTTCTCCGGCGCCCCGCACCGCTCGGTGCCGGTCGGCGGCGGCACGTTCGGCGAATCGCTGGGGTCGGGCGTCGGGTCGGCGGGTCCCGGCGTAGGGGCGGGTCGGGAAGAACCGGAGCCGGCCGGACCGCGAGTCGGTCCGCCACTCACGGCAGCCGGAGCCGCCCGGCGGGGAGCGGTCGTGCGGGGCGGCGGGGACACCGAAGGTTCGCGTGCGGCCTCGGGAGACGACGTGCGGGACGCGGTGATGCCGGGCGCCGGAGAAGCCTCGCCAGGGCCATCCGGGGCCGCCGGGCGGGAGGGAGCCGGGCGGGAGGGAGTCGCGCCGGGCGTCGACGGAGCGGCCGTCGGCCCGGTCGCGCTGGGCAGGGGACCCGGTGTCGTCCATTCGCCGCCACCGAAGCTGCCCTCCGGCCCGCCGGGTCCCGCCCGGTCGGCGGTCATGACGTACCCGGACAGGGCGACGAGCACGACGGCGGCGGCCAGTTTCGCGAGGTTGCTCGGCGCCGGAGCCGCCGGCCGCTCGACGGCGGCGGCCGGGGCCGCCTCCGGTGCGGCATGGCGTGGGGTGTACGCCCGCCGGTCGCTCAAGGACACCGCCGACACCTCCGCTCCGAACGCCTTGACCTCTCGCCTACCCAGGAAGGCGGCCGGGCACGCCCCTACCGGGGACAAGGCCCCGGAACCCGCGACGGCTCGGCGCGGGAGTGCCTAGCCTGGCGGGGAGGTGTAAGGGGGGCATCGTGGCGAATGCGGTCTGGGACGCGCTCGACGGCGTCCGTGAGGTCGAGATCACCGTGACCGGCCGGCGGACCGGCCGGCAGATCACCCACCCCGTCTGGTTCGTGCTGGACGAGGACAGCGTGTTCCTGGTGCCGGTGACCGGCTCGGACAGCCAGTGGTACAAGAACGTCCGGCAGACCCCGATGATCGAGGTAACGGCGAACGGGACGGCGTTGAGTTCCAGCGCCACCCCGATCACCGAGGCCGACCGGGTCAACCACGTGGTCGAGCTGTTCAAGGCCAAGTACGGCGCCGACACGGTGGAACGCTCCTACCCGAAGCACGACGTCGCCGTACAGGTGCCGTTGGGGTGACGGACCAGGTGCCGCTCACTCGTTGCGGGCGGTCTCCGGGCCGGTGATCCGGCGCAGCAGCGGCAACGTCGAGGCGACGATCCCCAGCGACACCGCCAGCCCTCCGGCGACCATCAGGTAGAACGACCCGTCCGGCGCCAGCAGCGTGTAGCCGAGCTGCGCACGCAGGAACAGGTGCGCCGCCAGGAAGCCCATCCCGGTCGCCACCGCCGCGACGGCCAGCAGAGGGACCACCGTCTCCAGCGCCACCACCCGCCGCAGCGTCCGCAGCTGCACCCCGGTCAGCCGCAGCATGCTGAACGGCCGCTTCCGGTCGGTCAGCCCGCCGGCCACGCTCACCGCCAGGCTGCACCCGGCGATCGGCAGGCTGGCCAGCATGACCACGTTGGCCAGCTGCTGGAACTGCACCAGGAGCCGGGCGGCGTCCGCCTCCCACTCGGCGGTGCTGGCCGGGAAGCGTACCGCCGGGAACGCGTTGATCAGCATGGTCCGCGCCTGTTCGAACGCGGCGCGGTTGGTGGTGTTGACGACCACCGACCGGATCGGTTGCCGGTCGACCTGCGCGGGGTCCATGTGGGCGTCGGCCCAGACGTAGTTGTCGTTGGTCAGGTCCCACGCGCGCTCGCCGATGAGGTTGTCGGCCACGGCGGCGACCTGGGCACCGGCCGGGCAGCTACCGAACTCCGCCAGCCGGTCCAGCTCGGCGCAGGTGATGACGCCCGGCCACCACCATCGGTAGGTGGGATTCACCGTCCCGTTCACCTCGAGCGGTGGTGGTGTCTCGACGGGATTGGCGCGGACCAGGGTCACGCTGCGTACCCCCGGGATGCTCGCGAGCCCGGCCGGGATCTGGTCGGCGGTCGGTGCGGGGCCCTCCTCGGGGTCGAACCACGTCGACAGGGAGGTGGCGGCCACCGAGTCGGTGCGCGGCTCGCCCCGGTTCGCCACGTAGCTGGTGATGATGCCGGTGGCCACGCTGGTCACGAAGAGCGCCACGATCAGCCCGCTGACCGACCGGAAGGCCGCCCGGGGATTGTCCGCGAGGCGCCGCCCGGCGATGAGGGTGGCCGGCCGGCTGGCCCGCCCGGCCAGCAGGCGGGCGCCGAGCATGGTCAGCCACGGCCCGGCCAGCAGCAGCCCGGTCAGGATCAGGAGAAAACCCGAGAGGTACGCGGTGAGCTGGCCGTTGGTGGTGGGGGGACGCCGGCCGATGAAGTACGTCAGCTCGACGAGCCCGGCGACCAGCGGGATCAGCCGCCAGGCGCGCGGCGGTTTCGGGGTGACCCGGCGCGCGACGCCCAGCGGGGAGATCTGCACCCGGCGCAGCGCCAGCCAGGCGGCCACGACGGCGCCGAGCGGGATGCCGAGCGCGACCGCCAGCACGTCGACGAGGGTGAGGGACAGGTCGGCGGTGAAGAAGCGCTCGCCGGTGAACGGTACGGCGGCGAGCCCCGGGCGCAGCGCGAGGAACAGGCCGAACCCGACGGCCGTGCCCACGGCGGCCGCGAGCACCGATTCGACGGCGGAGATGACGGAGATCTGCCGGGGCGTGGCGCCGATCAGCCGCATCGCGGCGAACCGCTGCTCCCGGCGGGTCGCGGCCAGCCGGGTGGCGGTGCCGATGAAGATGAGCACCGGGAAGAGCAGCGCGACCGCGACGATGGAGAGCACGAGGGCCATGCCGTCGTGGTTGATGCCGACGTAGCAGCCCCGGGAGCAGACGCTCGGCGAGGTGGTCATGATCTGCGTGGCCTTGCGCGCCCCGAGGTGTTCCATGTCGCTCGGGGTGCGGCCGATGACGATCAGCAGTGAGTCGGGGGACGGCAGCGCCACCTCTCCGATGGTGCCGACCTCGTGGCCGGGGAACCGGTCGCCGAGCTGCGCGGCCGGGGTGGTGTGCAGCAACTCGCCGAGGGCGGGCGACACGTAGTACTCGCCGGGCCCGGGCAGGCGCGGGATGCCCGGCGGGACGGGCGAGTCCGGTCCGGTCGCCGCGACCTCGACCCGGCCGATCGAGTCGCCGTGGAAGTAGTCCTCTCGGATCAGCCACCACAGCGGGTCGACCGACGGGTCAGCGGCGGCCGGCGCGACGGCGGTGTTCAACCAGGCGTACCGCTCGTTCTGCGCGTTGACCGCGTTCATGCCCGCGAGCGTGGCGAGCAGCATGCCGACGCCGAGCGCCACGGCGGTGGCGATGACGGCGAGCCGGGTGGCGGCCTCGCGCCCGCCGGCCAGGGACAGTCGCACCGCGAACCGGATCATGCGGACACCAGCGCGTTCACCTTGCCGTCGCGCACGATGACCTGCCGGTCGGCGTACGCGGCGACCCGGGCCTCGTGGGTGACCAGCACGACGGTGGTGCCCTGCTCGCGCGCCGAGGAGACCAGCAGGTCCATGACCTGCTCGCCGGTCAGCGAGTCGAGGGCCCCGGTCGGCTCGTCGGCGAACAGCGCCCCGGGTCGGGCGACCAGGCCGCGGGCCAGCGCGACGCGCTGTGCCTGCCCGCCGGAGAGCTCACCGGACCGGCGCCGCTCCAGCCCGCCCAGGCCGAGCCGCTCGAACCAGGGCCGCGCCGCCTTGAGCGCGGCGGCCCGCTTGACGCCGCGCAGCAGCAGCGGCAGCGCGACGTTCTCCTCGGCGGTCAGCTCCGGCACGAGCTGCCCGAACTGGAACACGAACCCGAACTCGTCGCGGCGCAGGACGCTGCGCCGTGTCTCGCTGAGGGTGTCGATCCGGCGGCCGTCGTAGTGGATCTCGCCCTTGTCGGGCACCAGGATCCCGGCCAGACAGTGCAGCAGGGTGGTCTTGCCGGAGCCGCTCGGGCCCATGATGGCGACGATCTCGCCCGGCTCCACCAGGACGCTGGCGCCGCGCAGCGCCGGGGTCTCGCCGAAGGATAGCGAGATGTCGCGCGCCTCGATGGCCTTCACTTCCGCACCGCCTTGGCGAGGGCGTCCAGCCGGGCGACGGTGGTGTCGATCCAGTGCAGGTCGGCCTCCAGGTGGAACAGGCCGTGGTCGGCGAGCATGGCGTCGACAAGCGTGCCGGAGCGCTTGATGTCGGTGAGTTCCTTCATGCGCACCAGGTGGGCCGCACGCTGGCGGTCGAGGTAGTCCTCAGCGGGGCGGCCGAGCATCAGCGCCAGCACCACCTTGGTGAACAGGACCGTCTGGAGGTTGGGCTCGGCCGCGACGGGCTCGGTGAGCCACGACTCGACCTCCGTGGCCCCGCGTTCGGTGATGACGTAGCGCTTGCGCTCGGGGCCCTCGCCCGGCTCGACCTCGCCGATCACGATCTTGCCGTCGCGGGCGAGCCGGCTCAGGGTCGCGTAGACCTGGCCGAACGGCAGCGGCTTTCCCCGGCTGAAGAAGGCGTCGTAGTCGCGCTTGAGGTCGTAGCCGTGGCTGGGCTCCCGTTCGAGCAGGCCAAGGAGGGTCATGGGAACGCTCATGACCTGACTATAACCCGAGGGTATACCTCGCGTATATATCTTCGGCGTATGTCAGTGCGCGCTCGCGGTGTCGGCGTCGGCGTCGGCGGCCATCGGTTGGCCGGCGGTGGCCGACGGCACCAGTGCGAAATGGACAGTGCGGCCGGTCCTGGCCCTGCCCAGCCGGTGGGTCAGCGGCACCAGCACCCCGTGTAGCAGCGGATGCTTGCGGACCAGCGCCCGGCTGGCCGCCCGGTACTCCGCCCCGCTCAACCGCCGCGCCACCGCCGCCACGGCCTCCCCGGTCGGCTTGCCGAGGGCCGTCGACGGGGCCAGCGTCACGTGCGGGTTGTTGCGGATCCGCCGGGTCTTCCACGCCTTCTCGAAGCTGCGCACGTACGCCCGCTCCCCCGCCACCGCGACGCTCACCGCCGTCGGCACCCGGGTGCCGTCCCGCTTGAAGGTCGTCAGCACCACGGTCTTCTGGCGCACCAGCGGGGCCCACGCGGGGGCCGGGGCGCTGTCGACGTACCCGACGACCCAGCCGAGCTGGCGCAGCCGGGCCGCCAGCGCGGCCAGGGCCAGGAGCGCCGACAGCCCGACCAGCCAGGTCTGGGCCGCGCTGCCGCCCAGGTCGGCGTCGACCACGTGCGACACGGTGTGCGCCGCCGCGCCGACGACGTAACCGGCCAGGGCTACCGCCAGGGCGTCAGCCCAGATGAGCGCCAGCAGCAAGGTGGCGCCGATGCCGAGCTGGAACGCCCCGACGTCGTGCACGAAGTGCTCGTGCGGCGGGAACCCCACCGCCGAGCTGAACGAGTCCGCCCGGGCCAGCGCCCACACCCCGACGACCAGCGAGGCCACGCCGAGCAGCGCGACCGTCCCACGTACGAGTGCTCTCATGCCGGGGGGACGGCACGGCGCCCGGCGGTGTGACCGCCGGGCGCCGGGAGGTGCCGTCAGCCCTCGTGCGGCCCCTCGCTCACCCGCCGCACGTCGACCTCGACGTCGAGCCCGCTCTCGGTGAAGACGTCGACGAACCGCTTCGCCCACTCGACCGCCTCCTCCTTCGACCGGACCTCGATCAGCCCGAACCCGGCGATCAGCTCCTTGGTCTCGGTGAACGGCCCGTCGGTGACGGTCTTCTTCCCCTTGGTCGCGGTGATCCGCGCCGACTCGTCGCTGCTCTTGCAGAGCCCCTCGGCGGCCAGCAGGATCCCCGCCCTGGAGACCTCCTCCATGTAGGCGCCCATCCGCTTCAGGAACTCCGGCGACGGCTCGAAGTTGCCGGGAACCGCCTCGTCCAGCTTGTGCATCAGCATGTAACGCATCTCAGTGCTTCCTCTCGGTGATCGTGTGCAGGGAAACCGCGGTGAGCCAGCCGAAGACCAGGGCCGAGCCGAGCACCATCCGGACGCTGATGCTGTCCTGGTCGGGCCAGGCCATGACGGCGACCGTCGCCAGGGCGACGAGGACCGACGCCAGCGCGCCCACCCGGCCGAAGCGGCGGGCGAAGACCAGGCAGGCGACGGTGAGCGAGCCGAAGGAGAGCATCGCGCCGACCCCGTGGCCGTAGGAGTGCCAGCTCATCGTCTCGGGGTTGCCCTCCGGCGCGCCGGCCGGCCAGCCCATGCTCGGGTCGGCGCGGAGCACCCCGGCGACGATCAGCCCCACGCCGAGCACCGCCACCAGCGCCGGCCCCCACGTGGCGGCCGGTCCGCCGCGCAGCGCCCGCCGGAAGCCGGCCGCCCCGGCGAGGGCCAGCAGCCCGGAGACGACGAAGTTGGCGATCTGGATCCAGCCGTGCTCGCCGAGGGCGAGCAGGCTGAGCGGCTGCCGGCTCAGGTCGAAGCCGTCCCGGGTGAACGCCTGGGCGAGGCCCAGCCCGAGGAACAGCGGCCCGGCGGCGGCGCCGGCCGTGAGCAGGGTGGCGGTCGAGACACCCCGTGTGGTCCCGGCCTGGGTGAGCGTCGTACCTGTCATCTCGATCTCCTCGTCATCGGTTCTCGCTGACGCGTCGATCGGGGTGGCCCGGATCCGACATGGGTCTTCAAGATTTTTACGGGCCGCAGGCAGCGGCCCGGTCGAGCAGCAGGGCCCGCTCGCGGGCGTTGCCGGTGAGCGACGCCGCCCGCTCGAACTCGGCCCGCGCCTCCGCGTGCCGGCCCAGCTTGACGAGCAGGTCGCCCACGACGCTGGGCAGCAGGTGGTAGCCGGCCAGCGCCGGCTCGGACTCCAACTCCCGGACGAGTTCGAGGCCGGCGGCGGGCCCGTCGGCCTGGGCGACGGCGACGGCCCGGTTCAGCTCCACCACGGGCGAGGGCACGAGCCGGGCCAGCTCCGCGTAGAGGGCCGCGATCCGCGCCCAGTCGGTCTCATCCGGGGTACGCGCCCGCGCGTGACAGGCCGCGATCTCGGCCTGGAGGGTGTACGGGCCGGGGTGGTCGGTGCGGGCCCGGTCGAGGGCGGCGAGGCCGCGCCGGATGAGCAACTGGTCCCAGCGGCTGCGGTCCTGGTCGTTGAGGAGGATCGGCGTGCCGTCGGGGGCGGTGCGGGCGCGGGTGCGCGACGCCTGGATCTCCAGCAGCGCGGCCAGCCCGTGCGCCTCGGGCTCGTCGGGCATGAGCCCCTGCAGCAGCCGCGCCAGGCGCAGCGCCTCCTGGCAGAGGGCAGGGCGCATCCAGTCGTCGCCCGCGGTGGCCGAGTAGCCCTCGTTGAAGATCAGGTAGACGACCTCCAGGACCGAGTCGAGGCGTTCGGCGGCCTCGGCCGGGCCGGGCACCTCGAAGGGGATCTTCGCGGCGGCGAGGGTCTGCTTGGCCCGGGTGATCCGCTGCCCGACCGTGGGTTCGGTGGTGAGGAAGGCGCGGGCGATCTCACCGGTGGTGAGGCCGCCGAGCAGCCGCAGGGTGAGCGCGGCGCGGGCGATCGGCGACAGGATCGGGTGGCAGGCCACGAAGATCAGCCGCAGCAGGTCGTCCTCGATGTGCTCGTCCAGCGCGGCGTCGACCTCGGGGGTGACCTGCCCGTCGAGGTCCCGGCCGAGCTCGACGAGCGTACGCTGCTGGGTCTGCCTGCGGCGCAACATGTCGATGGCCCGGCGCTTGCCGACGGTCGTCAGCCACGCCCCGGGGTTGGCCGGCACACCGTCGCGCGGCCACTGCTCCAGTGCGGCGACAAGCGCGTCCTGGGCCAGTTCCTCGGCCTGGCCGACGTCGCGGACCAGCGCCGCGATGCCGGCGACCACCCGGCCGGCCTCCATCCGCCACACCGCCTCGACGGTGCGCCGCGCGTCGGACTCCCCCATGGGCCCATCCCAGCAGCCCGATACGACGTTCGCCAGCACTTGTGCGGGCCGGCACGATGGCGGGATGGACGAGGACGAGTGGTACCGCCGGCACGGCCTGCGCCCGGCGGATCTCGAACCGGTGCGCGCCCTGCTCCGCGAGCAGACCGCGCTGGGCGTGCACAACGACAGCGCGCTCATCCATCTCGGCTGCGTGCAGCTGTTCCTGCACGGCGACCTGGCCGACGTGCCGCTGATCTGGCGGGCGAAGCACTCCAGCTTCGACGCCGCCTGCTCGGTGGAGTGGCAACTGCTGTGCGGCGCGGGCCGGGAGCGGACCCTCGACCACCTGCGTGCGCTCGGCACGGCGGAGGCCGGGGAGGTGCTGGCGTACCTGTCGATCGTCGATCCGGCGGACGTGGCGGCGTTCAGCGTCGAGGAACAGTCCCGGTGGTACGCGCAGTACTACGAGGCCGAGGAAGTGTCGTAGCCCGCTCGTAGCCTGGCGCGGTCAACGACGATCGCGGGAGGCGTTGTGCTCGACCACTTCTCTGTCATGGTGCGCGACCTGCCGGCCAGCGCCGCCTTCTACGACGCGGTGCTCGCCCCGCTGGGCGGCAGGCGGATCATGGAGCCTGGCCCGATCGGCTACGGCGTCGACAGTCCCGACTTCTGGCTGGTGCCCGCGCCCGCCGAGGCCGGCGGGCCGCTCGAGTCGCACATCGCCTTCACCGCCCCGGACCGGGCGGCCGTGCGGGCGTTCCACGACGCGGCGGTGGCGGCCGGCGCGGAGGTGCTGCACGCGCCGCGCGAGTGGCCGGAATACCACCAGGGCTACTTCGGGGCGTTCGTCCGCGACCCGGACGGCAACAACGTCGAGGCGGTCTGCCACCGGCCGGAGTGAGGCATCCCCGCTTCCCGGCCGGCCTCTGGACCCGGTGCGGCAACACCGGTCCGGCGGCGGCCCGGCGCATCGCGCGCCGGGCCGCCGCACTGCCACCGGTTCCCGGTCGTTGAACCGGGCGGGTCCGCGCGGGGCCCGACGAGGAGGCGGCATCGGGTGTTCGACGGCTTCGCGGAGCTGGACATCGTCACCAGCGACACGACGATCCACGGGCGGCGGGGTGGTGACGGGCCGCCGGTCCTGCTGCTGCACGGCATGCCCGAGACGCACCTCATGTGGCACCGGGTCGCGCCCCGGCTCGCGGAGCGGTTCACCGTGGTCGCCACGGACCTGCGCGGTTTCGGCGGCAGCGGTGCGCCGCCCAGCGCGCCGGACCACGCCCCGTACAGCATGCGGCGGGTGGCCGCCGAGCAGGTGGAGGTCATGCGGCTGCTGGGCTACGACCGGTTCGCGGTCGTGGGGCACGACCGGGGCGGGCGGTGCGCGTACCGGATGGCACTGGACCATCCCGACGCGGTGAGCCGCCTCGCGGTGCTCGACATCGTGCCCACCGGCGACGCCTTCGACCGGGCCGACATGGCCTTCAGCCTCGGGTTCTGGCTCTGGTCGTTCCTGGCCGCGCCGGAGCCGGTGCCGGAGCGGCTGGTCGCCGGGGTGCCGGAGGTCATCGTCGCGCACATGCTGGACGACCTGTCGGAGGTGACGGACGCCTTTCCCGCGGCGGTGCGGGCCGAGTACGTGGCGCAGTTCCGCAGGCCGGAGGGCGTCCACGCGATCTGCGAGCAGTACCGGGCGGCGGCAACGCTGGACTACGAGCACGATCGCGCGGATCGGGGCCGGCGGCGGATCGGCTGCCCGGTGCTGGCGCTGTGGGGGCACGCCGGCCCGGTGGCGACCTGGTACCGGCCGCTTGAGGTGTGGCGGGCCTGGGCGGATCAGGTCGAGGGCGGGCCGGTCGCGGCCGGGCACTTCCTGCCCGAGGAGGCGCCCGACGAGACGCTGCGGCACCTGCTGGCGTTCCTCGAATGACCGCCGCACCGGGGCACGATGGAGCCGTGGACATCGAGCCGGTCGACTGCGCGCCCGTCCGGGCGTTCCCGCGCGCGTGGCTGCGGCAGCGCTGGCAGGACCTCACCTTCCTGCACTGGGCGGTCGCGTCGGAGGTGGTCGCGCCGCTGCTGCCCGCCGGCACCCGCCCCGACACCTTCGACGGGCTCAGCTACGTCGGGCTGATCGGTTTCCGGATGGTCGGGCTGGGTCTCGGGCGAGGACCGGGGGTGCCGTACTTCGGCACGTTCTGGGAGACCAACGTGCGGCTCTACTCGGTCGACGGCACCGGGCGGCGGGCCGTGGTGTTCCGCTCGTTGGACGCCTCCCGGCTGGTGCCGGTGCTTGTGGCGCAGCTGAGCCTGCGGCTGCCGTACAAGTGGTCGGCGATGCGGCTGGACCGGGACGGTGACCGCCTCACCTACCGCTGCCGGCGGCGCTGGCCCGGCCCGGCCGGGGCGTCGAGCCGGATGGCGGTCCGGGTCGGGGAACTGATCGTCGATCCGACCCCGCTGGAGCATTTCCTGACCGCCCGCTGGGGTCTGCACACCCGGGCGTACGGGCGCACCCTGCACCTGCCGAACTGGCATCCACAGTGGCCGCTGCACCGGGCCGAGCTCCTGCACCTCGACGACGAGCTGGTCACCGCCGCCGGGTTGCCGCCGCCGGCCGGGCCGCCGGTGAGCGTGCTCCACTCCCCCGGCATCCCGGTCGTGTTCGGCGGGCCGACGGTGGTGGGCTGAGGCGTCAGCGCAGCGGGTCGTGGGTGCCGCGCGGGACGTCCGGCCGGCAGCGGCGGACCCGGTCGGCGGCCAGGCGCCCGCCCACCGCGAGGCCGTACTTCTCCACCGCTGCCAGGCCGTACGTGCTGCAGGTGGGGGTGTAGCGGCACTGGGCGGGCCAGCGGTGCGACAGCCAGCGGCGGTAGCCGAGGATGGCGGCGCGGCCGGCGCGGTCCACGGCGGGGCCGCGCACCACGCCGGCGGCCACCGAGCCGACGGTCAGCAGCAGGGAGAAGAGGCCGAGGTCGCAGCAGGCCGGGCCGTCACAGTCGGGAAGATCGCAGTTGCACCAGTCCCGGTCCTTCTTCTTGTGGCGCCGCCTCCGCATGATCACGACGCCATGATGCGACACCCGCGCCAACGGCCGGGACGTACCCGATGTCAGGCGGCGTCGGCGACCGGCGAGAACCGGACGTCGAGTCGCATGTCCAACGCCCGGGCGAGTCGTTCGAGGACGACGAGCGTGGGTACGGTGCCACCGGCCTCGAAGCGGGCCACGGCCGACTGGGTCATGCCGGCCGCACGCGCGAGCTGCGTCTGGCTCCAGCCGATGCGTTCCCGCAGGTCCCGGACCGTTTGACCGAGCTCGAACGCCAACCGCGCGGCCGCGTACGCCTCGTCCGCCCCCGGCTCGGCCATCCGCCGCTGGCGCAGGTCGTTCCAGTCCACCCGATCCGTCATCACTCTGCCCCCTCGACCACGGCGTGCCGCTCCGCCACGCACCGCTCCAGAGCCCGGCGCGCCCGCTCGATCTCCCGGTCTTCCCGCATCCGCGTCTTGCGGAAAACCGTCAGCAGGATGATCTCCGCTCGGAGGCTATCCAGTACGTGATTCTGATTGCCGCGCGCTCCAGGTAGAAGCGCAGTTCCCGGAGCTTGCCGTCGAGTTGCCGCGTGTGCGGCTCACTCAGCAGCGGGCCCCGGTCGGCGAGAAGATCGATGTAGAAGGCGGCTCTCGCGAACTCTGCAGTCGGCAGCTCCTCCAACCAGCTACGGATTTCTGGTTCGAGCTCCACGCTACCCAGGCCATAGCACCGATGCTATAACATCGGCCTGCTCTGGCTGGACCAGTGACGTCGCGTGTCGCGCTGGGATGATGCGGCGCCTGCGCCAGCGACCAGGGGCCTCAGCGCCGGTCCAGCGCCAGCACGCTCAGGCCGAACATCAGGACACCCAGCGGCAGGTGGACCGACGGGACGTGCGCGATGCCCAGGACGACCTGGACCGAGGCGAGCACGAGGAACCCGGACGCGTGCCAGACCGGCCGGGGCGAGCCGCCGCCCGGCTTCCACGCCAGCACGGCCGCGAGCACGTAGAGCATCGACGCCCCGTACATGACACGGGCTCCGACGCTGTGCAGCGTCTCCCCGTAGGAGGAGGTCAGCAGCAGTCCGGCGGAGATCGCCTGACCGAAGATGGTCAGGGTCTGGAGGGCGATCGCGATGCGCAGGAACGTGGAGCTGCGGGGTGCTGTCGCCGTCACCTGAGTGGCCATGTCACTCCCCTTGTCCGCCCTCGGGCGGTAGGTCGATAAGGTCTCACCGACCCGACGACGCGGGCCTGCGAAAGGTAAGGCGAGGGGGCGGCCGGAAGCGTGGGGACTGTCGCGACCAGCGCGGATGGGATCGCCGGCGAGCGACGCCAACTGATCAACGTCGCCTACCGGTTGCTCGGTTCGGTCAGCGAGGCCGAGGACGCCGTACAGGATGCCTACGCCCGCTGGTACGCGCTGCCGCGCAGCCGGCGGGAGGAGATCCGGTCCCCTGGCGCGTGGCTGACGACGGTGACCAGCCGCATCTGCCTGGACCTGCTCGGCTCCGCGCGGGCCCGCCGGGAACGCTACGTCGGCGCGTGGCTGCCCGAGCCGCTGCCCGACCGCACCGAGGGGGACCCCGGGGCCTCCTCCGTCCACGCGGACCCCGCCGACCAGATCGTCCTGGACGAGTCGGTGTCCATGGCGTTCCTCGTCGTCCTGGAGTCGATGACGCCCGCCGAGCGGGTGGCGTTCGTGCTGCACGAGGTCTTCCGGTACCCGTTCGCCGAGATCGCCGGCGTTCTCGAGCGGACCCCCGCGGCCTGCAAGCAGCTGGCGGCCTCGGCCCGGCGGCGGGTGACGGTCGCGCCGGCCCCGGTGCCGGCGGCCGGGCAGGCCGACGTGGTGCGGCACGTCAAGGAGGCATGGGAGAGCAGGGACATCGCCGCCCTCGTCGCCCTCCTCAACCCGGCCGCCGTGATGACCGCCGACGGCGGCGGCATGGCGGGCACCGCCCTGCACCCGGTCGAGGGCGGCGCGCTCATCGCCCGGTACATGGTCGCCATCGCCGAGCGGGCTCCGGGGCTCGAACTCCTGGAGCGGACGGTCAACGGCGTGCCGGGCCTGGTGGCCCGGCGTGCCGGCGTCGTCGAGACCGTGGCCTCGTTCGACATCGCCGACGGGCGCGTCACGCGGATCTGGGTGGTCCGCAACCCGGAGAAGCTGCGGCCGTGGGCCTAGCCAGCGGGCGCCGGGCCGTTTCGACCCGACCGGACCCGGTCCGGCGGGGTCGGGTCGAGCGGAACCTGGATGCCTAGCGTCGAGGGCGTCAACGGAAGGAGCACCGGGTGCTGGAGCGGCTCAACCAGGCCATGGACCATCTCGAACGCCACCTCGACCAACCGCTCGACGTGGCCGGGCTGGCCCGGATCGCCTGCACGTCGGAGCACCACTTCCGGCGGCTCTTCTCGGCCCTGGCCGGGATGCCGCTGTCGGAGTACGTGCGCCGGCGCCGGCTCACCGTGGCCGGCGCCGAGGTGCTGACCGGCGAGGCGTCGCTGCTCGACGTGGCGGTCCGCTGGGGGTACGGCTCGAACGAGGCGTTCGCCCGGGCGTTCCGCGCGGTGCACGGGGTCGGCCCGGCCGAGGCCCGGCGCACCGGGGCGGTGCTGCGGTCGCAGCCCCGGATGTCCTTCCGGCTCGTCGTCGAAGGGAGCACCAGCATGGACTACCGGATCGTGACCAAGAACGCCTTCCAGCTCGCCGGGGTGAAGGCCCGGGTGCCGCTCGTCCACGAGGGGATGAACCCGCACATCGTGGCGTTCATCAAGGGCCTGGACCCGGAGACGGTACGCCGGATCGAGGCGCTGTCCGACCAGGAGCCGGGCGGCATCGTGAACGTCAGCGACGACCTGGCCGGCTCCCGGGCCGAGGGCACCGAGCTGGACTACTGGCACGGGGTGGTGACCGGCGCGGACGTGCCGGAGGACCTGGACCGCCTGCCCGTGACGGCCGGTTCCTGGGCGGTGTTCACCGTGTCGGGCGAGTTCCCGCAGGCGGTGCAGCACCTGTGGCGGGACGTGTTCACCCAGTGGTTCCCGTCCAACCCGTACGAGAGCCGCCCGGGCCCGGAGATCTCGAAGGTGCGGGTGTCGGCGGACGGGAGGACCGCCGACGCCGAGCTGTGGATCCCGGTGCGTCAGGCCGCGGCGGCGGCCCGTTCCAGGCAGGCCGGCACGTCGCGCACGTGATAGGCGTGCTCGCTGGGCTCGATGCCGGCGAGGAACATCGCGTAGACGGCGGCCATCCGCAGGTGGGCGACGGGGCCGAGCAGCTTCACGGCGCGTTCCGGGTCGCTGCCCGGCACGTCGGCCCGCCAGCGGGCGGCCCAGGCGTCGAGCAGCCGGGCGGCCACGCCAGGGTCGAGGGTCTCGGTGAGGCGCAGGATGTCGAAGGCGGGGTGGCCCACGAACGCGTCACCCCAGTCGATGACCACCCGTCGGGTGCCGTCGCCGCGCACGTTGCCCGGGTGCAGGTCGCCGTGCACGAGGGTGTCGGGCAGGCCGCAGTCGCGGACCTGGTCGAGCCGGTCGTCGAGGCCGGCGAGCAGGTCGGCGGCCACGGCCGTGTCGTGCGGGGCCAGCCGGTCGCGGATCCAGCCGGCCAGCGCCGGCCCGCGCAGATCGGGTACGCCGGCCGCGACCAGCCCGGCCGTGTCGCCGGCGGCGCGGAGTTGCACGGCGTGGTGCTCGGCGGCGACGGCCGCCCGCTCCGCCTCGTCGGCGCCGTAGCGGTCCTCGCCGGGCACGTGGTCCAGCAGCATCCGGCCGGTGTCGTCGGCGGCGAGCAGGGTGGGGGCGGTCGCGGGCGCGGTGGCGCCGAGCCAGCGCAGCACGGCCGCCTCGTGGCGGAAGAACGGGGGCACCTGCTTGAGCCAGGCGCTGCCGGCCGGACCGTCGAGCCGCCAGATCGCGGACAGGTTCCAGGTGCGGTGCGGCGCCACGGCGGTCACCGGACGGCCGAGGCGGCGCAGCTCACCGGTGGCCCAGGCGACGCTGCGGGCCGGGCCGCCGGGCTCGGCGTACGGGGCGCGCAGCGGGTGCGGTGTCAGGTCGACAGGCGCCGGGGTCAGGGGCACGGCGGGTGGGGCGGTGACCTGGCCCAGGTAGGCGACGTGGCCGCCGGGCGGCTCGGGGCGGTCGCCGGCGAGCAGCCGCAGCACGGCCACGTCGACGCCGTAGCGGCGGCGGGCCTCGTCGACGATCGAGCCGACCTGCTGCCACCACGGCTCGGGCACGTCGTACGGGGGCAGGGCGCCGAGCGGCCGGTCGGCGGCGTCGACCAGGATCAGGGTCACGGTGCGGGACACGTGCCGGACGCTAGCCGCGCGCCCCTGAGGGACGCGAACGGTTAATCCGGGGTGGGTGAGGGTCCCACCCGGATGTCCCCGGCCGGTCCGCCGAGAAGGCTGACGCCATGACCCTCACCGATATCCGGACCCGTCCCGCGTACCCCTGGTTGCGGCCGGTGGCCGTGGCCGCGTCGCTGCTGCTCCTCGGCTACGGCCTGCTCCGCCTGATCGACCGCCTCGACGGGCACAGCGACAAGGGCGCCTGGGCGTGGAACACCGGGCACACCCTGTTCCTGCTGGGCATCCTCGGCTTCGCCGCGCTGATCGTCGGGTTGCACGGCGTGCTGCGTACCCGCTCGACCCGGCTGCGGGCGGTGGACGACGCGGCCGCGCTGGCCGGCCTGGTCGGTGCGGCCGCCTTCGTGTGGGTGATCCTCGGCGACCTGTTCCCGCGCTTCGCCGACGCGGTGGAGACGCCCGGCGCGGTGCTGCTCGGCGGGCCGGCGCTGTTCGAGCTGGGCCTGCTGGTGCTGCTGTACCGGGTCGCCGCGGCGCGGCTGCTGCCGGTGTGGGCGCCGGTGCTGGTGCTTGTCGGGTTCGTGGCGATCGCGGTGAACCTGGACCTGCTGCCGGTGGGCGCGGCCCTGGTCCTCGCCGGCCTGCTCCCGCTGCGCCCGGCGCGGCTGAGCGGTCAGGTCCAGAAGGTCCGCCGGTAGCCCTGGTTGGCGGCGCACGACTCGCGCTGCCCGCCGGTCAGGCTGACCGCGCCGTCGCGGCACTGCACCAGCCAGCCACGCCCGGACCAGAAGCCGGGCGCGCACTCGAACCAGTCGCAGATCCCGGCGGCCGGCTTGCGGATCCGTTGGCCGCCGCAGAAGTCGTACCCGTAGGGGTTGGCCGGGGCGCCGCAGCGGCGTTCGGCGGCCGGCTGCGGCGCGGCGCTCCGGGACGGCGCGGTGGTCGGCGCGGTCCGGGTGCGCTGCGGCGTGGGGCGGGGCTTGACCTGGACGGCGGGCGCGATCGGCGGGGGCGCGGGAGTGGCGGTGGCGGTGGCCGCCGGGGTGGCGGCGGAGGCGACATCCGAGCCGGGGCGCACCGGCGGGTCGGACTCGAAGAGCATCGCCGGCACGATCAGCGCGAGGGCCGCACCGACCGCCACGGTCCGCCGGCCGCCGGGCAGCAGCGCGGAGACCCGGGCCTGCGCGGGGGTGAGCACCGCCGGGCGGGCGGGCCGCACCGCCTCGTGCTCCGCGATCAACTCGTCGAGCTGGGCGACGACCGCGGCGCGCTGCTCGATCGCGTCGGCGAAGGCCAGCGTGAGCTTGAACCGGAAGTCGGCCACCGCGCCGGTGGGCAGCAGGAGACCTGAGGTACGCCGCCGGTCGAGGACCTGGATCAGCGTGACCGGGGCCCCGGGGTCGTGGGACAGGCCGGTCATCCGCCCGTACGTCCAGTCGCGCCGGCCCCGGCCGCCGAGCAGCACGAGCCGCCGGTTGGTGAGCACGGCGAGCCCGGCGTCGACGACCTTCACGCCTTCGGGGCGGCGCGGGCGCACCACCGGCGGTTCCGGGTCGACGGTCAGCTCGGGGGCCGGCAGCACGGCGGTGTGCCGGACCTCGACCAGTTGCGCGGCCGGCAGGGTCCAGAAGACCACCTCACCGGGGGCCAGCTCCACGGGCAGGCCGGCGCCGGCCTCGACCGAGCCGTGGAAGGACCCGGCGAGGGTACGCAGCCGCCGCAGCTCGTCGTCGCGGCGTCGCCACGCCTCGTCGGCCAGACGGAAGGCCCGCTGCCGCCTGTCGTTCTGCCGGTGCGCCCACCGGTAGCGCCATGTGGAACCCGTCGAATCAGTCATCGCCACGCCGACTCCTCCGCCGCGCGAGCCCACCAATCGGGGTGTCATTCATGTCAACGGCGGCGCAGGGGTGGCAAGACACGCGCTAGTCACCAATTTGACCAAACGGGTGATTGCGCGACACGTTAGGCGGAATCGCCTGCGTCGGTTCGCGGTCCGCGCCGGCGGCGCGCTCACTCCTGGGGCGGCGCCCCGGTCGGCGTGGCCCGGGCGGTGATCTCGTCGAACCAGTCCCGCAGGTCCGGCGGCGCGGCCACCGGCAGCCCGGTCGCCCGGGCCTGCTCGGGATGCAGCCGGCGGTGTACCCGACCGGCGAGATTCATGGCCGGCAACAGCAGGTCGACGGGCTCGCCGAAGCCGGTGAGCACCGGCTGGTTCTCGTCGATGTGGTTGCGCCAGTCGGAGTGGAACACCGCCCAGCGCGCCTCCGGGTTGGCGCGCAGCAGGCACTCGGCCAGGTAGTACACGAGCGCGTCGAGCAGGGCGAGGGTGTCGTCCGACCAGAAGTGCGGCGCCTGCACCGCGCGGCGGCCGTACCAGATCGGCAGGGTGGCCCCGCGCGGCACGAAGTACCGCCCGAGGCCCTCCTCGACCCGGTCCAGCGGTTGGTCGGGGGACCGTTCCTCGAACCGGTCCATCGCCCAGGTCCACAGCGGGACGAGGCTGTCCCGGCTGTGGTCGAGACGGTCGGGAGCGGGTCCGCCGGACCGGGCGGCCTCCTCGCGCAGCCAGCGCAGGCGGGGCGCCGCCTCGGCCAGGTAGCGGCGGAGGTACTCCTCGGCCTCCCTGGCCTGCTCGGCCCGTTCCGCGGCGCTCGTCTTCCGGCGTCCCACTCCCGACCTCCCGGTCACACGTCCGGCGCGTGGATGGTGAACTTGATTCCGTTCTGCACGAGGCAGTCGAGCAGGTCCTGCGACGGCCCCAGGCTGTTGTACCGGCCGTGCGGGAAGAAGTGCCAGACGATGTCGACGACCGGCTTCTGGTGGGTCGCCTGGTTCTTCAGGATCCAGGCGTCCTTCTGGCACTGGGTGACCTCGTCACCGTAGTTGGAGGTGCCGGTCTTCACCTCGTGCGCCACGATGCCGTTCGGCGTCTGCTCGGCATAGTCGATCTTGCGCTTCTTGGACCGCGGCGTCGGGTAGCCCACCGTGGGCACCTCGTACTGGCGGGTCCCGGTGGTGTTGCCGAGCAGCACGTTGGCCAGGTACTCCTCGCCCTTGTAGCCGCTGTACTGGAACGGCACCCGCGGGCCGTCGATGTGGTTGGGCGAGTACATGGCCCGGGCGAGACGCCGGATGTCGGTCCGGTCGCCCCGGGCGAGCCGGGTCAGGCCCGCCTTGGAGAACCGCGGCCCGGCCAGCGCCTGGAAACCGGACCCGTCGCCGACCAGCGCAGTCCAGTCGGTGCCCAGGATCAGCGCGAACGCGGTTTCCTTGACGAAATCCGGGATCTTGTCGTAGCGGGCCACGAAGCGGACGACCGCCTCGATGCGGTGCACGTACTTGAGGGCGAACTTGGCGGCCTTGCCGGGGATTGCGACCGCGTCGCCGGCGTACGGGACGAGGCCGAGAATGCTGAGCCCGGCGCCGACCCAGTCGCCGTGGATCAGGGCGGCGACGGTGTCGCGGATGTCCGCCAGGCCGCCGAGCACCCAGCCGACGACCGGGATGAAGCTCAGGCCGCCGGAGCAGAGGTTGCCGGCCAGCCACGCCATCGAGTCCTTTGGCGCGAAGTCGCCGGCGAACATGCCGAGCAGGAAGTCGCTGACGTACGTCCACTTGCTGATCTGCTCGTCCGGCCGGCCCGGGTCGAGGCCCTGGTCCTCGGCGTGGGCCACCTCGTAGTCGTCGCGCAGCCCGTCCCCGTCGGTGTCCGCCTTGACCGGGGAGGTCAGGTGCTCGTCGACCTCGGCGCCGTCGGAGAGCCCGTCGCCGTCGGTGTCCACGTTGGCGACGTCGGTGAGTTCCTCGTCCTCGGCGAGGTCGATCAGGCCGTCGCCGTCGGTGTCGGTGTCGGTGGGCATCGGCGTGATCGGCGCCGGGTCCCCGGCTACCGGCGGCGCGCGCGGCTGGTCGAAGACGAGCGGGTCGCTCCCGCGGGCCACCTCGTCACCGTCGTTCACGCCGTCGCCGTCGGTGTCCGGGTCGGTGGGCGAGGTGCCGATCCGCTGCTCGTCGAGGTTGGTCAGGCCGTCGACGTCGACGTCCTCGTTGCCGTCGGCGGTCGCGTCCTGGTCCGTGTCGTACGCGTTGGGCCGCGTCCACCCCGCCAGCTCGGTGATCTCGTACCGGTCGGTCAGGCCGTCGCCGTCGGAGTCGACCAGCAGCGGGCTGGAGCCGAAGCGCAACTCGACGACGTCGATGACGCCGTCCCGGTCGTGGTCGCCGTCGTAGGTGATGCCGAGCCGGGTGAGCACGGCGAAGCCGTTGCGCCAGGCGTCGGCGGCCTGGATCGTCGCCGGCTCCGGGTTGGCCTTCGCCAGCATCTCGTCGGCCTTGGCCAGGTTGACTCGGGCGGCCGCCAGGTCGGCGAACGCTTCGGCGAGGCCCTCCGGCGCGGGCGCCGGAGGCGGGCTGGCCCGGAACGGGCCGATCGTGGCCTCGGCGTCCTGGATCGCCGCGTCGGCGAGCAGCCGCACGCCGGACAGCGTCTCCACCAGGGCGGCCACGTGCGCCTGCTCGGCCTCGCCGTTGGGTGGGCTGGCGCCGGTGAGCCGGCTCTTGAGGAACGACTCCAGGTGTTCCAGGTTGTCGAACGCCGCCTCGCCGTCGCCGGCGCTCTTGAGCCGGGCGCCGTCGAAGTACCGGCTGTCGACGTCGGCGAGCACCGGGCCGATCCGGCTGTCGCCCAGGCCGTCCCCCACGTACGGGCGCAGGGCCTGGGTGGCCTCGCTGACGTACACCTTGGCGTCGCGGGTGTACTTCGCGGTGGGGATCTTCGCGACCTCCACCTGCCACAGCGGCGTCTCCCCCGCCGACGCCTCCGTGGCGAAGAGCATTCCTTGTGCGGCCACCGTCGCGGCGACCACGACGGCGAGTCTTCGCCGCAGTCCCTTGCGCTGTCTCACAGGCACCCCGTCCATCGATAGATGCGCAACTGGCAATGCCTGGCGAGCGTATTGGCGCGGGACGACCGCGCGTGGCCCCGCGGCGTCCGTTCCACTCCTTAACGGCGGGACCGTCGGCTTGGATCGAATTCCCGCAATAAGAAAACGCTGTTTCCTGTAACGCCAGAGACCTCGACGACGCTATTGGCATTCTCGCCCCGGAGATAGACGATCACCGTCGTCCGGCCTCGCGGCTTTCGCCGTGCGGCGGCCTGGGTGGCTCGGTAACGTCAGCGGCAGGGCGGGACGCGCCGCGACCCCCGCCGGACGCGAGGAGGTGCACCGGTGGGTGACCCGGCCGTCGTGGTGGGGGTGGACCTCGGCACCACCAGCACCAAGGCGGTCGCGTACGACACCGGCGGCCGGCAGCTCGCCACGCACTCGATCGGCTATCCGCTGGAGGAGCCGCACCCCGGCTACGCCGAGCAGGACCCGGCACTGATCTTCGACGCGGTGGTGGGCTCGATCCGTGCGGTGATCGCGGAGCTGGGCCGGCCGGTCGCCGGCCTGTCGTTCAGCACCGCGATGCACAGCCTCATCGGGCTCGACGCCGGCGGCGCCCCGCTCACCCCCTCGGTCACCTGGGCCGACTCCCGGGCCGCCGCCCAGGCCGAGCGGCTGCGCGCCGTCCCCGCCGGGCTGGCCCTGCACCGGCGCACCGGCACGCCCGTGCACCCGATGGCGCCGCTGCCCAAGCTGGTCTGGTTCGCCGAGCAGCAGCCGAAGCTGCACGAGCGTGTCGCGCACTGGGTCGGCATCAAGGAGTACGTGCTGCTGCGGCTGGCCGAGGCGCTGGTCATCGACCACTCGGTCGCCTCCGCCACCGGCCTCATGAACATCCACCGGCTCGCCTGGGACCCCGAGGCGCTCGGCATCGCGGGGATCACCGAGCAGCAGCTTCCGCAGCTCGTCCCCACCACCCACGTGCTGCCCGGGCTCACCGCCGAGGCGGCGCGGGCCACCGGCCTGCCCGCCGGCACCCCGCTGGTCGTGGGCGCCGGCGACGGGCCGCTGGCGAACCTGGGGCTCGGCGCGGTGCATCCCGGCGAGGTGGCCTGCTCCATCGGCACCAGCGGGGCCATGCGGGTGATGGTGGAACGCCCCGGCGTCGACCCGCTCGGCGGCGTCTTCTGCTACGCGCTGACCGAGCACCGCTGGGTGGTCGGCGGGGCGATCAACAACGGCGGGATCGTCCTCCAGTGGGCCAACGAGGCGCTCGCCCCCGAGCTGGGCGAGCACGCCGAGGAGGAGCTGCTCGACCTGGCCGCCCGGGCGCCGGTCGGCTCCGGCGGGCTGATCATGTTGCCGTACCTGCTCAGCGAGCGGGCGCCGCACTGGAGCGCGCTGCCCCGCGGCGCGTACGTGGGGCTGACCCACGGGCACGGCCGGGCCCACCTGGTCCGGGCCGCGCTGGAGGGGGTCTGCCAGCAGCTCGCCCTCGTCCTCGCCTCGGTGCGGGCCGCCGGCAACGAGGTACGCGAGATCCGCGCCAGCGGCGGCTTCGCCCGCAGCCCGCTGTGGCGGCAGATCCTCGCCGACGCGCTCGGCATGCCGGTGCGTTTCCCGGCCGGGCACGAGGGCTCCAGCTTCGGGGCCGCGCTGCTCGGCATGCAGGCGCTCGGCCTGATCGAGTCGATCGAGGTCGCCGCCGACCTGGTCCGCATCGAGGAGACGGTCCGCCCGGACCCCGCCTCCGCCGCCACGTACGCGGCCCTGCTGCCGCTCTTCTCCGAGCTGTACGACGCGCTCGTCCCGACGTTCGCGTCCCTGCGGCGGCTGGCGCCGAGCCTGCCGCCGGAACCACCACCCACCGCTCCTCCCCAGTGATCGCCCGTACCGGAGGCACGGACGACTACCGAAGGTCGTGATTGCCGTGGTCACACTGCTCGCCGCACCGGCGGAACCGCTCACGAACGCCGGCAACACCCAGCTCGTCATCGCCGCCGTGCTCGGCATCGCCGCCGTGGTGGTGCTGATCGGCTGGGGCAAGGTGCACCCGTTCCTGGCGCTGATCCTCGGCGCGGCCGTGCTCGGCGTGGTCGCCGGGGTCAGCGCCGACAAGATCGTCACCTCGTTCAGCGGCGGGGTCGGCTCGACCGTCGGCGGCGTCGGCCTGCTGATCGCGCTCGGCGCGATGATCGGCGGCCTGCTCGCCGAGTCCGGCGGCGCGGACAGCATCGTGGAACGGGTGGTCGGCCGGGTCTCCGGCGGCGCGCTGCCGTGGGCCATGGCCGGCGTGGCCGCGCTGATCGGGCTGCCGCTCTTCTTCGAGGTCGGCGTGGTGCTGCTGGTCCCGATCGTGCTGCTGGTCTCCCGCCGGGTCGACGTGCCGCTCATGAAGATCGGCATCCCGGCGCTGGCGGGCCTGTCGGTGCTGCACGGCCTGGTGCCGCCGCACCCCGGCCCGCTGGTCGCGATCGACGCGCTCGGCGCGAACCTGGGCCAGACCCTGGCCCTGGGCCTGCTCGTCGCGATCCCCACGGTGATCATCGCCGGCCCGGTCTTCGGTAATTTCATCGCCCGGCACGTGCCGGCCACCGCGCCCGAGGCGCTGCTGCCCACCCGGCGGCCGCTCGCCGTCGGCGGGGAGCGGCGGCCGACCCGCCCCGGCGAGGGCCGGCTCGACGCCGACGGCGACCTGGTCACCGAGGACGACCTGGTCAACCCGGGCGCCGGCCGCCCCGGCGCGCCGATCGAGGAGCCGGTGGGTCCCCGCGCCCGCCGCGAGCCCGCGCTGTGGGCCGCCGTGGTCACCGTGCTGCTGCCCGTGGTGCTGATGCTGCTGCGCGCGATCGGCGAGCTGACGCTGGCCGAGGGCACCGCCGGCCGCAAGACGCTCGACATCATCGGCACGCCGATCGTCGCGCTGCTGGCCGGCGTCATCTTCGCGATGATCTTCCTGGGCTACCGGACCGGGTTCAGCCGCAGCCAGGTCTCCGGTTTCCTGGGCGGCTCGCTGCCGGCGATCGCCGGCATCCTGCTGATCGTCGCGGCCGGCGGCGGCTTCAAGCAGGTGCTCGTCGACGCCGGCGTGGGCAACATGGTCGCGGACGCCGCCAAGGGCGCGAACCTGTCGCCGCTGCTGCTGGGCTGGCTGGTCGCCGTCGGCATCCGGGTGGCCACCGGCTCGGCCACCGTCGCCACGATCACCGCCGCCGGCATCGTGTCGCCGCTCGCGGCCACCCTCCAGGGCCCCGAGGTGGCGCTGCTGGCGCTGGCCATCGGCTGCGGATCGCTGTTCTTCTCGCACGTCAACGACGCCGGCTTCTGGCTGGTGAAGGAGTACTTCGGGTTGACCGTCGGGCAGACCATCAAGAGCTGGTCGGTGATGGAGACCATCATCTCGGTGGTCGGCTTCGCCGGCGTACTCCTGCTCGACCTGGTGTTGTAGCGGCCGCGTGCCGCGCGGGCGCCCGGCCCGGCCGGTCGGGCGCCCGCGTCACGGCGCCTCGACGCCGGAGATGCGGAACTTGTGCACCTCGGCGCCGAGGATCATCGCCGCCTGCTCCCCGTCCGGGCCGGCGCCGCGGAAGTCCAGCAGTTGCTGGTCGGACTCCCACCGCTCGTAGACGTTGATCCGGCCCGGCTCGACCAGGTCCGCGCTGACCGCGAAGTCCACGCAACCCGGCGCCGAGCGGGCCGCCCGGACGACGTCGACGCAGGAGGCCAGGTAGGCGTCCCGCCGGGCCGGGTCGACGTAGAGGGTGCCGGCGACGATGAACAACGTGACCTCCCGAGGGTGAGCCGTCCGGCCCATCCTGGCACCCCGGGCGGATCAGGCCCGGCTGATCGCGTTGGCGTGGATCGCCTCGTTCAGGTACGCCGCCAGCCCCGGCCGGATGTTCTCGTAGTACGCGGTGAACCGCGGGTCGGCCAGGTACATGTCCGCGAGCCCGGTGTGGATCTCGTACGAGCAGTCGTAGAACCACCGGCTGATGAGCTGCCGGTGCTCCTCGGCCAGCGCCATGGCCTCCGCCGAGTCGGCCGGCGCGCCCGACTCCATGAGCGCGGTGATCCGCCGCCCCCACTCCTCGTTCTCGGCCTTGTTGCGCAGCCAGTCGTCCTTCGAGTAGCGGGCGGCCCGCTCGCTCGACTGCCGGTACGCCTCGGTGCCGCCCCAGCGCCGCTCGGCCTCCTCGGCGTGCTCGTCCGGGTCGAAGTTCCCGAACACCTCGAACCGCTCCTCCGGGGTGAGCTGAATGTTCAACTTTCTCGCCTCCATCGCGAGTTCGATCGCCGCGACCATGTCCCGCAGCTTCCCGATCCGCCCGGTCAGCAGCTCGTGCTGCCGGCGCAGGTGCGGCAACGGGTCGCCGCCCGGGTCGTCGAGGATCTCGGCGATCTCCTCCAACGGGAACCCCAGCTCCCGGTAGGCCCGGATCAGCTGCAACCGCTCCAGGTCCGCGTCGTCGTAGCGGCGGTAGCCCGCCGCGGTGCGGCCGCTCGGCGAGAGCAGCCCGATCTCGTCGTAGTGGTGCAGCGTCCGGACCGTCACCCGGGCCGCCCGCGCCACCTGACCCACCGTGTACGCCATGGTTTCCCTCCCTTCCGCGACCAAGGCTCCCGCCTCCCGCTGCGTGAGGGTCAAGCCCGATTCTGCGGCCCGTGTCACACGGCCGGCGCGCGAAACGGCGATCGCCCCCGGTCTCCCGAGAGGGTGCGGGAGACCGGGGGCGATCGGGGGCCGGGTCAGGTGGTGATCCGCTCCCGCTCCGGAGCGGCGAAGGTCGCGCTGACCGGGGTGCGGAAGGCGTGCACCAGGCCGGCGACCGAGAGCAGCAGGAGCAGCGCCGCGCCGAGGTACATGGCCAGGGCGCCCTGCTCGGCCTTGCGGCCGAACTCGCTGAAGCCGTACGAGGTGAGCAGCAGGCCGCGCAGCGTCTCGCCCTTGAACACGGTCTCCCGCTGGGCGGTGACGTCGGCGAGCTGCTTCTGGAGGTCGGCCAGGTTGGCGGCGTTGGTCTGCTGGGCCTGGGCCACCTGCTCGCGCAGCGCGGTCTGCGGCGCGCCCAGGTCGGCGTACGTCTTGCCGCCGCCGATCGCCTTGAGGTGCAGGCCGATGTACTCGTTGGCGTAGCACTCGGCCTGCTTGCCCGTGGTGAGCCGCTTGCCGGCGTACTCGCGCAGGCAGTCCGACTTCTTCTCCTCGTCGCTCAGCTTGTCGGCCGGCGTGAAGCTGATGTGCTGGGCGGCGAGCTGGTCGTGCACGTACTTGTTGGCGAAGTTGGCGTTCGTCGTCAGGACGACGCCGACGACGAGCAGCAGGACCGCGAGGCCCAGCCCACCGATGCTGAACAACAGGTCGAGCGTCCGTCGCTTCATGTCTGTACTCCTGTATGGATGGTGTCCGTCGGTTGTTGACACCATCCTGGTGGTGGACCGGGCACCGCCAGCAGGGCCGAACCCCCTGTCCTGTCCGGGACCTTCGGCCCGGCGCCGGCCGGGCCGGTCAGCGGGCCGCGTCGACCGGGGTGAGCGCGTGGAGCAGCTCGGACAGGGCGACCGGGCGGCCGTAGCGCCAGCCCTGGCCGTGCAGGCAGCCGATCGCGGTCACCGCGGCGTGCTGGCTGCCGGTCTCCACGCCCTCGGCCACCACGGCCAGGTCGAACGCGCCGGCCAGCCGGTTGACCATCTCGACAGTGGCGTACGCCCGCGCGTCGTCGGCGTCCAGCCGGGACACGAACGACCGGTCGATCTTCAGCTCGGTGGCCGGGATCCGGTGCAGGTAGCTCAGCGAGGAGTAGCCGGTGCCGAAGTCGTCGATGGCGATGCGGATGCCCAGGTCGCGGAGCTGGGTCAGCCGGTCGAGCACCGCCTCGCTCCCCTCGATCAGCGCCGACTCGGTGAGTTCCAGGGTGAGCGCGCGTGGCGGCAGGCCGACCGCGCCGACCGCCTCGGTGACCGTGGCGATCAGGTCGGGCCGGCGCAGGTGGGCGGCGGCGATGTTGACGGCCACGGTCACCTCGGGCACGTGCCTCCGCCAGGTGGCCGCGGCCCGGCACGCCTCGTGGATCACCCACCGGTCGATGGCCAGGATCAGCCCGGTCTCCTCGGCCAGCGGCAGGAACCGCGCCGGGGGGAGCACCCCGAGCCGGGGGTGCCGCCAGCGGACCAGCGCCTCGGCGCTGCGTACCGTGCCGGTGGCCAGGTCGACGATGGGCTGGAACTCCATGAGCAGCTGCCCCTCGTCGACCGCGCGGCGCAGGTCGGCGATCAGCTCGGCCCGGGTCACCGCCGACTCCCGCAGCTGCGGCGTGCACGTCCGGTACGCGGACTTGCCGGCCGCCTTGGCCGCGTACATGGCGATGTCGGCGTCGCGGAGCAGGTCGGTGTGGGAGGTGTGTTGCGGGCCGTACTCGGCGATGCCGATGCTGGCCGACGGGTGCACCCCCAGGTCCTCCTCGCCGGGCAGCGGTTCGAGGGCGGCGAGCAGCCGGACGGCGAGCCGCTCCGGCGGCACCGGCCGGTCCCCGGCCACCAGCACGGCGAACTCGTCGCCGCCCAGCCGCGCGATCATCCCGTCGGGGCCGATCGCGTCACCCATCCGTTCGGCGATGGTGGTCAGCAGCCGGTCACCGGCGGCGTGCCCGAAGCGGTCGTTTACCTGCTTGAACCCGTCCAGGTCGAGGAGCAGCACGGCGACCGGCCCGCCGTCGCGCAGGGCCCGGCGCAGCCGCCGGGTGAAGGTCAACCGGTTGGGCAGGCCGGTGAGCTGGTCGGAGTAGGCGAGCCGGCGGAGCCGGGCGACCAGCCGCAGGTTCTCGTTGGCGGCCAGCCCCTGACGCAGCGCGAGCACCCCGAGCAGCGCCATCATGCCGATGAAGATCATGTGCGGGGTCTGCCCGGTGGGCCGCCGGGCGAGCACCACGGCGACGATCGCGCCGCCCACCGGCAGGTACGGCAGGGCGACCCGCCACCACGGCGGCAGCGGCGACTCGCCGGTCTCCTCCTCGCCCTCGCAGGCGGGCGGCGGCGGGTACCGGGTCGCGAGCCCCATCAGCAGGTAGCTCAGCGGCCAGCAGACGTCGATCGGATGGCCGGGGGCGTAGCTGCCGTGCGCCACCAGGGAGACGTAGACGGCGTCGGCGGCGGCCCGGGTGGCCAGACCGACCCCGATGACGGTGAGCGCCCGCCACATCGGCCGGGCCGGCCCGGCCACCGCCACCAGGATGGTGAGCTGCATCAGGTCGAGCATCGGGTAGAGCAGCCCGAAGGTGCGCTGCGGATCGGCCAGGTCGGCGTCGGCGAGGTCGCGGAAGACCACGACCCACCCGATCGGGATGAGGGCCAGGCCGACGATCACCCCGTCGAGCAGCGTGCGAGCCTGCCCGACCAGGCTGCGCGGGGCGGCCAGGGAACAGAGCAGCGCGGCGGTGCCGGTGACGATGCCGGCGGTGAACAGCCCGCCGACCAGCGGGGTGTGCGGCAGGTCGTGCCCGCTGAGCCGCTCGACCGTCCACACCGTCCGGCCGACCGCGGCGAGGATCATGGTGGCCGCGAGCAGCGCCCAGAACCGGCGCAGCGGGGTCGGGTGCCGCCGGGCCACAAGCGTGCAGGCCACCGCCGCCCAGCTCGACACCGCCACCGCGCCGAGGTCGCTGACCAGGGCCGCGCCCGGCAGGCCGCCGGCCAGCCACACCGCTTCCCCGAGTACGACGAGGACGGCCGCGACGAGCCCGACACGGCCGGAGAGCGGGCGACGGGCCGGCGCCACGGCGGCGAGGCTCACGTCCTGCTGCGGTACAACGATTCGCTCCGGCTCTCTCTTGAGACGGGCACCCTCGACGGTGAGGACCGGTTGCGGACGGCGAACGGCGCAAGCCTAGTCAGCGCCCGGTGCCGCCGCCAGAGCCGATCGCTGTCGGCCACCGAACGGCGGCGCGGGCCGCCCCCACCGCAGTGGAGACGGCCCGCGTCGTCATCGGGTGCCGCTGGTCACCAGCGGCGCGTGCTGTCCGGCCAGGCGTCGTACGGCTGGACGGAGAGGATGGCGTCCCAACCACCGCCGGCCGTGCCGGTCGGCACGTACGCCGTCAGGTCGGCGCCGGTGCTGTCGAACGGGCTGGTCTCCAGGTAGCCGGTCAGCACGCCGTTGGCGTCGCGGCGGTAGTAGTGACCGCTGCCGGGCGAGAAGAGCGAGGTGACCCCGCTCCAGCCCGTCGTCGCCGGGTCGAAGCGGCCGTCCCAGGCGCCGGCCGGGGTGATGTAGTACGTGGCGAGGGCCCCCGTGCTGGTCGTGGTGATCAGGTGGCCCTTGCCGTTGGCGCCCAGCGACAGCACACCGAAGCCACTGCTGATCGGCACCACGTGGTTCGTGATGTCGGTGGCGACGGCCGGCTTGGACTTGGTCACCGTGTAGCGGTGCAGGACACTGCCCGCCTGGCCGAAGAGTGAGCCGTAGCCGTCGTAGACCAGCCGGGTGTGCGTCCAGCCCCCCTGAATGGAGGCGGTCCGGGTGAAGGTGAGCGGCTGGGTGCCCGTGATGTCGACCCGGTAGAGGTCACCACCGTCGGTGACGAGCAGCGTGTCCGAGTTCAGGGTGGCCAGCGTCTTCGGCGTGAAGCCGAGGGTCTGCGTCGACACGGTGCTGAAGACCGTGGCGCCGGTCACCGGGTCGAACGCGGTGTAGGAGAGCCGGCCGTCGGGCTTGGCGCCGTAGACCGAGACCAGGCCGTGCCACGGCCGGGCCGACAGCAGCGTCTGGCTCCAGCCGCTGGTGCTGACCGCGGTGGACTTCGTCAGGTCGGCACCGCTGCCGTCGTACGGGTTGGCGTCACGGTACCGGTCCAGCCCGCCGGTCGAGGTGCGGGCGAAGTACCAGCCGCCACCGGGCGAGAGCACGTGGGTGTAGCCGGCCCAGCCGGTCGCGGCCAGGGCGCTGTAGACGAAGCCCTCCGGCCCGCCACCGTTGATCTTGTAGGAGAGCAGCCGACCGTCCGCGATGTTGCCGAGGATCCGGCCGGGCCCGCTCGCCGTGAGGGTCTTCTGGGAGAAGCCGGTGGCGACGACGGTGGACCGGCTGAGGTCGGCCGCCGTGGCCGGCTTCTCCGTCGTCAGCGTCCGGCGGCGCAGCTCGTTGGTGGTGGCGATGATGCCGTAGAGCGAACCGTAGCCGTCGTAGGCCAGCCGGTCGTAGGTGGACCAGCCGTCCATGACGGAGGTGGTGGTGAAGGTCAGCGGGTCGAGCCCCGTGACGTCCACCCGGTACATCGTGCCGCTGGTGCTTGTGATCAGGATCGTGTTCTCGTTCAGCGTGGCCATGGCCTTGGCCGTGAAGCCGAGCGTGGCGGTCGACTGGCGGTTGGCGCGCAGCTGGCCGCTGGCCGCGTCGATCACGCTGTAGGTGAGCTGACCCCCGGCGGCGACGCCGAAGATCTGCACGTCGGCGGTCTGCTCGCGGATCCACGAGCCCAGGTCGTCCACCCGGGTGACGGTGGCGCCGTCGCGGGTCTCCGTCTCGGCCAGGCAGCCCTTCTGCCAGGAGGTGTTGCTGATCGCCACGAGCTGCGGCGTGCCGGCGACGTCGCGGAGCGCGGGGCCACCCGCGTCGCCCTTGCAGATGGTCGCCCCGGCCGAGGCGCCGACGATGTCGGCGGTGTCGGCGGCGACGGCCTGGACGGTGAAGTCGGCCGCGTGCAGCCGGTCCGGCACCCACTCGGTGGCGGTGCGGCCGTAGCCGGCCACCTTCAGCGTCTCCGCGGCGGCGGGCGCGGTCGCGGCCAGGGCGACCGGCGCGATGCCGGCGACCGGGGCGGAGAGCCGCAGCAGGGCGAGGTTCCGGTCCGGGTGCGGGACGACCGCGACGGCCGCCAGCTCCCGACCGGCTGTCGTGGTGAGGTCGGTGCGGCCGACGACCACCGTGGTCGGCTTGGTGGGCGCGCCGGCGGCGACCGGCGTGGTCCCGTCGGTGAGGCAGGTCTTGGCCGTCACGACGAAGTTCTGGTCGACGAGCGCGCCGGTGCAGGCCCGGGCGTCGCCGAAGGTCACCTTGGCGGTGAAGGCGTAGGTGCCGTCGGGCACCGGGGTGGCGCCGGTGACGGCCGAGGCGGTTCCGCCGCCCAGCAGACCCGAGGCGAGGACGACGCCGAGGAGACCGGCTCCCCATCGCCGTGCACGATGAGCTGACAACACATCCCCCGTTGAGGTAGCGACAGCGGGCCGGGGGTCCGACCCGATCTCGCAGGATGTTAGCCATCGATAGCGGTTCGCGATGCGCGCAGGAACATAAGCGATCAAGAGGGACGATCAGGGCGGCGGTAGAGGGAGACCAGGACGCCGTAGCGGGGCTGGTCCGGGCCGGCCTCCTCGGCCTCGCCGACCAGTGTGTCCAGCGTGGACCGCAGCCGTTCGGCCTGTGCCGGGGTGAGCCGCAGGTGGCGCAGGTGCAGCAGCGGGTCGGGGTCGCCGGCCAGTTCCTCGGCGACCGCGCCGAACAGCGCGGTGGTGGCGCCGGCGTCGCCGGTCTCGCCGGTCAGTCGGCGGAAGGCGCGCTCGTGGTACTGCTCGGTGCCGCCGCGCACCTGCCGGGTGTGCGCGGTCCGCACCATGCCGGCCTCGGTCAGCACCTTGAGGTGGTGGGCGACGGTGCCCTTGGCCGCGCCGAGCCCGGTGGCGAGCTGGCTGATGGTGGCCGGCCCGGACCCGAGCGCGAAGAGCAGCCGGTGCCGGAACGGGTGGGCCAGCGCCTTGAAGTGGGCCGGGGTCCGGACCTCCAGCTCGGTCTCGTGGTTCACCGCCAAAGCGTCTAATTCTCTTGACGCTTTGTCAACCCGACTGCTCTACTCAGGACATGCGACAGGATGAGATCACCGACATCGTCGAGCGGGCCGCGAAGCTGGTCGCCGAGCAGTACGTCTTTCCCGAGGTGGCCGGCCGGATCGCCGCCCACCTGGGCGACCGGCTCCGCGCCGGGGCGTACGACGGGGTGGCCGACGCGGCGGCGCTCGGCGCGCTGGTCACCACCGACCTCCAGGAGGCCAACGGCGACCTGCACCTGCGGCTCAAGCACCACGAGGCGCCGCTGGCCGACATCGCCGGTGACCCGGCCGAGGAGCACTTCGTCCAGCTCGCCGCGCTCACCATGGGCGGCGTTGCCCGGGTGGAACGGCTGCCCGGCAACGTCGGGCTGCTGGAGATCAGGCCGTACCTCTTCCCGCCGCACCTGGCCGGGGACCTCGTCGTCGCCGCGTTGCGGCTGCTCGCCGGCACCGACGCGCTCCTGCTCGACCTGCGCGGCAACCGGGGCGGCAGCCCGGACATGGTGGCACTGGTCTGCGGCTGGTTCTTCGCCGAGCCGACCCACCTGCACACCATGCACGAGCGGGCGGGGACCACCCACCAGTACTGGAGCGCGGCGTGGCTGCCCGTGCCCCGCTACGCGCCGGACAAACCGGTGCTCGTGCTGACCGGTCCGGAGACGTTCTCCGGCGGCGAGGAGTTGGCGTACGACCTCCAGCAGTTCGGCCGGGCCACAGTGGTCGGCGAGCGGACCCGGGGCGGCGCGCACCCGCGGATCGGGCACCGGCTGCACCCCCACCTGGAGCTGACCGTGCCGGTGGCCCGGCCGGTGAACGCGGCGAGCGGCACCAACTGGGAGGGCTGCGGGGTCGCCCCCGACGTCGAGACGCCGGCCGGGGCGGCGCGCGAGGTCGCGTACCGGAGGGCCCTGGAGAGCCTGCTCGCCGCGGACCCGGAGCGGCCGACGGCGGCCGAGGCGCGCGACGCCCTGGCCGCCCTGGGCTGAGGCGTCAGGACCAGTCCTCGGCCGCGGCCTCGGGAGCGGGTGCCGTGGCCGGTGGGCCGCCGTGGGTCCAGGGGGTCTCCTCCGGGGCGGGGAAGGCCCCGGCCGGCAGGAAGCCGTCCGACAGGGTGGTGAGGCAGAGCCGCTCCCCCACCTCCGGCACGGTGCCCGGCGGCGCGGTCAGCCCGCGCCCCATCCCGCCGGAGAGCTCCAGCACCACCTCGGTCTTGCCGTCGGCGGCCGGGGTCACGAAGACCACCTTCGCCTTCTGGGCCGGCCGGGCCGGGGAGTACAGGGTCGCGCCGACGGGCACGAGCACCGGCTCGGTGGTGACGACCTGGATCCGCGGGCGCAGCACCGGCCGCTTGCCGGTGTCGTCCACCCGCTTCGGGTCGGCAAGGGTCACGTCGCCGACGAACGCCTCCCCGGTCAGCCGGTGCTCGGCCATGACCAGGGGGTCGTCGTAGGCGCGCTGCACCGCGTAGGAGGTGAGCGCCCGTTCCAGCCGGTGCAGACGCAGCGCCGCGGCCACCGCCCCGTCCCGGCGCGGCTGCGGGCCGCCTCCCGCGTCGACGTGCTCGGCGTGCGCCGTGAAGGCGTCCTTGTCGCCGTCCCAGCGGCCGGCCACCCGCGCGCCGGCCGGCAGCGCGCGGAGCAACCCGACGCCGCGCCACATCATCTCCCAGGTGGGCGTCAGCTGGTCGCGCAGCAGCCGTTCCAGCTCCGCGTACGCGGCCGCGCGGGCGACCGGGTCGTCCTCGGCGCGGGTGTACGCCTCGATGGCCGGGGCGAGCCGGTGGTTGTCGAAGTCCGGGTCGGTGGCCGGGCCGGCCGGCGGGCAGTGGGCCGCGTCCTCGGCCCGGGCGGCCGCCTCGGCGCCGGTGAGCCCGGGCGGCGGGTCGAGCCAGCCGAGCAGCGCCGGCAGGTGGAGGTCCTCGACGGCGCTCTGCCCGGTCGCCCAGTGCAGGGTCAGCGCCTCGGTGAGCGCCACGAGAGCCGCCGAGCCGGGGTGCTCGGCGCGCTCCGCGAAGAAGGTCAGCCAGCGGCCGAGCAGCGGCACCGACGGGTGCACCGGGTGCTCGCCGTCCGGCCGGCGGAACCGGGTGGAGCGGCCGAACAGCCGCAGGAAGGTGATCCCGGCCGGGTTCGGCACGAGAAGCTGCGGGGCGTCGACGTAGCGGTGCCGGACGTCCCGGCCCCGGTCGACAGGCACCGCCTCGGTGCGGTCCCGGAACTCGTCCAGGTACGGCAGCACGATCCCGGCCAGCTCGGCCGCGAACGCGAAGCGCTGGTCCCGGTTGCGGGGCTGCGGCACGACGAGCAGCCGGGCCTCGTCGGGCGCGGCGCCGACCAGGGCGGCGAGCGGGGCGTTGGCCTCGCCGGCCAGGGCCAGCGGCACCAGCACGAGCGGGCGGTCGGACAGGTGCAGGTGCCGGACGGTGGCCACCGGCTGGGCCACCCCGGCGGTGACCGCCTGCGCCTGGGCGAGGGCACGCAGGGTGCTCACCGGGTGCTCCGGGTGGGGTGTCGGGGCGTACTCATGCGGGGTGCCCGGCGAGGGCGTCGGCGCGCAGGCGCGCGGCGGCGCGCAGCAGCGCGGCGGCCTCCGCCTGCTCCGGCTCGGGGGCACGTTCTCCGGCGGCGAGGGCCAGCACGTCGGCCACCTCGGCGACGCCGCCCAGCGCCTCGCGGACCGGCCGGCCCAGCGCGCCGGTGTGGCCGCGCGCCTCGTGCCGGCAGAAGTAGGCCAGCTCGCAGGCGGCCAGGCAGTCCGGCGCGTAGCGGGCCGGTACGCCGTGCAGCGCGCCGGCCAGCGTGGCCGGGTCGGCGCTCAGGTCGGCGGTGAACCCGGCCGGCACAGCGGTGAGCAGGTCGTCGATCCGGGCCATCCGGTCGAGCTGGCGGCGCAGCACCAGCAGTTGCTTGCGCACGTCGAGCAGGCTGGCCACCGGCCGGTTGGCGAAGTCCCGCGGGCAGACCAGCACCACCTCGTGCGAGACGAGGTCCGGGTCCCGCCCCTCGGCGGCGAGCAGCTCGCGCAGCGCCAGCACGTAGACGGCGGACTGGATCGCCGCGGCGGCGACCTTGGCCGGGTCTGCCTGGCCGTCGATGATCGGGAAGGACTTGATCTCCACGACGTGGAAGCGGCCGGCGAGCCGGGCGGCCACCAGGTCCGGTTCCAGGTTCACCCGGCGGCCGGCGACGTCCAGGCCGAGCAGCGGGTGGTCGAACAGCGCCGGCCCGTCCCCGGACGCCGTGAGCGCCGTGCGGGACCGCTCCGGCCGGTCCTCGTCGCCGCCCAGGTCGGTCCAGGTGGCCCCGTCCGGCACCGGCACGCCCAGCCGCTCCGCGACCAGGCGCAGCAGCTCCGCCCCGCCGTCGGCCTTCACCTGGGCCTCGAACGCGTTGCCCCGGGTGATGGCGAAGCGGGACTGGCCGAACCGGGCCGGGAAGCCGACCCGCTCGGCCAGCTTCGGCTTGTCGACCCCGGCGCTGTCCAGCACGGCCCGGCGCGTGCAGCCGGGGTTGCCGGTCAGCGCGGCGATGGTGCGGGCGTTGTGCCGCCGGGGCGGCACGCCACCCCGGATCTCGGCCAGGCGCTGCGCGGTCTCCGTCATGATCCGCCCAGGATAGGCGGTGTCCGCCGCCACGCCATGCCGGCGCGGGTCAGCGGCCGGCCGACCGGTTCCAGGGTGAGCGGGGTGACTCGGCGCCCGCCGTGGGACGGCTGCGGCGGCGGCGCCGGCGGCCGGGCGTGCACGGGGGCCGGGAGACGGTGTGCACCGGCGCGGCCGGCGGGGTGACCGGCTGGCGGCCGATCAGCCAGCAGAGGAAGCGCGCCACGGTCAGCCGACCGGGAGGCGCTCGGCCTCGGCCCGGGAGACCTCGTACTGGGCGCCGCAGAACGTGCACTGCTGCGCGTACCGGGTGCGTACCGGGATCAGCGGGATGAAGAAGAGGGTGAATTTCGTGGCCCGCCGGGTGATGACCTGGGCGGCCCGGTTGCCGCAGTTGCGGCAGACCTGGGTGACCACGCCGGACCGGTCGACCTTGGTCCGGAGCCCGAAGATGAAGAACATCGCCCGGCATTACCCCGCCGGGCCCCGGAAATCACCACCGATATTTTTTCTCTCGGCTGTCCGGATGCGCGACGCCCGATCGTCAGGGTGGATGGAAGCACGACCGACAGGAGAGACGCGATGAAGTACATGATGCTCGTCTGCACCGACACCCAGCCGGACCGGAACCCGGACGCCGCGCCCGACATCGAGAAGTGGGTGGCCGAGCGGGACGCCAACGGCCAGCGCCTCACCGGCAGCCGGTTCGCGCCCCCGTCGGCCGCCACCACGGTCCGGGTCCGCGACGGCGAACTGCTGCTCACCGACGGCCCGTTCGCCGAGACGAAGGAGGTCATCGTGGGCTTCGACCTGCTGGAGTGCGCCGACCTGGACGAGGCGGTCGAGGTGGCCCGCGCCCACCCGATGGCGTACGCCGGGCGCATCGAACTGCGCCCGCTGGTGGAGGACTGATCCGGATGACCGACGCGGCCGGGGCGGTCGCCGACGCGGGTGCCGAGGCGTACCCGCGGATCGTGGCCGCCCTGATCCGCGTCACCGGCGACTGGACCCTCGCCGAGGACTGCGCCCAGGAGGCCCTCGCGGCTGCGCTGGAACGCTGGCCCCGCACCGGCGTGCCGGACAACCCCGGCGGGTGGCTGATGACCGCCGCCCGCAACCGGGCCGTGGACGTGCTGCGCCGCGCCAGCGTGGAACGCCGCAAGCTGCGCGACCTGGCGCTGCTCACCGATCCCGCGCCCGCGCCACCGGAGGGAGACGTGGTGGACGACCGGCTCCGGCTCATCTTCACCTGCTGCCACCCGGCGCTCGCGTTGGAGGCCCGGGTGGCGCTGACCCTGCGCACGGTGGCCGGGGTGCCGACCGCCGACATCGCCCGCGCCTTCCTGGTCACCGAGTCGACGATGACCCGCCGGCTCACCCGGGCCAAGGCCCGGATCGCCGCGGCCGGCGTCCCGTACCGGGTGCCGACCGGGCCCGCGCTTGTCGAGCGCCTGCCGGGCGTGCTGGGCGTGCTCTACCTGCTCTTCACCCGGGGGTACGACGCCGACGGCGAGCCCGCGTTCGCCGCCGAGGCGATCCGCCTGGCCCGGCTGCTGCACACACTCCTGCCGGACCAGGCCGAGGCGGCCGGGCTGCTCGCCCTGTTCCTGCTGCACCACTCCCGCCGGACGGCCCGCCGCGACCCGTCCGGCGACCTGCTCACCCTCGACCAGCAGGACCGCGCCCGGTGGGACCGGTCCGCCATCGCCGAGGGCGTCGCGCTGCTGGCGCGTGCCGGCGACGGCCCGTACGCCCTCCAGGCCCGGATCGCCGCCGCGCACGCGACCGCCCCGACCGCCGCGGCGACGGACTGGCCGGCCATCGCCGGCTGCTACGACGCGCTGGCCCGGCTCCAGCCGACCCCGGTGGTCGGGCTGAACCGGGCGGTGGCCCACGGGTACGCGTACGGCCCCGCCGCCGGTCTGGCCCTGCTCGCCGAGGCCCGGGCCGGCGGGGCGCTGGACGGCTACCCGCCGGCGGTGGCCGCCGAGGCCGAGCTGACCGCCCGCCTCGGCGACCCGGCACGCGCCGCCGCGCTGTTCCGGGCCGCCGCCGACCTGGTCCGCTCCGACCCCGAGCGGCGGGCGCTGCTCCGCCGGGCCGCCGAACTGTCGCCCTGAGGCTCAGGCGTTGCTGGGCATTTCCACGGCGAGCCAGATCGGCTGCCAGTCGGCCATCTCGTGGAAGCGGCGCAGCTCGGCGAGCCCGGCCACGGACCCGGTCCAGGCCGCGTACGGGGGGTTGCCCTCGTCGAAGCCGGACTGCACGAAGGTCAGCTTCGTCCGGCCGTCGGACTCGGCCAGCTCCCACGTGCTGACGCCGGTCGGTCCCCAGTCGACGGAGAGCGCGCGGCCCGGGGTGAGGTCGACGACCTTGGCCGCGTAGCCGGCGTCGAAGCCGCCCATGGCGTAGCGGCCGCCGACCCAGGGCTCGATGCCGATCGGGAAGCCGAACCAGGCGCTGGCCTGCTCCGAGTCGGTCAGGGAGGTCCACACCTTGTCCACCGGCGCGTCGATGAGCACCTCGCCGCGCAGGTCGGCGGAGGTGAAGTCGGTGCGCGGCAGCAGCGGGCGGCCCTCCAGGTGCGCGTTGAGGTTGGCGATCGCGAGGGCCCAGAAGGTCTGGAGGACGCCGCGGATGCTGCTGCCGTCCATGGCCTCGGCGAAGCTGAAGTGGCTCTGCCGCAGGGTCAGCACGGTGCTGTCGCCCTCCGGCGTCAGCTCGAACTCGGTGGTGGTCTCCACCCCGTCGAGCGTCCAGGCGAAGCGCAGCGTCCGCTCGTCGGCGTGCAGCAGCCGCTGGTGCGGCGCGTCGCCCTCCGGTGTGTAGCGGCCCCAGAACTCGTAGCGCCGGGGCAGTTCGACCTCGGCGTGCTCGGCCAGCCAGGCGCGCAGCTCGGCCGGGTCGGTCAGCGCGTGGCGCACGGCCTCGGCCGGCGCGGCGAGGCGGGCCCGGACGGTCAGCAGGTCACTCATCGTTGTCGCCCTTCGGGTAGCAGGCCACGGCGAGCTTGAAGGCGTCCCCCTCGGCGCCGCCGTAGCGCGTGAACAGGTCCCGCAGCGTCGACTGCAGGTCGTGCAGGAACTCCTGCCGCCGTTCGGCGGGCACCCGGATCTCGCCGGAGACACCTATCGACGGCAACTCGGGGGCGGTGCGGTCCAGCGCGGCGATGTCCGCCTGGACCTCCTCCATGAGGTCGAGCAGGTAGCCCAGGCTCAGCTCGTCCTGTGCGCGGCGGGCCCCGCCGATCCGGCCGACGAGTCGGGGCGAGAGCCAGTAGGACCGGGCGGCGGCCTGGTAGATGCCCTCGCTGATGCCGCGCACCCGCCGCTCGGCGACCTGCTCGGCCAGCCCGGCGGCGACCAGCTGCTTGACGTGGTAGTAGACCCGCTGCGGCGTCTGCTCCAGCCGGGCGGCGATCTCGGTGCAGGTGCGGGGCTCGGCGAGCTGCCGCAGCACCTCGATCCGCTGCGGCTTGAGCAGGGCTTCGGCCTGCTCGCGCTCTTCCAGGTACAGGACGTCTCTCATGGCAAAATCAGTTTGTACGTACAAAACTTCTTTGTCAATGAATTCGACGAAAGGCCGCGCGGGCCGCGCGGCCTTTCGGGGACGAGGATCGTCAGGGCGTCCAGTCGGGACGCAACGGGTAGCCGTTCACCCCGTCCGGACCGTTGTGCGTGGCGACCACCTGGTGCAGCTGGATGCCGTTGCGCTCGAAGGCCATCCGCGAGCCGGCCATGTAGAGACCCCAGACCCGGGCGGTGCCCGGGCCCACCTCGCCGACGCAGAAGTCCCAGTGCTCGACGAGGTTGCGGCACCAGCCGGCAAGCGTCAGCGCGTAGTGCTGGCGCAGGTTCTCCTCGTGGTGCACCTCCAGCCCGGCATCGTGGATCTCGCTGATCAGCCGGCCCGGGCCGGCCAGCTCGCCGTCCGGGAAGACGTACCTGTCGATGAACGCCCCGGAACGGTGCGGCGCGCGGTTGTCGGCCCGGGTGATGCAGTGGTTGAGCAGCCGGCCGCCGGTCTTGAGCCGGCTGCGCAGCGCCCCGAAGTAGGCCGGGTAGTTGCGCACCCCGATGTGCTCGGTCAGCCCGATCGACGAGATCGCGTCGAACTGCTCGCGCGGCGCGTCCCGGTAGTCGAGGTGGCGCACCTCGGCGAGGTCACCCAGCCCCTCCCGCTCGATCGCCGCCTGCGCCCACTCGGCCTGCGCCCGCGACAGGGTCACGCCGAGCGCCTTGACCCCGTACTCCCGGGCCGCGTGCCGGACCATGCCGCCCCAGCCGCAGCCGACGTCGAGCAGCCGCATCCCCGGCTTCAGCGCCAGCTTGCCGGCGACCAGGTCGTACTTGGCCCGCTGCGCCTCCTCCAGGGTGTCGGTGGGACTGTGGAAGACCGCGCAGGTGTACGTCATCGACGGGCCGAGCACCTTCTCGTAGAAGGCGTTGGAGACGTCGTAGTGGTGGGAGATCGCGTTGCTGTCCCGGGTGCGGGAGTGGCGCAGCCCGTTGACCACCCGCTTCCAGCGCGGCGCGGCCTCCTGCGGCGGGGGCGGCGGTGGCAGCAGCCGCTCCCAGCCGAGCCCCCGGACCAGGGCGAGCGCCTCGCCCACCGGCGGCATGCGCAGCGGCATCTCGTCCTTGAGCACCCGCAACGCCTCGTACGGGTCGCCCGGGTGGACGCCCTCCAGCCCGAGGTCGCCGCTCACGTAGGCCCGGGCCATGCCCAGGTCACCCGGGGCGGTGAGCAGATAGGACAGCCCGCGTTCGGAGCGGATCGCCAGGGTGATCCCGGCGTCGGCCGGGCCGACCGCGCTGCCGTCGTATCCGGTGATGCGCACGGGCAGGTCGCCCGTGGTGACCGCGCGGATCACGTCCGCCACGGTCGGTCCGCCACGCCGGCCCCCCGCCGGCGGGCCGGCCGGGGCACTCGCCGCCCCGGGCGTTCGGTCGGTCAGACTCATGCTCTCGCTACCGCCTTCTCGTACAGTCCGGTGAGCCGGTGGTCCGGGTCGTAGCGTTCCTTCACGGCGCGCCAGGTCGCCCCGCCGTAGAGCCGGTCGAACGCCGCCCGGTCGTAGTACGCGTCGGAGTAGAGCGACTTGTGCCCGCCCGCGTCCGACACCGCGCGCTCGATCTCCCGGTTGACGTCGCCGTCGGCGGCGCCCTCGGCGATCGGCACGCTCCCCCAGAAACCGATGTTCACATAGGTTTCGCCCGGTTGGAGGGGATACAGCGGCCACGCCCGGGCGGATCCCGGACCGGCCGGCTCCCGCAGCCGCAGCGGGCAGAGCCACACCGGAGTCATCCGCACCGTCCGGGCGAACCAGCGCAGGAAGTCGGCGGTGCCGGCGAGCGGGATCTCCACGTCCTGCACCACCCGCTCCCGGGCCGGCCGGCCCCGCAGGCGGTCGATCCGGGCGGCCACCTGGTGCCGGTGCTCCAGCCGGACCAGGCGGTGGTAGAAGTCGCTGCGCCGGTAGCGCTGCGGCCAGAGCCGGCGGACCACCGGGTGCTGCACCCCGAACGCCGCGGAGCACCAGAACCAGTCGGTGTCCCAGCGCCACAGGTAGTCGTAGGTGGTGAGCACGTCGCGGGTGCGCCGGCGCAGCGAGCGGTAGTAGATGTCCTGGCCGGTGTAGTCGCTGGGCCCGCCGTCGGCCTCGTCGGTGAACGTGGCCAGCACCAGGTACGCCTCGCCGGGGCTGAACATCACCCCGTCCATGCCGTCGACCGGCTCGCCCTCCCAGGAGCCCTTGGCGACCACCTCGGCGATCGCGTCGGTCAGCTCCTCCAGCCGGCTGAACCGGATGTTGCGCAGCGCCACGTAGCGGCGCACGGGTTGCAGCTCGATGCGCAGCCGGGTGGAGTAGCCGAGGCTGCCCAGCGAGTTGGGGAAGGCCCGGAACAGGTCGGCGTGCTCGCCCACCGGCCGGGCCGTGACCAGCTCGCCGGCCCCGGTGAGGATGTCCAGCTCGGTCACCGACTCGTGCGGCAGGCCGTTGCGGAACGAGGTGGACTCGATGCCCAGCCCGGTCACCGCGCCGCCCAGCGTGATGGTGCGCAGCTGCGGCACGACCAGCGGCATCAGGTTGTGCGGCAGGGTGGCGTCGACCAGGTCCTCGTAGGTGCACATGCCCTGCACGTCGGCGGTCCGGGCGTCCGGGTCGACGGAGAGCACCCCGGTCAGCCCGCTCACGTCCAGGCCGGGGGTGCGCGGCGCGGACCGGGGTCGGAACAGGTTGGAGGTCTGCTTGGCCAGCCGTACGGGTTCCCCGGCGGGCACCGCGGCGTACGACCGCCGCAGCGCGTCCACCGCCCGCTCATGATCACGGACAGCGTGCATGAGATCACCTTACGCCTGGGTACGACAATTCGTGGGATGTCCACGGTGGCCGTTTCTCGGCCACCCGGAGACGCGCGGGTTACCGTGGCGGGCATGTCCTCCCCCGCCCTCACCGCCCTGGACGACGCCGGCCTGCCCTACCGGGTGATCCGGCACGGCCCGGTACGCAGCCTCGCCGAGGCGGCGGCGGCGCGCGGCGTCGCGGTCCCCGACGTGGTGAAGACGATCGTGGTCCGCCGCGGCGAGGACGACCACCTGTTCGTGCTCACCCCCGGCGACCGGGTCGTCTCCTGGCCGAAGCTGCGCCACCTGCTGGGCGTGAGCCGGATGTCCATGCCGGACGCCGCCGCCGCGAAGGCCGCCACCGGCTACGAACGCGGCACCATCACCCCGTTCGGCGCCACCACCGCCTGGCCGGTGGTCGCCGACGAGCGGCTGCGCGGCCGGGAGATCACCCTCGGCGCCGGCGAGCACGGGGTGGCCGTCGCGGTCGACGCCGACGCCGCCCTCGCCGCTCTCGACGCGACAGTCGCCGACGTCACCGACCCGGAGCCCGCCCGCTGAACGGTGGCCGCCGCCCGGTCGCCGGCATAGCGTGGGGGCATGCCGAAAGCCGTCTGGAACGACCTGGTCGTCGCGGAGAGCGACGACACCGTGCTGGTCGAGGGAAACCACTACTTCCCCCGCACGGCCCTGCGCGACGACCTGATCCGCGACTCCGACACCCACACGGTCTGCCCGTGGAAGGGCACGGCCTCCTACTACACGCTCGAACACGAGGGCGCCACCAGCCCGGACGCCGTCTGGTACTACCCCGACCCCAAGCCGGAGGCGGAGATGGTGCGCGACCGGGTGGCGTTCTGGAAGGACGTCCGGGTCGTCGACTGAGTCACCCCGCCGCCGGGGCGACTGGCTCTCGGTGGCAGCCGTGGGTCAGGATGCCCCCATGGCCGACCCGCGCACCGACCCGTCCGGCACCGTCTACGGCGGTCGCCGCCCGGCCCGCCGCGGGCTGCCGCAGGACCCGCTGATGCGGATCGCGCTGGGCGTCGCCCTGGTGGGCGTACTCCTGGGGGTGTTCTTCGCCACCGGCGTGCTCGGCGGCGGCGGCGACCCGCCGGTGGTGCCGGCGGCGGCCGTGCCGACCCCCGCGGCGAGCGAGTCGAGTGCGGCCCCGGCCACGACGGAGCCCGCTCCCACCACGGCCGCGCCCTCGCCGAGCACCGCCCCGACCACGCCGGTGGCCCCCGCGGCCACGCCGCGGGTGCTCCGCGGGGTGCCCTCCGGGCTCTGCCTCGGTGTGACCGGCGACGATCCGGAGGGAGCGAAGGCCGCGCTGGCCGACTGCACCGGTGGGCCGGAACAGCAGTGGGTCGTCACCCCGGTGGCCGCCGACACCTACGTCCTGGTCAACGCGGCCAGCGGCAAGTGCCTGGACGTGTTCGAGCAGCGCACCGACGACGGCACGGACCTGGTGCAGTGGTCCTGCAACGGCCAGGCCAACCAGCAGTGGAAGCTCAACCCGACCGGGTCCGGCCCGGTGCTGCTGGTCGCCGTGCACAGCGGCAAGTGCGCGCAGGTCGACGACGCCGCCACCGAGGCGGGGAGCCGGCTCGAACAGGCGCCCTGCAACGGCGCCCCCGAGCAGCAGTGGGCGGTCGGCTGACCGGTCAGCCCCGGTAGCTCCAGGCCCGCCGGCCGACCGCGACCGGCAGGGCGAACGCCGGCTCGTCGCCCCGGCGACGCAGCAGCAGCGAGAGCCCGGCCGCGCCGATCGACAGGGCACCGGCCACGTACCAGGCCGCCGCGTAGTCGCCGAGCCGGTCGCGGACCAGGCCGGCCCCGGTCGCGGCGAGTGCCGCGCCGACCTGGTGGGCGGCGAACACCCAGCCGAAGACCACCGCCCCGGACGCGCCGAACCACTCCCGGCACAGCGCCACGGTGGGCGGCACGGTGGCCACCCAGTCCAGGCCGTAGAAGACGATGAAGACCAGCATGCTCGGCCGCGCGGAACCCGCGAACAGGCTCGGCAGCACCAGCAGCGACGCGCCGCGCAGCGCGTAGTAGGCGCCGAGCAGCAGCCGGCTGTCCACCCGGTCGGTGAGCCAGCCGGAGGCGACAGTGCCGACGATGTCGAAGAGGCCGACCAGGGCGAGCAGCCCCGCCGCCGTGGTCTCCGCCATGCCGTGGTCGTGCGCGGCCGGCACGAAGTGGGTGCCCACGAGGCCGTTGGTGGTGGCGCCGCAGATCGCGAAGCCGCCGGCGAGCAGCCAGAACGGCCGGGTCCGCGCGGCGGCGGCGAGCGCGCCGACCGCCCGGGCCGCCGCCCCGCCGGCCGGTGCCGCCGGGGGCGCCACCTCGGTCGCGCCGTAGGCGGGCAGGTCGAGATCCGCCGGGTGCTCGCGGAGCAGCCACACCACAAGGGGTACGACCGCCAGCGCGGCCCCGGCCACCACGAGCGCCGCCACCCGCCAGCCGTGGTCGCGCACCAGCACGGCGACCAGCGGGAGGAAGACCAGTTGGCCGGCGGCCCCGCCCGCGGTCAGCACGCCGGTGACCAGGCCCCGGCGCTTGACGAACCAGCGCCCGGTGACCGTCGCCACGAAGGCCAGCGCCATCGAGCCGGTGCCCAGCCCGACCAGCACGCCCCAGCAGAGGATCAACTGCCAGCTCGCCGTCATCCCCACGGTCAGCGCGCTGCCCAGCGCCACCAGCACGAGCGCGCCGGCGACCACCCGGCGGATGCCGAACCGGTCCATCAGCGCGGCGGCGAACGGGGCGGTGAGCCCGTAGAGCATGAGGTTTACCGAGACGGCGGCGGAGATGGTCGCCAGCGGCCAGCCGAACTCGGCGTGCAGGGGGTGCAGCAGCACCCCGGGGGTGGCGCGGAAGCCGGCGGCGCCGACCAGGGCGACGAACGAGACGCCGGCCACGAGCCAGGCCGGATGCAGACGGTGTCGGGTCACGCTCCGAGTCTGGGCGGGGCCGGCCGGCACGACGAGTGGCCGGAAAGCCATCATGCGCAATAATCGGGCCATGCACCGTATTGCCGTCCTCGCCCTCGACGACGTGGTGGGCCTCGACCTCGGCACCCCGGCCCAGGTCTTCGGCACCGCCCGCACCGGCGACCTGACGCCCCTCTACCGCGTCGAGGTCTGCACCCCCGGCGGCCGGCCCATCCGCAGCACTGCCGGCTTCCAGGTGGTTCCCGATCACGGCTTGGAGCTGCTGGACTCCGCCGACACGGTGATCGTCCCCGGCATCCACGACGGCCCCCCGCTGACCGACGGCACGCTTGACGCTTCGGTGGCGGCAGCGCTGCGCGCCGCCCACGACCGTGGCGCGCGGATCATGTCGATCTGCACGGGCGCGTTCGTGCTGGCCGCCGCCGGCCTGCTCGACGGCCGCCGGGCCACCACCCACTGGGCGTACGCCGACCGGTTCCGCCGCTTCCACCCGCACGTGGACCTCGACCCGGACGTGCTCTTCGTCGACGGCGGCGACGTGCTCACCTCCGCCGGGGTGGCCGCCGGCATCGACCTCTGCCTCCACGTCATCCGCACCGACCACGGCAGCGCGGTGGCCAACCGGTCGGCCCGGCGCTGCGTGGTGCCACCGTGGCGGGAGGGCGGCCAGTCCCAGTACATCGAGCGCCCGGTGCCCCGGACGGCCGAGACCGGCACCGCGGCCACCCGCGAATGGGCCCGGCAGCGGCTGCAGGAACCGGTCGCCCTGCGCGAGCTGGCCGCGCACGCGCGGATGAGCGTCCGCACCTTCACCCGGCACTTCCGCTCCGAGACCGGGCTCAGCCCGGCGCAGTGGCTGCTCCAGCAACGCACCGAGCACGCCCGGCTGCTGCTGGAGACCACCGACCTGACCGTCGACCAGATCGCCCGGCACGCCGGCTTCGGCACCACCGCGGCCCTGCGGCAGCACTTCCACTCCCGGGTCGGGGTGGCCCCCACCGCCTACCGCCGCTCCTTCCGCCGAACGCCTGACCCGGTGGCGTCGTCCCGCCCCTGACCGCGCGGGCGCTGTCGCGGCTCGGTGGTGGCTGGAGCGGTGGCGCGGCTCGGCGCGGTGGCGGGCTCGACGCGGTGGCGGCTCGGTGGTGGCTGCTGTCAGGCGAGGTGAGGTTGGCGGCGGAGGGCGCGGAGTTGGGCCAGGTGCATGGGGAGGTGGACGCGGGTGTGCAGGTCGAGGGCGCGGCCCCAGGGCAGGGACTCGTCCACGTCCAGGTCGAAGCCCTCGCGCAGCACGGTGTCGACAGGGGTCTCGGCAGCTGGGCCGAGCCGCTCGGCGAGGGCGCAGAGCTTCTGGCTGGTGGCCCGGAGCAGCGCGGACAGGCCGTCCAGCCCGCCGCACTCGGACGCCAGGGCGTCGAGCTGCGGCCGGTGGATGGTCTCCAGGTCGTAGTAGGCGAACGGCGACCCGACCAGCACCGCCTCGGTCGCCTCGCTCATCAACTCGTCGTTGGCGGCGAGGTGCGCCACGATCTGCTCGGCGCTCAACTCCCCGTCCGGGGGCGGCCCGAAGCCGCCCGCGTCCACCTCCGCGAGCACCGACTCGTACGCCCGCCGCAGCGCCGCGGCGTCCACCTCGTCCATGCCCGAATCCAACCCCCGCCCCCGGCAACCGCACCGCGGTTACCCCGCCCCCTTCACCCGGACGGGGCTCCGCCCCCTCCGATCTTGGTGAGTTTCCGTGCACTGCAAACAGCAACTTGCCAAGATCCGAGGACGCCGAAGGCCGGCACCCGCTCGGGGTGCCGGCCTTCGTGCGTGTGTCAGCTGTTCCAGTTGTGGGCGACGATGTCGGCGGCCTGCTGCTCCCACTGCGCGTACGCATCCGGGTAGGCCGACACCTGCACGGTCTGGGCGGCCTCGGTCAGCGGCATGTCCTGCCACCCGTCAACCTGCTTCAGACCCTTCAGGAAGGCGAGGGTGGAGTACTCCGGGTCGGTGATCTGCTCCGGCGTGCCCCAACCCGAGGACGGGCGCTGCTGGAACAGGCCCAGCGAGTCATGGTCGTTGCGGTCGCCGAGGTGACCCAGGTTCTCCAGCTTCGACTCCTGCAGCGACGTGGCGATCGAGATGACCGCCGCCCGCTCCGGCAGACCGGCCTTCTTCGTCGCGGCGATGATCGCCTTGGCGTTGGCGGTCTGCTCGCCGTTCAGGTCGATCTTCGACTGCGCACCCTGCACCGACACGGCCACCGGCTTGGTGGCGCTCACCGGCTCCGCGGCGTGGGCGGCGATCGGACCGGCGAACACACCACCGGTGAAGGCCAGACCAGCAATACCGAGCACGCTCTTACGCAGCATCGTGTTCATGGGGGAAAGCTCCATTCGGGGGTTGGCGCACCACGCCGATGGGGGTCGGCGTGTGCGCAAGCACCGTCAGGCGCTCAAAGGGGAAAGTCTTGGGGGATCATCCGGCGTGCGGGGCGGGGCCTCTTCGTCGCGCCGGGACCATGTACAACGACCGGCGGCCCGCCATCATTCCGGGCCCGGGACACCCGCGTCGGCGGGCCATCCTCCTCGATCGTTCACGGGGATACAACCACCCCCACCCGCCCGCCATTCCGCCCCGAGCGTGCCGCCGACCACCCCGAAAACGGACATCCGGCGCAGGACACCCCGGTCAGTGGAACGCCACGGGTGTATCCGGGCGGCCAAGACACCCGTGGCGTTCCACCCAGCGGGTCGGGGCCCGCACGAAAGCGAACATTCGATCCCGGTCCGAGCGGGCTCGGGCGCCGGTAGCCGGGCGAAGCCCGGTGGGGCCGGCGCTCCGCGTACCCCTTTGGGGGTTATCGGTCTTGACACCCCCGCCGGCGCCCGGCCCACTTGGCTCGCCGCCTTTGCTCTGCAGCCACGGAAGCAACACTCGGAAATCTCCCCTGTTGCGCGAAGGCTGCAGAGCAAAGGCGCGGCCGGAGCGGCGGAACCCGGGTCAGTGGCGGCCGTGGCGGGCGCGGAGGTAGTCGGAGACGACGTACTCGCCGAGGTCGTCGAGGTCCGGCGTGAACATCCGGCCCTTGGAGCGGCGGGCCACCGCGTCCACGAACCGCCGCAGCCCCGGGTCGTCGCCGAGCATGAACAGGTTGAGCGTGGCGCCGTACCGGGTCAGCTTGTCCACCTCGCGGATGGTCGCCTCGATGGTTTCCGGCAGCGGCGGCCAGTGGAAGTACGCCTCGCCGTCGGTCGGGTCGAGGTGGGCGGTGGGCTCGCCGTCGGTGACGACCAGCACGACCGGCTCGGCGCCGGGGTGCCGGCGCAGGTGCCGCCCGGCCAGCCGCAGCGCGTGCTGGAGGTTGGTGCCCTGCTCCATGTCCGGCTCCACGGCGGCCAGTTCCTGCTGGGTCAGCGGCATGGCCTCCCGGCCGAATCCGATGATCTGGAGAGCGTCCTGCGGGAAGCGGGTCGCCATGAGGTGCGACAGGGCCAGCGCCGTCTGCTTCATCGGGCCCCAGCGGCCCTGCGAGATCATCGAGTACGACAGGTCGACGCAGAGCGCCACGGCCGCCGAGGCCCGCCGCTCGGTCTCCATCACCTCGAAGTCCTCGACCGCGAGCTGCACGGGCACACCGGGGCCGGCGCGGCGTACGGCGCGGGTGAGGGTGCGGACCACGTCGAGGGGTTGCTCGTCGCCGTACTCCCACTGCCGGGAGGCGCCGCTCACCTCGCCGGCCGCGCCCGCGGAGCGCAGGTCGTGCTGGCCGCGCGGGCCGGCGGTCAGGTCGGCGAAGACCCGGCGCAGGGCGGTGCCGGCGAGCCGGCGGAGCGCCTTCGGGCTGAGCGTCAGCCCTTCGGCGTCCCGGGTCACCCAGCCCTGCCGGCGCAGCTCGCGTTCCAGCTCGCGCAGCCGGCGCGCGTCGTCGGCGGCGTCCCGGCCCAGCGTGCGGGCCACCGCCTCGACGTCGATGTCGTCGAGGGTGGCGCCGGGGTGGTCCTGGTCGAGGGAGTCGAGCAGCTCGTCCAGCTCGGCGATCTCGCCGAGCGCGCCGGTGGCCTCGCCGTAGCCGAGCGGCTGGTCGCCCCGGACCCGCTCGCCGCGCTGCCAGTTCAGGTCGGGGCGCAGCGACCGCAGGTGGGCGTCGAGCTGGGACAGTTCCCCGGCCAGCTGTTCGCCGAGGGACTGGCGCATGAGCCCGGCCAGTTCCTCGCGTTGCCGGTCGGACAGCGACCGCATGAGCCGCTCGCCGGCCGCCGCCCGGCGGGCCAGCGCGTCGATCAGCTCGTCGACGTCCTTCGGTTGCTCCGGGAAGAACTCGCCATGCCGGCGCATGAACTCGGCGAACGCGTCGGTGGTGTCCTCGGAGCGGGCGTGCCGGGCGAGCAGGTCGTTGAGGTCGCGCATCATCTCGGCGAGCTGCCGCTGTGCGGCCGGGTCGGCGGCGGCCCGCGCCGCGTCGCGCAGCCCGGCGAAGCGCTGTTCCAGCACGTCGCCGCGCAGCCCGTCGAGGATCCGCTGGTAGGTCTGCCGCGCCTCGTCGCTGGCCCAGTCGTAACCGGACAGCTCCTCGACGGCCCGGGCGGTCGAGCGGGGCAGGTTGTCCAGCACCGCCTCGGCGAAGCGCGCGTCGTCGCCGTCCCGCCCGCGCAGCTCCTCCCGCTCGGCGGCGAGGGCCTGGTCGAGCAGCGCCTGCGCGCGGGTCACGGCGCCGTCCAGGTCGCCCCGGCGCAGCGCCTCGCGGCGCAGCCGGCGGGCCCGGGCGGCCAGGTCGTCCAGGCCGCCGCGCCCCTGCGGGCCACGTCGCAGCAGGTCGCGCAGCGCCTCCCGCAGGCTGCCGCCGGCGAGGACCTCCGCGCCGACCGCGTCCACGGCGGCACGTACGTCGTACGGCGGGGCGAGCGGGTCGGGCCCGCCGCGCCACTGCCCGTACCGGAACCGGTTGCCGGCCACCGTCAGCCCCGGCCGCCGTAGACGGTGCGCCCGGACTCGGTGACGTCCTTGCCCAGCCGGCGGGTGAGGTGCAGCCCTTCCAGGACGAACTCGATGCCGGCGGCGGCCTCCTCGGGGGTGGGCGCGTCGCCGAGGCCGAGCCGGTCGAGCACCTTGGCGAGCCCGGGGACGGTGCCGACCTGGCGCAGCAGTTCGGCCGAGGAGACCAGCTCGCCGGTCTCGATCTCGCCGCCCTCGGCGACCAGCGCGGTGAACCCGGAGAGGTCCAGCCCGGCCAGCCGGGCCCGGAACGTCTCGGCGGTGGCGGTGCGCAGCAGGTGGCCGAGGACCTCGATCTCCCTCCCCTCCTCACCGCTCTCGAACTCGACCTTGCCGCGCAGGGTGGAGGTCACCGAGACGGCGTCGCCGACCCGGGCGACCGGGGCCTCGTGGGCGGCGGTGGCGAGCAGGCCGGCGCGGCGCAGCGCGGCGGCGGCGACGGTCTCCGCGGCGGCGATGGCGAACCGGGCGGAGACGCCGGAGCGCGGGTCCACCGACGGCGACTCCCGGACGGCGCGGGCGAACCGGGCGAGCACCTCCAGCACGTGCTCGGGGACGGTGGCGACCAGGTCGGCCTCCTGCCGGATCAGCTCCAGCTCCAGGTCCAGGTCGAGCGGGTAGTGGGTGCGGATCTCGGCGCCGAAGCGGTCCTTCAACGGGGTGATGATCCGGCCCCGGTTGGTGTAGTCCTCCGGGTTCGCGCTGGCCACCAGGAGCAGGTCCAGCGGCAGCCGGAGCTGGTAGCCGCGGACCTGGATGTCCCGCTCCTCCAGCACGTTGAGCAGCGCCACCTGGATGCGTTCGGCCAGGTCGGGCAGCTCGTTGACGGCGAAGACGCCCCGGTTGGTGCGGGGCACGAGTCCGAAGTGGATGGTCTCGGGGTCGCCGAGGGTACGCCCCTGGGCGAGCCGGATCGGGTCGACGTCGCCGATGAGGTCGCCGACGCTGGTGTCCGGGGTGGCGAGCTTCTCGCCGTACCGCATCGAGCGGTGCAGCCAGCCGATCGGCAGGTCGTCGCCGCGCTCGGCGACCAGGGCGCGGGACGCCGGGGTGAGCGGGTGCATGGGGTGCTCGTTGAGCACCGATCCGGGGATCACCGGGGTCCACTCGTCGAGCAGCGCGCCGAGCGAGCGGATGAGCCGGGTCTTGCCCTGGCCGCGCTCGCCGAGCAGCACCATGTCGTGGCCGGCGAGCAGGGCCCGCTCGACCTCCGGCAGCACCGTGTCCTCGTAGCCGACGATGCCGGGGAAGCGCTCCTCGCCGGCGCGCATCCGGGCGAGGAGGTTGTCGCGGAGTTCCTGCTTGACCGTGCGGTGGTGATGGCCGGAGGCCCGCAGCTCGCCGAGCGTGCCGGGCAGGTCGGCGGGCGGGACCGGGGGAACCTGGTTGGGCGCAGTCACCCGACCCACGCTATCTCGGTCGGGTGACCGCGCGCCGCCTTCCGGGCGGCCGGATCGTCACGGACGGGGAACGGGCCGCCGGCACCGCGCGCAGGCGCCCCGCCGCCGCAGGTGGTACGCCAGGGTGGCCGCCCCGAGCGCGACGCCCCAGAGGGGCCACAGCAGCATCGGCGCGGAGGCCAGGCTGAACTCGTGCCCGATCTGCCAGAACTCCGGCTTCGTGAGCAGCCCGAGGGTGGCCGCCGTCACCGACACCGCGACAAGCGTCGCGGGGACGACCGCCAGCTTGATCGGCACCCGCCGGCCGGCCAGCCCCGGCAGCCACCGGGGGAAGCGCTCGCCCCAGGGGCGGACCAGCCCGAGGGTGAGGATCGCCCCGATGGTGGCGAACGCGCCCAGCCCGGCCCCGGCCCAGACGAGCCCGGTCTCCCGCATCTCGCCGAGGAAGTCCCGGGAGATGCCGAGCGGGATGCCGGCCGCCCAGGCGAACCGGGTGAGCGCGTAGGCGAACGGGATCACGGCGGCCGTGTACGCGGCCCAGCGCCCCCAGCGAGCGGCCGAGGCCGGCGTGGTCCAGCCGTGCTCGTGGTCGTCCCGCCCGCAGGCCGGGCAGGCGCCGGCGGTCCGCCGCTGCCAGAGCACCAGTGCCCCGGCCAGCAGGACGCCGCCGACGAGTGCGGCGCACCGGGCGGCCAGCGGCCAGTCGAAGATCTGCCCGTAGTCGACGGGCGGCCAGCCGAACGGCGCGCCGATGATCAGCATCGGGAGGTAGCCGAGCACGATCAGCACCCGGGCGTCCGGGACGACAACGGTCAGCGCGAAGGCGACCGCCCAGCCGTAGCCGAGCAGCAGCGCGCGGGGCAGGCCGGGGCGGCGTACCCTCGCCGGGCCGCTCATGGCGAGGGCCGCGACCGCCGCGAGCAGCAGCACCCCGGCGAAGATCGGTGCTCCGGCGTCGACCGGGACCAGCCGGAGGAGGCTGACGTTGCCGCCGTGCGGGTCGTTGGCGCCGAAGGGGTAGCCGGCGCCGGTCAGTGTCGAGATCAGGGCGAGGACGCCCCAGGCGCCGAGCCAGGCGGCGGCGAGCGGGGCGGCCAGGTCGAGCCGGGTCCGGCCGGCCGGACGGGGTGGGGAATCGGTTGTCGTCGTCATGACCTCAGCCTCGGCCGGCCGGGTCCCTGATCCCTCCCGCGCGGGGGTGGACCGTCTCCCCCGCGCGAGGGGTCAGCCGGTCGGCACCACGAAACCCGACTCGTACGCGGCGATCACCGCCTGGGTCCGGTCGCGTACGCCGAGCTTGGCCAGCACGTTGCCGACGTGCGTCTTGACCGTCTCCACGCCGACCACCAGCCGGTCGGCGATCTCCGGGTTGGACAGCCCGGCGGCCATCAGCCGCAGCACCTCGGCCTCCCGCTCGGTGAGCCGGGCCGCGCGCAGCCCGTCGGAGCCCCGGCCGCCGTACGCGCCGACGAGCTGGCGGATCGCCGCCGGGAACAGCAGCGACTCGCCGGCCGCCACCACGCGGATCGCCTCCACCACCTCGGCCGGGCGGGCCCGCTTGAGCAGGAACCCGCTGGCTCCGGCGCGCAGCGCCTCGTAGACGTACTCGTCGTTGGCGAACGTGGTGACGACCAGGACGCGGGGCGGGTCGGCGGAGGTGGCCAGCAGCCGCCGGGTGGCCTGGATGCCGTCGATGGCCGGCATCCGGACGTCCATGAGCACCACGCGTGGGCGCAGCCGGGCCACCAGCGGCGGCACCTCGGCACCGTCCGCGGCCTCGCCGACGACCCGCAGGTCGGGCTGGGCGTCCACGATCGCCCGCAGGCCGACCCGGATCAGCTCGTCGTCGTCGACGATCAGCACGTCGATGGTCATCGGGTCTCCTCCCTCGGCGCCGGCAGGGTGACCCGTACCCGCCAGCGGTCACCCTCCGGCCCGGCGGTGAGCTGCCCGCCGAGCAGCAGCACCCGCTCCCGCATGCCGTCGAGGCCGCGCCCGCCGCCACCCGGCCCCGTGGCGCCGCGCAGCCCGTTGACCAGCTCGATCTCCAGACGACCATCGGGTACGGCCACCCGCAGCTCCACCGGCCCCCGCCCGTGCCGGGCCGCGTTGGTGAGCCCCTCCTGGACGATCCGGTAGCCCTCCCGGGACACGACGGCGGGCAGGCCGGCCAGCGCCCCGCTGACCCGGGGCTCCACCACCAGGCCGGCGGCCCGGGTGTCGGCGACCAGCCGGTCCAGCCCGTCGAGGGTGGCCTGCGGCGCGGTGGGTCTGGGCGCTCGCCCGTCCTCGGTCTCGCGGAGCAGCCCGAGCACGTGGTCCAGGTCGTCCATGGCGCGGCGGCTGGTCTCCTCGATGGCGCGCAGCGCCCGCCGGCTGAACTCCGGGTCGGTGTCGAGCAGCTCGCGGGCGGCCCCGGCCTGGAGGGTCGCCACCGTGAGCGCGTGGCCCACCGAGTCGTGCAGCTCGCGGGCCAGCCGGTTGCGCTCGGCCAGCCGGGCGGACCGGGCCTCCAGGGCGGCGATCCGCTCGGCCTGCGCCGGCCCGAGCAGCACCGGGGCCATCGAGGCGGCGAGCGCGCCCAGCCCCGCGACCGCGTATCCGAGCGCGACGAGCAGGGCCAGCCCGGCCAGTCCCGCCGCGACCGGGTGACCCGGGCCGAACGGGCCGAAGCCGTCCTCGGGCGCGGCGCCGGTGTCGACGCCGACCAGCCCGGCGAGGAAGACCAGCGCCATGGGGAACGCGCTGATCGCCGCGAACAGCACCAGGCCGCCGGTGAACAGGTGCAGGGCGATCCAGAGCGCGGCGCGCAGCCGGGTCTCCCGGTCGATCCGGTGGCCCGGCGCGGGCTCGGGCAGGTCGACAGCGAGCAGCGCCCGGGCCGCGGCGATCTCCAGCGCCCGGCTGCCGGCGAGGAACACCGGCACGGCGGCGAGCACCACGGCGACCAGCAGCAGGCCGGCGCCGATCGGGCGGGGCACGTCGTCGTTGCCGAGCAGTTGCGCGAACGTCGCCGCGAGCAGCGCGTACGGCAGGGCGAGCACCCCGCCGAGGAGCAGGAACACGGCACGCCGCCAGGTGCTCCCGCGCACCAGCGGCGCCAGCACACCCCGGACCGTCACCCGGCCATTCTCCCGCCCGGGTACGTCCGCCGACTCCCCCGTGACGGGGAGATCGGGTCAGCGGTGGTCCTGGACGTACTTCTCCGGGTCCTTGTCGCGGAAGGGCAGGTCGCGCCCGTTCTTGTGCTCGCCGTAGAAGGTCAGCCACCGTTGCCCCAGCTCGGCCCGCAGCTCGACGCTCGCGTGCCGGCGGAAGTCCGGCAGCGCCTCGTCCTCCTCCTCGGCCAGGTGCTCGCTGTTCTCCCGGCGGGCCCGCCACACCGCGGCCCACCAGGCGTCCGAGCCGACCTCGTGCAGCTTCGACTCGGCGACGGCGTCGCGGATCTTGTTGTGGTCGCCGATGGCGTCCTCGGTCTCCTCCGCGCCGTCGTCGCCGTGCCGGACCAGGTGCGGGTAGAGGATGGCCTCCTCGGCCTCCGCGTGGATGTCGAGGTGCAGGGCGAGCGCCTCCCAGACGGCCAGCAGCTCGGCCGGGTCGCGGGCGTCGTCCAGGCGGGCGAACCCGCGGCGGAAGGCGGCGTGGTCGTCGAGGATCAGTGCGGTGATGTCGTCCATGGTGGTCACTTCCGGGTGCGGGCGCGGATCAGCTTGGGTACGGCGGCCAGCCCGGTGACCGGGCGGAACGCGTGGGCGGCGGTGACCAGTGCGGCGTGCTCGTCGTCGGCCAGGTCGATCTCGGCGGCGGCGGCGTTGCGCTCCACCTGCTCCACCCCGGACGCGCCGGGGATGGCGACCACGTTGGGGTGGCGGAGCAGGTACGCCAGGGCGATCTGGCTGGGCGTGGCGTCGTGCGCGTCGGCCACCTCGCGCAGGGTGGCGATCAGCTCGGTGCCCCGTTCCAGGTTCTCCGGCAGGAAGTACGGGTTGGCCCGGCGCACCGCCCCGGCCGGCGGGTTCCGCGCGTCGTACCGGCCGGAGAGGAAGCCCTGCCCCAGCGGGCTGTACGCGATGACGATCCGCCCGGCCTGCTCCGCGTACGGGATGAGGTCCTTCTCGGGGCCGCGGTCGACCATGCTGTAGCGGACCTGGTTGCTCAGCACCCGGCGGCCCAGCGCGGCCTCGGCGAACCGCCAGCGGCGCAGTCCGTAGTTGCTGACCCCGACCTCGCCGACGAGCCCGACGTCCTGGAGCGCGCGCATGCCGCGCATGGTGGTGGTGTCGGCGACCACCGGGTTGGGCTGGTGCACCTGGTAGAGGTCGATGCCGGCGACGCCGAGCCGGGCGGCCGAGGCGACCGCCCGCTGCTGCACCACCGGGGCGAGCGGCAGCACCGGGAAGATCTTGCTGGCCACGACGACCTTGGCCCGGTCGCCGCCAAGCGCCGCGCCGAGGATGCGCTCGCTGCGGCCGAAGCCGTAGATCTCGGCGGTGTCGAAGAGCGTGACGCCCAGGTCGAGCGCGCGCCGGACGATCTGCGCCGCCCGCTGTTCGTAGTCGGGGCCGTAGCCCCACTCGCGCGAGCCGAACTGCCACGTGCCGAGGCCGATCTTGGAGATGGGCTTGGGGGTGTCGAGCGGGACGTAGCGCATGGACTCGAAGCTACCCAAGCGAAGGGAAGCGCACGCCGGTTCCGGCGGCCCCACCTCCGGCCCGACCTGGGCGCCGGGCCGGGACTAGGGTCGGACGGGTGACCTACCTCGCCAGCGAAGACCGTTACGACTCGATGATCTACCGGCGCAGCGGCCGGAGCGGCCTGCGCCTGCCCGCCATCTCGCTCGGGCTGTGGCACAACTTCGGGCCGGACCGGCCGTACGAGCGGCAGCGGGACATCGTCCGGCGCGCCTTCGACCTCGGGATCACCCACTTCGACCTGGCCAACAACTACGGCCCGCCGCCCGGCACGGCCGAGGAGAACTTCGGCCGGATGCTCGCCACCGACCTGAAGCCGTACCGGGACGAGCTGGTCATCTCCAGCAAGGCCGGCTACCTCATGTGGCCCGGCCCGTACGGCGAGTGGGGCTCGCGCAAGTACCTGATCTCCTCGCTGGACCAGTCGCTGCGCCGGATGGGGCTCGACTACGTCGACATCTTCTACTCGCACCGGTTCGACCCGGACACCCCGCTGGAGGAGACGATGGGCGCGCTGGACGCGGTCGTCCGCTCCGGCAAGGCGCTCTACGTGGGCGTCTCCAACTACAACTCGGAGCAGACCGCCCGGGCCGCCGAGATCCTCCGCGAGCTGGGCACGCCGCTGCTGATCAACCAGCCGTCGTACTCGATGCTCAACCGCTGGACCGAGGCCGACGGGCTGCTCGACACGCTGGAGCAGGCCGGCGCCGGCTGCATCGCCTACAGCCCGCTGGCGCAGGGCCTGCTCACCGACCGCTACCTGGCCGGCATCCCGGCCGACTCCCGGGTCCGGACCAGCGTCTTCCTCAACGAGAGCGACCTCAGCGAGGAGAAGATGGCCACCATCCGCGGGCTCGCCGCGGTCGCCGAGCGGCGCGGACAGAGCCTGGCCCAGCTCGCGCTGGCCTGGGCGCTGCGCGACCCCCGGATGACCAGCCTCATCATCGGGGCGAGCAGCGTGGCCCAGCTGGAGGGGAACGTCGCCGCGCTGGACAACCTCGACCTCGGCGTCGACGAACTGGCCGAGATCGACCGCCACCTGGGCTGAGGACTACCAGATCCGGCGCCGGCCGGCGCGGTGGTTACGGACCCCGCACGGCCGGCCCGCCGGCACGCTGCCGGCCCGCCGCAGCCGCAGCGCCACCACCGCCGCGAGCAGCACGGTGACCCCGGCCGCCGCGCCGACCACCACCGGCCGGGGGACGCCGTCCGTGTCCGTCACGGCCGCCACCGGCACCCCGGCCGCCGGGTCGCCGCCGCCGGTCGCGGCCCTCGGCACGGTACGCGGGGCCGCCGCGGGTGTGCTCCGCGGCGCGGACGCCGCCTCGCCGGACGCCGCCCGGAACACCACGTCGGAGCACGAGTAGTAGGTGTCCTGGGTGTTCGAGTTCTGCCAGATGGTGTAGATGATGTGCCGGCCGGTGCGCCCGGCCGGCAGCCGACCCGGCATCTGGTAGGCGCCGTCCCGGATCGGCGGGTCGGTGACCGTCAGGAACGGCTTCTCCTCCAGGTCCGCCCAGGTGAGCCGGCGGGTCGGGGCGTACGAGGCGGTGGTGGCGTAGAACCGGAACGTGCCCCTGTGCGGGATCGTGGTGCGGTAGCGGAAGGTGTGCCGGGCCCCGGCCGTGAGCGTGGTGGCCGGCCAGTCGGTCCGCGGCAGGTCCAACCCCCGGTACGCCGACAGCCCGCCGCTGCACAGTTCCCCGTCGGGGATGCGTTCCCGGTCCCGCCCGTCGATCTGTGCCACCCGGATGTTGTCCCACTCCCGAACGGCCGCCCCGGCGGCGATCGCCGCCCGGCAGGCCGGCGTGTCCGCCCGGCCACCCTCCGGGCCGCAGGCCGCGGCCCGGCTCAACGGGCTCGTGGGGGCGCCGTGGGCGCTCGCCGGCACGCCGGTGAGCAGCAGGGTCGCGGCGACGGCGGCGAGCGCGGCGAGCGTGCGGCGTACGGCCATGTCATCGACCTCCCGGGCACTGGTACGGGCGCGGGCCGGCAAAGGTTCGATCGGCGGCCCGAGTGCTGGGAGCCGTTCGGCACGAGGGGGGCGGTGGCCCTAGCGTGGTCGGCATGCGGGTCGCCGTCTTCAGCACCAAGCCGTACGACCGGGACTTCCTCGACGAGGCGAACGCGACGGCCGGCCACGACCTGGTCCTGCTGGAGCCCCGGCTCTCGGTGGAGACGGCGGCGCTGGCGGCCGGCGCCGACGCGGTCTGCGCCTTCGTCAACGACGACCTCGGCGAGCCCGTGCTGGACCGGCTCGCCGCGTCCGGGGTACGCCTGGTGGCGCTGCGCTCGGCCGGCTACAACCACGTGGACGTGGCGGCGGCCACCCGGCTGGGCGTCACCGTGGTGCGGGTCCCGGAATACTCGCCGCACGCGGTGGCCGAGCACTGCGTCGGGCTGATGCTCACGCTCAACCGCCGGATCCACCGCGCTCACAACCGCGTACGCGAGCACAACTTCGCGCTGACCGGGCTGCTCGGCTTCGACCTGCACGGCAAGACCGTCGGGGTGGTCGGCACCGGCAAGATCGGTGTCTGCGTGGCCCGGATCATGGCCGGCTTCGGCTGCCGGGTGCTGGCCAGCGACCCGTACCCGAACCCGGAGGCGCTCGCCGTCGGCGTCGAGTACGTGCCGTTGAAGACCCTGCTGGCCGAGTCGCACGTGGTGACGCTGCACTGCCCGCTGACCCCGGAGACGCACCACCTGATCGACGAGGAGCGCATCGCGCAGATGCGCCCCGGCGTGATGCTGATCAACACGAGCCGGGGCGCGCTGGTGGACACCCGGGCCGTCATCCGCGGGCTGAAGACCGGCCGGATCGGGCACCTCGGGCTCGACGTCTACGAGGAGGAGACCGAACTCTTCTTCGAGGACCTCTCCGACCAGATGCTGCGCGACGACGACTTCTCCCGGCTGAGCACCTTCCCCAACGTGCTGATCACCGGCCACCAGGCGTTCTTCACCCAGGAGGCCATGCACAACATCGCCGCCACCACGATCGCGAACCTGGACGCGGTGGAACGGCACGGCCCCGACGGGGTCACCGGGCCGGCCCGGGTCTGCTGACCGAACGGACCAGCGGGGCGGCGGCGGAGCGGGGTGCGGCCCTACAGTGACGGCACCCCGTGATCAAGGAGCGTGCCGTGTCCGAGCCGCCACAGACGCCAGAACCGCCCCGCCCCGCCCCGGCGGGCGGGTCCGCGGCCGGCGACGTCCCCACCGACGTCACGCCGCACCTGCTCGTCGCGCCCGCCGTGGCGGGTGCGCCGCCCGCGATGCCGTGGCCCGGCCCGGAGGGGCAGCCCGCCTGGGCCATCCCGGTGGTCGTGCCGCCGGGCACCCGCGGCTACGCGCTCTTCGTGCCGCTGGTGCCGGTGGCCGAGGCCGAGCCGGGCGCCGCCCCGGGGGCGGCCGCCCCGCGGGTGCTGGTCCCCGCGCCGGGCGTGCCCACCCAGGCCGCCCCGCCGGCCGTCGAGACCCCGGCCCCGAGCCGCGCCGTGGCCTCCGGTGACGACGGCACCGGCACCACGACCGACGCCGCCGCCACGGCGGCCTCCACCTCCGTCGGACCGTCCGATACCGAGGCTCAGCCGGCACCGGCCACGAAGGCCGACCCGCAACCCGACGCCGCCCCGGCGAAGGCCGCCACTCCGACCGCCGGACCGGCGACGACCGCGGCATCCGCAACGACCGCGGGATCCGCAACGACCGCGCCGCCGAGCGCCGAAGCGGCGAGGGCTGCCGGACCGGCGACGGCCGCGGTTCCGGCCACCGGACCAGCAACGGCTGCCGGACCGGCGACGGCCGCGGTTCCGGCCACCGGACCAGCAACGGCTGCCGGACCGGCGACGGCCGCGGTTCCGGCCACCGGACCAGCAACGGCTGCCGGACCGGCGACGGCCGCGGCGCCGACCGCCGGAGCGGTGACGACCGGCACGCCGGCGGGGCCGCCCGTCGCCGTCCCAGCCCCGCCGGTTGCCGCGCCGCCCTATCCGGGCGGGGTCCACGGGGCGCAGCCCTGGGGCGGCTACCCGCCCGGCCCTGGCTGGACGCCCCGGCCGCGGACGCCCCGGACCTCGTTCCTCGGCGCGCGCTGGCCGGGCCCGAAGCAGGCCACCGGCCGCGCGGTCCCGCTCGCGGTGCTGGCCGGCGCGCTCGGCACCGCCTTCTTCGTGCCGCTGAGCCGGGTCGGCATCGGCTGGTTCCTGGGCTGGCTCACGCTGACCCTCGGCGTGCTGGTCGCGGTGCGCCGGCGTACCGCCGAACTGCCCCGCACCGAGCGGCTGATCCGCGGCGGGTGGGCCGCGGCGGCGCTGGTCCTGCTGGCCGTGCTGGCCTTCCGCAACGCCTGGTGGCTTGTGACGTTCTGCGTGCTCGGCGCCCTGGGCTGCGCCACCCTGGCCATCGTCGGCGGCCGGCTGGTCCGCTCGATCCTGTTCGGCCTGGTCGCCACGCCGTTCGCGGCGTTCCGCGGCCTGCCCTGGGTGCGCCGGCACGTCACCGCCTCCCCGGAGGCCGGGACCGTCCGCAAGGTCACCGGCTCGGTGGTCGCCACAGTGCTGGTGCTGCTCGTCTTCGGCAGCCTGCTCTCCTCGGCCGACGCGGCCTTCTCGAAGGTGCTGACCGCCGTCGTCCCCGAGATCAACATCGGCACGGTGTTCCGCTGGATCTTCGTGGCCGCGGTCGGCGGGCTGATCGCGGTCGCCGCGGTCTACACCCTGGCCGCCCCGCCCGACCTGTCCACCGTGGACCGGCCGAGCGGCCGCCGGCTCGGCGTGCTGGAGTGGGCGCCGGCCATCGGGGCGCTCACGCTGCTCTTCGTGGGCTTCGTGATCGTGCAGTTCACCGTGCTCTTCGGCGGCCAGCGGCACGTGCAGAAGGTCGCGGGCCTCAGCTACTCCGAGTACGCCCGCAGCGGCTTCTGGCAGCTCCTATTCGTCACCCTGCTGACCCTGGCGGTGCTGGGCGGGGTGACCCGCTGGGCCAGCCGCGAGCGGCCGGTCGAGCGACACCTGCTGCGTGTCCTGCTGGGCCTGCTCAGCGCGCTCAGCGTGGTGATCGTCGTGTCGGCGCTGTCCCGGATGTGGACGTACCAGAAGGTCTACAGCTTCACCGGCGAGCGGATCTTCGTGATGGCGTTCGAGCTGCTGCTCGGCGCCGTCTTCCTCATGATCCTTGCGGCGGGCGTGCGGTGGCAGGGCCGGTGGATCCCGGGCACCACGGTGGCGCTGGCCGTGGCCATGCTGCTCGGCCTGGCCGTGCTGAACCCCGAGGACTACGCGGCGAAGCGCAACATCCTCCGGTACGAGCAGACCGGCAAGATCGACGCGTGGTACCTGCGGGCGCTCTCCGCCGACGCCACGCCCGCGCTGACCGGACTCCCCGACCCGGTCCGCCGGTGCACGCTGAGCTGGATCGCCGACGACCTTGAGGATTCCGACCCCTGGTACGCCTGGAACCTCGGCCGGTACCGGGCCCGCCAGGCCCTCGACCGGGTCGGGCCGGACGCCATCGGTGGCCCGAAGGACTGCCGCCGGGCAGACCAGTTCGACCTGCCCAAGTCGCGCCGTACCCGGTGACGCCGCCGGCCGGGCCGCGGAACGCCGTGGCCCGGCCGGCGGCGCATCCTGCCCGTCCGCGAACGTTCACCGCTCCCTCACGTCAGGGCCACGACGGACACCGACCCCGCACCTAGCTTCGGCTGCGCGAACGTCAACCGAGGTAGCGGAGGTTTTCCCATGTCCGTCCGTCAGCTCATGACGGTGCTGGCCGTCGGGGCGGTGCTGGCCGTGCCAACGACCGCCCACGCGGCCCCCGTCGCCGGCCCCGGCGTGCTGCCGCAGAAGACCCACTTCGACCTTCAGGCGCACCGGGGCGGGATCGGGCTGACCACCGAGGAGACCCTGGCCGGTTTCGCCAAGGCCATGCGTCTCGGCGTCACCACGCTGGAGCTGGACACCCAGGTCACCCGGGACGAAAAGGTGGTCGTCACGCACGACCGGCAGGTCAGCGCGCAGAAGTGCCGCGACACCGGCCCGGTGACCCCGGGCGACCCGATGTACCCGTACGTCGGGAAGTACATCAAGGACCTGACCCTGGCGCAGATCAAGACCATGGACTGCGGCTACCAGCAGCTGCCCGGCTTCCCGGAGCAGGAGCAGGTCGCCGGGGTCCGGATGGCCGAGCTGCGCGACGTGCTGGACCTGGTGAGGACCTGGCGCGCCCACCAGATCACCCTGAACATCGAGACGAAGGTGGAGGCCGGCGCGCCCGAGCAGACCGCCCCGCGCGAGCTGTTCGTCCGCCGGGTCTTCGAGGAGATCCGCGCCTCGGGCATCGAGGACCAGGTCACCATCCAGTCCTTCGACTGGGGTGCGCTGCGGGTGATGCACCGGCTCGCGCCGCGCTGGCCGCTCGTCGCGCTGACCAACTACGACTTCCTCCAGGTCGGCAAGCCCGGCGCCTCGCCCTGGCTGGGCGGCCTGGACGCGGACGACTTCGGTGGCGACTTCGTCCGGGCGGCCGCCGCGATCCCCGGCGTGACGACCCTCTCCCCCAACTACGGCTTCCCGCAGAACGGCACGGTCGCCGACCCGGCCTTCCGCTTCTACCCGGACCCGCGGATGATCGCCGACGCGCACGCCCGCGGCCTGAAGGTCGTGCCGTGGACCTGCGACGACCCGGCCACCGTGGCGGCCCTGATGGACCTGGGCGTCGACGGGATCATCACGAACTACCCGGACCGGGTCCGGCAGCTCATGGCCGAGCGGGGCATGCGCCTGCCCAAGGCGTACGAGCCGCGCTGATTTTCGTGGGGGCGTCCGTCCCGCGGGACGGACGCCCCCGGCCGGGTCAGGCCGGGCCGCCGCCGAAGCCGATCTCGTTGCCGTCCGGGTCGCGGAAGATGGCCTTGCGGACGCCGTTGTCGTACGTTTCCCGCTCGGCCGGCGTCAGGCCGCGCTCGGCGATCTGCGCGAGGCGGGCGTCGAGGTCGTCGACGAAGACGGTGTGCATGGCGTGCCCGGCGTGCTCGGGTCGCACCTCGATGAACAGGTACCGGTGCTCGGCGAGCTCCCACACCGCCTCGGTGTCGTTCGGCAGGAACGAGGGCGGGGCGCCGAGGAGCCGCTCGTACCAGGCCGCCGCCGCGCGGTGGTCACGGACAGGCAGGCCCGCGAACAGATCTACGGTCATGAGGGCATGCTGCCACTGATCACCCGGTAGAGGGCCGGACGCTGCACAAGCCTCTCAACGGGGCTGGCTGCCGGCCTCGGCTCGTGCATGTGCGGCTGGTCGTCGTGTGGGTCCGGGTTGTCCGCGTGGTCGGCGTGGAAGAGGGCTTCGGCGAGCAGGGCCCGTACGTGGCTGTCCGCCGCGGAGTAGTGCACGAAGGTGCCTTCCCGGCGCCCCTTGACCAGGCCGGCGAGCCGCAGTTTGGCGAGGTGCTGACTGACGGCGGTGGGGCTGGCTCCGACCAGTTCCGCGAGGCAGGCCACCGACGACTCGCCCTGGAGCAGCGCCCAGAGGATCTTGATGCGGGGCGCGGCGTCTCCGCCCTCGTCGAGGGCAGGCGGGTAGCCGTCGGCCGACCCGGCCCGCTCGGCGAACGACCCGAACACGACGCCGCCGAGATCCGGCGCGCCGTCACCGACGTTCAGGCGGCCGGCCAGACCGCCGTCGTGGTGACGATCGACGGGAGGCCAGGGGGCGTGCTGGCGCTCGCCGACCACATCCGCCCGCGGTCGGCCGCCACCGTCGAATCGCTCAGCGCCCTCACCGGCGCCACACCTGTCCTGCTCACCGGCGACAACCCCGGCGCGGCCCGACATCTCGCGGCCGAAGCCGGCATCACCGACACGTACGCGGGCCTCCTGCCCGCCGACAAGGTCGATCGGGTGCGCGACCTACAGGGCCAGGGAAGGCGGGTCCTCCTCGTCGGCGACGGCGTCAACGACGCACCCGCCCTCGCCGCCGCCGACCTCGGCGTGGCGATGGGCCGCCAGGGATCTGATCTCGCCCTGCAGACCGCCGACGCCGTGCTCGTCCGCGACGACCTCAGCACCCTGCCCGCCGTGATCGCCCTGTCGCGGCGAGCCCGCCGCGTGGTGAAGGCCAACCTCCTGATCGCCGGGACCTTCATCGTCGTCCTGGTGACCTGGGATCTCATCGGCCACCTGCCCCTCCCCCTGGGCGTCGCCGGGCACGAAGGCTCCACGGTCATCGTCGGCCTCAACGGGCTCCGACTCCTCCGCCGATCCGCCTGGCGCAGGATCACGTAGGAGCGCCAGGCATCGGTTCCCCGGCACTACGGGCTTGCATCCGATACCCAGGTACAGGCTTACCGTCGGAACATGAGCGACGGACAAGTGGCACCCGATGACTCGTGGGCGCCGGATGCGTGCACCCTGCCGACGGCGGAACGGCCGCTGCGGCTCGCGGAGTTCGATCAGTTCTTCCGCGACGCGGTCCGGGGCGTCGACCGGTTGTCCGCGCGGCATCTGCGGCTGCATCTCGCCGGAGACGCGCGGGTCGAGGAGTCGGCGCGGGACCTGACCGCCCGGGAATCGTCGTGCTGCTCGTTCTTCGCCTTCGCCGTCTCCCGGTCCGGCCCGGACGCGCTGACGCTTGACGTTCGGGTGCCCGCGGCCCACATCCACGTGCTCGACGGCCTCGCCGACCGTGCCGCGTCAGCGGAAGGCTCCCGATGAACGGATCGGGACTCCGCAGCGGCCAGCTCGCCGACGCGGCCGGGGTTAACCTCCAGACGCTCCGCTACTACGAGCGCCGGGGCCTGCTCACCGCCCCGCCGCGCTCCCCCGGCGGCCACCGGCTCTACCCGGCCGACACCGTCACCCTCCTGCGGGTCATCAAGACAGCACAGCGCCTCGGCTTCACCCTCGACGAGGTCGCCGACCTGCTCGACGCCGGCCGGCACCGGCACCGCGGCCGGTCCGACACCGGTCTCCAGGTACGGGCCAGGGAGAAGCTCGTCGAGGTGGAGCAGAGGCTGGCTGACCTCACCGTCATCCGCGACACGCTGCGCGCCGCCATCTCGGCCGGCTGCGACGACCTGGTCGCCTGCGCCGACAGTTCCTGCTGCCCCCTGCCGTTCGCCGAACTCGCCGAGAGGAACGACCGTGCCGACACCCGCTGACCGGCTGCGGCGCCTGCTCCTGCGGGCAGCGTGACGGGAGGGACCGCGAGGTGGTGCGGATAGGGTCCGACGCATGACGGTTGCCCGGTCGATCCTGCTGTTCGTCATCGCCGCGCTGGCCGAGATCGGCGGGGCGTGGCTGGTGTGGCAGGGCTGGCGGGAACACCGCGGGCTGCTCTGGGTCGCCGCGGGGGTCATCGCGCTCGGGCTCTACGGCTTCGTGGCCACCTTCCAGCCCGACCCGAACTTCGGCCGTATCCTCGCCGCCTACGGCGGCATCTTCGTCGCCGGGTCCCTCGCCTGGGGCATGGTCGTCGACAGGTTCCGGCCCGACCGCTACGACGTCGTCGGCGCCGCCATCTGCCTGGTCGGCGTCGCCGTCATCATGTACGCCCCGCGCGCCAGCTGACCACCTCAGCCGCGACCAGGAGCCGCACCTGCCACGAGCAGGTCATGCCCCAGTTTCGACCGGAACACGACGAAGGGCGTCCGTCATGTACGACGAACGCCCTGATCGTGAAGGGTGGAGCCGAGGGGACTCGAACCCCTGACCCCCACACTGCCAGTGTGGTGCGCTACCAGCTGCGCCACGGCCCCTTGCGGTGTCCCCGGTCGCCCGGGCACGGAGAGAACTATACACACGCCGGTCGGCATGGTCATCTCGCGGGGGTACCCCCGGCCGGTCGCTCAGTTCAGGGCCACATCCGGCGGGAAGTGGGCGACCGCCGCCATCATGCCACCCTGCCGGCGCAGCACCATCGGCCAGAGATCGTCCGGGCGGTCGACGAAGGCGTCGCCGGGGAGGGCGTCGAGCACGAACCAGGACCCGTCCTCGATCTCCCGCTCCAACTGGCCGGCGCCCCAGCCGGAGTAGCCGGCGAAGACCCGGATCCCGCCGACGGCGTCGCGCAGCTTCTCCGGGTCGACCGAGAGGTCGATGGTGCCGACCGCCCCGGAGACCCGGTGGAAGCCCTTCACCGGCTTGATCGGGTGGCGCATCCGGGCAAGGCAGATCGCGGAGTCGGGCTGCACGGGGCCGCCCTCGAAGAGCACCGCGGGGTGTCGGGCGAGGTCGCTCCAGTCGCCGAGGACGTCGGCCACCGGGACCTCGGTGGCCCGGTTGAGCACCACGCCGAGGGCGCCGCCGGGCTCGTGGGCGACGAGCAGCACGACCGTGCGATCGAAGTTCGGGTCCTTCAGCGCAGGCGTCGCGACCAGCAGCCGCCCGGTCATGGAATCCATGGCTCGGCCACCGATCGCCTGTCCCTCACCCTGCATGTCCGACACCCGTCAGCCGTACGCCGCGACCCGCCGCGCTGTCAACGCCATGCAAGGCACCATAGCCTGCGGTCCGCCCGCTGGCTAAGGTCTGACCGGCGGGTGATCGCGACGGAATCGAGGGAGGGCCGCATGGCGGCTACGGCCGAACTGGCGGTGATCGGCGGGTCGGGCCTCTACGCCCTACTCGACGGCGCCACCGAGCACGTGCTGGAGACGCCGTACGGCGCGCCGTCGGATCCGGTCACGATCGCCGAGGTGGGCGGCCGGCGGGTGGCGTTCCTGCCCCGGCACGGGCGCGACCACCGCTACCCGCCGCACCTGATCCCCTACCGGGCCAACCTCTGGGCGCTGCGCTCCCTGGGCGTACGCCAGGTGCTGGCGCCCTGCGCGGTCGGCGGGCTGCGGCCGGAGCTGGGCCCGGGCACGTTCGTGGTGCCGGATCAGCTCATCGACCGCACCAGCGGGCGGACGCAGACGTACTACGACCAGGGCGCGGTGCACGTGTCGTTCGCCGACCCGTACTGCCCGGCCGGGCGGCGCACGCTGCTCGACGCCGCGGCCGGGCGGGGCGTGCCGGCGGTGGACGGCGGCACGGTGGTGGTGGTCGAGGGGCCGCGGTTCTCCACCCGGGCGGAGTCGCGCTGGTTCGCCTCGATCGGCGGCACGGTGGTCAACATGACCGGGCACCCGGAGGCGGTGCTCGCCCGCGAGCTGGCCCTCTGCTACACCTCGATCGCCCTGGTCACCGACCTGGACGCCGGCGTCGAGGCGGGCGGGTCGGTGACCCAGGAGGAGGTCTTCCGGGTCTTCGGGGAGAACACCGACCGGCTGCGCGGGGTGCTGCTGGACGCGGTCGCCGCGCTGCCCGCCGAGCGGGACTGCCCCTGCGGGCGGGCGCTGGACGGGATCAAGCTCCCGTTCCCGCTGCCCTGAGCGCCGGGAAGCGCCGGGAAGCGCCCGAAAAGTCGACCTCGGCCCGATAGATTCGGCTGGTCGGGACACTGATCACCGGGCCGTCTCCCGGCACGCGCGGGGGACGGGAGGCAGCCGGCGATGGCAACGGTGCGCGACACGACCTACGACCTGCTCCGCGCGCTGGGCCTGACCACCGTCTTCGGCAATCCCGGCTCCACCGAGGAACCCTTCCTCGCGGACTTCCCGGCCGACTTCCGCTACGTGCACGCCCTCCAGGAGGCGTCGGCGATGGCCATGGCGGACGGCTACGCGCAGGCCACCGGCCGTCCCGCGCACGTCAACCTGCACACCGCCCCGGGCATCGGCAACGGCATGGGCAACCTGGTCACCGCCTGGCACAACAAGACGCCACTGATCGTCACCGCCGGCCAGCAGACCCGGGAGATGCTGCTCATCGAGCCCCGGCTGGCCAACCCGCGGGCGGTCGAGCTGACCCAGCCGTACGTCAAGTGGGCGCACGAGCCGGCCCGCGCGCAGGACGTCCCGGCGGCCTTCATGCGGGCGTACGCCTCGGCGGTGCAGCCCCCGGCCGGGCCGGTCTTCCTCTCCCTGCCGATGGACGACTGGGCCCAACCCGCCGACCCGCCGCCGCAGGTGCGGACGGTGGCCACCCGGATCGCGCCGGACCCGGACCGGTTGCGCGGCTTCGCCGCCACGCTGGCCGCCGCCCGCGCCCCGGCGCTGGTGCTCGGCGCGGCGGTGGACCGGGCGGACGCCTGGCCGGCCGCCGTGGCGCTGGCCGAACGGCTGGCCGCCCCGGTCTGGGCGGCACCGGCGCCGGAGCGGGCCGTCTTCCCCGAGGGCCACCCGCAGTTCCGGGGTGTCCTGCCGTACGCGATCGGGCCGCTGGCCGAGGCGTTGCACGGCCACGACACGGTCCTGGTGGTCGGGGCGCCCGTGTTCCGCTACTACCCGCACGTGCCGGGCGACTACCTGCCCGCCGACGCCCAACTGCTGCACGTCACCGACGACCCGGACGAGGCGGCCCGCGCCCCGGTCGGGGAGAGCCTGCTCGGCGACGCCGGGCTGGCCATGGCCGGCCTGGTGGAGCTGCTGCCGCCGGCGGACCGGCCCGCGCCGCCGGCCCGGGACGCCCCGGCGCCGCCGGAGGCCACCGACCCGCCGAGTGCCGACGCCGTCTTCGCCGCGCTGGCCGCTCAGTGGCCGGCCGACGGGGTGCTGGTGCAGGAGTCACCGTCCAACCTGGCGGCGCTGCGCCGCCGGCTGCGCATCGACCGGCCCCGGTCGTACTTCACGATGGCCAGCGGCGGCCTGGGCTTCGGCCTGCCCGCGGCCGTGGGCATCGCGCTGGCCGAGCGGGACACCGGGCGCGGCCGGCCGGTGGTCGCGGTGGTCGGCGACGGCTCGTTCCACTACTCGGTGCAGGCGCTGTGGACCGCCGCGCAGCTCGGCCTGCCGCTCGCCGTCGTGGTCCCGGTCAACCGGCAGTACGCGATCCTCAAGGCGTTCGCCGAGCTGAAGCACACGCCCGGGGTGCCGGCGCTGGACCTGCCCGGGCTGGACGTCACGGCGGTGGCCCGCGGCTACGGCTGCGCGGCCGAGGTGGTGGAGTCGCCGGACCGGCTCGGCCCGGCGCTGGCCGCCGCGCTCGCCGCCGACCGGCCGACAGTGCTGCCGGTGCCGATCAGCACCGACGTGCCGCGAATCCTCTAGCGGCGTACGACGAGCGGGGTGCCGCCGGCCACGTCGAGCACCGTCCGGTCGCCGAGGGGCGCCTTGAGCGTGACGCTCACCGGCTTCATCACGAGCTGCATCGTGCACGGCCCGGTCGAGCGGACCACCGCGCCGCCGAGCACCACCACGTCGTCCCGCTCCAGCACCAGCGGGGTGGGTTCCCCGTCGCAGGCGCCCGTCCCGACCCGGTAGTCGAGCCGGTTCCCGGTCACCGCCCGCAGGTCGAGGGCCCCCACGAACCCGTCGTCCATGGGGCGGCTCGGCGCGGTCCCCTCCGGCGCCGCGCCGACCGCGCTCGGCGCGACCGCGAGGCGGGCCACCGGCACCCGGAGCCCTTCCACGGTGAACAGCCAGGCGGGCACGGTGGCCTCACCCCGGCTGGTTCGTACCGACGCGGTGCCCAGCTTCGCCCCGGTGACCGTCAGCGGCACGCACGGGCTGGCGGCCCGGGTGGCGACCGGCCCGTCGGGCCCGGGCTCAACGGTCGGGCCACCCTCGGGTCGCGGCGCCGGGGCCATCGGCCGCCCGTCGCAGGGCGGCGGGTCGCCCTGGTCCATCTGGGCGTACGCCTCGGCGGCGCTGACCAGCGGGACCCGCAGCGTGCCTTCCGGGAAGCGGATCGTCCCGTCGGCGGGGCGGGCGGCCGGCAGGTCGATCTGGTCCCGGTACCAGCCGTTGAGGAAGGCCTGCTTCGTCTCGTCGGTGAAGCCGGGGTCGCCGACCAGCACGGTGGCGTCGTCGAGCGGGACGTACCCGCTGCGCCACGCGGGGCCGGGGCGCCACGCGTCGGCCACCTCGGTGGCCCGCTGGCCGAACGCCTCCCAGCGGTGGTCGGGGCCGGAGACCGACGGACCGCTCGGGTCGGCGGCCGGCGGGCCGGCCGGGTCGGCGCCGGGCGCGGCGCAGCCGGCCAGGACCAGGAGCGGCAGCCCGAGCAGGGCGAGGTGACGACGCATGCCGGTTGGACGCGACGCTCCCCCGACCGGTTCCCGGATCAGTTCTCCCCGCCCAGGTCCGCCTGGTACGCCTCCCAGAGCAGGTCCGCGCCGCGCTGCCGGTGCCGGTCGAGCGCCCGTAGCAGGTTCCGGGCCTGTGCCCGCAGTTCCTCGGCGGGCACCGCGGGGAGCCGTGCGGCGTGCTGGAGCGCGGCTATCGCCGCCGCGATGGCGGCGTGCTCGCCGGCCAGCAGGCGTACGCCGCGGTCGAGCCGGGGCGCCTGGTGGAGCAGTTCGGCGTAGAGGCCGGCCGGTCCCTCGGTGACCCGGACGTGCTCGGCGAAGCCCTGCCGGACCGGGCCGAGGCGGCCGATCAGGTGCTCCCGCCAGCGCGGTTCCGCCGATGCCGCGGCGAGCGCCCGGGCGAGGGCGTGCACGTCGCCTGGGTGGGCGGGCCGCGGCAGGGGCACGGCGGTGACGGTGGACGGCTGCTGGATCGGATGGGTGACCATGGCACCTCCCGCGCTGCTGCGCTACCGCGTACAGCGATGGTGAACCTGGTCACCGGACCTGTCCAGGAGGGGCGGGCGCCTCATCTGCCCCTTCCGCCCCGGCGGTCACACCGGCCCCTGGAGCCCCAGCGGATCGGCCGCCATGCCGCGCAGCCGGCCGGCGAGGGCGTGCGCTTCGGCGTCCCGGCCCTGGTCCGGCCGGCCCGCACTGATCGCGTCGGCGAGCGCCTGCAGCTCGGCCGGGGGCAGGCTGCCCAGTCCGGGGCCCTGCAACGGGATGGTGACCCGCCGGCCGCTGTCCCGGTCCCGGGCGATCAGCGTGGGCACCCGCACCACCGCGTCGTCGCCGACGCGGTGGGCGATGGCGCCGCCGCGCACCTCGGCGGTGGCCAGGTCGACGGTGCGGGTGCCGAGCGCGCCCCGCACCGAGGCCCGGGTCCCGTCCAGCCAGGCGGCCGTGCGCAGCACCCGCAGCACCAGCCAGAGCCCGAGCAGGACGAACGGCAGGCCGCAGAGTCCGGCCCAGCGCAGCGGGCTGGGCGCGGCGGTGGCGCCGTCGTGCAGGTCGGGTGGGAGCAGGTCGGGCGGCAGGTCCCGGACGTCGTCGTACGAGGGGACCGGGTCGCCGAAGCCGGTGACCCGGCGCAGCAGGCCGTCGGCGACCACCGGCAGCAGCACGAAGGCCGCGCCGACGGCGGTGAACAGGACACCCACCACGGCGGCCACGGCGCGCGGGCCGGGCGCCGCGCCGACGGAGAGTCGGATCCGCTCGTTCGTCACAGCAGGCAGCCTAGAGCCGGACCGGGCGCGGAGACGACTGTGCGCCCCGGTCCGGTGGACCGGGGCGCACAGGTCAGGTGGTGGAGGTGCCGGGAATCGAACCCGGGTCCTTCGCCGCCTTGTCAGGGCTTCTCCGAGCGCAGCTCGCTGTGCCTCTACTCGGCCCCTCCGATCACGCGAGCGAGTCGGTGTGACGGGCCCAGTCGCTGATTGATCTCGCCGCACGGACCCCGCGACCGGGTCCGGTTGGCCAGCCTTCTAGCTGATGCCGGCTAACTGGGTCGAAGGCGCTCCCAGGCCGACAGACTTGCTACTCGCCTCAGGCGGCGAGAGCGAAGTCAGCGCGATTGTTCTTGGCGCTTATTGGTTTCCGACGAACGATTCTCGAGACGACGTCGGCTTCCTCGGCTCGCTTCCCCTGCCGCAACGTACGAAGTCGAAACCAGTCACCCCCTCGACGGGCTGCCCCTGTCGGCAGCAACACCAAGCCTAACGCCTGGCGCAACCGGATTCATTCCGAGGCCGGCCGGAAGCCGGCACCGGGACGAACCGGACGTTTCACTCACTCATGCCCTTGCCGCGCCGGCCCACCGCCCGGGCGATCTCCCGGTCGGCGTCCCGCTTGGCCAGGTCCTGGCGCTTGTCGTACGACTTCTTACCCCGGGCCAGGCCGATCTCCACCTTCGCCCAGCCGTCGGAGAAGTAGACCTGCAGCGGCACCATGGTGAGGCCGCTCTCCTTGGTCTTGCCGATCAGCCGGTCGATCTCCAGCCGCTTGAGCAGCAACTTCCGGGTACGCCGGGGCTCGTGGTTGGTCCAGGTGCCCTGGGTGTACTCGGGGATGTGCATGCCGTGCAGGTAGAGCTCGCCGTCACGTTCCTGGGCGAACGCGTCGACAAGCGACGCCCGCCCGGCCCGCAGCGACTTGACCTCGGTGCCGGTCAGCGACATGCCCGCCTCGTACGTGTCGAGGATGGCGTAGTCGTGCCGCGCCTTCTTGTTGGAGGCGACCACCTTGCGACCCTTTTCCCGTGGCATCGGCGCCACCTCCCTTCCGATCGTGGAGCGCGGATCATGCTACCGGAAACACAAGGACCCTCCCGCGCGGTTTATTCCGCGCGGGAGGGTCCCCGGAGAGCCGTGCGGCGGGAGCTAGACCCGCAGGTAGAAGCGGAGCGTGACCCAGGCGGTCACCGCGCTGACCAGACCACCGACGGCGGCCATCAGCGGGAAGGTCAGGAAGATCTCGGACCAGGAGATCGGGGTGATCAGGCCCTCCAGGGCCGCCATCGAACTCCCTGCCGCGAGCACCTTCAGGGCGATGAGCGCGACGAGGCCGAGGATCGAGCCGATCAGACCGGCGACCACCGCCTCCAGCACGAACGGCGCCTGGATGAACCAGTTGGAGGCGCCGACCAGCTTCATGACCGCGACCTCACGCCGCTTGCTGTACGCGGCCACCTGGATGGTGTTGGCGACCAGCAGCAGGGCGGCCACGGCCATCACGATCGCGATGACCAGTGCGCCGTTCTGGAAGCCGCTGAGCACGCCGAAGACCTTGTCGAGCAGCTTGCTCTGGTCGACGATCGTGTCGATGCCCTCGGAGGTCTTGTACTCGTCGTAGATCTTCTTGTACTGCTCCGGGTTGACCAGCGTGAGCCGGAACGACTCGGGAAGCTGGTCGGGCTTGACCGCGTTGACCAGGTCGGGCGCGTCGGCGTACATCTGCTGGAAGCGCTTGTACGCCTCGTCCTTGTCGACGTACGTGACGTCCTTGATCATCGGATCGGCCTTGAGCTTGGTCTCGAGGTCGGTCCGCTGCTGCTCGTTGACGTCGGTCTTCAGGAAGATCGAGACCTGGACGTTCTCGTAGTAGAGGTCCTTCATGTCGCCGACCTTCTGGTACAGAAGGCCGCTGCCGCCCAGCATGAACAGCGACACCGCCATGGTGATGATCATGGCGAGGGTCATGGTGACGTTGCGCCACAGTCCGACCAGTACCTCGGACAGGACGTACTTCATCCGCATCGGGATATTCCTCCGGCTCTCCGGCGTGAGGTGTTCGTCGTCAGGGTCAGCGGATCGTCAGCGGCTCAGCCGTAGACACCGCGGGCCTGGTCGCGCACGATGCGGCCGCTCTCGATCTCGATGACGCGGCGGCGCATCTGGTTCACGATGTTGGAGTCGTGCGTGACCATCACGACGGTCGTGCCGGTGCGGTTGATCCGGTCCAGCAGGCGCATGATCTCGATCGAGGTGTCCGGGTCCAGGTTTCCGGTGGGCTCGTCCGCCAGGAGGATCAGCGGCCGGTTCACGAACGCCCGGGCCACCGCGACCCGCTGCTGCTCACCACCGGACAGCTCGTGGGGGTAGCGGTGCTCCTTCCCACCGAGCCCGACCAGCTCCAGCACTTCCGGCACGACCCGGCGGGCGACCGCCTTGGTCTTGCCGATCACCTCCAGCGCGAACGCCACGTTCTCGTAGGCGGTGCGGTTCGGCAGGAGGCGGAAGTCCTGGAAGACGCAGCCGATGGAACGCCGGAAGTGGGGTCGCTTCCAGGAACGCATCGACGTGACGTCCTTGCCGTTGACGACGACCCGCCCCTTGTTGGGGGTGACCTCGTGCAGCAGCAGCTTGATGATCGTGGACTTGCCGGAGCCGGATGGACCGATGAAGAAGACGAACTCGCCCTTCTCGATCGAGACGGACACGTTGTCGAGCGAAGGCCGGGACGCCTTCGGGTACGTCTTCGTCACTTGCTCAAGCTGAATCACGGGTCGAGAGTCTACGCGGTGTAACCGGAGAGCCAAGCCCCCCGCCCCTCCGAAGCGAGTCGCGTCATCGATTCAGCCGGTCAGACAGAGATCGATGACGCGCTGCGTCCGAGATCGATCACGCACCGTCAGCGGTGAGCTGCTGCTGCTTCCGCCAGCGGATACCCGCCTCGATGAAGCTGTCCAGCTCGCCGTCGAAGACCGCGGACGGATTGCCCGTCTCCTGCTCGGTCCGCAGATCCTTCACCATCTGATAAGGGTGCAGAACGTACGAGCGCATCTGGTCGCCCCAGGAGCCGGCGGCGTCGGTCTTCAGGCCCTGGAGCTTGGCCTGCTCCTCCTGCCGCTTGCGCTCCAGCAGCCGGGCCTGAAGCACCCGCAGCGCGGATGCCTTGTTCTGCAGCTGGGACTTCTCGTTCTGGCAGGTGACCACGATGCCGGTCGGGATGTGGGTGATCCGGACCGCCGAGTCGGTGGTGTTGACGCTCTGCCCGCCCGGGCCCGACGAGCGGTAGACGTCGATCCGCATCTCGTTCTCGGGAATCTCGATGTGGTCGGTCTGCTCCACCACCGGCAGCACCTCGACGCCGGCGAAGCTGGTCTGCCGGCGGCCCTGGTTGTCGAACGGGCTGATCCGGACCAGCCGGTGGGTGCCGGACTCCACGCTGAGCGTGCCGAACGCGTAGGGCACCTTGACCGTGAAGGTGGCCGACTTGAGGCCCGCCTCCTCGGCGTACGAGGTCTCGTAGACCTCGGTCGGGTAGCCGTGCCGCTCGGCCCAGCGCAGGTACATCCGGAGCAGCATCTCGGCGAAGTCCGCCGCGTCCACGCCGCCGGCGCCGGCCCGGATGGCGACAAGCGCCTCCCGGGAGTCGTACTCGCCGGAGAGCAGGGTGCGGACCTCCATCTCCTGGATGGCCTTGGTCAGCCCGGTGATCTCCGACTCGACCTCGGTCAGGGTGCCGGGGTCGGACTCGGCCTGGGCCAGCTCCAGCAGCACCCCGGCGTCGTCGAGGCGGGAGCGGAGGGAGCCGAGCTTGGAGATCTCGCCGTTGACGTACGACAGCTGCGAGGTCACCTGCTGCGCCTTGGCCTGGTCGTCCCACAGGTCCGGCGCGGAGGCCTCCTGCTCCAGGCGGGCCTTCTGCTCGCGCAGCTTGTCGAGGTCGAGCACCGCCTCGATGTTGCGCAGGGTGGCGTCGAGTTCCTTGAGCTGTTCGGCGTAATCGGCAGCGGTCACGACAGACAAGCCTACTGCCTCTGCTGGCCGGTCCGGCGCAGGTGGTCAGCCGACCGGTGCGCTCTTCAGCCAGGACAGGGCGGCACGGTGGTAGGCGACGGCGAACTCCAACGCGCTGGCGTCGTAGTTGTCGCCCTCCTTCTTGGCGTTCTTGACCTGCTCGCGCACCGCCGCCAGGGCCTCGGTGTGGTACTCGTTCGCCGAGGCGTACAGGTTCTTGAGCTGGCTCGCCGAGTGCAGGTTGCCGAAGGCGATCCGTAGCGCTATCGGGTTACGGATGGTGTCCCGGCCGGGGTTCTCCGCCAGCCAGCGGGAGAATGTCCGTTTCCCGGCCGCGGTGATCGCGTACGGCTGGCTCAACCGCGGCCCGGGCTTGCCGAGCCGCACGAGGCCCTTCTCGGCCAGGACGGGAAGCTCCCGGTAGACCTGGCTGCGGGTCATCGACCAGTACGGCGCCAGCCGGCGCTCGGCGGCGGCCATGAGTTGGCCGCCTGTCATCGGGCCGTCGTGCAGCAGACCCAGCAGGGCCGCCGCCGTCGGGTTGACTCCGGATTCCGCCATGCCCTCTAAGCTGCCACTTTGTCGGACCTGGCGTCCAGGATTTGCCGTTTTAGCCACCCGTTGGCTGGTCCGATGTGCACTGTCGGCGGACGACAGTCCGCCGGGGACGTCCGTGCCCTCCCCCGGCCGGCCGGTCGCCGGTGACGCTACGTGCGCCACCGGCGACCGTCGCGCAGGTCAGCCCATGTGCGGGTAGCCGTGGTCGGTCGGCGGGACGAAGGTCTCCTTGATCGTCCGCGGCGACATCCAGCGGACCAGGTTGTGCCAGGAGCCCGCCTTGTCGTTGGTGCCGCTGGCCCGGGCGCCGCCGAAGGGCTGCTGCCCGACCACCGCGCCGGTCGGCTTGTCGTTGATGTAGAAGTTGCCGGCCGCGTACCGCATCTTCTCGGCCACCTGGTCGACCACCCGGCGGTCGGTCGCGAAGATCGACCCGGTCAGCGCGTACGGCGCGATCGACTCGGCCTGGTGGACCACCTCGTCGAAGCGGGCGTCGTCGAAGACGTGCACGCCGAGGATCGGGCCGAAGTATTCGGTGGTAAAGGTCTCGTGCGCGGCGTCCGAGCACTCGAAGAGGGTCGGCCGGACGAAGTAGCCGACCGAGTCGTCGGCGGTGCCACCGGCCAGGACCCGGCAGCTGTCGTCACCCTTGATCAGCTCCAGCGCGGCGGCGTGCCGGCCGAACGCCTTGTCGTCGATCACGGCGCCGCCGAAGTTGCTGAAGTCGGTGACGTCGCCGTAGGTGAGCGAGTCGGCGGTGGCGGCCAGCCGGTCGCGCAGCCCGCCCTCCCAGATCGACCGGGGGATGTACGCCCGCGAGGCGGCCGAGCACTTCTGGCCCTGGTACTCGTAGGCGCCCCGGATCAGCGCGGTGTGCAGGGCGTCCACGTCGGCGCTGGTGTGCGCCACCACGAAGTCCTTGCCGCCGGTCTCGCCGACCAGGCGGGGGTAACCCCGGTAGCGGGCGATGTTGTCGCCGACGGTCTTCCACAGGTGCTGGAAGACCTTGGTGGACCCGGTGAAGTGGATGCCGGCCAGGTCCGGGTCGGCGAGCACGACGTCGGAGACCTCCTCGCCGCGCCCCGTGACCATGTTGATCACGCCGGGCGGCAGGCCGGCCGCCTCGAACAGCCGCATGGTGAAGTGGGCGGCGAACTGCTGGGTCGGGCCCGGCTTCCAGACCACGGTGTTGCCGAGCAGCGCCGGGGCCGAGGGCAGGTTGCCGGCGATCGCCGTGAAGTTGAACGGGGTGACCGCGTAGACGAAACCCTCCAGGGGCCGGTGGTCGAAGCGGTTCCACACGCCCGGCGAGGACATCGGCTGCTCGGCCAGGAGCTTGCGGGCGAAGTAGACGTTGAACCGGAGGAAGTCGATCAGCTCGCAGGCCGCGTCGATCTCGGCCTGGACCACGGTCTTGGACTGGCCCAGCATGGTGGCCGCGTTGAGCGTGTCCCGCCAGGGCCCGGAGAGCAGGTCGGCGGCGCGCAGGAAGATCGCGGCGCGCTCCTCGAACGGCAGCGCCCGCCACATCGGCGCGGCGTCCTTGGCGGCCTTGACGGCGGCGCGGGCGTCGTCGTGGGTGGCGTGGCCGGTCACGCCGAGCACGTGGGCGTGCTTGTGCGGCTGGACCACGTCGATCGGGTCGCCGGCGGCCATCCGCTGCTCGCCGGCGATGGTCATCGGCAGGTCGATCCGCTCGGCGGCCAGGTCGGCCAGCCGCCGCTGGAGCCGCTCCCGCTCGGCGCTGCCGGGCTCGTAGGTGTGGACCGGCTCGTTGCGCGGCTCGGGTACGGAGAACACGGCGTCCATCACAGGCTCCTGTGCGATCTCGACGGCGGTGGCGAGTAGGGGCCCGCGGGCGCCGGCCGGGAGGCCGGGTGCCGGGCACCGCGCAACGGACCGGTCGCGGCGGCGGGACCTCGGCCAATTCTTCCATGCGAGAGGCCCGGCCCCACCTCCACCGCCCCGGTTCCGGCCGCCTCCGCCGGCGCACCCGGACGCACCACCGCACACCGGACCGTAGGCGACAAGCCGCCCGCTCCGACGAATCCCTGGCCAAGTCGAACGCTCACCTGCGATCCGTTGCCGGCCGGTCACGACGGGATCGGACGCGCCGGGCTGACCCGGGTCGGCCGGCCGGGTCCGGAGCGGGACCGGGCGGGCCGCGTACCCTGGAGGGCCGGTGACCTGCCCGGCCTTCGCGGCCGATCCGGCGTCCGTCGAGAGGGAGACGATGAGCAAGCAGCCCGGCAGCTCCACGGCCGCGGAACCGGACCAGCCCGCCACCGGGCCGGCGGTCGAGACGCCGGCCGAGTCCCCCTCGGACGGGACCGTCGAGGCCGCGCCCGCCGGGAGCCGCCCCGCCCACGCGCCCGGCGCCCTCGTGCTGGCCGTGCTGTCGCTGGGCTGGCTGGCCGCCATGCTCTGGTCCACCCGGGCGGCGATCACCTCGGCCGCGGCCGGGGTCACCGCGATCAGCCTCTCCGCGTACGCCCTGCCCGGCGTGATCACCGCCGCGCTGGTGGCCGGCGCCGCGGTCGCCCTGGCGGCGACCAACCGGCTGGGCCGGGCCACCCTGCGCTTCCTGGCCGCCGTCGGCGCCGGCCTGCTGGTCGGGCTCGCCGCCGCCGTGGCGGTCAACCTGACGTACGCCGACAACGCGACCACCAACACCATCGCCGGCACCACGGCCGCGGCGGCGATCATCGGCGGGGCGATGGCCGGGGCGCGTAACGCCCGGGTGGTCGGCGGGCTGGCCGCCGCCACGCTCGCCGCGCAGGTCTTCGTGGTGCTGTTCAGCCGCGCCCGGGACCCGCTCTCCGACCTGTTCGGTGCCGGGGACACCCAGGAGTCGATGCTCGACGCCGCGAAGTGGGTGTCCCGGACCGAGTCCCTCCTCGCCGGGCTGATCGCCGGCGTGGTGGCGTACCTCTATCTGGCCTGGGCCCGCCGCCGCGCTGAGCGGCGCGACGGCGTCGTCGCGGAGGTGCGCTGGCCGGGGTACCTGCTGGCCGGTGCCGGCGCGGGCCTGCTCCTGCTGCTCACCGAGGTGATCATCCGGATCGGCGGGCGCGGGCTGCTCGACCTGGCGGCGGCGCTCAGCGAGGCGGACCAGGTGGCCCAGACGGCGCTCGGCACCTCGCGGGTGGACAACGGCATCTGGGTGCTCTTCGTGGGGGCGCTCACCGCGCTCATCCTGTTCGGCCGCACCCTCGGCCCGCGTGCCGTGGAGGACGAGGACGAGTCCGACTCCTGAGCCCTCCGGGGGTCAGGAAACCTCGCGCAGCAGCAGGTCCAGCTCGGTCACGTCGTACCACTCCAGCTCGTGGTCCTCGGCCCCGTCGACGGTGAACTGGGCGTCCGGGTCGCCGGCCTGCGCCTCCGCCACCACCTCGGCGGCGGCGGCCACGTCCTCGACGGCGTCCGCGCCGTCCACGTGGATCGCGGCCACGGACTTCACCGGCACCGGCCCGGAGAGGCCGACCACGCTGGACCCCAGCTCGCCGCCGATCCGGCCGACCGCGCGCGCCGGCAGGTCCACCGAGACGACCACCCGCCGCCGGGGCGCGCCCGGATCGGCCCGGAGCAGCAGCAGCGCCTCCTGGGCGGCCCGGGTGAAGGCGACGTACTCCAACTCCTCCTCGTCGCCCTCGGCGTACCACTCGCGCAGCTCCGGGGTGACCGCGTGCGCCTCCCCGCCGGCCAGGCCCTCCTCGCGCAGCCGGGCCAGCATGGGGACGGTCGCCGGCACGTACACCCGGACAAGCTCGTCGGTCACTGGTCTCTCCCCGCCGTCAGGCCCCGGCCGGCGGACGCCGGCTCCGGGCGCCGATCATGCCGTACGCCGTGACCGTCATACACCTCGCACCCGCCTGGGAGAAGTTCCCCGCCGGTGTGTCCCCCGGCCGGATTCGCCGTGGCGGGCCTGGGGCCATCGCGCTCCTGATGGCAAACTGAGGCAAACGAAGCCAACTGTGGGAGTCACCGTGGAGCCGAGGTTCCTGCTGCTGTCCGACGTGGCCGCCGAGCTGAACGTCTCGGACTCGCAGGTCTACCACATGGTGCGCAGCGGCGAGCTGCCCGCCATCAAGATCGGCGGGCGGGGCCAGTGGCGGGTCGAGCGCGCCCGGCTGGAGGAGTACATCGAGCGCAAGTACGCCGAGACCGCCGACTGGGTACGCGGCAATCCCCTCACGGAGCGCGACGCGGAATGAGCACCGGGTATTGACGGTCGGCGCCGCCCTGCCGGAAGATGAGAGCCTGTCGGAGGCAAACGAAGGCAAACGCAAGGAACAGGGGTTGATGATGGTCGACACCCGTCGCCCGCTGGCACCGCGTCCCCCGGTCCGGCTCCGGCCCGCACCGCCGCTCGACCCGCCCTGCACCGACCGGGACCCGGCCTGGGGCGAGGCCTGGGGCAGCGTCGACCAGCTCGCGCTCGACCTCTTCGACGCGCGCCGGGACCTCGACCGGCCCGCCGGCCGCGCCGCCGACCGCCCGACCCGTGCCGGTCGCTCGCCCGATCGGGCCACCGACATGCGGCCGGCGCCGACCGGTCCGGGGCGCTCCGCCGGCCCGCCGCCGGCCGCCCTGGTGACCGCTACCCCCGAGGCGGCCCGGGCGGCGCACCGGTTCGTCCGCACCTTCCTGGAGATCGTCAACGGCTACCGCCCGCCCGGGCAGCTCCGGCCGCTCTGCCTCCCCGAGGCCGCCGCCCGAGTGGCCGCCGAGCTGACCCGCGCCGCCCGCCGGGCCGGCCCGGCACGCCGCCGCACCGCCCGGCCGGTCCTCCAGCTCCGCCGCCTACGGGTCTGCGAGCCCCGGTCGGGCGCGGTCGAGGCCGCCGCCGTACTCGCCGGTGCCGGCGGGGTGAGCTGGGCAGTCGCGCTACGCCTGGAACACCGCCGCGGCACCTGGCTCTGCACCGCCCTCACGGTCCTCTGACCCGCCGGCCCTCCCCCCTCCGCGATCTTGCACTTTGAGCCCGCGCGATGCGGCTTTCGCCCGTTTCGCCCGGGCAGCAACTGCAAGATCGCCGGGCTGGTCGTGGCGGGGACGGGGGCGGGGACGGGGGCGGCAACGGGCCCCGGCCGGTGGCCGGGGCCCGTTCTGGCGCTGGTGGTGGTGGTCAGTTGCCGCCGTTGGGGCTGCCGTGGCAGCGCTTGTACTTGCGGCCGGAGCCGCAGGGGCAGGGCGCGTTGCGGGACGGGCCCTCGCCCGCGCCCTCGACCTGCCCGGGGGCGGCCCGCCGGGCGGTGCTCGCCGCGACGGCCTGGCCGCTCATCCCGGCCGTCGACCGGCGCGGGGTGGACGCAGCCGGACGCTCCGACGTCTCGGGGCGGCCGATGCCCAGCGCCGGCGCCTGCTCGTCGGCGCGCTCGATCACCGGGGCGCCGCGGCCCGCCTCGCCGTCGACCGAGGGCGCCGAGTACTGCAGGCCCTGCTGCTGCGGCGCGCGGTTGAGACCCTTGGCCCGGATCTCCACCGGCTTCTCCAGCAGCTGGACCTCCTCCTCGGCCTCCGGCGCGGGCTCCTCGACCTGGACCTCCAGGTTGTAGAGGAAGCCGACCGTCTCCTCCTTGATGCCGTCCATCATGGTGGCGAACATGTCGAAGCCCTCGCGCTGGTACTCGATGACCGGGTCGCGCTGGGCGTACGCCCGCAGGCTGATGCCCTCCTGGAGGTAGTCCATCTCGTAGAGGTGCTCGCGCCACTTGCGGTCGATCACCTGGAGCAGGACCATCCGCTCGAGCTGGCGCACCGGCTCCTCGCCGAGCTGCTCCTCACGCCGGTCGTACGCGGCGTGCGCGTCCTCCTTGAGGCGGGCGAGCAGGAAGTCCTGGTCGAGGCCGGCCCGGGAGCCCACCTCCTCCTCCAGCTCGTCGATGGTGACGCCCACCGGGTAGAGCTGCTTGAGGTTGGACCAGAGCTGGTCGAGGTCCCAGTCCTCGGCGTAGCCCTCGCTCGTGGCGCCCACCACGTACGCACCGACCACGTCGTCGATCATGTTGCGGACCTGCTCGGAGAGGTCCTCGCCGTTGAGCACCCGGAGGCGCTCGGCGTAGATCACCTGGCGCTGCTTGTTGAGCACCTCGTCGTACTTGAGGACGTTCTTGCGGATCTCGGCGTTCTGGCCCTCGATCTGGGCCTGCGCGCTCTTGATCTGGCGGGTGACCATCTTGGACTCGATGGGCACGTCCTCCGGGATGTTGAAGCGCTCCATCACCGCCTCGACGGCGCCGGCCCGGAAGCGCTTCATGAGGTCGTCCTGGAGCGACAGGTAGAAGCGGGACTCGCCCGGGTCACCCTGCCGGCCGGCGCGACCGCGCAGCTGGTTGTCGATACGCCGCGACTCGTGCCGCTCGGTGCCCAGCACGTAGAGGCCACCGGCGGCGGCGACCTCCTCCGCCTCGACGTCGCAGGCCTGCTTCCACTTCGGCAGGATCTCCTCCATCGCCTTCGCGTACTCCTCCGGCTGCTCGACCGGGTCGAGACCGCGCTGGCGGAGTTCGTTGGCGGCGAGGAACTCGGCGTTGCCGCCGAGCAGGATGTCCGTGCCGCGGCCGGCCATGTTCGTGGCGACCGTGACCGCGCCCTTACGCCCGGCCTGGGCGACGATCTCCGCCTCCTTGGCGTGGAACTTGGCGTTCAGCACGGAGTGCGGGATGCCCCGGCGGCGCAGCATGTGGGAGAGGATCTCGGAGTTCTCCACCGAGACCGTGCCGACCAGCACCGGCTGGCCCTGCTCGTGCCGCTCGGCGATGTCCTCGACCACGGCGTTGAACTTGGCCTTCTCGGTCTTGTAGATGACGTCCGCGCGGTCGAGGCGGACCATCGGCCGGTGCGTCGGGATGGTCACGACGCCGACCTTGTAGACCTTGTTGAACTCGCTCGCCTCGGTCTGGGCCGTGCCGGTCATGCCGGACAGCTTCTCGTAGAGGCGGAAGTAGTTCTGGAGGGTGATGGTGGCCAGGGTCTGGTTCTCCTGCTTGATCTCCACCCCCTCCTTGGCCTCGATCGCCTGGTGCATGCCCTCGTTGTAGCGGCGGCCGTGCAGGATGCGGCCGGTGAACTCGTCGACGATGAGGACCTCGCCGTCGCTGACGATGTAGTCCTTGTCGCGCTTGTAGAGCTCCTTGGCCTTGATCGCGTTGTTCATGTAGCCGACGAGCGGCGTGTTGACCGACTCGTAGAGGTTGTCGATGCCGAGCCGGTCCTCGATCTTGGCGACGCCGCGCTCGGTGATGGCGATCGTGCGCTTGGCGTGGTCGACCTCGTAGTCGCCCTCACCGTCGGTGCCGGGCTGGAGGCGGGCCACCACGGCGGCGAACTCCTGGTACCAGCGGGCCGAGTGCTCGGCCGGACCGGAGATGATCAGCGGGGTGCGGGCCTCGTCGATGAGGATCGAGTCGACCTCGTCGACCACCGCGAAGAAGTGGCCGCGCTGGACCAGCTCATCCCGCGACCAGGCCATGTTGTCGCGCAGGTAGTCGAAGCCGAACTCGTTGTTGGTGCCGTACGTGATGTCGCACTCGTAGGCCGCCCGGTGCTCGCTGGCCGGCCGGTTGGGCAGCACCACGCCGACGGTGAGGCCCAGGAACTCGTGCACCCGGCCCATCCAGGCGGCGTCGCGCTCGGCCAGGTAGTCGTTCACCGTGACCACGTGGACGCCCTTGCCGGCGAGCGCGTTCAGGTAGACCGGCATGACCGAGGTCAGGGTCTTGCCCTCACCGGTCTTCATCTCGGCGATGTTGCCGAAGTGCAGCGCCGCACCGCCCATCACCTGGACGTCGTAGGGCCGCTGGCCGAGCACCCGCGAGGCGGCCTCCCGGCACACCGCGAACGCCTCGGGCAGCAGGTCGTCGAGGGTCTCCCCGTCGGCGAGCCGCTCCTTGAACTGGTCGGTCATGTCCCGCAGCTCGTCGTCGGTGAGGTTGACGTAGTCGTCCTCGATCGAGTTGACGGCGGCGGCGATGGCCTTGAGCCGACGCACCATGCGGCCCGAGCCAGCGCTAAGGACCTTTTCCAGAATCGACACGGATCAACGCTCCCCTAGACAGTCTCGAACCATCGTAGGCGCTCCGGCACGGCGATGGTCACTGGTGGCGGCGGTCCGGAGCCGCGAACCCGACATAACGCCGAGCGGGGGCCCTGAGCGGCGGTAATCGGGTTACGCCGTACGCGAACGATCCGGCACGATGGCTCGGGTGGAGCCTGTGGAGATCACCGAGGACGGTCTGCTGCTGCGACCCTGGCGGGCGGAGGACGCCGACGCGGTGTACCGCGCCTGCCAGGATCCGGACATCCAGCGCTGGACCACCGTACCTCGCCCGTACCTGCCCGAACACGCCCTCGGATTCGTGACCACGGTCAGCGGGACGGCCTGGGCGGAGGGCACCGGAACGCCGTTCGCGGTGTGCGACGCGGAGACCGGTGAACTGCTCGCCTCCTGCGGCCTCGTCGCGATCGACAGGGGCCTCGACTCCGCCGAGATCGGCTACTGGACCGCGCCCTGGGCCCGTGGCCGGGGCGTGGCGGTCCGGGCCACCCGGGCGGTCGCCCGCTGGGCGTTCGACGCGCTGAAGCTGCGCCGCCTGATCTGGCAGGCCGAGATCGGCAACCACGCCTCCCGGCTGGTCGCGCTCCGGGCCGGCTTCCGGGTGGAAGGCGAGCTGCGGATGGCCCACCCGGCGGTCGACGGCCGCCCGGAGGGCTGGATCGGCTCCCTCCTCCCGGCCGAACTCGCCGCGCCCGGCGAGCCCGCCCCGTACGGGCCGGACACCCTTCAGGCCCGCCGGGCGGCGGTCTTCGGCCGGCCCCAGCCGGACCTGTTCGCCACGGCCGGGACGACCGAGCTGCGGCTGCGGCCGCTGGAGGAGCGCGACCTCGACGCGATCGTGACCACCTGCCGCGACGAGGACACCATCCGCTGGACCACGGTGCCGCACCCCTATCAGCGCGAGCACGCCGAGGGCTTCCTGCGGGACATCGCGCAGGCGGCCTGGGCCCGGGGCACCGGCGCCACGTACGCGGTCGCCGACGCCGACGACCGGTACGTCGCCTCGATCGACCTGCGGATCTCCCCCGGCGCGCCGCTCGTCGCCGACGTGGGCTTCATGACCGCGCCGCACGCGCGGGGCCGGGGCTACCTGCCGGCCGCGCTCGCCGCGCTCTGCGCCTGGGGCTTCACCACGCTGGGGCTGGCCCGGATCGAGTGGCGGGCCAACGTGGGCAACACCGCGTCCCGCCGGGCCGCCGAGAAGGCCGGCTTCACCGTCGAGGGCACCCTCCGCGGCGGCGTCCAGCACCGCGGGGAACGGCAGGACGTCTGGGTCGGCGGGCTGCTCCCGCAGGACCTGTGATGACACCGGAGACCATCGAGGCGTACGGGGTGCGGCTGCGGCCGAACCGGCTCACCGACCTCCCCGACACGGCCGCCGCCTGCGCCGACCCGCTGACCCAGCGGTTCCTGCCCGGCCTGCCCGACCCGTACACCGAGGAGAGCGCCCGGTGGTGGATCACCGAGGGCGCGCCGGCGGCCTGGGCCGGCGGCGGCGCGGCGTACGTGATCGCCGACCCGGCCACCGACCGGTTGATCGGCGCGGCCGGCCTCAGCCACCCGGTGGCGGAGCGCGGGCAGGCGGAGATCGGCTACTGGGTCGCGCCGTGGGCGCGCGGCCGGGGCGTCGCCACGGCCGCCGTCCGCGCGCTGGCCGAGGCGGCGTTCGCCACCGGCACGGTCCGGCTCGAACTGCTCACCCAGGAGGAGAACGGGCCCAGCCAGCGGGTTGCGCTGGCCGCCGGGTTCCGCCACGAGGGGGTACGCCGGTCGGCCGGCCAGGGTCGGCACGGTCGGCACGACCTGGCCGTCTGGGTGCGCCTCGCCGACGACCCGCCCGGCCCGACCGCCCGGCTCCTGCCGGACCTGCCCGAGGGCCGGCTCACCGACGGCGTGGTGACGCTGCGCCGGGTGGGGCCGGAGGACGCCGAGGCGCTGTACCGCCTGCACTCACTGCCGGAGGTGGTGGCGAACCGGGTCCCGCCGGTGGCGCCGGACCGGGCGTCCATCGAGCGGCGCTGCCGGCTGGCGGAAAGCCGTTGGCTCGCCGGCCTCTCGGCGGACTTCGCGATCCTCGACGCGGCGACCGGCGCGGTGGCCGGCGGCTGCGCCCTGATGTACGACGAGCCCGCCACCGGCCAGGGCATGCTCGGCTACAGCCTGCTGCCGGAGGCGCGCGGCCGAGGGCTGACCACCCGGGCGGTGCGGCTCGTCGCCGGCTGGGCGTTCGACGTCGGGCTGGCCCGGCTCTGGGCCGGCACCCGAGCGGAGAACGTCGCCTCCCAGCGGGTCCTCGACAAGGTCGGCTTCCGGCGGGAGGGGCTGCTGCGCGGCCGGCTCCCCGGCCCGGACGGCACCCGGTACGACTCGCTCGTCTTCGGGTTGCTGCCGGACGACCGCACCACCTGACGGCGGAAGCCGCGGTGGTCGCCCACCACGGCTTCCGGCCGGTCGTGTCCTGCGGGGTGGTCAGGGGTCAGGTGTCGAGCGAGATGATCCCGTAGTCGTAGGCGTGCCGGCGGTAGACCACGCTCGGGCGGCCCGACTCCTTGTCCTGGAACAGGTAGAAGTCGTGGCCGACCAGTTCCATCTGGAACAGCGCGTCGTCGACCGTCATGGGCTCGGCGGGGTGCACCTTCGCCCGCGCGATGTGCCACGGCTGGTCGTCGTGTTCCTCGTAGCCGCCCTCGTCGGGCCGTTCCGCGACGGCGGTGGCCGTCCCGTGCCCGTTCAGCGACGCCAGGCCGGGCTCGTCGAGGCCGGCCACCGGCAGGTCGGCGGTGGCGGCGGAGACGGAGAGCGGCGCGTGCCGGCCCCGGTGCACCCGGCGGCGGTCGGCCGCCCGGCGGAAGCGGGTGTCCAGCTTGGCGATGGCGGCGTCCAGCGCGCTGTAGAAGTCATTCGTGCAGGCCTCGGCCCGGATCACCGGGCCGCGCGTCACGCAGGTGATTTCCACCCGCTGGCAGTGATCGGCCTGGCGCGGATTGCGCTCGTGGAACAACTCGACGTCCACGCGAATGAGCTTGTGGTCGTAGCGTTCGATCTTTGCGAGTTTCTCGGCTACGTGCACCCGGTAATGGTCCGGCACTTCGACGTTACGGCCCTTGACCACGATGTCCACGTGACCTCCCTTGTTCGGACGGTCGTTCGGTCCGGATCTTCCGGTCGACGCACCCAGGGAGAACCCCGTTCGGCGTCGACCGATGGTGTACGGCTACGCCTCCTTCCAGTGCCGGGGAAGGTTGGAGACCTCCTACCCCCGACACGAAAACGCTAACTCCTGTTCGGCCACCAGTCACCCCCAGTCGCCGGGAGAGGCCGCGAAATTTAACAGCTCATACACCATGGGGTGAAACGGAAACACGAAGCGTCACTGATGGTGCCGTTTTTGCGTTGCGGCGAGCACGGCCGCGGCGTTTGGCGTCATTCCCGCGTCGCGCAGAACACGGCTCACCGCCGCCAGCGTCGCCCCGGTCGTGACGATGTCGTCGAGCAGCACCACGGACCCGTCCGCCCCGCCGGCGCGGCGCAGGCGGAACGCCGCCTCGGCAGCGGCCGCCCGCCCGGCGCTGTCCAGCGCCACCGAATCGGGCCGGGGCAGCGCGCGCAGCGGGCGGAGCACGCGTACCGGCCAGCCGGCCGCCCGCAGCCGGTCCGCCGCGTGGCGGGCCAGCCGGTCCAGGTGGTCGCCGTAGCGGGCCCGGGCCGCCCGGGCGGTGTCCGGCACCGCCACCAGGGTCACCGCCTGACGCGGGCCCACCGCCCCGGCGACCACCTCGGCGAGCAGCGCGCCCAGCGGCCGGGCCAGCCCGTGCCGGCCCCGCTCCTTGTACGCCAGCAGCCCGTGGCGCAGCGCGCCCGCGTACGGGCCGAGGGCGACGCAGGGCGGCAGGCCCGGTGGGGCCGGATCGGGGCGGGTCGGCGCGGGGCGCAGCGACTCCAACTCGCCGACGCACCGCGGGCAGAAGCCCTGCCGCAGGTCGGGTGCCCGCTCCGCGCAGCCGGCGCACCCGGCCGGCAGCACCAGGTCGGTCAGATCCGACCAGACTCCGCGCAGGTCCCGCACCGGGCGCCTCTCAGTAGAAGAAGAACGGAGCGCTCGGGTCGGAGGGCTTGGCGTCCGCCGCCACGTCCCGGACCTGGGCCCGCTCGATCTTGCCGATCGGGTTGTTCCGGTAGGCCGCGGTGGCCTGGTACATGAACGACAGGGAGGGCAGCGGCCCGACCGCGCCGCCCGGGTAGGCGGCCAGGTGGGACACCGGCGCGCCGGTGTCCCGGTTGAGCGCGTACTCCCAGGCCCCGTCGACAGTGGTCTGGTAGATGGCCGGCTGGCGGCCGTCGTTGCCGGCGAAGACCAGCTGGTTCTCCGCGTACCAGTCGACGGCGGTCAGCCTGGTGAGCCGGGTGGTGAGCGGCCGCAGGGCGCCCACGGTGACCTCGCCGCCGTCGACGTTGACCGGCGCGACGTAGAGCGCGCCACCGATGATCAGCGCGATCCGGTGCCCGTCGAGCGACGCGGCGACCGCGGTGACCGAGCCGGATACGGGGACCGGGCCGGGAATGGTGACCCGGCTCATTCCCGCGCCACCGTCGAACCGGTAGAGCGTGCCGTCGGCCACCACCAGACCGGAGGGGTGCCGCGTGTCGGCGGAGCGCAGCCAGATCGGGCGCCCGACGGAGCGGTAGGCGTGGGAGCTGGCGTTGAACACGCGCACCGGGTTCGGGCCGGTGCCGACCAGCAGCCGCTGCTGCTGGCCCGACCGGGTCACCAGCGCCGCCAGCACCTCGTCGTCGGACCGGCCGAGCGCTGCCGACACCACGTTCCGGTTGGCCTCGGCCGCCACCGGCACCGCTCCGACGGGCTCGCTGGCGATGGCGAGCGGGTGGATCGCCCCGTCGTAGACGCAGTACCGCTCCGGGGCGCGCAGCGTCGGGTACACGGGATGGTCGGCCCGCTCCTGCCGCAGGTCGACCGTGCGCCGCTTCTGGTTCTGGATCTTGAGATCGAGCTGACCGGCCAGCTCCGGCAGCGACCACGCGAGCTGGGTGGCCAGCTTGGCCAGCCGGTCCTCGCTGGCGGCAGGCATGGTCAGGTTGACCTCCCACCGGTCGTCGGAGCCGGTGGCGTTGTTGATCGGTGCGGTGCCGTCGGGCACCTTGGTCACCCCGGGGGCGAGCCATTCGGAGGGGCCGCCGGTCAGCCACCGCACGACCTCGGTGACCCGCCGCTCGACCGGCACCGCGTTGGGCAGGTACCGCCAGTCGGGCACCAGGCGGCTCTGGTCCGAGTTCCAGAAGTAGATGGTGTGCGTGCCGTAGTACTGGCGCAACGCCTCGTCGCTGAGCAGCAGCACGTTGGGCAGGTCGGTGATCACCAGCCCCTGGCTGCCGGAATCGGCGGGACGGAGCTGGAACACGTACTCGGTCTCCGGGGCCGCGGGCGCCTCCAGGGTGCCGTCGGCGCGCAGGACGCCGACCTGCTGGACCCGGACCTTGACCTGCCAGAGGCCCTGGTTGGTCAGCAGCCGGCTCTCCGGGGACTCCAGCAGCCGGACCACGGTCAGCTCGACCTCGCTGCTCTGCTTCTTCCGCAGCCGGCCCTGGGCCTCGTTCGCGATGAACTGCTTGACCCGGTCGTACGCCTGCTCCCGCTCGCCGGCCGCCGCCGCGAGGTAGTCGCGGATGAACTGCTTGGGGTCCTCGGTCGCGCTGCGGGTCGGCGGTTGACTGCCGCTGCCGTTCAGCGAACCGGACTCGCCGGCCGGCCCCCGGCCGTCGACCTGGACTGCGGTCTGGTCCGGGATGCCGCAGCCGGCCAGCCCGGCGGGCAGCAGCGCACCGGCCAGCAGCATGGTCACCAACCGCCGCCTCATGAGGTCACCTCGGCCCGGTCCGTGCCCTCTGCCGGCCCGACGGCGAGCGCGCCGGTGCCGCTGCCCGGACCGATGGCGAGCAGGCCGCCGGAGCGGGGGCCGCCGAACGGCAGGGTGGCGTCGGCCGGCACGAGCCGCAGCGGCGAGGTGGTCAGCCGGTCGCCGGCCCGGACCGGCAGGGTCAGCCGGAACTGGGCGCCCTGCCCGGGCGCGCCCCACGCCTCCAGCCAGCCGCCGTGCAGCCGGGCGTCCTCGAGGCTGATCGACAGGCCCAGGCCGGTGCCACCGGTCTGCCGCGCCCGGGACGGGTCGGCCCGCCAGAACCGGTTGAAGACCAGCTTCTCCTCGCCCGGCTTGAGCCCGACGCCGTGGTCCCGCACGGTGATCGCCACCGCGCTCTGGTCCATGCCCATGGTGATCCGCACGGGCTTGGCCTCGCCGTGCTCGACCGCGTTGCCGACGAGGTTGCGCAGCACGCGCTCGACCCGGCGCGGATCCACCTCGGCGATGACCGGGCTGTCCGGCAGGTCCAGCTCGATGGCAACCCCGACCCGCTCGGCCAGCCCGGCCAGCCGCTCGGCCACCCGGTGCACGACCGGCACCAGGTCGGTCGGCTCGCTGTCGAGCATCGCGAAGCCGGCGTCGAAGCGGCTGATCTCCAGCAGGTCGGTGAGGAGTTCCTCGAACCGGTCCAGCTCAGCCTGGAGCAGCTCGGCGCTGCGCGCCACGGCCGGGTCGAACTCGTCCCGCTCGGCGAAGATCAGGTCGGCGGCCATCCGGACCGTGGTCAGCGGGGTCCGCAGTTCGTGGGAGACGTCGGAGGTGAACCGGCGTTGCAGCCGGGACATCTCCTCCAGCCGGAGGATCTGCCGTTGCAGGTTGGTCGCCATCTGGTTGAACGAGGCGGCGAGCAGGGCCAGGTCGTCCTCGCCGTTGACCACCATCCGCTGGTCGAGCAGGCCGGCGGAGAGTCGCTGGGCGGTGCGGGCGGCGACCCGCACCGGGGTCACCACCAGGCGGGTGACCAGGGCGGCCAGCAGGCCGAGCAGCAGAACCAGGGCCGCGCCGGTGGCGACGACGGTGGCCCGGGCGTCGGCCGCCGTGGCGTCCTGCCGCGCCAGCGGTACGAGGTAGTAGAGCTCGAGCTGCCCGAACCGGGTCGGCACCGGGGAGCCGTAGACCAGGTACTTGGTGCGCTGCCCGTCGAGCGTGCCGGTGCGGACCTGGTGGGCGACGTTGCCGGCCGCCACCGAGGCCCGCAGCTCCCGGCTGATCAGCGGGCGCACCTGAACGTCGGGCGAGGTGCGCGACTCGATGTAGCCGGCGAAGTTGTCGGCGGTGATCGCCACCACCACGCCGCTCGTCTGCGCCGGGTCACCGCCGGCCAGGTAGTTGACCGTGCCGTCGATGGTGTCCTGGAGCTGGGCCTCCTGCGGCTGGCTGTAGAGGTTGAACTGCTTCGAGGCGTAGTCGCTGCCGTTCTGGAGCCGCAGGAGGACGTCGGTCTCGGCGTTCTCCAGCAGGATGTTGGTGAGCTTGTCGGCGATCAGGTAGGCGAACCCGCCCACCAGCAGGCTGGACGCCACAAGTGTGATGGTGACCACACGCACCTGCAGCGAGCGGCGCCAGGTCTGGTGGACGCCCGCGGCGAGCCGGGCCGTGCGGCCGGCCAGCACGCGCCACAGCGCCCGCGCGGCGGGGAGCCGGCGGGGCGCGGGGGTCGGCGAGTCGGGGCGCGGGGAGGTCACCACAGTGCTGACCAGGCTATCCGGTGCCCGCCTTGTAGCCCACGCCTCGCACGGTGAGGATGATTTCGGGTCGCTCCGGATCCGGCTCGATCTTGGCGCGCAGCCGCTGCACGTGCACGTTGACCAGGCGGGTGTCGGCGGCGTGCCGGTAGCCCCAGACCTGCTCCAGCAGCACCTCCCGGGTGAAGACCTGGCGCGGCTTGCGGGCGAGCGCGACCAGCAGGTCGAACTCCAGCGGCGTCAGCTTCACCTCCTCGCCGTCCCGGCTCACCGTGTGCGCGGGCACGTCGATGGTGATCTGGTTCCCGGGCGGCCCGATGGTGAGCAGCTCCGGAGCCACGTCCTCGCCCCGGCGCAGCCGGGCCCGCATCCGGGCCACCAGCTCCTTGGGCTTGAACGGCTTGACCACGTAGTCGTCGGCCCCGGACTCCAGCCCGAGCACCACGTCGACCGTGTCGCTCTTGGCGGTCAGCATCACGATCGGCACGCCCGACTCGCCCCGGATGGCCCGGGCCACGTCGATGCCGCTCATGCCGGGCAGCATCAGGTCGAGCAGGACGATGTCGGGCCGGCTGTCACGGAACGCGGCAAGTGCCCGTTCTCCGTCCGCGACGAAGGACGGCACGAAGCCCTCGCTGCGCAGGACGATGCCGAGCATCTCAGCGAGTGCGGGGTCGTCGTCGACCACCAGTACCCGGGCTCTCATGGGGTTTATCGTTCCATCCCCGTTCGTTCGTAGGGTCCGCCGTCTTCACGGCACCGTAGCGCCGAGGGCGGCCCGGCACCACAGCTGACGGCGTGGCCGCCCGCGTGGCGCGTCGTGGCGGACGGGTCCACCGGCCGCGGACGCGCCGTGCAACCATGATCCCTCGGGTGTGTCGCCGCCCGCCACCTCGACCCGCTCGCCAGGAGTACCCCGTGCCCGACGTCGGCCCGACCGCGGTGCTCCCGCGCCGTCCGCTGACGGTCGGTGAGCTGCTCGACTCGGCCGTCCTGCTGCTGCGCAACCAGGCCCGGGTGCTCGTCCCGCTCGCCGTCCTGCTGGCCGTCGGCGAGCAGGCCCTGCTGCACCCGCTACGGATGCTGGCCGGTGCCCGGCCGCCCGAGTGGTGGCTGAACCCGGACCGGCTCGGCTGGTACTGGCTCCTGCTCGCCGTCGGCGCCGGCACCGAGGCCATGATCATCGCGCTGCTGGGCAATCCGGCCGCCCGGGGCGCCGGTGCCGCCCTGCTGGGCCGCCGCACCGGGGCACGCGACCTGCTGCACGGCGCCCGCTGGGGGGCCACCCTGCTGGCCGGAGCCGTGGTCGGGTCGGCCGTCCTGCTCGCCGGGCTGGCCGGGCCGGCCTGGTTCGTCGCGTACGGGCTGCTCGGCGCCGTGGTGCCGGTGCTCGTGGTGGACCGGGTGGCGGCGTACCGGGCGCCGGGGCGGGCGCTGCGGCTGGCGGCACGGGTCGGCGGGCGGGCCGCCGCGATCCGGCTGCTCGGCTACCTGGGCTGGTGGCTGATCCGGCTCGGCATCGGGCTGGGCGTCTACCACGGCCTCGGCCTGCTGGGGCTCTTCGACGTCTCGGCCTGGGCGCTGCCGGTCGCCACCGTCGCGTGGACGGCGGTCAACGCGGTCGCGTACCCGGCGCTGGCCTGCCTGGACGCGGTGCTGCACCTGGAGACGCGGATGCGCACCGAGGGGCTGGACATCCGGCTGTCCCGGGCGCCGGCCGGCACCCCGGAGCCCGCCCTGCTGGCGGTGCCCAGGTGAGCCGGTGGTGGACCGAGTCGGTCGCCGCGCTGGGCGACGCCGTACCGCTGCCGCTGGCCGCCCTGCTCCTGCTGGCCGGTGCGCTGCTGGTCGCGCTGGCCTGGTACTTCTTCCCGGCCTGGGTGCCCCGCCGCCTGCCCCGGGTCGGCCGGCCCCGCCTGCCCCGGCTCCGGCTGCCCCGGCTCCGCCTGCCCCGGCTGCGCCTGCCCCGGCTGCGGCGGCCGAAGCTGCGGCTGCCCCGGCGGCGGCGCCGGGCCCGGCCGGACACGCCGGCGGTGCCGCTGCCCGCGCCCCGGTCGCCCGAGCCGGGGCCGGCCGCCCCCGCCGGCCTCGCCGACCGGCTCGCCGCCGAGGGCCGGTACGCCGAGGCGGTCCGGGAACGGCTGCGCGAGATGGTCCGCCTCCTGGTGGCGCGGCAACTGGTGGAGCCCCGCCCCGGGCTGACCGTCACCGAGCTGACCGCGGCCGTCACCCGGGTCCGCCCCGGGGTGCACCCCACCCTGCACGCCGCCGGGGCGATCTTCTCCGACCTCTGGTACGCCCAGCGCCCGGCCACCGCCGCCCACGACCACCGGATGCGTGACCTCGCCGCCGACCTGCGGCGCGAGCTGGCCGCGGAGGGGGACCACCGGTGACCGCCACCCTCGACCCGGCCCGCCCGGCGGCACCCAACGCGCCCCGCCGCCGGTGGCACCGGATACTGGTCCCGCTCGGGCTGGCCGTACTGCTGATCGTGACCACCCTGGTCCTGCACGCCGTGGACCAGCCCGACCCGGACGACCGGGGCTTCCTGTCCCCGGTCGCCACCGGCGACGACGGGGGCAGCCGGCTGGCCGGGGCGCTGCGGGCCCAGGGGGTGCCGATCCGCCGGGAGACCGACGTGCGGCAGGCCCTGCGGTCCGTCGGTTCCGGCCCGGTGACCCTCTTCGTGCCCGCCCCCGAGCTGGTGCACCCGAAAACCCTGACCGCACTGACCGTGCTGCCCGGGGGCAGCCGGCTCGTGCTTGTCGAGCCGTCCCGCCGGGTGCTGACCGGCCTGGCCCTGCCGCTGGAGCCGACCGACCGCCGGTGGGCCACCCGGGCCCTGCCGCCGGACGCCGACGGCGCGGCGTGCCGGCTGCCCGAGGCGCTGCGCGCCGGCACCGCCGCCGTCGACCACCAGCGGTACGCCGGGCCGCCCTCCGTCGACAGGTGCTACGCGGGCGCGCTGCACCGCATCTCGTGGGGCGCCGAGGTGGTGGTGGTCGGCGCCAGCGACCCGTTCCGCAACGACCGGATCGACGAGTTAGGCAACCGGAGCCTCGTCACCGGCCTGCTCGGCGGCGACCGCCCGCTGGTCTGGCTCGACCTGCCCGGGCCCGAGCCGGCCCCGACCGGGCCCAGCCTGTCGCCGACGCCGGACGACGGCGGGACCCCGCTGCCCCGGCGCACCGGCGGGCGCGCGGACGACCGGGCGGACCCGCCGCCCAACTGGCACAACCCGCTCTGGGACGCCTTCCCGACCTGGTTCTGGGCGGTGCTGGCGCAGCTCGCCGTGGCCGGGCTGCTGCTGGTGCTGTGGCGGGCCCGCCGGCTCGGCCCGCCGGTGCCGGAGCCGCTGCCGGTGACCGTCCACTCCGCCGAGACGGTGCTCGGCCGCGCCCGGCTCTACCGCCGGGCCGGCGCCCGGGACACCGCCGCGGCGACACTGCGCGCCGCCGCGCTGGACCGGCTGCTGCCCCGGCTCAACCTGCCCCCGGACACCCCGCCCGACGAGGTGGCCGCCCGGGTCGCCGCGCATGCCGGCGCCGACCCGGAGCGGGTGGCCGAGCTGCTGCACGGCGCCGCCCCGGACGACGACCGGGAGCTGCTGGAGCTGGCCCGCGGCCTGGACGCCCTGACCCGTACCCTGGCCCCCCACCCGACCGAAGGAGATCCCCGGTGACCGGACCCGTCATCGCCGCCGCGTCGCCCGCCGCCCAGCCCGACGCCCGCGCCGCCCTGCACCGGCTGCGGGCCGAGGTGGCCAAGGCCGTCGTCGGGCAGGACGCCGTGGTCACCGGCCTGGTCATCGCGCTGCTCTGCCGGGGGCACGTGCTTCTGGAGGGCGTACCCGGGGTGGCCAAGACCCTGCTGGTGCGGACCGTGGCCGGCGCGCTGGACCTGGAGTCCAAGCGGGTGCAGTTCACCCCCGACCTGATGCCCGGCGACGTCACCGGGTCGCTGATCTTCGACCCGCGCACCGCCGCCTTCACCTTCCGGGAGGGGCCGGTCTTCACCAACCTGCTCCTCGCCGACGAGATCAACCGCACCCCGCCGAAGACCCAGTCGGCGCTGCTGGAGGTCATGGAGGAGCGGCAGGTCTCCGTCGAGGGCGAGCGCCGCCCGCTGCCCGACCCGTTCATCGTGGCGGCCACCCAGAACCCCGTCGAGTACGAGGGCACCTACCCGCTGCCGGAGGCGCAGCTGGACCGGTTCCTGCTCAAGCTGACCGTGCCGCTGCCGGAGCGGGACGAGGAGCTGGGCGTGCTCCGCGCGCACCACGCCGGCTTCGACCCGCGCGACCTGCGCGCCGCCGGCGTACGCCCGGTGGCCGGCGCGGCCGACCTGGCCGCGGCCCGGGCGGCGGTGCGGGCGGTGCACGTGGCCGAACCGGTGCTCGGCTACATCGTGGACCTGTGCCGGGCCACCCGGGTCGCCCCCGCGCTGGAGCTGGGCGCCTCGCCGCGGGGGGCCACGGCCCTGCTGAGCACCGCCAAGGCGTGGTCCTGGCTGGCCGGCCGGGACCACGTCACCCCGGACGACGTGAAGGCTGTCGCCCGGCCCACCCTGCGGCACCGGCTGCGGCTGCGCCCGGAGGTGGAGCTGGAGGGCGTGACAGTGGACGCCGTGCTGGACGCGGTGCTGGCCACCGTGCCGACGCCGCGATGACCTGGCGGGCGGGTCTGCTGCTCGCGGCGAGCGCGGCGACCCTGCCGGCCTGGCCGGCGCCGTTCATCGGCGTCGCCGTGCTGACCGCGGCGGTGCTGCTGCTGGTCGTGCTCGACTGGACCCTCGCGGCGCCGCTGCACGGGATCACCGCCACCCGCGCCGGTGACCGGGCCGTCCGGCTGGGCGGCACCGCCACCGTCACCCTGCACCTGGCCAACGCCTCCGCCCGGACGCTGCGCGCCCAGGTGCGCGACGCCTGGGTGCCGTCGGCCGGGGCGCGCCCCGACCTCCCCGACGGGCTGGTGCTCACCGTCGCACCGGGCGGCACGGCCGCCCTGCCGGTCCGGCTCACCCCGGCGCGGCGCGGCGACCGGCCCGCGGTGGCGCTGACCGTACGCTCGCTCGGGCCGCTGCGGCTGGCGTTCCGGCAGCGCGCCGGTCACCCGGCCACGCCACCGTGGACGCTGCGCGTGCTCCCCCGGTTCGACTCGCGCCGGCACCTGCCCGAGAAGCTGGCGAAGCTGCGCGTCATCGACGGCGTCCAGGTGACCCGGGGCCGCGGCCACGGCACCGAGTTCGACACCCTCCGCGAGTACGTGGTCGGCGACGACGTGCGCTCGATCGACTGGCGGGCCAGCGCCCGCCGTGCCGACGTGCTGGTGCGCACCTGGCGGCCGGAGCGGGACCGGCGGCTGGTCTGCGTGCTGGACACCGGCCGCACCTCGGCGGTCCGGCTCGGCGACGAGCCCCGGCTGGACACCGCGATCGACGCGGCGCTGCTGCTCACCGCGCTGGCCGCCCGGGCCGGCGACCGGGTCGACCTGCTCGCCGCCGACACCGCCGTACGGGCCCGGGTCACCGGCAGCGGCCGGCCCGCGCTGCTCGCCCGGCTGGTCGACGCGGTCGCCCCGCTCCAGCCGGCGCTTGTGGAGACGGACTTCGAACTGATCGCCGGGGAGGTGCTGCGCCGGGAACGGCAGCGCAGCCTCGTGGTGCTGTTCACCGCCCTGGAGGCGGGCGCGCTGGGCGAAGGGCTCCTGCCCGTGCTGCCCCGGCTGGCCGCCCGGCACCGGGTGGTGCTCGCGGCCACCCACGACCCGGTGCTGACCGGGCTCACGACCGCCCCGCCGACCGGCCCCGACGACGCGTACGCCGCCGCGGCGGCCTGGCGGGCCCTGGCCGAACGGGACCGGGTCCGGACCGCGCTGTCCCGGCACGGGGTGACAGTGGTGGACGCCCCGGCCGACCGGCTCGCCCCGGCGGTCGCCGACACCTACCTGCGGCTCAAGTCCCTCGGGCAGCTCTGACCGCCCGGCCGCCGAGGAGCAGCGCGTACGCCAGGAAGGCCAGCCAGACCGTGGCGCCGATCCCCACCCGGACGGCGACCGGCAGCGGCGCGGGGGTCACGAAGGCCTCCAGCAGCGCCGACACCGCGAAGAGGCCGACCAGGCCGGCGGCGACCACGATGGCCGAGCGGCCCGCCTCGGCGACGGCGCGGCCGCGGCTCAGGTGCGCCGGCGGCGCGATCCAGGCCCACGCGGTACGCAGCCCGACCCCGGCCGCCACGTGGATGCCGGTGAGTTCGAGCAGCCCGTGCGGGGTGATCATGCCGAAGAACACGTCGGCCCGGCCGTAGGAGATCATCACGCCGCCCACCACGCCGATGTTCAGCGCGTTCTGCCAGAGCAGCCAGAACACCGGCACCACCAGCACCCCGGCGGCCAGGCACTGCGCGGCGAGCCAGGCGTTGTGCGTCCACAGGTGGAACGCGAAGGTCGGCGCGGTGAACTCGGTGTAGTAACCGGCGAAGCCGGAGTCGACGAGCTGTCGGGCCGCCTCGGCGCCGATGAACGCGGCGGCGGTGTCCGGGTGGCCGGCGACGAACCAGATGAGGAAGGCGGTGAGCGCGCTGAACCCGGTGGCCACCGCGCACCACCAGGGCCAGGCCCGGTAGAGGGCGGCCGGCAGGTCGCCGAGTAGGAACCGGCCCACCGCCGCCCACGAGGGTCGGGGGCGGCCGGTGATCCGGGCCCGGGCCGCGAGCACCAGGTGGGAGAGGCGGCCGACCAGGGCCGGTTCGGGCGCCCGGCTGCGCAGCACGGACAGGTGGGTGGCGGCGCGCTGGTAGAGGCCGACCAGCTCGTCCACCTCGGCCGCGTCCAGCTTCCGCCGGCCGGTCAACTGCTCCAGCCGTCGCCACTCGCCGCCGTGCTCGGCCACGTACGCGTCGAGATCCACTCGTCCTCCCCCGTCCGGCGCACATAGTGTTCACTGTCGGGGTGCGCGCGCAACCTCCCCCACCGGCCCGGTGGGCCGACGCCGGTCTGGTGAGCGGCGAGGCGGTGGAGCTGGACGTCCGGGCGGCCCGGCTGGGCTCCCGGGTGCTCGCCCTGCTGATCGACCTGGTGGCCCAGCTCGTCGTGGCGATGCTGCTCAGCGCGGGCCTGTCGGTGCTGGTGGTGAGCCTGCCGGGTGACCTCATGGACGCCGCGCTGGCCGGCGCCCTCCAGCTCGTGGTGCTGGTGCTGGTGCTCGTCGGCTACCCGGTGCTCATGGAGCGCTTCGCTGGCGGCCGGACGCTGGGCAAGCTGGCCGTGGGGCTGCGGGTGGTCCGCGCCGACGGCGGCCCGGTCGGGGTCGGCCAGTCGCTGACCCGGGCCCTGGTGGGCGTGGCCGTGGAGTGGCCGGGGCTGGTGCTGCCGCTGTTGAGCTGGGCGGCGAGCGTGACGGTGATGCTCACCGACCCGCGCGGGCGGCGGCTGGGCGACCTCGTCGCCGGCACGCTTGTGGTGCACACCCGCGGCGCCGGGGTGTGGCGGCCGGCCCCGCCGCCCGTGCCGCCGCTGCTCGGCTGGGCGGCCACCCTCGACCTGACCCGCGTGGACGACGGGCTGGCCCTGGCCGTCCGGCAGTACCTGGGCCGGTTGCACCAGCTCGCCGAGCCGGACCGGAGCCGGCTGGGCCGGGGGCTGTGGGCCGAGGTCGCGGCGGTCACGTCGCCGCCCCCGCCGTGGGCCGCGCCCGAGCCGGCGTACCTGGCCGCGGTGCTGGCCGAGCGGGGTCGCCGGGCCGCGTACCGGCTGGGCCGCGCCCGGGCGGTCACCGCCACGCTGTGGCCGGAGCTGACCTCCGCGCCGGCCACTTCGGCGCCGGCCGCCCTGCGGCCCGCCGTCCCGACCCAACCCGATCCGGTACGCGGGCAGCCCACCTCGGTCCGCGCCGGGCGCTGACCCCGGTCAGGAGAACAGTTCCCGGCCCCACCAGTCGGCGGCGTCGCGGACGCCGGGCGGGCAGGCGAACAGGCCGCTGGAGACGTGCCGCAGGTACTCGTTCATGGCGTCGTTGCGGGCCAGCCGGGTCTGGATCGGCACGAACTGCTTGCGCGGGTCCCGCTGGTAGGCGATGAAGAAGAGCCCGGCGTCGAGCCGGCCCAGCCCGTCGGAGCCGTCCACGAAGTTGTAGCCGCGGCGCAGCAGGCGGGCGCCGTCGTTCTGGTCCGGGTGGGCGAGCCGGACGTGCGAGGTCTCGGCGATCACCGGCTCGCCGTCGTCGCCCTTGGCGGCGAAGTCCGGCTCGTCGAACTCGGCGCGCTTGCCGAGCGGCGCGCCGCTGCCCTTGGTCCGGCCGACGATCATCTCCTGCTCGGCCAGGGGGCTGCGGTCCCAGGTCTCGATCAGCATCCGGATCTTGCGGGTGACGAGGTAGGACCCGCCGGCCATCCAGGCGGGGCCGTCGCCGGCCTGGGCCCAGAGCTGCTCGCGGAGCAGGTCGGCGTCCTCGGCCTTGAGGTTGGCGGTGCCGTCCTTGAAGCCGAACAGGTTGCGCGGGGTGGCCTGCCCCCGCGACGTCGACGAGGTACGCCCGAAGCCGAGCTGGGACCAGCGGACGCTGACCACGCCCATGCCGATCCGGGCCAGGTTGCGGATGGCGTGCACCGCCACCTGCGGGTCGTTGGCGCACGCCTGGACGCAGATGTCGCCGCCGGACAGTTCCGGCTTGAGCGCGTCACCGGCGAAGTGCGGCAGGTCGGCCAGGGCGGCGGGCCGCTTGTCGGCGATGCCGAAGCGGTCCCGGCCCTGGGCGTCGCGGAACAGCGTCGGTCCGAAGCCGACGGTGATGGTGAGCTGCGACGGGGGCAGCCCGAGCGCCTCGCCGGTGTCGTCCGGCGGGGCCTCCGGCACGCCGCCGACCGCGCCGATCAGCCCGGCGTCCTTGCCGGCGGTCATCCGGGCCGCGGCGGCGCTCCACTCCTGAAGCAGCGCGACCAGCCGGGCCCGGTCCTTGGTGATCACGTCGAACGCGACGAAGTGCAGCCGGTCCTGGGCCGGGGTGATGATGCCGGCCTGGTGCTCGCCGTGGAACGGGACCGCGCCGGCCGCCGTCTCGGTGGCCGACGCCTGGTCCCCACGGCCGAGCAGCGCGCCCGCGCCGACCGCCACCCCGGCGACGCCGGCCACGCCGGCTCCGGCCAGGGTGATGGCCCGGCGCCGGGACACACCGGTCCCGCGGGTCGTCTCGTCGGTGTTCGGCTCGCTCATCACATCACCTCCGGACCCGGTCGTCATCGGGCGACGACCGCGGCAACCTTGCTGATCGGCTCGGCCAGGGCGTTGATGCTGTCCGAGAGTTCCTTGAGCTCGGCCTTGCTGAGCTGGGTGTGCAGCTTCCAGCCGTCGCCGGCGCGGTGCTTGCCGAGCGCGGCCTCGACGTTGGCGAACTCGGTGTCGAGCTGCTTGACCAGGTCGGGCGAGCGCTGCTCCAGGGCGGGGCGCAGCGCGGCGATGGCCGCCTTCGAGCCCTCCAGGTTGGCGTTGAAGTCCCAGAGGTCGGTGTGCGAGTACCGCTCCTCCTCGCCGGTGATCTTGCCGCTGGCGACCTCGTCGAGGAGCGCCTTGGCGCCGTTGGCGAGCTGGAGCGGGGTGAGCTTCTCGGCGTTGGCCTTGGCCACGATCGCCTTGACGTCGACGAGGAGCTGGTCGGCGATGGCGCCGTCCTTGCTGACGTCGCCGGTGGTCCACAGGTCCTTCTCGATCCGGTGGAAACCGGTGAACGGCATGCCCTCCTCGACGACCTCCTCGCGGCCGTCGATCTTCGGGTCGAGGTCGCCGAAGCTCTCCGCCACCGGCTCGATCCGCTCCCAGTAGGTGCGGGCCACCGGGTACAGCTCCTTGGCCCTGGTCACGTCGTTGGCCTTGACCGCGGCCACGAACTCCTCGGTCTTGGTGAGCAGCGCGGCGGTCTGGCTCTGCACGTAGCGCTGGTAGCTGGCGGTGGCCTGGCTGAGCGCGGCGTCGGGCGCGACGGTGGCGGCGGTGCCGCTGACCTTCAGGGCGCCCCGGATGCCGCGGCCGCTCATGCCCGGCTTGCAGGCGGTCTCGTACGTGCCGGCGGGCAGCTCGACGTGCAGCTCACGGCTCAGGCCCGGGGCGATGTTCTCCACCTCGCCCATCACCCGGTCGCCGGCGGCGTAGACGTAGAACTCGTTGACCTTGGAGCCGGAGTTGGTCACCTTGAAGGTCACCTGCCCGGCCTCGACCTCGGTGACGCCGACCTCGCAGGCGCTGTCGGTGGCCTTGACGGCGATCGGGCCGCCGGCCTTGGCGTCGGGGTCGTCACCGCCCCCGCAACCGGCCAGACCGGCGACGGCGAGCACCCCGGCGGCGGCGGGCACGACGAATCGAGTGGTACGCATCGGTGGTGTCTCCTCGGAAACGGGCCGGTCAGGCGCGCTGGGTCGCGGTGGTGGTGGGAGCCTCGGCGGCGGCCGGCTCGGTCGGCGTGGTCGCGGCGGCCGGCTCGGTCGGCGTGCTCGCGCCGTCGCCGGTCGCGGCCGGCGGGGCGGCAGGCGCTGCCGGCGGGGCGGCGGGTGCGGCGGGCCGTGCCGGGGCGGCCGGCTTGCGCAGGAAGAGGACGAGCACCGGGACCGCGTAGGCCACCCAGGCGATCATCTCCAGCACGGTCGGGGCGGCGGTGATGTTGAACATGCCGGCGAGCAGCGCGCCGTACCAGGCGTTGGGGTCGAGCGTCGAGGAGATGTCGAAGGCCTGGTTGTTCAGGCCGGGCAGCACGCCGGCCTCCTGGAAGTCGTGCACGCCGTACTTGAGGATGCCGGCGGCGACCAGGATCAGCAGCGCGCCGGTCCAGGTGAAGAACTTGCTCAGGTTGATCTTCAGGGCGCTGCGGTAGAGCAGGAAGCCGATCACCACGGCGGTGGCGACGCCGCCGGCCAGCGAGAGCAGCGCGCCGGCGCCGGTGCCGCCGGCCGCGCTCTGCGCGGCGGAGTAGAAGATCAGCGCGGTCTCCAGGCCCTCCCGGATCACCGCGAGGAAGGCCATGCCGGCGACCGCGAGGGAGCCGACGGCGAGCGCCTCGGTCAGCTTGCCGCGCAGCTCGCCGGCGATCGTCCGGGCGGCCGTGCGCATCCAGAAGATCATCCAGGTCACGAAGACGACGGCGGCCACCGAGGTGACGGCCTCGAACAGCTCGCGGTCCTCGGAGCGCGCCAGCAGCGAGGTCGAGGTGTACTCGATCAGCCAGCCGAAGACGACGGAGAGCGCCACGGCCAGGCCGACCCCGGCCCAGACCTGCGGCAGGCGGTCACGCCGCTGCGACTTCACGAGGAAGGCGACCAGGATGCTGACCACGAGGGTCGCTTCCAGGCCCTCTCGCAGGCCGATCAGGTAGGTGGCGAACATCGGTACTCCGTGTTTGGTTAGGCACGCCTCAGTTAACTTAGGGCAGCCATACCTTGCTCCTGATCGGGCACCGAGTCAAGTCGATCGGCCGAACGTCACCCCGCCCGTCGGCATGCTGACATGCCCTGGTCACCTCACCTTCGCCCGGCGGCGGCCACACCCGCCAGGGCCGTTCGACCCCACCCGGACACCGGGAGCCGGCGCGCAGCGCCGGAGCCGCCGACGCCCCGCGTACGCGAAGGGGACCGGGACGGCCGCGCGACGGCCGACCCCGGTCCCCTCCGGGCGGAACTCAGTAGCGGTAGTGCTCCGGCTTGAACGGGCCCTCCTGGGAAACACCCAGGTAGGCGGCCTGCTCCTTGGTGAGGGTGCTCAGCTTGGCGCCGAGCGCGTCCAGGTGCAGGCGGGCGACCTTCTCGTCCAGGTGCTTGGGGAGCACGTACACGCCGACCGGGTATTCGTCGGTCTTGGTGTAGAGCTCGATCTGGGCGATGGTCTGGTTGGCGAACGAGTTCGACATCACAAAGCTCGGGTGACCGGTGGCGTTGCCCAGGTTCAGCAGGCGGCCCTCGGAGAGCACGATGATGGCGTGGCCGTCGTCGAAGCGCCACACGTCGACCTGCGGCTTGATGTTCTCCCGGGTCACGTCGGAGCGCTTCGCCAGACCGGCCATGTCGATCTCGTTGTCGAAGTGGCCGATGTTGCCCACGATGGCCTGGTGCTTCATCCGGGCCATCTGCTCGTGCGTGATGACGTTGAAGCAGCCGGTCGCGGTGATGAAGATGTCGGCCTGCTCGACCACGTCGTCGAGGGTGGCCACCTGGTAGCCGTCCATCGCCGCCTGGAGGGCGCAGATCGGGTCGACCTCGGTCACCACGACCCGGGCGCCCTGGCCGCGCAGCGACTCGGCGCAGCCCTTGCCCACGTCGCCGTAGCCCATGACGACCGCCATCTTGCCGCCGATCAGCACGTCGGTGGCGCGGTTGATGCCGTCGATGAGCGAGTGGCGGCAGCCGTACTTGTTGTCGAACTTGCTCTTGGTCACCGAGTCGTTGACGTTGATGGCCGGGAAGAGCAGGGTGCCGGCGCGGTGCATCTCGTAGAGCCGGTGCACGCCGGTGGTGGTCTCCTCGGTCACGCCCTTGATGCCGGCGGCGATCCGGGTCCAGCGCTGGCCGTCCTCGGCGAGCGAGCGGTGCAGCAGCTGGAGGATGACCGCGTACTCCTCCGAGTCGGCGGACTCGACCGGCGGCACGACGCCGGCCTTCTCGAACTCGGCGCCCTTGTGCACGAGCAGGGTGGCGTCGCCGCCGTCGTCGAGGATCATGTTCGGGCCCTGCCCGTCGGGCCAGGTGAGCACCTGCTCGGTGCACCACCAGTACTCCTCCAGGCTCTCGCCCTTCCAGGCGTAGACCGGGACGCCGGCCGGGGCCTCGGGGGTCCCGTCCGGGCCGACGACGATCGCGGCGGCGGCGTGGTCCTGGGTGGAGAAGATGTTGCAGGACGCCCAGCGGACCTGCGCGCCGAGCGCGACCAGGGTCTCGATCAGGACGGCGGTCTGGATGGTCATGTGCAGCGAGCCGGTGATGCGGGCGCCGGCGAGCGGCTGGGCCTCGGCGAACTCGCGCCGGATCGCCATCAGGCCGGGCATCTCGTGCTCGGCGAGCCGGATCTCCTTACGCCCGAACGCGGCGAGCGACAGATCCGCCACCTTGTAGTCGCCCTCGGCGAGGGTGCTCGGCCGGGCTCCGGACGACGCGCCACGGGGGGCCGCCGGGAGGGTGCTGGTCATGGAAGCTCCTGTCGAACGATGACTGCGCAGCCTTCCACCTTACGCGCGTGGACTTCTTCTCCCGTGCCCGGTTGACCGACGGGGCGGCGGCCCGGTCGGCGGACAGCGCACGGGGCGGTCGGTCGTGAACGGACTTTCCGCTCACGGCCCGGCCGCCCCGTGCATCCCCCCGGTTTGGTTCCCCCGCGCGTTACCGGACCTTCGTCGCGACAACGCTGCGTACCCATAGAGTCACACCAGGTCAGGACCGCGTCAAGCCATTTCGGGAAAGTCGGACTTGGGCGAGGCTGAGCCGCCGCGTAGCGCTCCGGTCAGCGCAGTCCGGAGGTGGCGACGAACGCCACGCCGGCCCCACCGAGCACGAGCGGCCCGCCGGCCGCGGTGCCGATCGCCGCCTGGCCGGCAGCCAGGGTGACGGTCCCCACCCCGTCGGCAACGGTGACCTCACCGGCGCGGCACAGCACCACCCGCGGGCCAGGGACGTCCAACCGTGCCGCCGGGCCGCCGGCGGTCACCTCGACCCGGTGCAGCGCGAAGTCGTCCACGGGCACCAGCCAGGTCACCACCCCGGGCGCCACCTGCTCCGGCCGGACCACCGGCTCGTCGAGCACCTCGAAACGCAGCACCCGCAGCAGCTCGTCCACGTCCACCCGCTTCGGGGTGAGCCCGCCGCGCAGCACGTTGTCGCTGGCCGCCATGATCTCCACGCCGGTGCCCCGCAGGTAGGCGTGCAGGTTGCCGGCCGGCATCCAGATCGCCTCGCCCGGCGCCAGCCGGACGTGGTGCAGCAGCAACGCCACCACCACACCCGGGTCGGCCGGGTAGTCGACCGCCAGCGCCCGGGCCAGCCCGGCGTCCGGACCGGCGGCCTCCGCCGCCAGCACGTCCGCCACCAGCCCGGCACGCTCCGCCTCCGGCCAGCTCAACAGCAGGCGTACGGCCTCCCGCAGCCCTTCCGGCCCGGTCCGCAGCGCCGCCACCACGGGCTCCAGCGCCGGTACGCCGAATGCCGCGATGGCCGCCGCCGACTCCGCCGGATCCCGGAACCCGCAGAGCGCCTCGAACTCCGAGAGCGCGACCAGCAGCTCCGGCTTGTGGTACGGGTCCACGTAGTTGACCCGGCCGGTGTCGGCGGCATAGCCGGCCCGGGCCTGCTCGGCGTCCGGGTGGGCCTGGAGGCTCAGCGGGGCGTCCGCCGCCAGGACCTTCAACAGGAACGGCAACCGGGTGCCGAACCGGCCGACCAGGCGCTCGCCCAGCCAGTGCTCCGGCTCCCCGACCAGCAGTTCGGTGAGGCTGACCGGGTTGCCGTCGCGGTCCACCGTGGCCGGCGCGCCCGGGTGGGCGCCCAGCCACAGCTCGGCCTCCGGCCCGGCGCTCGGCACCGGCCGCCCCTGCAACTCGGCGATCGCCGTGCGGGAGCCCCAGGCGTAGTCCCGGATCCGGCCCTGCAACAGCTCCACGGTCAGCTCCCGGGCCGTCCGGCCACCTCGTCGCCGCCGGCGGCGGCCTCCGGCTGCGGGACGGCCGTGTGGGCCGCCTGCCCGGTGCCCGCCCGGTCCGCCGCCGCGCTGTAGATGTCGGGCTCCAGGTAGATGACCCGGGCGATGGGCACCGCGGCGCGGATCCGCGCCTCCACGGCGTTGATGCCCCGCGCCACCTCCTCGGCCGTCTCGCAGGCCGGCACCCCGATCTTCGCGGCCACCATCAGCTCCTCCGGGCCCAGGTAGAGCGTCTTCATGTGGATGATGCGCTCGACCTCGGGCCCCTCGGTGACCGCTTGCGCGATCTTCGCCAGATCGTGGCGCTCCGCGCCCTCACCGAGCAGCAGGCTCTTCGTCTCGATGGCCAGCGTGATCGCGATGATCACCAGCAGCACGCCGATCATCGCGGTGCCGGCCGCGTCCCACATGCCGTTCCCGGTGATCAGCGTCATGCCCACGCCGAACAGCGCGAAGACCAGACCGATCAGCGCGCCGAAGTCCTCCAGCAGCACCACCGGCAGCTCCGGCGCCTTGGCCCGGCGGATGAACCGCACCCAGGACTGGTTGCCCCGGATGTGGTTGGACTCCTGGATGGCGGTCCGGAACGAGAAGCTCTCCATGCCGATGGCGATCACCAGGACGGCCACCGGGACCCACTGCCAGCTCGTGATCGGCTCCGGGTGCTGCGCCTTGTGGTACGCCTCGTACAGCGCGAAGAGGCCACCGACGCTGAACAGCACGATCGCCACGATGAACGCGTAGATGTAGCGCTCCCGGCCGTAGCCGAACGGATGCTCCGGGGTGGCCTCCCGCTTGGCCCGCCGGCCGCCCAGCAGCAGCAGGCCCTGGTTGCCGGAGTCGGCGACCGAGTGGATCGACTCGGCCAGCATCGACGAGGAGCCGGTCAGCAGGAACGCGACGAACTTGGTGACGGCGATGCCGATGTTGGCCGCCAGCGCGGCGACGATCGCCTTCGTCCCACCGTTGGCGCTCACGCCGCCGCCTCGCTTCGCTCCGCGGCGGCGCGAGGCGCCGCGCTGCTGAGCCCGATGGTGAGCTCGCTCCGCTCGCTCACGCTTCTCCCCGCCCGATGCCGCACGTGCTCACTGGTTCGCCAGCTCCTTCATCTCGGTGATGGCCGGTACGGCCATCGGGTCCAGTCCGTGTGCCAGGGCGAGGTAGACCGAGGCGAAGTCCGGGACGGCCATCAGCGACGCGAGCCGCTCCAGCGCGGACCCGCCCTCGGCGGTGACCACGTCGCAGCGCACCCCGCGCCGCTCGGCGAGGGTCTGCACCGCGTCCGCGCGGCGCTCCTCCACCGCCAGCGGCTCGTCGGTGTCGTCCTCGGCGTTGAGGCCGCCGTCGCGCAGCAGCACCAGCCGCAGCCGGGTGGCGTCGCCGTCGGTCTCGTCGGGGTCGGCGAAGATGTCGCGCTCCCCCTCGACCAGGCCGCCGAAGACGCCGTCGAGCAGACCGACCCGGCCCCGGCCCGCCTCGCCCAGCGCCCCGGTGACCACCGGGTAGCGGGCGTTCGCGGACAGCGTGTCACCGAACCGGCGCGCCGCCACCGTCGCGAGCGGCGACGAGCCCCAGACGATCGGGATCGACCCGGACAGGCCCAGGGCCAGCGACTTCGCCGGGTTGACGAAGGACTCGGCGGTGGGCCGGCACCGGTCGGCGTCGGCGTCCAGCCGGGCCGCGGTCTCGGCCAGGTCCGCCTCGTTGACCTTCACGAGCCCGAGCGTACGGGCGGCGAGCAGAACCGGCACGGTGAGCGCCCAGAGGCTGGCCCGGGCCGGGGCGCGCCGGGGTACCGGGATGAACGGCGCCCGGGCCCGCTCGGCCACCGACTGGAGCTGCGAGTCCGGCGCGCCGACGGCGACCAGGCGGGCGCCCCGCCGGTGCGCGGCCTCGGCGGCGCCCAGCGCCTCGGGGCTGCGACCGGAGGCGCTCACCGCGATGACCACGTCCGCCGCGCCCACCCAGCCGGGCACGCCGGCGCTTCGGTGCGGGATGACCGGCACCGGGCAGCGCGGCCCGGCGACCGTGGCCAGCACGTCACCGGTCCGCCCGGCGGTGCCGATGCCGGCGATGACCACCGCGCGCGGGCGGCCCTCGTCGGCGAGCACGGTCAGGTTGGCCTCGGCGGCCAGCGCCGCCGATTCCCGGACCTGCGCGCCCGCGGAGGCGGTGAACCGCAGCATGCCGCCCGGGTCCTGCTCGCGCAGCCGGTCCGGATCGTCAAGCAGTGACTCGTCGGCGTGCCGGTGGCCGCTGACCCCGGCCGTACCCTCCATCATCGCGACGACCCGGAGCCGCCGCGCGCGTCGTCGGCGGCGGGGCCGCCACGCGCCTCGTCGAGCAGCAGCACCGGGACGTCGTCCCGGACCTCGAAGATCCGACCGCACTCGGTGCAGGTAAGGGTCTGCGCCTGCGCGTCGTAGTCGAGCGGTGCGTGGTGCGTGTCCGGGCAGGCGAGAATCTCGAGCAACTGCGGGTCCAGGGCCACGGCGCGGCTCCTTCCACGTATGCGGTCTCACCGGTCGGCGGTGCCGTCCGGCGCACGCGATCTTATCGGCGAACCGGCGCGGGCACCGTGCCACATCTCGGCACCCGGCGGGCACGGCGGCCCGGTCAGGTCGCCATCACCCATCGTCACCGTAACCCCGGCGACCGGCCGGGCTCCGGCTCAGCGCGGCATGCGGGGCAGCACGGTGGTGGCGTCACCGCCCGCGGCGGCCGGCGGCTCGCCGTCCGTCCCGTCGGCCGTGGCCGCGGGGGCGCCGTAGACGTTCCCCGCCGGGCGGGGCGCCGGGGCGGGCGGCTGCTGCCCGTACACCTGACCGGCGGGCGCGCCCGACCGGTAGGTCGTGCTGCTGCGCGGCAGCGGGACCGGCGGCTGACCGGCGCCCGGCTGCCCGTCCGTCTTCTCCGCGCGGTTGCGGCGGACCAGCAACACGATCAGCGCGACACCGACGAGCACCAGTGCGATGCCGAACCACATGATGGGGGAACCTCCGGAGGACGATTCGGCAGCTTGACCACCGGCAGCCGGGTCGAGCGCCGCGGCGGCCACCGCCGAGGTGGTGTCTCCCTCGGCGGGCGTGGTCGCGACGGCGCTCGGGGTGGGCGACGGCTTTCGCGACGGCGTCGGGCTGGGGCTGGCGGTGCGCTCCGCACCCACCACCCGGGCGGCGGTCGCGGACCGGCCCAGCACCCGGCCGCTCGCGGCACTCGCCTCGCCGACGACAGCCAACCGCCCGCCGGCCGTGCCGGCCAGGAACGCCACCCGGTAGCGGACGGTGATCGCCTTGCCCTTGCACAGGGCCGCGTTGGCGGGCGACGTCTGAGCCGTGGCGACCGCGCCACCACCACCGGAGACCGGCACCGGCACCCACCGGCCACCGGTGGCCACCTGCACCTGGACCTGGTCCGCCCGCAGACCGTCGAGCCGCAGCCCGAGAGCGGTCCGAAGAAGTACGCAGCCGTCGGTGCGCTTACGCACCTCGACCGCCACCGTGCCCGCCGAACCACCGGCCGTGAAGCTGCTCGCCGAGCGCACCTCCACCCGGTCGTCGGCAGCCAGCGCCGGGGACGCCGCGCCGGCCACCAGGCCGCCCAGCATCACGCCGACCGTGGCCCACCGCGCCGCGTGCCGCCTCACCGACATCTCCACCTCACTGTTTCCACACCCCGGACGGATCCGCCGGTCAGGTTACTACCGGGCCGTATAGGCACCCGCCCATTGAGCACTCCGCATGTGCGCCGCGACACCCCGGGGCACCCGCACCATCCTCGCCGCGACGCGGCCGGCCTGCATGATCACTTCCGCGCCCTGGGTGTGCGGTTGCCGGCGGGACCGGCCGATGCGCGCGGTCGGAGATCTTGGACACGTACCGTTCGTCACGAACGACAACAGTCCAAGATTCACATCAGCCCGCGCCCGCAAGTCGACGCCGGCTCTCGACCGCTGACCCTCAGGCGCTCGCGGCCGGGTCGCCGTCGCCGGCCGGTGTCGCGGCTCGACCGCCAGCCTCGGCGAGGGCACGGCGACACAGGTGGTCGGCTGTCCTGGTGGTCTCCGGAAGCCGGTAGCGGGGCGTCAACGCCAGCACCCGGTCCACCGCGTTGTCCAGGCTCATCCGGTGCCCGACGCTGACGAAGACCGGCTTCACCCCGTCCCGCGTCCGCAGCACACGACCCACCACCTCACCGCCGTCGCGCGGCGGCGTCCAGGCGCCCCGCTGCGGCGCCGGCTCGTCCCAGACCCCGACCAGCGGCGTCTTCCCCACCCCGACCGCCGGCAGCCCCGTCACCAGCCCGAGGTGGCAGGCCAGCCCGAACCGGCGCGGATGCGCCAGCCCGTGCCCGTCGCAGATCAGCAGGTCGGGCCGGACGGTCAACCGATCCAGCGCCGCCAACAGCGCCGGCAGCTCACGGAAGGCGAACAGCCCCGGCACGTAGTCGAACGCCGGTCGGCTCACGACCACCGCCTCGTCCACCACGGCGAGGGTCGCCGCGTCCAGCACCGTGACGGCCGCTGCCAGTCGGTCACCGCTCTCCGCGTAGGCGACATCCAGCCCGGCCACTGTCGCAGGCGCCGTCGGCCCCGGCCCGACAAGGTCGACCCGAGGACGCAACTCCTCCTGTATGCGCAACGCCTCCGCGACGTCCGCCGGTGGCCGGTAGGGCACTCCCCTGTCCGTCATGGCCGGCCGGTTCCGGTGCCGGGGTGCGCGTCAGAGATGCTGGCGCTTCGTGCTGGGATCGGCGGTCGAGCAAACCGCTCGGAGGGCATCAAGAGGCGGCGGTGGCGATGGTCGGGTCGGCACCGGGATCGCCGGCCTGCTGCAGCTGCTCCTCGAACATCACAAACGTCCGCCGTCGGATGCCCGCAATCAGTGCAGCCTCCTCAGCCGTGTACGGACGACCCTCTGCGACAGCTACGTCGTCGATGGCCTTGACCGTCTCGTACAAAGCGAAGATCGGCCCCTCGCCCTTCAGGTAGCGCCCCCGCACAGCTTCCGTACGCTGCACGAACTGAGCCGGCGTCCGAACGAAGACCTCTCCGCCAATAGCAAAGAGGATCTCGTCGACGATGTCGTTCGCAGGCTGCCAGCCGCCGGTCTTCTTGTCCAAGCGCCAAGCAGTAAGCCCGCCGTCTGGAGTGGCAACCATCTTCACCGGCGTTTTGTAGTACTCGTAGTAGCCAGGAAGGTCGACTTCTTCTTCCGTGCCAGTCACTCGTGTCCTCCGATGAGTGCCGACTCGAGGGCCGCCCAGAAGTACTCACGCTGACGATGGATGATGCCCTTGCGGATCGCCGACTCCATGTCCGAGAGGCTACGTCCTTGCTCTCTGGCCACCGATCCGAGGTCCCGCCGCACCTCATAGAGCGAATGCTCCCAAGTCGCCACTTCATCTAGAGCAGCCAAGTGCAACCGGAACTCGGCGATGTGGCCAGTGGACGTACGAACCATCATCTGCACGTCCCGGTATCCGCCCTTTTGTGGGGCAACAAAGCGGTCCTCGAACTCTACGAGCCGCAGTCGTTCGTCACCACGTAGCGACGCCAGCGCTTCATACAAGTCATCCAGGCGCTCATAGGCGACGCGGCCAGCCGCCAGGTCTGTCAGTTGCGACACGTCACCGCCATAGCCATCGATTTTGTCTTCAGCTCGCCCACGGTCCTTGGGTTTCGGCCTCGGGTAATACGTGCCTTTACTGCCCAAAGCCTCAGCTAAGCTTCGTCCGAGCGCATCAATTTCGGCCTGCGCAACAACTGCGGACGCATACAACTGATCCAAGTACTGCTGCCTGTAGGCAGCGTCCTCAAGGCGGTCAAGGTCGAAGCCCGGTTGCACTGCAGCCGGGCCCTGGACGGCGAAGGCCGCGCTCACCTCCATCTGCTCCGACGTAAGCGGGGTGGGTGCGACAGGCGGCGTCCGCACTGCGGCGGCAACAGCGGCACCCTGCTCGGCGATCTCGTCCAGGACCTCGCCCAGCACGTCGATCGCCTTCTGGTGGCTGGCCAGGTGGTGGAGGGTGACTGGGCGGGCGATCAGCGAGTTGGCGAGTTCCGGGGTCGACAGGATCATGCGAACCAGGTCGGGCCGCTGCGCGAGCTGCCGTACCAGTGTTTCGGCCAGCAGTTCCTCGCCCCGGGGCGGCGCCTCCCAGGTCTGGTCGAGCATCTGCCTGACTCGCGGATCGGCGAGCAGCCGCGTCAGGTCGTCGGCCGCGGCCGGCTCCAGTTCCGGCACCAGCCGTTGCAGCGTCGGTCCGTCGAGGTGTTGCGCCAGCTCGACCGGCGTCACCCCGGCGGCGAAGACCTCGTCCAGGCTTCCGCTCGCGGCCAGCGCGTCCCGGACGTACAGCCCGGCGGCGATCCGGTCGGCGTGGGCGTCGCGATGCGCGTTCCGTAGCTGGACCGCCTCCGACTCCGCGTCGGGAACTCTGCCGGGGAATGGGGTGCCGTCGGATCGCTGGAAGGTGGTGGATTCGCCGAGCAGGTGGACGTGGTTGAAGTCCGGGGCATTGCCGTCGTGGGGTGGCGGCGGCGGTTCGAGGGTTCGGGGTGGCGCCGGCCTCTCCACCGGATCGGGTAGGACGTTGTAGTCGCCCGGCGGCCGGTCCGCGAGCGGCATCGGGTGACCGTCGGGACCGAGCACCAGCGCGTCGATGCCCACCACGTTGTGGGGACCCCGGATTCCGTTGTGGGAGTAGAGCGGATGCCTGCCGATCCGGCCCGTCTGGGGGTCGAGGTAGAGGACCGTGCCGTTCTGGTTCAGCGCCACCCAGGCGTGTGAGCCGCCGCCCTCGATGGCCGTGATGAGGAAGGCGTAGCTGCCGTGGCCACCGGCCAGCAGCTGCGCCTGGAGGTCGCGGTAACCGTCCTCGATCATGTCGCGCGTCTCGGGATCGGGGACGCCCGACAACGCTGTAGGGCACAGGTTCTGGAACCGGCCACCGGTGATCTCCTCGACCCGGCGGGGTCCGTCCGCCTCGCCGCCCACCGGCTGGCGGACGTCCCCTTGCAGATAGCCGTCGAAGGTCCGCGGCGCGGAGACCCGCGGCCGGCCGTGCATCCAGGTCTCGAAGAGTGACAACGTGCAGTCCAGGCAGTTGATGCCCCGGGTGGCGTCGGCGGCGGGTCCACCGTCGTTCGCCAGTTGGAACCACCCGCCCTCGCGGGGATCGGCGGTCCGCACCACACTGCCGTCGGGATTACGCGGCATCTGTCGCTCCAGGTCGGTCTGGTGCAGCGCGAGCGGTGGCCGGAGTCCGCCCCGTACCCCGTACCGGCGGGAGCGGTCGATCGGCGGTGGGTGGCCGTGACCGGTGAGTGCCGAGTGGTCGGGCGTCTCCACGGCACCCGGCGCGAGGTCGGCTACGTCGTCGTTGATCCGGTAGAAGTCGAGGTCGTCCTCGACCATCACCTCGCTGGGAAGCAGTTCCCCCGCGCGTACCGCCTCCGCCGCATCGACGGCGCGATAGTGGAGGCGCTCCCTCAGGCGCCCCTCGCGCACGTGCTGGTCGGCGAGGTCCTCTCGCCCCGCCTCACGCAGCTCGTGCGCCCGCTGGAGAAGCCAGCGCGCCGCTTCATAGTGCTGCTCGGCGACGTCGCGCAGCTCCTTTACCTGGCCCTGCCGCCTGTTCTCCTCGTACAGCTTCCGCTGATGCTGCAGGTAGCGCTGATAGCGACGGCGATCGAGGCCCTCCCGATCGGCCGCGAGTCGGGCGGCGCGTTCCTGCGACGTCATCCCACGTGGCCGCATCGGATCGAAGGGACCGGCGAGCGTGGCCGATGGATCCGACGCCGGGCGCTGCGGGGCAAGTGCTTCCAGCAGCGGGAACCGGGGATTCGGGGCGGGTTGCGCATTCGACCCGTTGACCGGTGCCCCCGTTGCCGGGCCGACGGATGGTGCGACGTGTGAATGCGCCGGTGAAGCGGTCAGTGGACCGGGTGGGCTTACGGCACCAATCGTCGAGCGGTCCGGCGGCATGGACACCGGCCCCTGCGGCTGTGGTGCAACGGTGGTAGGCGTGCCCACGGTCGGCGTGGCGGCAGCCTGCACCGGCGCCGTCTGGCTCGATGTGGCGATGTCGGGCAGCATGGTGGCCTTGACCGGGCCGGGCTTCAGCTCGGCGGTGTCGGGAACCGGCGTGCCCGCGACGGGCGCCTCGACGGCCACGGACGAGAGCGTGGGGCTCGCGGTGGCCAGCACCGAACTCGTCGTCACCTCGGCGCTCGGAGGGTTCGTCGCCACGTCCGCATCCATCCGGTGAGGTGGGGAAGCGCCCACCCCCTCCGCGTCCTGGCCCACGTTCAGAGACGGGACATTCGCCGGAGCGGGCCGGTCGCCAGCGAGCGGTGACAAAGGGTCCGGCGCCGAGGCGGAATCGGCCGTCGCAGGTTGCGGCACCGGTCCGGGGCCGGAATCCCCGAGCGGCGGGGCCGGCTCCGGCGCTCGCTGGGAGGGGATGACAGACGGTGGAAGCCCCAGGTCCAGCGACTGTGTGGGAAGGCCGGCCAGCTTCTCGTCGAGGCGGTGGTGCAGGGCGTTGTCGGCCTGTCCGGTGGCGGAGCCGCTGGCGCCCGAGGCCGCGGCCCGGGCCAGATCCTCCAGCGACAGGTCCTGTCCGGTGGCGAGCCCCGCGGCACTCTCGGCCAGGGTCTCGCCGGCCATCTCCCGCCCGAAACGCTCACCGATCTCGGCGAACCGCCCGTGCGCGTGCCGCCCGAGACCGGCCAGCGGCGCGGCCGCACCACCGGCGAAGCCACCGAGCCCCGACATGCCCACGTCGGTCAGGTCCAGGCCGTCACGGCGGCCTGTGGAGTTCTGGTACGCCTGCGTCGCCAGGCTGGTGCCGGCCTCCTGCCCCGCCTCGACCAGTCCGGCGAGTACGGCCCGGCGGGCGAGTCCGCGGGCGCCGCTCTTGACGACCTCCTTGGCGGCCCGTTCGCCGGCCTCCTTCAGCCCTTCCTTCACCGCCTTGCGGGCCAGCTGGGCCACCAGCCGCTTGAAGATCTGCTGCACGGCGATCCGGCTGGCCGTGATCGCGGCGCCGGCCGCCGGCGAGGCGGCGCCCATGGTCAGCACGGTGGCCACCGCGAGCGAGAGCAGTTCGACGACCAGGATGCCCAGCTCGATCCAGGCTTCCAGCTTGGCGCCCTCGATGTCGCAGCCACACGAGTCGACCAGCCGGCCCAGCTCGCCGGTGGCCGCCACGAGCACGTGCAGGGGCGCGTCCTCGCCCTCGGCGACCTTGCCCCAGGCCACGTCGAACGCCTGCGCCACGAGCCCGACGCCGCCGTACCCGCTACGGACCTCGCCCGCGGCGGTGGTGGCGTCGTCCCGTGGGCTCGCCAGGACGTCGGCGACGCCGTACCACTTGTCGGCCAGGTCCCAGACGGCGCGTTCGTCGCCCTCCGGCCATTCGACGCCGACGACCCAGTCCAGCGCCTCGTAGATCCAACCGGGCACGTCCCAGGGGCAGTAGTCGAGCGGGTGCGGGATCGGGCTGGGCAGCATGCTCACGCGCGGATCCTCCGGTGGTCAGCGCCAGGGCCGGTGCGGGTTGTGCTGCTGGTGCGGGATCTCGCCGAGCTGGCGAGCGTTTGTCAGGTCGGTCTCCACGGTGGCGACGACGGAACGCACCACGTCGCTGCCCAGCCCTTCGAGCGAGCGGCCGAGGATCTCCCACGCCCGCAACAGGGTCTCCGCGTAGCCCTGGTAGTGCTTGTCGAAGGCGGCGCCGATGTCGTCCCGACCCCACGGCCGCTGCGCGCTCGCCGCCGCGATGGGTTCGCCCGCCTCCCGCCGGGAGGCGGCCACCGCCTTCCCCGCCAGGGCCAGGTCGGCGCCGCCGCGCCGGGCCCGGTCGGGGTCCAGCCAGATCTGCCCGTCGGCCATCGCCGTCACTCCCCGCGGGACAGGACGGCGTCCGCCCGGCCGAGCAGGGCGCCGAAATCATGCGTACGCAGGAACTCCACCGACGGCGACCCGGGCGGGAGGAATCCGGCGACCAGGTCACGGGTCGCGGTGACAGCGGACGCCGACGCCCGCAGCACGGTGTCGGTGATCTTCCGGCTCAGCGCCCTGGCGTCCCGTTCGTGGAACACCGACGGGGCGACCTCGACGCTTATCAGCTCGCCGCGGGCGCCGACGACAGCGGTCACCTGGCCGTCGTCGGAGCGCTCGGTCACCCGCAACTCGGCGAGCCTGGCCTGGAGTTCGTCCAATCCGGACCGAAGTCGCTGGTACTGGCCGTACACCTCGTCGAACCGCGCACGCAGCGCGCGGTTCGCGTCCCGGTCCGCGCTCTCGGCCACCGCCGCCCCCTTCCGTCACCGTCAGTAGGGCCGACCATACCGGGCGCCACGGAATCCGTGGGGTCCGGTAACTTCAGGCTGTGATCGAACGACAGCAGGCCGAGCAACTCGCCGCCGTCTGGGCCCGACGCGACTCCGAGCGGCTGGGATTCCCGTGCACGCCGATGGTCGACGAGTTCGAGCTGGGCTACCTGGTCACGTCCACTGTGTCCACCAGCGCTCGGGCCCTGCCTGGCGACCTGCCGACCACGGTCATCGACAAGGAGACCGGCGAGGTGTCGACCTGGCCGAGGGTGCCGGCCCCCGCCGTCGAGGAGATGTTCCGCCAGCGCCGGCCGGCAACTCCACGGGCGCCTCGCACCGTGGACCCAGCCAGCCAACTCCTCCGGGAGATCACCCGGCTGCCCACGCCCGGCGCCGCCGCGCACCTCACCGTCGACGGCCGCCTGCACGTCGCGCAGGGCGTCAAGGGCGACGTCGAGCTGCGGCACCACCCGCTGGTGGGGTCCTATCTGGACGGGCTGCCACCCGGCCACCTGGTGCGGGGTGGTGAGCGGCACGCCGAGATGGTCGTCGTCTCGGACGTCCTGCACGAAGAGGATCACCGACGCAGCGCCGAGAGCCTTCCCCCGCTGACGTTCGAGGAGGCCCGAGCACTCCTGGGCACGTGCCGGTTCGAGGTCTTCCGGGTCCGGGAACCGGGAGATCCCTCCGGTGGGCCGGCAGAGCTGCCCTGCGACTCGTGCGTCAACTTCCTGGTGCGCTTCAACGCCCTCCCGTGGTCGGATCTCGCATACACGGAAGAGTGGCGCCCGGAGCCGCGGCGGATCGTCCAGCCCGGCCGGTTCCCCGACGCGGTCGGGCACGCGCTCATGGACGCGGGCTGGCAGGTCAGCATGTTCAACGAGGCGCTCGCGATGGGCGCGATCGCCGAAACGCGCGACATCGCCGGACGGCACCATCGGCACGAGACATTCCCGGCCGCCGAGCAGGCGCTCACCGACTTCCCGGCGATCCTCAGCCGCAGGCGGGGGCCGGGTCAGGACGTGTGGATCAGCCGATTCACCACGAATCCACTGCGCGGCGCGCACAGCGCCGACAGCCTCGCCGATTTCGGCACGGTCCTCGGCGTCCGGCTCTTCCCAATCGGCACCGAGCGCGGTGACAGCATCATCGCCGTCGACGAGCGCGGCCGGATCTTCGCGCTCGATCAGGCCGGCGAGTGGTTCCTCGGCCCCGACATCGACGCCGCCCTCACCACCCTGCTGCTCGGCCGCGCCCCCGCCCGGGTCCGCGACGACGGCACCTGGTGAACGGGGCTACAGCGTCACCCCGGTCAGGACCATGACGCGCGGCTCGGTGTAGTCGTCCATGGCGCTGCGCAGCCCCTCCCGCCCCACGCCCGAGCCCTTCACCCCGCCGTACGGCATCTGGTCGGCCCGGTACGACGGCACGTCCCCGACGATCACGCCGCCGACCTCCAGCGTCCGGTGCGCGAGGAAGGCGGTCTGCAGGTTGTGGGTGAACACCCCGGCCTGCAACCCGTACGCCGAGTCGTTGACGGCGGCGAACCCGGCCCGGTCGTCGGTGACCGGGGCGACCACCAGCACCGGCCCGAACACCTCCTCGGTGCAGACCTTGGCCGTGGACGGCACCCCGCTGAGCACGGTCGGCGGGTAGGTGGCGCCGTTCCGCCGCCCGCCCACCTCGATGGTGGCGCCGGCGGCGACGGCCTCGTCGACCCACGCCTCGACGCGTTCGGCCGCCTCGACGGAGACCAGCGGCCCCACGTCGGTCAGTTCGGAGGTCGGGTCGCCGGTGCGCAGTTCCTCGACGGCCGCGACGAGCCGGGGCAGGAAGCCGTCGTAGAGCCATTCGTGCACGTACACCCGCTGCACGGCGATGCACGACTGCCCGGCCTGGTAGTTGGAGAAGGTGGCGATCCGGTGGGCGGCGAAGGTGAGGTCACCGTCCGACGCCCAGTCCTCGCAGATCACCGCCGCCGCGTTGCCGCCGAGTTCCAGGGTGACGTGCTTGTCCGGCGCGGCCCGGCGGATGGCCGCGCCGACCGGCCCGGAACCGGTGAACGACACGACGGGCAGCCGCGGGTCGGTGACGAGGTCGGCGGCGCGCTCGTTGGGCAGCGGCAGCACCGAGAACATCCCCTCGGGCAGGTCGGTCTCGGCCAGGATCTCGCCGAGCAGCAGCGCGGAGAGCGGGGTGGCCGGGGCGGGCTTGACCACGATGGGCGCGCCGACGGCGATGGCCGGGGCGACCTTGTGCGCGACCAGGTTCAGCGGAAAGTTGAACGGGGCGATGCCCAGCACCGGCCCCTTGGGCACCCGCCGGACCAGCGCGATCCGTCCGGTGGCCGCCGGGTCGGTGTCCAGGCGTTGCAGTTCGCCGGAGAAGCGCCGGGCCTCCTCGGCCGCCCAGCGGAAGGTGGAGACAGCCCGGCCCACCTCGGCCTTCGCCCATTTCACCGGCTTGCCGTTCTCGGCGGTGATGAGGGCGGCGACCTCGTCGGCCCGTTCGGCCAGCCGCCGGGAGACGTGGTCGAGGGCGGCCGCGCGGGCGTGCGCGGGCAGGGCCGCGGCCGCCGCGGACACCTCGGCGGCTGCCGCGACGGCGGCTTCGACCTGGTCGGCCGTGGCGAGGGTGGTACGCCCCACCGCCCGGCCGTCGTACGGGTGGGTGACGGTCAGCTCCCCCTCGCCGTGGGCGGGGCGGCCGGCGACATAGAAGGCTCTCGGCTCCACGCTCGGCAGCGTAGACCACGCAAGCCCGCGCGGAAACAGTTGCCCAAACCCTTGTCTGCCTCGGATTCAGTAGCCAAGATGGCAGTCAGATTGCGATAACCTCCGCTGACCCTCCCCCCGGCCATCCCTCGGAGACTTCTGATGAGCGACCAGCAACAGCTGCGCAACTTCGTCAACGGCGAGTACGTCGACCCGGTGGACGGCGGCTACGCCGATCTGATCGACCCGTGCACCGGCGAGGTCTTCGCCCAGGCGCCGGTCTCCGGGGCGGCGGACGTGGACAACGCCATGGAGGCGGCCGCCGCCGCGTTCGAGTCCTGGCGCGACGCCACCCCGGGCGAACGGCAGAAGGCCCTGCTGAAGCTCGCCGACGCGGTGGAGTCCCGGGCGGCCGAGCTGGTCGACGCCGAGGTCCGCAACACCGGCAAGCCCCGCCAGCTCACGGCGGACGAGGAGCTGCCGCCCGCGGTGGACCAGTTCCGGTTCTTCGCGGGCGCGGCCCGCCTGCTGGAGGGGCGCTCGGCCGGGGAGTACATGGCCGGGCACACCTCGTACGTGCGGCGCGAGCCAATCGGTGTCTGCGCCCAGGTCACGCCCTGGAACTACCCGCTCATGATGGCGGTCTGGAAGATCGCCCCGGCCCTGGCGGCCGGCAACACGGTGGTGCTGAAGCCGTCCGACACCACCCCGGTGTCGACGCTGCTGCTGGCCGAGATCGCGTCGGAGTTCTTCCCGCCGGGCGTGTTCAACGTCGTCTGCGGTAACCGGGACACCGGTCGCGCCCTCGTCTCCCACCCGACCCCGCAGCTGGTGTCCATCACGGGCTCGACCCGGGCGGGCATGGAGGTGGCCTCCGCGGCCGCGCCGGACCTGAAGCGGACCCACCTTGAGCTGGGCGGCAAGGCCCCCGTCGTGATCTTCGACGACGCCGACATCGAGGCCGCGGCCGAGGCGATCGCGGTGGGCGGCTACTTCAACGCCGGCCAGGACTGCACGGCCGCGACCCGCGTGCTCGCCGGCCCGGGCATCCACGACGACTTCGTGGCCGCCCTGGCCGAGCAGGCCCGCAACACCAGGACCGGCGCGCCGGACGACGAGGACGTCCTGTACGGCCCGCTGAACAACGCCAACCAGCTCGCCCGGGTGCGGGGCTTCGTGGACCGGCTGCCGGACCACGCGAAGGTCGACACCGGCGGCTCGCAGGTCGGCGAGCGCGGCTACTTCTACGCCCCGACCGTGGTGTCCGGGGTCCGGCAGGCCGACGAGATCATCCAGGACGAGGTGTTCGGGCCGGTGATCACCGTGCAGCGCTTCTCGGACGAGGACGAGGCGGTGCGCTGGGCCAACGGCGTGGACTACGGCCTCTCCGCCTCGGTGTGGACGAAGGACCACGGCCGGGCCATGCGGATGACCCGCCGGCTGGACTTCGGCTGTGTCTGGGTCAACACCCACATCCCGTTCGTCTCGGAGATGCCGCACGGCGGCTTCAAGCACTCCGGGCACGGCAAGGACCTCTCGGTCTACAGCCTGGAGGACTACACCCGGATCAAGCACGTCATGCACAACATCGAGGGCTGACCAATGGCATCGTCGGACGAGCTGCACAAGCGCCGGGGGGCGGCCGTCGCCCGGGGCGTCGGCAGCACCATCACCGCCTACGTCGACCACGCGGGCGGCGGGACGATCACCGACGTCGACGGGCGGCAGTGGATCGACTTCGCGGCCGGAATCGCGGTCGCCAACGTGGGCAACTCCGCCCCGAAGGTCGTCGAGGCGGTGCGGGCGCAGGTCGAGCGCTTCACCCACACCTGCTTCATGGTGGCGCCCTACGAGTCGTACGTGGCGGTCTGCGAGCAGCTCAACGCGCTGACGCCGGGCGACTTCGAGAAGCGCTCGGCGCTGTTCAACTCCGGTGCCGAGGCGGTGGAGAACGCCGTGAAGATCGCACGGCACGCCACCGGGCGGCCGGCCGTGGTGGTCTTCGACCACGCGTACCACGGCCGGACGAACCTGACCATGGCGCTGACCGCGAAGAACATGCCGTACAAGCACCGGTTCGGGCCGTTCGCCGGTGAGGTCTACCGGGTGCCGATGTCGTACCCGCTGCGCGACGGCGGCCTCGACGGTGCGACCGCCGCGGCCCGTGCGATCGAGATGGTGGAGAAGCAGGTCGGCGCGGAGAACGTGGCGGCGCTGCTGATCGAGCCGATCCAGGGCGAGGGCGGTTTCGTGGTGCCGGCCGAGGGGTTCCTGCCGGCGCTGCGCGAGTGGGCGACCGCCGCCGGCGTGGTGTTCGTCGCCGACGAGATCCAGACCGGGTTCTGCCGGACCGGCGACTGGTTCGCCTGCCAGCACGAGGGCGTCGAGCCGGATCTGGTCACCCTGGCCAAGGGCATCGCCGGCGGGCTGCCGCTCGCCGCGGTCACCGGCCGGGCGGAGCTGATGAACGCGGTGCACGTGGGCGGCCTCGGCGGGACGTACGGCGGCAACCCGATCGCCTGCGCGGCGGCGCTCGCGGCCATCGAGACCATGCACGAGCTGGACCTGGCCGCCGCCGCCCGGCGGATCGGCACGGTCATGGTCGACCGGCTGCGCGCGATCGCCGCCCGCGACCCCCGCGTCGCCGAGGTACGCGGCCGCGGCGCGATGCTCGCCGTGGAGATCGTCCAGCCGGGCACGCTGACGCCGGATCCGGCCGCCACGGCGGCGATCTCGGCCGCCTGCCACGCGGCCGGCCTGCTCACCCTGACCTGCGGCACGTACGGCAACGTGCTGCGGTTCCTGCCCCCGCTCGTCATCTCCGACGACGAGCTGGCCCGCGGCCTGGACATCCTGGAGGCGGCGTTCGGCTGACCGAGGTCAGCCCCGATCCTGGAACACCACGGGCGTCGACCCCCCCAGGTGCCGCCCGTGGTGTTCCACCCAGAGCCCTACAGGCAGATCCAGCAGTACGCGTCGAGCCCGTCGGCCAGTGCCCGCCGGGCCGTTCCGCGCACCTCGTCGACGAGCGCGGCCAGAAAATCCACGTCGGCACCGTCCCACCATTCCCCGCCGGTCGCCCACACGACGGCGGTCCGCGCCTGCTCCACAGTGGCCGCACCGCAGCCGCTCAGGATGCCCACGACCGGCACGCCAGGACTCATCCCTGACATCCCCCCACCGCGACGGCATTCTGTCCTATAGTCCTACTGTCGTAGGACAATAGAAGGGCGTCGCGTGATCGAGTTCGTACTGGACGGCCGGTCCAAGGTCAACACCTATGTGCAGCTCATCCAGCAGGTCAAACAGGCTCTGCGGGTGGGGCTGCTGACCGCCGGCGACCAGTTGCCCAAGGTCCGCGACGTCGCGCAGTCGCTGGCCATCAACCCGAACACGGTGCTGAAGGCGTACCGCGAGCTGGAGATCGAGGGTCTGGTCGAGGGACGCCCGGGCGTCGGCACGTTCGTCCGCCGGACCCTCGCCGGCTCGTCGCTGGCCGATCAGGCCGAGCTCCGCGAGGAGCTGGTCGCCTGGCTGCACCGCGCCCGCGCTGCCGGGCTCACCCCGGAAGACGTCACCGCCCTGGTCGAGACCACCATGCGGGCCGCGCTCGTCGCCGGCACGACGCGTGCCGAACCCGCCTCAGCAGGATGAGAGGACAGCTGATGGAGATCGCGCTGGAGGCCGAGCAGCTCGGCAAACGGTACGGAAGAACCTGGGCGCTGCGGGACTGCTCGCTGCGCCTGCCCGCCGGGCGGATCGCCGCCCTCGTCGGCCCCAACGGTGCCGGTAAGAGCACCCTGCTGCACCTCGCGGTCGGCCTGCTGCAGCCGGACGCCGGCGCGGTGCGGATCTTCGGCGAAACGCCGTACGCCAACCCGTCGGTGCTGCCCGACATCGGCTTCGTCGCCCAGGACACCCCGCTCTACCGGGACTTCACCGCCGCCGAGCTGGTGGAGGCGGGCCGACGAATGAACAAGAACTGGGACGGGGCACTCGCCCGCAACCGGCTGGCCCAGCTCGGCATCCCGCCGAAGCTGCCCGTCGGCAAGCTGTCCGGCGGCCAGCGGGCCCAGGTCGCGCTGGCGCTCGCGCTCGCGAAGCGGCCCCGGCTGCTGCTCCTCGACGAACCGGTCGCCAGCCTCGATCCACTGGCACGCCGGGAGTTCCTGCAGTCGCTGATGGGTAGCGTCGCGGACTCCGAGACGACCGTGCTGCTCTCCTCGCACCTGCTGGCCGACCTGGAACGGGTCTGCGACTACCTGGTCGTGCTGCAGGCCGCCCGGGTGCACCTGGCGGGCGCGGTCGACGACCTGGTCGCCGCACACCGGCAGATGGTCGGGCCTCGACACGGCGGCGAACCGATCGAGGGGGTCGAGGCGGTGGTCCGGGCGAGCCACACCACCCGGCAGTCGACGCTGCTGGTCCGCACGACCGGCGAGGTCATCGCTCCGGAATGGACGGTGCACGACGTGACGCTGGAGGACCTCGTGCTGGCCTACCTCGCCGAGGGCGAGACCATCACGAGCCACGACGCCTGGGAGGTGCCGGCATGATCTGGTTGGCCTGGCGGCAGCACCGCAAGCAGCTGCTCTTCACTCTCCTCGGCTTCGCCGCGCTCGCGGCCCTGATGGTCCCGATCGGCCTGTCGATGCGGCACAGCTTCACCGAGCTCGGGCTGCCGAACTGCGTCAGTCAGCTGGCGCGTTCGGACGTCGACCCGGTCACCGCGAACGGCTGCGAGTCGGCGTTCCGCCAGTTCACCAACCGGTACCAGAGCCTGAACCTGGTGGCGGTCCTGCTCGTCGTCCTGCCGGTGCTCGTCGGTCTGTTCTGGGGCGCCCCGCTGGTCGCCCGGGAGGTGGAGCACGGCACGCACCGGTTCGCCTGGACGCAGGGTGTCGGCCGGACGCGGTGGGCCCTGGTGAAGTTCGGCCTGGTCGTCGCGGTCACGCTGGCGCTGGCGATCGGCTACGGACTGGGCATGGCCTGGTGGGTCAGCCCGCTGACCCAGGCCGCGCACGAGGGCCGTCTCGGCTTCATCGTCTTCGACCTGCAGGGCATCGCCCCGATCGGCTACACCCTCTTCGCGGTGGCGCTCGGCATCTTCGCCGGCACCCTCTGGCGCCGGATGCTGCCCGCCATGGGCGTCACCCTGGCCGCGTTCATCGGGGTCCGGGCGGCGGTGGCGATCCTGGCCAGACCCCACTACCAGGCCGCCCGCACCCGCACCTTCCCGATCGAGGGAGCCGAACCGCTGCAGGAGCCCCGGGGCAACTGGGTCCTGGCCAGCGGGGTGCGCAACCCCGACGGGAAGATGGTGGCGGCCGACACCCGCATTATGTGCCCGCCGGGCGGCAAGGGCCCGGACGGCCACCGCTGCGGGGAGGAACTCGGCGTCCAGCCCGGCGCCTACAACTGGGAGCTGTACCAGCCGGCGGACCGGTTCTGGCCGTTCCAGTGGATCGAGACCGGCATCTTCGTCGCCCTCGCTGCCCTCCTGCTCTACCTCGCCGTACGCCGGCTCCGCCGGATCGCCTGAGCCCTCCGGCAGGGTGGGTGGGCGCCACCCACCCTGCCCGGCCGGCTCAGCGGAGCAGTTCCACCACGTTGCGGCGGACCAGGTTCTTGCCCGGCTCCCGGATCAGGTCCATGGCCGCCGCGTTGAGCAGCACACAACTCCCGGACGGCCCGGTGACCGTCACGGTCGCCACCTTGCCGTTGTCCAGGTTGGTCACCCGCAGCCGGGTGCCCACCGGGAACTGCCCGCTGGTGGCGGCCGGCGCGCCGCCCTCGGCCGAGAAGGTGATCGCCCCGGTGCAGACACTGGCGGGCGCGCCACCGGGCTGGGCGTTGCCCGGTCGGGCCTCGCCCACCGGGGCCCCGCCACCCGGCCGTGCCGCGCCGGTCGCCGGGGCGCCGCCGTCGAGGCGTTCGACCAGGTTGCGGCGGATCACGTTCTTGCCCGGCTCGCGGACCAGGTCCATCGCCGCCGCGTTGAGCAGCACGCAACTCCCGGACGGCCCGGTCACCGTCACCGTGGCCACCTTGCGGTTGTCCAGGTTGGTCACCCGCAGCCGGGTACCCACCGGGAACCGGTCGCTGGTCGCCGCCGGCGCGCCGCCCTCGGCCGAGAAGGTCACCGACCCGGCACAGGCCGACTGCCCGGCGGGGGCGGTCTCCGCGAAGCCCATCCCCGTGCCCACCGCGACGACCGCCGAGGCGGCCAGTGCCACGGTCGCCGCCAGCACGTGCTTGCGCTGCACCCTCACGTTGTCTCTCCCGTCGTCCGGTGATCGCGTTCGACGCCTGGTACGGACGGGAGGGCCGGACCGTTCAGCAGGGACGGCGAATCACAACGGACCGTAACGGGTGTGCGGCGCTCCGGTGAGAAGCGCCCAGTACCGGTCGCCGTAGGACCAGTGCCACCACTCGGTCGGGTAGTTCACCAGTCCCGCCCCGCTCAGCGCGGCCACCAGGATCTGCCGGTTCCGCCAGGCGCTCACCGGGATGTGCCGGGCCGCCGTGAAGCAGGCGTCGGCGCTCTCCTCCGGGGTGGCGTCGAGAGCGGTGCCCATGGCCAGCTCCTTCCCGTCGGCGTCACACAGGGTGAGGTCGACAGCGCCGCCGGTGCTGTGCGGCGCCACCTCGACCGGCGAGACGAACTTGGCGGTCTCCCGGTGCAGCCGCTCCGCGGACCAGTCCGGGTAGCGCCGGCGCAGCTCGTCCCGGTAACCCGTGAAGATGTCGAGCTGCGCCCGGTACGGCCGGTACCCCTCGACGACCAGGAGGCGCAGGCCGGCCGGCAGCGCGCGCTGCGCGGCCAGCAACCGGTCCGCGACCCCGCGCCGCACCCGGGCGTACGCCCCGGCGGGGTCGGCGGCCCGGGTGTCCAGCCGCAGCTCCGGCAGGTCCCGCAGGTCGACGAGCGGATCGCCGTCGTCCCGGCTGGACACCGCCGCGACCCGGGGATCGGAGAGCAGGATCATGCCGCACCTCCCGGCCGGGCCGCGTGCCGGGCGAAGGCGAGCGCGACCAGGCGGTCCACCACCTCGGGGTAGTCGACGCCGGACTCGGCCCACACCTTCGGGTACATCGAGTGCGCCGTGAAGCCGGGCAGGGTGTTCAGCTCGTTGACGAACACCTCGCCGGTCGCCTCGTCGTAGAGGAAGTCGACCCGGGCCAGACCCCAGCCGCCGATCGCCGTGAACGCCCGGACGGACAGCTCCCGGATCCGCTCGGTGACCTCGTCGGGCAGCGGCGCCGGCACGATCATCGGGTCGGCGTCGCCGAAGTACTTCTGCCGGTAGTCGAACCAGCCGCCCGCGACCCGGACCTCGCCCACCGCCGACGCCTCCGGGCGCCAGCCGCCCAGCACGCCGCACTCCAGCTCCCGGCCGGTCACGCCCTGCTCGACCAGCACCACGTGGTCGTGCCGGAGCGCCTCCTCGACCGCGGCCGCCAGGTCGTCCCCGTCGGCCACCCGCGAGATCCCGATGGAGGAGCCCATCCGGGCCGGCTTCACGAACAGCGGCCGGCGCAGCCCGACGACAAGCTTCTCCGGGTCCTCCGCGGCCCGCCAGGTGAGCGCGTCGAACCAGACGTGCGGGGTGGTCGGCACCCCCTCGGCCCGCAGTGCCCGCTTCATCGCCACCTTGTCCATGCCGACGGCGGAGGCGAGGATGCCGCACCCGACGTACGGCACCCCGAGCGATTCGAGCAGCCCCTGCACCACGCCGTCCTCGCCGTACGGGCCGTGCAGCACCGGGAACACCACGTCCAGCTCGGCGTGCACCGCGCCGGGCGCGTCGGCCGCAGTGACCGCCACCGTGCCGGCGCGCGCCCCGGCCCGCAGCTCCACGGCGGGGCCGGTCACCGGCAGCCGGTCGTCGATGGCCCGACCGGCGGCCACGTGCGCGCAGCGCTCGGTCAGCACCGGCTCCGGCACGAGCCGCATCCCGCCCCCGCGGGTGATCCCGAGCGCGACCACCTCGTGGCCCCGCTCCACCAGGGCGCGAGCCACGCCGAGCGCCGAGGCGCAGGAGACCTGGTGCTCCGCCGACGGGCCACCGAACAGGACACCGATCCGCACCGCAGCGCTCACGCCGCCACCCCTTCCATCCGGACCAGGCCGGCGACGGGTCCCGTCGCCAGCCGGGCCACGACATCCGCCTCGACATTGCCGCCGGTCAGCACCACGCCGACCGTCCGGTACCGCCCGGGGGCCGCGCCGCCGGAGCCGCCCGGCACGCCCGCCACCCGCAGCACGCCGTCGGAGCCGCCCGGCCGGGCCGGGGGCCGCAGCGCGCCGTCGGGGTCGTCCGACCCGGTCACCAGCCGTAGCGCGCCGGCCAGCCCGGCCGCCCCGGACGGCTCGACGAGGACCTTCAGCTCCAGCAGGAGCAGCCGGAACGCCGCAGCGATCGCGTCGTCGTCGACCCGGACGACGCCCCGGACGGCGTCGCGGGCGACCGCGAACGGCAGGTCGCCGACGCAGTCCGGCCGCAGCCCGTCGGCGATGGTGGGTGCCGGGACGACAGGTGTGGGCCGGCGGGCGGCCAGGCTGCGGGCCAGCGAGTCGCAGCCGAGCGGCTCGACGCCGTACACCTCGATCGGGGTGCCGGCGGCGGCCAGGCAGGCTCCCGCGACGCCGCCGCCCCCGCCCACCGGCAGCAGCAGCGCGTCCAGCGGGGTGCCGGCGCGTTCCGCCTCCTCGATCAGCTCCAGGCTGGCACTGCCCTGCCCGGCCAGCACGTCCGGGTGGTCGTACGCGTCGACCAGCGGGTGGCCGTCCGCGGCGGCGAGCTGCCGGGCGGCGGCCAGCCGCTCCTCGACGGCGGTGCCGGCGAGGACCACCCGCGCCCCGGCCGCCCGGGCCCGGGCCACCTTGACCGGCGCGGCGTCGACAGGCAGCACCACTGTCGCCGCCAGCCCGTGCCGGCCGGCCGCCAGCGCCACGGCCACCGCGTGGTTGCCGGTGCTCTGCGCGACCACCCCGGTGTGGCCGGCCGCGGCGAGCCGGCCCACCGCCAGCATGGCGCCGCGCATCTTGTATGAGCCCCCGGTCTGGAGGTTCTCCGCCTTGAGCAGGATCCGGGCGCCGGCCAGCCGGTCGATCGCCGGGGCGTTCAGCACGGGGGTACGCACCACCCGACCGGACAGCCACCGGGCGGCCTCCTCGACGCGGGCCCGGTCCGGGAGGGCCGGAGCGTGACTGCGGGACATGGTCTCTCCTTCTCGGTTGTGGTCGGTGCCGGCGCGGCGCGGCAGGTCGAGCAGCCGGCGCGCCCGGGACCCCGTGAGCCGCCTTCGGGCAGTTGGCATCGCGGGACGCCGCGAAGGCGGCTCCCGTCGTCGGAAGGGGTGGGTCAGCGCACGGCGGGTAGCTGGACGTCGACCCGCAGGCCGCCGTCCTCGCCCGGGCGGGCGGCGATGATGCCGTCGTGCGCCTGGGTGATCGAGCGGGCGATGGCCAGGCCGAGCCCGGCACCGCCGCCCTGGTTGGTCCGGTCCCGGGCCAGGCGCCGGAAGGGTTCGAAGAGGCCGGCGACCGCCTCGCCCGGGACGGTCTGGCCGGTGTTGGCGACGGTCAGCGCCGGGTCCCCGCCCACGGTGACGGTGAGTTGGCCGCCCGGCCGGTTGTACTTGATCCCGTTCTCCACGAGGTTGCCGACCAGACGCTCCAGCAGCACCCGCTCACCGGGCACGACCCGGGGCGCCAGCCGGCTCTCCACGGTCACCCCGGCCTCGGCCGCCCGGTCCGCGTACGCGGCCAGGACGCTGGTGACGATCTCGTCGAGGCGCTGCGGGGTGGAGGAGCGCAGCCCCTGGTCGCTCTCGCTGAGCGCGAGCAGGCCCTCGATGAGCCGCTCGTTGCGCTCGTTGGTGGCCAGCAGCTGGGCCGTGAGCAGGTCGAGCTGCTCGGCGGTGAGCGACTGGGCCATGCCGACCTCGATGAGCGTCCGCTGCACCGCGAGCGGCGTACGCAGCTCGTGGGAGGCGTTCGCGGCGAACCGCCGCTGCCCCTCGTAGCCGGCCGTGACCCGGTCCATCATGTCGTCGATGGCACGGGAGAGCCGGCCCAGCTCGTCGGTGCCGCCCCGACGGATCCGGTGACCGAGGTTCTGCGGCCCGAGGTCGGCGATCGGGTCGGCGAGGTCACGCACCGGGCGCAGGCACCAGCGGGCCGCGCCCCAGACGGCGAGCACACCGGCCAGCAGGACCAGCAACTCGATCAGCCCGGGCAGCACCGGGATGAGCGGCCGGACCGGCTCGCACACCACGCCGACCGTCTGGAGGTCGCAGAACGCCTGCGCCCGCCACCACACCCCGGCGAGCAGCTGCTTGCCGAGGCCGGGCAGCCAGTAGCCGCCGAGCAGGGCGAGCGCCCCGACCAGCAGGACGCGCCGGCGGGGGCTCACGCCGGCTCGCCGATCCGGTAGCCGGCCCTGGGCACGGTGTGGATGACGGACGGCTGGCCGAGCTTCTTGCGCAGCGTCATCACGGTGACCCGTACCGCATTGGTGAACGGGTCGGCGAACTCGTCCCAGGCCTGTTCCAGCAGGTCCTCGGCGCTGACCACGCCGCCGCCGGCGCGCATGAGCACGTGCAGGACGGCAAACTCCTTGGGGCTCAGGCCGAGCGGCCGCCCGTCCCGGGTGACCGTGTGCCGGGCCACGTCGAGCACCACCCCGTGCCGCTCCAGCACCGGCGGCACCGCCGGGGCGGACCGCCGGCCCAGTGCCTGCACCCGGGCCACCAGCTCGGCGAACGCGAACGGCTTGGTCAGGTAGTCGTCGGCGCCCAGACCGAGACCGGCCACCCGGTCCCGGATGCCGGCGGCCGCGGTGAGCAGCAGCACCCGGGTGCCGGCGTCGGACCGGGCGAGACTGCGGCACACCTCGTCGCCGGTGGCGCCGGGCATGTCCCGGTCCAGGACGGCCACGTCGTACCGGTTGACGCCGATCCGCTCCAGCGCGCCGTCGCCGTCGTAGCAGACGTCGACAGCCATCGAGAACCGACGCAGCCCCTCGGCGACCGTGTCCGCCAGCAACCGCTCGTCGTCCGCCACCAACACCCGCACCGCTGTCCGCTCCCCCGTGCTCCTCGGCCGTCCCGCATACGGTCCCAGACCGGAGATAAGGGTTCCGTAAGCGCCGCCGGAGCAATCCTCCACGCCGGCGGGCCGGTGACGGTCCCCGTCGTGCCGTGTGAGGCGTTCGTCCCGCCGTTTGGCGATCGGGGGTGAGCTGGGTCACCATGGGCGCGAGGAGGTCGCCGATGGCTGACCCGTGGCTCGCCCTGGAATTCGGCGCCGATCCGGCGGAGCGGATCGCGCAGGTCGGCGCCGCCCACGAAGCGTTCCTCACCGCCGGCACGACCACCGGCCGGGTCCGCGACGTGGTCCGCCGCTCGTGGGAGCGGTCCGCGCTGCTCGACCCCGAGGCCACCGCCCCGGTCGACCTCACCGACGACGCGCTGGCGAGCTACCGGGCCGCCCACCCACTGGCCCGCGTGCTGCCCCTCTTCCGCGACCTGCTCGGCGGCATCGCGCAGGACGGCGCCCACCTCATGGCGGTCTGCGACGCGGACGGGCGGCTGCTCTGGGTGGAGGGGCACCCGGGGGTGCTCCGGCACGCCGAGCGGATGAACTTCGTGCCCGGCGCCCGCTGGGACGAGGCCCACGCCGGCACCAACGCTCCCGGCACCGCCCTGGCCGTCGACCACAGCGTGCAGATCTTCGCCACCGAGCACTTCGTCCGGCCGGTCCAGCGCTGGACCTGCGCCGCCGCCCCGATCCACGACCCGACCACCGGCCGGCTGCTCGGCGCCGTCGACATCACCGGCGGGGACCATCTGGCCACCCCACAGAGCCTGGCCCTGGTCCGCGCCACCGCCCGGGCCGCCGAGGCGTTCCTGGCCGGCGCCGCCCCCGCCGAACCCGACGTGCTGCACGTCGCCGCCCTCGGCCGGGACGAGGCGGAGCTGCGCGTGGCCGGCCGCCGGATCCGGCTCGGTCGCCGGCACAGCGAGCTGCTGGTGCTGCTCCTCGACCACCCCGAGGGGCGCACCGGGGAACAGCTCGGCCTCGACCTGTACGGCGACGACCGGCTGCACCCGGTCACCCTGCGCGCCGAGCTGTCCCGGCTGCGCCGGGCGCTCGGCGAGGAACTGCTCGACTCCCGCCCCTACCGGCTGCGGCCGGCCGTGCGCGCGGACTTCCGTACCGTCACCGAACTGCTGGAACACGGCGATCCGGCCGGGGCGCTGCGCGCGTACCCCGGGCCCCTGCTGCCCGGGTCGGACGCGCCGGGAGTGGCGCGACTGCGTCGGCTGGTCGACGGCCAGCTCCGCGCGGCCGTGCTGGCCGCCGCGGACCCGGCGCTGCTCACGGCCTGGACCGCGACACCCACCGGCGCCGACGACCTCACCGCCTGGCAGGCCCTGGCGCGGGCGTTGCCGCCGGGTGCGCCGCGCCGGCCGCTCGCCCTGGCGCGGGCCCGCCAGCTCGCCGAGGAGTACGACCTCCCGCGCGCAACGTTGCTGCAACGTCGCGGAAACTAGCGTCCCCGCCGTCCACCCCTGACGGACGGCGGAGGTACCCATGACGCGCTACGACGCCCCCACCCACTGGCAGTCCCGCTACGACCACTTCATCGGCGGCGAGTACGTGAAGCCGCACGGCGGCCGGTACTTCGAGAACCCCACCCCGGTGACCGGGCAGACCTTCTGCGAGGTGGCCCGGGGCACCGCCGAGGACGTGGAGAAGGCCCTCGACGCGGCGCACGGCGCCGCCGACGCCTGGGGCCGCACCTCGGTGGCCGAACGGTCGCTCATCCTGAACAAGATCGCCGACCGCATGCAGGACAACCTGGAATCCCTCGCCATCGCCGAGACCTGGGAGAACGGCAAGCCGGTACGCGAGACCCTGGCCGCCGACATCCCCCTCGCGATCGACCACTTCCGCTACTTCGCCGGAGCGATCCGGGCCCAGGAGGGCTCCCTCGGCGAGATCGACGACGACACGGTGGCCTACCACTTCCACGAGCCGCTCGGCGTGGTCGGGCAGATCATCCCGTGGAACTTCCCGATCCTCATGGCGGTCTGGAAGCTCGCCCCGGCGCTCGCCGCCGGCAACGCCGTGGTGCTCAAGCCCGCCGAGCAGACCCCGGCCTCGATCCACTACCTGCTCTCGCTGGTCGCCGACCTGCTCCCGCCGGGCGTGGTCAACGTGGTCAACGGCTTCGGCGTCGAGGCGGGCAAGCCGCTCGCCTCCTCGCCCCGGGTGGCGAAGGTGGCGTTCACCGGCGAGACCACCACCGGGCGGCTGATCATGCAGTACGCCAGCGAGAACATCAAACCCGTCACCCTCGAACTGGGTGGCAAGAGCCCGAACATCTTCTTCGACGACGTCAGCGCCGCCTCCGACGACTTCCGCGACAAGGCGCTCGAAGGCTTCACGATGTTCGCGCTCAACCAGGGCGAGGTCTGCACCTGCCCGTCCCGGGCGCTGATCCAGCAGGGTCACTACTCCGACTTCCTGGCCGCCGCCGTCGAGCGGACGAAGGCGGTCAAGCAGGGGCATCCGCTGGACACCGACACGATGATCGGGGCGCAGGCCTCCAACGACCAGTTGGAGAAGATCCTCTCCTACCTGGACATCGGCCGTCAGGAGGGTGCTCGCGTTCTGGCCGGCGGTGAGCGGGCGGACCTGGGCGGTGAGCTGTCCGGCGGGTACTACGTGCAGCCCACGATCTTCGAGGGCGACAACTCGATGCGGATCTTCCAGGAGGAGATCTTCGGTCCGGTGGTCTCGGTGACGTCCTTCGCCGACCTGGACGACGCCGTGAAGATCGCCAACGACACCCTGTACGGCCTCGGGGCCGGCGTGTGGACCCGGGACATGAACACCGCGTACCGGGCCGGGCGCGCGATCCAGGCCGGCCGGGTCTGGACCAACTGCTACCACGCCTACCCGGCACACGCCGCGTTCGGCGGGTACAAGCAGTCCGGCATCGGCCGGGAGAACCACAAGATGATGCTGGAGCACTACCAGCAGACCAAGAACCTGCTGGTCAGCTACTCCCCCCAGAAGCTGGGCTTCTTCTGATGGGTGACCCCGTCACGCTGACGCCCGCGGCGGCCGGACTGATCCGGTCGCTGCGGGCGGCCCACGGCCCGCTCATGTTCCACCAGTCCGGCGGCTGCTGCGACGGCAGCGCCCCGATGTGCTACCCGGCCGGCGAGTTCCGCACCGGCTCCTCGGACGTGCTGCTCGCCTCGCTGACGGTGGAGGGCGTGCCCGAGCCGGTCGAGTTCTGGATGTCCACAGCCCAGTGGGAGCTGTGGAAACACACCAGGCTCACGGTCGACGTGGTGCCCGGCCGAGGCAGCGGCTTCTCCCTGGAGGCCCCGGAGGGCGTCCGCTTCCTGATCCGCTCCCACCTGGCCCGCTGACCGTCCGTGATCCTCACTCGCACACCCGGACAACCGAACCGCTGCCGCCTCGTCCCGCGCTTCGCGAGGCGGCAGCGGTCAAGCAATCTGCCGAAGGTCGTCCCCGTAGTCGAAGATGATGCGCAGCTTCGCGCCGAGTGCGGCCGCATAGCGGCTCAGGGTCGCCACCTCGTTCACGTCGAGGTCGCCGTTCTCGATCTGGCTGACCCGGCCAGGGGTGACCCCCATGAGCTCGGCGACCTGTCGCTGGGTGAGCCCCAGCCGCTTGCGCTCCTCGGCCAGGTGGAAGGCGCTCACCCAGGCCTCGGTGCGGGCCCGCTCCGCCTCATAGGCCGCGTCGTCCCCGCCGAGTTCGGCGCGGACCTCGTCCCAGTCGTAGAACTCCGTCACGACTCCCCCCTTCGCTCGCGCTCATTGTCGAGCCAAGCCTTGTACGCAACCTCCGCCATCGGGATGTTCTGCTGATACCAGCGGCTCCAGTTGCCCGCCTTGTTGCCCGCCACCAGGAGCACAGCCTGCGACCACGGGTCGAAGACGAACAGCACGCGGATCGCCACGTCACGGCCCGACCTGGGGCGGAGCTCCTTGAGATTGCGGAGGTTGCTGCCGCGGAGCGTGTCAACGAGGGGCCGGCCCAGGCCGGGGCCGACCTCGGCCAACTTGTCCACGGCGACCCGGACACTCTCGTACGACGCGGGATCGTTCCGCCGCAGATCACGCAGTCAGTGGCGGACCTCGCCCGTGACCCGTACCGACCACCGTGCCCCGTCAGCACCCACGGCCCAACTATAGCTCGGACTAAACAGCGGGGTGAAGGGTCAGCGGGCGTCTAGGAGGGGTTGGTGCGGGTTCCAGGGATCGCCGCCTGCGGCGTCGCGGCGGCGGCGGGCTATTGCGGACAGCGCTTCCAGCACCACCCGGTTGCCCAGGTACGCGGTGATGTCGGCGTGGTCGTAGGGCGGGGCGACCTCGACGACGTCCACGCCCACCACCGGCAGCTCGTAGCAGACCCGGCGGACGGCGTCGAGGAGTTGCCGGGAGGTGAACCCGCCCGGCTCGGGGGTGCCGGTGCCGGGAGCCATGCCGGGGTCGACCACGTCCACGTCGACGGAGAGGAAGACGCCCTCGCACTCGTCGGTGGCGATCTCGAACGCCTCCGCGAGGCACTCGTCCAGCCCGCGCGCCACCACCTCGGTCATCTCGTACGAGCGCATCCGCTGCTCGGCCATCCACGACAGGGTCTCCGGCCCCGGCCAGTAGCCGCGCAGGCCGATCTGGAGGAAGCGGTCGCCGCGTACGGCGCCGGACTCGATGAGCCGGCGCATCGGCTGGCCGTGCCCGTGGAGGGAGCCGAACTCGATGTCCCCGGTGTCGGCGTGCGCGTCGAAGTGCACCAGCGACACCCGGCCGAGCCCGTGGTGCCGGGCCACGCCGGTGGCGTCGGGCAGGGCGATGGAGTGGTCGCCGCCGAGCACGATCGGGATGGCCCCGGCCGCGGCGACCGCGTGCACGGCGGTCTCCAGGGAGGCCAGCGAGCGCTCGATGTCGCCGGAGAACATCTCGACGTCGCCCGCGTCGTACACCGTCAGGTCCTGCAGGCCGTCCACGCGCAGCGCGAGGGACGGGCGGGAGCCGTCGTGCGGCAGGTAGCAGGCCTGACGGATGGCGGACGGGCCGAACCGGGTGCCGGGCCGGTGCGACGTGCCGCCGTCGAAGGGTGCGCCGACGATCACCACGTCGGCGTCGGCGTACGTCACCGGCTCCTCCAGCGTGCACGGGGGCACGCCGAGGAACGTGATGTCGGGGCCGAACATCGGACCGTAGCGGGTCACCGCTCCTCCATTCCCCACGGCGAGCCGTAGCCGGTCAGCAGGTCGAGGAAGGGCACCGGGGGCAGCGCCTCCGGGCCGAGCACGCCGACGCCGGACCACGCCCCGGTGGCCAGCAGTTCCAGGGCCACGACCGGGTTGACGGCGGTCTGCCAGACCACCGCCTGGTGGCCGTACTCCGCCATCGACCACTCGTTGTCGACCACGTGGTAGAGGTAGACCCGCCGCGGCCGCCCGTCCAAGCCGGTTCCGGTGACGTACGTGCCGGCGCAGGTCTTGCCGCGCATCCGGTCGCCGAGGGTGGCGGGGTCGGGCAGGCAGGCGGCCACGACGTCGCGCGGCGACACCTCGACGCCGCGGACGCGGACGGGCGACGTCGAGTCGAGGCCGAGCTTGTGCAGCGTCTTCAGCACCTCGATGAACTCGTCACCGAGGCCGTACTTGAAGGTGACCCGCTTCGCCTTCACCCAGCGCGGGATGAGCAGCACCTCCTCGTGCTCCACGTTGACGCACTCGACCGGGCCGATCCCCTCGGGGAACTCGAACACCTCGGGCTCGGAGAACGGCGGGGTGGTGTACCAGCCCCGGTCGGCCTCCCAGACCACCGGCGGGTTCAGGCACTCCTCGATGGTGGTCCAGATGGAGAACGAGGGGGCGAAGTCGTAGCCGTCGACGGTGAGGTTCGCGCCGTCGCGTACCCCGATCTCGTCGATCTCGGCGAAGAGTTCGTCGGCGGCGTAGCGGGCGAACACGTCGGAGAGGCCCGGTTCGATGCCGATGCCGCAGAGCGCGAGCCGCCCGGCGGCCGACCACTGGTCAGCAAGCGCGAACTGCTCGTCGCCGAGCTTCACCCCGGTCTCGGCGTGCGGCGCGTCCGGGTGCGGCCGGGACAGCGACATGGCCATGTCGAGGTAGTCGGCTCCGGCGGCGAACGCGCCGTCGAAGATCGGCATGACGAAGCGCGGATCGACGGCGTTGAGCACGTGGCTGATCCGGTGCTCCCGGCAGAGCGCGGCGACCGCCTCGGCGGAGGAGGCGTCGACGCGGGCGGCGACGAACGGGTCGCCGTGGCCGGCCACCGCCCGTGACGCGCGGTCGAGGTCGTAGTCCGCGACCACCATGGTCTCGAAGAAGGAACGGCGGGCGGCGATGGATACGGCGGCGGAGCCGACGCCACCGGCGCCGACGAGGAGGATACGCATCAGGAGTCGAACCCCAGTCCAAGACGATCGAGAGTACGGAGCCAGAGGTTGCGCCGCCCCTCCCGCGCGTCGGCGCGGGCGAGCGACCAGCGGGTGAGGTTGATGCCGGTGGCCCGGATCGGCTCCGGCGGGAACGGCAGCGGCTTGCGGCGGACCAGGTCGAGCCGGGTCAGCGGGGTGTCCTCCCCGCCGAGCAGGTCGAGCATCACCCGCGCCCCGAACCGGGTCGCCCCGACGCCCAGCCCGGTGAACCCGGCCGCGTACGCCAGCCGCCCCTCGTAGGCGGTGCCGAAGAACGCGCAGAACCGGGTGCAGGTGTCGATGACGCCACCCCAGCGGTGGCTGAACCGCAACCCTTCCAGCTGGGGGAAGGTCGTGAAGAAGTGCGACGCCAGCGCCGTGAAGGTGGCCTCGCGCTGCTCCAACTCCGGAGCCATCCGGTTGCCGTAGTGGTAGATGGCGTCGTAGCCGCCGAACAGGATCCGGCCGTCGGCGGTGATCCGGTAGTAGTGGAACTGGTTGCCGGTGTCGGCCAGCCCCTGCCGGTTGCGCCAGCCGATGGCGTCGCGCTGGGCGGGCGTCAGCGGCTCGGTCATCAGCGCGTAGTCGTAGACCGGCACCAGCCAGGCGCGCAGCCGGCGCAGCAGCGGCGGGAACGCGTTGGTGGCGAGCACCACCTGCCGGGCCCGCACCGCGCCGGGCACGCCGTCCGGGCCGCCGGCCGTGGCCGCGCGCAGCGCGCCGCCGTCGCGGGCCAGCCCGGTGACCCGGGTGTGCTCGTGGATGCGGACGCCCAGGTCGAGGGCGGCGCGGCGCAGGCCCCAGGCCAGCTTCGCCGGGTCGAGCAGGGCCACCCGGTCCCGGTCCCACATCCCACCGAGGTACGTCGGCGAGGCGACCTCGGCGCGTACCTCGTCGCGGTCGAGCAGCCGCACGTCGTGGCCGTACCGGCGGGCCAGCGCGGCGTCCTCCGCCAGCCCGGCGAGCTGGTACGGCTCGACGGCCACCGCCAGCTCGCCGGTGCGCTCGAAGTCGCAGTCGATGCCGTGCTTCACGACGGTGTCGGCGATGGCGTCCAGGTTCTCCCGGCCGAGCCGTTCCAGCTCGTCGATCTCGTCGGGCCACCGCTCGGCGCCGTTGGCGAGGCCGTGGGTGAGCGACGCGGCGCAGAACCCGCCGTTGCGCCCGGAGGCCGCCCAGCCGCAGGTGCCGGCCTCGACCAGGAGCACGTCCCGGTCCGGGTCGGCCTCCTTGGCCAGCAGCGCGGTCCAGAGCCCGGAGTAGCCGCCGCCGACCACCAGCAGGTCGGCGTCGTGGACGCCGGCCAGGGGCGGTAGCGGATCCGGGCGTTCCGGTCGGTCGAGCCAGTACGGGACGGGCGCGGCGTCGGCCAGCGCCCGGCCGGTATGCGGGAGGTTCATGACGCGCTCTTGCCGGCCCCGACGGCGGCGACGGGCGCCGCGAGGGCGGCGCGCCGGGCCCGGCGACCGCGCAGCGAGCTGGCGCCGACCAGGAGCAGCGCGATCGCGAACATGGCCGTGCCGATGACGTTCACCTGCGGCGGGATTCCCCGCTGGGCGGCGCCCCAGACGTACATGGGGAAGGTGACAGTGGTGCCGGCGTTGAAGTTCGTGATGATGAAGTCGTCGAAGCTCAGCGAGAAGGCCAGCAGCGCGGCGGCCACGATGCCGGGCAGCACCAGGGGCAGGGTGATCCGCCGGAAGGTCTGCCACTCGCTGGCGTAGAGGTCCATGGCGGCCTCCTCCAGCCGCCGGTCCATGCCGGCCAGCCGGGCCTTGACGGTGACCACCACGAACGACACGCAGAACATCACGTGCGCGATGACGATGGTCCAGAAGCCCTGCGGCACCCCGGCGGCCACGAAGAGGGCGAGCAGCGAGGTGCCCATCACCAGCTCCGGGGTGGCCATCGGCAGGAAGATCAGGCCGTTGATCCCGGACCGGCCGCGGAAGCCGTGCCGGACCAGGGCGAACGCCATGAGCGTGCCGAGGATGGTGGAGACCACCGTGGCGATCAGGCCGATCTCCATGCTGCGTACCACCGCGTCGCACATGTCGGAGGTGGCGCAGGGGTGGGTCCAGTTGTCGAGCGTGAACTCGTTGAAGTCGTAGGACAGCCGGCTGGACGGCCGGTTGAAGGAGAGCCCGGCGACCACGAGGATCGGCAGCGAGAGGTAGCCGAGGACGAGCAGTGCCACGCCCATGACCCAGCGGTCGGCGAGCCAACGCTTCAGTTTCACAGCACCTCCTCCGTGCCGGCCTTGCGCAGGTAGACGAAGACGATCGCGAGGATCGCGGCCATCAGCAGGAACGACAGCGCCGCGCCCTGCGGGTAGTCCAGCCGGACCAGGAACGCCGAGTCGATGACGTTGCCGATCATGTACTCGTTGGGGGTGCCGAGCAGTTCGGCGTTGATGTAGTCGCCGGTGGCCGGGATGAAGAAGAGCAGCGTGCCGGCGATCAGCCCGGGCATGGACAGCGGCAGGGTGACCTTCCGGAAGGCGCGCAGCGGGCTCGCGTACAGGTCGCTCGCCGCCTCCAGCAGCCGCGGGTCGAGCCGCTCCAGGCTCGCGTACAGCGGCAGCACCAGGAAGGGCAGGAAGTTGTACGTCAGGCCGAGCACCACCGCGAACGGGGTGGCCAGCAGCCGGCCGTCCGCCCCGAGCAGGTGCACCTCGCGCAGCAGCCCGACCACCCAGCCGTTGTCCGACAGGATGGTCTTCCAGGCCAGGGTGCGCACCAGGAAGCTGGTGAACATCGGCGCGACGACGGCCACCAGCAGCAGGTTCTTCCACCGGCCGGCCTTCTGGGCGATCGCGTACGCCAGCGGGTAGCCCATGAGCAGGGCCAGCACCAGCGCGATCGCCGAGTAGACGAAGGACCTGGCGAACTGCGGCCAGTACGCCTGCAACGCGACCCAGTAGTTGCCGACCTCCCCGGTCATCGCGTAGCCGGTGGAGAGCGACCCGCTCGGGTCGTAGAGGCTGGCGGCGGCGAGCTGGAGCAGCGGCAGGACGAAGAAGACGAGCAGCCAGGCGGCGCCGGGCAGCAGCAGGAGGTACGGCAGCAGCCTGCTCCGCCCCCGCCGGGTCCCTGGCGGCGCGGCCGGCTGCCCCGACGAGGTCGGTACGTGGGCCAGGGCGCTCATGACAGCGCACCCACCGGCGGCTCGTCGAGCAGCGGGCTGGTCTGGTCGTCCTCACCGGCCGCCCGGGGCAGCAGGAAGGCGTGCCGTGGATCCCAGTGCGCGGTCACCGGGGCGCCGACCGGCAGCCGCCCGCCGACCCCGCTGTTCGCCGCGAACACGGACAGCTCGCTGCCCCACGCCGTGCGCACCAGGTACTGCGTGCTCACCCCGACGTACGAGGCGTCGCTGACCACGCCGCCGAGGTGCTGGTGGCCGGCGGGCACCTGATCGGGGCCGCCGACCAGGTGCAGCTTCTCGGGACGTACCCCGAGGAAGACCGGCCCGTAATCGGCCCGGGCCCGGCCGGCGGGCACCGAGAAGCGCGCGCCGTGCGCCGTGACCAGCACGTCGTGGCCGCTGCGGCCGGCGGCCTCGCCGGCCAGCAGGTTGGACTGGCCGAGGAAGTTCGCCACGAACGCGGTGGCCGGGTACTCGTAGAGGTCGGCGGGGGCGCCGAGCTGCTCGATCCGGCCGGCGTTCATCACCGCGACCGTGTCGGCCATGGTCATGGCCTCCTCCTGGTCGTGGGTGACGTGCACGAAGGTGATGCCGACCTCGGTCTGGATCCGCTTCAGCTCGATCTGCATCTGCCGGCGCAGCTTGAGGTCGAGCGCGCCGAGCGGCTCGTCCAGCAGCAGCACCTGCGGGTGGTTGATGAGCGCCCGGGCCAGCGCCACGCGCTGCTGCTGGCCGCCGGAGAGCTGGGCCGGCTTGCGCCGGCCGTACCCTTCGAGCTGCACCAGCGAGAGCATCCGCTCGACCTGGTCGGTCACCTTGCGGATGCCCCGCCGGCGCAGCCCGAAGGCCACGTTCTCGTGGATGTCGAGGTGCGGGAAGAGCGCGTAACTCTGGAACACGGTGTTCACCGGCCGCTTGTACGGCCGCAGCCCGGCGATGTCACGGTCGCCGAGCAGCACCTGCCCGCTGGTCGGTTCCTCCAGCCCGGCGATCATCCGCAGGGTGGTGGTCTTGCCGCAGCCGGACGCCCCGAGCAGGGCGAAGAACGAGCCCTGTGGGATGGTGAGGCTGAGGTCGTCCACCGCGGTGAAGACGCCGAACCGCTTGGTCAGGTTGGCCAGGCGCAGATCGCCGGCCGGTGTCTCGTGTCCCATGTGCCTCACGCCCCGATGACCTGCTGGAACTTGGCCTCGTACTCCTTCTCCCGCTTCTCGTCCAGGGCCATGAAGACCTTGGACTTCGACAGCATCGCCTCGTCGGGGAAGATGAGCGGGTTGGCGGCCAGTTCCGGGTCGATCTTCTCCATCTCGGCCTGTGCGCCCTTGACCGGGCAGATGTAGTTGACGTACGCGGCGAGCTTCGCGGCGACCGCCGGGTCGTAGTAGTAGTTGATCAGCTCTTCGGCGTTGGCCTTGTGGGTGGCCTTGTTCGGCACGAGCATGTTGTCCGACCACAGCATCACGCCGGAATCGGGCACCACGAACTTGATCTTCTCGTCCTCGAAGCCGAGCTGGATCACGTCGCCGGACCAGCCGATGCAGGCGGCGATGTCGCCCTTGGCCAGGTCGGGGGCGTAGTCGTTGCCGGTGAACTTCCGGATCTGCTTGGAGTCCACGGCCTTCTTCAGCTTGTTCAGCGCGTCGTCGAACTGCGCCGTGGTGAAGTTCGCCGGGTCGTGCCCGTTGGACTGGAGCAGCAGGCCCATGGTGTCCCGCATCTCCGACAGCGCGGTCACCTTGCCCTTGAGGTCGGGGCGGGTGAGCAGCTCGTCGACGGTGCGGATCTCCTTGGCCACCTTGGCGTTGTACGCGAGCCCGGCCAGGCCGGACTGCCACGGGATGGCGAGCTGGTTGTCGCTGTCGAAGGAGCGGTTGCGCAGTGAGGGCAGCAGGTTGGCCTCGACGTTGGGCAGCTTGGCCTTGTCCAGCTTCTGGATCCAGCCGAGCCGGATCATCCGGGCCGCCATCCAGTCGGTGAGGACCATGATGTCCCGCCCGGTGGTCTGACAGCCGGCGAGCTGGTTCTGCACCTTGCCGAAGAACTCGTTGTTGTCGTTGACGTCCTCGGTGTAGGTCACCTGGATGCCGGACTTCTTGATGAACTCGTCCAGCGTGGGGCGCTTGGACTCGTCCTTCTCGTCCGCGTCCATGTACTGCGGCCAGTTCGAGAAGGCCAGTTTCTTCTCCGTGGCGGAGAGATCCTCGCTCTTGCAACCGGCCTCGGTCTGCTGTGCACCCTTGGTGCCGCAGCCGGCCAGCGTGCCCGCCGTGGCGAGCAGGGCGGCCGAGCCGAGGGTCCCGGTGAGCAGACCACGCCGCGTGAGGTGCCGGTGGGGACTACGCATGTGACGACTCCTAGGGGGGTCATCGTCGGCGGCGGGACGGGGGTGGCGCGCCGGCGGGAGGGTCAATGGCGATGGACGACTGATCCTGACATGAGGTGACCTCCCTTACAAGGGATTCCGTTGCGGGATTAGCCAAGCACCACGAAATACGCCAGACTGCGCCGGGGCACTACGCTCAGCACGAGGATTCGGACATGGGGAGCGGACGATGGCCAACCGGCAACTGGAGAACGGCAACGGCAGCCGCCGCGTCACGGTGCGTGAAGGTGCCAGTCACGCTCTGCTCGACGACGTGGCCAAGCAGATCATCGAGCAGCTCCAGGAGGACGGCCGTCGCCCCTACGCGACCATCGGCAAGGCGGTCGGCCTGTCCGAGGCGGCGGTGCGCCAGCGGGTGCAGCGCCTGCTCGACGCCGGGGTCATGCAGATCGTGGCGGTGACCGATCCGCTCCAGCTCGGCTTCCCCCGCCAGGCCATGATCGGCCTGCGCACCGACGGCGACCTGGAGCGGGTGGCCGACCGGCTCGCCGAGTTCGAGGAGATCGACTACGTGGTGATCACCGCCGGGTCGTTCGACCTGCTGGCCGAGGTGGTCTGCCGCAACGACGAGCACCTGCTGGAGATCCTCCAGAAGCTGCGCGGGGTCTCCGGTGTGGTCTCCACCGAGGCGTTCGTCTACCTCAAGCTCCGCAAGCAGACCTACAGCTGGGGCACCGCCTGATGCGGATTCCGTTGCGGCGATAAACGCCGCTCGCTGAATCCGTTGTCATTCGCCCCACACACTTGCGTTATCAGCATCGACTGTGGGATAACCGTGGGCAGAGCGGCCGGTGTCACCCCTGACCGGCCCGAGACCCGATGGGGCTGACATGGCCAACGCCACCGACCACCTCTGGATGCACTTCACCCGGATGGCCAGCTACTCCGCCGGCGAGGTACCGACCATCGTGCGCGGCGAGGGCGCGTACGTGTGGGACTCGCAGGGCCGCCGCTACCTGGACGGGCTGGCCGGGCTCTTCGTCGTCAACGCCGGCCACGGCCGCACCGAACTCGCCGAGGCGGCCGCCAAGCAGGCCGGCGAGCTGGCCTACTTCCCACTGTGGTCGTACGCCCACCCCAAGGCCGTCGAGCTGGCCGAGAAGGTCGCCTCGCTGGCCCCCGGCGACCTGAACCGGGTCTTCTTCACCACCGGCGGCTCCGAGGCCGTCGAGGCGGCGTGGAAGCTGGCCCGGGCCTACTTCAAGCGCACCGGACAGCCGAACAAGTACAAGGTCGTCAGCCGGTACATCGCGTACCACGGCACCTCCATGGGCGCGCTGTCGATCACCGGCCTGCCCGGCATCAAGAGCGACTTCGAGCCGCTGGTGCCCGGCGGCATCAAGGTGCCGAACACCAACTTCTACCGGGCCCCCGAGCACGGCGACGACCCCGAGGCGTTCGGCCGCTGGGCCGCCGAGGAGATCGGCCGCGCCATCGAGCGGGAAGGGCCGGACACCGTCGCCGCGGTCTTCCTGGAGCCGGTGCAGAACTCCGGCGGCTGCTTCCCGCCGCCGCCCGGCTACTTCGAGCGGGTCCGGGAGATCTGCGACGCGTACGACGTGCTGCTCGTCAGCGACGAGGTGATCTGCTCGTGGGGCCGGCTCGGCGAGTACTTCGGCGCCGTCCGCTACGGCTACCAGCCCGACATCATCACCACGGCCAAGGGCATCACCTCCGGCTACGCCCCGCTCGGCGCGATGATCGCCAGCGAGCGGCTCATGGAGCCGTTCCTCACCGAGACCGGCATGTTCGCCCACGGTGTGACCTTCGGCGGCCACCCCGTCTCCTGCGCGGTCGCCCTGGCCAACCTGGAGGTCTTCGCCCGCGAGGACCTCGTCGGGCACGTCCGGGCCAACGAGGGCGCCTTCCGGTCCACCCTGGAGAAGCTCAACGACCTGCCGATCGTCGGCGAGGTCCGCGGCGACGGCTACTTCTACGGCATCGAACTGGTCAAGGACAAGGCGACCCGGGAGACCTTCGACGAGGCCGAGTCGGAGCGGCTGCTGCGCGGCTTCCTCTCCACCGCGCTCTTCCAGGCCGGGCTCTACTGCCGCGCCGACGACCGGGGCGACCCCGTGATCCAGCTCGCCCCGCCGCTGATCGCCCAGCAGCAGCAGTTCGACGAGATCGAGCAGATCCTGCGCGCCGTGCTGACCGAGGCATGGGCGCGCCTCTGACCGGCGACCCGTCGTCGGCCGGGGCCGGGGACCGCGACGGCGGTTCCCGGCCCCGCGCCGTCGGGGGCACCGACCGGACCCGCGTACGGCGGCTGCCCGACCTGGCCGTCGACGACCGGGCGACGCTGCACGCCGTACTCGACGCCGGCCGCGTCGCCCACCTGGCCATCGCCGACGGCGACCAGCCGTACGCGCTGCCGGTGGCGTACGCCCGGGACGGGGAGCGGGTGCTCGTGCACGGCTCCACCGGCAGCCGGCTGTTCCGGCACCTCGCCGCCGGCGCGCCCGCCTGCCTCACCGTCACCCTGCTCGACGGCCTGGTGCTGGCCCGCAGCGCCTTCGAGTCCTCGATGAACTACCGCTGCGCCATGGTGCTCGGCACGCTCACCGCGCTCACCGGCGAGGCGAAGCTGGCCGCGCTGCACCGCCTCTCCGAGCACCTGCTCCCCGGCCGCTGGGCGGAGATCCGGCCACCCTCGGCGAAGGAACTGGCCGCCACGCTGGTGCTCGCCCTGCCGCTGGACGAGTGCTCGGTGAAGGTCAGCGCCGGCCCGCCCGACGACCCCGACGACGACCTCGACCGCCAGGTCTGGGCCGGGGTGGTGCCTGTCGTCGAGGCGTACGGCATCCCGCAGCCCGACCCGCGGCTGCGCCACGACCTGCCCCCACCGGAGTGGTGATGCGCTACCAGGATCTGTCGTACTGGCTGTCCAGCCTGGACGCCCCGCTGACTCCCCGCCCCGGCCTGCCCGGCGACACGGACGCCGACGTGGTGATCGTGGGTGCCGGCTACACCGGGCTGTGGACGGCCTACTACCTCGCCGCGGCCGACCCGTCGCTGCGGATCGTCGTGCTGGAGAAGGAGATCGCCGGGTACGGCGCCTCCGGCCGCAACGGCGGCTGGTGCTCGGCGCTCTTCCCCACCTCCCTGCCGGCGCTGGCCCGCCGGCACGGCCGGGACCGGGCGCTCGCCATGCAGTGGGCCATGCACGAGACCGTCCGCGAGGTCGGCCGGGTGGTCGCGGCCGAGGGCATCGACTGCGACTGGCGGGCCGGCGGCACCGTGGTGCTGGCCCGCACCGAGGTGCAGCTCGGCCGGGCGCGGGCCGCCGTCGCCGAGGCCCGCGAGCACGGGCTCACCGACGCCGACCTGGTGCTGCTCGACGCCGCCGAGGCCGCCGCCCGCTGCCACGCCGAGGGGGTACGCGGCGGCACGTACACCCCGCACTGCGCCGCCGTGCACCCGGCGAAGCTGGTCCGCGGCCTGGCCACGGCGGTGGAGCGACGGGGCGTACGCGTCTTCGAGCGGACCCCGGTGACCGCCCTGCGGCCCGGTGCGGCGGTGACCCCGGCCGGCGTGGTCCGCGCGCCGGTGGTGGTCCGGGCGACCGAGGGATTCACCCCGGCGCTGCCCGGCCAGCGGCGGGCCGTGGCGCCGGTCTACTCGCTGATGGTGGCCACCGCGCCGCTGCCCGAGGCGACCTGGGCGGAGATCGGCCTGGCCGAGCGGGAGACGTTCTCCGACTACCGGCACGTCATCATCTACGGCCAGCGCACCGCCGACGGGCGGCTCGCCTTCGGCGGGCGGGGCGCCCCCTACCACTACGGCTCCCGGGTCCGTCCCGACTTCGACCGCGAGCCCCGGGTCTTCGCGGCGCTGCGCCGGGTGCTCGGCGAACTCTTCCCCGTGCTCGGGCCCGAAGTGCCGGTGACGCACACCTGGGGCGGTCCGCTCGGCGTGGCCCGGGACTGGGCCGCCTCGGTGGGGCTGGACCGGTCGACAGGTCTCGCCTGGGCCGGCGGCTACGTGGGCGACGGTGTCGGCACCAGCAACCTGGCCGGCCGTACGCTGGCCGACCTGATCCGGGGCGAGCGGACCGACCTGACCGCCCTCCCCTGGGTCAACCACCGCTCCCCGAGATGGGAACCCGAACCCCTCCGCTGGCTGGCGGTCAACGCCGGCCTGAAGGTCATGTTCTCAGCCGACGAGGCCGAGCAGAAAACCAACCGCCCGTCCCGCCGAGCCAAGGCCTTCTCCCACCTCCTGGGCCACTGACCACCCCCACCGGTCCCCGACCCCGGCCCCACCCTCGTCCCGTTGATCTTGAAATAGCGGCACCCTGGGAGATCAGAAACGCCGCCAACTTCATGATCAACCGGGCCTTGGGCCGGCCCCCACGACGGGCGACCCTCGACCTCAGGGGTTGATCAAGGAGTTTTGGTCGGCCGGTGGGCGGATCCTGACGCGAACCTCTTGATCACCGCCGACGGGCCGCGGGCCTAGTGGTTCGGGGGGATGACGCGGAGGTGACCTCGGCGGCCCTGCTGGTGGGGCTGGGGGGTCTGGTGGTGGTCGTCGTCCGACGGGGGGCGCGGGGGTGCGGGGCGGGCGGCCTCGCGGACCGCCTCGGCAAGGGCCACCAGGTCGTCCGTCGTCGGGGGCGGGGGCTCGAACTCGCCCTCGTGGCGCACCACGTCCCAGCCGCGCGGGGCGGTGAGGTTGCGGGCGTGCGGCTCGCACAGGTCGTACGTGTGCGGCTCGGCGAACGCGGCCAGCGGCCCCACCACGGCCGTCGACTCGTTGTAGACATAGGTCAATGTGGCGACCGCTTGCCGGGGGCAGCCGTTACGGGAGCAGCGCCGTGGTGACCTCACGGCGGCAGGGTATCTCCATTACCGGGTGCGGCGCACCGCTTCGCGTTGCGACACGCCCGTCATGGTGATCACAATTCGTCCGATCGGCGCGTCGGCGCGCCGGGCCGGCGGCGCGACGGCGGCCGACCCTGGTCCGGGGGCTACCCTTTGCGTCATGACGAGCCCGGAACACCGCCGCCCCGGCTCCGGCCGGCGCACCCACCGTGACCGCCACGGGCGGGGGCTGCGGGGGCGGCTGGTGCCGGCCACCGTGCCGCTGGCCCGGACCAAGGCCGAGGTCTTCGACGACCTGGTGCTGGACACGGTGGAGACGCTCGAACGCCGCTTCGCGAAGGAGCTGGCCGGGGTCGAGTTCGCCGTCGAGGACGTCCCGCCGGACCTGAACGTCTACGACTCGGACGTGCTGGAGGACGGCGAGGTCCCGCTCGCCCGGCTGCTGCCGGGCCGCCCGGGCCGGCAGGAGGTGCCGCCCCGGATCGTGCTCTACCGGCGGCCGCTGGAGTTCCGGGCCATGGACCGGGAGGACCTCGCGGACCTCGTGCACGACGTGATCATCGAGCAGGTGGCGAACCTGCTCGGGGTCGACCCCGACGAACTGGCCTGAGCCGTGACCGGCGGGCCGTCGGCAAACCTGGCCGCCGCCGCATCCCCGCCTGCCTGACGGGCCGTCGGCGCATCGTGGCCGGGCGACTGCCGCACCCCACCGTTGCCGCGTCCCGGCCGGCCCCCGCCGGCCGGGTCGTCGGCCCGGATCCCGGGCGGCCCCCACCGCCCCGGTCCGGTACGCGCGTCAGGCGGCGACCCGCCGCTTGAGCTTGCGCCGCTCCCGCTCGGAGAGCCCACCCCAGATCCCGAACCGCTCGTCGTGGCCGAGCGCGTATTCGAGACACTCCGTCTTCACTTCACACCGCGAGCAGATGCGCTTCGCCTCGCGGGTCGAGCCGCCCTTCTCGGGAAAGAACGCCTCCGGGTCGGTCTGCGAGCACAGCGCCCGCTCCTGCCACTCCGGCGCGTTTCCGAGCAGGTCGGCCACCTCGAGCTGGCCGTCCATCCGTTGCCTCCTTGTCGCGCACCGGCGTCATCGCCGCTGCAACCCCCCACGCGAAAGGCGTGCTTGTTCGTCCGGTCACAATTTGTTGCGTTCCGCGCGAACAACCCCATTCAAATTACACGCGTGTAATGCGTGCGCCGTCAAGCCAAACTTGATAATGGAGTCGCCCTCCCGACACGTTCCGGACGACCGCCTGGCCGCCCGACCCTCGCAACCTGCCCTATCGATTCAGACCCCGGACGAGTAACGCCTTCCCCGGCGAGTTGCCCCAAGTTTTCTGCCGTGGCGCACCGGTGTGGACACCGCCGGCGGCCCCCGGTGGAGGCTTCCCGGCGGGCCGTACCCGGGCGGTCGTCGTGACACCGTCCAAGATCAGCATTGGTGGGGCACAGGTTAACCCGGTCGCGGCGATACCGCCCGTCGAGGCCGCAGACGCCGACCGCGCCCCGCCCACCATGTGGACGAGGCGCGACGGTGCGACGGCCTGAGCGCTCAGTCAGCTCCCGTCGGTGAGCTGGCCGGCCAGACGAATTCGGCGATCGACCCGCCGGTGACGGAAATCGCTCCGGCGGGGGTGCGCTCATCCCACCAGACGGTATAGAGGCCGGCCGCCAGATCCGGGTAGACGGCGCTGTGGACGACCCCGTCGCGGACGTGCCGCTCGCGTACGGCGGAGTGGGTGCGGGGGCCCTCCCGGTCGGCGCGGCTGATCTCGATCTCCCGGCCGTGCAGGTCGCGTCCGGTGTGGATGATCAGCGCGCCGGAGTCGCCACCCAGGTCGAGCACGACGCTGCCGCTCTCCGACGGGCCGAGGGTGTGCTGGTGGTGCATCTGACCTCCCGCTCAGGACTTCGCCGCCGGCGGGTTGTTGAACCCGTCGTACGGCGTGCCGAGGAACGGGAAGTCACCGAGGAAGGGCGCCGTCACGTCGGCGGCGCTCAGTCCCGGAGTGACCGCGGCCGCCGCGGCGTCGGGCTTGAACGTCTTGTCCACCAGCGGCACGGTCAACCCGGCGATGGCCCGCAGGGCGATGCTCACCACGTCGTCGCCGACCCGCCGGCCGTTCGGGAAGCCCGCCAGGTCGCCGCCGAGCACCCCGAACCGGTCCGGCTTGCGGCTGGGCCGGATGGCCGTGTTCAGCCGCAGCATGTCGGCCTGCACGTCGCCGGTGGTGTTGGCGAAGCCGTCGATCAGCCCGGCCGGTACGCCGGTGAGCAGGATCGCCACGAGGTCCGCCCGCGGCTTCTTCGACTTGTTCAGCGCGTCCAGGTTGGGGAACACGCCCGGGTAGAGCGCGGGCAGCAGCGCGGCCAGCTCGGGGTGCTCGACGAACGGGGCGAAGCGCTTGTCCTCGGCCGGCGGCAGGGTGTTCCACAGGTCCTTTCTGGACATCGGCACGACGACCTCGTTGAACAGCGGGTTGCCCAACCGGGAGACCTGGGTGAAGGGGCCGGCGGCGGTGTCCGCGGCCACCCGGTCGCCCAGCACCCGGACCTGCTGCCGGGAGGCCGTCGTCCAGACGCCGATGGTCGAGGCGCGGTCGGCCTGGCCGTACCGGCTGGCCTTGCGCCGCACCTTGGCGAGCGGGATCTGCACGGCGATGCTGTGCACGTTCAGGCGGTCCAGCGCGTTGACCGGTTCACCCTCGGTCTTGAACAGCTTCTTGCCGGCCACGTGCAACTGCTGGAAGGGGCGCAGCGTACCGAGGTCGAAGACGGCGCCCAGGTCGACGAAGAACCCGTCGGCGCGCTGGCCGGCGAACACCTTCTCCCCGGTCGACAGCTTGAACGTCGCCTGCCGCACCAGATCGGCGTACTTCGGGGTGGACAGCGGCCCGACGTTGCACGGCGGGCAGGGCAGCTGGTGCGCCAGGACGTGCTCACGGCCGTCGGCGATCCGGGTCAGCCGGTAGAACTGCCGCCGGTTCCAGTTCCTGCTCTCCAGCGACTCGATCGGTCCCGTGTTGTAAAGAAAGCTGTTCGGATTCGTGATCTCGGTGGTGAATTCGAAACGATAGGTGACATCGGGATAACCGTCGCCGTCGTTGTCGACGTGAATCTCGTACCGGACGTCGTCGCCGAACTCGAAGAAGTTGGGGCCGCCGGAGGGAAGCTGCACCGGCACGTAGTTGGCGATCAACGTGACCGTGTCGGGCTGGCTCGGGGTGACGAACGCGTACAGGTCGGAGCTGTCGGCGACCGGATCCTTGGCTATCTCCGGGGCCTCGCGGTGAGAGGACATGGCGGACCACACCTTCGTCGGGGGTAGCGGAAGTCGGGACCGGCGTGGGGAGCCCGCGCCGGGAAGGGCCGGGCCGGTGCGGCCCGGGAGGATCAGCGCCGGCCGGCGGCGCGGACCAGGCGGTCGGCCAGGCCGCGGTCGCGTACCTGGATCCGGGTCGTGCCGACGAAGACGTCCAGGGCGCCGGAGGCCGCGTCGCGGAGGTGGACCACGATCGGCTCGTCGCGCCGGCCCGCCGAGGGGGCGTTCTGCGCGGCGGACAGGCCCGGCACGGTGAGGGCGGCGGCGCCCAGGGTGGCGCTCGCCGCCGCGGTCAACGTCTGCCGGCGGGTCAGTCGCGGCCAGGGCCGCCGCTTCGGCTCATCAGTGGTCATGGGCAACCTTTCCGGGCCGGCGCCGCAGCGCCCACGGTGGACCGGGACCCGGACGCCGCCGGGTGCCCCGGGCTGGGGCGCCGGCGGCGGTCCTCGCCGCAACCGCCGCCGGCATCCACTGGTACGGCCGGCGGCGGGGAAAGGTTCGACGCTACGCGTCGGCGTGACCGTACGCGGTCGTCCGCTTGCGGACCGGCCGGCCCGCCGCCGCCGCGATCCCCCGGAGCTGCTCCTCCGTGCGGGCCGAGCCGTTGCCCGAGCCGGCCATCCGGGAGATGGTCTCCTCCATGAGGGTGCCGCCCAGGTCGTTGCAGCCGCCCTGGAGCATCGCCACCGTGCCGGCGTCGCCGAGCTTCACCCAGGAGCACTGGATGTTGGCGATCCGGCCGTGCAGCAGCAGCCGCGCCATGGCGTGCACGACGCGGTTCTCCCGCCAGGTCGGGCCGGGCCGGGCGATGCCGGCCAGGTAGATCGGCGCGTTGGTGTGCACGAACGGCAGCGCCACGAACTCGGTGAAGCCGCCGGTGCGGTCCTGCACGCCGGCCAGCACCCGGAAGTGGGCCAGCCACTGGCCGGGATGGTCGACATGGCCGTACATCATCGTGGAGCTGGACCGGATGCCCAGCTCGTGTGCCGTGCTCACCACGTCGACCCAGGCGGCGGCCGGCAGTTTGCCCTTGGTGAGCACCCAGCGCACCTCGTCGTCGAGGATCTCCGCGGCGGTGCCGGGGATGGTGTCCAGGCCGGCGTCGCGGAGCTGGAGCAGCCACTCCTTCACCGGCACGCCGGCCTTCGCGGCGGCCGTGACGATCTCCATGGGCGAGAAGGCGTGCACGTGCATCCCGGGCACCCGCGCCTTGATCGCCCGGACGATGTCGGCGTAGCCGGTGACCGGCAGCTTCGGGTCGATGCCGCCCTGGAGGCAGACCTCGGTGGCGCCGGCCGCCCACGCCTCCTCGGCCCGGTCGGCGACCTGCGCCAGGGAGAGCCGGAACGCGTCGGCGTCGCTCTCCCGCTGGGCGAAGGCGCAGAACCGGCAGCCCACGTAGCAGACGTTCGTGAAGTTGATGTTGCGGTTGACGACGTACGTGACGTCGTCGCCGACCGCGTCCCGGCGCACGTCGTCGGCGATCCGGCACAGCTCGTCCAGCGCCGGCCCGTCCGCCCCGAACAGCGCCAGCGCCTTCGCCTCGTGCGCCGGTTCGAGCAGCGCGCCCGGGTCGTCGGCGGCCAGCCGCAGGCCGGCCCGCAGGTCGGGGTCGCTCGCCACGGCGACCGGGACGGCGACCTTCGCGGCCACCTCCGACCAGTCGCCGTAGACGTCGTCGAAGTCGCCCCGCCGGTCGCCGGTCCGCCCGGTGGTGTCGATGGTGACGTGCAGGTCGGTACGCCCGCCGAACACCTCCTCCGGCTCCTGCCACGGCCGGCCCACCGGGCGGGCCGCCTCGACGGCGAGCCCGGTCTCCGGATCGGCGAGGGCGGTGACGTGCGGCAGCAGGCGCGGATCGAGCCACGGATCGCCGGCCCGGACGTACTCGGGGTAGACGGTCAGCCGCTCGCGCAGGGTGAAGCCGGCCTGCCCGGTGCGCCGGGCCAGCTCGTCCAGCTGGGGCCAGGGCCGCTCGGGGTTGACGTGGTCGGGGGTCACCGGCGAGACGCCGCCCCAGTCGTCGATGCCGGCGCGCAGCAGCAGGTCGTACTCGCCCTCGATGAGGTTCGGCGGGGCCTGGATCCGGGCCTTCGGGCCGAGCAGCACCCGGGCCACCGCCACCGTGGCGGCCAGATCGTGCAACTCCGCGTCCGGCATGCCGCGCATCGCGGTGTCCGGCTTGGCACGGAAGTTCTGCACGATCACCTCCTGGAGGTGGCCGTACTCCCGGTGCGCCCGGCGGATGGCGAACAGCGCGTCGACCCGCTCGGCCAGGGTCTCCCCGATCCCGATGAGCAGCCCGGTGGTGAACGGCACGCCGACCCGGCCGGCGTCGTCGAGCACCCGCAGCCGCACCGCCGGCTCCTTGTCCGGCGAGCCGTAGTGCGGGCCGCCCGGCTCGGACCAGAGCCGCGTCGCGGTGGTCTCCAGCATCATGCCCATGCTCGGCGCCACCGGCTTGAGCCGTTGCAGCTCCGACCAGGACAGCACGCCCGGGTTGAGGTGCGGCAACAGCCCGGTCTCCTCCAGCACCGCCACCGCGCAGGCGCGCAGGTAGTCGAGGGTGGAGTCGTAGCCCCGCTCGTCCAGCCACCGCCGGGCGGCCGGCCAGCGCTCCTCGGGGCGGTCGCCGAGGGTGAACAGCGCCTCCTTGCAGCCCTGCGCGGCGCCCTCCCGGGCGATGGCGAGGACCTCGTCCTTCTCCAGGTACGCGGCGGGCAGCCGGTGCGGCACGGTGGCGAAGGTGCAGTAGTGGCAGCGGTCCCGGCAGAGCCGGGTCAGCGGGATGAACACCTTCTTGGAGAAGGTGACGACGCCGGGGCGGCCGGCCTCCCGCAGCCCGGCGTCGCGGATCTCACCGGCGATCCGGAGCAGTTCGTCCAGGGCCGCGCCGCGCGCGGTCAGCAGCCCGCTCGCCTCGGCCACGTCCAGGGCCCGGCCCGTGGCGGCCCGGCCCAGGGCCCGCCGGACGCTCGCCTCGGTGGGGGCGGGATCGCTGCGATCAACCATCCGCCCAGCCTATGCGCTGGCCGGTGCGGAGCCGCCCGCCCCCGGCCACGAGGCGGGGACGGGCGGCATCCGACGGCTCAGCGCGGGTAGTTCGGGTCCTCCCGGTCGAAGCGCTGGGTGCGGTCGTCCGGCGGCGCCGGGTGGCCGGGGTCGACCGGCTGGCGCGGGATGGCCTGGGTCGGGTCCGCGGACGGCGGCTGACCGAACGGCGGGGCCGGGTGCGGAGCACCGCCGTAGGCCGGCCCGGACTGCGGGAAGGGCGGGCTCGACTGCGGCGCGCCGAACGGCGGGCTCGACTGCGGAGTGTGCGGCGGGGCGGTGTTGAACGGCGGCGCGGACTGCGGCGGGCCGTACGGACCGGGCTGCGGGTAGCCGCCCGGCTGCTGCGGCGCGCCGGCCTGCGGGTAGCCGCCCGGAGCCGGGTAACCGCCGGGCTGCTGCGGCCAGCCGGGCTGCGCCTGGCCGTAGACACCGGGCTGCGGCTTCGGCTTCGGGACGTAGTAGAGGGTGCGCCAGATCTTGACGACGACGAACGCGGCGATCGCGAAGACGGCCAGCCAGGCCACCCGGGTGAGCAGGCCGAGGAAGGCGTCCAGCACCTCGCCGTCGGCGAGCCGGCCGACCATCCAGATCAGGAAGGTGAGCGCGCCGAACGCCGCGGAGACGGCGTACTCGACAAGCGCCACCTGGGTGATCAGCTTCGCCTTCGGCAGCACCGGGCGGACGTGGGTGGCCAGCAGCACGGCCAGCAGCGGCAGGACCGTCGACTCCAGGCCGACGAAGGCGAAGAAGGTGCTCCCGGCCCGGCCGCTGAACGTGCTGTAGTCGTCGACGGGCACCAGCAGGCGCAGCAGGCCGACGAAGAGCAGCACGGCGTTCGCGCCGAGCAGGACGAGCGCGGCCAGTTCGCGCAACGGCTTGGTCAACTGGCTGGCCTGCGTGGTGTCGCCGGACGCGGGCTCGGCGGGGCTGGTCACGGACTCCCCCTGGGGACGAAAACGGACAGTTGCCGACGTGAGCGTAGTCTCTCGGGCCACCGGGCGATCGACGGCCGCGCGTGCGGAAGGATGGACGCCATGCGCATCGTGGTTCTGACCGGCGGGATCGGGGGCGCCCGGTTCCTGCTCGGCGTCCGGGCGTACGCCCGGGAGGTGGGCGCCGAGGTGACCGCCGTGGTCAACGTCGGCGACGATCTGCTGCTGCACGGGCTGAAGGTCTGCCCCGACCTGGACAGTGTCATGTACACGCTGGGCGGTGGCGCCGACCCGGAGCGCGGCTGGGGCCGGGTCGGCGAGACCTGGACGGTCAAGTCTGAGCTGGCCGCGTACGGCGCCGAGCCGGCCTGGTTCGGGCTGGGCGACAAGGACATCGCCACCCATCTGGTGCGCACCACCATGCTCAACGCCGGCTACCCGCTGTCCCAGGTCACCGAGGCGCTGGCCACCCGGTGGCAGCCCGGCGTACGCCTGCTGCCAGCGACCGACGACCGGCTGGAGACGCATGTCGTGGTCGACCTGGACGGCGGCCAGCGGGCGATCCACTTCCAGGAGTGGTGGGTGCGCCACCGGGCGGACGTGCCGACGCACCGGTTCGTCTTCGTGGGCGCGGAGGCGGCCAAGCCGGCGCCCGGGGTGGTGGAGGCCATCGGCGCCGCCGACGTGGTGCTCGTGGCGCCCAGCAACCCGGTGGTGAGCATCGCCCCGATCCTGGCCGTGCCGGGCCTGCGCGACGCGGTCGCCGACGGTCCGGCACCGGTCGTCGGGGTGTCCCCGATCATCGGCGGCGCGCCGGTCCGTGGCATGGCCGACCGCTGCCTGTCCGTGCTCGGCGTCGAGTGCAGCGCGGCCGGTGTGGGGGGCCTGTACGGCGCCCGGTCGGCCGGCGGCCTGCTCGACGGCTGGCTGGTCGCGCCCGAGGACGAGGGCACCGTGGTGCCGGAGGTGACCGTGCGCGCGGCGCCGCTGCGGATGATCGACGAGGCGGCGACGGTGGCGATGGTCCGGGCCGCGTTGGAGCTGATGTGAGGCTGGAGATCCTGCCGGTGCTGGGCATCGGCCACGTGACCGAGGGCGACGACCTGGCGGCGCTGATCGCCACCGCGGCGCCCTGGCTGCGCGACGGCGACGTGCTGGTGGTGACCAGCAAGATCGTGTCGAAGGCGGAGGGCCGGCTGGTCGACGTGCCGGCCGACGGCCCGGACCGGCTCGCCGCCCGGGACGAGGTGCTGGCCGGGGAGACCGCCCGGGTGGTGGCCAGCCGCGGCGCGACCCGGATCGTGCAGACCCACCACGGGTTCGTGATGGCCTCCGCCGGCATCGACGCGTCCAACGTGGACAAGACCCGGCTGGTGCTGCTGCCCGAGGACCCGGACGCCTCCGCCCGCGCGCTGCGGGCCGCGCTGCGCGAGCGGTACGACCTCGACGTCGCGGTCATCGTCTCCGACACCATGGGCCGGCCGTGGCGCAACGGTCTCACCGACGTGGCGCTCGGGGTGGCCGGAATGCCGGCGATCCGCGACCACCGGGGCGAGATCGACCCCTACGGCAACGAGCTCCACCTCACCCAGATGGCCGTGGTGGACGAGTTGGCCGGCGCCGGCGAGCTGATCAAGGGCAAGTGCGACCAGGTGCCGGTCGCGGTGATCCGGGGCTACCTGGGCGCGACGCGGGACGACGACACGGGCGCCCGGGCGCTGGTCCGGGACGCGTCGCTGGACCTCTTCTCCCTCGGCACGGCGGAGGCGCACGCCGCCGGGCTGCGGGCGGCGGCCACCCTGGCCGACGGCCCCGGTCCGGCACCGGCCGACCCGGCCGCCGTCGACCGGGCGATCGCCGCGGTCGCCGAGGTGGTCGCGCCCGGCACCGTCTTCACCCACGTCACCGACCAGGAGGTACGCGCCGGACTGGTCGCCACCGTGCCCGGCTGGCCGGCGGAGGCCACCGGTCTGGTGCTGGGCGCGCCGCCGGCCCCGGTGGACCCGGCGGACCTGGTGCGGTTCGGCGCCGACCTGCAACGGCTGCGTACCGCGCTGGCCGCCGAGGGCGTCCCGTCGGCGCTGCTTTCCCCGCCGCCCGGAAGCACCGCCTGCGCGGCCCTCGCCGTCTGACCGTGCGGGCCGGGCGGCGTGGTGTCGCCCGCTGGGCCGTCCGTGTCGTCCCATGGCGGCGTGGCCGGGCGGCTCGTCAGGCGTCGAGGACGGCCCGGCCGAGCGGGGTCAGGGTGTGCAGGACGGTGTTGCGGTCGCGGTGGCTGACCAGCAGCCCGGCGTTGCGCAGCACGGTGGTGTGCTGGCTGGCCGCAGCGGCGGAGATGCGCAGCCGGCGGGCGACCTCGCCGGTGGTGCAGCCCTGGTCGGCGGCCTCCAGCACGCCCGCCCGGGTCCGGCCGAGCAGGGCGGCCAGCGCCTCCCGCTGCGCGGCGTCGGCGTGGCCGCCCGCCTCGGGCATGAGGCCGCCGAGCCGGTCGACGGGGTAGACCAGCACCGGCGGCAGGCTCGGGTCGAGCAGCGCGACCGGGGTGCGCGCGCAGAAGAACGAGGGAACCAGCAGCAGTCCGCGGCCGTCGAGGTGCAGTTCCCGGCTGTCCGGGTAGTCGAGGACCTCCAGCACCTCGCCGTCCCAGCGCATGCTCGGGCGGAGGCTGGCCAGCAGCCCCTCGGCGCCGCCGTCGAGCAGGGCCCGGGCGCGGCGGGCCCGGTCCGCCTCCACGGCGGCCTGGATCCGGGACCAGTACGGGGTGACGGCCAGCGACTGGTAGCGCAGCATCGAGTCGGTCAGGTGGTGCAGCACCTCGGGCTCGCCGCGGGCCAGCGCGGTCGCCGACGGCGGCAGCGTGTTCTCCTCGGCCAGCAGGCCGAGGTCCCGGCGGAGCATGTCGGCCGGGGTGCCCCGGACCGCCTCCAGCCCGGCCTCCAGGCCGTCCTTGCTGGCGTACGGGGTGAGGAAGTCGGGGAAGTAGCCGCGGGGCGGGTTGAGGGCCAGCAGCAGTCGGTAGCGTTCGGCCGCGCTGTCGGTCCGCAGCCCGCGGGCCACGGTGCGTCGCCACTCGGTCAGCAGCGGGTCACGCCCGCGCCCCTGGAGCAGGTGCAGGCTGAGGACCAGCTCCCAGACCGGGTCCGCGGCGGGGGCCACCCTGGTCCGCAGGATGTCCTCGCGGGAGAAAACGACCTTCAGCATGGAACTCTCCCGGGCGGACAGAGGGAGTGCCCGCCACCCTGAGCACTGTACTCGCCGGCACTTATCTCCATTTTTAAGCGTGGGATGAAAAACCTCGACGGTGCGTGGGCGGGTTGGGCAGACTGCCCTTGCCCGCCGTAGCCGGGGCGCGGCAGTGCCGGCCCGGTCGACGGTCAGCGGGCGCGCCGGTCGCCCGGACGGCACCACGAGGGTCTGCGGCTCTTCTCCGTGGAGGTGTCGTCCGGCGACCGCTCAGCCGAGCCAGAGCGCCACCCGGTGGTCCTCGTCGGTGACGTAGTAGCAGCTCCCGTCCAGCTCGGCCAGCCCCTCCACGTGGTGGAACGGCGCCAGCTCGGCCACCAGCTTCCCCGCCACCCGGGCGTCCGGGCCGACGTCGTGCCGGAACCGGACGTGCCGCGAGGTGACCTCGCCGCCGTGCGGGTGGTCGTCCAGCAGCACCGAACCCTTGCCGACCGCGTCGATGGAGCCGATCACCGCCGCGTAGCCGCCGTCCGGCGTCGGGGCGATGGCCCGGAAGCCGGTGAGCGTGCCCGCCGGGGTCACCCCGGTCAGGGCGTACGCACCGACGGCCCGCGGCCAGCCGGGGTGATCGCCGAACATATCGGCCACACCGGCCACCTCGACGAGGATCGGCTCGCCCTCGGCGGTCACCGGGAAGCGCAGCCCGAGCAGCACCGTCCCGGCCGGGGTGAAGGCCGCCGCCTCGACGTTGAGCGGCAGGTCGCCCTCGGCCAGCCGGCTCACCCAACTCTTCGCCCGGGCGGTGCTCCGGGCCAGGGTCTCCACGATGAACCGCTGCCGGACCCGTTCCCCGGGCGGCAGCGGGGTCAGCGGCGCCGCGGCGAGCGCGTCGTTGACCGCCCGGTGCAGCCGGAACCGGTTGCGCACCACGTGCACCGGCAGCGTCCCGCGCGCCGCGTCGTCCTCGCGGAACCGGGCCACGAACGCCCGCCGGGGGCGCAGCGGGCCGGCCTTGGAGCCGAAGTGCGAGCCGAAGACGTACACCCAGCCGTCGTGGTGGGCGAGCGCCTCGCCGTCCTCGGTGCGGCCGTTCTCGGGGCCGGCGTCGGCGGACACGTGGTGCGCCACCCACTCGCCGTCCGCGCGCTCCAGCAGCAGGGCCAGGCACTGTTCCACCGGGCCCTCGTCGAGGACGGTCCAGAATCCCCGCCGGGCGCCGTGGGCGCGCAGCAGGGCCGGGGAGCGTACCGGCAGCAGGTCACTGGCCTCGTTGCCGGCCACGACGAACTCGACGAGTCGCAGGGTCACCCGGCCAGGGTACGGAGGGCGCGCCCGTACAGTGGCGGGGTGCCGGAGACCGAGACGTACGCCCACCTGCACGCCGACGCCACCGCGGTGCTGAGCCGCTGGACGGCGACCAGCCCGGCGGCCGCCGCGAACCGGGACCGGACCCTGGCGCTGCTCGCCGCCGGGCCGGCGGCGATGAGCCGGGCGCACCGGCCCGGGCACGTCACCGCCAGCGCCCTGGTGCTCGACCCGGCCGGCGACCGGGTGCTGCTGTGCCTGCACGGCAAGTTCCGCAAGTGGGTGCAGCTCGGCGGGCACTGCGAGCCCGGCGACCGGACCCTGGCGGCCGCCGCGCTGCGTGAGGCCACCGAGGAGTCCGGGATCGCCGGCCTCGTGGTCGACCCCACGCCGATCGACGTGGACATCCACCCGGTGGCCTGCCAGGGCGGCTCGCTGCACTACGACGTCCGGTTCGCCGTGCTCGCCCCGGCCGGGGCGACCGAGCGGGTCAGCGCCGAGTCCGAGGCGCTGGGCTGGTTCCCGCCGGACCGGCTGCCCGAGCCGCTGGCCGACGGGACCGTCCAACTGGTGGCCCCGGCGCTGGCGACGCTGGCCCGGCGGGTCGCCGGCTGAACCGGGGCCGGCTCAGACCAGCCCCTCCTCGCCGCGCTCCTTGAGCTCGTCGACGATCTTCTTGACGTCCTGCGCCCGGTCGCGCGGGCAGACCAGCAGGGCGTCCGGGGTGTCCACCACGATCAGGTCGTGGACGCCGATCGCGGCCACCAGCCGACCGGACTGCGGCACCACCACCAGGCCGCTGGTGTCCCGCAGCAGCACGCCCGGCTTGGCGTCGCCGCCCAGCACCACGTTGCCGGCGGCGTCGGCGGGGAGCACCTCGCCGAGGGTGTGGAAGTCGCCGACGTCGTTCCAGCCGAAGTCGCCGGGGACGGTCGCCACCCGGCCGGCGGTGGCCGCGCCCTCCATCACCGCGTAGTCCACGGAGATCTTCGGCAGGGTCGGCCAGACCGTGCCGAGGACGTCGTCCTGCTCGGGGCTGCCCCACGCCGCCGCGATCGCGGTGATCCCCGCGTGCAGGGCCGGCTGCTGCCGGGCCAGCTCGGCCAGGAAGACGTCCACCCGCCAGACGAACATGCTGGCGTTCCAGAGGTGCCGGCCGGAGCGGAGGTAGACCTCCGCCACCTCGACGGCCGGCTTCTCCTTGAACTCGATCACCGGGCGCAGCGGACTGTCGCCCACCGGTTCGCCGGTCTCCAGGTAGCCGTAGCCGGTCTCGGGGCGGGTCGGGGTGATGCCCACGGTCATGAGGGAACCCTGCTCGGCGCCGCGGATGGCCTGCCGGACCACCTCGGCCCAGCGCGCCGGGTCACCGATGAGGTGGTCGGCGGCGAACGAGCCCATCACCGCCTCCGGGTCGCGTGCGGCGATCACCGCGGCCGCCAGCGCGATCGCCGCGCAGGAGTCGCGGGGCGAGGGCTCGACCAGGATGTTCTCCTCCGGCACGCCCGCCAGTTGCCGGGCCACCGCCGCGACGTGCGCGGCCCCCGTGACCACCAGCGTGCGCTCGGGGCTGGTCAACGGCGACAGCCGGTCGACCGTCGCCTGGAGCAGCGAGGCCGGTGTGCCGGTCAGCGGGTGGAGGAACTTGGGGTGGCCGGCACGGGACAGCGGCCACAACCTTGTGCCGCTGCCACCCGCCGGGATGACGGCGTAGAACATCAGCACATCATGCCCGAACCGCCGTGCTACGGGACCGGGGTCGGGCGTACCCGCAGGTGACACTCAGGAACGCGCACGGCTCCACGCGGCGATGTGCACCTCGGCGCTGGACTCCCACGTGAACTCCTTGGCCCGGTCGAAGCCGGCTTTGGCCAGCGACAGCCGGCGCTGCTCGTCGTCGAGCAGGGCGGTCAGGTCGGTGGCGATCTGGTCCGGGTCCTCGCTCGTGTACGCCACGGCGTCGCCGCCCACCTCGGGCAGGGACAGCCGCGGGGTGGTGAGCACCGGCGCCGCGCACGCCATGGCCTCCAGGATGGGCAGGCCGAAGCCCTCGCCGTAGGACGGGTAGGCGGCGACCAGGGCGCCACCGAGGAAGCCGGGCAGGTCGCCGTAGCGCAGGTAGCCGGGGCGGAGCAGGCGCAGGTGCGACGGCACCTCGGCCACGGCGCGGTCGATGTCGTCGTCGTGCCCCTGACCGCCGGCGATGACCAGCGCGGGCGGGTTCTCCCGGTCGGCCACCGCGCGGGCCCAGCCGCGGATCAGGTTGGGGACGTTCTTGCGCGGCTCCTTGGCCCCGAGGAACGCCACGTAGCTGCTGCTGCCCAACCCGAGGCGGGCCCGGACGCGGGCCTTCTCCTCCTCGCTCGGCGCGTGGAAGGCGGCCTGGTCGACGCCGTGGTAGGCCACGTCGATCCGGGTCGGGTCGGCGTCCAGCAGGCGGATCAGCTCGTCACGGGTGGCCTTGCTCGGCACGATCACCCGGTTGGCGCGGCGCAGCGAGGTCTTGATCGCGCTGCGGAAGAAGGTGCGACGCGACTTGTCGTAGTGCTCCGGCTCGGTGAAGAAGGTCGCGTCGTGCACGGTGACCGTGACCGGGCAGCCGGCCCGCAGCGGGCAGGTGTAGAAGGGCGAGTGCAGCACCTCGGCGCCGACCTGCTGGGCCAGCAGCGGCAGGCCGGTCTGCTCCCAGGCGAGCCGGGCGGGCCGGTGCGCGACGGCCGCCGGGGCGGGGATCACCTCGGCGCCGGGCAGCATCCGGGTGTAGCGCTCCAGGTCGGTGCGGAGGCTCACCACGGCCAGGTCGACGCCGGAGCCGCAGACCCGGCCGAGGGCACCGAGCAGGCCGTCGACGTATCTACCGACGCCGCCGCGATCGGCGGGGACACTCGTGGCGTCGATGAGCACGCGGGGCGGGCGGCCGGCGGTCACGGGGCGACTCCTCAGGCTGGCGCGTCTGTGGGGAACAACACTGTCGGCAAGCCTACGCCGGGCCGGGTGCCCGACGCTGACTGCGACCCGACGGTACGCCGACTTGTCGTTGTCATCGAGTACGCGCCCCGGGCGCGTATCGTTCGCGCCGATGGCCGACAACATTGCCCGGGTGTTCGCCGACGCGATCGCGAGCGACCCCGCCCGCCCTCTGCTGACCTGGTACGACGACGCCACCGGCGAGCGCACCGAACTGTCCGGCGCGACGCTGGCGAACTGGGTGGCCAAGACGGCCAACCTGCTCGTCGACGAGGTCGCCCTCGCCCCCGGCGACACGGCCGCCGTGCTGCTGCCGCCGCACTGGCAGACCGCCGCCGTGCTGCTCGGCTGCTGGTCGGCGAAGCTGACCGTGGCCGAGGCCCCGGGCGACGTGGACGTGCTCTTCGCGGCCGCCGGCCGGGTCGACGAGGCGGGCGCCTGGCCGGCCGGCGAGCGGTACGCGCTGGCCCTCGACCCGTTCGCGCTGCCGATGCGGGAGGTGCCGGCCGGCTTCGCCGACTTCGTGTCGGCGGTGCGCGGTCACGGCGACCACTTCACCCCGTACCCCGAAGCTGGTGCGGGGGACGCGGCGCTGCTGGCCCGCGCGGAGGCCCGGGCCGCGGAGCTCTGCCTGACCCCCGGCGACCGCCTCCTGGTCGACGTGACGGCGCACGCCGACCCGGTCGACTGGCTCCTCGCCCCGTTGACGGCCGCCACCACAGTGGTCGCCTGCGCAAACCTAGACCCGACAGTCCTGGACTCCCGCACAGCAACGGAAAAGGTCACCCGAGCCCTGACCTGACGCGGGGGTCAGGCCCGGGTCGGGTTCTCCGCGTCGGCGCGGCGTTGGGCGAAGGCGGCGAATGCCGTCAGGGACTCCGGGTTGGCCAGCGCGCCCTTGGCCGCGGCGTTGTCCACCGGGGTGCCGGTCAGGATCTTCTTCACCGGGACCTCCAGCTTCTTCGCGCTCAGGGTGCGCGGGACGGCCCGGACCTGGTGGATCTCGTCGGGGACGTGCCGCGGCGACAGCGCGGTACGCAGCTCCCGGCAGATCCTGCGCCGCAGCTCGTCGTCCAGCTCCAGCCCCTCGGCGAGCACCACGAAGAGGAGCAGCTCGCCGGCCCCGCCCTCGTCGTCCTCCAGGTGCACCACGACCGAGTCGACCACCTCGTCGAGCCCCTCGACCACCGAGTAGAACTCGGCCGTGCCGAGCCGGACGCCGCCCCGGTTGAGGGTGGCGTCGGAGCGGCCCGTGATCACGCAACCGCCACGCTCGTTGATGGTGATCCAGTCGCCGTGCCGCCAGACCCCCGGGTAGACCTCGAAGTACGCCTCCCGGTAGCGGGAGCCGTCGGTGTCGTTCCAGAAGCCGACCGGCATGCTCGGCATCGGCTCGGTGATCACCAGCTCGCCGAGCTGGCCGATCACCGGCGTGCCGTCGGCCGAGCGGGCCTCCACCTTCGCGCCGAGCGCCCGGCAGGTGATCTCCCCGGCGTGCACCGGCAGCAGCGGCACGCCGCCGACGAAGCCGGTGCAGACGTCCGTGCCGCCGGAGAGCGACTGGAGCTGGAGGCGGTCGCCGACGTTCTCGTAGACCCAGGTGAAGCCCTCGACGGGCAGCGGGGCGCCGGTCGAGCCCACCCCGCGCAGCGCGGACAGGTCGGCGCTCTCCTTCGGGACCAGCCCGGCCTTGCGGCAGGCCAGCAGGAACGGCGCCGAGGTGCCGAAGTAGGTGGTGCCGGTCTCCGCCGCCAGCCGCCAGAGCGCGCCCAGGTCGGGGTGGCCCGGGTTGCCGTCGAAGAGCACGATCGCCGCGCCCACCGCCGGCCCGGAGACCAGGAAGTTCCACATCATCCAGCCGGTGGTGGTGAACCAGAAGAACCTGTCGGCCGGGCCCAGGTCGTGGTGCAGGGCCAGCATCTTCAGGTGCTCCAGCAGGATGCCGCCGTGGCCGTGCACGATCGGCTTGGGCAGCCCCGTGGTGCCGGAGGAGTAGAGCACGTAGAGCGGGTGGTCGAAGGGCACCGGGGTGAAGGCCAGCGGCTCGTCGGTCTCCGCCGCCAGCTCGCCCCAGGACAGCGCGCCCTCGGGCGGGGCGCCGGCCGGGTCGAGGTACGCGATGCCGACGGTGTGCCGCAGCGACGGCAGGGCGGCCCGGATGGCGGCCACCTCGGCGCGCCTGTCGACCGGCTTGTCGCCGTAGCGGTAGCCGTCGACCGCCACGAGCACCGTGGGCTCGATCTGCTGCCAGCGGTCGGTGACGCTGCGGGTGCCGAACTCGGGCGCGCACGAGGAGAAGATCGCGCCGAGGCTGGCCGTGGCGAGCAGCAGGACGTAGGTCTCCGGGATGTTCGGCGCGTACGCCGCCACCCGGTCGCCCTTCCCCACGCCGAGCCGGCGCAGGCCGGCCGCCACCCGGCGGACCTGCTCGCGCAGCTGCGCGGCGGTCAGCGTCTCCGGCGCGCGGGTCTGCCCGTGCGCGATCACCACCGGGTCGGCATCGCCCCGGCCCGGCATCCGCAGCACGTTCTCGGCGTAGTTGAGGGTCGCGCCGGGGAACCAGCGGGTGCCGGGCATGGTCCGGTCGGTGAGCGTGGCGGTCGGCGGGGTGTGCGCGACCACGTCGAAGTAGTCCCAGACCGACCGCCAGAAGGCGGGCAGGTCGGTCACCGACCACTGCCACAGCGCGTCGTAGTCGGCGAACTCCAGCCCCCGGTGCTCGGCCAGCCAGCGCAGGTAGTCACCGATCCGGGACCGCTCACGCACGTCGGCCGGCGGCGTCCACAGCACGTCACCCACTGTTCCACCCTCCCTGAGGCCCGTCACGACACTGTGCATGGGCCGTGGCGCCATCTTGCCCTACCTCGCGAGGCCATTCTCCGCACCGGGTGCCGGTGAGGGGGCGTGGCCGGCCCACACGCCCGGGCCGCGGGGTGTGTGGGCCGGCTTCCGTCAGCCGGCGCGGTGGGCCTGGATGGCGCGGCGGCGGGCCAGCCGGTGGGCCCGGCGGATCTCCGCCTCCCGGTAGCGCCGCTCGTCCTCCGCCGTCTCCGGCAGCACCGGCCGCACCGGGCGCGGCGCGCCGCCCACGTCCACCCCCACGAAGACCAGGTACGCCGTGGCGACCCGGACCGGCTCGTCCTCGGCCGAGTCCCAGCGCTCGGCGACCACCTTCACCCCGACCTCCATCGAGGTGTTGCCGGTCCAGTTGACCTGGGCGTGCGCGTGCACCAGGTCGCCGACCCGGACCGGCTCGGAGAAGACGATCTCGTCGATCGAGGCGGTCACCGCGGTGCCCCCGCTGTGCCGGGCCGCCGCCGCCCCGGCGACGTCGTCGACGAACTTCATCAGTACCCCACCGTGCACGGTCCCGTACAGATTGACATCGACAGCGGTCATGATGCGACTCAGCGTGACGCGCGAGTACGAGGTCGGCTTGCCCTGCGGGGCGGAGGGGTGATCTGTCATGCCGAAAACGGTACGGTGCGCGGATGCGACATCTCTGGAGCTTCCTCGCCGGGTTGGTGGTGGCGCCCGTCACCTGGGTGCTCGTCACGCTCGGTCAGGACGGATCTGAGCGCACCGTGCACCGCTGGGTGGAGATCGGTACGTACAGCACGCCCAACCTGATCGAGCCGGCCGTCTACCTGGGCGTCGCCGGCATCCTGCTCGGCCTGCTCGGCACGCTGCGCTTCTCGCCACTCGGCCCGGCCGTGGCCGGGCTGCTGCTCGCGGTCCCGTACCTCGGGCTGTTCGTCGCGCCCTTCAGCGTGCGGGACCGGATCCCCGAGAGCTGGAAGATGCTCGGGGACCCGCTGCCGCTGCGCCACCCCCTGGAGAACGGCACGCTGTTCCTGATCGGCGTGCTGCTGCTGATGGCCGTGTTCAGCGGCCAGCGCTGGCGGCAGCGGCCGCGCGGGGCGGCGGCCGAGGCGGAGCTGACCCCGGCCGACAAGCCGGTCGAGCACAACCCCTCGCTCGGCGACTGGCCCCCGACGGGCCCGAATAAGGAGGGCGACCCGGCTCCGCTCACGCTGGCCTACCCCGACACCCCCACCGAACCCCTGCCCCGCCGCTCCGGCGGCGAGTCGCCGTGGTCCGCGCCTCCGCGCGCGACCACCCGGCCGGAGGGCACCACCGAGACCCGTTGACGACCGCGGGCGGGCCGGTCACCCGGCCCGCCCGCCCGATCGTCGCCCCCGGAGGGTCAGCCCTTGAGCAGCTGGCGCGCCATGACGATGCGCTGCACCTGGTTGGTGCCCTCGTAGATCTGGGTGATCTTGGCGTCCCGCATCATCCGCTCGACCGGGTAGTCCCGGGTGTAGCCGTAGCCGCCGAGCAGCTGCACCGCGTCAGTGGTGATCTCCATGGCGGCGTCGGACGCGAAGCACTTGGCCGCCGCGCCGAAGTAGGTCAGGTCGGCGTCGCCCCGCTCGGACTTGCCGGCGGCCGTGTAGGTGAGCTGGCGGGCCGCCTCCAGCTTCATGCCCATGTCGGCGACCATGAACTGGATGCCCTGGAACTCGGCGACCGCCTTGCCGAACTGCTTGCGCTCCTGGATGTAGCCCTTGGCGTAGTCCAGCGCGCCCTGCGCGATGCCCACCGCCTGCGCGGCGATGGTGACCCGGGTGTGGTCCAGGGTCCGCATCGCGGTGGCGAAGCCGGTGCCCTCGGCGCCGATCATGCGGTCCGCCGGGATCCGGACGTTGTCGAAGTAGACCTCGCGGGTCGGCGAGCCCTTGATGCCCAGCTTCTTCTCCGGCGCGCCGAAGCTCACCCCGGCGTCGGACTTCTCCACCACGAAGGCCGAGATGCCCTTCGAGCGCGCTGTGGGGTCCGTCACAGCGAAGACGGTGTAGTACTCCGAGACGCCCGCGTTGGTGATCCACCGCTTCACGCCGTTGAGCACCCAGTGGTCGCCGTCCCGGACCGCCTTGGTGGTCATCGAGGCGGCGTCGCTGCCCGCCTCCGGCTCGGAGAGGCAGTAGGAGAACATCGCGTCGCCGGCCGCCACCGGGGTCAGGTACTTCCGCTTCAGCTCCTCGGAGCCGGCCAGGATCAGCGGCATGGTGCCCAGCTTGTTCACGGCCGGGATCAGCGAGGACGAGGCGCAGGCGCGGGCCACCTCCTCGATCACGATGGCCGTGGCCAGCGCGTCCGCGCCGGCGCCGCCGTACTCGACGGGGATGTGCGGCGCGTGGAAGTCGGCGGCCCGCAGCGCGTCGTACGACGCCTTCGGGAACTCACCTGTCTCATCCGCCTCCGCGGCGTGCGGAGCGACCTTCGCCGCACAGACCTCCCGGACCGCCTCCCGGATCGCGTCGTGCTCCTCCGGCAACCGGTAGACGTCGAACGACTGTTCTGCGGGCATGTCGGCCCTCCCCTTTCACCGCTATCATGCGCAGTCTGTGACGCCCGGAGGCCGCCAACTGCCGCAGACTGAAGGATAGCCACCAGGGTTCGGCCGGACCCTACCGGCGGGTAGGCTCGCGCACGAGCGGGGTCGACAGGCCACAACTACCCTCACACACGACGACACAGTTCCCTCGGTGCCGGCCCTGGCGCCCCAGCCGAACGCGACGCGAGGAAGCGCCGCCAGTGCGAGCGGAGAAGACAGGCGTGACGATCCCGTACCCGAACACCCAGCCGATGCCCGCCATCGCCGCGGTGACGCCGCCCTCGGGCGCGGCCCGACCCCGGGTGACCTTCCTGGGCACCGGCTACCTCGGCGCGACGTACGCCATCTGCTACGCCGAACTGGGCTACGAGGTGCTCGGCTTCGACGTCGACGCGGACAAGATCGCGAAGCTGAACGCCGGCGAGGTGCCGATCCACGAGCCCGGCCTGGACGAGCTGCTCCGGCGCAACCTGGCCGCCGGCCGGCTCCGGTTCAGCACCGACATCCAGGAGACCGCCGACTTCGGCGACGTGCACTTCATCTGCGTCGGCACCCCGCAGCGCGCCGACGGGATGGGCGCCGACCTGTCGTACGTCGAGGCGTCCGTGACGAGCCTCGCCCAGCACCTGAGCCGCAAGGCGCTGATCGTCGGCAAGTCCACCGTGCCGGTCGGCACCGCCGAGTGGGTCGAGCAGCTGGTGGGCAAGCACACCCCCGCCGACCTGGGCGTCGAGGTGGCCTGGAGCCCCGAGTTCCTCCAGGAGGGCTTCGCCGTCGACGACGTGCTGCGCCCCAACCGGATCGTGGTCGGGGTCAAGAGCGAGTGGGCCAACGGCATGCTCTACGCCGCCCACAAGGGCGTCTTCGACCTGGCCGCCACCGAGGACCGCGAGGTGCCGCTGGTCGTCACCGACTTCGCCACCGCCGAGCTGGTCAAGGTCGCCGCGAACGCCTTCCTGGCCACCAAGATCTCGTTCATCAACGCGATGGCCGAGGTCTGCGAGGCCGCCGGCGGCGACGTGACCCAGCTCGCCCGCTCGATCGGGTACGACCCCCGGATCGGCAACCGCTTCCTCCAGGCCGGCCTCGGCTTCGGCGGCGCCTGCCTGCCCAAGGACATCCGGGCCTTCCAGGCCCGCGCCCAGGAGCTGGGCGCCGGCGAGGCGCTGCGCTTCCTGCACGAGGTGGACCTGATCAACCTGCGCCGGCGCACCCGGGTCATCCAGCTCGCCGCCGACCTGCTCGGCCGCCGCTCCGGCCCGGCCGGCCCGGACCTCTCCGGCACCCGGATCGCCGTGCTCGGCGCCACCTTCAAGCCGAACACCGACGACGTCCGGGACGCCCCGGCCCTCGCCGTCGCGGCGCTGCTCGGCAAGGCCGGCGCCGACGTGCACGTGTTCGACCCGCAGGGCGTCGAGAACGCCCGCCGGGCCGTGCCCGAGCTGACCTACGAGGCCACCATGAACGACGCCGTCCGCGGCGCCGACCTGGTCTGCGTCCTCACCGAGTGGGCCGAGTTCCGCAACGCCGACCCGGTCGCCCTGGGCGAGCTGGCCAACGGCCGCAAGGTAGTCGACGGCCGCAACTGCCTGGACTCCACACTGTGGACGCAGGCCGGGTGGGAGTACCGCGGCATGGGTCGCCCCTGACCCCGTGAACCGTCGGCCGGCCGGCCGGGGACCCGATCCCCGGCCGGCCGGCTCTTTTTGTTGTCCGGAACGCGCCGGCAACTGTCGAAATCCGGGCCCGGTCAAGGCATGCTGCGACTGGGAGGTCCACCGTGCGGGGGCCGACCGGACGGGAGAGTGTCGTGCAGAGCTTCAGGTGCGCCTCGTGCGGGCGGGAGATCAAGCCCGCCGTCGTCTGTCCGCACTGCGGCGCGGACCAGCCACAGTGGGCCGAGCACCTGGCCGAGATCGAGCGCTCGATCGCCGAGATGAAGGCCCGCGACGCCGAGATCGCCCGCGAGCAGCGGCAGATCGCCGCCAAGATGCAGGCCGCCCTCTTCCAGCGGGACATCCTGGCGCACGCCGGTGAGGAACGGATCAAGCAGGCCACCCGGCCCCGCCGCGTGCTGCGCCGCCGGCCCGGCCGCCGCCCCCCGACCGCCACCACCGGCGCGCCGCCCCGGGTGCCCCGCCAGGGCACCCCGACGACCGGCCCCGAGGACCTTCCGCCCCCGCCGCCGCCGCGCAGCCGCCCACAGTGGCTCGACGTGGACGACCCCGAGCACCCGCCGGAGGCGTCCTCGCGGGAGGTGCAGAACATCCCCCTCGGGCTCGGCGCGCTGCTGCTCGGCGTCGCGGCGGTGGTCTTCGCCGCCGTCGCCACCAGCTCGATGGACGCGCTGGCCCGGCTCGGTGTGCTGCTGGTCGCCACGGTGCTGATGCTGCTCGCCCCGCCGGTGCTGGCCCGGCGCGGGCTCACCTCGACCGCCGAGACCATCGCCGCGGTGGGCCTGCTGCTGGTGCCGCTGGCCGGTTACGCGCTCTGGGCCGTCGACCGCATCGGCGGCGGCACCTCCGGCGCCGCCTTCTCCGGGTCGATCTTCCTGGTCACCACCGCGGTCGCCTTCGGGTACGCGTACGGGACCGGCCTGCGGGCGCCCCGCTTCGCCACCGTGCTGGCCGCCCAGCCGGTGCTGCCGCTGCTGGCGTACGAGCGGATCACCGGGCCGGCCGGGTGGGCGCTGGTGCTCACCGTGGTGGCCGTGGTCGACCTCGCGCTGGCCCGCTCGGCGGTGGTGCTCGAACGCCCCGTCCGGCGGGACCTGCCGATCCCGCCCCCGGAGCCCGCCCCGCCCCGGCAGCGCGCCGCCGACGACCGGCCCGAGTCGGACCCGGAGGAGTCCGCCGAGGTGCTCGGCGCCGAGCCGCCGCCCGGCGCGGAGCCGGTCCCGCCGGCGCGCCCGGTGCCGTGGCTGCGCGAGCTGACCTGGGTGCTGCACGGGGCGGCGGTGGCCGTCGCCCTGGCGTACGCGGTCACCGCCCTGCTGCGCGCCGCCACCGTGCCGGCCGCCGCCGCGGCGGGCGCCGTCCTGCTGCTCGCCGCGCTGGTCGGGCTCGCCGGGACGCTCGTGCTGCGCCGGCCGCCGCTGCCGGACGTGGGCGCCGGCATCGTGACCCTCGCGGTGATCGGCGCGCTGGGCCGGGTCGCGTCGGTGGCCTTCCCCGGCCGGTCGTTGCTGCTCATCGCCGCGGTCATCGCGCTCACCGGGTTCGCGGTCCGGGGCGTACCGGAGGCGGCCCGGCGGGGGCCGCAGCTCGCCTCGGCGGTCGCGCTCACGGTCAGCGGCCTGGTGGTGGCCGGCGGCGCGCTGCGCGCCGGACTGGCGCCGGTCCGCGCCGCGCTGCCCGCCTGGTCGGCGGACCTCAGCGGGTGGCACGCCGAACTGGCGGCGGCGGTCGGCCCGACCGGCTGGCAGCTCGCCGCCAGCGCGCTGCTGCTCACCATCGCCGCGGTGGTCGCCCTGCCCGCGGAGATCCGGCGGGAGTTCGCGGTCGTCGGGGCGGCCCTGACCGCCCTCGCCGTGCCGGCCTCGCTCGGGCTCGGCTGGGCCACCGCCTGCTGGCCGATGCTGCTGACCGCGGTGGCCATCGGCGTGCTCGGGCTCACCGCCGGCACCGAGCGTGCCGCGGTGGCCCACTCGGTGACCGCCGCCGGGCTGGGGCTGATCGGGGCCGGCGCCGCGCTCGCCCGGCCCGCGCTCACGGCCGCCGCGCTGACCCTGCTGTTCCTGGCCGGCGCGCTGGTCTCGCTGGCGCCGCGGGTCCGGATCGCCGCGGCCGCCGCGGACACCGTCTGCGCCTGGGCGGCCGGCGGGGCCGCGTTCGCGTTCCCGGGCGCGGTGGCCGCGTTCGTCGCCGCCACGGTGCCGACCGCGCCGACCCTCACCCCGGCGAACCTGCGCGAGGTCACCGTCCCGATCCTCGCGGCGAGCTTCCTCGGCGTCTGCGTCACGCTGGGCTACGCCGCCCTCGTCCAGGTGGCGCAGCGGCACCTCAGCGTGCCGCACGCGCTCGGCACCGTGCTGGGTGCCGTGGCGGTCGCGGCGGCCGGGTTCGGCGCGCCCGGCGCCACCACCGCCGACGCCTGGGTGGGCGGGCTGCTGCTGGTGGCCGCCGCGCTGCTCGCGCTGGCCCCCCGGATCGACGCCGGCCGCCGCGCCGACCTGTCCCTCGACGGTTCCGACCTCGCCCTCGCCGCGACCACGGTGGCGCTCATCGCCACCCTGGCCCGGATCGCCGCCGTGCTGGCCCCCGGCGGGCAGCTCGTGGTGGCCGCCGCGCTGGTGACCCTCGTCGCCGTCGCCGCCCGGGCCATGCCCGAGGAGTGGCGGCGCGGACCGGTCCTCGGCATCGCCGTCGGCGGCACGCTGATCGGTCTCATCGCGGCCTGGAGCGCGCTGCGCGGCGGGGTCGGCGTGCTCGCCACGCCGGGTCCCATCTGGGCCGGCGACCTGAGCGGCTGGCCGGCCGCGCCGACCGGCGGGTCGACCTGGCAGGCGCCGGTCGCGCTGGCGCTGCTGGCCGTGGCCGCCGGCATCCTGCTGCCGCCGCCCTGGAAGTACGACGTCTCCGGCGCGGCCGCCGTGCTCGCCACGATCGGCGCGCCGGCCGCGTTCGACCTGCCCTGGTGGTCCCCGGTGCTGGTGGGCGCCATGGTCGCCACCGTCTTCGGGATGGCGGCGGTGGCCGCGGCCGACCCGCGGGCCGCGCTGTCCCGGGCCACGGTGGCCGGGGTGGTCGCCCTGCACGCCGCCGGCGCCGGGCTGGTCCGCCCGTGGACCACCGCGCTGGCGCTGGGCAGCATCGCGCTCATCGGCGTGACGGTGGCCGCCCTGGCCCGGGCGCTCACGCCGGGCCTGGTCGAGGACGTCCGCACCGAGGGGATGCCGCCACACCTCGTGCAGGTCGGCGGCGCGGCGGCCGGGGCCGCCCTGCTCGCCCTGCCCGGGGCGGTGGCCGCACTGGCCGCCGAGTACGGCCGGCCCCCGCAGGTGGTGCTCACGGCCGCGCTGGCCGCGTCCAGCATCGGCCTGGCCGCGGTGGCGGCGGTCCGCCGGCAGGTGCCGCAGTACCTTCCCTACGCGAGCGTGGCAGTGGTCGGCGGTGCGACGGTCAGCGCGGCCGCCGCCGTGATCACCCACCTCCCCGCCGGCGTGTACGCCGCCGCGGCGGCGCTGCTCGGCGTGCTCGCCGAGCTGATCCGGGCCGCCACCGTCCCACCGGTCGGCTCGGCCCAACCGGTCCGCCGCTGGTCGGTGCTGCTCAACGGGGCGCTGCGCCGGGCGCCGGACGACCCCACCGAGCTGCGCTGGCGGGTCAGCCCGGCGGCCGGTGCGCTCGCCGCGGCGGCGCTGCCCACCGCCCTGGCCCTGGCGACCCTGGCGCCGGCGCTGGTCGTGGCGCTGGTCGAGCCGCTCCAGGTGTTGTCCCGGGTCTGGCAGGGTCCGCCGCCGGACCTGCTCACCCCGCCGCCCGAGGCGGTGGATCCCACACACGTGCTCACCGCGCTGCTGCTCACCGCGACGGCGGCGCTCGCCGCCACCGGGTTCAGCGGCGGCCGGCGGTCCCGGGCCGTGCCGGTGATCCTGCCGGGCGCGGCGCTCACGCTGCTCATCACGCCGGTGGCGCTCGGCCGAGGCTGGCCGGTGACCGCGACGGCCGGGCTGGCCGTCTTCACCGTGTCGATGCTGGGGCTGGCACTCACCCCACCGCCCGCGCTCGCCGAACCGGCCCGCTCGATCCGGGTGGCCCGGGTGCTGGTGTTCGCCATCGGGCTGGCCGCCGGCAACGCCGGGCTCGCCGGCAGCCTCGCCACCCGGGAGCTGACCCTGTTCACGCTGGGCGGCGCGGTCGGCGTGGGCACGGTCGCCGCGCTCTTCGGCACCACCCAGCGGGCCCGCATCCTCGGCTGGCTGTTCGCCTCGCTGATGGCCCAGCTCTTCGTGCTCACCCTCGGCCTGGTGGCCGGGCTCGCCCCGGTCTGGTCCGCGTTCGGGGTGCTGGCCGTCGGGGCGGCGCTCCAGGTCTTCGCCACCGCCCTCCCCCGGCTGCGCCGGCCCGAGGCGTACCGGGAGGCGGCCACCGTCGAGTGGAGCGGCCACGCCGCGGCGCTCATCGCGCTGGCCCTGGCGTACGACTCGCCCCGGCACATCGCCGCGCTGCTGGCCGCCTGGGGCGCGGTACTCGGGGTGGCGGCCAGCCGCCCGGGCCGGCGGCCGGTGGAGCGGAACGTGCTGTTCTGGGCGGTGGTGATCTGCGAGATCAGCGCCTGGTGGATCCTCATGCGGACGGCCGACGTGGCGCTACCGGAGGCGTACACGCTGCCGTTCGCGCTGCTCGCCCTCATCGTCGGGGTGCTGCAACTGCGCCACCGGCCCGACCTGTCGAGCTGGGTGGCGTACGGGCCGGCGCTGGTCGCCGCGTTCCTCCCGACGCTGGCGATCGTGCTGGCCACCGAGTCCAGCATGCTGCGCCAGGTGCTGCTGCTGCTCGGCGCCGTCGCGGTGCTGATCTTCGGCTCGACGAGCCGGCAGCAGGCGCCGGTGATCGTGGGCGCCACGGTCACCGCTGTCGCCGCGGTGCACGCTTTGTTCAGCCTCGGCCCGTGGCTGGTGCTGATCCCGGTCGGCTTCGTCCTGCTGGTGCTCGGCGCGAGCAACGAGCGCCGCCGCCGCGCTCAGGAACGACTCCAGACGGCCCTCCGCGGGATGAGGTGAAACCGGAGGGGTGGGCGCTCGCCGTCGAGGGCGGGCAGAGGACGCCGGCTCCGCGCGATGGTCCTGGCCGTGACGCCGGGTCCGCGCGGGTTCAGCCGATTGAGGCGCGGAGGGTGGCTTCCTTCTCGGCCACCAGGTCCTCCAGGCTGGCCTGGTAGGCGGCCATCCGGTCGCGCAGCGCCGGGTCGGAGGCGCCCAGGATGCGCACGGCGAGCAGCCCCGCGTTGCGGGCGTTGCCGATCGACACCGTGGCCACCGGCACGCCGGCCGGCATCTGCACGATGGAGAGCAGCGAGTCCATGCCGTCGAGATACTTCAGCGGCACCGGCACGCCGATCACCGGCAGCGGCGTCACCGAGGCGACCATGCCCGGCAGGTGCGCCGCGCCGCCCGCCCCGGCGATGATCACCTTGACGCCGCGGTCGGCGGCCGACCGGCCGTACTCGATCATCTTGACCGGGGTGCGGTGCGCCGACACCACGCCGACCTCGTAGGGCACCCCGAACTCGTCGAGCACCTCGGCGGCGGCCCGCATGGTGGGCCAGTCCGAGTCGCTGCCCATGATCAGCCCGACGGTGCTCATTCGTGTCCTTCCCGCAGCCAGCGGGCCGCACGCGCGGCCCGGGCCCGTACGTCGTCCAGGTCGTCGCCGAGCACCGTGACGTGCCCGATCTTGCGGCCCGGGCGCACCTGCTTGCCGTAGAGGTGGACCTTGGCCCCCGGCTCCGCGGCGAAGAGGTGGTGCAGCCGCTCGTCGATCGACATGCCACCGGGCTCGCCGCCGAGCACGTTGGCCATCACCACGACCGGCGCGGTGAGCGAGGTGTCCCCCATCGGGTAGTCGAGCACGGCCCGCAGGTGCTGCTCGAACTGGGAGGTTCGCGCCCCCTCGATCGTCCAGTGCCCGGAGTTGTGCGGCCGCATGGCCAGCTCGTTCACCACGAGCCCGGTGGGGGTCTCGAACAGCTCCACCGCGAGCAGGCCGACCACGCCGAGCGCGGTGGCCAGGTCGATGGCGAGCTGCTGCGCGGCCACCGCCCGCTCCTCCGGCAGGTCGGGCGCCGGGGCGAGCACCTCGACGCAGATGCCGTCCCGCTGCACCGTCTCCACCACCGGGTACGCGGCGACCTGCCCGAACGGCGAGCGCGCCACCTGCACGGCCAGCTCCCGGCGCAGCGCCACCCGCTCCTCGACGATCAGCGGGGTGCCGCCGGCCAGCAGGGTGGTGGCCAGCTCGGCGGCCGCGATGGCGTCGTCCACCATCCAGACGCCCCGGCCGTCGTAGCCGCCGCGGGCGGCCTTGAGCACCACCGGCCAGCCGGTCTCCGTGCCGAACGCCACCAGGTCGGCCGGGGCCTCCACCGGGCGCCAGGCCGGATTCGGCGCGCCCAGCTCACCGAGCCGCTCGCGCATCACCCGCTTGTCCTGAGCGTGCACCAGCGCCTCGGCCGGCGGGAAGAGCTTCACACCCTCCTCGGCCAGGGTGCGGATGTGCGCGTTGGGCACGTGCTCGTGGTCGAAGGTGACCACGTCGCAGCCCTTGGCGAAGGTGCGCAGGGCGGCCAGGTCGGTGTGGTCGCCGTACTGGACGTCGGCGGCGACCAGGGCGGCGCCGTCGTCCGGGGCGAGCGCGAGCACGCGCAGCGACTGGCCGAGGGCGATGGCGGCCTGGTGGGTCATCCGGGCCAGCTGGCCACCGCCCACCATTCCGACGACAGGCAGTCCGGTACGGGAATCCATAGCGCCGCCAGCCTATCGGGGCGGCGGCGGGCGGCGGTCCCGAGGGCCGGACCCGGGCGAGGTGGTCCGGACCCGCACCCGGCCCGGTTGGGATGATCACCGCATGACGACCCGCGATCTGCTCCGCGGCCTGCCGGTGCTCGCCCACGACATGCCGTCCTTCGACCCGACCGACGTACCGGCGGAACCCACCGCCCTCTTCGCCGACTGGCTCGCCGGAGCGGTCGCCGCCGGGGTGGACGAGCCGCACGCCATGACGGTCGCGACGGTCGACGCCGGCGGCGCGCCCGACGTGCGGGTACTGATCCTCAAGGACCTGAACGTCGAGGGCTGGCACTTCGCGACCACCGCCACCAGCGCCAAGGGGAGACAGATCGCCGGCAACCCCCTGGTCGCGCTCGGCTTCCACTGGCGGGAGCAGGGCCGGCAGGTCCGGGTGCGCGGCACCGCCCGGCCCGCCGACCCCGCCGTCTCCCGGCGGGACTTCCTGGCCCGGCCGGAGGGCTCGCGGATCGCGACCCTGGCCGGTCGGCAGAGCGCCGTCCTCGCCGACCGCGCCGAGCTGGACCGGGAGCTGGCCGAAGTGCGGGCCCGGCTGGCCGCCGATCCCGGTCTGGTCGCCGAGGGGCACACGGTCTACTCGGTGACGCCGGCGAGCGTCGAGTTCTGGCAGGCCGACCGGGAGCGCCGGCACGTCCGGCTGCGGTACCGGCGGGACGCCGACGGGTGGAGCCGCGACCTGCTCTGGCCGTGACCGTCAGCCGAGCCGGGCGACCAGATCATCGACGGTGGTGACCGGCCGGTCGCAGACGAACCCACGGCAGACGTACGCGGTGGGCCGCCCGCCCAGCGCCGGACGGTCGGCCAGCAGCGGCACACCGGGCTGGTCGGCGCGGCCCGCCACCACCACGGCCCCGGGCGGGGCGTGCCGGAGCGCGGTGGCCAGCAGCGGGTCGCCCACCGGGTCGTCGGTGACCACCGCGATCTCGTACGGCCCGGAGAGCAGCGCCTCGCCGACCGTGGCCGAGTAGCCGGTGAACCGGGCGTGCCGAGCGACGATCGGCGCGACCGTCGACAGCGCCGCCTCGGCCGCCTCCCGGTAGCGGGCGTGACCCGTCAGGGCCGCGTACGCGACGAGCGCCGCGACCATCGCCGAGCGGCCGGCCGGGGTGGCGTTGTCGGTCGGGTCGGCCGGCCGGGTGACCAGGCGCTCGGCGTCGTCGGCGGTGTCGTAGAAGCCGCCGTCCGGTGCGGCGAACCGGGCCAGCGCCACGTCGAGGAGCTGACCGGCCAGGGTCAGCCAGCGCCCCTCGCCGGTGAGCTGGTGCAGCGCGCAGAACGCCTCGGCCACGCAGCCGTAGTCCTCCAGCACGCCGGCCGGCTCGCCGACGGCCTTGTCCCGGGAGACGCGGCGCAGCCGGCCGTCCACCACGTGCACGGCCGCCAGGTGCTCGGCCGCGTCCCGCATCGCCCCGTCGGACACGATGGTGACGCCCTCCATGAGGTTGGCGTCCTCGTCGTCGGGGGACGCGTAGAGCGCCGCGACCTGCTGGAACTCGGCGATCGCGGTGATGGCGAGACCGTTCCAGGCGGCCACCACCTTGTCATCGCGGGCGGGCTGGGGGCGGGTGTCCCGGGCGGCGAGCAGCCGTCCGACCACCTCCTGCCAGCGGGCGCGGACCTCCGGGTCGGCGTCGTCCACGTCGCGGGCCAGCCGGAGCACGCTCGTGCCGCCCTCGAAGTTGCCCTGCTCGGTCACGCCGAACAGGTCGGCGGCGAACCGGCCGTCCTCCTCGCCCAGCACCTCGACGAGCTGGGCCGGGGTCCAGACGTAGGTGAGGCCCTCGACGCCCTCGGTGTCGGCGTCCAGCGCCGACGCGAATCCCTCGCCGGCCCGGTGCAGCTCGTCGGCGAGGAAGCGGGCCGTGTCGCGGGCCACCCGCCGGGCCAGCCGGTCCCCGGTGAGCCGCCAGAGCTGGGTGTAGACCCGCAGCAGCAGGGCGTTGTCGTAGAGCATCTTCTCGAAGTGCGGCACCGTCCAGTGTCCGTCCACCGAGTAGCGGGCGAAGCCGCCGGCGAGCTGGTCGTGCAGGCCGCCGCGGGCCATCGCCTCGCAGGTGTGCCGGACGATCTCCAGGCTCCGGGTCGAGCCGGTGCGCTGGTGGTGCCGGAGCAGGAAGAGCAGGTTCATGTGCGGCGGGAACTTCGGGGCGCCGCCGAAGCCGCCGTTCGTCTCGTCGTACTCCGTGGCGAGCTGGTCGGCGGCGGCGTCCAGCAGCTCGGCGGTGAGCGGGGCGGTCAGGCCGCCCACGGCCTGCGCGCCGCCGATCGCCTCGACTACGGCGGCGCCCTGCTTGAGCACCGCCTCGCGCTGGTCCCGCCAGGCGGTGGCGACCGAGCCGAGCAGCCGGACGAAGTTGGCCCGCGGGAAGTAGGTGCCGCAGAAGAACGGGGTGCCGTCCGGGGTGGCGAACACCGTCATGGGCCAGCCGCCCTGCCCGGTCATCGCCTGGGTGGCGGTCATGTAGACGGCGTCGACGTCGGGCCGTTCCTCCCGGTCCACCTTCACGCAGACGAAGTCGTCGTTCATGAGCTGGGCGACGCCCTCGTTCTCGAACGACTCGTGCGCCATCACGTGGCACCAGTGGCAGGCCGCGTAGCCGACCGAGATGAGCACCGGCACGTCGCGCCGCTTCGCCTCCGCGAACGCCTCGTCACACCAGGGCCACCAGTCGACCGGGTTGTCGGCGTGCTGGAGCAGGTAGGGCGAGGTGGCGTCGGCGAGTCGGTTCACCCGACGACCATATCGAGCGCGGGACGACCGTGCGGCGCGAGCAGGACGGCCGGGCCGGGATGATTTCCCGGCCCGGCCGACCCGTCAGCGGGTGAGGGTGACCGTCGAGGTGTCGGTCACCGTGAACTCGCGCCAGTAGACGAAGTCCCGGATGGGCACCTCGGTGACGGCCTGGGCCGTGCCGCGCTCGAAGCGGAGGTCGGCCGGGTAGGTGCTGGCCGACCAGGGCACCTCCTGGCCCGGGGTGCACGGGACCGAGGTGGAGTACCAGGCGGTGACCAGGCCCGCCTTCTTCTGCTGCTGGCTCAGCTGGCCGTCCACACTCAGCGTGTCCGCCCGGGTGCACGTCAGCGTGCCGCGCACGGTGGCGATGCCCTTGCTGTCGACGCTGGCCGTCGGGTTGACCGTGACGGTGGCGTCGAGCGGAGGCAACGGCGGCGGGTTGCCGATGTGCACCTCGCCGCGGGAACCGCCGGGGGCACCCTCGCACCGGTACTCGAAGGTCGCGTCGAACCGCTCCAGGTAGCCGTAGGGCCCCCAGGACACGTCCTGCACGGTGAACGAGCCGGTGCTCTCGGCGCAGCCCCGCCAGGAGTTGTTGTAGAAGGAGATCCCGGCGCCGTCGCCGATCGCGTGGCCGACGTTCTGGTAGGTGTCGCCGGCCTTGAGGACCTCGCCGGTCGGGGCCGCGAGGGTGAGGCGCCAGAGGTTGTCGAGTTCGCCGAAGAGTTCGAGCCCGAAGCTCCGTCGGTCCTCGCTGCCCCAGGCGTTCATCTCCTCGCCCGGCACGGGCTCGGTGCTGCTGTACGAGTAGGAGCCGCCGCCGGTGATCACGTCGCCCGGCTCGCCCGCGACGCTGAAGGACCAGGTCTGGGGCGTATCGGCCTGGGCCGGCGTGGCGACGGCCAGGCCGGCGATGCCGGCGGTGAGGGACAGGGCTGCGGCTAGCAGGGGCCGCCGCCAGGAACGGATCATGTGTCCTCCCCCGTAGTTGGACATGAAGTGCGACGCAGGTCGTGCGCCGCCATGCCACGAGGTTAGGAAACGGCCGCCGGTTCCGCTGCCCCGTCCGGGCCGGTGTCGGTGACGCGACCGAGGGACACGGTCCGTCCTTCCGATATTCATCTTTGTTGATCTGAATCAGCGCATGCCCGGCGCCGCCGGGCCGTCCGAAGGAGACGGTTCATGCGCAGACTCCCCACCCTGCTCGCCCTCGCCGCCCTCGCCGGATCCGTGCTGGCCCCCGGCACCGCGTCGGCCGACGTCCCGCCGGAGACCCGCTTCTCCGCCACCACCGGCGTCGGGATCCACAACGCGTACGAGCGCGGCACCTACCCCTACCTGGCCCAGGCGCTCGACGCCCGGCCCGGGCTCATCGAGCTGGACGTCTGGCCGGACGTGCTGACCCGGCAGTGGCGGGTCAGCCACTCCAACCCGCTCGGCAACGACAACAACTGCGTGGCCGCAACGAGCGCCGCCCAGCTCTACACCGGCACCCGGAACCGGAACCTGGAGCACTGCCTGGACGACATCCGGCTCTGGCTGGGCGCGCACCCCGACGCCGGCCCGCTGGTGCTCAAGCTGGAGCTGAAGACGGGCTTCAGCGGCCGTACCGGGCAGGGGCCGGCTCAGCTCGACGCGGTGCTGGCCGCCCGGCTCGGCGACCGGGTGTTCCGCCCGGCCGACCTGCTCGGCGGTCACGCCGGCCTGGACGCCGCCGCGCGCGCCGACGCCTGGCCCAGCCGCGCCCAGCTCGCCGGCCGGGTGATCGTCGAGCTGATCCCTGGCACGGTCGAGGAGGGCAACCCGACCGACATGCTCTGGACCGACGTCGAGTACGCCCGCCACCTGGCCGGCCTCGCGGCGGCCGGCACGCTGGGCACGGCCCGCGCCTTCCCGGCCGTGCACCGGGCGCAGGCCGGCGACCCGCGCATCCGGTACGCCGACGCGAGCCTGCGGCAGTGGTTCGTGCTCTTCGACGGCGACGCCACCGCGTACGTCACCGGCGGCATCGACACCGCCTGGTACGACGCCAACCACTACCTGCTGGTGATGACCGACGCGCAGAACGTCCCACCGGCGGTCGGCACTGGCGACGCCGGCGCGGCGGCGGCCCGGGTGGCCGAGCTGGCCCGGAAGCACGCCAGCATCGCCTCCGCCGACTGGGCGACCCTGCCCAGCGTCCTCGACGACGTGCTGCCCCGCGGCTGAACCGGCGACCGGCCGTCCCGCGCCGCCGTGGCGAATCGGCCCCGGCGGCGCGGGACGGCCGCCCTCCGTGGGACGGCAGCAGGGCCTGGAACGGTCAGGAGGCGCCGTCGGCGCGGAACGGGAGGACGTTGCCGCGCGCGGTGTCCCGCAGCGACCCCAGCACCGCCCCGATCTTGTCCGCCGGCATCGGCTTGAAGAAGTGGTAGCCCTGGGCGGCGGTGCAGCCCAGCTCGGCCAGGGCGGTCCGCTGCTCGGCGGTCTCCACGCCCTCGGCCACCACCCGCAGCCCCAGCTCGTGCGCGAGCCCGACGGTGGTACGCACGATCGCGGCGGCCTCCGGCGAGTCGGCCATCCGGATCACGAAGGAACGGTCCACCTTCAACTCGTCCACCGCGATCCGGGTGAGGAAGGTCAGCGAGGAGAACCCGGTGCCGAAGTCGTCGACCGCGAGCTGCACACCCATGGCGCGCAGGGTGGCCAGCACCTCGTCGATGACCTCCAGCTCGCTCATCACCACCGTCTCGGTGATCTCCAGCACCAGCCGGTGCGGCGGCACCTGGTGCCGGCGCAGCGCCTCGCCGATCTCGGCCGGCAGCCGCGGGTCGAGCAGGCTGCGCGCCGACAGGTTCACCGAGATCGGGATGTCCAGCCCCTCGCGTGCCCAACCGGCTGCCACCGCCAGGGCCTTGTCCAGCACGTAGCGGGTGAAGCTGCCGAGCTGCTCGCTGTTCTCCACCGGGCGGATGAAGTCCGCCGGGCCGAGCCAGCCCCGACGCGGGTGCCGCCAGCGGATCAGCGCCTCCACCCCGGTCGGGGCGCCGGTGGCCAGGTCCACCGCCGGCTGCAACGCCAGCACGAGCTGGTCGTCGGCCTCCAGGGCCTCCCGCAGCTCCGCGAGCAGCGCCAGGTGGTCGGTGCTCGCGGCGTCGCGCGAGCTGTCGTACGCGGCGACGCTGCCGCCGCCCTCCTTCGCCTGGTACATGGCGATGTCGGCCCGGCGCAGAAGCTCCGTCAGGTCGGCGGTGCCCGCGTCGGCGACCACCACACCCACCGCCACCTCGACCGACATGCGCACCCCGGCCACCTCGGTCGGCGCGGCCAGCCGCTCGGCGATCTCCCGGGCCTGCCGCAGCGCGTACGCCAGCGGGGCCGCCCGGTCGTCGACCACCGGGACCGTGGTGAGCAGCAGGGCGAACTCGTCGCCGCCGAGCCGGCCGAGCAGGTCGCCCGGACGGGTCATGGTGGCCAGCCGGTTCGCGGCCAGCCGCAGCAGCTGGTCGCCGGCCGCGTGCCCCAGCGTGTCGTTGACCTCTTTGAACTGGTTGATGTCGAGCAGCAGCAGCGCCACCGGGTGGTCGTGGGCGCGCTGCCGCAGCGCCTGGTCGCCCTTGGCCAGCAGGGCGGCCCGGTTGAGCAGCCCGGTGAGCTGGTCGTGCACGGCCTCGTACGACGAGCGGGCGGTGACCAGCCGCAGCTCGCGGTGGGTCGCGGCGTCGTGCAGGGCGGCGGCCAGCGCGTCGCCGAACGCCGCGACGCCGTCCCGTTCCCGGGCCGTGGGCGGGGCGGAGCGGGGGAACCGGACCCGCAGCTGGCCGACCTCGGCGCTGCCCACGGCGAGCCGCCGGACCAGCTCGTGCTCGCCGGACCCGGTGGCCGACGGGGGTTCCACCTCGCGGTCGCGCACCTGGGCGCCGGTGTCCGCCCGGTAGCGGCGCCAGCGGCCGTCGCCCCGGGCCACGTCCACCTCGACCAGCTCGGCGCCGAACAGGGTGAGCGCCCCGGTCACGGCGGCGGTCGCCACGCCCCGCTCGTCGAGCTGGTTGAGCGCGGCGGTGGCCTCGGCGAACGCCCGCCAGGTGCGCCGCTCCTGGTCGGCCCGGAGGCGGTGCCGGTAGGTCTGCTGGAGCAGCCAGAGCGGCGGCGGCAGGAGCAGCAGCCAGCGCGCGTCCAGCTCCAGCAGGGTGACCACGACCAGGCCGACCGCCACGTTGCCCACGAACATGAGCAGCTTGCCGCGGAGCGCGGCGAGCAGCGGCGGGCCGATGGGGATGCCGTGCAGCAGGGCGAGGCCGGCGCCGCCCAGCCAGGCGCTGGTGAGCAGGTAGGCCACCGCGCCGGCGGTGAGCGCGAGGGCCAGCTCCGGGGTGGGCGCGGCGAGCAGCGGCTGGCCGAGCGCGCTGGCGACCGCCGCGGCGAGCGCGGTGGCGGCGGTGAGCGAACCGGCGATCCGGACCAGTTCCAATGCGGGCCGGCGGTCGGTGACCAGGGACATGGCGGTCCACGCGGCCCCCGTGCCGAGCAGGGCCGCGGCCGGCAGCCAGCCGGCCGGCACGAGGTAGAGGCAGACGACGAGGGCCGCCTCGCCCCAGGTGATGCTGACCATGCCGGATGCGGTGCGGAAGCGCAGCCGGGCGAGCTGTGCCACGGCGAACGCGACGACGGCGACGCCGAACCGGACGAATCCGGGCAGCGGGTCGTCCGGCGGCAGGTGCGCGGGAACGGTCAGGCCGACCACGGCGGCCGCCAGGGCGGTGACGGCGACGGCGGCGGTCAGCAGCAGAACGCCGACCGGCGTGCCGCGCGGGCCCCGCTCATCGGGGGGTTGGCCGGCCCGGCCGGAGGTCACGGGCCCACCCCGTCGGACGGCGGCCGGAGGGCACGGTCGGGGGCTGTTGCTGCCATCGACATCGGCGCCCCCCTTCCGCGCACGGCTCGGGGCCTTTACGGTCCCCCCGGCGGAAGGCTAAGCCAAAGCCGGTGGTCGCAACAGGGGTGGACGACCGGCTTCGGCGTGATTCACGCGCTGTTCAGCCGTTCCGGCGCTGCTGGGAGCCGTTGGGCGCGTTCGTCGGGGATTCCTGCGGGGCGGTCCCGTCTGTCGGATCGGCGACTGTCGAGTCGGCCCGGCCCGGCTCGGCCGGCCCGGCCTGCTGGGGGAACCGGTCGGGCAGCCGGCGCAGCCGGGCGTTCATGTTGCGGATCAACAGGACGGTGGCGGTGGCCAGCAGCACGATGAGGAAGAGGCCCATCGGGCCGGCCAGACCACCCGTGCGGGTGTCACCGAAGTTGTTCTCCGCGAGCACCTGGGCGGTGGTCAGCATGGTGTTCCTCCGATGTGCGGCTGACGACCAGCGTAGCCCGCCGGGAAATCAGCGGGCATGGCACGTCTCGCGCACCCCGGCGAAGAGGTCGGACTCGGGCAGCGGGCTGTCGACCATCGAGCGGGCGAGCTGGAAGTCCTCGGTGGGCCAGGCGCGCTGCTGGAGGTCCATCGGCACCTGGAACCAGAACCCGTCCGGGTCGATCTGGGTGGCGTGGGCACGCAGCGCGTCGTCGCGGACCGGGAAGTATTCGGCGCACTCGACCCGGGTGGTGATCCGCTCGCCCTTGTCGGGGCGGTCCTCCCAGCGCTTCATCCACTCGCCGTACGGCGACTCCAGGCCGGCGGCCAGCATCGCCTCGTGCAGCGCCATGATCTTGGCGCGCGAGAAGCCCACGTCGTAGTAGAGCTTGAGCGGCTGCCACGGCTCGCCCAGCTCCGGGTGGTGGTCCGGGTCGCCGGCGGCCTCGAAGGCGGCCACTGTCACCCTGTGGGTCATGATGTGGTCGGGGTGCGGGTAGCCGCCCTCCTCGTCGTACGTGGTGACGACGTGCGGGCGGAACTGGCGCATGAGCCGCACCAGCGGGGCGGCCGCGACGTCGACCTCCTCCAGCGCGAAGCAGCCGTCCGGCAGCGGCGGCAGCGGGTCACCCTCGGGCAGGCCGGAGTCGACGAAACCGAGCCACGCCTGCTCGATGCCGAGGATGGCGCGGGCCGCGTCCATCTCGGCGCGGCGGATGTCGCCGATGTTGGCCCACACGTCGGGCCGGTCCATCTTGGGGTTGAGCACGCTGCCCCGCTCGCCACCCGTGCACGTGACGACCAGGACATCCACCCCCTCGGCGACGTATTTCGCCATGGTGGCGGCGCCCTTGCTCGACTCGTCGTCGGGATGGGCGTGCACCGCCATGAGCCGCAGCTGCTCTGCCACCTTCGGCGCTCCTCGTCTGTGCCCGCCGGGCCCGGCCCACCCGGGCCCGCCCGGCTGACCTGCCGGAATCTCCCCCCGCGCCCGCGAAAGCCCCCGTGCTGGCCGGTCGGCGGCGGGGCCGACCTGCCATCCTTGGCTCAGCGCCGGGCTGGGAAGATGGACTCTGCCATTCTTGCCGATGCCGCCGACAACAACGCCAGGAGATACCCGCCGGTGAGCGAGACGCACGCCACAATCGCACCGGGTGCACCGGTCTTCCCGCCCGGCCGCTACGGCCGCCGCCGGGAGCCGGGGCGCCGCCGTCCGCTCCTGCTCGTGCTGGTGGGGGCCCTCCTGCTCGCGCTCCTCGGGCTGCTCTCCGTGAAGCTCTACGGCCAGTACGGCGACCCGGACTACCGCGCCGAGGTGATCACCTACACGGGAATCACCGACTCGCGCGTCGTGGTCGAGTTCCGGGTCACCGTCCCCGAGGGCGGCTCGGCGACCTGCCTGCTGCGGGCGCGCTCCCACGACGGCGCCGAGGTGGGCCACGTCGAGACCACCGTGACCGCCCCGCCCGGCGAACGGCACGTCCGGACCCGGCAGGAGGTGCCGACCACGGCCCGACCCTTCATCGGCGAGGTGCTGCGCTGCCGAGCGGCCGGCTGAGCCGGAAGCCGGCGAGCCGCCGGCACGCGTACCCCGGGTCCGACCGCCGGCACCCGGGGTGATCAGCGACACCCTGACGTGGCCGGCACTGGTAACTTGGTAGTTCACCTGTCAGCCAGTCCGCACCAACGAGGAGATCGCCTGTGTCCACCAATGACAACGAGGCGCCCGCCACCTGGCTGTCCCAGGACGCGTACGACCGCCTGCAGGCCGAGCTCGACGAGCACATCGCCAACCGACCGGTGATCGCCGCCGAGATCAACGCCCGGCGGGAGGAGGGCGACCTGCGGGAGAACGGTGGCTACCACGCCGCCCGCGAGGAGCAGGGCAAGGCCGAGGGTCGCATCCTCTACCTGAAGGAGCTGCTCCGCACGGCCAAGGTCGGCGAGGCCCCGACCGCCGACGTGGTGTCGCCCGGCATGGTCGTCACGATCTACTTCGACGACGACGCCGACGACACGGAGACCTTCCTGCTCGGCTCCCGTGAGATCGCCTCCACGACCGACCTCACCGTCTACAGCCCCGAGTCCGCGCTCGGCAAGGCGATCCTGGGCGGCAAGGCGGGCCAGACCTGCACCTACACGGCCCCCAGCGGGGCCGACATCAAGGTGACGGTCGTCAAGTTCGAGCCGTTCTCCGGCTAGCCGCCAACCGGACCCGCGCCGGATGGCTCGGGTCCGACCCGACCGAGGCTGACAGGCTCCTCGGATCCGAGCCAGAAACACCCGACCGCCCCGACCGGCATCGTCCGGCCGGGGCGGTCGCGTCCTCGGTGCTCATCCCTCGCCCGCGAAGACCACCTGGTAGCCGCTGGCCCGCAGGGCGCTGATCAGCGTGTCCGAGTGCTCGACACCGCGGGTCTCCACCGACAGCGCGACCTCCACCTCGCCGAGCCGCAAGTGGGGGTTGGCCCGCTGGTGCACCACGTCGACCACGTTGGCCCGGTGCTCGGCGATCTCGCTGAGCAGCGAGGCGAGCTGACCCGGCCGGTCCGTGCAGCGGACGGTGACCCGCAGGTAGCGGCCGGCCGCCGCCAACCCGTGCTCGATCACCCGCAGCATCAGCAGCGGGTCGATGTTGCCGCCGGAGAGCACGGCCACCACCGGCGCCTGCACCTCCACGGCCCCCGCCAGCAGCGCGGCCACGCCGACCGCGCCGGCGGGCTCCACCACCTGCTTGCCGCGTTCGAGCAGCATGAGCAGCGCCCGGGAGATGTCCTCCTCGGTGACCGTGACGATCTCGTCGACAAGCTTGCGGACGTGGGTGAAGGTCAGCTCGCCCGGGCGGCCGACCGCGATCCCGTCGGCGATCGTCGAGAAGAAGGGCAGCCGGACCGGCTCGCCGGCCTTGAGCGAGGGCGGGAAGGCGGCGGCGCTCGCCGCCTGCACGCCGATCACGCGTACGTCGGGGCGCAGCGCCTTGGCGACCACCGCCAGGCCGGAGATCAGCCCGCCGCCGCCCACCCCGGTCACGATGGTCTTCACGTCCGGGCACTGTTCGAGGATCTCCAGGGCCACCGTGCCCTGCCCGGCGATGACGTCCCGGTGGTCGAACGGGTGGATGAACACCGCCCCGGTCCGCTCGGCGAAGGTCTGCGCCGCGACGAGCGACTCGTCCACCGTGTTGCCGACCAACTCGACCTGGGCCCCGTACCCCTTGGTGGCGGCCACCTTCGGCAGCGGCGCGTTCACCGGCATGAACACCGTGGCGTGCGCGCCGACCAGGCCGGCGGCGAGCGCCACCCCCTGGGCGTGGTTGCCGGCGCTCGCCGCGACCACGCCGCGCTCCCGCTCCTCCGGGGAGAGCCGGGAGATCCGCACGTACGCGCCGCGGACCTTGTACGACCCGGCGCGCTGCACGTTCTCGCACTTCAACCACGTCGGCCCGCCGAGCGCGGCGCTGAGCGGCCGGGACGGCTCCAGCGGGGTGGTGCGGGTGACGCCGGCGAGCAGTTCCCGCGCGGCCTGTACGTCGGCGAGACCGACCAGTTCCGTCATGCCCCGATCGTGCCACCCGACCCCGGCGGAACCTGCGGCGACGCCACGGTCGGCTCCGCCGGCACCTGCGGTGACGGCGCAACTCCCGGCTGCGCCGGGTGGGCGTACCCGAACGGCACGCCCGGCGCCGGCCAGCCGGCGGGGACGGGCCAGGCAGGCCGGCCGAGAGCAATCCGCTGCTCCTGCGCCACGGAGATGCGCCGGATCAGCACGATCACCGACACCGCGGCGGTCAGGCAGGCGACCAGCGGGATGAGGTGCCAGCCGAGCGCCTCGCGGTAGAAGTCGGCATACCACCGGAACTCGGTGTCGAACCGGGGCTCCTCGGGCAGCCGGGCGTACGCCCGGTCGTCGCGCCGGCTGACCAGGCGCTCCCCGACGCTGAAGGCCAGCCACGCGGCCCACCAGATCCAGACCAGCCCCGGGGTGAACCGCTTCCAGAGGCTGTCCCGGGCGAGGTTGGCGACCACCCGGGCGGGCACCACGAAGTTGGCGAACGGCACCAGCCAGCCGGCGATCGCCCAGCCGGTCCCGAGGTGCGGAAGCGCACCCGGGAAGGCATCCAGGTTCTTCCGGGCCCGCCAGGTCCAGATGATGACCAGTACGGCGGCCGTCAGGTAGGCCACCAGGAACGGCAGCGAGAGCACCACCTCGAGCAGCACGGCGCCGAGCAGCACGTCCGGGTCCTGGCTCTCCCTCGCCCGGCCGGCCAGCACGACGCCGGCCAGCGGGAAGAGTGCCACCAACGCGTAGAGCAGCGCGGTCGCGCCCACCGCGACGGAGGCGGCGAGGCCGATCCCGCGCACCGAGTAGGTGGGCACGCCCGGGGCGAGGGCGGGCTGGCCGTGCGGCGTGTAGCAGTTCTGGCACTCATTGTCGGCGGGGGATGTCTCGTCCCCGCAGGTGTGGCAGCGCATGGATGACCGTCCCGGTGTGCGTGAGGTGCGCACACGCTAGACGATCATGCGCGGGCCGGCGACCCCGTCCCGACCCGGGGATAGCCGGGGGCGTGCCGCTGCCACGGCGCCTGCATCTCGAACTGGCCGGCCACGCCGAGCAGCAGCAGCTCCGAGCCGGGCGGGCCGACGAACTGCACGGCGACCGGCAGGCCGTCCGGGCGGCGGCCGACCGGCACCACGATGGCGGGCAGCCCCGCGATGTTCCAGGGCGCGGCGTACGGGGCGTACCCGATGTTGGCCTTCATGTTCGCCACCCAGGACCGGCCGGACCAGCCGGCGGCCGCCGGCGGCGGGCCGGCCAGCGCCGGGGTGAGCAGCAGGTCGACCGAGTGGTCGGCGAAGAAGTTCACCGACCGGTCGCGCCAGGCGGCGCGGTCGGCCTCGCGCACGTACCCCCGGCGCTGCGCCCACTCGCCGAGCGCGACGTGCCGGCGGCTGCGCCGCTGGAGGCCGCGCCGCTCCACGCCCGCGGCCTGCACGTCGGCGGCGGCCGCGGCGAACCAGGTGGCGATGCCCTGGAGGCCGAGCCGGGTCGGGTAGACCGGGTCGGCGGGGACGGTGTCGTGGCCGGCGGCGGCGAGCAGCCGGCCCGCGGCGGCGACCGCGTCCCGGTTCGGCGCGTCCGGCGAGACGCCGCGCACCGGGGAGCGCAGCGAGACGCCGACCCGCAGCCGCGGCGGCGGGACCAGCTTCTCCGGACGCCGCCCGGCCAGCACCGAGAAGCCGACCACCGCGTCGGCCACCGTGCCGGTCAGCACGCCGTGCTCGGTGAGGCCGAACCAGTCGTCCGCGCCGAGCTGGCAGGGCACCACGCCCCGGCCCGGCTTGAGCCCGACCAGACCGCAGCAGGCCGCCGGGATACGGATCGAGCCGAGGCCGTCGTTGCCGTGCGCCATCGGCACCAGCCCGGCGGCCACCGCGGCGGCCGCGCCGCCGGACGAGCCGCCGGGGGTCCGCGCCGGGTCCCACGGGTTGCGGGTCACCCCGGTCTCGTCGTCCGTGAGGGCCCAGAGGCCCAGCTCCGGCATCCGCGTCACGCCGAGGATCACCGCGCCCGCGCCGCGCAGCCGCCGGACCACCTCGTGGTCGGCCTCCGCCACAGGGGTACGCACGGCGGCCGACCCGTTCCACGTCGGCAGGCCGGCGACCGGGGTGTTCTCCTTGACCGCGACCGGCACGCCGGCCAGGGGGAGGTTGGCCAGATCCTCCTGCTCGTCGACCTTCTCCGCCTCGGTGATCGCCTCGCCGCCGCGTACCGCGCGGAACGCGGCCAGCTCGGCGTCGGCACGGGCGATGTGGTCCAGGTGGTCGGCCACGACCTGGGTGGCGGAGACGTCACCCCGGCGTACGCCGCGGGCGATCTGCTTCGCGGTCGCCCCCACCCAGGTCGTCGGCATGATGTCCTGCACGGCCATCCTCCCCAGCCAGCGGTCAGCCCAGCGCCTGCTCCAGATCGGCGAGCAGGTCGTCGACCGTCTCGATGCCGACAGACAGTCGCACGAGATCGCCGGGAACTTCAAGCGGCGAGCCGGCAGCGCTCGCGTGTGTCATCCGTCCCGGGTGCTCGATCAGGGATTCGACCCCGCCGAGCGACTCCGCGAGCACGAAGAGCTTCGCCCGGTTGCAGATCTCCACGGCGTGCTCCTCGCCGCCCGCGGCACGGAAGGAGATCATCCCGCCGAAGCGACGCATCTGCTTGGCGGCGACCTCGTGACCGGGGTGCGCCGGCAGGCCCGGGTAGATGACCTGCGCGACCTTCGCGTGACCGTCCAGGTAGGCGGCGATCCGCTCGGCGTTGTCGCAGTGCCGGTCCATGCGTACCCCGAGGGTCTTGATGCCGCGCAGGGTGAGCCAGGCGTCGAAGGGGCCGTTGACGGCGCCCATCGCGTTCTGGTGGTAGCGCAGCTCCTCGCCGAGCGCCCGGTCCGCGGCGATCAGGGCGCCACCGACCACGTCGGAGTGGCCGCCGATGTACTTGGTGGTCGAGTGGACCACCACGTCCGCGCCGAACGCGATCGGCTGCTGGAGGTACGGCGAGGCGAAGGTGTTGTCGACCACCAGCAGCGCGTCGGCCTCGTGCGCGACGGCGGCAAGCGCGGCGATGTCGGCGATGCCGAGCAGCGGGTTGGTCGGCGTCTCCACCCAGACGATCCGGGTGGCGCCGGGGCGGATGGCCGCCCGCACCGCGTCCGGGTCGGAGACCCGGGCCGGCGTGTAGTCGAGGCCCCAGCGCTCGGCCACCTTGGCGAAGAGCCGGTAGGTGCCGCCGTACGCGTCGTCCGGGATCACCACGTGGTCCCCGGGCTTGCAGACGGTCCGCAGCAGGGTGTCCTCGGCGGCCAGGCCGCTGGCGAAGGCGAGCCCCACCGGCCCGCCCTCCAGGGCGGCCAGGCACTCCTGGAGCGCGTCGCGGGTGGGGTTGCCGGAGCGGCTGTACTCGTAGCCCTCCCGGGGCGCGCCGACGGCGTCCTGGGCGTAGGTGCTGGTCTGATAGATCGGCGGGATCACCGCGCCGGTGCGGGCCTCCGGGTCCTGACCGGCGTGGATGGCGAGCGTCTCGAAGCCGTGACTCATTCCCGAGACGTTAGTCCGCCCGCCGATCCCACCGCGTGGAACCCGCCATCAGCGCCTAGCCTGGCGGGGTGGCTGGGTGCGTGTTCTGCGGGATCGTGGCGGGTGAGGTGCCGGCGTTCCGGGTCGCCGACGAGGCGGACGGCGTGGCGTTCCTGGACACCCGGCCGGTGTTCAAGGGGCACGTGCTGGTGGTGCCGCGGACCCACCTGGTGACCCTGGCCGACCTGCCGGCCGAGGCGTTGCCCGGCTACTTCCGGCTGGTGCAGCGGCTCGCCGTGGCGGTGGAGGCCGGCCTGGGCTCGGGCGGGACGTTCGTGGCCATGAACAACAAGGTGTCCCAGTCGGTCCCCCACCTGCACACCCATGTCGTGCCGCGGACCAAGGGCGACGGGTTGCGCGGCTTCTTCTGGCCCCGGACCCGGTACGCGGACGACGCCGAGGCCCGCGGCTACGCGGAGCGCGTCGCCGCCGCCCTGGCGGGGCCCTGACCGTCCGCCGGACGGGAGGCCGACGGCGACGCGCCGCCGCCGACCTCCCACCCCCGCTAGCGAGGCCAGCGGTCGCGGTACCAGGCGAAGGTGCGCCGCACCCCCTCCTCCAGCGACACCACCGGCTCGTAGCCGGTGAGCGCGCGCAGCCGGGACAGGTCGGGGCACCGGCGCGCCACCGCTCCGGGCGGTGCCGGCACCGGGTCGAGCCGCGGGTCGAACTCGGCGACCCGGAGCACCAGCTTGGCGAGGTCGCCGATGTTCGTCTCCTCCGCGTCGTTGCCGATGTGCACCACCCCACCGGCGGCGGCCGGGGTGTCCATGAGCCGCACCACCGCCTCCACCGCGTCGTCGACGTGGCAGAACGCGCGGGTCTGGTCCATCCCGTACACCCGGTAGGGGTCCTCGCCGCGCAGCGCGCGCAGCGACAGTTCGGGGATCACGTGGTCGGCGCCCATCCGGGGGCCGTAGACGTTGTGGAAGCGGCCCACCACGGCCGTCAGGCCCCGGGCGCGGGCCGTGTGCAGGACGGCCGCCTCGCCGAGCAGCTTGCTGATCGCGTAGCTGAACCGGGGCGCGGTCGGGTCCGCCACCACCACCGGCACGTCCTCGGCCGTCGGCACCGGCACGAGGCCGAGGTCGACGCCGCCGGCGTACACCTCGCTCGTCGAGGCGAAGAAGAGCTTCTCGTCCGGCCGGATCCAGTCGAGCAGGTGCAGCGCCGCCAGCGTGTTGACCCGGACCACGCGGGCCGGGTCGGACTCCACGTTGCGGACCCCGACGACCGCGGCGAGCAGGTGCACCTGACCCCAGCCGTGCGGCAGGGCCGCCCAGGTCGCCGGGTCGGTCAGGTCGCCGTTGCGGATCTCCACCCCCGGGGTGTCCCGCAACGCGGCGAGGTCGGCGTCGTCGCGTCCCCGGGAGAAGTTGTCGACGATGGTCACGGCGTGCCCGTCGCGGGTCAGCCGACGGGCCAGGTGCAGGCCGATGAAACCGGCTCCGCCCAGCAGCAGCGCCCTCACGCGACCACCGCCTTCGACCGGTAGCCGAGCCCGGCGTACCGGGCGCCGGCCGCGGTGACCGCCTCCTCGTCGAGGATCCGCCAGGAGTCGTACACGAGCTTCGGGCCGTCCGCGCCGAGCATCGAGTCGATCCGGATCGCCCGGTAGTCCGGGTGGTCGTTGACGACCAGGACGGCGTCGGCCTCGCTGAACGCCTTGTCGAGGCTGATGGGCTCACCGCCGTACCGGCGGATGACCTCCGGGGCCACCATCGGGTCGTGGCCGAGCACGGTGATCCCGGCCGCCCGGAACACCGGCATCATGCTGGCGATCGGGGTGCCGCGCATGTCGTCGGTGGGGGGCCAGCCCTTGTACGCCCAGCCGAGCACGGCCAGCCGGGCGCCGTCGGCGCTCCCCCGCTGCTCGGTGATCAGGTCCACCAGGCGCTCCGCCACGTGCACGGGAAGGTGCTCGTTCAGCTCGCGGGCCCGGCCGACGAGGAACGGCTCCCGGTCCACCGAGCTGTCGATCATGATGTACGGGTCCTTGGACAGGCAGCCACCGCCGACGTACCCGGGCCTGGCCAGGTCGGGACGCGGATAGTCGAGGTTCGCCGCGCGGATGACCTCCAGCGGATCGAGCCCGTGCCCCTCGGCGACGAGGGCGATCTCGTTGCCGTACGCGTAGATCAGGTCCGTGTGGCAGTTGTTGGCGAGCTTCACCAGCTCCGCCGCCTCCAGGCTGGAGACCGGGACCAGCTGGGCCGCCAGGCCGCCGAAGAAGTCCAGGCCGGCGCGGAGGCTCTCGTCGTCGAGGCCGCCGACGACCTGCGGCAGCTCGACCAGTTCGCGCAGGGCCTGCCCCTGGATGGTCCGCTCCGGGGCCATCACCAACCTGGCCCGGCCCCAGGCGGCGAGCAGCACCGGCAGCACCACGGCGCGGCTGGTGCCCACCGGGACCGTGCTGCGCACCACGACCAGCGTGTCCGGCCCACACCACTCGGCCACCCCCGCGGCGGCCGAGGCGAGGTTGCGCAGGTCGGGCCGGTGGGTCTCCTCGTCCACCGGCGTGGACACGCAGATCACCGCCACGTCGACGGTGTCCGACGGCAGGCGGGTGTCGACGAAGATGGACCGGCCGCAGTGCGCGGCGAAGGTCTCCTCGACGCCCGGCTCGTAGATGTGCGGCCGGCCGTTCGACAGCGCCTCCACCACGGCCGGTGCGACGTCGGCGCCGTGCACGGTGAAGCCCTTCCGGGCCAGGGCCGCGGTCAGGGTCAGGCCGACGTAGCCCATCCCCACCACTCCGATTGTCATGGGCACTCGTGTGTCTCCTGTCGTTCGAGTCGGTTGACTGGTCAGGGGCAGGGTGGGTGGACGCGGTCGAGCGCCCGGGAGGTCACGTACCCCCCGAAGCCCTCCTGCCGGTACCGGGCGCAGGCGGCCCGGACATCCTCGGCGCGGTCGGCGTAGTCGACGGCGAGGACCTGTTTGCCCGCGTCGCGCAGGGCTCGGGCGTTGCCGAGGTTCTCCTCGCACCAGCTCTCGGTGCACGGGTCACCGGGTGAGCGGTAGAAGAGGTCCTCCATGCCGATCCCGTCGATCGCCGCGGTGTAGCCGTCGTACGCACGCAGCTCCGGGGAGTTCTGCGGGTACACCAGCAGGCCGGGCCGCTGCCCCTTGGCGTACCGGCTGATCCGGACGATCAGCTCGACCATGGCGCGGGCCAGGTCGGTGCGGCTCCGACCCGGGGTCAGCGCCAGGTCCAGCTCCTCGTAGGCCAGCGGGGTGTCCAGGTAGATCCCGTCGAATCCGGCCCGGACGGCCTGGTCGATCCGGGGCCGGACGGCCATGTCCCACCACCGCTGCTCCCAGTAGCGGACGAAGAACTCGTCGGGCCAGTCCGGCCACCGGTTGAGGACGAGGCCCGGCTCCTGCCGGATCCGCGGGTACTCCGGCCGGAACTGCTCGATGCTGCCGATCTCGAAGTAGGCCAGCACGACCTTGCCCGAGGACCGCAGCGCCCCGACCTCCGCCCGGGTGAAGTAGTCGGCGTGGGCGTCCCGGGCCAGGTCGATCACGGCGAGCGGCTGCGGCGTCCTGGCCAGCTCGTCGAGCCGCCCGCCGGGGTAGCCCTGCAACTGGTAGACCCATCCGCCGCTCACCGGGGCCGGCCCGGTCCGGATCTCCGCGGGGCGCGCCGGGCCGTCCCGCGTGCAGCCGGTGACGGCGAGGGCCAGCCCGACGGCCAGTGCCACCATCGCGCGCCACCGGCCGCCGAGGCTCACCTGTCGTCCTCACCGACCCACACCGCCTTCACCGACTCCGCCAGCTCGTACGTCGGCGCCCAGCCCAGCAGCCGGGCCGCCCGCGAGCTGTCCCCCTGGATCCAGGAGACCGCGGCGGACCGGGTGGGCGGCGGCGCCTCCTCGCGGATCGCGCCGTCGAAGCCGGCCGCCTCGGCGAGCAGTTCCACCACCCGGCGGGTGGGCACGGCCCGGCCGCTGGCGAGGTTCAGCACCCGGGCGTCCAGCCGGGGCACGAACGCGGCCGCGACGACCCCGGCCGCCACGTCCCGCACGTCGACGAAGTCGCGGTGCGCCGACAGCGGCCCCATCGTGATCTCGCCGGCGCCGGTACGCCGGGCGTGCCGGATGAGCGCCGCCGCCCGGCCGAGCACGGTGTCCTCGTGCAGGCCCGGGCCGATCGGGTTGAACACCCGCAGCGTCACGCCGTCCACCCGGCCGGCCGCGCTGCTCAGCTCCAGCAGCGCGGTGGCGGCCAGGTGGCTCAGCCCGTACGGGCTCACCGGCCGGGCCGGGTCGTCCTCGCCGACCGGCCGTCCGGGCGGCACCGGGCCGTACTCGCCGGCCGAGCCCAGCCGGACGAGGCGGACACCCGGCGCCGCCTCGCCGATCGCGTCGATCAGCTTCGCGGTCACCGCCGTGTTGGCCGCGACCAGGTCGTGGTTGCCGCCGGAGAGCGCGCCGGTGCAGTTGATCACGACGTCCGGACGGGCGGCCCGCAGCAACGCCACCACGTCGGCGACCCGTCCGTGGACGAGGTCGAGGTCGGCGCGGCCCGGCGTGGTGAGTTCGCCGAGGCGCGGATCCTGCCGGAGGTGCCGGCACACCTGGCGGCCGATGAAGCCGGAGCCGCCGAAGACGAGCACCCGCGTCATACCGCCTCCACCTCCTTCTCCTTCTGCCGCAGCAGCACCGGCTTGAGCTGCTCGAAGCTGCGGTTCGCCTCGTCGTAGTCCTCGGGGTGTCCGATGTCGACCCAGTAGCCCTCGAAGTCGTAGCTCGCCGGCGGGTCGCCGCGCTGGATCAGGTCGAGCACGAGCTGGTCGAAACCGAAGGACAGACCCTCCGGGTACGGGGCCAGCGCCCGCCGGGACATGCCGTACACACCCATGCTGACCCGGTAGCGGAACGTCGGCTTCTCGGTGAAACCGACGACGTGCCGGTCCCGTACGTCGAGGACGCCGAACTCGATCGGCACGGTGCGGACCGCGGTGGCCACGGTCAGCGACGCGTCCGACAGCGCGTGGCCGTGCAGCAGGTCGGCGAAGTCGAGGTCCGTGAGCACGTCCCCGTTCATCACCACGAAGTGCTCGGGCAGCCGGTCGCGGAGCGCGAACAGCGGCCCCACTGTCGACAGCGGCACCGTCTCCTCGGCGTACTCGACCTGGAGTCCCCAGGACGACCCGTCCCCGACGAACGCCCTGATGAGCGGGCCGAGGTGGTTGATCGCCAGCGTGACGTGCGTGAACCCGCACACCGACAACTGGTGCAGCACCACCTCCAGCACCGCGTGGTTGTCGCCGATCGGCACCAACGGTTTGGGCAGGGCCGTCGTGTAGGGGCGCAGCCGGACACCCTTGCCACCGGCCAGGATCACCGCATGCATCTCTCCTCCGTCCTCGTTCACTGGTATCGCCACGCCTGCCCGAGCACCCGGGACAGGGCGGCGAGGAGCATTGCCTGGAGCAGGACGGCGCTGCCGAGGAAGCCGGCGGCGTCGGCCAGTGGATGGGATCCGCCCGGCACGAGCAGCAGCACCGCCAGGTGCGCGGCCAGCGCGCTGCCGAGCAGCGCGCTGAGCCGGCCGAACCGGCCGTGCCCGGCGAGGACGAACGCCAGGAAGTACGCGCCGGCGACGGCGACGTGCGCCGCCACCAGCACGGTGCCCGCCGGGCTGAGCAGCCCGGCCTGGCGCAGGGGCGCGAACATCGCCAGCGCCAGGCCCGCCACCGCGGCTGTGACCACCGCCAACTCGACGGCCAACCCGGCCCAGACGCCCGCGGCGAACCGGCGTGTGTCCCTCGCCTGGCGGAGCCGGGCCCGGGCCCGTTCGTGGAACCGGCGGGCCCGCCACTCCACCAGGCCCATGCCGAGCACGAGCGGCGCCGCGGCGACCGCGAGGTCCAGCGGGCCGGACAGGTGACGCGCCGCCGAGTGCAGCAGGAACGCGGCCGAGAGCGCCGCGTACAGCAGAACGGCGCAGAGCTGCGGCAGTTCGGGGCGGACGGCGCGGTGCAGGGGCACGGCGGCGGGTGGCGTCGTGGGCCACGCGTACCAGCCGGGGAGGTCGGTCCGGGTGAACCAGGCCAGCGCCACGACGAACGCCAGGGCCACCGACCCGGCGGCCACGGCCACCGCGACCGGGGCGCTGGGCGCCCCGACCAGCAGGTATCCCCCGCCGGCCACGGCGGCGGGCGCCATCGCGGCGAGCAGCGCGCCCTCCCGCCGGTAGAAGAGGGCGGCGGTCACGGCCGCCTGGTACATCAGCAGCGCCCCGGCCAGCAGGACCGGTGGCAGGTCAGCACCGGTCCTGCCGGCCAGGGCAGCCGTGGCGGCGGCCGCGACCGCCGGGCCGAGCAGCGTCGACCAGCCGAGCAGCCGGGCGGCTACGCGGACCAGGCCCCGCCCGACCAGGCGGTAGGCCAGCCAGGCCGTCCCGCCCGACCAGACCCAGCCGAGCGGCCCCACCAGCAGCAGCGCGAGCGTCACCGACCGTTCGTCGACGATCGCCAGCACGGCCGGGAGCACCACGCCCGGCATCAGGTACAGCAGCCCGTGCGACACGTCGCGGGCGGCGCGGACCGGATCCTCCGCGGCGGGCCGGGCGGCAGCCCGCGGCCGGATCTCCTGGTCCAGTCGCCGGAACACGGCCTCGGCCAGCACGAAGACGTCGGGATGGTCGTAGTGGTCCCGGGCCGACCGGTCGGTCAGGCCGTCGGACTCCAGCGCGGCGGCCACCTGGAGCGCGTCGACCGGTCGTCCGACCCGGGGGCGCATCCGCTCGACCAGGCCGACCACCGGGTCGTCGGCCCGGGGCGGCACCGGCGCGGGGGCCGCGATGGTCCCGGTCATGCCGCCGCCACCGGTTGCCCGGTGAGGTGGCGGTAGATCCGCCGGTACGCCTCGATGGACTGGTCGAGCGTGAAGTGCGCGAGGACGCGTTCGCGCGCCGCGGCGCCCAGCCGGGTCCGCAGCGGTGCGTCCTGGAGCAGCCGTACGCAGGCGGCCGCCACCGCCGCGTGGTCGCGCGGCGGCACCACGTACCCGGCGTCGCCCACCGCCTCGGCCACCCCGCCGACGTTGGTGCAGACCACCGGGCGGCCGCAGGCCATCGCCTCGACCACCGAGTACGGGAAGCCCTCGGAGATGCTGGTGAGCGCCACCACCTGCCCCTGGTGGTACGCCGCCACGGACTGGTCCACCCGGCCCTCGAGCACGGCGTCACCGGTGAGCCCGAGGTCGGCGATGAGCTTCTGGCAGCTGTCGCGGTAGTCGGCGCCGCCGGCCGGAGCGTCCCCGAAGATCCGCAGCCGGGCACCGGGCACCTCCGCCCGGACCAGCGCGAAGGCCCGGATCAGGGTGTGCAGGTCCTTGATCGGGTCGATCCGGCCGAGGTAGACGATCACCGGCTGGGCCGGCTCGCCCCGCGCCGCCGGGAACTCGTCCGGGTCGACGCCGTTGTAGACGGTCCAGATGCGCTCCGGGTCGGCGCCGTTGCGCAGTTGCCACCGCCGGTTGTAGCCGCCGTGCGGGGCCAACGCGTCGACCAGGAGGTACGCGGCCCGGGCGAGCTGGCGCTGGAAGCCGAGCACCAGCACCTGGACCGGGTACGGCTCGTCGGACGCGAGCAGGTCGAGGTAGCGCTCGCGCAGGTACATGCCGTGCTCCGACATGATCATCGGGGTGCCGTACCGCCAGCGGGCGGTCATCCCGACCAGCGCGCAGAGCCCGTTCATGGAGGAATGGACGAGATCGGCCCGGACCGGCTCGGCCGAGAGCGGGCGGAGCAGGTGCTCGATCCAGGCGAGCGCGCCGACGGTGTCGGCGAGGCCGAGGGCCGGCTCCTGCGGCCGGACACCCCGCCAGGCGTCCATCGTCATGCCGACCGCGGTGTTCGAGGTCAGGGCGTCGGTGAGGTCGCCGCCCCGGACGGCGTACTCGTGCAGGAGGCGCAGGGCGTGCAGGAACCGCATGCGGCTCATCTCCTCCCGTCCCGGGTGCGGGTCGTCGGGGCGCAGGACGGCGCCCAGCAGCGCGGCGAAGCCCTCCCGGAAGTCCCGCCCCGGCCGTCGTCCCGCGCCGCGGCGCTCGGGCCGGGGTCCCCACAGCGGGATGGTGCGCAGCCGGCCGAGGTTCGGTGGCGGCGCCCACCGTGGCCGTTCGGTGTCGTCCACGGTGAGCGCCACCATCTCCCAGTCGTGCTCGGGCAGTCCCCGGATGAGCTGGTCGCACCAGATGCTCACGCCGCCCATGGCGAACGGGTAAGTCCCCTCGGAGACCAGCGCCACCTTCACCGCAGCGGACTCGCCGGGATGGTGACCGGCTGCCCGGCCGACAGCGTGACCGGCGCGGACACCTCGCTGCCGTAGGTGGTGGCGGTCGCGGTGCGCGCACCGCTCACGGTGAGCGTGCCGGCCCTGGGCGAGCTGATCGTGACGGTGCCGGCGGCCTGGTCGAACACCCCGTCCACCCCGGCCGAGAGCTGCGCGAAGTGCTCGTTCCGGTCGACCGCCCGCTGGGCCAGGGCCGGCCAGTCCAGGCTGAGCACCGGCACGGCGTAGTACGCGCTGTACTTGCCGAGCAGGCTGTCCAGCCAGTCGGTGAGCAGCGTCCGGCCACTGCCGTAGTCGCGCAGGTTGGCGATGTGGAAGGTGTGGCTGTAGAGCGAGCCGCCGCTCAGGTGGCTCAGGGCCACGTCGGTCTCGGCCGAGACCACCTGGTTGTAGGTGAGGTTCGCCGGCCAGTACGGGAACTTGCCGTTCGGGCCGTAGAAGGAGTTGTAGAAGGCGGTCTCCTCGGCCGGCGTGGTGCAGTGGTACGCGATGTTCGTCGGCCAGTCCGGCACCACCGAGACGCCCGGCTCCATCGGGTGCGTGATGGCGCAGTTGAAGCAGGCCGGCTTGTGGCTCGGGAACGACATGTTGCCGTGCAGGTACTTCACGCCGAGGTCGCGGGCCGCCCGCAGCAGCTCCGGGTTGGACGCCGTCAGGCCGTAGTCCGTCGGCGGGTCGGTGTCGTTGTCCGGGTTCGGGTTGTAGACGCCGAGGCCCGAGTACTCGCCGGTCTTGAGCACGGTGCCGTCCACCGGGAGACCGAGCCGGCGGGCCACGGCGAGGTTGTCGGCGATCTCGGCCCGGCTCGTGGCGTAGTCGGTGAAGTTCATCTCGGGGTGGGTCAGCGTGTGGTTGATCCACCGGAACTGGTTCGCCAGGCACCGGGTCGTGGCGGTGAGCCGGCTGACCCCGCCGTACGGGTAGCACCGGTTGCCCGCGTTCAGGTTCGCGTCGCCGCCGTTGTACGCCATCCCCAGGGTGAGCGTGCCGGCCAGCGGGTACTTCTGGCGCAGTGCCTGTTGCCGCAGGCTGACGTTGTACGCGTCGTGCCCGGACATCTGGTAGCCGGGGTCGGACTCGATGTGGCCGTCCGGGTAGTAGTGGTCCGCCGAGTTGAACCAGTCGTCGACGTCGACGTGCAGGTAGTGGCGCTGCTCCCCGAGGAAGAGCCCGCGGCTGGCCCACCGGAACAGCCCGTACGCCAGCAGGTCGGACTGGAGCAGGTACTGGTTGGACGTGAAGGTCAGCATCAGCCGCTCGCGGCCGTCGGCGGACGGGCTCAACACCCCGAGGGTGTCGTTACCGGCGCTCAGGACCGGGGTGGCCGAGCAGTCCGACCGCACGGCGGTGCGGTAGACGTACGACTCGACGACGGGCACCTGGGCGCTGGGCTTGAGGTAGTCGAAGATCCCGGCCCCGGCGGTGGTCAGCGTCGTCTTCAGTGGTGTGGCGCCGACCGCGCCCTCGCTCACCGCCCCGAGGCAGTAGTCCTCGGGCCAGGTGCCGTGGCTGCCGTAGAGCACCGCCTGGCGCACCCCGTAGTCGCGCTCGTACGCCCAGAGCAGGTTCCACTCGTCGGCGGTGAGGCCGCTGACGTATCCGCCGTTCTCCGCGTAGAGCAGGCTGCTGTTGGTCAGCAGGACCGCCCCGTAGCGGCCGACGCCGTCCGGGCGTACCAGGGTCTCCGCGGCGAGCGGGGCGTCGCGGGTCAGCAGCACGTCGTAGGCGGCCCCGACACGGTCCAGCGTCGACGTCCAGGTCGGCAGGCCGAAGTCGCTCTCGTCGACGGCGACGACGAGAGCCCGCAGCGCGACCTTGCCGGTCGCCGTCGCGGACACGGCGCCGTCCGGTGCCACGCTCAGCGTGGAGGCGCCGGAGCGGGCCGAGCCCCCGTCCGTCCCGGAGCGGAAGGTCTCCGTCCGGCGCAGTGGCACGGAACCCTTCCGGCGGGGCAGCGCCTCCGGCCTGTCGAGTTCCTGCCCCGCCGCCACCGCGGCCAGGCCGACGACCGACGGCGGTGCCGTGTCCGGTCGGGCCGGTGCCGCCGAGCCCGGACCGACACGCACCGTGCTCGTCACCACCAGCGCCGCGACGGCGACCGCCAGCGTGCGGACGACTACGGAACGACCCATTTCCCGACCTCCAGGGGGGCAAAAAGGACAAACAATCTAATACGGATATGAACTTCCCGGACGCATAGATGAGTCCCCCTCGGGGGGCACTCGGGGAACCTAACAGGACCAATCAGGCGTTGCAGGCAAAAGGTGCATCATCGGCAGTTTTGCCTGGTCAATCAGTAAGTCCCCAATGGACATTCGCCGGAGGTCCGGCGTCAACGGGGCGAGGCGACGTCGACCGCCCACGGGACCGCACGACCGGCGGCGGCCAGCAACTCGGCCCGCCACCAGTCCTCGCCCGGCATCGAGATCCACGGGTGGCCGAGACCGTCCACCGTGTGACTACCGTCCGTGACGTGGACGAAGCCCACGTTGCGCCCCTTGCTCAGGGCCACGGCGCGCCGCAGGCCGGCCGGGCCGGGGGCTGCGTAGACGAGGTGCCAGAACCGCTCCGCCGGCAGTTCGCCCTCCCAGCCGGACGGTCGCCAGTCCAGATAGTCCCGGTACGGCCCCTCGAAGGTGACGAGGGTGTCCGCGAGGTCGCGGTAGCAGCGCTCGGTGGTGCGCCCCGGGTTCATGACGAGGTAGGCGCCGGGGTGCCGCTCGCGGATCCGGGCGACGACCGCCCGGTAGCTGTCGACGTACCCGTCGTCCGGGCCGCAGAGGGCGGTGGTCCGGTCCAGGAAGATCCCCTGGAGCCCGGCCGCCCCGTACACCCGGTACCAGTCGTCGATGTCGCGGTCGATCTGCGCCGTCCAGGAGTCCACGTCGGAGCGCCCCCGGCCGGGCCCGTCAGGTCGGGTCACCTGCCCCGGCCCACCGAAGGTCAGTCCGAGGTAGCCGGTGTCCACGTAGCCGATCGGCCGGGCACCGGCGCGGTGCAGCAGCGTGAAGGCATGGCCCCAGTGCGGGTCGTACGGAAGCTCCGGCGCGCTGCGCGAGCCGTTCACGACGACGATGCCGGCGGCGGGGCCGGCTCGTCCCAGCCGCTCGAACATGGCCCGCCCGTCCGCCGTGGCGGGTGACCAGTAGGCCGGCAGCCCCAGCCGCTGCGGGAACGCCTCCGCGCCCTCACCGCCACCGATGAGCGCCAGGGGCATCAGGAACACCGCCAGCAGGCCGACCCTCGCGGCACGTCGCACGCCACCATCCGAGAACATCGTGGAGTCCGTCGGCCGGGCCGACTGAAGACTCAGTCAAGGTAACGGACTATTCACATCAGACAGCCTGATTCCCGGAAAATGTTCAATTGCGGCACGTAACCGCGCAGCGATCACAAGCCGGGTAAGGAACCCGGGGCCGGTGCTGTTGCACACGCTGGGAAAGCCAAGAGAGGAGTCCCACCGTGTTCCTTCGTCGCATGAAGGCCGAGATGATCTCCCCCGACCAGGCCCTGCCGGGCCGCCCGATCGCCATGCCGATCGCCGACCGGCACGAGGTGCTGCCGTCCTCGCTGAAGGGCCCCTTCCCCGCGGGCGCGCAGGTCGCCGTCTTCGGGATGGGCTGCTTCTGGGGCGCCGAGCGGCTCTTCTGGACCCTCCCCGGCGTCATCACCACGTCGGCCGGCTACGCGGGCGGGTACACCACCAACCCGACGTACGAGGAGGTCTGCTCGGGGATGACCGGGCACGCCGAGGTGGTCCAGGTGGTCTACGACCCGTCGAAGATCAGCTACGAGGACCTGCTCAAGGTCTTCTGGGAGAACCACGACCCGACCCAGGGCATGCGCCAGGGCAACGACGTCGGCACGCAGTACCGGTCGGCGATCTACGCCACCACCGACGAGCAGCTGGCCACCGCGCAGGCTTCCCGCGACGCGTTCGCGCCGATCGTGGCGCGGGCCGGCAAGGGTGAGATCACCACGGAGATCGCCCGGCTCGGCGACTACTACTTCGCCGAGGACTACCACCAGCAGTACCTGGCGCCGACGAAGAACCCGAACGGCTACTGCAACCACGGCCCCAACGGGCTGAGCTGCCCGGTCGGCGTGGCCCGTACCGCCGGCTGAACGACCCGGTGTCCGTTTCCGGGCCTGCGGTGTTTGTCACATCGCGGGCCCGGCCCGATTCGGGCACCCGGCCCGCCCCGCCATCGGATCTTCGCCCAGGCCAGCGGCCGATGAACGAAGCCGCGCATCCTAGCAAAGACGTAACGTCACCGACATCAGCTCAACAGGCGAACCGCAACAACCTCTGGCAGCATTGCCCGGCATGTGCGGACTGGCTGGAGAGTTCCGCCGTGACGGTTCACGCGCCGATGTGTCGGCCGTGGAGCGGATGGCGGCCACGATGAGTGACCGAGGACCCGACGACAGTGGCGTCTGGTCCCAGGGGCCCACGGCGCTGGGACACCGACGCCTGAAGATCATCGACCTCTCGGCCGCAAGCGGCCAGCCGCTCGTCGACCCGACCTCCGGGCTCACCGGCGTGTTCAACGGGTGCATCTACAACTACCGCGAGCTGCGCGAGGAGTTGCAGGCCAAGGGGCACCGCTTCTTCTCCGCCGGTGACAGCGAGGTCGTGGTCAAGGCGTACGCCGAGTGGGGGCTCGACTTCGTCGACCACCTGGTCGGCATGTTCGCGGTGGCGATCAGCGAGCGGGACACCGGCCGGCTGGTGCTGGCCCGGGACCGGCTCGGCATCAAGCCGCTCTACCTGGCCGAGAGCCCCGGCGTGGTGCGCTTCGCCTCGACCCTGCCGGCACTGCTCGCCGGCGGCGGCGTCGACACGGGCATCGACCCTGTGGCGCTCGCCCACTACCTGAGCTTCCACAGCATCGTGCCGCCGCCGCGGACCATCCTGCGCGGGGTAGCCAAGCTCCCTCCGGCCACTGTCCGGGTGTACGAGCCGGACGGCAGCAGCCGCGACCGGGTCTACTGGGACCCGTCCTTCACCCGCGCCGCCGAACGGGCCGGCTGGTCCGAGCGGGACTGGCAGGACGCGCTGCTGGAGTCGCTGACCACCGCCGTCCGCCGCCGGATGGTGGCCGACGTGCCGGTGGGCGTGCTGCTCTCCGGCGGGCTCGACTCCAGCCTCGTGGTCGCGCTGCTGGCCGGCGAGGGACAGTCGGGGCTGGCCACCTTCTCGATCGGCTTCGACGCGGTCGGCGGCCGGGAGGGCGACGAGTTCGTCTACTCCGACCTGGTGGCGAAGACCTTCGGCACCGACCACCACCAGCTCCGGGTGCCCACGGGCGACCTGCTGCCGCCGCTGGAGGCCGCCGTCGCCGCGATGAGCGAGCCCATGGTGAGCCATGACTGCGTGGCGTTCTGGCTGCTCAGTCAGGAGGTCGCCCGGCACGTCAAGGTGGTCCAGTCCGGTCAGGGCGCGGACGAGATCCTGGGCGGCTACCACTGGTACCCGCCGCTGGCCGGTGTCGACCGGGACCGGGCGCTGGAGACGTACGCGAAGGCGTTCTTCGACCGCGACGCGGCCGGCCTGGCCCGGGTGCTCAACCCGGCGTGGCTGGCCGACGGCGACCCGGCGCGGGAGTTCGTGGCCGCCCACCTGGGCCGGCCCGGCGCGGCGACAGCTGTAGACGCCGGCCTGCGCATCGACACCCAGGTCATGCTCACCGACGACCCGGTCAAGCGCGTGGACAACATGACCATGGCGCACGGGCTGGAGGCCCGGGTGCCGTTCCTCGACCACGAGTTCGTCGAACTGGCCGCGAGCTGCCCGCCGGAGCTGAAGCTGGCCCAGGGCGGCAAGGGCGTGCTCAAGGAGATCGGCCGGCGGGTCCTGCCGCACGAGGTCATCGACCGGCCCAAGGGCTACTTCCCCGTCCCGGGCCTCACCCACCTGGAGGACAAGCTCCTCGACCGGGTACGCGACGCCCTCACCGCACCCGAGGCCCGCCGCCGCGACCTGTTCCGCGCCGACTACGTCGACGCGCTGCTCGCCGACCCGAACGCCGAACTGACCCCGTTGAACGGAAACAAGCTGTGGCAGCTGGGACTCCTGGAAATGTGGCTCCAGAGCCACGGAATCGACTGACCGTGACCGACACCCTCGCCACGGGCGCGGCGCGTCCCGACCGGGAACGGGTGCTGGGCCGGCGCCGGGAGCGGGTCGGCCCGGGCGGCGATCCGGTCGCGCCCGGCACCCCCGAGCCGCGCCGGCGGCCCGCCGACAACTCCGGCGTGGTGCTGGACTGCGGCTGGGGCCGGCTGGTCTTCGGGCAGACCTTCGCCGAGCAGGTCGAGGTGGCCGACGTGCTGCGCTCCGAGGCGGTCGGCGCCCGGGACATCTGCATCTACCTGCGCGACCCGCACGTGCTGGTCTCCCGCCTGCCCGACGAGCTGTTCATCGACCCGTCGCTGACCTACCGGCTGCCGCTCGGCGAGCACCGGCCGGCCGCCACCGAGACCGGCGAGATCCCGGGCCTGGCCGTCCGGCCGCTGCGCGACGCCGGCGACGCGGACGCGGTGAACCGGATCTACGCCCGCAACGGCATGGTGACCGCGCCCGTCGAGGTGCTCGTCGACAACGCCGCCACCGACCGGTTCCTGCACCTGGTGGCGGAGGACGCCACCGGCGAGGTGGTCGGCACGATCACCGGGGTCGACCACGTCGCGGTCTTCGACGATCCGGAGAACGGCGCGAGCCTCTGGTGCCTGACCGTGGACTTCAACACCGCGCCGCCCGGCACCGGCCAGGCGCTGCTCACCGCGCTGGCCGACCGGCTCGACGCGCGCGGCCGGGCGTACGTGGACCTGTCGGTGCTGGCCGAGAACTCCGGCGCCATCCGGCTCTACGAGCGGCTCGGCTTCCACCGCACCGGGACGCTCTGCGTGAAGCGGAAGAACCCGATCAACGAGCGGCTGTTCCTGCCCGCCATGCCGGCGGGGTACGACGAGCTGAACCCGTACGCGAAGATCGTCGCGGACGAGGCGATGCGGCGCGGCATCCGGGTCGAGGTGACCGACCCGCGTTGGGGCGAGCTGCGGCTGAGCAGCGGCGGCCGGACCGTGCACACCCGCGAGTCGCTGTCCGAGCTGACCTCGGCCGTGGCCATGAGCCGCTGCGACGACAAGCGGGTCACCCGGCGGATCCTCACCGAGGCCGGGCTGTCGGTGCCGCGCGGCCGGACCGCCACCGGCGACGCCGACGACCTGGCCTTCCTGGCCGACGTGGGCCCGGTGGTGGTCAAGCCGGCCCGCGGCGAGCAGGGCAACGGCATCACGGTCGGGGTACGCACCCCGGAGGCGCTGACCGCGGCCGTCGAGCTGGCCCGCCGGTTCTGCCCGGACGTGCTCATCGAGGAGCTGCGGGAGGGCGAGGACCTGCGGGTGGTCGTCATCGACCACGAGGTGGTGGCCGCGGCCGTCCGCCGGCCCGCCCAGATCACCGGGGACGGGGTGCACGACATCACCGAGCTGATCGAGCGGCAGAGCCGCCGCCGCGCCGCCGCCACCGGCGGGGAGTCCCGCATCCCGATCGACGACATGACCCGCGAGGTGGTGGCCGAGGCCGGCCACCGCATGCACGACGTGCTCCCCGAGGGGCAGGTGCTGGCGGTCCGCCGGACCGCGAACCTGCACACCGGGGGCACCATCCACGACGTGACCGCCCAGCTGCACCCGGCCATCGCCGAGGCGTGCGTGACGGCCAGCCGGGCGCTGGACATCCCGGTCACCGGGCTGGACCTGCTGGTCCCCGCCGCCGACCGGCCGGAGCACGTGTTCATCGAGGCGAACGAACGGCCCGGCCTGGCCAACCACGAGCCGCAGCCGACCGCCGAGCGCTTCGTCGACCTGCTCTTCCCCGGCACCCGGGCGCCGCAGAAGCTCTGGTCGCCCGCCGGCACGGGAGGGGCGGCGTGAGCCCCGAGCCGCTGGAGCTCGACCTCGACTACCTGCGCCAGGTGCTGGTGGAGCTGCTGGAGATCCCCAGCCCGTCGGGGCGTACCGACCACATCCAGCAGTACGTGGGCGAGCGGCTCTCCGCGCTCGGCATCAGCTCGACGCTGACCCGGCGCGGGGCGCTGAGCGCCAGCCTGCCCGGGCCGCGGCAGACCGGCGCCGACCGGGCCATCGTGGTGCACACCGACACCATCGGCGGCATGGTGAAGCGGCTCAAGGACAACGGCCGGCTGGAGGTCAAGCCGATCGGCACGCACAGCGCCCGCTTCGCCGAGGGCGCCCACGTGCGGATCTTCACCGACGACCTGGACCGGGTGGTCACCGGCCAGGTGCTGCCGCTGAAGGCCAGCGGGCACCGCTACAACGAGGGCGTCGACCTCCAGGGCGTCGGATGGGAACTGGTCGAGGTCCGGGTCGACGAGCCGGTCACCGACGAGGCCGGCCTCCGGGCACTCGGCGTCGACGCCGGCGACTTCGTCGCGCTGCTCGCCAACCCGACGATCACCCCGAGCGGGTACGTCAAGTCCCGGCACCTGGACGACAAGGCCGGGGTGGCCGCCGTGCTGACCGCGTTCAAGGCGATTGTCGACGCGGGCGTCACCCCGGCGGTCACCGCGCACCTGCTGGTAACGGTCACCGAGGAGATCGGGCACGGCGCCAGCCACGGCCTCGACCCCGACGTCGCGGAGATCGTCTCCGTGGACGCCGCGGTGGTCGCGCCCGGCCAGCAGTCCCGGGAGGACGCCGCCACCCTGGCCATGGGCGACGGGGTGGGCCCCTTCGACTACCACCTCACCCGGCACCTGGCCGCCATCGCCCGCGAACACGGCGTCGACCTGGTCCGGGACGTCTTCGACTACTACCGCTCCGACGTGGCGGCGGCGGTCGAGGCCGGTGCGCACGCCCGGGTGGCGCTGCTCGGCTTCGGGGTGGACGCCACCCACGGGCACGAGCGCACCCACCTCGACGGGCTGCGCCACCTCGCCCAACTGCTCTGCCTATACCTCCAGAAGCCGCTGGTCTTCCCCGAGTGGGACGCCGAGCCCGAGGGCGACCTCGCCGACTTCCCGTCGCTGGCCGTCCAGCCCGCCTCCGAGGAGGGCCCCCGCGAGGGACCCATCGGCGTGGAGTGACGCGCGGCTGATTCCCGCCCGGGCGTGTGATCGAAATCCGTTGCCGGGCTCGCGGGGAAGTGGATAGCGTGGCGGTACACGGGAAAGGAGGTGGTCCAGACTTGTATAGCAATCGGACTCGTGAGGTGGCTGTCCGCTAGCCGCTGTCCTCGACAGTGAAACACCGTCCGCCGCGAGGCGGGCACCATGCACCATCGTCGAGACCGTGTGGCAGCGGTGCGGCGAAACCACGACAGCCACCCGACCCCCGGGGTGCCGGCCCAGTCCAGCCGGCCCGCGCGCGAGCGCGGAAGCCCCGGGGGTCGCTTCATGTGTGAGGGGGCCCCGCATGTCGATGCGCGAGCTGGCGGTGCTCGGCACGGCCAGCCAGGCCCCCACCCGGCAGCGCAACCACAACGGCTACCTGCTGCGCTGGGACGACGAGGTGCTCCTCTTCGACCCCGGCGAGGGCAGCCAGCGGCAGATGCTGCACACCGGGATCTCCGCCACCGACCTGACCCGGATCTGCGTCACCCACTTCCACGGCGACCACTGCCTGGGTCTGCCCGGCATGATCCAGCGGCTCTCCCTGGACCGGGTCCCGCACCCGGTGGCCGTGCACTTCCCCGCCGGGGGCGCCGACTACTTCGCCCGGCTGCGCCACGCGTCGAGCTTCTACGAGACCGCCGAGCTGGCCGTCGAGCCGATCGAGGCGGACGGGCAACGGATCACGCTGGGCATCGGCACGCTGGAGGCCCGCCGGCTGCGGCACCCCATCGAGACGTACGGCTACCGGCTCGTCGAGCCGGACGGCTGCCGGATGCTGCCGGAGAAGCTGTCCGCGTACGGCATCGCCGGCCCGGCCGTCGGTCAGCTCCTGCGCGACGGCCACCTGGACCTGGACGGGCGCCGCGTCACCCGGGACGAGGTGAGCGTCACCCGACCGGGGCAGCGGTTCGCCTTCGTCATGGACACCGGGCTCTGCGACGGCGTGTGGGCCCTGGCCGAGCACGCCGACCTGCTGGTCATCGAGTCGACCTTCCTGGAGTCGGAGGCCGCCCTCGCCGCCGAGGTCGGCCACCTCACCGCCGGCCAGGCCGCGCGGGTGGCGGCCGAGTCGGGGGTACGCACGCTCGTGCTCACCCACTTCTCCCAGCGGTACGCGGACCCGCGCCGCTTCGCCGACGAGGCCCGCGAGCACTTCACCGGTGAGCTGGTGATCGCCGAGGACCTGATGACGGTTCAGGTGCCGCCCCGCCGGGTAGCCTCGGCCGGGTGACGATCTCCCTACGCCCCGCCACCGGGGACGACCTCATGGCGGTCGGCGCCCTGCACCAGCGGTCCCGGGTCGCGGCGTACTCGTCGTTCCTGCCGGCGGACGCGCTGGCGGATCCCACACCGGAGGCGATGGGCCGGTACTGGACGGAACGGGTGGCCTGGGAGAGCGCGGACCACCGGATGACCGTGGCCGAGCGGGACGGCCGGCTGGTCGGCTTCAGCTACCTGGGGCCGGACGACGCCGGCGACCCGGCCACCGGCCTGCTCAACGCCATCCACCTGGAGCCGGACGAGCGGGGCCGGGGCACCGGGCGGGCGCTCATGGCCGACGCCCTCGACGCCATGCGGGCCCGCGGCTGGTCCCGGGCGGCGCTCTGGGTGCTCCGGGAGAACGCGACGGCCCGCCGGTTCTACGAGGGCGGCGGCTGGACCGCCACGGGCCAGCAGCGCGACGAGCACATCGGGTCCGCGCTGGTGCCGCAGCTCCGCTACGCCCGTTCGGTGTAAGGAAGGGCCCCTTCTTAACGCATTCGGTAGAGCAGGGGGCCCCTGCTAACACATGGTCCGGCGTTCGCTCTGAGCGGATCGGGGCATGGGCGTCGATGCCGGCGCGTTGGCACCGGCATGGACACCGAGCACACCGAGCGGGCGGAGGACGCCGCGCTCGACGCGTACTCCCGGGTGGTGACGGGCGTGGCCGCCCGGGTGCTGCCCAGCGTGGCCGCCCTGTCGGTGCGGACCCCGCGCGGCGCCGGCGCGGGCTCCGCCGTGGTGATCGGCCCGGACGGGCTGCTGCTCACCAGCGCCCACGTCGTGCAGGGCGCCCGGGACGGGTCGGCCGCGTTCGGCGACGGCACCGAGACCGGGTTCCGGGTGGTCGGCGCCGACCCGCTCTCCGACCTGGCGGTGCTGCGGGCGGAGCGGGCGACCGTCGAGCCCGTGGAGCTGGGCGACGCGGACCGGCTGCGGATCGGCCAGCTCGTGGTCGCCGTCGGCAACCCGATGGGGCTTGCCGGTTCGGTCACCGCCGGGGTGGTCTCCGGGCTGGGCCGGTCGCTGCCGGCCCGGGACGGGCGGGTCACCCGGCTCATCGAGGACGTCATCCAGACCGACGCGGCGTTGAACCCGGGCAACTCCGGCGGGGCGCTTGCCGACTCGACCGGGCGGGTGGTCGGGGTCAACACGGCGGTCGCCGGGTACGGCCTCGGGCTGGCCGTGCCGATCAACGCCACCACCCGGCAGATCATCGCCGACCTCACCAGCAACGGCCGGGTGCGCCGGGCCTGGCTGGGCGTGGCCGGGGTGCCGGTGCCGCTGCCACCGGAGATCACCGCCCGGACCGGGCAGCGGCGCGGCCTGCGGGTGGTCGAGGTGGTGCCGGGCAGCCCGGCCGGGCTGGCCGGGCTCTACCTCGGCGACGTGATCGTGGCGGCCGGCGGCCGGCCCGTGCAGGACGGCCAGGGCCTGCAACGGCTGATGCTCGGCCCCGCGATCGGTGCCCGCCTGCCCGTCACGGTGCTGCGCAAGGGCGCGTACGTCGACGTGGTGGCCGTCCCGACCGAGCTGGGCCGCTGACGCCCATTGGGCGTTAGGAAGGGCCCCTTCCTATACGCGAGGCGTTAAGAAGGGGCCCTTCCTTACCGCTCAGCGGGCGCCGAGGTGGGCGAGCAGGTCCTGGCGGGTCAGCACGCCCTTGGGCTTGCCGTCGACCAGCACCAGCGCGGCGTCGGCCTTCTCCAGCAGGGCGACCGCCTCGCTCACCGGCTGGCCGCCACCGATCATGGGCAGCGGGTCGGCCATGTGCCGCTCGATGGTGTCGTGCAGGTGGGCCTGGCCGGTGAAGAGCGCGTCGAGCAGGTCCTTCTCGGCGATCGAGCCGGCCACCTCGCCGGTCACGACCGGCGGCTCGGCCTTGAGCACCGGGAGCTGGGAGACGCCGTATTCCCGCATGTAGTCGATGGCGTCGCGGACCGTCTCGGTCGGGTGCACGTGCACCAGCTCGGGCAGGCCGCCCGGCTTGCCGCCGAGCGCGTCGGCCACGGTCGGCTCGGCACCCGAGTTGTCCAGGAAGCCGTACCGGGCCATCCACTGGTCGTTGAAGATCTTGGACATGTAGCCCTTGCCGCTGTCCGGCAGGAGCACCACGATCACGTCGTCCGGGCCGGCCTTGCGGGCCACCTCCAGGGCGGCGACCACGGCCATACCGCAGGAGCCGCCGACCAGCAGCCCCTCCTCGCGGGCCAGCCGCCGGGTCATCTCGAAGGACTGCTTGTCCGAGACCTCGACGATCTCGTCGGCCACGGTCCGGTCGTAGGTCTCCGGCCAGAAGTCCTCGCCGACGCCCTCGACCAGGTACGGCCGGCCGGTGCCGCCCGAGTAGACCGAGCCCTCCGGGTCCGCGCCGATCACCCGGACCCGCCCCTCGGACGCCTCCTTCAGGTAGCGGCCGATGCCGGAGATGGTGCCGCCGGTGCCGACGCCCGCCACGAAGTGGGTGAGCCCACCCTCGGTCTGCTTCCAGAGCTCCGGGCCGGTGGTCTCGTAGTGCGAGCGCGGGTTGGCCGGGTTGCTGTACTGGTTGGGCTTCCAGGCACCGGGGATCTCCCGAGCCAGCCGGTCGGAGACGTTGTAGTAGGAGCGCGGGTCCTCCGGTGCCACGGCGGTCGGGCAGACCACCACCTCGGCGCCGTACGCCCGCAGCACGTCCTGCTTGTCCTGGCTGACCTTGTCGGGGCAGACGAAGACGCACTTGTAGCCCTTGAGCTGGGCGACGAGGGCCAGCCCGACGCCGGTGTTGCCGCTGGTCGGCTCGACGATCGTGCCGCCCGGCTGGAGCAGGCCCGCCTTCTCGGCGTCCTCGACCATCCGCAGGGCGATCCGGTCCTTCACGGAACCGCCCGGGTTGACGTACTCCACCTTCGCCAGCACGGTCGCCTGGATGCCCTCGGTGACGTTGCGCAGGCGGACCAGCGGGGTGTTGCCGATCAGCTCGACCACGTTGTCGTAGTACTGCACCTCGTTGTGCCCTTCGTCGCGCCGCCGTCGTGGGGCGGCCGGTAAGTCGTCAGTTCGTCGCCCAGGGTACGTGCCCTCAGGGCGCCACATGCCCCGGGATGACGGACCTGCGACGTGCCTCCCACTCCAGGAAGCGGTCGGTCTCGGCGAGCACGCTGCCGGCCAGCCAGGTGACCATGACCGCGTCGTCGGCCAGGCCGAAGATCGCCAGCGGGATCTCCGGCAGCAGGTCGATCGGCGAGACGATGTACGCCGTGGCGCCGGCCATCAGGGCCAGCCGCAGGCCGCCGTCGTACTCGCCGCGGGCGGTGGCCCGGATCATCCGGGGCAGCGCCGCCAGCCGGACGCCCAGCGACGGGCCGCCCCGCGCCCCGGCCGCCAGGGCCCGGGCCAGCGCGGTGAACGCCCCGCTCCGATTCAATGTCTTCCCCATCTCCTCGCCCCTTTCCGCTCGATCAGGGTGCGGTCCCGGCGCAAGCCCGCTCCTGCCTCTACCGGTACCCGGAACGGTCCCGTTCCAGCCGTGGCGATCACGGGGAGAGCGGGTGTCGTGGCGGCGCGATAATGTCGGTGCATGGGGGACGCTGGTTCCGTCGCGCCGGGCGGCTGGCAGCGCGCCCGGCGGATCGCCCGCCTGACGGCGATCGGCACGGGCGCCACGGTGGCGGCCACCGTCGCCACGGGCGGGGTGCTGCTGGGGCAGGCCCGCCAGGCCCGGCGCACCATCCCGATGGCCGAGGCGCCCCCGCCGCGCTGCGACGGCGTCTACGGGGCGAAGCTGCCCGGGCCGCCGGTCACCATGGTGATCCTCGGTGACTCCTCAGCGGCCGGCTACGGCGTGCACCGCCGCCGGGAGACCCCGGGCGCGCTGCTGGCCACCGGGCTGTCCCGCCGGCTGCACCGGCCGGTCCGGCTGCACCGGTTCGCCGTGGTGGGCGCCCTGTCCGCCGGGCTGAAGCCGCAGGTCGAGTCGGCCCTGGAGGTCGAGCCGGACATCGCGGTCATCCTGGTCGGCGGCAACGACGTCACCAACCGCACCCCGCTGTCGGTGGCCGTGCGCTATCTGGTCGCCGCGGTCCGCACGCTGCGGGCCGCCGGCTGCGAGGTGGTCGTGGGCACCTGTCCCGACCTGGGCGCCATCCGGCCCATCCAGCCGCCGCTGCGCTGGCTGGCCCGGCGCTGGAGCCGCCAGCTCGCCGCCGCACAGACCATGGCGGTGGTCGAGGCGGGCGGCTGGACGGTCTCCCTCGGCGACCTGCTCGGCCCGCGGTTCGCCGCCGAGCCGGCCCGGATGTTCGCCTGGGACCGGTTCCATCCGTCCGCCGAGGGGTACGCGGTCGCCGCGGCGGCACTGCTGCCCACGGTGCTCTCCGCGTTGGGCGCCGGCCAGGAACGCCGGCCCCCGCTCGCCGGGGTCGAGGGCGTACGGTCGCTGCCCGAGGCGGCCCAGGAGGCGGCCCGGCACGCCGGCACCGAGGTCAGTGGCACCCAGGTCCGGGGCCGCGAGCGCGGGCCGGGCGGGCGCTGGGCGCAGCTGCGGCGGCGGGCCTTCTTCGGCGTCGGCGCGGTGCCGCAGCCCGGTGCGGCCGGCGACCCCGCCCAGCTGGAGGGACTGGCATGAGCGGGGCTGTGGGGGCATCATCAGCAGGCACAACGTGTGACATGCTCATGTCGACGCCGTTTCGCCACGAGCAGACCGGCCCTCGGGCCGTGGGAGCTGGGGAGGTGTCGTCATGACCGAGCGTAACGAGCTCGCGGTCCGGCTCGGTCGGGCCGCCGCGCTCTCCCTGCTCGCCGGCACGGTGGGCGGGGCGGCGGTCCTCGCCGGCCAGGCCATCGCCGCCCGCAGCCGGGAGTACGCCCAGCCCGAGCTGGGCCTGGCGCTGCGCGCCACGGTCGGCCGGGCGGACGCCCCGCCGCTGCGGCTGGTGCTGCTCGGCGACTCGTCGGCGCTCGGCGTCGGCGTCGAACGCTTCGAGGAGACCATCGGCGGCCAGCTCGCCCACCTGCTGGCCGAGGGACCCACCGGCCGGCGGGTCCACCTGTCCAGCGTCGGGGTCTCCGGGTCCCGCGCCACCGACCTGGCCACCCAGGTGGCCCGGGCGCTGCTCGGCGAGCGGCCCGACGTGGCCGTCATCCTCATCGGGGCGAACGACGCCACCGGGCTGGCCCGCCCGGCCGACGCGGCGGCCTACCTCGGCTCGGCGGTGCGCCGGCTGCGTGAGGCGCACGTCGAGGTGGTCGTGGGCACTTGCCCCGACCTCGGGGCGGTCCGCGCGGTCGCGTCCCCGCTGCGGCAGGTGCTCGGCTGGGCGGGGCGGCGGATGGCGCGCGCCCAGACGGCCGCCGTGCTCGACGCCGGGGGCGGTGTCGTCGACCTGGGCACCGAGACGGGCCCGGTGTTCCGGGCGGATGCCGGCACCCTGTGCCACGACGGCTTCCACCCCTCCGCCGACGGCTACCGGGTCTGGGCGCACGCCCTGCTCCCGGCGGTCGAGGCGGCCGCCACGGTCGCGCACCGGCACCACCACTGAGCGCGCGAGGGGTGACATTTCCCGCCCGCTGAGCGGCTTCCGCCACAAGTTACTCGCGGGTTAACGTTGGTTTCATGCCGATTGAGTCGCCCCGCGACGCCGTCATCGTCGCCACCGCCCGGTCCCCCATCGGCCGCGCGTTCAAGGGTTCCCTGCGGGAGGTCCGCCCGGACGACCTCGCCGCCACCATCGTCCAGGCCGCCCTCGACAAGGTCCCGGCGCTCGATCCCACCACCATCGACGACCTCTACCTGGGCTGCGGCCTGCCCGGTGGCGAGCAGGGCTTCAACATGGCCCGGGTGGTCGCCACCCTGCTGGGCCTGGACGGCCTGCCCGGCGCCACGCTGACCCGCTACTGCGCCTCCTCGCTCCAGACCACCCGGATGGCGATGCACGCGATCCGGGCCGGGGAGGGCGACGTCTTCATCTCCGCCGGTGTCGAGACCGTCTCCCGGTACGCGCGGGGCAACTCGGACACCCTGCCGCCGGAGGCGCAGGCGCTGGTCGGCGGCGGATGGGAGAACCCGCGCTTCGCCGAGGCGCGCGAGCGCTCGAAGGCCCGCGCCCAGGGCGGCGCCGAGGTGTGGACCGACCCGCGCGAGGCCGGCCAGCTCCCCGACATCTACCTGACCATGGGCCAGACCGCCGAGAACCTCGCCCAGGTGTACGACGTCACCCGCGCGGACATGGACGCGTTCGGCGTGCGCAGCCAGAACCTCGCCGAGAAGGCGATCGCGGACGGCTTCTGGGCCCGCGAGATCACCCCGGTCACCACGCCGGACGGCACCGTCGTCAGCACCGACGACGGCCCGCGCCCCGGCGTGACCCTGGAGGCGGTCGCCGGCCTGAAGCCGGTCTTCCGTCCGGACGGCCGGATCACCGCCGGCAACTGCTGCCCGCTCAACGACGGCGCGGCAGCCGTGGTGGTCATGAGCGCCGAACGGGCGCGGGAGCTGGGGCTCACCCCGCTGGCCCGGATCGTCTCCACCGGCGTCACCGCGCTCTCCCCCGAGATCATGGGCCTGGGCCCGGTCGAGGCGTCGAAGCAGGCGCTGAAGCGGGCCGGCATGACCATCGACGACGTCGACCTGGTCGAGATCAACGAGGCGTTCGCCGCCCAGGTGATCCCGTCGTACCGGCAGCTCGGCATCCCGGAGGAGAAGCTGAACGTGATGGGCGGCGCGATCGCCGTCGGCCACCCGTTCGGCATGACCGGCGCCCGGATCACCGGCACCCTGCTCAACGCCCTGGAGTGGCACGACAGGACCATCGGTCTGGAGACCATGTGCGTCGGCGGCGGCCAGGGCATGGCCATGGTGCTCGAACGCCTGAACTGAGGTCGATTCACCGGACCGGGAGCCGGGTACGGGAGGCGCCATGGCGACCGTCGTGGAACGCGAGCGCAAGTACTCCGGCGACGAGGGATTCCGGCTGCCCGACCTGACGGGGTGCGGTGGCGTCGCGACGGCGTCCGACGCCACCGCCCTCGACCTGGACGCGGTCTACTGGGACACCGCCGACCTCCGGCTGGCCCGCAGCGGCTACGCGCTGCGGCGGCGCACCGGCGGGCACGACGCCGGCTGGCACCTCAAGGTGGGCGCGGTCGGCGGCGCGCGCACCGAGCACCAGTTCCCGGCCGGGCCGGAGGACGCCGACCCACCGGCCGACCTGGTCGCGCTCTTCCGGGGCGCGTCCCGGGGCCGGCCGGTCGCCCCGGCCGCGCGGGTCGTCACCCGCCGCCGGGAACGCCGCCTGCTGGACGCGGCCGGCCGCACCCTCGCCGAGGTGGCCGAGGACGACGTACGGGCCGAGGACCTGGTCAGCGGCGAGCGGCAGACCTGGCACGAGATCGAGGTCGAGCTGGTCGAGGGCGACGAGGCGCTGCTCGACGCCGTCGACGACCGGCTGCGCGCCGCCGGCGCCCGGACCGTCCCGGTCTCGAAGTCACACCGCGCCCTGGGCGGCCGGCTCGCCGCCACCCGCCCGGCGCCCGCCGACCCGGCGGCCGCGCCCGTGGTCGACTACCTCACCGCCCAGCGCGACACCCTGATCGGCCACCACGCCGGCGCGCTCGGCGGCGACGAGGACGCCGTGCACGACATGCGGGTGGCCGTCCGCCGGCTCCGCTCCACGCTGCGAACCTTCCGGGGGCTGTGGGACCGGGCGGAGAGCGAGGGCGTACGCGCGGAGCTGCGCTGGCTGGGCGGGCAGCTCGGGCCGGTCCGGGACGTCCAGGTCATGGCCGCCCGGCTGGCCGACGCGGTCCACGCGGAACCGGACGAGCTGGTGCTGGGCCCGGTCGAGGCCCGGTTCGCCGAGCGGTTCGCCGCCGACCTGGCCACCGCCCTCGACGGGCTGCGCGCCGCGCTCGGCTCCGACCGCTACACCGGCCTGCTGCGCCGGCTCGACGCGCTGGTGGAGGCGCCGACCGCGCGGGACGTACGGCCCCGGTGGGTGACCCGGCGGGTGCGTCGCGCGGTGACCCGCTTCGACGAGCGGCTGGACCGGGCGCTCGCCGACGGCGGCCACGACGACACCGCGCTGCACGAGGCGCGCAAGGCGGGCAAGCGGGCCCGGTACGCCGTCGAGGTGCGCCGGCCCGACGCGAAGCTGGTGGACCGGCTGAAGGACCTCCAGGACGCGCTCGGCGCGCACCAGGACTCGGTGGTGACCCGGGAGGTGCTGCGCGAGCAGGCGCTGCGGGCGTACGCCGACGGGGAGAACACCTTCACCTACGGTCTGCTGCACGCCCGCCAGGCCGCGGTGGCCGACCGGGCCGGGCCGGCGCTGGCGAAGGCACGGGACAGGGCCCGCCGCCGGAAGGTGCGGCGCTGGCTGAAGGGCTGACCGGGGGCTACAGCGCGGACCGGGTCCGGGCGACCGCGGCTGCCGCCCCGGCCAGCACCGGCTCCGGCGCGTTGGCCGCCAGCAGGTCGGCGGTGACCACCCGGAGCTGGTCGGGCAGGGCCAGGTCGCTGGGGAGCCGGGGCACCTCGCGGCGCGGCTGCCGCTCCGCGTCGGCCGCCAGGTTGGCGATCTCCTGGACCAGCTTGTGCACGAGGTCGGCCCGGGACACGTTGCCACCCTGGGCCGCCGCCGACCAGCGCGGCTGCTCCCAGTGCCCGACCTGTCGGACCAGCAGTGTCACGGCCCGGTCCAGTTCCGCTGCGCTCATCGCGGCCGAGTCTACGACGGCTCCAGGTCGCGGCGCGGCGCCGAGCTGGAGTCGTCGTACGGTCAGCGGCGGACGTAGCTGAGCAGGCGGAGGATCTGCCAGTACAGGAAGATCAGCCCGACCAGCAGCCCGAACGCGCAGAACCAGGCGTACCGGCGGGGCAGGCCGTTGCGGGCCGACCGCTCGACCAGGTCGAAGTCGAGCACGAAGCTGAGCGCCCCGGCGATGATGGCCACCACCGAGAAGAGGTACGGCAGCCAGCCGACCCGCGCCGTGAGGCTGTAGACCTCGATGCCCTGCTTCCCGGTGAGCAGGTAGGTGACCAGGTTGACCAGGCCGATGGCCACGATGCCGATGAGCGTGCCGAGCACCAGCCGGGCCAGCCGCGGCGTGGCCCGGACCAGCCGGGCCCGGTAGAGCAGCGCCATGCCGAGGAAGACCCCGAAGGTGCCGATCACCGCCTGCGCCACGATGCCCGGGTAGACCAGTTCGAAGGCGCGGCTGGCCACCCCGAGCAGCAGGCCCTGGAGCACCGCGTAGCCGGCGATCAGCGCCGGGTTGGTGATCTGCTTCAGCGAGATGACAAGCACCAGCACGAGGCTGGCCAGGGCGCTGCCGGCCAGCGCCGCGGAGATCCACACCGCCTGCGGCACGAGCACCCAGGCCACCGCCGCGGTGACGCCGGTGAGCAGCAGCAGCCCGACCGTCCGGCTGGCCACGTCGGCCACCGTCATCGTCTCGGCGGCTCCCGTGCCGAGCACCTGACGCTCGGTCCGGCCCACGTCGTCCAGCCGGTCCAGCACCGGGTTGGCACTGCGCACCGCGACCTCCTCGCGCCGACGTACCCCGGCTCCCACTCTGCCCCGGGCGGCCCGGCGGCGGCGGGCAAACGACGACGCCCGCCGCCGCTGGCGCGGCAGGCGGGCGTCGCAGGTCGGGCGGGGACGGTCAGTCGTCGCCCTGGAAGTAGCTGAGCAGGCGGAGGATCTCCAGGTAGAGCCAGACCAGGCCGACCACGATGCCGAACGCGGCCGTCCAGGAGTAGCGCTGCGGGAGCCCCATCCGGACGCCCTCCTCGATCTCCGCGAAGTTGAGCACGAAGCTCAGCGCGGCGACCACGATGCAGACCAGGCTGAACCCGATGGCCAGCGGGCTGCCGTCGCGGAGGTGGGTGTTGACGCCGAACAGCGCGAGCACCAGGTTGATCAGCATGACGCCGAAGAGGCCCGCGATGATCGCCACCATGATCCGGGCGAACTTCGGGGTGGCCCGGATGATCCGCGCCTTGTAGATCATCGCCATCAGGAAGAAGACGCCGAACGTGGCGACCACGGCCTGGAGCACGACGCCGTCGTAGAAGTTCTCGAAGGTCTTGCTGACCATGCCGACGAAGACGCCCTCGACGATCGAGTACGCCACGACGAGCGCCGGGTTGGCCATCCGGGAGAACGAGATGATCAGGCCGAGGACCAGGCCGACCACCGCGGCGCCGATCCACGCGACGCCGGTCAGGGCGTCCGGCACGAGCACCCACGCCGCGGCGGCCGAGACGCCCAGGATGCCGAGCATCAGCACCGTCTTGACGACCACGTCGTCGAGGGTCATCGGGGTCACGGTGGGCGGGGCGGCCGGGTAGCCGTGACCCGTCGGGTACGGCTGCTGCTGCGGGTACGGCGAGTACTGCTGGGGATATCCGGGCTGACCGTACGGCCCGGGCTGGGCGTACCCGGCCGCCCGCTCCCGCTCAGCCGCCTGGCCGAGCCGGGCGAGCACCGGGTTCGTGGACTTCACTTCTCAGGCCTCCCTCAGGGGGTCGATGCACGTGAACGTGCCTCTCCAGGGTAAACGGGGTGGCAACGCCGTGCGCGGCGCGAAGCTGTGGGAAAGCTGAGAGTTGGTGCCCGGGGCGGGGGTCGAACCCGCACGCCTTGCGGCAGCCGCTTTTAAGGCGGCCGTGTCTGCCGTTCCACCACCCGGGCGGGTGACACCGGCGCGTCGACACGCGGCGGTGCAGATCTCACCGTAGCGGCTGCGCCACGGCCGGGCGTACCCCGAGGGGCCCGGCCGATATGGTCGAGCCCGTGACCAGCGCCGCCCGCACGGCCCCCGGGCCCGACCCCGACCAGGCACTCCGCCTCGACCCGGCGTCCCGCCCGGGCCGGGCCGGGCGGCTGCTGGCCGCCGGCCGCCGGCACCGCGCGGACCTGCTGGCCGGGCTGCTCTTCGCCGTGCTCGCCGGCTGGCTCACCCACGGGCTGTGGCCGGCGCCCGGGCACCGGGCGCTCGCCCTCAACCCGGCCGACCAGACCCTCTACGAGTGGTTCCTGGCCGTCGACTCGCGCGCCCTGTTCGGCGACTTCAGCCTGATCACCGACCGGCTCAACGCGCCGGACGGGGTCAACCTCATGGCCAACACCTCGGTCATCGCGCTCGGCGTGCTGCTCGCCCCGGTCACGCTCGCCCTCGGCGCGCCGGTCACCTTCGCGCTGCTGGCCGCGGCCAACCTGGCCGGCACGGCGCTGGCCTGGTACCTGCTGTTCACCCGGACGCTGCGGGCCCGGCGACTCGCCGCCGGGCTCGGCGCGGCACTCTGCGGCTTCGGCCCCGGCATGGTCTCGCAGAGCAACGCCCACCTGCACATGACCGCGCAGTGGCTGGTCCCGGTGATCGTCTGGCTGGTGGTCCGGCTGCTCCGCGCCGCCGACCCGGCCGGCCGCCCGGTCGGCCCGGACCACCGCCGGCTGGCCACCTCGTCGCTCGGGCTGGCCGTCACCGCCACCGTCCAGGTGTTCATCGGCGAGGAGGTGCTCTTCCTCACCGCTCTCACCCTGCTGGTCATGGCCGTCGCGTACGGGCTGGCCGACCCGGCGCTGCTGCGCCGGGCGCTGCCGGGCTTCGCCGGCGGGCTGATGTGCGCCGCCGGGCTGGCCCTGTTCGTGCTGGCGTACCCGCTGTGGCACCAGTTCGCCGGGCCGCAGGGCGTCTCGGACGGGATGTTCAGCCCGCACTACTTCTCCGCCGACCTCACCGGCTGGACCCGGCTCTCGTCGTTGTCCATGCTGGGCGGCGACGACGCGACCCGGCTGACCACCGGCCCGGCCGAGTTCAACACCTTCCTGGGCTGGCCGCTGCTGCTGGTCGCCGTCGGCTGCGCGTTCTGGCTCGGGCGGCGCGCCCTGGTGGTCGCCTGCGTCGCGGGGGCACTGGTCATGGCGGCGCTGTCACTCGGCCCCGAGGTGGTGGTCGGCGGCGAGCGGACCGGGGTGCCCGGCCCGTACGCCCTGCTCGCCGGGTGGCCGGTGGTCGACGGCGCGCTGCCGACGCGGTTCGGCCTGGCGGTGCTGCCACTGGTCGGGACCGTGCTCACCCTGGCCGTGCACCGGGCGCTGGGCGAGCCGGGACGGGCCCGCCGGCTGGTCCCCCTCGCGGTCGGCGCGGCCCTGCTCAGTGTCTTCCCCGCGCCGCTGCCCACCACCGACCGGCCGCCGCTGCCCGAGTTCGTCACCGGCGGGCACTGGCGGCAGTGCGTACGCCCCGGCGGGGTGCTCGTGCCGGTGCCCACGGCCACCCCGAAGGACCCGTGGCCGATGCGCTGGGGCACCGCGGCCGACGCCGCCTTCGGCATGCCGGAGGGCTTCTTCATCGGCCCGTACGGCCGCAACGGCTCGGCCACCATGGGCACGTACCAGCGCCCCACATCGGCGCTGCTGGCCGAGGTCGCCAGGCGGGGGGTGGCGCCGGCCGTCGGTGACCGGCAGCGCCGGCAGGCCGCCCGGGACATCGAGTTCTGGGGCGCCTCCTGCGTGGCGCTGACCGACGACGCGCCGCACGCGGAGACCCTGCGCCGCACCCTGGAACAGCTCTTCGGGCCGGGCACCCGGATCGCCGACGCGTGGACCTGGCGGTTCTGAGTCCGGACACGGCGAAGGGCCCCTCCCGTACGGGAAGGGCCCTTTCCGGTTGTCTCAGACGCGGGCGCCGACCGGCGGCGCGGACGCCTCGGCGAACTCCTCGCGCGGGTCGTGCAACTGGCCCAGGGCGACCACCTCGCGCTTGAGGACGAACGCCAGCGTCCAGTCGACCACGACCCGGACCTTGCGGTTGAACGACGGGATCCGCGACATGTGGTACGTGCGGTGCATGAACCAGGCCGGCCAGCCGGTCATCTTCACGCCGTAGACCTGCGCCACGCCCTTGTGCAGGCCGAGGCTGGCCACGCTGCCCACGTGCTTGTGCTTGTAGTTGACCGGCTCGCGCCCGCGGATCACGTTCGCGATGTTGTCGGCCATCCGGGCGGCCTGCCGCACCGCGTGCTGCGCGCTCGGCGAGCAGAAGTTGCCCGGCTCCTTGGTGAGGTCCGGCACCGCGGCGCAGTCGCCGGCGCTCCACGCGCCCTCGACCACCCGGTCACCGTCCACGATCTGGAGGGTGGGCAGGCAGGTGACGCGGCGCCGCTCGTCGCGCGGGAAGTCCGTCGCGTCCAGCATCGGCGACGGCTTCACGCCGGCCGTCCAGACGATCGTGTCGGACGGGAAGACGGACCCGTCGGAGAGCTTCGCCACCCCGTCGACGCAGGACTCCAGGCGGGTGTCCAGCCGGATGTCCATGTTCCGCTTGAGCAGCTGCTGCACCGTGTAGGCGCCCATGTCCCGGTCGACCTCCGGCAGCACCCGCTGGGTGGCTTCGACGAGCACCCAGCGCATGTCGTCCGGCTTCAGCTCCGGGTAGTAACGCAGCGCGTCCCGGGCCATGTCCTCCATCTCGGCGAGCGCCTCGATGCCGGCGTAACCACCGCCGACGAAGACGAAGGTCAGCGCGCGGCTGCGAACCTCGGGGTCGGTGGTGGCGGCCGCCACGTCCAGCCGGTCCAGCACGTGGTTGCGCAGGAAGATGGCCTCACCGATCGTCTTGAACCCGATGCCGTGTTCGTGCAGGCCGGGGATCGGCAGGGTGCGGGAGACCGATCCGGGGGCGACCACGACGTGGTCGTACTGGATCTCGCGGGTCGGGCCGCTGATCGGCTGCACGACGGCGGTCCGGCGGTCGTGGTCGATCCGGGTGACCGTGCCGGCCACGACCTTGCACTTACGCAACTCCCGCCGCAGCGGCACCACAGCGTGCCGCGGGGAGATGTTGCCCGCCGAAGCCTCCGGGAGGAACGGCTGGTAGGTCATGTGCGGCTGCGGGTCGACGACGATGACCTCGGCCTCACGGGAGCTCAGCTTCTTGGACAGGCGCAGAGCGGCGTACAGGCCCACGTGCCCGGCACCCACGACAAGGATCCGCTTCGGATTCACGTCATCTATCTTTCCCCGGGGGCCTCGGCTAATCCCGATCGAGACCCCCATCTGTGACGGAGCACAACCCCTGTGACCTGCGCAACTTTGCGCGGCGTCCCGTTATCTGCGACGCAGGAGCCAGGCCAGGAGGCCGCTCACGCCGACCGCGACCAGCAGTCCGACCACCGTCGCCACCTGCGACCCGGTGTCCCCGCCAACCCCACCGACCGACGCCAGCACGATGCCGAGCACGGCGCCGGCCAGCACCACCGCGCCGGCCCGGGCCAGCCAGCGCAGCACCAGGTCGGGGTCGACCACGGCGTCGTAGGGCAGCAGGGCGGCCAGCGCGCAGAGGGTGTGCGCCAGGTAGAGCAGGGTGGCCACGGCGAGCAGCCGCCACAGCGCCGGCGGACGGTCGAAGCCGAGCGTGGCGAGCAGCCAGCCGCCGACGGTCACCAGCGCCGCGAAGGTCGGCCAGACCCGGCGCGGACCGACCGCCGGTAGCACCGCCACCACCGTGAGGGCCAGCAGCGACCGCGGGGTGAAGGCCTGTGCCGGGTACGCGACCAGGAAGCCGACAAGCACCGCGAAGAAGATCCCGGCCCGCACCAGCAGCGGCGTCGGGCTGACCCGCCCCACCGCGTACCGGAGCGCCCGCGCCCGCTCGTTCAGCCCTTCGACGAGATCGTTCATCTGCGCCACTCTTCGTTCGCGACTGCGGGACTCCGCTCCGCCGCGTTCCTCGCGCTCACCGCATACCCGCCTTCGGGGCCGTCGCCAGCCGCGCCACGTCGCGCAGCACCTGGTCGAGGCTGCCGGCGCCGGCCCAGCGCACCACCGGCACGCCGTGCTCGCGGAGCTGACCGATCATCGTGTCGCGGTCCAGCCGCCACAGCCGGTACGCCACCTCGGCCCAGCCCCGGTCCTTCGGCACCGGCAGCTCGGCCGGCAGGGTGTCCACCGCGACCACGAACCGCCCGCCCCGGGCCATCCGGGCCAGCATCTGCGCCGACCGCTCGTCCAGCAGCGGGGTGAGCACCACCACGAGCGCGTCCGAGGAGAGCAGCTGCGGGCCGAAGACCTGGTCGTACGGCTCGTGCGGGGACGACTCGGCCTTGACGTCGAGCAGCCACTCCAGCACGGTCAGGTACTGCCGCCGGCCGGTGGCCGGGCGCAACCGACGGGCGGCCGGACCGTATTCCAGCAGCGCCACCCGGTCACCCCGGTGCAGGTAGTGCTCGGCGATGGCCGCGGCCGCCCGGACGGTGGTGTCCAACACGGACGCCGGCCCGCGTACGCCGCCGGAGCGGCCCGCCTCGGCCAGCACGTCGAGCAGCACCACCACCTCGGCGTCCCGGTCCGAGAGGGTGGCCGCCACGTGCAGCTGGCGGGCCCGCAGCGAGACCCGCCAGTCGATCCGGCGCAGCCGGTCCCCGGGCGCGAAGACGCGGACCCCGGCCAGCTCGCCGCCCTCCCCCGGGCGGCGCGAGTGGTGCGCGCCGACCAGCCCGGCGGCACGGGGCATCGCCTCCACCGCCTCGAACGGCTCGGTCATCGGGTAGACCCGCGTGCGGACCGCGTCGGTGACCACGGCCCGTGACACCAGCAGCCCGTCCGCGGCGGCCACCCGGGCGCCGGCCGGACCGATCGGGTGCCGCCCCCAGCGCAGCGCCGTCCCGGTCAGCTCCAGGTCGACGGCCGAGCCGGACGGCACCGAGGTCACGAACGGCCGGTCGGCGCCGCCGGAGCGGCTCACGTCCACACCGGACCCGCCGAAGCCGACCTTCTCCACCCGCAGCCAGCGCGACATCCGGGTCCGCACCACCGCCACGTCGTAGGAGACGGTGTCCGGGTTGGCCACGGCCACCGTGGCGGCCATCGGCGCGCCCTCCACCAGGTGCGTGTCCCCGACGCCGATCTCCAGCTCGGGCAGCGCGGTGGGCCGGCGGCGCAGCCCGTACGCGGTGCCCAGCGCGAACGGCGTGGCCAGGACGACCAGGTCGATCCGGCCGAGCAGCACCGCCGCGACCAGCAGCAGGCCGGTGAGCAGCACGGCCCGGCCGAGCGCCCAGGTGGGCGCCCAGCCGCTCGCCGGTTCCTGACGGTCGGTCATCAGCGCCCGACGGGTCCGGCCGCGTAGCTGGGCAGGGCGCCGCTGGCCGGGGCGGGCGTGGACTCCAGCACCTCACCGACCACGAAGGACGGGTCGACCCGGCGCAGCCACATCTCCGGGCGCAGCGTGATCCGGTGCGCCAGCGCGGGCACCGCCACCGCCTTGACGTCCTCCGGCACCACGTAGTCGCGGTTGGCGAGCACCGCGCGTACCCGGGACAGCAGCAGCAGCGCCAGCGAGCCGCGCGGCGAGGCGCCGACAAGCGCGGACGGGTGCTCGCGGGTGGCCGCGGTCAGCGCCACGATGTACCGGCCGATCGAGTCCTCGACGACCACGTCCTCCAGCGCGGCCTGCATGGCGCGCAACGTGGCGGCGTCCACCACCGGCTTGATCTCGGCCTCCTCCCGGCGGCGGGCGATACGCCGTTGCAGCACCTCCCACTCCTCGTCGTGGTTCGGGTAGCCGAACGAGACCCGGAGCAGGAACCGGTCGAGCTGGGCCTCCGGCAGCGGGTAGGTGCCCTCGTACTCGATCGGGTTGGCGGTGGCGAGCACGTGGAACGGCTCGTCCAGCCGGTAGGTGACGCCCTCGACCGAGACCTGCTTCTCCTGCATGGCCTCCAGCAGCGCCGACTGGGTCTTCGGCGGGGTCCGGTTGATCTCGTCGGCGAGCAGCAGGTTGGTGAAGACCGGGCCGGCGCGGAACGAGAAGTCGCCGCTGCGCTGGTCGTAGAGGAAGGAGCCGGTGACGTCGGCGGGGAGCAGGTCCGGGGTGAACTGGAGGCGCCGGAAGTCCAGACCCAGGGCCTGCGCGAACGAGCGCGCGGTGAGCGTCTTGCCCAGGCCGGGCAGGTCCTCCAGCAGCACGTGGCCGCCGGCCAGGATGCCGGCCAGGACCAGCTCCAGCGCCTCCCGCTTGCCGACCACGACGGTGCCGACCGCGTCCAGCACCGCCCGGGCCAGCCGGCCGACCTCGGCGGGGGGCATGCTCCGGTCCACGTCGTTCATCACAGCTTCTCCAGTTCGGCGACGATCGCCGCGAGGTCGCGCGGCGACGGGGGGCGGCGGGCGGGGGTGCCGAGGAACGTCCACAGCGGCTCGCCCAGCAGGGCGCGGGCACGGGCCGGATCGGACTCGCGGGTGACACCGTGCTTCTGGCGCAGCCGCTCGTCGGCCAGCTCGCCGAGGCGGGGCAGCACCCGCTCGGTGAACCGTTCGCGGTTGTCGGAGCACCAGTCCAGCGGGCGTTCCCACCCGTTGATCGCGGCACGGAGCGCGTCCCGGGCGGCCCAGTTCCAGGTGCCGGGCTCCTCGCCAGCCGGGGCACGGCCGCCGGCCCGGGGCGGCGGCGGGGGCGACAGCGCGGCGGTGACCCGGCGGACGGCGAGCACGGCGAGCACGGCCGCCACGATGATCCAGAGCGAGACCTGGAGGCCGACCGCGCGCAGCCCGACGACGACCACCACCACGATCGCGGCGGTGACCGCGAGAGTGCGCAGCACCCAGCGCACCCGCCCGCCGCCGGGCCGGTGCGCCTCCTCGGCGGGCTCCTCGGCGAACGAGAGCAGGTCGTCGATGCTGGTGCTCATGCCGTTGCCTCGCCGACGGCCACCGTGGTCAGTTCGCCGCGCAGCCGGCGCAGGGCGGCCCGGGCCTGGTCGCGCATCCGCTCGTCTACGGTGTGGGTGGCGTACCGGGCCTCACGGTAGACGTGCGCGAAGCCGTCCAGCACGTCGGCGCTGACGATGGCCGGCACGCCGGCCGCCGGGTCGCCGCGCAGCAGCCGGCTCACCAGGTCGGTGGGGGTGTCCCCGGCGCGCCGGGGCACGCCGGCCTCGTCGGCGGCCTCCTCCAGCCGGACCCAGCAGGCGATCACCGCGGTGCGCGGGTCGGTGGACCGGTCGTCGAGATCCTCCAGGCCGGCGTCGAGCGCGGCCACCACCTCGCGGGCGGTGCCCTCGGCGGTACGCCGCGTCCGCTGGGTGGGCACCGCGCGGGTGGTCCGGCGCAGCGCGCCGCCCAGCAGGGTCCACAGCACGTACCCGACTGCGGCCAGCACCGCCGCACCGAGCAGCACGACGGCCGTGGTGGCGAGCCAGCCCGGGATGCCGCCCGAGGTGGGTTCGCCCAGGTCCCGCGGTTCGAGCGTGATCGAGGGTGCGGGCTCGGCGGAGGGATAGTCCGGCACGTACGGGATGTTGTCGGCAGCGGGCGGAATGCGGCTCGCCCCGATGGTGGAGTGCCCGGCGGCGAGCGCGGCGACGGTGAGCAGCAGGATCACCGCCGCGACCGGCCACCACCTGCGCAGCACGCCGAGGTCCATCCCACCGCCCCACGTAATCCTCAGTCCACCCCGGCCAGGTCCTTCGCCCGGGCGAACACGTCGTCCAACATCGCTGGTGTCAGCCGCCCGGTGAAGGTGTTCTGCTGGCTGACGTGGTAACAGCCGAGCAGCTCCGGTGCGGACGTGCCGGACCAGTGTGCCCCATGACCGAAGGCCGGGCGCGGCGTGGGCGGGCGCTGCGCGTACACGTCGCGCAGCACCGGCCACCACGCGGCCCAGGCGAACGCGCCCAGGGCGACCACGACGCGCAGGGTGGGCCGGATCAGCGCGACCTCGCGGTGCAGCCACGGCGCGCAGGTGTCCCGCTCGGCCGGGGTGGGCTTGTTGTCCGGCGGCGCGCAGCGCACGGAGGCGAAGATGCGGGTGTCGCGCAGGGCGAGGCCGTCGTCGGCGGACACGCTTGTCGCCTGGTTGGCCAGCCCGGCCCGGTGCAGCGCGGCGAAGAGCACGTCGCCGGAGCGGTCCCCGGTGAAGATCCGGCCGGTGCGGTTGCCGCCGTGCGCGGCGGGCGCCAGCCCGAGGATGCCGATCCGCGCGTCGGGCGGGCCGAAGCCGGGCACCGGCCGCCCCCAGTAGTCCTGGTCGCGGAAGGCCGCCCGCTTGACCCGGGCGACCTCCTCCCGCCAGGCGACCAGCCTTGGGCAGGCGAAGCAGTTGCTCACCGCGCCGTCGAGGTCGGCCAGGTCGGTCGCCCGCGCGGCGCGGGCGACCACCTCGGCGGGGGTACGCGGCTCAGCCAAGCTTGGCCCGGAAGAGTTCCAGGGTGCGGGCCCAGGCGGTGGCGGCGGCCCGCTGGTCGAAGTGCTCCGGCCGGTCCTCGTTGAAGAACGCGTGGGCGGTGCCCGGGTAGTCGTAGGTCTGGCAGGTGCCGCCGGCCGCCTCGATGGCCCGGCGTACGCTCTGCACCCCGTCGGCGGCGGAGAGGCCGTCCGCCTCGGAGCAGTGGACGAGCGCCGCCTTACCCGCGTAGTCGGTCCAGTCGCTGCGCATGCCCTCCCAGGGCAGCCGCGGGTAGAAGCCGGCGGTCGCGACGATCCGCTCGGAGAACGTGCCGGACCAGAGTGCCAGGCTGGCGCCGGCGCAGAACCCGGCGCAGCCCACCTTGCCGGCGACCTCGGGCCGGTTGGCGAGGTATTCGGCGGCGGCCGCGATGTCGCTCGCCGCCTCGTCCATCTGGGCGCTGTTCAGCATCTGCCGGGGCTCACTCGGCTTGCTCGCCGGGCCGCCGTGCCGGAAGTCGGGCGCCAGGGCGACGAAGCCGGCCTCCGCGAAGCGGTCCACCACCGCCCGGACGTGGGGCACCAGACCCCACCAGTCCTGGATGACGATGACCGCCGGGCTGGCCGCACCGCCGGAGGGTATCGCGAGATACCCCTCGCTCGTCCCCCCGTTGCCGGTGAAGCTCACCATCTCGCCCATGGTCCCGTCCTCCTAGCGGTCAGTCATCGTTGGCTGGTCGCACAGTGGGTGTTACGTGCGGGTAGCGTGCCACGCGCTCACCGGCCCGGGGAAGACGAAAGAACAGTGGCATTCACCTCCTGTTCGTCTCCCGGACCGGTCCGTCACCGCCGCCGCGCCCCGCTGCGCGCTCCCGTGCTCCACGCGGCCCTCCACCGTGGACGCGCCGAGGGGCGCCCACCGGTCGGTGGGCGCCCCTCGGAGGTCGGCTTCAGCGGGTCGGCTCGGGCGTCGGCGTGCTCCCGCCGGGCGCGGCCGACGGGTTCACGGTCGGCGCGGGGGCCACGCTCTCGCTCGGCGCGGGGGCCACGGTTCCGCTCGGCGCCGGGGTCCCGGGCGCCGGGGCGACGCTCGCGCCCGGTGCGGGCGGGGCGTTCAGGGTCGGCGCGGCCGGCGCCGGCGGTCCGAAGGGCGCCCGGTCCGGGCAGTACGGGTAGGCGTTGCGCGGCGCGGGCATGCTGCCGCTCGCGTCCAGGCAGCTCGGCCAGCCGAGCCGGATCGGCACGCCGTTCTGATCGAAGAGCTGGGCGTTGCGGACCAGCCGCCCCTCCTGGTCGTAGACGAAGACGTCCTCGATCCGGTCGTACCGGTGGTCGACCGACACCTCCTGGTAGCTGCCGAACTGGTCGGAGCTGGCGTGCTGGTCGACGTTGACGAGCATCGCGAAGGAGAAGATCAGGAACGCCGCGGTGCCCAGTCGCAGCAGCCGTCGCGGCCAGCCCCGGAGGCCGGGTGCGCGCCGGCCCAGCCACACCGAGGCGAGGACCGTGCCGGCGAGGAGGAACAGGCCGGCCAGCACGCTGCCGTCGAGCCGGGGCAGCAACCCGGACGGCTCCTGGAGCACCACGGAGATCACCAGCGCCGCGAGCCAGCCGCGCAGCAGCCACCAGGCCGGGCGCAGCGGGCGGAGGAACTCGCTCACCGACGACTGCCCGAGCAGCGGGCCGAGCTGGGTGTCGAGAGCGCGGAGCTGGACGCCGGCACGCGCCTGCGCAGCGGCCAGTCGCCGGCCCCGGCGCCCCGGGCCGGCTCCCGTCTCGGCGCCGGCGGCGGCCCGGAGTTCGGCCGCGTACGCCTCCGGCTCGCCCAGCCGGTCGACAAGCGTGCCGTCGGTCTCGGCGGCCACCTCGGCGAGGTGCTCCGGCAGATCCTCGGTCAACTCGTCGCGCGCGGCGGGCGGCAGGTCGGCCAGGGCGGCCCGCACCCGCTCGACGTAGTCCGCGATCTCCTGCCCCGTGACGGTCATGCCGCCATCCCCCGATCGTCGAGCAGTGCGTCCATGGTGGTGGCGAAGGAGCGCCAGGTCTTGCCGGAGCGGGTGAGCTGGTCCCGGCCGGCGGCGTTGAGTGAGTAGTACTTGCGGTGGGGACCGGACTCGCTCGGCACCACGTAGGTGGTCAGCAGGCCGGCGGCGAAGAGCCGGCGCAGGGTGCCGTAGACCGAGGCGTCGCCGACCTCCTCCAGGCCGGCCTCGCGCAGCCGGCGGAGGATGTCGTAACCGTAGCCGTCCTCCTCCTTGAGCACGGCGAGAACGGCCAGGTCGAGCACGCCCTTGAGGAGCTGCGTCGTATCCACGCTCCGCACACTAGTGTGGATTGCGTAGTACCGTCAAGAACATGGTAGCTGCGTAGGCTCGGGGCATGTCGTGGAGCAGCTACGCGTCCTTCCTCGTCTTCGCCACCGTGCTGATCCTCATCCCGGGGCCCGACTTCGCCGTGGTCACCCGCAACACGCTCGCCGCCGGTAGGCGCCGGGGCAGGTGGAGCGCGATCGGCGTGACCGCCTCGAACGCGGTGCAGGGGGTCACCGCCGCCGCCGGGCTCGGCGCGCTCATCGTCCGCTCCCAGCCGTTGTTCGAGGCGATCCGCTGGGCCGGCGTGGCCTACCTGGCGTACCTCGGGGTGCAGGCGTGGCGGTCGGCCTGGCGCGGCGACTACCCGCCCCTGGCCGGCGACGCCACCGCCACGCCCGGGCAGGCGCTGACCGGGTTCCGGCAGGGCTTCCTGTCCAACATCACCAATCCGAAGGTGCTGGCGTTCTACCTGGCCGTGCTCCCCCAGTTCGTCGGCGGCGCCGCGCCGATCGGCACGCTGCTCGCCTTCGCGCTCAGCCACGCGGTGCTCAGCCTCGCGTACCTGTTGATCCTGGTCGCGGCGCTGGACCGGGCCCGGGACCTGCTGTCCCGGCGGCGGATCCGGCGCTGGCTGGACGGGCTGACCGGGGTGGCGCTGCTCGGCTTCGGCGCCCGCCTCGCCACCGAACGCACCTGACCGTGGCGCGCGGATCGACTTAATTTTCCCTTATGGGGCCTGCTCATCGACGCGGTACATCGGTAGGTTGCCCGGATGCGACACCTCGGAACCGTGCTCGCCGCGGCCATCGTCGGTCCGCTGGCCTGGATACTCTTCGCCCTCGGTCAGGACCGGTCGGAACGGGCGTTCGCCGCCGCACAGAACGGCGGCGCACTCGACAGCGCTGACTTCGTTCGACCCGCACTGGTGCTGGCCGCAGCCGGGATCGTGCTCGGGCTCATCGCCACGCTCCGGTTCTCCCCCCTGGGCGCGGCGCTGACCGGACTGGCCTACTCGGCCAGCTACCTGGGCCTGCTGGTCAGCCCGACCACGGTGACGAAACTGTTCGACCACGAACTGACCCTGAGCGGCCACCCGGTCGACCTGGCGGCCCCACTCCGGACCGGGACGACGCTGCTGGTCGGCTCGCTGCTCCTCGTCGGGGTCGTGAGCGTCCGCCGCTGGCAGCGGTGGCCGCGGCCCGCCGACGACACCCCCGCGGCGCTGCAGGCGGACGAGATCATCCCGCCCGCGACCCCACGGGACCGCCCGCTGGGCGTCGACGGTCTCGGGCTGGGCACGCCACGGAGCACGCCCGAGCCGGAGCCGGTTCGGACCGGCGCTTCCGCCGGGGCGGGCGGTTCGGACTGGGCCGGCCGTTCGGACTGGGCCGGGCTGCTGTCCGGCGGCTCCGCGGTCCGGTCCGGCCGGTCGTCGGACTGGCCGCGCCAGCGTTCACGGTGAGCCACCGCACGCCCTGACGCGCCGGGCCATCAGGGGCGCGGAAGGCCGCGGTACGCGTCCAGCCAGGCCCAGTCACCCGGGCAGGTCGCCAGCTCGGCCAGGCAGTGATCGAGGGCGTCCGGCAGGGTCTTCGTGTCGACGCGGATCACTTGCCGACCGCCGAGACCGGGCCCGGAGAGCAGCATCGTCCACGGTCGGCCGTTGAACTGGGCCATCCGCTCCCGGTCGACGCGGATCAGAACGTCGACCTGCCGCCGCCCCAACTCGTCCATGAGCAGCTCGACGTCGATCACGCCGTGCCGTCTCAGGCCAGGGACCAGGCGATGCCGTCGAGGATGTCGTGTTCGGAGGCGACCACCGAGGGCATGCCGGCGCGCTCCATGATGACCCGCAGCACCAGCGCCCCCGCGCCGATCACGTCGGCCCGCCCGGGGTGCATCACCGGGATGGCCAGCCGCTGCTCGCGCGTCCTGCCCAGCAGGTCGGCGGTGACCTCGGCGACCTGGTCGTACGACACCCGGGCGTGGTGGATGCGCTCCGGGTCGTACTCCTGGAGCCCCTGGGCGATGGCGACAACTGTGGTGACCGACCCGGCGAGCCCGACCAGGGTGGCGGCCTCCCGGCCCGGCACCGCGGTGAGCGCCCGGTCCACCGCGACCGCGATGTCGGCCTGTGCGGCGGCGACCTCGTCCAGGCCGGGCGGATCGCCGTGCAGGTGACGCTCGGTCATCCGGACGCAGCCGATGTCCATGGAGATGGCGGCCTGGACGCCGCCCTCGCGGGTGCCGACCACGAACTCGGTGGAGCCGCCGCCGATGTCGACCACCAGGTACGGCGGTTCGGCGTCGGCGGGCAGGCCGCGGACGGCGCCGGTGAAGGAGAGCCGGGCCTCCTCGTCACCGGTGACCACCTCGGGCGCCACGCCGAGGGTCTCCTCGACCATGACGCGGAAGTCGGCGGCGTTGGACGCGTCGCGGGAGGCGGAGGTGGCGCACATCCGGACCTTCTCGGCGCCCAGCTTCTCGATCTCCGCCGCGTAGTCGGCGAGCGCGACCCGGGTGCGCTCGATCGCCTCGGGCGCGAGGCGGCCGGTCCGGTCCACGCCCTGGCCCAGCCGGACGATCTCCATCCGGCGGCTCAGGTCGACAAGCGGGGCCTGCGGCCCGGCGGACGGGTCGGGCAGGTCGGCGACCAGCAGTCGGATCGAGTTGGTCCCGCAGTCGATGGCGGCCACACGCGTCGTCACGGCTGTCACCCTACGGCAGCGGGACCGGCCGTCGAGCGGATCAGTCGTCGGCCGTGGGGCAGCCGAGCAGGTGGGCGCCGAGCGGGGTGAGGCGGTGGCGGACCGCGCCGCCGTCGCGCTCGGTGGTGAGCAGGCCGGCCGCGCGCAGCGCGGTGGCGTGCTCGGAGGCCGTGGAGAGCCCGACCCCGACGCCCCGGGCCAGCGCCGTGGTGGTGTGCGGGCCCGGCTCGGCGAGGTGGCGCAGCACGGCGGCCCGGGTGGCGCCCAGCACGCCGGCGAGCGGGTCGACCGCCGGGTCGGTGGCCCGCGCCGGCATCGCGGCGGGGTACACGAGCAGGACCGGCCGGCCCGGTTCGACCAGGACCCGGGGCAGCGGGCCGGCCACCGGCGACGGGAGCAGCACCATCCCCTCGCCGGTGCCGGTGACCTCGCCGCTCCACCAGCTGCGTATCTCCAGCACGGGTGGCAGCCACCGGATCGCCGGGTGCAGCCCGTCGAACAGGCCGGCCAGGCCCCGCCGGGCCAGCCGGTGCGCGGCGTCGGCCAACTGCCGCTGGTGGACGGTGGTCAGGGTGGACCAGTGCGGGGCGAGCACCGCCCCGAACCAGGTGTCGAGCGCCCGGCCGAACAGGTCGAGCACCTCCGGCTCGGCGGCGGCGAACCCGCGCCGCAGCGGCGTCGCGGCGACGGCGGCGTAGGCGGCGGCGACCTCCGCCCGGACCCGGCGGGCCGGGGTGGACCGGATCGCCGCGAGACCCGCGGCCACCGAGTCCAGCCCGTCGAACGGGGTGAGGAAGTCCGGCAGGCGGCCGCGGGCCGGCAGGAGGTGCCGCAGGGACGTGGCGGCGGCGCGGACCCCGCGTACGGAGGTCGCCGCGCCGGCCGCCGCCACGAGTTCGGGCGCCATGGCCACGGTGGCCGGATCGTGCAGCGCCTGGCAGGCCAGCATGGCGGTGCCGACCGGGTGCAGGCGGTCGACGAACCGTACCCGGCACAGGTCCGCCGGTCCGAGGTGCAGCCGCAGCATGGGAGCAGCCTGCCCGGCTTCGGCGACGACCGAAAGGGTTGACCGGCCCGGGTCCCGGATCCGACGGTGGAGCCCGGTCGACCCACGGGGGAGGGCGGGACGTGCGGCGGACGATCGCGGTGCTGGTGGGGCTGGTTCTGGCGTTGGCGGGTGGGGCGTGCGGCGGGAAGGGCGGGACGGCCGCCACGCCGGCGCCCGCCGAACGGCCGGCCGCCGGGGACCACGAGCTGACCCTGCGCCACGACGGTGTGGAACGGCGCTACCTGCTGCACGCCCCGCCCGGCTACGACCCGGCGCGCCCCACGGCGCTGGTCATCGCGTTGCACTTCTTCCCCGGCAGCGGGGCCGGGATGCGGGAGCTGACCGGCCTGGACGCCCGCGCGGACCGGGAGAACTTCCTGGTGGCCTACCCGGACGGGCGCGACGGCGGCTTCAACGCGCTGATCTGCTGCGGGTCCGCGGACGACGTCGGCTTCCTCACGACGCTCACCGGCCACCTGGTCGACACCTGGCGGGCCGACCCGGACCGGGTCTTCCTGACCGGCATCTCCAACGGCGGTGACCTCAGCTTCCGCCTCGCGGTGGAGGCCACCGGCCTGTTCGCGGCGATCGGCGTGGTCAGCGGCGGTTACAGCGGCCCGCTGACCGAGCCGGACAGCTACGTGCCGAAGCGGCCGGTCTCGGTGATCACCTTCGTGGGCGGGCAGGACCGGTACGCCGGCATCTTCCAGGACGGCCTGCGCACCTGGCAGCGGCGGCTCGGCTGCCGTCCGGTGGCCGGAGGGAAGCCGGCGGCCCCGGCCGGCCTGAGCCGGGCCGACGCGCGCTGCGCCGACGGCAGCGACGTGACCGTGTGGAGCCTCCCCGGGATGGGGCACTCCTGGCCGGGCGCCACGACGGGGCAGCTCGCCGCACCGGACGCCGGCGTCTCCGCCACCGACCTGATCTGGGAGTTCTTCGCGGCCCACCCGCGCCGCACGTGAGGCGGGTCAGAGGCGCAGCAGCATGCGGCTGTTGCCGAGGGTGTTCGGCTTGACCCGTTCCAGGTCGAGGAACTCCGCGACACCCTCGTCGTAGGAGCGGAGCAACTGCTCGTAGACCGGCTGCGGCACCGGGGCGCCGTCGATCTCGCGGAAGCCGAACGAGCCGAAGAAGCCCGTCTCGAAGGTCAGCACGAAGATTCGGGCGACGCCCAGCTCGCGGGCCGCGTCGATCAGCTCGCCCACGATCCGGTGCCCGATCTTGTGCCCGCGGCAGGACGGGTCGACGGCCACCGTGCGGATCTCGGCCAGGTCCTCCCACATGACGTGCAGCGCGCCGCAGCCGACCACCGTGCCGTCGGCCGTGGCGGCAACCCGGAACTCCTGCACGTCCTCGTAGAGGGTGACGGTGGCCTTGCTGAGCAGCCGCCGGTCGTCGGTGTAGGTGTCCACCAGCCGCCGGATGCCGCGCACGTCGGCGGTGCGGGCGCGGCGGACCACGATCTCGTCGGCGGCGGTCATCTCACTCCCCCGCGGGCACGTCCACGCAGGGGCCGGCGGCCCACCACTTCTCCACCAGGGCGAGGGTCTCGTCGCCGAACGGGTTGACCCCCGGCCCGGCGGCGAGCGCGTGCCCGAGGTGCACGTGCAGGCACTTGACCCGCCCCGGCATGCCGCCGGCCGAGATGCCGGCGATCTCCGGCACCTGGCCGATCGCCTCCCGGCGGGCCAGGTAGTCCTCGTGCGCGGCCCGGTAGCGGGCGGCCAGCTCCGGGTCCTCGACGAGCCGTTCGGCCATCTCCTTCATGAGCCCGGCGGACTCCAGCCGGCTGCACGCCGCGGTGGCTCGCGGGCAGGTCAGGTAGAACAGCGTCGGGAACGGGGTGCCGTCGGCCAGCCGGGGCGTCGTCTCCACCACGTCGGGCAGGCCGCACGGGCACCGGTGGGCCACCGCCCGGGTGCCGCGGGGCGGGCGTCCGAGCTGCGCGGCCACCGCGGCCAGGTCGGCCTCGGTGGCCGGCTGGCGCTCCGGCGGGGGTACGGATTCCGCCGCCGGATCCTGCGGTGGTACGACGCTCAAGGGTGCCTCTCTCGTCTGTCGGTCACTTGTCGGGGCGCTCGGCGTTGGCCGCCTGCACGCTCGACCACAGGGTGTCGTACCAGGGATCGGGCGGCTTCGGCGGCCCCTGCTTCGCGCCCTTGCCGGCGTCCTTGGCGGCCCCGTCCGGGTCGGAGAGCACCACCAGCAGCGTCTCCCCGGGCCGGCCCATGAAGAACCGCTCCCGGGCCTGCGTCTCGATGTAGGCCGGGTCGTGCCACTTCTCCGCCTCGAGCGTGAGCCGCTCGATCTCCCGGCGCTGGGCGGCCTGGGACGCCTCCATCCGCTCGATGTCCGTCTGCTGGTCGAGGTAGACCCGGACCGGATAGGTGTACGCCAGGGCGAGCGCGATCAGCACCGCGAAGAGCACGGTGGCGCGCCCGGTGAAGCGCCGGGGTTGGGGTGCGGTGAGCCGCTTGACCGTGCCACCGGCCGCGGTACGCCGGGCCGCCGCGGGGCGGCTCGCGGAGCGTACCCCCTCGGTGGCGCGGGTGGCGGCGGGCGACCGGCCGGCGGCGCGCGGCTCGGCGCGGACGCCGGCGTCGCGGGCCGTCGACCGGACCCGGGCCCCGCCCGGCCGGCCGGCCTGACCCGGCCGACGGGCGGGCCGCTGGCCACCCGGTGTGCGGCGCTGCTGCATCGTCACACCCCTCCCCCGGAGCTCTCGGCTCAGGCCGAACGGTAGCGCGGGAACGCGCCGGCGCCGGCGTACCGCGCCGCGTCGGCCAGCTCCTCCTCGATCCGCAGGAGCTGGTTGTACTTCGCGACCCGGTCGGAGCGGGCCGGGGCACCGGTCTTGATCTGGCCACAGCCGGTGGCGACCGCCAGGTCGGCGATGGTGGTGTCCTCGGTCTCGCCGGAGCGGTGGCTCATCATGCACTTGAAGCCGGCCCGGTGGGCCAGGTCCACGGCGTCCAGGGTCTCGGTGAGCGAGCCGATCTGGTTGACCTTCACGAGCACGGCGTTGGCGGCCTTCTCGGTGATGCCCCGGGCGATGCGCTGCGGGTTGGTCACGAACAGGTCGTCGCCGACGATCTGGATGCGGTCGCCGAGCGCCGCCGTGAGGGTGGCCCAGCCGCTCCAGTCGTCCTCGGCCAGCGGGTCCTCGATGGAGACGATCGGGTAGTCGCCGGCGAGCTTGGTGTAGTAGTTGCTCATCTCCTCGGCGCTCTTCGCGCTGCCCTCGAAGGTGTAGCTGCCGTTGTCGAAGAACTCGGTGGCGGCCACGTCGAGCGCGAAGACGATGTCGGTGCCCAGCCGGTAGCCGGCCTTCTCCACGGCCTCGGCGATCAGGTCGAGCGCGGCGGCGTTGGTCGGCAGGTTCGGGGCGAAGCCGCCCTCGTCGCCGAGGCCGGTCGACAGGTCCTTCTTCTTCAGCACCGACTTGAGCGCGTGGTAGACCTCGGCGCCGGAGCGGAGCGCGTCCCGGAAGGTCGGCGCGCCGATCGGCGCGATCATGAACTCCTGGATGTCGACGTTCGAGTCGGCGTGCGCGCCGCCGTTGAGGATGTTCATCATCGGCACCGGGAGCAGGTGCGCGTTGGGGCCGCCCAGGTAGCGGAAGAGGCTCAGCTCGGCGCTGCCCGCGGCGGCCTTCGCCACGGCCAGCGAGACGCCCAGGATGGCGTTGGCGCCCAGCTCGGCCTTGTTGTCCGTGCCGTCGATGTCGATCATCTTCTGGTCGATCAGTCGCTGCTCGCTGGCCTCGTAGCCGATGAGCTGGTCGACGATCTTGTCCTCGATGTTGGCGACGGCGTTCTCGACACCCTTGCCCAGGTAGCGGTCCTTGTCACCGTCGCGCAGCTCGATCGCCTCGAAGGCGCCGGTGGAGGCGCCGGACGGCACCGCGGCGCGGGCGATCGTGCCGTCGTCGAGCCCGACCTCGACCTCGACCGTCGGGTTGCCCCGCGAGTCCAGGATCTCCCGGGCGACGATTCCCTCGATGGTTGCCACTGAGTCGCTCCTCGTTTGTGTGTTCCGGTCCGGTATGGGCCGCGACGGTGCGGCTGAGGCAGGTGTTGAACGCAGCGTATCGGTCCCCGCCCTCACGTACCTGTCTCGGGGCCGGACCCGGTGACGGAACGCGAGGGACCTCGCCCCACGCGGACCCTCACCTGAATACCGCCCACGACGGCGCGTGACACGGACACGGACATTCCCGGATTAGCGGGCCTCAACCGACAACGGGTTTGCGAGAGCTTGCGTCGATCGACAAGGCTGGGCACCATGCCCGCCGCCTCGACGACTCTCCGCGTGCTCGCCGCCTCGGCCATCGTGTCGCTCTCGGTCACCGGCTGCCAGGCCCTCGACGACACCGGGGTCGCCCTCGGGCGGGCCGACCTGGTCAACGACCTCGCCGCCCGGATGGACCGGGCGCTGGAGCGGACCTGGGCCGCCGAATACCAGCTCAGCGGCGGGCGGACCGCCTCCATCGCGCAGACCGAGGAGCCGCTGCGCTCCTCGTACACCTGGCCGGACGGCAAGATCACGGTGACCCAGGAGGCGGTGAGCCGGTGCGCGACCGCGGCCGGCCGCACCTCCTGCACGGTGTCGCCGCCGGTGCTGACCGCCGGCAAGCCGTCGGTGATCGTGTACGGCGAGGCGCGCGAGCACGGGCTGGTCACCCCGCCGGCGGTGATCCGGCTGCTCACCGAGGCGGCGCTCAACCCCGAAGCGATCATCGAGCAGACCGACACCACGCTGGCCGGGCACCACGCCACCTGCGTCGACGTCACCGGAACCGGCGACCACTTCACCGCCTGCGTGACCTCCGAGGGGGTGCTCGGCAGCTTCATCGGCACCCTCGACGGCAAGCCGGAGGAGGTCACCCTGAGCCGCTACAGCGACACCGTCGAGTCCGCCGCCTTCGACCTGCCGGCCGGGGCGGCCGTGATGGACCGCCGCCGGACCACGTCGTGAGCCCTGGCGGCGCCGGACCCCGCACGCCCGGCGACGCCGACGAACCCGTCCGGACGGGCGCGACAGACTCCGGCCCGGCCCGCTTCCTTCCCGCCGCCGACCACGGCCGGCCGCCGGACCCGGACGACCTGGCCCTCGCGGTGGCCGGGCGGAAGCTGCTCACCGGCGCCGACGGGCGGCTGCCCCGGATCGGCGACCTGCCCGCCGGGATCGGCTGGGTGCCGGTCGGCACGCTGGACGGGGTGCCCGCCTGGGCCGCCGAGGCCGCCGACCCCGACGCGCTGCCGGGCCGCTGGCGCGGGTGGCGGAGCCTCGCCGCCGACCTGCCCGAGCCGCACGCCGCCCTGGCCGGGCGGGCGCTCGCCGTGGTCACCTGGCGGCGTACGCACCGCTGGTGCGGGGCGTGCCGGACCGAACTGACCGACGTGCCCGGCGAGACCGCGCGGCGCTGCCCCGCCTGCGGGCTGACCGGGTTCCCGCCGCTCTCCGTCGCGGTGCTGGTGGCGATCACCCGTTCCGGTCCGGCCGGCGGGCCCGACGAGCTGCTGCTGGTGCGGCACGCGTACGGGCCGACCGACCTGTGGGCGCTGGTCGCCGGCTTCGTCGAGGCGGGCGAGTCGCTGGAGGCGGCCGCCCACCGGGAGGTAGCCGAGGAGGTCGGGCTGGCCATCGCCCGGCCCACCTACGTGGACAGCCAGCCCTGGGCCATGTCCGGGCCGGGCACCCTGCTCGCCGGCTTCACGGCCACCGTCGCCGACCCGGCGGCCGAGCCGGTGGTCGACCCGGCGGAACTGACCGAGGCGCGCTGGTTCCCGGTGGACGCGCTGCCCGCCGAGCTGCCCCCGGCGTACTCCCTGTCGCGCTGGCTCGTCGACGCGGCCGCCGCCCGCGGGTCCCGCTGAGGGTCAGATCCCCAGCAGCGTCCGCAGGTGGCGGGGCGGCGGGCAGTCGTGCGCCAGCATGGCGTCGTGCCAGTCCCGCACGGACACCCCGTCGGGACGGGCGCGGGCGATGTCGGCCATCTCGCTGTAGCCGACGAAGTAGGTGGAGAGCTGCGTCGAGGTGAGCAGCGCCCGCCGCCACTTGCCGGCCGCCTCGCCCTCCTCCTGGAAGCCGCGCCCGGTCATCAACGCCATGGCCTCGGACTCGGGCAGGTCCTCGCAGTGCACGAGCTGGTCGAGCAGCGCGTTGATGGTCATCCGGAGCTGCATCTTGAGCTGCTGGAGCCGGACCGGCAGCCCGCCGAAGCCGAGCCCGGCCATCAGCTCCTCGGTGTAGACCGCCCAGCCCTCGATGAACACCCCGGACTCGGTGAGCGCGCGGACCCGGGTCGGGCCGGCGTAGCGGCGGGCGTGGGCGAGCTGGAGGAAGTGGCCCGGCATCGCCTCGTGCACGGTCAGGTTGCGGATCATGTGGTCGTTGTATTCGCGGTAGAACGACTCGACCCGCTGCGCCGGCCAGTCCGCCGGGGTGGGGGCGATGCAGTAGAAGGTCGGCACGTCGGCCGTCTCCAGCGGGCCGGGCGAGTCGCAGTAGGCCACCGCCACGCCCCGGGCGAACTCCGGCATCTCCTGGATCACGCACGGGTCGTCGACCAGGCTGATCAGGTCGTGGGCCCGGACCAAGTCGCTCGCCTCGTCGAGGGTGACCGAGGCGAGGTCCACGATGGTGGCGTCGTCCGGGTGCTCGGCGGCGAGCAGGTCCAGCGCCCGGCGGACCGTCTCGTCGTCGGCCGGGCCGCCGACCAGCTCGACGGCAGCCGCGCGGATCTCCGCGGTGACCCGGTCGAGGTTGTCCCAGGCGCGGCGCTGCACCTCGGCGGCGCTCAGCTCGGTGTCGAGCGTGTGCCACAGCCGCGCCTCCCAGCGCCGCCGGCCCAGCCGGGGATCGCGCCCCGGGCCGGCGTCGGCGGCCAGGCCGATGCGCAGCCACGCCACGAACTCCTCCAGCGCCGCGATCGCCGCGGTGGCGGCGGGCTCGACCCGGTCGTGCAGCGCGGGCGCCTCGGCGAGCAGCCCGGGCACCTCGTCGCGGATCAGCGCCGCCGTGCCGGTGAACTGCCCGACCGCCGTCTCGGCGTGGATCCGCGGCATGTCGCGCAGCGTCGCGCGCGCGGTCGCCAGCGCGTCGGGTACGGCCGCCAGCCGCCCGGCCAGGGCGGTCAACCGCTCCTCGACCGGCGCGTACGGGCGGGCCATGAGGGCGTGCAGCAACGGACCCGGGTTGTGCCGCAGCGGGTCCCACTCGTGGCCACGGATCTCGGTGGCCTCGAACAGCCCGCGGTCGACCATGCTGCTGAGCAGCGCGTGGTCGACGCGTTCCTCGACGTCGAGCGAGTCGGGGTCGATCTCGGAGAGTGCGTCGGCCGCGTCCTTGAGCATCGCCTGGTCGGCGGCGAGGGCGTCGGCGGACAGGTCGGGCAGCCGGTCGTCGTACCGGTGGTCACCGGCCGACGTGGCCAGCCCGGGCCGGCTCTCCAGCAACGCCTCCACGATCCGCTCGGCGAGCGGCACGAACGACTCCATGCCGACGACCCTACCGATCTCCGCCGACGTTTCCGGCGTCGCCGACGCGGGCGGGACCCGTCCGGTCAGCCGGCCGCGTCCCCGGCAGCGCGTTCGGCGGCGCGGACGGCCTCCGCGTACGCCAGGGTGGCGCGGCGGAGGGCGGCCTCCGGGTCGATGCCGGCCTGCCGCGCGGCGGCGACCGTGGCCAGGAGCCCGGCGCCGAGCCGCGCCTCGGGGTCGACCTGGGACTCCGCCAGCGGCGGCGGGACGGCCAGGCCGATGCGGCCGGCGCGGTCCAGGATCTTCGCGGCCAGGGCGAGCGCGGGCTGGCTCAACGCGATGCCGTCCAGCACCGACTCGCGGGTCTTCTCGGCCCGCTTGATCCGCTCCCAGTTCGCCTCGATCTCCTCGATCGAGCCGGCCTGCTCACCGGAGAAGACGTGCGGGTTGCGGCGGACCATCTTGTCGACCAGGCCGCCGGCCACGTCGTCGACCGTCCAGCGCTTGCCCTCCGGCAGGTCCTCGGCCAACCGGGCGTGCAGCAGCACCTGGAGCAGCACGTCGCCCAGTTCCTCGCGGAGCGCGTCGGTGTCGTCGGCGCTTATCGCGTCGTACGCCTCGTAGCACTCCTCCAGAAGGAAGCCCGCCAGGCTGCGGTGGGTCTGCGCCCGCTTCCACGGGTCACCGCCCGGGGAGGCCAGCCGGTCCATCACCTCGACCGCGTCGAGCAGCCGGGCCCCCGGCGGGTCCCAGGAGCCGTACATGAGCTCCAGCTCGGCGAGGCCCGGTTGGCGCGCCAGCCGCAGCCCCAGCTCGCGGGCGAGCGCCTCGTCGCCGGCCGGGCCGGCCAGCCAGACCGCGCTGCCGTGCGCCGCCGCCGCGTCGAGCAACGCCTGCGTGGCGCCCTCGGTCACCACGCTGACCTCGGCGCCCGTCGACCGGACCGCCGTGGCCAGCTCGCTCTCCGCGCCGGCCAGCACCGGCGCGGAGCGTACGACGTCCCAGGCGGCCGCGGTCAGCAGGCCGGCCGGCAGCCGCGGCGAGGTGACCAGCAGGACGATGCGCGCGGTCATGCTCAGGGCGCCACCGACGCGCTCGGCTCGACCGTGCCCGGCTCCGTCGACTCGGGCTCCGGCGTGGAGATCTCGGTGACCGCGGAGCCGGCCTCACCCAGCGGCACGGAGACCGCCGCCACGTCGCCCTTGAAGCTGAGCAACGGGAAGAGCAGCGGGCGGTAGCGCGGGTTCACCGACACGTCGTAGTCGCCGATCGCGTCGGCGAGCACCTTGCGGGTGGCCAGCGCGGACCGGAGCTGCGAACCGTCGAGCTGGCCCGCCGCGTCCGCGTCGCTGACGTCCGGCGGGATGGCGCCGGCGGAGCGGCCCGCCGCGATCACGGCCGCCAGCTCCTCCTTGCTGGGAGCCGCCTGCTCACCGGCCGGCACGCCGGACAGGCAGGTGTAGAACTCGGCCACCCGCTGCGGGTAGACGGCGTCGGCCGGCAGGCCCGTCTGCTGGGCGACCTGCGCCGCGCTGACCTGCCCCTGCGGCTGGTAGCCCTTGTCGGCGGAGAGGTCCCGGCACACGTCCCGCAGCACCAGGGTGGCCACCACCTGGTCCCGGCCGGGCAGCATGGCGGAGGCCTGCTCCGCGGTGGCGGGCGAGTCGGCGAGGCCGTCCCGCATCTCGTCGAGGATCGAGGTGACCTGGTCCTCGGTGACCCGGTGGTCACCGATGTAGGCGGCGACCCCGGGCTCGGTACGGCAACCGGTGAGGGCGACGAGGCCGACCGCCACGCTGGCGACGGCGACAAGACGGCGAGCACGCATGCCGGTCACTCTCTCACGGCCCGCGCTCCGCTGTGACGCCGCCCACCTCACCGCGCGCCCGCCCCGGCCGGCTGCGCCGCGACCGGCTCGCCGAGAACATCCTTGAGGAGCTGGGCGCACCACTCCAGCAGCGCCTGGTCGCGCAGCGGCTCGCCACCGACCCGGCGGGTGCTCGGCCGGGGCACGCTGACCTGGTCGAGCGCCTGCTTGTAGACCGAGTCCGGGTGGTAGCGCTTGAGCCGGAGCTGCTTCGAGTCGGGCAGCGGCAGCGGGCCGAACCGGATGTGCTTGCCCTGCATCGACACGTCGGTGAGGCCGTACCGCCGGGCCAGCAGCCGGAACCGGGCCACCGCGACCAGGTTCTGCACCGGCGCGGGCGGCTCGCCGTAGCGGTCCGTCATCTCGGCGACGACCTCGCGCAGCCGCTCCTCGTCGCGGGCCTCGGCCAGCTTGCGGTACATCTCCAGGCGCAGCCGCTCCACGCCGACGTAGTCGTGCGGCAGGTGCGCGTCGATGGGGAGATCCACCTTGACCTCGGTCTCCTCCTCCGCGTGCTCACCCTTGAACGCGGAGACCGCCTCGCCGACCATCCGGACGTAGAGGTCGAAGCCGACGCCCTCGATGTGCCCGGACTGCTCGCCGCCGAGCAGGTTGCCGGCGCCCCGGATCTCCAGGTCCTTCATGGCCACGTACATGCCGGCGCCCAGCTCGGTGTGCTGGGCGATGGTGGCCAGCCGCTCGTGCGCGTTCTCGGTGAGCGGCTTGTCCGGCGGGTAGAGGAAGTAGGCGTACGCCCGCTCCCGGCCCCGGCCGACCCGGCCGCGGATCTGGTGCAGCTGGGCCAGGCCGAGCAGGTCGGCCCGCTCGACGATGAGGGTGTTGGCGTTGGGGATGTCGATGCCGGACTCCACGATCGTGGTGCAGACCAGGACGTCGAACTCCTTCTCCCAGAAGCCGACCATCACCTTTTCGAGGGCTTCCTCGCCCATCTGGCCGTGCGCCACGGCGACCCGGGCCTCGGGCACCAGCTCGCGGATCCGGCGGGCCGCCTTGTCGATCGACTCGACCCGGTTGTGCAGGTAGAAGACCTGCCCGTCGCGGAGCAGCTCACGGTGGATCGAGGCGGCCACCTGCCGGTCGTCGTACGCCCCCACGAAGGTCAGCACCGGGTGCCGCTCCTCGGGCGGGGTGGCGATGGTGGACATCTCCCGGATGCCGGTGATCGCCATCTCCAGGGTGCGCGGGATCGGGGTGGCCGACATGGCCAGCACGTCGACCGAGGCGCGCAGCGTCTTCAGGTGCTCCTTGTGCTCGACGCCGAAGCGCTGCTCCTCGTCGATGATGACCAGCCCGAGCTGCTTGAACCGGGTGGCCGACTGGAGCAGCCGGTGGGTGCCGATCACGACGTCGACGGTGCCGTCGGCGACCATCTCCAGCGTCCGCTCGGTCTCCTTCGGCGTCTGGAACCGGGACAGCTGGCGGATGGTGATCGGGAACTGGCTCATCCGCTCGGCGAAGGTGTTGTAGTGCTGCTGCACCAGCAGGGTGGTGGGCACCAGCACGGCCACCTGCTTGCCGTCCTGCACCGCCTTGAACGCCGCCCGGACCGCGATCTCGGTCTTGCCGTAGCCGACGTCGCCGCAGATCAGCCGGTCCATCGGGACGGTCTGCTCCATGTCCCGCTTGACCTCTTCGATGGCGGCGAGCTGGTCGGGCGTCTCCTGCCAGGGGAACGCGTCCTCCAGCTCCCGCTGCCAGGGGGTGTCCGGGCCGAAGGAGTGCCCCTTGGACGCCTTGCGGGCGGCGTAGAGCTGGATGAGCTGCGCGGCGATCTCGCGGACCGCCTTGCGGGCCCGGGCCTTCGACTTCTGCCAGTCCGAGCCGCCCATCTTGTGCAGGGTGGGCTGCTCGCCGCCGACGTAGCGGGAGAGCTGGTCGAGCTGGTCGGTGGGGACGAAGAGGCGGTCGCCGGGCTGGCCGCGCTTGCTCGGCGCGTACTCGATGACCAGGTATTCGCGGCTCGCGCCGTTGACCGTGCGCTGGACCAGCTCGACGTACCGGCCGATGCCGTGCTGCTCGTGCACCACGTGGTCGCCGGCCTTCAGCTCCAGCGGGTCGATGGTGTTGCGCCGCCGGCTCGGCATCTTGCGCATGTCGCGGGTGGAGGTGCCCCGGCCGCCGGTGACGTCGTTGCCGGTGAGCAGCACGAACCGGGACGCCTCGTCGACGAAGCCGGCGGTCAGGCAGCCGCAGGAGACCAGCACGTCGCCGGGAGTGGGCGCGGCCGGCACCTCCTCGGTGAGCCGGGCGCCGAGACCGGCGTCGCGGAGCACCTCGACGGCCCGCTGGGCGGGGCCGTGCCCCTCGAAGACCAGCGCGATCGACCAGCCCTCGCCGGCCCAGCGCTTGAGGTCGTCGACCACCCGGGCGGTCTCGCCGTGGTAGAGCGGGGCGGGCTGGGCGGCCAGGGTCACGGCGATGGCGTCGTCCGGGGTGACGTCGACCTCCGTGGGCTCGTCCTCCCAGGGCTGCCGGGCGGGCGCGGCCTCGGCCTCGACCAGGCCGAACGGGGCGAGCGTCCACCACGGCTGGCGCAGGGCGCGGGCTCGCGTGCGTACGTCGGCCAGGGTCTTGAAGGCGGCGGCGCCGAGGTCGACCGGGGCCTGACCCCCGACGGCGGCCGCGGCCCAGCTGGCCTGGAGGAACTCGTCGGAGGTACGCACCAGGTCGTGCGCCCGGGTGCGGATCCGCTCCGGGTCGCAGAGCAGCACGTGGGTGCCGGCCGGCATGCAGTCGACAAGCAGCTCCATCGAGTCGGCGCCGATCAGCGCCGGCGCCAGGGACTCCATCCCCTCGACCGGGATGCCCTCGGCCAGCTTGTCGAGGATCTCGGCCAGCTCGGGGTGCTCCTGCGCGAGCGCGGCGGCCCGCTTGCGCACGCCGGGGGTGAGCAGCAGCTCGCGGCAGGGCGGCGCCCAGAGCTGCGGCACGCCCTCGATGGTGCGCTGGTCGGCGACGGCGAAGGTGCGGATCTCCTCCACCTCGTCTCCCCAGAACTCGACACGGGACGGGTGCTCGTCGGTGGGCGGGAAGACGTCGAGGATGCCGCCGCGCACGGCGAACTCGCCGCGCTTGGTGACCAGGTCGACCCGGGCGTACGCCATGTCGGTGAGCCGGCGGGCGACCTCCTCCAGGTCCGCCTCGTCGCCGGCGGCGAGCTGCACCGGCTCCAGGTCGCCGAGCCCCTTGAGCTGCGGCTGGAGCAGCGAGCGGACGGGCGCCACGACGACCCGCAGCGGGCCGGTGCGGCCGTGCGCGTCGGCCGAGCCGGGGTGGGCCAGCCGGCGCAGCACGGCCAGCCGCCGCCCGACCGTGTCCGAGCGGGGCGAGAGCCGTTCGTGGGGCAGCGTCTCCCAGGACGGGAAGACCGCCACCTGCTCCGGGGGCAGCAGGCTGCCCAGGGCGGCGGCCAGGTCGTCGGCCTCGCGGGTGGTGGCCGTCACGGCCAGCACGGGACGGCCCGCGCCGCCGGCCGGCTCGTCGGCCGCGACGGCGGCGACGGCGAACGGGCGCAGCGCGGCCGGGGCGGTGAGGTCGAGGCCGTCGACCTGGGCGGCACCGGAGCGCGCCAGGTCACGCGCCCGGGCCAGCCCGGGGTCGGCCAGGGCGGCGGAGAAGAGGCCGGTGAGCATCTGTGATCACTTCCAGGAGGTCGGCGCACGGCGACGACCCCGCGTCCGGTGCGGACGGGGGGTGGCACCGTTCGAGACTATCTCCCTGCCCGGACATTCCGGGCCGCAGCCGCGGGCCCCGAGATCGATCTTGACGGGGTCGCGGCCGGCGTGGTGCGGTGGGCGCATGACGGGTGAGTACCGGGCGGTCTTCGACGCCGAGGTGATCTTTTCCAACGGCGGCGGGTTGCGGACCGACGGCTTCCGGCTCGACATCCCGGGCCCGGAGATCACCGACGACGAATTGTCCGCGCTCCTCGTCCGGCACCTCGGGCTGCTCATGGTCGGCGAGGTGCGCATCACCAACCGGACGGTGATCGAGGAGCCGCACAAGGGCGGTCGCGGCGTGGCCGCCCCGGCGGCCGGCGGTCAGCGGCTCGTCGAGCTCAGCCACGTCATCACCGACGGCATGGTCACCCTGCCCGGCTGGCAGCCGCCCCGGGTCACCGACTGGCTGACCCGCGAGGCCTCCCGGGAGCGGTACGCGCCGGGCGTCGAGTTCCACGTGGCGCGGATCGACATGATCGCCAACACCGGCACCTACGTGGACGCGCCGGCGCACCGCTGGGCGGACGGCCCCGACCTGACCGGCGTGCCGCTGGACCGCCTCGCCGACCTGCCCGGGCTCGTGGTCCGGGTGCCCGCCGGCACCCGTGCGGTGGACCGCCTCATGCTGGCGCCGTACGACGTGGCCGGCCGGGCGGTGCTGCTGCACACCGGCTGGGACACCCTCTTCGGCACCGACCGGTACGCCGGCCCCGACGCGCCGTACCTGACCGCCGACGGCGCGGACTGGCTGGTCGAGGCGGGGGCGGCGCTGGTCGGCATCGACTCGATCAACATCGACGACATGACGCCGGCGGCGGCCGGCGAGCGCCCAGCGCACAGCGCCCTGCTCCGCGCCGGAGTGCCGATCGTCGAACACCTGACCAACCTGGCCGCCCTGCCCCCGGAGGGGTTCCGGTTCACGGCCGCCCCACCGCGGGTCGCCGGCATGGGCACCTTCCCGGTCCGCGCCTTCGCGGCGATCGGCTGAAGCGCGGGCATCGCTTGGGGATCTTGGTACGAAGTGGCCCCTGTGAGGGCCGTTTGCTACCAAGATCTCCGAGCGGTCTCGGCTGATCCCGGCCGGTCGCGGTTCACGAGGCTCCGGCGGCTCCGGGATTCAGGCCGGATCGGGGCTGGCGGGCGGCGACCAGGTGAGCCGGCCGGCACGCAGGTCCTCGACGACCGTGCGCAGCCACCGCTCCTCGGCGGCGGTGACCGCGTCCAGGTGCTCGTCCTCGAGGTGGAAGACCCGGGGCAGGTCGGCGTGCGCGGCGAGCGCCGTGGTCCGCTCCTGCCGGGCCTGCCCGATCCGGTCGGCACGCCGTTCCAGCAGCTCCGCCGCCTCCGCCGGGCTGATCATCGCGAGGTGTGACAGGGCCGCGGGGAACTGCGGGAACTCCTGCTTCGGCTCGACAAGCATCGCCCGCAGCCAGGTGCGGGCGATTCGCCTCCCGGCGTCGGTCAACTCGTAGACGGTGCGTTCCGGGTAGGCCTGCTCCCGGCCGGTCTTCCGCACCGCGATCAGGCCGTCGGCGTGCAGCCGCTCGATGGTCCGGTAGAGGCTCGCCCGCTGCCCCACGTTGACCACCTGGTCCTTACCCCACTGCTTGATGAGCCGCTGCACCCCGTACGGGTGCAGCGGCTCATGGTGCAGCAGTGCCAGCACGGTGAGGGCGAGTGGCGAGCTTCGGGTGGCGGTCTCCATGCCGATGATCCTAGAGCCATCGGAACTAGTTGACACGGACTAGTTGCACTGAAACTATTCGCGTTGGAACGCGATGAAGTTCCGCGGCGGGAGGGAGCGAGGAGATGGGCACGGTACGGACGGCAGTGGTGATCGGCGGCGGCATCGGCGGCACGGTCGCCGCCATGGCACTGGCCCGGGCGGGCATCGAGGCGACGGTGCACGAGGCGTACCCGGGCGGGGCGGACGGCGTCGGAGCGATGCTGAGCCTCGCTCCGAACGGCCTGGCGGCGCTGCGGATCGTCGGGGCCGAGGAGGCGGTCCGGGCGGTCGGCCATCCGGTGCCCGGCGTGGTCATGGCCGACGGCGCCGGGAACCGCCTCGCCGAGTTCCACGGCTTTCCCGGGCTGCCCGCCACCCATGCGATGGCCCGCGCCGACCTGCACCGGGCGCTCACCGAACAGGCGCTCGCACAGGGCGTGAAGATCGAATACGGCCGGCGCCTCGTCGGGGCCGAGGAGGGTCTCGACGGGGTCACCGCGGTCTTCGCCGACGGCGGCACGACCCACGCGGACGTGCTGATCGGCGCCGACGGCATCCGCTCCACCGTCCGGACGCTCATCGACCCGGCCGCCCCCGGGCCCGAGTACGCCGGCGTGCTCGGCTTCGGCGGCCTGGCCGCCGATGACGTGGCACCCACCGGGGCCGTGACGCCCGCCGGCGACGTGACACCCGCCGAACCCGGCACCATGTACTTCGCCTTCGGCAGGTCGTTCATCGGCTGGTGGCGGCTGCCCGACGGGCAGGTCTGCTGGTTCGCCAGCCTCCCCCGCACCGAGCCGCTCACCTGGGCGGAGGTCCAGCGGATCCCGGCGGAGCAGTGGCTGGCGCGGCTGCGCGAGCGCTACGCGGACCACGTCCCCGGGGAGCGGCTGCTGGCCCACACCGCGCCGGACACGCTGATGGCCACCGGGCCGATGGAGCGGATGCCGTCCGTGCCGCACTGGCACCGGGGTCGCCTGGTCCTCGTCGGCGACGCGGTCCACGCGCCCTCGTCCAGCTCCGGCCAGGGCGCCTCGCTCGCCGTCGAGAGCGCTGTCGAGCTGGCCCGCTGCCTACGCGACCTGCCCGACCACGCCGCCGCGTTCGGGGCGTACGAGCGGCTGCGCCGGAGCCGGGTGGAGCTGATCGGCGGCAATGCGGCCGCCACCAACCGCGCCAAGGCCGGACAGGCCGGTCCACCCGCCCTGCCCAGCCCGGAGCAGATGTTCGGTCCCGTCCACCGTCACCACATCGACTGGCACGCCACGGTGCCCGGCGAGGCTCAGTAGCGCACCGAGATCCGGCGTTCGACGGCGTCGACCCGGATCTCCCCGCCGTACGGGATGATCAGCTGCGGGTCGGTGTGGCCGAGGTCGACGTCGAAGACCACCACGGGGTCGTCGGCGTACGGGGCGAGGGCCCGGAGGATCGCCTCCCGCTGCGCCTCGCCCCAGGCCAGCCGCTCGTCCAGGGTGTGCGGCCGCTCGAAGTCCCACGCCTTGGGCCGGCCGACCACGATGGCCGGGAAGCCGGCGAGCAGCCCGCGCTCGCCCAGGTTGCGCACGATCCGGAAGACCTCCTGGGCGCCGGGCAGCTCGTTGGAGGTCTCGAAGACGAGCACGGATCCGGCCAGCTCGGCCGCCGACGGCACCCGGTCGGTGGCCATCAGCCAGTGGATGATCTCCAGGCAGCCGCCCCAGGTGCGTCCCTGGACGACCCGGGCCGGCCCGTGCCAGCGCCAGCCCTCGCCCGGGAACATCACCGGCTCGTCGGCCAGGGTCGCCGGGTCCCGCCAGTCGCGTGGCTCGTCGCCCCACTCGGGCGCCGGGGTCAGGTCGTACCAGCCGGAGGTGAACAGCGCGGCCCGCAGGGAATCGAAGGTGAGCGGGTGGGGTGCGCCGGACCGGCCGAGGTGCACCAGCACCGAGCCCCCGTGATAGGCCACGATCCCCAGCCGGTAGAGGTGGTTGAGGACGTTGGTGTTGTCCGAGTAGCCGTAGTACGGCTTCGGGTTGGCCCGCAGTACCGCGTCGTCGAGGAACGGGGTGACCGTGATCAGGTCGTCCCCGCCGACAGTGGCGAGCACCGCGGTGACGCTCGGGTCGGCGAAGGCGGCGGTCAGGTCCCGCGCCCGGTCGCGGGGGTCGGCCCCCATCTGCCGGGTGGTCGGATACTCCACCGGCTCCAGCCCGAACTCCTCGCGGAGCCGGCGGAGGCCCAGCTCGTACACGTGCGGGAAGAGGCCGGGCAGGCCGGCGGAGGGCGAGACGACCGCGACCCGGTCGCCCGGCTTCGGCTTCTGGGGGTAGTGGGGCAGCGCCATGATCCGAAGCTATCGGGCCGGGCCAGCGAATTCCGCCGGAAGAAACCGCCCGGGTCGGGCATATGCGGGCAATAGGCTGTCCGCGTGGACGAGGCGCAGCGGAACCTCCCGGTACGCGACTGGCTACCCCGCACGGCGGCGCTGCTGCTCGGCACGCTCGCCCTGGCCACCGCGTTCATCGCCGCCTACGTCGGCGCGCTGCACCAGCCCACCCCGCGCGACGTGCCGGTCGGGGTGGTCCTCGGCGACCAGCGCGCCCAGGCCGTCATGGCGGCCGTGCGCCAGCGCACCGACAAGATCGAACCCATCGAGTACGACGACCCGGGCGCCGCCGACGACGGCCTCACCAGCCGAAAGGTGTACGGCGTGCTCACCTCCGGCCCGGACAACGGGCTGCGCCTGACCACCGCCTCCGCCTCCGCCCCGGCCGCCGCCGAACTGGTGACCCAGGTGCTCGGGCAGGCCGCCCGGCAGGCGAACCTGCCGATCCAGGTCACCGACGAGGTGCCGGTCGAGTCGACCGACCCGCGCGGCCTGGTCCCCTTCTACCTGGCGGTCGGCTACGTGCTCGGCGGCTACCTGGCGTCCACCGCGCTGGGCCTGCGGACCGGCACCGCCCCGGTCAGCCTGCCCCGGGCCGGGCTGCGGGTCGCCGCGCTGGCGGTCTACTCGGTCGTCCTGGGGATCGTGGGCGCCACCGTCGTCGGCCCGGTGCTCGACGTCTGGCACCACGACATCCCGGCGGTCGCGGCGGTCGGCGCGCTGGCGGTCTTCGCCGCCGCCATGGTGGCCAGCGCCGTGCAGGCGTGGCTCGGGCTGCTCGGCACCGGCATCGTGATCCTGCTGCTGGTGGTGCTCGGCAACCCCGGCTCGGGCGGCATCTACGCCCCGGAGTTCCTGCCGGCCTGGCTGCGCGGGATGCACCGGTGGAACGTGCCCGGCCTGGCCACCGACCTGATCAAGTCGGCGGTCTACTTCGACCGCCGCTCGACGGGCTGGGCGCTGTCCGGGCTCACCATCTGGACCCTGCTCGGGATCCTCGGTCTGGTCACCGCGACGGTCTTCCGGGCGCACCGCCGGGCCGCCCGGGCGCGCGCCCGCCCCGACGCACCCGACGCGCCGGCGGCCCATGGCTGAGCGCGCCGGCTCGTCCCAGAGTGCAGATCATCACGCGGTCCCCCTCCTGCCGCCGGGGCTCGCGCGGATACCATCCAGAGAGTCGGACAGCGCTGTCCTTCGTACTCGCGTAAGGAGCGCACCGTGACCGACCAGCACGACCACGACGGCCCCGACGCCGCTCTCCGGGCCGACATCCGGCGCCTCGGCACGCTGCTCGGGCAGACCCTCGCCCGGCAGGAGGGCCGGCCGCTGCTCGACCTCGTCGAGGAGATCCGCGCCCAGGTCCGCTCCGACCCGCCGGCCGCCGCCCAGCGCCTCGGCGGGCTCGACGTCACCACCGGCACCAAGCTGGCCCGGGCCTTCTCCACCTACTTCCACCTGGCCAACATCACCGAGCAGGTGCACCGCGCCCGCGACCTGCGCCGGCGGCGGGCCACCCACGGCGGCTGGCTGGACCAGGCCGCCAAGATGATCGCCGAGCGCGGGGTGCCGGCCGAGGAGATCGCGGCGGCGGCCCGCCGGCTCGCGGTACGCCCGGTCTTCACCGCCCACCCGACCGAGGCGGCCCGCCGGTCCATCCTGTCCAAGCTGCGCGCGGTCGCCGACGAGCTGGACGCCGAGACCGCCAACGCCATCCTCTACGGCGCCAGCGACGAGGGCCCGGCCAACCGGCGCCTTGCCGAGCTGCTCGACCTCATGTGGCAGACCGACGAGCTGCGGCTGGACCGGCCGGACCCGACCGACGAGGCGCGCAACGCCATCTACTACCTGCGCGACCTGCACGCCGAGGCCGCCCCGCAGGTCCTCGACGACCTCGCCGACACGCTGCGCACCCTCGGCGTGGAGACCTCGCCGACCGCCCGCCCGCTGACCTTCGGCACCTGGATCGGCGGCGACCGGGACGGCAACCCGTTCGTCACCCCGGCCGTCACCCGCGAGGTGCTGCGCATCCAGCACGAGCACGGCATCGAGGCCACCGAGAAGGCGATGGACGAGCTGATCAACGAGGTCAGCGTCTCCCGCCGGCTCCGCGCGGTCTCCCTCGACCTCTCCGCCAGCCTCGCCGCCGACCTGGACGCGCTGCCCGAGGTGGCGCCCCGGTTCCGCCGGGTCAACGCCGAGGAGCCCTACCGGCTCAAGGCGCGCTGCGTGAAGGCCAAGCTGGCCAACACCCGGGAGCGCCTGCGCGCCGGCACCCCGCACGTGCCGGGGCGGGACTACCGCGGCTCCGCCGAGCTGATCGCCGACCTGGAGCTGCTGCGCGCCTCGCTGGCCCGCAACTCCGGGCAGCTCACCGCCGTGGGCCGGCTCGCCTCGACCATCCGTACGGTCTCCGCGTTCGGGCTGCACCTGGCCACCATGGACGTCCGGGAGCACGCCGAGAAGCACCACGAGGTGCTCACCCAGCTCTACGCGGCCGTCGGCGAGGTGTCCGACTACCCGTCGCTGACCCGGCTGGAGCGCACCAAGCTGCTCGCCGACGAGCTGGCCGGCCGCCGGCCGCTCTCCACCCAGGACAGCCCGCTGACCGAGTCGGCGCAGAAGACGTTCGACGTGTTCGGGGCGATCCGGGAGGCGCAGGACCGGTTCGGCGCCGAGGTGATCGAGTCGTACATCATCTCGATGACCCTCGGCGTGGACGACGTGCTCGCGGCGGTCGTGCTGGCCCGCGAGGCCGGCCTGGTCGACGTGCACAGCGGCCGGGCCCGGATCGGGATCGTGCCGCTGCTGGAGACCCCGGCCGAGCTGAACGCCGGCGGCGAGATCCTCGACGAGCTGCTGTCCCTGCCGGCCTACCGGGCGCTCGTGGCGGCCCGCGGCGACGTGCAGGAGGTGATGCTGGGCTACTCCGACTCGAACAAGGAGGCGGGCATCACCACGAGCCAGTGGTCCATCCACCGGGCCCAGCGGGCGCTGCGGGACGTGGCCGCCCGGCACGGCGTACACCTGCGGCTCTTCCACGGCCGGGGCGGCACGGTCGGCCGGGGCGGCGGCCCCACCCACGACGCCATCCTGGCCCAGCCGTACGGCACGCTCGACGGCGCGATCAAGGTGACCGAGCAGGGCGAGGTCATCTCCGACAAGTACACGCTGCCCGCGCTGGCCCGGGAGAACCTGGAGCTGACCGTGGCCGCGGTGCTCCAGGCCACGCTGCTGCACACCGCGCCCCGGCAGCCGGCCGAGATGCTGGAGCGCTGGGACGCGACGATGGACGTGGTCTCCGAGTCGGCCTTCCGGCGCTACCGGTCCCTGGTCGAGGACCCGGACCTGCCGGCCTACTTCTGGGCTTCCACCCCGACCGAGCTGCTGGGCGCGCTGAACATCGGTTCCCGGCCGGCGAAGCGGCCGAACACCGGCGCCGGTCTGGCCGGCCTGCGGGCCATCCCGTGGGTGTTCGGCTGGACGCAGACCCGGCAGATCGTGCCCGGCTGGTTCGGCGTGGGCTCGGGGCTGGCCGCGGCGCGGGCGGCCGGGCTGGCGGACGTGCTCGCCGAGATGAACCGGAACTGGCACTTCTTCCGCACGTTCCTGTCGAACGTCGAGATGATGCTGACCAAGACCGACCTGAGCATCGCCCGGCGCTACGTGGAGACCCTGGTCCCGAAGAAGCTGCACCCGATCTTCGAGAAGATCGAGCAGGAGTACGAGCTGACCAAGCAGGAGGTGCTGGCGGTCACCGCCTCGCCGGCCCTGCTGGACAACTCGCCCGTGCTCCAGCGCACCCTGGCCGTGCGGGACACGTACCTGGAGCCGCTGCACCACCTCCAGGTGGCCCTGCTGCGCCAGTACCGGGACTCCGGCGCCGCGGGCCGCGCCGTGGCCACCGCGCCGGGCGGTCGCCGCGCCCCGAACGACGGCACGGCGCTGGAGCGGGCGCTGCTCACCACGGTCAACGGCATCGCCGCCGGCATGCGCAACACCGGCTGACCCCGGTCGACGAGGAAGGCCCCGGTCGCGCCGACCGGGGCCTTCCTCGTCCGCGTGGGCGGGCTACCAGTCGCCGCCGCCGAAGTCCCCGCCGCCGAAGTCGCCCCCACCGAAGTCGCCGCCGAAGTCCCCGCCGCCGTAGCCGCCGGAGTAGTCGCCCTGGCCGCCGACGTCCTGGCCGGCGAAGTCCTGACCCTGGTCGCCGAAGTCCTGACCCTGGTCGCCGTAGTCCTGGCCCTGGTCCTGGCCGTTGTCGAAGCCGTCGTTGAAGCCCTCCTGGTAGCCGGCCTCGTAGCCGTAGCCCGGGTCGGCGAAGGCGGGCGAGAAGAGCGCGTCGGCGATCAGGATGCCGCCGAGCACGCCGGCCCCGGTGCCGAGCGCCGTCTTCCACCAGGGGGTCGAGTACCAGCCGGCCGGCACCGGCCGACCCTGCCAGTTTCCGCCCGGATAGTAGTAGGGCGTCTGGTTTCCCGGCTGGGGTCCGGCCCGGTAGGTCTGCCCCTGCACGTTGACCTCGCGCTCCTTGGTGAGCATCCCCGCTCCTCGGGCGGCGGCCAGCGGCGGCAGCTCCGGGCCCGGGTCGATACCCATGGCGGTACGCGCCGCCCGGATGTACGCCAGCCCCTCCAGCGCGGTCTCCCGGGCCAGCGCGAACTGGTGCGGGGTGCGGGCCTGCTCCAGCTGCGAACCGGCCGCGTTGTACCGCTCACCCGCGTCGGCCAGCGCCTGGCGGACGGCCGGGGCGTCCCCGTGCAGGTTCATGAGCTGCCCACCGAGCCGCTCGTACCAGCGCTGCGCCTCGGCGCGCGCATCGGCCAGCTCGGTGGCCCGCCGGGACCTGCTCCCCCACCGCCAGAACACGAACGCACCTCCGAGCATCAGGATCAGGACCACCCACAGGGCAACCTCCATGACCTCGAACGTACCCAGCGGGCGCACGTCGTACCCGTTTGGCAAGCTCTTCGGCATGAGCTTCTCGACGCTGGCCGTGGTGGTGCTCTGCCTCGCCGCGGGCGGCGCGGTGGGCTGGCTGGCCGCCCGGTCCCGCTCGGCGACCGAGATCGCCCGGCTGGAGGCGACGCTTGCCGCCACCCGCGAGGGCGAGGGGCGGCTGGAGCAGTCCATGCGGGCGCTCAGCTACGAGGCGACCGCGCAGTCCCAGGAGGCGGTGGCCCGGGCCGTGGCTCCGCTGCACGAGACCCTCCGCCGCTACGAGCAGCGGGTCGCCGAGTTGGAGCGCGACCGGGTCGACGCCTACGCCGAGCTGCGCGAGCAGGTGCGGTCCATGAGCGCGGTCTCCGGCGAGCTGCGCACCGAGACCAAGCAGCTCGTGGCGGCGCTGCGGGCCCCGCAGGTGCGCGGCCGGTGGGGCGAGCACCAGCTGCGCCGGATCGTCGAGGCCGCCGGCATGCTGGAGCACTGCGACTTCAACGAGCAGGTCACCGCGGCCACCGACCACCAGGGCGTCCGCCCCGACCTGGTGGTCCGGCTGCACGGCGGCCGCACGGTGGTGGTCGACGCCAAGGCGCCCTTCGACGCCTACCTGACCGCCATGGAGGCGCGCGACGAGCGGGGGCGGGACACCCACCTCGACGCGCACGCCCGGCACCTGCGGGCGCACGTCGACGGGCTCGCCGCCAAGACCTACTGGGCGGCGTTCGACCAGACTCCCGAGTTCGTGGTGCTGTTCGTGCCGGCCGACCCGTTCCTCGACGTGGCGTTGCAGCGCGACCCGTCGCTGCTGGAGCACGCCTTCGCCCGAAACGTCGTGCTGGCCACGCCGGCCACCCTGGTGGCGCTGCTGCGCACGGTGGCCTACTCCTGGCGGCAGGAGGCGCTGGCCCGCAACGCGGCCACCGTCCACTCGCTGGCCCGCGAGCTCTACGGGCGGCTGTCCACCCTGGGCGATCACGTCGGCAAGCTCGGCGGCGCGCTCGGCGGGGCGGTGACGGCCTACAACCGGGCGGTCGGCTCGCTGGAGGCGCGGGTGCTGGTCAGCGCCCGCAAGCTGGCCGAGCTGGGCGTCTCCGACCAGGAGTTGGCCGCCCCCGCACAGGTCGAGCTGGCGCCCCGCCAGCCGCAGGCCCCGGAGCTGGTGGAGGGGATGTCCACATCGGTCGATCGGTCGGTAGACATCGACGGTTGACACAACCGTATGACGATGACGGCCGATCCGAGTCACGGAGTGGTCACAACCTACTTCGGAGTAGTGACACCGGCAGGGCGAGACCGAAGGATCACGGTCACGTGTGCCCTGTTTCTGTAGGGCCCTGTTCTCTGGAGGAAGAGAACGTGAGTCAACCCCGCAACCGGAGCCGGCGTACCTCCGCCGCGCTCTTCGCCTCGGTCCTGGCGGCCGGCGCCATGACCGTCGGGGGTGGCGCCGCGACCGCGAGCGCAGCCCCCGCCGCCGCCCCCGACGTCCCGCAGCCGACCGCCGCGAAGACGCTGGGCGCCCACGACGCCAAGCTCCTGGACGAGGCGGAGGCGAAGCACGCTCCGACCGTCACCCTGATCATCGCCGCCAAGAAGGGCTCGGCCAAGAAGGTCGCCGACGGGCTGGCCGGCCTGGGCGCCTCCGTGAGCCAGCGCTACGACCAGGTCGGCTACCTGCTGGCCAAGGTCCCCACCGCGAAGGTCCTCAAGGCCGCGACGCTCCCCGGCGTCTCCGCCGTCGACCTCGACGAGACCATCAAGCTCCCCGACCCGGCTCCCGAGGCCGCGCCCGCCGGGGCGAAGACCGCCGCGCAGGGCGAGACCCTGGCCGGGCCCGGCGCCGACACCGGCCCGGTCAACCCGTACATGCCGACCAACGAGACCGGCGCGGAGGCCTTCAAGGCCGCGCACCCGGAGTGGGACGGCCGCGGCGTGACCATCGGCATCATGGACTCCGGGGTTGACCTGGACCAGCCGGCGCTGCAGAAGACCACCACGGGCGAGCGCAAGATCGTCGACTGGGTCACCGCGACCGACCCGCTCGAGGACGCCTCCTGGCGCGCCATGGCCACCGACGTGGCCGGCCCCTCGTTCACCACCACGCTGGGCACCTGGACCGCGCCCGCCGGCTCGTACAAGTTCAACGTGTTCCGCGAGAACATCACCGCGGGCAGCGACGCGCGGGGCGACGTCAACCGCGACGGCGACACCAGCGACTTCTGGGGCATCCTCTACAACCCGGCCAACGGCGACATCCGGGTCGACGCCAACCAGAACAACGACTTCACCGACGACGAGCCGATGCGGCCGTACAAGGAGAAGTTCCAGGTCGGCCACTTCGGCACGGACAACCCGGCCACCGCGGTGCGCGAGCAGATCCCGTTCGTGGTCGAGTACCGCAAGAACGTGGACATCGCGCCGGCCGACGGCCAGGCCGGCCCGTACTACGACTTCGTCAACATCGGCATCATCGAGAGCACCCACGGCACCCACGTCGCCGGCATCACCGCCGCCAACGACATGCTGGGCAACAGCGCCTTCGACGGCGCCGCCCCGGGCGCCAAGCTGGTCTCCGCCCGGGCCTGCTCGTGGGGCGGCGGCTGCACCGCCGCGGCGCTCACCACCGGCATGGTGGACCTGGTCGTCAACCGCAAGGTCGACGTGATCAACATGTCGATCGGCGGCCTGCCGGCGCTGAACGACGGCGCCAACGCCCGCTCCGAGCTCTACAACAGCCTGATCACCACGTACGGCGTGCAGATGTTCATCTCGGCCGGCAACTCCGGCCCGGGCCTGAACACGATCGGCGACCCCTCGGTGGCCGGCAACGTGGTGAGCGTGGCCGCGAACGTCAGCAAGGAGACCTGGCTGGCCAACTACGGCTCGGTCGTCCGCAAGGACAACGCGCTGTTCAACTTCTCCTCGCGCGGCCCGCGTGAGGACGGCGGCTTCAAGCCCAACATCTCCGCCCCCGGCTCCGCCATCTCCACGGCGCCGACCTGGCAGCCCGGCAACCCGGTCCCCGAGGCCGGCTACCCGCTGCCCCCGGGCTACCAGATGCTGAACGGCACCTCGATGGCCTCGCCGCAGGCCACCGGCGCCGCCGCGCTGCTGCTGTCGGCGGCCAAGGCGACCGACAAGGGCGTCACCCCGGCCGCGCTGCGCCGGGCCATCTACACCTCCGCCAAGCCGATCGCGGGCGTCCCGACGTACGCCCAGGGCTACGGCATGTTCAACGTGCCCGGTGCGTGGGACCTGCTCGCCGCCGGCGTGCAGACCCGGACCTACACCTCCACGGCGCCGGTCTGCACCGAGCTGTCGGCCAACCTGACCCGGTACAACCCGGCCAGCGGCGGCTTCGAGCCGACCCCGAACGTGGGCACCGGCATCTACAACCGCTGCGCGGCCGGCGAGGGCGGGCAGCAGGTCAAGGAGAGCCGCTACTACGAGGTCAAGGTGACCCGCACCAGCGGCCCGAACAAGGGCCTCCAGCACAACGTCGCCTTCCGCGGCAACGACGGCACCTTCTCGGCCCCCGCGGTCGTGTGGCTGCCGCTGAACAAGACGGTCACCGTCAAGGTGAAGGCCAAGCCGCTGACCGCCGGCGCGCACGGCGCGATCATGACCGTCGACGACCCGGCCACCTCGGTGGTCGACTTCGAGGTCGCCACCGTCGTGGTCGCCTCGGCCGCGGTCTCCGCCCCGGCCTACTCCTTCTCCACCGAGGGTTCGGTCGAGCGGAACAGCTTCACCTCGTACTTCGTGACGGTCCCGGAGGGCGCGGGCGCGCTCCAGGTCAACCTCTCCGGCATCGCCACCGGCTCGCAGACCCGGTTCATCGCCTTCAACCCGTACGGCGTGCCGGTCGAGAGCACCGCGAGCACCGGCTGCTACACCAACTTCTCCGACGCCGCCGCCTGCAAGCCGCAGGAGCGGGACTACCAGAACCCGCTGCCGGGCGTCTGGGAGATCGAGGTGGAGGCCCGGCGTACCTCGCCGACGCTGGACAACCCGTTCCAGTTGCAGGCGCGGGTGCAGGGCGTCAAGGTCGAGCCGGCCGTGGTCGAGCTGCCGTCGGTGACCGCCGGCACCCCGACCGAGGTGAGCTGGGGCCTGACCAACGTCTTCGGCCCGGTGCAGGTGACCGGCGTCGGCGGCCCGCTGGCCAGCGTGCACGCCGAGCGGCCGAGCATCGCCCAGGGCGCCCGCCAGGAGTACACGGTGGACGTCCCGGCGGGGGCCACCTCGTTCACCGCGCGGATCGGCAACCCGTCCGACCTGAGCGCCGACCTGGACCTGTCGGTCTTCCTCGGCGCGACCCGGGTGGGCCAGTCGGCCGACGGTGACTCGGAGGAGGCGGTCACCCTGTCCAACCCGGCCGCCGGCACCTACCGGGTGGTCGTGGACGGCTACGCGATGAGCGACCCGACCACCGCGTACGACTACCGCGACTCCTTCGCCGCCCCGGCGCTGGGTTCGCTCTCGGCCCCCAGCACCCCGCTGGCCCTGGCCAACGGCGCCACCGCCACCCTGACCGGCACGGTGACCGCCCAGGCCACCCCGGCCGCCGGCCGGGAGCTCTACGGTGACCTGGCCGTGACCACCACGGAGGGCGCGGTCGTCGGCCGCGGCTCGGTGGAGGTCGGCGCGGTCAGCTGACCCGCTGAGTCCAGAAGCCCCGCCCCTCGTCCGGGGGGCGGGGCTTCGCCGTTTCCCGGGGTGCGCTCAGGCGCGGCGGGCGGATTCGACGACGAACGGGGTGCCCTGCTGGCAGGTGGTCATCATGCCGGGCTCCGCGTGGCCGGTGACCTCCACCCGGGCGCCGGGCGTGAGCACGTCGCGCGGGCCGCCGATCAGCAGGTGGTCGTCGATCAGCAGGCAGTTCGGCTCGACGCCGGCGCGGATCGTGCCGGTGAGCGTGGTGGCGCCGGGGCCGGGCGGCTTCGACGGGCCGCCCTTCCAGGTGGGATCCGGGCGGCTGGGGCCGATGCTCGGGCCGGTGCTGGGGCCGGGGTCGGGCTGGCTGGTCACCGGGGTGGCTCCCGTCGGGGTGTGGCCGGCGGGCTCGGCGCCCGGGCCGGCGCAGGCGGTCAGCGCCGCGCCGGCGAGCAGGGCGACGAGCGCTGTCCGAGGAGTCTTCATGAGCGCTTGGACGTGGCGGGCGGTCGTTTCGTTCCGGCCGGTCAGCCGCGGGCCGCCGCGGCCTTCAGGTCCCGCTTGAGCTCCTGCGGCAGCGAGAAGGTCAGCCGCTCGTTGGCGGTGGTGATCTCCTCGACGTCGGCGAAGCCGCGCTCGGCCAGGTGCGCGAGGACCTGCTGGACCAGCTCGTCCGGCACGCTGGCGCCCGAGGTCAACCCCACGGTGCGGGCCCCCGCCAGCCAGGCGTCGTCGATCTCGTGGGCGAAGTCGACCAGGTATCCGGCTCGGGCGCCGGCGTCCAGCGCCACCTCGACCAGGCGGACCGAGTTCGAGGAGTTCCGCGAGCCCACCACGATCACCACGTCGCAGTCCGGGGCGATCTCCTTAACCACGTGCTGGCGGTTGGAGGTGGCGTAGCAGATGTCGTCGCTGGGCGGCGACTGGAGCAGCGGCAGCCGCTGCTTGAGCCGGGCCACGGTCTCCAGGGTCTCGTCGACCGAGAGGGTGGTCTGGGAGAGCCAGACAACCTTCTCGGGGTCGCGCACGGTCACCTTGTCGACGCCGTCCGGGCCGTCCACGAGCTGGATGTGCGCGGGCGCCTCACCGGCGGTGCCGATGACCTCCTCGTGCCCCTCGTGGCCGATGAGCAGGATGTCGTAGTCCTCGGCGGCGAACCGCCGGGCCTCCTGGTGCACCTTGGTGACGAGCGGGCACGTCGCGTCGATCGCCTTGAGCGAGCGCACCTTGGCCTGCTCGTAGACCTCGGGGGCCACGCCGTGGGCGGAGAAGATGACGGTGGCGCCCTCCGGCACCTCCTCGTTCTCCTCCACGAAGATCGCGCCCTTGGCCTCCAGCGTCTGCACCACGTGCTTGTTGTGCACGATCTGCTTGCGGACGTAGATCGGCGCGCCGTAGAGCTTCAGCGCCTCCTCGACGGTCTGCACCGCCCGGTCCACGCCCGCGCAGTAGCCGCGGGGCTTGGCCAGGAGCACGCGCTTGCCGGTCCGGGAAGTCTCAGCCTCAGTCACCCGACCATCGTACGTGCCGGCTCCCGGCCGGCCCGTCGATCATGAGGTGGCCGGCGGTCACGGAGATCGACATCACCGTCAACCGCATGATCGACGCGGGGTCGGTCGGGGGTGGGGCTTAGGGTGGGCGGGTGAGCGAGGGGGAGCGGAGCACGTCCGAGGAGCCGTGGCCGGTCCGGGTGGTGAGCCAGAAGGTCGGTGCCTGGATCGCCCGCCTGGGGTGGGTCTGGGTCGACGGGCAGGTGGCGCAGATCAGCCGGCGGCCCGGGGCGAGCACCGTCTTCCTGACGCTGCGTGACCCGTCGGCGGATCTCAGCTTGACCGTCACCACCAACCGCGACGTGCTCGACGCGGGCGCGCCCGAGCTGCGCGAGGGCGCCCGGGTGGTGCTGCACGCCAAGCCCGAGTTCTACGCCGCCCGGGGCACGCTCAGCCTCCGCGCCGACGAGATCCGCCAGGTCGGGCTCGGCGAGCTGCTGGCCCGGCTGGAGAAGCTCAAGAAGCTGCTGGCCGCCGAGGGGCTCTTCGACCGGGCCCGCAAGCGCCGGCCGCCCTTCCTGCCCGGCCGCGTCGGGCTGATCACGGGCCGCGCCTCGGCCGCCGAGCGCGACGTGCTGACCAACGCCCGCCGCCGGTGGCCGGCCGTGGAGTTCCGGACGGTCAACGTGGCCGTGCAGGGGCCCAGCGCCGTGCCCGACATCGTGGGCGCGCTCAAGGTGCTCGACGCCGACCCGACGATCGACGTGATCGTCATCGCCCGCGGCGGCGGCAGCATCGAGGACCTGCTGCCCTTCTCCGACGAGGCGCTCTGCCGGGCGGTCTTCGCCTGCCGCACGCCGGTGGTCAGCGCGATCGGCCACGAGACCGACGCCCCACTGCTCGACTACGTCGCCGACGTGCGCGCCTCGACGCCTACCGACGCCGCGAAGCGGATCGTGCCCGACCTCACCGAGGAGGTGCGCCTCATCGGCCAGGCGCGGTCCCGGCTGGAGCGGGCCGTGCGCAACCTGGTCGACCGGGAGCAGCACCGGCTGGACCTGCTGCGCTCCCGCCCGGTCCTGGCCCGCCCGCAGGTGATGGTCGACCAGCGGGCCACCGACGTCGCCGCGCTGCGCGACCGGACCGGCCGCTGCCTGGACCACCGGCTGGGCGCCGCCACCGACGACCTGCGGCACACCCTGGCGCGGCTGCGCGCCCTCTCCCCCGCAGCCACCCTCGACCGCGGCTACGCCATCGTCCAGCGCGCCGACGGGCACGTGGTCCGCGCCGCGTCCGAGGTGGCCAAGGGCGACCCGCTGCGCGTACGCCTCGCCGAGGGCGAGCTGACCGCCACCGTGGACGGCTGATGGAATGGGACCCGATGACTGACACGACCAAGGACGAGCAGCTCAGCTACGAGCAGGCCCGGGGCGAGCTGGCCTCGGTGGTCGAGCGGCTGGAGGCGGGCGGCACCTCGCTGGAGGAGTCACTGGCGCTCTGGGAGCGCGGCGAGCAGCTCGCCGGGATCTGCCAGCGCTGGCTGGACGGCGCCCGGGCCCGCATCGACGCCGCCCGGCAGCGCGCCGAGGACTGAGCGGCGGGACGGCCGGAGCCGTCCCGCCGGCACGCTCAGTTGAACAGGTTGTAGAACTCCGGCGGCGCCTCGACGACCTGGTCGGCCGGGGGCTTCTGCGCGGCGGTGGCGCTGCCGTAGTCCGAGTAGGTGATCTTCAGGTCCTGCGCGGCGCTCTGGCCGGCGGCCGGGATCTGCAGCACCAGCTCGCTGAGCCGGCCCTGCGTGTCGACCTTGGCGGTGAACGGCACCGACTGGGCCTGCGCGCCGAGCGCGGTGATCACGGCCGGGTCGAGCGAGCCCGCCTCGGCCGCCTTCGACACGTCGACGGTGCCCGCGTACGCGCCGTCGCCGGTCTTCCGCACCTCGGTGACGCCCTGGGTCAGCACCGCGCTGCCGGCGGGGTCGACCTTGTCGAAGTCGAAGCCGAGCGCCCGGTTGCCCTTGATCCGGGTCTGGTCGAGGTGCTGGTACTTGCCGAGGTTGAGGTTCTTGAGCCCCGGCACGCTGGCGGCGGCCTTGCCGCCCAGTTCCAGCTTGACCCAGCTGTCCGGCTTGGCGTGGATCAGGTCCAGCTTCATCATCAGGTCCGACGACGGGTCGCCGATCGTCATCCGCATCTCGGCGCTCTGGCTGGGCTCGTGCACCTGCCCCTCGGCGGTGGAGCCCGCGCCGGACATGGTGAACCGGAAGTTCCCGTCGCGGATCGCGTTGGTGGAGTCCAGCAGGGCCTGCTTGGCGTCGCCGGCGGGCGTGCCGCTCGGTGCGATGCTGCCGGAGGCGGCCGGGGTCGCGGAGGCCCCCGCTCCGGCGGTGCCGGTGTCGTTGCAGGCAGCCAGGCCGGGAATGAGCAGCGCCGCGGCGAACGCGGTGGCGCTGAAGCGTCGAATCTTCACGTCAACCTCTCCAGGTGGGTCGTCCGGCCCACGGAGGTGCCGGAGTCGGGCGCCGCAGCCCGGACGCCGGCTCCGGCGCACGAGCCCGATCCAGCCGGTGGTCGGCCCCGGCGGGCTCGTGCCCCCTTCTGTTCCCTGAAGCGGTGTTCCGCAATCCCTGTCCGGTGCGCGACGGCACCGGAGGCGGCGGTCGGGGACGGCGCGAGCCGTCCCCGACCGCCGGAGGATCAGCCCTTGAACATCTCGTAGACGCTGGCGGGTGCCTCGACGACCTGGGCGGCCGGCGGGGTCTGCACCGGGGTGGCGGTGCCGTACTCGGCGTAGGTGACGGTCACGGTCTGCGCCTCGGCGGCGCCGGCGGCCGGCACCTCCACGGCGAACTCGGTGAGCCGGCCCTGCGCGTCGAGCTTGGCGGTGAACGGCACGGCGGTGGCCTTGGTGCCGAGGGCCTTGACGGTGTCGGCGTCGAGCAGGTCCGAGTCGGCGGCCTTGCTGGCGTCGAGGGTGCCCTCGTAGGTGCCCTCGCCCGTCTTCCTGACGTCGGTGATGGCCTTGATCATCTTGTCGCTGCCGGCCGGGTCCACGTCGCTGAAGTCGAAGTTCAGCTCCTTGGCGTCCTTGATCCGGGTGCGGTCCAGGTGCTGGTACTTGCCCTTGGTCGCCTTGAAGCCCGGGATGGCGTCGGCCATCGCGCCGTCCAGGTCGAGCTTGAGCCAGCTGTCGGTGTCGATGAACACCAGGTGCATGGTCATGGAGAAGTCCTCGGCGGCGGACGCGCCGCTGGACATCTTCATCTCGGCGCTCTTGGACGGCATGTGCACCTTGCCGTCGCCGTTGAACTCGCCACCCTTGATGGCGAAGCTGAAGTTGCCCTTCTGGATCTCCTTGGTGGAGGCGGCGAGCGCCTCCTTCGGGTCCGCGGGCACCGCCGGGGCGGTGGACTTGCTGTCGGCGGTCGGCGAGTCGGCCTCGGTCTTGCAGGCGGCCAGACCGGGGACGAACAGGGCGGCGGCGAGGACGCCGACGCTCCACCGTCGAATGTTCACGGGTATCTCTTTCCGGTTGCTGTCCGGGACGCGTCACGCGTACCGGTTTGTCGGGCCCGGGCAGAGTAGCGGACCGCCGCCGGCCCCGGGGGGGCAGCGGCGGCGGGGGCGGTCAGCGCAGCGCGGTGGCCAGCTCGCGCAGCTCCGACTCCCGGGCGTCGCCCACGACGATCACCGTGCGGTTCGGCTCCAGCAGGACGAGGGCCTGCTCGTTGCCCCGGGCGGTGTAGCGCTGCCAGCTCACCCCGCCGGGCAGTTCGGCCGGACCCTGCGGCTGGCCGCCGCTCAGCTCGGCCGGCAGCAGCTTCTCCGCCGGCACGTTGCTCTCCACGAGCTGCGCGCCCCGGCCCTCCGGGGTCAGGTAGCCGATGCGCAGCGTGCCGCCGCCGGGCTCGGTCTGGAAGCGGGCGCTGACCGTACGCCAGTCGGAGCCCAGGTCCCGCGGCTGCGCGACCGGGAAGGCATTGGTCGCGCGGGCCTGCTCGACGGCGGGCGCGGGGTCGACGGTGACCGGCGAGTCCCCGCCGAGGAAACCCCGGTAGAAGGCGATGAGCAGGGCGATCGGGACCAGCAGGACCAGCAGCGAGAGCGCCATGTCCTTCGGCGACCGCTCGGACCGGGCCTTCTCCTTCCGGGCGGGCGGGGCGGGGTGCTCGCCCGCGTCCACCGCCGGCACGGGCCCGGTCGGCTCGACCAGGGCCGGCTCCCCGGCCGGCGGGGTCGCCCCGGCGGTCGGTCGCACCGGCGGCTGGCCGTCCGGCGGGGTGGCGTCGGTCGGTGCGCGGTCGGCAGGCTGTGCGGGTTCCACACGGCCATTCTCGCAGCCGTCCGAGTGACGTGATCCTGGCCTCCTCCGCCCCGCTCCGGCGGCGAACCTGAGATCGTGTGAGGATCAGCGACAAAACCGGCGGCGGCGACGGCCGCATCCCGCCGGTCCACCCCGCAACGTCGCGAGGAGGAAGCCGTGATGACAACCACCAGGACGCGGACCCCGCAGGATCTCGACCGTAACCTCGCCCTCGATCTCGTCCGGGTCACCGAGGCCGCGGCCATGGCCGCCGGTCGCTGGGTCGGCCGGGGCGACAAGGAGGGCGGTGACGGGGCCGCCGTCGACGCCATGCGCAAGCTCATCAACTCGATCCCGATGCGCGGTGTCGTGGTGATCGGCGAGGGCGAGAAGGACAACGCCCCGATGCTCTTCAACGGCGAGGAGGTCGGCGACGGGACGGGTCCCGAGGTGGACGTGGCGGTCGACCCGATCGACGGCACCACCCTGATGAGCAAGGGCATGCCGAACGCGCTCGCCGTGCTCGCGGTGGCCGAGCGGGGCGCCATGTTCGACCCGAGCGCCGTCTTCTACATGGAGAAGCTCGCCGTCGGCCCGATGTACGCGGACGTGGTCGACATCAACGCCGGCGTGGCCGAGAACATCCGCCGGATCGCCAAGGTCAAGGGCACCGACCCGGCCGAGGTGACGGTCTGCGTGCTGGACCGGTCGCGCCACGACGACCTGGTGAAGCAGATCCGGCGCACCGGGGCGGGCATCCGGTTCATCTCCGACGGGGACATCGCCGGCGCCATCGCGGCGGCCCGGGGCGAGTCGGACGTCGACGTGCTCATGGGCATCGGCGGCACCCCGGAGGGCATCACCGCGGCCTGCGCACTGAAGTGCATGGGCGGCATGATGCAGGCCAAGCTCTGGCCCAAGGACGCCGAGGAGCGGGAGAAGGCGCTGGCCGCCGGGCACGACCTGGACCGGGTGCTCTTCACCGACGACCTGGTCACCGGCGACAACTGCTTCTTCGTGGCCACCGGCGTCACCTCCGGTGACCTGCTGCGCGGCGTGCGCTACCGGGCGGGCGGGGCGTACACCCAGTCGATCGTGATGCGGTCCAAGAGCGGCACGATCCGGGTGATCGACTCGTACCACCGGCTGGAGAAGCTGGCGCTCTACTCGGCTGTCGACTTCGACGGGCGTCCCCTGGCCGAGCAGGAGTGACCGCGACCGGGACGGCGGCGCCCCCGACGCTGTCGACCACGCGGCGGATCGCCGGCACCGGGCTGGCCACCGCCTCGGGGGTCGCGGTGGCCGTCCAGTCCCGGATCAACGGTGAACTCGGCGTACGGCTGGCCGACGGCATCGCCGCCGCCGTGGTCTCGTTCGGCGTGGGCCTGCTGGTGCTGCTCGTGCTGGTCCCCGCCACCCCCGGTGGCCGGCGTGGGCTGGCGGCCCTGCGGGCCGCGCTCCGGGACGGCTCGCTGCGCCCGTGGCAGTGCCTCGGCGGGGTCTGCGGCGCCTTCCTGGTCGCCACCCAGGGGCTGACCATCGGCACCCTCGGCGTGGCGGTGTTCACGGTCGCCGTGGTGGCCGGTCAGACCGGCAGCAGCCTGCTTGTCGACCGGGCCGGCGTCGGCCCGACCGGCCGGCAGCCGGTCACCCCGAACCGGCTGGTCGGCGCGGTGCTGACCGTGCTGGCCGTGCTGCTGGCGGTGGGCGACCGGCTCGGCGACCCGGGCGCCCTGGCGCTGGCCCTGCTGCCGCTGGCCGCCGGGGTGGGCATCGCCTGGCAGCAGGCGGTCAACGGCCGGGTCCGGGGGGCGGCCGGCAGCGCCATGACCGCCACCCTCGTCAACTTCACCGTCGGGACGGTGGCGCTGCTCGCCACCTTCGCGGTGGAGGTCGCCGTCCGGGGCCGCCCGGCCGGGAGTTTCCCCGCCGAGCCATGGCTCTACGTGGGCGGCCCCATCGGCATCGTGTTCATCGCTCTGGCCGCCGCCATCGTCCGGTTCACCGGCGTGCTGCTGCTCGGCCTGGCCACCATCGCCGGGCAGGTCGTGGGGGCCGTCCTGCTGGACGTGCTGCTGCCCACCGCCGCCTCCCACCCGACGCCGACGACCCTGCTGGGGGCGGGGCTGACCCTGGTCGCGGTGCTGGTCGCCGCCCTCGGTCCGCCCCCGCGGCCGGTCATCCGCGCAGCGCCGCCACCGTCTCCTTGACCACCCGGTCCAGCGGCGTCGCCTCGACGCCGAGGGTGGCGGTGGCGGCTGTCGAGTCCAGCAGGTACGGCCGGTCGAACTGGTAGGCGGTCTCCCGCAGTTCCCGGGCGAACGGGTTGGCCAGCCCGGCGACCCAGAGCAGCGGGTACGGCATCCGGATGAGCCGCGGCGCGGGCGCACCGACCAGGGCCGCCGCCCGACCGGCCAGGTCCCGCATCGACACGGCGGGGGCGCTGGGCACGTGCCAGGCCCGCCCCCAGGCCCGCTCGTCGGTCGCGGCGGCCACGAGGGTACGGGCGACGTCGGGAATGTACGTCCAGGTGTGCGGGGCGTCCCAGTCGACCGGCAGGAACACCCGCTGCCCGGCGAGCACCTGGGGCAGCACCATCATGGCCAGCGAGGTGCCGTCCGCACCGACGTAGTCGGAGCCGCGTACCTCGGTGATCCGGGCCCGGCCCGCCCGGTGCGCGGCCAGCGCGTCGGCCCACATCCGGTTGCGTACCCGCCCCTTGGTGCCGGTGGCGGCCAGCGGGGTGGCTTCGGTCATCGGGGCGTCGACCGGGCCGTACCCGTAGAGGTTGCCGACGGTGGCGAGGACGGCGCCGGTCCGCTCGGCGGCGGTGAGCAGCGCGGCGGCCAGCGGCGGCCAGTCCAGCGGCCACCTGTGGTACGCCGGGTTGGCGCAGTTGTAGAGGGCCGCCGCCCCGTCGGTCAGCGCGGTCAGCCGCTCCGCGTCCGCGGCGTCGGCGGCGATCCGCTCGATCGCGGGGTGCGCGGGCCCGGTGCCACGGCGGGTCACCACGCGTACCCGCTCGCCGCGCTCGGCGAGGAGGCGGGCGGTGGCGGTGCCGACGGGTCCGGCGCCGACGATCACGTGCAGGGCCATGGGGGGCCACCCTTCGAAGCAGGAGTTCGATGTGAGAGCACCGCTCTCGCAACAGAGCATGCACCGCAACCACGCCGCCCGTCAAGAGCAGTGCTCTCTATTTTGATTGGCGCTCTCATCCGTGGCAGAGTGGGGGCATGGTCGCTCCCTCGCTCCGCGCCCGCGTCCGTGCCGGAATGATCGACGAGATCAAGGCCGTCGCCCGCCGCCACCTGGCCACCGACGGCGCGAACCTCTCGCTCCGGGCGGTCGCCCGGGACATGGGCATGGTCTCCTCGGCGATCTACCGCTACTTCCCCAGCCGCGACGACCTGCTCACCGCGCTGATCCTCGACGCGTACGAGGCGCTCGGCGACGCCGTGGAGGCGGCCGACGCCGGCACCGACCGGGCCGACCTGCGCGGGCGCTGGCACGCCGTGAGCCGGGCCGCCCGGTCCTGGGCGCTGGCCCACCCCGCCGAGTACGCCCTGCTCTACGGCAGCCCCGTCCCCGGCTACGCGGCACCGGACGACACGGTGGCGCCCGCCCAGCGCCCTCCGGTGACCCTGGTCGGCATCCTCCGCGACGGGGTGGCCGCCGGACTGCTCACCCCGTCGGGCGAGGACCTCCCCGAACCGCTGCGGTCGGACGTGGCCGAGCTGGGCGCCCTGATCGACGTGGACCTGCCGCCCGCCCTGCTGGCCCGGGGCATGGCCGGCTGGACCCAGCTCTTCGGGCTGATCAGCTTCGAGCTGTTCGGGCGGATCAACCGGATGCTGCCGCACCGCGACGAGTACTTCGACCACCAGACCGGGCTCATGGCCGACCTGATCGGCCTGCCCGCCGCCTGAGCCGGTCAGGTGCCGTCGGACGAGTGGCCGGGGAAGAGGTGCGCGGCCGGGTCGATGACGACCGCCGCGTTGTTGACGGCGGTGGCCGCCTCGCCGAAACCGGTGGCGATCAGCCGGACCTTGCCCGGGTAGTCGGTGATGTCCCCGGCCGCGAAGACCCGGGGCAGGTTGGTGGCCATCGCGCTGTCGACCACGATGTGCCGCCGGTCCAGGTTCAGCCCCCACTCGGCCAGCGGGCCCAGGTCGGCGGTGAACCCGAGCGCCGCCACCACGGTGTCCACCGGCACGGTCTCCACCGCGCCGCCGCGTACGGTCAGCTCGGCGCCGGTCACCCGGTCCTCCCCGTGCAGCCGGCTCACCTCGGCGTTGACCACGATCCGCACCGGCAGCGCACGAACCCGGTCGACGGTCGAGGCGTGCGCGCGGAACCGGTCCCGCCGGTGCACCAGGGTCACCGAGCGGGCGATCGGGGCCAGCGTCACCGCCCAGTCGAACGCCGAGTCGCCGCCACCCACGATGAGCACGTCCCGCCCGGTCAGCTCGGTCGGCTGCGGCACGAAGTAGACGATCCCGGTGCCCACGAAGCTGTCGGCCACCGGCAGCGGCCGAGGGCTGAAGCTGCCCAGCCCGCCGGTGACCAGCACCGCGCCGCAGCGCAGCTGCTCACCGCCGGCCAGCCCGAGCACCGGCCGCCCGTCCAGGTACGACAGCTTCTCGGCGCGCACCCCGAGCAGGTACTCCGGGCGGAAGGGCGCGGCCTGCGCGACCAGGTTCGCCACCAGCTCGCGCCCCTTGATGGCGGGAAACCCGGCGACGTCGAGGATGAGCTTCTCCGGGTACATGGCGGTGACCTGCCCACCCGGCTCGGGCAGCGCGTCGATCACAGCCACGGAGAGCCCGCGGAACCCCGCGTAGTAGGCGGCGAACAGCCCGGCGGGACCGGCCCCGATCACGGCGACATCGACCTCGCGCATGGCGTACCGTCCCGTCACTTCGCCAGGGATCAACGCGTGCTGATCCCGACGGTAGGCGGGCCGGTGGCCGCGGGCAAGCATGTCCCGCCGGCCGGTGGACGTGCCGTCAGGGCGACGTGACCGGAGGTGACCCGAGCGGGTCCCGCCCCGCGACCTCGGCCCGGCGACGGCGGAACAGGACCGCCGCGACGACCCCGCCGAGCAGCCCGAACAGGTGGCCCTGCCAGGAGATGCGCTCGTCGGTGGGAAGGATGCCGAGCAACTGCCAGCCGTAGAGCAGGCCGACCAGGAGCACGACGGCGAAGTTCCACCAGCTGCGCTCGACGATGCCGCGGGTGAGCAGGATGCCGAGGTAGCCGAAGATCACCCCGCTCGCGCCCACCACCACGGAGTTGGGCGAGCCGGTGAACCACACCCCCAGCCCGCTGACCAGGATGATCACCAGGGTGGACCACAGGAACCGGCGGGTGCCGGCGGCCAGCACGAAGGTGCCGAGCAGGATCAGCGGGATGCTGTTGCTGTAGAGGTGGTTCCAGCCCGCGTGCAGGAACGGCGAGAAGAACACCCCGTCCAGCCCCTGGATGCGGTGCGGGATGATGCCGGCCGTGACGTCGAGGTCGGCGCGCAGGCCGACGTCGACGGCCTCGACGAGGAACAGCACCGGCACCACCGCGCACATGGCGACGAAGGCACGGCCGAGGGAGGCGTAGAACGCCTCGGTGCCGAACCGGTGTCTGTCGCCGCCCGTCGGGCCGTCCTGCCAGGTCATCCGTCAAGAGCTATCAGCAATCGGGGCGGACCGCCACCCGGGGACGGCACGGCGACGGCGGGGCGTGCGAATCTCCGCACGCCCCGCCGTCGGTGTCCGATCAGTACCAGCCGGTGCTCTGCGAGTGCGCCCAGGCACCGCAGGGGTCGTCGTAGCGGCCCTCGATGTAGCCGAGGCCCCACTTGATCTGGGTGGCCGGGTTGGTCTTCCAGTCGTCCGCCACCGAGCCCATCTTGCTGCCCGGGAGGGCCTGCGGGATGCCGTAGGCGCCGGACCCCTCGTTGTAGGCCTTGTGGTTCCAGCCGCTCTCCTTGGTCCAGAGCTTGTCCAGACAGGGGAACTGGTCGATGCCGAAGCCCTCGTCGAGCATGATCGCGCAACCGATCTTGCGGTTGCCGCTGAACTCCTCGCACGAGGACGGGATCGGCCCGTCGTACGGCTTGGCCGCCGCCTTCTCCGCGGCCTCCCGCTCCTTCTTGCGGGACGCGGCCGCCGCCTCGGCCTCCTTGGCCCGCTCGGCGGCCTCCTTGGCCGCCGCGGCGGCCCGGAGCTTCGCCTGGTACTCGGCGGCCCGCTGCTTGGCCGACGCCAGGCGGTGGTCGGCCTGGAGGTCGCGCTGGTACGCGTACTCCGTCCGGTCGACCTTGAGGCCGACCTGCGCGGTCAGGCCCTGTTGCTGGGTCTGTCGGTCTTCGCCCAGGTAGAAGCCACCGGCAACGCCCACGGAGAGCAGCGCGACAGCGGCCGTACGGGCGCCGAACCGGCTCCACAGCCGACTCACGAAGTGTCCCTTCGTCGGGGGCAAGGACACGGCGCGACGCGTGGCCCTGGGTCGGGCCCGCCGGCGCCGTGAGCGCCCCGACCCTCGCGGTCGCAGCCGACGCACCGGTGCTCGCAGCTCTCCGCCGGGCTGGTGGTGTGTCGTAAGCGCTCGATGGACACCATTGCGCACAGTGAGGCCGATGGGAAACCAAGGAAGCCAAATGTGATCTGCGACACAACACGAGCGCCATCAAATCGGGACAAACCTCAGCCTCAGAGCGGAATGTCCTCCAACAGATCGGTGACCATGGCGGCGATGGGAGATCGCTCCGAACGGCTGAGGGTGACGTGCGCGAAGAGGTGATGGCCCTTCAGCGCCTCGATCACCGCGGTCACCCCGTCATGCCGCCCGACCCGGAGGTTGTCCCGCTGCGCCACGTCGTGGGTGAGCACCACCCGCGAGCCCTGACCGATCCGGGACAGCACGGTGAGCAGGACACCGCGCTCCAGCGACTGCGCCTCGTCGACGATGACGAAGGCGTCGTGCAGGCTCCGGCCGCGGATGTGGGTCAGCGGCAGGACCTCCAGCAGGCCCCGCGAGGTGACCTCCTCCAGCACGTTCTCGTGCACCACCGAGCCGAGGGTGTCGAAGACGGCCTGGGCCCAGGGCGACATCTTCTCCGACTCCGAGCCGGGCAGGTAGCCCAGCTCCTGGCCGCCGACCGCGTACAACGGGCGGAACACGACGACCTTCTTGTGCCGGCGGCGCTCCATCACCGCCTCCAGGCCGGCGCAGAGCGCCAGCGCCGACTTGCCCGTGCCGGCCCGGCCGCCGAGCGAGACGATGCCTATCGACTCGTCCAGCAGCAGGTCGAGCGCGACCCGCTGCTCCGCCGAGCGGCCGTGCACGCCGAACGCCTCCCGGTCGCCACGGACCAGCCGGACCGTCTTGTCCGGCAGCACCCGGCCGAGCGCCGAGCCCCGCCCGGAGTGCAGCACCAGGCCGGTGTGGCAGGGCAGGCCGGCGGCGGCGTCGAGGTCCAACGTCTCCCCCGCGTACAGCCGGCCGATCTCCTCCTCGGCCAGCTCCAGCTCGGCCATCCCGGTCCAGGTGGGATCGCTGGCCTGACCGTGCCGGTACTCGTCGGCGCGCAGGCCGACCGAGGCCGCCTTCACCCGCAGCGGCATGTCCTTGCTGACCAGGGTGACCTCGCGCCCCTCGGCGGCGAGGTTGAGCGCCACGGAGAGGATCCGGGCGTCGTTCGACTCGTTCCGGAACCCGGGCGGCAGCACCCCGTCGTCGGTGTGGTTCAGCTCCACCCGGAGGGTGCCGCCCTGGTCGTTGGCGGGCACCGGCCGGTCCAGCCGGCCGTGCCGCACCCGCAGCTCGTCCAGCATGCGCAGCGACTGCCGGGCGAACCAGCCCAGCTCGGGGTGGTGGCGCTTGCCCTCCAGCTCGGAGATCACCACCAGCGGCAGCACCACCTCGTGCTCCGCGAAGCGGTGGAACGCCGCGGGGTCGGACAGGAGGACCGAGGTGTCCAGGACGAAGGCCTGGCCGGCTGGTCGGGGCTCCTCGGCGCCGGCGGACGCGGCGGCGGTACGGCGACCGCGGGTGCTCCGGCGGGTGGTGGCGGTCGAGGCCGGGGTCTGGTCGGCACCGGCGGGGGTACGGCGAGTGGTCACAGGCCTGCTCCGCGGATGGGCACCCGGCCACCCGAGTTCCGCCTCGTCCGGTGCCCGGTGGACACGGGGTCGGATGCGGGCCCCGTGCGCGAGGTCGCAGGTCCGGGCTGTCCGGCTGGCCCGGGAAAGCCCCGTGCCATGCCTAGACGCTAATCGCCGCGGGCCCGGTCGGCTAGTGGTGCGAGTGGATCACTCCTGGAGGGGAGATGAACGCTGCGCGGCGGACCGGCCGGGATGCATGCCCCCTGCGCGCATCCCGGCCGGCGGAGCCGTCGTCACCGGTCTGACGACGGCTCCGACGGTGCGCGTCCGCCGCGGACGGCACACCGTGCTCTGGCGGACCTCAGCCCTGCCGCCGCACCAGGGTCCCGGTCCGCGGTCCACCGCCGGCCGCGCCGAACGAGGAGCCGGTGTACGTGGTGCCCTGCCGGGTGGCCAGCCCACCGAACTGGGCGGTCGCGGTGGCCCGCAGGGCCGGGCCGGACGCGGCCCGGGCGGTGACCGCGGCGGGGACGGCCGTGCCGGCGAACGGCGCGGTGCGCCCGGCCGGGGTGGTCACCACGCTCGGGGCGGGGCCGGCGAGCGCCGAGGCGATCGCGGCCTGGGCGTCCCGGCGGCGGCGGTTCCAGGCGCCCCGGTCGCCGTCGAAGTAGCCCTGGCGGTAGCCGAACCGGTAGCCGATGCGGTAGCTGAGCTGGCCGTGCAGTCGGCCTGCCGCGTAGCAGGTCGAGCCGAGCACGAGGACCAGGACGACGGCCAGAAAGGGGCTCATCGCTCGTCCGCCCCGGGCAGGGGGTCGACGACCAGCAGCCGCTCCAGGTCGGCGGTGCTGACCTCCTCGACCAGTTCGACGCTGATCCGGCAGCCGTCGACGATCACCTCGGCCACCGAGGCCCGCCGGATCTCGCCGCCCGCGTCGTAGACCCGGACGCTCAGCTCGGGACAGCCGAGGTGGGTCCGCCAGGCGTCCCACTCGTCGCGGTCGCCGACGCTGAGGGAGAGGTAGCGGCAGCCCCGGGCGAGGTAGAGCCGCCACGGCGCGCTCAGCCCGGCGGTCACCCCGTCCGCGATCAGGCCGAACGCCTGCGCACGGGTCGCGAGCTCGGTCACGAGACCCCCTCGACACCCGCGGAGTGACGCATGTGAGCACTCGTCGTCTCATGCACGTGACACACCGTAAGTTGTCTCATGAGCGTGACAGTATCAGCTTTTCGTCTGTTTACCGCCGTACTGGCGTCCATCTATTCTGCCCGGGTGACACCCCTCAGGAACAGCGTTGGATCGTTTACCGAGAATCGTGGATCACCGTCACGTAGGCGTGACAGCAGCGTGCCGGGCCGCGCCACCGAGACCGACTGGTCGTACCGTCACGGGGTGACCGACGCACGGAAGATCGCCTTCGCCACCTTCGTCCGCCGCGCACTGGAGGACGCGCGCGCCATGCGGGCCTGGAGCGGCACCGAGGTCTCCCGGCGTACCGGCGTCTCCCGCCAGACCATCAACCGGTGGGTACGCGGCGACTGGGCCAGCGACCCCGAGGCCGAGCGGGTGGTCGCCTTCTGCGAGGGGCTGGGGCTCAACCCGGCGGCCGCGTTCGCCGCCCTCGGCTGGGACCGGGCCGCCACCCCCCGCGCCACCCCGACCCCACCGCCGATGGACCCGGACGTCGAGGCGCTGCTGCGCCGGCTGGTCGACCCGAACGTCTCCGACGCGGAGAAGTTCCACATCCGGGAAACCATTCGCTACCTCGCTTACCGCCCGACGCTCCCGGCCGATTCCGGAAAACGAGGAAGACAGGCCGGATAGACGACACGCCAGTTAGTTCCGCAAATGGCGAAAGAACGGCCAGACAGATTGGATCGATCCCCTCCGGGTCCGGATCGGACCGGCTAGCGTGCCTGTTTGTACTGCTCGGGGCTCGTCGTCGGCGGGGGGACGGGACAAAGCCGAACTCAGCCCTGCGGGACAGAAGGAGGGGTCTGTCCATGACCCTGAAATGGTTGGCAGTCGTGGTCGCGGTGGTGTCGGTGACATCGTGCGTGACCGGCAACGTGGTGGTCGGCGTTCTGGACGGCGGGCAGCTTCCCCTGGTCGTCAACCTCTTCGCCCTCATCACGGCCGGCACCGCGGTGGTCCTCGCCGTCGTCGCCGAGCTTCACGACCGGCTCAACGACCGGGTCAGCGCGCTCACCGAGTTCCTGGTGGCGCGGCTCAACGAGATCGAGGCGCACACCGGCGACCGGAACACCGGCTTCGTGGAGGGCTACCTGCTGAGCCACGGGCAGGAAGCGGCCGTGGTGCCGTTCGGCCGTCGGGGACGGGGAGCCGCCGAACGCTGACCTTCCGCGTCGTCCCGACGTCACATCTCGGCCACGAATACGCCGCCGTGCCCGGGGTACGCTGTCGCGCGTGCCGCCGTTGAATCTGGGCAACCAGCAGCCGAAGACCCCGTTGGACGCCGAGCACGCGTGGCGTGCCACCGCCGCCCGCGCGGCCGACGTGGTGCTCTTCTTCGACTTCGACGGCACCCTCGCGCCGGTCGACGACGACCCGACCGCGGTCCAGCCCGCGCCCAAGGTGCTCGCCGCGCTGGAGGCGCTCGCCCCGCGGGTACGCCGGATCGCCATCGTCTCCGCCCGCCCGGTGGAGTTCCTCCGCGACCACCTCGGCGGCCTCGCCGGCATCGACCTCTACGGCCTCTACGGCCTGGAGCACAGCCACTCCGGCGGCGAGACCGTCACCGAGCCGGCCGCCCTGCCCTGGGTGCCCACCATGGCCGAGCTGGCCGAGCAGGCCCGCGCCGAGCTGCCGCCCGGCGCCCTCGTGGAGTTCAAGCGGCTGTCCGTGGCGCTGCACTGGCGCACCGCGCCGCAGCTCGGCGACCTCGTGCAGGAGTGGGGCCGCGCCCGGGCCGAGCGGCTGGGCCTGCGCTGCCAGGCCGGGCGCATGGTGCTGGAGCTGAAGCCCCCGGTCGACCGGGACAAGGGCATGGTCATCGGCGAGGCGGTCCGCGACGCCGGCGGCGCCTGGTACTTCGGCGACGACGTCTCCGACATCAAGGCGTTCGCGGCGCTGCGCGCCCGGGCCGCCACCGACCCGCAGTTCCTCGGCGTGTGCGTCGCCGTGGCGAACCCGGAGACCGGCCACGAGGTGGCCGACGCGGCCGACCTGACGCTGGACTCCCCCGCCGCCCTCGGTGACTTCCTCACCGAGGCGCTGCCCCACCTGACCTGATCCCCCCTGCGGGGGCGGGGTCACGCGCCGAAGCGGCGTTGGCGGGTGGCGTAGGAGCGGAGGGCGCGGAGGAAGTCGACCCGGCGGAAGTCGGGCCAGTTGAGTTCGCAGAAGTAGAACTCCGAGTGGGCGCTCTGCCAGAGCATGAAGCCGGAGAGGCGCTGCTCACCGCTGGTCCGGATGATCAGATCCGGGTCGGGCAGGCCCTTGGTGTAGAGGTGCTCGGAGATGTGGTCGACGTCGATCGAGTTGGCCAGCTCCTCGACGGTCCCGCCGGTGGCGGCGTGCTCCAGCAGCAGCGAGCGGACCGCGTCGGCGATCTCGCGCCGGCCGCCGTACCCCACGGCGATGTTGACCTGAGCCCCGCCGTCGCGCTGCCGCGTGCGCTCCTCGGCCGCCTTGAGCGCGGCGGCGTGGTGCGCGGGCAGCACGTCGAGGGCGCCGACCATCCGCAGCCGCCAGGGGTTGCCGTCCTCGGCCAGCTCGGTGGTGAGGTCCTCGATGATCTGGAGCAGCGGGTCCAGCTCGGCGGCCGGCCGGGAGAGGTTGTCGGTGGAGAGCAACCAGAGCGTGACGTGCCCGACACCGGCGGCGTCGCACCAGCGCAGCAGCTCCTTGATCCGCTCGGCGCCCATCCGGTGACCGTCGTTCGGGTCGACGAAGCCCATCTCCCGGGCCCATCTGCGGTTGCCGTCGCACATCACGCCGACGTGCCGGGGCACCGGCTTGCCCGCGAGCTTCGCCGTGAGCCGGCGCTCGTACACGGAGTAGAGAAGTTTCCGCAGAGTCATCACCTTGCAGGGTAGCGACCCGCGCGAGAGATCAGTGTCTCGGTGGCGCAACGCGCCCCGCGAGGCCGAAGCCGATCATTCCCAGGGTGCGGGCGTCGAGACGTCCGTCACCCAGTCCCAGCTCCACCACGGTCCGGTAGACCCGCTCGTCACGACGGGCGGCACGCACCGCCGCGTCGACCACCCACCGGCGCCGGGCCAGCCAGGCCGCCACCGAGCTGTGCCGCAGGTGGGTGCCGAGCCGGCGGCGCAGCGCGTCGGCGTACCGGCTGGCCGCCCGGTCGGGGGCGCCGGCCGCGGCCGCGCCGGCCAGCGCCCCGGAGCGCAGCGCGTAGAAGATGCCCTCGCCGGTGAACGGATTGATCAGCGAGAGCGCGTCGCCGGCCAGCACCACCCGGCCCCGCCCCGGCGCCGGGCGGTGGGTGGAGAGCGGCAGGTGGTGGGCGCGCAAATCGGTCACCGCCGCCGGATCGGTGCCGGGGAGCAGGGCGGCCAGCCGGTCCAGCAGGTGCGCGCGGGTCAGCGGTTCGCCGCGCAGCACCTCCCCGTACCCGACGTTCGCCCGGCCGTCACCGATCGGGAAGGACCAGGCGTACGCCGGCCAGCGCGGCGAGGAGGTGACGATGACCTGCTCGGGCGGGCCCGGGAGGGCCGGGGCGTAGCCGCGGATGGCGAGGGCGAGGTGCCGGTCCGGGTTCACCGGGTGGCCGAGCGCCCGGCGCAGCACCGAGCCGGCCCCGTCCGCCCCGACCACCGCGCGGGCGGCCAGTTCCCCGTCGACCACCACCCGGTCGTCGCGCACCTCCACCGCGCGTACGGTGTGCCGGCGCAGTTCCGCCCCGGCCGCGGTCGCCGCCGCCACCAGCCGCGCGTCGAACACCCGCCGGGGCACCGTGTACGCCGGCCGGGGCAGCGCGCGGGCCACCGTGCCGCCACCGGGGCCGACCAGGCGCAGCGCGGGCAGCGGGGCGTACCCGTCGACCGCCCCGGTCACGCCCAGCTCGGCGAGGACGTCCAGGGCGTGCGCGGCGATGCCGTCCCCACACGCCTTGTCCCGGGGAAAGTCGTACCGGTCGAGCAGCAACACCCGCGCCGCCCCCGCCCGCCGCGCGCCAAGAGCGGCGGCCGCCCCCGCAGGCCCGGCCCCAACCACGACCACGTCCCACAACTCCCCCACCCGACCATCCTCCCCGCGCTACCCCACCCTCCCCGCACGCCGCGCCCGCCCCACCCCGTCGATCATGAAGTTGACGGCAGCGAAGGAGATCAACACCGCCGCCAACCTCATGATCACCGGGGTGGGCGGGATGCGAACTTCTTGATCAACGCGCCGAGGACGGGGAGGGATGCGGGGTGGGGGTGGGGGGTCGGGTGCGGTTCAGGGAGTAGAGGGTCAGGAGGGCTGCTGTTACCAGGGGGGCGCCGTCTCGGATCAGGCCGTCTACGCCCAGGAGCCACCAGCACAGGGGGAGGTCCACCGCGAGGGTGGCCAGGGTGATGGCGACCAGGAGCTTGCGGGCCCAGGGGCGGTCGCGCATCAGGAAGGCCGTGCAGAAGAGCACCGCGTAGCTGACCGCGATGCCGGCGGCGAACCAGAACAGCACGGCCGGCACGGCGCTGATCCGCCCGTCCAGGATGGAGCCGGTCGCGATCAGGGCCGGGACCAGCATGAGCGGGCTGTAGGTAAAGGCGGCGACCCGGGCCGTGAGCAGCCAGCCGGTGACCGGCGGGCGCTTCGGGACGACCTCCCGCCAGGAGATCACCCCGCCCTCGACGACCAGGCCCTTGCGGTGCCGGACCAGGTGCCCGCTCACCGCGTCGGAGCGGTAGAGCAGCGCCACCACCGCGACGCAGAGCGCGGTGAGCACGCCGAAGCCGAGCAGGCCGGGCAGCGGCGGCACCCCCGCCCGGGGTACGACAAGCCGCCCGACCGCGAAGACCGTGGTCACCGAGAGGATCAGCCCGAACGGCTTCGCCACGGCCCGGCCCCGCTTGACGTGGCCGATCAGCACGAGGAAACCCAGCGAGCGCAGCATCGCCCAACCGGTGCGGACAGCGAGCCCGAACTCCTGCTCGGGGGCGTACCAGTAGTTGAGCAACTCGACCACGACGGTGGCCGCCGCCGTCACGGCGAGCAGGGTGGTCAGCGCCCGGACGGCGGACGGCCGCCGGACCTCGACAGGTTCGGCGGCCGTCCTCATGGCATCCGGTGTTGCCCGGTGCGGGCTTCCGTCACACCTCTACTTCTGCGGCTCCGCGTCGAGCCGGGCGCGCAGCGCGTCCAGTTCGGCCCAGAGGACGCCGGGGAGCTTGTCACCGAACTTCTCGAACCACTCGGTGACCAGCGGCAGCTCGTTGCGCCACTCCTCCGGGTCGACCTTGAGCGCGATTCGGACGTCCTCCGGGGTCATGTCCAGGCCCTCGACGTCGAGCGCGTCCTGGGCGGGGACCATGCCGATCGGGGTCTCGACCGCCTCGGCCCGACCCTCCAGGCGCTCGATGACCCACTTGAGCACCCGGGAGTTCTCGCCGAAGCCCGGCCAGAGGAAGTTGCCCTCGGCGTCCTTGCGGAACCAGTTGACGTAGTAGATCTTCGGCAGCTTGGCCTCGTCGCCGTCGGCGCCCTTGCCCATCTCGATCCAGTGCCGGAAGTAGTCGCCGGCGTGGTAGCCGATGAACGGCAGCATGGCCATCGGGTCGCGGCGGACCACGCCGACGGCGCCGGACGCGGCGGCGGTGGTCTCCGAGGAGAGCGTGGCACCCATGTAGACGCCGTGCACCCAGTCGCGGGCCTCGGTGACCAGCGGGACGGTGTCCCGGCGGCGACCGCCGAACAGGATCGCGTCGATCGGCACGCCGTTCGGGTCGTAGTAGTCGTCGGCCAGGATGGGGCACTGCGTGATCGGGGTGCAGAACCGGCTGTTCGCGTGCGAGGAGAGGCTGTCGCTCTCCGGCGTCCAGTCGTTGCCCTTCCAGTCGATCAGGTGCGCCGGCGGCTCACCCATGCCCTCCCACCAGATGTCACCGTCGTCGGTGAGGGCCACGTTGGTGAAGATGGAGTTGCCGCGGTCCAGCGTCCGCATGGCGTTGGCGTTGGTCTTCCAGTCGGTGCCGGGCGCGACGCCGAAGAGGCCGTACTCCGGGTTGATCGCGTAGAGGCGGCCGTCCGGGCCGAACCGCATCCAGGCGATGTCGTCACCGATGGTCTCGACCTTCCAGCCCGGGATGGTCGGCTCCAGCATGGCCAGGTTGGTCTTGCCGCAGGCGGACGGGAAGGCGCCCGCGATGTGGTAGACCTTGCCCTCCGGAGAGGTGATCTTGAGGATCAGCATGTGCTCGGCGAGCCAGCCCTCGTCGCGCCCCATCACACTGGCGATACGGAGCGAGTAGCACTTCTTGCCGAGCAGCGAGTTGCCGCCGTAGCCGGAGCCGTAGGACCAGATCTCCCGGGTCTCCGGGAAGTGCGAGATGTACTTGGTCTCGTTGCAGGGCCAGGCCACGTCCTGCTGGCCCGGCTCCAGCGGGGCGCCGATCGAGTGCAGCGCGTGCACGAAGTCGGCGTCGTCCCCCATCGCGTCCAGGACCTTCTGGCCCATCCGGGTCATGATGCGCATCGAGGCGACCACGTACGGGCTGTCGGTGATCTCGACGCCGAACATGGGGCTCTCGGCCTCGACCGGACCCATGCAGAACGGGATGACGTACATGGTGCGGCCGCGCATGGACCCGCGGTACAGCTCCGTCATCGTCCGCTTCATCTCGGCCGGCGCCATCCAGTTGTTGGTGGGGCCGGCGTCCGCCTCGTCGGCGGAGCAGATGAAGGTGCGCTCCTCGACACGCGCGACATCCGTCGGGTCCGTCCGCGCGTAGAACGAGTTGGGCTTCTTCTCGGGATTCAGCCGGATCAGGGTGCCGCTCTCGACGAGCTCGTCGGTGAGGCGGCGCCACTCCTCATCGGACCCGTCCACCCAGACCACCCGGTCGGGGGTGGTCAGTTCCGCGACCTCACGTACCCAGGCGAGCAGTTTGGGGTGGGACGTCGGGGCCTGATCGATACCCCGAACAGTAGCCGGAGCAACCATGTCACATCTCCTTGTGGTCGACGCTGACCGATGTATGGGATGCACGAGTTCTGGCGAGCCGGTGCGCCGCCTTCGTGGAAACCTGGGATTGGCCTCAGCGTAAACCGGGCTGCCTCCCCAGTCAGTGGGACTGGTTGTGAAGAACTGCACAAGGTACGGCCACGCTGCGGCATCGCGATCTCTTACCCGCTTTCGCGCGCAGTTTCACGCAAATCTTGCGAAGAACCTCCGACGGCCCGGGACTTCGCCAACCCGGCGGAGGACTCCGATGCGGGGATGCCGATCGTCATGTCACGAACGACGATTCCGTGATCCGGTCCACAATTCCGTACGCCGGGTCACGCTCCGCTCACGGATATCGGAACCGGACGGCGGCCTCCGGAGGGGGCCGGACGGCCCGGGGGCGACGCGCCGGGACGGCCGACCGCCGACTCGCCGTAGCGGCCGGTCCCGGGAGCGCGCACCCGGTACTCTCGGCGGGTGGCCGCGACGATGACCGGGGACCAGCCGGGGGCTCCGCAGACCCGTCGAGGTCTGATCGGGGCCCTCATCGACCGCTTCGGTCACCTGGTCCGCGAGATGAGCAAGTTCGCCACCGTCGGCGGCTTCGCCTTCCTCGTCGACTTCGCGCTCTTCAACTACCTGGCGAGCGTGCGCCACATGCCGCCGGTGGCGGCCAAGACCATCTCCACAGTCGTCGCGGCCACCCTGGCGTTCCTGGGCAACCGGTTCTGGACCTGGCGGCACCGCCAGCGCTCCCACCCGGCCCGGGAGTACGCACTGTTCTTCTTCTTCAACGGGGTGGGCCTCGGCATCGCGGTGGCCTGTCTCGCGATCAGCCGCTACGGGCTCGGCGCCATCTGGCCCGAGGTGTTCCAGACCCCGCTGGCCGACAACATCGCCAGTTTCATCGTCGGCACCGGCCTGGGGACGCTGTTCCGGTTCTGGTCGTACCGACGGTTCGTTTTCGTCGAGGCGGGAACTCCCCCCGTTCCGGCGACGAGCCGCGACCGAGAGTCCGGGGCGTGACCCACCGCCCATCCCGTCCTGCCGGGCCCAGTCGGCCCTGCCCACTGCCCTAAGGTGTTCCGCATGCCTCCTGTCCGTCTGCTGCCCCAGCGCTGGCAGAAGTTCATCCACGAGGCGCTCAAATTCGGCATCGTCGGCGGCATCAACACCGTCATCAATTACGCGGTGTTCAATGCGCTGGCACTCACGGTTTTCCGCGACGGCCAGCTCAAGGCGACAGTCATCGCGACCATCGTCGCGACGATCACGTCGTATCTGATGAATCGGCACTGGACGTACCGGGACCGGCCGAAGTCGGCGCTTCGCCGCGAATATGTCCTGTTCTTCCTCTTCAACGGCGCGGGCCTGGTCATCGAACTCGGCGTCCTTGCGCTGGCCAAGTACGGCCTCGGCGTACACAGCCTGCTCGCCTTGAACGTGGCGAAGACCGGGGGCGTGCTGCTGGCCACCCTGTTCCGCTTCTGGTCCTACCGGACGTTCGTGTTCCAGCCGGTGCCGAAGCACGCCGAGGAAACCTGGCACACCATCCCGCGCGACGAGTGGGACACCATGGCCGAGATGGACCCGGTGGCCGAGCTGGCCGAATCGGTCAGCGAGCTGGAGGAGACCGAGCCACCGCTCGGCGAGCGGCGCGCGGGCGACTACGCCCCGCAGCAGGGCCGTCCCGCACCCGCGGACGCCGGCCTGGGCCGCACCCTCGGCGCCGACCTCGACGCCGAACTGGCCGCCGAACTCCAGCCCACTCCGCGCCGCGCTCCGCGCCGCTGACCGACCCGGCACTCCGGCGCCCGCCCAGCGGGCGCCGGAGGCTTCCGCGGGTCAGGCCGACGGGTCGCGCAGCGGCTTGCCCTCGGCCATGTCGGCCAGGATCTCGCGCATCTCGCCGTCGCCCAGGCTGTGCTTGTCGTGGTGGGCCTCGACCAGCTCGTAGAGCTTCGTCTGCACCTTGTCGACGTGCGGCACGTCGCTGAGCACCGACTGGCCGCGCTCACCGGCGGACTCGATGGTCAGCGTGCCGCAGCCGAGCAGCCGCTCCACGAACTTCTGGTGCATGGCGTGGTCGTTGATCCGGGTCAGCGGCAGGTCACGCCGGTTGCGGGAGAACACGCCCTCCTGGAGCAGCACCCGCTCGTTGGTGAAGAGGTAGTGGGTGGTGCGCCAGACCAGGAACGGCCACAGCCCCAGCCAGAACACCAGCACCAGGCCGAGCGCGGCGATCACGTAGAGAGCGATCGTGCCGCCGTCGCCCTCGGGCAGCAGGACCCAGCCCGCGACCACCGCCGCGACGGCGAGCACCAGCACCAGGATCGGCCGGATCAGGGCCTTCCAGTGCGGGTGCAGATGCAGCACGACGTGCTCGTCCTCGGTGAGCACGTCTTCGGGGAACGCCACGGGAACCTCCTCGCAGAACAGGACGCGCTGACCGTAACCGGTCGGCGCTCGCCCGGGGATCAGCCGCGCGGCGGGTGTTAGGAGGGGGCCCCTGCTATACCGCAGGCGTTAACAGGGGGCCCTTCCTTCAGCGCAAGTGCAGCACGTCGCCGGCCGCGAGGCGCAGCTCGCCCTCGGGGGCGTCGACCAGGAGTTGGCCGTCGGGGTCCACACCGGTGGCGGTGCCGCGCACCTCCCGGCCGTCGGGGAGCAGCACCCGGACCTGCCGGCCGACCGTGGCGCAGCCGGCCAGGTAGGCGTCCCGCAGGCCGCTGGCGACCGCGTCGCCGCCGGCGTCGCGCCAGCGCTCGTACCAGTCGGCGAGCGCCCGGAGCAGGGCCCGGAGCAGGGGGTCGCGGTCGGTGGCGGTGGCGCCGGCGAGCTGGAGCGAGGTGGCCGGCAGCCCGGTCGGGTTCTCGGGCAGCTCGTCGGCGCGCAGGGTCACGTTCAGGCCGATGCCGACCACGATCGCCGGCGGCCGGTCGGGTGCCGGGCCGGGCACCGCCTCGGCCAGCACGCCCGCGCACTTCGCGCCGTCCAGCAGCAGGTCGTTCGGCCACTTGAGCCGGGCGTCCAGCTCGGCCAGGCGGGCCACCGCCTCGACCAGCGCGACGCCGGCCAGCAGCGGCATCCAGCCGTACCCCTGCGGTGGCACGGGCGCCCAACCGCGCTCCGGGACGGCCTCACCCGGCCGGAGCAGGACGCTTGTCGCGATGCCGGCCCGCGGCGGCGACTGCCAGACGCGGCCGCGCCGGCCCCGGCCGGCGGTCTGCCGCTCGGCGACCACCACCAGGCCCTCCGGCTCACCGGCGCGCGCGGCCTCGACCACGTCGGCGTTTGTCGAGCCGGTCTCGGCCCGCAGTTCCAGTTGGCGCCACGGCCCGTGCGGCGCGACCAGCGCGCGGCGCAGCCGGGCCGCGGACAGCGGTGGGCGGTCCAGATCGGTGTACGGCGAGCCGGGCATCCCGCCAGCCTACGGCCCGGGTGAGGCGCACTGCACAACGTCGCCCACCTGAACCATCGTTATATTCCACGGGTGACTACCGAGACCGGGATCAACATCCACACGACCGCCGGCAAGCTGGCGGACCTGGAGCGACGGCTCGACGAGGCGGTGCACGCCGGGTCGGCACGCGCGGTCGAGAAGCAGCACGCGCGGGGCAAGAAGACCGCTCGCGAGCGGATCGAGATGCTCCTCGACGAGGGCTCCTTCGTCGAGCTGGACGAATTCGCCCGGCACCGCTCGACAAACTTCGGGCTGGAGAAGACCCGCCCGTACGGCGACGGCGTGGTGACCGGCTACGGCACGGTGGACGGCCGGCAGATCTGCGTCTTCGCGCAGGACTTCACCGTCTTCGGCGGCTCGCTCGGGGAGGTCTTCGGCGAGAAGATCGTCAAGCTGATGGACCTGGCCATGAAGATCGGCTGCCCGGTGGTCGGCATCAACGACTCGGGCGGCGCGCGCATCCAGGAGGGCGTCGCCTCGCTCGGCCTCTACGGCGAGATCTTCTTCCGCAACGTGCGGGCCAGCGGCGTCATCCCGCAGATCTCGCTGATCATGGGTCCGTGCGCCGGTGGCGCGGTCTACTCCCCGGCGGTCACCGACTTCACCGTGATGGTCGACCAGACCTCGCACATGTTCATCACCGGCCCCGACGTGATCAAGACGGTCACCGGCGAGGACGTGGGCATGGAGGAGCTGGGCGGCGCCCGCACCCACAACGCCCGCAGCGGCAACGCGCACTACCTCGGCACCGACGAGGAGGACGCGATCGAGTACGTCAAGGCGCTGCTGTCGTACCTGCCGTCCAACAACCTGGACGAGCCGGTGGTGTTCGACTCGCCGGCGATCCTCGACATCACCGACGAGGACCGCGAGCTGGACACGCTGATCCCGGACTCGGCCAACCAGCCGTACGACATGCACCGGGTCATCGAGCACGTCCTCGACGACGGCGAGTTCCTGGAGGTCCAGCCGCTCTACGCGCAGAACCTCGTGGTGGGCTTCGGCCGCGTCGAGGGGCGCCCGGTGGGCGTGGTCGCCAACCAGCCCATGCACTTCGCCGGCACCCTCGACATCGCCGCCTCGGAGAAGGCCGCCCGGTTCGTGCGCACCTGCGACGCGTTCAACATCCCGGTGCTGACCTTCGTGGACGTCCCCGGCTTCCTCCCCGGCACCGGGCAGGAGTGGGACGGCATCATCCGCCGCGGCGCGAAGCTCATCTACGCGTACGCCGAGGCCACCGTCCCGAAGGTCACCGTCATCACCCGCAAGGCGTACGGCGGGGCGTACGACGTGATGGGCTCCAAGCACCTCGGCGCGGACCTGAACTTCGCCTGGCCGACCGCCCAGATCGCGGTGATGGGGGCGCAGGGCGCGGTGAACATCCTCTACCGCTCGGAGCTGGCGAACGCCGAGGACCCGGCCGCCGTCCGGGCCGAGAAGATCGCCGAGTACGAGGACACTCTGGCCAACCCGTACATCGCCGCCGAGCGCGGGTACGTCGACGGGGTGATCCCGCCGCACGAGACGCGTACGCAGGTCGTGCGGGCGTTGCGGGTGCTGCGCACCAAGCGCGAGACGATGCCGCCGAAGAAGCACGGCAACATCCCCCTGTAGCACGCGCTGCCGAGGCCCCCGCCGGACGTCCGGCGGGGGCCTCGGCGCGTCAGCAGCCGGGGTTCGCCGCCCCGCACAGCCGCCGGGCGGCCACCCTCCCGAGTGACTCGAGCTGGGCGTAGCTCAGCCCCGGCCCGCTGCCGTCGACCCGGTCCTCGATCGTGCCCGGGCCGGGCACGATCACGGTCACCAGGTCGCCGACCCGGATCACCAGCGTGACGTCGATCGACGCCGCCGGACCGACCGCCTTCCCGCCACTCCGGTCGCGGGCCTGGCCCGTGACGTGCCGCAGCATCACCGACTGGTCGCCGGCGAAGCCGGTGACGGCGGGCTCCCACCGGTGCTCGGTCTCCGCCGACACCGTCCGGCCGGTCAGCGTCAGGAGCGAACTGGTCCGCCACGTCGGGCAGACCTGCACCATCCGGTCGATGTCCCCGAAGAGGCCCATGCCCCACGGCGGGTCGACCCGGTACACGTCCTGGCTGAGCACCGGGGGGACACCGTCGGACGCCTCCGCCACGGGCCGCAGCAGCACCCGGGAACGGGAGTAGCGGGAGACGGTCGACTGGAGGTAGATCCCCTGCTGGTGGGCGCAGGACTCCAATTGCCCGTCGACCCGCACCGGCTCCAGCAGGCCGACGTCGCCGAGCCGCGCCCCCGTCTTCAGCGTGAGGTCGCGCGGCTCCAGCAGCACCGCCTCGGGGATCTCGGCGCGCCCGGACGGCGCCGGAGAGGCCACCGGTGCGCTCGTCGGACTGCCGGCCCCGGCGCCGGTCACCACCGTGTCCGTCGGGCCGCCGCTTCGGCCACCGGCCACCACGGTGGTGGCCGACGCCACGAGGAGCGCGGCCACCGCCGTCGCCACCGCTGCCGTACGCCGGCTGCGCCGTCGGCCTCGGGCCCGGAGCTCGGCCGGCTCGGCCCAGCGGACGTCGCGCAGGTCCCGCTGCACCAGCTCGACGAAGGTCAGGTCATCGTCACGCATCGGCCGCCTCCTCCAGATCCACGACCGCGAGCAGTCCGGCGAGCGCGGTGCGCCCCCGGGAAAGCCGCGCCTTGACCGTGCCGACCGGCGCCTCGGTCTGCCGGGCCACCTCGGCGACCGGCATGCCGAGCAGGTAGTAGAGCGCGATGGCGGTGCGCTGCTCCTCGGGGAGCCGGCGCAGCGCGGCCACCACCTCGACCGTGTCGGTGGTCGGGGCGGGGAAGCTCTCCTCCGCCCCGTGACGCAGGTAGGCACGGGCCCGGCTGCGCAGGCTGCGCCAGCGGCTCACCGCGATCCGGCTGGCCACCACCCGCACCCATGCCTCCGGGTCGTCGTACCCGCGTACCGTCGACCAGCGCTGCCACGCCTTGATGTACGCCTCCTGCACGGCGTCCTGGGCCTCGGCCCGGTTGCCGGTGAGCACGTAGACGAAACCAAGCAGTCGTTGCCGGCTGCCGCGGTAGAACTCGTCGAATCCCTCGCTGTCGGGCACCTGTCACCTCCCCGTGTTCGCAGGGGACACGCCTGGCGCGCGGGGTGCGGTTGCCCGGTCAGCCGACCAATTTCTCCAGCTCCGCGAGGGGGAAGCCGCCGGCCGGGATGCGCTCGCGGACCGCTCGGCGGACGGCGGCCTGGACCGCCTCGTTGGCCGGGGTCGGCACCCCGTGCAGCCGGCCGAGCAGCACGATTTCGCCGTTCAGGTGGTCCGCCTCGGCGGAGCCGGCGCCCCGGGCCAGGCTCTGCCAGGTGGAACCACCGGCGCGCTCCTCGCCGTCGACCGGCCGGTGCCGTACCCGATCGCCCCGCTCGGCGGCCTCCTCCTCGCGCGTCGTGTGCGGGATGCCGGCGGCGGCCAGCGCCTCCTCCCCCTCGGCGCGGACCCGGGCGGCCAGCGGCTCCGGTACGTCCGGGCCGAGCAGCGCCTGGAGCCCGTTGCCCAGGTTGCCGAGGAGCTTGCCGTACTTCCAGCGCATCACGTCGTCGCGGACCGGGGCGACGAACCCGGCGGCGGTCAGGTCGGCGGCGACCGCCCGGCTGGTGTCGTCCGCGCCGGACGGGTAGCGGCCGAGGTGCAGCATCCCCGGGTGCGGGTGCCCGTTCGCCACCACCACACCGGGTTCCAGGTGGGTGGCGGGCAGCCAGACGCAGACCGGGTGTACCCGGGCGAACAGCCGCAGCGCCGCCGGCTCGTTGGCGACACCGTTCTGGGCCAGCACGATCGGCAGCCGCTCGCCCGCCGTCCCGCCGCCCTGGACGGGGGCGTCGACCCAGGTCGCCAGGGCCGCCGCCGTGTCCTGGGACTTGACCGTGAGCACCAGCACGGTGTCCGCCGGCAGGGGTCGGTCGTCCGGCCCGGCCACCGCGGGCAGCCGGCTGGTGACCGTGCCGTCCGGCGTCCGGAGGGTCAGGCCCCGCTCCCGGAGCGCGTCCAGATGCGCGCCGCGGGCCACCAGCGTCACGTCGCGGCCGGCCTCCCCCAGCCGCACGCCGATGGTGCCGCCGACCGCGCCCGCCCCGATGATCACGTATCGCATGCGTCCGATTCTGCCCCGGCCCGGCGCTCCCGCGCGGTGAGGCACGGCTCAGATGGTCAGCCCGGCGTCGGTGAGGATCGGGCCGGCGAGCAGCAGCGCGCCGGCGCCCAGCGCGGCCAGGCTGACCAGCAGGAACACGGTCACCCAGAACAGCGCCGGGAAGGGGGTGAGGCGGGCGAGCTGGTCCGCGTCGGACTCGGGCATCCGCCCCCGGCTGCGCAGCCGTTGCAGCTCGATCACCGGGCGGACGCCGCCGAAGAGCAGGAACCAGACGGACGTCCAGGCGAACGCCGCCTGGACCTGCGGCGAGGCGTACCAGGAGACGGCGAGCACCACGCCGCCGGTGACCAGCAGGGACAGCACGCCGAAGACGTTGCGGATCATCACCAGCATGGCCAGCAGCAGCGCCACGGCCACCCAGAGCAGCAGGGTGATCCGGTTGCCGGCGAGCAGCCACGCCCCGGCGAGACCGATGAGCGACGGGGCGACGTACCCGGCCAGGAGGGTGAGGATCATCCCCGGGCCGGTGGGGCGGCCGGCGGAGAGGGTGAGCCCGGAGGTGTCGGAGTGCAGCCGGATGCCGCGCAGCCGCCGCCCGGTGAGCAGGGCCATGAGCGCGTGGCCCCCCTCGTGGGCGATGGTCACCGCGTTGCGGGCGATCCGCCACGGCAGCCGGGTGGCGACCACGACCAGCGCGACGGCGGCGGTCAGCAACACCAGGAGCGGCGGCGGATCGGGCTGGGCGCTGAGCAGCTTGTCCCAGAGGGTGGTCAGGCCGTCGATCAGGGGCATGGGCGGGGAGCCTACCGGCCTGAGCCGTGTCGTTCGAGAGGCGCAGCCTCGCAGCACCGCAGAATCGATCCGTATCGGCCACCGAGGCGACGACGGCCGTCAATGAAAAATTCTTTAATCCCTCTTGCGCTCTAGGGCACTTACCTCCAAAGATAGGCGTCAATCATTTGACGTCCTGGAGGCATCAATGGCTCGTACCACACTCTCCGTGCGCCGGCTGCTCGCCGCCGCCCTGACCGTCGCCGCCACCGCGGCGGCGGGCCTCGTCGCGACCGCCGGACCGGCGGCCGCAGCCACCACCCCCGGCATCGACGTCTCGCGCTACCAGGGCACCATCAACTGGACCAGCGTGCGGAACGCCGGCATCCAGTTCGCCTTCATCAAGGCGACCGAGGGCACGAGCTACAAGGACCCGAACTTCAACACGAACTACGTCAACGCCTACAACGCCGGGGTCATCCGCGGGGCGTACCACTTCGCGCGGCCGAACATCTCCTCCGGCGCCACCCAGGCCGGCTACCTGGCCAGCAACGGCGGCGCCTGGTCGGCCGACAGCCGCACCCTCCCGGCCGCGCTCGACCTCGAGGCCAACCCGTACAGCGGCGGCTACTGCTACGGCCTGACCACGACCGGCATGCGCAACTGGGTCCAGGACTTCCTCAACACCTACCGGTCCCGCACCGGCCGGTACGCGGTCATCTACACCACCACCAGCTGGTGGAACCAGTGCACCGGCAGCTGGACCGCCCCGTGGGCCAACCACCCGCTGTGGATCGCCCGGTGGTCCAGCACGGTGGGCACCCTGCCGGCCGGCGCCCCGTTCTGGAGCTTCTGGCAGTACACCAGCACCGGCAGCGTCTCCGGGATCAGCGGCAACGTCGACCGCAACTACTGGAACGGTGACCGGACCCGGCTGATCGCCCTGGCCAACAACACCTGACCGGTTCCCCGGTCGCCAGTCGGCGGCAGCGGGATTGGCTACGACCGAGGTCGATAGCTGGTCCGGCTGCCGCCACTGTCGTCGTACTGCCCGGGGTCACGCCCTGCGTCGCGAGGCGACCGGCACGGGGACGGCGCCCCGACCGGCCAGGGTGGTCCGGCGGGCCAGTCGCCACGTCGCCACCCCCGCGACGGTGAGGGCGACGACACCGAGCACCGCGACCGGCGCGGACAGGCCGGCGCTCACCAGCAGCAGGACCACGTCCCCGAGCGCGACCAGCATCCACAGTGCCAGCCGGGGGCCGGTGTCCTTGTGTCGGTAACCCATGTCGTACCTCCTTCCGTCGTCGCGGGTCTCAATACCCCCGAGGACGGAAGGCCATGCGAGTCAGTTTCGCAACGGCGGGATTCGCCGGGTCAGCTCGCCCGATCGGACTGGAAGCCCTTCGTGATGATGCCGGGGGCGGCACGCTGATCGCCCAGTCCTCACCGGCACCTTCCAGCCGCCAGGTGCAATCGCAAAACAGGCGCCCCGATCGGGCCGTGCACCGTGGCACGGCCCCATCCCGTCGCACTGGCAGGCCCCGTACGACCGCCACCCCCAAGATGCACGGCTGATCCAGCAGGGACCTCAAACGGGTGATGGGCCCGCAACCGGTTGGGGCCGCCCAGCCCCAACAGGCTGCCGAAGTGTGGAAACAACGGCCGGGAGGACACATCTGCGGGCGCCCCCTCGCCCCTCAGCCATTGACGACAGGGGCAACTCAAGCTAGGGGACATCCAGCGGGGGCCGACATTTTCTCGCTTCGGCCAAATAGATATTGACTTATGCCTTAGATCGAGTAACGTCACTTCCGTTAGGGCAGCCATCGGCTGCCATGGAAAGTCGACAGCAGCGGGGGTCACATCCACATGAGAGCCCGGAAGTTCATCGCATCCACTGTCGCCCTAGCGGCAAGCTTGACTGGCGTGATGATCGTCAGCACCCAAACCTCAGCTAGCGCGAACTGCACCAGCCACATTGCTACATTGGTTGACGGCACGTCGGGGTATCTCGTCAACGGTAGTAACGTCAACTTCCGCACCGGCCCTCATACCTCGTGTAGCAGCCGTGGACTGGGCCAGAGAAGTACCTACGTAACGTACTATTGCTACACCCGAGGTGACACAGTCACCGCGAACGGCGTTACGTTATCGACATGGACGATGGTCCACAGGGACGGCCAGCTTTACGGGTGGGTTAGTGACACTCTACTTGTAAATTACGGCAGCCCTAAATTGTGCCCCTAATTCAACTCCAACTGCTAATCGGCGATAGCGAGCGTACGTCGTTCGTCGGATTACCGTCAGTAATCTCTACGATTCCGACATGTTCCACAGCTACCCTCGGCCGAGGCTTCGACTTGGGCGACGCGGCGGCAGGCCACCAGTTGTCGTGACGGGATGGCACCATCGCAGTCACGGGACAGTTGTATGACAGTCTCGCCTCTTACTGACACCACTTTGCCGTCCGGTCTTACGACTCAGAGTCAATTCACCTATCAGGCTGGAAGCCCTTGATGATGATCTCCCAGTTGGCCAGGTTGGCGTCCCAGGCGCTCGCCGGGACCTCCCAGCGCAGGGCGTAGCCCCGGTTGCTGGCGGTGGCGACACCCCGGTTGCGCACGTGGAAGCGGGTTCCGCTGTCGCGCGTCTCCAGCCAGTCCCAGTCGGCGCAGGTCCGGTACCAGTCGCAACGGTTGATGCTGACGTACTGGTACGCGGTCACCCGGCTCCGGCGGTCCGGCTCCTTGCTCTTCCAGTCGGCGTACGCGTCCTTCTCCGGCGAGTTCGTCCACTGGATGAGCAGTACCCGGTTCGTGCCACCCACCTCGTAGAGCACCACCGAGTTGTCGGACGAGCGAACCCGCGCCTTCCACCCGTTCGGGATCGGCACCTTGAAGCCGATGGGGCCCTCGTAGAGACTCCACCCGGCCGGCAGCACGAAGCCCGTGGGTGACGGCGACGCGGACGCCGACGGGGTGGCGCTGGGCACCGCGTCGCTCGGCGCGGCCGAGGTCGGCGCGGCGCCGCTGGTCTGCGGCGCGGGCGGGGCCGCGGCCGACGAGGTGGCGGCGGCCTGCTGCCCGCCCTTCGGGTCGTCGTCACCGGAGTTGAGCAGTGGCACGGCCACCGCCAGGCCGACCAGCAGCACCGCGACCAGGGCGCCGATCAGCAGGTTGCGCCTGTTGCGCTCGGGCTTCGTGCCCGGGATGACCGCCGCCCGGCCGGTCGACGGCGCCGGGCTGACCGGCTCGGCCAGCACCGACGTGGGGTTCCTCGGCGGGGCCGGCGGCTCCACCACCGGCTCGCCGTCCAGCCGCGTCTCGTCCAGGGCCGGGTCGGGACCGTCCACCCGGGTGTCGTCGACCACCGGCCCGGCGTCGAGCTTCGTGGTCGGCTCGGCCACCGGCGGGGCCACCTTCGCGGTGGGCGCCGCGTCCGCGCCGGCCGGCACCCTGGCGGTGGCGCCGGCGATCCCCGCGGCACCCGCGGCGGCGGCCGCGGCCGTACCCCCGTCGGGCTTGCGCGGCGCCGGGGTCACCGGCGACTCGGCCTGGTCGTCGGCCGGGCGCGGCGCCGGCACCAGCGGCGGGCGCGGCCCGCGCGGACCGTTCGGCCCCGGCCGGCGTACGCCGTCGAGCAGCGAGATGCCCTTGGCCCGCCGCCCCGCGGCCTTGCGCAACATGCGCTCCGCGACCTCGGCGGTGATCCGCTCCTCCGGGTCCTTGCGCAGCAGGCCCTGGAGCACCGGCTTCAGCGGCCCGGCGTTCTTCGGCGGCGGCAGCGGCTCGGTGGCGAGCGCGGCCAGCGTGGCGATCGCGGAGGGCCGCGCGTAGGGCGACTTGCCCTCCACGGCGGCGTAGAGCGTGGCGCCCAGCGACCAGAGGTCGGCCTCCGGCCCGGCCGTGCCGTCCTTCGCCCGTTCCGGCGCGATGTACGCGGGCGAGCCGAGCACCATGCCGGTGCGGGTCACGTTCGGGTCGCCCGGGATCGTGGCCAGGCCGAAGTCGGTGAGCACCACGCGGCCGTCGTTGCCGAGCAGCACGTTGCCCGGCTTCACGTCGCGGTGCATGATGCCGGCCTTGTGGGCGGCCTTCAGCGCGCCCAGCACGCCCAGACCGATCTCCACGGCCTTCGCCGGCGAGACCGGGCCGTCCTCGGCAATGGTGTCCTGCAAGGACTTCGACGCCACGTACTCCATGACGATCCACGGATCGCCGTCGGTGCGCAGCACGTCGAAGATGCGGACCACGTTGATGTTGTTGAGCCGGGCGATCGCCCGGGCCTCCCGCAACGAGCGTTCCCGCATCTCGCGGCGCTCCTCCGGGGTGAGGCTGGGCGGCGGAACGAGTTCCTTGATCGCCACGTCGCGGTGCAGGACCTCGTCGCGCGCCTTCCACACCCGACCCATGCCGCCCTGGCCGAGCGGCGAGATGAGCCGGTACCGGTCGGCGACGAGTTGGGGAAGCGCGTTAGACATCGCCTGAGACCGTACCCGGCAGGCGCGACGCGTACACCGGCGGCACGCCACTGTGCGGTGAAGGTCAAGTTCTGGACGCGTACCCTGTCGGCATGTCTGCCGAAGAGCCGCTGTTCCGGATCGTCCGCGGCGTGCCCACCGCCGAGGAACTGGCCGCCCTGGTCGGCGCGATCATGGTGCGGACCCGACCGGCCGCGCCCACCGCGCCGGCCGCCGTGTCCCAGTGGGCGCGCAGCGCCCGGCCGGCCGGCGCGGCGCCGGTAGCCGGCCCCGGCGCGTGGCGCGCCTCCGGCCTCCCCCGCTGACCCTTCCCGGGTACGCCGGCCGCGCATCAGGACTGCCGGGATCCGCGACGAGCCATTAACCTCACTGAGGGAAACCGTGTGGTGACGGGCAGGGAGGGTCGATGATCCCGGAGGACAACCAGCCGGCCGGCTGGCTGCGTGACTACGGCGGCATCGAGGCCGACATCCGACGGATGCGCGAGTTCGCCGAACGGCTCCAGGACGAGGTGACCCGCAACTACGCCCCCCACCTGTCGTACATCGCGGACGACATGAAGGCCCCGGTCCCCAACCCCGCCGACGCGTTCGTCGAACTGGTCCAGTTCCTCCAGGCCCACCACGAGACCCAGCAGGCCACGGTCAGCATGGTGTGGGACCTGGCCCCGGCCACCGGGCGGCTGGCCGGGGCCGCCGCCCACATCGCCACCAGATACGGCGACTCCGACGCGTTCTCCTCGGCCCGCGTCGCCGACGTGGAACGCGCCCTCGCCGCGCCGTCCACCGCAGCGGCCCGCCCCGTGCCGCCACTCACCGATCCGACCGCCCCCGAGCAGGGGCGGGTGGTCCTGCCGTGATCGAACGGGGCAGCGGGCGCACCTCCGGGCTCACCGACTGGCGGCTCATGGACGTGCTCAGCATGTGGGCGTGCCTCCAGGACCAGGACACCACCGGCCAGTGGAAGCAGGTCGCCGGCTGGCGCAAGGTCTGCGACCTCGCCCTCGCCCACCTCGGCAGGCTGCGCGAATACCGGCGCGGGCTCGCCGAGGCGTGGCCACCGGAGACCAACGCGGCCGCGCGGGCGTACCTCGGGGAACTCGACCAGCTCATCGACCAGGTGCAACGCACCCACGACGCCGCCGCCGCGAACTACGACGCGCTCGCCGCCGCCACCCGCGCCATCGGCAGCACCCGGGCCGAACTACAACCGCTTCATGACGAGTACGCGGAGAAGCTGCGGCAGAAGCGGGCGTACGAGACGATCGTCGCCGACCCGAAGGCCGTGGCGGGGAGCCGGCTGCCGGAGAAGCCTCCCGTGACGGATGACGAACTGGAGCAGCTGAACGTCCGCGCTCGCGGGTTGATGACGGGATTGAGCAGCGAACTCCAACAAGCCCAAGTCATGCTCCGCCAACCCCCGCCCAGACGAGTCCCGAAGGTCGACGAGCCCACGCGGCAGCCAGACACAGATGGCTCCGCACCGCTGATTCCGCCAATTGCCCCTGTGCCGCTATCGATTGAAAAGGCATCTTTTGCGACGCGTCCTCGGGCGACGGCAGGGTCGACGCCGATGCCTCAGGCGCCGAGCGGTGGTCCGATTCTAGGCGGAACAGGCAGTGGCCTGGTCCCGGCACCGCAGCAAAACACCGCGGCAACTCCCCCGCTTCCTCCGAGCTTCCAATCAGGAGTTGGTGTCAACGGAGCACTGCCTCCAGTACCGGGTGCGCCGAGGGCGCTTCCGGCGTCAGGACTTCCTCGAGGCGAGGTGACGCGTGGCGGCGGAGGGGGCCGATCTACATCTCCCACCCCTCCCTCGCGCTCGGTGCCGTTTGGCGGCCTAATTGGTAGCGGTCCTCAGTCCGGGTGGAGCCAACCGACGGGTGGAACTTCACCTCGTCGAGTCAATCCCGTAGGCGGCGTGATCGGCGGTGGAGCTGCCGGCACAGCCCCAAGTGGCGCTGCAGGTAGCCGGCCAGGCACAGGTCGATACTCCCCACACGGAAACCTAGGCAGCCTCCCTCCGATAGGCGGCAGCCCCGGCGCAACCGGAACCAACTCGTTTGGGCCGACGAGCCGTCTCGCAAGGAGTTCAGGCGACAAAAATAGGGGAGGTGATTGGGATCCCCATGATCCATGGAAGACGGACGAAGGAGTTGATCCTGTCGTCCGCTCGCCGGACGAAGAGGGGCCGATTGATCCAGGGCCGGCAATCGGATTCAACAGGTGAAGGCGCTGTTGCGCCGCGTTGTTAGCACAGCGACTGGACTTGCAGCAACGATTCTTATCGCGCCAAGCCCGTCTACCGCCGATTTGGGCACAGAAACTCAATGGCACCTCGAATATCTGAAGGTAAGGGAAGCACATGCCATAACCGAGGGCGCTGGAGTTGTAGTTGCCGTGCCCGACAGTGGAGTAGATTCGCATCCCGACTTACGGAAGAACCTCCTATCTGGAGTCGACGTAATTTCAGGAGGAGTTGGGAACGGCCAGCGTGACGAGGATGGGCATGGCACCGGGATGGCCGGGTTAATCGCCGCCCATGGCCACGGCGCTGGGGAGGGAGCCCTTGGCATCGCACCGAGGGCAAAAATAATGCCTATTTACGCGTCGCCACCTCACGAAGATGGAAGCTCAGAGGCACTCGCCGAGAGCGTTGAGATTGCAGTATCGCGCCACGTTGGTGTAATCAGCATATCCGCCGCCGGCGGGGCGGATGCACGGCTTCAACGAGCTATCAGAACCGCGCTGCAATCAGACATCATCGTTGTAGCCGGAGCTGGCAATACAACGAGGTCATCACTCGTGGGCTATCCCGCTAGTGAACCGGGCGTTATCGCAGTCGGGGGTGTCGACAGACGCGGGAACCACGCGGCTGTCTCCGTCAGCGGTCCAGAGATCGACGTGGTGGCGCCGGCGGTGGACATCTACAGCACTGGGCTCAACGGCGGTTATCGCGTCGGCACCGGTACCTCCGATGCCACCGCGATCGTCGCCGGAGCTGCCGCCTTGATCCGTTCCAAGTATCCCGATCTCCCCGCGCAGGAGGTCGCTCACCGCCTGACCGCCACCGCGATCGACAAGGGCCCACCAGGCCGCGACGACGAGTACGGCTACGGCGTCATCGACCTCGTCGCGGCCCTCACCGCCGACGTCCCTCCGCTCGGCTTCGAATCGCCGTCGGTAACGGCGCCCGCCTCGACGGCGGCCCACGGCAGCAGCGGCGACAACTCGACGGCCCGCGGCCTGGCCACGTTGGGCGTGCTGCTCGCGGCGGGCGGCGGTTATCTGGTCTGGCGCCGGCGTCGACGTGCCGGCGACCCGCCGCCGCGGATCAGCCGGTAGCGTCGGTGGGGTGTTGACCTCCGTGCCGCTGCGCCTCGTGCTCGCCTCGCAGAGTCCCGCCCGCCGCAAGCTGCTCCAGGGCGCCGGGATCGAACCCGACGTGCTGGTGAGCGGCGTGGACGAGTCGCAGGTGGTCAGCGATCGGGCCGAGGATCTGTGCCTGGAGCTGGCCCGGCTGAAGGCGCAGGCGGTGCTGGGCCGGCTGCGTCCCAACCCGGACGAGCGGACGCTGGTGCTGGGCTGTGATTCGGTGCTGGCGTTCGACGGGGAGATTCTCGGCAAGCCGACCGACGCGGCGGACGCCACCCGGCGGTGGGAGCGGATGCGTGGGCGCAGCGGGGTGCTGCACACCGGCCACTGTCTGATCGACGTGGTGCACGAGTCCCGCGCGGAGGCGGTGGCCTCGACGACGGTGCACTTCGCCGACATCAGCGACGCGGAGATCGCCGCGTACGTGGCGACGGGTGAGCCGCTGGCGGTTGCCGGGGCGTTCACCATCGACGGGCTGGGCGGGGCGTTCCTGACCGGCATCGAGGGCGACCCGGGCACCGTGGTGGGGCTCTCCCTGCCGCTGCTGCGCGGTCTCCTCGCCGAGTTGGGGCTGAACATCACCGACCTGTGGACGAAGGTCGCGCCCGGGGGCCAGGAGATCGAGCATCTCGGCTAACGTCCGATCATGAGCACGAAGCCGTTGCCGCTGACCCCGGAACTGCACGCGTACCTCGTGGCGCACGGATCCGCCCCCGACGAGATCGTCCGGGAGCTGGCCGAGGAGACCCGCGCCGCCCTTCCCGCCCAGGCGGACATGCAGGTCGCGCCGGAGCAGGCCGCGTTCCTGACCTTCCTGACCCGGCTGCTCGGCGTGCGGCAGGCGGTGGAGGTGGGCACGTTCACCGGGCTCTCCTCGCTGGCCATCGCCCGGGGCCTGGCCGAGGGCGGCCGTCTGACCTGCTTCGACATCTCGGAGGAGTACACGGGCGTGGCCCGGCGCTACTGGACCCGGGCCGGCGTGCAGGACCGGATCGAGCTGCGGATCGGTCCGGCCGCGGAGACGCTGCGCCAGTTGCCGCAGGAGCGCTACCTGGACCTGGCGTTCATCGACGCCGACAAGGTCGGCTACCCGGTCTACTGGGACGAGCTGGTGCCCCGGATGCGCCCGGGCGCGGTGATCGCCGTGGACAACACGCTCCGCGGCGGTCGGGTGCTCGCCCCGCAGAACGCCGACGACCGCGCCATCGCCGCCTTCAACGACGAGATCCTCGCCGACGTCCGCGTCGAGGTCGTCATGCTGCCCATCGCCGACGGCGTGACCCTGGCCCGGGTGCTCTGAACCACTACGCCGAGGTGGCGGTGCCCGCCTGCGCCGGACACGCCCGTCGGACCGGGGAGCCGGCGAGCGGAGACGGACCAAGCACGCCGGTCAGGCGGCGGCCGAAACCGGGGTGCGGTCGTCGCCGGGTGCGGGCAGGCGCAGGGCGCGGCCGAGGCGCACGGTGAGCAGCATGGCCGCGGCGATGAAGCCCGGCAGGAGCAGGAAGGCCAGGTGCGGGCCGACGCCGTCGGCCACCCACCCGAGCGCGACCGGCGCGATCCCGAAACCCACACCCATCGAGTACGACGCCCAGCCGGCCGCCTTGTCGGCGGCCGGCCCGGCCGCGGCGAGGGCGATGGAGATCGCCAGGGGGTAGTGCAGGGCGTTGCCGAGCCCGAGCACGACCAGGCCGGTGACGGCCAGCCAGCCGACCGGAGCCGACCAGAACAGCGCGAACCCGGCCAGGGAGACGGTGAGCGCGGCGAGCAGCAGCGGCACCGGCCGCCAGCGCAGCGCGAGCCGGCCGCCGGCCAGCCGGCCCACGAACATGCCGCAGACGATCGCCGCGACGGCCGCCGAGGCTCCGCCGGCGCCGAGCCCGGCGTGGGTACGGAGCACGTCGGCGGTCCAGAGCGACAGGCAGACCTCGATCGAGCCGGTGACCGACATCAGCACCCAGGCGATCCAGTACGCCCGCGGCAGCCCCGCACGTTGCCGGGAATCCTGGACAGTTTCCGTTCGAGACGAACGGTGAGTGTCCAAGATCGGCCGCGCCGGCCCAGCAGGGACGCCGGTAGCCGCGACAGCGGGGGCGGCCTTCGGTAGGCGTACCCGGAAGGTCAGGGCGGCGAGGGCGACAAGCGTGATGAGCCCGACCTCGACGGCCATCACCGGCCGCCAGCCGAGCCCGGCGTCCACGGTCGCGCCGATGACCAGCGGCGCGAGGATGCCCATGCCGGCGCAGGCGGCGTTGGCCTCGCTGAGCGCGGCCGGCGCGCCGGGCCCGTGGTGGGCGGTGAGCACGACGTTGATTCCGCTGATCACCATCATGCCGAAGGTGGCGATGACCGCGACGGCGGCGATGGTGGCGGGCAGCGGGCGGAGCAGGCCGAGGGCGGTGACGCCGGCGGCCACGCCGGCCAGCCCGAGCCAGATGGCGGGGCCGCGGCCGAGGCGGCGGGCGGCCGGCGCGAACAGCGCGCCGCCGGCCAGCGCGCCGACCGCGATGCCGGTGCTGTGCAGGCCGGCGACGGCGGCGCTGGTGCCCTGTTCGTCCCGGAGCAGCGGTACGACGGGGCCGAACCCGTAGAGGAAGAAGCCCCACAGTCCCAGCTGGGAGTAGGTCAGCCAGGTCGTCCGGTCACGGGTGAGGCGGGGCACTGGCCTTACGCTACGCGCGCACGGCCGGCGCCCCGCCCCGGATGAGAGGCAGCTCTCGTCCTGCTCAGCGGACGCTGCGGGCGAACTGCCGGGCGGCCCAGACCACCCCGGCGACGGCGAGCACCGCGACGATGGTCAGCCCCTGCCAGACCTTGTCGTTGCCCAGGTCGCCGGCGAAGAGCGCCCGGGTGCCGTCGACCGCCCAGGAGAACGGGTTCCAGTCGGCGATGCCCTGGAGCCAGCCGGGGGCGAAGGTCAGCGGCAGCAGGATGCCGGAGAGCAGCAGCACCGGCTGGGCCACGGTGTTCATGAGCGGGGCCAGCGCGTCCTCGCTCTTGACCTTGAGCGCCACGCCGTACGAGACGGCCGAGGTCATGAGCGCGATGAGGGCCAGCATCAGGTACGCGAGCAGCAGGTCGCCGATGAAGACGCGCAGGTCGAACAGGAGCGCGAGCAGCGTGATGATCACTGCCTGCACGATCAGCGAGACGACGTCCCGCAGCGAGCGGCCGAGCAGCAGGGCGAGCCGGCTGACCGGGGTGACCCGGGACCGTTCGATCACCCCGGCGCGCAGCTCGGCGATCAGGCCGAAGCCCTGGAACAGGCCACCGAAGATGGCCAGCAGCACCAGCAGGCCGGGCACGAAGATCTTGTACGCGGCGGCCTGGGTCGGCGCGTTCAGCGCCGGCTTGAGCAGCGGGGCGAAGAGCAGCAGGTACATCACCGGCTGGAAGACGCCGACGAAGACCCAGACGGGGTTGCGCAGCAGCAGCTGGATCTGGCGCTGGAAGATCAGCCAGGTGTCGCGGGCGAGTTTCATGACAGTTCTCCGGATGGTCAGGACTCGCGCAGCGAGCGGCCGGTCTTGGTGAGGAAGACGTCGTCCAGGCTGGGACGGTGCAGCTCGATGGAGCGCAGCTCCAGCCCGGCGTGGTCGAGGCGGCGCAGCACCTGCGGGATGGCGGTGGCGCCCTCCTCGACGTAGAGCCGCAGGCCGCCCTCGTCGACGGTCTCCAGCTTGCTGACGTACGCCTCGGTGTCGAGCAGTTCGGCGGCCTTCGGGGTGGTGGCGGCGTCGAGGCCGACCAGCACGACCTCACCGGAGATCTCCCGCTTCAGCTCGGCCGGGGTGCCCTCCGCGACCACCTCGCCGTGATCCATGATCGCGATCCGGTCGCAGAGCGCGTCGGCCTCGTCGAGGTAGTGCGTGGTGATGAAGACTGTCATCCCCTCGGTGCGCAGCCGGCGGATCTCGTCCCACATGTGGGCCCGGCTCTGCGGGTCGAGGCCCGTGGTCGGCTCGTCCAGGAAGACGATCTTCGGTTCGTGGATGATGCCGAGCGCGATCTCGACGCGGCGGCGCTGGCCGCCGGAGTAGGTCTTGCACTTGCGGTCGGCGTACTCGCTGAGCTGGAAGGCGTCCAGGGCGCGGGTGGCGCGGCGGTGCGCCTCGGCCTTGGAGATGCCGTAGAGCCGGGCGTGCAGCACCAGTTCCTCGCGGGCGGTGGACTCGTCCCAGGTGCTGCCGCCCTGGGCCACGTAGCCGATCCGCCGGCGCACCTCGGCCGGGTCCTTGCGCAGGTCGGCCCCGGCGATGGTGGCCTCGCCGCCGTCGGGCTCGATGAGGGTGGCGAGCATCCGCAGGGTGGTGGTCTTGCCGGCGCCGTTGGGGCCGAGGAAGCCGAAGATCTCCCCCTCGGCCACCTCGAGGTTGACGCCGCGGACCGCGTCCACGGTCTTCGTCTCGCGACCCGCGCGGGAGCGGAACGACTTCCGCAGCCCCCTGGTCTCGATCATGTCTGCTCCTGGTCCTCCGGGCCGGACGCGACCGGCCGTCGATGGTCCGCGAGGACGCACGGCTCCCCCACGGCTCGCGCAGAGACTAACGCGATATAGCTCTTGTGGTCAACGTTGATTATTCCGCGTCGGGAGCGCCGTCCCGCCAGCCCGACCACCCCTCGGCCTGCTCCAGCCCAGCAGGCAGGTACGACACTCCGGACTCGATCCGCTCGGCGATCCGCTCGCACCAGCCAATCTCCGCCTCGGCCCGGGCCAGCCACAGTTCGAACATCCAGCCGACGTGCACCGGCTTGCGGTTGCGGACCCAGTCCGAGTCCAGCGAGGCGCGCATCGACTCGACGCCCGCCCGCAGGAGGTTCGCCCGGTTGCGCAGGGCCGCCGCCGCCTCGTCGCGAGGCATGGCGGGCAGGAACGAGAAGGCCGCCACGAACGGGTCCGGCGGCTCGTTGAGCTGCCACCACTGCGCCCGCAGCAGGGTCTCGAACTCCTCCTCGCCCTTCGCCGTCACCTCGTACGTGGTGCGGGCGGGGCGGGCGCCGACCTGCTCGACGGAGACCGTCCGGAGCAGTCCCTCGTCGGTGAGCTTGCGCAGCGCGTGGTAGATCGAACCGGGCTGCACGTTGGCCCACTTGTCCGCGCTCCAACTGAGCAGCTCACGGCGCACGTCGTAGCCGTGCACCGGCTGCATCCACCTGACCAGGCCGAGAATCATCATCCGCGTTGCCGACACCGGGCAAGCGTAATAGCCAAATTTGACTACAGTGCGGCATCCCACACTGAGCGATCGTTAGGGCCGAATCCCCGGCCGATACACTCCCGGCAACGACCTCGGGAGGAGCCACCAAGGTGCGCAAGGTACTCATCGCCAACCGCGGCGAGATCGCCGTCCGCGTCATCCGCGCCTGCCGCGACGCCGGCCTGGCGAGCGTCGCCGTCTACGCGGACTCCGACCGGGACGCCCTGCACGCCACCCTCGCCGACGAGGCGTACGCCCTGGGCGGCGACACCGCGGCCGACAGCTACCTGCGGATCGACAAGCTGATCGACGTGGCCGCGCGGGCCGGCGCCGACGCGGTGCATCCCGGCTACGGCTTCCTCTCCGAGAACGCCGACTTCGCCCAGGCGGTCATCGACGCCGGGCTGACCTGGATCGGTCCCACCCCGCAGGCCATCCGCGACCTGGGCGACAAGGTGACCGCCCGGCACATCGCCCAGCGGGCCGGCGCGCCACTGGTCCCCGGCACGCCGGACCCGGTCGGCAACGCCGACGAGGTGATGGCCTTCGCCGTCGACCACGGGCTGCCGGTCGCCATCAAGGCGGCGTTCGGCGGCGGCGGGCGCGGCCTCAAGGTGGCCCGCACCATGGAGGAGATCCCGCACCTGTTCGAGTCGGCCACCCGCGAGGCGGTCGCCGCGTTCGGCCGGGGCGAGTGCTTCGTCGAGCGCTACCTGGACAAGCCCCGCCACGTCGAGGCGCAGGTGCTGGCCGACCAGCACGGCAACGTCATCGTGGTGGGCACCCGGGACTGCTCGCTCCAGCGCCGGCACCAGAAGCTGGTCGAGGAGGCCCCGGCGCCGTTCCTCACCGAGGCCCAGCGCCGGCAGATCCACGACAGCGCCAAGGCGATCTGCCGGGAGGCCGGCTACCACGGCGCCGGCACCGTGGAATACCTGGTCGGCGCGGACGGCACCATCTCCTTCCTGGAGGTCAACACCCGGCTCCAGGTCGAGCACCCGGTCACCGAGGAGACCTCCGGCATCGACCTGGTCCGCGAGCAGTTCCGCATCGCCGACGGTGAGAAGCTGCGGTTCACCGAGGACCCGGCCCCGCGCGGGCACTCGATCGAGTTCCGGATCAACGGCGAGGACCCGGGCCGCAACTTCCTGCCCGCCCCGGGCACCATCACCGCGCTGCGGCTGCCCACCGGGCCGGGCGTGCGGGTGGACACGGGCGTCGCGGCCGGCGACGTGATCGGCGGCAACTTCGACTCGCTGCTGGCCAAGGTGATCATCAGTGGGGAGACCCGCACCGAGGCGCTGGAGCGGGCGCGCCGCGCGCTGGACGAGATGGTCGTCGAGGGCATGGCGACGGCGCTGCCCTTCCACCGCCTGGTGGTGCGCGACGAGGCGTTCACCGCCGAGCCGTTCACCGTGCACACCCGGTGGATCGAGACCGAGTGGGACAACACCGTCCCGGCCTTCACCGCCGCCGGCGCCGCCGAGGGCCCGGCCGAGCGCGAGACCGTCGTGGTCGAGGTGGGCGGCAAGCGGCTGGAGGTCACCCTCCCGGCCGGCCTCGGCGCGGGTACGGCGGCAGCCGCGCCCGCCGCGAAGAAGCCGGCCCGCCGGGGCGGCGGCGCCAAGGCCGGCGCGGCGGCCGGCGGCGACACGCTCGCCTCGCCCATGCAGGGCACCATCGTCAAGATCGCCGTGGCGGACGGGGACACCGTCGCCGAGGGCGACCTCGTGGTGGTCCTGGAGGCCATGAAGATGGAGCAGCCCCTGCACGCCCACAAGGCCGGCACGGTGAGCGGCCTGTCGGCGGAGGTCGGTGCCGTGATCACGGCCGGCGCGGCGATCTGCACCATCGCCTGACGTCCGCGGCGGTCCCGCCGGCCGGGGTGGTTTGGGCCACCAGCGGCGGCGGGACCGGCCGCGAGCGGGAATGATGGCCGGGTGCGGTTCCTTCATGGCGCGGTTCCCGCGCACGACCTGACCTACAACGACGTCTTCATGGCGCCCAACCGGTCCGAGGTGGGCTCCCGGCTCGACGTCGACCTGGCCACGGCCGACGGCACCGGCACCACCATCCCGCTGGTGGTGTCGAACATGACAGCGGTCGCCGGCCGCCGGATGGCCGAGACGGTCGCCCGGCGCGGCGCCATCGCGGTGATCCCGCAGGACATCCCCATCGAGGTGGTCGCGAACGTCGTCGCCTGGGTCAAGCAGCGGCACCTGGTGCACGACACGGCGATCACGCTCGGCCCCACGGACACCGTGGGCGACGCCATCCACCTGCTGCCGAAGCGGTCGCACGGCGCGGTGGTCGTGGTGGACGAGGCCGGCCGGCCGCTCGGCGTGGTCACCGAGGCCGACACCGTCGGGGTGGACCGCTTCGCCCAGCTCCGGCACGTCATGTCGACCGAGCTGCACACCGTGCCGGCGGACGCGGACCCGCGTACCGGCTTCGACCGGCTCTCGGCGGGCCGGCGGCGGCTCGCCCCCGTGGTGGACGCCGAGGGGCGCCTGGTCGGGGTGCTGACCCGGTCGGGCGCGCTGCGCGCCACGCTCTACAAGCCGGCCGTCGACGACCGGGGCCGGCTGCGCGTCGCCGCCGCGGTGGGCATCAACGGCGACGTGACCGGCAAGGCGGCCGCCCTGCTGGAGGCCGGCGTGGACACCCTCGTGGTGGACACCGCGCACGGGCACCAGGAGCGGATGATCTCGGCGCTGCGGGCGGTCCGCAAGCTCGACCCGGCGGTGCCGGTGGCGGCCGGCAACGTGGTCACGGCCGACGGCGTACGCGACCTGGTCGAGGCGGGCGCGGACATCATCAAGGTCGGCGTCGGCCCGGGCGCCATGTGCACCACCCGGATGATGACCGGCGTGGGCCGCCCGCAGTTCTCCGCGGTGCTCGACTGCGCCGCGGCGGCCCGTTCGCTCGGCCGGCACGTCTGGGCCGACGGCGGCGTACGCCACCCGCGGGACGTGGCGCTGGCCCTCGCCGCGGGCGCCTCGAACGTGATGATCGGCTCCTGGTTCGCCGGCACCTACGAGTCCCCCGGCGACCTCTACACCGACGCGGACGGCCGGCGCTACAAGGAGAGCTTCGGCATGGCCTCGGCCCGCGCGGTGAGCGCCCGTACCGCCGAGGACAGCGCCTTCGACCGGGCCCGGAAGGCGATCTTCGAGGAGGGCATCTCCTCGGCCCGGATGTACCTGGACCCGACCCGTCCGGGTGTCGAGGACCTGATCGACGAGATCATCTCCGGCGTGCGCAGCGCGTTCACGTACGCGGGCGCCCGCAACCTGGAGGAGTTCCACGAGCGGGCCCTGGTCGGCGTGCAGAGCACCGCCGGCTACACCGAGGGCATGCCCCTGCCGACGAGCTGGTGATCCCGGGGGCCGGGTCCCGCGCCGAGGGGCCCGGCCGTCAGGGGAAGAGCCCGCTGATCACGGTGCGGGCGGCGGCCTCCGGGTCGGGGCCGACCCGGGGCGGCAGAGCGCCGGAGAGCCAGAGCGTCGCGAAGCCGTGCACGATCGACCACGCCGCCAGCGCGTCGACGTCCGGCCCCCGGCCGGTGCGCCGGGACACGCCGGTGCGCAGCAGTTCGCCGGCGCGGGTCCGGGCGGCCACCACCTCGGGATCGTCGGCCCGGTAGAGGTCGGGGCGGAACATCACCTCGAAGTGGGCCCGGTGCCGGACCGCGAACCCCACGTACGCCACCCCGGTGTCGATCAGATCGTCGCCGGCGTTCGCCAGGGCGTCGGCCAGCAGCGTGAAGCCCTGAGCGGCGAGCGCGGTGAGCAGCCCCGCCTTGTCGCCGAAGTGGTGGGCGGGGGCGGCGTGCGAGACGCCGGCCCGGCGGGCCAGGTCGCGGAGGCTCAGCGCGGCCGGGCCGGACTCGGCCATCACCTCCACCGCCGCGTCGAGCAGGGCGCGGCGGAGGTCCCCGTGGTGGTACGGGCGGGACTGGGTCATGCACACCACTCTAACTTGTCATTGACAAGATGGCTCTTCGCGGCGCAATCTTGTCAATGACAAGTTGATCCCCTCGGAAGGCGTACCCATGGCACCTCTGATCGCCCTCATCGCCGGCACCGCCGCGGCCCGGCTCGCCGGCCTGCTCGGCGTCGACGCCCTCGACGGCTGGCACTCCGCCCTGCGGATCGGCCTGGCCCTGATGTTCGTGCTGACCGGCTCGGCCCACTTCCTGTCCCGCCGCGCCGACCTGATCGCCATGGTGCCGCCACGGCTGCCCCGGCCCGACCTGCTGGTCACGCTGACCGGGGTCCTCGAACTGGCCGGCGCGCTCGGGCTGCTCCTGCCGGCCACCGCGCGGGCCGCGGCCGCCGGCCTGGCGCTGCTCATGCTGGCCATGTTCCCGGCCAACGTCTCGGCCGCGCGTCGCGGGCTCACCCTCGCCGGGCGCCCGGTCACCCCGGTCGGCGTCCGGACGGCCCTCCAGGTGGTCTTCGTCGCCGCCGCCCTGGCCGTGGTGTTCGGCTGACCGCGAAAATAGTTTGGGGCCTTACCGTTCGGGGGCTAACGTAACGCCCGTGAACATGGGACCGCTCGTCCGCTTCCCCGACGTGCTCCAGCAGGCGCCGCTCGGCCGGCTCATCTCCATCGCCGGACACGTCGTCGAGCAGCGCTGGGGCCGCTACCTCGCCGAACACCACGGGCTCACCTCCGCCGGCATGCGGGTGCTGCTCGTCCTGCTGCGGGCCGGCGACAGCACCCACCGGGAGATGGCGGAGCGGTGCTTCGTCCGGCCCGCCACCCTCACCGGCATCGTCGACACCCTGGAGCGGGACGGCTTCGTCGCCCGCCGCCGGGACCCGGCCGACCGGCGCAGCGTCCAGCTCAGCCTCACCGACAAGGGCCGGGAGCACGCGCTCGCCATCATCGACCTGATCCACAGCAATCGGCCGCTGACCTCGGTCGACGCGGACCCGGCGAAGCAGGCGGTCATCCGCGAGTTCCTCACCGAAATCATCACGAGCATGTCCGATGGGGACCTTCGCCGGTTGAACCCGGACAGCGAGTCCGACACCGAGAACCCATCGGGGAGCCGTCCGTGCTGATCCGCCTGCTCCGTACCCACCTGCGCCCGTACCGGCGGTTGCTGGCCGCGGTGGTGGCCTTCCAGTTCGTCGGCACGATGGCATCGCTCTACCTGCCGAGCCTCAACGCCGACATCATCGACCGCGGCGTGGCCGTCGGCGACACCGACCAGATCCTGCGTACGGGCGGCTGGATGCTGCTCGTCAGCCTGCTCCAGATCGCCTGCTCGATCGTCGCCGTCTACCTCGGCGCGAAGACGGCCATGGGCTTCGGCCGGGATGTCCGGGCCGGCATCTTCGCGCACGTCAACCGCTTCTCCGCCCGCGAGGTGGCCCGGTTCGGGGCGCCCTCGCTGATCACCCGGAACACCAACGACGTGCAGCAGGTGCAGATGCTCGTGCTCATGAGCTGCACCATGCTGGTCGCCGCGCCGATCATGAGCGTCGGCGGCGTGGTCATGGCGCTCCAGGAGGACGTCGGGCTCTCCTGGCTCATGCTGGTCTGCGTGCCGGTCCTGGCCGTCGCGCTGGGCCTCATCACCCGGCGGATGGTCCCGGGCTTCCGGCTCATGCAGACCCGGATCGACACGGTCAACCGGGTGCTGCGCGAGCAGATCAGCGGAATCCGGGTGGTCCGGGCCTTCGTCCGCGAGCCCTACGAGACCGAGCGGTTCCGGGTGGCGAACACGGACCTGACCGCGACCGCGCTGCGGATCGGCCGCCTCCAGGCGCTGATCTTCCCGGTGGTGATGCTGGTGCTCAACGTCTCCAGCGTCGCGGTGCTCTGGTTCGGCGCGGAGCGGGTCGACTCCGGCCAGATCCAGGTCGGCGCGCTCACCGCCTTCCTGCAGTACCTGATGCAGATCCTGATGGCGGTCATGATGGCCACCTTCATGCTGATGATGGTGCCGCGCGCGGCCGTCTGCTCCGAGCGGATCGTCGAGGTGCTGGACACCGACTCGTCGGTGGTGCCGCCGGTCGAGCCGATGATCGCGATGACCCGGCGCGCGGAGCTGGAGTTCCGCCGCGTCTCCTTCCAGTACCCGGGCGCGAGCGCCCCGGTGCTGCACGACATCTCGTTCCGGGCCAGCCCCGGCCGGACCACGGCGATCATCGGGTCCACCGGCGCCGGCAAGACCACCCTGCTCACCCTGATCCCCCGGCTGGTCGACCCCACCGCCGGCGCCGTGCTTGTCGACGGGGTGGACGTACGGCTGCTGGAGCAGGACGAGGTGTGGCGCCGGATCGGGCTGGTGCCGCAGCGGCCGTACCTGTTCACCGGCACCGTCGCCAGCAACCTCCGGTACGGCAACCCGGACGCGACCGACGCCGAACTCTGGGCGGCGCTGGAGATCGCGCAGGCCCGCGACTTCGTCGCGGAGATGCCGGGCGGGCTGGAGGCGCCCATCGCGCAGGGCGGCACGAACGTCTCCGGCGGCCAGCGGCAACGGCTCGCCATCGCCCGCGCGCTGGTCCGCCAGCCGGAGATCTACCTCTTCGACGACTCCTTCTCCGCGCTCGACCTCGGCACGGACGCCCGGCTGCGGGCCGCGCTGAAACCGGTCACCGCGGACGCGGTGGTGGTGATCGTGGCCCAACGGGTCTCCACGATCGTCGACGCCGATCAGATCATCGTGCTCGAGGACGGGGGCGTCGTCGGGATGGGACGACACGAGGACCTGCTGGTGACCTGCCCGACGTACGCCGAGATCGTGGCGTCCCAGCAGACGGCGGAGGTGACCGCATGACCGCCGTACCCGGACAGAAGCCCGGCCCCGGTCCGAAGGCCGACGGGCAGGCGCCGCAGCGGCTGCCCGCGGCGGCCGCCGCACGGCGCGGCGGGGGCCCGCCGTGGATGGGCGCCGCCATGCCGGCGGAGAAGTCGATGAACTTCGGGCCGTCCGCCCGCCGGCTGCTCGGCCGCCTGCGGCCGCACCGGTTCTCCCTGACCGCGATCATCACCCTGGCGGTGGCAAGCGTCGGGGCGAGCGTGATCGGCCCGAAGATCCTCGGGCACGCCACCGACATCATCTTCGCCGGGGTGATCGGCCGGCAGATCCCCGCCGGCACCACCCCGGAGCAGGCGGTCGCCGCGGCCCGGGCCGCCGGCAACGACAACTTCGCCGACATGCTGGCCCGGATGGACGTGGTGCCCGGGGCGGGCATCGACTTCACGGCGCTGGGCCGCACCCTCACCCTGGCGCTCGCGCTGTACCTGGGCGCCAGCCTGCTCATGTGGTGGCAGGGCTGGCTGCTCAACGGGGTGGTGCAGCGCACCGTGCTTCGGCTGCGCGCCGACGTGGAGGACAAGCTCAACCGGCTGCCGCTGCCCTACTTCGACAAGCAGCCCCGGGGTGAGCTGCTCAGCCGGGTCACCAACGACATCGACAACATCTCGCAGACCCTGTCGCAGACCCTCAGCCAACTGCTCAGCGCACTGCTCACCGTTGTCGGCGTGCTGGCCATGATGTTCTGGATCTCGCCGCTGCTGGCCCTGGTCGCCCTGGTGGCGGTGCCGCTGTCGGTGGTCGTCACCCAGCAGATCGCGAAGCGCTCGCAGCGCCGGTTCATCGCCCAGTGGCGGCACACCGGCGAGCTGAACGGCCTCATCGAGGAGACCTACACCGGCCACGAGCTGGTAAAGGTCTTCGGCCGGCAGCGCGAGGCGCAGGCCGCCTTCGCGGCCAAGAACGAGGAGCTGTTCCAAGCCAGCTTCGCCGCCCAGTTCATCTCCGGGATCATCATGCCGGCGATGATGTTCGTGGGGAACCTCAGCTACGTCGCGATCGCCGTGGTCGGCGGGCTGCGGGTGGCCTCCGGCACGATGAGCCTCGGCGACGTGCAGGCGTTCATCCAGTACTCGCGGCAGTTCACGCAGCCGCTGACCCAGATCGCCTCGATGGCCAACCTGCTCCAGTCCGGGGTGGCCTCGGCCGAGCGGGTCTTCGAGGTCCTCGACGCCGAGGAGCAGGTCGCGGACCGGCCCGCGCCCCCCAAGGTCACCGGCCGGGTCGAGTTCGAGCACGTCTCCTTCCGCTACGACCCGGACAAGCCGCTGATCGACGACCTCTCGCTGGTGGCCGAGCCCGGGCACACCGTGGCCATCGTCGGCCCGACCGGCGCCGGCAAGACCACCCTGGTCAACCTGATCATGCGGTTCTACGAGCTGGACGCCGGCCGGATCACCCTGGACGGGGTGGACATCAGGTCGATGAAGCGGGCCGAGCTGCGCGGCCGGATCGGCATGGTGCTCCAGGACACCTGGCTCTTCGGCGGCACCATCCGGGACAACATCGCGTACGGGCGGCCGACCGCCACCGAGGAGGAGATCCTGACCGCGGCCCGGGCCACCTTCGTGGACCGGTTCGTGCGCAGCCTCCCCGACGGCTACGACACCGTGATCGACGAGGAGGGCAGCAACGTCAGCGCCGGCGAGAAGCAGCTCATCACCATCGCCCGGGCGTTCCTCGCCGAGCCGTCGCTGCTGATCCTCGACGAGGCCACCAGCTCCGTCGACACCCGCACCGAGGTGCTGCTCCAGCGGGCCATGGCGGCGCTGCGCAGCGACCGGACCAGCTTCGTCATCGCGCACCGGCTCTCCACCATCCGCGACGCCGACCTGATCCTCATGATGGACGAGGGCCGGATCGTCGAGCAGGGCACGCACGACGAGCTGGTCGCGGCGAACGGCCCGTACGCCGAGCTCTACCGGTCGCAGTTCACCGGCGCGGCCGTCGACGAGGAGGCCGCCGCGCCGCTGCCGGCCGGCGGACCGCCCGGGAGGCCGGGCGGGCCGCCCGGACGCCCCGGCGGCGGGCCGCCCGGGAAGCCGGCGGCCGCGCCGGCCGGACGCTGACATGGACGCCACGAGCGGCGGCCCGGCCGGAGCGGCGCGCCGCCGGTCAGGCCGGCGGGAGCAGGTCGGCCGAGCGGGCCGCCACCACGGCGCCGACCAGCCCCAGCGCGTCGGCCGCGGGCATCGGGTCGAGCCCGCGCCCGTCGCGCAGCCGCAGGGCGACCGACCCGTCGGCGGCCTCCCGGCGGCCGATCACCCCGACGTACGGCACCTTCCGGCGGGCCGCGTCGCGGATCCGGGCGCCCAGCGAGCCGGCCAGGTCGACCTCGGCCCGCAACCCGGCCGCCTCGGCCCGGCGGGCCAGCGCCACGGCCGCGTCGGCCTGGCCGTCGTCGACCGGGAGCAGCACCAGCTGCACCGGGGCGTACCAGGCCGGGAAGGCGCCGGCGTGCACCTCGATGAGGTACGCGAAGAGCCGCTCCATGCTGCCCACCAGGCTCCGGTGCACCATGACCGGCCGCTTCCGGCGCCCGTCCGCGTCGGTGTACGACAGGTCGAACCGCTCCGGCTTGTCGAAGTCGAGCTGGACGGTGGAGATGGTCGACTCCCGGCCGGCCGCGTCCACGATCTGGATGTCGATCTTCGGGCCGTAGAAGGCGGCCTCGCCCGGCCCTTCCTCGTAGTCCACCCCGTCGAGCGCCGCGCGGAGCAGCTCCTCGGCCCGCGCCCAGTCGGCGTCGTCGCCGACGTACTTCTCCCCCGGCCCGCGCATCGACAACCGGAACCCGGCCGGGCGGACGCCGAGCGCCGCGTGCGCCTCGCGGATCAGCCGGAGGATCTCGCGTACCTCGTCGCCGACCTGCTCCAGCGCGCAGAAGTTGTGCGCGTCGTTCAGCGAGATGGCGCGGACCCGCGACAGTCCGCCGAGCACCCCGGAGCGCTCCGCCCGGTACATCCCGCCGATCTCCGCGACCCGCAGCGGCAGCTCCCGGTAGGAGCGGCCGCGGGCGCGGAACACCAACGCGTGGTGCGGGCAGAGCGCGGGGCGCAGCACGAACTCGTCGTCGGCGCTCAGCCGCATCGGCGGGAACATGTCGCCGGCGAAGTAGCCGACGTGGCCGGACAGCTCGAACAGCTCCCGTTTGCCCAGCGGCGGCGAGTAGACGTGCCGGTAGCCGGCGCGGCGCTCCAACTCCCGCACGTACTCCTCGACGGCGTGCCGGGCGGCGGCGCCGGCCGGCAGCCAGATCGGCAGCCCGGCGCCCGCGAGGGGGTCCGAGACGAACAGCTCCAGGTCCCGGCCGAGCCTGCGGTGGTCGATCATGTCGCTCTCCTTGATCGGGTACGACCCGGAGGCGAGCTGGCCCGGAACGCCGCGAGGCCCCGGAGCGGATCGCCCCGGGGCCTCGTCGACGAAAACGTCAGTGCGGCGCGCCGGGAACACCCGGCGTCGTGGTCCTCACCGCGCTGCGCATGCGGCGACGGTACGCGCGGCGGCGCGGCTGGTGCACCTGGATTCCGCGACGCACCCGGCGGTGGTGCGGTAGGAGCGGGTCGCCGGCACGGGACCTGCCGGCGACCCGCGGCGGCCCGTCCGTCGGGAACGGGGGACCCGACGTCTCCGGAGCCGCGCGCCGACAACGGTACGCCGCCGATCGTCGATCCGCCGCCCGCCCCCGCGGCCGGCGGCGCCTCCGCGGCTCGTCACATTCGGCGCCGCTGCGTCGTTGTACACCAGTGGCCTGCCGGTGTCGCCGGTCACCGCCGGGCAGGGCCGATCACGGTGACGCGGGACACGCCGTCAGGCTCGGTGCTGTCGAACGGGGAACTCCGGCGAGGTGGCGGTCGTGGCCGAACTCATCTCTGACGTCGCGTCGCCCACGTGGGCGTACGCGGTGCTGCTCACCCTGCTGGTCGCCGACGCCTTCGTGCCGGTGGTGCCGACCCAGGTCGTCATGATCACCAGCGGGGCACTGACCGTCTACGGCGGGCTCAACCTGCCGCTGACCATCGCGGTCGGCGCGCTCGGCGTGTTCGCGGGCGACCTCGCCTGCTACGTGCTGGGCCGCACCGCGCCCACCCGCCGCGAGCCGCGACACGGGACGCCGGGACGGGCCCGCCGGGCCGCCGCCCGGGTCACCCGTGGCCTGCGCGAACCCGGGCCACTGGTGATCCTGCTCTGCCGGTTCGTGCCCGGCGGCCGGATGGCGGCCTGCTTCTCGGCCGGGCGCAGCCGCTACCCGTACCGCCTCTTCATCCTGTACGAGGCCGCCGCGGCCGTCTGCTGGGCCGCGTACGGGACGCTCGTCGGCCACCTCGGCGGAGCGGCGCTGACCGAGTCGGCGTGGCGGCTGCTGCTGATCGGCGGCACGGCGGCGGCCGGGTTCGCGGCGGCAGGCTGGGCCATGACGGCGATCAGCGCCCGCCACGCCCACTCGGAGGCCGAGGCAACGGTCGAGGAACCGACGATCGCCTCCTGAGGCACGGCCTGTAGGGGGCGACCCCGGGATCGAAGTGGGTGGTGGTCCCCGATCCGTTTCGGGCGGTTCCGGCGACAGGCTGAGGCATGCCTGGAACCCGGAACAGCGGCCTGCTGGCCCTCGGCGGGATCGCCCTGGCGGCGGTGCTCGCCGTCCTCGGTCACCTCGAGGTGAGCGACGACCTGAATCCCTGGTCGCTGACCGTCAGCGACTTCGCCGTCTCGGACCGGGGCGGCGTCATCGACACGGCCATAGCGGTGCTGGCGGCGGCGACCGTCGTACTCCTGCCGGCGCTGCGGCGGGCCGGCGCGGGCCGGCTCGCGGGAACGCTGCTGGTGGCCTGGTCCGCGGGCCTGCTGGCGGCCGCGGTGGTGCCCACCAACGAGCCGGGGCTCCCCATGGACACCGCCGCCTACCTGCACCGGTACGCCTCGGTGGTGGCCTTCCTGGCGCTGCCGGTCGCCGGCTGGCTGCTCGCCCGGCCGCTCGGCGGGCGGGCCGCCGGCTGGCTGCGCGGGCTCGCCCTGACCAGCCTGCTGCTGGCCGCGGTGATGGTCTGGTCGGCCTACCCGGGCGACCGGCTGCTGATCGGCCTCGCCGAACGCGTGCTCATCCTCGCCGAGGTCGCCCTGCTCGCGGTGGTCGCGGCCACGCTGGCCGGACGCCGCCTCGGCGGCGTGGCGGTGCCCCGGGGGTGGGAACACCGCCAGCTCGCCGAGGTGGCGCGCGAGGTCACTCCAGCTCGTGGAGCATGAGCTGGCGGGCCGCCTCGGTGATCGAGCCGGACAGGCTCGGGTAGATGGTGATGGTCTGGGCCAGCTCGTTGACGGTGAGGTTGTTCTCCACCGCCATGGTGATCGGCAGGATCAGCTCGCTGGCCTTCGGCGCCACGACCACGCCGCCGATCACCTGCCCGCTGGCGGGCCGGCAGAAGAGCTTGACGAAGCCGTCGGCCAGGTCGGCCATCTTCGCCCGGGCGTTGCCGGAAAGCGGCAGCATCACCTGTCGGGCCGGGACCTTGCCGGCGTCGACCTCGTCCTGCGAGACGCCGACGGTGGCCAGCTCCGGGTCGGTGAAGACGTTCGCCGCGACGGTACGCAGCCGCAGCGGCCGGACGGCCTCGCCGAGCGCGTGCCACATGGCGATCCGGCCCTGCATGGCGGCGACGCTGGCCAGCGGCAGCACGCCGGTGCAGTCGCCGGCCGCGTAGATGCCGGGGACGTTGGTCCGGGACACCCGGTCGACCGTGACGTAGCCGCCCCGGGCCAGCTCGACGCCGTACTCGGCGAGGCCCAGGTCGGCGGTGTTGGGGATCGAGCCGACCGCGATCAGCGCGTGCGAACCGGCCACCACCCGGCCGTCGGAGAGCACCACCTCGACGCCGTCGCCGATCCGGCGGACCGCCTCGGCGCGGGAGTTGTTGAGGATGGTCATGCCCCGGTTGCGGAACACCCGCTCGATGGCCGAGGCGGCGTCGGCGTCCTCGTGCGGCATGACCCGGTCGCGGCTGGAGACCAGCGTGACCTCGACCCCCATGGCCAGGTACGCGCTGGCGAACTCGGCGCCGGTCACGCCGGAGCCGACCACGATCAGGTGCTCGGGCAGCTCCGGAAGGTCGTACACCTGGCGCCAGGTGAGGATGCGCTCGCCGTCGGGCAGGGCGGTGGGGAGCTGGCGCGGGGTGGCGCCGGTGGCGATCAGCACTGTGGTGGCGGCGATCGAGTACTCCTCGCCCCCGTCGGCCGGCGCCACGATCACCCGGTGGGTGTGACCGAGGGTGTCCTCGCCGAGCCGGGCGGTGCCGGCGACGAACTCGACCCCGGCCTTGATCAGCTTGGCGTGGATGTCCGCGGACTGCGCCAGGGCGAGCCGCTTGACCCGCTCGTGCACCGCCGGGGCGTCGACGGTGACCGCCTCCAGCCCGTCGGAGTGCACACCGAACTCCTCGGTGTCCCGGTAGCCGGTGACCACCTCGGAGCTGGCGATGAAGGTCTTCGACGGCACGCAGTCGGAGAGGACGCAGGCGCCGCCGGCCCCCTCGGCCTCGACCACGGTGACATCGGCGTCCAGCTGGGCGGCGACGAGCGCCGCCTCGTACCCGGCCGGCCCCCCGCCGATGATCACGATCTGGCTCACAGGGCCATCCTTTCGTCCGCGATGCTCACAGTGACTTTCTTCTCCCCGTCGCGTTCGACACGCACCGTCGTATTCTCCCCCACCCGTCGGCCGGGCTATCGTCATCGCCGTGCGTCTCTACGCCGCTTACGGCTCGAACCTGGACCCCGCTCGCATGCGCGCCTACTGCCCGCATTCGCCGATGGTGGGCACCGGCTGGCTGGAGGGGTGGCGGCTCACCTTCGCGGGCGAGGACGTCATCGGCTGGGAGGGCTCGGTCAGCACCGTCGTCGAGTCGCCGGGCGACCGCGTCTTCGTGGCGCTCTACGACATCCACCCGTACGACGCGGCGCAGCTCGACGAGATCGAAGGCGTCACCTCGGGGACGTACCGGAAGCTGACCGTCCGCGTCTCGACGCTGGACGGGGACGTGACCGCCTGGGTCTACGTGTTCGACGGGTACGAGGGCGGCCTGCCGACGTCGTGGTACCTGTCGGAGATCGCGAACGCGGCGGAGAAGGCGGGCGCGCCGGACGACTACGTCACCGAGCTGCGGTCCCGCCCCACCGGCACCGCGTCCGCGTAGCGCGTCTCCCACGTCTCCAGTCTGCTCCGGCGGGTCCTCCGGCCGGGCGTCGACCCCGCGGCGGGTCGCGTATCACACACCCGCGGCGGGGACACTCCGCTCGTACATGTCGGTCCAGCGCGCGTCGGCCAGCCCGACGGAGCGGTAGAGGGTGACCGGCGCGGTCGGGTTGGCCAGGTCGACACCGAGGCCGGCCTCGGCCCGACCCTTCGCGGCGTAGACGGCGAAGGCCCGGCGCAGCAGCGCCGCACCCACCCCGCGCCGCCGGTACGCGGGCAGCACGGACAGCGTCCGCACCCAGCCCATGTCCTGGTCGAGGGCCTGGTCGGAGGACTGGAGCGCGCCGGCCGGCTCGCCGTCGACCTCGGCCACGAACCACTCGTCCCACACCTTGCCGTACGACGGGAGCTGCTCGCGCCACTGGTCGAAGCCGACCGGCTCGTAGTCGGGGGTGTCCCGGAAGGCGGTGTCAAAGATCCGGTGGAACAGCCGCAGGTCGGACTCGTCGTCGGCGCGCAGCAGCCGGACGGTCACCCCGGCTGGGGGCGCCGGCTCGGCGGGAAGGTCGGCCAGCGAGCGGGTCATCCGGATGTACCGCTTGATCCGGGTGAAGCCGGCCTCGACCAGTTCCTCGGCCCAGCGGGTCTCCGGGGCGTAGACCCCGGTGCGGGCGGTGAGGGCGGGCAGGCCGCGTTCGGCGGCCCGCTCGGCGACCCGGTCGAGCAGCCGGGCCAGCAGCGGAGCGCGCAGGTCGGCGGCCCGGTCCGGGTCTACCAGGACGTCCACCCACTCCCGGCCCACGCCGGTGGGGTTGCTCAGGATGGACCAGGCCACGGCGGTGCCGTCCGGGTCGGTGACCAGCCAGGAGTCCCGGGCCATGTCGACGAAGGGCGCGGTCAGGGCGTCCCGCACGTCCTCCGCGTCGAAGTCGGGGTAGCCGACCGCGAAGGTGTCGGCGGCGTGCACCACCTTCAGGATCGCGGGCACGTCGTCGAGGGTGGGGCGGCGGGCGGTCCAACCGGCGGGAATCGTCACGCGGCAGATAGTGGCAGCCGCCCTCGCGACGCGCTTCCCATTTATCGGCCGCGGAGGCGCAGCCGCGCGACGGTGAGCAGGTTGAGCAGTTCCGCGCCCTCGCCGGGGCCGAGGGCCCGGAACGCCGGGGAGACCAGCCGGTCGGTCACCGCCTCGGCCCAGAGCCGCCGCCGCACCAGCGGGCCCACCGGCGGGTACGGCGGCGGCCAGCCGCACGCGGCGGCCCCGGCGTCCCCCTCCGGCCCGGCCAGCACCGCCTCCAGCGGTGTCATCCCGGAGGCCCGCACCGCCAGCAGGTACGCCCCGGCGAAGTGCTCGCGGAGCAGCAGCAGCGCGACGGCCGCCCGGGCGCCGGGCGCGGGATCGTCGACCGGCATGGCCCGCCAGGCGGCGAAGAGCGGCATCGCGCTGCCGTCCGCCGCGTCGACAGCCCGGCCCAGCAGCCCGGCGAGCCGGGACGTCTCCGGTGCGTCGCCCAGGGTGGCCACGCCCCACCGGCAGCACTCGGCCAGGTTCGCGGCGGCCACCTCCAGCGGCGGGACGGTCCGCACGGCGGCGTCCCAGCCGTCGGCGACCGCCTCCGGTGCGATGAAACCGAGCGCGGCGGCGACGGTCTCGGCGCGGACGTCGCCGAGGGCCCCGGCCCGGCCGGTGATGTAGAAGGCCCAGCCGGAGATGCCGAGCAGCCGGGCCCGGCGCAGCGTCGACGGGCAGCGGGAGAATGCCTCCCCGAGCTCCAGCACCAGCGGCTTGCTGGCGGCGGCGACCTGCTCCGGGGTCATCGGCGGCACCCCACCGTCCGTCCACCGTGGTCATCCATCACGGTCAGTCTGCCCCGTGACCACCCTCCGCGGCATCCCCCTCTTCGGCGTCGAGCGCCTCCAACGCGGCCTCGACCTCGCCGGTGCGCCGGCGCGCCGCGGTGAGCGACCGCTCCGCGCCCCGGCGGGCCAGCTTGGCCCGGCTCAGCTCCTGCTCGGCGACGGCCCGACGGCGTTCGAGTTCGGCGAGCTCGGTCTCGATCCGGTCCAGCGTCGCCCCGCCGTCCCGTTCGGCGTCGGCGGCCTCGGCCAGCTCCGCCTCGGCCCGCTCCTGCTCCTCGCGGGCCTTCGCCAGCTCTCGTTCCACGGCCCGGCGGCGCTTCGCCCGCTCGGCCCTCGCCGCCCGCTCGGCGGCGCGCTCGTCACGCGTCCGCCGGGCCTCGGCGCGCTCGGCCGCCCGGTCCGGTACGGCGGGTTCCTCCTCCCCACCGCCGGTGACCAGCCGCAGTTGCGGCCTGGGCACCTCGCCGAACCCGGCGTAGTGGGTGGCCCGGAGCAGCCGGCCGGCGCGGACCTGCTCGGCCACCTCGGTGTCGGAGAGTGCGGCGTTCAGCGTCGCCTCCACCTCGCCGAGCGGCAGCTTCCCGACCGGCGGGGCGCCCGGCTCGGTGGCGGCGAGCTTGCGTACCTCGGCGACCAGGGCGCCCACGACGGCCCGGCGTTGCGCGGACAGCTCGCGGAGCCGGCCGCCGCGCAGTTCCCGCTGGGCGGAGCGGAGGGACTCGGCGAGCTGCGCCAGGTCGGCGACCAGCTCCGGGCGGCGGATGGCGAGGAGGTTGACCAGCCAGGCGGCGACGGTGGGCCGGCGCAGCTTGCCGATCTCCCGGGCGCCCTTCGGGTCGCCGGCCCGGCGTGCCTCGGCGACGGCGGCGTCCCGGGCCGCGACGAACCGGTCCGGCGGCGTCGCGTAGAGCCGCTGGACCAGGTCGGGGGGTGGACCGGCCATGCGGGGTCAGGCGTCGATCCGGGTGCCCGGTTCCAGCCGCCGGTACTCGGTCTTCGACAGCGCGGTGTACTGGCGGTCGAGCACGCCGAAGCCCCTGTCGTTGAGCAGCCCGTCGTGCAGCGCGAAGGCCCGCCGCGGAGCGACCGCCCGGATGAAGTCGACGACCTCGGAGAACTTCGACCAGGGGGCGTGGATCGGGGCGAAGAGCGTGTCCACCTGGATGTCGTCGGGAACGACCAGCGAGTCGCCCGGGTGGTAGACGACGTCGTTGAACACGTAGCCCAGGTTCTGCACGACCGGGATGTCCGGGTGGATGACGGCGTGCTGGCCGCCGTACGCGCGGACCGCCACGCCGGCCGCGGTGAACGACTCGCCCGGCACGACCACGGTCAGCGCCTCGGCCGCGTCGCCCAGGGTGCCGGCGAGCGACGCGGGACCGTGCACGGGGACCGGCCGCCGGTCCAGCGCCCGGGTCAGCGCCTCGACGTTCACGTGGTCCGGATGCTCGTGGGTGATGAGCACCGCGTCCACCCCGTCCAGCGCCTCGGGTTCGCTGTAGACACCGGGGTCCACGACCAGCACTCCGCCGTCGTGCTCCAGCCGGACGCAGGAGTGGGTGTACTTGGTGACCTGCATCGTGACTCCTCGATTATCGAATCGTGACGTCCTCAGCGCAGTCTGCCGGAACCGGCGCGGTGTCGCGTCGCGTCCGACGTATCGGTCCCGTGGCGGGGCCGTCGGAGGATCGGAGCGGGGACATGAGGATACGGGACAGCCGGCGCCGGGGCCGGGCGCTCGCGGCGGCCGGGCTGCTGGTGGTGTTGGGCGTCGGGGCGTGCAGCGCGGGCAGCGACTCGGGCGGCGACAACGCGGGTTCGGCCGCCCAGCCGCAGGCGGTGGCGGGTGGGGCGGCGGACCGGGACCAGGCCGCGCCGGAGAAGGCGCAGTCCGGTGCGGGAGGCGCGGACCTGCGGGTCGACCAGCGGGCGATCATCTACACCGGAACGCTCCAGGTGCGGGTGGACGACGTGGAGCGCGCGGCACGCGAGGCGAGCACGGCGGTGACGGCGGCGGGCGGTTTCGTCGGCGGCGACCAGCGCAACAGCGATTCCGCGGACGCCCGGGCCGAGCTAATCCTGCGGGTGCCGGCGGACCGGTTCACGAGCGTGCTGGAGGCGCTGGCGAAGCTCGGCAGGCAGGAACGGCGCGAGGTACGGACCGAGGACGTGACCGAGGAGACCGTCGACCTGGACGCCCGGATCGCCACCCAGCGCGCCCGGGTGGACAGCGCCCGCCGGCTGCTGGCCCGGGCCACCTCGATCAACGACCTGGTCACGCTGGAGAACGAGGTGGGCCGCCGGGAGGCGGACCTGGCCTCGCTGGAGGCGAAGAAGCGCCGGCTCGCCGACCTGACGGCGCTCTCCACCGTCACGGTGACCTTCGTCGGCCCGGAGGCCGCGGCCACCGAGGACGAGGAGGACCTCGGCTTCCTGACCGGGCTGCGGGGCGGCTGGTCGGCGTTCCTGGGCTCGCTGCGGGTGGCGCTCACCGTGCTGGGCGCGGTGCTGCCGTTCGCGCTGGCGATCGGCGTGCCGGTGGCGCTCGTGGTGGCCCTGGCGCGTCGCCGCGGGCGCCGTACGCCGCCGGCCGGTCCGGCGCAGCCGGAGCCGGCGGCTCCGGTGCCTAGCGGGCCGCCGCCAGTGCCCGCAGCGCGGTCTGGACCATGAGGCGTACGCCCACCGGGATGGCGCGCTCGTCCACGTCGAACGAGGCCCGGTGCAGGTCCACGTTGGGCCCGTTCCGGCCGACGCCGAGGCGGGCGAGCGCGCCGGGCACGTGCTCCAGGTACCAGGAGAAGTCCTCGCCGCCCATGCTCTGCGGGGTCTCGGCGATGCCCTCCGGGCCGAGCGCGGCGGCGGTGGCGGCGGTGAGCACGCCGATGGCGCGGGCGTCGTTGGTGACCGGCGGCCGGCCGCGCAGGTATTCCAGGTCGACGGTGGCGCCGGTGGGGGCGAGGACGTCCCGCACCACCTGGGCCACGATCTTCGGCGCCTGGTCCCACGTGTCCCGGTCCATCACCCGCAGGGTGCCGGCGGCGCAGGCCTCGGAGGGGATGACGTTGTAGCGGGTGCCGGCCGAGGCGTGGCCGAACACCAGCAGCAGCCCGCTGTTGGCCGGCACCCGGCGACTGACCAGGGTCGGCACCTCGGTGACCAGCCGGCCGAGCGCGTCGACCAGGTCGACGGTCAGGTGCGGGCGGGCGGTGTGCCCGCCGGGGCCGGTGAGCCGCACGGTGACGTTGTCGGCGGCGGCGGTGATCGGGCCGACCCGCAGGCCGACCTTGCCGACCGGCAGGTTCGGGTCGCAGTGCACCGCGAAGATCTGCACGACGTCGTCCAGGCCGCCGGCCTCGATGACCTCCAGCGAGCCGCAGGGCAGGATCTCCTCGGCGGGCTGGAAGATGAGCCGCACCCGGCCGTCGAGCTGGCCGAGGTCGGCGAGCTGGGCGAGGAGCATGCCCACGCCGAGCATGACGCTCGTGTGCACGTCGTGCCCGCAGGCGTGGCAGACGCCGTCCACCGTGGACCGGTACGGCACGTCCTTCGGGTCGGTCAGCGGCAGCGCGTCGATGTCGGCGCGGAGCGCGATCACGGGACCGTCCGGGCGCCCGTCGATGTCGCAGATGACGCCGTTGCCCTTGGGCAGCAGGCGCGGGTTCAGCCCGGCGAGGGAGAGCTCCCGGTGGACCAGGGCGGCCGTCTCGAACTCCTCGCCGGAGAGCTCCGGGTGGGAGTGGATGTGACGGCGGGTCGCGATGAGGCCGGGTACCCGCAGCGCGAGCAGATGGTCGAGCTCGAATGGCAGGGGTTGGGACCCGGTCGGCGCCTCCGGCCAGGACGATGCCAGCGGGCTGCCCGACGGCAGCGTCAACGCACTCGTCACGTCGAATTCTCGATCACTAGAGATGGATGGATCATCGGGGAGAACAGCAGACAGCCTAGACCTCCGGCGGTGACGCTGCGCAACATCTTTCGCGTAGCGGTCGGACCGCGCAGCGTCACGAATGCCCTGGTGGGAGGGCCCGAATATCTGCGGGACAGCAGGTAGATCGCGGTCGAACGCCGTCATCTGCCCCACACCTCCTACAACGCGTAACCGATTCATCGGTCACCAAATCCCCGGTCGTCGTTCCGAATTGTCGCATTAGTCGTGGCAATTAACTGCCGCTCGGACAATTCGCGACAACCGTCGGCTGTCGAGCGACTCCCGACGGTGACATGCCGGTCCCGAGTGCGACCGCACAGGCTGTCCGTCCGGTTCACCCCGACCGGGTTACCCGCATTCCCGATCCGCACACGCGCGCCGGCTCCGGCCACGCTGCCCGACGGACCCGGGAGCGGCGCCCGGGCGGCGGCGCCCGGGGAGGATCCGCACCGAGCCGTCACCGCCCCCGCCGCGTGCGGGGAGACCATCGACTGTACGCCGCCCCGCGCCGAACGCCCAGGTCAGCGCCGGGTCGGGAACGCGACGGCGGCCCGCGCCGGACACCACGCGGGTGCCGGCGGGGCCGCCGTCGGGTCGACTCAGAACCTGTCGCTCGGCCGGTAGATCCCCCACACGTCGCGCAGCGTGCCGCACACCTCGCCGACGGTGGCCCGGGCACGCAGCGCGTCCTTCATCGGGTAGAGCACGTTGGCGTTGCCCTCGGCCGCGGCCCGCAGCTCGGCCAGGGCGCGCTCGACCGCGCCGGAGTCCCGCTGGGCGCGCAGCTTGGCGAGCCGCTCGGCCTGGGCGACCTCGATCGTCGGGTCCACCCGCAGCGGCTCGTACGGCTCCTCCTCGTCGATCTGGAACCGGTTGAGCCCCACCACCACGCGCTCGCCCGAGTCGATCTCCTGGGCGATCCGGTACGCGGACTGCTCGATCTCCCGCTTCTGGAAGCCGGCCTCGATGGCGTCCACCGCCGAACCGTGGTCGAAGACCCGGTGCATCAGCTCGTCGGCCGCCGTCTCCAGCTCGGCGGTCATCGCCTCCACCACGTACGACCCGGCGAACGGGTCGACGGTGGCGGTCAGGTCCGTCTCGTACGCCAGCACCTGCTGGGTGCGCAAAGCCAGCCGGGCCGCCTTCTCGGTGGGCAGCGCGATCGCCTCGTCGAAGCTGTTGGTGTGCAGCGACTGGGTGCCGCCGAGCACCGCGCCGAGGCCCTGCACCGCCACCCGGACCAGGTTCACCTCCGGCTGCTGGGCGGTGAGCTGCACGCCCGCGGTCTGGGTGTGGAACCGCAGCATCATCGACTTCGGGTCCTTCGCCCCGAACTCGTCGCGCATGAGCCGGGCCCAGATGCGCCGGGCCGCCCGGAACTTGGCGACCTCCTCCAGCAGCGTGGTGCGGGCCACGAAGAAGAACGAGAGCCGGGGCGCGAAGTCGTCCACGGCCAGCCCGGCGGCGAGCGCCGCCCGGACGTACTCCACGCCGTTGGCCAGGGTGAACGCGATCTCCTGCGCGGGCGACGCCCCCGCCTCCGCCATGTGGTAGCCGGAGATGGAGATGGTGTTCCACTTCGGCACCTCGGCGCGGCAGTACGCGAAGGTGTCGGCGACCAGCCGCAGCGAGGGCTTCGGCGGGAAGATGTACGTCCCCCGGGCGATGTACTCCTTGAGGATGTCGTTCTGGATGGTGCCGTTGAGCGCCGAGCCCGGCACCCCGGACTCCTCCGCCACGAGCTGGTAGAGCAGGAGCAGCACCGAACCGGGCGCGTTGATGGTCATCGAGGTGGACACCTTGTCCAGCGGGATGCCGTCGAAGAGCGTCCGCATGTCCTCGATGGAGTCGATGGCGACCCCGACCTTGCCCACCTCGCCGTGCGCGATCGGCTCGTCGGAGTCGTACCCCATCTGGGTGGGCAGGTCGAAGGCGACGGAGAGGCCCATGGTGCCGGCGCGCAGAAGCTGGTGGTAGCGCGCGTTGCTCTCCGTGGCGGTGCCGAAGCCGGCGTACTGCCGCATGGTCCACGGGCGGGAGGTGTACATCGTCGGGTAGACCCCGCGGGTGTACGGGTACTCGCCCGGGCCGCCCAGCCGGGAGTCCAGGTCCTCCGGAAGGTCGGCCGCCGTGTAGACGCCCTTGATCGGGAAACCCGACTCGCTTGACCGCGCTTCGCTCATTACCGGATGGTAGGACGCGGTCGCCGTTCGTTGGGTGAGGGATACCGCACACCGCGACGGCGGCATCGACCGGAGGTGAGTAGCTGGCCACATACCGTCGAGTAGGTAAACGTCCGCCGCGTCGGGTTTCGCATCGGGCGTCGGAACCAGCAAGATAGGGGGGTTGTGTCCCAGCCCCCTCGATATCCCCCGGTGGCTTTTCTGTGACTCAGATCCCGACGTGGAGCGGCGGACCGGCCAGTCCCCCCACTGGACGCGCAGCACCCGGCACCACCATCGGTGACCGCTACTCGCTGCGCTCGCCCGTGGGCAACGGCGGCATGGGCACGGTGTGGCGTGCCACAGACACCCTGCTGCGGCGCGACGTGGCGGTGAAGGAGGTCGTCCTCCCGCCGGGGCTCGCGCCCAGCGACCGCGACGCGATGTACGAACGGACCCTCCGCGAGGCCCGCGCCGCCGCGGCGATCCAGCACCCCGCCGTCGTCCAGGTGTACGACGTGGTCACCGAGGGTGGCCGCCCGTGGATCGTCATGGAGCTGCTGGACGCGCGCAGCCTGGCCGACATGGTGATCGAGGACGGGCCCGTCGCGCCCCGCGCCGTCGCCAAGATCGGCATCGCCCTGCTCGGCGCGCTGGAGGTGGCGCACGCCATCGGCGTGCTGCACCGCGACGTGAAGCCGGCGAACGTGCTCATCTGCTCCGACGGCCGGTGCGTGCTGACCGACTTCGGCGTGGCCCGGATGCCCACCGACGTGCAGCTCACCACGCCCGGCATGGTGCTCGGCTCGCCGCACTTCATCTCTCCCGAGCGGGCCATGGGCCAGGACTTCGGCCCGCCCAGCGACCTCTTCTCGCTCGGCGTGACGCTCTACACCGCGGTGGAGGGGCGTCCCCCGTTCGACAAGGGCGACCCCATCGAGACCATGCACGCGGTCGTCGAGGACCCGCCGGCCACCCCGCAGCGCAGCGGCCCGCTGACCCGGGTGCTGATGGGCCTGCTGGAGAAGGACCCGGCCCGCCGGCTGGACGTGCACACCGCCCGGGGCATGCTCCGCGAGCTGCTCGCCGGCCCGCTGACCAGCACCGCCACCGCGGTCAACTCGGTGACCGACCCGTACGCCGTGGTGCCCGTGCAGCGGCCGTCGACGCCGCCGCCCGCCATCGAGCCGAAGCCGACCGGGCAGATCGGCGGCCCGGCGATGATCGCCCCCGGCGAGTCGCTCACCGACCGGCTCGCCGCCCTGCGTCGCGGCGAGCGTCCCGGCGCCACGCCGGCGGTGGGTGGCGCCGCGCTCGACGAGACCAGCGCCGACGCGCTGGCCGGCCCGCTGCACACCCCGACCGGGGCGATGTCCGGGCCGAACGCGGCACCGGAGGCCACCCAGCGCATCTCGCCGGACGCCACCCAGCGGCTCGGCCACACCGCCGCGCCCGACGCCACCCAGCGGGTGCCCGCCGGGCGTCCGGACACCACCCAGCCGGTCTACGGCCGCGGCGCCGACACCACCCAGCCGGTGTACGGCGGCAACCAGTGGTCGGTGCCGGGCACCGGCCAGCCCTGGACGGCGGCCCCGGCCGGGCCGCCCACCGACGGCGGCACGCTCGGCCGCGCCAAGGGCGTCGGCGGCCAGCTCGTCGGCCGCGTGAAGGGCTGGCCGCGCAAGGTCCAGCTCGCCGTAGCCGGTGGGGTGGCCGTGCTGCTCCTGGTCAGCGTGATCGCGCTGACCAGCGGCGGCGACGACACGCCCCCGCCGATCGTGGGCGCGCTGCCCTCGTCGTCCGCGGAGGCCCCGCCCGTGGAGATGCAGGAGCAGTCCGTCAAGGGCATCACCCTCCAGGTGCCGAAGGGCTGGGACCGCAAGACCGGCGGCCTCTTCGTCGACTACGTCGACCCGAACACCGAGGGCCGCAAGGTCCGCATCCTCGCCGAGGACTGGGGCGGGACCTCGGTCAGCTGGGCCGAGTTCGCCTCCCGCAACCTGCGGGACAAGAGCAAGTCGTGCGCCAAGCCCTACGAGCAGCTGGCTATGAGCGAGCCGACGTTGGCCGGCAAGCCGGCGGCGGAGTTCGAGTACACCTGCGGCGACGGCGAAGCGAAGCGGCACGGCATGTGGCGTGGCGTGGTGCAGAACGGAAAGGTCTACTCGTTCTACCTGACCGCGAACGAGGCCGACTTCGCCGAGAGCAAGCCGATCTTCGAGGCGATGGCCCGCTCGTTCCAGCTCACCGGTAACAACTGAAGTCGAGGCCGACGGCCGGTGGTGATCCGTCGCCGTGCTTTCATGAGGCAATGGCGGCGGAAACCACTGACCTTGACGACCTTCGCGCCCGGGCCGAGCGCTGGCTCGACGACGACCCGGACCCGGCCGACCGCGACGAGCTGCGCGCCGTCCTCGCCGGGCTGCCGGGCAGCGCACCGGAGCTGGCCGACCGGTTCGCCGGCCCGCTGACCTTCGGCACCGCCGGGCTGCGCGGCCCGCTGCGGGCCGGCCCGAACGGGATGAACCTCGCGGTGGTCACCCAGGCCGCCGCCGGGCTGGTCGGTTGGCTCGCCGCACAGGGTGGCGAGGGCCCGCTGGTGATCGGGTACGACGCCCGGCGCGGCTCGCGGGCCTTCGCCGAGCGCACCGCCCAGGTGGCCACCGGCGCGGGCCGCCCGGCCCTGCTGCTGCCCCGCCCGCTGCCCACCCCGGTGCTGGCCTTCGCGGTGCGGCACCTCGGCGCGGTGGCCGGTGTGATGGTGACCGCCAGCCACAACCCGCCGCAGGACAACGGCTACAAGGTCTACCTGGGTGCGCAGCTCGGCGGTGAGCTGGGCGCGGGCGCGCAGATCGTGCCGCCGGCCGACGCCGGCATCGAGGCCGCCATCCGGGCCGTCGGCCCCCTCGCCGCGGTACCGCTCGGCCCGCCCGGCCAGGTCCTCGGCGACGACCTGGTCGCCGGCTACGTGGAGCGGGCCGCCGCGGTGGTCGACCCGGCCGGCCCGCGGGATTTGAAGGTGGCGTACACGCCGCTGCACGGTGTGGGCGCCGCGGTGCTGACCGCCGCGTTCGCCCGGGCCGGTTTCCCGACGCCCGGCGTGGTCCCCGAGCAGGCCGAGCCCGACCCGGCCTTCCCGACGGTCAGCTTCCCCAACCCGGAGGAGCCGGGCGCGGTGGACAAGCTGGTGGCGCTGGCCGGCAGCACCGGCGCGGACATCGCCATCGCCAACGACCCGGACGCGGACCGGTGCGCCGTGGCCGTGCCGGCGGACGGCACCTGGCGGATGCTGCGCGGGGACGAGGTGGGCGCGCTGCTCGCCGACCACCTCATGCGGCGCGGCGTGACCGGCCTCTACGCCACCACGATCGTCTCCTCGACCCTGCTCCGGGCCATGGCCGCGGCCCGGGGCGTGCCCTACGACGAGACGCTTACCGGGTTCAAGTGGATCGTCCGGGCCGGGGGCGGCCGGGAGCCGCTGGTCTTCGGCTACGAGGAGGCGCTCGGCTACTGCGTCGCGCCGGAGCACGTGCGGGACAAGGACGGCATCACCGCGGCGCTGACCGTTGCCGAGCTGGCCGCCGTCCTCAAGGCCGAGGGCCGGACGCTCACCGACCGGCTGGACGACCTGGCCGCCGAGTTCGGCGTGCACCACACCGACCAGCTCTCCGTCCGGGTGGAGGACCTGCGGGTCATCGCGGACGGCATGGCCCGGATCCGCGCCGCCACCCCGACCGCGCTGCTCGGCCACCCGGTCACCGAGGTGTCCGACCTGCTCCCCGAGTCCGACGTGGTGATCCTGCGCACCGACGCCGCCCGGGTGGTGATCCGCCCCTCCGGCACCGAGCCGAAGCTCAAGGCGTACCTGGAGGTGGTGGAACCGGTGACCGACGGCGATGTCCCGTCGGCCCGCCGCCGCGCCCACGCCCTGGTGACGGAACTCCGGGGTGAGATCGCCGCCGCCCTAGGCCTCTGACCAGCCGTAAGCAGGGGCCCCTTCTTAACGCCGAGTGTTAAGAAGGGGCCCCTGCTCTACCGGAGGCGTTAAGAAGGGGCCCTTCCTTAAGGGCGCTTGCCCAGGGCGGCGTCCACCGCTTCCGCCAGGGCGGCTATCACCAGGCTCACCGAGGGGCGGACGACGCTGTCGTCCAGGCTCACCGTGCCGGAGAAGCCGGCGCCGCTGGCGATCTCCTCCAGGCGCTTTCCCGCCTCGTCGGCCGCCGTGCCGGTCAGGCCCAGCGCCGGCTCCATCCGCAGCACCGCGACAAGGGTGGCGAGCGCGGCGGTCCGCTCGTCGGGGACCTGCCCGACGGTCAGCGCGTCGGCCAGCCGCTGCCGGATGTCGGCCTCCACCGAGGCGTCCGCGACCGGGTAGCGGTGCACGTGGATGAAGCCCAGCTCCGTCTCGTCGACGTCCCGCACCACGCCCCGGCCGCAGAGGTCGCCGAGGATCCGGTCCCGCAGGCCGTGCCGCAGCCGCTGCACCCACGAGGACGGGGTGTGCGGTGTGTCGGCGGCGATCCGGGCGAGGACGTCGTCGGCGATCGGCTCGCCCGTCGGCGTCGGGTCGAGCACCGTGAGGTTCCCGTCGGCGTACGCGATCCGCCCGGCCAGGGCCAGCTCGACAAGCACCGCGGCGGCCATGCCGAGGTCCAGGCTGATCCGCGGCATGGTGGCCTTGCCGGTTTCGTCGTCATAAGCGAGGAGCAGCAGCTCTTCGGCGAGCGCAACACCAGTCATGGCCGCAGACGCTAGCGGGTACGCGCACACCGCGCACGGACTCGCCGGACGACGGATCCGGGCGGCCCGCCGGCGCTGCCGGCGGGCCGGTCCACGGGGTCAGAAGCGGGGCATGCCGCCGAACTGGCGGTCCCCGGCGTCGCCGAGGCCCGGGACGATGAACATCCGGTCGTTGAGGCCCTCGTCGATCGAGGCGGTGACCAGGCGCAACGGCAGCCCGGACCGCTCCAGCCGCTCGATGCCGGCCGGCGCGGCGAGCACGCAGAGCACCGTGATGTCGGTGCAGCCGCGGTCGGCGAGCAGCCGGCAGGAGTGCTCCAGCGAGCCGCCGGTGGCCAGCATCGGGTCGAGCACCAGCACCGGCAGGCCTCTCAGGTCCCGGGGCAGCGACTCCATGTACGCGCGCGGCTCGTACGTCTCCTCGTCGCGGGCCAGGCCGACGAAGCCCATCGACGACTCGGGCAGGAGGCCGAGCGCGGCGTCGGCCATGCCGAGACCGGCCCGCAGCACCGGCACCAGCAGCGGCGGGTTCGCCAGCCGGGTGCCCTCGGTGGCGGTGACCGGGGTCTGGATCGAGTACTTCTCGACGGGGAACGAGCGCGCGGCCTCGTACACCAGCATGGTGGTGAGTTCGTGCAGCGCGGCCCGGAACGACGCGGAGTCGGTCCGGGCGTCCCGCATGGCGGTCAGCCGCGCCTGGGCGAGCGGGTGGTCAATGACGTGTACGTCCACGATCGCTCAACCTACCGGTCCCGGGGCGGGGACATCGCAGGTGCGGGCGGACCAGCGACGCCGCTCACGTGCGGGCGCCGCCGGCCGGGCCGGCGTGACCAAGATCACCCGACGCGCGGGTGCGTAGTATTCGGGGCATGACGGCGACAGCGACGTCGGCCCGGTCGGAGCTCTCCGAGCTGGGACGATCCGAGACCGCTCTGCGGACCTTCCTGCACGGCCTGCCCGGCGTGGACCAGGTCGGCGCGGAGCAGCGGGCGGCACAGCTCGGCACCCGCTCCATCAAGACCACCGCCAAGGCGGAGGCCATCGACCTGGCGATCCGGATGGTCGACCTGACCACCCTGGAAGGGGCCGACACCCCCGGCAAGGTGCGGGCGCTCGCCGCGAAGGCACTGCGCCCCGACCCGGCCGACCCGTCCTGCCCGCACGTCGGCGCGGTCTGCGTCTACCCGGCGATGGTCCCGTACGTGGCCGAGGTGCTGCGCGGGTCCGGCGTGCACCTGGCCAGCGTGGCGACCGCCTTCCCGTCCGGCCAGGCGCCGCTGGAGATCAAGCTCGCCGACACCCGGGCGGCCGTCGAGGCCGGCGCGGACGAGATCGACATGGTGATCAACCGGGGCGCCTTCCTGTCCGGCCGCTACAAGGAGGTCTACGACGAGATCGTGGCCACCAAGGAGGCCTGCGGGGACGCCCACCTCAAGGTGATCCTGGAGACCGGCGAGCTGGCCACCTACGACAACGTGCGCCGCGCCTCCTGGCTGGCCATGCTGGCCGGCGGCGACTTCATCAAGACCTCCACCGGCAAGGTCCCGGTCGCGGCCACCCCGCCGGTGACCCTCGTGATGCTGGAGGCGGTCCGCGACTTCCGCGCCGCCACCGGGCGGCAGGTCGGCGTGAAGCCGGCCGGCGGCATCAAGACCACCAAGGACGCGATCAAGTACCTGGTCATGGTCAACGAGACCGTCGGCCCCGACTGGCTGGACCCGGACTGGTTCCGGTTCGGCGCGTCGAGCCTCCTGAACGACCTGCTCATGCAGCGCACCAAGCTGACGACCGGCGTCTACGCCGGCCCCGACTACTTCACCCTGGACTGAGCGCGATGTTCGAATACGCACCCGCCCCCGAGTCGCGCTCGGTGGTGGACATCAAGCCCTCGTACGGGCTCTTCGTCGACGGCAAGTTCGTCGACCCGACCGACGGCGGCAGCTTCAAGTCGATCAACCCGGCCTCGGAGGAGGTGCTGGCCGAGATCGCCGAGGCCGGCAGCCAGGACGTCGACCTCGCCGTCCGCGCCGCCCGCGAGGCGTACGAGAAGGTCTGGGGTCCGATGCCGGGCCGGGACCGGGCCAAGTACCTGTTCCGGATCGCCCGGATCATCCAGGAGCGCTCCCGCGAGCTGGCCGTGCTGGAGTCGCTGGACAACGGCAAGCCGATCAAGGAGTCGCGCGACGTCGACCTGCCCCTGGTCGCCGCCCACTTCTTCTACTACGCCGGCTGGGCGGACAAGCTGGAGCACGCCGGCTTCGGTCCGAACCCCCGGTCGCTCGGCGTGGCCGCACAGGTCATCCCGTGGAACTTCCCGCTGCTCATGCTGGCCTGGAAGATCGCGCCGGCACTGGCGGCCGGCAACACGGTCGTGCTCAAGCCGGCCGAGACCACCCCGCTGACCGCGCTGCTCTTCGCCGAGATCTGCCAGCAGGCCGACCTGCCGGCCGGCGTGGTCAACATCGTCACCGGCGCCGGCGAGACCGGCCGGGCGCTGGTCGAGCACCCGGGCGTGGACAAGGTCGCCTTCACCGGCTCCACCGAGGTGGGCAAGGCCATCGCCCGGGCCGTCGCCGGCACCCGCAAGAAGCTCACCCTGGAGCTGGGCGGCAAGGCCGCCAACATCGTCTTCGACGACGCCCCTGTCGACCAGGCCGTCGAGGGCATCGTCAACGGCATCTTCTTCAACCAGGGGCACGTCTGCTGCGCCGGCTCCCGGCTGCTGGTCCAGGAGTCGGTCGCCGACCGGGTGCTGGAGTCGCTGAAGCGCCGGATGGCGCAGCTCCGGGTCGGTGACCCGCTGGACAAGAACACCGACATCGGCGCGATCAACTCGGCAGCGCAGCTGGCCCGGATCCGGGAGCTGTCGGAGGCCGGCGCCGCCGAGGGCGCCGAGCGCTGGTCGCCGCCGTGCGAGCTGCCGGACCGCGGCTTCTGGTTCGCGCCGACGATCTTCACCGGGGTCACCCAGGCGCACCGGATCGCCCGCGAGGAGATCTTCGGCCCGGTGCTGTCCGTGCTGACCTTCCGCACCCCGGCCGAGGCCGTGGAGAAGGCCAACAACACGCCGTACGGGCTGTCGGCCGGGATCTGGACCGACAAGGGCTCCCGGATCCTGTGGATGGCCGACCGGCTGCGCGCCGGCGTGGTCTGGGCCAACACGTTCAACAAGTTCGACCCCACCTCGCCGTTCGGCGGCTACAAGGAGTCGGGCTACGGTCGCGAGGGCGGCCGGCACGGGCTGGAGGCGTACCTCAATGTCTGAGCGGGTCGCGGTACGCAAGACGTACAAGCTCTTCATCGGCGGGAAGTTCCCGCGCAGCGAGTCGGGACGGTCGTATCTCGTGCAGGACTCCAACGTGTCGCTGGCCTCCCGCAAGGACGCGCGGGACGCGGTGGTCGCCGCCCGGGCCGCCGTGAAGGGCTGGGCCGGGGCGACCGCGTACAACCGCGGTCAGATCCTCTACCGGGTCGCCGAGATGCTGGAGGGCCGGCGGGACCAGTTCGTCGCCCTCGGCGCCTCCGTCGACGAGGTCGACGCGGCCATCGACCGCTGGGTCTGGTACGCCGGCTGGGCCGACAAGCTCCCCCAGGTGTACGGCGGGGCGAACCCGGTGGCCGGGCCGTACTTCAACCTTTCCGCGCCGGAGCCGACCGGTGTGGTGGCCGTGGTGGCCCCGGAGTCGCCGGCGCTGCTCGGCCTGGTCAGCGTGATCGCCCCGGCGATCGTCACGGGCAACACCGTGGTGGTGGCCGCCTCCCCGTCGGCGCCGCTCGCGGCGGTGACACTGGCCGAGGTGCTGGCCACCTCCGACCTACCGGGCGGGGTGGTGAACATCCTCACCGGCCGGCTGTCGGAGACCGTGCCGACGCTGGCCGCGCACATGGACGTCAACGCCATCGACCTGACCGGCGTCGCCGACGCCGACCTGGCCGCCGAACTGGAGGTCAAGGCCGCGGAGAACCTGAAGCGGGTGCTCCGGCCGGCCCCGGCCGACCACGACTGGTCCGCCGACCCGGGCCTCGCCCGGATGACCACGCTCCTGGAGACCAAGACGGTCTGGCACCCGAAGGGCGTCTGACCCAGCGCTCCCGCGCAGGAGTGGCCTCCGATCCCCGGACGGCCACTCCTGCCGTTTCCGGGCCGGGCCGCCTCGCCCGGGCAGGTCGGGTGCGGGGTTGCCCTACCCTCCTGGGCGTGATCAACCCCTTCCCGGCGACCGAGAGCCGGGCCGCGCGTGCCGTGCTGAGCCTGCTGGCCCTCGCGGTCGCCACCGCCGGCACGGTCTGGCTGGTCGACCTCTCCGGCGCGGTGGCCGGGGCCCGGGCGGCGCAGCGGCACTGGCACCCGCAGGGCTACGCCCTGATCGTGTTCTTCCTGCTGGCCGTGCCGGTCGGCACTCTCCTGCACACGCCGTCGGCCGCCGCCGCCGGACTGTCGGTCCGGCGGGCGTGGGCGACCGTCGGGCTGCTCCTGGGCTACGGGGTGCTGGTCGCCGCGGCGGCCTGGGTGGTCGCCCCGCTCGCCCCGGCCCACGTCGGCGGGGGCCGACACGACCCGTCCGGCCTGTACCCGGCCTGGCTCGTCTGCGTGCTGCTGTCCGTGGCGGTGCTCGCCTGCGCCGGCGGGCTCTTCGTCCGGCCCGCCCGGCGTGCGGATCCGCTCGACTTCCGGCCGCCCTCGGCCCGCGGCCGGGCCGCGTCGGCGGCCCGCTCCGACCGGGCCGCCGAGCCGCGCCGTCGGATCAGCGGGGCATTGTTCACCACGGCCGTCCTCGGCTGGGTGATCGGGACTCCGCTGCTGGTCCTGCTCCTGCTCAACGGGCTGGCCGGCTGGGCGGTCGGCTAGTCGACGCCGGCCTGCCGGGCCACCTACTACGCGAGGTAGGATTACCTGGTGACTCGGCTGGGTGATCTCGAACGTGCGGTGATGGACGTGCTGTGGGACTCGGTGCCCGCCACGTCGGACGGCGTGACCGTGCGCGAGGTCGCCGACGCCCTCGACGGGCGTGAGCTGGCCTACACGACGGTGATGACAGTGCTCGACCGGCTCGCCGGCAAGGGCATGGTGCAGCGCGAGCGGGAGGGGCGGGCCTGGCGTTACCGGCCGGCCGCCACCCGGGAGGCGCACATCGCCCAGCTCATGCTCGACGCCCTCGACCTCGGCGGCAGCCGGGACGCCGCGCTGGTGCGCTTCGCCCGCTCGGTGACCGGCACCGAGGCGGAGGTGCTGCGCGCGGCGCTCGGCGCCGAGGCGGGCCTGGCCGGCTCCGGGCCGGCCGAGTCCGGGCTGACCGACCGGGTCGAGGACCCGCGGGCCGGCGGCCCGGCGCTCGACGAGGCGACGGACCGGTAGGGCGGCCGCCGTGGCGTACGCCCTGCACTTCGCCGCGACCATCCTGGCCTGCTGGCTGACCGCGCAGGTCCTCGCGACCGCGCGGTGGACCTGGCGGGCCCCGCGGGTGGCGATCGTCTGCTGGCAGGCCGTCGGGCTGGCGCTCGGCCTCTCCGCCATGGGGCTGCCCATGGCGCTCGGCCTCGCCGCGTACGACCTGCCGACCGGGAGCGCGCTGCTGACGCTCGCCGACGACCTGGCCCACGGAACACTGCCGGGCGGGCTGGGCGCGCCGCACCTGGGCCTCGTCGGGGTCGGTTTCGGCATCGGCGCGGTGCTGCTGACCACGACGGTACGCAGCATCCACGGCACCGTACGCGCCCAGCGCCGGCACCGGGAGCTGCTCAGCCTGGTCGCCCGGCGGGACCCGACGGTGCCCGGGGCGCTGGTGCTCGACCACCCGAGCGCGGCCGCCTACTGCCTGCCCGGGGTGAAGCCCCGCGTGGTGGTCAGCGCCGGCACGCTGAGCCTGCTCGACCGGGCCGAACTGGCGGCGGTGCTCACCCACGAGCGGGCGCACGCGCAGGAGCGGCACGACCTCGTGCTGCTGCCGTTCACCGCGCTCTGCCGGGCGCTGCCCTGGTTCCGCTGGGTGCGGGACGCCCACGAGCGGGTGGCCCTGCTGGTCGAGATGCGCGCCGACGACAAGGCCCGCGAGCTGCACGCCGAGGAGCCCCTGGCCGGGGCGCTGCGCCGGTTCGCCGCCGCCGGGCACCGGGTGACCCCGGCCGGCACGCTCGGTCTCGGTGACCGCGACCTCGACGCGCGGGTGCAGCGGCTCATGGTCCCGGACCGGCCGCCGCGGGTGCTCGGCGCCACCGCGCTCTCCGTCGCGACCCTGCTCGTCACCCTCCCGATCTCCCTCTTCCTGAGCTGACCCCGCCGGCGGCGGCACCCGCGCCGACGCCGGGACCGATAGGTAGCGAGGCTACGTGTAGTCTCGCTATGACAAGCGAGACAACCCGTGGGAGTCGGCCATGGATCCCCTGCTCATCGCCCGCCTGCAGTTCGCCACCACCACGTCGATCCACTTCCTCTTCGTGGTGGTCACGCTCGGCCTGGTCACCCTGCTGGTCGGCCTCCAGACCGCCGGCTTCGTCACCGGCAAGCCCGTGTACGAGCGGCTGACCCGCTTCTGGGGCCAGCTCTACGTGATCAACTACGTGCTCGGCATCGCCACGGGCATCGTGATGGAGTTCCAGTTCGGGCTGAACTGGAGCGGCCTGTCGCGCTACGTGGGCAACGTGTTCGGGGCGCCGCTGGCCATCGAGACGCTTGTCGCCTTCTTCCTGGAGTCCACGTTCCTCGGCATGTGGATCTTCGGCTGGCACCGGCTGCGGCGCGGCGTCCACCTGGCCCTGCTCTGGGGCGTCGCGATCACCGCGTACGCCTCCGCGTTCTGGATCATGGTGGCCAACGCCTGGCTCCAGCACCCGGTCGGCTACGAGGTCCGCGACGGCGTCGCCCACCTCACCGACTTCGGCGCGCTGCTCACCAACCCCACCTTCGGCTTCGCCTTCGGCCACGTGGTCTCGGCCGGCCTGGTCACCGGCGGGATCCTGATGGCCGCGGTCAGCGCCTGGCACCTGCTCCGGCGTACCCCCGACTTCCTGCTCTTCCGGAAGTCGCTGCGGCTCGGCCTGGTCACCGCGGCGCTCGCCGTGACCGCGCTCCAGGGCTTCGGCTTCGCGCAGTTCGGCCCGGTCGGGGAACTCCAGCCGACCAAGTTCGGCGGCGGGCCCGACCGCGACGCGCTGGTCGCCGAGTGGACGGCGCGGTTCGGCCCGGGCGACTACACCCCGCCCGTGCTGTCCAACGTCGGCCTCGGCTTCATGATCCTCATCGGCTTCACCCTGGGCTGCGTCTGGCTCCTGCTGCCGCTGCTCTGGCGGGACTGGATCATCCGGTGGAAGTTCCCGCTCTGGCTGGTGCTGCTCGGCGTGCCGCTGCCCTTCGTCGCGGTGCTCCTCGGCTGGATCGCCCGGGAGGTGGGCCGGCAGCCCTGGGTCGCGTACGGGCTGCTGCCGACCGGGCAGGCCGTCTCGCCGGTGAGCGCCGGGCTGATGCTCACCTCGCTGATCGCCTTCACGCTGCTGCTCGGCACCCTCGCCGTCACCAACTGGGTGCTGCTGGCCCGGCACGCCGCCCGGGGCGCGCACGATCCCGCCCTCGGCCGGCCGCCCGCGCCGGACACCGACCACCACCCCGACCCCGTGTTCGCCTGAGGGAGCCCGCCGTGGAACTCGCCTGGTACGCCCTGCTCGGCCTCTTCTTCGCCGCCTACCTCGTGCTCGGCGGCTACGACTACGGCGTCGGGCTGCTGCTGGCCCGGGGCGCGACACCCGAGGCCCGCCGGGCCGCGCTGAACGCGGTCGGGCCGTTCTTCCTCGGCAACGAGGTCTGGCTGGTGGCGGCGGTAGGCATCCTGTTCGGGGCCTTCCCCACCCTGGAGGGTGAACTGCTCTCCGGCTGCTACCCGGCCGTGCTCGGCGCGCTGGCCGGGGTGGTGCTCGTGACGGCCGGGGTGCAGCTACGCAGCCGGCCGCGTTCCGCCGCCGCCCGGGCCGGCTGGGACCGGGTGGTGGTGGCCGGCAGCGTCCTCGCCGCGCTCGGCTGGGGCGCGCTGCTCGGCGCGCTGCTCCAGGGCGTGCCGCTGTCCGGCGACGGGCACGCGGCCGGGGTCGGCCACCTGCTCACCCCGTTCGTGGCCGCCGCCGCGCTGGCGCTGCTCGCGCTGGTCGCCGTGCACGGTGCGACCTTCCTCACGCTCCGGCTGCCGGCCGCCGACCTGCCGATAGTCGCCCGCCTGGCCCGCGGCCTGGTGCCGGTCGCGCTCACCGCGGTCGCCACCGCCACCGTCCTGGGCCTGCTCTCCGACCGGGTACGCGCCGCCGTGGCGCGCCCGGCGGTCGCCGTACTCCTGCCGTTGGCGCTGGTGGCGGCGCTGCTCGCGGCCCGCGCGGCGCTGCGCCGGGGCCGGGCCGGCCTGGCCTTCGCGGCGACAAGCGTGGCGCTGGCCCTGCCGGTCCCGCTGGTCGGCGCGGCGCTCTGGCCCCGGGTGCTGGTCTCCACGGCCGACGCGGCAGGGCCGCAGCTGGCCGACCCGGCCGCGCTGACCGTGGCCGACGCGGCCGCCAGCGGGCCGACCCTGGCGCTGCTGGGCTGGCTGGCGCTGCCGCTCGTGCCGGCCCTACTAGGCTTTCAGGCGATGTGCTGGTGGGTGTTCCGGGGACGGACCGACGGCAGGGCACCGGTGTACTGGTGAACCGCCGCCCGTTCGACCCGCGTCTGCTGCGCCGGGTCCCCGCGGCCCGGCGCGACCTCGCCGTGCTCGCGGTTCTCGGCGGGCTGACCGCGCTGCTGGTGGTCGCGCAGGCGACCGCGCTGGCCACCCTGCTGGCCACCGCGATCGACGGGCGGCTGCACCGGCCGGCGCTGGCCGGTCTCCTGGCGGCCGTCGCCGCCCGGGCGCTGGTGAGCTGGGCGCAGGGCACGGTGGCGGCCCGGGCCGCGGCGACGGTCAAGGCGGCGCTCCGCGCCGACCTGCTGCGCGCGGTCGGCCGGCACGGCCCCACCTGGGTCGCCGGCCGGCGCGCCGGGCAGCTCGCCACCCTCGCCGGGCGCGGGCTGGACGCGCTCGACCCCTACTTCACCGGCTATTTGCCGCAGCTCGTGCTGAGCGTGACCGTGCCGCTGGCCGTGCTGGCCCGGATCGTGCTCGCCGACTGGAGCTCGGCGCTGATCATCGCGCTGACCATCCCGCTCATCCCGATCTTCGGTGCGCTGCTCGGCTGGCAGGCGCAGGCCGCCACCGAGCGGCAGTGGCGGCGGCTGTCGCTGCTCGGCGGCCACTTCCTCGACATGGTGGCCGGGCTGCCCACGCTGCGCGCGTTCGGCCGGGCCCGGGCCCAGGTCGACGTCGTACGCCGGATGGCCGACGGGCACCGCCAGGCCACCATGAGGACCCTGCGGATCGCCTTCCTGTCGGCGCTGGTCCTCGAACTGGTCGCCACCCTCTCGGTGGCGCTGGTCGCCGTACCGGTCGGCATCCGGCTGCTCGGTGGCGGGATCACGCTGTCCACCGCGCTGCTGGTGCTGCTGCTCACCCCGGAGGCCTACCTGCCGCTGCGGGCGGCCGGCAGCCGGTTCCACGCCAGCATGGAGGGCCTGACCGCGCTGGACGAGGCGCTCACCCTCTCCGCGACCCCCGAGACGGCCGGCCCCGAAGGCGCCCGACCGGCGCCCGAGGGCCGGGGCGAGATCCGCTTCGAGGGCGTGACCGTCGCGTACGAGCGGACCACCGCGCTGCGGGACGTCACGCTCACCATCCGCCCCGGCGAGCGGGTCGCCGTCATCGGGCCCAGCGGCGCGGGCAAGAGCACCCTGCTCCACCTGCTGCTCGGCTTCGTCACCCCGACCGCCGGCCGGGTCACCGTCGACGGGGTGGACCTCGCCGGGGTCGACCTCGACGCGTGGCGGCGCGAGCTGGCCTGGGTGCCGCAGCGCGCCCACCTGTTCGCCGGCTCCCTCGCCGACAACATCCGCCTCGGCGCCCCCGACACCCCGGACGCCGCACTGGCCGGCGCGGTCACCGACGCCGCGCTGGACGAGGTGGTCGCCGCGCTGCCCGACGGGCTCGGCACCACGCTGGGCGAGCGCGGGCACGGCCTGTCCAGCGGGCAACGGCAGCGGGTCGCGCTGGCCCGGGCGTTCCTCCGGGACGCCCCGCTGGTGCTCCTCGACGAGCCCACCGCCCGGCTCGACAGCGCCAGCGAGGCGGTCGTGCTGGCGGCCACCCGGCGGCTGGTCGCCGGGCGTACCGCCCTGCTGGTCGCGCACCGGCCCGCGCTGCTGGAGGACGCCGACCGCATCCTCCGCGTCGAGGACGGCCGGGTCACCGAGCTGAGCCGGGTGCCGGCCGGGAAGGTCACGCCATGACCGGGGGACCCGAGCGGGCCGTGCTGCGGCTGGCCCGCCCCTACCTGGGCCGCCTGCTCGGCGCCGGGCTGCTCGCGGCGGCCACCGAGTTCGCCGGGCTGGCCCTGATGGCCACCGCCACCTGGCTGCTCATGAGCGCCGCCGGCCGGCCGCCGCTGGACCGGCTGACCGTGGCGATCGTCGCGGTCCGGGCGCTCGCGGTCAGCCGCGGCGTGTTCCGCTACACCGAACGGCTCGCCGGGCACGACGCGGTGCTCCGCATGATCACCGACGTCCGGACCCGGGTCTTCGCCACCCTGACCGCCCGGCGGGCCGCCCCGCGCACCGGTGACGCGCTGAGCCGGCTGGTCTCCGACGTGGAGGCGGTGCAGGACCTGCTGCTGCGCGTGGTGGTGCCCGGAGCGGCGGCCGCGCTCGTGAGCCTGCTCGCCATCGGCAGCGCCGCGCTGATCTCGCCCCCGGCCGCCGGCGTGCTCGCCGTCGGCCTGCTCGTGGCCGGGGTGGCGCTGCCCGTCCTGGCCGCCGGGCTGACCCGGCGCGCCGCCGACGAGGTGGCCCCGCTGCGTGGCGCGCTCGCGGCCGACGCAGTCGACCTGACCCACGGCGCCGCCGACCTGGCCGCCTTCGGTGCGACCGGCACGGCGCTCGCCGCCGCCGAGGCCCGGGGCGGCCGCCTGGCCCGGCTGGAGCGCCGGCTCGCCGCGACCGGTTTCGCGGTCGACGCCGCCGGGGTGCTGGTCGGCGGGCTCACCGCCGCCGCCGTGGTGGTCGTGGCGCTGCGCGCGGGTGTCGGCGGGGTGCTGGTCGGCGTCCTGGCGGTGGGCTCGCTGGCCACCGTCGAGGTCGCCCTCGCGCTGGTCGGTGCGGCCCGGCAGCGCACCCAACTCCGCGCCGGCCTGGCCCGGGTGGCCGACCTGCTCACCGATGCCGGGGAGCCGGCGCGCACCGCCCCCGCCGAACCGGCGCCGGGCGGGCACGACGTCCGGTTCGAGGACGTGACCGTCCGGTACCGGGAGGGGGCGGCGCCCGCCCTGGCCGCTGTCGACCTCGACCTGCCGGCCGGCCGCCGGGTGGCCGTCGTCGGGCCGAGCGGGGCCGGCAAGAGCACCCTGGCCGCCGTGCTCACCAACGCGGTACGCCCCGACGCCGGCCGGGTCACCGTCGACGGCGTGGACGTGTCCGAATTCCCAACCGAGGAGCTGCCCCGGGTGGTCGGCGGCCTGCTCGCCGAGGCGTACGTCTTCCACGCCACCGTGCGGGAGAACCTCCTGCTCGGCCGCCCCCGCGCCGACGAGGCGGAGCTGACCGCCGCCACCCGGGCGGCCGGCCTGCTCGACTGGGTGGTTGCCCAGCCGGAGGGCTGGAACACAGTGGTGGGCGAGCAGGGCGGGCAGCTCTCCGGCGGGCAGCGGCAGCGCCTCGCGCTGGCCCGGGCCCTGCTGGCCGCCCCGCCGGTGCTGGTGCTGGACGAGCCGACCGAGGGGCTCGACCCGGCGGCCGCCGACGCCGTGCTCGCCTCGGCGCTGGCCGCCACCCCGGCCGGGCACTCGGTGCTGCTCATCAGCCACCGGCTCAGCGGCCTCGCCGGGTTGGACGAGATCGTGGTGCTCGACGCGGGCCGGGTGGTGCAGCGCGGCCGGCACGAGGAGCTGGTGGCCCGCCCGGGTTGGTACCGGGAACAGTGGCTGCTCCAGGAGGCGGCCGAGCGCGGCTACCTCGCTCTCGCCCCCTGAGCGCATTCCGGGGTTTTCCCCGACGCGGCCGGCCGCCCGTGGTGGCAGGGTGGTCCCATGCGGGGGCACGAGGACATCCGCGTCGACGAGCGGCTGCGCGAGCTGGCCGGGCAGCTGCACGGGCCGGCCCGGCTCAAGGCGGACCTGCTGACCGAGGCGCGGCACGCGCTGGAGGACGCCGTCGAGGCGTACCGGGAGGGGGGCCTGCCGGCCGCGGAGGCGGAACGGCGGGCGGTGGCCGAGTTCGGCACCCCGGCCCAGCTCGCTCCCGGCTACCAGGCCGAGCTGGCCGCCGGGGCGCTGCGCGGGCTGGCGCTGCGGGCGCTGGCCGTGGCGGTGGTGCTGATGGCCGGCGGCGACCTGACCTGGCGCGGGGCGAGCTGGACCGAGGGGCCGCGCCCGCCCGCGGCCTACCTGCTCCTCTCCTCCGCCGTCAACGGCGTCTGGGCGGTCGTCGCCGCGCTGGCGGTGGCCGGGCTGCTGCTCGGCCTGCTCGCCGCCCGGCACGCCACGACCCGGCTGTCCCGGCTGGCCCGGGCCGTGGGCTTCGGCCTGACCGGCGGGCTGGTGGTCGGCGCGGCGACCGGCGTGGCGCTGTTCGGCTGGTCGGTCCACCTCTGGGACGCGGCGCTGACCTGGCCCCCGATGATCATCGGCGCGGTGGTGGTCGGCGCCGCGTGGTTCGCGCTGGCCCGGGCCGCCCGCTACTGGCTGCTGAGCAGCCGCGGCGCCCACGTCGCGGCCTGACCGACGCTCAGGTCGCGGCCTGACCGCGACACCCACGTCGCGGCCTGAATGCGACGCTCAAGCCGCGGATCGCGGGCCGCCGAGCACGGATCGCGCGGCGCGGATCGCCGGCTGGCCACGGCTCAGGCCGGAGCCGTCGGCGGCTCGTCGGCGCCGAGGAAGCGGCCCACGGTGGCGCTGAACTCGCGCCACCCCGCGCGCTCCCCCGCGAGCGCCCGGCCGCCGGCCTCGGTGAGCTGGTAGGTGCGCCGCTCCCGGCCGTTGACGATGCTCCACTCGCTGGCCACGTAGCCGGCCCGCTCCAGGCGGCGCAGCGCCGGATAGATGGTGCCGGTCGGCAGGTCCAGGGTGCCGCCGCTGCGGGCCCGGAGCGCCTCGATGATCGCGTAGCCGTGCAGGGCGCCCTGCTCCAGCACCGCGAGCAGCAGCGCGTCCAGGTGTCCGTGCAGCGCCTGGGCCTTCATGCGTAGCAAGACTACTTGTCCGCGGGTCGGGACGCCACCGGGGTGCGGCTCCCGGCCACCCCGGGACGACCACTAGGGTATGTGCGCAGAGTCACTCGGCGGTCGAGCGTCGCCGGGTGGGCAACCCGAAAGCACACGGAGGTCAGCGTGGCCCGCCAGTCGCCCCAACGGCCCGACGCCGACGAGCCCGAGCTCGACGACACCACCGCGTCGGCCGCAGCAGACGAGGACGAGGTCGACCGCCCGGCGGCGGACCGCGCGCTCTGGGACGAGCTGCGCATCGACCCGGTGGAGATCGCCCTGCCCGCCGGCACCGGCTTCACCCTGCGGGCCTACCGGCCGGCGCGGGAGCTGACCCCGACCGACGTCGCCGAGCGCGACCAGGACGACCCCTTCCTGGCCCGCCGCCAGGTCGTCGAGACCGAGGACGACGAGGAGGTGGTGATCCTCGACGAGGAGTTCGCCGCCCTCTCCGCCGAGGAAGAGGACGAGGAAGAGGACGACGAGAAGCGGGCCGACCGGCGCGGGCGCGGCAAGACCGAGGCGGCCGAGGTCGCCGACGAGGACGAAGCCGACGAGGACGAGGACGAGGCGGACGCCGCCGGCGACGAGGAGGTGCCCGTCTTCCTCACCCACCGCGGCAAGCTGCTGCTGTTCAAGACCCCGGAGTCGCTTGTCAGTTTCATCCGTTCCGGCGCGCCCAACGACCTGTCCCAACTGGACAGCTGGAATGAACTGTCCGAACGGGTGGAACCGGCCGACATCGCCCCGTTGGACGAGGACACCTACGAGCTCGACCTGGTAGTGGAGAACCTCCGCGGCGGCCACGACGCGTGGGACCCCACGCTGTTGATCGAAGCCGGCGAGATCGCCCGTGACCTGGCGTACGCACTGCGCCTACCGGGCGTGCTCGACATGCTCTCGGCCGGCTCCAGCCTGGACGACCTGGACGAGGCGTTGCGCGCCTCTGTCAACGGCGGAATCGGTGGATTCATGGGTCGGCGCCGGCTCAAGAAAATCGGGGCACAAACCGCAAGTTTGGGTTGGCGCACCATTGTCGGCAAGATCTCTGCTGTTGTGGACTGGCGCGACTGACCCGGAGCGGGGAGCATCAGTCTCTGGCAGAGCAAGACCTGTGTCCCGGGAGGAGGACGACGCCGTGGCGCTCGTGCGCGTGTACTGCGGTCTGGCCTCGGCGGATCCGGCCGACCGGTCGGCTTCGGCCGGATCGGCGCTGACGTCCGCTGTGGTCGACGACGCAGGCCGTCTGCTGCATGTCTGCGAGATCGGTGACGACCCGGCTGGCTACGCCCAGCTTGTCGCGCTGCTCGTGGAGCGGTCGGGCGGGCCGAGCGGCGCGGCCATCGCGGCCGACAGCGACGACCACACGGTCACCTCGCTGCTCAGCGCGGCGGGCCGGCCACTGGCGATCGCGGACGACGACTCGGTCGACGACTTCGCCGAGCGCTTCGCCGACGACGACTCGCTGGAGGAGATGCAGTCCCCGCCGGCCGAACGTCGGGCGGTCGGACTGGCCCGGGCGCTCCAGGCCGGCGCGCTCTCCGCGGTGACCCTCCCGGCGCCGCGCGACCTCGCCAACTACAAGCAGGTCCTCGCGGCGCACGCGGCACTGGCCAGCGGCCGGCACTCCGCCGCGGTCGCGCTGCGCGAGGTCCTCCGCGAGCTCTACCCGGCCGCGCTGCGCGCGTACCCCGACCCGGCCGAGCCGGTCTCCCTGGCCGTCCTCGACGCGCTGCCCGAGCCGGGCATGCTCACCGGCACCGTGACCCGGGGCCGCGAGGTCGCGGTCGCGGCGGACGCCGTCGCCGCGCACCTGGCCGCCGAGGGCGTGGCGGACGCCGACAGCATCAACGACGCGGTGACCGCGCTGCGGGTCGCCATCTCCGAGACGCCCCGGCGGGCCGCCGTCAACCGGGCGCTCACCGCCGCCGTCGCCGAGACCGTGCGGCAGGCGGTCGCCTCGGTGCGGGCCTGCGACGCCGGCTGCGACGCGCTGGTCGGCGCACTGAGCGCACGGGTCACCACGCCCGCTCCGGCGCCCGGCCGCCGGGCCGCCGCCCGCCGCGGCGAGCAGGTCGAGGAGCTGGTCCCGTCGGCCGCCTCCGGTCTGCGCCCGGTGCGCCCGACCGAGCCCGAGCCGGCCCTGGAGCAGGCCGCCCGGCGCGGCCGCCCCGAGCCGGCCCCGGGACTGGTGGGTCGGCGCAGCCGCCCCGAGCCGGTCTCCGGTCCGGCCGCATCGGCCTCGCCCCGGCCGCTCGGTCCGCCACCGGTGGCCCCCGCGCCGGTCGCGCCGCCGCCCGTCGCTCCCGCCCCGGTCACCCCGGCCGCCAACCTGGGCCGGCCGACCTCCGCGCCGCCCGCCCGTCACGAGCCGACCGGCGCGCCACTGCCGTCCCGGGTGGACGGGCCGACCAACCGGCCGATCTCCGCGCCGCCACCGCCGCCGCCCGGGATCACCCCGATCGCACCGGCGCAGCGCGGCGCCGTGCCGCCGGCCGAGGCGGGGGAACCGTTCCGTCCGACGCTGACCACCGCGGCCATCAACAAGGCCCGCGCCGAACGGCAGCGCACGGTCATCCCGCCGCGCCCCAAGACCAACCAGGAGCCGCCGACCGGTGGCTTCAGCGCCACCGACCTCACCATCCCGGTGCCGACGCCCCGCCCCGGCCAGGAGTCCGCGCCCCCGGGCTCCCGGGCCAACTGGCCGCTGGTCAACACCGGCGAGGACCAGGACAACCGGGCCAAGGAAACGGCCTACCCGTACGGGCATGGTGTGGACGCACCGAGCGACCCGGGCCGGGTCACCCCGCCCTGGCTCGCGGACGACCTGCCGCAGGAGCCGCCGATGCTGCGGCTGGTGGAGCCTCCGCCGCTGGCCGACCGGGCGCTGCGCGACGAGCTGAACCCGCCGACCGACCCCGGGCTGGACGCGCCGTCGCTGCGGCTGGTCGACCGGGCGGAAGCCAACCGGCCGAACCGTCCGGCGCCCCGCGCCGACATGCCCGCCCCGCTGGAGCGGCGGCCCGCGCCGAAGGAGCACCGGCCGCCGCCGGTGTCCGACGAGGGCGACGGCGACCTGCTGATCTTCGCGCAGGCGAAGTCCGCCTGGTTCGTCGGGCACGGCGACGAGGCCGACCTCGACTGGTCGACCACCGCGGACACCGGCTGGCAGGCGGCCGAGCAGGCGGCCCGCCCGTCGGTGGGCTCGGAGACCAAGGCCGGCCTGCCCAAGCGGGTCCCGCAGGCCAACCTGGTGCCCGGCTCGCCGCTGCGCGAGGAGCGTCCACTGCGGATCGTCCGGAACGCGGCCAGCCTCGCCGAGAACACCACCGGATACTTCCGGGGTTGGCGGCGCGGTCAGGAGATCGGTGGCTTCGCCGTCGGCGGCCGCCCCGGCCGGGAGGCGGCCGGCGGGTGGGACTTCAGCCGCGACACCGGTGACCGCGACGACGACCGGGAATACGAGTACCGCTCCGCCGGCTACCGGTCCTGATCGGAGTCCCGTCCCTCCCCACCTGCGTGTTCCTGCCCACACCCGGATAATTTGACGCCGGGTCCGGCCGGCCGGGAGCATACCCGGCGGACCAGCCGGCGGCGGGCGTTCGCCGGGGGTGGGAAAGGCGGCTCCAATGGCGACACCGGCATTCGACTCCTCCCTGCTCACCCGGCGGGGCATCCTCGCCGCGGCGGCCGGCAGCCTGCTGCTCGCCGGTTGCGGGCAGCCGGGCGAGCGCCCGGACGACGAGTCCTCGGCCAGCAGCGCCCCCGGCAACCAGGACCTGGTCGTCGGCGCCAGCCTGGAACTGACCGGCCGTGGCGCCGCGCTCGGCGTGCCCCAGCAGCGGGCCCTGGAGATCAGGGCGGACGCGCTGAACAAGGTCGGCATCCCGGTCGGCAACCTGCGGCGCTCGGTCCGGCTGGAGATCCGGGACAACCGCAGCGATCCGCGGGAGGCGGCCCGGCAGGCCGCCGAGCTGACCCGCAAGGGCGCCCAGGTCCTGATCGGCGGCGCCCTGGCGGAGACCTCGACGGCGATCGCCGAGGTCGCCCAGAAGGTCAAGACGCCGTTCCTCTCGGTGGGCTTCGGGGACGGCATCGTGCTGCCGCTCGCCGCCCGCACCTTCACGTACAAGCTCACCCCGGACGCCGTCGACGTGGCCCGCCGCCTCGCGGACCTTGCCGCGTCGCAGCGGGTACGGCGGGTCGCCCTGCTGGCCGCCGACGGGCTGCACGGCGACGCCGGCGTACGGGCGGTGCGCAGCGCACTGCGCGACGCCGACGTGCACCTGGTCCGCACGGTCCGGCTGCCCGCCACCGGGCAGAGCTTCGCCGGCGCCGCCCGGCGGATCGCCACAGTGGAGCCGGACGGGGTCATCGTCTGGGGCACCGCCCCGGATTCCGGCGTGGCGGCCCGGGAGCTGCGCCGCGCCGACTACACCGGACCGCTCTACTTCGACGCCGGCGCGGTGGCCGCGGACACGCTCGCCAACGCCAACGCGCGGGCGGTCGAGGGCGCGTACGCCGTGCACCCTGCCTGCCTGGGCACCTCCACCCTGACCGCGACCAGCACGACGGAGCTGGAGCGGCGGGACTTCAACTACCGCTACAACCAGCGGTACGGCAGCTCCAACGTCTCCGCCCCGTACGCGTCGGACGCGCTCCAGCTCGTCGCCGCGTCGGCCCGGATGGCGGCGAGCCTCGACCGTGGACGGTTGCGGGCGCTCCTCCAGACCCAGCTGGCCGAGGGCATCGCCGGCGCGTACGCCTTCACACCGAGCCGGCACGGCGGCATGGAGCCCGACTCGCTGGCCGTCTACGTGGTCGCGCAGCGCGCCTGGCAGTTGTACGCCTGACCGCCCGGGCCCGGTGACCGTCCCGGTGGGACGGTCACCGGCCGGATGCGCAGCGTACCGACCGGCGAACAGCGAGAAGCGCCCGGTGGCCAGGGGCCGCCGGGCGCTTCGTCACCTTGGTCAGGCGGGGGCGACGGCCCGCGAGCGCCGCATGGTGAGCACGTACTCGACAAGCGAGATCAGCACGTGCTTCGTCGACTCCCGGTTGCGGGCGTCGCAGGCCACCACCGGCACGTCCGGGGAGATCGCGAGCGCGTCCCGGACGTCCTGCGGGTCGTGGTACTGCATCCCGTCGAAGCAGTTGATGGCCACCAGGTACGGCAGCCGCCGGTGCTCGAAGAAGTCGATGGCGGCGAAGCAGTCGGCCAGTCGACGGGTGTCGACCAGCACCACGGCGCCGATCGCGCCCCGGACCAGTTCATCCCACATGAACCAGAACCGGGTCTGACCCGGCGTACCGAACAGGTACAGGATCAGATCGCGGTCGATCGAGATACGACCGAAGTCCATCGCCACCGTGGTCGTCGTCTTGCCCGGCACCTGCCGGGTGTCGTCGACGCCCACGCCGGCGGAGGTCATGATCGCCTCGGTGGTCAGCGGCGTGATCTCCGAGACCGAGCCGACCAGCGTCGTCTTGCCGACGCCGAATCCACCGGCGATAACGATCTTCGCCGACGTCACGCGCCCGCTCGGGGCCGGCGGCCGGTGCGACATGTCAGAGCCTGCGAAGTCCACTCAGCACCCTCTCCAGCAGTTCAGTGCCCACCGCGTCGTCGGAGTCGTCCAAAATGGTCGGCTCGTGGACCGCGACCAGGCCGTCCGTCGCCATGTCGGCGATGAGCACCCGGGCCACGCCGAGCGGAAGCTGCATCCGCGCCGCGATCTCGGCGAGCGACTGCACGCGTCCGTCACACAGCGCGGCGATGTACTGGTGCTCACGGCCCTGGCCACCGTTGCCAGTGGCAACCGACCGGCCGCGCACCGTCGTCTCGACGAGCGCCTCCAGGGCGATCTCGAGCCGGGGGCGGGTACGACCGCGGGTCACGGCGTATGGACGGACCAACGCTCCGGTCGGTTCGTCACGATCGACCATGTCGCCGCTCACCTCCTTCGTACCCGGCACCGGCTCGCCCCGGTGGTGTTCGTCCCTGTCGTAGTTGTTGCCGCTTCTGACCCACCGGTCAGCGCGTCGTTCAGCCCATCATCCCGACAGCCGTGCGCGGCTGCGGGGTCAGAGCGTCGCCCACCCGGTCGACGAGCAGGGCCATCTCGTAACCGACCTGCCCGACGTCGCAGCTGCGCGCGGCCAGCACGGCGAAGGACGAGCCGTCCGAGATGGACATCAGGAACAGGAAGCCGTTGTCCATCTCGACGACGGTCTGGAGCACCGCCCCGCCCTCGAAGCAGCGCGCCGCGCCCTGGGTCAGGCTGACCAGGCCGGACGCGATCGCCGCGAGCTGGTCCGCGCGGTCCCGCGGAAGGTCACGGGACGAAGCGAGGAGCAGGCCGTCGGCGGAGACCGCGACCGCGTGCGCCACACCGGGCACCCGGTCGGCGAAGTTGGCGAGCAGCCATCCGAGATCCTGCGTAGTTGTCATCCTTGTTGCTCCTTCTGCCCGCTCCCGGCCACTGGGCCTGAGCCAGACTGCGAGGACTGCTGCCCGCCCGGAGTCCCCTCCGGGCCGGTGGAGTTGCTGTCGGTCGGGTTGTTACGCCCCCGCTGCACGCCCCGATGGTAGGCCGAGAGCAGACCGCGTACGCCTTCCGGTGTGCGGCGCTGCACCGACGTGGACGGCTTCTCGATGCCACCCGGCACGAGCTGCGCCATCGGCTTCCGCTTCGGCAGGCCCTTCTGGGTGGTCTCCGCGACCGGGACCTCGGTGGCCGCCGAGGCGGCCCGCCAACCGTCGTCGGCCGCGGTCTGCCAACCGGGCTGCGGCGGGGCGGCGGGCTGCCGGGTGGGCAGCGCACCGGCGTAACCGGGACGGGTTCCCCCGTTCGCCGAGCCGTTGTCGTGCGGCGCTCCGCCGGCCGTCGGAGTGTGTGCCATCGGCGTGTTACCTGTCGTCCCGGGTGGTGTCTGCTGCACGGCCCGACCGGCGGCGTCGACCTTGGCGAACTGCTGGGTCGCGGCGCTGTTGGCCGCCGCGGCCGGTGCCGCGGCCGCCTCCTCGTTGGGCCCCGGCTTGCGCGTGCGGAACCAGGCCGATTCCAGCTCCCGGAAGATCGGCAGCTCCATCGTCTCGTCCGCGTACCGCTGGCGGTTGCCCGCCTGCTGCGGCGTGGTCGGCCGCGGCGCGGGGACCGGTGCCGGCGCGGGCGCGGTGACGGCCGGCGGCGTCTCCGGGCGGGTGACCCGGGGCAGCTCGGTCGTCATGTCGAGGCCGGCGGCGAGCCGCTCCGGAACCGCCGGGGCGGCGCCCTGGTCGGGCGTGGCGACCGGCGGCCAGACCGGCGGGGCGCCGACCTGCGGCGCGGGAGCCGGCGGAGCCGGACGCGGCGGCACCTGGGTCACCGGCGGCACCGGCGCGGGCGCGGCCGACACCGGCTGGCCGAAGGCCGGCACACCCGACACCGGGTAGCCCTGCGCGGGCGAGCCGGACACGGGGTAGCCCTGCGCGGGCGAGCCGGACACGGGGTAGCCCTGCGCGGGCGAGCCGGAGACGGGGTAGCCGGCGGACGGCGCCCCGGACACGGGGTAACCGGAGGACGGCGCACCCGACACGGGGTAGCCGGAGGCCGGCGAGCCGGACACGGGGTGGCCGGAGACCGGCACACCGGAGACCGGCGGCAGCGGCGGCGCCGACACCGGCGGGACCGGCGGAGCGGAGACCGGCGGCGGGTTGTACCCACGGGTCTCGGGGCTGCTCGGCAGCTGCCGCGGGATGGCCGGCTGCTGGCCGGTGGAGGCCGGGTCGGCCTCGGCCGGGGTGCGCCGCTGGGGCAGCGGGTCGATCTGCTGGCCGTTCGAGCTGCGCGGGGTGAAGCCGTCACCGCCGGCGAGAGGGCCGGCACCGGTCAGGTCGGACCAGGCCGGCATCGAGCGGCCGGCGCCGGCGTTGGCCGGGGTGCCGGAGCCGTTGCGCGGCGCCGGGTCGAAGGAACGCCCGCCCAGGGTGACCTGGTTGCCGGAGGCGCCGGGGTGCGGAGCCGGCGGCGGGGTGTGCGGGCCGTTGCCCAGCGCGGCAAGGGCGCCGAACGCCGGGGTGGGGCCACCCTGCTGCGGGCCCGCGCCGAACGCCGGAGCCAGGCCGCCCTGCTGCGGACCGGTGGCGGCCGGGAGGGCCGGCGCCGGCTGGCCGCGGCCGGCGAGGGCGCGCGGCACCAGGACCGAGGTGGGCAGCGTGACGTCGGCGACGGTGCCACGGTCGCCGCCGGGCCGCAGCTCGACCTTGACGCCGTGCCGGGAGGCCAGCCGGGCGACCACGACGAGGCCCATCATCCGGGAGACCGCCACGTCCACCTGCGGCGGCGTGGCCAGCCGCTCGTTCAGCTCGCGGAGCTGCTCGTGGCTGATGCCGATGCCCCGGTCCTCCACGTAGAGGGAGGCGCGGTCACCCACCCGCCGGGCCTCCACCATGACGTGCGAGTCCGGCGGGGAGAAGGCGGTGGCGTTGTCGAACAGCTCGGCGACCAGGTGCACGAGGTCGTTGACCGCGTGCGCGGCGACCTCGATGTCCCGGTCGATCACGCCGAACTCGATCCGGGTGTAGTGCTCGACCTCGGACTGGGCGGCGCGGAGCACGTCGATGAGGGCGGCCGGCTCGCGCTGCACGCGGGTGGAGTCCGCGCCGGCGAGGACCAGCAGGTTCTCGTCGTTGCGGCGCATCCGGGTGGCCAGGTGGTCGAGCTGGAACAGCTCGGCCAGCCGGTCCGGGTCCTCCTCGCCGCGCTCCAGCCGGTCGAGGTGGCCGATCAGCCGGTCGACCAGGATCTGCGACCGGCGGGCCAGGTTGACGAACATGGTCGCGACGGACGCCCGCAGGGCGGCCTGCTCGGCCGCGGTCCGGACGGCCTCCAGGTGGACCGCGTTGAACGCCTCGGTCACCTGGCCGAACTCGTCCTTGCTGCGGACCGGCAGCGGCTCGGCGATCTGGTTCGCCAGCTGCACCGGGGAGAGCTGCCCGGTGACCTGGGGGTCGCGCAGCCGGGCCACCGCCTGCGGCAGGCCGTACTGGGCCACCGAGAGGGCGCCCTGGCGCAGGTCACGCAGCGATCGGGCCATCGAGCGGGCCACCAGGTAGGCGAAGAGGATGGCCAGCAGCAGCATGCTGAGCAGCAGGCCGGTCTCCAGGAACACCTGGCGCTGGGTGTCCGACCGCAGCTCGTCGGCGTGGCGGACCACGTTGCCGTCCAGCCGCGTCTCCACCGTGCGGATCAGCTTCGCGTTGGCCACCATGGCCCCGTCCCACTGGTCCCGCGTGAAGGGCGGGCTGTCCAGCTTGCCGGAGATGTTGTTCCGGATGAGGCCGGTGTAGAGGTCCGCCTCGCGCTTGTCGGGGCCGGAGACGGTCTGGTCGAAGAACTCGGAGTCGGCCTGGTTGGCGACCGCCTTGAAGCTCTCCAACGCCTGCGTCCCGCCGGTCTCGCTGGCGGTGAACTGCTGGCGCAGGTTCTGGGTGAGGCTCTGCTGGGTGAGCGCCTGGTGGACGACCACCCGGCGCTGGGCCAGGTACTCCTTCTGCCGGGCGACCGCGGCCGCCGCGCGCATCTGGTCGCTCAGGTCGTTGTCGCCGGCGAGCTGGATGGCCGAGTCGCGGATCGCCAGCAGGTCGCTGATCAGCGCCTCGTAGTTCGTCCGCGCCTCGTCGCCGGTGAACTTGCCGTTGTAGACCTGGCTGCGGGTGCCCGGCAGGTCGGCGAGCCCGTCGTCGACGTCCTTCAGCCTGGCCTCGAAGGTGCGGGGCAGGTCCTCGATCGTGCGCCGCTGGTCGGAGTAGGGGCCCTTCGCCTGGTCCACCCGCTGGTTGGCCCGGTTGTAGGCCTCCTGGTACTGCGCCCGCGTCTGCACTTCCTTCGCGGTGAGGAAGAGCACCGAGGTGACCCGCTCGTCCTGGAGCCGGTCCGCCAGATCGCCCGAGTAGGCGACCAGGTTCGCCAGGTCACCGGCCCGGTTGGCGTTGTTGAGCGTCTCCAGGTGGTCGACCAGACCGCTGGTGCCGACCACGACTGTGGCGATCGTCGGCACGATCATGATCAGGCCGAGCTTGGACCAGATCGGCATGTCGCGGAGCCGGCTGGCCGGCCGGCTCAGACGCGACAGGAAGGAGCCCGCCGTCGTTGGCCGTTTGCTCACGTCACCGCCCTCGCATTACCGCGTCCGGCGTGCCCTGTGGGCAACGCCGAGCGACCGACCCGGCGGGTCGGACCTCCGAGATTCCATCACGCCGCCCCCCAAAGAGAAAGCCCAGGTTGTCCCTCGCCGGAGGTGTGATGAGATGTTGATGCAATTTGATAGCAATCCGTCTGGCCGGAGTCACTCAAGGTAATGGAACACCCTCACCGCGTCGTCCTGCTCGCCGGACCCTCCGGCTCCGGAAAGTCATACATTGCCCATCGAACCGGACTTCCTGTCCTCTGCCTGGACGACTTCTACAAGGACGGCGATGACCCTACGTTGCCGCGTCGGAACGGAGAGGTGGACTGGGAGTCCCCGCTGTCCTGGGACGCGGACACGGCGGTGGAAACAATCGCCCGACTGGCCCGGCACGGCAAGGCCGAAGTGCCGGTTTATGCGATCGGCGCGGACCGCCGGGTGGCCACCCGGCCATTCGACGTCGACGGATCGCCACTTTTCGTCGCCGAAGGGATCTTCGCCGCCGAGATCGTCGAGGAGTGCCGCCGCCGGGGCCTGCTCGCCGGGGCGTACGCGCTGCGCCGCCCCCGTGGCGCGACCTTCGTCCGCCGGCTCGCCCGCGACCTGGCCGAGCAGCGCAAGGCGCCGCGGGTGCTGATCCGGCGCGGGGTGGCGCTGCTGCGCGCGGAGCCGGCGGTGCTGCGCCGGCAGACCGGGCTGGGCGCCGAGGCGGCCCGGGCCGGGCAGGTGCTGCGCCGGGTGGCCGCCCTGCTCGCCGGCCACCCGCGGCAGCCCTGATCAGCTGATCAGCTTGGCGTACGCCGGCTTGATCACCTCGTCGATGATCTTCAGTCGCTCGTCGAACGGGATGAAGGCGCTCTTCATCGCGTTGATGGTGAACCACTGGAGTTCCTTCCAGCCGTAGCCGAAGGCGTCCACCAGCAGGGCCATCTCCCGGGACATCGAGGTGCCGCTCATCAGCCGGTTGTCGGTGTTCACCGTCACCCGGAAGCGCAGGTCGCGCAGCAGCCCGATCGGGTGGTCGGCGATCGACGCGGCGGCCCCGGTCTGCACGTTCGAGGAGGGGCACAGCTCCAGCGGGATGCGCTTGTCCCGGACGTACGCGGCCAGCCGGCCGAGCACCGGCGGGTTCCCGGGCGTGATGTCGTCGACGATCCGGACGCCGTGGCCCAGCCGGTCCGCGCCGCACCACTGGATCGCCTGCCAGATCGACGGCAGCCCGAACGCCTCGCCGGCGTGGATCGTGAAGTGGAAGTTCTCCCGCTGGAGGTACTCGAAGGCGTCCAGGTGGCGGGTGGGCGGGAAACCCGCCTCGGCGCCGGCGATGTCGAAGCCGACCACCCCGGTGTCCCGGTGCCGCACGGCCAGCTCGGCGATCTCCTGCGACCGGGCCGCGTGCCGCATCGCGGTGAGCAGCGTGCCGACCCGGATGGGAGTGCCCGCCTCGGCGGCCAGGGCGCTGCCCTCCCGGAAGCCGGTGACCACCGCGTCGACCACCTCGTCCAGGGTCAGGTTCTGCTCCAGGTGCTGCTCGGGAGCGAACCTGACCTCGGCGTAGACCACCCCGTCGGCGGCCAGGTCGAGCGCGCACTCGCGGGCCACCCGGCGCAGCGCGGGCCCGGTCTGCATGACCGCCACGGTGTGCGCGAAGGTCTCCAGGTAGCGCTCCAGCGAACCGGAGTTGGCCGCCTCGGCGAACCACCGGCCCAGCGCCTCGGGGTCGGTGGTGGGCAGCTCGTGGCCCGCCTCGGCGGCCAGCTCGACGATCGTCGCGGGCCGCAGACCGCCGTCGAGGTGGTCGTGCAGCAGCGCCTTCGGGACCTTGACGATGTCCTCGTACGAGATTGCCATGCACCGACCCTAGTCACCGGCGGCCGGGGCGCGGCACCGGACCGGGGCTGCTCACGGCCGCCAGCCGTACACCCGCTCGACCGTGAGGCGCAGCACCAGCCGGCCGTCGGCCACCATGGCCGCCCGGTAGTCCGCCCAGTCCGGGTGCTCGCCCCGGATCCGCCGGTAGACCTCGACCAGCTCCTCGACCGTGGGGTCGTCGGCCGCCGCGGCCGGCGGGGTGAGGTCCACCCGTCCCTCGGCCACCGCGTACGCACCGCCGTCCGGGGTGCTGACGTGGAAGCTGGCCCGCGGGTCCCGCCGCAGGTTGCGCACCTTCGCCCGGTCCCCTGTCGTGGAGCAGCGGATCAGCCCCGGCTCGGCCAGGTAGTCGACGTTGGAGAGCTGCGGCCGCCCGTCCCGGCGCAGGGTCACCAGCACCCCGCGCCCCCGCTCGCCGAACAGCTCCCACAGCCGGGCGGTCACGCCGGCACCCGCAACGGCGCGAGCGCGACGGCCAGCCGGGCCAGCTGGTCGAGCATCTGGTCCGCGGCCTCTTCCCGGCCCGGATCCGGTCGCAGCTCGCCGGCCTCGTCCAGCGCCTGCCGCAGGAAGATCGTCACCGCCTCGTTGACCGGCATCATGTTCAACGTGGTCACCACCTGCTTGATCATCTGGACCGCCCGCAGGCCGCCGGAGCTCATGCCGTAGCTCACGAAGCCCACGGGCTTGTGCCGCCACTCGTGGTAGAGGTAGTCGATCGCGTTCTTCAGCGGCGCGCTGAAGCCGTAGTTGTACTCCGGCATGACCAGCACGAAGGCGTCCGCGGCGGCGGTGGTCTCGCTCCACGACCGGGTGTGCTCGTGCAGGTAGACGCCCTCGGAGGGGTGGTGCGGCTCGTCGTGGAACGGCAGCCCGACCTCGGCGAGGTCGACCAGGCGCACCTCGTCGAAGGCACCGTGGCGGACGGCGACCGCGGTGAACCAGTCACCGATCCGCCGGCCCACCCGGCCGGGTCGGGTGCTGGCGACGATCACGTTCAGGCGGGGCATGGCGTGGTCACTCCTGTCGTGGCGGGCCGGCCCGGGGCGGGCACGGCGAGTCGGGGGATGAGGAACTGGGCGAGCGGCCCGATGGAGAGCGCGTACAGCAGGGTGCCGGGGCCGACCGTCCCACCGAGCAGCCAGCCGACGGCGAGCACCGCCAGCTCGATCCCGGTGCGGACCCGGCCGACGGGCAGGCCGCGCGCGGCCAGGCCGGTCATCAGGCCGTCCCGGGGCCCGGGCCCGAGACGGGCGCCGAGGTAGAGACCGGTGGCGACCCCGTTGAGCAGGATGCCGAGGAGCAGCAGGCCGATCCGGGCGGGAAGCGCGGACGGCGGCGGCAGCACCGCGAGCACCGCGTCGAGCGCCAGGCCGACAAGCGCGACGTTGGCCACCGTCCCCACGCCCGGGCGCTGACGCAGCGGGAACCAGAGCAGCAGGACCAGCAGCGCCACGCAATTGACGATCCACCCGAGCGGCAGACCGGTCCGGGCGGCGAGGCCCTGGTGCAGCACGTCCCACGAGGAAAGGCCGAGATCCGCCCGGACCATCAGCGCCACGCTGGCGCCGAAGAGGGCCAGGCCGGCGAGGAGCCGTACCAGCCGTGCCGGCAATGTGGTTGACATGTCATCGAACGTAGGGCGAGGTTGGTGACATGTCAACAAGTAAGTTAGGCTCGGCACATGGACGCACCACGCTGGCTGGACGCGCGCGAGGCCCGGGCCTGGCGCGGCTACCGCCGCATGCGCCGCCTGCTCGACCTGGAGCTGGCCCGGGAGCTGATGCAGGACGCCGGCCTCTCCGAGCCGGACTACGACGTCCTCTCCGACCTGTCCGAGACGCCCGACCAGCGGCTGCGGCTCAGCGAGCTGGCCGACCGGATGCTCTGGTCACGCAGCCGGCTGTCCCACCACCTGGCCCGGATGCAGCAGCGCGGCCTGGTCACCCGGGAGGAGCACCCCTCGGACGGCCGCGGCTCCATCGTGGTGCTGACGCCGGCCGGCCGGGCCGCTATCGAGGCCGCCGCCCCCGGCCACGTCGCCGCGGTCCGCCGGCACCTCATCGACCTGCTTACCCCTGAGGAGATCGACGTGCTGGGCGCGCTGACCCAGCGGGTGGTCGACCGACTGTCCGCACCGAAGGGCTGACGTGGACGACCGCATCCTGGCCCGGCTGCGCTGCCCGGTGTGCGCCGAGCCGCTGGCGGAGACCACCGCCGGCACCGCCCGGGCGCTGCGCTGCCCGCGCCGGCACAGCTTCGACATCGCCCGCCAGGGGTACGTCAACCTGCTCGCCGGCCGCGCCCCGCACACCGGGGACAGCGCCGAGATGGTCGCCGCCCGCGCCGACTTCCTGGCCGCCGGCCACTATGCGCCGGTCGCCGCCGCCCTGGCCGCCGCCGCGGTCCGGGTGGCCGACCGGGTACGCGCCGTCGGGCCGCCGGCCCGCTTCGTCCCCGCCGACGTGCCGCCGGGCGACGCCGGCCCGTACCCCCTGGTGGTGGACGCCGGCGCCGGCACCGGCTGGTACCTCGCGGCGGTGCTGGCGGCGCTGCCGGACGCGGTCGGCCTGGCCCTCGACGTCGCCAAGCCGGCGCTGCGCCGGGCGGCCCGGGCCCACCCGCGGGCCGCCGCCGCGCTGGCCGACACCTGGCAGCGGCTGCCCCTGGCCGACCGGTCCGCGGCCGTGCTGCTGAACGTCTTCGCGCCGCGCAACGGCGCCGAGTTCCACCGGGTGCTCGACCCGGCCGGCGCGCTGCTGGTGGTCACCCCGGCCGGCGACCATCTCGCCGAACTTGTCGCCGCGCTCGACCTGCTCCGGGTGGACCCGGCCAAGGCCGACCGGGTCGCCGGCAGCCTCAGCGGGCAGTTCACCGAGGAGTCGGCCACCGAGCACCGGGCCCGGCTGGAGCTGAGCCGCACCGAGGTGGCCACCCTGGTCGGGATGGGCCCCAGCGCCTGGCACGCCGACCCGGGCCCGCTCGCCGAGCGGATCGCCGCGCTGCCCGAGCCGACGCCGGTCACCCTCGCCGTCCGGCTCGCCGTGCACCGGCCGCGCTGACCACCGCCGCTCAGGTGGAGAGGTCGACCTCTTCCCAGCCGGGGGGCTCGTCGTGGTACGGCCCGCGCAGCACCACGGCCCACTCCAACGCCCACCGGCGCTGCCCGATGGCGTTCGCGTCCACCAGCCCCGGCAGCGCCAGCCCGGCCTCCTCCGACTCCAGGTAGGCCCAGTCCAGGCAGTAGTGCAGGTCGAGCAGGGCGGCCGCGTCGGCGGGGTGCTGCGGTGCGGCCAGGATGCGGGCCCGCCACTGGCCGAAGGTCTCCCCCGCCACCAGGTTCGGCATCCGCTCGACCAGCCGCTCGTCCACCGGCACCGTCGGGTCCAGCTCCTTGGCCAGCCCGAGCACCCAGGCCAGCGAGAACAGCGCGTCGTGGTGCAGCACGAACGAGCGGTGGTCGCCCTTGCCGCCCATCACGAACTGCCACTCCGGCGGGGTCACCATCTCGACCAGGTGCGACTCCAGCAGCCAGCTCATCGCCGCCTGCGCGGGCATCCCGAAGCAGCGGGCCAGGATCACGTGCAGCACCGCGATGCGGGCCTCGATCTCCCGGGTGGGACGCAGTTCGATCTCGTCGCCCGGCTCCCACACCAGCGGAAACTGCGGGGGTGGCAGCGGGAGGCCCAGCCGCGACAGCTCGTCGAGGCTCGCCTCACGGACGGCCCGGGGGTCGGGGGCGGGTACGCGCACGGCTCAGGTCCCTGTCTGCTCGCAACGGCTCATCGCCGGTCGGTCCCCCCTTGGCCTGCGAGGATAGCGGCTCGGTGGGCACCACACCATGACCGGAAAAGATCAGCCGATCCGCTCGATAACCAGCGGCGTCGCGGCGGGGGCGTCGGGCGCGATCCGCACCGCCCGCTCCGCCTCGGCCAGCGCTGCCGGGATCCGCTCGGCGTGCTCCGCGCGCAGCTCGTACAGGGTCTCGCCGACGCGTACCCGGTCGCCGGGGCGCTTGTGCAGCACCACGCCGGCCGGGATGCTCACCGGGTCCTCCTTGCGGGCCCGGCCGGCGCCCAGCCGCCAGGCGGCCACGCCCATGGCGTACGCGTCGATCGCGGCGACGTAGCCGTCGTCGGTCGCGGTGACCACCTCGACCTCGGGGGCCGTGGGCATCGGGGCGTCCGGGTCGCCGCCCTGCGCCCGGATCATCGTGCGCCAGGCGTCCATGGCCCGGCCGTCCCGCAGCGCCGCCTCGGGGTCGGCGTCGGGCAGGCCCGCCGCGGCCAGCATCTCCCGGGCCAGCGCCAGGGTCAGCTCCACCACGTCGGCCGGGCCGCCGCCGGCCAGCACCTCGACCGACTCGGTCACCTCGACCGCGTTGCCGATGGCCAGGCCGAGCGGGGTCGACATGTCGGTGAGCAGGGCGACCGTCCGCACCCCGTGCGCGCCGCCCAGCTCCACCATGGTCCGGGCCAGCTCGCGGGCGTCGTCGACGTTCTTCATGAAGGCGCCGGAGCCGACCTTCACGTCGAGCACCAGCGCCCCGGTCCCCTCGGCGATCTTCTTGCTCATGATCGAGCTGGCGATCAGCGGGATGGCCTCGACGGTGCCGGTGACGTCGCGCAGCGCGTACAGCTTGCGGTCGGCCGGGGCCAGCCCGTCGCCGGCCGCGCAGATCACCGCGCCCACGTCGCGGAGCTGGGCGATGAACTCGTCGTTGGTCAGCGCGGCCCGCCAGCCGGGGATCGACTCCAGCTTGTCCAGGGTGCCGCCGGTGTGGCCGAGGCCCCGGCCGCTGAGCTGCGGCACCGCCGCGCCGCAGGCGGCGACCAGCGGGGTCAGCGGCAGGGTGATCTTGTCACCGACGCCGCCGGTCGAGTGCTTGTCCACTGTCGGCCGGGCCACCGGCGACAGGTCCAGGCGCTCGCCGCTGGCGATCATGGCGGCGGTCCACCGGGCGATCTCCGGCCCGGTCATGCCGCGCAGCAGGATCGCCATGGCCAGCGCCGACATCTGCTCGTCGGCGACCAGCCCCTTGGTGTACGCGTCGACGACCCAGTCGATCTGGCCGTCGCTCAGCACGCCACCGTCCCGCTTGGCCCGGATGACGTCAACCGCCGTGAATGCACTCATCAGATGATCTTTCCTCGTCGCTCAGGAACCGGTCCGGCCGCTCAGGCGGGGGACCAGCGGACCGGGATCTCCAGGGGCGGCTCGCCCTCGCCGGCCCAGAAGATGGTGCCCGACGCGTCCACCACGACGACGCGCGGCGTCCGGGCCAGCCCCCAGGTGATCGCCTCGGCCGGGTCGTCCCAGGTCGGGCCCTCCTCCAGCACGCCGGTCTCAGCGCCCTCGGTGTCCCCGGCCGACCGCTCCCAGTACGCCGTCCAGACCTGCTGCCCGGCGGAGAGGTCGGGGTGCACGAAGACCGAGCCCCGGCCCCGCCAGGCGGCCAGCCGCTCCGGCACCACGGGCACCGGCGTCTCCCCGGTCACCGCCTCCAGGTCCTCCACGCCGAACGCGTGCGGCAGCAACTCGGCCATGCGCAGCGGCCGGCCCTTCGTCTCGATCAGGCAGTCCGGGCCACCGTTCTCCCACAGCAGCTGCCGGCACCGGCCGCACGGCATCAGCGGCTCACCCGTGGCGTCGACGCAGGACAGGGCCACGATCCGCCCGCCGCCGGTGGCGTGCAGCGAGGAGACCACCCCGCACTCGGCGCAGAGGACCACGCCGTACGCGGCGTTCTCCACGTTGCAGCCGACCACCACCCGGCCGTCGTCGACCAGGGCGGCCGCCCCGACGGGGAACTTCGAGTAGGGCGCGTACGCGTGCCGCATGACCTCGGTGGCGGCGGCCCGCAGCCGCTCCCAGTCGATCTCCATCACGACTCCCATTCTGCCCAATTCACGCCGATCGGTCGCGGTGGCGGCCGGAGACGACGGTGCCCGGCGGGTTCTCCCCCGCCGGGCACGGTGTGTCGCGGGCGGTCAGCCCTTGATGTACGGCTTGCCGTCGGCGGCCGGCGCCCGGACCTTGCCGACCAGCCCGGCCACCGCCAGGATCGTCGCCAGGTAGGGGAGCATCGCGAGGAACTGGCTCGGGATGCTGCTGCCGATCGCCCCCAGGTAGGTGGCGAGCTGGTCGGCGAACCCGAAGAAGAGCGCCGCGAGCAGCGCGCCGGTCGGGCTCCACCGGCCGAAGATCAGCGCGGCCAGGGCGATGAAGCCCTTACCGCCGATCATGTTCTTGGTGAACGAGTAGAGCGCCAGGGTGTACGAGGCGCCACCCACGCCGGCCACCAGCCCGGCCATGAGCACGTTGCGGTAGCGCAGCCGCAGCACCTTCACGCCGAGCGTGTCGGCCGCCGTGGGGTGCTCACCCACGGACCGGGTCCGCAGGCCCCACCGGGTACGGAACAGCGCGATGTGGATGACCAGCACCAGCAGCAGCCCGAGGTAGAGGAAGATGTTGCCCCGGAACAGCGCCGGACCGATCAGCGGGATGTCCTTGAGCAGCGGGATCTCCCAGTTGCTGAACCGCGGCGCGCTGTTGTACTTCGTCGCGTCGGTCTGCATCAGCCGCTCGTAGAGGAAGCCGGTGACGCCGACCGCCAGCAGGTTGAGCACGATGCCCATGACCACCTGGTCGACCAGGTAGCGGATGGCGAAGACGGCCAGCAGCAGGGAGATCAGCGCACCGCCGATGGCGGCGGCGACCAGGCCCACCCAGACGCTGCCGGAGATGCTGCCGAACAGCGCGCCGGAGAAGGCACCCATCAGCAACTGGCCCTCGATCGCCACGTTCACCACGCCGGACCGCTCGCAGAGCACGCCGGCCAGCGCGCCGAAGATCAGCGGCAGGGCCAGGATGAACGTGCCCCGGATGACGTTGACGAGCGGCATGAAGTTGCGGCCCTCGGGGGCGGCGGACACCTGCCAGCACAGGAAGCTCAGCACGAAGGCGACCAGACCGACCCCGAGCACCAGGGTGAACCAGCGCTTCGGCACCCCGGCGAGCAGGGCGGCACCGGCCGCGGCGGCGATGATCCCGAAGAGGATCGCGCCGATCGTGCCGTTGATCTCCAGGGCGGCGCCACCCTCGGTCTCGCTGAGCGTGAAGCGGGCCTGCTGGTCGGTGGCGAGCGCCCCGAACAGCACCGTGGCGAGCACGCCCAGCGCCAGCAGGACGGCCCCGGTCTTGCGGACGCGCGTCCAGAAGCCCTCGTCGACCGCGGTAACGGCGACCTCGGGGACAGCGGTGGTGGACATGCTCACCAGCCCTTCGCGAGGCTCGTCTGCAGCCGGGCCGCGCGGGCCGCCCGGAGCTGGAAGATCGCCTTCACCAGGGCCGGCGCGGCGATGAAGATGACGATGAGCGCCTGGAGCACGGTGACCAGCTCCAGCGAGATCCCGGAGTACGACTGCATCCGGTTGCCACCGGCCTGGAGCGCGCCGAACAGCAGCGCGGCCAGCAGAACGCCCCACGGCTTCACCCGCCCGAGCAGGGCGACCAGGATGCCGTCGAAGCCGATCTGCGCGATCACCAGCGGGGTCAGCGCGTTCGCCGTCGAGCCGAGCACCATGTTCGACCCGCCGAGACCGGCCAGCAGACCCGAGATCACCATGACCAGCACGTACGTCTTCGTGACGCTGATGCCGGCGGTCCGGGCGGCGTCCGGGTTCTCGCCCACCGCGCGCAGCTCGAAGCCGAGCGTCGAGCGGTTCAGCAGCCAGGCGATGAACCAGGTGGCCAGCACCGCGACCAGGATGCCGGCGTGCACCCGCAGGTTGTCGCCGAGCAGCCGGGGCAGCTGGGCGGAGGCGTCGACCGGCTTGCTGATCGCGTCCGACCGGTTCGGGTTCTGCACCCCGCTCTGGATGATGATCCAGGACAGGAAGTAGACCGCCACGTAGTTGAGCATGATCGTGTTGATCACCTCGTGGGCGCCGGTGCGCGCCTTGAGGATGCCCGGGACGAAGCCCCAGAGCGCGCCGCCCAGAGCGCCGGCGATCAGCGCGACGAGCAGGTGCACCCCGGGCGGCAGCGGCAGCGCGAAGCCGGCCACGGCGGACAGGATGACGCCGATGGTCGCCTGGCCCTGGGCGCCGATGTTGAACAGGCCGCCACGGAAGGCGAGCGCGACCGCCAGGCCGGTGAAGACCAGCGGCGCGGTGTAGGTGAGCGTCTCCGAGATCGGGCCCATCGCGGCGGTGAAGCCGACCGCGTCCGGGTCGAAGATCGCGCCCTTGAACAGGTTGGCGTACGCCTCGCTCACCACGGTCCAGCTGGCGTTGAGCGCGTCGGCCGGACGGGCGGTGATGTAGCCGTAGGTGGCCAGCACCTCCGGGTCGGAGACGATGATCAGCACCGCGCCGACCAGCATGGCCAGCAGCACGGCCAGCACGGTCACGGTCACCGTGTTGGCCGCCCAGAGGTTGTCCAGGAAGAGCCGGCCCAGCGTGGGGCGGGGCCCCTCGGCCGCGGGCTGCTTCGTCGCGGTGGCGGGCACCGCCCGCTCGGTGTCGCCGGCGGGCGCGGACGGCGTCGCCCGGGCCTCGCTGCGCGCCTCCTGCGCCTCGGTCGCCGGCTCCTTGTCCGGGGAGCCCGACACCGGGTTCGGGTTGGTCATGCCTCGTCCTCGTTGCCAGGGCGGTCAGCGGTCGTGGTGGCGGTGTCCGGCGTGATGCCGGCCATCAGCAGGCCGATCTCCTCGCGCGGGGTGTCCGGGCCGACCACGCCGATGACGCGGCCGCGGTACATCACCGCGATCCGGTCGGCCAGGCCGATCACCTCGTCCAGTTCGCTGGAGACCACCATGACGGCGGTGCCGATGTCCCGCTCGCGGATGACCCGGCTGTGGATGAACTCGATCGAGCCGACGTCCACGCCCCGGGTGGGCTGTGCGGCGATGAACAGCTTCAGCGGCCGGGACAGCTCCCGGGCCACGATCACCTTCTGCTGGTTGCCGCCGGAGAGGGTGCCGACCGCCGCGTCCGCCGAGGAGGTGCGGATGTCGAACTGCTCGACCCGCTCCTTCGCCGACTTCGCGATGGCGTCCGGCTTGAGCGAGAGGCCCTTGCCGAAGGGCGGCCGGTCGTAGATGTCCAGCACCAGGTTCTCCGCGACGGAGAACTCCTTGACCAGGCCGTCGACGCTGCGGTCCTCCGGGACGTACCCGACGCCGGCGCGGAGCACCTTCTTGGTCGACCAGCCGTGCACGGCCTGGCCGTCCAGGGTCACCGAGCCGGCGAGCACCGGGCGCAGCCCCATGATCGCCTCGATCAGTTCGGTCTGCCCGTTGCCCTGCACGCCCGCGACGCCGAGCACCTCACCGGCATGCACGGTCAGGTCGACGCCGTCGACCGCGCGTACCTGCCGGTCGTCGTCGACGACCAGGCCGGCGACCTCCAGGATCGGCTTGCCGGGCTGGGCCGGCTTCTTGTCCACGGTCAGCCGGACGCTGCGGCCCACCATGAGCGCGGCCAGCTCGTCGCGGCTGGCGCTCGGCTCGGCGGTGCCGACCGTCTTCCCGCGCCGGATGACGGTGATCCGGTCGGCGATGGCCTTGACCTCACCCAGCTTGTGGGTGATGAACACGATCGACTTGCCGGCCTCCTTGAGCGACCGCATGACCGTGAGCAGTTCCTCGGTCTCCTGCGGGGTCAGCACGGCGGTCGGCTCGTCGAGGATGAGCAGGTCGACGTCGCGGGTCAGCGCCTTGACGATCTCCACCCGCTGCTGGATGCCGACCGGCAGGTCCTCGATCACCGCGTCCGGGTCGACCCGGAGGTTGTACCGCTCGGAGACCTCGGCGACCTCGCGGCGGGCCCGCCGGCGGTCGAGGAAGCCGGTGAAGCCTCCCTTGACCTGTTCCGCGCCCAGCATCACGTTCTCGGCCACGGTGAAGACCGGCACCAGCATGAAGTGCTGGTGCACCATGCCGATCCCGGCGGCGATCGCGTCGGACGGGCCCTTCAGCTTCAGCGGCTTGCCGTCGACCAGGATCTCGCCCTCGTCGGGCTGGTAGAGCCCGTAGAGCACGTTCATCAGGGTCGACTTGCCGGCGCCGTTCTCGCCGAGCAGGGCGTGGATCTCTCCAGGCTCCACCGTCAGGTCGATGTGGTCGTTGGCGACCAGATCACCGAACCGCTTGGTGATGCCGCGCAGTTCGAGTCTCAGCGCAACCTCCTGGAGTGCGAGCGATGGTGCAGCGTAGCGGCTACGCGCCGGCCACCGCGCCGGGTGGGGGTCAGTGGGGGATCAAGGTGATCGGCCGCCCCGGCGTCGCGCGGGTCTTCCCCGCGTACGCCGAGGCGGCCGGTCGTCAAAGCTGGTGCCCGCCGGCCTCCGCTGCCGATGATCTCACCGCGGCGGCCGGCGGAGCGGTCACTTGGTCGGCTGGGCCTTCGAGGTGACCGTGATGGTGCCGGCGGCGATGTCCGCCTTGATCTTGTCGACCTCGGCCTTCAGGTCAGCGGGGACCTTGCTGTCGAAGTCGTGGTACGGCGCGATCGAGACGCCGTTGTTGGCCAGGGTGCCGACGAAGCCGGGCTTGGCCTGGAGCTTCTCGCCGTTGGCGGCCTTCAGCACGGCGTCCTTGACGGCGTCCGGGATGTTCTTGACGACAGTGGTCAGGATCGCGGAGCAGTCCGGGGTGCTCTCGCAGCCGTCGACGTCCACCCAGACGACCGAGTACTTGCCACCCGAGGCCTTGGCCGCGGCGGTGGTGCCGAGGCCGGCGCCGCCGGCGACCGGCATGATGATGTCCGCGCCCTGGGCGACCAGCGCGTCGGAGACCTTCTTGCCCTCGTCCTGCTTGACGAAGTCGTTGGTGAAGGAGCCCTTCTGGGTGGCCTTGTCCCAGCCGATGACCTGGACGGTCTTGCCCTTGGCCTTGTTGTAGTACGCCACGCCGTCGGCGAAGCCGTCCATGAAGATGGTGACCGGCGGGATCGGCAGACCGCCGTAGGTGCCGACCTTGCCGGACTTGCTCATCCCGGCGGCCAGGTAACCGGCCTGGAAGCCGGCCTGCGCGGTGTCGAACTGCATGGGGTAGATGTTGTCCACGCCCGGGTTCGCGTCCACGATGGCGAACTGCTGGTTCTTGTTCGCCTCGGCGGCCTTCTTGGTGGCGTCCGACATCAGGCCACCGACGGCCAGGATGAAGTCGCACTTCTGGTTGACGAACCCGGTCAGGTTGACCTCGTAGTCCGCCTCGGCCTTCGACTGGACGTTCTTGATGTCGATGTTGTCGTTCTCCTTCTTCGCCTCCTGAAGGCCCTTCCAGGCTGAGGTGTTGAAGGACTTGTCATCGATGCCGCCGACGTCGGTCACCATGCAGGCGCTGAACTTCTTGCCGCCGTTGCCGCCGGCGTTGTTGTCGTCCTTGGGGGCCTCACCACACGCGGCGGCGCCCAGCACGAGGCCACCCGCCACGATGGCGGAGGCGATCCGCATCCCACGCACAGAGCGCAAGACGTCTCCTTCCCATTGCACACCGCGTCGTGCGCGGTGGCAGCCCTTGCGCCGGCCTGCGGTGTGCCGCCGGCGTCCCACGTTACGGACGGGAGCGTACGCCCGCGCCCACCCACCGGCCGACAATCGTGCACGACTGTTGAACGGTCGTTACCCCTACGTAACCCGCACGTGGGGCACATCACCTTTCGTGCCGAAGGCCCTCCGGAGAGGTGTCGCGAACGTCCGTTTCCCGGGGTCTTCCCACCGTGCCGGGAGGCTAACGCCAGAAGACCGCCACCGCCGCGTTGACCAGCGTCAACCCGATGATCGCCAGGAAGTGCCCGCGGTTCACGGACTCCCGCTTACGCGAGAAGAAGACCATGACAAAGATCAGCAGCGCGAGCACCAACTTGGTAACAAGCTTGGCCGGTGCCGGCTCGTCGCCGTCGCGCAGCGGGGCGGACAGACCGATTCCGGTCAGCAGCCCGATCACCGAGCCCCAGAGCATGGCCGCGTTGATCCGCAGCCGGCCGCTGACGAACTGGGCGATCGAACCGCCGAGCAGCAGCGCGAACCCGATCAGATGGACGTAGAGAAGGATCAGTCGAAGAGCTTCCACGCCGGCCATCCTCCCCCATCAACGACGCTTTGTAGTAGCCGGCCCGCCGAGGTGCCGTCATACCGTGACCTCGGCGGGCCGCCCGGCCGGCGTCGGGCTGCCCGCGCCGACCCGTGGGCTCCGGCTGCCGACGAGGACCAGGGCGAGGCCGACCAGCGCGTAGCCGGCCAGGACGGCCAGCGACCGGCCGGCGCCCGCCCCGTCGAAGAACGCGGCCGAGCGCAGCAGCGTGCCGCCCGCTCCGACGGGCAGGAACTGCCCCACCACACCCCAGGGCTGGGGCAGCAGTTCGGGCGCGGCGGCGACCGCGGAGAGCGGGTTGCCGACCAGGAAGACGAGCAGCGCGCCGAGCCCCAGCCCGGCCCGGCCGAGCAGCGCGCCGAGGCCCGCCACGGTGGCCGCCGTGGCCAGCGCGAACAGCCCGATGGCCCCCGCCTCGCGCCACGGGTCCCCGGCGAGGACACCGAGCCAGCCGTGCAGCACCGCGGTCCCGGCCAGGCCGGCCAGGACGGCGTAGCCGAGCAGGCCGGCCAGCCGCACGGCACGGCGGGCCACCAGCACGGTGAGCAGCACGCCGGCCAGCATGCCGGTCAGCGCGAGGGGCAGGAACCCGGCGGCGAAGCCGGCCCCGCGCGGGTCGTCCGGGTCGGCCGGCACGACCTGCACCACCGGCACCGGTCGGCCGGCGGAGAGGTGCCCGGCGGCCTCGGTGAGCAGCGCGGCGACGGTCGGGCTCGCGGCCGGGGCGGTGTGCAGGGCAACCCCGTCCGGGCCCACCACGAAGGCGGCGTACACCTCCCGGTCGCGCAGGGCCCGGTCGGCCGACGCGGCGTCCGGCAGCGTGGTCACGGCGAAGCCGCCGGGCCGGGCGGCGGCGAGCCGGGCGGCCAGGTCGGCTGTGGCGGGCGGCGGCCCGGCGACGGCGACCGGCAGGTCGCGCGGCGCGAGGTGCGCGGCGGGCGCCGCGAAGAGGGGTACGAGCAGCGCCTGCACCACGACCACGAGGCTGGCGAGCAGCGCGGCGAGCGCCCAGGGCGAGCGGGACCGGAGCATCGTCGTCTCCTTAAAACGAATGTTCGTTCTCTTGGGATGAGCGTGCGCCGCCGCCGCGAGATTCGTCAAGAACGAACGTTCGATTTAGAATGTGGGCCGTGCCACGCGTCTCCGAGCAGCATCTGGCCGCCCGCCGTCAGCAGATCCTCGACGCGGCCCGGCGCTGCTTCGTGCGCGACGGCTTCCACAACACCTCGATGCAGGACGTGATCAAGGAAGCCGGTCTCTCGGTCGGCGCGGTCTACCGCTACTTCCCGAGCAAGAACGACCTGATCACGGCCATCGCCCAGGCGGTGATCGGCACCGCCGACGCGACCTTCGCCGACCTGGCCACCGCCGACCCGCCGCTGCCCCTGACCGGGGTGCTGGAGCGGGCGCTGACCTTCGTCGACACCCAGCTCGGCCCGGACGGCGTGCTGCCGCTGGCGCTTCAGGTGTGGAGCGAGGCCCAGCGCGACCCGGTGCTGGCCGAGTTCGTCCGGGCCACCTACACCCGGCTGCGTGGCCACTTCGTGGCCGCCGCCGCACGCGCGCGCGACGCCGGCGAGCTGCCCGCGGACGCCGACCCGGAAGCCGTCGGCACCGCGCTGTTCGGCCTGGTACCCGGCTACTTCACCCAACGCATCCTGACCGGCTCCCCGAACCGCGCCACCTACCTGGCGGGCGTCCACACCCTGCTCAACCCCACCCCCCACCCCTGACCCCCGCGATCTTGCAGTTCCCGCCCCGGCATAAAGGGGCGAAAGCCCCAGGGTGCGGGCCGCAACTGCAAGATCGCCGGGGGCTGGGGTCAGGTGAGGCGCCAGACCTGGAAGGTCGGGCCGTCTCCGGGCAGGAGGACCGTGCCGTCGGGGGTCGGGCTTAGGGCGGGGGCGTTGCCGTAGACGTTTTCTCCCGCACCGAGGGCGGTCAGGCGGAGCGGGGTGCCGGGGGCGCGGCGGGCCAGCACCAGCACCGCGCCCGTCGGCGCCTCGCGGAGGAAGACCAGGGTGTCCGCGTCGGCGTACACCCAGCGCAGGCCGCCGTGCCGCAGCGCCGGCTCGTTCCGGCGCAGCGCCAGCAGCGACCGGTACGCCTCGAAGGTGCCCCGGTCCCAGCTCTCCGGCCGGTGCCACGGCATCGGGGTGCGCGACCCCTCCCCGTTGGTGCCGGTCAGGCCCAGCTCGTCGCCCGCGAAGATCACCGGGGTGCCCGGCATGGTGGCGAGCAGGCCGGCGGCCACCTCCTGCCGGGCCGCGTCGCCGACCACGGTCCGGATCCGGGCCGAGTCGTGCGAGCCGAGCAGCTGCCACGAGTGCGTGTACGACCGCCAGGACACCAGCGACCGGTAGGTGTTCATGGTGGCCAGCACCGCGCCCGCGTCCCGCCGCCGCACCCCGCCGGGCGTGCCGAGGAAGTTCGGCACCGGGTCGTCGCCCTGGCGCAGCCAGGACCAGACCGGATCGGTGAAGCCGACGTAGTTCATGGTGCCGTGCCAGCCGTCCCGGTCCAGGTCACCGGTGTGGTCGTGGCCGTGCTCGGCGAGCAGCAGCCCGTCGGCGCGGGTCTCGGCGACCACCTCGCGCAGCAGCCGGGCCACCTCGTGGGTGTACGCGTCCGCGCCCCGCCGGCCGGTCATGTTCGCGACGTCCACCCGCCAGCCGTCCAGGGCGTACGGCGGGCGCAGCCAGCGGCGCAGCAGCGAGTCCTCGGCGGTGGCGAAGCGGCGGCGCAGCTCGGCGCTGCCCCAGTTGAGCTTCGGCAGCGACTTGACCCCGTTCCACGACTCGTAATCACCCGCCGCCAGGTCGAAGTAGTACAGCTCCCGTTCGGGCGCGTGCACGTCGGAGACCGCCGCGGTGAACCACTGGTGGGCGTCGCCCGTGTGGTTGCTGGTGATGTCGCCGAGCAGGCGCCAGCCCCGGGCGTGCACCGCGTCGGCCAGCCGGGCCAGGGCGGCGTCCCCGCCGAGCAACGGGTCGACGGTGTCGAAGCTTGCCGCGTCGTACCGGTGGTTGGAGCGGGCCGGGAAGATCGGCGTGAGGTAGACGGTGTTCACGCCGAGCCGGTCCAGGTGGTCCAGGCGCTCGGTGATCCCGTCGAGGTCGCCGCCGTAGAACTGGCGGGGCGTCTCCGGGCCGCGCCCGATCACCGGGGTGTCCCAGTCGCACGGGATCGCCCAGTCCGGCGCGGTGCGGCCGGCCGCGGCGGCCGAGCGGGCGAACCGGTCCGGGAAGATCTGGTAGATCACCGCGTCCCGGGCCCAGGCCGGCGGCGGCGCGTGGCTGACCAGCTTGAAGTCGCCGTTGTCCGGCACGTCGTGGTCGACCAGGCCGGCGGCGTTCAGCCAGCGGGCGCCCGCCGGGCCGTCGAGCAGGAAGCGGTAGTTGCTGACCGGGTTGCGGACCTCGACGTCGGCCCGCCACCACACGTCACCGCCCTCGGTGCGGTCGACCACCGCCTCGGCGAAGCGCGGCTCGCCGTCGCCGGTGGTCCGGACGTGCACCTGGCGGACGCCGGAGCCGGCTGGGACCCGGACGAACACCGGGACGGTCTGCCCGAGCGCGGGTTCCTGCTCGGGCACGTAGGTGGCGGATCCGTCGTGGTGCGGCTGGAGAGACATGGGGATGCCTTTCGCGTCGTTCTCGACAGGGAGTCGGGCGGGCACCCGCCGCGATCGGTCACCCGACCGCGGCGGTCCGCCCGAAGACCGCTCCGGTGTACGTCGACAGGACGCCCTTGCCGCAGCGTGAGCCGAGGAGGCTCAGCCTTTGACCGCCCCGGCGGTGAGGCCGGAGACGATGTAGCGCTGGAGCAGTTGGAACACCAGCACCGTCGGGATGGCGGTGAGCAGGGTGCCCGCCGCGAACATCCCGAAGTTGTTGTTGCGCTCGCCCGCCACCAGGCCGAACATGCCGACCGCGAGGGTCTTCGACTCGGTGTTGGTGAGGAACACGTTGGCGATCATGAACTCGTTGATCGTGCCGATGAACGACAGCAGCGCGGTCACCGCCAGGATCGGCGCCACGAGGGGCAGCATGATCCGGAAGAAGACCTGGGCGTGCGTGGCGCCGTCCATGGTCGCCGACTCGTCCAGCTCGCGCGGCAGGGTGTCGAAGAAGCCCTTCATGAGCCAGGTGTTCACGCCCAGCGCGCCACCCATGTAGAGCAGGAACAGGCCCCACGGGGTGTTGAAGCCGAGCACCGGCCACAGGTCGGTGACCGTTGTGAAGATCAGGAAGATCGCCACGATGGCCAGGAACTGCGGGAACATCTGGATCAGCAGCAGCGTGAGCAGGCCGATCCGGCGACCGGCGAACCGCATCCGGGAGAACGCGTACGCCGCCAGCGCGGACAGGAAGATCGACACGAAGCTGGCCGTGCCGGCGATCAGCAGCGAGTTGAGGAACCAGTGCCCGAACGCGGTCTTGTCGAACAGGTTGGCGAAGTTCTCGAAGGACGCGCCGGTCGGCAGCAGCTCGGTCGAGGAGAGCGTGCCGAGCGGGTTGAGCGCCGCCGAGAGCACGAACAGGATCGGGAAGAGGCTGAACACCACCGCCAGCACCCCGACGAGGTGCCGCCAGCCCACCTGGGCGAACCAGCGGTTCCTGGCCCTCCCCGTCGCGTTCCGGTTGGCGACCGGTGCGTCCGCGTAGGTCGTCACGAGTACACCTCCTCCTGCTTGCGGGTACGCCGGAAGCTGATCGCCGACACCGTCGCCACGATCGCGAAGATGAAGATCGAGACCGCGGCGGCCATGCCGAACTCCGCGCCCTGGGCGCCGAAGGCCAGCCGGTAGGTGTAGGTGATGAGCAGGTCGGTGGCGCCGTTCGTCGGGTTGTCCGGCGCGAACGGTCCACCCTCGGTGGTCAGCCAGATCGCGTTGATGTTGTTGAAGTTGTACGCGAACGACGCGATGAGCAGCGGCGACAGCGCGACAAGCAGCAGCGGCAGGGTGACCGCCCGGAAGGACTGCCACGGGCTGGCGCCGTCGACCGAGGTGGCCTCGGTCAGCTCGCGCGGGATCGCCTGGAGCGCGCCGGTGGCCACCAGGAACATGTACGGGTAGCCCAGCCAGAGCTGCACCAGCAGCACCGCGGCACGGGCCGACCAGCTCTGGCCGAACCAGTCGACGTCCAGCCCGAACAGGTTGTTGACCAGGCCGAAGTCGGTGTTGAACATGTCCCGCCAGACCAGCAGCATGGCGAACGACGGCATGGCGTACGGCAGGATGAGCAGCACCCGGTAGAGGTTGGTCCCGCGCATCCGGGGCGAGTGCAGGGCGAGCGCGATGGCCATGCCGAGCAGGAAGGTCAGCCCGGTCGAGCCGATCGCGAAGGCGAAGTTCCACACCAGCGTGCCGAAGAACGGCCCGGAGATGTTCGGGTCGGTGAGCACCCGGCTGAAGTTCTTCAGCCCGACGTTCACCTTCCAGCCCTGGGTGAGCCGCTCGCCGTCGGCGGCCACGAAGGCGCCGGTCGCCGCGTCGGCGGTCCAGGTCTTGCCGGTCTCGCTGTCCTTGACGCAGTCGCAGCCCGCGTCGTACGCCCGGACGGCCTTGCCCTCGTAGGCGCGGGTGAGGCCGTTGGACCGGATGGCGCCGCCGGAGGTCGGCACCACCAGGTCGGTGATCTCCTTGCTCCGGCCGCTGGCCTGGCCGATGTTCAGGATGGTGTAGCCGTCCGCGGCGGTGATCTTGCCGGTGAGGCTGCTTGCCTCCACCTGGCCGGCGTCGAGCTTGCGCAGCCCGCCCGCGTCGCCCGCGAAGACGTCCTTGGTCTTCGGGTCGCTGAGCAGGAAGACCAGCGCGCCGGTGGCTGGGTCGCCCTTGGTGGCGATGGAGAGGGCGTACTCGGTGGAGCCGGGGACCTGCTTCACCGAGGAGGTCTGGATGGCGACGATCGCGTCGTCCTTGCTGCCGCGGTGGCCGTCGCCGAAGTTCGTGAACGCGGTGCTCGCCGTGTAGAGCACCGGGAAGACCTGGAAGGCGATGAGGAAGATCGTGCCGGGGACCAGGTACTTGGCCGGGATGTGCCGGCGGCCGAGGTAGAGGTAGAACAGGCCCGCGGTGGTGGCGGCGAGGATCGCCAGCCCGACCCAGTGTTCGGCCTCGATGAGCGGGAACGCCGCCCAGATCGCGATCCCGGCCACGAGGCCGAGCAGGACCACCTTGACGACGAGGCCGGTCGCGGTGATCGGCGCGTGGTTCCGCGCGGTACGGGACGTGCGCGGGAGCCCGCGGCGAACGGGCTCCCGGCCCGGGGCCTGCTCAGCAGACCCCGGGCCGGACAGCGACGTGCTCATTACTTGATCTGACCCTGGATGGTCTTGCCGGCGGCGGTGATCGTCTTGGCCGGGTCGGCGCCGCCGATGATGGCGGCCTCCGCCTTGCCGAACGGGTCCCAGATCGCGGCCATGGCCGGGATCGCCGGGAGCACCTGGCCGTTCTTGCCGGCCTCCTGGAACTTGGCCAGGTCCGGGTCCTCACCCTTGACCTGGTCGAAGGCGGCGGTCAGCGCCGGCGGGCGCGGCTCGGCCTTGTACAGCGCGACGGCCAGCTCGGGCTTGGTCACGTAGTTGGTGACGAACTCCTGGGCCAGGGCCTTGTTCTTGCCCTTGGCGGCGACGTAGAACGCCTGGACGCCCACGAACGGCTGGGCCTCCTTGCCACCGGCGAAGCCGGGGACCGGGGAGATGTCGTACTTGATGTTGGCCTTCTTGGCGTCGGCGATGGCCCACGGGCCGGAGACCAGGAAGGCGCACTTCTTGCCGGTGAAGGTGGCGATGGAGTTCTCGCCGGTGATGGAGCGCTTCAGCGCGCCCTCGCCCTTCTCACCGAGCTTCGCGATCTTCTGGAAGGCCGCGATCGACTCCGGCTTGCCCACGCCCAGGTCCTTGGGGTCGTAGTCGCCGTTGGCCGCGGTGCCGAACAGGTAGCCGCCGCCCGAGGTGTACAGCGGGTAGACGTGGTACGCGTCGCCGTTCTGGCCGGACTGGAGGCAGAGGATCTCGCTGGCCTTCTTCTCGGCCTTGAGCTTCTTGCCGGTGGTGACCAGCTCCTCGATGGTCTTCGGCGCCTCGGGGGCCAGCTCGGTGTTGCGGATCAGCGCGACGTTCTCGGTGGCGTAGGGGACGCCGTAGAGCTGGCCGTTGAAGGTGACGGCCTTGACGGCGGTCTCGTTGAACGCACTCTTCTGCTCGGCGGCGAGCTGCACCGGGTCGATGGCGCCGTTCTGGACCAGGTTGCCGATCCAGTCGTGCGCGCCGACCACGACGTCCGGGCCGCTGCCCTGCTGCGAGGCGGTGACGAAGTTGGTCTGCAGGTCCTTGGAGACGGCCTGGACCTCGACGGTCACACCGTTCTCCTTGCCGAACTCCTCGGCGAACGGCTTCAGGGCGGCGGTCCGCTTGTCGTCGGCCCAGATGACCAGCTTGCCGCCGGTGGCCTTGGCGGACTCCTTCGCGGCCGGCTTGTCGCTGTCACTGCCGCCGCAGCCGGACGCGGCGAGCGCCAGGCCGAGGACAGCGACCACACCCGCGGTACGGATGCGCATCGGTACTCCTGTCGTCATGGCGGCCCGCCGGGGGAAGGGCGGCCCACCAGTGGAAACCTCGGAAATTTCTTGCTGACCGGCGCGGGGGTACTGCGCCGCTGCTCTCGCATGTTGCGGGGACGTTAGCAAGAGGTTGCAGAGAATGGAAGGGCTTGCAGGAGTGTACGCAAGAACTTGCCCGTGAGCTAAAGTGCCGCCATGCGCGCTCGACTGTCCGACATCGCCCAACAGGCCGAAGTCAGCGAGGCCACGGTGTCGCGGGTGCTCAACGACCGCCCCGGAGTGGCCCCGGAGACCCGGCAGGCCGTCCTCACCGCCCTCGACGTGCTCGGCTACGAGCGCCCCGCCCGGCTGCGCAAGCGCAGCGCCGGGCTGGTGGGCCTGGTCGTGCCCGAGCTGGACAACCCCATCTTCCCGGCCTTCGCCCAGGTCATCGAGTCGACGCTGGCGCAGAGCGGGTTCACCCCGGTGCTCTGCACGCAGACCCCCGGCGGCGTCACCGAGGACGAGTACGTCGAGATGCTGCTCGACCGGCAGGTCTCCGGGATCGTCTTCGTCTCCGGCCTGCACGCCGACACCGCCGCCAACCACGACCGCTACCGGGCGCTGATCGCCCGACCGCTGCCGATCGTCATGATCAACGGGTACGCGCCCGGCATCGCGGCCCCCTTCGTCTCCTGCGACGACGGCGAGGCCACCGAACTGGCCGTCGCGCACCTGGTCGCGCTCGGCCACCGGCGGATCGGCCTGATCACCGGCCCGGACCGGTTCGTGCCCGTGCAGCGCCGCGTGGCCGGCTTCCGCACCGCCATGAAGCGGCTGGTCGGCGCCACCGAGGCCGAGGTGGGCGAGCTGGCCGAGCTCTCCCTGTTCGGTGTGGAGGGCGGCGAGGCGGCCGCGGGCCGGCTCATCGAGCGCGGGGTGACCGGCCTGGTCTGCGGCTCCGACCTGATGGCCCTGGGCGCGATCCGGGCCGCCCGGCAGCGCGGGCTTGCCGTCCCCGGCGACATCTCGGTGGTCGGCTACGACGACTCCCCGCTGATGGCCTTCACCGACCCGCCCCTGACCACCATGCGCCAGCCGGTCACCGCCATGGCGGTGGCCGCCGTGCGGGCCCTGGTCGACGAGATCAACGGGCACGCCGCACCGAACTCCGAGTACGTGTTCCGCCCGGAGCTGGTGGTGCGCGGCTCGACGGCGGTGGCCCGCCCGGCCGAGGCGGGCGGCGGCCCGCAGCGGCAGCGCACCACCCCGCCCACCCTCGCCGTCCCGGCCTGAGCCGCAGCGGACCGCCCGACCCCGTCATTTCTTGCGCAAGGAATGCTTGACTCTTGCAGCGGTCGGGCGGCATTCTGCTCAGACACCCTGCGCCCACCACCACGCCCGCGCCGGGGCGTCACCGCCCCGCGCCAGAGAACGGGGATCTGAACCGATGACCTCCGCCCCCCACCCCACGCCGCTGACCGCCGACGACGACTGGTGGCGGTCCGCCGTCGTCTACCAGGTCTACGTCCGCAGCTTCGCGGACTCGAACTCCGACGGCGTCGGTGACCTGGAGGGCATTCGACAGCGCCTGCCGTACCTGCGCGACCTCGGGGTGGACGCGCTCTGGCTGACCCCGTTCTACACCTCGCCCCAGATCGACGCCGGCTACGACGTGGCCGACTACCGGGACGTGGACCCGCTCTTCGGCAGCCTCGGCGACTTCGACGCGATGATCACCGACGCGCACGCCCTGGGCCTGCGGATCATCGTGGACCTGGTGCCCAACCACACCTCCAGCGCGCACCCGTGGTTCACCGCGGCCCTCGCCGCCGGCCCCGGCTCCCCCGAGCGCGAGCGCTACCTCTTCGCCGAGGGCAAGGGCGAGCAGGGCGAGTTGCCGCCGAACGACTGGGAGAGCATCTTCGGCGGTCCCGCCTGGACCCGGGTGCCCGACGGCCAGTGGTACCTGCACCTGTTCGACCCGGCCCAGCCCGACCTGAACTGGCGGCACCCGGAGGTGCGCGCCGAGTTCGAGGACGTCCTGCGGTTCTGGCTCGACCGGGGCGTGGACGGCTTCCGGATCGACGTGGCACACGGAATGATCAAGGCCGAGGGGCTGCCGGACGTCGGCTTCAACTCGATGACCACCGGCCAGCGCCAGTCCGAGCTGCTGGGCAAGGGCCGGCTGCCCTACTTCGACCAGGACGAGGTGCACGACATCTACCGCGCCTGGCGGCCGATCCTGGACAGCTACCCCGGCGGCCGGATGGCCGTGGCCGAGGCGTGGGCCGAGACCCCGCAGCGGCTGGCCCGCTACATCGGCCCGGACGAGCTGCACCAGGCGTTCAGCTTCGACTTCCTCGACGCCACGTGGTCGGCCGACTCGTTCCGCAAGGTGATCGACACGGCGCTCGCCGAGTCGACGATCGTGGGCGCGCCGACCACCTGGGTGCTCTCCAACCACGACCGGCAGCGGCACGTCACCCGGTACGGCGACGGCGAGGTCGGCCTGCGCCGCGCCCGGGCCGCCACCCTGCTGATGCTCTCCCTGCCCGGCTGCGCGTACGTCTACCAGGGCGAGGAGCTGGGCCTGCCCGAGGTGCTGGACCTCCCCGACGAGCTGCGCCAGGACCCGGCGTTCCTGCGCACCGGGGAGAGCCGGGACGGCTGCCGGGTGCCGATCCCGTGGAGCGGCGAGCTGGCCCCGTACGGCTTCGGCCCGGAGGGCAGCGAGCTGAGCTGGCTGCCGGCCCCGGCGACCTGGCGTGCCCTCTCGGTGGCCGCCCAGGCCGGGGTGCCCGGCTCGACGCTGGAGCTCTACCGGGCCGCGCTGCGGATCCGGCGCGAGCACCCGGCGCTGGCCGGCACCGACGGGATCACCTGGCTGGAGACCGAGCCCGGGGTGCTGGCGTTCCGCCGCACCGCCGGCGGCGCGGAGCTGACCTGCGTGGTCAACATCAGCGGCGCGGAGGTGACCGTCGCCGGCCACGGCCGGCCGGTCGTCGCCAGCGCGGACCTCACCGAGCGGGGCGACGGGCACGTCCTGCCGGTGGACGCGGCTGCGTGGTTCGAACGGCGCTGAGCCGGGTAACCCGCCATTGACCTGGTCGTCCGTTGTGCCCCGCGCCGACGGGCGGCTGGGCTACCGACCCCTTGTGGTGGGGGGTGAGGTGGCGCCGGCCCCTCGGGGACTCGTTCCCGAGGGGCCGGTGTCCATCTGGGACGCCGGGGTACCACGTGGTGATGACCGCACACGTGGCGCAGTACACCCTCGACGTCGGCGACCTCGACCGGATGGCCGACTTCTGGTCGGCCGCCCTCGGCTACACCGTCGGCCGGGGCGACGACGGCAGCGCGAAGCTCTACCCGCCACCCGGCCGGCCCGGCCCCACCGTCTGGTTGCAGGGCAGCGGGACGCCGAAGAACGGCAAGAACCGGCTCCACCTGGACCTGGTGGCGGACGGGGACCCGGCGGCGGAGGTCGACCGGCTGGTCGGGCTCGGCGCCCGGCACGCCGACGTCGGGCAGACCGGCGGCGAGGGCTTCGTGGTGCTGGCCGACCCGGAGGACAACGAGTTCTGTGTGCTCGATGGGCCGCCGAGCTGAGCCTCAGTCCCCCTTGGTGGTGAGCAGCGCGGCGATCCGGGCGAGCCCGGCCCGCACCTCGTCCCGGCTGGGCGGGGTCACCGGCTCCGGCTCCGGCTGCCGCTCGGCGGCCAGTTCCAGCTCCTCGTCGATGACGTCCTCGAAGTCGCCGTAGAGGTCGGCCTCGTCGACCCGGGCCGCCTCGTCCTCGGCGGCGATCTGCGCGGCGGCGATCTCGCCGCGGATCTCCTCGGGGGTCAGCGCCGGCAGCAGCGGCTCCACCACCGCCATGAGCTGCTCCTCGGCCACCACCGCCTCGGCCAGGGCGAGCGCGTGCGGCCGCTCGTACGGGCCGCACACCACCGGCTCCCACTCGTCGTCGTCGCCGAGCGGGCCGAAGGTGATGATCCACGGCAGGCCCAGCATCGGCGAGTCGTCCGGCAGGTCCAGTGTCACGAGTGCGCCCACCGGCCCATCATGGTCGGTGGCGACGCGGACGTGCGCCTCATTCACGCCAACTCCCCCCTCTCCGGCGGCCGCTCTCACCCGCGCGTACCGGCGTCCAGAGCCGCACGGACCAGGGCGACCGCACGCTCCGGCGGGACGCCCAGGCGCAGCGCCTCGGCCGCGTACGCCACGGCGGCCCGGTGCAGGCGGTCGGCGGCGTCGTCGCGCCCCGGCGCCACCACGGTGCCGTGCCGGCCGCGGGTCTCCACCAGCCCGGCGGACTCCAGCTCCCGGTACGCCCGGGCCACGGTGTTCACGGCCAGGCCCAGGTCGGCGGCGAGCTGCCGGACGGCGGGCAGCCGGGTGCCGACCGCCAGCCGACCGTCCCCGATCATGCCGGCGAGCTGCCCGCGCACCTGCTCGTACGGGGGCACCGCCGAGTCCTCGTCGATGCGGACGCGGGTGCTCATCCCGCTCCTCCCGGCGTGCCCGGGTCGGTCTCCTCGTCGACCTCCACGTCCACCTCCCGCGCGGCGCCGCCCTCGGCCAGGTCCACCACCCGACCGTAGCGGCTGGTGGCGGCCAGCGCGGCGCCGAAGAGCACCATCTGGTTGAGCAGGTAGAGGTAGAGCAGCAGCCCCACAGCGGTGGCCACCACGGTGTACGCCGGGTTCCGCTCGGTGCGCACCACGTAGTAGCGCCCGACCGTGTTGAGCAGCGTGATGCCCACGGCGACCGCCAGCACGGCGGGGCGCAGCCGGCGCCGGCTCATCCGCAGCCGGGGCACCGCCACCAGCAGCGCGGTGGCCAGCACCGCGTTGACCAGCACGCTGAGCACCGCGCTGACCGTGGTCAGCCCGACCGACCCGGTGCTGCGCAGCAGGAAGCGCAGCAGCGACTCCAGGGCGTCGACGGCGGCCACCGAGACACCCAGCAGCACGAAGACCGCGACCAGCACCCCCAGGTCGACCAGGCGGCGGACCACCAGGTTGCCGGGCTGCTGGTTGAACCCGTACATGAGCCGCTGCGAGGAGCGGATGGCCTCGACCCAGCCGATCCCGGTGAAGACCAGGATGACGAGGCCGACCACGCCGACGGTGTTGCTGCTCTCGGCGATCTGCTGGGGGTCGAGGAACGGCAGGTTCCCCTCCAGGAAATCGGCCGCCGCCCGGCTGACCTCGCGGTTGTCCTGGAGGATCGTGCCGAAGATCCAGTACCCGACCAGGGCCAGCGCGAACACGGCGAAGAAGCCGTAGTAGGCGATCGCCGCGGCCAGCCGGCCGGCGAGCAGGTCGGCGTAGAGCGTCCCGGCCCGCCACACGTGGTCGAAGACCGCCGACCGGTCGCGGGCCGCGTCGATGCGGCGCCCCAGCGCGGCCTCGATCCGGCCGATGACGTTCACCCCGCCATCCTCGCCGAATCCCGGACCCGGTGGAGGCAGGCCGGCCGGCCGCGCGCTCAGCTCAGCCGCCGAGGCGGAAGTCGCGGCGGGGCTGCCACCGGGTGGCCCCGCTGTGCGAGAAGAGGGTGAACGCCTCCACCTCGAAGAGCGCGGAGAAGTCGGCCAGGTCCTCGTACGCCTTGTCGAGCACCTCGGGCGGCACGTCCTGGGCCACCGTGACGTGCGGGTGGTACGGGAAGCGCGCCTCGCGGTGCAGCTCGGGGGCCGCGTTGATGGCGGCGGCGAGCAGTTCGCACTCGCTGATCCCGGCGGCCACCGCCACGAAGACCACCTGGGTGACCGGCCGGAACGTGCCGGTGCCCCGCAGGTGCAGGGTGAACGGCAGGTGCGTGGCCGCCACCCGGGCCAGGTGCTCCTCGACGGCGGGCAGCGCGCGCACCGGGATCTCGGTGGGCCCGAGAAGAGTGACGTGCGCCGGGACGGCCTGCGGGTCGCCGGCCTCGACCCGCCGGCGGGTGAGCATCCCGCCCCACGGCTCGGGGATGTCGACCGCGATCCCGATCTGGATGGTGTCGCCGGCGTCCGGCGAACCGTCCCTGCCCTCCACGCTGCGCGCCACCCCTCCGGCCACCGACCGCTTCACCCGTTCCCGCCCTGCCCGGGACCGCTACTCGAACCGGACCGGCGGGAAGAAGCCGATCCGCTCGTACGCGGTGCGCAGCGTCGCGGCGGCCACGGCGCGGGCCTTCTCCGCGCCCTGCGCGAGCAGCTTGTCGAGCTGGGCCGGGTCGTCCAGGTAGGCGCGGGTGCGCTCCTGGATCGGGGTGACGAACTCCCGGACCACCTCGGCGAGATCCTTCTTCAGGTCGCCGTAGCCCTTGCCGTCGTAGGCTGCCACGAGGTCGTCGATGCTGCGACCGGAGAGCGCCGAGTAGATGGTGAGCAGGTTGGAGATGCCGGGCTTGCCCTCGGCGTCGAAGACGATCTCGCGGCCGGTGTCGGTGACCGCCGAGCGGATCTTCTTGGCGGAGCGGGCCGGCTCCTCCAGCAGGTCGATGATGCCGGCCGGCGAGGAGGACGACTTCGACATCTTGGCCGTCGGGTCCTGCAGGTCGGTGATCTTCGCGGTGTCCTTGACGATGTGCGGGGCGGGCACCGTGAAGGTCGGGCCGAACAGCGAGTTGAACCGCTGGGCCAGGTCGCGGGAGAGCTCCAGGTGCTGCCGCTGGTCCTCGCCGACCGGCACCGCGTGGGCCTGGTAGAGCAGGATGTCGGCGGCCTGGAGGATCGGGTAGGTGAACAGGCCGACGCTGGCCCGCTCGCTGCCCTGCTTCTGCGACTTGTCCTTGAACTGGGTCATCCGGCTCGCCTCGCCGAAGCCGGTGATGCAGCCGAGCACCCAGGCCAGCTGCGGGTGCTCGGGCACCTGCGACTGGACGAAGAGGGTGCTGCGCTCCGGGTCCAGGCCGACGGCGAAGAGCTGCGCGGCGGCGATCCGGCTGCGCTGCTTGAGCACCTTCGGGTCGTGCCCGGCCGTGATCGCGTGCAGGTCCACCACGCAGTAGAACGCGTCGTGGCTCTCCTGGAGAGCCACCCAGTGCCGTACCGCGCCCAGGTAGTTGCCGAGGTGGAACGAGTCGGCCGTCGGCTGGATGCCGGAGAAGACACGCGGGCGGGCGGGTACGTCGGACATGACGGCAATTCTGTCAGCAAGCCCCGGCGTCCGTCATGACGGGCCGCCCGGTCGGGTGGGCACGGGCGGGAGCGGGGCGGTGACCTCGCGCCGCGGTTCGGGCAGGCGCGCCGTGGAGACCGCGAGGCGGGACACCCGCCGCCCGTCGAGCGCCACCACCCGCAGCAGCCAGCCGCCGGGCGGGTCGTCCGGATCGGGCCCTCCGGCCTCGTCCCCGTCGACGGCCACCGGCACCTCGTCGCCGGCCACCGGCAGCCGGCCGAGGGCGGCCATCACGAAGCCGCCGACCGTCTCGTACGGCCCGGCGGGCAGCGGCACCCCGGTCCGCTCGGCGAAGTCGGCCAGGTTGAGCCGGCCGTCGACCACGGCGGGCAGGCCGGCGTGGGCCGGGTCGGGCGGGGCGTCGTGCTCGTCGTGGATCTCCCCGACCAGCTCCTCCACCAGGTCCTCGCAGGTGACGATGCCGGCGGTGCCGCCGTACTCGTCGACCACCACGGCCAGGTGGTGGCCCTCCCGCCGCATCTCGGTGAGCGCGGCCAGCACCCGCTTGCTGCCGGGGAGGCGCTTCACCTCGCGGGCCAGGTCGCCGACCGTGGCGCGCGGGTCCCGATCCGGGCGCAGCAGCACGTCCCGCAGGTGGACGAGGCCGACCACGTCGTCGTGGGTGCCGTCGACCACCGGGTAGCGGGTGTGCGGCTCGGCCCGGACCAGCCGCTCGGCCTCGGCGACGGTGAGCCCGGCGGCGAGGAAGACCACCTCGGTGCGCGGCACCATGACCTCCCGGATCAGCCGGGCGCCGGCCACCAGCACCTCGTCGATGATCCGCCGCTCGTCCGGGTCGAGCACCGTGTTGGCCGCGACCAGGTCACGCAGCTCGGCCTCGCTGATCCGCTCCCGGCCGGCGGTCGGGCTCGCGCCGAGCAGGTCGGTGACCAGGCGGGTGGCGCCGTCGGCGGCCCGCACCACGAGGCGGGCGACGGTGCGGGCCACGGGTCCCGGGTCGCGTCTGGGCCGCCCCGACGAACGCCGCCGGGGCCCGGGACCACCTCCCTCCCGCATGAGAAGGATGGTAGACAGCAGGCGCCGCGCGCTCCGGGCAATGTTCGGATCTGTTCAATCATGAAGGATTGTGATGGAATGGTGGACGGCCTCACTCGCAGCCGCGGTACAGCCCGCGGCCGTAGGGTGATCACGGACGGCCGCCGCGCCACGCGGCCAGGCAGAGGAGGACCGACGTGAAACTGCTCGTCACCGGCGGCGCCGGTTACATCGGCAGCGTGGTGACCCGGATGCTGCTGGACCACGGTCACGAGGTGACCGTGCTGGACGACCTGCGCACCGGCCACCGGGCGGCGCTCGCCCCCGAGGCGACCCACGTCGACCTGCCGATCCACGAGGCCGCCCGGGTGCTCACCCCCGACGCCGGCTTCGACGGCGTGCTGCACTTCGCCGCCCTGATCGCCGCCGGCGAGTCGATGGTGAAGCCGGAGCTCTACTGGCAGACCAACACCGTCGGCTCGCTCGCCCTCATCGACGCGGTCCGCGCCGCCCGGGTGCCCCGGCTGGTCTTCTCCTCCACCGCCGCCGTCTACGGCAACCCCACCGAGCTGCCCATCCCGGAGACCGCCGTCAAGGCCCCCACCAACACCTACGGGGCCACCAAACTGGCCGTCGACATGGCGCTCACCTCCGAGGCGATCGCGCACGACCTGGCCGCCGTCTCGCTGCGCTACTTCAACGTGGCCGGGGCGTACCGGCACGACGGGCGGGTCATCGGCGAACGGCACGACCCCGAGACCCACCTCATCCCGCTCGCCCTCGAGGTGGCCGCCGGCCGGCGCGACAAGCTGCAACTCTTCGGCGACGACTACCCGACCGTCGACGGCACCTGCGTCCGCGACTACATCCACGTCGAGGACCTGGCCCGCGCGCACCTGCTGGCCCTCGACGCCGCCACGGCGGGCCGGCACCGCATCTACAACCTGGGCAACGGCAACGGCTTCACCAACCGGCAGGTGATCGAGGTGGTCCGGGAGGTCACCGGGCACCCGGTGCCCGTCGAGGTGGCGCCGCGCCGCGAGGGCGACCCGGCCGAGCTGGTCGCCTCCTCGGCGCTGGCCCGCGCCGAGCTGGGCTGGGTGCCGGAGAAGGCCACCCTCCAGGACATGGTCGGCGACGCCTGGGAGTTCTACCGCACGCACATCCTGGAGCAGCGGTGAGCGGTGACGTCGCGGCCCGCGCCACCGCCGGCTTCCGGCAGCGGTACGGCGGGGAGCCCGCGGGCCGCTGGGCGGCTCCCGGCCGGGTCAACCTCATCGGCGAGCACACCGACTACAACGACGGCTTCGTGCTGCCCTTCGCGCTGCCGCTGCGTACCGTCGTCGCCGCGGCGGTCGCCGACGACGGGCGCTGGAGCGTCTGGTCGGAGCTGGACGACGAGCCGGTGGAGTTCGGGCCGGCCGAGGCCGACGAGCCCGGCCGGGTCGACGGCTGGGCCGCCTACGTGGCCGGGGTGGTCTGGGCGCTGCGCGCCGCCGGCCACACCGTCCCCGGCGCCCGGCTGGCCATCGCCTCCGACGTGCCGGTCGGCTCCGGGCTCTCCTCGTCGGCGGCCATCGAGGCCGCGGTGCTCGCCGCGCTTGTCGAGCTGGGCGGCCTGGACCTGCCCGCCGAGCGCCGGCCCCGGCTCGCCCAGCGGGCCGAGAACGACTACGTGGGCGCGCCCACCGGGATCATGGACCAGTCCGCGGTGATCCGCGGCCGGTCCGGGCACGCCCTCTTCCTGGACTGCCGCACCGAGGAGGTCGAGCAGATCCCGTTCGACCTGGGGGCCGCCGGGCTGGCCGTGCTCGTGATCGACAGCCGCGCCCCGCACCGGCACGCCGACGGCGAGTACGCGGCCCGCCGCAAGTCCTGCGAGCGGGCCGCCGAGGCGCTCGGGGTGGCCGCGCTGCGCGACGTCGCCACCGGCGACCTGGACGCCGCGCTGGCCCGACTGGACGACGACGAGACCCGCCGCCGGGTCCGGCACGTGGTCACCGAGGACCAGCGGGTGCTCGACACCGTCGAGCTGCTGCGGGCCGGCCGGATCCGCGACATCGGCCCGCTGCTGACCGCCTCCCACGCCTCCATGCGGGACGACTTCGAGATCACCGTGCCGGAGATCGACACCGCGGTCGAGGCGGCGCTGGCCGCCGGGGCGTACGGGGCGCGGATGACCGGCGGCGGCTTCGGCGGCTGCGTCCTCGCCCTGGTCGACGCGGACGCCGCCGACACCGTGGCCGCCGCCGTCACTGCCGCGTACGCCGACCGTGGCTTCGCCGCGCCCGGCACGCTCACCGTCCTCCCGGCGGGCGGCGCGAGCCGCCTGGACTGATCTACCGCTCGAGCGAAAGGGGGTGGCCGTCCCGCACGGGACGGCCACCCCTCTTTCACGCCTTGCCGAAGCGGTCAGCCGGCCTCGACGATCATGCCGGCGCCGACGGTGCGGTTGGTGGTCTCGTCGATGATGACGAAACCGCCGGTGGTGCGGTTGCGGCGGTACTCGTCGGCCAGCAGCGGGACCGTGGTGCGCAGCCGCACCCGGCCGATCTCGTTGAGCTTCAGCTCGCCGGCCGTCTCGTCGCGGTGCAGCGAGTTGATGTCCAGCCGGTAGTGCAGCCCGCGCACGATCGCCCGGGCGGACCGGGTGGTGTGCTTGATGGCGTACTTCCCGCCGACCTGCAGCGGGCGGGTCTCGTCCATCCAGCAGATCATCGCCTCGATGTCCTGCGCGACGGTCGGGGCGTTGTTCGGCCGGCAGATCATGTCGCCGCGCGAGATGTCGATCTCGTCGGCCAGCCGGACGGTCACCGACATCGGCGGGAACGCCTCGTCCACCGGGCCGTCGGCGGTCTCCACGGCGGCGATCCGGCTGGTGAAGCCCGAGGGCAGCACCATCACCTCGTCGCCGGCCTTGAGCACGCCCGAGGCCACCTGGCCCGCGTAGCCGCGGTAGTCGGTGACGGTGGTGGACTGCGGCCGGATCACGTACTGCACCGGGAAGCGGACATCGACCAGGTTGCGGTCCGAGGCGATGTGCACCCGCTCCAGGTGGTGCAGCAGCGACGGGCCCTCGTACCAGGGCATGTTCTCCGAGCGGGTGACGATGTTGTCGCCCTGGAGCGCGGAGATCGGCACCACGGTCAGGTCCGGCACGTCGAGCTTCGCGGCGAACGCGGTGAACTCGTCGGCGATCTGCTCGAACACCTCCTGCGACCAGTCGACCAGGTCCATCTTGTTCACGCAGAGGACCAGGTGCGGCACCCGCAGCAGCGAGCAGAGGAACGCGTGCCGGCGGGACTGCTCCACCAGGCCCTTGCGCGCGTCCACGAGGATCAGCGCCAGGTCAGCCGTGGAGGCGCCGGTGACCATGTTCCGGGTGTACTGGATGTGCCCCGGGGTGTCGGCGATGATGAACTTCCGCCGCGGCGTGGCGAAGTAGCGGTACGCCACGTCGATGGTGATGCCCTGCTCCCGCTCGGCGCGCAGGCCGTCGGTGAGCAGCGCCAGGTTGGTGTACTCGTCGCCCCGGGCCGCGCTGACCGCCTCGACGGCGGCGAGCTGGTCGGTGAAGAGCGACTTCGTGTCGTAGAGCAGCCGGCCGATCAGTGTCGACTTGCCGTCGTCGACGCTCCCGGCGGTCGCGAACCGCAGCAGGTCCATCGGCCGGGCCGACGCGTCGGCCTCGGCCGGCGCAACAGTCTCGACGCTCATCAGAAGTAGCCCTCCCGCTTGCGGTCCTCCATGGCGGCCTCGCTGACCCGGTCGTCGCCGCGGGTCGCGCCGCGCTCGGTGATCCGCGTGGCGGCCACCTCCTCGATGACCTTCTCCACCGTGTCGGCGTCCGAGCGGACCGCCGCGGTGCAGGAGGCGTCACCCACGGTCCGGTACCGGACCTGGGCCTTGAACGGCTGCTCACCGGCGCGGCCCCGGAAGAACTCGTTGACCGCGTAGAGCATGCCGTCGCGCTCGATCACCTCGCGCTCGTGCGCGAAGTAGATCGACGGCAGCGGGATCCGCTCCCGGGCGATGTAGTGCCAGACGTCCAGCTCGGTCCAGTTGGAGAGCGGGAACACCCGGATCGACTCGCCCGGGTGGTGCCGGCCGTTGTAGAGCGCCCACAGCTCGGGGCGCTGGTTCTTCGGGTCCCACTGGCCGAACTCGTCGCGGAAGCTGAACACCCGCTCCTTGGCCCGGGCCTTCTCCTCGTCCCGGCGGGCGCCACCGAACAGCGCGTCGAAGCGGTGCTTCTCCACCGCGTCGAGCAGCACCGGCGTCTGGATCCGGTTGCGCATGCCGTCGGCCGACTCGCGCACCAGCCCCTTGGCCAGGGCCTCCGGCACGCTGGCCACGATGAGCTGGAGACCCAGCTCCGCGACGCGCTGGTCCCGGTATTCGAGAACCTCGGGGAAGTTGTGCCCGGTGTCGACGTGCATCACCGGGAAGGGAATGTTGGCCGGGGCGAACGCCTTCTGGGCCAACCGGAGCATCACGATCGAGTCCTTGCCGCCCGAGAAGAGCAGCACGGGCCGCTCCATCTCGGCGACGACCTCGCGCATCACGAAGATGCTCTCCGCCTCGAGGGCGTCCAGGTGGGACACCTGGTACGCGGCGGGGGCCGTCATGACACGAACTCGATTCGCTCGGATCCGCACATCGGAATTCCAGACCTTTCCGGTCGGACTCGTGAAGAAGAACGCTCAGGCTACCCGGAATGCCTCTGCAGCGCTGCAAGCAACCGGCTGGCGAGATCCTTGCGGCAGACCAGCAGGTCCGGCAGGCGCGGGTCGGCCTCGTTGTATTTCAGCGCAGATCCGTCGATCCGGGAAGCGTGCAGTCCGGTGGCCGTCGCCACAGCGACCGGAGCGGCCGAGTCCCACTCGTACTGACCGCCCGCGTGGATGTACGCGTCGACCTCCCCGGTGACCACAGCGGCGATCTTCGCGCCCGCCGAGCCCATCGGAACCAGATGCGCGCCGATGTCCTCTGCCAGATCGGACAGGAAAACCGGCGGACGGCTACGACTGGCCGCCAACCGGATGGTCCTGCCGCCGCCCGCCGTGGCCGCCTCCAGGGTCATGGGCGGGTACGCCGGCGGGTAGTCCGTGCCCAGCACCCGGTGCTGCGCCGGCAGCCCCACCGCCCCCGCCACCAGGCCGTGCGGCGTCGGCGCGCTGCGCGCCCAGAGCGCCACGTGCACCGCCCAGTCCGAGCGGCCCTCCTCGGCGAACTCCCGGGTGCCGTCCAGCGGGTCGATGATCCACACCCGGTCGGCGTTCAGCCGGGACACCGCGTCGCCGCTCACCTCGGCCGTCCAGGCCAGCCGGGAACCCTCGTCCTCCTCCGACAGCACCGCGTCCGCCGGCCGCCACTTCGCCAGCTCGGTGCGGATCAGGTCGTGCGAGACCTTGTCCCCGGCCGACTTCAGCGCCCCCGCGTCGGCGAAGCCCAGCTCCGCGCGCAGGCCCATCAGCGCCTGCCCCGCCCGCGCCGCCAACCACCGGGCGAACGCGCCGTCGATCATCGGAGGACTGCCCATGCCGTTCCCGCTCCCGTCGCCCGCCTTCGCACGCCAGAAAGGCGCAGACTACCGGGCCGGACGCGACCGGCCCGGCACGCCCCGCCCGCGCCTCAGGCTCCGTGGTACAGGTTCTGCGTCGGCTCCACGCCCTTGGCGACCACCGACTCCACCACGTCCGCCGCCCGGTCCACCACGAACTCCAGTTCTTTGCGCTCGGCCGAGGAGAAGTCCGACAGCACGTAGTCCGCCGGATCCTGCCGGCCCGGCGGCCGGCCGATCCCGAACCGCACCCGCACGTAGTCCTTCGTGCCCAGCGACTTCGACATCGAACGCAGGCCGTTGTGGCCGCCCTCGCCGCCGCCGCACTTCACCCGCAGCTGGCCGTACGGGATGTCCAGCTCGTCGTGCACCGCGATCACCCGCTCCGGCGGGATCTTGTGGAACTGCGCCAGCGCGACCACCGGGCCGCCGGAGAGGTTCATGTAGGTCAGCGGCTTCAGCAGCACCAGCTTCGGGCCACCGAAACCCAGCCGCCCCTCGGCCACCTCGGCCATCGCCCGCTTGTGCCGGCCGAACTTACCGCCCACCCGGCCGGCCAGCAGCTCGGCCACCATGAAGCCGACGTTGTGCCGGTTGCCCGCGTACTCCCGACCGGGGTTGCCCAGGCCGACCACCAGCCACGGCCCCGCCTCGTCCGTCACGCCACGTCCCTTCCGCTCTCCCCCACGACCCGCCTCCGATACGCCGACAGGCGCCCCCGGGAACCGGGGACGCCTGTCGCACAGCCTGCGGGCCGATCAGGCCTCGGTCTTCGGCTCCTCGGCAGCCGGCTCGCCCTCGGCCGGAGTGCCCTCCTCGCCCTCGGCGGTCTCCTCGCCGACCTCGGCCTCGGCCTCCTCCTCGGCGACCTCGACCTCGGGCAGGGTGGCCTCGAGCTGCTCGGCGGTCGGAGCGGCGGTCACCGAGGCGACCGGCATCTCCGCGTCCGCGACCAGCTCGACACCGGCCGGCAGCTCGACGTCGGCGGCGGTGATCTGGGTGCCGGCCTCGGCGCCCTCGATCGACGCCTCCAGGTGGTCCGGCACCTTGGTGGCGTCGGCGGTCACCGAGAGGGTGTCGTGGTCGTGCACGATCAGGGTGTCCTTCGCGGCCTCACCGGTCAGCTGGACCGGGACCTCGACGGTGACCTTCTCGCCCCGGCGGACCAGCAGCAGGTCCACGTGCTCGAAGGTGTCCTTGATCGGGTCACGCTGGATCGCCTTCGGCAGCGCCAGCACCTGGGTGCCGTCGCTCACCTCGATCGCGAAGAGCTGGTTCGCGCCACCCTTGCGGATCGCGGCGGCGAACTCACGCGCCGGGAGCGCGATGTGCTTGGGCTTCTCGCCGTGGCCGTACAGCACGGCGGGCACCTTGCCGGCCCGGCGGGTACGACGGGCACCACCCTTGCCGAACTCGGTACGGGGCTCGGCGCTGATCTTTACCTCGGACACGGGGAAACTCCTGATGCTTCGCTGCGGCGGCTTGTCGTCTGGCGGTGCTGGGCGAGGGGCTCGCTGGGGCTCAAGGTCATGAACGACCGCCCGGAGCACCGCGTCGATGACGGCGCCTCCGTGCGGTGCTTTTCAGCGGCCCGCCGGGCACCCTCGCCGTGGCAACCGCACCAGTCTACCCGAGCGATTTCCGAGCCATCCGGCAGTCCCCACATCACCGCCGGCCACACCTCAACGACCGAACTTCCCGCCGGTGGCGGCCGTCCGCGACGGCCGCCACCGGCGGGCGCCGGAACTCAGCTCAGGCCACCGAAGAGGGTGGTCACCGAACCGTCGTCGAAGACCTCCCGGATCGCCCGCGCCAGCAGCGGGGCGATCGACAGCACGGTCAGCTTGTCGAGCTGCTTCTCCGGCGGCAGCGGCAGCGTGTTGGTCACCACGACCTCGCTGATCGGGCTGTTCTTCAGCCGCTCGGTCGCCGGGTCGGACAGCAGCGCGTGGGTCGAGGCCACCACGATCTCCGCCGCGCCCTGCTCCTTGAGGATGTCGGCGGCCTTCGTGATCGTGCCACCCGTGTCGATCATGTCGTCGACGATCAGGCACACCCGGCCCTCGACCTCACCGACCACCCGGTTCGCCACCACCTGGTTCGGCTTCAGCGGATCCCGGGTCTTGTGGATGAACGCCAGCGGGCAACCACCCAGCCGGTCCGTCCACCGCTCCGCCACCCGCACCCGGCCCGAGTCCGGCGCCACCACCGTCATCGGTCGGCCCGCGTACTTGTGCTCCACGTACTCGGCCAGCACGTCCATGGCGAACAGGTGGTCCACCGGGCCGTCGAAGAAGCCCTGGATCTGCGCGGTGTGCAGGTCCACCGTCAGGATCCGGTTCGCGCCCGCCGTCTTCAGCAGGTCGGCCACCAGCCGGGCCGAGATCGGCTCCCGGCCACGGTGCTTCTTGTCCTGCCGCGAGTAGGGATAGAACGGCAGGACCACGGTGATCCGCTTGGCCGAACCACGCTTCAGCGCGTCGACCATGATCAGGGTCTCCATGACCCAGGTGTTGACCCCGTGCGTCACGGACTGCACCACGAAGGCGTCCGAACCGCGTACCGAGTCCTTGAAGCGCACGAAGATCTCGCCGTTGGCGAAATCGTACGAGTCGGAGGGCGTCGGCGCGACGCCGAGCACCTCACCGATCTCCTTGGCCAGCTCCGGAAAACCCCGTCCGGAGAAGAGCATCAGGCTCTTGCGGTTTTCGGCGACGATGCTGCCCATGGGCCCGTCTGCTCCCGTATGTCGGTGGTTCCCGGCGGCGGTGAGCCGGGGACTATTCGGTTGCAGTATCCCCCGCGTTCACCGGTCCTCCCACCGTCTCCGGCCCCCCGTGGATTCAGTCACCTTCGCTTGCGGCTCCGCCGGATTCCGACGCACCCTCACGGGCCCGCTGCGCCGCCTCCGCGGCCGCCGTGCCGGACCGCTTGCGCAGCACCCAACCCTCGACGTTGCGCTGCTGGCCCCGGGCCACCGCCATGGCGCCCGGCGGCACATCCGCGATGATCACCGAGCCGGCCGCCGTGTACGCCCCGTCGCCCACCCGCACCGGCGCCACGAACATGTTGTCCGCCCCGGTGCGCGCGTGGCTGCCGATGGTCGTGTGGTGCTTCTTCACCCCGTCGTAGTTCACGAACACCGTCGCCGCGCCGATGTTGCTGTGCTCGCCGATCGTCGCGTCACCCACGTACGACAGGTGCGGCACCTTCGAGCCCTCACCGATCGCGGCCTTCTTCGTCTCCACGAACGTGCCGACCTTCGCCTTGCGGCCCAGCCGCGACTCCGGCCGCAGGTAGGCGTACGGCCCCACGCTGGCCTCCGGACCCACCTCGGCGCCCACCGCGTGACTGCGCACCACGCTCGCGCCCGCGCCCACGGTCGTGTCCACCAGCGTGGTGTCCGGCCCGACCAGCGCCCCCGCGCCGACCACCGTCGCGCCCTGGAGCTGGGTGTTCTGGTCGATCACCGCGTCCCGCTCGACGGTCACCGTCACGTCGATCCAGGTGGTGTGCGGGTCCAGGATGCTCACCCCGGTCCGCATCCAGCCCTCGTTCACCCGGTCCCGCAGCAGCCGCCGCAGCGCCGCCAGCTCGACCCGGTCGTTGCAGCCCAGCGTCTCCACGTGGTCGGCGGCGCAGTGCACCGCCACCGGCTCCCCCGCGTCCCGCAGCAGGCCGAAGACGTCGGTCAGGTACTCCTCGCCCTGGTCGTTGTCCGTGGAGAGCTTGCCCAGCGCGTCCCGCAGCCGCGCCACGTCGAACGCGTAGATGCCCGCGTTGATCTCCCGCAGCGCGCGCTGCTCCGGGGTGGCGTCACGCTCCTCGACGATCGCCGCCAGCCGCCCCTGCGCGTCCCGCACGATCCGGCCCAGGCCCGTCGGGTCGGGCACCTCGGCGGCCAGCACGGTCGCCGCCGCGCCGGCGCCCTCGTGTGCCTCGACCAGGGCCGCCACGGTCTCCGGCCGCAGCAGCGGCACGTCCCCGTTGATCACCACGACCGTGCCGGCGGCCTCCGGGACCGCGTCCAGCGCGATCCGCACCGCGTGCCCCGTGCCGAGCTGCTGCGCCTGGAGCACCGGGGTGGCCCCCGGGGCGACCTCGGCGAGGTGCGCGCCCACCTGGTCGGCGCCGTGGCCGACGACGACCACCGTGCGGTCCGCGCCCAGCGGCGCGGCCGCGGCCAGCACGTGACCGAGCAGGGTACGACCGAGCAGCGGGTGCAGCACCTTGGGCAGGGCCGACTTCATCCGCTTGCCCTCACCGGCGGCGAGCACGACAACGGTGCGGAGGTGGGGCTGGGGCACGACGTGGCTCCCGTCGGGACGGCGACAGTCTCGCGGCCATGCTAACCACGCGGCTCGCTGCAATTCGCATCCGGCCACACAAATGCCGTCATCACGCGTGGGATCCGACAGGGCGAGCTGGGGTGCCTGGATTCGAACCAGGAGCTCAAGGCTCCAAAGGCCTGCGGGTTGCCGTTACCCCACACCCCATTGCCGTGTCAAGACCTACGGCCCGTCATTTCGGGTCCGCGTTTCGTCCGCGATCCGGAACAGCTCGGCGATCATACCTTCGATCCGCCAGTAGAGCGCGCGGCTGCGCGGCACGGTGATCACGAGGCAGCCGTGGTAGCCGTCGCCGGTGTTCCGGCGCACCGTGGTCGGGTTGTGCCGCTTGAGCACCGACCGCCGGAACCGGTCCGGGGGCAACCGGAGCCGTTCCACCCACCACTGGACCGCCGCCTCCGCGTCGGCCGACTCGTGGATGCTCACCCGGTAGGTCGGCACCGCCGGGTCGACGCCGCACACCTCGAGGAACCTGAGGAACAGCGCCAGCAGGCCGGGGTCACTGTTGACGAACTCCAGGCGATCCTGCGCACGCCACGGCTTCGACTTGCTTCCCTCGCACCAGTAGATCGCCGCGCCCAGCACCAGCAGGTCGCGTTCGTCGAGCCCGCCGACCACGCCGGCGGCCCGCTGGTGTTCGGCGGCCTGGGCCGCGTCCCGCGCCTCCCGGTACGCGCCCCACCGCGCGTCCGTCATCGCCTTCGAATGCGCCCGCCGGCGCCGGGCCGTCGCCTCGTCCGGATTCAACGGCAGGTGCCGGACCCACTGGTAGGCCGTCGACTTCGCGACGCCGAGCTGCTCGGCGATCTCGTTGACCGACCGCCCCGCCGCCCGTAGCCGCTCCGCCTCGGCGCGGGTCGCGTCGCGAGCCCGGGGCCGCCGGGTCCATTCAGGTGGTGGCACGCCGCGCAGCAGCGCGTACGCCCGATCCCGGCCGATGCCCAGCCGGGCCCGGATCTGCTGGACGGAGAGCTGTTCCTCGACGCGCAGGCGGCGCGCCTCGGCGGCGAGCGGGTCGGTCACGTCGGCAGGTTAGGACGGGCGTACGACAGGTCCGCCATCGACGGATCCACGTGTCCGCTGCGATCTAGAGCGCTCCTGTTTACGGTGACGTAGGCGTAGCCCGTACCACTGGGAGGTGCCATGTCGACCACCCTGACCGGCCCGGACAGCGGGCCGAAGCCGCTGACCCAGGGTCACCAGTCCCCCGGCATCCTGATCGCCCTGTGGGCCTTCGTGGTCGTTCCGTTCCTCGCCCTGCTGGCCGCCGTGCCGGTGGCCTGGGGCGGCTGGCTGGGCTGGACCGACGTGCTGGTGGCCGGGTTCTGGTACGTGCTGTCCGGCCTCGGCATCACCGTCGGCTACCACCGCTACTTCACCCACGGCTCGTTCAAGGCGAAACCCTGGCTGCGGGCGGCGCTGGCGGTGGCGGGTTCGTTCGCCGTGCAGGGCGAGATCATCCAGTGGGTGGCCGACCACCGGCGGCACCACGCGTTCTCGGACCAGGAGGGCGATCCGCACTCGCCGTGGCGGTTCGGGGAGAGCATCGCTGGGCTGACCAGGGGGCTGTTCCACGCGCACGTGGGCTGGCTGTTCAACCGGGAGCTGTCGAACCGGGAGCGGTTCGCCCCGGACCTGCTGGCCGACCCGATCACCCGCCGCGTCGACCGGCTCTTCCCGGTGCTGGTGGTGGTCTCGGTGCTCGGGCCGGCGGCGATGGGCGGGCTGCTCACCGGGTCGTGGCAGGGCGCGCTGACCGCGTTCTTCTGGGGCGGGCTGGTCCGGATCGCGCTGCTGCACCACGTCACCTGGTCGATCAACTCGGTCTGCCACGTCTACGGGGAGCGCCCGTTCGCGGTGCGGCAGGGTGACCGGGCGTCGAACTTCTGGCCGTTGGCGCTGCTGTCGTTCGGGGAGAGCTGGCACAACCTGCACCACGCGGAGCCGACCAGCGCGCGGCACGGGGTGCTGCGGGGCCAGGTCGACCCGTCGGCGCGGGTGATCTGGCTGTTGGAGAAGGTGGGCGCGGCCTGGTCGGTGCGGTGGCCGAAACCGGAGCGGATCACGGCGAAGCTGGTGGAGCCGGGGCGGGTGCGCGGCCGGCCGGCGCGGTAACCGGTCGATCGACGCGGGCCGGGTTTGGCAGGATGGGCCGGGTGACCGATGTTCCCGGCAGCGACGCCAGCACCGCCCGCCGGCGGGCCGTCCCGGCGGCGAAGCCTTCCCGGGTACGGATGTCCGCGACCCAGCGGCGCGAGCAGTTGATCTCGATCGCGCGGCAGATCTTCGCCGAGCGCGGGTTCGACGCGACCTCGATCGAGGAGGTGGCGGCCCGGGCGAAGGTCTCCAAGCCGGTGGTCTACGAGCACTTCGGCGGCAAGGAGGGGCTCTACGCGGTGGTGGTGGACCGGGAGGTCCGCTCGCTGCTGGACCGGATCACCACGGCGTTGACGGCGGGGCATCCGCGGGAGTTGCTGGAGCAGGCGGCGTTGACCCTGCTGACGTACATCGAGGAGGAGACCAGCGGGTTCCGGGTGCTGGTCCGGGAGTCGCCGCTGATGTCGGCGACGGGCAACTTCAGCAGCGTGATGAACGACGTGGCGCATCAGGTGGAGCACATCCTGGGCGCGGAGTTCTCCAGCCGGGGCTACGACCCGAAGCTGGCGGAGCTGTACTCGCAGGCGCTGGTGGGCATGGTGGCGTTGACCGGGCGCTGGTGGTTGGAGGTGCGCAAGCCGCGGAAGGAGACGGTGGCGGCGCACCTGGTGAACCTGGCCTGGAACGGCCTGTCGCACCTGGAGGCGAAGCCGGGTCTGATCACGGTGCGCAAGCGGGGCTGAGCCGGCTCAGCGGTGGGCCTCGGCGATGGGGTGTTCGCGGCGGCGGCGCTCGTCCTCGGCGTGCTCGTCGGTGCCGACCTTGTCGTAGAGGCCGGTGGCGAGCAGGATCAGCCCGAACACCAGCGAGACGAGCACGGTGGACATCGAGAAGTTGAGGAAGTTCGCCGAGGTCTGGAGCACGGCCATCATGAGGATGCCGGTGACCAGGAAGACGGCTCCGGCGGTCAGGTTCATGTAGTGGCCGAGGTTGCCGCGGCGGGACGCGCCGATCAGCAGGAAGGCGCCGAACACCACGGAGACCAGGGCGAACGCCAGGTTGGTGCGGAGGCCGAGGGCGCTGGTGCTCTCCCGGCTGAACAGGCTGTTGCCCCAGGTCTCGAAGACCCCCCAGACGCCGAAGACCAGGATGTAGAGGCCGATGAGCCCGGACAGCACCCGGTAGAGCGGCCGTGCGGGGTGGTTCACCGGGAAGTGCGCCATGGGAGCCTCCGGTCGACTGACTGATTTGGCGCAATTGTCCCCCGAGCGGGCCGCTCCCGTCCCCGGAAACGCCGAAGGCCCGGCGGTCGCCGGGCCTTCGGGAACGGGCTGCGGGTCAGAGCACCAGGCGGGCCTTCTGCCAGGCCTCGTGCTCGTCGTCGGTGCCGACCTTGCCGTACATGCCGGCCATGAGGAGCACCAGCGACAGGGTGAGCACCACGATGTCGGTGAGGATCGAGAAGTTGAAGATGTTGGCGTCGGTCTGGAGGAACGCCAGCTCGGCCAGGCCGAGGGCCATCAGGGCGTAGGCGAGCCACTGGTTGATCGCCACGTCGAGGTTGCGGCCGATCGCGGTGCCGACCAGGATCGCGGCCCCGAGCAGGATCGTGAGCATCGAGAAGCCGAGGTTGGTGCCCTGGCCGAGGACCTTGGTGTCGTCCCGGGCGAGGACGTCGTTGCCGGCGCTGGCGATGATGCCGAGCACGCCGAACACGACGAAGTACAGACCAACGAGCCCGCCGATCGCCCGGTAGACAGGCCGCGCGGGGTGGTTGACGGGGGTGTGGGCCATCTCTGCGTCTCCAAGACCGAACGGGAAAGGGGTCGCCTGCGATTGTCCCGTACGCCCGGGAGTGACGCCGCACACCCCCCACCCCGGCCGGGTCAGCCGGCCGGCAGCTCCTCGGCGAGGGCCAGCCAGGTCTCCTCGGTGCGGTCCCGCTCGGCGCGGACCTCCTTGAGCTGGGCGTCCAGCTCGGCGACCTTCGCGTAGTCGGTGGCGTTGGCGGCGAGCTGCTCGTGCAGCGTCGCCTCCTTCTGCTCCAGCTTGGCGATCTGGCGTTCCAGCCGGCTGAGTTCCTTCTTGGCGGTGCGTACCTCGGCGGCGGACAGGCCCGCGCGGGCCGGCGCGGCCGCGGCGGGGGTGAGGTCGGCGGGGGCCGGGCCGCCGCCCGCGGCGGCGCGGGCCAGGTACTCGTCGACCCCGCCGGGGAGGTGCACGAGCCGGCCGTCGCCGAACATCCCGTACGCGACGTCGGTGACCCGCTCGATCAGGTAGCGGTCGTGGCTGGCCACCACGATGGTGCCGGGCCAGGAGTCGAGCAGGTCCTCCAGCGCGGCGAGCGTGTCGGTGTCCAGGTCGTTCGTGGGCTCGTCGAGGAGGAGCACGTTGGGCTCGCCGGCGAGCAGCCGCAGCATCTGGAGCCGGCGACGCTCGCCGCCGGAGAGGTCGCTGACCGGGGTCCAGAGCCGCCGGTCGTCGAACCCGAAGACCTCGGCGAGCTGGGCGGCGCTGATCTCCCGGTCACCGAGTTGCACGCGCCGGGCCACCTCCTCGACGGCTTCGAGGACGCGCAGGTGGCCGGGGAGTTCGGCGAGTTCCTGGGAGAGGAACGCGGGGCGTACGGTCTGCCCGGCGGCGAACCGGCCGCCGTCGGGGCGGGTCACCCCGGCGAGCATCCGCAGCAGGGTGGTCTTGCCGGCGCCGTTGCGGCCCAGGATGGCGACCCGGTCGCCGGGGCCGACCTGCCAGGTGACGCCGTGCAGGATCTCCTTGGGGCCGGCGTGCAGGGTGACCTGGTCGAGGTCGTACACCTGCTTGCCGAGCCGGGCGGTGGCGAGCCGTTGCAGCGACATGGTGTCGCGGGGTTCCGGCACGTCCGCGATGAGCGCGTTGGCGGCGTCGATCCGGAACTTCGGCTTGGAGGTCCGGGCGGGGGCGCCCCGGCGCAGCCAGGCGATCTCCTTGCGGAGCAGGTTCTGCCGGCGGGCCTCGGTGGCGGCGGCGACCCGCTGCCGCTCGACCCGGGCCAGGGTCCAGGCGGCGAAGCCACCCTCGTAGGCCCGGACGGTCTGGTCGGCGACCTCCCAGGTGGTGGTGCAGACGGCGTCGAGGAACCAGCGGTCGTGGGTGACCACGACGAGCGCGCCCTTGCGGGTGACGAGGTGCCGGGCCAGCCAGTCGACGCCGCCGACGTCGAGGTGGTTGGTGGGCTCGTCGAGGATGAGCAGGTCGGCGTCGCGGACCAGCAGGGCGGCGAGGGCGACGCGGCGGCGTTCGCCGCCGGACATGGTCCCGACGGGCGCGTCGAGGCCGAGGTGGGGCATGCCGAGGCCGTCGAGGATGGCCCGGACGCCGGCGTCGCCGGCCCACTCGTGCTCGGCGCCCATGCTCTCGCCGAGCCAGGCGGTGCCGAGCACCACGTCCCGGACGGTGGCCTCGGGGGCCAGGGTCAGGGTCTGCGGCAGCCAGGAGACCCGCAGGTCACGGCGGTGGGTGACGCGCCCGTCGTCGGGGTCCTCCTGCTTGGTGAGCAGGCGCAGCAGCGTGGACTTGCCGGCGCCGTTGAGGCCGACCACGCCGACCCGGTCGGCGTCGTCGAGACCGAGCGAGACGTCGGTGAGCAGTGGCCCGGCGGCGCCGTACCCCTTGGACACCCGGTCCAGGTTGACGATGTTGGCCACTGACCCACCTTTCATGATCAAGGGCGCCCCGGTGCCCGGGACGCCCACCTCAAGGGTACGCGGCCGGGCGGCGGGGCTCAGACGACGCGGGCGCCGGCGACCGGGCCGTGCGCGACCCGGGCCTCCCGGCAGACGCCGGCGGCCGTGAGGTCGGCGGCGATCCGCCCGGCGTGTGCCTCGTCGGTGGCGAGGAAGACGCAGGTCGGGCCGGAACCGGACACGAGGCCGGCGAGCGCACCGGCCGCCTCCCCCGCCTTGAGCGTCTCGGCCAGCGACGGGCGCATGGCCAGCGCGGCGGCCTGGAGGTCGTTGCCGAGGGCGGCGGCGAGCACCCGGGGGTCGCGCTGGCGCAGCGCGCCGAGCAGCCCGTCGGTGCTGCCCAGCGGCTCGCCCGCGGTGCCCGCGTCGCGGAGCCGGTCCAGCTCCCGGTAGGCGGCCGGGGTGGAGAGGCCGCCGTCGGCGACGGCCACCACCCAGTGCCAGGAGGTGGGGCGGGCCAGCACGGGACTGACCGCCTCGCCGCGCCCGGTGCCGAGCGCGGTGCCGCCGTGGATCAGGAACGGCACGTCGGAGCCCAGGTCGGCGGCGATGCCGGCCAGTTCGTCGCGGGACAGCCCGGTGCCCCACAGCGCGTCGCAGGCGACAAGCGCGGCGGCGGCGTCGGCGCTGCCGCCGGCCAGCCCACCGGCGAGCGGGATCTGCTTGCGCAGGTGCAGCCGGGCGTGCGGCAGGACACCCGCGTAGCCGGCGAGGGCGTGGGCGGCCCGGATCACCAGGTTGGTGTCGTCCAGGGCCAGCTCGCCGGCGCCCTCGCCCTCCATGGTGAGGGTGAGGGTGTCGCCCCGGCGGGCGGTCAGCTCGTCGTAGATGGAGATCGCGTGGTAGACGGTGTTCAGCTCGTGGTAGCCGTCCCGGCGCAGCGGTCCCACCCCGAGGTGCAGGTTGACCTTGGCCGGCACCCGCACCTTCACCGGGCCGCTGGCCCCGCGCCGCTGCCCGTCCTCGTCGTCCGGTCGCCAGGCCTCGGTCACGGGGCGATGTCCCGCGGGCGCAGGCGGATGTCGAACGGCTTCTGCACGGTCAGCTCCTCGGCGGGGTGGGCAACGGCGCCAGCCTAACGGGCGGCGGCCGGGGCGGTCGGGGCCGACGCGGCGATGGCGGCGAACTGCTCCACGGTGAGTGACTCGCCGCGGGCGCCGGGGTCCACGCCCGCGGCGGTGAGCGCCGCGGCGGCCCGGTCCGCGCCGCCGGCCCAGCCCGCGAGGGCGGCGCGCAGCGTCTTGCGGCGCTGCGCGAACGCCGCGTCGACGACGGCGAAGACCGCCTGCCGGGGTACGTCGGCGCGGGGCGGCTCGCGCCGGGTGAAGGCGACCAGCCCGGAGTCGACGTTCGGCACCGGCCAGAAGACGTTCGGCGGGACCTTGCCGGCGGCCCGGGACCGGGCGTACCAGGCGAGCTTGACCGACGGGATGCCGTACACCTTCGAGCCGGGACCGGCGACGAGCCGGTCGGCGACCTCCTTCTGCACCATGACGAGGCCGTGCCGCAGCGTGGGCAGCTCGGCGAGGAGGTGCAGCACCACGGGCACGGCCACGTTGTAGGGCAGGTTCGCCACCAGCGCGGTCGGCGCCGGGTCGGCCAGGTCGCCGGCGGTGACCCGCAGCGCGTCGCCGGGGTGCACGGTGAGCCGGGCGGCGTCCGGGCCGGCGAACCGGGCGGCGGTCTCCGGCAGCGCGGCGGCCAGCGCGGGGTCGAGTTCCACGGCGTGTACGTGCGCGGCCACCGGGAGCAGGGCCAGGGTGAGCGAGCCGAGCCCGGGGCCGACCTCCAGCGCCACGTCGTCCGGGGCGAGCCCGGCCGTGGTGACGATCCGGCGGACCGTGTTCGGGTCGTGCACGAAGTTCTGGCCGAGCTTCTTGGTCGGCGACACGCCGAGCCGCGCGGCGAGTTCCCGGATCTCCGCCGGGCCGAGGAGACCGGTCACGCCGGGCATCCTTTCACCACGGCCCGAACGCGCGCTCGCCGGTCGCGGAGATCGCCGCGCAGAGCTCGTCGAGGTCGGTCCCCGTGGTCTCGGCGAGGAACCGGACGGTCAGCGGGATCAGGTACGAGGCGTTGGGCCGCCCCCGGTGCGGCATGGGGGTGAGGTACGGCGCGTCGGTCTCCACCAGCAGCTGCCCGGGCGGGGTCACCGCGGCGGCCTCGCGCAGCGCCGTGGCGCTGCCGAAGGTGACAGTGCCGGCGAAGCTCAGCAGGTAGCCGCGGCGGACGCACTCGCGGGCGAAGTCGGCGTCGCCGGAGAAGCAGTGCAGCACCACGGTGTCCGGCGCGCCCTCGTCGTCGAGGATCCGCAGCACGTCGGCGTGCGCGTCCCGGTCGTGGATGACAAGCGCCTTGCCGTAGCGCTTGGCGATGGCGATGTGCGCCCGGAAGCTCTCCTCCTGCGCGGCCCGCCCCTCGTCGCCGGTGCGGAAGAAGTCCATGCCGGTCTCGCCGATGCCCCGGACGCGGCTCCGGCCGGCGAGGGCCTCGATCTCACGCAGCGCCTCGTCCAGGTCGGCCAGTCGGGGCGCCTCGTTCGGGTGCAGCGCCACGGTGGCCAGCACCGCGCCGTAGCGCTCGGCGACGTCGGCGCTCCACCGGGACGACTCGACGTCCACGCCCACCTGCACGAGCCGGTCCACGCCGACACCGGCGGCCACCGCGATGGCCGCCGCCACCGGGTCGTCGGCCGGACCGCCGGGAACCCCGGCCTCGCTGACCGTGATGTCCAGGTGGGTGTGGCTGTCCAGCACGGGCACCGCGAGCGCCTCCGGGGCGGGCGGGAACTCGCCCGCCCGGCGGGCGGCGCGCTGCTTGCGGGTTTCGGTCTGCTCGCTCATCGCGGCCAGCATCACACACCGTGGGCGGCCGGCGTTTCCCGACCGCCACCGACTGTTCACGCGCGCAACATCTGCCGCGCCTACGGTCCGGGGCGTGACCGTCACTCCCCAGGCCGGCGGGGCCGCCTCCGAGCGGACCGGGCTGCGCGTGACGTACGACGGCCGCGTCCACCCGGCGGAGGAGATCGCCCGTGGCGCGGCGTACGAGCTGTTCAGCGCCGAGGAGGCGCCCGGTTTCGAGTGGGCGCCCCGGCCCGGGGTGGCGTACCCGTGGCGGAGGTTCGTGCACGTCACCGAGGTGAGTGCCGTGCACGGCGCGGCCGAGCCGACCGAGGACCTCGACCCGCCGCTGCTGATGCCGCTGCACCGGCAGCACGGCTGGGCGTACGTGCACCAGCTCAGCCAGCAGCCGGGCGCGGCCGGCGACCCGATGCTCGCGGCGGTGCGCGGCTCGGCGGTGATCCGGCCGGGCACCCGGATGGTGAAGGTGCTCTCCGCCCGCCAGCTCGCCGGCTACGTGCGGGGCTGGCTGCCGCACGGCTTCTGCCACCGGGAGCACGACGTGGCGCACCTGCGCACACCGGCGGGGATGGCGGTGCTGCGCGGCGACTCCGAGGGCGGCGACGTGGCGTACGCGCTGCGCTGGCGTGCCACCGACCCGGCCGACTACGACGTGCCGGTCGGCCCGGCGTACCAGGGGCTGACCGCGCTGCCGCCGCGCGACCGGCTCGGGCCGCCGGTGCTGGGCACGGGCTTCGTGCCGAGCAACGCCCAGCTGGTCCCGGAGTTCGTGACCCGCGACTTCGCCGATCTGCCGATGCCGGCGAACGCCGCCCTGCTCGCCTACCCGGCGGAGGGGGTGGAGGTGGTGCTCTACACCTACCAGGCCGAGCAGCGGGGCTGGCTGCGCATGGTGGGCCCGCAGTGGCGGCACCTGCTCGCCGCGGTGCCCGGCGTCTCCCCCGACCAGGAGTACGTGCCGACCGGCGACGCGCCCCGCTCCACGCAGCTCGTCGGCGTGTACGGCGGCGCCGAGTACGAGGCGGTGGCCGACCTGCCCGGCGGGTTCCGGGTGCTGGCCATGACCCGGGCGGCCCGCTACCCGGTGGAGTCGGCGGCCCGCCGGCTGCGCTACGCCACCTGGCGTGGGGTGCCCTGCCTGGTGCTCCGGGAGGAGGCGGGCTGGCTGCGGCTGCGGCTGTGCCGTCCGGATCCGGACGCGGTGACCACGACCGGGGCGCAGTGCCACGAGCGGGGCGTCTACGAGACCTGGGCCCCGGGCGCCGAACTGACCGACGACCGGGTGGTGGACCTGCCGTACCGGACGGCATAACCGGGGCCGGGCCGGGAAAGCGCGGGCGTCCTAGACGCACCGCAAGGGGAGAGCCCGACATGCCTTTCGTCACCGTCGGTACGGAGAATTCCGCACCCATCGACCTCTACTACGAGGATCACGGCTCCGGCCAGCCGATCGTCCTGATCCACGGTTTCCCGTTCAACGGGGCAACCTGGGAGAAGATGTCCGGTCCGCTGCTCGCGGCCGGCTACCGGGTGATCACGTACGACCGGCGGGGGTTCGGCAACTCCGCCCAACCGGCGTTCGGCTACGACTACAACACCTTCGCGGCCGACCTCGACGTGCTGATGACCGAGCTGGACCTGCGCAACGCGATCCTCATCGGGCACTCGATGGGCACCGGCGAGGTGACCCGCTACCTGGGGGCGTACGGGTCGGACCGGGTGGACCGGGCGGTGCTGATGGCCCCGCTGGCGCCGTTCCTGCTGAAGACGGCCGACAATCCGGAAGGTGTCGACAAGAGCCTGTTCGACGGCTTCCAGAAGGCGATCATCCAGGACCGGTTCGCGTACCTGACGCAGTTCTGCGACGCGTTCTTCAACTACAGCGAGACCAAGGGCAAGTGGGTGAGCGAGGAGGCGTACCGGGCGCACTGGCAGATCGGCGCGCAGGCGTCGGCGAAGGGCACCTACGACAGCGTCGACGCCTGGCTGACCGACTTCCGCGGCGACCTGCCGAACATCACCATCCCGGTGCTGATCATCCAGGGTGACAAGGACAACGTGCTGCCGTACCCGGTGACGGGCCAGCGGTTGCAGCACATGCTCCCCAACTGCCAGATGATCACCTTGAAGGGTGCGCCCCACGGCACGCCGTGGACGCACCCCAGCGAGGTCAACCAGGCGATCATGGAGTTCATCGGCGCGCCGAGGATGGCCCGCGCCTGACCCACCGACGACGCGGCCCCGGGGACATCCCCGGGGCCGCGTCGTGCGTCGGGCGGCTCAGCCGGCCAGCCGGGCCAGTTCCTCGTCGACGATGGACGGGTCGAGCTTGCGGAACACCGGCTTCGGCGCCGCGAGCGGCCGGCCCGCCTCCACGGGTACGGACTCCCAGCGCGCCCCGACCGTGTAGTCACCGGTCAGCACCGGGTACGCCGGCCCGCCGTCGAGGTCCTCGACCTCCTCGATCACCGGCATGGGCGCGTGCACCCCGGTGCCGCCGAGCAGCTCGTGGATCTTCTGCGCGGAGTGCGGCAGGAACGGGGTGAGCAGCGTGTTGGCGTCGCTGACCACCTGGAGGGCGACGTGCAGGATGGTGCCCATCCGGGGCTTGTCGTCCTCGCCCTTGAGCTTCCAGGGCGCCTGCTCGGACAGGTACCTGTTGGCCTCGGCGACAACCTTCATGGCCTCGCCGATGGCCTGCTTCTGCCGGTGCCGGGCGATGAGGTCGCCGACGGTGGCGAACCCCGCCCGGGCCGTGTCGAGCAGCGCCTGGTCGGCCTCGGTGAGCCCGGCCGGGTCGACCGGAGGGATCGCCCCGAAGTTCTTCGCCGCCATCGAGATGGACCGGTTGACCAGGTTGCCCCAGCCGGCGACCAGCTCGTCGTTGTTGCGGCGGAGGAACTCGGCCCAGGTGAAGTCGGTGTCGTTGCTCTCCGGGCCGGCCACCGCGATGAAGTAGCGCAGCGCGTCGGCGTCGTACCGCTCCAGGAAGTCGCGGACGTAGATGACCACCTTGCGCGAGGAGGAGAACTTGCGGCCCTCCATGGTCAGGTACTCGCTGGAGACCACCTCGGTGGGCAGGTTGAGCCGGCCCAGCGCGCCCGGCTCGCCGTCCCGGGAGCCCTCGCCGGAGTAGCCCCCGAGCAGCGCCGGCCAGATCACCGAGTGGAAGACGATGTTGTCCTTGCCCATGAAGTAGTAGCCCCGGGCGTCCTTGCCCTCGCCGTCGGCGGACCACCACTTCCGCCACGCCTCCGGGTCGCCGGTGCGGCGGGCCCACTCGATGGACGCGGACAGGTAGCCGATGACCGCGTCGAACCAGACGTAGATCCGCTTGTCGGGCCGGTCGCGCCAGCCGTCGAGCGGGATGGGCACGCCCCACTCCAGGTCGCGGGTGATGGCTCGGGGCTGGAGGTCGTCGAGCAGGTTGCGGGAGAAGCGCAGCACGTTGGGCCGCCAGCCCTCCCGGGTGTCCAGCCACTGCCGCAGCGCGTCGGCCAGGGCGGGCAGGTCCAGGAAGAAGTGCTCGGTCTCCACGAACTCCGGCGTCTCGCCGTTGATCTTCGACTTGGGGTTGATCAGGTCGACCGGGTCGAGCTGGTTGCCGCAGTTGTCGCACTGGTCGCCGCGGGCGCTGTCGTAGCCGCAGATCGGGCAGGTGCCCTCGATGTAGCGGTCGGGCAGCGTGCGGCCGGTGGACGGGGAGATCGCCCCGGTGGTGACCTTGGGGACGATGTAGCCGTTGCGGTGCAGACCCTCGAACAGCTCCTGCACCACCGCGTAGTGGTTGCGGGTGGTGGTCCGGGTGAACAGGTCGTACGACAGCCCCAGCGCCCGCAGGTCCTCGGCGATCACCCGGTTGTACCGGTCGGCCAGTTCGCGCGGGGTGACCCCCTCGGCGTCGGCCTGCACCTGGATCGGGGTGCCGTGCTCGTCGGTGCCGGAGACCATGAGCACGTCGTGACCGGCCATCCGCATGTACCGGGCGAAGACGTCGGAGGGAACGCCGAATCCGGATACGTGGCCGATGTGGCGCGGGCCGTTGGCGTAGGGCCAGGCGACCGCGGCGAGAACGTGACTCATGAGCGTCAAGCCTAGTGAGTGCCGCGGGCGACCCGCGAACCAATAGGGCGCGTCCCACCGGCCGCACCCGGCCGTACGTCCGATTTGTCGCCGACACGCGGCCTGAGCTGCCCGGCTGGCCCGGCCCGCCGGTGTCAAATGAACGGCGTGACCAGCAGACCAGCGGCGCCCGGGCCGGGCGGGTCCTCCGCGCCGGCGGCCGGGGAGGCCGCGCGGCGGACCCCGGCGCGCGGCGCGTCGGTCGCTCCCCAGCCCCGGCTGGACCCCGCCGATCCTCCGGTGGAGGTGGAGCCGACCACCGGGGCGCCGGTGGACGCCGTCCCCCGCCGGGTGCCGGTCCGGCAGCCGCGTTGGCACCGGCGTTCCGCGCCGGCGGACGGCGGGACCGCCTGGGCACCGATCGAGGAGGTGCACTGGGACGGCACCCCGCTGCGGGAGGAGCCGCAGCGGCGGGCCGGCCGCTGGCCGCGCCGCCGGACGGCGTCCCGGCGCGAGCGGCCGGTCCGTCCCCCGGACCCGGTCAGCGGCCTGTCCGTGCTGCTGTCTCTGACCCTGCTGGCCGCGTTCTTCGCCTGGGTGAGCGCCGGGCCGTTCTGGCTGGCCGTGGGACACGGGACGAACGGCACGGCGGTGATCACCGACTGCACCGGCGGCGGGCTGACCCAGCGCTGCCGCGGGCTCTTCCTGGCCGACGGCCAGCGCTTCCTGGCCCACGGTGTCCGGGTCAGCGGCGTCCCGGCCGAGCGCAGCGCCACCGGCTCGGTGCTGCCCGCCCGGATGACCGGGCCGGCCGGCCGCACCGCCTACGCCGACGCCGGCGCCGGCCGGCACCTGCGCTGGCTGCTCGGGCTGCTGCTGGTGGCCGGCTGCGCCGCCGGGATCGCCCGGTGGACCGGCGCGACCCGGCTGCCGGACCCCCGGCAACGCCGTTGGGCGGTGGGTGTGGCGCTGGCCGGCCCGCTGCTGATCACCGTCGGCTTCCTGGGCGCGGCCTGGTAGCCGTGCCTCAGCTGTGCACAACCGTGTAGACCTCGCGGCGGCGCAGCCCGAACTCGGTGGCGACCTCGGTGATGGCGTCGCGCCGGGACAGCCCGGCCGCCTCCCGCGCGGCCACCGCGGCGCGCAGCGTGTCGTCGTCGGGCCGGACGGCCGCGGCCGGCGGCGCCCCGGCCACGACCAGTGTGATTTCGCCGCGCGGCTCGCCCGCCGCGGCCCACTCGGCCAGTTCGCCAAGCGGCCGGCGGACCACCTCCTCGTACGTCTTGGTCAGCTCGCGGCAGAGCGCGGCGGGCCGGTCCGGGCCGAACGCCTCGGCCAGGTCGGCGAGCGCCCCGGCGATCCGGTGCGGCGCCTCGAAGAGCACCAGGGTGCGCTCCTCGGCGGCGAGCGCGCGCAGCCGGGACCGGCGGGCGCCGGGCGTGCGGGGCAGGAAGCCCTCGAAGCAGAACCGGTCGCAGGGCAGCCCGGACAGCGCCAGGGCGGTCGTGACGGCGCTCGGCCCGGGGGCCGCGGTGACCGGGATCCCGGCGTCGAGGGCGGCCCGGACCAGGCGGTAGCCGGGGTCGGAGACGCTGGGCATGCCACCGTCGGTGACCAGCGCGATCGTGTAGCCGGCGGCGAGCACGTCGACCAGTTCCGGGGTACGCCGCTCCTCGTTGCCCTCGAAGTAGGAGACGATCCGGCCGGGCACGGTCACCGCCAGGTCCCGGGCCAGCCGGGTGAGCCGGCGGGTGTCCTCGGCGGCGACCACGTCGGCGGTGGCGAGCACCTCCCGGAACCGGGCGGACGCGTCGGCCGGGTTGCCCAGCGGCGCGCCGAGCAGCACCAGGCGGCCAACCTCGGACATTTCACCCACGACGTGCGCTCCTTCATCGACGGCCGTACCAATCTCGGAGACGACGGGCGCCACCGGGCACCTTCGCAGCCTACGATCGCCGGGTGACGAGTGCGTCGACAGCACAGAGCGCGAACGCGGGCGGGTCCGCCGACGAGCCGACCCCCGCCGACCGGGCCGCCGGCCCCGCGACGAGCGGCGGCCGTGGCCGGATCCCGGCGATCGTCCGGCGACGGCTCGACACGGTCGACGCCCACCTCGGCCGGGGGCAGGCGTGGCTGGCCACCGGGGTCGTGGTGGCGATCGCGGCGATCCTGCGCTTCGTCGGGCTGAGCGGCCCCAACGGCAAGATCTTCGACGAGATCTACTACGCCCGCGACGCGTACGGGCTGATCGACCGCGGCGTCGAGTGGAACTACAAGGACAACGGCCCGTCGTACGTGGTGCACCCGCCGCTGGGCAAGTGGCTCATCGGCCTCGGCGAGTGGGCCTTCGGCTACCAGGACGCGGAGACGAAGATCTCCGTGCCGGGGCACCTCATGACCACCGCCCCCGAGTTCGGCTGGCGCTTCGCGGCGGCCGTCGCCGGCACCCTGTCGGTGCTGCTGCTGGTGCGGATCGGCCGGCGGATGTTCCGGTCGACCACGTTGGGCTGCGCGGCCGGGCTACTGCTCGCCCTGGACGGCTTCCACTTCGTGCTCTCCCGCACCGCCCTGCTCGACATCTTCCTGCTGCTGTTCGTGCTTGCCGCGTTCGGCGCCCTGGTGCTCGACCGGGACGCCCGGCGGCGGCGCTGGACGCGGGCGCTGGAGGCGGGGCTCGACCCGTCGCTGCCGGGGCGGGCCGGCCGGCCGCCGTCGACCTGGCGGGACTGGCCGTGGTGGCGGCTGGCCGCCGGCGTGCTGCTCGGCTGCGCGTGCGCGGTGAAGTGGAGCGGCCTCTACTTCGTCCCGGCCTTCGCGCTCCTGGTGCTCCTCTGGGAGGTAGGCGTCCGCCGCTCGGCCGGGGTCCGCCGCCCGTGGCGGGACGCCCTGCTGGACGAGCTGCCGTGGCTCCTGGCGGCCGGCGTGCTGATGGTCGTCACCTACGTGCTCACCTGGTCGGGCTGGCTGCTCGGCGACGACGGCTACTACCGCCTGGCCAGCCGCTACCCGAACACCCCGGGCCTGAGCGACACCCCGGTCATCGGGCCGCTGATCAACCTGTGGGAATACCACAAGGCCGCGTACGGCTTCCACACTCAGCTCGACGACCCGCACAAGTACCAGTCGTGGCCGTGGCAGTGGCTGCTGCTCGGCCGGCCGGTCGCCTTCTACTGGTCCGGCGACGGCAACTGCGGCGCGCCGAGCTGCGCCTCGGAGATCCTGCTGCTGGGCACCCCGCTGCTCTGGTGGTCGTTCCTGCCGGCGCTGGCCGCGACGGTCTGGCTCGGGCTGGCCCGGCGGGACTGGCGGGCCGGGGCGATCCTGCTCAGCGTGGCCGCCGGCCTGCTGCCCTGGTTCTGGTTCGCCCTCGACGGCCGCACGATGTTCTCGTTCTACGCCGCGCCGGCCGTGCCGTTCCTGGTGCTGGCGGTGGTCTACGTGCTCGGCGCGATCATCTCGCCGGCCCCGGCCGTCGGCACGGCGGCGCCACCGAGCACGGAGGACACCTCCGACCGCCGCCTGGTGGGCGGGATCATCGCGGGCGCGTACGTGCTGCTTGTCGCCCTCTGCTTCGGTTACTTCTACCCGATCTTCGTGGGCCGGCTGATGGCCTACGCGGACTGGTCCGCCCGGATGTGGCTGGACGGTCGCTGGATCTGACCGGCGTGGACCCGGCGGGGGCACCCGCCGGGTCGGAAAACCGATTGCGATCACGGGCCGGTCTGGTGCCGGTGCAGGTGCCCGGGCCCGGGCACGAAAAAGCGCGCCCCGATCGCCTGCCACGGGGGAAGCGGGCGATTGGGGCGCGCAAGACAGAGCTTAACCACAGTGCGGCACTGGCACAACGGGTCGAGTGGGGTCAGATTTCCGACGAATGCGCCACCCCACAAAAGGTTTACATCGGGCACCTTACGGTGGGTCACGCAGGGAAAACATTACGAATTCCTTACTATCCACGGCCGCGCCCGCGAAGCGCCGCGCAAGACCTGATCATGCCGCCTCTCGCATCGACCTGCCTCGATCACCCGACCCGGATGATCTTCCATTGTGGATCTCACTACACTTCGCCCGGTGATCAACAAGAGACGATCGGCGGCCGTCCTTCTCGGACTGCTGGCGACGACCGCGCTGATCGGTACGCCGCCCGCCGCGGCCGACGACGAGACCGCGGAACCCCCCGCCGAGCCGCCCAAGGTCGAACTGGTCCTGGACGTCAGCGGCTCGATGCGGGCCCGGGACATCGACGGGCGCAGCCGGATCTCCGTCGCCCAGCAGGCGTTCAACGAGGTGGTCGACGCGCTGCCGGACGAGACCCAGCTCGGCATCCGGGTGCTCGGCGCCACCTACCGCGGCAAGGACAAGAAGCAGGGCTGCCTGGACACCCAGCAGATCGTGCCGGTCGGTCCGGTGGACCGTACGCAGGCCAAGGCCGCCGTCGCCACGCTGCGCCCGACCGGCTTCACCCCGGTGGGGCTGGCGCTCCGCTCCGCCGCGCAGGACCTGGGCACCGGCAGCACAGCCCGGCGGATCGTGCTGATCACCGACGGCGAGGACACCTGCGCCCCGCCCGACCCCTGCGAGGTGGCCCGCGAGCTGGCCGCCCAGGGCACCAGGCTTGTCGTCGACACGCTCGGCCTGGCCCCGGACGAGAAGGTCCGCCGGCAGCTGCTCTGCATCGCCGGTGCTACCGGCGGCACCTACACCGCGGCGCAGAGCGCCGACGAGCTGACCGGGCGGATCAAGCAGCTGGTGGACCGGGCCCGGGACACGTACACCGCCACCCCGACCGTGGTGGGCGGGTCGGCCGGGTGCGACAACGCGCCGCTGCTCGCCCCCGGCGTCTACACCGACCGGGAGGCGTTCGCCGAGCACCGCTGGTACCGGGTGCCGGTGCGCCCCGGGCAGGAGCTGCGCGCCTCGGTGAGCGTCGCGCTGGACCGCCCGGTCAACCCCGACTACGGCGTGCTGCTGCGGGCCACCGCGCCGGACGGGCGGGAACTCGTCCGGGGGGTCGACGCGGGCAGCGGGCGTACCGACGTGGTCTCCGCCGGGCTGCGCTGGTCGGCCGCCGAGGAGGCGAGCCCCGCCCCCGCCCCGAGCGGGGTACAGCCCGCGCGGACCGTCTGCCTGGTGGTCAGCAACTCGTTCGCCCCGCGCCCGGGCACCCAGGTCACCCCGGGCATGCCGGTGGAGCTGACCGTGGACGTGGTCGCCGCGTCCCCCGCCCCGGACGGACCGGACCTCGGCCGGGGCTGGGCGCTGCTGCTCCTGCTCACCCTGGCCGGGCTGGTCACCGGGCTCGTCGCCGGGCTGCTCACCCGCTGGTGGGTGGCCACGTGGAGGGAGAACTGAGGATGCGTACACTGATCCGCTCCGCGGCGGCGCTGGCCGCCGCCGGGCTCGCCCTCGCCCCGGGGGCCGCCGCGGCGGCGCCGACCCCGTCGCCGGGCGCGGCCACCGTCACCAAGGCCGGCACCTCGTTCCTGACCGCCACCCCGATCACCCCCGGCCAGCCGGTCCGGGTGGACGCCTCCACCGGCGACCACCTCTACTGGTCGTTCCGGGCGGAGGCGGGCCAGGTCCACGAGGTCACCGCGACGGTCGCCTTCCCGAAGGCGCGCACCGGCGCGTCCACCTGGACCGTCGACGTCTTCGACGGGCTGCGCCGCCGCCAGGCGTGCACGGCCGGCGCGCAGACCCCGACCGCGGCGGCGACCGCGACAAGCGTGGCCCTCGGCTGCACGCTGCGCCGGGTCCGGCCCTGGGCGGAACCGTGGTCCGGCGACCCGCTGCCCGGCACCTACTACCTCCGGCTCTCGGTCACCGACCTGCCCGAGCCCGACCTGGGCCTGCCGGTCGAGGTGGACCTGCTGGTCGGCGCGGACACCGAGGGCGGCGGGTCCGGCGACGACGGGGAACTGGAGGCGCCGCTGGTGCCGAACACCCGGGCCGGCCAGGTGCTCACCGCCGAGCCCGCCCCCGAGCCGGTCGCCGAGGAGGAAGGTGGCCTCATCGGCTGGCTGCCGGAGCCCGGCTCCCGGTGGGTGTGGACCGGCGTGGGCGGCGTGCTCGCCGCCGTGGCGGGCGTCGTGGGCTTCGCCGTGACCCGCCGGCCCCGCCGCCCCTGAGCCCGCGACCGGTGGCCGCCGCGAACCCGACGCGGCGGCCGCCGGAAGCGCGGCTCAGAAGGTACGCGGGCCGCGCGGCACCCAGCCGATGAACCGGTCCTGGAGCGAGGAGACCGGGGCGGCGCGCAGGTCCTGCGTGGCGGCGGCCAGGCAGGAGCCGAGATAGACGCTCAACGAGGCGCGGTCCACCTGGTACTCGTCCAGCAGTTGCCGGCGTTTCGTGGCGCAGGGCCAGTCGTCGCCGCAGGAGCCACAGGTCCAGTCGGGGGTCACGGGGGCGTGCTCGCCGGGTCGTGATTCCGACGCCTTCGCGCCAGGCGTCATCGGCCGATCCTCTCGTCAATGGACACACGTCAGTGGACGGTCGCCTCCCCGCAACGACCCAACAGCGCCCCGAAACGCTCCGGCGTTACATGGTTGCGGTACGTTTCCGCGTCATGCGGGACCTACTGCCGCCCGAGGTCGCCGTGGCGGTGGCCGCCGCCGCGGACTGGACCGGCGCGCTGCTCCCGGCCGAGTGGGCCTGCCTGGGCGACCGCGCCGTGGCCAGCCGCCGCCGGGACTTCACCGCCGGCCGGGTGTGCGCCCGCCGGGCGCTGGCCGGGCTCGGGCTGCCGGCCACGCCGGTGCCCGCGGCCCCCGACCGCGCCCCGGTCTGGCCACCCGGCGTCGTCGGGGCCATCACCCACACCCGGGACTACTGCGCGGCCGCCGCCGCCCGCGCCACCGAGATCCGCGCGGTGGGCCTCGACGCCGAACGACACCGGGACCTCACCCCGGGGGTACGCCGAAGGGTCTGCCTGCCCGAGGAGGAGGCGGACCTGGTTCGGCTGCCCGCCGGGGTGGCCTGGCCGACCGTGCTGTTCAGCGCCAAGGAGACCGTCTACAAGGTCTGGCACCCGCTCGTCGGGACCTGGCTGGACTTCGCCGACGCCCGGGTCACCCTCGACCCCGACGCGGGCACGTTCACGGCCCGGATCGCGCCCGCCCGGCTCGCCGCCGCCCCCGTGACCGATCCGCCGCTGTCGATAGCCGGTCGGTTCGCGGTGGACGCCGAACTGGTGCGCACGGCGGCCGTTCTGGTACCCCGGTGAGGGCCTGACGGTCGCGTTGCCGCCGGCTTGTACCGTCGTCCCGACCGACGATCTCGAAGGTGCCCAAGGAGTACGGTGAGCCACCCTCAGCCTCCGTTCGGACCGCAGGACCCGAACCAGCAGCCTCAGGAACCGCCGACCCAGGCGTTCCCCACCGCGCCGATGCCGCCGGTGTCCGGCAGCCCGTACGCGCCGCAGCCGCCGGTCTCCGGTGCTCCGCAGCCGCCCACCTCGGGTGCCCCGTACCCGCCGGCCCCGGAGTCGCCGTACGCGCCGCAGCCGCCGACGTCCGGCGCGCCGTACCCGCCGCAGCCGCCCACCTCCGGGGCGCCGTACCCGCCGCCGGCCGCGGGGCAGCCTCCGTACCCGCCGCCGGCCCCGGCCGCGGCGTTCCCGCCGCCGCCCGGGCAGTACCCGCCGCCCCCGGGTGGGGCGTACCCGCCGAGCGGGCCGTACCCGCCCGCGCCCGGGCAGTTCGGCCCGCCGCCCAAGAAGTCCAACAAGAACGTCTGGATCACCGTCGGCATCGTGCTGGCGGTCATGCTGCTGCTCTGCTGCGGCGGCGGCATCTTCGCCATCTACAGCGGCGCGAAGAAGACCAAGGACGCCATCGACAACCTGCCCACCCCGGGGGTCACCTACAGCAACCCGGTCGACGACTCCCCGACCGGCGGCACGTCGGCGACGCCCGAGCCGGGCAGGACCGACGGCGAGACCTTCAACATGCCGGCCGGCGACAAGCTGATCGTCGTCGACGACGACGGCACCGTCGAGATCACCGTCGGCAACTTCCGGACCAAGGACAAGGCCTGCCAGGAGTTCATGCCGGCGCCGAAGAACGGCATGTACCTGATCGCCGACGTGACCGCCGAGGTCACCAAGGGCACCGGCTCGATCAACCCGTTCTTCTTCAAGTGGGTCGGCACCGACGGCGCCGAGGAGAGCGGCGTCGGCGGCGCCTTCTCCGGCTGCGGCAAGCTGATGGGCTCGGGCAACAACCTGCCCACCGGCAGCAAGCGCAGCGGCCAGCTCATCTTCGACGTCAAGGACAAGAACGGCACGCTGGAGTACGAGCACCACCTGCGTACGGCGGGCTCCTGGAAGCCGTAACGGCCCGAGGGTCGAGGGGGTCGGTCCCGCGTGGACCGGCCCCCTTTTCGCGTCGCTTGGGGAACGGACGAGGAAGGCCGCCCAGCCCGGGTTTCAGTTCCCGACGGCCGGGGACGCCGCTGCCGGTGGGGCGCGACGGCGCCCACGACGACACGGGAGGCGGCATGAGCGTCGAACGGGCGAAGGACGACCTCGAGGACCTGGCCGGCCCGGCCCGAGCCCGGTTGGGCGACATGACCCGGGACGAACGGTCCGAGGCGGACCAGGTGCGGCGCCAGGACGAGATCCGGGGCAAGCGACCCGGCGAGCACGTCCAGCAGGACGCCCGGGACGCACGGGACGACTTCTCCGACTGAGGTGTCCCGGGTCCCGGCCGGTGGCGACGGCGTGGCGGGAACGCGGGCGTCGTGATCGGTCGCCGGTCCGACCTGAACCCGGCTGACCAGCGTTCACGGTGAGCCGGGTAGCGGATCACAGTTCGGCGCGGTCCCGCCGTACCCCATGGCGCCGCCGCGGCAGTCCTGGTGGGGCCGGCTCTCCCGCGGCGCGCGGGTCGCCGTCGTGGCGGCGGGCGTCATGGTGCTCTGCTGCTGCGGCGGCGTGGCCATCGGCGCGGTCACCGACCCGCCGGCGAGCACCGACAAGAAGGACGCCGCCCCGGCCTCCTCCGCGCCGGTGAACGGCGGGGAGGCCGCCGCACCCGCTCCCGCGGTGGCCGATCTCGCCACGCCGTCGGCGACGGCCAGCCCGACCGAGGCGGCGCCGAGCGAGTCACCGTCGCCGTCCCCGCAGGTGCGGATCCGGACCGTCACGGCGACCCAGAAGATCGCCTACTCGACCAGGACGGTCAAGGACTCCACCCTGGCGGAGGGCACCACGAAGGTCCGGACCAGGGGTGTGGCCGGCGTCCGGACCCTCACGTACCAGGTGACCCTCACCGACGGCGTGGAGACCGGGAGGAAGCTGGTGCGGTCGGTGGTCACCAAGGCTCCCGTCACGCAGGTGGTAGCCGTCGGGACCAAGCAGACACGGCAGTGCGACCCGAACTACAGCGGGGCCTGCGTGCCGATCGCCAGCGACGTCGACTGCTCGGGCGGCAGCGGCAACGGCCCCGCGTACGTCGACGGTCCGGTCTACGTGGTGGGCCGGGACATCTACGACCTCGACCGCGACGGCGACGGGGTGGGCTGCGACTGACGCGCATCCGCCGGGGCGCGGCATCCGCGCCCCGGCGGCCCTCACCGCGGCGGCGGGAGGAACAGGTGGCCGTGCCAGGCGCCGCGGACGGTGCGCGCCGCCACCGTCGTCCAGGCGGCCACCAGCAGCCCGTACAGCAGCACCGCGAGCGTGGTCAGCACGGCCGAGCCGGCCCGGGTGGCCAGCCCGGTGACCCCGGTGACCAGCGTGCCGACCGGGAAGGTGAAGCTCCACCAGGTGAGCGAGAAGGGCAGCCCGGCGCGCGCGGTGCGCACCGTGATCGCGGCCGCCAGGGCCAGCCACACCAGGGCGAACCCCAGCACGGGTACGCCGTAGAGCACGGCGAGCATCTGCGCCCCGGCCGCGTACGGCTCGGGCAGCACCCCCGCGGCGGCCCGGCCGAGCAGGTGGGCCGCGGTGATGGACTGGCCGAGCGGCCCCAGCACGATCCACAGGGTGGGGACCATCCGGGCGGCGCCGACCCGGTGCACGACCAACCGGTTCCAGAGCTGCGGCAGGATGACCAGGGTGGCGACCAGGCTCACGCCGAACATCGCGTAGCAGGCGAGCACCAGGTCGAGCCGGGCCTGCCCGGCCGGCAGGTGCGGCACGAGCAGCGCGCCGTTCGCGGCCGAGACCATCGGCGGCACCACCGGCATCAGCCAGCCACCGAACGCGGCGTCCGGCCCGATCCGGTGCCGGGTCATCATCAGGTACGGGATGGCCACCGCGGTCAGCAGGCCCAGCCCGGTCCCGACGCCCCACAGCAGGAGGTCGACCGCCACGGCGGCGGACTGCCCGATCAGCGCCGGCCCGAGCAGCAGCGCGCCACCGCCCACGGTCATCAGCGCCATGGGCGGCGCGCCCCAGAACTGCGCCATGACCGGGTCGGCCGCGTATCCGAGGGCGGTCTCCCGGTCCCGGCGCAGGTGCACCGCCCACGCGACGACCAACGCCACGAGCAGCGCCGCCGCCGCGAGCCAGACGACGGTCGCCACGAACCGCAGCCCGGGCAGGTGCACGGGCAGACCGGCGGCTGCGGTGGCCACGATCCCGGTGCCCATCACCGAGGCGAACCAGTTCGGGCCGAGGTGGGCGGTGGGGCTTGCGGGACGCGGCAGCACGGCCGGTTGGTGCAGGCTGTTCATGTCGCCAACCCTCGGACCGCCACGGCCGACCCGGTAGGCGGGGATCTCCTACCGAGCCATAACCTCTGCCTATGCCTCTGCCGCCGCAGGTGACCGACCTGAGCAGCCTCGACCTGCTGCTCTCCGTCGCCCGGCTCGGCAGCATCGGCCAGGCCGCGGCGGAACACCGCATCTCCCAACCGGCGGCCAGCGCCCGCCTCCGTCACCTGGAACGCCGGCTCGGCCTCACCCTGCTGCACCGCACGCCGCGCGGGTCCGCGCTCACCCCGACCGGCGCGCTGATCGCCGACTGGGCCCGCACCGTGGTGGACGCGGCCGACTCGTTCGCCGCCGCCGTGCAGGCGCTGCGCGTCACGAAGGAGAGCCGGCTCACCGTCGCGGCCAGCCAGACCGTCGCCGAGTACCTGCTCCCGGCGTGGCTCGTGGCACTGCGCGTACGGCAGCCGGACCTCGCCGTCACCCTCCAGGCCGCCAACTCCGCGGAGGTGGCCGCCCGCCTCCTCGCGGACCGGGCCGACCTCGGGTTCGTGGAGGGTCCCGACCTGCCGGGCGGGCTCGACGCCGACACGGTGGCCACGGACCGGCTCACGGTGGTCGTCGCCCCTTCCCACCGCTGGGCGCGCCGGCGGCGCGGCATCACCCCGGCCGAGTTGGCCGCCGCGCCGCTGGTGGCCCGGGAGGCGGGCTCGGGCACCCGCCGGGCGCTGGAGAGCGCGCTGCGCGAGCAGGGTGCGGGCGAGCTCGCCGCGCCGATCCTCGAACTCTCCTCGACGACGGCGATCAAGCACGCGGTCGGTGCGGGCAGTGGACCGGCCGTGCTGAGTTCGCTGGCGGTGAGCACCGAACTGGCCGCCGGCGTGCTGGTCGCGGTGCCGGTCCACGGGCTCGACCTGCGCCGCCGGCTGCGGGCGGTGTGGCCGGCGGGACGGCAGCTCACCGGCCCGGCGCGGGATCTCCACGCGATCGCCCGCCGGCACGGGTGACCTGGCCGACCGGGCCTCGGACGCGCGATGGCGGGCTCGTCGTCGGGGCCGGCGAGCAGGAGGCCAAGATGCCCGCCGGCCCTATCCGGTCATGGTCGGCGAGGTCAGCCGCGCCGGACCGAGCGACCCGCTCACCCGGTCACTCGGGGGCCGTCCGCACGTGGGTGGTGAGGGTGCCGTCGTCGTCGAGGACGTGGAACATCACGCCGGGCGGGTCAGTCAGGTCGGCGGTGTTGGCCCACGTGAGCGCGTCGGTGGTGGTCCACGGCAGGCGGGTGGTGGACACCACGCCGGGCGCCGCGAGCAGCGGTCGACCGGCGAACGACCCCGCGGCGGCCGCGTGGGCGTGTCCGCAGAGGACGGCCACCACCCCCTGGGCCCGCTGGAGGATCGCGGCGAACTCGTCGGCGTTGCCGAGCCCGATGCCGTCCACCAGCGGGTTGTGCAGGCGGATCGGATGATGGTGCAGCCCGACGACCACGGGCGCGTCAGCCTCGGCCAGGACCCCGCGCAGCCATTCCAGGGTCTCGGGAGCGAGCGCACCGTCGTCGCGACCGGGGATGGTGGAGTCGCAGAGTGCGAACAGCACGCCACCCACCCGGTGCAGCTGGTTGATCGGCGCGTCACCGTCAGTCCCCAACAGCACGCTGCGGTACGCCGACCGTTTGTCGTGGTTGCCCGGCAGCATGAGCACCGGAACGTCGGCGACGAGTTCCGCCTTGACCTGCTCGTACTCGGAGATCTCGCCGTGGTCGGCCAGGTCACCGGAGACGAGGATCAGGTCGATGGCGCAGCCGCGCAGGTAGCGCATCACCCGCCGGGCGCGGGCCAGGGCGCGTTCACTCCCGTCGAGGTGGGTGTCGCTGATGTGCGCGATGATCATCATGTACCGATGGTGCGCACCGCCGAGTCCGCCGCGAAAGCACCAATCACCCTCGACTGGCCCGGCCACCGTGGATGCCGGTCCCGGGAAAAATCCTTCCGGCATGGCGTCGGATCCGGGACGAGTCGTTCGTAGAACAGGTGAGAGGCGGCCGGCAAGAGCCGCCGGGACAAGGGAGCCATGGGATGACCCGGTACCTGATCTCGTTCAACGCCGGCGCGATGGACCACATCCCCGAGGAGGAGATCCCCGACGTCTCCAAGACCACGCACGCGGTGATCCAGGAGGCCGTCAACGCCGGCGTCTGGGTGTTCGGCGCCGGACTGCAGAGCCAGCGGGCGAGCGTCGTGGGCACGGACGGGGTGGTCACCGACGGCCCTTACCCGGAGACCAAGGAGGTCATCGGCGGGTTCTGCGTCGTCGACGTGGCCTCACGCGAGGAGGCGCTGGAGTGGGCCGCCAAGGTCGCCGCCTCCTGCCGCTGCGCACAGGAGGTCCGGGAACTCCTGCCCGACCCCGAGCACGACGCGATGCTCCGCCAGGCCGGCCGGCGATGGTGACATCCCGCTGATGACTGATCGACGGAGACCTGCCGCGCTGGAGCGGAACGCGCGTCGGCACGGTTGACAATGCGGGCCACCGACCGGGGATCGGGCGTGGAACGAAGCCCGGTCCCCGGTTTCGGCCGATGGATGCACCCGACGCCGCTGCCGGATCAGCTCACAGCCAGCCTGCCGATGACCGCTGCGCAAGATCGAAAAAGGCCGTCCCCCACGACGGGAAACGGCCTTTGAACTGGGTGGAGCTGAGGGGATTTGAACCCCTGACCCCCTCGATGCGAACGAGGTGCGCTACCGGTCTGCGCCACAGCCCCTCCGCTGGCGTACCAGCGTCGGTCCCACCCGGCTTTCACCGGGCGGGCCGGCGACAAGGCTAACAGGTTCGGCACCTCGGAAGCGAACCGCCCCACCGCCTGAGCAGATCTTGGAGGGAATAGGCCCCCAGAGGGGCCCAAACCCTCCAAGATCTCGCGGGGACCGGATCAGGCGGGGGCGTAGGTCAGGTTCAGGACGCCGCTCTTCAACGTGGCGCTGTCGACGAGGCGCAGGGGGTAGGTGGGCGTGCCCTCGAAGAGGCGCTGGCCGTGGCCCACGGCGATCGGGTGGACCAGCAGCCGCAGCTCGTCCAGCAGCCCGTTGGCCAGCAGCCACCGGACCGTGGTGGCGCCGCCGGACATGGCGATCTCCCCGTCGGTCTGCTCCTTCAGCTCTCGCAGCCGGGCGGCGACCTGGTCGGTGTCGCCGGAGATCAGGTGCGAGTTCTGCCAGGTGGTCTCGGTGAGGGTGTTGGACAGCACGTACTTCGGCACCGAGTTGATGAACGACGCGAACTCCATGTCGTCCCCGCTCTGGTTGGGCCAGAACTCCGACCACTCCTGGTACTGCGTGCGGCCCATGAGGAACGCCGTGGTCGCCGCCACCCCGCGGCCGACGACCGCGCCCATCTCGTCGTCGAAGTAGGGGAAGTGCCACTGGTCGGGCCGCTCCACGACACCGTCCAGCGAGATGAAGAAGTTCGACACGATCTTGGCCATCACAGGCTCCCCTGTCCGCGGCCGGCCCTTGCGCCGGCCCTCACCAACCCGTCGAACGGCACCCGCCGGATTCGACAACACCGGCGGAAGAACTTCTAAGCGCCCCGCCCGCTCTGGTACGGCCGCCCCCGCAGGCCACCCGCCCGCCGGTAGGAGACCGAGCCGCCGCTCGCCGCGGGCGGCAGGTCCGCGGGCCGGTCCAGCCCCATGGCGGTACGCCGGACCGCCTCGCGCTGGGCCGCCAGGCGGCGCTGCGCCTCCCGCCGGGCGGCGGCACGCCGCGCCTGCTCGCGCCGCACCTCGGCCTGGCGGGCGGCCAGCCACGCCGCCTCCCGGGCCTCCGCGCGCCGCCGCCGGCGCTCGGCCAGGGCCCGCTGCCGCAGGTGTACGACGTACGCCACGAGCAGTGCGCCGGTGACCGAGACGCTGATCCAGAACCCGGGGCTGACCAGCACCACGCCGATCAGCTCGACGAAGTTGAGCAGCAGCAGCGCGGCGAGGACCCGCCGGCGGCGGTAGATGGCCGGGGTGTGCTGCCGGCGCTTCGGTGGGTGCCGTCGGCGGGACCTGGCCGGGGCGGGCGGCACCGACCGGAGCCGGCCCGAGCGACGCCGGGCGGGTGGCGCCGACACCGGCCGGGCGAGACCGCCCGTGCCCGAGTCCTCACTGAGGGTGACGACGAGGGAGCGCGGCGGGTGCACCGGCCGCCGTCCGGGCACGGTGCGACGCCGACGGCGGCGCTGGAGCACCCGGGCCGTCGACTGCGCCCGCTCCGCCACCAGCCGCTCGGTGGCGTCGTACCGGCGGACCAGCGCCGGCGCGAGGGCGAGCAGACCGGCGGCGGCGAGGACGGCGAGGAGCACCGAGGTCGGCACCCTCACCCCTCCCGTCACCAAGTTCGGGGCGAGCGCCACACGACCGCAACTTCTTCCGTCGCCCGTCGTTTACGGCGCAGATCGTGCGGGCAGGCAGCGCTTGCCACAGCTTGCAGTTACTTGAGGTTACGGGCCGCCGACCGACTTCACCGTGCGCCGCGCCGGGCGCGGCAGGTGGGACGCTTCACCCGCGGTTGTCACGTACGCGGTGCCACCGGGCCAGCAACCCGCCCTCGGCGGCCACTTCCTCACTGGTCATCGCGTATCCGATGTGGTCCCGCCAGGCGCCGTCGATGTGCATGTAGCGCACGTGGTAGGCCTCCTCGCGGAAGCCGAGCTTCTCCACGACCCGGCGGGACGGCTGGTTCTCCGGCCGGATGTTGACCTCGATCCGGTGCAGCCCGCCGGGGCCGAACGCGTGGTCCACGGCCAGGGCCACCGCCGTGGGAATGACGCCGCGACCGGCCACCCGGGAGTCCACCCAGTAGCCGATGTAGCCGGAGCAGAACGCGCGCCGCACGATGCTGCCCACGTTGACGTGGCCGACCAGCCGTTCCGCGCCGTTCTCGCGTAGGCAGACCGCGAACGGCATGCCGTCGCCGGTGCGCGCGGACCTCCGCTGGTCGGCGTGGACGAAGCGGAACGCGGCCGGCGAGTTCGTCTCGTCCCAACTGCCCGGCACGTGGGACTCCCAGGGGGACAGCCAGGCCCGGTTGGCCCGCCGGATCTCCGACCAGGCCAGCGCGTCGGATCGCCGGTACGGCCGCAGCACCACCGGACCGTCCACCAGCACCGCCGGCCACCCGGGCGGCCGCCGGAACCAGCTCATCGGGTCAGCCTTCCACACGCGACCGGGGGGCCCGCAAGCTCACTCCCCACGCTCACCGGCGCCGGTCCAGCAGGAGCACGTCCACCGTGGAGCCGGCCGCCGCGGTGGTGACCCGCTCACCGAGGACGAGCAGGCCGTTGGCCTCGGCCAGGCCGGAGAGGGTGAACGGCCCACCGGCGAGCGGCTGCACGGTGTAGCCCCCGCCGCGCCGCTCGGCGACGTGCGCCGGGCGGAACTCGCGCAGCCCCACCGGGGACGAGACCGTCTCCAGCAGGTGCGCCCGGACGCTGGGCCGGAACACCGGCTCGGCGCCGGCCAGCAGCTGGATGGCGGGGCGGGCCAGCACCTCGAAGCCGATCAGCGCCGCACCGGGCTCACCGGGAAGACACACCACCGGCACCTCCTCGGCGCCGACCGTACCGAATCCGAGGGCCGTTCCGGGATAGAGGGCGACCTCGGTGAAGGCGACCGGTCCGGCCCGGCCGCCCTCCTTGCGGGACAGGATCCGGCGGACCATGTCGCCGGGGCCGGTGCCCGTGCCGCCGGTGGTGATGATGAGGTCGGCCCGCAGCGTCTGGTCCTCCAGCAGGCCGCGCAACGCCTCCGGGTCGTCGTCGCAGATCCCGACCCGGTACGCCAACGCGCCCGCCTCGGCCGCCGCGGCGGTCAGCGCGTGCGAGTTGGTGTCCACCACCTGGCCGGGCTGGCTGCCCCGGCCGACGTCGACCAGTTCGTCGCCGGTGGCCACGATGACCACCCGCGGGCTGGGCCGGACCACCACGTGCCCGATGCCCGTGGCCGCGAAGACCGCGACCAGGGCGGGCGAGACGTACGTGCCGGCGCGGGCGAGCAGGGTGCCGGCCGGCAGTTCCTCACCGGCGCGGCGGACGCCGTACCCCCGCTTGGGGGCGCGGAAGATCTCCACGGCGGCCATGCCCTGGTCGGTCCACTCGACCGGAACCACCACGTCCGCGCCGACGGGCAGCGGCGCTCCCGCGGCCACCGAGAAGCAGGAGCCGGGGGTGAGCCGGACCGGCCGCCAGCTCGCCGCGCCCAGGTCACCGACCACGTTCAGCCGGATGCTGCGGCCACCGGGGATACCGGAGGGGGCCGGGACGTAGCCCGGCCCCCGGCTCCCTCCGGAGATGTCCTCCCAGCGCGCGGCGTACCCGTCCACCGCCGCCTGGTCGAAGGCGGGGAACGAGTGCGGGGCGACCACGTCCTCGGCGAGGACGTTGCCGTACGCCTGGGTGAGGTCGAGGTCGAGCGGAGGCAGCGCGCGTAACCTGCGCAGCACGCTGCCCAGGTAGTCGGCGAGCGGCGTCAACTCGTTCGCGGCCGCCTCGGCGTCGGCCGTCGCGGTCATGTACCGGCACCGCCGGACCGGTCGCGCATGCCGTTCAGGATCGCCGCGGTGACCGTCTCGTCGCCGTTGTTGACGAACTCGGTAAGCCACTTGCGGAACTCGGCGCCCAGGTCCTCGCGCTCGACGGCGATCTGCACCACGGTCTGGAGGTAGCCGAGCGGCTGGCCGGTGTCGTAGCGGGTGCCCCGGTAGACGATGGCGTGCACCGGCACCCCCTCGGTACGCAGGAGCTCCATGGCGTCGGTCAGCTGGATCTCCCCGCCGCTGCCCGGCTCGGTGCGCCGGATCGCGTCGAAGATCTTCCCGGGGAGCACGTAGCGGCCGAGGACGGCGAGGTTGCTGGGCGCGTCCTCCGGCTTCGGCTTCTCCACCATGCCGGTGACCCTGACGACCTCGGCGAGGTCGCCGAACTCGTCGCCGGCCGGCTCGACGGAGGCGATCCCGTAGCGCGAGGTCTCCGCCGGGTCGACCTCGAAGAAGGCCAGCACGATGCCGCCGGTGCGGGCCTGAAGGTCCAGCATGGCCGGCAGCAGCGGCTCGTCCAGCTTGACGAACTCGTCGCCGAGCAGCACCGCGAAGGGCGCGTCGCCCACGTGCGACTCGGCGTAGCCGACGGCGTGGCCCAGGCCGAGCTGCTCGGGCTGCCGGCAGGTGTAGATCTCGGCCAGCTCTTCGGGGCGGCGTACGGCCTCCAGCAGGTCGGGCTTGCTCTCCAGCCGCGCCTCCAGGTCGGGCCGGCGGTCGAAGTGGTCCACCATCGACGTCTTGCCGCGCCCGGTGATCAGCAGCACGTCGGTCAGGCCGGCCTGTGCGGCCTCCTCGACGATGTACTGGAGCACCGGCCGGTCGACGACCGGCAGCAACTCCTTGGGGACCGCCTTCGTGGCCGGCAGGAACCGGGTGGCCAGGCCTGCGGCCGGGATGACGGCCTTGACCGCGCGGGAGCGACCGGTCGCGGCGGTCGCTGAGGGGTTCGCTGAGTGCTCCGACATGTCGCGAGACTATCGGCCACGGCTCTGCCGCGGCGGGTGAGGACCGGAAGACGCGCCGCCCTGTGCCACCGGCGCGGCCTCTCCGGCGCCCGCCCGGGGCAGTCCGTCGGGCGGGCTGACCGCCGCCGCCACCACGGGGATCTCCTGGGTGGGGACCGGGTCGGGGGCCCGGGCCAGCCGGTAGCCGTCCCGGCCGGCGGCCTTGGCCGCGTAGAGCGCGTCGTCGGCGGCGTCGAGCACCTGCTGGCCGCCGGCCGCGTGATCCGGGTAGACGGCGATGCCGATGGAGACGGTGACCGGCACCGCGATCGGCTCCCCGTTGTGCCCCTCCACCCGCACCGGCTGGTCCCGGACCACCGAGCCGAGCCGCTCGGCGACGATGGTGGCGCCCCGGGCGTCGGTCTCCGGCAGCAGCACCACGAACTCCTCGCCACCCTGCCGGAACGCCAGGTCGACCTCGCGGATCTCGCCGCGTACCCGGCGGGCGAACTCGATGAGCACCGCGTCCCCGGCGGCGTGCCCCCAGGTGTCGTTGACGTCCTTGAACCGGTCCAGGTCGAGGGCGAGCACGCTGAGCATCCGGCCGAAGCGGTTGGCCCGTTCGACCTCGCGCCGGATCGACTCGCGCAGGTAGCGGTAGTTCCACAGCCCGGTCAGCGGGTCGGTCAGGGAGAGCCGCTGCGCCTCCTCGTGCACCCGGACGTTCTCCACCGCCACGGCCGCGTGGCCGGCGAAGGTGCGCAGCGTGACCAGGTCGCCGTCGTCGAACTCGTCCGCACCGGGCCGGTCGTAGAGGGCCAGCACACCGAGCGCACAGCTTTCGGTGGCGTCGTCGTCGGCCGGCGGGTGGCCGGGCCGGTCCGGGCCGCCGCGCGGTTCCGCGCCGCGGGGGGCGGCGAAGGGCACCGCCACGTACGTCTCGCAGGACGGTTCCCCGGTCGGCGGGTCCGCCGCCTCCCACCGGCCGCGCAACGGCTCCCCGGTGGCGGCCACCGTGCCGAGCACCCCGGCGCCGACCGGCACCCGCAGCGTCGCGGGATCGGCCGGGTCCTCCGTCGGCCAGCGCCCGTCCAGCCCTTCGACGCACTGGCCGACCAGCACGCCGTCGCCGTCCAGCAGCAGCACCGCGCCGGCCCGCGCGCCCGTGGCGGCGATCGCGCTGTGCAGGATGACCCGCAGGATGCGTTGCAGGTCGTGGGTGCTGGCCAGGGTGTCGCCGAGCACGGTCAGGTGGCCGCGGAGCTGATCCCGGCTGCTGGTCAACGCGGCCACGTAGCTGCCCGTCTCCCGGGTCATCCGGTTGAACGCGGCGGCCAGCCGCCCGATCTCGTCCCGGCTGCGGACCGGCACCCGGGCGGTCAGGTCGCCGTGCGCCACCCGGTCCACCGCGCCGGCCAGCTCGACCAGGGGCCGGGTGGTCGCCCGGGCCAGCCGCCAGGCCGCCAGCACGGCCAGCAGGGCGGCCAGCACCACCGCGCCGACCAGGGCGGCGTAGAGGCCGGGCGGGCGCTCCCCCGGCACCGACAGCACCAGCGGCAGCGGCTGGCCGGGGGACGGGCCGACCCGGCGCACGTACCGTCCGTCCGCCGTGTCGGCCACCCGGTCCCCGTCCGCCTCGCGGGCGGCGGCCAGCACCGCTGCGCGTACCTCCCGGTTCTCGGTCGTGTGGGTGATGCGGCCCGGGTCGTCGAGGAGGGTGACCCCGACGCCGGTCACCGCGGCGAGCCGCGCCACGAAGGCCGGGTCGACGGGCTGCGCGGCGGCGACCGTGCCCAGGTCGGTGCCGGCCGGATCGCGCAGCCGGACCCGGGCGGCGAGCGCGCGCACCGGGCCGGCCGCCGCGTCGGCGGCGCAGTCCTGCCAGGGCCCGGCCGGACCGCCGATGGTGGCATAGCTGGTCCGGCCGGCGGTGTCGACGATCTGCACGGCGGCGGCCAGGCCCCGGCCGACCACCTGGTCGGCCGCGCGCGGCCGGGCGGCCGGGTCGGAGACGAGCGCGACCGCGTCGGCCGCCGCGCGGAGCTGCTGGCAGAGGGCGTCGACGGAGGTGCGCACCCCGGCCGCCGCCAGGCCCAGCCGCTCGGTGGCGCGGCCCCGGTCGACGGCGCTCAGGGTGGACCCGACGAAGAACGCGCCGAGCAGGACGGGGCCGAGCACCACCGTGAGGAACGCCGCCGTCAACCGCCCGCGTAGCGTCAAGCTTCCCCCCGGAAGTTCCGCGCCCCTCCCTGCGATGCTGACACAGAGCGACCGGGAGGCAAGCGTTGCGTCAGGAGTGTTGCGTGCCGGAATTTTCTGATGGAGCGGATGTGGCCAAGCGCGACCTGCGCGTCGCCCTGCTCGCCCACCGCCGGTCGCTGCCGGCGTCGCGCCGGGCGGAGGCGGCGGCGTCCGTCCAGGCCGAGCTTGTCGCCCTGGTACGCCGGCTGCGCCCCACCCGGATGACCGCGTACGTGCCGGTCGCCTCGGAGCCCGGCGGCGACGACCTGCCCGCGGTGCTGCGGGCGGCGCTGCCGCCGGCGGCGGAGCTGCTGCTGCCGGTGCTCCTCGACGACCTCGACCTGGACTGGGCGGCCTACACCGACCCGGAGTCGCTGCGGGCCGCCGGCCGGGGCCTGCGCGAGCCGACCGGCCCGCCGCTGGGGAGCGCGGCGGTCGCCGGGGCCGACCTCGTGGTGGTGCCGGCGCTGGCGGTGGACCGCCGGGGCTTCCGGCTGGGCCGGGGCGGCGGCTCGTACGACCGGGCACTGGCCCGGGTGCCCGCCACGGTCCCCACGGTGGCGCTGCTGCACGACGGGGAGCTGGTCGAGGCGGTACCGGCCCAGCCGCACGACCGGCCGGTGCGCTTCGTGATCACGCCGGGCGGCGGGCTGGCGGCGGTGCCGGATGTGGCCCGGGGCGCTTCCGCTGGACGAACCCGGGTTCCATGACGCACCATTGGCACTCGAATCCGTCGAGTGCCAACCGGCCGTGCCAAGATCCGGAGGAGAACGTGCCCACGTACCAGTACGCCTGCACCGCGTGCGGCCACCAGCTCGAGGCGGTGCAGTCCTTCTCTGACGCGCCGCTGACCGAGTGCCCGGCGTGTGAGGGGCGGCTGCGCAAGGTCTTCAACTCGGTCGGCATCGTGTTCAAGGGCTCCGGCTTCTACCGTACGGACTCCCGTTCGTCCGGTTCCGAGAGCGCCACGAGCACCGCGAGCAAGCCGGCCAAGTCGGAGTCGTCGACAAGCGGATCGTCCGGCAGCTCCACGAACGGGTCGAGCAACGGCTCGTCCGCCGCGTCGTCCAGCTCGTCTTCCGGGTCGTCGTCCGGCTCGTCCTCCGGTTCGTCGACCAGCAAGGCGCCGGCCAGCAGCTCCTCCTGACCTCATCAGGTCTCCCGAAAAGTGGTCATCCGTGCGGGATGGCCACTTTTCGCGTTCCCGGACGGTTTCCCCCGGCACGCGTTGCCCCACCCACCCCGGCGTTGATCAAGAAGTTTGCGTCAAAATCTCGCGCCATCGCGACGCAAACTTCTTGATCAACGATGTCTTGGGCGTTCCACAGGCTGGCGTGTTTTCCACAGGTCGGCGGGTTTTCCACAGGTGGGTTCCTTGGGGCGGCGGCCACCGGCGGCTGCTGCCTAACCTGCCCGCGTACTTGTCGGATCGGTGGGCGGGAGGGGCGACGTGGCGGGTGGGGAGGCATCGCTGCGGCCGGTGCGTTGGCGTGGGCTGCCCCGGGGCCGGACACTGCTCCGGGTGGCGCTGGTCGCGGTGCTGCTCGGGCTGGCGGCAGCCGTGCTGAAGACTCCGGCGGGTTGTCAGCCCGATGGGAGCCCGGCCCGGGACCCCGCCTCGACCGGCGGCGCTCCGGCTGCCGGCGCTCCGGGTGTCGGGGCCCCGGCCGCCGGTGGCGGCGTGCCGGGTGGTGGCGTCCAGGCCGGTGGTGGCGGTCCGCCTGGCGGCGTCCAGGCGGGTGGTGACCGTCGGGGCACTGCCCTTCCGCTGCCGGCCGGGGCGGTCGGGGTGCCTGTCCGGCTCGCCGAGCCGGCCGCACTGGCCGTGCTCCGCCCCGGCGCCCGGGTTGACCTGCTGGTCGTACCGGCCGGCGGGGCGACGGGAACGGCCACCCTGCTCGCGCCGCGGGCGCTCGTCCTCGACGTGGTGGGCGCGGCCGGGGCGGTGGACGGCTCCTCGGCGCTCTACCTGGCGCTCCGCCCCGAGCAGGCCCAGCGGGCGGTCGGCCTGCCCGAGGGCAGCCGCTTCGCCGTGGTGGTCCGCGAATGACCCGGTCGGTCGGGGCGGCCTTGTCCGCCGGGGGCCCGGAACCTTCGCTCGCGGCGCAGGCGGGTCAGTCCCAGTGCGGGGGGCGCTCGGCGAGCAGCCAGTCCTCGTTGCCGTAGGACCGCTCGCCCCAGCCACGGTCGGTGTCGTCGGTGGTCTGCTCGGGCAGCACCACGAAGTCTTCGCTGAGGTCGACCACGCGGTCGTCGTCGCCGCGCGGGACACGGATGCCGGGATCGCTCACGAGCGGCAAGGATACCGCCGGAAGGACACCAGTTCGACCGTCGCGGGGCGAACGCCCGGCACGGCGGGCCGTCCGGGTGCGGCAGGCCTCGGGCGCGGCGGGCCGCCCGGCGCAGCAGGCCGGGTCCGAGCCGGGCGGCACGCCGGGGGTCCGCGCGGGGCGGCAGGCCGGGGGCTCCGCGCGGTGCGGCAGGCGGGGCCCGCGTGTAGACCCGGCCCGTCGCGTCGGACGGCCGACCGGCCCGGGCGTTGGTAGCGTCGGACGGCGTGACGACGCCGAGCGGTGGCAGCCCTGAGGACGAGACCTGGCGACGCCCGGACCAGCCGGCCGGCGAGGCCCCGGCGCCCGGCACCCACCGACCGGAGCCGGCGACCGGCAGCGACCAGCCCGACGGTTCGAACACTGAAGAACCCGGGCCCGGTAGCTCATCCGGCGGCGAAGCCGGGTCCGGTGGCTCGGCCGGCGGCGTCGCTATGGACCCGGAGGCCAGCCCCTGGTCGCGCGCCGGCCACACCGACAACCCGTGGGCGAGGCCCGGCCAGGGTGCCGCCTCGACCGGAGGCTGGCCCGGTCAGGCTGCTCCGACCGGAGGCTGGCCCGGTCAGGTCGCCCCGGCCGGTGGCTGGCCGCAGCAGCCCGCTGGGGCAGGCGGCTGGGGCCCGGGTGGCGCGCCGGGTGGCTACGCCGGGCCGCCGCCGACCATCCCACCGCCGCCGGGTTGGCGCCCGCCGGTGCACGTGCGGCCCACGCCGCCCCGCCAGCTCCCGGCGCAGGACATGGCCGCCATGGACCAGGCCGAGGGACGGGCCCAGCGGCTCACCTACGGCATCGGCGCCGTCGTCGGCGTCGTGCTGGTGCTGCTCACCTGCCTGCTCTGCTCGCGCCTGCTCTTCTGAGCCGGCCGAACACCGCTGATCCGAGCACCCGGCCGGAACGAAGTCAGACGATGCCGCTCCAGACCATCTTCGCCCCGCTGTCACCGGTCAGGTAGACGTACATGAGCGCGAAGACGGCAAGCACGACCACCACGCCGGTGAGCACCAGGGGCAGCCAACGGGGCAGGTCACGGGTTCGGGGCAGGCCGCTGGTCACCAGCAGCAGGAGGAGCGCCGCGACGGCCAGCCCGACGGTGAACCAGAGCAGGTTCTCGCCGTACTCGGAGTGTTCGTGGATCTTCTGGAGGCCCTCGGGCGGGTAGCCCCGCTTGCGGAGCACCTCCTCCAACTCCTCGCCGGACTCCGTCGCCACCCAGGCGATGATGGGGGTGAGCACGGCGAGGACCGCCACCGCCCAGCCCATGCGAGGCCGCCAGCGGGGCAGCACCCCGTACGCGACGGAGAGCAACGCCAGCAGCGGCACCAGCACCACGGCGGCGTGTACGACCAGGACGTGGCCCGGCAGGCCGTTGACTTCCCTGAACACCGACACCTCCGGCGAGTGGACGGGATCGCGCGGTCAGCGTACGACGTGATGATCCGCCGTCGCCGTTCCGTACATCGACACACGCACGTGTGCCCGGCGTGGTTCACCTGTGGCCCCGGCCACCCGCGGTCACGCTCGCTTGTCGGCCCGGGGGCACCGTGCTGTCATGGACGCATGTCCACCGGTGAGGAGCTGCTCCGGTCGAGGGGCCTTCGGGTCACCCGACCGCGCCTCGCCGTGCTGGACGTGCTGGCCGCCGGCGGTCACCTGGAGGTCGACGAGATCACCCGCCGGGTCCGCGAGCGCCTCGACTCGGTCTCCACCCAGGCCGTCTACGACGTGCTCGGCGCGCTGTCGCGGGCCGGGCTGTCCCGGCGGATCGAGCCGGCCGGCAGTCCCGCGCGGTACGAGGCCCGCGTCGGGGACAACCACCACCACGTGGTGTGCCGGGGCTGCGGCGAGATCGCCGACGTGGACTGCGCCACCGGCGACGCCCCGTGCCTCGACCCGAACGTGTCGCACGGCTTCGAGGTGGACGAGGCGGAAGTGACCTTCTGGGGCCTCTGCCCGGCCTGCCAGGCCCGCCGCTCCGCCGACGACTGACGGCTGCGGCTCGGGGACGGCCTGGTGTGCCCGGCGCGTGGCACTCTTGGGCGGTGGATTCCGATGACCTCGGCCTGTTCGGTCCGGGTTCGGTCACGTGGAAGGTGCACGAGGAGCCGATCCTGATCGTCGCCGGCCTGCGTTCGCTCTACCTCCAGGCGCTGCACCCCCGCGCGATGGCCGGCGTGGCGCAGAACAGCAACTACAAGTCCGACGCCTGGGGCCGGCTGATCCGCACGGCCACCTACGTGGCGACGACGATCTACGGCACCACCGCCGAGGCGGAGGCGGCCGGCCGGCGGCTGCGGACGCTGCACGCCCGGATGCGCGCCACCGACCCGTTCACCGGCGAGCAGTTCCGGATCGACGATCCCGACCTGCTGCGCTGGGTGCACGTCACCGAGGTCGAGTCGTTCGTGAGCACCGCACGCCGGGCCGGCCTCGCGCTGACCGACGACGAGGTGGACGGCTACTACACCGAGCAGCGCCGGGCGGCGGCCCTGGTCGGGCTGGACCCGGCCGACGTGCCGGGCACCGCCGCCGAGGTGGCCGACTACTACCGCCGGGTCCGGCCCGAGCTGCGGATGACGAAAGAGGCGGCCGAGACGGCGCTCTTCCTGACCGCCCCGCCGATCCCGTGGAAGCTCAGCCTGCCGGTGAAGCTGGGCCTGCACCTCGGCCCGCCACGCTGGGCGTACCTGGGGATCGCCGGCACGGCGCTGGCGCTGCTGCCGGGCTGGGCCCACCGGCTGTACGGCGGCCTCGGCCTGCCCACCACCGCGCTCTCGGCGGACCTGAGCGTGCGCGCGCTGCGACTGGCTCTCGCGGCGGTGCCGCGCCGCTACCGGGAGGGCCCGTTGCAGCAGGCCGCCAAGGAGCGCGCCGCCCGCCTCGCCGCCGCCTGACTCCCCGGCCACCCGATCGCGACCGCGCTGCCCGCCGGCGCGGGCGGGTCAGTCCTGGTCGGCGGCCGGCTCGGCGGGGCGCTCCACGGCCGCCCACGGGTCCTTGCCGGGGGCCTGCGCGCCGGCCGGGCAGGTGCGCCGGTAGTCGCACCAGCCGCAGCGTGGCCCCGGCTCGGTGGGGAACGCCGTGTCGGGGTCGGCCCCGTCGGCGACGGCCCGCTCGGCGGCCATGATGTCCCGGGCGGTGTCCTCGGCGCGGGTGAGCTGCCGCTGCAACGACTCCGGGCTGTGCTCGTGCGCGGCGACCGTGCCGGTGGGCAGGTGGTGCAGCTCGACCCGGCGGCACGGGCGGCGGAAGACCCGCTCGGCCGCGTACGCGTAGAGCGCGAGGGCCTGCGAGCCGCGCGCGTCGTCGCTGTCCAGCCCGGTGCGGCCGGTCTTGTAGTCGACGATGACCAGCTCGGGCCGGCCGTCGGGGCCGGGGCGGGAGTCGATCCGGTCGGTGCGGCCGTTGAAGGCGAGCACCGCGGTCTTCACGGCGACCACCCGCTCCACCCCGACCGGCTCGTCGGCCGGGTCGAGCCCCGCCACGTAGGACTCCAGCCAGGACAGCGCCCGCCGGAAGGCGTCCCGCTCCTGCTCGTCGTCGCGGTAGCCCTCGCGCACCCAGGTGCCCTTGAGCAGGGTGGCCAGCACCTCGGGGCGGCGGCGGTCGGGGGCCAGCGCGTACCAGTTCTTCAGGGCGGTGTGGACGCTGGCGCCGAGCGAGTTGTGCGCCCACGGCGGGCCCTTGGGCGGCGCGGGGCGGTCCACGTACGAGTAGCGGTAGCGGCGGGGGCAGTCGGCGTAGGCGCCGAGCTTGCTGGGCGTGCAGACGAAGAGCCGTTCCGGCATGCCCTCGAAACCGAGCTGCTCGGCCTGCTCGGCGCGTGGCCGGGGTGGCCGGCCGCCGGTGGGTCGCCCGGTCGGGGAGGGTCGTCGCACGCCTGAGATCCTGCCACCTCCGTACGACAGCGCCGCGACGGCTCAGCCCATGGTGAGGTACTGCGTGACGAACGCGGCGATGGCGTCGGCGATGAGCTGCACGGCGATGGCGGCCAGCAGCAGGCCGGCGATCCGGGTGAGCACCTCGATCCCGCCGGGCCGGAGGACCTTGACGATGCCGCCGGAGAAGCGCAGCACCACCCAGACCGCGACCATGACCGCGACGATCGCGGCGGCGATGGCGAGGTAGTCGGTGAAGCCGCCGGCCTGCTGCACGAAGAGCATGGTGGCGACGATGGCGCCGGGACCGGCCAGCAGCGGGGTGCCCAGCGGCACCAGCGCGATGTTGGAGGTGGCCTGCTGGTTCGGGTCGTCGGACTTGCCGGTCAGCAGCTCCAGGGCGACGAGGATCAGCAGCAACCCGCCGGCGGCCTGCAACGCGGGAAGGTCGACGTGCAGGTAGGCCAGGATCGTCTGGCCGGCCACGGCGAACACCACGATCACGCCGAGCGCCAACGCGACGGCCTGCCAGGCGGCCCGGTTCCGGTCGCGGGCGGCCAGCGGGCCGGTCAGCGCGAGGAAGATGGGCATCATGCCGGGCGGGTCGACGATCACCAGCAGGGTCACGAAGACCTCGCCGAAGAGCTTGAGATCCACCCGGACACGGTAGCCGCGCCGCCGGAACGCTTCAGCCTGAAGCGACCGGGGTCACCCCCCGAGCCAGCTCGACGATCCGCTCGTACGCCTCCACCCCGGTGGTGAACGCGCCGAGCCGGACGGTCTTGTGCGTGCCGTGGAAGTCCGATGATCCGGTGACCAGCAGCCCCAGCTCGGCGGCGAGCGCGCGGACGTGCTCCCGCTCGGCCGGGCTGTGGTCCTCGTGGTCGGCCTCCAGGCCGGCCAGGCCGGCAGCGGCCAGCTCCACGATCAGCTCGTCGGGGACGATCCGGCCGCGGCGGCTGGCCCGGGGGTGGGCGAAGACCGGCACCCCGCCGGCCGCCCGGACCAGCGCCACGGCCCGGAACACGTCGATGTCCTCCTTGGGCAGCCGGTACCGCTCCCCCAGCCAGCGCGGACCGAACGCCTCGGTGGTGGTGGCGACCAGCCCGGCCCGGATCAGCGCCTGGGCGATGTGGGGCCGGCCGACGGTGCCGCCGGCCGCGCCGGCCAGGATCTCGGACCAGCTCACCCGGATCCCGTCGGCCTGGAGCAGCCGCACGATGCGCTCGCCGCGTTCCTCCCGGGCGCGCCGGACCCGGGCCAGCTCGGCGACCAGCTCCGGCTCGGTCGGGTCGAAGAGGTACGCGAGCAGGTGCAGCGGGATCGCCGGCTCGACGCCGAACCAGCGGCAGGAGAGTTCGGCGCCCCGGACCAGGGTGAGGCCGCGCGGCAGGGCGGCGACCGCCGGCTCCCAGCCGGCCGTGGTGTCGTGGTCGGTGAGCGCCACGACGTCGAGACCGGCCTCGGCGGCGGCCCGGACCAGCTCGGCGGGGCCGAGGGTGCCGTCGCTGGCGGTGGAGTGGGTGTGCAGGTCGATCCGGGCGCTCACCCCGCCGACGCTACCGCCCCGCGCGATCAGGAGCGGGTGTCGCCCACCACCACGGGCCGCTCGCCCGGGGCCACCCCGTCGAGCGCCGAGGCGGTGGGACGCTCGCCGGCCAGCACCTGCTCGGGCCGGACCCGGACCAGGCCGCCGGTGGCGTCGACGTGCAGGGCCGCGCCGCTGCGGGTCCAGGCCACCGCCCCGGCGACCGCCGGGCCGGCGGGGTGGGTCGCGGCGGCGGTGCCGAGGTTGGCCAGGTCGACCAGCAGGGCGCTCCGGCGGGCGGTGTTGAGCAGCAGCCACCGCCCGTCGGCGGAGACTCCGCCGAGGCCGTCGGTGGCCAGGGCCGTCCCGCAGCCGGTGCGGACCGGGGTGAGGCCGTGGGCCGGGTCGAGCAGGCCCACGCAGGGCTGCCGGGGCGTGCCGGTGGAGACCAGGCCGACCACCCGGCCGTCGGGCAGCGCGCCGTAGACGGCGAGCACGTCCGGGTTCGCCGCGCCGGGCACCCCGCCCTCCGCCCGCCGCCAGACGCTGACCCCGCCCCGCTCGGGCTGCCGGACCAGGATGGCGTCGCCGGCGAAGCCGACCGGCGTCGCGCCCGCCGGGGCCGCCGCCCGGCTGAAGGCCAGGAGCTGGCCGCCCACCACGGCGGCGGCCTGCAGGTAGGGACCGTCGCGCCAGGCGACCTGCCGCCCGTCGGGGGAGACCACCACGGCGTCCGCCCCGGCGAGCAGCACCTGCGGCGCGCTGCCGTTGGGCGGCACCCACCAGAGGGTACGGCCGGCCGGGGTGACCGCCGAGGTGACCAGCCAACCGCCGTAGTCGGGGACCCGCTGCGCCCGGTCGACGGCGCTCACCCCGGTCAGCTCCCGGCGTTCACCCCCGCTGGTGTCCAGCGACGAGCCGACGATGAGGTCCAGCTCGGCGCGGACCGGGCCCTTCCCGGGCGCCGGGGTCGAGGCGGTGGGCAGCGGGGAGGCCGAGAAGCCGCGCGGGTCACCGAGCACCACTGTGGGCGTGCCGCCCTGCCCGCCCGGGCCGCCGAGCTGGGCCATGCCGGTGGTGACCAGCACGGTCGCCACCCCGGCCAGGGCGAGCCCGGTCAGGGTGCGGCGCCGGCCGGTGCGCCGGGCCCGCCGGAGCACCGCGCCGGCCGGGTCGGCGGCGAGCGGCCGGGGCGTGGCGACGCGACCGGCCAGCGTCTGCCGCAGCGCCCGCTCCAGCTCGTCCTCGGTCACGGGGAATGGACGCTCCGGGCCGCCCGTCCGGTTGTCGCAGGACTCCGGCGTGCGTGTCATCGGGACTCCACCGGCACGGACGCGACGGATCGTGCCGGTGTCGGGTCGGCGGGGACCGCGGCCGGCCGGACGACCGGCGGCACCGGGGCGGGCGGCGGCGCGGCGGCGGGCTGCCGGAGCACCCGCGGCGGCGTACGCGGCGCGGGCGGGGCGGCCTTCTCCTCCGGCTCGACCGGCAGGCCGAGGGCGGCCTCGGAGCCGAGCCGGCGGCGCAGCGTGTTCAGCGCCCGGGAGGTCTGGCTCTTCACGGTGCCCGGGGAGATCTCCAGCAGCGCGGCGGTCTGCGCCTCGGACATGTCCTCGTAGAAGCGGAGCACCAGCACGGCCCGCTGCCGCGCCGGGAGCGCCTGGAGGTGCCGCCACAGGGCGTCCCGGTCGAGCTGCTGCTCGATCTCGTCGACACCGGCCCGCTCGGGCAGCACCTCGGTCGGGCGCTCGCCGTGCCACCGGCGGCGCCACCAGCTCGTCGAGGTGTTGACCAGGACCCGGCGGGCGTACGGCTCGAGGGCGTCGATCCCACCGAGGCGCTTCCAGGCCAGGTAGGTCTTGGTCAGCGCGGTCTGGAGCAGGTCCTCGGCCGTGGCCCAGTCACCGGCCAGCAGGTACGCGGTGCGCAGCAGGGCGCCGGAGCGGGCCGCGACGAAGTCGCGGAACTCCTCCTCCAGCGGATCCCTGTTCGCCACGCTCACCTCCGCACCCGGTCCTGCCTGGCAGGTTCCCACGCCGGACGGGGCCGGGTCGACGGCAAATGGTGCGCAGTTCCTCCGATGTTCGGACGAAAAGTTTCAGGCGCCGTCGTCGGCCTTCGCCTCGTCGGCCTCCTTGCCCAACCGCGCCTCGACGGCCTGCGGCTCGTACATCTCTTCGACGACACGCAGGTAGAGCTCGTTCGGGTTGGGCAGGTTCTTGATCTCGCGGAGCGCCTGCTCCTGACCGGCCGACTCCAGCACGAAGGTGCCGTAGTTGAGCGCGCGGCCGGTCGGGGTCTGCTCGTACTTCATGTCGGTGACCCGGACCAGCGGCATCATGGCCACCCGGCGGGTGATGATCCCGTTGACCACCATGACCCGCTTGTTGGTGAGGATGAAGCGGTCGTACCACCAGTCGGCGACCCGCCAGGCGACCCAGCCCATCACGGCGAACCAGAGCAGCACCGCGACGGTGGTCAGCGCCCCGACGTCACGCCCGGCCAGGAAGCCGGAGAGGTAGCCGAGCACGAAGGTCGCCGCGATGCCGACGACGATCGGAGTGGAGAGGTGGATCCAGTGCCGCTTCCACTCGCCCCGGTAACGCTCCGTGGGGAAGAGGTAACGCGCGACCAGCGAGCTGGGCTCGTCCTCCAGCGGCAGGACCCGGCGGGGGGCCATGCCGGAGGCGTCGGCGCGCAGGCCGGCCAGCTCGGCCTCGGAGATCTGGGGATTCTGGTAGCCGGACTCGGGGTCGCGGATCCAGGCGCGGCCGGACCGCCCCTCCCCGGCGAACCCCGGCCCGTCGCCGAACGCGGCGTCGTCCGAAAGGGAGGGACCACTGCCGTAGCCGGAACCCGAGCCGAAGCCCGGGCCGTCGTCGGGGTCGATCCGCGGGATCGGCTCGGTGTCGCGCTCCCGGCGTTCCCGGTCGGGATCGTCGGGGTCGAAGGGTGGACCGGAGGGGCTTCCCATCGGTGGCTAGGCGACCAGGTTGGTGAAGAAGTCGCCGAAGCCCTGCGCGATGTCCATGATGCCGCCACCGAGAGACTTGAACACGTCGGCGGCGGAGTTCGGCCGGTAGGCGATGAAGAAGATCAAGAATGCGAGGCCGGCCCAGGTGAGGACCTTCTTGACCATAGCGGGCCATCCTCTCGCGCGGAGCCGGGTCCGTTTGTCGCAGCGGCACCCAGAGTATCAGCATGGTGTCGTACAGTGAATATCTGCGTCTGTTCTCCGACTCGCCGGTGCCGGCCGGTCAGGCCCGCCCGTGCAGGTACGGAGATGGTGCGCCGTACACGAGTTCGGGCGGTGTCCACTCGGTGAGGTCGTGCAGCACGACTTCTTCCGCGAGGAGGTGACCCGCACTCGCCGGCCAGGCTATCGCATGGAGCCACATTCCCCGAGCCTCGCCGGCGTACGCGCTTCGATCCGTCGGCGAATTCACAAGCCACAGTGGAGTGGGATGGCCTCCCACCCGGATCTTGGCGTGCGGCACCCGCTCGGGATGACCAGGGCCGGGATCGGAGAGCGCCTCCGCCACCTCGGGCCCCGGATCGGGGCCGGGGAGGCCCGCGAGGCGGGAACCGAGCCCGACACCCGGCTCCTCGGCGACGAAGAGCAGGTCGGCCGGTCCACCGTCGAGCGGGGCCGGACCGGCGCAGGCCACCGCGGTGGCGCGCACCCCGGACCGGTCGTCCCCCACCCAGGCCACACCGGTCAGCGTCCACCCGGTCGGCAGCGGCCACGGGCACCAGAGCGGCACCCCGGGCTGCCCGGCCGGATCGGTGTCGGCGGCCACCCGCTCCACCACGCTCGCCATGATCTCGGCGCCGATGTGCTCCGGCACGTGCAGGGGCGGCACCGGACCGCAGCGCAGGCACCGGTACTCACCGTGCATCAGGTCCGGCTCCCGGACCGGGCCCGCGCACCTCGGACAACTCACCGCGACACTCACGTCTTCACCGTCACCCGGGACCGGCGGGGCGTCAAGCCGAGCGGGCGGACGCGCCCCGGGATTTCCGTCCGTCGGCGGAACCGACATCGGAATTCCCGCGGAGCGGCGAGGTCGGCGCGCTCAGTCCGGGGGTGGTCCGGCGTACTCCCGGATCCAGGCGTGCATGGCGATCCCGCTGGCCACGCCCGCGTTGATCGAGCGGGTGGAGCCGTACTGGGCGATCGAGAAGAGCTGGCCGCACGCGGCCCGCGCGACGTCGGAGAGCCCCGGCCCCTCCTGGCCGAAGAGCAGCACGCAGCGCCGCGGCAGGGTGCTCGTCTCCAGCGGCTTGGAGCCGGGCAGGTTGTCGATGCCGACCACCGGCAGCCGCTCCCCGGCCGCCCAGGCCACGAACTCCTCGATCGTCGGGTGGTGCCGGACGTGCTGGTAGCGGTCGGTCACCATGGCGCCCCGTCGGTTCCACCGCCGCCGCCCCACGATGTGCACCTCGGCGGCGAGGAAGGCGTTGGCGTTGCGCACGACAGTGCCGATGTTGAAGTCGTGCTGCCAGTTCTCGACGGCCACGTGGAAGTCGTGCCGGCGCCGGTCCAGGTCGGCCACCACGGCCTCGCGTCGCCAGTAGCGGTAGCGGTCCACCACGTTGCGCCGGTCGCCCTGCGCGAGCAGCTCCGGGTCGTAGCGCGGGTCGTCCGGCGGGTCCCCGGGCCAGGGCCCCACACCCACGTCGAGCTGGTCGTCGGTCACGGTCTGAAGAGGGTACGGCCCGAAGTGTCGGACCTGCGGGACCGGGTGTCGGGTGTCCGGCGGCGCGCGGGACAGCCGATCCGGCGGCGGGCCACCTACGCTCCACTCGGAAACGGGGGTGCACCGTGCGGACGTGGTGTGGGTGGAAGGTGACGGCGGCCCTGCTGGCGAGCGTGGTGGCGACGGGCTGCGCGCCGACCGCCGAGCCGGGGGGTGGAGCGACCACGGTCGCCGCCCAGGGCGGGAGCACCGCCGCCGGGCCGGGCCCGGGACCGTGGCCCAACCCCAGCGCGTCGCCCCTGGAGCGGGTGCTGCGCACCGGCATGCGGATCGGTGACGACGAGCTGCTGCTCAGCCCCTCCCGCGACCACATCGTCGACACCGCATGGTTCGACACCCGCACCGGCCGCTACCACGAACTCCCTGAGGACGAGAACTTCCGCTCGGCGCTCGGCGGCGATCGGGCCCTGCCCTTGTTCGAGGTACGCGAACGACCCGACGCGGACGGCCGGCTGATCACGTACGGCTTCGCCTCGACGCGGGTGAGCCGGGCGACCATCGCCCAGCCGGGCTACCCGACCACCACCCTCGCGCTGGCGCCGTGGGGCGGGGACGACCCCTCGACGCTGTTCTGGGCCGCCCGCCCGGGCCGGCCACTGACCGCGGAGCTGTCCACCGACCAGCGCGCCGTCTGCACGCTCTACGGCGCGACGGGACAGGTGATCGCCCGGCTGACGCTGGCCGAGCCACGCTTCGAGCCGAAGGGCGGCTGACCGCCCGGCCCGCGCCCGACGCGTGGCGGCACCGGTCAGCGGAGGTCCAGGGCGCCGGCGAGCCGGTCGAGGAAGCGCCGGTCGGCGGGGCTCGGCGGGGTACCACCGGCCCGGCACACCCGGGCCGCCACCGATTCCACCCACTGCCGGTACGCCGCCGAGTCGGCCGGGTCGGCGCGGCGCCGGAGCACCCGTACCGTGGCCCGGGCGGCGGCGAGCAGGTCGACCAGGTCGGTGAGGCGCTCGTCCCGCTCGGCGGCGCCGTCGTGGCGGGCGTAGATCGCGGCGACCACGGCCCGGATCAGGTCGCTGTCGAAGGCCCGGCCGGCCGCGACCGCGTCCAGCCCGGCGAGCCCGGCGGCGACGCCGCGCGGCGGGCGGCCCGGACCGGGTGAGGCGGCGGCGACGAGGACCCGGCCCGGCAGGTCGGTCAGCAGGTCCCACTCCGCCGCGGAGTAGACGGCGGTGGTCAGCGGTGCGGCACGGCGGCCGGCAGAGGGCGGCTCTCCGGCGACGGAGCGGCTCATGCCGAAGCTCCACTCCGCTCCGCGGCGCCATGAGCCACCGACGCGCTGAGCCTGATGATTCGCTCGCTGCGCTCGCTCATCGCGGGACCTCCGGCGTCAGCATATGCCCCGGAACGGGAAAAGGGCCCCTTCCCCGCGGATCGGAAAAGAGGCCCTTCCGGGCGTACGTGAAGGTCAGCGCGGCTCGGGGAAGCTGGGCCGCTCGGGGTCGACGCCCTCGGGCAGCGCGGCGGCCGCGTACTCCTTCTTGGGGACCATGACCTTGCGGCGGAACACGCAGACGAGCGTGCCGTCCTGGTTGTAGCCCCGGGTCTCCACCGCCACCACGCCGCGGTCCGGCTTCGAGGAGGACTCCCGCTTGTCCAGCACGGTGGTCTCGCCGTAGATGGTGTCGCCGTGGAAGGTCGGGGCGACGTGCCGCAGCGACTCGATCTCCAGGTTCGCGATCGCCTTGCCGCTGACGTCCGGCACCGACATGCCGAGCAGCAGCGAGTAGATGTAGTTGCCGACCACCACGTTGCGCTTGAACTGGCTCGCCGACTCGGCGTAGTGGGCGTCCATGTGCAGCGGGTGGTGGTTCATGGTGAGCAGGCAGAAGAGGTGGTCGTCGTACTCGGTGACCGTCTTGCCGGGCCAGTGCCGGTAGACCGCGCCGACCTCGAACTCCTCGTAGTAGCGGCCGAACTGCATCCTTGTCCCCTTCGACGGGCGGCGATGGAGTTCGGCACAGCATGCCTTACCGCTTGTTAAGGCGGTGTGCGGGGCGTTGCCGGTGTGGAAAAGTCACACCCGGACCGACCCGGGTGGAGACGCAATGAGCGGCGGGGCCCTCCCCGGCACCCGCCGCCCACGCTCTGATGCGAGAGATTCTGCCGTACGGCGGTACTGTATCGACAGAGACGGACGTCACATTTATCTTTTCGTAACACTACGGGCAGTGACGGAAGCTCACTCCACAAGCGATCTCCGGCGGCCGGATCGCCGCTTGTCAGGCGTCAAGTTACCGATTCGTAGCTCGCACGCAGAGTGATCTTCCTGGAAGCGCTCCCATCACGTCCCGTCACGCAAATGCGTCGTGCACTTGCGTTCCGCAGGGGCGGGGAAACAGACTTCGTTCGATGCGTCGCAGCGTCACCGTGATGCTGCGCAGCGTTTCGTCGCGCACGTCACGGGAATGCGGAGGCATCCACCCTGGTTCCACGGGACGTAGGCAATCCGCGCTGATCGGAGAGTGCAATGGCAACGGTTGAGCTGACCACGGCCAACTTCGACGAGGTGACCGAACGCGACGGCATCGTCCTGCTCGACTTCTGGGCGGACTGGTGCGGCCCGTGCAAGCGCTTCGCCCCCGTCTACGAGCGCTCGTCCGACAAGCACCCGGACATCGTGTTCGGCAAGGTCGACACCGAGGCGCAGCAGGAGCTGGGCGCCAAGTTCAACATCAGCTCGATTCCGACGGTGATGGCGATCCGCGACGGCGTGATCGTCTACGCCCAGCCGGGCGCCCTGCCGGAGTCGGCGCTGGAGAACCTGATTGAGCAGGTCCAGCAGCTCGACATGGACGACGTCCGCAAGAAGCTGGCCGAGCACGGCCACAAGCACTGAGCCGACCGGCTCCGACACACCGGCCGGGTCCCCACCGCGGGGACCCGGCCGGTGTCGTTTCGCCTGCCCGGGACGCCCGGAAAGAGCGATACGGGCAGCGAGGAATGGACGACGGACCGACGCCGTCCGGACATGTTTCTCCCGTATCGTCACGAGCCGATGGAGACCTTGACCACCCGCGGGCGTGCCGTCCGACTGGGCGCCACGCTGCTCGGGCTGGCGCTGCTCCTGCTCGGCACCGTGCGCGGCACCGACGACGACTTCCCGTTCGGGCCGTTCCGGATGTACTCCACCTCCGACCCGGCGGACGCGCCCGCCCCCGACACCCGGGTCGAGGGCGTGGACCGGACCGGCGCCGTGGTGCCGCTCGGCCAGGACGCCACGGGCATCCGGCGCGCCGAGATCGAGGGCCAGCAGGACCGCTACGCCGCCGACCCGAGCCTGCTGCGCCGGGTCGCCGAGGCGTACGCCGAGCGCCACCCCGCCGCCCCCGGCCTGGTCGAGGTCCGCATCGTGGTCCGCTGGTACGACATCCAGGGCGGCCGCCCGACCGGCCGCTGGACCGATCGCACCGCCGTACGCTGGGAGACCGCCCCGTGACCGGCTGGCTGACCGAGGCGGTCCCGCGCGGCCGGGTGGCCGCCTTCCGCACCCTGGTCTACCTCTTCGTCGCCGCCGACCTGGTGGTCTTCACCCCCTGGGTCCGCACCCGGGTCGACGTGCCCGGCGACCTCTACCAGCCCCTGCTGATCGGCCGGCTGCTCCCGCTGCCCACCCCCACGTCGGCCCTGGTCGGCGTGATCTTCTGGGTGCTGTTGGCCGTCTCCCTGCTCGCCGCCACCGGCCGGGCGCCCCGGCTGCTCGGCTGGACGGTCTTCGCCCTCTACTTCGAGTGGATGATCGTCGCGATGAGCTACGGCAAGGTCGACCACGACCGGTTCGGCCTGCTCGTCGCGCTGGCCGTGCTGCCGACCGCCGGGCGGGCCCGGCACGGCGACCCGACCCGCACCCAGGCGGGCGGTTGGGCGCTGCGGGTCACCCAGATCGCGGTGATCTGCACCTACTTCCTGGCCGCCTGGGCCAAGTTCCGCTTCGGCGGCCTGGACTGGGCCACCGGCTCGGTCCTGGCCCGGGCGATCATCCGGCGCGGCACGGACCTGGCCGACGTGATCGCCCAGGTGCCGCACCTGCTGATCGTCGCCCAGTTCGGCATCCTGGCCTTCGAGCTGCTCAGCCCGGTGGTGTTCCTGCTGCCCGAGCGGTGGCGGCTGGCCACGGTCGGCTTCTTCTACTCGTTCCACCTGGTGACCATCGCGACGATCACCATCTCGTTCGCCCCGCACCTGGCGGCCATGACCAGCTTCCTGCCCCTGGAGAAGGTGCGCCCGGTGCTCTGGCTCCGGCGCCCGCTCACCCGCCGCCGCGACCCCGCGGGCGGGGAGAGCACCCCGGTCGCCGGCCCCGAGCCGGCCGTCGACCCCGCCTGAGGCCCCGCCGCCGGCTCACGCGTCCGGCGGACCGGGAGTCCGGTCAGGAGGTCGGGCCGGGCCGGCCGGTGGGGCCGTAGAGGCGCTCCCGGGCCTCCTGCGGCAGGGCGCATGCGGCCGTGCCGCCGGGCAGCCGGTGCCGGTTGCGGGCCACCCACCGGTACGCGGGCCAGGCCGCCGCCCGCACCGGCGGGAAGCGCAGCCCGGCGCCGGCGACCCGCCAGGCCGGCCCGCTTTCGCCGAGCAGCCTGGCGATGGCGTCGGGACCGGCGGCGCGGGAGCCGTCGGCGCCCACCCACTGCACCGCCTCCTCGCACTCGGCCTCCGTCAGCCCCAGCGCCGCCAGATCGGCGAACTGCCAGGGGACCACGCGGGCGCCGGTGGGGATCCGGCGCTCGATGAACTGCGCGCAGCGGGTGCAGAACGCGCAGTCGCCGTCGTAGACGAAGGTCGACGTCTCCATGCCTCCATCCTGCACCCCGGCGGTCCCACTCCGGTGGCCGGTGTCCGGCGGGTCACTTGCGCTTCGTTCGTACGCATGTTCGAATGAAGCACATGCGCTGGGACAACCTCTCCGCTCCCCCGGACGAGGGGACTCCCGACGGGGCAGCGCCAGCGACTCCACCCCTGCCGCTGGCGCTCCCCGGCGCGATCGCCCGCACGTTCGACACCCCCGGCTTCGCCGGCATGACGTTCTACGAGGTGCGCGCCAAGTCGATCATCAACCGGGTGCCGGGCCAGTCCCGCGTCCCGTTCGAGTGGACGATCAACCCCTACCGGGGCTGTTCCCATGCCTGCGTTTACTGCGTTTCCGGTGACACACCGATCCTCATGGCCGACGGCCGCACCAGACCGATCAGCGAGCTGGAGGTCGGCGACCGTATCTACGGCACCGAGCGGCGCGGGGCCTACCGGCACTACGTGGTGACCACGGTGCTCGCCAAGTGGTCGACGGTGAAGCGGGCCCACCGGGTCACCCTGGAGGACGGCACCACGCTTGTCGCCAGCGGTGACCACCGGTTTCTCACCGAGCGCGGCTGGAAGCACGTGACCGGCAGCATGCGGGGTGGCGACCGGCGGCCCTACCTCACCACCCGCAACCGGCTGCTCGGGACCGGCCGGTTCGCGTCCGCACCGAAGCGCTCCGCCGACTACCGGCGGGGCTATCTCTGCGCCCTGGTCCGCGACGCCGGCCACCCGGGCAGCCGCTTCCGGCTGGCCACCGCCGAGGAGGAGGCCCTCGCGCGCGCCGAGCGGTTCCTCGCCGACGCCGGCATCCGCACCGAGCGGATGCCCGGCCCGCCGGTCCGCGCCGGCCGCCGGTCGACGACCGCGATCCGCACCAGCCGACCCGGCGACGCCGAGGCGGTCGCCGAGCTGATCCGCCCGGCGGACGAGCCGACGGACGACTGGTGGCTGGGCCTCCTCGCCGGCACCTTCGACGCCGCCGGCAGCTGCCGGCGGGGCGTGTTCCGGATCAGCGTCGGCGACGACGAGAGCCGCGACCGGGCGGGCGCCGCCCTGGACCGGTTCGGCTTCCGGTGGATGCTCGACGACCCGGGCACGCTCAACCGGGCACCCCAGCTCCGGCTGACCGGCGGCCTGCCGGAGCGGTTGCGCTTCTTCCACCTCACCGACCCGGCCGTCACCAGCAGGCGCTCGATCGAGGGCATGGCGCTCAAGTGCCGGGCCCGACTGCGGGTGGCCGCCATCGAGGACCTCGGGCTGGAGCTGCCGCTGTGGGACATCACCACCGGCACCGGCGACTTCATCGCCAACGGGGTGGTCAGCCACAACTGCTTCGCCCGCAACACGCACACCTACCTCGACCTCGACCCGGGCGCGGACTTCGACCGGAAGGTGATCGTGAAGGTCAACGCCGGTGAGCTGGTCCGCCGGGAGCTGGCCGCCCCGAAGTGGCGCGGCGCGCACATCGCCATGGGCACCAACGTGGACTGCTACCAGCGGGCCGAGGGGCGCTACCGGCTCATGCCCCAGATCATCGAGGCGCTGCGCGACTTCGCCAACCCGTTCTCGATCCTGACCAAGGGCACACTCCTGCTGCGCGACCTGCCACTGCTGCGCCAGGCCGCCGAGGTGACCCGGGTCGGGCTGTCCTACTCGGTGGGTTTCGTGGACGAGGCGCTCTGGCGGGCCGTCGAGCCCGGCACACCGAGCCCGCGCCGCCGCCTCGACGCCGTACGCCAGCTCACCGACGCGGGCTTCTCCGTCGGCGTGCTCATGGCGCCGATCCTGCCGGGGCTCAGCGACGACGACGAGTCCGTCGACGCCACGGTGGCCGCGATCGCCGCCTCCGGGGCCACCAGCGTCACCCCACTGCCGCTGCACCTGCGCCCCGGCGCCCGCGAGTGGTACGCGCGCTGGCTGGCCCGGGAGTTCCCGCACCTGGTCCCCCGCTACCGACAGCTCTACCAGGCCGGGGCGTACGCGCCGCAGGCATACCAGCGGGAGGTGACCGCGCGGGTGCGGATGGCGGCCCGCCGGCACGGGCTGCACCGGGGCGAGGCCGGCGACAACCGTCAGCTGCCCGAGGCGCCCGCCCCGGTGGCCGAGCAGCTCTCCCTGCTGTAGCCGGGACCGCCTACGATTCGCCCGTGCGGGAGATCATCGTTGCTGCGCTGCGCCGCCAGCGGGCCAGCGCACTGATGGCACCTGCCGTGGGTTTCGGCGGTGGGTTGCTCTCCCAGTGGGCGGGCTCGGCCGGCGGAGCCGTCGGCCTGCTGGCCGTGGTCCCGCCCGTCCTTCTCGTCGTCCTGGCAGTCAGGGATCTGCTGCGCCGGCCGGGCACCGCGCAGTTGCGCGTCGACGAGACCGCCCGCGCCTTCTTCTCGCCGCCGAACCGGGCCCTCACCGTCCCGCCGATCCTGTGCGGGTGGTTCGCGTTCATGGCGGTCGACAGCGGGCACCGGGCCGGTCACGACCCTCTCCGGTGGACGCTTGTCGCCGCGTACGTCGTGCTCGGCGTCGCGATCACGGCCGGGCAGTGGCGGCGGTTGCCGTTCGTCACGCTGACCGCGGCGGGCGTCACCTGCGGCGCCCCGCGTCCGCTGGCCGTCGTGCCGTGGGAGGCACTCGGCACGGAGATGCCGGTCGGGCCGGGTGCGGCGGGCCGCTACCTCCGGCTGCCGATCGTCCGGCCGGAACTGGTCCGCCGGGCCGGCCGGTGGCCACGAACGGGCGTCCTCGTGCCGGTCCGGGAGCTGACCGTCGCCCCGGCGCTCCTGGCCGCGGCCATCCAGCATTACGCCACCCATCCGCAGCACCGGGCGGCCATCGGCTCCCCGGCGGAGTACGACCGGCTCCGGCACGCACTCACGGGCGGGTCCGCTGAGCGTGCAGCCCTGACGCGCCGCGCTCTCCCGGTCGGCGACGGCCGGCCGGGCTAGGCTCGGGGAATGCGTTCCGCCCAGCAGATCCTCGCCGACTCCGCCGTGATCGCCGTCGTGGGCGCGTCCCGCGACCCGGGCAAGGCCGCGCACCGCGTACCGCTGGAGATGCAGCGGCACGGCTGGCGGATCATCCCGGTGAACCCGACCGTGGACGAGCTGTTCGGCGAGAAGGCGTACCCGACGCTCGCCGACATCCCGCACCCCGTCGATCTGGTCGACGTGTTCCGCCCGGCCGCGGACGCCGTCGAGGTGGTCCGGCAGGCGGTGGCGATCGGCGCGCCGGCGGTCTGGTTGCAGCTCGGGATCTTCTCGGCCGAGGCGCGACGGATCGCCGAGGAGGCGGGCATCGACTACGTCGAGGACCGCTGCCTCATCATCGAGCGCGCCGCTGCGGGGCTCTCGCGCAGGAACTGAGACACCGGACGCGCCCGGCTCACGGGCACGCCGGATCGGGGGACGGCGGCACTGGCGGCCGCCGCGTACCCTCCGGGCGTGTCCCTTCCAGGTTCGGGGGTAGGGCCGGTGCGATCCGGCCCCGACGAGCTCTGGTCCCGGCGGCTGCTCGCCCTGCTGGCAGGCACGGCGGTGGCCGTGGCGACCGCCCGCGGGCTGCTCGCGCTGGATGCGTCCGACCTGACCCAGTTTCGCGGCCAGGTGTGGATGGTGACCGCGGTGCACCTGGCGCAGCAGCACTGGCGGCCACGCCGGACCGGCCGGCTGCGCTGGCGGTCCCGGGTGGTCGGACGGCACGGCACGGAGCCCGGGCTGGTGGCCCGGCGGTCCACGGCGGGCTGGCTGCGGCTGACCGCCGATCTGGCCCTGGGGTCGGTGGTGACGCTCGGCGTCGCCTCGCTGCTGCCAGACCGTTGGCGGTGGGTGGAGGTGGGGCGACCGGTGCTGCTGGCGGCCGTGGCCCTCGGCCTGGGCTGGGCCGTCTACCGAGAGGTCCGGTTCACCGGCCGGCTCGCGTTGACCGCGAGCGGAATCCGGGACGGTGGGGAGTGGTATCCGTGGTCGGAGATCCGGGAGGCCCGACCGAACTCCCGGAAGCGGGAGGACGGCGTGTGGCTGCGTCTCGATCCGGGCCGGCTCCTGCCGCAGGTGGTCGGCGGGCGCGACGTGACAGTGTCGGACGAGCGGCTGCTGGCCGCGATCGAGCGATTTCGCGCCGCGCCGGAGGCGCTGGCGGTGGGGCTGCCGGTGACCCCGCCGGAACCGGCCTCATCGTCGGACGGGCGGTTGCCGGCCTGACCCGTCACGGTTGACGGCCCCGGGTGGGGGCTCGGGGCCGAAAAGCAGGTCGAGTTGGGTGTCGAGGGCGGCCAGGGCGGTCTCCGGCGGGTAGTGACCGCCGAGCAGGTAGATGCCGAGCCCCTCCATCACCGCCAGCAACCCGACCGCGGCCCGCTCCGGGTCCACCCTCGAGGGGGCTCCGGAACGGATCAGGCCGGCGATGAAGTCCAGCAGCCCGGCTGTCTCGTCGTGCAGCGCGGCGGCGACGGCCGGGCGTACGGCGGTGTAGGCCAGGAACGCCAGCGCCACGCGGCCGTCGGCTCGGCGCTCCTCGTCGAGCGGCAGCAACTCGGCCAGCATGGTCCGCAGCAGCTCGCGCGGTGCCGGTGCCTCCCCGAGCGCCGCGATGGCCCGGGTCACCCGCGCCTCGTTGCGGTCGCGGACCACGGCGAGCGCGAAGGTCATCATCTCGTCGCGGGTGCGGAAGTAGTGCTGCACCATCCCGGAGCTGACGCCGGCCGCGGCCGCCACGTGCCGAAGGCTGACCGCCTCCAGGCCCTGCTCGGCCGCGACCCGCATGAGCGCGTCCGCGATCAGCGCGCGGCGCTCCCGGTGATCGACCCGCTTCGGCATCCACCCATGCTTTCACAATACGACTGCATTGACACGTCGCCCGGCCAGCGTTTACGTTGCAACTGCAATGCAAACGGAAGGGTGGGCGGGAGATGGCAGGCGTCGACGTGGTCCGGCTGGCTCGCCGCGCGGTCGCGTACGAGTGGGGCATGTGGCGCAGCCTGGCCCGATGGGTCCTGCGACGGCCCTACCCGGTGGCGCCCGGCGCGGAGACGTTCTCCTACGTCGGCGTGGTGCAGCCGATCCTCGGCGTGTTCATCGCGCTGTCGACAATCGAGATCCCGGTCCTCGACCTGATCCTCAGGCACACCGTCGGCTGGCCCACGGTCCGGCATGCCGCCATCGGGCTCGGCGTCTGGGGCGTGCTGTGGATGGTGGGACTGCTCGCCAGCCTGCGGATCCACCCGCACGTCGCCGACGACACCGGCCTGCGGATCCGCAACGGCGCCTCGCTGGACGTCACGATCCCGTGGAGTGCGGTCGCCCGGGTAGAGGCGCGCTACCGGTCACTGCCGTCCAGCCGAGCCGTCCAGTACGACCCGGACGACCCCACGGTGCTGAACCTCGGCGTAGGCAGCCAGACCGCGGTGGACGTGATGCTGCGAGAACCCCTGTCGGTACCCCTACCAAAGGGACCGAGCACACCGGTGAAAGAAATCCGCCTCTACGCCGACGACCCAAAGGCACTGGTGACCCGCGCCCGCCGGCACCTCCCCGCGCCGGACCCCACCCAGCCCCGTTGATCAAGAAGTTCGCGTCAGCGGAACGGCCGGATCCGACGCGAACTTCTTGATCAACACGGGGGTCGGGCGGGTCTCAGGGCGTCAGAGCTTGTACTCCTTCAGGAGGCCTCGGCTGATGATGGTCTTCTGGATCTCCGAGGTGCCCTCGCCGATGAGCAGGAACGGCGCCTCGCGCATCAGCCGCTCGATCTCGTACTCCTTGGAGTAGCCGTAGCCGCCGTGGATGCGGAACGCCTCCTGGACGACCTCGGCGCAGTACTCGGAGGCCAGCAGCTTGGCCATCCCGGCCTCGACGTCGTTGCGCTGGCCGGCGTCCTTCAGCCGGGCCGCGTTGACCATGAGGCCGTGCGCCGCCTCGATCTTCGTGCCCATCTCGGCGAGCTTGAACGCGACCGCCTGGTGCTTGGCGAGCGGCTGGCCGAAGGTGCGGCGCTGCTGGGCGTACGCGACGGCCAACTCGAAGGCGCGGATGGAGATGCCGCAGGCGCGGGCGGCCACGTTGACCCGGCCGACCTCGATGCCGTCCATCATCTGGTAGAAGCCGCGGCCCACCTTGTCCTCGCCGCCGAGCACGGCGGAGGCGGGGACGGTGACGCCGTCGAGCACCATCTCGGTGGTCTCGACGCCCTTGTAGCCCATCTTGTCGATCTTGCCGGGGATGGTCAGGCCGGGGGCGGTCTCGCCGAAGCCGGGCTCCTTCTCCAGCAGGAAGGTGCTCATGTTGCCGTAGACCGAGTCGGCCCCGGTGTCGGTCTTGACCAGGGTGGCGACCACCGACGAGTACGCGCCGTTGGTCAGCCACATCTTCTGGCCGTTGAGCACGTAGTTGTCGCCGTCGCGGACCGCCTTGGACTTGATCGCCGAGACGTCCGAGCCGCACTCGGGCTCCGACATCGAGAAGGCGCCGCGCACCTCGCCGGTGGCCATCCGCGGCAGCAGCCGGGCCTTCTGGTCGGCCGAGCCGTGCTGGGAGATCAGGTACGCCACGATGAAGTGGGTGTTGACGATGCCGGAGATCGACATCCAGCCCCGGGACAGCTCCTCCACCACGAGGGCGTAGGTCAGCAGGGACTCGCCGAGACCGCCGTACTCCTCGTCGATGGTGAGGCCGAACAGCCCCATCTCCCGCATCCCGTCGAGGATGTCGGTGGGGTACTCGTCGGCGTGCTCCAGCCGCTGGGCGTGCGGGATGATCTCCTTGTCGGCGAACTCCCGTACCGTTTCCAGGATCGACCGCTGCACATCGGTCAGGCCGGGCGTCTGGGCGAGTCGGGCCATCTCAGCCTCCGGGGGATCGGCGCACTACTCGTGGGTAACTGAACGCTGGGTCAGTATCGGGCCCGGGACCGGCGGAGCCAAGGTGACCAGTCCACACAACCGCTGTGAAAAGGTTCACCGCTGCGGGTAGCGTCCGCAAGAGAGAGGGCCGTCGACCTGCGAGGCGAGGGGGCGAGGAGGGCGTGAGCCAACCACCCGGTGAGCCGGACCAGCCACCGTCGCCGTACGAGCCGCCCACCTACGGCCAGCCTTACGGGGAGCCGCAGCAGCCGTACGGGCAGCCGCAGCAGCAGCCGCACTGGGGGCACCAGCCGCCCGGCGGTGCCCAGCCGCCCTACGCCCCGCAGCCCCCGTACGGCCAGTACGGGCCGCCCGGGCCCGGACCGCAGCCGCCGCGCGGCGGCGGGCCGAACGTGCTCGCCATCCTGTCGCTGGTCCTCGCCTTCGTGTTCGCCCCGGCCGGCATCGTCTGCGGCCACCTGGCCAAGCGGCAGATCCGGCAGACGGGCGAGGAGGGCGACCAGCTCGCCACCTGGGGGCTGATCCTCAGCTACGTCTTCACCGGGATCGGCCTGCTGGTCTGCTGCGGCTGGATCGGCCTCGCCTTCTGGGCCAACTCGGACAACGGCCGCGGCTACTGACGGTCAGCGGAACTCGGCCTCGCGGACGCTGTTGCCGCCGTCGACCACAAGCATCTGCCCGGTGATGTAGGAGGCGGCCGGCGAGCAGAGGAAGGCGATGGCCGCGGCCACCTCGTCCGGCGTGCCGGGGCGGCCAACCGGGGTGCCGAGACCCTGCTTGATCTCGACCATCGTGGACGCCGCCGTGTGGATGATCCCCGGCGCCACCGCGTTGACGGTCACCCCGTCGGCGATCATCTCCATGGCCAGCGCCCGGGTCAGCCCCACCACGCCGGCCTTCGCGGCGGCGTACGCGGCCTCGGTGGGCAGCGCGTTGACCGGCCCGGCGGTCGCGGCCAGGTTGACGATGCGCCCCCAGCCCCGCTCGGCCATCCCGCCGATGAACGCGCGGCTGCACAGGAACGCGGTGGTCAGGTTCCGGTCGATCTCGCCACGCCACTCGTCGTAGGTCAGCTGCGCCACCGGCCGGAGCACCTCCGGGCTGGCCCGGCTGGCCAGGCCGGCGTTGTTGACGAGCACCTCGACGTCGCCGAGCTGCTCGGCCACGGCGTCGGCGAGCGCGCCCACCTCGGACTCGTCGGTGAGGTCGGCGACGAAGCCGGTGACCCCCAGCTCGCCGGCCCGGTCGTGGATCCGCCGGGTGGTGGAGACGATCGCCACCCGGGCGCCCAGGTCGGCCAGGCGGCGGGCGGTCGCGTACCCGATGCCGTCGGGACTGCCCGCGCCGGTGACAAGCGCGACCCGGCCGTCCAGGCGCATGGTGGCCGGCTCTTCGAGCGGTGCCGGCTGGTCCTGGTCGGCGGAGCCGGTCGGGCCGCCGACGCGCGGCCGGCGCACCAGGCCCGGCCGGCTGACGTCCCGTCGCGACCGACCGCCGCGCGCGTCAAGTGCCATGCCGCGATCCTGCCCGTTGTGGACGTCCCGGGCAACGCGGCACCCGGAAAGGGGGTCCTGCGACTTGCGCGCCGATGGCTACCCTGACCGCACCACGTCCATGGAGATGATCTGATGACCTATCCCCCAGCGCCCGGTGGTTGGCACGACCCGTCGACGGCGGCCGGACCGCAGTCGAGCCCGCCGGCCGACCCGACGCTGCCGATGGCCGGCAACCCCATCCCGGCCCAGCCGACCTCGGCGGACCCGTACTCGCCCGCCGACCCGTACGCCGGCATGAAGTCCGGCGACCCGTACGCCGCCCCCGGCTACCCGCCGGCCGGCACGCCCTACGCCGCGCCGGGCTACCCGACGCCCGGCGACCCGTACGCGGCGGCCGGCTACCCCGCGCCGGCGTACCCCGCCTACGCGCCCCCGTCCAGCAAGACGAACTCCCTGGCCATCGTGGCGCTGGTGCTCTCGCTGATCGGCTTCACCTCCTGCATCACCGCCCCGATCGGCGCGATCATGGGCCACGTCGCCCGCAAGCAGATCCGGGAGACCGGCGAGCAGGGCGAGGGCATGGCGAAGGCGGCCATCATCGTGGGCTGGATCCTCACCGCATTCCTGGTGGCGCTGATCATCTTCTACGTCGTGATGATCGTGATCGCCGTCAACTCGGACAGCTCCAGCGGCTACTGACGTGGACGGGCCGCCCCGGTCGGCCGGGGCGGCCCGTCGCGGTCAGCGTCCCGCGGTCACTCCGACGGCGGGGTGAACGAGGAGGTGCGGCTCATCCCGGCGGCCCGGCCCTTGGCCGCGATCACCAGCGCCATCTTGCGCGACGCCTCGTCGATCATCTCGTCGCCGAGCATCACGGCGCCGAGCTTCCCGCCCGCCTCCGAGGTGTAGTAGTCGTACGCGTCGAGGATCAGTTCGGCGTGGTCGTAGTCGTCCTGGGCCGGGGAGTAGACCTCGTTGGCCGCGTCGATCTGGCCCGGGTGCAGCACCCACTTGCCGTCGAAGCCGAGCGCCGCGGAGCGCTTGGCCACCTCACGGAACGCGTCCACGTCCCGGATCTGGAGGAACGGGCCGTCGATGGCCTGCTTGTCGTGCATCCGGGCGGCCATGAGGATCCGCATGAGGATGTAGTGGTAGGGGTCGCCCGGGTAGTCCGGGATCAGCGCGCCGACCACCAGCGACTTCATGTTGATCGAGGCCATGAAGTCGGCCGGGCCGAAGATGATCGTCTCGACCCGGGGCGAGGCGGCCGCGATGGCGTCGACGTTGACCAGGCCCGCCGCGTTCTCGATCTGCGCCTCGATGCCGATCCGGCCGACCTCCAGGCCGAGCGTCTTCTCGATCTGGGTGAGCAGCAGGTCCAGCCAGTGCACCTGCTCGGCGTTCTGGACCTTCGGCAGCATGATGCAGTCCAGGTTGGCGCCGGCGCCCTCGACCACCTCGATGACGTCGCGGTAGGTCCACGGCGTGGTCAGGTCGTTCACCCGGACCACCCGGGTCTTGCCGGCCCAGTCGCCCTCGTTCAGCGCGGCGACGATGTTCTTGCGGGCGTCCGGCTTGGCCAGCGGCGCGACCGCGTCCTCCAGGTCGAGGAAGACCTGGTCGGCGGGGAGGCCCTGGGCCTTGCCGAGCATCTTGACGCTGGAGCCGGGTACCGCGAGGCAGGACCGGCGGGGGCGACCGACTGCGGCCATGGATGCGCTCCTTCCAGCGTCCGGCGGGCACGCCGACGCCACCACGTGAAAGACGAGAACTTAACGATCCCAAAGGGCGTTGTGACGCCACGGTAACCTCGTGCCGTGACCGGGGTGAATGGACCTGTGGAAGATCTCACTGAGCGGCGGACCGTGGTGGTGACCGGCGCCAGCTCGGGCATCGGACTGGCCGCCGCGGTCGACCTGGCGGGCCGCGGCGACCGCGTGGTACTTGTCGGCCGGGATCCGGCCCGGCTGCGCGCCGCCGGGGAACGGGTGCGCGAGTGCTGCGGCGAGCAACCCGAGCTGTTCCGCGCCGACTTCGCCGTGCTGGACGACGTACGCGGGCTCGCCGAGCGGCTGCGCGCCGCGTACGACCGGATCGACGTGCTGGCCAACAACGCCGGGGCGATCGTGCTCCAGCCCGTCACCACGGTCGACGGCTTCGAGCTGAGCATGCAGGCCAACCACCTCGCGCCGTTCCTGCTCAGCAACCTGCTGCGGGACCGGATCGGCCGGATGGTGGTGACCGCGTCGGGCGCGCACCGCAGCGGGGCGCTCGACCCGGACGACCTCAACGCCGCGCTGCGCCGCTACCGGCCGATGCGCGCGTACGGCACCAGCAAGCAGGCGAACATCCTGTTCACCGCCGAGGCGGCCCGGCGCTGGCCGGAGGTGCCGGCGTACTCGTTCCACCCGGGAGTGGTGCGGACCCGGTTCGGCAACGACAGCCGGCTGGTCGCGCTCGGCATGCGGCTGCTGCCGTTCCGCAGCCCGGAGCGCGGCGCGGAAACCCTGGTCTGGCTGGCCAACCAGGACCCGGCCCGGCTGGTCGACGGCGGCTACTACGCCGACCGGCGACTCCGCCGGCCGCTGCCCAAGGCGGCCGACCCGGCCCTCGCCGCCCGGCTCTGGACCGCCAGCGCCAAGGCCGTCGGCATCGACGCCTGAACCGTCGCCGGGTCCGCCCGCCGGGTCGTCCGCTGCCATACTCCGCCGCATGACCGAGCACGAGGGACCGACCCTGCACGTCGGCGGCGCCGACGACGAGCTGGCCGCCCGGATCGACCGGGAGCTGACCGCCTTCAACAACGCCGCCACGGGCGCCACCGACGAGGCCGACCTGACGGTGCGCGTCGTCGACCCGGACGGTGGGCTGGTGGCCGGGCTGACCGGGTGGACCTGGGGCGGCCGGGCCGGGATCAACACCGTGTGGGTGCGGGCGGACCGCCGCCGCGAGGGTTGGGGCGGCCGGCTGCTGGACGCCGCCGAGGAGGAGGCCCGGCGGCGCGGCTGCACCGAGATCTCGGTGGCCTCGTTCTCCTTCCAGGCGCCGGACTTCTACCGCCGGCACGGCTACACCGACACCGGCATCCGGGACGGCATCCCGGGCGGCCACGTCGACCACCACTTCTGGAAGCCGCTCGTCGAGGACCCGGCCGGGGTGCTCCGGGTCGTCGCCCTGGTCGACCTGAGCGCCGACCCGGAGGCCGGCCGGCGGTACGAGGACGACGTGCTGGCCCTGCTCGGGCGGCACGGCGGGCGGCTGGAGCGGCGGCTGCGTACCGGGGACGGGCGGACCGAGGTGCACGTGATCCGGTTCGCGGCGCGGGCCGGCTACGACGCGTTCCTTGTCGACCCGGAGCGGGTGGCGCTGCGGGAGGCGCTGGGCGACGCCGCCCCCACCACCCAGGTCCTCGACGTCCACGACGTCTGAGCCGAATTCCCTTCCTTCCCTCACTCCATCACGGCCGGCCGGCGGGAACAAGACTTGATCTTGCGGCTGACCGCGCGCAGGGTCGAGGCATGGACTTCGATCCGCTCGCCACCGCGCGCCGGGCCCTCTGGATCGGTGGCGCCCAGTGGGCCGGCAAGACGACCCTGGCCGTCACGCTCGCGCTGCGCCACGGGCTGACCGCCTACCTCTACGACAGGCACGACGCCCGGGGGCACGAGGACCGGCGGGTGGCCGAACGGGTCCGCCGCGGCGATCCGCCCGCCGGGCCCGACCCGGACGCGGTTTGGGTGGACCTCGCCCCGGAGCGGATGGCGGTCGAGACGCTGGCCGGTTTCCCAGGCCGGTTCGCCTGGGTGCTGGACGACCTCAGCGCGCTGGTCAGCGGCCGCCGGGTGGTCGCCGAGGGTTGGGGGCTGCGGCCGGAACTCGTCGCGCCGGTCGTCGAGTCGACCGGGCAGATGGTGGTGCTGGCGCCGACGCCGGAGTTCCGCGCGTACCAGGTGGAGCGGCTGCCGCGGGCGAGAGCGCGCCATCCCCGGGTCCGCGACCCGGAGCGGGCCTGGCGCAACCAGATCGCCCGCGACGAACTGGTCGCGGCAGACGCCGTGGCCCGGGCCCGGGACCTGGGGATCCGGGTGGTCGAGGTGGACGGGAGCCGGGACGCGGAGGAGGTCTTCGCGCTGGTGGCCGACCACTTCGCGGCGTACCTCTGAGCGTCACTCGGCCACGTGGACCGGGACGGTGGTGACCACCACGCCGGGCAGCGCCCGCAGGGCGGCGCGGAGCCGCTGCTCGACGCGGCTGTGCAGGGGGCGGTGCCAGCGGCGGCGGAGCACCACCTCCGGCACGATCACGGTCAGCGTGAGCTCGGGCCGGGTGGTGTGCAGCGCCTCCAGGTAGTGCGCCAGCGGCCCGATCACCGCCCGGTACGGCGACACGATCGTCTCCAGCCGCAGGTGGTCGCCCCATGCCTGCCACTGCTCGCGGAAACGGTCCGCCTCGACCTCCTCCGGGGCGATGTGCACGGCCAGCGTGGGCTGGCCCAGCGACGCCGCGTACGCCAGGGCCCGTAGCGACGCCCGGTTCAGCCGGGCCACCGGCACGACGACCAGGTGGCGTACCTCCTGGGGTAGCTCCTCGCGCTCGGCGGACGCGGCGGGCCCGGACGGCGTGGGCGGCTGCAGCGCCAGGGCGCGGTGCAGCGTGGCGTAGTGCCGGTGGATCCGCCGGAACAGCAGCACCAGCAGCGGCACCGCGACCACCACGACCCAGGCGCCCTCGCTGAACTTGGCCACGGCGGCGGTGATCAGCACCAACGCGGAGAGCGTCGCGCCGACGGCGTTGAGCGCCAGCCGGCGGTGCCAGCCCGGCCCGCGGTGGCGGCGCCAGTGCACCACCATGCCGGCCTGGGACAGGGTGAAGGCGAGGAAGACGCCGACGGCGTAGAGCGGGATCAGCCGTTCCGTGTGCCCGCCGAACGCGACGAAGACGACCCCGGCGGTGACCGAGAGGGCGACCAGGCCGTTGCTGAACGCCAGCCGGTCACCCATGTGCAGGAACCGGCGGGGGGTGTGGCCGTCCCGGGCCATGAAGAAGAGCAGGCGGGGGAAGTCGTTGAACGCGGTGTTCGCCGCCAGCAGCAGGATGAGCGCGGTGGTGGCCTGGAGGAACGCGTACCAGGGTCCGGTCGGGAAGGTCACCCGGCCGAGCTGGGAGAGCAGCGTCTCGCCCGGCCGCGGGACCAGGCCGTCCAGGTGGATCAGCCCGACCAGGCCGGCGAAGAGGGTGACCAGCATGGCGACCATCCAGCCCAGCGTGGTGCGGGCGTTGCGCCACTCGGTGGGCCGGAAGGCGGGGACGGCGTTCGACACCGCCTCGATGCCGGTCATCGACACCGCGCCGGAGGAGAACGCGCGCAGCACCAGCAGCAGGCCCAGCCCTTCGGCGGCCGGCACCGGCGGCGGCGACACGGGCGCGAAGCCCCGCCCCGCCGCCCGCGCGTAGCCGACCACCAGCACCGCGAGGACCGCGACCACGAAGGCGTACGTGGGCAGGACGAAGAGGTTTCCGGCGGTGCGCACGCCACGCAGGTTGCCCGCGAGCAGCACGGCGATCACCAGCACACCGAGCGGCACGGTGACCGGGGTGAGGCCGGGCACCGCCGAGGTGACCGCGTGCACGCCGGCCGCCACCGACACCGACACGGTCAGCACGTAGTCGAGCATGAGCCCGGCCGCCGCCGCCAGTCCCGGGGTACGGCCCAGGTTGTCGCCGGCCACGATGTACGAGCCGGCGCCGTGCGGGTAGGCGGGGATGGTCTGCCGGTAGGACAGCCCGACCGCGATCATCAGCACCACCAGCAGGGCGGCCAGCGGCAGGGACAGCCCGAGCGCGGCGCTGCCGGCCAGCACCAGGACGCTCACCAGCGCCTCCGGCCCGTACGCCACCGAGCTGAGCAGGTCGGAGGAGAGCACGGGCAGGGCGACCAGCTTGCGCATCCGCTCGTAGAGCACCGAGGCGCTGGAGAGCGGCGGGCCGAACAGCGTCCGGCGGGCCCGGGAGAGCAGCCGCCCGGCCCGCGAGCCGGGCAGATGGGCCGGCTCGCTGGCGACCAGCTCCCCCGGCTCCTCGACGGTGAACATCTCGATGGGCGCGAACCGGCCGAACCGGGTCGGTCGTGGGGCCCGCCCGCTGCGCCCGAGGGTCGGGTCGACGGGCAGGTCGTCCGGGTCGCGCGGCTCCCGCCAGCGCTCACCGATCCGGCTGAGGGCCGCACGCTCCTCGATGCCGAGCGGCGGCAGCTCGGCCGACGGGGTGACGATCGTCCCCCGCTCGTCCGCGTCGTCGTGCTCCCCTGCCGCCCCCACCCTCCGCACTTTCACGGAATCGGGTCGGGCGGGGGGCACTTTCCGCAAAAGCGGGTCAGTCGGTCAGCGGGGAGGGGTCGGCGGGCACCGGGACCGGCTCGGCGCGGCGGCCGGCCCGGGCCCCGCCGAGGATGACGACGGCGACGCCGGCCAGCAGCAGACCCAGCCCGGGCAGGGCCAGCGTGCGGGGCAACTGGCCCAGCCAGACCCAGCCGATCAGCGCCGCCCCGGGCGCCTCCAGCAGGATCAGCACGCTGACCGTGGTGGCCGAGACCCGGTGCAGGGCGTAGTTGAACATCGAGTGGCCGAGCAGTTGGGCGCCGGCCACCAGGCCGAGGATCGCCAGCCAGGTGGCGCCGTCGTAGCCGTGCAGGCGTACCCCGCCGGCCAGGCAGACCACCAGCAGGATCGCGGCGCAGACCCCGTAGCAGATGGTGGTGTAGGTGGTGGTGCTGATGCTCGCCCGGGCGCGCTCGCCGAAGGCGGTGTAGACCGCCGCGAACATGCCGCCGGCGACCGCCAGCAGGTCGCCCGTGAAGGCCCGGCCGGAGACGCTGAAGTCGGCGCCGGTGGCCAGCGCCGCACCGAGTACCGCGACCGCGATGCCGGCCCAGACCGCCGCGGGCAGTCGCCGCCCCTGCCACCGGGCGATGAGCCCCTGCCAGACCGGCTGGGTGGCGCCCAGCGCGGTCGCCGCGGCCACCGAGGTGAGCTGCGCGCTCGGCATCCAGGTGGCGAAGTGGGCGGCCAACGCCACCCCGGAGAGTACGCAGTACAGCCCCTCCCGCCGGCCCGCGCCGACCGTCAGCGCCCGGAACTCGGCCCGCCGCCGGGTCAGCGAGACCGGCCCGAGCACGGCCAGCGAAAGGACGTTGCGCCAGAAGGCGATGGCCAGGGCCGGCGCGGCGGCGAACGCGACCAGCGGCGCCGAGGACGAGACGGCGGCGACGGCCAGCGCGAGCGCGCCGACGGTCAGCGCGTCGAGCGGTGGGCGGTGCGGAGGGTGGGACACGGGGAGCAATACTCACACGCCCTCCGACACCACGGACCGTCAGCACTCCGTTACGATCATGCGCGTCCCGGCGATCCCCCCTCGACGCCCGGAGGCAGTTCCCCCATGCCCAGGTACCAGGCGGTGCTGTTCGACTTCTTCGGCACGCTGACCCGCTGCGTCCAGCGCGGGTCCGCCCACCGCACCATCGCCGAGCTGCTCGGCTGCCCCACCGAGACCCTGATCGACGTGCTCGACCGCAGCTACTACCAGCGCGCCAGCGGGCGGTTCGGCAACGCCGAGGCGACCCTGCGCTGGGTCTGCGGCCAGGCCGGCGTGCATCCGTCCGACGAGGCGGTACGCGCCGCCGTCGCCTCCCGCCACCGGGCGGTACGCGCCGACACCCGGCTGCGCGCCGAGGCGGTGCCGGTGCTGGCCGCGCTGCGCGGTCAGGGCGTCCGCACCGGCCTGATCAGCGACTGCACGCACGAACTGCCGGCGTTCCTGCCCCAGTTGGCGGTCGCGCCGCTGCTCGACGTGCGGGTCTTCTCGGTGCAGGTCGGGCGGTGCAAGCCCGACTCGGCGCTCTACCTGGCCGCCTGCCACCGGCTCGACCTCACCCCGGCCGACTGCCTCTACGTGGGCGACGGCGGCAGCCAGGAACTCACCGGCGCCGAGCGGGCCGGCATGACGGCGGTCCGGCTGGCCGCCCCGGACCTGACCGGCCACATGGTCTTCAACGCCGACCACGGCTGGGACGGCCCTGCGCTCACCTCGCTCACCGAGGTGCTCGACCTGCTCGACCCGGTCGGCGTCGGCTGACCGGCCGGCGGTGACGGGGGCGGCGGCTCAGCGGCGGCGGACCTTGTGGAGCCGGAACGGCTTGCGGGTGGCGCGGACCACCGGCGCCTCCCGGGGCTGCTCGGCCAGCGACCCGGCCGGCAGGTCGGCGCCGGTCAGCGCGGTGCCCGCCGGACTCAGCCGGTTCAGGGCACAGCCCTCGGCCGCCCAGCGGGCCACCAGGTCGGCGGAGGGGCCGGAGGCGTTCAGCCGCTTCGCGGCGACCAGCGGCGCGGCGTTCTCCCACTCCTCGGTGCCCGGCCGCAGCCGGGTCACCCGGGCCGGCCAGGTCACGATCCGGCCGCCGTGGTCGCCGCGCAGGGTCACGTCCGCCTCGGCGGCGTCGGCCAGGCCGGGGGCGGACTGCTCGCCCGGGCCGGTCACCACCAGCAGCGCGCCGTCGAGCGGCAGGCACCACAACGCGTACGCCGGCCCGCCGGCCACCGACACCCAGGCGACCGCGGCCTTCTTCACGGCCTCGTCCACCAGGGGCGGCGTCACCCGCTCGTCCACCTCGTCGCTCACTCCGGCATCCTCCCGCATCCCGGCCCGAAAGGGTGCTCAGCCCACGAAGGGCGGGACGGCGATCTCGCCCCGGGCCACCGGCATCACGTGGCCGGCGACCGTCGCGCCCACCGCCACCCCGCCGGCGGCGGTCACCGTGCAGGCCAGCGCGGACGGCCGGTTGATCTCGATGCCCTGGCGGACCGCGTACTCGGAGCGGCCCTCGCCGGGCAGCAGCCCGCTGGCCACCAGCCAGACGCCCAGGCCCAGGGCGGCCGAGCCGGTCGCCGGGTCCTCCGGCACGCCGAGGCCCGGCACGAACACGCGGGCGTGCGCGGTTTGCGAGTCGGCGTCCCAGGAGAAGACGCTGACGTGCTCCACGCCGTACCGCTCCGCAGCCGCCGTGTTCACCCGCGCGCGGGCCACCGCGTCGGGGCGCACCGGGAGGTAGGGGAACTCCAGGCCGCAGCCGGCGACCCGGGGCGCCGGGCCGGCATGATCGGCGGCGGTGAGGCCGGCCATCTCCAGCAGCGGCTCCGGGTCGAGTTCGGGCCCGAGGGTCGGGGTGCCGCCGGTGAGCGTCGCGCCGGTGGGGGTGACCTCGATGGGCAGCACGCCGGCGCCGCACTCCTGGGTGATCCTGCCCACATCGAACAGACCCCGCCGGCTCGCGGTCACCGCGGCGCCCACGCTGGGGTGCCCGGCGAACGGCAGTTCCTCGACCGGGGTGAAGATCCGCGCCCGGTACGTCGCCCCGACCTGCGTGGGCGGCAGCACGAACACCGTTTCCGACAGGTTGAACTCCACCGCGAGCGCCTGCATCTGCTCGGTGGCGAGCCCTTCCGCGCCGAACACCACGGCCAGCGGATTGCCGGCGAACGGGCGGTCGGTGAAGACGTCCACGATCTCGTACGCCAAGGTCGACATGTTGATAAACACTAGGCCCTTAGGCTGGTGCCCGTGAGCACGCCGAACCGGGTCTACATCGCTCGACTCGCCGGAGTCGCCGTCTTCGACCCGAACGGCGACCAGGTGGGCCGGGTCCGGGACGCCGTGGCCCGGATGCGGCCGACGCAACGCCCGCCCGAGGTGGTGGGCCTGGTGGCCGAGATGCCGATGCGGCGTCGCATCTTCCTCTCCATCAACCGGATCACCTCCATCGACCCGGACGCCGTGGTGCTCGGCAGCGGCACCCTCAACCTGCGCCGGTTCGAGAAGCGCCCGAACGAGCTGCTGGTGCTCCAGGAGCTGCTGGACCGGCGGGTCCAGCTGGACACCGGGCAGGCCGGCTCGGTGGTCGACGTGGCCATGGAGAGCAGCCGCGGCGGCGAGTGGGCACTGACCCGGGTCGCCGTCCGCGAGCAGACCAGCCGGCTGGCCCGCCGCGGCCACCTGCACCAGGTGGAGTGGGACCGGGTCCGTGGTCTCGGCGGTCTCGCCGACAGCCGGGGCACGGCCAACCTGCTCGCCGTGCTGGAGGACATGCGCCCGGCCGACCTGGCCAACGCCCTCCAGGACCTGCCCGACGCCCGGCGCAACGAGGTGGCCGCCGCGCTGGACGACGAGCGCCTCGCCGACGTGCTCGGCGAACTGCCCGAGCACGACCAGGTGGAGATCCTGGCCGCGCTGGACCGGGAACGCGCCGCGGACGTGCTGGAGGAGATGGACCCGGACGACGCGGCCGACCTGCTCAACGAGCTGCCCCCGCCGGAGCAGGATGTGCTGCTCGACCTGATGGAGCCCGACGAGGCCACCCCGGTCCGCCAGCTGCTGCGCTACGCCTCCGGCACCGCCGGCAGCGTCATGACCTCCGAGCCGGTGATCCTGCCGCCGGACGCCACGGTGGCCGAGGCGCTGGCCCGGATCCGCGAGCCGCAGCTCTCCCCCGCCGTGGCCGCGCAGGTCTTCGTGACCCGCGCCCCGCTCACCACGCCCACCGGCCGCTATCTGGGCATGGTCCACTTCCAGGCGCTGCTCCGCGAGCCCCCGGCCGACCTGCTCGGCGGTGTCGTCGTCAACGACATAGACCCGCTGCGGCCGACCACCCCGCTGCCCGAGATAACCCGCCGGATGGCCACGTACGACCTGGTCGCCATGCCCGTGGTGGACCGGAGCATGCGGCTGGTCGGCGCGGTGACCGTGGACGACGTGCTGGACCACTCGCTGCCACGCGACTGGCGGGACCGGGACGCCATGACCGGCGCGCCGGCCGACGACGATGCGCCGCTGGACGGCGACAATGGCTGACCAGCGACGGACCGAGCGGCTGGACCAGCCCCGGGCGCCCCGGGGCCTCCGGCTGCCCCGGATCGACGCGGAGACCTTCGGCCGCTGGTCGGAGGGGATCGCCCGGGGCATGGGCACCGCGAACTTCATCGTCTACATGACGCTGGTGATCGCCGCCTGGTTCGCCTGGAACACCCTGGCACCGGCCGACCTGCGCTTCGACCCGTACACGTTCACCTTCCTGACCCTGGTGCTCTCCCTCCAGGCCTCGTACGCGGCCCCGCTGATCCTGCTCGCGCAGAACCGGCAGGCCGACCGGGACCGGATCGCGCTGGAGGAGGACCGGCGGCGGGCCACCATGCAGAAGGCCGACACGGAGTACCTGGCCCGGGAGATCGCCGCCCTGCGCATCGCCATGGGTGAGGTGGCGACCCGGGACTTCCTCCGCTCCGAACTGGCCCGGCTGGCCGAGGAGCTGGACGAGGCGGCCGAGCGGCGGCGGAAGCTGGAGCGGCGGCAGCAGGAGCGGGAGGCCCGGCGGCAGGCCGGCGCGGAGCCGCTCGACGAGCCCCGCGACGACCTCGACGGCGACTTCGCGCACGACGGCCACTTCGAGAGCTGACCCGGCCCGGAACGTATTGAACGCCGCGCGCCTCAAGGGGCCAGGCGAGCGGCGTTCGCGCCGATCGTCCCACTTCCCGGCACGCCCCGTCCACCCCTCGGGCGGCCATCGATTCGCTCACACCGGCCCCCGCCAGCGGCGGGCGCCGATGACCACCGACGTAGCATTGCGGGCATGTCAGCACCCGTCAGCACCGTCTCCGACGCGATCCAGGCCGCCCTGGCCACCGTCAACGACCCGGAGATCCGTCGGCCGATCACCGAGCTCGGCATGGTCCGTTCCGCCGTGGTCGGCGACGACGGCGTGGTCCGGGTGGAGCTGCTGCTCACCGTGGCCGGCTGCCCGCTGAAGGACAAGCTGCGCACCGACATCACCGCCGCCGTCGCGGCGGTGCCCGGCGTGACCGGCGTCGAGATCGAGTTCGGCGTGATGAGCCCGGAGCAGCGGCAGGAACTCCAGTCGAAGCTGCGCGGCGGCGGGGCCACCGCCGAGCCGGTCATCCCGTTCGCCCAGCCCGGCTCCCGCACCCGCGTCTACGCGGTCGCCAGCGGCAAGGGCGGCGTCGGCAAGTCCAGCGTCACGGTCAACCTGGCCGCCGCGCTGGCCGCCCGCGGCCTCTCGGTCGGTGTCGTGGACGCCGACATCTACGGCCACTCGGTGCCCCGGATGCTCGGCGCCGACGGCGCGCCCACCCGCGTCGAGGACATGATCATGCCGCCGCAGTCGCACGGCGTGAAGGTGATCTCGATCGGCATGTTCACCCCGGGCAACGCGGCAGTCGTGTGGCGCGGCCCGATGCTGCACCGGGCGCTCCAGCAGTTCCTCGCCGACGTCTACTGGGGCGACCTCGACGTCCTCCTGCTCGACCTGCCCCCGGGCACCGGCGACATCGCGATCTCCGTGGCGCAGCTGCTGCCGAACGCGGAGATCCTTGTCGTCACCACCCCGCAGGCGGCCGCCGCCGAGGTGGCCGAGCGGGCCGGCGCCATCGCGCTCCAGACCCACCAGCGGGTGGTCGGCGTGATCGAGAACATGTCCTGGCTGGAGCTGCCCGACGGCTCCCGGATGGAGGTCTTCGGCGCCGGCGGCGGCGAGGCCGTCGCCGAGTCGCTGACCCGGACCATCGGCGCGCAGGTGCCGGTGCTGGGGCAGATCCCGATGGACACCCGGGTCCGCGAGGGCGGCGACGCCGGCACCCCGATCGTGCTGGCCCAGCCGGACGCCCCGGCCGCCCGGGCGCTGGTGCAGGTCGCCGACCGGCTCGCGGTGCGCCGCGAGTCCCTGCTCGGCAAGCCCCTGGGTCTCAAGCCCGCCGGCCGCTGACCCTTCGCACGGTTTCCACCGACCCTCTTCGGCCCACGGCCGAGGGGGGTCGGTCCCGTTACGGGGTCAGGTGGCGTCGTCGTAGGAGGGGCGGGGGGCCGGCGCCGGGGCGCCGCCGGTGGCGGTGGCCGGGCGGGCGCCGTTGGTGCGCAGGTCGGCCGCCTTCGCCACGTCCTTCAGCTCCTCGTGCACGCCGGTGACGTCCGAGCGCAGGTTGTCGTACATGCTCTGGAGCGGCTTCCGGAGGGCCTGCTCGTCCTCCTCGCTGAGCAGGTGCTTCCGGATGAACGCCTTGGGGTGCAGGTCCTCCAGCTGGATGTCCGTGCCCAGCTCGCGGCTCAGGTCACCGGTGGCGTTCCGGGCCATGTTGCGCAGGTTGCGGACCATCCGGAGGCCGTCGTTGATCACCGTGGGCAGCCGGTCACCGAAGATCAACAGTGCCAGGAGCAGCAGCGCGCCGATCTCCCACCAGTTCAGGTTCTCGAACACTCCGGCCTCCTCGTGGCGGTGTCAGGGCAAGACTACGCACGTCAGGTGGCCGACGGGGAGGGGGTGCGGGGTCCCTACTTGGCGTCTGCGGCGAGCGTCACCGAGGCGTTCTGCCGATTCGACCCGCGCCGGTACTCCACCGTCACCACCGAGCCCGGGGCGTACTTGCGGACCAGCGCCACCAGATCGGTCGGATCGTTCATGGGGTGCCCGTCCAGCCGGAGCACCACGTCGCCGGTGCGCAGCCCGGCGGCCGCGGCCGGACCGGCCGGCTCGACGCCGTTGAGGCGTACGCCGCCGCCGCTCACGCCGGTGCCGCCCACCTGGGCGCCGATCACCGTACGGCGGGCCTTGCCGGTGCCGATGATGTCCTCGGTGACGCGCTTCGCCTGGTTGATCGGGATGGCGAAGGCGAGCCCGATGTTGCCGGCCTCCTGGCCGTCCGCGACCAGCGACTTGATCGTCGAGTTCACACCGACCACCCGGCCGGCCCCGTCGACAAGCGGGCCGCCGGAGTTGCCGTGGTTGACGGCCGCGTCGGTCTGGATCGCCGCGTAGTAGCGGGTCGGCCCGCCCGGCTCGCCGGCCATCATGGTCCGGTCCAGCGCGCTGACGATGCCGGCGGTGACCGTGTTGGCCAGGGAGAGCGGCGAGCCGACGGCGAGCACCGGGTCGCCCACGGCGAGCGCGTCGGAGTCGCCGAACTCCACCGGCTTCAGCCCGCTCCGGTTCACCTTGATCACCGCGATGTCCGACTCCGGGTCCTGCCCGACCACGGTGCCCGGTGCCGTGCTGCCGTCGGTGAAGACGACCGTCGCCTTGCCGGGGCCGCCCGCGACCACGTGGTCGTTGGTGACGATGTGCCCGTCGGCGCTCACCACGAAGCCGGAGCCCTCGCTGGTGCCGCCGAGGCTGGCCACCCGGACGGTCACCACGCTGGGCAGCACCTTCTCGGCGACCCCGGCCAGCGACTCGGGCTTGCGCTGGGCGAGCGCGGGAGCCTGACCGGACTGCGCCCCGAGCGTCGGCACGGCCCCACCGCCGCGCAGGAAGGCGTAGGTCAGGGCGCTGCCGAGCGAGCCGGCGAGCAGGGCGGTGATCAGCGAGACCAGCACCACCTGGCGGAGCCCCGGCCGGGTCGGCGCGTCCGGGTCGGTCACCGGTTCCGGCTCGCCGCTCCCGGTGACCGGGCCGGCCGGGACCACCACGGCCGCCGGCGCGTACGGGTCGCGCCACGGGTCGGCGAGCGCGTCGGACCACCAGGGCGAGGTCGTGGCGCCCCCGGCGCCCTGCGGGGGCTGCCCGGGCGCCGGCCCACCCGCCGGTGGCGGGCTCCCGCCGGGCTGGCGCCAGTCCCAGCCGTCGGTCACGTCGGTGCCTCCCAGTCCGTCCCCCACGCCCGCGCCGGAGGGCCGGCGGAGCCGACCGTGCCGCACGGGACTCCGTCCAGGATTGCACGGATGCCCCGCGTGGAGTCAGGGGTTGCCGCGCGTGATCGTCCGAGGGCGGACTCGCGGCTGCGCCCGCCGCGGCACGCCTCTAGGCTCTCAGTGCCAACCGACCCCTCGCACCAGTCCGCCCGGAGGTGTCCCATCGCCACGGTCGCCGGCTCCGGCAACTCGACCGCGCAGGCGCTCCAGTTCGCCGAGTCGTACGTCACCGAGGACCTCGTGCTGCGGACGGCCCGCGCCCTCGCCCACGAGGTGGGCGTGGACGCGGTGACGCCGGGCGCCGGGGCCGCGCTGCGCCTGCTCGCCGCCGCCGGGAACGCCCGGGCCGTGGTGGAGATCGGCACCGGCACCGGGGTGAGCGGGGTCTGGCTGCTCCGCGGTATGCGCCCCGACGGGGTGCTCACCACGATCGACGTGGAGGTCGAGCACCAGCGCATCGCCCGGCGGCTGTTCCAGGAGGCGGGTTTCGCGTCGGGGCGTACCCGGATCATCACCGGGCGGGCCCTCGACGTGCTGCCGCGGCTCGCGGACGGCGCCTACGACCTGGTCTTCGTCGACGCCGAGGCGACCGGCTTCGCCGCCTGCGTGGACGCCGCGCTGCGGCTGCTGCGCCCCGGCGGGGTGCTCGCGCTCAACGGCGCCCTGGCCGGCGGCCGGATCGGCGACCCGGCCGCCCGCGACGTGGAGACGGTGACCGTGCGGGAGACCATCAAGGCGATCCGCGAGTCGGAGCACTGGGTGCCGGCGCTGCTGCCCGTCGGGCACGGCCTGCTCGCCGCCGTGAAGGGCTGACCGTCCCGCCCGGTCAGCCCAGCGTGGCCAGCCATCGCAGCAGCCCGCGGACGCCCCAGCCGGTGGCGCCCTTGACCAGCTCGCCGTGCACGTCGTCCGACCAGGAGGGGGCGGACATGTCCACGTGCACCCAGCGGTCGCGGAGGTCACCCGTGAACTCGCGGAGGAAGAGCGCGGCCACCACCGAGCCGGCGCCCAGGGCCGGGGAGCTGTGCAGGTCGGCGATCTCGCTGCCCAGGTACTCGACGTAGTCGTCGGCCAGCGGCATCCGCCAGGCCCGCTCACCGGCCGCCGTGATCGCGGCCAGCAGGTCGGCTGCCAGGTCGTCGTTCTCGCTGTAGAGGGCGGCGTGCCGCTTGCCCAGGGCCACGGCGTTCGCACCGGTCAGGGTCGCCAGGTCGACAAGCAGGTCGGGCTTCAGCTCCCGGACGGCGTACGCCATGGCGTCGGCGAGCACCAGCCGGCCCTCCGCGTCGGAGTTGGTGCTCTCGCTGGTCAGGCCGCCGTAGTGGCGGACGATGTCGCCGGGGCGGAACGCCGAGCCGCTGACCATGTTCTCGGCGAGCGGGGCCAGCGTGGTGACCCGCACCGGCAGCCCCAGCGCGGCGGCGCCCAGGGTGGCGGTGACCACCGCGGCGGCGCCGGCCATGTCCTTGCGCATCAGCTTCATGGCCGGCACCGGTTTGATCGAGATGCCGCCGGTGTCGAAGGTGATGCCCTTGCCGACCAGCACCACGTGGGTACGCGCCCCGGCCGGCCGCCAGTCCAGCTCGACCAGGCGGGGGCCGCTCGCCGAGCCGCCGCCGACGGCCAGGATGCCGCCGAAGCCCTCGGCCGCCAGTTCCTCCGGGCCGCGCACCCGCAGGTGCAGGTCGGCACGGCCGGACGCGGCGGAGGCCACCTGGGCGGCGAACCACTCCGGGTTCTTGGTGGACGAGGGGGTGTTGGTCAGGTCCCGGGCCAGCCGCGTCATCTCGGCGGTGGTCCGGGCGGTGTCCAGGGTCGGCGCGAGCGCCTCCGGGTCCCCGACCACGACGTCCACCTCGGCCAGGGCGGGCGTGCCGCCGGCCTCGGTCAGTCGGTAGCGGTAGGAGCCGAGCAGCAGCCCCTCGGCCAGGCCGCGCAGCGCCTCCGCGGCAGCCTCGCCCGGCAGCGCGATCGTGATATGCGTCTCATCCTTGGCCACCCGCGCCAGCGCCGCGCCGGCGGCCCGCCAGTCGTGCTCGTCGCCGGCGCCGACGCCGAGCAGCCAGAGCCGCGCCGGGGTGCCACCGGGGCGCAGGTGCTCCCGCACCTCGCCGGCGGCGCCGGTGAGCCGGGCGGCCGGCAGCAGCGCCACCGCCTCGGTCCGGACGTCGTCGCCGGGCGGGGCGGCGGTGGGGACCAGCGCGGCCGGGCCGTCCGGCCCTGCGGGACGAATGGGCAGGACGAGGGTGTCGGGCCGCGCGGGCCCGCTCACCAGACGAATGGCCAGCACGCTGGACCGTACCTCCGAAGACTGCTCGAATCGGGACACTTTGCCGCTCACCGGCCGATGAAGGCCCTGAGCCACCGGCTCAGCCGGTGGCTCAGGGTAGGAGGAACCGTTCGCACGGCGGACGCCGCGCGAACCGCTCCTCGAATCAGCCGGCGGCCGCCTTCAGCGCGTCACCCAGCGCGGTGGCCTCGTCGGGAGTCATCTCGACGACGAGCCGGCCACCACCCTCCAGCGGGACCCGCATGACGATGCCCCGGCCCTCCTTGGTGACCTCCAGCGGACCGTCGCCCGTCCGCGGCTTCATCGCCGCCATGTTGTCTCCCCTCAGACCTACACCAGGGTCGGTGGGTTGCCCCACAGCCACTTCGTCATGACCACCCGCAACCGTCGCGGGGGCGTCGACTGATGATTTTCCCTGATGAACACCGCCGGACCCAAACCGAAGCAGCATTGATGTAACAGCATCTAGCTTATCTCGGATAGGCCTGTCACAATGTGCGGTCATGCAGGCACGGTCGGCACTCTTCGACCTGTACGGCGACCACCTCCGGGCGAGGGGTGGCCGCGCACCGGTCGCCGCCCTGGTCAAGCTGCTGGCGCCGCTCGGGATCGCGCCACCGGCGGTCCGCACCGCGGTCTCCCGCATGGTCCGCCAGGGCTGGCTCGAACCGCTGCGGCTCGCCTCCGGACCCGGATATTCGATCACACCGAAGGCGGCCCGGAGACTCGACGAGGCGGGCGCCCGGATCTACCGCACCGGCCGGCACGCCTGGGACGGCCGCTTCGACCTGCTCGTGCTGGAGGCGCCCGCGTCCCGGCGGGAGCGGCAGCGGCTCGCCGCCAACCTGACCTACCTCGGCTACGGCACGCTGGACGACTGCACCTGGGTGGCGACCCGGCCGGGCGAGGACGTCGACGTGCTGCTCGCCGAGGCCGGGGTGCGCTACGAGCGGTTCACCGCCGCGCACGCCGCCGGCACCCCGGGCGCCATGGGGGTGGTCCGCCGCGCCTGGGACCTGGCCGAGATCGGCCGCGCCTACGAACGGTTCGTCGCCGAGCAGAAGCCGTTGCTCACCGGGGTCACCGTGCGCAGCAGCGACGAGGAGGCGTACGCGGCCCGGTTCCGGCTCGTGCACGCGTGGCGTACCTTCCTGTTCCGGGACCCGCAGCTGCCACCGGCGCTGCTCCCCGAGCGCTGGCCGGGCAGCAGCGCCGCCAGTTTCTTCGACCGGCACGCCGCCCGGCTACGGCCGGCCGCCGACCGGTACGTGGAGCACTGCCTCGACGCCGGCAACCGCCTAGCCCGACAGAAGGGTCGTTAGAACGTGACCGAGCCGCTGCTCGTCGACCGCACCGACGCCGTCGTCACCGTGACGCTGAACCGCCCGACGGCGATGAACTCGCTCGACGTGGCGCTCAAGGAGGCGCTCCGGGACACCCTCGCCGAGCTGGAGGCCGACCGGTCCTGCCGGGCCGTCGTGCTGGCCGGCGCGGGCGGCTCGTTCAGCGCCGGGCAGGACCTGCGGGAGCACGTGCAGACCCTGGAGTCCGCCGACGCCGACCCGCTGGGCACCGTGCGGGCCCACTACAACCCGATCGCCGCCCGGCTGGCCAACCTGCCCAAGCCGGTGGTCGCCGCGGTCCGGGGCATGGCCGCCGGGGCCGGCGCCTCGCTGGCGTTCCTCGCCGACTTCCGCATCGGCGGCCCGAAGACCCGGTTCCTCATGGCCTTCGCCGGGGTCGGGCTGGCCGCCGACACCGGCGCCTCCTGGACGCTGCCCCGGCTGGTCGGCCACGCCAAGGCCGTCGAGCTGCTGATGCTCGCCGAGCCGGTGGGCGCCGAGGACGCCTGCCGGCTGGGCCTGCTCACCCGGCTGGTGGACGACGACGAGAAGGTGCTCCCGGCCGCGCAGGAGCTGGCCGCCCGGCTCGCCGCCGGCCCGACCGTCGCGTACGGGGCGATCAAGCGGCAGCTCTCCATCGCCGACGCCGGCACCCTGGCCGACGCGCTGGCCGCCGAGGCCCAGGCCCAGGCGATCTGCGGCGCCACCGCCGACCACCGGGCCGCCACCATGGCCTTCGTGAACAAGCAGAAGCCGGTCTTCGAGGGCCGCTGACCCGTCGCCGGGTCAGTCGTCCTCCTCGGGATCCTGGTTCGCCTCGGCGCCCAGCACGAACGCCTGCATGGCCAGCTCGTCGCCGGACGGCGAGACGAAGGCGGGCAGCTCGCGCGGGCCCAGCTCCTGCACGTAGGACCAGAAGAGCCGGACCGCCTCGGCGGGTGAGGCCGCCTCGATCGGCAGGTCGAGGCTGACCAGCCAGGAGCGGCGGGCCGGCGGCGGGCCGATGCGGTCGGCCAGCTCGCGGAAGCGGGCCGGGTCGAGCCCGGTCACCGGCCCGCCGAGGGCCAGGCCGGGCACCGGCACCGGCTCGTCGAGCACCCGCCGGGTGTACGTCACCACGAGCACCCCCGGACCGGCCTCGGACTGCGGGTCGTCCGGGTCCTCCCGGACCTCGCCGGTGGCCGACGCGACCCGGCCGAGCCCCACCAGCCGCAGCGGCTCGTCGACAAGCACCGCGACCGGGTCACCGGGGCGGGGCCGGACGGCCGAGTCCAGGCCGGTGAGCTCCAGCGCGTCGTGGTGCACGAGCCGCTCGGCCTCGTAGCGCTCGGCGGGCAGCAGCACCGCCCAGGCGCCCGGCGCGGTGCCGCCCTCGATCGTCCCGCTCGTCCGCGGCTCGGTGTCGGTCATGTCCCAATCCCATCACGCCGGACCGGGGCCGGTCCCGCCGCGTCCGGGTCACGCCCCGGGACGGTCGCGGACCACGTGGCAGCCGGCGAGGTGGTCGTCGACCATGCCGGTGGCCTGCATGAGCGCGTAGGCCGTGGTGGGGCCGACGAACCGGAAGCCGCTCTTCTTGAGGGCCTTGGCCATCGCCGTGGACTCCGGGGTGAGCGCCGGCACCTCGCCGAACGACCGCGGCCGGGCCGCCCGGGGCGGCGGCGCATAGGACCAGAGCAGCGCGGAGAGGCCGTCGGGCAGGGCCAGGGCCGCCCGGGCGTTGGCGATGGCCGCCTCGACCTTGGCCCGGTTGCGGACGATCCCGGCGTCGGCCAACAGCCGGGCCACGTCGGCCTCGCCGTAGCCGGCGACCTTCTCGATCCGGAACTCGTCGAAGGCGAGCCGGAACGCGGGCCGCTTGCGCAGGATGGTCAGCCAGGACAGGCCGGACTGGAACGCCTCCAGGGTCAGCCGCTCGTAGAGCGCGTCGTCGCCGCGCAGCGGCCGGCCCCACTCCTCGTCGTGGTAGACGGCGTAGTCCGGGGTGCTCGCTCCCCAGGCGCAGCGGGGCAGCCCGTCGGCGCCGGTCACCAGGTCAGTCACGCCGTACACGGTAGGCCAGGCCACCGACAGCGTCCGGCGGCCGGCGGTCAGGGCAGCCGGCCCTGCTCCACCAGCCGGGCGAACTTCTTGAGCGCCTGGGTCAGGCTGAACTTCGAGCCGGGCCAGAGCACCGGCCAGGCGACCCGGCCGGCCGCCCCGCCGGGCAGGTGGAACCACTCGTGCCAGACCACCTGGGTCCGGTCCCGCCCCAGTGGGGTGCAGCGCAGCACGCCGGGGCCGCGCAGCAGCCGGCCGCAGTGCACCACCCCGACCTCGTACGGCGCGTCCACCCGGACCACCCGCATCTCGTCGCGGAGCACGGCGGGGCCGAGCGCGGTGACCGCCTCGACCAGGCTTCCCTCGCCGCCGTCCCCCTCGACCACCCGGACGGTGGTGAGCGGGATCCAGTCGGACTGCCGCTCCCAGGCGGTCAGCGCGGCGAACACCCGCTCGGCAGGCGCCTTGACGATCACCGTGGCGGTGACCTCGGCGGCCCCGCGCTGCGCCGCCTCGGCGAAGCCGGCGCCGCCGTCGGAGCCGGTCACGCGGACTCCGAGCGGACCACCGGCCCACGGTCCCGTTCGGCGTCGTCGTCGCTGTCGGCGTCGCGGGCGCCGTCGGCGGTCGGGTCGGTGTCGGGTGCGGGCTCGGCGGTCGGGTCGCGGTCGGTGGCGGTGGTGGGCGGCCGGAGGCCCACCTCGGGCGGGGTGTGGTCGACCGGGGCCGCCACGGGGGCGATCGGGGCCGGCCCGCCGGTGGCGGCCACCGGGGCGGGCGTGGACGGCAGCGTGGCCACGTCCTCGACGGCGGCGGCGGCCGGGGCCTCCGCCACGCCGGCCTCGGCGGTGAGCGGCTCGGCTGTCGACGGCTCGGCGGCCGGCGGGTCGGTGGGAACGTCGGCCTCCGAACCGGCCGCCGCGGCCTCGGCACGGGCCCGGCGCAGGGCGTCGGCCTCCTCGATCCGGCCCTCGCGGAGCGCGGCGTTCTCGGCCTCCAGCACACCGATCAGCTCGGACTTGTAGCCGATGTCGTACGCGGCCCGGCGCAGCGCCGCGTCGACCTGGGCCATCCGGTAGCCGCGGAGTGCGGTGTCGAAGCGCACCTCGGCGACGTCCGACTCGTCGAGCGGGCGGCTGCCCGGCAGGGGCACGGCCCGCCCGTCCGGCTCGGCCGGTGTCAGGCCCGGGTCCCGCCCGGAGACCAGCACCGTCACCCCGAACACCACCGCCGCGACGACCAGCGCGACGACCAAGAGGAGCAGAACCTCACCCATGGGGAGATCGTGGCATGCGGGGCGGGATCGGGCGAGCCCTCCGCCGCCTCCGATCGGAATCGACCGGCGGGATAGCGTCGGGGGCGACCGGGGCGGATCGGCGATGCGGAGGCGGGAATGACCGGGGCGCTGCGGCTCGGCGGGCGGACCTTCTCCCCCGGCGAGCTGGTGGTGATGGCGATCGTCAACCGCACGCCGGACTCGTTCTTCGACCGGGGCGCCACGTTCGCCCAGGACAGCGCGCTGCGCGCGGTCGAGCGGGCGGTGACCGAGGGCGCCGAGATCATCGACATCGGCGGGGTGAAGGCCGGGCCGGGCGACGAGGTCGACGTGACGGAGGAGATCCGCCGCACCGTGGACACCATCGCCGCGGTCCGGGCCGCCTTCCCGGACGTGGTGATCTCGATCGACACCTGGCGCGCCGAGGTGGCGGTGGAGGCGGTGGCGGCCGGTGCCGACCTGCTCAACGACACCTGGTCGGGCGCGGATCCCGCGCTGGCCCGGGTCGCCGCGGCGACCGGCGCCGGGCTGGTCTGCTCGCACGCGGGCGGGCTCACCCCGCGGACCCGGCCGCACCGGGCCGCGTTCGACGACGTGGTGGCCGACGTCGTCGCGACGGTCACCGGCCTCGCCGACCGGGCGGTGGGCCTCGGCGTACGGCGGGACGGCATCCTCATCGACCCGGCGCACGACTTCGGCAAGAACACCCGGCACTCGTTGGAGATCACCCGGCGGCTGGGCGAGCTGACCGACACGGGCTGGCCGCTGCTTGTCGCCCTGTCGAACAAGGACTTCATCGGCGAGACGCTGGACCTGCCGGTGCCGGACCGGCTGGAGGGCACCCTGGCCGCCACCGCGGTCTCGGCCTGGCTGGGAGCGCGGGTGTTCCGCGCCCACCAGGTCCGCGAGACCCGCCGGGTGCTGGACATGGTGGCCACGATCCGGGGGGACCGGCCGCCGGCCCTCACCCGGCGCGGGCTGGCCTGAGCCGGGTCAGGCCCAGCGGAGGATGTTCCGGCGCCAGGCGTAGAGGATGCCGAGCGCCACCACGGCGACGAAAACGCCCATCTCCACCACCGTGGTCACGCCGAACCCGGGCCGGTCGAAGATCAGCGCCCAGGGGAAGAGGAAGACCGCCTCCACCGCGAAGAGCACGTAGAGGTAGGCGTAGACGTAGTAGCGGATCTGCATCTGCGCCCAGTCGCCGCCGACCGGGTCGAGACCGCACTCATACGTGGCCCGCTTGCCCCAGGGATCAGCCGGACGGCCGGGACGTAACACCCGATTGGCTGAGAACGCCGTAACGAAGAAGAGCACGGCGGCCAGCAGCAGGAGACCGAGCGTGGCGTACGACCCGAGGTAACCGGTCACGGTCGGGAGCCTACCGGGCCGGTCGTCACGACACCCGAAACACGTTACGTATTTGTTTCCTCGCGGGACTAGTGCTCGAAGGCAACTGTTGTCAAATAATGAGACCTCACTGAGCGTCACGGAGGACAGATGGCCCGCCCCCGCGTACGGCCTGCTCGGCGCGCCGCGCTCCGAGGTGCCCCCGCCCTGCTCGTACCCGCACTGATCGCCGGCTTCGCGGCGGCCGTCGCGGTGGCGCCGACGTGGGCGGCGGCCTCGCCGACCGTGACCGGGGTGGTCCAGGCGGCCGAGCCGGGCGACCCGGGCGAGCCGGTCGGCGAGCCCGGCACCGACCCGACCGAGCCGACGCCGACCGTGGACCCCACGACGACGGAGCCGGTGCCGACCACCCCGCCGCCGACCGAGGAGGCGCCGCCGACCACGCCGCCGGCACCGACCACCACCGCGCCGGCGCCCGTGCCGACGACCACGGCGCCCGCCGAACCGGTGCCCACCACCACGTCGCCGACCACCACGGCGCCCGCTCCCCCGCCGGTCGGGCCACCGCCCGCCGTGCCGCCGGGCCAGCCGGCCCAGCCGGCCGGCAGCCCGCTCGGGGTGCGGGTCACCACCGAGGACGTCGTGCTGACCCCCGCCTACTGGAACGCGGACAGCACGGTCACCACGCTGCGGGTGACGGTGGCCAACACCGGCGGCCGGACGGAGCGGATCCGCCTCGGCTACACCCTGCCGGCCGGCCTGACCGACGCCGGCACGCCCGGCTGCGCGTCCGCCGGGGGCGGTAGTCACGTCTGCGGCGAGTGGACCGCCGCCCCGGGCGCCCGGTTCCGTGCCTCGATCCGGGTCCGGGTCGCGGGCGCCGCCTGGCGGTCCATGCCGCTGAGCGGGTCGGTCCAGGTCACCGCCACCGCCCCGGGGGTGACCGGCACGGCCGGCGACGACGAGGGCTTCGCGGTGCTCTTCCCGCCCGGGCCGCCGGTGCCCGGCATCTCGCTCCGCGCCGACGAGCTGGTCTTCGACATCAGCGGCGCGCCGAGCACCCTGGCGGTCCGCCTCGGGAACACCGGCAAGGTCGACGCCGCGGGCCGGGTCGACGTGGTCCTTCCCGAGGGGGTCACCGTCAGCGGGCCGCCGGCCGGCTGCACGGCGGCGGCCCCGGACCGCACCCGGTGCGAGCTGGGCAGCGTGCCGGCCGGCCACACCGTCACCCTGAGCCTGCCGGTGGCCGCCTCGGCGGAGGCCCAGCGCCGCGCGCCCCTGGCCGGCGCGGTGGTCGGGCGGCTCGACCCGCGCAGCGGGCGGGACCGGCAGGTGCAGATGACGTTCCGGATCACCGCCGCGGCCGCGCTGGCGACCCCGGCGGTCGGCGCGCCGGCCCCGACCGGGTCGCAGGGCGTGGTGGCCGCCGCCGGTGAGACCACCGACGACGGCGCCGGCTCGGTACACCGGACGGCGCTCACCCTGATCGGGGTCTCCGGGCTGCTGGTGGTGCTGGCGCTGGCCCTGGCCACCACGTCGCTGCGCCGCCGCATGGGCGCCCCGGCGACCGACCCGGTCGTCCGCCCCGCCGAGGAATGAGTCGCGGAGGAGTCGGGCCGGTTGCGGTGATCTGAATTACGGGCCGCGGTACTAAACGCCGCAAAGCCGGGCATACACCGGCCCGATCAGGTCCCATACGTCGGACCTCCACCAAGGTTGCCCTAACGGACCGACGTAGGCTCTGACGTGAGAAATGGAGCGGGCCGAGCCAGCGACGGACGGCCTGCGGCAGCAGCGCGTCTAGGAGGGCACGTGGCCGGGCAAGGCGGGGTCACCATCACGTTCAGCCGCCCGTGCGACGGCGCTCAGCGAAGCGAGGTACGGGCGTGACCAAGCAGATCCGTCAACTGGACCGGGTGGTCATCCGGTTCGCCGGCGACTCCGGCGACGGCATGCAGCTCACCGGCGACCGGTTCACCTCGGAGACGGCGCAGCTGGGCAACGACATCTCCACGTTGCCCAACTTCCCCGCCGAGATCCGCGCCCCCGCAGGCACCCTGCCGGGCGTGTCGAGCTTCCAGGTGCACTTCGCCGACTACGACATCCTGACCCCCGGCGACGCGCCGAACGTGCTTGTGGCCATGAACCCGGCCGCGCTCAAGGCCAACCTCACCGACCTGCCGCGCGGGGCCGACATCATCGTCAACACCGACGAGTTCACCCGGCGCAACCTGGCCAAGGTGGGCTACGCGACCAGTCCGCTCGAGGACGACTCGCTCGCCGGCTACGTGGTGCACCCGGTCGCGCTGACCTCGATGACGATCGGCGCGCTGGCCGAGCACGAGGTGTCCAAGAAGGACGCCGAGCGGGCCAAGAACATGTTCGCGCTCGGCCTGCTGAGCTGGATGTACTCGCGCCCGTACGAGTCGACGCTGCGCTTCCTGGAGCGCAAGTTCGCCGCCCGCCCCGAGCTGGTCGCGGCGAACGTGGCGGCCTTCCGGGCCGGCTGGAACTTCGGCGAGACCACCGAGGACTTCTCCGTCCGCTACGAGGTCAAGCCGGCGAAGATGCTGCCGGGCACCTACCGGAACATCACCGGCAACGCCGCGCTGTCGCTGGGTCTGGTGGCCGCCGGGGTCCGCTCCGGGCTGCCGGTCTTCCTCGGCGCGTACCCGATCACCCCGGCCTCGGACATCCTGCACGAGCTGAGCAAGCACAAGAAGTTCGGCGTGGTCACCATGCAGGCCGAGGACGAGATCGCCGCGGTCGGCGCGGCGCTGGGCGCCTCGTACGGCGGCTCGCTCGGCATCACCACCACCAGCGGCCCGGGCGTGGCGCTCAAGAGCGAGACCATCTCCCTGGCCGTGGCGCTGGAGCTGCCGCTGGTCATCGTCGACGTGCAGCGGGCGGGGCCGTCCACCGGCATGCCGACCAAGACCGAGCAGGCCGACCTGAACATGGCCCTGTACGGCCGGCACGGCGAGGCCCCGGTCGCGGTGATCGCGCCGAAGTCGCCGGCGGACTGTTTCCACGCGGCCCTGGAGGCGGCGCGGATCGCGCTGACCTACCGCACCCCGGTGCTGCTGCTGTCGGACAACTACGTGGCCAACGGCTCCGAGCCGTGGCTGCTGCCGGACGTGGAGAGCCTGCCCGACCTGCGGGTCGAGTTCGCCACCCGGCCCAACGGCGAGGACGGCACGACCTTCCTGCCGTACCTGCGCGACCCGGAGACGCTCGCCCGGCCGTGGGCCATCCCGGGCACCCCGGGGCTGGAGCACCGGATCGGCGGCCTGGAGAAGGCCGACAAGACCGGCGACATCTCGTACGACCCGGCGAACCACGACTTCATGGTGCGCACCCGGGCGGCCCGCATCGAGACCATCCCGGTGCCGGACGTCGAGGTGGAGGACCCGGACGGCGACGCCCGGGTGCTGGTGCTCGGCTGGGGCTCGACGTACGGCCCGATCGGCGCCGCCTGCCGGGGCCTGCGGCAGCGCGGGCTGTCCATCGCCCAGGCGCACCTGCGCCACCTGGCCCCGATGCCGGCAAACCTCGGCGAGGTGCTGCGCGCGTACGACCGGGTGGTCATCCCCGAGATGAACCTCGGCCAGCTCGCCCACGTGATCCGGGCGAAGTACCTGGTCGACGCGATCGGCTACAACCAGGTCCGCGGCCTGCCGTTCACCGCCGCCGAGCTGGAGACGATGCTGGAAGAGGTCCTGAAGAATGTCTGAGCCCGTCGCCCTCAAGCTCACCGCCAAGGACTTCAAGTCCGACCAGGAGGTGCGCTGGTGCCCCGGCTGCGGCGACTACGCCATCCTGGCGGCCGTCCAGGGCTTCATGCCGGAGCTGAACATCCCCCGGGAGAACGTCGTCTTCGTCTCGGGCATCGGCTGCTCGTCCCGCTTCCCGTACTACATGAACACCTACGGGATGCACTCGATCCACGGCCGCGCCCCGGCGATCGCCACCGGCCTGTCGGTGACCCGGCCGGACCTGTCGGTCTGGGTGGTCACCGGTGACGGCGACGCCCTCTCCATCGGCGGCAACCACCTGATCCACGCACTGCGCCGCAACGTCAACCTCAAGATCCTGCTGTTCAACAACCGGATCTACGGGCTGACCAAGGGGCAGTACTCGCCGACCTCCGAGATCGGCAAGGTCACCAAGTCGACGCCGGTCGGCTCGGCCGACGCCCCGTTCAACCCGCTGTCGCTGGCGCTCGGCGCGGAGGCCACCTTCGTGGCCCGGACCATCGACTCGGACCGCAAGCACCTCCAGTCGGTGCTGCGGGCCGCCGCCGAGCACCAGGGCTCCGCGTTCGTGGAGATCTACCAGAACTGCAACATCTTCAACGACGGCGCGTTCGACACGCTCAAGGAGCCGGCCACCCGGGACGACTTCCTGATCCGGCTGGAGCACGGGCAGCCGATCACCTTCGGCAAGGACGGCCAGTTCTGCGTCGTCCACCCGCCGGGCGGCTTCGGGCTGGAGGTCCGGGAGACGGCGGCGACGCCGGCCGAGGACATCGTGGTGCACGACGCGGGAGTGGCCGACCCGGCGTACGCCTTCGCGCTGTCCCGGCTGCCCGGGCTGGACCTGCGGAACACCCCGATCGGCGTGTTCCGCTCGGTGACCCGCTCGTCGTACGACAGCGTGGTGCAGGAGCAGGTCGCCGCGGCGAAGGCCGGTGTCGACCAGACTCCCGAGCAACAGCTCGCTGGGCTGCTCTCCGCCGGCGACACCTGGACGATCCTCTGACCCGTCCCTGACGACAGCCGAAAGGGCGGGCCGTTCCCCGAGGGGGACGGCCCGCCCTTTTCCGATGGGCTCAGGCCGCGGCCGAGGCCGGCACCCACAGTTCGTCGATGGCCCGCTCGGCGGCGGCGAGGCTCTGCTCGTGCAGCGGGATCAGCTCGGTCATGGCCGGGTTGACCGGGGCGAGGGTCAGCTCGGCCGAGATGAAGCGCGGCTCCAGGCCGGTCATGGACAGGCCGTGCGGGAGCCAGGGCTCGGCGTGGTCCCAGCCCTCGCGCGGGGTGCCGGGGCCGTAGCCGCCGCCCCGGCTGCCCAGCACGATGAACTCGCGACCGCCGAGGAGGCCGGCGCCGGTGGCCGGGTCGTACGCGATGCCGGGCGCGATGAGGTGGTCGACCCAGGTCTTCACGCTGCTCGGCGCGCCGTAGTTGTAGAGCGGGAGGCCGAGCAGGATCGTGTCGGCCCGCCGCACCTCGTCCACCAGCCGCTCGCTGAGCTGCCAGGACTCGCGCTGCGCCGGGGTGTGCTGCTCGGCCGGCACCATCCGGGCCAGGCCACCGGCCTCGTCCAGGTGCGGTAGCGGCTCCCGGCCGAGGTCGCGGTAGGTGACCGTGCCGCCTGGGTGGGCGGCGCGCCACGCGGCGGCGGCGCGGGCGGTGAGGCGCCGGCTGACCGAGTGCTCGCCCCGGATGCTCGAGTCGATGTACAACAGGTGTGCCATTTGGTTAACCCTCCACGGATCGTTTGTGTAGCGCCAACCATTTATAGCAGGCCGATGTTCCACGCCGTGCGTAAACTGGGTCACATGGCAGCCGTACCGGTCGAGGAGTCGGAGCACCGCTCCGGGCCCCTGCTCGACCACCTGGCCCGGCGGATGCGGCTCCGGTCGGAGTCGGTGCTGGCGCCCCTCGGGCTGCGCCCCCGGCACCTCGTCGCGCTCACCGTGCTGCGGGACTCGGACGGCATCAGCCAGCAGGGGCTGGCCGGCACGCTCCAGATCGACGGCACGAACGTGGTCGGGCTGCTCAACGACCTGGAGGCGGAGGGGCTGGTCGAGCGGCGACGCTCACCCGAGGACCGCCGCCGGCACGTGGTGAGCCTCACCGGGGCGGGCACGAAGCGGCTCCGCGAGGCCGAGTGCGCCCTCGCCGCCGCCGAGGAGGAGGTGCTCGGCGCGCTGGAGCCGGCCGAGCGGGACACGCTCTACGAACTGCTCCGCCGGGCGACCAGCGGCCGCCCGATCAACTGCGCCGAGGCGTCCGGGGACGAGCCGGACACCACCTGCTGACGCCGGGCAGCCGGCCGGCTCGGGGGAAGGTCAGACCGTCGCCGCGGACTGCGGCCGGTCGTCACGCACGTGGACCAGCATGTCGCCGGTCTCGATCACCGCGCCGGCCTTGTCGTTCAGCGTGACCACCTTGCCCCGGCGGACCAGGGCGATGACCAGGGACTCCAACTCGCGGGGAGACCGGCCCACCTCGCTGCGCTCGGCGGAGCGCATGGCCAGCGCCATGCCCTGACCCGGGGTGAGCAGGTCCTCCACCACGTCGATCAGCGGCGGGGCGGAGGTGGAGAGGCCGAGCAGCCGGCCGGCCGTCGCCGACGAGACGATCACGTGGTGCGCCCCGCTCTGCTTGAGCAGCGGCGCGTTCTCCGCCTCCCGGACCGCCGCGATGATCCGCACCTGGCCGGCGGTGAGCTGCCGGACGGTCAGCGCCACCAGCACCGAGGCGTCGTCACTGTCCGTCGCGATGATGACCGCCTTGGCGGTGCGGACGTGCGCCTCCTCCAGCACCGAGGAACGGGTCGCGGAGCCCTCGATGGCGACCAGCCCGGCCGAGGTGGCCTGCCGCAGCGCGGCGCCGCTCCGCTCGACCACCACGATCTTGGACTTGTCGAGGCCGTTCTCCAGCAGCGCGGAGACGGCGCTGCGGCCCTTGGTGCCGTAGCCGCAGATGATGACGTGGTCCTTCACGACTCTCCTCCACCGCGCCAGGCGACGGCCGGTCCGGTACTGCTCGGTCAGGACTTCCAGGGTGGTGCCGACCAGGATGATCAGGAAGAGCACCCGGGCGGGGGTGACGAACAGGACGTTCACCAGGCGCGCCGAGGCGGCGGCCGGGGTGATGTCGCCGTAGCCCGTGGTGGAGAGCGAGACCACCGCGTAGTAGAAGCAGTCGAGGAGGGTCAGGCCGTCCTCGTTCACGTCGCGGTAGCCGTCGCGGTCGATCCAGACCGCCGCCACCACGGCGAGGACCAGACCCAGGGCGGCGAGCAGGCGCAGACTCAGCGCGCTCAGCGGCCCCCGCCGTTGCGCGGGAAAATGGATCACCGTCGGCCCTGCTCCGCCACCGTCGCCTGCACGCCCACAACATAGCGGGTACGCCGGGATCCGGCCTGCCGGGGCGACGATCACCCGGGCGGGTGCACCACAGGTAAGGATCTCGTCACATCCATCGCCGTCGTGGCGGGTGAGACTCGGGGAATCGACAGTCCTGAGGAGGGAGAACCCGGATGCGGACACGTACGGCACTGGCCACGGGGGGCGTGGCGCTCGGGATGCTGCTGGCCGGCGCGGCACCGGCGGTGGCGAGCCGTCCGGACGACCGGCCGACGCCCCGGCGGACCGAGGCGACCCGGACACCCCGGCCGAAGCCCACCGCCTCACCATCGCCGACCAGCACACCGCCACCGACCACCGCCCCGTCGCCGACCGGCACGCCCTCCCCGACGGGCTCACCGACCGCCACCACACCGGCACCGATGCCGACGGCGGATCGGAGCGTCGTCGTGCTGCCGTCGCTCGACGGCCTCAGCACCTCGGCGTCCGACGTCAACGGGCAGGGGGTGGTGGTCGGGTCGGCCCAGCTGGCCAGCGGCTACTGGCACGCGGTGCGCTGGGTGGACGGCGGAATCGAGGACCTGGGCACCCTGGGCGGGCTGAACAGCCAGGCCGAGGCCATCGACGAGCAGGGCCGCATCGTGGGCACCAGCCAGGACGCCACGGGCGCGAGTCACGCGGTCGCCTGGGTGGACGGGAAGATCCAGGACCTCGGCCTCACCGGCGGGATCTTCTCCATCGCGTACGACACGGCCGGCGACCGGGTGGTCGGCGTCTACAACGTCACCGACAGCTTCTCCGGCCGCCGGGCCTTCGTCCGTACCGGCGACACGGAGGTCACCATCGACGTGCCGCCGGGAGCGAGCGCGACCGCCGTGAACGAGGCGGGGACGGTCGCGGGCACCTACGGCTGGCAGGACTGGGACGATCCGGCGCCCGACGACTACCAGGCGTTCGTCTGGCGGGACGGGGTGACCCGACCACTCGGCACCCTGGGTGGGGCCACCAGCACGGCGAACGGCATCAACGACCTCGGCCAGGTGGTCGGCACCAGTTGGACCGCCGACGGTGTGTTCGCCGCCTTCTTCTGGGACGGCTCGGCGATGCGCCGGCTGGCCACCACCGCCGTCTCCCCCACCGCCCAGGCTGTCAACGACGCGGGCCTGGTGATCGGGACCGAGGGCCACGGCGACCGGGCGATGATCTGGCCCGACCCGTCGGCGAGCTCGCAACTGCTTCCGTTGCCGAGCGACGCGGTGGGCAGCCGGGCGATAAACGTGAACGACCAGGGCGTGATCGTCGGCCAGGTGGACTACCTCTCGCCGAGCTGGCACGGCCGGGCGGTGGTCTGGCGCTGAGCCCGGAGGGGCCCGGTCGGCGGCACGGGGGCCGACCGGGCCGGTCTCCGTCGCCGGGACGGGGCATGATGGGGACGTCCGAGGGGACGACGACCGCGAGGAGGCCCGCATGTCGTTGCTGCGACGGGTGATCGGCGGGGTGCTCCGCCGCGTACGCCTGCGTCAGGGCCGCACCCTGCGCGAGGTGGCGCTGGCCGCCGGCGTCTCCCTGCCCTACCTCTCCGAGGTGGAACGCGGCCGCAAGGAGGCCTCCTCCGAGGTGCTGGCGGCGATCTGCCGCGCCCTCGGGATCCATTTGTCCGACCTTCTCGAAGAGGCCCGCGACGAGCTGCGCCGGGTCGAGCGGCGGGCGCCGGTGGCCTCCGGGGTGACGCTGGCCCGGCTCGACCGGGTGCCGGCCACCCGGACCGGGCCGCAGCTCCGGGTCGGCGGGCCGCGGCTGCACGCCACCCGGCGGCCGGTCGCACCGACCCCGCTGCTCGGCGGGACGCTGCGGCTGCCGGGCGCCGCGCCCGCACCGGTCGGCCCGGACCTCGGTTACGCCTCCCCCACCGTGTTCGGCACCGGCACCCGCATCTGGCTGATCCCCTCCGTGCCGGCCGCCCGCCACCGTCCGCGTACCTCCGTCACGCTGGCCCGGCGGCAGGCCCGGGCCGGCCGGCGGAGGCTGGCCGCCGCGTAGGCCCGCCTGGTTCTGCCCACGGCGGATCTGCCCGGGGCAGAAACGCTGGGCCGCGGGGTGCCGCCCGCCGGAGGCTGGAGACCGCCGGTTGCCGGGCGGTCCCTCGCCCACCGGCGGCACGGAGGGTGGTCAGGTCATGGGATACGGCATCTGGATGCTGGACGAGGGGCAGCCGACCCTCGGCGACCGGGTCTTCGAGCGGCTGCTCAAGGAGCGGATCATCTTCCTCGGCACCGAGGTCACCGACGCCTCGGCCAACCAGATCTGCGCGCAGATCCTGCTGCTGGCCGCCGAGGACCCGGAGCGGGACATCTTCCTCTACATCAACTCGCCCGGCGGCTCGGTCAGCGCCGGGATGGCCGTCTACGACACCATGCGGTACGTCAAGAACGACGTGGCGACGCTGGCCCTCGGCATGGCCGGCTCGATGGGGCAGTTCCTGCTCTGCGCGGGCGCGGCGGGGAAGCGGTTCGCGCTGCCGCACTCGCGGGTGATGATGCACCAGCCGTCCGGCGGGATGGGCGGCACGGCCGCCGACATCACCATCCAGGCGGAGAACATGCTGCACGTGAAGCGCACCATGCAGGAGCTGATCGCCCGGCACAGCGGGCACACGCTGGACGAGATCCAGCGCGACTGGGACCGGGACCGGTGGTTCACCGCCGAGCAGGCCCGCGACTACGGCCTGATCGACCAGGTGGTCACCCGGGCGGAGCAGCTGCCGGGCTGAGGTGCGGCCGTGAACGGGGGCGGCCGGCGGGTGATCCCGCCGGCCGCCGGTCGTGCGTCGGCTCAGGGCAGGTCGACGAACTCGTCGAGGAAGTCCCGCGCGGTCGGGGCGTCCAGCCGGTACGCCACGTTCGTGGCGTAGCAGGGGCCGTCGCCGGTGATGGTGGTGGCGGCCAGCACCCGCCGGCCGTCGAGGGTGACGAAGTTCGGGCCGCCGGAGTCGCCGTAGCAGGCGCCGCCGTAGCCGCGGCTCTCGTTCATGGCCAGCCGCACCCAGGTCTTGTTGAGGGCGTCGAAGCCGACCTCGGCCTTGTTGCGGACACCGCCGCCGGGATGGGTCTGCCCGCCCGGCCCGCGTGTGGCCTCCTCGGTGCCGTAGCCGGCGACCACCCAGGTCGCGGCGTCCAGCGCGCGGGAGCCCAGCGCGTCGAGCTGGCCGGCGGCGGGCAGCGTCGCCGGGGTGAACGGCCACCGCTTCGCCAGCTCGGCGGCCTGGCCGTCGGAGAACTCGATGACCGCGATGTCGTGCGCGTCGGCGGAGTTGCCGGGGTAGTCCGGACTGGTGTGCTCGGTGCCCTCGACGCCGACCGCGGCGGCGGTCTGCGCCGGGGTCAGCCCCGCGGCCTTGGCCGCGTCGAGCGCGCCCTGCACGTCCTGGGCCAGCGAGACGTAGAAGCGCACGCCGGGCGACCAGTCGGTGGTGCAGTGCGCGGCGGTGAGGAAGGTGTTCCGGTCGACCATCGTGCCGGAGCAGTACCAGTCGATGGTCTCCGAGACACCGTCGCCGTCGCGGTCCCAGAGGGCCAGCATGGCACCGACCTCGGTGCGCTCCGGCGCGGGCTGGGCGTTGTAGGTGTTGATGGCCGATGCCGGCGCGGCGCCGGCCAGGACCGCCGCGACGGCCGCGGTGGTCAGGGAGGCGAGAAGTGCGGAACGACGCAAAGAGTCCTCCGGTGCAGGATCTGGTGGCGGGACCAGGCGGCGGCCGGTGCCGGACGCGCCCCCTCGATCGCGTCCGTCACCCCCTCACGGGTGGCCGCGATGCCGCCGGTCCTCGATGTACGCGAGCCTATGACCGGCATTCCCGCCGCGCACGGGATGACGGGTGCAGCGTGTTCGGGCGAATTCTTGTTACACCTCGGGGGTCACCCCCGGCCGACCGCGTGCACGGCCGGCCGGGGTCCTGGTCGGCGGATCAGGGGTAGCTGACCACCGGGCTGGTGCCGTACGAGCCGACGACCGGGGTGCCGGCCTCGTTGACGGTGCGCTCGATGCCGCCGCTGCCGTCCAGGAAGACGGTGATGGCGTCGTGGAACCGCACGCCGGCCCGGCGCGGCGCCTCGATGGCCCGGTCGCAGCGGATGTCCACCTTCTGGTTGAAGTACGAGTAGACCCCCAGCCCCCACGCCTCGTGCTCGCGCACGTGGTCGGCGACCTTGTACGAGGCCCAGCCGTTGCCGGTCGGGCTGCGCCAGGCCGCCTGGCTCGGCGGGTCGTAGGGCAGCTCGCTCTGGTAGAAGACGGTCCGGCCGCGCTCGCCGTTCCAGATCGTCTGCCAGCGCTGGTAGTGCTCGACGAAGAGCCCGTACGCGGTCACGTCGTCCCCGTTGACCACCACTCCGGTGTCGGCCGTGTTGACGGTCCACCCGATGGTGCCGGGCTTGCCGTGGTCGCCGCGCCACGCCCAGATGTTGTCGATGAGGGTGTGCCGGCTGTTCACCACCAGGCTGGTCACCGCCCGGCCCGCGTACGGACCGCCGATGCGGAAGAAGACGTCCTGGAGCGAGATCGGGTCGGTGGCGTGCGACCGGTGGCTGTTGCGCTTGCCGACCTCGACGAGCACCTCCGACTCGACCGGCCCGGCGTCGACAAGCACCCCGGCGATCCGGACGCCGTCGACGTCCTCGATCCGCAGGGCGGCGTCGCCGGTGGTCGGTGCGAGGCTGGGCATGCCGAGGCCGAGCACGACGGTGTCCGGGTGCTTGACCCGCAGCGCCCGGTCCAGGTGGTAGACGCCCGGGGTGAGCAGCAGGTGCCGGCCCGGCCGGGAGAGCTCCTGGTTGATCCGCCTGGCCGAGTCGGTGGGCTTGGCGATGAAGAAGTCGGAAAGCGGCAGCGACGGCACCGGCGGGGCGCCGACGCCCCAGGTGGTGCCGGCGGTGTCGCGGCGCAGCCGGGGCACGGCCACCCGCCAGCAGCCCTCGCCGTCCACGAAGAGGTACGGCTTCTCCCGGGTCACCGGGCTGGTCGCCAGCGTGGTGTACGGCGGGTTCGGGAAGCCCTGCGCGGGTGCGCCGACGACACCGGAGAAGACCTGGTTCCAGACCCCGTTGGTCCAGTCGCCGCCGAGTTCGCTGTCCCGGGTCAGCCACTGCTGCTGGGAGCCGTTGATGGTGATGCCGTCCACCTTGGAGTCGGCGATGTAGCCGCCGCTGGAGTAGCCGCCGTTGCCGGGCTCCAGCCAGAGGATGCCCTTGATGTGTACGCGGCGCATCGGGGACGCCTGGGAGACCGCCCACTGGTTCGACCAGTCGGTCGGGCTGACGGCGAGGTTCTCCGCCGAGCGCCAGAAGTTGGTGAGCGCGGAGATGCCGGCCTGGGAGTTCGGGTCGGGCTGGCCGATCACCCGCACCGCGCCGTGGATCTCCACGTCGTCGGGGTGCGCGCCGAGGCCGGCCACTGTGGTGTAGTAGCCGAGCCGGGCGTTCACCTCGTACCGGCCGGGCTTGAACAGCACGGCGTACCTGTCGAAGCCCATCTCATTGTGCTCCTGGGCGGCGAACAGCCGGTCCAGGGTGGACTGGATCTCCTCGACGGGAGTGGCCGGGTCGTACACGAAGACGTTGGGGCCGAAGTCGGGCTCGGCGGCGGTGTCGTCGCCGGCCGGGGACGCGGCGGCGGACGTGGCCGGAAGCCCGAGGGCGGTGACCGACGCCGCCGAGGCGGCGGTGAGGGCGAGGAAGCGGCGGCGGGAGGGGTCGAGTGGTCTCATCTGCCTGCCTGTTCGGTGATGGGGTACGGAGAGCGCTCTCTGGGCGTTCCTACCGCATCGACACCGATCCCGCCAGACTCGGCCGGTTCCGGAACTAGCCCCGGGCGTCGTACCGGGCGCGGGCGGCCTCGACCTCGACGAGGTGGGTGGTGGCCCACGCCTCCAGGCCGGCCACCAGGTCCAGGAGGCTGCGGCCGAGATCGGTGAGGGCGTAGTCCACCCGGGGCGGCACGCTGGCGTGCACCGTGCGGGTGACGATGCCGTCCCGTTCCAGGCCGCGCAGGGTCTGGGTGAGCATCTTCTGGCTGATCCCGTCGACCCGCTCGGCCAGCTCGCCGTAGCGCTTGTCGCCGCCGGCGAGGGTGAGCACGATCAGCACGCTCCACCGGTCGCCGATCCGGTCGAGGACCTTCCGGCTGCCGCAGTTCCGGTTGAACGGGTCGGCCTGCATGTCGTCACTCTCTTTCAGTGCGTACCGAACTTCAAGGTGCCTACTCTCCAACGGGAAGTAAGCCGCCGGTGTTCCCGTTGGCGTGGGAAGAAGTTGTTGTCGCCACCAACAGGGAGTGCTCATGTCCATCGTCGTCACCGGCGCCACCGGTCACCTCGGTCGCCTCATCGTCGAAGCGCTGCTCGACCGGGGCGTGCCCGCCGGCCAGATCGTGGCGCTCGGCCGCGACGTCGACCGGCTCGCCGGCCTCGCCGAGCGGGGAGTGGTCACCCAGCGGGCCGACTACGACGACCCCGGGTCGCTCCAGGCGGCCTTCGCGGGCGCCGAGAAGCTGATGTTCGTCTCCGGCAGCGAGGTCGGCAAGCGGCTGGTGCAGCACGGCAACGTGGTCACCGCCGCGAAGGAGGCCGGCGTCCGCCTGGTCGTCTACACCAGCATCGCGAACGCCGACACCTCCAGCCTGGTCCTCGCCGCCGAGCACAAGGCGACCGAGCAGCTGATCCGCGACTCCGGCCTGCCGTACGTGTTCCTGCGCAACAGCTGGTACCTGGAGAACTACACCGGCCAGCTCCCCACGTACCTCCAGCACGGGGTGGCGGGCGCGGCGGGTGACGGGCGGGTCAGCGCCGCCACCCGCGCGGACTACGCCGCGGCCGCCGCCGAGGTGCTCACCGCCGAGGGCCAGGCCGGAAAGGTGTACGAGCTGGGCGGCGCGCCCTTCACCCTCACCGAACTGGCCGCCGAGATCTCCCGGCAGACCGGCGGCACGGTCAGCTACCTCGACCTGCCCGTGGACAAGTACACCGAGCTGCTGGTCGCGGCCGGCCTGCCCGAGGGGTACGCGGCCGTGCTCGCCGACGGCGACCGGGGCCTCGCCCAGGGCGAGCTGGAGGTCGGCGACGACCTGGCCAGGCTGCTCGGCCGCACGCCGACCACGCTCGCAGAGGCGATCCGCGCCGCCCTCTGACGCCCGGCCCTGACCGCCGTCCGACTCTCCGGGGCGGCGGTCAGGCCGGCTCGGCCCGCAGCTTCACCAGGTCGTCGACGAGAGCCTCCACGTAGTCGGCCGTCTCCTCCCAGCGGGTGACCGCCACGCAGCGGATGCCCATGTCCTTCACCGGGTAGTCGTTGCCGCCCTCGTCCAGCCGGTCACCGACGAAGAGCACGTTGTCGGTCTTCAGGTCCAGGCACTCCAGCAGCTTCCGCATGCCGTACGCCTTGTCCACGCCCTTGCGGGTGACGTCGATGGAGGTCGAGCCGCCACCGCGGACCTCCAGGTCGGGCAGCTTCGCGGCGACCGCATCGCGGAGCCGCTTCTTCTTGCTGCCGTCCGGGTCCCAGCCGTACTTCTCGGCCGGCGGGGCGGACTGGCCCAGCGCCGAGAAGGTGATCTGGCTGCCCCGGTCCTCGATGATGTCGCCCCAGGTCTTCGGCTCCCACAGGTCGAGGGCCTGCGCCGACTCGGTGAGCGCCGCGACGACCCGGGCCTTGTCGGCCTCGCTCAGGTCCTCGGCGTAGACCTGCCGCCAGTCGCCGTCGGACCAGCGGTAGTAGCGGGTGCCGCAGGTCGGCATCAGGTGCAGGCGGCCGCGCTGCTCCTCGGTCAGGTCCAGGTGGGCCAGCACCTGCATCTCGAACTGCTCGAAGCGGCCACCGGAGATGATCAGCACGTCCACCTCGGTGAGCAGGTGGCCGAGGAGTTCCGCCATCCGACGATCGATCTGGGACTTGGAAACCGCCAGGGTGTCGTCCAGGTCGAACGCCACCACTCGAAGATCGTTCACGAAGTACCACCATGTCGTCGCGGGCAGGCCAGGACTAGCAGGGTACCGACGAAGACCATCCGGCACCCGCGAGCCCCGATCGTCACCCCACGCGGCACCCCGATCGCAGGCTATCGCCTTCTTTCCCGCCGGCCTTCCGGAACGGCCGCCGAAGAGCCGCCGGCCGGCGGAAACCCGTTGGACAGCGCCGGGATCGACGACGATCGTGGGCGCCATGCGTCAGGAGGAGATCTGGGACGCCGAGACGGCCCAGCGCTACGACACACCGGGCAGCGGGATGTTCGCGCCGGAGGTCCTCGGGCCCACCGTGGACCGCCTCGCCGCCCTCGCCGGCGACGGCCGCGCGCTCGAGTTCGCCGTCGGCACCGGCCGGGTGGCCGTGCCGCTCGCGGAACGCGGCGTGCCGGTGACCGGGATCGAGCTGTCCGCACCGATGGTCGAGCAGCTCCGGACGAAGGTCGACGAGGCGACCATCCCCGTGGTCGTCGGCGACATGGCCACCGCCACGGCGCCCGGCGAATACACGCTGGTCTACCTGGTCTACAACACCATCTCCAACCTGCTCGACCAGGCCGAACAGGTCGCCTGCTTCCGCAACGCGGCCCGCCACCTGCGGCCGGGCGGGCGGTTCGTGATCGAGCTGTGGGTGCCCGAGCTGCGCAAACTGCCTCCCGGGCAGGAGGCCGTGGTGTGGTGCGCCGAGCCCGGCTACATCGGCCTGGACACGTACGACGTGCTGCGCCAGCAGGTCGTGTCCCACCACTTCCGGTTCGGCGAGGGCCGCGAGGCGCGGCTGGGCCGCAGCCCGCACCGCTACATCTGGCCGGCCGAGCTGGACCTCATGGGCCAGCTCGCCGGATTCGAACTGGAGGCTAGGCACGCGGACTGGTCCGGGGCGGAGTTCACGGCCGAGTCCCGTTCCCACGTCTCCGTCTACCGCCTGCCCGGCTGACCAACGCCTCGGCCAGGAAGACGTTCCGGCGGGCGATCAGCCGGCGCAGGTACGGCCGCAGGACGACGCGGGCGACCAGGGCGCCGGCCGGTCCCATCGGGGCGCCGAACTCGATGCGGTCGCGCATGATCGTGACCGACGGGTCGGCGGGGTCGGGCGCGAAGAGGTGCTCGTGGCGCCAGCGCGCGAACGGGCCGCTGGTCTGCTCGTCCACGAACCGGTGCGGCCGCTGGTGGTCGGTGATCCGCACGGTCATGCGCCACGGCAGGCCGAAGTGCCGCGCCTGCCAGGTGACGACGTCGCCGGCCGAGAGGCGGCCGGTCGTGACGCCTCCGGTCGCGCGCTCGCCGCTGGCGCCCATCGACGTGGTGTGCAGGTCGACGTCCAGACAGGCGTCGAAGACGGCCTCGGGGGTGGCACTGACCCTCGTGGTCAGGTCGATACGCGGCACGCGGCCACCCTAAGCGCCCACGCGCCGCGCGCCCGCCCCCCTGGTCGAGGACGGGCGCGTGGGCCTCGCGTGTCAGCAGCAGCTTCCGGCGGCTCCGGCCGCGGCGGGCTCCTTGTCGGCGGCCGGGGTGCAGCAGGCACTCTCGGTCGCCTTCTCGAGCTGCCCGGAGTCGGCCTTGACGGTGTAGACCTCCCACGGCTCGTTGCCGGGGCCGCGCACCCACACCTTGTCCTGGAGGGCGTAACAGCACTCGGTGTCGTTCTCCTCCAGCGTGATCAGGCCGGAGTCGGTGAGGCGCCTGGTCGCGGCGTTGACCTCGTCGGTGCTGAACACCTCGACGCCGAGGTGGTCCATGACCGTGGGCTGGTCGGCCTCACCTTCGAGGAGGACGAGCTTCAGCGGCGGGTTCTCGACGGCGAAGTTGGCGTAGCCGGGGCGGCGCTTGGCCGGCTCGACGCCGAACAGCTTCGAGTAGAAGGCCACGGAGCCTTCGAGGTCGGACACGCGCAGGGCGAGCTGGACACGGGACATGATCGTTCCTCCTGACGGATTCGTCATCGCTTCGGACCTTGTCTAGATGTTTTTCGAAGCAAGACCTACGTTGCACCCTGTTTTGAAATCTGTCAACCTAGAGGCATGTCGAAACAAGAGCTGCCGGTGGTGGACCTCAACGCGGTCGCCTGCTGCTCCCCCATCGCCGTCCGCCCGATGGACGCCGATCAGGCGGCGGTGGTCGCGCCGATGTTCAAGGCCCTGGGCGACCCGGTCCGGCTGCGCCTGATGTCGATGATCGCCTCGGTGCCGGAGATGTGCGTCTGCGACCTGACCCCGGCGTTCGACCTGTCCGCGCCGACCATCTCCCACCACCTCAAGGTGCTGCGCGAGGCCGGCCTGGTCGACTCCGAGCGGCGCGGCACGTGGGTCTGGTACCGGGTCAAGCCGGAGGCGTTCCGCCAGCTCGGCGCACTGCTCGACGTGTCTGCCGCCCCGACCGCCGGCAGCGCCGCGTGAGCCTCGCCCTGCCCCGGCGGGCCTCGGCGGAGTTCGCGGGCACCGCGCTCCTGGTCGCCGCCGTCGTCGGCTCCGGGATCGCCGCCGCCCGGCTCTCCCCCACCGACGTCGGCCTCCAACTGCTGGAGAACGCGATCGCCACCGCCCTAGCCCTGGGCGCGCTGATCCTGATGTTCGGCCCGGTGTCCGGCGCGCACTTCAACCCGGTCGTCTCGGCGGTCGACTGGTGGCTCGGCCGCCGCGCCGGCACCGGCCTGACCGCCCGCGAGCTGGTCGCCTACGCCACCGCCCAGACCGGCGGCGCCATCGTGGGCGCCGTGCTGGCCGACCTGATGTTCGATCTTCCGGCCGTTGCCTGGTCGCGCACCGACCGGACCGGGGGAAACCTGTGGCTGGCCGAGGTGGTCGCCACCGCCGGCCTCGTCGTCCTGGTCTTCGCCCTCGCCCGCTCCGGTCGCACCGCCGCCGCCCCGGCCGCCGTGGGCGCCTACATCGGCGCGGCGTACTGGTTCACCTCGTCGACGTCGTTCGCGAATCCCGCCGTCACCATCGGCCGGGCCTTCACCGACACCTTCGCCGGCATCGCCCCGGCGTCGGTGCCCGGCTTCGTCGCCGCCCAGGTCGTCGGCGGCCTGGTCGCCGTCGCCGCCCTCGCCGCCTGGTACCCCCACGCCGCCGAATCGGCGGACGCCGTCGTCGTGCCGCACCTCGCCGAGGAGAAACCATGACCACTGCTGGGTCGCCGTCGACCCCACGGGCCGTGTCCTCGGCTGGGTCGCCTGCACCGCTGTCTCCGACCGGTGCGTCTACGCCGGGGTGGTGGAGCACTCCGTCTACGTCCACCCCGACGCCCGCGGTCAGGGCGTCGGCCGGCTCCTGCTCGACGCCCTGATCGCCTCCACCGAGCGGGCGGGCATCTGGACTATCCAGTCCGGCGTCTTCCCCGAGAACACCGCGAGCCTGGCCCTGCACGCCGCCTGCGGCTTCCGCACCGTCGGCACCCGGGAACGCGTCGGCCGACACCACGGCACCTGGCGCGACGTGACCCTCATCGAACGCCGCAGCCCCACCATCACCTGACCGGAGAATCCGCGATGAGCGACAAGCCCACCGTCCTGTTCGTCTGCGTCCACAACGCCGGCCGCTCCCAGATGGCCGCCGGCTGGCTGCGCCACCTCGCCGGCGACACCGTCGAGGTCCGGTCCGCCGGCTCCGAACCCGCCGACCAGATCAACCCCGTCGCCGTCGAGGCCATGCACGAAGTCGGCATCGACATCACCGGCCAGACCCCGGCCCGCCTCACCTGGGACGCGGCCGAGGCCAGCGACGTCATCGTCACCATGGGCTGCGGCGACGCCTGCCCCGTCTTCCCCGGCAAACGCTACGAGGACTGGAAGCTCACCGATCCGGCCGGGCAACCCGTCGAGGTGGTCCGCCAGGTCCGGGACGACATCAGGGCCCGGGTCGCCGCGCTGGTCGCCGATCTCCACGGCGAGCGGTGATCTCTGTGTTGGAGGTGCCCCCGGCAGGATTCGAACCTGCGACACACGGTTTAGGAAACCGATGCTCTATCCCCTGAGCTACGAGGGCGCGAGGGCCCAGTCTAGCGACCTGCGGGGTGGCCCGCGTGGGCAGGGAGCGGCAGACGTCGACCTGTGACGGCCGCTGGTTGCCGCCTAGGAATCCCGTCCGCGCCCGGGCAGCTTCCGCGCCAAGCTCAGAGCCACCGCGTGGACGCCGGTCACCGTCCGGGCGAGATGGGTCCGGTTCTGGTGGACGTACGCGGCGACCAGCGCGACGAGGAAACTCAGCCCGGTGAGCCAGGCCAGCCACTCCCCGACCGAACCCAGGAGCGGAAGGGTCACGAACAGGCAGACGGCTCCGGACAGCGGGAAGACCAGTTGCAGCCCGAACTCGTACAGCAGGGAGCGGGAGTCCTTCTGCCGCGCGTAGAAGTCGTCCCACTGGAAGACCCGGTCGTCGCCGGAGCACTCGACGGCGACCGGCCGGAGCACGTCGCGGATGTAGGTGTTCGCCGCCTCGCGGTCCCGGCGGCGCCGGAGAATGGTGATTCCGGAGATCGCCGCCAGCACGGGCACAGCCAGCAGCAGGCGGGGATCGGCGCGGTTGGCGACGACGAACCCCAGGATCACCGCCACGACGGTCAGGTACGCGCCGACGAGGGTGTGCGACGCGGCGGATTTCTGCGCCATCACGGCACGGATCGCGTTGTACTCCGCGACGAGCAGGTTGGTGCGGCTGTCGGCGCGGGCGGCCGCCAGGGGAGCGTGCACGGCTTCGTCGCCCGGTGCGGTGCCGCTCTGTCGGACCAGGTCATCCCACACCACGTATCGATGATGGCAATCCCCCACAACCTCCCAGCGGTGCCTACTGTCCGATTGCTGATCGTCACCTACGGTGAGTCGCCCCTACCCTGACGCCGGAAGCGCCGCTTCCCGACCACCGGCCAGGAGGCGCGACGGCATGGGTCCCACCAGGCACGCTTCGGACACGAGCACCGAGGACGAACTCGTCCGGCTGGCGATCCGCGCGGTCGCGCCCGAGGAGGAGCACCTGCTGCCGTTCCTCGAACCCGCCTACCGGCGCCGTCCGGCCCGGTGGCGGCGGGACCCCCGGGCGCTGACGCGGGTGGGCGGCGGGGAGGCCGGTGGCGGCGGGTTCGCCGAGGTCGTCGAGCCGGTGCTGCCGTACGTGATGGTGTTGTGCGGTGTCGGTCTCGCGGCGCTGCGCGACGCCGTGCAGGGCGAGGCGACCGACGCGGTCCGGGGTGGCCTGCGGGCGCTCGGCCGGCGGTGGCGGTCCCGCCGTCCCCCGGAGTTGGCGACGGCCGCTCAGGTACGGCTGCGGCCGGGCCAGTTGCTGCGGATCGAGGAAGCGGTCACGGCGGCGGCCCGTGACCCGCGCTGGCAGCTCACGGAGGACCAGGTGGCGGTCCTGCGGGACGCGGTGCGCGAGGCGTTCGCCGCCCGGTTCGGCACGGACGCCGACGGTGGGTGAGCCGGCGCCGCGCACCGGGACGCCGCACCCGCCGCTCCCGTCGGCCACCCTGGGCCGGTTCGTCGCCGCGGCGACGGCGGTGGTCGGGACCAGCATGTTCGGCTGGCAGATCGTGCTGGTCGATGCGGCCGCCACCCGGGAGCGGGCCACCTGCCTGGCCGGGTTGCGGGGCCTGCCGCCCGCCATCGACGTGCGGGCCGGCACTGTCGACGCCGAGTCGGAGGCCGCCGTGAACCGGTGCCTCGGCACCCTCGACTCGGACGTGCGGCGGCAGTTGCTCACCGGCCTGGCGGTGCTCCTGGTGGTGACGGCGCTGGTCTACCTGGCCGCGCCGTGGGTCGAGCGGAGGCTGCGCGGCCTGCGCCGGCTGGACCGGGTGCCGGGTACGGAGGCGCTGCGGGCCGACCTGGCCGCGCTGGTGCGGGAGGCGGGCCTGCGGCGGGCACCCACGTTCCTGGTCTCCCGGTCGGCCCGGGTCAGCGGGAACACCTTCGGCACGGTGGCCGGCCGCTACGTCCGGCTCGATCTGGGGCTGGTGCACGCGCATCGCACGGCCCCGGCGCGGTTCCGCGCCGTCGTGCTGCACGAACTCGCGCACCTGCGCAACGCGGACGTGGACCTGACCCGGCTGACCGTCGCGCTGGCGTGGGCGTTCCCGCTGGGTGTGGTCGTCCCGGCCGCCGTCACCTTCGTCGGCGCGCGCCGGGCGCCGGACCTGGGCCGGGACGTGTGGCGGCTGGCGCTGTTCGCGGTGGTGGTGCAGGTCTCCGCCTGGTCGGTGCTGCGGGCCCGCGAGTTCGCGGCGGACGCCCGCCTCGGCGGCGACGACGCGGTGGGTGCCCGGGCGCTGCTCGGCGTCGAGGGACGGCCGGCCGGGTGGCGGGACCGGTTGGGTGCCCTGTTCCGGTTCCATCCGCTGGCCCGGGCGCGCGCCGACGAGCTGGACCGGCCCCGACGGCTGGTGTCCGCCCGGCCGGTCGAGGCGCTCGGCGCCGGGCTTGCCGCCGGCATCGCGGCACCGCCGCTCATGGACCTGCTGTCCCACCTGCCGCGCCGGCTGGTCGGGCTCGACGCGCTCACCGGCGGGTCCTACGCGGCGGGGTTGCTGCTCGGTGCGCCGCTGGCGTTGGTGCTCACCGGGACGCTGTGGCGGTCGGCGTGGTGGGCGCGGCGGCACGGTGGGCGGCCGGTCCGGGGGGCGGTGTTCGGGGCGGCGCTGGTGGTCGGGCTGCTGGTGGGCCGGCGGCTCGCCTGGTCGGCCGGGTACGCGGACGACCGTCCGGTGTGGTGGGTGGAACTGACGCTGGCGCTGGGCGCGGTGGCCGGTGGTGCCCTGCTCGGCCGCTGGGTGGTGCTGGGCGCCGACGCCTGGCTGCGCCGCCTCCCCCGGCACGCGGACGGCCGCGCGGTGCGGCGCGTCTGGGCCGCCGCCGCCGTGGCGGCGACCGTGCTGACCGCCGGTTTCCTCGGTTCGCTGCTGATGCTGGACACATGGTTCGCCGACGGCGAGGTGAGCCTCGTGCGCCTGGTCGCCGCCCGCGAGGGCCACCCGGACCACGTCACAGTCGTCACGGTGGCCGACACCCTCGGCTGGCACGTGCGGGCCCTCGCCGACCAGGCGCCGTACCTGCTGGCCGCCCCGCTGGCCGCCGCGCTCCTCCCGCTGGTCGCCACGCGGGCCGCCACCCGGCTGGCGCTCCGGCTCGGCGCGGTCAGCGGGATCGTGGCCGCCGTGGCGCTGCCGGTGGTGGCGGCCGGCGTGGCGGTGGCCGCCCGGGACCCGGGCCTCGGGCCGGGCGCGCTGCGCGGCCTGGTCGACGGGCACACCCTGCTGCCCGTGACGCTTGTCGAGGTCACCGCCGCGGTGGCCGTCGTGGCGGGCCGCCGGCTGTCGATCTGGCACGGCACGCTCGCCGCGCTCACCGCCGGCGTGCTGCTCGCGCCGGCGGTGCTGGCCGCCGGCGTACTGCTGTCCTGCGGGGCGGGCTGCGTCGCTCCCGACCGGGCGGCGGTGGCCCGCGCGTTGGGGCACGCGCTGCTCGTCGCGCCGGTGGTCGCCACAGTCGCCGCGGCGCTCGGCGCCGCCGTGACGGCCGGGCTGGTCCGGGCCGCGTCCCGGCGCTGGCTCGCCTCCGGTACGGCGGCGGCCGTGCTGCTCGGCCTGGCCGCCGCGGCCGTCACGGGCGACGGGCCGGGCAGCCGCTCCGCCGCGCCGGTGGACCGGGACCGCTGCCTCGTCGGCGTGTGGCGGCTCTCCGCCGGCCGCTACCACTTTCCCGTGGCGACGGACTCGGTGCTGGGCCGGCTGGCCGGGGTGTCGGCGGCCACGACCGTCGACCTGACCAGCGGGGCGTCGACCGGGTACGCCACCGCGTACCGGGTGGACGGCACGGCGACGGACCTGTACGACCTGGCGGTGGCGGAGGGGACGCTGAACGGGCACCGCGTCCAGCGGGTGCGCCGGGGCACCCAGACCTACCGGTGGACGGCCGGGTCGGGCCGGTACACCCAGCGGAACGTGGTGACCAGCGGTGACCTCGCCCTGCTGCGGGTGGACGGGCGGGAGGCCGACGTGACGACGGTGGTGGACGACTCGGCCAGCACGTACCGGTGCGGACCGGCCGAGCTGGTGATCCGGTCCGACGGCGACGACGGTTCGTGGGGCGAGGAGACGTTCGTCCGCAGCCCGGCGTGACGGGACCACCGGGTGTCCGGTGGTCCCGTCGACCGCTACGCGGGGACCACGTCGAGCCGCGGGCCGGCGGGCCGCCCGGCCCCGGCCAGGGCCAGCAGCGTCTGCCCGGTGGCGTCGTCGACGACGGCGACGCGTACCGCGTCGGGCTCGCCGCCGACCAGCGGCACCGCGAAGACCGCGGTGGCCGGCCGGCCCTGGTAGCGCGCGGCGTGGCCGACGAAGCGCCACTCGCCGTCGTCCCAGTGTTCGCGGACGTCGGAGCGGAGCAGCGGCGCCACCCGCCGGTACGAGTCGCTGAGCTGGACCTGCTGCACGGTGGCGAGCAGCGGCAGACCGGTGCCGCCGCGCAGCGGGTTGGTCAGCCGGGCGCGCAGCCGGCGCAGCGGCAGCAGCCAGGCGGCGTCCAGTTCGGGCGAGAGCGCCACCACGGCCGCCGCCTCGGCCAGGAGCGCGGCGCCGCCGGCGAGCGGGCGGTCGGCGAGTGCGGCGGGCCAGCCGCCGGGCGCCAGGGTGGCCAGCCCGGCCGCCGCCACCAGCAGAGCGGCCCGGCCGAGGCCGCGACCGGAGACCGGGGTCGGCCGGCTGCTCAGGCAGCCGCACGAGGAGGTGGGCGCGGTCCGGCGGGCGTACGTGAGGTAGCCGAGGAAGCCGGCGGCCAGGGCGGTGGCGACGGCGTTCTCCAGCCGCAGGGCGGGCGGCAGCACGAGGAGCGCGCCGAGGATCAGCTCGACGCCTCCGAGCAGCCGGTACGCGGGCAGCGCGCGGCCCTCCCCGAGCAGCGGGGCGAGCGCGGAGCGGCGGGCGACCGTCGCGGCGTGCCGGTTGAGGAGTTTGACGCGTGCGGACCAGATCAGCACCGCACCGACGACCAGCGGTTGCAGCGCCGCGATCATGTCGATCATGGGTTCTCCCCTCGGGTGGGGCCGACGGGTGACGCCCGGGCGGCACGGGTGGCGTGCCGCCCTGCGACGGCTCCGGGCTCGGCGTGCCTGACGCCGGGCCGGAGCCGTCGGGCGTACCGGTCAGGCGGCGGCGTAGACGGTGGCGATGTCGATCTCGTTGGTGTCCGGGTGCCAGGCGCCGAGCACCTGGACGTGCCGGCCGACCCGGAGCAGCGACAGGTCGCTGACGGCCGGGGTGCCGTTGTAGACCGCGGCGGACCGGCCGGGCACGACGTGGGCGACGATGCGCTGGCCCTTGTGGTCGAGGTGCAGCAGGTTGCGGCCGACGGCGGCGATGTGCGCGTGCAGGTTGACGATGTTGACCCACACCGAGTCGGCGGCGAGCGTGCCGTCGGGCAGGCGGACGCCGCGGGCGTAGAGCCCGTCGCCGATGGCGACCTGGTCGAACGTGGTCGGGTGCAGTTTCCAGATGCTCGTGCCGTCGGTGATCCGGATCGAGTGCAGCACGGTGTCGGATCCGGTGACCAGCAGCAGGTGGCCGGAGATCTTGCTGATGCGGCCCTCGACGAAGTTCGGGTCGGGGGCGCCGGGTTCGACTGTCGCCGGCTCGGCGGCGAAGGCCGCCTCGGGGGCGAGCGAGCCGAGTCCGGTGGCGCCCACCACGCCGCCGAGCGCGGCGGTGGCGAGGAGGCGGCGGCGGTCCAGGGTCTGGGGCATGGCGGAACCCTCCCGTTCAGACGGTGTCGACCGAGCAGGGCCGCAGCCCCACGGACAGGCTGCCGATCGCACTGAACGCCGCGGGCGTCAGGTCGATGATCCGGTTGCTGCCGCAGGCCGAGCCGCAGCAGGTGCGCTCACCGCAGAACAGGTCGGTCTGCGGGCCGCAGTCGGCGATGGTGGTGCCGACCCGGGCGCCGTTGCAGAGGTTTGTGGTGTAGTGCCGGAAGCCGCACCCCCGCCGGCTCATGCTGAGGCCACAGGTGTCCGGGTGGGTGATGGCGTAGCACGCGTCCGAGGTGTTCGGCCAGGCGTGCTGGTAGTTGCCGGACTTGCAGGTGCCGCAGGCGCCGCCACCGGCGGTGCCGCACGGTCCCCAGGCGGTGCCGCAGCAGAACCACGACACCTCGCCTCGTATGGCCGCCATGGATACCTCCTCTCCGATCGCTTACCGACAACGATGGATGTCGATATAGATGGCGATTGTTGTGTTGGAAATCACCTGAGTCAATATCCCGAACGGAGAATTCCTACATACGGCGGAGCGCGACCAGGGAAACCAGCCCGACCAGGGCCGCCGCGGGCGCCGGCGCCCAGGCCGGCGCGACCTCCAGCAGCACCCCGCCGAGTGCCGCGCCGGCGAGCAACCCGGCCAACCGACCCAGCCCACCCCGGGTGGCGGCGAACCGGCGCGGACCCGACAGCACCCGCCGCACCGCGTCGGTGAGCGACCCGGTGAAGTACGTGGTCGACGCGCCGGGCACCCCGAGGCTCAGGGTGAGCGCGGTCTGCGTACCGCTGGCGGTCGCGGCGAGGCCGAGCAGGACGAGGCCGGTGCCGTAGCCGGGCCGCGCGCCGGCCGCCAGCCAGCCGGCGGCCACCACGACCAGCAACGCCGCCTCGGCCGTCGCGACAGCCGTGGAACGCGGGCGCCAGCCCGGCCCGGCGCGGCGCAACGCGTGGCTGGCGGCGCCGACCCCGGCCGCGTACCCGCCCACCGCGACGGCACCGCCCGCCAGGGCGCGGAGGTCCCCCGCGGCGAGCGCCCGGCCGACCTGCACCAGGTTGCCGGTGATCACGCTGGCGAAGAAGCCGCCGAGGCGGGTCACACACACCACGTCCAGCACGCCCGACGCGACGGCCAGCAGCACCAGCAGTCGTGGCACCACGGGGCGCGGAACGGCGGCCGGGCCCGTCGGGTCGTGGCCGCCCGGGGGCGCGGGCCCGACCCGGCTCAGGAGCTCACCGCCCGGCGGGGACCACGTACGGGAAGGCGGCGGCCCGGGCGTCCCTGGTGATGTCCGGGGTGAGGCCGGAGGTCACCCCCGTGTTGAGCACCAGGGAGAACATCACCTCGGGGGCGTTGTCGGCCATGGTGCGCCCGTTGCGGAGGGCGAAGCCGTAGTTCGCCGGCGTGCCGACCTGGTAGGACAGCACGTCCGGGTAGACCTCGCGGGCCACGCTCCAGCCGTACGCCCCCGGGTCGGGCGCGGTGCCGTTGGCGGCCACCACCCGGGCGACGGTCGAGGCGATCTCCTCCCCGTCGGCCCGCAGGTCCTCGCAGGGGTGGCGGGTGTTCGCGGGGTTCGAGAAGTCGGTGTCGGTGGGCCAGAAGATCGGCCACATCATCGGGTGCCCGGCGCGGTTGATCTGCCGCCATCCGCCGGCGTCCGTGGCCAGCTTGGTGGCCGCCCAGACGCCGATCCGGGTGCCGACGCGCAGCATCGGCGCGTCCCGGGACACCTCCAGCACGATCGAGTCGACGGTGGTGCCGGCGAAGCTGTTCTTCGCGTTCTCGGGCCGCCAGGCGGAGCGGTCCAGCGCGGCGCCGTTCTTGAAGGCGTCGTTGACGGTGGCGAGCTGGTCCAGGTCGATGTAGAAGGGGTCGGTGATCCGCCCGGCCCAGACCCGCAGGTGGTCGCCGGTCACCTCCTCGCCGGTGCGGCCCTGGGCGACCGGCGTGCCGGTGGCGGCGTCGTCGTACGCCTCCGCGCCGGTGAGGGCGTGCACGGTCAGTTCCTGCCGGCCCTGCCCGTCGAGTTCACCGAAGGCCACCCGGTAGGTCAGCTCCTCCATCTCGCTGCCGTCGACGTGCACCTTGAACTCGTACCGCGCCTCGTGGTGGAAGCCCGGCTTGATGTCGGCGCGGGTCACCGAGCTGTTGACGTCCATGACCAGGACGGTCCCGCGCTCGCCGTCGAAGACGTAGAGGTCGTCGAGGTAGAGCTGGCCGCTCTGGGCGGCGAGCGGGGTGTCGAGGTGGTGCGACATGGCTGTCTCCCGGGTCAGCGGCTCGGCAGGGCACGGCAGAGCCTATCCGCGCAGAACGCCCCAAATGCTCCAATCGGAGCTTTCCGTCCGGCTGGCCGGTGGGTTACCGTCGGCGGGTGATCCCGGTGGAGGCCGCGGCGGCCGCGTACGCCCAGTGGCTCACTCCTGCCCTGCCGCTCTACGGCAACGACCACGAGCGGGCCGACTTCGCTCCCTGAGGCGCCCCGGCACCTGACGCCTCCTGTCCCCGTCACGTCGCACCGGGAGCGATGTCCCATGTCCGTCGACAGTTCCGGGATCCGGGCGGTGCTGCGCGCACCCCAGGTCCTCCGGGTCCTCCTCAGCAGCCAGGTCGGCCGGCTGCCCACCGCCAGCGGGCCGCTGGCCCTGCTCCTCTTCGCCCGCCAGTCGCTGAGCCTGGCCGCGGCCGGCCTGCTCGTCGCCGCGTACACGGCCGGGATGGCGGTGGGCACCCCGCTGCTGGCCCGGGCCGTGGACCGCTGGCGGCAGCCGCCCGTGCTGTGGGGCGCCGCGATCCTCTCCGGCCTCGGGTTCGGCGCGGTGGCGCTGACCGGCGGGCACGTCACCGGCGCCGTGCTCGGCGCCGCCGTGGCCGGGCTGGGCACGCCGCCGCTGGAGGCGTGCCTGCGTACCCTCTGGCCCGCCCTGCTCCCGCCCGCCACGGTGCCCACCGCGTACACGCTGGACATCGCCGTGCAGGAGGTGATCTTCGTGGTCGGCCCGCTGGTCACCCTCCTCGCGGTGACCGTGGCCGGCCCGGCCGCCGGGCTGGTCGCCGCCGGGGTCCTCCAGCTCGCCGGCACCGCGGCGTACGCGCTCAGCCCCGCCGTCCGCGCCTGGCGCGGCGTGCCGGCGGTGCGGCACTGGGCCGGGCCGCTGCGCGTACCCCGGTTCACCCTCCTGATGGCCGGCGTGGTCGGCGTCGGCGCGGCGGTCGGGAGCATCGCCGTGGCGGTGACCGGCTACGCCGAGACGGCCGGCGACCGGCGGCTCAGCGGCTGGCTGCTCGCGGCGCAGGCGGCCGGGGCGCTGGCCGGGGGCCTGCTCTACACCCGGGCGCGGCCGGGCGGGCCCGGGCGGCTGCCGCTGCTGGCCGCCGCGCTCACGATCGGCTACCTGCCGCTGCTGCTCGCCCCCGGCCCGGTCCCGATGGCCGGCCTGCTCGTGGTGAGCGGGCTGGCGCTGCCCCCGGTGCTCACCGCCATCTTCCTCACCGCCGAGCGGCTCGCCGAGCCGGGCACGGTGGCCGAGGCGTTCGCCTGGGTGAGCACGGCGTTCGTGGTGGGCAGCGCCGCCGGCTCCGCGCTCGCCGGCCCGCTGGTGTCGACGAGCCTCCGGTACGGGCTGGCGATCGCCCCGGTCGCCGCGCTGCTCGGCACCGTGGTGCTCTGGGCCGTCTCCCGTGCCGACCGGTCGCGACACCCGGAGAACGGCCCCGGGCCGGGGGCGGAGGTCTACGCTCGGTCCTCATGACACCCGCGCGTCCGGGGCCCGGGGACCCGGCACCGGCCGACCGGGTGACCACCGTCGAGGTCTTCTTCGACCTCGTGTTCGTCTTCACCCTGACCCAGCTCACCCGGGTGCTGGAGGCGGACCTGTCGCCGACCGGGCTGGCCCGCGTGCTGCTGCTCTTCGGCGTCCTGTGGTGGATGTTCGACGGGTACGTGTGGCTGGCCAACCACGTGCCGCCCCGCGTGCCCGCGCAGAAGCTGCTGCTCTTCGTGGGGATGGTCGGCTTCCTGCTGGCCGCGGTCGCGGTGCCGGACGCCTTCGGCGGCACCGGGCTGCTCTTCGGCGTGGGCTACCTCGTGGTGATCAGCGTCCACCTGCTGCTGTTCACCCGGGCCCGCATCGGTCCGGCACTGGCCCGGCTCGCCGTCTACAACCTGGGGTCGGCAGTGCTGGTGCTCGTGGGCGGCCTCCTCGACGGCACGGCCCGGTACGCGTGCTGGCTCGCGGCGCTCGCGCTCCAGTCGGTGGTCCCGTACCTGGTGCCCCGGATCTCCTGGGTGCGCCTGCTGTCCGCGTTCCACCTCCAGCCCGGGCACTTCGTCGAACGGCACGGGCTCCTGGTGATCATCGCGCTGGGCGAGTCGGTGGTGGCGATCGGGATGGGTGTCGACACCGCCCACGTGGGGATCGGCACGGTTGCCGTCATCGCCCTGGCGCTGGCGCTGCCCGCCGCGCTGTGGTGGACGTACTTCACCGACACCCCGGGGCAGGAGGAGCGGCTGGCGGCGGCCGGCCCGGAGCGGACCCGGCTGGCCCTCCGGCTGGGCTTCGGGCACATCCCGCTGCTGCTCGGCATCGTGGTGGCGGCGGCCGGCATCCACGCCGCGGTGGCCCATCCGGGTCACACGGCGGGTTGGCGCCCGGCGCTGACGCTGGCCGGCGGCGTGGCGCTGTACCTGGCCGGGATCGCGGGCCTGCGCCGGTCGCTGCACGGCGTTCCGGCGCTGAGCCGGCTGGTCACCGGCGCCGCCGTGCTCGCCACCATCCCGGTCGGCACGCGGCTCAACGCCGGCGCGCAGCTCGCCGCCGTGGTGCTGGTGCTGGTCGTGATGCTGGTTGTCGACCGGCGGTGGCACGAGGCCGCGACCAGCGGGCCCGCGGCGGCCGGCGGCCCGGGTCAGGGCCGGTAGCGGTAACCCATCCCCGGCTCGGTGATCAGATGCCGCGGCCGGGCCGGGTCGTCCTCCAGCTTGCGCCGGAGCTGGGCCATGTACTGCCGCAGGTAGTTGGTCTCGTGCTGGTACTCCGGTCCCCACACGTCGTGCAGCAACTGGCGCTGGCTGACCAGCTTGCCCGGGTTGCGCAGCAGCTTCTCCAGCATGGCCCACTGGGTCGGGGTGAGCCTGACCTCGGCGCCGTCGTCCCGCGTCACGGTCCGGTCGGCCAGGTCGACGGTGTGCCGGCCGATCCGCAGCGCGGGCCCGGCGGGGGCGGCGCCGCCGAGGCGGCGGGTGACCGCCCGGATCCGGGCGAGCAGTTCGTCCACCCCGAACGGCTTGGTGACGTAGTCGTCGGCCCCGGCGTCCAGCGCGGAGACCTTGTCCTCGCTGCCGGCCCGGCCGGAGAGCACGATGATCGGCACGGTGGTCCAGCCGCGCAGGCCCCGGATCACCTCGACGCCGTCCAGGTCGGGCAGGCCGAGGTCGAGCACCACCAGGTCGGGCGGGTGGCTCGCCGCGGTCTTCAGCGCCGCCGTGCCGGTCTCGGCGACCTGGACCTCGTAGCCGCGGGCGCGCAGGTTGATCCGCAGCGCGCGGAGGATCTGCGGTTCGTCGTCGACGACCAGGATGCGGGTCACCCCTCGCCCCTCTCCTCGGCGGCGGGCAGCCGCAACACCATGGTCAGCCCTCCGCCCGGGGTGGTCTCCGGGGTGATGCTGCCACCCATCGCCTCGGCCAGCCCGCGCGACAGGGCGAGCCCGAGCCCGACCCCGGTCTGGTTGTCCCGGTCGCCGAGACGCTGGAACGGGAGGAAGACGTGCTCCCACTGGTCCTCGGGGATGCCCGGCCCGGTGTCGATGACCCGCAGCTCGACCTGCCCGGCGTGGGCGCTGGCGGTGATGGTGGGCGGCCGGCCGGGCGGGCTGTGCCGCAGCGCGTTGGCCACGATGTTGACCAGCACCCGCTCCAGCAGGCCCGGGTCGGCGGCGGCGGCCGGCAGGTCGGCGGGGATGTCCGTGGTGACGTCGGCCGCCGATGGGCCCAGCTCGTCCAGGGCCCGCGGTACGGCGTCCTCCAGCCCGATCGCGGTCGCGGTGACGCCGAGCGCGCCGGCTTGGAGCCGGCTCATGTCGAGCAGGTTCGCCACGAGCCGGCCCAGCCGGTCCAGCGACTCGTCGGCGGTGGCCAGCAGTTCCTCGCGGTCGTCGGCGTCGAACTCGACGTCGTGGCTGCGCAGGCTGCTCACGGCCGCCTTCGCCGAGGCCAGCGGCGTACGCAGGTCGTGGCTGACGGCGGCGAGCAGCGCGGTGCGCATCCGGTCGGCCTCGGCGAGCGGCCGGACCGCGGCGGCCTCCGCGGCGAGGCGTTCCTGGCGCAGCGCGACGGCGGCCTGGGCGGCGAACGCCTCGACCACCCGCCGGTCGGCGGCCTCCAGCCGGCGACCGGCGAGGACCACGGTGAGCCGGTCGTCGACGGGCACGGCGGTCTCCCCGGCGCCGGGGCTGCCCGGCGGCGCCTCCCCGACGCTCGCCACCACCCGCCAGGCCGCCGCCTCCCGGGCCCGGCCCGGCCGCCCCTCCGCCTCCGCCACCAGTTCCAGCACGCTCACCGCGCGCAACGCGAAGGTCTCCCGCAGCTGGTCGAGAAGCGCGGGCAGCGGCCGTTCACCGCGCAGCACCCCACCGGCCACGGTGGCCAGGGTCTGCGCGTCCGCCGAGGCCCGGGCGGCCTCCCGGGTACGCCGGGCGGCCACGTCCACCACCCAGCTCACCGCGATGGCCACCCCGACGAACACGCCGAGGGCGAGGAGATTGTCCGCCTCGGCGATGGTCAGCGTGTGGAACGGCGGGGTGAAGAACCAGTTCAGCAGCAGCGAGCTGCCCAGCGCGGCGACCAGCGCCGGCCACATCCCACCGACCAGCGCCACCCCGACCACCCCGGCCAGGAAGAGCAGGATGTCGTTGGTCAGGCTGAGGTCGGGCAGGGCCGCGAGGAGCAGGGTCAGCAGGGGCATGCCGAGCACCGCGAGCGCGTAACCGAGCAGCCGGCGCCGCCGGGACAGCGCGGCCGGCACCTCCGCCGCCCGCCGGCCCCGGCCGGCCTCGGGATGGGTCACCAGGTGCACGTCGATCGGCCCGGAGAGCGCCGTGGTGGTGACCCCGACGCCCCGGGAGAGCAGCTGGGCGAAGCGCCCGCGCCGGCTCGCGCCGAGCACCAGCTGGGTGGCGTTGACGCCGCGGGCGAAGTCGAGCAGCGCCGCCGGGATGTTCGCGCCGAGCACCTGGTGGTACGTCCCGCCCAGGCTCTCCACCAGCACCCGTTGCCGGGCCAGCCGGGCCGGGTCGGCCCCGGCCAGCCCGTCGCTGCGCGCCACGTGCACGGCGAGCAGGTCGGCGCCCTTCCCGCGGGCGGCGATCCGGGCCGCCCGGCGGATCAGCGTCTCCCCCTCCGGCCCGCCGGTCAGGGCGACGACCACCCGCTCCCGGGCCTCCCAGGTGGCCGAGATCCCCTGCTGCGCCCGGTACGCGTCGAGCTGCTCGTCGACCTTGTCGGCCAGCCAGAGCAGGGCCAGCTCGCGCAGCGCGGTGAGGTTGCCGACCCGGAAGTAGTTCCCGAGGGCCGCGTCGATCTTGTCCGGGCGGTAGATGTTGCCGTGGGCCATCCGGCGGCGCAGCGCCTCCGGGGTCATGTCGACAAGCTCGACCTGCTCGGCGGCGCGGACCACCTGGTCGGGCAGGGTCTCCCGCTGGGTGGTGCCGGTGATCTGGGTGACGACGTCGTTGAGCGACTCCAGGTGCTGGATGTTCACGGTGGTGAGCACGCTGATCCCGGCGTCGAGCAGCTCCTGGACGTCCTGCCAGCGCTTCTCGTTGCGGGAGCCGGGCACGTTGGTGTGTGCCAGCTCGTCGACGACGGCGACCTCGGGGTGCCGGGCCAGCACGGCGTCGAGGTCCATCTCGGTGAATTCGGCCGCGCGATAGATCATCGAACGGCGCGGCACCACCTCCAGGTCACCGACCATGGCGGCGGTGTGCGGCCGGCCGTGCGTCTCGACCAGCCCGATCACCACGTCGGTGCCGCGCTCGGCCCGCCGCTGGGCCTCCTCCAGCATCGCGTACGTCTTGCCGACGCCGGGGGCGGCCCCGAGGTAGATGCGGAGTTCTCCCCTGGCCACGGCACCATCCTCCCTGATCAGCGGGCGGGGAACTGCCGGTCGAGCGCCAGGTTGAGGTCGAGGACGTTCACCCCGGGCTCGCCCATGAAGCCGAGCGCCCGGCCCGTGGTGTGCCGTTCGACAAGCCTCCGGACCGCCGCCGGGTCCGCGCCGCGCTCGCGCGCCACCCGGGCCACCTGGATCTCCGCGTACGCCGGGGAGATGTGCGGGTCGAGCCCGCTGGCGCTGGCGGTGACCGCGTCGGCGGGGACGGCGGACCGGGCGGGCGCGTCGCCCCGGACGGGGGTGACCAGGCCGCCCTCGGCCACGTAGTCGTGGCCGGGCTCGGCCAGCTCCACCGGCACGCCCTGCCAGGTGCCGACGAACGGCGTCGCCGGCGCGACCTGGTTGACGCTCACCACCCGGGTGATCCGCCCGGTCAGCCCGTCGGCACGGAACACGGCCAGCACCGCGCCGACGCCGTCCGGGGTGCAGTAGGGCCGCCGCCCGTCGACGCCGTCGAGTTCGCCGACCGCCCTGCTGCGGGAGCAGACCTGGGTGAGCAGGCTCCGCGTCGAGTCGTCGGGGTCGGTGGCGATGGTGTCGACCACGCTCTCCGGCCCGAGGTTGCTGGCCGAGGTGGAGGTGGGGTCGTAGCCCTCGCCGGCGCCCGACGGCCGGGACTGGAAGTAGCGCGGGACGGGGTTGCCGTCCGCGTCGGTGAAGGACTGGCCGATGAGCGAGCTGCCCGCGGTCGTGCCGTTCACGCGCACCAGCGAGCCCTCGGCCTTGCCGTCGAGCCCGGGGACCCGGCCGACGGCGACCAGGGCCAGCGGGTAGGCGAGGCCGAGCAGGACGGTGAAGACGAGCAGCGCGCGCAGGGCGGCCAGGTGCTGGGAGAGCCAGGAAGGAAGGCGCATCACGAGATCCCCGGGATGAACTGGATGAGCAGGTCGATGAGCTTGATGCCGATGAACGGCACGATGATTCCGCCGAGGCCGTAGACCAGCAGGTTGCGGCTGAGCAGCTTCGACGCGGCAGCCGGGCGGTAGCGCACGCCCCGCAGGGCCAGCGGGATCAACGCGACGATGATGATCGCGTTGAAGACGACAGCGGACAGGATCGCCGACTCCGGGCTGGCCAGCCGCATGACGTTCAGCCGGTCCAGGCTCGGGTAGATGCCGGCGAACATGGCCGGGATGATCGCGAAGTACTTGGCGATGTCGTTCGAGATGCTGAACGTGGTCAGCGCCCCACGCGTGATCAGCAACTGCTTGCCGATCTCGACGATCTCGATGAGCTTGGTCGGGTCGGAGTCGAGGTCGACCATGTTGCCGGCCTCCTTGGCGGCCGACGTGCCGGTGTTCATGGCCACGCCGACGTCGGCCTGGGCGAGGGCCGGCGCGTCATTGGTGCCGTCGCCGGTCATCGCGACCAGCCGGCCGCCCTCCTGCTCCTTGCGGATCAGGGCGAGCTTGTCCTCCGGCGTGGCCTCGGCGAGGAAGTCGTCCACCCCGGCCTCGTCCGCGATGGCCTTGGCCGTACGCGGGTTGTCACCGGTGATCATGACGGTCCGGATGCCCATCCGGCGCATCTCGTCGAACCGCTCCTTCATCCCCGTCTTGACGATGTCCTTCAGGTGGATGACGCCGAGCGTGCGGGCCGGTTGGCCGTCGAGGTGCTCGGCGACGACGAGCGGGGTGCCGCCGATGCCGCTGATCTCGTCGACGAGCTGCCCCACCTGCTCGGTCGGGTGGCCGCCGTTCTCGCGGACCCACTTCATGACCGCGGCGGCGGCGCCCTTGCGGATCTGCCGCACGGGCCCGTCGTCCGGAGTGAGGTCGACGCCGCTCATCCGGGTCTGGGCGGTGAACGGCACGAAGGTGGCGTGCGGGATGAAGCCGGGCTCGCGCTCGCGCAGCCCGAACTCGTTCTTCGCCAGGACCACGATGGAGCGGCCTTCGGGGGTCTCGTCGGCGAGGCTGGACAGCTGCGCCGCGTCGGCGACGTCGGCGGCCGTCACGCCCTCCACGGGGAGGAACTCGTCCGCCTGCCGGTTGCCGAGGGTGATCGTGCCGGTCTTGTCGAGCAGCAGCGTGTTCACGTCCCCGGCCGCCTCGACGGCCCGGCCGCTCATGGCGAGCACGTTGCGCTGCACGAGGCGGTCCATGCCGGCGATGCCGATGGCCGACAGCAGTGCCCCGATGGTGGTCGGGATCAGGCAGACCAGCAGCGACACCAGCACCACACCGGTGACCCCGGCGTCGGTGACCGCGCCGGAGTCGGGTGCGGCAGCCTGGTAGGTCTTGGAGAAGATGGCGAGCGGCTGGAGCGTGACCACGGCCAGCAGGAAGATGATCGTGAGCGCGGCGAGCAGGATGTTCAGCGCGATCTCGTTCGGGGTCTTCTGCCGGTTGGCTCCCTCGACCAGGTTGATCATCCGGTCGATGAAGCTCTCCCCCGGCTTCTGGGTGATCATCACGACGATCCGGTCGGAGAGCACCCTCGTGCCGCCGGTGACCGCGCTGCGGTCACCCCCGGATTCCCGGATCACCGGCGCGGACTCGCCGGTGATGGCGGACTCGTCGACGCTGGCGATGCCCTCGACCACGTCCCCGTCGCCGGGGATGACCTCTCCGGCCTCGACCACGACGACGTCGCCCTGCCGCAGTTGCGGAGCGGGCACCGACTCGGTGCGGAAGGTCCCGGGCGCGGCGCCAGGGGTCCAGCCCAGGGCGCGGGTGGCGACCGTGTCCGTCTTCGCCTTCCGGAGAGCGGCGGCCTGGGCCTTGCCCCGGCCCTCCGCGACGGCCTCGGCGAGGTTCGCGAAGATCACCGTCAGCCAGAGCCAGACCGTGATCGCCCAGGCGAACACCGACGGATCCGCCACGGCGAGGACGGTGGTGAACAGCGCGCCGATCTCGACGATCAGCATCACCGGGTTGCGCCACAGGGTGCGCGGGTCGAGCTTGCGCAGCGCGTCGGGCAGGGACCGGACGAGTTGCCTCGGGTCGAGCAGTCCGCCGCCCCGGTTGCCGTGGGTGGCGGGTGTGCCGGCGGTGGGGGCGTCCGCCGTACCGTGCGGTGCCGGCGTGGAGGTGGTCATGTCGTTCTCTCTCATGGTGGTCACAGCCCCTCGGCGAGGGGGCCGAGCGCGAGGGCCGGCAGGAAGGTGAGCGCCACGAGGACCACCGTGACGCCGACGACCATCCCGACGAACAGCGGCCGGTGGGTCGGCAGGGTGCCCTCGGAGGCGGGGGTGGGCTGCTGGCGGGCGAGCGAACCGGCCAGCGCGAGCACGAAGACGATCGGCAGGAACCGGCCGAGCAGCATGCACAACCCCAGCGCGGTGTTCCACCACGGCGTGCTCACCGTGATGCCCGCGAAGGCGGAGCCGTTGTTGTTGCTCGCCGAGGTGAATGCGTAGAGGACCTCGGACAGGCCGTGCGGGCCGACGTTCAAGGCCGTCGAGTTGTTGCCCGTGGCGAATGCCGCCGCCGTGCCGGCCAACACGAGCGCCGGAGTCACCAGGAAGTACAGCGACGCCAGCTTGATCTCGCGGGAACTGATCTTCTTGCCGACGTACTCCGGCGTGCGGCCGACCATCAGGCCCGCCACGAACACCGTGATCACCGCGAGGACCAGTAGGCCGTACAGGCCGGCGCCGACACCGCCGGGCGCCACCTCACCGAGCATCATGTTGAGGATCAACATCCCGCCGCCGAGCGCCGTGTACGAGTCGTGGAACGAGTCGACCGAGCCGGTGGAGGTCAGCGTGGTCGACGACGCGAACATGGCCGAGTTGGACACGCCGAACCGCGTCTCCTTGCCCTCGAGCGCCGCGCTGACCGCCTGCGGCACGGTGCCGCTGTGCGCCAGCTCGAACCCGTTGGTCACGGCGATGCTGCCCAGCGCCAGGATCGCCATGACGGCGACGATCGCGTACCCCTGCCGGTTCTGCCCCACCATGCGGCCGAAGACGCGGGGCAGGCTGAACGGGATCACCAGCAGCAGGAAGATCTCGATCCAGTTCGTCCAGCCCGTCGGGTTCTCGAACGGGTGGGCGCTGTTGACGTTGTAGAAGCCGCCGCCGTTGGTGCCGAGGTCCTTGATCGCCTCCTGGCTGGCGACCGGTCCGCCGGTGACGTGCTGGGTGGCGCCGGTCAGGGTGGTGACGTCGGTGCCGGCCGACAGGTTCTGCACCGCACCGCCGATCATCAGCGCGATCGTGGCGAGCACGCAGACCGGCAGCAGGACGCGCAGGGTGATCCGGGTCAGGTCGACCCAGAAGTTGCCCAGCTCACCGGTGCGGCTGCGGGCGAAGCCGCGGACCAGGGCGACCGCCACGGCGATGCCGACCGCGGCCGAGACGAAGTTCTGCACGGCCAGGCCGGCCATCTGCACCAGGTGGCCCATGGTCGACTCGCCCGAGTACCACTGCCAGTTCGTGTTGGTCACGAACGAGACCGCGGTGTTCCAGGCGCCGTGCGTCATAACCGGTGGCAGCCCCAGGGAGAGCCACAGGTGGTTCTGCAGCCGCATGAACGCGTACAGGAAGAGGATCGACACGGCAGAGAAGGCCAGCAGGCTGCGGGCGTACACGCCCCAGGTCTGCTCGGCGGCCGGGTTCACCCCGACCAGGCGGTAGATGCCCCGCTCGACCCGGGAGTGCCGGGTGCCGGAGACCACCCGGTACAGGTAGTCACCGAACGGCCGGTAGACGGCGACGAGCGCCGCCACCAGGGACACGATGAACAGCACACCGGCTGCTGTCGTGCTCATCAGAACCGCTCCGGGAGCAGCAGGGCGACGACCAGGAACACGCCCAGGCCGATCGCCAGCACCAGGCCGACGGCGTTGACGGTGCTCACAGCTTCTCCACACCCCTCACGACGAGGGCGAGAGCCGCGAACAGCCCCACCGTCACCAGCACGAACACCACGTCGGACACGGCTGACTCCTCTTACCGGACGTTGTCGGGCGACCGTCTTGTGGTCGCGCCGGCCCATCACAACGCCGGTTCGAGCGAGCGGACAGGGGCTATAACGGGACCGTGACGGCGCCCGCCGGTTTCTTGACGCGCCTTTCACGCGGTCCGGCGCCTCGGGTGAGCCCGGTCACCCGGCGTACGCCCGCCGTCGACGCGGCGGAGGTGCCGCTCATCGGCACGTGCCTGGAGAGGATCCGCGATGCGGTGACCTGCCGGCGGCGTTCGTCGTCACGCCGGCAGGCGTGCCGGCGGCCCGGAGCGGGCGGGTTTTCACGCCCGGCGGGCCGCCGTGGAACTCAGCGTCGGCGACCAGGGCCGACGCGGTGAAGGGGGTGCGTCAGCGCCGCACCTCGCGCCAGCCGGCGCCGCTGCCGCGCCACGCACCGGCCAGGATGCTCGCCGAGCCCCGGCTCGGGCATTCCTGGATCTTCGACCGGCCGGCGGCGCCGCCGATCTGGGCCTGCACTTCCCAGCGCTGCCCGTCCGTGCGGATGTAGACGTCACGGCGCCCACGCGGGGCGCTGACCCCGTTCCACCAGTGCTCCTCGACCATCACGTGGTGACGGTATCGCAGCAGCCGACCGGCCCGCACCTGCCGGTACGGGCCGGATTCCCGGCTCAGCCGTCCAGACGGCGCACCATGTTCATGATCGTCTCGACCTGGGCACCTCCCTTGATCGGATAGTTCGTCGCGCCGAGGTAGCCCCACCAGTCCCAGCAGCCGTTCGGGTTCACCCCGCTGGCGACCGCCTGCGGATAGAGCACGATGAGTCGGTTGGTGTCGGCGTACTGGTTGAGGTTGGCCCGGTCGACGAAGGCGGTGCCGACCTTCGCGTACCCCTGGGCGCAGCCGTGCAGGGCGACCAGCAGGCGGCAGGTGGTCCCGGCGGCGCAGGTGCTCGGCACGTACGCGAAGCCGTTGGCGTCCATGCTCAGCCCGTTGGCCCAGCCGTTGGTGGCGAAGGTGTCCTGACCGAACCGGATCAGGGTGCCGCCCAGCGGGCCGGTGTTCGGCGCGGCGACCGAGCCGAGCAGCTTGCCGAGGAAGGCGCCCTGCGGGTCGGTGCCGCAGTCGGCGAGGAACGGCGAGGCGGTGGCCGTGCACCCCACAGTGCCGTACGGGGTGACCCAGGAGTGGCCGGCCGCGCTGCCGGAGTCGTAGCGGACGCTCGCCCCGAAGTCCTGGTAGTACCGGACCAGGTCGTCGGTGACCGACTTCTTCACGGTGCCGTCGTTGCCGCCGTGGTAGACGTACACCGGCTGGCCGGCGAGGTTGCCGGTGCCGTCGACCCAGCCGTAGGACGCCCAGGTGCGGGTGTAGCTCTCCAGGGTGGCGACGTGGGTCGGGTAGAGGTTGTCGCCGCAGCCGTAGAGGGCCTGGGAGACGTTGTTCTGGGCGCAGTAGTAGGGGCCGGCCGCGAAGATCGCGGCGCCCCGGATCCGCGCCGAGTAGGCCACCTGGAGCTGGGTGGCCATGTACCCGCCGGAGGAGACCCCGGCGACGTACACGGCGGAGACCGGGTAGCTGCGCAGCGAGCCGGCGACCGGCGTCTTGGTGTAGGGCGTGCTCGCGGCCCGGGCGGCGACGCCGCCGGGCAGGACCAGGAGGAGGGCCGCGGCGAGGGTGGCGGCGGCTTTCCACGGTGTCTTCATGGCGTTCTCCCGTCGGAGCGCCGGCGGGACGGCCGGCGTGCCGGCACGCTAACGTGACATAGACCACAGCAGATATCCGCGTGGCCGACACCTCGGCGACGGCGGCGGTGTGGCCGGCCCACGGTCGTTTCCGCCCCGCCCGGCCGGGTACGCGCCGGACATGCCCGAGGGTCACCTCATCCACCGGTACGCACGGGAGCAGCACGATGCGCTCGCCGGGAGCGACGTCACGCTCTCCAGCCCGCAGGGGCGCTTCGACCCGGCCCCCTACGCGGGACGGCCGCTGCGGGCCGTCGAGGCCGACGGCAAGCACCTGCTCTACCACTTTCCCGACGCGCCCGTCCTGCACGTGCACCTCGGCATGCGCGGGCTCTTCCTGCGCTACGACGACCCGGCCGTCCCACCCCGCCCCGGCACCCGGCTGCGGCTGGCCGGCCCGGCGGTGGCGTACGACCTCATCGCGCCGATCCGCTGCGAGCCGCTGCCGGCGGACGCGGAACGCGCGCTGCGGGCCTCGCTCGGGCCCGACCCCCTGCGGGCCGACGCCGACCCGGCCGAGGCGGTCCGCCGGCTCACCGCGGCCGGGGCGCCGGTGGGCGCCGCGCTGCTCGACCAGGCGGTCTGGGCCGGCATCGGCAACGCCTGGCGGGCCGAACTGCTCTTCCTGGCCGGGCTGGACCCGGACGCCCGCTCGGTGGACGTTCCGGCGGCGGAGCGCCTGTGGCGGCTCGCCGTCGTCCACCTCGCGCTCGGCCGGGACCTCGGCCAGGTGGTCAGCGACCCGGCCGCGCCGGACGAGCGGTGGGTGTACAAGCGGGAGCGCTGCCGCCGCTGCGGCAGCCCGGTGCGGACCTGGCAGCTGGGCGGCCGCACCGCGTACGCGTGCCCGGTGGACCAGCCGGCGGGCGGGCCCTAGTCGTCGCCCTCCTCGTCCCTGCCCTTCTTCCCGCCCTTGCCCTTCTTCCCGTCCTCGCCCTTCCGGTCGTCGTTCGGGGGCGGAGCCGGACGGCTGGTCTGCCCGGCGACCGTGAGGCTGCTGCGGCACGGTGTGTCGTTCAGCCGAAACTGGCCGGGCAGGGAGGTGGCCTCGCGGTAGGTGACCGCCACGGTGGCGGTGACGGCCCGCCGGGGCGGCAGGTCACCGATGCGCGCCTGTACCGTCTCGCCGCTCTGCCGCCACGTGCCGGGCGCACCCCGCACGAGGCGCTGCCGGTCGGGCAGGCTGAACACCAGCCGCGCCTCGTCGATCGGCACCGTACCGGTGTTGGTGACGGTCACCCGGCCGGTGGACCGCCCGTTCACGGCGCCGGCGACGGCGTACCGGACGTTGCACTCCGGCTGGCGTTGGCCGATGCCCGCGAGAGCGGCCGGGGTGCTGGGCCGGGCCGGATCGCCGTCGCCGGACGGGCCACCCCCGGACAGCGCGGCGGCCGCCCCGGCGGCCAGCAGCGTCACCGCGGCGGCCCCGGCGACGGCGACCCGCCGCCGTGCGGGAAGCCGCCGCCAGCGTGCGAGCGGCACCGCGACCAGCGGCACGGCGGCCAGATTCCGGCGGAGGGACGGCGTCCAGGCACGGGTGGGCGTCGGCTCGTCGTCGGTGGCGGCGCCGGAGCGCAGCAGGGTGGCCGGTGGCAGCCCGGCGACGGCGCCGAGGGCGGCGGCGGCTTCCGTGGCCGGTGGGCGGTCGCCCGGGTCCTTGGCCAGGCAGCGCCGGCACAGGTCACCGATCTCGGCGGGCACCTCCGCGAGGTCCGGCAGGGCCGCGGGTTCCCGGTACCGGTGAGCGGCGAGCATCTGCGTGGTGGTGGAGGCCCGCCACGGCAACCGGCCGGCCAGGGCCCGGTAGAGCAGCAGCCCCAGGGCGTACACGTCCGTGGCCGGCCGCACCGCCCCCTGCTCAAGCCGCTCGGGGGCCAGGTACGCCGGTGTGCCCAGCAGCCCTTCGGACAGCCCGTCCGGGTCCCCCGAGGTGGCCGAGATGCCGAAGTCGACGAGTTTGACGCCGGTGCCGGCCACCATCACGTTGGCGGGCTTGACGTCCCGGTGCACGATCCCGCGGCGGTGGGCGGCGGCCAGCGCGGCGGCGACCTGGGCGCAGATCAGCACCGCCACCCGCCAGGGCAGCGGACCGCCGCTGAGCAGCTGGGCCAGTGAGCGGCCCTCGACGACCTCCATGACCACGTACGGCACCGGCGGGCCGTCGCCGTCGGCCGCCTCCCCGTAGTCGTACACCTCGACGATGTTCGGATGCCGCAGCCGGGCGGCGGCGCGGGCCTCGGCGCGGATCCGGTGCAGCAGCTGGGGGTCGGCCGCCAGGTCCGGGGAGAGCAGCTTCACCGCCACGTCCCGCCCCAGCACCTCGTCGTGGGCACGCCAGACCACCGACATGCCGCCCGACCCGAGCGGGTCCAGCAGCCGGTAGCGACCGTCCAGCATCGACCCGGCGTCCACCACGGATCGGTGCCCCCACGCGCGGCGGGGGAAACATCGGGCGGCGGGGCTCAGCGGGCGGGCAGGGCCTGGGCGAGCTGCGTGGCCCCGGCGACGAGGAGGTCGTAGCCGCGTGCGCTCAGCTTGTCCTCGCGGCGCAGGTCGATCAGATCCTCGGCGAACTCGCGCAGCGTCGCCCGCGCCTCCTCCGGCTCGCCGTCGGCGATCTTCTCCTCCACCTCCCGCAGCCGTTTCCGCAGCTCCTTGCCGTCGCGGGGACGAAGCTGCCGCTGCTCCACGAGCCCGTCCACCACGGCGCGCAGCCCGGCCGCAAGCGCCGCGGGATCAGCCGAGCGGCGTGAGGCCGGTGACGACGGGGACGGCGAGGCGGTGGGCGTCGGGGAGACCTCGTCGGTCACGGGCCCGGAGGGTTCGGAAGGGACGGACGGGGCGACCGCGACGGTGGCGCCGGTGACCGGAGCGGCGCCATCCTCACCGCCGATGAGGGCCAGCGCGAGCAGGGCGGCCACCAGCGCGAGGGCGGCTCCGCCCGACGCGAGCCACATCACCCGGCTACCGTCGTCCGGCGCCCGATGTCGGCTGCCGGCCGGGCGGACCAGCGGCAGGACGCTGGTCGGCTGCGCCAGGTCACCGCTGCTCGGGTCGGAAGGAACGGACACGCGGGAAATCATGCCAGCCGGTGGCCCGCTCCGGAGCCCGGAGCGGCCGGGTCAGGTGACCGGCTGGGTGTGCGCCGCCGCGACCTCGCCGGTGCGGCGCAGCTTCTGCCACTTGAGCCGGCCACCGCTCAGGGCGGTGATCACCGAGTGCAGCAGGACCAGGTACATGACCTGCCGGTAGACGAACTGCTGGAGGGGCAGCGCCCACAACGGCCGCAGGGGTTCCCGGTCCAGCCGGAAGGCCAGGATGGCGGTGACGACCTGCACCACGAGGACGGCCAGCCAGGCCGCCACGGTCTCGTACCGGTCGAGGAAGAACAGCCCGTAGACGGCGAAGATGTCCACGACCGGGGCGAGCAGCGGCAGCAGCACGGAGAACAGGGCGATGAACGGCAGCCCGCGGCGCCCGAACCGTCCCGACGGGCCCCGCTCCACCAGCGCCCTCCGGTGCCGCCAGAGCGCCTGCATGGTGCCGTAGCTCCACCGGTAGCGCTGCCGCCACAGCTCCGGCAGGGTGACCGGCGCCTCGGTACGGGCCACCGCGGTCTCCTCGTACACCACCCGCCAGCCGGCCCGGTGGATGCCCATGGTGAGGTCGGTGTCCTCGGCCAGGGTGGCCCGGCTGAGGCCGCCGGCGGCGCGCACGGCCTCCCGGCGGAACGCGCCGAGCGCGCCCGGGATGGTCGGCATGCAGTGCAGCGTGTCGTAGAGCCGGCGGTCCAGGCTGAACCCGATGACGTACTCGATGTGCTGCCAGCGGCCCAGCAGCCGCCGCCGGTTGCCCACCTTGACGTTGCCGGCCACCGCCCCGACCCGGGGGTCGGCGAACGGCTGCACCAGGCGGTGGATCGCGTCGGGGTCGACCACCGTGTCGGCGTCGACCATCACCAGCAGGTCGTGCCGGGCCAGCGCCACCCCGGCGTTGAGCGCGGCGGCCTTCCCGCCACCGGGCACCCGGGCCACCCGCACGTTCGGCAGCCCCAGCCGCTCGACCTCCTCGGCGGTGCCGTCGTCGGACTCGTCGTCCACCACCAGCACCTCGATACCGGGGTGGCTCCCGGTGGCCAGCGACCGCACGGCCGCCGCGATCGTGGTCCGCTCGTTGTATGCCGGCACGATGATCGTCACGGGGTCGGTCACCACGCCACCCCAGGACCAGGTGGGCGCCCGGCGCCGGCGGGCGTGCGCGACGGCGTACCCGAACAGCAGCAGCGTGCGGGCCAGGGTGAGCAGTCCCACCACGATCAGCAGCAGCCACAGCAGCCGGATCGTCCCGTCTGCCGCCCGCACGCCCCAGACCAGCAGTGCCCCCCGCGCCCGGTCCAGGGCGTCCAGCCGGGCGGTGCCCGCCCCCGGCTGACCCAGGCCCTGCGAGACCGTCGTGAAGCGGTAGCCGCGGGCCTGCATCTCCGGGATGAACCGGTCCAGCGCCGCCACCGTCTGGGAGCGGTCGCCGCCGCTGTCGTGCATCAGCACGACGGCCCCCCGGTCGCCGTCGGGGGTGGCGTTCCGGACGATCGCCGGGACGCCAGGCCGCGCCCAGTCGCGGCTGTCGGTGTCGTTGAACACCGACACGTACCCCCACCGCCCGGTCTCCCGCACCACCGGCCAGCTCGCGTCATCGAGCGAGTCGACACCGCTGGAGTACGGCAGCCGGGCCAGCGAGGTGCTGACGCCGGTGAGGTGCGCGATGGCGGCCTGGGTCTGCGAGTACTCCAGCTTCCGCCGCCACGCCGGCAGGTCCGCCATCTGCGGATGGGTGAAGGTGTGGATGCCCAGCTCGTGCCCCTCGCGGGCCATCCGCTCGGCCAGCTCGGGGTGCCGCGCGACCTGCGAGCCCACCACGAAGAACGTCGCCGGCGCGTGGTGCCGGGCGAGCACGTCCAGCACCTGCGGCGTCCACTTCGGATCCGGACCGTCGTCGAAGGTCAGCGCTATCGTCTTCGGCGGCATCCGCCGGGCCTCCAGCCGGCCGTCCGGGAAGTCCACCACGGTCCCGCCGTCGCGCACCGGCTTCGGCACCGTCGCCGTGCCGGCCGGCCCCTCGGCGCGGTGGTCGGGGGTGAACCGGGCGTTCGCGTAAGCGCCGATCGCCAGCAGGTTGAGCAGGATGAACGTGGCAACGGCCGCGAGCAGCCAGCGCCGGCGGTCGCGCCGCCGCTGCCGCCGTCCCCACGTGGTGAGGCCCGGTGGCGCGGGGACGTCGCCGGTCCCGTCCAGCCGTCGTCCGGCACGCCAGACGCCCATCAGGTGCCGAACTCGAACACGTCCAGGCCCTGGAGCAGCCAGAACGCCGCCAGCAGCACAAGCAGGACCGCGACCAGCGCGTACACGGCACGGCGCAGCCGCCGCCCCCGGCGGCCCGAGCCGTCCACGAAGATCGCGCCGGTGACGTCCGGCGGCTGGAACATCATCGTGGCCGGTTCCATCGGCTCCGCGTGCCGGGCCCCGGTCACCGGGGAGGCGATGCCTCGCGCGACGGGACCGGGTAGCCCGGACACCGGCGGTTCACGGGTGACCCGGGCCGTCGCCACGGCCCGGGGCGCGGCCCGGCCGCCCCTCATCGGAATCCGTCCTATGTGACGCTCGTTCAGCTCCTTCACCTGGGGAGCAATACCCCGGCTGCCGGTCCGAACCACCTCCGCCGACGTGGCGGTTCTGTGCCACCGCTCAGCCGACCGGCAATTCGGTTGGCGGACGACGGGCGGCGGGCTAGCCTCGCGCCAGTTCGCTCCGATCTCCCGAAGAAGGTGTCTTGATGCCCGTGTCGCGCCGCACCGACCAGCCGCTCGTGCCGACACCTCTCACTGGGAGTGACCGCTTTGGATCTGCCACGTAGCTTCACCATCCGCGAGGGCGACCTCCGGATCCTCAACCCGTTCGACGACGCCAAGCTCGCCACCCTGGGCCGGGCGATCAAGCTCCGGCCCGGCGCGTCGATCCTCGACCTGTGCAGCGGCAAGGGCGAGCTGCTCTGCACCTGGGCCCGGGACCACGGCGTCACGGGCACCGGGGTGGACATCAGCACCGCCTTCACCGCCGCCGCCCGGGAGCGCGCCGCCGAACTGGGCGTCGCCGACCGGGTGCGGTTCGTGCACGACGACGCCGCGACCTACGTACCGGAGCAGCGGGTCGACCTGGCCGCCTGCGTCGGGGCGACCTGGATCGGCGGGGGTGTCCCCGGCACCCTGGAGATCCTGGAGCGCGGCCTGCGCCCCGGCGGGATGGCCCTGGTGGGCGAGCCGTACTGGCGGCTCGACCCGCCCGACGAGGAGACCGTGGCGGGCTGCCACGCCCGCTCCCGGGACGAGTTCCAGGACCTGCCCGGGCTGGTCGGGCTCTTCGGCGAGTGCGGCTGGGACCTGGTCGAGATGGTCCTCGCCGACCAGGACAGCTGGGACCGGTACGCCGCCGCGCACTGGCTCAACCTGCGCCGCTGGCTGGACGCGAACCCCGACGACGAGTTGGCGGGCGAGCTGCGCCGGGAACTGACCGAGGACCCGCTGCGGCACGTGCGCTATCGACGGGAGCACCTGGGCTGGGGCGTCTTCGCCCTGCTCCGCCGCTGACGCGCCGGACCGGCTCCCGACCACCGGTCGGGAGCCGGTCCCGGTCGGCTTAGCGGACGGCTACGCAGGGTAAAGCCAGATCATGGGACAGCTGCGAACCTCGCCGCCACCGCCGCAGGCCGCCGAGCTGGAGCAGTGGGTGCTCAGCACGGCCGAGGAACTGCGGGAGCTGCGGGCCTCGCTGCGCGACGCGCTGACCGGGCACGGCCTGGTCCAGGGCGAGGACCTCGACGAGGTGCCCCACCTCGTGGTGCTCGTCGCCACCGAACTGGCGACGAACGCGCTGCGGCACGGCCGGCCGCCGACGATCGTCACCCTGCTCGCGACCGACGACTGCTTCCTGCTCGACGTGGCGGACCACGACCTCGGCACCGTCCCCGGGCTGGGCGACATCCACCCGCTCGACTCGGGCGGCCGCGGGCTGATGCTGGCCGAGTCGGTCTCGCTGGCCGTCGGCTGGTACGCCACCGACGTGACCAAGAACATCTGGGCCTCGTTCCCCCGCTGAGCCGTTCAAGAATTGCGTAACAAATTGTTCTCCACGTAATGTGACCTGCTTTACACCGTCCGCAGTGGACGGCTCGTATGGTCCTTTCCGAACCGCCCGGGAGAAGACCCTTCCGCCGGTTGTCCCGAGAAACCGCGGGAGATCCCCGCGACTATTCGAGAAGGACCCGAAAAAGATGCGCAAGCTCACCCGATCCCTCGTCCTGGCCAGCGTCGCCGGGGCCGTGCTGGCCCCGTCCACCGCACACGCGGCATCCCCCGAGCCCACCACCGCGCTGCTCGGCACGTACGGCTTCGGCCGCGCCGCCGTCATCGGTGAGGCCGGGCGGAACGCCGGCACCTGGGAGTCGTTCTCGGTGCGGTCGGGCTTCGCCGGCGACGACCTGATCATCACCTACCGGCCCCGCACCACGGCCTACCCGGCGGAGAAGCAGGTCTACACCGCCGCCTTCGACCAGGTGGCCGACGCCCAGGCCGAATGCCGGCAGGTCGGCGCCGACGGCGTGGCGCACGGGGTCTGGGTGTCGTTCCGCTGCCGGACCGGCTTCGCCCCGAGCTACACCCTGTTCGTGCGCTGACGCCTCCGGCGTCTATTCCGCCTTCATTTCGCCCCCTGCCGAATGCGGCCGGGACATCAAGTGTGAAAAGCGTCGCCGGCCCGCCGCCGGCGACGCTTTTCGCGCACCGCCTACTGGAAGCCGGCGACCGGGTGCGGGACGTAGGGCGCCTCCAGGGCGGCCACCTCCTCGTCGGTCAACTCCAACTCCAGCGCGGCCACCGCGTCGGTCAGGTGGTGCGGCTTCGTGGCGCCCACGATCGGGGCGGTGACCGCCGGGTTGTGGGCCACCCAGGCCAGCGCCACCTGCGCCCGGGGCACGTTGCGCTCCGCCGCGATCCGGGCCACCGCGTCCACCACCGCCCGGTCGTTCTCCTCGGTACGCGCGTACAGCGCCCGGCCGAACTCGTCGGTCTCCGCCCGCGCGGTGCGCTCCCCCCAGTCCCGGGTCAGCCGGCCCCGGGCCAGCGGGCTCCACGGGATCACCGCGACGCCCTGGTCGAGGCAGAGCGGCAGCATCTCCCGCTCCTCCTCCCGGTAGAGCAGGTTGTAGTGGTTCTGCATCGAGACGAACCGGGTCCAGCCGTGCCGCTCGGCGGCCCAGAGCGCCTTGGCGAACTGCCACGCGTACATGGAGGAGGCACCGAGGTAGCGGACCTTGCCGGCCCGGACCAGGTCGTGCAGCGCCTCCAGGGTCTCCTCGATCGGGGTGCCCGGGTCGAACCGGTGGATCTGATAGAGGTCGACGTAGTCGGTGCCCAGCCGGCGCAGGCTCGCGTCGATCTCGCTCATGATGTGCTTGCGGGACAGCCCGCCCCGGTTCGGCCCGGGGCCCATCCGGCCGTGCACCTTGGTGGCGATCACCACGTCGTCGCGGCGGGCGAAGTCCTTCAGCGCCCGGCCGACGATCTCCTCGCTGGTGCCGTCGGAGTAGACGTTGGCGGTGTCGAAGAAGGTGACCCCCAGTTCCAGCGCCTGCTGGATGAAGGGGCGGCTCTCCTGCTCCGGCAGGGACCAGGGGTGGCCGCCGCGACTCGGCTCGCCGTAGCTCATGCAGCCCAGGCAGAGCCGGGACACCTCCAGGCCGGTGGATCCGAACTTCACGTACTCCATGGGCCCATCTCACCACCGGCCGGCGCGCGGCGCAGGCACCGCTCAGTCACCGTCGTCGTCGCCGTGCCCGGCGGTCGCCGCCGGGGTGTCGCCCCAGACGGCCTTCGCCCCGGAGTCGCCCACGCGGTAGACCTGCACGAGGTTCGCCGCCGCGACGGCCACGGCCAGCACCGCGACCACCACGCCGACCCCGCCACGGCCGGGGGTACGCGGGCCTTCCGTGCCGCCCTCGGCCGGCCCGGGGGACCGGCGGTGCAGCCAGACCAGCGCGACCGCGGCGACCAGCAGCGGCAGCGCGAACCAGATCAGGGTGTCCCCCAGCTCGGCGTGCCGGCCCGGGTCACCGACCCGGCGCTCCAGGCCCTCGCCGCTCTCGGTGGCGAGCGGGACGGCGGCGGTGGCCAGCGCGGCGATCAGCACGACGAGCACACCGAAGCGGCCCCTCCAGGACGGGCGGACGGCCAGCGCGACCACGCCCAGCGCGGCCAGCGGCAGGAGGACCACGACGGCGTGCACCACGAGCGGGTGCACCGGCAGTCCGTTGACGGTGTCGGGCACGATCTCTCCTCGACGATCGGGGGCGTTCACTGTCCGGCCCCACAGTGCCCAGCGTTTCTTGGGAAGTTCTTGCGGCGGGTTCAGGCCGCCGGCAGGACCAGGGTGACGGTGGCGCCCCGCCCCGGCGCCCCGGCGACCTCGACCGCGCCGCGGTGGGCCCGCGCCACGTGCTGCACCAGGGCCAGTCCCAGCCCGAACCGGCGGCCGGCTCCGGCCGTGCCGTGCGCGAAGCGCTCGAAGAGCCGGTCCGCCGCGGCCGGGTCCAGCCCCACCCCGTCGTCGGCGACCGCGGCGGCCACCTGGCCGTCGCGACGGGTCACGGTCACCGTGACGTGGCCGCCGTCGGTCGTGTGCCCGACGGCGTTGTCCACCAGCGCGGTCAGCGCCCGGCGCAGGGCCGTACGGGCGCCCCGGACCCGGGCCGGACCGGCCGCCTCGACCCGCAGCTCGACGTCGTGCTCCCGCGCGTACGCGGACATGCTCGCCACCACCTCGCGTGCCACCTCGGCCAGGTCCACCTCGATGTCCGGCAGCGGCTGGTGCTCGGCGGCGGCCGACACCAGCAGGTCCTCGACCACCTCGCCGAGCGCCCGGGTGTCCGCCACGAGCTGGTCGAGCTGGTCGGTGAGCCGGTCCGCCGGCTGGCTCCGGGCGCGGCGAGCCAGCATCTGCGCACGGGTGTGCAGCACGGTGAGCGGGGTGCGCAGCTCGTGCGAGGCGTCGGCGACGAAGCGGCGTTGCAGGGTCAGCGCGGTGGCCAGCGGCGCGACCGCCCGCCGCGCCAGCAACGCGGCGGCGACCAGCGCGCCCGCCAGGCCGGCCAGCTCGGCCACGAGCAGCGCCACGGCGAGCTGGCCCTGCCGCCGGCGCAGCGGCGCGAGGTCGGCGGCGACCGCCCAGCGGCTGCCGTCCGCCCGGCGGGCGACCAGCACCCGGACCCGCCGGTCGTCCCCGGCGCCGGTCTCGTACCGCCCGGGCGGCCGCCCGACCGCGCCGTCCAGGATCCGGACCAGCTCCGGGGACGCGCTCCTGGTCACCTCGACCGCCGCGGTGCCGGGGCGCTGCCGGGCCAGGAACTGGCCGGGCGGCGGGTCGTCCACGTCCTCGGCCGCCGCCAGCACCTCGGTCAGCCCGGCGTCCAGCGCCCGGGACTCCTGCCGGCTGGTGAGCACGAACATCAGCGCGCCGACCAGCAGCAGGACGATCCCGATCACCCCGGCGGTCTGGGCCACGCTGGTTCGCCGGGCGCGGTCCAGCCGGGCCTCGTCCACGCCGCTGCCCGCCTCAGCCCGGCCCGAGCCGGTAGCCCAGCCCGTGCACCGTGCGCACGGCGTCCCGGCCCAGCTTGCGGCGCAGGTGGTGGACGCAGGCGTCGACGGTGCCCGGCGCGTCGGCGTTGTCGAAGACGGTGCTGAGCAGTTCGGCCCGGGTGAAGACCTTCGTCGGCCGGCCGGCGAGGGCGTGCAGCACGGCGAACTCGCGGGCGGAGAGCGGGATCTCCCCGGCGCCGTCGAGCACCCGGCGGTTGTCGACGTCCAGCCGGCGCCGCCCGAGCGGCAGCCAGCCGGCCGCCTCCGGGTGCCGGCGGCGCAGCGCCCGGAGCCGGGCCAGCAGCTCGGCCACCTCGAACGGCTTGACCAGGTAGTCCTCCGCGCCCGCGTCCAGCCCCTCCACCCGGTCGTCGACCGATCCCCGGGCGGTCAGCAGCAGCACCGGGCAGGTCACACCGCGGGCCCGCAACCTGGCGACCAGCGCCAACCCGTCCAGCGCCGGCAGCCCCCGGTCGACCACCATGAGCTGGTAGTCGCGGGTCAGCGCGTGGTGCAGGCCGCTGTGCCCGTCGCCGGCCACGTCGACCTCGTACCCCTCCTCGGTCAGCAGGTCGGCGAGCAGGCCGGTGAGGGCGCGGTCGTCCTCGACCAGCAGCAGGCGGGGGCGGGGGCTCTCCACGCGCCCAGTATCACCCCCTCTGTGACCACTCCGGCTCGGCGCGCGTCAGTCCTCGGCCGGGATCGGGTCGTCGTACTGGCCGGACGGGCCGCTGTGCGGCGCGCCGTCCACGAGTGGCCAGGCGTTCGGGGTGCAGCCGTGCAGGCCGAGCGTCTGCTGCTCCATGACCGGCGCCGGGCCGCCGGCCCGGGGGCAGAGTTCGTGACCCTGGCCGAGCCGGTGCCCGACCTCGTGGTTGAGCAGGTACTGCCGGTAGCGGCCGAGGTCGGGGAAGTGCGGCACGCCGTGCACCCAGCGGGCCACGTTGATCACCACCTGGTCGCCGTTGCGGCAGGAGGTGTAGCGGTCCGTGGTGTCGGCGCAGAGCCGGCCCCGGGTCACCGGCGTGGTCAGCAGCACCGTGAAGTCGGCCGGGTCGTCGCGTCCGACCCGTTGCAGCCGCCACCGGCCGTCGCCGGTCCAGCCGCGGGGGTCGGCCAGGGTCACCGCCACCTCCCGGGCGAAGCGCTCCACGTCGACGTTGCCGATGCCGTCCTCCACGGCGACCCGGTACCGGAGCAGTTCGCCGCTGCGGCCGGCCACGGCGCCCACGCCGGTGGCGGTGCGGAAGGCGCCCGTACCCCGGGCCGGGTAGCTGATGCCGGGCGGCACCCGGCCGGCGGCCGGCACCGGCGGTGCGGCGGGCCTGGTCATCGCCGGGCGGGCCGGCCCGGCGGCCGGGGCGCCGGCCCGCACGCCGGCCGCGACCAGCAGGTCCGGGTGCCGCCGGGCGGCGTACCCGGCGAGCCCGGCCGCGACCAGCAGCACCACCAGGGTCAGGGCGCCGGCGCGGGACGCCCGCCGCCGACGGTGCAGCCCCCGGTCCCGCCCACGCCGCCCGCCCACGCCGATCTCCGTCCGTCGCGCCGCCCCGGTCCGGCCAGGAGTACGGACGCCGGGCCCGGACGGATGAACGGTGAGCGCGCTCACGGGTCGGGGACGCCTCCGCGCCGGTACCGTTCGTTCCCGGGTGCGCGACCCGCCACCTGCCGCCAGAGAGGGAGCCACCCGTGCCGGACGCCGAGCAGGTGCTCGCCGACGCCCTCGCGGCGGCGCGCGGCACCGACGTACGCGCGGCCGAGCGGGCCCTCGACCGGCTGGTGGTCGGCGACCCGCCGGCCGTGGACGCGGCGCTGCTCGCCCGGCTGACCCACGGCGTGGCGCGGCTCTGGCCGCGCGGCTGGCAACCCGTCGACCTGGAGCGGATCGCCACCCGACGGCTGACCCCGCGAGGCGCCCGGCTGGTCCGGGACGCGCTGGCCGCGCAGCGGCGGGCCATGCCCCAGCCGGTCCCGTCCTGGTTCGACGACCAGCTCGCCGAGCTGGACGCGCGATGGGACGGCGACCCGGGCTGGCTGGACCGCCGCGCCGACGGCGACCGGATCAGCGCGCTGCGGGACGCCGTCGACGCCCTCGCCCTGCTGGAGGGCCTTCCGCCCATCGCGGTGCTGCGCCCGCCGCCCGGCGGTCCGGCCGCCGCCCCGCGCGCCGCCGCCCCGCCCACCGGCTCCCGGATGCTGGACCGGGTACGCGCGCTGCTGGCCAAGGCCGAGTCGACCACCTTCCCGGCCGAGGCGGAGGCGCTCACCGGCAAGGCGCAGGAGCTGATGGCCCGGCACAGCATCGACGCCGCCCTCCTCGACGCCGCCGCCGAGCGACCCGACCGGCCCGGCGGGGTGCGGCTCGGCACCGACGCCCCGTACGCGGCCGCGAAGGCGCTGCTCATCCAGGAGGTGGCGGCGGCCAACCGCTGCGAGTCGATCTGGTCCGACGACCTGGGCTTCGCCACCGTCCTCGGCTTCCCGGCCGACCTGACCGCCGTCGAGCTGCTGCACACCTCGCTGCTGGTGCAGGCCACCGCCGCGATGCTGCGCGGCCGGGGCGAGCGCCGCGCCGGCAGCGGCCGGCGCACCAAGGGCTACGACGAGTCCTTCCTCAACGCGTTCGCGCTGCGCATCGGGGAGCGGCTGCGGGCGGCCACCGCCACGGCGGCCGAGGAACGGGCCGACGACCGCCTGCTCCCGGTGCTGGCCGCCCGCTCGGACGCCGTGAAGGAGCGGGTCGACCAGCTCTTCCCCGGCGTCACCCGGCACCGGCTCCAGGTCCGCGACGCCGAGGGCTGGACCTCGGGCACCACGGCCGCCGACCGGGCCTCGCTCGACGCCGGCACGCCGACGCGCCGACCGGTACGCGGCGGCCGCTGAGATTTTCCTCGGGGATGATGTCGGATCAGGCGAGCCGGCTCCGACCCGTCTGCGAGAGGCGCCACCGCCGGTGGCCCGAACCCGAGGAGTCAATCGTGAAGTACATGCTGCTGATCTGGAACCGGCCCGGCTTCGTCGAGGAGCTGTCCGAGGAGGAGCGGAACGCCATCTTCAGTGACGTCGACGTCATCATGAAGGAGCTGACCGAGTCCGGCGAGCTGGTGGGCGGCGAGGCGCTCGCCCACCCGTCGCAGACGCGTACCGTCCGGCCCGGCGCCGGGGGCGCCGAGATCACCGACGGGCCGTTCGTGGAGAGCAAGGAGCAGTTCGCCGGCTACCTGATGGTCGACTGCGAGACCCCCGAGCGGGCCGCCGAGATCGCCGCCAGCTGGCCGGACGTCGCGCGCGGCGTCGGCGTGCTGGAGGTGCGGCCGGTGATGGAGCAGGCCGGGACGGAGATGTGACCGACCGGGCGGTCGAGGACCTGCTGCGCGCCCTCGCGCCGCAGGTCCTCGGCGTGCTCGTCCGCCGGCACGGCCAGTTCTACGCGTGCGAGGACGCCGTCCAGGAGGCGCTGCTCGCCGCCGCCACCCAGTGGCCGGAGCAGGGCCTGCCGGAGCATCCCCGCTCCTGGCTGGTCACCGTGGCGACCCGCCGGCTCACCGACGAGTGGCGCAGCGAGCGGGCCCGCCGGGACCGGGAGGTCGCGGTGGCGGTCCGGGAACCGGCGTACGCGGCGGTCGCCCCGCCCGCCGACGAGGAGCCGCCCAGTGGGGACGACACCCTGAAGCTGCTCTTCCTCTGCTGCCATCCGGCACTCACGGTCAGCGCCCAGGTGGCGCTCACCCTGCGGGCGGTGGGCGGGTTGAGCACCGCCGAGATCGCCCGGGCGTACCTGGTGCCCGAGGCCACGATGAGCCAGCGGATCCGCCGGGCCAAGCAGCGGATCGAGGCGGCCGGGGCCCGGTTCGACATGCCCTCGGCGGCCGACCGCGACGCCCGGCTGCGCGCCGTGCTGCACGTCCTCTACCTGGTCTTCAACGAGGGGTACACCGCCTCCAGCGGTGCCGAACTGCACCGGGCCGAGTTGACCGGGGAGGCGATCCGGCTGGCCCGGGAGCTGCGCCGGCTGCTCCCCGACGACGGCGAGGTGGCCGGGCTGCTGGCCCTCATGCTGCTCACCGACGCGCACCGGGCGGCGCGTACCGGCCCGGGTGGCGAGCTGGTGCCGCTGACCGAGCAGGACCGCACCCGCTGGGACCGGGCCGGGATCGCCGAGGGCGTGGCCCTGGTGACCGAGGCGCTGACCTGGTCGGCGCCCGGCCCGTACCAGGTGCAGGCGGCCATCGCCGCGGTGCACGCCGAGGCGCCCACCGCTGCCGACACCGACTGGCGGCAGATCGTCGCGCTGTACCGGCTGCTGGCCCGGCTGGCGCCCAACCCGATGGTCACCCTCAACCAGGCCGCCGCGGTGGCCATGGTGGACGGTCCCCGGGCCGGGCTCGCCCTGCTGGCGCCGCTGGACGCCGACGAGCGGACCGCCGGCCACCACCGGCTGGCCGCCGTCCGCGCCCACCTCCTCGAACTGGCCGGCGACCGGGACGACGCCCGGACCGCCTACCTGGCCGCCGCCCGGGCCACCACCAGCCTTCCCGAGCGGCACTACCTGGAGGTACGCGCCGCGCGGCTCGCCACCGACCGATGAGTTACGCCGGCCGGGACAGTCCACCTCGCATGGGAGAGGTCACCAGTCAGATGTCGGTGTCGCTGGACGGGTACGTCGCGGCGCCGGGGCAGAGCCGGCAGGACCCGCTCGGCCGGGGCGGCCTGCGGCTGCACGAGTGGTTGTTCGCCAGCGAGAGCTGGCGCGAGCGGCACGGGCTGGCCGGCGGGGACCGGAACGTCGACGCCGAGGTGGTCGACGAGGTCACGGCGGGAGTCGGCGCGTACGTGATGGGGCGCCGCATGTTCGGCGGCGGCGAGGGCGGGTGGGACCTGGACTGGACCGGCTGGTGGGGTGACGAGCCGCCGTGGCGGGTCCCGGTCTTCGTGCTGACCCACCACCCGCGCGAGCCGCTGGTGATGCGGGGCGGCACCGAGTTCCACTTCGTCACCGACGGCATCGAGGCGGCGCTGGCGCGGGCCCGCGCGGCGGCCGGCGACCTCGACGTGGCCGTGGCGGGCGGGGGCGGGACGGTGCGCCAGTACCTGGCGGCCGGGCTGCTCGACTCGCTGTGGCTGCACGTGGTGCCGATCGTCCTGGGCGGCGGCACGCCCCTCTTCGACGGCCCCGTCGACGCGGTGTGGGAACCGGTCAAGGTGGTCCCCGCCCCCACGGTCACCCACATCCACTACCGGGTCAGAACAGCCGGCCCCGGTACGGATGCGACCGCTTCCACGTCTCCTCCCACTGAAGCAGCTCCGCCTGCCAGAGCGGAAGCTCAGGATGGTAGTCCCGGATGAGATGGAGACTGTCCGGGCGACTGGAGAGGAACGCCCAGTACGCCTCAACCGCCTCGCGCAGTTCGTCGAGGGAATACCGGCCCTTCTCGCCCGCCACCCATTGGTTCTCGAAGTCGATGCCGTCGCTGGTCAGCGTGACGTCGTACTTGTCGCTGCTCCACTCCTCGAACGGATGCCGACCGTGGGAAACGTCGTCGATCATCGCCAGCGCGTCGAGACAGGCCGCATGGTAGATCGAGACGTCGGTGATCAGCCAGGCACCGAGAGCCCGGTATCGCTGGTCGGCGACGTGGAACAGGGGCAGCCGGTACTGGTCGACCGAGAAGGTCATGCCGACGCTCAGAACAACCGCCCCCGATAGGGGTGCGGGCGCTTCCACGTTTCCTCCCAGAGCAGCAGGTCGGCCTGCCACTGGGGCAGGTCCGGGTGATACTCCCGGATCAGATGGGTTCGCTCCGGCATGCTCACCAGAAAGCGCCAGTACCGCTCCAGCACCTCACGGATCTCCGGGACTGGGTACTCGCCGTGCTGAAACTCCAACCACTGGTTCTGGAGCGACACCCGTTCGGGCGTGAAGTGGACATCGAACTTGTCGCTGCTCCACTCCTCGAACGGCTGCCGACCGTGGGAAACATCGTCGATCATCGCCAGCGCGTCCAGGCAGACGCGGAAGTAGATGGAGATGTCGGTGGTCAGCCACACTCCCAGCGCCTCGTAACGTTCGTCGTCCACCTGGTACAGCGGCAGCTTGAACTGGTCGATCGAGAACGTCATCGAACTCACGGATTACCTCCGGGTTGTCACACGACAGGCCAGCCGTGCTTCAGTGCGCCTGTTTGCGGATGGTAGTAGCCCTCGATCGTCAGATTGCGGTACGTGCCGCGCCACGTGCCGTTGGGCAGACGTTGTGCGTTACGGAACGCGCCACTGATGGCCGCGTCCACCTCCGCCGGGGTCCAGTGGTCCGGGAAGAAGGAGCTCACTCCCTGGTTACCGCCCTTCGGCTTCCAGGTGCCGGCCGGCGGGTTGACGGTCGGGTCGAAGTACTCCGGTTGGGCGGTGTAGGCCCGGGTCCGGGGATCCCGCTGTATGGTGCCGGGCTTGAGCCTGCGACCCGGGAAGTCCTGCCCGCCGGGTCGGTAGTGGTAGCCGGAGCCGGTTGCCATGCCGGGGCGCTCGTGACCGAGAAACACGTGGTCGCGTGAGTGGGCCGTCATACGGCCCGGACGGTTGCGCTTGTTGGCGCGCCTCAAATACTGAAGCGCGGCGCGCATCAGGCGGCCGCCGGCCTTCCCCGATCCCTTGGCCATCAGCCGGTCACCCGTCGATCAGTTTCCAGATGACCTCTTGGACGAGGTTGCCGACGATGGTCCGGGCCAGCTGCTGGAAGATCGGGATCTCCAGGAGCGAGGCCCCGAAGGTGACCGCCGCCGTCGCGACCGCCTGGGCGATCTGGATGGCCAGGACGACGAGTTGCACGATCACGGCGATCTTCAGGGCGAGCACGATCGCGCCGCAGATGATCAGCCCGGTGCCGGTGAGCACCGCGGCCGTCACCCCGTCGCGCAGGCTGTCGGCGGGGCTGTCCTCCCGGTTCCACCAGGACTGGAAGGCGGTGATGTCCTGGCCCGAGTGACTGGACCAGACGGTGGCGGCCCCGGTGTTCGCCTCGGCCACGACGCCGGACAGGGTGCCGGAGAAACGGATCCAGGCGTTGCCCATCTCGAAGAGCTTGACCTCGTCGGCCTCCGGCCACGTGTAGCCGAGGATGCCGAGCAGCGAGCGCAGTTCGCCGGGCAGTTCGAGGCCCACCGTCAGCCTCCCAGCGCCTGTCGCAGCCCGTCGAAGCCCTGCTTGATGGCGGCCTCGATCCCGGCGTAGCGAACGGCCATGTCGGTGAGGTCGGTGCCGGCGGCGGCGATCTCCTCCAGGGCGGTGTCGAAGCATTCGAAGGCGAACGCGGAGACCTCGTCGTGAGCGGCGCCGATCAGAGATCCGATGTCGTCGGAGCCCCAGGGCCGGCCGAAGGCGGCCAACTCGGCCTGGAATGCCGTCATGGCCTCGCTGAACCGGACGGCCACGTCGCCCAGGGCGCGGCCGGAGCCGCCCAGCCCGTCCGGGTCGACCTCGATGGCCATCACCGGCCGCCCTGGCCGGACAGCCGGTCCTGGGCCTGGACCAGCGCGTCAGTGAAGGTGGTGAGCTGCCGGCCGGCGTCCTCCTGGATCCGGCGCAGTTGCTCGCCGAGGGAGCTGAGGTCGACCTGGCCGGGAACGGCGGCGGTCGCCTTCTCCTGGAGGTCGGCGAGGGCCGCGTTGACCGCCGTGCTGATCTCCTCGGCCAGGGATTCGCTCGGCAGCCGCATCACCCGGGGGTCGAGGGTCAGCGCGGTGACCCGCCCGGGCGGACCGGCCGTCACCCGGACCAGGCCGTCGGCCGCCTCGCCGACGCCCTCCGGCGGAGCGGGCGCCTCGCCGTCGGCGCCGGCGGTGAACCGCCCCAGCGCGGACATGGTCTCGGACAGCACGCGGCCGAGGCCGGACGGATCGACGGGCTGGGCCATGGGCGTAGCTCCTCCGGGTCGAGGTCGCTTCGCATCCTACGAACTGGCCGCCACGAATGTGACCCCTGGTGAGTCACTGTGGACTGTCAGGCGCGGCACTCCCGGGTGAGCCGCTGCGGGATCTCGACGAAGCTGGAGCCGAGCCACTTCACCGGGGCCGACGAGTTCGCCCCGGCCTCGATCCGCCGGGCGGCGTCGCCGACCAGCGCCTTGATCTCCGGGTCCTCGGCCCGGGCGGCCTGCCCGCGTACGTCGTCGGCCAGGTCGGCCAGGTCGGCCTTGACCTGGTCGTTGATCTGCTCGGGGGTGAGCTGGCGGCGGGTCGCGGCCGCGGAGTCGGCGGCGATCTCCTTGCTCTTCGCGATGATCAGCTTGTCGACCGCGGCGCAGACGGCGGCGGTGTTCGCGGCGGTGACCGGTGACGGCGTGGCGGTGGCCGCGGGAGGGGCGGTGGCGCTGGGCACGGCGGTGGCGCTGGGCGCCGCGGTCGGCTCGGCGGCCGGCTCCTCGGTGGACTGGCAGGCCGCGGCGAGCGCGGTCATCGTCACGAGGGCGGCGGCGCGGATCGCGGTGGTACCGGACATCGTTCTCCCGTGTGGTGGGCGGCCGTCGGTCCGGCCGGAGCGGGCGGTGACGACGCGCGGCGGCCGGGCCACCCCCGCGCGCAGCACGCCGGGCCGGCAGGGCTGCCGGCCCGGCGGAGCGTACGGCGTGCTCAGCTCTTGAAGGCGTCCTTGATCTTCTCGCCGGCCTGCTTCAGGTTGGCGGCGGCCTGGTCGTTGCGGCCCTCGGCCTCGAGGCGCTCGTCGTCGGTGGCCCGGCCGACGCCCTCCTTGACCTTGCCGGCGGTGTTCTCGGTCGCGTTGTCGATCTTGTCGTCGATACCCATGGGAACCTCCACTCAGCAGTTCCTGACGAAGTGGAGGTACCCCGGCCGCCACCCGCTCAACCGCACCTTCATCACACCGGGTGAACCGACGTGCCGCCGGACCCGGAGTCCGGGACCGGCGGCACGCGGCTGGTCAGCCGACCGGGCGGAAGCCGCGCAGCCGGAGGCTGTTGGCCACCACGAAAACCGACGAGAAGGCCATCGCGGCGCCCGCGATCATCGGGTTGAGCAGGCCGGCGGCGGCCAGCGGCAGGGCGGCCAGGTTGTAGGCGAAGGCCCAGAACAGGTTGCCCTTGATGATCGCGAGGGTCCGCCGGGAGAGCCGGATGGCGTCCACGGCGGCCATGAGGTCGCCCCGGACCAGGGTCAGGTCGGACGCTTCGATGGCCACGTCGGTGCCCGTGCCCATGGCCAGCCCCAGGTCGGCCCGGGCCAGCGCGGCGGCGTCGTTGATCCCGTCGCCGACCATGGCCACGGTCCGCCCCTCGCCCTGGAGCCGCTCGACCACGTCCACCTTGTCGGCCGGCAGCACCTCGGCGATCACCTCGTCGATGCCGACCTCGGCGGCCACCGCCTTCGCCACGGTGGCGTTGTCGCCGGTGAGCAGCACCGGGGCCAGCCCCAGCTCGCGCAGCCGGGCGACCGCCTCCCGGCTGGTCGGCTTCACCACGTCGGCCACGGCGAGGACGCCACGGGCCCGCCCGTCCCAGCCGGCCAGGACCGCCGTCCGGCCGGCGGCCTCCGCGCCGGTCGCCGCCCGCGCGACCTCCTCGGGTACGTCGAGACCGCGCCCGCGCAGCAGCCGGAGCCGCCCGACCACCACCTCGCGGCCGTCCACCGCGCCGGTCACGCCGAGGCCCTCGGCGTTGGCGAAGCCGGTGACGGCGGGCAGCGGTCCCGCCTCGGCGGCGCCGTCGGCGACGGCCCGGGCGATCGGGTGCTCGGAGGCGGCCTCCAGCGCGCCGGCCAGCCGGAGAAGTTCGGCGGCGTCCTCGCCCTCGGCGGGCAGCACGTCGACAAGGGTCATCTTCCCGGTGGTCACGGTGCCGGTCTTGTCCAGCACCACGGTGTCGACCTGGCGGGTGGACTCCAGCACCTCCGGCCCCTTGATCAGGATGCCGAGCTGGGCACCCCGCCCGGTGCCGACCAGCAGCGCCGTCGGCGTGGCGAGCCCCAGCGCGCAGGGGCAGGCGATGATCAGCACCGCCACCGCGGCGGTGAACGCGGCGGTCGTCCCGGAGCCGGTGCCGAGCCACCAGCCCAGCGTGCCGGCGGCCAGCGCGATCACGATCGGCACGAAGACCCCGGAGATCCGGTCGGCGAGCCGCTGCACGGCCGCCTTGCCGGTCTGCGCCTGCTCCACCAGCTTCGCCATCTGGGCGAGCTGGGTGTCCCCGCCAACCCGGGTGGCCCGGACGACCAGCCGGCCGCCGGCGTTCACGGTGGCGCCGACCACGGTGTCGCCCGGCCCCACCTCGACCGGCACGGACTCGCCGGTCAGCATGCTGGCGTCGACCGCCGAGGTGCCCTCCTCCACCACGCCGTCGGTGGCGACCTTCTCGCCCGGGCGGACCACGAACCGGTCCCCGACCACGAGCTGGTCCACCGGGATCCGGGTCTCCTGCCCGCCGCGCACCACCGCGACGTCCTTGGCGCCCAGCTCCAGCAGGGCGCGCAGGGCGGCGCCGGCGGTCCGCTTGGACCGGGCCTCGAAGTAGCGGCCGGCGAGGATGAACACGGTCACCCCGGCCGCGGCCTCCAGGTAGATGTTGCCGGCCCCGTCGGTGCGGGTGATGTCCAGCCGGAACGGGTGGGTCATCCCGGGCATCCCGGCGTCGCCGAGGAAGAGGGCCCAGAGCGACCAGCCGAACGCGGCCAAGGTGCCGAGCGAGACCAGGGTGTCCATGGTCGCCGCGCCGTGCCGCAGGTTGATCCAGGCGGCCCGGTGGAACGGCAGCCCGCCGTAGACGACCACCGGGGCGGCCAGGGTCAGCGACAGCCACTGCCAGTAGTCGAACTGCCAGGCCGGCACCATGGCCAGCACGATCACCGGCACGGTCAGCGCCACCGACACCCACAGCCGGGTACGCAGCCCGTGCAGCTCGTCCACCGGCTCGGCGGTCGCCTCGGCCCCCGCCTGGCGGGGCGGCGGCGGGACGACGGCCGTGTAGCCGGTCTTCTCGACGGTGGCGATCAGGTCGTCCGGGGTGACCTCGTCGGCGTACCGGACGCTGGCCTTCTCGGTGGCGTAGTTGACCGTGGCCTCGACGCCGTCCATCCGGTTGAGCTTCTTCTCGATCCGGGCGGCGCAGGAGGCGCACGTCATGCCGCCGATCGCGAGTTCGATCATGTTCGGCGCGACCGGCAGGGACTTCGCGGTCGATGTCATCGCGGCACCTTCTGTCAACTGTGCCCGTGCCCCGGGGTGCCGTGGTCGGCGTCCGGGGTCGGTGCGGTCGTGGGGGCCGGCGCGGCGGACGCCGGAGCGGCCTGGTCACCGGCCACCACGGTGAACTCCGCGGTGTGCACCGCGTCGCCGTGCCGGAAGTCCAGGTAGAGACGGTACGTGCCGGCCGACGGCACCTCGGCGGCGAAGGTCACCGCCGGCCCGGCCGGGGTCCGCCCGTCGCCGGGCGCGCCCTCCGGGTGCACGTGCAGGTACGCGAGGTCGCCCTGGCGCAGCGCCACCAGGTGCCCGTACGCCCCCAGGTAGGGCTGGAGGTCGGTGACGGGCCGGCCGTCCCGGCTGACGGTCAGGGTGAGTTGGCTGGTCCGGCCGGGCTCCGGGGTGCCGGTGAGGGTGACCGTGTAGCCGTCGACGGTGGTGCTGGTCGCCGGCGCGGGCAGCGGCCGGGCGTCCAGCGCGCCGGGGACGGTGACGTCGACCCCGAGGGTGAGCGGCTCCCCGCCGGTCGGGGTGAAGTCGGCGAACGCCCGCCAGACGCCGGGACCGGCGAGCGGTGAGGCGACCCGCCAGGTGCCGTCGGCGGCCAGCTCCGGGTGGACGTGCCGGAAGCCGGAGAGGTCGCGGCGGGCGACGATCAGGTGCATGCGCTTGTCGTGCGCCACGTCGTAGCGGGTGACGGGCCGGCCGTCGGGGCCGGTGATGCGGAAGGCGAACTCGCCAGCCGGCGCGGTGACCGGCTGGAGGGTGTAGCCGCGCTCGGAGACGAGCAGCCCGCCGGGCAGGTGGGCGGTGGCGGTGGCGCCGTGGCCGCCGTCACCGTGGTCGGCTCCGGCGGAGTCGTGGCCGGCGTCGGTGGCGTCGTGGCGGGTCTCGGCGGCCGGGGTGACGGGGCCGGCCGCGTGACCGACCCCGTACGCCGTGCCGAACACCGCCGCGAGGCCGAGGGCGAAGCCGCTCAGTTTCGTCGCCGTGTTCATCGTGGTACCTCGGTTTCTACGGGTCTTCCGGACCCGTCACGCCCCGACGAGGTCGTAACCGGCCTCGTCCACGGCGGCGCGGACGGTGTCCGTGTCCAACGGGCTCTCACTGGTGACGGTGACCCGGCCGGAGGCCAGGTCGACCTGGACGTCGGTGACGCCCGGCAGCGCGCTCACCTCGGTGCTGACCGAGTTGACGCAGTGCCCGCAGGTCATGCCCTGCACCTGGTACGTGGTGGTGACCATCGCGCATCTCCCCTTCCTGCCACCTCCGATCCTATACCCCCAGGGGGTAAGCGGAAGGGAGACGGCTGCCACTTTTCGTACCGTTACCCGGTGGGGGTATCGGCCACGAACAGGACCGTACCATACCCCCGAGGGGTACGCTATCCTTGATGTCATGACCGCACCGACGACCCCGACCCGGGGCTACACCGCCAGCAAGGACCAGCTGCTCGCGCGGCTCCGCCGCATCGAGGGCCAGGTCCGCGGCATCGAGAAGATGGTCGAGGACGACCGCTACTGCATCGACGTGCTGACCCAGATCTCCGCCATCCAGGCCGCGCTGGACAAGGTCGGCCTCGGCCTGCTGGACGGGCACGCCCGGCACTGCATGCACGAGGGCGCCGCCGAGGGCCGCGCCGACGAGATGGCCACCGAGATGATGGCCGCCGTCGGCCGCCTCATGAAGCGCGGCTGACCGGGCCGGGTGCCCCGCCACCGGCGAGGCACCCGACACGTGGCTCAGAGCCGGTCGAGCATCTTCCTCATGGCGTCGATCTCGCCCTGCTGGGCGGTGACGATCTGCCGGGCCAGCGCCGTGGCGTCCGGGTGGGCGCCGCGGGTGATCTCCTCCCTCGCCATGGTGATGGCGCCCTCATGGTGGGCGATCATCATGGTGAGGAACTGCCTGTCGAAGTCGGTGCCCGACGCCGCCCTCAGCTTCGCCAGGTCGGCCTCGGACATCATCCCGGGCATGCCGTGGTCCATCCCCGGCATCCCGTGCCCGGCGCTCATCGAGGGCGCCGGCCGGCCCCACGCGGCGAGCCAGCCGCGCATGGTGGCGATCTCCGGCCCCTGGGCCGCCCTGATCTGCCCGGCCAGCTTCCTCACCTCCGGGTCGGCCGCCCGGGTCTCCGCCAGCTCGGACATCTCCACGGCCTGCTGGTGGTGCGGGATCATCATCTGGGCGAACATCACGTCGGCGGCGTCGAACGAGGCCGAGGCGCCCGCGGCGGGCGTGGCGGTGCCGGCCGCGCCCGGCATGTCGTGGCCGGCCGTCGGATCGTCGCCACAGGCGGCCAGGGCCAGAGCGACGGTGACGCTCGCGCCGGCCAGAGCGGCGCGGCGCGCGATGGTACGAGTGAACACGAGTGTGCCTTTCGAGTGTCGGAACGTACGCAGCGGACGGCGGACGCGGGGCACCGGTGGTCCGGTCCCCTCGCGTCGAGGCGTCCTATCTGCGCAGCACCGACGTCGTCGCCAGGCGCAGCCCGAAGGCCCGGGGCGGCGGGGCGCGCGGGCCGGCGGGGTGCCGGAGCGGGCCGCCGGCCGCCGCGACGGCGGACCGTGACCCGGTCCGCAGCAGCACGACGACCAGCAGCGCGACGGCGAACGCGCCGAGCACCGCCAGGCAGACGCTCCACCCGGACGGATCCGCGCCCGGGTCGCCCGGCGGCAGGGCGCGTGCGGTGCAGCGGTCGCCCTCGCAGTCCGCCACCATGGCGAGCGCTGCGGAGTGCCCGGCCGGATGCCCCGCCGGCTGTCCGGACGGGGAGTGCGCGCCGTGGCCCAGGGTGTGCATGGCGGTCAGCCCGACAAGCGTGCAGACGAGCAGCAGGAGCCGGACCCACCGTCCGGTCGCCGCCGTGCCCGCCATGCCACCACGGTAACCGGCCGCTCGGGTACGCCCCGGGGGAACCGCCGCGGCACCGTGTCCCGGGGCGTCTCCGACCCGCCTGGCTACCATTCCGGGGCGACGACCCGGCCGCGCCCGTCCCGCGGCGCACCGGCCGGTCCGGCGAACCGGCCGGCCCGGAGACACGAATCCCGTTGCGAATCGTTGGGAGAGACGCCATGGGCGCCGACCACACCCGTCCCGCTCCGTCGGCCCCACCGGGGGTACGGCGGATCCTGGTCGCCACGGTGGTGCCGCTCTTCCTGATCACCGTGGTGGCCGCGCTGGTGCTCTGGCCCCGGCAGGACCGGGAAGCGGCGGACGCCCCGGCACTGCCCCGCTACCACGGCACGGTGACCCGGGTGGTGACCGTGCCCTGCCCGCCGACCCCGGAGGCGCCGGAGGGGAGCCCCGGCGGTTCGGCCGGGCCGTGCGGGACGGTGACCGTCGCCGCCGAGCAGGGCCCGGACGCCGGGCGGCAGGTCGAGACTCCGGTGCCCTCCGGCCCGGGCGCGCCCCGGGTCGAGGTCGGCGACGAGGTGATCCTGGTCGAGCTGATCGACCCGGCCGACCCGGCGGTGAAGAGCTACAACATCGCCGAGCACCAGCGAGGCACGCCGCTGGTCTGGCTGGCGGTGCTCTTCGCCGTGGCGATCGTGGCGTTCGGCAGGTGGCGCGGGCTGGCCGCGCTCGGCGGGCTGGTGGCGAGTTTCGCCATCCTGCTCGGCTTCGTGCTGCCCGGGATCGGCGCCGGCCAGCCGCCGCTGCTCGTGGCGATCGTGGGCGCCGCGCTGATCATGTTCGTGGTGCTCTACCTGACGCACGGGGTCACCGCGCAGACCTCGGTGGCCGTGCTCGGCACGCTCGGCAGCCTGGTGCTGACAGGTGTGCTCGGCACCCTGGCCACGGCCGCCACCCACCTCACCGGATTCGGCAGCGAGGACGCGACCACCCTGTCGATGTTCCAGGGCGACGTCGACCTGCACGGCCTGCTGCTCGCCGGCATCGTCATCGGCTCGCTGGGCGTGCTGGACGACGTCACGGTCACCCAGGCGGCCACTGTCACCGAGTTGGCCCACGCCAACCCGGCGCTGTCCCGCCGGCACCTCTACCGGGCGGCCACCCGGGTGGGCCGCGCGCACATCGCCTCCACCGTCAACACCATCGTGCTGGCGTACGCGGGCGCCTCGCTGCCGCTGCTGCTCCTGCTCGTCGCCGACTCCCGGCCGGTGAGCCAGATCCTGACGAGCGAGTTCCTGGCCCAGGAGATCGTCCGCAGCGCGGTGGCCACGCTCGGCCTGATCGCCGCCGTACCGCTGACCACCGGACTGGCCGCGGTGGTCACCACCGCCGGGCGGCGCGGGACCACCGAGGGCCCGGCCGACCCTCCCGCGCCCCGGCCGCCGGCCGGGCGGGACGAGGCGCTGGAGGCGCTCGGCGGGGCGCCCGGGCAGCGGGCCGGCGGGTGGCCCGGCGGCGACAGGAACACGGAGGCCGCATGGTGACACTCCGCAGCGTGATGACGGATTCCAAACGCGATCCTGGTCACGCACGGCGAGGACGAATTCTCGCTATTGGTCGGCTTCCGGACGTAGAACACCGGGAGGACTCTCGGGTAACCTCGCTGCCGGTCACCGCCGAAGGCGCGCACCGGCGCCAGCGGTGCCGCCGCCCAATCGCCCGCGGGCGAGCCGGGGAACCAGGTACATGGGGTGAATCCGCGCGAGCGGTAGGGGCCACTTCCGTCCCGAACCCGTCAGCTAACCCGGTCGGCGGCCGACGGAAGGGAACACTGTGACGGCACCCCTGCGGCGCTGGCTGACCCCCGTGGTGGCCGTCGTGGCCGCGCTCACCGTGCTGGTGGGGCCGACCCCGGCGACGGCCGCTCCGAGCACCCCCACCCCCTCGGGGCACTCCGAGGACGACGACGACCCCCTCATCACCGAGGCCATCGACGCCGCCAACCGGGCCTACCTCCAGGCCAAGGCGAAGCTGGACAAGTCGCGCAAGCGCCAGCTCCAGCTCGCCCTCGAGGTGAAGGCCGCGCAGAGCGAATTCGACGCGCTCAGCCCGCAGGTGGCCCAGATGGCCGCGCAGTCCTACCGCACCGGCCGGATGGGCGCCATGGCCATGCTGCTGGACAGCAGCACGCCCGACTCGTTCGTCCGGCGGGCGGCCGCCCTCGACGAGCTGAACCTGATGAACGCGCAGAAGCTCGCCGCCATCAACGCCGCGAAGAACCGCGCCGAGCAGGCCAAGATCGCGCTCGACATCGAGGTGCGCGAGCAGGAGAAGCAGAAGAACGCGATGGCCCGCGAGAAGGCCGAGACGGAGAAGGCGCTGCAACTGGTCGGCGGCATCGGCTTCACCGGCGGCCTGGTCTCGGCCACCTCACCGGTCGCCCGGGTCGGCCCCGGCCGGACCGCCGACGGCGACTGGAAGCCGGAGTCGTGCAGCGAGAACGACCCGACCACCTCGGGCTGCATCACCCCGCGCACACTGCACGCGTACAAGGAGGTGAAGCGGGCCGGCTTCAACCGCTTCGTGGGCTGCTACCGCCCGGGCGGGCCGTGGGAGCACCCCAAGGGCCGCGCCTGCGACTGGTCGCTCCAGAACAGCGGCTTCTCCCCGTGGCGGACCAAGGACCAGCGGATGTACGGCAACAACGTCGCCGCCTTCCTCATCCGCAACGCCGACCGGCTCGGCATCTACTACGTGATCTGGAACCGGCAGATCTGGTTCCCGGCCACCGGCTGGAAGTCCTACAGCGGACCCTCCAACCACACCGACCACGTGCACATGTCGCTGCTCTGACGACGTACGCCGAGAGGGGCCGGTCCGCGATGCGGGCCGGCCCCTCGACGTTCGGCGGATCGTTCAGCCGGCGAGCGCCGGGTCGGCGGGCGCGGCCGGGGCCGGCACCGGCGTGACCGGCGCGGTGGCCGGAATCTGGGCCACGATGCGCGCCTCGCCGGCGCTCAGCCGGTACGCCATGCCGACGATCGTGCACGCGCCGGCGTCCACCCGCTCGGCCAGCACGGCGGACCGGGCCACCAGGGCCTCGACGGTCTGCGCGATGTGGATGTCGATGATGGCGTCCAGGTCCTCCACGCCGTCCCGGCCGGCCCGGAGCAGGCTGGGCGCGACGGCGTCCACCACGGCGCCGAGGTGCCCGGCCGGCGAGGTGCCGGTGCGGACCGCCTCGCGGGCGGCCTGGACCGCGCCGCACGAGTCGTGGCCGAGCACCACCACGAGCGGGGTGCCCAGCACGGTCACCGCGTACTCGACGCTGCCGAGCACCTCGGGGCCGGCGGTGTGCCCGGCGGTGCGGACCACGAAGAGGTCACCGAGGCCGCGGTCGAAGATGATCTCGGCGGCGAGCCGGGAGTCGGAGCAGCCGACGATCACCGCGAACGGGTGCTGCCCGTCGGCGACCGCCGCCCGGTGTCCGGCGTCCTGGTTCGGATGACGCGGGACACCGGTGACGAACCGCCGGTTACCGGCCTGGAGTTCGGCGAGCGCCTGTTCGGGAGTGGTCGGCGGCATCCATCCTCACCTCGTCCTCGGGCGAAAAAGACCTGGTCAGCCGGCCGGCGACGGAGGCGGCCTCGGGACCAACCGTCACACGCAGTCCAAGGTACGTCAAGATTTACGTGATACGCGTTTCATACGTTGCGCCGCCCTTGACGGCGGCCCGGAACCCGGCCTCGCCCCGCACGCACGGACCGGGGCAGAACCGAGAGGCGCGGGAAAGGGCCATACCATGACGACCATGGCGACGACACCAGGCGAGAACGGGAGCGGCCGGAACTGGACCTTCCTCACCAATCACGGCCACGTGCTGCTGGCCATCGCGCGCAACCCCACGGCGCGGCTGCGGGACGTGGCCGAGGAGGTGGGGGTGACCGAGCGGGCCGCCCAGGCGATCGTCGCCGACCTGGAAGCCGGTGGCTACCTCCAGCGCACCCGGGTGGGCCGCCGCAACGAGTACACGATCAACCCGAGCGGGCACTTCCGGCACCCGGCCGAGGCCGACCAGCAGGTGGGCGCCCTGCTCGCCCTCTTCACCACCGACCCCGCCGCGGAGCCGGTGACCGAGAGCTGACCGTCTTCCCACGGCTGCCCGTCACCGCGCGGACGGCGCGGCGACGGTAATCTCACCGCGTGCGCGACAGCTTGCGGCCGGACGGGACGACGGAGCACGTCCGTACCGGGCACCGGATCCGATCCGTCCTCTCCGGAGTGTCGGTGGCCGCCCTCCTCGGCGGCGTGCTGGCGATGCCCGCGCCCGCCGCGGCGGCCCCGAAGTGCGGCCCACCCGGCGGCCCCGCCCCCACCGCGGCGCCGTGGGCGCTGAACCGGCTCGACCCGGCCGCGGCCTGGCGGGTCACCAAGGGACAGGGCATCACCGTCGCGGTCATCGACTCCGGGGTCTCCCCCGCCCACCCGCTGCTGCGCGGCCGGGTGCTCACCGGCGAGGACTTCAACCAGCTCGCCAAGCTCGACGGGCAGTGCGACCTGGTCGGCCACGGCACCCTGATCGCCGGCATCATCGCCGGGAAGGAGGGCACCGGCGCGCCGTTCACCGGCATCGCGCCGGAGGCCCGGATCCTGCCGGTCCGCGTGCTCGCCGACAACCAGAAGGCCTTCGACGAGTCCATTCCGGCCGAGATCGGCAAGGCGATCCGGTGGGCGGTCGACCACGACGCCGACGTGATCAACCTGTCCCTGGTCACCCTCGACGACCCGGCGCTCAGGGCGGCCGTCGACTACGCCCTCGGCAAGGGCGTGATCCTGGTGGCCGCGGCCGGCAACCGGCAGGAGAACCAGCAGGACCAGCCGGCGTACCCGGCCGCGTACCCGGGGGTCATCGCGGTGGCCGGGGTGGACGAGAACGGCGGGCACGTCGGCAGCTCGGTCACCGGGGACTATGTGGACATCGCCGCGCCCGGGCTGAACATCGTCGGCCCCGCGCCGCAGGGCGCCGGCTATCTGGCCGAGCCGAACGGCGGCACCAGCTTCGCCACCGGGTACGTCTCCGGGGTCGCCGCGCTGGTGCGGGCCGCGCACCCGGACATCAGCCCGAAGGACGTGGCGTTCCGGCTCACCCGCACGGCCGACAACCCGCCGGACGGGCACAACGCACTGGTCGGGTACGGCGTGGTCAACCCCTACCGGGCCGTGACCAGCCTGCTGGGCACCCGCAGCGACCCGCCGCTGGGCGCGATGCCGGCACCGGCGCCGCACACCGATCCGCTGGCCTGGCAGCGCACCGTGGCGATCTGGGCGGCGGCGGTCGGCGCGGTGCTGGCCGGGGTCCTGCTGGCGCTGCGGCCGATCCTGGTCCGGGGCCGGCGGCGCGGTTGGCGCCCCGGCCGTCGGACCGCGCCGCAGGACGCCTGACCCGGCTCGGGGCGGGGATCCCGCACGGCGCCGGGGTATGCGCCGGCGCCGGACCCGGCCCGGCGCGCCGGATTCCGGCGTGGAAAAGCACCACGGCCCCGACCCCGGCGTGAGCCGGAGCGGAGCCGCAGCGGTTCGGTCGGGTCAGCCCCAGACCTTGGAGTTGCTCATCTCGGTGGTCATGTAGTTCTCGCGCGCGATGCCCACGGCACCGCCGATGTCGTTCAGGACCTTGTTGATGTCCCGCACGGCGGCGTCCCACTGAGCCTGGTGCTGCTCGTAGGCGGCGCGGTCCTGACCCTCCCACTCGAGCTTGGTCAGCATCGCGCGAAGCGTGTCCAGCTTCTCGTCGATGGTCCGCGAGATGGCCTGCATCTGCTGGTTGCTGCTCTCGAGGACAGCGTAGTCAACCTTGATGCTCATCGATTCCTCCTCTGCCTGTCTTCGCGGATCACGGGTTGAGAGCAGAGTGGAACTTGTCCAGCATCTGCTGCTGCTCTTCGTCGTTGACCTGGTGCGTCGTGCCGGACTTGTCAAGCAGGTCGGCGATGTTGTCCATCGCCGTCAGCAGCTTGTTCGTGTCCTCGTTCCAACGCAGCATCAGGTTCTGGAAACCCGTGGACGCGCCGCCCTTCCAGGCCATGGCCAGGTCGTCGACGACATTCCACAGCTTCTTGAGCTCACCGTCGACGTCGCTGCGCGTGGACCGCACGTCACTCGCGGCGGTGTGCAGAGTCGCTGCACTGACCTCGAACGCCATGCTTCACACCCTTCCGTCATCTCTGTGGCGGCGGATCCGCCGCGCCCCTCCCCCGCGGCAAGGCGTACACACCCCACCGACGGACACTTCAACCGAACCGTAGCGGACGACGTCCAATCCGCGCAGCCCTGCATCCCCATGGCGCACAACGCCGTCCGGCGATCACGACCGTACGAGGTGGACGGTCACGGACACCAGCGGCCACTCAGGACGGCCGCCGGTACGACCTCAGGTGCATGGCCGCGCCGAAGACCAGCACGACGGCCAGCAGCGCCACGAACAGCCAGAGCACCGGCCTGTCGAGCGCCCGGTCGAGCACCACCGGGATCAGCGCGGCGACACCGGTGAGCAACACCACCTCGCTGGCCCGCTTCGCCCACGTGGCGCGGGACAACTGGGCGACCAGCGCCAGCCCGATGAAGGCCGGCACGGTCACCAGGAAGTACACGAAGAGCACCAGCAGCACCCCGGGGCCCCCCTTCCCGTCACTGGTAGAACTTGGAGTCCTGCACCCAGTCGATTTTGATGTCCTTGATGTCCGGGTCCTGGCCCGTGGCCGCCCAGCCGGGCCGGGAGTCCGACACGAAGGCGAACCGGTCGTTGCCCTGGAAGCCGGCCATGACGGCCGAGAACACCGCGCTGATGTCGCCGAAGACGAGTGCCAGGATCGCCGCGCTCGCCACCATCCCGGCCACGCCGATCGCCTCGGCGATGGGCGCGGTCGGCGGGAACGCCTGGAGGGCCACCGACGCGATCACCGCGATGAGGATGGGGATGAGCGCGTCGACAAGCGCGTTCACCGCGTCGTTGAAGGCGTCCCGGGCGGAGGTCAGCGTGTCCTTGTTGGCGTTGAACGCCTCGGCCAGCGAGTTGATCTCGGCACCGAGCTTGCGGAGGAAGAGGTCGAACGCGTCCCGGTCGTCGAAGTCCCACTCGGTGTCCGACGGTGGGACCTGCTCCAGCGCCGCGCCGAACTGGTCGCCGCCGAGCAGCCGCGCCGCGTCGCCCCACTCCTTGATGGACTTGTTGACCTCGTCGTTGTCGAACGTCTCCAGGTAGGCGATGGCGGCGCCCAGCGCCCCGGCGAACACCAGCCACATCCAGTTGGCCCGGGCCGCCGGCAGCAGCCCGCGCACCGGCGCCGTCGCGGCGGCGACCGTGTGCGTGCCGGTCACCGTGCCGGCCGCGTTGGCGATCAGGATCTCCGACATCAGCTGCCCTCCCCGTCCACCCGGCCGGTCACTTGACCACCCAGGGCTGGTCCGACTTCTCCCAGTTCTTGGCGGTCTGCTCCAGCTGCTCGGCCGCCTTGTGCAGGTGCTCGATGCCCGTCTTGACGTTCTTCAGGTGACCGTCCACCGAGGCGTTGTGCGCCTGCACTGTCGCGCCGCCGAAGAGGGTCAGCGCACCGTCGGGCAGCTTCACGCTCTCCAGCAGCGCCTGCACGTTGCGCAGGTACTGGATCGGGCCGTCCGGAGCGTCGAGCTTCTGGCTCGCCTTGCGGATCGCGTCGACGTCGACCTTGTTCGCCACCGCGTCTCCTCCCTGGTCAGCGGCGCAGGCCGCGGGTCGGGTCGCTCAGGTCCACCCCGAACTGGCGGAACCAGTCCTCCGGGGTGAGGGTGCCCGCCTGCGCCTGACGGACCAGGTCCGAGCCACCGAGCATGTCGGTCATCAGCTCCTGCTGCCGTTCGGCGAAGGAGGCGTACGCCGCGTCGATGGCGGCCTGGAGCGACTCGGCCAGGGTGTAGCTGTCCAGCCGCATGGCCCGGGCGTTGATGTCGATGCCGCCGACCTTCATGTCACCGTCGACGGTCACCCGGACCAGGCCGTCCGGGCTCTCCCCGGTCACGCGCAGGTCGGCGCGCTGCTGCTGGAACTCCGCCAGCCGGCGCTGCTGCTCCTGCGCCTGGCGCAGCAGGTTCTCCACGGCGCCGCCGGCGCCGCCGTAACCCCACGAGGTGCTCACTACTGTTCTCTCCTCACCACTGGCGGTCGGGCCGACGCTACCGGACCCGTTCATGGGACGTCCGCCCCGTCACGCGGGCTCCGTCCAGGCGGTCTGGATCAGCTGCTGGCCGTCCCGGCGGCGGACCAGGGTGCCCCGGCCCGGCGGCTGCGGGCTCGGCCGCAGGTTGCCGAAGACCGCACCCTCCTCGCGGCTGCCGGACATGAGCAGGCCCGGCGAGTCCAGCTCGCGGAGGCGTTGCAGCACCGGCTCGTAGAGGGCCCGGGCCACGCCGCCCACCCGCCGGGTGATGATCAGGTGGAGGCCGATGTCCCGTGCCTGCGGCAGGAGCTCGTGCAGGGCGCTGAGCGGGTTGTTGCCGCCCGAGGCGACCAGGTCGTAGTCGTCCACCAGGATGTAGAGCTCCGGCCCCTTCCACCAGCTGCGGTCGCGCAACTGGGCGGTGGTCACATCCGGCCCCGGCAGCCGGTTCTGCAGAGCGCTGCGGATCGAGCCGAGGCCCTGGCTGAAGACCTGGTTGGACGGCGCGTAGTCGAGCAGGTGGTCGCCCTCGACGGCGCCCAGCAGACCGCGCCGGTAGTCGGCGATGACCAGCCGGGCCTCGGCCGGCGTGTACCGCTCGGCGATGCCCCGGGCGATCAGCCGCAGCAGGTTGGTCTTGCCGCACTCGGAGTCGCCGAACACGGTCAGGTGCGGCTCGGTCGTCAGGTCCAGGTAGACCGGGGCGAGCGCCGACTCGTTGACGCCGATCGGGATGCCCGGCGCCGAGCGGTCGACCACCTTCGCCAGCTCGCCGACCGCCAGCTTGCGCGGCAGCAGCCGCACCTTCGGCGCCGGGCGGCCCGGCCAGTTGGCCGCCACGTGCCCGGCCAGGGCGACCGACGCCTCGGTGAGGTCCTCGATGTCGCGCTTGCCGTCGATCCGCGAGATCCCGGTGAGGAAGTGCAGCTTGTCGCGGGTCAGACCGCGGCCCGGCGTGCCGACCGGCACGTTCTGCGCGGCCCGCCGGTCGATCTCCGACTCGGCCGGGTCGCCGAGCCGCAGCTCCAGCTTGGTGCCGAGCAGGTCCCGCATGTTGATCCGGATCTCCGCCCACCGCACGGCCGTGATCACCACGTGTACGCCGAAACCCAGCCCGCGGTTGGCCAGGTTCGTGATTGTCTGCTCCAGCTCCTCGTACTCCTGGCGCAGCGTGTTCCAGCCGTCGACCACGAGGAAGACGTCACCGAACGGGTCGTCGGCGAACTCCCCGGCCGCCCGGCGTCGCCGGTAGCTGGCCACCGAGTCGATGCCGTGCTGGGTGAACCGGTTCTCCCGCTCGTCGATGACGGCGACCACCTCGGCCACGGTCCGGCGGACCGCCTCGACGTCCCGCCGCCCGGCCACACCGGAGGTGTGCGGCAGCCCGTCCAGGCTGCGCAGCGCGCCACCGCCGAAGTCGAGGCAGAAGAACTGCACCTCGCGCGGGGTGTGGGTGAGCGCCAGCGCGGCCAGCATCGTGCGCAGCATGGTGCTCTTGCCGCTCAGCGAGGCGCCGACGATCACCACGTTGCCGCCGGCGCCGGAGAGGTCGACCATCATGGGGTCGCGGCGCTGCTCGTACGGGCGGTCGACGATGCCCACCGGCACGGTGAGCCGACCCCGCCCCGGCCAGTCCGCGGTGGTGAGGCCGAACGTCGGGTGCACCTTCAGCGGCGGCAGCAGCTCGGCGAGGCCCGACGGCTCGGCCAGCGGCGGCAGCCAGACCTGGTGCGCCGGGCGGCCCTGCCCCTTGAGGCGGTCGATCAGCACGTCCAGCATGGCCACCGCCTTGCCGTCGCCGCTCTGCTCCGGCTCGGGCGCGGTCTCGGCCGGGCTCGGCAGGGCCGGCGCCGGGACGTAGTCGATGCCGTACGGGACGATCCGGCGCTGCACCTGCGCCCGGACCGAGCGCTGCACCTGCCCCGGTGCCCGGTACGGGCCCGAGACGTAGGCGGCGCGGAACCGGAGCATGGTGGCGGTGTCGGTCTTGAGGTAGCCGTGGCCGGGCGCGCTCGGCAGCTCGTACGCGTCCGGCACGCCGAGCACGATCCGGCTCTCCACCGCCGAGAAGGTCCGCAGACCGATCCGGTACGACAGGTGGGTGTCGAGTCCCCGGAGTTTCCCCTCCTCCAGCCGCTGCGAGGCCAGCAGCAGGTGGACGCCGAGCGACCGGCCGAGCCGGCCGATCATCACGAAGAGGTCGATGAAGTCCGGCTTCGCGGCGAGCAGCTCGGAGAACTCGTCACAGATGATGAGCAGGCTGGGCATCGGCTCCAGCGGCTCGCCCGCGGCCCGGGCCTTCTCGTAGTCGTAGCGCGAGACGTAGTTGCCGGCCGCCCGCAGCACCTCCTGGCGGCGGTTCATCTCACCGGCCAGGGCGTCCCGCATGCGGTCGACGAGCGGCAGCTCGTCGGAGAGGTTGGTGATGACCGCGCTGGTGTGCGGCAACGCGTCCAGCGAGGCGAAGGTGGCGCCACCCTTGAAGTCGACAAGGACGAAGTTGAGCTCCTCGGACGAGTGGGTCACGGCCAGCGCCGCGACCACCGTACGCAGGAGTTCGCTCTTGCCCGAACCGGTCGCGCCGATGACCAGGCCGTGCGGGCCCATGCCCTCGTGCGCGGACTCCTTGAAGTCCAGCTCCACCACGTTGCCGTCCGGCCCGACGCCGAGCGGGATGCGCAGCCGGTCCCGGTGGCTGCGCGGCCGCCAGGTCTGCTGGGTGTCCACTGTGGCGGCGTCGCCGACGCCGAGCAGGTCCGGCAGCTCCATGCTGCGGGCCAGCGGCTCCTCGGTGCTGGCGCCCTGCTGCTGCGACAGCCGGTAGGGGGCGATCTGCCGGGCCAGCCCCTCGGCGGCCGCCATGCTCAGCCGGTCCGGCCGGCCCAGCCGGGAGTTGGTCGTGCCGCGGACCAGGTCCAGCCCGCTGCCGTCGCCGGCGTCCAGGCAGAGCAGCCAGCGGCCGGCGTCGCGGGGCACCGCGCCGGAGAGGTCGATCACGGTGGCGCCCAGCAGGCCCGGTCCCATGAGCGCGCAGGTCGACGAGACCTCGCCGCCGTCGAGCACCACCACCACGTGCGGCGCGGTGGTGAGGGGCTTCGCCTCGGGGGCGAACCGGGGCCGGCCGCCCAGCTCGTTGGCGAGCGCCGCCTCCGCCTCGGCGAGGCTGGCGAAGACCATCCGGCGCGCGCCCGCCGCGTCCGTACGCCCCGGGTGCTGGGCGTGCGGCAGCCACTTCACCCAGTCCCACACCGGCTGCCGGTCCGGCGCGGCCACCACGGCCACCAGGAGGTCGTCCGGGGCGTGGAAGGTGACGAGCTGACCCAGCGCGGCCCGGGCCAGGTCGAGCACCGGCTCCCGGTCACCGCGCAACGCGACCCGGCTGAACGCGCGCAGCGACAGCGCGGTCGGCAGGTCCGGCACGCTGGAGTGGGCCCGCACGAACCGGCGCAGCGCGATGGCGCTCATCGGCTCCAGGTCCTCCACCGGCTTGGTCTCCGGCGGCACGATCTCCACGGCCAGCCGCTGCGGGCCGAGCGCGATCCGGGCCTCGCCGAAGTCGTCCTCGGTGATCCGCCGCTCCCACAGCCGGCGCGAGGCGGCGACCGACCACAGCGCGTCCGGCTCCGGGTGCCGCCAGGTCATCGCGGCGCGCTGCTGCTCGGCGGCCCGCCGGGTGCGCTTGCGCATCTGGGCCAGGTAGCGCATGTAGTCGCGCCGCTGGGCGTTCAGCTCGGCCTTGTCGTTGCCGCCGTTGCCGAGCGTGCCGACCGCCATGCCCAACATGGACACGCCGAACAGGCCACCGGCCACGTACGTCATCATGCCGCCGCCGCGGCCCGCGTAGAGGAAGGCCATCGCGCCGACGCCGCAGAGCATCGGCAGGATCATCAGCACCTGACCCATGCCCTTGGCCTGCGGCTCCGGCAGCTCGGGAGGGGACTCCAGCAGCACCTCACCGCGCGGCAGCGCGGGTCCCGGTTGACGCGGAAGCCGGCGGAACACCACCGTGCTCAACCTTGTCTCCTCCCCAGAGGCGGCCCTGCTCGTGGTCGGCCGACGCACCCGAGTCGTCGGGTGGGCAACCTGTGCGACCGCCATCGTAGGTAATCTCCCGGAGGCGCCGTGGACCCACGGGGGCGGCGCCGACGGCCGGGGTGGATCGTAGGCGAGCACGAGGAGGCCACTGTGGCGACGAAGACGGCGACCGGCGGGCTGAGCCGGATCACCATCGTGGCGCCGCGGACCAGGATGGATCTGGCGCTGCCGTCCGACGTGCCGCTGGCCGACCTGTTGCCGACGCTGCTGCGCTACGCCGGCGAGGACCTCGCCGACGAGGGCGTGCGGCACGGCGGCTGGAGCCTGTCGCGGCTGGGCGGGCAGCCGCTCGACGGCGGCCGCACCGCAGCGCAGCTCGGCGTCCGCGACGGCGAGGTGCTCTACTTCAACCCGCGCGCCGCCGCCGCACCCGAGATCGTCTTCGACGACGTGGTGGACGCCGTCGCCACGGCGACCAACCAGCGGGCCGGCGCCTGGCAGGTCGGCACCACGCGGGCCTTCTCGGTGCTGTTCGCCGGGGCGGCGCTGGCGGCCGGCGCGGCGGCCACGCTGCTCGCCGGGCCGCCGCAGCTGCCCGGCGCGCTCGCCGCACTGGTGGTCGCGATCGCGCTGCTGGTCAGCGCCGCGGTGCTCTCCCGGGCCGTCGGCGACAGCCGGACCGGTGCGGTGCTCGCCACGGGTGGCCTCGGCTACGCCGCGATCGGCGGCCTGCTGGTGCTCGCCGGTGACCGCGGGCTCACCGAGCTGGCCAGCCCGCACGTGCTGCTGGCGGCCACCGCGGTGGTGCTGTTCGGCGCGGTCGCCGCGCTGGCCGTCGGGGACCGGCTGCCGCTGTTCCTCGGCGCCGTCGGTGTGGGTGTGGCGGTCGGTTTCGGCGCGGCGCTCTGCCTGGCCTTCGGCATCGGCGCGGCGGCCGCCGCGGCCGTGGTGGCGACCGTGGCGTTCGGCGCGCTGCCGGCGCTGCCGATGATCTCCTACCGCCTGGCCCGGCTGCCGGTGCCGTCGATCCCGACCGGCCCGGACGACCTCAAGAGCGACACCGAGTCGGTGGACGGGCCGCAGGTGCTGCGCAACAGCGAGCGCGCCGACGCGTTCCTCACCGGTCTGCTGTGGACGGTGTCGCTGCTGGTGCTCGGCGGCGAGCTGGTGCTCGCCGGCAATGGCCGGCTGCCGGCGGTGCTGCTCTGCCTCGTGCTGGCCCTCCTCGCGCTGCTGCGGGCCCGGCCGTTCCTCGGCCGCGGCCAGCGCACCCCGGTGCTCCTGGCCGGCACGGTGGGCCTCGGGCTGGCCGCCGCCGCCACCTTCGGCGCGGGCTCGCTCGCGGTGCGGCTCGGGCTGATCCTGGGCGGCCTGCTGGTGGTGACCGTGATCAGCCTGATCTACGGGCTCACCGTGGCGGGCAAGCGGATCTCGCCGGTCTGGGGCCGCACCCTGGACATCGTCGAGATCCTGCTGATCGTCGCCCTGGTGCCGCTGGCCGTCTGGGTCTGCGGCCTCTACGGCTGGATCGTCAACCTTCGACCGTGACCGTGCCCATGGCGGTGCCCACCGGCGCGGTGGCGTAGACGCCCGGGCCGTGCTGGCCGTCCAGCGGGCGGGCCGGCACGCCGGAGCGGCGGGCCACGTCCCGGACCACCTTCACGAGCGCCTCGGCGTGGCCGTCCATGGCCGCCACCCGCAGCAACGGCGGGAGCTGCCGGCCCCCGGGGAGCACGACCGCCGCGACCGTGTGCGACGGGGCGGAGGTGGCGGTCACGGCGTCCACCAGCGCGCCCAGCGAGCCGTTGGGCCGGACCCGCAGCGCCAGGCACCGCTGCGTCCAGCCGCCGCCACGCAGCCCGGTCCAGCTCTCCACGGGGGACTCCGGAGCCAGGTCGAGGCCGGCGCCGGAGACCACCGCGGCGTGCAACTCCTCCCGCCCGAGCACCCGGTGGCCGAGGCCGGCCGCGTTGAGGGCCTTGCCGAGCCGGCCGATGCCGGCCGCGACCGTGCGGTGCACGCCGCGCAGGCCGCCGCCCCGGCTGACCGTCTCGGCGCGGGCGTCGGCGACCGACAGGCGCAGCGCCACCCACACCGTGCGGTGGGCCGCCGGGGGCGACCCGGGCGCCGGGTACCAGACCAGGGTGTGCGAGACGACCTGGGTCTGCGTGACCGGCCCGGTGAAGTCGGCGAGCACCGCGAGGGCCCGGTCCACCACGGCCGCCTCGATCGACCCGGCCTGCGTGCCGGGCCGGCCGGTCAGCGCGACCGCGGCGAACCAGCCCCGGTCGTCCTGGCCGATGCCGAGCCGGGTGCCGCGCTCGGTCAGCTCGACGACGGACAGCTCCGGGGCGAGCGCGGCCAGCCGCGGGTCACCGGCGGGGGCGGCGCCCCGGGCCCGGCCCCGGCGGCGGCGCAGCCGGCGGCGGAGCATCAGGTCCTCGTACCACCAGCGGCCGCCGCGGCGGGCGAAGGCGGCCACCACGGCCAGCAGCGCCAGCACGGCGACGACGCCGAGCAGCCAGGCCGGGCCGCCGGTGGCGAACCAGACGGCGAGCGCGGCACACTCCAGCACCACGAGCTGGCCGACGACCACCGGGCCGAGCCGGCCGCGCCGGCGCTTGTCGGCCGGGGTGACCGGTCGGTCCGCCGGCACGGCGGGGGCGGTGGCCGTACGACCGGGTGGCGCCTGGACCTGGGTCATCGGTGAGCGTCCCTTCTGGACATCCTGGGCATCCGCCGGTGCGGTGCGTCGCCGGAGGCGGGCGGGGTCCCGGTGAACCGTCGACGGCCCCTTATCGTAGGGAAGCCCGCGGCGGAGTTCGGACCTGATCGTCGCGGACCCACCCCTGCCGGAGGTTAGTCATGCGGACCCGCCGCGATCAGGTGCAGGCGTACCGCTTCGTCACCCGCCGGATCGTCTCGGCGCTGCTCTCCGGCGACCCGGAGACCAACGACCTGCCGATGCGGCGCCTCGGCATGGCGGTGTTCGGCAGCGTCATCGCCGCCGCGGTCGTGCTCGGCGGCGCGGGCGCGTACGGGCAGTTCACCAGCAACTCCGCCCCGCTGGAGCCGAACACGCTGGTCATCGAGCGGGAGACCGGCGCCACCTACGTCTTCGGCGACGACAAGGTGCTGCACCCGACGCTCAACTACGCCTCGGCGCGGCTCATCCTCAACGACGCCGGCGCGCCGGTCCGCACGATGTCGCAGGCCTCGATCAAGGACCGGCCGCGCGGCCGGGCGGTGGGCATCGTGGGCGCCCCGGACGACCTGCCGGACCGGAAGTCGCTGGTCGGCCTCCCCTGGTCGGTGTGCGACGTCCCGGACCCGAACGACCCGCAGCGCTCCACCACCCGCCTGGTGATCGACCGGCCGCTGCCCGGGGGCACCCCGCTCACCGACCGGGCGGTCCTGGTCAAGGTGAACGACGCGCGCTACCTGCTCACCGGCGGTTCCCGGCTGCGGGTGGTCGGCGACGAGCAGGCGCTGGTGGCGTTGAAGATGGCCGGCGCGGCCACCCTCACGGTCGGGCAGCAGCTGCTCAACGCGGTGCCGGTCGGCCCGGCGCTGCGCAAGCCGACGATCGACGGGGACGGCGGCCCGAGCGGGCTGACCGTCGGCGACCGCCCGGCCCGGGTCGGCCAGGTCTACCGGGCCGCCGGCCAGTACTACGTGCTCGCCAAGCAGGGCCTGGTGGCGATCGGGGAGGTCACCGCACTGCTGCTGCTGGGCGGCGGCGGCCAGGTCACCGACATCACGCCGGACCAGGCCGGCCAGCTCCTCACCGACCAGCGGCTGGAGGCCGAGGGGCTGCCGGTCCGGCTGCCCACCCTGCACGAGGTCCGCGCGGGGCGGACGGTGCTCTGCGCCACGTACCGCTCCGGCCCGGCCGGCCAGCCGACCACCACCCTGGAGGTCTTCGACCAGCCGCCGGCCGAGTTGACCGCGGCGACCGGGGTGCCCGCGCGGCAGAGCGCCCGGGACGCGGTCCGGACCGCCGAGAGCGTGCTGCTGCCCGGCGGCAAGGGCGTGCTGGTGCAGGCCACCGCCGGGGAGACCGGCAAGCCGGCGGCCGGCTCCACGGTCTACCTGATCACCGCCCAGGGGGTCCGATTCCCGCTCGGCACCGCCTCCGGCGACGCGAAGAGCGCCCTCGGCTACGGCGACGTGACCCCGCTCGCGGTGCCCGCGTCCCTCCTCGCGCTGGTGCCGACCGGTCCGACCCTGGAGCGCGAGGACGCGATGACGTACTTCGATCCGGGCGCCACGCCCGGCGGCGGTGCGACGGCCGGCCCGGGCGAGGACGCGGCCCCCGCCCAGGGCGGGTGACCGGCGCCGCGACGGTCCGAAGTGGAAGGAACCCGATGACGGGTCGCCCCGGTTGGCCCGGGTCGACTAACCTGAACGTGGCCAACGGTTATCGACGATGACTACGGGGATGCAGCCATGACCGGGCGCACGACAGTAGACGTACTGTCCTTGGAGGACTTTCACCAGCGGCTCGAGCGCAGGCTGAGTGAGGCCGAGTCGGTGTTGAAGAAGCTCAACACCGAGATGCAGTGCCGGCCGCCGGCGCTCGGCACGTTCACGGACGCCAACGACAACGCGCGTCGCTACTCCGAGACGCACCAGAGCTACGTCAACCACGTCGAGCGGTTGCGCCGGGCGATTGTCGCCGCCCAGAAGGCCACCAAGACGATCATGACGAACTACCGGACCGCCGAGGCACGCAACGCCGCCGCCGCGGCCGACATCGCCGCCGCACTCTCCGGGCTGACCGAGGCGATGAAGCCGAAGGGAGAGGATCCGCGTGTCTGAATACACCCAGCGCTACGAGCACGTCAGCCACAAGGAGCTCTACCAGGGCGTCAACGCGGGTGACCCGAAGCAGATCGACGGTCTCAGCGCCCAGTGGACGTCGCTCAAGGGCACCCTCGACGACCTCGGCCGTGACCTGACCGCCGACCTCGACGCGCTGCTGAAGACGTGGACGGGCGACGCCGCCCGGGAGTTCCGGCGCCGGCTCAGCCTGGTCGCCGACTACTCCGGCAACCTGGCCGAGGGCATGACGGGCATCCGGCAGGGGCTCGACATGATGGCCAGCGAGCTGCGCACCGCCCAGGCCAAGGCGGAGAGCCCCGAGGAGACCGACGACAACGACAAGATGCTCTCCAACGCCGGAAAGGGCTTCCTGGTCGGTGGCCTGCCCGGCGCGCTGATCGGCGGCATCGTCGGCCACGAGCAGGACAAGGCCGAGCAGGAGAAGGCGCACCAGCGGATGGTGCAGGTCGTCGCCAAGCTGGCCGAGGGCTACGACTTTTCGGCGTACGGCCGGATCGTCGTGCCGGAGCCGGCGCCCACGGAGCTGCCGGGCCACAGCGACCCGACGGACCCGACGCTGCGCAGCGGCCCGTCGGTGAGCACGCCGTCGGCCGGGCCGGGCGTCGGCAGCTTCGGCCCCGCGGCGAACGGCACCGCGACCACCTCGGGCGTGCACCACACCGCCCCGGGCAGCGGCACGGTGGGCGGCGGCACGACGGGCGGCGCCACGACGGGCGGCCAGCCCGGCACGGGCACCCCGGGCAGCGTCGGTTCGGTCGGCACCGTCGACCCGACCGGCACCTCGCTGGCGGGCGCCGGTCCGCTGACCGTCCCCGGTCCGACGACCGGCCTGGCGGGCCCCGGGCTCGGCGGCGCCAACCCGACCCTGCCCGCCGGCGGGGGCGGCGGCTCGCTCTACGGCATGCCGGGCGTGCTCGGCACCGGGTCGCTGGCCGGCTCGGGCGGTGGCTCGGCCGGCTCCGGCCGGGTGGGCGGCATCGGCGCCGAGAGCCGGTCGGCCGCGGGCACCGGGCGCCTCGCCTCCGGGCGGGGCGTGACGGTCGAGACGGAGGGCCGCTCCACGGGCAAGGGCGGCGCCACCGGGCGGCCCGCCATGGCCGGCCGAAACGGCGTGCTGGGCGCGCGTGGCGACCAGGACGACGACGCCGAGGGCCGGCTGACCTGGCTGACCGAGGACGAGATGGTCTGGACCGACGGCGAGGCGGCCCCGCCGCCGGTGCTCGGCGGCAACTGACCGCAGCCTGACGACGGCGCGGCGTCCCCACCGGGGCGCCGCGCCGTTCGCGTCCACCGGGGGCGCGCCGTTCGCGTCCGGAGGGGCGCCCGCCCGTTCGCCGAACCGGCGGACAGGATCCGTCCACAGCGAATGGTGGGGCGGGTCACGTCGACCGGAAAGATCGTCGAGCTGCACGATGCGGACCTGACCGATAGGTTGAAACGGTGCTGCCCGTAGCGTTCGCCTCGTCCCTCTGGACGGCCACGCTGCGCAGGATCGCCCGCACGGCGGTGACCGCCCTGGCGGTCATCTCCGGGCTCACCGGCCCGGCCGCCGTCACGGCCGCCGACCACCACCCGACCGCGACGGCCCGCCCGGCCGTCGACCTCCGGCTCGACGCGCTCTCCGCGGCCGGCCTCCACGGGCCCTCCGCCGTCGACGTCCGCATCGACGCGTCCGCCGCCGTCGACCTGGGTCCGGCCGCCCGCCGGGTCGCGGAGGGGTCCGGCGTCCGCCCCGCCGCCGCGCCGGCCGCTGACTCGCCCGTCCGGCACCCGCTCACCGCGCCGGCTCCGGCCGGCCCGCCGCGCCGGGGCACGGCCGGCGCCGCCGCACCGGTCGCGGGTCCGGACGTCGTGGTCGCCGCCGACCCCGGCCGGGCCGCCATCGCCCGCCGCGGTCCGCCGCGCGCCTGACCCGCCGCCCTTCGGGTTCGTTCCGGCGCGCTCGACCGCGCCCCGCCGCGCACCCCGTCGCGTTCCGGCCGCGACCCACCGCCCGTCCACCGGGCCCCGACCGTTGACTCCGACCGTTCCACCACGAGGTGCTGGTGATGCAGACCGTCTTCTCCACCGTCCTGCCCGACGTTCCGCGCGCCGCCGTGATCTGGCTGGCGCTGCTCGCCGTGGCGGCGATCGTGGTCGCCGCCCTGATCCTCCGCCCGGCCCGGTTCCGGTCGGTGTTCGGCGACCGGATCAGCGAGGCCGCCCGGCCGAGCAGCATCGACCTGGCCGCGCAGGCCCGCGAGGAGGCCCGCGAGCGGGCCCGGTACGCGCAGGAGGTCGCGGTGGCCGCGTCCCGGGCGGCGGCGACCGCCGAGCGGCGCCGGACGGAGTGGCTGGCCGCGCAGGAGGAGGTCGAGGAGGCGTGGCGGGCGTACGAGGCGGCGGAGGAGGACGTCCGCCGGCTGGCCGCCGCCGCGGCGCTGCCCCTGCCCCGGACCGCCCGGACCCCGGCCGAGTACGTGGACCGGGAGCGCTGGCTGCACCGGGCGGCGCTGGACGCCCAGTGGCGCAAGGAGATCACCGTGCAGCAGCTCAGCGACATCCTCGGCCACCGGGGCTGGGATCCGCGCCGGCACCCGGTGGAGCAGGAACTGCTGCTGCGCCGGCTGGTACGGGACAACCTGCGGGCCCGGCAGCAGGCCGCCCTGGAGCGGGAGCAGGCCGCCTGGCGGGCCGCCGAGCTGGCCGCCGCCGCCGCGCGGAGCCTGCGCGACGAGGCGTACGCGGCGACCCGGCCGGCGGCCGCGCCGCAGTCGTCGCTGTCCATCGTCGACCTGGCCGGGCCGGAGGCCACCCGGGAGTTGCCGACGCCCAGCCGGGCCGTCGAGACCACCCGCGAGCTGACCCCGGTGGCCCGGGGGCGGGCGGCCGTGCCGGCGTACTGACGCGCCTCGGGCGGAACTGGCCCGGCTCGGTTAGCGTGACCTCGTGTCCCGTGAAGCGTGGGTACTTGTCGTGCTCGCCGCCGTCGCCGCGCTGGCGACGCTGGTCGGGGCGGTGCTGCTCGCCGTCCGGGTGGTCCGCACCCGCCGCATGCTGGGCGCGCTCGGGGTCGGCGGCAAGGTCGCCTTCTACGGCGCGCTGATCTACACGATCCTGCCGGTGGACGTGCTCCCCGACCCGATCTACCTGGACGACATGGGCGTGCTGGCCGGTGCGCTGATCTACCTGGGCCGGCTGGCCGCGAAGCACCGGGCCGCGCAGCGGGGGCTGCCCGACCGGTCGGACTCCCCGCCGGAGCCGGGCCGGGCGCGCCGCCCCGTGTCATGATCGGCGCGGGGCCGGCGGTCGGCCCGATTCAGGGCACCGAGGACGGCACATGGCGGGCGACCACCGGTTGGATCCACACGACGAGCGGGTCGCCCGGTTCTTCCGGGAGCGGCACCTCGCCACGCTGACCACCCTGCGCGGGGACGGCACCCCGCATGTCGTGCCGGTGGGTGTCACCTTCGACGCGGACGCCGGGCTGGCCCGTGTGATCACCTCCGGCACGTCGGCCAAGGCCCGGCACGTCGCCGCGGCCGGTCCGGCGGGCACCCCCGTGGCGGTCTGCCACGTCGACGGCCGCTGGTGGTTGACCGTGGAGGGCCGGGCGGTGCTGCGCCGCGACCCGGAGGCGGTGGCCGAGGCCGAGCGGCGGTACGCCGAGCGGTATCGCACCCCGCGTCCGAATCCGCAGCGGGTGGTCATCGAGATCGCCGTGAGCCGTCTGCTCGGGAGCCTTCCCACCGGCACCGACTGACCCGTCGGTCACCGCGCCGACGAGACGTCCGCGCCGGGTGTCCGGTTAAACCGTGACGGCCGCCACCTGCGGAAATCGGGGCCCGTGCCGGGCCGTTGCACCTCCCGTACGAGCGATATGAGCGAGCGGGCGGCAGGCCCGCCGCCCCCGGTGAGCGAGTGGGGCAGCGCCTCCAGTGCGCACCGAGATCCCCAGAGAGCACGCCGAGCGCCACTCCCGGTGCCGCGTCTCCGGACCCCGGAGACGTCACCCCCCGAATGGAGCCTCGACATGAACTCGATCTTCCGTAAGAGCATGCTGTCCGTCGCCGGCCTGGTGATGTGCGGCGGCACCGTCCTCGGCCCGGCTGTCGCCGCGCAGGCCGCGCCGTCGGCCGCCCTGAAGGGCAAGGGCGAGCGCAGCGCCGGCTACGAGTACGAGGCGCAGCCGAACTTCTTCTACTGCGGCCCGGCCTCGACCCGTATCGCCCTGTCGGCCGAGGGCAAGGAGGTCAGCCAGGACGAGCTGGCCGCCAAGCTGGGCACCACCGAGAACGGCACCGACTCGGCCCTCGACATCACCCGGGTGCTCAACGAGTACACCGGTGGCAAGTACAAGACCACCGAGATCCGGGACGACGTGGCCACCAAGGAGCAGGTCGAGCGCCTGCGGGCGGACGTCAAGGCCGCCGTGGACCAGGGCCGGCCGGTCGTCGCCAACATCCTGGGCGGCGCGCTGGACATCGACGGTGTCGAGCACAGCTACCCCGGTCACTACCTGACCGTGGTGGAGTACAAGGACGACGGCAACACGGTGCTGATCGCCGACCCGGCCAGCCCGAACGAGCCGACGTACTGGATGGACGTGACCGAGCTGGCCAACTGGATCGCCGGCCGCGGTTACAGCTCCTGACCGAGCAGTCAAGGGCCGGTCTCCCCGGGCGGGGAGGCCGGCCCTTTCGGCGTCCGCCGGGTCACCGACCCCGCTAGAGTCTGACCGTGCCACGACCGGTGATCTTCGACCTGTTCCACACCCTGGTGCCTGGCGGGGACCCCGAGCGGGACCGGGTGGTCGGCGAGATGGCGCTGATGGTGGGGGTGGAGCCGGCCGCCCTTGTCGACGCGTACCACGCGACGTGGCGGGACCGGATGACCCGCTGGGACGCCGCGGAGACGGTGCGCCTCCTGGCCCGGCGGCTCGGTGGCTCGCCCACCGAGGAGCAGGTGGCCCGGGCCGCCGCGCACCGGCGGGAGCTGGCCCGGCGGCTGTTGTCGCGCGTCCGGCCGGAAACCGTCGCGGTGCTGGACGCGCTGCGCGCCGACGGCCACCCGATCGGGCTGGTCAGCAACGCCACCGCGGAGACCGCCGAGGCGTGGCCGTCGACCGACCTGGCCCGCCGGTTCGACGTCGCGATCTTCTCCTGCGACGTGGCCCTGGCCAAGCCCGACCCGGCGATCTACCGGCTGGCGGCGGAGCGCCTCGGTGTCGCGCCGGCCGACTGCGTGTTCGTGGGCGACGGCGCGGACGGCGAGCTGGCCGGGGCGGCGGCGGTCGGCATGACAGTGGTCCGGACCACCGAGCACAACGACACCGATCCGGCCTGGGTCGGCCGCGCGCTGACCGCGCTCGGCGAGCTGCCCGCCCTGCTGTGGGAGCCGGCCAGCGGCTGAGCACCCCGGGTGGGAGGCGGCGGAAATCCGGCTGGTTCGATCGACCGGACGAGGGTAGTGGGCCAGGCAAGCCGTTCCGCAACCCACCGGTAAGGGGCTACTCAGATGACCGACGTACAGACGGAACGGGACGTCGTCGACGTCCTGATGACGGACCACCGCGAGGTCGAGGCGATCTTCGTCGAGCTGGAGAGCCGGCAGGGCACCCCGGAGCACCGGCGGCAGCTCGCCGACGTGGTGATCGCCGAGCTGGTCCGGCACTCCGTGGCCGAGGAGGCCTATGTCTACCCGGCCGCCCGCAAGGCCCTCCCCGACGGCGACCAGCTCGCCGAGCACGAGATCTCCGAGCACGCCGACGCCGAGCGGACCATGAAGGAGCTGGAGTCCCTCGATCCCTCCGAGCCGCGCTTCGACGAGCTGCTGACCAAGCTGACCGCGACCATCCGGCACCACGTGCAGGAGGAGGAGAGCGACCTCTTCCCCCGGCTCCGCGCGGCCTGCGCCCGCGAGGAGCTGGTCGAGCTGGCCGGCAAGGTGGAGGCGGCGAAGAAGTCGGCGCCGACCCGGCCGCACCCGGCCGCCCCGGACCACCCGCCGGCGAACAAGCTGCTTGCCCCGGGCACCGGCCTTGTCGACCGGATGCGCGACGCGCTGAGCGGCCGGCCCACGTCGATGCGGGAGCTGCGCGAGAAGTCCTGACCACCGACCACGGCGGCCACGCTCCCGGCACGGGGGGCGTGGCCGCCGCCGCGTGTCAGGGGGTCTGGGGGTACGGGTCGAGCGGGCGCTCGAAGAAACTCTCCAGCACCACCACGGTCTGCGTGCCGGTGACGCCCTCGACCTGGAACAGCCGGCGCAGGCTGGCCTGGAGCTGCTCGGGCGTGCCGACCCGGATCTTCACGAGCAGCGAGGCGGGGCCGGCGATGACGTGCGCCTCCACCACCTCGGGCAGCGCGGCGAGCGCGTCCCGGGTGGGGTGGTCGCCCATCCAGGCGTTCGCCTCCACCAGCACGAACGCGAGCACGCCCCGGCCGACCGCGCCCGGGTCCACGTCCACAGTGGTCCGCCGGACCACCCCCTGCTCCCGCAGCTTCCGCACCCGTTCGTGTACCGCCCCCGTGGAGAGGCCGACCTGCCCGGCCAGCGCCGCGTACGACTGGGTGGCGTCGTTCTGCAGCGCGGCCAGCAGCTTCCGGTCGACGTCGTCCACGACCGTCCTCCGTTCGGTGTCTCAAGTCACGGCTGATTCTGGTTCAGTCATGCTAGCTTCTTGCCGAACGTCAGTCACGACTGGAGGCGATCGGCGTGGATCGGTTCAGGACGCGTTTTGAGGTGCGGGACGAGCGGTTCCGCCGGGTCAACGGCGACGAGTGGACGGAGTGCCTCTGGACCGGCGGCCGCTGGCTGGAGGGCCCGGCCTGGTTCTCCGCCGGGCGCCACCTGGTCTTCAGCGACATCCCCAACGACCGGCTGCTGCGCTGGGACGAGACCACCGGCGCGGTCGGGGTGTTCCGCCAGCCGGCCGGCTACGCCAACGGGCACACCGTCGACCGACGGGGGCGGCTGGTGAGCTGCGAGCAGGGCCGGCGGCGGGTCACCCGGACCGAGGCCGACGGCACCGACACGGTGCTCGCCGAGCGCTGGCGCGGCAAGCGGCTGAACAGCCCGAACGACGTGGTCGAGCACTCCGACGGCTCGATCTGGTTCACCGACCCGAGCTACGGCATCGACAGCGACTACGAGGGCCACCGGGCCGAGGGCGAGATCGGCGGCAACCACGTCTACCGGGTCGACCCGCACGACGGCGAGGTACGCCGCGTCGCCGACGACTTCGGGCAGCCGAACGGGCTGGCGTTCAGCCCCGACGAGTCACTGCTCTACGTGGTCGACACCCGGGCGAAGCACCTGCGCCGGTTCGCCGTCACCGAGGGCGGCGCCCTCCGCGGCGGCGAGGTCTTCGCCACCTGCGACGCCGGCTCCTTCGACGGCGTACGCCTCGACGACGCCGGCCGGGTCTGGGTGGCCGCGCACGACGGGCTGCACTGCTTCGACCCGGACGGCACGCTGCTCGGCAAGCTGCACCTGCCGGAGGTGGTCGCCAACTTCACCTTCGGCGGCCCGAAGCGCAACCAGCTCTACATCTGCGCCTCCAGCTCGCTGTTCAGCCTGCGGGTCAACGTGAACGGGGCGCGCTACCCCGGCTGGTGACCGGTCAGCCCTCCGGGGCGATCCGCCGGAGGTTGTCCAGGTCGGACACGACGATCGCCTCCAGCGGGCAGGACTCGGCCGCGTCCAGCACCGACTCGTCGGCGGCGATCCGCTCGGCCACCGGCCGGGACAGCCCGTCGACGAGCACGAAGTGCTGCGGCGCCACACCGGCGCAGATCCCGGAGCCGATGCACCGGGTCGGGTCGACGTGCAGCCGCCACTCGGTTCCCTCGCTCACGCGCCCTCCCCCGCTCCGGCCCGGTTCACCAGGCCACCGGCATCGCCACCAGGCCCCGCACCAGCAGGCCGCTCTTCCAGGTCAGCTCCTCCACCGGCACCGCGAGCCGGAGCCCCGGCGCCCGGTCGAGCAGTGTCTCCAGCACCACCCGCAGCTCCATCCGGGCCAGCTGCGCGCCGACGCAGTGGTGCACGCCGTGCCCGAAGCCGAGGTGCGGGTTGACCGTCCGGGTCAGGTCGAGCCGGTCGGCGTCGGTGAACACCGCGTCGTCCCGGTTGGCCGCCGCTATGTTGACCACCACCGGCTCGCCGGCCCGGACCAGCACCCCGCCCAGCTCGACGTCCTCGGTGGCGTAGCGCGGGAAGGCGGCCGTCGCGCCGAGCGGGATGAACCGCATCAGCTCCTCGACGGCGACCGGCACCAGCTCGGGCCGCTCGCGCAGGGTGTCCCAGGCGCCGGGGGTGGTGAGCAGGACGTACACCATGTTGGGGATCTGGGTCACGGTGGTCTCGTGGCCGGCGGCGAGCAGCCCGGCGGCGAGGGTGACCATCTCCTCCTCGGTGAGCCGGTCGGCGTGCTCGTCGCGCGCCCGGACCATCGCGCTGAGCAGGTCGTCGGCGGGTTCGAGCCGGCGCTGGGCGACAAGCCCGCCCATGTAGGCGAGCAGGTTGTCGATGTATTCCTGGGCGAGGCCCGGGTCCAGCGAGGTGGTCGACACGATCGCCTCCGACCACGTGTGGAACCTGTCCTGGTCGGACACCGGCACGCCGAGCAGGTCGCAGATCACCCTGATCGGCAGCGGGGTGGCCAGGTGCGCCACCAGGTCGGCGGGCGGCCCGGCGGCGAGCAGCCCGTCGACCAGTTCGTCGGCCACCGCCCGGGTACGCGGACGCAGCTCCTCGACCCGCCGCGCGGTGAACGCCTTCGCCACGAGGCGGCGCAGCCGGGTGTGCTCCGGCGGGTCCATCGAGAGGATGCCGGTCTCCTGCTGGCGCGGGGTGTTCCGGGGTTCGTCACGGCCGACCGACGCGGCCCGGCTGAACCGTGGGTCGCCGAGCACCGTCTTCACGTCGGCGTGCCGGGTGGCCAGCCAGGCGGGCTCGCCGTAGGGCAGTTGGACCCGGACCAGTGGCTGCTCGCGCAGCTCGGCGTAGCGGGCGTCCAGGTCGAGCCGGACAGGGGCGTTGAACGGGTAGCGCTGCGGGATGGTCGCCTGGGAAGTGTCGGTCACCGGCTGGCTCGCTCTCGTCCACGGCACCGCGGGCGGTGCGGGTCGACTCCGCACGACTCGACGCTGAGTCATGCCCCGACTGCGGATGGTAGCGAGGTCGGTCGATGGAAACCAGAGGATTGTTCCGGGTCCGACACGACGATCCCGGGCCGCCCGTGCGGGACGGCCCGGGATCGCGAGCTGTGGTCAGCGTCCGGTGTCGCCCTGACCGGTCCGCTGCTGCGCCATGTCGACGCCCTTGTCGATCTGCTCGTCGTACTTGCCCTGGGTCCGCTTGTCGGCCATGTCGCCGCCCTTTTCGATGCCCTGGTCGACCTGCTTGTCATGCTTGTCAGCCATGTCCTTGGCCTTGTCCATGAAGTCGCTCATGTCGCTGCTCCCTTCGATACGTTGAATGCCTTCCCTGGGGCCGGAGGCACAAACACGCCGTGCCCGAACGCCGACCGGGTGTCGGATTCGCGTGCGTCGGGTACGGAACGGCCACGATCGAGGAGGCGACGTGGACGAGGACGCTGGGACGCCGGATCCGGCGGAGCGGAACCGGGCGGCGGGACCGCGGCACACCTGGGCGGGGCTGCCCTGGCCGGTGCGGACGGCCGTCACCTGGAGCGCGTGTCTCGTGGTGGTGATCGCCGCGCTCTGGCTGCTCGGGAAGATCGCCGTGCTGCTGGCGCCGCTGGCCGTGGCGCTGGCCGGCACACTGTTCCTCACCGCGCTGCTCGACCCGGTGCTGCTGCGGCTGCGCCGGCTCCGGGTGCCGGCCGCGCTGGCCGCCCTGCTCAGCGTCCTGCTGTTGCTCGGCGTCCTGGTCGGCGTCGGCGCGCTGGTGTGGAACCTGACGGCGAGCCAGTTCGGGGAGCTGAGCCAGCAGCTCGACCAGGGCCTGGAGCGCAGCCGGGACTTCGTCACCTCCAGCCTGCCGGTCACCGACGAGCAGCTCGACCGCCAGATCGAGCAGATCCGGAAGGGGCTCAGCGGCAGCGCCCCCGACCCGGTCGCCGGGGCGCGGACGGCCGCCGAGGTCGCCGGCTCGCTCCTGCTCGGCCTGGTGCTCCTCTTCTTCCTGCTGAAGGACGGCCGCTCGATGTGGCACTGGGTGCTGCGCCGGATGACCGGGCCGCGCCGCGACCTGACCGCCGAGGCGGGCCGGGCCGGCTGGCGGACGCTCGGCGCGTACAGCCGGGGCACGATGATCATCGCGGCGATCGACGCCCTCGGCATCGGGCTGGCGCTGGTGCTGCTGCGCGTCCCGCTGGCCCTGCCGCTCGCGCTGATCACCTTCCTGGGCGGGTTCGTGCCGATCATCGGCGCCACCGTGGCCGGCGCGGTCGCGGTGCTTGTCGCCCTGGCCGCCAACGGCCCCACCACCGCCCTGCTCACCCTCGCCGCGGTGATCGCCGTCCAGCAGATCGAGGGCAACCTGCTGGAGCCGCTGGTGATGAAGCGGCAGGTGCAACTGCACCCGGCGGTCATCCTGGTCGTGGTCACCGCCGGCACGCTGGTCGCCGGCATCGCGGGCGCGTTCGTCTCGGTGCCGATCGCCGCGGTCACCTGGCGGGTGCTGGACACCGTCCAACGCCACCGGGCCGCCCTGCCCGGGTGATGCAGTTCAGGCCGGGTGTGGCTGGCGGAGATGGGTGGTGAACCAGGCGCCGGCCTGGTCCGCCACCTGGTCCAGGGTGCCCGGCTCCTCGAAGAGGTGGGTGGCGCCCGGCACGATCCGCAGCTCGGCGATGTCGCCCAGATCCGCCTTGGCCTGCTCGTTCAGCACGATCACCTCCTCGTCCAGCCCGCCGACGATCAGCAGCGTCGGGGCGCGTACCGCCGACAGCGAGCTGCCGGCCAGGTCCGGACGGCCGCCCCGGGAGACCACCGCGCCGACCTGTTCCGGCCGGGCGGCAGCGGCGACCAGGGCGGCGGCCGCGCCGGTGCTGGCGCCGAAGAGCCCGATCGGCAGCCGGCCCAGCGTCGGCTCGGCGGCCATCCAGTCGACGATGGCGGCCAGCCGCTCGGCGAGCATCCCGATGTCGAAGCGCAGCTCGGCGGTGACGGCGTCCCGCTCGTCCTCCTCGGCGGTGAGCAGGTCGACAAGCACGGTGCCCAGTCCCCGCCCGTTGAACTCGTGCGCCACCGCGACGTTTCGCGGGCTGTGCCGCGAACTGCCGCTCCCGTGCGCGAACAACACCACCCCCACCGCCCCCGACGGCACGATCACGTCGGCCGGCAGCCCCCCGTCCACCACCGGCACGCTGACCTCACGGGAATCCCCCATATCCCCACACCTCCGGCCCGCTCATACCCACCGAGGCGCTGATCATGAAGTTGGCGGCGGGGAAATCGCTCTCCCCCACCGCCAACTTCATGATCAGCGGGGTTCAGGGCGGGGCGCGAGGGTTGCCTTGACGTCGGCGGCAAGGTTTAGCGTGACGGTGGTCAGGAGGGCGAGCTCGGCAGGTGGGGGTGGGTGGGTTGCGGATCGGGGAGTTGGCGGAGCGGGCCGGGACCAGCACCCGCACCCTGCGCTACTACGAGTCCCAGGGGCTGGTGTGCCCGCGCCGGTCGGCGAACGGCTACCGGATCTACGACGAGGCGGAGCTGCGCGTCGTGCACGAGATCCGGGCGCTGCTGGCGGTCGGCTTCGGGCTGGACGACATCCGGCCGTTCGTGGCCTGCCTGCGGGCCGGCAACAGCTCCGGGGACGTCTGCCCCGACTCGGTGGCGGTGCTGCGGCGCAAGCTCGCCGAGGTGGACGACTACCTCGACCGGCTCGGGGCGGTCCGCCACCAGCTGCACGACCAGCTCGCCCGCGCGATCGCCCATCGGGAGGAAACATGCCTCAGGACACGCAGCAGGGCCGACTGACCCCGGTCACCGACGAGACCTTCGCAACCGTCGTGCTGGCCGCCGACCGGCCGGTGGTGGTCGACTTCTGGGCGGAGTGGTGCCCGCCCTGCCGCCCGGTGTCGAAACACCTGGCGGAGCTGGCCGAGGAGTTCGGCGACGCGCTGCGCTTCGTCACCGTGAATTCGGACGAGAACCCGCAGAGCACCCGGGCCTACCAGGTGATGTCGATGCCGACGATGCTGGTGTTCCGGGACGGGCAGGTGGTGGGCTCGATCGTCGGCGCCCGGCCCAAGAACCACCTGCGGCTGAGCTTCGCCCGGCACCTCGACGGTTGAGCCGGACCGGATCGGGAAGGCGCGGGGTGACCACGGACCCCGACGGATCGCGAGGCTCGTCATGGCGAAACAGGACAGGTCCCGAGAGCAGGAGCTCACCGATCAGGAACGCCGCAAACAGGAGCTGAAGGGCTCGGAGGACTGGGCGGACCGCGCCTCCGTGGCACGCACCGCCGACGACCCGCGGGCCACGGCGCCGCGTGACGCCGGCGGCCGGCCGTCCAACGGCCGCCAGTTCTGACGTACGCCGCTGAAGCCCCGGCCCGCGACCACGCGGGCCGGGGCTTCGCTCAGCTCATGTTCTCCGGCAGGTGCAGCAGGGGTGCCCGGCCCGGCGGCTGCTCCGGCTGCGGCCCCGAGGGGTGTGCCGGCGGCACCGGCACGGTCACCGGCTGGGCGGCAGTGATGCGGATCGGCTCGGCGTGGTGGCGCAGCTCCACCACGGTGTCCGGCCCGCCGTTGCGCAGCGAGTACGTCGTCTGGTGCGGCCGTACGTCGACCCGCAGCCGCATCCCGCGCCACTGGAGCGAGAACTCCAGGCGGCTGAGCCGGCTGGGGAGCCGGGGTGAGAAGGAGAGCGTCCCGTCGTGGTCGCGCAGGCCGCCGAAGCCGGCGACCAGGGCGATCCAGGCCCCGGCGAGCGAGGCCATGTGCACGCCGTCCCGGGTGTTCTCGTTGAGGTCGTGCAGGTCCATGAGCGCGGCCTCGCGCAGGTAGCGGTGGGCCAGCTCGGGATGGCCCACCTCGGCGGCCATCACCGCCTGTGTGCAGGCGCTCAGCGAGGAGTCCCGCACGGTGCGCCGCTCGTAGTAGTTGAAGTTGCGCATCTTCTCCGGGCCGGTGAACGCGTCACCCCGCCAGTGCATGGCGAGCACCAGGTCCGCCTGCTTGACCACCTGCTTGCGGTACAGGTCGAAGTACGGGTAGTGCAGCAGCAGCGGGTACTTCTCCGGGGGCGTGTGCTCGAAGTCCCACTCCTGCAACCGGGTGAAGCCCTCCACCTGCCCGTGCACCTGGATCTCGGGGTCGTACGGGAGGTGCATGGCGGCTGCCGCGTCCCGCCAGGCGGCCGCCTCCTCCTCGGTGACGCCCAGGTCGAGGGCCTGGTCCCGGTGGCGCATGGCGCAGTCGGCGGCGGTCAGCAGGTTCCGCTGCGCCATCAGGTTGGTGTAGACGTTGTCGTTCTTCACCGCGGTGTACTCGTCCGGGCCGGTCACCCCGTCGATGTGGAACCGCCCGGTGCGGTCGTGGTGGCCGAGCGAGCGCCACAGCCGGGCCGTCTCGACAAGCAACTCCAGGCCGATCTCCTCCTCCAGCGCCTGGTCGCCGGTGACCAGCACGTACCGGCGGAGCGCGTCGGCGATGTCGGCGGCGATGTGGAACGCGGCCGTCCCGGCCGGCCAGTACGCCGACGACTCCGGCCCCTCGATGGTCCGCCACGGGAAGGCGGCCCCGGCCAGGTTCAACGTCCGGGCCCGTTCCTGCGCCTGCGGGAGGGTGGAGTGGCGCCAGTGCAGGGCGTCCCGCACCGCGCCGGGCTGGGTGTAGGTGAGCACCGGCAGCACGAACATCTCGGTGTCCCAGAACGCGTGCCCGTCGTACCCCGGGCCGGTGAGGCCCTTGGCGGCGATCGGCCGGCGTTCCGCGCGGGCGCCGGCCTGGAGCACGTGGAAGAGGCCGAACCGGACGGCCTGCTGCACCTCCGGGTCGCCCTCCACCCGCACGTCGGCGGCGTCCCAGAACTCGTCGAGGTATTCCCGCTGCTCGCGGCGCAGCCCGTCCCAGCCGTCCAGCCGGGCCGCGGCCAGCGCCGCCCCGACCTGGTCCCGCAGCGCCGGCAGCGACCGGCGGCTGGACCAGCCGTACGTCAGGTACTTGACCACCCGCAGCGTCTGGCCGGGCTTGAGCACGCAGCCGATGGTGGTGCGGACCCAGTCCTCGTAGCCCTCGGACTCGATGCTGGTGCGCTCCGGGGCGTCCACGTCGTGCGCCATCTGGGCGGCGACCCGCAGCCCGCTGACCTTGGTGCGGTGGATGAGCAGCCCGCCGTCGTCGGTGGTCAGCTCCTCCTCGGCCTGCAACGGCGACTCCAGCACGGCGGCCACCCGCGGGTCGCGGCTCTGCGGCGGCAGGGTCTCGTTGGCCACCAACTCGGACTGGAGGATGAGCCGCAGCGGCCCCTCCAGCGCCTCGACCTCGTAGTGGATCGCGGCGACCGCCCGCTGGGTGAACGACACGAGCCGGGTGCTGCGGACCTTCACGTCCCGCCCGGCCGGCGAGCGCCAGTGCAGCTCGCGGTGCAGGGTGCCGGCGCGCAGGTCGAGCACGCGCTCGTGGGAGAGCAGTTCGCCGTAGCGCACGTCGAGCGGCTCGTCGTCGACAAGCAGCCGGATGAGCTTGCCGTTGGTGACGTTGACGACGGTCTGCCCGGACTCGGGGAAACCGAAGCCGGCTTCCGCGTACGGCAGGGGGCGCAGCTCGTAGAAGGAGTTCAGGTAGGTGCCGGGCAGGCCGTGCGGCTCGCCCTCGTCGAGGTTGCCGCGCAGCCCGACGTGCCCGTTGGAGAGGGCGAAGACGGACTCGGACTGGGCCAGCACGTCCATGTCGAGCCGGGTCTCCCGGACGTGCCACGGCTCGACCGGGTACGCCCGTTCCCGGATCACGCGTGCGCCCCGGTGAGCAGCTCCGACAGGTCGGTCACCACCACGTCGGCGCCGTGCGCGCGCAGGTCGTCGGCCTGGCCGACCCGGTCGACGCCGACCACGTACCCGAAGCCGCCGGCCTTCCCGGCGGCGACGCCGGCCAGCGCGTCCTCGAAGACGGCCGCGTTCTCCGGCGGCACCCCGAGCAGTTGCGCGCCGGCCAGGAAGGTGTCCGGGTGCGGCTTACCGCGCAGGCCGCGCTCGCGGGCCACCAGCCCGTCCACCCGCGCCTCCAGCAGCGGCTCCAGCCCGGCGGCGGCGACCACGTCACGGCAGTTGGCGCTGGCCGAGACCACCGCCCGGCGCAGCCCGGCCCGGACGGCCTCGTGCAGGTAGCGCACCGAGCCCTCGTAGACCTCGACACCGTCGGTGTGGATCCGCTTGAGCAGGATGACGTTCTTCCGGTTGCCCACCCCGTTGACGGTCTCCGCCTCGGGCGGGTCGTCCGGCGAACCCTCGGGCAGGGTGATCCCGCGCGAGGCCAGGAACGAGCGCACTCCGTCGGCGCGCGGTTTTCCGTCCACGTACCGGTTGTAGTCGGGACCGGGGTCGAACGGGCGGAACGGCTCGCCGGTGGTCGCCGCCCGCGCCCGCAGGAACGCGTTGAAGGTCTCGGTCCAGGCGGCGTTGTGCACCTTGGCGGTCTGCGTCAGCACACCGTCCAGATCGAAGAGACAGGCGGTCACGTGAGCGGGTAGGCCCAGCATTGCCTGAATCTATCCAGCACACCGGCCGGACAAACCCGATTCGGACGTCAGCGGTTCGGGCGGAGCGTCCAGACGACGGTGAGCGCCGAGGTCACGGTGCCGTCCTCGGTGCCGATCTCCACCTCGACCGGGAACTCCGGCCGCTGCCCGGCGTCCAGTTCGGCGATCACCTCGGCCGGGGTGCGCCCGAGCCGCGCGGTGGCCAGGACCGGCCCGAGGGCGACCTTCTGGTAGCGGATGGTGGCGGTCACGGCCAGCGGTACGGCCCGGTCGAGCACCGGCCCGAACGCGGCGAGCACCACCGCCCCGGAGGCGGTCTCCCCGAGGGTGAACATGGCGCCGGCGTGCGGGCCGCCGACGTGGTTGTGGTGCTCGGGGGCGTCGGGGAGCCGGACCACGGCCCGGACGCCGCCCTCGGCCTCGGGGGCGACCTCGACGAATTCGATACCGAGCGTGCGGGCGAACGGCACGGCCTCCAGCAGACCGGCCGCGACCTGGCGAGAGTCGATGGACATGCCCAGACGCTACTCGTCAGTAACTTTCCCGGCAAGGGCGCGCTCGGCATCGCTGCGCAGCAGGCAGAACTCGTTGCCCTCGGGGTCGGCCAGCACGACCCAGCCACTGCCGTCCGGCTCCCGCCGGTCGGCGACGACGGTGGCGCCCAGGGCCAGGACCCGCTCGACCTCCCGGTCGCGCGGTACGTCCGGTTCCAGGCAGATGTGCACGCGGTTCTTCACGGTCTTCGGCTCGGGCACGCGCTGGAAGTAGACCCGTGGGCCGCCGGGCGGCTCGATGACGAGTTCCTCGTCGCCGGGCTGGAACTCCGGATCGACCGGGCAGTCGAACACCCCGCTCCAGAAGCGCGCCAGCCCGTACGGGTCGGCGCAGTCGAACGCGACGTTGCGGATCACGGTCCCCATCCCCGGCCCCGCTCAGTGGCGCTTCGCGTGGGCGACGAAGGACGCCCAGCTCGCCGGGGTGAAGGTGAGCGCCGGCCCGTGCCGGTCCTTGCTGTCCCGCACGGCCACCACGCCGGGCAGGTTGTCGGCCACCTCCACGCAGTCGCCCTGGTTGCCGCTGCTGCGGGTGCTCTTGCGCCAGATCGCGCCGGTCAGGTCCATTGCTCTGCCGCCTCCGAGATCGCCGCCAGGGTGGCCCCGTGCGGCATGGCCTCCGCCCGCACGGACTCCCAGATCTGCCGCAGGGAGTTTACGTCCACCGTCCGCTCGACGATGGTGCCCTGCAACTGGTTATCCAGGTAGCCCACGTCGTCGCCGTCCGGCGGGGTGGCGAGCACGAACGCCCCGTTCAGCCCCGGGTAGGCGCCGGTGCCGCGCGGGACCACGTGGAGGTGGACGCGAGGGCGGCGGCCCACGTCGGCCAGGTGCCGCAACTGCTCCCGCATGACCTCGGGGCCGCCGACCGGCCGCTCCAGCACGGTGTAGTCGAGCACCGCCACAAACTGCGGCGGCCCGGGCCGGTTCAGCACCGCCTGCCGGGCCAGCCGCGCGGCGAGCGGTTGCTCGATCTCCTCACCGGCGAGCTGCGCCGCCCCTTCGTAAAGCGCCCGGGCGTACGCCTCCGTCTGGAGCAGCCCGGGCACCACCAGCGGCTGGAAGCTGCGCAACGTGGTCGCCTCCTGCTCGATGGACACCCACTCGCGGAACCAGGGCATGAGGCTCTCCCGGACCAGGGCGTCCCGGATGCGGACCAGCAGGCCGCCGGCCATCAGTGCCTCGTCGCAGCGCTGGGCGAACTCCTCCCGGGGCGGGCGCCGGCACTGCTCGACGGCGGCCACCAGCGAGGCCGAGTAGTTGACCCGCTCACCCAGCGCCTCCTGGGACAGCCCGGCGTCCCCGCGCAGCCGACGCAGCTCCCCGGCGAACAGCTCCAGCATCGGCATCCGGCTCATCTGCACACCTCTGCACACCTCTGCACATCGGGGAACGACCGGCCGGACGGCCGGGCTGGTGGGGGCGGAACGGCTTCCGACCCTAACGCCCGGGTGACCAGACTGTCACCCAGCGGAGTCGCCCGTTCCCGTCGAGGAGCGACTCCCGGGCCCGCCCCCTTCCCCCGATCCGGGGCGGGCCCACCCCCAAACGAAGCGAGGCGCACATGCACCCGTCACGGCGACCGGACACCGGTAGGGCCCCGGAAGGGCCCTCCGGCACGGGGATCCCGAACGAGACGACCACAGGGGACGGGCCCGCGGTGGAGCGGCCGAGGGCGTACCCGTCGCACGCACCGCCGCACACGCCGCTGCGGCCCGTGTGGTGCTGCCGGGCCTGTGGGCAGCCGTGGCCGTGCGCGCAGGCGCGCCTGCTGCTCAAGGCCGAGTACGCGGACGACCAGATCGGCCTGTCGCTCTACCTGTGCGGGCTGCTCCACGAGGCCGCCCGGGACCTCTACCGACTGAACCCGGACGACGGGCCGGCCCCCGCCGACCTCTTCCGCCGGTTCGTGGCCTGGGGCCCCTACCGCCGGCCGGCCGTGGACCCGCCGTAGCGGTCCCGACCTGAGGAGTGCGTGACACAGCGTGGCCCGGCATGGGCAACCAGCACGGAAGGCCCGTCGGCTACGCCACGATCCTCAGCGCCAGCCCACGTCGATCCGGTCGCCGCGCTCGTCGAAGAAGTGCAGCGCGTCCATCCGCACCTGGACCGCGAGCGGGTGCCCCGCCGACACCGCCGGGTACGGGGCCAGCCGCACGGCCAGTTCGGCCGGGCGGCGGTGGTGCCGGCCCGGGTCGGGAAGCACGCTGGTCCGGCTCCCGCCGCCGCTCGGGGCTGCGGAGACCGGTGCGTCCGCCGCCCGCCCGGCGAGGCGCTGCATCACCTGGCCGAACCGGCGCAGGCCGCGCTGGCCGGAGGCGGCGTTCTCCGCGGGGGTGCCCATCTCGTCCACCACGATGGCCGTGGCGCCGATGTCGAGGAAGGCCAGCGACTCGTGGCCGTGGTGCTCCAGGTAGCGGATCCGGCCGTGCAGCACGTCGCCGGCGGTGTCTGGAGCGACCGGGGTGAGCGCCTCGGCCCGCATGCCGACCACGATCCGCTCGCCGTGGTAGTGCGCCACGGCCCGGCTGCGGATGTCGTCCCAGGGCAGGTAGAGCGCCTGCTCGCCGAGGTTCAGCGCCACGTACCGGTCGAGGTGGACGTAGACCGACGCCTCCAGCAGGTTCATGCGCGGGCTGCCGAGGAACGCGGCGACGTAGAGGGTGGCAGGGCGGCCGTACACCTGGGTGGGGTTGCCCACGTCCTGGAGCACGCCCTTGCGCATGATGGCGACCCGGTCGGCCATGGTCAGCGCCTCGGCCTGGTCGTGCGTGACGTAGATGGTGGTGACGCCCAGCTCGCGGGTCAGCCCGGAGATCTCGGCGCGCAACTCGGCGCGGAGGCCGCTGTCCAGGTTGGAGAGCGGCTCGTCCATGAGGAACAGCCCGGGCCGGCGCACTATCGCCCGCCCCATGGCCACCCGCTGCCGCTGGCCGCCGGAGAGCTGGCTGGGCTTGCGTCCCAGCACGTCACCGATGCCCAGCGCGCTGGCCACGTCCTGGATCCGCTCGCCGCGCGGCCCGGGCTCGACGCCGGAGAGCCGGAGTGGGAAGCCGATGTTGTCGCCCACTGTCATGTGTGGGTAGAGGGCGAAGTCCTGGAAGACCATAGCGATCTTCCGGTCCCGGGGCGGCAGGTCGTTGGCCACCTCGCCGCCGAGCATCACCGCGCCCGAGGTGGGATCCTCCAGCCCGGCGACCATCCGCAGCACGGTGGACTTGCCGCAGCCCGAGGGGCCGAGCAGCACCATGAACTCGCCGTCGTTGACATCCAGATTGATGGTGTCGACCGCGACTGTTCCGTCCTGGAACACCTTGGTGACATCCTTGAGCGCGACGGTCGTCACCGTCACCTCCCCAGCTCTCGGCCGAACCCGGGAATGACTGTGACCAGGATCATGGGATCCGCACATCGGGTAAACGTGCGATGTTCAGATCGTGAAAGACCTATTACGCGGGATAGGCGGTCTTCCATAGGTAAGGTGACCGTCGAGTAACTATCCGGCCGGCTCGTTCAGGAACACCCGGCGGACCACCCGCTCGGCGGCGTGCCCGTCGTCCAGCGCGCAGAACCGCTTGCGGAACCGTTGCCGGGCCTGCTCAGCTTCCGTCCCCCGCACCGCGCCGCTGCGAAAGACGTCGAGCAGCCCGGGAAAGTCGACGGCGACGGCGCCGGGCGGCTCGGCGAGCAGGTCGAAGTAGACGCCCCGGGCCACCCGGTACGCGTCCCAGTCCGGCGCGTAGACCACTATCGGCCGGTCCAGCACCGCGTAGTCGAACATCGCCGAGGAATAGTCGGTGACCAGCACGTCCGCGACGAGGTACAGGTCCTCCACCCGCTCGTACGTGCTCACGTCCAGCACCGTGCCGTCGGACGCGCCGCGGAGTTGCCGTTCCCGGTCGTGGAAGTAGTGGCTGCGCATCAGCAGCCGCCCCGACGGGCCGAGCACGTCGCGCATCCGGTCCGGGTCGAACGGGGGCCGCCAGCCGGGCAGGTGCTCCCGGTGGGTCGGCGCGTAGAGCACCACGTACTCCTCGGGGCCGATGCCAAGGTCGGCGCGGGCCTTGCGGCAATCCTCGGCGGTGGCCAGCGCCAGCCGGTCGTTGCGCGGATAGCCGACCTCCAGGGTGGTGTAGTCGGCCGGGTAGGCCCGCTCCCACATCTGCGTGGAGAAGCTGTTCGCGCTGACGCTGTAGTCCCAGCGGTCCATGCGGTCCAGCAGCTTCGTGAAGTCCATCCCCACGGCGCCGACCGGATAGCGCTGCTGGTCCAGGCCCATCACCTTGACCGGGGTGCCGTGGTGGGTCTGCACGTGCACCGAACCGGGTCGCTTGCGGACGAAGTCCGGGAAGTTGACGTTGTTGATCAGCCAGCGGGCCCGGGCCAGCACCCGGTAGTAGTCCCGGGTGCCGGCGACGACGTACTCCACGCCCGGCGGCAGGACGTCCACCCGGTCCCGGCGGACGATCCAGACGCCGCGCACCTGCGGGGCGAGCCGGCGGGCGGCCGCGTAGATGGCGGCCGGGTTGCAGGCGTAGCCCCGGTACCAGTACGCCGCGTAGACGGCGAGCGTCGGGTCGAGCGGGCGGTGCAACTCGGCCAGGTAGTACTCGCGCAGCGCCGCGTCCCGGGCCTTGCGGGCGGTACGCCGGGCCACCGGCAGCACCCGCCGCCGGACCTTCCGGGCTGTCTGCCGGGCCTGCTCCTCCGCCTGGTGGGCGGCGCGGAGCGCGCTGAACGTCCGCCACCGCCCGGCCGCCACCAGCCGGTGCTTCACCCCCTCCAGGCCGGGTGGGACCGGATAGCCCCCGGGCGGCAGGAAGCGGACGTAGTCGGCGTGGATCTGGGCGAAGAACGGCGGCCGCAGGTCGGCGTCGAGCCGCTCGCCGTTGCCCAGCACGGTCAGGTAGTGCCAGATCATCCGCTCGAAGACGGCCGGGCGCAGGTCCGCCACCGCCGGCCCCCAGCGGTCCATCAGCCGGAACACGCGGTGCCACTGCGCGAATACCTCGAAGTGCCGGTCGCCCCGGGTCCGGGTGATCGCCCCGGTGCGGCGCTGCCGGTAGTTCAGGCACACCCGGTCCAGCACGCCGATCCGCTCGGCGGCCATCAGCGCCGGGTAGCTGAACGAGACGTCCTCGTACCAGCCCGGCTCGAAGCGCAGCCCCTGCTCGACCAGGAACTCCCGGCGGACCAGCCGGTTCCAGGCGGTGTGCAGCAGCCGCAGGGTCTCCGGCCGGTCCCGCAGCCCGAACGTCGCCTCGCCGGGCGGCTCGGGGAACACGTCCCGCATGGCGCTACGGGTGGCGGAGTTGTTCCAGTGCGCGCGGACGTGGTCGACGACCAGCACGTCCGGGCGGGTGGCGCGGAGCCGGTCGGCCACGTGCGGCAGGCAGCCGGCGACCAGCCAGTCGTCCCCGTCGACGAACCAGACGTACTCGCCGGCGGCCCGGTCCAGCCCGATGTTGCGGGCCGGACCGAGCCCGACGTTCTCCACGAGCCGCACCGGGTGGACCCGGGGGTCACGGGCCGCGTACTCGTCCAGGATCTCGCCGCTGCCGTCCGGGGAAGCGTCGTCGATCCCGATCACCTCGATGTCGTCGAACGGCTGGTCGAGGATCGAGTCGAGACACTCCCGCAGGTAGCCCTGCACCTTGAAGGCCGGTACGACGAAGCTGATCAGGGTCATCCCGGCCGGCCCTCCGTCAGCCCGGCGAGCGGTCACCCCCACGGACGCGGGCCGGCAGGACCACCCAGGCGAGGACCACGCTCGCGACAAAAACCACGAGAAGGTACGTACCGAGTGTAGCCAGAGCGATGCTCGCAATTCCGGCGATTGAGCCGATGGTCAGCAACGCGGAGCGACCCTCCCAGCCGAGCGTGGCGGCGTGCAGCGGCGGGGCAGCCTGCCGCTTCTCCAGCCGGGCGGTCAGGTCGTAGTGGTGCAGGGTCAGCACGAAGACGTACCCGAAGATCAGCCACGGCGACACCCGCCCGGCCACCCCGACGGCGATGGCGAAGAGGTACTCCCCCGCCCGCAGCGCGGCCGGGACCAGCCAGTCCAGCGGCCCGTCGTGCGCCGTCCGCGCGCCGTGCGCCCCGCTCAGCAGGACGACGAACGCGAACGCCACCGCCCAGCCGGGCAGGTCGCGCCCGTCGTGGACGGCCAGCAGCGCCCACAGCAGCAGGCCCGCCGCGCCGAGCGCGCCGACCACCGCGAGCACCAGCGGCTGCCGCACCGCCGGCAGCCTCCCGGGCGCCGGCAGCGTACGGGCCAGCGGCCCGTCGTCGCGGTGCAGGCCGGTGTCGACCGTGGTCAGCACCGGCACCCGCATCCAGCGCGCCCGCAGGGTGCGCAGCGCTCCGGTGTACGCGAACGCCAGCACCCCCCACACCAGCACGGCGCAGAGCGCCACCAGCGGCCCGAACAGCGCGGCGGCCACCGCCATGAGCGCCCAGCGCTCACCGATCGGGAAGACCACGGTCCGCTTCAGCCAGTAGGAGACCGAGCCGGTGTCCGCCTGGACCTTGGTCGAGGCGGCGTTCAACTTCCCGCCGATGCCGCCCGCGTCCCCGGTGGCCGCCCGGGGGCGCCGCGCCGCCTCGTCGTGCAGCACCCCGTACCAGGTGTCGGTCATGTGCCGCACGGTCTGGAGGGTCATGGCGGCGATGGCGAGCGCCCAGCCGTAGCGGAATCCGGCGTGCGTGGCGCCGTAGCCGAGACCGGCGTAGACGACGTACTCCTTGGCCCGGTCGGCCATGGTGTCCAGCCAGCCGCCCCAGGCGCTGAAGTGCCGGGTGTAGCGGGCCAACTGGCCGTCCACGCAGTCGAGCACGAAGCCCAGGTAGAGCAGCAGCCCACCGGCCACCAGCGCGAGCCGCCCGCCCACGCCGAAGAGCACCGCCGCGGCCACCGCGAAGGCCACCGAGATCATGGTGACCGCGGTCGGGCCCAGGCCGATCCGGGCGGCCGCCTTCGTCACGTACGGGGACCAGGTGCTGACGAAGAACGTGGTGAAGAAGTCGTCCCGCTCCTTCACCGACAGCTTCAGTTCGGCCTTGTCCTCGTTCACGGCGGCCACGGCGGCCTGCGCCGCGGCCAGTTCCGCCGGGTCGCCGACCCGGTGCGCCACGAGCAGGCGTACCCGGTGGGCGAAGGTCAGCGTGCCGCATCCGGCCAGGTCGGCGAAGAGGCGGTCGACGCCGCCCCCGGCCGCGGTCCGGGCGGCGGCGGCGAGGGCCGGCAGGTCCGCGGGGCCGACCCGCAGCGCGCCGCCGAACACGCCGGTCGCGCCCGCCGGTTCGTCCACCGCGACCACCTGGCCGCGCTCCTCGCGGACCGTGGCCTGCCCGGCGGCCGGCGGATCGGTGAGCACCAGGGCCACCGTCGGCCCCACCGGGCTGGTCGCCAGATGCTTGAGTACGGCGGTGTGCGCCACCAGGTCGGCCCCGCTGACCAGCACCGGCCCGGTGGCGGCGGCCACCAGGTCGGCCAGCTCGGACAGGTCGGCGGCCACCCGCACCTCGTCCGCCCCGGCCCGCCGCCACTGCCCGGCGATCCGGTCGACGAGGCGCTCCCCGCCGTCCGTGGTGAGGCCCGCCGCCGGCCCGGCGGCGAGCACGATCGCGAGCGTCACCGCTGCGTCGCGCTGGCGTACGCGTGCAGCGCCTCGTCGATCGTGCCGTCGACGGTCAGCCGCCCGGCGTCGAGGTAGAGCCCCCGACGACAGAACCGGGTGAGGTCCTTTTCGTTGTGTGACACCAGCACCAGCGTGCGCCCTTCCGCGAGAAGTCGCTCGATGGTCGCATAGCACTTCGCGCGGAACTCCGCATCCCCGACCGCGGTCACCTCGTCCACCAGCAGCACGGGGTGCGGCAGGTGGGCGATCACCGCGAAACCCAGCCGGACCTTCATCCCCGACGAGTAGTGCCGGACCGAGGTGTCGATGGCCCGTTCCACCTGCTCACCGGCGAACGAGACGATCTCGTCGAAGTGCCGGCGCAGGTATCCCGTCGACAGCCCGTGCAGCCCGCCCACCAGGTAGAGGTTCTCCCGCCCGGTCAGGTCCCCGGAGAAGCCGGCGGAGAGTTCCAGCAGCGGGGCCACCCGGCCGTGGACCCGGATCGCGCCCTCGTCGGGGATGAGCACGCCGGCGATCAACCGCAGCAGGGTGCTCTTGCCCGTGCCGTTGCGCCCGACCACGCCGACCGTCTCGCCCGGCTCGATCCGGAACGAGACGTCCCGCAGCGGCCAGAACCGGCCGGCGTCCGGGTCCCGGGAGCCCCGGTGGATGAGCAGTTCGCGCAGCCGGAGCTGGCGGCGGCGGTTGCGGACGAACCGGATGCCGAGCCCGTCCGCCTCGATGATGGCCGCCATTCACAGTTCCTTGAGCACGGCCGGTTCGAGGCGGCGGAACGACCACCAGCCCAGCGCGAACACCAGCAGGCTGCCCACCACGGTGACGGTGAGCAGCCGGGCGTCCGGGAACTCGTCCGGATACCAGATCGCGTGGTGCAGCTGGAAGATCCCGACCAGCGGGTTCAGCTCGTACGCGACCTTCAGCCAGCCCGGCATGCCCGAGCCCCGGACCAGGTCCAGCGGGTAGATGATCGGGGTGGCGTAGAAGAGCACCCGGATGATCAGCCGCATGAAGCGCTCGATGTCGCGCATCAGCACGTTGCCCGCCGACAGCAGCAGCGCCAGCCCCACCAGCAGGACGAACTGCACCGACACGGCCAGGGGCAACGCGAGCAGCGTCCAGCCGAGGTGGATCCGGCCGTGGGCGGCGTAGAGGGCCGCGATGGCGACCAGGATGGGCAGGCCGGCGGCGTACTCGGCGAACCGGCCGGTGACCCGGCCGATCGGGAAGACCTGCCGGGGCAGGTTCATCGTGGTGATCAGCCGGGCCTGCCCGGTCAGCGCGTTGGCCGCCTCGGTCAGCGCCGAACTGGCCCACATCCAGGCGAAGATCCCGGTGATCAGGAAGAGCGGGTACGACCCGGCCGCGTCACCGAGGTGCCGCCGGGTGGCGCCGGAGTAGAGCACGCCGAAGACGAACCAGTAGATCAGGCCCATGCCGAGCGGCTCGATCAGCGACCAGAGGTAGCCCAGCACGGACTGCTGGTACTTCACCGCGAGATCGCGCCGGACCAGGATGCGCAGCGAGGTGCGGGCGGACCAGAGCGCGGCGACGCCGGACGTCACCGTCCCATCCTCGCCCCGACCGCCCCGGCCCGCCGTACGGACGCGCGCGGTCACCCCTTCGGGTTCAGCACTCGATCACGTTGACGGCGAGGCCGCCCCGCGCCGTCTCCTTGTACTTGATCTTCATGTCGGCGCCGGTCTCCCGCATGGTCTTGATGACCTTGTCCAGCGACACGGCGTGCACCCCGTCGCCGCGCAGCGCCAGCCGGGCCGCGGTGATCGCCTTGATGCTGGCCACGGCGTTCCGCTCGATGCACGGGATCTGCACCAGGCCGCCGACCGGGTCGCAGGTGAGCCCCAGGTTGTGCTCCATGCCGATCTCGGCCGCGTTCTCCACCTGCTCGGGCGTGCCGCCCAGCGCCTCGGCCAGCCCGGCCGCCGCCATCGAGCAGGCCGAGCCGACCTCGCCCTGGCAGCCGACCTCGGCCCCGGAGATCGAGGCGTTCTCCTTGAACAGCACCCCGATGGCGCCGGCCGCCAGGAGGAAGCGGATCACGCCCTCCTCGGAGGCGCCCGGCACGAACCGCGTGTAGTAGTGCAGGACGGCCGGGATGATCCCGGCGGCGCCGTTGGTCGGCGCGGTGACCACCCGGCCGCCGGCCGCGTTCTCCTCGTTGACCGCGAGCGCGAAGAGGGTGACCCAGTCCATGGCGTGCAGCGGGTCGTTGGCGTCGCCCTCCGCCTCCAGGCTGCGGCGCAGCTCGGCGGCCCGGCGGCGCACCTTCAGGCCGCCCGGCAGCACGCCGTCCCGGGCGCAGCCGTTCTCGACGCACTCCCGCATGACCCGCCAGATCTCCAGCAGCCCGGCCCGGACGTCCGCCTCGCTGCGCCAGGACAGCTCGTTGGCGAGCATCACCTCGCTGATCGACAGGCCGGTGTCGGTGGTGACCCTGAGCAGCTCCGCCCCGGTGAGGAACGGGTGGCGGACGCGGGTGCTGTCCGGCTTGATCCGGTCCGCCCCGGCGGCTGCCTCATCGACAACGAACCCGCCGCCGACGGAGTAGTAGGTCCGCTCCCGGACCTGCTCCCCGGCCGCGTCGAAGGCCGCGAAGGTCATCCCGTTCGGGTGGTACGGCAGCGAGCGGCGGCGGTGCAGCACCAGGTCCCGGTCCGGGTCGAAGTCGATCTCCTGGCTGCCGAGCAGGCTGAGCCGCCGCTGCACGCGGATCCGCTCGACCCGCGGCCCGACCGAATCGGTGTCGACAGTCTCCGGGGACTCCCCCTCCAGCCCGAGCAGCACGGCGCGGTCGCTGCCGTGGCCGTGGCCGGTGGCGCCCAGCGAGCCGAACAGCTCGGCCTGCACCCGCGTGACGTCGGCGAGCTGGCCGTCGGCCTTGAGCCCGGCCACGAACGTGCGCGCGGCGCGCATCGGCCCGACGGTGTGCGAGCTGGACGGCCCGATACCGACGCTGAAGAGGTCGAAAACACTGATCATGGCTGCACTTCCTCGCCGTCGTCCCCGTCGTGCGGGTCCGGCCCGGTGTGTGCCGCTCCCCGGTGCGAGGGGCGGCGGGCGGCACCCGGGGTGTGGGCGCCCGACCGGCGAGCCTACCCTCCGCGCCCGCCGTCAACCCACCGTCACCGGCTGACCGGCCGGTGAATCGGTAATGGCCGGCCGGGGTAAAGCACCTACGGGTTCCCGCGTCACCGATCCTCCTCGGGGCCGAGGGCGGGACCCGCTCCCGTTCCTACCGTGGAATCAGCGCGGCGGATCGCCGCAGAAGTGGGAGTTCGACGATGAGTCGCAAACTGGTCCGGCCCCGCCAGGGGCGCGTGTTCGCCGGTGTCTGCGCCGGCCTGGCCCAGCGGTTCGGCATGTCGGCCGGCATGGTCCGGCTGCTGTTCCTGCTGTCGCTGCTGCTGCCCGGCACCCAGGTGATCATCTACCTGATCCTCTGGGTCCTGATGCCGAACGAGGACCGCTGGCTCGCCACCGGCCGCTGACCCGCGGCGCCCGCCCCGGGGAGCACCGGGGCGGGCGCCGGCGGCGTCAGGACGCCGTGTAGGTGACCGTCACCTTCTGGTAGCCGAGGGAGCGGAGCAGCCCCTCCAGCATCTTGCGGGTGTTCTCCTCGGCCCGGGCGGTGAGCCCGCTGTCCCGGGCCGCCGCGGAGATCCGGTCCTCGGCGAGCTGGTAGACCTGCTGCTGCCGGTTGGGGTCGCCGCCGACCAGGTCGTTCAGCCGGTTGATGAGGCCGCGCTGTTCGGCGAAGACGTAGCTCTTGTCCATGTCCAGGTCGGTCTCACCGAGCTGCGGCGCGGGCAGCTTGATCTCCACGGACTTGCCGTCGTCGGAGACCACCACCGCCCCGTCGCCGATCTTGGCGAAATCGACGTACGCCTCGATCCGGCCCGCCCCGACGAAGAGCGTGCGCTCGTTGAGCAGGAAGTCGGGCACGTTGCGCCGGTCCTTCTGCACGTCGACCACCACCTGGAAGTTGCCCTCGGCGGCCACGTAGCGGCTCAGGTCGCGGATCGACTTGAGCAGCGGCGGCTGGCTGCGGTCGGTCTGCTCCTTGGCGAACGGGTTGCGGAAGTCCGGGAGCAGGCCGGTCGCCTGCACGCCGAGCAGCACCACCACGGCCAGCGCGGCCGCACCGAGCACCCAGAGCAGGCCCCGTGCCGGGGCGCCGGGCGACCCCGGGCCACCACGGCCGGGCTCGGGTGGGACGTCCGACCGGGCCCGGAGAGCCTCACCGGTCGGATATTCCGGGAACTCCCTGGTGGGCTGGTTGATGTCACCGTCGCGGGCCATCGCCCCTCACCGTCCTCCGCAGACACATCGACTGAGAATGACGGTACGGCCACCGTGCGACACTCGCTCGCCGAGCGACCCGATCGGGTGAATCCGCAGGTCAGGCGAAGGCGGAGAGCCCGGTCAGCCGCTGGCCGATGACCAGCTGGTGGATCTCCGAGGTGCCCTCGTAGGTCAGCACGCTCTCCAGGTTGTTGGCGTGCCGCATCACCGGGTACTCGCCCGAGACGCCGTTCGCGCCGAGGATGGTCCGGCACTCCCGGGCGATGGCGATGGCCTCCCGGACGTTGTTCAGCTTGCCCACGCTCACCTGGTCCGGGCGCAGCTTCCCGGCGTCGGCGAGACGGCCCAGGTGCAGCGCCAGCAGCAGCCCCTTGTTCCACTCGACCGCCATGTCGGCGAGCTTGGCCTGGGTGAGCTGGAAGCCGGCCAGCGGCCGGCCGAACTGGGTGCGGGTGGTCGCGTAGGACAGCGCCGTCTCCAGGCAGTCCCGGGCCGCGCCGAGCGCGCCCCAGACGATGCCGTGCCGGGCCTCCGTGAGGCAGCTCAGCGGCGCCTTGAGCCCGGTCGCCTCGGGCAGCCGGGCGTCCGCCGGCAGCCGCACGTCGTCGAGGGCGATCTCGCCGGTCACCGACGCGCGCAGCGACATCTTGTGCCGGATCTCCCGCGCCGTCACCCCCGGCGTGTCCATGGGTACGGCGAAGCCGCGCACGCCCTCGTCGGTGCGCGCCCAGATCACCCCGACGTCGGCGATCGGCGCGTTGGTGATCCACAGCTTGCTGCCACTGAGGATCCAGTCGTCGCCGTCACGCCGCGCGCGGGTGGCCATCGAGGCCGGGTCGGAGCCGTGGTCCGGCTCGGTCAGCCCGAAGCAGCCGATCGCCTCGCCGGCCGCCATGGCGGGCAGCCAGCGCTGCTTCTGCTCCTCGCTGCCGTAGCGCCAGATGGCGTACATGGCCAGCGACCCCTGCACCGAGACCAGCGAACGGATGCCGGAGTCGCCGGCCTCCAGCTCCAGGCAGGCCAGCCCGTACGCGACGGCCGACGCGCCGGCGCAGCCGTAGCCGGTCAGGTGCATGCCGAGCAGGCCGAGCTTGCCGAACTCGCGGGCCAGCTCGCGGGCCGGGACGTGGCCGTCCTCGTACCAGCCGGCGACGTGCGGGCGCACCCGGTCGTCGATCAGCTGGCGCACGACGGCGCGGATCTGCCGTTCCTCCTCGCCCAGCGACGCGTCGATGTCCAGCAGGTCGAGAGGGGTCATGGCGTCACCTTAACGAAGACTCAGTCGACGGTCACTCGCCCTGCGGGCTGAGCACCAGCACCCGGGCGTGGATCTGGTTGCGCTGCTGGAGCGCCGCGCGCAGCGCCCGGTGCAGGCCGTCCTCCAGGTAGAGGCCGCCGTTCCACTGCACCACGTGCGGGAAGAGGTCGCCGTAGAAGGTGGAGTCCTCGGCGAGGAGCTTGTCGAGCGCCAGCTCCCGCTTGGTGGTGATGAGCTGGTCCAGCCGCAGCGGGCGCGGCGGGATCTCGGCCCACTGCTTGAGCGTGAGGTTGTGCTCCGGGTAGGGACGCCCGTCCCGGACCGCCCTGAAGATCACGGCACGCTCCCCTCCCCCCGGCCGGCCTGATGATGTCGGTGCCAGCCTAGCCGCACCCGCCACACCGCGTTTTACTCCCTCATGTCGGTTTCGCTACCGCCGATACCCAGGCCGGACGCGCTGAACCGCAGTCAATTCCAGCGACCCCGCCGGACCACCTCGTCCACCGGCCGGCGGCCGCGGCGCAGCGACGGCGACCGGTGGTCGGGTGCCCGGTAACCTACCGTGACCGCGCCGATCGGGTGGTACTCCGCCGGCACCCCGAACGCCTCCCGGTACGCCCCGATCCGCTGCGGCGGGATGCCGAAGAAGCACGCGCCCAGCCCCTCGTCCACGGCGGTGAGCAGCATGAGCAGGGCGGCGAAGCCGGTGTCGACGTACCAGTAGGGCACCGGCCAGCGGTCCTCGGAACGGTCCGCCCACCCCTTGTCCGGCTCGGCGTAGCGGTCGAGGTACGCGGAGCGGTTGGCGTGCGGCACCACGATGAGCGGGGCCTTGCGCATCCCGGCCAGCCAGCGTTCCCGGCCGCCGCCGCCCGGGGTGGCCGCCGCCCAGAACCGCTCCCGGTCCGCCGGCTCCTCCAGCACCAGGAAACCCCAGCCCTGGGCGAACCCGGCCGACGGGGCCCGGACTGCGTGATCCAGCAGCCGGTCCACCACCTCCGGCGGGACCGGGCGGTCCGGGTCGTAGTTTCGGACCATCCGGCGGCGCCGGACGACCTCGGCGAACTCCACGCTCAGGCCCCGGGCCGGATGCCCCAGGCGCCCCGCCAGGTCTGCCCGGGGGCCAGCGTGATCAGGTCCTTGCCGGAGCGGAACGCGTCCGCCGGGCAGGTCATCGGCTCGACCGCCACCGAGCGCCGGTGCCGCTCCCCGGTGAGGGTGTCCCCGGTGAAGACCTGCCACCAGCCGAACTCGGCGTCGGCCCAGATGTGGACCGCGGCCGAGCCGTCCGGCGCGGCCAGGGTCACCGCCGAGCCGCCGTCGGCGTCCCGCACCACGTCGCCGAAGGCCAGGTCGAGCACCGCGTCGCCGATCGGGCGGGGCTCCGTCCAGTCGTACTCGGTGCCGGCCACCTCGGTCGCGGCCACCGGCAGCAGCCGGCTGTCCAGCAGCACCCGGGTGCGCCCCGGCACCCGCAGCGACATCTCCTCGACACCGACCTTGGGCAGTTGCAGGTAGGGGTGCACGGAGAAGCCGAACGGCGCCGGCTCGCCGGACAGGTTCGTCACGTCGTGCTCGGCGCGCAGGCCGCCCGCCCCGACGCTCCACCGGCTCCGCAGCCGCAGCGCCCAGGGGTAGCCGGGGCTGGGTGGCAGGTCGTAGACCAGCGTCACGCTGTCCGGCGACTGCTCGACGAGCTGCCACCGCACCCAGTTGATCAGCCCGTGGATGGCGTTGTGCCGGGCCGGCTCGGTCAGGTCGAGCTGCAACGACCGGTCGCCGAACGTGTACGCGCCGTCCCGGATCCGGTTCGGCCAGGGGGCCAGCACGTGACCGGCCGAACCGGGGCAGAGCTCGTCCGCCTCGTACCCGTCGAGGTAGTCGACCCCGTCGTGCCGGTAGGTCCGCAGGCCGCCGCCGACCTCGACCACGACGGCCTCGTGGCCGTCGGCGGCAATGGTCCACTGTGCCCCGGACGGGGACGGGCGCGCGTCGGTCTCCATGCCGGCGACCTTAGCCCGTCACCCCCACCCGGCGCGGAGCCCGCCCGGCGGCGTCCCAGCGTGCGGCCGGTCCCGGGCGGTTCGCCGCCCCGCCCCCGCGCCGAGGCGCCGGCCCGGGCGGCGGTCGCCCCGAGCTTGCGCTCAGGTCCGGTCGCCGAACTGGGCGGCGGTCGGCCCCGGGCTTGCGCTCAGGTCCGGTCGCCCGGCCGAGCGGCGGCGCGGTAGCGGAGCAGCGCCGGGAAGACCGCGACCAGCGCGACCGCGAGAACGGCGGAGGCCAGGCCGCCGGCGACCATGGCGGCGCCGGTGCCGAACCCGGCGGCCATCGCCCCGGCCCGCAGGTCACCCAGGCGCGGGCCACCGGCGACGACCACCGTGTTGACGCCCTGGAGCCGGCCGCGCATCCGGTCCGGCGCGTAGACCAGCAGCATCGACTGCCGCAGGGTCGCGCTGACCAGGTCGGCGGCGCCGGCCAGGCCGAGCAGCGCCACCACCAGCCAGAGCTGGCGGGCCAGCCCGGCGGCGGCGATCGCCACGCCCCAGCCGACCACGGCCACCACCAGCGCGAGCCCCTGCCGGCGCACCCGGCCGATCCAGCCGGAGGTGAGGCCGCCCAGCATGGCGCCGATGGCGATGGCGCTGTAGAGCCAGCCGACCGCCGCCCCGCCGCCGAACCGCTGGTGCGCCAGCTCGGGGAAGAGGGCCCGGGGCATGGCCAGGATCATGGCGATCAGGTCGATGGCGAAGGAGAGCAGCAGCACCGGCGTGGTGGCCAGGTAGCGGAGCCCGTCGACGATGCTGGCCAGCCCGGCCCTGCGCGGCGTGCCGTCACCGCCCGGGTCCGGCTCGGGCGGCATGGTCGGCAGCCGCAGCGTGGCCCAGAGCGACACGGTGAAGAGAAGCGCGTCCACGCCGTACGCGATGGGCAGCCCGGCATCGGTGCGCCAGGTGGCGAAGATCAGGCCGGCGGCCAGCGGCCCGAAGACCGAGGTCGCCGTGAACGTGGTGAAGTTCAGCGTGCTGGCCGCCGGCACGAGGTCGGCGGGCACCAGGCGGGGCAGGATCGCGCTGCGGGCCGGCGAGGTGATCGCGAACGCGGTCGACTGCACGGCGACCAGGGCCAGCAGCAGCATGGGGCTGCCCACCCGCAGCAGCGACTGGAGGAGCAGCGCCAGGGTCGACGCCCAGAGCAGGCCGCCACCGGCCAGCAGGACACGCCGCCGGTCCCGGGCGTCGGCTACCGCCCCGCCCCACAGCCCGAAGACGAGCAGCGGCAGGAAGCCGGCGATCCCGAGCAGGCCGACCCAGAACGAGCCGCCGGTCAGGTCGAACATCTCCACCGGCACCGCCACGGCGGTGAACTGGAAACCGAACATGGCCACCGCGTTGCCGAGCCACACCCGGCGGTACGCGGGCACGCCCAGCGGGCGCAGGTCGATCGCCCAGCGGCGCGCTCCGCGCGGCCGGGCCTCCCTGACCCCCGTCACGGGGCCAGCCGCTCGGTGACCCAGATCCCACCCTCGGTACGCCGGAACCGCAGCCGGTCGTGCAGCCGGCTGGCCCGGCCCTGCCAGAACTCCACCGTCTCCGGGCGCACCCGGAACCCGCCCCAGTGCGGCGGCGCGGGGATCTCGTCCACGTCGGCGAAGCGCTCGGCCGCCGCCCGGTACGCCGCGTCCAGCGCCGCCCGGTCCGGCACGACCTCGGACTGGGTGCTGGCCCAGGCGCCCAGCTGGGAGCCGCGCGGCCGGCTGGCGAAGTACGCCTCGGTCTCCGCCCGGTCGACCCGCTCGACCCGCCCGGTGACCGTCACCTGGCGGTGCATCGGGAACCAGGGGAAGACCAGGCTGGCCCACGGGTTCGCGGTCGCCTCGCCGCCCTTGCGCGAGCCGTAGTTGGTGTAGAAGACGAAGCCGTCCGGGTCGTACCCCTTGAGGAGCACGGTCCGGCCGCTCGGCCGCCCCTGCGCGTCGGCGGTCCCGACCACCATGGCGTTCGGCTCGGGCAGCGGATGAGCCACCGCGTCCGCGAACCAGCGCCCGAACTGGGTGTGCCAGTCCGGCGCGAGATCCGATTCGGAAAGGCCCAGGTCGGCGGCGTACTCGTTACGCATACCGGCCGGGGCAGGTGTGTCGCCCGTCACTCTCGTCGTCCCTCTCCCGGGGATGCCGGCGTCCCCCGACGCTGGCCAGGCCCCACCACCCAGTCTTCTCCAGCCCGTGAGCTTGTCCACCGGCGGGGATGTCATGTGGCGCACAGTCGCCGCGGGTCGCGAATCCGGTTACCGAGCAGGCAAGATGTTCCGAACACATCCCTGAGGGTCGCCTAAGCCGCGGGCCCGTCGAGCCCGCGCGGCCACCACCACCGCCGGAAGCCAGGAGACGACATGGCCGACTTCAAACCGGGCCTGGAGGGCGTCGTAGCCTTCGAGACCGAGATCGCCGAACCGGACCGCGAGGGTGGCGCGCTGCGCTACCGCGGCGTGGACATCGAGGATCTGATCGGTCAGGTCTCCTTCGGCAACGTCTGGGCGCTGCTTGTCGACGGGCGCTTCGGCCCGGGCCTGCCGCCGGCGGAGCCGTTCCCGGTGCCGGTGCACTCCGGCGACATCCGCGTCGACGTGCAGTCCGCGGTCGCCATGCTGGCCCCGTACTGGGGGCTCAGCCAGCTTCTCGACATCTCCGACGAGCAGGCGCGCGAGGACCTGGCCCGGGTGTCGGTCACCGCGCTCTCCTTCGTGGCCCAGTCCGCCCGCGGCCTCGGCCTGCCGGCCGTGCCGCAGAAGGAGATCGACAAGGCGGAGACCATCGTCGAGCGGTTCATGAAGCGCTGGCGGGGTGAGCCCGACCCGCGGCACGTCAAGGCCGTCGACGCCTACTTCATCTCGGCCGCCGAGCACGGCCTGAACGCCTCCACCTTCACCACCCGGATCGTCGCCTCCACCGGCGCCGACGCCGCCGCCTGCATCTCCTCCGGCATCGGCGCGCTCTCCGGCCCGCTGCACGGCGGCGCGCCGTCCCGGGTGCTCAGCATGCTGGAGGCCGTCGAGCGCAGCGGCGACGCCGAGGGCTACGTCAAGGGCGTCCTCGACCGGGGCGAGCGGCTCATGGGCTTCGGCCACCGGGTCTACCGGGCCGAGGACCCGCGCGCCCGCGTGCTCCGCCGCACCGCCAAGGAACTGGGCGCGCCGCGCTTCGAGATCGCCGAGGCGCTGGAGAAGGCCGCCCTGGCCGAGCTCCAGGCCCGCCGTCCGGACCGGGTGCTCGCCACCAACGTCGAGTTCTGGTCGGCCGTGGTGCTCGACTTCGCCGAGGTGCCGGCGCACATGTTCACCTCGATGTTCACCTGTGCCCGGATGGGCGGTTGGTCCGCACACATCCTGGAGCAGAAGAAGCTCCAGCGGCTGGTCCGCCCGTCGGCCCGCTACGTCGGCCCGGGCAGCCGGAAGCCGCAGGAGGTCGAGGGCTGGGACGCCATCCCGCACGGCGTCTGAGGTGTAAGGAAGGGCCCCCTGTTAACGCCTCCGGTATAGGAGGGGGCCCCTGTTAACCGCCCCGAAGGGCCCCGGCCGCCAGGTCGGGGCCCTTCGCGTGTGGCATACGACTCACCCCGGAGCTTGGGACCAGCCGTCGGGCCGGGTGGCGCGGGTGCGAGGATGAAGGCCGGCAGTGCCGCCGGACCGGGCTCGGACCCGGCTCCGCCGCGCGCCCGCGCGTGGCCGCCGTCGCTCCGCGCCCGCTGAAAGGGCCCGCCCTCGCCCATGCGGAAGGATCGAGACAACCGTGGCTGACGCACCGACCATCCGGATTCCCGACGACATCAGGCCCGCCGACGGCCGCTTCGGCTGCGGGCCGTCCAAGGTCCGTCCGGCGGCGGTCTCCGCGCTCGCCGACGTCGCCACCAGCTACCTGGGCACCTCGCACCGGCAGAAGACGGTCCGCGACCAGGTGGCCCGGCTGCGCCGGGGCATCGCCGAGTTCTTCTCCCTCCCAGAGGGCTACGAGGTGGTGCTCGGCAACGGCGGCACCACCGCCTTCTGGGAGGTCGCCACCTTCGGCCTGGTCCGCGACCGGGCCCAGTTCGCCAGCTTCGGCGAGTTCGGCGCCAAGTTCGCCAAGTCGGTCAAGGACGCGCCGTTCCTGGGCGAGCCGACCGTGCGCAAGTCCGACGCGGGCAGCGCGCCGACCCTGGTCGCCGAGGCGGGCGTGGACGTCTACGCCACCCCGCACAACGAGACCTCCACCGGCGTGGCGGTGCCGATCAGCCGGGTGCCGGGCGCCGACGAGGGCTCGCTGCTGCTCGTCGACGCCACCTCCGGCGCCGGCGGCCTGGAGGTCAACGTCGGTGAGACCGACGTCTACTACTTCGCGCCGCAGAAGTGCTTCGGCTCCGACGGCGGCCTCTGGCTGGCCCTCATGTCGCCGGCCGCGCTGGCCCGGGCCACCGAGATCAAGGAGTCGGGCCGCTACATCCCGGCCTTCCTCGACCTGGTCACCGCTATCGACAACTCGCGGCTGGAGCAGACCTACAACACGCCGGCGCTGGCCACGATCTTCCTGGCCGCCGAGCAGACCGACTGGATGAACTCGCAGGGTGGGCTGGCCTGGGCGGCCAAGCGCACCGCCGAGAGCGCCGGCATCGTCTACGGCTGGGCGGAGCGCTCGTCGTTCGCCACCCCGTTCGTGACCGACCCGGCGCTGCGCTCCAACGTGGTCGCCACGATCGACTTCGCCGACGGCGTGGACGCCACCGCGATCGCCAAGGCGCTGCGCGCCAACGGCATCGTGGACACCGAGCCCTACCGGAAGCTCGGCCGCAACCAGCTGCGCGTCGCGCTCTTCCCGGCGGTCGAGCCGGCCGACGTGGAGGCGCTCACCGCGTCCATCGACTACGTGGTCGAGCGACTCTGATCACCCGGTGACGGTGGGTGGTCATCGGGGCCCCGGTGACCACCCACCGTGATCATCACCGCAGCTCAGTCGCAACATGCCGGGTGTCGCATCCCCCACCTTCGGGTAGATGAGCGTACGGTGGTCCGAGGACGCCCGGGTGGCCGGCTCGTGGCGTGACGGCCAGCGAAGCGGGACGGAGGCAAGCCCATGCGCCCAGTACGCTTCGTCGCCCTCTCGGAGGACGGCCAGGCTCTGGTGCTCGCCGACGAGGTCGGGCGCCTGCTCGCCCTGCCCATCGACGAGCGCATCGCCTCGGCGCTGCACGCCGAGCCGGGCGCCACGCCCCTCGCGGTCGTGCCGTCCGCCGCCGATCCCACCCCGTCGCTCTCCCCGCGGGACATCCAGGCCCGGATCCGTTCCGGCGAGTCCGCGGAGGACGTCGCCCGGATCGCCGGCGTGCCGGTCGACCGGGTGCTGCGCTACGCGGGCCCGGTGCTCCAGGAGCGGGCCATGCTCGCCCAGCACGCGCGGCGCACCCGGCTCAAGGGCGCCGAGAAGCCGACCCCGCTGGCCGAGGTCGTCAACGGCCGGCTGGCCCAGCACGGGATCGACACCGAGAAGATCTCGTGGGACGCCTACCGGCGCGACGACGGCACCTGGCGCATCATCGCCACCTGGCCGTCGGGCAAGGCCACCGCGCAGGCGGTCTGGGACCTCGACAAGCTCCGGCAGAACGTCACCCCGCACGACGACATGGCGCAGTACCTGTGCGCCGAGCGGCCCACGCCGATCCTCGGCCAGGAGCCGGCGCCGGAGCGGGGCGGCCACGCGCTGCCCGGCCCGTCGCGCGGCGAGCCGGGCCGGGGCGGGCACGGCCTGCCGTCGCCGGCCGAGCACGCCCGTCCGGGGCGGGACCCGATCCGCGCCGGCCGCGACGCGCTGCTCGCCTCGCTGGACCGGCCGCTCGGCGGCACGTCCGGCCGCGGCCTGGACACCCGCTCGCCGGCCGCGCTGGCCGGGCCCGACGCACCCCGCCAGCGGGCGGTCACCGGGGGCGCGGCCGCGCTGCTCGGCGGCGGCCAGGGCTCCGCGTTCGACGACGACTCGGACGCGCCGAAGGAGATCCCGGCCGTGCCGTCGCTGGCCGTGCTCCGGCCGCGGCGCACCGGTGCTCCGGCGGCGACCGGCGGCAGCGGCACCGAGTCCACCGAGGCCGGTGGCAAGCCCCGCAAGCGGCTGCCGAGCTGGGACGACGTCCTCTTCGGCAGCGGCCCGGCGGCCCGCGAGTCCTCCTGATCGACGGTCCACCCTGGTAACGTCCGACGGCTCCAGGTCGCGGCGCGGCGTCAGACGCGCCGAGCTGGAGTTGTCGTGGGCACTCTAAGTGCCCGCGTGCCAGGGTGGACCCATGGAGTACACGAACCTGGGACGCACCGGTCTGTCGGTGAGCCGGCTCTGCCTCGGCACCATGAACTTCGGTCCGCAGACGACCGAGCCGGACAGCTTCGCCATCATGGACCGGGCGCTGGAACACGGGATCAACTTCTTCGACACCGCCAACGTCTACGGCTGGAAGCTCGGTGAGGGCGTCACCGAGCAGATCATCGGCCGCTGGCTCGCGCAGGGCGGCGGGCGCCGGGACAAGGTCGTCCTGGCCACCAAGGTCTACGGCAAGATGGGCGAGTGGCCCAACGAGCAGGGCCTGAGCGCCCGGCACATCATCCGGGCCGCCGAGGACTCGCTGCGCCGGCTCCAGACCGACACCATCGACCTCTACCAGATGCACCACGTCTCCCGGAGCACGCCGTGGGAGGAGATCTGGCAGGCCATGGAGACCCTGGTCGCCCAGGGCAAGGTCCTCTACGTCGGCTCGTCCAACTTCGCCGGCTGGCACATCGCGCAGGCGCAGGCCGCGGCGGGCCGCCGCAACTTCCTCGGCCTCGTGTCCGAGCAGAGCATCTACAACCTCATGACCCGGCACGTCGAGCTGGAGGTGATCCCGGCCGCGCAGCACTACGGGCTGGGCATCATCCCCTGGTCGCCCCTGCACGGCGGGCTGCTCTCCGGTGTCATCCGCAAGATGGCCGAGGGCGGCGCGGCCCGCGGCGCCAGCGGCCGGTCGGCCGACGCGCTGGCCGAGCACCGGGCCACCATCGAGGCGTACGAGAAGCTCTGCGCCGACCTCGGCCACGACCCGGCCGACGTGGCCCTGGCCTGGCTCCTCTCCCGCCCGGGCGTGACCGCCCCGATCGTCGGCCCGCGCACCATGGACCAGCTCGACCGCAACCTGGGCGCCCTGAACGTGAAGCTCGACGAGCAGACCCTGGAAAAGCTCGACGAGTTGTTCCCGCCGGTAGGCAACGGCGGCCCCGGCCCGGAAGCCTGGGCCTGGTAGTCCCCCTCACCCGCCGCCCTCGCCCTCGCCCGTCGCCCTCTCCCCGTCGATCTTGCAGTTGGTGCCCTCGACCTGGGTCGTTTGGACCTTTTGTCGGGGCACAAAGTGCAAGATCGCGGGGGAGGGCGGGGCCGGGCGGGGTGGGTTACAGGGGCCAGGTGGCTAGGCGGTCGTAGGTGGGCTTCGGGCCGGGGTGGCTGCGGACCAGGGCCAGTTCGTCGGCGCTCCACTCCGGGCCCAGGTAGTCGTGCAGGGTTTCGCGGTCGGCCAGCACGTCGGCGCGGTCGATCCGGTCGCCGGGGCGGGCGATGGTCAGGTGGGCCCGGAACGGCTTCTCGTCGTGCGGCAGCCGCGCCCGGCGCAGGCCGGAACGGATCAGCCGGGCGAGCACGGCCAGCGCGTCGACCTCGCCTTGTACGTCCACCCAGAGCACGGTGAACCGGCCGCGCCCGAAGCTGCCCCCGCCGCCGAGCCGCAGCCGCGGGGAGCTGCCCCGGGCGTCGCGGAACGTCTGCGCGGCGAGGCCGAGCGCGCTCTCCACGTCGACCAGCCGGTCGTCGGGAGTGTCGCCGAGGAACGCCAGCGTGAGGTGGGCGTTGGCCGGGTCGGCCAGCCGGACGTTGGTGCCGGCCGCGGAGGCGGCGCCGGTGCGCAGCCGGGCCACCTGGGCGCCCAGATCGTCGACCACCGGTTTCGGCGGGTAGACCGCGACGAAGAGCCGCACCTGTCAGCGGTGCCGCTGGTGGTGACCGGGACGGGCGGCGGGCAGGGTCAGCCCGGCGGCGTGCAGGAGGCCCTCGACGCGTACCCGTTCGATCTCCCGGTCGACGCCCTCCAGTTCGGTCAGGTGCTCGGCGATGCCCAGCGCCCCGCAGGCGGCCCGGAGCCGCTCGTCGTACGCGTCGATGACCGCGCCGTGCCACACCACCGAGCGGTCGCTGGCGGCGAGCCGGTGGCCGCCGAGGCGGCGGAGGTCGGTGGCGAGCTGTTCCAGCGGGCGGCGGTCCGCCCGGTCGAACTCGGTGAGGTCGATGTCCCGGGTGAGCGACTCGGCCTCGATGGCCCGGTCCAGCCGGGCGATGGTGCGGCGTTCCCGGCGCTGCTCGCGCCACTCGGCCCACCCGCAGGCCACCCGGTCGAGGATCTCGTCGGCGCAGAAGACCAGCGCGAACAGGGCCGGCAGACAGCAGACAGCGAGGATCGCCAGCATCAGCAGCAGTCCCCGCCCCACTCCCACGTATCGACGCTAAGCCTCGTTGTCCCCGCCCGCCACCCGATTGGCGAGATCCGGACGCGAATGAATGAGGAAGGACCGGTCCCCATGGGCGGGAACCGGTCCTTCGGGCGGTCGGCGGGTCACTCGGCCCCGGGCGACACCACGTAGAAGCGCGGCATGGGCAGCACCCGCATCCGCAGCCGGGCGCCGGAGCGGCGCAGCTGCCAGGTGAGCGCCAGCAGCGCGGCGGCCAGCGAGAGGAGGCCACCGATCCAGATGCTCGCGCCGGCGCCGTAGGTCTCGGCCACCCAGCCGATGATCGGCGCGCCGACCGGGTTGGTGCCGAGGAAGACGAGCACCCAGAGCGCCATGACCCGGCCCCGGAAGGCGGCGTCGACGCCGAGCTGGACCCGCTGGTTGGCGGCCTGGGCGAAGAACACCATGAAGAACCCGGTGGGCAGCAGCAGCGCGACCACCAGCCAGTACGCCGGGGCGAGCCCGACGAGCGTGCCGAAGCTGGCGCAGCCGACCGCCGCGCCGAGCACCAGCCAGACCGAGGGCCGGCTGCGCCGCCCGGTGCCGGCGAGGGCGCCGACCAGGGCGCCGACCGCCAGCGCCGTGCTGAACAGGCCGAACGAGGCGGCGCCGGTGTTGAACACGGTCTTGGCCAGCGCCGCGAGGGTGAGCTGGAAGTTGAACAGGCTCATCCCGATGACCGACATGACGACCATCGGCAGCAGGAGGTCGGGGCGGCGCGCCACGTACCGGAGGCCGTCCACGACCTTGGCCTGGTCGCGCTGGCCGGCCGGCGGCAGGTCCTTGCGGTGCAGCTCGGCGGCGCGCATCCGGACGACGTTGACCAGCGGGGCGATGGAGCTGAGCGCGCTGAACAGGAAGACCGGGCCGACGTCGAAGGCGGCGATGGCCAGGCCGGCGACGGCCGGGCCGACGATCCGCGCCGAGTTGAAGGTGGCCGCGTTGAGGGAGAGCGCGTTCGGCAGCAGCGGCACGCCGACCAGTTCGGAGACGAACGCCTGCCGGACCGGGGTCTCCACGGCGTTGGCGACGCCGAGCAGGGCGGCGAACGCGAAGACGTGCCAGAGCTGCACCAGACCGGTGATCACCAGGATGCTCATCACCAGCGCCAGCGCGGTCCAGAACGCGTTGGCGACGAAGAGCAGCATCCGCTTGTCGTAGCGGTCGGCGAGGCGGCCGGAGAGCAGGGTCAGCAGGAGCACGGGGGTGAACTGCAACGCGGTGACCACGCCGAGCGCGGTCGCGGAGTTGTCGCTGAGCTCGAGGACGAGCCAGTCCTGGGCGATGAACATCATCCAGACGCCGATCAACTTGATCAGCTGCCCGGTGGCGAAGAGTCGGTAGTTACGGACTCGTAGGGACTGGAACATCGTGCTCAGCTTGGCCTGCACTCTAGGTGCGCCTCCTCGCGATCAAGTACGCCTCATCCACAACGGACGAAGCGGACCGCGGGACGCGGGTACCCGTTCAGGCGCGAGCGATGCCTTGGAGGATGTCGGCGGCACGACTCAGCGTGTCGCGTTCCTCCTCGGTCAGCGCGGCCAACCGGCTGGCCAGCCACTCGTTGCGGGCCCGCTCGAACTGGTCGAGCACGGCCCGTCCCCCCTCGGTCGCCGCCAGGATGACCTGCCGTCCGTCGGTCGGGTGGGGGGTGCGCTGCACGAGGCCGCGCTCCTCCAGCTTCGCGACGATCTTCGTCATCGTGGGCGGCTGCACCCGCTCGACATCGGCCAGCTCCCGGGGTGTCAGGGCGCCCGCCAGCTTGAGGCTGGTGAGCGCCGAGAGCTGGGTGACCGTGAGGTCACCGACCGGTCGGGCCTGCCGGACCCGCCGGTTGAGTCGGGTGATCGCATCACGCAGCTGAGGGGCCAGCTGCGCCGGTGGCACGCGTTTCGCCGTCACCGTCCGCTCCGTCACAGTAGTTAGCTTAACTAATGAGCCTGGCTAACGACATCCGATATGACCAGGCTCACCAGCGACTTCAGAGCACCACGGCCTCGATCGGCCCGCGCAGGAAGTAAAGGATGAACAGGGCGGCCACTCCGTACAGCAGGGGGTGGACCTCGCGGACCTTGCCCTTCGCGAGCTTCAGCAGAACGAAGGTGATCACGCCCGCGCCGATGCCGTTCGAGATCGAGTAGGTGAAGGGCATCAGCACGATGGTGAGGAACGCCGGGATGGCGATCTCGTAGTCGGTCCAGTCGATGGTGCGGACCGCCGTCATCATGAGGAAGCCGACCACCACGAGCGCCGTCGACGCGGCCTCGAAGGGCACCACCACCGACAGCGGCGCCAGGAACATGGCCAGCAGGAACAGGCCGCCGGTGACCAGGTTGGCCACCCCGGTCCGGGCGCCCTCCGCGACACCGGCCGCGCTCTCGATGTACGACGTGTTGCTCGACACCGAGGCCGCGCCACCCGCGGCGGCGGCGATCGAGTCGACGAGCAGGATCTCCCGGGCCCGCGGCGGGGTGCCCCGCTCGTCGAGCATGTCGCCCTCCTGGCCGATGGCGACCATCGTGCCCATCGTGTCGAAGAAGTCCGTGATGAGCAGGGTGAACACGAACATCAGCGGGACCAGCCAGCCGACCCGGGTCCACGAGTCCAGCACGTTGAAGTTGCCGAGCAGGGAGAGGTCGGGGACGTCCACGACCTTCTTCGGCAGTTCGGGCACGTTCAACGCCCAGCCCTTGGGGTTGGGCTTCCCGTTGACGAAGGACGGCCCGATGTTGCCGACCGCCTCCACGATGATCGCCAGCACGGTGGAGACCAGGATGCCGATGAGGATCGCGCCGCGGATCCGGCGTACCACCAGCACCAGTGTGAGCAGCAGGCCCACGACGAAGACCAGCAGGGGCCAGCTGACGATCTTGCCGCTGATGCCCAGCCCGACGGGCACGGTCGTGTTCGCGACGTCCGGCACGCGCCGGACGAAGCCGGCGTCGACCAGGCCGATGATGGTCAGGAAGAGGCCGATGCCCACGCCGATGGCCGTCTTGAGCTGGGTCGGCACCGAGCGGAACACCGCGGTACGCAGCCCGGTGAGCACGAGGATGCCGATGAGCACACCCTCGATCACCACGAGACCCATGGCGTCCGCCCAGGTCATCTGCGGCGCGATCTCGAACGCGACGAGCGCGTTCACGCCCAGCCCGGCGGCCAGCGCGATGGGGAACCGGGCCACCACGCCCATGAGGATGGTCATCACGCCGGCGACCAGCGCGGTGGCCGCCGCCAGCGCCGGGATGGCGAGCTTGCGGCCGTCGCCGTCGACGGCGCTGCCCAGGATCAGGGGGTTCAACACCACGATGTACGCCATCGTGAAGAACGTGGCCAGACCGCCCCGGACCTCGCGGCCCGGCGTCGACCGCCGGGCGGATATCTCGAAGAAGCGGTCGAAGGCGTTGCGCGGGTGCGCGGGATCGGGTGGGGTGCCGTGGTCCGGCGGCGGCGCTATGGCCATCGGGTCCTCACATATTGATCGACCGGTTGTCGCGCGCATCGTCCCAGATCACTCACGGGCAGGGAAGAACGATCGCGTACGCTGGGCGCGTGCCCCAGGAGCAACAACCGCGGCCCGAGCCGCTCGACCCGCCGATGGTGCCGATCGCCGTCGCCGGGCTGGTCGTCTGGGCGGTGGCCGGTCTGGTGCTGCTGCTCTTCTTCCGCGACTGGCTCACCGAGCACGGGCACGAGAACTGGCTCTGGACCTGCCTCGCCGGTTTCCTGTGGGGCTTTCCCGGGCTGGCCGTGATGATGCGGCACGACGCCAACCGGCGTCGCCGCCGGGCGGCCACCGCCCGTCAGGGCTGACCGCTCAGTGCTGACCCGTCAGGGGTGGCCGTACGGCTCCGCCGGCTCGGCCGCCTCCACCGAGCCCGGGGCCCGGCTCACCGACACCGCTTCCACCGCGCTGTCGTCGTAGACCGTGGGCAACTCGTCGACCGGGCTCTCGGCCGCCTCGACGAGCGTCTCCGAGTGGGCGCCGCAGCCGTGGTCGGCGCTGACGACCCGGCCGTCGTCGGGGGCGTAGAAGTTGCCGCAGGCGCCGAAGGACTGCCGCAGCGCGCCGGCGAGCGGCAGGTAGAAGCCGCAGGTGCCACAGCGGGCGGCGGCCGGCGCGGCCACCGAGATCGCGGCATCGGGGCCGTGGTCGCCGTCGTACCAGCGCTGGGCCGCCTCGGTGCGACCCTCGCGGGACAGCACCCGGGCCCGGCCGAGGCCGAGCTCCCAGGCGGTCTCCTCCACGGCGGGGTCGTCGGAGAGCAGGTAGCCGGGGGCGAGCCGCTCGTCGTCCGCCGGAGTGGGCAGCAGGTCGCCGGGGCCCAGGTCGCCCGGCTTGAGCCGCTCCTGCCAGGGCAGCCAGCCAGGGGCGAGCAGCGCGTCGCCGCCCGGCAGCAGCACCGTCTCGCAGATGGTGACCGTGCGGCTGCGCGGCACCCGGGTCACCGTGACGGCCCAGCGCCAGCCCCGGTAGCCGGCAAGGCGGCACTCGAAGTAGTGCGTGACGAGCCGGTCGCCCTCGGCGACGGCCTGGAGGTGGTCGCCGACGTCGGCGGGGTCGACCTCGGTGATGGCAGCGCGGGCCACGTCAACGGCGGCGGCGCACACCTGGTCGAGCCGGGGAGCGCGGGCGGAGGCGGGCCTGGTCACCGGACCATTGTTCCCCATGCCGGCGGTGGAGTCACAGGCACTCCCCGGTGTCGTTCTCCCCGGGTGGTGCGGCGCACGTGGATGAGATGGGCGAGGATGGGACGCATGCCGCTGTCCTCCCGCTCCGGCCGGTCCGTCCTCGGGCGTACCGTCGGCACCGGCATCCGCGCCACCCGCCTGCTGCTCCGGGGCTCGCTGCACGGCGGGCGGTGGATGACCCGGCGGGCCGGGACGGCCCGCGCCCGCAGCGCCGGCAACGAGGTCGGCATGGTCCGCCTCTTCGACCTGCACGCCCTCTCCTGCGCCGGGGACACCCTGATCGCCATCGGCCTGGCCGGGACGATCTTCTTCGACGTGCCACTGGGCGAGGCCCGCAACAAGGTCGCGCTCTACCTGCTGGTGACCATGGTCCCGTTCGCCATGCTCGCCCCCGTGGTCGGCCCGCTGCTGGACCACTTCCGGCACGGCCGCCGGTACGCGCTGGCCGCCACCATGCTCGGCCGCGCCTTCCTGGCCTGGTTGATCTCCGACTACATCGGCGGCTTCGGGCTCTACCCGGCCGCGTTCGGCGTGCTCGCCCTCTCCCGGGCGTACGGGGTGGCCCGCTCCGCGGCGGTGCCCCGGCTGCTGCCCGAGGGGCTCGGGCTGTCCCAGGCGGGCGCCCGGGCGAGCGTCTACGGCACGGTGGCCGGCGCGCTGGTCGCGCCGATCGGGCTGGCCGCGTTCTGGTTCGGGCCGCAGTGGCCGCTCCGGGTCGCCTCGCTGATCTTCCTGATCGGCATGGTGATCTCGCTCCGGCTGCCGCCGCGGGCGGACTCGGAGCCGCCGGAGCGGGTGCCGCGTCCGCTGCGGGCGCTGCGCCGCCGGGACGGGGAACGCCCGCTGGGCCGGGGCCGGCCGGCCGGCCGGCTGGTGATCGCCACCCTGATCGGCTCGGCGGCGCTGCGCGGGCTCTACGGCTTCCTGCTGCTCTTCCTGGCCTTCGCGATCAAGGCCGGCGACCTCACGACCGACTTCTTCGGCCGGAACCTGGGCGCCCAGGGCGCGCTGGGCCTGGTCGGCGGCGCGCTGGCGGTGGGCAGCTTCCTGGCCACCGCGATCGGCACCCGGCTGCACATCCACCGCCCGACCGCGATCCAGTCCAGCGGCACGATCATCGTGGCCGGCGTGGCGGTGCTCGCCGCGCTGAAGTTCTCGCTGCCCCTGGTGGCACTGCTCTGCCTGGTCGCCTCCCTGTTCAGCGGGATCGCCAAGCTCGCGGTCGACGCCTCGATCCAGGAGCGCATCCCGGAGCGGCTGCGGGCCAGTTCCTTCGCCCACTCGGAGACCGTGCTGATGCTCGCCTTCGTGGCCGGCGGCGGCCTCGGGCTGGTCCCGTTCACCGGCCGGATCGGCGTGGCGGTGGCCGCCGGCGTGGCCGCGCTGGTGGCCGCCCGCGGGGTGCTGGTGGCGACCCGGCTGCGCGGCGAGCACCTGGTCGGCCGCCCGCTCGGCGACGACGAACTGGCCCACGAGGCGGAGTTCGACGACCCGGCCCCCACCTCGCCGGCCCCGCACCGGGCCGACCCGCCCCCGCCGGTCGACGACGACGAGCTGGCCCCGCCCGGGTTCCACATCTACCGCCCGTCCTCCTCGGTGGGCGGGCCGGGCGGCACCGAGGACGAGAACCGCCGGGAGCCCCGGGGGCCCGTGGCGTGAGCGGGTTGCTGGTGGTGACCGCGGTACCCGCCGAGGCGGACGCGGTCCGGGCGGGCCTCACCGATCCCACGGTCACCGTCCTGCCGGTCGGTGTCGGCCCCGCCGTCGCCGGCGCGGCCACCGCCCGGCTCCTGGCGCTCGCCGAGGGTGCCGGGCGGCCGTACCGGGCGGTGGTCAGCGCGGGCATCGCGGGCGGCTTCGTGGACCGGGCACCGGTCGGCGGCACCGTCCTGGCCACCCGCAGCGTCGCCGCCGACCTGGGCGCCGAGTCGCCCACCGGCTTCATCCCCGTGGAGGACCTGGGCATGCCGGCCGAGCTGCTGGGCGGCGGCAGCGTCGTACCCGCCGACCCGGGCCTGCTGGGCGCCCTGCGGACCGCCCTCCCGGCGGCCACCGTCGGCGCGGTGCTCACGATCAGCACGGTGACCGGCACCGCCGCGAGCACCGCGGCCCTCGCCGACCGGCACCCCGACGCCGTGGCCGAGGCCATGGAAGGGTACGGCGTCGCCGTCGCCGCCACCCAGGCCGGCCTGCCCTTCGCCGAGCTGCGCACGGTGTCCAACCCGATCGGCCCCCGCGACCGCGGGTCGTGGCGGATGCGCGAGGCGTTCGCGGCGCTCACCGCGGCGGCCGCCGCCCTCCGCTGAGGTCACTCGCCGGGGACGACGAGCCCGGACTCGTACGCGTAGACGACGGCCTGGACCCGGTCGCGCCGGTCGAGCTTGGTGAGGATCCGGCTCACGTGGGTCTTGACGGTCTGTTCGGCGATGACGAGGTCGGCCGCGATCTCCTGGTTGGACCTGCCGCGCGCCATGAGCACGAGCACCTCCACCTCGCGCGGGGTGAGCGTGTCGAGGGCGGCCGGCCGGTTGCGGGGGCCGGGTGACTGCCGGGTGAAGCGCTCGATCAGCCGGCGGGTGACCGACGGGGCGAGCAACGCGTCGCCGGCCGCCACCACCCGTACCGCCTGCACCAGTTCGCTGGCCGGCGCGTCCTTGAGCAGGAAGCCGGAGGCACCGGCGCGCAGCGCCTCGTAGACGTAGTCGTCGAGGTCGAACGTGGTGAGCATGAGCACCCTGGGCCGGTGCGCCGGCGGCGGGGCGTCGAGCAGCAGCCGGGTCGCGGCGAGCCCGTCCAGCCGCGGCATCCGCACGTCCATGAGCACGACGTCGGGCCGGAGCCGGCGGGCCAGCGTGACGGCCTCCAGCCCGTCGGCGGCGCCGCCGACCACGGTGAGGTCGGGCTGGGCGGCCAGCAGCGCGCCGAAGCCCTCGCGCACCATCGCCTGGTCGTCGACGATCAGCACGGTTGTCGTCACGACACGTCCTCGGGGTCGTCGGCGCACGGGAAGGTGGCCTCGACGGCGAAGCCGCCCGCGCCGTCGAGGCCGGCCGAGAGGGTGCCACCCAGGAGGGTGACCCGCTCCCGCATGCCGGCCAGGCCGTGCCCGCCGGTACGGGGCGGCGGCGGCACGTCCGGCGCGGCGTTGACGACGCTGACCCGCAGCAGGTCGCCGTCGCGGCGCACGGTGACGGCCACCGGAGCCTGGCCGGCGTGCCGGGCGGCGTTGGACAGCGACTCCTGCACGACGCGGTACGCGCACAGGCCGACGGTGGCCGGCACCCCGGCGATCCCGGCGGTGTCGAGGGTGACCGGCACGCCGGCCCGGCGCGCGCCCTCGACGAGGGCGGGCAGGTCGTCCAGGCCGGGCTGGGGTGCCCGCTCCGGCGGGTCGGCGCCGCGCAGCGTGCCCAGCAGGCGGCGCATGTCAGCCAGGGCCTCGCGGGCGCCAGCGCTGATCGAGGCGAACTCGGCGCGCACCGGCTCGGGCACCGCGTCGTGCCGGTACGGCGCGGTCTCGGCCTGCACGGCGATGAGCGACATGTGGTGGGCGACCACGTCGTGCAACTCCCGGGCGATGCGGGCGCGCTCCTCGAGGGCGGCCCGGCGGGCGTACTCGGCGCGGGTCAGTTCGGCCTGCTCGTGCAGGGCGCGGCGGGCCCCGGCGCGGCCGGCGAGCGCGTCGAGCAGGACCGCGTACGCGCCCAGCGCCAGCGTGCCGCCGACGCTGTCCGGGCCGGGGATCCACACCCACAGCACGGCCACCATCAGCGCGTACATCGTCCACAGTGCCGGCCGGCCGTAGCGCAGCGCGGCCACGGTGAACGCCAGCACGAACACCGGGATCTGCGGCGGGTCCCACGCCCAGCTTCCCCAGGGGTCGCCGGGGGCGAGGGGGGTGAGCAGGGCGGCCAGCCAGCCGACCCGCCAGGCCAGCAGCGGGTGCCGGACCAGCAGCGCGAGCGGCGCCACCTCGGCCAGGCCGACGAGGGTGACCCAGCCGTCCGCGCCGGGATGCGCCCGGGCGGCGAGCGCCGCGCACAACGGGAACCCCACGACGGTGGCGGTGGCGAGCAGCACGACGACCGCCCGGCGTACGGCAGCGGGCCGCCCGGCCAGCCAGGACGGCGCCGGGTCGGTCGCGGTCACGACGGTCCGTAACCCGCGCCACCCGTGCTCGATGATCCGACCGGTCCGCATCACCGGCGAGCCTAGCGACGCCGGCCCGGCGGGCGCGTGGCGCTGACGGGGGATCTCGCGTCCTCCGATGTCATACCCGGGAGCCACCCGAGGTTGGCTCCGCGCGGCGATGTGCCGGCACCACCGCTCTCCGTAGCGTCGCCCTCATGACGATCACCCAGGTACGCACAGACTGGTCCGGCCACGCCCGTGGCGTACTCCTCGACGCCGTCTACTGCGGCGGGCTGGCGGTGGTGAGCCTCGCCGGGCTGGGCCTGGTCCTGGCCGGCCGGCCCGCGGCGGCGGCCCGGCTCTCCGGCCGCTGGCAGCGGCTGCGCAGGCAACCGGCCACCCAGCCGGTGCGGGCCCTGCCGGTGGCGGGCAACGCGCTCATGGGGCTGGTGCTCGGGGTGCTGGCCGTCATCCCGCTCGGGATCGAGGCGCTGTTCGTGGCCCGCGGCGTGCTGTACGGCGTGGTGGACGGCGGCCCGTACGACACCTCGTGGGGCGGCCCCACCAGGGGCGGGGCCTGGCTGGCGCACTTCCTCGTGGGGGTGCCGTTCGCGCTCGCCGGGCTGGCGGCGATGTCCGGCCTCGCCCTGCTGCACCGGCGCTGGACGGCCCACCTGGCCGGCGAGCGGGGTGGCGCGTGGGTGGTGCCGGTGGCACTGCTGGCGTGCGGGGCCGCGGCGGTGCTGTTCGTGGCCTGGCTGCACCAGATCTGAGCCCTCATTCGTCACGGTTCACCGCGTGGAGGCCCGCGTTCCACGTCTCGCGGGTCATCTCGTACTCGACCTCGCCCTGATCGGACCCGGGCAGCGGGTCGTCGAAGGGCGGGAAGAACGTGCGCACGTGCCGCATGCCGACGGCCTCCATGACGCGTCGGGACCCGGTGTTCACGGCCATGGTCTGCGCGATCACCCGGCTCTGCCCGACGGTGTCGAAGGCATGCCGCAGCAGCGCCCGGGACGCCTCACTGGCCAGGCCCTTGCGCCAGTGCCGGCGAAGGAGGCGGTAGCCCAGTTCGGCGACTGTGGGGTCGTCGGGCTGGTCGGGGCCGTGCGCCGGCGGAAGCATCATGAGCCCGACGAACTCGCCGTCGTCCTCACCCGCCGGCGGTGTCGAGCCGGGCGCGCCGCCCTCGGTACCGAACGCCATCCAGAAGCCCAGGCCGTCCACCGTGCCGGCCAGCGCCATCCGCTGCGCGTGCGAGTCGATCACCTCGTCCCGGGATCGCGCCCGGCCGACGAGGTAGCGGAGCACCTCCGGGTCGGAGTCGAGTTCGACCTCCAGGTCGAGGTGCCGGTCGGCGAGGGGTACGAGCAGCAGGCGGTCGGTCCGCAGGAGCGGCTGAGGCATGCGGCAACGATCACACGACGGTCCCCGCTGACGCGATCCGATTCCCACCGCAGGTCACACGCGCTCGCCCGACTGGCGGGGCCAGAACCCCGCGGGGTTACGGTGGGGGCGTGGCGCTCTCCCTGGCGATCTCGCCCTGCCCCAACGACACGTTCGTCTTCGACGCCCTGGTGCACGGCCGGGTGCCCGGCGCGCCGCCGGTCGAGGTGACCTACGCCGACGTGGACGTCACGAACACGGCCGCCGAGCGCGGGGCGTTCGACCTCGTGAAGGTGAGCTACGCGGCGCTGCCGTGGCTGCTCGACGACTACCACCTGCTGCCCTGCGGGGGCGCGCTGGGCCGGGGCTGCGGGCCGCTGGTGCTCACCCGCGGCGACCGGGAGGACCTGTCCGGGGCGACGGTGGCGGTGCCGGGTGAGCGGACCACGGCGTACCTGCTGTTCCGGCTCTGGGCGGCCGACCAGGCGCCGGCGCGGATCGAGGTGGTGCCGTTCCACGAGATCATGCCCGGCGTGGCGGCCGGGCGGTACGACGCCGGGCTGGTGATCCACGAGGCGCGCTTCACCTACCCGCGGCACGGGTTGACCGCCCTTGTCGACCTGGGCGAGTGGTGGGAGGGCGACACGGGGCTGCCGATCCCGCTCGGCGCCATCCTGGCCCGCAAGGGCGCTGTCGACCCGGTCGAGGCGGCCGCCTGGATCCGCGAGTCGGTCCGGCAGGCGTGGGCCGACCCGGAGGCCAGCCGGGAGTACGTGCTCGCGCACGCGCAGGAGATGGAGCTCGACGTGGTGGACCGGCACATCGGCCTCTACGTCAACGAGTTCACCGCCGACCTGGGAGAGGCCGGCTTCGCCGCCGTGGAGGCGCTGCTGGGCCGGGCCGCCGACGCCGGGCTCGTCCCTCAGACCTCCAGCTCGCGCGCCACGGCGTGGACCAGCTGAGCGATCTTCTGCGCGGTCTTCCGGTCCGGGAAGCGGCCCCGGCGCAGGTCCGGCTGGACCTTCGCCTCCAGCACCTTGATCATGTCTTCGACCAGGCCGTGCAGCTCCTCGGCCGGCCGGCGGCGCAGCTCCGCCACCGAGGGCGGCGCCTCCAGCAGCTTGACCCCCATGGCCTGGGCGCCCCGCCGGCTGTCGACCACGCTGAAATCGACCCGCTGGCCGCCCTTCAGGTCGGCGACACCCGCCGGTAGCGCGCCCTTGGGCAGGAACACGTCGCCACCCTCGTCGCTGGTGACGAACCCGTATCCCTTGGCCGCGTCATACCACTTCACTCGACCCGTCGGCACGTGAAACCCCTGCTTCGCTCGGAACCTCTACCCCTCCCAGGCTAGCCCGATGATCCGGTCCAGCGCCCCCGGGAATCCGGTGAGATCATCCAGCACCACGTGCGCTCCGGCGGCGCTCAGCTCGTCTTTCGTGCATGGGCCGGTCGCCACTCCCACGCCTGGGATTCCCGCAGCTTGCGCGGCGGCCATGTCGGCCACGTGATCGCCCACGTAGAGGGTCCCGCCGTGCTCCCGCAGCGCGGTCGCCTTCTGCTCGGCGAACAGGTCGCCGACCAGCTCGTCGACGGCGAGGCCGAGGTGGTCCAGGTGCAGCTTCGCGAGCCGGCCGAGCTTGGAGGTCACCACCATGACGCGGCCGCCGCGCCCGTGCACCGCACCGATGGCGGCCTCCGCGCCCGGCATGGGCAGGGTCGGGGTGATCGCGTACGCCGGGTAGAGCTCGCGGAACGTACCGACCGCCTCGTCGACCTGCTCTGGCCGGAACCAGTGGGCGATCTCGGTGCGCAGCGGCGGCCCGAGGCGGGAGACCGCCAGGTCGGCGTCGACCGGCACGCCGGTCAGCGCGGTGAGCGCCCGGTAGGCGGCCGCGATGCCGGGGCGCGAGTCGACCAGGGTCATGTCGAGGTCGAATCCGACCATGAGCGGGGGCATGCCGAGAACGTACCCGTCCGACGGGCGGGACGGCCCCCGGCCGGGCTAGCGTGGAACGACGATGACCACCTCACTCGCCGACCACCTGCGGACCCTCCCCGACGAGTCCCTGGCCGCCCTCCTCCAGATGCGGCCGGACCTCGTCGTGCCCGTGCCGGCAGACGTCTCCGCCCTCGCCATCCGCGCCCAGTCGCGGGTCTCCGTGGCCCGGGCGCTCGACGGGCTGGACCAGTTCACCCTCCTGATCCTGGACGCCGCCCGGCTCACCCGGGACCCGGAGGGCAGCGGCACCAGCACCGAGGCGATCCTGGCCCTGGCCACCGCCGGCCCGCACCCGCCCGCCCCGGCCACCGTCCGCGACGCCGTGAACAAGCTCCGCGCGCTCTTCCTGCTGTACGGGCCGGAGCACGACCTGCACGTGGTGGGCGGCGTCGACGAGGTGTCCCCGTACCCGGCGGGGCTCGGCCGGCCGGCCGCGGAGCTGGACCCGCGCGCGGCGGCCGTCTGCGCGGACCCGGCGAAGCTGCGGCGGACGCTGCTGTCCGCGCCGCCCTCGGCCCGGGCGATCCTGGACCGGCTCGCCGCCGGCCCGCCGGTCGGCACCGTGCCCGCGGGCGCGCTGGACGCCCCCGCCACCGGTGAGGAGGACGTCCTCCCGCCGGACCTGGTCAACGGCGGCGCGGCCACCGGCTCCCCGATCCGCTGGCTGGTCGAGCACCGGCTGCTGGTCCGGATGTCGGCCGTGAAGGGCGGCGGCACCGTCGAGCTGCCCCGCGAGGTGGCGCAACTGCTGCGCCGGGACAGCGGCCCGCTCGGCCCGCTGCGCACCAGCCCGCCGCTGGTGTCGAGCCCGCCCCGCGAGGCCAAGGCCGTCGACTCGGCCGGCGCCGGGCAGACCATGGAGGTGGTCCGGCACACCGAGGCGCTGCTGGAGGCCCTGGCCGCCGAGCCCGCCCCGGTGCTGCGCTCCGGCGGTGTGGGCGTCCGGGACCTGCGCCGGCTGGCCCGCGGTCTCGGGCTGGACGACCCGACCACCGCGCTGATCTTCGAGGTGGCGTACGCGGCCGGGCTGCTCGGCGAGCTCGACCTCACCGGCACGGTCACCGCCCGCTACGGGGGTGACCAGCAGATCCTGCCCACCGGCGGCTACGAGGTGTGGCGGGCCGCCTCGCTGGCCCAGCGCTGGGAGCAGCTGGCCCGGGCCTGGCTGACCATGACCCGCCAGGTGGGCCTGGTCGGGCAGCGCGACGACCGCGACCGGCCCATCTCGGTGCTCTCCGCCGAGGCGGAACGGGCCGGCGCGCCGGCCGCGAGGCGCTCGGTGCTCGCCGTGCTGGCCGACCTGGCCCCGGCGACCGCCCCCACCCCCGACGAGGTGCTGGAGCTGCTGGACTGGCGGGCACCCCGGCGGGCCCGGGGCCGGGAGGCCGCGCACCGCGAGGTGCTGGCCGAGGCCGCCCAGCTCGGGGTGACCGGGCTCGGGGCGCTCACCTCGTACGGGCGGCTGCTGCTGGCCGAGCTGACCGACGACGAGCGGGGCGAGGACCCGCTCGGGCTCTACTCGGACGCCGAGTCGGGCGAGCCGTCCACCGCCGTCCGCGCGCTCGACGCGCTGCTGCCCGCCCCCGTCGACCACTTCCTCGTGCAGGCCGACCTGACCGTCGTGGTGCCCGGCCCGCCCGATCCGGCGCTCGCCGCCGAACTGGACGTGGTGGCCGAGCACGAGTCGGCCGGCGGGGCGAGCGTGTACCGGGTCACCACGGCCAGCGTGCGGCGGGCCCTGGACGCCGGCTACTCCGCCGACGACCTGCACGCGCTGTTCCGCCGCCGGTCGCGCACCCCGGTGCCGCAGGGGCTCAGCTACCTGGTGGACGACGTGGCCCGCAAGCACGGCGGGCTGCGCGTCGGCACGGCCGGCGGCTACGTGCGCAGCGACGACGAGGCGCTGCTCACCGAGGTGCAGGCCGACAAGCGGCTGGAGGCGCTGGCCTTCCGGCGGCTGGCCCCCACGGTGCTGGTCACCCCGTACCAGGTGAACCGCATGCTGACCGCGCTGCGCGACGCCGGCTACGCGCCGGTGCCCGAGGACGCCGGCGGCGCGGCGGTGCTCGCCCGGCCGAAGACCCGGCGGGCGCCGGCCCGGGTGCCGGTGGCCAGCCGCAGCCTCGACCCGCTCGCGGCGCCGCGGCTGCCCATGCCCCGGCTGCTCGGGGTGGTCGAGCAGATCCGCCGCGGCGAGGCGGCGGCCCGGGCGGCCCGGCGGGCCCCGGAGGTGGTCCGCGGGACGGCGCGCAAGGGTCCAGGGCCGGCGCACACCCACAGCGACGCCCTGGCGGTGCTCCAGCAGGCGGTACGCGACAAGGCGCTGGTCTGGGTCGGCTACGTCGACGCGCACGGGGCGACGGCGTCCCGGCTGGTCCGGCCCGTGTCGATCGGGGCCGGCTACCTGCGCGCCGAGGACGAGCGCACCGAGATGCTGCACACCTTCGCGCTGCACCGCATCACCGCGGCGGTGCTGGAGGACTGAGGGTCGATGGCTCCAGGTCGGCGCGCCTCGTCGCCGCGCCGCGACCTGGAGCCGTCGTCAGTCGCCGTTGCGGCGCAGGGTGCCGATCACCGAGACGGCGAGCAGCAGCCCGAACGCGGCCCCGGCCGACTCGCCGACCGAGTCGACGAAGCCCTGCCGCTGCACCAGCAGCCCGAAGAGGAACCAGCCGAAGATGCCGGTGGCGGCGGCCGCGTAGCCGACCATGGCCGCGGTCGAGACCTCCTGCTGGCGTGCCCGGTCGTTGTCGGGAAGCACGTCGTGGTCGACGGTCATCTCCAGTCCCTCCCGCCCCGTGGTGGACCCGACCTCCAGCGTGGCACCGGGAGGGGTCACCCGGACAGGGGATAAAACCCTGATCCGGGCGGGCGGGTCACGCTCAGGTGCCGGCGCGGTGGCCGAAGACGACCACGCGGGTGCCGACCGAGCCCAGCTCCCAGAGGCGGACGGCGTCGCGGTGCAGCAGGTTGACGCAGCCGTGCGAGCCGATCCAGGGGTTGTGCAGGTAGGTGGTGGTCTCGTGGAAGCCGATCCCGCCGTTGAACCGCTGCCAGTAGGGCAGCCACACCTTGTACGGGTTGGACCACTCCCGCATGTTCTTCCCACCGACCGTGTAGGTGCCGGTCGGGGTGGCGTAGCCGGCCATGCCGGTGCGGGTCACCGTCGGGCCCATGACCACCTTCCCGCCGCGCATCGCGAAGACGGTCTGCCGGGTCAGGTCGACGCAGAAGGTGAGGCCCGAGCCGGCGCGGCAGCGGCTGGTGTCGGTGTCGGCCAGCCGCTTCGCCACGTCGTACGTGGTGGCGCCGGCGCGGCCGGCGGCCGGGCTGATCCCGTACCGAATCTGGAACTTCTTGATCGCCGCGCAGTCGGCGGCGGACTGCTTGCCGTCCACGGTCAGCGTCCCGAAGCCGCCCAGCCGGGTCAGGTACGTCTCCACGGCCTTCTGGTGCTCCCCCTGCGGGCACCCGGCGGACTTGGAGGGCTTCGGCGTGGCCGGCTTCGGGGTGGTGCTGCGGGAGGGTTTCGGCGTGGCCGTCCGGCTCGGCGTCGCCGACGGGGACGCGGCCGGCTGCTCCGGCGTGGGCGGCGCGCTCGCCCCCGATGCCTCCTCCGTCACGCCGACGGGGGCCGGGGCGGCGGCCCCGGATCCGTCGCCCTGCGGATCGCGCGCGCACGCACCGACGCCGACCAGCACGACCGCTGCCAGGCTGACGGCCCGAACGGCGAACCGGACACGCTTCATGGGCCCTCCCCCTGGACAGTTGTCCCGCTTGCTAGACGTACGGGAGCAGTGTGACGTTGCCTGTCCAGTGAGTCTTTTTCCGGACACCCATTCGCGTGCAACACTGGATGGTCCGCCTTCGGCAGGTCAGCCGCCGTGCGGGCGAGAATTTCCGGCTCTTGGAGAGGACGCTGGCGTGAGCGGTGGACCACTGATCGTGCAGTCGGACAAGACCCTGCTGCTGGAGATCGACCACCCCGACGCCCAGGCGTGCCGGATGGCGATCGCGCCCTTCGCCGAGCTGGAGCGCTCTCCCGAGCACGTCCACACCTACCGGCTCACCCCGCTGGGCCTGTGGAACGCCCGGGCCGCCGGCCACGACGCCGAGGGCGTGGTGGACACGCTGATCAAGTACTCTCGCTACCCGGTGCCGCACGCGCTGCTGGTCGACGTGGCCGAGACCATGGACCGCTACGGCCGGCTCCAGCTCGCCAACGACCCGGCGCACGGCCTGGTGCTCCGCGCGCTGGACCGCGTGGTCCTCATCGAGGTCGCCAAGAGCAAGAAGCTCGCCGGGATGCTCGGCCCGAAGCTCGACGAGGACACCATCCAGGTGCACCCCTCCGAGCGCGGCCGGCTCAAGCAGGCGCTGCTCAAGCTCGGCTGGCCCGCCGAGGACCTGGCCGGCTACGTCGACGGCGAGGCGCACCCCATCGAGCTGGCCGAGTCCGGCAAGGACGGCGGCAAGCCGTGGACGCTGCGGTCGTACCAGCGGGAGGCCGTCGAGGCGTTCTGGGCCGGCGGCTCCGGCGTGGTGGTGCTCCCCTGCGGCGCCGGCAAGACCCTCGTCGGGGCGGCGGCCATGGCCGAGGCCAAGGCCACCACGCTCATCCTGGTCACGAACACGGTCGCCGGCCGGCAGTGGAAGCGCGAGCTGATCGCCCGCACCTCGCTCACCGAGGACGAGATCGGCGAGTACTCGGGCGAGCGCAAGGAGATCCGCCCGGTCACCATCGCCACCTACCAGGTGCTCACCTCCCGCAAGGGGGGCGTGTTCACCCACCTCGACCTGTTCGGCGCCCGCGACTGGGGCCTGGTCGTCTACGACGAGGTACACCTGCTGCCCGCGCCGATCTTCCGCTTCACCGCGGACCTCCAGGCCCGCCGCCGGCTCGGCCTCACCGCGACCCTGGTACGCGAGGACGGCCGCGAGGGCGACGTGTTCAGCCTGATCGGCCCGAAGCGGTACGACGCGCCGTGGAAGGACATCGAGTCGCAGGGCTGGATCGCGCCGGCCGAGTGCGTCGAGGTCCGGGTGACGCTAACTGATGCGGAGCGGCTGGCGTACGCGACGGCCGAGGCCGAGGAGCGGTACCGGATGGCGGCTACGGCTCGGACCAAGTTGCCTGTCGTGCGGGCGCTCGTTGAGCGGCATCCCGACGAGCAGGTGCTCGTCATTGGTGGGTACATCGACCAGTTGCACCAGCTTGGGGAGTATCTGGACGCGCCTATCGTGCAGGGGTCTACCACCAACAAGGAGCGGGAGCGGCTGTTTGACGCGTTCCGGTCCGGTGAGGTTAAGACCCTGGTGATTTCCAAGGTTGGGAACTTCTCGATCGACCTGCCTGAAGCCGCTGTCGCGATTCAGGTGTCGGGGACGTTTGGGTCGCGGCAGGAGGAGGCGCAGCGGTTGGGGCGGGTGCTGCGGCCTAAGGCTGATGGGCGGCAGGCGCACTTCTACACGGTGGTTTCGCGGGACACGATCGACACGGAGTACGCGGCGCACCGGCAGCGGTTCCTCGCCGAGCAGGGGTACGCGTACACCATCGTGGACGCCGACGACGTCCTCGGCCCGAAGCTCCCGACGATCGACTAGCTGACTCACGCATTACCAGTCGGTTGCGGCCTGCTGATCGTCGCGGTCCTGGTCTTCGTCTACCTGCGCCTCAGGTTCGCCAGCGTCCGCTGCTGTTCGGCGGCTTGGCTGCTCCGATGACTGCTCGGCCGAAGTGCCGCCAGCATGAGCCGGCGCGGGTGGTGCGATGAAGTTCAGTCAAGCGCTCTGTACTCAGCCGGCGGTTCAACAAGTTCCGGTTGCTGGACCCAGTACCTCTCCCCGTAGATCTTCAGCATTGCCCAGTGCCATGCTTCGTCATGGAAGACGAGTCCTCGGTACGGTGCATCGCTGGCCTCGAAGGGGTACCGCTGCATAGCTGCCGCCTCGGCCTCGGTTGCGTTGAGACCCCCGTAACGCCGCATCACCCAAGCAAAGCGTCGGCGCTCGTCTTGCAGGTACTGGACATACTCGCCCTCGCTCCAGTCCGCCATGTCTTTACCCTAGGATCCCGATCCTCGCAGTCTTTGAGCGATAGCTCAGCTTGACCTGCGCAACGAGTGAAATTCCACCTGGTCCTCATCGTCCACGCGCCGGCGGCAGCTTGTGATTGGTTAGCCTCGGCATCGAGCCGCAGCGCTACTCTTTCACACCCAACTCCTTTCTCGCCGCCGCCGCGAAAGTGTCCAGGCACTCGCCTACCTCGCCATCTCGTTCGTTACTCGTGGACAGTCGATTGTCATTTATTTCATTCATGCAATCAATCAAGATCCCGTAGACATTAAGGATTGCCTTTCGCACAGGGCTCGATCCGAGCAACTGTATCTCACCGCACTTATGCGTCAAGTCCATGTACGGTCCGTCCCACTTCGATGTATCGAAGTCGTCACCCGTGTTGTACGTCCTTGCCATCTCTGCAAGTTTCAGCGCAATAGACAGCGCCTCTGCGTAAATGATTCGCCGTTCGGCATGCCAACGTCGCGCATCTTCTCGCTTTACCTTGAAGTAGTCCAGGGTGACAACGACAACTTGAGCTACCATCACGCCAGCAAAGGCGAATATTCCGGCAACTAGCGGGCTACCCCACCAGGGTTGAGTTTGCATCGTTAGACCTCGAATCCTCAAAAACCGTCCGTCGATGGATGCGCGTCAGACCACCGTCCCGGTCAGACACGGCGGTCAACACACGAGGAAGGCTACGAGGGCCTAACAACCCCAGCGATATTAAGAACAACTCCAGGTTCACCACCTCGACGCTCCTATGGAGATCGAACTCCGGTCAACGCGTGGGGTCGCGGCAGGCAAGGTACTGCCGGGCGTGTGACCGGGCGAGCATAGCCAGGCGAAGCCAAGCCCAAGCTGAGCGAACCAACTGGGCGATTGCCGCGGTGTGCGAGACCGAACATCCGGCCGGCAACGGACGCGACCGCCAGCATGTGGCGACAGTCGCCGTCAACCTGGGCGAATCCCGAACATCCGGCTGGCTGCGATCATGTTTTCCTTGGCCCTGTCTGCGGCCCGCCCCTTGAGCCAGTCGGGACAGCCATGCTGACTAACCGGAGCTGTTTGCTTCGGGCGTCAAGCAGACTGTCAGAAATCGTACTCATGGCGAATGCCTAGTGCGTGCGGGCGGGCGCGGCACCAACAGCTTTGCCGCGCGGGCTATAGCATCACCACATGGGCGAAGAAGCGCTTGAACCAGAGTCAAATCGGGCAGATTCCACAGATAAGGCTCCCGTTCCGAACATCAGTCGTAGCCTATGGTCCACTCTCCGCCGCTTCCTTCTCAGCATCTCGGGGGTCGAGGGAATCGTTCATTCGACTGGCCCGCATTTGCCTGCACAGAGCAAAGTGAAGCACTTGGTCGAGGCAACCACTCGTAGTCGTGGATCGCTGATATCTCCCGAGCAACGTCGCGCCCTCGAAAGCATTATGTCGGGTCACATCGAGGCGATCATCGACCTACGCGACGAAAAAAAGAAGTACGACGATCCCGAAGTTGCCTCTGCCTTTTTCGAGGAGCGGTTTAAAGAGCTGTGGGCCGCGACATACGAAAAGTACCAAGAGGTGGGGGTTAGCGCTCCGACCAGTCTCGATCTCCTGCAAGCAACCACCCCGCGAGAGCTGGAGCGGCCCACAAGCAGTGTGCTCTACTCCTCATTGCTTATCTCCACCGTCGGAATGTGTGAGGTCTTCCTTGGCCAGGCAATGCGGGAGTACCTGACGTTCCGCCCTCAGGCGCTTCATGGAACGGAAATCCGCTTCCAGTTCGCAGAGATGCAGCAGTTTAGTTCGATTGAGTCGCTGAAGGCGTACCACATCGATCGTCAAGTAGATTCGATCATCCGCCAAGGAGGTATCGATGAGTGGATGAAGTGGTTTGAGGTCAAGGTAAAGCTTAGCTTTGCCGAGGTTTCAGCCGACCCGATGGCTGTGCGGGAGATCTTTCAGCGGCGGCACGTACATGTGCACAACGACGGTGAAGTCTCCGCCATATACCTGGCTAAGATGGCCGATACGAAACGACAACTACCTGAACTCGATACGTATCTTCGCGTTGATGAAAGTTATCTCCTACAGGCGGTCGACCGGTTGCGAACCTTCGGCATCGCTCTTGCCGTCGTTCTAGCACGCAAGCTGACGCCGAAGGGCTCGAAGGATCCAGGTCTGAAATGGCTGGAGTCGCACGCGAATGACCTGGTATACGGCCTCCTTTGTGCCAACAAGTATGAATCTGCTGTAGAGATTGTTAACCTATTGATCGAAGACACGAGCGAGCAAAGCGTTAAGACAATGATGCTCGTGAACCGGTGGATCGCTCAGTCGCGTCTGGGCAAAGAGAAGGCAGTCCGAAAAGAGGTCCGGGACTGGGACACATCCGCGCTAGATGCCAAATTCCACCTGGCTCAACTGACCCTTCTTGGTGAGACGGAACAGGCACACGCTCTCGCTATGGCCGAAATTGGTCGAGGGGCCCTCACCGAGCAGAATTATCGCGAGTGGCCCCTCTTCGCGCCCCTGCGCGAAATCTATCCACCGACTGTTGAACAGATTGCATCAGTTGAACTAGTGCCGGTTCAACGGGAGGAATCGACGGCAGACCTGCTTAAAGACCCTCCCGCCGCAGATGAGGGAACGACGGAATGTCATCTCGACGATTAGCGCCGCCTCCATCCCGTCTGCGCCGACCCGCCTTCCCCGGAGAGCAGGCTGCCGCCGGGCCCACCACGTCAAGTGAATCTTGACGTGGCGGACGCTGGCGGGCGAGCGGTGACACTCCGCCGAGTGGTGGAGATGAGCATGACCGAGCAGTGTTATCGCGCAGTGCTGGACGTCGAGGCTGGCCTGGCCCCGACCGAGGTCGACGAACGCTCGCTGGGAGCAGAGAGACATCGCGTCACGGGAACGGGGGAGTTCGAAGGCTACCGCTGGCGTCGGCTTTTGAGCCGCGGCTAGTCAGATGCTGGATGGTCCCCAGCGACGTATACGCCCTTACCTTGATGACCTTCGATCAGACCTTCAGCCTGCAGGATCAGCAGAGCCGATCGGACCGGCTCGGCGGAGACGCCGTAGTGCGCGGACATCTCGCGCAGCGAAGGCAGCTTGAACCCCGGGCCGTACTCACCCGAGCTGATCTTGTCGCGGCTGTCCTGAGCAATGCGTTGACGGTCTGGGATTCGGGGCATGGCAACTCCTGGTAGGCCCCAAGATCCTCCCACGCCGCCACCTCGGCAGCCAAGACTTCGCGTGCTTAGCATGTTCGGCTCTTGTTCTTTGCATGCTTTGCATTGTATGTTGAGCCCCGGAAGCCCGGCACTGGATCGCCTGGTAGGCAACCGGCCCTCCCGGTTGGGCATCCACCGCCGCTGGCACGGCTGACTTGGTTCGTCGGCTGTGCCAGCACCCCAACGCTGAATGCAAGCTCCCTGCTGCCGTCCCCCGAACAGGCCGCAGGGCTGGGCGGCCTCCGCCGACGGCAACCCGCGGAGGCCGCCCCACCACACTTCGACGCGACCCGATGAAGGGCGGTCCCCGTGCGCAACCTGATCCGTCGCCTGGCGAGCCGACGCGACGAGAGACAACCAATCGCACAAACGAACAGAAGCCAGCCACTCCGCCCCTGGCAGATCCGCGAGCGCTGCTTCAACGTCCGCCGCCGCGGCCTCGACCCGGCAGAGATCCGCACCTTCCTCTACCAGGTCGCCGACGAACTCACCGTCGCGCAGAGCGCCCTGCGAGCGGTTCAGGAGGAGAACGTCCGCATCAAGAACGCCCTGCGCACCTGGCAGAGCACCCAGTCGGCGAACCACCGCTACCGATGACCGGCCGCTGGGTGATCCACCTCCCCGTCACCGCCCCCGACCTGCACCGCGCCCGCATCTTCGCCCGCACGGCCGCCCGCCTCCTGGCCCAGCTCAGCGCCCGCGTTGAGCCCGGCGGGGTGACCGTCTCGGAAGAGGACCAGCAGTGCGTACGCCATTGGGTCTTCTGCGACCGCCCACTACCCGGCGCCGGCCGATGCGCCCTGCCGGTCGACCACACCTCGCCCTGCGCACGCCGCGCACCCTGGCTCACCCGCCGCTAAGCAGGACAGATGCCAGTGCTGACGGAATGGCGACTGAACCAGCGGGTACGCGCACTGGAGGCAGGTCGGGAGACGCCCTGCTGCGGAAGCGCCATCTCGGAAGAGAAGAGAGGCACGCGATGAAGGACAGAATTCTCACCCCGATCAAACGGGCGACAAAGACCATCCAGGTGCGCCGTAAACGCGGAGACGCCCTGATCACCAAGGCAAAGGCCACGCGGCCCGGCCGGATCTTCCAGTAAGCGCCGGACCGAAGACAAGCACAACCAGCGCGCTCGGCCTCCACGAGGGCCGAGCGCGCCCACGGCTACGAACGCCGGCGCAGGTAGCGAGCCCGCCGACCGAAGTCCTGGAACCCGAGCCGCCGGTACAACTCGGCGGCCGGGTTGTTGTCGTTGACGCAGAGCCACGCCTCCCGCGCCCCGTCCGCCGCCAGCCCTCGCAGCGCACCAGCCACCAGATACGCCCCGACCCGCCGCCCCCGCCACCCCGGCACGACGCCCACCTGGTCGATCCAGTTGTCGATGACGTTGACGAACCCCACGGCGGCACCGTCAGGCCCACGCGCGATGAGCGACAGGTCCGCCCGGTACTCGTCGTCCTCCCCCAGCTCACCCAGCCACTCGTCGGCGGTGGGCGAACCGAAGCCGGGCCGGTCAGCGAACGACGCCCGGTAGGTCGAGAACAGCTCGGGACCAAGTGTCACCGGCTCGGTGGTCACGCCGTCGGGACGAGGGACATCAGGAAGAGAGCAGAGGTCGTGCCGCTGCACCCACTCCATGAACGTCCGCTCGAAGCCTCGCTCCGTGAACAGCGCATCCGCACCAGGGCTCCACGACTCGGTCGTCACCATCAGGTCGACCTCACCGGCCTGCTCAAGAGCCCAGCTCAGCAGCCGCCCGCCGAAACCCCGCCCCCGCCAGTCCGGATGCACCAGGCCGGTGCCGGTGGCCGGCTGCCCGCCGAGGCCGACCCCCACGGCCGCGACCAGGCCGCCGTCGTGCCAGGCGCCGAGGGTACGCGTCTGGAGCAGCCGCGCCCGCAACAACGGGGTACGGGCGAACAGCGGCAACCCGCCGTCGACGGCCAGGCACGCCTCGGCCAGCCGGGTCAGCTCAACGAGGTGCTCCTCGCCGAACTCCTTCCAGATGAGCCCGTCCACTTCCCACCCCCGATGACAGTCGCCGCTGGGCAGTAGGCCCCGCGCCCGGGACCGGTGTCAACCGGATTCGCTGTCGTACTCACCTGGGAGCATCGGCACATGGCGACCTCGAAGCAGCCGGTGACCGTGCCGACCGACGCCAGCGTCGACGATTTCCTGGCGGCCGTGCCGGACGACCGCCGGCGGGCCGATGCCGAGCGGCTCTGCGCGCTGCTGCGCGAGGTGACCGGCGAGCCCCCGGTCATGTGGGGGCCGAGCATCGTGGGCTTCGGCGCCTACCGCTACACCTACGGCAGCGGGCGCACGGGTGACTGGCCGCTGGTCGGCTTCTCGCCGCGCAAGCAGCAACTCGTCGTCTACCTGGTCGGCGGCTACGAGGAGCGCTACCCGTCGGTGCTGGCCCGGCTCGGCCCGCACAAGACCGGCAAGGGCTGCCTCTACCTGAAGCGGCTCGACGACGTCGACGAGAGCGCCCTGCGCGAGCTGGTCGACCGCACGGTCCGCGTGCACAGGGGCGTCGACCGGGCCAGCCAGGGCTGACCGGCCCGAGGATCAGGCCGCGACCTACGGCACGAACGCGTCAGTCCCAGAGAGCGGCGACGGCGGCGGCGTGCGTCGCGCCGACGGCCCGGCCGGCGCGGGCGGAGGCAGCCCGGGTCGCGGGTGACAGCGCGTTGGTGCCGAACGCGTCGACGGACGCCTGGTCGGCACTGATCACGTGGACGGCGGCGGGGGCGAGCGCGGCGATCTCGGCGTCGAGGTCGCCCCACGGCTGCGGGGTGTCCGCGAGGGTCGGCTGGATGATCAGCACGCGGTCCGCGCCGGCGGCCAGGTCGGCGTTGGTCATGGAGCGCACGCCGCCGTCGACGTAGCGGCGGTCGCCGATCGTGACCGGCGGCCAGATGCCGGGCACCGCGCAGCTGGCCGCGACGGCGTCGCCCAGGGTCACGCCGGACTCGCGGGTGAAGATGGCCTCGTCACCGGTCTCGGCGTCGACGGCGGGCAGCAGCAGGCGACGGTCGGGCCACTGCTTCACGGGGAGCCGGGCGTCGATCGCGGCGAGCCGGGCGGCCGGGTCGACGGTCTGCGCGGCGAGGGCGAGCCCGCCGAGCCGGCGGCGGGCGTCCTCCGGCCCGGTCGCGCCGGTCAGCACGGCGGCGTACTCGGCGAAGAGCTTCTCCGTGTCGACGTCGACCTCGATCTCGGCGGTCTCGGGGCGGAGCTGGGCCGCGTACAGGTCGTCGAGCGCGACACCGCTGGTGATCTGGGCGGCGACCGCGGAACCGGCGGAGGTGCCCACGACCAGGTCGGCGGCGATGACCCGGTCGGCGAGGGTGGGGTCGGCGTCGGCGAGGCCGCGCAGGACGCCCAGCTCCCAGGCAATCCCGGCCACGCCGCCACCGGCGAGTACGAGTGCGTTCGTCATGATCAGCAGCCTTGCACAGCGCGGGGGCACAGTGGATGCCGGTGATCCGTGACGGACGCCTCAGGGAGTCAGGTCGCCACCTGCAACACCGCGTCGGCGAACGCCTCCGGCGCCTCCTGCGGCAGGTTGTGCCCGACGCCGCCACTCACGGTCCGGTGCTCGTAGCGGCCGGAGAAGCGCCCGGCGTACACAGACGGGTCGAGGTGGGGTGCGCCGTTGGCGTCCCCTTCGAGGGTGATGGTGGGCACCGCGATGCTCGGGTTCGCGGCCAGCTTCTGCTCGACCTCGTCGTACTGGGGCTCGCCTGGGGCGAGGCCGAGGCGCCAGCGGTAGTTGTGGATCACGACGTCGACGTGGTCGGGGTTGTGCAGAGAGGCGACGCTCCGGTTGAACGTCTCGTCGTCGAAGGCCCACTTCGGGGACGCCGTCCGCCAGATCAACTTGGCGAAGGCGTCCAGGTTCTTCGCGTAGCCGTCCCGGCCGCGGTCCGTGGCGAAGTAGAACTGGTACCACCAGGAGAGTTCGGCCGGCGGCGGCAGCGGTGTGCGCCCCGATTCCTGGCTGGCGATCAGGTAGCCGCTCACCGAAACGAGGCCCTGGCAGCGCTCGGGCCACAGCGCCGCGATGATGTCGGCCGTCCGGGCGCCCCAGTCGAACCCCGCGAGCGTCGCCTTCGGCACCCCGAGGGCGTCCAGGAACGCCACGGTGTCGAGGGCCAGGGCCGCGGGCTGGCCGTTGCGCATGGTGTCGTCCGACCGGAACCGCGTCGTGCCGTACCCCCGCAGGTGCGGCACGAGCACCCGGTGACCGGCGGCCACCAGCCGGGGTACGACCTCGGCGAAGCTGTGGATGTCGTACGGCCACCCGTGCAGCAGGAGCACCACCGGCCCGTCCGGTGGCCCGGCGTCGACGTATCCGACGTTCAGCACACCGGCGTCGACCTGCCGCACATCCGTGAACGACGCTGCCGATCCGCTGGCGTTCATACCGACCGCTCCTCGTGCTCGCCCCGACTTCTGCACGCTAGAGCCGGGCGAGGGCCATCGGCGGCGTTCCCGGCGAAGGCGACCTCGGCGGCGCTCGGGTGGCTAGGATCCGCGGCCGACCGTCCCAGCCCTCACAGCACCCGGGTGGCCTGCTCGGCCGCCGCGCGGGCGTCCCGGTCGGCCGGATCGAGGTTGGCGCAGAGGACCACGGACGCGCCGGCCGCGAGCGGGGCGAGCAGCCACTTCAGCGGCTGCTCGTGCGCGGCCGCGTCGACCAGCAGCCGGTCGCCGGCGCGCAGGTCGAGCTGCTTGGCGTACTCCCGGGCCACCGCGCCCCACTCGCCGTAGCTGGTGCCGTCCGGGCTGGCCGGGTCGGACGGGCGCAGGACGCCCAGGTCGGGCGCGATCTCGGGGTGCCGGAGCACCTCCGTGGACCAGTCCAACCAGCCGGGCGGCACCGAGGACAGCGGGCCGGGGCCGGTGCCGACGAGGTAGCGGTGCGTCCCCTCGGGCACGTCCTCCAGCCAGTCATCGAGGCGTTCCGGGGTGACGAACACGGCGTCGTACGGCAGGTCGGCACCGGGTTCGAGGACCGGCAGCCCGGCCAGAGCGCGGGGCCGGAACGAGACCGACAGCCCGACCGACCAGGCCCCGATGAGCACGGCCGCGGTACGCCAGTGCGGCGGCAGCAGCACCGCCACCCGGTCGCCGGGGCGCAGCCCGCAGCCGTCCCGCAGCAGCCCGGCGCTGCGGGCCGCCCACGCGCCCAACTGCTGGGCGGTCAGGTCGGTGCGCTCGCCGGTGGCGTCGTCGAGGTAGCTGAGCAGCGGCTCGCCTGTCGCTACGGCGACGGGTGCGTGGTCGGCCATTGGGTGCGCTCCCTCCCTGGCGGTCAGCTCACCCTAGCCGGGCGAACCGATCCACCAGGAGGGCCAGCCGCCGCTCGTGTTCCTCCCGGCGGAGCCGGCCGTTGCGCATCAGCGAGACCAGGCCGTGCAGCCCGCTCCAGAAGGTCTCGGTGAACGTCTCCAGGTTGTCGTCACCGGCGAAGGGGCGCAGGGTCTCCGCCAGCTCGGCGAAGGCGCGGGCCAGCTCGACCGGCACGTCCTGGCTGGCGAAGGGCAGTTCGGTGGGGAGGTTGAAGATCGCGTCGTAGAGCGCGGGCCGTCGTTCGGCGAAATCGGCGTACGCCGTGGCGATGCCCGCCACCGCCTCCCGCTCGTCGGTCGCGGCGGCCCGGGCGGCGGCGAGTTCGGCGGCCAGATCACCGCAGCCCTCCACGGCGACCGCCGCCATGATGGCGCCCTTGCCCTTGAAGTGGCTGTAGAGGACGGGCTGGCTGTACTCGATCTCGGCGGCGAGCCGGCGCGTGGTGACCGCGTCCCAGCCCTCCGCCTCGGCCAGGTCCCGGGCCGCGGCGACGATCGCCCGCTCCCGTTCCGCCCGCTCCCGCTCACGCCGCTCCCGAATCGCCATGACCGGAACTCTAGCATCGCTAGCCAAGCTGCCGTCGCTCTGCTAGCGTCGCTCTCACCCCTAGCACTGCTAGAAATCGGAGCCAGACATGCTCAGCGCCATCGCCTACGGGCTCGCCGTCGTCCTCAGCCTCTTCTGTGTCTTCATCGGCGCGCGGTTCCTTCTCGCGCCCCAGGCCTCGGCCGCCGGCTACGGCGTGCCGGTCAAGCCGGACGAGGACCCCGCCTACCTCACGATCAAGGGCCTGCGCGACCTCAGCTACGGCCTGCTCGGTCTCGCGCTCATCGCCTTCACCAGCGCCGAGGCGGTCGCCTGGTACATGCTGATCGTCGCGATCAACCCGCTGGGAGACACCCTCATCGTGCTGCGCCACGGCAGGAAGGCCGTCGCCTTCGGCGTCCACTTCGCCACCGCCGTGGTCATCCTGCTCAACGCCGTCCTGCTGTTCGCCCTCTGACCGGCACCGCCACGACAGGAGTAGCGCGATGTCCCTGATCACGCCCGACTTCGACAGGTCCGTCATCGTCCGCGACGTGGACGCCGAGGTGGTGGGCCGCGCTCCCACCACGATCCGGCTGCTGGCCGACAGCAGCGCCACCGGCGGCGCGCTCTCCACACAGCGGGTCACCCTGACCGACGGCGCGGACGGCGCCCGGCCGCACCACCACGGCAACTCCAGCTGTTCTACCTGCTCGACGGCACCGCGCAACTGCTGTCCGGCGAGCAGGTCGTCACCGCCGAGCGCGGCGACCTGGTGATCGTGCCGCCGGGCGTGGCGCACGCGTTCGCCGCCGCGCCCGGCGAGAACGCCGACATCCTCATCGTCATCACCCCCGGCGTCGAGCGGTTCGAATACTTCCGCCACCTGGAGCGCATCGCCTACGGGAAGGTGCCGCCGGAGAGCCTGCTGGAGGTGCAGGAGCTGTACGACACGTACTTCCGGAGCAGCGCCGCCTGGGACGCCGCCCGCGGCTGAGACCGACGACCGGGCCCGCGACCGTCGCCTGTGGTCGCGGGTCCCGTCGTGCCTGCCGCCCTGAATGGGTCAGCGGCCGGGTAGTTCCGGGCCGCCGTCGAGCAGCGGGGCGAGCAGGTCGCCCTGCTTCTCCACCCGCTTGAGCACCTCCGGGGCGGTGTACGGCTTCGTCGACGGCCGCTTGCCGGCCGCGCCCGCCTCGACCTCGTCCCAGGTCAGCGGGGTCGAGACCGAGGGCACGTCCTGGGCCCGCAGCGAGTACGGGGCCACCGTCGTCTTGGCCGCGTTGTTCTGGCTCCAGTCGATGAAGACCTTCCCGGGGCGCAGGTTCTTCGCCATCTTCGAGACGATCAGCTTCGGGTGCGCCTTCTCCAACTCCTGCGCGATCCGCTTGGCGTAGTCGGAGACGAGATCGGCGTCCTGCGTGCCGGCGATCGGGCAGCAGAGCTGCATGCCCTTCTTGCCCGACGTCTTCGGGTAGCTGTCGATGCCGTCCTCGGCGAGCCGGTCCCGCATGAGCAGCGCCACCTGGCAGCACTGCTTCAAAGCGGCCGGGGCACCCGGGTCCAGGTCGACCACCATCATGTCCGGGTGCTCGCCGATCTTCCACTGCGGCGTGTGCAGCTCCAGCGCGGCGAGGTTGGCCAGCCATACCAGGGTGGGCAGGTCGTCGGCGACCACGTAGTCGATGGTCTCCCGCCCCTTGCTCGACCCGGGGGCGGGCAGGTTCTCGGTGCGTACCCAGGCGGGGGTGGCGGCGGGCGCGTTCTTCTCGAAGAACGAGCCGCCGTCGACGCCGTTGGGGAAGCGGATCCGGGTGAGCGCGCGGTCCTGGAGGTGCGGCAGCAGCACCGGGGCGATCCGGGTGTAGTAGTCGATCACCTCGCCCTTGGTGAAGCCGGCCTTCGGGTAGAGGACCTTGTCCAGGTTGGACACCTCCAACGAGCGGCCCTCCACGTCCACCTTCAGACGGTCAGCTGGCATCGTCGACCTCCTCGGCCGGCTTGTCGGGGCGCAGGCGCAGGATCCGGGGGAAGCGCAGCCGGCCGTCGGGGGTGCGCTGGCCGTACTTGACCTCCACCACGACCTGAGGAGTTACCCAGTTCGCGCCGCGCGCATCCTCGCGCGGCACGTCCCCGGCGAACGGCGAGCCGGCGGTACGCAGCGGCTCCAGCTCGCGCAGCAGTTCCCGTTCGAGCGCCGCGCCGATCCCGCCGCCGACCCGGCCCCGGTAGGTGAGCCGCCCGTCCGGCCGGGGCACCCCGACCAGCAGGCCGCCGATCTTCCGCGCGCCGGGCCGCCAGCCGCCGACCACGAAGTCGCCGGTCACCTCCAGCTTGACCTTCACCCAGTCCGGCGACCGCACCCCGGGCCGGTAGGCGGCGTCGACCCGCTTGGCCATCACCCCCTCCAGGCCGTGCTCGCCGGCCGCCGCGTAGGTGGCCGGGCCGTCGCCGAAGACCGGGGGCACCGCCCACCGGGCGGCGCCGAGCCCGAGGGACTCCAGGATCTCCCGCCGCTCCCGGTAGGGCCGGCCGGTCAGGTCCGCGCCGCGCAGCCGCAGCACGTCGAAGATCATGTACGTGACGGGCACGGTCGCCGCGAGCCGCGCGGCCTTGGCCGCGTTACGGACGTGCATCCGCTCGGCCAGGGCGGTGAACGAGGGCTGGCCGTCGGTGAAGAGCACCACCTCGCCGTCCAGCAGGGCGTCGTCGACCTGCTCGGCCAGGGGGATCAACTCGGGGTACGCGGTGGTGATCTCGACGCCGGAGCGGGCGTACAGGCGCTGGTGGCCGCGGCTGATGTCGGCGAGCGCGCGGACCCCGTCCCACTTGAACTCGTACGCCCAGCCGTCACCGGCCGGGAGCTGCCCGGTCATCGCGAGCATCGGCTTCAACGGCGCGCCGGGCACCTCATGACTGTAGTTGCGCACGGAAGCGCGTGCGTCCCGTTCGATCATTTGCGATTCTGGTCAGAACCGGGGAGAGGAGCGCGTCATGCGGGCGATCTGGAAGGGAGCGGTGTCGTTCGGCCTGGTGTCGATCGGGGTGAAGGTCTACTCGGCCACCGAGGAGAAGGACATCCGCTTCCATCAGGTGCACCGCGAGGACGGCGGCCGCATCCGTTACAAGCGCACCTGCTCGGTCTGCGGCGAGGAGGTGACCTACGACGACATCGCCAAGGGCTACGACATCGGCGGCGGCGAGATGGTCATCCTCACCGACGAGGACTTCGCCGAGCTGCCGCTGACCACCTCGCACGCGATCGACGTGCTGGAGTTCGTGCCGGCCGAGCAGGTCGACCCGATCCTCTACAACAAGGCGTACTTCCTGGAGCCGGAGGGCTCGGCCACCAAGCCGTACGTGCTGCTGCGCGACGCGCTCGCCGACTCGGAGCGGGTGGCGATCGTGAAGGTGGCGCTGCGCCAGCGGGAGCAGCTCGCGACGCTGCGGGTCCGCGAGGGTGTGCTGCTGCTCAACACCATGCTCTGGCCGGACGAGGTGCGCCAGCCCGACTTCGGCTTCCTCGACGAGGACCTCAAGGTGCGGCCCCCGGAGCTGGCGATGGCCAGCTCGCTCATCGACTCGATGGCCGGCGAGTTCGAGCCGGACGCCTTCACCGACGACTACCGGGCCGCGTTGCAGGAGGTCATCGACGCCAAGGTCGAGGGCCGCGAGGTGGTCCAGCCGGAGGAGGAAGAGGCCGCGCCGGCCGCCGCCGTGGACCTGATGGCCGCCCTCAAGGCGTCGGTCGACCGGGCCCGGGCGGCCCGGGGCGAGGCGCCGGAGGGCGGGGCGGGCGAGCCGACCCCGATCTCGGCGGCCCGCTCGGCGCAGAAGGCCGCCAAGGCCACCAAGGCGCCGGCCAGGAAGGCGGCCGAGAAGAAGGCCCCGGCGAAGAAGGCGCCCGCCAAGAAGGCGGCGGAGAAGAAGGCCGAGCCGGCCAAGAAGACCGCCGCCAAGAAGGCCGCGGCGAAGAAGGCCCCGGCCAAGAAGGCCGCCGAGAAGAAGGCCGCCCCCCGCAAGACCGCCTGACGTCGAGGGGCCGGGCGCCGGCCCCTCGACGCCGGCGCCTCAGCCCCGGCCGAGCTTCTCGGTGGGGGTGATGCGGACGATCACCCGCTCCTCACCGGGCCGGCGGAACGGGTACGTGTCCTGCCCGAGGTACTTCTGCGCCATCCGGTCGATGTGCTCGTCGGCCCCCTCGGAGACCAGCTCCGCGGTGCCCTTGACCCACAGGGTGCGGAAGTCGTCGGCCTTGTCCACCACGGAGACCGCGACCACCGGGTTGCGCTCGATGTTGACGTACTTCTGCCGGCCCTTGGCCGTGTTGAAGACGATGTGCTCCCCGTCGGTGTCCACCCAGACCGGGGTGACGTGCGGGGTGCCGTCGACTTCGATCGTCGCCACGTGGGCGAGCTGCGGCTCGGCGAGCAGGGCCAGGTCTTCTTCGGTGAGGATCGCCATGGTCGAGAAGGTACTCCGGATGGACTCCCGTCGCTGTCGGTCGCCGCAGGTACGCTGCGCCGGCCGCTTCCGAGAGAGGACGACCCACGTGCCGTACACCCCTGACTTCGACGGGCTGCTGACGCCCGGCGCGCGTTTCCCCGACGGGGAGGCCGAGCACGTGCTGGAGGTGCACCCGGCCGGCGAGGTAGTGCTGCCGACCGGGCGCGTGGTGGGGTGCGACCCGCTGGTCTGCCCGGAAAGCGACCCGTTCACGGTGACCGTCGAGCCCGGCCGCTACCCGGCCCGGGCGTGGGTGTCGTCGATCCGGCGGGACGGCGTGGAGAGCGACCGGCGGGTGGCCGCGCTCGAACTGGTGATCCGCGACGAGCCGGTGGCCCGCTGGGAGATGGCCCTCGTGGACGGCCAGGACGTCGGCGAGCTGGACGACGACGGGTTCTTCGGTTACGGCGTGGACGCGGGCACCGGCACCCTCGCCGACCGTGCGGCGCTCGGGCCGCTGGAGGACTGGGACTACGACCGGGTCGAGGAGGTCTTCCTCGCCGAGGACGAGGACCACGTAAAGGGTCCGGTCCCGGGGCTGGTTGACGCGGTCGTCGACGAGGCGACCGGCGCGAACGTGCTGACCGTCTGGTCGGGCTGGGGCGACGGCTGCTACGGGACCTGGGTGGGCCGGACCGCGGACGACCGGGTCGCGTCGTTTGTCACCGACTTCATGGTGCTGCCCTCCGAGGGATGAGCCGTCCGATTCCGGCCGGCCGTGGGAGCACTGCGGGCGTTCGGGCGGGTACCGTGTGCGCTGGCCTCGGCGGCGGCCCGCCGGGGGCACCCACCCCACCCAGCAGGGAGTCGACGTGAGCGAGCGCGTGCAGAACCGGTCGGCGGGCCAGAGCCCGGGCACCAAGGCGGAGCGGCGGCTGGCCGCCCAGCTGGCGGCGAAGAAGGCCGCCGAGGCGAAGCGCCGCCGGCAGTCGATCCTGGGCGCCTTCGTCGGTGTGCTCGCCGTGGCCGGCCTGATCGCGGGCATCGTGTGGAAGAACAGCGGCGACGACGACAAGCCGGCGAGCACCGCCGCGTCGGCCAGCGCCGCCCCCTCGGCCGAGCCGACCGCACCGCCGGCGCAGCAGTTCCCGGCCGACATCGACCCGGCGCTGAAGACCAAGCCGACCGTCGAGGCGGGCAAGGGCGAGCTGACGAAGCTCACCGTGACCACGCTGGTCAAGGGCAAGGGCGCGGCGGTCAAGGCCGGCCAGCAGATCACCACCAACTACGTGGGTGTGTTCTACAAGGACGGCAAGGAGTTCGACGCGTCCTGGAACAACGGCCAGCCGGCCACCTTCCCGATCGGCGTCGGCCAGGTCATCCCGGGTTGGGACAAGGGCCTCGTGGGCGTGCCGGTGGGCAGCCGGGTGCAGCTCGACATTCCGGCCGATCTGGCGTACGGCAACGACGCGTCGGGCGGGCGCCCGGCCGGGCCGCTGCGCTTCGTCGTCGACGTGCTCGCCGCGCAGTAGCTCACAGCAGGCTTCCGTACGGTCACCCTGCGGCAGTAGGTTCAAGGTCACCGTGGGCGGTCCACCCGCCCGCGGCGACCTGCCCACCGACGCGGAGGTGCACGTGGCGGCGCTGGACGACACCGGGCTGGCCCGGCTGATGTGGACCCACTTCGAGCCGGTCCACGCGGTGACCTATTTCCACCCGCGGGCCCGCGCCGCGTACGAGGCGGTCGGGCTGCGCGGCTACTGGCGGGGCTACTTCGCCGGCCGGGCCGCCCCGCTGGGGCCTGTCGGCGCGCCGAGCGTGGTGGCCGCGTTCTTCAGCTTCGCGCCGGCCATGGTGGCGCGGGCCCTGCCCTCGGTGTGGCGGCTGGCCACCCCGGAGGAGGCGCTGCGCGCCCGGCTCACCGGCGCCGTGCAGGCGCTCGCCGAGTTCACCTACGAGCTGCCCGAGTCGCACCTGGTCGAGGCGGCCGACCTGCTGGAGGAGGCGGCCGGGCACGTGGAGCCGGCCGGCCGGGTGCTCGGTGCGGTAAACGCCGCCCTGCCCCGGGGCGAGTACCCGCTGGCCCGGATGTGGCAGGCCGCCACCACGCTGCGCGAGCACCGGGGCGACGGGCACGTTGCCGGGCTGGTCGGCACCGGCCTGGCGCCGGCCGAGGTGGTGGCCTGGCGGTGCCGGGTCGACCAGTCCCGCGAGTTCCACCAGGCGGCCCGCGGCTGGACCGACGAGGAGTGGACCGCGGCCGAGGAGCGGCTGGTCGAGCAGGGCTGGCTGACCGCCGACCACGCGCCGACCGAGCACGGCACGGCGACCTTCCGGGCCGTCGAGGAGGCCACCGACCGGGCCGCCCTGGGCCCGTGGCGGGCGCTGGGCGCGGAGCGTACGGCCCGGCTGCGCGAACTGCTCGACCCGATCGCCGCCCGGTGCCGCACGATCATCCCGCCGAAGGCCCCGATCGGCCTGCCGGCGCAACGCGGCGTCGCGACCGACACGGCGGCCCCGACCCGCTGAGCGGCCCGCCGGCACGCGGCCGGGCCGTCCGGCAGGATGGGTACGTGGTGGACGCGGTGCTCTTCGACCTGGACGGCGTGATCGTGGACTCCGAGCCCGTCTGGGAGGAGGTCCGGCGGGCGTACGTGGCGGAGCACGGTGGCACCTGGCAGCCGGACACCCAGCGCCGGCTCATGGGGATGAGCACCGGCGAGTGGGCCGCCTACCTGAGCGGTGAGCTGGGCGTCGACCGGAGCGCCGAGCAGGTCGCCACCGAGGTGGTGGCGGAGATGACCCGGCGGTACGCGCAGCGCGTACCCCTGATCGACGACGCGGTGGCGGTGGTGCGCCGCACGGCCGCGCGGTGGCCGCTGGGGTTGGCCAGTTCCTCGCCCACCCGGCTGATCGCGGCGGCGCTGGACGCGACGGGCCTGACCGGCGCGTTCGGGGCGACGCTGTCGACGGAGGAGACCGCCCGGGGCAAGCCGGCGCCGGACGTCTGGCTGGCGGTTGCCGCGCGGCTCGGCGTCGACCCGGCCCGGTGCGTGGCGGTGGAGGACTCCTCGAACGGGGTCCGCTCGGCGGCCGCCGCGGGTTGCCGGGTGGTGGCCGTGCCGCACGGGTCCTACCCCCTGGACCCGGACGCCGAGAAACTGGCGGCTGTGGTCCTGCCCTCGATCGACGCGCTCACCCCGGAGCTGGTGGCGCGCCTCGGCTGAGGCCCGAGCCGATCGGGACCTTCGGCTGGTACGCCCGACATGTCGCCCTCCTGTCGCCGACCATCCGGTTGTACCGTTTCCGGGGCGCGTCCGATCGGAATGATCGCGGGGCGGCCGGGTAGCGCAGCCGGCACGACGGCGGAGGGACGGCGATGAGGGCGATCGTGTACGAGACCAACGGGGACGCCTCGGTGCTCCAGCTCGTGGACCGGCCGGTGCCGGAGCCGGGCCGGGGCGAGGTGCTGGTGCGGATGGCCGTGGCCGGGGTCAACCCGACCGACTGGAAGGCTCGCCGTGCCTGGCCGTTGCCGCAGGGCTGGCAGATCCCGGGGCAGGACGGCGCCGGGGTGATCGAGGCGGTCGGCGAGGGCGTCGACCAGATCCTCATCGGTGAGCGGGTGTGGCTCTGGGAGGCGGCCTGGCAGCGGCCCTGGGGCACGGCCAGCGAGTACACGGTGGTGCCGGTCCGGCACGCGGTGAGCCTCGGTTCGGCCTCGTTCGACCTGGGCGCGGCACTGGGCATCCCGTTCATGACGGCGCACCGCTGCCTGACGGCCGGCGAGTTCATGCCGGACAAGCTGCACGCCGGCGCGTTGAGCGACCACGTGGTGCTGGTGCAGGGCGGTGCGGGCGCGGTGGGCAACGCGGCCATCCAGTTGGCCAATTGGGCCGACGCGTGCGTGATCGCCACGGTGAGCAGCCCGGAGAAGGCGCAGCTCGCCGCGGCGGCCGGGGCCAGCTTCGTGGTCAACTACCGCGAGCAGGACGTGGTCGAGGAGGTCCGCAAGATCGCGCCCGACGGGGTGCACACGATCGTCGAGGTGTCCGCCGCCCAGAATGCCGCAGCCGACGTGCAGTTGCTGCGTACGGGCGGCGCGGTCTGCGTCTACGCGGACGACGGCGGCGAGCAGGTGACCCTGCCGATCCGGCCGCTCATGATGCCGAACGCCCGCTGGCAGTTCGTGCTGATCTACACCGCGCCGAAGGCGGCGAAGGCGCAGGCGGTGACGGACATCGCGGCGGCGGTGGCCCAGGGCGCGGTGCGGGTGGGCGAGGAGGCCGGCCTGCCGCTGCACCACCACTCGCTGGAGGCGGCGCGGGCGGCGCACGAGGCGGTGGAGAACTCGGTGGTCGGCAAGGTGCTCATCACGACCAGCGAGACATGAGAACGCGAAACCGATTTCGCCATCATCGGGACAGAGGCGAACAAGTTTCGCGAGAATGACATTGCGGGTCGCCCCGCAATGGACGGGCGGCCCCGGCGCGGTGCGAACGCCGGGGCCGCCCTCTGGGGAGGAATGTTCGAGAGGAACATGTCCTACCCGTGCTGGCGACGGTACGCCGGAAAGTGTTACGGCGCGGTCAGTTCACGTACGTCCAGGCCACCGTCGGCGTACCGGGAACGCACCACCTTCTTGTCGAACTTGCCGACGCTTGTCTTCGGGACCGCGTCGATGAACGCCCAGCGCTCCGGCAACTGCCAGCGCGCCACCGACTTCCCGAGGAAGTCCCGCAGCTCCTCCGCGGTGACCGAGGCGCCCTCCCGCACCACCACTGTCGCGAGGGGCCGCTCGTCCCAGCGCTCGTCCGGCACGCCCACCACGCACGCCTCCAGCACGGCCGGGTGCGCCATGAGGGCGTTCTCCAGCTCGACCGAGGAGATCCACTCCCCGCCCGACTTGATCACGTCCTTGGCCCGGTCGGTGAGGGTGATGTAGCCGTCCGGCGAGAGCGTGCCGACGTCCCCGGTCCGCAGCCAGCCGTCGCGGAACTTCTCCTCGTCCGGGATGTCGTCACCGACGTACCGGGCGGTCACCCACGGCCCGCGGACCTCCAACTCGCCCACGGACGTGCCGTCGGCGGGCAGCGGCTCGCCCAGCGGGCCGACGATCCGCGCGGCGACCCCGGCCGGCACCCGGCCCTGCGTGTAGCGGTAGCGCCAGGCCGTCTCGCCGGTCGCGCCCGCCGGCGGCCGGGAGACCGAGCCCAGCGGGGACATCTCGGTCATGCCCCAGGCGTGGATGACCTCGATGCCGTGGCGCTCCTGGAAGGCGTGCATGAGCGACGGCGGGCAGGCCGAGCCGCCGACGATCACCTCCTTCAGCGAGGAGGTGTCCACGTCGTGGCTGTCCAGGTAGGCCAGCAGGTCGGTCCAGATGGTCGGCACCGCGCCCGCCAGCGTGGGACGCTCGGCGGCGATCATGGCGGCGATCGGCTCGGCCTGGAGGAACCGGTCCGGCATGATCAGCGACGCTCCGGAGAGGAACGCCGCGTAGGGCAGGCCCCACGACATCGCGTGGAACATCGGGACGATGGCCAGCTCGCGGTCCTGCGGGCCGAGACCGAAACCCTCCGGCATGCAGACCTGGAGCGAGTGCAGGTAGATCGAGCGGTGGGAGTAGGCGACCCCCTTGGGGTTGCCGGTGGTCCCGGACGTGTAGCAGAGGGCGGCGGCGTCGCGCTCGTCCACCTCGGGCCAGTCGTAGACCTCCGGCCGGTCGGCCAGCAGGGCGTCCCAGTGGTGTACGGCGATCCGGTCGCCGGCCGCGGCCACCAACGGGCCCGGGTCGCCGCCGCCGACCACCACCACGTGGCGCACCGTGGTCATCTGGCCGATAACCCGGGCCAGCAGTGGGATCAGCGTGGTGTCGACCAGCACCACCCGGTCCTCGGCGTGGTTGGCGATGTAGGCGACCTGGTCCGGGAAGAGCCGGAGGTTGAGGGTGTGCAGCACCGCGCCCATGCTGGGCACGGCGAAGTAGGCCACCAGGTGCTCGTTGTTGTTCCACATGAAGGTGGCGACCCGCTCGTCACCGGTGACCCCGCACTCGTCGCGCAGCGCGTGGGCGAGCCGGGCGGCGGTCCGCCCGACCTCGGCGTACGTCATCCGGCGGGGCTCGGCGCCGGTCCACGTGACGACCTCGGCCGTGCCGTGCACGGTGGAGCCGTGTTCGAGGATCCGGGCGACCTGGAGGGGGGCGTCCATCATCGTGCTACGCATGGGTAACAACGTAGTGTCGCCGGTCACACCAGCGGAACCCCCGGAACGGCCGAGCCGACCAGGGAAGGTGCGTAGATTGTCCGGGTGAGCATCTCGTGGGCCGACTCGTACGTCGGGCAGCTCCGGGCCCTGGCCGGTGACCGCACCCTGATGTTCGTCGGCGCGCGCGCCGTGGTCCGGGACAACGCCGCCCGGGTGCTGCTCATCCAGCGCTCGGACAACGGCCAGTGGGCCCTCCCGGCGGGCGCCATGGAGCTGGGCGAGTCGATCGCCGACTGCGCCGTCCGGGAGGTGCGCGAGGAGACCGGCCTGCGCGCCCTGCGGGTCAGCGCCTTCGCCCTCTACACCGGCCCCGACTTCACCAACACCAACATGTACGGCCACACCTACCAGGTCTTCACCACGGCGTTCCGGGTGGAGGAGTGGGACGGCGAGCTGGCCCGGTTCACCGACGAGACCGTCGACGCCGGCTTCTTCCACCGGGACGAGCTGCCCACTCCGCTCTCCGCAAGCGTCGCCGAGACCCTCGCCGACCTGGACGTCTTCGAGCAGACCAACCGTCTCATCCTCAAGTGACGGCGCCGGCCGCCGCGGGCCGTCCGTCGGGGGCCGCCGGGGTGTGGTCGCCCGGCCGGGCGCCGGACCGTTCCGCGCCGATACCGGCCACCACCACGAAGGCGATCCCGGCCACCGCGGCCGGCCCGGGCACCTGACCGAGCGCGACCAGGCCGACGACCAGGGCGATGGCCGGCTCCAGGCTCATGAGCGTGCCGAAAGCGGCGGTGGTGAGCCGGCGCAGCGCCAGCAGTTCCAGCACGAACGGCACGACGGGCAGCAGCACGGCCAGCCCGAGGCCGGCCAGGAGCACCGGCCAGGTCAGGTCACCGATCACCGACGGGCCGACGACCACTGTCGCGACCACGGCCGCCACCGGCATGGACACCGCCAGGCCGCGGACCCCGGAGACCTCGTCGCCGACCCGCTGGGTGAGCAGGATGTACGCGGCCCAGCAGGCGCCCGCCCCGAGCGCGTACGCCACCCCGACCGGGTCCGCGCCCCCGTGCCACGGCTCGGTGAGCAGCAGCACCCCGACCGCCGCGAGCGCCGGCCAGAGCTTCGCGCCGCCCCGGCCGCGGGCCACGGCCACGCCCAACGGCCCGAGGAACTCCAGCGCGCTGGCCGTGCCCAGGGGCAGCCGCGCCACCGCGGCCATGAACAGGATCGTGACGCCGGCCGTGACCACACCCAGCGCCACGCAGGCCCGCAGGGCGGAGCGGCTGAAGGCCGACGGGCGGGGCCGGACGAAGACCGCCAGCAGCACCCCGGCCCAGGCCAGGCGCAGCCAGGCGGCGCCCTCCGGGCCGACCCGGTCGAAGAGGCCCACCGAGGCGGCCAGCCCGAGCTGGACGCAGGTCATGGAGGCGACGGCCATGGCGGTGCCGGCCCGGGCGGGAGTCACGGTGCTCATGGGGACAGTAGAGCCGGTCCGTACCGCTCGCGTCCACGTGCCATTCCTGGACGGACCATTCGGCAATCGTGAACAATCGTCGAGTGGACCTGCGTCGCCTCCGCCTGCTGCGCGAACTGGCCCGGCTCGGCTCGATGCGCCTGGTCGCCGACGAGTTGCACGTCACCACCTCGACGGTGTCGCAGCAGCTCGCCGTGCTGGCCCGGGAGGTGGGCGCCGACCTGGTCGAGCCGCACGGCCGCCGGGTCCGGCTCACCCCCGCCGGGCGCCGGCTGGCCGAGCACGCCGTGACGATCCTCGCCGCTGTCGACGCGGCCCGGCTCGACCTCGACCCACGCGCCGAACCGGCCGGCACGGTACGCGTCGCCGGCTTCGCCACCGCCGTCCGGCGCTCGCTGCTGCCGCTCACCGCCCGGCTCGCGGCGGACCACCCCCGGGTGCGCCTCCGCATCGACGAGCACGAGCCCGCCGAGGCGTACGCGCTGCTCGCCACCGACGACGTCGACCTCGCGCTGACCTACGACTACAACCTGGCCCCGATCACCGCCGACCCCGCGCTCGACACCAGGCCGCTCTGGACGGTGGCCTGGCACCTCGGGGTGCCGGCCGGCGCGGCGGCCCTCCCTGAGGCGGACGCCCCGGCGGTGTTCGACCGGTTCCGTGACGCGGACTGGATCGTCAACTCGCGCAACACCGCCGACGAGGTGGTGGTGCGGACCATCGCCTCGATGGCCGGCTTCGAGCCCCGGATCGTGCACCGCGCCGACAGCCTCGACCTGGTCCAGGACCTCATCGTCGCGGGGCTCGGCGTCGGCCTGCTCCCCGGCGACCAGCCCACCGGGCCGGGGGTCCGGCTGCTGCCGCTCACCGGACCGCAGGCCCTCCTGCGCGCGTACGCCGTGACCCGCCGCGGCCGGGCGGCCTGGCCCCCGCTGGCGCTGATCCTCGACCTGCTGACCGCCCCTCCGGAGGGGTGAGGGTCAGAGCATCGTCTGGGACTTGGACTCCATGTCGGCGGCGGCCTCCTCCTTCGACTCCCTGGTGAGGGGCTTGCCGCCGGGCGCGGCCGCCGGGCCGCCGAGCGGGTCCGCGCCGCCGGTCGACCCCTGCGGGCCGGCGCCGCGCAGCTGCTCGTTCGGCATGAGCAGGGTGACCACCACGGCCAGGATCGCGACCAGCCCGGTGGTCAGGAAGACCAGGTGCAGCGACTCGACGAACGACGCCTGGATGGCGGCCCGCACCGGACCGGGCAGTGCCAGGATCGTGGCCGGGTCGTTGATCGAGATGTCGGCGCCGCCGCTTGCCGCCACGGCCGCCCGCTGGTCCGGCGGGAGCTGGGCGATGGCCGCCGGCAGCCGGCCGGCCAGCTCGCTGGTGAGCCGGGACGACAGCACCGCGCCGAGGATGGCCACGCCGAACGAGCCGCCCAGCGAGCGGAAGAACGTCGCGGACGACGTGCCCGCGCCCAGGTCGCGCGGGTCGACCGAGTTCTGCACGCCCAGGATCAGCGACTGCATGCACAGGCCCAGCCCGACGCCGATCACCACCATGAAGCCGAAGGCGACCCAGAGCGAGGTGGCCACCTGGAGCTGCCGGAACAGCAGCATGCCGGCGACCAGCACGGCCGCGCCGGCCACCGGGAACCACTTGTACCGGCCGATCCGGCTCATGGCCCGCCCGGTGATGATCGAGGTGAAGATGATGCCGGCCATCATGGGCAGCATGAGCAGGCCACTGCGGGTCGGTGAGGCGCCCTTGACGATCTGGAGGTAGAGCGGGATGAAGATGATCGACCCGAACATCACCAGACCGAGCACGAAGCCCGCCGAGTTGGCCAGCGCGAACGTGGGGCTGCGGAACAGCCGCAGCGGCAGGATCGGCTCCTTCACCCGGGCCTCCTGGAGCACGAAGAGCACGCCCAGCACCGCCCCGGCCACGAACAGCCCGATGATCACGCCGGAGCCCCAGGCGTACTCGTTGCCGCCCCAGCTCAGCGCGAGCAGCAGGCAGCTCACACCGGCGACCAGCAGCCCCGCCCCGACCCAGTCGACGCTGTGCTCCCGGCGCTGGAAGGGGACCAGCCGCATGACGTGGTAGCAGACCACGATGGCGAGGATGGCCAGCGGCACGTTGATGTAGAAGATCCACCGCCAGTTGGTCTCGGCGAAGTAGCCGCCGACCAGCGGGCCGGCCACCGAGGCGATGCCGAAAACGGCGCCGAACAGGCCCTGGTAGCGGCCACGTTCCCGGGGTGGCACCACGTCCGAGATGATGGTGAACGCCAGCGTGAGCAGGCCGCCCGCGCCGATGCCCTGCACGCCCCGGGTGACGATCAGCTGGGTCATGTTCTGCGACAGGCCGGCCAGCAGCGAGCCGAGCAGGAACGTGCCGATCGAGAAGAGGAAGACCGGGCGGCGCCCGTACAGGTCGGCCATCTTCCCGTAGAGCGGGGTCGAGGCCGTGGAGGCGAGCAGGTACGCGGTGACGACCCACGAGTAGTGGTTGATCCCGCCCAGCTCACCGACGATGGTGGGCAGCGCGGTGCCGACGATGGTCTGGTCGAGCGCCGCCAGCAGCATGCCGGTCATCAGGCCGAGCATCAGCAGGCGGATCTGGCGGGCGTGCAGCACGGGACGAGCGGCCTGGGCTGTCATCCCGCTTCCTTTCCCACCGGGGACGGATCATGCCCCCGGTGGGAGAAGAAGTCAGTGCCGGCCCTCGGCGAACTCCTCGACGATCTTGTCGCAGAACGCCGGCAGGTCGTCCGGCTTGCGGCTGCTGACCAGGCCGTTGTCGGTGACGACCTCCTGGTCCACCCACTTCGCGCCCGCGTTGGTGAGGTCGGTGCGCAGGCTCGGCCAGGAGGTGATCGTCCGGCCGCGCACCACGTCCGCCTCGACAAGCGTCCACGGGCCGTGGCAGATCACCCCGACCGGCTTGCCGGCCTCGAAGAACGACTTCACGAACCGGACCGCGTCGGGATCGGTCCGCAGGAAGTCCGGGTTCGCCACGCCGCCGGGCAGCACCAGCGCGTCGTACGCCCCCGCGTCCGCCTCCTTGGTCGTCACGTCGACCTGGTACTGCTTGCCGTGGTCGAGGTGGTTGAAGGCCTGGATCGAACCGGACTCGATCGAGACCAGCTCGACCCGGGCACCGGCGTTCTCCACCGCCTCGCGGGGCTTGGTGTACTCGACCTCCTCGACGCCGTCGGCGGCCAGGAACGCGATGCGCTTGCCCTTCAGTGTCGCTGCCATGGTGGTTCTCCTCTCCGGGGTCTGTCTGCACCCGTTCCCGGGCGGGATCCGCCGAAACCGGACGGTGAGGGTGTCCGGGGCCGCAGGTTTGGCCGGTCCCGCTCGGGGGACCCGAAGGGGCATGGCAGGAGCAGCAGCGGAAGAGCGCCGGCTCGCCACCGTCGTGGCCGGCTGGCAGGGGCGTCCCGTGCTGGTCGTGGGCGACGCCATGCTGGACGAGTGGCGGTTCGCGGAGTCGGAGCGGCTCTGCCGGGAGGCGCCCGCGCCGGTCCTGACCCTGCGCCGACGGATCTCCGCCGCCGGCGGCGCGGCGAACACCGCCGTCAACGTGGCCGCTCTCGGCGGCCGGGCCGCCCTGGTCGCCCCGGTCGGCGCGGACGTGGCCGGTGACGAGCTGCACGACTGCCTCGACCGGGCGGGCGTCTGGGACCGTACCGTCGGCCACCCCGGGCGGCCCACGCCGGTGAAGCGGCGGATGCTCGCCGGCAACCAGATCCTGCTCCGCGAGGACTCCGGCGACCCGGAGGACCCGCTCGACGACGACGGGGTGGCCCGCCTGCTGACCGCGCTGCACTGCGCCACGGAGGAGCTGCGCGCGGTGGCCGCCGGGCAGCCGCCCACCCTTGTCGTCTGCGACTACGGCCTGGGCGCGCTGCCCTCGGCGGTGCGCGCCTGGCTGGTCGCCAACCGGGACCGGTACGCCACCGTGGCGCTCGACGCGCACGACCTGGCCGACTGGCGCGGCCTCAACCCGACAGTGGTGACGCCGAGCTTCGCCGAGGCGACCCGCCTGCTGGCCCGGGCGGCCGCCGGCTTCAACGGCGGGCACCGGGGCGCGGCACGCGGCGCCACCGCCGGTCACCTGCACCTGGACCACCTGGCCGACCCGGCCGACGGCCCCTCCGAGCTGGTCGTCGGCGCGGCGCCCGGCGGCGCGGGCGAACGGGAGCCGGGCAGCCCGCACCCGACCTCGGGGGCGCCCGCGGCCGAGCACGGCGGCGGGGTCGCCGGCCCGACCGGCGAGCCGACTCCCGGCGAGGAGCGGGTCGCGCTGACCGGGGACGGGCTCAGCGTCACGGGCACCGGCGTGACCGTCAACGCGGCGGCCGGGGCCGGCGTCGACCGGGCCGTGCTGGCCGAGTCCCGCCTGGACGAGCTGCGCGAGCACACCGGTGCGGACGTGGTGGCGGTGACCCTGGACACCGAGGGCGCGGTGGTCGGCGGGGCCGACGGCGAACCCCGGCGCAGTCACAGCACGCCGGTCCCGGCCAGCCACGCCGTCGGGGCCGGGGACGCGTACCTGGCGGCGATGACGCTGGCGCTGGCGGCGGAGGCGAGCCTGCCGACCGCCGCGCAGCTCGCCCAGCTCGCCGCCACCATCACCGTCTCCGACACCGGCACCTGCGTGTGCCGGCGGGAGGACCTGCTGGAAGCGCTGGGCAGCGGGCCGGAGGAGGCCGGTCGCCCCACCCAGGTGGGCGCCGAGGAACTGGCGGCGATCGTCGCGGAGCACCGCCGGGCCGGCCGGTCGATCGTCTTCACCAACGGCTGCTTCGACGTGCTGCACCCCGGGCACGTCCGCTACCTGACCCAGGCCCGCGCGCTCGGCGACCTGCTGGTCGTGGCCGTCAACTCCGACGGCAGCGTCCGCCGGCTCAAGGGCCCCGACCGGCCGGTCAACCCGGTCGAGGACCGGGCCGCCCTGCTGGCCGCGCTGGAGTGCGTCGACCACGTGGTGGTCTTCGAGGAGGACTCCCCGGCGAAGCTCATCGAGGCGGTCCGCCCGGACGTCTACGTCAAGGGCGGCGACTACCCGCCCGAGATGGTCCCGGAGGCCCCGCTTGTCCGCCGGCTCGGCGGCCAGGTGCGCACCCTCGGGTACGTGCCGGACCGCTCCACCTCGGCGATCATCGACCGGATCCGGTCGCACCCGGTCGTCGGTGAGGGCAGGCCGGCGTGAACCGACCGCTCGACCCCGGCGTACCCGAGGAGTTCCGCCGGCCCCGGCAGCTCGACGTGCTGATCCCCACCCGCAACCGGCCCGCCGAGCTGGCGGTCACCCTCTCCGGGCTGGCCGCGCAGGAGGGCGTACCGGATTTCGGGGTGGTGGTGAGCGACCAGTCCGACGGCGACCCGGCGTACGCGCACCCGGCGGCGGCCACAATGGTCCGGGCGTTGCGCCACCGGGGGCGCCCGGTGCTGCTGACCCGGCGGTTGCCCCGGCGCGGGCTGGCCGAGCATCGCGCCTACCTGCTGGACCGGTCGGCGGCCCGGTACGTGCTCTGCCTCGACGACGACGTCTGGCTGGAGCCCGGCACCGTCTCCCGGCTGGTCACCGCAATCCGGGAGCTGGGCTGCGGCTTCGTCGGCAACGCCGTGCACGGTCTCTCCTACGCCGACGACGTGCGCCCGGAGACGCACGGGCACTACGAGGAGTGGCCCGGGCCGCCGGTGCCCGAGCGGATCCGCCCCGGCACACCGGAGTGGCAGCGGGCGTCGATCCATCCGGCGGCGAACCTGCTGCACGTCACCGAGAAGCTGCGGCTGCCGGCCGGGGCGTGGCGGGCGTACAAGGTCTCCTGGATCGGCGGGTGCGTGCTCTACGACCGGGCCAAGCTGCTCGACTCCGGCGGCTTCGAGTTCTGGCGCCGGCTCCACGAACGGCACCAGGGCGAGGACGTCGCCGCGCAGCTCGCGGTGCTGGAGCGGCACGGCGGCGCCGGCGTCCTGCCCAGCGGCGCCTACCACCTGGAGTCACCGACCACCGTCACCGAGCGGGACGTGGAGGCGTGGGAGGTCGTGGTCGCCGAGTCGGACACGCCGCAACCGGCCTGACGCTCAGCCCGCCAGCAGGTCGCGTGCCGCCTCGACCACCTCGGCCGTCGGCACGTCCGCCACGAACGAGTCGCGGTGCGGACACTCCCCGCCGCCGGGCCGGTGCGGGTAGATGTCCCGGGTGCAGTCGACGCCACAGACCGGGCAGTTGGTGGTCCACGAGGCGATCGGGCGGTGCCGGACCCGCAGCGGCGTGGCCCCGTTTATCAGGTTGCCGATCCAGTAGACGCCGACCGTCGGGGCGCCCACCGCGCCGGCCAGGTGCAGCGGGCCGGTGTCGTTGGAGACCACCAGCGCGCACCCCTCGTACGCGGCGGCCAGCCCGCCCAGGCTCAGCGTGCCGACCTGCGGGCGTACCGGCACGCCGGCCGCCGCGACCACCTCGTCCACCGTCTCCCGCTCGGCGGGGGTGCCGGTGACCAGCACCTCGTACCCGTCGCCGGCCAGCGCCCGGGCCACCTCGCCGAAGCGCTCCGGCGGCCAGCGCCGCCTGGTGTCGGTGGCACCCGGGTGCAGCGCCACCCGGGGACGGTCCGGCTCGCCGAGCACCGTGCGCGCCTCGGCCCGGTCGGCGTCGGTCACCGTCAGCGCCGGGGTTACCGTCACCGCCGGCGCACCGACCAGGGCGACCGCCTCCAGGTAGCGGATCACCTCGTGCTGGTAGTAGACGTACCGGATCCAGCGGTCCAGCGGCGGCGCGTCGTCGGCGCGCAGGCCGGCGGTGACCCGGGCGCCCAGCCCGGCGATGACCGGGTTGGAGTTGGCACCCCCGCCGTGCAGTTGCAGGGCGAGGTCGAACCGCTCCTTCCGGGCCGCCGCCAGGAAGTCCGCCAGCTCGGACGGCGTCTCGTCCGGGCCGGGCTCGCGGATGCCGGGCGCCGGCGGCACCACCAGCACCCGGTCCACCGGGCCGGGCCGGTCGCGCCACAGCTTCGCGTGCCAGGGCGCGCCGAGCAGCACGATCTCGGCCGAGGGGTACGCGGCCCGCAGCGCCTCCAGCGCCGGCAGGAGAAAGATGAAGTCGCCGAGCGCGTTCGCCCGCAGCACGGCGATCCGCTCGACGTCGGGTACGCGCTCGCCCACCGGGCCCAGCACCGACGACGGCTCCAGGTCGCGGCGCGGCGACAGACGCGCCGACCTGGAGTCGTCGGCCAGGCTTGCCACGCGACCCCTACGGCCGGTCGATCTCGTCGACAGCGGTGTCCGGGTGGTGCAGCTCCCGGTCCGCTGCCGGGTCGGTCACGGTCCGCGTACCCCCGGAGGTGGCGCTCGGGCCGGCGCGGCCGACGGTGATGGTGCGCGGCGCGGGCCGGGCCGCCCGGGGCAGGCGCACCCGGAGCAGGCCGTGGTCCATCACCGCGTCGATCCGGTCCGGGTCCACCCGGGACGGCAGGTCCACCCGGTACTCGAAGCCCCGGGTGGTGAACCCGCCCGGGATGCCCTGGTCGGCGTTGACCTCGGCCTCCGACCGGGCCCGTACGCACAGCTCCCGGTCGTCCAGCTCGACGGCCACCTCCTCGGGGGCGACGCCGGGCAGCCGGACGACCACCTCCCAGCCGTCGGCGATCTCGGTGAGCTCCACGTCCGGGCTGCCGCCGCGCCCACCGACCAGGCGGCTCAGCTCGGCGCGCAGCGACTGCAGCTCGCCCATCGGGTCCCAGCCCTGCTGGCGGCCCCGCCAGCCCCGACCGCCGCTCTGTTCCGTCATCGCACGTCTCCGATCCGCTGGGTGGCCGAGGGGGGTCGCAGCGAGCTCGGCGCGTTCAGGTCGTGCTCCGGGTCGACGCCGACGCCCAGCCGGTCCACCAGCTCGCCGCCCAGCCATGCGCTGACGCCGAGGATGGCCACGGCGACCACCTCGATGGCGATCAGGGCGCCCCCGGCGGCCCGGGAGTCCGCGTTGAGCCGGACCACCCACACCGCGGCGAAGAGCAGGATCACCGCGACGTTGGCGGCCGCGTGGGTGAGCCCGACCCGCTTGGCGCGGGTGCCGGTGGGCAGGGCGAGCAGGTCGAAGGCGCCGGCCGCCGCGGCCAGCAGGCCGCCGATCAGGCCGACGGTGATGTTCCAGTAGGCCACCTCGCCCAGGAGGTCCGGCCCGCCCACGGTGTCGATCACGTCGAAGATCACCGCGGTGACCAGCAGGGCCACCGGGAACATCACCAGCATCGGATGCACGGGATGGCCGAGCACCTTCAGTCGGCTCTCCATCTCGGCCTCCATCGATCGGTCCGGGCGCGCTGCGGCTCAGTCCGTACCCGCCGGCTCCGGGGGCAAACCTCGCCGTCGACGCGCTCTCCTAGGCTGACGATGGCGGAAACCGGCCGTCCGTGGGCCGGAATCGCCATCAAGGTCAACGGACGGGGGAGGCAGACGTGACGACACGGGAGATCACCAGCCCGGAGGAACTGACCGAACTGCTGGGCGTACCGACGCAGCGGGCGCGGGACAAGGAGCGGACGGTGCTGCACCAGCGGGACCGGGAGTGGCTGGCCGCCTCGCCGTTCTGCCTGGTCGCCACGGCCGACGCGGACGGCGGCTGCGACGTGTCCCCGAAGGGCGACCCGGCCGGCTTCACCCTGGTCCTGGACGAGACCACCATCGCCATCCCCGAACGGCCCGGCAACCGGCGGGCCGACGGCTACCGCAACATCCTGGCCAACCCCCACGTCGGGCTGATCTTCCTGATCCCCGGGCGCACCGACACGCTGCGGATCAACGGACGGGCCCGGCTGGTGGCCGACGCGCCGTACTTCGCCGACATGGAGGTCAAGGGCCACCGCCCGGTGCTCGCCGTCGAGGTGTCCATCGAGCAGATCTTCTACCACTGCGCGAAGGCGTTCTTCCGCTCCGAGCTGTGGAAGCCGGAGACCTGGCGGCCCGACGCGCTGCCGACCCGCGCCCGCCTCGTCAAGGAGGTGGAGGCGCCGACGGAGAACCTCGCCGACCTGGAACGCCACTACGGCCCGGACTACGCCCGCAAGCTCTACGTCTGAGCCTTCCGCCACGCCGGCCGCCCGTCCACGATGTTTGGCCGGGCGGCTGGGGGTACTGATTCGGGGACGGCCCACCGCGATCACGCGACGCCGGACACCCCCTGGTACCGGGTCGAGGAAGGATGATGTGCGATGCCCACGAAGAACGGCTCCGGGCGCGGCAGCGGCTCGACCGCGACCACGAACCCGCCGGGCAACCAGACGCCGAACACCCCCGACATCAACGAGAGCGAGATCGCCCGGCTCACTGTCGACCAGCTCCGCGACCGGCTGCGCCGCCGCGGCGTGACCGGCACCGCCGACATGCGCAAGGACGACCTGGTCAAGGCCCTCGTGAAGGCCATGAAGGACGGTGCCAAGAAGAGCACCTCCGCCCGGGCCGGCGATTCGTCCGGCTCCGGCTCGTCCCGCTCGGGGTCGGCGGCGAAGAAGAGCACCTCGTCGGCGAACCCGCCGGGCAACCAGACCCCGAACACGCCGGACGTCAACGAGAGCGAGATCGCCCGGCTCAAGGTCGACGAGCTGCGCAGCCGGCTGCGCGCCCGGGGCGTCACCGGCACCGCCGACATGCCGAAGGCCGACCTGGTGAAGGCGCTGGTGAAGAGCCTGACCGACAAGTCCGGCGCGTCCTCCTCCTCGGGTGGCGGCGGCGTCCGGAAGGGGCCCCAGAACTCGAAGTCGATCAAGTACGCCCAGGAGGTCACCTCGGTCGACGACGAGCCGGAGCGGCCCGGCCGCAGCCTGGTCACCACCGACCACGAGGTGATCCGGCGCTGGGCCGAGGCCCGCAAGGGCCTGCCGACCACCGTGGACGGCACCGAGCACGACGGCCACGCCGGGGTGCTGCGCTTCGACTTCCCCAGCAACGGCCGCGAGCAGCGGCTGCGCGAGATCAGCTGGGAGGAGTGGTTCCGCACCTTCGACGAGCGGCGCCTCAACTTCATCTACCAGGAGGAACGCTCCGACGGGAAGCAGAGCAACTTCTTCCGGCTGGAGAGCCCGGACCGCGAGGACGGCTGAGCCCCTGATCGTCCGGAGGCCCGGGTCGGCGCGTCGACCCGGGCCTCCGGCATGTCCGCCGAATCCGCGCCGTCCCGGTTAGCCCCGGTCTCCCGGGGTACGGATTTCAGTACCGACGACTGAACGACAAGGAGTGCCCATGACCACGAAGGTCGAGAAGTCCATCGAAGTCGACGTGCCCGTCAGCACCGCGTACAACCAGTGGACCCAGTTCGAGGAGTTCCCCCGGTTCATGGGTGGCGTGCAGGAGGTACGCCAGCTCGACGACCGGCGGATGCACTGGGTCGCCGAGATCGCGGGCGTGAAGCGCGAGTGGGACGCCAAGGTCCTGGAGCAGGTGCCGGACCGCAAGGTCGCGTGGGCCGCCACCAGCGGCGCCACCAACGCCGGCGCCGTCTACTTCCAGCCGATCGGCACCGACCGCACCCAGGTCCGGCTCTCCCTCGAGTACGAGCCGGAGGGGCTGGTCGAGAAGGCCGGCGACAAGCTGCACATCGTCGAGAAGCGCGCCGAGGCCGACCTGGAGAAGTTCAAGTCGTACATCGAGGGCCGGGGCGCGGAGACCGGCGCCTGGCGCGGCACCGTCGACGAGGGCCGTACCCTCGGCACGCCCGGCGTGGAGCACGCCGCGTCCTCCCGCGGTGACGACGGCAAGGCCGGCATCTCCGGCAAGGCGGTCGCGGCCGGCGCGGTCGCCGCGGGCGCGGCAGCGGCCGGAGCCGCCGCGGTGGCCAAGCACCGCTCGGAGGGCGACGAGGAGCCCACGCCGACCGAGACGGAGTACGTGGTGACCGACGTCCCCACGCAGCGGACCGGCGTGTTCCCGCCCGACCCGGCGGACCCGCGCCGCAACCTGTAGGACCTTTCACCTCCCTGCCGGAGCGAGCCCGGTGGGCCGGCCCCGCGCCGCGCCCGCCGGGCTCGCTTCGTTGCGCGCGTATCGTTGCCGCCCGTGACCGACCTCGAACGACGCACACCGGAGATCACCGTCGCCACCCCGGCGGACCGCGGGCGGGTCGTCGACTCGCTGGTCGCCGCGTTCGCCGCCGACCCCGTCCTGACCCACCTCTTTCCCGACCCGGCCAGCTACCCCCGGCACGCCGCCGCCTTCTTCGGGCACCTCTTCGACAAGCGGGTCCACCGGGGAACCATCTGGACGATCGGCCGGGGCGCCTCCGTGGCGATCTGGGAACCACCCGTCCCGCCGGAGCCGCAGCCGGCCGACCCGCTCGCCGCCCACCTGCCCGCCGACGCGCTGGCCCGGGTCCACGCCTACGACGCGGCCGTGCACGCGGCGCTGCCGGCCGGCCCGTTCTGGTACCTCGGCGTGCTCGGCACCCACCCCGACAGCGCCGGTCGTCGCTGGGGCCACGCCGTCATGCGGGCCGGGCTGGCCCGGGCGGCGGCGGACGGGCTGCCAGCGGTGCTGGAGACCAGCAACCCGGCGAACGTCGAGGTCTACCGCCGGGCCGGCTGGCAGGTGGTACGCGAGATCGCCGAACCCCTGCCGACCTGGATCATGCGGCAGGGAGACCGGTGAATCCCTCCCGGATCGTGCGCGACGAGGATTTCGTCGGTTGCAGCGCCAGCCAGTTCCTGGAGCTGCTGAAGGCCCTCACGATGATCCTGACGCTGCCCCAGTCAGCCGCCGACCACGTCGAGGCACTCGTCGTCCTCACCGGTCAGGGCGAGGAATGGCGCCTCGGTCACGCGATCCGCACCTGGGAGGCGAACCCGAAGCTCCGCCACCTCCTCGTGGCGAACGGGAACCCGGCCGAGAAGACCTACACGGAGATCACGCTCGACCAGCTGCGGAGCCTCGGCCTCCGTCGTGTCGAGGGAGTCCACGTCCAGGCCGAACCGGCACCGAACACCGGCAGGCAGGCCGCCTGGGTCGCCGACCAGGTCCAGGCCCGCGGCATCACGAGCCTCGCGCTCACCGTCTCCCCCTACCACCTGGCCCGGGTCTACCTCACGGTGCTCAAGACCCTCACCCTTCGAGGCATGCGGCTGCCGATCATCCCGCTTCCCGCAGCCGTCGCTCCGGACACACCCGTCCCCGAGACCGGAGCGACCGCCTACGACCTCGTGCCCGGGGAGGCCAGGCGCATCCTCGCGTACGTGGCGGAAGGGTGGGTCGCCACGCCGGCGGAGCTACAGGAGTACCTGCGGTGGCTGTGGAGCCGGCACAGGGCTCTCCTGGTCGGGCCGGACCTCGCCGGCTGACGGCACGGGCGCGGGCGGCCGTGCCGGGCCTCAGCCCTCTGGCTCTGGCCCCCTGGCTCTTCAGCCGCCGTTATCCGGTTGAGCTGCCCCAGAGGCGGGCTTCGGCCGCCAGTTGCCGCATCGCATCCTCCTTTGCGGCGCCGTACCGCGCCCGGCTGTCGGGATGCCGCTCGGCAGCGAGCCTCTTCGCCGCCTCGTAGCGGCGGGCAGCGCCGGCGTCAGCCGCGAGGTAGGCGCGGAAGAGCCGGTTCTCCGCCGGCACCGGCGACGTGACGCCGAAGACGTGCAGGTGCTCGGTCCGCTTCCCCGCGGTGTCCCTGGGGAAGAACAGGTGCTGGTCGTCGTCGGGGAACACCAGCGGGCGGTAGACGTACCCGAGCTGCTCCAGCGGCCGGAGATCGGCGAGCACCGCCTCGACCTCGGGCACCACCACCTGGATGTCGATGATCGGCTTGGCCGCCAGCCCGGGAACGCTTGTGGAGCCGATGTGCTCGATGCTCACCGCCGTGGGCAACGCGCCGACCAACAGCCGCCGGGCAGCCGTGAACCGCTCCGGCCACGCCGGGTCGTAGGCCACCACCTCGACCACCGGCGCGACGTCCTCCACCTCGTCACCGTAGCGGCGGTTGTCGGCGCACCGCTGCCCGCCGCCTCCCTCGTGACGCCGGCACCCACGACCGGTCCCGGTTCCGCTAGCGTCCGGTCTGTGGCAGCCCAGGCAGCGGGAGCGTTCCGGCGGACGCCGATCGAACGATCAGATCAGCGGGTGGCCTGGGAACGGACGGATCAGGCCTTCTTCGCGGCCGGAGCGTGCCACATCCTGGCCTGGGTCTGCCGGGGCTCCTACCCTGGTCGCCGCATCGAGATCGCCGGCGTGCGCCCGGCCGGCGAATGGCAGATCTTCCACGTGTACGCCGTGTGGGACGGCTGGGCGTTCGACCACTCAGGCTGGAATCCCGAGCCGCAGCTGCTCGCGGTGAACACCGAGTTCGAGGGCCGCCCGCTGGAGAGCGTCAGGATCACCGACGACCTCGCCGGATTCTGCGCGACGCACCACTCCCGGATGCCCAGCGAGTACTGGCGGGACCCGCTCCCCCGTGCCCGCGACTACGTGAGCCGGCACAGCCCGCCCTGGGCGGCGCACCCGCCCTCAGTTCCAGTGCAACCTGCCCATCTCCCGCTTGAACTGCGTGAGGCTGACGGTGCTGCCCTCCGTGGGCGTCAGCCGGAGGGAATAGGTCACCTCCCCGACCTCCCACCACAGGGTCCATGAGCTTTCCGCCCCACCGGTGATGACACCCTTGCGGGCGCCGATCGTGAGGGTCGCGACGGTGGCGGGTCGACTCGCTTCGGCCGTCGGACGGGCAGCCGCGAGGAGACTCAAGCCTCCGGGGCCGTTGTAGCCCTGGAACCAGCCGTCTTCAGTGGACGCCCACTGCCCGGGGTGCGGGCTCCACCGCTTGTCGCCGCTCAATGCGGGAAGATCCCGTTCGAGGTACGTCGGTGGCGGGACTGCGCTGGCGGCGTCGCGGAGCACCCGGTCGCCCAGGGGTTCCGGCAGCGACACAAGGAGGGGGATGGCGTTGCCGCCCGTGGTGCAGTCGGACGCACGCCCGGTGCGGGCCTTCACCGCGATCACCACCCGGGTGCCGTCCTGCTCGACCACCGCCGCCTGAGGCTGCACGAGTTCCTCGCACTCGGCGCTCGTCCCGGCGTACACGGTGACGGACATGCCGTCGCGGGCAACCAGCGCCGAAAGCCAGGCCAGGGTCGAGGGCGGCTCCGCCGGTGTCTCCCGCGCCGACACCTGCCGGGGCGCCGGCGGATCGGTTGCGCGTTGCTGCCTGAGGAAGAAGCTGCCCACGAGCGCCAGGCCGATGGCGGCGGCCGCGACCGCGAGGGTGACCCGCCCGTGGCGTCGCGGCCGGTCAGCCGGAAGCTGCCCGGTCGGCAGGTCGTTGCCGACCATCACGTCGGGCAGTCCGTCGTCGGATCTCATCAGCCGCCTTCACCTTCCGCCAGGAGCGCAGAAGCGGAGCGTACGCGAGCATCGGCCACCTCACGGGCCCGTGTTCAGGGACCTCGCCCATGGACCGTCGGCTCTACTGTCACGGACATGATCAGCAAGGTTTCCGCCGCCGCGGTGCGCCATCGGCACGTCGTTCTGCTGCTTGGTCTGCTGGTGGCAGGCGTGAACGCTGCTGCCGTCGGGTTCGCCTCCGCCCTCGGACAGGTGCTGTTCACCCCGCTTCTCCTCCTCGCCGTGGTGGTCCTGCTCCTGTCGGTCATCGCCGTGGGGATCCGGCCCGCCTGCTTCGTGGTGCTGCCGCAGGTGCCGGCCTTCGCCACGCCGGCGCCGGCGTGGAAGGTGTTCTTCGCCCTGGGCTTCCTCGGGCCTGGCTCGGCCAACGTCGGCGCAGTGGTGCGCTCGGCAAGGGCCGGCATGGCGTCGACGTTCGACGTGGTCATGACGATCTCCTGGCTGGCGCTTGTCGCGCTGCTGCTCGTCGAGGCGTGGCGGGGGCACGACGTGCAGCTACGGCCGCACGGCATACAGCAGAGGTGGGTTCTCGGCTCACTCACCGTGCCGTGGGAGGCCGTCCCGGCCGCACAGGTCCCCGCGGGGGCGGACCGTCCCTCGCGGCTCCGGATGACCTTCGCGGAGCCTCTGCTCGTGAGGCGGCGTGGCCTTCCGTGGGGCTGGAACGCGCTGCGCACGGACAGCGTCGACGCCAGATTCCTCGCCGCCGCGATCCGGCACTACGTCGGTCATCCCGAACACCGGGCGGTCATCGGCAGCCAGGCCGAATACCGACGGCTGCTCGCCGACCTGGCCGACCGGAACGGCGGAAGCGACGAGAGCATAACGGGACCAGATTGCCCACCCGCGCCGCCTGCACAGAGGGCGTTCTAGCAGCAGAAACGACTCTCGGCAGCGCACACCCTGGCCTGTTGCGGACTGGATGCGGACCGCCTCGGGCAAGGCCTGGTTCCGAATGGCCATGTCGCCGTCGGGGTGCTGAAGTCCTTGTCAATCACGCTGCGGCCATACGTTCATCACCGTGAACCCGATCTCACCCCCGCCCGGGCGGACCAGGGTCTGGCAGAGCCTGGCCTTCATGATGGCCGGCCATGGCCTGCTCATCGCCGGGCTCGCGCTGTTGTGGACGCTGCTTCCCGCCGGCGGCGAATGCGACGGTATCGGATGCGTTCCGCACGACCTCCTGCTTCGCCTGGCAACCGTGGGCGGCCCCTTTTTCCTCACCGTGGCACTTCTCGCCTCGGCTGTCGAGCTTTGGCGTACGGTGGCCCGGACTGGGCATCAAGCGGCTTGGGCCACTGGGACAACGGCCGCGCTCACCGGCTGGCTCGTCGGATTTGTCGCCATCTTCTGCTACGTCAGTTACTCCATCGTGGGTGACGCGTTGGTGTGGTGATCCTGTTCACTCCGGCTAGGTCGGGGTGTCGGCCGACCGGCAGCCTGGCCGGGTGACAACCACGGTGATGTCTGACGAGCCCGGCGTCGCTGTCGCGCCCGTGCGGCGCGACCCGTACATCGACAACATCAAAGGGCTGTTGATCGTCCTGGTCGTGCTCGGCCACATGGTGGGTCAGACGGTCGGCTCCTCGCCCGGTGGCAGGACGATCTACACATTCATCTACCTGTGCCACATGCCGGCCTTCGTCCTGCTTTCGGGGATGCTCTCGGCAACCGAGCTCACCGGCCGTCGTGCGGCGTCGCTGATCCGGGATCTGCTCGTGCCGTACGTGGTGTTCCAGCTCCTGTACATGAGCTTCTACACGGCGATGGACAAGCCGATGCCGTGGACGGCCAACATGCTCCTCTCCCCGATTTATCACCTGTGGTTCCTGCCCGCTCTGTTCATCTGGCGGATGCTCACACCGCTCTTCGCCCAACTTCGCGGAGCTGTCGTCATCGCGGTCGCCGTGTCCCTCTCCGCCGGAACCGCCAGCCTGCTCGGCCACGCCCTGTCCCTGGACCGGGTCGCAGGAATGCTGCCCTTCTTCGTCCTCGGCGTCTGGCTCGGTCGCGGCAGGCTCGCGTACCGCCCGTCTCCGACCATGCGGCTGACCGCGATCGCCGTCCTCATCGCTGCCGCACCGATCGCCTATCTGGTCGCCTCGCGCCTGTCGAACCTCTGGGTGTACTGGAACCGCATTTATCAGGGGCTCGGTGTGGACGTGACCGAGGGCGTCCTGATCCGGCTCGGACTGATGGCCGTCGGGTTGGCGATGACCTGGGCGATCATGATGCTCACTCCCCGTCGCCACACGTTCCTCACGGGTTGGGGAGCCAACTCCATGTACCCGTATCTGCTGCACGGGTTCGTCGTCCTGGCCTTCCAGTGGTCATCCCTGGACAAGCAGGTCGACGACCTCCCCGCCTTGCTGGTGCTCATCGCGGCGGTCGTCGCGCTGGTCTGGATCACCGCCAGCCGGCCCGTGGTGTGGGCGTTGCGTCCGCTGGTCAGTCCTCCGGTCGGCTGGCTGCTCAGGGACGTCGCCAAAGCGAAGAACCATCAGTCCACGCCGACCGCGACGTGATCGGACCTCGGAAACGGCAGAAGCCCAGGCCTATGACCTGGGCTTCTTCACCGAGCCGCCTGACGGAATCGAACCGTCGACCTACGCATTACGAGTGCGTCGCTCTAGCCGACTGAGCTAAGGCGGCAACGATCGTCAAGTGTACGGCACACCCCGCCGGACGCCGAACGGGATCCCCTCCCCTCCGATCCGGACATCCGGGAGTTTCGGTACGTGCGCGGGAGAGACTTCGCGCTCGGTCAGGACTACCCTGCGGCGGGTGAGTGACGATCACGTACCGCCGCCGCAGCCGATCCCCGAGGCGCACCCCGGCGAGCGGGCCACCCGACGCCCGCGCAGCCTGGACCCGCTGGAGCTGGGGTTCACCCCGCGCAAGCCGGTCCCCTGGCTCGCGCCGCTGCTGCTGATCAGCACCGGCGTGCGGACCCTGCTGGCGATCCTGTTCGGGGCGTACCTGGACAAGCGCGAGTTGCAGAACGCCTTCGGCGACGCCACGTTCCGGCAGGTGGGGCCGGACGGCGGGCTCTGGCTGGACTACGTGGCGGACCTGGGCGACGGCTTCGACGCCACGTACTCGGTGGCGTACCTGCTCGCCCAGCCGGAGCTGGAGGTGGACGGGCACCGGCTGCCCCGGGCGCAGACCCTGGTGATGGGGGGCGACCAGGTCTACCCGTCGGCGGCGTACGAGGCGTACGAGGACCGGTGCAAGGGGCCGTACCAGGCGGCGATGCCGGTCGCCCCGCCGCAGCGGCCGACGCTCTTCGCGGTGCCGGGCAACCACGACTGGTACGACGGGCTGACCGCGTTCCTGCGGCTGTTCGTCCGGTCCCGGGACCGGCACTTCGCCGGTTGGGGCACCGGCCAGTCCCGCTCGTACTTCGCCGTGGAGCTGCCGGCCGACTGGTGGCTGCTGGGCCTCGACGACCAGTCCGGGTCGTACCTGGACGACCCGCAGCTCACCTACTTCGACGAGGTGGCACGGAAGCTCACCCCGCGCGCGAAGGTGATCCTCGCGGTGCCGGCACCGACCTGGGTCAAGGCCCACGACCATCCGACGGCCTACGACTCGATCGACTACTTCATCCGTACGATCGTCGCGCCCACCGGCGCGCAGGTGCGGCTGCTGGTCTCCGGCGACCTGCACCACTACGCCCGCTACACCGGCCCGGAGCGGCAGCTCATCACCTGCGGGGGCGGCGGCGCCTACCTCTACCCCACCCACCAGCTGCCGGAGCGGCTGGAGGTGCCGCCGCGGGACACCCTGGCGCGCCGCTCCAGCCGCACCCGCGAGTACGAGTTGGCCGCCCGCTATCCGGACAAGGCCCGCTCCCGGAAGTACGGCTGGGGGATCTTCGCCCGGCTGCCGTTCCGCAACCCGGGGTTCACGACCCTGCTGGGCACCCTGCACACGCTGCTGATGCTGGCCATGGCCGGGGTGGCGGCGAACCACGTGGGCACCACCGAGCAGCGCCTGTTCAGCGTCCCCCTGGTGATCATGCTGGTGGTGACCCTGCTGAGCGCGGCGTTCTTCGCCAAGCCACCCAGCTCCGGTGGGAAGCGGCACGCCCGGCACTGGATCCTCGGTGTGACGCACGGGCTGGCCAACGTCGCGCTGGCCGCCGGCGGCACCTGGCTCTGGCTGCACTTACCGTTCTACGACTGGCCGTGGCCGCTGCCGGCGGTCGCCGCGGCGGTCCTGTACGGGCCGGTGAGCGGGCTGGTGGCCAGCCAGGTGGTGGCGCTCTACCTGCTGGTGGCGGGGTCGTTCGGGGTGAACGTCAACGAACTCTTCGCCGGCCAGGGCATCGAGGACTCGAAGTCGTTCCTCCGCTTCCGCATCGACCCCGACGGCACCCTGACCATCTACCCGATAGCGGTCGACAAGGTCTCCCACGCCTGGCAACTCAACGAGGACGAGTCCCCGACGTCAAGCTGGATCCTCCCGAAATCCCCCCTGACCCCCCGCCTGGCCGAACCCCCCATCGTCCTCCGCTGACCAGCGGCCGGGCCCAGCCCGGCCCAACCCGGCCCAGAGTCGATCATGAAGTTAACGGCACGAAAAGAGATCGAATTCGCCGCTAACTTCATGATCAACGAGGGAGACGGCGAGGCGGGCGGGAGACGGCGAGGAGGGCGGAGGGCGGAGCGGCGGCGGTGCCCGGCGGCGCGGTCTCAGGAGTAGTGCTGGTCGTGGGCCTGGCGGGGGGCGCAGACGGAGGCGCGGCTGCAGGAGCAGCGGGAGCCGTCGGCGTCGAGGCGGACCGTCACCGAGTCGCGGGGGACGCTGTGGCCGACGACCTTGCCCTCGCCCTCCGGCGTGGAGACGCGGCTGCCGATCGCCGGGGCGGACTCCTGGAACCGCTGGTAGAGCGGGTGCTCGTACTTCAGGCAGCACATCAGCCGGCCGCACGCGCCGGAGATGCGCAGCGGGTTGAGCGGCAGGTCCTGGTCCTTGGCCATCCGGATGGTCACCGGCTCGAAGTCGGTGAGGAAGGTGGCGCAGCACAGGTCCCGCCCGCAGGAGCCGATACCGCCCTGCACCCGCGCCGAGTCGCGGGCGGAGAGCTGCCGCAGCTCGACCCGGCAGTGCAGGGTCGCCCCCAGGTCGCGGACGAGGGAGCGGAAGTCGACCCGGTGCGGGGCGGTGAAGTAGACGGTCGTGCGGTCGCTGCCGGTCTCCGGGGTGGCGAAGACGTGGTCGATCGCCACCACCTTCATGGGCAGGCCGTGCTCGCGGATCAGCCGCTTGGCGGCCACCTTGGCCTCGGCCTTGCGGCGGCGCAACAACTCGTCGCGGCGCAGGTCCTCGTCGCCGGCGAGGCCGGCGAGCCGGGGGAAGCCTTCGGTGTCCTCGCTGACCCACTGCGCGGCCCAGACGCACTCGGCCACCTCCGGCCCCTCGTCGGTGGGCACCAGCACCTTGTCGCCCACCTGCGGTCGCAGCTCACCCGGGTCGAGGTAGTAGAGGCGCCCGTACCGGTTGAAACTGACCGCGCAGAGCATGCCCATGTCCCCCACCCTACGACCTTCGCGGGGTTCGGGGACGGCCGCCCGTCGCCGTCCGGTCACCGGGCGCAGTGATCCATGATTGTCGACTCGACCGAACCCGCCTCGACCCCTCGTGCCGTTGATCCTCCCCCGGACGGCTGAAACGTGAGTCGGTTACGGGACAAGCGGCGACCGACCGCGTTGAGTGAAGGGATACCTGCGGGGGGTGCAGGGGAAGGCCACGGCGTCGCCGCCGGAGCCCGGCCACGGCCGGTTCGGCGTGCGACGCCGTGGACCTGCCGGGGCCCGTTCAGTGCCCGATGCGGGTGGTGCCGCCGTAGCGGGGCGCGGTCGTGGCCCGGTCCCGCCAGGTCGTCTCGGCCAGGCTCGGCGCCCACTGGCGCAGCAACGTCTCGGCGCCGTCGTAGGCCACCCCGAGCACGCCCAGCACCCGGGTGGCGATCTCGGCGGCCGCGAGCGCCCCGGACCGCCCCGCGTCGACGCCCGGGCGGGTGGCGGCGTGCACGGTGACCGCCTCGGCCGAGCGCAGCACCTCGGCGAGCGCCCGGGCCAGCGCGACGCGGCTCCCCTCCACCCAGTCGGCCAGCGCGTCCGCGTAGCCGGCGGTCGACTCCAGCCGCCCGACCAGGCTCTCCGGCCCCTCGTCGAGGTGCCGGAGCAGGGCCGTGCGGGCCTCGTCGTAGGCCCCTGCGGCCGCCCCGGACCAGGCGACCGGGTCGGCGAGCATGGCGCAGGTGTCGTCGTACCCCCGGACGAGCCGGCGCACGGCGTGGCCGGCGCCGGTCAGCGGCGCGGGGTGCAGGTCGAGGAACTCGCGCACGGCCGCGCCGGGGAGCACCTGCATGCGGCGCAGCAGCGGCCAGAGCCGGTGCCCCTCGGGCGCGCCGGCGGCGAGCAGCGCGTCGACCCGGGTGAGCAGGTCGAGGGCCGGCTCGGCGAGGCGGTCGAGGGCGTCCATCAGGCCTCCCGGGCCAGCCGCCGCCCGACGGAGTCGTCGGTGGCGGAGTAGCGGTCGGCGGCACTGCGCAGGGCCGCAGCGGCGGCGGCCAGCCGGGTGGCCGCGGCCTGCGCCTCGCGGGCCCGGTCGCCGGTGGCGGCCGTCCACTGCCGGTGCAGGGCCCGGCCGACCTCGCCGGGCCGGCCGGCGGCCTGGGCGCCGAACGCGGGGTGCGGCGGGTCGCTGGCGGTCACCGTGCGGGCCAGCGTGGCGAGGGTCGCGCCGGCCTCGTCGAGGCGGGCGGCCAGCGCGCGCAACGTCTCCATGTCAGGCTCCCGCCAGCGGCCGGTAGGCCGCGAAGGTCTCGTTGTGCAGCTTCTCCCGGGCCCACTGCGCCGCGTCGGCGGCGGCGGTGACCGCGGCCTGCACCGAGCCGGCCACGTCGCGGGGGCTGCGCTGGTGCAGCGGGCCGAGGAAACGCACGTCGGTGATCCGCCCGCCGGCGGTCACCACCACCTCGACGAGGCCGTCCGGCGAGCGGACGGTGACCTCGACCGTCGACACCGCCTGGTCGAACTCGGCCTGGAGGGTCTCGATGCGCCGGTAGCGGCGGACCGCCTCCTCGATCCAGGCTTCGTCGATCTCCCCCCGCGGCATCGGCGGACTCCTCCCGGCTGACCCTCGTCACTGAGCGTGCCGCCACCGTCACCGCGGCCACACCGGACCGTACCGCAGTCAACAAAGCCTGTCGATGCCCTGTGGACAACGCGGCAGGGTGGCGGTCAGCCCTTCCACAGGGCGAGCATCATGGCCTCCACCGCGATCCGCGGCTTGACGTTCGCCTCGATCGCCGCCCGGCACTCCAGCACGGCCTCCAGCCGGCGCAGCGCCCCGTCGGCGTCCCACTTCTGCGCGCCGGCACCGGCCAGCGCCGCGGTGTCGGTGTGCACCGGGGCGACCGGCGCCCGCAGCGCCATGGTCAGCGCGTCCCGGTAGAAGCCGGCCAGGTCGACCAGGGCCCGGTCGAGGGCGTCCCGCTGGGCCCGGGTGGCCCGCGACTTCTGCCGCTTCTCCAGGTCCTTGAGCTGACCGGCGGCGCCCCGCATGGCACCGGCCGCGCCCCGGCCGGTGCCGCCCGCGCCCAGCGCGGTCTGCAGCGCGGCCCGCTCCGCCTCGTCGACCTCGGCGACCGACGCGGCGGCCTCCGCCTCGGCGGCCTCGATGAGCGCGGAGGCCGCGTCGAACGCGGCGCCGACCCCGGTGAGCCGGCGCGGCACGGCCAGCACGGCGTCACGGCGCTGCCGGGCCTCCGGGTCGCGGGCCAGCCGCCGGGCCCGGCCCACGTGGCCCTGCGCGGCAGCGGCGGCCCACTCGGCCACGTCGGGGGCGATGCCGTCCCGGCGTACGAGCACCTCGGCCACCGCGCCGGCCGGCGGCTGCCGCAGCGGCACGACCCGGCACCGCGACCGGATGGTCACCGAGATGTCGTCCGGGTGGGTGGAGGGGGCGCAGAGCAGGAAGACGGTACGCGGCGGCGGCTCCTCGATGGCCTTGAGCAGCGCGTTGCCGGCGGCCTCGGTGAGCCGGTCGGCGTCCTCGATGATGACGATCTGCCAGCGGCCGCCGGACGGGGTGCTGGCCGCCCGGAGCACCAGCGCGCGCATCTCGTTGACGCCGATGGAGAGCCCCTCGGGCACCACCAGCCGCACGTCGGCGTGGGTGCCGGCGAGGGTGGTGTGGCAGCCGGGGCAGTGGCCGCAGCCGGTGCCGTGGACGCACTGCAACGCGGCGGCGAAGGCGCGCGCGGCCACCGACCGGCCGGAACCGGGCGGCCCGGTGAAGATCCAGGCGTGGGTCATCCCGGCGCCCGGATCGGCCGCGGCCCGGCCTTCCGCCGCGCCGGGCCCGTCGACAGGCTCGGCGAGCGCGTCGAGGTCGTCGTGCCCGCCGGCCGGGTCGGCTCCGCCGGCCGCCGGGGCGCCCGCCCGGGACACCGCGGCCGCGGCGGCGCGGAGCAGGGCGGCGGCCGAGGCGGAGGCCCGCCGCAGCGTGACCACCGCCTCGTCCTGCCCGACCAGGTCGGCGAAGACGTCCGTCATCGTTTGGGGCGCTCCATCGTCACCAGCTCCGCGTCGGATAACTCGGGCTGGACCGTGGTGTCGGGGCCCTGCGCGGGGCGCGGATGCACGATGCCGGCCGGGTCGACGAGGAACTCGTCCACCCGCCGGGCGACCGCCGCGGCGATCTCCTCGACCGGGCGGGACGCGTCGAGCACCAGATAGCGCTTCGGGTCGGCGGCGGCCAGGTCGAGGAAGGCGTAGCGGACCCGCTCGTGGAAGGCGAGCGACTCGGCCTCCAGCCGGTCGGCGTCCCGGTCGCGGGAGTCGACCCGGGACAGGCCGGTGTGCGGGTCGACGTCCAGGAGCACCACGAGGTCGGGCTTGAGCCCGCCGGTGGCCCACGAGGAGAGCCAGGAGACCTCCTGCACCGGCAGGGTCCGCCCGGCGCCCTGGTACGCCAGCGACGAGTCGACGTACCGGTCGCTGACCACCACCGCGCCGCGGATCAGGGCCGGCCGGACCACGGTGGCCACGTGGTGCGCCCGGTCGGCGGCGTAGAGCAGCGCCTCGGCGCGCGGCGACGGAGCGTCGTCGCCGGAGGTGTCCAGCACCAGCGAGCGGATCCGTTCGCCGATGCCGGTGGCGCCCGGCTCCCGGGTGACCACCACGTCCCGGCCCTGCCCACGCAGCCGGTCGGCGAGCGCGGCGAGCTGGGTGGACTTGCCGGCGCCCTCGCCACCCTCGAAGACCACGAAGAGGCCAGTGGAGACGAAGGGCTCCGCCGGCATGAGCGGGCGGCCCCGGATCGAACCCCAGAGGTCGGCCAGGACCGGCACGCCCTTCTTGTCGTCCATCTGGCCGAAGGCGCTGATCCCGGCGAAGATGCCGGCGGCGCCCGCGGCGAGCAGCAGCAGGCGGGTCGAGGAGACCGAGATACCCAGGTCGGCGATGGTGAGCTGGCGCGAGCCGCCGACGCCGACCAGGAGGCTGCTCAGCGCGATGGCCAGGATCAGCACCAGCCGGGTGCCGATCTGCACCACCGCGAAGACCCGGCCGCGCACCTCGTCGGCGACCTCGCCGCCGAGCAGCGTGGTGCCGGCCAGGAAGGCCATGCCGGCGCCCGCGCCGACCAGGATCGCGCCGAGCATGGCCATGGACAGGTGGATGGCGAAGGCGAGCACCAGCACCGAGGCGCTGGCCAGCACGATGCTCATGCCGAACCAGCGGCGGCGGGACATGTCCCGGACGATCATCGGCCCGAGCCCGATGCCGAGCGCCAGGCCCACGAAGATCGCGCCGAACAGCAGCGAGAAGGCGGCGTCACCGGCGCCGAGCGAGTTGGCGAAGAACTTGGCCGTGCCGACCACGATGCCGCCGCCCGCGAAGGCGCCGAAGATGCCCAGCACGAGGCCGCGGACCAGCGGGGTCTGGCCGATGTACTTCCAGCCGTCGGCGAACTGGCGGAACATGCTCTGCTCGACGCGCTCCGTCTCGCCGCGCTGGGCCTCGCTGATCTCCTTGATCCCGAAGGCCACCACCAGTGCGGTCGCCAGCCGGGAGAAGGCGTTGAACCAGAGGGCGAGCTGGGCCGGCTCGGCCCAGTCGGGCAGGTCGCCGCCGACCGCCCCGCGTACGCCGCGGTCGAGCACGGCCAGGGCGATGGCCGCGGCCACCGGGGTCAGGCCGTACGTGGTGATCAGCGTGAGCTGGTTGGCCGCCTCCAGCCGGGTGCGCGGGATCAGGTTGGGGACCGCGGCCTCCTTGGCCGGGATCCACAGCAGGGTGACCGACTCGATCAGGAACGTGGCGATCAGCGCCCAGCCGACCACGAGCCCTCCGGCGGCGCCGGTGAGCGCGTACAGCGGGATCGAGGCGAAGAGCACGAAGCGCAGCAGGTCGCAGATGACCATCGTCCAGCGGCGGTCGAAGCGGTCGGCGAAGACGCCGGCGACCGGACCGAGCACCAGCGCCGGGAGCAGCCGGATGGCGGTCACGCCACCGAAGGCGGCACCCTGGGCGGTGCTGCCGGAGACCTGGGCGGCGGCGAAGAGGGCGGTGGCGAGCAGGCCGAGCCAGTCGCCGAAGGAGGCCACGCCGAGCACGATCCACAGCCGGCGGAACGGCCGGATGCGCAGCACCGACCGGATGGCGGCCGCACCGGAGCGGTCGGCCTGCCCTGCGGGCGACGACACGCCGGGCGACTCGCCGTTGTTCTGGCTTTCGATGGCCGTACCTCCACGTGCCGGCCCAGAGCTGGGCATCCCCGGTGGAACACTCTAGTCGCGGCGAGATGCGTCCCCCTCCGCGACATTCGCCTGCTCGCCGAGCCTAGGCCGCGGGCACCACCGACCGCAGCCCGGACAGACGCGAGGGTATTTCGCATTGCCGTCGAGACAGTTAGCGTGCAGACGTGGCCACCGACCGTGACAAACTTCGCGATCGCCTCGATCGGGCGACCGCCCACCTCGACCCGCCCTACGCCGTGGTCGATCTCTCCGCCTTCGACGCCAACGCCGCCGCCCTGGTCGACCGGGCCGCCGGCAAGCCGGTCCGGATCGCCAGCAAGTCGGTCCGGGTCCGGGAGCTGCTGACCCGGGCGCTGGCCCGGCCCGGCTGGCGGGGCGTGATGGCGTTCACCCTCCCCGAGGCGCTCTGGCTCGCCCGCAGCGGCGTCAGCGACGACGTCCTGGTCGCGTACCCCACCGCCGACCGGAGGGCGCTCGCCGAACTGGCCGCCGACCCGGCGCTCGCCGAGGCGGTGACCCTGATGGTCGACGACCCCGGGCAGCTCGACCTGGTCGACGAGGTCTGCCCGCCCGGCCGCCGGCCGGCGCTGCGGGTCTGCCTCGAACTGGACGCCTCCTGGCGACCCCTGGGCGGCCGGGTGCACGTGGGCGTGCGGCGTTCTCCCGTGCACAGCGCCGGAGCGGCCGGCACGCTCGCCGCCGCCGTCGCCGGCCGGCCCGGCTTCCGGCTCGTCGGCCTCATGTCGTACGAGGCGCAGATCGCCGGCCTCGGCGACGCCCCGCCCGGGCAGGCGGTGCTGGGCACGGCCATCCGGGTCACGCAGCGGGGGTCGTACCGGGAACTGCTGGCCCGCCGGGCGGCCGCGGTCGCCGCCGTACGCGAGCACGCCGACCTGGAGTTCGTCAACGGCGGCGGCACCGGCAGCGTGGCCGCCACCAGCGCCGACCCCGCGGTCACCGAGGTCACCGCGGGCTCCGGCCTGTACGGGCCGACGCTCTTCGACGCGTACCGTGCCTGGCGGCCGACCCCGGCGGCGTTCTTCGCCTGCGCGGTGGTCCGGCGCCCGGGGCCCGGGCTGGCCACCGTGCTCGGCGGCGGCTGGATCGCCTCGGGCCCGGCCGCCGACAGCCGGCTCCCCCGGCCGTGGCTGCCGGCCGGGTTGAAGCTGCTGGGCGCGGAGGGCGCCGGCGAGGTGCAGACCCCGCTGGCCGGCGACGTGGCGACCGCCCTGCGGATCGGCGACCGGGTCTGGTTCCGCCACGCGAAGGCCGGCGAGCTGTGCGAGCACGTCAACGAGGTGCATCTGGTGGACGGCGACAGCGTCGTGGCCACCGTGCCGACCTACCGTGGCGAGGGCCACGCGTTCCTCTAGACGGTGACGGCGGGTCCCGGCGCACCTCGGGAACCCGCCGCTCGTCGTCCTGCCCCGGTCGCACCCCGGGCATCGCACCATTGTCGCCACCGCCGGCACCAGGGCGGTGACGGCCCTGCTCAACTCTGCTGGACGGCCTCCGTCCGGGCGTCGACCTGCCGGTGCAGGTACTCCCGGATGAGCGCCTTCGCCTCGACCAGCACCCGCTCGTCGCCGTCGGTACGGCGACGGAACGCCAGCTTGATCAGGGAGTCGGCGGCCTCCACCGCGACCTCCAGGTGGAACCGGAGGTCGGGCACGCCGGCCAGACCGAAACGCTCCGTGAGCACCCGGGCGAGCTGATCCGCGATCACCCCGTTGTTGTCCCGCTGCTCGTCGAGCAGGTGCAGGTCGACCACGTCGCCGAAGTGCAGGGTACGGAACCCCGGGACCGTCCGGTGCATCGAGATGTACTCGTCGATCGCCGCGTCGACCCCGTCCCACCAGTGGGTCAGGTCGGCGGAGGCGAACCGCTCGTCGAGCCGCTGGAGATAGGACTCCATCGTGCGCAGGGTGAGCGCCTGCACGATCGCCCGCTTGTCCGGAAAGAACTGGTAGACCGACCCGATCGCCACCTCGGCACGCTCGGCGAGCAGGGTCGTGGTCAAGCCCTCGTACCCCACTTCGTCGACGAGCTCGGCGCAGGCGTCCAGCATCCGCTGGACCCGCGCCACACTTCGACCCTGCACCGGTACCCGACGCAGCGGCCCGGTCGTGGCGGCTGGTGTGGACACTCGGCGCCACCCCCCTTCGACGGATGAACATATCTGCACGTCACGAGTCTGTGACTACCGGTACAACGAGCCGGGCTCGATTGCGGTATTTACCAGGTACAACGTTCCTGATATGAAGTCAGTTCATATTCACGTCGAGGAGCGTCCCATGGTCGGCACGCCAGCCGCCTGGTCCAACTGGGCCGGCAACCAGCGCAGCACCGCCGCCCTGACGGTGCGCCCCCGCACCGTCGAGGAGGTCGCCGAGGCGGTGCGCCACGCCGCCGACACCGGCCGGACGATCCGGGCGGTGGGCAGCGGACACTCCTTCACCGCGACCGCCGTCGCCGACGGACACCGGCTCGACCTCGCCGACCTGGACACCGGGGTCACCGTCGACCCCGCTCGCCGCCTGGTCACCGTACCGGCCGGAATGACCCTGCACACCCTCAACGACCTGCTCGCCCGCCACGGCCTGGCACTGCCCAACCTCGGCGACATCGACGCACAGACCATCGCCGGGGCGCTCTCCACCGGCACCCACGGCACCGGCGGGAAGCTCGGCTGCCTGTCCACCTTCGTCACCGCGCTCACCCTCGTCACCGGGACCGGCGAGGTGCTGCGCTGCTCCCCCGACGAGCACCGCGACGTGTTCGCCGCCGCCCGGGTCGGGCTCGGCGCGGTCGGGGTGCTCGTCGAGGTCACGCTGCGGTGCGTAGACGCCTTCGTGCTCCGCGCGCACGAGCGGCCGGCCGCGCTCGCCGCGGTGCTCGACGACCTGCCCGGCCTGGTCGAGCAGCACGACCACGCCGAGTTCTACTGGTTCCCGTACACCGACCGGGTGCAGGTCAAGACCAACGACCGGGTACCCGCCGACGACCGGCCGCTCCCCCGCTGGCGCGGCTGGCTGGACGACGAGTTCCTGTCCAACACCGTCTTCGCCGGGGCCTGCCGGCTGGGCCGCGCCGTGCCGGCGCTCGCCCCCGGGATCAGCGCCATCTCCGCCCGGGCGCTCACCGAACGCACCTACACCGGCCGCTCCGACCAGGTCTTCTGCACCCCGCGCCGGGTCCGCTTCGTGGAGATGGAGTACGCGCTCCCGCGCGCCGCCCTGACCACCGCCCTGACGGAACTGCGGAAGATCGTGGACCGGCTGCCGTTCAAGGTGCTGTTCCCCGTCGAGGTGCGGTTCACCGCCGCCGACGACATCTGGCTCTCCCACGGCTACGGGCGGGACTCCGCGTACATCGCCATCCACCAGTACGTCGGGATGCCGTACGAGCCGTACTTCCGGGCGTTCGAGGAGGTCGCCACCGGCCTGGACGGCCGCCCCCACTGGGGCAAGCTGCACTGGCGGACCGCCGACTCCCTGGCGACGGCCTACCCGAAGTTCACCGACTTCCAAACAATCCGCAAGCGGCTGGACCCCGACAACCGCTTCTCAAACCCGTACCTGGAGCAGGTGCTGGGCGCCTGACCTGCGAAGATCTTGGAAGGAACTGGCCCCCATGAGGGCCTTTTCCTTCCAAGATCTCGGGGAGCGTCAGCCGCGCCACCCGGCGGCGCGGAGGGCCGCGCGGAGTTGGGCGACGACCGCTTCGGGGTGTGCGCGTAGGGCCCACGACGGGAACCGGAGCACGCGGTCGCCCTCCACCCACAGGTCGTTCTGCCGGCGCATGTCCGCCCAGGCGTGGGCTGGGTCGAGATGCTGGCCGCCGTCGACCTCGACGTGCACCCGCCACTCCTCGAAGTACGCGTCCAGGTAGCGGCGCCGGCCAGCCGCATCCCGCCGGACCTGCTGACGCGTCGGTTCCGGCAGTCCGGCGCGGCGGACCAGGCTCAGCAGGTCCAGTTCGCCCAGCGAGTGCGCGCCACCGGCGGCGTCCGTCGCGGTGGCGAGGATCAGCCGGCGCCGGCGGAGGCGCGGCAGCCGGTCGACGACCTCGTGCAGGTCGTCCCCGCCCACCAACCGCTGCTGGAACGCCGCCGCGACGACGGCCCGGGCCTGCTCGTCGTTCGGCGCCCACTGGGCCGAGTCGATGATCGACCGGGCGGCCGCCGTCCGGGGTGGCTGTCCGCGCCGGTACACGTCCCGGTCCGGTAGGTGACTGGTCCGGTGCGCCCGGACGCCCGCTGGCAGCGGGGCACGACGAACGGCCGCCGGTAACAGCAGGTGCACGACCCGGTCGGGGAACCCGCGCAGCCCGCCGGCCTGGGCGGCGCTGAGCCCGCCGAGCAGCGCGGTGGGGCCGGCGGCCAGCACGGCGATCCACCGGCGCTGGGCGGCAGTAACCGGGCCGTTGTGCGCGACGAGGATGCCCCGGTGCACCTGGCGCCAGCGGCCCGTCGCCACCCGGTGCCGGATCGCCTTGCGGGTCAGGTGCTCCCGTGCCTGCGCCAGGGAGATCACGTCCTCCTGGCGGAAGAGCAACCGGGCCAGCTCGTCCGCGTCATCCCCCGGCACCGCCCGCCGCAACGCCGCCCAGGAAGCCTTCACTCGACCGACCCTGCCCGACCGCGCCCCGTGTCCGCCGCCCCTGTGGACAAAGAAAAGATCTTGGAAGGAACTGGCCCCCATAGGGGCCTTTTCCCTCCAAGATCTCGAAGATCCGGCCTACTCCGGTGACGTGGTGGCCTTCTTTGGGGTTGCCTTCTTGGCCGGGGTCTTCTTCGCCGTCGTCGTCTTGGCGGTGGTGGTCTTCTTGGCGGCCGTGGACTTGGCGGCCGCCGTCTTCTTGGCTGCCGTCGTCTTCTTCGCCGGGGCGGCCTTCTTGGCCGCCTTCTTCTTCGGGGCCGGACCCTTCGCCCGCTTCTCGGCGAGCATCTCGGAGGCCTCCTCGAGGGTCAGCGCCTCCGGGGTCTGCCCGCGCCGCAGCGACGCGTTGGTCTCCCCGTCCGTGACGTACGGCCCGAACCGCCCGTCCTTGATGACCAACGGCTTCTCGGTGGCCGGGTCGTTGCCCATCTCCCGCAGCGGCGGCGCGGCGGCCCGGCGCTGGCGCGTCTTCGGGGCGGCCAGCAGGGCGAGCGCCTCGTCCAGCGTGACGGTGAACATCTTGTCTTCCGAGTCCAGCGAGCGGAACTCGTCACCGCGCTTGACGTACGGGCCGTAGCGGCCGTTGTTGGCGACGACCTCGTTGCCCTCCGGGTCGGTGCCGATCACCCGGGGCAGGCTGAGCAGCTGCAACGCCTGGTCGAAGGTGAGGCTGTCCGGCGACTGCGAGCGCAGCAGCGAGGACTTCCGGTCGCCGCTGGCCACGTACGGGCCGAACCGGCCGGACTTGAGCAGGATCGGCTCGCCGGTGGCCGGGTCGTCGCCGAGCTTGCGCTCGCCCCCGCCGCCGAGGAACAGCTCGTGCACCTTCTCCGGGGTCAGCTCGTCGGGGGCCAGCCCCTCGGGGATCGGCGCCCGGTCGCCCTGACCGCCGCCCTCCTCGCCCTCCGCGGGGGGCGCCGGCTGCTCGCCCGGCAGCGCCCGCTGGAGGTACGGCCCGTAGCGGCCGACCCGGACGACGACCTCGCGCCCGTCCTCGTCGGTGAACAGCGGGATCGAGTTGACGCTGCGCGCGTCGATGTCGCTGAGGTTCTCGGTGACCAGCTTCTTCAGCCCGCCCGCGTGGGCGATGGCCTGGTCGCCGGTGCCGTTGGCGCTGCCGAAGTAGAAGGAGGTGAGGAAGTCGACCGCCGCGTGGTCACCGCCGGCGATCTCGTCCAGCTCGTTCTCCATGCTGGCCGTGAAGTCGTAGTCGATGAGGCGCGGGTAGTGCCGCTCCAGCAGCCCGATCACCGCGAACGCCAGGAACGACGGGATCATGGCCTGGCCGCGCTTGAAGACGTACCCGCGGTCCTGGATGGTCTGCATGATCGACGCGTACGTGGACGGGCGGCCGATGCCCAACTCCTCCAGGGCCTTGACCAGCGACGCCTCCGTGTAGCGGGCGGGCGGCTGGGTGTGGTGGCCCTGGGCGGCCAGCTCCTCGGCGGTGAGCGGCTGGTCCTTGGTGAGGGTGGGCAGGCGGCGCTCGGCGTCCTCGGCCTCGGCGTTCTCGTCGTCGCTCGACTCGACGTAGGCGCGCAGGAAGCCGGGGTCGGTGATGGTCTTGCCGGTCGCGCCGAAGTCGGCCTCCTCGCCGGCGGAGGAGAGCGCCCGGATGCGCACCGAGACGCTGGAGCCGACCGCGTCCGTCATCTGCGAGGCGATGGTGCGCCGCCAGATCAGCTCGTAGAGCTTGAACTCGTCGGCGGACAGCTCCTTGGCCACCTCGCCCGGCGTGCGGAAGTTGTCCCCGGCCGGGCGGATCGCCTCGTGCGCCTCCTGCGCGTTCTTCACCTTGCCGGTGTAGCGGCGGGGCTCCGGCGGCACGCTGCGCTCGCCGTACAGCTCGACGATCTGCCGGCGGGCCGCCGCGATGGCGGTCTCCGACAGGTTCACCGAGTCGGTACGCATGTAGGTGATGTAGCCGTTCTCGTAGAGCCGCTGCGCGGTGCGCATCGTCTGCTGCGATGAGAGCCGGAGCTTGCGGGCCGCCTCCTGCTGGAGCGTGGAGGTGATGAACGGCGCGTACGGGCGGCGGCGGTAGGGCTTCTCCTCGACCCGGGTGACAGTGAACGGCCGCCCTTCGAGGCGCGCGGCCAGCCCCCGGGCGCCGCTCTCGTCGAGGTGCACGACCCCGGCACCGGGCTTGACCCGGCCGGTGGTCGGCTCGAAGTCCTTGCCGGTGGCGATCCGGTCGCCGCCCAGCGCGATGAGGGTGGCGTTGAAGGTGCGCGGGCCCTCGCCGGGGTTGGCGACCGCGAGGGTGGCCAGGATGTCCCAGTACTCGGCGGTACGGAACGCCATCCGCTGCCGCTCCCGCTCGACCACGATCCGGGTCGCCACGGACTGCACCCGGCCGGCGGAGAGGCCGCTGCGGACCTTGCGCCAGAGCACCGGGGAGACCTCGTAGCCGTAGAGGCGGTCGAGGATGCGCCGGGCCTCCTGGGCGTCGACCAGGTCCCTGTCGATCTCCCGCGGGTTGGCCACCGCGGCCTGGATGGCCGGCTTGGTGATCTCGTGGAAGACCATCCGCTTGACCGGCACCTTGGGCTTGAGCGTCTCCACCAGGTGCCAGGCGATCGCCTCGCCCTCGCGGTCCTCGTCGGTGGCGAGGAAGATCTCGTCCACTTCCTTGGCCAGCGACTTCAGCTTGGTGATCTGCTTCTTCCGGTCGGCGGAGACCACGTAGAGCGCGGCGAAGCCGTTGTCCACGTCCACGCCGAGCCGGGCCCACGGCTTGTCCTCGTAGGCGGCCGGGATCTCGGCGGCGTTGCGGGGCAGGTCCCGGACGTGGCCGAAGCTGGCCTCCACGACGTACCCCGGGCCGAGATAGCCCGAGATCGTCTTGGCCTTCGCCGGTGACTCGACGATGACCAGACGGGTGGTTCCAGCGTTGCTCGGCACGTCTCTCCCCGACCTCACTCCTACGCAATGCCCGCTTCGGGCCCTGTTGCACCCTGCCGGACCACCGGCGGTCCGGATGTCCAACGTAACGCGCCGTCCGCGTTCCGGGTTTCGTGGGCGGCAAATGATCAGGTTGCGTCGACCATCGGCCGGCACCCCGCCGGACGGCGCCACCGTACACCGTGGGTAGGGCGCCGAGCGGGTCACTGTGACGATCACGCACCCATGGCGGAGGAGACACCGGTCGTTTTCCTGGGCAAACCGCCGCACGGCGTGTCCGGGATCGGACAGCCGGCGGGGTTGCGCCGGAGGGTCAGCCGTGCGTCGCCGGCCACTCGGCCGCCGGCACGGCCCGCGGCCGGTCCCCGACCAGCTCCGCGAGCCGGGCCACCCGGCGCCGGCCGGTGATCCGGTACGCCGGCCCGCCCTCCTCCGCCTCCACGAACGCGGCCGGCAGCCCCACCGCGGCGAGCGCGGCGCGCACCGGGGGCCAGCACTCCTCGTCGGCCGGGCCGAGCCGGAGCCGGAACCCGGCCGGGTCGGCCGCCCCCGCGGCGGCGAGCCAGAGCCGCAGCCGCCGCCCGTTGAGGTGGAACCGCGCCGGGGGCCGCTTCACCGTCCCCCGCAGCCAGGCCAGGGCGAGCGGGGCCAGCGTGGTGGCGTACGCGGTGCGCACCAGGTGCCGACCGTCCTCCGTCGGCTCCCAGCTCGCCGGGATCCCCCGGGCGCCCAGCTCGGCCACCAGCACGTGCACCCGCCAGGCGGCGTCCACCACCACGGCGACCCGGGCCGTCCCGCCCATCCGCACCACCTCCCCGGGCCCGGCGAGCAGGCCGGCGAGGTCGGACAGCGACGGGTCGGCCGCCTCGGTGGAGAACAGCGAGGGCTGGCGGGCCGGGTTCTGGGAGGGAGGGGTCAGCGACACTCCGGGACCTCGTCGAAGGCCTCTTTGAGCTCGGTCGAGTTGAGTTTGCTGGTGTCCAGCGCGCTCGCGTCGTACTCCTTGTTGAGCGTGTCCACGGCGGCCCGCACCCCGTCGTAGAAGGGACCGGCCTGAGCGGTGTCCAGGCGTTCGATGGTGTCCCGGGCCCGCCCGTACGCGTCCCGCACCTTGCTCAGCGACGCGCGGAACCCGGCGGAGATCTCGTCGCCGTGGTCGGTCTCCGGCACGCCCGCCTCCTCGACCTTGCGCCGGGCGGTCTCGCTGGCCTGCTCGGCCCCGGCGAAGAGCCGGACCAGGTTCTCCTTGGCCTGCGCGGGGGTGGTCTGCGCGGTCATCTGCTGCTGGGTGCTGCTGGTCAGCTTGTTGATCTCGGCGCGCCACGGGCTGAGCGCCTGGCAGACCGACGCGGCCCAGGCCTGCGGGCTGGGGCCGCCGCAGCCGGCGACGACGAGGACCAGCGTGGCCAGGACCACCGTGAGCTTTCCGGCGGTTGCCGCCCGGCGCGTACGCATGCGAAGCAGCGTACGACCTCCCGGTGGAAGTGCCACCGGTCAGGTTTCGTGCACGGGACCGCCGGACGGCACGGTTCCCGGCCGGCTGAGGGCCGACCGGGAACCGTCGCGTCGTCCGGGTCAGGCGTTGACCGTCTCCGGGCGCTGGTCCGGGGTGCCGGCGCCGCTGTCGGAGTCCGCCATCGCCACGCCCTTGCGCTTGCTGAACACCACGGCCGCCACGATGATCAGCGCGGCCACCACGGCGATCGCGATGCGCAGCGCGGGGTTCTTGTCGTCGCCCACGCTCCAGGCCACCACGGCCGGGGCGATCAGCAGCGAGACCAGGTTCATCACCTTGATCAGCGGGTTGATCGCCGGGCCGGCGGTGTCCTTGAACGGGTCACCGACGGTGTCGCCGATGACGGTCGCGGCGTGCGACTCGGAGCCCTTGCCGCCGTACGCGCCGTCCTCGACCAGCTTCTTGGCGTTGTCCCAGGCGCCACCGGAGTTGGCCAGGAAGACCGCCATCAGCGTGCCGGCACCGATCGCACCGGCCAGGTAGCTGGCCAGCGCGCCCGGGCCGAGGCCGAAGCCGACCGCGATCGGAGCGAGGATGGCCAGCAGGCCGGGGGTCATCAGCTCGCGCTGCGCGTCCCGGGTGCAGATGTCGACGACCTTGCCGTACTCGGGGCGCTGGCTGCGGTCCATGATGCCGGGCAGCTCACGGAACTGCCGGCGGACCTCCATCACCACGGCGCCGGCCGAGCGGGACACCGCGTTGATGGCCAGGCCGGAGAAGAGGAAGACCACCGCCGCGCCGATGATGAGGCCGACCAGGTTGCGCGGGTTGGCCACGTTCAGCGAGTTGAGGATCTCGGCGCCGACGTCGCCGACGCCCGCGTCCTCGTACGAGGAGCGCAGCGTGTCGGTGTACGAGCCGAACAGCGCGGTCGCGGCCAGCACCGCGGTGGCGATCGCGATGCCCTTGGTGATCGCCTTGGTGGTGTTGCCGACGGCGTCCAGCTCGGTGAGCGTCCGCGCGCCGTGCTCGTCGATGTCACCGGACATCTCGGCCACGCCCTGCGCGTTGTCCGAGATCGGGCCGAAGGTGTCCATGGCGACGATGACGCCGACGGTGGTGAGCAGGCCGGTGCCGGCCAGCGCCACCGCGAACAGCGACAGGGTGATGGAGCTGCCGCCGAGCAGGAAGGCGCCGAAGACGCCCGCGCCGATCAGCAGCGCCGAGTAGACCGCCGACTCCAGGCCGACGCTGATGCCGGCGAGGATGACGGTGGCCGGGCCGGTCTGGGAGCTCTTGCCGATGTCCTGCACCGGGCGCCGGTTGGTCTCGGTGAAGTAACCGGTGAGCGCCTGGATCGCGGCGGCCAGCACGATGCCGATGACCACCGCGCCGATGGCAACCAGGCGCGGGTTGCGGTCGACGTCGGTCAGCCCGCCCTCCAACTCGCCGAAGGTCGCCGGCAGGTAGGCGAACGCCGCGATCGCCACCAGCACCGCGGAGATCACCGCGGAGAGGTAGAAGGCCCGGTTGATGGCGGTCAGGCCGTTGCGGTCGCTGGTGCGCAGCCGGGTGATGAAGACGCCGACGATCGCGACCAGCACGCCGATGGTGGAGATGATCAGCGGGAAGACCAGGCCGTCCTCGCCGAACGCGGCGCGGCCCAGGATCAGCGCGGCGACAAGCGTGACCGCGTACGACTCGAAGAGGTCGGCGGCCATGCCGGCGCAGTCACCGACGTTGTCGCCCACGTTGTCGGCGATGGTGGCGGCGTTTCGCGGGTCGTCCTCCGGGATGCCCTGCTCGACCTTGCCGACCAGGTCGGCGCCGACGTCGGCGGCCTTGGTGAAGATGCCGCCGCCGACCCGCATGAACATGGCGAGCAGCGCGGCGCCGAAGCCGAAGCCCTCCAGCACGGTCGGGGCGTCACCCTTGAACAGGATGACGACGAGCGCCGCGCCGAAGAGGCCGAGACCGACGGTGAGGAAGCCGACCACGCCACCGGTCCGGAAGGCGATCTTCATGGCGCCCTCGCGCCCGCCTTCCCTCTCCCGGGCGGCCGCGGCGACCCGCAGGTTGGCGCGGGTGGCCAGCCACATGCCGGCGCCCCCGATGAACGCGCTGAACAGCGCGCCCACCACGAAGAAGGCCGACCGGCCGATCTTCACGAGGGTCTCGTTGCCGTCGGTGTCGTGCACCGGCAGCAGGAAGAGCAGCACGACGGCGATCACGACGAAGATCGCCAGGGTGCGGAACTGCCGCAGCAGGTACGCGGACGCGCCCTCCTGCACCGCCCCGGAGATCTCCTGCATGTTCGTGGTTCCCGTACCGGCCGCCAGGACCGCCCTGGTGAGGGCGGCCGCGAAGACGAGCGCCACCAGCGCGATGACCGCGGCGATGACGACGTACGTCACGTTGGCTCCGGTAAGGGACAGTGCGCCGCCGTCGGCGGCCAAGGTCCCGGACATCTATGTCCTCCTGTACCGAACAACTCGCGCCGGCCAGTGGAGACGCACGGACCGACGCCTGGATGCGGACTCGCCAGCGCGCCAACCCACTGCGGCGGACCGTTCCCGCTGGCTGCGGGACAGATCACTTGCTGACAACCCGCGTACTGTAGCCCTCCGACGTGTTGGAGGTCACACCGAGGGGGCACCCTGTCCCGATGATCTTCGTCGCTGTGTTATGCGAGGAAATCTGATATATAGAGCGGTCAACGCGACGAGGCCGCGTCCCCGAGGGGAACGCGGCCTGCGGCAGAACAGGGTCAGGCGCGGCCGACCGGCCACACCATCCGGACCTCGGTGCCGACGCCCTCGTCGACCGGGCGGACCTGGAGGTCCTCGACGAAGCCGGCGAGCAGGGCGAAGCCCACTCCGGTGGTCAGCGCGTCCTCGCTGAGCGACTCCTTGGCCAGCTCGTCCGGGGGCAGCGCGGCGAGACCGATGCTCGCCTCGATCGGGGCGCGGTCCACCACCCGCACCGTGTACGCCCCGCTGTCGGACATCTCCACGTACACCGGGTCGGGCAGCCCGTACTGCCGGTGCAGCGCGACCGCCCGGGTGCACGCCTCACCGATGGCCAGGCGCACCTCATCGAGGAGGTCCTCGCGGACCCCGGCCCGGCGGGCCACCGCGACGCCCACCAGCCGTGCGGTGCGGACGTGCACCGGCGCCGGGGAGAACGAGAGCTTGACGGTCGCCATCACGCGCCGGCGCCGGTCGCGTCGGCGTCGATCGCCGCGTCGACCGTGGGGTGCAACGGGAAGACCTGGTCCAGGGCGGTGATCCGGAAGATCTTGAGCAGCGGCTCCTTGTCGCAGACCAGCGCGAACGAACCGCCGGCCGAGCGGAGCCGCTTGAGCGCGCCGACCAGCACGCCGAGGCCTGTCGAGTCCAGGAAGTCCACCCGGCCCAGGTCCACCACCACCCGGCGGGCACCGCCGTCGATCAGCTCCAGGAGCCGTTCCCGCAGGCGCGGCGCGGTGTAGACGTCCACCTCACCGCCGACCTCGAGCACCGTGTGCTCCCCCACGGTGCGGGTCGCCAGCGACAGCTCCATCGGCCCCTCCTCGGTAAGCTCTCCTGGGCATCTAACCATCCCGCCGAATGGCCCCTTCCAGGTCACCGGCGAAGGCTTCCCCTTACCCCCACCCCCGGTTTCCAATTCCGAACACCAGTGCGAGAGTGCAGGACGTGACGTCACCGGCCACCGTATCGGCGGGCAGTGGTCCCGGCCGGTCGCCGGGCGAGCTGCTCCGCCGGTTGCGCCTGCGGCACGCCGCCGACCCGGTCACGCACGTCGAGCGGGTGCCGGCCCGGGCCGGGGAGCCGGCGCCCTGGCCGGACTGGGCCCCCGACGAGCTGCGGGAGGCGTTCGCCCGGCGTGGCGTGGTCGCCCCGTGGCGGCACCAGGCCGAGGCCGCCGAGCTGGCGTACGCGGGGAAGCACGTCGTGGTCGCCACCGGGACGGCGTCCGGCAAGTCGCTGGCGTACCAGCTCCCGGCGCTGGGCACCCTGCTCGCCGACCCACGCGCCACGGTGCTGTACCTGGCCCCGACCAAGGCGCTCGCCGCCGACCAGCTCCGCGCCGTCGCCGGCCTGGAACTGGAGGGGGTACGCCCCGCCACCTACGACGGGGACACCCCGCGCACCGAGCGGGAGTGGATCCGGCGGCACTCCCGGTTCGTGCTGACCAACCCCGACATGCTGCACCACGGCATCCTGCCCGGGCACGCGCACTGGTCCGGTTTCCTGCGCCGGCTCGCGTACGTGGTGGTCGACGAGTGCCACACCTACCGGGGCGTGTTCGGCTCGCACGTGGCGCACGTGCTGCGGCGGCTGCGCCGGCAGTGCGCGCGCTACGGGCGTACCCCCGTGTTCGTGCTGGCCTCGGCCACGTCGGGCGACCCGGCGACGGCGGCCGGGCGGCTCACCGGTCTCCCCGTCGCCGCCGTCACCGAGGACGCCTCGCCGCGCGGCGGGGTGACCTTCGCGCTGTGGGAGCCGCCGCTGCTGCCCTCCTCCGACGTCCCGTCCCCGGAGGCCGACCTTCTCCAGGTGCGGCGGTCGGCGCTGCGGGAGACGGCCGACCTGCTCGCCGACAGCGTCATCGAGGGGGTACGCACGCTCGCCTTCGTCCGGTCCCGGCGCGGCGCCGAGGTGGTGGCCGCGAACGCCCGGCGGGCCCTCGACGAGGCGGTGCCCGGGCTGGGCGACCGGGTGGCCGCCTACCGGGCCGGCTACCTGCGCGAGGAGCGCCGCGAGCTGGAACGCGCCCTGCTGCACGGCGACCTGCTGGGGCTCGCCTCCACCAACGCGCTGGAACTCGGCGTCGACCTGGTCGGCCTGGACGCCGTGCTCATCTGCGGCTGGCCGGGGACCCGGGCCTCGCTGTGGCAGCAGGCCGGCCGGGCCGGCCGCTCCGGCGACGAGGCCCTCGCGGTCCTTGTGGCCCGGGACGACCCGCTCGACACCTACCTGGTGCACCACCCCGAGGCGCTGTTCGGGCGGCCCGTCGAGGCGACAGTGCTCGACCCGGCCAACCCGTACGTGCTCGCGCCGCAGCTCGCCTGCGCCGCCCACGAGGCGCCGCTCACCCCGGCCGACCTGGAACTCTTCGGCGAGGGCGCGAAGGAGGCCGTCGACTCGCTCGTCGAGGCGGGCGCGCTGCGGCAGCGCCCCACCGGCTGGTACTGGCGGCACCGGGAACGCCCCGAGGTCGACCTGCGCGGCGAGGGCGGGGCGCCGGTCTGCGTGGTGGAGGAGTCCACCGGGCGGCTGCTCGGCACGGTCGACGGCGGCTCCTCGCACTTCCTGCTCCACACCGGCGCCGTCTACCTGCACCAGGGCGTCTCGTACGTGGTCGACTCGCTCGACCTGGCCGACGGGTGCGCGCTGGTGCACGCCGAGGAGCCGGACTGGTCCACCCACGCCCGGGACGTCACCTCGCTGTCCGTGGTGTCCGTCCGGTCGTACGTGGACGCCGGGCCGGTCGGGCTCTTCCTCGGCGAGGTGGACGTGACCAGCCAGGTGGTGTCGTACCAGCGGCGGCGGATCGCCACCGGCGAGGTCATCGACACCCGGCCGCTGGACCTGCCGGCCCGGGAACTGCGCACCGTCGCGGTCTGGTTCACCCTCTCGCCGGAGTCGCTGGCCGCGGCCGGCGTGGAGGCCGCTGACATCCCGGGAGCGCTGCACGCCGCCGAGCACGCCGGGATCGGCCTGCTGCCACTCATGGCGACCTGCGACAGGTGGGACATCGGTGGCCTCTCCACCGCCCTGCACCCGGACACCGAGGCGCCCACCGTGTTCGTCTACGACGGCCACCCGGGCGGGGCGGGCTTCGCCGAGCGGGCGTACGGGACGGCCGCCGCCTGGCTGCGCGCCACCCGGGACGCGATCGCGGAGTGCGGGTGCGAGTCGGGGTGCCCGTCCTGCGTCCAGTCCCCGAAGTGCGGCAACGGCAACAACCCGCTCTCCAAGCCGGACGCGGTAAAGGTCCTGGACGTGGTCCTCGCCAACCTCGCGGCGGTCTCGGCCCCGGGCGGGACGGTGCTGCCGCGGCAGGAGGGGCGGGCCGGGGGCTGACCTCCTGGGTGGTGGGACGCGTGCATGAGGAGGGCGACGGCGGGGCATTGATGCATGGGAGCGCTTCCATGTCCCCGAGATTCTTCGCGCCGGGAGGTACAGCCGTGGCCGACACGATCGCCGAGACCGTCGACCTGCTCTACACGATCGACCAGGAGAACCTCACCCCCGACCAGCAGATCGCGCTGGGCGCCGCGCTCGCCGGCCTGGCGCAGGCGGAGCGCCTGGAGCAGATCAACGAGCGCCTGCGCGGCATCCACCAGGTGCTCAACGCCTGGGCCATGAAGGCGACAGTCGACGGCGGCCGCTGACCGACGGCCCGCAGGGGTGGACGGCGGTCGATCGGATCACCGGCCGGAACACGCCGGCCACGGGCGGGCGGTGACGGCCGGGCTGTGCGAGACTCCGGCGTTCGCCTCTTCAAGGAGATCAGATGCAGCTCGACAGCTTGCAGGCCCAGCAGCGGTTCATCGTCCGCCAGCGGATCCGGATGATGGTCAACCAGTACGAGGTCCACTCCGTGGCGCCGGACGGCTCCGAGGGTGGGCTGCTCGCGTTCGCGCAGCAGAAGCGGCTCGCGTTCAAGGAGCAGGTGACCATCTACACCGACGACTCCAAGCAGTACCCCCTGCTCGGCTTCAAGGCCCGGCAGCGCCTCGACCTCGGCGCCACGTACGACGTGACCGACCACGCCGGCACCCCCATCGGCCTGTTCCGCAAGGACTTCGCCCAGTCGCTGCTGCGCTCCACCTGGCACGTCGAGCAGGCCGGCCTGCCGCAGATCACCGGGCAGGAACGCAGCCTTCCGGTGGCCCTGCTGCGCCGCTTCGTCGACTCGCTCTCCTGGCTGCCCTACCACTTCGACTTCGTGGCCAACGGCCAGCCGGTGTTCTCGGTCGACAAGAAGTGGGGCCTGCGCGACCGGTACGTCGTCGACATCCACCACCCGCAGATCGACCGGCGACTGGTGATCGCCATGGCGGTCGGCCTGGACGCCCTCCAGTCCCGCTGACGCAAACAGTTCGGCCGGCAGGTGTCGAGGCGGCCGGTGTCGAGGCGTGGTCTTCCGCCCCGACACCGGCCGCAGTCGTGAAGGCGGCGGCACGCACCGCTTTGCGCCGACTGTGATCGTCAGCCTCGGGCCGGGCCGGCACGGGAGGTGGCGGTCGCCGCGCGGGTCAGCCAGGGCAGTGGGGTGACCGTCACCTCCATGGTCACGACGATGTCGAGACCGTCGAGCCGGCAGGCCGTCAACCGGCCGCCGTTGGCCGCCCCCAGGTCGGCGGCCCGTCCACACGCGGCAGCGGCGCCTTCGAGGACCCGGGCGGCACCCGCGAGCGCCCCGAAGTCGGCGGCGTTCCGGGCCTGGTGGCGTGCGCACCGGGCCGCGCCGAGCCCGGCGCCGAGGAGCCCGACCAGCACGAGCACCAACCCGACCGCGAGCAGGTACAGGGTCGCTCCGCCCCGGTCGGCGCCCTCGTGCAGCCGCCGGCCGACCGCCCTCGTAGCCCAGCCTGGGCACCATCCCGCTGGACGAGGCGGGCGGCCCGTGTCGCACGCGGTCACGGGTGCGGTCCGGGGGAACCGGGTTCGACCGCGGCCACCGCCGTGCCCGACACGGTGAGCCGGGGCAGCCGGGCGCCGAAGCTCCGGACCGGTGCCCGCACGGTCGCGGTGACGCGGTCGCCGGCCACCGTCACCGAGACGTCCGCGCCGGCCGGGGCGTACCGGGAGCCGGCGGCCGACCCGGGTTCGCCGCGGGCGGCGGCGAGCGCCGCCTCCCGGGCCGCGTCGACGCAGCCAGCCCGTGTGGTCACTGCGTCGACCGCGGTGAGACCGGCGAAGAGGAGAAGCATCAGCGCCGGCAGGCCGGCCGCCAACTCGGCCGTGAACGAGCCCCGCTCCCGCGCACCCCACTGCCGCCGCCCGGCAGTCCGTCCCCGCTGAACGGCCCCGCTGACCAGGTCGTTGCCAGGGCCACGGCCACGGCCACGGCCACGGCCGCTGGAGGGTGGGCACAGGTCGGGGCCGGATCGGCGGCCGGCCCACCGGCGACCTGTCACTTCAAGGCCCGGTCGATGACGGCGGTGAGCGCGGACTGCACGTTGCCGGAGGTGAGCACCTTCAGCAGGATCCCCGCGAAGGCGACCGCCGCGAGGGTGCCCACGGCGTACTCGGCCGTGTTCATTCCGGCGTCGCCGCGCAGGCGGGTGAGGAGTTTGCGCATGTCGTACTCCCTTTCTCGGGGGTTCAGAGCACGTCGCCGAGGACGGCGACGATCACCGGCACCAGACCGGCGAGAATGAAGGCGGGCAGGAAGCAGAGCCCGAGCGGCAGCACGATGAGCACCCCGGCCCGCCGGGCGGCAGCCTCGGCCGCGGTCGATCGGTCGGACCGCAGGTCGTCGGCGAGCCGGGTGAGCGCGCCGGCCAGCGCCGCGCCGCTGCTCGACGAGCGGATCGCGCCGGTCACCAGGCGCTCCGCGCCGGGCACGGGTCCCAGGTGCTCCCACGCCTCGGCCGCCGTGCCGCCGAGTTCCAGCGTCCGCCCCACCCGACCGAGCCGGTCGGCGAGCGGTCCACCGAGCGCGTCGGCGACCGCCAGCACCGAGCGGTCCACCGGTGCGCCGGCCCGGAGCGCGGCGGCCAGCAGGTCGGCGGCGAGGGGCAGGTCGGCCGCCTCGCGCAGCCGGCGGTCGCGGACGGCCCGCGGCTCGATCCGCCGCAGCAGTCGGTCGGCGGTCACCCCGGCCAGCGCCCCGACGAGCACGCCCGCCCAGCCACCCACCACGACCAGCACGGCCACCCCCGCGAGGCCGGCGCCGAGCCGGATCCGGTCCGGCCACCAGGCCGGGCGGTTCCACTCCGCCGGCCGGTTGGGGACGAGGAGGCGCAGCCGCCGCGCCGGACGGGTGGCGGGTCCGGACACGACAAGGAGCAGCGCCGCCCCGGCCAGGCAGGCGGCGGCCACCACCGGACGGGACATCAGGCGGCCCGCCCGGGCGCCGCGCCGAGCCGCTCCGCCCAGATCAGCCCGCCGATCTGCAACGCGACGGCTGCGACGGCGCTGCCGCCACCGACCGGGGTGTGCAGGAGCACGGCGACCGGGTCGACACCGATGGCGTACCCGAGCCCGATCCCGCCGAGCGGCAGCCCGGCGAGCAGCCACGCGGTCGCCCGGGCACCGGCCGCCTGCGCGGCGGCGGCCGCCAGGCCCCGGTCCGCCGCCCGGGCGTCGGCCTCGACCCGTTCGAGCAGCTCGGCCAGGGGCGCCCCGGTGCGGTCGGCCAGCCGGACGGCGGCTCGCGCCAACCTGGCGACTCGTCGCGGACCGTCGCCGATCGCCCCGCCGGGCGGCAGCCCGGCCCGCAGGTCGGCGGCGAGCGCGCCGAGCTGGTCCAGGTCGCGGCGGTGGGCCCGGTCGGCCGCCCGGCGGAGCCGCCGGCGCCGCACCGCCCGTGCCGCGAGCGTGCCGTAGGCGGCCAGCACCACCGCGGCCACCGGTCCGCCGAGCAGCGCTCCGGCCCCGGCGCCGACCACGGCGGCCGCCGGCAGGGCGGTTCGCCCGGCGAGCGGAGCACGAGCGACCCCGTGGGACGACGGGGGGTCGGGTGTGGAGGTGGCGGCCACCGACCGCCAGGACCTGAGCCCGACGGCCAGCCGGAACGTGCCGTCGGCGGCGAAGGCGACCAGCCGAGGCCGGATGGCGCGACCGGTGCGGAGCCGAGCGGTGGTCCACCGCGACCCGGGCGTGGGATCGGCTGGAACCGGAGGGGTGGCCGGTCGGGACCGGGCCGGGTGATCGGTGGAAGCCAGGAGTGCGGTGCGTCCGGTCCGGTACTCACGGGCCGCGCGGAGGAGCCCGGACGGTGGACGGGTCGGGTCCCGCCGGCCCGGCGGGCGGCCCGGAGGGGGACGGTCGGCGGGAGGTCCGGTCATCGTCGCCCGCGGCTGTAGGCCGCTGAGGTGAGGCGTCCGCAGCATCGGTCCCGGCCCCGCCCCGGAACAGGCTCGCATCGTCGGCACTTCGTCACGACCAGGTCGGTTCCTCAGGTCGAGGACGGCGTGCCGGCGGGTCCGGCCGGCGCGTACCGGCCAGGCGACCGCCGCGGCGGCACCGGCCAGGAGAACGGCCACCAGCCACACCGGGCCGGTCACGACGGGCCCGCCGAGCCGGGCCACGCCGCGCAGAGGATCGGTGGCACCGCCACCCCCCGCTCGCGCAGCAGGGCGCCGAGTGGTCGGGCCGCGAGCCCGAGCCCGCGACCGCGTAGCCAGGCCGGGACCACGGTGACCATCCGGTCGGGTCCCTCGGGCAGGAGCAGGCTGACGGACTCCAGCACCCGGCCCTCGGTGGTCCGCCGAACCTGCAGGAGGACCTGGAGCGCGGCGGCGACCTGGGCGTGCAGGGCGGCCCGGGGCAGGCCACCGAGCATCCCGAGCGCCTCCAGCCGGGCCGGTACGTCCGTCGCGGCGTTGGCGTGCAGCGTCCCGGCCCCGCCGTCGTGGCCGGTGTTCAACGCGGCGAGCAGGTCGACCACCTCGGCGCCCCGGCACTCGCCCACCACCAGCCGGTCCGGCCGCATCCGCAGTGCCTGCCGGACCAGGTCGCTGAGCCCGACCGCCCCGGCGCCCTCCACGTTGGACGTGCGGGCCTGGAGGCCGATCACGTGCGGGTGCACGGGTCGCAGCTCGGCCGCGTCCTCCACGAGCACGATCCGCTCGGTGCCCGGCACCAGCCCGAGCAGCGTGTTGAGCAGGGTGGTCTTGCCGGAGCCGGTCCCGCCCGTGACCAGGTACGCCAACCGGGCGGCCACCATGGCGGCGAGCAGCGGGGCTACCGGCCGGGGCACGGCGCCCTGCCGGACCAGTTCGTCGAGGGTGAACGGCCGCTGCCGGAAGGTGCGCAGCGACAGGTAGGGCCCGTCGGTCGCCACGGGTGACAGCACGGCGTGCAGCCGGGTGCCGTCGGGCAGCCGGGCGTCGGCGTACGGGGAGGCGTCGTCGAGCCGGCGGCCGGCCGCGGCGGTGAGGCGCTGGGCCAGTCGGCGGACGTCGTCGACGGTGCCGAGTGGCACGGCTACCTGGTGCAGGCCCCGTCCCCGGTCGACCCAGACCCGGGTGCCGTTCACCAGAACGTCGGTGACCTGCGGATCGGCCAGCAACGGCGCGAGCGGGCCGGCGCCGACGAGGTCGTCGTGGACCCGGTCGGCGATCCGCAGCAGGGCGGTGTCCCCGAGCACGGCCGCGTCCGGCTCGGCGCGTACGGCGGAGACGACGGCCGCGGGCGTGACCGGGGTGGCCTCGGCGGCGAACCGGTGCCGGACCCGGGCGGCGAGTTCCCCGGCGTCGGCCGGCCCGGTCATGCCGCACCCGCCGTGGGCACGTCGGCCAGCCCGTCGAGGAGCCGCTGGCAGAGCACGGCGAGCGGGCCCTTGCCGGTGGCGGCGGGCGCCTCGCCGCGTTCCAGCCCCCGGCAGAGCCCGGGCTCGGGCCGGAGTGTGCCGGCCAGCGGCAGCCCGAGCGCCCGGGCCACCTCGCCGGCCCGGAGCCGGCCGGGTGCGGGACCCCGCACGACCACCGCCAGGTCGGCGCAGTGCGGGGCGGCCACGGCGACGACCCGGGCCGCGGCGGCGGTGGCGCGCAGCTCGGCCGGTACGACGACGAGTGCCCGGTCGGCCGCCTGGAGGGCGACCACGGCCGCGTCGTCCAGGTGCCGGGGCAGGTCGAGGACGACCACGTCGCGACCTCGGCGGGCGGCGTCGACGGTGGCGGCCATCGCCTCGGCCGGCAGGTGCCGCAGGGCACCGCGGTCCCAGGAGAGGACGACCAGGTCGCCCCGGCTGGGCAGGGCCCGGACCAGCGACGGCGGGTCCACCCGGCCGTCGGTGCCGGTGAGGCCGGGCCAGCGCAATCCTTCGAGCTGTTCCCAGCCGAGCACGAGGTCGAGGCCGCCCCCGAGCGGGTCGGCGTCCACCAGCAGGGTGCGCAGCCGGGCCCGGGCCGCCGTGACGGCGAGGCCCCCGGCCAGCACGCTGGCGCCGGCACCGCCCCGCCCGCCGAGCACCGCCACGACGCGGGCGGGGCCGCCGCCGGGCAGGTCGACGGCGCACTCGGCGAACCGGTCGACCAGCCAGGGCTCGGCCGCGGGCAGGGTGGCGACGTGCTCGGCGCCGATCAGCTCGGCGACCTGCGTACCCGGATCGAGCTGGCCGGAGCGACCGACCAGCACCGTGCGGGGCCGGCGCGGCAGACGGGCCCGCAGGCACGCCTGGGCCTGGTCGGCGCCGACCAGCACCAGCGGCGCGGGCGTCCAGCGGGCCCGCGCGGCGGCGGGGTCGGCGGCCAGCTCGACCTCGGTGCCGCCCGCGGCGGCGAGCCGCAGCAGTTCGTCGAGGAGGTCGCCGTCGGCGGTGACGAGGAGGGGCAGCCGGCGGTACGGCGGCAGCGGGGTACGGGGCGGCATGGCGGCCTCCAGCGGTCGGACTCGGACGTGCCGCGGAGCAGCCTGCCGGCGGGATCGGCGCACCGGAGCCCGTCCGGGCGGCCCTGTGGACGACGGGTGCGGCTGTGGACAGCCCTCGGACGCCGAGACGATCTGCTATGGCCGGCAGGCGCCGCCACCGTCCCTTGTGAACGCATTTGTCGGTGCGGTGTAACGACGTCGGTCGTTCCTGCGGTAATTGACTGACGGCAATATCGGGCGATCAGACGCCCGATGTCCGACGCAGAGAGGAACGGGGATGCAGGGAACCTGGCGGAGGGCGGCCCTCGCGGCCAGCCTGTCGATCACGGGGGCGCTGGGCGGGCTGGCTGCCGCCGCGCCGGCACAGGCACAGACTGTGGAGTCCGGCTCGGTCTCCTTCAGCGGAGACCCCGGTGACTACATCACCGGCGGCGGGTCGTACGCGTACGCCACCGGCAACGGCGACCAGCTCACGACGAACGCGTCGACCGACAACAGCCACGTGTCGGTAAACGTCAACGGCTACAACGGCGACTGGTGGTACCTGGACTTCGACGCCCCGGGCAGCCAGCCGCTGACCCCGGGCACCTACGACAACGCGACCCGCTACCCGTTCAACGGCGCCGGCCCCGGCCTCAGCCTGGACGGCAACGGGCGCGGCTGCAACGAACTGACCGGCACCTTCACCGTCATCAACGCGGTGTTCGGGCCGAACGGCTACGTGCAGACCTTCGACGCCACCTTCGAGCAGCACTGCGAGGGTGGCGTGGCGGCGGCCCGGGGCGAGGTGCACATCGCCAACCCGCCGGCCCCCGCCCCGCTCGACCTGGAACTCGGCGTCGCCACCGACGGCACGGCCAGCACGATCAGCGGCAAGGCGATCGTGCACGGCACGGTGAGCTGCAACCAGCCGACCTCCGTCACGGTGAGCGGCGTGGTCGACCAGGTGGTCAAGAAGGTGCTGGTCCGCGGCCGCTTCTCGGCCCTGGTCAGCTGCACGCCGGGGGCGCCCGTGGCGTGGACGGCCGCGGCCACCCCCATCGACACCACGCCGTTCGGCAAGGGTGCCGCCGAGGTCAGCACCGACGCGACCGGCTACGACAACGAGTACCAGCAGTACGTCACGGTCTACGACACCTCGATCGTGAACCTGTCCAAGTCCTGACGGACCGGTGACGCGGGCGGCCGGGCCGACCACGGCCCGGCCGCCCGTGGGCCACCCGATGTCCGAGCCGGATCATTTCCGGAAAGGGACGACCCCCGTCGGGGGGAGACGGGGGTCGTCGTGAGGTTCGGCTCCGGGGGGGTCGAGCCGAACCCACTCAGCGGTCACGGGGGGTGCAACCGCCGAGGGTCCATATTCGTGGCTGTCGACGGGACGTGAACTCTCGTCGCGAGCACAAGCATGCCGCAATGGACCCTTATACGTCGAGTGGTGTTCACTCCACGCAACGCTAATTTATGGCCCACAGGTGTGACAGCCGTCACTCTCATGGGTACACCCGCCGGACCGGGCGACTTCCGGAGGACCCGGGGGACCAGCCGAACGTGCCCCGTCGGGCTAGACTTTCGCGCCGTGGGCCGGAGTGCCGCTTTCTTCGATCTCGACAAGACCGTCATCGCCAAGTCGAGCGCACTGGCGTTCGGTCGGCCGTTCTACCGGGACGGGCTGATCACTCGCCGTGACGTGGTCAAGTCGGCGTACGCGCAGCTGATGTTCCGGCTGGGCGGCACCGACGAGCAGACCATGGCCCGGACCCGGGACTATCTCGCCACGCTCTGCAAGGGCTGGCCGGTGGAACAGGTCCGCCAGATCGTCGCGGAGACGCTGCACGAGCTGATCAACCCCTACGTGTACGCCGAGGCCGCCGCCCTCATCGAGGAGCACCAGGCCGCCGGGCGGGACGTGGTGCTGGTGTCCGCCTCCGGCGAGGAGATGGTCCGTCCCATCGGCGAACTGCTCGGGGTGACCGACGTGATCGCCACCCGGATGGCGGTGGCGGACGGCCGCTACAGCGGCGAGGTCGAGTTCTACGCGGCCGGCCCGCGCAAGGTCGACGCCGTCGGCGAACTGGCTCTCGAACGGGGCTACGACCTCGCCGACTCCTATGCCTACTCCGACTCGTACAGCGATCGGCCGCTGCTGGAGTGCGTGGGCCACCCGACCGTGGTCAACCCGGACCGGGCGCTGCGCCGGCTGGCCGTGGAGAACTCGTGGCCGGTGCTGGAGTTCCGGCACCCGGTGCCGCTGGGCCGGCGCCTGCGGGAGCGTCCCGCCGTGCCGGTCGCCGCGGCGGCCCTGGGCGTGGGCGTCGGCGTGGCCATCGGCATCGCCTGGTACGGCCGGCACCGCCGCACCCGCGCCGCCGCCACCCCCACCGTCTGAGGCCGCGCCGAGCAGCGCGGCGGTTCAGGACGCGGCGAGGATCTCGTCGCCGATGAGCGTGATCTGCTCCGCGCCGACCTCCACGGCGGCCATGTAGTGGCGCAGCCAGGAACGCAGCCCGTCGGGGGTGCCGGTGGCGAAGGCGCCGGCCGCGCCGACGTACTCGGGCTCGCGCTCCCGGTGGCCGACGTCGACGGCGACCAGCCCGCGCGGGTCGAACCCGGTGGAGATCAGCACCAGGCGGGCGGCGGCCCGCGCCACCACCCCGGAGGGGCCGGCGAACGGGCGCAGGTTCAGCAGCTCGCCGTGCACCACGGCGGCCAGCACCAGCGGCGGCACCTTCGTGCCCCCGGCCACCAGCGCGGCCAGCCCGTCGAGGCGGGCCGCCACCACCGGGTCGGCCACCGGGCGACCCAGCTCGGCCTCGGCGACCACGTCGCGGGCCGCGAGCACGTGCAGCCGGGCGAGGGCCTGGCGCGGAGCCTTCGGCCAGAGGTCGCTCAGCCCGGGCAGCGCCCCGGCCACCCGCAGCGCGCCCTGGAGCAGCGGGTCGGTGACGGTCCCCGCGCGTACCTCCTCGCGGTCGTGGACGCGGCCCTCCAGCGCGGCGCTGGCCACGGCCGAGCGGAGGCTGACCTCGGCGGCGACCTGGCCGCCCTGGCGGCGCAGCGCGCGGTGCCGGTGGGCCTGGTCGACCCGGTCGCGGGCCCGCTCGACGGCGGGCGCGATGTCGGCGAGCGCGAGCAGCGGGGCGAGCGGGTCGGTGGTCACCCCGCCACGCTAGCGATCCCCGCACCCCGCCGGAGCGCCAGCCGCCGGGAAGCGACGCGAACCACTCTCCTCTGCTGCTCGGCGCGCCCGGAGGGCCACTGGGCGCGTGACGGGTGACCGGGCGGTCGCGGCGGGGGGCGGGCCGGGACTAACCTCACCCGGGTAGGAGACGCAGGTCACGCGATGAAGGAGTCACCGCATGAGCGAGGCATTGGCCAACTTGCTGAACGAGACGCGCCAGTTCCCGCCGCCGGCCGAGCTCGCCGCGAACGCCAACGTGACCGCTGACGCGTACGCCGAGGCGGCCGAGGACCGGCTCGCCTTCTGGGAGCGCCAGGCCGGGCGGCTGCACTGGGACCGGCAGTGGAACCAGGTGCTCGACTGGTCGAACGCGCCCTTCGCGAAGTGGTTCGTGGGCGGCCAGCTCAACGTGGCGTACAACTGCCTGGACCGGCACGTGGAGGCCGGGCGCGGCGACAAGGTGGCGATCCACTGGGAGGGCGAGCCGGGTGACACCCGCACCGTCACCTACGCGGACCTGCACAAGCTCACCTGCCAGGCGGCGAACGCGCTGACGGAGCTGGGCGTCACGGCCGGCGACCGGGTGGCCATCTACCTGCCGATGATTCCCGAGGCGGCGGTGGCGATGCTCGCCTGCGCCCGGATCGGCGCCACCCACAGCGTGGTCTTCGGCGGTTTCTCGGCCGACGCGCTGACCAACCGCATCCAGGACGCCAGCGCCAAGGTGGTGATCACCGCGGACGGCGGCTTCCGCCGGGGCAAGCCGTCCGCGCTCAAGCCGACCGTCGACGAGGCGGTGGCCAACTGCCCGTCGGTGGAGCACGTGCTGGTCGTCCGCCGCACCGGCGAGGAGGTCGCCTGGTCGGCGAAGGACCACTGGTGGCACGAGACGGTGGAGACCGCCTCGCCGGAGCACACCGCCCAGCCGTTCGACGCCGAGCACCCGCTCTTCATCCTCTACACCAGCGGCACCACGGCGCGACCCAAGGGCATCCTGCACACCACCGGCGGCTACCTCACCCAGACGTCGTACACCACGCACGCGGTCTTCGACCTCAAGCCGGAGACGGACGTCTACTGGTGCACCGCCGACATCGGCTGGGTCACCGGGCACTCCTACATCGTCTACGGCCCGCTCTCCAACGGCGCCACCCAGGTCATGTACGAGGGCACCCCGGACACCCCGCACAAGGGCCGGTTCTGGGAGATCGTCGACAAGTACAAGGTCACGATCCTCTACACCGCGCCGACCCTGATCCGCACCATGATGAAGTGGGGCGAGGACATCCCCGCCGGCTACGACCTCTCCTCGCTGCGCCTGCTGGGCAGCGTGGGTGAGCCGATCAACCCGGAGGCGTGGATCTGGTACCGGCAGTACGTCGGCCGGGGCGAGCTGCCCGTCGTCGACACCTGGTGGCAGACCGAGACCGGCGCGATCATGATCTCCCCGCTGCCGGGCGTCACCGAGGCCAAGCCCGGCTCGGCGATGACCCCGCTGCCGGGCATCGTCGCCGACGTGGTCGACGACCAGGGCCAGTCGGTGCCCAACGGCGGTGGAGGCTACCTCGTGCTCCGCGAGCCGTGGCCGTCGATGCTGCGCACCATCTGGGGCGACGACAACCGCTTCATCGAGACCTACTGGTCGCGCTTCGGCGCCGGCGCCAACCAGGGGGGCGACTGGGTCTACTTCGCGGGTGACGGGGCGAAGAAGGACGACGACGGGCACATCTGGCTGCTCGGCCGGGTCGACGACGTGATGCTGGTGTCGGGCCACAACATCTCCACCACCGAGGTGGAGTCGGCGCTCGTCAGCCACCCGTCGGTGGCCGAGGCGGCGGTGGTCGGCGCGACCGACCCGACCACCGGCCAGGCGATCGTCGCGTTCGCCATCCCGCGCGGCAGCACGGAGATCTCCGGTGCGGCCGGCGAGCAGCTCATCGCCGACCTGCGCAACCACGTGGCCAAGACGCTCGGCCCGATCGCGAAGCCGCGCCAGATCATGCTGGTGCCGGAGCTGCCGAAGACCCGCTCCGGCAAGATCATGCGCCGGCTGCTGCGGGACGTCGCGGAGCACCGGTCCCTCGGCGACGTCACCACGCTCCAGGACTCCTCGGTGATGGACATGATCTCCTCGGGCATGGGGGCCGGAAAGTCCGACGAGGACTGAGCGCAGACGTACCCCTGACGGTGGGTGGCGGTCCGGACGGGCCGCCACCCACCGTCGTTCTGTTGAGACACCTGTCGGAAATTCGGTGGAGGCCGTCCAGGCTGATCGGCCAGAGGCTATGTCGCCCCCTGTCGATGCGGGCCCTCTTCGGTTAGGTTCGCCGCATCGGACCGGTTCGACGGGCGTCGCTACGACGCGCGACCGGCCGGCTCCCCCTCCCATGCCCTACGAACGGAGTGGCATGCACACATTTCCGCAGTCCGGGTCACGCCGACGCCTACTCGTCGCGCTGCCCGCCATCGCCCTCGCCGCCACGTCGCTGACCGTGACGGGCAGCGCGGCCGCCCAGACGTCCGGTGCCGCCCGGGCAACCATCGGGGCGGACGACTACTACATCAACTACGCCGAGCCGGAGGTTCAGCCGGACACGGCGGGCAAGGAGGTCAAGGGCAAGGACGGGGTCTACTCCAGCCCGGTCGACGCGGCGCGGGCCTACGACCGCAAGTTCGCGGGCGGCAACCCGAAGGCCGCGCGGGAACTGGCCAAGCTCGAGGCCAAGGCGATCAAGACGGGGCAGAGCCCCCGCCAGATCAAGCAGGCCAAGGGCACCCAGACCGCCAAGCTGCTGACCCTGCTGGTGGAGTTCAACGACCAGGCGAACGACGACTTCACCAACGTGTACGTGCCCAAGACGGTCTTCGAGGACCGGAGCTGCGTCCTCGGCACCGTGCAGAACGGCCCGAAGCACAACACGATCCCCAACCCGGCCAGCCTGCCGCACAAGGACAACAACTCGATGTGGGTGCCGGACTTCTCCCCGGCGCACTACGACAAGATGCTCTACACCAAGGAGGGCATCACCGACCGGGTCCGCACGGACCTGACCGGGCCGGACGGCAAGCCGGGCATCGACATCTCCGGGCGCACCATGCACAACATGTACCTGGAGATGTCCAAGGGCGCGTACACGGTGGACGGGCAGGCCAGCCCGTGGATCACCGTGCCGCACTCGGAGGGCTGGTACGCGGCGTCCCGCTGCTTCCAGGACGAGAACGGCAACTGGGTCGCCGGTCGTGAGCAGTCGATGAACGGCCACCCGGACAACCCGCAGGGCGCCGGCCGGCTCGCCACCGACGCGGTGGACGCGCTGGCCAAGATGGACCCGAACTTCCCGTGGGCCGACTACGACATCGAGGACCAGGGCGACGCCGACGGCGACGGCAACGTCAACGAGCCGGACGGCGTGATCGACCACCTGGTGCTGGTGCACGCCAACCAGGGCAAGTCCCGCGGCGGCGGCGACGTGGGTGTCTACTCGGTCTGGGCGCACTCCTCGACCGTGGCCGGCGGCTACACCATCCCGGGCACCAACAAGAAGGTCGCGAACTACATCGTCCAGCCGGAGGACGCCGGCGTCGGTGTGTTCGCCCACGAGTACGGCCACGACCTGGGCCTGCCCGACCTCTACGACACCTCCGGCAACGCCGACTCGGACGTCGACTTCTGGGACCTGATGGCCTCGGGGTCGCACACCGGTGAGATCTTCCAGGCGCTGCCCACCCACATGGGCCTCTGGGACAAGTGGGTGCTCGGCTGGGCCGACCCGTTGCAGCTGAACCCGGGCGACGACCCGCGTGACGTGCAGCTGGGCCAGACCTCGAACACCCCGGTCGGCACCAAGGACGGCATCAAGGTCAACCTGCCGAACAAGGTGATCACCCTGGCGCAGCCGCACAGCGGGGCCAACATGTGGTACTCCGGCGCCGACCAGGACTGGGCGGACGTCAAGCTGAGCCGCACGGTGACCGTCCCGAACGCCGCGGACGCGAAGTTCTGGATGTGGAACAACTACGTCATCGAGGCGGACTGGGACTACGGCTTCCTGGAGGTCTCCACGAACGGTGGCGCCACCTGGTCCGAGCAGAAGGTCTACGACGCCACCGGCAAGCTCGTCACCACCAACGACGGGTACGCCGACCCGAACGGCCGGATGGTCGACTTCGGCGGCAAGAAGTACGGCCTGACCGGCAGCACCGGCGGCTGGCGCCACGACTACGTCGACCTGTCCGCGTTCGCCGGGCAGACCGTCCAGGTCCGGCTGCGGTACGCCACCGACGAGGCGTTCGTCGAGCGCGGCTGGTTCGCCGACGACTTCTCGGTCACCGGCGGCGGCGCCACCACGTGGAGCGACGACGTCGAGGGCGGCGCCAACGGCTGGACCCAGACCGGCGGCACCTTCACCGACACCACCGGCGCCGGCTGGCACGTCGACTCGGGCACCCAGACCAAGGCGCACTACTACCTGGCCGAGTGGCGCAACTTCGACGGCTTCGACAAGGGCCTGAAGTACGCGTACGACACGGTCTACTCGCACGAGGCGTGGAAGGTCGACCGGATCTCGTACAACGCCCCGGGCATGCTGGTCTGGTACCGGGACACCGTGCTCGGCGACGTCAACCACGTCACCGCGCAGATGACCGCGCTGCCCAGCTACGGGGCCAAGGGCGGGCTGCTGATCGTCGACTCGCACAACGACCCGCTGCGCCGGCAGGGCGAGGCGGCCGTCAAGGACCCGTCGGTGCTGGACAACCTGCCCAGCCGCCCGCAGTCGTCCAACGCGGCCTTCTCGCTCGGCTCCTCGTACCCCTTCAAGGAGTGCCTGGAGGCGGCCGGCGAGCCGTACAGCGAGTACTGCACCAACTTCCCGGCCCAGGGTCCGGTGCGGGCGTTCAGCGACGGCAAGGGCTGGTACCCGGGCATCGAGATCCGCAACGGCTCCGCGTACGCCCGGGACAACGACGCCTCGGTCGTCATCCCGTCGCGGGGCAACGCGAAGTACACCACCCGGGTGACCAACCCCGACGGCTCGCCGGCGACGGCGTACTACGGGGCCACCCTGGGCGGCGGGGCGATCGTGCTCGGCACCGGCAACCCCGGTGACGCGGGCGTCGCGTACGGCGTCTCGATCACCATCAAGCGGGCGGCCGCGGACAACTCGTACGCCACGGTGTACGTGACCCCGGCAACCCCGTGACCTGACACGCCGAAGGGCGCGTCGGAACCACACGACGGGGCCCGTCTGGAGCACACTGCTCCGGGCGGGCCCCGTCCGTCTTACGCGCCGGCAATTTTTCTCCGCGACCGTGTGACATTTTCGCGGGCTCCTGCGCTCCCCTTTGGGGACCTCATAATCGCCGTTACTCAACGTGATCGTGGCCAAAACGTAATGTGAATCGGCGTCGAATCGCTGAGCGCTTTCGCCCGGATTTGTCCGGGAATCCAGGCCTAATCATCAGGTGATTGACCGGTGACAACGATGCAAACACCTGTCATTGTGAGTGACGCATGACATGACAGTGATGGCTTTCGCCGTCCCCGTCATGTAACAGATCCACAAAGGAGGAGGACCTTTGAGGAGACGAGTCACAGCGGGCCTGGCCTCGGCCGCGGCCGCGCTGCTGGCAGCCGGTGTCGTCACGACGCCGGCGTCCGCCGCCCCGGCGGCGGAGCCCACCCCCGGCGTCGAGAAGGCCAAGCACAAGGACAACCTGGCGGATCCGAAGGCGGATCAGCAGCGGGAGGTCAAGAAGCAGGCGATCGCCGACCTGCTTCAGGGCAAGGCCAAGCTCCAGACGCGCAACGGCTCGAAGGTCATCCAGGTCAAGGACGACCTGTTCGTCGAGTACCAGCAGGCCCCGAAGACCGACCCGATCTTCACCATGCTGGTCAACTTCGGCGACAAGACGGACCCCCGCACCGGTGGAACCCCCGGTCCGGTGGCCAACCAGATCCCCGAGCCGGACCGCAACTGGGACGGCAGCTCCACCGACGACAACAGCACCCTGTGGCGGTCCAACTTCGACCGGGCCCACTACATGGACATGTTCTACGGTGAGGGCGAGTCGTTCCGGGACTTCTACCTCAAGCAGTCCGGCGGCCGGTACACCGTCAACGGTGACGTCAGCGACTGGGTCACCGTTCCCTACAACGAGGCCCGGTACGGCAGCAACGCCATCTCCGAGGCCGACGGCTACTGGAACTTCATCAAGGACAGCGCCACGTCCTGGTACGAGTCCCAGAAGGCGGCCGGCAAGACGCCCGAGCAGATCAAGGCGTACCTGGCCCAGTTCGACATCTGGGACCGGTACGACTTCGACGGCGACGGCAACTTCAACGAGCCCGACGGCTACCTCGACCACTTCCAGGCGGTGCACGCCGGTGAGGGCGAGGAGGCCGGCGGCGGCGCCCAGGGCGAGGACGCCATCTGGTCGCACCGCTGGGCGGCGTTCACCAACCTCGAGGGCAAGGCCGGCCCGGCCGGCAACCTCGCGGGTGGTGTGCAGATCGGCGACACCGGGATGTGGATCCGTGACTACACCACGGAGCCGGAGAACGGCGGCCTCGGCGTCTTCGCCCACGAGTACGGTCACGACCTCGGTCTGCCGGACCTGTACGACACCGCGGGCGGCGACAACGGCGTCGGCTTCTGGAGCCTGATGTCCTCGGGTTCGTGGCTGGGCCACGGCACCGACGACATCGGTTCGACCCCGGGCTACATGGACCCGTGGTCGAAGCTCTTCCTGGGCTGGCTGAACCACAGCACGGTCGAGTACGGCAAGGGCAGCACCCAGGTGACCCTGGGCCCGGCCGGTGACAGCGACGGGCCGAAGGCCCAGGCTGTCGTCGTCAACCTGCCCGCGCAGACGCAGACCACGAACTACAACACGCCCTTCGGCGGGTCGTACGAGTGGTGGGGTGGCAGCGCGGACGACCTGAACGCCACGCTGACCCGCACCCTGGACCTGACCGGCGCGACCTCCGCGTCGATCACCTCCAAGCTGCAGTACGACATCGAAGAGGACTACGACTACCTCTACGCCGAGGTGTCGAACAACGGCGGCGCCACCTGGACCGACCTGAAGAACAACCTGGTCGACGCGGGTGACAGCGGCATCGACGGTTCCAGCAACGGCGCGTGGGTCGACTCGACCTACGACCTGTCGGCGTTCGCCGGTCAGACCGTGCTGTTCCGCTACCGCTACGCGACCGACGGTGGCGTGCACTTCGCCGGTCCGTTCCTGGACAACGTCTCGCTGACCAAGAACGGCTCGGTCGCGTGGACCGACGACGCGGAGACCCTCGCCGCGGAGTGGACCGCCAAGGGTTGGACCCGGATCACCGGCTCGGTGACCGACACCTACCCGCGCTTCTACATCGCCGAGAACCGGACCTGGTTCGGTTACGACGACACGCTGCGGACCGGCCCGTACAACTACGGGTTCGCCAGCCGCCCGAACTGGGTGGAGCACTTCTCCAACCACCAGGGCATGCTGGTCTGGTACGTGAACTACGCGTACGGCGACAACAACACGTCGACGCACCCGGGCTACGGCCTGAACCTGCCGGTGGACGTCCGTCCCGACAAGATCAACGTCGGCGGGCAGGGCACCATCACCAACCGGCGCAACGGCTACGACGCCACGTTCAGCCTGTACGCCAAGCCGGCGCAGACCTTCCACAAGAACGACGTGGCGGTCACCGTTCCGGCGCTCGACCCGCAGCCGATCTTCAGCGACAAGGGCATCGCCAAGTACTGGAACGCGGGCAACCCGTGGAACTCGGTGAAGGTCGCCGGCACCGGCACCACCATCGAGATCCTCAAGCAGGGCACCACCCCGACCAGCGACATGGTCGTCAAGGTCACCAACTGATCGGGTAGCACCAACGCGAGGGGCCGGTGGCGGCGACGCCACCGGCCCCTTTCGCGTACCCCGAAGCATTTCGTCCCAGCTCAACCCCACCCGATCGACCGACCCCGATGTGACGGTGAGGAGCGTTCCCATCAAAAAGTTGCTACAAATCGACGCGCCTGTCTTCCCACGCGTCACGGGAATGTCTATCTTCACCAGTGGTCCCACAAGTGGGACCGTCCACCGGCCCGTACCCCCGTAGGGCCGGTTCCCTCACACCGGAGGTACCACGTGCGCAAAGTCGCAGTGGGTCTGCTCGGGCTTTCGTTGACGGCGACAGGGCTGGTGGCGGGCACGGCCGCCAGCGCGGCGCCGACCCCGAAGCTGCCGGCTGCCGCTCCGGCGGCGGCCGAGCCGCAGGCCCCTCACGATCTGCCGGACAAGCTCGAGGACAAGCGGCGGGCACTCCGCCAGGAGGGCCTCAGCGAGGTTCTGTCCGGCCGGGCCAAGGCCCAGAAGATCAACGGCAGCACCGTCGTCAAGGTCGGCGAGACCGCCGGCGGCGCGGCGGCGGCGGCCGGCGCTCGGACCGCCAGCAACAAGGCGGGCAAGAAGGACCAGTACGTCGAGCTGGCCCGGGAACGGACCGACAAGATCTTCGTGATCCTCGCCGAGTTCGGCGACGAGCGCGACCCGGCCTACCCGGACAAGGACACGAACCCGGACATCGCAGGTCCGACCCGGTTCGACGGTCCGCGGCACAACGAGATTCCGCAGCCCAACCGGGCGGTGGACAACTCCACCGTCTGGCAGGCCGACTACAGCGCCGACTACTTCCGGCAGCTGTACTTCGGCACCAAGCCGGGCGACGAGTCGCTCAAGCAGTACTACGAGGCCCAGTCGTCCGGCCGCTACACGGTGGACGGTGAGGTCACCGACTGGGTGAAGGTCAAGTACAACGCCGCCCGGTACGGCCGCTCGGACGACCCGATCGCCGACGACTCGGACGACCCGGCCAACGACCCGGCCGTCTGCGCGGACAACGTCTGCCCGAACACCTGGGACCTGATCCGCGACGCCGCCAACCAGTGGGTCGCCGACCAGAAGGCCAAGGGCCGCACCGACGCCCAGATCAAGGCCGACATGCAGTCGTTCGACCAGTGGGACCGGTTCGACTACGACGGCGACGGCAACTTCAACGAGCCGGACGGCTACATCGACCACTTCCAGATCGTCCACTCCGGCGGCGACCAGGCCGACGGTGACCCGCACCAGGGTGAGGACGCCATCTGGAGCCACCGGTGGGCGGCGTACAACACGTCGCGCGTCGGTCCGCCGAACTTCCCGATCGGCGGCACCGAGATCGGCGACACCGGCGTCTGGATCCGCGACTACACGATCCAGCCGGAGAACGGTGGCCGCAGCGTCTTCTACCACGAGTACGGCCACGACCTCGGTCTGCCGGACGACTACAACGTCATCAGTGGTGGGGACAACAACAACGAGCACTGGACCCTGATGGCCCAGAGCCGGCTCAGCGGCAAGAACGACGCCGGCATCGGCGAGCGCGGCGGCGACCTCGGCGCCTGGAACAAGCTCCAGCTCGGCTGGCTCGACTACGAGGTGGTCAAGGCCGGGCAGAAGCGCGACCTGAACCTGGGCCCGCAGGAGTACAACTCCAAGAAGGCGCAGGCCGCGGTCGTGGTGCTGCCACAGCGGGAGTACACCTTCCAGTACGGCGCTCCGTTCGAGGGCACCAAGCAGTACTTCTCCGGTAACGACGACGACCTGGACAACACCATGACCAGGACGCTCGACTTCACCGGGAAGACCTCGGCGGCGCTGTCCATGAAGGGGCGCTTCAACATCGAGACCGGCTACGACTACCTCTTCTTCGAGGCGTCGCTGGACGGCGGCAAGACCTGGGCCGCCCTGCCGGGCACGGTCAACGGCAAGCCGATCCCGCCGGTGTCCAACACCGACCCGACCCCGGGTCTGACCGGCAGCAGCGCGGGCAAGTGGGTGGACATCAACATCCCGATGGACGCGGCGGCCGGCAAGGTCGTGCAGTTCCGCTTCCACTACCTCACCGACGGTGGGGTCTCCTCCGGCGGCTTCTTCGGTGACGCCATCACCGTGACCGCCGACGGCCAGACCGTGCTCAGCGACGGCGCCGAGGCCGGTGCCGGGGACTGGGCGCTCGACGGCTGGAGCATCACCGGGGAGAGCTACACCCGGCTCTTCGACAACTACTACATCGCCGGCAACCGGTCGTACGTCTCGTACGACAAGTACCTGAAGACCGGCCCGTACTTCTTCGGCTACGCGAACACCCGCCCGGACTACGTGGATCACTACGCGTACCAGACGGGTCTGCTGATCTCGTACTGGAACCTCCGGTACGCGGACAACGACACGTTCGCCCACCCGGGCGAGGGTCGTAACCTGATCATCGACGCGCACCCGCGGCCGATCTACAACCTGACCGGCGCCCCGTGGCGGGCCCGCGTCCAGGTCTACGACGCGCCGTTCAGCCTGAAGAAGGCGGACTCGTTCACGCTGCACATCAACAGCCAGCCGCAGTACATCCGTGGCCAGGCCGCGCAGCCGCTGTTCGACGACACCAAGCAGTACTGGTACCCGGAGCTGCCGAACCACGGCGTCAAGGTTCCGGCCGCCGGCGTCAAGATCAAGGTTCTCCAGCAGGACGGCACCTCGATGAAGGTCCGCTTCTCCTGAGCCGCTGATCACCGCTACACCTCGCGATGCCCGGGCAGGTCACCTGCCCGGGCATCGCCCTTTCCGGTGGCCGTGCCGGCCGCGCCCGTCCCGGAGAATCCCCTGATCCTCACCACCTGCGGGCCCGCCCACGCGGTGCCCGCCCTAGGCTGTGCCCCATGACCGACCAGCGCGGCGGACCCGTCGACGAGTCCTGCGTCCTCCCCGAGGGGCCGTGGACGCACCGGTTCGTCGGCGCCAACGGCAGCCGCTTCCACGTCGTCGAGGCCGGCACCGGCCCCATGGTGCTCTTCCTGCACGGCTTCCCCGAATACTGGTACGCCTGGCACGAGATGCTGCCGGCGGTCGCCGACGCCGGCTTCCGCGCCGTCGCCGTCGACCTGCGCGGCTACGGCGCGAGCGACAAGCCACCCCGGGGGTACGACGGCTACACCCTCGCCGCCGACGTGGCCGGGCTGATCCGGGCCCTCGGCGAGCGGTCGGCCACCCTGGTCGGCAGCGGCGCGGGCGGGCTCATCGCCTGGACGGCCGCCTCGTTCCACCCCACCCTGGTACGGCGGCTCGTGGTGCTCGGCGCGCCGCATCCGCTCCGGCTCCGGGCCGCCATCTTCGCCGACCCCCGCGGCCAGTTCACCGCCTCCACGCCCACGCTGAAGTTCCAGCTCCCCCGCTACGAGCACGTGCTGACCCGCGACGACGCCGCCGAGGTCGAGGCGATGCTGCGCCGGTGGGGCGGGCCGCGCTGGGTGAACGGTCCCGACTTCGACGCGTACGCCAGGTGCTGCCGGGTGGCCATGCAGATCCCGCAGGCGGCGTTCTGCGCCATGGAGGGCTACCGCTGGGCGTTCCGGTCGGTGCTGCGGCTGCACGGCTACCGGTTCGTCCGGCTGATGCAGAAGCCGCTGACCACCCCGACCCTCCAGTTGCACGGCGCGCTCGACCGGGCCTCACTGCCCCGCACCGCCCAGGGCTCCGGCCGCTACGTCACCGCGCCCTACGAGTGGCGGTTGCTCGACGGTGTCGGCCACTTCCCGCACGTGGAGGCCCGGGACCTGGTGCTCGGCGAGATCCTGCGCTGGACGAAATCCTGACTCAGACCCGCTGCTCGCGCAGGTCGGTCACCTCGTTCGCGGGCGCCCAGCCCTGGTAGACGCCGAAGTCGAACGCCTCCAGCCCCATCTTCTGGGCCACCGGCCAGCGGCCGCCGGTGTACTCCACGCGCAGCCAGCCGTCGTGCTCGGCCAGCACGATGAACGGCTGCCCCTGCCAGGTGCAGGTGGTCCGCACGTACGCCAGGTCCTCGACCTCGGCAACCGGCACCACCCGGACGTGCCGGCCGGGGCGTACCTCGGTGAAGCCCTCGCCCGGCTCCGGCTGGTACAGGCGGACGTCGCCGCCGTCCGGGCTGGCCTGGTACTCCCGGCCCCGCCAGCGGGCCACGTAGCCGTCGCGGGTCACGCCTCGTCCGCCCTGACCCAGAGCAGCGCGTCGGTGTCCAGCACGGCGACCACCCGCTCGCTGCGATCCGCGCCGATCCGCCACAGCTCGGCGCCGTGCGGCAGCCGGGCGCTGTCCACCTTGAACTCGGCGACCACGTCGCTGCTCTCCCCCGGGGCGAAACCGTTGCCGCGGAACGGGGGCCGCTCGATCACCCAGCCCTCCATCGCCCGCATCGCGCCCTCGTTCTGCCCGCCGTAGGGGATCCGGTAGAGGCTCGGCCGGTAGGCCGGCCAGCGCAACACGTAGATCTCCTCGGCGTCACGGGAGAACGGCGAGCCGGGGTGGCCGAGACCGAGCGCGTCGTACAGCTCGGCCGGGGTGCCGAGGTGGGCCAGCTCGCCGGCCCGGTGCACGAAGCCGGACACCCGGTCGTAGCCGCGCTCCAGGTAGTAGGCGAGCTGGCTGGGAGCGATCGCCTTCTGCATGGTCACGGGGCGGGCCGGGTCCACCGCCGGCGCAGCGGGCCGGGGCTCGGCCGACGGCGCCGGTGCGGTGGTGGGCGGCTCCGGCTCGGTCTCCGGGTCGTCACCCAGCCCCACCTCGGCGGCCCAGTTGGCCAGCGCGAGAACCTGCTCCCCCGGGTACGTCGCCCCGACCGGGGTGCCCGGGTTCACGGCGAACGACCAGCTCACGTCCGGCCAGCGGCGGATGAGCTGCACGAACTTGACCCGTACCGTCTCGGTCGGGCCGCCGGCCCGGTGCGCCAGCCGCTCGGGCGAGGTGTAGACCACCACGTACGTCCCGCCGTCGATCTGCTCCGTGCACCAGACGAAGCCGGGATCGCCCGGCCGGCTGCCCGCCACTGAATCGGCGGCGACCGGCAGCAGCACCCGGGCCAGCAGCAGGGTGGTGAGGAAGCTGTCGGTGCTGCCGCTGCCGGCCGCGCTCAGCAGTTCCTCCTCGACCTCGTTGGCGGGCACGAAGTCGGCGTCCCTGGCACCGTCCACCGGGGACCCTGCGGCTCCGGCCGTTGGCTTTTCCGGCGGCACGGGCCCGGCCGCGGGCGCGAACACCGACGTCGTCGGCTCGGCCGCCGGGGCAGCCGGCGCGAACATGGACGTGGCCGGCCCCTCCGCGGCGGCAGCGGTCGGTACGAACACCGAGGTGGTCGCCTCGTCAGCGGCGACATTCGGCGCGAACACCGACGTCGTCGGCTCCTCGGCTGCCGGCGTGAACGGCCGCGTGTCCGTCCCTGCGGGTGGCTCGAAGAGGGGCACGTCCGGCGGGGGCGCGGGCGGCTCGAACAGCGGCTCGGTCCGCTCGTCCTCAGAAGGGGCCGGCGCGAAGAGCGTTGTCCTCTCCTCCGCCGGGGCGCTCCGGTCCCGCTGCGGCGCCGTGGGCTCCGTCGACGCGAACAGCGACGCGGTCGGCTCGGGCGCCGGGGAGGCCGAGGCGAACCGCGACGTGGTCGGCTCGGGCGCCGGGGAGGTGGGCGCGAACAGCGAGGTCGTCGCCTCGTCCGCCGTCGCGCCCCGGTCGGGCGGGGACACCACCGGGCCGGCGGGCGGCCCCGCCAGCGGCGCGGTCGGCTCGTCCCCCGAGCCGGCAGCGGTGAACAGCGGCGACGGGCGCGGATCGTCGGCCGGGTTCGACGCGTGCGGCGCGGACGGGCCGGACAACGGCGCGGACGGGCCGGACAGCGGCACGGTCCGCTCGGCGGGCATGTCGGCGGGCGTCCCCGCGGCAGGAGCCGCCCGGAGGTCGGACGGCCCGGCGGCACGGTCGAGGACCGGCGACGGAGGCGGGTCGACGAGCAGCGGCACGGTGGGGTCGGTGGGACCGGCCCAGGGCGCCGCCGGGCCGCCGTCCCCCGGGGACGCGGCCGGCGCCGTGGCCGACGCCATCGCGGAGGCGGCGGCGGGCACCGTGGGCACCGCGTACGGCGCGGGCGGCGGAACGGCGGCGGGGCGCGGCGCCGGCTCGGTCAGCTCGCGGGACTCGATGACGGTGCCCTCGATGACGATCGGGGTGAAGCCCCGGCGCGACGCGGGTGGGGCGGACACCGGCTCGGCGATCGACGGCGGAAGCTCCTCGGCCTCGGCGAGGTCGGCCGGGCCGGGGATCGGCTGGGTCTGGTCCTCCGATCCCGGGTCGTCGCCCGTGCCGGGGTGCCGCCGGGGCAGCGCCTGGGTGGCCTCTGCGGCCGGGGCCGGGCGGAACGGCCGCTCCGGTTCCGCGGGTCGGCTCGCCGGGGTCGGTTCGGCCGGGTTTACCCGGAACGCCTGCGTCGGGTCCTCCGGAACCGGCTCGTTCAGCGGCCGGCGGCGCGGGAACGGCTGGCCGCCGCCGGCGAACCGGGAGGGCGGCGTCGCCCGGTCCCCGCCGCGGCGCGGCGCGTCCAGCGGCGAGGGGCGCCGGGGCGAACGGCCGGAGGTGGGCTCGAAGAAGGATCGGGCGGGTGGCGGCGCGGGTTCGACCGATCGGCCGTTGGTGGGGCCGGAGCGGCCGGCATCGGTGAACGGATCCGGCTCGTCGGGACGCCGACGCAGGTCGGTGAGCCAGCCGTCGAGATTGTCCGCGCCCGGCTCGCTGCCGGCGGGGCCGGTGGGCCGCGCGTCGTCCCACGTACGGCGGCCGAGCGGGCGGGCCGGACGGCCGTTCGCCGGGTCGGGGCGGCGGGACGGTGGTGGGGCGGGCGGGTCGGCCGCGCCGGGGACGGTGGGCCGGGTGCTCGGGGCGGGAACGGTGGGGATCGGAACTGTCGACGGCTCGCCGGCCGGCTCGCTGCGGGCCGGCGGCACCCGCCCTCCGGCCGCCGGGGACACGGGTGGCGGGGACACAGGCGGCGGGGACACGGGCGGCGGGGGGACGTCCCGGCCGGGCGCGGGCGGGCCACCCCGGGCGGCCCGGGCGGCGCTCTCCACCCGCTCCAGGCGAGCGCGGGCGCCCATGGTCCGGCCCGGCAGCCGGACGTCGCCCCGGGCGAGCTGCGCGACGAACCAGGCCGGCAGGTAGCCCTCGATGGGCAGCCCCGGATTGACCGCCAGCCACCACTCGTGGTTGGGCCAGTCCGCGGCCAGGTCGGCGTACGGGACCCGGCGGGTGGCGCCGGCGTTCTCGCCCAGGCAGGCGCGCAGCGCGGTGGCGGAGGTGAAGGCCAGGACGTGCGTGCGGCCCCCGGTGGTCCAGGTGCCCCAGCCCGTCGGGCCCCGCCCGGCGGGCTTCTCCGCGGCGACCGGCAGCAGCAGATCGACGCGGGTCAGGACGCGGAAGTAGAGCTGCTGGTCCTGTGCGCGGAGCGCATCCCGCATCGCCACCTCGGCCTCGGTGGCCGGTTCCCATCCGGTCACGGCCACGTCTCCTTCCGCGAACAGGCCACAGGCATCGCCTACAACCTACAAGGTGGTAACAAGATCACAATGCCTGGCCATCGACGGTCGGCCGGGTCGTCGGCGAGGCGCTAACATCCCGTTCCGGAGTCGACACGATACGGAGGCCGTCGATGTCCCGGCCCACCGCGCGCCCGGCCCTGGCCGTTCTGGTGACCCTCCTGGTCGCCGGGTTTCCGGCCGCCCCGGCGGCGGCCCGGGCACCGTCGGCCTGCGCCACGCCGCCCACGCCGGCCCGCCCCGTCGCGGAGCAGCCCTGGCCCCAGCAACGGTACGCGCCGGACCGGCTCGCCCCCCTCGCCACCGGCGCGGGGGTGGTGGTCGCGGTGGTCGACTCCGGGGTGGACCGGTCCCATCCGCAGCTCGCCGGCCGGGTGCTCGACGGGGTCGACTTCCTCGACCGGGGCGGCGACGGCACCCGGGACTGCGCGGGGCACGGCACCGGCGTGGCGAGCATCATCGCCGCCGCGCCCCGGCCGGGTGTGGCCTTCCGCGGGCTCGCGCCGGACGCGCGCATCCTGCCGGTACGCGTCAGCGAGCAGCAGGTGGTCGAGGGGCGGGAGTCGGGGCGTACGGTCGGGGCGGCCGACTTCGCGCGGGCGATCCGGTGGGCGGTGGACCACGACGCGGACGTGGTCAACCTGTCCGTCGTGCTGTACGCGGACGACCCCGCCGTGCGCGCCGCGATCGCCTACGCGGTCCGGCGGGACGTCGTGCTGGTGGCCGCCGCCGGCAACCTGCACGACAGCGGCGACCCCCGCCCGTACCCGGCCGCCTATGACGGGGTGCTGGGGGTGGGCGCGATCGGGGCGGACGGCATCCGCGCCGCCTTCTCGCAGACCGGCCCGTACGTCGACCTGGTCGCCCCGGGCAGCGACGTGCTCATGGCGGCGCCCCGGCAGGGTCACCACCGGGCGGAGGGGACGAGCTACGCGGCGCCCTTCGTGGCCGGCACCGCGGCGCTGGTCCGGCAGTACCGCCCCGAACTGGACGCGGCCGAGGTCGCCCGGCGGATCGTGGCGAGCGCCGACCCGGCTCCGGGGCGGGCGGACGGTTACGGCACGGGGGTGCTGAACCCGTACCGCGCGGTGACCGAGACGGGTGGGCCGGCCTCCGGCCGGGGGACGGGGGCGGCGCTCCCGGTCGACCGGCCGGACGCCGCGGAGCTGGCGCGGCAGGCGCGCCGGACGACGGCCCGGGACCGGGCGCTGCTGGTGGCCGGCACCACCGGGGCCGCCGCCCTCCTGGTGATGCTGCTCGCCGTGGTGCTGCCCCGCGGGGCGCGCCGCCGCTGGCACCCGGCCGACCCGGCCTGACCCTGACGGAACGGACGCCACCGGCCGGAACGGACGCACCCCGGTGGGACCTGACGCCACCCGGGCGGAACTGAGGCCGTTCGGAGAGGATTGAGGCGCCCGGCCGGAGCTGACGCAGCGGCGGGCGGCACGGGCGGGAGTGCCCGTGCCGCCCGCCGGCGGTCACTGGAACAGGTTGACGTTGCGCTTCTCGGTGTCGAGGTAGTCGGCCGCGGAGTCCTCCACGGCCAGCTTGATGTCGCGCAGCATGGCCTGGAGGTCCTGCGAGGCGGCCCGCCAGCGGGCCTGCCGCTGCTCGTACGCCTCGCGCGCCTCGCCGGACCAGCTCGTCACCAGCGGGGCGGCGTCGCGTTCGAGCTGCCCGAGCTGGCTTTCGAGGGTGGTCAGCGCCCTCTGGATGTCCGCGCCGGCCTGTTGCAGGGCGGCGAAGTTGACGACCAGCACACCGTGGTCCATCTGGGTCCTTCCCGTGCGTCAGAGCGGTAGCTGGATGCCGCGGTTGGTGCCCGCCACCCGGCCGGCGGCCTCGGTGTCGGACACGTCGTACTGCCGGCCGGCGGTGCGGATCGCGGTCGCGGTCTCCCGCAGCGCCCGTTGCAGGGCCGCCTGATCCTGCGCCCACTGCTGCTTGACCTGCGCGAAGGAGCGCCCACCGGCGCCCCGCCAGGCCTGCTGCAACACCTCCAGCTCGGCCATCAGGCCGCTGAGCATGGTCTGCAGCGACTGGTCGACCTGCTCGAACTTCGCGGCGGTCTGCTGCATCACCGCGGCTTCTGCCTGGGTCTGGGACACCCCGGACGTCACCTCGTCTCCTCGGTCGTGGCTGGTCGCTGAGCGACCACCGTGGACTCGCCGGAGCGCGCCGCCGGAGAAGGGGGAAGGGGGACGGCTGGCGCACTCGACGGAACTCGTCGCTGACGGTAGCCGTCCGACTCCGGTTCTGCTACCCCCTCGGGCTCCCCTGTGGACAACGAAGCTCTACGATGTGCCACGGCGGCGTCACCCGGCGAACACGCGGAGGAGGTGCGGTGACCGCGACCACGACCGGCCGGCCGGCTTCCGCACCCGCCCCGCCGGCGCAGTGGACGCGGCGGCCGGCTCCGGCCGTTCGCGCCGGGCAGGTGGTGGCCGCCCAGGTCGCGGTGGCGGTGCTGGTCGCGGCCGTGGGCCGGGGTGTCCCGGTGACGGCGGCGGCCCTGCTGCTGGCAGCGGTCCTGCTCCCCGCCACCTGGGTCCGGTTCCGGGGCCGCTGGCTCTTCGAGTGGCTCGCCGTCGGCGCGGCGTACCTGGCCCGGCGGCGCGCCCTGCCGGCGGCCTCCGGGCCGGCCGCGCTGCTGGAGCTGGCGCACCCCGGGGCGGTGGTGCGCCCGGCGGAGCTGGCCGGCGGCCCGGCGGCGGTGCTGGAGGACGCCGCCGGGATGACCGCGCTGCTGGAGATCGGCGACCCGGACGACCTGCTCGGCGAGGGCCCGCGGGAGTTGCCGTCGCCGCTCGGCCTGCTGCCCGTGCCCGGGCCGGAGAGCCCACCGGTCCGGATCCAGCTGCTGTGCTCGGCGTCGCCCGCGCCGGCGCCCACCGCCGGGGCGGGCACGGCCGGCACGTCGTACCGGCAGCTCACCGACGGGCGGCTGGCGGGGCGGGCCCGCACGGTGCTGGCGGTCCGGGTGCTCCGGGCCGACGGCTGGTCGGACGAGGAGCTGCGTCGCGCCCTGTCCGGCACGGTCCGGCGGATCGTGCGCCGGCTCGGCCCGCTCTCCGGTCGCCCGCTCGGCGGTCCGGCGGCGCTGCGCGTGGTGGCCGAGCTGGCCCACCACGACGCCGGGGCGCCCGTGCGGGAGAGCTGGCCGGCGGTGACCGTGGGCGGGCTGCCGCAGACCACCTGGCGGCTGCGCCGGTGGCCGGATCCGCGCACCGACGCGGCGCGGCGGATGGTGTCCCGGCTGCTGGCGCTGCCGGCCACCGCCACCACCGTGTCGCTCTGCGTGGGCCCGCGCGCCGGCGCCGACGCCGCGCCCACGCCGGCCGAGCTGACCGTACGCCTGGCCGCCCGCACCACCGCCGAGCTGTCGGTGGCCGAGCGGGCGCTGCGCCGGCTCGCCGGGGATCTCGGCGCGCATCTGCGCCGGCTGGACGGCGAGCACCTGGCCGGGCTGGCGGCCACGCTGCCGCTGGCGGTGGCCCGCGCCGCCGCCCCGGTCGGGCCGGAGCTGGCCGCCCTGGAGCTGACTCTCGGCGAGTCGGGGTTGATGGTGGGCGCGAACCGGCACGGCGGCGCCGTGACCGTACGCCTGTTCCGGCCCACGACGACCCGGCTGCTGCTGGTCGGTGGGGCACGCGCGGCCCAACTGCTGGCCCTGCGGGCGCTGGCGCTCGGCGCCCGGGTGGCGGTGCAGACGACCCGGCCCCGGGTCTGGGAGCCGTTCGTCCGCGGGGTGGGCGCACCGGGCGGTGCGGTGCCGCTGGTCCCGCCGGGGCGGCCGGTCGGCGGCGCGCCGGGGTCGCCGCTGCACCCGTTGCTGCTGGTCGTCGACGTCGGCCCGGTGCCGCCGGAGGTCGGTCCGGCGGCGGCCTGGCAGTCGGTGCTTGTGGTCCGCGACGAGCTGACCCCGGCCGACACGGCCGCGCTGGCCCGCGCGGACCTCGCGATCCTGCAACCGCTCGACCCCGGCGAGGCCGCGCTGGCCGGCGCGGCGCTGGGCCTGGGCGGTTCGGCGGACTGGCTGACCCGGATCCGGGACGACATGGTGGCGGTGGTGAACCGGCGGGCGTTGCGGTGGGCGCTGCTCTCGCCGACGCCCATCGAGTCGCAACTGGTCGGTCGCCCGGCCCGCCATTGAGCCGATCACGGGTTCCGCGAGTCGACGCGGCGTGGCACGATCCCGGCCATGGATTTTCTGAAGGGTCTTCTGATCCGGCTGGCCTCGACGGCGGTGGCCTTCTGGTTGGCCACGCTCCTCATCCCGGGCATCTCGCTGGACTCGGATTCGGCCACCGAGACGGTGACCACGCTGGTCCTCGTCGCGGTGATCTTCGGGGTGGTCAACGCGGTGCTCCAGCCGATCATCAAGACCGTCGGCTGCGGCTTCTACCTGTTGACCCTCGGCCTGATCGCGCTGGTGGTCAACGGCCTGCTCTTCCTGCTCACCAGTTGGATCGCCGGTGAGGCGGGCCTGCCGTTCCACGTGGACGGCTTCTGGCCGGCCGCGGTGCTGGGCGCGCTCTTCGTCGGCATCGTCACCTGGATCCTCGGCGCCGTCCTCGACCGCGACTGAGCCCGCACGACCCGTCGATTCCCGCCCGCCGGCCGAGGCCAGTGGGCGGGAATTGGCTGGCGAGGCCGGGTCGGGCCGCAACTAGGGTCGAGGGGTGTTCACCCTGACCCGCCCCGACGGCTACCTGCTCAGCACCGATCCGGACCGGCTCGACCTGGACCGGGTGCACCACTGGCTCTCCACGGACGCCTACTGGGCGCTCGGGCGGGACCGGGACACGGTGGGGCGGGCCTTCGCCGGGTCGATCGGCTTCGGCGTCTACCGGCCCGGTGACGGGCGGCAGGTGGCGGTGGCCCGGGTGGTCACCGACCGGGCGACCTTCGCCTGGCTCTGCGACGTCTACGTCGACAGCGCCGAGCGGGGCCGGGGGCTGGGCACCTGGCTGGCCGGCGCGGCCCGCGACCACCTGGCCGAGTGGGGCGTACGCCGGATCGTGCTGGCCACCAACGACGCGCACGGGGTCTACGCGAAGGTCGGCTTCACGCCTGTCGAGCCGGGCCGCTGGATGGAGTACGACAAGCGGGTGACCCAGCTCACCGGAAAGGAGCAAAGCGCCGGTTCACCACTTACGGTGGAGGCGTGAACCAGACCCGTCTCGGCTACCTCTACGGCTTCGGCGCGTACCTGCTCTGGGGTTTCTTCCCGATCTACCTGAAGCTGCTCCGCCCGGCCGGGCCGGTGGAGATCCTCGCGCACCGGATCGTCTGGTCGGTGGTCTTCGTGGCGCTGCTCCTGGCCGCCATGCGCAACATCGGTTTCCTGCGGGCGCTGGCCCGGCGTCCCCGGGCGCTGGCCGCCATCGCGGCCGCCGCCGCACTCATCGCGGTCAACTGGGGCACCTACATCTATGGGGTGAACTCCGACCGGGTGGTGGAGACCGCCCTGGGCTACTTCATCAACCCGCTGGTCGTGGTGCTGATCGGGGTGTTCGTGCTGCGCGAGCGGCTGCGCCCGGCGCAGTGGGCGGCGCTCGGCGTGGGTGGCCTCGCGGTGGCGGTGCTGACCGTCGACTACGGCCGGCTGCCCTGGCTGGCTCTCACGCTGGCCTTCAGCTTCGCCGGGTACGGGCTGGTCAAGAAGCGGCTCGGCCTACCCGCCGCGGAGGGGCTCTTCGTCGAGTCGGCGGTGCTGGCCCTGCCCGCCCTGGCCTACCTCGGCTGGCTCGGCCGGCAGGGCGACGCCACCTTCGGGCACGGCTCCGGGCACACCGTCCTGCTGGTCCTGGCCGGCGCGGCCACCGCGATCCCGCTGCTGCTCTTCGCCGGGGCGGCCAACCGGCTGCCGCTGACCGGGCTGGGCATGTTGCAGTACCTCGCGCCGATCCTCCAGCTCGGCTGCGGCGTGCTGGTCTTCCACGAGCCGATGCCGCCGGCCCGGCTGGCCGGGTTCGCCCTGGTCTGGGTCGCCCTCGTGGTGTTCACCGTCGACGCCGTCCGGCACACCCGGCGCACCCGCGCCGAGGCACGGGCCGCCGCCCCGGTGCCCGCCGGCGCCCGCTGACCGCACCTCAGCGGGCGTCGTAGGCGAGCACCGGGGTGCCGTCGGCGCGGACCAGTTCGAGGCGGACCAGCTCGCCGTGGGTGAAGTGGGTGGCGCCGACCACCCGGACGTTGTCGCCGGGCGCGGCCAGCCAGGTGCCGACCTGCTCCGTCGCGCCGTCCGGGCCGTGCGCCACCAGCCGGAAGGTGTACGCCTCGCGGTGACCGGCGCGCTGGTCGTACCCGCAGCGCATGGTGACCTCGGTGCCCCACCGCTTGTCGGTCAGGGCGACCTCGGCGTGCAGCGGCACCGGCCCGTCGACCGGCCGCATGGCCGTCATGGGCACCGGCGCCGGGGTGCTCGCCGTCGCGGTGGCCGTCGGCGGCGGGGCGGCCGGCGGGCGGACCAGTGACACCCCGACGCCGGCCAGCACCGCGAGCGCGGCGGCGGCGAGCGCCGTCAGCGCGTACCGTCGCCGGGACCGGGACCGCTCGCGGCGCCGGCGCTCCCGCGCGGCGTCGAGCAGTGCGGGCACCCGGGAGGTCTCCGCGGCGGACGGCAGGAACTGCTCCAGCCCGGCCGGGTCGAGCCGGCCCAGCAGGCCGGGCAGCACGGCGATCTCGGCGACCGCCTCCCGGCACGACGCGCAGCCGGCCAGGTGCCGCTCGTAGGCCGCCCGGTCGGCGGGGGCGAGGGCGCCCAGCACGTACGCGCCGTCGTCGTGCGCGAACTCGCAGCGGGTCATCCGGTCACCCCCATCTCGGCCAGCGCCAACCGTAGTGAGCGCAACGCGTAGTGCGTGCGGGACTTCACCGTGCCCGGCGGCACCCCGAGCCGGGCGGCCGCCTCCGCCACCGACCGCCCCTGGTAGAAGCACTCCACCAGCACCTCACGGTGGGTCGGGCTGAGCCGGTTCAGCGCTTCGGCCACGGTCCACGCCTCCACCGCGCGCTCCGTCTCGTCGACCGTCTCGGCGGGTTCGGGCAGCTCGTCGGTGTAGACCTCGCCGACGCGGGTGGACCGCCGGCGCCAGGCGTCGATGGCCAGGTTCCGGGCGGTGGTGAAGAGCCAGGCGCGGACCGAGCCACGCCGCGGGTCCAGCGACTCGGGATGCCGCCAGGCCCGGAGCAGGGTCTCCTGCACCAGGTCCTCGGCGCGCGTGCGGTCGCCGTTGACCAGCCGGAGGGCGTGCGCGAAGAGCGCGTCGGCATGCTCGTCGTGCAGCGCGCGCAGCAGTTGGGCGTCGTGGTCACTGATGGCGGTACCTCGCTTCCGGCGGCGGGGAGACCGGCGATGCGTTCGCCCCTTGATACGTGCCGTGACGCCGATCGGTTCAGCCGCAGGTCACACGGTAGGTGTTCACGTCCGGTTCACACACCCGCCGGTGCCCGCTCACCGTGCCCTGGCAGCGTCCGGCCCGTACGCGCGACCGGGTGCTCCGGCCGCGCCACCGACGTCCGATCAGGAGGCTCCACCCCATGAGCGACCGTCCTCGGCTGCTCCCGCTGCTGGGCGCCACCCGCCACGGCGCACGGGACGCCATGACCTGCCAGTACCGGTGCGGCAACGCCTGCGACCACCCGGTGCCGAACCGCTCCGACAACCCGTACTTCGGGGATCTGGTCGACGCCGAGGTCTCCCGGCGTGGCGTGGTGCGGGCCGGCGCCGCGGGCGCCCTCGTGCTCGGCTTCAGCGGCGCCGTGGCCGGTGCCCTCGCCGGCGCGGCCCCGGCCGCCGCCGCCCCCGCCGCCCCGGCCGTCCCGGGCGCCGGCGAGGCCGCCGCGCCGGCCGGCGGGGTGGGCAGCGGCGCGCTGACCTTCCGGCCGATCCCGCCGAACAAGCTGGACACCCTTGTCGTGCCCAACGGGTACGACCACGCCGTGGTGATCAAGTGGGGTGACCCGGTGGTGCCGGGCGCGCCCGCGTTCGACGTGCACGCGCAGACCGCCGCCGCCCAGGCGAAGCAGTTCGGCTACAACAACGACTTCGTCGGGGTGCTGCCGATCGACCGCAGGCGCGCGCTGCTGGTGGTCAACCACGAGTACACCAACGAGGACCTGATGTTCCCCGGCTTCACCGGCCAGGACGCGCTCTCGGTGGAGCAGGTGCGGGTGGCCATGGCCGCGCACGGCATGTCGGTGGTGGAACTGGAGCGGGTGGACGCCACCGGGCAGTGGCGGCCGGTGCGCAGCGGCCGCCGGCAGTACAACCGGCGGGTCACCGCGCTGGCCACGAAGTTCGAGCTGACCGGCCCGGCCGCCGGCTCGGCCTGGCTGCGCACGGCCGCCGACCCGAAGGGCCGTACGGTGGTCGGCACGCTGAACAACTGCTCCGGCGGGGTCACCCCGTGGGGCACGGTGCTCTCCGGCGAGGAGAACTTCAACCAGTACTTCGTGGGCGGCGACGGCGCGCCCGAGGAGCTGAAGCCGAAGCTGGCCCGTTACGGCATCCCGACCGACGTGCGTCACCCGAGCGGCAGCCGGAAGTGGGAGCGCGCCGACGAGCGCTTCGACCTGGCGAAGCACCCGAACGAGGCGCACCGCTTCGGCTGGGTCGTCGAGATCGACCCGTTCGACCCGGAGAGCCGCCCGCGTAAGCACACCGCGCTCGGCCGGGTCAAGCACGAGGGCGCCAACGTGATCGTGGCGAAGGACGGGCGCGTGGTCGCGTACATGGGCGACGACGAGCGCTTCGACTACCTCTACAAGTTCGTCTCGGACAAGAAGTTCATGCCGGGCAACTCGTGGGTGGCCCGCAAGCACAACCTGACCCTGCTGGAGTCCGGCACGCTCTACGTGGCCGCCCTGGAGGGGAACAGCGCCGCCGAGATCGACGGCACCGGCAAGCTGCCCTCCGACGGGGCGTTCGACGGCCGGGGTCGCTGGATCAAGCTGGTGAGCGGCAACCGCTCGTACGTCGACGGGATGACCGCGGCCGACGTGCTGACCTTCACCCGCCTCGCCGGGGACAAGGTCGGCGCCACCAAGATGGACCGACCCGAGGACGTCGAGCCGAGCCAGCTCACCGGCAAGGTCTACGTGGCGCTGACCAACAACACCGACCGGGGCAAGGCCGGCAAGGCGGCGGCCGACGAGGCGAACCCGCGCAACCTCAACAAGCACGGGCAGATCCTGGAACTGGTCGAGGATCGGGGCGACAACACCGCCGAGAGCTTCGCCTGGTCGCTGCCGATCGTCTGCGGCGACCCGGCGGACCCGGCCACCCACTTCGCCGGGTACGACAAGACGAAGGTCTCCCCGATCTCCTGCCCGGACAACGTCGCCTTCGACGCCACCGGCAACCTGTGGATCTCGACCGACGGCAACGCGCTGGGCAGCAACGACGGCCTCTTCGCCACCGCCGTCGAGGGCCCGGAGCGGGGCCACCTGAAGCAGTTCCTCACCGTGCCGCTCGGTGCCGAGACCTGCGGCCCGTTCATCACGAAGGACAACCGGTCGGTCTTCGTGGCCGTGCAGCACCCGGGCGAGATCACCGGCGCCTCGGTGGAGAACCCGGCCTCGACCTGGCCGGACGGCGACTTCGCCAAGCCCGGCGTGGTGGTCACCTGGCGCCTGGACGGTGGCCCGGTCGGCAGCTGACGTTCCCCTGCGCGGTCCGGCGCTGGACCGCCCGTGGAGGGCCCCTTCCCCCGCCGGGGAGGGGCCCTTCGCGTGTCCGCTCCGGGGTCAGGCGTCTGCGGCGATGCCGTCGGCGACCGCGCGGGCCACCGTGAGCAGCTTGGCGCGGACCACCCGGGCGGACGTCATCATCTCGCTGGCCGGCAGCGCGCAGGCCAGCACCACCCGGCGCTCGATGTCCTTGTCGGGGGTGACCAGCACCGCGGCGCACGCCACCCCCTGCCGGAACTGGCCCAGCTCCAACTGCATGCCGCGCCGGTCGCCGGCGGCCAGGTCGGCCTCGAACGCCTCGACGGTGGTGAGGGTGGCGCCGGTGAACGGGCGCATGCCGTATTCCCGCAGGTAGCGGAAGCGCTGCTCGGGGGTGAGGGTGGCCAGCAGGCCCTTGCCGAGCGCGGTGGCGTGCGCGCCCTCGTCGAAGCCCGGCACCAGGTCCTCCAGGTACGGCGAGCGCGGCCCCTCGGCGACCGCCGTGAGCGCCACCTGACCGCCCACGAAGCGGCCCAGGTAGTGGCTCCAGCCGGTGTCCGCCGCGGCCCGCCGCAGCGCCTCCCCGACCGGCGGCGGCCCGCGGAACGCGGTGACCAGCTCGCGGTAGCGGTCGGCGACCTCCAGCCCGACGATGTACGTGCCGTCCTCCCGGCGGATCACGTAGCCCTCGTAGGCCAGCGTGCGCACCAGGTGGTAGGTCGTGGCGACGGTCAGCTCGCAGCGGCGGGCGATCTGCTTGACGGTGAGCCCTTTCGGCGCACGGCCGACCGACTCGAGCACTCGTAGCGCGCGGGAGACACTTCGGATCAGGTCCGAAGGTTCCGCCAAGGGGTCACGCACAACCACCTCCGCCGCCGGGGACTTACACCATATGAAAAACAGGCCGAGTGCGAAATGCCTGTTCGGATCGAGGATGCCAGATCACCGGGCACGGACCGTGCACCGACAGACACGATCAGCTGCCAAAACGTGACCGGCGTAGGTTGGGCGGGCCATGACCGAAACCTTGTCGCATCCCGCTCCGCCCGCGCCCCGGCGTACCGTCCGGACCAACGCGGGCGCGATCGCCACCACGATCGCCTGCGTCCTGCCCGTCTTCCTGGTCGGCGGGCTCGCCGTGCAGATGGGCGACGACCTCGACTTCACGCCCGCCCGGCTGGGCCTGGCCGTCTCGGTCTACTTCGGTGTCAGCGCCCTCGCCTCGGTCCCCTCCGGCGCCCTGGTGGAGCGGTACGGGGCGGCCGTGGTGGCACGCGCCGGCATCCTCCTCTCCGCCGGCTCGCTGCTGGCCGTTGCGGGGCTGGCCCGGTCGTACCCCGTGCTCGTGGTCCTGCTCGCGCTCAGCGCCGCCGCCAACGCCCTCGGCCAGCTCGCCAGCAACGCGGCGCTGGCCCGGCACGTGCCCGCCCACCGGCAGGGCCTCTCCTTCGGGCTGAAGCAGGCCGCCATCCCGGTCTCCACCCTGCTTGCCGGCGCGGCGGTGCCGACCGTCGCGCTGACCGCCGGCTGGCGCTGGGCGTTCGTGGTGGCCGCCCTCGCGGCGCTGGCCGCGCTGCCGGCCGTACCCCCGGCGGAGCGGGACCGGGTCCGGCGTGCCGCCGCCGGCCGGGCGGGGCGGGCCACGACGGCGCTCGTGGTGGTCGGCGTGGCGGCGACCCTGGCGGCCGCCGCGGCGAACGCGCTGGGCACCTTCGTGGTCGACTCGGCGGCCGGTCGGGGGCTGTCCCCGGCGCTGGCGGGCCTCACCCTCACCCTGGGCAGCGCGGTCTGCGTGGCCGCCCGGGTGGGCGCGGGCTGGCTGGCCGACGGCCGGGAGACCGGCCACGTCGCGCTGATCGCCGGGATGCTGATGGTGGGTGCGGTGGGGCTGGCCCTGCTCGCGGTGTCCGGCCCGGTGCCGCTGGTGGCCGGCGTGGTGCTCGGCTTCGGCCTCGGCTGGGCCTGGCCCGGGCTGATGAACTTCGCGGTGGTCCGGCTCCACCCGCAGGCCCCGGCCGCCGCCACCTCGATCACCCAGACCGGGGTGTACGCGGGCGGCTGCGTCGGCCCGCTCGGCCTCGGCGCGATCGCCGACACTCTCGGCTACCCGACCATGTGGCTGGTAGCGGCGACCGCCATGCTCCTGGCCGCCGCCCTGATGCTCCTGGGCGCCCGCCTACTGTCCGCCCACCCACCCGGCCCCCGCCTCGGTGATCATGAAGTTGGCGGCAGTTCGGGAGATCGACTCCGCCGCTAACCTCATGATCAACCAGCGAGGCCGCCGGAGGGCAGGGCAGCGGGCGGGCAGGTTCGGGTCAGCTGGTGCGGTCGGCGATGTAGTCGCAGAGGGATTCGAGGGCTCGGCGGGCCGGGCCCGCCGGGAGGGGCGCGAGGCGGGCGCGGGCGTCCTCGGCGTAGCTGCGGACCGTCTCCCGGGCGCGCTTCAGCGCGGGCGACTCGCGGAGCAGGCCGAGTGCCTCGGCGTGCAGCGCGTCGTCGACGAGCGGGCCGGTCGCCAGGATCTCCCGGAGCCGGACGCTGGCCGCGTCGGAGTCGTCGGAGGCGAGCGCGTAGAGCACCGGCAGGGTCGGCACGCCCTCGCGCAGGTCGGTGCCGGGCGTCTTGCCCGACTGCACCGACTCGCTGGCGATGTCCAGCAGGTCGTCGGAGAGCTGGAAGGCCACCCCGATGATCTCGCCGTAGCCGGCCAACGCCTCGATGTGCTCGGCGGACGCACCGCCGAACATGCCGCCGAAGCGGGCCGAGGTGGCGATCAGCGAACCGGTCTTCTCGGCGATGACGTGCAGGTAGTGCGCGACCGGGTCGCTGCCGCGCGGGCCGACCGTCTCGGCGATCTGCCCGTGCACCAGCCGGGCGAAGGTGCGCGCCTGGAGGCGTACGGCCTCCGGGCCCAGGTCGGCCGAGATGTCCGCGGCCCGGGCGAAGAGGTAGTCGCCGACCAGGATGGCCACCGAGTTGGTCCAGCGGGAGTTGGCGCTCGGGGCGCCCCGGCGCACGACCGCCTCGTCCATGACGTCGTCGTGGTAGAGCGTCGCCAGGTGGGTGAGCTCCATCACCACGGCGGCGGGCACGACCTCCGCGGCGTCCGGGTCGCCGAACTGGGCGCCCAGCGCCACCAGCAGCGGCCGGAACCGCTTGCCGCCGGCCTCCACCAGGTGCCGGGCCGCCTCGCTGACGAGCGGGTCGGCGCTGGCCACGCTGGCACGCAGGTCGGTCTCGACCCGCTCCAGGAGACCCAGGACGGACGCCTCGACCCGCGGATCGGCGAGGTGCAGGCCGAGCGCGCCGAACTGACCCGTGCCCTCCGGGCCCGGACCACCGCCCGGGCCGGTGGCACCTGAACGCTCGCCAGCCGGAATCACCACGCCATCAACCATGCCACACCCGTTCGACCTGCCCGGCGAGGGGGATACGGACCGGGGGCCGGCACGCCTCGGCGTACCGGCCCCCGGGGTGGAACCTCTGTCATCGCACGAATTCGGCGGCACCGTTGGCCAGGTCGAGCAGGGGCGCCGGGGCGACACCCAGGACCAGCGTGGCGAGCACGCCGATGACCAGGGCCGCCGAGGTGAGCGCGCCCGGCACGGTGACCGTCGGGGTGGCGTCGCCGGGCTCCGAGAGCCACATCATCACCACGACCCGCAGGTACGGGAAGGCCAGCACCATGCTGGTCAGCACGCCGGCGATCACCAGCCAGGCCTGGTTCGCGTCCAGCGCCGGGGCGAAGACGGCGAACTTGCTGGTGAACCCGCTGGTGAGCGGGATACCGGCGAAGGCCAGCAGGATGAACGTGAAGATCGCCGCGAAGAACGGCGACCGGCGGCCGAGCCCGGCCCAACGGGACAGGTGGGTGGCCTCCCCGTCGGCGTCCCGGACCAGGGTCACGACGGCGAACGCGGCGAGCACCGAGAAGCCGTACGCGACCAGGTAGAACATCGTGCCGGAGAGCCCCTCCTTGCTGGGCGCCAGCACGCCCACCAGCAGGTAGCCCGCGTTCGCGATCGACGAGTACGCCAGCAGCCGCTTGATGTCCGTCTGGGTCACCGCGAGCACCGCGCCGACCAGCATGGTCAGCACCGCCACCGCGCCGAGCACCGGGGTGAAGTCCCAGGAGGCCCCCGCGAAGGCGACGTGGAAGACCCGCAGCAGGGCGCCGAACGCGGCGACCTTGGTGCAGGCGGCCATGAAGCCGGTCACCGGGGTCGGCGCGCCCTGGTAGACGTCCGGGGTCCAGACGTGGAACGGGGCGGCGGCGGCCTTGAAGAGCAGGCCGATGGCGAGCAGCGCCATGCCGGCGAAGAGCAGCACCGGGCTGGACGAGGACTCGGACACCGCGGCGTGCACGGTGGCGAAGTCGACGCCGGCGCCCCGGCCCGGGATCCCGGCGGTGAAGCCGTAGATCAGGGCCACGCCGAAGAGGAAGAACGCCGAGGCGTACGCGCCGAGCATGAAGTACTTGAGCGCGGCCTCCTGGCTCAGCAGCCGCCGGCGGCGGGCCAGCGCGCAGAGCAGGTAGAGCGGCAGCGAGAAGACCTCAAGTGCGATGAACATGGTCAGCAGGTCGTTCGCCGCCACGAAGATCAGCATGCCGCCGATCGCGAAGGTGACGAGCGGGTACACCTCCGTGGTGCCGCCCATCCCGTCGGCCTGGCGCCGGTCGTCGGCCGACTCGGCGGTGACCGCGGCGTGGGCCACGAAGGCCCCGCCCCGCTCCACCGTGCGCTCGCCGATCAGCAGCAGCGCCATGGCGGCCAGGATCAGGATCGAGCCCTGGAGGAAGAGCGTCGGCCCGTCCACGGCGATGGCCTGGCCGGCGGTGATCAGCCGGTCGTCGGCGTTGAGGATCACCATGGTCAGCGCGCCGAGCACCGCCAGCAGGGCGAGCGCGAGCTGCACCGTGTTGCGCAGGCGGCGCGGCACGAACGCCTCGACCAGGACGCCGACCAGGGCGGCGCCCAGCATGATCAGGATGGGAGCGAGCGCCGCGTAGTCGATCGACGGCAACTTCAGCTCGGTCATTTCGCGGCCTCCTGGACGCTACCGACCTCCGGGGCGGGATCGGTCCGACCCACGTCCTGCATGGTCGCCTTCACGGCGGGGTTGATGACATCGGTGACCGGCTTGGGGTAGAAGCCGAGCAGCACGATCAGCGCGATGAGCGGGGCGACCACGATCTTCTCGCGCAGGCTGAGGTCCCGGCGCATGCCGTCGACCTCGGTCAGGGCCGGGTTGAGGGTGCCCTGGGTGGTGCGCTGCACCATCCACAGCACGTACGCCGCGGCCAGGATGATGCCGAGCGTGGCGATCACCGCGACCGGCTTGTTCGTGGTGAACGTGCCGATCAGCACCAGGAACTCGGAGACGAACGGCGCGGTGCCGGGCAGCGCCAGCGAGGCGAGACCGGCGAAGAAGAGCACCCCGGCGAGCAGCGGCACCAGCTTGCCCGCGCCGCCGAAGTCGCTGATCAGCGCCGAGCCCCGGCGGGCGATCAGCATGCCCACCACGAGGAAGAGCAGGCCGGTGGCCAGCCCGTGGTTGAGCATGTAGAGCACGGCGCCGGTGCCGGCCTGGGTGGTGAAGGCGAAGATGCCGACCCCGATGAACCCGAAGTGGGCGATCGAGGTGTACGACACCAGCCGCTTGAGGTCGTTCTGGCCGACCGCCAGCAGCGCGGCGTAGATGATGCCGATCACGCCGAGCGCCAGCGCCCACGGGGCGAACCACCGCGACGCCTCGGGGAAGAGCGGCAGGCAGTACCGCAGGATCCCGAAGGTGCCGACCTTGTCCAGCACGCCGACCAGCAGCGCCGCCGCGCCGGCCGGGGCCGCGCCACCGGCGTCCGGCAGCCAGGTGTGGAACGGGAAGAACGGCGCCTTGATCGCGAACGCGAGGAAGAAGCCGAGGAACAGCCAGCGGGCCGTGTCGGTGGCGAACTCGGCCTGGCTGAGCGCCTGCCAGTCGAAGGTCTTCCCGCCGACCACCCAGAGGCCGATCACCGCGGCCAGCATGAACAGGCCGCCGACCAGGGAGTAGAGGAAGAACTTGACCGCCGCGTACTGCCGCTGGTGGCCGCCGTAGCTGCCGATGAGGAAGTACATCGGCACCAGCATGACCTCGAAGAACACGTAGAACAGGAACACGTCGGCGGCGGCGAAGACGCCGATCATCGTGCACTCGAGGACGAGCAGCAGCGCGAAGTAGACCGGCACCGAGCGCCGGGACGACTCGGCGTCATGCCACGACGCCAGGATCACCAGCGGCACCAGGATCGCGATCAGCATCAGCATCACCAGCGCGATGCCGTCCACCTCGAAGGTGAAGTTGACGCCCCAGTTCGGGATCCACGCGTAGGACTCGCGGAACTGGAACCGGTCACCGTCGGCCTGGAAGGTGATCCACATGGCCACCGAGAGCACCAGCACCAGCAGCGACCAGCCGAACGCCACCAGCTTGGCCAGGTCCGGGTTGCGCCGCGGCAGCAGGGCCACGACCAGGGCGCCGACCAGCGGCGCCACGGTCAGCACCGAGAGGAACGGGAAGTTGGACATTATTCGGCCTTACCTCCGTCGTGACTGCGTGGCCCGCCGGCGGGGGCGGCCGCGTTGAGGTCGATCACGCCAGCCACCCCGCCTGCACCGCCAGGAAGGCCGCCACCACGAGCAGCGCGCCGGTCAGGATCGAGGTCGCGTACGACCGCACGAAACCGGTCTGCAGCCGCCGGAGCCGGCCCGAGCCACCACCCACCGCGGCGGCGAGGCCGTTGACCAGCCCGTCGACGCCCCGGTTGTCGAGGAAGACCAGCGCCCGGGTGAGGAAGATGCCCGGCTTCTCGAAGACCGCCTCGTTGACGGCGTCCGTGTAGAGGTTCTTGCGGGCGGCGGTGACCAGCACGCCGGCCGGCTGCGGCTCGGTGGCCGTGCCGTTGCGGAACAGGAACCAGGCCAGCCCGGCCCCGAGCACGGTCACCAGCAGCGAGAGCGTGGTGATCAGCCAGTGCGCCATGACGGCGTGCTGGCCCTCCTCCTGGTGGCGCAGGCCCGCGGTCGCCTCCAGCCAGTCCGGCACGGACGAGGCCAGCAACGCGCCGGCCGCGACCGAACCGATCGCCAGCAAGATCAGCGGGATCGTCATCAGCTTCGGCGACTCGTGCGGGTGCTCGATGTCCTCGGTCCAGCGGGCCGGGCCGTGGAAGGTGAGCACGAAGAGCCGGGTCATGTAGAACGCGGTGAGCCCGGCGCCGAGCAGCGCGGCCAGGCCGAAGAGCCAGGCCGTCCAGCCCTCACGCTCGAACGCGGCCACGATGATCGGCTCCTTGGAGAAGAAGCCGGAGAACGGGAACATGCCGATGATGGCCAGCCAGCCCATCATGAAGGTCAGCCAGGTGACCTTCATGTACTTCGACAGGTTGCCGAAGCGGCGGATGTCGACCTGGTCGTTCATGCCGTGCATGACCGAGCCGGCGCCGAGGAACATGTTGGCCTTGAAGAAGCCGTGCGCCAGCAGGTGCACGATGGCCAGCGCGTACGCCGCGCCGCCCAGGCCCACGCCGAGGAACATGTAGCCGATCTGGCTCACCGTCGACCAGGCCAGCACCCGCTTGATGTCGTCCTTGGCCGCGCCGATGAGGCAGCCCATCAGCAGGGTGATCGCGCCGACGCTGACCACCACGAGCTGGAGCGTGTGGTTGGCCGAGAAGATCGGGTTGGAGCGGGCGATCAGGTAGACGCCCGCGGTGACCATGGTCGCCGCGTGGATGAGCGCGGAGACCGGGGTCGGGCCCTCCATGGCGTCCGGCAGCCACGCCTGGAGCGGGAACTGGCCGGACTTACCGGTGGCACCGAGGAGCAGCAGCAGGCCCAGCACCAGCACGGTGGTGGCGCTCAGCGCGCCGACGCCGTTGAAGACCTCGTCGTACTGGGTGGTGCCGAGCATGGCGAACATGACGAAGATGCCGATGGCCAGGCCGGCGTCGCCGACCCGGTTCATGAGGAACGCCTTCTTGCCGGCGGTGGCCGCGCTCGGCCGGCCGTACCAGAAGGAGATCAGCAGGTACGACGCCAGACCGACGCCCTCCCAGCCGAAGTAGAGCATCACGTAGTTGTTGCCGAGCACCAGCAGCAGCATCGCGGCGACGAACAGGTTGAAGTACCCGAAGAACCGCCGCCGGCCCTCGTCGTGCGCCATGTACTCGACCGCGTAGAGGTGGATCAGGAAACCCACCCCGGTGATCAGCAGTACGAAGACGGCGGCCAGCGGGTCGAAGAGCAGACCGAAGTCCACCTTGAGGTCGCCGACCGTGATGAACTGCCAGAGGCTCTGCTCGACCTGCTTGTTCTCCAGGCCACGCAGCTGGAAGAAGTAGGTCAGGCCGAGCACGAAGGCGGCGCCGATGGCCGCCACGCCCAGCCAGTGACCCCAGCGGTCCGCCCGCTTGCCGAGCAGCAGCAGGATCGCCGCGCTCACCAGCGGGATGGCCACCAGCAGCCAGACACTGCCCAGAAGCCCGCTGGCCTGGGCGAATTCCACAGTCTCTTCCACCACGAGCCCCTCAGTACTTCAGCAGGTTGGCGTCGTCGACGCTCGCCGAGCGCCGGGTCCGGAAGATCGACATGATGATCGCGAGCCCGACCACGACCTCGGCCGCGGCCACCACCATCACGAAGAACGCCATGATCTGGCCGTTCAGGTCGCCGTTGATCCGGCTGAACGTGACGAGCGTCAGGTTGGCCGCGTTGAGCATCAGCTCGACGCACATGAACAGCACGATCGCGTTGCGCCGGATCAGCACGCCGACGGCGCCGATGGTGAACAGCACCGCCGCGAGGATCAGGTAGTAGTCCGGGGTCACTTCTCCGTCCCCTTCAACGAGGTCTCCTCGGCCGTCAGCTCCCGCACCGGCATGATCTCCGGGATGCTGCGGTCGGTCAGCCGGCCGTCGGGCAGGCGGGCCGGGGTGGCCACCGAGGACGACGTGGCGAAGACACCCGGTCCGGGCTTCGGGCCGGGGTAGTTGCCGGGGCGGAACCGGGCCTTCATGGTGGCGACCTGGTCCATCCGGTCCTCCTTGCGCCGCTCCACGTGCGCCAGCACCATCGCGCCCACCGCCGCCGTGATGAGCAGCGCGGACGTCAGCTCGAAGGCGAAGACGTACTTGGTGAACAGCAGCCGGGCGATGCCCTGCACGTTGCCCTCGGCGTTCGGCTTGTCCAGGCCGACGGCCTGCACGCCCTCCAGCGCCCGGTAGAGCCCGGAGCCGACCAGGCCGGCGAAGCCGAGCCCGAGCACCACCGCGGCGACCCGCTGGCCGCGCAGCGTCTCGATCAGCGAGTCGGAGGCGTCGCGGCCGACCAGCATGAGCACGAAGAGGAAGAGCATCATGATCGCGCCGGTGTAGACGATGATCTGCACCATGCCGATGAACGGCCCGGCCTGGAGCACGTAGAACACGCCCAGGCAGAGCATGGTCAGCACCAGCCAGAGCGCCGAGTGCACCGCGTTGCGCGCCCAGACCATGCCGATGGCCCCGAGAAGGGCCAGCGGGGCGAGGATCCAGAAGGTGACCTCCTCACCCCCGGACACCTGGCCCGCCGCGGCGAGCACCGTCTGCGTGGTCATGCTCCTGCTCCCTTGCCCGCCTCGGCCCGCTGCGCGGCCTGCTCGGCGCCGGGGAAGGTCACGCCGGGGTGCTCCTCCACCTGGTACCGGCCCGGGCCCATGGGCGAGCGCTCGGCGCCGGCCGAGGTGCCCGGGTTGGTCAGCCCGCCGACGTAGTAGTCCTTCTCGCTGTCGCCCAGCCGCATCGGGTGCGGCGGCTGCTCCATGCCGGGCAGCAGCGGCGCGAGCAGCTGCTCCTTCGTGAAGATCAGGTCCTGCCGGTTGTCCCGGGCCAGCTCGTACTCGTTGCTCATGGTGAGCGACCGGGTCGGGCAGGCCTCGATGCAGAGCCCGCAGAAGATGCACCGGGCGTAGTTGATCTGGTAGACGCTGGCGTACCGCTCACCCGGGGAGAAGCGCTGCTCCTCGGTGTTGTCGCCACCCTCCACGTAGATCGCGTCCGCCGGGCACGCCCACGCGCACAGCTCGCAGCCGATGCACTTCTCCAGCCCGTCCGGGTGCCGGTTGAGGATGTGCCGCCCGTGGTAGCGCGGCGCCGAGACCGGCGGCTTGAACGGGTAGTCGGTCGTGACGACCTTCTTGAACATGTGCGAGAAGGTGACACCGAAGCCCTTGAACGTTCCGGTGATCGCGCCCACGTCACACCTCCCTGGAGTCCGAGCCGGCGACGACGTTGGCCGGCTCCCGCTCGGCGACCACGCGCTTGGTACGCGGGCTCGGCGGAACCTGAAGATCCATCGGCGGCAGCGGGAAGCTGCCGTGTGGACGGCTGTTCACCTGCTCCTGGAGCGGCGGCTTCGGCGCCTTCTTCCGGCTCGGCCAGAAGAGCGTCGCCAGCAGCAGCACGCCCGCGGCGATGCCGGTGGCGAGCAGCCGGTCCTTGGTCTGCCAGTCCTCGATCGAGCGGAGCCCGCTCAGCACCAGGATCCAGACCAGGTTGATCGGCAGCAGGACCTTCCAGCCGAAGCGCATGAACTGGTCGTAGCGGAGCCGGGGCAGGGTGCCCCGCAGCCAGACGAAGACGAAGACCAGGACGATGACCTTGCCGAAGAACCACAGCATCGGCCACCAACCCGAGTTGGCGCCCGACCACAGGGTGATCGGCCAGGGGGCCCGCCAGCCGCCGAGGAACAGCGTCGTGGTGACCGCGGACATGGTCACCATCGAGACGTACTCGGAGAGCATGAAGAGCGCGAACTTCAGCGAGCTGTACTCGGTCATGAAGCCCGCGACCAGCTCCGACTCCGCCTCGGGCAGGTCGAACGGCGCCCGGTTGGTCTCACCGACCATGGCGATGAAGAAGATGACGAAGCTGGGCAGCAGCAGGATCGCGTACCAGCCGGGGGCCGGGATCTGCTGGCCGGCGATGGTGAGCTGGGTGGCGTCACCCTGCGCGGCGACGATCCCGCTTGTCGACATCGTGCCGGCGGTCATGAACACCGCCACGATGCTCAGCCCCATGGCGACCTCGTACGAGATCATCTGGGCGCTGGACCGGAGACCGCCGAGCAGCGGGTACGTCGAGCCGGAGGCCCAGCCGCCGAGCACGATGCCGTAGATGCCCATCGAGGAGCAGGCGAGGATCACCAGCACCGCCACCGACACGTCGGTGACCTGCAGCGGCGTGTGGTGGCCGAAGATGCTCACCATCGGGCCGAACGGCACCACCGACAGCGAGGTGACCGCGCAGATCACCGAGATGGTCGGCGCGAAGAAGAAGACCACCTTGTCGGCGGTCCGCGGGAGGATGTCCTCCTTGAAGGCCATCTTCAGGCCGTCCGCGAGGGTCTGCAGCAGGCCGAACGGGCCGACCTGGTTCGGGCCGGGCCGGACCGCCATGCGGCCGACCACCCGGCGCTCGAACCAGACGCCGAGCAGCGTGGCCAGCAGGCCGAAGGCGAACGCGAAGACGATCTTCCCGAGGACCAGCCACCACGGGTCCTTGCCGAAGTCGGCGAGCGTCGGGTCCTGCGCCGCGAGAATGACGGTGCTCATTGGGCACTCCCGGTGTTGAGGAGCGGACCCGGACGGAGGGCCGCGTCCGCGGCGACCGCCGCGGCCGAGACCTTCACGATCTCGCCGGACGTCGCGCCGAGGCTGCGCCGGACGGTCGAGCCGGGTGAGTTGGTCGGCAGCCAGACGACGCCGTCCGGCATCTCGGTGATCGCCGCCGGCAGGGTGACCGCGCCGCGGTCCGTACCGACGGTCACCGGGTCACCGTCCGCGACACCGAGCGCCTCGGCGGTGCCCTTGCCCAGCCGGACCACCGGCGGGCGGGCGGTGCCGGCGAGGTGCTCGTCGCCGTCGGTGAGGCTGCCCAGGTCGAGCAGCTGGTGCCAGGTGGCCAGCACGGCCTCGCCGGCGCCGGGCTGCGGCACGGTGGCCGGCTCGACGGACGGGGCGGACGGCCGGTCGACCCGGGTCGGCGGCAGCGCGCCCAACTCCCGGCGGACGCTCTGCACGTCACCGGTGCCGAGCCGCACGTCGAGCTGCGCGGCGATCGCGTCGAGCACCCGGCCGTCGGTCATGGCCGCGGTGTCCAGCACCTTCTCGAAGGTGCGCAGCCGGCCCTCCCAGTCCAGGAAGCTGCCGGCCTTCTCGACCACCGGGGCGACCGGCAGGACCACGTCGGCCCGGCGGGCCACCGCGCTCATCCGCAGCTCCAGGCTGACCAGGAACGGCACCGCGTCCAGGGCCTGCTCGGCCAGGCGCGGGTCGGACAGGTCGGCCGGGTCGACGCCGGCCACCACGAGGGCGCCGATCTGACCGTTGGCCGCGGCCGTGAGGATGCCGTCGGTGTCCCGGCCGGCCTGGCTCGGGATCACCCCGGCCGGGATGTCCCACGCCTCGCCCAGCTCGGCGCGGGCGGCCGGCTCGGTGACCACGCGGCCGCCGGGCAGCAGGTTGGGCAGGCAGCCCGCGTCGACCGCGCCGCGGTCACCCGCGCGCCGCGGCACCCAGGCCAGCTTGGCCCCGGTACGGCGGGCCACGTCCGCCGCGGCGGAGAGGCCGCCGGGCACCGCGCCCAGCCGCTCGCCGACGATCAGGATGGCGCCCGGCTGGCTCAGCGCCTCGGCCACCGTGGCGTGCTCGGCCAGCACGCTGGCCTCCTCGCCCGGCACCACCCGGGCCAGCTTGGCCCCGAGCTTCTCCAGGCCGCGGGTCGCGAACGGCGCGAGCGCGTACACCGTGAGCTTCTTCTTCAGGTACGCCTTGCGCAGCCGCAGGAAGAGGATCGGGCACTCCTCCTCCGGCTCCAGGCCGACCAGCACCACGGCGGGCGCGTTCTCCACGTCGGCGTAGGTCACGTCGGTGACCCCGGCGACGCTGCTGGCCAGGAAGTCGGCCTCCTCGCGGGAGACCGGGCGGGCCCGGAAGTCGATGTCGTTGGTGTGCAGGGCGACCCGCGCGAACTTCGCGTACGCGTAGGCGTCCTCGACGGTGAGTCGGCCGCCGGTCAGCACCGCCGTGCCCTGCTCGCCGTCCCGGGCGGCGCGCAGCCCCTCGGCGGCCCGGGTCAGGGCCTCGCTCCAGGACGCCTCGCGCAGCTCACCGGTCTTCTCGTCCCGCACCAGCGGGGTGGTGAGCCGGTCGAACGCGCGGGTGTACTGGAAGCCCCAGCGGCCCTTGTCGCAGTTCCACTCCTCGTTCACCGCCGGGTCGTCACCGGCCAGCCGGCGCAGCACCTTGCCGCGCCGCCAGTCGGTGCGCTGCGCGCAGCCGGCCGCGCAGTGCTCGCACGCGCTGGGGGTGGAGACCAGGTCGAACGGGCGGGCCCGGAACCGGTACTGCGCGCCGGTCAGCGCGCCCACCGGGCAGATCTGCACGGTGTTGCCGGAGAAGTACGAGTTGAAGGGGACGTCGCCCTCGTCGCCCTGCTCGCCGTACGCATCGTCCCGGTAGATGTTGATCTCCTCGGCGGACGACCGGCCCATCAGGTCGATGAACTTGTCGCCGGCGATCTCCTCGGAGAACCGGGTGCAGCGCTGGCAGAGCACGCAGCGCTCGCGGTCGAGCAGCACCTGGGTGCTGATCGGCAGCGGCTTCGGGTACTCCCGCTTGTGCTCGTGGAAGCGGGAGTCGGTGCGGCCGGTGGACATCGCCTGGTTCTGGAGCGGGCACTCGCCGCCCTTGTCGCACATCGGGCAGTCCAAGGGGTGGTTGAGGAGCAGCAGCTCCATCACCCCCTCCTGGGCCTTCTTGGCGACCGGGGAGGTGAGCTGCGTCCGCACCACCATGCCGTCGGCCACGGTCTGGGTGCAGGAGGCGACCGGCTTGCGCTGGCCCTCCACCTCCACCAGGCACTGCCGGCAGGCGCCGGCCGGGGCCAGCAGCGGGTGGTCGCAGAACCGCGGGATCTCGGTGCCCAACTGCTCGGCGACCCGGATCAGCAGCGCCCCCTTGGGCGCGGTGACCTGGACGCCGTCGATGGTCAGGGTGACGGTCTCGGTCTGCTTGGCTACGTCGGTCATCAGTGGGCTCCCACCAGCTGCTTCTCGGAGAGCTTCGGCGCGGTACGTCCCTCGATGTAGTCGAGGTAGTCCTGCTTGAAGTACTGCAGGGACGAGGTCACCGAGCTGGTCGCACCGTCACCCAGGCCGCAGAACGAGCGGCCGAGGATGTTGTCGCAGGTGTCGAGCAGGGTGTCCAGGTCCTCGTGGGTGCCCTGACCGGAGAGGATCCGCCGGTAGACCCGGACCATCCAGTAGTTGCCCTCACGGCACGGGGTGCACTTGCCGCACGACTCGTGGTGGTAGAACTCCAGCCACCGGTAGGTCGCGTACACCGGGCAGTCCTGGTCGGAGAAGATCTGCGTGGCCGTGGTGCCCAGGATCGAGCCGGCCGCCGCCACCCCCTCGAAGTCCAGGGGCACGTCCAGGTGCTCGGCGGTGAGCAGCGGCGTCGACGAGCCGCCCGGGGTCCAGAACCGCAGGTTGTGCCCGGGCTGCATGCCGCCGGCCAGCTCGATCAGCTCGCGCAGGGTGATCCCCATCGAGCACTCGAACTGGCCCGGGTTGGCGATCCGGCCGGAGAGCGAGTAGATCATCGGGCCGGAGGACTTCTCCGTCCCCATGGTCTTCCACCAGTCGGCGCCGCCCAGCACGATGTACGGCACGCTGGCGATGGTGCCGACGTTGTTCACCACGGTCGGGCTCGCGTACAGGCCGTGGGTCGCCGGGAACGGCGGGCGCAGCCGGGGCTGGCCCCGGAAGCCCTCCAGCGAGTCCAGCAGCGCGGTCTCCTCACCGCAGATGTACGCCCCGGCGCCGGAGTGCACCACCAGGTCGAGGTCGAAGCCGCTGCCCTGGATGTTCCGGCCCAGGTAGCCCTTGGCGTACGCCTCCCGCACGGCGTTGCGCAGCCGGCGGGCGGCGTGCACGGCCTCGCCGCGGATGTAGATGTACGCCCGGTTGGCGCGGATCGCGTACGAGGCGATGATGACGCCCTCGACAAGCGAGTGCGGGTCGTGGGTCATGAGCGGCAGGTCCTTGCAGGTGCCCGGCTCGCCCTCGTCGGCGTTCACCACGAGGTAGTGCGGCTTGCCGTCGCCCTGCGGGATGAACCCCCACTTGAGACCGGTCGGGAAGCCCGCGCCGCCACGGCCGCGCAGCCCGGAGTCCTTGATCAGCTGGATCAGGTCGTCGGGGTGCGCCTTGAGCGCCTTGCGCAGGGCGGCGTAGCCGTCCAGCTTCTCGTAGGTGCCGATCCGCCAGGCGTCCGGCGACAGCCAGCGCTTGGTGAGCACCGGCGTCAGCTTGGCCAGCGTCTCCGGCCGAGGAGCGGTCACTTCTGGACCCCCGTTTCGCTCGCGACCGCCGGGCCCGCGCCGTTGGCGCCCGCCCCGGCCTCCGCTTCCTTGAGGTTGCGCTGCTGCGCCCCGGCCTCGTCGCCGGCGGGCTTGCCGTCACCGGCCGGCGGGTTGGCCGCCGCGCCGGCGGACTCGGCCGCCTGCGCGTCGCGGGGCGCCGGCGCCGTGGAGTCGGTCGGGACCTTGGTGCCGGGGCTGTCCGGCACCGCGGTGCCCGCGTCCGGCTGCCGGGTCTCGGCGGTACGCACCTGCGGCGACTTGTCGTCCGGCGCCTTCACGTCCGGCGCCGTGCTGCCGGTGGCCGCCGCGGGCTTCACCGGCTCGGGGGCCGGGGCCGGCTTGGCGGCCTCGGCCTTGGCCTTCGCCTCGGCGGCGGCCCTGTCGGCCTCGGCCTTGCTGCGGATCGGGGTGTTCGGGTCGAAGCCCGGCACCGAGATGCCGTGCTGCTCGGCCAGGCGCAGGCCCCGCAGGGTCGGCTCGCCGGGCCCGCCGTCGGCCACCGCGCCGTCGCGCTCGTCGGCGAAACCGGCGAGCTGGACGGCCATCTCCTTGAGGGTGCAGAGGCGGGCGCCCCGGGTCGGCATCGGCCGGCCGCCCGCCCGCAGCTCCTCCACCACGCCGAGCGCGCCCTGCGGGTCGACGTTGTCGAAGAAGTCGTAGTTGACCGTCATGACCGGGCCGTAGTCGCACGCCGCCAGGCACTCGGCGTGCTCCAGGGTGATCTTCCCGTCGGCGGTGGTCTCGTCGTGCCCGACGCCCAGGTGCTCGGCGAGGGTGTCGTAGACCTCCTGGCCGCCGAGCACGTTGCACATGGTGTTGGTGCAGACGCTGACCAGGTAGTCACCGGTCGGCTTGCGCTTGTACATCGTGTAGAAGGTGGCGACCGCGCCGACCTGGGCCTTGTTCAGGCCGAGCACCTCGGCGCAGAACTCGACCCCGGCCGGGGAAACGTACCCCTCCTCGGACTGGACCAGGTGCAGCAGCGGCAGCAGGGCCGAGCGGGACCGGTCCGCCGGGTACCGGGCGATGATCTCCCGCGCCCGCTCCCGGGTCTCTTCGGTGAAAACACTCATCGGTCACAACCACCCATCACGGGGTCCAGCGAGGCGCCACCGGCGATCACGTCGGCGATCAGGCCGCCCTCGGCCATCGCCGGGAGGGCCTGGAGGTTGACGAAGCTCGGCTCCCGGTAGTGCACCCGGTAGGGCCGGGTGCCGCCGTCGGAGACCGCGTGCACGCCCAGTTCGCCGCGGGGCGACTCGACGGCGACGTACACCTGGCCCGGCGGGACCCGGAAGCCCTCGGTGACGAGCTTGAAGTGGTGGATCAGCGACTCCATCGACTGACCCATGATCTTGGCGACGTGCTCCAGCGAGTTGCCCATGCCGTCGACGCCGATGGCGAGCTGCGCCGGCCAGGCGATCTTGCGGTCGGCCACCATCACCGGGCCCGGCTTGAGCCGGTCGAGGGCCTGCTCGACAAGCTTCAGCGACTCCCGGATCTCGGCCAGCCGGACCAGGTAGCGGCCCCAGACGTCGCCGTCGGTGTGCGTCGGCACGTCGAACTCGTACGTCTCGTAGCCGCAGTACGGCATGGTCTTGCGCAGGTCCCAGGCGAGACCGGCGGAGCGCAGCACCGGACCGGTCACACCGAGCGCGACGCAGGCGGTCACGTCGAGGACCGCCACGTTCTTCGTCCGCTCGGTCCAGATCGGCTGGCCGGAGAGGAGGTCCTCGTACTCCTTGAGCTTCTTCGGCATGAGCTTCAGGAAGTCGCGGATCTTGACGATCGCGTCGTCCGGCACGTCCTGCGCGACGCCGCCCGGCCGCACGTACGCGTGGTTCATGCGCAGGCCGGTGATGGTCTCGAAGATGTCGAGGATGTACTCCCGCTCGCGGAAGCCGTACAGCATCATGTTGATCGCGCCCAGCTCCATGCCGGTGGTGGCCAGCCAGACCAGGTGCGACGAGATGCGGTTGAGCTCCATCATCAGCACCCGGATGGTGGTGGCCCGCTCGGTCACCTCGTCGGTGATGCCGAGCAGCTTCTCCACCGCGAGCGCGTACGCCGTCTCGTTGAACAGCGGGGAGAGGTAGTCCATCCGGGTCACGAAGGTCGAGCCCTGGACCCAGTTGCGGTATTCGAGGTTCTTCTCGATGCCGGTGTGCAGGTAGCCGACGACCGAGCGGGCCTCGCGGACCGTCTCGCCCTCCAGCTCCAGGATCAGCCGGAGCACGCCGTGCGTGGACGGGTGCTGCGGACCCATGTTGACGACGATCCGCTCGTCGTTGATCGGGTCCGTGCCGGAGACGACCTGGTCCCAGTCCCCACCGGTGACGGTGAAGACCTTGCCCTCGGTCGTCTCGCGCTCGGTCGCGTAGTTGGACGTGGTCACTGGTAGGACCTCCTACGGTCCGGCGGCGGGATTTCCGCACCCTTGTACTCGACGGGGATGCCGCCGAGCGGGTAGTCCTTGCGCTGCGGGTGCCCCTCCCAGTCGTCCGGCATGAGGATCCGGGTCAGGTTGGGGTGGCCGTCGAAGACGATGCCGAACATGTCGTACGTCTCCCGCTCCTGCCAGTCGGCGGTCGGGTAGACGGCGGTGACGCTCGGCAGGTGCGGGTCCTCGGCGGAGACCGCGGCCTCCAGCCGGACCCGGCGCCGGTAGGTCATCGAGGTGAGCTGGTAGACCACGTGCAGCCGGCGCCCGTCCGCGCCCAGGTAGTCCACACCGGACACCGAGGAGCAGAGCTCGAAGCGGAGCGCCAGGTCGTCACGCATCACCTGGCAGACCTCGGCGATCCGCTCCGGGCGGACGTGCAGGGTCAGTTCGCCCCGGTCGACCACGACCTTCTCGATCGCGTCGCCGAACTGGGGGTACGCCTCCTCCAGCGCGTCGCGGACCTCGTCGAAGTAGCCCCCGTACGGGCGGGCGGCCTCCTCGATGGGCTTGCGCTGGCGGACCAGGCCGCCGTAGCCGGAGACGTCGCCGGTGCCCTGGTTGCCGAACATGCCGCGCCCGGCAGGGCTGGCCGGCGGGTACTCCGCCGGTGCGGTGCTGCTGGCGCCGGCCGGGGTGGTCGGGACCGGCACGCCGCCGTCGTTGTTCTTGTCGTTCGGTGCCGTCACTTCGGGCCCCCCTGCGACTGGAGGTGGTTCTGCGCCTTCATCCAGTTCTCGATCCGCAACTGCTCCTCGCGCCCCTCGCGGACCGCCTTCGTCCACTCGGCGCGCCGGGCCTTGTCGTTGCGGTACGACGACGGCATCGAGCCGTAGGGCACGACGGGCACGTCACCGCGCTCCTTGCGGGCCTCCAGCATCTTGCGGCCGTTCGCACCCAGCGGCTCGTACATGATCTTCTCGCGGAGCTTGAGCACCGCGTCGATGAGCATCTCGGGCCGGGGCGGGCAACCCGGGAGGTACATGTCGACCGGCACGATGTGGTCGACGCCCTGCACGATGGCGTAGTTGTTGAACATGCCGCCGCTGCTGGCGCAGACGCCCATCGAGATGACCCAGCGGGGCTCGGCCATCTGGTCGTAGATCTGGCGCAGCACCGGGGCCATCTTCTGGCTCACCCGGCCGGCCACGATCATCAGGTCCGCCTGCCGCGGCGAGGCCCGGAAGACCTCCATGCCCCAACGGCCCATGTCGTAGTGCGGACCACCGGCGGCCATCATCTCGATGGCACAGCAGGCCAGGCCGAAGGTGGCGCCCCAGACGGACGACTTCCGCGACCAGTTGACCAGCTTCTCCACGGAGGTGAGCAGGACGCCGGCCGGGAGCTTCTCCTCGATGCCCATCTGACGTACCTCCCTCAGTCCCAGTCCAGGCCGCCGCGCCGCCAGACGTAGGCGTAGGCGACGAAGACCGCGACGATGAACATGACCATCTCCACGAAGCCGAAGATCGGCAGGGCGTCGAAGGAGACGGCCCAGGGGTAGAGGAAGATGATCTCGATGTCGAAGACGATGAAGAGCATCGCCGTCAGGTAGAACTTGATCGGGAACCGGCCGCCGCCGACCGGCTGCGGGCTCGGTTCGATGCCGCACTCGTACGCCTCGAGCTTGGCCTTGTTCAGACGCCGGGGGCCGGCGAATCGGGCGGCGGCCACGGAGAACAGCGCGAATCCCGCGGCGAGGGCGAACAGCCCGATGATCGGTGCGTAAGGAGAGAGCGTCATCGTTGTCTCCTGCTCGTCCTTCCCTGACCTCGACGGTTGGCGAAAATCACACTATTCACGTCCCTCGTGACCTCGGCCGGCGGGGGTCGATCTTTGTCGGTCCCGGGGCGCCGTGACCCCGGGACCGGTGGTCTAGACGGCGGGCGCCACCCTCGTCATCGCGTTGATGACGCGGTCCATCGCGTCACCACCCCGGGGATCGGTGAGGTTGGCCAGCAGCTTCAGCACGAAGCGCATCAGCATCGGGTGGGGCATGCCGTGCTTGGTGGCCATCCGCATCACCTCGGGCCGGCCGATGAGCTTCACGAAGATGCCGCCGAGCCGGTAGTAGCCGCCGAAGCGGGCCTTCAGCTCCTGCGGGTACGCCAGCAGGGCCCGCTCGCGCTCCGCGCCGACCGGGCGGGCGAGCGCCTGCACCGCGACCTCGGCGGCCAGCTCGCCGGACTCCATCGCGTACGCGATGCCCTCGCCGTTGAACGGGTTGACCATGCCGCCGGAGTCGCCGACCAGCAGGACCCCGCGGGTGTAGTGCGGGACCCGGTTGAAGCCCATCGGCAGCGCGGCGCCGAGGATCGGGCCCTCCGCGTTGGTCTCGTCGGTCATCCCCCAGTCCTCGGGGGTGTTGGCCAGCCAGTCGGTGAGCAGCCGGCGGTAGTTCGTCTTGCCGAAGGCCGAGGAGGAGTTGAGCACGCCCAGGCCGACGTTCACCCGGCCGTCGCCGAGGCCGAAGATCCAGCCGTAGCCGGGCAGCAGCGCGTCGCTGCCCTTGGCCCGCAGCTCCAGCCACGACTCCAGGTAGTCGTCGTCGTGCTTCGCGGGCGAGCGGTAGTAGCGGCGGACCGCCACGCCGATCGGCCGGTCCTCGCGCTTGGCCAGGCCGAGGGCGAGCGGGAAGCGGCCGGAGACACCGTCCGCGGCGACCACGAGCGGCGCGTGGAAGGTGGCCGGCTCCCTGTCCGGGCCCACCTCGGCCTGCACGCCGATCACCCGGTCGTCGGCGCCGAGCACCGGGCCCAGCACGTTGACGCTGGTGCGCAGCTTCGCCCCGGCGGCGACGGCACGCTGGGCGAGCAGGTCGTCGAAGTCGAGCCGGGTCCGGACCAGGCCGTAGTTGGGGAAGCTGGCCAGGTCGGGCCAGTCGAGTTCCAGGCGTACCCCACCGCCGATCACCCGGAGGCCCTTGTTGTGCAGCCAGCCGGCCTCGGGCGAGGTGTCCACGCCCATCCGGATGAGCTGCCGCACGGCCCGGGGGGTGAGCCCGTCGCCGCAGACCTTCTCCCGGGGAAATTCGGTCTTCTCCAGCAGCAGCACGCGTACGCCGTGCCGCGCCAGGTGGTACGCCGTAGCCGATCCTCCGGGACCGGCGCCCACGACGATGACGTCGGCGTCGTTCTCCACCGCGGCCATCCGCGCCTCCTCCCGCATGCTCGTGAAATGCTTCACAAGCCGATCCGGTTGGAGTCTATGACCGGCGTTACACCTGTATGCGCTGAGGGGGGCCTAACTTCGCGGAAACGGGCCGGTATGCGTCCCTCCGGCGCTCAGGAGCGCGCGGAAGCGGCCGGGCCGAGGCCGGCGTCGAGGCGGATCGCCTCGGGCAGGTGCTCGCGCAGCGCGCCGCCGGCCGCGCGGTCGAGCGCGGCCAGCACCTCGGCGACCACCTGACGGACATCGGCGGGATCCGCGCCGGCCAGCTCCCGGAGCTGCGCGATGAGTTCCGCGGCGTCGTCGTCGGTGGCCGCCTGGTCTGGTCCCCTCATGGGGGCGAGCCTACGGGACAAAGTAGACCTAAAACGGATATTCACGAAAAGGCCCGTTTATGCCGGCCCGCGCGTCAGTCCCGGACCGCCCGGTGCAGCGCGACCACACCGCCGGTCAGGTTGCGCCAGGCCACCCGGCCCCAGCCGGCCGCGCCGATCCGCGCGGCCAGCGCCTCCTGGTCCGGCCAGGCCCGGATCGACTCGGCGAGGTAGACGTACGCGTCGGGGTTGCTCGACACCGCGCGTGCCACGGCCGGCAGCGACCGCATCAGGTACGACAGGTAGACCGTGCGGAACGCCGGGTTGACCGGGGTGCTGAACTCGCAGACCACCAGCCGGCCGCCCGGCCGGGTGACCCGGGCGAACTCGCGCAGCGCCGCGTCGGTGTCGTTGACGTTGCGCAGCGCGAAGGAGATGGTCACCGCGTCGAAGCTCGCGTCGGCGAAGGGCAGCCGCAGCGCGTCCCCGGCCAGCAACGGCACCCGCGGACGGGTGCGCTTGCCGGCGTGCAGCATGCCGAGCGACAGGTCCGCGCCGACCGCGTACGCCCCGGAGTGGCCGAGCTCCTCGGTCGAGACGCCGGTGCCGGCGCCCACGTCCAGCACCCGCTCGCCGGGGCGCAGCCCCAGCGCCTCCCGGGTGGCCCGCCGCCAGAACCGGTCCTGCCCGAAGGAGAGCACCGTGTTGGTCAGGTCGTAGCGGGCGGCCACGCCGTCGAACATCGCGGCGACCTCGTGCGGCTGCTTGTCCAGGCTGGCGCGCTGGCCCTGCGGGGTACGGCTCACCCCTCCACTCTGCCAGCCGCCCCCCGCCCGACTCCTGCCGGGTACGCGTGGGGGCGGGGTGGTCGCCCACCCCGCCCCCACGTCGTCCAGGTCGGTCAGTCCTCGGTGCGCTCGTCGGTCGGGGTGACCAGCACCACCTTCCGGCGGCGGGAGAGCAGCAGCAGCGCCCCGCCGGCCAGCAGGACGGCCGCGCCGACGCCGCCGATCAGCCCGACCTGCACACCGGTCACCGGCAGGCCGCCGTCGCCGGCGCCGCCGCCGCTGCCACCGCCCGGGGTCGCCGTCGCGCTCGGCTGGCCGGTCGGAGCCGGCGCGCCGGTGCCCGTCGGGGTGGGCTGCGGCGTGCCGGTCGGGCCCGGGGTGGGCGCGGCCGACAGGTCCACGAAGGCCTCGAAGATGGTGTGGTTGTCCAGCTCGTCGACCTCGGCGAAGGTGCGCCGCTGCGCGGCGTCGGCCGCCCTGGGCGCCTCCTCCGGCGCGCCCTCGGCACCGTCCAACCCGTACGCGAAGAGGTCACCCTCGTGCAGCACCGGCTCGGTGACGTCGTCGCCGACGCGGACCGTGACGCCCGCGGTGTAGTACTGGCCCGGCTGGACCACCGCGCCGTCGTCCTCGCAGAGCGCCTGGGCCTTGCCCAGGATCTCCTGCCGCAGGCAGCCCTCCGGCAGGTCCACGAAGCTCACTCCGGCCGGCAGGGTGAGGCCGTAGAAGACGCCGGTGGCCGGACGGCTGCCGTCGTTGTAGACCGCCCAGTCCAGCGGAACCGTCACGCCACGCCGGACCGGCTTCAGGTCGGGCTCGTCCTGTCCGGCGCCGTCGACCACCACGTTGTCCTGGATGTCCTGCACCCAGGCGGTGAGGTCGTAGCCGGGTCGGGTGACCTGGACCGGCACCTCCACGATCTCGTCGGCCGTGTTCGGCTGGGGGCTGACGGTGCCCACGCCGACGGTCAGCACACCGCCGTCGCCCTTGCCGCCGGTGCTGAACAGCGGGATGCCGAAGTCCTCGCTGGTGCCGGCGGGCAGGTCGCCCAGCCGGCAGTCGTAGAACTGGCTGGAGACGACCCGGCAACCGTCCGGCAGCACGTAGCCCACGCGCTTCGGGTTGAGCTCGTCGACCTTGACCCGGACGCTGACGTCCTTCGCCTCGGCCGTGCCGACGTTGGTCACGGTGAACTTGAACGGCTTGGCCTGGGCGGCCTCGACGCCCTTGGCCAGGCTGGTGCTGATCGGGGCGAGCACGAGGTCGGGCAGGTCGGCCGCCTGTGCCGGCGTGCCGACGGCGGCCAGCGCGCCGGCCGCGAGCAGGGCCACGGCGCCGGCACGGGCCAGCGGTGGACGGTAGGTGAAGGTCATGGATCCCCCGGGGTAAGGGACGTGCGGATGGTTGCGGAACGAAGGGACGCTACCGGAGCGACGTCGGGACGCGCCAGAACCCCGTCGATGAATTCCCACCGTCCTCACCGGAACGCAGACAGCAGGGGCGGGATGGTGACCCATCCCGCCCCTGCTGCCGTGCGTTTATGTGAACGGCCCTCGCGGGCCGATGGAGGACGACCGTCAGGCGGACGACGACAGCGTAGCGGCCGCGGCCGCCGGTGGTGGCGGGGTCGCCCAGGTCGCCGTCGATCTGTTATCTCGCAGGTCGGCGACCCGATCGGCGGTACCGACGGAACAGGGTCAGTTGACCTCGACCAGCGGGAGCGACTTACCGGCGCCGCCGCCCGGCAGGGCGATCGAGGAGAAGTGCGAGACCACCCGGTCGTCGCTCGGGTCGTCGGCCGGCGTCCGGTGCACGGCGAGCCGGTTGTAGAGCGTGTCCCGCTGGGCGGGGATCCGGTCGGCGGTGCGGATCATGTTGATCAGCTCGTGCAGGTTCGAGCGGTGCCGGGCGCCGGCCGAGGAGATGACGTTCTCCTCCAGCATGATCGAGCCGAGGTCGTCCACCCCCATGTGCAGAGCGAGCTGGCCGACGTCCTTGCCCGTGGTCAGCCACGACGCCTGGAGGTGCGGCACCGTCTCGAAGAAGAGCCGGGCCACCGCGACGAGCCGCAGGTATTCGAGCGTGGTCGCCTGGGTGCGGCCCTTCAGGTGGTTGTTCTCCGGCTGGTACGTCCAGGGGATGAACGCGCGGAAGCCGCCGGTGCGGTCCTGCACGTCGCGGATCATCCGCAGGTGCTCGATCCGCTCGGCGTGGGTCTCGCCGGTGCCCATCATCATGGTCGCGGTGGACTCCAGGCCCTGCCGGTGCGCCAGCTCCATGACCTCCAGCCAGCGCGCGCCCGACTCCTTGAGCGGCGCGATCGCCTTGCGCGGCCGGTCCGGCAGCATCTCGGCGCCCGCACCGGCGATCGAGTCCAGCCCGGCCGCCTTGATCCGGGCGATCGCCTCGTCCAGGCTCACCCCGGAGACCTTGGCCATGTGCAGGATCTCGCTCGGGCCGATCGAGTGGATGGCGAGCTGCGGGTACGCCGCCTTGACCGAGGAGAACAGCTCCTCGTAGTACTCCACGCCGTAGTCCGGGTGGTGGCCGCCCTGGAGCATCACCTGGGTGGCGCCCAGCTCGACCGCCTCGCCGCACCGGCGCAGGATCTCCTCGGTCGGGTGGGTCCAGCCCTCCTTGTGCTTGGGGGCCCGGTAGAACGCGCAGAACTTGCACGCCGTCACGCAGACGTTCGTGTAGTTGATGTTGCGGTCGATCAGGTACGTGACGATGTTGTCCGGGTAGCGCCGCCGGCGCACCGCGTCCGCCGCCTCGCCCAGCGCGTGGAAGGGCGCCTCGGTGTAGAGCAGCAGGGCCTCCTCGGGCGTGATCCGCCCGCCGTCCGCGCCACGCTGCAGGATGTCGTCGATCTCCCGGCTCACCGTCACGTCTCCGAGGGTACGTCGCCCGCTCGGAGGCCGGAACGCCGCTCCACCCCCGGTGACGAGCGCCCCATCGGCCGGCTCAGTTCATCCCCGGTCCCGCGCGCTCGCCAGGACGGCCGCGATGTCCACCGCGGGATCCCCGAGCACCGGTGGCATCGGAACCGGCCCGGGCCGCGGTCGGCGCCGTCGCCCGCCCCTCAGCGACCAGGTGGCCGAGGAACGCGTCCCGGGTCACGCGTCGTAGTCGACGGTGAGTTTGTCGGTGACCGGGCTGGACTGGCAGGTCAGGACGTAGCCGGCAGCCACCTCGTCGGGCTCCAGCGCGTAGTTGCGGGCCATTGTCACCTCGCCGGAGACCACCTTGGCCCGGCAGGTCGAGCAGACCCCGCCCTTGCAGGCGTACGGCAGCTCGCCGCGGACCTTGAGGGCGGCGTCCAGCACCCGCTCGTCGCGGCCCATCGTGAAGCTCGACGAGCGCCCGTCCAGCACGATCGTCACCTCCGCGCCGCTGCCGGACTCGTCCGTCGGACGGCGGACCGGCTCCGGCGGGGCGTCGACGTGGAACAGCTCGGTGTGCACCGTCGCGTCGGGCACGCCGCGGTCGGCCAGCACCGCCCTGGCGTCCACCACCATCCCGTACGGGCCGCAGAGGAACCACTCCTCGATCGCGTCACCGGGTACGACGGTGTCGAGCAGGCGGGCCAGCCGGTCGGCGTCGATCCGCCCGGAGAGCAGCGCCGACTCGCCCATCTCCCGGGAGAGCACGTGCACGAGGTGCAGCCGGGTCGGCCACCGGTCCTTCAGGTCGGCCAGCTCCTCGGCGAACATCACGGTGTTCGCCGTGCGGTTGCCGTACACCAGGGTGAAGGTGCTTTCCGGCTCGACGGAGAGCGCGGTCGCGACAAGCGAGAGCACCGGGGTGATGCCGGAGCCGGCGACCACCGCGCCGTAGCGGCGGACCCGGTCCGGGGCGAACGCCGAGGTGAAGTGGCCGAGCGGGGGCAGCACCTCGACGACGTCGCCGCCGCGCAGGGCGCCGCAGGCGTACGCGGAAAAGGCGCCGCCGGGGACCTCCCGCACCCCGATCCGCAGCCGCCCGTGCCGGGCCAGCTCGTCGGGGGTCGAGCAGATCGAGTACGACCGCCGCACGTCCTCCCCGCCGGCACCGACCCGCCGGACCGTCAGGTGCTGTCCGGCGGAGAACGCGAACGTCTCCCGCAGCTCCTCGGGCACGGCGAAGGTGATCGCCACGGAGTCGTCGGTGAGCCGGTCGACGGCGGCGACGTGCAGCGGGTGGAAGACCGGCCGGCGACGGACCGGCCGGGTGATCGTGACAGTCACAGCGCCTTCAGGTGGTCGAAGGGTTCGGAACACGAGCGGCAGCGCCACAGGGCCTTGCAGGCGGTGGAGCCGAACCGGCTGACCTGCTCGGTCTCGGGTGAGCCGCAACGCGGGCAGCGGACGGCCAGGGTCAGCGGGACGACCCCGCCGCCCCGCGCGGCCGGCGCGGGTGGGGCGATGCCGGCGGCGGCCAGCTTGGCCCGGCCGCCCTCGGAGATCCAGTCGGTGCTCCACGCCGGGGCGTACACCGTGCGGACCTCGGCGTCCGGGTGACCGGCGGCGGCGAGCGCGCGCCGGATGTCCGCCCGGATCACGTCCATGGCCGGGCAGCCGGTGTAGGTGGGGGTGATGGTGACGACGACCCGACCGGTGGCCGGGTCCTCGTCGACAGACCGCAGGATGCCCAGCTCGTCGATGGTGATGACCCGGATCTCCGGGTCCACCACCGCTGCCACGGCCGCCCTGGGGTCACTCACCAGCGGGCTCCGGGGTGGGCGCGGTGCAGCACCTGCATCTCGGCGAGCAGGTAGGAGAGGTGTTCGGTGTGGACGCCGTCCCGGCCGCCGCCCGGCGCCCAGCCGTCGGCCGGCCGGGTCAGCGTCGCCTCGTCGAGCACCGCGGACACGACGGCGTCGAAGTCGGCCCGCAGGGTGGCCGGGTCGACCGGCGCCGCCGGGTCCGCGGTGAACAGCTCGTGGGTGTACGGCCACACCTGGTCGAGCGCGTCCTGCACGCGCCGGTGCGACTCGTCGGTGCCGTCGCCGAGCCGCTTCACCCAGAGCGAGGCGTGGTCCAGGTGGTACGCGGACTCCTTGCGCGCCTTCGCCCCGATCGCGGCCAGCCGCTCGTCGGCGCACCCGCTCAGCGCGGTGTAGAGGGGGAGCTGGTACGCGGCCAGGAGGAACAGCTTCGCCATGGTCATGCCGAAGTCGCCGTTGGGCAGCTCGACCAGGAGGCAGTTGCGGAACTCCCGGTCGCCGCGCAGGTAGGCCAGCGCGTCCTCGTCCCGGCCGGCGCCCTCCAGCTCGCCCGCGTACGTGAGCAGCAGGCGGGCCGCACCGAGCTGGTCGAGGGCGATGTTGGCCAGCGCGATGTCCTCCTCCATCTCCGGCGCACGGGAGGTCCACTCGCCGAGCCGCTGGGCCGCGATGAGCGCGTCGTCGCCGAGGGCGAGGGTGAAGTCGAACAGGCTGCTCACGCCGCCACCTCGCTCCGCTCGGCGGCGGCGCTTCGCGCCACGCTGCTGAGCCGAATGGTTCGCTCGCTCCGCTCGCTCACAGGTGGTCCACCCCGTCCGGCACCTCGTAGAAGGTGGGGTGGCGGTAGACCTTGTCGGCGGCCGGGTCGAAGAAGGCGTCCTTCTCGTCCGGGCTGGACGCGGTGATCGCGCTCGCCGGCACCACCCAGATCGAGACGCCCTCCTGGCGCCGGGTGTAGAGGTCGCGGGCGTTGCGCAGGGCCAGCTCGGCGTCGGGGGCGTGCAGGCTGCCCACGTGGGTGTGCGACAGCCCGCGCCGCGCCCGCACGAAGACCTCCCAGAGAGGCGAATGGTCCGTGCTCATGCCGCCACCTTCTCCTTGTTCAGCTGCTTCGCCGCGTACGCCGCGGCGGCCTCCCGCACCCAGGCGCCGTCGGCGTGGGCGCGGCGCCGGTGCTCCATCCGCTGCCGGTTGCACGGCCCGTCGCCCTTGATCACCCGCATCAGCTCGTCGTAGTCGGGCTGGGTGTAGTCGTAGGACTGCCGCTGCTCGTTCCAGCGCAGGTCCGGGTCGGGGATGGTGAGACCGAGGATCTCCGCCTGCTGCACGCACATGTCGACGAAGCGCTGGCGCAGCTCGTCGTTGGAGAAGCGCTTGATCTTCCAGGCCATCGACTGGGCGCTGTGCGTCGAGTCTCCGTCCGGGGGGCCGAACATGGCCAGTGAGGGGTACCACCAGCGGTCCACCGCGTCCTGGGCCATCGCCTTCTGTTCCGGGGTGCCGTGGGCCAGCGTGTGCAGGATCTCGTAGCCCTGGCGCTGGTGGAACGACTCCTCCTTGCAGACCCGGATCATGGCGCGGGCGTAGGGGCCGTAGGAGCAGCGGCACAGCGGCACCTGGTTGACGATGGCGGCGCCGTCGACCAGCCAGCCGATCGCGCCCACGTCGGCCCAGGTCAGGGTCGGGTAGTTGAAGATCGAGCTGTACTTCTGCCGGCCCTCGATCAACAGCTCGACCAGTTCGTCCCGGCTGACGCCCAGGGTCTCCGCGGCGGCGTAGAGGTAGAGGCCGTGTCCGGCCTCGTCCTGCACCTTGGCCAGCAGGATCGCCTTGCGCTTGAGCGAGGGGGCCCGGCTGATCCAGTTCCCCTCCGGCTGCATGCCGATGATCTCGGAGTGCGCGTGCTGGGCGATCTGCCGGATCAGCGTCTTCCGGTACGCCTCCGGCATCCAGTCCCGCGGTTCGATCTTCTGGTCGGCGTCGATCACGTCCGCGAAGCACGCCGCGAAGTCCTCGTCCGGGGCCGGTCCGCCGCGCCGGGCGCGCGCCGCAGCCTCGCGCAGCGCGGCCTCCGCCGCCTCCACCTCGCCGAGCAGGCCGCCGCCCGGGCCGTCCTCGGGCGGGGCGAAGTCGTTGCCATACATGAGGCCAGTGTTACAGCTCGCCCCCGATGACACCAGAGGGTGTAACAGGTTTCCGCACCCACCTTCTGTCACCGGACGACCGCTTCCCGTGAGAACCCTGACCTGCGCAAACCCTGTGACGTCGACCACCCGGAGAAGATGAATCCCCACAAGGGCGTCATAACGGTCCAATGCCCCGCCTTCACGGCGAGTTGCCGGGCGTCGGGATCTGGCATCCGGCCTGTCCGGAAGTAGACTTCGCCCGGCACACCGATCGGCTGCCGACGATCGCCACCGGCTCCAGGCCATCTCCCCCGGCCTCGGCGATCAGGCCGAACAGCATTCGGAAGCGCCGGTCCCCCCGGCCAGACAATCTGGAGTTCACCCACTCATGCGACCTCGCGTGACCATGGTGCTCGCCATCGTGGCGGTCCTCATCGGCGGCGGCATGCTGGTCCCCGCCGCGTACGCCAAGTTCTCCAGCGGCGACGGCATCGGAGGCATCGGAGGCGGCGTGGCGCAGGTCCCCACGCCCGAACCGACCGCGCCCCCGAAGCCCACGCTGGCCGCCGGCCCGGTCTCGGTGAACTTCAAGGGCAAGTTCTTCTCCTGGGCGCTGATGGACCGGAAAACCGGCAAGATCAGCGGCACGCCGAACATGGCGTCGACCAACTCGACCGAGTCGATGATCAAGGCGTGGATCGTCTCCGACTACCTGCGCCAGCTCAACGGCAAGCCCCTGAGCGCGGAGCGGAAGAAGCAGGCCACCACCGCCATCCGGGACAGCAACGACCGCTCGGCCGAGGCGCTCTACAACGCCGGCGGGCGCAAGCCGGTGCTGGATCGGCTGATCAAGATGTGCAAGCTGACCGACACGAAGATCGAACCCAAGGCCAGGTGGGCGTACACCCAGATGTCGCCGCGCGACGCGGTGCGGATGGGCGACTGCATCGGCGACGGCACCGCCGCCGGACCGAAGTGGACGAAGTGGGTGCTCACCGAGATGGCCAACGTGCGCGGCGGCGTGAAGGACCAGAAGTCCGTGGAGGTCCAGGGCGGGCACTGGGGCATCGTCGACGGCCTGCCCGCCTCGATCACGTCGCAGGGCCCGGTCAGCATCAAGAACGGCTTCACCATGCTCTGGGCCGACGGCCAGTGGCACGTCAACTGCCTCGCGGTGGCCGACGACTGGACCCTGGCCGTGATGATGCGTTATCCCGGCGCCGGTGACACGAGGACCCCCTCGTACGGCGCGAAGGTCTGCGCCAGCGTCGCCACCCAGCTGGTGACCCCGCAACCGGGCGCCGCGCTCAAGGTGCCGCAGCAGCCGGTCGGGAAGCTCTGATGGCGGGCACCCGGCGCCGGCCGGGCAGTGACCACCGCACGCTGACGTACAGCGCCGTCGCCGTGATCCTGGTCGGCCTGGTGCTCGTCTCGCTGAGGTTCGTGCCCGGCTCGCCCTTCCGCCCCACCGCGGCCTCGCACTCGCCCGCGGCGGGCACCCGGTCGTCGAGCGCACCCACCGACCGCAACGCCCGCCCGTCGCCGTCTCCCTCGCCGTCGCTGGAGCCGCTGCCGTTCGCCGCCCAGGACCTTGACGACCTCGACATCAAGGGCTGGTACTCCTGGGCCGTGCTGGACAAGCGGACCGGAAAGATCATCGGCTCGGCGAACATGAACCAGACCAGCACCACCGCGTCGTTGATCAAGTCCTGGGTCGTCGCCGACTACCTGCGCCGGAGCGCCGAGGCGGGCAGGACCCCGAGCGACGCGAAGCTGGACGACGCCACGCAGATCATCCGGGACAGCGACAACACCCGGGCCCAGGAGTTCTACGAGAGCGTCGGTGGTTCGGCCTCGATCAAGCGGCTGATCTCGATCTGCAAGCTGACCGACAGCAAGGTCGCCAGCGACGGCGGCTGGAGCCGGACGATGCTGTCGCCTCGGGACACCGCGCGGCTCGGCCTCTGCATCGACGACGGCCGGGCCGCCGGGCCGAAGTGGACCAAGTGGCTGATCAACGAGATGCGGCTGGTCCGCGGTGACGGCGACTTCGGCATCCGCAAGGCCTTCCCCGCCGCCGAGCAGAAGCAGATCGCCATCAAGAACGGCTGGATCGACCGGCAGAAGGAACGGGAATACCACGTCAACTGCCTGGCGATCGGCGACACCTGGACGATGGGCGTGATGGTCCGCACCCCGTTCAGCGACGCGAGTTCCTGGCAGTACGGCATGGACGCCTGCGAGAAGATCACCGAGGCGCTGCTCCGCGACGCCACCTGATTCCACCCGCTGCGCGAAGCGGCGGTGTCCCGGTCCGCCGGGACACCGCCGCTTCGTCGTGGAAGGGCGTCAGCCCTCGAAGAAGTGCGGCCCACCCTCGGGCAGGGCGGGCGCCTCGCCGATCCCCGCGGCGCGCCGGGCGAACTCACGCAGGCCGGCCACCTGCCGCTCGCCCAGGGAGAAATCGAGGGTACGGAAGTAGGTCGCCAGGGTCGCCGCGTCGAACGGCTCCCAGCGGGCCGCGGCCTCGGCCACCTGGTCCAGCTCGGCCAGGCACAGGTCACGCGAGCGCAGGAACGCCTCGTGCACCTCCTTGACCAGGCCGGGGTGGGCGGCGGCGAAGTCGCGGCGGACCGCCCAGACGGCGAAGACCATCGGCAGCCCGGTCCACTCGCGCCACGCCTGGCCGAGGTCGGTCACCTCGAGGCCCTTGCGGGGCGCCTCGTAGAGCGCGCGCAGCGCCACGTCACCGATCACCACCCCGGCGTCAGCCTCCAGCAGCATCTGGGTGAGGTCCGGAGGGCAGCGGAAGTAGTCGGGGCGGACCCCGTACCGCTCCGCGAGCAGGAGCTGGGCCAGCAGCACCCCGGTACGCGAGGTGGAGCCGAGCGCCACGCGGGCGCCGTCCAGCTCGGTGAGGGGCCGGGTGGACACCACGTTGACCGAGAGCACCGGGCCGTCGCTGCCGACCGCCAGGTCCGGAAGGAGCAGCAGCTCGTCGGCGTGGCGCAGGTACTCCACCTGGGAGATGGGGCCGATGTCCAGGTCGCCGGCGACCAGCGCGGCGTTCAGCCGGTCCGGCGAGTCCTTGTGCAGGTCGACGTCGATCAGCGCGCCCGACCGCATCAGCCCCCAGTAGATCGGCAGGCAGTTGAGGAACTGGATGTGCCCCACCCGGGGGCGGGCGATTCGGTCGGCCATGACCCGACCGTATCCCCGGCCGGTCGGGCTGGCTCAGCGGGAGGGGGTCGGAGTGGCCAACTCCGCACGCCGCTCCCGCCCGGTCCCGACGGTGGGCCGGGCGGCGCGCTCGGCGCGTACCGCGCGGCGGACCGGCCAGGCCGCCGCCACGACCACCAGCACACCGGCCACCCCGCAGGCGGCGACCAGCGGCCGGGGCGTGGCCACCTCCAGCAGCAGGCCGCCGATCAGGTAGCCGCCCATCCCGGCGCCCTGCACGGCCGCCCCGAAGATCGCGAAGGCGCGGCCCCGGGCCGCCTCGGGCACCCGGCGGGCCAGCAGCAGGTTGTTGAAGACGTTGTCGCCGCCGTTGCCCACCCCGCCGGCCAGCCAGATCGGCACGAGCAGCCAGGCCGCCGGCACCGCCGCCGACGCCAGCACCGCCAGACAGCAGCCGCCGAGCAGGACCAGCCCGGCCCTGAGCAGCGCGCCGTCGTCGGTGAGCCGGCGGGCGAGCCGGGCGAAGAGCCAGCCGCCGACCACGATGCCGAGCGTCCAGGCGCCGGTGACCAGGCCGTAGACCGTGGTGGAGCTGTGCAGTGTCTCCCGGATGAAGAAGACCTCGATGACGTTGATGGCGCCGACCGCGGCGACCACCGCGGCGAGGCTGCCCACCATCACGAGCAGCAGCGGGTCGCCACGGAACCGCCAGGCGGGCGGCGGGGTCGCCGCCCCGGCGGCCGGCGCCGTCGGCCGCCGGCCACCCCGACGGGTACGGATGAGCAGGCCGGCCGCCACCAGAGCGAGGTAGCTGACGGCGTCGACGAGCAGCGGCACCCGGGTGCCGAACTGGCCGACGAGCAGGCCGGCCAGCGCCGGCCCGGCGAGCGCCCCCAGGGTGCCGGCGGTCTGGTTCAGGGCGCCGGCCCGGGGCAGGTCCTCGGCCCGGACCATGGCCGGCACCAGCGCGGCGAGCACCGGCTGGGTGACCGCGAGCCCGGCCGCGAGCAGCGCCACCAGCGCGATGACCAGGGCCGGGTGCCCGGCGTACGCGAGCGCCAGGCAGATCGCGGCCTGACCGAGCCCGGCGGCCACCAGCAGGACCCGGCTGTCCACCCGGTCGGCGAGCCGGCCGGTCAGCGGGGCGAGCGCGACAAGCGGCAGCGTGGCCGCGAGCAGCAGCCCCGAGACCGCGAGCCCGCCGGCGCCGGCCGACTGGAGCGCCAGGGTCAGCGCGCTGGCGGCCAGGAAGTCCCCGCAGCTGGAGACGCCCCGGGCGGCGGTGGCGAGCCAGACGTCGGCCCACCGCGACGGACCAGATGTGAAGGACATATTTCGAAAATAATCCTTCACACCTGGCGGGCGCAACCCTCGGTCAGTCGATCGGCAGCGCCCGGTACTGCACGGCGACCGTGCGCGAGCCCTCCGGCGGATCCCTGCGCAACCGGCGCCGGTAGGGGTCCAGCAACGCCTGGACCGCCTGGTTGAGCTCGACCAACTCGTCGGCGGTGACCTGGAGCAGGCTGTCGCTGAACCAGGCCGCCTGATACCAGTCCGGCGGCTCGTCCGGGGCGCGGCGCATCCAGTCCCGGGCGCGCTGGTTGTCCCGGGCCAGGTGCGCCTCGGTCAGGGCCAACTCGGCGGCCCGCGCCTCCGAGTCCGCGTCCTGCCCGGACTCGATGTGGTAGGACGGGCTGAACGCCTGCCAGACCCGCTCCCGGGCGTCCCCCCGGCTCGGCGCCTCCTCGATCAGGCCGAACTTCGCCAGCTCCCGCAGGTGGTAGCTGGTCGCGCTCGGCGAGAGCCCGGCGATCTCGGCGCACTCGGTGGCGGTCGCACCGCCCTCCATCGTGCTGAGATGCTCCATGATCGCCATACGGGCCGGGTGGGCCAGGGCACGCATCACCTGCGGGTCGCTGATCGTCACCCGGTGCTGCTCCGGACGCGCGTCGGTCATGCCACCCATGATCCCGCGCCGGGCGGCGCCCGGGGAAATTCGGTTGCCCGCCGACCCGACCGGAGTAAGCTGCTCTGTCCCGCCTGACGGCCGTGGTGAGTAGCACCGCACAGGACGTCCCCGCGCCGACCCGGAGGTCGGAAACGCGAGCGGCAGCGTTGTTCCCCGTGACGAGGAGTACGTGGATGACCCTGCACGCCCAAGAACAGACACTGGATGCCGAGCTGGACGCCGAGCGCGCCCACCTGGACACCTCCCGCGCGGCGCTGCGCCGGATGCGGGAGCGCGCCGAGTCCCTCTTCGCCACCGGCGACAAGGTGGCCGGGGACGCGTACACCGCCGAGCAGCTCGGCCGGCACATGGCCCGGCGGGTGAAGGAACTGGCCGACGACCCCACCACCCCGCTCTTCTTCGGCCGGCTTGATTTCGGTGACCTGGATCCCGACCACGCCGGACGCGACTACCACGTCGGGCGCCGGCACGTCACCGACGAGCTGGGCGAGCCGCTGGTCCTGGACTGGCGGGCCCCGGTTTCCCGGTCGTTCTACCGGGCCAGCGCCCGGGACCCGCAGGGCGTCGCGGTGCGGCGCCGGTTCGGGTTCAGCGCCGGCGTGCTGACCAGCTTCGAGGACGAGCGCCTGGACCGGGGCGAGGAGCTGGGCACCGCCAGCCGGATCCTCACCGCCGAGATCGAGCGCCCCCGCGTCGGCCCGATGCGGGACATCGTCGCCACCATCCAGCCCGAGCAGGACGAGCTGGTCCGGGCCGACCTGGCCGACTCGATCTGCGTCCAGGGCGCACCGGGCACCGGCAAGACGGCCGTCGGGCTGCACCGCGCCGCGTACCTGCTCTACCTGCACCGGGAGCGGCTGCGCCGGTCGGGGGTGCTGATCGTCGGGCCGAACCGGGCGTTCCTGTCCTACATCGCGGCGGTGCTGCCGGCGCTCGGCGAGGTCGAGGTCGAGCAGGCCACCGTGGAGGACCTGGTCGCCCGGGTGCCGGTCCGCGCGGTCGACGACCCCGCCGTGGCGACGCTCAAGCACGACATCCGGCTGGCCGAGGTGCTGCGCCGCGCCGTCGACGCGCACATCGGCACGCCCACCGAGCCGATCATGGTCTCGGACGGCTCCTTCCGCTGGCGGATCGGCCTCGACCCGCTGCACCGGCTGGTCGAGGAGACCCGCCGCGAAGGGCTGCCGTACACGACCGGCCGCGAACGGGTCCTGGCCCGCCTCGTGGGGCTGCTGCAACGCCAGTCCGAGGCCCGCCGTGCCGAGTCGCCCAGCGACGCCTGGCTGCGCCGGATGAGCAGGGTCAAGCCGGTCACCGAGTTCCTCGACGCGGTCTGGCCGGCGCTCACCCCCGAGGGACTGCTGCACCGGCTGCGCACCGACCCCGAGGCGCTCGCCGCCGCCGCCGACGGCCTGCTCACCGCCGAGGAGCAGGAGCTGTTCCGGTCCGGCGCGGTGGGGCGTACCCCGAAGGCGACCCGGTGGACCGCCGCGGACGCCGTGCTGATCGACGAGGCCGCCGGGCTCCTGGAACGGCCCGCGAGCTTCGGACACGTGGTGGTCGACGAGGCGCAGGACCTCTCCCCCATGCAGTGCCGGGCCATCGCCCGGCGCAGCGAGCACGGCTCGATCACCCTCCTCGGCGACCTGGCGCAGGGCACCGCCCCCTGGGCGGCCACCGACTGGCGGGAGTCCCTGACCCACCTGGGCAAGCCGGACGCGGCGGTGGTGCCGCTGAGCGTCGGCTTCCGGGTGCCCGCCGCCGTGGTGGCGTTCGCGAACCGGCTGCTGCCGGCACTCGCCGTCGACGTGCCGCCGGCCCAGTCGCTGCGCCGGGACGGGACGCTCGACGTGCGTACCGTCGAGGACCTGACGGCCGCCGCGGTGGCCGAGGTGCGGGCGGCGCTCGCCCACGACGGCTCGGTCGGCGTGATCGCCGCCGACGCCGCGGTGGACCGCCTCCGCGCGGCCCTCGCCGACGCGGGCGTCGAGACCGCGACCGCCGACGACGTGGAGGCCGCGGCGCGGGTCACCGTGGTCCCGGCGACGCTGGTCAAGGGCCTGGAGTACGACCACGTGGTGGTCGTCGAGCCGGCCGCGATCGTGGCCGCCGAGCCGCGCGGCCTGCACCGCCTCTACGTGGTGCTGACCCGGGCGGTGTCCCGGCTGGCCGTGCTGCACCGGGAGCCGCTGCCCGAGCCGCTGGCCGGCTGACCCGGCCGCTACCCAGCCCGGCGGGACCGCTCGGCCCGGCCGCTGCTCAGCCGGCGGGTGGCCGGTCGGGCGGTCAGCCGGAGAGCGCGGCGGCGACGTCGCGCAGCGGGCGGCCCGACTCGGCGATCGGCACGGTGAACGCCAGCCAGGAGCCGTCGGCGAAGTCGAGGCGCAGCCGCTTCGGGTTCAACCGGTGCCAGCCCACCCGGGCCGACGCCACCTCGGTCCGCGACGCCGACCAGGCGATCCCGGTCTCCGCCACGGACCGCTCGTCGTCCGCCCGGCTGGACAGCAGCTTCATGGGCCCGCTCACGCAGACCAGCAGCCGCCGGTCGGTGGCCACCAGCAGGGTGTCCCGTGCCGCCAGGTCGGGCCTGGGTGGGCGCAGCGCGTGGCGCAGCCGGGAGGCGGCGGAGCCCGGGGCGCCGCGTCCGGCGATCCCCCAGACCACCCGGTCGACAAGCCGGTCGCCCCACGCCCAACTGACCAGCGGTGAGATCAGGTTGAGCAGCACCGCCCCGGCGCTCACCCGGCCGGCTGGCGCCTCCGGCTTCGCCGCGTCGGCCGGCGGAGGCGGCGGCGCCCCGTGGGCGGGCTCGGCCTTCGCGTACGCCAGCACCCGCTCGCCCGGCTCGACGAGCCGGCCGATCCGGTCGCGGTATCCCGTGGGCTCCATCGGCTCAGTATCGGTCGTGGCCGTAGCCGTCGTCGGCGGGCCGCTCCGCCGCCGGCGCGTTGCCCATCACCTCGCCGACGATCTCCCGGACCCGGGCGGCGGCGGCCTCCTGGGCACGGTTCGCCGCGGCGGTGAACTCCTCGGCCAGGGTGTAGGAGTCGAACCGCATGGCGCGTGCGTTGACCTCGGTGGAGAGGATCCTGCCGTCGGCAGCCGCGGTGACGGTGACCAGGCCGGAGTCGCTCACCCCCTCGGCGCTGCTCTGCTCCAGCTCGGCCATCCGCGCGCCGAGTTCGCGCTGCCACCCGTCCAGGTTGCGGGCCAGCGCCTCGATCCGGTCCAGGGCCGGGAAGGTCATGGCTGCCTCTCAGTTCACGATCGAGTCGAAGACGTTCTGCACACCCTTGGTGTACGGCCCCAGGTCCTCCGAGTACGTGCCGTCCACCAGGTAGTTGCGGTCCTTGTGGCCGTCGGACACGTCGTGCAGGCCGACCCCGGTGTCGAGCAGGGCGCCGCCGATGCCGGGGATGTTCACGGGGGACGCCTGGTTGATGGCGAACTTGCCGGGGAAGAGGATGGCGGTCCGCTTCGCCATGAACGTGAACGCCTCCCGGCCGTAACCGGACTTGTTCCAGAGCCGGTACGCCTTCTTGGCCTGCTTCAGCTCCAGCACCACCTGGCGGTACCTCATGAGCAGCGCGGCGACCCGCTCCAGCTTGGTGACCAGCTTGGTGAGGATCTCCGCGAACCGGGCCACGATCTTGACCATGCGGCCGACAGTGGTGGCCAGCCGGGCCAGCACCCGGACCACGGTGGCGGCCAGCGTCACGCCCGCGCTGAGCACGGCCGCCACCGCGGCGATGATCACCTCGGTGAGGAACCAGAGCAGGAACTCCAGGATCAGCTCGACCAGCAGGTTGAACGCGTCGACCGCCGCGTTCGCCGCGTCGACGAGCACCTCCTTGGTGCCGTCCAGACCCTTGGCCAGCTCCTCGATCGCCTCCTCGACGGACTCCATCGAGGCGTGGAACTTCTCCGCCGCGTCACCGTCCCACGCGCCGCGCAGCCGGGCCCGGTCGGCGATCTGGTCGCCGGCGATCTGCCGGACCGCCTCGCCTGTGGTGAGGGCGAGCTGGGCCGCCCGCATGAGGTCGTCCGGCTCGCCGGCGACCAGTTCCAGCAGCTGCTCGAACGGCCAGAGCACCGCGTTGGACAGCGGCTTGAACGGGTCGGGCGTGCCCGACACGATCTGCTCGAAGTAGGTCTTGTTGCGCTGCAACGCCTCGGTGCTCATGAGGTCCCCTCAGGCGCCCGGCGTGAACATGTCGGTGGTCGCCACGTCGGTCCCCGTGTAGGCGTCCGCCGTGTCGCTGATCCCCTCGGCGATGTCGGCCATCACCTCGGCGCCGTCCTCCAGCCCCTGCAGGCACGCCTCGAACTGCTCGGCGTACGCGGCGGCCAGGCTGAACGACGCCGGCATGATGCCGAAGCTGTGCCGGGGGACGTGCCCGTCGTGGAAGACCCGGCGCAGCTCGCGGAAGCGGCCGGCCCGGTCGCGGGACGCGGCGGCGAAGGCGGTCAGCGCCTCCGGCCGGACCTCCAGGTTCCTGCTCGGACTCGTCAACGGACCCTCCCCAGTGTCCAGTCGTCAACCACCCGTCGCCGGCGCGGCCGGAGAACGGAGCCTCCACAGTAGGCGATCGGCACCGGCCCGCGGGGGGCGGTGAAACTCGCGCCGGCACGGTACACAGGTGGGGGCATGCCCGTCCGGGACCGCAACCCCCGAGGAGCCTGAAGATGATCCTGGCCCACGCCGAGCAGGTCAGCCGCCGCTACGGCGAGGTGCTGGCCCTGGACCGTGTCGACCTGACCGTCCGTGCCGGGGAGCTGGTCGGCCTGCTCGGCCCGAACGGCGCCGGCAAGAGCACGCTGCTCAACCTGCTGGTGGGGCTGCGCCGCCCCACCGCCGGCCGGGTCGAGCTGCTCGGGGGTGACCCGCGTGACCCGGCGAGCCGGCGGCAGCTCGGGGTGACCCCGCAGGAGACCGGCCTGCCCGGCACGCTGCGCGTCGGCGAGGTGGTCGACTTCGTGTCCGCGCACTTCCCCGACCCGGTGCCCCGGGGCGAGCTGCTCGACCGGTTCGGCCTCACCGACCAGGTGCGCCGGCAGACCGGCGGCCTCTCCGGCGGGCAGCGCCGGCGTCTCGCGGTGGCGCTCGCCTTCGTCGGCCGACCCCGCCTCGTGGTCCTCGACGAGCCGACCACCGGGCTGGACGTGGAGGCCCGGCACACCCTGTGGGAGGCCGTCCGCGGCTTCCACGCCGAGGGCGGCACGGTCCTGCTGAGCAGCCACTACCTGGAGGAGGTGGAGGCCCTGGCGCAGCGGGTGGTGGTGATCGGGCGCGGCCGGGTGCTCGCCGACGACTCCGTGGCGGCCATCCGCGGCATCGTGGGCGTACGCCGGGTCAGCCTCGTCGCCGACGACCTGCCGCGGCTGCCCGGCGTGGTGGCCACCGAGCACGCCGAGGGCCGCACCCACCTGCTCACCACGGACGCCGACCAGCTCGTCCGCGACCTCGTCACCGCCGGCGTGGCGTTCCGCGACCTGGAGGTCCGGCCCACCTCGCTGGAGGAGGCGTTCCTGACCCTCACCGCCGACGACCGGCCCGCACCCACCCCCGCCTAGGAGACCGTCGTGCCGCTCGCCCTGGTCCACGCCCGCTACCAGCTCCTGGAGATCGTCCGGATCCCGGTCGCGGTGGTCGGCAGCGCCTTCTTCCCCGCCGCCGCCATGCTCTTCTTCGTGGTGCCGTTCGCCGGCGACGACGCCGTCGGCGCCACCTACGCCACCGCCGCCATGATCACCTTCGCGGTGATGAGCGCCAACATCTTCCAGTACGGGGTGGGCGTCGCCGAGGACCGCGACCAGCCCTGGAACCCGTACACCCGGACCCTGCCGGCCGGGCCGGCGCCGCGCCTGGCCGGGCGGATCCTGGCCGGCCTGGTGCTGACCTACCTGTCGATGATCCCGGTGGTGGTGATCGCCGCGGTCGGCACCGCGGCCCGGGTGACCACGACGCAGTTCCTGCTCGGCCTCGCCGCCGTCGCGGTGATCTCGGTGCCGTTCACCCTGCTGGGCATGGCGATCGGCTACTCGCTGCCGAGCAAGGCGGCGGTCGTGGTGGCCCAGGTGGTGTTCTTCCCGCTGGCCTTCGGCGGCGGCCTGCTCTCCGGCCCGGACGACGCGCCCGGCTTCATCAAGGCGGTCGCCCCCTACCTGCCGACCCGCGGCGCCGTCGAGCTGATCTGGGCGGCCGTCACCGACTGGCGACCCGACCCGCGGGCCATGGTGATGCTTGTCGTCTGGGTGGTGGCGCTCGCGGCGGTCGCCGGGTGGGCGTACCGACGGGACGAGGGACGGCGCTTCACCTGACCTTTTGTCCTGTTCCGGCCCGGCGGTCGGTGCGGCGGTGCCACGATGCCGGCAGGGCGTGCCAGCGGGGCCGCCCCCGGCGAGAGGGGTCAGCGTGGACGGCGTGGAGCCCGGCACGCCCTGCTGGACCGACCTGGCCACCCCGGGGCTGGACGACGCGAAGCGCTTCTACCCGGAGCTGTTCGGCTGGACCGGCCGGGTGTCCGACGAGCCGACCGCCGGCGGCTACACCACATTCCTCAAGGGCGGCCGGGCGGTGGCCGGGGTCGGGCCGCCGGCCGCCCCCGAGCAGGTGCCGATCTGGTCGACGTACGTGGCGACCGACGACGCGGACCTGGCCGCCACCCGGGTGGAGGCGGCCGGCGGCCAGGTGGTGGTCTCCCCGTTCGACGTCTTCGAGCAGGGCCGGATGGCGGTCCTCTCCGATCCGGCCGGGGCGGTGTTCAGCGTCTGGCAGCCCATGGCGATGCGCGGCGCGGAACTGTTCAACGCTCCCGGCTCGATGTGCTGGAACGAGCTGGTCACCCCCGACCCCGACCGGGCGAAGGAGTTCTACGCGCTGGTGTTCGGCTGGCACCCCGAGGAGCAGCAGGCGGGCCCGGTCACCTACACCGGGTGGCGGTGCGGCGCCCGGATCGTCGCCGGCATGATGCCGCAGCTGGAGCCGCTGCCGCAGGACCTGCCCGCGTACTGGACGGTCTATTTCGCCGTCGAGGACGCGGACGCCACCGCGGCCCGCGCCGCGGAACTCGGCGGCACCATCCTGGTGCCGCCCAGGGACAACCCGGCCGGCCGCAGCGCCGCCCTCCGCGACCCCCAGGGCGCCCTCTTCTCGATAACCGCCCTCCGCTGAGCCCTGCCCGCCCCGGCGATCTTGCAGTTGCGGCCCTCGTGGCGCGGCTTACGCCCCTTTCGTCGGGGCAGAAAGTGCAAGATCGCGGGTGGGAGGGTCAGCGGGGGCGGACCGGGACCACCAGGGGGCCGTGGTCGCCGGGGATCACCCGGACGTTGGCTCGGTAGTGGCGGGCCAGCAGGGGCTCCGTGAGGACCTCCTGCGGGGGGCCGGCGGCGGCCACCCGGCCCTCGGCGAGCAGGACCAGGCGGTCGGCGTACTCGCCGGCGATGGAGAGGTCGTGCATGGTGGCGAGCACGGTCAGCTCGTGCTGCCGGCGGAGCTGGTCGACAAGCTCCAGCACCTCCTGCTGGTGACCGATGTCCAGCGCGCTGGTCGGCTCGTCGAGCAGCAGCAGGGTGGCGCCCTGTGCCAGCGCCCGGGCCAGGAAGACCCGCTGCCGCTCGCCGCCGGAGAGGGTGGCCAGTTCGCGATGGCCGAACGCGCCCAGGTCGAGCCGGTCCAGCACCTCGTGCACGGCGGCCAGGTCGGCTGCCGACTCCCGGCCCAGCGCCGGGATGTACGGGGTGCGCCCCAGCAGCACGTAGTCGAAGACCGACATGCCGGCCGGCACCACCGGGGACTGCGCCACGGTGGCCACCACCCGGGCGCGGTCGCGGCGGCGGAGGGAGTTGATCGGCGTACCGAAGAGGGAGACCGCGCCCGGCGCGGGCAGCAGGCCGCCGACGGCGCGCAGCAGTGTCGACTTGCCGGCGCCGTTCGGGCCGATCACGGTGACCCACTCGCCGACGGCGACCGCCAGGTCGACGCCGGCCAGGATCGGCGTGCCGCCCAGCTCGACACGCAGGCCACGCAGCTCCACGGCGGGCGCGCTCATGTGAGCACCCGGCGGGCGGTGCGCAGGACCAGCACGAAGAACGGGCCGCCGAGCAGCGCGGTGACCACGCCGATGGGGATCTCGGCGGGGGCGGCGGCGGTACGGGCGACCACGTCGGTGAGCGCCAGGAACGCCCCGCCGAAGAGCATCGACAGTGGCAGGATCACCCGGTAGCTCGACCCGGCGAGCAGCCGGACGGTGTGCGGCACGATGATGCCCACGAAGCCGATGAGGCCGGAGGCGGAGACCGCGGCGGCGGTGCCCAGCGAGGCGGCGGCGATCAGCAGGTAGCGGGAGCGCTGCGGGTGCAGCCCCAGGCTGGTGGCCTCGTCGTCGCCGACGGAGAGCACGTCCAGCTCGCGCCGGTGCAGGAGCACCACCACGGCGGTGAGCACGAAGTAGGGCAGGACCAGCCGGACGTCGTGCCAGCCGGCGGTGGCCAGCCGCCCGAGCAGCCAGGAGTAGACCTGCTGGATGCTCTCGGAGTGCTGTTGCAGCAGGTAGGTCTGCCCGGCGGAGAGGAACGCCGAGACCGCCACCCCGGCCAGGATGAGCGTGGCCGGTGACCGGTCCCGCCCGCCGGCCGCGCCGAGCAGGTACGTCATGACGACCGCGCCGAGCGAGCCGACGAACGCGGCGAGGGGGATGGTGAGCGGCATCCCGGTCAGCGACCCGCCGGCCCCGGCGCCGAGCGCGATCGCGGCGGTCACCGCCAGGCCGGCCCCGGCCGCCACGCCCAGCAGGTACGGGTCGGCGAGCGGGTTGCGGAACACGCCCTGGTAGCAGCCGCCAGCCAGGGCGAGCAGGGCGCCGACGAGCAGGCCGAGCACGACCCGGGGCAGCCGCAGCTCGGTGACGATGGCGATCTCCCGCTCGCTGAGCCCGCTGTCCAGGTGCACGCCGGGCAGCAGGTTGAGCAGCTCGGCGGCGACGCTGCCCGGGGGCAGGCTGACCGGGCCGAGCGAGACACCGGCCACGAGCGCGACCAGCACCGCGCCGAGACCGGCGAGCAGCCACCGGGTGCGGAGTCCCGCCGGCCGGGCCGTCGCACCCGGCCCGGCCGGCGGCCGCTCACCCGCAACCCCGTGCTCGGGCACGCCGGCCAGCCGGGACGCGTCGGGCGTCCCGGCCGGCCGGTGAGCGTTGTCCGCCGGTCGCACGGTCACCGTCAGGCCGGGACCTTGGCGGTGGCGTCGACGATCGCCTTGAGCAGGTCGACCACGCGCGGGCCCCAGCGCGAGGCGATGTCGTCGTCCAGGGCGACGACCTGGTTGTTCTTCACGGCGGTGACGCCGGCCCAGCCGCTGCGCGCCTTGACGGTCTCCGCGTTCTGCTTGCAGCACTTGGTGTCGGCCAGGAAGACGAAGTCGGGGTTCGCCTTGACGATGACCTCCTGGGAGAGCTGCGGGTAGCCGCCGTTCTTGCCGTCGGCGTCCGCCGGGTCGGCGATGTTCTCCAGGCCGGCGAGCGCGTAGATCGAGCCGATGAAGGTCTTGCTGGTCGCGCTGTACAGCTCCGGGCCGAGCTCGTGGTAGTAGGTGAGCTTCTTCGCCCGCTGCGGCAGGTCCTTGGTGAGCGCCGCGATGTCGTCCTTCATCTTCTTCGTGACGGCGTCCGCCTCGGCCGGGTGGCCGGTGAGCTTGCCCAGGTCGGTGATCTGCTGGTACGTGTCGTCCAGGGTGGCCGCCGCCGGGGTGAGCAGCACCGGGATCTTCAGCGTGGTGAGCTGGTCGACGATCTTGTTGGTGTCGTTGGAGAGCACCACGAGGTCGGGGCTCTTGCCGGCGATCGCCTCGGCGTTCGGCTGGAAGCCGGAGAGGTCGCTCTTCGGCGCCTCCGCCGGGTAGTTCGAGTTGTCGTCGACGGCGGTGACCTGCTTGCCGGCGCCGATGGCGAAGAGCATCTCGGTCGCCGACGGCGACAGCGAGACGATCTTCTCGGGGCGCTTGTCCAGGGTCAGCTTGCCGACGGTGACCGGGAAGGCGGCCGCCGAGCTGCCGCCGGCGGCGGGGGTGTCGTTCGAGGTCTTCTCGGCGCAGCCGCCGAGGAGCAGCGCGCCGACCGCGAGGGCGGCGGCGAAGAGCCGGGGGGTACGTCTGGACATCGGTCCTCCTGTCGGTCGAGGAGCGTGGTGCTTCGCCGACAGGGACCGCCTGGGCGGGCCCGTCCGCGAGGCGCCCTTCCTCGAGAGCGCGTGTCGCGACCGGCCGCAGGCGACCTGGCTCGTCCCCACAGTCGTCGGCGCCGGCGGAGGCCGGCGCCGCGTGCGGGGCATCACAGTTGCGGGACAGCGCCGGTTTCACACCGGCTTCGCTGCGGTCTGGTCGGTGCCACCGTAGCGCACGACCAGCGGAGATCGTCCGGACGGGAGGGGTGGTGGGGGCCCCGGCCGGGACCCCCACGGGGCATCGCGTCAGCAGTAGGTGCTCTGCTTGCCGATCGCCCGGTACGGGCAGTCGGCGTACTCGGAGAGCAGCAGCACGGCCTCCCGGTTGCGGGAGGTCTGCGCGGGGATCACCTCGTCGGGCGGGTAGAAGCCACCCCCGGAGGCCGAGCCGGGGTACATCTCGAAGGTGTACGCCCAGATCTTGTGGGCGCCCCACATCCAGTCGATGCTGGTGCCGTCGGCGATGTAGAGGTCGCTGGACTGTTCCGGGGTGTAGCCGTTGCTGGACGCCATCTGCCGGCCGATGGTGGCGAAGGTGTTGTACTGGTCGGCGTTCATCCCGGTGGCGGTGTTGCTGTACGTGTAGCCGTACGGCCAGAGCACCAGCTGCGAGTAGGTGTGGAAGTCGATGTTCGCCTTGATCTGCTGCACTCCGCCGACCACCCGGCCGTTGACGAAGTTGCGCAGCGCCGCGGTCTCCGGCGCGGAGAAGGCGGACGGGCCGCGGTAGGTCTCCGACGAGGTCGAGCCGGACGAGCCACCGCAGCAGCCCCACTGGTACGACCAGTTCCGGTTCAGGTCGGTGCCCACGTACGAGGAGCCGCTGTTCGGCTGCCGGTTCTTCCGCCAGGAGCGGTAGGAGCCGGTGGCGATGTCGTACTCGCTGCCGTCGGGGTTGACGGTGGGGACGATCCAGATCTCCCGCGAGTTGACGATGTTGGTGATCCGGGAGTCGGTGCCGTAGTTGTCGGTGAACAGGTTGAGCAGGTAGATCGCCATCTCGACGGTCAGGTGCTCGCGGGCGTGCTGCTGGGCGTTGAAGAGGATCTCCGGCTCGTTCTCGTCCGTGCCGACGTTGTCGGAGATCTTCACGGCCATCAGGTCCCGGCCCTGGTAGGACCGGCCGATGCTGAGCTTGCGGGCGATCGCCGGGTGGTCGGCGACCACCGTGTTCACCACGGCCGTCAGCTCGGCGTAGTCGTGGTAGTTGGAGTCGGCGGGCGGGAAGGCGTAGGCGACGGCGCCGGCGGCCGGGGCCGGGGCGACGTCCTTCTCCAGCCGGAAGCCGAGCCGGGTGATCGCGGCGGCCTCGGCGGTGGTCGCCGTGACGTGCAGGACGCCGTGTTCGGAGTGGTCGATCGCCGCGCCGGTGCGGGCGACGGCGCTGCGGTCGGCGAGGGTGCGCGGGCCGAGCACCCGGTAGGCGACGGCGGCCGGATCACCGTCCGGGGCGGGCCGGGCGGCGGCCGGGCCGGTGAGCGCGGTGACGAGGGTCAGGCCGACGGCGGCGGCGAGGGCCAGCCGGCGGCGGAGCGGGGACGTGCGGAGGGCCATGGACAACCTCCTCGGGGTACGGGAGATCCCGTTGTCCGCACACTTCACCAGGAGTCACATGGTCATATCAACATCCATGATTGTCTGCCTTCCATCCCGACCGGATCCTCACGCCGGCAATGATTTTCCATGCGTGAACCTCTGGCGAAACTTCCCTCCAGGCGCGACAGTGAACGGCAACGATGCCGTCCTCCTGGAGGAGCTGCCATGGACCGGACATCCCTGCGGTCGGTCGCCGTCGCCGGCGCCACCGCGCTCGCCCTCCTCGCCCCCACCGCGCCGGCCGGCGCGACCACCACCACCGTCACCCACGACGAGCAGATCACCTGGCAGGGGTGGTCCGGCGCGGCCTGGTCGACCGGCACCGCCGCCGGCACCACCGGCACGGCGGCCGGCCTGACCCTCACCACCCCGGTCGGCACCATCCTCTACAAGGACCCGCACAGCAACACCCGGCGCACCTGGGCCTACGGGACCTGGACCTCGCCGCTCACCCAGGTCGGCTTCTCCGCCACCGAGCTGGTCACCTCGTGGAACGCCGACACCCCCGCCGGCACCTGGCTCCAGGTCGAACTCCAGGGCACCTACACCACCGGCACCCGCACCCCCTGGTACGTGATGGGCCGCTGGGCCTCCGGCGACGGCGACATCCGGCGCACCAGCGTCGACCGGCAGGGCGACAAGACCTCCAGCGTCTACACGGACACGTTCGCCATCAACAACCCGGCCGCCGGGGTGCTGCTGCGGGCGTACCAGCTCCGGGTGACCCTCTACCGGGACCCGGCCTCGACGGTCACGCCGGTGCTCCGCTCGGTCGGCGCGATGAGCTCGAACGTGCCGGACCGGTTCACCGTCGCCCCCAGCGCCGGGCACATCGCCTGGGGCACCGAGCTGGCCGTGCCGCGCTACTCGCAGAACATCCACGCCGGCCAGTACCCGGAGTACGGCGGCGGCGGCGAGGCATGGTGCTCACCCACCTCCACCGAGATGGTGGTCGAGTACTGGGGCCGCAGGCCCTCCCCGGCCGACACGTCCTGGGTGGACCCGGGCTACGCCGACCCGACCGTCGACCATGCCGCCCGGATGACCTATGACTGGCAGTACGGCGGCACCGGCAACTGGCCGTTCAACACGGCGTACGCGGCCAGCTTCCCGGGCCTGGAGGCCAAGGTGACCCGGCTGCACTCGCTCGACGAGGTGGAGCAGTTCATCGCCGCCGGCATCCCCGTGGTGACCAGCCAGTCCTTCCTCGCCAGCGAGCTGGACGGTGCCGGCTACGGCACGGCCGGGCACCTCATGGTGGTGGTCGGCTTCACCGCCACCGGCGACGTGATCGCCAACGACCCGGCCTCGCCCAGCGACGCCGCGGTCCGGCACGTCTACCGGCGCGACCAGTTCGAGCAGATCTGGCAGCGGACCCGGCGGACCACCGCGAGCGGCGGCACCGGCAGCGGCTCCGGCGGCGTCGTCTACCTGATCAAACCGACCGAGGTGGCCTGGCCCGCCGTGGCCGGTTCCACCAACTGGTGATCCATCCCTACCCAACCAACGGAGTGCACATGGTCAGACCAGCCCTGCGTGCGGTCGCCCTCGTCGGCGCCGCCGCGCTCGCCCTCGTCGGTGTGACGGCGCCCGCCCACGCCGACAACAACCTGCCGGTCGTCGCGCACGACGAGCAGATCACCTTCCAGGAGTGGTCGGAGTACCCGGACTGGCGCGACGGCACCCACGAGGGCACGTACGCCATCCCCGGGCACCGCACCGGCATCACGATCGGCCAGCCGGCCGGCACCACCGAGTTCACCGACGAGCACACCGGCACGACCCGGACCTGGGAGTACGCCACCTGGACCTCGCCGGAGCGGACGGTCGGCTTCGACGCCAGCGAGCTGGTCGCCTCGTGGAACGCCGCGACCCCGGCCGGCACCTGGATCCAGGTCGAGCTGCACGGAACCTACAACACCGGGCAGCAGACCCCCTGGTACGTCATGGGCCGCTGGGCCTCCGGGGACCAGGACATCAAGCGGGCCACGCTGGACGGCCAGGGCGACCCGTGGTCGACCATCTGGACCGACACCTTCTCGATCGACAACGCCCAGGCCGGTGTGCTGCTGCGGTCGTACCAGCTCCGGCTGACCCTCTACCGGGCGCCGGGGCAGGCCGCCTCGCCGCGGGTCTGGATGCTCGGCGCCATGAGCTCCAACGTGCCGGACCGGTTCACCGTGGAACCGAGCAAGGGCGGCATCGCCTGGGGCACCGAACTCGCCGTGCCGCGCTACTCGCAGAACATCCACATCGGGGAGTACCCGGAGTTCGACAACGGCGGTGAGGCCTGGTGCTCCCCCACCTCGACCGAGATGGTGGTGGAGTACTGGGGCCGGAAGCCCTCCGCCGAGGACACCGCCTGGGTCGACCCGAGCTACGCCGACCCGACCGTCGACCACGCCGCCCGGATGACCTACGACTACGAGTACGAGGGTGCCGGCAACTGGCCGTTCAACACCGCGTACGCGGCCAGCTTCCCCGGCCTGGACGCCCGGGTCACCCGGATGCACTCGCTGGACGAGGTGGAACGCTTCATCAAGGCCGGCATCCCGGTGATCACCTCGCAGTCCTTCCTGGCCAGCGAGCTGGACACGGCGGGCTACGGCACGTCCGGGCACCTGTTCGTGATCGTCGGCTTCACCGCCGACGGTGACGTGATCGTCAACGACCCCGCGTCCTCGTCCAACGACGCGGTGCGCAACGTCTACAAGCGGGAGCAGTTCGAGCAGATCTGGCTGCGCACCAAGCGGCACCGTGCGAACGGGACCGTGGCCTCAGGCTCGGGCGGCATCGCGTACCTGATCAAGCCGACCGACCGGCCCTGGCCGGTGGTGCCGGGCTCGACCAACTGGTGACGGGACGGGCCCGGCACGGTCCCTCGGGACGGTGCCGGGCCCGCCGGTGCGGTAAGTGGACCGGCCTGGGGTCAGGCCGACGGAGCGAACGAGGCGGGCGGGGCCGCGGGCTCGGCCCGCCGGCTGCGCCGACGGATCGCCCGGACGATGATCACCACCCAGGCGACAAGGGCGGCCACACCGGCCAGGGTGAGCCCGGTGACCAGCAGGTAGGTCGAGCCGCCCGCCGTGGAGAAGACGCCCTTCCGGGCACCGGAGTCGAGCGCCGGGGCGGTGGCTCCCGCCGCCAGCCCGTCCGGCGCGTCGTAGAGGATCACGTCGGCGCGCTGGGCGCCGCCCTCGGTGGCGACGAAGGTCCCGTGCCACTCGCAGTTACGCCGGCCGCATTCCTCGTTCACCGCGGTGAACGTGCCCGGCGTGCCGCCACCGTTCTTCGCCTCCCAGGCCGGGGCGAGGTCGGTGACGCTCAGCATCAGTCCGATGGCGGCGATGACCGGCAGGCCGATCCAGACGAAGACCTTCGTCCGCCACCCGTTGATCGTGTTCAGGAAACTCACGGCGGCCGACCCTAGCGGTCGGCGTCGTTTCCCGCTGCCCCGTCCCGCGAGGGCTCAGCCCTCGCGGCGCTCGTCGGTGCGCTCGCCCTGGTCGTCCCCGGCCAGCGCGGAGCGCAGCCGGTCCTTCTCGGCGCGGCGCCGCTCCGACGCCTCGGCCATCTCGCCGGCCATCTCGTCCCGCCAGCCACGGAGCAGGAAGAACGACAGCGCGGCGGAGAAGACCAGCGCCAGCATCAGCCGCAGGAACATGTTCATCTCGACGAACCAGAGGGCCGCCAGCACGCCGACGAACAGCCCGATCCGGCCCAGCGTGTACTTGACCGCCGCGCTCACTGCGCCACTTCCCTCTTCCTCACGCCTCAGCCCGTCCGCCGGGCCAGCCAGTGCACGCCATGAAACCAGATCACCGCGTAGACCACGGTGAACACCGCCGCGGCCAGCGCGCCGGAGACCAGCGGCGGCAACCCGGCGGCGAGGCCGGCCGCCAGCAGGCCGGCGAGGACGCCGACCGCGATCCCGGCCAGCGCCGCGAGCACCCGGGCCGCGCCGAACTCCCACGCCCGGAAGTCGTCCCAGAACAGCCAGAGCGGCAGGATCACCGCGAGCCAGCCGTTGGTCCGCCCGAACCCGCCCGCGCCCATCGTGGCGAAGGCCCACTCGAAGAGCACCAGCGCCAGCACCCCGATCACCAGCCCGGCGAGGCTCACCCCGAGCAGGTCGCCCAGGGTGAGGATGCGTCCCTCGGCGTCCCGCCGGGGAAAGCTGCGCGGCTGCTCCTCGGTGCTCATCGACGTGCGGTCAGGCCCAGACCTGCTGCGGCTCGGCGCGGCGCTCGGCCAGCGACGGGGCCGCGTCGTACTCGCGGACGATCTCGTAGCGGGTGTTCCGCTCGACCGGGCGGAAGCCGGCGTCCCAGATGAGGTTCAGCAAGTCCTCGCGGTGCATCGTGTTCGGCGTGCCGTACGAGTCGGCGTCGTGGGTGATCTTGTATTCCACGACCGAGCCGTCCAGGTCGTCGACGCCGAAGTTCAGCGAGAGCTGGGCCACCGAGAGACCGTGCATCACCCAGAAGCACTTCACGTGCGGCACGTTGTCGAAGAGCAGCCGGGAGACGGCGAACGTCTTGAGCGACTCGGCCGGCGAGGCCATCGTGGTCTGGGCCTGGATCCGGTTACGGACCTTGCCGTCCGCCGAGTCGACGAAGTCGTGCTGGTAGCGCAGCGGGATGAAGACCTGGAAGCCCCCGGTCTCGTCCTGAAGCTCGCGCAGCCGCAGCACGTGGTCGACCCGGTGCCGGGGCTCCTCGATGTGGCCGTAGAGCATCGTCGACGGGGTCTTCATGCCCTTCGAGTGGGCCAGCCGGTGGATCCGCGACCAGTCCTCCCAGTGGCAGGCGTGGTCGACGATGTGCTGCCGGACCTCCCAGTCGAAGATCTCCGCGCCACCGCCGGTCAGCGACTCCAGGCCGGCGTCCATCAGCTCGTCGAGGATCTCGTCGGCGCTCAGGCCGCTGATCTTCTCGAACCACTGCACCTCGGTCGCGGTGAACGCCTTCAGGTTGACCTTCGGCAGCGCCGCCTTCAGCTCCCGGAGCACCTTCGGGTAGTAGCGCCACGGCAGGGTGGGGTGCAGGCCGTTGACGATGTGCAGCTCGGTGAGCTGCTCGTCCTCCATCTCCTTGGCCTTGCGGACCGCCTCGTCGATGCGCATCGTGTAGGCGTCCTTCTCGCCCGGCTTGCGCTGGAACGAGCAGTACGCGCACGAGGCGGAGCAGACGTTCGTCAGGTTGAGGTGCCGGTTGACGTTGAACATCACCCGGTCGCCGTTCATCTCGGTGCGCTTGTGGTGCGCCAGCCGCCCCAGCCAGGCGAGGTCGTCGCTCTCGTAGAGGGCCACCCCGTCCTCGCGGGTCAGCCGCTCCCCCGCGTAGACCTTCGCTTCGAGCTCGCGCTTGAGTCCAGCGTCCATCGAAAGCCACGTCCCTTCCACCTGCGGTCCCGGTCGAGCGTACGTCGCGGGCCGGACGAACCGGCGACCCGGTCAACCGCAGCGACCTACTTCACCGGTCTTCCGGTCGGCCGTCACGCTCCGCGCATCGACATAGCTGCGTTGGTGAGGTAAGACAGGATGGGGCGGAACACACACCGGTACCGTCCTGGCTCACCGCGCCCACCTCGCGCGGAACACACCAGACCGGGACGGGGAGCGAATGGTCGACAGCACGCAGGGCCGACGCCGACGAAGCCGGAATCCGGTGATCTCGCCGGTGCTCCGCCCGGCGCTCTGGTCCGCTCTGCTCGGGGCGGTCGCGGCCGCGGCGCTGGCCACGCCGGCCTGGGCCGACCCGCTGCCCGACACCATTCCCGACTCCGGCTCCCGCCCCCGGGTCGCCGGCGCCCTTCAGCTGCCCACCGTGCCCGGCGCCGTCCCCGGCGTCCCCGGCACCGTCCCCGGCCTGCCCGGCACCGTGGCCGGCGGGCGCACCCCGGGCCTCCCCGGCGCCACGCCCGGCGTGGCCAACCCGGCCGACGGCCCGCTGATCGCCCAGATCACCCAGGTCGACGCGCAGGTCGCCCAGCTCGGCGACACCCTGCTCACGATCAAGGGCGAGCGGGACACCGCGCAGGCGGACCTGGCCCTCGCCGCCACCCGGCTCAAGGAGGCCCAGGACGCGCTCGTCCGGGCCCAGGAGAACGCGAAGGCCGCCGCCGCCGACGCGGTCAAGGCCGACGCCGCGCTGCCGCCCGGCGAGTTCGGGGCCAACCTGCGCGAACTCGCCAACCTCCAGCGGATCACCCGCGGCGACAAGGCCGAGGGCGCCACCACGGCGGTGACCGGCGAACTGGCCCGGGCCACCGCCGCCGAGCGGGTCGCCCGGGAGGCGCACGCCTCGGCCGAGCGGCGCGTCGCCGAGAAGACCGCGCAGTACACCCGGGTCGAGACCGATCTGCACAAGCAGGAAGCGGCGCTGCTCAAGCTCCGCCGGGACAACGCCGCGCGGCTGCTGGAGATCGAACGCCGCGAGGACGCCGCCGAGCAGCAGCTCGGCAGCCCGTACGTCGTCAACCAGAGCGTCAGCGGGTTGGTCGCCGACCCGAAGGCCCTGGCCGCGGTGCGGTACGCCCTCGCCCAGCTCGGCGACCCCTACCTCTGGGCGGCCGAGGGGCCGGACCGGTTCGACTGTTCCGGCCTGATGCTCGCCTCCTACCAGGCGGCCGGCTACCAGGGGCTGCCCCGGGTCTCCCGGGACCAGTACTACGCCACCCGCTCCCGCACCGTCGATCCCAACGCGCTTCTCCCCGGCGACCTGCTCTTCTTCGCCTCGGGCAGCAGTTGGACGAGCATCCACCACGTCGCCATGTACATCGGCAACGGCAAGATGGTCGAGGCGCCGCGCACCGGCGACGTCGTGAAGATCTCGGTGGTCCGGTGGTCCCGGCTCTACGCGGCCACCCGGGTGATCGGCGCGGTCCCCGCCCCGGCCACCCCGGCGCCGGTCCCCACACCGACCCGGTCGACCACCCCGCCGACGCCCAGCGCGACGCCGAAGCCCACCAGGACGGCCACGCCCAAGCCCACGAGGACGGCCACGCCGAAGCCGACGCCGAGCACGTCGAGCCCGACGCCCACCCCGTCGACCTCGCCGAGCACCACCACGCCGCCGCCGACGACGCCACCGCCGAGCCCGACCGAGTCGCCGACCTCGACGCCGAGCAGCACCGAGGGAGCCGGGAGCGTCGAGCCGAGCACCAGCTCTGTCGCTCCGGCGAGCAGCGCGGCCGAGAGCACCTCCGTCAGCCCGAGCGCCACCGACTGACCAACCGCCGCTCCGGCTGTGCTCCCGGGCCGGAATGTGGCACGGTGAGATCCAGGCACGCCCGGCCGGCGCCACGGTCGGGGGCGAGCGTGGGCACGGAGGGGCGAGATGGGCGAGCACGACGTTCCGGCGGAGACGGTCCACCCCGGACCCGTCCCCGACGCCGCCGACCGGCCGGCCGGGTCCGCCGAGGAGCGTCCGAGCCAGGCCCCTCCGGTGGCCGTGGCCCGGGTCAGCGTCGCCGGCGCCACCGCGCCACCCCCGGACGGGGAGCGGCCCAGCGCGCCGGCCACCGGCAACACCTACCGGGCGGGTGGCTCCCCGACGGAGCCCGCCCCGGCGCTGGACCGGCGTCAGCCGGGTGCCTCCGTCCCGCCACCCTCGACCTGGTCCGCCTTCGCCGCCGCCGAGCGCTCGCCGGCCGACGGCACCACCTCGACCGGGGGCGAACCGGCACCCGGCGCGGACTCCCCCGCCGGCACGGCACCCGTCGCCCCCGCGCCCCGGGCCGCCGGCTCCGCGGCGGTGCCCGCGCCCCGCGCGGTGGAGCCCGAGGCCGAGGCCGCACCGGCGCCGGCGGGCCTGCCGGCGGCCGGCCCCGGGAGGCAGCCGCGGGCCGGCGTGGGGCACGCCCGGGCCAGCGCGTCGGTGCCCGGCCTGACCCGCGCCTCGGCCGACGAGGTCGCCTCGGCGCTCGGCGGGACGCCCGGCAGCGCCAAGGTCTACCGGGCGGGCCCGGTGAACCCCGAACCGCCCGAGCCGGCCCAGCCGCCGGAGCCGGCCCAGCCCCCGACGCCGCCCGTCCCGGAGCCCGAGCCGGCGCCGACGCCCGTGCCCGGTCCTACTCCGCCCTCCCCGGCACCCCCCGTGCCGGCGCCCGAGCCCCCGTTCCGGCCCACGCCGCCGGTGCCCGCACCGCCGCCCGGTCCGACCCCGCCGGGGCCGGTGCCCCCGGTGCCGGGTCCGCCGGTGCCGCCGCCCGGCCCGCCGGTGCCCGCGCCTCCGCCGCCGCCCGGCCCGATGCCGGCGCCGCCGTTCCCGCCGCCGCCCGCCATGGCCGGCGTGCCGAGTTCGACGCCGTTCCCGGGCGCCGCGCAGCCGGGGCCGGCCGCCCCGGCCCGGGCCGCCGCGCCGACCTCCGCTCCGCCGCTGCCCACCGCGCCGCCCGTGGTGCCGGCACCGGCCCTGCCGTCCTGGCCGCCGTCGACCGACCCCACCGGGTACCGGGCCGGCCAGCCCGGTCAGGTGCCCGCGCCGAGCCGCCCGGTGAACCACCCGCCGGCCGGTCCCGACCTGGCCGGCACGGCGTACGGCGGCACCGACGGGCCGGGCTTCGCCACCGTCGCCCTTCCCCAGGGCAATCCGCTGGAGAACTCCGGCTCGCTGACCGGGCACATCCTGGCGCAGGGCTGGGCCGAGGACGCCCCGGCGACCCGGTCCAGCAACACGAAGGTCGTGATCGTGCTGGCCGCCGCGCTGGCGTTGCTCGTCGCGATCAGCCTGGTGGTGGTCTTCCTGGCCAACGACGCGCTGAGCGGGATCACCGGCGCCGCGCTGACCCGCTGACCGGGGTGAGCCCGCCCACTACGCACTCACGGTGCGGTGGCAGGTTCGCCGCACCGCCGTACACTTGTGGAGATCACTGACCCGGCGCGCCCGTTGCGCGCCCATGGGCGATCTTGCGGGCGAATCGGCGGCGTGACGAAGCCGCGGCGGGCCATCGCGAAGATGCGCCCCGCTCGAAAGGCATTTCTTGACCACGTTCGCTGCCTCCGGCACGTCCCCGTCCGCCGACCCCACCATCGACACCCCTGACTTCGCCGCGCTCGGCCTGCCCCGGCAGCTGGTCGAGGCGCTCGCCCGGCAGGGCATCACCGCCCCGTTCGAGATCCAGCGGGCCACCCTGCCCGACGCCCTCGCCGGCCGCGACGTGCTCGGCCGGGGGCAGACCGGCTCGGGCAAGACCCTGGCCTTCGGCCTGCCGGTGATCGCCCGGCTCGCCGACCGCAACCGGGCCCGGCCGCTGCACCCCCGCGCCCTGGTCCTGGTGCCCACCCGCGAGCTGGCCATGCAGGTCAACGACGCGCTCGTGCCGCTCGGCAAGTCGGTCGGCATCTTCGTGAAGACCGCCGTCGGCGGCGTCCCGTACGACCGGCAGATCGACGCGCTGCGCCGCGGCGTGGAGATCGTGGTGGCCACGCCGGGGCGGCTCGGGGACCTGATCGAGCGGGGCGTGTGCAACCTCGACGACGTCGAGATCACCGTGCTCGACGAGGCCGACCAGATGGCCGACATGGGCTTCCTGCCCGAGGTCACCGAGCTGCTGGCGAAGACCCCGGCGGACGCCCAGCGGCTGCTCTTCTCGGCCACTCTGGACAACGACGTCGACTCGCTTGTCAAGCGGTTCATGACCGACCCGGTCACGCACTCGACCGCGCCGGCGACCGCCGCCGTGTCCACCATGGACCACCACCTGCTGCTGATCCCGCCGCACGACAAGTTCGCCGTGGCGGCGTCCATCGCGGCCCGCGACGGACGCACCATGCTCTTCGCGCGTACCCAGCTCGGCGTCGACCGGCTGGTCGAGCAGCTCGCGGCCGTGGGCGTACGGGCCGGCGGCCTGCACGGCGGCAAGACCCAGCGGATGCGCACCCGGACCCTGGCCGAGTTCCGCGAGGGCCGGATGAACGTGCTGGTCGCCACCGACGTGGCGGCCCGGGGCATCCACGTCGACGGCGTGACGCTGGTGCTGCACGTGGACCCGCCGAAGGACCCGAAGGACTACCTGCACCGGGCGGGTCGCACCGCGCGGGCCGGGGAGTCGGGGGCGGTGGCGACCCTGGTGCTGCCGAAGCAGCGCCGGACCACGCTGGCCATGCTGGAGAAGGCGGGCGTCGAGCCGGCCGAGACGCGCGTCCGCGCCGGCGACGCCGCGCTCGTCGAGCTGACGGGCGCCCGCGAGCCCAGCGGCGTGCCGGTCCGGGACGAGCCGGAGCCGCGCCGGGGCGGCCCGCGCCGCTTCGGCGACCGGGACGGGCGTGGCGAGCGCCGCTTCGGCGACCGGCCGCGGAGCTTCGACCGGGGCGACCACCGCGACGGCGACCGCCGCTTCGGCGACCGGCCGACGGGGCGGGGCTTCGACCGCGGTGACCGCCGCGAGGACGACCGCCCGGCCGGCGGCCGCGGCTACGACCGGGGTGCCGGCGAGCGGCGCTTCGACCGCGACGACCGGGGCTTCGGCGAGCGACGCCCCGCGGAGCGGGGCGGCTTCGACCGCGACGGGCACGGCGACCGGCGCTTCGGCGACCGGCGCTTCGGTGGCCGCGACGAGCGCGGCTCGGGCCGCCCCTGGGGTGACCGCGACTCCGCCGACCGGGCCGGGCGCGACCAGCACCGGCCGACCGGCGCGGGTCGCGGCTTCGACCGGGACGCCCGCGGCGACCGGCGGCCCGACGACCGCCCCACCGGCGGCCGGACCTACGGCGACCGGGACGGCGGGCGCGCCTACGGCGACCGGCCCACCGGCGGCCGCGGCTACGGCGACCGGGACGGCGCGCGCGGCCACGGCGGACGCTTCGAGGACCGCCCGCAGGGCGAGCGGCGTTTCGGCGACCGCGACGGCCGTGGCGACCGGCGCTTCGGCGAGCGGGGCGAGTTCCGTCCGGCCGAGCGCCGGGGCGGTTTCCGGCCGGAGGCGCGGGGTCGGGACGACCGGCCGCGCGACGACCGGCGGGGCTTCGGCGGTCGCCCGCCGGCCCGCACCCACTGACCGACCCCTCAGGCTGCACCCCGCCGGACCAGGCAGGGCGCGAACACCGACGCCGCCGTCGAGCCACCGCTCGGCGGCGGCGTTCGCGCATCCGCTGCCGGTGTCCGCCGGGTGGCGTAACGTCCGGTTCATGCCGACCATGCCGAAGTCGCTCTTCTGGTCCCGGACCGACACCGCCGGCTCCGAGCACGTCCTGCTCGACGATCGGCAGGGGCTCGCCGCGCAGGGCGTGGCGCTGGCCGTCGACCCGATCCCGTACACCTGCCGCTACCAGTTGACAGTGGGCACGGACTGGTCGACCAGCCGCCTGGAGGTCGCCGCGGAGGGCGCGGGCTGGTCGCGGAGCGTACGCCTGGAGCGCACCGGGGACGGGTGGCGGGTGCGCACCGGCGAGGAGGGTGACCTGGACGCGGCGCTGCGCGCGGCCGGGCATCCGCCGGCCGGGCTGCCGGGCACCGACGACCCGGACCGGTTGGCCGAGGCGCTCGACGTCGACCTGGGCGGCTCGCCGCTGACCAACACCCTGCCGGTGCGCCGGCTCGACCTGAAGCGGGCTCCCGCCGACCAGGCGCGGACCGTCACCGTCGCCTGGGTGCTGCTGCCCAGCCTGGCGGTGCTCCCCGCCGAGCAGGTCTACACCTCGCTCGGCCCGGGCCGGGTCCGCTACGCCAGCGGCTCGTTCTCGGCCGACCTGGACGTGGACCCGGAGGGCTTCGTGGTGCGCTACCCGGGGCTGGCCGAGCGGATCGACCCGCGCTGACCGCTCAGGCCGGCCAGGCGCCGGTGGCCAGGAAGCGGTCGATGGTGGCCAGGTGCGGGGCGAGATCGAGGCCCTGCCCGGCCACCCACCCGTCGTCGTAGTAGGTGTGCGCGTAGCGGTCGCCGGGGTCGCAGATGAGGGTGACCACCGAGCCGGTCCGGCCGGCGGCGAGCAGTTCGGCGATGAGCCCGAACGCGCCCCAGAGGTTGGTGCCGGTGGAGCCGCCGACGCGGCGGCCGAGCACCGCCGAGCCGGCCCGCATGGCGGCCAGCGACGCGGCGTCCGGCACCTGCGTCATCCGGTCGACGACGCTGGGCAGGAAGGACGCCTCGACGCAGGGCCGGCCGATCCCCTCGATCCGGGAGCCCTTGTCGGTGCGGACGGACCAGTCGCCGGCCTGCCAGGCGGGGTAGAACGCGGAGTTCTCCGGGTCGACGACGCAGAGCTTGGTGGGCAGCCGGCGGTAGCGGGCGTACCGGCCGATGGTGGCGCTGGTGCCGCCGGTGCCGGCGCCCACCACGATCCAGGCGGGCACGGGGTGCCGCTCCAGGGCGAGCTGCGCGTAGATCGACTCGGCGATGTTGTTGTTGCCCCGCCAGTCGGTGGCCCGCTCGGCGTAGGTGAACTGGTCCATGTAGTGCCCGCCGCTGTCCTCGGCGAGCCAGCGCGCCTCGATGACCACCTTGGCGGGGTCCTGCACCAGGTGGCAGCGGCCGCCCTGGAACTCGATCTGGGCGATCTTCTCGGGCGAGGTGGAGGCGGGCATGACGGCGATGAACGGCAGCCCGAGCATCCGGGCGAAATACGCCTCGGAGACCGCTGTCGACCCGGACGACGCCTCGACGATCGTGGTGTCCGGGCCGATCCAGCCGTTGCAGAGCCCGTAGAGGAAAAGCGAGCGGGCCAGCCGGTGCTTGAGCGAGCCGGTGGGGTGCACCGACTCGTCCTTGAGGTAGAGGTCGATGCCCCACTCCCGGGGCAGCGGGAAGGGCAGGAGGTGGGTGTCGGCGGAGCGGTTGGCGTCCGCCTCGACCGTGGCGATCGCCTCGGTCACCCAGCTCCGGCTGGCCTCGTCACACCGGTCGAGATGAGTCACGCCGGCAACGTTACAAGCGAGGTGGGCTCGCGTCGGGACGGGCCCGGCGTGCCTGCCGGCGCTGGCCGGCCCGGCCGGCGGCCCGGACCACCGGGGTGAGGGCCAGGGCGAGCCGGGGGAAGGCGTCCAGGAGCCGCACCTGGGCGCCGCGCCAGCGGGGCAGGCTGACCACCGGCCGGGGCCGCCGGGCCAGCCGCACGGCCCGGGCGGCGACCCGCTCGGGCGTCAGCAGCGACCCGGTGAAGGAGGCCAGGGCCCCGGGGTCGTCGAGCTTGTCGTGCAGCATCGGCGTCCAGATCCCGTCCGGGCACAGGCACGACACGTGTACGCCCCGGACGCCGGCCATCCGCAGGTCGGACAGGGTGCCGAGGCTGTACGCCAGCAGGGCGTGCTTGCTTGCCGCGTAGACGGTCTCGCCGGGGGCGGCGATCAGCCCGGCGAGCGAGACGACGTTGAGCACGTGCCCGTGGGCCTGCGCCCGCATCACCGTGAGGGCGGCGTGGGTGCCGTTCATGGCGCCCAGCGCGTTCACCTCGAGCAGCCGGCGCCGGGTCGCCGCGTCGTGCGCCCAGGACGGCCCGGTGGCCAGGATGCCGGCGTTGTTGACCCAGAGCCCGAGACCGCCGGGCGCCCCGGCCGCCTCGGCGGCCACGGCCGCGCACGCCGCCTCGTCGCGGACGTCGAGCGTGCGGGACCAGCCGCCGAGCGGCGCCGCCGCGCCGGCCACGGCCTCGGCGTCCACATCGGTGAGCAGCACCCGCCAACCGTCGGCGTGCAGCGCGGCGGCGATGGCCCGGCCCAGCCCGCCGGCCGCCCCGGTCACCACTGCCGCGCCCCGCCCTGGAGTCGTCATCGGCGCACGGTAACGCCCCGGGCCGGCCGGGACCAGAGCCCGCGGCTCAGGAGGCGGCGGGCTGGAGCGGCTGGGGGCGGTTCTCCCACTTGGTCGACAGCGCGATGCCGGTGCGGGTGGAGGCCACCCCGGGTGTGCGGTTCAGCCGGACGATTAACTGCTCCAGCTCGGCGATGGTGCCCACCCGGGCCTTGAGCAGGAAGGACTCGACGCCCGCCATGAAGTAGCAGGACTCGATCTCGGGCATGTGCCGGAACGCCTCCAGCACGTCGTCGGTGTCCGCGGTCGAGTCCTCCACGATCCCGATCAGCGCCGTGACCCCGAGCCCGATGGCCTCCGGCTCCACCTCGGCCCGGTACGCCCGGATGACGCCGCCCGACTCCAGTTTGCCGACCCGCTCGTGCACGGCCGGGGCGGAGAGGCCCACCTGGCGGGCCAGCTCGGCGTACGACAGGCGGGCGTTGCCCCGCAACAGCTCCACGAGGCTCAGGTCGATCGCGTCCACGGAGAGTGACCCTATCCTTCCGGGCGTAACGCCTGACGCCCGGCATCAGTTGAACGTGACATCGCGTTGCCATTCACAAACGTGTCGTCACGGGGGTTCTGCGCCGGTAGCATTTACTAACTTCTCACTGTGTGCGTTTTTCGCGTTTGGCGGACACGCCAGGTCGCTGGTGCTGTAATTGCCATACGTCCCTCATGACGGCTCTGGGCTCGCACCGGCCGGGGGCAGTGTGTTCAGCCGGGGGCTTCGTCGACGCGAGGAGGGGGCTGTGGACACTGGAGATCGCCTGCTGACACCGGGTGAGGTCGCCGCGCTGTTTCGGGTTGACCCGAAGACCGTGACCAGATGGGCAGCGGCCGGCCGGATCGGCAGCATCCGGACTCCAGGCGGGCATCGCCGGTTTCGGGAATCCGAGGTGCGGGCCCTGCTTGAGGGGGAGGGCATGCTGGACGAGGCGGAGGACATGGGCAAGGCGCGCAACATGGGCCCGACCGCCTCGACCGGCCCGGGGCCGGCGAACGCCGGAATGTACTGAGAAGACGCCGGTCGGGACGCTGGCCAGCCTCCGGCCGGTCCGCGTTCCGACCGGCGTCGTTCAGGTCCGGTCCGCGTCCCGCCTGGCGGCGGCCAGCTCACCGGACCAGCGGCGGAACAGCGTGTGCGGCACGCCGAGCCCGTCCAGCACCTTTCCGGCCACGAAGTCGACCAACTGCTCGGCGGTGGCCGCCGCCCCGGCACCGTAGAAGCCGGGGCTGGCCGGCAGCACCACGGCGCCGGCGTCGTGCAGCGCGATGAGGTGCTCCAGGTGGCTGCGGGTCACCGGCGTCTCCCGGGGGACCACCACCACGGGCCGGCGCTCCTTGAGGTTCACCTCGGCGGCGCGCTGCAACAGGTCCTTGGAGAGCCCGATGGCGATGCCGGCGCAGGCCGCCGTGCTGGCCGGGACGACGGCCATGCCGCGTACCCGGTAGGAGCCGCTGCTGGGGCCGGCGGCCAGGTCACCGGCCGGCCAGTGCCGCAGGTCCGCGCCGGCGAGGTCGCGGCCCAGCCAGGCGGCCAGGTCCTCGGCCCAGTGCCCGTCGCGGAACGGCTTCCCGGTCTCGTCGAGGATGGTCAGCCGGGCGGCCCGGGAGACGATCAGGTCCACCGCCTGGCCGGCGTCGAGCAGGCCCCGGACGACAGCGGCCGCGTACGGCGTGCCGGAGGCACCGGAGACGCCGACCACCCATGGTTCGCGCATACCGCCCAGCCTGCCTGGTCGGGCTGAGCGCCGGGCGACGACCCCCCGGCGGAGTGTCCCGCTTGTCCGCCCGGGTCGGCGGTCGTGCCGGGATCGTGGGATTCTTCCCTTCGGCGATCCACGGTCAGGGAAGGACCGGTGATGACGGCGGCGGTGCTGCGGGAGTTGCGGTCCGAGTGCCCGATCCCGTCGCGGCTGTCGCCGCACGCCGACGCGGTGCAGGTGTGGCTGGTCGGCCAGCTCGACCGGCTCGGCCTGCCGCTGGACCCGGTCATGCGGGAGCGGCTGGCCCGAGCCGGTTTCGCCCGTTACGCCGGCCGCCTCTATCCGGACGCCAGCGAGCCCGACCTGCGGTCGCTGGCCGCACTGTTCACCTGGTTCTTCCTGGTGGACGACGCCTGTGAGGGGCCGGGCCGGCTGGCCCCGGCGCAGATCCGGGCGCTGCGCGACGGGGCGCTGGCCCTGCTCCGCGAGGGCCCCCGGGCGCGCCATCCCGGCTTCTCCGGCCCGCTGCGCCGGCTGCTGGTCCAGGCGTGGCGGGAGCCCCGGCGCCGGATGCCGGCCCGCTGGCGGCTGCGCTTCGCCGACGCCGTGGCCGACCACCTGGACGGCGCCTGGCGGGAGGCGGTCGCCACCGTCGCCGGGCGGCCACCGGGCGTCGCCGAGTACGTGCAGCTGCGCCGGGCCACCTCGGCGGCGTACGTGTCGTACCCCCTGATCGAGTTCGCGGCCGGGCGGCCGCTGCCCGACGCGGTCTACCACCATCCCGCGCTGCGCCGCCTCGCCGACCTCGCCAACGACCTGCTCTCCTGGTACAACGACCTGGCCTCGCTGGAGCGCGACCGGGCCACGGCCGGGGGGCACAACCTGGTGCTGGCGGTGGCCGCCGAGCGGGGCGTGCCGGTGCCGGCCGCGGTGGACCTGGTGGCCGCGCGCTGGCGCGCGGAGATGACCCGCTTCATGGCGCTGCGCGCCGCGGTGCCGTCGTTCGGCCCGGCGCTGGACGAGTCGGTCACCGCCCACCTCGACGGGCTGGCCAACGCGGTCCGCGGCACTGTCGACTGGACGCTGGAGAGCGCCCGCTACCCGGTGGCCGGGTGACGCCGCTCAGGGGCGCAGGTCGAGGCGGACCACCAGGTCCAGCAGGGCGAAGACGAACAGCGCGATGCCGACGAAGCCGTTGGCGGTGAAGAACGCCCGGTTGACCTTGCTCAGGTCGGTCGGGCTGACCACGAGGTGCTGGTAGCCGAAGGCGACCGCCGTGAGCGCCAGGCCGATCCACCAGAGCCAGCCGAAGCCGACAAGCGCGCCGAACCAGATGAACAGCGCGAAGGTCACCACGTGCGCGACGGTGGAGGCGTGCAGCGCGAAGCGCCGGCCGTAGCGGGCCGGGACGCTGTGCACGCCGATCTCCCGGTCGATCTCGGAATCCTGGCAGGCGTAGATGAGGTCGAAGCCGCCGATCCAGAGGCCGACTGCGGCACCGAGCAGCCAGGCCGGCCAGGAGCCGTCGAGGGTGCCGGTGACGGCCAGCCACGCGCCGACCGGGCCGACCGCCTGGGCGATCGCCAGGATGGCGTGCGGCCAGTTGGTGAACCGCTTCCCGTAGGGGTAGACGACGAGCGGCACCACGGCGAGCGGGGCGAGCGCCAGGCAGAGCGGGTTGAGCAGGGCGGCGGCGGCCAGGAAGACCACCAGCGCGACGGCCGCGCCGGTCCAGGCCGTCCGCACGCTCACCGCCCCGGTCACCAGTTCCCGGTTGGCGGTACGCGGGTTCCGCGCGTCGATCCGCCGGTCGAGGATCCGGTTGGCGGCCATGGCGAACGTGCGCGCCCCGACCATCGCCACGGTGATGAGCAGCAGGTCGAGCCAGCGCACCCGCCCGCCGTCGACCCGCATGGCGGTCAGCGCCGACAGGTACGCGAATGGCAGCGCGAAGACCGAGTGCTCGATCGCGACCAGCTTGAGGAAGGACTTGACCCGTCCCGGGCGTTCCGTCGGGGCCTCGGTGACGGCCATCAGATCCCGTACTCCTTCCAGCGCTTGTCGACAAGCGAGACCACCTCGGGCGACATGGTCATCTCCTCGGGCCAGCCCCGGGTGTAGCCCTCGGTGGGCAGCTTGCGGGTCGCGTCGAGGCCCGCCTTGCCACCCCAGAACTGCTGGTACGAGGCGTGGTCCAGGTGGTCGACCGGGCCCTCGGTGATCAGCAGGTCCCGGGCGTAGTCGACGTTGCCGAAGGCGCGGAACGCGACCTCGTTGTAGTCGTGCACGTCGCAGTCCTCGTCGACGATCACGATGAGCTTGGTGAGCGACATGAGGTGCGCGCCCCAGATCGCGTTCATCACCTTCTGCGCGTGCTTCGGGTAGCGCTTGCGGATGGAGACGATCGCGCAGTTGTGGAAGACGCCGGCGGCCGGCAGGTCGTAGTCGACGATGTCGGGGATCATCATCTTGAGCAGCGGCAGGAAGATCCGCTCGGTGGCCTTGCCGAGGCCGTGGTCCTCCTGCGGCGGCTTCGAGGTGATGATCGAGTGGTAGACCGGGTCGCGCTGCATGGTCATGGTCTCGACGTGCAGCACGGGGAACGGCTCGACAGGCGTGTAGAAGCCGGTGTGGTCGCCGAACGGGCCCTCGGGCAGCCGCTCCCCCGGCTCCAGGTAGCCCTCCAGCACCACCTGGGCGTGCGCCGGCACCTGCAACGGCACGGTGAGGCAGTCGACCATCTCCACCCGCTCGCCGCGCAGGAACCCCGCGAACAGGTACTCGTCGATGTCGCCGGGGAGCGGCGCGGTCGCCGCGTACGAGACGACCGGGTCGCAGCCGATGGCGATGGCCACCGGGAGCCGCTGGCCGAGCCGCTCGGCGACGGCGTGGTGCGCCGTGGAGTCCTTGTGGATCTGCCAGTGCATGCCGAGGGTGTTCCGGCTGTGCTGCTGGAGCCGGTAGAGGCCGAGGTTGCGCTTGCCGGTCTCCGGGTGCTTGGTGTGGGTCAACCCGAAGTTGTGGAAGATCCCGCCGTCGCCGGGCCAGACCTGGAGGCCGGGCAGCCGGTTGAGGTCGACGTCGTCACCGCGGTAGACCACCTGCTGGCAGGGCGCGGTCTTGACCTTGCGCGGCGGCAGCGACTTGAGCTGCATGACCTTGCCGAGGCCGTCGCGGATGCCGGACCAGCCGACCGGCAGCTCCGGCTTGATCATCGCGCCGATCCGCTCGCCGATCTCGTCCAGCGTGTCGACGCCGAGCGCCATGGCCATCCGCTTCTCGGTGCCGAACAGGTTGATCGCCACCGGCATCTCGCCCCGGGTGGGCCGCTCGAAGAGCAGCGCCGGGCCGCCGTCGCGGACGGTCCGGGTGACCACCTCGCTGATCTCCAGCGTGGGGTCGACCGGGACGCCCACCCGCCGCAGCTCGCCCGCGGCCTCCAGGGCCGCGAGGAAGTCCTTGAGATCGGTGTACGGGAAGCCACGAGCCGCCATGCCCGCCAGTCTCCCGCACCGGTGTTCCCAGCGTCCAAGCCGGGTGGTGTGAGCTGAGCCGTAGCGTCGCGCGACCGCACCCGGCGCCCGGCATGGCTCTCCACGCACCGGGTAGTCGAGCCGCCGGACGAGAGGGGGCTTCGATGGGCGACGGACGGGTCCCGGCAGGGTTCACCGAGCAGCGGACCCGGGTCGGTGACATCACGATCAACCACGTCCGCGGGGGCAGCGGGCCCACCCTGGTGCTGCTGCACGGCTACCCGCAGTGCTGGCGGATGTGGCGGCACCTGCTGCCGGTGCTGGCCGAGTCGTTCGAGGTGGTCGCGCCCGACCTGCGCGGCTTCGGCGACAGCGACGCCCCGACCGACGGCTACGACAAGAAGAACGTCGCCGCCGACCTGCACGGGCTGCTGACCGCGCTCGGCCTGGTCGAGGACATCCGCCTGGTCGGTCACGACCTCGGCACGATGGTCGCCTACGCCTACGCCGCCGCCCATCCCGACCGGGTTTCCCGGCTGGCGCTCACCGAGGCGCCGATCCCCGACGAGAGCATCTACGCGATCCCGGCCCTCACCGCCGCCGGCCCGGCCGTGTGGAACTTCGGCTTCTTCAACCTGACAAACGGCCTGCCGGAGCAACTCGTCACCGGCCGGGAGCCGCTCTGGGTGGACCGGTTCACCGACTCGATCATGGTCAACAAGGGCAGCATCGGTCCGGAGGAGGTGGCGGAGTACGCCCGACACCTGCGGGATCCGGCCCACCTCTGGGCGAGCTTCGCCTACTTCCGGGCGTTCGGCCAGGACGTGGCGGACAACGCCGCGTACCGGGCGACGAAGCTGCCGATGCCCGTCCTCGCCGTCGGCGCCCGGGCCAGCCTCGGTGAGCAGGTGGCCGAGCAGGTCCGCCGGTACGCCGACACGGTCACCGGCGAGGTGGTGGAGGACTGTGGCCACTGGCTCTTCGAGGAGCGGCCGGCCGAGCTGGCGGACCTGCTGCTGCCGTTCCTGCGGAACTGAGGCCGCCTCAGGAGGCCGGGGACCAGGCGTACGCGGCCAGCGGCGGGTCGAGCGGGGCGTCGGTGAGCCGGTTGGCGAAGGTCGAGATCGTGTACGTGCCGACGCCGAGCACCACGTCCAGCGCGTGCCGGGGCTGCCAGCCGGCGGCCAGGAAGGCGTCCAGGTCGCCGTCCGGCACGGCGCCCCGGTGGTCGAGGACGGCGACGGTGAACCGGCGCAGCGCCTCCAGCCGCGGGTCGGGCAGGGCGGTGCCGGCCCGGAGCGCCTCGATCAGCTCCGGCGCGACGCCGGCCCGGGTGAGCGTCGCGGTGTGCATTGCCACGCAGAGGTGGCACTCGTTGCGGGTGGCCACGGTCAGCACCACGACCTCCCGGGCGACCGGGTCGAGGTCGGTGGATTCGAAGACGGCGTTGGCGGTGAGGAAGCCCTTGAGCAGTTCGGGTGACTCGGCCATGAGGGCCACCGCGCCGGGCAGGTGGCCGAGCTTGCGGTGGACGGTGGCCATGGTGGGACGGGCGGCGGCGGGCGCGGTGTCGGGCGTGTGGGCGGTGAAGACGGGACGGGACATGACAGGTACCCCTCACGTACGATAGTCAACGTGGTTGACGAAATAGTAAACGGGGTTGTCGAACATGGCAACGCCTGACCGCCCGGGCTTCGTGCTCCCGCTGCTCCTGCTCGCCGGCTTCCGCACTCTCATCGACGACCTGCACGCCGAACTGGCAGGGCAGGGGCACCCCGACCTGCGGCCGGCACACGGCTTCGTGCTCCAGGCCGTCGGCCCGGCCGGCACCACCGCCTCCGACCTGGGCCAGCGCCTGGGCGTCTCGAAGCAGGCGGCCGGCAAGACGGTCGACCGGCTGGTCGCGCTCGGCTACCTGGAACGCGCCGACGACCCCGCCGACGCCCGGCGCAAGCTGGTCCGGATGACGGCGAAGGGCCACGACGGGCTGCGCCGCTCGGCGATCCTCTTCGACGAACTGCGCGACCGCTGGGCGGCGACCCTGGGCGCGGACCGGGTCGCGGCCATGGAGGACGACCTGCGCCGCATGGTCCCGTCCGACGTCTTCCGCCTCGACGTCCCCGGCTGGTTCGGCGGATGACGCACAGTCGCACGATGCAGGTGACCCTCCGGGTCGTCGATCTGCTGGGCCGGCGAAGGCCGTAGACCCGGGCAACTTTCGTCGGCTCATCTCCATAGGATCAGCGCGCCGTCCGGCCGACCAGCCCGGACGGCCCACCTTCCTTCGAGGAGTTCGATGAGATCACTGCGCGCGTCTCGCGCGATCCAGGCCGGCGCCGTCGCGATGGCCACGCTGGGCGCGGTCACCGCCCTACCCACCCCTGCGTCGGCCGACACCGGCCCTGGCTGGGTGAGCGGCTGGCTTGGCGACACCTCCGTCGGCACGGCGGGCGCACCCGCCCGCACCGCCGCCCTCTCCATCAGCAGCAGCACCGACGCCCTCCACCCGCGGACCACGTTCGACCTGGCCGGCCTGGCCGGCGTCGCCACCGCCACCTTCCCGGACTGGTGCGTCATCGACGCCAACTCGGTCACCTGCCCGATGCCCCCGGACGCCACCACGGACGAGTGGGACACGGTCAACGGAACGATGCCGATCGTCCTCCGAGCCGCCCCGGGGGCCGCCGACGGAGCCAGCGGCACCATCAGCTACACCACCCTGGCCGACGGCCTCGACGGCTGGGCACAGCAGGCGACCGTGACGGTGCACGCCGGACCGGACGCGATCGACCTGGTCGACCGGTACGTCGACAACGCCGGCACCGGCGACCGGCTCGCCATGCCGGTGGCGTTGGTGAGCTCCGGCGACCAGGCGGTGGACGGCCTGCGGATCACCCTGCGCTTCCCGGTGGGGCTGGAACCCGCCGCCTACCGCAACTGTCGGTACGGCGCCGGCGACCAGCTGAGCACCGTCGTTGTCTGCACCATCGGCGACCAGCTCATCCCCGGCCGCCGCTACGAGGTGCCGGGCGGGTTCGTCACCACCGTCGGGGCGGCCGCGATCGGCGACAAGCGGATCATGCAGAGCGTGGCGCCCACCGTCACCGCGGGGCCGCTGCCCACCGGCGTGACGTTCGGCAAGCGGGACGCCGACGAGCCGCTGCGGCTGCGCCAGGTCGGCGACCCCATGGACGTGATCGGTCCCGAGCACCAGTCCCCGTCCGGCCAGTACTTCCTGCGGGCGATCCATGGGGCGTACGACGTCGTCGCCCTGGGGGCGGCGGCCACCGGTGTGCCCGGCGACACCGTCCAGGTCCAGGTCGGGCTGCGCAACGACGGCCCCGGCGTGCCGGACGGCACGGTGTCTGGTGACAGCGCGGCGCGGCTCGTCTTCACGCCGCCGGCCGGCACGGCGGTGACCAGGTCCCCGTCGGGCTGCTGGCCGATCGGGGGCGACGAGGAGGCCACCGAGGAGACGGTGCCGAGCGGCTGGTACTGCACCAGGCCCGGTGGCGTCTTCCCGGCGGGCGAGACCTGGCTCCTCGACTTCGACCTGCGGGTTGACGGCCCGCTCGGGGCCCCCGGCGAGGTCCGCCGCGCGGACGACTACCCCCGGGTGGATGACAACCCGGCGAACGACGCCGCCCCGGTGACAATGAGCTGACCCGGAAACGCGCGACCGCCGGGAGCCACGCGGCTCCCGGCGGTCGGCGCGGACGGCTCAGTTGACGCCGGCGTAGGAGTGCAGGCCGGTGAAGAAGAAGTTGACCCCGAACAGGTTCATCAGCATGGTCAGGAAGCCCACCACAGCGATCCAGGTGGCCACGTTGCGCCTGACGCTCGGGGTGGCCCGGGCGTGCAGGTAGCCCGCGTAGACCACCCAGGAGATGAACGCCCAGGTCTCCTTCGGGTCCCAGCCCCAGGCGCGACCCCAGGCCGCCTCGGCCCAGATCGCCCCGGCGATCACCGCGAAGGTGAAGATCGGGAAGGCGAAGGCGTGGAGGGTGAAGGTCAGCCGCTCCAGGCCGGCCGCCGCCGGCAGCCGCCGGGCCAGGGTGTACGGGAAGCTCCGCTTGCCCTGCTCCCAGCCGGACCGCATCAGGTACGCCACGGCCGGCACCACGCCCAGCAGGAAGATGCCCGAGGCGAAGATGATCGTCGACACGTGGATGATGAACCAGTACGACTGGAGCGCCGGCATCAGCGGCACGACCTGCACGTAGAGCTTCAGCTCGGCGAACGCCAGCAGCAGCACCATGACGAGGGTCAGGAACAGCCCGAGCCGGCGCAACGACGGCTGCTTCCAGAGCACCGCGAGCCAGGCCGCAGCCCCGATCCAGGTGACCGTCAGCACGAACTCGTACATGTTGCCCCAGGGCATCCGCTCGGCGGCGATGCCCCGGGTGACCACCGCGCCCAGGTGCAGTGCGGCGGCCAGCACGGTGATCCAGGCGGCGATCCGCCCGGCGAGGGCGGCCCGGGCGGCGGAGCGGTGGGGCCGGGTCGGGGCGGGGGTGGCCGGCTCCTCGACGGTCCCGCCGGGGCCGCCGGCGCCGGCGCCGACCAGCTCCCGGGCCGGGGCGGCCGCCGGCACCTTCCGGGCGTTGCCCAGGGCGTACTCGACGGCGTGGCTGATCATCGCGACCAGGTACGCCAGGATCGCGAACGTGACCAGCTGGTCGGAGAGTGCGGACATCACTCGTCTCCTTCTCGCGCCCGCCGGTCGTCCCGCTCGCCGTCGCTGACCGCGGCGACGAGCTGTGCGAACTCGGGGGCGAAGCCCGGGTGCTCGGTGCGCGGCAGCCCACCGGCCTCCACCAAGCTACTACCGCTCGTCGGAGATCCACCGTCCGGGGGCGTCACCCGGAACCAGACCCGGCGCCGCCGGCCGAAGAGCGAGCCCATGAGGCCGAGCAGCAGCGTCACGCAGGCGACAAGCATCATGGTCTGGCCGGGGGCGTGCCGGACCGCGATGGTGATGTACGGCTGGGTGCCGACGAACTCCAGCGTGCTGCCGTCGTCCAGCTTCCACGTCTCGCCGAGGCTGAGCTTCTTGTCGCCGATCTGCTTCAGCTTGCCGTTGCCGAGCTGCCGCTTGTCGAGCTGGTAGACCGAGCCGGGGATGCCGGCGTCCAGCCCCAGGTTGCCCCGGTACGCGGCAAGCACCACCGCCGGGTTCCGCTCCTCGGGGAACTGGGACGAGACGAACGGCGCGGTGTCCGGGGCGGTGGGCAGGTAGAGCCCGTCGAAGGCGACCTGCTGGTCGGGGTTGCGCTTCCCGGTCTTCGGGTCGACGTTCGCGTCGGGGAAGAGGGCGACGCCCTCCTCGGTGCCGTTCTGGTCGCCGGTGCGCAGGAACGGCGCCGTGCTGGTCTGGGTGCGGCCGTACTTGTCGGTGTACCGGAGGATCGGCGCGTACCCGTTGCCGAGCAGGTAGACGTTTGCCGAGCCGAGCCGCAGCGGTGAGTTGACCGAGAAGCCGGCGGTCCGCTCCGAACCGTCCGGCTCGTCCACCTTGACGGTGGCCCAGTAGCGGGACGCCTGGCCGGACGGCAGGTAGTCCGCCTCGAACTTCTCCAGCGTGAGGCAGAACGACGGCAGGTCCGCGCTGTCCACCCGCGGGCCGAGCGACGCCTCGGCGTACTGCTGGCGGGTGTTGCAGAAGGCGTTGTCCGCGCCCGACACCAGGATCCGGTTGCCGTGCCAGCCGTACCAGGAGCCGAGCGCGACCCCCAGCAGGACGGCGACAAGCGAGACGTGGAAGAGCAGGTTGCCGGTCTCCTTGAGGTAGCCCTTCTCGGCGGAGACCTCGTTGCCGCGGACGGTGACCCGCCAGCGGCGCCGGCGCAGCACCGCGGCGATCGCCTCGGGGTCGGCGGCGGCCGGCGCCTCCAGCACCGCGTGCTGCGGCAGCCGTTCCAGGCGCTTCGGGGCGGCCGGCGGCCGCATCCGCAGGGCGCGGACGTGGTCGCGGGCCCGGGGCAGGATGCAGCCGACCAGCGAGGTGAACAGCAGCAGGTAGATCGCGGAGAACCAGACCGAGCCGAAGACCTCGAACATGCCGATCTGGTCGAGCCGGGGCGCCAGGTCGGGGTGGTCGACGAAGTACTGGTTGACCTTCTCCGGGTTGACCCCGCGCTGGGGCAGCACCGAGCCCGGGATGGCGGCGATCGCGAGCAGGAAGAGCAGGATCAGCGCCGTACGCATGCTGGTGAGCTGCCGCCACGAGTTGCGCAGCAGGGCCAGCACCGGATTGACCCGGCGCCGGGGCGCGCCGGCGGGCGGGGCGGCCGGCCGGTCGTCCACGCTCGTCATCAGATGCTCACCTCGCCCACGCCCACGTGCGTCTGCAACCAGATCACGAAGTCCTGCCAGCCACCGGTGACCAGCGCCACGCCGATCAGGATCAGCAGCGCGCCGCCGATGCGGGTGACCCAGCGGCTGTTGCGCCGGACGGCGCGGAACACCCCGAGCAGGCGGTGGAAGCCCAGCCCGAAGACGACGAACGGTACCCCCAGCCCGAGGCAGTACGCCACGGCGAGCAGCACGGCCCGGTCGGTCCGCCCGTCGACTGTCGCCATGCCGAGCACCGCGCCGAGCGTCGGCCCGGTGCACGGCAGCCAGCTGAGCGCGAAGACCGCGCCGAGGACGGGGGCGCCGAGCAGCCCCGCGGCGGGCAGCCGCCGGATACGGAACTCGCGCTGCATGCCGGGGATCACGCCGAGGTAGCCGAGGCCGAGCACCACCACGAGCGCGCCGATGACGATCTCCAGCGTGCGCTCGTACTGGAAGAGGAGCTTGCCGACACCGGAGAAGAGGATCGCGGTGGCGACGAACACGGCGGTGAAGCCGGCGATGAAGAGCAGCGTGCCGGCCAGCACCCGCCCCTTGACGGCGACCGCCGACCGGGTGGCCGGTGCCGCCACGGCGACGCCCGTGCCGCCGGAGGTGTTAACAGGGGACCCCTCCTCTACCGGAGGCGTTAAGAGGGGGCCCTTCCTTGCACTCCGACCCTCCAGGTCCGCCCCGGCCAGCCCGGTGACGTACGACAGGTAGCCGGGCATCAGCGGCAGCACGCACGGGGAGAGGAAGCTGACCAGCCCGGCGAGGGCCGCGGCCCCGACGGCCAGCAGCAGCGGGCCGGATTCGGCGAGCTGGCGGAACGTCTCGCCCATCAGCGTGATCCGGTGGCGGGCTGCTCGGCCGCGACCCGTTCGACGACGGGTTGCAGCTCGTCCCGGGTGACGGCTCGGCGGATCACCACCGCGACCCGGCCCTCCCGGTCCAGGACGACAGTCGCCGGGGTGGTGTTGGGCGGGATGTCGAAGTTCAGCGCCTGCCGGCTGGCCGGGTCGAAGAGGCTCGGGTAGGTGGCCCGGCCCTCCTCGAACGCGATCGCCTTGTCCTTGCTGTCCTGCACGTTGATGCCGAGGAAGGTCACCCCGGACGCCTTGGTGGCCTGGTAGGTGGCCTCCAGGTCGTCGGCCTCGGCCCGGCAGGGCGCGCACCAGGAGCCCCAGAAGTTGACCACGACCACCTGGCCACGGGCCTCGGAGACGTCGTAGCTGCCGCCGGTGAGCAGCTCACCGCTCACCTTCGGGGTCTTCGACCGCTGGTCGGGAGCGCAGGTGATGGTGACGCCGTCGCTCTCGCAGCGGCTCTCCTCGCTGCCGGAGGAGCAGCCGACCAGCGCCGTACCGGCGGTGACGGCGGCGAGCAGGGCGGCGACGAGCCTCCGGGTGCGCATCAGGCGCCCTTGGCCGTCCGAGCGGTCGGCGAGATCGCGATCAGGTGGGCCGCGGGCTCGGAGTAGCCGATGCCGGAGATCTTCGCGCCGTCGAAGTGGAACGAGGTGAGGCTGGCCAGGCCGCACTGCCGCTTGCGCGGGTCGTGCCAGAGCCGCTTGCGCTCGACGTAGCGGCGCAGGGTCCAGATGGGCAGCTGGTGGGAGACGAGCACGGCCTCGCGCCCCTCGGCGGCGATCCGGGCGGCGTGCAGGGCGGCGAACATCCGCTCGGCGATCACCCGGTAGGCCTCACCCCAGGACGGCGTCACCGGGTCGCGCAGCACCCACCAGTTGCGCGGGTCGCGGAACGAGCCGTCGCCCGGCGAGACCTTCTTGCCCTCGAACCAGTTCGCGCTCTCGATCAGCCGCTCGTCCACCCCGACGGGGAGGCCGAACTGCGCCGCGATCGGCTCGGCGGTCTGCTGGGCGCGTTCGAGCGGGCTGGCCACCACGTGCACCACGGTCCGCTCGGCGAGCGCCTGGGCGGCCGCCTTGGCCATCTGGACGCCCAACTCGGAGAGGCGGAAACCGGGCAGCCGGCCGTAGAGGATGCCGTCCGGGTTGTACACCTCGCCGTGCCGCAGCACGTGGACCACCGTCTCGCTCACGATTGCTACCCCCCGTGTCCTGCCGCTGCCGCAGCGTTCGCCGCCGTCGGCAGGGCCGCGGCGATCTGCTCCAGGGCGGCGTCGTCGATCGCCGCCGACACGAACCACGACTCGAACGCGCTCGGCGGCAGGTAGACGCCGGCGGCGAGCATGGCGTGGAAGAACGCCTTGAACGCGGGCACCTGCTGGGTGCGGGCGCTGTCGTAGTCCGCCACGTCGGCGTCGGTGAAGAAGATCGAGAACATGTTGCCGGCGTACGAGAGCCGGTGCGGGACCCCGGCGGCGGCCAGCGCCTCGGTGGCGAGCTTGCCCACCGTGGCGGCCGTCTCGTCGAGCCGGCGGTAGAGCGCGTCGTCGGCCAGCCGGAGCGTGGCCAGGCCGGCGGCGCAGGCCAGGGGGTTACCGGAGAGCGTGCCGGCCTGGTAGACCGGGCCGGCCGGGGCCAGCTTCGCCATGATCTCCGCGCGCCCGCCGAACGCCGCGGCGGGCAGCCCACCGCCCATGACCTTCCCGTACGTCCACAGGTCGGCGTCGGACGGGTCGAGGCCGTGCCAGCCGGCGCGGGAGACCCGGAACCCGGTCATCACCTCGTCGACGATGAGCAGCGCGCCGTGCGCGTGGGCGATCCGGGCGAGCTGCTGGTTGAAGTCGTCGCGCGGGGCGATCACGCCCATGTTGCCGGCGGCCGCCTCGGTGATGACCGCCGCGATGTGCGGGCCCTCGGCCGCGAAGGCCTCCTCGACCGCGCGCAGGTCGTTGTACGGCAGCACGATGGTGTCGCCGGCGGCCGCCCCGGTCACGCCGGGCGAGTCGGGCAGGCCGAAGGTGGCCACGCCGGAGCCGGCGGCGGCCAGCAGCGCGTCGGAGTGGCCGTGGTAGCAGCCGGAGAACTTGATGATCTTGGCGCGGCCGGTGAAGCCGCGGGCCAGCCGGATCGCCGACATGGTGGCCTCGGTGCCCGAGTTGACCAGGCGGACCTGCTCCACCGGGGTGCGCGCGACGATCTCCGCGGCCAGGTCGACCTCGCCCGGGGTCGGCGTGCCGAAGCTGGTGCCGAGCGCGGCGGCCTCGCGCAGCGCCTCGACCACCGCGGGGTGGGCGTGGCCGAGGATCAGCGGCCCCCAGGAGCAGACCAGGTCGACGTAGCGGCGACCGTCGGCGTCGAAGAGCCAGGGACCCTCCCCCCGGACCATGAAGCGCGGGGTGCCGCCGACGGCACGGAACGCGCGCACGGGGGAGTTGACCCCGCCGGGCACGATGGCCTTGGCGCGGTCGAACAGGGCCTCGGAGGCCGGGGCGTCGGCCGGGTAGCGGCCGGATCCGGCGGAAAAGGTGTCGCTCACGATGCCGCCATTGTGTCAGCGCCGGGCGGCTGATCGGCAGGCACCCCGCACCGGGGGTTACCGGGCTCACGCCTCGTCCGTTCGGCGCGGCTCACCGACCGGCGGGTCGCCTCGACGGGCCCGTTGGTCGAGATCGCGATAGGCTGACCGGGTGGATCGTGCCGAACTGTCCATCACGCTACACCGGACGGGTGACGAAGCCGTGCTTCGCCTCGCCGGTGAGATCGACATGCTCACGGCCGCCCAGCTGTCGACAGTCGTCAACGAGGTGCTGGCCGACCCTCCGCCGCGCATCGTCCTCGACCTGGGCGGGGTCACCTTCTGTGACTCCCAGGGCCTCGGCACCCTCGTGGTGCTCAGCCGCAAGGCCAGCCACGCGCAGAGCCTGCTGGTCCTGAGCAACGTCGGCGACTTCCTCCTGCGCGTCCTGGACATCACCGGCCTGCGCAGCGCCCTGATGATCCGCAACGAAACAGCCCCCTGACCCCCGCCGTCCCGCGTTGATCATGAAGTTGGCGGCGATGTGGATCTCCACAGGCGCCGCCAACCTCATGATCAACTGGGTCGAGGGATCAGGTGACGGGGACGTCGCGGCGGCGGAAGGCCGTTAGGCCGGCCGTCGCCAGGGTCAGGGCCACGGCTGCGAGGGCCCACAGGGGGGTTGCGCTCCAGGTGTCGCGGAGGACCTGTGGGGTGTGCGTGAACGGGGAGAGGTCGAGCAGCCACTGGTCCAGGTCGAGCACCGCGCCCAGTTGGCCGAGCAGCACGCAGACCGCCAGCACCGCCCAGGCCACCGGGGCGAGCCTCGGCAGCAGGCCGTAGAGCAGCACCGCGAGGCCGGCCAGCACCCAGGCGGCGGGCACCTGGGCCAGCCCGGCGCCGAGCATCCGGGGCAGCTCCCGGGGCACGTCCTCCACGCTGAGGCCGTACGTCAGGCCGGTGGCCAGGCCGGTCACGGCGAGCACCACCACCGGACCGACAAGCGCGAACACCACGTGCGACAGCAGCCAGGTGGAGCGGTGCGTGCCGGTGGCGAGCACCGGTTCGGCGTGCCCAGCGGACTCCTCGGCGCGCATCCGCAGCGCGGCCTGGATGCCGTAGCCGGCCGCCGCCAGCCCGGCCAGGCTGAGCGTGGCGCCCAGGTAGGCGTCGGCCAGGCCGGAAGCCCCACCGATCCGGGCCATGATCTGCTCCAGCTGCGGGTTCCCCTCGACCGAGCGGCCGGCCGCCTCCGCGGCGCCCCCGAGGATCAGCCCGAGCAGGCCGAAGCCGACCGACCACCAGAGGATCTGCCCCCGGTGCAGCCGCCAGGCCAGCCCGAACGGGCCGGCAAGCCCCCGGCCCGCGGTGGCCGGCCCGAGCCGCGGCGGCAGCACCCCGGCGCCCAGGTCACGGCGCACCGAGACGGGGTACGCGACCGCGGCGAGCAGCGCCGACGCGACGAGCGGCAGCGCCGGCACCCACCAGCGCTCCCCCTCGTACGGGCGGATCCGGGGGGCCCAGCCCAGCGGGGAGAGCCAGCTCGGCCAGTCGTTGCCGGCGGTGTCCCCCACCATCCGCAGCGCGAACGAGGCGCCGAGGACGGCGATCCCGATGCCCCGTGCCCCGCCCGCGGTCTCGGTGAGCTGGGCGGCCAGCCCGCCGAGGGTGGCGAAGACCACGCCGGTCAGGGCGGTGCCGAGGCCGTACGCGTACGAGCCGGCGGCCGGCAGCCCCGTGGAGGCCAGCCCGGCCGCCGTGAGCAGGCCGAGCAGCAGGTCGGCCGCGTACGTGACGAGTAGCGCGGCGGTCAGCCCGGCGTGCCGGCCGAGGACCCCGCCGCCGAGCAGTTCCCGCCGGCCGGCCTCCTCCTCGACGCGGGTGTGCCGGATGACCGTGAGGAGGCTGGCCAGCGCCACGATGACCAGCAGGAAGCCGCCGCGCTGGGCGGTCAGCGCGCCGACGCTCTCCCCGTAGACCGGGCCGAGCAGCGCGACGATCGAGGGGTTGCGGGCGGTGCCGGCGGCGTACGCGGCCCGCTCGGCGTCGGTCGGGAACAGTTCGAAGAAGCTTGTCGCGTACGTCATGGGCAGCACGGCGAGGACCAGCACCCAGAGCGGCAGCACGAGGCGGTCCCGCCGCAGGACGAGCCGGACCAGATGGCGGGTGCCCGTCAGGGTGCTCATGCGACCACCTCGCTTCGCTCGGCGGCCGCACGAGGCTCCACCGCGCTGTACTGATGATTCGCTCGCTGACGCTCGCTCATCGGGTCAGCTCCTCGGGGACCGCCTCGTAGTGCCGCAGGAACAGCTCCTCCAGCGTCGGCGGCGTGCTGACCAGGCTGCGGACGCCCAGCTCGGTGAGGCGCCGCAGGGCGACGTCCAGCGCGGCCGAGTCGACGTCGAAGCGCACCCGGTTGCCGTCCACCCGCAGGTCGTGCACGCCAGGCAGGTCGGCCAGCCCGTCCAGCGGGGCGGCGACCTCGGCGTCGATCGAGGTGCGGTGCAGGTGGCGCAGCTCGGTGAGGGTGCCGGACTCGACGGCCCGGCCGTTCCGGATGATCGTCACCCGGTCGCAGAGCGCCTCCACCTCGGCCAGGATGTGGCTGGAGAGCAGCACGGTGCGGCCGTCCTGCTTGGCCCGGCGTACCCAGTGCTGGAAGACCTCCTCCATGAGGGGGTCGAGCCCGGAGGTCGGCTCGTCGAGGATGAGCAGTTCGACGTCGGAGGCGAGCGCGGCCACCAGGCCGACCTTCTGCCGGTTGCCCTTGGAGTAGGCCCGGCCCTTCTTGCGCGGGTCCAGCTCGAAGGACTCCAGCAGCTCGGCCCGGCGCTTCGGGTCCAGCCCGCCGCGCAGCCGGCCGAGCAGGTCGATCACCTCGCCGCCGCTCAGGTTGGGCCAGAGGGTGACGTCGCCGGGCACGTACGCGAGCCGGCGATGCAGCGCGACGGCGTCCCGCCACGGGTCGCCGCCGAGCAGTCGGACGGCCCCCGCGTCCGCCCGCAGCAGTCCGAGCAGCACCCGGATGGTGGTCGACTTGCCGGAGCCGTTGGGGCCCAGGAAGCCGTGCACCTCGCCGGCGCGGACGGTCAGGTCGAGTCCGTCGAGCGCTCGGGTCCGGCCGAAGGTCTTCACCAGGCCGGACACCTCAATGGGAGTTTCCATACTTCGGAAGCTACGCTCGTTTCACAAACTTGTGAAGACAGTGAGATCTGAGAGACGATCAGGTGTGATGAGCGAGACGACGCCGACGACCCAGCCGCCCCACCGGGACGAGGAAGAGGTCCACCTCTTCGTCGAACGGATGGCGATGGCCTTCGCGGACGTCGGCTTCCCCCGCATGGCCGGCCGGGTGCTCTTCACCGTGATGAGCGCGGACGAGCCGCTCACCGCCGCCGAGATCGGCGAGCGGCTGGGGGTCAGCGCGGCGGCCGTGTCCGGCGCGGTGCGCTACCTCACCCAGTTCGCCATGCTGGTCCGCGAGCCGGTCAAGGGCTCCCGGCGGGACCGCTACCGGATGCCGGCCAACCCCTGGTACGAGGCCACGATCACCAAGACCGGCCTCTACAAGAACTTCATCGACATCGCCAGCGGCGGGGTCGACGCGCTGCGCGGGCGGGACACCCCGGCGGGCGAGCGCGTGGCCGAGATGCGGGACTTCTTCCTGTTCGTACAGGAGGAGATCGACGCCCTCGGCGAACGGTGGCGGGCCCGGCGCGCCGCGACGGGACACGGCGACCGGGCCGACGCCTGAACGCTCAGGCGGTGTTGCCCCAGCGGGCCTGCTCCAGCAGGTCCACCGCGCGCTCCCGGGACTCGGCGTCGTCCTCGGCGCGCAGCAGCGCGGTCGCCTCGTCCACCGCGTCGGTCAGCACCCGCCACTGGGCGTCGCGCTCCCGCACCAGGTCGGACTGGGCGGCGAGCTGCCGGGTCTTCACCCACAGCTCGACGAAGACGGACACCTTGGCCCGCAGCACCCACGGGTCGAACGGCTTGGTCAGGTAGTCGACCGCGCCCACCGCGTAGCCGCGCAGGGCGAGCTGGGCGTCCTTGTCCGCCGCCGTGAGGAAGATGATCGGCACGTGCCGGGTCCGCTCCCGCCGCTTGATGTGGGTGGCGGTCTCGAAGCCGTCCATGTCCGGCATCTGGGCGTCCAGCAGGATCACCGCGAAGTCGTCCACCAGAAGCTGCTTGAGCGCCGCCTCGCCGCTCTCCACGGCGACCGACTGGACCGGAAGCCCCTGGAGGATCGCCTCCAGGGCCATCAGGTTCTCCCGCCGGTCGTCCACCAGCAGCGCCTTGGCCATCTGGGTCACGGATTCTCCTCGCCTCGGCTCCGGCCGATCCAGGACGCCATCATCTCGATCAGCTCGTCCAGGTCGACCGGCTTGGTGATGTAGTCGCTACCCCCGGCCGCGATCGCCGACTCCCGGTCACCGGGCATCGCCTTCGCGGTCAGGAACACGATCGGCAGGTCGGCGAAGCGGTGGTTCCGCCGGATCTGCGCCGTCGTCTCGTAGCCGTCCTGGTCCGGCATCATCGCGTCCATCAGCACGATGTCCACCTCCGGATGCTCGGCCAGTTGGCGGACTCCGTCCGCTCCGTTGTCCGAGTACAGCACGGTCATGCCGTGCAGTTCCAACGCGGAGGTCAACGCGAACACGTTCCGGACGTCGTCGTCGATGATCAGGACGGTCACGCCCTCCAGCCGGCGGGTCGCCGGCGTCTCCTGCGGCTGCGGCAGTTCCATGGGCATGAGCAGGGACGACGGCAGGCCCGCGCGCTGCGGCGAGGGCGGCGCCGGCGCCACCACCGCGTCCGGCGCCAGCACATCGGGTACGAAGAGGGTGAACGTCGAACCCTGCCCGGGCGCGGAGGACACCGTGATCGTGCCGCCGAGCAGGCGGGCCAGGTCCCGGCTGATCGACAGGCCCAGGCCGGTGCCGCCGTAGCGCCGGCTCGTGGTGCCGTCGGCCTGCTGGAACGCCTCGAAGATCAGCGAGAGCTTGTCGTCCGAGATGCCGATGCCGGTGTCGATCACCGAGAAGGCGATCACCTGCCGGGCGTTGGTCAGCGCCGGCACGTCGAAGACCGCGTTCTCGGCGGCCGGCGCGATCCGCAGGGTCACCGCGCCGTTGTCGGTGAACTTCACCGAGTTGGAGAGCAGGTTGCGCAGGATCTGCTGCAACCGCTGGGCGTCCGTGACCAGGGCCGGCGGCAGCTCCTTGCTGATCCGTACCTGGAAGTCGAGGCCCTTCTCCTCGGCCTGCGGGGCGAACGCCTGCTCGACGTAGCTGCGGATCTCCGAGAAGTGGATCTCGGTCGGCTCCACGTCCATCCGGCCCGCCTCGATCTTGGACAGGTCGAGGATGTCGTCGATCAGGGAGAGCAGGTCCGATCCGGCGCCGTGGATGGTCCGGGCGAACTCGATCTGCTTCGGGCTCAGGTTCTGCTCCGGGTTCTCGGCGAGCAGCCGGGCCAGCAGGAGCAGCGAGTTCAGCGGCGTACGCAGCTCGTGGCTCATGTTGGCCAGGAACTCCGACTTGTACGCCGACGCCCGGGTGAGCTGCTGCGCCTTCTCCTCCAGGCCGAGCCGGGCCAGCTCGATCTCCCGGTTCTGCGTCTCGATGTTGGTCTTCTGCTCGGAGAGCAGCTTCGCCTTGTCCTCCAGTTCGGCGTTGGTGCGCTGGAGTTCGGCCGACTGCTCCTGCATCTCGTGCGCCAGCCGCTGCGACTGCGCCAGCAACTCCTCCGTACGCCGGTTGGCCTGGATCGTGTTGACCGCCACGCCGATGGTGAGCACCAGCCGCTCCAGGAACGCCAGGTGCAGCTCGGAGAAGGTGCTGACCCCGGCGAACTCGATCACGCCGAGCAGCTCGCCCTCGAAGAGGACCGGCAGCACCACGAGGTCGGCCGGAGGCGTCTCGGCCAGGCCGGACCGCAGCACCAGGCGCCCGTCGGGCTGGGCGTTGACCCGGATGGTCCGCCGGGACAGGGCGGCCTGCCCGACCAGCCCCTCGCCGGGCCCGAAGGTCACGTCGTGCCCGCGGGCCACGTAGCCGTAGGAGGCGGTGAGCCGCAGCCGCATGCTCCCCTCGGAGCTGTCCGCCAGGAAGAACGCGCCGAGCTGCGCGTCGACCAGCGGGGTCACCTCCATCATGATCATGCGGCAGACCTCGCCGAGGTCCCGCTGGCCCTGGAGCAGGCCGCCGATCCGGGCCAGGTTCGAGTCCAGCCAGCCCTGCTCGGCGTTCTTCTTGGTCGTCTCCCGGAGGGTGACGATCATCTGGTTGATGTTGTCCTTCAGCTCGGCGACCTCGCCCTGCGCCTTCACGCTGATCCGCTGGGTCAGGTCGCCCCGGGTCACCGAGGTGGAGACCTGGGAGATCGCCCGGAGCTGGGTGGTCAGGGTCGAGGCGAGCTGGTTGACGTTCTCGGTGAGGTCGCGCCAGGTGCCGCTGACCCCCTTCACCTGCGCCTGGCCGCCCAGCTTGCCCTCGATGCCGACCTCGCGGGCCACCCGGGTGACCTCGTCGGCGAACGAGGAGAGCTGGTCCACCATGGTGTTCACGGTGTTCTTCAGCTCCAGGATCTCGCCCTGCGCATCGACGGTGATCTTCTGGCCCAGGTCGCCCTTCGCCACGGCCGTGGTGACCGAGGCGATGTTCCGCACCTGGCTGGTCAGGTTCGACGCCATCGAGTTCACGTTGTCGGTCAGGTCCCGCCAGGTGCCGGAGACACCCTTCACCTGGGCCTGGCCGCCGAGCTTGCCCTCGGTGCCCACCTCGCGGGCCACCCGCGTCACCTCGTCGGCGAACGACGAGAGCTGGTCGACCATCGTGTTGACAGTCGACTTCAGCTCCAGGATCTCGCCCTGCGCGTCCACCGTGATCTTCTGCGACAGGTCACCCTTGGCCACCGCCGTGGACACCTGGGCGATGTTCCGCACCTGGGCGGTCAGGTTCGACGCCATCGAGTTCACGTTGTCGGTCAGGTCCCGCCAGGTGCCGGCGACGCCGCGTACCTGGGCCTGGCCGCCCAGCTTGCCCTCGGTGCCCACCTCGCGGGCCACCCGCGTCACCTCGTCGGCGAACGACGACAGCTGGTCCACCATCGTGTTGACGGTCGACTTCAGCTCCAGGATCTCGCCCCGGGCGTCGACGGTGATCTTCTGACCCAGGTCACCCTTCGCCACGGCCGTGGTGACCGAGGCGATGTTCCGCACCTGGCTGGTCAGGTTCGACGCCATCGAGTTCACGTTGTCGGTCAGGTCCCGCCAGGTGCCGGAAACGCCCTTCACCTGCGCCTGGCCGCCCAGCTTGCCCTCGGTGCCCACCTCGCGGGCCACCCGCGTCACCTCGTCCGCGAACGACGACAGCTGGTCCACCATCGTGTTCACAGTGTTCTTCAGCTCCAGGATCTCGCCCTGCGCGTCCACCGTGATCTTCTGCGACAGGTCACCCTTGGCCACCGCCGTCGAGACCTGCGAGATGTTCCGGACCTGGCTGGTCAGGTTGCCGGCGAGCTGGTTCACGTTCTCGGTGAGGTCCCGCCACGTGCCGGAGACCCCGCGTACCTGGGCCTGGCCGCCCAGCTTGCCCTCGATGCCCACCTCGCGGGCCACCCGCGTCACCTCGTCCGCGAACGACGACAGCTGGTCCACCATCGTGTTCACGGTGTCCTTCAGCTCCAGGATCTCGCCCTGGGCGGCCACCGTGATCTTCTGGGAGAGGTCGCCGCGGGCCACAGCGGTGGAGACCTGGGCGATGTTGCGGACCTGGCTGGTCAGGTTCGACGCCATCGAGTTGACGCTGTCGGTCAGGTCCTTCCAGGTGCCGGCCACGTTCGGCACCTCGGCCTGGCCGCCGAGCTTCCCGTCGGTGCCCACCTCGCGGGCCACCCGGGTCACCTGCTCGGCGAAGAGCCGCAGCGTGTCGGTGAGCGAGTTCATCGTGTCGGCCAGTTCGGCCACCTCGCCGCGGGCGCCCACCGTGATCTTCTGCGACAGGTCGCCCTTCGCCACCGCCGTCGCCACCTGGGAGATCGACCGCACCTGGCCGGTGAGGTTCGACGCCATGGTGTTCACCGAGTCGGTGAGGTCCTTCCAGGTGCCGGCCACGCCGCGGACGTCCGCCTGGCCGCCCAGCTTGCCCTCGGTGCCCACCTCGCGGGCCACCCGCGTCACCTCGTCGGCGAACGACGAGAGTTGATCCACCATCGTGTTCACGGTCCGGCCGATGCGCAGGTACTCGCCACGCAGCGGGCGGCCGTCGATCTCCAGCGCCATGTGCTGGGACAGGTCGCCGTCGGCCACCGCCACGATCACCCGGGCGATCTCCGTGGTCGGGCGGCCCAGGTCGTCGATCAGCGAGTTGACCGCCCGCTGCCCCTCCGCCCAGGAGCCGTCCAGACCCTCGTCGTCGAGGCGCTCGGTCAGCCGGCCGTCACGGCCGACGACCCGGCTGATCCGGCGCAGGTCCAGGTGCTGCCGCTCCTGGAGCGACACCACGTCGTTGAAGGTGTCGGCCACCTCGCCGGCCAGGCCGGCCCGCCGGGGCAGCCGGACCCGGAGGTCGCCGCGACGTACCCGCCGCAGCGCCTCGACCAGCTCACCGAGGAGCGCCTCGTGGTCGTCCGCGGCCACCGGTTGTTTCGCCGTGGTCATCAGTTCCTCGCTCAGCTCGGGGGCCATCAGGCTCGTGCCGACACGCGGCCATCCCACCATTCTGCCGCGTGTCACGTCGAGGCCACGGGCGGCGAGCCCGCGCCACGCCCGTTCTGTCCCCCGCCGGCCGGAATCGGCGGAGCGGCTTGGCACCCGGGGTGGCGGCGGTGGAGGATACGAAGGTGTCAGCGGAGGCGGGGCCCGCCATGAACGGCGGCTCGGACGAGCACATCCGCCGGGTCCGCCTCCCCGCGGACCGGCGCACGCCCGCCGCGGCCCGCGCGCTCGTCCGGTCCGTGCTCGCCGAGGCGGACCTGCACGAACTGCTCAACGAGGCGCTGCTGCTCACCACCGAACTCACCACCAACGCGGTCGAGCACGCGCGCACCGAACTGGACATCGAGGTCGAAGCCGACCCGGGCGGGCTCACCGTCACCGTCACCGACTTCGCCTCCGGCCCGGTCGACGAACTGCTCGTCGGCGTCCGGAACACCACCTCCGACATCACCGAGGTCGCCGAGCGCGGGCGCGGGCTCCTGCTGGTCGACCACTTCGCCAGCCGGTGGGGCACCACCTACCTGCCCACCGGGAAGGGTGTCTGGTTCCGGCTCGACCGGCCCGGCGTGGGAGCCGCCACCCGGCCCGGCGGCCTGACGCCGGCCACCCAGGCCGCCGACGGGGACGGGGGCACCCCGAGCGCCGCCGCGATGAGCGAACTCATGCAGACCACCCCCGACCCGTACGCCGACGACCCGCTGCCCGAGTTCGCCGCCGGGCTGCTCACCCGGGTCGCCGAGATGGTCGGCGCGGCCGGCGGCGTCGTACGGCTGGACCGCGGCGACGGCCAGGGCAGCCAGGTGCTCGCCCGCTACGGCCGGCAGCCCCGCGAGGGCAACGAACTGCTGCGCGTCCCGCTCGCCGTGCACCGCCCGTACGCCGGCGAGCTGGAACTGGACGCCGCGCCCTCGGCGTACGCCCGGCCCCTCGCGGTGCTGGCCGGCGAGCGGCTCTCCCTGCACCTGGAGAACGACCGGCTGCGCCGCGCCGACGTACGCCGGTCCGCCTGGCTCACCTTCCTCGCCGAGGCGAGCGAGCTGCTCGCCCAGTCGCTGGACGTCGAACTGACCATGGCGCTCGTCCCGCAGCTCGTGGTGCCCCGGCTGGGCCAGTGGTGCGCCGTGCACACCACCGACGAGTGGGGGCGGCTGCGGCTCGCCGCGGCCAGTCACGCCGACGAGGCGTTGCTGCCCCAGCTGCACCGCGTGCTCCAGGAGACCGGGCCGGACTCGATCCAGGCCCGGCTGCGGGAGGCGTCCCGGAGCGCCGCGCAGGTGCCGCTGGGCGCGCCGATGGAGGGCTTCGCCGTACCCCTGATCGCCCGCGGGCAGCGGCTCGGCACCCTGGCCGTGGGCCGCCATCAGCGGCACCGGCACGACCCCGACGAGGTCTCGGTGCTGGAGGACGTGGCCCGGCGGGCCGCGCTGGCCATCGAGAACGCCCGGATCCACGCCGAGCGCCGCCGGGTCGCGCAGACCCTCCAGCAGTCGCTGCTGCCGCCGGTGCTCCCGGTGGTCGAGGGCATCGGCTTCGCCGCCGAGTACGTCCCGACCGGCGACGAAGCCGAGGTCGGCGGCGACTTCTACGACGTGGTGCCGCTGCCGGACGGCCGGTGGCTCGTGGTGATCGGCGACGTCTCCGGCAAGGGCGTCCAGGCGGCGGCGGTGACCGGCCTGGTCCGGGACGTGATCCGGGTGCTGGTCGGCGACGGCAAGCCGCTGCCCGAGGTGCTCGGCCGGCTCAACGAGACGCTCGTCGAGCGGGGCGGCGGCCGCTACTGCACGCTGGCGCTCGCGGCGGTGGGTCCGGGCGACGGCGACCAGCTCGACGTCTCGCTGCACCTGGCCGGGCACGACCGGCCGGTGCTGCTGCACGGCGGCGGCGGGGCGGACTTCGTCGGCACCGGCGGCACGGCGCTGGGCCTGCTCGATGCGATCGCCACCCCGACCGCCGAGATCGCGCTCAAGCCCGGCGACGCGCTGATCTTCTACACCGACGGGGTCACCGAACGGCGGCGCGGCCGGGAACTGTTCGGCACCGACCGGCTCCGCGAGTCGGCCGCGCCCCTGGCCGGCTACTCGGCGGACGTGGTCGCCGCCCGCCTCCGCGCCACCGCCATCGCCTTCTCGGTGGAACCACCACGCGACGACATAGCCGTCCTGGTCCTCCGCAACGACGCCCTCTAACCCCACCGCCACCGCCCCGCGCGGGCCACCCAGCGCGCCGCCGGCCGCCGCGCCGCCGATCATGAAGTTAGCGGCAGCGATTGCCCCATTTGCGACCGCCAACTTCATGATCAACGGGGCGGGGGCGACCGACGGCGGACCAGGACGGAGGACAGGCGCGCCGAGGGCATGCTGGCCCGGCCGCCTTCCGCAGCCCCCCAACACGCAGACCCTTCGGCGGGCAGAGCCTCGGCACGCAGACCCTTCAATGGGCAGAGCCTCGGCATGCAGGCCCCAGCACGCAGACCTTCGGTGGCAGAGCCCTCAGCACGCAGACCCTCGGCGCAGCCCTCGATGAGCGGGCGACCAGCGCGCACCGCGCCCCCACAGGTCGATCAAGAGGTTTGCGTCCACGACGGGCGCGATCCTGACGCAAACCTCTTGATCAACTCCGCCACACGCCGACGGCTCCGCCACCGGGTCGTTGATCAAGGAGTTTGGGTCGGGGAGGGGTGGGTGGTGACGCAAACTTCTTGATCGACAACGGTGGGCGCGAAAGGGGGTAGCCCGGGTTACAGGCCGCCCGGGAGGCGGCCGGGGGCCAGGCGGTGGTGGGGGTCGAGGTGGGCTTTGGCGTTGCGGAGGCGGGGCAGCGTGGGCAGCTCGCCCCAGAGGTCGACGGCGCGGCGGACCGGTGCCGGCGCGGACACCACCACGCAGCGACCCTGGCGCGCGAGGAGCACGCCCCGGACGGCGGCGAGGATCGAGGCGACCCGCTCGGGCGGCAGTGAGCCGGGCAGCGCGGCGTGTACGGCGCCGATCCCGGCGGAGCCGCGCACCGGCACGGGGGTGCCGGCCGCGTCGCGCAGCGCGTAGACGGCGGCGTGCAGGTCGTTGATGGGCACCTCGATGCGCAGCGCGGTGTCGCCGGGGGCGAACGGGTAGCGGCCCCACCACTCGGGGGCGGCGTGGTTGACCACGGACTCGGGCCCCAGCAGCGCGGTGAGGCGGTCGGCCCGCTCCGCCACGTCGGCCGGGCCGCCCTCCAGCAGCACGACGAGGCTGCCGGCGGCGGCGGGCCGCGCCGGGCGACCGGCGACCGCCGGGTGGTCGGGCCGGCCGGCCACGGAGGGGTGGGACGCGGGGATCCGCCGGCGCGGCAGTGAGACGGGCACGGGCAGGTCCAGCTCGACGGCCGCCGGGTCGAGCCGGGCGGCGAGCACGGCCCGGACCAGGTCGTGCACCTCCAGCGGGGTCCACACGGGACGGGACACCCAGACCCGGCCGGCCGGCACGGCCTGCACGCGCATGGTGGCCGAGACGAGCACCCCGAGGCCGCCCTGCGAGCCGCAGAGCAGCCGCGCCACGTCGAGACCGGGCACCTCGGCCCCGCCGAAAACGACCGAGCCGCCCAGCCGCGCCACGTCGAGACCGGGCACCTCGCCCCCGCCGAGGGCCGCCGAGTCGCCACCGGGCGGCGTGCCACCGGCGGGTCCGGCCGCCACGCTCCCGCCCGGCCGGGTGGACGGGGCCGCCTGCCCGAACTGGGCGGTGCCGGGCAGACCCACACTGACCAGCTCGCCGTCGGCGTCGAGGTAGCGCACACCGACGAGCTGGGCGCACGGGCTGCCGTGCCGGTGGCGCAGCGGGCCGGCCTCGTCGGCGGCCAGCACCCCGCCCAGGGTGGCACCGGGGGACGGCGCGTCGACGGGGAGGCGCCGTCCGGTGCGCTCCAGGGTGGCCTGCACCGCCCGCAGTGGAGTGCCGGCACCGATCTCGGCCACCGAGGAGCCCTGCGGCTCGTGCCAGACCCCGGCGAGCCGGCCGGTGTCGAGCATGATGTCGACCTGCGCGGGAGCCGCACCCCAGTCGATCTTCGTGCCGGCGCCGCGCGGCACCACTGTCAGGTCGTGCGCCGCGGCGAGGCGGAGCACCTCGGCCGCGGCGTGCGGGCCGCCCGGCACGGCCACCCAGCGAGCCGTCCGGCCGGCCACCTCGTCGGCGGGGCCCGCGAAACGGGCGAACGGCGGGCCGCAGATCTCCGCCAGCTTCCGGGTTATCTCGAGGGCTCCGGGTCGATCGGTGGAACTCGCTGCAGCCGCCATGGCGGTTATCGTACACATGTTCGAAAGACCTGTCGGCGAGTCGCCGCGTTCGCACGGCGCGCGACCCCGGCGGCGGCCCGGCGGCCGGTAACGTGACGCCGTGACCACCGAGAACCCTGTCCCCGTCGCCAAGCGCGTTCCGGCCGACCGGACCCACCACGGCGACACCGTCGTCGACGAGTACGCCTGGCTCGCCGCAAAGGACGACCCGGACACGATCGCCTACCTGACCGCGGAGAACGCGTACACGCAGGCGCGCACCGCACACCTGGAGGGGCTGCGCGCGGACCTGTTCGAGGAGACCCGCCGGCGCACCCAGGAGACCGACCTGTCGGTGCCGACCCGCAAGGACGGCCACTGGTACTACACCCGCACGGTCGAGGGCCAGCAGTACGGCGTGCAGTGCCGCCGGGCCGTCCGCGACGGCGAGACCACCCCGCCGGTCAGCGAGGACGGCGCGCCGCTCGACGGCGAGGAGGTGCTGCTCGACGGCAACCAGCTCGCGGAGGGGCACGACTTCTTCGCGCTCGGCGCGTTCGACGTCAGCCCGGACGGCCGCTGGCTGGCCTACTCCACCGACTTCTCCGGCGACGAGCGCTTCACGCTGCGGATCAAGGACCTGTCGACCGGCGAGGTGCTGCCCGACGAGATCCCGGACACCTTCTACGGCACCGCCTGGTCCAGCGACGCCTCGACGCTGTTCTACGTCACGGTCGACGACGCCTGGCGGCCGAACCGGGTCTGGCGGCACACGGTGGGCACCCCGTCGAGCGAGGACGTGGTGGTGCACCAGGAGGACGACGAGCGGTTCTGGGTGGGCGTCGAGCTGACCCGCTCGGAGCGGTTCGTGGTCATCGACATCCACAGCAAGATCACCAGCGAGGTGCGGGTGATCCCGGCCGCCAACCCCACCGGCGAGCCGGCGATCATCGCGCCGCGCCGGCAGGGCGTCGAGTACGCGGTGGAGCACCACGGGCACCGTTTCCTCATCCTGCACAACGACGGCGCGGAGGACTTCGCGCTCGCGTACACCTCGGCGGACGCGCCGGGCGACTGGACGCCGCTGATCCCGCACACCCCGGGCACCCGGCTGGAGTCCGTCGACGCGTTCGAGAACCACCTGGTCGTCTCGCTGCGCAGCAACGGGCTGACCGGCCTGCGGGTGCTGCCGGTCGGCGGCGGGGACAGTTTCGACATCGCCTTCCCGGAGCCGCTCTACAGCGTCGGGCTGGACGCCAACCCGGAGTACCGCACCAGCGAGGTGCGTCTGCGCTACACCTCGCTCGTCACCCCGGACTCGGTCTACGACTACGACCTGGTCACCCGGCAACTGGTGCTGCGCCGGCGCAAGCCGGTCCGGCCCGGCCCGGACGGGCGGGAGTACGACCCGGCCGACTACGAGCAGCACCGGGACTGGGCGCTCGCCGACGACGGCACCCGGGTGCCGATCTCGCTGGTCTGCCGGAAGGACACACCGCGCGACGGCTCCGCCCCCGCCGTCATCTACGGCTACGGGTCGTACGAGGCGAGCATGGACCCCTGGTTCTCCATCGCCCGGCTCAGCCTGCTCGACCGGGGCGTGATCTTCGCGGTCGCGCACATCCGCGGCGGCGGCGAGCTGGGCCGGCGCTGGTACGACGAGGGCAAGCTGCTGGCCAAGAAGAACACCTTCACCGACTTCGTGGCCTGCGCCCGGCACCTGGTCAAGGCGGGCTGGACGGCGAGCGACCGGCTGGTCGCCCGGGGCGCCTCGGCCGGCGGCCTGCTGATGGGCGCGGTGGCCAACCTGGCCCCGGACGCGTTCGCCGGGATCGTCGCGCAGGTGCCGTTCGTGGACGCGCTCACCTCGATCCTCGACCCGTCGCTGCCGCTCACCGTCACCGAGTGGGAGGAGTGGGGCAACCCGCTCGACGACCCCGAGGTCTACGCGTACATGAAGTCGTACACGCCGTACGAGAACGTGACCGCTGTGGACTACCCGGCGATCCTCGCGGTGACCAGCCTCAACGACACCCGGGTGCTCTACCACGAGCCGGCCAAGTGGATCGCCCGGCTGCGGGCGGTCGCCCCGCAGGGCGACTACCTGCTCAGGACCGAGATGGGCGCGGGCCACGGCGGCCCGAGCGGCCGGTACGACGCCTGGCGCGAGGAGGCGTTCATCAACGCCTGGATCCTGGACCGGCTGGGCCGCTCCTGACCCGTCGGCGGAGGGGCCGGCGCCGGCCCCTCCGCACCGACGAGCCGGACCCGGGCGGTCTCAGCCCAGCGCCGCCGCCAGCACGTGCGGGTCGGCGTTGCCGCCGGTCACCACCGCGACGGTACGCCCCGGCGGCAGCTCGTCCCGGTGGAACAGCCGGGCGGCCAGCGCGACCGCTCCGCTCGGCTCGGCCACCAGCCGGGCCTCGCCGAGCAGCCGGCCCAGCGCCGCGACGATCTCGTCCTCGGTCACCGTGACGATGCCGTCCAGCCGGTCCCGGAGGTGGGCGAGGGTCAGCTCGGACAGGTTGGTCCGCAGCCCGTCCGCGCAGGTGCGGTAGGTGCGTTCCACGTCCCAGACCACCACCTCCCCGGCCGCGAGGGAGTCCCGGGCGTCGGCGGCGAGCAGCGGCTCGACCCCGACCACGGCGGTGGACGGTCGCAGCGCCCTGACCGCGGTGGCCACCCCGGAGGCGAGCCCGCCGCCGCCCACCGGCACCAGCACCACGTCGACGTCGGGCAGGTCGGCGACGATCTCCAGCCCGACGGTGCCCTGCCCGGCGATGATCCACGGATGGTCGAACGGCGGCACCAGCACCGCCCCGGCGTCCACCACTACCTGTTCCGCCTCGGCGAGCCGGCGGGCCGGCGGGACGAGCCGCACGTCCGCGCCGAGCGCCCGCATCCGCGCCACCTTGACCTGCGGCGCGCCCTCGGGCACGACCACTGTGCACGGCACGCCGAACGCCCTCGCGGCGTAGGCCAGGGCCTGGCCGTGGTTGCCCGAGGAATGGGTCACCACCCCCCGGGACCGGGCGGCCGGGTCCAGCCGGGCCAGCGCGTGGGTCGCCCCGCGCAGCTTGAACGACCCGACCGGTTGCAGGCTCTCCGGCTTGAGCCACAGCTCGTCGTCCCAGAGCGTCGGCAGCAGCGGGGTGCGCACCACGGCGCCCGCGATGTCCTCGGCCGCGGCCCGTACGTCGGCGATCGAGACCAGGTCCATCGCCCCATCCTGCCGCGCCCCGGCTCCGGCCGCCGCCCCGCGCTAGGCGCCTAGACTCGGCCGGGTGGACGAGGACGAGCAGCGGGCGGAGCCCGGACCGGGGCCGGCCCGGCGGGCGCCGGCCTGGCTGATCCTCGGTGTGGTCGCCTCCGCCCTGGTGGTCTGCTGCTGCTCGGCGCTCATCGGCCTGGCCGTCTCCTGGTCCGCCGGCCTCCTCGGCACGCGCTGACCGCACAGCCGAGGGCCGGACCGGCAGCGCCGGGTCAGCGGGCCGGCGCCCCGCCGACGAGCGCCGCCGCCTCGCCCGTACGCACCATCCGCTGCCAGCGCAGCCGGTTGCCGACCACCGCCGTCACCACCGACTGCACCACGACCAGGTACATGACCTGGCGGTAGACGAGCTGCTGGAGCGGCAGCGTCCAGAGCGGGCCGAAGCGTTCCCGGTCCAGGCGCAACGCGTACGCGGCGGTGCCGGCCTGGAGCAGGAGCAGGCCCAGCCAGGCCAGCGCCAGCTGGGACCAGGGCAGGAAGAGCAGCCCGTAGAGGGCGAAGACGTCGACGGCGGGCGCGGCCAGCGGCAGCACGATCTGGAACACGGCCAGGTAGGGCAGGCCACGCCGGCCCAGCTTCCCGCCGGCCCCCGGCTCGCGCAGGGCGTGCCGGTGCTTCCACATGGCCTGCATGGTCCCGTAGCACCAGCGGTAGCGCTGCCGCCAGAGCTGGCGCAGCGACGAGGGCGCCTCGGTCCAGGCGATCGCGCCCTCCTCGTACACCACCCGCCAGCCGGCCCGGAGCACCTTCATGGTCAGGTCGGTGTCCTCGGCCAGGGTGTCCGCGGGCACCCCGCCGACCGCGAACAGCACCTCGCGGCGGAACGCGCCGATCGCGCCGGGGATGGTCGGCATGCACTCCAGCACGTCGTACATCCGGCGGTCGAGGTTGAAGCCGATCACGTACTCCAGGTGCTGCCAGCGGCCGAGCAGCCGGCGCCGGTTGGCCACCTTGGTGTTGCCGCTGATCGCCCCCACGGTCGGGTCGGCGAAGCCCTGGACCAGCCGGTAGACGGTGTCCGGCTGGAAGACGGTGTCGCCGTCGACAAGCACCAGGAGGTCGGCGCGGGCGGCCCGGATCCCGGTGTTCAGCGCTGCCGGCTTGCCGGCGTTGGCCTGCCGGATGACGCGGACCCCGCGCAGCCGCATCCGTTCGACGATGTCGGCCGTGCCGTCGCTGGACCCGTCGTCCACCACGATCACCTCCAGCGCCGGGTACGCGCTGGCGACCAGGGACCGCACGGTGGCGGCGATGTTGGCGGCCTCGTTGTACGCCGGCACGATCACCGACACCGGCGCGACCACCTCGGGCAGCCGGCGCCGCGGGCGGCGTACCCGGCGGACGTGCCGCTGGGCGCAGGCCACCTGCACGGCGAGGCGGACCACACCGAGCACCAGAGCCACCCCGAGCAGCAGGTTCATGGCCGAGGTCAGCCAGTCGGCGCCGGTCTGCGCCCACCGCAGCGCGGTGCCGCTCAGCCGGGCGCCGGTGGTGGCCGTGACCATCGAGTCGGGCGCGCCGATGCCGGCGGAGACGGTGGTGAACGTGTAGCCCTGCGTCCCCAGCCGGGTCAGCAACTGGTCCAGGGCCGCGACGGTCTGGCCACGGTCGCCGCCGCCGTCGTGCATCAGCACCACCGCGCCGGCGCCGCCCTGCGGGGTGGCCGCCTTGACGATGGCCGGCACGCCGGGGCGCTGCCAGTCCTTGGCATCCCGGTCGGCGAGCACCGCCACGTGACCGCTGCCGGCGGCGTTCCGCAGGGCCTCGTACTGCGCCTCGGTCATGGCGGCCGTGGTCGACGAGAAGGGCGGCCGGAACAGTGTCACCTCGCGGCCGGTCACGCCGGCGATCGCGTTGCGGGTCCAGGAGAGCTCGGCCCCGGCGCGCCAGCCCGGCGCGGCGGTGAGGTCGACGTGGGTGAAGGTGTGCGAGCCGATCTCGTGACCCTCGGCGAGGATCCGCCGGACCAGTTCGGGGTGTTCGTCCACCCGCGAGCCGACCACGAAGAACGTGGCGTGGGCGTGGTGCCGGCGCAGCACGTCGAGGATCTGTGGCGTCCAGCGCGGGTCGGGACCGTCGTCGAAGGTGAGCGCCAGGGTGCGGGCCGGCAGCCGCCGGCTGACCGGCGTGGGACCGTCCAGCCGCAGCACCGGCCCGCCGGTGGTGACCGCGCGGGGGGCGGGCGAGGCGGGCGCCTGGTCCGGGCCGGAGCCACCGCCGACGGCGCTGACCAGGCCGTGGAAGCTCAGCGCGGCCAGCAGGGTGACGAGGCCCAGCAGGAGCAGCACCCAGTGCGCCCGGGGGTCGGGGCGGGCGACGTGTCTCGCCATGGTCAGGGCTTGCCCGGTGTCCTGCTCGGCTTGGCCGTGTTCCGCCGGTCGTCGCCCTGCCCCGGCACGGTGACGGACGGGCGGGGCGCCGCCGAGGTGGTGGTCCGGGTGGGTGCGGTCGTGCGGACGGTGGTCGACACGGGCGCCGGGCTGGTGCTGGTCACCGGCGCGGGCCGGGGACTCGGGCTGGTCCGCTCCCCGCCCCGGGACGGCGCGTCGACGCCGGCCTCGACGGGCGGCACCTTCGTGTCGGACCAGCCGGGCAGCGGCACCGTGGAGTCGAAGAACAGCCCGGCCAGGATCAGGCCGAAACTGGTGAGCAGGCCGAGGCCCATCGCCGTGCCGGCGATCACGGTCAGCCGGCGACGCCGGCCGCTCCGGTCGACGAACACCGGCGGCGCGCCGCCCGGCTGGTTCTGCATGGTGCTGATCTCCCGCTGTCACTCTCGCGCCGGCGGTTCCGCCGGCTCGGGCAGCCACACCCCCAGGCCCCCGAGGCAAACAGCGCCGCCGGCGCCCACCGCGTCACATCAGGTCGTGCGCAGCTCCTCCACCGTCGTGCTGGCGCGCAGGAAGAGCAGGCCGACGCCGACCGTCAGCAGCACCGCGGCGAGCCCGCCCGCCGCGAACCAGGCCAGCTGCTCCCACGGTACGTGCGGCGCGACGGTCACCTCGGGCACCCACTCGGTGCGGGTGTGGCCGGCGCGGGTCGCCGGGTCACCGCAGAGCCGCTCACCCGCGTCGCAGACCTCCTGCGGGTAGCCGCCGCCCCTCGGTGCGGGATACACGCCACGGACGAGCAGGTAGCCGACGGCCAGCGCGAGGCCGATCGCGGGCACCGCCGGGGCGAGCGACTGCCAGAGCAGCGAGCGGCCGATGGTGGCCCGTGGCACCCCGGTCGCCACCAGTGCCGCGTACGCCCGCCGCCGGGTGACGATCCCCTCGACGACCGCCACCAGCAGCCCTCCCCCGGCGATGGCCACGGACACGGCGACCGCCAGGTCGACGAGGTCCATCGCCCCCAGGTAGAAGGAGCCCGGGGCGGCCATTCCGGCGCCGGTGCGGCGTTCCAGCTCGATGGCGGCCAGAAAGTCGGCGCGGATGCCGGCGGCGCCCGCGCCGAAGACCAGCGCCGCCAGCAGGGCGGCGAAGGTGCGGCTGCCCGCCCACGGGTCGGCGGTCAGCCGGCGTGCCGCGAGCAGCGTGGCGGGGCGGCGGCCGTACCGGTGCAGCAGCCGGCCGGCGGTGTGGGAGAGCCAGCCGGTGCCGGCGATCACCCCGACCATGGCGGCCAGGGCGCCGAGGACCAGCAGCGTCGGCAGCAGCCAGGGCGGCGGTGTGGCGTGCCGCCGCTCGTACCAGAGGCCCACCGGGCGGAACGCGGCGAACAGGGCGAGCCCGACCAGGATCAGCAGGCCGGGCCACGGCCAGGGCGCCCGGGTGCGGACCCGGCGGACCACGCCGAACGGGGTGGTGGTGACCCGGCGCAGCAGCACCGCGCCGACCACGGCGGAGAGCAGCGGCAGGCCGAGCACCACGGCCAGCACGGCCGGCGGGGCCGGCTGGACGTCCGTGGGCAGCGAGAGCCGCCCGTCGGCGCCGGGCCGGTGGAGCAGCCGGTGGCCGGCCACGAAGACGGCGAGGCCGCCGACGGTGCCGAGCAGGCTGGCCAGGCCGGTCTCCGCGGCCGCGATCCGGGTCACCTCGCGCGGGGTCGCCCCGGCCAGCCGGAACGCGGCCAGCCGGCGGTCCCGGGCCGGCGCGCCGAGCCGGGCGCACTGCCCGGCAAGCCCGAGCACCGGCACGACGAGCAGCAGCAGGGCGAACGCCAGGCCGCCGCGCAGGCCCGGCTCGCGCAGCAGGCCGTTGGTGTACTGGAGGGACCAGCGGACGGAGTTGCCGTCGGTGGCCGGCGGGGTGGGTATGGCGAGCACGGTCAGCGCGGCGAGGCCCGCCAGCGTGGCCAGGGCGGCGCTCAGCGCGGTCAGGGCGACCCGGGCGGTGTCGGCCCGGGTGCCGGCCCGGGCGAGCCGGAACAGGGTGCCCGGCGTCACCGGTGGCCACCCGGCAGCGGCGCGTCGAGCCCGAGCCCCGACCGGTCGAGCACCCCGTCACGCAGGGTCACCTCGCGGTCGGCGTACGCGGCGATCCGCGGCTCGTGGGTGACAAGCACGACGGTGGTGCGCTGCTCCCGGGCCAGCCGGACGAGCTGGGTGAGCACCTGCTCGCCGGTGAGCGTGTCCAGCGCGCCGGTCGGCTCGTCGGCGAAGAGCACCCGTGGCTCGGTGACCAGGGCCCGGGCCAGCGCGCAGCGCTGCTGCTGCCCGCCGGACATCTCGCCCGGCGGCACGTCGGCGACCTCTGCCACGCCGAGCCGCTCCAGCCAGGTGAGCGCCGCCGTCCGCGCCTCCCGCCGCCCCGTGCCGGCGAGAAGCAGCGGAAGGGCGACGTTCTCCGCCGCGGTCAGCTCGGCGACGAGCTGGCCGAACTGGAAGAGCACCCCGAACTCGGTGCGCCGCAGCCGGGACCGGGCCGCCTCCGACCACTCGTCGATCCGCTCCCCGCACCAGGTGACCTGCCCGGCGTCGGGACGCAGGATGCCGGCGAGGCAGTGCAGCAGGGTGGACTTGCCGCAGCCGCTCGGGCCGGTGACGGCGAGGATCTCGCCCTCGGCCACGTCGAGCGTCACGCCTCGCAGGGCCGGTGTCCTCCCGTACGCGCGGACCACGCCGCGCGCCTGAAGAAAGCTCACGAGTGCACCTCCCGGTGCCAGTCGGCGACCCGCTCCAGGGTGGTGTGCAGCCACCGCAGGTCGGCGTCGAGATGGGCGATGGCGAAGTCGGCCGCGATCACGTCGTCGAGGGCGGCCGCCGGGGCGGTCTTCACCGCGGTCAGCTCGCGCAGCCGCTCGGTGTGCGCCCGGCGCTGGGCGATCAGGTAGCCGCGGGCCCGCTCGACGTCGGCGACCATGAGCGCGACCACCACCTTGGCGAAGAGGGTGCTCGCCACGTACGGCAGGGGCGGCTCGACGGTGGCCAGCCACCGGTCGAGGGCGGCCCGCCCCGCCCCGGTGAGCGCGTAGGAGGTGCGGTCCGGGCCGCCCTCGCGGTCCTGGCCGGCCGGGGCCACGAGGCCGTCCCGCTGAAGCCGGGCCAGGGTGGCGTAGACCTGCCCGAAGGCGAGCGGCCGGGCCCGGGGCAGCCGCTCGTCGTGGGCGCGTTTCAGCTCGTAGCCGTGCCGGGGGCCGCGCGCGAGCAGCCCGAGCAGAACGTGCTGAGTGGACACGCCACCACTATTCGTTGAGTGAATAGTGGTGTCAAGAGTGGCCCGTGCGGGCGGGTCGCCGCACGGGCCGGTCGGGTCAGGGGGTCCAGGCGGGGTCGCGGCCGGTCCGGCCGAGCAGGGCATCCAGGGTGGTCGGCTCGGCGCTGGTCGGGACCGGCTCGCCGAAGGCACCCATCTTCTGCCCCGTGTCGCCCATGCGGTCCATGAAGCCGTGCCCCTCGGCCAGCACCGACGGGTCGACCTCCAGCCGCTGCCCGGTCGCCCGGGCCAGGTCCCAGCCGTGCACGGTGAGGTCGATGAGGGCCATCTGGCCGACGGTCTCCTGCGGCAGCCCCATGCCGGGCGAGACCCCCTCCAGCGCCGCCGGGTCCGACCACGCCTCGGCCAGGCGTACGGCCTCGGTGGCGAACCGCTCCCGCCAGCCCTCGGTCAGGTGGTCGGTCTTGGCCGACCAGTCGACCTCCCGCCGGCGGGCCAGGTCCTGGAAGTTGACCACCACGTCGAAGAGGTGGTTGAGCAGGTCGCGCACCGTGTAGTCGGGGCACGGGGTGGGCAGGCCGAGCTGGTCGTCCGAGATGCCCTGGACCACCGCCGCCGTACGGGGCGCGGCCGCGGCCAGCAGCTCACTAGTCTTCGTGGTCATACGGACCAGCGTATGAGGGCGGTCTTGAAGAAATGCGACACGAGCCGCGGCGGGACAGCAGGGGGATCCTCGACCCCGGCCGGCTGCTGCGGCGGGTCCACTTCCGGCGCCGGCTGCCCGCCCCGGCGCTGCGCCCCTGGGTCGAGCACTACTGGCTCATCGACTGGGCGCTCACCGACCCGTTCGACCAGCGGATCGTCCCGCACCCGGCGGTCAACGTGGTGTTCCAGGCCCAGGACGGCGAGGCCGAGCACGGCGAGATCGCCGGTGTGGACACCGGCCTGTTCACGGTCTCCCTGCACGGCACGGGCCGGGTCACCGGGGTGCAGTTCCGCCCCGGTGGCTTCCGCCCGTTCTGGGGCCGCCCGGTTGCCGAACTGACCGGCCGGCGCCTCCCGCTGCCCGCCGGGCCGCCGCCGCCCGGCGCCGCCCCCACCGGACCATTCGCCGCCGGGCCGGTCTGCCCGGGCACCGACGAGCAGCGCTGCCGCCGCCTGGACGACCTGCTCAGCGCCTGGGAGCCGGCGCCGGACCCGCTCACCGTCGAGGCCGTCGCCCTGGTCGAGGAGATCCGGGCCGACCGGACCGTCCTGCGCGTCGACGACCTCGCCCGGCGGCACGGGGTCTCCACCCGGCGGTTCCAGCGGCTCTTCCTGGACCACGTCGGCGTCGGCCCGAAGTGGGTGATCCGCCGCTACCGGCTCCAGGAGGCGATCGAGCAGGCCGCCGCCGGGCCGCTGGACTGGTCCCGGGTCGCCGCCGACCTGGGGTACGCCGACCAGGCCCACCTGGTCCGCGAGTTCACCGCCGTGACGGGGGTGTCGCCGGCCGCGTACGCCCGCTCGCTGGCGACCCCCCCACGGGGGGTGACCCGGGGGCTCACCGGCGGCGGACGGCGACCACCGCGACGTCGTCGTGGATCTCCGGCGGCGCCAGCTCGACCAGCAGCCGCTGGCAGAACCGGTCCAGGTCGTCGTCGACCCGGGTGGCGACCGCGCCGAGCGCCGCCATGCCCTCGTCGATCGTGGCGTCCCGCCGCTCGATCAGCCCGTCGGTGTAGAGGACCAGCGTGGCGCCGGCCGGCAGCACGAACTCCAGGTCCGGCGGGCGGGGCGCGCGCACACCGAGCAGCGGGGCGGACTGCTGCACGAACTCGATCCGCCCGTCGTTGCTGATCAGGGCCGGCAGGTGCCCGGCGCTGGCCAACCGGATCAGCCCGCTGCCCGGGTCGAGGAGCAGCAGGCAGATGGTGGCCAGCTCGGTCGGCAGCAGGGTACGCATCAGCTCGTTGACCCGGTCCAGGATCACCCCCGGCGGGTGCCCCTCGACCGCGTACGCCCGCACCGCGTGCCGCAGCTCGGCCATCACGGTGGCGGCGTGCAGGGAGTGCCCGGCCACGTCGCCGATCGCCATCAGCAGGTGGCCGTCGAGCATCACCAGCTCGTAGAAGTCCCCGCCCACCTCGGTGTGGGCGCTCGCCGGCTCGTACCGGACGGCCAGGTCGAGCCCGGCGATCTCGGGCAGCCGGCGGGGCAGCAGGCTGCGCTGGAGGGTCACCGCGATGCGGTGCTCCTGGTCGAAGGAGCGCTGGGCCTCGACCGCCGAGGCGACGGCCTGGGCGAGCTGCACCAGCACCGGGGTCCGTACGGTCTGGGTGGCGGTCGGCACCACCACGTAGAGCGGGGCCCGGTCCTCCCGGAGCCGGGCGGCACCCACGGTCACCGTGTCGCCGGCGGGCCAGGCGGTCAGGTCCCACGCGCCGGGTTCGTCGACCCGGACCCGGGTGCCGATCGGCAGCCCGGTGTCGTCCACCGTCCACGGCACGATCACCGGCGCCGAGTCCGGCCCGGCGGCCACCCCGGCGAGGCAGTCCCCGTCGAACGTCTCCGCGATCACGGCCGCCGGGCTCTGGAAGATCCGCGCCGCGCCGGCCGCCGCCGCCTCCAGCAGCCGCACGAAGTTCGGCGCCGCGTGCATCCGCACGGTGGCGTCGGCGAGGGCGGTCAGCCGCTCGGCGAGCAGCTCGGCGCGCTGCCGGGCCTGGTAGTAGCGGAGCACCGCGTGCGCGGTGGCGACCAGTTCCTCGGGCTCGATCGGCTCGGCCAGGTACGCGTCCGCACCCCGGGTCAGCCCCTGCGCCCGGTCCACCACGTCCACGGCGTGCGCGGAGACGTGGATGACCGGGGTCGACGGGCGGGCCTCCTTGATCAGCTCGCAGACCTCGAAGCCGCTCATGTCGGGCAGCCGGACGTCGAGCACCACGAGGTCGACCGGGTCCTTGCGCACGCGGTCCAGCGCCTCGGCGCCGTTCTCCGCCTCGATGGTCGAGAATCCGGCCCGGGTCAGCCAGCTCACCAGCAGGTACCGCTTCGGGCTGCTGTCGTCGACCACCAGCACGGTCGCCGTCCCGCCCTCCACCGTCAGGCTCCGCCCATGGGAAGGACCACGGTGAAGGTGCTGCCCGCACCGGGTTCGCTGGTCAGCTCCAGCGTGCCGCCGAGCAGCGTGACCAGTCGGCGCGCGTACGGCAGGCCGAGGCCGGTGCCGCCGACCCGGGTCGTGCCGGGCACCTGGTAGAACTCCTCGAAGATCCGCTCGTGCAGCTCCGGCGGGATGCCCGCGCCCGTGTCGGTGACCGCCAGCGACCACACGTCGCCCCGGCGCTCCGCCCGCAGCCGCACCTCGCCGCGCTCGGTGAACTTGAGGCCGTTGTGCAGCAGGTTGCGCAGCACCTGGGCGAGCAGCACCTCGTCCGAGCGGACCGTCGCCGGGACCGGCGGCTCCTCCACCACCAGCTCGACCTCGGGCCGGGTGGCCAGCGCCCGCAGCGTGCCGCGGAGCTGACCGAAGAGCCCGCGCAGGTCCACCTCGGCCCAGTTCGGCTCGAGCCGGCCCGACTCGGCCTTGGCCAGGTCGAGCAGCTCGTTGACCAGGCCGAGCAGGTCGGCGGCGGACGACCGGATCAGCCCCACCTGCCGGGCCTGCTCGGCGGTGAGCGGGTCGGAGGCGGAGTCGGCGAGCAGCCGGGACAGCCCGATGATCGCGGTGACCGGGGCGCGCAGCTCGTGGCTCACGTTGGCCAGGAACCGGCTCTTCGACTCGCTGGCCGCACGGAGCTGGGCGGACTTCTCGTCCAGCTCGGCGTAGAGCGCCACCACGCCGCGGTTGGTCTCCTCCAGTTCCTCGGTGAGCTGGTTGTAGAGCGCCATCACGCCATGGTTGGTCTCCTGCAGCTCGGAGTTGAGCACCTCCAGCTCGTCGCGCTGGCTGCGCACCTCGTCGAGGGCGGAGATGAGCTGCGCGTTCTGGGTGGCCAGCTCGTCCAGTGCGCTGCCCGGAGCGCTGCTGGCCAGCTCGGCCCGGAGCTGGGCGAGGCGCTCCGGCGTGAGCGGCTCCGCCTGGGCCGGTACTCGTCGGGACATCCTCACGACCGTATCGCCCCCGTCGGTCACCACGCCCAGCGTGTCCACCAGACGCGCCACCGCACCGGACTGCGGCTGGTAGCGGCCGTCCGGCAGCGGGCGGGCCGGGGCCAGGTCGACCCGGAGCATCGACCGGCCGGCGTGCACGTCCCGGTCCAGCACGAAGGTGACGTCGGCGCCGTCGACGGTGCGCAGCAGGTCCCGGGCCACCTCACTGAGCGCTGTCGCCAGGCGTACCTGGTCCTGGTGCTCCAGCCCGACGGCGGCGGCCACCTCCCGGCCACGCTGGCGGACCAGGAAGATGTCCTGCTCCACCCGGAGCGCCATGTGCAGCAGCGGGTCCGGGCCGGCGGGGCGGGTCATGACTCGGCCCGGGCGACCAGGACGCAGGCGTCGTCGCGGCGGACGCCGGCGTCGCGGAGCAGGGTGGCGGCGATCAGCAGCGGGGAACGGCCGGTCAGGCCGGGATAGTCGGCCAGGTCCCACCGGTCCACCACACCGTCGCTGTGCATCACGAGGGTCGCCCCGGCCGGGAACGGGTAGGTGTACTCCCGCACCGAGGGGCGCTGGTGTCCGGCGATGCCGGGCAGCGAGACGAGACCGCGCCGCCGCTCGCCCGTCGCCACGATCATGGCTGCGATGTTGCCCAGCCCGGCGTAGTGGAGCAAGCCCGACACGGGGTCCGGTTCGGCGACCGCCAGCGCGGCGCCGCGCGTGTGCGCGATGGCCCGGTGCAGGTGCTGCACCACGGTGCCCGGCGGCCCGGCCGGCGCGGCGCGGAACGCGGCCAGCGCGGCCCCGGTGGCGGCGGCGGCGAGCGGGCCGTGTCCCAGGCCGTCGCAGACCAGCACCTGCCGCCGGCCGTCGGCCAGCCGCACCGCGTACCCGTCGCCGCTGACCTGCTCGCCGGTCATCGGCCGGACCAGCGCGCCGGCCCAGTCCGGCGTGGGGACCGGACCGTTCCAGACCTGGACGGCGAGCACGGTGCCCCGGCCGTGCAGGGAGTAGCCGTCGAACAAGCTCGCCTGCCGGGTGATCGCGCCGAGGCCGATGCCGAGGGTCCCGGTGGTGGAGTGCCCGTCCGCGGAGGAGAGGGCGAGGTCGGCCATGCCGGGGCCGGAGTCGATCGCCACCAGTTCCACCCCGGCCCGCCCGGCCCGGCGGACCGGGCGGAGCAGCAGGGTGCCCTCCTGGGCGTGCTTGACCAGGTTGCTGGTGACCTCGGCGGCGACGATGGCCAGGTCGGCGACCCGCTTCTCACCGAGTTCCAGCTGCCGGCCGAGGCGCTCGGCGGTCCGCCGCACGCTGCTCGCGGTGGCGCCGCTCTCCACGCGGAACCAGAGACCGTGGTCGGCGACCACGTCGGCGTTCATCGGGACCACTTGGTGACGGTGATCCGGGTGCCCTCACCCACGACGGTCCAGATGTCGAAGTCGTCGACCAGCCGGCGGGCGCCGCTGAGCCCCAGGCCGAGCCCGCCGCCGGTGGTGAAGCCGTCGGTAAAGGCCCGGTCGAGGTCGGGGATGCCCGGCCCCTGGTCGGCGAAGACGATGCGGACCCCGCGCCGGCGGCCGTCCTCGACGGTGATCACCTCGGCGGTGCCCCCGCCGCCGTAGATCAGCGTGTTGCGGGCCAGCTCGCTGGCGGCGGTGACCAGCTTGGTCTGGTCGACGAGTGAGAGCTTGACCGCGACGGCGGTGGTACGCACCAGCTGCCGGACCCGGACCACGTCCTCGTCGCTGCGGATCGCCTGGGTCGCCGGCACCCCCAGGTCGACGCCGGTGGTCATGGCGTCGCCGTCGTCTCGGGGTCCTCGTCGGCGACGTCCACCTCGTCCCACTCGTCGCTGCGGCTCGCCGCGATCAGCTCCATGCCGCGCTCGACGTTCAGCGCGGTGCGGATGCCGTTGAGCGACAGCCCCAGCTCGACCAGGGTGATGGCGACGGCGGGACGCATCCCGACCACCACCGTCTCGGCGTCCAGCACCTTGGAGATGGACGCGATGGTGGAGAGCATCCGGCCGACGAAGGAGTCGACGATGTCCAGCGCCGTGATGTCGATGATCACGCCGTGGCAGCCGGTGGCGACGATCCGCTCCGCGAGGTCCTCCTGGAGCTGGACCGCCGTCTGGTCGGACATGTCGACCTGGATGGAGACCAGCAGGATGTCGCCGATCTTGAGGATCGGCACCCGCTCCATCAGGACTCCCGGCGTGCGCGGCGGGAGGTCGTCTCGACGCCGGTGAGGCGCAGCACGTGGCGCAGCGCGTCGGCCAGGCTCGCCTTGGTGGCGATGTCGCCGAACTCGATGCCGAGGGCGACGATCGTCTGTGCGATCTGGGGCCGGATGCCGGAGATGATGCAGTCGGCGCCCATCAGCCGGGCGGCCACCACGGTCTTGAGGATGTGCTGGGCGACCTGGGTGTCCACGGCCGGCACGCCGGTGATGTCGATGATCGCGTACGGCGAGCCGGTGTCGACCAGGGTCTGGAGCAGCCGCTCCATCACCACCTGGGCACGGGCCGAGTCGAGGGTGCCGACCAGCGGGACGGCGACCACGCCCTCCCAGAGCTTCACCACCGGCGTGGACAGCTCCAGCAGCTGCTCCGCCTGGTCGGCGATCAGGCCCTCGCGGGTGCGCACGAAGCTCTCGAAGGTGAACAGGCCCATCTGGTCGATCAGGGCGGAGAAGGCGACGAAATCGCGGAGGGTGTCCGCGTCCTGGCTCTCCTCCATGAGCTCCAGCAGCGCGTCCTTGAACGCGAACACGCTGATCGCGGTCTCGGTGGCGCTGAAGCCCTGCCGCGCCCGGCTGGTCGAGAGCTCGGCCAGCACAGCCCGCAGCTCGCCGCCGTGCTGGTCGGCCAGGTCGGTGAGACCCTGCCCGGCGGCATCGACCATGCCGCGGTGCAGCTCTCCCGCCTGGCGGGACAGTTCCGCCTGGCTGAGCCGGCCGCGCAGCGAGCTGGCCACGATCTCCGTCCAGCGGGTGGTCAGCCGGTCGGCGTGCTCGGTCAGCAGGCGGGCGAGCCGACCACTCTGTTCGGCGCTCAACGCCATGGTGACCTCCCTGAACTCTGGACGGGCCGGACTCTATCACCGGCAACTACGGGACTACTTGCCACGAAGCAAAGGAATGATCGACGGCACCCTTCTCCGCTCCCGTTCTGCACGCTGCCAGGTTCGTGGGATACCGTTCCACCGAACACAGGAGGTCGACGAATGTCCCTGACGGTGCACACGGAACAGCGCGGCGACGTGGTCGTCGTGTCGGTCGCGGGCGAGCTGGACATGGCGACGGCACCGCAGCTCCAGGACCAGATCACGGACCTGCTGGACAAGGGGCGCAACCGCCTCGTGTTCGACCTGGCCGAGGTGTCGTTCTGCGACTCCACCGGGCTGTCGGTGTTCGTACGCGCCAAGAACAGCTGCGACGAGGCCGGCGGCGTGGTCCGGCTGGCCGCCCCGCAGCGTGGCGTGCTCCGCATCCTCGAGGTCAGTGGCCTGGTCGAGGTGCTGCACACCTATCCGACGGTGGAGCAGGCCGTGGCGGGCGACCCCACACCGGCCTCCTCCTGACCGTCGCACCTCAGCGCTCGTCCTCGATTTGCCGGGGACGGGCGATCACCATGCCCGCGGCCGTCTGCACGGCGAGCGCCACCAGCAGGAAGCCGATGGGCGCGGTCCAGCCCCCGGTCGCCTCGTAGAGGACGCCGACCAGCAGCGGGCCGAGCGCGGCGATCACGTAGCCGGTGCTCTGCGCGAAGGCGGACAGCGCGACGGTCCCCTCGGCGGTCCGGGCCCGGAGTCCGATCGTGGTCAGGATCAGTGGGAACGCGCCCTGGCCGAGGGCCAGCAGCAGGACCCAGAGCGGCGCGAGGCCGTGCGGCGCGAGCGCCAGGCCGACGTACGCGGCCGTGGAGAAGGCGGTCAGTGACAGCACCAGCGGGCGCAGCGTGGGCAGCCGGCCGGCCAGGGTGGGCATCATGAGCGCCACCGGCACGCCGAGCGCGGTCACTCCGGCGAGCAGCAGGCCGGCCGCCTCGGGCGCGTAGCCGGCGTCCCGGAAGAGCTGGGCCAGCCAACCCATGATCGCGTACCCGCTGAGCGACTGCGCCCCGAAGTAGACCGCCATGGCCCAGCCGAGCCGGGTCCGCGCCGGGCGGACCCGCGCCGCTCCGGCGGCGGCCACCGCCGGGGCCGGCGCGCGTCGCGCGGCCCGGGCCCGCAGCGCCAGCGGCACCCACGGGAGTACGGCCACCGCGGCCAGCCCGGCCCAGACGCCGAGCCCGGCCCGCCAGGAGCCGAAGGCGTGGGCCACCGGCACCGCCGAGGCGGCGGCCACCGTCGTGCCCACCGTCAGCGCCATCGTGTACGCCCCGGTGACCAGCCCGGTGCGGTGCGGGAAGTGCTGCTTGACCAGCATGGGCAGCAGGATGTTCGCGACCGCGATGCCGGCCAGCGCGAGCGCGCTGGTGAGCACGAACACCGCCGCCGAGTCGGTGACCACGCGGAGCACCTGCCCGACGGTCAGCGCCAGCATGGCCACCACCAGCACCCGGGCGGCGGCCCAGCGCCGGACCAGCCACGGGGTGAGCGCGCCGAGCCCGGCGAAGGCGATGGTGGGCAGCGTGGTGACCAGGCCGGCCATCGTGCCGGACAGGCCCAGCCCGTCGCGGATCTCGTCGAGCAGGGCACCCAGGCTGGTCACCGCGGCACGCAGGTTGACCGCGACCAGCAGCATGCCGACCAGGACCAGCAGGCCGCCGCGCGCCGGGGCGGCCGGGGGCGCGGGGGCGGCGGCCGGGGCCGGTCCGGGGGTCACGTCGGTGGTGGGAGCGTCGCTGACGGGAGCCGCGGTGGCCGTGGGTGGCGGGGTCATGACCTCGAACCTACAATCATGGGATGAATTTCGGCAGGAGGTGTAACCGGTGACACCCGCCGTCGATTCCGTCGCCGTGCCGCCCCGCGGTCACCGCGTGCGCCAGACCATCGAGCAGCTCCGGGCCCGGATCCTCGGGGGCGAGTGGCCGGTGGGCGCGAAGATCCCCACCGAGCCGCAGCTCGTCGCGGCGCTGGGCGTGGGCCGGAACACCGTCCGCGAGGCGGTCCGGGCGCTGGTGCACGCCGGGGTGCTGGAGTGCCGGCAGGGCTCCGGCACCTACGTGGTGTCGACCGACGAACTGGCCCCCGTGGTGGCCCGCCGGCTCACCGACGACCGGATGGCCGAGGTGATCGAGGTCCGGCGCGCCTTCGAGGTGGAGGCGGCCCGGCTCGCCGCGCTGCGGCGTACCCCCGAGGACCTGGCGGCGCTCGACGGCGCGCTCGCCACCCGGGAGGCCGCCTGGCGCTCCGGCCGGGTCGGTCAGTTCGTCGAGGCCGACGCGGCGCTGCACACCGCCGTGGTGGCCGCCGCGCACAACACCATGCTGGCCGAGCTCTACGCCTCGGTCGGCGCCGCGCTGCGCAGCACCGTCGCCCAGGCCATGGGCGAGGCCCTGGAACCCGAGCGGTACGTGGACCACGGCCGGCTGGTCGAGGCGATCCGGGACGGCGACCCGGCGCGGGCGGCGATCGAGGCCGGTGCTTTTCTCGAACCCCCCTCCGGGGCATAGGTTGTCCCGGACGGAGATTCGGACAGCACGGGAGAGCGGATGCTCAAGGGCTTCAAAGACTTCATCATGCGCGGCAACGTCGTCGACCTGGCGGTCGGTGTCGTCATCGGCGCCGCCTTCACCGGCGTGGTCACCCAGCTCACCAAGTCGTTCCTGGACCCGCTGATCCGGGTCTTCGTGCTGCTGATCACCGGCAGCGACAAGGGGCTGGCCGGCACGGCGCCGACGTTCCGCGGCATCGCGTTCGACTGGGTCGCCTTCGTCAACGCGGTGATCACCTTCCTGCTCACCGCGGCGGCGCTCTACTTCCTGGTCGTCTACCCGATGAACCGGCTCGCCGAGCGGCGCCGGCGCGGCGAGGAGCCGCCGCCGAAGGCCCCCAGCGAGGAGATCAAGCTGCTCACCGAGATCCGGGACGCGCTGCTCGCCGGCAACCACGCCACGCCGGGCCAGCGCGGCGCGCTGGACGACGTGCTCGGCCGCCGGCAGGAGCCTCCGGCCGCGCGCTGACGCCATAGCCGATCGGCCCCCGTGGGAATCCCGCGGGGGCCGACGTGTGTCGAACACATGTTCGATAGAGTCCGGGCATGGAGCAGCGCAGGCACTGGTGGAACGGGAAATGGGGGCGACTGGCCCGGCGGGACGTCTTCCTCCGGGTCGACGGCGACCGCTGGCACGTCGAGCAGCGCGCCGGCGGCGCCGAGGGGGTCTCCCAGTTCTACGAGTACGCCAGCGTCGAGGAGGCCGAGGAGACGGTCCGGGCGCTGCTGGAGGGGCCGGACACCTGGCGCGAGCTGTCCCCCCGCCCGCCGAGCGGCTGGGCCCCGCCCGTTTAGCGCCCGCGCGCCTCGGGAACCGCGCCTGTATGAGCCAGCAGCAGGACAGCGTCTCCCGGGTCACCACCGGCATGCGGGTGGTCGACTCCAGCGGCGTCGAGGTGGGCACCGTGGATCTCGTCCAGCGCGGCGACCCGGCCGCCGTGACCGTGCAGGCCCCCGCACCGGTCGACCCGGGCAGCAGCCTGGACGAGCTGATCGGGTCGGCGGCCGCCGAGGAGCCGGACGTCCCCGCCGACCTGGCCGCCCGGCTGCTGCGCGAGGGCTACCTCAAGGTCTCCACCGAGCTGGCCCGCACCGGCGCCGTCTACGTGCTGGCCGACCGGATCGCCGAGGTGACCGACGACGGCGTACGCCTCACCGTCCCCGCCGCCGACCTCCCGCCCGAGGAGTGACGCCCCGCCTGGCGAGCGACACGTGGATGGTGATCAGCCCGCCCGGGCCGGGGCGGCCGGTTCCGGCTCCTGCTCCGACTCGGCCAGTGGCGTGGTGGTCCGACGGCGGCGGAACAGCAGCAGCATGAGCCAACCGGCGACCAGTCCCCAGAACGCGCCGCCGACGCCGAGCAGGCTCACCCCGGAGGCGGTGACCACGAGGGTGACGACCGCGGCCTCCCGGGCGTCCGGCTCGGCCACCGCCGTCGCGACGGCGCCGGCCAGCGCGCCGAGCAGCGCGAGCCCGGCCACCGCCTCGACGAGGACCGGCGGGGAGAGCAGGACCAGTGCGGTCGCCGCGCCGGCCCCCAGACCGAGCAGCGCGAGGCCGATCCCGGCGGTGACCGAGGCGATCCAGCGCCGCTCCGGGTCGGGGTGGGCGTCCGGGCCGGCGGCCAGCGCGGCGGTGATCGCGGCCAGGTTCACCGCGTGCCCGCCGGCGGGCGCCCCGAGCGCGGTGGCGAGCCCGGTCACCCGCAGCGCGGAGCCCAGCGGGGCGCGGTAGCCGTAGCCGGCCAGCACGGCCGTGCCCGGCACGTTCTGCGCGGCCATGGTGACCAGGAACAGCGGCAGCGCCAGCCCGACGATCGCGGGCAGGGTCCAGGCCGGGGCGGTCAGCGCCACGGTCGGGGCGGCGTCGATCCGGGCCGGCCCGTGCGAGGTCAGCGCGATCGCCACCACGGCCACGGCGAGCGCGCCGGGCACCGCCCAGCGGCGGGCGAACCGGTGCAGGAGCAGCCAGGCGAGCACCACCGGCCCGGCCAGCCGGGGCACCTCGACCAGGGCCCGTACGGGCGCGGTGCAGAGCGGCAGCAGCACCCCGGCGAGCATGGCGCTGGCGATCGGCGCGGGGATCGCGGCGACCGCCCGGCCGAGCGCGGGAACGAGTCCGGCAGCGACGATCAGAAGGCCGGTGAGCAGGAACGCGCCGACCGCCGCGGGCCAGCCGCCGGGCACCGGCCCAGTGGCGACCAGCAGCGCGGCGCCGGGGGTGGACCAGGCGATGGCGAGCGGCAGCCGGTGCCGTAGGCCGAGCCAGACCGCGCAGCAGCCGCTGGCGACGCAGAGGGCGAGGAGCCCGGAGGCGGCCTGCCTCTGGTCGGCGCCGACCGCGCGCAGCCCGGCCAGCACCACAGTGAACGAGCTGGCGAAGCCGACCAGGGCGGTCACCACACCGGCCAGCACGGGTTGCAGTCGACCGGTCATGCTCTCCCCCTCACCGCCGTTCCGTTTACGGAACGGGCCGATGTAGCACGATAGCCCCATGGCAGCTGCCCCACCAGCCGGTGACCGGACCGCGGAAGCCGTCGGCCGGCGCATCCGCGCCCTCCGCGAGGAGCGGGAGATGTCCCTGTCCACGCTCGCCCGCCTGGCCGGCGTCGGGAAGGCCACCCTCTCCGGGCTGGAGAACGGCACCCGCAACCCCACCCTGGAGACCCTGTACGCGATCACCGCCCAGCTCGGCGTGCCGCTCACCGCCGTGCTCTCCGGGCCGGCGGAGACGCCGACCGTACGCGGCACCGCCGTGGGGGCCACGCTGCTGGAGGTCTTCAGCGACACCGACGCGACCTACGAGCTGTACCGGATGCGGGTCAGCCCCGGCCCCGCGCAGCTCTCCCCGGCGCACCAGGCCGGCGTCACCGAACACGTGACCGTCTTCTCCGGCGTGCTCCGCGCCGGCCCGGTGGACGCGCCGCTGACCGCCGGCCCGGGCGAGTACCTGCGCTGGGTCTCCGACGTGCCGCACAGCTACGCCGCCGTCGGCGACGAGGTGGTCCGGGCGAGCCTGCTCCTGCGCTATCCCCGAGTGACCACAGTGGATGGTTGATACATACCCCGTGTGCAAGCCGGCGACATTTCTTTCAGCAGACCCAGCAGTGCGTAGAGACGCGGGGCGGGTGTTCTTGGCAAGCTTGTCCCCATGACGCTCATCCTCCGCTCGGCCATCCTGAACGACGTCGGCCTCGTCCGGACCAACAACGAGGACTCCGCCCTCGCCGGCGACCGCCTGGTAGCGGTGGCCGACGGCATGGGCGGCCTCCCCGCCGGCGAGGTGGCCAGCGAGATCGTCATCCGCATCCTCGACGAGCTGACCCCGCCGACCGTGCCGGACGAGGCCGCCGACGCGCTGCGCGCCGTGGTGAGCACCGCGAACCAGCGGATCCGCGCCGCCATCACTGTCGACCCGGCGCGCGACGGCATGGGCACCACGCTCACGGCCGGCCTGCTCGCCGGCGACACCCTGGTCCTCGCCCAGGTCGGCGACTCCCGCTGCTACCTGCTGCGGGACAACGAGCTGAGCCAGCTCACGCGGGACGACACCTTCGTGCAGGCGCTTGTCGACCAGGGCGCGCTCTCCCCCGACCAGGCCCGCCACCACCCGCAGCGCTCGCTCGTCACCCGGGCGGTCCAGGGCTCGGACGCGCCGCCCGCCGTCGGGGTGCTCACCGTGTTCGCCGGCGACCGGCTACTGCTGTGCAGCGACGGCCTCTCCGACTACGTGGAGGACGCCGCCATCGCCTCGGCGCTGGCCACCTACGGCGACCGGCAGCAGTGCGGCGAGCAACTGGTGAAGCTCGCCCACCAGGCCGGCGCGCCGGACAACGTCACAGTGGTGGTCTCCGACGTCACCGAGGCCTGAGCCGGCCCGATTCCGGTTGCGCCACCCGGTGGCTCGGGTTGGGATGAACGGATGCGCATTCGCCGGTTGGCCGCCGAGGAACGCCTGACCACCAGCTTCCCGCTCCAGGCGTACGCCTTCGAGACATCGCCGCCGGCGGCGACCCGGACCGAGGAGTTCCGCGCGTACCTGCCGTACAACGCGGGCAACCGGACGCTGATCGTCGAGGAGGACGGCGTCACGACGGCCGCCGTGTCCGCGGTGCCGATGCGGCAGAACCTGCGCGGCGCCGTGCTGCCCATGGCCGGCGTCGCCGGGGTGGCCACCCACCCGCTGGCCCGCCGGCGCGGGCACGTGCGCGCGCTGCTGGACCGGCTCCTCGACGAGATGCGGGACGAGGGGCACGCGCTGACGGCGCTCTACCCGTTCCGCGCCTCGTTCTACGAGCGCTTCGGCTACGTCGGGCTGCCCCGGCGACGTACCGCGGTCTTCGCCCCGGCGGACCTGGCGCCGCTGCTCCGCGCCGACCTGCCCGGCGAGGTGGTCTGGGAGCGGGTCGGCGCCGGCTACGACCGGTGGCGGGCGTACACCGAACGCTGCCTGCGCGAGCGGCACGGGTTCGCGGTCTTCCCGGACTTCCGGGCGGTCGGGCTGCGCGACCGGGACGACCGCTGGCTGCTCACCGCCGTCCGGGACGGCGCGACGGTCGGCGCGGTCACCTACCGGATCGACGACCACGGCGGCACGTTGGTGGCGGACGACCTGCTGGCCGACGACCCGTACGCCCGGGCGTCGCTGCTCCAGTTCTTCGCCCGCCACGTCGACCAGGTGGAGCGGATCAGCGTCGAGTTGCCCGCCGACGAGCTGCCCGAGCTGTGGCTCACCGACCTCGCCGTGCACGTCGAGGCACGGGTGTCGCGGCCCGGCTCGCCCGCCCCGATGGCCCGGCTGCTCAGCCTGGACGCGCTCGCCGACCAGCCGGTCGGCACCGGCCGGGTCGTCGTCGAGCTGGTCGGCGACCGCTGGCTGGGCGGCACCCACCTGCTCGACGGCGCCACCGGCACGCTGGAGGTGCTCCCCGGGGACGCCGCCGCGGGCAGCGTCCCGACCGCGCGGCTCACCGCCGCCGGGCTGTCCGCCCTGGCGTACGGGGTGCTCGACCCGGCCGAGGTGGCCGTGCGGGGGCTCGGTGAGGTGCCGGTGGACGCGGCCGCCGAGCTGCGCCGGATCTTCCCGCGGGAGCTGCCGTACCTGTTCGCCGACTTCTGAACCGGTTTCCGTTTTCGGGCCGGGGGTAGGGTCCTGCGCGTGCCGGAGTGGTTGGAAGCGGGATTCTGGGGTCTGCTGGCCGGGTCGGCTCTGCTGATCGGGGCGCTCGTCGGGTTCTTCGCGCGGGTGCCGCGCCAGGTGATCGCCTCGGTCATGGCCTTCGGCGCGGGGGTGCTGCTCTCCGCGGTCTCGTTCGAGCTGATCGCCGAAGCGCACGAGCAGGGCGGACTGAGGCCGGTGGTGATCGGCGCGACGTTCGGCGCGCTCGCGTACACCGGGGCGAACATCCTGCTGGCCCGTCGCGGGGCGCGGCACCGCAAGCGCTCCGGCGACGAGCAGCCCTCCGAGCAGGAACAGCCCGGCTCGGGCACGGCCATCGCGGTGGGAGCGCTGCTGGACGGCGTACCCGAGTCGGTGGTGATCGGCGCGAGCCTGCTGGCCGGCGGCCCGGTCAGCCTGGTCACGGTGATCGCGGTCTTCCTCAGCAACGTGCCGGAAGGGCTCTCCAGCGCCGCCGGCATGCGCCAGGCCGGCCGCACCCGGCGCTACGTCTTCCTGCTCTGGACGGCCATCGCCCTGGTGTCCGGCGCGGCGGCGCTGGCCGGCTACACGCTGCTCGGGGGTGCCCCGCCCGAGGTGCTGGCCACCATCACGGCGCTCGCGGCCGGCGCGATCCTCGCGATGATCACCGACACCATGGTCCCGGAGGCGTTCGAGGACGCCCACCTGCTGGTCGGTCTGATCACCGTGCTCGGCTTCCTGGTCGCGTTCGCGTTGTCCCACGCCTGACCGGGCTCGGCGGGTAGCTTAGCCCCGGGTTAAGGATTGCGCGCCGAGTCGTGCCGGGGCGGCCCGCGCTCCTAGCATCGTCCGGTGCGCGTGAAGTCCGCTGTCGCCCTCCTCGTCCTCGGTGTCGCCACCGCGACCCTGCCCGCCTGCGGAGGTGACCAGCCGGCCGGCTCGCCCGCGCCGGTCGCGGCCACCGGCACGGCTGCCGGCCCGACGCCGCCCCCGACCGTCGACCCGAGCGCCCGCGCCGGTCTCGGCAGCGCCAAGCCCAGCGCCACCCCGTCGACTGTGGCGTTCCGGGCCGGCAACCCGGACGGGCACGCCGCCGTGCCGGCCGAGGCGCGGGCGGTGGACACCTCGCGCCCGACCCGTACGGTCGGCACCGGCACCCCGGCGAGTTGCACCTCGGAGGCCGTGGTGAAGGCCGTGGCCGCCGGCGGGATCATCACCTTCGACTGCGGCCCGGCCCCGGTGACCATCCGGATGAAGGCGACCGCGAAGGTGGTCAACTCCCACGGCCCGCGGATCGTGCTGGACGGCGGCGGCAAGGTCACCCTGAGCGGCGGCGGCCAGCGCCGGATCCTTTACCAGAACACCTGCGACCAGGCCCAGGGCTGGACCACCTCGCACTGCCAGAACCAGGACCACCCGCAGCTCACCGTGCAGAACCTGACCTTCGCCGACGGCAACTCCACCGGCGACCGCACCGAGGGTGGCGGGGGCGGCGCGATCTTCGTACGCGGCGGGCGGCTCAAAGTGGTCAACACGCGCTTCGTGGACAACCGCTGCGACGGGACCGGCCAGGACCTGGGCGGCGCGGCGCTACGGGTGCTCAGCCAGTACGAGAACAAGCCGGTGTACGTGGTGAACAGCAGCTTCACCGGCGGCGTCTGCGCGAACGGGGCGGCGACCAGCAGCATCGGCGTCTCCTGGACCGTGCTGAACAGCGTCTTCCGCGACAACCGGGCGGTCGGCAGCGGCGCGAACCCGGCCCGGTCCGGCACCCCCGGCGGCGGCAGCGGCGGCGCGATCTACTGCGACGGCAACGAGTTCACCGTCCGCGTCGCCGGCACCGTCATCGAGAACAACACGGCCAACGAGGGCGGCGGCGCCATCTTCTTCGTCAGCAACAACCGCACCGGCACCCTTCGCATAGAGGCGTCAACGCTCCGCCGCAACCCGAGCAAGGGCTTCGAGACCCGCGGCTACCCCGGCATCTTCTTCCTGGGTGCCCACCCACCCACGGTGACCGGCTCCCGCCTCTCCTGAGGCTCCCGCCTTGCCGCGTTGATCAAGAAATTCGCGTCGGAGTTGACCTCCTCGAAGACGCAAACTTCTTGATCGACTCCTGGGTCAGTAGGGGTTGGGGTGGCCGGGGAGGCGGGCCTTCAGGAGGGCGGTGGAGCGGCCGGGGAGCATTGGGTTCGCTGACATCGGTGGGGAGGTGGTGCCGGTGCGGCTGGACATGCCTTCGAACAACTCCTTCAGGGCCGTCACGCTGTCGACCCGCGGCGTCCAGCCCAGTTCCCTCTCGGCTCGTTCGCTCGACATGAGCGGGGCGTTCAGAGCCAGGTCGACCCAGCCGGTGTCGACCGGTTGCAGCCGCGCCCGCCAGGTCAGCGCCGCCGCCGCGCGCAGCACCGGGGTGGCCACCGGCACCGTCCAGCCGTGGAAGTGCCGGGCCACCAGCTCCGAGGTCAGCACCGGGTCCGCGGCGACGTTGAAGGCGCCGCGCGCATCACCCAACACGGCCCGGGCGTACGCGTCGGCCACGTCGTCGGCGTGCACCGCCTGCATGCGCAGCCGCCGGTTCGTCGGCACCAGCGGGATCCGGCCGTACCGCAGCAGCCGCACCGGCGCCAGCGGGCCGAGGAAGTAGCGCCGGATCTCCGTGCCGGCGTCCCGCTGGAACGTCAACCCCGGCCGCAGCCGCACCACCCGCAGCTCCGGGCGCTCCCGCTGCAACCCGTCCAGCAGCGCCTCCACCTCGGCCTTGTCCCGGCTGTACGACGACGTCTCCACCCCGGTCGCCGGCCAGTTCTCGCTCACCGGATGGTCCTTCGGGCCGGGCGCGTAGGTGCCGACCGACGAGGCGTACACCAGGGCGGGCACGCCGGCCCGGACGGCGGCCTCGATCACCGCGCGGCTGCCGCCGACGTTGGTCCGGTGCAGCGTGCGCTGGTCGTGGCTGGGCTGGATCTGCCAGGCCAGGTGCACCACGGCGCGCGCCCCTGCGAAGGCCGCCGCCAGCTTCTCGACCGCGTCGGGCGCCCCCACGTCGCAGGAGTGCCACTCCACAGCGTCGTACGGCTCACCGGCATCCGGCCCGGGCATCCGGCGCGCCACACCGACCAGCTCCGCCCCGGACTCCCGCCGCAGCCGGCGCAGCAGCGCCGTCCCCACGTTGCCGGTCGCCCCCACGATCACGATGCGCATACCGGTGCCGTACCCGCTGAAGCGGACAGCAACCGCTCACGGACGGGGGTTCGTCCGCACCCAGCCCTTCTCCCCCTCGCGGCGGCCCTGCGTGGCGGCCAGGCAGCGCGGGCAGACGTAGCCCTCCGGGTCGGCCTCGGTGAGCACGTCGGTGTCCGAGTAGTCGAACGGCACGTGCGGGAAGCGGCGCAGCCGGGTACGGCTCAGCTGGAGCCCGCAGACCGTCTGGTTCTGGCCCGGCAACCAGGCGTGCACCTCGCCACCGGGCCGGCGTACGCCGTCGTCCCCGGCCACCTCGCTGGACGCCGCCACCGCGGCGGTGGTGCTGACCTTCATACCGGTTCCGGTTCCCCACCGGGGCGCCGTCATGCCCCTTCGGCCGCAGTGCGGCGCGAGTCTGAAGATCGACAGGTGGCGGAAGCCGGAAGCCCGGCGTGGGCGGGTTCCGGTAGCCTGGTCGGACGGGCCGCTAGCTCAATGGCAGAGCTGTGGACTTTTAATCCATAGGTTCAGGGTTCGAGTCCCTGGCGGCCCACTCCTCCGCAGGTCAGCGGCCCCGATCGGGGTCGCTGTCGCCATGATCTGTCTACCGGCACATCGAGTCGATCAGCTCCTCGAAACCGGGAAACTCCTCCCGCGCCGCAGCGATGACCTCACTCGCCGACCTGCGCTGCGACGGCGCCCACCGTTCGGCGATCTCGGTGAGGCGGCCATCCATGCGGGGCTCGTGTTCGTGGTCGGGGTATGCCGTCGCCTCCCAGGGCCCGAAGCCGTCGGCGAGGAGCCACAGGTAGGCCCACAGGTTCTGCGCCACGACACCCATCTCACCCTCGGAACCGAGGAACACCACGGGCTGCCGCTCGATCGGCTCACCATCACGCACCAGCCAGAACGCGGCGAGGCCACCCGTGCCGTCCTGCCCGAAGACCCGGAACTCGGATCCGTCGAGCTCGGCGTTTCCCGTCCAGGCCCGCCACCACTCGGCGGTCTCACCGGCGTCGAGGAAGTCGGGGTACGGCTCGAAGTCGACACCGGCCCCGTCCCGGTAGTCGAAGCCGACCTCATGAGCTTCGGAGAGCGCGGGCGGCAGGGCACGACGGTCGTCTGTCACGGGCAGCACCGTAGTGAGAGGGACCGACGACGCGGCCATGTCAGCTGTCGTGTCAGCGGCGTGTCAGGGGGGTGGCAGGCCGGCCGCCGATCGTGGTCCGCATGACGAGTTCAGCGATCGCGGCCTCGGGGCTGCGGAAGGCGTACAAGGACAAGGTCGTTCTCGACGGCATCGACCTCGATGTCGCCGCGGGCACGGTCTTCTCCCTGCTCGGCCCGAACGGGGCGGGCAAGACGACGACGGTCAACGTGCTGACCACCTTGATGAAGGCCGACGGCGGCACGGTCCGCGTCGCCGGCCATGACGTGGCGACGGAGACGAAGGCCGTACGGGCGGCCATCGGCGTCACCGGCCAGTTCGCCGCGGTGGACGACCTGCTGACCGGCCGCGAGAACCTCCAGTTGATGGCGGCGCTCAAGGGTCTGCGCCCGGGCGAGAGCAAGCTGGTGGTCGACGACCTGCTGGAGCGGTTCGACCTGGCGGAGTCGGCGCAGAAGATGACGACGACCTATTCCGGGGGCATGCGCCGGAAGCTGGATCTGGCGATGACCCTGGTGGGCAAGCCGCGGATCATCTTCCTGGACGAGCCGACGACGGGCCTGGACCCGCGCAGCCGGCGGACGATGTGGGACATCATCCGCGGGCTGGTGGCCGAGGGCGTGACCATCTTCCTGACCACGCAGTACCTGGAGGAGGCCGACCGGCTCGCGGACCGGATCGCGGTGCTCGACCAGGGCAAGCTGGTCGCCCAGGGCACTCCGGCCGAGCTCAAGCGGCAGATCCCCGGCAGTCACGTCCGGCTCCGGTTCGCCGGTGACCTCGAACTCGACTCCGCCATGCGGGTCCTCACCGACGCCACGCGCGACGACGAGGAGGACCTGATCCTGCGGGTTCCCAGCGACGGTGGGGCGAGGTCGCTGCGCGCCCTGCTGGCGCAACTCGACACCCATTCCATCGAGGTCGAGGAGTTCTCGGTGCACACGCCGGACCTCGACGACGTCTTCCTTGCCCTGACCGGCCGTACGAGCACGAAGGTGAACGCATAATGAGCCACTCGATGACCATGCTCGGTCGCAACTTCAAGCACACTCTCCGCAACCCGGTCGCGGTGTTCAACGGGGTCCTGTTCCCGATCGTCATCATGCTGATGTTCGTCTACGTGATCGGCGGCGCCTTCGACATCGACGGGAAGTACATCGACTACATCGCCCCCGGCATGGTCGTGTTGACGATCTGCTACGGGCTGAGCGCCACAGCGCTGGCCGTGAACTCGGACATGACGAAGGGGATCATCAACCGCTTCAAGGTCATGGACATCTCGCGCAGTGCCGTACTGACCGCCCATGTCGCGGCCAGCATGCTCCGCAGCCTGATCGCCATCGCCGCCATCATCGGGGTGGCGTTCGCGCTGGGGTTCCGACCGGCCGCGAGTTTCACCGAATGGCTGGGCGTGATCGGTCTCATCGTGCTGGTGGCCTTCGCGACCAGCTGGATCACCGTCGCGCTGGGGCTGGCCGCCAAGACCCCGGAGTCGGCGGGGCTGACCTCCGTGCCGCTGGTCATGCTGCCGTTCCTGAGCAGCGCGATCGTGCCCGCCGAGACGATGGGGGCGGGCGTGCGGCAGTTCGCCGAGTACCAGCCCTTCACCCCGATCATCGAGACCCTGCGCGACCTGCTGGCCGGCGCACCGTCCGCGAGCAGCGCGGTCGCCGCCGTCGCCTGGTGCGTCGGGATCGCCCTCGTCGGCTACGTGTGGGCGCTCTCCACCTTCAAGAAGCGAGCCTGACGGCTTCAGGGAAGCAAGCCTGACCGGAACCCACAAGCGCACGAGGAGAAGCTGTCATGCTTACTTTCACCACGCCGGCCCCCGTCGCCGCCACCATCGAGGTCGCCGGCGCCCAGGTGCGGATCAACGCTACCGACCGGACCGACACCGTCGTGCTGGTCGAACCCGTCGACGCGGCGAGCCGCAAGGACGTCAAGGTGGCCGAGAAGACCACTGTCGACTTCGCCGGCGGTCGGCTGTCGGTCAAGACGACCGTCTCCGGGGACAAGGACGGATCGGTCGCCATCACGATCGACCTGCCCACGGGCTCCAGCCTGGCCACCTACCTCGCCCACTCGGAGGTCCACGCCGACGGCGCGTTCGGCGGGTGCGAGCTGCACCTGGCGTCGGGCCGCGTCCAGGTCGACCGGGTCGACGCGCTGCGGGCGAACATCGCGTCCGGTGAGGTCGCGGTCGGCCACGTCGCCGGGCGCGCCGACATCGACGGTGGGGCGTTCACCCTGCGGATCGGCGAGGTCGAGGGGACTGTCGCGCTGTCCAACTCGGGCGGGCGGACCTGGATCGGCCACGCCTTCGGCGACCTGGAGCTGAGCAGCGCCAGCTGTGACTTCGACATCGACCGCGCCGACGGCGGCGTCACCGCCACGACGGCCAGCGGCGCCATCCGGATCGGCCGGATGACGCACGGTCAGGCGAAGCTGATGAACGGCTCGGGGAACATCGAGGTCGGCATCAGCGAGAGCGCCGCCGCCCACATCGACGTCGTGAGCGAACGCGCGTCGGTGCGGGACACCGTCTCGACGGGCGGAAACCCCGACCGATCGAACGGTACGGTCTCCGTCCACGCCCGCACCCGGCACGGGGACATTGTCGTCCAGCGCGTCGCGGGCTGACCCTCACGACGCGAGCGCGACCTCGACCAGCTCGGCCGCGCTCGACCGCGCACCCTCTTGCGTCACCTCGGCGAACCGTGCTTCGCCGAGGTGACGCCGTGCGTCCCGCTCGATCCGGGCCGCGTCCGGGTGGGCGCGATCCGGCAGTCCGCGTACGCCGACGCTGGCCGCGAGCAGCCGCGCCGCCTGCTCGTGCTGGTCGCGGCGGAGTGCGAGGTCGGCGACACCGACGAGTATCTGGGCGAGGAGGAAGGGGTGTCCCGCCTCGGACGCCGCCTGCCAGGCCGCCACGCGGTGCGTACGGGCCTCACGGAGATCGTCGGCCAGGTAGCCGAGCACGTCGTGGATGGCCGCGCTGATGTGCGGCTGCTCCGCTTCGTCGCCCAGCACGGCGGTCGCGATCCCGAGCTGGCGGCGTGCCTCCGCGGTGTCGCCGTCCCGGCGCGCGAGCTCCGCCTTGGCGAGGGCCAGCTCGACGAGCGCGTGCGGCCAGGTGACCCCTTCGGCGCACCGTTCGGCCTCGGCGATGGCGGCCGCGCTGGCGTCCCGGTCGCCCTGGAGCGAGTACAGCAGGGCCTGCTGGGTCCGTAGCCGGATGACGTCCTCGACGGCGCCGACCTCGGTGACGACCCCGACCGCCTGCTCGTAGTGCTCGCACGCGCCCACGAACTCGCCGCGCGTCGCGAGTTGGCCCGCCAGCTCGGCCAGGGCCAGGGAGATCCCGAACCGTTCGCCGAGCGCCCGGAACTCGGCCAGCGCCAGCTCCAGGTTGGCCTCCGCGTCCGGGCCGCCCTGGCCGAGCATGATCCGCATCTTGCCGGTCTGCCAGCGGGCCAGGGCGCGTACCCAGGGGTCCTCGTTGTCCAGCACCGACTCGAACGCGGACACCGCGGTCTCCGGCGCCTGGAGGATGCGCTCCAGCGGGGCGACCAGGTCCAGCAGCGGGTTGCGGTGCGGGCTCTGCTGGCTGAACCGGTACGCCTTGTGGATCCACTCGGCGCCCTGGTGCTCGTCGCCGCGCCCGGAGGTCACGAAGAGCACCACCAGCCCGTACGTCATGGCCCGGACGTCGTCGGTCACCTCGCCGGGTACGCGGGTGGCCGCGATCATCAGCTCGATGCCTTCGGCCCGGCGCCCGCCGAGCCACCAGTACCAACCGGTGGCCGCCGCGAGCCGCATCGCCGCCTGCGCCTCACCTGCGGCGATCGCTCCCCGCATGGCGGCGCTGATGTTGTCGTGCTCCGCCTCGAGCGTGGCGAGCCAGTCCAGTTGTTCGGCGCGGCGGAGATGCGGCTCCGCGGTCTCGGCCAGCTCGGTGAAGTAGGCGAGGTGCGCCCGGCGGGCCGGGTCCGACTCTCCCGCTTCGGCGAGCCGATCCGCGGCGTACTCCCTGATCGTGCTGATCATCCGGTAGCGCGGGGCGCCGTCACCCTCGCTGACCAGCAGCGACTTCTCGGTCAGGGAGGTGAGCAGGTCGAGTACGTCGTCGCCGGCGCAGACCCGCTCGGCCGCCTCCAGGCTCGCCCCGCCGGAGAACACCGAGAGCCTGCCCAGGACGGTCCGTTCGGCGTCGGTGAGCAGCTCCCAGCTCCAGTCGACAACCGCGCGCAGCGTCCGGTGTCGGGGCAGCGCCGTGCGGCTCCCGCCGGTCAGCAGGCGGAACCGGTCGTCGAGCCGGTTGGCGAGCTGGTTGACGGACATGGTGCGCAGCCGGGCGGCGGCCAGTTCGATGGCGAGCGGCATCCCGTCCAGCGCCCGGCACACGCGCGCCACCGTCGACAGGGTGTGTTCGTCGGTCCCGAGGTCCTTGCGCACCGCGCCGGCCCGGTCGAGCAGCAGGCGGACCGCCGGCGAGGACGCCACCTCGCCCGGGCTGGCGTCGGTCGGCACGGCCAGCGGCTCGACCGACCACAGTGCCTCACCGGTGATGCCCAGCGGCTCCCGGCTGGTCGCCAGGATCCGCAGTCGCCGGCACTCCCCGAGTACCCGGTCGGCGAACCGCGCCGCCGACTCGATCACGTGCTCGCAGTTGTCCAGGATGAGCAGCGCCTCGCGCTCGCGGATGGCGGCGATGAGCCCGTCCACCGGGTCGGCGCTCGGTCCCGAGCCGAGCAGCGCGTCCCGGAGCCCGAGCCCCGCGAGCGTCGCCTGCGCGACGTCACCGTCGGCGCCGATCGCGGCGAGTTCCACCAACCAGACCCCGTCGGGCAGGTCACCGACCATCGTGCGCGCGGTCTCCGTGGCCAGCCTGGTCTTGCCCGAACCGCCGGGGCCGATCAGGGTGGTCAGCCGATGCTCCGCGACGAGCCCGCGGACGGCGGCGACGTCCGCGTCCCGGCCCACGAAGCTGGTCAGCTCGGCACGCACGTTCGTCTTCCGGTTCTCCTCCCGCCGGCCCAGCTCGCCGCGCAGCAGCGCGGTGTGCAGGGCCGACAGCTCCGGCGACGGGTCGACGCCCAGCGCGTCGGCCAGCGCCTCCCTCGTGCGTTCGTAGGTGAGCAGGGCCTCGGCATCGCGGCCGGCCGCAACGAGCGCGCGCATCAGCGCGGCGACAAGCGGTTCCCGCAGTGGATGCGCGGCCACCGCGTCGGTCAGCTCGGCGACCACCTCCGCGCCGTGGCCGATACCGACCTCCGCGTCGAAGCGATCCTCCATCGCGGCCAGGCGCAGCCCGTCGAGCCGCGTCACGGCCGCGTCGAACGCCGTGCTGTTCTCCAGGCCGACATCCTGGAGGGCGGCGCCGCGCCACAGGGCGAGGGCCTCGCGCAACAGCCGGACCCGCGGCAGGCCCTCCTCCTGGCGGGCCCGGCCGAGGAGGCGTTCGAACCGCAGGGCGTCGACGGCGTCGGGGTCCACCACCAGCCGGTAGCCGCCCGGCTGCCCCTCGACCACGCCTCCCGGCAGCGCCTTCCGCAGCCGGGAAGCCAGGCGTTGCAGGGCGTTCGCGGCGTCGGTGGGCGGGTTCTCCCCCCAGATCCAGTCGATGAGCGTGGCCTTCGGGACGACCCGGCCCGGCTCGACCGCCAGGGCGATCAGCAGCGCGCGCAGCCGGGCGCCCGGCACGTCGGCCAGGATGCCGTCGTTCGTGCGGACCTCAAACGGTCCGAGCATCCTGACCTGCACGCGCTGATCCTCCCACGGCGGCTCGTCCGCGCCGGAACGCACCACTAGCCGCTCCGCTGCCACCAGCGGCGCTTGGGGACCGGTGCGGGTGCCGGCTCCTCGGCCTCGTCGTCGTCCTGCTCGGCGCGGGCCAACACGGCGGTCGCCAACGCGCGGTCGTCCGCACGGCAGCCGGGCGTGACGAGCATCAGGTTCGCCAGTGACTCCTCGATGGTGACGAGCCGGTTCGCCGACACCGCCGCGTCGAGCCGGGCGCGGACCAACTGGCGTACCTCCGGGCGTAGGTCCGGCTCCCGGTAGGCGGCGGTGACGAGCGCGAACAGCGCGGCGTCGGCGACCCAGTCCTCGATCCCGAAGGCGAGGTCCACCAGCACCTCCCGCCGGGTCGAGGTGAGCCACGGCTGGTCCGTGGCGTGGTGCAGGATGCCGAGGCACACCCACGGCTGCAGGAGCCGGTACCAGTACGTCGGCGTCGACCTGGCCAGGTGCTGCCAGCGCGCGGTGTCCGGCGGGCCGGGCAGGTGCGCGAGCAGCCCGAGCAGGTCGTCCAGCGGCAGCCCGCCGAGCGGGGCCGCCTCCACGTATCCCGACAGCGGCGACTGCCACGGCTCCCCCGCGACCTCCCGCAGCACGGCGACCGCGGCGGCCGACGGCGCCGGCGCGGCGGGCACCGGCTCGGTGCCGTCGTACCGCCAGACCGCGTACCGGCCGGGCCGCACGGGCGTGCGGATGTCCGGGGGCGGGAACTGGGCGATGCCGATGTCGACCGGGCCGGTGATCCGGCGGCAGGCCGTGATCGCGCTGGCCGGCTCCGCCGCGGACAGCCCGAGGCCGGTGACCTCGAGCTGCTCGCCGCGCGCCCGGCGGCCACCGAGGTCGTTGGCGATGTTGCTGATCGCCTCGCTCGGCATCGGCACCCAGTTGAGCCAGGGCCGCTTCGATCCGGCCAGGGCGAACACCACGTCGGTCATCCCGCACGGGTGCGGATCGTCGTGCACGGCGACCAGGTCCGCCACGTCGCCGGAGGCCCGGAACCGCACCGCGTGCCGGGCCGCGTCGCGGTGCGGGAAGGTGGTGTCGTCGGCCAGCTGTCGCAGGTCGGCATCCGCGTCGCCCGAAAACATGGCGCGGAGCCTAGCAACGCGGACAGCCGGGCAGGGGGCGGAGATCAACCGCGCAGCCGGACCGGAACGGGCCGGAGGCCGCGTAACACCGATGGGATCGACGACGCCGGATGAGTGGAGACGCAGTTGATCTCCGCGGTCCGCCGTTCCGCCGGGCCGCGACCCCACGACGTGAGGAAGTCATGCGACCGAACTCCCTGTCCCGCTCGCTCCGACGTGTCGTCCCCACCACCCTGGCCGCCCTCGCCCTCGGCGCGGCGACCCTTCCGGCCGACGCGGTGGCGGCCGGAAGGACCCAGCCCGACCTGGTCGTCGACCTCGTGACGACCGACGTGCTCAACCCGGCGGAGGGCGAGACCTTCAACGCCCAGGTCGACCTGCGCAACTACGGCAACGGCGACTCGGGCCCGGTCAAGGTCACCGTCTCGGTGCCCGCCGGCCTGCGCACCACGACCCCGTACACCGGCACGGGGTGGACCTGCACGGTGGCGGGCGCGACCAGCTACTCGTGCGCGTACCCGGCACTGTCGGCCGGACAGCGCAGCCAGCTGAACGTGCCGTTCGAGGTGGCCGGCGCCACCCCCGGCACCACCGTGCCGATCACCGCGACGATCGCCCCCGACAAGCGGGAGTCGAACACCGGCAACAACACCGGCTCGGTGACCGTGGCCATCGCGGGCACCTGCGTCATCCGTGGTGTCGTGTGGCACGACCTGGACGGCGACGGGCAGCGCGAGGACGGCGAGCCGGGCATCGGGCCGGACGGCGTGCTCCAGGTGACCCTCTGGCGGCCGCAGGGGCAGACCATCGGCGGCGGGTCGGCCACCGTGAACCCGGACGGCACCTGGTCCATCACGGCCCGGACCGAACTGCTCTACCAGGTACGGGTGGAGGCGACCAGCCAGTACGACAAGACCGCCGGGAACGTGGGTGACGACGCCACCGACTCGGACCTGGTGACGGCGTACCAGTGGGACCCGACCCTGCTCGCCGCCAGCGCCGAGTTCTCGGCCCACGCCGGTGAGGAGTACGTCGTCGACGCCGGTCTGATCACCCGGAGCTGACCTCGGCCGCCGCCTGCCCGGGAAGACACGCGCCCGGGCGGGCGGCAGCCCTCTCCCGCTCGTTCACCTGCCGAGCGGGACCCGGTGGGCTGACCGGGCGGGTCAGCGGCGCAGGCCGACCCCGCCATAGCCGTGCGACACGGCCGAGCGGGGCTCGCCGTCCGGCCGCCAGTCGGCCAGCCAGACCAGGCCCGGCTCGACGAGGTCGTACCCGTCGAAGAACCGCAGGGCGGCGGCGTGCGTGCGCGGCACGAGCGGCGCGCTGCTGCGCTGGTAGACCGCCTTCCCCTGCTGGGCGGGCAGCGGCGGCGCGCCGTCCATCGTCAGGTGGGAGAGCGCGAGCAGGCTGCCGGGGGCGGTGGCGTCGCGCAGCCGGGCCACCGCCGCCCACGGGTCGTCGGCGTCGGGCACGAAGTGCAGCACCGCGACCAGCAGCAGCGCCACCGGCGCGGCGAGGTCGAGGGTGCCCCGCACGTCGGGGTCGGCCAGCAGTTCGTCGGGGCGCCGCAGGTCGCCCCGGACCACGACGGTGCGGCCGTCGGCGGGCAGGAGCCGCCGGGCGTACGCGACGGCGACCTCGTCGTTGTCCACATAGACCACGCGCGAGTCGGGGGCGACTTCCCGGACGATCTCGTGCACGTTGCCCTGGGTGGGCAGCCCGGCTCCGATGTCGAGGAACTGGCGTACGCCCCGCTCGGCCGCGTGACGCACGGCCCTGCGGAGGAAGGCGCGGTTGGTCTGTGCCGCCACGCCGGTGTCGGGGAAGAGCGTCAGGATCTGCTCGGCGGCGGCCCGGTCGGCGGCGAAGTTGTGGCAGCCGCCCAGGTAGTAGTCGTACATCCGGGCGACGTTCGGCCGGGCCTCGGCGTCGGTCGCGGTGGTGGTCGGCTCTCCCGTCACGCCCTGATGTGTAGCACCCTGGGCGACACACCGCTGACCCGTCGTGTCCGTGATCCGGCTGCCGAGCCCGTTCACCTGGTACGACGGTGGGACCAGCCGAGCCGAGGAGGTACCCATGACCGGTGGACGGGAGACCGTGGAGGTCGACCCGGTGGTGTTCCGCGCCGTCTACGACTCGCCCGCCTCGCTGCCGGGCCGGCACCGCTGGACCACCCCGGAGTCGGACGTACGCCGGCTGGAGAAGCTGCTGAACATGCCGGCGCGCAGCATCGGCGCCCCGCTCTGGGTCAGCGGCGACGAGCCGGACTGCCCGAAGTGCGGTCGCCGGGTGAACTGGTACGACATCGTCTCCTCGGCCCTGCACGGCGTGCACGACCGGGGCATGATCGCGCGGGTCATCCTCGGCGAGCGCAAGTACGTCAACACCGAGGTGCCGGACGCCGTCCCCGGCGTGCACTGCGCCGACTGCCGCACAGCCATCGAGGGGCTGCGCAGCTTCAAGTGCCACAACTGGGCGTACGCGTTCGAGGCGCTGGAGGAGATCGTCGAGCGGATGTCGGGCGTGCCAACTCAGCCCGCGCCGCCCACGTCCTCCTGACTGCGCCGGTGCGGCCGGCGGCCGGGCGGTGACGGCGGCTCGGGGCCCGCGTCGGGCACCGGCGGCATGGGCCGGGTGACCGGGGCGTCGCCGGTGACCCGCAGCCGCTCGCCGTGGTGCCACAGCTCGACGGCGTCGGCCGGGCTGGCGTCGGGCAGCTCGTAGCGGGCCGCGTCCGGGGTCAGCGTGACCCGCAGCCGGTGCCCGTGCCAGCGCAGGTGGAAGGCAAGCCGGGTGATCCGGCGGGGCAGCCGCGGGTCGAAGGAGAGCACGCCCCGGTCGTCGCGCAGCCCGCCGAAGCCCTGCGCCACCACGAGCCAGGCCCCGGCCAGCGAGGCCAGGTGCAGCCCGTCGGCGGTCTTGTCGCCGAGGTCCTCCAGGTCCTGCAACGCCGTCTCGGCGAACAGGTCGTACGCCAGGTCGAGGTGGCCGACCTCGGCGGCGAGGATCGCCTGCGCGGAGGCCGACAGCGACGAGTCCCGGACGGTCCGGGCCTCGTAGTAGGCGAAGTTGCGGGCCTTCTCGTCGGCGGTGAACTCGCCGGGGCAGCGGAGCATCGCCAGCACGAGGTCAGCCTGCTTGACCACCTGCCTGCGGTACAGCTCCAGGTAGGGGAAGTGCAGCAGCAGGGGGTAGTCGTCGGCGCGGGTGTTCGCGAAGTCCCACTCGGGCTGCTCGGTGAAGCCCGCCGACTGCTGGTGCACCCCGCGCTTGCCGTCGTACGGGACGTGCACCGCGTCGGCGGCGGCCCGCCAGCCGGCGATCTCGGCCGGGTCGACGCCGAGCCGGGCGGCCGCCTCCGGGAGCCGTTCGGCGGCGTCGGCGGCGCCGCGCAGGTTGCGCCGGGCCATCAGGTTGGTGAAGAGGTTGTCGTCGACAAGCGCCGAGTACTCGTCGGGGCCGGTGAGCCCGGTCAGGTGGAAGGTGCCGGTGTCGGACCAGTGGCCGTACCGGTGCCAGAGCCGGGCCGTCTCCACCAGCAGGTCCACGCCGCACTCGGCGAGGAAATCTTCATCGCCGGTGGCCGCCACGTGGCGCAGCACCGCGTCGGCGATGTCGGCGTTGACGTGCAGCCCGGCGCTGCCCGCCGGCCAGTAGGCGGAGCACTCCCGGCCGCCGAGGGTCCGCCACGGGAAGGTGGCCCCGGCCAGTCGCAGCTCGGCGGCACGCTCCCGGGCCTCGGGCAGGTGCGCGTGCCGCCAGCGCAGCGCCGAGCGGGCCAGCCCCGGCGCCAGGTACGTGAGCACCGGCAGCACGTAGCCCTCGGTGTCCCAGAGGACGTGGCCGTCGTAGCCGTTGCCGGTGAGCCCCTTGGCCGGGATGGTCCGGTCGCCGTCGGCCCGGCCGGACTGGAGCAGGTGGAACACCGCGAACCGGAGCGCCTGCTGGAGTTCCGGGTCGCCGTCCAGCTCGACGTCGGCGGTGGCCCAGGCGGCGTCGAGGGCGGCCCGCTGCGCGTCGAGCAGGGCGGCGAAACCCTCGGCCCGGGCCGCGTCCGCCTCCGCGACGACGAGGTCGGCCAGCTCGCCGGCCGGCGTGCCGTCGACGTGCGCGCACTCGTACGCGGCGAACTTCGTGACCCGGATCCGCTCGCCGGGGCGCAGCGGGCCGGTGACCGCCAGCCGGAACCGGTCGGGGGTCAGCTCGGTGTCGGTCGCGGCGGTGCCCGGCGCGTCGACCCGGTGGGCGACCGCGACGGCGACCCGCTGGGCGCTGCGTTCGGTCCGGTGCACGAGCACCCCGTCGGTGCCGTCGCGCCGGCCCGTCTCGGCGGTGAGCGGGTCGTGGATCACCGACGCGGCGCGGGGGTCGTCGGCGCGCTCCGGCACCCGCTCGTTGGCGAGCAGGTCGGCGCTGACCCGCACCTCGACGGGGCTGTCCAGCGGCTCGACCTGGTAGTCGACCGCGGCGACCGGCCGGCGAGGCAGCGAGACCAGCCGGGTGCTGCGGACCCGGACACCCCGGCCGCCCGGCGAGATCCACTCGGTCTCCCGGCGGACCACCCCGGCGCGCAGGTCGAGGACCCGTTCGTGCCGACGGACCGTCCCGGTCCGCAGGTCCAGCGGCTCACCGCCGACCCAGAGCCGGACGAGCGCGGCGTTCGGGGCGCTGATCACGGTGTCGCTGTGCTCGGGGAAGGCGTACCCGTCCTCCGGGTAGCTCAGCTCGCGCTGCTCGTGGAACCCGTTGAGGTAGGTGCCGGGCATCTCGTAGGGCTCGCCCTCGTCGAGGGTGCCGCGCCAGCCCACCCAGCCGTTGCCCAGCGCGAAGATCGACTCGGTCTCGCCGAGCCGGTCCATGTCCGCCGCGGTACGGCGGATCCGCCAACTCTCGTCGCCCTGCGGCACGGGTCCTCCCGAGGTCGGTACGTCGCGGCCACCGAATCAGACCCGGCTGAGAGGCGCCTGAGACTTGGGTGCCCCGACAGTCATTCCCCCACCACCCTCCAGGTGAACGGAGTATGAACGGTTGGTGAGGTGATTCATGACTGACGCCGTGGTGACCGACGTTCCGGATGTCAGTGCCGACTGGTACCACGACATCGTCGAGTTCGCCGACCGCACGCCGGAACCGGTCCACTGGTTCGCCGTGCACTTCACCGAGGGGGCCGTGATCCTGCTCGGGGTGCTGCTGGTGCTGGCCGCGCTGTCCCGGCTGGTCGGCGGCGACCTCCGGGGCCGGGCGCTCGCCCTGGCCGCACCGGTCGCTGTGGTCTGCGCGTACGCGTCCAGCGAGGGGTTGAAGACCCTCGTGGCCGAGGACCGGCCCTGCCGCAGCCCCGCCGACCTGGTGATCGTGGCCGGGCACTGCCCGCCGGCCGGCGACTGGTCGTTCCCGAGCAACCACGCCACCATCGCGGGCGCGCTGGCCGCCACCGCGCTGCTGCTGCACCGCCGGATCGGCCTGGTGGCCGTCCCGCTGGCCGCGCTGGCCGCGTTCTCCCGCACCTTCGTGGGCGTGCACTACCCGCACGACGTGGCCGCTGGCCTGCTGCTCGGAGTGCTGGTGGGCACCCTGCTCACCCCGGTGCTGGCCCGCCCGGTGGCCGACGTGCTGCGCTGGCGGATCCGCCGCGCCGCCGCCCGCCCGGACGTGCGGCCCGCCCGGCGCTGACCCGCCCGCCGCCGGCGCTCACGTCGTCAGGACGAGGGCGAGGGCGGTGCCGAGGATCAGGGACGGGCCGAACGGCAGGTGGCTCGACCAGCGGACCCGGCGGGCCGCCAGCAGGGCAAGGCCGGCCACCGCCGAGAGGGTGACGGCGAGCACCAGCCCCGCCACCAGCACCGGCCAGCCGTGCCAGCCGAGCAGCGCCCCGGCGCCGAGCGCCAGCTTGGCGTCGCCGAGGCCGAACCCACGCCGGCCGAGCAGCAGGGTGGTCGCCGCGAATCCCGCGCCGAGGGCGAGCCCGGCCGCGGTGGCCCGTAACCAGGGCCCCGGGCCGGCACCGGCCAGCCCGGCGGCCCCGAGCAGCACCCACACCCCGGCCGCCGCGGGCCAGGTCAATCGGTCGGGGAGCCGGTGCACCGCCGCGTCGACAAGGGCCAGCGGCACCGCCCAGGCGAGCCACCAGGCGACGGCCGCCCGCACGCCGGCCGGCCCGCCGGTGAGCGTCACCGCCGCCACGGCCGCGACCACTGCCACCTCCACCACCATCGGCGCCGCGCCGACTCGCGCCCGGCAGGACGGGCAGCGGGCCGCCGGCCCGAGCGCCGGCAGCGGCCGGTCCATGCCGATCGGCGCGCCGCAGCCGTCGCACCCCGCCCGGTCCGGCACACCCGGGGGTACGGCGTACCGGGCGACCGCCAGCCGCAGCAGCGGTACGACCGCCAGCGCGGCCGACAGCCGGACGGCTGGACGGCGGGCGGGGGCCGTCGGTGCGGCGGCGCGGACCCGCCCGGCGGTCATGCCGGCGCCCCGGGGTGGTCGCTGAGGGTTCCACTCTGGAGCACGCAGAGTGAGTTTCGCCCGACCGCCGTGTCGCGGATGGCGCAGAAAACGGCGTCGGCCCCGGGGCGGGCCAGGGCAGGCGGACCGGCTGCCGGCGAGGGACGGGCGCGCCACCGGCCGAGGGGACGGATCGGACCAGAGGGGCGGTTGTCCCCCAATCCGCCGCCCGCCGGCCGGCCCTCGGGACACCCGACGATGTGTGCGGGTGAACGCACTCCTGCCGGCGGTCGACCCGCCCGCGGGCCGTTCGTCGCCGTCCGGACACCCACCGGCCGCCACCGCCTCTCATCACTCACAGTGTTCGAATGAATTGCCTCTGTTGCATCGGCGGACGTCAGCCTATGCTCGCCCCTTGGGTACGACGCAACCCCCGATCAATTGGCGTCGGAGGCCGACCGGAGACACCAGGTTTCGAATTCGTTAAAGATCCGTACAGGTAAATGCAGCGGTAGCAGATGCGGCCCGGCCGAAAACATCCGGGCGCACTTCCGCATGCCCGGAGTGCGTTGACGCGACCACTCCGGGCCGCCACCGAGGAGGGCCCGGCGTTGCGCACACGGCAATCCCGCCGATGGGAAATCTGCCTGCTCAGCCTTGCTCTACTGGCCGCCACCGGCGGCTGCGGCAGCGAGCCGGAGGCGGCGACCCGCCCGCTGGCCGGGGGCGCCGCCGCACCCGTCGCGCATTCCGGCGCCGAGGAGGAATCAGCCGGAAAGGCCGCGCTCGCCGCCTATTCCGGCTATCTCGACGCGTCCCGGGCGGCGAGCGCGCGCAGCGATCCGGCCCATCCCGCACTGGCCCGATTCGTGGCGGATCCGTTGCTGACCCGGGTGCGGGTGGCAATTCGCGAGGCGAAGGAGCACGGCGCCATGCGTACCGGAAGACTCGTTTCCGATCCCACGGTCGTCGCGGTCGACCTGGCCGCCGATCCGCCCACCGTCGAGATCCAGGACTGCCTGGACGCGACCGGCTACCGCCTCGTCTACGCCAAGGACCGCCGGGTCGTCCCCGGCACCCGCGGCGGGCGCTACCTGGCCACCGCCACCGCGACCCGCTACCCGGACGGCCGGTGGCTGATCAGCGCCGGCGCCGGACACCAGGACCAGCCGTGTTGACCTGGGGAGGAAGGGGTGTCCCGGCCCGGCCGGCCCGGGCCGGGACGCCCCGCCGGCTGCTGCTCACCGCCGGGCTCGCGCTGCTGCTGGCGCTGACCGGCGCGCCCGCGCTGCTGGCGACCGGCGCGTCCGCCCGTGCCGGCAACCCCGGCGGCGAGTGCCCGCCCGGGCAGAACGACTGCAACGTCTGGGACGACGAACCCGGCACCCCGGGCGGGCCGGGCGGCGGCGGCGACCCCGGCGGAGGAGGCGGGGACGGCGGCGGCGCCGCGGCGAAGTGCCAGTGGAACGGCCGGGTCATCCCCTGCTACGACGACCTGCTCGGCTGGTTCAACAACGGCGACGGCTGCTACTACAAGCTGGCCGAGCCCCAGCCCACCGCCCCCGAGGGCCAGCAGTGGTACGTCCGGACCTGCAACGGCGGCGACCTGGGCGCGCAGAGCGTCGTGCTGCGCGACGGGCCGCCGCCCGGCTACGGCGCGCCGCCCGACCCGGAGGAACTGGCCCGCCGCGCCCTGGCCTCGATCTCGCTGCTGCCACCCCGGGTCGCCGTCGCGCCCCGACGCAGCAAGGGTCCCGGCCTCGTCGGGCTGCCGGTCTGGATGTGGGCCAGCGGCGGGGCGTCCTACTTCGGGCCGCTGCGCGCCTCCGCCTCGGACCGCGGGCTGACCGTCGAGATCACCGCCCGGGTCACGCGGATCGTCTGGACCATGGGCGACGGCACCCAGGTCACCTGCACGGGGCCGGGCACGCCCTACACCGCCGACGGCCCCCGGGCCGGGCGCACCTCGCCCGACTGCGGCTACGACCGCGGCTACGCCCGGGCCGGCACCTACCAGGTCAGCGCCACCACGTTCTGGACCGTCGAGTGGTCCGGCGGGGGCGAGAGCGGCGAGATCGCCCAGAGCCGGGTCAGCGGAACGGTCCCGGTGCAGATCAACGAACTTCAGGTGGTGACACGGTGAGCGCGAGGAGTGAGCCGGGTTTGCGAGCCCCGCAGTCGCGAACGGAGATGACGCAGTGAGTGTGGCGACGCGGAACGGGACTCCCCTGGACGCGCCGGTGGCGCCGCCCAAGGTGGTCCGGCAGCGGCGGATCCGCCCCGGCCTGCTCGGCCTGGCCGTGCTGCTGATCGCCCTCGGCGGCCTGGGCGCGGCCTTCGCGGTCACCTCGGTGCGCTCCACCGGCAGCTATCTCGCGGTGGCCCGGCCGGTCGAGGTCGGCCGGCAGCTCACCGCCGACGACCTCGTCCCGGTGCGGGTGTCCGGCGGGCGGGAACTCCAGCCGGTGCGGGCCGACCGGATCAAGGAGGTGCTGGGCCGGCGGGCCGCCGTCCGGCTCACCCCCGGCACGCTGCTCACCCCGGCCCAGCTCACCGACGCGCCGCTGCTCGGCCCCGGGCAGCAGCAGCTCGCGCTGGGGCTGGAGCCGAGCCAGGTGCCGGCCCGCAAACTGCACCCCGGCGACAAGGTGCTGCTGGTCAGCACACCCGACACCAGCGCCGGTGGCACCGAGGCCACGCGCGGCGGCGGCACCCGGTTCGAGGCCACCGTGATCGACACCGCCACGCCGGAGAACGACGACGTGGTGGTCTACCTGGCGCTGGCCATCCGGGACGTGCCGGCCGTGGTGGCGCTGGCGGCCGACGACCGGATCGCGCTCGTGCTCACCGAGGCGGCCTGATGGCGATCATCGCCATGGTGTCGGCGAAGGGGTCGCCGGGCGTCACCACCGCCGCGCTGGCCGCCACGCTGAGCTGGCACCGCCGGCTGGTGCTGGCCGAGTGCGACCCGGCGGGCGGCTCGATCCTCGCCGGCTACCTGGGCGGGGCGCTCGACGGCCCGCGCGGCCTCGGCGAACTGGCCGTCGGGGAGCTGCGCGACGGCAACCTGGAGAACGCCTTCTGGTCCCAGCTCGTCGACCTGGACGCGCCGAGGCGGGAGCGGCTGCTGCTGCCCGGCGTGGTCGACCCGGCCCAGGCCGGCAGCGTCACCCCGCTCTGGCAGCGCTTCGCCGACTTCTTCACCAGCCTGGAGCGGGGCGTCCCGCCATACGACGTTGTTGTCGACTGTGGCCGGTTGCAGGTCGGTGATCCACCGTGGCCGGTGCTGCGGGCGGCGGCCGTCGTGCTGCTGGTCACCCGGGCCCACCTGCCCGACCTGTCCGCCACCCGCGCCACGGTCAAGGCCATCGAGCGGGACTTCGCCGAGCACCGGATCCCCCCGGGCACCCTGCGCCTGCTGGTGGTCGGGGACGGGCACGGCGGCAGCGAGATCAGCAAGGCGCTGCGGCTGCCGGTGATCGCCCGGCTGCCGCACGACCCGCGTACCGCCGAGGTGCTCGGGCACGGCGGCACCGTACGCGCCAACCGGCCGCTCATGCGCGCGGCCGGCGCGCTGGAGGTGCCGGTCCGGGCGTTGCTGGACCGGCGGCGGGCCCGGCTGGCCTGGCCGGGAGCCCCGGCCCCCCGCGCGGTGAGCGCGCCGAGCACGCCGGGGGTGTCCGGTGCGGTTTGAGCCGGTCTCGCACGACCCGCGCGGCCAGCAGCCCGGCGCCACCTCGACGGTGCCGCCGCTGGTCCCGCCCAACGCGCGGCACCACCTGCCCCCGGCGCCCGCCGTACCGGTCGCGCCGCCACCCCCGCCGCCCCGCCCCCGGGTCGACTTCGCGGTGGTCCGCGAGCTGCGCCGGGAACTCAGCGAGCGGCTCACCCTCTGGCAGCGCGGCCGGGAGTTCGACGCGGACGCCGAGGAGGTCGAGCGGGCCCGGCTGGCCGTCGCCGTGGTCTCCGCGTACGCGGACTCGGTCCGCCGGGCCGGCACGCCGATGGCCGCCGACGAGGAGCGGCTGCTGCTCGACCAGGTGACCGCCGAGCTGGTCGGTCTGGGCCGGCTCCAGACGCTGCTTGTCGACGACACCATCGAGGAGGTGCACATCCTCGGCTGCGACCAGGTGCGCATCACCCGGCACGGCGGCGGCGTGGACTGGGCCGAGCCGATCGCCGACAGCGACGACGAGTTGGTGGAGATCCTCCAGGCGGCGGCCCGCCGGGCCGGGGCGACCGAGCGGTCGCTGTCCACCTCCAAGCCGACGCTCGACCTGCAACTGCCCGACGGCAGCCGGCTCGCCGCGGTCTTCCTGGTCAGCCACCGCCCGTACGCGGTGATCCGCAAGCACAACACGCTCGCCGTGAGCCTGGAGGACATCGCCGGTGGCCGGCCCGACCTGGACGAGATGATCGACCCGCTGCTGCGCGACTTCCTCCGCGCGTCCATGCGGGCCGGGCTGAACATCATGGTCGCCGGGCTGGCCGGGGCCGGGAAGACCACTGTCATCCGCGCGCTCATGGACGAGATCCCGGCCGACGAGCCGTACGTGCTGCTGGAGGAGAGCCGGGAGCTGCTGCCGGCCCGGCGCGGGCACAAGCACCGGGCGGTGATGAGCTTCGAGTCCCGGGAGGGGCACGGCGAGCGCGGGCTGGACGGGCGGCCCGCCGGCGAGGTGAGCATCGCCGACCTCATCCCGGTGTCGCTGCGGATGGGCGTGCTGCGGATCATCGTCGGCGAGGTGCGGTCCCGGGAGATCGTGCCGATGCTCCAGGCGATGACCACCAGCCGCGGGTCGATGTGCACGATCCACGCGCGCACCCCGGCCGGGGTGGGTGAGCGGATCATCGAGCTGGCGCTGGCCCACGGCCGGGAGATGACCGTCGACCAGGCCCGCCGCATGGCGGGCAACGCGCTGGACCTGATCGTCTACGTCACGGTCGAGGACGAGACGGCGATCGGCGGCCGCAAGCACCGCTTCGTCTCGCACGTCGAGGAGGTCATCGGCGTCGGCGAGGGCAACCGGATCACCACCACCAGCGTCTTCGGCCCGGGACCGGACGGCCGGGCGGTGCCCCGCCACCTGCCCGAGCGGATCCGCGACCAACTGCTCCGGGTCGGCTACGACGCCCGGCTGCTGACCCGGTTCATCGAGGCCGGCACGGGCGCCTGGCGGCGGCCCCGGCACACCCGACTGGGGCGGCGGTGACCTCATGACGACCATCGAGTTGATCGCCCTGGTCTCCGGGGCCGCGTGCGTGGCCGGGCTGGTGCTGGCGGTGGTCGCGCTGGTCGGCACCCGCCGGCCGCCCCGGTCGGCGGCGGGCGCCGGGCCCGGGCTGAGCCGGCTCTGGACCGGCTCCGGGGCCGGCCGCCGGGAGCAGCACCGCCACCAGGTGCTGCTCGGCGCGGCCGTCGTGGCCGGCGCGCTGGCCTTCCTGCTCACCGGGCTGCCGGTGGTCGGCCTCCTGGTGGGGCTCGCGGTGCCCGGCGTGCCGTGGCTCTTCGCGGTGGGTCGCGCCGAGCAGCGGGCCATCGCCCGCATCGAGGCGGTCGGCGAGTGGACCCGGCGGCTCAAGGACATCTCCAACACCGGCCAGGGCCTCCAGCAGGCCATCATCGGCACCATCGCCACCGCGCCGGAGGAGATCCAGGAGGAGGTACGCACCCTGGCGGCCCGCCTCCAGGCCGGCTGGCTGGCGAAATCCGCCCTGCTGGCCTTCGCCGACGAGATCGCCGACCCGGTCTGCGACCAGGTGGTGGCGGCGCTGATCCTGCACCTCACCGACCGGGGCGAGCGCCTCGGCGACGTGCTCGGCTCGATCGCCGCCGCCGCCTCGGCCGAGGTGGCCACCCGGCGCGAGGTCGAGGCGAAGCGGACGCAGCCCCGGTTCGCGGTCCGCTTCCTCACCGGGATGACCCTGGCCACGCTCGCGTACGGGCTGGTCAACAGCGACTACGTGAAGCCGTACGGGACGGTCGTCGGGCAACTGGTGATGGCGGTGCTCGGGGCGGCCTTCGTCGGGCTGCTGGTCTGGGTGCGGTCGATGAGCCAGCCGCCCCGCCCGGCGCGCTTCCTGCCGGCACCCGACCCGGAGGAGGCGATCGCATGATTGTGAACTGGCAGCTGGCGGTCGCCGTGCTGGGCGGGGCGGCCGTCGGGCTGGGCCTGTTCCTGGTGGTCCGCGAGGCCCTGCCGGCCACCCCGGCGCTCGGCCCGGCGCTGCGCCGGCTGCACCAGCCGCCCGGCCAGGCCCCGGTGGCCGGGAGTGGGCCGGACTGGCTCGGCGGTGTCTCCCGCTGGCTGCGCCCGCCGCACCGGCAGCTCGCCCTGCTCGACCGGACCCCCGAGCAGTACGCCCTGTCGGTGCTGCTCTCCGCGCTGGTCGGGTTCGCCACGCCGGCGGTCGCCTCGGCCGTGCTCTTCCTGGGCGGGGTGGCGCTGCCGCTGGCCGTACCCGTGGTGGGGAGCCTGGGGTTGGCGCTGGTCGCCGGCCTGCTCGCGCACCGGGCGGTGCTGGCCCGGGCGGACGCCGCGCGGGACGAGTTCCGCCAGGCGGTCTGCACCTACCTGGACCTGGTGGCCTTGCAGCTCTCCGCGGCGCACGGCCCGGTGCAGTCGCTGGAGCGCGCGGCGGCGGTCTGCGACGGCTGGGTCTTCGACCGGATCCGGGAGGCGCTGCGGATCGCCCAGCTCCAGATGCACTCGCCCTGGGACGAGCTCCAGGAGCTGGCCGACCGGATCGGCATCCCGGAGCTGGGCGACGTGGGGGCCATCATGCGCTCCTCCGGAAGCGAGGGCGCCCAGGTGCACGAGACCCTGCGCAGCCGCGCCGACTCGCTGCGCGACCAGATCCGCACCGACAACCTGGCCCGGGCCGAGGGGGTGACGAGCCGGCTGGACATCCCCGGCTCGCTGCTGGTCTTCGTCCTGCTCGGCTTCGCCGTCTACCCGTTCCTCGCCCGTCTGTGAGCCCACCCCCGACAAAGGAGACGACCATGCACCTCTACGCCTACCTGTACGCCGCGGTCAGCAGCCGCCTGGCCGAGCTGCGGCGGGACACCGAGCGTGGCGACAGTCCGGTGCCGACCGCAGTGATCATCTTCGGCCTGGTCGCGGTGGCCATGGCGGTCACCGCGCTCGCCCTGACCAAGGCCAACGACTGGATGAACGCCATCCCGAACCACACGGATCCAAAGTGACGTCCCGCCCCGCCCGTACGGACCGGAGCCGGCCGGCACCCGCCGGCCGGCCCGCCGGTCGGCGCGGCCCGGGGCGGGTCACCGCCGTCCTGCGTGGACGGCTCGCCGCCGGCGGGCCCGAGCGGGGCGCCAACCCGGTCGAGCTGGCGGTGGTGATGCCGGCGATCCTGGTGCTGCTCTTCGCCTCGATCCAGCTCGCCGTCTGGTTCGTCGCCCGGTCCACCGCCCTCAACGCGGCGCAGACGGCGGTGAACGCCCAGCGGGCGCTCCAGGCCCCGCCGAACGCCGGTCGGGACCGGGCCACCACCTTCCTACGTGCCGCCGGGGACTGGCTTGTCGACTGGGAGTCCCCCGGCCCCACCTGCACGGCGACCGCCACCGAGGTCACCTGCACGGTCAGCGGGCGCTCCCTGTCGGTGATCCCGGGCGTGCGGTTCGCGGTGTCGCAACGCGCGCACGGCCCGGTCGAACGCTGGACGACGGGGTGAGGCGCGTGGCGCGGGACCGGGGTTCCGTCTCGATCGAGGTGGCCGTGCTCGCCCCCGCCTTCATCGGGCTGATGGTGCTGGCCGGGGTGGCCGGCCGGACGGCCGTCGCCGACGAGGCGGTGGAGTCGGCCGCGCACGACGCCGCCCGCGCCGCGTCGATCGCCCGGGACGCGCGGACCGGCCGGACCGCCGCCACCGGCGCGGCCCGCCGCCAGCTCGACTGGTCGGGGCTGCGCTGCACCGCCCCGCCGGCGTTGACCTTCCGCGGCTCGGTGGGGGACGCCGGGACCAGCTTCGCGGCCGCGTACCGCAGCGCGCCCGGGGTGCCGGCGACGGTCACCGTCACGGTGACCTGCACGGTCTCGTTCGCCGACCTGCGGGCGCCGGGGCTGCCCGGGGTGCCGGGCGGCAAGACCGTCTCGGCGAGCTTCACGTCCCCGCTGGACACCTACCGGAGCCGCCGGTGACCGGGCGACGCGCGTCGGAGAGCGGCCGGGTGAGCCTCTTCCTGGCCGTGGCCATGACCGGCGTACTCGCGATCATCAGCCTGGCGTACGACGGCGCCGGGCAGCTCCGCTCCTTGCAGCGCGCGGACAACCTGGCCGCCGAGGCGGCCCGCAGCGGCGGCCAGATGATCGACCGGGCGCACGCCATCGAGGGCGGCCCGAAGCAGATCGACGAGGTGGCCGCCCGGAAGGCCGTCGCGGACTACCTGAGCGCCGCCGGCGGGGTCCGCGACCACGAGGTCAGCTTCCCGGTGGTCGCCGGCGAGCGGCAGATCCAGGTACGCGTCCGCATCACCTACCACCGGGACCTGCTCGGTCTCTTCGGCTTCCAGAACACCGCCACCGTCACCGGTGAGGCCACGGCGCGGGCGCTCACCGGAGCCCCGTAGGAAGGGAAGGCAGCCATGGGTGCATCGCAACGCTCGGCCGTCCGGCGGACCGGCCAGGTCCTCACCGGCCTCGGCGCCCTCGTCGTGCTCTGCGCGGTGCTGGCCGGTGGGCCGGTCGCCCTGCTGGCCTTCGCCGGCAACCCCCTCCCCGACCACCTGCCCACACTCGCGGAGGTGGGCACGGCGTTGACCAGCCGCGACGACGGTCAGCTCTTCCTGCGGGCGCTGGCCGTGGTGGGCTGGTTCGGCTGGGCCACGTTCGCCTTCTCCGTACTCGTGGAACTCCTCGCGGGGGCGCTGCGCCGGCCGGCGCCCCGGCTGCCCGGGATGCGCCGCCAGCAGCGGGCCGCGGCCGCCCTGGTCGGCTCGGTGGCGCTGATCCTGGCGGCCAGCCCGGCCGCGGCGAGCGCCGCCGCCCTGGCCGCGCCGCAGCCGGTCGCCGCCGCGCCGGCGGTGGTCGCACCGCAGGCCGGACACACCGCCCCGCAGGCCGGTTCCACGCTTGCCGCCCCGCCGGCCCGGGCCGCCTCGGTCACCACGAGTCCGGCGGTGTACCGGGTGGCGAAGGGCGACTACCTGGGCGAGGTGGCCGACCGCTACCTGGACGACTTCGACCGCTACCGCGAGGTGGCCCGGCTGAACCGGCTCGCCGATCCGGACCGGATCCGGCCGGGGCAGTTGCTCAAGCTGCCCGAGGGGGCGGTCGACGCGGGCGCCCGCCGGCACGCGACCGGCCGGCTCGTGGTCACCCCGGCCAGCCCGGCTCCCGGCCCGGCCGCCACGCCGGGGGGTGGCGGCGCGTCCTCGACGACGCCGAAGGGCAAGCCGTCCCCGCACCCGACCGGACGGGACACCACGCCCACTGTGGAGGCGCCCGCCGGGCAACAGCCATCCATGTCGGCGGGGGCCTCCCGGGCCACCGCGGAGGACGGGATCAACCGCCCGCTGGCCATCTCGGCGGTGCTGGCGGTGGCGAGCATCGTGGGCGCCCAGATCGGCGCGGTCCTCGGCCTGCGGCGCCGCCCGGTGCCCCGGACGACGGTCCGCGACCTCGTGGTGGGCCGCCACCGCAAGGGTTGACGCCATCGGCCGGCGACGGCGGTCAGGGGAGGCGGGCCTCCAGGCGGCCGTTGACCACCCGGGTGGGGAGGACGACCTGGTCGTTGCCCGAGGGGCCGTGGACAACCTCGCCACCGTTGAGGCGGAACGTGCTGCCGTGCCAGGGACACACCACGCAGGCGTGGCCGTCGATCTCCTGCACCTCGCCCTCACCGAGCGGGCCGCTCTGGTGCGGGCAGCGCTCCAGCATCACCGTCACGTCGTCGCCGTGCCGGTAGAGGATGACCGAGACGTCGTCGATCTCGCGGGTGAGGAGCTGGCGCTGCGGCAGGCTCGACATGTCGCCGAGCGGGTGCCAGCCGTCGCTGACCAGGTGCAGCTCGGAGATGCTCTGGCTGACCTGCGCGCCCTGCTTGTACGCGAGGTGCCCGCCCAGGTACGCCCCGGCGCTCGCCGCCGACAGCCCCAGGTAGGCCAGCGCGCGGCCCAGGTTGTGCCGCCCGTTCATCCGGGCCGCCAGCGAGCCGGCGTAGAGGCTCAGGCCGATGGAGTTCGCGGCGGCGTGCACGAGGCCGATCCGGCGCTGGTCGCGGGAGAGTGCGGCCCAGTCGTTGAGCCCGGCCACGGCGGCCGGCAGCGCGCTGACCGTGCCGACCCCGACGAGCGCGGTCGCCGCCCGGCGCTGGCCGGGCATCAGGTCCACGACGGCGGCCGAGATCCAGGCGCCGACCGGCACCTGCACCATGGCCGGGTGCAGCGGGTGCCCCAGCCAGACGCCGTGCAGGAAGTCCCGGACCCGCTGCGCACGCAGGGTGCCCTGGACGGCGCGCTGCAACCGGTCACCGACCCGGTCGAGTCGGGTGTTCTGCTCGATCTTCGTCAATAGTTCGCGCACGTGGTCCGACTTCCCGGCAGGAGAGGTCCCAAACCGGGCGGCGACAGCGGATCACCCCATCGGGTGATCGTCGTCCGCCCGCCAGCGGTCGGTGTGCACGGCGGCGGCCAGCGGCCGGGGCGTACGCCACCCGTGCCGAACCAGGTCGGGAACGGTCTGGAGGTGGCTCACCGGGCCCACGCAGAGCCAGGCCACCGGGCGGATGCCGGGCGGGATGCCGAGCAGGTCGGCCAGGAACGGCTCGCGGTAGAAGGAGACCCAGCCGACGCCCAGCCCCTCGGCGGTCGCGGCCAGCCAGAGGTTCTGGATGGCCAGGCAGACCGAGTAGAGGCCGGCGTCGGCGATGGCGTGCCGGCCGAGCACCGCGGGCCCACCCCGCCGCGGGTCGTACGTGACCACGATCGACAGCGTCGACTCCAGCACCCCGTCGATCTTGATGCGGGCGAACCGCTCGGCCGCGTCGCCGTCCAGCGTGGCGGCGAAGGTGTCCCGCTCGGCCTGGACGTGCGCGTGGAACCGGCGCCGGGTCCCCGGGTCGCGGACCAGCACGAAGTCCCAGGGCTGCGAGTTGCCGACGCTCGGCGCGGCGTGCGCGGCCGTGAGGATCCGGTCCAGGACGCCGTCCGGCACCGGCTCCCCGGTGAACTCGGCGCGCACGTCGCGGCGGCGGTGGATGACGTCGTACAGGTCCACAGGCAGGCTCCCGCCGCACTCGGCCCACCCTCGCGGTGGGCGACTCAACGCTAGAGGGAGCCGTCAGCGCGCGGGCGGGGCGGGCGGGGCCAGCTCGCGCAGCACCTGGCTGAGCCGGTCGATGCGGGACTGGGCCTCGCCGCGCAGCCGCTCGGCAAGCGCGTTCCAGTCCTCTGTGGTCGGCGCCTGCCCGGGTGGCAGCGCCGCGAGCGCCCGGCCCACCTCGGCCAGGGTGAGGCCGACCCGCTGGCACGCCTCGATCATCGCCAGCCGGCACATCACGTCGCCGTGGTAGCGGCGCTGGTTGCCGGCCGTGCGGTCGCTGCTGATGAGTCCCTGCGCCTCGTAGAAGCGGATCGCCGACGCGGAGACGCCGCTGCGCTGCGCCACCTGACCGATGGTCAGGCCCGGCTCGTGCCAGTCGAAGGACGTGTCCTGCTTCACGCCCCGAGTATGCCCGCCGACGATTGACCTCAACAATTGTTGAGGTTCTACGGTCGGCTCCATCGAGTTCACGAGAATTCCCTGGAGGCGACAATGATCCTGGTGACGGGCGCGACGGGCAACGTCGGGCGGCGCGTGGTGGAGCGGCTGGTGGCGGCGGGCCACGGCGTACGGGCCGTGACCCGCGATCCGGGCCGCGCGAAGCTGCCGGCGGTTGTCGAGGTGGTGGCCGCCGACCTGGCCGATCCGGAGACCCTCCGCCCGCACCTGGCGGGCGTCGACGCCGTTTTCCTGATCTGGCCGTTCGTCGAACCGGCCACGGCGGCGCGGCTCGCTCCGCGCGTCGCCGCCGTGCTCGCCGCCGCCGGGTCGCCCCGGGTGGTGTACGTGTCGGCCGCCACCGCCGAGGCCGACCCGGACTCGTTCTGGGCCGTGGTGGAGCGCGCCGTCATGGCGTCCGGCCTGCCGTGGACGATGCTGCGTCCCACCGGGATCGCCACGAACACGCTGGGCTGGGCCCCGGCCATCCGCGCCGAGGGCGTGGTGCGCTGGCCGTACGGCACGGCGGCCCGTTCGATGGTCCACGAGGACGACATCGCGGCCGTGGCGGTCGACGCGCTGACCAGCGACCGGCACGACCGGCGGACCTACGTGCTCAGCGGCCCGCAGACGGTCACCCAGGCCGAGCAGGTGCGCCTCATCGGCGCCGCGATCGGCCGCGACCTGCGCTGGCAGGAGGTGCCCGCCGAGGCGGTACGCCCCATGCTGTCCGTGGCGATGGGCAGCGCCGCGTTCGCGGACGCGGCACTGGCCGGCTGGGCGGCCATGGCGGAGACGCCGGAGCAGGTGACCGGCGACGTGGCGGCCGTGCTGGGACGCCCGGCGCGCACGTTCGCCGACTGGGCCGCCGACCACGCGGCCGACTTCGCCTGAGTCCGCCGCCCGGAACGGTGGAAGCTGGCGCGCCGGGCGCCGTCGAGGGCATGCTGACCGGATGGGGGTACGCGTCGAGCACGCCGGGCCGGTGACCACGGTGATCCTGGACCGGCCGGAGGCGCGCAACGCCGTCGACGGGCCGACGGCCCGGGCCCTGGCCGACGCCTTCCGCGCCTTCGAGGCGGACCCGGACGCGGCCGTCGCCGTGCTCTGGGGCGCGGGCGGCACGTTCTGCGCCGGCGCCGACCTCAAGGCCATCGGCACGCCGCGCGGCAACCGGGTCGAGCCCGAGGGCGACGGCCCGATGGGCCCGACCCGGATGCGCCTGTCGAAGCCGGTGCTGGCCGCGATCTCCGGGTACGCCGTGGCCGGCGGCCTGGAACTGGCGCTCTGGTGCGATCTGCGGGTCGCCGAGTCGGACGCGACGCTCGGGGTGTTCTGCCGGCGCTGGGGCGTGCCGCTCATCGACGGCGGGACGGTGCGGCTGCCCCGGCTCATCGGCGAGAGCCGGGCCATGGACCTGATCCTCACCGGCCGCCCGGTCCCCGCCGATGAGGCGTACGCCATGGGCCTGGTGAACCGGCTGGTCGCGCCGGGCACGGCCCGGGCGGAGGCCGAGCGGCTGGCCGCCGAGATCGCCCGGCACCCGCGGACCTGCCTGCGCAACGACCGGGCGGCGGTGCTGGCGGGCGGCGGCCTGCCCGAGCCGGAGGCGCTGGCGACCGAACTCGCCTTCGGGATGGAGTCCCTGGTCACCGACGCCATGAAGGGCGCGGCCCGGTTCACGGCCGGCGCCGGCCGGCACGGCGCCGCCCCCGAGGACGACGCCGGGTCCGACGCGGCGGAGAAACCCGACCGACCGCCTAGGGGCGGGTCGGCCGCTCGACCGTGACCGGCCGGCCGTAGCCGGAGAACGCCATGGTCACCTGGGTGCTGGTCGGAGGTCCCACCTTGCCGTTCTTCCGGAAGACGAGCGTGACCTCGTAGGCCAGTTCGGCGATCCGGTCGTCGGCGCCGAGCGTCACGTCACCCACGATCTTCTCGCTGACGAGCGGGGCGTCGGCGTCGAAGCCGGTGGACTCGCCGGTGGGCTCGACGCTGAAGTGATAGGCCCGTTGCCCGGTCCGGGTGACAGTGGCGTCGTTCCTCTTCAACACCTGGAACAGCCCGTCCTGGTCCGACGAGGCACCGAGGGCACCTCCCATCGCCACGTCGAAGGGGAGGTACTTCCGCTCGCCCGGGTACCGCTTCCAGGGCAGCTTTCGGCGGCCGTCGGAGCCGCCGACGTAGTACACGCCGTCGACCAGCCGTTCCTCCGTGTAGCTCACGCCGTCCGGGTACGGCGTGCGCAGCCAGCCGTCGGCGCTTCTCGGGTCGAAGGCGCCCGTCGTGGTCTCCACCCAGTTCGGATCGACCCGGTTGGACCTGCGTACCGTGACCCGGTAGCTCGTGCTCTCACTCGCGGTGACGGCGGCGGCCAGTTCCATCCTCGGTGACGCGACCGCGGGTGCGGATGCCTGGGCCACGGCCGGCCGGTCCGGCGCCGGCCGGTGCACCAGGGTAGTCGCGCCGGCCGTGCTCAGCACGAGCACGGCGAGGGTGCCGCCGGCGACGGTCGCGGTCCGGCGTCGGCGCCCCCGGCGACCCCGCTCCAGAAGCGTCGCGGCCGGTGCCGCCGAGTGCGGCTCGCCGTCGACCAGGGCGTGCAGCCGGTCCGTGAGCCGTTCGTCGAGATCTGTCATCGCTGTCACCTGATCCCCGTGTAGGAGGGTTGCTGGAGGAGGTGGCGGAGCTTGCCGAGGGCCTTCGAGTGCTGGCTCTTGACCGTGCCGACGGTGCAGCCCAGCACCCGGGCCACCTCCCGCTCGGGCAGGTCCTCGTAGTGGCGCAGCACCACCACCGCGCGCTGCCTCGGTGGCAACGCGCGCAGCGCCCGACGCAGCGCGACGGCGTCGTGGTCCGGCTCGGTGGACGGGGCGGCCCGGTCGGGGACCTCGGCGACGAGGCTCTCCCGCCGGCGCCGCCGCCAGAACGAGGTGTGGTTGTTCACCAGCGCACGCCGGAGGTAGGCGTGCAGGTCGTCGCTCCGGGACAACCGGCGCCACCGCTCGTACATCCGGACCAGGCTGTCCTGGAGGAGTTCCTCGGCCCGCCACCGGTCGCCGGCCAGCAGCATGGCCAGCCGGATGTGGCGCCGCCAGGCCTCCTCCACGAAGGCCACGTACGAGGCGTCCGCCGTCGACAGTCGCGTTTTCTGGTCGGTCACGCCCCTACCACGCGGCCGCACCGGGAATGGTTGTCCGGGCGGTCACTTCAGGTTGCGCAGAGCGTCCTCGATGGCACGGTGGAAGGTCGGGTACGCGTAGATCATGTGCCGGAGCTGGCTGACCGGGACGGCCGCGTGCACCGCCACGACCAGCGCGGAGAGCACCTCGCCACCGGCCGGGCCGACCGAGGTGGCGCCGATCAGCACGCCCTGGTCGGCGTCGGCGACAAGCTTGATGAAGCCGGCGTTGCCGGTCTTGTGGATCCAGCCGCGGGTCGACGCGGTCAGGTCCGTGTAGCCGACCTGGACGTTGACGCCCCGCTCGCGCGCCTGGCGCTCGGTGAGGCCGACGGCGCCCACCTCGGGGTCGGTGAAGGTGACCCGGGGCAGCGCCCGGTAGTCGGCGACCGGGACGCTGCCCGGGGCGACGGTCGACCCGCCCGCGCTCATCGCCCCGCCGACCGCGCTGACCACGCCGGCCGCGCCGCCCACCACGCTCGCGGTGCCGCTGGCGTCCGGCCCGCCCTTCATACGCCGCATGCGGTCGAGCACGTCGGCGACGACGATGCCGGCCTGGTACATGGCGATGTGGGTGAACGCGCCCTCGCCGGTGAGGTCGCCGACCGCCCAGATCCCCTCGGCGGCGTGCATGCGCTCGTCGACCGGCAGGTAGCGCTGCGTGCAGTCGATGCCGACCGAGTCCAGGCCCAGCTCCTCCAGGTGCGCCTTGCGGCCGGTCACCACGAGCAGCTTCTCGCCGCTGAACTCGGCGCCGTCGGCGTGGACGGTGAAGGCGCTGCCGTCGTGGCTGACCCGCCGGGCCGCGAACCCGGTGTGGATCTCGACCCCGTCGGCCCGCAGCGCCCCGGCGGCGACCTCCGACGCCTCCGGCTCCTCCAGGGCGAGCACCCGGTCGGCCGCCTCGACCACTGTCACCCGGACGCCGAACCGGGCGAAGACCTGGGCCAGTTCCAGCCCGATGGCGCCGCCCCCCAGCACCAGCAGCGACTCCGGCAGCTCCTCGACCTCGATGGCCTGGTGGTTGGTCCAGTACGGGGTGCCGGCCAGGCCGTCGATCGGCGGGATCGAGGGCCGGGTGCCGGTGCCGAGGACGATCCCGTAGCGGGCCTCGAACGTCTGGTCGCCGACGCGTACCCGGTTCGGGCCGTCGAGCCGGCCGCTGCCCCGGAGGAACCGGCCGCCCTTGCCGGTGAACCGGTCCACGGCGACCTTGTCGTCCCAGGTGTCGGTGGCCTCCTCGCGGATACGGCGGGCGACCGGCGCCCAGTCGGGCCGTACCTCGGCGCTGCCGGCCAGCTCGTTGACCCGGTGCGCCTCGGCCAGCGCGTTCGCCGCCCGGATCATCATCTTGCTCGGGATGCAGCCCCAGTAGGGGCACTCGCCGCCGACCAGGTCCCGCTCGATGCCGACCACGGTGAGGCCGGCCTCGGCGAGCCGCCCGGCCACCTCCTCGCCGCCGACCCCGAGCCCGACAACGACCACATCCACCAGTTCCGGCTCCGCCATCCCGCCAGCATTCCGCACCGCCGGACCGGCGGCCACCTCGTCGGGCCGGAATTCCCGCGCCGGTAACCAGCCCGACCGCCTACCGTGGCCGGATGCTGGCACGCTTCGCCCCGGTCCGGGACTGCTTCCACGACCTCTTCGCCGCCGGCCGGGAGACCGGGGCCGCGCTGGCCGTCTGGTACGACGGCACGCCCGTGGTCGACCTGGTCGGCGGCACCCGCGCCGCCGTCCCGCCCGGTGCGGCCGTCCCGGCTGTCGGGGCGCAGGCGCCGTGGCGGCCGGACGCGCTGGTGAACGTCTACTCGGTGGGCAAGCCGGTGGTCGCGCTCTGCCTCCTGCTGCTTGTCGACCGGGGCCGGGTCGACCTCGACGCGCCCGTGTCGGCGTACTGGCCGGAGTTCCGCGCCCCGGCCACCGTGCGGCAGGTGCTCGACCACACCGCCGGGCTGCCCGCGTTCCCGGTGCCCCGGCCCGCCGCGGCGATCCCCGACTGGGGGTCGCTCTGCGCCGACCTGGCCGCCGCCGAACCCGAGTGGACGCCGGGCAGCGTCGCGGGCGAGCACGCCTGGACGTACGGGCACCTGGTCGGCGAGCTGGTCCGTCGGGTGGACGGGCGGCCGGTGGGGCGGTTCCTGGCCGAGGAGATCGCCGGACCGTGGGGCCTCGACCTCGCCTTCGGGCTGGGTGCGGCGGACCAGCGGCGCTGCGCCGACCTGTCGTACGCCGATCCGGACTGGCCGGTCCGGATGCTGGGCGAGCCGGGGTCGCTGCGCGCGCGGGCGTTGGGAAACCCGGCCGGCGGGCTGGATACGGCGGTGGTGAACAGCCCGCTCTGGCGGGCCGCCGAGTTCCCGGCGGTGAACCTGCACGCCACCGCGTCCGCCCTGGCCCGCCTCTACGCGGGCCTGCTGGCCGGCGGCACCCTCGACGGGGTACGCCGGTTCAGCCCGGAACTGGTCGCCGAGGCGACCCGGGTGCAGTACGACGGTCCGGACCTGGTGCTGGACCGGCCGGCGTCGTGGACGTTGGGCATGCAGTGGGAGCCGGACGGGAGCTGGGGCATGGGCGGGATCGGCGGCAGCAGCGCCTGGGCCGACCCGGAGCGCGGCTACACCTTCGCGTACGCGACCGCCCGGCTGGCCGACCACGACCGGGTGGAGGAGCTGGTGGACGCGCTGCACTCCTGCCTCTGACAGGAACCGGACTGATCAACAGGGGTGGCGACCCTGTCACGCTGCGTCAGCCGCCGCTACGCTCCGGTGCTCGTGGAGAACGAAGCGCCCGCGCCGGCGACCCGGCTCAAGGAGCACTCCGGGGTCGCCGCCAACCTGGTCTCGGCGGTGGCCGGGCTGGTCGCCCTGGTGCAGGCGGTCCGCTCCGACCCGCTGTGGATCGTGCTGGGCCTGGTCGCGCTGGCGGCGCTGGCGGCGTACCAGCTCTGGCGACGCCGCTGGCGGACGGCCGGGCTGGCCGCGGTGGCGCTGCTGGTCCTGGGCGTCGCCGGCTGGGCCCTCAACCAGGACCGGCGCGACGCCGCGCCCGCCGCCGCCACGACAACCCCCACGGGCCCGACGACCGCCCCCGCGGCGCCGGACCCCACCGCCGCCACCACCCCGGCGGGCGCCACCGGCGCGGCGGCCTCGGCCGGCGGGGCCGCGCCCGTGGTCTTCAGCGACGTGGTGCAGCTCGACAAGAAGACCGGGGTGGACGTGGACGGCGGCCGGCCCGTCAAGCGGTACGCGCAGGACGCGACGGTCGACCTCTACCTGGACTGGGGCTACATCCTCTACTCCAGCGCCCGGCACAGCGCCATGTACGACGACACCTCCGCCGGCCCGGAGGAGGGTGCCCAGGCCCGCTGCGCCACCTACCGCGAGGGCCGCCGCACGAGCGCCCCGCACCACTACGTCGGCGGCGGCCAGCAGTACTGCTTCACCACCTCGGAGGGGCGCCCGGGCTGGTTGCAGGTGGTGAACCAGGCGGGTGAGGGCGGCGCCCTGGTCAAGGTGACCGTCTGGCGGGAGTGAGCGGTCAGCGCAGCCAGACCGGCTCGGCGCCCGGCACCTTCAGCGGGGGCGGGTAGTCCAGCGCCGCGCGCGCCCGCTCGGGCAGCCGCCACGGCTGGTGGACCGCCTTCCCTCCGATCGAGGCCAGCTCCGGCACGTACCGGCGGACGTACGCGCCGTCGGGGTCGTAGCGTTCGGCCTGGCGGACCGGGTTGAAGCCGCGGTGCGGCCGGGCGTCGTTCCCGGTGCCGGCAACCCACTGCCAGTTGCCGGAGTTGTCGGCCACGTCGCCGTCGAGCAGCCAGCGGAAGAAGACCGCCACCCCGGACCGCCAGTCCAGCCGGAGGTGCCTGGTCAGGTAGCCGGCGGTGATCAGGCGGGCGCGATTGTGCATCCAGCCCTCGGCGCGCAGCTGCCGCATCCCGGCGTCCACGATCGGCATCCCGGTCCGACCCTCGGTCCAGGCGTCGAGCGCGTGCTTGTCGTACCGCCAGTCCTCCCGTGCCCCGCGCCGGTACGCCCGGGAGGAGAGGTCGGGGAACGCGGCGGTCACCTGGTGGTAGAAGTCCCGCCAGCAGAGCTGCCGGACGTAAGGCCCGTCCCGGTCACCGGCCCGGTTCGCCACTGCCAGCGGGGAGAGGCAGCCGAAGCGCAGGTAGGGGCTGAGCCGGGAGGTCTCGTCGCCGGCCATGTCGTCGTGGATGTCGTCGTACCGGCCCAGGGCGGGCAGCCACTCGGTGAGTTGGCGCCGGGCCACGCTCTCCCCGCCGACCATGGCGTCCGGCGAGTCGCCCCGGGGCGGGTCGGGCAGCCGGCCCGGATCGACGCCGTCGGGCAGCCGTACGCGCCTCGGCGCGGCCAGTTCCTCCCGCACCTTGGCCCCCTGCCAGGCCCGGAAGTACGGACTGAACACCTTGTAGTGGTCGCCACCCGCGGGCCGCAGGTCACCCGGCTCGACGATCGTGAGGCCGGGAAACAGCCGCAGGGACATCCGGTGCCTGTCGCACTCCTCGCGCAGCCGGCGCTCGCGCCGCCGGGCGTGGCGGCTCACGTCGGCGGAGAGGCCGATCCCCTCGGCGCCCACCGCGCGGGCCAGCCTGACCGTCTCGGCCACCGGGTCGCCGCGCCGGATCACGAGGTCGCCGCCGCGCTGCCGGAGCGCATCGCGCAGCTCGGCCAGGCTCTGGTGCAGGAACCGGGTGCGGTTCGGCGAGAGCCGTTGCAGCGCCGGGTCGAGCACGTGGAGCGGCACCACCCGGTCGAACGCCGAACACGCCGACGCCAGCGCCGGGTGATCGTGCACCCGCAGGTCGCGGGTGAGGAGCACGATCGCCGTGCGGTCGCTCACGCGACCAGGGCCGGCCGGAGGGCGGGGCCGGGAACCCGCACCGGCGCGCCGGCCGGGGTGAGCAGCGCCCGCGCGGCCACCGCCATCCGCCGCCGCCGGGGTACGAGGGCCCGTCGGGTGAACACGTCGAAGTCCTGGGCGGCCACCTCGTCGAGGATCCCGCCGTAGAGCGCGTACGCGGTGCGCATGCAGGCCTGCGAGGCGGGGGCGAGCAGCGGGATGCCGGGCGCGGCGGCCTCGTAGTGGGCCTGGGCGCGGGTCACCTCGTACTCGATCAGCTCGCGCAGCCGCGGGGTGGTGCGGCCGGCGGCCCGGGCGGCGAGCAGGTCCTCGCGGGTGACGTCGAACCTGGCCAGGTCCTCGTCGGGCAGGTAGGTCCGCCCCCGGTCCAGGTCCTCGGCCACGTCCCGGATGAAGTTGGTGAGCTGGAAGGCGAAGCCGAGCTGGCGGGCCGGCTCCCGGGCGGCGGCCGGGTCGGAGCTGCCCAGGATCGGCAGCATCATGGTGCCGATGACCGCGGCCGAGCCCTCCATGTAGTCGAGCAGGTCGTCGTACGTCGGGTAGGACGTCACGGTCAGGTCCATCGTCATGCTGCGCAGAAACGACGCGAAGTCGCCGCGGTCCAGGTCGAAGACGGCGATGGTGTGCAGCACCGCGGGAAGCAGGGGGTCGTCGACCGACGCACCGTGCAGGCCGGCGACGAAGCTCGCGGACCACTCGTCCAGCCGGGCGGCGCGCTCGGCCGGCGGCAGGTCCTCGGTGCGGTCGACGATCTCGTCGGCGTATCGCGTGAAGCCGTACAGGGCGTGCACATGCCGCCGTTTCCAGGCGGGGAGCAGCCGGGTGGCGAGATAGTAGGTACGGCCGTGACGCCGGTGCAGCTCGCGGCAACGCTCATAGGCAGCGGTGAGATCGGTGTCCACCGGCCCTCCTCGAATTCGACGCAGCAATCGACGCAACTCGCAACTCTAGGGTACGCTCGCCCGCATGGCCAACGACGCAGTTGCGGACAGTTCGCTCCGGGTGGTCGCGCCGGCTCAGCCCGGAACGCCGGACGATCCGGTCCGCGGTGTGCTGGCCGCCTTCACGAACGACCTGGTGAACGGCGTCGACGAGACCCTCGCGGCGTTCCTGGCCACCGAGGTCGACTCGCTGGCCGAGATCGACGCGGCGATGGGCGGGTTCGCCGCGACGGCCCGCGACTGTGTGCTGGCCGGCGGCAAGCGGGTCCGGCCGACCTTCGCGTACTGGGGCTGGCGCGGGCTGACCGGCGGCGACGCGCCGCTGCCCTCGGTGCTGCCGGCGCTCGCCGCGCTGGAACTGCTGCACACGTTCGCGTTGGTGCACGACGACGTGATGGACGCCTCCGACACCCGGCGCGGCCGGCCGACAGCGCACCGCGCCGCCGCCGCACGGCACCGGGCGGCCGGGCACACCGGCGACCCGGAACGGTACGGCGAGGCGGTCGCCGTGCTCATCGGCGACCTCTGCCTGGTCTGGGCCGACCGGCTGATGGCGCACGCGACCGTGCCGCCGGGCCGGATGCTCGACGTGCGCCGCTGCTACGACCAGATGCGGGTGGAGACCGTCGCCGGCCAGTTCCTCGACGTGCTCGGCGAGCACGACGCCGCGCACTGGTCGGTGGACCGCGCGCTGCGGGTGGCCCGCTACAAGACCGCCGGCTACACCGTCCAGCGGCCGCTGCTCTTCGGCGCCGCCCTGGCCGGCGCCGAGGCGGACGCCCCGCTGATCGCCGCCTATACCCGTTACGGGCTGGCCGTCGGCGAGGCGTTCCAGCTGCGGGACGACCTGCTCGGTGTCTACGGCGACCCGGCGACCACCGGCAAGCCGGCCGGTGACGACCTGCGGACCGGCAAGCCCACCGTGCTGCTGACCCTGGCCCGGCAGCTGGCCGACCCGGCCCAGCGCCGCGCCCTGGAACGGGCCGGCACGGTCACCGAGGCGCACGAGGTGGCGCGCCTGGCCGACGTGGTCCGGGAGACCGGTGCGGTGGCCCGGGTCGAGCGGATGATCGCCGACCGGGTGACCGAGGCGCAGGCCGCGCTGGACACCGCGCCGATCGACGGCACCGCGCGGACCGCGCTGACGGGCCTCGCCACGGCCGCCACCACGCGGCGGGCATGATGGGCAACTTCGCGAACAAGGGGGCTGGGATGCGCACCGTGAGCGGGCGTACCGACCGGGTGGTGGTCGTCGGCGCCGGGCTGGGCGGGCTGGCCTGCGCGCTGCACCTGGCCGGCAGCGGCCGGCAGGTGACCGTGCTGGAACGCGAGCCGGTGCCGGGCGGGCGCGCCGGCCGGCTCGGCGTCGACGGATACGAGTTCGACACCGGCCCGACAGTGCTCACCATGCCCGACCTGATCGCCGAGGCGCTCGGCGCGGTGGGCGAGGACCTGGACGACTGGCTCGACCTGACCCCGCTCGACCCGGCCTACCGGGCCTACTACCCGGACGGGTCGACGCTCGACGTCATCACCGACACCACCCGGATGGCCGCCGAGATCGCCCGGGTCTGCGGGCCCCGCGAGGCGGACGGCTACCTGCGCTTCGTCGACTACGCGCGGGACCTGTGGCGCTGGGAGCGGGCGGACTTCATCGAGCGCAACCTGGACGCTCCCACCGACCTGCTCACCGGCAACCTGCTCCGGTTGCTCGCCAACGGCGCCTTCCGGCGGCTCCAGACGAAGATCAACCAGTTCTTCCGCGACCCGCGTACCCAGCGGATCTTCTCCTTCCAGGCCATGTACGCCGGCCTCGCACCGCACGACGCGCTGGCCATCTACGCGGTCATCGCGTACCTCGACTCGGTGGCCGGGGTGTGCTTTCCGCGCGGCGGCATCCACGCGGTCTCCCGCGGCATGGCCGGCGCGGCGGAGAAGCACGGCGTGCAGATCCGGTACGGCACCACGGTGACCCGGGTCGAGACCGCGCACGGCCGGGCCACCGGCGTGGTCACCGCCGACGGCGAGTTCGTCCCGGCGGACGTCGTGGTGCTCAACCCCGACCTGCCGGTCGCCTACCGCGACCTGCTGCCGGAGAGCCGGCAGCGCCGGCTCACCTACTCGCCCTCCTGCGTGGTGCTGCACGTCGGTTCGACGCAGGGCTACCGCAGGATCGCTCACCACAACATCCACTTCGGACGGGCCTGGAAGGGCACGTTCGACGAGGTGATCCGCCGCGGTGAGCTGATGACCGACCCGTCGCTGCTGGTGACGAACCCGAGCCGCACCGACCCGTCGGTGGCGCCGGCCGGGCGGCACACCTACTACGTGCTCGCCCCGGTGCCCAACCTCCACCGGGCGCCCTTCGACTGGCCCGGTGACCTGACCCACCGCTACGCCGACCAGCTCGTGGCGACCCTGGAGGAGCGCGGCTACGTCGGCTTCGGCGACGGCATCGAGGTGCTGCGCGCGGTGACACCGGCCGACTGGGAGGCGCAGGGCATGGCCGCCGGCACCCCGTTCGCCGCCGCGCACAGCCTCTTCCAGACCGGCCCGTTCCGCCCCTCGAACCTGCACGGGACGCTCGGCAACGTGGTCTTCGTCGGCTCCGGCACCCAACCCGGGGTGGGCGTGCCGATGGTCCTGATCAGCGGCAAGCTCGCCGCCTCGCGGATCACCGGGACCATGTCATGACGGCCCGGGAGAAGCATCTGGTCGAGCTGGTCGACGACGGCGGGCACGTGCTCGGCGAGACCACCGTGGCCACCGCCCACCAGCCGCCCGGCCGGCTGCACCGGGCGTTCTCGGTGCTGCTGGTCGACCCGCGGGGGCGGATCCTGCTCCAGCAGCGAGCCGCCGTGAAGACCCGGTTCCCGCTGCGCTGGGCCAACGCCTGCTGCGGCCACCCCCTGCCCGGGCAGTCGCTGGTCGAGGCCGCCAACCGCCGGCTCGCCGAGGAACTCGGCGTCGAGCCTGTCGACCTCACCGAGGTCGGGGTCTACGTCTACTACGCCGAGGACCCGGACACCGGCCGGGTCGAATTCGAGTACGACCACGTGCTGCGCGCCGACGTGCCGGCCGACCTGCCCGTCCGGCCCGACCCGGACGAGGTGGCCACCCTGCGCTGGGTCGACCCGCACGAGCTGGAGCAGGAGCTGGACGCCGACCCCCGCGCGTACGCGCCCTGGCTCGGCGGGGTGGTGAACCGGCTGCTGCGGCCGGCCCGTCCCGCCGTCGACGCGGCCCGGGCGGGCGCGCCGGCCGACGAGGTACCGGAGCGGTCGGGTGGCGGATGAGGCGCTGAGCGCGGGGGCCGTCGCGCGCCGGCTAGGGGTCGCGGTCACCACGCTGCGCACCTGGCACCAGCGCTACGGCCTCGGCCCCGGCGAGCACGTGCCGGGACACCACCGGCGCTACACACCTGCCGACCTCGCGCGCCTGGAGATCATGCGGCGGCTCACCGCGGAGGGGGTCGCTCCCGCCGAGGCCGCCCGCTGGGCCCGGCAGGCGCCGGCCGTCCTGCCCGCCGAGCAGCTCGGGCCGAAGCGACGGGACCCGGCGGTCCGGGACGGCGGCGGGACGACCATCCCGGTCGGCCGGGCCGGACCGGTGGCCCGTGGCATGGCCCGCGCCGCCATGCGGCTGGACTCGGTGGCGATCGGCGAGACCGTCGCGCACGCCCTCGCCACCGACGGCGTGGTACGGACCTGGGACGGGCTGCTCCGGCCGGTGCTCGCCGGCATCGGCGAACGGCACGCCACCACCGGCGGGCTCGTCGAGGTGGAGCACCTGGTCTCCCGGTGCGTCTCCGAGGCGTTCGCGGCCATGGCCCGCTCGCACGCCATCGCCGGCCCGGCTCGGATCCTGCTCTCCTGCGCCGACGAGGAGCAGCACACGCTGCCCCTGGAGGCGCTGGCCGCCGCCCTGGCCGAGGCCGGGGTGGGCTACCGGATGCTGGGCGCGCGGGTGCCGGTGGCCGCCCTGCTCGAGGCCGTCAGCCGGACGGGCCCGGCGGCCGTGGTGCTCTGGTCGCACACCCGGGCCACGGCCGACCCGGACCAGCTCACCGCGGTGCTCGCCGCCCCGCGCCGGCCGCTGCTGGTGCTCGCCGCCGGGCCCGGCTGGCGGTCCGACACCCTCCCAGCCGGGGTGGTCCGGCCGGTGGACCTCGCGGAGGCGCTGTCGCTGGCCGTGGCGGTACGGGACTCCCTGGGCCAGTCGACGACAGGCTGAGGGGCCCTCCCCATTCGGCGCGGCGTCCACTACGGTCGGAAAGTCCCCCGACCCGACCCCCTCTCGGGAGCGACGATGCGTCCACGCACCGTGCTGGCGTTCGCCCTCGGCCTGATGCTCCTCCTGGCCGGCTGCGGCGAGCCCGGCAAGACCCCGACCCAGGCCGGCGCCCCGCCGACCGCCTCGGCGGTCCCGACGCCGCCGAAGACGCCGACCCCGCGGCCCAGCCCGAGCCGCACCACCCCGCCGAAGCCGAAGCTGCGCCCGCTGCCGAAGACCCTGCCCGCCGGGCTGCACCGCAGCAGCGGCGACCGGGGCGTCGCGCTGACCTTCGACGACGGGCCGGACCCCCGGTACACCCCGCAGATCCTCGACCAGCTCCGGGCGGCCCACGTCACGGCGACCTTCTGCCTGGTCGGCAAGCAGGCCCGGCGCTACCCGCAACTGGTGGCGCGGATCGTCCGCGAGGGTCACCAGCTCTGCAACCACAGCTGGCGGCACGACATGAACCTCGGCCGGCGGCCACTCGCCGAGATCCGGGCCGACCTGGTCCGCACCAACCAGGCCATCCGGGCGGCCGCGCCGCACGCGCCGATCACCTGGTTCCGCCAGCCCGGCGGCCGGTGGACGGCCGAGGAGCTGACAGTGGCCCGCCAGCTCGGCATGCGCCCCCTGCACTGGAGCGTCGACCCGCAGGACTGGGACCACCCGCCGGCGGGAACGATCATCAAACGGGTGACGGCGGCGACCCACCACGGCTCGATCGTGCTGATGCACGACGCGGGCGGCGACCGGACCCAGACGATGGCCGCCTGCCGGCGCCTGATTCCCGACCTCAAGCGGCGGTACGGGATCTCCCGGCTCCGGTGACACCGCGCCTGACCTGCGGTTTTACCCGGCGGTGTGCGGGTGGCCATACCGGTTTGGCCGACCCAGGAGGCATGGCATATGCTTCTCATGCCTCCGGCGGGGCCGGATGGGAGCAAGTCCGCTTGAAGTTGCGAGTGTGCAATGATGGCGGGGCCGCCCTCATCGTCTAGCGGCCCAGGACGCCGCCCTTTCAAGGCGGTAGCACGGGTTCGAATCCCGTTGGGGGCACGGTCCGGCTCACGCCGGATGCAACACCAGCCAGGTCCTGTGGAGCAGTTGGAGTGCTCGCCGCCCTGTCAAGGCGGAGGTCGCGGGTTCAAGTCCCGTCAGGACCGCAAGCGCTGACGCCGCGCCCTTCATGCGCGGCGTTCTGCGTATCGGCCCGTGCGGTAGCATGAGCCGAGCGGCACGGCCAGGTAGCTCAGTTGGTACGAGCGTCCGACTGAAAATCGGAAGGTCGGCGGTTCGACCCCGCCCCTGGCCACATAGCCTTTCGCCGGGCTACAGAGATCCCCACCAACGGCAACGTCGGTGGGGATCTTGCTGTTTGCGCCGTCACCTCGCAAGATCAGCGGCAGGACGGCCGACCGGAGACGAGGATGCCGCGGAAGACCCGCAGGAAGTCGGCCTGGGCTGGGACACCTACTGCCTGGTGGTCGATCCGGGGCAGGCCACGCACTACGGCGGGGTCCTCGAATGCGAGGTGACCGGTACGCGGCTGAGGCTCACCCTCACGAGCGAGGCGGCACAGGAGCTCGCGCTCCCCACGGATGCCACCTTCGACCTGCAACTGAGCGCTGATCAGATTTCCATGCTCAAGCGTGGACTGACCCGGGTCCTCACCTCCGGCCGCAGGAACGCTCGACCCACGCTCCTGCTCCACTAGCGGGTCGGCGTGCGAATCTTGGAGACTTTCCGTTCCCAGCCAACGGAAAGTCTCCAAGATCCGACCGGGCTGGCGTCGCGTCGGCGGCTGTCCGTGCGTGCCTGTCCTACCGTCGGCGGTATGACGACGGTGCTGGTGTCTCTCGCGGTGTTCGTGGCGTTGCTGGTCGCGGTGGTCGCCTTCGTGAGCCGGCGGGACCGGAACAGGTCGTCGTCGTGCGAGGACCGGGCAGCGGTCCGCGACGCCGGTGCCGACCAGGCCCGGCACGAGGCCGAGCGCCACTTCGTACAGGGCCAGGCAGCGGGTCACCAGATGCCCCACAGCACGTGAACGAGCGTCACGCCGGCCCTTAACCCCGGGCTACTCGGCGTAGGGCTGGTCCGTGCCCTGGTCGCTGTAGCCGAGGCTCCAGATGTAGCCGTCCGGGTCCGCGAAGGAGCCGCCGTACCCGCCCCACGGCAGGGCGCCGGCGGGCTTGAGGATCGTGGCCCCGGCCTTCTCGGCCTCCGCGATGATCTCGTCGACCCGCGCCTCACTGCGGACGACGTAGGTGAGGACCAGCCCGCTGAAGCCGCTGCCTTCCGGGTCGGCGCCCACCTGGCCGGCCAGGCCCTCGCGACCGTAGAAGCCGACGAGGGAGCCTCCGTCGGACTCGAAGAACACCGAGATGCCGTAGTCGTCCTTGATCTTCCAGCCGAGCCCCTCCGTGTAGAACTGCTTGGACCGGGCCAGGTCCCGGACGCCGAGCAGGATCGAGCTGACGTTCGCCTTCATGTCATGTCTCCTTGTGCCTGAGGAATGAGGTGCACGAGGAATGCGGTGCACGCGGACCACGCTACGAACGGCCCCGTCCCCGGTGCTTCTCGATTCCTGACCGGTTGGTCGCCGCTCGCCGCCCAGGTGACGTGCCTGCCGCCCCTCCGTGTGCACCACGCCCAACCCCGGGTCTGCCGGGGGCGGGCGGGCGAGTATGAGCGGTATGGGACGTCCGGAAGGCGGTGAACGGAGTCAGGACCTGTTGCAGCGTCGCGAGGACGTGCGGCAGGCAAACTTCCTGGAACTGTTCGTCGACCTGGTGCTGGTGTTCGCCCTGGCCGGCGTGGTCACCCGGGTCGCACGGGACATCGTCAGCGAGGACGTGGTCGTCCGGTGGCGGGCGATGGCCTTCCTGCCGGTGCTGTCACTGCCGCTGATCTGGCTGTGGATCACGACCGCGCACATCACCAGCTGGTTCGACCCCCGCCGTCGCAAGATCCAGTGGATAGTCCTGGCCAGCGCGTTCGGGCTGCTGATCATGTCGACGTCCCTGCCGTACGCGTTCGTGGGCCGCGGCTGGGCTTTCGTGCTGCCGTACGTGCTCCTGCTGTGCGGCCGGCCGCTCATCCTCATGCCGGCGCTGCGCGGGCACCCACTGCGGCAGCTCTACCTCCGGTCGCTGCTGTGGTGCGCGCTCTCGGCGGTGTTCTGGTTCGCCGGCGCGGCCGGCAGTGGCGGCTCCCGGGCCGCCCTGTGGGCGACCGCCGTGGTCATCGACTACCTGGGTGCCCAGCTGCGCTGGGCGGTGCCGGGGATGGCCCGTTCGCCGGTCAGCGCCTGGGCCACCGACAGCCGCCACCACCTGCCCGAGCGCTACCAGCAGTTCCTGATGATCGCCCTCGGGGAGAACGTGCTCGCCGTCGGCACCACGCTGACCAACCAGAAGGTCACCGTGGCGACCGCCGCCGGGCTGGTGGTGGCGTTCCTGGCGACGGTGCTGATGTGGCGGATCTACTTCTACCGCTCCGGCCAGGTGCTCGCCGAGACCGTCGCCGCGGCGGGAGACCGGGACGCGGCCGGCCTCGCCATCGGCACCGCCCACGTCGTCATGGTGCTCGGGATCGTGGCCACCGCCGTCGGTTTCGAGATCGTGCTGAAGCATCCGGACGGCGCACCGGAGCCGGCGTGGCTCCTGGCGAGCCTCGGTGGTCCGGCGTTGTTCCTCTACGGCCGCATCCGTCTGGAACGCGTCGTGTTCGACCGGCTGTCGCTCCGCCGGGTCGTCGCCATCGCCGCGCTTGCGGTTGCCGCCGTGCCCCTGCACCTCGCCCCGCCGCTGGCCGCAGGGGTCGTGGCCGCGCTCGTCCTGCTCGGCGTGGCCCTGGCCGACGCCCGCCACGCCGCCGGCCGCCCCCAGGAGCCCCCCTCCCCGGCGCACTGACCCGCGAGCCACGAAAGGCCGGGCCGGCAGCTGAGGCCGTCAGGGTCAGGGGTACCGGCGGCTGGTCGCAACAGGTTCACGGACGCACCGCTCGGATGAGCTGGCCTCGCGGGCTACCGCTTCGGGCGGTGCTGGCCCATGCCGCTCTGGATCGCCTCCCAGACGCTCCGGCCGGCCTGCAACAGCGTCTCCCCGGCCTGCCCGGCGAGCTGCGCCGGACCGGGCGGGCCACCCGCCGCCTTCTCCGCTTCCTCCGGCTTCCCGGCGGCGGCCGGCTTCCCCGACTCCGGGGTCTTCCCCGAGCCGGCCGGCTTCCCCGACTCGGGGGTCTGCCCTGGACCGCCCGGCCTCCCGGCCTCCGGGGCCTGCCCCGGACCGCCCGGCCTCCCGGCCTCCGGGGCCTGCCCCGGACCGCCCGGCCTCCCGGCCTCCGCGGCTTTCCCGGGACCGGGCGCGTTGCCGGGGCCGGCGGGTGCCTGGCCGGCGCCCTTTTCGCTGGACGGCGGGCGCCCCTCGGGGCTCGTCGACGGCCCCGTCATCGCGCCGGTGGGCGGCTCGGGAGAACGCGCCCCGGCCGGTCGCGCCGGGGAGGGCGGTGCGGGTTGGCCGACGCCCTCGCGCAGGGCCCGGTCGGCGACCGCGCCCACCGTCCCGACCCGCTGCCCGCTCTCGTTCACGACGGGCGCGCTGGCGAGTTGCTGCGCCGCCCGGTTCACGTCGTCGATGCTGCCGCCGACCGACCGGGCCAACGCGTCGATGAGGTGCGGGTTCCGGTCGATGGTGCTCAGCGCGCGGTCCAGGATCTGCACCAGCTTCTCCAGGCGTACCTTGAGCAGCGCCTCGGCGCTGACCCCCGTGACGTCCAGTTCCACGCCCTCCAGGTGCACCCGGACCCCCGCGTCGAGCTGGAGCAGGTTGGCCAGGCGGGCGCGCAGCGACAGGTCGGCGTCGAGCCCTTCGACGGACAGCCGGATCTGGTCGACCGTCACCTCCGGGATGTCGAGCAGGACGTCCGGCTCCGACTCGCCGGCGCCCCGGTGGGCGGGCCGCCCGCTCGTCGGGTCCGGCTCCCGCCCGGTCGCTCCGCTCTCGCTCATGCTCCCCGCTCCCCGCTGGCCCCCGTCGCCTGGGCCGGATCAGGCGCGGTTACCCGGTTTCCGGCCCACCATCCCTGGCGGTCCGTGGCCGGCAACGCGCGGCCCGGGCACTGTCCGGAAAACGTTCTCCCGCTGTCCGGAAGCGGGCGAAGATGAAAGCTGCACAGCGAGGCATGAGCCGGTATGGTCCGGGCCTATGGGACAGGGGATGGCCGATCCGGATGAGGTCCGCCAGGAATTCGACCGTTTCTCCCTCCGCAGCACACTCTTCGCCCCCGCCTCCGCCGAGCGGGCGTACGCCGTGTTCACCGGGTCGCTGGCCGACTGGTGGGTGCGCGAATACACCTGGTCCGGGCCGGAGGCGCTTGCCGAACTGGGCATGGAACCGCGGGCCGGCGGCATGCTCTACGAGATCGGGCCGTACGGCTTCCGCGGTGACTGGGGCCGGGTGCTGACCTGGGATCCGCCCCGGCGGCTCGTCTTCACCTGGCAGATCGGGCCGGACCGGGTGCCGGTGCCGGACCCGGCGCGGGCCAGCGAGGTCGAGGTCCTCTTCCAGCCCGAGGGGCCGGAGCTGACCCGGGTGGACGTCGAGCACCGCTACTTCGACCGGCACGGTGAGGCCGCCGAGGGCTACCGCAAGGCGCTCACCGCCGGTTGGCACGAACTGCTCTGCCGCTACCTGGCGACCGTCGCCCGCGCCACCGACTGACCGCGGCGGATCACTCACCGATGCCCGGTGGCCCGCACCACCGATCGACCACGGTGGATTTCAGCCACCGATGCCCCTCGCCGGCGTACCGGCGCCGGTCACCCCGGTGCCACCGAGGTCGGCCCGGCGGCCCGCGGCCGCGCCCGGACCGAAGCCGCTGCCCGCGAGCCGGCGGCGCGGGGCGGTACGCAGCCGCGGGTACACCTCGGCGAGCCGCCGCTGGACCCGGTCGGAGCGGTCGGCGAGCACCAGCGCCACCGAGGGTGCCCCGGATTCGGCCACCGCGCCGGCCTCGGCAGTGCGCAGCCGCTCGGCGACCACGTGCGCGAAACCGGCCAGCCACGTACGCCGGAACGCGGCCGGATGCTCGCCGGCGGGTACGGCGGTGCCGGCCAGCCCGTGCGCGGCCTGCACCAGCAGCGAGGTGAAGAGCAGTTCGACCCGTTCCAGGTCGCTGGCGAAGCCGAACAGGTGGAGGTCGAAGCCGCTGCCCTGCCGGCGGCGTACGCAGCGGCAGCGCAGCGGTTCGGCGACCGCCGCGAGCAGGCCAACCTTGTCCCGGGCGTACGGGGCGACCACCTCGACGACCCGGTCACCGACCGGATCGGTGGCCGGCTCGCGGGCGGCGAGCAGCGCCCGGTCGACGCCGTAGCGGGCGATCAACTCGGTTGCCTTGGCCATGAAGGCGGCCGACTCGGCGGGCGTGCAGGCCGGGTCCTCGGCCTGGGCGAGCAGCTTGCGGACCTTGCTCAGCATCGCCTCGGACATGCACCAGAGCTATCACAGAGCGGGGAGGGTCAGCCCGCCCGGCTGCGCAACGTGGCGACCGTCGAGCCGGCGAGGGTGAGCAGGCAGTCGGGCAGCAGCCCGTCGGCGGCCGCGGCCCCGAACAGCGCCTCGCCGGTGTCGGCGTCGTCATTGGCGTACGCGCTGACGAAGCGTGCCACCCAGCGGGTGTCGTAGTCGGCCTGGTCGATGCCGGGAAAGTCGAGCACGGCGCCGCCCCCGGGGGCGTCGTCGCCGACCATCGTGGCGGCCAGGCACCAGGCCACCCCGTACGCCCCGGCGAGCCCGGAGCGGTCCACCACGGCGTCGAAGGTGTCCACCACGCCGGCCCCGTCACCGGCCAGCGCCGAGCGGAGCACGGCGGTCGCATCGTCCAGCGTCTGCTGTGCCTCGTCGCTCACCTGCCGAACAGTAGTTCCGAGGGTCAAGCGGTGACCCCGGAACAGCGCCGCCATCACGCAGAGTGATACCAGCAGTCGGGGTGCCGACGGACGGACCTCCACGGTCCCGCGCGCCGCGCCGGCACGCTAGTGTGCGCAGCGGACCCTCGCCGGAGGAAGGACGACAATGCTCAGAACTCGCGCGTCGCGTGCGGCCCTGTCCACGGCCTGCGCGGCGCTCCTGCTCGCCACCAGCGCCTGCGGGAGCGACAAGCCCGAAGATGCGGCCAACACCCAGGTGCGCCTCTACGGCACCGACGGCAACATGCTCAACTCGTACGCTGACGGGCTGAAGGACCGCGCGGACCTCATCAACGGCATGAAGGGCACCACCCCGCTCACGCCGCTGCCCGAGAGCTTCAAGGATCAGCTACGCACCGTAGACCCGAAGCTCCAGGACTACCTCTACGCGGCGGAGACCTACGACGCGATCGTGATAAGCGCGTTGGCCGCCCAGCTCGCCGGCACCACCGAGCCGACCGAGATCGCCAAGCAGATCGTCGGTGTGACCACCGGCGGCCAGCGCTGCGAAGAGGTGGCTACCTGCCTCCAGCTGGCCCGCGCCGGCGAGGACATCGAGTACCGCGGGGTGTCGCTCAACCGGGCCGGGTTCACCGACGTCGGTGAGCCGGCCACCGCCAGCTACGCCACCCTGCACTTCGACGACCGGCAGATCGACGACGGCAAGACCGAGTTCGTCGGCGCCGGGAACGATTCGTCGGCCAGCACCAAGACGCCGCCGCGGGGCCGTAAGTCGCGTCCGGCCAAGTCCTACAAGGAGGACGGCTCCCCGCTGGTGCTCGGCGGCCTGCTGCCGAAGACCGGTGACCTGGCGCTCGCGTACCCGCCCATGGCGGCCGGCGCGGTGCTCGCGATCCGCGAGATCAACGCGGCGGGCGGCGCGCTCGGCGACCCGGTGACCTGGATCGAGGGCGACGACGGCACCGACCCGAAGGTGGCCAAGGCGACGGTGGCCGCGCACGTCCAGCAGGGCGTGCACGTCATCATCGGTGCGGGCGCGTCCGGCATCTCCCGGGCCGTGCTGCCCGACGTGGTGGCCGCCGGGCGGATCCTCTTCTCCCCGTCGAACACCGACGCCGGGCTGAGCACCGTGGAGGACAAGGGCCTCTACTTCCGCACCGCGCCGCCGGACAGCCTCCAGGGTCGGGCGCTGGCCGACGTGATACTGCGCGACGGACCGCACAAGATCGCGATTGTCGCCCGCAAGGACTCCTACGGTGAGGGCCTCCAGGAGAACGTCCGCGCCGAGCTGGAGAAGGCCGGAATGGGCGCCGACAAGGTCAAGCTGCTCTCGTACGTGCCCCCGGAGGGCGCGTCCCCGCCGCCGGTGGACTTCACCGCAGGGGCCAAGGAGATCAAGGACTACGGGGCGGACGCCGTGCTGCTCATCGGCTTCGGCGAGTCGGCGAAGGTGATCACCGACCTGGCCGACGCCGGGGTGCAGATCCGGAACTGAGACGACGACGAGGGCCGCACCGGACGAACCGGTGCGGCCCTCGTCGTGTCCGCCGGTCAGCGGGAGCGGCGCCGCTCCAGGAACTCGGTCATCCGCCGGTGCTTCTCCTCGTCCTCGAAGAGCACCGCCTGGCTGAGCAGGTCGAGCTGCGGGTGCGCGGCCGCGGGGGCGTCCACCGCGAGCTTGGTGAGCCGCAGGGCCAGCGCCGAACCCTTGGCCATCTCGTCGAGCAGGCCGTGCGCGGTGGGCAGCAGCTCCGCCGGCTCGGCCACGACCCGGTTGACCAGCCCGATCCGCAGCGCCTCGTCGGCGTCGACCCGCCGGCCGGTGAACAGCAGCTCCTTGGCCCGGGCCTCCCCGACCAGCGCGGGCAGCCGGTAGGTCGCGCCGGCGCCGGCCAGGATGCCCAGCCGCACCTCAGGCTGGCCGAACACCGCCCGCGCCGTGCACACCCGCAGATCGCAGGCGTACGCCAGCTCGGCGCCGCCGCCCAGCGCCGGGCCGTCGACGGCGGCCACGGTGGGCATCGGCAGCGCCCGGATCCGGGCGAAGGCGGCCTGGTTGATGGCGGCCAGCGCGTCCAGCCGACCGCGCTCGCGGAGCTGGGCGATGTCCGCGCCACCGGCGAAGATGCCCTCCGTCCCGCCGGTGAGCAGCAGCAGCCGGGGCCGGGCCTCCAGCTCGGCGCAGACGCCGTGCAGCTCGGCGATCAGCTCCGCGTCGATCGCGTTGCGCTTCTCCGGCCGGTCCAGGGTGACCACCAGCCGGTCCGGCAGCTCCTCGATCCGCAGCCCGCTCACTGCTTGACCCCGCCTTCCCAGTTGTAGAAGCCCTGCCCGGACTTCTTGCCCAGCCGGCCGGCGGCCACCATCTCCACAAGCAGCGGCGGCGGCGCGAAGCGGTCCCCGTACGCGGCCTGGAGGGTGCGCGCGATGTCGAGCCGGACGTCCAGCCCGACCAGGTCGGTCAGCTCCAACGGGCCGACCGGGTGCCGGTAGCCCAGCACCATCGCCTTGTCGATGTCGGCGGGGCTGGCCACCCCGTCGGCGACCATCCGGATCGCCTCCAGGCCGAGGGTCACGCCGAGCCGCGAGGTGGCGAAGCCGGGCATGTCGCGTACGACGACGGGGTCCTTGCCCAGCCGGCCGGCGAGCGCGACGGCCGCCTCGGTGGTCTCCGGCGCGGTGGCCGGGCCGACCACGACCTCGAGCAGGGCCATGGCCCAGACCGGGTTGAAGAAGTGCAGGCCGAGGAAGTCGGCCGGCCGCTCCAGCCCTTCGGCCAGCTCGGCGATGGGGATGCTGGACGTGTTGCTGCCGAGCAGGGCGGGCCGGCGGCCCTCGGCGTCCCGCAGCACGGCCCGCTTCAGGTCGAGCCGCTCGGGAACCGCCTCCACGATCACGTCCGGGCCCTCGGCCACCTCGGCGAGCCCGGCCCGCAGGGTGACCCGCTCGCGGTTCGCCGTCGCCGCCTCGGCCGTCAGCTTGCCGCGCTGCACGCCGCGCTCCCACAGCTCGCCGAGCCGCCGCAGGGCGCCGGCGCCGCGCGCCGGGTCCACCTCGACCAGCTCGACCGCGTACCCGGCGCCGGCCGCCACGTACGCGATGCCGAGGCCCATGGTGCCGGCCCCGACGACCACAAAACGACCACTCATCGATGTCCCTTCGGCGCGGACCGGTGACGGGCGGGGTCTCCGCCGCGCCGCACGAGTCCGCTCGCTCGCTCCTGGGTGCGACCCTATGCAGGGCCGGCCCGCGGAGCATGCGTGGGGGCGCGCCGGATCGGGTACAGACGGCCGTCAACGCCGAGGGAAGGATCGAGATGAGCCAGGCACCGGACAGCGCGGAGGGCACCGAGACCGTGGAGACCCGCGGCGACGAGCGGGTGGACCTGCTCCGCGCGGACACCAACAACGACGGGAAGACCGACGTCTGGGTGGTGGACACCGACGGCGACGGGAAGGCCGACCTGTTCCAGTTCGACACCGACGGCGACGGCAAGGTGGACATCACCATGGTCGACATCGACGAGGACGGCACCCCGGACGAGGTGGTCGACGGCGACGGCGGGCTCCCGCCCGAGCAGACCACGCCCACCGTGCGGGTCTGACGCGTACGCCGGCGGGCGCCCCGGACGTGTCCGGTCGCCCGCCGGCTCAGGCCAGTCTCAGCGTGGCCAGGTAGTACGGGTGGTCCTGGTCGTCCACGTCGACCAGTCGCCACGGCGAGCCGTGGACCAGTTCGGCGAACTCCTCGACCGAGCACACCAGATAGTCGAACCACTCGGTGCCGAGCAGCCGGTAACGCAGCCGCAGCCGGAGCTGGCCGCCCAGCCGCCCCCGCCGACGGTTCAGCTCGTGGTAGCCGGTGTGCACCGGATCGGTGGTGCCGTACGGGTCGGTGCCGTGGGCGATGACCTGCGCGCCGGGGCGGGCCAGCGCGGCGAGCGCGGCCAGCAGGGCGGGGGCCCGCTCCCGGCCCTCGAACAGCCCCAGGTTGTTGCCGAGCAGCAGGAACGTGTCGTAGCGCCGGCCGTCGGCGACGTGCTCGTCGACGGTGCCGAGCACCAGGTCTCGTACGCCCCGGTGCCGGCTGACCCGCAGCGCGCCGACCGACGTGTCCAGGCCGGTGACCGGCACGCCCCGATCCTGGAGGTCCAGCGCGATCCGGCCGGCCCCGACGCCGATGTCCAGCACCTGCCCGCGCACCCGGTCCACGGCCCGGTGGTCGTACGGCTGCCACCGCTGCGGCGGGTCCAGGTAGTGCTCGGCGGGGGCGCCGTTGACCAGCCCGTCGTCGCGCTCGATGATCTCGATGACCGGCCGGGGCAGCCGCCCACCGACCAGCGGCCGGGGCCCGATCCCGGTGGTGACCGCGTACGCGTCGCGGATCATCTCACCGAACACGTCGCCGATCGTGGGTTCCCCGGTCACAGTGCTGTCTCTGTTCGCGACTGCGGGGCTCGCAGACCCGGCTCACTCCTCGCGCTCACGGCGATCACGCTATCCGGGCTCACCCGGCCTGTCGCCGCCGTATCCTGAGCGGCGTGACAGACCTGGACCGCCTGGCGGCGGAGAAGTACGTCCTGCTCACCACGTTCCGCAAGGACGGGCGGGCGGTGCCGACTCCGGTCTGGGCGGTGCGCGACGGTGAGGCGCTGGCGGTGTGGACGGTGTCGGACTCCGGCAAGGTGAAGCGGATCCGGCGCGACGGCCGGGTAACGGTGGCCCCGTGCGACGTGCGCGGCCGGCCGCACGGCGAGGCGGTGCCGGGGCACGCGACGATCAGCGGCCCCGAGTCGACCCGGCGGATCCGGGGCCTGCTCAAGCAGAAGTACCGGCTGATCGGCCGGCTGAGCCTGCTGGGCAGCCGGCTGCGCCGGGGCGAGGGCGGCACGGTGGGCCTGCGCATCGTGCTCGACTGAGCGAACCGGCCCCGGACACGATTCAGGGCGGCGGATCGTCGCTGTCGCGACGTCCCACCGCCCCTGATCGAACGCCTGAGAAACGTCCGGCGGTCAGTCCCCCTGACGCTGCTGGGGAATCTGCCCCTGCAGCAGGGCGCGAACCTCCGACTCGCGGTAGCGGCGGTGGCCGCCCAGGGTCCGGATGGCGCTGAGCTTGCCAGCCTTGGCCCACCGGGTCACCGTCTTCGGGTCGACACGGAACATCGACGCCACCTCGGCCGGTGTGAGTAGCGGCTCTGGTTCGTGCGTTCGCGATGCCATCGGGGTCACTCCTCCACATGTATAGACATCGGCCGGGGTCCCGCCGGCCGACGCGTCTCCCATGGTCCGGCTAGTCCCCGATGTCCGACATGGGCCGAACGGCTGAAGGTCCCTAGACGGACGGATGAACCATGCCCGATTTTTACGACTTTTATGCCGCAGAATCTACCTTATTCGGACTCATGATCACGGGTCGTGAAGCGTCGACTACGAGACAGTCTCGCATCGAGAGGGCTCAACCCGGGCAAACCCGGCGGCCTAGTTGCAGCGCTCCAGCAGCTGCACGGCACGCCAGCGGGCGACCAGCTTGTCGTACGCCGCCGAGGCCTCCTCCGCCTCGCCGCGCGAGAGCCCGGCCAGCCCGGTCGCGACCAGCTCGGTCGAGTCGTCGGTGGCGAGCGTCTCGTCGGGCAGCAGCTGCACCAGGCCGCCGTAGTCCAGCTCCACGACCGAGCGGGGGTGGAACTCCTCCAGCCAGCGGGCGGCCTCCTCGACCGCCTCGGTGATCGGCGCCTCGCCGACCGACTTGCGCAGCACGGACAGGGCGCGGGACGACCGGCGGCGCGCCTTGGAGATCTCCGTCCGGTAGCGCAGCGCCCGCCGCTCCGGCTCGGTGACCAGGTGCCGCTCCTGCGCGTCGAAGAGCACGAACCAGCGCAGCGGCACGCCCCAGGTGGCGATCTGCTCGTGGACCCGGGGCACCCCGTGCTCCAGCACCCGCGCCCCGCTGCGCCAGTCCTCCACCACGGCCTTGGCCTGGCCGGCGAGGACCGGCGGGACGAACGCGTCGGCCAGCACCGAGGGCACCCCGTCGCGGGCGCTCAGCGCCGCCTCGGCGACCCGGATCCGCAGGTTCCAGGGGCAGACCAGCAGGGTGTCGTCGGCCTCCAGGACGTACGCCTCCTCGGGCAGGTCGGGCAGCCGGGTCCAGCCCGCGCCCAGCGCCTCGATCACCGCCGTCCGCTGCCGGCCCGGCCCCTCCAGCGGAGCGACCGCCCGGCCCTCGTCGACGTAGCGGCGCCAGTACGACTGCCGGTCGCGATCGAAGGCGGTCAGCGGCTCGTACACGCGCAGGTATGAGGCGAAGAGCGACGGCACGGCGACGATCCTCCCACGAGACGGGACTTGTCCGCCGCCGCCGTCACGAGGCGTCGTGACGTGCGCGACAGTACGGCTGCGGCCGATATTAGGCTCAGTAGCACCGGCACCATCCCGCCGGCGTGCCAACAGGTTCCGCGCCCCACAAGGACGCACACCGACACAGGAGTCAGCCATGGGCGTATTCGCCAGCACCGACGACCCGGGATCCACCGGTCACGAACAGGTCGTGTTCTGCCAGGACAAGCAGTCCGGCCTGAAGGCGATCATCGGGATCTACTCCACCGCGCTGGGCCCCGCCCTCGGCGGCACCCGGTTCTACCCGTACGCCAGCGAGTCCGACGCCCTCGCCGACGTGCTCGACCTCTCCCGGGGCATGGCGTACAAGAACGCGCTGGCCGGCCTCGACCTCGGTGGCGGCAAGGCGGTCATCTGGGGTGACCCGGAGCAGATCAAGAGCGAGGCGCTGCTGCGCGCCTACGGCCGTTTCGTGGAGTCCCTGGCCGGGCGCTACTACACCGCCTGCGACGTCGGCACCTACGTCGCCGACATGGACGTGATCGCCCGGGAGACGAGCTACGTCACCGGCCGCAGCGTGGAGCACGGCGGCGCCGGCGACTCGTCCGTCCTCACCGCCTGGGGCGTCTTCCAGGGCATGCGCGCCGCCGCCGAGCACGTCTGGGGCACCCCGAGCCTGGCCGGTAAGCGGGTCGGCGTGGCCGGCCTGGGCAAGGTCGGCAAGTACCTCACCGGCCACCTGCTGGAGGACGGGGCGGAGGTCGTGGCGACCGACGTCAACCCGAAGGCCCTGGAGTGGGTGCGCACCACCCACCCGCAGGTCACCCTGGTCGACGACACCGCGGCGCTGGTCGCGTCCGACATCGACGTGTACGCCCCGTGCGCGCTGGGCGGCGCCCTGAACGACGACACGGTGCCGGTGCTGCGCGCGAAGGTGGTCGCCGGGGCGGCCAACAACCAGCTCGCCCACGCGGGCATCGAGAAGGTCCTCGCCGACCGGGGCATCCTCTACGCCCCCGACTACGTGGTGAACGCCGGCGGCGTGATCCAGGTGGCCGACGAGATCGAGGGCTTCAACTTCGAGCGCGCGAAGCTGCGGGCCACCCGGATCTTCGACACCACCCGGGAGATCCTGCGACTCGCCGACGACGAGGGCGTCCCGCCGGCGGTGGCCGCGGACCGGCTCGCCGAGCGGCGGATGGCCGAGGTCGGCCGGCTGCGCACCATCCACCTGCGCTGAACGTCACCCTCGGGGGCGGGCACTCGCCCGCCCCCGGGGCGCGCCGACCCGCACACCGGCGTTAAGCTGCGATTGGGATGTTTCGTGCCGGTTTGACCGCTGTCATGGCCGGCCCCGGCGCTCACTCCTTACCGGGTACACTTTGTGACGGCCGGATCACTGCGACGCGCAGGGCCGGTTGACGGTAACCCGAGGTGCCGAACGGTGGCATCCCCATGTACCGTAAGAGCCACGAGAGATGCCTGACGTCATCGGGGCCCGCCTTCGGGCTGCCCCGCATTCTGTGCGAGGGGGTCGAGCCATGGGGCGCGGCCGTGCTAAGGCCAAGCAGACGAAGGTGGCGCGGGAGTTGAAGTACCACTCCCCGAACACCGACCTCACCGCCTTGCAGCGCGAGTTGGCGGGTGCTGGTGGGAAGTCTGAGCAGCACTTCGACGACGACTACAAAGAGTATGTCGACGACGATGATGAGGATCACGCGGACGACGACCCGGACACCTGGGTCCGTCCGACCCGCTGACCTCCGGTCGCATCTGAGCACGCGGTGACTCCCCGCGTGCTCACGCATGTGCCCATCCAAAGCGGCGCACCGACGATCAGGGACCTCGCCGTGCCGGAGCCACTCCGGCCGACCGGCAGGTCCCTGATCGTGGACGCGCACCCTCAGCGGGGCCGGTTGTTCCAGTTGTAGAACGTCGGGATGTTCTCGAAGTGGTTCCAGGCGCACACCGCGCTGGCACCGTCGCCGCCCGACACCTCCGCCCGCAGCAGGCGCGCGGCCTCGGCCTCGTGGAGAAGCGCGGTCAACCCGGCGGCGGCCTCCCGCACCCGGTCCACTACGGGATCAGGGGCGGCTCCCCCGACGCGCTCAGGCTGCCGGTGACTCGTGGTCTCGGGCATGCTCCAACACTCCCTCCAGTAGGCGGATCTTGCTGTTGCGGCAGTGCTCGGTCTCCGTACCGTCAAAACGCCCCAGCTCGAAGTAGCGGTTGGCCGCGTGGCCGCCGCCGCAGAAGCCGAAGTAGGGGCAGGAGGACCGGCACGCCTCCACGCCGGTGAGGAACTCGCCCACCCAGGGCGTCCGCCCCGCGCCGGCCAGGATCTCGGCCAGCGGGGTGGTCAGCACGTTACCGCTGCTGAAGTCGCCGTAGCGCGGGTCGGTGAAGCCGGCCAGCTCCGGCGAGAGCACGACCACCGAGCCGTCGTGGCTCACCGTGGGGATCGGGTCGAGCCGGCGGGGCAGCAGGTCGTCGGCCGTGCCGGCCAGGACGGCGCCCGCGTACCGCAGGGACCACTCGATCTCGCGCAGGTGGATCCGGGGATCCCGGCGCCAGGCGGCGACCAACTCGGCCCAGAACCCGGTCACCGCGGCCGCGTCCCGGGCGTTCGTGCGGGTGTTCACGCCCTCGGTCTCCTCGATGTTGATCCCCAGCACGTCGCAGCCGAGGTCGAGGAAGTAGTCGTAGAGCTCGGTGGCCAGCCCCGGCTCCGGCCGGGAGACCACGGCCAGCGCCGAGAAGGGCAGCCCGTGCCGGCGCAGCGCCGCCACCCCGGCCAGGATCCGGTCGTACGCCGGCCGGCCGCCCCGGGTGACCCGCTCGCCGTTGCGGGCCCGGGGGCCGTCCACGCTCACGCTGACCCGGATCCCGTGCTCGGCGAAGAACGCGCACCAGGCGTCGTCGATGAGCGTGGCGTTGGTCTGGACGTGGTGCTCCACCGCCGGGCCGAACGGGGCCAGCAGGGCCGCCAGGTGCTCCCGGCCGGCCGCGAGCGGCTCGCCGCCGTGCCAGACCACCGAGAAGCGCTCGGAGGCCGCCCAGGGGTTCACCGAGGCCGCCACCGCCTCGGCGACCGTGAGCGGCATCCGCCGGTCGACGGCCCGCAGCGGCAGGTAGCAGTAGACGCAGTCGAGGTTGCAGAGCGTAGTCGGCTGCATCACCACGTACGAGGGGACGGCGGAGATGCCCCGCATCCCGGTGTGCGTACGCGCAGCCATCAACCCTCCCCCGCCTAGCCTGAACCGCCCTTCAGGCTAGGCGGCGGTGACCACTCGGGTGAACCCCCGATCAGGTGCCCGGATGATCACCGGAGAGTGATCACCCGCGGGTGTGCTGGCCGATCATCTGCACGTTGCCGGTGCCCTCGATGATCTCGCCGGCCTGCCAGGCGTCGACGCCGCGGCCGGTCAGGGTGGCCAGCGCGCGGTCCGCGTCCTCGGCCGAGACGATGGCGAACATGCCGACGCCCATGTTGAACGTCGCCTCCATCTCCGGGTCCTCGATCCGGCCCTTGGACTGGATCAGGTCGAAGATCGGCTGCGGCTTCCAGGTGGAGCGGTTGACCACCGCGTCGACGTGCTCGGGCAGGACCCGGACCAGGTTGCCCGGGATGCCGCCGCCGGTGACGTGGGCCAGCACCCGCACCTCGGCCTCGGCGATCAGCTTGAGGCAGTCCTGCGCGTAGATCTTGGTGGGGGTCAGCAGCTCCTCGCCGAGGGTGCGCTGCCGGCCGAAGTCCTCGATCACCACGTCCAGCCGCATCCGGCCGGCGCCCAGCAGCACGTGCCGGACCAGCGAGTAGCCGTTGGAGTGCAGGCCCGAGGAGCGCATGGCGATCACCACGTCGCCCACCTCGACCCGCTCCGGGCTGAGGATGTCGCTCTCCTCCACCACGCCCACGCCGGTCGCCGAGATGTCGTACTCGTCGGGGCGCAGCACGCCCGGGTGCTCGGCGGTCTCGCCACCGAGCAGGGCGCAGCCGGCGTACCGGCAGCCGTCGGCGATGCCGGCACCGATCTCGGCGACCTTGTCCGGGACGACCTCGCCGGTGGCGATGTAGTCGAGCAGGAAGAGCGGCTCCGCGCCGCACGCCACCAGGTCGTCGACCACCATGGCGACCAGGTCGATGCCGACCGTGTCGTGGATGTCGAGCTGCTGGGCGATCACCAGCTTGGTGCCCACACCGTCGGTGGAGGAGGCCAGGATCGGGTTCTTGTACTTCTTCGTGTCCAGCCGGAACAGGCCGGCGAAGCCGCCCAGGTCACCCATGACCTCCGGGCGCCGGGTCTGCCGGACCTTGGACTTCAGCAGCTCGACCGCGCGGTCGCCCGCCTCGATCGACACCCCGGCATCGGCGTACGAGACCGAGCGTTTGCGCTGCGTACGGCCGGTCCCCGCCGACCAGGGCTGGCGGTCGCCGCCGGCGCCCGTCGGGCTGGATCCTGCGCCGCTGCGCTCGGACACGTGGGTCACGGTTCTCCCCTTTTGGTTCCCGCGGACCGGCCGGTGGGCCGCCCGCGTCGGTGGTGCTACGGGCGGTTGCTCGGCGTGGCGACGAGCGCGGCGGTGGTTGCGGCGGCGGGCTCGGACGCCTCGGCGGCGACCCGGCGGCCCACTCCTTCGAGCACGTGCTTGCCGATCAGGTTCCCGGCCGGCAGCTCGATCGGGTATTCCCCGTCGAAGCACGCCCGGCAGAGCCGGGTCTTCGGCTGCTCCGTCGCGGCGATCAGGCCGGGGAGCGATACGTAGCCCAGCGTGTCGGCCCCGATCGACCGGCGGATGCCCTCGTTGTCCAGCCCGTTGGCCAGCAGCTCGGCCCGGGTGGCGAAGTCGATCCCGTAGAAGCAGGGCCAGCGGACCGGCGGCGACGAGATCCGGACGTGGACCTCCAGCGCCCCCGCCTCGCGCAGCATCCGCACGATGGCCCGCTGGGTGTTGCCCCGCACGATCGAGTCGTCCACGACCACCAGGCGCTTGCCGCGGACGTTCTCCCGCAGCGGGTTGAGCTTGAGCCGGATGCCGAGCTGGCGGAGGGTCTGCGAGGGCTGGATGAAGGTGCGCCCGACGTACGGGTTCTTCATGAGGCCCTGGCCGTAGGTGATGCCGGACTCCTCGGCGTAGCCGATCGCGGCCGGGGTGCCGGACTCCGGCACCGGGATGACCAGGTCGGCCTCGACCGGGTGCTCCCGGGCGAGCTGGCGACCGATCTGCACCCGGGCGGAGTGCACGTTCCGCCCGGCGATGGTGGCGTCCGGGCGGGCGATGTACACGTACTCGAAGAGGCAGCCCTTGGGCTCCGGGGCGGCGAACCGGCTCGACCGCAGCCCGTCCTCGTCGATGGCGATCAGCTCGCCCGGCTCCACCTCGCGGACCACGCTCGCGCCGACGATGTCCAGCGCGGCGGTCTCGCTCGCCACCACCCAGCCGCGCTCCAGCCGGCCGAGAACCAACGGGCGGACGCCGTGCGGGTCGCGGGCCGCGTAGAGGGTCGACTCGTCCATGAAGACGAAGCTGAACGCGCCGCGCAGCTGGGGCAGCACCTCCAGGGCGGCCGCCTCGACGGAGAGGTCGGGTCGGCTGGCCAGCAGCATGGTGACCAGCGAGGTGTCGTTGGTCGAGCCGTCGGAGTCGACACCCCGCTCGGCCACCTCGCGCTGGAGGTCGGCGGTGTTGACCAGGTTGCCGTTGTGGGCCAGCGCGATGGTGGTGCCGGCGCTGGTGGCCCGGATGGTCGGCTGGGCGTTCTCCCAGGTCGAACCGCCCGTGGTCGAGTAGCGCGCGTGCCCGATCGCCACGTGCCCGCGCAGGCTGGCCAGCGTCGGCTCGTCGAAGACCTGGGCGACCAGGCCGAGGTCCTTGTAGACCACGACCCCGGAACCGTCGCTCACCGCGATGCCCGCGGCCTCCTGGCCGCGGTGCTGGAGGGCGTAGAGCCCGAAGTAGGTCAGGTTGGCGACCTCCTCCCCGGGCGCCCAGACGCCGAAGACGCCGCACGCGTCCTGGGGGCCGGGTCGCTGGGGGTCAAGGTCGTGGCTCAGCCGGCCATCGCCTCGGGGCACCTGCCGCTCCCTCAATGCTGGGGTCTGGACTGGCCTGGCGGAGGTCGGGGGGCAAGCTCCGCACGGTGGGCCGGGGACCGTGGTCGCCTCATAGTGTACGCGAACAGCCGACGATACCGACAGTCACGATCCGCCCGCACAGCGTGACCGGTGGGCGCGCGTCACCGCAGCTACAGCGGCAGGTGCTCGGAAAGATCCGCCCGGATGCCGGACACGCGTACGCGACCCTCGGTGACCGCCTCCGCCCAGCCGAGGCGGCCCGTGGCCACCTCCAGCCAGGTCTTCGGGTCCATTTCCACCACGTTCGGGGGCGTTCCGCGGGTGTGTCGCGGCCCCGCCACGCACTGCACGGCACCGTAGGGTGGAACCCGCACCTCCACCGATCGGCCGGGGGCGCGCTCCGCGAGGACGGCCAAGAGCGTACGGACCGCCTCCCGGAACACCGGCCGTTCGGGCCTACGCCCCTCATCCAGCGCCGTCAACGTTGCCGCGACCGCGGCCGAATAAGTGTGCGGAGAGGACACGACGGGACGATACGACCCGGCAGCATCCCGCTCGACGCTGGCCCTGGGTAGAGATGATCCGGTCAGACAAGGCATAGTTGCCGACGGCGTATTCGTACCGTGAGTGATCACCCTGGCCGGACCGGCCGGCGGGGAGATCAGACCCGGAAGGCGGTGGACGTGTCAACACACCGACGTGCCTGGAAGCAGCGGGCCGGTGTGGTCGTAGCGCTGGTCTTCGGCGCGCTGCTCGCCGTCCCCGCCACACCCGCCCTGGCGGCGCCCAACATCAGCAACGTGTCCGCCTCACCGAACTCCGTCGAGGCGGGCGGCTCCGTCAAGGTGACCTACACCCTCAACTTCACGGACCCGCTCTCCGCCGCCGACGTCTCGGTCACCTCCAGCAACCCGAAGCTGAACTGCGTCGACGGCTGCTCACGCGGTCGGGTGGATCAGAACGGCACCTTCGACGCCACGTTCCGGGCTGCCTCCGACGCGCCGAACGGCTCCGCCACGATCACGATCAAGGCGACGGACTCCAACGGGCCCAACAAGCAGGAGCAGTCGGCCACGGTGACGGTGACCCTCGTCGCCAAGGCTCCGCCAGCCCCGCAGACGGTCAAGTCGGTCTCCGGCAAGGTCGTCATCTCGGCCAACGGCGAGCCGATCGCGGGCGCACTGGTCATGCTCCGGGACAGCCGGAACAACCAGCGCCGGACCAACACGGACAGCAGCGGCAACTTCCGCTTCACCGGCTCCGACTCGGACCCCATCGCGCCGGGCCGGATCGACCTGGGCGCCTCCAAGGACGGCGCCGAACCCGGTACGAAGTCGATCGACGCGGCGGCCGGTCAGTCCGTGACCGGCCTGCGGATCAGCGTTCCGCTCAAGGTCGAGGCCAGCCCCAGCGCCACCCCGTCCGCGAGCGAGGAGGCCCTGCCGAGCGACGAGGCGACCGACGAGGCGACCGACGAACCGGCCAGCGAGCAGCCCGCCGCCCAGCAGCCGGCCGCCAACGAGGACTCCGGCGGCTTCGGCTCGTGGCTGCTCATCCTGCTCGGCGGCCTCTTCGTCGCCGTCGGTGTGGGCACCATCGTGCTGCTCTACATGCGGCGCAAGAACGAGGACGGCGACGGTGACGGGGACGGCCCGCACGGGCCCACCGGCCCCGGTGGCCCGGCCGGAGCGGCCGGCGCGGTGCCGGGCGCCCGGGGCGCCTACCGGGGCGCGGACGACCAGACCCGGGTGGTCAACGGCATGGGCGCCGGTGCGGCGCCGACAATGGTCGGTGGCACCTCGCTGAGCGACGCGCCGACCATGATGCACCGCCCGGTCGTCGACGACGTGCCGCCGGACCCCTACGGCGCCCCTCCCGGCCCGGGCTACGGCGCCGGGGCCGGTGCCGGTCAGGCCGGCTGGGCCGGCAACGGCTACGGCGACGGCGCTCCCGGCCAGGGCGGCTACGGCGCCGACAACGGCTACGGCGCCGCACCGTCCTCGGGCGGCGGCTACGGCACCGCCCCGTCCTCGGGTGGCGGTTACGGGAGCCGGGACTACGGCGCCGGCGCCGGCGGTTACCCGCCCGCACAGGGCGGCGGCTACGGCGGCGAGCGCTACGACGAGCCCACCGGCCGCTACACCGGCGACAGCACCCAGTACGCGCCGCCGGCCGACCCGTACCCGACCAGCACCTACCAGCCGGACCAGGGCCGGGGCTACGACCAGCCCGGTCAGGGGGGCCAGTACGGCCGCGGCCCGGAGCAGGGCGGCAACGGCTACGGCTCCGGTGGCGGCTACGGCGCACCGGCGGGCGGCTACGACAACGGTCCGGCGGGCGGCTACGGCGGCAGCCAGCAGGGCGGCTACGACAGGGCGCCAGCCGGTGGCTACGACGGCGGCCAGCAGGGCGGCTACGACGGCGGCCAGACCGGCGGCTACGACGGGCGCCAGGCCGGCTACGAGGGCGGCCAGCAGGGCGGCTACGACGGTTACGACAAGCGCGGCGGCTACGGCGGCGGCGACGGTTACGGCCAGTCCCAGCAGGGTGGCTACGGCCAGCCCGGCGGCTACGGCCAGGAGCAGCCGCCGCAGCAGCGCGGCGGTGGCTACGACAACCAGGGCTACGACCAGGGTGGCTACTACGCCGACCCGGCCGAGGCGGGCCGGGGCCGACCCGACGCGCAGGACCGCGGCGGCCGCCGCCTGGACTGGCTGGACGACTGACCGCGGGGGCGCGAGCGCCCCGATCGAGCACGACGAGAGTGGCCGCCCGGCTGAGCCGGGCGGCCACTTCGCGTAGCGGTTGGTGGACGGGGAGCGGGCCGAGTCAGGCGGGGGCGAAGTAGCCCTGGCGCAGCACCGGCACCACGTCGGAGACGCCGACCTCGACGGCGACGTCCACGTCCCGGGCGAAGCCACCCTCGATGAGTTCCCGGCCGGAGACGCAGCCGCGGACCGCTGCCGGCACGTCGGGCGTGCTGGCCAGGGCGGCCAGGGCCATGGCCGCCTCCACGGAGAGCCCGCCGGGCACCCCGGACAGGGCGTCCAGCACGCTGGCCGCCCCGAGCTGGTCCTCCACGCCGGGGCGCAGCGACCCGTCCGGCCAGCGCTCACCGGCGGCCACCACGCCGATCGGGGCGTCGGTCGAGCCGTACCCCTGGGCGCGGAGCCAGCGCCCGACGGCGGGCGCGTTGCGCAGGCAGGCCGCGACCACCGGCACGCCCGTGGCGCTCGCGGCGGCGCTGATGGCCGAGCCGTTCGGGGACGGCAGCACCAGGTCGGCGACGACCGGCGCGGCCCGCAGCGCCGCCGGCGACAGCGACCACGGGTGTTCCGGGGTCGTCTTGCGGCGGCCGACAGCGGCGACGGCGCCGACCCGGCGGGCGTAGTCGGCGGCCTGCTCGCCCCACGGGAACGGGTGCACCCGCATGCCGCGGCTGACCGCCACCTCCACGGCGGTGGTGAACGAGAGCACGTCCACCACCACCAGAGCGGCGCAGACCCGGCCGAGCTCCGCGGCCCCGCTCAGCCCCCAGTCGAACCGGGCGCCGGCGCCGGGTTGGGCGAAGACGGCCAAGGCCAGCGCCTCAGCGCTGATCCGGCGCGGGGCGCTGGTCGTCGTCACCGGCAGCCGTCGCGGTGCCCTCCGGGCCGGACGCCGCCTCGGGAGCGTCGCCGGCACCGTCGGTCGCGGCGTCGGGGACCTCCGCCGGAGCCTCGTCGGCCGCAGCCTCGTCGGCCGGAGCCTCGTCCGTCGCCGTGCTGTCGGCCGCCGGAGCGTCCGCCACCGCCACGGGAGCGGCCGTCTCGGCCTCGGTCTCCGCGGGAGCGGAGCCGGCCCGCGCGATGGGCTCGGCGTCGACCTCGGCCGGGTCGACACCGACCGGCTGCTCGGCGGTGGCCGGCAGGACGGTGGTGGTCCCGGTGCGGGTGGCCTCCACCTCCACCTGCGCCGCCCCCGCGCCGCCGAAGAGGCGCGGCAGGGTGGCGGTGTGCGCCTCGCGCAGCTCGTCGAGGCCGATCCGGAACTGGCCGTGCACCTCCAGGGCGCCGCCGGCCGGGTCGGTGACCCCGATGAACTCCCACGGCACCCCGCGCTCGGCGCAGAGGGCGGTGAACGCCTTCTCGTGGCCGCGCGGCACCGACACCAGCACGCGGCCGGCGGACTCGCTGAACAGGAAGACGAACGGCATCGAGCCGCCGGCGAAGTGCTCCGGCAGCACGACCCGGGCGCCGACCCCGCGCCGCAGGCTGGACTCGACCAGGCTCTGGGCGAGACCACCGTCGGAGAGGTCGTGCGCGGAACTCAGGTGCCCGACCCGGGCCGCCTCGGCGAGCAGCTCGGCGAGCTGCCGCTCGCGGGCCAGGTCGACCTGCGGCGGGATGCCGCCCAGGTGCTCGTGGGTGACCCAGGCCCACTCCGAGCCGGAGAGCTCGACGTGCGTCTCACCGAGCAGGAAGAGCTGGTCGTGGTCACCGGCCGGCCGGGGCACGAAGCCCATCGGCACCCGGTCCGCCACGTTGTCCAGCACGCCCAGCACGCCGACCACGGGGGTCGGGTGGATGGCCGCCGCACCGGTCTGGTTGTAGAAGCTGACGTTGCCGCCGGTCACCGGGATGCCCAGCTCCAGGCAGCCGTCCGCCAGGCCGCGCACGGCCTCGGCGAACTGCCACATCACGCCCGGGTCCTCAGGCGAGCCGAAGTTGAGACAGTTGGTCACGGCGATCGGCTTCGCGCCGGTCACCGCCACGTTCCGGTACGCCTCGGCCAGCGCGAGCTTCGTCCCGTGGTACGGGTCGAGGCGCGCGTACCGGCCGTTGCCGTCGACGGAGAGGGCGACGCCGAGGCCGGTCCGCTCGTCGATCCGGATCACGCCGGAGTCCTCCGGCTGGGCGAGCACGGTGTTGCCCAGCACGTACCGGTCGTACTGCTCGGTGACCCAGGTCTTGTCGGCCAGGTTCGGCGAGCCGATCATGCGGAGCACGGTCTCGCGGAGCGCGTCCGGGTTGCTGGGCCGCGGCAGGGTCTCGGCCCGGTCGGCCTGGAGCAGGATCAGGTCGGCCGGCTCGCGCATCGGGCGGGCGTAGACCGGCCCGTCGTCGACGAGCGAGCCCGGCGGCACGTCCACCACGAGCTGGTCGCGCCAGGTGATGACCAGCCGGCCCGGCTGGCCGTCCGGCGACGGCGCGGTGACCTCGCCGATGGCGGTGGCCCAGACGCCCCACTTCTCGGCGGTCTTGAGCACCGCGTCCAGCTTGTCCGGCGAGACGACCAGCAGCATCCGCTCCTGGGACTCGCTGGCCAGGATCTCGTGCGGCTCCATCGAGGGCTCGCGGAGCGGCACCCGCTCCAGCCAGACCCGCATGCCGGTGCCGGCGGAGGCGGCGGTCTCGGTGAGCGCGCAGGTCAGGCCGGCGCCGCCGAGGTCCTGGATGCCGACGACCAGCTCGGCGTCGTACAGCTCCAGGCACGCCTCGATGAGCAGCTTCTCCATGAACGGGTCGCCCACCTGCACGGACGGGCGGCGCTGCTCGCTGCCCTCGTCGAAGGTGGCGCTGGCCAGCACCGACACGCCGCCGATGCCGTCCCGGCCGGTCTTCGCGCCCATCAGCACGACGATGTTGCCGGGGCCGGTGGCGTCCTTCTTCTGGAGCCGGTCGACCGGCAGCACGCCGAGGCAGAGCGCGTTGACCAGCGGGTTGCCCTGGTAGCAGGGGTCGAAGACCACCTCGCCGCCGATGTTGGGCAGGCCGAGGCAGTTGCCGTAGCCGCCGACGCCGGCCACCACGCCGGGCAGCACCCGGGCGGTGTCCGGGTGGTCGGCCGCGCCGAAGCGCAGCGGGTCCATGACGGCGACCGGGCGGGCGCCCATGGCGAGGATGTCCCGGACGATGCCGCCGACACCGGTCGCCGCGCCCTGGTACGGCTCGACGAAGCTCGGGTGGTTGTGCGACTCGACCTTGAAGGTCACCGCCAGCTCGTCGGAGACCTGGACCACGCCGGCGTTCTCGCCGATGCCGGCCAGCAGCCGGTCGCTCGGCGGCGCCTTCTCACCGAACTGGCGCAGGTGCACCTTGCTCGACTTGTAGGAGCAGTGCTCGCTCCACATGATCGAGTACATGGCCAGCTCGGACTGGGTGGGTCGGCGGCCGAGGATGTGCCGGATCCGGTCGTACTCGTCGTCGCGGAGGCCCAGCTCGGCGTACGGCTGGAGCTCCTCTGGGGTGCCGGCGGCCCGGGGCACGGTGTCCACGCCGGGCGCCCAGTCCTCGGACGGGCCGGCCTGCGGCACCACGCCCGGCGTCTCCCGCAGGGCCGGGTCCGGATGGGTGGTCATGACCTCTCCTCGCTGCGCTCGCCGCCGTGGCGGCGGGTGGGCCGACCGATGATCCCGACGGTCACGCCGGGGCCCCCACCAGGTGCTTCAGCACCGAGGTGAAGAAGCCGAGGCCGTCCAGGGAGGGGCCGGTGAGCGCCTCCACCGCGTGCTCGGGGTGCGGCATGATGCCGACGACGTTGCCGGCCTCGTTGGTGATCGCGGCGATGTCGCGCTGCGATCCGTTGGGGTTGCCGCCGACGTAGCGGGCGACGACGCGGCCCTCGGCCTCCAGCCGGTCCAGCGTCGCCGGGTCGGCGACGTAGCAGCCCTCGCCGTTCTTGACCGGGATGAGCACCTCCTGGCCGGGCTGGAACGCGTTGGTCCAGGCGGTGCCGACGGCCTCGATCCGGAGGACCTGGTCGCGGTTGCGGAAGTGCAGGTGCTGGTTGCGGGTGAGCGCGCCGGGCAGCAGGTGGGCCTCGCAGAGGATCTGGAAGCCGTTGCAGATGCCGAGCACCGGCAGGCCGCCGCGGGCGGCGTCGACGATCGTCCCCATCACGGGAGCGAACCGGGCGATCGCGCCGCAGCGCAGGTAGTCGCCGTAGGAGAAGCCACCAGGCAGGACGACGGCGTCGACGCCGTGCAGGTCCGGGTCGCCGTGCCAGAGCCGGACCGGTTCGGCGCCGGCGATCCGGACGGCCCGGGCGGCGTCGCCGTCGTCGAGCGAGCCGGGGAACGTCACCACACCGACCCGGGCGGTCACGAGCGCGCGTCCGCGGTCTCGTCGGCCTCGACCAGGTGGACGGTGAAGTCCTCGATGACCGGGTTGGCGAGCAGCTTGTCGGCGATCTCCCGGGCCCGGTCCAGGTCCGGTTCACCGGTGAACTCGATCTCGATCCGCCTGCCGATCCGGACCGAGGCGACGTCGCTGACGCCGAGCCGGGGCAGCGCGTTTGCGACGGCCTGGCCCTGAGGATCGAGGATCTCGGGCTTGAGCATGACGTCGACGACGACGCGAGGCACGGGGCACTCCTGACTGTGTACGCAGTTGGGTGCCGGCCCACAACGGGCGAGCGCAGCCAGCCTACCTGGCAGATACGGTCCCGCCCGCACCGGCCGGGGCCGGGTCAGGCAGTGATCGGCGTGACCGGCCACCGTGACGGAAGGCCGATGCGAGTTCGTTGCGGCGTCGATACGAATTTGTTGCCCGGCGCGACCGCCGGCTCGCGTCGACAGGCCCCTCACCAGGCATTTTGCCGTACGCCCCGGGCGGCGCGACCGGTTTCCGACAGACGGCGTCCCGGCCCCCGCACAGGCGGCCGCTCGATCCACCGATTTCGATCGGCCCCTTGTGACGAACATCAGCCGACCCTTAGCATTCATCGCCAAGCGTCGATGAGTTCATCGACCGGCCCACCGGGTCCACCCCGCCCCGGTCGGGTCACCCCGGCCCGGCGACCCCGGGCGTTCCCTCCGCAGAAGGAGTCCCCGACATGCGCCTCCGTCCCCTGCTCGCCGTGCTGACCACCGCCCTCGCCGGCGTGCTCGCCACCGCGTCCGGCGCCGCCGCCGCACCGGCCGGTCCGCAGCCGATCATCGGTGGCGGCACCGTCTCGTCCGCCCCGTGGGCCGCCGCGGTGTTCAGCAACGGCTCGTTCACCTGCTCCGGCAGCGTCATCGCCTCCCAGTGGGTGCTCACCGCCCGGCACTGCGTCAGCGGCTCGATGTCGGTCCGGGTCGGCAGCGTCTACTACGCCTCCGGCGGGGTCACCCGCACCGTCAGCGCCTCCTACACCCGCTACGACCTGGCCCTGCTGCGCCTGTCCAGCGCGGTCAGCACCTCCACGGTGACGCTGGCGAGCAGCAACCCGCCGGTCGGCTCGACCAACTCGATCTACGGCTGGGGCATGACCTGCTACAGCGGCTGCGGCGCGTCGCCCCAGCTCAAGACCGCCAGCGTGCAGGTGACCAGCACCAACGCCACCGACGCGTACGGCGGCCAGGCGATCCGCAGCACCCGGATCAACGGCAACGCCTGGCGGGGCGACTCGGGCGGCCCGCAGTTCTACAACGGCCGCCAGGTCGGCGTCGCCTCCACGGCCGACGGCTACAGCATCCAGAACTACGGCAGTGTCGCGTACAACCGGTCCTGGATCACCTCGGTGGCCGGTGTCTGACGGTTAGCGCCGGTGCGGCGCGGATGGGCCGGTGGCACCCCGCCCGTCCGCGCCGCGCCGTTTTGCAGCATCCGATCAGGTGAACACGGCTCACGAACGGGCCGCCCCGCGGCTGACAGCATCGGAACCGTGCTGGTCGTGACGACGGATCAACTGCCCGGCTACGAGATCCGCCAGATCCTCGGCGAAGTGGTCTCCTCGATGGCGAGGACGCGCAACCCCTACCGCGAGGGGGTGAAGAACCTGCGCGGTGGCGCCTACGACCCGATGGCGCCGGACAACCTCACCCGCTGGCGTACCGACTCGGTGGCCCGGCTCGGCGAGGAGGCCATGCGGCTCGGCGCGAACGCCGTGATCGGCATGCGCTTCGACAGCCGGGACTGCGGCGAGATGTGGATGGAGATCTGCGCGTACGGGACAGCGGTGATCGTCGTACCCAAGACGCCCGACGTCATGCCGCCGGACCAGCCGATGATCGCGGCCGAGACCGCCCACGAGCCGGAGATCGCCACCGCGCCCGGCGGCATCGCCGAACCGGCCAGCGCCCCCAACCTCAGGACCGCCGGCGAAACCCCCACCCCCGGCTCCTGACCGTGGTCAGAGGATGGGCGGGGGCGAGTAGGCGGCGGCCTCGGGGTGGGCTTCGACAATCCTGGTGATGCGGGCCGTCACCCGGTCGACCTGGGCTCCGGCGGCACCCACGAAGGCGTTGCGGTCGGCGACCAGGGCGTCGATCTCCGCCCGGGTCAGGCCGAGCCGGCCGTCGGCGGCGAGGCGGTCGAAGAGGTCGTTCTCGGCGGCGCCCTTCTCCCGCATGGCCAGCGCCACAGCGACCGCGTGCTCCTTGATCACCTCGTGCGCGACCTCCCGGCCGACGCCGCGGCGGACCGCCGCGACCAGGATCTTGGTGGTGGCCAGGAAGGGCAGGAAGCGCTCCAGCTCCCGGTTGATCACCGCCGGGTACGGGCCGAACTCGTCGAGCACGGTGAGGAACGTCTGGAACAGCCCGTCGGCGGCGAAGAAGGCGTCCGGCAGGGCCACCCGGCGGACCACCGAGCAGGAGACGTCGCCCTCGTTCCACTGGTCGCCGGCCAGCTCGCCGACCATCGACAGGTAGCCCCGGATGATGACGGCGAAGCCGTTCACCCGCTCCGACGAGCGGGTGTTCATCTTGTGCGGCATCGCGCTGGAGCCCACCTGGCCGGGCTTGAAGCCCTCGGTGACCAGCTCCTGCCCCACCATCAGCCGGATGGTGGTGGCCAGCGACGACGGCGCTGCCGCGACCTGGGCCAGCGCGGAAAGCACGTCGAAGTCCAGCGACCGCGGGTAGACCTGACCGACGCTGTCCAGCACCCGCGCGAAGCCCAGGTGCCCGGCGACCCGGCGCTCCAGCTCGGCCACCTTGTCGGCGTCGCCGTCGAAGAGGTCGAGCTGGTCGGCGGCGGTGCCCACCGGCCCCTTGACGCCGCGCAGCGGGTAGCGCTCGATCAGGTCCGTCAACCGCTCGTACGCGATCAGCAGCTCCTCGGCCGCCGAGGCGAAGCGCTTGCCCAGCGTCGTGGCCTGCGCGGCGACGTTGTGCGACCGGCCGGTCATCACGAGGCCCGAATATTCGTGGGCGTGCCAGGCCAGCCGGGCCAGGGTGGCGACCACCCGGTCCCGGATCAGCTCCAGCGAGGCCCGGACCTGGAGCTGCTCGACGTTCTCGGTGAGGTCCCGGGAGGTCATCCCCTTGTGCACGTGCTCGTGGCCGGCGAGCGCGCTGAACTCCTCGATCCGGGCCTTCACGTCGTGCCGGGTGACCCGCTCGCGCTCGGCGATCGAGGCCAGGTCCACGTCGTCGACCACCCGCTCGTACGCCTCGACCACCCCGTCCGGCACCGGCACGCCGAGGTCCCGCTGGGCCTTCAGCACGGCGAGCCAGAGCCGCCGCTCCATGCGTACCTTCTCCTCCGGCGACCAGAGGGCGACCAGCTCGGGCGAGGCGTACCGGTTGGCGAGCACGTTCGGGATCGTCACGGTCCCATTCTTTCGCACCCGCCGACCAGGGCTCCGGTCGCCCCGAGCCCGGCCCTCATCAGGGCGGGGCGGGCCGGCCGGTGAGGGCGTGGTAGAGCCCGGCGCAGGCGTCCTCCTCGGTGTCGAAGCGCTGGCGGACGTCGTGCACCCCGCGCTCGTACAGGCCGATCTCCCAGCCACCGCCTGGTGCGTGGCGGAGGAACCAGAAGTCGGCCGGGACCGGCACGTGCTCGTGCACGCCCTCCAGCTCGAAGGCGTCCGGCGACAGTCCCGCCGCCAGCAGGGCCCCGCGTACCTGGTGCCGATCCACACCCGACCTCCTGTCCGTCGAACCGCCGGGCTGAGCGCGACCTGCGTACCCCTGACGGGCCGGGCAAACCACGCGACGGGAGTGGAACCGTCGCGCGCCGACGGACGCTCAGGTGCGACAGGTGCGGACGTCGGTCGATTCGGGGTCAGCGCTCCAGGATCGCCGTCACACCCTGGCCACCGGCCGCGCAGATGGAGATCAGGCCACGCCCGCTCCCCTTCTGGTCGAGCAGCTTGGCCAGGGTCGCCACGATCCGGCCGCCGGTGGCCGCGAACGGGTGCCCGGCGGCCAGCGAGGAGCCGTTGACGTTGAGCTTCTCCCGGTCGATCGAGCCGAGCGGCGCGTCCAGACCGAGGCGCTCCTTGCAGAACTCCGGCGACTCCCAGGCGGCCAGGGTGGCCAGCACCTGCGAGGCGAACGCCTCGTGGATCTCGTAGTAGTCGAAGTCCTGGAGGGTCAGCCCGGCGCGGGCCAGCATCCGGGGCACCGCGTACGCGGGGGCCATGAGCAGCCCCTCGTCGCCGTGCACGAAGTCGACCGCCGCCGTCTCCGACCAGGAGAACCAGGCAAGCACCGGCAGGTGGTGCTCGCGCGCCCACTCCTCCGAGGCCAGCAGCACTGTCGACGCGCCGTCGGTGAGCGGGGAGGAGTTGCCGGCCGTCATGGTGGCCTGCGCGGCGTCCGGCCCCTTGGTGCCGAAGACCGGCTTGAGCGAGCCGAGCTTCTCCAGGCTGGTGTCCGGGCGGAGGTTCTGGTCACGGGTGAGCCCCAGGTAAGGGGTCATCAGGTCGTCGAAGAACCCCTTCTCGTACGCGGCGGCGAGCCGCTGGTGCGAGCGGAGCGCCAACTCGTCCTGGGCTTGCCGGTCGACGTTCCAGCGCAGTGCCGTCTTCGCGGCGTGGTCGCCCATCGACAGCCCGGTACGCGGCTCGGCGTTGCGCGGAATCTCCGGCTTGAACGGCTGGAGCGGGCGGAGCTTCGCGGCGACCTTCAGGCGCTCGCCGAGCGTGCGGGCGGAGTTGAGCTGGATCAGGGTGCGGCGCAGGTCCTCGTTGACGGCCAGCGGCGCGTCGGAGGTGGTGTCGACGCCGCCGGCGATGCCGACCTCGATCTGCCCGAGCGCGATCTTGTTGGCGACCAGGATGGCGGCCTCCAGCCCGGTGCCGCAGGCCTGCTGGATGTCGTACGCCGGGGTGTGCGGGTCGAGGCGCGAGCCGAGCACGACCTCGCGGGTGAGGTTGAAGTCCCGGGAGTGCTTCAGCACGGCGCCGGCCACCACCTCGCCGACCCGCTGCCCGGCCAGCCCGAACCGGGCGACGAGCCCGTCCAGCGCCGCGCCGAGCATGTCCGCGTTGGACGCGTGCGCGTAGCGCGAGTTGGACCGGGCGAAGGGGATGCGGTTGCCGCCGATCACCGCGACCCGCCGGACACTCTGCACGATCGGCCTCCTCGAAGCTGTTGCCCGAACCCTACTCGCCAGTAGGCTACGCCTATGACCGACAGGTACGCGAGCTTCGTCCAAACGGGGGCCGGCCGCACGCTGGTCAAGCGCCTCGGGCTGCCCGACCCGCCTCGCCTGCGCCGGCACACGCCGGGCGACCCGCTGGTTCCCGGGCCGGTCCTGCTCGGCTCCTCGACCGGCGGCCGGCTCGCCGAGCCGGTGGGCAAGGTCCTGACCGCCGCCGGGGTCGAGCTGGTCGACCCGGCCGCCGCCACCGACGCCACCGCCCGCTTCGCGGCCCTGGTGTACGACGCCACCGGCATCACGGACTCCACCGAGCTGCGCCAGCTCTACGACTTCTTCCACCCCCAGGCCCGGGCGCTGCTGCCCAGCGGCCGGGTGATCGTGCTGGGCACCCCGCCGGCCGAGTGCGGCTCGCCCCGCGAGGCGACCGCCCAGCGCGCACTGGAGGGGCTGACCCGCAGCATCGGCAAGGAGTTCGGCCGGGGCGTGACCGCCCAGCTCGTGTACGTCACGAAGGACGGCGACGCGGGCACCCCGGTCAGCCTGGAGTCCACCCTGCGCTTCCTCCTCAGCGGCCGGTCCGCGTACGTCTCGGGTCAGGTGATCCGGGTCGGCGCGGGGACCGCCACCGCGCCGGCCGACTGGGACCGGCCGCTGGACGGTCAGGTCGTCCTGGTCACCGGGGCGGCCCGCGGCATCGGCGCGGCGCTGGCCCGGGTGCTCGCCCGGGACGGCGCCACTGTCGTCGCGCTGGACATCCCGGCCGCCGGGGACGAGCTGGCCGCGGTCGCCAACGAGGTGGGCGGCAGCGCCGTGCAGCTCGACCTGACCGCGCCGGACGCCCCGACCCGCCTGGCCCAGCACCTCGCGAGCCGGCACGGCCGGGTCGACGTGGTGGTGCACAACGCCGGCATCACCCGGGACAAGACGCTGGGCCGGATGGACGCCGACCGCTGGGACTCGGTGATCGACGTGAACCTCTCCAGCCAGGAGCGGATCAACGACGTGCTGCTGGAGCGCGACCTGATCCCGGCCGGCGGCCGGATCGTCTCGGTCTCCTCGATCGCGGGCATCGCCGGCAACCGGGGCCAGACCAACTACGCGACAAGCAAGGCCGGGGTGATCGGCCTGGTCGACTCCCTCTCCCCGGTGCTGCGCGAGCGGGGCATCAGCCTCAACGCGGTCGCGCCCGGCTTCATCGAGACCCGGCTGACCGCCCGGATCCCGCTGATGATCCGCGAGGCGGGCCGGCGGATGAACAGCATGGCCCAGGGCGGCCTGCCGGTGGACGTGGCCGAGACGATCGGCTGGCTGTCCTGGCCGGCGAGCGGCGCGGTCAGCGGCAACGTGGTCCGCGTCTGCGGCCAGAGCCTGCTGGGGGCGTGATGGCGCGGCGGAAGCAGCGGCCGGAGGAGCCGGCCGAGGAGCTGTCGGTGCACGAGCTGATCGAGGGCCCGACCCAGGACCTCACCTCGGCCCGGGCGGCACTCGCGGCGCGCGGTGCCCCGGAGCCGCCGGTCGAGGCGACCCAGGACCTGTCCGCGCTGGCCGGGGACCGCACGCAGGACCTGTCCGCGCTGGCTGACGATCTCACCCAGGATGCGCCGGCCGGCGACCGCACCCGGGACCTGTCCGGCGCCGCCGCGGCGGTCGCGGCGGGCGGGGCGGCCACGCTTACCGCACCGGAGCGCACCGGGCCGGAGGGTCGCCTGCGCATCGACCTGCCCCGGCTGCCCGCGCCGGGGGCGCTCTACCGGCGGGCCCTGCTGGGCGCGCTGCCCGGCATGGGTGGCCGGCGGCGGCCGGACGTGCCGGCCGTGGAACTGGGCGTCACCGGGGTGCCGGTCGACCCGGCGCACCTGGCCGACTACGACCGGGTCTGCGGGTTCCGGCTGGCTGACCGGCTGCCGGCGACGTACCTGCACGTGCTGGGCTTTCCGCTCTCGCTGCGGCTGATGACCGCGCCGGAGTTCCCCATCCCGCTGACCGGCGTGGTGCACGTGGCGAACCGGATCACCGTGCACCGGCCGGTCGAGGTGGGCGAGACGGTGGACTTCCGCACGTACGCCGAGAACCTGCGCCCGCACGAGCGGGGCCGGCAGCTCGACGTGGTGCTTGTCGGCTCGGTCGGCGGCGAGGAGGTCTGGCGGGGCGTCTCGACGTACCTCGGGAAGGAGCGCGGGGCGGGCGGCGGCCCGCGGCCGGACCGGGGTGACCGCCCGACCCCGCCGGCCGCCTCGGCCCAGTGGCGGGTGACCCCGCGGGTGGGGACGGACTACGCCCGGGTCTCCGGCGACCACAACCCGATCCACACCTCGAAGCTGGGCGCGCGGCTGTTCGGCTTCCCGCGCCCGATCGCCCACGGCATGTGGAGCAAGGCCCGCTGCCTGGCGGCGCTGGAGAGCCGGCTGCCGGAGGCGTACACGGTGGAGGTGGCGTTCAAGCTGCCGGTGCCGTTGCCGTCCACGGTGGCCTTCAGCGCCTCCGGCGCCGGCGGGGGCTGGGACTTCGCGCTGCACGACGCGCGGCAGGGGCGGCCGCACCTGGTGGGCACCGTCCGCTGAGGAAAGAGGGGGCTTGGCGTTCCCTCTTTCGTGCGCTAAGTTGTTCTCAGGTTGAGTTGTTCTCAGGATGAGAGAGACGAGGCGACGTGAACGAGCAGGACTTCCTCGCCGCGTACGACCCCCGGGACTACCCGGCGGTGGCAGTCACCGTCGACGTGGTGGCGCTGACCATCCGCGAGGGCGCGCTGCACCTGCTGCTGATCCGCCGGGCCGCCCCGCCCTACGCGGGGCACTGGGCGCTGCCCGGCGGTTTCGTCCGCCCCGACGAGGACCTGGCCGCCGGCGCCCGGCGCGAGCTGGCCGAGGAGACCGGCCTCGGCGGCGAGCGGCTGCGTCGGGTCCACCTGGAGCAGCTCGCCACCTACGGCGCGCCCGACCGCGACCCCCGGATGCGCGTCGTCTCGGTCGCCCACCTGGCCTTCGCCCCCGACCTGCCCGACCCGGTGGCCGACACCGACGCCGACGACGCGATCTGGCTGCCGGTCACCGCCCTGACCACCCGGCAGCTCGCCTTCGACCACGGCCGGATCATCGACGACGGGTTGGAGCGGGCCCGGTCCAAACTGGAGTACACCCCGCTGGCCACCCGCTTCCTGGAGCCCGAGTTCACCATCACCGAGTTGCGGGCCGTCTACGAGACGGTGTGGGGGCACCCGCTGCACGCCGGCAACTTCCACCGCAAGGTGCTCTCGGTGCCCGGCTTCGTGGAGAGCACCGGCGCCAGCACCGAGCGCGGCGGCGCGCGCGGCGGCCCCCGGGCCAAGCTCTACCGGGCCGGCGACGCCAGGCTGCTCCACCCAGCGCTGCTGCGCCCCGCCCGGGAGGAGACGGTGCGGTGAGGACCGAGGACGCCATCCGGCTGGTCGCCACGGCGCGCGGCGACGCCGACCTGTTCGGCACCGCCGCGCCGGCCCGCCGCTACCGCGAGCTGGTCACGGCGCTGCACCCCGACCGGCTCGGCGCGGTCGACCCGGGGGTACGCGCCGCCGCCACCGACGCGCTCATGGCGGTGACCGCCCGCTGGCGGGGCGGCCGCGCGGCCGAACTCGGCGACTACGTGTTGCGCCGGATCGCGTACGTCGGGGACCTGGCCGACCTCTACGACGTCGGGCGGGACCGGCTGCTCAAGCTGCCCCGGAACCCGGTCGACAACGACCTGATGGCCCGCGAGGCGCGCGCCCTGCGGCGGATCGCCGAGCGGGGCGACCCGCGCCGCCTGCCGTACGTGCCCCGGCTCGTCGACCACCTGCCCGCCCGCGACCCCGCGACCGGCGCGGAACGGCTGGTCAACGTGGTGGCCGCGGCACCCGGGCTGCACAGCCTCGACGAGGTGCGCCGGGCGTACCCGGACGGGCTGGACCCGCGCGACGCGGCCTGGATGTGGCGGCGGCTGCTGGTCGCCCTCGGCCTGGCCCACCGGGCCGGGGTGGTGCACGGCGCGGTGCTCCCCCGGCACGTGCTCATCGAGCCGGACGCGCACGGCGTGGTGCTGGTCGACTGGTGCTTCTCCGCCGAACCCGGCGCGACCGTCCCGGCGCTGGTCCCCGGCCACGAGGACTGGTACCCGGCCGAGGTGACCGCCCGGCGGCCCGCCGGCCCGGGCACCGACCTGGCCATGGCCGCCCACTGCATGACCTGGCTCATGGCCGACCGCGCCCCGCGCGAGCTGCGCGCCTTCGCGGCCGGCTGCACGCGCCCGAAGCTGGCCGCCCGCCCCGACGACGCCTGGCGGCTGCTCGGCGAACTCGACGAGGTGCTGGACCGCCTCTTCGGCCCCCGCACCTTCCGCCCCTTCACCCTCAATCCCTAGGGAGGCTGCCATGGGCAGCGGAATCTGGTCCACCGACGTGTACGACGCCGCCGACCGCTACCGGCGGGCCACCGGCGCGAGCGCGTTCTCGTACAGCGACAGCGGGGCGCGGACCGTGCACCCCGCGCTCGACCCTCGCGGCGCCGTCCGGGAGAGCCGCGACTCGGCCGAGCACCCGCGGTCGACGCCCATCGCGGTGCTCTTCGACGTGACCGGCTCGATGGGCCACGTGCCCCGGGTGCTCCAGAGCAAGCTGCCACAGCTGCTCGGCCTGCTGCTCCGCCAGGGGTACGCCCCCGACCCGCAGATCATGTTCGGCGCCATCGGCGACGCCACCTGCGACCGGGTGCCGTTGCAGGTCGGCCAGTTCGAGTCCGACAACCGGATGGACGACGACCTCGGCCGGATCGTGCTGGAGGGCGGCGGTGGCGGCCAGATGACCGAGTCGTACGAGCTGGCGATGTACTTCATGGCCCGGCACACGGTCACCGACAGCTGGACGAAGCGGGGCCGGCGCGGCTACCTGTTCATCATCGGCGACGAGCTGGCGTACCCCCGGGTGGACCGGCGGCAGGTGGCCCGGCTCGTCGGCGACGACCTGCGCGAGGACGTGCCGCTGCGGCAGATCGTCGACGAGGTGACCCGGCGCTGGGACACCTACTACCTCCTCCCGGCCGGCAGCGCGTACGCGGGCAGCCGCAAGGTGCTCGACTTCTGGCGCGACCTGCTCGGCCAGCACGCCGTCGAGCTGGACGACCTGGACGCGGTCTGCGAGACCATCGCGCTCACCGTCGGCCTCGGCGAGCAGGCCATCGACCTGGACGCCGGCCTACGTGACCTGGACCGGGCCGGGTCGACGGCGGGCCGGACCGTCTCCCGGGCGCTCGCCCGGCTGGACGGCGGCCAGCGTTCGGTGGCCACGCTGCCGTTCGCCCCCAGTGACGGAAGCGGGGTCACCCGGCTGTGAACCACGTGATGGTGGTCGACCTCGGCTACGGCGACGCCGGCAAGGGCACCGTCGTCGACTGGCTCTGCGCGAGCCGGCCCGTGCACACGGTCGTCCGGTTCAACGGGGGCGCGCAGGCGGCGCACAACGTCGTGCTGCGCGACGGGCGACACCACACGTTCGCGCAGTTCGGGTCCGGGACGTTCCGCCCCGGGGTCCGTACGCACCTGTCGCGGCACGTCGTGGTGGACCCGCTGGCGCTGGCTGCCGAGGCCGACCACCTCACGGCGGTCGGGGTGTTCGACGCGCTCGACCGGCTGACCGTGGACGGGGAGGCGCTGCTGGCCACCCCGTACCACCGGGCCGCCAACCGGGCGCGGGAGATCGCCCGGGGAGCCGACCGGCACGGCTCCTGCGGGCTGGGGGTGGGCGAGGCGGTCGCGTACGGCCTCGCCCACCCCGACGAGGCGCCCCGGGTGGCGGACTGCGCCCACCCGGCGGTGCTGCGCCGCCGGCTCACCGCGCTGCGGGACCGGCTCACCGCCGAACTCGGCCCGCTGGACGCCCCGCCGGTCGAGGACTGCCTGCCCGCGTACGCGGCCTTCGCCGACCGGGTGGCGATCGTCGACCGGGCGTACCTGGCGGGCGTGCTGCGGGCGGGGACCTGCGTGTTCGAGGGGGCCCAGGGGGTGCTGCTGGACGAGTGGCACGGCTTCCACCCGTACACCACGTGGAGCACCACCACCTTCGCCAACGCGGAGGCGCTGCTGGCCGAGGCCGGGCTGGCCGGCAGCGCGCAGCGGCTCGGCGTGCTGCGGGTGACCACGACCCGGCACGGTCCCGGGCCGCTGGTCACCGAGGACCCGGCGCTGCCCTTCGCCGACCCGCGCAACCCGACGAACCCCTGGCAGGGTCGGTTCCGGTTCGGCCACTTCGACGCGGTCGCCCACCGCTACGCCCTGGCCGCCGCGGGCGGGGTGGACGGGCTGGCCCTGACCCACCTGGACCTGGCCGGCCCGGCCCTGCGCATCTGCCGCCGCTACGACACCGTCGACCGGCTCGCCCCCGGCCCGGCCGGCGACCTGGACCGCCAGGCGGCGCTCACCGCCCGGCTGCTCCGGGCCCGCCCGATCCTGGACGAGGCGCCCACCGACTGGCCGGCGGCGGTCGCGGCCGAGCTGGGCACGCCCGTGCTGCTCACCTCGCACGGCCCGACCGCCGAGGACAAGGTGCCCGCCCTCGCTGGGGCCGTTTCCACTCCCCGCTGACATCCCACCACCGAGCATGGGGGCATGGGGGACGTGGTCGACCTGCTGCACCAGACGGTGACCTCGCCGTGGGTGTACCTGGTGATCATCGCGGTCACCGCTGTCGACGCGTTCTTCCCCGCGGTGCCCGGCGAGACCGTGGCGATCACCGCCGGGGTCTTCGCGGCCGGCGGGGAGCCGCACCTGGTCGGGGTGATCGTGGCCGCCGCGTTCGGCGCGCTCGTCGGCGACCACGTCTCGTACGCCATCGGGCGCGGCGGGGGCGCGCACCGGCTGGCCCGGCTGCCCGCCGACAGCCGGCGCCGGGCGGGTTCCGAGTGGGCCCGGCGGGCGGTCGACCGGCGCGGCGGCATCATCCTGACCACCGCCCGGTACGTGCCCGGCGGGCGGACCGCCGTCACCCTGACCATGGGCGCGGTCCGCTACCCGCTCCGCTCCTTCTTCATGTACGACGCGCTGGCCTGCGTGACGTGGGGCGTCTACTGCGGCCTGCTCGGCTACTTCGGCGGGCTGGCCTTCGAGCACAACCCGATCCAGGGCCTTCTCGCCGGCGTCGGCATCTCGGTGGCGGTCACCGGCCTGTTCGAGGCCGCCCGCTGGGCCCGCCGCCGCGCCCGCGCCCGCGCCACCGCACGCCGCTGACCGGAGCTCTCACTCCTCCAGCAGGTCGGCGTCGTGGACCAGGATGGCGAGCTGGACCCGGTTGGCCACGCCGAGCTTGGCCAGCGCGCGGCTGACGTGCGTCTTCACGGTCGCCTCGCTCGCGCCGACCCGGCGGGCCACGTCGGCGTTCGCGTCGCCCCGGGCCACCTCCCGGACGATCGCCGCCTCCCGGTCGGTGAGCCGGGCCAGCCGCTGCCGGGCGGCCTCCCGCCGGGCCGGACCGCGTTCGGCGAACGAGCTGATCAACCGCCGGGTCACCGTCGGGGCGAGCATGGCGTTGCCGGCCGCGACGGTCCGCACGGCTGCCGCGAGCTCCCGGGGCGGGGTGTCCTTGAGCAGGAAGCCGACCGCGCCGGCGCGCAGCGCGCCGTGCACGTACTCGTCCCGGTCGAAGGTGGTCAGCATGACGACCCGGGGGCCCGCGGCGACGATCCTCGGAGCGGCGGCCAGCCCGTCGGTGCCGGGCATGCGGACGTCGAGCAGCACCACGTCGGGCCGCAGCCGGACGGCGGCGGCCAGCGCCTCGTCGCCGTCGGCCGCCTCGCCGACCACCGCGATGTCCGGCGCGGCCTCCAGGATCAGCCGCAGGCCGGCGCGGACGAGCTGCTCGTCGTCGGCGATCAGGGTACGGATCATGGCAGCTCCTCGACCGGCACCAGCGCCCGTAGCAGGTATCCCCCGTCGGCGGTCGGACCCGCCGACAAGCGGCCGCCGGCCAGTTCGACCCGCTCGCGCAGCCCCACGAGGCCGAGCCCCGCGCCGGGCAGGGCGGGGCCGGGCCGGGTGGCCAGGCCGTTCAGGACGGCGACCTCGATCCCGTCGGGCAGGTGCCGCAGGCGCACGGTGACCGCCGCGTCCGGGGCGTGCTTGCGCACGTTCGTCAGCCCCTCCTGCACCACCCGGTGCACGGTCCGGGCCACCGCGCCCGGCACCGGCCCGGCCGTCCCCTCGTCCCGCCGGTCCACCCGGAGGCCGGCCGCGCGGGAGTCCGCCACGAGGTCGTCGACGGCGTCCAGCCCGGCGGCGGGCAGCGGGGTGCCGCCGCCGGCCGGCTGGCGCAGCACACCGAGCACCTCGCGCAGGTCGGTGAGGGCCGCCCGGCCGGTGGAGCGGATCAGGGCGGCCGCCTCGACGGTGGCCGTGTCGGCGGCGGTCACCTCCAGCGCCCCGGCGTGCACCACCATGAGCGAGACACGGTGCGCCACCACGTCGTGCATCTCCCGGGCGATCCGGGCCCGCTCCTCGGCGCGTACCCGGTCGGCCCGCGCCTCCTGCTCGCGTTCCAGCCGCTCGGCGCGGTCCCGGAGGGCGGCCAGGGTGTCCCGCCGCGCCTGGATCCACAGGCCGGCGAGCAGCGGGAACACCACCACCCAGGCGAAGAGCGCCGTGGCGTTGGCGCCGGTCGCGGTGGTCAGCCGGCGCTCGCCGCCGACCGCGACGCCGACCACCACCCCGACCAGGGCGACGAGTCCCGCGCCGAGCAGGTGACCGGTGAGCCGGCGACCGCGCAGCCCCACGCCGGCGCGCCACGAGGCCAGGACGGCGGCCGGCCAGGCGGCCAGGACGACCCAGCCGACCACCGCCGCGACGACCAGCGGCCAGCGGCGGGCCGCGACGGCGGCGGCGCCCGAGGCCAGCGCCACGGCCAGCACCAGCAGCCGGGGCAGCGGCGAGCGGACGCCCAGCGCGCCGGTCGCCGACGCCCAGGTGCCGGCCGCCACGAGCCCGGCGAGCAGGAGCGGCGTGTGCCGCTCGGCCCGCCGCAGCAGGGCGGCGCGGGTGGTCACCCGGCGAGCCTAGGCCGGGCGGGCGCGCGACGGGGCGTACCTCGGGGTGGTTTGGGGGCCGACCCCGACGGCCCGTCGGGGTACGACGCGACGAAAGTGACAGCCGCCGGCCGACCGACGGCAGATGGCGGGGACCGGGGGCGCGACAAGCATCGGGGCCATGGATTCGGTGCTCGACCTGCTCCACCAGACCATGTCCTCGCCCTGGGTCTACCTGGCGCTGTTCGCCATCGCGGTGGTCGACGGCTTCTTCCCGGTGGTGCCGAGCGAGACCGCCGTCATCACGGCCGGGGTGTTCGCCGCCACCGGCCAGCCGGACCTGCCACTGGTGGTCGGGGCGGCCGCACTCGGGGCGTTCGTCGGCGACCATGTCTCGTACGCGATCGGCCGGCACGGCGGCGGCCGGCTGCTGGCCCGGATTCCGGCGGCCGGCACGGCGACGGGTCGAACCGGTCGGGGCAGCCGGCGGCGGGCCGCGTTCGAGCGGGCCCGGCGCGGCATCGCGGCGCGCGGCGGCCTGATCCTGACGGTGGCCCGGTACGTCCCCGGTGGACGGACCGCGGTCACGCTGACCATGGGCGCGACCCGGTTTCCCCGGCGGCGGTTCCTGGCCTTCGACGCACTGGCGGCGCTCTCCTGGGGCATCTACTCCGCGCTGGTCGGCTACCTCGGCGGGCTCGCCTTCGAGCGGGACCCGGTGCGCGGGCTGCTGCTCGGGCTGGGCCTGGCGGTGGCCCTGACCGTGGTGGTGGAGGCGGTGCGCTGGGCGCGGGGCCGGCGCCGGCGGGGGGCGTGTGCCCGGCTCAGCCGGCCGGCGGATGCCAGGTGATCCCGCGCAGCAACTGGTCGGCGCCGAGCCAGGCCACGTTCATCATGCGGGTGGCGGTCTTCTCCGGGTCGGCCTCCGGGTGGTCGGCCAGCCAGTCGGCGAGCGACTCGGTGGCGCCGACCAGGGCGTACGCGACGACCTCCAGGTCGGTGGCCCGGACCTCGCGCCCCTTGGCGCGCAGCGCGTGGTCGAGCATCCCGGCGACCACCTCGACCAGCCGCCCGCGCATCGTGGCCAGCTCGGCGGCGAACGGCTGCTCGCCGCGGGCCTGCCGGTAGAGCACGGCCCAGCCGTCCCGGTGCGCGCCCACGAAGCCGAAGAAGGCGCGCAGCCCGCGCCAGAGCCGCTCGTCGGCGGGCAGGTCGGAGGCGGCCGCCCCGGCGATGGCCTCCATCATCCGGGTGCCCTCGCGGTGCAGGCAGGCGACGAAGAGCTCCTCCTTGGTGCCGAGGTACGCGTAGACCATCGGCTTGGAGATGCCGGCGTCGTCGGCGATCTCGTCCATACTGGCCGCGTGGAAGCCCCGGCGGGAGAAGACCTTTACCGCCGCGTCGAGCATCTGCTGCTCGCGCACGGCGCGGGGGAGGCGCTTGAAGGTCGGTGTGCTGGACACCCTTGCGAGCATACCTACTCGTGCGTAAGGTTACGCCCGAGTAACCAAAGTCGGCTCGCCCGAGAGGTGCATCCCCCATGAGTGACTTCGACCCGGCCAACTTCGCGAACGTCGGCCCGAAGGAGTTCGCGCAGCTGGTCAAGTCCACCCCCGACGACAAGCTCGCCGAGATCATGTCCGGCGACCTGCGCGGCAAGATCCTGAGCGAGGTCTTCAACCGGATGCCGAGCCTGTTCCGGGCCGACCGGGCGGGTTCCACCAACGCGGTCATCCACTGGAACATCACCGGCCGTCCCGACGGTGGCACCGACACCTACGAGATCGTCATCGAGAACGGCACCTGCACCGTCTCGGAGACCCCCACCCGGGACCCGAAGCTCAGCCTCACCATGGGCCCGGTCGAGTTCCTGAAGATCGTCTCCGGTGGTGGCAACCCGGTCATGATGTTCATGACCGGCAAGCTGAAGGCCAAGGGCGACCTGGGCCTCGCCGCCAACATCGCCAACCTGTTCGACATCCCCAAGGCCTGAGATGGCCGAGTTCTCGCTCGACCTGAACGAGGAACAGCGGGACCTTCGCGACTGGGTGCACGGCTTCGCCGCCGAGGTCGTGCGCCCGGCCGCGGCCGAGTGGGACGCCCGCGAGGAGACGCCCTGGCCGATCATCCAGGAGGCGGCGAAGGTCGGCCTGTACGGCTTCGAGTTCCTCGCCACCTGCTGGGCCGACCCGACCGGCCTCTCCCTGCCGATCGCCAGCGAGGAACTGTTCTGGGGTGACGCCGGCATCGGCCTGAGCATCTTCGGCACCTCGCTGGCCGTCGCCGCCATCTACGGCGCCGGCACCCCCGACCAGCTCGTCGAGTGGGTGCCGCAGTGCTTCGGCGACGTCGACCAGCCCGCCGTCGCGGCGTTCTGCACCACCGAGCCGGAGGCCGGCTCCGACGTCGGCTCGATGCGGACCCGCGCGGTCTACGACGAGGCCACCGACGAGTGGGTGCTCAACGGGCAGAAGGCGTACGCCACCAACGGCGGCATCGCCGGCGTGCACGTCGTCACCGCCTCGGTCGAACCCGAACTGGGCTCGCGGGGGCAGGCCGCGTTCGTCGTGCCGCCGGGCACGCCGGGGCTCACCGCCACCCGCAAGCTGCGCAAGCTCGGGCTCCGCGCCTCGCACACCGCCGACGTCTTCCTCGACGACGTACGGGTGCCCGGGCGCTGCCTGCTCGGCGGCCGGGAGGCGCTCGACGAGCGGCTCGCCCGCGCGCGCACCGGCCAGCGCGCCTCCGGCCAGGCCGCCATGCGCACGTTCGAACTGTCCCGACCGACAGTCGGCGCGCAGGCGCTCGGCGTGGCCCGCGCCGCGTACGAGTACGCCCTCGACTACGCCAAGGAACGGGTCCAGTTCGGCCGGCCCATCATCGAGAACCAGGCGGTCGCGTTCGCGCTCGCCGACATGAAGATGGAGATCGACGCGGCCCGGCTGCTGGTGTGGCGGGCCTCCTGGATGGGCCGCAACAACCGGCCGTTCAGCGCGGGCGAGGGCTCGATGTCCAAGCTCAAGGCCGGCGAGGTGGCCGTGTCGGTCACCGACCGGGCCGTCCAGCTCCTCGGCGGCGCGGGCTTCCTGCGCGACCACCCGGTCGAGCGGTGGTACCGGGACGCCAAGATCTACACCATCTTCGAGGGCACTTCCGAGATCCAGCGGCTGGTCATCTCCCGGGCCATCTCCGGTATGCAGATCCGCTGATCGCCGGCGGACCCCGACCCGACCCGCGGTGGCACCGCGCGCCGCGGGTCGGGCCGCCGGTCCACCTCGCACGTTCAGAGTGTCCGCAGGCTGGGCACCTGATCACGTGGGCTCGGCACCGCGCCGCCCCGGGTGCATGATCGGGAGAACACGAACGCGAAGGAGGGTCGCGACTTGGACCTGCCGTTCATCGTCGCCACGCTGACCCGACGCGGACTGCTCAATCCGGGCCGCCCGATCCGGGTGGCCTCCCAACTCAACGCGCTGCGCCGGTGGGGCTGGAGCCTCGCCGGGGAGCTGCGCCAGGCCGCCGCCCGCGACCCGGGGCGCGTCGCCGTCGTCGACGAGCACGGCGCCGCGCTGACGTACCAGGAACTGCTGGACCGGTCCGAACGGCTGGCCCGGTCCCTGCGGGCCGGGCTCGGCGTGCAGGCCGGCGACCGGGTGGGCGTGCTCTGCCGCAACCACCACGGCCTCATCGAGGCGATCGTCGCCGCCATGCTGCTCGGCGCGGACGCCGTCCTCGTCAACACCGGTCTGTCCGCGGCCCAGCTGGCCACGGTGGCCGAGGAGCAGGGCCTGCGCGTGCTCGTGCACGACGCCGAGTTCGCCGAGCGGATCCTCGGCCTCCCCGCCGAGCTGCACCGGGTCGACGAGCGCCGCCAGGAGGAGCTGATCGCCGGCGCGCTGCCCGGTGACCAGCTCCAGCCGCCGGAGCGCGACGGCCGGACCATCGTGCTCACCTCCGGCACCACCGGCGCGCCCAAGGGCGCCCGCCGGCCCACGCCGCACGGCTTCGGCCCGCTGGTGTCCATCATCGACCGCATCCCGCTGCACGTGCACGACACCGTGCTGATCGCCGCGCCCCTCTTCCACACCTGGGGGTACGCCGCCCTCCAGGTGTCGTTCGCGCTGCGCGCCACGATCGTGCTGCACCGCCGGTTCGACCCGGCCGCCACGCTGGCCGCCCTGGCCGCGCAACCCTGCGACGCGCTCTTCGCCGTACCGGTGATGCTGCAACGGCTCATGGAGGTGCCACCGCCCGCGTCCCGGCCGCCGCTCAAGGTGGTCGCGGTCAGCGGCTCGGCGCTCCCCGGCGGCCTGGCCACCGCCTTCATGGACCGCTACGGCGACGTCCTCCACAACCTCTACGGCTCGACCGAGGTCTCCTGGGCCTCCATCGCCGGCCCGGCCGAGCTGCGCACGGCCCCCACCACGGCGGGCCGACCCCCGCACGGCACCCGGCTGGAGATCCTGGACGACGCTGGCGAACCGGTCCGGGACGGCCGCGTCGGCCGGATCTTCGTGGGCAACGAGATGCTCTTCGAGGGCTACACCTCGGGCGCCGGCCGCGAGAGCCGCGACGGCCTGCTGGACACCGGCGACCTGGGCCGCATGAACCCCGAGGGCCTGCTCTTCGTCGACGGGCGCGCCGACGACATGATCGTCTCCGGCGGCGAGAACGTCTTCCCGTCCGAGGTGGAGGACCTCATCGCCCGCCTGCCGCAGGTCCGCGAGGTCGCGGTGATCGGCGTGCCGGACACCGAGTACGGCCAGCGGCTGGCCGCGTTCCTCGCCCTGCACCCCGGCGAGACGCTCGACCCGGAGGCGGTCCGCGAGTACGTCCGCCACTACCTGGCCCGCTTCTCCGTACCCCGGGACGTGGTGTTCGTGAAGTACCTGCCGCGCAACGCCACCGGCAAGGTGCTCAGCCGGGAACTCCGCCGCTACTACGGCTGAGCCACAGGGGACGGACGAGGCCCCATCGCCGGTGGTACCTTCCCTGCGCCGGCTGTTCCGGCAGTGCCTTCCACCCCCTCGGGAGCTGCTCGCATGGTCCGGATCCGTCGGCGCTGGGCCCTCGGTCTCCTCCTCGGTGGCGTCTCCGCCACGGCGCTCGGCACCTCCGAGCCCGTGCTCAGCCGACGCCGCGACGCCACGCCGGTCCGCCGGCAGTCCCCGCCCGTCGAGGTGGAGAACCGCGCGGCCGGCGAGCCCTGGTGGCCGCCGGAGGGCTCCCGGACCGCCGACGACCGGCGGCGGCAGATCCAGGGGTACGCCTCGACGACAAGCCTCGCCCCCGGCGAGTCCGTCGACTTCCACGTCGCGGTCAATCCGGCCGGCCGGTTCCGGATCACCGTGCACCGGCTCGGCTGGTACGACGGCGCCGGCGCCCGGACCATGCTGACCAGCCCGGACCTGGACGGCGCCCCGCAGCCGGTGCCGCCCGCCGACCCGGCGACCGGGGCCATCGCCTGCCGCTGGCCGGTGTCCTGGACCCTCCGCATCCCCGAGGACTGGACCTCCGGCCTCTACCAGGCGGTCTTCACCTCCGCCGACGGCTGGCGCGCGTGCACCCCGTTCGTGGTGCGGGACGACCGGCGGGCCGCCGCGCTCTGCGTGGTGCTGCCGGTGACCACCTGGCAGGCGTACAACCAGTGGCCGCGGGACCGGCGGGCCGGCAAGAGCCTCTACAACGGCTACGCCGCCAGCGGCCGGCGGGATCCGTCGCTGCGCGCGCGTGAGGTCTCCTTCGACCGCCCGTACGCCGACTCGGGCCAGCCCAACCAGTTCAGCCGGGACCACGACGCCGTCCAGTGGCTCGAACGCAACAGCTACGACATCAGCTACGCCACCAGCTTCGACCTGCACTCCGGGCGGCTCGACCCGGCCCGCCACCGGGGGCTGGTGTTCTGCGGGCACGACGAGTACTGGTCGGCGGAGATGCGCCGGGCCGCCGAGGCCGGGCTGGCCGACGGCACCAGCCTCGCGTTCCTCGGCGCCAACAGCGTCTACTGGCACATCCGGGTGCGACCCTCCGCCGACGGCCGCCCGGAGCGGGTCGTCGCCTGCGCCAAGACCACCCCGGACCCCGACGAGGACGCCGCCGGGCCCACGGTCACCTGGCGCGGCCTCGACAAGCCCGAGCAGGCGCTGCTCGGCGTCCAGTACAACGGCATCGTCGTCACCCCGCAGCCGCTGGTGGTCCGGTCGGCCGACCACTGGTTGTGGGCCGGCACCGGGGTGGCCGACGGGGACCGCATTCCCGGGGTCGTCCGGGGCGAGGCCGACGGCGTCCACGCCGGCACCGCCCGGCCCCTCGGACTCCGCGAGACCCCGCTCAGCGGGTCGCCCTACCCCGCACAGCAGGGCGGGCGGCGGATGCAGAGCACCCACGTCTACGAACGGCCGGGTGGCGCGGTGGTCTTCGCCACCGGCACGCTCGGCTGGACGATGGCGCTCAACCGGCGCGGGCACCGCGACGAGCGGATCGAACGGGCCACCGCCAACGTGCTCGACCGGATCCTCGGCCGCATGCCCCGCGGCGCGGTGCCGCCGGACGAGACCGGCCTCGAAACGGCGGATCAGCCGGCGGTCACGCCCGGCCCGACCAACCGCTGACGACGGCGTCAGCGCGTCCCGGCCGCCCGGACCGGCCGGTGGTCTTCTCCGAACGGCAGCCGTCGCGGTAACCCTCGACGGCGGCCGGCAGGTGGTCGCCTCGTCGCCGCCATCGGTCAGGACGGGGACGAGACGGCCGGGCCCGATCAGGCGGGGTCGATCGTCCACGGCGCCGCACCGCTCAACCCGGGTCGAGACGGCCGGGTCCGGTCAGCGGGAAGGCGGAGTCGGCCGTCCACCGGCCGCATTGCCGCTACAAGGCGGTCGACCCGGTCAGCCGGGAAGATCGATCTGGCCGTGCACGGCGGCGGCGGCGATGTCGGAACGGTGGTGCGAGCCGGCCAGCCCGATGCCGCGTACGACCTCGTAGGCGGCGTCCCGCGCGGCGGCCAGGTCGGGCCCGGTGGCCGTACCGCAGAGGACCCGGCCCCCGGCGGACCGCAGGCTGCCGTCGGCGTCGCGGCGCGTGCCGGCGTGAATGACGCCGGCACGGTCGGCGCCGGTGATGACGTCACCGGTACGCGGCGCCGCCGGGTAGCCCTCGGCCGCCACCACGACGGTGACCGCCGCGCCGTCACGCCACCGCAGCGGCGGATGCGCGGCAAGCGTGCCGGTGGCGGCGGCGTGCAGCAGCCCGCCCAGCGGCGTCTCCAGCAGGGCGAGCACCACCTGCGTCTCCGGGTCGCCGAAGCGGGCGTTGAACTCGATCACGCGCGGGCCGGCGGCCGTGATCGCCAGGCCCACGTAGAGCAGGCCGGCGAACGGGGTGCCCCGGCGGCGCAACTCGGCCAGCGTCGGGTGCACCACGTCGCGCATCACCTCGTCGACGAGGCCGGGCGGAGCCCAGGGCAGCGGCGTGTACGCGCCCATGCCGCCCGTGTTCGGCCCGGTGTCGCCGTCGCCGACCCGCTTGAAGTCCTGTGCGGGCAGCAGCGGCACGGCCGCCTCCCCGTCGGTGACCACGAACAGCGAGACCTCGGGACCGGCCAGGTACTCCTCGATCACCACCCGGCCGCACTCCTCCGCGTGCCGTACGGCGGCGGCGCGGTCATCGGTCACCACGACACCCTTGCCCGCGGCCAGCCCGTCGTTCTTCACGACGTACGGCGCACCGAACTCGTCGAGCGCCTTCCCGACGCTCGCCGCGTCAGTGCAGGTGTAGGCCCGGGCGGTCGGCACACCGGCCGCGGTCATCACGTCCTTGGCGAAAGTCTTCGAGCCCTCCAGCCGGGCCGCCTCGGCCGACGGGCCGAAGGCCGCGATGCCCTTGGCGCGGACCGCGTCGGCGACCCCGGCCACCAGCGGCGCCTCCGGACCGATCACCACGAGATCCGCGGCCACCTCGACGGCGAGCGCCGCCACGGCCGCCGGATCGGTGGCGTTGACGTCCCGCACCTCGGCCACCGCAGCGATCCCCGGATTCCCCGGAACCGCCACCAGCGCCTCGACGGAAGGATCAGCGACCAGCCCGAGCGCGAGCGCATGCTCCCGCCCTCCACCACCCACAAGAAGAACCCGCACGACGGCATCCTACTGACCACCCCACCCACCCTGTCGATCATGAGCCCGGCCGCCCGGATGGTGGTCTTCGTGCGGTGACAGCCGAACGCACCATCCAGGGGATGTAGTCCGGGCGCAGGGTGTCGGACCACGTGAAGCGCAGCACCGTCCAGCCGGCGTTGACCAGGCGGTTCTGCCGGTGCCGGTCGGCGAAGAGCGCCGCTGGCCCGCCGTGTGCGTGGCGACCGTCCGCCTCGGCGACGACCCGGGCCGCGCGCCAACCCAGGTCTCCGATCCCCAACAGGTAGCCGTCGCCGTCCCGGACCTCGATCTGGAGGACGTCCGGCGCGATCCCGCCGTCGACGCAACGGAGCCGGGTGCGGGTTTCCAGCGGAGACTGAGCCAGGCCGTTCGCCTCAGCGAGGTAGCGGCGGGCGGCGACCGCGCCACGTCGCCCCCGGAACAGCGACGGCATCCGTTCGAGATCGACAGGCGAGAGCAGGCGCCGGTTCAGCGCGGAGTCCAGCAGCGAGACAGCGCAGTAGCGCTCCTCCCGCAACACGAGGTCGGTAACGGTGCGCATGGCATCGGTCGCCATGATCCCCGCTACCCGCCCGAACTGCCCGGGTCCGATGACGAGTTGGTGCACCACCACCTCGGGATGAGAGTCGCGCACCGGCCGCGACGCAGAACCCGGAACCGACAGGTGGATCAGCTCGCTGCGCGGCAGCCCATCGATGCGGTGCAACTCGGCGGCAGTGCCCAGGACCGCTGCGGCGCCGGGACCGAACGACGCCACCGCTGCCCTGATCCGCGCCCGCCGCGGAATGCCGTCATAAGCGTCAGCGTCGACGAGATACCCACCGCGCGCCAGGGCCCGCCACCGACCCGCTCGGCACAGCCGCTGCACCTCGTGCACGGTGAAGCCGGCGGCCCGCGCCTGAGCCAGCGTCACCACACCATCCCGGGCCGCCGCAACCCGACGCACGATCGCCAGAGCATCCACACGGGGACCCTGCACCCCACAAACCCCGAAGAACCACCCCTGTGGAAAACCCTGTGGACACCCGGACGGGGAGGCCGCATTGATCATGAAGTTATTGCCACCGGACTCGGCGTATCAGCGCAATAACTTCATGATCACCGGGGCGATCGGGGGAGGGTGAGGGGGTGGGTGGCGGGAGGGCGGGGCCTTACGGGAGGAGGGGGTGGCGCACCACGTTTTCTTCGCGGCCTGGGCCTACGCCTACGATGCTGACCTTTGTGCCGCAGAGTTCTTCGATGCGGGCGATGTAGCGCCTTGCGTTTTCCGGCAGGTCGGCTTCGGTTCGGGCCTTCGTGATGTCTTCCCACCAGCCGTCGAGCTCTTCGTAGATCGGGGTGGCGTGGTGGAAGTCGGTCTGCGTCATCGGCATGTCGTCGAAGCGCTCGCCGTTAATCTCGTAGCCGACGCAGATCGGCACCTTCGGCATGCCGGTCAGCACGTCCAGCTTGGTGATGACCAGGTCGGTGACGCCGTTGAGGCGGCAGGCGTACCGGGCCACGACGGCGTCGAACCAGCCGGTGCGGCGCTCGCGGCCGGTCGTGGTGCCGTACTCGTGGCCGATCTTGCGCAGGTGCTGCCCGTTGTCGTCGAACAGCTCGGTCGGGAACGGGCCCGAACCCACCCGCGTCGTGTACGCCTTGCTCACCGCGATGACCTTGGTGATCGCGGTCGGCGGGATGCCCGCGCCCACGCACGCCCCGCCCGCCGTCGGGTTCGACGAGGTGACGAAGGGGTAGGTGCCGTGGTCCATGTCGAGCATGGTGGCCTGGGCGCCCTCCAGCAGGACGGTCTCGCCGCGGTCCAGCGCGTCCCAGAGCATCACCCGGGTCTCCGCGATGTACGGCCGCAGCCGCTCCGCGTAGCGCAGGTACTCCTCGACGGTCTCGTCGACGTCGATCGCCTTGCGGTTGTAGACCTTGAACAGCACCTGGTTCTTCTCGCGGAGCGCCAGCTCCAGCTTCTTGCGCAGGATGCCGGGGTCCAGCAGGTCCTGGAGCCGGATGCCCATCCGGGCGACCTTGTCGCCGTACGCGGGGCCGATGCCCCGGCCGGTGGTGCCGATGCGCGAGCTGCCCAGGTAGCGCTCGACCACCCGGTCCAGCGCCCGGTGGTGCGGCATGATGAGGTGCGCGTCACCCGAGATCCGCAGCCGGGAGACGTCCACGCCCCGTTCGGCGAGACCGTCGATCTCCTCCAGCAGCACCTTCGGGTCGACCACCACGCCGTTGCCGATGACGATCATCGCGTCCGGCGAGAGCGCGCCGGACGGCATGAGGTGCAGCGCGTACTTCTGGCCGTCCGGGGTGATCACCGTGTGGCCGGCGTTGTTGCCGCCGGAGTAGCGCACGACGTAGTCGACCCGCTCACCCAGCAGGTCGGTAACCTTGCCCTTGCCCTCGTCGCCCCACTGAGCGCCGATGAGCACGATCGCTGGCATCTTCTCCGCCTCCAGAAGGCTCGGGTGCCAGGTGGCGACCGGTCGGCGAGCCCGGGGTGTCAGGCTAACAAGTAGTGACGGCGGGACCGGCAGGGGTTCGTCGAGAAGCAGGAGGCTCCTTCGTGTACGACGTGGTGCTGCTCACCCTCGGCTCGGAGCGGGACGCTTCCGGTGGGGGCTGCGGCAGCGGTGGGGCCTGCTGCGGGGGCGCGTCCGAGGCGGCCGGCGAGAAGTCCGAGGAGCGCTGCGAGACGCCGCGCGTACCGGTGCTGGCCTGCGCGGACGCCCTGACCGCCCGGGGTGCCCGGGTGGAGACGGTGATCGCCCGTTCGGACGCGGAGATCGACGAGGTGCTGGCCCGCCTCGACGGCCCGCCCCGCGCCGACGGCCTCACCTGGCCGGACCCGGACTCGAAGACCCGGCTGGTCGTCGCCACAGCCAGTGACGGTCAGTTGCGCGCCGTGCTACGCCGGCTGGTCCGGCGGTACGCTCCGCCGCCCAGCCGCCGACCCGCCGACCTGCCCGAGAACCGGACCGTGCCGGACCTGCCGCCGGTCGGCGTACTCCCGCTCGACCCGGCCCGGTCCGGGACGGCGCGGGACCTGGCCGCGCAGCTCGGCCTGCCCCGCGACCCGGCCGCGGTGGCCGCCGCGGTGCTGGACGGCACCCCCCGCCGGCTCGACCTGCTGCGCAACGACGGCGGTTCGGTGACGCTGGACGGCGCGCTGCTCGGCGCGGCCGACGACGCGGGCCGGCCGCTGCACTGGCGGGCCCGGGTCGAGGTCGACGGCAAGCTGCTGAGCACCGGCGAGGAGCCGATCATGGCCTGCGCCATCGGCAACGCCGGCGGCTACGCGAGCCTGGGCGACGTGGCGCTGCTGGCCGACCCGGACCCGTCCGACGGCCGGGTCCAGGTGGCCGTGGCCGTGCCCGTGGTCACCCGCTCCGCGTTGGGCCGGAAGAGGGTACGGCTGGAGGTGCGCCGGGCCCGGGGCCGCGCGGCGGCGGTCGTACCGCGGGACGAGAAGGTGCCCTTCCTCGACGACGGCGTCGAGGGTGAGCTGAGCCGGAAGCGGTCGTGGTGGACCGAGCCGGGCGCCTGGGCGGTCTGGACGGCCTGACCTCCGTCGATCCCCGCTCGGGCCACCCGGCAGACCGGACGGCCTATCCTCGGCGGGAGGAATGGGGAGGAACCGTGGTGCACGAACACGCCGACCGGGCCCACGTGCCGGGTCAACCGCAGGTGCCGGAGCGGGACATCGAACCGCTCTGGCCGCCCGAGCAGGCCGACCCGGTCGTCACCGCCCCGCCGTGGGCGGCCCCGGCCCAGCCGAGCGCGGCACCCTGGCCCGTCCCGCCCGGCGACGCCGCACCGTCGACCCCGTGGCCGCAGCCGCCCGCTCCCGACGAGGCCCGCGCGGGTGACGTGGTGCCCGCACCCCGCGCGGCGCAGCCCCCGGTCGATCTGGACCTGCCGTTCACCCTCGACCAACCGCCAGCCACGCCAGCGGCGACCACCCCCGAGGCGAGCGCCCCCCGACCGGCCACCGCCGGCCGGGACGACACGGCTCACGGTTCCGGGGCCACGCCCGAAGCTGGCACGTCCGGAACGAGCGCTCCCCGGCTGGCTACCGGAGCAGCGGACGGAACCGGGGCCGACGCCCCTGCGGCCGACGGCGACACGCCTGCCGGAGAGGCGGAGAGCCCCGGTGACCGTGTTGCTGGCACGCCACCGAACGGCCGGCCCGACTCCCCCTGGGCTCAGCCTCCGCAGCGCGCGACCGCCGACCCCACTCCAGGGCCGCACACCGGTCCAGTTACGCCGTCAGCCCAGGGCGGCGCGGAGAGCCTGGCCTGCCCACCCGCCGCCGAACCGGTGACCCCAACCGACACGGCCGGGCCGACACAGCACGCCGCGGGCCCGACACCACCCCACACCGTCAGCTCGACCCAGCTCACAGCCGCTGACCCGACGCAGCACGCCGCAGGCCCGAACCTGGCCCACGCTCTCGACCAGGCCCGGCCCACCAGTGGCCCGGCCGCTTCCGCGCACGCGGCGCCCGCGGTCGGAGCCCCGACACCGGCGCAGGCGGCACCCCACGACGGCCCCGAGAGCTCCGCCCGGATCGCCGACGGGTCGCCCGAGGCCGAGACGCCCCGGCTCGGCCCTTTCCCGCCCTCACCCGGCGTGCCACTCCCGCAGTCCTACGGCGACGGGACGGCCTACCCGCCCGGACCGGTCGGCTACGGACAGCCGACGCCCGGGCCGGGCAGCTACCCGCAGCCGACGCCGGGACCAGCCGGCTACGGGCCTCCCGCACCAGCGCCCCAGGCCGGGCCTCCCGCGCCACCGCCGCACGCCGGGCCACCCGCGCCGGGTCCGCAGCCCCACCCGTCCGCGCCGGCGCCGCAGGCCGGGACGCCGGGGTGGTACCCGCCGGCCTGGCCCCAGCAGGCGGCCCCGCCCCCGCAGCCAGGCGCACCGCAGCAACAGCCCGCACAGGCGCAGCCGGCACCACAGCAGCCCGGGATGCAGCAGCCGGGGACGGCCGCGTACCCGGAGCAGGTCTGGACGCCGGCGAGCGGCACCCCGCCGACGGCGGAGGACTTCGCGCGGCGGCGGCAGGTCCGGCCCGTCGACCCGGTCGCCACCATGGGGGTACGGGCGGTGGTCAACAGGATCGGGCTGGTCCGGCTCGCGCCGGGGCGGCAGGAGCAGGAGATGCGGCGGGACATCGAAATGGTGCGCCGCAACTTCGGCGGGCTGCGCCAGGTGACGGTGGTCAACCCGAAGGGTGGTGCCGGCAAGACGGTCGCCATCCTGCTGCTCGCCATGACCTTCGGCCAGAAGCGCGGCGGGTACGTGCTGGCGTGGGACAACAACGAGACCCAGGGCACCCTCGGGATGCGGGCCCAGCAGGACTTCCACTCGCGCACGGTGCGGGACATGCTGCGTGACCTGGCCCAGTTCCAGGGCCCGCACGGCCGGGTGGGCGACCTGTCGCAGTACGTCCGCTCGCAGGGCGAGGGCATGTTCGACGTGCTCGCGTCGGACGAGTCGGCGACCGGCGGCGAGATGCTGACCGCGGCGGCGTTCGCCGAGATCCGCGAGGTGGTCAGCCGCTTCTACAAGCTGATCTTCGTGGACACCGGGAACAACGTCCGGGCGCAGAACTGGCAGGCCGCCATGGACGCCACCGACCAGCTGGTGGTCACCATGTCGGCGCGGAACGACTCGGCCGAGACCGCCGCCCGGATGCTCGACCACCTGGAGCAGAGCGGCCGGCAGCGGCTGGTCCGGCAGGCGGTGACGGTGGTGTCGATGCCGCCGTCCCGCAAGGAGATCGACCTGCCGGCCATCCAGGAGCACTTCGCCGCCCGGACCCGGGCGGTGCTGCTGGCGCCGTACGAGCGGCTCATCGACACCGGGGAGCCGATCCGGTACGGCCAGCTCTCCTCGGCCACGCGGGACGCCTGGTTGAAGATCGCCGCCTCGGTGGCGGAGGGGCTGTAGGACGGCGCGACGGCCGGCTCCTCGCCAGGACCCGGCCGTCGCGTCGGTTCAGTGGCTGGCCAGGGCGTCGCCGGCGGCCGGGTCGCAGTCGCGGAGGAACTGGGCGCAGCGCGCCGCCTCGTCCGCCTCGCCGATCTCGCCGGCCGCGCGGGAGAGCACGTAGAGGCAGCGAAGGAAGCCCCGGTTGGGCTTGTGCGACCAGGGCACCGGGCCGTGGCCCTTCCAGCCGCTGCGACGGAGCTGGTCGAGGCCCCGGTGGTAGCCGGTGCGGGCGTACGCGTACGCCGGGATGACCTGGCCCGCGGCGAGCGCCCGGGTGGCCAGCGCCGCCCAGCCCGCGCTGTAGGTCGGGAAGCGGGCCGCGACCTCGGCGTACGCCTCGTCGGTGTCCTGCTCGACGGCGGCCGCCAGCGCGGCGTCGGCCTCCTCGTGCGCGGGGAGCAGGGTGGCCGGTGGCTCAGGCAACAGGTTCTGCATCGCCCCATTCAACCCGCTTCGCCCGGGGGTACGCGAGGGGGTCCGGCCAGCCGGTCGGCTGAACGGCTGAGGGTTTCGTCACGCCTGCGGCGTCGCGCCCACGTACCCGCGGCTAATGCCGCGGCGCGACTTTTTCCACTACAACTACAGATCCGGAGCCTCCCCAGGACCCGGTTACGCAGGAGCCCGGTGGCCTGGCCGCCGGGCTCCTGTCCCTGCCGCCCGCGTTTGCCGGCTTGCCGCCGCGGGGCAGGATGATCTGGTGCCGACCCCACCTCCCGCGGACGTCATCGAGCCGCACGCCAACCCCGACGAGATCGAGACCCGGACCGCCTTCGACCGGCGGCTGGCCGAGGGGAGCCTCGCCGGCCTGACCGTGCAGGGCCTCCGCCTCGATTTGGACCCGGTCCCCGACCTGCGCGGCGTCGAGGTCGCCGGCACCCTCTTCGTGGGCTGCCGGTTCGCCGACCGCGAGGTCGGCGCGGACCTGGTCCGGCGGGGCGCGAACGTCGTCCCGCCCTTCTCCGGGCTGCCGTACCCGACCCAGCCGTCCCACCTCTACACCGCCGACGACCTGGCCGCCGGCTTCGCCGAGGGCGGCTTCGAAGGGATGTACGACACCCGGGTGTACGCGCACTTCCGGGCGCACGGCGGCGCCCTGCCCGACGTTCGCGAGGCGCTCGGCCAGCGGCTGCACGACCACGGGGTGGACAACGCCCTGGCCGACGCCACCCGGGCCTGGCTGGCCGTGCACGGGCCGCAGTCGGTGGTGGGCGTGATGGGCGGGCACGCGGTGCCGCGCGGCAGCGCCGCGTACCGGATGGCGGCGGTGCTGGGCTGGGAGCTGGCGCGGGCCGACCGGCTGGTGGTCACCGGCGGTGGTCCCGGCGTGATGGAGGCTGCCAACCTGGGCGCGTTCCTCGCGGCGTGGCCGGCGGAGGAGCTGACCGCGGCGATCGACCTGCTGGCCACCGCGCCCGACTTCACCGACCACGACCGCTACACCGAGGCGGCGCTGCGGGTCCGGGAGCGGTACGCGGCCGGGCCGGCCCTGCCCACGCCCCGCCCGGCGGCGGCCGGCACCGAGTGGGCCCGCTCGGGCGGCCTGGCCATCCCGACCTGGCTGTACGGGCACGAGCCGGCGAACCTGTTCGCCGGGCGGATCGCCAAGTACTTCTCCAACGCCATCCGGGAGGACACCATCCTGCGGCTGGCCCGGGGCGGGATCGTCTTCGCGCCGGGCCGGGCCGGCACGGTGCAGGAGGTGTTCCAGGCGGCCACGAAGACCTACTACGGCACCGACGGGGCGAGTGGCGCGTACGTCTTCCTGGACCGCACCTACTGGACCACCGAGCTGCCCGTGGAGTCGCTGCTGCGGCCGCTCTTCGCGGCCTCCCCGTTCGGCGACCTGTCGACCACGGTGCATCTCACCGACGACGTGCGCGAGGCGGTACGGGTCCTCACCGCCGGCTGAGACGCGCGGAGGCCGGCACCCGATCGGGTGCCGGCCTCCGGTTCACGCGGTGGTCACTTCATCGTGGTGCCGGTGGAGCGCAGGTGCTCGCAGGCCTCCACGACGCGGGCGGCCATGCCGGCCTCGGCGGCCTTGCCCCAGACGCGCGGGTCGTACATCTTCTTGTTGCCGACCTCGCCGTCGACCTTCAGCACGCCGTCGTAGTTGCGGAACATGTGGTCCGCGACCGGCCGGGTGAAGGTGTACTGGGTGTCGGTGTCGATGTTCATCTTCACCACGCCGTAGTCCAGCGCCTCGCGGATCTCCGACAGGAGCGAGCCGGAACCGCCGTGGAACACCAGGCTGAGCGGCTTGTCCTTGCCGTACTTGGCGCCCACGGCCACCTGGATGTCGTGCAGCACCGCGGGGCGGAGCTTGACGTTGCCCGGCTTGTAGACGCCGTGCACGTTGCCGAAGGTCAGCGCCGCCATGTAGCGGCCCTTCTCGCCGAGGCCGAGCGCGTCGACCATGGCCAGGCCGTCCTCGACGGTGGTGTAGAGCTTCTCGTTGATGGCGTTCTCGACGCCGTCCTCCTCGCCGCCCACGACGCCGACCTCGATCTCGAGGACGATCTTGCCCTTGGCGGCCTCGGTGAGCAGCTGCTCGGCGATCTCCAGGTTCTCGGCCACCGGCACGGCCGAGCCGTCCCACATGTGCGACTGGAAGAGCGGCTCCTGGCCGTTCTTCACGCGCTCCTGCGAGATGGCCATGAGCGGCCGGACGAACTTGTCCAGCTTGTCCTTCGGGCAGTGGTCGGTGTGCAGGGCGATGTTGACCGGGTACTTCTTGGCCACCTCGTGCGCGTACGCGGCGAAGGCCACCGCGCCGGTCACCATGTCCTTCACGGACGGGCCGGACAGGTACTCGGCGCCACCGGTGGAGACCTGGATGATCCCGTCGCTCTCCGCGTCGGCGAAGCCCTTGAGCGCCGCGTTCAGCGTCTGCGAGGAGGTCACGTTGATCGCGGGGTACGCGTACCGGCCGGCCTTGGCCCGGTCCAGCATCTCCGCGTAATCCTCGGGGGAAGCGATGGGCATGTCGAACGCTCCTTACTTACCGCTCTCGGCCGTGCAGGCCGCTCTCGTCCTTGGGTGCGCCGGACCGCGCTGTCCACCGCGGGAAGTATCCCGTAGGAGCGCGCGGCGGGCACAACCGACCCGGGAACCGCTCACCGCTCGTCCAGGCTGTCCGGCACCACGACGCTGATCAGCCAGCTCACCACCGCCATCACGATGGCGCCCCAGAAGGCGGCCCAGAAGCCGTTGACATGGAACGACAGGTCCAGCCCGCGGGCGATCCAGTCGGTGAGCAGGAACAGCAGCGCGTTGACCACGAGCGCGAACAGACCGAGCGTGAGCAGGTAGAACACGCAGCCGATCACCTTGATGACCGGCTTCAGCAGGGCGTTTACCGCGCCGAAGATGAGCGCCACCACGACCAGGGTGAACACGGTGTTGAAACCGTTGTGGCCGGTCACCTCCACCCCGGGCACGATGAGCGTGGTGACCCACAGCGCGACCGCGGTGATCGCCAGCCGGATCAGGAAGCCCACGTCACCATCCTGGCACCGGGTGTTCCCCCCGGAGGGAACAATCGCCGACTCCACCGTTCCGCCCGCCGCCGAGCGCGGGCCGAGGTGAGCCCGTACGGTGTGGTGGTGACTGTCCGCACCGAGATCCAGGGAGGGACGATGGGTCAGCCCGAGGAGGACTTCGCTCCGAGCGACCACCTCGCTCCGGAGGAGCGCGACCTGGAGGCGGAGCCGGCCGACGCGGTCGAGCAGGCCGCGGTGGTCACCCCCGAGGAGGGCGACGGTGAGCCGCACCGGGGCCTGGAGGTCGACGACTGGGACGCCATGGAGCAGGCCCGGGTGGTCACCGCCGACGAGGACGACTACCGCTGAGCAGGCGGGCGGGGCCGGCGGCCCCGCCCGCGTGTCAGCGCAGGGCCGTGACCTGCTTCGGGTGGGCCGCGGTCCAGTCGCCGAGCCGGTCGGTGCGCAGCGCGTCGAGGAACCCCGGGGCCAGGGCCGGGTCGAGCCGGAACCCCAACGGCGACTCCTCCGCCTTTCCGTGGCGGACCGGCAGGCCGACCGCGACCGGCTCGGCGGTGGCCGCCTTCCCGGCCGCCGAGACCAGGGCCGGAAGGGACAGTTCCCCGGTGTCGATCACCGCGCCCGAGCCGATCTTCGTGATCAACCGGCTGAGCAGCAGCGGATCGGTCAGCGCCCCCTGCTCTTGGACTCGGTGGAGCAGTCCGGCCGCGTACCGGGCGGCGTTGCGGTCACGGTCCAGCCCACCCTCGGGCATGTTGAACCGCTGGCGGAGCACGTCCACAGCGGCGGCACCGTCGAGCCGCTGGCATCCGGCGCGGTAGGTCCGGTGGGTGTGGTACGAGCGGACCGTGGTCGGCAGGCAGACCGGCACGCCGCCGACCGCGTCGGTGAGCTCGCGGGTCGCCCCGTAGGTGAGCACCGCGCCCGCGTCGATCCGTACGCCGGTCAGCTGGGCGACCACCTGCCGGGTCGCCCGGTATCCGGCGGCCAGATCCTTCCCCGACGGCCCGGCGCCGAAGGCGAAGGACGCGTTGAGCTTGTCGGTCCCCCGGCCGGGGATCGGCACCAGCAGGTCGCGTGGGAGGGAGACCAGGTAGAGCCGGCTGCGGTCCGCCGGGACGTGCACCAGCAGCACGGAGTCGGCGCGCCGGCCCCCGCCGGCCTGGTCCAGGCCGAGGAGCAGCACGTTCAGCGCCCCGGTGGGCGCCGGCGAGGGCGTCGCCAGCAGGTTCGCGGTCTCCGGCGGGCGCGGCGCGACCGCGGTGAAACCGGCCAGGGCGGCGGCGACCACCGCCAGCGCCGTACCCGCGAGCCGGAGCCGCAGACGTCGGCGCCGGCGGCGGACCACGGCCCGGTCGATGGCGGCCCGGACCGGGGCGGTGGGCGGGGTCAACGCCTCGCGCCTGGCGAACGCGGCCCGCAGGTCGTCCTCGATCATCAGCAGACCTCCACGTACTCGGCTCGGAGGGTGGCCAGGGCGCGGGAGATGCACGAGCGCACGGTGCCGACGGCGCAGCCGAGGATCTCCGCGATCTCCGCGTCGGGCAGGTCCTCGTAGTAGCGGAGCACCAGCGTGGCCCGCTGCCGCCGGGGCAGCCGCGACAGCCACGACCAGACCTGGTCGCGGTCCACCGCCGACTGCGCGTGGTCGCTCGGCGCCGGCACCGCCTCGTCCGGTTCGCCGCGCAGCAGCACCCGGCGCGCCCAGGAGCCGCGCCGCCAGTCGATGAACTGGTTGGTGAGCATCCGGCGCACGTACCGCTCCGGCGCGTCGCTGCGGGCGACCCGGCGCCAGTTGAGCTGGACCCGGACCATGGTCTCCTGCACCAGGTCCTGGGCCTGGTGCGGGTCGCCGGTCAGCATGACCGCGTACCGCAGCAGGGCGCTCAGCCGCGCGTCGGCGAACTCCTCGTACGTCACTGCACCTCCCGGTGTCCCGCCCTGTTGACGGGCACGGGCCGGCGGAACATTGCACCGACCCTGATCAGCCGTTCGGTCAATATCTGCCGATGCAGGCGCCCCGGGACAGCGGAGCGACTTAAGGCTTCTTTAAGCTCCACGGGCTCCACCTGATCATTCACGGGAGGAACCCCCAACCATGCTTTCCCACTCCACCCGGCGCTGGCTCGCCGGGCTGGGCGTCGCAGGCGCATTCGTCGCCGCCTCCGCCACCCCCGCCGCCGCGGCCGACTCATTCCAGCTGATCTCCTACGACACGCTGGTCGCGCCGGGCCACTCGGTCCTCAACTACCTCTACGCGTACGACCCCGAGAGCGAGAAGGAGCTGCAGAAGCTCACCCTCGACCTGGACCTGTCGAAGGTCGACGACTTCGCCACGCTGGAACTGGCGAGCGGCGGCTGGGACTGCGCCACGACCGACGCCAACCTGCACTGTGAGGCGGTGGCCGGCGAGTGGGGCGTACCGAGCTTCGACTACTACCTGACCGCGAAGTCCGACGCCACCCCCGGGCAGAAGGCCGAGATCGCCGTCAAGGCCAACGGCGACGGCAAGGTCGCCACCGGCTCCGTCAGCGTCACCGTGGCTGAGGGCGTCGACCTCCAGAGCGAGCCCGAGGACAGCGTCGACGGCGCGCCGGGCGCCGAGGTCGGCCTGCCGGGCACGGTCCGCAACGGCGGCGAGAACACCGCCCACGGTGCCGTGTTGCGGCTGCAGAGCGACTGGTTGACCCCTTACGTCGGCAACTTCAGCAACTGCGAGTACGACGACGGCCTGCCCGCCATCTGCCGCTTCGACACGGACCTGGAGCCGGGCAAGAGCTACAAGCTCTCCGCACCCCTTCCGGTCAAGGTGGACAAGACGGCACGCACCGGCAGCAGCGTGGTCAACTACATGGACTGGTGGACCAAGGACGACTGGGCGCTGATCGAGAAGGACCCGACCTGGCCGATGCCTCCGGGCAAGCCGGGCACCGGCGACGAGCTGCGCCTGATCGAGGTGGGCGCCGCGCGGCAGTCCGTCCCGCAGACCGACGTGGACCGGTGGAACAGCTTCACCGACATGAGCGTCGTGGTGACCGGTGACAACGGCGCCGACCTGGCCGCCGTGGGCAGCACCGCCACCGGCAAGGCCGGTGACCAGGTGAAGGTCTCCGCCGGCGCCCACAACCTCGGTCCGGCCCTGGTGGAGACCTGGCGCGAGGAGGGCCCGCTCACGGTGGTCGAGGTGCCGCAGGGCACCACCGCGGTCAAGGTCTCCGAGGACTGCGCTCCGTGGGTCCAGGACGAGCCGTGGAACCCGTGGGACCACGCGGGTGAGCCGGGTGCGGCGAAGTACGGCTGCATCGGTTACGGCGACCTCGCCAAGGGCGACACCACCACGTGGGAGTTCACCCTCCGGATCGACAAGCTGACCGGCGAGACCTCCGGCAAGGTGGCCACCAAGCTCGCCGGGGACCCGAACGAGTCCAACAACTACGCCGCCATCACCGTCAAGCCGGGCACCGCCGGCAACGGTGGCGAGGGTGGCAACGGCGGCAACGGCGGCGGCGAGGGTGACGGTGGCACGCTGCCGATCACCGGTTCCAACACCGCCCTGATCGCCGGCGTCGGCGCGCTCCTGCTCGCCGCCGGCGCGGCCGGCTACGTGGTGTCCCGCCGCCGCAAGACCCGCTTCGTCGCCTGACCGGAGCCCCACGGAACCCAGGTGCCCCGCCGACCGTCGCGGTCGGCGGGGCACCGTCGTGTCCGCCTGAAAACCGGACGACGCAAGATCGCCGGAGCTGACACCATCGACGGGTGCTGCTGACCCTGACCACGACCCACCGCCCCGCCACCGACCTCGGCCACCTCCTCGTCAAGCACCCGGACCGCGTGCAGAGCTTCGACCTGCCCGCCGGCACCGCGCACGTGCTCTACCCGGAGGCGGACGAGGCGCGGTGCACGGCGGCGCTGCTGGTCGAGGTCGACCCGCTCAAGCTGGGCGGCGGCCGGGGCCGCCGGCAGGCGACCACACCGGACAGCTTCACGCTCGGGCAGTACGTCAACGACCGCCCGTACGCGGCGTCCAGCCTGCTCTCCTCGGCGCTGGCGAAGGTGTTCCGCTCGGCCCTGCGTGGCGAGTCGCGGGACCGCCCCGAGCTGGCCGCCGCCGCCATCCCGCTGGAGGTGCGGGTGCCGGTGCTGCGCTGCCGGGGCGGCGCCGAGCTGGCCGTACGGGTCTTCGCCCCGCTCGGCTGGACCGTGGCGGCCACCCCGATCCCGCTGGACGAGGCGTACCCGGAGTGGGGCGACAGCCGGTACGTCGACCTGACGCTGACCGGGACGCTGCGGCTCGCCGACGCGCTCAACCACCTCTACGTGCTGCTGCCCGTGCTGGACGACGCCAAGCACTACTGGGTGGCACCGGACGAGGTGGACAAGCTGCTGCGGGCCGGCGCCGGCTGGCTGGCCGACCACCCGGAACGTGCCCTCATCACCCGCCGCTACCTGGCGCACCGGCGCGCCCTGGCCGGGGAGGCGATGGCGCGCCTGGCCGAGCTGCGCCTCGCCGACGAGCCGCCCGCCGACGACAGTGTGGAGACCGACCAGCCGGCCGAGGCGCCGCGGGCCTCGCTGGCCGTACGCCGGCGCGAGACGGTGCTGGCCGCGCTACGCGACAGCGGGGCGTCCCGGGTGCTGGACCTGGGCTGTGGGGGCGGCGCGCTGCTCACCGCGCTGGTCGCCGAGCGGCGGTTCACCGAGGTCGTCGGCACCGACGTGTCCAGCCAGGCGCTCACCCTGGCCGCCCGGCGGCTGCGGCTGGACCGGCTGCCGGAGCGGCAGCGGGACCGGATCCGGCTCTGGCAGTCGGCGCTGACCTACCGGGACGACCGGCTGCGCGGCTACGACGCGGCGGTGCTCATGGAGGTGGTCGAGCATCTCGACCCACCGCGGCTGCCGGCGCTGGAGGACGCCGTGTTCGGCCACGCCCGGCCCGGCACGGTCGTGGTGACCACGCCGAACGTGGAGTACAACGTCCGCTACGAGGGGCTCGGGGCGGGCCGGTTCCGGCACGCCGACCACCGCTTCGAGTGGACCCGGGCCGAGTTCGCCGCCTGGGTGGAGCGGGTGGCGACGGCGTACGGCTACACGGCCACGATCGGCGGTGTCGGCGACGAGGACCCCGAGCTGGGCTGTCCGACCCAGCTGGCCGTACTGAGCAGAACGGACACCGACATCCGGAAGGAGGAGACGACCCGATGACCATCCTGGACATTCCCGAGCTCGCCCTGGTGGCGCTCGTCGGCGTCTCCGGCTCCGGCAAGTCGACGTTCGCCGGCCGGCACTTCCGGCCCAGCCAGGTGCTCTCCTCGGACACCTTCCGGGGCATGGTGGCCGACGACGAGAACGACCAGTCCGCCTCCGGCGACGCGTTCGACGCGCTGCACCACGTGGCCGGGATCCGGCTGCGCCGGGGCCGGCTCACCGTTGTCGACGCGACGAACCTCCAGCCGCACGCCCGGGCGGGGCTGATCAAGGTGGCCCGGGAGCACGACGTGCTGCCGGTGGCCGTCGTGCTGGACGTGCCGGAGGCGGTGGCCTGGGAGCGTACGCAGTCCCGGGCCGACCGGACGCACGGCCGGCAGGTGCTCGCCCGGATGCAGCGGGACCTGCGGCAGTCGTACGGGCGGCTGGCCCGGGAGGGCTTCCGCAAGGTGCACGTGCTGCGCGGCGTCGAGGAGATCGAGGCCGCCGAGATCCGCTACGAGAAGCTGTTCAACGACCGGCGCGAGCTGACCGGGCCGTTCGACATCGTCGGTGACGTGCACGGCTGCCGCGAGGAGCTGGAGGCGCTGCTGCTGCGGCTGGGCTGGTCACTGCACCGTGACGACGCGGGCCGCCCGGTGGACGCCGTGCACCCGTCGGGGCGTACCGCGGTCTTCGTGGGTGACCTGGTGGATCGCGGCCCGGACTCCCCCGGGGTGCTGCGCCTGGTGATGGGCATGGTGGCGGCCGGCCACGCGATCTGCGTGCCGGGCAACCACGAGCAGAAGCTGCTGCGCAAGCTGCGCGGCCGGGACGTGCGGCTCACCCACGGCCTGGCCGAGACGATGGCGCAGCTGGAGTCGGAGCCGGCGGAGTTCGTGGCGTCGACGGCGGCCTTCATCGACGGCCTGGTCAGCCACTACGTGCTGGACGGCGGCCGGCTGGTGGTGGCGCACGCCGGTCTCAAGGAGGCGTACCACGGCCGGGCGTCCGGGCGGGTGCGGTCGTTCGCCCTCTACGGGGAGACCACCGGCGAGACCGACGAGTACGGCCTGCCGGTGCGCTACCCGTGGGCGCGCGACTACCGGGGCTCGGCCATGGTCGTCTACGGCCACACCCCGACGCCGGAGCCGGAGTGGGTGAACAACACCATCTGCCTGGACACCGGCTGCGTCTTCGGCGGCAAGCTCACCGCGCTGCGCTACCCGGAGAAGGAGCTGGTCGCCGTCCCGGCGGTCAAGGAGTGGTACGCCCCGGCCCGCCCGCTGGTCGCGCCCACCCCGGCCCGGCCGGACACCGTGCTGGACCTGGCCGACGTCACGGGACGGCGGCACCTCACGCACGCGTACGGGACGCTGACCGTGCCGGCCGAGAACGCGGCCGCCGCGCTGGAGGTGATGAGCCGGTACGCGCTGGACCCGGACCGGCTGGTCTGGCTGCCGCCGACCATGGCGCCCTGCTCGACCTCGACGGTGGAGGGGTTCCTGGAGCACCCGGCGCAGGCGTTCGCCGACTACCGGACGGCCGGCGTCGACCGCGTGGTCTGCGAGGAGAAGCACATGGGTTCGCGGGCCGTGGTGCTGGTGGAGCGGGAGCCCGGACGGTTCGCCGGCGGGGCGGTGCACACCCGCACCGGCCGGCCGTTCTTCGGGCCGCCGCTGGACGGGGAGCTGCTGGCCCGGGTCCGCGCGGCGGTCACCGCGGCCGGCCTCTGGGCCGAGCTGGGCACCGACTGGCTGCTCCTCGACTGCGAGCTGCTGCCCTGGTCGGCGAAGGCGGGCGGGCTGATCCGCGAGCAGTACGCCGGGGTCGGCGCGGCCGGCCGTGCGGCCCTGCCGGCGGTGCTCGGCACGCTGGACGCCGCCGCCGGGCGCGGCCTGCCGGTGGGCGAGTTGCGCGACCGGATGGCCGACCGGGCGGCCGAGGTCGAGGCGTACTCGGCGGCCTACCGGGCGTACGTCGGGCCCACCGACGGGCTGCGCGGGGTGACGCTCGCGCCGTTCGCCGTGCTGGCGGGGGCCGGGGCGAGCTACGCCGACCGCGACCACGGCTGGCACCTGGCGCTGGCCGACCGGCTCTGCGCGGCCGACCCGGAGTTCTTCACCCCGACGCGGCGGCAGGTGGTCGACCTGGCCGACGAGGGGGCCGTGGCCGCGGCGACCGACTGGTGGCTGTCGCTCACGGCGGCCGGCGGGGAGGGCATGGTGGTCAAGCCGTACGCCGGACTCGCCGCCCGCTCGCCGAAGGGGTCGCTGCTCCAGCCGGGGATCAAGTGCCGGGGCCGGGAGTACCTGCGGATCATCTACGGTCCCGGGTACACCGGTCCGGGGCAGCTCGCCGCGCTGCGCAAGCGGTCGCTGGGGCGCAAGCGCGGGCTGGCCCTGCAGGAGCACGCGCTGGGCCTGGCCGCCCTGGACGCGCTGGCCGAGGACGCCCCGCTCTGGCGCCGCCACGAGCTGGTCTTCGCCATCCTCGCCTGCGAGTCGGAGCCGGTCGACCCGCGGCTCTAGACCCGTACGCCCGGTCCGGCGCGGTGCCGGACCGGGCCCGGGTACCCTTTGTGGCCGTGGACACAGCAGAGAAGACCCGGGTGCTCTCCGAGAGCGTGGCCCTGAACCCGCTCGATCCGAAGGACCTCATCCACACCTTCGGGATGATCGGCGTCTGGGCGATCCTCTTCGCCGAGACCGGCCTGCTGGTCGGCTTCTTCTTCCCGGGCGACTCGCTGCTCTTCCTGGCCGGGGTGGCCGCCTCGCCGGTGGCCGACGCGATCTTCGGATCCGGCACCCGGCTGTCGCTGGCCGGCCTGCTGATCGGCGGCCCGCTCTGCGCGATCGCCGGCGCCCAGCTCGGGCACTGGCTCGGCGCGCGTTACGGCAGGCGGATGTTCGACCGCCCCAACTCCCGGCTGTTCAAGCGGGAGTACGTGGAGAAGGCCGAGTACTACTTCCAGAAGTTCGGCCCGGCGAAGGCCGTGGTGCTGGCCCGGTTCATCCCGATCGTGCGGACCTTCCTCAACCCGGTGGCCGGGGTGCTCGGCATGCCGGCCCGGCAGTTCCTCCTGTGGAACGTCGTCGGGGCGATCCTCTGGGTCGACGGCATCCTGCTGATCGGCTACCTGCTGGCCGACCAGATCTACAACGCGATCGGCGACAAGATCGACCGGTACATCCTTCCGGTGGTCGCGCTGATCATCCTGATCTCGGTGCTGCCCATCTTCTTCGAGTTCCTGCGCGACCGGCGGGCGCGCAAGCGCGGCGAGGCGGTCGCGGTGATCGCCGCGGCCAGCGCGGCGGGCGCCGTGGACGCGGTCCGGGACGCGGTGGACGGCGACGACGACCAGCAGCACGGGCGCGGCGGGCAGCACCGCCGCTGACCCGGCCGGAGACACCGAAGGCCGGCTCCCTCTCGGGGAGCCGGCCTTCGACTACGACCTGTCGACCTGCGGGTGGCACGGATGACGGCAGCCGTCACCTGTGGCCATCCGGGCTCGGCGCGTCTGACGCCGCGCCACGACCCCGGACAGCCATCCGATGGGTGACGCCACCCCTGGCACGCCACCCATCGCCGCCGCACTCAGCGAGGCGGCCACCCGGCCCGGACACGTCCGGATTCAGCGGGCCTTCTTGGTGGCCCGCTTCCGCGGCGGGGTGAGCAGATCCGCGATCGTGGCGATCGCGGTCGGCACCAGCCGGTAGTACGCCCAGACACCGCGCTTCTCCCGCTCCAGCAAGCCGGCCTCGGTGAGGATGCGCAGGTGGTGGCTGACCGTCGGCTGCGAGAGGCCGAGCGGCGCGGTGAGGTCACACACGCACGCCTCCCCCTCGGGAGCCGACTGGATCAGGCTGAGCAGCCGCAGCCGGGCGGGGTCCGCGAGGGCCTTGAGGACCCCCGCGAGCCGCTCGGCGTCGGCACGTTCGATCGGCTCGCCGGCAAGCGGCGAGATCTGAGGCATGGTCATTTCAGCCAACGCAGTTCCCACGTATTCCATCCTTCCACCAGCAGCATCGATCCGCCTGCATATCAGCAGATCCGAATCGGCAAACTTTTACGCCACAAGGCCGAGGTCAGCCAACGTATAGGCCGCCCGATAAGGCAGTCCGGCGGCTCGCACCGCGTCGCCGGCGCCTCGATCAACAATAACCGCCACACCCACCACCTCGGCCCCGGCCTCGCGCAATGCCTCGACAGCGGTCAACACGCTGCCGCCCGTGGTCGAGGTGTCCTCGACCGCCAGGACCCGCCGCCCGGCGACCTCCGGGCCCTCGATCCGTCGCTGGAGACCGTGCGCCTTGCCCGCCTTGCGCACCACGAAGGCGTCCAGCGGGCGGTCGGTGCCGGCCGACGCGTGCAGCATGGCCGTGGCGACCGGGTCGGCCCCGAGGGTCAGCCCGCCCACCGCGTCGTACGCCCAGTCGGCGGTGAGGTCGCACATGACCCGACCGATCAACGGCGCCGCCCGGTGATGGAGCGTGACGCGACGCAGATCGACGTACCAGTCCGCCTCCCGACCCGACGAGAGCACCACCCGGCCGTGGACGACAGCCAGGTCAGTGATGAATTTACGCAGGTCGTCGTGGTCCCCCATGGCGATAGAGGGTACTTCGCAAGTCTGGGAGGCGGGCGTGGGGTCCACCTGGGTCAACCCTGCGGGCGACCGACGGGTGGCGATGCCCGACTACGCTGTGCGACCGTCCACCCCGGTCAGCGGGCGGGGATCCCGGCGACGGGACACCCGGCGGGCCCGTCCGCGGTCAGTCTCCGGCCCGGCCGACCCGGCCCCGGGTGTCCCGGGAGACGCCGCGCAGCAGCCGCCGCGGCGCGTGCCGCAGCCCCGCCACAGCCAGCTTGTACTTCCAGCTCGGCACGCTTACCGCCTTGCCTTTTCGCAGGTCACGCAGCCCTTCGTCGACCACGTCGTCGGTCCGCAGCCACATCCACGCCGGGGTCCGCGACATGTCGATGCCGGCCCGCTCGTGGTAGCCGGTGCGGGTGTAGCCGGGGCAGAGCGCCATCACGCGTACCCCGAGCGGGGCCACCGACTGGCCGATCGATTCACTGAAATTCGTCACCCAGGCCTTGCTGGCCGAGTACGTCGATCCCGGCATGGGGACACCGAAACCCGCAACCGAAGAGACATTTATCACTGCCCCGTGGCCCCGCTCGACCATCGGACCGAGGGCCGCGTGGGTCAGCCGCAGCACGGCCAGCACGTTGAGCCGGACCAGGCGGGCCTCGTCCGCGACGGCCGACCTGACGAACGGGGTGTTGAGGCTGATCCCCGCGTTGTTCACGAGCAGCTCCACCGGCGGGTCGGCGGTCAGCCGGCCTTCGACGGCGGCGCAACCGTCGTCGGTGGACAGATCCGCGGCGATGGTCTCGACCCGGTGACCGTGCCGGCCGGTCAGCTCGGCCGCCAGGGCGTCGAGCCGGCCGGCGTCCCGGGCCACCAGGACGAGGTCCCAGCCGTCGGCGGCGAGCCGGCGGGCGAACGCCTCGCCGATGCCGAGGCTGGCCCCGGTGATCAGGGCCCGGCGCGGGGAGAGGGGTGCGTCGGTCACGGGCGGTCCTCGGGGGGTGGGGTCGGCCCGGGCGGGGCCGACGGCGGCGGGGTGGCGGACGTGCCGGGCGGCGGGGCCGACACCGGCGCGGTCGGCGGCGCCCAGGGCGAGGGCTGTCCGTGGGCCGGGGCGGGAGGACCGTAGTACCCGGGTGCGGGCGGACCGGCCGGCGGAGTGGAGGCCGGCGGGGGCCCGTAGGCCGGAGCCGGACCCGCTGGCGGGACCGGGCCGGCCGGGCGCGGCGGGCGGCGGTGGAAGAAGGCGCCGGCCGTGGGCAGCGTGAGCAGGGCCGCCACCACCAGGTACCCGAGGATCTGCGCCACCGACACCGCCGCGTTCACCGGGATCCACCAGCCCGGGTAGGCGTCCCCGACCCGGGCCAGCAGGTCGGCGGTCACCCGGTCGTCGGCGCCCAGCCGGAGCGGGGCGGCCCGCTGCCCGACCAGCACGGCCAGGCCGCAGCAGCCGCAGAACAGGCCCAGCCCGGCGACCACCCAGGTGGTCACCCGGGCGCCGCCGCGGCCGGAGAGCAGGCCCAGGGCGAGCCCGACGAGCAGCAGCGCGACCAGCACGCCGAGCACGGCCGAGAGCACGGTGGAGCCGCGCAGCAGGGACGCCACCCCGTCGATCTCGCCGCTGCCCGCGCCCGTCGCCCGCGCCGCCTCCCGGAACCGGTCCACCGTGCCCGCCGTGACCAGCAGGTTGGCGACCGCGTACGCCACGGCGCCCACCGCCATCAGCAGCAGCAGCGCCGCCGCCGAGACCACCGCGCCGGGCCGGCGCGGCGGTGCCTGATGGGGGTACGACACGACAGATCCCTCCGGTAGGCGTCGGCTTGCAACCTACTCGGAGGGATCGTCGGCGTCGCTCTTATCCGGGCGTCAACTTCCGGATGGCGGCTCGCCCTCGCGGCGCTCGCCCGAACCCGGCGCCGGCGGCTGGCCGGGGGCCGGCGGGTAGGCCGGGTCGGCGGGCTGGCCCGGGGTGGCCGGGTAGCCGGGGGTGGTCGGGTAGCCCGGGGTGGCCGGGTAGCCCGGGTAGGCCGCGCCCGGGACCGGCGGCTCCCAGGCCGTCTTGGGCTTGCGGAAGAACTCGTTGGCCTTCGGCAGCGCCAGCAGGATCAGCGCGGTCAGCAGGGCCAGCAGCGAGATCAGGCCGAGCAGCAGGCTGACCGGGCCGTACCAGGACGGCAGCGCGTCCTGCAGCCGGCGCTGGATCTCCTCGCCGCTCGGCAGGTCGCCGTTGGTGGACCCGCCGCCGGTGAGCCCCCCGGAGACACCGTTCAGCAGACCGCCGCCGGTGCAGCAGAGCAGGACGCCGCCCAGCACCCAGGTGGTGATCCGAGAGGCGTTCTTCCCCCGGTTGTTCAGCAGCGCGAGCACGACCAGCCCGACCGCGAGCAGCAGCGAGAGCACGGCGCCGCCGAGGCTGGCCACGTAGGCGAAGTCGCCCGCCTGCTCGGCCGAGGTGCCGGCGTACGCGTCCTTGAGCACGTCCCGGATGGTGCCGAGCGTGGACAGGGTGACGATCAGGCTCAACACCTGGATGACGGCGACGAGGATGAGCAGCCAACTGGAAACCGTCACCACGCCCGGACGTGTGCGGGGCGGGGTGCCCGGAGCATCGACCATGATTCTCCCTCCCTTGATCAGAGGACCACCGTAACGAAGCCGGGCCAGGTGGGCACGATGCGACAGCGGGAGCGGTGCGGGATTCAGCGGTCGGACGGCTGCCGGCGGCAGAGCCGCCGGTACTCGGCGGTCACCACCGCGAGCAGGAAGAGGTCCACGGCGAGCGCGAAGACCGCGCCGAACTGGTTGACCGTGAAGCTGAAGATCTGCCCGAACAGCAGGTCCACGAGGAGCGCGAGCTTGAACAGGCGGAAGGCCCGCACCTGGTCGCTGGGCAGCAGCAGGGCCCCGCGGATGCTCAGCACGGCGGTGATCAGCGCGGAGACCGAGACCCCGAGTACGGCACCCCACTCCTGCTGGTCGGGCAGTTCTCCGGTGACGGCGTCCAGCAGGACCCGCAGCACGATCACGAACGGTTCGCCGACCACGTAGAGCACCACCACGGCCACCACCCAGCGGTGCGTCGTCACCCAGACCGCCGCCCGGCGGGCCCGGAGCAGCCAGGGCTGCCAGAACCGGGGCGCGGGCGGCTCCCGCCGGGGCACCGCGTCCAGCAGCCGGGCCACCGCCTCCTCGACGTCCGGACCGCAGTCCCGGACCAGCCGCAGCACCGCCGCCCGGCGCCGGGCGGTGAGACCGGTGCTGAGCCCGCCCACCACGGTGTACAGGGCGTTCGCCGTGCGCTCCGGCGCGGAGAGCCGGGTCCGGCCGCGCAGCGTCTGGGTGAGCAGGACCAGCAGCGCGAAGGCGACGTAGATGATGCTCGCGGCCGGGGCGTAGAAGTAGTCCGTGCCGGCGGTGACGAACTTGCCGACCTCGTCGATGAAGAGCCCGAAGCCCATCCCGCCCAGGATCGCGCCCAGGATGCGCGCCGCGCTGCCCAGGAAGACCAGCCCCACCCCGAGGCCGGCCGTCATCAGCAGGCCACCCCAGAGCACGTGCGCGATGTGCAGCCCTCCGCCGCCGAGCTGCGGGAAGCCGGTCGCCTGGAGGTACGCCCGGGTGACCAGCACCGTCACCACCCCGGACAGCACGAACGCCTGAAGGTACGACGGCGCCTCCAGTGCCCGGGGCGGTCGCGACCAGCGGGACGGACGGGCGGCCATGAGACCGACGCTAGTGCGGTCCCGACGAGTGTTCGCGCGTTTGACCGTCCCGGTAGGGGACACCGGAGGGCGTCTTCGGCGGGAACAGGCCTCGTCGTCCGGATCCTGAATGGGATCCATCGCGGGTCCATCGCTCCGCCCTTCCATGATCACCGGGTTCGGCAGGACAGGGATGACCGAACGGCCGATGCCGGCTGCCGTGCCGCACGCTCTGATCAGCATGAATGTCCGGGCGATCAGGCCGGGACAGACACGGGGAGGATGATTCGCTGTGAACAGGAGCAGGCCACGTCGTGGCCTCGCCGGCGTACTCGCGCTGGCGCTCGGCGCCGCTGGGCTCGCCGTCGTGTCGACGGCCACCCCGGCGGTCGCCGCACCGCACTACGAGAGCGTCCCGTCGGTGCAGATCGGCTGGACCGACTCGGCGACCCCGAAGGCGGCGTACGACTCGAACGAGACGCACATGCCGCTCGGGACGTGGGTCGACGAGAACGGCAGGAGCCACACCTCGCGCATCTACGCCACCTTCGACCTGTCCTCCTACGAGGATCGGAAGATCTACGGCGGCACGATCTTCGTCCAGGAGTACAGCGCCACCGACTGCGGGAAGCGCGCGATCGAGATCTGGCGGACCGAGCCGGTGAGCGAGACGCCGACCTGGAACGGAGCCCCGAAGCCACTGGCGAAGCTGGACGAGATCCGCACTCCCGAGTACTGCCCGAAGGCGAGCATCTCGTTCGACGTGACCGGCGCGGTTCAGGACGCGGTCGCACAGGAGCAGAGCCGGATCACGTTCGAGATCCGGGTGCCGGCGCAGTACGAGAGTGACCCGGCCTACGGGCGGCGGCTCAACTGGTACCGCAGCGTCGGCCTCACCACGAAGTACAACACCGTGCCGAAGATCGACAACAACAACCTGTACAACGCCGGACTCCCGTGCGCCACGCTCCACCCGTACCCCCGGGTCGGCGGCTTCGCCAACGTGCTCCAGGCACTCGGCACCGACGCGGACCCGAACGACGAGCGGGCGCTGACCACGGAGTTCGCGATCTGGCCGACGGACCGTCCGGAGGCCCGCAAGGTCTTCTCGAAGGAGTACGGCATCTCGGGCCGGGTCAACACGGTCAATCTGCCGCAGGGCACGCTGACCGACGGCGAGTCGTACGCCTGGCAGGCCCGGGTGAGCGACAAGGCGGACTTCTCGTCCTGGTCGAAGAAGTGCTACTTCACCTACGACGCCACCAACCCCACCGCCCCGGGCGTCACGTCGGCGAACTACCCGTCCGACGACACCGACGAGTGGGCGCCGGCCGGCGTGCCGGCGGTCTTCACCTTCTCCGGGAAGGGCGACAAGGACGTGGCCGGGTTCCAGTACTCCTGGAACGATCTCGGCGTCAACGTCTGCGAGGCGAGCGGCGACGTCGGTCAGTGGGTCTGCCGTGACCCGTTCAGCCTGCCCAACACGGTGCGGGCGGACGCCCCCGGCGGTTCCGCGACCGTCACGCTCAACCCGGCCGGCTCCGGGCCGCAGCGGTTGACCGTGCGCTCCATCGACGCCGCCGGCAACGTCTCCACCCCGACCGTCTACGAGACGCTGGTTCCGTGGTCCACGCCTGAGGTGCGGGTCGAGAACGGCGAACCGCAGTGGGGGCAGGAGGTGGTTCTGAAGTTCGTGCCGGCGAACGGGGTCACCGGGGTGCGTGAGTACGAGGTGACCCTGGACCACGGCGACCCCGAGACGAGGCCGGCGGACGCGGACGGCACGGCCCGGTTCAGCTTCACCGCCACCAACCCCGACGGGCACTCGTTGACGGTCCGCAGCCGCAGCGCGAACGGCTTCGTGTCACAGAAGGCGAACTGGTCGGCCTACTTCTGGCCGGGTCCGGGCGTGAAGTCGGACGTCTACGTCCAGAGTCCCGACGGGTCACCGGTCGGTGGAGTGGGCGTCGAGGGCACCTTCACCTTCTCCCCGCCACCGGGCTGGACGGACGTCGCCGCCTACCGCTACGGCTTCGTGGACGGCGAGGAACTGACCGAGGTCGCCGCCGGCGCCGACGGCCGGGCGACCATCACCTGGACGCCGACCACCAGCGGATGGGTGACCCTGACGGTGTTCGCGGTGAAGGCCGACGGCACCTGGAGCGACTACGGCAACTGGTACTCGTTCGAGGTGGCTCCCACCGCCTGACATCACTCGGGCCAGGGGGAGGGCGCCGACCCTCCCCCTGCACCCGGAAGACCCGCCCGCCAACCCGGGCCTAGTAGCCGCGCCACTCCACGCGGGCGTACTCCAGGACTCTGGGCTGCAACAACGTGGAGGCGGGCACGTCCAGCCGGGCCCGGTCGGCGGGGAAGGTGGCCGCCGCGGCGAGCACCGACGGGGTGAGGAACCGCAGCGACGGCGCGTCGGCGGGCAGCCCCAGCGCGGGCGGCGTCCCGCCCGGCGCGGCGAGCACGAAGCCCCAGTCGCCGAAGCTCGGCACGTCCACGTGGTACGGCACCGTGGCGAAGCCCGCCTCCCGGATCGACCGCTCGATCGACCAGTACGACCGGGGCGCGAAGTACGGCGAGCCGGACTGCACGACGAGCCGCCCGCCGGGGGCGAGCACCGGCCGGATCAGCGCGTAGAACTCGATCGTGTAGAGCTTGGCGGTGGCCGTCTCGTCGGGGTCGGGCAGGTCGGCGATGACGACGTCGAAGCGTTCCGTGGCGGTGCGCAGCCAGCCGAACGCGTCGACGTTGAGCACCCGCACCCGGGGGTCGGCGAGCGAGTGGTGGTTGAGGTCCCGCAGTTGCGGCTCGGAGCGGGCCAGCCGCACGACGGCGGGGTCGAGGTCGACCAGGGTCACCTGGCGCACGTCCGGGTACTTGAGGATCTCCCGCAGCGCCAGCCCGTCACCGGCGCCGAGCACCAGCACGTTCCCGTGCGGCCCGCGCATGGCCGGGTGGACCAGCGACTCGTGGTAGCGGTACTCGTCGATCGAGCTGAACTGGAGGTCGCCGTTGAGGAACAGCCGCAGGTCGGTGTCGGCGTGGCCGACCTCCCGCACCGACCGGGTCAGCACGATCTCCTGGTAGCGGCTGCGCTCGGCGTGCACCACCGGGTCGCGGTAGAGCTGCTGCCGCGCGGTCACCTCGAAGTCGTGGGCGGTGACCCAGGCGTACCCCAGGCAGAGGGCGACCACGACGCTGCCGGCGCCGAGCGCGACCCGCGCCCGGCGGCCCAGGTCGGCGCGGAAGACCGTGCAGACCAGGGCGAGGCCGGCGACGGCGTTCACCGCGCCCACCACGAGGGCGCCCTTGAGCTGGCCGAAGACCGGCATCAGCAGGAACGGGAAGGCCAGCCCGCCGAGCAGCGCGCCGACGTAGTCGGCGGCGAACAGGTCGGCCACGGCGCTGCCCGCGGACTGCTCGCGGATGCGTTGCAGCAGCACCATGAGCAGCGGGATCTCCGCGCCGATCAGCAGGCCGAGCACGAAGGCGGTGCCGACCAGCGCCGGACCGTAGAGGTCGAGCCAGGCGAACGCGGCGTAGAGGCCGAGCACGGAGAGGCCGCCGAGCAGGGCCAGGGTCAGCTCGATCGCGGCGAACGCGGCCGCCGCCCGGGACTGGAACGGCTTCGCGACCAGCGCGCCCACGCCCATCGCGAAGACCATCACGCCGAGCACGATCGACGCCTGCCCGACCGTGTCGCCGATGAGGTAGCTGCCGAGCGCGACCAGGGCCAGCTCGTACACCAGGCCGCAGGCCGCGCACACGAAGACCGCGAGCAGGACCGCCGCGCGGGCCGGGCGCCACCGCGGCCGCGCGGGCGCGTCGGCGGTCACGCCTTTTCCCGGGTACGCCCGGCGGCGCCAGCCCCGGCGCGCTGCGCGGGCACGACCACCCGGCGCTTGCGACCACTCCGGCTCGGCGCGTCTGGCGCCGCGCCGCGACCCGGAGCAGTCGTCCGCCGGCGCTGCACCACGCCCACGGTGACGAAGAGCGCGGCGAGCAGGACCAGCCCGACGGTGGCGGCGAGCCAGCCCCAGCGGTCCCGCAGCAGGTCGCTGCCGGCGTCGGGCAGCGGGGACGGGCTGGCCGCCGCCGGGACCGGGGTGTCGGCCGGCTCGGCCAGCCCGGCCTCGACGGCGAGCAGCGGCAGCATGACCGCGGCCCGGGTGACCGCCCAGCCGGGGTCGTCGACGAAGACGTCCTCGGTGAGGCCGAGCCGCTCCAGCCCGCGCTCGACCTGCCAGAGGTCCGCGGAGTCGATGTCCGGCGAGCCGGTCACCTGGATCCGGGCGAAGTCGTTGCTCTCGCTGCTCTCCGAGACGTAGCCGATGTTGGCCGTCACCTGCACCCAGCGCGGGCAGGCCGGGTTGTCCTCGACCGCGACCCCGTCGCCGAGGTTGGAGCCGACGTTCAGCGGGTCGCCGTAGTCGTAGTAGTCCACCAGCTCCCAGCCGTAGCAGAGGCCCTGCTCGGCGCTGGTGCGCTTGAGGATCGCCACGCTGTCGGCCCGCTCGTCGGCGGCCGGCGCCGCCACCGTGGTGTCCCCGTCGTTGTTCAGCACTCCCGCCGCCACGCAGCCGGCGACGACCAGGCCGATGGTCAGCCAGACGGCCCAGGCGGCGGCCCTGTTCTTCGCCGCCGGCTTGCCCGTGGACATCAGCTGATCGCGGCGGCGATGATCGCGCCGGTGGCGAGGTGCACGACGGCGGAGACCCAGACCGCGGGGTGCGGCTCCGGGTCGACCAGGATCTCCCCGAGCTTGCCCGGGGTGGCCATGTCGAGCAGCAGGAACGCCGCGGCCATGAGGACCAGCCCGAGGATGCCGTACGCGGCCGCGCCGACCAGGCCCAGGGCGAAGTCGTCGGCGCTGGCGGCGATCGCGGCGACCACGATGACGCCGACACCGGCCAGGTTCGAGGCGAGCAGCAGCGCCGCGTTGCGGTTGCGCTCGGCCCAGATCAGCTCGTGCAGCTTGCCGGGGGTGGCGACGTCGACAAGCACGTAGCCGACGGCCATCAGGGCGACGCCGACCACGCCGTAGGCGAGCGTGACGAGCAGGTCGGTGACCAGGGTCTGCACAGGGGACTCCAGGATTCGTCGGGGTGGGAGGAGGTCAGGTCACTTGCCGGAGCCGGGGCCGCCGCCACGGACCGTGCTGCCCCGCCCCCACCCCCAGTGGCTGCCCACCCGGGCGTGGTAGCGGGGGTAGGCGGTGGTCATCCGCTCCAGCAGGATCACCGAGCCGGCGGCGGCGAGCGGCAGGATCACCACCGAGTCGTCGTCGTAGCGCAGGTAGACCCCGCTGCCGTCGACGTACTGGTCGGCCGGCTGCCAGGCGTCGGTGATCTCCTTGGACACCTGGCTGGGCGTGCGGTTCGACGTGTACGCGATCGCGTCGGAGCCGAGGTCCCGGCTGGTGGCCCGGGTGTAGCGGTCCTCCACGTACCCCCGCGGCGAGAAGTTGCCGTAGAAGATCGCGAAGGCGGCGACCACGGCGCCGATGACGGCGAATGCCACCCCCACCACGAACCACCGTCGGTACGTCACAGCTCCACCACCGTCTCGGTCAGGACCAGCTCATTGGTCTGGGGGTACGCGTGCCAGGTGCGCCAGGCCACCGAGCCGTCCGGTGGGGCGGGGCGGACGGCGAGCGCGGTGACCGCGTCCTCGTCGCCGGGAAAGACCCCGACCAGCGCGTACGGGTCGTCGGCCAGTTCGGCGCGGAGCGCGGCGACCCGGGTGCGCAGGCCGTCGCCCGCCGGCCGGAGCACCGTTGCGGTGAACCGGTAGCCGGCGGTCTCGTCGTGCAGGGCGTCCGGCAGGTGCGGGGGGCGGCCGGGCAGGCACGCGACCGTCTCGGTGAGGTCGCCGCAGATCACCTGGTGGGAGGCGCCGAGCAGGCGCAGCCGCAGCCGCAGCCCGCCGGGCAGGGTCAGTTCACGCACGTGCAGGGCGGGGTGCTCGGGGCCGCCGAGGGCCAGGCTCAGGTCGGCGGCGCGGGTGTCGACGTACGGGGCGTCCAGGGCGACGAGCACGCTCAGCCCACCTGCTCCGGACCGCCCTGCGGGTAGATCATCACCTCGGCGCGGTGCAACTGCTCACCGAGGTTCACCTCCCAGCCGGCCTCCCCGTACGCCTCGAAGGAGAGCCGCGCGCCGCCGGGCGCCTGGTAGTCGTGGTAGCGCATGGTGCCGCGCGGGTCGAGGCCGGTGCCCTCGGTGGCGGTGTACTTCGCCTGGCCGGACTCGTCCCAGTTGTAGCGGCGGCCGGCGATCTCCAGGGTCGGCGCGCCCGGGGTGACGGTGGCCGACGGCTCGCTGGTCCAGAGGACCATCTCCAGGTCGGGCTCCGACTCGACGGAGAGCCAGCGCTTCACCCCGCCGGCGTCGTCGAGCAGGTGCTCCGCCCAGCTCCAGCCGCCCTCGACCAGGTGCACCGAGCCGCGCACGGTGTAGGGCACCTGCCGGATCTCCACGATGTCGCCGGGCTTGAGCCCGCGGGGGTCACCGCGCAGCGCGTCGGCGTCCCGGTCCCGGAACGGGTCGCCGGGCGTGGCCGCCGGGCGTGGCGCGGACCGGGCCCTGCGCAGGGCGATCACGGCGATGACCACGCCGGCCACTCCGACCAGGCACCCCAACGTGGTCACGACGTACGCCAGCGAACCGTTCACGGTCGTCTCCCCCCAAGGTGTTTCGGCGGAGACGGTAACAACCCCACGCACGCGCGCCGAAGCGCCGTTCGCTGAGTGATTGATCAGCTACGGTCAGGCTCCGGCGAGGCGTTCGGTGGCGTACTCGCGGAGGGTGGCGCGGCCCATGATGCAGCCGCTGAACGTGGTGAACTCGCCGTCGTCGTCGCGCAGCCGCTCCCAGGCGGCCCGGCCCGCCGCCGGGTCCACCGTGTCGAGCAGCGCGGCCGCGTACGCCTTCCCGGCCGGCGACCCGTGCTTCAACAGCCGGTCGACCTTCTTCCGGGCCGCCTCGGGATGCTCCCGCAGGGCCCGCTCCACGTGCCGGTACGCCTCGGTGGCCGGCAGGATCTGCCCGGCGATCCCCACCCCGCCGAAGGCGAGCGTGTCCGCCCGGCCGAGTTCCTCGACGGCCGCGTCCAACTCCCGGTCCTTCTTCCCGATCCCCAACATGCCCTCACTATTGCCCTGGCCGGGCGCCATCGACGCTGTTGATCAAGAAATGGATCGGCCCGGCCGGCCCCCGTGCGGGGGCGGCCGGGCCGGAAGGAGGGTCAGGCGGCGGTGACGGTCAGGGCGTCCTTGCTGTCGGCCAGGTCGACCCGCACCGTGTCGCCGTCGCGGATCTGGCCGGCCAGCAGCGCCTTCGCGAGCTGGTCGCCGATGGCCGACTGCACGAGCCGGCGCAGCGGCCGGGCCCCGTAGATCGGGTCGTACCCGTGCTCGGCCAGCCACGTACGGGCGGCGTCGCCGATGTCCAGCGTCAGCCGGCGGTCCGCGAGACGGCGTCGCATCCGGTCGAGCTGGATGTCGACGATCGCCCGCAGGTCCTCGCCCTGGAGGGCGGCGAACACCACGATGTCGTCGAGGCGGTTGAGGAACTCCGGCTTGAAGTGCGACCGGACCACCGCGAGGACACCCTCCCGGCGCTGCTCCTCGGCAAGCGTCAGGTCGCTGATCACCGACGACCCCAGGTTCGAGGTGAGGATCAGGATCGCGTTGCGGAAGTCCACGGTGCGACCCTGGCCGTCGGTGAGCCGGCCGTCGTCGAGCACCTGGAGCAGCACGTCGAACACGTCCGGGTGGGCCTTCTCCACCTCGTCCAGCAGGATCACCGAGTACGGCCGGCGGCGCACCGCCTCGGTGAGCTGGCCGCCCTCCTCGTAGCCGACGTAGCCGGGCGGGGCGCCGACCAGGCGGGCCACCGAGTGCTTCTCGCCGTACTCGCTCATGTCGATGCGGACCATGGCCCGCTCGTCGTCGAACAGGAACTCGGCGAGCGCCTTGGCCAGCTCGGTCTTGCCGACACCGGTCGGGCCGAGGAAGAGGAAGCTGCCGGTCGGGCGGTCCGGGTCGGCGACGCCGGCCCGGGCGCGGCGGACCGCGTCGGAAACGGCGCCCACGGCCTCGGCCTGGCCGACCACGCGGGCCCGCAGCGACTCCTCCATCCGGAGCAGCTTGGCGGTCTCGCCCTCGAGCAGCCGGCCGGCCGGGATGCCGGTCCAGGAGGCGACGACAGCGGCGATGTCGTCCGCGCCGACCTCCTCCTTGAGCATCGCGCCGTCGGCCTGGAGCCGGGCCAGTTCCTCCTCGGCCCGCTTCAGCTCGGCCTGGAGGGCGGGGATCCGGCCGTAGCGCAGCTCGGCGGCGCGCTCCAGCTCGCCGTCGCGCTCGGCCCGCTCGGCCTCGCCGCCGAGCCGCTCCAGCTCCTCCTTGGCGGTCGAGAGCTTCGTGATGTGGCTCTTCTCCAGCTGCCAGCGCTCGGAGAGCGCGGTGAGCTGCTCGCGCTTGTCGGCGAGCTCCTTGCGCAGCCGGGCCAGCCGCTCGGCGGAGGCGGCGTCCGGCTCCTTGGCCAGCGCCATCTCCTCGATCTCCAGCCGGCGGACCGCCCGCTCGATCTCGTCCACCTCGACCGGGCGGGAGTCGATCTCCATCCGGAGCCGGGAGGCGGACTCGTCGACCAGGTCGATGGCCTTGTCCGGCAGGAACCGGTCGGTGATGTAGCGGTCGGAGAGCGCGGCGGCGGCGACCAGCGCGGCGTCGGTGATCCGGACGCCGTGGTGCACCTCGTAGCGCTCCTTGAGGCCGCGCAGGATGCCGATCGTGTCCTCGATGGTCGGCTCGCCGACCAGCACCGGCTGGAAGCGGCGCTCCAGCGCCGGGTCCTTCTCGATGTGCTCGCGGTACTCGTCGAGCGTGGTGGCGCCGACCATCCGCAGCTCGCCGCGGGCCAGCATCGGCTTGAGCATGTTGCCGGCGTCCATCGAGCCCTCGCCCTTGCCCGCGCCGACAACGGTGTGCAGCTCGTCCAGAAAGGTGATGACCTGGCCGTCGGAGTTCTTGATCTCCTCCAGCACCGACTTGAGCCGCTCCTCGAACTGGCCGCGGTACTGCGCGCCGGCCACCATGGCGCCGAGGTCGAGCGAGACGAGCTTCTTGTCCCGCAGCGACTCGGGCACGTCACCCGCGACGATCCGCTGGGCCAGGCCCTCGACGATCGCGGTCTTGCCGACGCCCGGCTCGCCGATCAGCACCGGGTTGTTCTTGGTACGCCGGGACAGCACCTGGATCACCCGGCGGATCTCCGAGTCGCGGCCGATGACCGGGTCGATCTTGCCCTCGCGGGCGCTCGCCGTCAGGTCGACGCCGTACTTGGCGAGGGCCTGGTAGGTCTGCTCCGGGTCGGCCGTGGTGACCCGCCGGTCCCCGCCGCGCACGGTCGGGAAGGCGGCGACCAGGTTCTCCTCGGTGGCGCCGGAGTTCTTCAGCGCGACGGAGACCGCGCCACCCACCCGGGCCAGCCCGGCCAGCAGGTGCTCGGTGGAGGTGTATTCGTCGCCCAGCGGCCGGGCGATCTGCTCGGCGGCGCCGATGGCGTTGACGAACTCGCGGGCCAGGGTCGGCTCGGCGATGCTGGAGCCGCGCGCCGCGGGCAGGGCGTCGACCGAGCGCTGGGCGACCCGGCGCAGCTCGGCGGGGTCGGCCCCGACGGCGCGCAGCAGGCCGGAGGCGGTCGAGCCCTCGGTGTCCAGCAGCGACAGCAGCAGGTGCCAGGGCTCCACGGTGGCGTGCCCGCGCTGGTTCGCCAGCGCGACGGCGCCGGTGATGGTCTCGCGGCTCTTGGTGGTGAGTCGTTCCGTGTTCATGGGCTCCCCCGGATCGGCGTGTCCACTGGGAGAGACACAACCAGAGTTGAGTCTATTCCGCTCAACTCCGGAGGTGTGACCCGGCTCACTCCCGGCGCTTCCAGCGCCAGTCGAACTCCCCGGCGGCCGGCGGCGGCCCGGGCAGCGGCGGCTCGGCCTGCGCGAGACCGGCCAGCAGCAGCGCCAGGTGGCGGCGACGCAACTGCCGGGTCCGCTCCGGATCGGGTACGCGAATCGCGGCGCACGCCTCCAACAGCAGGCCGACGTCCTGCGCCACCACGTCCGGCCGGAGCCGCCCGGCCTCCCGCGCCCGCTCCACCAGCCCCTCGACCAGCTCGTTCGCGCGTACCGCGGCCCGGCCCATCTCCTCGGTCGGGCTGAAGGTGCCGGCCAGGTGCACGGTGAGGGAGTGCACGTCGGCGTCGACGACGCGCGCCAGGAAACCGGCGAACGCCGCCCAGTCGTCCGGCTCGCCGGCGGCCTCCTCGGCCGCCGCGATGAACCGCCGCAACCCGTCGTCGCAGAGCTTGCGCAGCAGGTCCTCCTTGCCGGCGTACCGCCGGTAGAGGGCGCTGATGCCGACGCCGGCCCGCTCGGCGACGGCGGCGATGGGCGCCTTCGGGTCATCGAGGAAGACGGCGCGGGCGGCCTCCAGGATCACCGCGTCGTTGCGGGCCGCCTGGGCACGTCGGCCGGCGAGCGGCGGGGTGTCGATCGGATTCGGCATGCACCGAGATTAGCACTGGAACGGATCGTTCCGCTCTGCTACTGTTAAACGGAACGAAGCATTCCGTTCTGAAGGAGCAGTCATGACGGACACCGCCATCCGCCCGTACCGCGTCGAGATTCCGCAGGCCGCGCTGGACGACCTCGCCGACCGGCTGCGCCGGACCAACTGGCCCGGCGAGCTGCCGGGCGTCGGTGGTGCGTACGGCATGGCGACGGATCGGGTCCGCGAGCTGGCGACGTACTGGTTGGAGAAGTTCGACTGGCGGGCGGTCGAGGCACGACTGAACGCCCACCCGCAGTTCGTCACCGGCATCGACGGCGAGGAGATCCACTTCCTGCACGTCCGGTCGTCCCGGCCGGACGCCACCCCGCTCGTGCTCACCCACGGCTGGCCCGGCTCGGTGGTCGAGTACCTCGACGTGATCGCCCCGCTCACCGAGCCGGCCGATCCGGACGCGCCGGCGTTCCACCTGGTGATCCCGTCACTGCCCGGCTTCGGCTTCTCCGGTCCGACCCGCAGCGCCGGCTGGAACCGCTACCGCACCGCCCGGGCCTGGGCGACGCTGATGGCCCGCCTCGGGTACGACCGGTACGGCGCGGTCGGCAACGACGCCGGTTCGATGGTCTCGCCCGAACTGGGCCGCCTCGACGCGGACCACGTGCTCGGCGTGCACGTCACCCAGCTCTTCTCCTTCCCGTCCGGCGACCCGGCCGAATTCGCCGGGCTCACCGAGACCGACCAGGCCGCGCTGAAGCACCTCCAGTGGTTCTACGAGAACAAGTTCTCCTTCAACCAGGTGCAGAGCCAGCAGCCGCAGACCCTGGCGTTCGCGCTGGCCGACTCGCCGGTCGGCCTGCTGGCGTGGAACGGGCAGTTGCTCGACGAGAGCCTCGACCCGGACTTCGTCCTGGCCAACGTCGCGATCTACTGGTTCACGGGCACGGCCGCCTCGGCGATGCGGTTCTACTGGGAGGACGCGCACGCCACCGAGCAGCCGGCCGGGCCGACCACCGTGCCGACCGCGGTGGCGATGTTCCCCGGCGACTTCCAGTCGATCCGTCGGTTCGCCGACCGGGACCACGCCAACATCGTCAGCTGGCACACCTTCGAGGCCGGGCCCGAGCGGCGTGGGGACGTCGCCGGCCACTACGCCGCGCACGAGGCGACCGACGTGCTGGTCGGCGACATCCGGCAGTTCTTCGCCGGGCTCCGCTGACAGTCGACGTGTTCGTCGCCGGGCCGGAGCAGCCCGGCGACGAACCGTCAGTCCCCGGCCAGCACCACCCGGACCCAGCGCCGGTTGGCGGTCCAGCCCGTGCCCACCACCACGTCGTCCGGCCCCCGGGCGAGGATCGTGCCGTCGCCGAGCACCGTGAGATGGTGCTCCCCGGTGAGCGGCCAGTCGACCCGGTAGTAGCGACCCCCGGCCACCACACCCACCCCGTCCGGGCTCGTCACCGCCACCAGCTCGGCACCGAGCGGCGCCACCGAGCGGGCCTGCGCCGGATGCCCGGCGGCGCCGACCAGCGCCCACTCCCGGCCGCCCACCAGCCGCCAGAGCGCCGGGAAGCCCGTCCGGTCCGGGCGCTCCCCGACCAGCCACGCGCCACCGTCCGGCGCGATCACCGCGCGGAGCACCCCCACCTCGTCGCCCCGCCAGGGCAACGGCGTCGACACCCAGTGCCGGCCCGCGTCCCGGGACAGCGCGGCTGCCGGCCGGCCGTCCCGCGTGCCGGCCGCCACCACGAGGTCCCCGGAGTGGCCCACGGTGTTCAACCCGGGCACGGCCGGCTGGGTGGGCAACGGCCGCAGGGCGGCGCCGTCCCACTCGGCCACCGCACCGAGCCCCTCGACCACCTGGAAGCGACCCCGGGCCGCCACCAGCGCCGCCGGCTCCCCACCGGTGGTGTGGACGAAGCTGGCCCCGCCGTCGGTCGAGGTGTACCAGCCGTACGGCTCGGCGAGCAGCACCAGCGCCCCCGGCACCGCGTAGAGCTGCTGGTCCTCCGCCACCGGACGGGGATGCCGCAGCACCTGCCAGCTACGGCCGCCGTCCACCGTGGCGTAGAGCAGGGCGGTGCAGCCGCGGCCGGGTGGCACGCCGTCGCAGGCGGCGAAGAGGGCGTACCCGTGATCGGCGTCGACGAACTCCACGAACGGGCGGTCGTAGCGGCGGTCGACGGCGACCCGGACCTGGCGTACCTCGTCGAAGCCGACGGCCCGCGACGGCGCCGGCACGGTCGGCGCCGGCCGCGGGGACGCGGACGACCGGTCGGGCGGCGGCCGGCGGACGTCACCGATCGAACAGGCCGTGAGCGCCGGGACCAGCAGCAGACCGATGCTCGGGAGCACTCTGCGACCGATCATGGTCCCCTCCTCCGCACGGTAGCCTTGCGCGGGTGCGAGTACGTGTCGAACAGACTGCCCTACCGGGGATCGGCGTCCGTCACGATCTGATGACGGAATCCGGCCGCCGGCTCGGCGTGGTCTCCCACCGCAATGGCCGCCGCGACCTGGTCCTGTACGACCCGGACGATCCCGACTCCTGCCAGCACGACATACCGCTTACCGACGACGAGGCGGAGGCGCTCGCCGACATCCTCGGCGCGTCGCTGATGCTCGGCCAGCTCGCCGGGCTGCGCGACCAGGCCGCCGGGCTGCTCACCGAGCAGATCGCCATCCCGGCCGGCTCCCGCTACGTCAACAGGCGGCTCGGCGACACCAAGGCACGGACCCGCACCAGCGCCTCCATCGTGGCGGTGCTGCGACAGGGCGAGGTGATCGTCTCGCCCGACCCCACCTTCCGGTTCGACGCCGGTGACGTGGTCGTCGTGGTCGGCACCCGGCAGGGGCTCGACGGGGTCACCGCGATCCTCGCCGAAGCCGACCCGGACGGCTGAGGCGCGGATGCACGAAACCACAACGCTGCTCGTCGAGGTCGGCGCGCTGCTGCTCCTGCTCGGCCTGCTCGGCCGCCTCAGCCGCCGCTTCGGTGTCTCACCCATCCCCCTCTACCTGCTCGCCGGCCTCGCCTTCGGCCACGGCGGCCTGCTGCCGCTCAACGCCAGCGAGGAGTTCTTCGCCGTCGGCGCGGAGATCGGCGTGATCCTGCTGCTGGTCATGCTCGGCCTGGAATACAGCGCCAACGAACTGGTGGGCAACCTCCGGTCGGCCGCGCCGGCCGGCCTCATCGACGCGGTGCTCAACGCGCTGCCCGGCTTCGCCTTCGCCCTCCTGCTCGGCTGGGGCTGGGTGGCCGCCGTGGTGCTCGCCGGCGTCACCTGGGTCTCCTCGTCCGGTGTGATCGCGAAGGTGCTCGGCGACCTCGGCCGGGTCGGTAACCGGGAGACCCCGGTGATCCTCTCCGTCCTGGTGATCGAGGACCTGGCGATGGCCCTCTACCTGCCGCTGGTCACCGCGCTGCTCGCCGGGGTCGGCCTCGTCAAGGGCGGCGTCGCGCTCGCCGTCGCGGTGCTCACCGTGGTCGTCGTGCTGGCCGTCGCCATCCGGTACGGCCACCTGATCTCCAGCGCGCTCTCGGCGAAGGACCCGGAGGCGCTCCTGCTCGGGGTGCTCGGCCTCACCCTGCTCGTCGCCGGGGTCGCGGCCAAGCTCCAGGTCTCCGCCGCGGTCGGCGCGTTCCTCGTCGGCATCGCCCTGTCCGGGCCGGTGGCGCACCACGCCACCGAACTGCTCTCGCCGCTGCGGGACCTCTTCGCCGCGGTCTTCTTCGTCTTCTTCGGCCTGGTCACCGACCCGCTCGACATGCCGCCGGTGCTGCTGCCGGCGCTGCTGCTGGCCGTGGTCACCATGGGGACGAAGCTGGCCACCGGTTACCTCGCCGCCCGCCGGGCCGGGATCGCAGAGCCCGGTCGCTGGCGGGCCGGCTTCGCGCTCACCCCCCGCGGCGAGTTCTCCATCGTCATCGCCGGGCTGGCCGTCGCCGCCGCGTACCCCGTCGAGCCGCGGCTGGCCGCGCTCGCCACGGCGTACGTGCTGATCACCGTGGTGACCGGGCCGATGTTGGCCCGTCTGCCCGACCTGCCCTGGTTCAAGCTCTGGCTGCGGCGGCGCGCCGCGGCCCGCCGGCCGGTGCCGGCGACGGTGGCCGACTGACCTCGGCCGGGCCGGGTCGACCATACGGTGGACCCGGCCCGGCCAACGGTTGTCGAATTGATTCCGGGAAGGTCTACCGCCACCCCGCGAAACCGCGTTAACGTGTCGCCCCAGCAGCCAGGGACCGCGGGTGGCCGGTGCCCCCGCCAGCGTTAGCGGAAGGTTGGCCGGTGAGCGTGCAGGAAGAGACGTTCCACGGCTTCGCCAACCCCGTCGACCCCTCGCCCGCCGAACTGCGGGCGTGGGCCTACCAGCCGGACTCGGTCCCGCTCACCTCGATGCCACCGGACTGGGACCTGCTGGTCGCCGGGGACCACCTGGTGCAGACGCTCTTCGACCTGGCCATGGACCCGGCCTGCCCGGCCCGCCGGTTCGCCCTGCACTGCCTCTACATCTACGCCGCCGACGGCATCCGGACGAACTTCCGGGCCCACCCGAAGCGCCGCTTCCGCAAGCTCGTCGAGCAGGCCGAGCGGGCCGGCGACGAGCTGATGCGCAACTGGGCGCACAACAGCCGGGTGCTGCTCGCCCGACCGGACCTGTTCGCCTACCGCGACTGGTGCGAGGGCGGCCTGGTGCGGGAGAACCGGCGGCTCTAGTTCTTCCTTCTTCTGCTTGGGGACGGCGAACGGGCCGGGACCCCCCGTGGGTCCCGGCCCGCACGTCGCGGATCGTCAGCCGGTCGATCCGCCCTGCTTCCTGCGTCGCTCGTCGTCCCTGGCCCGGTCGACGCCGTGGTCAACCTGGTCCAGGAAGCGCCCTTCCCGGATCTTGTCGGTGAAACCGCCCCTGGTCACCCGGTCGAACCGTTGCCGGACGTTCTCGGCCACCTCTTCCAGCCGTTCCTCCGCCCGTTCCGCCACCGTCTTCGCCGATTCCGCCATGGCTCCCCCTGCCAGTTCGGAGTCCGAATTGAGGCGCTTGGCCGCATTCACAGGCTACCGAACCGACCCCTGCCGCACCCGAATTTCGCCCAACCACACGCGTCTGCCGGCGGGTCGGCGCAAGCGAAGGCCGGCGCGGCCCAACGGGGCGCGCGCCGGCCTGAGTCGGTGGGTGCGGTCAGCGCTCGGGGGTACGGCGGGGACGCCAGACCACGAGCGCCGTGGAGGTGCGGTTGGTGGGGACGAGGTCGCCGCGGGAGAAGCCACCCAGCGATTCCAGCTCGGCGATCCGGCGGTACGCGGCGTCCAGCTCCGCCTCCAGCCGGGCGACCCGCTGCTGGGCCTCCTCGAGCAACCGCTCCAGGTTGATGATCCGCTTGACCCCGGCCAGGTTGATCCCGTCGTCCTGGCTGAGCCGCTGCACCTCGCGGAGCAGCACCACGTCCCGGACGCTGTACCGGCGACCGCCACCGGCCGCCCGGCCGGCCTGCACCAGGCCCAGCCGGTCGTACTGGCGGAGGGTCTGCGGGTGCATTCCCGCCATCCGCGCCGCCACCGAGATCATCAGCACCTTGGCCTCGTAGGCAGGGTCACCCGAGCCGACGAACTCCTGCGACATCCCCGCTCACCTCCGCTGCCTCGTCACCCGGTCAACTGAATCGACGCACCCGCGCGTCGAGATGTTCCCGCGCCGCCGGCGGGGTCTGCTCCGCGAACGTCTCCAGCGCCGCCCGCGCCTCGTCGGACAGCGTCGCGGGGACCACCACGTCGAGGGTGACCAGCAGGTCACCGGCGCGGCCGTCCTTGCGTACGACGCCCTTGCCCCGGGCGCGCAGCACCCGACCGCCGGGTGTGCCCGGCGGCACCCGCAGGGTCACCGTGCCGTCCAGGGTCGGCACCCGCAGGTCGGTGCCGAGCACCGCCTCCGCGAACGTGATCGGCACGGTCAGGGTCAGGTCGTCCCCGGTGCGCCCGAACAGCTCGTCCGGGCGGACCTTCACGTGCACGAACAGGTCGCCCGCCGGGCCGCCCCGCTCGCCGGGCTCGCCCCGGCCGGCCAGCCGGATGCGCTGGCCGTCGGCCACGCCCGCCGGGAAGCGCACGTTCAGGGTGCGGGTCTTGGTGACCCCGCCGGTGCCCTGGCACTCGGGGCACTTCTCCTCGACGATGGTGCCGACGCCCTGGCAGTTGCGGCACGGCTCGGAGAAGCTGAACGACCCCTGGTTGCGGGTGGTCACCCCGGCGCCGTGGCAGACCGGGCAGGCCACCGGCTGGGTGCCGGGCTTGGCCCCGTTGCCGTGGCAGGTGTCGCAGACACCGGGGGCACGCAGGGTCAGCGGCAGGGTGACGCCGCGGACCGCGTCGGGGAAGTCGAGCGCCACCTCGGTCTCGACGTCCCGACCCCGGGCCGGGCCGCGCGGACGGGTCGCGCCGCCGGCGCCCCCACCCGTGAAGATCGAGCTGAACAGGTCACCCAGGCCGCCGCCACCGAACCGGGCCTCGCCGCCGGCCGCCCCGCCGCCGAACAGGTCGGAGACGTCGAACGGCATGCCGCCGGGCTGGCCCGCGCCGCGGGCGTTGCGCCGGAAGGCGCCCGAGCCGAAGAGGGAGCGCATCTCGTCGTACTCGCGGCGCTTCTTCTCGTCGCCGAGCACGGCGTACGCCTCGGAGACGGCCTTGAACCGCTCCTCGGCCTTCGGGTCCCCGGGGTTGTGGTCCGGGTGCGACTCCCGAGCCAGCTTCCGGTACGACTTCTTGATCTCGTCCGAGGAGGCGGACTTCTCCACGCCCAGCGCGGCGTAGTAGTCCTTCTCGATCCAGTCCTTGGAACTCACCGGTCCACCCCCTTCCACGGGACGTACCCCGGTCGTCCCGCCCGCCCGGTGTGGGCGGGCGGGACGTCACGGGTCGGCACTACTCCGGATCGGCGACCGCGACCAGGGCGGGCCGCAGCAGCCGTTCGCCGAGCTGGTAACCCCGGCGCATGACCTGCACGCAGGTCGGTTCGGTCACGTCGGCGGAGGTCTGGTGCGCCACCGCCTCGTGCCGGGTCGGGTCGAACGGGTCACCCTGCTCGCCGAAGGCGGTCAGGCCGAACTTGGCCAGCGCGGCGGTGAGCTGGTCGGCCACGCTGCCGAAGGGGCCCACCAGGTCGCCGTGCTCGCGGGCCCGGTCCAGGTCGTCCAGGATCGGCAGCAGCGCGGTCAGCACCGTGCCGGTCGCCTGCTCCTGGACCAGGCTGCGGTCCCGGTCGACCCGCTTGCGGTAGTTGGCGTACTCCGCCGACACCCGCTGGACGTCGCGGGTCCGCTCGTCCAGCTCGGCCCGGAGGGACTCCAGCTCGGCCCCGAGCGGGGCGTTCGCCGGGGCGGACTCCTCGCTCGGCTGGGCCGGGGCGTCCACCACCGGCGGGCCGGAGACCGGGGCGTCGGCCTCGCCCTCGATCTCGTCGACCACGACCTCGGCCTCCTCGACCAGCCCCTCGGCGGGCGCGTCGGCCGCGGCGTCGGCGGCCGACGTGTCGGTCACCGCCTGCTCGGTGGTCTCGGTGGTCTCGGTGGTCTTGCCGATCTTGCGCTTGTCACGGATGACGACCCGCGGCTCCTCACCGGCGCCCTTGCCGGCGGTCGCGGAGCCACCCGGCGCCGACCCGGTGGAGCCCGGGTCGGCGGCTCGTGGCTTCTCCGTCATGCGGCTACCTCATCCCTCTGCGAGAAACGTGTCCGGGACCGAACGTCACTTCTTGTCCTCGTCCACGATCTCCGCGTCGACCACGTCGTCGGGGCCGCCGGCCTGGGCGCCACCGGGCGCACCGGCGCCCGCACCCGGCCCGGCCGCGCCCGGGGCGGCCTGCTCGCCCTGCTGCTGCGAGTAGAGCAGCGAGCCGGCCTGCTGGGAGACCTGTGCCAGCTTCTCGTGCGCGGCCTTGATCTTCTCGATGTCCTGGCCGCCGAGGGCGCTGCGCAGCTCGCCGAGCGCCTCGTTGAGCTGGTCACGGTTCTCGGCGGGCAGCTTGTCGCCGCTCTCGGCGAGGAACTTCTCGGTCTGCCACTGGAGCGCCTCGGCCACGTTGCGGGTCTCGGCCTCGTCGCGGCGCCGCTTGTCCTCGTCGGCGTGCTCCTCGGCGTCCCGGCGCATCCGCTCGATGTCGTCCTTCGGCAGCGACGAGCCGCCGGTGATCGTCATCTTCTGTTCCTTGCCGGTGCCCAGGTCCTTGGCGTGCACGTTGACGATGCCGTTGGCGTCGATGTCGAAGGTGACCTCGATCTGCGGCACGCCGCGGGGCGCCGGCGGGAGGCCGGTCAGCTCGAAGGTGCCGAGCTTCTTGTTGTAGGCCGCGATCTCCCGCTCGCCCTGGAACACCTGGATCAGCACCGACGGCTGGTTGTCGTCGGCCGTGGTGAAGACCTCGGAGCGCTTGGTCGGGATGGTGGTGTTGCGCTCGATGAGCTTGGTGAAGATGCCGCCCTTGGTCTCGATGCCCAGGCTCAGCGGGGTCACGTCGAGCAGCAGGACGTCCTTGACCTCACCCTTGAGGACACCGGCCTGGAGGGCGGCGCCGACGGCGACGACCTCGTCCGGGTTGACGCCCTTGTTCGGGTCGCGGCCCGTGAGCTGCTTGACCAGGTCGGTCACGGCCGGCATCCGGGTCGAGCCGCCGACCAGGATGACGTGGTCGACATCGGAGATCTTGATCCCGGCGTCCTTGACGGCCTGCTCGAACGGGCCCTTGCAGCGGTCCAGCAGGTCCTGCGTCATGCGCTGGAACTCGGCGCGGCTCAGCGTCACGTCGAGGTGCAGCGGGCCGGCCGCGCCGGCCGTGATGTACGGCAGGTTGATGTTGCTGGTGGTGGCGGCGGACAGCTCGATCTTGGCCTTCTCGGCCGCCTCCTTGAGCCGCTGCATGGCCATCTTGTCCTGGGACAGGTCGATGCCGTGCTCGCCGCGGAAGGTCTTCACCAGGTGGTCGATGATCCGCTGGTCCCAGTCGTCACCACCGAGGTGGTTGTCACCGCTGGTGGACTTGACCTCGATGACGCCCTCGGCCAGCTCCAGCAGCGAGACGTCGAAGGTGCCGCCACCCAGGTCGAAGACCAGGACGGTCTGCTCCTTGGAGCCCTTGTCGAGGCCGTACGCCAGGGCCGCCGCGGTCGGCTCGTTCACGATCCGCAGCACGTTGAAGCCGGCGATCTCGCCGGCCTCCTTGGTGGCCTGCCGCTGGCCGTCGTTGAAGTAGGCCGGCACGGTGATGACCGCGTCGGTGATCTGCTCACCCAGGTACGCCTCGGCGTCCCGCTTGAGCTTCATCAGCGTGCGGGCCGAGATCTCCTGCGGGGTGTACTTCTTGCCGTCGATGTCGACGGTCCAGTTGGTGCCGATCTCCCGCTTGACCGAGCGGATGGTCCGGTCCGGGTTCGTCACCGCCTGGCGCTTGGCGACCTCACCGACGAGCACCTCGCCGTTGCGGGCGAACGCGACGATCGAGGGGGTCGTCCGCGAGCCCTCCGCGTTGGCGATGACGGTGGGCTCACCGCCCTCGAGAACGCTGACGCAGGAGTTCGTCGTGCCGAGGTCGATGCCGACCGCACGTGCCATGTTCGCTTCCTCGCTTCGTAACGGTGAGCAGGTCAACGGGCCTGCCCGGCGGGTCGCCCGCAGCGACCGCACCACAAGTTGAGTGAACTTGACTCAATAGTGCCACGCGCCCGGCAATCCGCAAGTCGAGGTTGAGCCGACCCGACGCAACCTGACCGTTATTACCGTCCGGTTGTCTTACCTTGCGTCGGTCGGGCACGCTTTAGCGGTGACGACGCACGGCGATCCCGCCACCCATGCCGGCGCGCCCGCCGTCGCAGCCCGCACCGGACCCGACGCCGGTCAGGACCCGCCTGCCGACGCGGGGGGTCTGCCCGCCGCACTCACCGGCCTGCGGGCCGCGATCGGGGCGGCCCGGTTCCCGCTGGCCCTGCCCTCGGCCGAGCCGGCCCGGCGCACCGCCGCCGGCCTCACCGACCAGCTCGACGACTACCTGCTGCCCCGGCTCGCCCGCCTCGACGCCCCGCTGCTGGTCGTGGTCGGCGGCTCGACGGGCGCCGGCAAGTCGACGCTCGTCAACAGTCTGGTCCAGGCGCGGGTCAGCGCCGCCGGCGTCCTGCGCCCGACCACCCGCTCGCCGGTGCTGGTCTGCAACCCGGCCGACGCCGCCTGGTTCCGCCAGGGCGAGCTGCTGCCCGGCCTGACCCGCACCACCGAGCCGAGCGAGCACCCGGGCACCCTCCAGCTGGTCACCGCCCCCGCGCTTCCGGCCGGGCTGGCCTTCCTCGACGCGCCCGACATCGACTCGGTGGTCGACGCCAACCGGGCGCTCGCCGGTCAGTTGCTGGCCGCCGCCGACCTCTGGCTCTTCGTCACCACGGCCGCCCGCTACGCCGACGCCGTCCCGTGGGAGCTGCTGCGCAGCGCCCGGGCCCGGGGCACGGCCGTGGCCATGGTCCTCGACCGGGTGCCCCCGGAGGCCGCCGACGAGATCGCCGCCCACCTGTCGGAGATGCTCGCCGCGCAGGATCTGGGCGCGGCGCCGCTGTTCGTGCTGCCGGAGACCTGGGTGGACGGGCAGGGGCTGCTCCCCGACCGGGTCACCGCCCCGCTGGGCGCCTGGTTCGCCCGGCTCGCCGCCGACGCCGAGGCCCGTTCGGCGGTGGTCCGGCAGACCCTCGACGGCGCGCTGGCCGCCCTGCACCCCACCGTGGACGCGCTGGCCGACGCCGCCGACGAGCAGGTGGCCGCCGCCGACGCGCTCGACGAGCGGGTCCGGGCGGCCTACCGGGGGGCGGAACGGACCGTCGACCAGGGGCTCAAGGACGGCCGGCTGCTGCGCGGCGAGGTGCTGGCCCGCTGGCAGGAGTTCGTCGGCACCGGCGAGTTCTTCCGCAGCCTGGAGGCGCGGATCGGCCGGCTGCGCGACCGGCTGGTCGCCGCGGTCACCGGCCGCCCGGCCCCGGCCGCCGAGCTGCGGAACGCCATCGAGTCGCAGCTCGTCACGCTGCTGCGCGGGGTGGCCGCCGAGGCGGCGGAGAACGCGTACACCGGGTGGAAGGCGCATCCGGCCGGGGCGGCGCTGCTCGAACCGGAGATGGCGCACCCCTCGGCCGACCTGCCCGAGCGCGCCGAGCGGCTGGTCCGCGACTGGCAGCGGGGCGTGCTGGAGCTGGTCCGGGCCGAGGGCGGCGACCGCCGCTTCGTGGCCCGCACCGCCGCGTACGCGGTGAACGCCACCGGCCTGGCCGTCATGATCGCGGTCTTCGCGGCCACCGCCTTCATCCCGACCGGCCTGGAGGTCGCCACCGGCGCCGGCACCACGGTCGCCGCTCAGGCGGTCCTCCAGGCGATCTTCGGCGACCAGGCGGTCCGCAACCTGGCCAGCAAGGCGCGGGTGGACCTGCTGAGCCGGATCGGCGCGCTGCTGACGGAGGAGGCCGACCGGTTCCTCGCCCGCACCGCCGAGGCCCGCCCGGCCGCCGAGACCGGCGACGCGCTGCGCCGGGCCGCCGGCGAGGTGGAGAAGGCCCGGCACCGCGCCGGCCTCTCCGGCACGTCGGGCCCGGTGCTGCCCGCCGCCGACCAGGGCGGGCGCGCGTGAGCAACATCGTCGGCCGGATGCGGGAGGCGTTCCGGGGCGGCCAGCGGGTCGACCCCGACGTCCTGATCGCGCGCCTCCAGGCGCTCCGGCGCTTCCTCGGCGCCGTCGACGGCCAGGTGCCCGACGCCCAGCTGGTCGGCGCGCACACCGTTGTCGAGCGGGCCGGCACCCGGCTCGCCCTCTCCGGCCACCACACCGTGGTCGCGCTGGCCGGGGCGACCGGCAGCGGCAAGTCGAGCCTGTTCAACGCCCTCGCCCGGCTGGACCTCTCCCCGGTGGGCGTGCGCCGGCCGACCACCGGGGTGGCGCACGCCTGCGTCTGGGGCCAGCTGGACGGCGCGTCCCGGCTGCTCGACTGGATCGGGGTGCTGCCCCGGCACCGGTTCGTCCGGGAGAGCCCACTGGACGGCGACGACGAGTCCGCCCTGCACAGCCTCGTCCTGCTGGACCTGCCCGACTTCGACTCGGTGCAGCGGACCCACCGGCTGGAGGTGGACCGGCTGCTCGGCCTTGTCGACCTGGTGGTCTGGGTGGTCGACCCGCAGAAGTACGCCGACCGCGTGATCCACACCAGCTACCTGCGCGAGTTCCACCGGCACCGGGACGTGACGGTGGTGGTGCTCAACCAGGCCGACCGCCTGCCCCCGGCCGAGCTGCCCCGCGTCCTCGGCGACCTGCGCCGGCTGCTCGACGCCGACGGGCTGGAGGGGGTCCCGCTGCTGCCCACCGTGGCCGTGGACCCGGCCGGGCTGGACGGGCTCCGCGCCGAGCTGGAGCGTACGGTCGCCGAACGGCAGGCCGCGCTGCGCCGGCTGGCCGGCGACGTCGACGCCGTGGTGGCCGAACTCGAACCGCTGGTCGGGCCGGAGGCGCCCCGCAGCGGGCCGGGTGACGCCTCCGCGCGGCAGCTCACCACGGCGCTCGCCGGATCGGCCGGGGTGCCGACGGTGGCCGAGGCGGTCGAGGGGGCGTACCGGCACCGGGCGGTCGGCAGCACCGGCTGGCCGCTGGTCCGCGGCTGGCGGAAGCTGCGGCCGGACCCGCTGCGCCGGCTGCACCTGCCCGGCGGGGGCGCCGACGCGCCGGCGGAGAGCCTGGTCGCGGCCACCTCCGTACCCGATGCCACCGCCGCGCAGCGCTCGGCGCTCAACCTGGCCATCCGCGCGGTGGCCGACCGGTCCGCCGCCGACCTGCCGGCGCCCTGGCCGGCCGCGGTGACCGCCGCGGCCCGGTCCCGGCTGGCCGACCTGCCGGACGCGCTGGACCACGCGGTGGCCGCCACCGACCTGGGCATGGACCGCCGGCCGACCTGGTGGCGGGTGGTCGGCGCGCTCCAGTGGCTGGTCACCCTCGCGGCGCTGGCCGGCCTGGCCTGGCTGGTGCTGGGCTACGCGCTGCGCATCCTCGGCCTGCCCGCCCTGGACTACCCCGACCTCGGCGAGGTGCCCTGGCCCACCGCGCTGCTGCTCGGCGGCCTGCTGGCCGGGCTGCTGGTCGCGGCGCTGAGCCGGCCGGTGATCCGGTGGGCGGCGCGGCGCGCCCGGCAGCGGGCGGAGCGGCGGCTGCTCACCTCGGTGGGCAGCGTCGGCGAGAAGTACGTGCTGAACCCGGTCTGGGCGGTGCTGGCCCGCTACGCCGAGGCGCGCGAGGCGCTGCGGGAGGCGGCCCGGGGCTGAGCGCCGGCACGGCGGGCCCGGCGTGCTGACCGGTGTCCCGGCCCGGCGCACGGCGTAGGGTCGGTGCATGGCCACGCCACAGACCCCCTACGAGGCGGTGCTGCACGCCGCTCGCGACGTGACGAGGCTCGACTCCGCCCTGGACGCGGAGATGCTCGGCGCCGCGCTGCTCGGCAGCGTCTACGCCGTTGCCGAGACCGACCGGGAGAACGCCGTCCGCGAGTTCGTGGCCGGCTTCCTCACCGCCACCTCGCGCCGCCGCAGCGCCGCCGCGACCACCATCCGTGCCGTCTTCGCCGCCCTCGTGCCGGACGCCGAGGGAGCCGCCCGGGTCCGCCCGGGCGCGTACGCCCCGGCCTGGGCCGGCCAGCTCGGCCGGGTGCACCTCACCGGCGCCTGGTCGTACGGCGACGTGTACGGCGACCAGACCTCCTACCTGGCCACCTTCGCCTACGACGACGCCGAGGGCGGGCCGGAGCACGCCCTGGTCGCCCTGGTCGACCACAACATCGGGATCACCAAGGACGTGTTCGTCGGCGGCCCGGCCGCCCGGATCGTCGAGCAGGCCCGGGAGATCTGCACCGAGGACGAGTTCACCTGGTTCCGCACCGAGGACCCGGCCCGGATGCGCGCCGAGGTGGGCCGTCACCTGGCGGTCACCGACGACCTCGGGGAGCTGCCCGCCCAGGGCTCGCTGGCCACCGACCGGGCGCTTGTGGGCGCCCGGCTGGCCACGCTTCCCGGCCCGGCCCTGCCGGCGGCGACGGCCGACGTCCCGCCGCTCACCGACGAGGTACGGACCCGGCTGGTCCGGGCCTTCCTCGGCTCGCCGGAGGCCGTCCGGTTCGGCCTGGACCGGGTGGCCGACGGGGAGCTGGCCTCGCTGCACTTCTGCCTGGGCCTGCTGCTGGACCACGCGGCGAGCTTCCCGGACGCCGACCCGATGCGGTGGAGCCCGACGGTGGCCGAGCTGTTCCTCCTCGACTGGGTGCACCGCCGGGCCGTGCTGGACATGGACGACGCGGCCATGCTGCCCCGGGTGCTACGCGGCTGGGCGGCGTACGCGGCCCGCCAGCGGGGGCTGCCGGCGGCGGCGGCCACCCGCACGGACGAGGCGGTCGCGGAGATGGTCCCCGAGTTCGCCCGGCTCTACAGCACCGGCGAGCGGCGCAGCCCGGCCACGGCGGCGGTGGCGCAGCTCATGGCGGACGGCGTCGACCCGGACGATCCGGTCGCGCTGGACGCCTGGATCGAGGCGAACCGCCACCGCCTCACCGACGACCCGGCCTGACCCCTGCGAACCACTGCGGATCAGGCCGCGGTGGCGGTCGGGTCGGCGCTGGCCGACGCCGGGGCGCTCGGGTCCGGGTCGGCGCGCGGGCTGGGCGTCGGCGTGGGCGACTCCTCCGGCGGCGTGCCGGTCGGTGACGGGGTGCCATCCGGCGGCGCCGTCGTCGCGTCCGGCCCGTCGGTCGGCGACGGCGCCAGGGTCGGCTCCGGTGAGCTGCTGGTGGGTTCGGCGGTCGGGCTGGGGCTCGGCTCCGGGGTGGCCGGGCCGGACGGCGAGGGCGACGGCACCGGCGACGGGCGCGGCGAGCCGGCCGGCGTGGTCCGGGTCGCGCGGGGCACCGGCACGGGCGCGGGGGCGGCCGGGCGGGACCGGCGGGAGCCGAGGTCGCTGTCGTCGGGCAGGGCCGGCGCGGCGGGGAGCACCGGCACGGGAGGCACGGTGGTGGCCGCCGGGCCGGGAACGGGCGTCCGGCTGGGCGGCAGGGGGGACTGGTTCCCCTCCGGCAGCGGGATGACCACCGGGCCGACCGAGGGGGTCGGGATGAACGGCGTGCTGCTGTCCGGGAGGGCGCTGTTTCCCACGGTGGCCGATCCGGCGCTGAAGGCCGCGAGGATGGGCATCGAGGCGGTGCCGGCCAGCAGGGCGACGGTGAACAGGTAGCCGCGGCTCGGGCCGCCCAGGCCGTGTGCGCGGTGGGCACCGACCACCCGCCGGTAGCCGGATCGGGGCACCGCCCGGTGCCGGCCGAGGAACGGAGTACCCGGAGGACCCTCTGGCGGCTCGGACACCGGCATTCTCCTCGTACGCGTCGACAGGGCGGAAACCCGGCGCAGGCCAAACGGACAAATGCCGCGCGGGGGTTATCGCCAGCTTGAACCAGTGACGCTCAGTTCACCAGCCACCACAGCGTGTCGACACACAAATTGTCCGTCGATCGAGGACGGCTCACCAGACAAATGCGTCTATGAGTCGCGAACGAGACGGAACGTCACCGGCGGAGGAGGCCATACTGTGGGCCCGCTCACCTCCTCTGCAATCATTCAGGCACGACGGCAACGCAGCCGCTACCTCCGCGCACCCCGCGGCTGGTGCGGTACGGCGCCGGCGCTCCCGGGTCGGGCTCCTGATCGGACCCGGCTCACGCCGCGCGGCAACCCTCACCGGGGCTAGGCGCGGCCGCCAGGGACCGACCCGGCACCAGCCGGGTCGGGCGCACGATGTGCGCGGCACGGGTCACCCCCCGGCGCCGGCGCAGACCAGACAGGGAGAGACGGATGGCAAAGGGCGACCCCGGGGCCGCCACCCGCACCAGGCGGGCCGCACCCCGTACCAAGCGCGCCGCCGCCACAGGCGAACCGGAGCTCGTGCAGCTGCTCACGCCCGAGGGCGAGCGGATCGAGACCGCGCTCGGCCCGGACGGGACCGAGTACCGCGTCGACTTCACCGACGAGGAGTACCGCGGGCTCTACCGCGACCTCGTGCTAGTCCGGAAGCTCGACGCCGAGGCCACGGCGCTCCAGCGCCAGGGCGAGCTGGGCCTCTGGGCCAGCCTGCTGGGCCAGGAGGCGGCGCAGGTCGGCTCCGGCCGGGCGCTGCGTACGCAGGACATGGCCTTCCCGACCTACCGGGAGCACGGCGTCCTCTACTGCCGGGGCATCGACCCGATCATGCCGCTCGGCCTGTTCCGCGGCGTCGACCAGGGCGGCTGGGACCCGAACGAGTTCAAGTTCAACATGTACACGATCGTCATCGGGGCGCAGACCCTGCACGCGACCGGGTACGCCATGGGTGTCGCCATGGACGGCAAGACCGGCAGCGACGACGGCGAGGCGGTGATCGCCTACTTCGGCGACGGCGCCACCAGCCAGGGCGACGTGAACGAGTCGTTCGTCTGGGCCAGCGTCTTCAACGCCCCCCTGGTGTTCTTCTGCCAGAACAACCAGTACGCCATCTCCGAGCCGCTGGAGCGGCAGACCCGCGTCCCGCTCTACCAGCGGGCCGGCGGCTTCGGCTTCCCCGGCGTCCGGGTGGACGGCAACGACGTGCTCGCGTCGTACGCGGTGACCCGGCACGCGCTGGACAACGCGCGGCACGGCCAGGGCCCGAGCCTCATCGAGGCGTACACCTACCGGATGGGCGCGCACACCACCTCCGACGACCCGACCCGCTACCGGATCGCCAGCGAGGTCGAGGCCTGGCAGGCCAAGGACCCGATCGCCCGGATGAAGGCGTTCCTCACCAAGCAGCAGATCGTCGACGAGTCGTTCTTCGCCGAGGTCGACGAGCAGGCCCGCGCCGAGTCGGTGCACCTGCGCGAGCGGGTGCTCGCCATGCCGAACCCGGAGCCGGTGACCATGTTCGACCACGTCTACCCCAACGGGTCCCCGGAGCTCGACGAGCAGCGGGCCCAGTTCTCGAAGTACATGGAGTCGTTCGAGGGGAGCGCCCACTGATGGCCACGGAGACGCTCACCCTCGGCAAGGCCCTCAACGCCGGCCTCCGCAAGGCCCTGGAGAACGACCCCAAGGTCGTCATCATGGGCGAGGACGTCGGCAAGCTCGGCGGTGTCTTCCGGATCACCGACGGCCTCCAGAAGGACTTCGGCGACCAGCGGGTGATCGACACCCCGCTCGCCGAGTCCGGCATCATCGGCACCGCGGTCGGCCTGGCCATCCGCGGCTTCCGGCCGGTCTGCGAGATCCAGTTCGACGGCTTCGTCTACCCCGCGTACGACCAGATCGTGTCGCAGGTGGCGAAGATGCACTACCGCTCCCAGGGCAAGGTACGGATCCCCATGGTCATCCGGATCCCCTACGGCGGTGGCATCGGCGCGGTCGAGCACCACTCGGAGTCGCCCGAGGCGTACTTCGCGCACACCGCCGGCCTGAAGGTCGTGACCTGCGCGAACCCGCAGGACGCGTACTCGATGATCCAGCAGGCCATCGCCTCCGACGACCCGATCGTCTTCCTGGAGCCGAAGCGGCGCTACTGGGAGAAGGGCCCGGTCGAGCTGGACGCCCCGCTGGCCGACGCGTACCCGCTGCACGCCGCCCGGGTCGCCCGTCCGGGCACCGACGCCACGGTGCTGGCGTACGGCCCGATGGTGCGTACCGCCCTGGACGCGGCCACCGCCGCCGCCGAGGACGGCCGGGAGCTGGAGGTCGTCGACCTGCGTACGCTCTCGCCGCTGGACCTGACCGCCGCGTACGAGTCGGTGAAACGCACCGGCCGCTGCGTGGTCGTCCATGAGGCCCCGGGCAACCTGGGCCTCGGGTCGGAGATCGCCGCCCGGATCACCGAGGAGTGCTTCTACTCCCTGGAGTCCCCGGTGCTGCGGGTCACCGGCTTCGACACCCCCTACCCGGCCGCCCGGGTCGAGGAGGAGTACCTGCCCGACCTCGACCGGGTGCTCGACGCCGTCGACCGCACCTTCGGCTGGTGAGCGGCATGTCGCGGATCAAGGAGTTCAACCTCCCCGACCTGGGCGAGGGCCTGACCGAGGGCGAGATCCTCGCCTGGCTGGTCAAGGTGGGCGACGACATCGAGCTGAACCAGCCGATCGTCGAGGTGGAGACCGCCAAGGCGGCGGTCGAGATCCCGGCGAAGTGGGCCGGCCGGGTGCAGGCGATCTTCCACCCGGAGGGCGCCACGGTCGAGGTCGGCAGCCCGATCATCGCGATCGACACCGACCCGAACGCCGGCCCGATCGAGCAGTCGACGACCGGTGCGCCGGCCGCCGACCTCCCCACCCCGTCGGCGGCCTCGCTGGCCGCCGTCGAGGTCGCGCCCGAGGAGGGCATGGTCGAGCCGGGCCTGATCGGTGGCGTGGCGCCGGGCGGGCGTACCGCCGTGCTGGTCGGCTACGGCCCGCGGAACGCGCCGGCCAAGCGCCGCCCGCGCAAGGGCGGCGTCCCGGCCCAGGCCGCGACGGCCCCGGCCGCCCCGGTCCAGGCCGCCCCGGTCCAGCCCGCTCCGGCGCCGGCCCCGGTGGTCCCGGCGCCCGCGCTGAACGGCAACGGCCGGCCGGCCGGCGGCCCGGTGCTGGCCAAGCCGCCGGTCCGCAAGCTCGCCAAGGACCTCGGCGTCGACCTCGCCGCGCTGACCGGGTCGGGCCCGCTGGGCTCGATCACCCGGGAGGACGTACAGCGGGCGGCGTCGGCCCCGGCGGCGGCCGAGCCGCTGACGGTCGCGGCGCCGGTCACGGCCGCCGCGAGCTTCGGCGCCGACCGCGAGCAGCGCATCCCCGTCAAGGGGGTACGCAAGCTCACCGCCGAGAACATGTCGCGCTCGGCGTTCACCGCCCCGCACGTCACGGAGTTCCTGACCGTCGACATGACCCGGGCCATGAAGGCGCTGGACCGGCTCCGCGAGCGGCGCGAGTGGCGGGACGTCCGCGTCTCGCCGCTGCTGCTCGTCGCCAAGGCGGTGCTGCTGGCGGTCAAGCGTCACCCGATGGTCAACTCGACCTGGGCCGGCGACGAGATCGTGGTCAAGGACTACGTGAACCTGGGCATCGCGGCGGCCACCGAGCGCGGCCTGATCGTGCCGAACATCAAGGACGCCGGCCGGCTCTCGCTGCGCGGGCTGGCGGACGCGATGACCGACCTCGTGCAGACGGCCAAGGCGGGGAAGACCTCGCCGGCCGACATGTCGGGCGGCACGCTGACCATCACCAACGTCGGCGTCTTCGGCGTCGACACCGGCACGCCGATCCTGCCTCCGGGCGAGTCCGCGATCCTCGCCTTCGGCGCGGTGCGGGAGCTGCCCTGGGTGCACAAGGGCAAGGTCAAGCCGCGCCTGGTCACCACCCTGGGCCTGTCCTTCGACCACCGGATCATCGACGGTGAGCTCGGCTCGAAGTTCCTCCGCGACGTCGGGGACTTCCTGGCCGACCCGGAGGCGGCGCTGCTCGCCTGGACCTGACGGTCCGACCGCGCCAGGCAGACGGCCGGTGTGCACGGGTGAACACCCGGCACACCGGCCGTTGCCGTTGGGGGAAGAAAGTTCGGCCGAGCGGGGCGGTTGACCTACGATCCTTAGGTCCGTGGTTCAGCTCACCTAATAATCGATGGAATCTGGCGGCGTTCTGGGGTTCAATAGACACATCAAGGGGCTGACAACCGAATAGCCAGGAGGAGAGACCCAGATGAGCATGATCGAGCGAATCCGCAACCGCCGCGACGCCAACCGCCGCGCCCGCGCCATCGAGCACGCGCTGCGTTCCGCCAACTCGCCCGCGGTCCGCGAGGAGCTTCTCGCCATCGCCCAGCGTCACATGAGCTGACGCTCCCCAACGTTCCTCACCTCCTCCAGTTCGAAGACCCGCCCGGGGCGCACCGGGCGGGTCTTCGGCGTCTCACGTCGATTGACACCGGGATTCCACCTCGCCGCACCGCCCGGTACGGTGGGGCTCGGTCGCCAACCGCCCGCCCCCGGACCGATCGCCTCGACAGCAACCGATCGATATCGTCCGGTGACGTTCGGTGACGGCCGGTGCTCCCCCGGGCGCCTCCGGGCGGCCACCGGATACGGTGCGGGGAGCCCGCACGGCCGGTACCTGCCGGCGACGCCGGCAGCCATGCCGACGGTCCCGATCGGCATATCGGCGGCCGACATGTGATGGAGGAGGCGCACCCATGACGTCCGAGGCCCCGCACCGCCCTGGCCAGGAGCCGGGCGAGGTGTCGCCGGGCGCCGGCGGACCGGTGCCGTACGGCGACCGCCCGGCGCAGCAGGACAACGGGTACGGCGCGCCCGACCTCGGCTGGGCGCCGCCCCCGCCGGCCGGTCGGCCCGCGCAGCCGGCCCCCGCCTGGGCCGACGACCAGCCCCCCGCCTGGACCCCGCCGGGCGGCCAGCCCGCCGCCGGCCGGGCCACCGCCCAGGTGCCCCCGCCGGTCGAGCCGGGCGGCTGGGGCGCCCCCGCGCAGCCCGCCTGGGCCGCGCCCGAGCAGTCCGCTCCGGCCTGGGGCGCGCCCGACCAGGGCGCACCCGCCTGGGGCACGCCCGAGCAGGCCGGCCCTCACCGCGCCGCCGAGCAGGGGCCGCCGGCCTGGGGCCAGAACAACCCCGCCGAGTCGAACCCGCCGGCCTGGGCGAACGAGCAGGGCGGGCCCGCCTGGGGTGCCGCCCCGGCCCCGGCCGGTGACCAGCCGGCGTGGGCGCAGGCCGGCGATCCGGGCAACCGCGGCGCCGCCCAGGTGCCCGCGCCCGCCACCGTCCCGAACGAGTCCTGGGCCACCCCGGCCGCGCAGGAAGACCCGAACCGGTCCGGCGGGTGGAGCCCGGCCGGCGGGCAGCAGGACGACGACCGCGCCGGTGGCTGGCGCCCGGCGCAGGAGGACAACTCCGGCGGCTGGGCCGTCGGGGCCGCCGCCCAGCAGCAGCAGGATGACCAGCCCGCCTGGGGCCAGCAGGGCGAGCAGCCCGCCCCCGGCTGGTCGCCGGCCGACCCGCCCGCCCGCGCCGCCGCCAAGGTCTCCGTCCCCGGGGCCGTCCGGCCCGAGGGCACCTGGCCCGGCCAGCAGGATCCGGGCCGCTCCGGCGGCTGGCAGACCGGCCCGCAGGCGCAGGACGACGACCCGGCCCGCTCCGGCGGCTGGCAGGCCGGCCCGGCGGCGCAGGACGACGACCCGGCCCGCTCCGGCGGCTGGCAGGCCGGCCCGGCGGCGCAGGACGACGGCCCCGCCCGCTCCGGCGCCTGGGAGAACGGTCCGGCGCAGCAGGACGAGCCGGCACGGGGCGGCTGGGAGAACGGCCGGGACGACGATCCGGACCGCTCCGGTGGCTGGGCCGCGGGCCGGTCCGCCGGTGCCGCCGAGGCGCCGCAGCCGGCCGCCTGGGGCGCTCCCGAGGAGCAGCGTACGGCCGCCCCGTGGAGCGGCGCCGCGGCGGTGCCGCAGCAGCGCGAGCCGGAGCGGCCGGCCGACGAGCCGGGGCAGCCCGGCTGGGGTTCCGCCGCGCACGCGCCGGCCGAGGCGCCCGCCCGGGCCAGCGCGTCCGTCCCGTCCCCCGACTCGCCGCCCGCCTGGGCCGGCAACCAGGACAACCCGGGGCAGTGGGGGCGCGAGCGCCCGGCCATCCCGGAGGCCGAGCCGTGGTCGCCCGACGAGGCGTGGGGCCGGGCCGCCGAGGCCCAGCCCGAGCAGGCCGCGTCGCCGGCCTGGGAGCCGGCCCGCGCCGAGGGCGGCCCGATCTACCAGCCGGCCCCGGGCCCGGGGATCTCCCCGGCCAACGCCGTGCCGCTGCCGCCGCAGGAGCAGCGGGTGCCGGGCGCCGCCCTGGCCGCCGCGCCGCCCGCCGACTACGCGTCGTTCCCCGGCTCCGAGTCGGGGGACCGGAACCCACGGGCGTACGAGCCGGAGCAGGCCGCCGACGCCGGCTGGGGCACGCCCGGCCCGGCGCACGAGGAGCCGCAGTCGTCGGCCGGGCCGGTGGTCCCCGGGCCGCGTACGTCGCCGGAGGCCGGCGCGGGCGGTGCCGTCTCGGCCAGCGCCTCGGTGCCGATGGCCAGCCGGGTCGCACCCCCGGCCGACCAGCCGCTGCCCTCGGCCGGCGGCTCGGCCCCGCAGCCGCGCGTCTACGGCCGGCCCGCCCGCCCGGAGCCGGAGGAGGCGCCCGGGCAGGACAGCCCCAACGGCTTCCCGGAGCCGGGCCCGCAGTCGCGGATGGACGACCCGGACCGCCAGCACGGCTACGCCGACGCGCCCCCGGTGCACTCGGCCCCGCCGTCGTCGCCCGCCGCCCCGCCGCCGTTCCCGCCCGGCGTGCCGTCCTTCGTGGACCAGCCCGGCAGCAACCGGCCGGTCAACGGGGTGCACCCGCACAACGGCGAGCGCCCCGGCGGCCCGCACGACCCGTTCGGGCCCCCCGGTGGGCAGCGCGACCCGTTCGGCGCCCCCGGCGGACAGCAGGACCCGTTCGGCGGGCCGGGCGGCCAGCAGGATCCGTTCGGCGGGCCGAACGGCCGCCACGACCCGTTCGGTGGGCCGGGAGGCGCTCCCGGGGACCCGTCCGGCGGGCCGGCCGGCGGCCGCGCCTCGGTAGGCGTACCGGGGTCGGGGCCGATGGGCGAGCCGGGTGGCTTCCCGCCCGCGTTCCCGCCGCCGCCGCAGCAGGCCCCGCCGGCCTGGCCGCAGTCGGGCCCGGGTGGCGACCCGGACCAGGGCCGCTTCGAGGCGTTCCGGCCGGACGCCGAGCCGAAGACCGAGGCGCCCACGCCGAAGGTGCGCAACGGCCGGGTGCTGGCCTTGGTGCTCATCGCCGCGGTGCTCATCCTCGCCGTGCCGCTCGGCCTGCTCACCCTGCTCGGCAAGATCGGTGGGGACGACAAGCCGGCGGGCTTCGACCCGGCGGTGGGCTCATGCGTCAAGCAGTCCGGGACGACCGCGGTGCCCGCCACCTGCGGCGAGCAGGGCGCGTTCACTGTGGTGTCGAGGGTGGACAGCAAGGACAAGTGCGCCGACCCGGCGCAGCCCCAGGTGGTCCTCCCCGGTGACGGGGCCAACCGGGTGCTCTGCCTCAAGCCGGCCGGCCAGTAGCAACTCACACGACGGCGGGGCCACGGTGATCCGTGGCCCCGCCGTCGTCGTCTCCGCTGCCCGTCGTCACCTCGTCCACTGGGGATCGCGGCCGAGGTAGCCCAGCAGGGCGGCGACCGGGTCGTCGCCGGGCCGGGCGGGCAGCGCGGCGGCGTACGCGAATCCGCGCAGCGGCTCGACGGTCGCCCGGGCCGCCGGCATCAGCTGGGCGGCCAGCTCGGCGGTGAGCGGCGCCGGTTGCCCGGTGGCCACCGCGACGTCCCAGGCGTGGACCGCGGCGTCCAGCGCGCAGGCGGCGGCGGCGAGCTGCGGGTCCAGGGTCGGTACGGGCGGCAGCGGCGTGCCGACCGGTCCGGCGGACGGGTCGACCCGCGCCCACGCCGCGTCGGCGGCCTCGACGGCGCTCCGCACGACGCCCTGGACGCCCTCCTCGTGACCCCGCGGCGGGTCGAACGGGTTGTACGCCGGCAGGTCGCCCGCGCCGACGGACGCCGCCCAGGCGTGCTGGTCGCCGGCCGCGTGCATGAGCACCTGCCCGACGGTCCACCTGTCGCACGGGGTCGGGTCGTCGAGCCGGTCGGCCGGCACTCCCTCGGCGGTGCGGCGCAGGAGGTCGAGGGCGGTGGTGAGGACGGGGAAGCTCACGAGGCCGGTCCTTTCGTCGAACGGAATGCTTCGTTCCGCTTCACTGTAGCAGAGCGGAATGATCCGTTCCATACTTGTTTCGCGGCGGGGCCGGTCCGCCGGCCCAGCCGGTCGCGGCGTGTCGCTCTTCACCGCCCCATCGGGCCGGCCGTCGCCCGCGGTGCGGCACGATGGGGGCATGAGCGCACGAGTACGGGCACCCGAGCTGCGCGGCCGGGGCTGGCTGAACACCGGCGGCAGGGACGTCACCCTGGCCGACCTCCGCGGCAAGATCGCTCTGTTGGACTTCTGGACCTTCTGCTGCATCAACTGCCTGCACGTGCTCGACGAACTGCGCCCGCTCGAGGAGAAGTACGGCGACGTCCTGGTCGTCATCGGGGTGCACTCGCCGAAGTTCGAGCACGAGAAGGACCCGGTGGCCCTCGCCGCCGCCGTCGAGCGGTACGGCGTGCACCACCCGGTGCTCGACGACCCCGAGATGGACATGTGGCAGCAGTACGCCGCCAAGGCCTGGCCGACCCTGTCGGTGGTCGACCCCGAGGGCTACGTGGTGGCCACCATGGCCGGCGAGGGGCACGCCGAGGGACTCGCCCGGCTGATCGACGACCTGATCGCCACCCACGAGGCGAAGGGCACCCTGCACCGGGGCGAGGGCCCGTACGTGCCGCCGGCCGAGCCGGACACCGCGCTGCGCTTCCCCGGCAAGGCCGTGGTGCTCGACGGCGGCAACCTGCTGGTCTCCGACTCGGCCCGGCACTCCCTTGTCGAGCTGGCCCCGGACGGGGAGACCCTGGTCCGGCGGATCGGCACGGGCGACCGTGGCCACGCCGACGGCCCGGCAGAGGTCGCCACCTTCTCCGAGCCGCAGGGGCTCTGCCTGCTGCCGCCGCACGTGGCCGAGGTGGCCGGCTACGACCTGGTCGTCGCGGACACCGTCAACCACCTGCTGCGCGGCGTGAAGCTGGACACCGGCGAGGTGGTCACGGTCGCCGGCAGCGGACGGCAGTGGCGCTCGACGGTCGACGACCACGCGCACGACGCCCGCGCCGTCGACCTCTCCTCCCCCTGGGACGTGGCCTGGTACGACGACCGGGTCGTGGTCGCCATGGCCGGCATCCACCAGCTCTGGTGGTTCGACCCGACGAAGCGGACCGCCGGCATGTACGCCGGCACCACCGTCGAGGCGCTGCGCGACGGCCCGCTGCCGGATGTCTGGATGGCCCAGCCCTCCGGCCTGTCCGTCTCGGCCGACGGGGCGCGGCTGTGGGTGGCCGACAGCGAGACCAGCGCGATCCGCTTCGTGGAGAACGGCGTGATGGGCACCGCCGTGGGGCAGGGCCTGTTCGACTTCGGCCACGTCGACGGCCCGGCCGACCGGGCACTGCTCCAGCACCCGCTCGGGGTGTGCGCGCTGCCGGACGGCTCGGTGCTGATCGCCGACACCTACAACGGCGCGGTGCGCCGCTTCGACCCGGAGACGAACCAGGTCGCCACGGTGGCCGACGGGCTGGCCGAGCCGAGCGACCTGGTGCTCACCACCGAGGGCGAGGTGCTGGTGGTCGAGTCGGCCGCGCACCGGCTGACCCGGCTGGCACCGGGCGCGCTGACCGCGGCGGGCGCGAACACCGTGGACGGCCCGCGGCACAAGCTGGAGCGCAAGCCCACCGACGTGGCTGCCGGCGAGCTGACCCTCGACGTGATCTTCACGCCGGCACCCGGGCAGAAGCTGGACGAGACGTACGGGCCGTCGACCCGGGTGGTGGTCTCGGCGTCCCCGCCGGAGCTGCTGGTCGAGGGGGCCGGGACGAGCACCGACCTGTCCCGCCGCCTGGTGCTCAGTGGCGACGTGGCGCAGGGGGTGCTCCAGGTGACCGCCCAGGCGGCCACGTGTGACGCCGACGTGGAGCACGCGGCCTGCCACCTGACCCGGCAGGACTGGGGTGTGCCGGTCCGGGTCGTGGCCGGCGGGGCGACGCGCCTGCCGCTGGTGCTGCGCGGCCTGGACGCCTGACGGGCCGGGCCGCCGCTCAGGCGAACGGGGTGGGCGTGACCCCGGCGTCGATGAGCGCGGCCCGGACCAGTTCGGCGCAGCGCACCGCGCCCGGGGTGTCGCCGTGCAGGCAGATCGACTCGACCGGGCAGGGCACCACGCTGCCGTCGACGGCGACCACGGTCCGCTCGGTGGCCATCCGGACCGCCCGGGCGGCCACCTCGTCGGGGTCGCTGACCAGCGCGTTCGGGGCGCTCCGGGGCACCAGCTGCCCGTTGGGCAGGTAGTTCCGGTCGGCGAAGCCCTCGGCGACCACCCGCAGGCCGGCGCCCACGGCCAGCTGCGCGAGCACCGAGCCGGGCGGGCAGAGCACCGGCAGCTCGTGGTCGTACCCGCTGACCGCGGCGACCAGCGCGGCGGCCTGGGCCTCGTCGCAGGCGGCCGCGTGGTAGAGCGCGCCGTGCGGCTTGAGGTAGCGGACCCGGGCGCCGGCCAGCCGGCAGAAGGCGTCCAGCGCGCCGAGCTGGTAGATCGTCTCGTCGCGCAGCGTGGCGAAGTCGTACGCGATGTGCCGCCGGCCGAATCCCGCGAGGTCCCGGTAGCCGACCTGGGCGCCGACGGCGACCCCGCGCCGGACGGCGGCCGCGCAGACCCGGTGCATGGTGGACGCGTCGCCGCCGTGGAAGCCGCAGGCGACGTTGGCGGAGGTGACCAGTCCCAGCAGCGCCTCGTCGTCGCCGAGCCGCCAGATGCCGAATCCCTCACCGAGGTCAGCGTTGAGGTCCATGGAACGTCACCGTAGTCCCTGGGCGGGCCTGCGCGAGCGGGGTCACGTCGTCCGCCACCCCGATGACCGGGTATCCGCCGGTGGTGGGGTGGTCGGCCAGGAAGATCAGCGGCTGGCCGTCGGGCGGCACCTGCACCGCGCCGAGGACGAGGCCCTCGCTGGGCAGCTCGCCGGCCAGCGCGCGGGGCAGGGCCGCGCCGGCCAGTCGCGCGCCGACCCGGTTGCTGGCCGGGCTGACGGCGTACGCGGTGCGCAGCAGCAGGTCGAGCGCGGCGGGGGTGAACCAGTCCTGCCGGGGGCCGGGGCGCAGGGCCAGCCGCAGTCCGGCCGGCACGGCCGGGGCGACGGTGAGGTCCACCGGGGCCGGCGGCCCGGTGGGGGCGCCCACGGGGAGCCGGTCGCCGTCGCGCAGCGGGGACGGTCCGAGGCCGGAGAGGGTGTCGGTGGCCCGGCTGCCGAGCACGGGTTCGACAGCGATCCCGCCGGAGACGGCGAGCCAGCTTCGCACCCCGGCGCGGGCGGGACCGATCCGCAGGATCGCCCCGGCGGGCAGCGACAGCGGCCGCCCCGTGTCCCCGGGCCGGCGCTCGACATGCGTGGGCTCGACGGGCCCGCGCTCGACGGGCGCCGCGTCGGAGGGCGCCGCGTCGGAGGGCCGGCGTTCGACCAGCACGTCTACCGGCGCGCCGGTGAGTGCCACGGTGACGGCCCGGGTGAAGCGCAGCTCGCAGCCGGTCAGGGTGATCTCCAGGCCGGCGGCGTGCTCGGGGTTGCCGACGAGCCGGTTGGCCAGTCGCAGCGCGGCCGGGTCGAGGGCGCCGGACCGGGGCACGCCGAGGTGGGCCCAGCCGGGGCGGCCCTGGTCCTGCACGGTGGTGAGGGCACCGGCCCGGAGCACGTCGATCACTGGCGCACCAGCCGGACGCGGGTGCCGGGGGTGAGCCGGGCCGGTGGGTCGGCGTGCACGTCGAAGAGGACCAGGTCGGTCCGCCCGACCAGCAGCCAGCCGCCGGGCGAGGCGGTCGGGTAGATCCCGGCGTACGGGCCGGCAAGCGCCACCGAGCCGGCCGGCACCCGGGTGCGCGGGGTGGCGAGCCGGGGCACCGCCAGTTCGGCCGGCAACCCGGTGAGGTACGCGAACCCCGGCGCGAACCCGCAGAACGCCACCCGGAACTCGGTCCGGTGCAGCCGCTCCACCACGGCCGGCACGTCGACGCCCCAGTGCTCGGCGACGGCGGGCAGGTCGGCACCGTCGTACACCGTGGGGATCCGGACCTCGGCGGCGCCGGTGGTGGCGGCGGCGGTGCCTTCCGGGGCCCACCCGGCGATCCGCGCGGCGGCGGCCGCGGGGTCGGGCACGCCGTCGACGAGCACGGTGGCCGCCGCCGGGACGATCTCGACGGCGCTCAGATCGCCCGCCGCGCGGCGGCGCCACAGCTCGGCCCGCCACGCCTCGACCTGTTCGGGGCCGTCGCAGTCAAGGAGCAGGGCGTGCGCGCCGACGGGCCGGATCCGCATCCCGTCATCCTCGCGTCAGCGGCCGTGACGGTCCACACTACTTGCAAGTAACCTACGGTGTCGTAACCTAATGGGCGTGACCACCTCCGCACCGCTCCGGCTCAAGCCGGTCGACATCGGGAAGCCCCGGATGCGCGGCTGGCTGCACACCTACGCGTTCTTCGCCGCGCTCGTCTGCGGCATCGTGCTGTGCTCCATCGCCGCCGCCCGTCCCGGGTGGGCGCCGCTGGTGAGCTGCCTGATCTACAGCCTCACCGTGTGCGGCCTCTTCGGCACCAGCGCGCTCTACCACCGCCGGGTCTGGTCTGAGCGGGGCTACCAGATCATGCGCCGGATGGACCATTCGATGATCTTCGTGTTCATCGCCGGCACCTACACGCCGTTCTGCGCCCTGCTGCTGGACACCCGGCACGCCACGATCATGCTCAGCCTGGTGTGGGGCGGCGCGCTGGCCGGGGTGGCGGTCAAGCTGATCTGGCCGCACGCGCCGCGCTGGGTCTCCGCCCCGCTCTACCTGGCGCTCGGCTGGGTCGCGGTGGCGATGCTGCCGGAGATCCTGCACGCCGGCGGGGTCACCGCCCTGGTGCTGCTGAGCGTCGGCGGGGCCATCTACAGCGTCGGCGCGGTCTTCTACGCGCTGCGCCGGCCGAACCCGTGGCCCACCGTCTTCGGCCACCACGAGTTCTTCCACGCCTGCACTCTGGTCGCCGCGATCTGCCACCACATCGCGATCTACTTCGCGCTGTTCGCCTGAGCGCCGCAGGGGAAAGGGCGAGGGCCCCGCGCCGTTGCGGGGCCCCCGACGTTCGCGGTGCGGATCAGGCGGGGTAGCCCGAACCCGGCCGGCGCACCTCGCGGTACTCCTCGCGCACGACCCGGTCGTCCTGCACCGGCACGACCGGCTCGGCCACGACGCGCTCGCGCACCGGGGCGGCCACCACGCGGCGGCGGCTGTTCCAGAAGTAGAGCGTGGTGAGCAGGCCCGCCACACCGGCGAGCATGAGCACCCAACCCACCACGTTCAGGTTCAGCCACCCCAGGTTGGCGTCGATGGCGAACGCGAAGATCGCGCCGAGCGCGATCAGGAAGATGCTGGCACCGATGCCCATGACGTCGCCTCCTTGGCGTCCTGCTGGCGTTTCCTGCCCGCCGCGGCCATGGATGAGGTAGCGGCACACATCGACATACCCAGGCGCTCGGATCGCCAATCAGGCAAGCTGAGCGCATGACCGACGGCACGAACCAGCAGCGGACGTTGGTGCTGTTGCGGCACGCCAAGGCCGAGCAGTCCCCGGCGGACCCGGACGAGGAGCGGCCGCTGACCGCACGCGGGCACGCCGACGCGGCGGCGGCCGGCGCCTGGCTGGCCCGGCACGCGCTGCTTCCCGACGTGGTGCTCTGCTCGACCGCCCGGCGGACCAGGCAGACCTGGCACGGGGTGGCGCTGGGCGCGACCGGGTCCCCGCCGGAGGGGGGTCCGACGGGGCCGGTGCCGGCGGTGCGCTACGAGCCGGCCGCGTACGAGGCGCACCCGGACGGGCTGCTGGACCTGGTCCGGAGGGTCGACCCGGACGCCCGCTACGTGCTGCTGATCGCCCACAATCCCGGCATCTCGCTGCTCTCCGCGCTGCTCGACCCCGAGCGGGCGGATCCGGACGGGCTGCGCACCACGGACCTGGTCGTGCATCGGCCCACCACCCGGTGGGCCGACCTGGCGCCGGGCGGGGCGCCGATCACGGCCCGGCACACCGCACGCGGCTGAGCCCACCCGGGCGGGTGGGCTCGGCCGGTCAGGACGGCGGCGCGGTGGGCGGCGGCGGGTCCGGCGGCGGGGGCATCATGGCGGTCGGGTGGGACAGCCGGTTCTCCTCCACGATGAGCGTGCGTGCGCGCTTGCGCCGGTCCTGCCAGAACCAGAGCGTGGTGAGCAGCACGCCCAGTCCGGCCAGGATGAACACCCAGCCGACCGCGCGCAGGTCGATCCACCAGACGTTGGCCCGGATGGCGAAGGTCATGATCGCGCCGAGCGCGATGAGAAAGATGGCGCTGCCAATGCCCATGTGCGCTGCACTCCCCCGTGCGGTGGCCCTTGGGCGTGCCCTGTCGTGGTCCGCGACGGTTACCCGCCATGCGGCCGGCCTACCGGCCAGGGGCGGAAAACACGGCGGCGGCCGGCGAGCTGTGCGCTCGCCGGCCGCCGGCCGGTCGTCAGGGTCGAATCACCCCCTGGGGGATCAGAACGCCTCCTCCGGGAGGTCCATGATCTCCAGGTCGGCGCCCTCGATGATCCGCCGGTCGGCGCCGATGCGGGGCAGCACCTCGCGGGCGAAGAACCGGGCGGCGGCCACCTTGCCGGTGTAGAACGCCTTGTCGCTGGCGGAGACCTCGCCGCCGAGGGCCTTCAGCGCCACGTCCGCCTGCTTCTGGAGCAGCCAGCCGACCACCAGGTCGCCGATCGCCAGCAGGAACCGGCGGCTGCTCAGGCCGACCTTGTAGAGGGCGCGGGCGTCGCCGCCCTGGGCCTCGGTCAGCCAGCCCATCATCACGCCGAGGATGTTCTGGATCTCGCCGAGCGCCTTGCCGAGCGCCTGCCGCTCCTCCTTGAGCTGGCCGTTGCCGGCCTCGGAGGCGATGAACTCCTGGATCTCGCCGGCGACCGCCATGAGCGCCTTGCCGTTGTCCCGGACGATCTTCCGGAAGATCAGGTCGAGGCTCTGGATCGCGGTCGTGCCCTCGTACAGGGTGTCGATCTTGGCGTCCCGGACGTACTGCTCCAGGGGGTAGTCCTGGAGGAAGCCGGAGCCGCCGAAGGTCTGGAGCGACTCGTGGCCGAGCAGCTCGTACGCCCGCTCCGAGCCGACACCCTTGACCAGCGGGAGGAGCAGGTCGTTGACCCGCTTGGCCAGCTTGGTGGCCTTCTCGTCGCCGGCCGCCTCGGCGACCGCCACCTTGTCCTGCCAGGTGGCCGTGTAGCAGACCAGCGCCCGCAGGCCCTCGGCGTACGACTTCTGCATGAGCAGCGAGCGGCGCACGTCCGGGTGGTGGGTGATCGTCACCCGCGGGGCGGTCTTGTCGGTCTGCTGGACCAGGTCGGCCCCCTGCACCCGGTTCTTGGCGTACTCCAGGGCGTTCAGGTAACCGGTGGAGAGGGTGGCGATCGCCTTGGTGCCGACCATCATCCGGGCGTACTCGATGATCATGAACATCTGCCGGATGCCGTCGTGCTTCTCGCCGAGCAGCCAACCCTTGGCCGGCACGCCGTGCTCGCCGAAGGTCACCTCGCAGGTGTTGGAGACCTTCAGGCCCATCTTGTGCTCGACGTTCGTGGCGAAGACGCCGTTGCGCTCGCCCAGCTCGCCGGTCTCCTCGTCGAAGTGGAACTTCGGCACGACGAAGAGGGACAGGCCCTTGGTGCCCGGGCCGCCGACGCCCTCGACGCCGACCGGGCGGGCCAGCACGTAGTGGACGATGTTGTCGGTCAGGTCGTGCTCGCCCGAGGTGATGAAGCGCTTCACGCCCTCGATGTGCCACGAGCCGTCAGGCTGCTGGATCGCCCGGGTGCGACCGGCGCCCACGTCCGAGCCGGCGTCCGGCTCGGTCAGCACCATGGTCGAGCCCCACTGCTTCTCGATGAAGAGGCGGGCCCACTTCTTCTGCTGCTCGGTGCCCTCGACGTGCAGCACGTGCGCGAAGGACGGGCCGGAGGCGTACATCCAGATCGGGGCGTTGGCGCCGAGCACCAGCTCGGCGAGCGACCACCAGAGGGCGCGCGGGGCGTTGGTGCCGCCGAGGGCCTCCGGCAGGTCCAGCCGCCAGAACTCCGAGTCCATGAACGCCTGGTAGGACTTCTTGAACGACTCCGGCAGCGGCGCGGTGTGCGTCGCCGGGTCGAAGACCGGCGGGTTGCGGTCGCTGTCCGAGTAGCTGGCGGCCAGGTCCTCGCGGGCCAGGCGGTCGACCTCGGAGAGGAAGCTACGGGCGGTGTCGACGTCCAGGTCCGTGTACGGCGCCTGGCCGAACGTCCGGTCCGCCCCGAAGACCTCGAAGAGGTTGAACTCGAGGTCCCGAAGGTTGCTCTTGTAGTGGGTCATGCTCGCTGGCCCCGCTTCCGGACAGGTGTTACCGATCAGTAACTCCAGACTGTATTACTCGCCGGTAGCCAACGACAAGCCGATCTCGGAAGTGACAGCGATTACACACTTCCCGTTCACCCGATGGGCCGACCGCCGGCTCAGCTCTCCGCCGCGCCGACCTCCCAGCTCGGCACGGGCGCCGCGGTGGCGCTGCGCGGCCCGGTGTACTCCATGAGGACCAGCGCGATGTCGTCGTCGAGCCGGCCGTGCACCCACTCGACAAGGGCGGTCTCCAGTGAGGCGAGACCGTCGGCGACGGTGCCGTGGCCGAGCAGCCGCCAGGCCCGGTCGGCGGTCGGGAAGAACTCCCCGTCCCGGCGCGCCTCGCCCAGCCCGTCGGTGAAGAGGAGCAGGCGGTCGCCGGGCTCCAGCCGCTCGACCCGGGGCCGGACCACCGGCATGAAGCCGAGCGGCGGCGCGGGCGCGGGCGGTTCCAGCGGGATCACCGCGCCCCGGCGCAGCAGCAGCGGCGGCGGGTGGCCGCAGTTGACGATGGTGAGTGTGCCGCCCCGCTCCTCGACCAGCGCGGCGGTCACGAAGTCCTCGTCGCCCACGTTGCGGGCCACCGCCCGGTCCAGGTCGGTCACCACGGCGCGCAGGTCGGCCCGCTCGTACGCCACGTGCCGGTAGGAGCCGAGGACGATGCTCGCCAGCCGGACCGCGTCCAGCCCCTTGCCGCGCACGTCACCGATGATCATGCGGACGCCGTACGGGGTGTCCATCGCCTCGTAGAGGTCGCCGCCGATCTCGGCGGTCGCCGTGGAGGAGATGTAGCGGGCGGCCACCGCCAGCGTGCCGACCTGTGGGCCCAGCGGCCGGAGCACCGCCTGCTGGGCGACCGAGGCGAGCCGGGACAGCTCGGCGATCCGCTCGGACTGGCGCTGGCGTACCGCCGCCACGGCGCCGGCGATCGCGGTGGCCAGCGCGATGCCGGCCACGTTGACCGCGGTGACCAGCGACATGGTCTGCTCGGCGAGGGCGAACGCGGCCCCGATCCCGGTGGCGAGCAGGCCCACCCCGAGCACCACCCGCCAGGACGCGAGCGCGGCGGCGAGGAACGGGGCGGCCACCATCAGCGCGACGTAGTGCGCGGGACGGCCGTCGGCCAGTTCCACGGCGGAGACGATCGCGAGCAGCGCGAGGGCCGCGCCGAGACCGGCGCGGGATCCGGGGCTCAGCGGGCCGTGGCCCGACTGGAAGGGTTGCGTGCGTACACCGCACAGCATGCCTGATGGACGTGAACGGGTGAATGAACCTGGCCCGTCGTCCGAGGATGTTCTGCCCGGCCGGATCCCGCCGCCGACCCGATCGCCGCCGGTCACCCGGTCAGCCGAGGACCTCGTACCTGACGGTCAGCTCGCCGAGGTCGGTCGAGGCGATCGCGGCGAAGGCGGCCCGGGACAGGTCGATGCACCGGCCGTCGATGTACGGGCCGCGGTCGTTGATCCGCACCACGACCGACTTGCCGTTGGTCGGGTTGGTCACCCGGACCCTCGTGTTGAAGGGCAGGGTCTTGTGCGCGGCGGTCAGCGCGTCCGGGTTGAACGTCTCGCCGTTGGCCGTCATCTGGCCCTCGTCGTAGAAGGACGCGCCGCAGGAGCCGCTGTCCACGACCTTCGGGGCGGTGGTGGTCTTCTTCGCGGTCGGCTTCGGGCTGGCGGTCCGGGTCTTGCTCCGGGAGGCCGCCTGCGTCCGGGTCGGGGTGGCCTTCGGCGAGGGGCTGAGGCTCGGCGACGCGCTCGGCGAGGCGGAGGGGGACGCCGAGGTGGGGGCGAGGGTGCTGGGCAGGGCCTCGACCGCGGCCGGCCCGGCGGCGGGCTCGGCCGAGGTGAGCTGGACCGCGCCGACGGTGCCGCCGACGGCCAGCACCACGCCGACGGCCGCGGTGGCGGCGATGCCGGCCGGCGAGGAGAACTTGCGGGTACGAAGGTGCCTACCAGCCACCGCCGGTCCTTTCGTCTGCTGAACAAACTGGCTCGGACCGTAACGAGAGAAGCACTTCCGAAGTCAACGTGATCATGGTGCTATGCCCGCATTTACCCCGGTACGTGTAGCCGATCGAACCAGCGCCACTCCACCGAACGGAGGAATCAGCGCTGGCCGAGGGCGGTGCGACAGCGCCTGGCACCGGTGCCCCAGGATGGGGGGCGTGCTGAGCCGACGCCTGGTCGAGCTGTTCCGCTGGGTCGACCCCGGCCCGGGGAGCAGTCACCTCGTCAGTGACCTCTCCGGCTGGTGGCGGGATCCCGAGGTGCTCGCCGGGGTCGGGCCCGCCCTGGCCGGCCTCTTCCCGGCCGCCCGGCCGACCGTGGTGATCGCCCCCGAGGTGACCGGGCTGCTGCTGGGTCCACTGGTCGCGGTGGCCGCCGGCGCGGGGTTCCTGCCGGCGTACAAGGACGGCGGGGAGCGGCGCCGGGTCGGGCCGATGCGCTGGGCCGAGACACCCCCGGACTACCGGGGCCGGCAGCTCCGGATCGGCGTGGACGCCCGCCGGCTGGGCCCCGGCGACCGGGTGCTGCTTGCCGACGACTGGGTGGCCACCGGGGCGCAGCTCGACGCGCTGCACCGCCTGGTCCGGGACAGCGGGGCCGAGTTCGTGGGCACCGCCGCGCTCGTGGCGACCTGTCCGGCGCCGGTCGCCGAGCGGCTCCGGCTGCGCGCACTGCTCACCGGGGAACAGCTGCCCTGAGGGTTGACCTGAAGGGCGCTTCAACTCCGAGGATCGGACCATGGACGACGGCATCCTCGACGAGGCGTACCAACGGCTGCACCGGACCGGCCCGGAGTTCGAAGGCTGGCTCTCGAACCACGGACCGATGGCGGTCGAGGCGCTGGTCCGCCACGGCCACGGCGCCCGGGTGCACCGCTGGCTGGACGACTACCTGCGCCGGCTCGACGAGCTGCCCCGCGGCCTGCGTCCGGTCGACGACTGGCGGGCCGCGCTGGGCGACCCGAAACGGGCCGGCGACTGGCTCGCCCACTTCGACCGGGAGCTGCGCGAGCGACCCTGGCGCGAGGTGCTCGGCGAATGGTGGCCACGGCTGCTGCCGGGCATCGCGGCCGGCGCCACACACGGGGTGATCCGGGTCGGGCACGCGGTGCGGGTGCTGCGCAGCGACGGGGAGAACCCGAAGCGGCTGGCCGAGCTGGGCCAGGCGCTCGGTTACTGGGCCGCGCGCTGGCAGCCGGTGCCCGGCGCCGGCCCGCTCACCGGGCGGTCCGACGTGCCGGCCGCGCTCGCCGCGGTGCCCCGGATCCCGACGCAGACCGGCGGGATCCGGGACCGGCTGGGCCGGCTGCCCGACCTGCCCGGGTGGTCCGGCGCGGTGTCGGCGCTGCGCCCGCCGGTCGACCCGGCCGGAGCCGAGCGGACCCTCACCGAGCTGGTGCACCGGGCCGGGCTCGACTACCTCCGGTTCGGGCACGGCAACCCGGTGATGCTGGTGCACGCGGTGACCGCGCCGACCGCTGTGCTGCGTACCCTGCCGGCCCTGGATCCGGCGCTCTGGGCGCCGAGCGTCGCCGCGGCCTGGTCCGCCACGGCCGCCGTGACCTCGGTGTACGCCCCACCCACGCCGGCCCCCGCACCGGCGGTGAGCGACGGCGGGCCCGCTGAGGTGTTCGCCCGGGCCGCCCGGCACGGCGACGCGCACGTGGTGAAGCTGGCCGACGCGGTGCTGGAGGCGCACGCCGCCACGGGCGACGCCCGGGTGCTGGCCGCCGCCGGCTACGCCGGTCAGCTCATCTGACGAAGTCCTCGACGGCGGAGCAGACCCGGCCCGGTCCCTGGGGGCGGGCGAAATCCCGCGACGGGCCGACGGCCGGCCGTTAGCCTCGGCAGGATGTGGCCCCGCATCGGTGGACTCCGCACCCTCGCCCTCGGCACGCCCGGCGAGCTGCGCACCACCCTCAACACCCTCGTCCTGTCGGGCGTGAAGACCGCCACGGCCGGCCTGCTGACCGACGAGTACGCCGCCGAGAACGAGGAGTTGGAACACGTCGGCGAACGGCTGGTCCTGGTCGACGACGACGACAAGCTGATCGGCGTCGTCGAGGTCACCGGCGTCGAGGTGGTCCGCTTCGCCGACGTGTCCTGGGACTTCGCCCGTGCCGAGGGGGAGGGCGACCGGTCCATCGAGGAGTGGCGCGAGGGGCACCGCCGCTACTGGGCCCGGGTCGGCTTTCCCGTCGACGACGACAGCCAGGTGGTCTGCATCCGGTTCCGGCTGGTCTCCGCAGGGGACGGCGGGATCAGCACCGGCGACCTGGGCACCTGACGGTCAGGCCCGGCGCAGCTCCGGCAGCAGCTCCGCCGCCTCGACCAGCACCGCCTCGTCGCCCGCGTACCAGCTGCTGGCGCGCGGCCAGTGGGTCACCACGTCGGTGAAGCCCAGCCGCGCGGCCCGGGCCACCTGCTCGGCGAAGAAATCCGCGCTGCGCAGCGAGAAGACCGGCGCCGAGTCCAGCGACAGGTAGCGGTCCAAAGTGGCCGGGTCGCGCCCGGCCTGCTCCAGCGTCGCGTCCAGCCGGGCGGACAGCTCCGCCACGGTCGACCACCAGCTCTCCAGGTCGTCGCCGCCCAGCCCGGTGGTCACCCAGCCCTGCCCGAAGCGGGCGACCAGCCGCATCGAGCGGGGCCCGTTCGCGGCGACCACGAACGGCACCCGGGGCTGCTGGACGCAGCCGGGATTGTTCCGCGCGTCGACCGCGGCGAACCACTCGCCCCGCCAGGTCGTGCCGTCCTCCCGCAGGATCAGGTCGAGCAGCTCGGTGAACTCGGCGAACCGGTCGACCCGCTGCCGGGGCGGCAGGGTCTCCCCGCCGAGAACCGCCGAGTCGAAGCCGATGCCGCCCGCGCCCAGGCCGAGCAGCACCCGGCCCCCGGAGACGTCGTCCAGCGCGGTGATCTGCCGGGCGAACGCCGCCGGGTGCCGGAAGTTCGGCGAGGCGACCAGGGTCCCGAGGCGGATCCGGGAGGTCACCGTCGCGGCGGCGGTGAGCGTGGTCATCGAGTCGAACCAGGGGCCGTCGACCAGGTCGCGCCACCCCAGGTGGTCGTAGGTCCAGGCGTGGTCGAAGCCCCACTCGTCCGCCTGCTGCCAGCGCCGCCGGGAGTCCGACCAGCGCTGGTCGGGCAGGATCACGATGCCAATTCGCATGATCGCCAGCGTACGACCCGGGTCGGACACGCCGACCCGGGTCGGGGGACTACGCCGTCACCAGGTCGGCGACCACGCACGCGACGTTGTCGGGCGCGCCGGCCGCGTACGCGAGGTCGACCAGGCGCTCGACGGCGGTCTCCGGGTCGTCCGCCCCGGCGAGCGTGGCGTGCAGCGCCTCGGGGCCGACCACCGCGGCGAGCCCGTCGGAGCAGAGCAGGTAGCGGTCGCCGGGCAGCGCCGTCCGCAGCGCGAGATCGGCCTCGACCTCGCCGGCACCGAGGGCCCGGGCCAGCAGGGCCCGCTGCGGGTGCGCCCCGGCCTCGGCCAGGCTGAGCCTTCCCTGGTCGACGAGCGACTGGACGTAGGTGTGGTCCTGGGTGAGCCGGGACAGCTCGCCGCCGCGCAGCAGGTACGCCCGGGTGTCCCCGACGTGCACGAGGGCCAGCCGGGTGCCGCGCCGCAGGATGGCGGTGAGCGTGGTGACCGGCTGGTGGTCGCCGGCGGCGTGCGCGCGTACCGCCCGGTCGGCCGCGCCCACCGCGTCGGCCAGCGCGGCGAGCAGGTCACCGGCCGGCGCTTCGGCCGGCTCCAGCGGCCGCAACGCGTCCACGGCCGCGGTGCTGGCGGCGGCCCCGCCTGGGCCCCGCATGCCGTCCGCCACGGCGAGCAGCGTCGCGCTGGCGTACGCGGTGTCCTCGTTGGAGTCCCGGACGGCGCCGGTCTCGCAGCGGACGGCGTACCGGAAGGTGGTGTCGGACATGGTGGTGCCCCTCTCGGTGAGCTGGTCGACGAGGAGCGCGACGGCGCGCCCGCGGGCCACCGTGTCGGCGCTGACCTGACGCCACCAGGCGTCGACCGCCTCGGCGGCGGCGTCCGGCGGCAGGCCGCAGACGGCCTGGATCTCGGCCAGCGGCATGCCGGCCCGGCGCAGCGCGGCGATCAGCCGCGCCCGGTCGAGCTGGGCCGGCGCGTAGTACCGGTAGCCCGAGTGCGGGTCGACGGCGGCCGGTGGCAGCAGCCCCAGCTCGTCGTAGAGCCGCAGCGCCTTCGGTGTCAGGCGTGCCGCGCGGGCGAACGCCCCGATGGTCAGCAGCTCCACGGACCCATCCTCCTCGCGCCTGTCGCGTTCCTCGTGCCGGTCGCGGCGACCGGCACGGACCACGCTGGGCCTTGCCGCAGGGGCAGGGTCAAGGCGTTGACGATGTATCGATCACTTACATATGTTGTTGACGTGACCCAGATGCGGGAGCCCACCTTCCTGATTCTCACCGCGCTCGCCGGCGGCCCCCGGCACGGCTACGGGATCATCCAGGAGGTCGCCCAGCTCTCCGCCACGCGCGTCAAACTGCTGCCCGGCACGCTCTACACCGCGCTGGACCGGCTCACCGCGCAGGCCCTCGTCGAGCCCGACCGCGAGGAGGTGGTCGACGGCCGGCTGCGCCGCTACTACCGGCTCACCCCCGCCGGCCTCGACGCCCTCACCACCGAGACCGCCCGGCTGCGCGAGCTCGCCACCGCAGCCGAGACCCGGCTGCGCGCCCTGCGCCCCCGCACCGCCTGACCCGCGTCCCGCCACGCCTGACGACCGCAGGGGAGACCATGTCGCTCACCCACCGCTACCGCCGGTTGCTGCTCGCCTATCCCCGCGCGTACCGGCGGGAGCACGGTGAGGAACTGCTCGGCGTGCTGCTCGACGCCGCGCCCGCCGGGCAGACCCGGCCCACCCTCGGCGAGGCGGTCGACCTGATCCGCGGTGGCCTGCGCTGCCGCCTCGGCCGGCCGGCCAGCAGCACGGTCGGCGTGTGGGCCGTCCTCACCGCGCTGATCTGCGGGCTGTTCTCCGCCGCCCTGGCCAGCCGGGTCGCCTGGGAGACCTCCCGGCCGCAGCCGGACCGGGCCGAGTTCGCCGCGGTCTTCGCCGAGGCGTTCCCCGGCCACCGGCTGGGCGAGGACGTGTCGACCTCCCGCGCGCTGTTCGTCATCTACGGCCAGCCGCTGTCCCGCGCGTCCCTGCGCGACCTGCTGCTCGGCGACGGCGGCGAGTACCAGGAGGGCGGCGCCGGAGGCTCCGCGGTCGGCCCCATGCCGACCTCCGAGGCGGAGACGCTGGCGACCGCGCAGCAGCGCCTTCAGGGCGCCGGCTGGCAGGTGTACGAGCCGACCTCCGAGGTCCTCCAGACCTGCGCCGACCCGCGCTGCGACCCGGCGAGCCAGCCGGTCGAGACCGTCCTGGTGGCGCGCCGGGGCGACACCCTGCTCCGGGCCACCTTCGACGACCCCCGTTCCTTCGGCTCGTACCTCGGCGTGGAGTTGCGGCGGGCCGCGCCACCGGCCGTGCTTCCCGCCGCAGTGCTGGCCGGGCTGGTCGGCGGCGCCCTGGCCTGGCTGGTGTTCGCCTGGGCGAGCCGGCGCACCGAGGACCGGCGGCGGGCGCCCCTGCTGCTGGGGATCACCCTGTTCCTCTGGTGGGGGCCCGTGCTGCTGTCCACCGCGTCGCTGGCCCCGCACCACCTCGACGAGCCGCACCCGAACTGGCACCCGCTCTGGGAGTGGCTCGGCCAGCCGGCCCTCTCGCTGTTCTTCCTGGTCGGCCTGGCCGCCGCGCTGGTCCTGCTGGCCACCGCGCTGACCCCCCGCCGGGACCTGCACCCGCTGAGGGTCAGCCTCGGCTGAGCTTCGCGAGCATCCGGCCGAGGTGCGGCTCGACCGTTCCGGGCAGGGCCGCGGCGACCTCGGCGGGGGTCCACCAGCGGACGCTCCGGAACTCGGCCGGGTCGGGGATGAGCTTCTGGTCGCGGCTGCCGGTCAGCACGTACCAGAGGCTGACGTCGGTGTGCCGCTCCTCCGGCGGGCCGACCGTTTCGGTCACCGTGAGGAAGGCCGGGCGCTCGCCGAGGGCCGGCGCGAAGACGGCCGGCACGCCCAACTCCTCCACCATCTCCCGGCGTACGGTCCGCGCGGGATCCTCGCCGGGCTCGACGTGACCGCCGCTGGGCAGCCACATGCCGGCCTTGCGGTGGTCGACCAGCAGCACCGCCCCGTCCGTCTCGTCCCGGAGCAGGAAGTAGGCCACCAAATGCGGTGAGGGCGTGCGCGGCTTCACCCGGCGGAAGATGTCCACAGTCCCGGCCAGCCAGGCCAGTGCCGTCTCCCGGTGCCGCGCCTCCAGCTCGTCGCCCGGCGTGAGCGCCTTCACCAGCGCCCGGATCTCGTCCCGCACGCCGTCATGCTGCCAGGCCGGTCCGACAGCCTCAGGCCTCCGGGGCGGGGTTGGCGTCGACCGCGGCGCGGACGAACTCGCGTACCCGGGTGGTGGTGTTGCTGGCCAGCCAGACCGGACCGCGACTGATCGGCGGCGCGTCGCGGATCGGCACGTACGCCAGGTCCGGGCGGGCGTGGTAGTGCCGGGTCTGCTCGCCCACCGGCAGCACCCCGCGCCCCATCGCGACCAGGGCCAGCATCTCCGAGAACGAGGTGCCGGCCGGGCCCTGCGGCACGGGCCGCCCCGACGGCGTCCGGTCCGGGGTGCGGTCCCGCTTGAAGGCGGCCGAGGTCACCGCCGGGTACTGCACCACCGGATGGTCGGCCAGCACCTCCAGCGACACCGACTCCGCGCCGGCCAGCGGATGGTCCGCGGCCACCGCGAGCACCCGGCGCTCGTGCAGCAGCGCCGGGCCGTTCGCCATGCCGTCGAAGGGGTACGAGGCGATCAGCACGTCGATCGAGCCGTCCCGCAGGCTCGACCGGGTGGTGGCGAGCGGGGCCTCGTGGACGTGCACCACGCAGTCCGGGTGACGCTCGGTGAACAGGGCGACGGCCCGCAGCAGCACCGGGGCGGTCGACTCACCGACGTACGCCACCCGCAGCTCGCCGGCCAGCCCGCGCCCGGCGTCGACGGCGCGCTGGACGGCGTCCTCGATGCCGGCCACCAGCGGGCGCAGTTCCTCGGCCAGGCGGGCGCCGATCGGGGTGAGCCGGACGACCCGGCTGGTCCGCTCGAAGAGCGGCGCGCCGATCCGGCGTTCCAGCTTCCGCACCACGTGGCTGATCCGCCCGGTGGTCACCCGCAGCCGCTCGGCGGTACGCCCGAAGTGCAGCTCCTCGGCGAGGGTCAGGAACGTCTCGATCTCGTACCGCTCCAGCACCGCCGGCCCCCATCGTTGAATCGTGGTCAACGATCGTAGCCCGATCGCGTCTTGGTCCGGACGGCGCCGCGGACGAGTGTTGAGGGCGTTCCCACCGCACTCTGGAGGACCACATGGATCCCGTCACCACCTATCTGACCGGCCTCGACGCGCCGATGCGCGAGACCGGCGAGAAGCTGCGTTCCGTCATCGAGGCCGCGCTGCCGGAGGCCACCGGCGCGATGTGGCACGGCCACCCGGTCTGGGGGCTCGGCGACCGGCCCGGCAAGACCCCGGTCTGCCTGGTCAAGGCGTACCCCGCGTACGTCACCTTCGGGCTGTGGCGGGGGCAGGACGTCGCGGACGACTCCGGGCGGCTCGTCCCGGGCGCGCGCCGGATGGCCTCGGTGAAGCTGCGCACCGTCGCCGAGATCGACCCGGAGCTGTTCACCCGCTGGCTGCGCGAGGCGTACGCGCTGGAGACCCGGTGAGCGCCGTGCGGGTGACCGGCTTCGACCACCTGGTCCTCGCCGTCACCGACGTCGAACGGTCCCTGAGCTTCTACTGCGACACCCTCGGCCTGGCACCGGTACGCGTCGACCGCTGGCGCGCCGGCGAGGTGCCCTTCCCCTCGGTACGCGTCAACGCCGACACCATCATCGACCTGGTCCGCGGCGAGCCGGGCGGGTCGAACGTCGACCACTTCTGCCTCGTGGTCGAGCCGCTCGACTGGGCGGAGGTGGTGGAGTCGGGAGTGTTCACCGTGCTGACCGGACCGGTGCCACGATTCGGGGCGCGGGGCACTGCCACCTCGATCTACGTACGCGACCCGGACGGCAACACCGTCGAACTGCGCTGGTACCCGGGGTCTTGACTTCGAGCCCGCTCGAAGCCGGAGAGTGGCAACCGGTGACAGCACGAGCGGGAGCGGGGAGCGGATCATGAAGCGCACGTTGGGACGGAGCGGGATCGAGGTCAGCGCGCTGGGCATGGGCTGCTGGGCGATCGGCGGCCCGTACGCCGGTGGCGCCAACCAGTACGGGTGGGGCCGGGTCGACGACGCCGAGTCGACCCGGGCCATCCACCGGGCCCTCGACCTCGGCGTCACCTTCTTCGACACGGCGAGCAGCTACGGCGCCGGGCACAGCGAGGTCGTGCTCGGGCGGGCGCTCGGCGCCGACCGCGACCGGGTGGTGATCGCCACGAAGTGGGGGTTCACCTTCGACGAGCGGACCCGGGAGGCGCTCGGCACGGACAGCAGCGTCGCGTACCTGCGCAACTGCCTGGACGGCTCGCTGCGGCGGCTGGGGACCGACCACGTCGACCTCTACCAGCTCCACCTCGGCGACCTGCCGGTCGCGGAGGCCCTGGACCTGGTCGAGCCACTGGAAGAGCTGGTCGCCGCCGGCAAGATCCGGGCGTACGGCTGGAGCACCGACGACCCGGAACGCGCGGCGGCCTTCGCCGCCGCCGGCCCGCACTGCACCGCGGTGCAGCACGACATGTCGGTGCTGGCCGACCGGCCCGCCATGATCGAACTGTGCGAGCGGGCCGGGCTGGCCAGCATCAACCGGGGGCCGCTCGCCATGGGCCTGCTCAGCGGCAAGTACGCCGACGGCCGCACGGTGGCCCGGGACGACGTGCGGTCGCAGAGCTACGACTGGATGACGTACTTCCGCGACGGGGCGGGGGCACCCGAGTGGCTGGCCCGGGTGGAGGCCCTGCGGGAGGTGTTCGCCACCGGCGGCCGTACGCCCACCCAGGGCGCGCTGGCCTGGCTCTGGGCACGCAGCGCGACCACCGTCCCGATCCCGGGATTTCGTACCGTCGCCCAGGTCGAGCAGAACGCCGGCGCGCTCGCCCTCGGCCCGCTGCGGCCGGACGAGTTCGCCGCCGTCGAGGATCTCCTCGCCGACCTCCGCGTTGCTACGGTCGGCTGATGCCCACACTCGAACGACTCGGCCCTCTTCATGCCCCGGCGTTGCTCCGCTTCGAGCGGGTGAACCGGGAGTACTTCGCCCGGTTCGTGCCGGACCGGGGCGACGACTACTTCGACGAGTTCGCCGACCGGCTCGCGGGCCTGCTGAGGGAGCAGGAGGCCGGCGAGTGCCACTTCCACGTCCTGGTCGACGAGGACGGCACGGTGCTGGGCCGGTTCAACCTGGTCGACGTGGCCGACGGCAGCGCCGAACTGGGCTACCGCGTGGCCGAGCGGGCCACCGGGCGCGGCGTGGCCCGCGAGGGCGTACGTCGAGTCTGCGCCCTGGCCCGCGACGAGTACGGGCTGCGCCGCCTGGTCGCGTCGGCCGCGCTGGCGAACCCGGCGTCCCTGGCGGTCCTCCGGCGGACCGGATTCGTGCCGGTCGAGGAGGTGCTGATCGGCGGCCAGCCCTGCCTGCGGCACGTCCTCGACCTCACTTCCGGGTGACCGATGAGAATCGTCCGGCGGGCAGGTCCATAAGGTGACCGATTCGGACGCCTGAAGGAGACCGCCCCGATGACGACTTCCACCCAGCGCACCGCCCTGCCGCCGATCGTCGACCGGGAGACCTGGCGGCGCGAACGTGACCACCTGCTGGCCCGGGAGAAGGCCCACACCCGCGAGGGCGACGCCATCGCGGCCGCCCGGCGCCGGCTGCCCATGACACCCGTGCCGCCCGTCACCGTGCAGGGCCCCGCCGGGGAGACGCCGCTGCTGGAGGTCTTCGAGGGCCGCCGGATGCTGATGGCCTACTTCCACATGTGGCACGACGGCAAGCCGTACGAGGACCAGTGCGAGGGATGCACCTTCGCGACCTGCCACATGGAGAGGCTGGACTACCTGCACGCCCGGGACGTCACGTACGCGGTGTTCTGCCAGGGCTCCTACGCCGACAGCGCCCCGTTCGCGGAGTTCATGGGCTACCGCTTCCCCTGGTACTCGGCGCGGGACTCCGACCCGGCCCTGGTGGACGGCCGCGGCTTCGGGTTCATCGCCTGCTACCTGCGCGACGACGAGAACCGGATCTACGAGACCTACTGGACCACCGGGCGCGGCGTCGAGGCGTTGACGACCAGCTACCACGCCCTCGACCTCACCGTGTACGGCCGGCAGGAGAAATGGGAGGACTCACCGGAGGGGTGGCCGACGGTCAGCGGGCACCAGTGGCGTCTCGACGGCCGCCCGATCGCGCAGTGGAGCCGCCCGGGTGTCACGGCCGCGACCGGAGCCTCCTGCTGCGGGGATTGATCCCGGCTACCGTCAGCGGGGTGATCGAGGAGCTGACCCGGCGGTACCTGCACGCGGTCGACCGGGCGCTGCCCGGCTATGTGCGGGCGCTCTACGTCGTCGAGTCAGCCGCCCTCGGCGCCTGGCAGCCCGGCGCCAGCGACGTCGACACGGTCATCCTGACCTCGCGCCCACCGACCCGCGACGATCTGGCCCAGCTCGCGCGGATCCACGCCGGCATGCCCCGGTCACCCCACTTCGACGGCGTCTACCTCGAACCCGCCCTGGCCCGGTCCTGGCCGGCGGACGGCCGGGCCGTCCCGTTCGTGGTCGACGGCGAGTTCAGGACCGGCGCGCCCTGCGGCGAGCTGAGCCCCGCCCTCTGGCTCACCCTGCGGCACCACGGCATCCCGGTACGCGGCCCGGCCGTCGACGAGCTGGGAATACGGGTCGACCCGGAGCGGCTCCGCCGGTACAACCTCGACAACCTGCGCGAGTACTGGCAGGCCAGGGCGGCCACCTTCCCGGCGGAACTCGCCGGTGTGTCGCCGGACACCCCCATGGACGGGGGGCTCGTGAGCTGGTTCGTGCTGGGACCCGCGCGGCTGCACCACACGCTGGCCCACGGCGACATCATCTCCAAGGCCGCGGCCGGCGAATATCTCGCGGGCCTGTTCCCCGAGTACGCCGACCTCGCGCGACGGGCCGTCAGCTGGCGTGCGGGCGAAGCGGAGCGGTTCACCGCGACCGACCTGATCGCCGCGGTCGACAGCGTCAACGCGGTCGCCGACGACGCCTGGAGCCGCTTCGGCGACTGAGCCCGGCGAAGAAAAAGCCTTAACACCTGGTCACCCCGCCCGGTACGGTCTCGCACCGGCAGTTCCCACGCTGAGAGTAGGTTTCGCTCAAATGGCATGTCGTATCAGTGAACTCGTGCTCAAGTGCCGCGACCCCGAGGTGCTGGCGCGGTTCTGGTGCGAGGTCCTGGACTTCGTGGAGCTCGATCGCGAAGCGGAAGGCTGCATCGAGATCGGCCCGCGCGAGGGGTTCGGCGGCCCGCAGCCGACGATCTTCCTCATCCGCAACGACGAGCCGAAGAACGGGCCTGCCCGGCTGCACATCGACGTCAACGCCACCGACCGCGATCAGGACGCCGAGCTCGAGCGTCTCCTGGCCGCCGGGGCCAAACTCGTCGACATCGGTCAGCCCGCGGATGCGTCCTGGCACGTCCTCGCTGACCCGGAAGGCAACGAATTCTGCCTGCTCAGGCGCCGCCTCAGCCCGCTCTGACGGCGGTGTAGGCCCGTCACACGAGACTGGTGCCGGTCCCCGGTCGGCTCCCCGTTCGGGGGCTTCGCGCACCGCCGGCTCGTGTCACGATCTCGGCCATGCGTCTGTCGTTCGGCTTGCTCGTCGCATCCGTCGCGGCCGGCCTGCTCTCGGTTGCGGCGGCGCTGCTCGCCATGCCGGCCTCCTCGCTGCAGTTCGGCCTGGCCATGCTGCTCGCACTGCTCGGTCATGTGCTGGCCAGCCGGGGTGGGCGCCGCGTGAGGTGGGCCGTCGCCGCCGGTATCGGGCTTCTTGCCGTGGTGGCGGCGATGAGACTGTTCTGGTATCAGGAGCAGGTCGATGAGACAGGCTGGCTGGCCTACGGGACGGGGGCGAAGGCGGCCCTGTTGGCGCGTTGGCGGGAGTTGATCGACCGGGAGAGGCTCGCCGCGCTGGGTCTGGCGCTCGGGGTTCTCGGGCTCGCGGCCGGTGTGTTGGCCTTACCGGCTCGCGGCAGGCGGCAGGGTGTGGCGACCGCAGTCCTCGCGCTGCTGTTCTTCGCCTGGCTCGGGCTGAGTTTCGCGCGGGAGTTCGGCCGCTATCCGCTGCTCGACCTGCTCGGGACGGTGTGGCCGGCGCTGCTCGCTGCCCTCGTGGCCATGGGGGCACTCGCGCTGTCCGGGTGGCGGGCCGACCGGCGCTGGCTGCTCCCGGTGGGGTTGGTCCTGCTGTCACTCGGAGCGGTCAACGCATACGCGGATCTCGCGGCGGCGTGGTCAGGCTGGTGGGTGATGTCCAGGCCCGCCGACGGCGCCTTCCTGCAGGTGGGGGTGGCGGTGAGCACCTCATCGCAGGACTTCCCTCAGCTGTCGCAGGCCGTTGAGGTCGCGGTCGCGCTCGCCGGTGTGCAACTGGTGGCCGTCGGCGCATTGCGCAGCTCCCGCGAGGCCGGCGCCTCATAGGTGGCCTCAGGGACACCGCCGGCGGACCAGTTCCCTTTCTTCCTCAGGCAGTGCCTCGGCGGCCAGCAGTTGCGGCAACAGTTCCGGCTCGAGGGTCATCGCGCGGAAGACGAGTTCGACGGTCACCTGGTGGGCGGGCCGGTACATGATCTCGACGGGGTCGCTGGCCCGGACCTGGCCGGGCTCGATCACACGCAGGTACGCGCCCGGCAACGCGGCCTCCGTGAACCGCTTGATCCAGCCGTGCTCTTGCAGCCAGCCCTGGAAGGTCGCACAGGGAATCCGTGGGCAGGACACCTCCAGGACGACATCCGGCCCGATCCGCCAGCGTTCGCCGATCAACGCGCGATTGACATCGACGCCAACGGTCGTCAGGTTCTCACCGAAGCCACCGTTCGTGAGCGACCGGTCCAACTCGGCTTCCCAGCGGTCGAGATCCTCGCGGGCGTACGCGTAGACGGCCTGGTCGGGACCGCCGTGGTGCTTCACGTCGTAGACGCGGTCGCCCGCGAGACCGACTTCGCCGGTGCCCTTCGGGCCGGGGGCGGCGACAGCCACCGGGCCGGAAACAGGGCGCTTGTCGATTCCTGTCGCGCTGAGCTTCTTCCATGGATTGGGTCGTGGCTTGCCCACATTGACGGACAGAAGCTTCATGGCAGGCAAGGTAGGACCGGTCGCCCGCCGAAGCGACCCATTTCCCGGCCCCCGCCGGCGGCTGATCCTCAGCGCACCGGGCTCCAAACGGTGCTTGCGACACTGCTCGATGACCATGACGAGGCGGTACGCAAGGGCGCCGACAGCCTGCTCAGCGCGCTCCCCGGTGCTCTCTAGGGCTCAACGCAGCGGATCCGCGGGACTGGCCGCCATCTCGGGCGGAAATTCGGCAACGTCTAGCAAGGTGACCTTGGCGGCGTCCTCGTGGGGAAAGGTTGGATTTCGATCCGCCATCGTTGAGCTGCTGAGAGCAGGTCAGCGGTGCTGACGTCAAGGGTGATGAAGTATGCGTGGTAGTCGGGCCAGTCGTGATGTGGATTCCACGGGGGCATGCTCTCGTGGGAGAAGTGGGCGCGTACGCGGGCCCGGGCCGGGTTGGCATCTTCGAGGCTGAAGGCCAGGTTGGGCTCGATGAAGGAGAGCAGGGCTCGGGCCGGCGGCGCGACGGGCGTCGGTGTCACGTCGCCCGCACCTACGCCGGCCAGCCAGACAGCGAGCATCTCCGCCTCGTCAGTCGTCAAGCAGGGCTGAACGAAGCTCCACTCGCGGCCGTCGGCGATGCGGACACGACAGCTGACGACGAGCCACTCATCCCGATCATCCTCCTCGTCTTCCCGAACGAGGTCAGTGGCGTCGAGTTGGTATCCCTCGGGCCGAAGTTCGAGATATCCGCCGTCACGGGAGATCAGCTTCACCGGAGCAGAGTCTCACGCACTGCGCGGTCAGTCAGCCCGCGGCCTGACCCGCCGCCAGCCAGACCGTGATCAATGGGGTCGAGTCGACGCAGCCCGATCGAATACGGTGGGCGAGTTGGAGGCCGACCCATCGGAGCGATTGTTTGTCCGACGAGCCAGACGCCGAGCCGTACCTCCCCAGCCGGGATCCGATGATCGTGCCCTGGTACCTGACGTGGGCGGAGGTGGATCCGGCCCGACAGCCGTTCGACCCGGACACCGCCCCGGCCGTCATCCGGTCACTGCCGCCCTCCGCCGCCGTCCCCACCCGGCCACCCGGCCGGTCGGGCAGACCGGAGGTGTACAGCTGGGGGCAGCAGCAGGGCACCCGGTGGGCGGATGAGATGAGCTTCGCGATCGTCGGTCACTACGGGCACTGGGCGTCAGGCTGGCGGTGGGGTGTCGGCGAGGCCGACTTCGGCGGCGGTCCCGTCCATGCCTGGTGCTGCCCCACCGACAGCATGGGTGACCCGGAACAGACGCTCAGCGTGGTCACCGAGGCGCTGGTCGAGTGGCGGGGGTGGCTGGAGGAACTGGCCGAACGCTTCGACCGGTTCCGCCGTCACTCGCCGCCGATCCCGCCGACCCGGCCACCTGGGAGCGGGCAGCTTTCCACCTACTCGCCGTGGTGGTCGACCGCACCTGCGCCGACGGCGCCTGGGAGTGGCACTGCCGGCAGGTGTTCGGCTGATTCCTCGGGCTTGCGGGCCTACCGGCCGAGCGGCACAAGCCGCTGCTCGACCGGTCGATCGACGGTCGCTTCGACACCTTCGTCGCCCCGTCGAACCTGCTGATCCAGGACGTCGCCGAACGATTCGGCCGGGCCGTGACCGGGACAGCCGCAGAGCGTGCCGGCGTACGGAGCGATGGCAACGAATGAGGCCCCAGCCAGGAAACCTGTCCTGAGCTGGGGCCTCATGCTGGAGCGGGTGACGGGAATCGAACCCGCACTGTCAGCTTGGGAAGCTGATGTTCTGCCATTGAACTACACCCGCAGGCGGCACCACTGTACCTGAGGCCACCGCCTCCCTGCACCCAGGTACCCCCGCAGCCCGATCACGCGTCGCAACCGGACCGAAACGATCTTGTCATCGTCGACCGCCGGTCAGCAGCGGAAAGTTTCACCACGGCAACATATGGCCGTTCTCAAATCCTTCGATCGGATGTAACGTCTCCCACACGTTTCCGACCCGGCGTGACATACCCCCTGTCATGCCGTTCGAAAGAGGTGGGCCCATGGGACTGCGTCCCAACCTGCTGACCCGGCGTACCGCCGGCGTCGCGTCGACGACCCTCGCGCTGCTGCTCAGCACCGCCGCCGTGGGCGTCGTCCCCGCTGCTTCGGCCTTCTCGGCCGCCCCCGACGCGTCCTGCGTCGGGCCCGCTGACGTCCACTCGGACGCGCGGGTCAAGAAGGGTGGCACGGCCAAGCTGGACCCGAACGAGCTGACCGCCAAGCAGGTCCGTGAGCGCGACGCCGACCTGGCCGCGGCGCTGCGGGAGCGGGCGAACTTCCGCGCCGGCGCCGGGGCCACCACGCTCGCCACGGTGACCATCCCCGTCGTCGTCCACGTCATCCAGCGGGACAGCACCCGGGCCGGCGGCAACATCCCGGACTCGATGGTGACCCAGCAGATCGACGTGTTGAACAAGGCGTACGCCGGTGCCACCGGCGGCGCCCCGACCGCCTTCAGCTTCCAGCTCACCAAGGTGCACCACGTCACCAACGCCGCCTGGTACCCGATCGTGCAGGGTTCCTCGGCCGAGCGCTCGATGAAGACCTCGCTGCGTGAGGGCGGCAAGAACACGCTCAACCTCTACCTGGGCGAGCTGAGCGACGACCTGCTCGGCTGGGCCACCTTCCCGCAGCGCAAGCTGAGCAGCATGGACGGCGTGGTCGCGCTGAGCGAGTCGCTGCCGGGCGGCACGGCGACCAACTACAACCAGGGCGACACCGGCACCCACGAGGTCGGCCACTGGCTGAACCTCTACCACACCTTCCAGGGTGGCTGCTCGGGCTCGGGCGACAGCGTCTCCGACACCCCGGCCGAGGCCTCGCCGGCCTTCGAGTGCCCGACCGGCCGCGACACCTGCACCACCGCCGGCCTGGACCCGATCACCAACTTCATGGACTACACCTACGACTCGTGCATGTACCAGTTCACCCCTGGTCAGGCGAGCCGCATGCTGACCGCGTGGAACGCCTACCGCGCGGCCTGACCGTCCCGCACCACACGCCGGTGCCGGTCCCGTCCTCGGACGGGACCGGCACCGGTTTTCCGTGCGGGTTCAGGCCGCCGGGCGGCGGGTGTCGAAGCCGTGCCGGCCGCGCCGGCCCTCGGGGGCGAGCGGGTCACGCCGAGCCGCGGCGCCGGCCCCCGGGTCGAGCCAGACGCGCACCTCGGGCCGGCCGCCGCCGGGCCGCGTCACCTGGTCGCGCCGGGTCAGCATCGCCACGTCGACGGTGAACTCGAACAGCCGCCAGTCGCCCTGCGGCGCGGCCCGGCCGATCCGGGCCACCCGGGCCACGGTCGCCGGGTCGGTCACGGGGCGGGCCCGGCCGGCCACGTAGGCCTCGTCGTCGCTCTCCTCCGGCGGGAAGGAGTGCAGCGCGAAGCGGCCGTCACGTTCGAGGTCGCGGCGCTTGGGCGAGTCGATGACGAAGCACCAGAGCCCGTCGTCGGTGATGACCGGGGAGACCGGGTGCACCCGCGGGCCGCCGTCGGCGCGGACCGTGGCGAGGTAGCCGAAACCCGGCCCGTACTGCTGCAACAGGAGGCGGATCTCGTCGGCGAGGCGGGGCTCGTCGGCGGCGAATTCGGACCAGGAAGCCATGCGGACATTCTATCGAACAGGTGTACGAAGATGTAGTCCGACACGCAGGTCACCCGTACCGGTCGCTATGGTGTTCCGATGCTGCTCTCCGACCGCGACCTGGTCTCCGAGATCAAGGCGGGCACGCTCGCGCTGGAGCCCTTCGAGCCCACGCTGGTGCAACCGTCCAGCATCGACGTACGTCTGGACCGGCTGTTCCGGGTCTTCAACAACCATCTCTACACGCACATCGACCCGTCCGTGCAACAGGACGACCTCACCTCGATGGTGGAGGTGGCCGAGGGCCAGCCGTTCGTGCTGCACCCGGGCGAGTTCGTGCTCGCCTCCACACTGGAGGTGATCTCGCTCGGCGACCAGCTCGCCGGGCGCCTGGAGGGCAAGTCCAGCCTGGGCCGGCTCGGCCTGCTGACCCACTCCACGGCCGGCTTCATCGACCCGGGCTTCTCCGGCCACGTCACGCTGGAGCTGTCCAACGTGGCGAACCTGCCGATCACGCTCTGGCCGGGCATGAAGATCGGCCAGCTCTGCATCTTCCGGCTCTCCTCGCCGGCCGAGCACCCGTACGGCTCGGCCGTCTACGGCTCCCGCTACCAGGGCCAGCGCGGCCCCACCCCGAGCCGGTCCTGGCAGAACTGGCGCACCTGGCCGACCCGCTGACTCATCGACCGGCTGTTAGGAGGGGTCCCTTCCTATACCGGAGGCGTTAAGAAGGGGCCCCTCCTTGCACATCAGCCCGGGCGACCGTAGCTGTTGATCTGGCCGTCGTCGACGCGCTTCATCGTGATCGGCTTACCGGACTGGGAGGCGTGCACCACCCAGCCGTCACCGACGTACATGGCGACGTGGTGCAGGTCGCTGTAGTAGAAGACGAGGTCGCCGGCACGCAGCTCGCTCCGGCTCACCCGCCTGGTCACGTCGTGCTGCTGCCGCGCGTTGTGCGGCAGCGAGACGCCGGCCTTGGCCCAGGCCGCCATGGTGAGGCCGGAGCAGTCGTAGTGATCCGGGCCGGCGGCGCCCCAGACGTAGATCTTGCCGATCTGGGCACAGGCGAACTTGACCGCGACGCCGGCCGGGCCACCGGGGTAGCCGGCGGGGCAGGGGGCCGGGCGCAGCGGACCGCCACCGCCGCTGCCGTAGACCTTGAGCCGGAGCTTCTGGAGCTTGACGATCTCGGCGTCGATCTGCTTCTTCTTCGCCGCGAGCTGCGCCTCGGTGCGTGCCAGCTCGCCGATCATCTGGTCCAGCGGCTGCTTCTTGGCGGCCAGCTGGTCGCGCAGCTCGGCGACGGTCCGCACCTGCGCCTGCTGGCGGTTCGCGAAGCGGTCGAGCAGTGCGAGGCCGTCCACCAGCTCACTCGGGGAGCGGCTGCCCAGCAGCGCGTTGACGGTGGAGAGGTTGTTGTCGCCCTTGTACGCGTCGGCGGCGAGGCCGCCCACCTGGCCGAGTGCGGCGTCCACCCGGGCCTGGAGCGGGGCGATCTGCTTGGCGAGCGCGTCGGCCTGCTTGCGCTTGGCGGCGAGCTGCTCGCGGGTGGCGTTGACCTGTTCGATGATCGGTTCGAGCTTGTTCCAGTCCTGGTCGATCTGGCGCTCGATCTCGGTGACCGACGGTTCGGCGTGGGCCGCCGTGGCGCCGCCGGTCAGGACGACGGCGGTGCCGGCCAGGGCGGCGAGGACGGTGGTGAAGCGGGACCAGCGGGAACGCGGCGCAGCCGTCGACCGGTCGACCGACCGGCCCGACGGTGGCCGCGGGGCATGGTGTGCCACCGGGCTTCCGTACTCCTTCTTCGTGCCCGCCTACCGAGTTAGCTGACGGGTTCGGGCGGGAAGGGAGCCGCCCTACCGCAGTGGCTGCGGATTCACCCCAGGTACCTGGGTCCCCGGCTCGCCCGGAGGCGACTCGGCGGTGTCGGACCGTCACCACCCGGGTTGGACGGTGAAACTGGCGGCCGACGATTGACCAGAGTAGAGATGACCGTTACCGATCCGCAACCCAAGTCGCCGTGACACTCCGTACCCGAAGGTTTTTTTCACGGCAGATTACCTGTCGGAAAGGTATTGACCTGGGGGGTGTGCGGGGCGAGGGTGAGGACGCAGTGACCCCCATCCCTGTCTGGAGGTTCGATGCACCTCTCACCCCCGCCGTCGGGCAGACGGATGCTGCTGGCAGCCGCCGTCGCGGCGGCCACCGCGCTTGTGGCCACCGGTCCGGTGGCCGCGGAACCGCTCACCCAACCCGCCACCGACCGCCAGGAGCAGTACGCCGCCGCCGCGGCGGAGTACGGCGTGCCGCAGAGCGTCCTGCTCGGCGTCTCGTACCTGGAATCGCGTTGGGACACCCACCCGGGCCAGCCGAGCACCAGCGGCGGCTACGGCCCGATGCATCTCACCGACGCCCAGCACGTCCTCTCGACGCCGGCCAGCGGCCACGTCGACGAGGACGAGGACCCGCGGGGCGACGACTCGCGCCCGCTCACCCTCGACCCGGCCATCGCGTCGGCGCCGGCGGAGGACGTGCTGCCGCAGGCGTCCCTGCAGACGGTCGACGCCGCCGCGGCGCTCACCGGCCTCGCCGAGGAGACGCTGCGCACCGACGCGGCCGCGAACATCCGGGGCGGGGCGGCGCTGCTGGCCTCGTACCAGAAGGACCTGGGTGCGCCGGTCGGCGCCGGCACCGACCCGGCGGCCTGGTACGGCGCGGTGGCCCGCTACTCCGGCGCGGACACCGAGGACGCGGCGGCGGCCTTCGCCGACGAGGTCTACGACCAGCTCGGCCTCGGCGCGACCCGGACCACCGACGACGGCCAGCGGGTGACCCTGGCCGCCACCACTGTGACGCCGGACCAGTCCGGGCTGCACAAGCTGGGGCTGCGCCGCGCCGAGCGGCCGGACGGCCTGGAGTGCCCGGTCCGGCTGGCCTGTGAGTGGATCCCCGCCCCCTACGAGCAGCTCAGCGCGGACCCGGGCGACTACGGCAACCACGACCTCGGGAACCGGCCGGCCCAGCAGAAGATCGAGTACATCGTCATCCACGACACCGAGGGCTACTTCCGCCCGAGTGTCGACCTGGTGAAGCGTGCCGACTACCTGGGCTGGCACTACACGCTGCGCTCGGTGGACGGCTACGTCGCCCAGCACATCAAGGCCAAGGACGTCGGCTGGCACGCCGGCAACTGGTACGTCAACGCCAAGTCCATCGGCCTGGAGCACGAGGGCTTCGCGGGTCACGGCACCTGGTACACCGAGGCGATGTACCGGGCGTCGGCCAAGCTGGTCCGTCACCTGGCCCTGCGCTTCCAGATCCCGCTGGACCGGCAGCACATCATCGGCCACGACAACGTGCCCGGCACCACCGCCGGCACCGTGGCCGGGATGCACTGGGACCCGGGCCCGTACTGGGACTGGTCGCACTACTTCGACCTCATGAAGGCGCCATTCCACTCCACCGGCACGCCGCACACCGGCCTGGTCACCATCGACCCGGACTTCGCCACCAACCAGCCCGCCTTCACCGGTTGCAACCAGCAGCCGCCGGGCGTGCCGAAGCCCACGCCGCCGGCCGCGCCGTGCCCGCTGCGCGGCTCCTCGGCGGTCATCCTCCGTACGGCGCCGAGCGCGACCGCCCCGCTGGTCAACGACCTCGGTCTGCGGCCGAACGGCACGCCGGACACCATGTACATCTCCGACCACGGCGCCCGCGCCTCGGCCGGCCAGACGTACGCCCTCGCGGACATCCAGGGCGACTGGACCGCGATCTGGTACCTCAACCAGAAGGCCTGGTTCTACAACCCGGCCTCCGCGCCGACGGCCAAGTGGGCCAACGGCTTCGTGGTGACGCCCAGGGACGGGAAGACCACCATCCCGGTGTACGGGCGCGCCTACCCCGAGCGGGCGGCCTACCCGGCCGGGGTTCCGTACCAGACCATCTCCCCGCTGCAGTACAGCCTCTCGGCGGGCCAGCGGTACGCGGTCGGCGGGGTCCTGCCGGGCGAGTACTACCGCGCGGTCACCTTCGACGGCTCCGCGCCGGGTGACTGGACGGTGATCCGCGGCGAGAACCGGTACGTGCAGATCCAGTTCGGCCACCGCGTGATGTTCGTGAACCTCGACGACGTCCAGGTCCTGCCCGCCTCGGTCGGCGCGCCCGCCTGACCGACCTGACGACGAAGGCCCCCGGTCCGCGTGGACCGGGGGCCTTCGTGCTGCGCGGGCGGATCAGTACGGCCTGCGGAACCCGGCGACCGGCATGGTGTTGATGCTGGACACCTGGACCGGCTTTCCGGTCCGGGGCGCGTGCACCATGATGTTGTTGCCCAGGTAGAGGCCCATGTGGTGCAGGTCGCTGAAGAAGAAGACCAGGTCCCCTGGTCGGGCCTCGGCTCGGGAGACCGCCCGACCCTCGTTCCACTGGGCGCCGGTGAAGTGGGTGAGCGAGATGCCCGCCGCCTTGTAGGCGTACTGGGTGAGACCGGAGCAGTCGAAGGAGTTCGGGCCGGTGGCGCCCCACACGTACGGGTCGCCGACCTGGGCGCACGCCGTCTTGATCGCGGTGCGAGCGGCGCTGCTCACCACACCGTCGATGGCCGGGCAGCCCGCCGGGCGGATCGAGGTCACCGGCAGCATCGCGGTCAGCCGCTTGATCTCGGCGTTGATCTGCTTCTTCTTCGTCTCCAGGTCCGCCTTCTGCTTCAGCTCGGTCGCGATCAGCGCGTCCAGCTTCTGCTTCTGCTTGTTGTACTTGTCCCGGACGGCGAGAACGCCGGCGATCTGCCGGCGCTGGTCGTCGGCGAGCCGGTCGAGGATGACCAACTGCTCGGCGAGCGTGCCGGGCTTGGTGTTGACAAGCAGCGCGCCGAGGTCCTGGGACGGGCCCTGGATGTAGTAGCGGGCCGCGATGTCACCGACCTTGTTCATGGCCAGCGCCGACTCCAGTTCGAGCGGCACCATCTTCTTCTCGAGGTCGGCCGACTTCTTCTGGTTGACCTTGAGCTGGGCGCGCACCTTGTTGTACTGCTCGATGGTGGGCTCCAGCTGCTCCCACTGCTTGTCGATCTGGGCGTCGATCTCGTCCACCGACGGCGCCGCGTGCGCCGGGGCCGCCAGCAGCCCGGCGCCGACCGCGACGGCGGCGACCACGGTGAGGAGACGGCGTACCACCCGGTGGAACCCGGCGGGGCGGCCGGGGGGCTGGCTCGGGGCGTGACGTTCAGGGGGCATGGTTGCCACCGGCACGGACTCCTTTGCAACCGACCGCCGGGCGCCTCGCGAGAGGGAAGGTCGAGGCAGACGACCCACAGCGGTCGGTGCCCCACATTAGGGAAGGCACCGGGGTGGAATCAAGGCGACCAACGGTTCAATCACGTGTGCGCAACCGCTTGTGTACCAAGGGTATTCGTTCACTTGCCAACGATTGCCGTCAATACGTCGTCGAGCGTCACTACACCGAGGGGCCGGCGGCCGTCGCTCACCAGCACCATGTGCCGGCGCTCGCGCCGCATGGACAGCAGCAGATCGGCAAGCGTACGGTCCGGCGGCACCACGGCCAGCGGCCGGTAGACCTCGGCCGGCACCGGCGCCCGGCGGCCGGCGCCCGCGTAGCCGAGCACGTCCTTCACGTGCACGAAACCGAGCACCCGGCGGGTGGACCGCTGCACCACCGGGAAGCGGGACCGGCCGGTGCGGGTGGCCAGCACCTCCAGCGACGCCGGTGAGACGTCCTCGGCCACCGTCGTCACCGTCGACCAGGGTTGCAGTGCGTCGGCCGCGGTCCGGCTGTGCAGGGCCAGCGCGCCGGTGATCCGCGCGTGCTCCTCGGCGTCCAGCAACCCCTCGGTACGCGCCTGCGAGACCAGGCCGGCCAACTCCTCCGCCGTGAACACGGTCTTCACGGCGTCGGTCGCCTCGACCCGCCACAGCCGCAACACCTGCCGGGCCGACCACTTCATGGCCAGCAGCAGCGGCTTGGTGCCCAGGCAGAAGGCGAGCATGGCGGGGCCGAGCCAGAGCGCCGACGGCTCCGGGCCGGCCAGGGTGATGTTCTTCGGCACCATCTCGCCGACCACCGTGTGCAGGAAGACCACCACGCCGAGGGCGATCACGAACGCCACCGGGTGCACCGCCGACGCGGGCAGGCCGAGCGCCTCGAACGGGGTCTCCAGCAGGTGGGCCAGCGCCGGCTCGGCGATCGCGCCGAGGCCGAGCGAGCAGACCGTGATGCCGAGCTGCGCCCCGGCGATCATCAGCGGGATCTGGTTCATGGCCGACAGGGCCCACCGGGCCCGCTTCGACGTCGCCGCCAGCGGCTCCAGCACCGTCCGGCGGGAGGCGATCAGGGCGAACTCGCTGCCCACGAAGAAGGCGTTGCCGAGCAGCAGCACCAGGGCGACCAGCAGTTCACTCACCGTCGTCGGGCTCCTCCGGGCGGACCACCCGGACCTGCTCGATCCGGTGCCGGTCGACCTCCACGACGGTGAACTCGTAGCCGCTGTCCTCGACCGTCTCGCCCGGCACGGGGATGTGCCCGAGCCGGGCCATCAGGAACCCGGCGAGGGTCTCGTACGGCCCCTCGGGCAGCCGGAAACCCGTCTGCTCGACCAGCTCGTCCTCGCGGAGCACGCCGTCCACCAGAACGGTGCGCTCGCCGCCCGGCACCGTCAGCTCGACCGGGCCGAGGTCGTCCACCGCGTCCGGGTCGAACTCGTCGGCGATCTCCCCGACCAGTTCCTCGACCAGGTCCTCCACGGTCACCACACCGTCCGTGCCGCCGTACTCGTCGACCACGATGGCCAGGTCGGCGCCGGCGTCCTTGAGCGCCGCGAGCACGCCGTCGAGGTCGAGGCTCTCCGGCACGTACACCGGTTCCCGGGCGACCGCCGCGACCGTGGTGGCTGCCCGCCGGGCCAGCGGCACGCCGAGCGCGTCGGGCACCCCGGCCACCCCGGTGACCAGGTCCAGCGTCTCCTCGTAGACCGGGAACCGGGTCCGGCCGGTCTGCCGGGACAGGTCCAGCAGCTCGGCGACGGTCGCGGTGGCGCGCAGCGCGATCACGTCGACCCGGGGGGTCATGGCCTCGGCGGCGCGCTTGTCGCCGAACCGGATGGTGCGCCGCAGCAGCATGGCCGTGTCCGGCGGCAGCGCACCGGCGCGGGCCGAGATGGCCGCCAGCAGGCCCAGCTCCTCCGGGGACCGGGCGCTGGCCAGCTCCTCCTGCGGCTCCACGCCGAGCCGCCGGACCAGCCGGTTCGCCGAGTCGTTCAGCAGCCGGATCAGCCACCCGAAGGTGCGGGAGAAGGTCCGCATCGGCCCGGCGGTGCCGAGCGCCGTGGGCATCGGCCGGGCCAGCGCGAGATTCTTCGGCACCAGCTCGCCGAAGAGCATCGAGATGAGGGTGGCCAGCGCCAGGGCCAGCAGCCCGCTGAACCGTTCGGCGCCGCCGACCGGGCGCAGCAGCGGGGCGAACAGCCGGGCCAGCGCCGGCTCGGCCAGGTAGCCGGTCAGCAGCGCCGTGATGGTGATGCCGAGCTGGGCACCGGAGAGCTGGAAGGACAGTTCGCGCAGCGCCCGGCGGACCGTGACCGCGCCGCCGTCCCCCTCGCCGGCCCGCCTGTCGATCTCCGCGCGGTCGACGGTGACCAGGGCGAACTCGGCCGCGACGAAGAACGCGTTGCCGGCGGTCAGCAGCACGAAGCCGACCAGGGGCAACAGCGTGGAAACCAGCAGGCCGTCGATGAGCGCGATTGTTCCACGGGCCGGCAGCCGGCACGACCCGGCGACCGGCGACGGCGGCGGCACCCGGGTGGGTGCCGCCGCCGTCGTGGTTCAGCTAGTCCGGGGGTACGCCTCAGCCGGCGACCGACTCGGTCTCCTTCTCGCCCGCCGGGGCGTCCGGCTTTACCGAGCGGAGCAGCACGCTCGCCACGTCGACGACCTCGACCTGCTCACCGGCGCCCTTGCCGTTGACCCCGTCGTTGAGCATCGTCGAGCAGAACGGGCAGCCGACCGCGATGGTCTTCGCCCCGGTGGCCATGGCCTCCTCGACCCGGTCCACGTTGATCCGCTTGCCGATCTTCTCCTCCATCCACATCCGGGCGCCGCCGGCACCGCAGCAGAAGGAGCGCTCGCTGTTGCGGGGCATCTCGGTCAGCTCGCCCTGGATCGAGTCGCCGAGCACCTCGCGCGGGGCGGCGAAGACCCGGTTGTGGCGGCCCAGGTAGCAGGGGTCGTGGTAGGTCACACCGCCGTCGACCGGCTGCACCGGGGTGAGCTTGCCGGCGGACACCAGGTGGGCCAGCAACTGGGTGTGGTGGACCACCTCGAACTCACCGCCGAGCTGGCCGTACTCGTTGCCCAGGGTGTTGAAGCAGTGCGGGCAGGTGGCGACGATCTTCCGCTTGCTCTTCTCCCGGCCCTCGAACGCCTCGTTCAGCGTCTCGACGTTCTGCTGGGCGAGCATCTGGAAGACGAACTCGTTGCCGATCCGGCGGGCCGGGTCGCCGGAGCAGGTCTCGCCCTCACCGAGGATGGCGAAGGAGACGCCGGCCTCGTTGAGCAGCGTGGCCACCGCGCGGGTGGTCTTCTTGGCCCGGTCCTCGAACGCACCGGCGCAGCCGACCCAGAACAGGTACTCGAAGTCGTCGACCTCGCCGACCCGCGGCACCTCGAAGCCGAGGCCCTTGGTCCAGTCCTCGCGGGTGTTCTGCGGGGCGCCCCACGGGTTGCCCTTGTTCTCCAGGTTGCGGAGCATGACGCCGGCCTCGGACGGGAAGCTCGACTCGATCAGCACCTGGTAGCGGCGCATGTCGACGATGTGGTCGACGTGCTCGATGTCCACCGGGCACTGCTCGACGCAGGCGCCGCAGGTGGTGCAGGACCAGAGCACGTCCGGGTCGATGACGCCGCCCTCCTCGGCGGTGCCGATCAGCGGCTTCTCCGCCTCCGCGAGGGCGAGCACGTCGACGTGGGCGAGCTGGGCGGCGGTCGCCTTCTCCTCGCCGGTCAGGTCCTTGCCGCCACCGGCCAGCAGGTACGGCGCCTTGGCGTACGCGTGGTCGCGCAGGCTCAGCACGAGCAGCTTCGGCGACAGCGGCTTGCCGGTATTCCAGGCCGGGCACTGCGACTGGCAGCGGCCGCACTCGGTGCAGGTGCTGAAGTCGAGCAGGCCCTTCCAGGTGAACTGCTCGACCTGGGCGACACCGAACTGGTCCTTCTCCGGGTCGGCCTCCTCGAAGTCGAGCGGCTTGCCCTCGCTCATCATCGGCCGCAGCGGGCCGAGACCGGAGCCGGCCGGCTTCTCCGGGTCGCGCTTGAAGAAGATGTTGGGGAACGCCAGGAACCGGTGCCAGGCGACACCCATGGTGACGTTCAGCGAGATCACGATGAGCCAGGTCATCGAGATGGCGATCTTGATGAGGGCGGCGACGCTGACGCCGGCCGTCCACGCCGGGAGCGCGGCGCCGACCGCGTGGCTCAGCGGGGTGGCCCAGACCGGGTACTCGAAGTGGTCGGTGGCGACCTTGAAGCCGCGGATCACGAAGCCGAAGATCAGGACCAGCAGCACGACCCACTCGACGAAGTAGCCCTGCCACATGGTCGAGCCGGTGAACCGGGAGCGGCCGCCCGGGCGGGTCGGCCGGTTGCGCAGCCGGATCCCCATCAGCACCAGGATGCCGGCCAGGCCCAGGATGCCGATCCACTCGGTCGCCAGGCCGAAGATCGTCCAGTGACCGATGATCGGCAGGCCGCCGCCCGGGGTGACCACCTCGAAGTACGCCTCGAGCACCAGCAGCGAGAGCACGATGAAGCCGACCATCACGAACCAGTGGGCCGCCCCGACCACGCTCCACTTCAGCATGCGGGTGTGGCCGGCGGTCTCCACCAGCATCTTCTTCGTGCGGGCGCCCTTGTCGCCGAAGCGCTCCGGCGCGGGCTGCCCGAGCCGGATGACGGCCGTCATCTTCATGACCGCGCGCACCGCAAGCCACACCGCCACGGCGGTGATGGCGGCCGCGAGGATCGTGGTGACGATCTGGACGCTGCCCATCGAGTTGGCCTCCCGGTCTGCTGCTTGTCAGTGCAGCCTACGCGCAAGGTTACCCAGCAGTAACGTGAGTCATCTCGCATCCGGCCACGCCGCCCTGCCGACACCTTAGGCGCAGCGGGCGCCGGGCGCCGGTCAGGGGCGTCCCGGCGTGACGTACGCCCGTGTCGAGGCGGCGGGACCGGTCAGCGCGAGGCGACGCGGGTCAGCGCCAGCGGGAGAGCAGGATCAGCGAGGAGACCATCGCGCCGAAGCCCACGGCGAGGTTCCAGTAGCCCCACGACGCCACCGGGTACGCCTGCTCGGAGAGGTAGTAGACGACCAGCCAGCCGATGCCCACCACGATCAGCGCGACCGCGGTGATCGGCAGCCAGACCGGGCTAGGCTTGCGCGTCGCCGCCGTCGCCGTCGGACGCACGTCCGTCGGCGGGGTGTACACCTTCTTCTTGCGGACCTGAGACTTGGGCACGACGCTCTCCAGAGGGGGGTACGACCTCGTCCGGCCTGACAACCGGGCGCGGGGGCGACGGTCCATGGCCAATAATGTTCGACAGCTAGCGTAGTCCCGACGGACCGTCCAGGCCACGAATGGGGTCAGGCCGGTGCATGGAGTGACCGAAAAGGGCGGGACTTTTCGGGTCGAGCAGGCCGGTCCGCGCCCAGGCGGGCCGGAACAAGACGACGGGAAAGGGAACGCCCGGTGGAGTACACGTCCGGCGCCGCCTCCTGGCAGAAGGTCCTCCGGCGCGCGGTGGTCGGCCTGCTGCCCCGCCGGCCGCGGCAGCGCCGCCCGGGCTGGTCGATCGGCGTGCCCCTGATCGCCGCCGCGGCCGGGCTCCTGTTCACCACCACCGCGAACGCCGCCGGCGGCACCTCCCTGCGCGAGGACCGGCGCCCCCAGCTCACGCAGTTGATCGAGGACCGGCGCGAGCAGGTCGCGGCCAGCGAGGCGAAGGCCGCCCGGCTGCGCGCCGAGGTCGAGGAGCAGACCGGCGAACTGGCCGGCGCCGACGGCCCGATCAAGGCGCAGCGGGACCGGGCCGCCGCCACCCGGCAGGCCGCCGGCTTCACGGCGCTCACCGGCAGCGGCATCACCATCGAACTCAACGACGCGCCCCGGCGGGCCGACCAGACCCTGCCCAAAGGTGCGAGCAACGACGACCTGGTCGTCCACCAGGGCGACGTCCAGGCGGTCGTGAACGCGCTCTGGGCGGGCGGCGCCGAGGCCATGTCAATCATGAATGTCCGCGTGCTCAGCACCAGCGCGGTACGCTGCGTCGGAAACACCCTGCTGCTGCACGGCCGGGTGTACTCCCCTCCTTTCAAGATCGTGGCAATCGGCGACCCCGCCGCGTTCCAGCGGGAACTCGCCGCGTCTGAGGGAGTCCGGTTGTTCAGGGAAGCCGTCGACCACTACCAGCTCGGCTACTCCGAGACCATCTCCACGGTCACCGTGCCGGCGTTCGAGGACTCGACCGCACTCCAGTCGGCGAAGGTGCCCAGGTGACACCGGACGACCCCCGGGAGCGGGACGGGCGCCACCGCGACGCCAGCGACGATCCGACGGCGTTCCTCCCGAAGGTCGACCGGCCGGCGCCCGCGCCACCCCGCCCGCCGCTCGACCTGCCCTGGCCGGACCGGGCCCCCACGACCGCCGACCACCGCCCCTCGGCCGACCGCCGCCCCGCGGCGGAGCCGCGCCCGCCGGCCGACCACCGTCCCCCGGCCGAGCCGCGCCCGCCCGCCGACCATCGCCCACCGGTCGAGCCGCGCCCACCGGTCGGCCCGCGCCCGCCGGCCGAGCCGCCGCCGGCCTGGCCCGGCGACCGGAGCCGCCCACCGGCCCCCGCCGCCCGGCCGGTGTCACCGCCGCCCACCAACGGCCCACCGGCCGGCTGGTCGGGGCGGCCGGGCACCACCCCACCGGCCCGCGCCGCCGGACCGGAGCGGCCGGCCGAGGCCGGACCGCAGGCGCGTCCGCCGGCCGCGCCGCACGGACCCAGCGACAGCCCAGGTGGCCGGCCCGACGGGCACCAACGCGGTCCCGGCCCGGGCGCGCCCGCTCCAGCCCAGGACGGTCGGGCGGACCGGCACCAGCGCGGTCGCGGCCTCGACGGGCCCGGCACCCCCGGGGAGCCCGGGCGCCGGCTCGACGCGCCGACCGAGGCGCGGCCGACGAGCCCCGCTGACGCGCCGACCGCGTTCATCCCCCCGCTCGGCGACCGGCCCGAGCGCCGCCCCACCGCTGGATCGCTGCGACCCGGCGCGCCGGGAGCCGGCGTACCCCGGTCGGGCGGCCCGGCCGACGGCGCCACGGCCCGTCCGGCGGCGACCGGCCCGGAGGACCCGGGAGCGACAGCGGTGATCCCGGCCGTCAGCCGCCCGGCAGCCCCACCGGCGCTGGACTCCACCGCGCTGATGGGTGCGGTGCCCCCGGTCCGCGACACCGGCGACAGCGACGAGCCCGCGACCCCGGCCGAGCCGCCGCGACCCCGCCGGGGCGAGCGGGTGGTGCAGCTCCGGCCGGAGCAGACCGGCGAGGGGTACAAGAGCGTCTACTCCGAGCTGACCCGCCCCACCGTCGGTTCCCGGCTGCGGACGATCGTGCGCGGCACCGGCGAGGTGCTGATCACCTTCGGCCTGGTGGTGCTGCTGTTCGCCGGCTACGAGATCTGGGGCAAGGCGGTGATCGTCGACGCCCACCAGAACGACCTGAGCAGCCAGCTCGCCCAGGAGTGGGGGGCGGACCCGACGGTCGGCCCGACCACCGGGCCGAGCCCCAAGCCGAAGCCGCCGGCCGAGGGGAAGCCGGTCGCGGGGCTCTACATCCCCAAGCTCGACAAGCACTGGGTGGTGGTCGAGGGGGTCACCCCTGACGACATCCGGTACGCCCCGGGCCACTACCCGAAGAGCGCCATGCCGGGCCAGGTGGGCAACTTCGCCGTCGCCGGGCACCGAATCCGGGCCACCTTCTGGCGCCTCGACGAGCTGCGCTCGGGCGACAACATCGTGGTCGAGACCCAGGGCGAGTGGATCATCTACAAGGTCTACCAGCAGCGGATCGTCAAGCCGTACCAGGTCGAGGTCGTCGCGCCGGTGCCGGGCAAGCCGAACGAGCAACCGACCGAGAAGCTGCTCACACTGACCACCTGCAACCCCAAGTTCGACAACTACCAGCGGCTGATCATCCACGCCCGGCTGGACCACGTTCAGGCCAAGTCGGCGGGCCGCCCGGCCGAGCTGGAGGGCTGACGCGTGTACGGATGGATCTGGCGGAAGCTGCCGTTCGGACTGCCCGGGAAGCTGATCGGCTCGGTGCTGCTGGCCGCCGCGACGGTCGCCCTGCTCTGGTTCGTGGTGTTCCCCTGGGCCGAACCCCTGCTCCCCTTCGACGACGTGCAGGTCACCCAGGACTCCGGCGTGCCGGGTGACGACGGCGGCGGGCTCACCGAGCCGAGTGAGCGGCCGTCCGAGGAGGAGATCCCGTACAACACCGAGACGAACAACGCCCCGCCCTCCACCCCGAGCAGGTGACCCCATGCGCGTCCTCGTGATCGACAACTACGACTCGTTCGTCTTCAACCTCGTGCAGTACCTCGGCCAGCTCGGCGTGGACTGCGAGGTGCGGCGCAACGACGAGATCGACGTCGCCGAGGTGGGCCGGGTGGGCGTCGCCGGCGTGCTCCTCTCGCCCGGACCGGGCAGCCCGGACCGCGCCGGCATCTGCCTCGACGTGATCAGGGAGTACGCGGGCAAGCTGCCCCTGTTCGGTGTCTGCCTCGGTCACCAGGCCATCGGCGAGGCGTTCGGCGCGACGGTGACCCGGGCGCCGGAGCTGCTGCACGGCAAGACCTCACAGGTGAGCCACGACGGCGTCGGCGTGCTGGCCGGCCTGCCCGACCCGTTCACCGCCACCCGGTACCACTCGCTCGCCGTGCTGCCCGAGACGCTCCCCGACGAGCTGGAGGTCACCGGCCGGACCGCCTCCGGGGTCGTGATGGCCATGCGGCACCGCACCCTGCCCATCGAGGGCGTCCAGTTCCACCCGGAGTCGGTGCTGACCGAGGGCGGTCACCTCATGCTGGCCAACTGGCTGGCCGTCTGCGGCCACCCCGAGGCGTTGGAGCGGGCCCCGGAGCTGGCCGCCGAGGTCGACGCCCGCCGCCGGGCGGCGTTCGCCGCGGCCTGAGTCGTTCTACGCGAAGTGGCGGTGCCCGACGGGCACCGCCACTTCGTCTGTCTGGAGCTGTCGGGTCAGGGCTGGCTGAACCGGGCCGGCGAGGTCGTGGTCGGGAACGGGAAGCCGCCGCCGCCCCCGGGGGTGGTCGGCGTCGTGCCCGGCGACGGCGTGGTGCCCGGGCTGGCGCTCTCGGTCGGCTCCGGCAGCGGAACGTCGACGTAGATCGTCACCCGCTCGCCCCTAGCCAGGCTCGTGTTGGCCTTGGGCGTCTGCCGACTGACCTTGCCGGCCTTGTCCGGCGTGACCTCGTCGCCGTCCAGCGTCCGCACCTCGTAACCGGAGTTCTTCAGCAGCCGCTCCGCCTCGTCCTTGGAGAGGCCGAGAACGTCCGGCACCTTGGTGATGTTGCCGCGGGAGACCTCCAGGGTCACCTGGCTGCCCTCGGCCACCGAGCTGCCCTCGTCAGGTGTCACCTTGACGACCTGGCCTTCCGGCGCACCGCTGTCGACCGGCTTGCGGTTCGCGACCAGCTTCAGATCGTCGAGGCGGGCCTTGGCGCTGTTGTAGGTGCTGCCCACCAGGCCGGGCGGGATCGTCACCACCGGCTTGCCGCCGCAGATCTGGATCGTCACCGGGCTGTTCTTCGCCACCGACGCCCCGGACTGCGGGTTCTGGGCGGCCACCGTGTTCTTGGTGCAGTCGCTGCTGAGCACCGGCTCGCCGAGCGCCACGCGCAGCCCCGCCCGCTGGAGGTCGGCGGTCGCCACCGCCTGGCTCTTGCCCTGGAGTTGTGGCACGGAGACCTTCTCGGCACCGGTCTGGTTGAGCCAGAGCGCCGTGGCCAGGGCGATGACCGCGAGCACGCCGAGCGCGGCGAAGGTGGCGATCACCCAGGCCGAACTCTTCCGCTTGCGGGCGTCGCCCACCCGGGCCGGCGCCTGCTGACGGGTCTGCGGGCCCATCACCTGGGTCTGCTGGTAGCCGCCGCCGGCCGCGGCCGGCGCCATCGGCATGGTCTCCTCGGCCGGCATGACCGGGGTGGCCAGCACCGGACGGCCCGCGGCGGCGCGGAGCAGGTCGGCCCGCATCTCGCCGGCGCTCTGGTAGCGGTTCAGCGGGTTCTTCGACAGCGCCTTGAGGACGATGGCGTCCACGGCGGGGTTGACGTCCGGGTTGATGGTGCTCGGCGTGGGCGGCTGCTCCCGTACGTGCTGGTAGGCCACGCTGACCGGGCTGTCGCCGACGAACGGCGGGTGCCCGCAGAGCAGCTCGAACAGCACGCAGCCGGCCGCGTAGACGTCGGAGCGGGCGTCGACCGCCTCGCCGCGCGCCTGCTCCGGGGAGAGGTACTGCGCCGTGCCGATGACCGCGCTGGTCTGCGTCATCGTGGTGGCGCCGCTGGCCAGCGCCCGGGCGATGCCGAAGTCCATCACCTTGACCTGGCCGGTCTGGGTGAGCATCACGTTGCCCGGCTTGATGTCCCGGTGGATGATCCCGTGCCGGTGGCTGAACTCCAGGGCCGCGCACATGTCGGCGCAGATCTCCAGCGCCCGGCGCGGCTGGAGCCGGCCCTCGGCGCCGAGCACCTCCTTGAGGGTCCGCCCGTTGACGAACTCCATCACGATGAACGGCAGCGTCTCGCCGGTCGGGGCGGTCTCCTCGCCGGTGTCGTACACGGCGACGATGGCCGGGTGGTTCAGCGACGCGGCGTTCTGCGCCTCCCGGCGGAACCGCATCTGGAAGGTCGCGTCCCGGGCCAGGTCGGCGCGGAGCATCTTGATCGCGACATCCCGACCGAGCCGGAGATCGCGACCACGGTGCACCTCCGCCATGCCGCCGTAGCCGAGCAGCTCGCCGACCTGGTACCTGCCACCGAGCAGGCGGGCCTGCGCTGTCATCGCGTCTCTCGTCCTTCGCTCGTCGTCGTCTCGCCGCCAGCCGGCTGGAGCCGTACCCCACGACGGTACGACGTGGGAAGCGGATAGTCGCCCCCGTGGGCCCGCACCGCGCCGGAGGTCACGCTCACCGGAGCAAGCGTGCCGGGGTCACCGGCCGCCGCGTACTTCCGGTAGTAGTACGAAATCACGCCCGAACAGAGCACGACCAGCACGGCCACCACGATGGCGGCCACCCAGCGTCCCGCCGTGGAGCGCCGGGGAGCCGGCAGCGGGGCGCCGGCCGGTCGCGCGTACCCGAGGGGGTTGTGCTGTCGGGGCGGCGGGACGGCCGCAGCGCCGCGCGGCGCCACCGGCGGGCGCGGCTGCGGGGCCGGCGCCACCACGGTCGGGCGCGGCGCGACCGGCGGGCGGGCCGGCATGGCCGGTGGGCGGGGCTGCGGTCGCGTGGCCGTCGGGACCTGCGCCCGCGCGGCCGGTGCGGCCGGGGAGGCGGGTACGCCGGAGATCGGGTGGCCGCCCCGCGCCTGCTGCGACAGGGCGAGCTTGGCCTGCCGGGCGACGCTGGCCAGGGCGGAGGCGCTGGGCCAGCGGGCCGCCGGGTCCTTCGCCAGGGCGCGCTCGACGATGGCCCGCACCTGCGGCGGGATGTCGGCGGGGAGTGGCCGGGGCGTCTCGCGCACGTGCTTCATGGCGATCTCGAGCGGGTTGTCCCCCTCGAAGGGCCGCCGGCCGGCGAGGCACTGGTAGGCGACCACGCCGAGGGCGTACACGTCGGAGGCGGGGGTGGCGACCGCGCCGGTGGCCTGCTCGGGCGAGATGTAGGAGGCGGTGCCGAGCACCGAGCCGGCGGCGGTGAGCTGGCCGACCAGGTCGGAGCGGGCGATGCCGAAGTCGGTGAGCACCAGCGTGCCGTTGGGCCGGACCAGCAGGTTGCCGGGCTTCACGTCGCGGTGCACGATGCCCTTCTCGTGCGCGGCGTGCAGCGCGTCGGCGGCCTGCGCCAGCAGGGCCATCGTGCGGGCCGGGGTGAGCCGGCCGACGCGGCTGAGGGTGGAGGAGAGCGCGTCGCCCTCCACGTACTCCATCACCAGGAAGGCGATGTGCTGGTCGCTGCCGAAGTCGTAGACGTCGACCACGCCGGGGTGGTTGATGGTGGCCATGGTGCGCGCCTCGCCGCGGAACCGCTCGGCGAAGCCCGGCTCGTCGAGCAGGGCCGGGAGCAGGCTCTTGACCGCTACGGTGCGGCCCAGCACCTGGTCGGTGCCGCGCCAGACGTCACCCATGCCGCCGCTGGCGATGCGCTCGTCGAGGCGGTAGCGGTTGCCGAGCTGCACTCCCGGGCTGAGCATCTCAGCGGCCTTCCGCGATGGCCGCCGCCATGATCCGGCCGGCGATCCGGGCCGCCTCGGCGCTGCCGCCGCTGCCCGCCTGCTCCAGCTCGACGCACACGGCGGACACCGGGGTGCCGTTCTTGTCCAGGGCGAAACCGATGAACCAGCCGTGGTCCGGGGTGTTCGGACCGGACTGGGCGGTGCCGGTCTTGCCGCCGACGGTGTAGCCGTCGATGGCGGCCTTCCGGCCGGTGCCCTCCTTCACCACGTTCACCATCATGTCGCGCAGGTCGCCGGCGACCTGGCCGCTGATCGGCTGGCGCAGCTCACGCGGCTTGGCGGCGTCGTAGACGGTGGTGCGGTCCGGGCCGAGCAGCTGCTTGACCAGGTACGGCCGCATCTGGCTGCCGCCGTTGGCGACCGTGGCGGCGATCAGCGCGCCCTGGAGCGGGGTCATCCGCACGTCGCGCTGGCCGATGGAGGACTGGGCCAGGGCTGCCGGGTCGGTGCCGCCGCCCGGGGCGGTCATCTCGCCGGTGCGGCTGGCCGCCACCGGCAGGCCGCCCTTCTCGCCGGTCTCGCCGACGGAGAGGTCGTCCTGCTCGAAGCCGAACGCGCGGGCCTTCTCCTTGATCTTGTCCGCGCCGAGCCGGACGCCGAGCTGGGCGAAGCCCGTGTTGCAGGACTCGGTCACCGCCTCGCGCAGGGTCACCTGCGATTCCGGGCAGATCGACGGCGCCGCGTTGCGGATCGGCTGGCCCGAGGTGGGCGGCGTGTAGCTCGACCCGGCCGGGATCTGGGTCTGCTGGGTGACGCCGTTCTCCAGCGCCGCGGCGGCCACCACGATCTTGAAGGTGGAGCCGGGCGGCAGGACCTCGCCGAGCGCCCGGTTCGCCAGCGGGCGGTCCTTGTCCTTGTCGAGCTTGTTGTATTCCGCCGTTGCCTCGTTGGTGTCGTGGCTGGCCAGCGGGTTCGGGTCGAAGCTCGGCATGGAGACCAGCGCCTGCACCGCCCCGGTACGCGGGTCGATCGCGATGGCCGCGCCCCGCCTGGCCCCGACCTGGTTGTCGTTGAGCTGCTTGTACGCCGTCTCCTGGGCCCGCTTCGAGAGGGTCAGCAGCACGTTGCCGCCACCGGTCTGGTCACCGGTGAACATGTCCTTGATCCGGTTGGCGATGAGCTGGTCGCTGGTGCCGGCGAGGAAGTCGTTCTCCAGCCGCTCGATGCCGGTGTCGCCCAGGTTGACCGGCTTGTAGCCGAGCACGTGCGCGTACATCGCGCCACCGGGGTAGGTGCGCTGGAACTTCAGCTTGCCGTCGGTCTCCTTGCTGAGCGCGAACGCGGTGCCGCCGACCTCGATGTTGCCGCGCTTGCGCTCGTACTCGGCCACCTGGACCCGGCCGTTGTAGTCGCTGTTGCGGTATTCGTCGGCCTTGTAGGCCTGGATCCAGTTCAGGTTGGCGAAGAGCAGCCCGAACAGGATCATGACGACAACGCCGACGCGGCGCAGGGGTGCGTTCACGGCCGGATCACCTCCGTGGGGGCACCGTGCAGCTGCTCCGGCGGGCCGCCCGAGGGCCGGGCCGCCGGGCCACCCCCGGTCACCGGCCGGCGGGCGCCGTCGGAGACCCGGAGCAGGACCGCGATCAGCAGCCAGTTCGCCATCAGCGAGGAACCGCCGGCGGAGAGGAACGGGGTGGTCTGGCCGGTCAGCGGGATGAGCTTGCTGATCCCGCCGACGATGACGAAGACCTGGAGGCCCAGGGTGAAGGCCAGGCCGCCGGCGAGCAGCTTGCCGAACGAGTCCCGCACCGCGAGCGCGGCCCGCAGCCCCCGCTCGACGATCAGCAGGTAGATCACCAGCAGCGCGGAGAGGCCGAAGAGGCCGATCTCCTCACCGATGCCGGCGAAGATGAAGTCGGTCTGCACCTCGGGCAGCAGGGTGGGCTGGCCGCCACCCGGGCCGGCCCCGAACAGGCCGCCGGTGCCGAGGGTGAGCAGGCCCTGGACGAGCTGGTAGCCCCGGTCGTACGGCTCGGCGAAGGGGTCCAGCCAGATCTGCGCCCGGTCGTAGAAGTTGGCGAACGGGCCACCCACGGTGCTGCCCAGCACGTACGCCAGGTAGGCGCCGCCGAAGAACAGGATGAGGCCGATGAGCAGCCAGCTCACCCGTTCCGTGGCGATGTAGAGCGTCACCACGAACATGCCGAAGTAGAGCAGCGAGGTGCCCAGGTCCTTCTCGAAGACCAGCACCAGGAGGCTGATCATCCAGACCACGAGGACCGGCCCGAGGTCCCGGCCGCGCGGGAAGTCGATGCCGAGCACCCGCCGGCTGGCCAGCGAGAGCACCTCGCGCTTGCGGACCAGGTAGTAGGCGAAGAAGGCGAGCAGGGCGAGCTTGGCGAACTCACCCGGCTGGATCGAGAACCCGCCGAGCCGGATCCACAGCTTCGCGCCGTTGATCTCGGAGAACCGCCCCGGCAGCACCGCGGGGATCATCACCAGCACGATGCCGGCCAGACCCAGGGTGTACGCGTACCGCGACAGCGACCGGTGGTCCCGCATGATCGCCAGCAGCGCGGCGGCGAGCACCACCGCGCCGAGCGTCCAGGCGAGCTGCCGCCCGCCCGTGCCGGCGAAGATGGCCAGGCTCTCCCGCTCCTCGGGAGCGGCCTGGGCCAGGTCGTAGCGGCGCAGGAACCCGACGCCGATGCCGTTGAGCAGGGCGACCGCCGGCAGCAGCGCCGGATCGGCGAACGGCGCCAGCCAGCGGATCACGAGGTGCAGGCCCAGGAAGACGAGCCCCAGCGCGGCGGCCGGGATCCAGAAGTCCGGGGTGACCGTGTCCAGCACGTTCGCCTCGACCGTCGCCGCGTACGCCGCCACGAGCACCATGGCGAGCAGCAGCAGGGACAGCTCGGCGTTACGCCGGGACCGGGCCAGGCGCACGCCGGGCTGCTCGCCCGTCGAGGCGGGCGAGGCTGCCGGTACGGCGGCTGCGGTCACGAATGCGTCCTCGGGGTCGAGCCGGCGCTCACTCCGGCGACCGGCAGCCGGCCGGGTCGACCGGCGGAACCGTGTCGGAGGGGACGGCGTCGGGCGTGGTGGTCGGCGTCGTCGTGGGCCCCGCGGCGGGCGTGGCCGTGGCGCTGGCCGGCGGGACGGCGCTGCCGCTGACCGCCGGGGCCAGCGGGCTGGCGGTCACGGAGGGCGTCGGGCTGGCCGGCCCGGCCGTCGGGCTGGGCGGGCAGAGTGGCTTCAGGTTCGGGTTGGCCGGGTCGTCGCTGGTCAGCTCGGCCAGCCGGCGCTCGGCGTCCGGCTCGCTCTTGGCCTGGATGCCCTGCTTGACCTGCTCCTGGGCGGCCAGGGTGAGGTCGTCGAGCTTGGCCTCGCTGGTGGCGTGCACGTTGGACAGGTCGAGCCCGGCGACCTGGCCCGGGACCCCGCGGAACACGGCGAGCTGCCCGTCGTCGGTGGCGCCGACGTAGTACTGACGCTGGGTGTAGCTCCACCCGCCGAAGACGCCGCCCCCGACGATGACCAGCAGCGCCAGCAGCATCGCCGCGGTACGCAGCGGGTGCCGGCGGCGCCGGTCGGCCTCGTCGTCCCGGGTGTCCACCGGCTCCTCGGGCGCGGGCGCCCGGGGGGCGGACAGCGCCGAGGCGCGTGCCGCCGGGGTGGAGACGTCGGCCGAGGTGGCCATGCCGCGGTCGCGGGCGGCGGCGCCGCCGACGATCGGGGAGGCCTCGACGATGTCCTGGTCGGTGGCGTCCGCGATGATCACCGTGATGTTGTCCGGGCCGCCGCCGCGCAGGGCGAGCTGCACCAGGCGTTCCACGCACTGCTGCGGGTCGGTGTACTCGCGCATGGTGTCGGCGATGGTGTCCGCGCTGACCACGCCGGACAGGCCGTCCGAGCAGATCAGGTAGCGGTCACCGGGGAGCACCTGCCGGACGCTGTACTCCGGGTCGATGTCGCGACCGTCCAGCGCCCTGGTGAGCAGCGAGCGCTGGGGGTGGCTGCTCGCCTCCTCCGCGCTGATCCGGCCCTCGTCGACGAGCATCTGGACGTACGTGTCGTCCTTGGTGATCTGCGCGAACTCGCCGTTGCGCAGGAGATAGGCCCGCGAGTCACCGATGTGGACCATGCCGAGCTTGCTGCCCGAGAAGAGGGTCGCGGTGAGCGTGGTGCCCATGCCCTCAAGCTGCGGGTTGGCGTCCACGGTGTCGCGGAGTTGTTGGTTGGCGGTGCCGACGGCGGAACGCAGCGCGTCGACGAGGGCGTCCCCGGGGACGTCCTCGTCGAGGGGCGCCATGGCACCGATGACGATGTTGCTGGCGACGTCACCGGCGGCCATGCCGCCCATGCCGTCGGCAACGGCAAGAAGCCGCGGCCCGGCGTAGACGGAATCCTGGTTACCGTCTCGGATCAGACCGCGGTCGCTGTGGGCCGCATAGCGCAGGGTCAGAGTCATGGCCGTAATTCGAGGGAAGTGCGGCCGATCCGGATCGGCACGCCGAGGGGGACGGGGGTTGGTCCGGTGACCTTAGCGCGATCCAGGTAGGTGCCGTTAGTCGATCCGAGGTCCTCGACGAACCACTGCCCGTCGCGCGGCACGAGCCGGGCGTGCCGCGCCGACGCGTAGTCGTCGGTGATCACCAGGGTGGAGTCCTCGGCGCGACCGATCGTGATCTGGGCCTCGCCGAGGGTGATCCGGGTGCCGGCCAGCTGACCGGCGGTGACCACCAGCTGGTGCGCCGCCCTGCCCCGCTTCACCTTCGCCGGCTTCGCCGGCTGCCCGGTCGAGGCCCCGACCGCGCGCGGCGCGGCCACCAGACGACCCGACCGGGCCCCCGCGAAGAGGTCCCGGCGGATCACTCCGACCACCGTGAACACGAAGATCCACAGCAGGATGAGGAACCCGAACCGGGCGACGGTGATGACGAGTTCCGGCAACGCGGGTCAGCCGTCCACGCGGAAGGTCAGGGTCGTCGTGCCGAGCTGGATCATGTCGCCCGGGTTGAGGGCGACCGCGGACACGCGCTGGCCGTTGACCATCGTGCCGTTGGTGGAGCCGAGGTCGGTCAGCACGACCTGGCCGCCGTCGAAGTCGAGCCGGGCGTGGCGCCGCGAGATGCCGACGTCGGGCAGGCGCAGGTTGGCCTGGTCGCCGCGGCCGATCACGGTCGAGCCCATCTGGAGCGGGTAGGTGCGGCCGTCGCCGGAGACCAGCCGGACGTTGCGGCCACCGCCGTGCCCCTGCGGCGGGCCGTAGCCGCCACCCTGGTCGTAGGCGGGGTAGGCCGGGCCGGCGTCGTAGCCGCCGGGCGCGGAGACCGGGGCGACCTCGCCGCCGGTGTAGACCTCCGCGGTGACCCGGAACATGCCGGTGTCCAGCCCCTCACCACGCTCGACCTCAACGATCACGTCGCCGTAGACCGTCCAGGCCTGCTCGCCGATGAACTCCGCCTGCGACTGGGCCAGTTCCTGGGCCAGCGCGGCGGCGTACGGCGCCAGCCGACTGTGGTCGTAGGGCGAGAGATCGATCACGTAGCGGTTGGGCACCAACGTGCGCCCACCGGCCAGGATCGCCTTGTGCGCCTCGGCCTCCCGCTGCATGGCGTTGAGGATCTCCACGGGGTGGACCACCCCTTTGAAGACCTTGGCGAAGGCCCCCTCGACCAGGCCTTCCAGACGCTTCTCGAAGCGTTGCAGCACGCTCACCGGCTCCTCCTCGGGTCCCGAGGCAATGATGGTATCCGGACACCGCCTCCGCAGCTCACACGCCGCTCGGCCGGCAGCCGGCGGCCCGTTCGTGACCAGCCCCGCGGACGTGCTAAAGTTTCGCCCGCCACGAACGGTGATCGCTCGTGGCGATGACCGGGAACAGCGTAATATGTCCGGGCACCCGCCGCAGACGGCGGGAGCGGGATGAGATACGGTGTTGCAGGTCAGCCACGGGGAAGTGGCGGAATGGCAGACGCGCACGGTTCAGGTCCGTGTGCCCGAAAGGGCGTGGGGGTTCAACTCCCCCCTTCCCCACCATCACGAGGGCTCCGCGAGCAGCGGGGCCCTCGCGCCGTATCGGGGCGTGCCGGACATCACGCTATGCTCCGATGGTTCCCCTGCCCCGATGGACCAGGAGTGGCGTGTGAGTGTCGCGTTGGTGACCGGCTCGGGCGGTCTGATCGGCTCCGAGGCGGCCCGGCACTTCGCCGGCCTCGGGCTCGACGTGGTCGGCATCGACAACGACATGCGCCGGTACTTCTTCGGTGAGGACGGCTCGACCGCCTGGAGCCTGGACCGCCTCGCCGCCGAGCTGGGCCGTGCCTACACCCACCACGCCGTGGACATCCGGGACCGGGACGGCCTGGAGCAGGTCTTCAAGAAGTACGGCTCGGACATCGCCGTGGTCATCCACAGCGCCGCCCAGCCCAGCCACGACTGGGCCGCCAAGGAGCCGTACACCGACTTCGACGTCAACGCCGGCGGCACCCTCAACGTGCTGGAGAACACCCGGCGGCACGCCATCGACGCCCCGTTCATCCACTGCTCGACCAACAAGGTCTACGGCGACCGCCCGAACACCCTGCCGCTGATCGAGCTGGAGACCCGCTACGAGCTGCCCGAGGACCACCACTGGTACGACGGCATCACCGAGGACATGTCGATCGACGAGTCGCTGCACTCGATCTTCGGCGCCTCCAAGGTGGCCTCCGACGTGATGGTCCAGGAGTACGGCCGGTACTTCGACATGAAGACGGCCTGCTTCCGGGGCGGCACGCTGACCGGCCCGGCGCACTCCGCCGCCGAGCTGCACGGCTTCCTGGCCTACCTGATGCGCTGCGTCATGGAGGGCCGGACCTACAACCTCTTCGGCTACAAGGGGAAGATGGTCCGGGACGCCATCCACTCGCGGGACGTGCTCACCGCGTTCGAGGCGTTCTTCCGCGAGCCGCGCTCCGCGCAGGTCTACAACCTCGGCGGCGGCCGGCACTCGAACACCTCGCACATCGAGGCGTTCCGGATCGCCGAGGACATCACCGGCCGGGTGGCGAAGATCAACTACGTCGAGCAGGCCCGCACCGGCGACCACCAGTGGTACGTGAGCAGCATGGCCCGGTTCGAGGAGCACTACCCGAACTGGAAGATCACCTACGACGTGCCGATGATCCTCCGGGAGATCTACGAGGCGAACGTCGACAAGTGGGTGCCGAAGGCATGACCACCGGCACCAAGCGGAACGTGCTCGGCGTACTCGTCGACGCGACCGACTACGCCCGCGCGACCGAGGCCGTGGTCGCGGCGGCGCACGACCGCCGCCCGCTGGCCCTCACCGCCCTGGCCGTGCACGGCGTGATGACCGGCGTGCTCGACCCGGCGCACAACGCCCGGCTCAACTCCTTCGACGTGGTCACCCCCGACGGCCAGCCGGTGCGTTGGGCGCTGAACCTGCTGCACGGCGCCGGCCTCACCGACCGGGTCTACGGGCCGGAGCTCACCCTCCGGGTGCTCGCCCGCTTCGCCGACGAGGGGCTGCCGGTCTACCTCTACGGCTCCACCGAGGAGACCCTGTCCCGCCTCATCCCGGCCCTGGAGCGGAAGTTCCCGGCGCTGAAGATCGCCGGTGTCGAGCCGTCCAAGTTCCGATCCCTGGAGCCCGGCGAGGACGCCGAGATCGCCGACCGGATCAAGGCCAGCGGCGCCCGGCTCGTCCTGGTCGGGCTGGGCTGCCCCCGGCAGGAGGTCTTCGCGTACGCCATGCGGCCGCTGCTGGACATGCCGCTGATGGCCGTCGGCGCGGCCTTCGACTACCACGCCGGGCTGCTGCGCAACCCGCCGCCGTGGATGCAGCGGGCCGGCCTGGAGTGGTTCTGGCGGCTCGGCCTGGAGCCGAAGCGGCTCTGGCGCCGCTACCTCATCCTCAACCCGGCCTACCTGGCCCGGCTGGCCGCGCAGAAGACCGGCCTGTGGAAGGCCACCCCGCCGCCCCCGGCGACGGAGCGCCCGGCCACCTTCGACGTCTGACGCCCGAAACGACGTCCGGCGGCCACCCGTGAGGGGACCGCCGGACGCCGGTGGGAGAGGTTGGCTCAGGAGACGTTCACCCCCGTGTCGTCGATGACGAACGAGGTCTGCAGCGAGGAGTCCTCGGTGCCGGTGAACTTCAGGGTGACGGTCTGGCCGGCGTACGAGGCCAGGGAGAAGGACTTCTGGCTGTAGCCGCTGGCCTTGTTCAGGTTCGACCAGGTTCCCAGGGTGGCCAGCACGGTGCCGGAGGAGTTGAGCACCTGCACGGTCAGCTTGTCGTACTGGACGCTGCTGGTGGTCTCGGCCGAGTCGATGTGCAGCCAGAACGTGAAGTTGTACGAGGTGCAGCCGGCCGGCAGGCTCACCGACTGCGACAGCGTGTCGGTGTGGGTGCTGCCGTAGCCGTCCAGCCACGCGTTCCAGGTGCCGGTACGCGGCGGCTGGCCGCTGGAGCCGTACTGGCCGATCACACCCGAGGTCGACGACCACACCGTGTTACCCGACTCGAAGCCCGGGTTGCCGAGCTTCTGGCCGGCCCCCGTGCAGCCGCCGGTACCGGTGACGGTCAGTGAGTACGTCGCCGTCTTCGTGCCCGACGCCGCGGTGCCGCTGATCGTCACCGAGTAGGTGCCGGCCGGGGTGCTCGCGGAGGTGGTGACGGTCAGGGTGGACGAGCCGCCGGAGGTCACCGTGGCCGGGTTGAACGAGGCGGTGGCGCCGCTCGGCAGGCCGCTCGCGGCCAGGCTGACCGACTGGGCGGAACCGTTCGTGGTGGCGGTGGCGACCGTGGCGGTCACCGAGCCGCCCGGCGCGGTCGAGCCGGAGGTGGGCGAGACCGAGACGGAGAAGTCGTTTGTCGGCGGCGGTGTCGTGCCGTTGACCACGTAGAGCAGCCGGTTCGGGGTGCCCGTGCCCACGTTTGTCACCACGTTCGGGGTGGCGTCGTTGACCAGGCTGTCCCGCACCTGCTGCGGGGTCCACGAGGGATTGGCCGAGAGCACCAGCGCCGCGGCGCCCGCGACGTGCGGCGACGCCATCGAGGTGCCGCTGATGGTGTTGGTGGCGGTGGTGCCGGTGTACCAGGCGGAAGTGATGTTCACGCCCGGCGCCAGGATGTCGACGCAGGTGCCGTAGTTGGAGAAGCTCGCGGCGGCGTCGTTGTTCTGCGTCGCCCCGACCGTGATCGCCGACGCGACCCGGGCCGGCGAGTAGTTGCAGGCGTTCTGCCGGTTGCCCAGGATGTCGCCGTTGCCGGCCGCCACGGCGTACGTGATGCCGGAGTTGATGGAGTTGGTGACCGCGGTGTCGATGGAGCTGTTGGCGGAGCCGCCGAGGCTCATGTTCGCCACCGCCGGCTTCACGGCGTTCGCGGTGACCCAGTCGATGCCGGACACCACCTGGGCGTTGGTGCCGCTGCCCTGGCAGTTCAGCACCCGGACCCCGACGATCTGGACGCCCTTGGCCACCCCGTACGAGGAGCCGCCCACCGTGCCCGCGACGTGCGTGCCGTGACCGTTGCAGTCGTCGGCGGAGCCGCCGTCCACCGCGTCGAACCCGGAGACGGCCCGGCCTCCGAAGTCGTTGTGCCCGAACAGCAGGCCGGTGTCGATGATGTAGGCGCGCACGTTGCTGGCCGTGTTCGGGTAGGTGTACGAGCTGTTCAGCGGCAGGTTCCGCTGGTCGATCCGGTCCAGGCCCCAGGACGGCGGGTTGCTCTGGGTGCCGGCGATCGAGACCGTGTGGTTCTGTTCCACGTACGCCACGGCCGGGTCGGCCGCGATCCGCGCGGCGGCCTTCGCGCCGACGGTGAGTTCGAAGCCGCGCAGGGCGGCGCGCCACGTGCGGGCGACCGTGCCGCCGTGCCTGGCGGTCAACCGCTGCGCGGTCTCGGTGACCCGGCTCGGGGCGACGGCGTTGTCCTTCAACACCACGATGTAGCTGTCCGCCACTGCGGTGGGGCCACCGGCGGCACGGATCGCGCCGGTGGGTTCGGCGGCCGCGGCGGGTGACGCGGCGGCCGCGAGCATGGTCAGGGCGGTCATTCCGACGAACACGGACCTGCGTGGGAGACCCATCTCCCTACCTCCCTCCGACCGGCACAGGACCGTCCGCCGGGTGAGGCACAGGCGAATCGACGCTGACCGATCATTAAGAGGCTAGGCCAGCAGCGGAAACACTGTGAACATGCCGGATCCGCCATAACGCCGGTGGGATGACCCCTACGGGAGGGCGTACGGGAGGAACCGGGGTGCCGGCCCGGATCCGGCCGGCGTGCGACCGGGCAAGGCTGGAGCCATGGACGAGCGTCTCACCGTGCTGCTCCCCCTCGCCGCCGTCTGGCTGGCCGCCGGCGTGATCGCGGACGGACTGCCCCGGCTGGACCGCGCCCGCGCGCTGCGCCGGCGTACCGGATGGTTGTCCGCCCTGGTGCTCGCCGGCCTGGCGCTGACCGCGGCCGTGCTGGCGGTGGGCCTCCAGAGCGCCGGCACGACGGCGCTCGACCGGGCCGCCGCCGGGCTCACCCTCGCGGTGGCCCCCGCGCTGGTCGTCGCGGTCTGCACGGTACGCCGGATCCGGTGGCTGTGGGCCGGCGCGGGCGCGTTCGCCGCCGCGCCGGACACCCCTGCCCCGCACGGGCTGCGTGCCGCCGCGGCGCACCCGCTGATCGGGATGCCGCTCCAGGTGACCGTGCTGGCGATGCTCGGCGCGGTGCTCCCGGCCACGGGCGTCGACCTGTTCGCGACGCCGGCCGTCGCCGGGCCCGCGACCACCGTCGCGGTGCTCGGCGTGATCGCCGTCGGGGTACGCCACGCCCTGCGGCACAACCGCCTCGCCGAGCGGGCCCTGCCGCCGGCGACCGCCGCGTCAGCGCGTGCGGCTGGTCCCCTGCACGTATAGCAGCTCCAGGATCGCCCGGGTCGCCTCGAACCAGCGGTCCAGCCAGCCGGGCGGGGGCACGCTGCCCTTCGGCGGCAACTCCATGAGCAGCCCGCGCAGCAGCGGGTGGTCCACCAGGGACTCCTGCGGCTCCATGGGCCAGCCGGTCGGCGGGAAGGACGGCTCGGTGAGCGGGTTCGGGTCGAGCGACGGCAGGGAGAGCGGTGGGGCGGGCTGCTCCGGTGCGGGCACGTCCCGGCCGCCCATCTCGGCGTCGCCGGAGCCCACCTCGGTGAGGACGCTGTCCCGGCGTGCCCCGCGGTACTTGCCACCGAACCGCTCGGGCTTGCCCGGACCGTTGGTGAGATTCTCTGAGCCGATCGTCGTCATCCGTCTCGCCTGCCTCGTTCGGTTGCCGATCTGTGCGGTTCAACGAGGCGGAACGGAACTGGCGACGGGTGGCCGTGAGCGGCCCGGGCGCGGACGAAATGGTCCCGCCCGGCGACGTTGCCGAGCGGGACCACGCTTTCTGGGACGGGACGCCGGATCAGCTCCGGCCGAACGTACCGCCCCTGGCGCCGGCGACGAAGGCGTGCCAGTCACCCGGGGCGAAGACCAGGGCAGGGCCCTTCCTGTCCTTCGAGTCCCGGACGCCGACCGCCCCGGTCACGTACGCGACCTCCACGCAGTTGTCACAGTTCGGCCCGCTCTTCGAGCTCTTGAACCACGTCGCCTGCGTCAGGTCCACGGGGAACTCCTTGGTCGCCATTTCCACAACGGCTCCTCTGCCAATTTTGCGATGTGTGCGATGGATTCCTCCGGGCGAATGGCCGCTGCTCGAATGTGATCGAAGATGAAGCTGTACTTCTGTAGTTCGTCGCTCTTCTCCAGGAAGAGCCCACCCGTGGCGTTCTCCGCGTACACGACATCGGGATCACTCGGTTCGGGGAAGCTGAGGATCGTGAAGGTCCCGTCCATGCCGGCGTGCGCGCCCACCTCGAAGGGCAGGACCTGCAACGTCACGTTCGGCAGTTCGGCCACCTCCACCAACCGTCTGAGCTGGCCACGCATCACCGCGTCGCCGCCAACCGGCCGGCTCAGCACCGCCTCATCGAGCACCACCCACAGATCGACCGGATCGTCCTGGGTCAACAACGACTGACGGCCCAGTCGGACACGCACCCGCTGTTCGACCTGTTCGGCGGAGAAGTCCGGCCGAGCGGCCCGGATCATCGCCCCCGCGTACTCCTCGGTCTCCAGCAGGCCCGGCACGACCTGCTGTTCGTACGCCCGGATCGAGCTGGCCGCCGCCTCCAGTCCCACGTACGCCCCGACCAGCACCGTGCTGTACGGATGCCACCAGCCCTTCTGCCGGGCCTCGCGAGCGATCTGCACCAGCTCGTCGCTCTCGGCCCCGACCACCCCGTAGATGCGGAGCATGTCCCGCACGTCCCGGGGGGTCGCGGTGGTGTGGCCGGTCTCGATACGCGAGATCTTGGAGGCCGAACACTCCAACTGCTCGGCGACCGTCTCGATGGTGATGCCGGCAGCTTCGCGCTGCCGTCTAAGTTCCGCCCCCAGGCGTCGACGACGGATGGTCGGGCTGCGCCGTTCGCTCACGACGCCACCCCACGGGTCGATGGACGGGGAATCCCATTCCTCGCGCGCACCCGGCTACCTCCGGTCGGTCGCGCCCGGTCTCACACCCGCCGGGGCGCGACCGGCGTACGGCGGGCGATCGTTCGCGGCAGGGGGTGGTGCCGGTCATCGACCGGCCGCGTCGGGCGAAACCGGCGTCCAGTGTGCCGCCCCGGGACCTGAGGCTTCAAGCGTCCCGTTCACGTGTCGTGCTCGCATATCAGCAAAAGACGACGTGCAACTTGCATGAAGCACGTCGCTGATGCACTCTGTCGGTATGGCACGGGTTACTCACCGTCTTCGCATGATCTCCGGGCGTGGTCGCACCACGGGCCGCGGGACGGCAGGAGGGGAGCCGTCCCGCGCCGAGCGACCTGCCCCGGGGTGAAGACCCCGCCGCTGCACGCCAGCTTGGCTGTGGCGGCGGGAGCGGTAGCCGGGAGCAGCCGGGGTGATGGTCGGGTGGCGGTCCGCCACCGCGGGTACGGCCCGACCAGCACCGACCCACTGATCAGCCGGTCCACGAGGCAGACCCCCCGTCACCGGACCGACCTGTCCCCCCGATCAGCCTCGCCGGCCCGCCCGCCGGCCGATCCTCCCCAGGAGCCCATGTGCTTCCCCGCTCCGGTGACGTACTGCACGTGACTCGCGCGGCGAGTGTCCAGTTCCTCCGACCGATCATGTTCCGGGTGATCCGGGTGCTCGACTGGCCGACCTACGACGGTTGGCTCTGGCTCGACGGCTACGAGTTGAACGCGGCGGGGGACGCGGTCAACCGGCGGTCGATCTTCGTACAGCAGGAGGGGTTGGGGCACGTCCAGGCCGCGCCCGCCCCGCGTCAGCACACCGTCCGAACGGCCCGTCGTCCGGTGGTCCGGACCCCGGTCCGGGTCGGCTGACCTCACGAAACCCGGTCGGGGGGCGTGCCACCGCCATAGAATCGGTACGCCCACCCCGGCAAACGCTCCACCCCGCGCGCACCGGACCCTGAACCTGGGATGGTCATGGTCAATCTGCCCGCCGCGCGGCGGCACCACCGGTCCCGTATCGGCTACGGCCTCGGGCTCCTCCTGTTCCTCGGCGCCGCGACCATGCTCGCGCTCGTGGTCCGCCACCCCGCCTTCTCCGCGACCACGGAGTTGACCGAGCCGGTCCCGGCTCCGGAGATCACCGTGGTCGGGGAGGGCAACCGGCCGGCCACCGAAGCGAACGAGGACCAGCCCGACGGGGCCGACCCACCGGTGGCCGGCGCATCGGGCGACGACGTCGGCCCCTCGGCGGAGGCCGGCGCCGGGGGCGGGGAGTCCTCGCTGGCCGACCGGCCCTCCGCCACCACCGACCTCAGCCGGTCGCTGTTCTACTCGGGGCTGCTCGGCCTCGCCATCTCGCTGGCCGGCCTGGGCCTGGTCGGCACCCGACGCCGCCAGTGGTGAACGCTCAGGCGGGCCCGGAGTGAACGCTCGCCGCGCGGCGGTGGTGGACGGTCGCCGCGCGGCGGTGGTGGATGGTCGCCGCATGGCGGTGGTGGATGGTCGCCGCGCGGCGGTGGTGGACGGTCACGGCGTGGCGGTCACCGTCGGCGCGGGCGTCGAGGCGTCCGTCGTCGGGGCCGCGGCCCGGGCCACCACGACGGTGACCTGGTCTCCCTCGGCGACCGTCTCGCCGGCCTCCGGGTCGGTGTCGATCACCGTCCCGGCGGGCTGGTCCGACGTCCGGTACCGCACCCGGTAGTCCACGCCCAGCCGGTCGAGGGCCGCCCGGGCGGCCGACTCCGGCAGCCCCACGAGCGGCGGCACCGGCACCTCGGCGGCCGCCGTGGTGGTCGGCGGGCTGCTCGGCGGCGAACTGCGCGGCGCGGCCGTGCTCGGGGTGACACTTGTCTGCGGGGCGGTGCTCGGCACCGCCGACGGCGACAGCCCGGGCTCGGCGTTCCGGTCCGCCGCGCGGAGAGCCAGCCAGACGCCCACGCCGATCAGGGCGATCAGCAGCAGCGCGAGGACGCCCAGCAGGATCGGCATCCACCAGCGGCGACCCGCCTGCTCCTCGGTGTACCACTCGGTGCCGGGCTCCGGGTATCCGGCCGGACGCGGTGGCGGAACGCCGGCGCGTCCCGACCACGCGGGGCTGACCGGCTCCGCGCGGGTGGCGTCCATCGGCCGCCGCGTTTCGGCGCCGCCGTCACCGCGAGGCAGCGGGCGGGTGGCATCAGCGGCCGCCGGCATGGCCCGCGTCGCCTCCGCGTCCTCCGCGCCCGCCCCGCCAGCGCCGGCAAGCCCGGCCGGCATAGCCCGGGTGGTGTCGGCGTCGCCACCGCCGGCCGGTTCCCGGGGCATGGCCCGGGTCGCATCGGCGTCCTCACCGCCGTCGTCGGGCTGCGCGGGGCGGTCGGGTGGGACGGCGCGGGTGGCGTCGGGGTCGGCGCCGCTCCGGTCGGGGGGCAGCGCCCGGGTCGCGTCCGGGTCCCCGGCGGGCGGCTCCTGACGGTCGTCGCTCATCGCACGTCCTTTCCCCACCGGGACAGGGCGGCCTGACCCTCGATCGTCCACGGTAACGGTCCGCCGGACCATCGGCAGGCATCAGCGCGCCGGGCGGCCCGTCACGGGGAGGGCAGCGGGCTGGCGGTCGGCGTCGTGGCGGGCTCGTCGCCGCAGGTGAGGGTGACCGGGTCGTTCCACCGGGCCGAACTGCCGCCGGCCGGGTCCTGCGCGGTGACCGGGCCCTGGCGGCTGGTGCGGTAACGGGGATAGAGACCGGCCGCCACCAGGTCGTCGGCCGCGTCGGCGCAGCTCTGGGCCACCAGGTCGGGCACCGGAACAGCGGGCGCCGGGCCGGCGACCCAGAGGGTGACCGTGACGCCGCGCTTCACCGGCGTACCGGGCTCGGGCGAGGTGCGCTCGACCGCACGGCCGGAGCCGCTGCCGAACACCAGCCGCCAGCCCAGCTTGCGAGCCCTCAACTCCCGTCGGGCCTGCTCGAAGTCGGTGCCCACGACCTGCGGCACGGTGAGGCCGGCGGCGGTGGTGGTGCGGGTGCCGGTCGGCCGGTCGTCGGCGGGGCTCGGCAGCGCGGCGGGCGTGGTCGCCTCGACGGAGGGGATGGTGGCGGCCGCGGCGGGTGGTGCGGTGGGCCGGTCGGGTTCCCCGGCCAGCACCCAGCCGCCGCTCGCGCCGATCACCGCCAGCAGGACCGCCGCCAGGCCGCCACCGAGGAGCAGCCGGGTCCGGTCCGCCCCCGGTTCGTCGCCTGCCCCGGGCTGCCGGTCCGGGTAACCCTCGTCCGTCATCACGTCCCCCGCCTCAGTCACCGGCGACGGTATCCGGCGCCACCAAGCCCGTCCGGGCCGAGCCGGCCGCCGCCACCACTCGCCGCGCCGACCCTGGGACGCTACGCTCCCCGGCATGGCCAGACGGGGCTGGGGAGGATCGACCGCCGCCGCGCTCGGCGTCGCCGCCGGTACGGGCGCCGCACAGCTCGGCTTCGGCTACGGGCTCGGCATCATCAACTGGGCGCCGGCCGGCGCCGCCCGGATCGAGGCGGCCTGGGTGGCCAGCCTCGCGTGGGCGACCTGGATCTCCGCGACCTCGGTGATCGCCGGCGCGGTCTGCGCCCAGCGGCTGCGCGGCGCCGACGACGAGGAACCGGCGGGCACGCTGCCCCGGCTCGGCCTGGCGCTCGCCGCCGGGGTGGGCGCGTTGATCACCGTGCTGCTGGTGGCCGTGCCGGCCCGGGCGGCCCGGGTGCCGGCCACGTCCTCGCCGCAGGCCGTGGCCGCCGGGTACGCCGTCGCCGGGCTGGTGCTCGGGGTGCTGCTGGCGACCTGGGCGCTGCACACCAGGGCCGCGGCCGTCAACCTCGTCGCCACCACCGGCTGGCTGTGGCTCCTCGCCGTGGTCTCGGTGCTCGACGGGGTGCTCTCCGGCCGTGGCCTGACCACGGCCCAGCTCGGCATCTGGCAGATCAGCGCGGACAGCGGCCGCTTCTGGATCCGCGACTACTTCTACTGGCCGGGGGCGCTGCTCTCGCTCGGTTCGGCACTGCTCATCGGGATCCTGGCCGCCCGCGGGGCGGTCCGCGCGCCCGAACGACGGGTCGGGGCGGCGGCCTCCGGGGCGGCCGGTCCGCTGCTTGTCGCACTGGCGTACCTGCTCGCCGTGCCGAGGCTCGCCGGGATCGCCGCCGAGCAGGTGTCGGCGCACCTGATCGCCCCGTACGCGGTGATCGCCGGGGTCGGCGGCTCGGCCCTGGTGGCCGCGCTGGCCCAGCGCGCCGACCGCCGCGCCGCCGAGCGGGCCGTCGTGAACCTGCCCCACCAGCGCACCGGTGAACCGGACCAGCTCACCGCCGACGACCCGGCGTCCACCGGCGCCGAACCGGAACCCGCGACGGAACGGCCGAGCCGCCGGTTCTTCGGTCGGCGCTCCTCCACACCGGGCGCCGAGCGTGCGGCCGTACCGGTGCCGGCCACGTCGATCGACCCGGTCGGCGAGCAGGTCACGTCGGTCGGCACGCTCCGCGAGCCGGCGACGGCGGGGCAGCGTGACGCGAGCGGCCGCACCGGATCGTCGCCGGAGGCCAGGGCAGCGGCCGGGGCCACGAGCGCGGACCTGGGCACGGGGCCGGAGCGCACCGCCGCCGGTCGACGCGGCCGGGCCGTGCCACCCCAGCGGAAGCCGGAGCCGAGCTTCCCGGCCGGCACCGGCCCGGCCGGGACGGAAGCGGACCCCGGTCGGCCGGAAACGGCGGATGGCGGGCCGGCGGGACCCGCGACGGCGGGACCGGCGGGCGACAGTGAACCGGGAAGCGGCGCCACCGCGCCGACCACCGGACCGAAGGCCCGCCGCCGCAACCGCTGATCGCCGCCACGGCAACCGCCGCTCACCGGACGGCAACCGTCGCTCGCCGGACGGCAACCGCTGCTCGCCGAGGGCGCCGGCGCGGGCAGGGTGCCGGAGGGTGCCACCTCCCCGGCTGGCCCCCGCGACACCGGCCCGGAAGCCGCGAGGGCCTGGCATGGGTGCGCCGCCCGGAGGCGTCGGGCCTGCTCAGGTCAGCGGGAGCCGGCGGTGGTCAGTCGACGGGCCAGGTGTGCACGGGCTCGTTGCCGCGTTGCAGTTCGGCGTAGCGCTGGACCATGTGGTGCAGTGCCGCGGGCCGGTCCATGCCCCGGTGCCGCTCGGCCGCCCACACCGTCTCGGTCTGCCAGACCGCGCCGTTGCGGCCGGTCCGGCAGCGCTCCTCGATGACCCCGAGCAGGTGGTCCCGCTCGGCCGGGGCGACGCCGAACCGGTCCAGCCCCTGCGCGGCGGTGGGCAGCAGCGTGTCGAGGACGAGCGTGGTGACCGGCACGTCACCGAGCCGGGGCCAGTGCACCACGGCGTCGATGCCGCGGCGGGCGGCGGCGTGGAAGTTCTCCTCGGCGGAGCTGAAGGTGAGCTGGCTCCAGATCGGCCGGTCCGACTCGGCGAGGCCGCGGGCGAGGCCGAAGTAGAAGGCCGCGTTGGCGAGCATGTCCACGACGGTCGGCCCGGCCGGCAGCACCCGGTTCTCCACCCGCAGGTGCGGGCGGCCGTCCATGATGTCGTAGACCGGGCGGTTCCAGCGGTAGACCGTGCCGTTGTGCAGGCGCAGCTCGCCGAGCTGGGGCACCCCGCCGGCGTGCAGCACCTCGACGGGGTCCTCGTCCTCGCAGATCGGCAGCAGCGGCGGGAAGTAGCGGACGTTCTCCTCGAACAGGTCGAAGATCGAGGTGATCCAGCGCTCGCCGAACCACACCCGGGGGCGTACGCCCTGGGCCTTCAGCTCGTCGGGACGGGTGTCGGTGGCCTGCTGGAACAGGGCGATCCGGGTCTCCGCCCAGAGCTGCCGGCCGTAGAGGAACGGCGAGTTGGCGCCGACCGCCACCTGCACACCGGCGATCGCCTGCGAGGCGTTCCAGTAGTCGGCGAAGCTGTCCGGCGCGACCTGGAGGTGGAACTGGAGGCTCGTGCAGGCGGCCTCCGGCGCGATCGAGTCGGTGTGCGTACGCAGCCGCTCGACGCCGCGGATGTCCAGCTCGATGTCCTCGCCCCGGGCGCCGACGATCTGGTCGTTGAGCACGCGGTAGCGCTCGTTGGTGGAGAGGTTGTCGGCGACCAGGTGCCGCTCGGTGAGGGTGGGCAGGATGCCGACCATCACGATCTTGGCGTCGGACTTGGCGGCCCGCTCGTCGGCGCGGCTCAGGCTGCTGCGCAGGTCCTGCGCGTAGTCGGCGAAGCCGGTGCCCTCGATGAGCCGGGGCGAGGCGTTGAGCTCCAGGTTGAACTGGCCCAGCTCGGTCTGGAAGAGGGGATCGGCGATGTCGGCGAGGATCTGGTCGTTGCGCATGGCCGGCTCGGCGGCGGCGTCGACGAGGTTGAGTTCGATCTCCAGCCCGGTCATCGGCCGGTCGGCGTCGAAGCCGAAGTCGTCCAGCATCAGCGCGAACACGTCCAGACAGCGCCGGACCTTCTGCCGGTAGCGGACCCGGTCCTCGCGGGAGAAGGCGCCCTGCTCGACGTCTCTGCCCATGTGTCCTCCCGGCGCCGGCGCCACGGAACCGTACCGTTCCGCAACGCATTGTGAACCATTCACGTTGAGTGCGTAAGTGCGCCCCGGCCGCCGGACCGGAGGCCGGGCGCAGGTCTGCACTCCTACCCAGCCGCCCGCCGCCGCACCGCGCTCAACCTGCGAACAACACGTGACAATTCGCACCGCCCCGCGTACGACGAACGGGCCCGCGCCGTCGGGTGACGGCGCGGGCCCGTGGGGTCGTACGCGGCGATCAGGCCTGGCGGACGGCCTCGCCCTCGATCTCGATCTTGATCTTCTTGCCGACCAGGACGCCACCGGTCTCCAGGGCGACGTTCCAGGTCAGGCCGAAGTCCTCCCGGTCGATCTCGGTGGACGCGGAGAAGCCGAAGATGTCCTGACCGAACGGGCTGCGGCCGACGCCCTCGAACTCGACCTCCAGGTCGACCGGACGGGTCACGCCCTTGATGGTCAGCTCGCCGGAGAGGACGAACTCGTTGCCCTCGCGGGACTTCACGCCGGTGCTGCGGAACTCCAGGGTGGGGAACTGCTCGGCGTCGAGGAACTCCGGGCTGCGCAGGTGCGCGTCACGGTCGGCCTGGGCGGTGTTGATGCTGGCCGCCTGGATGGTGGCGGTCACCGCCGACTGCATCGGGTCCTCGGCCACGGTGATGGTGGCGCTCGCCTCGGCGAACTCACCGCGTACCTTGCTGACCATCATGTGCCGGGCGACGAACCCGACGCGCTTGTGAGCCGCGTCCAGCAGGTAGGTGCCGGCGGTCGGGATGGTGAGACCCTCCCAGTCGCGGGTAACCGCTTCGGTGCTGCTGGTCATGGTGCTGTCCTCCAGGGGAGATTGTTTAGTAGCCCAACGACTGACTGAGCAACTATAGCCGTAGCAATATTCCCTGTGTCAAGGACTGCTAGGATGGCAGCGTGGACGAGAACGTGTTCGACGATCCCCGGATCACCGCCATCGGCCTGCTCTTCGAAGCCAGCGCCGGGCTGTCGGCCCGGTTCGCCGCTCAGTTCGAGGAGCACGGCCTCTCCCCGGTCGAGTTCGAGGTGCTGATGCGGCTCACCCGGTCACCGGGTCACCAGCTGCGGATGACCGACCTCGCGGCGCAGACCTCCCTGTCCACCAGCGGCGTCACCCGCGTGGTCGACCGGATGGAGCGCGACGGCCTGCTCCGCCGCCGGGCCTGCCCCTCCGACCGACGCAGCTCGTACGCCGTGGTCACCGCCGCCGGCCTGAGCCGACTGGACGCCACCCTGCCCGGCCACCTGCGGATCATCGAGGAGTGGTTCACCGGCCAACTCGCCCCGGCCCAGCTGGAGGCGCTCCTGGACGGCCTGCGCCGGGTCCGCGACGCGGTGCACCCCGGGGCGACCGCCGGCAGCAACGAGCCCGCGCCGGCCGGGCAGTCCGCCGGCTGCTGACCCACCGACCCCGCCGCCCGCACCGGTGACCCGCCGGAGCGGGCCGCCGTACCCGTCGGTCACCGGCAGAAAGACCGGCAGAACCATCCGGACACCGGGTCATACTTACCCAATGACCCAGAAATCGCTCAGCCGTGCTGGATAGGCTTCCGGGCAGCGGGGGGCACCGGGGGGTGCCGGCGCGAGCGATGCAGCGAGGGGCAACACCAGGGGGCTTCTTCGCTCGCGCCACCCCCGCGCCTTCGTCTCCTGCCGGGTCTCAGTCCCGCGGGGCAGCGCGCTCCCGGCGGGCCAGCAGCGCGTAGAGCAGTGCCTCCTCGCGAGGCAGCAGCCGGATGCCGGTGGCCCGGCAGACCCGGTCGAGCCGGTCCAGCACCCCCACCTCGCCGGTGCTCGCCGCCAGCCCGACCAGCGCCTCCACCAGGTCCCGCCGCTCCCCACCGCCGGCGAGGTCCGCCTCCGCCGTACCGTCCGGCCGCTCCCCGCCGGTGGCGTGCTCGGCCGCCGCGGTGAACCACTCCGCCGCCAGCTCCCGGTCCCCGCGGTGCAGCGCGAGATGGCCCTCGATCAACGCGCAGATCGCGTCCTCCGGCCGGGCGCTCCGGCCCTCCGGGGACGCATCCAGGTTCTCCACGGCCGGTGGCCGGCGCTGCCCCGGCACCGGGCGTGGCGGCCGCAGCTCGGCCACCATCTCCAGCGCCTCCTCCGCCCGCCCGTCGAGGGCGAGCGCCAGCCCGATCGTGCCGACCACCTGACGCCGCCGCCCCGGGTCGCCCAGCTCGACGAGCGCGCCGGCCACCCGCCGCCCCTGCTCGACCGCGTCGACGTACCGGCCTTCGAGCCGGGTCACCTCGGCCAGGGCGGCGCGGGCCATCAGGCGGAGCCGCTGCTCCCCGCACTGGGCGGCCAGCCGATCGACCGCGGCCAGGCGGCGCCGCGCGCCGGCCAGGTCCGCGGTCCGCACGTCGTGCCAGGTGAGGTGGTACTGGGCCACGGCCATCTCGCGGGCCCGGCCGTGCCGGGTGGCCAGCTCCAACGCCGCCTCGGCCTGCTCCCGGGCCTCGCCCGGAGCGCCGGCGCCGAGCAGCAGCACGCAGAGCATCGACCGGGCCGACAGCTCCCCGGTCACCTCCCCGGCCGCCCGGAACGTGGCCAGCGCCTCCCGGGCCGCCGGCAGCTCCACACCGCCGGCGCCGTGCTCGGCGCCGAGGCGCGCCACCCCGAGCAGCGCCCAGGCCCGCAGCACCGGCGGCGCGTCGGCGGTACGCGGGTCGGCCAGCAGCCGGCGCAGCCACCGGCGCCCGGAGACGTCCCGCCCGCGCAGCCGCCACCAGCGGGGCAGCGCCGCCGCCAGGCGCAGCGCGGTCACCGGCTCGTCGTCGGCGGCGTGCGCCAGGGCGGCGGTGATGTCGCTTGTCGCCTCGTCGAGCAGGTGCACGGCCGCGGGCAGGTCCGCGCCGACCAGATTCGGCGCGGTACGGAGCACCAGCCCGGCGACGACCAGCGCATGCCGGCGGCGGATCCGGGTCAGCTCCCCCTCGACCGCGGCCTGCTCGGTCGCGAAGTCGCGGACCGCGTCCAGCAGGCGGAACCGGAACGGGCCGGCCCCCCGCACGCTGAGCATCCCGAGTTCCCGGAGCCGGTCCAGCAGCGGGACCGCGTCCCGCCGCTCGCCGCCGTCGGCGAGCAGGTCCTCGGCCAGCTCCACGGACCAGCGGTTGCGGAAGGCGGAGAGCCGGCGCAGCGCCGCCCGTTCGGTGGGCGCGAGCAGGTGGTAGCTGGTGGCCACGGCCTCGCGCAGGGTCACCGTGCCGGCGGCGAGGTCGGCGGGCTCCCAGCCGGGGCGTACGCCGGCCAGGTCGAGGACCCGGTCGCCGTAGCGGTCGAGCAGTTCGGTGACGTCGAGGATCCGGCCGCGCGCGGCCATCAGCTCGATGGCCAGCGGCAGCCCGCCGAGGTGGCGCACCAGCGCGGCGAGCGCCGGCAGCTCGGCCCGGGTGGGCGGCTCGTGGCGCACCCGGGCGAGCCGGGCGATGAAGAGGGCCGCCGCCGGCCAGCGGGCCAGCTCCGCCGGATCGGTCGGCTCGGGACCGACCGGCGGCACGTCGAGCGGAGCGACCGGCCGGACCAGTTCGCCGGGGAGCCCCACCGGACGGCGGCCGGTGACCAGCACCCGCAGCGTCGGCGCCGCCGCGACAAGGGCGCGCAGCGCCTCGGCCACCGGCCCGGGCGCCCGCTCCACCGCGTCCACCAGCAGCAGCGCGGGCCGGTCGCCGAGCCGGCAGGAGAGGTCGGCCAACCGGTTCACGCCGAGCACGGCGACCGAGGCGGCGAGCACGTCGGCGGCGTCCGAGCCCTCGCCGACAAGCACGCCGGCCACGCCGGCCGGGTGCGCGGCGGCCGCCGCGTGGGCGACGGTGAGGGCGAGCGCGGTCTTGCCGACCCCGGCCAGCCCGACGAGGCTCACCACCGGATGCTCGGCGAGCAGGGCGCCCAGCTCGGCGACGTCGCGGTCCCGGCCGAGCAGCGGGACCGGCTGGGGCAGCGCGATGGGCGTACCCGAATCGGTGGTGGTGGAGCCGGTGACCGGGAGGTGCCGCGCGGCCGGGCGCGGCGCGGCGGCGGCGGGACCGCTGACCGGAAGGTGGCGCGCGGCCGGACCGGGCACCGTCCCGGCGGCGTCGGGCCCGCCGCCCGACCGGTGGCTCGCCGACTGCGCGGCATCGGGATCGTCCGGCGGCAGGTGGCGCGCGGCCGCGTCGGGCACGGCGGCCGGGGCCGGGCGGGCGGCGGCCACGAACGCCTGCCGGGTCGCGCCGGTCAGGTCGAGGGCGTCGGCGAGCAGGCCGACAGTGGTGCGCTGGGGTCGGGTGGCCCGCCCCCGCTCCAGATCGCGGACGGTCCGCACGCCGACCCCGGCCCGGGCGGCCAACTCGGCCTGGGTGAGGCCGGCGGCGAGCCGGTGCCCGCGCAGCAGGTCGGGCAGCTGGGCACGGCCACCCGGGCTCCGCGAACGATCATGATCGGGAGTCATGGGCACGAAGAGTACGGATCGGGTCGGACGCTCCACAGCCCATCGTCGGCCAGCCGACCGTCCCCTGCGGATATCCGACAGACGGCTGAACCGCCCGGGCCCGAACGGCCCGGGCGGGCGCCGGTCACATGCCGAGGTCGCGGGCGATGATCATGCGCTGCACCTCGCTGGTGCCCTCGCCGATCTCCAGGATCTTGGAGTCCCGCCAGAAGCGGGCCACCGGGTACTCGTTCATGAAGCCGTAGCCGCCGTGGATCTGGGTGGCCTCGCGGGCGTTGTCCACCGCGATGGTGCTGGCGTGCAGCTTGGCGATGGCCGCCTGCCGCTTGAACGGCTCGCCGGCCAGCATCCGGGCGGCCGCGTCGTAGTAGGCCAGCCGGGCGGTGTGCGCCTTCATCTCCATGTCGGCGACCTTGAACTGGATCGCCTGGTACGCGCCGATCGGCCGGCCGAACGCCTGCCGCTCCTTCGCGTATTTGATCGACTCGTCGACGCAGCCCTGCGCGAGGCCGACTGCCAGGGCGGCGATGGCGATCCGCCCCTCGTCGAGGATGCGCAGGAACTGGGCGAAGCCCCGGCCGCGCTCACCGAGCAGGTTCGCCGCCGGCACCCGGCAGTCGTCGAAGGTCAGCTCGTGCGTGTCCGAGGCCGTCCAGCCGACCTTCGAGTAGCCGGGCGCCACGCTGAAACCGGGCGTGCCGGACGGGACGATGATGGTGGACAGCTCCTTGGAGCCGTCCGGCTTCGTGCCGGTGACCGCGGTGACCGTGACCAGTGCGGTGATGTCGGTGCCGGAGTTGGTGATGAACGCCTTCGAGCCGTTGATCACCCACTCGCCGGTCGACTCGTCCAGGACTGCCCGGGTCTGGGTGCCGCCGGCGTCCGACCCGGTGCCCGGCTCGGTCAGCCCGAAGCCCGCGAGCGCCTCGCCGCTGAGCAGCTTCGGCAGCCACTGCGCCTTCTGCTCGTCGGTGCCGAACCGGTAGATCGGCATCGCGCCGAGGGAGACCGCCGCCTCGAGGGTGATGGCCACGCTGGAGTCGACCCGGGCCAGCTCCTCCAGGGCCAGGCAGAGGGCGAAGTAGTCGCCGCCCATGCCGCCGTGCTCCTCGGGGAAGGGGAGACCGAACAGGCCCATCTTGCCCATCTGGCGGATGATCTCGTACGGGAAGGTGTGCTGCTCGTAGTGCTCGGCGATGGCCGGGGCCACCACCTCGCGGGCGAAGTCCCGCACGCTCTCCCGCAGCGCCTCTTGTTCCTCGCTGAGCCGGAAGTCCATCTGATCCTCCTGGTGGGATGCCTGTGTGGACGGCCGCCGGGCGCTTGTGACGCCGGGGTCGGGTGGTGCGGGTCGGGTGGGTCAGACCGGGGTGACGCCGTGCCGGCGCCGGGCGAAGTGCCGCTCCTTGCCACGCGCGGCGGCGAACCGGCGGACCAGCTCGGCGCGCAGCTCGTGCGGCTCGACGATGGCGTCCACCACCAGCTCGCTGGCGAGCCGGACGATGTCGATGTCGCGCTCGTACTCCTCGCGCTTCGCGGCCACGAAGGCGGCCCGCTCGGCCTCGTCCTCGATGGCGGCGATCTTGTTGGCGTAGACGGCGTTGACCGCGGCCTCCGCGCCCATCACGGCGATCTTGGCGGTGGGCAGCGCGATGGTGGCGTCCGGCTCGAAGCCGGGGCCGGCCATCGCGTAGAGGCCGGCGCCGTACGCCTTGCGGACCACCACGCAGATCTTGGGTACGGTCGCCTCGGAGATCGCGGTGATCATCTTGGCGCCGTGCCGGATGATGCCCTGCTTCTCCACGGCGCTGCCGACCATGAACCCGGGCACGTCGGACAGGAACAGCAGCGGCACGTTGAACGCGTCGCAGAGCTGCACGAACCGGGTCGCCTTGTCGGCCGAGTCGACGAAGAGCACGCCGCCCTTGAACATCGAGTTGTTGCCGACCACGCCGACGACCTCGCCGTTCAGCCGGCCGAAGCCGATGGTCAGCTCCTTGGCCCAGAGCGCCTGGATCTCGAAGAAGCTGCCCTCGTCGAGCAGGCCCTTGACGTAGCGGCGCATGTCGAACGCCTGCCGCTCGCTCGCCGGGACCAGCGCGGCCAGGTCGGCCTTCTCCGGCGCGGGCGTCGCCTCGGCGGCCGGCGGGGCCTGGGTCCAGTTGGTCGGCAGGTAGGACAGGTAGCGCCTGACCACGTCGAGCGCCTCGGCCTCGGTCTTGCAGAGGAAGTGCCCCACGCCGGACTCGGCGCAGTGCACCTTGGCCCCACCCATCGCCTCCAGGGTGGTCTTCTCGCCGGTGACCATCTCGACCATGCGGTCGGAGCCGAGGTACATGCTGGCGTTGCCGTCGACCATGGCGACCACGTCGCAGAACGCGGGGATGTAGGCGCCGCCCGCGGCGCTCGGCCCGAACAGGGCGCAGACCTGCGGAATCGAACCCGAGGCGCGGACCTGGTTCCAGAAGATCTTGCCGGCGCCCCGCCGACCGGGGAAGAGGTCGACCTGGTCGGTGATCCGGGCCCCGGCCGAATCGACCAGGTAGACCATGGGCACGCTTGTCGAGTAGGCCCGCTCGATGATCCGGATGATCTTCTCGACGGTGCGGGCGCCCCAGCTGCCGGCCTTCACCGTGGAGTCGTTCGCCATGAGGCAGACCGGGCGGCCGTCGATGGTGGCGGTGCCGGTGACCACGCCGTCGGCGGGCAGCCCCTCGGCCATCGCGTTGGCGTAGAGCCCGTCCTCGACGAAGGACCCCTCGTCCACCAGGTACGCGACCCGCTCGCGGGCGAACAGCTTGCCCTTGGCGGCGTTCGCCGCGTGGTACTTGTCCGCACCGCCGGCCTTGGCGCGCTTGCGCAGCTGCTCCAGAGCCTCACCGTCGAGCGTCACGCCGACTCCCATTGCCACCGGCCGCCTTGTGGGCGCACCGACCGACCTGAACGATCGTTAGGCTATCCCATCCAAACCCGGTCCGGCGACCCCACGCCGGCCTCCCGCGCCGGCCTCCCGCCGACCCCTGCGTTGATCAAGAAGTTCGCGTCCGGATCGGGCCGGATTGAGACGCAAACTTCTTGATCAACTCTGCGGGGGTGGTCAGGAGGGGATCGGGGTCAGGCGGGTGCGCGGGCCGGCGCGGAGGACGCCGGAGGGGAGCTTCTTGCCGACCAGTTCCTCGGCCAGCTCGGCGGCCTCGACCAGCGCGTCCAGGTCGATCCCGGTGTCGATGCCCATGTCGTGCAGCATGTGCACGGCCTCCTCGGTGGCCAGGTTGCCGCTGGCGCCCGGGGCGTACGGGCAGCCGCCGAGGCCGCCGACGCTGGCGTCGAACTCGGTGATCCCCAGCTCCATGGCCGTGAGCATGTTGGCCAGTGCGGTGCCCCGCGTGTTGTGGAAGTGCAGCAGCACCGGCACGTGGGCGTTGCGGTCCCGGACCGCGGTGACGAGTTCGCGGACCCGCCGGGGCGTGCCCATGCCGGTGGTGTCGCCGAACGCCACCCGGTCGGCGCCGTCCCGGACCACCCGGTCGACGATGCCGGCCACGCGCTTCGGGTCGACGTCGCCCTCGTACGGGCAGCCGAAGCTGGTCGCCACGATCACCTCGGCGGTCGCGCCCGCGCCATGCAGCAGGTCGATCAGCTCGGCGATGTCGTCGAGCGACTCCTCCGTGGAGCGGTTGACGTTGCGCCGGTTGTGCGTGTCGCTGGCCGAGACCACCACCTCGATCTCGGTGAAGCCGGCGGCGAGGGCGCGCTGCGCGCCCCGGCTGTTCGGCACCAGCGCGGAGTAGCGCACCCCGTCGGCCTTCGCGGCCCGCTGCCACACCTCGTCGGCGTCGGCCATCTGCGGGATCGCCTTAGGGTGCACGAAGGACACGGCCTCGATCCGCCGCACGCCGGTGCGCGACAGCGCGTCGATCAGCCGCACCTTGGCGTCGGTGGGGATGGGCTCCTCGTTCTGGAGCCCGTCGCGCGGCCCGACCTCCCGGATGGAGACGAAGTCCGGCAGTTCCGCCATAAGGGGTCACCTCGCTGTGACGGTGTTACGTGATGGGTCCTCCCAGCATCCCACCCGGCCGGCCCCCGCCGGTGATCATGAAGTTAGCGGCGCCAAAAGGGACCAGTTCTGCCGCCAACTTCATGATCAACCCCGAGGGGGCGGCGGGCGTCAGCGCATGCGGGAGACGATGCCGGTGTCGTAGTCGCCGGAGAGGAACTCCGGGTTCTCCAGCAGTTCGGCGAAGAAGGGCAGGTTGTTCTTCGGGCCGGCGATCTCGAACTGGGCCACCGCGGCCCTGGCCCGCTCGACCGCCTCGTCCCGGGTGGCGCCGCTGACGATCAGCTTGGCCATCAGGCTGTCGTAGAACGGGGTGACCGTGTTGCCGGCGACGTAGCCCGAATCCACCCGCACCCCGGAACCCGACGGCTCGTTCCAGGTGGTGATGGCGCCCGGGCCGGGCAGGAACCGCTTCGGGTCCTCGGCGTTGACGCGCAGCTCGATGGCGTGCCCGCGCGGCGCGAGCGCGTCCGGGTCGAAGGTCGGGGCCAGGCCGGCGGCCACCCGCAGCTGCTCCTCGACCAGGTCGACGCCGTAGACGTACTCGGTGACCGGGTGCTCGACCTGGAGCCGCGTGTTCATCTCCAGGAAGAAGAACTCGTCGGTGGTGGGGTCGAGCAGGCACTCGACAGTGCCCGCGTTGCGGTAGTTGACCGCCTCGCCCGCCCGGACCGCCGCCGCCAGGAACCGCGCACGCAGCTCGGGCGAGACCGCCGGGGACGGGGACTCCTCGACCAGCTTCTGGTTGCGCCGCTGCACCGAGCACTCACGCTCGCCGAGGGCCACCACCCGGCCGTCGGCCAGGCCGAGGATCTGCACCTCGACGTGGCGTACCCGGGGGAAGTAGCGCTCGATCAGCACCGAGCCGTCGCCGAACATGCGCTCAGCGAACGAGCGGACCTTGTCGTACTCGGTGCGCAGCCCGGCCTCGTCCGTCGCCACGCCCATGCCCATGCCGCCGCCACCGGCCGCTGCCTTGACCATCACCGGGTAGCCGATCTCCGCGGCGGCGGCGACCGCCGCGTCCAGGTCGGCCGCCGGCTCGGTGGTGCCGGGCGCGACCGGCACCCCCGCCGCCGCCATGAGGTTCCGGGCGTTGATCTTGTCGCCCATCGCGCTGATCGCGTCCGCGCCGGGTCCGACCCAGATCAGGCCGCTGGCCTCGACGGTACGGGCGAAGTCCGCGTTCTCGGACAGGAAGCCGTAGCCGGGGTGGATCGCCTGGGCGCCGGTGTCCCGACCGGCGGCGAGGATCGCCTCGACGTTGCGGTAGCTCAGCGCGGGGTTGGCCGGGCCGACACAGACCGCCTCGTCGGCCTCGGTGACGAAGGGAAGCCCGGCGTCGGCCTCCGAGTGCACGGCGATGGCACGGATCCCGAGCTTCTTCGCGGTGCGGACGATGCGGCGCGCGATCTCGCCACGGTTGGCCACCAACAGCGATTCGAACAAGGAAGGGTCCCTTCTTAACGCCTCTTGCATAGCAGGGGCCCCTTCATAACACGCGCACGGCGCGCGTGCTTAACGCACGTTAAGGCGTGCCGGGCGTCAGGCCGGGTCTGTGGGGGCGAGAAGCGCGGCCAGCGTGGCGCCCCGCAGCAGCTCAGCCCGGCGGCGGCGATCCACCTCGCCACCGAGGAACGGGGTGGAGTTCATGAGGCCGAACGCCGCGTGCGCGAGCACCCGCGCCTCGCCGTCCGGCAGCCCCGGGTGCAGCGCGGTCAGCACGGTCACCCACTCCTCGACGTACATCCGCTGGAGCCGGCGGATGCGGCGGCGCGGCTCGTCCGGGAGGCGGTCCAGCTCGTGCAGGTGCAGGGCGATCACCGCGGGGTTGGCCAGCGCGAAGTCGACGTGGAAGTCGATGAGCGACTCCAGCGTGCCGCGCGGGTCGTCGGGGTGGTTGGCGGCCCGCTCCTTGCCACCCGCGAGCAGCCCCTCGCTCACCGGGATCAGCGCGGCGACCAGCATCGCCTCCTTGCCGGCGAAGTGGTGGTAGAGCGCCGGGCCGGTGACCCCGGCGGCCGCGCCGATGTCGTCCATCGACACGCCGTGGTAGCCGCGCGCCGCGAAGAGCCCGACCGCGATCTCCAGGATCTCGTCCCGCCGGGACCGGCGCCGGCCCGCACCCGTCGCGCCGTTCGCCGCGCCCCGCGCCTGCTGTTCCACCGCCACCGGGCCAGCCTAGACCGCGCGCCCAAGCTGGTGGAGTCTCGGTTACCCGTCGGTCGCCTCACATCCCGGGCCGCTTGACCCTCGACCGGGTTCAGGCCGCAGGGTCCGTCGGCATGACCGCTACCGCTACCGCGCTCGGCCGGGACTACCGGCTGCTCTGGTCCGCCGCCGTTTCGTCCCGCTTCGGCGACGCGCTGCGTACGCCGGCCCTGGCCCTGCTGGCCGCCGCGCTCACCCGCGATCCCCGGGCGATCGCCGCGGTGACCGTGGCCGGGCAGCTCCCGCCGCTGCTGTTCGGGCTGCTCGGCGGCGCGTACGCCGACCGGTGGGACCGGCGGCGGACCATGGCGGCGGTGGACGGGGCCCGGGCCGTGGTGGTGGCGGCGCTGGCCGTGCTGGTCGCCACCGGCCGGGCCGGGGTCGCCGTGCTGGCCGCCGCCGCGTTCCTGCTCGCCACCCTGGGCACGCTCTTCGACGCGTCCGCCTTCGCCCTGCTGCCGTCGCTCGTGTCGCCGGGCGCCCTGGCCACCGCCAACGGCCGGCTCCAGGCCGGGACGGCCGTCGCGGGCGGACTCCTCGGCACCCCGCTGGCGGGGGTCCTCTTCGCCCTGGCCGCGTCGCTCCCGCTTGCCGTGGACGCGATCACATTCGCCCTCGCGGCCGCCCTCGTCCTCGCCCTCCGCCCGCTGCCGGCGGCCCCGCCCCGGCCGGCCGGTCGGGGGGTGTGGCGGGAGGCGTGGGCCGGAATGCGGTGGGTGCGCCGGGACCGGGTGCTGTGGGGGATCGCCCTCGCCTCGGCCGGGTCGAACGTGGCGATCAGCGGGGTGATGGCGGTGCTGGTGCTCTACGCGCTCGGGGCCCTGCGGGTGCCGGCGCAGGCGTACGGGTTGTTCGCGGCGGGGGTGGTGGCCGGTGGGCTGCTCGGTGCGCTGGTCGCCGGCCGGGTGGCAGCGCGGTTCGGCACCCTGCCCGCGCTGCGCGCCGTGCTGCTCGGGCAGACCGTGGCGCTGGCCGGGTTCGCCCTGGCCCGCGGCCCGGTGACCGGGGGCGTCGCGCTGGCCGCGTTCGCCGCCGGCACCACGATCTGGAACAGCCTGTGGTCGGCGTACGGGCAGGGGCACGTGCCGGCGGAGCTGCTCGGGCGGGTCGGCGCGGCGCAGCGGGTGGTCGGCCTGGCCGCCGCGCCGGTCGGGGCGGCGCTTGCCGGGTTCGCCGGCGAGGCGTACGGCGTCGGCCCGGTGGTCGGCGCGGCGGCGGGCGTGTTCGCCCTGGTCACCGCCGCCGCGTGGGGAACGTTCCGCAGCACGGCCTGATCCTCAGCGGCCCGTCGGTTCGAAGCCGGCCAGCCGGACGGCGAGCCGCTGCCGGACCGGCGGCAGGACCGAGGCTCCCCGGAGCAGCAGGTCGCGCAGGGGGCGGGTGGCCGGCGGGACGGCGGTGAGCCGGGTGAGACCGGCGGCGAAGCCGAGCACCTCCTCGGCGAGCGGGCGGCGGGCGGCGGCGTACCCGTCGAGGAGCGCGTCGGGGCCTCCGGCCAGCACGGCGGCGAGGGTGTCGCCCAGGGCGACCCCGTCGCGCAGGCCGAGGTTCATCCCCTGCCCGCCGGCCGGGCTGTGCACGTGCGCCGCGTCCCCGGCGAGCAGAACGGGGCCGGACCGGTAGGTGCCGGCGATGCGGTGGTGGATCCGGAACCGGGAACTCCAGCGCACGTCGGTGACCCGGTCCGGCCGCCGGGCCGGCCCCCGCTCGTCGAGCAGGTCCTGGAAATGGCGGGCCTGCGGCTCGCGGGGCGCGTCCGGCACCGAGGCGACCACCCGTACGGTGCCGTCGGGCAGCGGCGCCCAGACCAGCGGCCCCCGCGGGGCGAGGAAGAGGTTGACCTGGTCGCGCGGCAGGGCGCTGTCCACCCGGATGTCGGCGAGCAGGAACGACTCGCCGGGGTCGGTGGGCCCGCCGAAGTCGATGCCGGCCAGCTCGCGGACCGGGCTGCGCATGCCGTCGGCGCCGACGACCCAGCGGGTCCGGACCTTCTCGCCACCCGCGAACGTGGCCGTGGCGCCGCCGCCGTCGAGGTCGAGGCCGGTCAGCTCATACGGCCGGAGCACCCGCCCGCCGAGCGCGGCGAGCCGGTCGGCGAGCACCGCCTCGGTCTCGGCCTGGGAGACCAGCAGCGCGTACGGGTAGCGGGACGGCAACCTGTCGAAGGGGACGGTGAGCAGCACCCGGTCCCGCTCGCGGACGGTGAACCGCCTCGACGGCAGCCCGCGGGCGGCCAGCGGGGCGGCGACGCCGATCCGGTCCAGCACCTCCAGGGTGCCGGCGTGCACCACGGCGGCCCGTGAGGTGACCGGCGGGGTGGCGAGCCGGTCCACCACTGTCGCGGTGACGCCGTGCCCCGCCAGGGTGGCGGCCACGGCCAGGCCGGTCGGCCCGGCACCCACCACGAGGACATCGGTGCGCTCGGGAAGCATCGTCCCACCTCCAGCTATGTCAACAACTGTTTGCCAACACTTGTTGACGACGGTAGGCGCGGCGCGGCTTCTATGTCAACGCTTGTTGGCCTACAGTTGTGGGCATGACCGACACGGCACCCCGCGCCCGCCGCTCGGACGCCACCCGGGCCGCCATCCTGCGCGCCGCCCGGGAGCGGTTCGCCGCCGACGGCTACGAGCGGGCCACCATCCGGGCCATCGCCGCCGAGGCCCGGATCGACCCGTCCATGGTGATGCGCTACTACGGCAGCAAGGAGGGGCTCTTCGCCGCGGCCGCCGAGTTCGACCTGCGCCTGCCGGACCTGACCGCCGTGCCGCCGGACAACCTCGGCGAGACGCTGGTGCGGCACTTCCTCCGCCGCTGGGAGGGCGACGAGACGCTCGCCGCCCTGCTCCGGGCCGCCAGCACCAACCCGGGAGCGGCCGAGCGGATGCGCCTCCTCTTCGCCGACCAGCTCGCCGCGGCCGTGGCCGGCTTCGGCACCGACCCGGCGTCCACCGCCCGCCGGGCCGGCCTCGTGGCCAGCCAGACCCTCGGCCTGGCCTTCACCCGGTACATCGTCCGCCTGCCGCCGGTCGTGGAGATGACGCCGGACGAGCTCGTCGCCTGGGTCGCACCGACCCTCCAGCGCTACCTCACCGGCCGGCCCGAGAGCTGACCCACCCGGCCCGGAAACGGAAAGGTCCCCGCGGGCGACACGCCACGCGGGGACCGGCCGGCCGGGTCAGCCGTTGATGCTGCCCGGCTCGTCGCCCCGCACGACGGGGGCCCGGACCAGGTTGCCCCACTCGGTCCACGAGCCGTCGTAGTTGCGCACCCTCGGGAACCCGAGCAGGTGCTGCAGCACGAACCAGGTGTGGCTGGACCGCTCGCCGATCCGGCAGTACGCCACCACGTCGTCGGACGGGCTCAGGCCGAGCTGGTCCTGATAGATGGCACGCAGCTCGTCGACCGGCTTGAAGGTGCCGTCGTCGTTGGCGGCGGCCTTCCACGGCTTGCTCAGCGCCCCCGGGATGTGCCCGCCGCGCAGCGCGCCCTCCTGCGGGTACGCCGCCATGTGCAGCATCTCGCCCGTGTACTCCCCCGGCGACCGCACGTCGACGAGCGGCCGGCCGGCGGCCACGTGCGCCATCACCTCGTCGCGGAACGCCCGGATCGGCGCGTCGTTCCGCTCCGGCACCGGGTAGTCGGCGCGCGGCCGGGTCACCTTGTCCTTGGACATCTCGCGCCCCTCGGCGACCCACTTCATCCGGCCGCCGTCGAGCAGCCGGACGTCGGCGTGCCCGAAGAGCTTGAACACCCAGAGGGCGTACGCGGCCCACCAGTTGAAGTTGTCGCCGTAGAAGACCACCGTGTCGTCGCGGCCGATGCCCTTGGCGGCGCACAGCTCGGCGAAGCTCTTGGCGTCCAGGTAGTCCCGGCTCACCTGGTCGTTCAGCTCGGTGTGCCAGTCGACCTTCACGGCGCCGGGGATGTGGCCGGTGTCGTAGAGCAGGACGTCCTCGTCGGACTCGACCACCACGAGGCCCTCGTCGCCCAGGTGCTCGGCCAGCCACTCCGTGGTGACCAGGCGCTGCGGGTCGGCGTACGACTGGAAGTGCGGATTCGGATCACTCGGCACAGGCATGAGCCCCAAGGTACGCCGGATCGGCGGGTCGCGACCGGGCATCCCGCATCGGGGTCGCCGGAGGTGGCGGCCCACACACGACCGGCCCACCACCCGGGCGAGGGTGGTGGGCCGGCCGGCTCGGTCGAGGGGCGTCAGCCCTGGACCACGAACCAGTAGTACGCGTAGTCCGAGCGGTTGCCCGCCTTGTCGACCGCGTACACCGAGATCGGGTACCAGCGCGCCTCGGTCGGCGTGAGGGTCACCGAGGCGGTGCCGTCGGCGCCCGCCGGGACGGTCACCTCGGGCCCGTTGTCGAACTGGTAGACGTACGTCTCCACGTCGGGCATGCGCGGGGCGAAGGTGAAGACGCCCGGCACACCCACCCCGCCGGCGGCCTCACCCGACGGGTAGGTCGTCGAGCTGACGGTCGGAGCGGTGCTGACCATGAAGGAGTAGGTGGCCTCCGGCGACAGCTCACCGGCGGCCGAGCGGGCCCGGACCGTCAGCGTGTTCCGGAAGCCCCGGTCCGGGGTGACGGTCAGCTCGGCGGCCGTGCCGTCGGTCACCGCCACGGTCTGCTCCGGCCCGTCGTTGAGCCGGTAGACGAACGCCACGGTGTCCGGCAGCTCGGAGTCGAAGCGGAAGCCACCGGCCACGCCGATCCCGCCCTGCGGGTCGTACTCGTTGTAGAGGTACGAGATGATCGTCGGCTTCGGCTCGCGGACGGTGAAGGCGTACTCGCGCGGCTGGGTCACCGTGCCGTCGCCGGTCTCGCCGCGCACGGTCAGCATCTGCCAGCCGGAGCGCTCGGGCGTCCAGGTGATCGAGGCGGTCCCGTCGGCCGCCGCGTCGATCGTCTTCTCCTCCTCGCCGTAGAAGGCGTAGTGGTACTTCACCACGTCCGGCCGCTGCGGCGTGACGGTGAAGACCCCGGCCACGCCGGGCAGGCCGCTGTTGGTGTCCTTCGGGTACTGCGCCGACGCGACAAGCGGCGCGTCGTTCACCAGGAAGGTGAACGTCCGCTCCGGGGACACGGTGCCGTCCGCGGTGACGCCGCGGGCGACCAGGGTGTGGGTGCCGCCCTGGTCGGGCGTCCAGCTGACCGTGGCGTAGCCGTTGCCGTCGGCGTCGACGCTCTGCTCGGCGCCGCCGTCGAAGCGGTAGCGGAAGGACACCGTCTCGGGCACCTCGGAGCTGAACCGGAACTCGCCGGCCTGGCCCGGCCCGCCGGCCCACCAGTTCGCGTTGTACGGGTCACCGGAGATGCCGGGCAGCAGGTCCCGCACGGTGAAGTACCAGGTCGCCGCCTCGGACTCGGTGCCGTCACGGCTGACGCTCCACACCGCCAGATTGGTCCAGCCGGCCTCCTTCGGCGCCCAGGTCACCGACGCGGTGCCGTCGGCGTTCGCGGCTACCGTGGCCTCCTCGCCGTTGAACTGGTAGCGGTAGCTGACCGTGTCCGGCAGGCGCGGGGTGAAGGTGAAGACGCCGGGCACGCCCTGGCCGCCGCCGAAGCCGTACTCCTCGTAGACCGTGGCCGAGATCCTGGGCTCGGTGAGCAGCGTGAAGCTGCGCGTCGCGGTGGCCGTCACCCCGGCGGCGGTGAGGCTGGTGACGGAGAGCGTCCGGTAGCCGCCCCGGGTGGCGGTGACGGTGATCGAGGCGGTGCCGTCGGCGGCCGCGTCGACGGTCTGCTCCGGGTCGCCGTCGAGGCCGAAGCGGTAGCGCGCCACCCCGTCCATCCGCGGCCGCACCTGGAAGGTCGTCGCCACCCCGACCTCGGTCAGGGTGCCGTCGACGATCGGCGACACGTCGCTGGCGCGGAAGTCGTACGTGGTGGTCGCCGACCGGTTGCCGGCCGCGTCGAGGCTCCACACGCGCAGGTAGTTGATGCCGGCCCGCGGGGTCACCGCGACGGTGGCCGTGCCGCCCGGCCGGTCCGCGGCAACCGACTTGTCGAGCTGGTCGTTCAGCGAGTAGCCGAAGCCGACCGCGTCGGCGGCGCCGTTGGCGCCGAAGGTGAACTCGCCGGCCAGGGCCGGCGGCCAGCCGTCCTGGGGGAAGTCCGTGGAGGTGACCGTCGGCGCCGTGGCGGGACCCTGGAAGTCGGTCCGGAAGTAGCAGACCGGGCTCCACTCGCCGGTGGCCCGGCTGTCCGCCGCGCGCATCTGCCAGGCGTACGTCCGGTCGTGCTGGAACAGGTCGTAGCTGAACCGGCCGACGGCGCGCTGGCCGTCCCAGGCGGTGTCGGTCCGCTCGATCCGGGCGTCCGGCTGGTCGACCGGCCAGAGCGCGACGGTCGCGGTGAGCTGGTCGGTGCCGCCGGAGTCGTTGCGGTCCTTGTCGTGCAGGATCGCCGACAGGCCCAGGTCGCCCCGGCGGACCAGCTGGTACGGCTCGGCCGTGGTGCAGGCCTTGCCGTTGGTCTGCGGATCGGTCGGCACGCCGGGCCGGAAGTTGTGGTCGACGGAGAGGCCGGCCCGGCTGGCGTACCTGCGGGCCAGCGTCGGGTCCGCCTCCACGGCGGCGGGCAGCCGCAGCGACAGGGTCAGCGTCGACAGGCCCTCGGCGAGCGCCTGGCGCAGCCCCTCGGTGGCGTCGAAGCCCACGTAGGGAGCGGGACACCTGGACTGGTCCGGCAGCCTTGTCGTGTCGATGCGGGCCAGGTCGGCCGGCGGCTTCAACCAGCTCGACTTGACCGTGTAGGGCGCGGTGCGCCACAGCTCGATCTCCGGGCGCTTCGCGCAGTCCGGCGCCGCGGTCTCCTTCACGTCGAGCTTGGCGGACTCGATGTCCGCCCCCCGGTAGCGGGAGATGTCGAAGGTGAAGTAGGCGCGTGAGGTGTGCGGGTGGCCCTCGCTGTCCGGCCACGTGCCGACGGGCACCTCACCGGCCCGGTCGATGTTGTTCTTGCTGGGCAGCCTGGAGTCGGTCCACGCCCAGGAGGTGTTGGTCTCGTAGCGCACGTCGTAGGCGGCGGCCGGCGCGGCGGTCGCGACGACCGTGCCGGCACCGACCACCATGGACAGGGCGGCGGCGAGCAGACTTCGGCCACCGGCGCGGGACGGATTTCGTGCAGGCATGAGGGTCATCCCTCATCCACCTTTCCCCGATTTCACCCCGGACACGATCGCCGGGGGCAGCGGATGCTATCCGGCGGGGAAGACATTCGGCGATCCCGATTCCGACGCGGCACCCCACATTGGACGTGCCGGCGTGCAGATTCACCCGTTGGGCCGGTCGGCACGCCGGCCGATCGTCGGTCGGGAGGGTCGCCGGTCAGGCGCGGCGGTGCACCAGCCGGCCGGCCACCACGGTGGCCAGGCAGGTGCCGTCGGCGCCGAAGACGGCCACGTCGGCCCGGCCGCCGACCACCAGTGCCGGCGGGCGGGCGGCGGGCAGCACCGCCACGTCGTTGCGCGCGGCGGCGGCCCGCAGCGCCGGGTCCGTGACATGGTCGGCGAGCACCGCGGCGGCCCCGAGCCGGAACAGGGCGTGCACCCGCTCGCGCGGCGTCGGCGCGGGCGGCAGGGGCCCGTCGTGCACCAGCGCCGGCCCGAGGGTGCCGGCCCACCGCCGCACCCGCACCTCGGGGTACGCCCCGGTCAGCTCCTCCAGCGGCGCGACGGCCTCGACCCGGTCGCCGGTCACCAGGACGGCGTGCCCCGGCCGGGGCTCGTCGTCGAGGGTGAGCCGCAGCAGGGACGCGGCGTGCAGGGTCCGCACCGTCAGTCGGTGATCGGCCCGAGCACCGGTCGCTTGGCGGTGACGAAGTCGCCGGAGGAACGGCCGGTGAGCCGGCGCTTGAGCCACGGGGCCAGGTGCTGGCCGGCCCAGCGCAGGTCGGCCGCCCGGGCGGCCAGCCAGGGGGTGGGGGCCGGGTGCGGCGGCACCATCAGCCACTCCTCGTCACAGCCCACGCCGAGCGCGCTGAGCACCTGCCCGGCGACCCGCCGGTGCCCGGCCGCCGACAGGTGCAGCCGGTCGGTGCTCCAGAGCATCGGGTTGAGGTAGGTGGCGTCGGCGTACAGGTCGACGAGGATGGCGCCGTGCCGCTCGGCGACCTCGCCGACCACCCGGTTGAGCAGGGTCACCCGGGGAGCCACCAGCCGCTGCCCGGGCAGCCGGGCCATCACGTCGGCGAACCGGAACAGCACCACGTCGGCGCCGCTGGAGCGCAGCCGGCCGACCACCGCGTCGAAGCGCGGCACGAAGGAATCCGGGTCGAAGGTGCGGCGCAGCACGTCGTTGCCGCCGGCCGCGAAGCTGATCAGATCGGGCTTCATGGCCAGCGCGGCCGGCACCTGCTCGGCCACGACGTTCGGGAACAGACGGCCCCGGATGGCCAGGTTGGCGTACCCGAAATCCGGGCCGGCCTCGGCGGCGAGCCGGGTGGCGACCAGGTCGGCCCAGCCCCGGTAGGTGCCGTCCGGGTACGCGTCGTCCATCCCCTCGGTGAAGCTGTCGCCCACCGCCACGAAGTTGCGCCAGCGCACTGCGCCTCCCTCTGACCGACCCGCAGAGCTGCGTCGGCCAGTCTCGCACCGACCGGCCGCCCACCGCCCAACCCCCGCGCCGGACGTGGCGGAGGTCATCGGGACAAATGTCCCGCTTGATGGATCCGGGGCAGAAACCGCCCTGCGGATTGTGGATGATGTTGCCCGTCATCCGGTCCGGGGGCGGGAGGCGCCCGCCGCCGCGGCTGCCCACCGACGGCGCGAACGAGGCACGCATGACCCAGGGACATCCGGCCGCCCACCCGGGCGACGGTCAGCCGCACCCGCCGGTCCAGGCGTACCCGGCCGCACCGCCGGGCTTTCCCGCCGCACCCGGCTACCGGCCCCCGGGGGCGTACCCGGTCGGTCCGGGGCAGCCGGGGTTCGGGCCGTACCCGCCGGTCCCGCCGCCGCGGCCGAAGTCCCGGCGCGGCCTCTGGATCGGGATCGGCGCCGGGGTGCTGGTGCTGACCCTCTGCGCCGGCACGGCCGTCGGCGTGGGGGTCGGGCTGAGCGAGCGCGGCGAGGACGCGGCCCCGAAGGCCGCCGCCGCGGCCAACGGGGTGACCGTCACCCAGCAGGAACTGGACGACCTGCTGGCCCGGCACAGCAAGGCCCTCGCCGACAAGGACCTTAAGGCTTACCTGGCCCCGTTCGACCCGGCCCGCAAGGACCTGGTCGCCGGGCAGACCCGGCTCTTCACCAACCTGGGCAAGCTGCCCCTCGCCGTCGGCCGGTACCGCACCGTCGCCCAGCAGGGCCGCACCACCGACAGCTTCGGCCGCGGGGTCAGCTTCCAGCTCGACGTGTCCTTCGTGCACCAGTTCGAGGGGTACGACCTCACCCCGGTCGCCGAGTGGTACCGCTGGACCGTCGTCCGCGAGACCCGGGGCGCACCGCTCAAGGTCACCGCGGTCACCGGGGCGCCCGCCGCGCTGGGCAACTCGAAGACCGTCTACTACCCCGGCCCCTGGGACAAGTGGGGCGACATCCACGTCGAGCGCACCGCGCACACCCTCGTCATCACGGACGCCGCGCTGGCCGCCGAGGCGAAGCGGTACGCGCGGGTCGCCGAGGCGGCGGTGGCCGACGACTTCGCCGCCTGGCAGGCGGGCGGGGTGACCGCCGACATCCCGAAGGGCTTCGTCATCAGCCTCGTCAAGGGGAAGGCGGACCTCGGCTCGCTCTACCGGGTCAACAAGGAGGAGACCACCGAGGCCGGTGTCTCGATCGGCATGGTCTCCACCGAGCGGCAGAACGGTGTCGACATCGGTGGCAGTCGGATCGTCGTCGACGTGGGCGACCGGTCGTTCTTCGCCCCCGGCGACACGAAGGGTCCGCGCGAGATCTTCCGGCACGAGGTGGGCCACTCGCTGGTCGCCAGCCTGGAGGACGCCGACAAGCAGGACTTCTTCGACGGCATCGAGAACTGGATCGTGGAGGGCTTCGCCGAGTACCTGGCCCACCGGGGCGAGCCGCTGCGCGCCAGCGACCGCACCGCCCAGGCCCGGTCACTCGTCCGCTCCGGCGACTGGGACGGGACGCTGCCGAGCAACGTCGACTGGGACTCCCCGGGGCGGGTCAGCTTCCACTACTGGCTCGGACACGCGGCGATGACCCACCTGGCGGAGAAGTACGGCGAGCAGAAGCTGTTCCAGTTCGTGACCGCCCGCTACCGGGGTGCCACCGCCGACCAGGCCAGCCAGCAGGTGCTCGGCATCCCGCTGGCCCAGTTCCAGTCCGGCTGGACGGCGTACGTGCGGGCGCAGGCGCGGTGAACGGGACCCCGAGGAGCGCACGATGACGAACCCGCAGTCCCCCTGGCAGCCGCAGCCCGGGGCGCAGGTCCCGCCGCCGGTCCAGGGCGGGCACCCGGGCTGGCCGCCGGCCCCGCAGGCCGGTCAGCCGGCGTACCCCGTGGCCGGTCAGCCGGCGTACCCGCCGCAGGGTTGGCCGGGGGCGGCGCCGCAGCCGCCGGCGGCCCGTAAGCGGCGCGGGCGTCTCGCGCTGCTGATCGCCGGTGGGCTGGTGGCCGTGCTGGCCGTCGGGGCCGGCACCGCCTGGGGCGTCTCCCGGCTGGTCAGCGGCGGCTCGGGCGACGACGGCGAGCTGGCGACCGCCTGGGTGCTGGACTTCCCCGAGCGGCAGGACACCGGCCTGACCACCTACGACCAGCAGGACATGTTCGGCGCCTGGCTGGCCGGTGACACGGTGGTCCGGGCGCAGGGCGACGGGCTGCTCGCCTACCGGCTCTCCGACGGCGGGCAGGCGTGGGGCGCGCCCGCACCGGAGGGCACCTCGCTCTGCGTCGCCGCGCAGGCGGTGACCGAGGGCCGGGGCGCGGTGGCGGCCGGCTCCGACCGGTCCTGCGACACCGTCGCCGGCTTCGACCTGGCCAGCGGCAAGCTGACCTGGCAGGCGAAGTTCCCGGCGCCGGCCCGCGAGGGCCGGGACGCCCTGGCCGCGCCGGACCTCTCCGTCGCCGGCCAGCAGGTGATCGTCCGCTCCGGCGACACGATGATCGGGTTCTCCCTCGCCGACGGGAAGCAGTTGTGGCGCACCACCGGAGAGAAGCTGCTGCCGGGGCGCGGCTGCGGGTTCAAGGACATGCGGGCCGCCGCCGACCTGGTCGTGGTCACCTACGGCTGCTCGATCGGCGGTGAGGTCGACGGCGTCGACCCGGCGACCGGCAAGGTGCGGTGGCGGCAGCGGCTGCCCGAGACGAAGGTCACCGACGGCGTGCTGAGCGTGCGGCCGCTCATCAGCCTGCCCGGGCTGGGGCACGAGAGCTACACCGTGCGGGACCCGCGGACCGGCCGGCAGACCGGCTCGTTCACCGACCCGGTCGACGGCACCGAACTGTGGGACGTGCCGCCCAACCGGTCCAACGCGATCGACGGCCCGGCCGTCTACCAGTTCCTCGCCGACGACGACACGCTCTACTACCCGACGTTCCCGAAGAACGTGCCGAACTCGGGCCGGTCGGCCAACCAGATCATCGCCATCGACCTGGCCACCGGCAAGCGGCGCTGGGTCTCGTCGGGGCACAGCGCCAGCAAGGTCGAACTGATCCGCCGGGACGAGCAGGGCCTGCTGGCCTGGGAGACCGGCGACCGGCGGAAGCTGCCGCCCCGGCTGGTCCGCATCGACCCCGCCACCGGCACGGTCAGCCCGGTGGCGAAGGGGCCGCTGTCGGCCGGCTTCGAGGGCGAGGAGGCCAAGGTCATGGAGCGGGACGGGGTCGTCGTGATCGTGCCCTGGAAGCACGTCGTGGCCGACCGGGCGATCACCGTGCTGCGCTGAGCCGGGGCGGGCCGGTGGCCCGCCCCGTCCACACACGACGACCGGCCCCCAGCACCAGGTGCTGAGGGCCGGTGGAGGTCCGCGGCTCAGGGGACGTAGGCGAGAAGCCTCATGGCCCGTACCGGAGCGGACTCGGTGACCGTGCCGAGCGGCGTGAAGCTGCTGTCCAGCACGGTGATGCCCGCCGCCCGCTTGACGATGACCTTGTTGTCGACCGTGAACATGATGCTGCGGATGTCACCGCTGCCCGGCAGGTCGACCACCTTGCTCGTGGTGGTGTCGACCACCGCGAAACTGTCGTCGTGGCGGGACGGGTCGGTGCCTTCCCAACCGACAGACACGTAGCGGCCGTCCAGCGAGACGCTTCGGGCCTCCCAGCCACCCCAGTGCGCGGCCTCCTCCTGCGGCGGCGTGTAGGTGTACTCGTAGGTCCGCTCCCCATCGGTAACGAACGGCTTGTAGCTCTTGTCCTCCGTCGACACGGCCATCCACGTCCCGTCCGCGGACCAGACGCGGCTGTCCGCCATGTCGTCAGTTCGGCCAGCCGGCCTCTCCAGGCTCGGGTCACCGTTGATCCGCCTGTTGGCCGCCACGTCGATCAGCACCGGCTCGCGGGTCTTCTTGTGCACCAACAGCTGGCCGCTGTTCTTCCAGACGAGCGGCCTGGTGCCGAGGCAGTTGACGTCGTCCAGGAGCCTGGTCGCACCCGGCTTCCCGATCGTGGCGGCCAGGAGCACACCACTGGTGCCGTTGTCGGTGCTGTTCTGCACCCAGGCCACCCGCTTGCCGTCCGGGGAGATGGTGATGGTGTTCGGCTCGCATCCGTACCTGGCGTACGAAATCTGGTGGACCACCTGGTCGGAGCCGGACCGGACCGCGTGGATCCGCGCCCTGGTGTCCGTCATCTCCAGGTAGTACCGGGTGCCGGGGAGAACGGCCGGCGGTCGTGCCGGGCTTCCTGTGGGCGAGGTGGTCGCCGACCGCTCCGGCGTCGGGGTGACCTCGACCGGAGGCGCGGTGGTGGTCACCGACGGGCCGGCCGGGGCGGGCGCCGGACCCTGGCCGTTGGGGCGGATGGCGAGGGCGGTGCCGGTCGCGGCCGCCAGCACCACGAGGGCGGCGGCCGAGGTGGCGACGGCACGCTGGATGCCGAGCCGGCGGGACGTACGCAGGGCGCGGTCCCGCAGGTCCACCGGGGTGACCTCCTCGGCCAGCCCGGCCAGGTCGAGTCGAAGGCGATCCTGGTTCATCGGGCGCTTCCTTCCGTGACGTAGAGCTGGGCGAGTTCCGGGGCGACGGTGCGCAACTTGGCCAGGGCCTTCGAGGTCTGGCTCTTGACGGTGCCGACGGTGACGCCGAGCAGGTCGGCGGCCTCGGTCTCGGTGCGGTCCTCGAAGAACCGCAGCACCAGCACGGCCCGCTGCTTGGCGGAGAGCTTCGCCAGCGCGGCCCGGAGGGTCAGCCGGAGCGTGGTCTGCTGGGCGTGGTCGGGAGCCGAGTCGCCTCCGCGCGGCTCGGGCAGATCGCCCGGCATCGACTCGGCCACCCGGCGGCGCCGCCACCAGGAGACCTGCAGGTGATACATGATCTTGCGGGTGTACGCCTCGGCGTTGCCGCTGTCGTGCAGCCGGCTCCACGAGCGGTGCGTCCGGGCCAGGGCGGACTGGACGAGGTCCTCGGCCAGGTGCTGGTCACCGGTCAGCAGGTAGGCCGACCGCAGTAAGGCGGGGGTACGGGTTCGCACGAACGAGTCGAACTCATTCAGGAGAGGGTCCACACGAGCCGATCCTTGGGGTCAGGTGGTGCATTCATCGTGACGCCCTCCCAGACGTCACCCCGCCACGCCATGGTTGCCGGCGGGGTCACTGATTTTGAACAATCCCCTTCCGGTACGTCCGCAGCGAGGCACTGTTTCGGCGACCGTCGGTCGAGCTGATGAAGGAAGTGATGACCTCATGGAGCTGATCGGCGCCACGTGGCGCAAGGCCACTCGAAGCGCTCAGAGCGACTGTGTCGAGGTGGCCGACAACCTGCCCGGCGTGGTAGGCGTCCGGGACAGCAAGGACCCCGCCGGCCCGGTCCTCACCTTCACCCCTGACGCCTGGCGCGCCTTCATCACCCACGCCTCCGAGGGCCGCGCGTCGCGGTGATCAGCACGGTGTGCTTGCGTACCCGGTAGGTGCCCTCGGCGTCGATGCGGGCCTGGACAAGATCGCGGACCGCCGCTTCCTGCCCGGCGGTGAGCGGTTGCTCGGCCATGCTGGCGAGGTAGTCGAGGACCGGTGCCACGGTGGGGATCTCCAGGTCGCAGGGGTAGCGCTCGACCGTGACGTCGGTGAAGTACGCCGCCACCCGGGCGGGTGCGGTCTCGGCGGTGACGTCGTTCTGGTGGAAGCCGATCACCAGGTCGGGCTGGCCGATGGCCGGGCCGATCGCGTTCAGTTCGGCGAGGTGGTCGCTGCCGTTGACCGCGGCGGCGAGCCGCCCACCGGGACGGAGCACGCGGGCGAACTCGCGCAGTGCGGCGACAGGTTCCTCCAGGTGGTAGAGCATGTGGTTGGCGATGACGGTGTCGAAGCTGGCGTCGGCGAACGGGAGCCGGGTGGCATCGCACCGCTCGACCCGGGCGCCGGGGACCTCGCGCAGCCGCGCGCACATCGCCGCCGAGAAGTCGGTCAGGGTGAGCCGCAGCCCTCGGCCGCGGTGGTCCACCTGGCTCCACAGCCGGCCCGTGCCGGCGCCCACCTCGAGGACGTCCCCGGTCAGCGGTAGCCGCTCGTCCAGCCAGGCGAACCAGCCCTGCGGGTTCGTGCCGTGGTCATGCAGGGCGATCCGGGCGGTGAGGTTGCCGGTGGTCGTCGCGTACTGGCTGACGGCCCGGGCCGACGGAGTGACGGTCATGACGGGAGCCTAGGCCGCTCGCCGCTGTTCAGAGGTACAGGCAGAACGGGTGGCCGGCCGGGTCGAGGTGGACGCGGACGTCGTCCTGGGGCTGGAAGTCCGCCACCGTGGCGCCCAGGGACACCGCGTACGCCGACGCCGCGTCGAGGTCGTCGACCTTGATGTCGAGGTGCGCCATCATCCGCGGATCTCCCGGGCCGGCCGGCCAGACCGGCCGCACGTACGCCGGCTCGGTCTGGAATGCCAGCCCGGCACCCCCACCAGACGCGGCCAGGACGACCCAGTCCGGCTCGTCCTCGTCGCGGGACCAGCCGAGCAGCCGTTCGTAGAACCCGGCCAGCTCCCGCGCGTCGGGCGCGTCCAGGACTGTCGTCGTCAGCGTCATCCGCGGCCTCTCATCCATGTTCTTCCTCCTACCCCACACGACGGCATCCTCCACCCCGGACAGTGGCGAATCCGATCGCCTGCCGGGTCGGTCCGCCGTACGCTGCGGCAATGCTGCTGCGCATGTCGACCCTGCTGCTCCGGACCCTGCGCGAGGACCCGGCCGACGCCGAGGTGCCGAGCCACCGGCTCCTGCTCCGCGCCGGCTACGTACGCCGCGCCGCACCGGGCGGCTACACCTGGCTGCCGCTGGGCAAGCTGGTGCTGGACCGGGTGACCGAGATCGTCCGCGCCGAGATGGCGGCGATCGGCGACCAGGAGGTGCACTTCCCGGCGCTGCTGCCGGCGGAGCCGTACCGGACCAGCGGGCGGTGGACGGAGTACGGCGACGACATCTTCACCCTCGAAGACCGGAAGGGCGCCGAGCACCTGCTCGCCCCGACCCACGAGGAGATGGCCGCGCTGCTGGTGAAGGACCTGTTCAGCTCGTACCGGGACTTCCCGGTGACGCTGTTCCAGATCCAGACGAAGTTCCGGGACGAGGCGCGGCCCCGGGCCGGGCTGCTGCGCGGGCGCGAGTTCCTCATGAAGGACGCCTACTCGTTCGACCTGGACGAGGCGGGGCTCCAGGCCGCCTACGACCGGCACCGCGACGCGTACCAGCGGATCTTCACCCGGCTCGGGCTGGACTTCACCGTGGTGCGCGCGATGTCCGGGGCGATGGGCGGCTCGGCGTCGGAGGAGTTCCTGGCCGCCACGCCGGTCGGCGAGGACACCTACGTCGGCTGCACCACCTGCGACTACGCCGCCAACACGGAGGCCGTGGTGACCCGCGCGCCGGCGGCCGGCGACCCGGACGCGCACCCGGCCCTGGAGGTGCACGACACCCCGGAGACGCCGACCATCGCGTCCCTTGTCGACCTGGCCAACGCCCGCGCGCTCGGCGGCCGGACCGGCTGGACCGCCGCGGACACCTTGAAGAACGTCGTCCTGGCCGTGCGCCGGCCCGGTGCCGAGCAGGCGGAGCTGCTGGTGATCGGCCTGCCGGGGGACCGGGAGGTGGACCTGAAGCGGGTCGAGGCGGCGCTGCACCCGGCCACCGTGACGGTCTTCGAGGACTGGGCGGCGCATCCGGAGCTGGTCCGCGGCTATCTGGGGCCGCAGATCCTGGCGAAGCACGGGGTCCGCTACCTGGTCGACCCGCGGGTGGTCACCGGCACCGCCTGGTTGACCGGGGCGAACGAGCCGGGCCGGCACGCCACCGACGTGGTGTGCGGGCGCGACTTCGTGCCGGACGGCACCATCGAGGCGGCCGAGGTGCGCCCGGGCGACAGCTGCCCGGCCTGCGGCGACGGGGAGCTGACCATGCGACGCGGCATCGAGGTGGGCCACATCTTCCAGCTCGGCCGCCGGTTCACCGATGCCTTCGCGGTCGACGTGCTCGGCCCGGAGGGCAAGCCGGTCCGGCCGACCATGGGCTGCTACGGCATTGGCGTCTCACGGGCCGTCGCGTCGGTGGCCGAGCAGCACCACGACGACCGGGGGCTGGTGTGGCCGGCCGAGGTCGCGCCGTGCGACGTACACCTCGTGGCGGCCGGGAAGGGTCCGCAGCTCGACGCGGCGCTGGACCTCGGCGGGCGCCTCTCCGCGGCGGGCCTGCGGGTGCTGGTCGACGACCGCACCCACGTCTCGGCCGGGGTGAAGTTCACCGACGCGGAGCTGATCGGCATCCCGCGCGCCGTCGTGGTCGGTCGCCGCCTGGCCGAGGGGTACGTCGAGCTGCGCGACCGGGCCTCCGGCGAGCGGATCGAGTTGCCGGTGGACGGCCTGGTCGAGCGCCTGCTCGACGAGGCGCGCGGGGCGCGCCGCGGCGGGGTGTAGCGGACGCGCCACGGGGTACCGCAGTCGGATCGACCGAGGTGTTTCGGAGGCTCTCATGTACCGGGTCAGTGACGTGATGACCAAGCAGGTGGTCTACCTGCCCGCGGAGACTCCCCTGGACGAGGCGGCCAGGGTGATGAAGGAGTCCGACATCGGCGACGTGGTGGTCACCGACGGGGCCACCCTCGCCGGCATGCTGACCGACCGCGACATCGTGGTCCGGGCGGTGGCCGAGCGGGCCGACCCGACGAGCACGACGATCGGTTCGATCGTCACCCGCGAGGTGGTGATGATCGAGCAGCACTGCACCGCGGGCGAGGCGGCCGCGCTGATGCGCGAGCGCAACATCCGGCGGGTGCTGGTCTGCGACAACGAGCGCAAGCTGGTGGGCATCGTCTCCCTCGGCGACCTGGCGATGCAGCTCGACCCGAACTCCGCGCTGAGCGACATCAGCGAGGCCGCCCCGAACCTGTGAAAGCAGGGGCCCCTTCTTAACGCCTGCGGTAGAGGAGGGGCCCCTTCTTAACCGGCCGGCTCGGACGGCGACGCTGCGCTGCGGATAGCCTCGGGGAATGTCCGAGATGCCGAGCAAGCTGGCCGAGATCGTCGACGAGTTCGCCGCCGCCCCACGTGACCTGGTGCTGGAGATGCTGCTGGAGTTCTCCGACGTGATCCCGCCGCTGCCCGAGGGCGTGGACCGGGAGGACCTGGAGCAGGTCCCGGAGTGCCAGACCGCGTTCTTCCTGCGCGCCGAGGTCAACCCGGACAAGACGGTGAGCACGATCTTCGACTGCCCGCCGGAGGCGCCGACCACCCGGGCGTTCGCCGGCATCCTGGCGGAGGGGCTGGCCGGGGCCAGCGCCGAGGAGGTGCTGGCCGTGCCGGACGACCTCTACCAGCGGATGGGCCTGGCCCAGGCGATCAGCCCGCTACGCGTACGCGGGGGCACGGCCATTCTGGCGCGGTTGAAGCGCCAGGTCCGGGAACAGATCTCCTGATCGACGGGTTGTCGCTGGTCATGGAGATCGAGATCTACGCCGACGTGGTCTGCCCCTGGTGCTGGATCGGCAAGCGCCGGCTGGAGCAGGCCCTCGCGGGCTACGACGGCGAGGCGACCGTCCGGTTCCGGCCGTTCCAACTCGACCCGACGCCGGTGACCGAGCCGAAGCCGCTCATCGAGGCGCTGGGCGCGAAGTTCGGCGGCCGCGACAAGGCCGAGGGCATGGCCGCCCACGTCACCCAGGTCGCCAAGGGCGCGGGGATCGACATGCGGTTCGACCGCGCGGTGGCCGCGAACACCTTCGAGGCGCACCGGCTGGTCCGGTTCGCCACCGAGCGGGGCCGGGCCGCCGAGCTGGTCGAGCGGCTCTACCGGGCGCACTTCCAGGACGGGATCGACGTCGGGTCGACCGACGCGCTGGCGAAGCTCGCCGGCGAGGTGGGCCTGGACGAGGCCGAGGCCCGGGACTACCTGGAGTCGAACCTCGGCCGGCGGGAGGTGGCCGCGGACCTGAGCGCCGCACACCAGCTCGGCGTCTCCAGCGTGCCGACCTTCGTGCTGGCCGGCAAGTACGCCGTGACCGGCGCCCAGGAGCCGGAGACCCTGCTGGCCGCCCTGCACGAGGTGGCGCAGCGCGAAGCCGCCGCGTGATGTTTCACGTGGAACAAGATCGATGCGAGTGATGGCCTAGGCCGGTCGGGCCAGGTCCTCCACCACAGTTGCCCCGGGCAGGGCGCCCAGCGCCGGCCCGGGCAACGCGATCTTGCTGTGCCGTACGCCGGACCCGATGATCACGTGCGGCACGGCGATCACCCGCGAGTCGACAAGGATCGGCCAGTCCTCGGGGAGCCCGATCGGGGTGATCCCGCCGTACTCCATCCCGGTCAGCTCGACCGCGTCGGCCATCGGCGCGAAGCTCGCCTTGCGCACGTCGAGCATCCGGCGGACCACGCCGTTCACGTCGGCGCGGGTGGTGGCGAGCACCATGCAGGCCGCGTACCGGATCTCGCCGCCCCGCTTGCCGGCGACCACCACGCAGTTGGCCGACTCCTCCAGCCCCACCTCGTACGCCGCGCAGAACGCCGCCGTGTCGGCCAGCTCGGCGTCGATCGGGGCGACCAGCACGTCGTCCACGTCCACCGGCGCCTCGGCCGGCCACCGCTCGATCGCCGCGGCGACCGGCGCCGCCAGCAGGTCCAGCCGGGTACGGGCGGGCTCGGTCTTCAGCGTCCCCATCACGGGTGCGATCCTCGCACCCGCCGGGCGGCGCCGCTCGCCGACGTCCCGGCCGGCCCGGATGCCGGACGTCAGCTGCCGGTGAGGAAGGCGTTCTCGCGGGCGAAGGTGCGGTCCTGGTGGGCCGCCAGCTCCTCGGCCCGCACCTGGTTGACGCGGTGGGTCTCCACGTCCTCGATGCCGTGCCGGACCCCGAGCCGGATCACGCCGTAGAGGAAGACGAAGCCGAAGACGTACAGGATCACGGTGGTGACGAAGACCAGCATGCGGCCACGGTAGGGCGGCCCGGAACCGCAGAAGGTTTCATCTCCGGCCGGTTCCCCCGTACGTGTCGGCCAGGTGGTCGGCCCAGGTGCGGGTGCCGGTCGGCGTGGCGGTGGTGGTGAGCCCGCCGGCACGCAACTCGCGGCCGAGCCGCCCTGGGATCCGGACCGGCAGGAGTGGGCGTCGCGATCCTCTGGCCGCGCGCCAGGCGCGGACCGCCTCGTCGTAGCGCAGCACCTCCGGGCCGCCGAACTCCTCGATCCGGCCGGTCGGGCCGGCGGCCAGCATCGCGGTGAGCCGGCCCGCCACCTCGCCGGGGTCGACCGGCTGGGCGAGCACCGCCCGGTCCCCGACCACCGGGCCGAGCCGGCTCGCGGACCGCAGCAGCTCGTCCAGGAACTCCGGGAACTGCGTCGCCCGCAGCACGCTCCACGGCACCGGCCCGGCCGCCACCACCTGCTCGGCCGCCAGCTTGTGCCGGTAGTAGCCGAGCGGCACGCGGTCGACGCCGACGATCGAGACGTACACGAGGTGGCCCACCCCGGCGTGCCCGGCGGCCAGCACCAGCCGGCGGGTGCCCAGCACGTCGATCTGGTGGGTGCGCCGGTCGGGCGAGGAGGCCAGGTGCAGCACCGCCTCGACCCCGTCGACCGCCGCGGCCAGCCCCTCACCGGTGGCCAGGTCGGCCGCCACCCACTCCACACCCGCGTCGCTCCGGGCCCGGCGGCTCACCGCTCGCACGGTGTGCCCCTCGTCGCGCAGCCGCGGCAGCGCCACCCGTCCGAGCCGTCCGGTCGCCCCGGTCACCAGCACCCGCACAGCGTCCTCCTTCTCCACGCACTCACACCCCCGTCGACGGGGACCCCCGGCCCGACGTGACCGGCTGTGCGCCGGTTCACCCCCGGCGGCTCGACTCCACGAGGTCGAGGACGGTCACCAGCGCGAAGAACGCGATGACCACCTCGCTGACCACCCAGCCGTGCCTGTCGGTCCAGGCCCGAAGGCGGGGCAGCGCCGTCGCGGCCCGCCCGCGGGCCAGCAGCAGGATGAGCAGGGGCACGGCGAGCAGCCCGAGGGTCAGCAGGACGAACGGCAGCAGGTGCCACCACGCCAGGTCGTGCCGGGCCACGCTGGCGCCGACGGCAGCCATCGTGAGGTCGTCGGTCGGAGCGGTGGCGACGAGCACCACCCCGAGCCGCAGGGCGTATCCGGGATCCGCCCGCCGCAGCCGGCCCATCCAGCGGGGCGGGCCGGTCCGGTGCCGGCGCAGGTAGACGATCACCGCCAGGACGGCCAGCAGCGCCAGCACCGCCCAGTCGATCCGGCTCGCGGTCCGTTCGAACCGGACGACGTCGGTCTCCGCTCTCGCCTCCGGACCACGGAGCGCCCTGGTCAGCAGCCAACTCAGCGTCACCCCTGTGACGACCACCGCTCCCGCACCGGCCAGGTACCCGAGCGACGCGGCCCGAGGCTGCTCGGCCGAGGCGAGGAGCACCGCGGCGACCACCTGCGTACCGGCCACCATCACCACGGCCAGCGGCAGGATGGTCAGGAAGTTCATCGCCCGCCCATCCTCCCGGCGCGTCAGCCGGCCCGGGCCGCTTTCGCCCGATCACCGGTCAGCACCACCCGGCCGGCGAGCAGCACGCCGAGCAGCCCGCAGCCGGCCGCCACGGCCAGGGTGGTCGCGTAGCTCGCCCGGCCGGGCGCCGAACCGGCGGCCAGCACGGCCCCGGTCAGCGCCAGCACGGTGGCGGCCGAGAGCGAGTCGCCCAGTTGCAGCGCCGAACTGTTCCGGCCCTGCTCGGCGGGGGCGGACAGGTCCAGGGTGAGCACCGACAGCGACGGGTAGAGCAGCCCCATGCCGAGTCCGGCGACCGCCCAGGCCAGCACCGCGAGCGCCACCGGAAGGGCCGGCAGGAGGGCCAGCGCCACGCCGGCCGTGCCGACGGCGATGCAGGTCAGCCCGACCCGGGGCAGCGTGGCGGCCGAGCGCGGCGCGGCGATCCGGCCCTGGATCCAGGAGCCCACCGACCAGGAGAGCGCGCCGACCGTCAGCACCAGCCCGGCCGCCGTCGGCGAGAAGCCCCGCTCCCGCGACAGCATCAACGGGATCACCACCTCGGCCCCGGCGAACGCCGCCGACGCCAGGCCACGCAGCCCGATCACGGTCGGCAGGCCGCGCGCGGCCCGCAGGAACCCGGCCGGCAGCAGCCGCGGCACGCAGGCCAGCAGCCCGACCAGCGCCGCGGCGATCAGCCCGGCGGCGAGCACGCCGCGCTGCTGCCCCCCGTAGTGCAGCAGTGCGGCGCTCGCCCCCGCCCCGCAGGCCCAGCCGATCCGGGCCAGCGCGCCGGCCGGCGGCCGGGTCGGCACCGCCGCGCCCAGCGCCCGCAGGCCCGGCTGGATCAGCAGCACCGCCGGCACCGCGACCGCCGGCACCGCGAGGAACACCCAGCGCCAGCCCAGGTGCTCGACGATCAGCCCGGCCACGGCCGGACCCACGAGCGACGGGACCACCCACGCGGCGGCGAACGCGGCGAACACCCGCCGCCGCAACTCCTCCGGGTACGCCTGCGCCACGATCACGTAGAGCGCCACGGAGAGCAGGCCGGAGCCGAAACCCTGCACGACCCGCCCGACGACAAGTACCTCCATGGTGGGCGCGGCGCCCGCCACCAGGAGGCCCGCCACGAACCACGCCACGCCGTGCCACATGGCCGGGCGGGGACCCCGCGCGTCGCACCAGATGCCGGAGGCGACCATGGCCACGACCCCGGAGGCGAACGGGCCGCCGAAGGCCAGGGCGTAGAGGCCGAGCCCGTCCAGGGTGCGGGCGACCGTGGGCATCGCCGTGCCCACCGCCAGTGCCTCGAAGGCGAGCAGCGACACGAGGGCGACGCTGCCCACGGTCATGGCCCGCAGGCGCGGCGACCAGAGGTGTGCGGGCGGGGCCGGCGGTGCGGCGGTGGCGGTCGACATGGGCTCAAGCCTCGGGCCTCAACCGGGGTTGAGGTCAACGGTGAGCCCCGTCTCGTCAGGCCGACTCCAGCGCCTCGCCCACGCCCTTCACCAGGCCCGAGTAGTGCTGGTCGGCCAGGAGGTGCCCGGCGGTGACGACCAGGGCCAGCGGCCACTCGATGACCTGGAACGCGGCCAGCACGCCCAGCCCCGCGTAGTAGGCCAGCTTGTCCGGCGGGGGCACCGCCACCTCGCCCAGGACCGGGATCTCCACCCGCCGGCAGTACGTCTTCATCATCTCCCGCGACCCGCTGAGGTTCCGTGTCAGCGTGCTCATGGGGCCTCCCGGTTCCGACGACGACATCGCTGTCCGTGCGGCATTCCACCGGCCTGCCCGTCCATGCCCCGGGCAGTGCGGAAACTTCCCCCGCTCGAGGGGCATAACGGACGCCGCGCCGGGAAGTCGGGCCGCCGGGACGAGGCCGCGGGAGGCGAGATGGCGTACGGCTACGACGACGGCGGGAGCACCGGGGAGCGGGGCCGGCAGCCCGGCCGTACGCCTCGATGACCTCGCTGGGCCGTGTCGCCGGCCTCCTCCTGTCGCCGGCCGCCGTGCCGGACGCCGTGGCCCGGGTCGCCCGCGGGGTCGCCACCGCCCTGCCGGACACCGCCCGTACCGTCGGATCCGCCCTGCCGGGCACGGCCCGGAACGCCGTGCCGGGAAGCGTGGCCGAGGCGGCGGGAAGCGTGGGCGCGGCGGCGACCCGGCTGGCCCGGCTGGCCGGGCTGACCCGGCGCCGGGTCTGGTCCCGCGACGGCCGGCACCACATCGAGGTGCACGGCGTCTGCCAGGACGGCGGGGACCGGCTGGCCCGGCAGGTCGAGGCGGCGCTGGAGGCGCTGCCCGGCGTGGCGTGGGCCCGGGTCAACGCGCCGTCGGGCCGGGTGATCGTGGCGGTCGAGGAGCCGAAGCCGAAGCTGCGCGACCTGATCGCCACCGTGGCGCGGACCGAGCGGGTGTGCCCGCACGAGCCGGACCCGGAGATCCCGCCGCCGCACCCGCCCGAGGAGGGGCCGCGCACGCCCCGTGCCCTGGGGGCGCTGGCGTCCGACGCGCTCGGCCTGACCATCTCGGCCGCCACCCGGATCCTGCCGTTCACCCCGGTGCCCGGCGAGGTGGCCGGCTTCCTCGCCGCGGTCGACCTGCACCCGAAGCTGCACGCGCTCGCCGACCGGGGCCTGCGGGCCGACCCCCGCGCCGAACTGATCTTCCCGCTCGCCGAGGCGGTGGTCCAGGGGCTCACCGGCGGCTGGGCGGGCATCGTGCTCGACGGCGCGCAGCGGGTGGTGCGGTGGGGCGAGGCGCAGGCCCAGCTCGCCGCCTGGACGAAGGCCGAGCCGAGGTTGACGGGCGACCCGGACCGGGCGGTCGCCCGGGTGCCGGACGGCGAGCGGCCCTGCCCGGTCCCGGACGGTCCGGCCGAACGCTATGTGAGCCGGATGCTGGCCGCGGGCGCGGCGGCCGGGGCGGCCGCGGTGCCGGTGGCCGGCGGGAAACGGGCCGCCGCGCTGGCCCTGTCGTCACTGCCGAAGGCGCCGGGCAGCGGCCGCGAGGGGTACGCCGCCCAGCTCGGCCGGATGCTCGGCCGGCGGGGCGTGATCGCCATGGACCGCAGCGTGCTGCGCGAGCTGGACCGGATCGACACGGTGCTGCTGGACGCCGCGGTGCTCGGCTCCGACCGGGGCGTGCTGGCCGACCTGGCGCCGCTGGCCGGTGCGGACACCGGTCAGGTGGCCGCCCGGTCGTTCGCCCTGTTCGACCCGGCCGCCCCGGACGCGGTCCGGAACGCGGACGGCTGGCGGCTCGGTCCGCTGGACCGGATGGACGTGACGGACCCGGGGGACACCCCGGACAGCGCGCGGCTGCGCTCCGACGGCGGGCGGCTGCTCGGGCTGGCCGAGGGCGGCCGGCTCGCCGCCGTGCTGCGGGTCGAGCCGGAGCCCGTCCCGGGGGTGGACGCCCTGGCCACCGCGGCCCGCCACGCCGGCCTGCGGCTCGTGGTCGCCGGTGACGACGACGGCCGGTACGACTTCGCCGACGCCCTCGTGCCCGGCGGTTCCCGCCTCGCCGAATCGGTCCGTGAGCTGCAACGCGAGGGCGCGGTGGTGATGGTGGTCTCCGGTGACCGGGCCGCGCTCGGCGCCGCGGACTGCGGGCTGGGGGTCTCCGGCCCGGAGGACCTGCCACCCTGGGGCGCACACCTGCTGGTGGGTGACGACCTGCGGATTCCCGCGCTGCTCATCGACGCGACCGGGGTGGCCCGGCGGATGACCCGGCAGAACATCCGGATCTCCATGGCCGGCACGGGGCTGGGAGCGCTCGGCGCGTTCACGGCCGAGCGGGAGCGGCTGCCCGGCCGGGCCCTCGGCGCGGTGAACGGCGCCGCCGCCCTCGCCTTCGCACACGGCGTCTGGCGGGCCCGGCGGCTGCCCGACCGGACCCGTACGCCGGCGCCCGCACTCACCGCCTGGCACCTGATGCCGGTGGACACCGTCCTCGACCAGCTCGGCACCCACGCGGAGGGGTTGACCGGCGAGGAGGCGGCCCGCCGCCGGCGTGCCGTCACCGGCGACGGCCAGGGCCCGCCCGGGCTGCTCCGCGCGTTCGTCGACGAGCTGTCGAACCCGCTCACCCCGGTGCTCGCCGCCGGGGCGGTGCTCTCCGCCACGTTCGGCTCGCTTGTCGACGCCGCGCTGGTCGGCGGGGTGGTGGGCGGCTCGGCGCTGATCGGTGCGGTGCACCAGCACAACACCGAGCGGTCGCTGGCCGAGTTGCTGTCCCGCTCGGCGGTGACCGCCCGGGTGCTGCGCGACGGCGCGGAGCAGGTGGTGGCCGCGGAGGAACTGGTGGCCGGCGACGTGGTCGCGGTGGGGCCGGGCGACGCCATCCCGGCCGACTGCCGGGTGCTGACCAGCGACGGGCTGGAGACCGACGAGTCGTCGCTGACCGGCGAGTCGCTGCCGGTGGGCAAGACCGCCGAGCCGGTGGTGGCCGCCGCGGTGGCCGAGCGGCACTCGATGCTCTACGAGGGCACCACTGTCGCGGCCGGCCACGGCACCGCCGTGGTGGTGGCCACCGGCCAGGAGACCGAGGCGGGGCGGAGCCTCGCCCTGGCCCGGGAGGCGCCCCCGGCCAGCGGGGTGGAGACCCGGCTCGGGAAGCTGACCAGCGCCGCCGTGCCGCTGGCCGCCGGCTCGGCGATCGCGGTGGCCGGGGCGGGACTGCTCCGGGGCGTACCCCTGGCGGAGACGGCGGCGACCGCCGCGAACCTGGCCGTGGCGTCGGTGCCGGAGGGGCTGCCGTTCCTGGTCAGCGCCGCGCAGCTGGCGGCGGCGCGGCGGCTCGCCGAGCACGGCGCGCTGGTCCGCAACCCGCGGACCATCGAGGCGCTGGGCCGGGTCGACGTGCTCTGCTTCGACAAGACCGGCACCCTCACCGAGGGGAAGCTGCTGCTGGCCGGGGTGGGCGGCGGCGACGACCGGTACGCCCCACCGGACCGGCTGGACGAGCCGCTGCGGCTGACCCTGGCCGCGGCGCTGCGGGCCACTCCCGCGGCGACCGACCCGGACGAGCTGCCCCAGCAGACCGACCGTGCGGTGCGCCGCGGCGCGGGCACGGCCGGCGTGCTGGAGTGGACCGGCGCACCGGACTGGACGGCGGTGGGCGGGCTGCCGTTCGAGCCGTCCCGGGGCTACCACGCCACGGTCGGCCGGACCGCCGGCGGGCTGCTGCTCAGCGTGAAGGGCGCGCCCGAGTCGGTGCTGCCGCGCTGCGCGGCGCGGCGGACCGCCCAGGGCGACATGCCGCTGGATCGGGCCGGCCGGGACGCGCTGCACGCGATGCTCGCCGAACGCGCCGGGGCCGGGCACCGCATCCTGGCCGTGGCCGAGTGCCCGGTGGGCGCCGAGTCGGTGACCGACGAGCAGGTCGACGGGATGGTCTTCGTCGGCTTCCTGGCCCTCGCCGACGGGGTGCGGGAGAGCGCCGCGCCCGCGGTGCGGCGGATCCGGCAGGCCGGCGTGCACACCATCATGATCACCGGGGACCACCCGGCCACCGCCGAGGCGATCGCCGCCACCATCAGCCCCGACCACGGCGAGCAGCGGGTGGTCACCGCCACCGAGCTGAACCGGCTCGACGACGAGGCCCTCGCGGAACGGCTCATGGCCACCGACGTGGTGGCCCGCTGCACCCCGGCGCACAAGGTGCGGATCATCCAGGCGCTGCAACGCCGGGGGCGGACCGTGGCGATGACCGGCGACGGCGCCAACGACGCGCCGGCCATCCGGCTCGCCGACGTGGGCATCGCGCTCGGCCAGCGGGGCACCCCGGCGGCCCGCGCCGCCGCCGACCTGGTGGTCACCGACGACCGGCTGGAGACCATCATCGCGACCCTGGTGGAGGGTCGGGCCATGTGGTCGTCGGTCCGCCACGCGCTGAGCATCCTGGTGGGCGGCAACCTCGGCGAGATCGCGTTCAGCGTGCTGACCGCCGCCAGCACCGGCCGGTCGGCGCTCACCGGCCGGCAACTGCTCCTGGTCAACCTGCTCACCGACCTGGTGCCGGCGCTGGCCATCGCGGTCCGCCCGCCCGCCGCCGACGGGGCCGACCACCTGCTGCGGGAGGGACCGGACACCTCGCTCGGCGAGACGCTGACCCGGGAGATCGCGCTGCGGGCCGGCGCCACCACGCTGGGGGCGACCGCCGGCTGGACGCTCGCCCGGTGGACCGGCCGGGAGCGGCGGGCGGGCACCGTCGCGCTCGCCTCGCTTGTCGGCACCCAGCTCGGGCAGACCGTGCTGGCCGGCGGCACCAGCCCCACCGTGCTGGCCTCCACGGCCGCGTCGATCGGCGTCCTGGTCGCCGTCGTGCAGACGCCCGGGGTCAGCCAGTTCTTCGGCTGCACCCCGCTCGGCCCGGTGGGCTGGACCATCGCCGCCGGCTCCGCGCTGGGCGCCACCTTCGCCAACGGCGCGCTGACCCGGCTGGTCGACCGCCTCCCGCAGCGCGGCGCCGCTCTGCATGGGGAAACCGATCAGGGGTACGGCGAGGAGCATGACGCCTGAGGTCACCTTCATCGGTACGGCCACGACGGTCCTGCGGCTCGGCGGGTTCACGCTGCTCACCGACCCGAACTTCCTGCACCGGGGCCAGCGGGCCTACCTCGGCAAGGGGCTCTGGTCGAAGCGGAGCACCGACCCGGCGCTGACGATTCCCGAGCTGCCCGCGCTGGACGCCGTGGTCCTGTCCCACCTGCACGGCGACCACTTCGACCGGGTGGCCCGGCGCGGCCTGGACCGCGCCCTGCCGATCGTCACCACGCCGCAGGCGGAACGGAAGCTGCGGCGCTGGGGTTTCCGGGCGGCGGAGGGGCTGCCCACCTGGCGCTCGCACGAGCTGCGCCGCGGGGACGAGACGCTGCGGCTGACCGCCCTGCCCGGCCAGCACGGGCCCGGCGTGCTGGACCGGCTGCTGCCCGACGTGATGGGCACCCTGCTCGACCTGGAACGCGCCGGCGAGCGCCGGTTCCGGCTCTACGTCACCGGGGACACCCTGCGCCGGCCGCAGCTCGCCCAGATCCCCGAACGGTTCCCGGACATCGACGCCATGCTGATCCACCTCGGCGGCACGAAGGTCGCCGGCATCCTGCTCACCATGGACGCCCGGCAGGGCGCCGACGTGGTGGAGCTGATCCGGCCCCGGCTCACCGTGCCGATCCACTACGACGACTACCCGGTGTTCCGCTCCCCGCTGCGGCACTTCGTCGAGGAGGCCCGGCGGCGCGGCTTCGTCCGGCAGGTCCGCACCATCCACCGGGGCGAGACCGTGCCGCTGACCCCCTGACGCGGCTCGCCGCCCTCCCCGGCGCGGGCCGGAGAGGACGGCGAACGGTCGTCGGCGGCTACGGTCAGGAGCGCTCGGAGATCGCCTCGATGAGGTCGCCCACCGGGCGTTCCGGCAGCGACCGGGCCACGTCGGCGACGGCCACGATGCCGACGAGGTCGTGCCCGTCGATCACCGGCAGCCGGCGTACCTTGTGCTGGCCCATGGTCCGCAGGATCTCGGCCGCGTCGTCGTCCGCGCCGATGGTCACGGCCTCACCCTGGGCCAGCTCACCGGCGGTCACGCTGGCCGGGTCCTTGCCCTGGGCCAGCACCTTCACCACGATGTCGCGGTCGGTCACCATGCCCTTGAGGCGGTTGTCGTCGCCGCAGATGGGCAGCGAGCCCACCCCGAGCTCGGCCATCCGCCGGGCGGCGGTCCGGAGGTCGTCCTGCTCCCGGACACAGCTCACGTCGCTGGTCATGATCTCGCGTGCGGTCGGCATTGGCATGACACCTCACTTTCGGGGGGTTGTTACCCGTACCTCCTACCCCCGGCGGCCGGCGCCATGCCGCCGACATGGACGGCGGACCGGTGGGAACACGGCCGGTGGAGGTGATGGAGATGCCGTTCGTGCAGGTCGTCGAGTACCAGACGGACCGCCCCGACGAGGTGCGCCGGCTCAGCGAGGAGTGGACGCGCGAGCACCCGTCCCCCGGGCCCGCCCGGGTGACCTTCGCCGAGGACCGGGAGCGGCCCGGCCATTTCGTCATCGTCGCCGAGTTCGACAGCTACGAGCAGGCCATGGCGCACAGCGGCCGCCCGCAGACCGGCGAGTACGCCGAGCGCATCCGCCAACTCGCCAGCGGCGAACCGCGGTACCTCAACCTGGACGTGACGCAGCAGCAGACGTGACCGGGCGGGCCGGCCGGCAGCGCGCCGGCCGGCCCGCGGTACGGCCGCCGAGCGACGGATTGACTACCTTGTGTGGGTGGTCCACGACGAGCAGCACCCGCTCCCGTCTCCCGCGCCCGGTGTGGGATCGGGCCCGGCTGGAAAAGGTGACGTCGTGTCGCGACGTCTGCTGAGTGGCCGGTACCAGTCCGAGGAGCTGCTGGGCAGCGGCGGCATGGGTGAGGTGTGGCGGGGCCGGGACCTGCGGCTGGACCGGCCGGTCGCGATCAAGGTGCTCACGGCGGCCGGCGTGCGGGAACCGATGGCCGCGGAACGCTTCGACCGCGAGGCCCGCACGGCGGCCCGGCTGACCCACCCGCACATCGTCGGCGTCTACGACTTCGGCACCGAGGACGACCACTCCTACCTGGTCATGGAGCTGGTGGAGGGTCGGACGGTCGGCGACCTGGTCGCCGCGGGCCCGCTGCCGGTCGACCAGGCGCTGTCGATCGCCGTGCAGACCTGCGACGGGATCGCCGCCGCGCACGCCGCCGGGGTGGTGCACCGGGACATCAAGCCGGGCAACCTCATCGTCACCCCGGCCGGCACCGTGAAGATCTGCGACTTCGGCATCGCCCGGCTGCCCCGGCTGGCCGGGCAGAACACCCTCACCGGCCCGGCGACCAAGCTCGGGACCAGCTCGTACATGTCCCCGGAGCAGGCGCTCGGCGGTCCCGTGGACCCCCGCACCGACCTGTACGGCCTGGGTTGCACTCTCTACGCGATGCTCACCGGCGCCCCGCCGTTCGCCGGCGACCCGCTCAGCGTGCTGCACCAGCACGTCAACGAGCCACCCCCGCCGCTGCGGGACCGCCGGCCGGACGTACCTGTGGAACTCGACGCCCTGGTGTCCGAACTGCTCGCGAAGGACCCGGCCGACCGGCCCACCGACGCCGGCGTGGTCCGGGAGCGCCTCGCGGCCCTGCTGCCCCGCGCCGGCACGCCGCTCGCGGTCGTCGCGGTGGACGCCGCGCCGGCCGGGCCTGAGCCGCCGCCCGCACCCGGACCGGCCGCGCCGGTCGCGGCTCCCGGCGACCGGTCGGCCCGGTCCCGACGCAACCCGCTGCTGGTGCTGGCCGGGCTGGTCGGCCTCGCGCTGCTCGCCCTGGCCGGTGTCACGCTGCTGGACCGGGACGGCGGGAAGCCGCTGGCCGCACCGACCGCCCCGGCCACCACCACCACCGCGGCCGCGCCGAGCGCGCCCGTGGTGCCGGTCACCGTGGCGCCGACCACGCCCCGCCCGCGGACGGTGGCGCCCACGACCCGCAGCCCGGTGGCCACACCCGAGCCCAGCCCGTCGCTCGCCTCGGCAACGCCGAGCGCCGTCCCGCCCCGGGACCCGATCGTCGCCCTGCGGCTGTCGATCCAGGAGCAGGTGGACGCCGGGCAGCTGAACCCGGACGCGGCCAAGGACCTGCACGCCAAGGTGGACGCGATCGCCAAGGAGACCGCCGAGGGCGACACCGATCAGGCGCAGGAGCAGATCAAGAAGCTCCGCGACAAGCTGAGCGAGTTGCTCCGGGGCGGCAAGCTCACCGCCGGCGGCTACGACGCGCTCAGCGCGGACGTCGACCGGGTCGCCGCCGAGCTGACCTGAAACCGGTCGAGTCCGGTGCGGCCCGGCGGCCAGGGTGCCGCCGTGCCGTCACCACGTCTCGAAGAGATCACCCCCGACAACGTCCTGGCCGCCTGCGCGATCGCCGTCCGTCCCGACCAGGAGGGGCTGGTCGCCCCGGTGGCCCGGTCGCTCGCCGAGGCGTACGCCCAGCCGGCGGTCGCCTGGCCCCGGCTCATCGTCGACGGCGACCGCCCGGTGGGCTTCCTCATGGGCTTCCTCGACATCAAGTGGGGTCAGGACCCGGCGGACGTCCGGTCCGGCCTGTGGCGGCTGAACATCGCCGCGGACCAGCAGGGCCGGGGCTACGGGCGGTTCGCCGTGGCGGCGCTCGCCGACGAGTTGCGTCGCCGGGGTGCGGACCGGATGTTCGTCACCTGGGCGCCCGGCCCGCACGGCCCGGAACGCTTCTACGGCCGCCTCGGCTTCCGGCTCACCGGTGAGCGCAGCGGCGACCAGGTGGTCGGCGAACTGGCCCTCTGACGGGTCAGCGCCAGGTGGCGGCCGCCCGCCGCAGCCGGTCGTTTATCGCCCGGCCCACGCCGACCTCGGGAACGGGCTCGGCCACGATCTCGGTCACCCCTGTCGCGTCGAGCCGGTGCAGGGCGTCGAAGAGCCGCGCGGCCGCCGCCGTCAGGTCACCCTCGGGCGACAGCACCTCCACCGCCGCCCAGTCACCACCAGCGGGCCGCTCCCGGAAGGCCAGGAATCCCCGCCGGCCGCCGTCCCCCTCGGCCGCCGCGCCCAACCGCAGAGGGGTACGCGGGGCGTAGTGCGCGGCCAGCGTCCCGGGCGCCACCGGCTGGCCCGAGTTGCCCTGGCGTACCTCCACCGGGCCGACCGCGTCGACCAGCGCCTCCACCGGCAGCGCGCCCAGCCGGAGCACCACGGGCCGCTCGCCGCGCGCGTCCACGATTGTCGACTCGATCCCGCACCGGGTCGGCCCGCCGTCGAGCACCACTTCCACGGCCCCGCCCAGCCCGGCCACCACGTGCTCGGCGCGGGTGGGGCTGAGCTGCCCGAACCGGTTGGCGCTCGGCGCGGCCACCGGCACCCCGGCGGCGGCGATCAACGCCCGCGCGGACGGCTCGTCCGGCACCCGGACCGCCATGGTGTCCAGGCCGGACGTGACGATCGGCGGGATCACCGCCGGCCGGTCCACGATCAGCGTGAGCGGGCCGGGCCAGAAGCGCTCCACCAGCGCGGCCACCGCCGGCGGCACCGCGCCGACCAGACCGGGCAGGTCGGCGGCGTCGGCCAGGTGGCTGATCAGCGGGTCAAAGCTGGGTCGGGCCTTCGCCTCGAAGATCCGGGCCGCGGCGCGGGCGTCCAGCGCGTTCGCGCCCAACCCGTAGACCGTCTCGGTGGGGAAGGCGACCAGCCCGCCGGAGCGCAGGACGGCGGCGGCCTCGGCGATGCCGCTCTCGGCCGGCAGGACGCGCGGGGATCCGGTGCTCACGCACCCGACGCTAGCCTGCCGGGGACGCCGCCCCGGCACTACCCTGCCCCACGTCGACCGTCACCGCCCCGGCCGCCGGCAACTACCGCCTCACCTGCCGGCTCGATCCCGACGCGCCCGGCCAGCAGCAGGCCGTGACCCGGGAACCGGACCGCCGGCTCGCCCTGCGCCTGCGGCTGGCCCGGTGGCGGGGCCCGCCACCGGCAGGCGCCGCCACCGGCTGGCCCGGTGGCGGGGCCCGCCGGTGGCGGCGCTGCCGGGCGGCCTGGTGCTCTCGGCATGACGCTCACCTGGCGCCGCCGGCCGGACTGAACTCGTTTGCGGCCCGTGCCGGGGCCGATCCAGGATGGTCGCCGTGATCCGGACGAAGATGCACGCCGACGAGGTGCTGACCGACGCCGACCTGGTCCGGCGGCTGCTCGCCGGGCAGTTCCCGCACTGGGCCGACCGACCGCTCCGCCTCGTTCCCTCGTACGGGACGGACCACGACATCTACCGGCTCGGCGACGACCTCGCGGTACGGCTGCCCCGGATCGGCTGGGCCACGAGGCAGGCGGCCCGGGAGGCCGAGTGGCTGCCCCGGCTGGCCCCGCACCTGCCGCTCGCGCTGCCCGTGCCGGTGGCCATGGGCCGCCCCGCCGAGGGCTACCCCTTCGACTGGTCGGTCTGCGAGTGGCTGCCGGGAGAGAACGCCAGCACCGCCCGGTTCGACCCGGACACGGCGGCGGTCGACCTGGCCGCCTTCGTCGCCGCGCTGCGGCGGATCGACACCACCGACGCGTACCCCCGGCCGCCCCGCGCCCGGGGCGCCGACCTCGCCGAGTTGGACGACGGGGTCCGGGACGCGGTACGCCGGCTCGGCGACCGGGTCGACGGCGGCGCGGTGCTGCGGGCCTGGCAGGAGTCACTGGACGCGCCGGCCTGGGACGGGCCGGGGGTCTGGGTGCACGGCGACCTGCTGCCCGGCAACCTGCTGGTGGTCGACGGCCGGCTCTCGGCGGTCATCGACTTCGGCGGGCTGAACGTGGGGGACCCGGCCTGCGACCTCCAGCCGGCGTGGAATGTCTTCGCCGGTCCCAGTCGCGCCCGGTTCCGCACGGAACTGGCGGTGGACGACGCCTCCTGGCTGCGCGGCCGGGGCTGGGCGCTGCTCCAGGCGGTGATCGCCCTGCCCTACTACTGGGACACCAACCCGGGGATCGTCCGGCAGACCTCCCACGCGCTGCGCGAGGTGCTGGCCGACGCGGCCGGCGGCTACTGACCGCCGTCCCGGTCGGCCGGATCCCGGTCGGCCGGGTCACGGGCGGCCGGGTCGCGGTCGGTGTCCGGGAGGGTGGGCGCGTCGGTGGGGTAGAGGCCGGCGACGAAGCCGTACACCTGGTCTCCGGACCGGGGGATCTGGGCGAAGCGGCGGGCGAGCGCCTGCACCTCCGCCCAGAACGTCCGCACCTCCTCGATGGGGATGCGCGCGTGGACGAGCGTGCACCGCAGGTCGTCGGCGGCGTGGGCCGGCGCGGCCTCGGCGGCCGCCTCGGCGAGGCCGTTGATGCGCGCCACGACCTGCTTGTCCTCGGGCCGGTTGAGCACGCCGACGTAGAAGGTGCGGGCGACCCGGCCGTAGAACCGCTCCTCGATCGCGCGGACCCGCCGGGTCCGCACCACCTGGAGCAGGCCGGCGTCGACCAGCAGGTTCACGTGATAGGCCACGCTGCTCTTGGGGCGCTCGACCGCCCGGGCCATCTCGTTCACCGTGGCGGCCCGCTCCAGGAGCAGCTCCAGGAGGGTGGCGCGCAGCGGGTCGGCCAGCGCCCGCAACTGTTCGGGCGCGGTGACCACGAGCATTTCGTCGAGGTCGTAGTCCGGGATCTGCTGATTGACCGACATTTCTCGACCGTTCTAGAATTCTGGATCATTCGATCGCTCTGGTTCGTTGACAGGAGTCTAGAGATGGCCGACGTCGTTCTCTTCCACCACATCCAGGGGCTCACCGACGGCGTGCGGGCTCTGGCCGACCAGTTGCGCGCCGGCGGGCACACCGTGCACACCCCCGACCTGTTCGACGGCGAGCGGCCGTCGACCATCGACGAGGGTGCCGCGCTGACCCGGCGCATCGGCGGGGAGGTGCTCGACGAGCGCGCCGACCGGGCCGTGGCCGACCTGCCGACGGACCTCGTCTACGCCGGCGTCTCCTGGGGTGCCGCCACCGCGCAGCGGCTCGCCCAGACCCGGCCCGGCGCCCGTGGCGCCCTGCTCTACGAGTCCTGCCTGCCGGTCACCGGCGAGTGGGCCGTCGGCCCGTGGCCCGAGGGCGTCCCGGTGCAGATCCACGGCATGGACAAGGACCCGTTCTTCGCCTTGGAGGGCGACATCGACTCCGCCCGCGAGCTGGTCGGGATCGTCGGGCCCGAGCGGGGCGAGCTGTTCGTCTACCCGGGCGACGCGCACCTGTTCACCGACAGCACCCTGCCGTCCTACGACGCGGACGCGACGGCACTGGTGGTACGGCGTTCCCGGGAGTTCCTCGACCGGCTGGGCTGAGCCGTCAGCGCCAGCGGCCTCTTCCCGGTCTCAGCACACGAGGACGGCTGCGGCGACCGGCGTCTCCTGGTTCCTGACCGGCCTGCTCACCTGCTTCGTCACGCACGGCGGCATGCCCGTCGCCACGCCCGCCGCCCGGCGCCGGTAGGCGCTGGGTGGCACACCCACCAGCTCCGTGAAGCGGCTGCTGAAGGTGCCGAGCGACGAGCAGCCGACCGCGAAGCAGACCTCGGTGACGCTGAGGTCGCCGCGACGCAGCAGCGCCGCCGCGCGCTCGATCCGCCGGGTCATCAGGTAGGCGTACGGCGACTCGCCGTAGGCCAGCCGGAACTGGCGGCTGAGGTGCCCGGCCGACATGTTCACGTCGTGGGCGAGCGCCTCGACGTTCAGCGGCTCGGCGTACTCCCGGTCGATCCGGTCCCGGACGCGGCGCAGCCGGGTGAGGTCGTTCAGGCGCTGCGCGTGCGCGCGTGCGCGCCCCCACGAGGGGTGACACATGAGGGGAGGTCCTTTCCTCGGTGCCCGAGGCGCCGGCCTTGGACGGGCGGGACGGATGACCGGACGGGTCAGCGAAGCTCCTGGATGCGGACCAGATTGCCGGCCGGGTCGCGGAAGGCGCAGTCGCGGATGCCGTACGGCTGCTCGGTCGGCTCCTGGACGACCTCGGCGTCGCTGGCCTGCACCTTCTCGAAGGTGTCGTCGAGGTTGCGGGTGGCCAGCAGGATCCAGCCGTAGGTGCCCTTCGCCATCATCTCGGCGATGGTGCGGCGCTCGTCGTCGGTGATCCCGGGATCGACGGCCGGCGGCGCCAGGAGGATGGACGTGTCGGGCTGGCCGGCGGGGCCGACCGTGATCCAGCGCATCTTGCCCCGGCCGACGTCGTTGCGGACCTCGAAGCCGAGGACGTCGCGGTAGAAGGCCAGCGACTCGTCCGGGTCGACGTGCGGCAGGAAGCTCGTGTGGATGGTGATGTCCATGACGATCATGCTAGGCACGGCGTCGTGCCCGGGCTTCTTGATTCCTGATCGATCCGCCCCGGTGTTTCGCCGAACGGCCCGACGGAACCGCCCTGCGGACGGCTCCTCCCGCCGGCCCTGGTGACGCGAATGGTGGAGCCCCGGAGACCTGACCGCCTCCCGCGCTCCGGATCCCTATTCTCGGAACGTGGCGGATGACGACGCGGAGCTGCTGACCCTGTTCCGGAACGCCGTTCGGCGGGTCCGCCAGGCCGCGGTGCGACACGAGGACGAGGAGTTGCACCGGGCCGCCGCGGAGATCGGCTACGCGGTGTGCACCGTACGGCGCGGTCATGGGCAGCCCTGCCTGGCGCCCGAGGACATGTGCGACTGCCCGGTCTGCGGCGCTCACCCGGGCCAGAACTGCGTCTCCCTCCCGGGCCATCCCCTGGGTGACCGGCCGTTCCACACCGAGCGGCAGCACCAGTGGGAGAAGGATTAGGCCCTCCCGCGGCAGCGGCGGCTCAGCGGTCCGGCACCAGTGCCGCTCGCGGTCGATCCGACGGCGCTCCGGCCGAGGCGCGCCACCAGCGGCGCGACGCCAGCGAGGCCAGCCCGGCGCCGGCGGTGTTGAGCAGCACGTCATCCACAGAGGACACCCGGCCCAGCCGCAGGGCGTACTGCGCGACCTCGACCAGGACCGAGCAGCCGGCCGCGAGCGCCAGGATCCGCGGCACCGACGCCAGCGCCGCGAACCGCAGCGTGGCGAGGAACCCCAGCGCCGCGAACACCAGCAGGTTGCCGACGATCTGGACCGTCACCGTCAGCGGCCCGGCCCCGAGGATCGTGAACAGATCCCGCCCGTTGAACGTGCCGAGCCAGCCGTGCCAGCCCCGGACCATGCCACCCCCGCTTGCGGTGCCCGTCTGCACTCGGATCGTACTGGTTGATCTAGCAGCCGTACTCGGCCTGACCGTGGCGCACCTCTGGTTGTTGCAAGCGCGGGCCACAATCCAGCACGTGGCACCGTCGCGCTCCCACCCCGGCACCGCGCGTCGCCACCGGCTTTCCCTGATCGCATGCTTCACGGCGCCCGGCGCGGTCGCGGCGCTCACCAGCCTGTTCGCCTGGTCGGGGTGGCTGGCCATCATCTCGTCGGTCGTAGCACTGGTGATTGCCAGCCAACTCGTGTTGACCCAAACCATGTGGCAGCGGGCCTCGCTCGCGGTGAAGGCCGTGGCGATGGCCGCCTTCGTCGCGTCGCTCTTCTGGGTCATCGCCATGATGTTCGCCCCTCGGCTCACGGTGCTGGATCTGCGGGGGCAGCCGGTGGTGGCGACAGTCGTGGACCACGACGTCAACCGCTACCACGGCCGTGGGGGCAAACAGGAAGAGCACTGCTACCGCCTACAGCGCACCGATGCCAGCCCCGTCTTCGGCAAGATCTGCCGGGACTGGGATGAATTCGCCGTAGGCGAGACGCTGACGGTGCTGGTCGACCCCAGCGGCCTCATCGCATCCGAGACCCCGGGCGAGGTTGCCGCCGCGCGCTTCTGGCAGATCCCCGGGCTCGTGAGTCTCGTCGCGACCCTCGTCCTGTGCTGGGTGACCGGCGGACTCACACCCCGTGTGGCCAACGGTCACCTCGTTCGACGGCGACTCCCTCGTCCACCACGATCCAGGCATCGCAGCAGGTACGAGCTCTGATCAATCACTGCTCGCACAGAGTCTGGTGGATGTCCGCGACGATGCTCTGACCCTCGCGCTTGCCCGCGATCGTTACCGTCCAGCCTGTGGTCGACGTCCAGGAAACCTACCGGCGGCTGGAGCCGGTGCATCTGGTGTTCGCCCTCGTGTGGGGCTTGGGCATGTCGTTGCCGATAGCGGCCCACTGGTCCACGGGACCTGCCATGGTGGCCTCCTTGTTCGCCCTGGACGCTGCCGGCCTCGCCCTGGTGCACCTGAGCGGCCCAGCGGCCTCGATCGTCGTCACGCCGAGACACGTGATCGTCAGGAACCCCTTCCGGCGATACGTCATCCCCCGCTCCCTGGTCGAGGGCGTGGACACCGACACCCACTTCACCCCGCATCTTCTGGTGCGCGACGCACGTTCGATCCGGCTCGCAGCTCTCAACCTCAACCTGCCCCGGGGCTACCAGATGAACGCAGGGCGCCACCAACGGCAGGGGGTGACGTCCATGCTTGACCGAGTCCCCGAGGAGCCGAACGGCGGCCCGGTGGAGCGCTGCATCCGCTACGGGTACCTCGTCCTGGCCGTAGCCGCAGTGGGTTCCGCAGTAGCCGCATGTCGCTACCTGCTGTCGATCGACCCGATGTAGGACCGAACCGCAGGTGCGGAGTGAAGATGGTGGAGCCCAGGGGACTTGAACCCCTAACCCCTGCCTTGCAAAGGCAGTGCTCTGCCAGTTGAGCTAGGGCCCCGAGACGGGCGGAGTCGCCCGGTGCCGGCAGTCGGAGGAGGCGCGGTCAGCGCAGGTCGGGCGCGGTGGTCGCCTCGTGCCAGAGAGCGCGCTCGTCGTTCGAGGCCTTGATCTTCTTGGCCACGACGGCGGCCACGCCGACGACGCCGACCAGGATCAGGAGCTTCTTGAACATGGGCTTGACCCCTCGCGCTCGACTATCGTCGGACGATGTGCGGTGGGGCTAGCTGGAATCGAACCAGCGACCTCAGAGTTATCAGCTCTGCGCTCTAACCGACTGAGCTATAGCCCCGCGTAGCGACGAGCAAGGTTAACCCATCGCCGCCGTGGCTCCCAAATCGGGGGGCCCGTGGCGGCGCGGCTCACCCACGCCACCTTCGAACCTACCCGGACACGCGACGCCGGGGCGACCGCTTTACGCGGTGCCCCGGCGTCGTCGGGTTCAGTCGCGCTCGGCGAGCGTCAGCTCGATCCCGCCGACCAGGTCGGCGCAGACGTTGTAGACGAACGCGCCCAGCGTGGCCAGCGCGGTGAAGAGCACCACGTTGACCAGGCCGATCAGCGCCGAGCTGAGGATCACGCCCTTGGCGGTGATCCGGAAGCCGCCGCCGCCCTGCCCGCCGCCGGCGTTCACCAGGTCGGTGAGGCTGTCGTTGACGCTCTTGAACACGCCCATGGCGTCCAGCGCCAGGTAGAGCACGGAGGTGGCGACGACAACCACGATGAAGAGCACCACGGAGACCGCGAACGCGAACTTCATCACGGACCACGGGTCGATCCGCTTGAGGTTCAGCCGGGCCCGGCGCGGCCCGCGCGACGCGGCCGAACTGACCGAGGTACGCGCGGCGCGTACCGCCTCACCCACGCGGGCGGCCCCGACGGCCGCGGCACCGCTGATGCCCGGCGGCAAGCCGCCCCCGTTGGCGGGGCGGCCCGGGGTGCCGGGACGCGCGCCGTCCGGCGACGGCTTCGGTGCCGTGCCGAGGCCGGCGCCGACACGCGGCTGGGTACCGGTGGTGCCGGTGGACGGCCGGGCGGCCGCCGCCGGCTTGGCCGGCTGCGGGGTCGTGGCGGTCGTGGCGGGCTTCGCCGCCGCCGGGGCGGCCAGGCCGTCGGCCGACGTCGGGGCGTCGACCTTCGTCTCGGCCTGGTCGGACGGCCGCGAGTCCTCGCCGGGCTTGTCCGGTGGCGGTGCCATGCCGGGGGCCCGGGTGAACTTCGGGGCAGGCGCGTCGGCGGGGACGGTGGCCCGGCCCACGGCCGCGCGGCCGGTCGCTGGTGTACCGCCCTGTGCGGCCTCCTCGTCGACCGGGTTGGCCGAGGTCCCCTTGTTCCCCGACTTCGCCTGTGTCTCCGTCATCAACTAGTCCTGTTCGTCAGGCTCGTCGGCATTGCGAGCAATCGCCACGATAGTCACGCCGTCCGGGAGGTCCATCAGCTTGACCCCCATTGTGTTCCGGTCCCGCGTACGGCGTACAGGCTTCACCGGAGTCCGGATGACGCCACCGTTGCTGGTGATGGCGAACAGCTCGTCGTCCGGGCTGATCACCACGGCACCGACCAGACCACCGCGTCGCTCGGTGATCTTCGCAGTCAGCACGCCCTTACCTCCCCGGCCCTGGACCGGGTATTCCTCGATCGGGGTACGTTTCGCGTATCCCCCGTTCGTCGCGACCAGCACGTCCATTTCCATGCCCTCGCGGACGACCTCCATCGCGAGCAGGACATCCTCCTCGCTGAACCGCATGCCGATCACACCCGAGGTGGCCCGGCCCATCGGGCGCAGCGCCTCGTCGCTGGCGTTGAAGCGGATCGCCTGGGCGTTCTTGGAGACCAGCAGCAGGTCGTCGGTCGGGGCGACGAGGGCAGCACCGACCAGCTCGTCCTCATCGCGCAGGTTGATCGCGATGACTCCGCCGGAACGGTTGGAGTCGAACTCCTCGAGCCGCGTCTTCTTCACCAGGCCGTTCTTCGTGGCCAGTACCAGGTAGGGCGCCACCTGGTAGTTCGGAATTTCGATGATCTGCGCGATCTGCTCGTCCGCTTGGAAGGCGAGCAGATTGGCCACGTGCTGGCCCTTGGCCACCCTACTGGCTTCGGGAAGCTCGTAGGCCTTGGCCCGGTAGACCCGGCCCTTGTTCGTGAAGAACAGGATCCAGTCGTGGGTGGAGCATACGAAGAAGTGGCTGACGATGTCGTCCTGCCGCAGTGTCGCCCCGCTGACGCCCTTGCCGCCGCGCCGCTGCGAGCGGTAGAGGTCGACCTTGGTGCGCTTGGCGTATCCGGTGCGCGTGATCGTGACGACCACGTCCTCGCGGGCGATGAGGTCCTCCATCGAGACCTCGCCGTCGAACGGCACGATCTTGGTGCGCCGGTCGTCGCCCCACTTGGCGACGATCTCGCCCAGCTCCTCGGAGACGATCCGCCGCTGCCGCTCCGGCTTGGCCAGGATGTCCTTGAGGTCCGCGATCTCCAGCTCCAGCTTGGCCAGGTCGTCGAGGATCCGCTGGCGCTCCAGGGCGGCCAGCCGGCGCAGCTGCATGTCGAGGATCGCGGTCGCCTGGACCTCGTCGATCTCCAGCAGCCGGATGAGGCCCTGGCGGGCGTCCTCGACCGTGGGCGAGCGCCGGATGAGGGCGATCACCTCGTCGAGGGCGTCCAGCGCCTTGGCCAGACCCCGCAGGATGTGCGCCCGCTCCTCGGCCTTGCGCAGCCGGAACGCGGTCCGCCGGCGGATGACCTCGATCTGGTGCTCGACGTAGTAGCGGATGAACTGGGCCAGGTTGAGCGTGCGCGGCACGCCGTCGACAAGCGCCAGCATGTTGGCGCCGAAGGTCTCCTGGAGCTGGGTGTGCTTGTAGAGGTTGTTCAGCACCACCTTGGCGACCGCGTCGCGCTTGAGCACGAGCACGATCCGCATGCCGGTGCGCCCGGAGGACTCGTCGCGGATGTCGGCGATCCCGCCGAGCTTGCCCTCCTTGATCAGCTCGGCGATGCGCTCGGCCAGGTTGTCCGGGTTGACCTGGTAGGGCAGCTCGCTGACCACCAGCGCCGGGCGGCCGCGCTTGTCCTCCTCGACCTCGACCACGGCGCGCATCCGGATCGAGCCACGCCCGGTCCGGTAGGCGTCCTGGATGCCGGCCTGGCCGACGATCAGGCCGTGGGTCGGGAAGTCCGGGCCCTTGACGATCTCCAGCAGCGCCTCGAGGGTGGTGGCCTCGTCGGCCTCCGGGTTCTCCAGGCACCACTGCACGGCCGCGCCGATCTCGCGCAGGTTGTGCGGCGGGATCTTGGTGGCCATGCCGACCGCGATGCCCTCGGAGCCGTTGATCAGCAGGTTGGGGATGCGGGACGGCAGGATGGTGGGCTCCTTGGCCCGGCCGTCGTAGTTGTCCTGGAGGTCGACGGTGTCCTCGTCGATGTCCCGGAGCATCTCCATGGCCAGCGGGTCGAGCTTGCACTCGGTGTACCGCATGGCCGCGGCCGGGTCGTTGCCCGGCGAGCCGAAGTTGCCGTTGCCGTCGACCAGGGGGTAGCGCAGCGACCAGGGCTGCGCCATCCGCACCAGCGCGTCGTAGATGGCCGAGTCGCCGTGCGGGTGGAACTGACCCATGACGTCGCCGACGACGCGGGAGCACTTCACGTAGCCGCGGTCCGGCCGGTAGCCGGAGTCGAACATGGCGTAGAGGATCTTGCGGTGGACCGGCTTGAGCCCGTCCCGGACGTCCGGCAGGGCCCGCCCGACGATCACGCTCATCGCATAGTCGAGGTAGGAGCGCTGCATCTCGACCTCGAGCCCGACCGGCTCGATCCGGTCGTGCGCGACGACCGCGGCGAGTGTCTCCGGGGTCTCCGGCTCGTTCGGCGTGGACTCGGGAGTATCGGTCACTGTTAACCCTTATCAGACTCAGAGTCGTTTTCGTGCTGTGGATAACCGCTGTGGAAACCGGCCAGACTGTGGATAACTCTGTGGACCGCCGGGCCGGCCGGTGGATCTCCGGCCGACCCGGCCCGGTCCGTCAGATGTCCAGGAACCGCACGTCCTTGGCGTTGCGCTGGATGAACGACCGGCGCGCCTCGACGTCCTCGCCCATCAACACGCTGAACAGCTCGTCGGCGGTTGCGGCGTCGTCGAGGGTCACCTGGCGCAGGGTGCGGGTCGCCGGGTTCATCGTGGTCTCCCACAGCTCGGGATAGTTCATCTCGCCGAGACCCTTGAACCGCTGGATGTCGTCCGGCCGGGCGTTGGGCTTCTTCTGCTGGCGCAGCGCGATGAGCCCGTCCCGCTCCCGGTCCGAGTACGCGTACTGCGCGTCGTCGCCCTTCTTGTTCCACTTGATCTTGTAGAGCGGCGGGGCGGCCAGGTAGACGTGCCCCAGCTCGACGAGCGGTCGCATGAAGCGGAAGAGCAGGGTGAGCAGCAGCGTCTGGATGTGCTGGCCGTCGACGTCGGCGTCGGCCATCAGCACGATCTTGTGGTAGCGCAGCTTCTCGATGTCGAAGTCGTCGTGGATGCCGGTGCCCAGGGCGGTGATGAGCGCCTGGACCTCGTTGTTCTTCAGCACCCGGTCGATCCGGGCCTTCTCCACGTTCAGGATCTTGCCGCGGATCGGCAGGATCGCCTGGGTACGCGGGTCACGCCCCTGCTTGGCCGAGCCGCCGGCGGAGTCACCCTCGACGATGAACACCTCGGACTCGCGCGGGTCGGTGGACTGGCAGTCGGCCAGCTTGCCCGGCATCGAGCCGGACTCCAGCAGCGACTTGCGCCGGGCCAGCTTGCGGGCCTGCTGGGCGGCGATGCGGGCCCGGGCCGCCTGGGACGCCTTCTGGATGATGGTCTTCGCCTCGGCCGGGTTCCGGTCGAACCAGTCGACCAGCCGGTCGTTGCAGACCCGCTGCACGAAGCTCTTCACCGGGGTGTTGCCCAGCTTCGTCTTCGTCTGGCCCTCGAACTGCGGGTTGGTCAGCTTGACCGAGATGATCGCGGCGAGGCCCTCGCGGATGTCCTCCCCGGAGAGCTTCTCGTCGCCCTTGAGCAGCTTCTTCTCCGCGCCGTAGCGGTTGACCACGCTGGTCAGCGCGGCCCGGAAGCCCTCCTCGTGGGTGCCGCCCTCGTGGGTGTTGATGTTGTTGGCGAAGGTGTAGACCGACTCGCCGTACGACTCGTTCCACTGCATGGCGATCTCGACCGACATGCCCTCCTCCTCGGCGCCGAACTCGACCACCGTCTTGTGGATCGGGTTCTTGGAGGCGTTGAGGTGCCGGACGAAGTCGGCGATGCCGCCCTCGTAGTGGAAGGTCACCTCGCGCGGCTTGCCCTCCTCGTCCTCGGCGACCCGCTCGTCGAGCAGGTGGATGGTGAGGCCACGGGTGAGGAAGGCCATCTCCTGGAGGCGCCGGTAGATGGTCTGGAAGTCGAAGTCGACGGTCTCGAAGACGTCGGCGTCGGGCCAGAAGGAGACCGCCGAGCCGGTCCGGTCGGTCGCCTCGCCCTTCTCCAGCGGGGTGGGCTTGGAGTTGTGGTATTCCTGGCGCCAGACGAAGCCGTCCTTGTGGATCTCCACGGCCATCTTGGTGGACAGCGCGTTCACCACCGACACGCCGACGCCGTGCAGGCCGCCGGAGACCGCGTACGCCTTGCCGTCGAACTTGCCGCCCGCGTGCAGCACGGTCAGCGCGACCTCGACACCCGGCTTCTTCAGCTTGGGGTGGAGGTCGACCGGGAAGCCGCGACCGTTGTCGGTGACCCGGACGCCACCGTCGGCCAGCAGCACCACGTCGATGGTGTCGCAGAAGCCGGCCAGCGCCTCGTCCACCGCGTTGTCGACGACCTCCCACACGAGGTGGTGCAGGCCGCGTTCACCGGTGGACCCGATGTACATACCGGGCCGCTTCCGGACCGCCTCCAGGCCCTCGAGAACGGTGATCGACTCGGCGCCGTACTTCTTGTTGTCCTCCGCTGCCACCCTCGGCCACTTTCTCGCACCGGCCGCGCCAGGGCGCGGGGCGCGGGTTCGGCGGACAGGACGCGACGTCGGCGCGCACGGACCGGTCCCCGGATGTCCAGGTCACGGATCGCGTACGCCGGTCGCCGCGGTTGCCCGCGGATCGCGATCGGCTCGACCCGATGCGGGACAATGATCAAGGGCCCTGGGGCCCTTGTCCGCCGCTCCGTGTCGGGTCTTTCGTCTCGCGGTCAATCTTACTCTGCGCAGCCGACCAAACCGCCACTCGGCACCCCCTCCGGGGCGGCTGAGAATGCCGTAGCGGCCCGAACCGCTCTGTCCGCGACTCCCCCTACACGCGACCGAGGGCTTCCGGTCGCGGCGCGGCATCAGACCCGTCGAGCTGAAGTCGTCGTTGCCCTGATCGAGGGCGCGGCCGGCACGGATCGGTACCGGCCGGTGACCGACCGGGGGTCGCGGTGGGACCTGCCGTGCCGTACCTTTTGCGGCGCCGCCGCCTGCGGTCTTGATCTTTCGGGGACGGAACCGGGACGATCGACCCGACCGGTCGGACAACGTGCTTGCTGAGAGGTGACGCCAGATGGGGCTGGACAACGTCGCGGTGCACTGGCCGCGGACCGGCCGCTTCTACGACCCGGTCGCTCCGGCCGAGTTCGTCGACTTCGGCGAGATCGTGGACATGCCACGCATCTCGGCACCGACCGCCGCGCTCGCCGAGCTGATCGCGAAGACCGGCACGGTGCGGGCGACCGCGTACACCGAGCTGGTCGACCTCATCCTCGGGCTGGAGAATGTGCTCTACGCCACGGAGAACTCCGCCGAGGACGAGGACCCGGTGATCGACCCGGACGGCTGCTCCTGGATCGCCGAGGGTGTGGAGAAGTTCGTGGCCCGGCACCGCCCGTTCGGCGAGGCGGTCACCTTCGAGTCGGTCAGCGAGGTGCTGCGCTCGCTGCTCGGCGACGGGCGCCTGGCCGAGCAGCAGCTCCGCTGGCTCGACAGCCGACTCGACAAGCTGCGCGACGAGAGCGGCGAGCCGCCGCAGTGGAACTTCACCTGCGCCGAGCTGAGCGTGCTCGCCGCCTTCTACCGGCGCTGCGCCGAGCGTGGCTTCGCGGTCTACGCCGACGCCTGACCCGGCTGCCCGGCGGCGCCGGGCTCGGCCGTCGCGGCCCGGTTGGCCGCCGCGATCACCTCGGTGAGCACCGTGTGCAGGTGCCGCAGGTCCGCCAGCGGCAGGCCGAGCCGCTGCACGATCGCCGGGGGGATCCGCTCGGCCTGCTCCCGGAGGGCCTGCCCGCTGGCGGTGAGCGAGACGGCCAGGCTGCGCTCGTCCGAGGCGTCCCGCTCGCGCCGCACGTAGCCGGCCGCTTCGAGGCGCTTGAGCAGCGGCGACAGCGTGCCGGGGTCGAGCTGGAGCAGGCGGCTCAGCTCCCGCACGGACAGCGGCGCGTACTGCCAGAGCGCCAGCATGACCAGGTACTGCGGATGGGTGAGCCCCATCGGCTCCAGGAGCGGCCGGTAGACCGCGACGACGCCGCGCGCGGCCACGGAGAGCGCGAAGCACACCTGCTGCTCCAGCGCCAGGGGATCGCCCTCGAGCTGGTCGGCCACCCTCGTCCTCCTCGTCGTCGTTGCGATCGTAGCAACGATTGGTGTACCAATTATTGGCGTACCAATCATGCCTGGTCGGTGAGGGAGAGTGCGGGCGGATGAGCGACGACGAGCAGGTGGGCGACGCCTCCGGCAAGGGCGGCCGCCTCATGGGCTGGGTGTTCCGCAACCTCGCCGGCCCCTCCCAGGTGCAGGGCGCCGTGCAGGGCGGCTCGCAGCTGGCGCGCGAGGCGTGGAAGCAGGACCTGGAGCGGCGCAAGCAGTGGAGCCGCGAGCAGCGGGAGCTCAAGCGCGCCCAGCGGGAGGCACGCCGCGGCGACCGGTGACGGTCAGCCGTAGGTGTCGCGGGGGCCGCGGCCGCGCACCCGCCGTGGACCGCGCGACCAGGACGGCGCGGCCGGGCCGTGGATGTGCAGCTTGCGCACCACGTTGTGGCCCACCTCGCTGGCGATCTGCTTGAGCAGCGAGCCGGCGAGCAGCCGCAACTGGGTGGCCCAGGCCGTCGAGCGCGCCTCCACGGTCAGCTCACCGTTCTCCAGCTTCACCGGTCGGCTGTGCTGCGCCACCTCGGGCCCGACCACCCGCTCCCAGGCGCCGAAGACCGTCGCCTCGGCCGCCGGCTGCTGCCAGCCACGGGCCTTCACCAGCTTGTCCAGCACGGCGCCGAGCGGCTGCGGGTCGCGCGGGTCCGGCCCCGGGCCGGAGTAGCCGCGCAGCCGCTTCTCACCGTCGCCCCGCACCGCGCTGCGCCGCCGGGTGCCGGCGGCCGCCTGCCGCCGGGCCTTCGCGGCGTCCAGCACCGCCCGGGCCAGCTCCGGCCCGGCCGCACCCTCCGGCAGGCCCGCACCGGCCTCACCGCCCGGCTTCGCCTCCGGCCCCTCAGGGGTACGCCCACCGCGTCCCGGCCCCAGCCGTGCGGGCGGGAGCTGCACCTCATCCGACACGGCGTACCGTCCCCTCGCCCACCGCGTACCGGGTGCCCCGCAGGGTCGCCGGCACGTCGTCGTCCACCGCGCACGTCACCAGGAGCTGGCTCGCGCCGCCCACCAGCTCGGCCAGCCGCTCCCGCCGGCCGGCATCCAGCTCGGCGAAGACGTCGTCCAGCACCAGCACCGGCTCGATACCGTCGGCGCGCAGCAGGTCGTACCCGGCCAGCCGCAGCGCCAGCGCGTAGGACCAGGACTCGCCGTGGCTGGCGTAGCCCTTGGCGGGCAGCGGGCCGAGGCTGAGCGCCAGGTCGTCGCGGTGCGGGCCGACCAGGGTGGTGCCCCGCTCGATCTCCGCCGACCGGCTCGCGGTCAGCGCCGCGGCGAGCGCCTCCACCAGCGCCGCCCGGTCCGTGGTCGACTCGGGCAGCTCCACCGACGGCCGGTACGCGATCCCCGCCGCGCCCCGGCCCGCCGCCACCGCGTCGTACGCCTTGGCCACGTGCGGGGTGAGTGCGGCGACCAGCTCCAGCCGGCCGGCCAGCAGCTCCGCCCCGTGGTGCGCCAGGTGGGTGTCCCAGACCGCGAGGGTGGACAGGTCCCCGCCCCGCGAGCCGCCCGTCTTCCGGGCCAGGTACGCCGTCCGCAGCAGCGCGTTGCGCTGCTTCACCACCCGCTCGTAGTCGGCGCGCACCCCGGCGTACCGGGGCTGGCGGGTCACCAGCAGGTCGTCCAGATAGCGGCGGCGCTCCGCCGGGTCGCCACGGACCAGCTCCAGGTCCTCCGGGGCGAAGAGCACCAGCCGCAGCGCGCCCAGCACGTCCCGGGCGCGGCGGGCCGGGGAACGGCCCAGCCGGGCCCGGTTGGCCTTGCCCGGGACGATCTCCAGCTCGATCAGGAGTTCCCGGCCCTCGTGCACCACCGCGCAGCGGATCACCGCCGAGACGGCGCCCATCCGAACCAGTGGGGCGTCCGTGGCGACCCGGTGCGAGTCCAGGGTCGCCACGTAGCCCAACGCCTCGACCAGGTTGGTCTTGCCGACGCCGTTCGCGCCGACCAGCACGTTCGGGCCCGGCTCCAGGTCGACGCCGACCCGCTCGTACGAGCGGAAGTCGACAAGTTCGAGCCGGCGGACGTACACAGGCTGTGGATACCGGTCAGCGCTTGTGGACGGCGTGGCCGCCGAACTGCTGGCGCAGCGCGGCGACGGCCTTCATGGCGGGCGAGTCGTCCTGCCGGGAGGCGAACCGGGCGAACAGCGAGGCGGTGATGACGTTGAGCGGCACGGCGAGCCGGACCGCCTCGTCGACCGTCCACCGGCCCTCGCCGGTGTCCTCGGTGTAGCCGCTCAGCTCGGCCAGCTCCGGGTCCTCGTCCAGCGCCCGGTCCAGCAGGTCGAGCAGCCAGGACCGGACCACCGTGCCCTCGCGCCAGGACTTGAAGACGCCCGGCACGTTTGTCACCAGCTCCGAGGCGGCCAGCAGCTCGTAGCCCTCGGCGTAGGCGTGCATCAGGCCGTACTCGATGCCGTTGTGCACCATCTTCGCGTAGTGGCCGGCGCCGACCGGGCCGGCGTGCACGAAGCCGAACTCGCCCGCCGGCTTGAGCGCCTCGAAGATCGGCATGAGGCGCTCGACGTGCTCCTGGGCGCCGCCGACCATCAGGGCGTACCCGTTCTGCTTGCCCCAGACGCCGCCGGAGACGCCGACGTCGATGTAGCCGATGCCCTGCTCGTTGAGGCGCTCGGCGCGCGGGGCGTCGTCGCTGAACCGGGAGTTGCCGCCGTCGATGATGATGTCGCCCTCGCCGAGCACGCCGGCGAGCTCGTCGATGGTGGCGTCGGTGACACCGGCCGGGACCATCACCCAGACCGCGCGGGGCGACTCCAGCTTGTCGGCCAGCTCCGCGAGGCTCGCGACGTCGCTCAGCTCCGCGTTGCGGTCGTAACCGACCACCTCGTGACCGGCGGCGCGCAACCGCTCGCGCATGTTGCCGCCCATCCGGCCGAGTCCTACCAGGCCGAGCTGCATCTGCTCCTACCTCCGTACGTCTGGGTGGTGCTGCCGTCGATCAGCGGGACACGCGGATCGGCATGATGAGGTACCGGTACCCCGGGATGACCTCGCCATCCTCGCCCGCCGGGGAAATCACCGCGGGCTTGAAGGCGTCGACGAACGCCAGCTGGGCGAACTGGGCGCCCAGGTTGCTGAGGCCGTCGATCAGGTACTGCGGGTTGAAGCCGATGGTCAGCGGGTCGCCCGTGAAGGTCGCCTCCATGGCCTCGCTGGCCCGGGCCTCCTCGGTGCCGCCGGCCTCGACCACCAGGCCGTCGGAGCTGAAGCTGAGCAGCACCGGGGTGGTGCGCTCGGCGACCAGGGCCACCCGCTTGACCACCTCGATGAGCGTGGCGACCGGGACCCGGGCCTCGGCGTTGTGGCTGGCCGGGAAGAGCGAGCGCACCGGCGGGTAGTTGGCCCCGTCGAGCAGCCGGCTGGTGGTCCGGCGGGTGCCGCCGGAGAAGCCGATCATGCCCTCGCCGGCGCCGCCCTGAGACAGCGCCATGGTGACGTGGCCGCCGAGCGGGCCGAGGGCCTTGGCGGTGTCGTGCAGCGTGCGGGCGGGCACCAGCGCGTTGAGGCTGATCTCCGGGTCGTCCGGGTTCCACTCCATCTCGCGCAGGGCCAGGCGGTAGCGGTCGGTGGCGAGCATCGCCAGCGTGCTGCCGGACAGCTCGATCCGGACGCCGGTCATCATCGGCAGCGTCTCGTCGCGGCCGGCGGCCACGGCCACCTGGGCCACCGCGGCGGCGAACGCGGCCGCGTCGACGGTGCCGGCGCTCTCCGGCATCTCGGGCAGGGTCGGGTAGTCCTCGACCGGCATGGTCGGCAGGGTGAACCGGGCGCTGCCGCAGACCAGTTCCAGGTGCGCGCCGACGGCGGCGATGTCCACCGGCTTGGCCGGGAGCGCCTTGGTGATCTCGGCGAGCAGCCGGCCGGAGACCAGGGCGGCGCCGTCGGCGTCACCCTGCACCTCGACGGTGACCTGGCTGGAGACCTCGTAGTCGAAACCGGAGACCTGGAGGTTGCCGTCGGTGACGCGGAGCATCACCCCGGCCAGCACCGGTACGGAGGGTCGGTTGGGCAGGCTCTTGGCGGTCCACGCGACCGCCTCGGCGAGCGCGTCGCGCTCCACTCGGAACTTCATCAATGCCTCCGCGTCGACGTCAGCGACAACTCTCTCATGCCGACCGCTGCCACCCGTCCCGCCCGACCGTGCGGGTACCCATCGCACCTTAGGGCGCGTGGGCATCGGCTGTGCGCCCGACCCCGTGGATCCAGGTGCCCGGGCGACTGCCGGCGGCAGTGCTCCGGCCCGATCCACAGGAAGTCCAACGGTGATGATTGGTTTTTGTTGTTTAGAAGAGATAACTCATCGTCTTCATCGCACCTGTGCAAACTGTGGAGAACCAGCGTCCGCCCAGGTCAGACAGGTTATCCACCGGTGGTTTCGCTGTGGAGAACCAGGGGTACAACCCGTGTCCGGGTCCACAGCCGTCGCCAGCCGCCGGGTTTTCCACGGCTGTCCACCGGTTGTCCACCGCTAATCCACCGGGTTTCTCCCCAGTGTTGTGGACAGCGCCGACGCCGTCGACCGTCGTCGTCCCCAGAACCTTCAACAGGCCACCCACAGGCCGACCGTCGTCGGTGGACAACCCGACCGTCGTCCCCAGGCGTCCACAGCCTCGTCCCCAGGGGTTGTCCACAGTCTGTGGGTAACCGGACCGGAACCGAGCGTGGTTATCCACCGCCTGTGACACAGGGGATGTGGACAAGCGGACCGAGTTGTGGATGAACACGACTCTGATCGTGGGCCCTGAACCGGGTCGAGGGTCAAGCCCCGGCTGTGCACAGGCACGAAAAAGCCCGGCCGGTGAGCCCGGCCGGGCGTCGTGTCGGCGTACGGATCAGGTGGTCTGCTTGATCCGGTTGGTCAGCTCGGCGATCTGGTTGTAGAGCGAGCGCCGCTCCGCCATCTGCTGGCGGATCTTCCGGTCGGCGTGCATGACCGTCGTGTGGTCCCGACCGCCGAACGCCTGCCCGATCCGGGGCAACGACAGGTCGGTCAGCTCCCGGCACAGGTACATGGCCACCTGGCGGGCGTTGACCAGCACCCGGGACCGGGAGTGGCCGCGCAGGTCCTCCAGGCTCACTCCGAAGTAGTCCGCGGTGGAGACCATGATCTGGTCGGCGGTGATCTCCGGGCCGGCGCCGTCCGGGATGAAGTCCCGCAGCACCTCCTCGGCCAGCGACAGCTCCACCGACGAGCGGGTGAGGCTGGCGAACGCGGTGACCCGGATCAGCGCGCCCTCGAGTTCCCGGATCGAGTTCGACACCCGGGAGGCGATGAACTCCAGCACGTCCGGCGGGGCGAACAGCCGCTCCTGCGCCGCCTTCTTCTGGAGGATCGCGATCCGGGTCTCCAGGTCCGGCGGCTGGATGTCGGCGAGCAGGCCCCACTCGAAGCGGGTCCGCAGCCGGTCCTCCAGCGTCGCCAGCTGCTTGGGCGAACGGTCCGAGGTGATCACGATCTGCTTGTTGGCGTTGTGCAGGGTGTTGAAGGTGTGGAAGAACTCCTCCTGGGTCCGCTCCCGGTTCTCCAGGAACTGGATGTCGTCGATCAGGAGGATGTCCACGTCCCGGTAGCGGCGCTGGAACGCGCTCGTCTTGTCGTCCCGCAGCGAGTTGATGAAGTCGTTCGTGAACTCCTCGGTCGAGACGTACCGGACCGAGCGGGCGTTGCCCAGCGTCGTGGCGTAGTGCCCGATGGCGTGCAGCAGGTGGGTCTTGCCCAGCCCGGAGCTGCCGTAGATGAACAGCGGGTTGTACGCCTTCGCCGGCGACTCGGCCACCGCCACGCTCGCCGCGTGGGCGAAGCGGTTGGACGAACCGATGACGAACGTCTCGAACATGTACTTCGGGTTGAGCCGGTTGCCACCGCTCTCCGCACCGCCGGGCAGCCGCCGGTCGGACTGGCCGCCGGGACGGTGGTCGGGGGCGCCGCGACCCGGGCCGCTGTCCGTGGCGCCGTCGCGGGGCAGGCCGCGCAGCGGCGGGGCGTCGGCCGGGCCGGCCGCCTCCCGGTAGCGGGGCTCGTAGCCACCGGCGTCGGGGGCGGGCGCCTCGACCCGGGCCCGCTCGTCGAAGGCCCGGCGCTCGGGGGCGGCGCGCAGCGGTTCGGCGAAGGCAGCGCTGAAGAGCGTGTCCTGCCCGTCGCGGCTGGCCGGGATGAGCTGGGGGCGGGCGCCGTCGGCGGTGCGCTGCCGGGGGGCGGGCTCCTCGGCCGGCGGCTCCGGGCGCGGGTCGGCGTACGCGGGGGCCTCCGGCCGGGCCGGCGGGAAGCCCAGGTCGGGGAAGCCCGGAGCGGTGTCCGCCGGAGCGGGCTGCTCGAAGCCGGCGAGCAGGTCCGCGGGGCCGGCCAGGGGCTCCGGGCCGCTGCGGTAGACGGTGCCGGCCGGACGGCCGCCCGGATCCTCGGCGACGCGCACGGTGACGGCGACCTGGATGGGCCGGCCGAGCCGGCGGCTCAACGCCTCGGTGATGGCCGGGCGGAGGCGGGACTCGATCACGTCCCGGGTGAACGCGTCCGGTACGGAGAGGAGCGCGGTGTCCTCGACGATCGCCCGGAGCCGGGTCAACCGGAGGTACGCCCGCTGCTGCGCGGAGATGATCTCGTCGGCGAGCTCGTCGGTCGTCGCCGTCCACACCGCGGCAAGGTCGTTCGATCCGGTCACCGTCGTGCCACCCCCTCGCCTCTCCTCACGCCCGCCCGGACGGCTGACCGGTCGTCATCCACAAGTTATCCACAGCCTGTGTGTACCGACCGATTGTGGCCGCCCACCGGACGCGGGTCGGACCTGCCCCCCTGGTTTCCGGAGGCGCTGAAGCGGGTTCACCGTGCCGAACGATTCACTACCTTGTCCGGTCTTGCCGGTCAGCGACAAACTCGGACCCCCCGACGCTGACCGCAATCGGGCACGCTAACAGCGCGGACCCCGCGCCATCAACCGTCGACACCGGGGCAGCCTTGTCAACATCAGTGAAAACCGCCCCTTCGGTCGCGCTTCCCGCGCTGGTCGGGGCCCGGGTGTGAGGTTTGACGGTCATTGCCGCCCTGCGTAGGCTGGAGCGGCTGCTCTCTCGCCCTCTGCTAGGGTGATGGGTGCTTGCTGTCCGCGGTCGCTTCCCCGCATCGCCGAGGTCCCGCGCCGCCGGGCAGCACCGATCGGAGGCCACCCCCGAGGTGGCCTGGACCACCACACGACCCCGGGCGATCCCCCGCGCGGGGCGTACGACAACGGAGAGCCTGACGTGAGCAAGCGCACCTACCAGCCGAACAACCGCCGGCGCGCGAAGACCCACGGCTTCCGGCTGCGCATGCGCACCCGTGCCGGCCGCGCCATCATCTCGACCCGTCGCGCCAAGGGCCGCGCCCGCCTGTCGGCCTGAGGCCGACCGGTCCGGTCCGGGGACGTGGGCAGTCGTGCTGGCCGCCGCGCAACGACTGCGGCGCAGTAGCGACTTCGCCGCAGCGGTTCGGGGTGGCCGCCGCGTCGGCCGTGGCGCCGTCGTGGTCCACCTGACGCTCCCCACGCAGACCGGATCCACCGCGACACCCTCGCCGGAGCCGGCGCGGAGAAGCGGTGCGGATACCTCCGCACCCCGCCGCGCCGGCTTCGTCGTGTCCAAGGCCGTCGGCAACGCCGTGGTCCGGAACAAGGTCCGCCGCCGGCTCCGCCACCTGGTCCGCGAGCGGCTGGCCGACCTGCCCGCCGGCAGCACCCTCGTGGTACGCGCACTGCCCCCGGCCGCCGACGCGTCGTACGCCCGGCTCGGCGCCGACCTGGACGCCGCCCTCGCCGCCGCGCGCTCCCCCCGGGGTCGGCGGTCCCGGTGACCGAACACACTGCCGCGCCGCGGCCCACCACCGGTGCCCGCATGCTGCTGGCGCCCATCATCGCGTACCGTCGGTGGATAAGTCCGGCACTGCCGGCCCGCTGCCGGTTCTACCCGTCGTGCAGTGCCTACGCCGTCGAGGCGGTGTCCCGGCACGGTGCGCTGCGGGGAGCCTGGCTGACGGTCCGGCGGCTGTCGCGCTGCCACCCCTTCCACCCAGGTGGACACGACCCGGTGCCGGAGCCGGGCGACCGCCGCCGTTCCGACGTGACTGGAGCCTGAGTGTTTAGTCTCGACTGGATCTACTACGCGATCTCGTGGATCCTGCTGACCTGGCACTCGGCCTGGGACGCCATCGGGGTCTCGGTCGACGCCGTGATCGGCACGAACTGGGCCTGGATCCTCTCCATCATCTTCCTGGTGGTGACGGTCCGGGTGATCCTGTTCCCGGTCTTCGTCAAGCAGATCAAGTCGCAGCGGGCCATGCAGGCGCTCCAGCCCAAGGTCAAGGAGCTGCAGGAGAAGCACAAGGGTGACCGGGAGACGCTCCAGAAGGAGATGATGGAGCTCTACCGGAAGGAAAAGGCCAACCCGCTCATGGGCTGCCTTCCGATGTTCCTCCAGATCCCGGTCTTCCTCGGCCTGTTCCACACGCTCAAGCGGCTCAACCCCGACAACCAGGGCAAGACCCTGTACGGCTGGACCGTCGAGCAGTTCAACAGCGCCTCGAACGCGAAGCTCTTCTCCGCCCCGATCTCCGGGAAGTTCGGCTCCACGGCCGCCGAGATGGCGTCGCTCGGCGCGAACCTCACCACCGTGAAGATCGTCGCCGGCGTGCTGGTCTGCATCATGATCGCCACGACCTACCTGACCAGCCGGCAGATGATCCTCAAGACCGGTTGGGCGGAGGACCCGCAGCAGCGCATGGTGCAGCGGCTGATGCTCTACGGCATCCCGTTCTCGCTGCTCATCTCCGGCGCCATCTTCCCGATCGGTGTGATCATCTACTGGGTCACCAACAACCTCTTCACCCTCGGCCAGCAGCAGTGGGTGCTGCGGAAGTTCCCGCCGCTGGTGCCGCCGAAGAGCAGCACCGCCGGGAAGGCCACGGCCGGCAAGACCGCCCAGCCGGCCAAGGCCGGTGGCCTGCTCGGCCGCAAGACCGCCCAGCCGGCCGTCAAGGCCCCGGCCGCCGCCCCCAAGGTGGCCGGCCCGAAGCCCGGCGCCAAGCCGGTCAACCCGAAGAAGAGCGGCGGCCGCCCCGCCAAGCGACAGGGCTGAGCCCACCGGGCCGCCGCCGGAGATCCGGTGGCGGCCCGTTCCGGCCCCCGAGCTGCCACCGAGAGGTCGGCGCCGGGCCGGAACCGCCGCGCGGAGCGCGGTCACGGGCGAAACTGGCCCGTACAGACGTGCCCGAGGGCACCGGCGAAACCTCCCGCCGGCCCCGGGAGACCAGCGGACCCGACGGTCCGGCCGAGCGAGTACGGAGATGAGACCGTGACCGACACCAGCATCCCCAGCGCCGACCAGTCCCTGGACGAGGAGAACGCGCCGGCCGCCACCCCCGAGGAGGCCGAGGAGACCCAGGGCGAGGCCCGGGAGAAGAAGGCCCCCGCCGACAGCGACCTGTTCCGCCAGAGCGAGATCGCCGCCGACTACGTCGAGGGCCTGCTCGACATCCTCGACTACGACGGGGACATCGACGAGCTGGTCTCCGGCGGCCGCCCGGTCGTCGAGGTGGTCGGTGGCCGCCTCCAGAACCTGGTCGGCCAGCGCGGCGCCACCCTGGAGGCGCTGCAGGAGCTGGCCCGGCTCGCGGTGTTCCGGCAGACCGGTTCGCCGAGCCGCCTGCTGCTCGACGTCGGTGGCTACCGCGCCGCCCGGCGCAAGGAGCTGGCCGCCGTCGCCAAGAACGCGGTGGAGAAGGTCAAGGAGTACGGCGAGCCCGTCCGCCTGGAGCCGATGTCCGCCTTCGAGCGCAAGTGCGTGCACGACGTGGTCAACGCGATGAGCGGCGTGGAGAGCGAGTCCGAGGGCGTCGAGCCGAACCGCCGGATCGTGGTCCGGCCGGTGGCGGACTGAGCGGGTGGCTTCCGACGAGACGACGGCGGATGCCGTGACCGGCCCGGGCGGCGCGCCGCCCGGGCCGTCGCCTGTTCATCCCGACCCGGCCGTCGACCCCGTCTTCTCCGCCGGCGAGGTCGCGGCCGATCCGTCGGTGCCGGCGGGACCCGCGACCCCGGCGGATCCGACCTTCTCCGGCGAGTCCGGTCCGGAGCCGGTCGTGGCGGCGGACCCGGCGGTGGAGGTGACTCCGGCTTTCCTCAGCGAGCCCCTGCCGGCGGGTGGGACCCCGGCACCGGAGCCGGCCGCACCGGGCGGACCTGTCGACCCGGTGTTCGCCGAGCCGACCGCCGCCGCTGGGCCGCCCTCCGGTGACCGGGGCGCCGCAGCGGGACAGTCCTTCATGGACGGTGCGGACCGGTCCGCCGGTGAGCAGCCATCCCCGGCGGGGGCGACGTTGCCGCCCGAGTTGGCGGACGCCGCCCGTACCCTCTTCGGCGACCGGCTCGACCTGGCCGCCGCGTACGCCGAACTGCTGGCCACGGACGGGGTGGTGCGCGGCCTGATCGGCCCCCGCGAGACGCCCCGGCTCTGGGACCGCCACCTGCTCAACTGTGCGGCCATGGCCGAGCGGATCCCGGAGGGCGCCAGCGTCATCGACGTCGGCTCCGGGGCGGGCTTGCCCGGTCTGGTGCTGGCCATCGCGCGCCCCGACCTCACGGTGACCCTGGTCGAGCCGCTCGCCCGGCGGACCTCCTTCCTGATCGAGGCGGTGCAGCACCTCGGGCTGACCCGATCGGTCCGGGTGTTCCGCGGACGTGCCGAGGAGGCCGCCACGGGGTCGCGCGACCGGGAACCGCTGAGCGCCGACATCGTCACCGCGCGAGCCGTGGCGGCGCTGGACCGGCTCGCCGCCTGGTGCCTCCCGCTGGCGGTGCCCGGCGGCCGGTTGGTGGCGCTCAAGGGCGCCTCCGCCGCCGAGGAGATGGCCGAGCACGCCGCGGCGGTGGCCCGGCTCGGTGGCGGCGAGCCGGAGTTGCACCGGTGCGGGGCCGACGTGATCGATCCGCCCGCCACGGTGATCGAGGTGGTCCGCGAACGGGTGGTCGGCCCGGCCAGGAAGAAGGGGCCGAAGCGCTCGCGGGGCGGGCGCCGCCGCGGCTCCCACGGTCGGGATCGCTGACGCGGCAAGGCTTTCCGCGCGCCCACCCGGTCGTTGGACCGGGTGGGCGTGAGCTGATCGATCAGAACCCGACGTGGACCCGCTGCGCCCGTCGGCCGTAGGCTGGCCGCGCGTCGATAGTGTGGAGCGGCGGTGCCGGGCGGCACCCGAACCCGACCGTTCCCACCGGGCCGGTGACGCCGCGCGGTGAGCGTGGGGGCCTGAATGACGGGGTGCGGACCGACCATCCGGAGCGGGCAGGGATGACAGGTGCATGACGACGGCAGGTACGACGATCGACGGGTGACCGGGCCTGGAGGGCAGCCCTCCGCCACCGGCCCCGTTTCACGTGAAACCACCTACCAGGGCTGGCCGGCGAGCGGCGAGCCCGACGACCCGTCCACGCGTCCCCCGGACTGCGATCCGGTGGTGCGCCGGGAGGCGCCGTCGACGGGTGCCGTGCGACCGGTCTCCTCCGTACCGGCGAACGTGCCGCTCGCCCGGGACCCGCACGACCCGAACGGCGGACCGGCGAACGCGCCCACCCCTCGTCCCGCCGCCGCGCGCGGGAACGCGGCGGTTCCCGCGCGCTACGAACCGCAGCCTCCGGTGGTAGCCGTGCCGCAGCAGCCCACCCCGGAAGCCGCGCCGGACGTGGCCGCGGGTGTGGCTGCCCCTGCCGACACGCCACCGGCCGCCGGCTACGACGACGAACCCACCGCGAGCACGTACGTTTCACGTGAAACCCCGACGCGCGAAGAGGATGACCCACCGTTGGCTATGGAGGCTATGCGCGCCGTGCAGATCCTGAATCCCAGTGGTGAGGTCACCATGCCCCGCCCCGAACGGACCCGGGTGATGTGCGTCGCCAACCAGAAGGGCGGCGTGGGCAAGACCACGACCACGGTGAACCTGGCGGTGGCGCTCGCCCTGCACGGCAACCGGGTGCTGGTGGTCGACCTCGACCCGCAGGGCAACGCCTCCACGGGGCTCAACGTGCCGCACCACACCGGGGTGCCGGACGTCTACGACTGCCTCATCGACAGCGTGCCGCTGGAGGAGGTGGCGCAGGCCGTCGAGGGCATCCCGAACCTGTGGTGCGTACCGGCCACCATCGACCTGGCGGGCGCGGAGATCGAACTGGTCTCGGTGGTCGCCCGGGAGTCCCGGCTGGCCCGGGCCATCGCCGCGTACCCGGGGCACTTCGACTACGTCTTCATCGACTGCCCGCCGTCGCTCGGCCTGCTGACCGTCAACGCGCTGGTCGCCGCGCAGGAGGTGCTGATCCCCATCCAGTGCGAGTACTACGCGCTGGAGGGCCTCAACCAGTTGATCCAGAACATCAACCTGGTCCGGCAGCACCTCAACCCGAAGCTCGAGGTCTCCACCATCCTGCTCACCATGTACGACCGGCGTACCCGGTTGGCCGACGCCGTGGAACAGGACGTCCGGAACCACTTCGGGGACAAGGTGCTCCAAGCCGTGATCCCCCGGAACGTACGAGTCTCCGAGGCACCCAGCTACGGGCAGTCCGTGATGACCTACGATCCCGGTTCGCGGGGGGCCACGAGCTACTTCGAGGCCGCCCAGGAAATCGCCGAGCGAGGCGTCATGGAGCCGGTGAGCCGGAATGCGTAGTGCGGAGAAGTCGCTGGGAGGCGTCGCATGAAGAACCGTCCTCGCGGCGGACTGGGCCGGGGGCTCGGTGCCCTCATCCCCACCGGACCCGTGCCGGGCAGCACCCCGGCAGCCGCCGAGACCGAGAACGGTACGGCGACAGCCGTCCCGGTAGCCCCCGCCAGCGGTGCGGCGGCAGTCACGACCGGAGCCCTCGGCGCCGGTGAGGTGACCACCTCGGGTGCCCCGCCCGCGGAGCCGGAGCCGCAACTGAGCCCCGTCCCGGGTGCCCGCTTCGCCGAGATCCCGGTCGACAGCATCGTGCCGAACCCGAAGCAGCCCCGGCACGTCTTCGACGAGGAGGCGCTGGAGGAGCTGAAGACCTCGATCCAGGAGGTGGGTTTCCTCCAGCCGATCGTGGTCCGCCAGCTCGACAGCGAGAAGTACGAACTCGTCATGGGCGAGCGGCGCTGGCGTGCGGCCCAGGCGGTCGGCCGGGAGAACATCCCCGCCATCGTCCGGGACACCAAGGACGACGCGATGCTCCGGGACGCGCTGCTGGAGAACATCCACCGGGCCAACCTCAACCCCCTGGAAGAGGCGGCCGCGTACCAGCAACTGCTGGAGGAGTTCGGCGCCACACACGAGGAGCTTGCCCGCCGGATCGGCCGGAGCCGGCCGCAGATCTCCAACACCATCCGGCTGATGAACCTGCCCGCCCAGGTGCAGCGGCGGGTCGCCGCAGGGGTGCTGTCCGCCGGCCACGCCCGTGCCCTATTGAGCCTCGACGACGCCGACGCGCAGGAGCAGCTCGCCAAGCGCATCGTCGCCGAGGGCATCTCCGTACGCGCCACCGAGGAACTCGTCGCGCTGGCACTCGCCGACGGCCCGGCGAAGACCCCGGCCGCGAAGCGCCGACCCAAGGCGCACGCGCCCGCGCTGACGGACCTCGCCGACCGGCTCTCCGACCGCTTCGACACCCGGGTGAAGGTCGACATCGGCCGGAGCAAGGGGAAGATCACGATCGAGTTCGCGACGGTCGACGACCTCGAGCGGATCGTCGGGATCATCGGCGTGGGCCAGGAGGAGCAGCCTGGGGAGTGACTCCTTCCTGTCGGTCTCGGCCGCGTGGTCCCTGCGGGGGCGACGCGGCCGAGCCGTTTTGAGGGGCTCGCCGGCCGCTGCGGATCTCGTGGCCGGACCTCTCCCAGATGGTGCCGGGGCTCGGACTGTTGAGGCCCGGTTTGGAGGCCCGGGGCGCGAGCGGACGGCAGGGGCCGGGCGGGAGTCCTCCCGGCTTGCTCCCCCGTCGCGGTGCCGGGCCGAACGAGTGCTGTGTCTGGACCTACCTGGTGGTGCTGATGGGTTGTCGCGCGGGCTGCATGGTCGCGCGGCCCGATGCCGCTAAGAGTGCTGGCGCGCGGTGTGTTTCACGTGAAACGGTGGCGGGGCGCTGGACTCGGTTCCACGAGGAATCCCCGCACCGGTCGTTCCGGCCGCTTCTCACTGCTGGTCATGGGGTGGCCCGCCTTCCCGGTCGCTGGGGGGTTGGCCGCTCATCGGCCAGGCCGGTGTCGACGGCCCCGTGGCGGCCTTCCCCGTTCTGCCGCCAGGCGGGGGTCCTGCCCCGGTGGCGCCGTTTGCCCGGCGGCGCGCCGGCTCGATGAGGCTCTCGCCAGGGCGACACCGCGGTCTCTCTGGTGGCGCCGTTTCTCCGGTGGCCGTCCGTTCTCTGATGGCGTCGTCCTTCTGATGGCGCCGCCTCCGGTGGGACCGCCTGTTCGGTGGGACCGCCTCTCGGGTGGGACCGCCTGTCCGGTGGGACCGCCTCTCGGGTGGGACCGCCTGTCCGGTGGGACCGCCTGTCCGGTGGGACCGCCTGTCCGGTGGGACCGCCTCTCTGGTGGGACCGCCCCTCCATGGGACCGCCCCTCCGGTGGGACCAATGCGCCGGGCACTGTTACCTCCCCGATCCGCACTGCTGCCCCGGTGGTGTCCCCTGGCCGGCGGTGTCCCCTCCGCCGGCGGTGGCCCTTGCGCGGGTGTCAGTCGGCGCTCGGCGTCCTCGCCCTGGGCCGCAACCCACCGCGAAGGCTCATGACGATGTCGTCCGCTGGCGGGCGCCCGCTCGCTCGGGTCGCCGTCGCTCCTCCGCAGCTTCCGGGAATCGCCTCGTGTTCAGCAGACCACTCTTCCCGGGGCTGTGTGACCTTCTGAAGCCGTCCGTCGTCAGCCTTGGTGTCTGGCGAGTCCGTTCCCATCTGGAGCCGGCTCTGGGGCTCTGGACGGGCGCGAGGGCTCATCCCATGTCACCGCACTGCTCCGGCCTTTCGTTCGCGGTCCCGATGAGGCCGGGCCCGAGTCAACGCGCCGAAAGGCCACGCGCCGCTTCATGCCTAGAAGGAGTCCGAACCGTGAGCCGAGACGGTGTGGCAGGTCCGCGGTCGACTTCCCGTCGCAAGCAAGGCGGCCGGTCCGGGTCCGAGGGATTCCCCGAGTGCACGGTGGATTGAGGCCGGTCCGCCGCCTTCGGATGATCCGGCCTCGATGAGCAGAAGAGGCGTCTCGGTCCATGAACAGAAGAGAGGTCTCGGTACCGGCGCCCCGGAGCGGGGTGGGCCTCTGGCCAACAAACCTCGCTGCCGCCTCGCTGTTTCACGTGAAACACCGGAACCGCGCCTCCGCCAGCCGGTGAGCGGTCCTTCTGCTCGACGTGACCATCCGAGGCTGGACGGTCCGGACCGTGACCGGAGGGGGCGGCTGCCCGCTCGGACGAGCCTAGGAAAATCCGCTCCCCGGGAAGCCTCGCGGTTCGAACCGGTGGGTGTCCGCGGGTGCCTCACGCGGCTGCCCCGACTCCCCGCAACCGCCCTGCCCGTCAGAGACGCCCGTCCCCCGGCCGGCATCGCGGGCCACGTGGGGTCAGGCCCTGCGGAAGATGTCTGCGCCGGAGGCCGCCCCGCCGGTCTGCGCCGGCCCGGAGGAGTCGCCGGTCGAGCAGTGGGCCGGTGAGGAGTCGGTCGGTCAAGGAGCGAACCAGTCCACCGGCGGGTTCGCCGAAAAGCGGCTTGGCCAAGCAGCGAGATCGGTCTGGTAGCGAGTCGGTCCGGTGGCAAGGGTCCATCGGGTGGCAGGTTCGGTCGGGTGGCAGGTTCGATCGGGTGGCCACCTCGGTCGGCAGCGGGCTCGGTCGGGTGGCGGGCTCCGTCGGCAGCGGCTCGGTCGGGTGGCGCGCTCGGTCGGCAGCGGGCTCGGTCGATAGCGGATCCGTCGGACAGCGAGGTCGGTCGGACAGCCGAGGGCCGGGTCGAGAGCGGGGTCGATCGTGGGCCGGCCGAGGGTCGGCCGAGAGCGGATCGGTCGACAGACAGCCGGTTCGGCCGGCTGGGACGCGGCTGTTCGTCGGGATGCCAAGCGCACCGGAATTGCGGTCACCGCCGTCGACCGGGCCACCGCACCGCCGTCAACCAGGCCGCCGCGAGGCACGCACGGGCCGACGGCGGCCGGCGCGGTGACGACCCCGGAGCGGTGCGGGAGGGCTGAGACGAGCGCTACGGATTGCCTCCGCTGGAGTCCCGTCGATCCGCTCCTAGGCGACGAAGGACAATCGGCTGACGGCGACCCGGCGCTCCCACGAGCCCACCCCGGGAGGAACCGTTTCACGTGAAACCGGCCCGCACCGCGGCGTTCCGATCCCTCCCGACGAGCGCCTCAATAAGAAGCCGGAGAGCCGAGAAGCAGGCCGGTGCGGATGGCCGGCTCGCTCGTTAGGAAGGAAGGACCGAGCCACCCCGCCCCCCCTGCACAGCCACCCGTCGTTATCCACAGCTGTTTTCCACAGGCCCTCACCGTTTCACGTGAAACAGCGCGCGAAAACCCTTGCTGAGCAGTGGATGACGCCGTGTGGTGGTGATCTCAGCGCCCTGTGGACAACGCGGTGGACAACCCGTTGTGGATCGACGAGGAACGCTCGCCTGCCCGGCGGTCAGGTAGGGACAGGCGTCGCCAACTCGGTTAGGGTCAGCGTCGTGCAGGACACCCCTCCCTCAGTCCCGGACTTCACCCAGTGGCCCTCCTTTCCCTTCGAGGGCGATCTACGAGTCAAGCAGCTCGACGAGCCGGTCCCGGTCGAGCCTCCCCGCCGCGGCGAGGGGCACCGGGAATGCACCGCCTGCAACGCGCCGGACGAGGCGTACATCTGGGTGGGTGAGCGATGGCGGGTCCGGGCGATGGACCGACCCACCGGCCTCCCGATGGTGCTGATCCTGGAGTCCCGGTCGCACCTCGACCTCGGCGACCTGCCGAACCTGCTCGCCGCCGAGTTGGGCGTGATGACGGTGCGCCTGGAGCGGGCCATCCGCTCACTGGACGGTGTGGCCCGAGTGCACGTCAACCGCTGGGGTGACGGGTCGGCGCACCTGCACATGTGGTTCCTGGCGCGGCCGTACGGGCGGCTGCAACTGCGGGGCACGTTCCTGTCCCTGTGGGACTCGATCCTGCCGCCGATCTCCGAGGCGCAGTGGCGGGAGAATCTGGCGATGGTCGCCGCGTGGCTCGCCGAGTTCGGTGGCCGTCCGCTGGCCGAGCCTCCCCGCATCCAATGGCAGGCGCCGTCGAGCCTTGCGGCGCAGTCGGCCGGCGAGGCCGTCGAGGAGCCGGAGGAGGAGACCGCCTCGGTGATCGAGGCAGCGGACGAGATTCCGGAGGCCGAAGTGGCGGAGGCGCCCGCGACCGAGGATCCGGCGAAGGCGAGCACACCGGGGGAGCCCGAGGAGCCGGAGGAGGCCGAGGAGCCGCGGCGGACCCAGGCGCCGACGTAGGCCGCACGGGTGGTTGCCGGCGGCGGGACAGCGGTGGCGGTCGTCGGTGCCGCGACGGCGGTCAGCCGGACGTCAGGGGCGGCGGGCGGCGGCGCGGGTGACGAGAGTGCCGAGCGCCCGCCCGAAGTCCAGCCCGGCCGCCTGGACGGCGAGCGGGAGCAGTGAGGTCTCGGTCATCCCCGGGGAGACGTTGACCTCCAGCACGTGCGGCTGCCCCTCCGCGTCGACGATCAGGTCGACCCGGGAGAGGTCGCGCAGGCCGAGTGCGGTGTGCGCGGCGAGCGCCACCTCGGCCACCCGCTCGGTCGTCGCGGGGTCGAGCCGGGCCGGCGCGTGCCAGGTGGTGCGGCCGGCGGTGTAGCGGGCCGCGTAGTCGTAGACGCCGTTGCGGGGCACGATCTCGACCGGCGGGAGCGCCTGCGGGCCCTCGCCCAGGTCGAGCACGGAGACCGCCACGTCCATCCCGGGCACGTAGCGCTCCACGAGCGCGGTCTGGTCGTACGCGAAACAGCCGACCATGGCGGCCGGCAGCGACGCGGCGTCCCGGACCACGGCGGCGCCCAGCCCGGAGCCGCCCTGCGCGGGCTTGACCATCAGCGGCAGGCCGAGCCGGTCGGCGATCCGGTCCAGGACGGCCACCGCGCCGAGTTCGGAGAAGCGGTCGTGCGGGAGCGCCACCCAGTCGGGCGTGGGGATGCCGGCCTCGCGCAGCACCGTTTTGGCGGAGGGCTTGTCCCAGGCGAGCCGGGACGCGCGGGCGTCACAGCCCACGTAGGGCACGTCGCAGAGGTCGAGCACGCCGCGCAGCGAGCCGTCCTCGCCCGTGGCGCCGTGCAGGGCGATCACCACGGCGTCCGGCGGGTCGGCGGCGAGAGCGGGCAGGAGCGCCACGTCGGCGTCCCGCAGTTCGGCCTCCACGCCGACGGCGCGCAGCGCGTCGAGCACCCGCCGGCCGGACCGGAGCGAGACGTCCCGCTCGTAGGAGAGGCCGCCGGCGAGCACCAGCACGTGCAGTTCGTCGGTGGCGGCGGATCCGGTCACGGGAGTGTGTGCGGCAGGGCTGACGGCCATGCGGGAATCATGCCAAGTCGGGACCGGGCGCGTCCGAGCCGCCCTGCCGACGCCGCGGACCCGCGCCGCCGACCGCCCCGAAGACCTTGCGCATGGCGATCTCCTGCTCCATCACGCCGGCCAGCCGGCGGACGCCCTCCCGGATCCGCTCCGGGGGCGGGAAGGAGAAGTTGAGCCGCATGTTGCCGCTGCCGGTCCCGTCGGCGTAGAAGCCGGTGCCCGGCACGTACGCGACCCGGGCGGCGATCGCCCGCGGCATCATCGCCTTGGAGTCCAGGCCGTCGGGCAGGGTCGCCCAGACGAAGAGGCCGCCGGCCGGGGTGGTCCAGGTGGTGCCGTCCGGCATCAGGTCCGCGAGCGCGTCGAGCATGGCGTCGCGGCGCTCCCGGTAGACCTCCCGGTAGACCTTGAGCTGCTGCCGCCAGGGCATGGTGCCGAGGTACGTCGAGACGGCGGCCTGCGCGTAGCCGCTCGGGCAGAGGATCTGCGCCTCGCTGGCGATGACCAGCTTGTCGCGGACGGCGTGCGGGGCGAGGATCCAGCCGACCCGCAGGCCGGGCGCGAACGTCTTCGAGAAGGTGCTCAGGTAGAAGACACCGTCGCGGCGCCGGGCCCGCAGCGGCGCGGGCGCCTCGCCCTCGAAACCGAGCTGGCCGTACGGGTCGTCCTCCACCACCAGCAGCCCGGCGCGCTCGCAGATGTCGAGCACCCGCTCGCGCCGCTCCTCGCTCAGCGTCACGCCGGTCGGGTTCTGGTAGGTGGGGATGGTGTAGAGGAACTTGACCCGCCGGCCGGCCCGGGCCAGGTCGGCGATGGCCGTCTCCAGCGCCTCCGGGATGAGCCCCTCGTCGTCCATCGGCACGTGCGCCACCTGGGCCTGGGCGGCCTGGAACACCCCGAGTGCGCCGACGTACGTCGGGCCCTCGGCGAGCACCACGTCCCCCGGGTCCAGGAAGAGGCGGGCCACCAGGTCGAGCGCCTGCTGGCCGCCGACGGTGACCACCACGTCCTCGGGCGAGGCGCCGCACGACGCGTCGATCCCGGAGAGCGCCATCACCTCGCAGATCCGCTCGCGCAGCTCCGGGGTGCCCTGGCCGATGCCGTACTGGAGGGTGGTGGCGCCGTGCTCGGCGCCGAGCCGGCCGAGCATCTCGCCGACCGCGTCGAGCGGCAGCGCCGCGATGTAGGGCGCCCCACCGGCGAGCGAGACGACCTCCGGCCGGCTGGCCACCGCGAACAGTGCCCGGATCTCGGAGGCCGTCATCCCCCGGACCCGCCGGGCGTACCGGTCGGTGTAGTCGTCGAGCGTCGTGCCGGTCATGACATCACCTCGATCGGGTGTCGGCGGGGCTGCCGCCCGGTGTGGTACCCGCGATGCCGGCATCCATGGCGGCGCGCGGGACGCCGGTTGGTCGATCGTAGTCGCCGCCGTCCAGGACCGGGCCCACCATGTGGGTACGTCCACATCCCGGACCGGCCGGCTGCCCGCCACGGGTGGGCGTTCGCGCGTCCACTCCCGTAGCGTCAGGTGGGGGCGTACGATCGCTCGTCGGGGGCAGGAAGGCGGCGGGTGACCGCGGTGGTGCCCGCTGGCGAGCCATTGGTGGGGTGCTCATGTCGCGACGTCTGGTCAGTCTGACCCTGGACACGCTGGAGGACCTGCCCCGCTCCTGCCGGCAGTGCGTCTACTGGGAGCTGGACCCGGTCTCCGCCGAGCGCGCGTGCGCCGCCGGCGACCCGGGCCTGGAGAAGGAGGCCTGGGTCTCCCAGACGCTCCTGGAGTGGGGTTCCTGCGGCAAGCTCGCGTACGTCGACGGCATGCCGGCCGGTTTCGTCATGTACGCCCCACCGGCGTACGTCCCGCGGTCGATGGCCTTTCCCACCTCGCCGGTCTCCGCGGACGCCGCGCTGCTCATGACCGCCCACGTGGTGCCCGCCTTCGCGGGCGGTGGGTTGGGCCGGATGCTGGTGCAGGGGGTGGCCCGGGATCTCACCAAGCGGGGCATCAAGGCGATCGAGGCGTTCGGCGACGCGAAGTTCGGCGACGACGGGGACGACCCGACCCGGGCCTGCCTCGCACCGGCCGACTTCTTCCTGTCGGTGGGCTTCAAGACGGTCCGCCCGCACCCGCGCTACCCCCGGCTGCGGCTAGAGTTGCGCACCGCGCTGAGCTGGAAGTCCGACGTCGAGTACGCGCTGGAGAAGCTGCTCGGCTCGATGAGCCCGGAGACGCTGCTCCGCCCGGTCCGGCCGGCTCCGGCCACCCGCTCGACCAGCTGACGGGGCCCGGCGGGCTCAGTCCACCACCGTGCCGGCGGCCACCACCGCCCGCAGCTCGCTCACGTCGATGGAGCCGGTGGGCACGTCCCGCTCGATCGGGAAGTACATCCGCTGCACGGCGGCGACGATGGCCTCGACCACCCGGTCCCGGAACCGGGGGTCCACGAGCCGGCCCCGGTCGGCCGGCGAGGTCAGGTAGCCCACCTCGACGCGTACCGCCGGCATCCGGGTCAGCCGCAGCAGGTCCCACGCCTTGGCGTGGGTGCGGCAGTCCCGCAGCCCGGTGCGCGCCACGATCTCCCGCTGGACCAGCCCGGCCAGCCGCTCCCCGGTGGCCGAGGTGACGCCGTTGTCGGTGCCGTAGTGGTAGGTGGCCACCCCGTCGGCCTCCGGGTTGGCGTGCCCGTCGGTGTGCAGCGAGATGAAGACGTCGGCGCCGAGGGAGTTGGCCAGTTGGGCGCGGTCCGCGTCCGGCAGGCAGGTCCGCGGGGACGGGCCCCGGGTGAGCTGCACCCGTACGCCGGCCGCGGCGAGCCGCCCCTCCAGGCGGCTGGCCAGGTCGTGCACGATGTCCGCCTCGCTCCAGCGCAGCGGGCCGTCGGGCACGACCACGCCAGGGTCGGTGCCGCCGTGCCCCGGGTCGATCACCACGGTCCGCCCGACCAGTGTGGGCCCGGCCTGTCGGATGGCGTCGGACTCGCGGAGCCACTGCGGCCGCCCGCCGACCACCTTGCGGCCGAGGCGGCGGAGCGCGTTGATGGTGTGCGGCCCGCACGCCCCGTCCGGTTTCAGCCCCATCTCCCGCTGGAACTGGGCGACGGCGCGGGAGGTGCGGACGCCGTAGATGGCGTCGGCGCGGCCCACGTCGTACCCCATCTCCAGGAGCCGTTCCTGGAGCGACCGGACGTCCTCGCCGATGAGCGGCTCGGGGACCGCGTGGTAGAGGGTGCGCGCGCCGAACCGCCAGCGGGCGGCGTCCAGCGCCTGCCAGGTCTCCGCGCCGACCCGCCCGTCCACGCTGAGGCCGCGGGACTGCTGGAACGCCCGGACCGCGCGTTCGGTCTCCGGGTCGAACTCGTCGCCCCCGCCGCCGGCCGGGAGCAGTTCCAGGCCGGTGAGTACGGTGCGGATCTCGGCAACGGCGGGTCCCCGGTCACCGGGTCGGATGGGACGCACGACGACCCCCCTCTGCACGGACGCTGGCTGGCCGGGCACCCCGACGGGGGTTGCTTCCCGCCGCCGAACGCCTAACGGAGCGTACCGTGGCCGGTCACCGAGCGGCCCGGGTTCGGGGCAGGTCAGGAAAGGCGGAACCCCCGTCACCCGGGGCGGGTGGACGGGGGTTCCGGCGGTGTCGGACGTCGGCTCAGAGCGCCGACTCGATGAGCTTGACCAGCTCACCCTTCGGCTTGGCGCCGGCGATGGACTGCACCGGCTCGCCGTTCTTGAAGATGGTCAGGGTCGGCACGGACATCACCCGGTAGGTGCGCGCCGTCTCGGGGTTCTCGTCGATGTTGAGCTTGACGATGGTGACCTGGTCGCCCATCTCGCCCGCGATCTCCTCCAGCAGCGGCGAGACCTTGCGGCACGGACCGCACCATTCCGCCCAGAAGTCGACCAGAACCGGCTTGTCGGACTTCAGCACGTCGCTCGCGAAGCTCGCGTCCGTGACCGCCTTGGTTGCTCCCACTATGAACCCTCCTCCGGGACCTTTTCGTACGTTTTTTCAGCCTTGCAGGGTGGCGATGAAGCGCTCGGCGTCCAGGGCGGCGGCACACCCCGTGCCGGCCGCCGTGATCGCCTGCCGGTAGGTGTGGTCGACCACGTCACCGGCGGCGAAGACACCCGGGATGCTCGTCCGGGTGCTGGGCGCCTGCACCTTCACGTACCCCTCGTCGTCGAGTTCCACCTGGCCGCGGAACAGCTCACTGCGCGGGTCGTGGCCGATCGCCACGAAGACGCCGGTGACGTCGAGCACCTTGGTCTCGCCGGTGTGCACGTTGCGCACCCGTACGCCGCTGACCTTGCCGTCCTCGCCGAGGATCTCCTCGATCACGCTGTTCCACTCGACCTTGATCTTCTCGTTGCCGAGGGCGCGGGCGGCCATGATCTTGCTGGCGCGGAACGAGTCGCGGCGGTGGATGATCGTCACCGACTCGGCGAACCGGGTGAGGAAGCTGGCCTCCTCCATCGCCGAGTCGCCGCCGCCGACCACCACGATGTGCTGGTTGCGGAAGAAGAAGCCGTCACAGGTGGCGCAGGACGACACGCCGTGGCCCAGGTACTCCTGCTCGCCCGGCACGCCCAGCGGGCGCCAGGCCGAGCCGGTGGAGAGGATGATCGCCTTGGCCCGGTAGGCGGTCTCGCCGACCCAGACGGTGCTGACCGCGTCGGAGCCGGTCTCGCCGGTGTCCTTGAGCTCGACCCGGGTCACGTCGTCCGTGAGGAACTCGGCGCCGAACCGCTCGGCCTGCTTGCGCATGTTGTCCATCAGCTCGGGGCCGAGGATGCCGTCCGCGAACCCGGGGAAGTTCTCCACCTCGGTGGTGGTCATCAGCGCGCCGCCGGACTGCACGCCCTCGATGACCAGCGGATTGAGGTTGGCGCGCGCGGCATAGACCGCCGCCGTGTAACCGGCCGGCCCGGAGCCGATGATGATCAGGTTGCGGACCTCGTCCACTGCCGTCTCCCGATGTGTGTGTTCGTCACCGGCGCGCACCGATGTCGATCCCGAGTGCCGACGGCTCAGCGGCGCCGGCGCCTGACTTGCAGAACGTCATCGTACGAAGCGGGGATTCCCGAGCCGGTCATCCGGTGGGTCACGTCACGTGGCGGGACACGACGGGGTGACCGTGACCTCACCCTACCCGCGTGGTGAACCGGGTGTCCGCGCCGGATCCGGGAACCCCGCACTCGGGTCCGCTCACCCACGCCCACCGTGCGCCGCCCGCGTCCGTGAAGGTGACCACCAGCGCCGGGCTGCCCCGGAACCGGGCGTAGTCGACCAGGTCGACGGTGAGCGGGGCTGCGCCGTGCTCGGCGCCGATCTCCGACAGGCAGGCGGCCAGCGCCTCGGGGCGGGCGAGCCGCTCCAGCCCGAACGCCTCCGAGAGCCGCCCTCCGTCCTGCCCCTCGGCGGAGTTCGCCTTGCCGCTCTCCAGCGTCGAGGGTCCGGTGACCCCGGTCCGCATCCCGAGGAAGCTGTCAACGGTGTAGTCGGTGCCGCTGTGCCGAGCCGGCCCGGTGGTCCGAAACGGCGCGGCGGCCAGCGGGGCGGCCTGGTCGTCGGCCCGGCTGCCCGCGTTGTCGGCCGCACCGGTGACTCGGCCGGCCCCCGCGTCGACCAGGTGGCTGACCCCGAACCCGACAGCGGTCACCGAGGCGGCGGCCAGCACGACCGGACCGGCGATCCGGGCCCAGCGCCGCGAACGGCGCCCCGGTCCGGTGTTCCGGCCCGGCCGGTCGGTCACGCCGGTCGGATGGGTGTTCCGGCTGGGCTGCGCCGGCACGACGGCCGGCGCCGGGCCCGGCTCGGCCGGGTCGGACGCCGGTTCGCCGGTCGGGGCCGGCCCGGCGCCGGCGAGCGCCGCGTTGATCCGGTCCGCCACGGTGGGCGGCAGCTCCGGGGCGGGCTCGGCGGCCCACGCGGCCAGGTCGGCGTCGACCAGCTCGACCGCCCGGGCCAGGGCGCTGTACGCCTCGGCCCAGGTCGGGTCCTGCTCGACCAGCCGGGCGACGGTGGCCTGCTCCGGGGTGCCGTCCAGCGCACCGCCGAGGTAGTCGGCGAGCAGGTCGTGGTCGACCTCGCTGAACTCCCGGGAAGTCACGTCTCCTCCTGGCTGGCGTCCCGCCGGGACCAACCCGACGTGGATCCGACGCCCTCGGGCGGCCGCGGGTTCCCGCTGGTGACCGGGGGCACGTCCGCCGGCTCGTCGGAGCCGGTCCGCAGGTGCCCCAGGAGTACGGCCAGCCGGGCCCGCCCCCGCGCGCACCGGCTCTTCACCGTCCCCTCGGCGACGCCGAGCATGCGGGCCACCTCGGCCACCGGGTAGCCCTGCACGTCCACGAGGACCAGCGCGGCGCGCTGCTCGGCCGGCAGCGCGGCGAGGGCCTGCCGGACCACCAGGGCGGTGTCGTGGTCCCGGGCCGGCGCGGCCGGCTCCACCCCGCCGGTGTGCCGGCCGGGCTCCCCGTCGGTGTGCACCCCGTCGGGCAGCGGGACCGTGGCGTGCGTCTGGCGCCGCCGGATCCGGTCCAGGCAGGCGTTGACCACGATCCGGTGCAGCCAGGTGGTGACCGCCGAGTCGCCCCGGAACCGGGCGGCGGCGCGGTGCGCCGACAGCAGGGCGTCCTGGAGGGCGTCGGCCGCCTCCTCGCGGTCGCCCACCGTGCGCAGGGCCACCGCCCAGAGCCGGTCGCGGTGCCTGTGGAACAGCTCGGTGAAGGCGTTGCGGTCGCCGGCGACGTGCGCCCGCAGCAGGTCGAGGTCGGACACCCCGGCCGGCGGGCCGTCCCCGGTCGCCGGCCCGGGCGTACGCCCACCGCGACCCGCCATCACCACGTCCGACGGAGGCGGTGCACCGGGTGCGGCGAGCGGCTCACGAGCCCTGGACCGTGATTTCCTGGACGCCGAGCTTCCAGCCGCCACCGCTGTCCTTCTCCGGCAGCTCGGTGATCCAGAAGAGGAGGTACTGGTACTTCGCCTCCGGGTTGAACCCGTCGAAGGTCATCGTGGTGCCGTCGTGCTCCTCGAACGGCTGCCCGATCCGCTCGGTGTAGGCGGCGACCAGCTGCTTGTCGCCCGAGGAGCTGGACGGGAACTCGTTCTTGCCCGCGCGCAGCTCCGCGGAGGCGCCGGTGGACGACAGGGTGGCCTGGATCGACTTGACCGTGCGCGGGGCACCGAGGTCGATCCAGATCCCCATGCCCTTCTTCAGGCCGCCGAACTTGCCGTTGTTCCGGTAGCTGGCGGTCTCCCAGCCCTCGTTCGGGTCGCCGTCGATCACCTTCTCGGCGTTCCGCACCTCGGCGCGGTCCCGGCTCTCCGGGTCGATGATCCGGACGTCCTGGATGGTCAGCTTTCGGACCGGCGCGGCCGGGGCGCTGGTGCCGCCGCCGGCGGGGGCGCTGCTGGTCGGCTGAGAGACCGGCTCCTTTGTCTTGTCCTTGTCGTCGCCGCCGAGGGCGCTGATCCCGATGAGCAGACCGACCAGGGCCACCGCCAGCAGGCCGGCGATGCCCAGGGCGACCTTGCGGCCGCCGGCCGCGGCCAGCGGTGAGGGCTCGTCCTCGGTGTCGGCGGTGAAGCGCAGCGGACCGGCCTGCTCCAGGAAGTGCTCGTCGGCGGGGATGTCGAGCCGGTTGAGCTCGGCCGACAGCACGTCCGACGAGGGCGGGGCGATCTCCGGGTCGAGCAGGTCCATGGTGAGGTCGTCGAGGTACGCCGGCACCCCGGCCCGCACCTGGCGGGGCGCGGCGATGGCGCCGCCGGCGTCGCGGACCGCGTCGGGGAGGGCGGCGCGGCCGTGCCCGGCGGTGGCGCCGTGCAGCGGGGCCTCGCCGTGCGGCCAGTGCCCGGTCAGGGCGAAGTAGAGCACGCCGCCGACCGCCCGGAGGTCGTTCTCCTGGCTGTCCGCCCCGTCGGTCCGGGCGTCGGCCAGGACCACGCGGGCGTCGTCGCTGATCATCACGGTGCCGGGGTGGACGTTGCCGTGCACCATGCCGGTGGCGTGGACGGCGGCGAGGGCGCTGGCCACCGCGCTGCCGATGGCGGTGGCCCGGGCCGGGTCCAGCGGACCGTCGGCGGCGACCAGTTCCCGCAGCGACTGGCCGTCCACCCACTCGCGGACCACGTAGGCCCGGTCGTCCTCGTCGATCGCGTCGTAGACGCCGACCAGGTTGGGGTGGATCACCCGGCTGGCGGCGACGGCGGCCTGGAGCATCTCGGTGGCGGAGTCGCCACCCGGGTAGCGGAGGACCACCGCGACGGGACGGCGCAAGATCACGTCGACCCCGCGCCAGACGAGCCGGCCCGCGCTGTCGTTGTTGATGTGCTCGACCAGCTCGTACCGCTCGGCAAGGACCTCACCGGCCGTGGGAGCACCGAAGGTCACGACCGGAGGAGAGGTCTCCTCCGCCTCCTGACCCTCGCCGACCTGGGTCACCCGTCCTCCCTCGGTGATCGTGTCGATCGATGGACCCGTGCTGCTGGGCATGTGGCTTCCCGCTCTGCCTTGGATGGAACCGGCAGACCGGTGTCGACGCCCACGTCGGCACCTGCCGTGCCCGTCGAGAGCGACCTTACCCGGGATGCCCGGTTCTCCGACATGTCATCTTCCCGCCGGAGCCGTCGGGACACCAGTGACGCCGGGCATCGGCCGGGTAACGGCCGCGTCCGGCCAGGTCGCCGGGACATGCACGCCCAATCTAGAGGTTGACGGCAAGTAGTCGGCGCAGGGGCGACCGGTGTGGCGGCCGCCCGTGAGCCGGCGTGGGTTTCCCCGGCTCCGGCCTGGCCACCCTCAGCCGTACGGTTGGTTGTCCACAGGCCGAGAGGCCCATTGGGCGGCGGAACCCGGGGTTATCCACAGCCGTATCCCCAGGCTGGTGATCCTCGTTCACCGTCCGTCATCGGCGCCGGTCGAGGTCAGCGCCCGAGCCGGCGCCGGACCATCCCGACCACCTCGGTGATCTCGCCGATCCGCAGCGCCATGGCCAGCCCGAGGTAGGTCACGCCGATCACCGCGCCACCGATCACCAGCTGGACGGCGGCGGCCAGCCAGCTCAGGTGCGCCGGATCGCCGGGGAGCAGCTTCACCACCAGGAGGCCGACCAGGGCCGCGCCCAGCGCGGCGATCACCACCCGGCCCATGGTCCGCATGATCCCGCCCAGCCCGATCCGGCCCACCCGCGGCCGCAGCAGCATCGCCGAGATGATCGCCGCGGCCACGTAGGAGATCGCGTTGCCGAGCATCATGCCGGCCGCCGCGAAGGTGGCCGAGAAGGCGAGGAAGAGGCCGACCTGGAGGAGCACCCGCAGCGCCACCACCGGGATGTTGACAAGCGCCGGGGTGCGGGTGTCCGGCAGCGCGTAGAAGGCGAAGGTGAAGAGCTGGCTGATCGCGAACGGGACCAGGCCGAGCGCCGCGACCAGCAGCACGGTCGAGGTGGCCACCGCGTTGTCGCCGGTGAAGGCGCCGTACCGGAAGACCACCACGGAGATCGGGCCGGCGAGCACCGCGTAGCAGACGGCGATCGGGGCGAGCACCGCGGTGACCATCCGGGTGCCCCGGGACAGGTCGGCGGTGACGTCGCGGAACCGGCCCTCGGCGGCGGCGGCGCTCATCCGTGGCATCAGCGCCGTGATGATCGAGACGGCGATGATGCCGTGCGCCATCATCAGCAGGAGGAAGACGTTGTTGTAGATCAGCAGGCCGGCGTTCTTCGACCCGGCGGCCCGGGTCAGCAGGTTGACCACCACGAACAGGCCGAGCTGGTTGACCCCGACGTAGCAGAACATCCAGCCACCGAGCCGGGCCAGCTCGCGAAGGCCGAGTTCGCGGAAGTCGAACCGCCACTTCCACCGGAAGCCGACCTTGCGCAGCGCCGGCAGCAGGCCCAGCGTCTGCACCGCCACGCCGAGCAGGGTGCCGCCGCCGACCAGCAGGATCCGGCCCGCGCCCATCTGGTCCGGCTGGAGCGCCCGGGCGCCGTACAGGGCGACGTACAGCCCGAAGGTGCCGATGACCACGAGGTTGTTGAGGATCGGCGCCCACATCGGGGCGGCGAAGTGCCCCCGCGTGTTCAGTACCGCGGCGATCAGCGCGCTCACGCCGGTGAAGAACAGCATCGGCAGCATCAGGTAGGACAGGTCGTTGACCAGGCCCTTGTACGTGTCGTCCTTGCCGGCCGCGTAGATCGCGGTGAGCACCGGGGCGGAGACCATCGCCAGCAGTGCGGTCACGGCCAGGGCGAGCACCGCCAGGGAGAGCAGCCGCTGGGCGTACGCCTCGCCCCGGTCCGGGTCGACCTTGCGGCGGCGGACCAGCACCGGGATCAGCACGCTGGTGAGCACGCCGCCGAGGAGGAACTCGTACACCTGGTTGGGCAGGAACTGCGCCGTGGTGTACACGTTGCCGACCGCGTTGCCGAGGGCGGCGCCGATCATCAGGTTGCGGATGAAGCCCGTACCCCGGCTGACCAGGCTGCCGATCGCCATCACCGCGCTGTTCGCCGCGGCGCTGGTCTCCGCGACCACCTCCTGCGGCGGCGCGGTGGCCTCCACGGCCGGCTGGTTGAGCGGCTCGGCCGAGATGAATGTCGCCTCGTCGTCCGGCGGCTGGCTGCCGCCGTGCGCGTTGGCGCTGCGGTACAGGCCGCCGCTCATCTCCAGCCTCCAAGGGGTACGTCGCAGCCGGACCTCCGGGCCCGTACACCCGAGACCTTAGTCAACCTCGGTGGCATACCCGCGCCCGGCGCAGTTGATCGGGCCCCGGCCCGATAGGCTGGCGGTCCCATGTCCGAAGTCTCCGCCTCCCACGCCGCCGAACGCCGCGAGCTGACCGCCGCGCAGCGCAACGCCGTCGCCGAGCTGCTCCGCGTCTCGCCCGTCGCCGACGAGCTGGGCCGGCGTTTCGCTCAGGCCGGTCACGAACTGCACCTGGTGGGCGGTTCGGTCCGGGACGCCCTGCTCGGCCGCCTCGGTGACGATCTGGACTTCTGCACCGACGCCCATCCGGACGAGACCATCCGGATCATCCGGGGTTGGGCCGAGTCGATCTGGGAGACCGGGCGGGAGTTCGGCACCATCGGTTGCCAGCGCGACGGGCTCCGGCTGGAGATCACCACCTTCCGCGCGGAGGCGTACGACCAGGTCAGCCGGAACCCGATCGTCGAGTACGGGACCAACCTCGTCGACGACCTGAAGCGCCGGGACTTCACCGTCAACGCGATGGCGGTAAGCCTTCCCGACCACCGGTTCACCGACCCGTACGGCGGCCTGGCCGACCTGGCCGCCAAGATCATCCGTACCCCCGGCACGCCGCAGGAGTCGTTCCGGGACGACCCCCTGCGGATGCTGCGCGCGGCGCGGTTCGCCGCCCAACTCCGTTTCACGGTCCACCCGGACGTCGGCGAGGCGATGGCCCGGATGGCCGCCGACCTGGACCGGATCACCGCCGAGCGGATCCGGGACGAGTTCACGAAGCTGCTCTGCGGCGCCGACCCGATCACCGGGCTGCGCCTGCTGGTCGACACCGGGCTGGCCGACCGCTTCCTGCCCGAGCTGACCGGGCTGAAGCTGGAGATCGACGAGCACGCCCAGCACAAGGACGTCTACGAGCACACGCTGACCGTGGTCAGCAACGCCATGTCGATGGAGGAGGACGGCTGCGACTTCGTGCTGCGGATGGCCGCGCTGATGCACGACGTCGGCAAGCCGGCCACCAAGGCGGTCGGCCCGGACGGCCGGGTCAGCTTCCACCACCACGAGGTGGTCGGCGCCCGGCTGACCAAGGCCCGTATGAAGGCGCTGCGCTACCCCAAGGACGTGACCTCGCAGGTGGTCAAGCTGGTCGGCCTGCACCTGCGCTTCTACGGCTACGGCCGGGGCGAGTGGACCGACTCGGCGGTCCGCCGCTACGTCACCGACGCCGGTGACCTGCTGTCGCGCCTGCACAAGCTGACCCGCTCCGACTGCACCACCCGCAACCGGCGCAAGGCGGCCCAGCTCGCCGCCGACTACGACGCGCTGGAGGAGCGGATCGCCCGGATCGCCGCCGAGGAGGACCTGGCGCGGGTCCGTCCCGACCTCGACGGCAACGCGATCATGGAGCTGCTCGGTGTGCCGCCGGGCCCGGTCGTCGGGCGGGCCTGGCAGCACCTCAAGGAGCTGCGGCTGGAACGCGGCCCGCTGGAGCGGGACGAGGCCGAGGCCGAGCTGCTGCGCTGGGCCAGGGAGCAGGGCGTCGTCGGCTGACGGCTGACGGCGATACGCCGGCGTTTCGACCGAACGGTTGACGCGCATGATCGATCTGTCCCCCATGATGTTGGTCATCACCGGCCTCCCGCTTCGAGGGTGAGGCTGTTCTGATCGCATCCGCCCGTCCGATCCGGACGGTCCCTGGAACGGGGAGAACACTTCGTGACACGCCACGGCGCGCTGCGCCGATCCGCGCTGGTGGGGCTCGCCCTCACCTCGGCCACCTCGATCCTCTGCGCCGCCACCGGCGGCCCCGCCCTGGCCGACCCGACCGACCCGCCGCGGGCCGAGGTCCGGGGCGCTGGCACCGCGGACGCGGTGCCGGACCGCTACATCGTCGTCCTCAAGGACGGCAAGGCCACCCCCGCCGAGGTGCGGGCCAGCGCCTCGGCGCTCACCGACGAGCACGGCGGGTCGGTGCGCCGGGTGTTCAGCAAGGCGCTGCACGGCTACTCGGCCAGCATGAACCGCCGGCAGGCGGAGAGGCTCGCGGCCGACCCCGACGTCGCGTACGTCCAGCCGGTCCAGCGCTGGTCGGCCACCGGCAGCCAGAGCGGCACGCCGTCCTGGGGCCTGGACCGGATCGACCAGACCACCGCGAAGGCCGACGGCGTCTACACCTACCCGGCCACCGGCGCCGGGGTGACCGCGTACGTCATCGACACCGGCATCGACATCGAGCACCAGGACTTCGGCGGGCGGGCCAGCTACGGCTACGACGCCGTCGAGCAGGACACCGTCGCGCAGGACTGCGACGGCCACGGCACGCACGTGGCCGGCACCATCGGCGGCACGAAGTACGGCGTGGCCAAGGACGTCAAGCTCGTCGCCGTACGGGTGCTGGACTGCGAGGGCGGCGGCACCACCGAGCAGGTGCTGGCCGGCATCGACTGGGTCACCGCGAACGCCGTCAAGCCGGCCGTGGCGAACATGAGCCTCGGCTTCGGCGGCACCGACCAGGCCGTCAACGACGCGGTCAACCGTTCGATCTCGTCCGGCGTCACGTACGCCGTCGCGGCCGGCAACAGCATGCAGGACGCCTGCGGCGTCTCGCCGGCGAACGTGCCGGCGGCCATCACGGTGGGCGCCACCGACCGGGTCGACTTCCGGGCCTGGTTCTCCAACTACGGCCGCTGCCTCGACACCTTCGCGCCGGGCACCGGCATCGTCTCCGCCGCCATGGGCACGACCAGCGGCTCGGTGGCGATGAACGGCACCTCGATGGCCTCGCCGCACGTGGCGGGCGCCGCCGCGCTGCTGCTCGAGGCGCACCCGGCCTGGACCCCGCAGCAGGTGCGCGACTCCATCGTGACCACCGGCGTGGGCGGCGCGGTGCACGACACCATGGGCTCGCTGGACCGCCTCCTGCACGTCGGCGCGGTCCCCACCGCCCGCGGCTCGTACGGGCTGAAGGCGCGGGTCAACGGCCGTTACGTGACCGCGGAGACCGCGGGCACCAAGCCGCTGATCGCCCGGGGCACCGGCGTCGGGGCGTGGGAGAAGTACGACGTTGTCGACGCCGGCAGCGGCCTGGTCGGGCTGCGCGCCCGGGTCAACAACAAGTTCGTGACCGCGGAGAGCGCGGGCGCGAAGCCGCTGATCGCCCGCTCCACCGCGATCGGCGCCTGGGAGAAGTTCCAGATCATCGACAACACCGACGGCACGATCAGCCTGAAGGCGGCCGTCAACGGCCGGTACGTCACCGCGCCGAGCACCACCACCCCGCTCATCGCCAGCAAGACCGCGATCGGCACGGCCGAGAAGTTCGACTTCGACGCGGCGGCCCCCGTCGTCGGCATCAAGTCGCTGGCCAACGGGAAGTTCGTCACCGCGGAGAGCGGCGGCAGCCTGCCGCTGATCGCCCGGTCCGCCACCGTCGGGGCCTGGGAGAAGTTCGAGATCGTCAGCGTCGGTGACGGCTTCTTCGGCCTCAAGGCGCTGGTCAACGGCAAGTTCGTGGCCGCGGAGAGCGCGGGCGCGAAGCCGCTGATCGCCCGGTCCGCCTCGATCGGCACGTGGGAGACGTTCGACTTCCTCGACTACAACCCGGACGGCTCGATCTACCTGCGGGCGTACGTCGACGGGCAGGCGGTCACGGCCGGCAGCACCGGCGCCAGCCAGCTCATCTCCAGCCGTACGGTCGACTGGAACAGCCCGACCCTGGGCCTCGGCACCGGCGAGAAGTTCGTCGTCGCGGTCATCTGACCCGCCCACACGAGAGCGCCCGCCGGAATTCCCCGACGAGGGGATCCGGCGGGCGCCGTCGTTTCGTCCCGGATCAGTGCTCCACGGTGCTGCCGTCCACCGCGGTCCGGCCGTTGCCGCTGCCGCCGGCCGCGCCGCCCAGCTTGGCGAGCAGCCCGGCCAGGTCGATGCCGGTCAGGTCGCTGCCGAGCTGGAGGCCCTGTGCCACGTTGCCGGCGACCGACTTGGTCAGCGACGAGGCGCCGTCGGTGGAGATCACCGTCATCTTGTCGATCGCGCCGATCGGGGCGCTGGCCGCCTCGACCACCTGCGGCAGCACCTTGACCAGCAGGTCCAGCACCGCGGCCTCGCCGTACGCGGCGAACGCCTCGGCCTTGCGCGCCATCGCGTCGGCCTCGGCCTGGCCCTTGGCCAGGATGGCCGCGGCCTCGGCCTGGCCCTCGCGCTCCACCGCCTCCGCGATCGCGGAACGCCGGCGCTGCTCCGCCTCACCCTCCTTGGCGCCCTCGATGGCGTTCGCCTCGGCCAGCGCGGCACGCCGGGCCCGCTCGCCCTCACCGGTGAGCCGGGCCTGCTCGGCGGCGGCCTGGGCGGCCGCGATGGTGGCCTGCCGCTGCGCGTCCGCGTTGAGCACCGCCGCGTTGCGGGCCGCCTCGGCCTCCTGCTCGACCTTGTAGCGGGCCGCGTCGGCCGGCTTGCGCACCTCGGTGTCGAGCTGGCGCTGCTTCAGCTCGGCGTTGCGCTCGGCCACCTTCTGCTGCTCGGAGAGGATCGCCTGGTCGCGCTCGGCCTGGGCGAGCGGGCCGGCCGCCGCCGACTTCGCCTTGGCCGCGTCGATCTCGGCCTGGATGGCGGCCTGCTTGAGCGACAGGTTGCGGTTCGCCTCGGCGATCGCCTCCTCGGCGAGCAGCCGCTCCTGCTCGGCCTGCTGCCGGGCCCGCGCCTCGGCGATGGCCGCGTCCTTGAGCACCCGGGCCGCCTCGGGCCGGCCGAGGTCGGACAGGTAGGACCCCTCGGCCAGGATGTCCTGGAGCTGGAAGGTGTCGAGCACCAGACCCTGGTTGGTCATCGAGTGCTCGGCCTCCTCGGCAACCGCGCTCGCGAACGCGGCCCGGTCCCGGATGACCTCCTCGACGGTGAGCCGGCCGACGATCGAGCGCAGCGCGCCGGCCAGCACCTCCCGGGTGAAGTCCTCGATCTCGTCCTGCTGGTGCAGGAACCGCTGGGCGGCCGCGCGGATGGCGTCCTCGGTGCCGCCGACCTTGACGATCGCCACGCCGTGCAGGTCGGTGCGGATGCCCTGCTTGCTCACGGCGCCCTTGATGCCGACGTCGATGCGCCGGCTGGACAGGTCGAGGGACTGGAGCTTCTGCACCACCGGCAGCACGAAGACCGACGCGCCGAGCACGACCTTCTGCCCGGACATGTCGGTGGAGCGTCCGCCGTCGGCGGTCTGGGTGGTCCGGCCCTTGCGGCCGGTGACGATGAACGCCTCGTTCGGGCCGGCCACCTTGATCCGGGAGAGCACGAAGAGGACGAGGACGACGGCGAGGAGGACCGCGCCGCCGATGGCGACGAGCAGGGGCATGGGAGTTCCCGTCTGTGCTGGGGGAATCAGTAGGTCTCGACGTGCACGCTGGTCTCGCTGAGCGCTTCGACCACGAAGATCCGGGCGCCGACCGGGATGGGATGGTCGGCGCGGGCGTTGAGTTTGACCGGCTGGCCGGCGAGGCGTACCCGGACCTCGCCGTAGCCGGCGGCGGGGACCGGGGTCACCACCAGGCCGATCGCGCCGACCAGGTGGTCCCGGGTCGGCGTGGCGTCCGTGCGCATGTTCCGGGCCGCGCGGCTGAGCCGGGCCGCCAGCCAGCCGGTGGGCACGGCGGCGAACGCGCCGCCGGCCACCGCAGCCGCGATCATTCCGGGGGTACGCCCACCGAGCAGTTCGTTGACTATCGCGGCGCCGAAGCCGAACGCCCCGGTGAACCCGGCGACCGCCTCCAGCGACACCGGCCCGTCGACGTCCGGATGGCCGAGGTGGAGCACGCCCGACCCGAGCAGGGCGAGCGTCAGCACGCCGACCCCGGCCCCGCCGATGATCAGGAAGATGAGCGTCCCCGTGGCCACGACCTGCACGGTATCGACGTCGCGCAACATCAACGACCGCCCGAACGGTCAGCGGGGAGCGACACTCACCTCAAGATCGACCAGCTGCTTCGGCAGCGGCTGGCGGACCAGTTCGCGGCCGGACGTGTCGGCGAGCACGAAGTCCCGCGACCCGTGCGGCCGCCGGTAGAGCAGCCGGTCGTCGGTGACCCAGACGACGTCGGCGGCGGGCAGCGGGTTCACCACCCGGCCGGTCGCCGCCTCGACCAGCAGCGGCTCCTGCTGGCCCTGCACGACCACGAGCCTGCCGTCGGGCGACCACGCCCACGGGCCGGCCGGGTCGCCGGGCACGGGAAGCAGCCTGGTGGGCCGGCCGTCGTCGGCGGAGAAGAGCTGCACCCCCCGCCGCTCGTCCCGCACAGCCTCGTTGTGGCCGCTCCCACCGGTCTGCGGCAGCGCGACCTCCCGGGCGTCCGGCATCCAGGTGAAGTCGCAGTGGTCGGTGCAGAAGTACGCCCGCCGATCCACCCGGTAGGTGTGCTTCGTGCCGTCCACCTCCAGCACGATGAAGCCCTCGTGGTCGAGCTGGGTCGTGGTGAACAGCAGCCGCCGTCCGTCCGGCGACCAGCGCGGCACGGAGAGCGCGCGGCCCACCTCGTGCCAGCGGGTCTTTCCGCTGGCCAGGTCGAACAGGCCGATCTCCCGGGGCCGGTCGTCCTCCCGCACGGCGACGAGGGAGCCGGTCGGCGCCGGGAAGATGCCGTCGTAGCGGTCGGTGCTGAAGTAGCGACCCCGTTTCCGGTCGAGCAGGACCCCGTTACCGGAGCCACCGGTGCCCTGCGCCCGGGTCACCACCCAGTCGCCGGGCAGCACCAGCGGTCTCCCGGCCCAGTCCGCGCCGGGCGTCGGCCGCATCGCCGGCGACGGAACAGCGGTCACCGGTGGCGTCGTCGGTGGCGGAGCCGGCCGGGGCCGGAGCAGCACGAACGGCAGGGTGACGGCCACGACCGCGACCACTGCGGCGCCGGCCGCGGCCATTCTCCGCCGGCGGCGCAGCCGCCGACCCCGGCCGAGCGCCCGGGCGGCCAGGTCCGGCGCGGGGCCGGCGTGGTCCGCGAGCTCGCGTACGGCCGCCCGGAGGGTCTCGTCCAGCGACGTGCTCATCGGGTCACCTCCGTTCGGCTGGTCCGCTCGTCCAGCCCCGGCACCAGCTGGCGGAGCTTGGCCAGAGCCTTGGCGCTCTGGCTGGCCACCGTGCCGGTCCGGCAGCCGAGCAGCGCCGCGGTCTGTTCGACGCTCAGGTCCTCCAGGTAGCGCAGGGTCAGCACGGCCCGCTGCCGGGGAGGCAGTGCCCGCAGGGCGTCCCGGAGGAGCAGCCGCAGGTCGCTGTCGTCCTCGCCGGTCACCGCCCGCTCCGGCAGCTCCGCCAGCGGCACCTCCGGGCGCCGCGCCCGGCGCCGCCAGCCGGAGACCTGGTCGTGGTAGAGGATCCGTTTCACGTACGGCTCGGCGTCGCCGCGGATGCGGGGCCAGCGGGCGTACGCCTTGGCCAGCGCGTTCTGGAGCAGGTCCTCCGCCGCGTGCTGGTTCCCGGCGAGCGCGTACGCGACGCGCAGCAGGGCCGCTCCCCGTTCGTTGACGAACGCGGTGAACTCCCCGTCGACCTCTGCCACCGCCCACCTCCGTAGCTCAGACGCCCGGGGCGGGAGGAACTTTGCCTCATGGCGCGGGACAATGGGCGACATGCGTTGGACCGTGCTCGACTCGCCCATCGGGGAGTTCTCCGTCGGCACCGACGCCGACGCCGTCCGCGGGGCGCACTTCGGCCGGGTGGCGTCGGCGACCGAGGAGCCCGGCGACGAGGTCGCCCGGCTGGCGGTGGCCGAGTTGCGGGCGTACTTCGCCGGTGAGCTGACCGGGTTCACCGTGCCGGTGGTGGCGCCGCGCGGCTCGGAGTTCGAGCGCGCGGTGTGGCGGGAGATGACCCTCATCCCCTACGGGGAGACGAAGACCTACGGCGAGGTGGCGAAGGCGGTCGGCGATCCGGGGGCGGCCCGGGCGGTCGGGGTGGCCTGCAACCGCAACCCGATACCCGTGATCGTGCCCTGTCACCGGATCGTCGGGGCGGGCGGCAAGCTGGTGGGCTTCGGCGGCGGGCTGCCGCGCAAGGTGACCCTGCTGGAGTTGGAAGCCGCCGTGGCGCTGCGGCACGCCTGGTCCTGACGTACACACAAAAAGAAGGCCGGGTCCGTGCGGACCCGGCCTTCCTTCCGTTGCTCAGCGCGTCAGCGCTCGACCTCGCCGGCGATGAACGCCTCGACGGCGGCGTGCGCGTCGTGGTCGGCGTACTGCTGCGGCGGGGACTTCATGAAGTACGAGGACGCGGAGAGGATCGGGCCACCGATCTTCCGGTCCAGCGCGATCTTCGCGGCCCGGACGGCGTCGATGATGACACCTGCCGAGTTCGGGGAGTCCCACACCTCGAGCTTGAGCTCGGCGTTGAGCGGGGTGTCACCGAAGGAGCGGCCCTCCAGGCGGATGTACGCCCACTTGCGGTCGTCCAGCCACGGCACGTGGTCGGACGGGCCGATGTGCACGTCGCTCTTCTGCATCTCGTGCGGGATCTGGGAGGTCACCGACTGGGTCTTCGAGATCTTCTTCGAGACCAGGCGGTTGCGCTCCAGCATGTTCATGAAGTCCATGTTGCCGCCGAAGTTGAGCTGGTACGTGCGCAGCAGCTCGACCCCGCGGTCCTCGAAGAGCTTCGCGAGGGCGCGGTGCACGATGGTGGCGCCGACCTGGCTCTTGATGTCGTCACCGACGATCGGCAGGCCCGCGTCCTCGAACTTCTTGGCCCACTCCGGGTCGGAGGCGATGAAGACCGGCAGGGCGTTCACGAACGCGCAGCCCGCGTCGATCGCGGCCTGGGCGTAGAACTTGTCGGCCTGCTCGGAGCCCACCGGCAGGTAGGAGACGACCACGTCGACCTGCGCGTCGCGCAGCGCCTGGGCCACGTCGACCGGCTCGGCGTCCGACTCCTCGATGATCTCGCGGTAGTACTGGCCGAGACCGTCGAAGGTCGGGCCGCGCTGCACGGTGACGCCGGTCGGCGGCACGTCGCACAGCTTGATGGTGTTGTTTTCGCTGGCCACGATGGCCTCGGCGAGGTCCATGCCCACCTTCTTGGCGTCCACGTCGAACGCCGCGACGAACTTCACGTCCGAGACGTGGTAGTCGCCGAAGGTGACGTGCATGAGACCCGGGACGCGGTCGTTCGGGTCGGCGTTCCGGTAGTACTCCACGCCCTGCACGAGGGACGAGGCGCAGTTACCTACACCGACGATGGCGACGCGGACGGAGCCCATAACGTCTGCCTCCTTCTTCTTCATCACGGCCGCTTCGTCCTGGACTCTCCAGGCGGGGGCGGGCTGTCGTTTTCTCCTCGGCCGCCGGTCGTCCCGGGTTGGGGGACCGTCGGGGCTCGGCCGGAGCGCTCGTTGGCGATGAGCTCCTCCAGCCAGCGGACCTCGCGCTCACAGGCGTCGAGCCCGTGGCGTTGCAGTTCCAGGGTGTACGCGTCGAGCCGCTCGGCTGCCCGGCCGAGCACGTCACGAAGGCCCTCGCGACGCTCCTCGATCTTCCGGCGACGACCTTCCAGGATCCGGAGCCGGGTGGCCTGGTCGGTCCGGGCGAAGAACGCGAAGTGCACGCCGAAGCCCGTGTCGTCGTACGTCTCGGGTCCAGCCTGCGCTATGAGCTGGGCGAAGCGTTCCTTGCCCTCCGCGGTAATGGTGTAGACCACCCGACCGCGTCGGCTGGTCAGCGCGGGAACCTCCTCGGCGGTCGCGGGTGTCTCGGCGGCTTCGATGATCCATCCCGCCGCCTGCAGCCGGCGCAGGGTCGGGTAGAGCGAGCCGTAGCTGATCGCCGCCCGGATCGCGCCGAGCTTGGCGGTCAACTCCTTACGCAGCTCGTAGCCGTGCATCGGAGCCTCCTGCAGGAGGCCCAGGATGGCGAGTTCGAGCACGGGCCATCCCTTCTTACCCCCGGCGCGGAGTGGTAACCGCCGCGATGTATCGAACCGATACATCGCACGTTAGCGGAGACGCATGATCAGGGCAAACCCCCGATTACGCGGTTCTGTCGTCACGGATCGTGACGGTGGTCGCCTCGTCCCGCCGGACCGCGTACCCTTTGCCGCATGCGTACGCAGCGCCAGGTGGTCGACTACTCGCTCCAGAAGCGAGCGGTGCTGCGTGAACTCCTCGCCGGGCGGATCGGCACGTACGACGTCTGCGACGCCTCGCCGTACCTGAAGAACGCCGCCCGCTTCCACGGCGAGCCCACCGACCAGCGCTGCCCGATCTGCCGCAGTGAGAACCTCATCCACGTCCACTACATTTACGGCGACGAACTCAAGCAGTCGGCCGGCCAGGCGCGTACCCGGGCGGAGTTGCCCGTCCTGGCGATGACCCTGCGTGAGTTCCAGGTGTTCGTGGTGGAGGTGTGCCCCGGCTGTGACTGGAACCATCTCGTCGAGCAGTTCCTGCTCGGCCGGGACGGTCTGGCCGGCGGCACGGAGGATGCGGTGGAGCAGGAGACCGCGACCGGCTCCACCCCTCGGCGAAGGCGAGAGGCCCAACGGTGAACCCGGCTGTCCCGATCGATCCCGACCTGATCCATGGGCGGGGCGAGCGACAGCTGCTAGGTCTGATTGGTCCGAATAGGTCGGATTTGACGCCTGCGCCCCGGCACGCCCGGGGTGTAGCGTCTCGTGTTCCATCTCACGGCAACCCGGTGGCGGCGCGTCCGCGCCCCACCGCGACCGGCAGGGTGTGAGGAATGAACTACGGCGATCCCAGTTCTTCGCGTGGGCGGGCCCAGATCCCGGGCCCGAACGGCGACCCGCACGGGAACGGCTGGTCCTCCGGGTCCGAGGGCGCTGCCTCGGCCCGGGCCTCCGTGACGCCGCGCGGCTCCGCGTCCGGCGGCCGGGCCTCGGTCGGCGGCGCGGCACCGGCACCCCGCGGTGCCGCGGGCTCGGCCTCCGTGGGCCGGGCCGGCCCGGGACGCGCCTCGGTGCCCGTCTCGCCAGCACCCGGCGGGCGGGCTTCCGTGCCGGTGTCCCCGGGAGCACCGGCCGGGCGTGCGTCCGTCGGCGCGGCGAGCGTCGGCACGGCCGGGCGGGCGAGCGTCGGCTCGGCGGCCGTGGGCGGCCGGGCCACGGTGGCCCGGGCCGGCGTGCCCGGCATGGCCGGTGGCGGCCCCGGTGGGCCCGGCGGTCCGACCGGCCCCGGCCGGGGTGGTCGCGGCGGGCGCGGGGACGACCCGGCGTCGCGGGCCCGGGCGAAGAAGCGCCGGCGCATCAACATCATGATCGCCGGGTTCGCCGTCTTCATCATGCTCGCCGGCATGGGCGTGGTCGGCTTCACCTGGTACTCGCAGAAGGTGCCGCTGCCCGAGGACACCATCCCGCCGCTGTCGACCACCATCTACGACAGCACCGGCAAGACGGCCATCGCCAAGATCGGTGACCAGAACCGGCAGCTGGTCACCATCGAGCAGATCCCGGAGTGGGTCCAGCACGCCGTCGCCGCGGCCGAGGACCGGAACTTCTACCGGCACTCCGGTGTGGACTACAAGGGCATCGCCCGGGCCGCCTGGAACAACATCAGCGGCGGCGACAAGCAGGGCGCCTCGACGATCACCCAGCAGTACGCCCGCAACGCGTTCGACAACCTGAACCAGGACACGTACGGCCGCAAGGTGAAGGAGGCGATCCTCGCCTCCAAGCTGAACGACAAGTACGACAAGCGCACGATCATGCAGCACTACCTGAACGTGATCTACTTCGGCCGCGGCGCGTACGGCATCCAGGCGGCGGCGCAGACGTACTTCAAGAAGGACGTCTCCAAGCTGACCGTGGCGGAGGCGGCCGTGCTCGCCGCGCTCATCAAGCAGCCCGAGCCCGACACGAGCACGGGTCACAAGGGTTACGACCCGGCGATCAACCCGCAGGCCGCGCTGGACCGGTGGAACTACGTCATCAACGGCATGATCACCGAGAAGTGGCTCGACGCGCCGAACATGCCGCAGCATCCCACCGAGTACCCGACCAAGACGCTGCAGAAGCCCACGAAGAACAACGGCGGCGGCTTCGGCATCGACACCCCGTACGGCAACGTCGTCAACTATGTCTCGCAGGAACTGCGCGAGATGAAGCTCTGCACCGACAACGAGGCCGAGGTGACCGACAAGAAGCCGCTCTGCGCGAAGGCGTTGAGCCGGGGCGGCTACAAGATCACCACCACCATCAACAAGAAGATGCAGGAGGCGGCGCTCGACGCCGCCCAGCGGGCCAAGAAGGGCTCCGAGCTCTACGGGCAGCCGAAGAACCTGATGGCCGCCGTGGTGTCGATCGACCCGAAGACCGGGCGGGTGCTCGCCTACTACGGCGGAGACAACGGCACCGGCACCGACTACGCCGGCAAGAACAACGAGAACGGCGTGGTCAGCGGCGGGCACTCGCCGGGTTCAAGCTTCAAGATCTACACGCTGGCCGCGGCGCTCAAGGCGGACATCTCCATCAAGTCGCGGTGGAAGGGCTCGGCGTTCACCCCGGAGGGCACGAAGTTCAAGGTCAGCAACGCCGGTGCCGACAAGGTCTCCTGTGGCGACTCCTGCACCCTTGAGCAGTCGACCCTCAAGTCGCTGAACGTGCCGTTCTACTACATCACCGAGCAGATCGGCCCGGACAAGGTAATTGACATGGCCAAGCAGGCCGGCGTGACCACGATGTGGCAGACCGACACCAATCCGGCGACGCCGCACGACCTCACCAAGGCCGACCCGAAGGACCTGGCCCCGGCACCGTTCTTCCACGTGGTCGGCTACGGCCAGTACCCGATCACCGTGCTCGACCACGCCAACGGCGTGGCGACCTTCGCCAACCAGGGTGTCTACAACAAGGCGCACTTCGTGAAGCTGGTGCAGAAGCAGAACACGGTCACCGGCAAGTGGGACACGGTCGGCGGGGAGAAGCTCAAGGGACAGCAGCGGATCGACAAGGGCATCGTCGCCGACGTCACCTCCGTGCTCGAGCAGTACCCGGGCCACGTGAACCGCCGCCTGGACGACGGCCGCAAGGCCGCCGAGAAGACCGGTACCTGGGAACTCGGTGACGGCAGCACCCGCAACGGCGACGCCTGGATGATCGGTTACACGCCGCAGCTCGCCACGGCCGTCTGGGTGGGTAACGTCAAGGACCGCAAGGCGATCAAGGACAAGAACGGCAACGACATCAGCGGTGCCAGGATGCCCGGCGCGATCTTCCAGCGCTTCATGAACGAGGCGCTCAAGGGCCAGGAGCAGGTGGACTTCCCGCCGGCCGCGCACGTCGGCAAGGACGACGCCGGCAACGGCGAGCCGCCGCCGCCGGACCCGACGCAGCCGGGCCAGCAGCCGGGCTGCGACCCGCTGGGCCTGTTCTGTCCCGGCGGCACCCCCGGCGGTGGCACCCCCGGCGGTGGCGGTCCGGGTGGCGGCGGCCCGGGTGGCGGCGGCCCCGGTGGGGGCGGTGGCGGCCTGCTGCCGAGCACACCACCGACCCGGCAGGCCTACTGACGCCCACGGCCTGACGACGGCGGCCGGACCAACCTGGTCCGGCCGCCGTCGGCGTTCCGCGTACCGGAATTTCTGCGCGCGAGGCGCGACGGCGGGGCCCGGCGTACGGCAGGATGCCTCTCCATGAGCACCGAGTCGACCGCAGGCATCGACGAGAACGGGTCCGACCGGCAACTCCAGCTCGGCACGTCCGCGTCCGCGGGACGACCTGGAGCCGTCGTGGACCACCCGTCCCGCTCGGACGGCTTCGTCCGCGGCGCCGCCGGGCTGATCGGCGGCCCGCTGGGTGACCACGCCGTCGCCCTGGACCGGCCCGCCGGCCGGGAGGGCCGGTTCTGGACCGCGGCGCGGATCGTGCTGGCCCTGGTCTGCCTGACGCTGGCCCTGCACTGGGTGCAGAAGTCGCCCTGTCAGGACGGCGCCTGGCAGAACAACGTCCAGTACACGCGGATGTGCTACACCGACGTGCTGGCCCTCTACTACGCCGAGGGGCTCAACGAGGGCAAGGTCCCGTACGCCGACCACCCGGTGGAGTACCCGGTGCTGACCGGCTACTTCATGGGCGCGCTCGGCCTGCCGGTGCACGCCCTCGGCGTCGACAACCCCGGCATCAACCAGGGGCAGTGGTTCTACAACCTCAACGCGCTGGTGCTCAGCGCGTTGGCCGTCGCCACCGTCGCCGTGATCCTCAGCCTGCGGCGCCGACGACCCTGGGACGCCGCCCTCTTCGCGCTCTCACCGGCCCTCGTGCTCACCGCCACCGTCAACTGGGACCTGCTCGCCGTCGGGCTGGCCGCCTTCGGGCTGTGGGCCTGGGCGCGCACCCGACTCGACCTCGCCGGTGTCCTGCTCGCCGGTCTGGCCGGGGTGCTGCTCGGACTCGGCGGCGCGGCGAAGCTGTGGCCACTGTTCATCCTCGGGCCGATCCTGGTGCTCGCGGTCCGCGCCGGCCGCATCCTGCACGCCGTCGTGTCCGTCGGCGCGGCCGCGCTGACGGTCGTGGTGGTGAACCTCCCGGTGGCGATCCCCTACCCCGAGAGCTGGGGCAGGTTCTTCGACCTGAACACCACCCGGCCGATCGACTGGGGCACGCTCTGGTACATCGGCCGCTACCTCGACGGCCGGGTCAGCCCGTCCGCGCCCGGCGACCTCGGGCCCTTCGAGTGGCTGAACGTGCACATCTCCACCCTCAACTGGGTGTCGTACCTGCTCTTCGGCCTGGCCTGCGCCGGCGTCGCCGCGCTGGCGCTGCTCGCACCGCGCCGGCCCCGGCTCGCCCAGCTGGCCTTCCTGGTGGTCGCCGCCTTCCTGATCTTCAGCAAGGTCTGGTCCCAGCAGTTCGTGCTGTGGCTGCTCCCGCTGGCGGTGCTCGCCCGGCCACGCTGGGGCGCCTTCCTGGCCTGGCAGGTCGCCGAGGTCTGCTACTTCGCCGCCTTCTACGGCGAGCTGCTCGGCGCGGCCACCACCCGGCCGGTCTTCCCCGAGGGCGTCTTCGTGCTGGCCGCCAGCCTGCGCCTGATCACCGTGGCGGTGCTCTGCGGCTTCGTGATCCGGGACATTCTGCGCCCCGAGCGGGACGCCGTCCGGGACACCTACGCCGACGACCCCGACGGCGGCGTGCTCGACGGCGCCGAGGACGCGCCCTGGTACCAGCGCTGGCGGCACCGCCCCGCCGCCGTCGACCGACCCGCCGAGCCGGTCACCGCCTGACCGGGGACCCGGTCAGAGGCGGTAGACCACCGCGTCGCCGACCTCTTCCCGGGTCACGCCCAGCCCGTCGACCGGCCGGTCGAGCATCCCCTCCCACGGGGTGCCGCCCAGCCGGTCGCGGAGCACCACCACGTTCTTCACGCCCCGCCGGCGCAGGTAGTCGACGCTGGCGAAGTCGGGGAAGCTGACCGTGAACTCGCGTGCCTGGGCCTGGGAGTCCGGGGTGAACCCGCTGCCGCCGTTGACCATCCGCTGGAACCGGTCGGTCGACCAGAGCATCACCGGCTGGTCCAGGTTCTGGCTGCTCGGCAGCACCAGCATCGGGCCGTCCACCGTGCGCATCACCGCGGGCTGCCGCGGCACCACCGGGTGCGGGGTGACGTTCAACCCCTCCACCACGACCAGCAGCAGCGGCACCAGGGTGGCCAGCCGCAGCCACGGGCCCGGCCACGGCGGGACCCGCTCGGCGGCGAGTTCGCGTACCCGGGCGCAGAACGCGGTCACCGCGCCGGCCGCGAGCAGGCCGAGCAGGAGGGTGGCCCAGAGCATCATCCGGCCCGGCGTGCGCAATCCGTTCCAGCCCGGCAGGTGCTCGAAGAGCGGCACGTAGGTGAACCGGCCGCCCAGGAACCGGGTGCCCATGGCCAGCGCCATCGTGACCAGCACCCCGGCCAGCAGGAAGAGCCGGTGGCGGACCCGCCAGACCGAGAAGAACAGCCCGCCGGCGGCCAGCGCGTAGAGCACGAAACCCGGCAGCAACGTCATCTCCGGGTGCCAGGGCAGCGCGGCCCGGGCCCCCTCGTGCAGCTCACCCCAGATCCGCGACTCGGCCGGAGCGGTGAAGAACCCGCTGGCCGGCGGCGAGTAGAGCTGGATGTCGCCCAGCGTCCGCGCGGCGTTCGGGTGCAGCTCCGCCACCTTGAAGTACGGCACGGCCAGCGCGGCGCCCACCGCGGCGAAGACCAGCCCGCCGAGCAGGTCGGCCAGGAACAGCCGCCGGCCGAACGGGCGCTTCACCCGGCGCCGCACGAACCAGACGACCGCCGAGACCAGCACGACAGCGGCCAGCAGGTACGCGAACGGCAGCCCGATGCCGAAGCCGAGACTGAGCTGCCACGCGGCCACCAGCCAGCCGGCGAACGCCCAGCCGGCGTGCCGGCGCCGCGGCCGGTAGCCGTGCCGCAGCGACCAGCCGTGCCCCCGGGCCAGCATGGCCAGCGCCAGCGGGATGCCGCCGTTGGAGAGGATGTGCAGGTGCCCGGCCTGGGCCAGCAGCCACGGGGCGTAGGCGTAGCTCGCCCCGGCCACCGCGCTGCCGATCCGGCCCGCGCCGAGCTGCCGCGCCAGCGCGTACGCCCCGAACGTGGCGAGCGCGTGGGCCAGCACGAACAGGATGTTGTAGCGCAGCAGGGCGTCCTCGGGGCCGACCCCGATCATGCCGGCCGGGGCGTACCCGAGCAGGGTGTCGGAGAAGGCGAAGCTCCACGGCTCCGGGAAGAACGTGTTCGAGCTCCACAGCTGCCCCGGGTCGGTCAGCAGGATGTGCCCGGACCAGGCGACCTGCCAGGACTGGAGGCTCGGGTCCCAGTAGTCCTGCGGCAGGGTGTAGCGCGGGTAGCGCAGCGTGGGCCAGGTCATCAGCACGGCCAGCGCCAGGGAGCCCACGGCGGCCAGGGTCCACTCGTGCACCAGGAACCGGCCCACGGCGCGGACGGCCCGGCGGGGCCGGGTGAGCACGGGGTCGGGGGCCGGACCGAACGCGGTCCAGGGATCCCCGGCCTCCTCCCCGTCCTTATCGCCGCGTTTGGCCGCGTCGCCGGCCTTCGCCTTGTCGCCGGTCCCGGACCGGCCCGCCTTCGCCTCGTCGCCCGCCTCGGCCTGGTCGCCCGTCTCCGCCTTGCTGTCGGTTCGGGCCTTGCCGTCGGTCCCGGCGCTCGCGATCTCGGCCTTGCCGGGCTCGGCGCGGCTGTCCGGGGTCGTGTCGGGCGGGGTGTCGCCGGCCGCCGGTCGCGGGGCGCTGCCGGCCCGGCCGCCGGCCGCGTCGGACTGCTCGGTGGTCATGCCGCGGCGCCCAGCTGTCCGCGCAGGAAGGCGATGTCGGCGGCCTGGCCCTCGACGCCGCCGGGGGTCTCCACGATCACCGGCGCGCCCGCCGCCCGGATCACCGCGACGACCAGCTCCGGGTCGATCGTCCCGCCGGTGAGGTTGTCGTGCCGGTCCTGGCCGGAGTTGAACGTGCCCTTGGAGTTGTTCGCGTGGATCAGGTCGATCCGGCCGGTGATCGCCTTCACCCGGTCGACCAGCCCCAGCAGCTCCTCGCCCCCGGCGTGGGCGTGGCAGGTGTCGAGGCAGAAGCCCACCTCGTAGTCGCCTAGCGCGTCCCAGAGCCGGGCCAGCGCGTCCAGGTGCCGGGCGCAGGCGTTGTCGCCGCCCGCGGTGTTCTCGATCAGGATGGGGAGCGGGAAGCCGCCGGAGTCCGCCGCGTACGCGAAGGTCTTCCGCCAGTTGTCGAAGCCGGCGGCGAGGTCGTCACCGGCGTTGACGTGCCCGCCGTGCACGATCAGCCCCCTGGCGCCGACCGTCGCCGCGGCGGCGGCGTGGCTGAGCAGCAGCTTGCGGCTCGGGATGCGGATCCGGTTGTTCAGGGTGGCCACGTTGATGACGTACGGCGCGTGCACGTAGAGGTCGACGTCGGCCGCGCGCAGGCGCTCGGCGTCCTCACGCGGCTTCGGGGCCTTCCAGCCCTGGGGGTCGGCGAGGAAGAACTGCACCGCCTCGGCGTCCCGGGCGGCCGCCTCGGCCAGCGGGTCGGTCGGATCGACGTGGGCTCCGATTCGCATGCAGGGCAGCCTACGTCGCGCCTCCGACGCACGGGGCTCGCGCACGCGGGGGTTGCGGGAACGGATCGCGTCACCACCCGGCCCGGCGGTCGTTGTCCGAGGTGGGATCGATGGTCGACGCTCCACCCGGACGCGGGTCCACAGCGCGTACGGGTGAAGGGGAGGCCCCCGGCAACGGGACGCCCCGCCGTGCGGCCCGGCACGACGGGGCGGGATCCGGCTCGTCAGACCCGACGGCTCGTCCGCGAGCCAGCTGGGGCGAATTCCTCCATTTCCCCCAAGAGGTGACGAGAGCCGTTGTATGGTCAGACCAGGTAACAACACGATAAAGCTCCGCGGGGCGTCCTCGATCCAACCTCATCGGTGTGGTCGTTCCTCCCCAGGTCCCACCCAAGGAATGCGGACGGGACGCCCCGCGGCCCTGTGGACAGGGGTCCACCTTCCGGTACGCGAGCCGGAGGTGGGCCCCTGTCGCCGCGCCCGGACCCATGGACGACCGGCCCCGGGCATGATCGTCCGGACCGGGTATCCTGGTCCGGTTGTCCGCGTCCGGCCGGGTTCCCCCGGCACCGGTCACGGGCAGCGACGCACGACCTCCTGCCACGGAAGGACCGTGGCCGCTTAGCCCACAGGAGGTGAGCACGTCTTGCGTCATTACGAAGTCATGGTGATCCTCGACCCCAGCCTCGAGGAGCGCACCGTCGCCCCGTCGCTCGACACGTACCTGAACGTGATCCGGACCGCGGGTGGCTCGGTGGAGAAGACCGACGTGTGGGGCCGCCGGCGCCTCGCGTACGAGATCAACAAGAAGGCCGAGGGCATCTACGCCGTCATCGACCTCCAGGCGTCGCCTGAGGCCGTGGCTGAGCTGGACCGTCAGCTCCGACTCAACGAGTCGGTGCTGCGCACCAAGGTCATCCGCCCGGAGATGCGCTGAGCATCTAGACCCGGCACGTCCGGATCAAGCCTCATCGACGCTGTCGGAGGGCTCTGAGAGCCTGTACGGCACAGAGATGAGTGCGCGAGGAGATGGTCATGGCAGGAGACACCACCATCACGGTCATCGGCAACCTGACCGATGACCCCGAGTTGCGGTTCACCCCCTCCGGGGCGGCGGTCGCCAAGTTCCGGGTCGCTTCGACGCCCCGCTTCATGGACAAGGCGTCCGGCGAGTGGAAGGACGGCGAGCCGCTGTTCCTCTCGTGCACGGTCTGGCGGCAGGCCGCCGAGAACGTCGCCGAGTCGCTGCAGCGCGGCGCCCGGGTGATCGTGTCCGGCCGGCTGCGTCAGCGGTCGTACGAGACGCGTGAGGGTGAGAAGCGCACCGTCATCGAGCTGGAGGTCGACGAGATCGGCCCGTCCCTGCGCTACGCCACGGCGAAGGTGCAGAAGATGTCCCGCTCGGGCGGCGGTGGCGGCGGCTTCGGTGGTGGTGGTGGCCAGGGTGGCGGCGGAGGCAACTTCGACGACCCCTGGGCCTCGGCTGCCCCGGCCCCCTCGCGCGGTGGTTCGGGCGGAAACTTCGACGAGGAGCCCCCGTTCTAATGGCGCCGAGCGCCCGCGATCGCAAACCAGGAGCAAGAGCAATGGCCAAGGCTGCGGCACTTCGCAAGCCGAAGAAGAAGGTGAACCCGCTCGACAAGGACGGGATCACCTACATCGACTACAAGGACACCGCGCTGCTGCGCAAGTTCATCTCCGACCGCGGCAAGATCCGCGCTCGGCGGGTGACCGGTGTGACCTCGCAGCAGCAGCGGCAGATCGCCCGTGCGGTCAAGAACGCCCGCGAGATGGCGCTCCTGCCGTACACGGCCACGACCCGCTGAGAGGAGGCACCGACATGAAGATCATCCTGACTCAGGAGGTGTCCGGCCTCGGTGCCCCGGGCGACATCGTCGAGGTGAAGGACGGCTACGGCCGTAACTACCTGCTTCCGCAGGGCTTCGCGATCGCCTGGACCAAGGGCGCGGAGAAGCAGGTCACGGTCATCAAGCGGGCCCGCTCGGCCCGGGAGATCCGCGACCTCGACCACGCCAACGAGGTCAAGGCCCAGATCGAGGGTCTGAAGGTCAACCTGAAGGCCCGCGCCGGCGACGGCGGCCGGCTCTTCGGCTCGGTCACCTCGGCCGAGATCGTCGACGCCGTCAAGGCGGCCGGCGGCCCGACCCTCGACCGTCGTCGGCTGGAGCTGCCCAGCCACATCAAGTCGCTCGGCGCCTACCCGGTCAGCATCCGGCTGCACCCCGAGGTGACCGCCAAGTTCGACCTGAACGTGGTCAAGGGCTGACACCCGCACAGCACGACGGAAGGGCCCGCACCGGCATCCGGTGCGGGCCCTTCCGCATGTCGAGCGACGACGCCGGTCGCCGCGTCACCCGATCGGCTGGCCCGTCACCGCACTGATGATCACCGTGGACAGGCCGCCACCCACCACGGCAGCCGCCAGCGCCACAGTGGCCGACCGCCAGGTCGTGCCGACCCGGCGCAGCACCACCGCCACCACGAGACTGCTCAGCAGCGCCAGCCCGAACCGCGGCGCGCCCGCCACCAACGAGGCGACGGCATGCGCCCGCGGTGAGTCACAACCGCCCCCGGTGATGTCCGTGACACACCCCGCCGGCGGCTGCCCGTCGAGGAACAGCAGCCCGACGAAGAGCAGCAGGGCCGGCACCAGGTAGCACGCGGCCGTGTAGGCCAGCGGCCGCAGCGGCCCACCCGGATCCGGGTCGAGCAGGTCGTCCTCCAGCCGGCGGCTCCACGAACCGCCGCCGATGGTCTCCACCCGCTGCCGCAGCGTCGACGCCCCGGCCCGTCCCGCCCGTACCGGCTCCACCGGCCGGCGGCGCGGCGCCGGCCGCGGCGCCGTGTAGGCGACCATCGGCGACCGGGGGGCCGACGACGGGGTCTCCGTCCAGCGGGGATCGTCACCCGCCAGCCGCGTCCCCGACCAGAAGCCCTCGGCCTGCTCCGGCGACGCCCAGCCCTCCCGGGTCGGCACCGGCGGCGCCGTCCGGTCCCACGCGTCGACCTCCGCGTACCGGTCCCAGGCCCCGGTCTCCCGGACCCGGTCCCACTGGCCCGTGTCGGCGTGCCGGTCCCACTGGCCGGTGTCCGTGAACCGGTCCCACTCGCCCGTCTGCTCCGTGCGGTCCCAGCGGCTCCCCGCCTGCTCCCACCGGCGGTCGGCGGAACGGCCCCACGCGTGCACACCCGACGCGTCCCACGGGTCGACCGCCGGCTGCTCCGCCGGATCCGGCTCGGCCGCCCGGCCCCGCTGCCACGGGTCGACCGCCGGACGCGACCACGAATCCGCCGCGCGCCGGCCCCGCCGGGTCGGCCGCTCGGCCGCCCACCGGTCACCGTCGTCACCCGACGCGGGCGCCTCCTCCAGGCCCGACCAGGTCACCTGCGGGCGCCGGGTCGCCGCGCGTCGCGGCCGGCTCCGCGGGCCCACCCCGGAGACCGGCTCGCCCTCGATCCCGTCGGCCCGCCGGCTCCCGACGTACCCCTGGTCCTGCGGGGTCTCCAGGGTCCACTCGGCGGTGTGCTCCGACACCGGGCCCGCGCCGATGGCCCGCAGGTCGCGGCGATCGTCCTCGCGGCCCCAGCCGGCGTCCGCCCGCCAGCCCCCACCCGGGGGGTACGACGGCTCGACGTCGGCGCCGTCGTCCGGCGCGGCGTGCCGACCCCCACCGTCCGCCCGGCGGATCCCGGACTCCAGCGCCCACCGGGGAAGATAGCTGTCGACCGGCTCGCCCTGGCCGCGCTCGACAGCGCGCCGGCGGCTCGGTGTGCGGTAGCCCTCGGGAGCTGACGACTCGACCGGGAGCGGATCGGCGGAAGCGTCCCAGGAGGCGCTAAGCCGGCGCTCGCGCGGGCTGTCCTCCCCGCTTCCCCAGTCCCGGTGTCTCACGGCCGGAGCGTGACCCTTCTCAACCGAAAGTGCAATCCGCTGTCCAGGTGTAGCCGTTCGCAGAGATAGTACGGGACGAACGTCGCCAAGGCTCGACCCGAAATCTTCCGTCCACAGGGTGGGGATCGTAAAACTGCAGGTCAGCGCCGTGGGGCCCGGAATTCCCCATCACTTATCCACACCCTGTGCACACCCTGCGCACATGACTGTCCACCGGTGTCCACAGGTTGTCCCGAGGCTCGTCCACCGGTGCTGTTGAGCGGCTGACCTCGGGTTCCGTATCGTGGTCCCCCGACCGTCCGGCCGATGGCCCCCGATCGACCGGAGGGTCGTCGGAAGTTGTCACACCCCGGCGGTAGAGCTGGAACCGATCCGACGCAGCAAGGGGGGACCCGTGTCGGTCACCGACGAGACGCGCTCGGAGCGGGCCGGGGGGCAAACGCCCGCACCCGCGCCGCGGGACGGCCAGTTCGAGAAGACCCCGCCTCAGGACGTGGCCGCCGAGCAGTGCGTCCTCGGCGGCATGCTGCTCTCCAAGGACGCCATCGCGGACGTCGTCGAGATCCTCAAGTCGAACGACTTCTACCGCCCGGTGCACGCCACCATCTTCGACGCGATCCTCGACATCTACGGCCGGGGCGAGCCCGCCGACCCCATCACCGTGGCCGCCGCGCTCGCCGACTCCGGCGACCTGGCCCGGATCGGTGGCGCACCCTACCTGCACACGCTCATCGCCAGCGTCCCCACCGCGGCCAACGCCGCGTACTACGCCCGCATCGTCGGTGAGCGGGCGGTGCTGCGCCGGCTGGTCGAGGCCGGCACCCGGATCGTCCAGTTGGGCTACGGCACCGGCCAGGGTGGCAGCCGGGACGTCGACGACATCGTCGACCTCGCCCAGCAGGCCGTCTACGAGGTGACCGAGAAGCGCGTCAGCGAGGACTTCGCCGTCCTGGCCGACATGCTCCAGCCGACGCTCGACGAGATCGAGGCGGTGGGCGCCCAGGGCGGGGTCATGACCGGTGTGCCCACCGGGTTCAGCGACCTCGACCGCCTGCTCAACGGCCTGCACCCGGGTCAGCTCATCATCGTGGCCGGCCGGCCTGGCTTGGGCAAATCGACCGCATCTATGGATTTTGCCCGAAATGCCGCTATCCGCTTCAATCAGGCGTCGGCGATCTTCTCGCTGGAAATGAGCAAGGTCGAGATCGTCATGCGACTCCTCTCGGCCGAGGCGCGCGTACCGTTGCACGTGCTGCGCAGCGGCCAGCTCTCCGACGACGACTGGACCAAGCTGGCCCGCTGCATGGGCGAGATCAGCGAGGCGCCGCTCTTCGTCGATGACACGCCGAGCATGAACCTGATGGAGATCCGGGCGAAGGCCCGGCGGCTCAAGCAGAAGCACGACCTCAAGCTGATCGTGGTCGACTACCTCCAGCTGATGACCTCGCCGAAGCGCACCGAGAGCCGGCAGCAGGAGGTCGCGGACCTGTCCCGTGGCCTGAAGCTGCTGGCCAAGGAGGTCGAGTGCCCGGTGATCGCGGTGAGTCAGCTGAACCGTGGCCCGGAGCAGCGCACCGACAAGCGCCCACAGCTGTCCGACCTGCGTGAATCGGGCTCGATCGAGCAGGACGCCGACGTCGTCCTGCTGCTGCACCGCGACGACTACTACGACAAGGAGTCGCCGCGGGCGGGCGAGGCGGATTTCATAATCGCCAAGCACAGGAATGGCCCGACCGACACGGTCACCGTGGCGGCTCAACTCCACCTGTCGCGCTTCGTGGACATGGCCATCGTATGACCAGGGTTGGTCGCCGGCTGACTCCCGCCGAACGGGAGGAGATCCTTGCCCGGGCGACCAGCGGTGACAGCATCACCGCCATCGGCGTGCGTTACGGGGTGACGAGGCAGGCGATCCGGGGCCTCCTCCGTCGCAACGGAGTGCCGCCCCGCCGCGCGGGCACATTGACGGACGCCCAGAGATCCGAGGTCGTCCGCAGATTTCTCGGTGGAGCGTCGCTCAGCCAGATCGCTGCGGACTTCGGTGTGACAGCCCCGTCCGTTCGTGGTCTTGTCCTTCGCCGAGGCATCCAGATCCGGTCGGTGTCTGAGGGTCTGCGGCACGATGCCTTCGACAGCTTCGAGCCGGACACCTGTTACTGGATCGGGTTCCTGTTCGCGGACGGATGTGTCAGCTACCGCCCGGGTCACATTCCCCAGATCTCCGTCGGCCTGGCCGAGCGGGACCGAGACCACCTGGTGGCCCTCCGGAGCTACCTGGGCTGCGACAACAGCATCTCGCGTACGAGCCCGACTCACGGGTCGTGCCAGTTCTCTGTGCGCTCACACCGGCTGGCGGACCGCCTCGTCGAGTTGGGTCGGTACAAGCAAGCGATCGACGAACGGCTGGTCGCCTCTCGCGACTTCTGGCGTGGCGTTGTGGACGGCGACGGATCGCTGGGCATCTACCGGCGCCCTGCCCCGAGCACTCGGTCCTTTGCCCAGTTCAGAGTGGTGGGCCGGCGCCACGTGCTGGATGCGTTCGTAGCGTTCCTCGAAAACGAAGGGATAACCGGCCTGTCGGTGCGGCCGCACCGGAGCATCTTCACGGTGGGGACCACCTGTGGGCCGGCCGAGCGGATTGCCGCGCTGCTCTACGCCGGTGCCGCGACAGCTCTTGCCCGTAAGGCCGAGACCGCCGCGCGGATGATTGGGCGGCAGCGCGAGGGCGCGTGAATCGAACGTCCGAGGTCAGCCGAGCAGGGGGAACCAGCCGGCGGCCTCGCCCAGTTCCAGCCGGTCGCGGTCGGTGAGCGGCACCCGGCCGGTGGCCTTGAGCAGGTAGTCCCGGTCGTCCCAGCCGGTCGGCCGGACCGCGTCGTCGCTGAGCAGCCCGTCCACGGTGGCCACCGCCACCCGCGTGGGCGCCGCGGCGGGGAGCGGGGCGTCGGGCAGGTCCACGACCAGGTCGAGGTGGTGGATGACCGCCTCGGTGGTCAGGGTGGCGAGGAGATCGGGTACGCGCAGGACGTGCCCCTGCGTGGTCACGTACCCGTCGGGGTCCGCGGCGGCGGCGGCCCGGGCGGCGGCGGGCGCGGTGTCGGACCAGATCCGTACCACGCCGCTGGGCCGGTCGAAGGCGGCGGCCGAGCGGCGGGCCCACCAGGCGTGCTTCACGCTCGCGTCGTCGTCGCCGCCCGGGGTGAACGCGCGCCAGTAGCTGACGTCGTCGACGTCGGCCGGGCCGGTTGCGGGGCTGGCGAGGGCGACAAGTGCCCGTTGCGCGTCGCAGAGCACGTGGAAGAGCAGGTCGGCGACGAGCCAGCCCCGGCAGCGGGTGGGTCGTTGCAGGCCGGCGTCGTCGAGTGGGGCCACGACGGCGGTGATGCCGTCGTACGCCTGCGCCAGCGCCTCGTGCTGCCGGATCGCGGTCATGTCGTGCAGCCTGCCACGGCGTGGCGGGGTCGGCACGACGGCGACGCCGGGCCGGTGGGTCGCCGGCCCGGCGTGGCGTCGGTCAGTCGAACAGTTCGCCGAGGAAGCCGTGGTGCTTCTTCTTCCGCCGGTAGTGGCCGTGGTAGCCGTAGTGCTGCTGCCCGTAGGCGGGCTGCGGGTAGCCGTGGCCGGGCGGCGGCGGAGGGGGCGGGGGGACGGCGCCGTAGCCGGGCTGGTGCGGTGCCGCGGCGGGCGGGGGCGGCGGGGGCGGGGTGTAGCCGGCACCGGCCGGGGCGGCCTGCCGCGTGCCGTGCTGCTGGTTCCAGTTCGCCTCGGCCTCGAACAGCTTCTCGAGCTCGCCGCGGTCGAGGAAGATGCCGCGGCATTCGCCGCACTGGTCGATGATCACTCCGCTGCGCTCGTACTGGCGCATCTCTCCGTGGCATTTGGGACAGGTGAGCTGCATGACACCGAAGGTACCCGGTGGATTCACGCGGTGGCGGTGAGCGCCTGCGTCACCTCGTCGTCGGAGACCTCGTGGAAGTCGTCGTAGTACGCCCCGACGGCGGCGAAGTCGGGTGGGACCTGGGGGCAGATCACCTGGTCGGCTTCCTGGGCGAGCATCTCGTACGCCTGGTCGGAGCCGACCGGGACGGCCACCATCACGCGGGCGGCGCCCAGGTGCCGGGCGACCTGCACGGCGGCGCGGGCGGTGGCGCCGGTGGCCAGTCCGTCGTCGACGATGACGGCGGTGCGTCCGGTCAGGTCGAGCTGCGGGCGGCCGCCCCGGTAGAGCCGTTCGCGGCGGTCGAGTTCGGTCTGCTCGTTCCGGCGTACCTCGGCCCGCTCGTCCTCGCCGATCCGGCCGGCGACCATCTCGTTGAGCACCTGCACGCCGCCGGGGCCGAGCGCCCCGTACGCCACCTCGGGGGCCCAGGGCACGCCGAGCTTGCGGACCACGAGCACGTCAAGTGGCGTGCCGAGCCGTTCGGCGATCACCCGGGCGACGGGTACGCCGCCGCGCACCAGCCCGAGGACGATGACGTCGGGTCGGCCGGCGAGGTCGCCGAGCCGGTCGGCGAGCATCCGTCCCGCCTCGGCCCGGTCGCGGTAGGTGGTCATTCCTCAGGTCTACGCCTTCGGGCCGGGCCGTGCCGGCGAGTTGCGCGGAAAGCCGGTCAGGGTGCGACGTCGGGGCGGCGTTCGGCGAGCGCCAGGGCGGGGGCGGTGACCAGCAGGGCGAGGGGGTAGAGCAGGTAGCCGAAGCGGGTCGAGGGCATCAGCAGGATCGCGGCGAGCAGCCCGTACCCGCAGATCAGCGCGGTGGCGGCGGCGGTGCGCGGCGGGCGGCGCAGCAGCCGGGCGGCGATCGCCACGGCGACGGCGACGAGCAGCGCGGCGGCGATCAGGCGGCCGGCGGGCAGCGCGGCCGCGATGAGGTGGCCGGGGAACGGGGACTGCGCGGGGCTGGTCACCAGCCCGTGCCCGAGCGGGAAGCGCAGGACGTTCTCCACGAGGGCGTCGCGGTCGACAAGCAGCACGGGGAGGAGCGCGAGGACCGGCAGGCCGAGGGCGCCGAGGGCGGTGCGCAGGCCCGCCCGGCGGGTGACGGCCCAGCAGACCAGCACGACGGCCACGGGCCAGGCGAAGAGCTTCAGCGCGCCGGCCGCGCCGACCGCGATGCCCGCGCGGCCGGGCCGGCCGGCGGCGGCGAGGGCCAGGGCGAGCAGGCAGAGCGCGAGTACGGGCAGGTCGTCGCCGCCGGTGGCCAGGGTGAGCGCGCAGATCGGCAGGACGGTGGCGGCCTGGACGGCGCGCAGGACGGCGGCGTCCCGCCGGGGTGCGGCGGGGCCGGCGGTGGTCCGCAGGGTGAGGACGGCGGCGGCCAGCGTCAGCGCGGTGACCAGGGCGAACCAGACCCGCGCGTCGGTCCACCAGGCGTCGGTGGCGGCCCGGGGCAGCCCGAACAGCGCCATTCCGGGCTGGTAGGGGGTGTAGCCGAGCAGTTGCTCGGCGGGGGGCAGGGCGGCGATCGCGTCGTGGCCGAGGTAGGGGGTGCCGTGCTCGGCGAGCCGCGCGCCGGCGTGTTCGACAACGACCACCTCCTCCTGCGCCCGGTCGGTCCGCCCACCGGCCCGTTGGATGCTCTGCGCGACGACCGGCAGGAGGGCGGTGGTGGCCCAGGCGAAGCCGGTGACCGCCCAGCGGGCGGGCAGGCCGGTGAGGGGGGTGCCGGCGCGCCGGCGTCGGGCCAGGAGCTGGCCGGCGGCGGCGAGGGCCGCCAGCGCGTACCCGATGGTGGCGAGCGTGCCCCAGGCGCGGTGCGGCAGCAGCGTGGAGGTGGCGGCGGTGACCGCGGCGAACAGCGCGGAGACGGCGTAGAGGCCCAGGTCGAGGGGGAGGCCGCCGCCGGCGGTGTCGACCGCCTGCCAGCGGCGGGCGGCGGGGGTGGTCCGGTCGGCGTCGGCGGTCACGCCGGCCAGTCTGGCAGACCCGCGGATCTTGGTGGGTCGCCGTGGTCAGGGAGCGGGGGTGGCGGTGCGGTTGCGGCCCCCGCCGGTGCGGCGGCCGGGCAGGCGGATCACCGCGCCGGCGTCGTGCAGCGGCGGCGCGAGGGCGCCCGGGCGGCCGCCCGCGCCCCGCTGGAGGGCGGCGAGCAGCGTGCCGGACGGCAGCGGCCGGGCGAACAGGTGGCCCTGCCCGGCGGCGCAGCCCAGCTCCCAGAGGGCCCGCCGCTGCGGCTCGCTCTCCACGCCCTCGGCCACCACGGTCAGATCGAGGCTGCGGCCCAGGTCGAGGGTGGAGCGGATCACGGCGGCGGCCTCGGCCGTGCTCTCCATCGCGGTGACGAAGCTCCGGTCGATCTTCAGTTCGTGCACCGGGATCCGGGAGAGCAGCGAGAGGGAGGAGTAGCCGGTGCCGAAGTCGTCCAGGGCCAGCCGTACGCCCGAGTCGCGCAGCCGGCTGAGCACCCGGTCGACCACGTCGAGCTGGCTGAGCGTCAGGGTCTCGGTCAGCTCCAGCACGAGCCGGTCGGGCGGCAGGTCGTGCGCCCGCAGCCGGGCCAGCACCGCCCCGGGGAAGCGGGCGTCGAGGAGGCTGCGCGGCGACACGTTCACCGAGACGGGCAGGTCGAAGCCGGCGTCCCGCCAGGAGCCGGCGGCGATCAGCGCCTGGTCGAGGATCGCCTCCGCGAAGGCGGGCAGCAGCCCGGAACGCTCGACCGCCTCCAGGAACCGCAGCGGGTCGATCATGCCGTGCGTCGGGTGGTGCCAGCGGGCCAGCGCCTCCGCGCCGATCACCTCGCCGCTGCCCAGGTCGACGATCGGCTGGAAGTTGACGGTGAACTCGTGGTCGGCGACCGCCCGGGGCAGTTCGCCGCCGAGGGTGAGCCGGCCCAGGTCGGCGGTGTCGTGGGTCGGGGCGTACGTGGCGATGCGCTGGCCGGCCCGCTTGGCCTGGTACATGGCCACGTCGGCCCGGCGCAGCAGCTCGGGCATCCCGCCGCTGGCCGGGGCGACCGCGATGCCGCCGCTGGCCTCCACGCTGATCCGCATGCCGTCCAGGTCGAGCGGCTCGTGCAGCGCGGCCAGCAGCGCCTCGGCGCGGTGCGCGGCGACCGCCGGGGCGGGCAGGCCGCGTAGCAGGACGGCGAACTCGTCGCCGCCGAGCCGGGCCACCAGGTCGTCGGGGCGGGCCGCGGCGCGCAGCCGGTCGGCGACCTGCGTCAGCACCCGGTCGCCGGCGCCGTGTCCGAGGGTGTCGTTGACCTCCTTGAAGTGGTTGAGGTCGATCAGCACCAGGGCGGTGACGCCGTCGGCGTGCCGGTTGGTGAGCTGCTCGGTGCCCTCGTCGAGGAGGTGCCGCCGGTTGGAGAGCCCGGTGAGGGCGTCGTGGGTGGCGGCGTACGCGTGCTCGTCGGCGATCCGGGCCAGCTCGGCGTACGCCTGCGCGTTGCGGACCGCGGTGCACAGCGCAGAGGCGAAGGTACGCAGGGTGTACTGCTCCCGCTCGGACAGCTCCACCGGCCCGGCGAACCGCAGCCGCAGCACCCCGATGTCGGCGGTCTGGTCGTGCCCTTCGAGGCGGGTGGTGAGCACCGAGCCGTCGATCGCGCTGGGCGTGCCGGCCGGTCCGCGGAAGGTGATGAGGCCACCGGCGCCCCGCACGACCCGCCCCTCCTCGCGAAGCTCGATGTCGACCTCGTCGGCGGAGAAGAGTTCGGTGGCCTGGGTGACCGCCGTGGTCAGCACCTGGTCGAGGTCGACCACGTTGAGCGCGTCCGTGGTGCGCGCCAGGCGTTGCCACGCCTCCCGCTCCGCCCTGTTGCGTACGCGGCTGGAGTAGGCGAGATGCAGGCTCAGGATGAGCGGTGGAACGACGATGAGGAAGCTCGGGTTGCTGCGAAGGATCAGGAGCGTCGAAAGGATGACCACAAAACGGGCGACCATGCTGGCGACCCGTAGGTCGACATGTTCCCGGAAGAGGTGGACGAGACGCGTCCCGGTCGCGAGAGCGATGACCGGCAGGGTGAGCAGTTCATCCAGGACCACGACAGCCAGGTAGGCCAGCGCGAGGGCCGGAAGTGAGCGCGTGATCGGGCCGGTCCACGGCCAGCTCCACCCGGCGACGATCAGCACGGCCCCGCCCACGGCGGCGAGCATGGTGTCCTTGGCGACGCCGAACGCCAACTTGATGGGGGGCAGCCGGGGTATCGCCCGAGCTATCCCGACCCCCAGACCGGTAGCGATGATCACCCACGGGACGGGTGCGACCGCAAGGCCGACCACGGAGGCCACCTCGGTCCACGACACTCCGTGGTTGGTTGCGCGGATGCGAATGCGCACATTGACCGTCGCACCGACCGCGACCAGGAACGTCACGGCTGCTGCTCGTGCAAGATCACGTGGCGTCGTCAGGCCGCTCAGCAGAACTGATCGGAAGCTGAGGAGGACGGCAATCGCGGCCGCAAACACGACGAGACCGACAAGCAGCACGAGCCGCCGATCGGTCCCATTGTCGCGTGCGATGGCCTTGGTCACCCTGCCTCCAGCGCGCTCATTCGGTAGCGCTGTGTGTCCCGGTACTCTACGGCCCGCTGACGGGTACCGGGAAGGCTGCTCACAACCAGTCGTGGGTACGCATCCGTCTCACCTTTCGATGGCCACTTGCCGGGCGCTTCAGCCCTGAGGACGTAGCCATCTTATGGCGTTTAGCCAACGTTGGTACCGTTAGATGTCCATATGCGCATATTGCGCTAATGCTGCCGCGTGATGTCACGGTGTGTCTTTGACTGGAAACTAAATGCGTATTCAGTCATGTCGTCTCGTGTGATTATCGGATCCTGACGAGAAGGTGTCTCTCCCCGCTTTGGCGCGGCCTTGGCTTCCTACGCCCCGTTGCCACCGACGGCCGTACTGCAGTTCGACGCACCGGAAAAATGTCGTCGCTCTCTGATATCTTTTGAAGTCGTGCGGCGGATCGCGCACTATCTTCCTTTAGGGATGCTTACGCATATCCTGGCTGTAAATGCATCGGTTATTCGATATCAGCGTCACGGCGGAGGAAGGATTGGCGGAGGTCCGGCTCCTGGGGGCACCCGAGGCGTGGTGCGGGTCGTCCCGGCTACCGCTGGGGACACCGAAACAGCAGCTCGTGCTGGTGATGCTCGCCCTGCACGGCGGGCGTGTCGTTACGACCGACGCTCTCGTCGACGAGCTGTGGCCGGAGCAGCCGCCGCGTTCCGCGCTGGCCAACGTGCGGACGTACGCCGGCAATCTCCGGCGGGCGTTCGAGAGGCAGGGCGGCCCGACCATAGTCCGGCTCCCCGGCGGCTACCGGATCGACCTGACCGACGAGCAGGTGGACGTACCTCGCTTCGAGCATCTTGTCGACGCTGCGGCGACCGCTTGGTCGCGCGGTGCCGTCGAGAATGCCGGCGCGCTGCTCGCGCAGGCCGAGCGGGTGTGGCGCGGGTCCCTGGCGGCCGGGCTGCCGACGGGCCCGGTCCTCACCGCACGCCGAGCGGCCCTAGACGAGCAGCGCCTGTCCGCGATCGAGCTGCGGGCCAGGCTGGAGCTCCAGCTCGGCCGGACCAGAACCGCGGTCACCTTTCTTACCGACCATGTGGTGGCCCACCCCTACCGCGAGCAGGCGCACGCCCTGCTCGCCCGTGCCAGGTACGCGGACGGCGACCCCGTCGGGGCGCTCGCCGCGGTCCGCCGGGCGGAAGCCGTACTCGCCGAGCAGCTCGGCATCGAGCCGGGCATCGAGTTGCGCACGCTCCACCAGGCCCTGCTCGACGGGGAGCCGATCGTCACCGTGCCGCCAGCCGACGACGCGGGTGCCGCCCGGGCGGCCGGGCGGACCGAACCGACGGCGGGGACGCCGGCGTCCGGCAACCACCTGCCCCGGATGGTCAGCGACTTCGTCGGTCGGCGGGAACTCGCCGAGCGCTTGATGGCCGAGATCGCGGCCGCCGACGCACGTACGTCACCGGTCCGGGTGATCGACGGGATGGCGGGCAGCGGCAAGACGACGCTCGCCGTTCACCTGGCCTACCGGCTCGCCGGGCGGTACTCCGACGCGCAGCTCTTCATCGACCTGCGTGGTCACGCGGAAGGCGTCCCGGTTGATCCGGCGGACGCACTGACCGCCCTGCTGCGGCAGCTCGGGGTGCCCGCCGGCCGGATCCCCACCGACCACGACTCCCGGGCCGAGCTGTGGCAGCGCGAGCTGAGGGGCCGCCATGCCGTCATCGTGCTGGACAACGCGGCCGGTGGGGACCAGGTACGACCTCTTCTGCCCGCCGGGCCCGGGTCGGTCGTGCTGGTGACCAGCCGACGGCGGCTGTCGACCGGGGACGTCGGACCGCCCGTCCCGCTCCCGGTGCTCACTCCTGCCGAGGCGGTCCAGCTGCTGGCCCGGACCGTCGGCGAGGAGCGGGTCGGCAAAGAGCCGGAGGCGGCCGCCGAGGTGGTCCGGCGCTGCGGTCACCTGCCGCTGGCCATCCGGCTGGCCGGCGGGCGTCTCGCGCACCGACCGGCCTGGCAGGTCGCCGACCTGGCCGACCGCCTGAGCGCCGGGGGCACGGTGCTCCGGCAGCTCGCGGTCGAGCAGCAGACGGTCGCGAGGGCGTTCACCGCCTCCTACGAACCGCTTGCGGAGCCGGTCAAGCGACTGTTCCGGCTCGTGAGCGTCCACCCCGGCGACCGGTTCGACGCGCCGATGGCGGCCGCCCTCGCCGACCTGCCGCTGGATCGCACCGAGGGGATGCTGGACGACCTCCTCGACCAGCACCTGATCGAGGAGATCGGCCCAGGGCGTTACCGGCTGCACGACCTGATGCGGCAGTACTCGGCCGAGCTGTCCCGCGAGCCGGCCGAACGCCGCGACCGGGACGAGGCGGCCGGGCGGCTTCTCGACCACGTGCTGCACGAGGTCGCGAGGCGTGCGCAGTCGTTGGATCCGCTGGCTCTGCGCGCTCACCTCCGTCTGGATCCGCCGCGTCGCCCCGACCTGCTGGGCCCCGGACCGCCGGACGTCGAGTGGTTGGAGCAGGAACGGTCCGACCTCGTGGCCCTGGTCCGCTTCGCCGAGCAAGCGGACCTGTACGGGTACGGGTGGCGGCTGGCCCGCGCCCTGTGGCGGTTCTGTTACATGCGCGGATACTTCGACGAAATCCTGGTCACCCATCGCGCCGGGCTGACCGCCGCGGAGCGGAGCGGCGACCGGGCGGCGCAGGCGGTCATGCACAACTATCTGGCCTCCGCCTACACCCGCACCGGGAGCTACCTGGACTCGCTGCGGCACCTGGAGGTGGCGGTGGCCATCTCCCGGGAGCTCGGCGACCACGGCAACGAACACCGCTACCGGGCCAACCTCGTGGTCGTCCACTGGCTGACCGGCGATCCCGCGCGCTCGGTCAGCCTCGGACGGCAGCTCCTCAGGGACTGGCCGGGCGGCGTCGACCCGGTCCCGTCACTGCCGAACCTCGGCTACGCCCTGACCACACTGGGTCGATACGCGGAGGCGCTCCGGGCGCACCGCCAGCACCTGTTCCTCGGGCGCTGCCAGGGCAGTGGCTACCACATCTCGAACGCCCTCGGTCACATCGCTTCCGTCGAGAACCGGCTCGGTCACCACGCCAAGGCGGTCCGGCTCATCACGGCGTCCCTCCGGCTGCGCGACCGCACCGGGCACCGGTTCGGTGAGGCGGAGGCGCGCAACGACCTGGGCATCGCGTACCGGCACCTGGGCCGGCTCGACGCGGCCCGGGAGCAGCACGAGCTGGCCCTCGACCTCGCGCGGGACTCCGGGGAGCGTCATGTGCAGGCCGCCGTCCTCAACGATCTCGGCCTGACGCTGACCGAGTCGGGACGCACGGGCGCGGCGGTCGCCGCCCATCGGAGCGCCCTCGCGCTCGCCACCCGCATCGCGCATCCGTACGAGCAGGGCCGGGCGCTGGCGGCGCTGGCCGACCACCTCGGCGACGACGAGCGCGATGAGGCGTTGCGATTCCGGCGACGCGCCCTTGCGATCTTCCGCCGCATCGGGGCACCCGAGCGGAGGGACCTGGAGCGGCGCCTGTCGCCAACCGCCACCGACCCGGACTGAGCCGGTTTATCGATTTCTTATCGCCGGGCCCGTTAGCGTCGCCGGCATGTCGACCAACGGGGGCGGTCCACTCCACGGGGGACCCGGTCGACGAGGCCCCCGCCGTCAGATTTCCCCCCAGCGAGTCGACGGTGGGCAGGTGAGGGAGGGGTGTCGTGTCGACTGATCGGCACCGGACGCGACGCCCCTCCCCGCCGACGGCCCGGAGCGCGCGCCCGGTCGTACCCGACGGATAGGCTCGCGCCGTGACCGAACCCGCGCAGCTCACCCACGTCGACCAGGCCGGCGCGGCCCGGATGGTCGACGTCTCCGCCAAGCCGGTGTCCGGCCGGCTCGCGGTCGCCGCCGGCCGGCTCCGCACCACCGCCGAGGTGGTCGACCTGCTGCGCCGCGACGGCCTGCCCAAGGGGGACGCCCTGGCGGTCGGCCGGCTCGCCGGGATCATGGGGGCCAAGCGCACCCCCGACCTGATTCCGCTCTGCCACCCGATCGCCCTGCACGGCGTCGCCGTCGACCTGCGTCTCACCGACGACACTGTCGAGATCACCGCCACGGCGCGGACCGCCGACCGGACGGGGGTCGAGATGGAGGCGCTCACCGCGGTGGCCGTCGCCGGGCTCGCCCTCGTCGACATGGTGAAGGCTGTCGACCCGGCCGCCTCGGTGGACGCCGTCCGGGTGCTGCGCAAGGAGGGTGGCAAGACCGGCGAGTGGGTCCGGCCGGAGAACCGGCCGTGATCCGGGCCCGGGTGATCGTCGCCTCCAACCGGGCCGCCGCCGGGGTCTACGCGGACACCAGCGGCCCGCTGCTCGTCGCCGGCCTGCGGGACCTGGGCTGCGAGGTCGACGAACCGGTGGTGGTGCCCGACGGTGCGCCGGTCGGCGAGGCGCTGCGGGCGGCGCGCGACGAGGGCGTCGACGTGGTGTTGACCAGCGGCGGCACGGGCGTCACCCCGACCGACCGCACCCCCGAGGTCACCCGCGCCCTGCTCGACTACGAGATCCCCGGCATCGCCGAGGCGATCCGGGCGTACAGCCGCGACGCGGTGCCGACGGCCGCGCTGTCCCGGGGGCTGGCCGGGGTGGCCGGCCGGATGCTGGTGGTGAACCTGCCGGGCTCGCGCGGCGGGGCGAAGGACGGGCTGGCCGTGCTCGGGCCGATCCTGCGGCACACCGTCGACCAGCTCCGCGGCGGCGACCACTGACCACGCGCGGCCACCGGGCCGGCGATAGGCTCGGTCGATGAGCACGGAAACCGCCGCCGCCGCCGAGGTCGTCGCGCTGCCGCCGGCCGGGTGGGAGGAGGCCCGTTCCCGGGTGTACGCGGTGGGTCTCGCCGCCGCGCTCCCCGCGGTCAGCCGGCCGCTCGCCGACGCCGACGGGCACACCCTGGCCGAGCCGCTGACCCCGCGGACCGACCTGCCGGCCTTCCCGACCTCCAGCGTGGACGGCTGGGCGGTGCGCGGGGACGGCCCGTGGCAGGTGGTCGGCCGGGTGCTCGCCGGGCACACCCCGCCCCCGCTGGAGGCCGACGGCAGCACGGTGGAGATCGCCACCGGCGCGATGGTCCCCGAGGGCACGACGGCGATCCTGCGCATCGAGGAGTCGACCCGGACGGCCGACGGCCGGGTGGCCGGCACGCCCCGCCCGGCGCCGGAGTGGCGGGAGCCGGGCGAGGAGGCGTACGCCGGGGAGGAGCTGTTGCCCGCCGGCACGCCGGTCGATCCGGCGGTGCTCGGCCTGGCTGCCTCCTGCGGGCACGACACCCTGCGGGTCCGCCGCCGGCCCCGGGCCGCGCTGCTGGTCTTCGGTGACGAGCTGCTGACCTCGGGCCCGCCGGGGGCCGGCCGGGTCCGCGACGCGCTCGGTCCGTCGGTGCCGGCCTGGCTGCGCCGGTACGGCTGCCAGGTGCGCCCCGCCGACGTGGTGGGTCCGGTGGCCGACACGCTGCCCGCCCACGTGGCCGCGTTGCGCGCCGCCCTGGCCGACGCCGATCTGGTCTGCACCACCGGCGGCACCATGCACGGCCCGGTCGACCACCTGCATCCGACGCTGGAGGCGCTCGGCGCCGACTACGTGGTGAACACCGTGGCGGTCCGGCCGGGCTTCCCGATGCTGCTGGCCCGGCTGGTCGACGACGACGGCCGGGTGCGCTTCGTGGCCGGGCTGCCGGGCAACCCGCAGTCCGCGGTCGTCGCGCTGGTCTCGCTCGTCGCGCCGCTGCTCGCCGGCCTGCAGGGTCGGCCGATGCCGGTGCTGCCGCAGGTCACGCTCGCCGAGCCGGTCGCGGGGCGGGGCGATTACACCCACCTCGCGCTGGTGCGTTTGGATCGGGTCGCGGGCACCGCGCACCCGGTCCGGCACGTCGGCTCGGCGATGCTGCGCGGCCTGTCCGGCGCGGACGGCTTCGCGGTCATCCGGCCGGGCACGAGCGGCGCGGCCGGCGACCGGGTGCCGGTGGTGCCGCTGCCGCTGACCCCCGGGGAGCGGTCGTGGTGAGCGCGAGGAGTGAGCCGGGGTTGCGAGCCCCGCAGTCGCGAACGGAAGGCGGCGTGGTGAGCGCGAGGAGTGAGCCGGGGAAGGTGGGCGTGGTCCTCGGTGCGGTGACGGACCGGCCGTTGGACCTGGCCGCGCACGAGGCGGCGGTCGCCGACCGCCGGGCCGGCGCCGTGGTCTCGTTCCAGGGCGTGGTCCGCGACCACGACCACGGCCGCACGGTCGATCTGCTGGAGTACGAGGGCCACCCGACCGCCGAGGCAGTGCTGCGCGAGGTGGCGGCCGAGGTCGCCGCCGACCCGGAGGTGTACGCGGTGGCCGTGTCGCACCGGATCGGTCCGCTGGAGATCGGCGATGTGGCCCTGGTGGCGGCGGTCAGCACGGCGCACCGGGCGGCGGCCTTCGCGGCCTGCGCGCGGCTGGTCGACGAGGTGAAGGCGCGGCTGCCGATCTGGAAGCGGCAGGTGTTCGCCGACGGGACCGAGGAGTGGGTGAACTGCCCCTGACGGTCAGCGTCGGGCGGCGAGCTGTGCCGTCCGGGCGAGCCTGTCGTGGTAGAACGCCGGCTCGGCGCCGGGCCGCCACGGCAGTGCCGCGACAAGCACGATCAGGGCGATCGCCAGGGAGTTCTCCATGAGCGCGCCGAACAGGCCGTCCTGGTAGTGGGACACTTCGGGGAGCTGGTGCTCGTACGGCCAGATCGGTGAGATCAGGAAGAGCAGGTAGAGCCCGAGCGCGCCGACCCCGTGCCGGAGCCCGGTCAGGGTCGGGTACCAGATGGGCGGGCGCAGGGCCGGCACTCCGGTGGCCGGCGGCGTGGCGGTGGCCCGGGGCAGCAGGCCACGGGTGGCCTCGCGGCGGCGTACCGCGGCGTCGGCCAGCACGATGACGGCCGGGATGACCCAGACCAGGTGGTGTGACCAGGAGATCGGGCTGATCACGTTGGCGGTGAGCCCGACCAGGGTGAACGCGGTCAGCTCGTCCCCGTCGGCGCGGGCACTTGCCGCCCGGGACAGCCCCAGCGCCAGCATCAGCACCGAGAACGCCAGCCAGAGCAGGCCGGGCGTGTCGATCGAGTCGTACAGCCGGGCCAGCAGGCCGGCGAGCGACTGGTTGGCGGTCATGTCCGCCGCGCCCACCCGCTCGGTCTGCCAGAGCACGCTGGTGAAGTAGGTCCGCGACTCGGCGCCGACCAGCCCGAACGTCGCGATGGTGACGCCGACGGCGGTGCCGACCGCGGTGAGGGCGGCCCGCCACTGCCGGGTGATCACGAGGTAGCCCACGAACAGTGCCGGGGTGAGCTTGACCGCGGTGGCCAGCCCGATGCCGACCCCGGCCCAGGCGCCGCTGTAGACGAACCGGGCCAGCGCCGAGTCGGCGGTCTCGTAGTGGGTGCCGCGGCGGGCCCGCCAGCGCAGGCCGACCAGGTCCGCCATGATCAGCGCGAAGAGCAGCAGGTTGACCTGGCCGTAGCCGAGGGTCTCCCGGGACGGCTCGATGGCCGCGGCAAGCGGGGTGGCGATGCCGACGGTGAACCAGAGCGACCAGCCGAGCCGGTCGACGATCGGGCGCAGCAGCGCGGCCAGCACGACGGCGAGCGCGGCGATGCTGGCCAGCGCGTTGAGCCAGCCGGCGGCGTCGACCGGCAGCCAGGACATCGGCAGCATGGCCAGGCCGGCGAAGGGCGGGTACGTGAAGCCCAGGGTGGTCGACGGTGCGATGAAGTCGTACAGCTCGTTGCCGCTCGCCCAGTACACGACGGCACCGTGGTAGATCTTCATGTCGAAGAAGTTGTACGGTCGCCCGAAGGCGCCGACGGCGAGCCAGGCGGCGTAGGCCACGGCGGCCACGATGCCGGTCCGGGTGGCCGTCCTGCGGTCGATCCCCCGCGTCACGCGCTGGAGGGGAGCGAGGCGGTCCGTCCGTCTACCGACTGTCGTCGGCATGGCGTGGCCACCCCCGTACCAAGGTCGTCGTCCTGCCCGTCCAGGTCCAGCACGGAGCCTAGAACGGCGCCTCACGTCACTGCCTCCCGCGTTATGCGACCGTGTCCGATCCCACACGTGTTTTTGACATTTCCGCCGGGTTAACGGGTCTCGGACGGTTCAGGTGATTGGTGGCCTTGCGGGGGGTGGTGGCCGTATAGATGCAGGTCAGCCTGGGATTCGACGGGCGGTGGCCGCCGAGCGTACGGCGATCTTCGCCTCGCGGCGGGCGGTGCGGACCGCGCGCTGCACCGAGCGGCGCGAGTGGTTGATCCGGTGGCCGGTGCGCCAGCGGAGCCCCGGCTTGCCCTCGGTGTCGGCGGCGGCGAGCAGGAGACCGCCGAAGAGCCCGAGGTTCTTCAGGAAGTGGATCTGGTTGTTGTTCCGTGCCGCCGGGTCGTCGTTGTTCCAGAAGGGATGGCCGGCGGCGGTGGTCGGCACCAGGGTGGCGGCGAGGACGAGCGCGGCCGGCCGGGTGAACTTGCCGGTCGCCAGCATCAGCCCGCCGATCAGCTGGGTGGCCGAGTTGGCCCGGACCAGCGTCGCGGTGTCGGTGGGCAGGCGGGGGTTGAGGTTCTGGATCAGCGGCGTGACCTTGTCGGTGATCGGCTGCGCGGCCGGGACGAGCCGTCCCGGGTTCCGCAGGTTGCGGGCGCCGCTGACCACGAAGATGCCGCTCAACATGACGCGGGCGAGGGAGCGCACGGGCTTCATGGCTCAGTCATACCCCGTCGCGGCGCTCGGCACCCCTGCAACACCCGAAAGGGATCGGCCGACGTGGACGTCCGCGCGGTATTGATTTCAGCGACCGTCGCGGATGGACGGCCTCCGCGCGGTAAGGTCGCGCGGGTGACGACCCTGCGACTCCGACCGGAGGACCCGGCAGACGAGGCGCCGGTCGCCCGGGTGCTGGCCGCCGCGTTCGCCCGCCCCGAGGTGACCACCCCGCCCGAGGTGGGGCTGGTCGAGGACCTGCGGCGCAGCGACGCCTGGATCCCGGAGCTGGCCATGGTCGCCGAGTACGGCGGCGAGGTGGTGGGCTACGCGCTGCTCACCCGGGTGCGGGTGCGCACCGACGGCGGCACCTGGCCCGCGCTGGCGCTCGGCCCGGTGGCGGTCGCCCCGCACCGGCAGCGGATCGGGCACGGCGCGGCCGTGGTGCAGGCCGCCCTCGACGCCGCGACCGAACTGGGCGAGCGGCTGGTGGTGGTGCTGGGCGACCCGGCGTACTACCGCCGGTTCGGGTTCGGCCCGGCGGACCGGCTGGGGCTGACCAGCCCGTGGTCGGGGCTGGGGGAGCCGTGGCAGGCGCTGGTGCTGCCGCCGTCCACCAGCGACGAGCCGCCGCCCCCGTCCGGCGAGGTGGTCTTCCCGGCGCCCTGGTCCAAGGTCTGACCGGCGGTCAGGCCGGCTGGGTGCGCAGGTAGCGGCCGAAGTGCGGGACGGTGAACGCGACCGTCCCCCGCTCGCCGGAGTAGATCAGCCCCTTCTTGATCAGCGCGTCCCGGGCCGGCGAGAGGCTGGCCGGCTTGCGGCCGAGCGCGCGGGCGATCTCCGCGGTCGGCACGGCCGCGTCCATGTCGTCGCGGCCGCTCTCCTCCCCGTCCACAAGCGCGAGCGTCGCCATGGCGCGCATGTACTCGCGTTCGGCCGGGGTGGCCCGTTCGAACCGGGAGCCGAAGAAGCCCACCGCCAGCTCGGCCTCCGCCTCGGGCGCGGCGACCCGGACGTCCGCCGCGGTGATCGGCGAGCGGGGCGCATGGTCCCAGGTGGCCTTCCCGTACGCCTGGACGAAGTACGGGTAGCCGCCGGACTTCTCGTAGAGCAGGTCGAGGGCCTTCTGCTCGTACTCGACCTCCTCCCGCTCGGCGGGGGCGCAGAGCGCCTGGTCGGCGGCGATGCGGTCCAGCCGGTCGATCCGCTGGTAGCGGAAGAGCCGCTCGGAGTACGACTTCGCGGCGCTCAGCACGGCCGGCAGGTGCGGCAGCCCGGCGCCCACCACGATGAGCGGCGCGCCGAGCTGGGACAGCTCGTGGCAGGCGGCGCAGAGCGCGGAAACGTCCTCAGGGCCGAGGTCCTGCATCTCGTCGATGAAGATCGCGATGCCGGTGCCCACGTCGGTGGCCACCGCGGCGGCGTCGGTGAGCAGCTCGACCAGGTCGATCTCGATGTCCCCGGAGTCGGCGCGGCCGCTGCTGGCCGGCACGTCGATGCCGGGCTGCCAGCGGTCGCGCAGCTTCGGGGCGGCCCCGCCGCGCCCGGCCGGCGCGGCCCGCTGGGCGAACGCCTTGAGCACGCCGAGGAAGGCGTCGATCCGGTCGGGGGCGCGGTGCCGGGGAGCCAGTTCGCGGACCGCCATGTGCAGGGCGGCGGCGACCGGCCGGCGCAGCGACTGGTCGGGCCGGGCCTCGATCTTGCCGGTGCCCCAGAGATGGTTGATGGCCTGTGAGCGCAGCGTGTTGAGCAGGACGGTCTTGCCGACGCCGCGCAGCCCGGTGAGCATGAGGCTGCGTTCCGGCCGGCCGCGGGCGATCCGCTCCAGCACCACGTCGAAGACGTCCAGTTCCCGCCCCCGCCCGGCGAGTTCGGGCGGGCGCTGGCCGGCGCCGGGGGCGTACGGGTTGCGGACCGGATCCACGAATCGCACAGTATCGGGCCGTCTAGCGGCGGGGCTAGACATGCGTAGATGCGACTACCGCGTGTCGGGACCGTCGAGACAAAACTAGGGCTGTCTAGCGTTCAAGCTAGACAGCCCTAGTTTTGGCTACCGGTCCTATCGCCGCTTGAGGCAGAGCACGAAGTCGAGCGTGTCGAGCTGGCTGTCGAAGAAGTACCAGTCGGTGTAGCCCTCGACCTTGGCGCACTTCGCCTCGGCGTCCTTCTTGCCGCTTGTCGACCCGTCGATGCGGCGCAGGACCTGGTAGGTCTTCGCGCCGCACTCGGTGATCACCAGCTTCGGCTGGGCGGAGCCGCCCTCGTTGGCCACGCACTGACCCGCCTTCACGAACCGCGGGTCGGTCGAGGACGCCGGGGCCGGCGGGGTGGTCGCCGCGTCGGCCGGCTCGCTCGCCGCCCCGGTCGGCCCGGCGGCCGGCGCGGAGGAGGACGCCGTCCCGCCCGTCGGGGTCGCGTCGTCCCGGCCGAGCACCCAGTACGCGCCGGCGCCGCCGAGCAGCAGCACCGCCAGCACGACAAGCACCACGAGCAGCGGCCCCTTGCCGCGCTTCGGCGGCGTCGGCTCGGCGTACGGCGGCTGCCCGGCGTATCCCGGGTCGGCCGGGTAGCCCTGGTAGGGCGGGGCGGCGGGCGGCGGGCCGGCGTTCCAGGCGGGAGCCGGGTCGTAGCTCTGGGTCGGCTGGTCGTAACGCTGGGCGGGCGGCTCGTAGTGCTGCGTCGGTGGCTCGCCCCAGCCGCCCGGCTGTCCGCCGTACCCCGGGTCGTAGCGCGGATCGGCCGGCGGCGCGTACCCGTCGTCGGGGCGCCGCCCACCCCACGGCTCGGGGGAGCCGCCGCCCGGTGGTCCGAAGTTCGACATGAACGCCCTCCTGCGTACGCCAGTGCTGAGAGGCCGGCCACCAACGGGGGACGCCGACGCCGTGGTCACCGTAGCGTGGTCCACCGATGAGCTCACGCCCCACGAGTGCGACGTCCGCACCCGACCGCCCCGCCGTCCCGACCCGCCCGGCCCTGATCTGGACCGCGCTGGTCCTCGTCTACGTGCTCTGGGGCTCGACCTACCTGGGCATCCGGGTCGCCGTCGAGTCCCTGCCGCCGCTCACCTCCGCCGCGCTGCGGTTCGCCGCCGCCGGAGCGGTGCTCGCCCTGGCGCTGCGGCTGCGCCGGGGGCCCGGCGCGCTCCGCGTCGACAGGCGGCAGCTCGGGTCGGCCGCGCTGGTCGGCGTGCTGCTGCTGGCCGGCGGCAACGGTCTCGTGGTGCTGGCCGAGTCCGGCCCCGAGGGCACGGCGCTGCCCTCCGGCATCGCCGCGCTGCTGGTGGCGACCGTCCCGCTCCTCGTGGTGCTGCTGCGGACGGCCGGCGGCGACCGGCCCCGGCCGTGGACCTTCGCCGGTGTGGCCCTCGGCTTCGTCGGTCTCGTGCTGCTCGTCCTGCCGAGCGGCGGGTCGGGGAGCGTGCCGCTCGTCGGCGCGCTGACCGTGGTCGCGGGGGCGGTCAGCTGGTCGGTCGGTTCGTACCTCTCGAACCGGATCCGGATGCCGGACGACCCGTTCGTGGCCACGGTCTACGAGATGGTCGCCGGCGCGGCGGCGCTCGCCGTGATCGCCACGGTCCGGGGCGAGCTGCACGGCTTCTCCCCCGCCGAGGTGACCGGCCGCTCGTGGGCGGCGCTGGTCTACCTCATGGTGGCGGGCTCGCTGGTGGCCTTCACGGCGTACGTCTGGTTGCTGGCCCACGCCCCGATCTCCCTGGTCTCCACCTACGCGTACGTGAACCCGGCGGTCGCGGTGGCGCTCGGCGCCCTGCTCGCCGCCGAGCCGGTGACCGCGCAGGTGCTGCTCGGCGGGGCGGTGATCGTGGCCGGCGTCGCGGTGGTGGTGAGCACCGAGCGGCCCCGCCGGTCCGCGGCACCAGCCGTCGACGGGGCGGCCCCGGAGGCGGCCCGCCGGTAACGTTCCGGCCCGTGTCGGCCTGGCTGGTGACGGGTGTGGCGCTCCTCGGCGCGCTGGCCGGCCGGGCCGCCGTCCCGCTCGCCCGGGTCTTCACCACCGCGACGCCGGCCGTCCGGTCCGCCGGGCCAGTTGGTCCCGTGTCCGGCCATGAGCTGGCCAGTGTCGCCTTCGGCAGCGGGCGCCCCGACGACGACCTCCGGACCGGCCGGCTCGGGGCGGCGGCGCTGGCCGGAACGCTGGTGTTCGGGGGGCTCGCGGTCGCGCGGGGCGGTGACCCGGCGCTGCCGGCGTTCCTGGCGGTGGCCACGGTCGGGTTGGCGCTCGCCCTCGCCGACCTCGCCTGCCTGCGGCTGCCCGACCCGCTGGTGGCCGCCTCGGCGGCGGCCGCGCTCGGCCTGGTCCCGGTCGCGCTGGCCGGCGGCACCCCGCAACGACTGCTCACCGCCCTCGCCGGCGCGGCCGTCTCCTTCGCCGCGTACGTGCTGCTCGCCCTGCTCCCCGGCTCGCGCCTCGGCTTCGGCGACGTCAAGCTCGCCGCCGCGCTCGGCCTGCCGCTCGGCTGGCTCGGCTGGCCGGCCCTGGGCCTCGGCCTGCTCCTCCCGCACCTGCTGAACGGGGTGGTCGTCCTCGTCCTGCTGGCCACCCGCCGGGTCCGCCGGGACACCCCGCTCCCGTTCGGCCCGGCGATCCTGGCCGGCGCCTGGCTGGCGGTCCTGCTCGCGTGACCGGGGTCGGTCCGGCCGCGCCGGCTCGGCGCCGTGAGGTCGGGATGCCGCCGGCTCACCAAGCTGAATCGGGATCCCGACCCCCCGGCGAGCCGGCGTCGAGGCTCAGATCAGCCGGAGCTGGCGGTCCTTCGGGCGGCGGGGTTCGGTGTCGCCGAAGCGCTCGAACAGCCCCGGGTCGATGACGTCGAGGAACGGGGAGGGGCGGCACTCGCGCTCCGACCCGTGCCGCGTGCGCCGGGCGGCGTGGCTCACGTAGAGCCGGTCCTGGGCCCGGGTCAGCCCGACGAAGAACAGCCGTCGCTCCTCGGCCACCGCGTCGTCGTCCGGCTCCTGGCCCGGCCAGCGCAGCGGCAGGAGCCCGTCCTCGGCGCCGACCAGGAAGACCACCGGGAACTCCAGCCCCTTTGCCGCGTGCAGGGTGAGCAGGGTGACCGCCTCGGCGCGCGGGTCGAGGGCGTCCACCTCCGCCCCGGTCGCGAGCTGGGCCAGGAACAGCCCGAGGTCGTCGCCGCAGCGCCGGGCCAGCGGGGTGAGCAGGTCGACAGCGGCGCGGACGTCCTCGGGGCGTACCGCGCCGGAGCCGTCGAGGGTCGGCACGGCGAAGCGCTCCGCCACGAGCTGGCCGGCCAGCCGTACCCGGGCGGGCAGGGAGCCGTCGAGCCCGGCGTGCCGCAGCTCGCGGGCGATGGCCGTCACGCCCGGCCGGTCGCGCAGCCGGTCGTGCGAGCGCTTCTGCACGGGGATGTTCGCCCGGGCCAGCGCGTCCACGATGGGCGCGGCCTGCGAGTCGGTGCGGTAGAGCACCGCGATGTCGGAGAAGGACAGCGACGTGGCCCGCCCGTCGATCCGCCCCGAGTCCAGCGAGCGGTGGGAGAGGCCGCCGACCAGGTCGTCGATGGTTCGTACCAGGAAATCGGCCTCGTCCGCGACGGAGGTCGCGGCGTAGCGACCGACAAGCGGGGCCTCCGGGTCGAGCCGGGCCGGGTCGAGGCGCCGGCCGCGGACCAGCGACGACGGCGCGATGGCCTGCACGGCGGCCGCCAGGATCGGCGCCGACGACCGGTAGTTGCGGTTCAGCCGGACCAGCCGGGCGTCGGTGAAGTCCTGGGAGAAGCGCAGGAAGTAGCCGACGTCCGCGCCCCGGAACGAGTAGATCGCCTGATCGGGGTCGCCGATCGCGCAGAGGTTGCCGTCGGCGGGGCTGAGCAGCCGGAGCAGGTCGTACTGGACGGCGTCGACGTCCTGGTACTCGTCGACGAAGATCCACTTCCAGCGCTCGCGGTACTCCTTCACCAGCTTCCGGTCGCCCTTCAGCAGCGCCACCGGAAGGGTGAGCAGCTCGTCCAGGTCGACCAGGTCCCGCTTGCGCAGCAGCGCGGCGTACCGCTCGTCGTCGTCGCCGGCCTCCGCGCGGGCGGCGGCCCGGTCGGCGTCGTCGGCGATCCGGAAGTCCGCCGGCAGCCCGGCCGCCTGCGCGTTCTCCCGCAGGATGGTCAGGCCCAGCGAGTGGAAGGTGCCGACCGTGACGTCCTCGGCCACCGGGCCGAGCAGCCCGTCCAGCCGGTGCCGCAGCTCCTCGGCGGCCCGCCGGGTGAAGGTGATCGCCAGGCACTGCTCCGGGAAGACGTTCAGCTCCGCGCAGAGGTAGGCGATCCGGTGGGTGAGCGTGCGGGTCTTCCCGGTGCCCGGTCCGGCCACGATGAGCAGCGGACCGCCCGGCGCGGAGGCCGCCACCCGCTGCATCGCGTCGAGCCGGTCCAGCAGGCCCGTGCCGACCTCCTCCATCCCGGCGAGCATCGGCTCGAACGGCTCGTGCGGGGAGGGCGCCGGCGCGATCGGTGGCGGGGGCGGTGGGGCCGGCTTGCGCTTCGGCTCCGCCTTGGCCGCCGCCGGGCGCCGGGCCTTCGGCTTCGGCGCCGGCTCCGCGGGCTTCCGCTGCGCGGGCACGGGTACGTCGAAGAGCGCGTCCTGGCCGCCGCCCCCGGCCGACGAGCCCAGCTCGGCCGGGTCGAACAGGGTGATCACGCCGTACTCGCCGTCGTAGCCGGGAACCCGGCGCACCTCGCCGCGGCGCAGCCGGCCGATGCCCTCGGCGAGCAGCTCACCACCGACCCGGCCGATCTCGTCCAGCGGGGTGCGGGTGAGGATGTCCAGCTCCGGGCCGAGCGCGGCGATCAGCTCGTGGAGCTTCCCCTCGACCTTCTTGGAGCGCGCGCCGACCCGGTTGAGCTCGCCGAGGATCTCGGCCAGCGGCACGAGGTGGGTCACCTCCCGGGCGTGCGCCGGCCGGTGCCCCTCGGGCCGGTCGGCCAGTTCCGCCACCCGGCTCAGTACGCCCACCGTCAGCGGCTTGCCGCACTCCGGGCAGCGGCCGCCGGCCTCCCGGGTGCGCTCCGGGGACCAGTTCACCCCGCAGAGCCGGTGCCCGTCGGCGTGGTACTTGCCCTCCTCCGGGAAGAACTCGATGGTGCCGGCCAGCCCGTCGCCGGTGCGCAGCGCCTCGCGGATCGCGAAGTAGTCGCGGGCCGAGTTCAGGACGGTGGCCTCCCGGGCCAGCGCCGGCGGCGAGTGCGCGTCCGAGTTCGACACCAGCTGGTAGCGGTCCAGGCTGCCGACCCGCCAGTTCATCTCCGGGTCGGAGGACAGGCCGGTCTCCACGGCGAAGATGTGCTCGGCCAGGTCGGCGTAGCAGTCGGCGATCGCGTCGAAGCCGGACTTCGAGCCGAGCGCGGAGAACCAGGGCGTCCAGATGTGCGCCGGCACCAGATAGCCGTCCGGGCTGGCCTCCAGGGTGATCTCCAGCAGGTCGCGGGAGTCCAGCCCGAGGATCGGGCGGCCGTCCGAGCCCAGGTTGCCGATCCGGCCCAGCGCGGCGTTGAACCGGGCCACCGCGTCCAGGTCCGGCAGGTAGATGAGGTGGTGCACCTTCCGGGTCCGGTCGTCCCGCTTGTAGATCGTGGAGATCTCCACGCTGAGCATGAACCGGACCGGGTCCGCCTCCGCCTCGCTCGCCAGCCGGGGCGGCAGCCGCCGGGCGATGTCCCGCTCCGCCTCCGGGCTGAGCCGGTAGAGGCCCGGCTCGGCCGGGTGCAGGGTCTCGCGCAGGTGGTCGTACCAGGCGGGATGCGTGAAGTCACCGGTGCCGAGCACGCCGATGCCCTTGCGTCGGGCCCACCAGCCGAGGTTCGGCAGGGTCAGGTCACGGCTGCACGCGCGCGAGTACTTCGAGTGGATGTGCAGATCCGCGACGAATGGCGGGAGGCCACCGGGGGGTGCGGCGCTGAACGGAGGCACGCCGCATCCTGTCACGGCCGGTCCCCTGCCCGCCCGCCGCCACGCGTACGCGTGACCTGAGCAATGCGGTGCTGGACCGGGCGGCCGGGACGCGCTATGGGGCGCGCAGCTCGACCAGGGTCACCTGCGGTGGCGCGCCCACCCGGACCGGCGGGCCCCAGAAGCCGGCGCCGTTTGTCACGTAGACCTTGGTGCCGTCCACCTCGCCCAGCCCGGAGACCACCGGCTGCTGGAGCTTCACCAGCAGGTTGAACGGCACCATCTGGCCGCCGTGGGTGTGCCCGGAGAGCTGGAGGTCCACGCCGAACTTCGCGGCCTCGTGCGCGGCCACCGGCTGGTGGGCCAGCAGCACCACGGGCCGGCTCGGGTCGCGGTCGCCCAGGGCGGCGGCGTAGTCGGCGGGGGCGGCCAGCCCGGTGCCGGCGGCGGTGACGTCGTTGACGCCGGCCAGGTCCAGCACGCCGCCCCGGGCCCGGATCTCCTGGCGCTCGTTCTGGAGCACCCGCAGGCCGAGGCGGTCCACCTCCCGCACCCACTCCTCCACGCCGGAGTAGTACTCGTGGTTGCCGGTGACGAAGAAGCTGCCGTAGCGGGAGCGCAGGTCGCGCAGCGGTTCCGCGGCCGCGCCCAGCTCGGCCACCGAGCCGTCGACCAGGTCACCGACGACCGCCACCAGGTCGGCGTCGAGCCGGTTGATCATCGCGACGATCCGCTCGGTGTGCGCCCGGCCGCGCAGCGGCCCGAGGTGGATGTCCGAGACGGTGGCGATGCGCAGCCCGTCCATGCTCCGGGGCAGCCTGGCCAGGGGGATCCGCACCCGGTCCAGGCGGGGCGGTCCCATCGCGGTGCGTACGCCGTACCCGGTGACACCCGCGGCGGTGAGCCCGGCGAAGATCGCGGCCCCCCGGGCGAGCAGCAACCGGCGGGACGGGTCGTGGTCCGGCCGGCCCCCCGCGGCCCGCGGCCCGCTGTCCCCGGCGACCGGCGGCTCGGCGGACCCCACCTCCACCGGCGCGGCGGGCGGCTCCGCGAGCGCGACGGGCGACGTGGCGGTGGGGCCGGTCGCCGCCGGTTCCGCGACGTTGCCCGTCGTGGCGGTGTCCGCCCGGCCGGTGCCACCCGCCGGCACCGGCGCCGGCTCGCCGGCCGCGCCGGTCGCGGCCCGCTCGCGGCGCCGCAGCACCAGCTTCGCCACCGCCACGGGCACTTCGAGGACCAGCAGCAGCACGAGCAGGTAGAACATCAGGGCCAGCCACAGGTAGCCCGGCCAGGCCAGCCAGTACGAGCCGTTGCGGGTGCCCACCATGGTCGCCGGCACGAGCAGCGCCAGCAGCAGCGCGGCCACCCCGCCGGCCCTGCGCCAGCGCCCCGGCCGGGTGGTGTCGCGGACCAGCCGTTTCCACAGGTAGAGGTGGATCAGGGCGGTGACGAGCACAGCGAAGCCCACGAAAGTCGCCATCGCCAGCACGGGAGCCTCCTCAGCCGCCCGCGAAGGGCGGCAGCACGTCCACCGTCGCCCCGGCCGGCAGCGGTGCCTGACGATCATGGCAGGCCAGCCCGTCGACCAGGAAACTCGCCGCCTTCAGCACCACGGCCAGCCGATCGCCGTGCCGCTCGGTCAGCTCGTCGAGGAGTTCGTCGAGCGACCGGCCGGCGGGCGCGTTCTCCTCGGCGCGGCCGGCCGCGGCCCGCGCGCCGGCGAAATAGCGGACGGTGAGCTGCACCGGTCAGCCTCCGATCGCCGACATGGGGCGGGTGGGTTGCAGGAAGGTGGGGTCGTCGATGCCGTGCCCGGCCCGCTTGCCCCAGGTCGCGGCCCGCCACCGCCGGGCGAGCTCCTCGTCGTCCGCCCCGGCGCGCAGCGCGCCGCGCAGGTCGGACTCCTCGGTGGCGAAGAGGCAGTTGCGGACCTGGCCGTCGGCGGTGAGCCGGGTCCGGTCGCAGTCGCCGCAGAACGGCCGGGTCACGCTCCCGATCACACCGACCCGGGCCGGCCCGCCGTCCACCAGCCAGGTCTCGGCCGGGGCCGCGCCCCGCTCGCCCGGGTCGGCGGTCAGGACGAACTCGGCGCGCAGGGCGGCGAGGATCTCCTCGGCGGTGACCATGGTGGACCGGTCCCAGCCGTGCTGGGCGTCCAGCGGCATCTGCTCGATGAACCGCAGCTCGTAGCCGTGGGTCAGGGCGAACCGGAGCAGCGCGGGCGCCTCGCCGTCGTTGACCCCCCGCATCAGCACGGAGTTGATCTTCACCGGGGTCAGCCCGGCCGCCGCCGCGCCGGCCAGCCCGGCCAGCACGTCGGCGTGCCGGTCCCGCCGGGTCAGCTCGGCGAACCGGGACCGGTCGAGGGTGTCCAGCGAGACGTTGACCCGGTCCAGCCCGGCGGCGCGCAGGGTGGGCGCCAGGCGGTCCAGGCCGATGCCGTTGGTGGTCAGCGAGATGCGCGGGCGGGGCTCCAGCGCGGCCACCGCCGACACGATGCGGGCCAGGCCCGGGCGGATCAGCGGCTCGCCACCGGTGAAGCGGACCTCGGTGACGCCGAGCCGCTGCACCGCCACCCGGATGAGCCGGACGATCTCGTCGTCGTCGAGCAGCTGCGGCCCGGCCAGCCAGGGCAGCCCCTCGGCCGGCATGCAGTAGGTGCAGCGCAGGTTGCACTTGTCGGTAAGCGAGACCCGCAGGTCCCGGGCGATCCGGCCGTACCGGTCGACGAGGACCCCGTCGGTCGTCATCGGCGCGGCGGTCACCCGTCGACCGTAGCGCGTCCGGTGCCGCGCAGCGCGGCGCGGGCGGCGGAGTCCACGGCCGCCCGGTACGCCGCGCCGAACAGCGCGGTGTGCACCAGCAGCAGGTGGAGCTGGTGCAGCGGCACCCGCTCCCGCCAGCCGTCGGCCAGCGGCCACGCCTCCCGGTAGGCGGCGGTGATCCGGTCGAGGTGCGGCGGGCCGCCGAAGAGGGCGAGCTGGGCCAGGTCGGTCTCCCGGTGGCCGCCGTGCGCGGCGGGGTCGACCAGCCAGACCCGGTCGTCGGCGCCCCAGAGCAGGTTGCCGGGCCAGAGGTCGCCGTGGATCCGGGAGGGCGGCTCGTCGCCGCCGAACTCGGCGATCCGGTCGACCAGGTCCTCGACCGGGCCGGACTCCGCGCGGGTGAGCGCGCCGTTGTCGACCGACATCCGCAGGTACGGCAGGAGCCGCCGCCGGGCGAACCACTCCGACCAGGGGCCCGGGTCGGGGGTGTTGTCCTGCGGCAGCAGGCCGATGAACCCCGGCCACTCGGCGCCGAAGGCGGGCGCCCCGGCCCGGTGCAGCCCGGCCAGCTCGCGGCCGAACAGCTCGGCCGCCTCCGGGGTGGGCTCGTCGGGCTCGACCCAGTCGAGCGCCAGCAGCTCCGGCAGCGCCACAACCACCTCCGGCACGGCGACCGTGCCCGCGTCACGCAGCCAGCGCAGCCCGGCCGCCTCGGCGGCGAAGAAACCCTCGGGCACGGCCCGTTCCGCGTGCTCCGGCCAGGTCTTGGCGAAGACCGAGTGCCCGTCGTCCAGGGTGAGCCGGGACGCGGCGCAGCTGTCCCCGCCGGAGACCGGCGTCTCCCGGATCCGCTGGTGGGTCAGGAAGGTCGGCAGGTGCTCCGGGTGTGCCCGCAGGTACGCCAGGTCCATGAGCGCAACGTAGCCGGTCCGCGGACCCCGCGCGGGCCGTGCCCGGCTCCGGGGCGTGCCGCTCCTCGCCGACCTGGACCGATACTCTCCGTATCTGTGGACAACCCGCGTGTCGTCCACAGGGCCTGTCGCGGCGGCATCGCTCCGCCGCAGGCTCCCCGGCATGAACTCCACCGAGCGTCCCCGCCTCGCCGTCCGCTCGCCCGGCGACCTCGTCGCCGCCGTGCCGTACCTGCTCGGCTTCCATCCCGCCGACAGCGTCGTGGTGGTGGCGGTACGCGGCCGCCGGGTCGTCTTCGCCGCCCGGGGTGACCTGCCGGAGCCGGGCGTCGACCCGCGTCCGGCCGCCCGGCACCTGGCCGAGGTGGTCGCCCGGCAGGGCACCGACGCCGCCACGGTGATCGGCTACGGTCCGGCCGCCCGGGTCACGGCCGCCGTGGACGCGGTCGGCGAGGCACTGGACCGGACCGGCCTGATCGTCCTCGACGCGCTCCGGGTCACCGACGGGCGGTGGTGGTCCTACCTCTGCGCCGAGCCGGAATGCTGCCCGCCCGAGGGCACCCCGTACGACCCGGCGGCCAGCGAGGTCAGCGCGGCGGCCGTCTTCGCCGGTCAGGTCGCGCTGCCCGACCGGGCCGCGCTGGCCGCGCAGGTGTCCCCGCTCGGCGGGCCGGTCCGGGTGGCCATGCGCCGGGCCACCGCCCGGGCCCACCGCCGGCTGGCCGGGCTGGCAGGTGAGGCGGCCTCGGTCCGCTCGGCCGGGGTGGCGGCGGTGCGCACCGCGTTCCGCCGGCACCGGCGGGGTGAGCGGCTCGGCGACGACGAGGTGGCCTGGCTGACCGTGCTCCTCACCCACCTCCCCGTACGCGACCACGCCTGGTCCCGCACCGACGGCCGGGACGCCGATATCGGCCTCTGGACCGATGTGCTGCGCCGGGCCGAGCCGGAGCTGATCGCCGCCCCGGGCAGCCTCCTGGCCTTCGCCGCCTGGCGGGCGGGGCACGGCGCGGTGGCCGCCGTCGCCCTGGAACGGGTGCTCGCCGCGCATCCCGGCTACTCGCTGGCCGTGCTCCTCGACGACGCGCTGCGCCGTGGGTTGTCCCCCGCCGAGCTGGACGGCTGGCCGGTGACCGCCGGCCCGGTGCTGCGCCCCCGCAAGCGCCGTCCGCGCCGGTGACCGGGTCATCCGGTCACGCGCTGCGCCCCCGTGTAGACGTTCATGGTCCCGCCGCGCAGGAAGCCGACAAGCGTCATCCCGGCCTCGTCGGCCAGGTCGGCCGCGAGCGTGCTGGGCGCCGAGACCGCGGCCAGCAGCGGCACGCCGGCCATCCACGCCTTCTGGGTCAGCTCGAAGCTGGCCCGGCCCGACACGAGCAGCAGGTGCCCGGTGAGGGGGAGACGGCCCTCCCGGACCGCCCAGCCGACCACCTTGTCCACCGCGTTGTGCCGGCCGACGTCCTCGCGCAGCACCACCAGCTCGCCGTCGGCGGTGAAGAGGCCGGCCGCGTGCAGGCCGCCGGTCCGGTCGAAGGTGCGCTGGGCCGCGCGCAGCCGGTCGGGCAGCGCGGCGAGCAGTTCGGCGCTCACCGCGAGCGGGTCCTCGTCCACGGCGAAACGCGAGCGGGTCCGGACGGAGTCGATGCTCGCCTTGCCGCAGACCCCGCACGAGCTGGTGGTGTAGAAGTTGCGGGCCGGGTCGGTGGCCGGCTCGGGCACGCCGGGCGCCAGGACCACGTCGACCACGTTGTAGGTGTTCGGGGTCTCCGCGCCGGCGCAGAGCTGTGCGGTGCGCACGTCGTCGGCCGACCGGATCAGCCCCTCGGTGAGCAGGAAGCCGATCGCCAGGTCCAGGTCGTCGCCGGGGGTCCGCATGGTCACCGCGAGCGGCCTGCGCCGGCCGGGCCCGGCCGCACCCACCCGGATCTCCAGGGGCTCCTCCACGACCAGGGTGTCCTGCCGGCGCAGCCGTGCCCGCCCGTCGGCCCCCGCGTCGAGGTCGATCCGGAGCACGCCGCGTCGGTCAGTCGCCCGTCCCATGCCGCCATCCTGCCCCGCGCCCCGCGACACCCGCACGCCGACGCCGCCCCGGCCCCGACCACCCACGTGGCGACGCCACACGGCCCGGCTGCCCGTGTGGCGACGGACCACCCGCACGGCGGCACCGCCGCGGTCCCGGCTCCGGGCACGGCGACGCCGCCCCGGTTACCGTGGCGCGGTGACGGCGTACGCGGCGGTGGTGCTCTCCGGTGGCGCGGCCCGCCGGATGGGCGGGGTGGACAAGCCGGCCCGCCCGGTCGGCGGCCGGCCGATGCTGCACCGGGTGCTGGCGGCGGTGGCCGACGCGGGCACCCGGATCGTGGTCGGCCCGGCCGGTCCGGTGCCCGAGGGGGTCCGGGTGACCCGTGAGGAGCCGCCCGGCGGCGGCCCGGTGGCGGCGACCGCGGCGGGGCTGGCCCTGCTCGACCCGGGCACGGACACCGTCGCCCTGCTCGCGGCCGACCTGCCGCTGCTCACTCCGGCGGCGGTGGCCGAGCTGCGGCGCGCGCTCGACGGCTCGTCCGCCGGAACGGCCTGCTACGTCGACGGCGACGGCCGCCGGCAGCAACTCTGCGCGGTGTGGCGGGTGAGCGCGCTGCGGTCCGCCCTGGACCGGCTGGCCGCCGAGCGCGGCGGCGCCGTCGACGGGGCGCCGGTGCGGGGGCTGCTGGCCGGCACGACCGTGCGGGAGGTGTCCTGGTCGGGGTCCGGGCCGCCGCCCTGGTTCGACTGCGACACTGACGAGGACGTACGCCGGGTCGAGGAGTGGACGAGATGACGGTGATGGACGACTGGGTCACGGCGGCCTGCGCGGAGCTGGGGCTGGACCCGGCCAAGGTGCCGGTGCCGACCGTGCTCGACCTGGCCAAGGACGTGGCGCACCAGGTGCTGCGCCCGGGGGCGCCGGTGAGCGCGTACCTCCTGGGGGTGGCCGTGGGGCGCGGCGCGGAACCGGCCGCGGCGGCCGCCCGGCTCAGCGCGCTGGCCGGCACCTGGCCGGTGGAGCTGGACGGGACGGCTCCCGCCGGGTAGCACTCCGCCGGCCGCTGTCCGATCCCGGTCGGGGTGATTCGACCCCCACCGTCCGTGGGTAGGGTGGCGAGGACGGACGGAGGCGATCATGACGGCAGACCACCCCTCGGCGCCGGCTGCTGAGCCCGCCGGCGCGACGCCGGAGCAGCACGAGTCGGTCCTGCTGGACGAGCCGACCACGGCCGACCTGCGGGCCAAGGTGACCGAGGCCTGGCGGGAGTTCGCCCGGGCGCTTGCCGTACGGCTTCGCGGCCTGCCCGCCGGTGCGCACCTGGAGGTCACCCTCGACCCGACCGCCTCCGGCACCGGCGACGCCGTCTACTCGGTGAGCGTGGACGCCGGCGAGGAGGGCAGCCTGTCGGCCCGGGCGGTCGGCAACGCCACCCTGCCGCAGGGCTACCGGCTGGACCGGGCCGCGGTGGCCGACATGATCGCGCTCGGCTGGTCCCCGCCCGGTGTGGTGCCGGGCTCCGGCGAGCAGTTCGGCCTGGACTGCGTGGCAGACGAGGCCACCCGGTTGTCGGCCGTGCTGTCCCGCACCCTGCGCGACGTCTACGGCGCCCCGCACCCCGCCTTCCTGGTCTACCTGGTGCACGACGCCGAGGGGGAGCCGCTGCCGGTGGAGCCGCTCGGCACCGCGCGCAGCGAGTTCGGCCCGGACCGCGACGTGGAGGCCGACCTCGACGAGGCGCTGGCGGCGGCCGCTGCCGCCCAGGCCGGCGAGAACGACGTGCTGGCCCTGGAGGAGCGGGTACGCACGGTTGTCTCCACCATGCTGAAGTCCAAGGCCGACCAGGTGCAGGTCGACTCGGACGGCGACATCAACATCCGCGCCGGCTCGGCGATGGTCTTCGTGCGGGTCCGCGACAACCCGCCGCTTGTCGACGTCTTCTCCCCGGTGCTCACCGAGGTCGAGCCGACCGAGCGTCTCTACGTGAAGCTCTCCGAGCTGACCAACCGGATGCCGATCGGCCGGCTCTACTGCGCCGACGACACGGTGTGGGCCTCGATCCCGGTGTTCGGCCGCAACTTCCAGGCCACCCACCTGATGCTCGCCGTGCAGGTGATGACCGGGCTGGCCGACGAGTTGGACGACCGGCTGCACGGGGAGTTCGGCGGCAAGCGCTTCTTCGGCGAGGGGGACAAGCCGTCCCGGGCGCAGGAGCACCGCACCGGCATGTACCTCTGACGCCGCCCGTCAGCGGACGTCGAGGAGGGTCTTGCCGACCGTGGCCCGGGACTCGATGGCGGTGTGCGCGTCGGCGGCCCGGTCCAGTGGAAAGCGCTGCCCGATGAGCGGCCGGAGCCGGCCGGCGGCCCCCTCGGCGAGGGCCTGCTCGGTGAGGGCGCGCAGCTCGTCGGGCGTGCCGCCGGCGCGGACCAGGAGCACCCCGCGGGCGGCGGCCTCCTCCTCGGGGAGGTCCGCCCAGGCGCCGCTGGCCAGCCCGAAGCTGAGCATCCGCCCGCCCCGGTCCAGCAGGTCGAAGGCCGCCCGGGCGAGCGGCCCGCCCACCCCGTCGAAGACCACGTCCACCCCGCCCACGGCGGCCCGGACCCGGTCGGTCCAGTCCGGCTCGCGGTAGTCGACGACCGGGTCGAGGCCGCGCCCGCGCAGCAGGGCGACCTTGCGGGGGCCGCCGGCCGCGGCGACCACCCGCGCGCCGGCCGCGGTGGCGATCTGGGTGAGCAGGCCGCCCACCCCGCCGGCCGCCGCCTCGACCAGCACCCGCTCGCCGGGTCGCAGCGCGGCCGCCCGGGCCAGCATCAGCGCGGTCCGGCCGTCCGCGAGCAGCGCCACGGCGGCGTCCAGCGGCAGCCCGTCCGGTACGGGGATCGGCGCGCCCCGGGCCACGACGACGCGCTCGGCGTACCCGCCGGAGCCGCCGGTGGCGCTGACCACCCGCCGGCCGACCAGCGCCGGGTCCACCCCGGGACCGACCTCGGTGATCGTCCCGCCCACGCCGTTGCCGGGGATCACCGGCAGGGTCGCGGCGAACGGGCCGAACCCGGTCGCCCGGAACATCGTCTCGACGAACGTGATGTTCGCGTGTGCCACCTCGACGAGCACCTGCCCCGGACCGGGCACCGGATCGGGGGCCGGTCCCGGGACCAGCACCTCCGGCCCGCCGAACTCCCGTAGCCACACCGCTCGCACGTCGCCTCCCCGCTGTCCTGTCCCACGCCCGCGGTCCAGTGGACGACCTGAAGTGCGGTTGAGGTCAAGCCGAGGAGGGGCCGACGCCGGGGGACTCGACCAGCCGGGACAGGACGATGGTGCTGCGCGACGAGGTGACGAAGGACTCGGCCCGCAGCCGCTCCAGTGCCTCCTCGAGGTGCGCGATGTCGGCGGCCCGCAGGTGCACGAGCGCGTCCGCCTCGCCGGAGACCGTGTACGCCCCGACGACCTCGGGGTGCCGGCGGGCGGCGGCGCCGATCTGGGCGGGGGTGGTCCGGCCGGCGCAGAACAGCTCGACGAACGCCTCGGTGGTCCACCCGACGGCGGCCGGGTCGACGACCGCCGTGAAGCCCCGGATGACCCCCGCCGATCGGAGGCGGTCGACCCGGCGCTTGACCGCGGGGGCGGAGAGTGACACCCGGGTGCCGATGTCCGCGTACGAGGCGCGGGCATCTGCCACGAGCAACGCAATGATTCGCTGGTCAACCGCGTCGATCTGCAACGTTCCGCCTCTGGGAAGCAATGGTTGTGGCTGTTACCAAAGTTGTACCGTACCTACTCTTGGTGACCGTGAACCAGCAGCGAGTCCCGCGAAAGCGGACATATCTCATGTGCTCGCCCGAGCACTTCGCGGTCGAGTACGCCATCAACCCGTGGATGGACGTGACCGCCCCGGTCGACGCCGAGCTGGCGGTCAAGCAGTGGGACCGCCTGCGCGAGACCCTGGTCGGTCTCGGCCACGAGGTGCACCTGCTCACGCCCGAGCGCGGGCTGCCGGACATGGTCTTCGCCGCGAACGGCGCGTTCGTGGTGGACGGCACGGTCTACGGCGCCCAGTTCAAGCACGAGCAGCGGCACGCCGAGGCCGCCGCGCACCGGGCGTTCTACGAGGCGAACGGCTGGCGGTTCATCGCGCCGAGCGAGACCAACGAGGGTGAGGGCGACTTCGCCTACCTGCCGGAGGCGCACGGCGGGCTGATCCTCGCCGGCCACGGCTTCCGCACCGAGACGGCCGCGCACGCCGAGGCGCAGGAGGCGCTCGGCCGGCCGGTGGTCTCGCTGCGCCTGGTCGACCCGCGCTTCTACCACCTGGACGTGGCGCTCGCCTCGATCGACGACGAGAACATCGTCTACTACCCGGGCGCCTTCTCGGCGGCCAGCCAGCGGGTGCTCACCCAGCTCTTCCCCGACGCGGTGATCGCGGACGACGAGGACGCCCTGGCCTTCGGCCTCAACCTGGTCAGCGACGGGCTCAACGTGGTGCTGAACAGCGAGGCGACCCGGCTGGCCGGCAAGCTCAAGGCGGCCGGCTACCACCCGGTCCCGGTCGAGCTGGCCGAGCTGAAGAAGGGCGGCGGCAGCGTGAAGTGCTGCATCGCCGAGCTGCGCCACTGACGCAGGAGAAACGGGCGGTCTCCCCGAGGGGAGGCCGCCCGTTTCGCGTACGCGGGGAGGGTCAGCCGAGCGTGGCCAGCTCGCTGATCACGACGTTGGAGAGCAGCCGGCCGTCGAGCTGCACCTTGCGCAGGTACCACTTCTGCTGCGGCGTACGCGGCTGGTTGAACTGCCAGGCGCCGCGCGGGCTGTCGATCTGGCCGATCTTGCCGAGGGCCAGGTTGACCTGCTGCGGGGTGGGGTTGCCCCCGACCAGCCGGATCGCCTTGTCCAGCACCTGCGCGGCGTCGTAGGAGGCCATCGCGAAGGTGGTCGGCGAGGCGTTGTGCGCCTTGCGGTACGCCGAGGCGAACACCCGGTTGGCCGTGTTGTTGAGGTCGGCCGAGTAGTTCAGCGCGGTCTCGATGCCGTACTTCTGGATCAGCGCGCGCTCCTCGCCCTTCTCCCCGTCGTCGAGCTGGCTGAGCACGGTGCCCTCGGTGAGGAAGCCCGGCGCGTAGATCGGGCCCCGGTAGCCCTGGGCGTAGAGCTGCTTGATGAACTGCACGGCCTGCGCCCCCGAGTAGTGGCAGAAGACCGCGTCGGGCCCGGGCCGCCGGTCCAGGGCCTTGCGGATCGAGCCCGTGTAGACGCTCTTGCCGGGGTTGGGGTAGTCGGGGGTGAAGATCGGCTCCTCGGTCAGCCGCCGGCCGCCCTGCTCGTACTCGTTCCGGAGGCCGTCGATGACGTCCCGGCTGCTCTGGCCCTGGGTGCCGAAGATGGCGATCCTGCTGGACGGGTCGAGGGTCTGCCGCAGGTACTGCCCGAGCGCCTCGCCCGGCTCGTTCAGCACGTACGACGTGCGCCAGATGTAGACGACGCTCTGGAGGCTGATGGGGGAGGCGTTGGAGCCGATCAGCGGCACCCGCGCCTGCTCCACGGCGTCGCGGATGCCGGTCATCACGACGGAGCTGACCACGCCGGTGAGCGCCAGCACGCCCTCCTTGAGCAGCTGCTCGACGGCGGCCTGGCCGGTCTTGGCGGTGTCGCCCTCCTCGGCCGGCACCACGGTCACCGGGTGGCCGCCGAGCTGCCCGTCGTTGAGGGCGAGGAAGAGTTGGAACCCGTTGGTGATCTCGTCACCGATGACCTTGTTCGGGCCGCTGCCCGGAACGATCAGACCGATCTTGATCGGGCTGCCGGGCTTGGTCTCCTCCGCGGTGTCGGTCCCGGACCCGCAGCCCGCCGCCAGCCCGGTGGTACCCAGCGCGGCCAGCAGTTGTAGCGCCCGCCTGCGGTTCATCTGCGACACCGATTTCCTTCCCGATGGAGCGGCCAGGGTGCAACGCCCCTTCGGCGTTCTACCTGCTTGGCGACGCTGCGTCAATGCCCTGAAGATCATCGTGCAGGGACCGCAACGCGGTGACCACCTGCGGCCAGGCGGCCGAGTCCGGTGCGATCAGCCCGAAATGTTCGCATTCGGGCAGCTCAACCAGCGTGGCGGGACTGCCGGTGGCCCGGGCCGCCGCGACCCAGGAGCGGCTGATGCCGACCGGAACCTGCGCATCGAGCGCCCCGTGGATGACTACGGTGGGTGTTCGGGTCGGCACCAACGACGATGGATCGGCCGCCGCGTACCGGTCGGGGAAATCGGCCGGGCCACCGCCGAGCAGCGCGGCCACCGCACCGGAGTCCAGGTCCAGCCGGTACGCCTCGGCGAGGTCCGCGACCGGCGCCAGGGCCAGCACGGCGCCGACCGTGGACGGGGCCTGCGCGGCCACGTACAGCGCCAGGTGCCCGCCCGCCGAGTGGCCGACCAGGATCGGTGGGGCGGCCGCCACGAGCCCGGGCAGCGCGGCAGCGGCCAGCCCCGGCAGCGCCGCCACCCCGGCCAGCACGTCGGTGAGGGTGTGCGGCCAGCCCCCGCCCGGCTGGCCGGTGCGCCGGTACTCGACCTGGGCGACCGGGTAACCGAGCGCGGCCAGGGCCGCCGCCATCGGACCGGTGTGGGTGCGGTCGTACTCGGCCCGCCAGAAGCCGCCGTGCACCACGACCACCAGCCGCCGGGGCGGTCCGTCGCCGGCCGGCCGGCGCAGATCGGCACACTGGTCCGGGTGGTCGCCGTAGGCGACTGTGGCGTCCGGCGGCGGGGCCGGCCGGGTCAGCACGTCGCGCGGGTCTGCGGGCATGAGGGCGACGGTAGCGCGCCCCGGCCGGGTGGTTCCGCGCCGGCAGCCGGTCCGGGCGCGTGCGCGTGGTGGGGGTGGGTAAAGATGGGTCCCATGACCGAAGCGCGCTCCGCCGGACAGGACGACGAACAGGGCAACGATGGCATCCCCGGCACCGTGGTGGTGGTCGGGCCGGACGGCCGGCCGGTCGGCACCGTCCAGACCGACGAGGGCCAGGGGGAGGATCCGACCCGCCTGGTCGAGCAGCCCGCCAAGGTGATGCGGATCGGCAGCATGATCAAGCAGCTGCTGGAGGAGGTCAAGGCAGCCCCGCTGGACGACGCCAGCCGGCACCGGATGCGCGAGATCCACGAGCGCTCCATCGTCGAGCTGAAGGAGGGCCTCGCCCCCGAGCTGCGCGAGGAGCTGGAGCGGATCTCACTGCCCTTCACGGAGGACCAGGCGCCCAGCGAGGGTGAGCTGCGGATCGCCCACGCCCAGCTGGTCGGCTGGCTGGAGGGGCTGTTCCACGGCATCCAGGCCGCGCTGGTCGCCCAGCAGATGGCCGCCCGCGTCCAGCTGGAGCAGATGCGCTCCGGCCGGCAGGCGCTGCCCAGCGGCCCGGGCGGGGTGCTGCCGGGCATGCCGGGAATGCCGCAGACCAACGAGGGCCACGCCCCCGGCCAGTACCTCTGACCCACGCCGGCGAACGCTGACCGGCCGGGAGACCGGCCGGTCAGGCCACCCCGAAGACCTGCTCCAGATACGCGGCCACGCCGTCCTCGGTGTTCGCCCCGGCCACCTCGTCGGCGATCGCCAGGACGGCCGGGTGCGCGTTGGCGACCGCCACCGCCCGCCCGGCCCAGGTCAGCATCGGCACGTCGTTCGGCATGTCACCGAAGGCCAGCACGTCGCGCTCGTCGATGCCGAGCCGCGCCGCGTACCAGGCCAGGCCGGCCGCCTTGGTCACCCCGGCGGCGGAGATCTCCACGAGCCCGCTGTACGACGAGTGGGTCGCCTCGGCCAGACCCTGGAGGGCGCCGGCCACCACCCGGACGAACACGTCGGGGTCCTGCTCGCCGGCCCGGGCCAGCAGCTTCACCGCCGGCACGGCGAGCAGTTCCTCCGGCGACTCGATGGCGCGGATCGCGTCGGCGTCGGCGTCCCAGCGCAGCGGGTAGTGCGCCTCGTGCCGCATCTGCCGGCTGTCCACGATCTCCACGGCGAAGCTCACGTCCGGCACCGCGGCCCGCAGCCGCCGGGCCACCTCGGCCAGCAGCTCCGGGGCGAGCGGGTCGGCGCGGAGCACCTTGTCGGCGACCGGGTCGTACACGACGGCGCCGTTCGCGCAGATCGCCGGCAGCGGCTCGGCGAGCTGGTCGTACACGAGCTGGAGCCAGCGGATGGGACGGCCGGTGACCAGCACTACCGGCGTGCCCGCCGCGGAGATCCGGGCCAGCACCCCCGCGGTGCGCGGGCTGAGCGTCCGGTCGTCCCGGAGCAGCGTGCCGTCGATGTCGGTCGCGACGAGCCGAGGTGCCTCTCCCATCACCGGGAGAGTAGTCGGTCCAGGTAGACCGCGACGCCGTCGTCGTCGTTGCGCAGGGTGATCTCGTCGGCCGCGGCGCGCACGTCCGGGTGGGCGTTGGCCACCGCCACCCGGCCCCAGCCGGCCCAGCCGAACATCGGCAGGTCGTTCGGCTGGTCGCCGAAGACCAGCACCTCGGCCGGGTCGACGCCGAGCCGCTCGGCGACCACGGTGAGCCCGGTGGACTTGTCCACCCCGGGCGGGCAGATCTCGACGAAGCCGAGCCCCGCCTGGGTGAGCGTGGCCAGCTCGGCCGGGACGATCCGGCGGGCCACCGCCAGCAGCTCGTCCACGTGGTGGTCGGCGGTGCGCGCGAACGCCTTGAGCACGTCGCCGGAGAGGCACTCGGCGCGGCTGCGTGCCTCGAACCGGTCCTGGTAGGGCCAGCTCGGGTGGTAGTCGCCCCACAGCGGCGCGTCGTGCTCGTCGGACGCCTCCACCATCACGGTGAGCGGGCCCACGGCGGCCTCCAGGTCGGCCAGGATGCGGGCCAGCACCGCGCCGGGGAGGCGTTCGTCACGCAGCACCAGCGGGCCCGCCGGGTCGCTCTGGTCGACCACCCGGCCCCCGCCCGCCATCACCAGGAAGTCGGCGGCGCGGATGTCGTTGCGGGTCAGCTCGGTGAGGCGCGGCCCCCGGCCGGTGGCGCCGACCACCGGGATCCCCGCGGCCCGCACCCGGTCGAGCACCTCGTGGGTGTACGCGGAGACGGTCTCGTCGCTGCGGACGAGCGTGCCGTCGAGGTCGGTGGCGATCAGCTTGGGCAGTCCCGGGCGGGTCATGGTTCCTCCTTCGCCCGCCGCCGTCGCGTCGGCCGTCCAGGTCCTCGGTGCCGCGGCCACCGGACGGCGGGCAGCAACCGTATCTCGCGCAACGGGTCGCAACCATGGCTTTTCGGCGAATCGGACACCAACCCGCGGCGGCCGTCCGGTGTCCCGCCACGGCCGGCCGGCGCGGTGGCGCGCGGGCGGTCCGGAGGCGACCGGGAGGACCGCCCGCGCCCGGTCAGCGGGGCGGTTCGGGGCGGGCGAAGGGCGTCGTGGGCTGGACGCTCAGGTCCGCCGGCGCGGGTGGCAGCTCGTCCTCGGTCGCCCGGCGCCGGCCCCGGCCGGACCGGCTGTCCGCGAACCCGGTGGGCGGCTCCGCCCCGGGCTCGCCGGCCCGGTCGGCCGACTCGGCGCCGGCCCGGCCGGACAGGTGCAATGCGGCGGCGAGCAGCACGACGGCGAGGAAGGCGGTGACCAGGCCGCGCCCGTGCTCCACCTGCAACCGCTGCTCGGTGGGGAAGAAGAAGTTGCGCCGGGCCAGCTCCTGGAGCGAGGAGGCGGTCGCGACCAGCATGGCGAGCAGGGCCGCCGCGAGGCCGAGACCGGCGAGCCGGGCGTGCTGCCGGACCGCCGGCGCGCCGCGCGTCGCCAGGGCCACGGCGACCGCCAGGCCGAGCAGTCCCACCAGGTACGCGACACCGAAGCCGCCGACCTGCGCGGCACCGCTCGGCAGCCGGACCGAGGTGCTCCCGTCCGGGCCCTCGTTGGGCACGGTCATCACCAGCCACTCGCCGATCAGCGAGGCGACCGCGGCCACCGCGCCGAGACCGGCGAGCACCGGCGGAAGGCGACGGTCCCGGCCCAGGTCGGCGAGCGAGCGCCCGACCCGGCCCGACCTGGCCGGCTCGGCGTCTCCCCACTCCACGACCGTGGTGCCGTCGGACCGGTTTTCCTGCCTGGGGATGGGGAGATCCTGGGACATGGGCCACCCTTCCCGTACGCGGGGCCTGCGTCGAATCATGACACAGCCGACACCCGGTGACGGGTACCGCAAGCGCACAGGCCGGTGCGGGGCGGGCCGCTTTCGGTTAGCGTCGGTGCCATGCCTATCCGTACCGCTTCCGCTCGTTGGCAGGGCAACCTCACCGAGGGGTCCGGCACCGTCCGCACCGGCAAGGGCGGCCTGACCGGTAACTACTCCTTCAAGTCCCGCTTCGAGGAGGGCGAGGGCACCAACCCCGAGGAGCTGATCGGCGCCGCGCACGCCAGCTGCTTCTCGATGGCCCTCTCCAAGCAGCTCGCCGACGCGGGCGCCACCGACACGTCGGTGGAGACCACCGCCAAGGTCCACTTCGACAAGACCGACGCGGGCATGACCGTGACCCGGATCGACCTGGAGACCGTCGGCCAGGCTCCGAGCCTGGACGAGGCCCAGTTCACCAAGCTGGCCGAGGCGGCCAAGGAGAACTGCCCGATCTCGCGGCTGCTCTCCCCGGGCGCGCAGATCACGCTCAACGCCCGCCTGGCCTGACCACGCGCGACACGGCGAGGGTGCCCCGTCGGGCACCCTTGCCGTGCTGCGTGCCGATCGTGAAGGGGTGACCGGGCGGCGTGGCCGTGCAGATGACCCGGGAGCGGTTCGAGGAGCTCGTCGGCGAGGCGCTCGACGAGGTGCCCGAGGAACTGCTCGGGCTGATGAGCAACGTGGTCATCCTGGTCGAGGACGACCCGCCGCCCGGCGAGGACCTGCTCGGGCTCTACGAGGGGCACGCGCTCACGTCGCGGGGCTGGGACTACGCCGGCGTGCTGCCCGACCGCATCCTCATCTTCCGGAACCCCATCCTGGCGATCTGCGACACCGAGGACGACGTCGTGGACGAGGTGGCGGTGACCGTGGTGCACGAGATCGCCCACCACTTCGGCATCGACGACGACCGGCTGCACGCCCTCGGCTGGGGCTGACCGGGCCCGCGTCGCGCCCCGCTCGGCCGATCCCCGCTGTTGCGCGGGTCCCCTAACCTCCGGTGCAGGCACACCCCGATGCAGGAGGAAACCCATGCGCAGCGCGCTGTTCTCCGCGGAGAACCTTGAGAAGGAGTCCCAGCAGCCGGGCATGCGGCTGCAGAACTCCAAGATGCTGAAGATCGAGCTGAACGGCGAGGCGATGGCCCGGGTGGGGTCCATGGTCGCGTACCAGGGTCAGGTGCAGTTCCAGGCGCTCGGCTCCGGCGGCATCGGCAAGTTCATCAAGCAGCGGCTCACCGGTGAGGGTGTGCCGCTGATGAAGCTGACCGGCCGCGGCGACGTCTTCCTGGCCGAGCTGGCCAAGGACGTGCACATCATCGACCTGGAGCCCGGCGACGCCCTGTCGATCAACGGCTCCAGCGTGCTGGCCTTCGACTCCACCCTCCAGTACGACATCAAGATGGTCGGCGGCGCCGGGATGGCATCCTCGTCCGGCCTGTTCAACTGCGTCTTCACCGGCTACGGCCGGATCGCGATCACCACCAAGGGCACCCCGGTCGTGCTCAACGTCGACCAGCCCACCTACGTCGACCCGCAGGCCGCGGTCTGCTGGTCGGCCAACCTCCAGACCGGCTACCACCGGGCCGAGCAGCTCGGCCTCGGCACGCTGCTCGGCCGCAGCACCGGCGAGGCGTTCACGATGAGCTTCGCCGGGCAGGGCTTCGTCGTGGTCCAGCCCTCGGAGGAGCCTCCGGTGCAGGGCAGCGGCGCTCAGCAGCAGCAGGGCGGCCTGCTCGGCGGCCTGCTGCAGTGACAGTCCGGTGCGCGGGGCGCCCGCTCGGGCGCCCCGCCCACCGTCAGTTCAGCTCGCCGGCGCGCAGCCGGGACAGCCAGGCCGCCGCGTCCGCATAGTCGGCGTCGGAGAGGCCGGCCGGCGCGGGGACCGGCCGGTCGCTCGCCGCCGGGTTCCAGCGGTGTCGGGGGTACGAGCCGAGGAAGCGCACGTCGGCGCAGACCCGGCGCAGCCCCTGCAACGCCTCGCCGAGGCGTACGTCGGCGACGTGCCCGGTGCAGTCGAGGAAGAACACGTACCGGCCGAGCGCCTCGCCGGTCGGGCGGGACTCGATCCGGCTCAGGTTCACCCCGCGGGTGGCGAACTCCGTGAGCACCGACAGCAGCGCGCCGACCCGGTCGTGCGCGATGTAGACCGCCAGCGAGGTGACGTCGTCGCCGGTCGGCGGCGGGGGCGGGCCGGGGCGGGAGACCAGCGCGAACCGGGTCACCGCGTCCGGGTGGTCGGCGATCTTGTCGGCGAGCACGGTCAGCCGGTGCCGGGTGGCGCCGATCGGGGCGCAGATGGCGGCGTCGTACTCGCCGCTCGCGGCGCCCGCCGCGGCGGCGCCGTTGGACAGCACGTCGACAACTGTGGCGTCGGGCAGGTGGTCGCGGAGCCAGCCCCGGCACTGGGTGGACGCCTGCGGGTGGGCGGCCACGCCGCGCACGTCGGCCAGCGCGATCCCGGTGCGGGCGGCGAGCACGAACTCGACCGGCAGGATCACCTCGCGGGTGATCACCAGAGGCTCCCCCTCGGCCAGCTCGTCCAGGGTCACCCCGACCGCGCCCCCGATGGAGTTCTCCAGCGGCACGAGCGCCGCGTCCGCCTCCCCGGCCCGTACGGCGTCCAGCGCCTCGCCCACGCTGCGCGCCGGCGTGCGGTCACCCCGTTCGGCGGCGGGGACGGTGCGCAGCGCCTGCTCGGCGAAGGTGCCCTCGGGACCCAGGTAGACGAAGCGGGTCGGCGGTGTTCCCGGCATGTCGACCAGACTACGCACCCGGGGTGCCGTCGCAGGCCAGGGTCCGGATGCCGGACGGGGCGGTGGCGCGTACCTCCACGCCGCACACGTCCGTGCCGGCGGTCACCAGCTCCAGCGCGGTGGGCCGCCCCCGGGTGACCACCTGGAGCTCCTCGTGCCCGCTCACCGCCAGCACCGTGTACTGCCAGTCCTCCGCGCAGAGCGGCCCGGTCCGCACGGTGACCCGGACGTCCCGGGGCAGCACCCGCGCCGCACCGCGCAGCAGGGCGACCACGCGGTCGCCGGAGGGGCCGGACCGGCAGGGCGTGGCGGTCAGGTCCGGCATCGGCACTGTGCGGGCCGGCCGGGTCGGGGTCAGCGGTGCGGGCGGCGTCGGGCTGGAGGTGGGGGTGGCGGAGGCGGTCGGCGCGATTGTCGCGGACGCGGTGGGGTGGCGCAGCTCGGGCGGCGCCCCGCAGCCGGCGAGGGCGAGCAGGGCGGCCAGCGCCACCGGGAGGTGTCGGCGGGCGGGGCGGGGCGGGGTGCAGGGCACGGTGCGATCCTCGGCATCGAGGGACGTCGTCGTGGCCGGTCGGCCGAGCCCATCGTAGGAGGATCACCCGATCGGGTGAAGGTCACTTGTGGACCCGGTGCCCGGCGCGCTCCAGCGCGCTTGTCGCCTCGGCCAGCCGCACGGTGGGCACCAGCACGTGGTCGGTGTCGTACGTGGAGAAGGCCACCACGTCGACCCGGGCCCGGGTGAGCGGGTCGACCAGGGCGGCGAGGGTGCCGGTGACCACCGCGTCCAGCGGGCCGACCAGCCGCAGGCAGCGCCACTCGGTCTCGACGTCCGCCCCGGCGGGCACCCGCTCGGCGGGGCAGATCACCGAGACGCCGTCGGCGGTCCAGCTCACCGTCACCACGTCGCGCCCGGCAAGCCCGCCCCAGAGCCGTGGGGACAGCACGGTGCCGGCCGGCAGGCGGCACACGGCGTACTCGCCCGGCAACAGAGCGACATCGAGCATGAGGGCACCCTACGGCCTCGGCGCGTCCGGGCCCCAGCACCGGCCGGTGCGGCGATCGCCACACGTCGTCGCAGGTCAGACGGCTGAGAAGAAGGTGAGCGAGCCGGCCACCTCGCCGTCGGTGAGCACCGGCGTGGAGATGGCGTCCACGGTCGTGCCGGCGTCGGCGCCGGGCCCCTGGACCCGCAGCAGGCCGCGGGCCAGCCGGCCGGAGAGCAGCGCGAGCAGCGGCGGGATCTTGTCGGTCTCCTGCTCGGTCAGCTCGCTCGGGCTGGCGGTGAAGTCGACGAGGCGCAGGCCGCCCTCCAGCAGCGGCCGGCCGATGACGTCCTCGGGGGCGCCGAGGCAGAGCAGGTCGCAGCCGGACGAGGAGATCGCCACCACTGTGGTGTCGGCGTCGATGAGCAGGCAGGGCTCGGCGGCCCGGGAGACCGTGCCGGACCACTGCCCGAAGTTGTCGGACTCCTGCTCGGTCGGTGTCGCCGCCGCGGGCACGAACACTTCCGAGAGCGAGAGTTCGACGTGGGCCACCGCGCCTCCTATGTACACCGACGGTCTGTCCACGCTAGCCGGTCGTCTCGACGACCGCCCGACCGCGCCGGGTCCGGTCACCGGAGCCGCGCGGGGATCCGAGCGCTCGAAGGGGACCGGGGACAGGGGTCGGTGCGACGGGTGCCCGGTGTCGGGCGGCCGGCGACGGCGCGGGCCGACGGGACCACCGGGGCGGAGCCGCGGACCGCGTGGCGTCGCCGGAGACGTTACCGGCGGGCGGCCCGCTTGTCAGCGGCCGTTCGGCCCTCCTCGTACCACCGGTAGTCGGCCGCTGGACGGTACGTGCCGTTGAGCCACGTCGACGGGGCCTGGGCGACACGGGAGAGCTTCTCGGCGGTGGCCGGACTGATCCGGTTGCCGCCCGCCACGAGCAGGCGGTCCAGCTCCCGGTGGGTGGCCATGAGGCAGTCCTTGGGCAGGCCGTAGACGCTGATGACCCCGGAGCCGACGAAGGTCAGCACCGGGGTCACCGGGATCGGCAGGCCGACGGCGTCGGAGAGGGCCTTGGCGGCCCGCTTGGCGTCGCGGCGGGCCTCGGCCACATAGGGCGGACGCTTGCCGTTGATCTGCACGACGTCGCCCGCGACGAGCACCCGGGCCCGGCCGTGGTCGGCGACGGTGACCGCGAAGAGCCCGCTCGGCCCGATGGCGAGGAACCCGGCCCGCTCGTCCTGGGTGCGGTCGAGGAGCACGTCCGCGGCGTCCGTGCGGGGCCACTCGATGACGTGCCAGGCGGGGCCGAGGTGGTCGAGTTGGCCGAGCGCGCGGGCCCCGGCCGCCTCCAACCTGCGGGCCCCCCGCTCGGCCCGGCGGCGGCGGGCCCACTCCAGTGGAGTCGGTCGGGCCGGTTCGAGCACCGAGGTGGACTCGACCCGGGGATGCGGCACCGAGACGGGCGGCAGTGCCCGGGTCGGTACGGCTCGGCGAGCGGGAAAGACAGTCATCGCGACCTCCGGCAAAAGGTCTCTCGAAGTTATGTCTCCACTACCCTACGTTGCGCACCCCGGTGCTCGGCAAGTTGGAGCGCCGGAATGAGTGCGGATGAATGCCATATTCATTCACACTTCTTTTCCCGGATGGTGCGGAACCCTGCCCTACGCTGCGAGGGTGACCCACTACGTGGACAGCGAGGTCGGTCGGCTCGGCACGGTGCTGCTGCACCGCCCGGGGCCGGAACTCGCCCGCCTCACCCCACGCAACAACGACTCCCTCCTCTTCGACGCTATCCCATGGGTGGGGAGGGCGCAGGAGGAGCACGACGCCTTCGCGGCGGCCCTGCGGTCCCGCGGGGTGGAGGTGCTCTACCTGGCCACCCTGCTGGCCGAGACCCTCGCCGTGCCGGACGCGCGGGCCGAGCTGACCGACCTGGTGCTCCGCTCGCCCCGGCTGGGCGACACCCTGCGCCGCCGGGTCGCCGACCACCTCACCTACCTCGACCCGGCCGCCCTGGCCGACGTGTTCGTGGCCGGGCTCGCCCACGAGGAGGTGCGGATCGGCCCGGACCGCCCCGGCGGTCTGGTCTGGACGCTGATGGACCGGCACGACTTCGTCATCGACCCGCTGCCCAACCTGCTCTTCACCCGCGACTCGTCGGTCTGGATCGGCGACCGGGTCGGTGTGACAAGCCTGGCCATGCCGGCCCGCCGCCGGGAGACCACGCTGACCGACGCGATCTACCGCTACCACCCGCGCTTCGTCGGCACCGAGTTCGTCTACCACCCCGAGCTGGAGCACCTGGAGGGCGGCGACGTGCTGCTGCTCGCGCCGGGGGTGCTCGCCGTCGGCGTGGGCGAGCGGACCACGCCCGCCGGCGCCGAGCGGCTGGCCCGGCAGGTCTTCGCCGCCGGGCTCGCGCACACCATCCTGGTGGTGCCGATCGCCCAGGAGCGGGCCACCATGCACCTGGACACGGTCTGCACGATGGTCGACGTCGACGCCGTGCTGATGTACCCGAACATCGCCAGCGAGCTGTCCGCGTACACGGTCATCGCCGGCGCGGACGGCGAGGATCCGCGGGTCGACGGCCCGGCGCCGTTCCTGCGGGCCGCCGCCGACGCCATGGACCTCGACCAGCTACGCGTGATCGACACCGGTCTCGACCCGGTCACCGCCGAACGGGAGCAGTGGGACGACGGCAACAACACCCTCGCCCTGGCGCCGCGGCTCTGCGTCGGCTACGAGCGGAACGTGGAGACCAACGCCCAGCTGGAGCGGGCCGGCATCGAGGTCATCCCCATCGCCGGATCGGAACTGGGCTCGGGCCGGGGCGGCCCACGGTGCATGTCCTGCCCGCTGGTCCGCGAACCGCTGCGGATGTGACGCACGACGGGCCCCGGTCGACGACCGGGGCCCGCGACGCAGATCGGGTCAGCGCAGGGTGAGCTGGCGGCCGAGCAGGCCCTGGCGGGCACGGCGCCCGGCGGCGTCCAGCGGCTCCCGCTCCTCCAGCGCCTCGGCGTACCGCTTGGCGAACCCGGTCACCGGCTCCTCCCAGTCGGCGGCCGGCGCGTCCTCGGGCAGGTCCCACACCGGCACCAGGCGGCCGTGCGCCCGGAACATGCCGGCGAACCGGGTGTCGTCGCCCAGGGTCAGCGTGCCGGCCACGCTCAGCCGGGACAGCGCGTCCAGCGCCACGTCCTCGTCCTCCGGCAGCACCAAGCGCACGTGCGCCTTCTCCGGCACCTGGCACCAGTACGCGGCCCGCGCCGCGGCCAGCTTCACCGTCGGGTAGATCGCGGCGTTGGCCCGCTCCAGGGACGCCTGCACGTTCGGGTCGTCTGCGGCGCCCGGGTCGAGCCAGAACTCGAACCCCTCGTGCATGCTGATCTCCAGCGGGCCGTCGACCAGGATGTCCTGGAGGCGGGGGCCCGGCCCGGGCAGCGGCGGCACGCTCACCTGGCCGCCCGGCTCGGTCCGCAGCGCGCAGAGCAGCGCGTCGGCCAGGTCCCGGGAGACGTCGCCGGACTGCTGGTGCCGCTGGAGGCCGATGAAGACCCGACCGTCCGGCTTGGTCATCGCCGGGGCGGCCATCGGCAGCACGGTGGCCAGGGTGACCGGGCGGTCGCCGTACTCCTCGACCAGTTCCGGGGTCAGCCGCAGCGGCGCGGAGGCGGCCGGCACCAGCTCACGCAGGGCGATCCACTCCGGCTCGTCGACCAGGCCCTCGAACGGTCGGGGCACGAAGACGTCGCGCACCTTCTCCCGCTTCGGGGTGGCTTCGGCCCGCTGGCTCTTTCGACGCTTGCTCACGGCGAGACAGCCTAGATGCCGGACCGGACGGCCGTGGGCGCAACCCGCCACCGCGGTCGGCTCAACCCGCCACGACCAGGTCCGACCGGGTCGCGCCGGCCGGGTCGAACTCCGCCCAGACGCTCTGGCCCAGGCCGTCCCGTTCGACGCCCCAGCGGCTCGCCAGCCCGGCGATGATGTGCAGGCCGCGCCCGTCGGCGGCGTCCGGGGCGGCGATCCGCATCAGCGGGCCGGAGGCGCCGCCGCCGTCGGTGACGCGGAGCTGGACGGTCGGCCCGCCGGCCGTCGCCCGCAGCCGCCAGGCCACCCGGACCACGCCCCCGGGCAGCGGGTCGGCGTGCCGCACGGCGTTGCCGACCAGCTCGGCGAGGACCGCGACCAGATCGGCCAGCAGGGTCGGGGGTACGACGTCGGCCAGCTCGTCGGCGAGCCGGTGCCGGGCCAGGCGCGCGCCGGTGGCGTGGTGGGGCACCACCACGCACCACGATCGTTCGGCCGAACCCGTCGACACCGTCGTTCCTTCCCACCCCCGTGCGGGCCGGGTTCACCCCCGTGGCAGCCGCACCTCTGCGACGGTACCCCCACCGGCTCTCGGTCGGAGGGATACCCATCCATTCTGCTGTTCAACGATCTGCCGGACGAGATAGAGCCCCAGACCGGCCCCCGGGTAGCGCCGCCGGTCACCGGACTCCCCCTGCCAGAACCGGTCGAACGCCCGCTCCACGTGCTCCGGCCGGATGCCGATGCCCCGGTCGGCGACCCGGAAGGAGACGGTCCGCTCGTTGGCCTCGGCGCAGACCTCGATCGGGGTGTCCGGCAGCGAGTACTTGCCGGCGTTGGTGCTCAGCTCCGTGAGCACGGTGGCCAGGCTGTGCCGGTCGCCGAGCGCCTTGGGCAGGTCGGCCGGCAGGTCGAGGACGATCCGGTGGCGGACGTCCGCCGGCAGGTCGGGCACCGCCGACCGCAGCGCGTCGCCCAGGTCGAACGGGGCGGCCGGCTCGCCCCCGGGGCGGTTCTCGGTGGCGGCGGTGAGCAGCCGGTCGACCAGCCGGGCCAGCTCGTTGGCGCGCTGCCCGATGATCCGGGCGGCCTGCCGCCGGTCGTCGTCGCTGAGCGACTCCCAGTGGTCGGTGAGGGTGTCCGCGTACCCCTTGATCACGGTGACCGGGGTGCGCAGCTCGTGGCTGGTCACCGCCACGAAGAGGTCCCGGTCGTGGTCGCGCCGCTGCTGGTCGGTGATGTCGCGGAAGGTGACCACCCGCAGGGTGCCCGGCCCGGGCAGCTCGCCCGAGGTGATCCGCAGCCAGCGACCGTCCGCCAGCCGGTGGTCGAGGACCTGCCCGGGCGGGGGGAGCGGGAACGGCAGCGGCCGGCTCAGCGCCTCGTCGGCCGGTCGCCCGGTCACCTGAGCGGCGGCCGGGTTCCAGAGCCGCACGTGGTGCTCGCGGTCTACCACCGCCAGCCCGTCGGCGAGCGCCGCCACCACCGGGCCGTCGCCGTGCACCGGCAGGCCGGTCTGGTCGCCGTACATGTGGGCGATGCAGGCGGCCACGTAGCCCATCACGGCGCGCTGGGTGGCGTCCCGCGGCTCACCTCCGGAATAGAAGGCGTGCAGGCTGCCGACGGTCAGGCCGCCGATCTCGGCGCGCGCCAGGATCATCCGGCGCAGCCCGCGCGCGGTGAGCTCGTCGGCGATCGCGCCGGGGATCGCGTCGACCCCGACCTCGCGCACCGGCGGACCGGAGAGCAGGCAGACGGTGGCCGGGTGGGTGGCCGGCAGCGGGCGGCCCGTGACGAACTCGGCGCTGCCGGTCGCCGCGATCACCCGGCCGCCGGCGGGGGCGAACTCCACGAACACCAGACCGGCCGCGCCGACGGCCGGCTCGACCTCGCGGAGCAGGCGGGTGAGCACGGGGAGCCCGGACTCACCCGAGTTGATCATCTTGATCACGCTGGTGTGGCCGGCGATGAGGGCGGTGAAGTCGGTTCGCTCCGGCATGTCCCGAGTGTGCCGCGCCGCCCGGCCCGGGGACACCCCCTGGCCGGGCGACCGGCCACCGGTCGGACCGGGGGCTCACCGGCCCAACCGGGCCAACGTCCGGGCGGGCCGGTCGGTGATCACCCCGTCCACCCCGGCGGCCAGCACCAGTTCCAGGTCCGCCGGCTCGTTCACCGTCCAGACGTAGACCTGGTTGCCGGCGGCCCGCAGCGCGGGTACGAGCTGTGGGCGGGCCCGGACCAGGCCGATCCCCGGCCCGGCGATCCGGGTGCCGAACGGCAGCCGGCCCAGCCGCAGCCAGCGCGGGAGCACCTCCAGCAGCAGCACCGTGGGCAGCGCCGGCGCGAGGTCCCGGATCCGGCGTACGGCCAGCGGGGAGAACGACATCACGGTGACCCGGACCGGGTCGTCCGGCCCGGGCTCGGCCAGGCCGTACCGGCGCAGCACGGTGACCAGGCGGCGCTCGACGTCCCGGCCGTACCGGGAGGGGTGCTTGGTCTCGATGAGCAGCCGGACCGGCCGCCCGGCGGCGAGCACCGCGTCGAGCAGCCGCTCCAGCGTGAGCAGCCGGGTGTGCGACTCGTCGAGCGGTTCGTCGCCGTCGGCCGCCGACCCGCCGGGGTGCCACGAGCCGAAGTCGAGCGCCTCCAGTTCGGCGAGGGTGCGCGCGCTGACCAGCCCGTGACCGTTGCTGGTCCGGTCCAGCCGGCGGTCGTGGACGCAGACCAGGTGCCCGTCGCGGGTCAGCCGGACGTCGCACTCCAGCCCGTCCGCGCCCTCGTCGAGGGCGCGCAGGTAGGCGGCGAGCGTGTGCTCCGGCAGGTCGTGGGAGGCGCCGCGGTGCGCGAAGACCAGGGGGGTGGTCATGGCCGCGTCGCGCCTCAGGCGACCCGGCCCGGCTGCCCGTCGTCGGTGACCACGGGACGGCCGGCGGCGGCCCAGTCGCCCATCCCGCCCTCGACGTTGCGGACCTGGTCCCAGCCGTTGCGCATCAGGTACGCGACAACCTGCGCGGACCGTCCGCCCGAGCGGCAGATCACGGCCACCTCGCGGTCGTCCGGCACCTCGGCGATCCGGGCGGGCAGCTCGGTCATCGGCAGGTGGTGGGCGGTCGGCGCGTGGCCGGCGCCCCACTCGTCGTCCTCCCGGACGTCGAGGAGGTAGATGTCGTCGGGCACGGCCGACGCGGGCACGCTGGGAACCTGGGGTCCGAACACGAGGACCAAGCCTAGCGGCCCGGCCGGGTCAGAGCCGGGTGACCCAGCGGGGGTGGGCGAGCGCCCATTCCGGCATCCGGGTGCCGCGCAGCGCGTCGAAGAGCCCGCCGCCGCCGTTGTCGAGCACCACGTACGAGACCTGGTCGATGGTCTGCGGGTAGGAGGGCACCTGGACCCCGTGCAGGGCGTCCGCGGGCAGCCCGCGCAGCGCGAGGAGCAGGTCCTCCAGGGGTACGCCGTTGCTGTCCAGGGTCAGTGCGCCGCCGACCGCCCGGAGCACCCGGTCCAGCTTCACGGGGTCGCTGCGCAGGTGGGTCTCGCCGGCCTTGTCGAGCACCGCCCGGAGCATCTGCTGCTGGTGACGCTGCCGGTCGTAGTCGCCGTCGGGCAGGCCGTAGCGCTGCCGTACGTAGTCCAGCGTCCGGGCGCCGTTCATCTGCTGGCAGCCGGCCTCGAACAGGGTCTTCGTGTGGACCGACCGGACCGGGGTGTCGACGCACATCCGGATGCCGCCGAGCAGGTCGATGACCTGCTTGAAGCCGGAGAAGTCGACGAGCGCGGCGCCGTCGAAGCGCACCCCGGTGAGCCGGGTCAGGGTGGCGCTGAGCAGCCGGGCACCGGCCTCGCCCCCGCCGCCGTGCTCGTACGCCGCGTTGACCTTGTCCTGGCCGCCGCCGAAGCCGGGCGCCGCCGGGATGGCGACCAGCAGGTCGCGCGGCACGGAGATCAGGTACGCCTGCCGCAGCCCGGCCGGCACGTGCACGATCAGGATGCTGTCCGAGCGCTGGTCCTCGGGGTTCGCGCCGGGCCGGTGGTCGGAGCCGATCAGCAGGTAGTTGAGCGGACCGGACAGGTTGGTGCGCTTCTGCCGGGCCGACGCGTCGAGCAGTTGTTCCTTGGTGACCGTGCGGTCGTAGCGGTTGGTGAGCCAGTGCAGGCCGGCCACGCCGAGGGTGGCGAGCAGGAGCAGGGCGAGACCCGCGCCGAGCAGGAACCGGGACCAGCGGGCGGACCGGGTCCGCCCGCGTGCGTTCCGTGCTGGCCTGGACGTGACGTTCCCCCCGTAGCCGCGACATGAGACCCGCTCACGTCAGGCTACGGGGGGAACCGCCGGGCGGTGCCGCTTTCGCTGCGGCTACCGGCCGGTCACCAGGTCATTTGCGAGTGGAGAGGACGTTCGGATTCGCGACCACGAAGTCGGCGAGCTTGTCGTTCTTGACCGCCCTGAACATGTCCATGCTCAGCTCGTTGAGCGATTCCTTGCTGTGGTCCGCGTTCGGGCTGTATGTGCCGCCGTTGGTGCGCAGGGTGACCAGGTCGTTCCCGCTGACGCCCTTGAGCGTGAAGATGAAGTCCGCGATCGGCACGCCGCCGGTGTCCAGAATGAAGGCCTTGCCCGCCGCCTTGATCAACGAGTTCAGCTTGATCGGGTTGGTCAGCATGCCCTTGTCGGTGGCCTTCTTCGCCATCGCCTTGATCAGCTGCTGCTGGTTCTGCTGGCGGTCGTAGTCGCTGTTCGGCAGGCCGTAGCGCTGGCGGGCGTAGTCGAGGGCCTCCCAGCCCTCCATCTCCCTGCAGCCCTTCTTGTGGACCACCGGGGTGTACGACTTCCCGGTCTTCTTCGCGTCCGCGTTCCACATGGGCTTGCCGTCGACCATCGACATGTGGTGCGACTTGACCTCGTGGCTCACGCAGATGCGCACCGTGCCGAGCGCGTCGATCACATTCTTGAAGCCGCCGAAGTTGATGATCGCGGCACCGTCGAAGCTGATCCCGGTCATCGACTTGATCGTCTTGGCCATGAGCTGGGCGCCGCCCTCCCAGCCGCCACCGTTCTGCGCCCCGTGGAAGAAGGCTGCGTTGATCTTGTCGGTGCCGCCCCGGTAGCCGCTCTTCTCGAACGCCGGGATCCGGGCCTCGGTGTCCCGGGGGATGGAGATCAGGTAGGCCTGATCGTGGCTGGCCGGGATGTGCAGGATGATGATCGTGTCCGAGCGGACGTCGTCGGCGGCCCAGCGCTGCCGGGCGTCCACGCCGAGCAGCAGCATGTCGATGGGGCCGTCCAGGCTGTTGCCGCCCTCGGCGTTGGTCTTGCCCGCGTCACCGAGCAGGTTGCCCTGGTCGATGCTGCTGGTGGCCTGGCCGATCACCGCCTTGCTGCCGACGATCGCGAGGCCGCTCGTCATCATCAGGACGGCGCCGAAGATCACCGTGAGCTTGGCCCAGAGCGGGTCCTTGCGCTTGGTGCGCTTGTTCCCGCCACCCGGGCCGCGGCCGCCGGGGCCGGGCTGCGTCGGGATGATCGGGGGAACCCGCCCGGGGGATCCGGGCTCCAGTGACTGAGGGCGACGGCTGGTCTGGACCGGCATGCGTGCTCCAGCTCGGTGATCGGGGGCGGGACCACTGTACGTATCTGTTCCCGTTCTCGCGACCTCGTGCGAGGGCTATTCCCGTCAATCTCGGCCAATGGCTCAGGGTTGTGGCCGAACGGCCAATTGAAAGGATCCGGTCGGCGGTTGGCTCACTGCGGGACGAGCCTTGACCGCCGACCGGATGCGCCACCATCGCGGGGGTGGCGTCAGCCGCCGCTCCCGTCGGTGTCCGTCTTCTGGTTGGCCTTCAGCCAGTCGGCCATGGTGTCCGCGGAGATGGCCTTGTACATCGCCAGCGCCTTCTCCCGGTCGGAGACCACCACCGACTGGCCGTCGATGGTCTGGCCGCCCAGGTTGGGGCTCGTGACGAACGTCAGGTTCTCCCCGCGCAGGCTCCGGAACTGCAGCGCCATGTCGGTCAACGAGAATCCCTGGTCGACCGTGACGGCGGCGGTGACCGCCTTCAGGAAATCGTTGAGCTTCCTGGGGTTGGTCAATGTCCCGGTGCTGGCCGCCTTGTCCATGAGCGCCTTCAGGAACTCCTGCTGGTGGCGCATGCGGGCGAAGTCGCCGTCCGGGAACTGCTTGCGCTGGCGGACCCAGTCCAGGGCCTCGGCGCCGTTCATGTGGTTCACGCCCTTGGTGAACGTCCGGTACGGCTTGTGGATCGAGGTGATGGTCCGCTCCACCTTGAGGTCCACCCCGCCCAGGGCGTCGGTGACCTCCTTGAAGCCGGCGAAGTCGATCGCCATCACGTGGTCGATCCGGACGTCGCTGAAGCACTCCACGGTCTTCACGGCGAGCGGCAGGCCGCCGAACGCGAAGGCGGCGTTGATCTTGTTGCGCGAACCGGTGTCGCAGGACGCGCCGGCGTTCTCGGGGATCGGCACGTACAGGTCACGCGGGATGGAGACCAGGTAGGCGTGCTTGTGGTCGGCCGGGATGTGCATGACGATCAGCGTGTCCGCCCGCCACTTGCCGGCGGCGTCCACCTCGGCGTCCGGATCCCGGGAGTCGCTGCCCACCAGCAGGATGTTCAACGCGCCCTCGACCTGCTTGGCCGGCCGCCCACCGGTGATCTGGGAGAACGGGTCGGTGCGGGCCAGGTCGCCGTTGAGGTTGCGGGCGTAGAGCCACGCGCCGGCGCCGCCCAGCAGCGCCAGCACCAGCACGGCGACGCCGGCCACCAGACCGATCCGTCCCCAGCGGGGACGGGGGCCGCGCCGGCCGGGACCGCCCGCGCCGCCGCCCGGCCCGTCCGGGCCGGTCGGTCCACCCGGGCCGCCGGGCCCGCCGGAGCGCGGCTCCTCGTCGTACGAGGGGTACCAGCGTGCGTCGGTCGCGCGGGCACGCCCAGTGGTGCCCCGGCCGGAGCCGGGAACCTGGGCGCGGCCCGCGCTCCGGCTCAGGGGTGCGGGGAACGGGACGCCGGCAGACGAGGTCGCTGACATGTAACCGAGGGTAGGTCGGTCGAGCCACCCGCGCCCTGAGGCGCAGCCGGGTGTCAGCCTCTTCCCAGCGGGACTCAGTACCCTAGCCGGCCGCGGAAGTACTCGATCGTGCGTCGGAGACCGTCTTCGGGCGCCACGGTGGGTTCGTATCCCAGCAGCTCACGGGCGAGGGTCAGATCGGGGCGGCGCATCTCCGGATCGTCGGCGGAGCGGGTGATGTAGCTCACCTCGGAGCTGCTTCCGGTGAGTGACACGATCGTCTCGGCCAGTTGCCGCATCGACATCTCGTGCTCGGTGCCGCAGTTGATCGGGCCGGTCTCGGTCGAGTCGAGCAGCAGCAGGATGCCGCGCACCAGGTCGTCGACGTAGCAGATCGACCGGGTCTGGTTGCCGGTGCCGTGCACGGTGATCGGCTCGCCGCGCAGCGCCTGGGAGATGAAGGTCGGGATGGCCCGGCCGTCGTCCGGGCGCATCCGCGGGCCGTACGTGTTGAAGATCCGGACGATCGCGGTGTCGGTGCCCCGGCTGCGGTGGTAGGCCATGGTGGCCGCCTCCGAGAAGCGCTTCGCCTCGTCGTAGACACTCCGGATGCCGATCGGGTTGACGTTGCCCCAGTACGTCTCGCGCTGCGGGTGCTCCTTCGGGTCCCCGTACGCCTCGGAGGTGGAGGCCATCAGGAACCGGGCGCCGTCGGCGGTGGCCCGCTCCAGCAGGTGCAGGGTGGCCACCGAGCCGACCCGCAGGATCTCCACCGGCAGCTTCTCGAAGTCGGTGGGGCTGGCCGGGGAGGCCATGTGCAGGATCGCGTCGAACCGCTCGGCCATCGCCGGGTGGTCGGTCGGCAGCCCCTCGGAGATGTCCGCCTCGACAAGCGAGAAGGTCGGCTTCTCGAGCAGGTGCGCGATGTTGTCCTTGGAGCCGGTGACGAAGTTGTCCAGCACCACGACCGTGCAGTCGCGCTCGATGAGCCGGTCGACCAGGTGCGACGGGACGAAGCCGGCGCCGCCGGTGACGAGGATGCGATGTCCGGAGCCGAAGCGGGGAGCGACCTTCATGCCGGCCAGCCTACTCAAGCCGGTGGGCCGGAGCCGACGACGGCTCCGGCCCACCGGGGTGGGGGGTGTGGTCAGTGCGCGCCCGCGCCGGTGAGCGAGCGCACCTCCAGTTCGGCGTACTTCTCCTCGTCGTGCTCCTTCGACAGCAGCGTGCCGATCCAGCCGCAGAGGAAGCCGAACGGGATCGAGATGATGCCCGGGTTCGACAGCGGGAACCAGTGCCAGTCGTGGTCGGGGAACATGGCCGTCGGCGCCCCGGAGACGACCGGGGAGAAGAAGACCAGCACCACGGCGGCGAGCAGGCCGCCGTAGATGGCCCAGACCGCGCCCGACGTGTTGAACCGCTTCCAGAACAGGCTGTAGAGGATCGCGGGCAGGTTGCCCGACGCGGCGACCGCGAAGGCCAGCGCCACCAGGAACGCCACGTTCAGGCTCTGCGCGAAGATCGACAGCACGATGGCCACCAGGCCGATCACCAGGGCGGAGATCCGGGCGACGGTCACCTCCTGGCGCTCCGACGCCTGCCCGTTCTTCAGCACGTTCGCGTAGAAGTCGTGCGCCAGGCTCGACGACGAGGCCAGGGTGAGCCCGGCGACCACCGCCAGGATCGTGGCGAAGGCGACCGCCGCGATGATCGCCAGCAGCGTCGCCCCGCCCAGGTTCCCGCCGAAGAAGTCCTTGCCGAGCGCCTCGGCGAGCTGCGGGGCGGCCGTGTTGCCGGCCTTGTCCTGCGCGGTGATCGCCGTACCGCCGACGAGCGCCGCCGCGCCGAAGCCGAGGGCCAGGGTGAGCAGGTAGAAGGTGCCGATGATGCCGATGGCCCAGAGCACGCTCTTCCGGGCCGCCTTCGCGGTCGGCACGGTGTAGAAGCGGATCAGGATGTGCGGCAGGCCGGCGGTGCCGAGCACGAGCGCGATGCCCAGCGAGAGCAGGTCCATCTTGCTGTAGAAGGTCTTCAGCGCGTCGCCCTGTGTCTCGACGCCGTAGCGCAACCCGGGTTCGAGGAAGGCCGCTCCCTTGCCCGAGGCATCGGCCGCGTCGCCGAGCAGCGAGGACAGGTTGAACTTGTACTTGGCCAGCACCAGCAGGGTCATCACGATAGCGCCGGTCATCAGCAGGAACGCCTTGACGATCTGGACGTACGTGGTGCCCTTCATCCCGCCGACCGTGACGTAGATGATCATCAGGGCGCCGACCAGGAAGATCGTCGCGGCCTTCGCGGTGTCGGCGTCCATGCCCAGGAAGGTCGTGCCGGGCTTGATGCCGAGCAGGAGGGCGACGAGCGCGCCCGCACCGACCATCTGGGCCAGCAGGTAGAAGATCGACACCGTGATGGTGGAGACCGCGGCCGCGGTGCGGACCGGACGCTGGCGCATCCGGAAGGCCAGCACGTCCGCCATCGTGTACCGGCCGGAGTTGCGCAGCAGTTCGGCGACGAGCAGCAGCGCCACCAGCCAGGCGACCAGGAAGCCGATCGAGTAGAGGAAGCCGTCGTAGCCGTACAGGGCGATGATGCCGGCGATGCCCAGGAAGGACGCGGCGGACATGTAGTCGCCGCCGATCGCCATGCCGTTCTGGAAGCCGGAGAAGGACCGGCCGCCCGCGTAGAAGTCGGTGGCGGTCTTGGTCTGCCGGCTGGCCCAGACGGTGATCGCCAGCGTGATCGCCACGAAGACCAGGAACAGCGTGATGGTCAGGTTGCGGGCCGTGGTGCTGCCCGCCTCAGCCGCGAGGACCGTGCTCATGGGTCACCTCCCCCACCTCGGCGCGGAGCCGGTCGGCCACCGGGTCGATCTTCCGGTCGGCGAACCGCGAGTAGAGCCAGGCGATGACGAACGTGGAGACGAACTGGAGCAGGCCGAAGACCAGGGCGACGTTGATGTTGCCGACCAGCTTCGTGCCCATGAAACCCCGCGCGTACGCGGAGAGGATGACGTAGAGCGCGTACCACAGGAAGAACGCGACGGTCATCGGGAAGACGAAGCCGCGCAGCGCGCGCCGCAACCCGGCGAACTCGTCCGACCGCTGGACGGCGAGGTACCGTTCCGCCGCCGACTCGGCGGGTGCGGACGCGGGTGTGTCCGTGGACATCTGTGGATCACCACCTTCGCAGGCGTGGGGAGTTTTCGCGCACGGTAGAGAGCGCGCTCCCCGCCGGGGAAGGCTCGGATCGGCGACGGTCGACGGCTGCGCCGAACGGCAGTCCGGCTGCGCCGAGTGACCCAGGTCACTCCGCTCACCGGTCGGTGGTCAGTCGGTCAGACCCCGGTAGCGGCCGCGGTAGTGCAGCAGCGGCGGGGTGTCCTCGGCCAGGTCGACCGCCTCGATGGTCGCCTCGACCAGCAGGCCCCAGCCGTACTCCCGGGTGGCGTCGAGGCGGCACCCCGCCCAGCCGCCGGCGTCCGCGGGCACCGGCCCGTACGGCGTGTCGGTCCAGGAGTCGAGGGCGAACAGGCCGCCCGGCGACGGGAAGAGGCCGGCGAACCGGTCGGCGAGCTGCCGGTGCTGCGGGCCGAGCGGCGCGACCGCGAACCGGCCCGCCTCCTCCACCGCCGCCCACAGGTCCGACTCCGGGTCGACCAGCCCGAGCAGCCGGTCCGGCTCCCCCTCGGCCACCAGGGTGGACGAGACGGTCAGCCCCGCCGGGCCGGGCGCGGTCCAGAGCGTCACCGCGGCGGCCAGCCGGCCACGCAGCCGGCGGACCGGCGAGCGCTGCCCGGCCGGCACGGCGAACGGGTCGGTGTGGTGGATCTCGGCGCCCGGCTCATGATTCACGTGAAACATTGTGCCGCCCCGGCCCCGCGCCCAGCCCAGGAAGCGCCGGTGCAGGTCCCGGGCGCCGGGAAGCTGCTCGGTGGCCTCGGCCAGAAGGCGGCCCAGGAAGAACAGCAGTGCGGTCCGGTCGTGCCGGTACTCCACCAGCAGCGCGAGCCGCGCCGGCTGGCAGGGCCAGTGCGCGCCACAAGCCCGACACCGCCATGCCGGCCGCATGGCGACGTGCGCCGGAACCGGCCTCTTCCAGATCTTGGACGAATTGAGCCCCTCTGAGGGCCGTTTCCGACCAAGATCTCGGCGGTCGTTCCCCATCAAGCGCCTCCCGGGATGAGGGTCGCCCCGGCCGGGGGATGGCCGGGGCGACCTGCCGCAGGACCGGCCGCCGGGTCATCGCCTCCACCAGCCGGGCCGCGCCCCTCCACCCTGGACTCGGCGGGATCGGCGCGGGAGGATGCCAGGGCTTACTACCGAGCGCGACCACGTACTTACCGGGGACGTAAGGATGAACATCGAGGTGTGGATCCGGGCATTGAAGGCCGCTCGGGCCGGTGCGGACGTCTCCCAGGAAGGGCTGGCGGCGGAGATCAGGTGGAGCCCGTCAACAGTGGCCGCCATCGAGACCGGGCGACGCCGGCCGACAATGGAGTTCGCCGTCGCCGCCGACCAGGCCCTCGGCACCGGCGGCCTCCTCGCCCAACTGTTGAAGGCCGCCGACCAGGAACGCGGCCCGTCATGGTTCGTGCCCTGGCGTGGCTACGAACAGCAGGCGGTCAGACTTCGCGCCTTCGAGGCATGCCTGGTCCCGGGACTGTTGCAGACCGAGGACTACGCCCGTGCGGTGATCTCGACGGGCGGCCTGCATCCGCCCGGCACCGCTGACGAACTGGTGGCCGTCCGGCTGGAGCGGCAACAACTGCTGCACCGGGACGAGCCGCCGCACTGTGTGTTTCTGCTGGACGAAACCGCCGTCCGGCGACCGGTCGGTGGGCCGGCGGTGCTCGATGCTCAGCTCGCGCGCCTGCTGGAGGTGGCCGAGCTGCCGGCTGTGCGGCTGCATGTCGTCCCGCTTGCTGTAGGCGAGCATGCCGGGCTCGGTGGCGGCTTCGTGCTGGCCGAGTTGCCGGACTCCGAGCGGGTGCTCTACCTGGAAAACGCCGCGCGTGGACACGTCATCGACGATCCCGAGACCATCGGCTTGATCGAGCGGAAGTGGGATAGCCTCCTCGGCGAAGCGCTGTCCACGGGAGCCTCACTGGATCTCATCCGGAAGTTGAAGGTGACGCCATGACCACCGCCGAGCCCCGCTGGCGCACGTCGTCGCGATCGACGGACTCCGGCGGCAACTGCGTCGAGGTGGCGGACAACATGCCCGGGGTGGTGCTGGTGCGGGACAGCAAGGATCGGTCCGGGCCCACGCTCGCCTTCACCCCGGACGCCTGGCGCGCCTTCGTGAACGCTGGCCTCCCGACCTTGGAGACTTTCCGTTCGAGGTGAACGGAAAGTCGCCAGGATTTACCGGTGGCCCTCCGGGAGGGAGCGGCGGGCGGCGGCCAGCACCTCGGGGTCGGCGCAGCCGGCGGCGTACCCGGCGATCCGGCGGCGGATGTCCCGGCGCAGCAGCCAGACACCGATCCGCTCGGCGACCGGCCGCAGGAACGCCGGCCGGCACCGGAAGTTGTACCGCCAGGTGGCCACTGTCGTGCCCGGCTCCGGGCCGGGTGCGAACCGCCACCCACCGCCGAACCGCTCGAAGAACCAGGGCCCGCGGACCATCTTCATGCCCACGTTCGTGGGCGGGGCCCAGGAGACGTACTCGCTGACCATGACGAGGCCGTGCCGGGAGCGGGTGAAGGTGCGCACGCCCCGGCCGGGGCGGGTCGCCCCGTCGACGAAGTGCTGCTCGCGGACGAACGGGTCCCAGCGGTAGCGGACCGGCGCCACGGTCTGCGACACGGCGAAGGCCACCTCCGGGGGGACCGGAACGGTGGCCACCGCCTCGACGACCGGCATCAGCGCCTCGGGGTTACGGCGGCCAGCAGCTCCGGCTGCCGGTGGTCCAGCACGTCCCCGGCCAGGTACGCGCCGAGCAGCGCGGCGCCGAGCCCGTACGCCAGGCCGACCGGCAGGGCCAGCCAGAGCCAGACGTCGCCGAGCAGCGCGGCGGCCACCACCACGGGCAGCCCCGCCACCGCCGAGGTCACCATCGACACCAGGGCGTACAGGCTCTTCGCGATCCCGGAGCCGGTGTTCATGGCGAACGGGTTGCTGGTCTCCGGCAGCGCGTAGCCGCCGAGCACCGAGACCGTCGCGTTGATCGCCAGCCCGCAGCCGTACGCGGCGAACAGCCCGCCGGCCATCACGCCGAGCCAGCCGGGTCGCCCGAGCACGACGGCCAGCACCACGGCGACCGCGGCGAGGATCGGCACCACGTAGAGCGAGAACGCGACCATCCGGGCCCGCAGCTCCACCCGACCCGGCACGCCCGCCACCACGTTGGCCGCGTACGCGCTGCCGTCGAAGCCGAACTGGTTGGCCAGGGTCACCGAGGCGAGCACCCCGACGAACAGCATCGATAGGCTGACCAGCACCGGGGACGAGTTGGCGGTGGCCTGACCGAACGCGGCCCCGCCCTCGGTGGCGAACCGGGAGCCGCCCAGGTTGACCATCACCGGCACGAAGATGCCGACCACCGCCACGGTGATGAGGTTGGCCCGCCGCCGGGCGTCCCGCCACCAGTAGCGGCACTCCCGGGCGACAAGCGCCCCGAACCGGTCCCGCTGCGCCCAGCCGACCGCCCGGGGGAAGAGCTGCCCGACCGCGCCAGCGGCCGCCGCGCCGCGCCGGTCCCGGGCCGGCCCGGCGCTCGCCGCGCCCACCATTGCCGACTCCAGCGACCGCGACCACCAGAGCAGGAGCACGCCGATCGCCGCCACGGTGATCAGCAGCTTCAGCACGGCCGCGACGGGATGCCCCCCGGCCACCTCGACACCGGCCGTCCAGGGCGCCCCGAACGGCGTCCAGCCCACCACCCGGGCCACCCCGGTGAGGCGGTCCCAGTCGGCCTGCTGGACCGCGCCGACCACAAGCAACTGCAACGGGCCGAGCAGCGCGGCGAGCACCGCGAGCAGCACGGCGGCCAGGTCGCGTACCCGGCGGGAACGGAGCATGGTGGCGAAGGCGCTGGTCACCGCGCGGGCGCCGGCCACGCAGAGCAGCAGGCCGAGGAGCACCCCGAGCACCGCGACAAGCGCGGCGAACGAGCCGCCCAGCGCGCCGGCGGTGACCACCAGCCCGGCGACCGTCACCAGTGTCGCCAGCACCGGGACGCTGACCAGGGCGGCCGCGAGCAGGCCGGTGACCAGGGTGCGGCGGGAGAGCGGGAGCAGCGCGAACCGGGCCGGGTCCAGGGTCTCGTCCACGCCGAAGAAGACCAGCGGCAGCAGCAGCCAGCCGAGGGCCAGCAGGCCGCCGCCGAACGCGGCGGTCATGAGCGCGTACCGGGACTCACCGGCCAGGCCGGGCGCGGCGAACAGGAAGAAGCCCCCGACGGCGAACCAGAGCCCGAACAGCACGCCGCCCACGAACAGCGCGATCCGCCACGCCTGGGCGCGGAAGTTGTTGCGCAGCACCCGCAGCTTGAGGCGGACGAAGTGCCGGGGCGAGACGGCCCGGCCCGGCCGCTCGGCCGCGGTCACCGGGACAGCCACGACAGCTCCTCGCCCGTCGCCGTACGCCCGCCGACCACCTCGACGAAGACCTCCTCCAGCGACCGGTCGCCGCGCACCTCGGTGAGCGTGCCGACCCGCTTGATCCGGCCGTCGGCAAGGATCGCCACGTGCGAGCAGAGCCGCTCGACGACCTCCATGACGTGGCTGGAGAAGATCACCGTGCCGCCGCCCACGACGTAGCGGTGCAGGATGTCCCGGATCAGCGCCGCGGACACCGGGTCGACGGCCTCGAACGGCTCGTCCAGCACCAGCAGGCGGGGGCCGTGCAGCAGCGCGCAGGCCAGGCCGATCTTCTTCTTCATGCCGGCCGAGTAGTCGACCACCAGCGTGCGGCCGGCGTCGGTGAGCGCCAGCACGTCGAGCAGTTCCGCCGCCCGCTGGTCGACCACCGCCGGGTCCATGCCGCGCAGCAGACCCTGGTACGCCAGCAACTCCGCCCCGCTGAGCCGGTCGAAGAGGCGTACCCCGTCGGGCATGACGCCGAGCAGCCCCTTGGCGCGCACCGGGTCGGCCCAGACGTCGTACCCCAGCACCCGGGCCTGGCCGGCGTCGGGCCGCAGCAGGCCGACGGCCATGGAGAGGGTCGTCGTCTTGCCGGCCCCGTTCGGGCCGAGCAGCCCGTAGAACGAGCCGGTCGGCACGTCGAGGTCGACGCCGGCGACCGCCACCTTGGTGTCGAACCGCTTGGCCAGGCCACGGAGGGACAGCGCCGGGTGCTGATCGGTCATGCCCCCGACCGTAGCCCGCCGCCACCAGCGGTCGGTCCGGCCGAAGGATGATCTTCCCGTCCTCCTTGACGCGTACCTGACAGTGCGTGTGCAACCGGTGGCTGTCGTGGAGGGTGTCAGAGGCACAACCGCCACGGGGAGGGACAGTGGATGAGCCGGACGGGTTCGAGGAGTTCTATCGGGCCACCAGACAACGCGTCGTCACGGTGCTCTACGCGCTCGGAGGCGACCTGGCCGAGGCCCAGGACGCCGCCCAGGAGGCGTACGTGCGGGCCTGGCAACGCTGGTCCCAGATCAGCGGGTACGACGACCCGGAGGGGTGGGTCCGCACCGTCGGTCACCGCCTCCTGATCAACCGGTGGCGCAAGATCCGCAACGGCCTGGTGGCGCAGCGGCGCCAAGGCCCACCACCGGCCGCCGGGCCACCGTCGGAGAACACCGTGGCGCTGGTCGCCGCGCTGCGGCAGCTTCCGGCGGACCAGCGCCACGTCATCGTCCTGCATCACCTGGCCGATCTGCCGGTGGCCGACATCGCCGTACAGACCGGGACGCCGACCGGCACGGTCAAGGCCCGCCTCGCCCGTGGTCGCAGAGCCCTGGCGGCCCTGCTCGACGTCACGCTGCCCGAGGAGGTCAGCAATGCCTGATCAACTCTTCTCCGACCTGTACCGCGACACCGACGGCCTGACCTGGGCCCCGGTGGAGGAGGTACGCCGCCGTGGCCGGCAGCGGACCCGGCGCGTGCGTGTCACCGGCGCGCTGGCCGTCGCCGTCGCGGTCGGTGTGCTCGCCTCGGGTGCTGCGGTGCTGGCCGGCCAGCGGGACGCCACGCCGCCACTGCCACCCGCCACCGTCGTGCCCACCACCCCCGACGCCGACCCCACGGTCTCCCCGACGCCGCCGGCCGAGTCGAGCCCGAGCCACTCCGCGCAGTCGAGCCGCCCGCCGACCAGTGGCGGCCCGTCCAGCCGGCCACCCAGCCGGACCGTGCCGGCGGGTGCGACCCTGCAACTCGCGGACCTGCCGCCCGGCTTCACCATGTCGCAGGGCAGGGTCAAGACCGACTGGACGCTGGAAACGGCGGCCGTCTCCTGCGCGAACAAGCTGCCGGCACTGTCGGTCGGCGCGCTGGCCGACCGCTTCGCGGTGTTCGACTCGCCCACCGACTGGCTGGCCGAACGGGTCACCCGCCACTCCCGGGCGGATGCGGTGACCTCGATGAAGCGGGTGCGGCGCATCGTCGCCGACTGCGTGCCGGGCCGCCCCGGCGACTCACTGTCGATCCTCGCGGAGGGGTTGGGCGGCGACGACGGGTTGCTGGTGGGTGGCGAGATCAAGGGGATCCCGGCCCGTTGGCTCTTCGTCCGGCAGGGTGACCTCGTGGCGCAACTCCGACTCGACCACCAGACGACGCCGGACGAGGCCCGCCGCTTCGCGACGTCGGTGGCGGACCGGCTCTGCGCCGGCACCGACGCCTGCTGAACACGCACGCCCCGGAGCGCTACAGGCGCAGCGCCTCCGGGGTGTGCAGGCGGAGCATCGTGACGCCGACGTCGCGGGGCAGCCGCCGCCGGGTGGCCATCGACACCGCCACCATCACGGTGAACGCCAGCGGCACCGTCCACGCGGCCGGCTGGGTGGTGAGCGTGGCCGGCCAGCCCGACAGCGGCGGGCCGAGCACCGTGAGCAGCACCGCGCCGATCGCGGCGCCGCCGCCGACCAGCACCCCGGCGGCGGCGCCCAGGTCGGTCAGGCCGCGCCACCAGATGCCGAGGACCAGCAGCGGGCAGAAGCTCGACGCGGCCACCGCGAAGGCCAGCCCCACCACCTGGGAGACGTCCAGCCCGGAGACGTTGAGCGCGAGCACCGCCGGCACCCCGCCGGCGATCACCGTGGCCAGCCGGAAGCCGCGGACCGAGCCGCGGCCGAGGACATCCGTGGAGATCACCCCGGCCACGCTCGTGAGCAGGCCGGACGACGTGGAGAGGAAGGCCGCGAACGCGCCCGCGGCCACCAGCGCGGCGAGCAGCCGGCCGGTGGTGCCGTCGCCCAGAGTCGCACCGGGCAGCAGCACCACCACGGCGTCGGTCTGCCCGGTGACCAGCAGTTGTGGCGTGTAGATCCGGCCCAGCACGCCGTAGATCGTGGGCAGCAGGTAGAAGACGCCGACCAGGGCCAGCACCACGAGCGTGGTGCGCCGGGCGGCGGCGCCGTCGGGATTCGTGTAGAAGCGCACGAGCACGTGCGGCAGGCCCATGGTGCCGAGGAAGGTGGCCAGGATCAGCGAGTACGTCCCGAACAGGCCCCGGTCGTCGTCGCCGGCCGTGTCCGGCAGCAGCCAGTCGGTGGCGTCGATGGCCGTGCCGGAGACCTCCGGCACCGGGTCACCTGCCGCGAAGTCGAGACGGTCGCCGGGGCGTACCTCCCGGATGTCGCCGTCGGGCAGGGTGAGCGTCGCGCGGTGCTCGACCACCACGGTGGTCGCGGTCCGGAACATCGGCCCGTCGGGCGGGGTCACCGCCGGGCGGGCGTCGGCCTGCCACTGCAACGCCAGGAAGATCGCGGGTACGGCGAGCGCCGTGAGCTTCAACCAGTATTGGAAGGCCTGCACGAACGTGATCGCCCGCATGCCGCCCAGCGCCACGTTCGCGGTCACCACCACGGCGACGAGCAGCGCCCCCACCGGGTAGGGCGAGCCGGCCACCGTGGCCAGGGTCAGCCCGGCGCCCTGGAGCTGCGGCACCAGGTAGAGCCAGCCGATGAAGATCACGAAGACGGTGGCCAGCTTCCGCAGCCGCCGCGAGCCCAGGCGCACCTCGCAGAAGTCGGGCAGGGTGAACGCACCGGAGCGGCGCAGCGGGGCGGCCACGAAGAGCAGCAGCGCCAGGTAGCCGGCGGCGAAGCCGACCGGATACCAGAGCACGTCGACGCCGTACTTGAGGATCAGCCCGGCCACGCCCAGGAAGCTCGCCGCGGACAGGTACTCCCCGCCGATGGCGGCGGCGTTCCACGTCGGGCTGATCGCCCGGGAGGCGACCAGGAAGTCGGAGGTGGTGCGGGCCAGCCGCAGCCCGTAGAAGCCGATCCCGACGGTGACCAGGGTGACCGCCACGATCGCGGGGACCACGTAGCCGTTGCCCATCAACGCTCCGGCCGCTGGACCAGGTCGGTGAAGTCCTGCTCGTTCCGTTCCGCCAGCCGCACGTACGCCCAGCCGACCCCGATGAGGAACGGGAAGGCGACCACGCCGAGCAGCAGCCAGGGCAGGTTGACGCCCAGCAGGGTGACCCGGCCGACCGACGGCGCGATGGCGAAGAGCCACGGCAGGCCGCCCAGCCCGATCACCACCAGCAGGCTCAGCCGCAGGGCGAGCGAGAGCTGGGCCCGCATGAGCCCCCGCACCAGCGTCTCGCCGACCCGGGTCTGCTGGGTCAGCTCGGAGCGGGTGCGGTCGGCGCGGCTGGCCGGCCGGGAGACCTCGGCCAGCACGACGCGGGTCCGGGCCGGCTGCGGGGCGCGCGGGACGGGCACCGGAGCCGCCTGCGCGGGCCGCCCCGGAACGTCCCGCTCCTCCGCTCCGGTCATCCCCGGCAGTCTCGCCTGCTCAGCGGGAATGTCAAGAGCGCCGGGACGGAGCTGTGCACAACTTGTGGATAACGCTTCACTCCTGTGGACAACCCGGTGGATGACGGCCGCCTCGTTGTGGACGACGGAGCGGGATGACATCTTCTGAGCGTTCCCCGGAACCTTCCGTCCGCCTGGTGAGTGGGACAGGTGGAGAGGGGAGGTGACGGTGTCCGACGGCGAGCTGATCTCCGAGCTGTACGCCGGCTGTTTCCGCCGGCTGGTCGTCCAGTTGTACGCGGTGACCGGTGATCTGAGCGAGGCGCAGGAGGCGGTCCAGGAGGCGTTCACCCGCGCGCTGGCCGCGCCCCGGCGTCTCGCCGGCCTGGACAACCCGGAGGCATGGCTGCGCCGGGTGGCGGTGAACGTCGCCCGGAGCCGACACCGGCGGCGCCGGGTGCTGGACACCCTGTTGCGGCGGCTCGGTCCGCCGCCCACCGTGGCCGACCGGTCGCCCGAGCATCTGGCCCTGCTCGCCGCGCTGCGGGCGCTGCCCGAGGGGCAGCGGCAGGCGCTGGCGCTGCACTACCTGCTCGACCTGCCGGTGGACGAGGTCGCGGTGACGCTGGGTGTCTCCCCCGGCACGGTCAAGTCCCGGCTCTCCCGCGGTCGCCAGGCCCTGGCGGCCCTGCTCGCCGACTCCGACACCGCCGACACCAGCATCGGGAGGATCGATGTCCGATCGTGAGTTCACCGGCTTCGACGTCGACACCGTGGCAGAGGCGGTACGGCAACCGCCCCTGGCCGACCTGCGGGCGGCGGCCCGGTCCCGCCGCCGGCAGCGGTCGGCGGTCCTGGCGGTGACCGTACTCGTGGCGCTGGTCGGCCTGGCGGCGGTGCCGTTGACCGCTCGGTCCGGCGGGACCGACTGGGGCGGCCCGGACCAGCCGCCGGCCCGTCCCACCCGCGCCGGCGAGTTCGTGCTGACCGGCCCGGAATCCGGGGTCGCCGTGGTCCGGTTCCGCTGCGAGGTCTGGTTCGCGCACTCCGACGACGGCGGCCGGAACTGGTCCGACTGGCACGCGGCCCGCTACCGGCCCAGCACCTGCGAGTCCGACGACAGTCCCGCAGACCTGGAGTACGCCGTGCTCGCCGAGGGGGTCTACCTCGTCCGCGAGGAGGGCGGGTCGCGCCTCTCCACCGACGCCGGTCGCACCTGGCGGGACGCGGACCGGGCCATCGTGCCGGTGGCGGCGTTCCCGGCGAAGGCCCGCCCGGTCTTCTGCCAGCAGGGCTGCGGGGCGGTACGGGAGCCGCTGGCGGTGGCCGGGTCCACGGTCTACCGGCTCACCGGGAAGCCGCCGTCGCCGTACCCGCCGTTCAGCATCTATCCGGCGGCGGACGGGACGGTCTGGGTGACGTACTGGCCGGGGGAGATCGACCGGCCGACGGTCGTCGCCCGCAGCGCCGACCGTGGCGCCACCTGGACCACCTGGCGGCCCGAGGTCCGCACGAACGTGGTGGCGGTCGTGGGAGTGGACGACCGCGAGGCGTACCTGCTGATCGAACCGGCACCGCCGGCCGGGTCGACCACGCCGACCGGCCCGGCGACACTGCTGCGCACCATCGACGGCGGGAAGACCTGGGCGGACACCGGCACCGACCTGCCGGCGACGCAGGAACTCCCGGGCCTTGCCATCGGGTCGGACGGGTCACTGCTGGTGCCGATGTCCGGCCACGACGATCCGGAGATCGTCGCGCGTCTCCTGGTCAGCCGCGACGATGGTCGGCGTTTCACGATCGCCCGTGAGTACCGGCGCCTTGAGGGCGCCGTCGGCTCCGGTCCGGGCGCGGCCTGGCTCTACGGGCGGGACGACCGGTCGGACGCCGCCCCGGACCACGTGGTCGTGACCGCCGACGGGGTGGGCTGGACCCGGTTCCCGCTGCCGCGCTGAGTGGGGCGTCGGCGCGGCCCCACCCGGGGGCCGCGCCGAGGCCGCGCTCACTCCAGTCCGACGCGTACCGGGTCGGCGGTGGCCGAGCCCAGCCAGGTGTGCGGGTTGCCGAACCAGCACCAGCCGAGCTTCGGCGCGCCCTGGCTGATCCAGAGCGCAGGCACCCGCTTGTCGCCGCAGCGGGAGCCGACCAGCGAGAAACACCGGTTGCTGGCCAGCGCCGGCGGGTGCAGCGTGACGAAGGCGAGGCCCTCGTCGATGGTGATCGGCAGCCGGCCCCGCTCGGTCATGTCCGCCAGGGCGGCCGAGGGCGGCTGGTTCCGGTACTCCTCACCCCGGTCGACGTCGAAGAGCAGGTACGCCGGCCCGGCCGGCACCTCCAGCTCCTTGATCGGGTCGAACGTCGGCAGGTCCTCGGCGGGGAAGTTCCGGTCGAGGATGCCGGGCTTCCGCTTGCCGGCGAGCGTGGTCAGCGCAATCCGCTCCTGCACGGGCACCAGCTCGCGGGTGGTCACCAGCAGGAAGGGCACCCGCCCGTCGGTGGGTGCGGGCAGGTCGGCCGCCCGGGCGACGGCGGCCCCGCGAAGCGGGGTGAGCAGGTCCCGGAAGGCGTCCTCGGTCAGCCCGGCCAGGGCCGGGTAGCCGAGCTGGACGAGGCGGTCGAGTTGGCGGTCGAATTCGGTAGCGGCGTCGTAGCGGCTGTCGGGCAATGTGGCCTCCACTTGTCGTACGGCGTCCCGTACAGCGTACGACAACGGGCGCGTATTCCCGACCGGCGGAAACAATTCCTGGATCAGCGGTTCCAGTCCTGCTTGGCCGCGCGGACCAGCTTGTCCTTCAGCTCCCGGGTGTGCCGGCGGCTCACCGGCAGCTCGGTCCCGTCGATCACCACCACGTAGCCCGAGTTGACAAGCCGCAGCTCGGCGATCAGCTTGAGCTGCACCAGGTAGGACCGGTGGATCCGGACGAACCCCGCGTCGGCCCAGCGCTCGGCCAGGGTCGCCAGCGACACCCGGACCAGGTGCGAGCCGTCCGACGTGTGCAGCCGGGCGTAGTCGCCCTGCGCCTCCACCCAGCGCACCGCCGAGCGGGGCAGCATCCGGGTGGTCCCGGCCAGCTCGATCGGGATGGTCGGGTCCTCCTCGGCCCGGGCCAGCGCCGCCGGATGCGACGGGACCACCCGCGCGCCGATCACCCGGCGCAGCGACTCGGCCAGCCGCTCGGCGCGGACCGGCTTGCGCACGTAGTCCGTGGCACCCAGGTCGAAGGCGTCCACCGCGCCGTCGTCGTACGCGGTCACGAAGACGATCGCCGGCGGCCGGGCGAACCGGCGCAGCACCCGGGCCAGCTCCATGCCGTCCAGCCCGGGCATCCGGATGTCCAGGAAGACCACGTCCACGTCGCTGTCGCGCAGCACCCGCAGCGCCTCGGTCGCGTCGCCGGCCGTGTCCAGCCGGGCCACCCGGGGATCGGCCCGCAGGTGGTACGCCAGCTCGTCCAGCGCCGGCGGCTCGTCGTCGACCGCCAGCACGCGCAGAAACCCGGTCGCGGCGTTCATGAGGTCGCCCGTACCCCGGGGTGGAACTTCGGCACCCGCATGCTGACCTTCGTACCCGAGCCCAGGCCGGTCTCGACGACCAGGCCGAACCGGTCCCCGAAGGCCGACCGGAGCCGCTCGTCGACGTTCGAGAGGCCGACGTGCTGGCCCGGGTCGTCGGCCGGGTCGCTGCCGGCGCCGGAGACCTCGGCGATGCCGGCGGTCAGCGTCGTCGGATCCATCCCCACCCCGTCGTCCTCCACCGTGATGTGGCACTCGGCGCCCGCGTCCCGGGCCTCGATGCTCACCATGCCGGTGCCCGGCTTGCGGGACAACCCGTGGCGGACCGCGTTCTCCACCAGCGGCTGGAGGCAGAGGAACGGCAGGGTCACCGGCAGCACCTCCGGCGCGATCTGGAGGCGCACCTGGAGCCGCTCGCCGAAGCGGGCCCGCTCGATGGTCAGGTAGCGGTCGATCGAGCGCAGCTCCTCGGCGAGCGTGGTGAACTCCCCGTGCGCCCGGAACGAGTAGCGGGTGAACTCGGCGAACTCCAGGATCAGCTCGCGGGCCCGCTCCGGGTCGGTCCGGACGAACGAGCCGATCGCGGTCAACGCGTTGTAGATGAAGTGCGGGCTGATCTGGGCGCGCAGCGCGCGTACCTCGGCCCGGGCCAGGCGCTCCCGGGAGGAGTCCAGCTCGGCCAGGGCGAGCTGGTCGCCGGCCCAGTGCGCGGTCTCCAGCGTCGCCTGCACGAGACCCGGGGCCGGCTGCTCGTCGGCCACCGCCACCAGCGCCCCGACCACCCGGCCGTCGGCGCTCAGCGGGGCCACCACGGCGCCCCGGACCGGGCAGTCGACCAGGTCGCAGTGCAGCTCCGACTCGCGCAGCACGGTCGAGCGCCCGACCCCGACCGCCTTCCGGGCCGCCGCGAGCAGCTGGTCGCCGTGGTGCGCCCCCTGCCCGTCGAGGGCCAACAGGACCTCCCGGTCCGTCAGGGCCATACCGGCCGCACCGACAAGGGCCCGCAGATGGCGTACGGCCTTCGCCGCGCCCGCCGCGCTCAGGCCACCCCGCAGCGGCTCGGCGGCGAGCCCGGCGGTGTGCAGCACCTCGTACGTGGCCCGCTGGGTGGCCGTGGCGATGCCCCGGCGGGCGCGCAGCCGCAGCACCGCCCAGAGCGCCGCGGCCAGCGCGGTGACCAGCGAGACGACGCCGAACACGGCCGAGAGATTGCCACCCACGACACAGATCCTGGCCGGTGCCGGCCGCCACGCCAACCCGGCCTCGTTCGCCGGGCGCCCAGCGGCCGGATCACAGCGCCGGGACGACGCCGCGCAGCGGATCCGCCAGCAGTTCCGAGAAGCCCAGCTCGGCCGCGCCGACCAGGGTGGCGTCGTCACCGAGTGCCGAGGTACGCAGCCGTACCCGCTCCCTGGCCACGGGCAGCACGCTGGCCGCGATTCGGGCGCGGACCGGTTCCGCCGCGGCGGGGTAGACGTCGCGCAGCATCCCGCCGAAGATCACGATGCCCGGGTTGAAGAGGTTGATCAGATTGGCCACGCCGACTCCGAGCCAGTCGCCGATGCGGTGCAGCGCCTCGCGGGCTGCGGGGTCGCCACGACCGGCGTCGGACACCACGTCCCGCAGGGCGCCGCGACCGAACAGGTCAGCCGGCCGGCCGGCGGCGTCCAGCAGGGCCCGCTCGCCCACCTCGGCCTCCAGGCAGCCGTGGGAGCCGCACCCGCAGGGCCGCCCATGATGCGGATTGACCACCATGTGCCCCAGCTCGCAGGCGTAGCCGCCGTCACCGTCGAGCAGCTTGCCACCGACGATGATCCCGCCTCCCACGCCCACATCCCCGTGCAGGTAGATCATGTTCTGGAAGCCGAGGCCCGCGCCGCGTCGCTGCTCGGCCACCGCCCCGAGATGAGCCTCGTTGCCCACCGGCACCGGCCGGGCCAGGCCCAGCCGGCGGCCGAGCTCGGGACCGAACGCCTGGTCCACCCATCCCAGGTCCGGCCCGAACCGGACCGTCCCGTCGCCCGGACGGATCATCCCGCAGTACGACGCGCCGACCCCGACACACACCGCCTCCGGCGGCGCCGCCTCGTGCAGTTGGCGACCGAACCCGGCGAGAACCCCGACCACCCGGTCGAGGTCGGCGCCGGCGCGGGGGCGGGCCGCCCACCGGCGGTCCAGAATGACGCCGCCCAGCCCGACGCGGGCGGCGGTCAGCCAGTCCACGGCCACGTCGAACGCCAGCACGTACACCCCGGTGGTCCGCGGTCGGACCACCAGTGACGGCCGGCCGCTCCGGCCGGTGTCCGTCGGCGCGTCCTCGCGAACCAGCCCGGCGGCGGTGAGTTCCAGCGTCAGGGCCATGATCGTGCTGCGGTTCAAGCCCATCCGCTCGGCCAGCGCCGCACGGGAGACCGACCCGTCGAGATGGACGTGCCGGAGCAGGGTGCCGAGGTTGCGCCGGCGGATCTCCTCCTGGAGCAACGTGACCTCCCGCGTCGGTCGCTCCGGCCGCTCCGCCTAGTACGCGCCCTTACGGGCGAGCACCACCCCGACGGTCCGCCACAGGATGCTCAGGTCGTACGCCAGCGACCAGTTGTCGACGTAGTAGAGGTCGAGCCGGACCGCCTCGTCCCAGGAGAGGTCGGAGCGGCCGGAGACCTGCCACAGCCCCGTCATGCCCGGACGGACCAGCAGCCGGCGCCGGACGTCGCCCAGGAAGTCGCCGTCGTCGGCGGGGAGCGGGCGCGGGCCGACCAGGGACATCTCGCCCCACAGCACATTGATCAGCTGGGGCAGCTCGTCCAGCGAGGAGGCGCGCAGGAAGCGGCCCACCGGGAAGACCCGGGGGTCCTGCTTCATCTTGAACAGCATGCCGTCGGTCTCGTTCTGGTCGACCAGGCCGGCCAGCCGCTCCTCGGCGTCGACGTACATGGTGCGGAACTTCCAGACCCGGAACGTCCGCCCCTCGTGCCCGACCCGGGGCTGCCGGAAGAAGACCGGCCCGCGGTCGGAGATCCGGATGGCGATGGCGATCGCGACGAAGAGCGGGGCCAGCAGCACCAGGCCCAGCCCGGCGGCGACCCGGTCCATGAGGCTCTTGGCCAGCAGCGCCGGCCCGGACAGGGTCGGCTCCTCGACGTGCAGCAGCGGGAGGCCCTCGATCGGGCGGATGTGCACCCGCGGGCCGGCGATGTCGGTGAGCTGGGGCGCGACCACCAGGTCGACGCCGGAGCCCTCCAGCTGCCAGGCCATCCGGCGCAGCTCGCCGGGCTCGGCGCTGGCCGAGCCGCAGACCGCGATGGTGTCCCCGCCGACCTCGCGCACCAGGGCGAGCACGTCCCGGCCGGCGTAGACCGGCACCGGGGTCTCGATGCCGCGGGCGGCGGCGTAGCCGTCGGTGAGGTGGATGGCCACCGGGACCAGGCCGGCCCCGGGGTTACGGGTGACCGCCGTGTAGACCTCCAGGCACTCCGGCAGGGTGCCGACCAGCACCATCCGGTGCCCGGCCTGGCCGACGCGGCGGCGGACGGCGTGCAGCGTCATCCGGGCCAGCATCCGGACCAGCAGGATCAGCAGCATCGCGCCGAGCAGGGCGAAGCCGACAGTCCACCGCGAGAGCGAGTAGGTCTTCGTGGCGAACGCGATGAAGGAGACGGTCGCGGCGACGGCCACGCCGGCCCGGGTCACCCGCTTGAACTCGTCCGGCCCGAGGCCGAGGTAGCGCCGGTCGTAGGCCCGGTTGCCCCACAGGATGAGCAGCCAGCCGAGCGGCAGCAGGACGAACGCGACCGTGTAGAACCACGACTGCGGCGCGTGCCGGAAGCCCGAGTCGGCCTGCTCGAAGATCTGGATGGCCAGCAGGCTGGCCAGCGCCGCCGCGCCGAAGTCGAGCAGCAGCAGGATCGCGATGTAGGGGCGATGCCAGCGGGACACCCGGCGGCGGGCACGGGCCCACGCCAACCGGGGTACGCCGTTGTGCGACGGCGGAGTCGGCGGCTGGATCTCGAAGCTGTCGACGTGCCGCACGCTCTTGCTCCGGCCTGTGTTGGTTACCGGGCGCTGGAGGCTTGTCGTCACCTCAACCAGTGTCCTCCCGCATGACGCGCGCCCTCACTCGCCGTGAGGGCCCGGGTCGCCCACCGTCCCAGTCTCCCACGCGGGCCCGGCCCGGACCGCCCCCCGAGGGAGAAGCCGTCCGATGGTGCTCGCGGAGATCTGGCCGGCTTCGAGTCGGTTGTGAAGCCGGGGACCGAGCCACTATACCGATGGATGGCGGCCCCGGTAGAGGTGCGGAGTGGGACCTTCCGCGATCCCGGGACGATTCCTCTCCGTAATCGCGGAGTGCGGTTACTCACCGTACGAGGCGGGACAACCGTCGGTCAGCCAGCGGCTTGCCGCCGGTCTGACAGGTGGGGCAGTACTGGAGGCTCGAATCGGCGAACGACACCTCCCGCACCAGGTCGCCGCAGACCGGACACGGGAGCCCCTTCCGGGCGTGCACCTTGAGCCCGGAGCGCTTCTCGCCCTTGAGCTCCGCGGCCCGCTGCCCCATCGAGCGCCGGACCGCGTCGCCGAGCACCGCCCGCGTCGCCGCGTGCAGCGTGGCGAACTGGTCGTCGGTCAGCCGGTCGGTGATCGCGAACGGGGAGAGCTTCGCGGCGTGCAGGATCTCGTCGGAGTAGGCGTTGCCGATCCCGGCCAGCACCGACTGGTCGGTCAACACCCCCTTTACCTGCCCCCGGCGGCTGCGCAGCCGGGCCGCGAAGGTGGCCAGGTCGGCCTCCAGGGCGTCCGGGCCCAGCTTGCCCACCCCGGGGACCAGGGCCGGATCGGTCACCAGGTACGCGGCCAGCTTCTTCTGCGTGCCCGCCTCGGTCAGGTCGAAGCCGGAGCCGTCGTCGAGGCGGACCCGCAGGGCGATCGGGCCCTTCCCCGGGCGCAGCGGGGCGGCCGACGGGAACGCCTCCCGGTAGTGCAGCCAGCCCGCCCGGGCCAGGTGCACCACCAGGTGCAGGCCCTCGTCGAACCGGACATCCAGGAACTTCCCGTGCCGGCCCGCGCCGGTGACCGTCCGGCCGGCGACCGCGCTCGGCGGCGGGTCGTACGTCTTCAGCGCGCTGATCGCGGCCACCTCGACCCGCTCGACGCGGCGGCCGACCGCCCGCTCGCGCAGATAGCCGGCGAGCGCTTCCACCTCCGGTAGTTCAGGCACGCCACAACGGTAGCCTTCTTTCCCGTGAGAATCGTGGTGGCGCACAACCGGTACCGGGAAGCACAGCCCTCCGGCGAGAACACCATCGTCGACGCGGAGATCGCCCAGCTCACCGCGGCCGGGGTGGAGGTGCTGCCGTTCCTGCGCAGCTCCGACGAGATCCCCGCGATGTCGAAGCCGGCCAAGGCGCTGCTGCCGATCTCGCCGATCTGGGCCCCGAAGGCCCAGCACGACCTGGACCGTCTGCTCACCGAGCACCGGCCGGACGTGCTGCACCTGCACAACCCGTACCCGCTGCTCTCGCCCTGGGTGGTGCGGACCGCGCACAAGCGTGGGGTGCCGGTGGTGCAGACGGTGCACAACTACCGCCAGGTCTGCTCCTCCGGGCTCTACTTCCGCGACGGGGTGATCTGCCAGGACTGCCGGGGCCGGGCGCTGGGCGTTCCGGCGATCGTGCACCGGTGCTACCGGGGCTCGCGGGCGCAGAGCGCGCTGATGGCCACCACGCTGGCCGTGCACCGCCCGACCTGGAAGTCGGTGGACCGGTACATCGCGCTCACCACGGCGGTCGCCGACCACCTGCGGGACTACGGCATCCCGGACGAGCGGATCGTGGTCAAGCCCAACGCGGTGCCCGACCCAGGGACCCCGGCGCCGCCCGGGGACGGGTTCCTCTTCATGGGCCGGCTGAGCCCGGAGAAGGGGCTCGACCTGCTGCTGACGGCGTGGCGGCGGCACCCGGTGGGTTCGCTGGGCCCGCTGCGGATCGCCGGCGACGGCGAGCTTCGACCGCTGGCCGAGGCGGCCGCCGCCGACCGGCCCGACGTCGTCTACCTGGGCCAGCTCGACCGGCCCGGGGTACGCGCCGCGCTGGCCGACAGTGCCGTCGTGCTGGCCACCTCCACCTGGCACGACGTGCTGCCCACCGTGATCATCGAGGCGCTGGCCAGCGGCCGGCCGGTGCTCGGCACCGCGCTGGGCGGCATCCCGTACCTGGTCGGCGCCGACGATCCCCGGGAACCCGCCGGCACCGGCCCGGCCGAGGTGGCCACCGCGGCGCCCGGCGACGGGCACGTCTCCCTGCCGACCGGGGTGCAGCGCGGCGAGGCCGGCTGGGTGGTGGCGCCCGATGCGGAGGCGCTGGCCGCCGCCCTCCCGGTGGCCCGCGCCGGCGCGGCGACACTCGCCCCGGCGGCCCGCACCCGCTACGAGCGCACCTTCCACCCCGACGTGGTCACGAAGCGCCTCATCGACATCTACGCCGACGTCGCCCGCACAACCCGCCGCTGACCGCGGCGCCGCCCCGCGCGCCGCGCCTCGCCTCGCCTCGCCGTCCCTCGCCGCCCTGACGCGGCGATCATGAAGTTAGCGTCTGGGAACGCGCTTTCCGCTGACGCTAACTTCATGATCAACGAGGTGGGTGCGGGGCGGGCGCCGGGGCGGGTGCGGGGTGGGCGCGGGTGGGCCCGGCGTGCGCCGGTCAGCGGAGCGAGGCGCGGGCGGAGAAGGCGATGCTGGCCAGGAGGAAGCCGCCGTTGACGATCGTGAAGGCGACGATCACCCAGACGGTCAGGGCCGGGGCGAAGGTCAGCACCAGGCCGGCCAGGAAGATCACGGCGCCGTAGTCGCGGACGAGCTTCGCCAGGCGGACCGGGAGGCTGGTCGAGGTGACCATGCTGGCCGCGTTCGGGCCGGCCTGCATCACCGAGGTGACCAGGTTGACCATCCAGGTGCCGGCGAAGACCGCGATCAGCCAGGTGGGCGTCGAGGGGCGCTGCGCCACGGCGGTCGCCCCGAGCGCGGTGACCAGGGCGATCTGGGCAGCCACGTCGCAGAGCACGTCGACCCGGGCGCCAGCAGGGTTGTTCTGCTTGGTCACCCGGGCGAGCTGACCGTCCGCGCAGTCCAGCGCGTACGCGATCTGCCAGGCGACAAGAGCGAGCAGGCCGACCGCCCAGGCCGGCACGGAGCCGGCGGCGACCTTCGGGGCGAGCGCGACCACGGTGACCGAGGCGGCCAGGCCGAGCACCAGGTTGGTGATGGTCAGCGCGGTCGGGCGCAGGCCCAGGCGCTGGGCCACCAGCGCGAAGACCGCGCCGATCCACTGGCTGATCGACTCGCTGAACAGGCCGCCGCCCCGGTTGACCCGGTGGAAGTCGGCGACGGACGGGCGGGACGGCTCAGCCAAGGTCGCGGAGTGCACCGGCGTAGTCTGCCAGCCGCTCCCGCGTCTCGGTAGGCGACATCGCCAGGTGTTCGAGGATGGTGTAGCGGTCCGGCCGGGTGGCCGGCGCGAACTGCACCGCCTCGACGAACCGCTCGTCGCTCAGGCCCACGTCGGCGGGGAGCCGGGGGAGGCCGTGCCGGGCCAGGCAGGCCGACATCTCCGCGAACCGGCGCTCGTCGCCGCGGAGGAACGTGCAGAACAGCGCGCCGAGCCCGGCCAGCTCCCCGTGCGAGGCAGTGCCCGGGTAGAGCGCGTCGACCGCGTGCATGATCTCGTGGCAGCCGCCGCTGGCCGGGCGGCTCGTGCCGCAGACCGCCATGGCCAGGCCGGTGGAGATGAGCGCCTCGGCCAGCACGGTGACGAACGCGTCGTCGCCCATGTCGCCCCGGTGGGCGAGCACCGCCTCGGCGCCCATCCGGGCCAGCGAGGCGGCCAGGCCGTCCACCGGCTCGCCGCGGACCTGCCGGGCCAGCTCCCAGTCGGCCAGCGCGCTGATGTTGCTCACCACGTCGCCGATGCCGGCCCGGTTGTGCCGCTCCGGCCCCGCCTCGACGAAGTCCAGGTCGACGATCACGGCGATCGGGATGTGCACGCCGTAGGAGCCCTTGATCCCGTCGGTGACGAGGCTGGCCACCGGCGAGGCGATGCCGTCGTTGGCGAGCGCGGTCGCCACGGTCACCATGGGCAGCCCGCGTCGGGTGGCCGCGTACTTCGCCACGTCGATGGTCTTGCCGCCGCCGATGCCCACCACCGCGTCGTACGACCGGTGGCGCAGCTTCGCCCCCAGGTCGTCGGCGGCGTCGAGGGTGCCGCCGGCCACCGTGAACACGTCCGCCGACCGCAGCGAGGGGCGGATCAGCTCGGCGATCTGCTCGCCCTGCCCGGGGCCGACCACCACCGCCACGTCGCCGCCGGCGGAGATCCGCCCGTCGACGAGGATCGCGGCGAGGTCGGCCACCGCACCCCGCCGCACGTCGATGTGCAGCGGGGTGAGGATCGTCCGGGCTAGTAGCGGCACGCGATCTCCCGCGCCCGGGCCAGGTCGTCGTGGTTGTCGACCTCGACCCACGAGACGTCGCCGATCGGGGCGGCCCGCACCTCGCCGCCCCGATCGGCGAACTCCTGGTAGCCGTCCTCGTAGTAGAGGTTCGGGTCGCGCCGCCAGGTCGCCTCCAGGGCGTCGGCGAGCGCGCCGGCCACCTGCGGCTCGATGAGCGTCGCGCCGATGTACTCCCCGTACGCCTCGCCCGGGTCCATCAGCTTGGTGATGCGGGTGAGCTGGCCGGCCGCGTCGAAGGTCGTCTTCATCTCCTCCTCGGCCAGCGTCTTGATGTTGTCGATGGCCAGCAGGATGCCCGGGCCGCGCTCGGCCAGCAGGGTCTTCTCCACGCTCACCGGGTGCACGGTGTCGCCGTTGACCAGCAGCACGCCCCGGGAGAAGTGCTCACGGGCCAGCCAGAGCGAGTACGCGTTGTTCCACTCCTCGGCCTTGTCGTTGTGCACGAGGGTGATCGTGACGCCGTACTTCTCCTCCAGCGCGGCCTGCCGCTGCCGGACCGCGTCCGCCGCGTAGCCGACCACGATCACGACCTCGGTCAGCCCCACCTCGGCGAGGTTGCGCAACGCGATGTCGAGGATGGTGGTCTCCCCGTCGACCGGCACCAGGGCCTTGGGCAGGGTGTCGGTGTACGGGCGCAGTCGCCGCCCCGCACCGGCCGCGAGCACCATCCCGATCATGCCGGCACCATCCTCTTCTCGACTCCGCTCCACCGGGGGAGGATATCGTCGCGCCGCCGCCCGCCGTGGTTCAGCCCGGCAGGGCGGCCAGGTCGGCGAGCAGTTCCAGGCGTTCCTCCGCAGCGAGCACCGCCCACGGGCCGGCCCCCCTCCGGTCCGTCTCCTGCTCGATCGCCAGCCGCTCCGGCCCGTCGGGCAGCTCGACGACGCTCGCCGCCGTGTGCCCCGCCGCCGTCCACGCCGCCGCGTGCGCGTCCGCCCGGTGGTAGCGCAGCGTGCCCAGCCGGTTGAGCAGCAGCACCCCGGGCGGGGTGCCGTCCGGCTCGTACGGCGGGGCCATCGTCGCGAAGGCGCCGGGTTCCGCCGACGCGAACGCGTACGCCAGCACCCGGCCCAGCGCCGGAACCAGCCGCGCCACCCGCTCGTCGTGCCCCGCCCACAGCTCCTCGGTCACCTCGCCGTGCACGCCGAACAGCTCGGCCAGGAAGGCGAGCCCACGCTCGGTGGCGCAGAAGCCCCCGTCCGGGAAGCGCTGGATCATGCCGTACGCGACCTGCTTGTCCAGCGCCCGCTGGCAGGCGGCCGCGTCCCGGTAGCGGGTCACCGCCGCGAAGCCCTCGGCGTCCACCGTGCCGCCCGGCACGGCCAGCCGGGTGCGGAACTCCACGAGGAAGCCGGTGGCGGCCGGTCCCCCGTACCGGGAACTCAGCTCCGCGCCGCCGCCGTCGCGGCCGGCGAGCATGCCGGCGACGAAGGCCCGGTCGACGGCCGGGGCGACCAGCCCCGCGAACCGGTGCGGCGGCAGCTCGACGCCGTCGCCCGCTGTGACCCGGTGCGTCGGAGACCGCGGCGCGCCGCGACCGGGAATCGTCGCGCTCACAGACCGATCGAACGCAGGGCGGCGAACGCGTTCTCGGCGATCCGCCGGATCAGCCCGTCGTTGACGTCGCGGTGCTCGTCGAGCAGGTCGACGTCCCGCTCCGCCAGCCAGCGGAACTCGGTGTGCTTGCCCGCCTCCAGCCGGGGCCGGCTCAGGTCGCCGTCCACCCGGACCAGGAAGTCGGTCTCCACCCGGGTCAGCCCGTCGTCGCCGGGGTACCGGTATTCGCCGACCTGGCCGAGCACGTGCGAGACGGTCCAGCCGGTCTCCTCGGTGACCTCCCGGCGCAGCGCGTCCTCCACCTCCTCGCCCGGTTCGAGGTGGCCGCCGACGATGTCCCAGCAGTTGGGGAAGAGGCGCCGCTCGGGGGACCGGCGTTGGATGAAGATGCGGCCGTCGTCGTCCACGATCAGCGCGCCGGCGCAGCGGAGGGGCTCGGTGGGCACCTCACGACAGTAGCGATCACGCGCCGTTCGTGGCGATGCCCGGTCTTGTCCCGATCCGCATCGATGGCCCACCATGTCCGTACCGAGGCCGCCGTCCCACAGGGGTGATGTGATGCAGGTACGGGAAGCGATGTCCAAGGAAGTTCTCGTGGTCGGCCCGGAGCACACGCTCCGCCAGGCGGCCCGGATGATGTCGGCCCGGCGGGTCGGGTCGGCGGTCGTGATCGACCCGGACTCCGAGGGGGTCGGGATCATGACCGAACGCGACGTGCTCAACGCGATCGGGGCCGGGCTCGACCCGGACGTCGAACGCACCGGAGCCCATCTGACGTGGGACGTGGTCTACGCGGGCCCGGACTGGACGGTGGAGGAGGCGGCCGCCGCGATGGCCCGGGGCGGTTTCCGGCACCTGGTGGTGCTCGACGGTCGCGAGGTGTCCGGGGTCATCTCGGTACGGGACCTCATGCGGGTCTGGGCGCGGGAGCACACGGCACCCCGCGTCTGAACCGACGACGAAAAGGGCGATGGCCCGGCCGATACCGGCCGGGCCATCGTCGTGTCGTGCCGCCTTCGGCTCAGGGGCCGACGAAGACCGACGTGCCGCGCCAGTCCACGTTGTCGACACCCGGGCCGCTGCGCACCGTGGCGGAGCCGGTCGGCGCGCCGTCGGACCAGTTCATCGAGGAGAGGTTGCCGGTGCTCCGGGAGACGACGTAGAGGGTGCTGCCGTCCAGGAACAGGCCGCCCGCGTCGGCGAACGCCGTGGTGCCGGTGACCGTGGCCCGCTCGGCACCGACGACGCCGGTGTCGGGCGCGAACCCACGCCAGAACAGGGTGCCCTGGCCGGCCAGCGTGTAGTAAATGCGGCCGCCGGTGTAGAACATGGCGGTCACGTTCGGCAGCTCGGCCGAGAAGTTGACGGTCATGCCCGCGTAGGTCTGGCCCTCCGGCGCGGAGCCGGTGACGACGAGGTCCCACTTGGCGTCGTGGTACGGGTCGAGCTTCTTCGGGGTGCCGAACGCGGTGCCGTCGAACGAGCGCTTGTAGAGGTCGCCGTTGACGCCGTAGAACAGGTCACCGCCGACCCAGAAGGCCCCCTTGACAGTGGACCACTTGGTGTTGTCCGGGTTGGCCACCGAGCTGGCGTTGCCCACCGTGCTCGCCCCGTCGTACGACCGCTTGGTGATGCTGTCGAGCGTGGTGGCCGGCGGCACCGGCGGGATCTTGACGACCTCGATGCCCTGGACGAGCGGGTTCTCCAGGACCCGACCGAAGTCGATGTCGATGTTGCCGTCGCTGGTGAGCGCGAAGGCCCGCATGGTGCCCCGGTTGGTGCCGCCGGCGCCGACCACCGGGTCGAAGTCGTTCAGCTTGAGCACGCCGTCGACGCTGACGTCGAACTTGCGCGCGCCGACGACGCCCGTCTTGGCGTAGCGGTTGGCGAAGTAGAGCCGCACCTGCACCGGGGTGCCCGCCGGGACCGGGAAGTCCCACTGCATGTCCGGCGTGGTCGACTGGTCCCACCGCTCGCTGTTGAACAGCGCGACCGGCGTGCCGGCCGGCACGGTGGCGTCGAGCGTCGCGTCGGTGGTGTAGGTCGAGACGCTGCTGCCCGTGTTGTGGTAGGCGCTCGGCGCCAACGCGGTGTCGGTGGCCCAGGCCGGGCCGCTCGGCGCGGCCAGCTGGTCGCCACCGGCGTTGACCCGGTAGAGGACGTCCGCCGCGTCCGGCGTCGGCGCGGTCTTGACGATCTCGATGCCCTGGATCAGCGGGTTCTCCACGACCCGGCCGAAGTCGATGTCGACCACGCCGTCACTGACCACGGAGACGGACCGCATGGTGCCGCGGTCGGTGCCGCCGGCGCTGGCCACCGGGTCGAAGTCGTTCAGCTTGAGCACGCCGTCGACGCTGACGTCGAACTTGCGCGCGCCGACGACGCCGGTCTTCGCGTACCGGTTGGCGAAGTAGAGCCGCACGTCGACCCGGGTGCCCGCGGCGACCGGGATGTCCCACTGCATGTCCGGGGCGGTCGACTGGTCCCACCGCTCGGCGTTGAACAGGGTCGCCGGGGTGCTCGCCGGCACCGTCGCGTCGAACGTCGCGTTGGTGGTGTACGTCGAGACGCTGCTGCCGGTGTTGTGGTACGGGCTGGGGGCCGTGGCGCTGTCGCCGGCCCAGTCCGGACCGCCGTCGGTCGCCGGGATGGCCGGACCGCCGGCGTTGACCCGGTAGAGGACCTCATTCTGCGCCGCGCGGCCGGCCTGGTAGACGTCGCCCGGCAGGCCCTTGGTGCTGGTGGAGTGCGGGGCGTTGCCGCCGGTCAGCGGGAAGAAGGCGAGCCGCTTCCGCTGGTAGTCGAAGTTGCCGATGTATTCCTGGTCGCTGCCCAGCCAGAGGCCCTCCGGGGTCACCATCATCTCGGTGACGCCGTAGCCGCGGGGGTGGCGGCCGGGGTTCCAGGACAGCGGCAGGCCGCTGGCCGGGTCGAGGGCCGCGATGCTGGCCCGCGGCACCGCGCCGGGGCCGGCCTTGTCGCGGGCGAGCGGGTTGTTCGACCAGCGGAAGTGACCGCCGACGTAGACGGCCTCCTCGCTGATGCCGGTGGAGAGGAAGGTGTCGCCGCCGCTGAAGTTGGTCCAGGTCGGCTGCTGGCCGTTGCCGCTGGCGTCGGTCTCCCAGCGGGCCGCCGAGTCGCAGAGCGTCCCCGGGTAGGAGGCGCCGGTGGTCACCACGACGAAGTACTTGCCGCTCGGGGCGAACTGCACGTCGCGCACCCACGAGTCGAACGCGGTGTACTTGCAGGCCGCCGAGTAGCTGTCGGTGTTCCAGTCGGCGATGGTGGCCGCGCTGTCGCCCAGGTCGATCCGGACGATCTGGTCGTGGACGGCGCCGTTGGCCTTCTTGAAGTTGCCGATGACCACGAGGTGCTTGCCGTCCGGCGAGACGGCCAGCTTCTCGACGCCGACGCCGGCCTTCGCGCCGCCGTTGGTGCTGGTCCAGTTGTGGTTCTCGGTCAGCGCCACGGTGAGGTAGTCGGTCACCGCGCCCGTGGTGGGGTTCAGCGACGCCAGCCCGTTGCGGGTGGTCGTCGCGGTCACCGTGGAGAAGATGCCGCCGACCAGGAGCCGCCCGTCGACCAGGGCGATGTCGCTGACCGTGCCGTTGAACGCCGGGCCCTTGAAGCCGGCGACGGGCGTGCCGTCGGCGACGTTGAGCAGGGCGAGCTTCCGGAAGTTGGTGCCGTTGACCTGGTTGAAGGTGCCGGCCAGGTAGACGGTGCCCGGCGTCGGGCCAGCGATGATCGCCGTGACGTCGCCGTCGAGCACCGGGGCGAAGGCCTCGTCGAGCTTGCCGGTCGCCTTGTCGAAGGCCAGCACGCCCTTCCGGGTGACCTCGGTGGTCGACGCGCCGCGGTTCTGCGCCTTGGTGAACGAGCCACCCACGATCACCTTGGTGCCGGCGTCGTAGATGGCGACGACGTTGCCGTCGTTGATGTTCGGCGTCTTGTCCGTCGGCACCTCGCTGACCATCGTGGTGTGGTCCGGCGCGGGCGCGGCGAGCGCGGGCACGGGGGTGAACAGGGTGGCGATGCCGAGCACGGCGACGCCGAGGGCGGACACCGAGCGGTGTCTCAGGATCGAGGAAGCCACAGGCTACTCCGGAGGAAATGTCGGAGGCGCTGCGGTCATGGCCGTTACCGGTGCGAGGTGGGGCGCCGTACGGCCGACCGCAGACGTGAGAGCAACACCTTCTCGCATCCGCCCGTCGCCCGTCCACCCGGGATCGGCCTTTTTGACCGAGGAAACGCCCCAGGTCACACGAAAAGACGAGGGAAGATCATCGACTCGGTACGGAGGGTGGCGCGGAGGACACGCTGAGGTCCGGCGGCGGGGGGTTGAAGTACGGATCGGTGGCCATCTCGCGGAACACCGCCGCGCTCTCCGGGTCGTTGCCGAACGTGCTGTCGTACAAGGGTTTCGTGGTCTGCCGGGCGGCGAAGTAGACGGCTGCCTTGATCTGCGGGTGCTTCTTCAGGTACGGGCCGACCTCGCGCATCCAGTTGGCCCGCTGGCCGGGCCGGCCCTCCTGGGTGAGCCCGAACTCGCCGATGACCACCGGCCGCGGGTGCTTCTGCGCGAAGGCCATGAAGTGGTCCATCCGGTCCGTGAAGCTGTTCCACTCCGGGCCGGGATAGACGTCGGCGCAGAGCCAGTCGACCTGGTCGTCGCCCGGGTAGTAGGCGGCGGCGTCCCGGTCGGGTTCGGCGAAGCCGTCCGCGTGCGGGCACCACACCCAGGCCGCGTTGGTGACGCCGACCTCGGTGAAGATGGCCCGGACGTGCTTCCAGGCGGCGACGTAGTCCTCCGGGGAGTGCATGCTGGCGGCCAGGTTCGGCCGGTCCATCTCCCACCGGTAGCGCAGCAGCACCGGCACCCCGAACTCCTTGACGTCGACGGCCCGCTGGCGGATCAGCGAGTCGTAGACGCCGCTGACCGTCGACCGGGTGTCGGTGCCCTGCCAGGAGATCATCTGGAGCTTCCCCTGGGCCTGGAAGGCCCGCTCGGTGGCGCCCGGGAACGCCTCGTTCCACTCGTGGAACATGTGCGCGATGGTCAGCTCGCCGCCGGCCGCGCGGTTGAAGTCGTCGAACGCGGCCGCCCGCCCGGTGGCGTTGTGGAACTGCGGCTTCACCCAGGCGCCCACCCAGGCGCCCTTCTCCGGCAGTTCCGGCCCGCGCCCGGTGGTCCGGACCGGGCTGGTCCGGGGCGTCACCGTGGGCGGGGGCGCCGCCGCCGTCGTGCCGCCGTCCGGCCGGTCGGCCGAGCCGACGTCACAGGCCGCCACCGCCGGAACGAGGCAGGCCAGGGCGAACACGGCCGCCATCGTCCGTCGTAACCGTCGTACCACCGCAACCTCTCCCCAGGATGGTCGCCGGCCCCACGGTCGTCGGCCCCGGCGGCGCCGCGTCAGCGGAGCGGCGCACCGGGACGGGCGGGCGACCCCTGGCACTCTACCGGCGCGGCGGTCCGGCGCGACGGCCCTTACGCGGTGTAGCCGAGTTCCCTGAGCAGCGGCCCCGCCTCGGCGAGCACGTCGGCGAGGTCCTGTTCGGCCAGTTGCTGACGCCAGCGGCCGACCGAGTTCGGCCGGGCCTTGGCGAACCGGGCGTGCAGCGCCTCCCGGCCCGCCGGGTCGTCGACCGCCAGGAAGCCGGCGACCACCTCGGCCGCCTCGGCCGGGCGGCTGACGATGTCCTCGTAGCGGAGGTGCCGGACCCGGTCCGCCGGCACGCCGGCGAGCTGGGCCAGCGCGCTGCTGGTGAAACGACGCCACATCCAGGCCGAGCGGCGCAGGTCGGAGACCTGGCTGAACTCCTCGCGCCGCTCCGGCTCCACCCAGAACCGGGGCGCGGCCCCCCACGGCGTGCCGCCGCGGCCACTCTTCCCGGTGCCCGTCGAGGCGGCGTTCAGCCACGGCTGCTCGGCGTGCGACACCGCCACGTCCCGGCCGTCCCGGTAGACGTGCAGGAAGACCGCGTCGGGGAAGACCTCGGTGAGGAAGGGCACGATGAAGCAGTTCTCCGGGTCCTTCTCGGCGAACCGCAGGCCACCGTGGCCGGAGGCGGCGAGCAGTGCCCCGTAGTAGCCGCGGAAGTAGCGGGCCGCCCGCTGCGGGGTCCAGGTCCCCTCGTACACGCAGCGGGCCACCGCCTTGGTCAGCCGGGGCTCGAAGTGGTACGACACGTCCGGCAGCGCGCCCACGCAACTGCCCAGGAACGTGGTGCCGGAGCGGGGCGCGCCCAGGATGAAGATCGGCCGCTCGACCTTGAGGGTGAGCCTGCGGCTGGCGGCCTCCACCGGCCGCTCCAGCTCCCGGCGTTCCTTCCGGTCCGCCAGCAGGCCGACGGCGGCGAGCTTCGCGGCCTTGACGGTCGACAGGCCGGAGTGCGGGGCGAGGGGCGTGCTGCTGGTCATCGGGGTCCCATCGGTAGGCGGGAACGGGTCAGGACTGGGCGGCCGGGTTCGCGCCGGTGCGGTTCCGGCCCCGCCGCAGCGCGCGCAACGCGTCGAGGTGCAGGGTGGTCCGCCAGCGCCAGGCGCCGGCCAGGTACGCCGCCACGCCGACGGCCGCCACCAGGGCGAGCACCGGCGTCGGGGCGTCGAGCAGGCTGGCCACCCCGAGCGGCACGCCGAACGCGGCGACGGCGAGCGCCATGGCGGCCCGGGTGCCGGCGCCGAACGGGTGCAGCCGCATCGACCACCAGAGCTGGCCCAGCGGCACCAGGTTGGTGACCAGGATGGAGACGGTCCAGGCCAGGGCCGCGCCGAGGATGCCGTACCGCGGGATGAGCAGGAGGTTGGCGACCACGTTGAGCACCGTGCCGGCCATCGCGTTGTAGAAGGTCCAGGCGGTCCGGCCGGCCATGTTCAGCACCATGTCGACCATGCCGCAGCCGGTGGCCACCAGCATGGTCAGCGCGAGCAGCAGCACCACCCGGTGACCGTCCCCGTAGCCGGAGCCGAACAGCGCCAGCATCGGCGTGGCGAACGCCGCGAAGAGCAGGTACGCCGGCCAGGAGAGCAGCACCAGCCACCCGGTCGCGGCCTGGTAGAGCTGCCGCGCCTCGGCCCGGTCGTCGCGGGCGAAGGCGGCCGCCAGCCGGTGCTGCACCGAGCTGGAGAGCGCGACGCTGGAGAGCTGGCCGAGCGCCAGGAAGCGGGTCGCCGCCGTGTAGATCGCCGCGTCGGCGGGCCCGCGCAGGGCGCTGAGCAGCACGATGTCCAGTCGCTGCACCACGATCGCGGCCAGGCTGCTGACCGCGCGCGGCCCGGTGAACCGCCAGAACGGCCCGACCAGCTCACCGGTCGGCACCGGCCGGGTCACCTGCCGGCCGGCCCGGCGGACCAGCCGGCCCAGCCAGGCCAGCGCCACCACCGCGGCGAGCAGGTAGGGCACCACCCAGGCCAGCGGCAGCGCCACGGTGGCGGAGAGCCCCAGCCAGGCGGCCACCGCCACGGCCAGGAACTGCACCAGGGTGCGGCCCAGCCGTTCCACGGTGAGCAGCGGCCGCATCTGGCCGAAGCCGCGGCAGGCGGCCAGCGCGTAGTCGTTCAGCGCGGCCAGCGGCACGAACGCCAGCAGGATGCGCAGCGCGGTCACCGCGCCGGGACCGGCCTCCGGCATGGTGACCTCGGCCAGGGCGGGGGCGGCCAGCCAGCCGACCGCGCCGAGCAGCGCGCCGACCGCCAGCACCGGCAGCAGCCCGGCCAGGATCGTGCCGCGGATCCGGTCCCGCTGGTCGAGCGTCCGGTGCCGGCTGACGAAGTAGACGGTCCCCACGTCGGTGCCGAGCCGCGCCGCCGACGCCGCGATCATGAAGGCGCTGGTGGCCGCGAAGAACATGCCGGCCTCGCGGACCGACCAGCCGCGGGCGATGACGATGTTCAGCCCGAAGCCGGCCACCGCCGCCAGGCCCACACCGACCAGGTTGGCGAAGCCCTGCCGGGCCGCGCCGCCGAGGCCCGCGCCGGGTCCGCCGGCGGCGCCGGTTCCGCCGGCCGGTGCGGTGAGCGTCGGGGTGCCGCCGGCGTCCGCCCGGGTCACCGCCGCCACGACGGCACGCGTCCCCACCAGGTGGCCAGCCGCTCGTCGTACGGGGCGAAGTGGTTCTCCAGCCGCGTCCGCAGCTCGGCCGACATGGGCGAGCGGGACCGCGAGTTGTGCTTGCCGAAGGCGATGTCCGCCCACCGGGGCAGGCCGAGGAAGTCACAGACCGCGTCGAAGGAGGGCCGCGGATCGGCGAAGAAGTCGTCGCTGTCGATCACGTGCAGCCGCTCCCGGCCGACCAGCGCCTCCAGCCGCTCCACCTGCTCGATGTACCGCCCCCGGGCCAGGTACGCGTTGTGCTGGAGGTGGTGGCTCGCGTACGTCGGGTCGGCGGTCATCCGCTCCCGCTCGCCCGCCGTCCGCTCCTCCTCCAGCGCCAGCGCCCGCTCGAAGTCCGGCTCGGTCTCGTAGCCCCGGGCCAGCTCGTGGGAGTGCGCCGAGTAGGCCCGCTCCACCGGGTCGCGGAGCAGCACGAGAAGCTTCACCGAGGGCAGGTCCTTGGCGATCCGCTGCGCCGCCAGCGGGTGGAACATGTAGTACGGGCTCGACTCGCCGGTGATCCCGCGTACGCCGACCTGCTCCTTCACCGCCTCCGCCTTCGCGGTGGTGGGGAAGTGGCCGAGGTACCAGTTCATTCCGCGGCGGTAGTCCACGTCGAAGTAGTGCACGCCCTTGTGGTAGGCGGGCGGCAGCACCCCCGGGTGCTGGGAGAGCGTCTTGAACAGCGAGGTGGTGCCGCAGCGCTGCGCCCCCACGATCAGGAATCCCGGCACCATGCGCGACCCGGCGGTCAGCCGACCGACCGTCCGGCTCACCGACTTCACCGCGCGGAGCGCCTGTTCCTTGGCCAGCGTCACGTCCCCACTCCTCACTCTCACCGGGCCCGACGGGCCAGGTGTTCCTCCACGGCGGGCAGCAGCCAGGCGTCGACGTGCCCCAGTCGCGCACCCGCCTCCGCCTGCCGGTCCCGCAGATAGCGGGCCGCCAGCTCAACCAGGTAGAGCACGGCGACCAGGTCGGCGCCCCGCCCGTCGGGGTCGAACGGCGCGAGCGCCCGGTCCGCCCCGGCGATCAGCGCCCGCGCGGCCTCGACCGGCTCGACCCCGTCGTTGCCGATCGCGGTCTGCACCGCCCGGTGCAACTCGTCGTAGCCGACCGGCACGTCCGCCTCGAACCGCTCCCAGTCCCAGACCAGCACGCGGCCGTCGGCCAGCACGGCGCTGTTGCCGCCGTTCCAGTCCCCGTGCCAGGCGCCGAAGGCCACCGTCGGGTCCAGGTCCGCGACCGTCTTGAGCGCCGCGCGCAGCCGCCCGGCCTCCGGTCGCGCGCCGAGCGCGTCCACCGCGTCGGCCAGCCGGGCCGCGTGGTCGCTCCCCGCCCACGACCGCCGGCGTACGCCGAGACAGCCGGCGACAGCCACCATGGCCGCCCGTTCGGCCGCCTCGGCGGCGGCCGGGGTGGCCCGGGGCAGCCGCACCGGCAGCGCCTCCTGCACCAGCAGCGCGTGCCCGTGCCAGTCGCCGTGGTGGCGTACCCCGGCGACGGTGACCGGGCCGAGCGGCAGGTCGGCCAGCCGGCGCAGCGCGTCGGCCTCCGCGTCGACCAGCGCGCGGGTCAGCGGGTCGACGCCGAGCTTCGCGTAGCCGAGGGCCCGGCCGTCCGGGGCGAGCAGCTGCAGCACCGGCTTGCGGTTCGCCCGGGCCGGCCCGATGTGCAGGCTGACCAGCGCCGGCTCGCCCAGCACCTCGGCCAGGTACGCGTCCAGCCCGCCGCCGGTCACCACCAGCCGGTCGCGGAACACCACCGGCCCCAGTCCGAGCCGGAACGCGGTGGCCAGCCCCTGCCGGACCAGCCTGGCCTTGCGGCCGACCGCCTCGGTGGAGTGCCGGACCGCGCTCGCCGCGGCCCGGCCGGAGCCGGTGGGCACCAGGAGCCGGGGGCGGGACGCCGAGGGCACCACCACCCAGCCGGCGCCGCCCCTGCGCAGGGCGGGCTCGGCCGGCTCGGGCCAGATCAGCCCGGCCAGCTCACCGAGGTAGGCGGAGCGGCCGTCGCCGTCCGGGGGTACGCGGAACGCCATCAGTGGTCACCGGCTGCTTCCAGTCGGGCCCGCAGCCCGGCCACGGTGCCCTGGGGTGGCGCCGGCGCGAGCGCCCGGCGGAGCCGGTCGTTGCGGGCGAGCAGGGCGACCGAGATCAGGCCGTAGGCGAGGGTGGCTTCCAGTGCCCCGTAGGTGAACTGGAAGAAGAGCATGAGGATGAGCACCAGACTGCCGGCGATGCCGATCGCGCTGTGGTCGCGGCGGTAGCGCCAGAGGCAGTAGAGGAAGAAGCCGTTGTAGCAGATCGCGCCCACGTAGCCCTGGCCGACCAGCAGCGCCCAGAGTTGGCCGTTGCTGCCCAGTTCCCGGTTGCCGCACTGCTTGCAGTCGTCGGACTTGCCGATGGCGATCGACCGGTTGCTGCCGATCAGCGCCCGGTTGCCGCCGTAGCCGAGGATCGGTGAGTGGTTGGCCGCGGTGACCGCGCCCTCGGAGAGGGTGGTGCGGATGTCGTCGCTGTGCCCGTTCTGGAGTCGCTCGTCGAAGGTGCGGCCCAGTGGTGTGGCGATGATCAGCACCCCGATGAGCCCGACCGCCAGGGCGAGCCCTCCGAGCACCACCATCCGCCCGCGCAGGGCGAGCCGGACGGCCACGTAGACCGCGGAGATGCCGAGGCCGATCCAGAGGCCGCGGTTGAGCGAGTAGATGATCGGGAAGATCGCGGCCAGCGCGATCGCCACGCCGGCCACCCGGCGCAGCGGCCGGCCCAGCACCACCCACCCGACGATCAGCCAGATGAGCAGGATCGCCGTGTTCTCGCCCCACGAGTTCGTGTAGGTGAACGGCGCGGACGGCCGGGGCGAGCTGGCCTCGCCCTCGAGCACCTGCTGGACCTGGGCGAACTTCACGTCCATGAGCGAGGCGACGAAGGGTTGGCTGGCGATCGAGTGCGGCAGGATGAACCGCAGCGGTGCGACGAAGCCGAGGGTCGGGAAGAGCGAGCCGAGCCAGCCGCCGATCACCACGACCACGCCCATGAACCCGAAGAGCCGGACGACCCGGCGCCGGGACAGCTCGCGCTCGCCGAGGTTGTAGACGTAGAGCATGACCACTGTCATGCCGACGAAGTTGGCCAGCCGGATGGCCCAGCCGATGTACCGGCCGCCCCCGCTCGGCGGCAGCGTGTTCGGCGCGGTGAGGCCGAGCATCGCGGCGGAGAGGACCAGCCAGAGCAGCAGGAGCAGCCAGATCCCGAAGCCGGGCGGCACCCGGACCGGGCCCCGGCGGACCATCTGCACCAGCATCGGCACCGAGAAGATGACGAAGACGAAGCTGGACACCCCGAGCGCCCACCACAGCGGGTAGAGCACGAAGAGCGCGATCAGCGGCCACGCCGTGGGCAACCGCAGCGACCAGCCCTTCGGCCGCACCGTGGCCGGCGGGAGCCGGGTCCCGGCGGGCGGCGGTGCCGCCGCGTCGACCGGGGCCGACCCGCGCGCCGGGCGGGGCGGGGTGACAGTGCTCATTTCACGGTGACCTTGGCGGTGGTCGGCGCGTAGACCACCCAGGCGTTGCCGGGCTGCGGGTGCAGGAGGTCGCCGCCGCTGTCGGCGAGGGTGCAGACCATGCCCTGGCCCGGCTTGCGCCACCGGCCCTTCGCGCTCGACGGCCCGGAGACGGCGACCACCGCGCCCTCGCCGAAGACGTTCGCCGACGGGAGGGACCGCGGCGACGGGTTCCGCACGTCGAGCGTGCGGTATTCCATCGTCAGCACGATCACCGACGCGGCGGTCACCGTGGCGGTGCCGACCTTGCCCACCCAGAGCGACTTCTGCTGGTCGTACCGCCAGACCATGGGCGGCCCGCCGGAGACGGTGACCGACAGTTCGGTGGCCGGGACGAGGTCCCGCGCGGCCAGCGCGGCGCCGTCGGTGGCGTGGTCGAGAGGCGGCGTGGGCGGCTGGCCGCCCTTCGGCGCGGCCTTGAGCAGCGCGGCCGTCGAGGTGTAGCCGTCGTCGATGGCGTCGCCGTCGTCCGGCGTGACCCCGGCCAGGCCGGACTTCTCGAACTGGGTGAGGAAGCCGGTGGGGCCGCCGGCGTAGCCGACGACCGGGTGCAGCACGCCGACCGACCGGATGTCGACCGGACGGATCTCGGCGACCGGACCGATCTTCTTGGCGTCACGGGAGTGGAACACCGCGGTCAGGTGCAGCGTGTCCGACTCGGCGAACTCGGCGTAGACCAGGTCGGCCGCGTCCAGCCCGGCCGGCGTGGTGGAGGGACTGACCCGCAGCGGCACGGCGACCGCCTGGCGGCCGGCCAGCGGCGCCGCGCTCACCGGCGCTCCGGTCAGCGGGCCGGCCGGGAGGCTCGGGGTCGGGCTCGGCGCGGGCGTCGGCGGGATTTTGCCCGGGTCGACCACGTCGACGCTGCCCGTGTCGGGCTGGGGCTCGCTGCAGGCCGTGCCGAGGCCGACCAGGAGGGCCGGTGCGAGGGCGGCGCGGAGCATCTGCCGGCGGTTCACCCCAGGTCCTCGCCGGAGTCCAGCGCGTAGCTGCGGCCGTCGCCGTCACCCCGGGACCGGTAGGTGCCGCCGCCGCCGTTGACCGGCATCGGCTTGCCCGGCGCCGGCGGCTTGACCGGGGCCGACGCCTTGCCCGGTGCGGGTGGGTTCGCCGACCCGGCGGTGGTGCCCGACCCGGCGGAGGCGCCCGACGCGGACGGGTGCATCCGGGGCAGCACCATCGTGGACTCGGCGGACGGGCCGGGGCTGGGCCGGGGCTTGGGCCGGTTGGCCGGGGCCGCCGGGCGGGTGGCGCCGGGCGCCGGCGCGGGCAGGCGCGGAGCCAGCACGGCGCCGATGACCGGTGCGTTGACCTGCTCGAACTGCTGGAGCGCGGCGGTGATCTCACCGCTGCGGGTTCGCCCGCTCTCGGCGACCACGATCACGGCGTCGACGTGCCGGCCCAGCGCCTGGGCCTCCACGGCGAGGGTCGGCTGGGCGGTCTCGATGATCACGTGGTCGAAGCGCGCGGACAGCTCGCGCAGGATCTCCAGCAGGCCGGAGACGGGCAGCTCGACCTCGGCGTCCAGGTCGCCCGGGACGAGTACCCGGAGCTGGCCGAGGCCGGGCAGCGGGGCCAGCGCCTTGAGCGCCGGCACGTCCCGGCGGAGCACCGAGGCCAGGCTGTGCCGGCCCTCGGCCACGCCGGTGATGGCGCTCAGCGCCGAGTCCGGCTTGGTGGTGATCAGGGCGACCTGCTGGCCGGTGCGGGCGTACGCGGCGGCCAGGTTGGCCGCCACGAACCCGGCGGCGGTGCCGGCCGAGCCGTCGCAGAGCAGCAGTTGGCGCCCCCGACCGGCCTGCGCAGGCTCGGGCACCGCGGAGAGCAGCACGTTGCGCAGCCGGCCCAGCTCCCGGGAGATCTTGTGGGTGGCCGGCAGCACCGTCAGCGACGGGGTGCGCGTGGGCAGTTCCAGCAGCAGCGGCAGGCCCACGCGGTCGGAGATGTCGCGCCCCCGGCGGATGCGGGTGTCGAGCCGGTCCAGCACCAGCGCCAGCACGATGCCGAGCAGCAGGCCGGCCCCCATGCCGCTGGCCAGGTTCAGGGTGCGGTTCGGCGAGCTGGGGCTCTCCGGCAGCCGGGCGTCCGAGATGATCTCGCCCGGGTCGCTGTCGGCGGAGAGCAGCGGGCTGAGCCGGTTGTTCAGCGAGGTGAGCTGGTTGGTCAGCACGTTCCGGTCGGCCTCGGCGCGCTCCCGCTCCGGGCTGTTGGCCGGCGCCGCGGCGATCCGCCCGGCGACCGCGCTGAGCTGCTTGTTCACGTCGGTGATCTGCTGCTTGAGCGCGGTGGTCTCGTTCTCCAGCGCCTTCTGCGCGGTGGCCTTGCGCAGGTCCAGGTAGGCCTGCGCGAAGGCGTGCGACCCGGCCTGCGCCTGGGCGGGGCTGTCGGCCTCGTAGGCCACCTGGAGGATCTGGCTGTTCGGCGGGACGGTGACCGTCACCGACTTCACCAACTGGTCGGCCCCGGTGTCGACCTTCATGAGGCCCTTGGCCCGCTCGGCCACGACCAGCGAACGGACCACCTGGGCCTCGGTGTCGAGGTTCACCTTGGCGTTGGGGTTGCTCTCCGCGCCGGCGCTGAGCGGGCGGACCAGCAGCGACGTGCCCGACGTGTAGCGGGCGTGCTGGAGCTGGCTCACCGCCAGGCCGCCGGCCAGGCCGAGGACCGCGGCGAGCACGAGGATCCACCAACGGCGCCGCAGCCAGCCCAGGTAGGCCATCAGGGCAAGACCGTCGGAGTCGCTCTCGGCCAAATGGGGTGAGGGCATCAGAGTCTGTCGCTCCCTTTCGACCGAGCCGGGCAGTCCACGGCGCAGCTGGACCTGACCGTGACCTTGAGTGTCCCCGATCCGAACGATGAGGGAAAGTCTGCTCACGTTCCGGTAAGCCTGCCCAGGTGTAGGCAGCCCGCGTAGATATGGCCGATCGGCGCTGGCCATTCGGCGGGTTTCCCGGCATCGGGCCCGACCTGCCCCCGTGGCCGGCGTCGCCGCCGGCCCTGTGCGGAGCGGTGACGGAATCCTGACACATACCGGGCCCGCATGGTTGGCCCGGCCCGGCGTGCCGGTCGAGACCCGGCTGACCTCGGCGGTCGCACGTCCGGTCGGATCCTGGCGACGGGATTCCCGGGGTGACCCGACCGGTGGGTGGGGATCCGTCCAATGGCCCCTTCAGTTGGCCACCCCCGCGCCAGTAGGTTGTCATGACGCGTCCGAGGGCCATTCACGAAAATCCGGACGCGGTCGCGGCCTACGGGGAGGAACGTTTTGGTGAGCGGGTCAACCGACGACTCGGGGCAGGTTCTGCTCGTCGGCTCCAGCGGCGGGCATCTCGCCCAGCTCCTGGCGCTGGAGCCCTGGTACCGGGAGCGGCGACGGGCGTGGGTCACCTTCGACACCCCGGACGCCCGCTCGCTGCTCGACGGCGAGGACGTGGTCTGGGCCCACCACCCCACCACCCGCAACGTCCGGAACCTCGTCCGCAACGCCTTCCTCGCGCTGAAGGTGATCCGCCGGCGCCGGGTCGACGCCGTGGTCACCACCGGTGCCGGCGTCGCCCTGCCGTTCGTGGTCGCGGCCCGGCTGCGCCGGATCCCGACGGTCTACATCGAGGTCTACGACCGGATCGACAGCGCCACGCTCACCGCCCGGCTCTGCCGTCCCTTCCTCTCCGCGATGCTCGTGCAGTGGGAGGAGCAGCGCCGCATGTACCCGGAGGCGACCGTCGTGGGGAATCTCCTGTGAGCGCGAGGAGTGGGCCGGTCCTGCGAGCCCCGCAGTCGCGAACGAAGGTGGCGCTGTGACTCTCAACCTGCCGCGGCAGCGCGACGGGCGCACGCCGTACGTGCTGGTCGTCGTCGGCACCGACGTGCACCGGTTCGACCGCCTCGTGGGCTGGCTGGAGCGGTGGCACGCCGAGCGGCCCGGCGTGCGGCTCGTCCTCCAGTACGGTCACAGCCGCACCCCGGCGCTGCCCGAGGCCACCCCGTTCCTCGGCCACGAGGAACTCCAGCGGGCGATGGCCGAGGCGACGCTCGTGGTGAGCCACGGCGGCCCGGCCACCATCACGGAGGCCCGGCGCACCGGCCACCTGCCGATTGTGGTGCCCCGCGATCCGACCCACGACGAGCACGTCGACAACCACCAGCAGCTCTTCTCCCGGCGCCTGGGCGCGGCCGGCATGGTGCGGCTCTGCGAGACCGAGGCCGACCTGGTCGCCGCCCTCGACGAGGGCCTGGCCGACCCGGCCCGGTTCGTCCTGGCCGCCGACCCGGACCGACCCGATCCGCGCGCCGAGGCGGTGGCCCGGGTCGGCGCGGTGATCGACGACCTGGTGGCCCGCCGGGTACGCCAGCGCGCCGGCGGGCGGCGCGGGTGAGCGCCGCGGACACGGGCCAGCCGCGCGTCCTCTTCGTCGGCGGCCTCGGCCGCAGCGGCTCCACCCTGCTGGAGCTGCTGCTCGCGCAGAGTGCCGACGTGTGCGCGGTCGGTGAGGTGGTGCACCTGTGGGAGCGGGCGCTCGGCGCCGACGAGCGGTGCGGCTGCGGCGAGCGCTTCACCGCCTGCCCGTTCTGGCGGCAGGTGGGTGAGCAGGCCTTCGGCGGCTGGTCCGCCGTCGACCGGGACGACGTGCTGGCGCTCAAGGACCGGGTCGACCGGACCCGGCACATCCCCCGGCTGGCGAAGAACTCGCTCTCCCCGGAGCAGCTCGCCGACGTCCGCCGCTACGCCGACCTCTACACCCGCATCTACCGGGCCGCGCTCGCGGCGACCGGCGCCCGGGTGGTGGTCGACTCCAGCAAGCACGCCTCGCTCGCCTTCGCGCTGAGCTGGGCCGAGGGGCTCGACCTGCGCGTGCTGCACCTGGTGCGGGACAGCCGGGCGGTGGCGTACTCGTGGGGCAAGCAGGTGCGCAGGCCCGAGGTGGTCGACGGCGAGGACTTCATGCCGACCTTCTCGCCGTTCGAGGTGAGCAAGCTGTGGACCGCGCAGAACGCCGCGTTCCACCTGCTCGCCGCCCGGGCGAAGGTGCTCCGGCTGCGCTACGAGGACTTCACCGCCGACCCGGCCGGCACCGTCCGCCGGCTGCGGGAGTTCGCCGACCTGCCGGACGACCCGGAGGCGCTGCGGATCCTCACGTCCGACGACTCCAGCTCGGCGCGTCTGACGCCGCGCCCCGACCTGGAGCCGTCGCCCCCGGCCGCCCCGTTCCGCGCGCACAGCGTCGCGGGCAACCCGCTGCGGTTCAGTGGCGGGCCGCTGACCGTGCGGCGCGACGAGGCGTGGCGGAGCCGCCTGCCGCGCCGCAGCCGGGCCGTGGTCAGCCTGGCCACGCTCCCCTTCCGAGTCCGCTACGGCTACCTGGGCCAGCGGGGATCCGACGAGTCCGTGGAGAAAGCATGAGTGGGCCGAGCATCTCGGTCGTCGTACCGACGCGGGACCGTCCGGAGCTGTTGCGCGCGGCGCTCGACGCGATCCTCAGCCAGGCCCACCCCGGCCTGATCGAGGCCATCGTGGTCTACGACCAGTCCGAGCCGGACCGGTCGCTGGAGCTGGACCGGGGCGACCGGCGGGTCCGGGTCATCACCAACACCCGCAGCCCGGGCCTGGCCGGGGCGCGCAACACCGGCATCGAGGCGGCCACCGGCGACTGGGTGGCGTTCTGCGACGACGACGACGAGTGGCTGCCGGGCAAGCTCGCCGCCCAGTTCGGCGCGCTCGACGCGCACCCGGACGGGGCGCTGGTCAGCTGCGGCATCCGGGTCAGCTACGACGACCGCACGGTGGACCGCTCGCTGGACCGGTCCCGGGTGTCGCTGGAGGCGCTGCTCCGTGACCGGCTCACCGAGCTGCACCCGTCCACCTTCCTGATCCGCCGGGCCGCCCTGCTCGACGCGATCGGGCTCGTCGACGAGCAGATCCCGGGCAGCTACGCGGAGGACTACGAGTTCCTGCTCCGCGCCGCCCGGTACGCGCCGCTGGTCAACGTGGACAGCCCGTACGTGCTGGTCCGCTGGCACAAGCGGTCGTACTTCGCGCAGCGCTGGGAGACCATCTCGACCGCGCTGCAGTGGCTGCTGCGCCGCTACCCGGAGTTCGCCACGGTGCCGCACGGCGAGGCGCGGGTGGCCGGCCAGATCGCCTTCGCGCAGGCGGCCATGGGCAACCGGCGGGACGCCGTGCGCTGGGCCCGGCGCACCCTCGCCCGCAACCCGCGGGAGCCCCGCGCCTACCTGGCGCTGGCGGTGGCGAGCCGCGCCGTGCAGGCCGACCGGGTCCTGCGCACCCTGCACAAGCGCGGCCGGGGCATCTGAGCCGCACGCGGAACGGGCGGGCGACCAGCCGGTCACCCGCCCGTTGCCGTGCGTGGGGTCAGGCCACGCAGAAGGACTTCCACGCCTGGATGCTCGGCTGGTCGAGCAGCCGGAAGTCGCCCTGGCTGACCACCTGGTTGTAGTAGGCCACGAACTCCGGCCGCTGGCCGTTGAGGAAACCGGTCATCGAGCGGATCCAGGTCGCCCGGCCGCTGCCCGCGTCGCCCGGCACCAGGTCACTGCCGGTCTCGGCGACACCCCAGGGCTTGCCCAGAGCCTTGGACTTGCTGATCATCTCGCCGTAGATCTCCTGCGGCGAGGCGTACCGCTTCCACTTGGCGCCCCAGTTGTAGCAGTCCCAGCCGAGCGTCTCGATGACGTCGCCGCCGGGGTAGAACGCGTCGAAGCTGCGCCCGGACTTCGGGTCGAGCGTCCAGCACATCAGGATCAGCGTGTTGATCAGCTTCGGGTTGTTGGCCCGGTTGGCCAGACCGGCGACCCGCTTCCAGGCCGTCCGGTACGCCGCCGTGGTGAACGCGCCGCGCTCGACGTCGTCCTCCGGCTCGTGGAAGTACGACCAGTACACGTTGTGCTCGCGCGGGATCGAGGCGAACCAGGAGGCGAGCCGGGAGTCGTACTTGCCGGAGTTGATCTCCTGCGGGGACGCCTTGAAGGAGACCACCACGGTCCGGTCCACCACGTCGGCCCGGCTGCCGTTCCACGCCGGCGGCAGCCCGGGGAAGAAGACGCGGGCCATGCGCAGCTTGCCGAAGGTCCGGTCGGAGCGGCTCAGCGCCTGCCCGAAGGTCTCCCCGTTCTGCACGCCGATCGACGCGCCGGGGAGGGTCAGCCGGGTCCCGGCGAAGCCCGGGACGGCGGTGGAGGCCGAGGGCGACACGGCCGGCTTGCCACCGAGGCCCTGTTCGGCGCTCGGGGTCGGCGCGCCGGGCGTGGCCGCGCCGCTCGGGCCGGCCGACTGCGCCGGGGCGACGGTGCCCGGCGCCTCGCCGGCCTGCCGGGTCTCGTCGGGACGCAGGGTCGCCACGGCGACGCCGCCGCCCGCGACTGCGAGCACGAGGGCCGCGGCGATGGCGACCCGCCAGCGGCGCCGGGAACCCCCGGGCGGCGTCGGGGCCGGCGCGACGGGTGGAGGCGGCGGCTGGCCGGCGCCACCGGTTCCGGTACGCGGCTCGGCCCAGATGTCCTCGGGGGACGGCCCGGGCAGCGTGGCGGTGGCGGTGGGCGATCCCTCGGTCCAACCGGCCTCCGGGCCGGGACCGGCCGACGGCCCCCAGCCGCCCTGCCCGACCGGTGCGGTCTGCGGCGCGAGGCCCACCGGACCGGCGTGCAGGGTTTGCTCCGGGTCCCCGGCCTGCGGCGCCCAGCCGGCATCCGCGGCGTGCGGCGCCCGGTCGCCGGGCCCAGCGGCCCAGCCGACGTCCTGTGGCGCCCAGTCGGCGTGCCCGGCGGGGCCGGCCTGCCGCGCCGGCCAGGCGTGTCCCCGGTCGGCGCCGGCCCACCGGGGATCGGCGTGACCGTCGGCCGGCCCGGTCTCCGGCCAGGGCAGGCCGGACCGCGACTCGGCCGGCGGCACCGGCGGCGCGGCCTCGGGCCAGGGCAGGGACGGCGCGCCCTGCTGGCGCGGTACGTCCTGCCCCGGCCAGAGACCGGTCGGCTGTTCGAAGGCGTTGTGCTGGTCTCGCTCGGCCGGCATGACCCTCCCTGGCTGGCGGCGGCCCGTCTCTCGGGGCTCAGGTCGGACGTGCATTCCGACCGACGATAGCCTCCGTTCACCTGGGCCGTGCGTACCGCAACACTCAGCCGAACGCCCCACCCGGGGTGTCGGTAACGGTCGAAGCGGGCATCTCGACCCCGGTGCGCGCGATCGCGTCGAGCAGTTGGTCGGCCAGCTCGGGGCGGCAGACCAGCAGGTCGGGCAGGCGCGGGTCGGCCCGGTTGTAGCGCAGCGGCGACCCGTCGATCCGGGACGCGTGCATCCCGGCGCCCAGGGCCACCGCCACCGGAGCGGCGCTGTCCCATTCGTACTGGCCGCCCGCGTGCACGTACGCGTCGACCTCACCGGTCACCACGGCGCACACCTTGACCCCGGCGGAGCCCATGGGGACGGCCTGCGCGCCGAGCAGCTCGACCAGCTCACCGACGAAGGCCGGCGGGCGGCTGCGGCTCACCGCGATCCGGATCGGCCCCTCGACGGCCTTCGGGGTCGGGCAGCCGGTGCCGAGGATGAGCTGGTCACCGTCCACCGTGGTGCGGGCCGGCATGCCGACCGCGCCGGCGACCAGGGCGCCGTCCGGGGCGGCGGAGCGCTGCCAGAGCGCCACGTGCACCGCCCAGTCGTCCCGGCCGGCCTCGGAGAACTCCCGGGTGCCGTCCAGCGGGTCGATGATCCAGACCCGGTCGGCGTCGTGCCGTGGCGCCCGCTCGCCGTCCGCCCACGCCCGGCGCGAGTCGGCCTCCTCCTCGGAGAGCACGGCGTCCGCGGGCCGCCAGCGGGCCAGCGCCGCGGTCATCAGCTCGTGCGACGCGCGGTCGCCGGCGTCCTTGAGCGCCTTCGGGTCCGCGAAGCCCTGCCGGTCCCGCAGCGCGGTGAGCGCCTCGCCCGCCCGCCCGGCCAGCCACTGCGCGAACTGCTGGTCGTCGAGCCGTCCGGCCTCGTCCTCGGTCACGAGCCTCACCACCTGTCTCCCCGGGTCTGCCGCGACCCGCAATCCTTCGGCGGCCGGTGGTCCCGGCGCCAGCTTCCGGTCGGATGGTAGACAGCCGTGAAACCGGTTCGGATCTCCGTCGGCCCTGGTGGACGGAGCGGCCGCCCGCATGTTGAACTTCGCGTGTATGGCGGTCGGACCCGCCGGGCCAGGCCCTAGGCTCGTGCGCATGACCGCCGAGCAGCTGATCTCCTTCGCCCGTGGCGCTCCCTCGCTGGACATCGTCGATGTCGAGGGGCTCAAGGCCGCCGCCGTCCGCGCCTTCGACGCCGACCCCGCCGGGATCACGGCGTACGGCACCTCCGTCGGCTACCCGCCCCTGCGGAAGTGGATCGCGGAGAAGCACGGCGTCGAGGCCGACCAGGTCCTGATCACCAACGGATCGCTGCAGGCCGACGCGTTCCTCTTCGACCACCTGGTCCGTCGGGGCGACGCCGTGGTGGTCGAGCGCCCGACGTACGACCGGACGCTGCTCAACCTCCAGCAGATGGGCGGCGAGATCCACGGCGTGACGATCCAGCCGGACGGCCTGGACACCGCCGAGCTGCGCAAGCTGCTGGAGTCCGGGGTCCGGCCGCGGCTGGCCCACGTCATCCCGAACTACCAGAACCCGGCCGGCGTGACCCTCTCCCTGGAGAAGCGTCGCGAGCTGCTCGACCTGGCCGCCGAGTACGGCTTCACGATCTTCGAGGACGACCCGTACGCGGACATCCGGTTCCGGGGCGAGCCGCTGCCCTCGATGCTGTCGATGGACACCCGGGGCGTCGTGGTGCACGCCTCCAGCTTCACCAAGACGGTCTGCCCGGGCGTCCGGGTGGGCTACCTGGTGGGCCCGGCCGACGTGATCGCGACGATCGCCAAGCGGGCCACCAACCTCTACATCTCGCCGGGCATGGTCTCCGAGGCGATCGTGCACCAGTTCTGCGTGTCCGGGGAGATCGAGCGGTCGATCCACACCGTGCGGACGGCGCTCGGCGAGCGTGCCGTGGTGCTCGCCGAGTCGCTGCGCCGGCACATCCCGGAGGCCCGGTTCGTGGAGCCGGACGGCGGCTACTTCCTCTGGGTGGAGCTGCCCGAGGACGTGGAGGTCGACCGGCTCGCCCCGGCCGCCGCCGAGCGCGGCGTGGCGGTGGTGAAGGGCAGCGACTTCATGATCGACGGCGGCCGGCACGCGCTGCGGCTGGCCTTCTCCGCGGTGACCGCCGACCGGATCGACGAGGGCGTCCGGCGGCTGGCCGAGGCCATGGCGGCCGTCCGCGGCTGATTTTCTGTCGGGTTTCTGACAGAACGGCGATACCGGCCGGCCCGGGTCTCCCGCTGGGCCGGCCGGCGGCCCACAATGCTGCGAGCGCCGCTCAGCTTTCGCCGGTGACCGGTCCGCCGACCGGCAGCCGCCCGGGCCGCCCCCGGCCCGGACCGTCGGCGCTCGCAGCAGAACTCCCGCCCCCAATGGGTGCCGGGTGGGCCGTGTCGCCCCTCACCCCCCTGACGCGGCCGGCCCGCCCGGCGCCGTCACCGTCTCCTGCCGGGTGTGACGCGGGTCGCAGCCCGTTCGCCCGCCCCGCGTTCGCCCCCGCTGCGCCCCGCGCTGACCGGCGTAACCTGCAAGCCGCAGCTTCGTGGAGAGGGGGCGAGATGACGGACCGGGTGGCACGCGACCGCAGCGCCGGGCAGAACGGCGACCGGGCGCCCAGACCACGGGCCTGGGCGGCGCCGGTACGCGCGATGTCGCGCATCCTCAACGCCGACGGCTCCCCCCGTACGCCCCGGCCCGCCGGCCCCGGCCGCAGCGGGATCGTCGACTGCGGCCTCTACGTCGACGGCGAGCGCCAGCCGGGCGAGTGGCACTACGCCGACGCCCTGGCCGCCGCGCGCCAGGAGCGGAACGGCTTCGTCTGGCTCGGCCTGCACGAGCCGGAGCTGGACGAGATGACCGCGATCGCGGCCACCTTCGGCCTGCACGAGCTGGCCGTGGAGGACGCGGTCAAGGCCGAGCAGCGGCCCAAGCTGGAGCGCTTCGGCGAGGTGGTCTTCCTCGTGCTGCGCACCGCCCGCTACTGCGAGCACACCGAGCTGACCGAGAACTCCGAGGTGGTGGAGACCGGCCAGGTGATGCTCTTCATCGGGCCGAACTTCCTCATCAGCGTCCGGCACGGGGACGCCTGCCGGCTGTCGCCGGTCCGCGCCGACCTGGAGGCGAAGCGGGACCTGCTGGAGCACGGGCCGTGGGCCGTCGCGTACGCGGTCACCGACCGGGTGGTGGACCTCTACCTGGAGGTCGCCGACCGGTTGGAGGACGACCTCGACGTGCTGGAGGCGGACGTCTTCGACCGGCAGAGCAGCGGGCGGATCCAGCGGATCTACCAGATGAAGCGGGAGCTGGTGGAGTTCAAGCGGGCCGTGGTGCCGTTGCAGCGCCCCCTGCTCACCCTCACCTCGCAGGTCAACCGGGAGGTGCCGCAGGAGGTGCGGCGCTACTTCCGGGACGTGCAGGACCACCTCAGCCGCACCGTCGAGCAGGTGAACTCCTACGACGACCTGCTCAACTCGATCCTCCAGGCGCGGCTGGCCCAGGTCACCGTCGACCAGAACAACGACATGCGCAAGATCGCGGCGTGGGCGGCGATCGGCGCGGTGTGGACCGCCATCGCGGGCATCTACGGCATGAACTTCAAGTACATGCCGGAGCTGAGCTGGACGTACGGGTACCCGGGCGTGTGGGCGCTGATGCTCGTCTCGTCGTTCACCCTCTACCGGCTGTTCCGCCGCAACGGCTGGCTGTAACCGGCAGACGGAAGCGCCGGCCGCGCGGGGCGTACCCGCGCGCGCCGGCGCTTTCCGTGACCGCGCGGGTCAGCGGCGGCCGCTGGCCTTGGCGGTGTTCTTCCCGTTCTGCATCGCCTTGGTGACGTCGTCGGCCGGGCGGCCGGAGACGTCCCGGGCGCCCTCGGCGACCGAGGGGACCTTGTCGTTCGGGTGGATCTTGGGCTGGGTGCCCGGGGTGGTGGTCGAGGCGCTGTCGCCCCCGGCCACCGCCGAGCTGCCGGCGCCGGTGGGGCCGCCGGCCACGCCCGAGCTGCTGGACATGGTGGACGCGTCGGTCACCTTCGCGGTCGCGTCGGGGGTCTCCACCACGATGGTGTCCACGTCCTCGCGCATCGGCTCCAGCTTGCCGGCCGGGTCGTACTCGGCCCACTCCTGCTGCTCGCGGCGGCGCCGCATGGCCATCGCGCCGGCCAGGCCGGCGACCGTGCCGGCGAGCAGCAGGCCGGTCGTCATGCCGCGCGACTTCTTCTGCTTCTTCTTCGCGGCCTTCATGTTCTTCGCCTTCACCTTCTTGCTCATGGCGGCCTGCTTGGCGGTGGCGGCCTTCCGGCCGGTCAGGGCCTTGCCGGCGGCCTCGGCCTGCGCGTTGCGCATCGCCATGAGCAGCGGCGCGAGTGCGGCGGCCGTCGATGCGACACCGCTCGACGCCCGGTCCCGGACGACGATCGCGGTGGGCACGACGGCGCCCCGGGCTGCCTGGACGCGCGGGCCGACCGTGGCGCCGGCACCCTTCGCCGCGTGTGCGGCGGCCTGCCTCAGGTGACCGATGCCCTGGTTCAGCTCGGCCTTCGCGAGCTGCCCCTGGGTCCTACGCCGCCCGATTCCAAACACGGTCCCACCTCCTGGGAGTTGTTCCTTCGTCATCCTCCACCTTCGGATGCCTCCGCATGGCCAGATCGGGCACATGGGAGGATCCGCATGGAACTGACCAACGAGTGAGGAGTACCCGTGGCCGAGGCTGTCTACGCCACCTTGCACACCAACGCTGGCCCGATCCGGCTGGAGCTCTTCCCGAACCACGCGCCGAAGACCGTCCGCAACTTCGTCGAGCTGGCCGAGGGCACCCGCGAGTACATCGACCCGCGTACCGGCCAGCCGGGCAGCGGGCCGTACTACGACGGCACCATCTCGCACCGCGTGATCAGCGGCTTCATGATCCAGATGGGCGACCCGACCGGCACCGGCCGCGGTGGCCCGGGCTACAAGTTCGCCGACGAGTTCCACCCGGAGCTGCGCTTCGACCGGCCCTACCTGCTCGCGATGGCGAACGCCGGGCCGGGCACCAACGGCTCGCAGTTCTTCATCACGGTGGGCCCGACCCCGCACCTGAACAACCGACACACCATCTTCGGTCAGGTCGCGGACGAGCAGTCGGCGAAGGTCGTCGACTCGATCGCGAACACCCCGACCGGCCCGAGCGACCGTCCGCTCCAGGACGTGGTCATCGAGCGCGTCGAGATCGAGCGCAAGCCGGCCTGAGCGTCACGCGGGTACCTTTGCTCGCATGACTGAGCGCTCCGGGCAGGCAGGTGACGCCACAGGCGGGCCGGCGCCGACCACTCCGGTCTGCTACCGGCACCCCGATCGGGAGACCTACGTCCGGTGCACCCGCTGTAACCGGCCGATCTGCCCGGAGTGCATGCGGGACGCCTCCGTCGGCCACCAGTGCCCGGAGTGCGTCAGTGAGGGACGCCGCAGCGTGCGGCCGGCGCGTACCGCCTTCGGGGGCGGTGCCGCCGGCCGCCAGGGCTACGTCACGAAGACCCTGATCGCGCTGAACGTGCTGGTGATGATCCTGTCCATCGCCTCGGCCCGCAGCGGGAGCGCGGTGGCCGGCGGTGGCCTCGGGGGCCTTATGGGCAACTCGACGCCGCTGACCGACTGGGGTGCGGTGCTGGGCCTGGCGCGCTTCAGCGACGGCACCATCGGCGGGGTGGCCGAGGGCGAGTGGTACCGGCTGGTCACCGCGATGTTCCTGCACTACGGCGTGGTGCACCTGCTGCTCAACATGTGGGCGCTCTGGGTGCTGGGCCGCACCCTGGAGGCGGTGCTCGGCCCGCTGCGGTTCCTGGCGCTCTACCTGATCGCCGGGCTGGGCGGCAACGTCGCGGTCTACCTGTTCAGCGCCCCCAACTCGCCCGCCGTCGGGGCGTCGACGGCCATCTTCGGCCTCTTCGCCGCGATCTTCGTGATCATGCGCCGGCTGGGCCGGGACACCTCGGCCATCGTGCCGATCCTGGTGATCAACCTGATCTTCACGTTCACCGTGCCGGGCATCTCGGTGGCCGGGCACCTCGGCGGGCTCGTGGTCGGCGCGCTGATGGCCCTGGTCCTTGCGTACGCCCCGCGGATGCGGCGCACCGCCTTCCAGTCCGCCGGCGGGGCGATCCTGCTGGTGGCGCTGCTCGGGCTGGTCCTCGTCCGCACCGCCGCGCTGACCGGCTGACCGGCGCCTCAGCGGGCGGCGGCGCGGGCGGTCTCCAGGGCGGCGGCGACCTCCTCGGGCGGCGCGTCCAGGTCGTAGCGGCCGAACAGGTGCAGCGACTCGCCAGCGTCGATCTCCAGCGTCTCGGCGGTGATCCCGCGCCGGGTGCGCCGCTCCACCCGGATCGACTCCACGGCCGCCCAGGGCAGCCGTCGGCGGCGGGCGAAGCCCTGGACCACGGTGATCCCCTCCGGGTCGGCGGCCAGCCGGACCGGCGCGACCAGGTCGCGCAGCGCCCAGGCGAGCAGGCCGGCGGCGGCCAGGCCGGCGAGCACGAGTTGGACCCGGTCCTCGCCCGCGAACAGCAGGCCCAGCGCGACCAGGACGAGCGCGCCGAGCGCCTTCACCGCCGGCAGCACCTGCGGCACCCGCCACTGCCGGGCCGGGGACGACTGTGGATTCACCGCCCCAGCATGCCAGCCGGGTGGCGCGGAACCGGGGGAGGACGACCGGTCGGGTCAGCACGTAGTATCGGAGCAAGCCAGGTTACCGGGGAGTAGACATGAGTGACGCGGTCATCGTCGGTGCGGTACGGACCCCGGTCGGGCGGCGTAAGGGCAGCCTCGCCGGCGTGCACCCGGTCGACCTCTCGGCGCACGTGCTGCGCGCCCTCGCCGAGCGGACCGGCATCGACCCCGTCGACGTCGACGACGTGGTCTGGGGCTGCGTGTCGCAGGTCGGCGAGCAGTCGTGGAACGTCGCGCGCAACGCCGTCCTCGCCGCCGGCTGGCCCGAGTCGGTCCCCGGCACCACGCTCGACCGGCAGTGCGGGTCCAGCCAGCAGGCGCTGCACTTCGCCGCCGCCACCGTGCTCTCCGGCCAGGCCGACCTGGTGGTCGCCGGTGGCGTGGAGTCGATGACCCGGGTGCCGATGGGCTCCAGCGTGGCCGGCGGGATGCCGTTCAGCCCGGCGATCCTGGAGCGCTACCGCGGCGTCGAGGGCGTCGCCGAGGACAGCCCGCTCCCGTTCAACCAGGGCGTCGGCGCCGAGCTGATCGCGCAGCGGTGGCGCTTCTCGCGCACGCAGCTCGACGAGTTCGCGCTGGCCAGCCACGAGAAGGCGGCCGCCGCGCAGGACGCCGGGGCGTTCGACCCCGAGCTGGCTCCGGTGGCGCTCGCCGACGGCGGCAAGTTCACCGCCGACGAGGGCATCCGGCGGGACACCTCGCTGGCCAAGCTCGGCGAGCTGGCCACCCCGTTCAGGGCCGACGGCGTGGTCACCGCCGGCTCGGCCTCGCAGATCTCCGACGGCGCGGCGGCGCTCGCGGTCACCACCAGCGAGTGGGCCAGCCGGCACGGCCTGCGCCCGCTGGCCCGGGTGCACACCGCCGTGGTCGCCGCCGACGACCCGGTCACCATGCTCACCGCACCCATCCCGGCCACCGCGAAGGCGCTGCGCCGCGCGGGGCTGGGCATCGAGGAGATCGGGGTGTACGAGGTGAACGAGGCGTTCGCCCCGGTGCCGCTGGCGTGGCTGGCGGAGACCGAGGCGGACCCGGAGCGGCTCAACCCGCGCGGCGGGGCCATCGCGCTCGGCCACCCGCTCGGCGGGTCCGGCGCGCGGATCATGACCACGATGCTCCAGCACATGCGGGACAACGGGATCCGCTACGGCCTCCAGACCATGTGCGAGGGCGGTGGCATGGCCAACGCCACCATCGTCGAGCTGCTCTGAATTCGCTGGCTGACGTCGGGGCCAGCGCCTAGCGTGCGCACCGTGACGACACCCGAGTGGACCGATCAGCGGTGGCGGGACGCCGCGCTGGCCTGGATCGGTGACGCCCTGGGCCGGCACGGCCGGCGGGTGACCGGGGCGGTCGAGCCCCGGGTGCGCCCCTGGTCGCTGGTCTGGCGGGTGCCCACCGAGGCCGGTCCGGTCTGGTTCAAGGCCAACAACCCGGGCACCCGCTACGAGGCGGGCCTCCTGGCCGAACTGGCCCGGCTCGCCCCGGGGACCGTGCTCGACCCGCTCGCCGTCGACACCGCGCGCGGCTGGTCGCTGCTGCCCGACGGCGGCCCGAGCCTGCGCGACGTGCTCGCCGGGGACCTCACGCACTGGGAGCGGGTGCTGCCCGCGTACGCGGCGCTGCAGGTCGCGGTCGCGCCCCGGGTCGACCGGCTGCTGGCCGCCGGGGTGCCCGACCACCGCCTCGAGGTGATGCCGGAACTCCTCGACCGGCTGCTCGACGACTCCGACGCCCTGCTGCTCGGCGAGCCCGACGGGCTGACCCCGGACCTGCACGCTCGGCTGCGGGCGCACCGGCCGGAGTTCGCCGCGACCTGCCGGCGCCTGGCGGAGTTCGGCGTACCGGCCAGCGTGCAGCACGACGACCTGCACGACGGCAACGTCTTCGTCACCGACGCCGGCTACCGCTTCTTCGACTGGGGTGACGCCTCGGTGGCCCACCCGTTCGGCACCCTGCTGGTGACACTCAACTCCGTGGCCCACGGCTCCGGCCTGGCGCCCGGCGACCCGGTGCTGGGCCGGCTGCGGGACGCCTACCTGGAGGCGTGGACCGACCGCCACGACCGGGCCGCTCTGCGGGAGGCCGCCGGCCTGGCCATGACGGTCACCACGGTGAGCCGGTCGCTGTCCTGGCGGCGCGCCCTGGCCACCCCGGATCCGGCCCGCGCCGAGTACGCCGCCGCCGTCCCCGGCTGGCTGGGCGAGGTGTTCGCCGACCCGCCCGCCTGACCGGCGCCGATGTCGCACCGGGGGTGCGATTTGCACGGGTGGAAGTTCCAGAAATCGGGAGTGACCCATATCACCCCCGCGCACCTGCTCGTTGCATCTTGCATGGACGTGTTCTCGCGAACGTTCCTTCCGGCCGCCGCCGACACCGGCCTGGCGACCCAGACCGTCAGCCGGCACATGCCGGTCTTCCGCCGGTGCGTCGGCTCCGGCGACGCCACCATCCTGGTCACCCGGTGCAGCCGCCCGGACCACCCGATCGGTGGCGACTACCTGATGCTCCTCACCCACCGCCGCCTGGTGGTCACCCGGCAGACGCGGGTGCTGCACCGGCTGCGCCTGCACCTCAACACCGAACTGCGCGAGCTGAGCAACGTCACCTGGAGCCCCGACCCCCGGTCGCACAGCCTGGAGCTGGCGGCCACGGCGATCGACGGGGTCCGGGAGCGGTTCCTCATCCGGACCCACCACCCGAAGCAGGTGTGGCAGCTCGACGCGCTGCTCAACCACGCCTTCCGGACCCGGCTCCGGACGCCCGCGGAACGGCTGGTCGCCACCATCGGCGAGCCGCCGGCCGCCGCCCGCCCGGCCGTGTTCCGCCCCGCAGCGGTCCGCTGACCGGCTCCTTACCGAACCCGAACATTCCCCTGACCTTCCGGGCGGTCCCCGGTCGGTAATCATGGGCCGGTGACCGCCGACGACGCACCGCGCGGGCTCGTCCTCGTGGTGGAGGACGAGCCGGCCATCGCCGACCTGGTCCGGCTCTACCTGACCCGGGACGGCTTCGGCGTACACCTGGAACGGGACGGGACGGCCGGGCTGGCTGCCGCGCGGCGGCTGCGCCCGGTGGCCTGCGTGCTCGACATCGCGCTGCCCGGCCTGGCCGGCACCGAGATCTGCCGGCGGCTGCGCGAGGCCGGCGACTGGACGCCCGTCATCTTCCTCACCGCCCGGGACGACGAGGTGGACCGCGTCGTCGGCCTGGAACTGGGCGCGGACGACTACGTGACCAAGCCGTTCAGCCCGCGCGAGCTGGTGGCCCGGGTGCGGGCGGTGCTGCGCCGCACCGCCGGCGCGCCCGCCGTGGCCGAGCGGCCCCGGGTGGTCGGCCCGGTCACCCTCGACCCGGCCCGCCGCACGGTCACCGCCGCCGGCGCCCCGGTGCAGCTCACCTCCACCGAGTTCGACCTGCTCGCGCACCTGATGGCCCGGCCCGGCCGGGTCTTCACCCGGGAGGAGCTGCTGGCCGGCGTCTGGGGGTACGCGGCACACGCCGGCACCCGGACCGTCGACGTGCACGTGGCGCAGGTCCGCGCGAAGCTCGGCGCGGCCAGCGTCATCCGCACCCACCGCGGCGTCGGGTACGCGGCCGATGCCTGAGCAGCCCACCATGGCGTTGCCGGTCGTCGGGCCCGGCCCGTCGGCCCCGCCCCGGCGGCGGTTCGCGCACACCCTGACCGCCCGCGCGGTGCTCGTCACCTGCGCGGTGGCGCTGGTGTCGGTGCTGGTCACCGCGCTGGTCGCGGTCCCCTTGGCGGTGCGCGGCGCGGAGCGCCGCGACCAGGTCGCGCTGGCCGCCCAGGCCCGGCTCGCCGCCGACGTGCTCCGCGTCCGGGCGGTACGCCAGCGGGACACCGCCGGGGACCGGCTCATCCGACAGCTCCGCCAGCAGCAGATCGAGGTGTACCTGATCCGGGCGGGCCAGGCCGACCGCGCCGGACTGCCCCGGCAGGTGGTGAACCGGGTGGCGGCCGGCCGGGACGTCTCCGGCCGGCGGATCGTCGGCGGCCAACGGGCCCTGGTCGAGGGCCGGCCGCTGCCCGGGGGGGACGGCGTGGTGCTGACCCGGTCGACCCGGAACGGGCCGTGGGGGCAGGTGCTGCTCAGTCTCTGGCTGCCGCTGCTCGCCGGGCTCGCCGCCGGGGCGGTCGCCGGCCTGTTCCTCGCGCGCCGGCTGGCCCGGCCGATCCGTACCGCGGCCACCGCCGCGGCCCGGCTGCGCGCCGGGGACCGGGCCGTCCGGGTGCCGGTCGAACCGCCCGACGAGGTGGCCGACCTGGCGTACGCGCTGAACGGGCTGGCCGCCGCGCTGGCCACCAGCGAGGGGCGGCAGCGCGAGTTCCTGCTCTCGGTCTCGCACGAGCTGCGCACCCCGCTCACCGCCATCAAGGGCTACGCCGAGGCGCTGGCCGACGGGGTGATCGAGGCCGACGCCGTGCCGGCCACCGGCCGGACCGTGCTCGCCGAGTCCGAGCACCTGGACCGGCTGGTCAGCGACCTGCTGGCGCTGGCGCGGCTGGAGGCCGCCGACTTCCCGCTGGAACCCGGTCCGGTCGACCTGACCCGGCTCGCCGCCGACGCGGCCCGCACCTGGACCGACCGGTGCGCGGCGGTCGGCGTGCCGTTCCGGGTGGAGGCGCCGGCCGCGCCGGTGCCCGCGTACACCGATCCGGGGCGGATCCGGCAGGTGGTGGACGGGCTGCTGGAGAACGCGCTGCGGGTCGTACCCCCGGGGGCGCCCGTGGTGCTCGCGGTCCGGCCGGCCGGCGCGGACCCGGCGGTGGGCGGCCTCGTCGAGGTCCGCGACGGCGGGCCCGGCTTCACCGACGACGACCTCGCGGTGGCCTTCGAGCGGGGGGCGCTGCACCAGCGGTACCGGGGGGTGCGCAAGGTGGGCAGCGGCCTGGGGCTGGCGCTCGCCGCCGGGCTGGTCCGCCGGCTCGGCGGCGAGATCACGGCCGGGCACGCCCCGGAGGGCGGCGCGGCCTTCACCGTCCGGCTGCCCGGAGATCCTTACCTGACCCGAACATCGGCCTGACGATCCGCTCGTGCGCGTGGGGAAGGCTGAGGGCACCACGGACGAGAGGAACACTGATGGCACGTCAGGGAATCGTCACCGGCGTCACCGCGCTGCTCGCGGCGGCCGCGCTCGGCCTCGCCGGCTGCGGCCCGGCCCAGGTCGCCCGGGACTCCGCGACGGAGACCGCCGTCGAGGTGGCCGCCGCCATGGGCGCGGACGGCCAGGCACTGGCCGCGCTCGGCGTCGACGCCGGCGACCTGGACGTCGACCCGGTCGCCGCCCCGGCTCCCTCGGCCTCCGGCGCGCCCGGTGAGCAGGCCGGCCCGCGGGACAAGCGCGGCGAGCGGGCGCAGGAGTGGCGCAAGCGGCACCGCGCCCGGGTGCTGCTGCGCAAAAACACCCTGCACGGCGAGGTCGTGGTGCAGACCAGGGACGGCGGGACGAAGACCGTCGCCGTGCAGCGCGGACAGGTGACCGCGATCGACGGCACGTCGATGACCGTGAAGTCCACCGACGGCTTCACCATGACCTGGACCTTCGACGAGAAGCTCCGGGTGGTCGAGCGGCGCACCACAGTGCAGTCGAGCGACATCAAGGTCGGCACGACCGTCGGCGTGGCCGGCGCCAAGGACGGCGACAACGGGGTGGCCCGGCTGATCGTGGTCCCGTTCACGCAGAAGTGAGCCGGGAGCACCGGGGCCGGGCGCGCTCGCGCCGGCCCCGGTGCCGTTCCTCAGTAGACGCGGGACCCGATGAAGTCGTCGTGGCCGTAGCCGACCGGGTTGGCGTACGACCGGGACTCGAAGGACCACTGCTGGCGGGCGCTCGACGAGCAGGCCGCCAGCCGCAGCCGCGGGGTGCCCAGCCAGGGGTTGTCGAAGGCGACGCAGAGGTTCGTCGCGCCGGCCGGCTTGAGCTGGTTGCCGGCGAACACGAACCTCTGGTTGGCCCCGCCGTGGCAGTCGTAGATGTTGACGGTGGTGTTGGCGGTCAGACTGCCGCCGCTCACGTCCAGGCAGCGGTCGTGGGACAGCTCGGAGTGCAGCGACTGCCGGGCCGGGTCGTACCAGAAGCCCTGGTTGCGGCCGCCGTGGCAGGCGTACGACTGCTGCGCCGTGCCGTTGCGGGAGTCGTACCCCTTGCCGTCCACACAGGTCCCGGTGGCCGCGTTGCGCAGCTGCCGGAACTCCAGCAGCCCGTCGACGAGCACGCCCTGCCCGGTGCTGGCGGGGTCGACGCAGGTGGCCCGCTGGGCGCCCGAGTTCCAGAACTGCGTGACGCACTGGGCGAACATGCCGTGCCCGCGGTAGTTGGGGTGGAACGACTGCCGGGCGGCGTTCTCGTCCCAGATCCCGACCTCGATGAAGAGGCCGCGGACCGAGGTGTTGTCGGTGCACACCTCGTGGCCGTGGAAGAGCCGGCTGGCGTCCAGGTAGCGGGTGCCGGTGTGGGTGGCGGCGGCGCGCAGCGCCGACTCGAACATCGGCACCGCCTTGTTCCGGGCGAACGCCATGTCGGCCAGGTAGAGCAGGCAGCCGCCGGAGTACCAGCCGGGGAAGTTCGGGTTGTCCTCGACGTCCGGGCTGCCCGGGCTCGGGTACGACATGAGCACCAGCTCGTAGTCGGAGCGCAGGTAACCGGCGGCGGTCATGGTCTGCCGGATCGAGTTCAGCGCGTCCTCGACCGCCTGCCGGCTGCCGTCGGTGCGGATCGTCCACTGGTCGGTGTAGGTGGGCCAGCACGCGCCCTGGAAGAAGACCCGGCGTACCGCGCAGTCGGTGGCCACCGGCCCGAACTGGATGGTGCCGTCGCCGTTCGCGCCGACCACCACCCAGATCAGCCTGACGTGCGTGTTCCGCGCCTTGATCGCCAACTGGTCGCCCTGGTTCAGCTCGTTGTGCTGGGTCGGGCCGCCGGCGATCAGGTTCCACGGGGTCGCCCCCGAGCAGGCCAGGTTGTACTTCTCGTCGGCGGGGATGCCGGTGCGGAAGACGGCCTGGTCGTACGAGCGGTCGCACCAGTTGCCGGGCTGGTGGGTGCCGGGCACGTAGTTGCCGACGCCCTCTCCGGAGATCTCGCTGTCACCCATGGTGACCAGGGCGGTGCGCCGCTGTTCCAGCGGCCGGATGTCGGGGGAGCCGTAGAGGGCGGTGGCCTCGGCGGCGCGGACGGTCTCCAGCGCGGCGGGGAGCGGCTGGACGGCGGGCCGGTCGGCGGCGGCCGCGGGGGCGGCCGGGCCGAGCAGCAGCGGCAGGGCGAGGGCGGCGGCGGACACGGCGGCCAGGGTGCGGCGTCGGGTCGTCCGTGCGCGCCTGGTGGGGATACCAGACATCGACGCACTCCTTTCGCCTCAATCGCGGGACGTCGATTGAGTTACCAGAAGGTAACCGTCTGGTGGAGAGATGTGAATGCGTCTCGGAAACGTTGCGGCCGGGCGCGGAAGGGCACTTCTCCGGCAGATCGGGCGGGCCGGTGCCCGTGCGTCCGGCCAGGTCGGGGGCAGGCTGTGGTGACCTCGACGACCTGCCGGGTTACGCTAGGCCCCGACTTGCCGTCGCCACCGTGGAGAACCCGTGAAGCTCTCGATCCTCATGCCGGTCTACAACGAGGAAGAACGCATTGCGGATGCCCTCAAGCAGGCCCTTGCGGTGGACTACCCCTGCGAGATCGAACTCGTCGTGGTGGACGACGGCAGCCGCGACGGCACGGGCGAGGTGCTCGGCCGGGTGGACGACGCCCGGCTGCGGGTGATCACCCACCAGCGCAACGCCGGCAAGGGCGCGGCCATCAAGACCGCCGTCGACAACGCCGAGGGTGAGTACATGGTCATCCTCGACGCCGACCTGGAATACGACCCGCAGGACATCCCGCGGCTGCTCGAGCCGGTGCTCGACGGGCGGGCCACGGTGGTCTACGGCAACCGGACCTTCGGCAGCCACAGCTCCTACAGCTTCTGGTATGTGATGGGCAACAAGGGCGTGACCCTGGCCGCCAACGTGCTCTACAACTCCTACATCGGCGACCTGGAGACCTGCTTCAAGCTGATGCCGCTGGAGCTCTACCGCTCGCTCCAGGTCCGCTCGCGCGGCTTCGGCATGGAGGCCGAGGTCACCGGCAAGCTGCTGCGCCAGCGCATCCGCCCCTACGAGGTCCCGATCAGCTACCGCGCCCGGGGCCGCGAGGAGGGCAAGAAGATCACCTGGAAGGACGGCGTCGAGGCGATCTGGATCCTGGCCCGCGAGCGCGCCCGGCGCCGCCCGGTCGGCCCCGCCGCCCGCTGACGCCCCACCGCGCGACACGGACCCCGCACCCCGGCCAGGCCGGTGTGGCGGGGTCCCGTCGTCTCGTCGCTCAGGCGGCGGCCCGGGCCGGGGTGAGGAACGCGTCGACCGAGCGGCGGAGGCCGGCCGCGTCCAGGCCGTGCCAGCGGTCGTGGTCCTCGGGCGAGCCGTAGCGGCGCAGGTCCGACCGGCCCACCCCGAGAGCGAGCAGCCGGTGGGGCCGGTCCGCCAGCGCCTCGCCCACCACCCGGGTCGAGGTGCCCGCCAGGTACGGCTCGACCAGGATCACCTCGGTGCCGGCGAGCGTCCGCAGCCCGGCCGTGTCGAACGGGCGCGGCCGGTGGGTGTACGCCACCGTGACCGGCCGGTCCGCCATCGCCGCGAGGGCCGCGTCCAGCACCGGCCCGACGGCCACCAGCAGCGGCGCGCCCGGCCCGGCGTCCCGCACCACCCGCAGTTCACCCGCCTCCGGGTACGCCCGCGCGTTCGCCTGCGTGGACAGCCGCAGGTACGCCGAGTCCCGCCCGCACACCAGATCGCGTAGCAGCCCGGGCACCTCGTCCGGGTGGCCCGGCACGTGCACGGTCCAGTCGCGCAGGGTGTCGATCAGCGCCACGTCGGCCGGCGCGAGGTGGGTCCGGCCCGCCGCCGCCCGGTCGTACGACGCGCCGACGCTGACCAGCACCGCCCCGACCCCCTGGTGGTCGAGGTCCAGCTTGATCTGCTCGTACGCCCGCTCGACGAGGAACGGCGCGTAGCTGTGCACGATGGGCCGCTGGCCGGTCAGCGCCAGCCCGCCGGCCACACCCACCATCAACTGCTCCCGGATGCCGACGTTCACCACCCGGCCCGGATACCGGGCGGCGGCCGGGGCGAACGCGGCGGCCGAGATGTCGGCCAGCACGACAGTGGTGCGGGGATCCGCGAGGACCTCCTCGGCGGCGGTCACGAAGGTTTCACGCATGCCCATGGTCACTCCCCGTCGGTGACGACCGCGACGACGACGTGCGGCCGGTGGTGGTCGTGCCCGGTCAGGGCGGTGTGCAGGGCCGCGTGGTCCCGGCCGTCGACGGTCGCGGCGGTCCACCCGTTCACGGTGAACCGGCTCGCCGCGCCGCCCGGCCAGCCGTGGCTCGCCGACCGGTTGTCCAGCACGATCGCGGTCAGGTTGCCGAGCCCCGTGGCGCCCGCGTACGCGATCGCCTCGTGGTTCGAGCCCTCGTCCAGCTCGGCGTCGCCGAGCAGCACGTACACCCGGGGGTCGGTGCGGCCCTGGGCGCGCAGCCCCAGCGCGGTGCCCACCCCCAGGCCGAGACCGTGGCCGAGCGACCCGGAACCGATCTCCACCCCGGGCACCAGCACCCGGTCCGGGTGGTCGCCGAGCCGGCTGTCCGGGCCGCCCTGGTCGTCCAGCCAGGTCACCGGGATGAAGCCCTTCGCGGCCAGCAGCGCGTAGTAGCCGGCGACCGCGTGCCCCTTGGAGAGCAGGAAGCGGTCCCGGTCCGGGTCGTCCACGGTCGCCGGGGTGATCCGGAGCACCCGGTCGTAGAGCACCTGGAGCACGTCCAGCGTCGAGTACACGTTGGCGCCGAACTCGCGGCCGGCGCGCACCCGGTCGAGCAGCGCCCCGAGCACCGCGGGGTCGGTGGCGGTCGTCGTCGTCATGCGGATAGCCTCGGAGTTGAAGCACACTTCAACTCAAGGCCCTGTGATGCACGAAGCAACATTGACCATCGGGCAGCTCTCCGAGCGCAGCGGGGTCGCCCCCTCCGCGCTGCGCTACTACGAGCGGCTCGGGCTGATCCGCGCCGAGCGGACCGGCGGCAACCAGCGCCGGTACGCCCGCACCGAACTGCGCCGGGTGGCCTTCATCCGGATCTCCCAGCAGGTCGGCGTCTCGCTGGAGGAGATCCGGGAGGCGCTCGACTCGCTGCCGTCGTCGCGTACGCCCACGCCGGACGACTGGGCCGCCCTGTCGAGGAGCTGGCGGGACCGGCTGGACGAGAAGATCCGGCTGCTCGGCAAGCTCCGCGACGACCTGGACGGCTGCATCGGCTGCGGCTGCCTCTCGTTGCAGCGCTGCACCCTCTACAACCCCGGCGACGCGCTCGCCGCCGAGGGCCCCGGCGCCCGCCTGATGCTCCCCCGCGAGGGCTCCGGCGCGGCCTGACCGGTCAACGGACCAGCAGCACCTTGCCCAGGTGGTCGCTGCTCTCCACCAGCCGGTGCGCGTCGGCGGCGTCGGCCATCCTCGCCCGCGCGTGCACCACCGGCCGGATCTTCCCCGACTCGACAAGCGGCCACACCTGCTCGCGGACACCCCGGACGATCTCCGCCTTCTCGGCGACCGGGCGGGACCGCAGCGCCGTCGCGTGCACCGAGGCCCGCTTCGCCAGCAGCATCCCCAGGTCCAGCTCGCCCTTGCGGCCGCCCTGCATGCCGATCACCACGAGCCGCCCACCGGTGGCCAGCGCCGCCACGTTCCGCGGCAGGTACGAGGCACCCATGATGTCCAGGATCACGTCCGCGCCCCGGCCGTCGGTGACCCGGCGGACCTCCTCGACGAAGTCCTGCTCCCGGTAGTCGACGGCGTGCGCGGCGCCCAGCTCGCGCAGCCGCTCGTGCTTCGCGGCCCGGGCGGTCACCACCACCGTCGCGCCCAGCGCCACACCGAGCTGGATGGCGAACGTGCCGATCCCGCTGCCGCCGCCGTGCACCAGCAGCGTCTCGCCCTCGGCCAGGCGGGCCAACTGCACCACGTTCGAGAAGACCGTGCAGGCCACCTCGGGCAGCGCCGCCGCGTCGACCGGATCCACCCCCGCCGGCACCGGCAGCAGCTGGCCGGCCGGCACCGCCACCCGCTCCGCGTACCCGCCGCCGGCCAGCAGCGCGCAGACCTCGTCGCCGACCGCCCAACCGGTCACCCCCGGACCGAGCGCGGCCACCACCCCGGCACACTCCAACCCCGGGTACGCCGGGGCTCCCGGCGGCGGCGGGTACTGCCCCTGCCGCTGGAGCAGGTCGGCCCGGTTCACGGCGCTGGCCCGCACCTCGACCACCACCTCGCCCGGGCCGGGCTCCGGGTCGGGCACCGCCGCCCAGACGAGCGCCTCGGGTCCACCGGGTTTCGGGATCGTGATCGCGTGCATGACCCAGTCTTACCCGATCCGACCGGCCGTCCACGCCCGGGCCAGGATCTCGTCCACCGTCTCCTCGGGCGTCTGCGCCGACGTGTCCAGCCACAGCCCGATGCGGGGCGTGCCGGCCCGGAACCCGGCGTCCAGGTCGGCGACCGGCCAGTCGCCGTACCCCTGCTTGGGCCGGTCCCGCTCGCGGGCGGCGACCACGTCGGCGCGGGGCGCGAGCACCACGACGGCGAGCGGCCGGTGCCGGATCCGGTCGACCACGGCCGGCAGCTCCGCGCCGAGGATCACGTCCTGGAGCACCACGGTGAAGCCGGCGGCGGCGTAACGGTCCGCGGCCGCCGCGGCGAGGTCGTAGCGGAGCCGGAGCTGCCGCCACGCCTCGTCGCCGAAGTCGGAGGTCATCTCGGCCCGCCCGCTGACGATCATGCGGCGGAACACGTCACCGCGCAGGTGCACGGCGCGGGGCAGCCGCCGGGCCAGCAGCTCGGCCACAGTGGACTTGCCGGCCGCCATGATTCCGCTGATCAGCACCACGGACGGGGTGTCCCACACGGGAGCATCCTGCCACCAGGGGTGGGACGGCGGCTCGCCCGCTCCGCCGTCCGTGGCAGACTAGGCACGGCCACGCACCCCTCGGGGACGTGGCAGGGAGGGTTCGCCTAGTGGCCGATGGCGCTGGTCTTGAAAACCGGTAAGGCAGCGATGTCTTCGTGGGTTCGAATCCCACACCCTCCGCTTTCACGTCCGGGGACCGCTCAGCGGCCGCCCGGATACTGCTCCCGGACGATCTCCTCGATCGCGCACAGCTCCGGTGAGCCGCGGTGCGCCTCGTACGCGAGCGCGACCTGGTGCGGCGTGAGTCCGTCCACCGGCCGGTGGGTCACATCCGGGCGGGTGTAGAACCGGGCCGTGGACTCGGGCAGGATCACGATCCCCCGCTCGCCGGCGACCAACTCCAGCTTCTCCTCGACGGTCCGGCCTCGGAGCGGGCGGGACTCCACGCGTCGGCCGCCGGCCCGGAGCGCGGCGGACGCGTCCCGCCACTCGGGCACCGCGTCCGGCTCCTGGAGTAGGTCGAGCAGCGCCAGGTCGGCGAGGCCCACCCGCTCCCGGTCGGCGAGCGGATGCCCGGCGGGCAGCACCACCACCCGGGGCTCCGTGTAGAGCGGGATGACGGTGAGCCCGCGGGGGTCGATCGGGAACCGGACGAAGCTGGCGTCGATCCGTCCGTCCAGCACCATCTCCGTCTGGTCGTCCCAGCAGGTGCGGACCACCTCGACCCGCAGCTCCGGGAAGCGCTCACGCAGCGCCCGCACGGTCGCGGTGGGCAGGATGCCGGGCATGAAACCGATGGTCAGCTCCGACCCGCCGCGGGCGGTCTGGCGTACCCGGCGCTGGGCGGCGGTCGCGGAGCGCAGGACGGCGCGGGCCTCGTCCAGGAATTCCGCGCCCGCCGGGGTCAGCCGGGTGCCCCGCGTGGAGCGGGTGAACAGCTCGACGCCCAGCTCCCGCTCCAGCACCTTGATCTGGCGGGTGAGCACGGGCTGCGCGATGTGCAGCCGCTCGGCTGCGCGGATGAAGCTCAGCTCCTCGGCGACGGCGACGAAGTAGCGGACCTTGCGCAGGTCGAGATCGTCCGGCACCGGCCACCACCCCCCGTCATACCTGGCGAGTATCAACTCTGCCACGAAGAGGTCTTGGACGGCCCGCCGCCCGGGGAGTGAGGGTTGAGCCGAACCCCATCGAAAGGATCGGCAATGACACTCGACGGAAACCGGGTCCTCGTCGTGGGCGGCACCTCCGGGCTCGGCCTCGCGGTGGCGCAGGCCGCGGCCGCGCGCGGGGCCACCCCGATCGTCGCGTCCCGCAGCCGCGCCAACGTCGACCGGGCGCTCGGCGAGCTGCCCGCCGGTGCGGAGGGCGCCGTCCTCGACCTCACCGACCCGGATTCGCTGGCCCGGCTGGTCGAGCGCGCCGGGGCCATCGACCACCTGGTCTACACGGCCGGAGAGCCGCTGCGGCTCACCATGCTGCCCGACCTCACGCCCGAGGTGGCGCGCGCCTTCTGGGAGACCCGCTACTTCGGCGCGCTCGCCGTGGTCCGCGCGGTGACCGGCGCGAGGTCGCTGCGCGACGGTGGCTCGATCGTGCTCACCGGCGGCAACGCCGGCCGGCGTCCGGCGCCGGGTTGGGCGCTCGGGGCCAGCGTGTGCGGGGCCATGGAGGCGCTCACCCGCCAGCTCGCCCTGGAACTCGCCCCGGTCCGGGTCAATGTGGTCGCGCCCGGCGTCACCCGCAGCCCGCTCTGGGCCGGTATGGCCGCCGAGGAGCAGCAGGCGATGTACGACGGCATCGCCGCCACCCTGCCGGTGGGCCGGGTCGGCGAGCCGTCCGACGTGGCGCTTGCCTACCTCTACGCCATGGAGCAGCCGATGGCGACCGGCACCTCGATCCTGGTCGACGGGGGCGCGGTGCTCGTCTGAGCGGCGGCTCGGCCGGCGGCGAGCCGGACACGGGGCGCTTCGGGTTCGATCCGGGCGGCGGAGGGGGTATGAAGGGGCGCAGGACATTCGCGTGCACCCGGAAGGACCGTTTCGATGAGCCTGGAACGACCGATCGCCCCGGACCCGTACGAGCTGCTGCCGACCGTGCCGTCGTTTCACCTGACCAGTGACGACGTGCACAACGGCGAGCCGATGGACGCCCGGTACGCGCACGGCAGCACCGGCGGCGAGAACGTCTCACCGCACCTGGCCTGGTCGGGCTTCCCGGACGAGACCAAGAGCTTCGTGGTCACCTGCTTCGACCCGGACGCGCCGACCGGCAGCGGCTTCTGGCACTGGGTGCTGGTGGACGTGCCCACCTCGGTCACCGAGCTGCCCACCGGGGTCAAGGAGAGCGACCTGGGGGCCGCCTTCAGCATCCGCAACGACTACGGCGACACCGGCTACGGCGGCGCCGCCCCGCCGCCCGGCGACCGCCCGCACCGGTACGTCTTCGCGGTGCACGCCGTGGACGTGGAGCGGCTCGACGTGGGCAAGGGGGCCAGCCCGGCGTACGTCGGCTTCAACCTGGCCTTCCACACCCTGGCCCGGGCGGTGATCCGCCCAACGTACCAGGTCAAGGACTGAGGTGACGGGGCCTCCGCGGACGCGGAGGCCCCGTTCCGGTCAGCCCGGTACGCGGGCGACCGCGAAGACGGACTGGCCGAACGGCGGCCGGACCCGCTGCTCGGCGGCCTTGGTGGCGGGGAGGACCAGGGTGTCGTAGACCTTCACCATGGGGCCCTCCTTCGGCATGAGCCGGAAGACCTTGGTGGCCATGAAGTAGCCGATCAGGCCGAGCGCGTTCGCGTAGTGGATCTTCTCGACGGTGAGGCCCGCCTCGGTCATGGCCGCGGCCAGGGTCTTCTTCGTGTAGCGCCGGACGTGGCCGGTGGCGACGTCCGCCGGGCTCATCGCGAACTGGAACGCCGGGACGATGATGATCACGGCTCCGCCGGGGCGGACCAGGTCGCGCATGCTGCGCAGCGCGCTCACGTGGTCCTCGATGTGCTCCAGCACGTTGTACGACACGGCCGCGCTGTAGTCGCCGCGCTCGGAGTGCGGCAGCAGCATCTGCCGGACCTCGATGCCGGGGTGGTCGGCCAGCCGCTCCTTGAGCCGGACCAGGCGGTCCGGGTCCGCCTCGGTGGCGGTGATCCGGGGCAGGCGCTCGGACCATTCCAGGGCGTAGTCGCCCAGGCCGCTGCCGATCTCGATGGGGTTGTCACCGAGGTAGGGCACGGCGAGCTCGACGAACCACCGGCGGTGGTTGACCGCCGTGGCGAGGCCCTCGAGCACCTCCGACTGAACCCGCTGATCCCCAGTGATATCTGCCATGCGTCGATTCCTCACGATATGACTGACCCGCGCCTGGACCGACAGAGTCAACCATCCGAAGGGATGGCGGGGGAATCGGGGCACCGGGGGTGGCCGAAATGCGGTCGGGGGTGGGCACGTGATCGGCGGTCGGCGAACCCGGCACATAGTACGCCAGTACCCAGAAACATGTCACGTCCCTGCCATACCCTGACTACGCTCTGAATTGCCATGACTACTCCTGAATCGGACGCCGCTCCGGGTGGTGCCGCCGATGACGGGCTCGACGAGGGCGGACGACCGGGGCAGGACAGGCGGGTCGACGCCCTCGCCGTGCTCAGTTTCCTGCTGCTCGCCTTCTGGGTGACCGCCCGGATCTGGTGGGACCCGGCCAACGGCGTCCGGGACAACCGCACCGATCAGGCGCAGTTCGAGTGGATGATGGCGCACGGTGCGCGGGTGGTGACCGATTTTGCCTACCCGTTCACCTCGGACCGGATGAACGTGCCCGACGGCGTCAATTTGATGGCCAATACGTCCGTATTATCCATTTCACTGCCAATGACGCCCGTCACCGTCCTGTTCGGGCCCCGCTGGTCATTCCTGCTCTTTCTCACGCTCGGAATGGCCGCCACGGGTGTGGCCTGGTATTTCGTTCTCTCCCGTGTGCTGATCGGGTCCCGCGGGCCGGCCTGGCTGGGCGCCGGCTTCTGCGCGTTCGCGCCGGCCATGGTCTCGCACGCCAACGCCCACCCCAACATTGTCAGCCAGTTCGTGGTGCCGCTGCTCGTCTGGCGGACGCTGCGCCTGGCCGAGCCGGGCCGCTGGCTGCGCAACGGCGTGCTGCTCGGGCTGCTCATCGTCTGGCAGGCGTTCCTCAACCTGGAGATCCTGCTGATGACCGCTCTCGGCCTCGGCGTCGTGGTGCTGGCGCTCGCCCTCGGCCGGCCCGAACTGCGTCCGGCCGTTCGGCCCTTCGCCGCGGGGCTCGGGGTGGCCGCCGTGCTCGCCGGCGCGCTGCTCGCGTACCCGCTCTCGGTGCAGTTCTTCGGACCCGGGGCCTACCAGGGGCTCTCCACGTTGATCCGGGGTTACCGCACCGACCTCGCCTCCTACGTCGCCTGGTCCCGCGAGTCCCTGGCCGGCGACGCGCGCGCCACCGTCTGGCTGGCCAAGAACGCCACCGAGGAGAACGCCTTCTTCGGCTGGCCGCTCGCCGTGCTCGTGATCGCGCTGGTCTGGTGGCTGCGCCGCAACGCCGTGGTGCTCGGCCTGGCCGCCGTCGGCGCGGTGTTCGTGCTGTTCTCGCTCGGCCGTGAGATCCGCTTCGACGGGCGGGACACCGGCATCCCGGGCCCCTGGGCCGCGCTGGAGCACCTGCCGATCCTGCACTCGGTGGTGCCCACCCGGTGGTCGCTGGCGCTCACCCCGATCGTCGGCATCCTGCTCGCGCTCGGCGCCGAACACGTCCGGCGGCTGGCCCGGCGGCACCCGGCGGCCCGCCCGCGGATCCGGTTCGTCACCGCCACCGTGCTGACCATGGCGCTGCTGCCGCTCCTGCCCACCCCGCTTCCCGCGGTGCGCCTCGACCCGACCCCGGCCTTCGTCACCTCCGGCGCCTGGCGCCCGTACGTCGCCGGCGGGCACAGCATCGTGACGCTCCCGCTCCCCGACACCAATTACGCCGTCCCGCTGCGCTGGTCGGCGGAGACGCGGCTGGACATGCCGCTGGCCCGGGGCTACTTCCTCTATCCGGACACCCGGCCCGGCGCCGGCCGGGTCGCCCTCTTCACCGCCCCGCCCCGCCCCACCAGCACCTTCTTCACCACGATCCGGAAGACCGACGCCGTTCCCCCGATCACCCCGCAGGACCGGGTGGCCGCCGTCGACGACCTGCGGTACTGGCGGGCGGGCGCGGTGGTCCTCGACCCGCGGCTGCGACAGGCCGGATCACTGCACCGGGGGATGACCGAGCTGACCGGGATCCGGCCGACCCTCACGGGCGGGGTCTGGCTCTGGGACGTGCGGCCCCTGGTGGACTGAACGAACCGGCCGGGTCAGGCCTGGCGGACGCAGCAGCCCTGGCAGATCTTCGGCCGGGGCAGGGTGAACGCCAGGCAGCAGGTGCGCCGCTGCACGGTCGGCTCGCCGGCCGGGCCCGGCACCAGGTCGACCAGGTCGCTCACGTCGAGAGCGTCGAGCAGCGTGCCGATGGTCGCGGTCGAGGAGCCGGGGAGCGCGTCCGAGGCCCGCAGGATGCCGTGCGCGATGCCGGAGGCGACCGAGCCGAGCAGCGTACGGGTGCCGATCCGCACCTCGCCCTGGATGGCCGCGATCAGCGGGGCGAAGTGGGCGTCGAGCAGGGAGGCGCGCAGCGCGTCGAGCAGCGCCGCCTCGTCGGCGACCACCCGGACCCCCGGCACGCCGGCCAGCGCCAGCGGGTCGCCGGGCAGCACCGCGACCGCGGTCGAGCTGCGCAGGCCGAGGGTCAGGAGCTGGTGGTGGTCCTCGAAGTGGACCAGCACGTCGGCCGGGTCGAGCAGCGGCACCCGCCGGGCCGAGGCCCAGCCGAGAACGGCCGGCAACGCCGTCCAGTAGCTGTAGGACTTCCAGGCCAGCGCGGCGCAGGCGTGCGGGGTGCCGCCCCAGCGCCGGCCCGCCGCCCGCAGGAACTCGGGGAGCAGGGTGCCGTCGACCAGCCGGGTGGCCGGGCTCCAGTGGGGCGCGCCGTCGGTGACCAGCAGGCCGGGCGCGAGCCCGGGCAGGTCGTCGGTGCCGAACATGGCCCGCAGGGTCGCGGTCACCGGGGCGAACGGGGAGGCGACGTCCCGCCCCGGCATCACCGCAGTCACCTGGCCGTCCCCTGTCTGGTCGCCCCACCGGCCGGCGTACGTCGGCCGGACTAAGGCTAGCCTAACCACAGCTTCCCTTCGAGGGGAAGTCGTCCCGAGGGCTCCGGGGAGAGGTCCCGGTCACTCCGTCGCCCGTCGCGTACTACCCGGCGACGTGGGCGGAAAACGCCGCCCAGCGGGGCGGCGGACCGCGCAAGCATCGACGGACGCCGTTGAATTGTCAAGGTGAGTGTCGAATACGAGGCAGTTTCCGTACACGTTCGGCCACCGAACGTGAAAATGGTCTTCCCGCGTACGAGGAAGCCGATGACGACCTCACCGATCGAGCGTGCCGCCGACTCGTTCGCGGCCGAACTCGCCCGGCACCGCACCGGCCGAGGGCTGTCCAAGAAGCAGTTGGCGACGCTGATGGGCTTCGACCCGTCGTACGTCAGCCACGTCGAGGGGCGCCGGCACCGGCCCACCGAGGACTTCGCCCGCCGCGCCGAGGCCGTGCTGGAGGCGAGCGGCGCGATCTGGCAGCGCTTCCGGGAGTACGACGAACTGCGGCACGGCCGCTCCGGCGGGGCGCACCGGGACCCACCCGTGCCCGGCCAGTGGCTGCCGCCCGGCACCGGGCTGGTGGTCGAACGCGAGACGGCCACCCTCACCCACATCGACGACGGCTACCACTGCGCCATCCGCCGCGAGCTGTACAACGCCGGCACCGAACCGGTCACCCGCTACCTGGTCCGGGTCGCCGTCGACCGCTACCCCAACGACCCCGGCCGCTCCAACCGGCACCACCGCGAGCACCCGCTCACCTTCGCCGAGCTGCGACTGGCGGCCTACCGGGACGACGGGGGCGTGCGGGAGCCGATGCACTGGCGGGCCAAGCACGACCGGGACGCGTTCAAGGAGATCTGGCTGCTCTTCGAGAACGACGAGGGGCGCTTCCCGCTCTACCCCGGCGACCGCGCCACCATCGAGTACGCCTACCGCGTCGGGCGGGACAAGTGGGGCCCCTGGTTCCAGCGCGCCGTACGCCTGCCCACCCGGCACCTCGCCGTCCGGCTCGACCTCCCCGCCGACCTGGACCCCAAGGTGTGGGGCGCGGAGACCTCCCTCTCCGCCGAGGAGGGGCCGCTGCGTACCCCGATCCAACGCAGCGACGACGGCGGCCGGGCGATCTTCGACTGGGCGACCGACGACCCCCCGCTGAACGCCCGCTACCGGATGCAGTGGCGCTTCCGCAGCCAGCCCCCCGACGTCGAACCCGAGGGGCCCGCCCCCGGCGCCCGGGTCCGGGCCAGCGACCGGATGCGCGCGGTCGGCATCCTCCAGCGCGGTGACGACCTGCTCCGGCAGCCCGCCCGGCAGTTCGACCTGCCGCGCGAGGAACAGCTCGCCCGGGACGTGGTCGACCGGCTCGCCGGCCTGCTGGTCCGCCTCGACGAGCTGCACCCGTTCAGCAAGGGCGTCGGCATCGCCGCGCCGCAACTCGGGCTCGGCTGGGCCGCCGCCCTGGTCCGCCCCGCCGACCGGGTGGCCGAACCTGTCGTCCTGCTCAACCCGCGGGTGGTCGACAGCGCCTCCGACACCGACGAGCAGTACGAGGGCTGCCTCTCGTTCTTCGACCACCGGGGGCTGGTGCCCCGGCCGCTGCGGATCGACGTGGAACACGCCCTGTGGGACGGCAGCCGGGTCATCACGTCCTTCGAGTACGCCATGGCGCGGCTGGTCGCCCACGAGATCGACCACCTGGAGGGCCGCCTCTACGTCGACCGGATGGCCCCCGGCGTGCCGCTGGTGCCGGTCGAGGAGTACCGGGAGACCGGCAACCCCTGGCGCTACTGACGCCGGAACTCCGGTGCGCGGGCCGGTTGCCGGCCCGGCCCGCGCACCGGCGAACGGGGGGCCGGGTCGCGTGCCCCAGGGGGCAGGGGCACGCGACCCGGCTCGGGGGGAGCAAGGTCTACAGGTTGCCGAAGGTGTCGTAGCGGATGTTGTCCGGCGGCACGTCGTCGGCGGCCAGCGCGCGCAGCGTCGCCCGGACCATCGCCGCGGAACCGGAGACGTAGCAGTCGTGCGTGGTCCACGGGCCGTAGCGGGTGACCACCTCGGAGATGTCGCCGATCTCGCCGTCGAAGCCCGGGTCCTCGCTGCACGCCGGCGTCACCGACAGCCACGGGTGGGCGGCCACCAGCTTCTCCAGGCCGGGCAGCCCGTACAGCTCCTCCGGCCGGCGGGCCCCGTAGAAGACGTGCACCCAGCGGGTCCGGTTGACCCGGGTCAGCTCCTCCACCAGCGCCTTGATCGGGGCCAGCCCCACCCCGCCCGCCACGCAGAGGATGTCGCGGGTGGAGGCGCGGTCCAGGGTCATCGAGCCCATCGGCGCGGCCACCCGCAGCAGGTCGCCCGGCCTGGTCCGGCGGACCAGCGCCCCGGAGACCCAGCCCGCCGCCCCGGCCGGCGTCCGCACGTGGAACTCCAGCACGTTCTCCTCGTTCGGGGCGTTCGCCACCGAGTACGTCCGCCACACCCGCGGGTGGTGCCGGGGCGCCTCGACGCTCACGTACTGGCCCGCCTGCCAGGTCATCGGATGCTGGAGGGCGCGCACGGTCAGCACGGCGGTGTCCGGGCCGTGCCGCTCGTGGGTGAGCACCTCGGCATGCCAGAACGGCGGGTTGTCGTCCGCCGCCGCGCCGGCCAGCATCCGCGCGCTGATGCTCGCGTACGCCTCCCGCCACGCCTGGTCGTACTCCAGGTTCCAGCCGTCCCCGGCGGTGCTGCGCAGCGCGTCCAGCAGGGCGACGCCCATGGTCTCGTAGTGGCTCGCCTCGACGTGGAACTTCCGGTGGTCCCGGCCCAGCGCGCGCAGGTACTCGTCGAAGCTCTCCGGGTCGTCCACCGTCTGGGTGGCGGTGACGATCGCCTCCAGGATCCGGTCGCCCTGGCCGGTCATCTGCACCGGGAAGAGGGCGCGCAGCGCCGGGTCGAGAAGGAACAGCCGGGCGTAGAAGTGACCGCTGAGCCGCTCCCGGTCCTCCTCGACAAGGGTCCAGCTCTCCTTCAGCAGCCGCGCGAAGTTCTCCACGAGGGCACGCTCCTTCTCCTGACGGGCGGATCGGCCCCCATAGAATCTCCACGGAGCGTGCGCACCGGTCGCACACAATGTGCGATCGGCTCACCTGGCCGCCGGGACGTGCCGACGGGCCCCGGAGTGCGGCACAGTGGTCCGGTGACGGTTGACGAGCTGACCCGCCCGGTCTCCCGCCGGACCATGGGCACCGAGACGCTGCTCGTGCTCGGCCTCTCCCTCGGCCAGTCGGCCGTGTACGCCCTCGTCTCCCTGGTCGCCAAGCTGACCGCCGCGGGCGGGCTGTCCAAGCAGACCGCGTCGCTGAACAACTCCGTGTCAGCCCGGCCCTACCTCGACCTCACGTACCAGCTGCTCGGGATCCTCTTCGCGCTGCTGCCGGTGCTGCTCGCCGTACACCTGCTGGCGCGCGACCCCGGCGACCCGGCGCGGACGCTCGGCGCCGACCTCACCCGGCCCGGGCCGGACCTGGCCCGGGGCGCGGGCCTGGCGGCGCTCATCGGCCTGCCCGGGCTGGCCCTGTTCTGGGCCGCGGCCCAGCTCGGCATAAACGCGACACTGGTCCCGGCCGCCCTGCCGCACCTCTGGTGGGCGGTGCCCGTGCTGATCCTGGCCGCCGTGCAGAACGCCGTCCTGGAGGAGGTGATCGTGGTCGGCTACCTGTTCACCCGGCTGCGGCAGCTCCAGTGGCGGGTCGGCGCGGTGCTCGCGGCGAGCGCCCTGCTGCGCGGCTCCTACCACCTCTACCAGGGCTTCGGCGCGTTCCTCGGCAACGCCGTGATGGGCGTGATCTTCGGCCTGTTCTACCTGCGCACCCGCCGGGTAGGGCCGCTGATCGTCGCGCACACAGTCCTCGACGTGGTCGCCTTCGTCGGCTACGCCCTCCTGCCAAAGTCCTGGTTCGGCTGGCTCTGACCCACCCCGGACCCCCGGCGATCTTGCACTTTGCGCCCCGACAGAAGGGGCCAAAAATGCAGAACGCGGGCCCAAACTGCAAGATCGCGGCGCGGGCTCAGCGGCGGGGCGGGCGGTACAGGGTGATTGCCCGGGCTGCCAGGCGCTCGGTGGAGGCTCTGTCGCCGGTCGCCGCGGCCAGCGCCGCCGCCCCGGGAAGCAGCCGTGCCGCCAGCCGCAGGCCCAGCCAGCCGACGGCCTGCGCCGCCAGCGGGGTGGCCAGCCGCCAGGCCGCCTCCGCCGCCCGCGACCAGGACCCCTCCGCCGGAGCCCCGGCCGAACGAGCCGCGTCCAGCGCGGCGCGGGCCGTGCCGCCGTCCGGGTGCACCTGGGTCAGCACCAGCAACTCGGCCACCCGGTCCGGGTGCGCCGGATCCCGGCCGTAGACGGTGGCCAGGTGCAACACCAGGTTGGCCTGGGTCCAGAGCACCGCCGAGAGCTCCGCCACCGGCGCGAACAACCCGGCACCCGCGGCGAGCGCGCCGCCCGTACCGGCCAGCCGGACGAACCGGCGGGTCACCAACCGGGCCAGCCCGTCGGCGTCCGCGTCCGGGTAGGCGTCGCGGGTCCGCTGCACCCAGTCGGCGGCGCGCGGCCCGAGGGCGTCCACCGCGGCGAGGGCCAGCAGCTCCGGCGCGAAACCCGGATGATCGAGTACGCGCACGCCCACCGCCCGCCAGCCCGGCCCGGCGTCGTGGGCCTCCGGCTCCGGGGTGACCTGGGCGGGCTCGACCGGAATGACCTGGCCGACGGCCGTCCGTGTCGCGGTCGGCTCGGCCTTTGCCTGCGCCTGCGGGTCCCGCTGGCCGGCCTGGTCGGTAACCGGTTCGGTCGGGGGCTGCGCGGGGGTGGGCTCGGCTGGGGCGCGCTCGGTCGGGGCTTCTGTGGCGGTGGGTGCCGCCGGGCGCTGGGCGGCGGACGGCCGGCGAGCGGGTGTCCGCTTCGTCGGTGTGGCCTTCTTCGCCGGGGCTTTGGGGCTCTTGCGTGCCCGACCGGCCAGCGTCGCCTCGACGGCTTCCGCCGGCGCGCCGGCAGACTCCGGAGACGGGGGCTGGGGTGCGGGGGTCCTGGGCGAGGGTTGGGGTGCGGGCGTCCTGGGCGCCCCATCCTCCGCGGGCGCTGCGATCCCGGGGGCTGTGATGTGGGACGCAGCGATCTCGGGCGCCGTGGTCTCGGGGTGCTTGATCCCGGCTGCCGGCAGAGCCTCGGGCGTTGCGATCTCAGGCGTTGCCATCCCGGGCGTTGCGATCTTCCGCGCCGCCGGTGCTTCGGGCGCGGTCGTGGACTTCCGTGCTGCCGACGTGGCCTTCTTCGTCGCTGCGGCCTTCTTCGCGGCCGGCGCCCGGCGCGGTCGCTTCGGGGCCTCCTCAGGCACCGGCTCGTCGACCAGCGGCTCGCCGATCACCGGCTCGTCGGCGGCGAGGGTGGCCGGCGGGGGCGGACCGGCCGGCGTACCCGGATCGGTGCCGGCCGTGACCCCGGCGGACGGGCGCGGGCGTGGGGTCGCCGGCACCTCGGCGACGGACGGTGTGGCCTGCGCGGGGTCGGGTGGCTGGAAGAGGACGGTCGGCGCGACCTTGGCCCGCCGGGGTCGCGGCGGTGTGTCGCCCGCCACGTCGGCGCGAGCGGGCTCGGGCGCTGGTGGCGGGGTGAAGGTCGGCTTGGTGGAGCGGCTCCGCCGGGTCTGGGCGGCGGGCTCGCGACGGGGCGGATCGCTCGGCGGCTGCTCCTGCATATCGATGGAGCGTAGACCCGAGCGTGACGTGGCACACGACGAAAACGCAGGGGGCCGAGCCTTCCCGGTAGTCGCTTTGCTCCGGGTGGGTACGGACCTGTATCCTCGGGCGCGGTGGTCTCCGGGCCACCAGGGAGACTTCGCCTAGTCTGGTCTATGGCGCCGCACTGCTAATGCGGTTGGGGTCTTAAAGCCCCTCCCGGGTTCGAATCCCGGAGTCTCCGCGCGAAAGCCGGTGTGTAGACTGGCCGAGCAGCAAGCGCCCGTAGCTCAATGGATAGAGCATCTGACTACGGATCAGAAGGTTAGGGGTTCGAGTCCCTTCGGGCGCGCAGGTTGAGCAGGAAGAATGCCCATCCGTCCATCGACGGATGGGCATTCTTTATGGCCCCCGGGGGGCATGCGAGTCAGATGCTTGGGGGGTCGCTGCTCCAACTTGCCGTACTCACCCTCGCCACCGGACGATGAGCCTCGCTGCGGCTCCGTATGCGGGGTCTTCGCCCCAACGCCCGATCCCGCAGGGGCGGGGTGGCGGGACTAACCTAGGTCGACTTGGCAGTACGACGGGGTGAGGACCGAAGCTACGTGATCACCGGTGAATTGAAGAGCAAGATCGACCGCGTCTGGGATGCCTTCTGGTCCGGTGGCATCTCGAACCCGTTGGAGGTGATCGAGCAGATCACCTACCTGCTTTTCATCAAGCGGCTCGATGACCTGCACACGCTGGAGGAGAACAAGGCGAACCGGCTGGGCAAGCCGATGGAGCGCCGGATCTTCCCGGAGGGCTGCGACGACCAGGGACGCAAGTACGACGACCTCCGCTGGTCGCACTTCAAGAGCGCTGCGCCAGCCGAGATGTTCGAGATCGTCGGACAGCGGGTCTTCCCGTTCCTCCGGACGCTCGGCGGCGACGGGTCGACGTACTCGCACCACATGAAGGACGCCCGGTTCACCATCCCCAACCCGGCGCTGCTCGCCCGCGTGGTCGACATGCTCGGCCAGATCCCGATGGAGGACCGGGACACCAAGGGCGACCTCTACGAGTACATGCTCGGCAAGATTGCCACGGCCGGGCACAACGGACAGTTCCGCACGTCACGGCACGTCATCCAGCTGATGGTCGAGATGACGGCGCCGACACCGACCGACGAGATCTGCGACCCAGCCTGCGGCACCGCGGGCTTCCTCGTCGAGGCTGGCGAGTACGTCCGCCGAACACATCCGAATGCGCTGTTCGACGCCGTGCAGCGCAAGCACTTCCACGAGAGCATGTTCCACGGCTTCGACTTCGACAGCACCATGCTGCGGATCGGCAGCATGAACATGCTCCTGCACGGCGTGGAGAACCCCGACATCCGCTACCGCGACTCGCTGGCCGAGAACGTCAGCTACGAGTCGGAGAAGTACTCGCTGATCCTGGCCAACCCGCCGTTCGCCGGTAGCCTCGACTACGAGAGCACGTCCAAGGATCTCCAGCGGATTGTCAAGACCAAGAAGACGGAGCTGCTCTTCCTGGCGCTCTTCCTCCGGCTGCTCAAGCCCGGCGGCCGGGCGGCGGTCATCGTGCCGGATGGCGTGCTCTTCGGATCGAGCAAGGCGCACAAGGAGTTGCGTCGGATGCTGGTCGAGGACCAGAAGCTCGATGGTGTGGTGAAGCTGCCGGCTGGAACCTTCAGGCCCTACTCGGGCGTCTCCACGGCGATCCTACTTTTTACCAAGACCAACAGCGGTGGGACTGACAACGTCTGGTTCTACGAGGTGACCGCCGACGGCTGGAGCCTCGACGACAAGCGGACCCCGCTGCTGCCGGCGGGGAAGCTCGGGCCTACGCCGGACGTGGCGTTGACCGAGGACGAGCACACCAGGAACAACCTTCCGGACGCGCTGGGGCGGTGGTTCCGGCGTGACGGCGACGAGTTGCAGCGGGCGCGGACCGAGCAGAGCTTCTGCGTACCCAAGGCCGACATCGTCGAGCAGGGCTACGACCTCAGCCTCAACCGCTACAAGGAGGTCGTTCACGAGGAGATCGAGCACCGCTCGCCGCTCGACATCCTGGCCGACCTGGAGCGGTTGGAATCCGAGATCCGGCAGGGCATGGCCGACCTGAAGGCGATGCTCGGATGACGAATTGGCCAGCAGTACCGCTTTTGGCTGCAGTTTCAGACAAGACATCGGGCAATCCGAAGACGCCTCAATCGGAATATCTGAGGACCGGCCGGTACCCTGTGGTCGACCAAGGCAAGAATCTGATTGCCGGCTTCACCAACGATCCGGGGTTGCTGCACGGCGAGAGCGGGCCCGTTATCGTCTTTGGGGACCACACCCGCTGCTTCAAATACGTCGACTTTCCGTTCTGCATGGGTGCCGATGGCGTGAAGGTGCTCAAGCCGCAGGCTGGCTGGGATCCCAAATTCCTATACTATTACTTGGCCTCCTTGCCTATCCCGAGTGCTGGCTACTCGCGGCACTTCAAGTTCTTGAAGGAGCAGGTGGTTGCCCAGCCTCCGCTCGAGGAGCAGCGGAGGATTGCGGAGGTGCTGGATCGGGCGGACGAGCTGCGCGCCAAGCGCCACCAGGCCCTCGCCAACCTCGACGACCTCCCCCAGTCCATCTTCCTCGAAATGTTCGACGAGCCTGCAACGAACAGGCGAGGGATGGAGTTGCGCACCCTCGGCGAGCTAGCCAAGCTGAAAAGTGGATCCTTCCTGCCTGCGAGCCGAATGGTCAAAAATGGACAACACGCGGTGCTGGGCGGGAACGGGATCAGTGGCTATCACGACGAGTACATGTTCGAGGAAGCGAAGCTGGTTGTCGGACGCGTGGGCGCGTACTGCGGCTGCATCCATATGTCGCCGCCCCAATCATGGGTGACAGACAATGCGCTCTACGTCAGCGAGTTGGACCCGTCCGTCACGATTACGTATCTCGCCCATGCACTTAAGCGTGCGAGTTTGAATCAGTATGCAAGCCAGAGCGGCCAGCCGCTCATCTCGGGATCGCGGGTCTACCCGACGCCTGTGCTTGTGCCGCCTATCCCACTGCAGCGGCAATTCGCTGACCGCGTCAATGCAGTCGAGATGCTGAAGGCGAAGAATCAGACAAGCTTGGCGGAGTTGGACTCCCTGTTTGCGTCGTTGCAGGATCGGGCCTTCCGGGGGTTGCTCTGACGTGAGAAGATCAAGGGCTGTCGACTGTGGGGAGTTGGCGCTCGGATGAGCAACTTCGCGTTCCTGCGGGCTGAGTGGCCCGTGCTGTTTGGCGAGGCCCTGCGGGCGGAGCGGCTGGCCGTCGCTGATCCGCGGGCCTCGTGCTTCTACGCCCGGCGGTCGCTCGAACTCGCGCTTACCTGGCTCTTCGAGGCTGACAGCACGCTGAACAAGCCGTACAAGGACGACCTGTCGGCGATGATCCACGAGCCGTCGCTGCGCAACCTGGTGGGCAACAGCCTGCAGGCGAAGATGAACATCATCCGCAAGCAGGGCAACACGGCCGTCCACAAGAGCACGCCGGTGACGCCGAAGGAGGCGGTGCCGGTCGTCCGCGAGCTGTTCCACGTCATGTACTGGATCGCCCGGCACTACACCCGCGACCAGGCCAAGGTGCCGGCCAGCGCGCTCGCCTTCAACCCGGACCTCATCCCCCGGCCGGTTCCCTCGCAGGTCCGGCAGCAGACCCAGGCTGAGCTCAAGGCGCTGGCTGACAAGCTCGCCGCCCAGGATGCGGCGCTGGCGGCCGAGCGGGAGAAGTCCGCGACCCTCGACGCTGAGTTGGCGAAGCTGCGGGCCGAGATCGCCGCCGCGAAGGCCGCCAACGAGGCCCGCCCCGACGACCACGACTACGACGAGGCGCAGACCCGCGACCTCTTCATCGACCTCATGCTGCGGGAGGCCGGCTGGCGCCTCGACCGCCCGGAGGACCGCGAGTTCGAGGTCACCGGCATGCCCAATGGCACGGGCACCGGGTACGTCGACTACGTCCTGTGGGGTGACGACGGCAAGCCGCTCGCGGTGGTCGAGGCCAAGCGCACCCGCCGGGACGCCACCGTCGGTCAGCAGCAGGCCAAGCTGTACGCCGACTGCCTGGAGCAGCGGTACGGCCAGCGGCCGGTCATCTTCTACACCAACGGCTACGAGACCTGGCTCTGGGACGACACCGCCTACCCTCCCCGCCCGGTGCAGGGCTTCTACACCAAGGATGAGCTCCACCTGCTGATCCAGCGCCGCGACACCCGCAAGCCGCTCGCGGACGTGCCCATCAACCTGGAGATCGTCGAGCGGTACTACCAGCACCGGGCGATCCGGGCCATCGGCGAGGCGTTCGAGACGCAGCGGCAGCGCCAGGCGCTTGTCGTGATGGCCACCGGCGCCGGCAAGACCCGCACCGTGATTGCCCTGGTCGATCTGCTGATGCGCGCGAACTGGGTCAAGCGGGTGCTCTTCCTCGCCGACCGCAACGCGCTGGTTAACCAGGCGGTCAACGCGTTCAAGGCGCACCTGCCGGACGCGGCGACGGTCAACCTGGTCACCGAGAAGAACACCGAGGGTCGGGTGTACGTCTCGACGTACCCGACCATGATGGGCCTGATCAACGAGACCGCGAGCGGTGAGCGTCGCTTCGGCCCCGGCTACTTCGACCTGGTCATCATCGACGAGGCGCACCGGTCGGTCTACCAGAAGTACCGGGCGATCTTCTCCTGGTTCGACAGCCTCCTCGTCGGGCTCACCGCGACCCCGCGCAACGAGATCGACCGCAACACCTACAGCCTGTTCAACCTGGAAGACGGCGTTCCCACCGACCACTACGACCTCGACGACGCGGTCAACGAGGGCTTCCTTGTGCCGCCGCGGGCGGTCTCCGTACCGTTGAAGTTCCAGCGCGACGGCATCCGGTACGACGACCTCACCGAGGAGGAGAAGGACGACTGGGACGCCATCGACTGGGGTGAGGACGGACCGCCGGACAGCGTCGACCCGGACGCGGTCAACAAGTGGCTGTTTAACGCCGACACCGTGGACAAGGTGCTGGAGACGTTGATGACCCACGGCCATCACGTCGCGGGCGGCGACCGGATCGGCAAGACCATCATCTTTGCCAAGAACAACGCCCACGCGGACTTCATCCAGAAGCGGTTCGACCTCGCGTACCCGATGCACCGAGGCCACCTGGCCCGGGTCATCACCCACAAGACCGAGTACGCCCAGAGCCTCATCGACGCCTTCTCGGAGAAGGAGAAGGACCCGCACATCGCGGTCTCGGTGGACATGCTCGACACCGGCATCGACGTGCCCGAGGTCGTCAACCTGGTCTTCTTCAAGATCGTGCGGTCGAAGTCGAAGTTCTGGCAGATGATCGGCCGCGGCACCCGTCTCTGCAAGGACCTCTACGGTCCCGACCAGCACAAGCAGGACTTCTTCATCTTCGACTTCTGCCAGAACTTCGAGTTCTTCAACCACAACCCGAAGGCGGCCGAGGGCACGCTGGGCGAGTCGCTGACCGAGCGGCTGTTCAAGGCCCAGCTCGAACTGATCTACCGCCTCGACCAGCGAATCCCCTGCGACGCCGGCGCCGAGACGGAGGCCGACGGGACGCAGAGCGAGGCGGCGCTGCGCTGGGACCTCGCCCGCAACCTGCACCGCCGGGTGGAGAACATCCACCTCGACAACTTCGTCGTACGCCCCAAGCGGCGCCTGGTGCAGTACTACGTCGACTTCGAGCACTGGCACCGGCTCACCCCCGAGGCGGTGGACGAGATCGGCAGCAACCTCGCCGGCCTGCCCACCGCCGTGAAGGACGAGGACGAGGCCGCCAAGCGGTTCGACCTGCTGGTGCTGCGCCTCCAGCTCGGCCAGCTCGACGTGGAACCCGCCTACGACCGGCTGCGCCGGCAGGTGCAGGACATCGCCTCGACGCTGCTGGAGCAGACCAGCATCCCGGCGGTCCGCGAGCAGCAGCAACTCCTCGACGAGGTGGCCGGCGACGAGTGGTGGCAGGACATCACCCTGCCGATGCTGGAGCTGATGCGCCGCCGTCTCCGTGGGCTGGTCAAGCTGATCGAGAGGTCCAAGCGGGCCATCGTCTACACCGACTTCACCGACGAGCTGGGCGAGATCTCCGTCGTCACGTTGAATGACATCAAGATCGGCACGGAGTTCGAGCGGTTCCGCGCGAAGGCCCGGGTGTACCTGCGCGCTCACGAGGATCACCTGGCGTTGCAGAAGCTGCGCCGCAACAAGCAGCTTTCCCCGACCGACCTCGATGAGCTGGAGCGGATGCTGGCGGCCAGCGGCGGCGGCACGGAGGACATCGATGAGGCCCGCCGCTCGGCCCACGGGCTCGGCCTGTTCATCCGCTCGCTGGTCGGACTCGACAGGGAAGCGGCCACCGAGGCGTTCGGCGAGTTCCTGGCCGGCCGGACCCTGACCGCGAACCAGATCAACTTCGTCAACCTGATCATCACCCACCTCACGCAGAACGGCGTGATGGAGCCCGCGCGGCTCTACGAATCCCCGTTCAGCGACATCGCCCCGCACGGGCCGGACTCGATCTTCCCGTCCGCCGACGTCGACCACCTGATCACGATCCTCAACTCCGTCCGAGACACCGCCGCCCCTGCCGCCGAGGTGGCTTAGCCAGCCCGAGAGACGCAGCCGCTCACGTTGCCGAATTAGTCCGGGAGGATCAACGCGGCCCGCAAGCCGGCCGTGCTGGCCCTGCCCGGGCCGCTGGCGACCTTCGACCGGCATCGTCCGCGCCGCCCCGACGCCAGCCGTCGGCGGCGACCTTGTCTTGGTGGCCTGCGGCAGGCAGCTGAACAAGAATGACGCGTGAGGGGCCCCAAGACGCTCGGAGGGGATCATGAAAGCGACTCGTGAAGATATCCAGCGGGCTATGAACGCGCGGGTGACCGACTGGATCTACCAGGCCGAGGTGGAGTACGAGCCCCGCCCGGCGACAGCGGCATACACGGCGGAGCTGAGCCCCGACGACCTTGCGTGGCTGTTCGAGGAGGCCGAACGCCGCAACGTCAGCCCGTCGACGGTGATCCAGGACCTGGTGAGCCAGGCGCGCGAGCGGTCGACTCCTCGCTAGCGGATCAAGAAGCGGACGATTGACCAAGACCCCAGGCGGTCGATCGGTGAATAGAGGCACGCCGCTGCCTACCAACGCTCGACCAGCGGCAGTCGCGATCGCCTGCCCAGTTGATCGAAGCATTTGCATTGACCGTGCCCCCTGGGGGGCGCCTCGTGGGTCGGAAACGCCGTCTAGTGTCACGTTCCGTTGCTACTGCTACATACCGAATCCGGACAAACCTGCAAAACTCCATGTCAGGGCCACCTTCTCATTACGACTACGGATCAGAAGGTTAGGGGTTCGAGTCCCTTCGGGCGCGCAGGACAGGAAGAAGCCTCCGACCAGCCGAAACGGCAGGGTCGGGGGCTCTTCCGTATCCACCGCGATCAGCTCCTGGGCTCTCCGGGGGAGCCAGGTCCGGCACTGCTTGTCGGTCTCATATCTGCTGGCCCGTACGGCTGGCGGGTCAGGTTGCCCGGTCGCGACAGGATCGCCGCGGACACCCGGTGCCCGAGTGCGCATCACCGGCCGCCAGTCCCGCCTGCAAGGCGGACAGGAAGTCCAGCAGCTGACGCCGTGCAGCGTGGTCGGGCGTGCGGTGGTTGAGGAAAGCCGACTCGACGCGGTGCGAGCGGTCCTCGACCATCTCGATCAGCTCGGCGAGTTGAAGCCGAGCCTCGACCACCGTGTCCGACCCCACCTCGCGGCACCACGCCTCGACAACGGCAGGATCGGTGGAGACGGCGTCGATCCCGCAGCAGTCGCGGACACACTCGATCTCACAGAAGATGATGCACTGGCTCAGGGGCGACGGTACGTCGACCGACACGTACGCCATTGCCGCTCCTTCCGCTGGCCCGCCGCGACGCACTGCACTCCTGCGGGCATGCACTGATCTTCGTCCCAGGAAGTAGCGGTTTAGTTTTTCTGCCGCGGGCGGACACGATCACGTGATGTGGTCAAACTGGCATGGCTGCGGCGTGCGTGCTGGCGAGCTCGTGGAGACGGGCGGGGTCGCCCAGCGGGCGGATTCCTCCTGCGCCGACGGAAACGTCCCTCGGGTCCAGCGTGGCAGTGGCCTGGAGCGAGCGGACGCTTCGGCCGGCGCGGTCAACGAGAACGAGCGCGGTGGCGGTGAAGCCTTCCAGCAAGGACCTGAGGATCGTGTGGCTCGAGGACAGGTACTGCGCCACCAGCGCATCCACGAAATCGGCGAACACGTCGAGGTCGATGTCGTACTCGTCGGCCTGCATGGGCCCGATCCCGGTCGGTCTGTCAACCAGGTCGGCGACCGCGTTGCTGGTCCGGACGAACAACTCGGCCACCCGGTTTGAAGGGTTCCACAGGACGAGGTCGCCCGCCTGAAAGTACTGACTCATATTCACAGGATCACGGATTGGTGATCAGGTGTTCGCCCCGCCCCGGCGACCCCTCCGCTCGATGTCTCGCACCGGGCGGATCATGCACTGTCACCGTGCCCAGCCGCACGAGTCGCGGCCCGCACTCTCGAAGTCGCTCCACGGTCTCGCGCAGCCCGGCCGTCGGTCGGCCTGTTGCCCGAGCGTGCCGTTTGCGGCGCGGACCGATTGCTCCATCTTCTTCTAGTCCCGGGGCTGGTTCCGGGCGTCGTCGGGAACGTAGCCGTCCGGGGAGAGGACCGACAGGCGGAAGCCCATCGGCACCCGCTGGTGGCGAGGCAGGCCGAGCACCGTGTAGGCGACCGCGAGGTTGTCGAAGAACAGCCCTGAACCGGGAGCCATCTCCACGTCCGGGATCGTGATCGTGACGAAGACCGGCAACTCCGTGCCCGCCCCCACTCTCATCGACCGGAAGGGTGTCGCCGCATCCGGGTCGAACATGGCGTTGGCCTCGGCGGTGTGGTTGACCGCCAGGCGGACGACCTTGAACACGTGCTGGTCAGCGGGGCCGTCGTTGACCGCGACGCCGGTGATCGTCACCGGCCACGGGCCGGGATTGCGGATGGACGCACCGAATGTGATCTGCCCTCGGGGGCTGAAGGCGAACCGAATCTCCGTCCTGGGCCCTTCGGTGAGGGTCTCCGCGTCGGCCCCGTGCCACCACGAACTGCCGTGGTCGAGGCGATGCCCCATGGTCACCGACGGGTACCCGGCGCACAGCGCGACAGCCAGCGTCGCGGCGCCCAGCAACCGCCAGCGACGTGCCACAGAGGGCGTCCGGGTGGATACGCGCACCGGCGCCAGCTTCATGACAGCGCACGCTACAACGCGCCTCGGCACCGCGCTGCCCGCCTCCCGGCGGCGGAGAGCTGGACCCGGAGACGAAGGCCGAGGGCCGGCCTCCCGTTCGGGGAGACCGGCCCTCGGGTCAGCAGGGTCAGAAGGTGCGGGTGGGGTCCCACTGCCGGTTGGCCTCCTCGGCCGCCCGGCGACGCTCGACGGCTGCTCGCTTGCTCGCGTCCGCTCCGCGCATCGACGCGCCGACCGCGACGGCGCCGAGCCACGCCACGGTGCCCATCACGGCGACGGCCCGGAAGCCGCCGGTGATCCAGCAGGCGAGGATGACGGCGAGGCCGCCGGCGGCGATGCCCCAGCCCCACTGGGTGGGCAGGTGCCGCAGCGCCGAGGCGACCAGCACGGCCAGCGCCAGCGAGGCGATGGGGCTGGGCTCCTGCGGCAGGTCGGCGACCTGCGAGACGAGGATCGCCACGGCGACCACGACCAGGCCGGCGACGGCCGTCCAGGTGCGGTTGATCCGGCGACCCAGCGCGAGCAGGGACACCACCGCGGCCACGGCGGTGTCGAAGACCGCGTAGCTGCCGCCCCAGCTGTCGCTGATCATGTAGGCGGTGAAGGCCATGCCCAGCACGGCTGCCAGGGCGAAGGCGATGTCGAAGGCGATTCCGGCCCCGCGGGCCGACCGGTCCGAAGTGTCCATGCGACCCACGCTAGGTATTCGCCCGGTCGACCGAACCGGTCAAAAGTACGGTCCGGGGCGCGGTGAACCGTGCTTTGGGCCGATGTTGGGCGGCGGCCACCTCTCCAGGATGTGGTCATGCCTATTGATGAGTCGTGTCCGTTGCCGCGGGTCGAGGTGCCGCGATGATCTGGATGAGTTGGCGGCAGTTCCGCACCCAGGCCCTCGTCGGCGTCGTCGCGCTGGCGCCGCTGGCGGCCTACCTCCTGTTCACCGGTCTGGACATCCGGCAGGCGTACGACCGCTACCAGGACCGGTGCGCGGTCGCCGACCGGTGCCTGGACGCGATGAGCCAGTTCCAGGACGACTACCGCACCCGGCTGCTCTTCCTCGCCCTGCTGCTGGCGATCATCCCGGCGGTGCTGGGCGTGTTCTGGGGTGCGCCGCTGATCGCCCGGGAGTTGGAGTCGGGCACGCAGCGGCTGGTCTGGAACCAGAGCGTCACCCGGCGCCGCTGGCTGGCGGTCAAGCTGCTCTTCGTCGGCCTGGCCAGCATGGCGGTCGCGGCCCTGGCCAGCCTGCTGCTGACCTGGGCGGCGAGCCCCTACGACAAGGTGTCCGGGGAGCGGTTCGCGGCGCTGGCGTTCGGCGCCCGCAACCTGACGCCGATCGCGTACGCGGCGCTGGCCTTCGTGCTGGGCACGGTCATCGGGCTGCTGATGCGCAAGACGGTGCCGGCCATGGCGTTGACGATCCTGGCCTTCACACTGCTCCAGTTCCTGATACCGAACATGGTCCGGCCGCACCTCATGGAGCCGGTCACCGTGACGAAGGCGATGACCGCCGACGCGCTCCGCGAGCTGCGTGGGGTGGGCACCGACGCCACGGTGAAGGGCCTGAGCATCCCGAACGCCTGGGTGACCGGCACCAGCAAGCTGCTCACCGCCGGCGGGCAGCCGGTCGACGCCCGGACCATCGACACCTGTCTGACCAGGCCGCAGTCGGGGGGCGCCGCGGACACCGCGGCCTGCCTCGGCGAGCGGAACCTGCATGTCACGGTCGACTACCAGCCCAACAGCCGCTACTGGTCGTTCCAGTGGATCGAGTCGGCGCTCTACCTGGCGCTCGCGGGGCTGCTGGCCGGCTTCGGCCTGTGGCGGATCCAGCGCCACGTGAGCTGACCGCCCGTTCGTCACGGCGGCGTCAGGGAACCCGTTTCCCCGGCGCCGCCGCGCGTGCTTTTCCGCCGTCGGGGGCGGGCCGAGGGAAACCAGTCAAAAGTACGGTAGCCAGAAGCGCCGACCCTACTTTGGACCGATGCTGCGGCGGACGGCGATCCGCAGGATTGACGCTATGCCACAGGAGAATTCCTATCCCGCACTCCAGGCCGAGGGTCTGACGAAGCAATACGGCAAGCGGCTCGCGCTGGCCGACTGCAACCTCAACGTCCCCCGCGGACGGGTGGTCGGCCTGGTCGGGCCGAACGGCGCCGGCAAGTCCACACTGCTGAACCTCGCCTGCGGGCTGATCACGCCGACGGCGGGAAGCCTGCGGGTGCTCGGTTCGCCTCCGGCGGCGAACGCGGCGCACCTGGCCAAGGTCGGGTTCGTCGCGCAGGACACCCCGGTCTACGGCACGTTCACCGTGGCTGACCACCTGCGGATGGGCGCGAAGCTGAACCCGTCCTGGGACCAGTCCCTGGCCGACCGGCGGATCGCGCAGGTCGGGCTCAACCTCAAGCAGAAGGCGGGCCGGCTCTCCGGCGGCCAGCGTGCCCAGCTGGCGCTGACCATCGCCGCCGCGAAGCGCCCGGAGCTGCTGATCTTCGACGAGCCGGCCGCCGCGCTGGACCCGCTGGCCCGGGACGGGTTCATGCAGAACCTTATGGAGTTCGTCGCCGAACTGGGTGCCAGCGCGATCCTCTCCTCGCACCTGCTCAGCGACGTGGAGCGGGTGTGCGACTACCTCATCGTGCTCTGCGCCTCCCGGGTGCAGGTCGCCGGCGAGGTGAAGGACCTGCTGGCCCAGCACTATCGGCTGGTCGCCCCGCGCGGCGAGCTGGACCGGCTGCCGGCGGAGGTCGAGGTCATCCGCATGCAGCACACCGACCAGTACAGCCGCGCGGTCGTGCGGGTGGCCGGCGCGCTGCCGCGTACGCCGTGGAGCGTCGAGCCGGTCTCGCTGGAGGAGATGGTCCTCAGCTACATGACCCGGGCGGCGGGCGTCTCCGCCGGCCTGGCGGACGCCATGGCGGGGGAGGCCGTACGGTGATCTGGACGACCTGGCGGCAGTTCCGCGGGCAGGCCCTGGTCGGCGTCATCGGCCTGGCCCTGATCGCCGCGTACTTCCTCTACCTCGGGTTCGACATCCGGGACTCCTACGACAACTACCGGGCGCAGTGCGCCAGCCTGGCCGACTGCGGCCCGCAGCTGAGCCAGTTCAGCGCCGACTACGAGAACACCCTGCTCTACCTGGCCGCGTTGCTCGGGCTCATCCCGGGCCTGCTCGGCATGTTCTGGGGCGCGCCCCTGGTGGCGCGGGAGCTGGAGGCCGGCACCCAGCGGCTGGTCTGGAGCCAGAGCGTGACCCGCCGGCACTGGCTGGCGGTCAAGCTGGCTCTGGTGGGGCTGGCCAGCATAGTGGTGGCGGGCGCGGCCAGCCTGCTGCTGACCTGGGCGGCCAGCCCCGTGGACCAGGTGGCCGACAACCGGTTCAGCACGATCCTGTTCGGCGCCCGGAACATCGCGCCGATCGCGTACGCGGCGTTCGCCTTCGTGCTCGGGACGATCATCGGGCTCATGGTGCGTCGGACCGTGCCGGCCATGGCGCTGACCATCCTGGCCTTCGTGGTCTTCCAGTTCCTGGTGCCCAACGTGATCCGGCCGCACTTCCTGCCGGCGGAGCACCTCACCAAGCCGATGACCGTGCAGGCCATCAACCAGGCCCGCAGCCTGGGCAGCATCACCGGAGCCCCGGTGGTCAAGGGCCTGACCGTGCCGGACGCCTGGGTCACCGACGTCAGCGAGCTGCTCACGAAGACGGGTGAGCCGCTGGACGAGGGGATCTTCAACGAGTGCTTCACCAACGCCCCGGAGACCGGCACGGCCGAGGGCCCGTACGGGGACACCGCCGTCTGTCTGGCGAAGCACGACGTGCACGTGGAGATCGCGTACCAGCCGACCAGCCGGTACTGGTCGTTCCAGTGGCTGGAGTCGGCGTTCTACCTGGTGCTGGCCGGGCTGCTGGCCGGCTTCGGGTTCTGGCGGCTCCAGCGCCGCCCGAGCTGAGCCCGGCGCGGGTCGTCCGGCCGGCGGTCCACCAGGGCCGCCGGCCGGTCGCTTTTCCAGCAACCGAGAAGAAGATCCGGTACGTCCCGCCTGGATAGCTTGAGTGCGACGCAGCCGACGGGCACCGGGAGGCCGAGCCATGGAAAACCCACCGCAGCAGTTCGCGCCTCCCGTGTCGGTGACCGTGCTGGAGAAGCTGCTCGGCCGGCTGACCTCGGTGTGCATCCAGGTCGCCACGGCCGGCCTCGATCTGCCCGACCGGCTCCGGAACGGTCCGAAGTCGATCGACGAGCTGGCCGCCGAGGTGGGCGGGGACCGGGACGTGCTGCTGCTCTTCATGCGGGCGCTGACCAGCGAGTCGATCTTCCAGGAGGTCGAGCCGGGGGTGTTCGCGCACACCGAGGAGTCCCGCTGCCTGATCAGCGACGCGCCGAACTCGCTGCACGGCATCGCCGAGATGCTCGGGGCCGAGTGGGCCTGGAAGGTGTGGGAGCCGGCCGAGGTGCTGCACACCATCCGCACCGGCCAGCCCGCCTTCGAGCACGTCTTCGGCCGGGACATCTGGGACTACATGACGGCCAACCGCGACCAGTACGCCGTGTTCAGCCGCGCCCAGACCATCTTCTCCGGGCCGAAGGACGACGCGATCGTCGACGCGTACGACTTCGAGGGCGTCAAGACCATCGTCGACCTCGGCGGCGGTGAGGGCACCTTCCTGGAGAAAATCCTGCTCAAGCACCCGGGGATCGAGGGCGTCCTGTTCGACCTGCCGCCCGTGGTGGAGCGGGCCCGGGCGCGGGTGGCCGGCAGCGCCGTCGCCGACCGCTACACCTGTGTGGGCGGCAGCTTCTTCGACCGGGTGCCGCCGGGCGCCGACGCGTACGTGCTCAAGCAGGTGCTGCACGACTGGAGCGACGACGAGTCGGTGGAGATCCTGCGCAAGGTCCGCGAGGTGCTGCCGCCGTCGGGCCGGATCCTGGTGGCCGCGCACCTGGTGCCCGCGCCGCCGCGCCGCCCGCTGAAGTACCTGATGGCCGGCATGTGGGTGCGGCTCAACACGCCGGGCGGCTACGAGCGGACCGAGCAGGAGTTCCGCGACGTGTTCGACCGGGCCGGCCTGGAGCTGGTCCGGATCCTGCCCACCGCCTCCACGCACAGCATTCTGGAGACCCGCCGCGCCGAGGACTGACCGGCCGAGCCGAGGGAGGTGGCGCGTGAAGGCCGCGCCCTTCGACCACCACGCCCCGACCAGCCTCGCCGAGGCCCACGACCTCCTCGCCCGGCACGGCCCGGACGCCACGCTGATCGCCGGTGGACAGAGCCTCGTGCCGCTCATGGCGCTGCGGCTGGCCCGGCCCCGGGTGCTGGTCGACCTCAACGGGGTGGCCGGCCTGGCCGGGATCCGCGACGAGCCGGACGCCGTGACCGTCGGCGCGCTCACCCGTCAGCGGGCCGTCGAGCGGTCCCCGGTGGTCGCCGCCCGGCTGCCGCTGCTCGCCGAGGCGGTCGGCCGGATCGGTCACCCGCAGGTGCGCAACCGCGGCACCGTGGGGGGCAGCCTGGCGCTCGGGCATCCCGCCGCCGAACTGCCCGCCGCCGCGCTCGCCCTGGACGCCACAGTGGTCCTCGCCGGCATCGGGGGCGTGGAGCGCGAGGTCGCGGCCGGGGACTTCCACACCGCGACGGGCGGCACGGCGCTGCGGGCGGGCGAGGTGCTGACCCGGGTCCGGTACCCCGTGCCGCCGGCCGGCACCGGCCACGGCTTCCACGAGCTGGGCCGCCGTGCGCGGGACTTCGCGCTGGCCGGCGCCGCCGTGGTGCTCGGCCGGGGCGGTGACGGCGGGTGCGCGTACGCCCGGGTGGCGGTGCTGGGCGGCGGCCCGGCGCCGCGTCGCCTGCCCGGCGTGGAGCGGGCGCTGCGCGGCGGACCCCTCGACGCCGAGGCGATCGCGGAGGCCGCGGCCGGCGCCGCCGCCGAGGCCGAGCCGGTCGGCGACGTGCAGGCCGACGCCGGGTACCGCCGCGAGGTGCTGGTGACCCTGGTCCGGCGGGCGCTGTCCGACGCGGCGCGCCGGGCCCGACCGACACACTGACCTGGGGAGCGACGCATGGAGTCCGTCGAGCTGCTGGTGAACGGGGTACGCCGGGAGGGGCGGGTCGAGCCGCGCCGGACGCTTGCCGACTTCCTCCGCGAGGATCTCGGGCTGACCGGCACGCACGTCGGCTGCGAGCAGGGCGCCTGCGGCGCGTGCACGGTGCTCCTCGACGGCGAGCCGGTCTACGCCTGCCTGCTCTTCGCCGTGCAGGCGCGGGGCCACGAGATCACCACGGTCGAGGGGCTGGCCGCCCCGGGCGAGCTGGATCCCATGCAGGACGCCTTCCGCCGGTGCCACGCCCTCCAGTGCGGTTTCTGCACCCCGGGCATGCTGCTGGCCGCGCACGGGCTGCTCGCCGACGACCCGGACCCGGACGACGCGGGCATCCGGATCGCGCTCGCCGGCAACATCTGCCGCTGCACCGGCTACCAGAGCATCGTGGACGCGGTCCGGCTCGCCGCGGCGGAGCGGCGCCGGTCGGCCGCGCCGGACGGAGCGGCGCGATGAGCGGCGTACCCGAGGAGGGCCGGATCGGCAGCCCGGCCCGGCGGATCGAGGACCCGCGCCTGCTGACCGGCCGGGGCCGGTACGTGGCCGACCTGACCGCCCCGCACCTGGCCCACGCGGCGTTCCTCCGCAGCACCGTCCCGCACGCCCGGATCACCGTGGACGCCTCGGCGGCCCGTACCGCCCCCGGGGTGGTCGCCGTCTTCACGGCGGCGGACCTCGCCGGGACGCTCGGCCCGGTCAGCTTCGACGCCTCGATCCCCGGGATGACCCAGCTCGTGCACACCGCGCTCGCCGACGACCGGGTGCGGCTGGTCGGCGACCCGGTGGCCATGGTGGTGGCGGAGAGCCGCTACCTGGCCGAGGACGCGCTGGAGCTGATCGAGGTCCGGTACGACGAGCTGCCCCCGGTGCCGGACGTGGCGACCGCCCTCGACCCGGCCGCCCCGGCCCTGTACGACGTGGCGCCCGGCAACGTGCCGTACCACGACACCGCGCGGTACGGCGACGTCGACGGCGCCTTCCGCCGCGCGGACCGGGTGATCGGCCGGACGCTGCGGCAGCACCGGTACATGGCCGCGCCGCTGGAGACCCGGGGCGGGCTGGCCGCGTACGAGCCGGCCGGCGGCGAGCTGACGTACCACGCCAGCGCGCACGCGCCGCACCTCATGCGGATGGTGCTCGCCGCGCACCTGCGGCTGCCGCCGCACCGGGTCCGGGTGGTGGTGCCGGACATGGGTGGCTCGTTCGGGTCTAAGTGGGGCATCACCCGGGAGGACCTGCTGGTGTGCGCGGCCGCCGTGCGCACCGGCCGGCCCGTGCGGTGGATCGAGGACCGCCGGGAGAACCTGCTGGTCGGCGGGCACGCCCGGGACGAGTCGCTGCACCTGGAGGCGGCGGTACGGGCGGACGGCACCCTGCTCGGGCTGCGGGCGAGGCTCGTCATGGATGTCGGGGCGTACTCGGTCATCCCCATGAACCCGGCGTTCTTCACGCTGGCGCTGCGGCTGCTGATCCCCGGCCCCTACCGGGTGCCCGCGTACGACTTCGAGGTCAGCACGGTCTGCACGAACAAGGGGCCGTACGTGGCGTACCGGGGGCCGTGGGCGGTGGAGACCTGGGCGCGGGAGGTGCTGCTCGACATCATCGCCGGTGAGCTGGGGCTGGCGCCGGAGGAGATCCGCCGGCGCAACCTGGTCACCCCGGCCGAGCAGCCGTACCGGACGGCGGCCGGGTGGCGGCTGGACGGGACGCGGGCGTCGGCCACCCTGGACCGGGCGCTGGAGCTGGCCGACCTGCCCCGGTTCCGGGCCGAGCAGCGGCGCGCCCGGGAGCGCGGCGAGGTGCTCGGCTTCGGGCTGGCCACCTTCATCGAGCCGTCGCCGGGCGGTGCCGAGTTCCTCGCCATGTCCGGCGGCGGCAAGGAGACCGCCCGGGTCCGCGTCGAGCCGACCGGCGAGGTCTCCCTGTTCACCTCGCAGATCCCGCACGGGCAGGGGCACGAGACCACGCTCGCGCAGGTGGTGGCGGCCGAGTTCGGGCTGCCGTACACGGCCGTGCGGGTGGTGCACGGTGACACCGACGCCACCCCGTTCAGCATGGTGGGCACCGGCGGGAGCCGGTCCGCCACCTTCGGCAGCGGCGCGGCGGTCCGGGCCGCCCGGGCCGTACGCGATCAGGTTCTCCGCCTGGCCAGCGGGATGCTCGGCGCCCCGCCGGAGGAGCTGGAGCTGGGCGGCGGCCGCGTCTTCGTGCGGGAGCGGCCGGCGACCGGGCTGACCATGGTGCAGCTCGCCGGCATGGTCTCCCTGGCCCCGGCCTACCTGCCCCCGGACACGCCGACCGAGCTGGCGGCCACCGCCACCCACGACGGGGCGGACGGCGGGTTCGCCCAGGCCACCCACTGCTGCTGGGTACGGGTGGACCCGGGCACCGGACAGGTCGCGGTCACCCGGTACCTCGTGGTCGAGGACTGCGGCTCGATGATCAATCCAGCCGTGGTCGAGGGGCAGATCCGCGGCGGCACGGCACAGGGACTGGGCGGGGTGCTCCACGAGCGGCTGCACTACGACGCGGCGGCGCGGCCCCTGACCGGCACCCTGCGGGACTATCTGCTGCCCACCGCGGCGGACGTGCCGCCGATCGAGATCGTGCACCTCGGCCCGGAGCCCGGGGCCGGTCCGCCGGACTACCGGGGGGTCGGTGAGGGGGGCGCCATCTGCGCGCCGCCGGCCATCACCAACGCGCTCTCCGACGCGTTGGGCACCGAGATCACCCAGCAGTCGGTGACCCCGTCGTTCGTGCTCGCGGCGCTGCGCAAGGCCGGCGCGACACCCCCGGACCTGCTTGACAGGTAGGAAGTTCCCTACCTATCGTCGTCGGCATGAGCATCAAGGGAATCAAGTTGATCACCGTGCCCGTGTCCGACCAGGACGCCGCCAAGCAGTTCTACGTCGAGCAGCTCGGCTTCGAGGTGTCGCAGGACTCCCAGATGGGGCCCATGCGCTGGCTCGAGGTGGCGCCCAAGGGATCGCCGGTCAGCTTCGCGCTGCTGCCGAGCGTGCTGGGTGTGCCCGTGGGCGGCCTCAAGGGCGTCCAGCTCTTCACCGACGACCTCGACGGCGACTGCGAGAGCCTGCGCGCCGCCGGCGTCAAGGTGGACGGGCCGAACGCCCGCCCGTGGGGTCGTGACGCGAACTTCTCCGACCCGGACGGCAACGGCTTCGTCCTCATGTCGGCGCACGCCGACCAGTAGGTCGACGCGCCCCGGCTCGGCCGCCCCGACCTCTCCCCCCGGGGTCGGGGCCCCGAGCCGGAACGGCCCGACGGACTCCCGGTCCTCAGTTGAGAGAGTGCCATGTCATTGATGATCGAGGCCGTGGGCCTCAGCAAGTCCTTCGGGAAGGTCGTCGCCCTCAACGGGCTCGACGTGCGCCTGGAGTCCGGCCAGGTCGCCGCGATCCTCGGCCCCAACGGGGCCGGTAAGACCACCTTCCTGCGCATGATCTCCACGCTCACCCGGCCGGACGGCGGCACGCTGCGGGTCTGCGGCATCGACGTGACCGCCGAGCCGGCCCGGGTCCGCCAGCTCATCGGCCTCGCCGGGCAGCACGCGACGGTCGAGCCCGCGCTGACCGGGCGGGAGAACCTCCAGATGATCGCCCGGCTGTTCGGCCAGGACCGGCGTACCGCCCGGGCCAGCGCCGAGGAGACGCTGGAGCGCCTGCGCCTCGGCGAGGCCGGCGACCGGCTGGTCCGCACCTACTCCGGCGGCATGCGGCGCCGGCTCGACCTGGGCGCCAGCCTGGTCGGCCGCCCGCAGGTGCTGCTGCTCGACGAGCCCACCACCGGGCTCGACCCGCAGAGCCGGATCGAGCTGTGGGACACCATCCGGGCGCTCACCACCGAGGGCACCGACGTGCTGCTCACCACGCAGTACCTGGAGGAGGCGGACCGGCTCGCCAACACCATCCTGATCATCGACCACGGGCAGGTGATCGCCTCCGGCACGGCCAAGGAGCTGAAGAGCCAGGCCGGCCGCGACATCGTGGAGATCCACGTCCGCGACCGGGAGGATCTCGACCCGGCCGTGCGGGCGCTGACCCGGATCGGCGCCGAGACGCCTGTCGTCGACCACGGCTCGCTGATGGCCTCGGTGGCGGTCGACTCCGGTCCGGAGCGGCTCCGCGAGGCGTTGCACGAGGTCAGCGAGCTGGGCGTGCACGTCGAGGACGTGGCCCTGCGCCGGCCCACGCTCGACGAGGTGTTCCTGTCGCTGACCGGGTCGACCCCGGCGGGCGAGCCCCGTGGCGCCGAGCCGCGGTCGCCCGAGTCCCCCGCGGGCATCGAGCCCGAGACCGTGTCGAGGAGTTCCCGATGACCGCCGTGGCCGCGCCGCACCCGGCCAACAACGCCCGCCTGCTGCCCAGCGTCGGCGTGCTCACCGGTCGCGCCCTGCGCATCTACCGGCGCACGCCCCAACTGCTGATCCTGCGCATCGTGCAGTCGGTGGCGTTCCTGCTGATCTTCCGGTACGTGTTCGGTGGCGCGATCGGCACCGGCACGATGCGCTACGTCGACTTCATGGCGCCCGGCCTGCTCACGGTGGGGATCATGTTCGCCACGATCGGCACCGCGCTCGGCGTGGCCGAGGACCACGTCGGCGGCCTCTTCGACCGGCTGCGGTCGCTGCCCATGCCGCGCAGCGCCGTGCTCACCGGCCGGGTCCTCGCCGACCTCGCCATGACCGTCGCGGTGCTCATCCCGACCATCGCCATCGCCTTCGTGGTGGGGATGCGGGTGCACACCGACTGGGGCTCCGCGCTCGGCGCGCTGGGCCTCCTGGTGCTCTTCGGGTTCGCCTTCGTCTGGATCTTCGTGGCGGTCGGGCTGCTGGCCGGCAGCGTCCAGGCGGCGCAGGGCATCTCGTTCATCGTGATGCCGATCAGCTTCGCGTCCAGCGCCTTCGTGCCGACCTCCAGCATGCCGGGCTGGCTCCAGGCGTTCACCGAGCACCAGCCCGTGACGGTGGTGGTCAACGCGGTCCGCACCCTCACCCAGGGCGCCCCCGCCGAGGCGCTGCTCGGCCACAGCACCGGCTACTACGTCACCCGGGCGCTGATCTGGATCATCGCACTGACCGTGGTCTTCGCGGGCCTGGCCATCGCCCGCTACCGGAGCCGCTGACCGGCCGCTCCCGCGCGATGGTCCGTGCCGTGCCGCCCGTCCCGGGGTGGCGCGGCACGGACCGCCGTCGTGTTTCTCACCCGCTGCCACAGTCTCGTCACTCGGTTGACAGGTAGGAAATTTCCTACCTATCGTCCTGTCCATGACCATCACCCAGATCAGGCTCATCACGGTCTCCGTGTCGGACCAGGACCGGGCGAAGGCGTTCTACGCCGACGTGCTGGGGTTGACGGTCGTGCAGGACCTGACCATGGGGCCGATGCGCTGGTTGCAGGTGGGTCCCGAGAAGGGCGCCACTGGTATCGTTCTGGTGCCGGGTCGCACCGGTTTCGGGCCAGGTGACCTCCAGGGAGTCCAGTTGGAGACCAACGACCTCGACGCCGACTGCGCGCGCCTGCGCGCCGCGGGCGTGGCGGTCGACGGCCCGCACGACCGGCCGTGGGGCCGCGACGCCACATTCGTCGACCCCGACGGCAACGGCTTCGTCCTCGTCACTCGCGAATCGGGCGGCTGAGCCATGTCCCCCGCCACGGGAGTGGACGTCTTCGCGGCCCTGGCCAGCCCGGTGCGGCGCGACCTCATCCGGCTGCTGCGCGACGGCGGCCCGCAGTCGGTGCAGGACCTGGCCGCCTCGTTCGACATGCGCCGGCCCAGCGTCTCCGAGCACCTCAAGGTGCTCCGCGACGCCGGCCTGGTGACCGAGCGCCGCAGCGGCCGGAAGCGGCTCTACCGGCTGGAGCCGGAGCCGCTCATGGACCTGCGCGACTGGCTCACCCCCTACGAGCGGTTCTGGCGTGAGCGGATGAGCGACTTCGCCGCGCTGGTCGCCGAGGAGTCCGCGACCGAGGGGAAGCCGGTGTGACCGAACCTGACAAGATCGAAGTCGACCAGTTCCTGCCGTACCCGCCGGCACAGGTGTGGCGGATCCTGGTCGATCCCGATCTGATGGCCCGCTGGCTGATGCCCAACGACTTCAAGCCGGTGGTCGGTCACCAGTTCACCTTCCAGGCCAAACCCATGCCGGCGCTGCACTTCGCCGGCACCATCCACTGCGAGGTCCTCGCCGTCGAGCCGGAACGGCTGCTCCAGATCACCTGGGCCGACCGCAGCGGCAGCGGCCTCGACTCGGTCGTCACCTGGCGGCTGGAGCCCGAGGGTCGGGGCACCCGGATGCTGATGGAGCACTCCGGCTTCGACCTCGACAGCCCGTTCCAGGCCGTCGCCCACCGCACCATGGGCAGCGGCTGGCGCTCCTCCGTGGTGCGCTCCATGCTCACCGTGCTGGAGCAGGAGTCCTGACCCTCCGGCGGGCCCCGCCCGCCGGAGCAAGGTGGAGGAAGCCTCCTCCCGTCGCCGACGCATAGCGTGGCCGTACGCCGCTGATCTCGGAAGCGGTGTCCCCGCCCGTATCGCGCCGGAACGGCAGGTGGCCTCGTGAGTAGTGACGATCCGGCCCCCGCGTACCCGTTCACCCGGGACGTCGGCCTGACCATCGACAAGCGGTACCGGCAGCTCCTGCACGAGCGGCCGGTCTCCCGGGTGACCCTCCCGTACGGCGGCGAGGCCTGGCTGGTGCTGGACCACGCGGCGAACCGGACCGTGCTGGCCGACCGCCGGTTCAGCCGGGCGAAGATCCTCGGCGCCGACCTGCCCCGGATGTTCCCCCAGCCGATGACGCAGGTGTCCCTGCTCAGCATGGACCCGCCCGACCACACCCGGATCCGCCGCCTGGTGGCGAAGCCGTTCTCCCAGCGCCGGGTCGAGCAGCTACGGCCGGAGATCGGCCGGCACGTCGACCTGCTGCTCGACGACGTCGAGCGGGCCGGCGCCCCGGCGGACCTGATGTCGCTGGTCGCCGCCCGGCTGCCGCTGCGGGTGATCTGCCTGATCCTGGGCGTCCCCGAGGAGGACCGGGCGCAGTTCGACGCCTGGTCCGAGACCGCCATGTCGATCTTCACCCGGACCCGGGAGGAGACCGCCGAGGCGCTCGGCCACCTCTCCCGCTACATCGCCGGGCTGGTCGCGCAGCGCCGCGTACGCCCCACCGACGACCTGCTCAGCGAGCTGGTGGCGGCCCGGGACGGCACCGACCGGCTCAGCGAGGACGAGCTGGTCTTCCTCGGGGTGACCCTGCTGGTGGTCGGGCACGAGACCGCGGAGAAGCAGGTCGGCAACCTGGTCTACACGCTGCTGACCCATCCCGACGAGCTGGCCGGGCTGCGCAAGCGCCCGGACGCGGTGCCCGCCGCGGTGGAGGAACTGCTCCGCTACATCCCGGTGCAGACCGCGCACGGCGTCTTCCCCCGGGTCGCCACCGAGGACGTGCGGCTCGGTGACGTGCTGATCCGGGCCGGGGAGACGGTCTTCCCGTTCTCCTCGGTCGCCAACCACGACCCCCGGGCCTTCGACCACCCCGACGAGCTGGACTTCGACCGGGAGTCGAACCTGCACCTCGCCTTCGGCCACGGCATCCACGCCTGTCTCGGCTCGCAGCTCGCCCGGCTCGAACTCCAGGAGCTGGTCCGGCGACTGCTCGACCGCTTCCCGGAGCTGGCGCTGGCCGTCCCCGAGGCCGAGCTGGCCTGGAGCACGGAGGGATTCGTCCGAGGTCTGCGGGCGCTGCCGGTCACCTGGTGATCCGGCGGGGCCAGAAACCGATCCGACCATGGAGGCCGCAGCATGAGCACCCAGTCCGACGCGACCGGCACGCGCCACGCCACCTTCCCGTTCCCCCAGGACGACCCCTGCCTGCCGCCGCCGGAGTACGCCCGGCTCCGGGCCGACGAGCCGGTCACCCAGGTGGTCCTGCCCACCGGTGACCGGGCCTGGCTGGTCACCCGGCACGCCGACGTGCTCACCGTGCTCGGCGACGAGCGGTTCAGCCGCCGGGCACTGACCGGCCCGGACGCGCCGAAACTGGCCCCGATCCCACCGATGCCGTCGCTGTTCTACCTCGATCCGCCGGACCACACCCGGATCCGCCGGCTGGCCGCCCGGGCCTTCGACCCGGCCCGGCTGGCCCGGCTGCGGCCCCGGGTCGACCGGGTCGTCGCCGCCCACCTGGACCGGCTGGCGGCCGCCGACCAGCCGGCCGACCTGCTCGCCACGGTGGCCCGGCCGCTGCCGCTCGCGGTGGTCGCCACGGTGCTCGGCGTGCCCGAGGACGAGTACGAGCCGTTCGCCGGCTGGATCCGCACCGCCTTCAGCTTCGGCGCCGTCCCGCCCGACGAGCAGATGGCGGCCATGGGCGGCCTCCAGCAGTACCTGGCGGCGCTCGTCGGCAGCCGGCGCAAGGAACCGGCCGAGGACGCGCTCAGCGACCTGGTGGCCCCGACCGGCGACGACCAGCTCGCCGACCACGAGCTGGTGGCGCTGGTCTTCGACCTGATCGGCGCGGGCGACCAGCCGGTCACCGCGGAGATCGTGCACCTGGTGCTCAACCTGCTGCGCGATCCCGCCCGGCTGCCGGCCCTCCACGCCGAGCCGGAGCTGGTGCCGGGCGCCGTCGAGGAACTGCTCCGGCACTCCCAGTCCGCCGGCGGCGGCCTCGGCTCGGTGCGGATCGCCGTGGCCGACGTGGAGCTGTCCGGCGTCACCATCCCGGCCGGCGACCCGGTGATCCCCTCCTTCAACGCCGCCAACTTCGACGAGTCGGTCTTCCCGGACGCGGACCGGATCGACCTGGCGCGGCGGCCCAACCCGCACCTGACCTTCGCCCAGGGCATCCACCACTGCCTCGGCGCCCCGGTCGGCCGGATGGAGCTGACCGCGCTGCTCGGCGGCCTGGCCCGGGACTTCCCGAGCCTGCGGCTGGCGGTGCCCGAGGACCAGCTCCAGTGGCTGCCGGTGCCCGCGTTCCGGACCCCGGGCGCGATCCCCGTGCACTGGTGACCCGCCCGTCCCGACCGACCGGCCACGAGCCCCGTCCCCCTCCGAGGTGATCACCGTGAACCAGCCCACCCTGACCTCCGAAGCCCAGCAGCCGCCCGGCCCGCCGGGGCAGTTGGACATGTCCGCGCTGATGGCCTTCATGCAGCGTTTCGTCGGCGACGTGTCGGCGGCCGGCGTGGTCGTCATGTGCGCCCTCGGCAGCCGGCTCGGCCTCTTCGCCGACCTGGCCCGCTCGGGGCCGGCCACCGCCGGGGAACTCGCCCGCCGCACCGGCAACCACGAGCGGTACGTCCGCGAGTGGGCGCTGGCCCTGGCCAGCGCCGCCTACCTCACCCGGGACGCCGAGGGCCGGTACGCCCTGCCGCCCGGCCCGGCCGCCGCCCTCGGTGACGAGAACGGGCCGTTCTACATGGGGGACATGGCCCAGCTCGTGCCCGCGCTGTCGGCGGTGCTGGACGGTGTGATCGAGGGCTTCCGCACCGGCTCCGGGCTGCACCCCGAGGAGTACCCGGCGGAGCTGTTCGAGACCATCTGGCACAAGGACGCCAACCGCCTCGGCAAGGTGCTCGTCCCGCAGTGGGTGGTCGCGGTGGACGGGCTCACCGAGCAGCTCACCGTCGGCGGGCGGGTGGCGCAGGTGCACTGCGGCGACGGCCGGGCGCTGATCCTGCTCGCCCAGGCCTTCCCGAAGCTCGAACTCGTCGGATACGACCCAGTCGAGATCAACGTCCGCCGGGCCCGCGCCGAGGCGGCGGCGGCCGGCGTGGCGGACCGGATCCGGTTCAGCACCGCCGACCCGGCCGAGGACCTCGACGGCGGGCTGGCGCTCGTGCTGGCGATCGACGTGCTGCACGAGGCGCCCGACCCGGCCGCGCTGCTGCGCCGCATCCACGACTCCCTCCAGTCGCACGGGGTGTTCCTGCTGCTGGCCACCAACGGCGAGGACGTGCCGCTGGCCGGCGCCGGCCCGGTGAGCAGCATGCTCTACGCGATCAGCACCCTCCAGCACGTGCCGCAGGGCCTCGCGGCCGGCGCCGCCGACCCGGCCGGACTGATGGGGCTGCCGCCGGCGCTGCTGCACCGGCTGTGCGAGGAGGCCGGCTTCACGACCGTCGAGAAGCTGATGGAGCCCAGCCCGTTCAACACCCTCTACGAGCTCCGGGCCTGAAGGGAGAACGTCACATGTCCGTCGATGTTCACAGCAGCGACCTGGCCCGCTTCCACCGGCAGCGCCTGACCTGGCAGCCGACCGAGGGCGGGGCGGGTACGGAGACCAGCCGCGTCACCGTCCCGCTCGACTACCGCGACCCCGCCGGGCGCACCATCGAGATCGCCGTGGCCCGCCGGCCCGCCGGCGATCCCGGGCAGCGGATCGGGGTGCTGATGATCGCGCCCGACGACCCGGGCAACCGGGGCATCCCGCTGATCGGGCAGCTCGTCGGGGCGCTTCCGGCCGAGGTGCTGGACCGGTTCGACCTGGTCGCCTTCGACCACCGGTTCAGCGGCGACAGCCACCCCATCGAGGTGGACTGGACGCCCGAGGAGCGGCTCTGGGTCTTCCACCGGCCCCAGAGCATCACCGAGGAGATCCGGTTCCAGTCCAAGGTGGCCGCCAAGGTCGCCGACGTCGCGCTGGACCTGCTGCCGCACGCCAGCACCCGCAACGTGGCCCGGGACATGGACGTCGTCCGGGCCGCGCTCGGCGAGGAGAGGATCTCCTACCTCGGCTGGTCGTACGGGACCTACCTGGGCGCGGTCTACACCCAGCTGTTCGGCGAGCGGGCCGACCGGGTGGTGCTGGACAGCGTGCTCAGCCCGGACTGGCCCTGGCGCGGGCTCTTCCTCAACGTCGCGGCCAGCACCGAGGCGGCGGTGAACCGCTGGTGCGGCTGGGCCGCGGCGCGCGACGGCGAGCTGCGCCTGGGCGACAGCGCGGCGGCGGTCCGGTCCCGCTACGACGAGCTGCTGGAGCGGGCCGGCCGGGAGCCGCTGGCCGTGCCCGGGCTGCCCATGCCGCTGGACCGGTTCGCGCTGGAGTTCTTCACCGTGGTGATGCTGACCGCGGACCGCACGTACCCGCTGCTCGGCGCGGTGCTGAGGGCCGCGGTGCACGGCGACCCGGTGCCCGGCCCGGCGGTCGGCGAGCTGATGGGACTTGTCAACCAGCGCCAGGACAGCACCCCGGCCGGGCAGCTCGCCATCCTCTGCGGCGAGTCGAGCTGGCCGCGCGACCTCGACCGGTACGAGGCCGAGATGGCGAGTGTGGGCGCGGAGCTGCCGTTCATCGGGCGCACCCTGGCCTCGGTGAAGGCCGGCGCGTTCTGGCCGACCTCGCCCGTGGAGCCGCTGACCGAGATCGGGCCGGGGAACAGCGCCCGGTCGATCCTGCTCGTGCAGTCCGAGGCGGACATCTTCACCCGGGCGGTCGGGGCGTGGCGGCTGCGCGAGCTGCTGCCGGAGAACAGCCGGCTCGTGCTCGCCGCCGACACGGCGTGCCACAAGCTCTTCCCGTTCGGGGGGCACCCGGTGGTCAACGAGCTGACCACCCGGTACCTGCTGACCGGCGAGCTGCCGGAGAAGGACGTGACCGTCGAGAACCACCAGGAGTCGGCATGAGCGGGACGATCCTGGTCACCGGCGCCACCGGCCGGGTCGGGTCGGAGCTGGTCCGGCTGCTCGCCGGAGCCGGCGTCCGGCCCCGGGCCCTGGTCCGCGACGTCGAGCGGGCCCGGCAGAAGCTCGGGGACGCCGCGGACCTGGTCGCCGGTGACCTGAACCGGCCGGCGGACCTGGACGCCGCGCTGGCCGGGGTGGAGCGGCTGTTCGTGCTCACGGCGACCAGCCGGGGGCAGCTCACCCAGGAGCGCAACGCGATCGACGCGGCGGTACGCGCCGGCGTGCGGCACGTGGTGAAGCTGTCGGTGCTGGACGCCGGACGCGAGTCGCCGCTGCGGCACGGCGTCTGGCAGGGCGACGCGAACGCGCTGCTGGTCAACTCCGCGGTCGACCACACCGTGCTGCAACTGGCGTTCTTCATGCAGAACCTGTTCGGGATGGTGGCCGGGGGCGCGATCCGCAGCTCGGCCGGTGACGGCCGGGTGGCGATGGTCGACGCGCGGGACGTGGCGGCCGCCGCGACGGCGGTGCTCACCGACTGCCCCGACTGGGCGCGCAACGAGACACTGGTGCTGTCCGGCCCGGAGGCGCTCTCCTTCGACGACACGGCGAAGGTGCTGGCCGAGGCCACCGGTGTCCCGGTGCGCCACCTTCCGGTGCCGCGTGAGCAGGTGGCCGCCATGCTGCGGCAGTTCGGCGCCGAGGAGTGGTACGCCGAGGACGTGGCGGTGTTCAACGACCTGATCGCCGCCGGCCGGGTCCAGGCGGTCACCGACACCGTGCGGCGGCTGACCGGCGCCGAGCCCCGGTCGCTGGGCGACTTCGCCCGGGAGTTCGCGGCCGTCTTCCAGCGGGCGGCCGCACCGCCGCCGGGCGGGTGGCGGGCTGGCTGACCACGAGGGGACCGACGAGGCGACCCGGGCGGGACATCCGCCCGGGTCGCCCTTCCGCAGCACCGAGCCGTACCCACGACGTGGGCCCCGCCGGATCGCCGGCGGGGCCCATCACGGTGGCGGGTCGTCAGCCCTTGCCGGCGGTGCCGATCTCCTCGCGGTCCCACATGGACGACCAGCCGCCGGCCGCACCCGGCTCGCCGGCCAGCAGGTCGGGGATCTTCGCGACGTCGAAGACGCCCCAGTGCTCGGCGATCCTGCCGTTCTCGAACCGGAACGTGTTGGAGCCGCCGATCTCGAACCGGCGGCCGGTCGCCGGGATGCCCATGAACGGCCCGGTGTGCTCGAAGTGCAGCAGGATGGCCTGGGCCAGGATGTCGCCCTCGCACACCGACACGAGCACCTCGACCTTGCGGGTGGTGAGCACCTGGTTCGCGTGGTCGAACCGGTGCGCCACGCCGTCGCGGCTCGGCGGGTCCCACGGCGGGGCGAAATGGTCGACGAAGCCCGGCGCGAGGACGTGCTGCACGGCCGTGAGGTCGTAGTCGAACAGCACCGCCTTGCGGAAATTCCGCACGGTCTCCTCGAACTCGCGTTTGCGCTGCGCCAGATCCGGGTGGTGTCCGGTCATGTCGGTCTCTCCGTTTCCTCGAAATTGCCCGGCTGCTCAGGAAAAGGCGGTGGACAGTTCGGACGGCAGCATTCCGATCTGCACGAGGATGCCCAGCGCGTCGGCCACCCCCCAGTGGTCGACCACGACGCCGTCGACGATCCGCAACTGCCCCATGAGGGCGCAGCTCACCGGGCGGTCGGTCGGCGGGATGCCCATGTACGCGCCGGTGTGCGTGGCGTGCACGGTCATCCGGGTGGCCACGAGTTCGCCCTCGGAGACGATGCTGTGCAGCTCCATGCGCAGGTCGGGGAAGGCGTCGAGGAAGCGCCGCATCTCGGCCGCGGTGTCCTCGGCGCTGATCGTGCCGGCCCGGCCGTGGTGCACCATCGTCGGTGACCAGAAGGTCATCAGGGCGTTGATGTCGCCGTTGTTCCAGGCGTCGATGAGCTGCCGCACGACCGCCTTGTTGTCAGGTGCTGACACCGCAACCTCCGAATTGATGGGTCGGGCCGCGCGCTCGTCGTACCGGGCCGTCGCGGCACCCGGGATACCCGTCGATCGTCGCGCGCGCCCGGGTGTTTCCCCTTATCCGGTGTTGCTGTCTTTCCGGCCGCCGAAACGGAACAGCAATCGGCGAGAACCGGCCCACCGGCACGTCGCTCTACCGTTTCCGCAGTTGAGGCGGAAAGGCGGCGACATGACGACTCGACGGGCGCTCGTCGTCGGCGGCGGGCCGGCCGGGCTGGCGACCGCGCTGGCCCTGCGGGACGCGGGCTGGGACGCGCTGGTCCTCGAACGCAGCGCGGACGAGGGGCCCTCCGGCGTCGCCCTCACCCTCTGGCCGAACGCCCTGTCGGCACTCGCCGCCGTCGGTGCCGACAAGCCGGTACGGGCGGCCGGCTGCCCGGCCGACGGCAACCAGATCCGCGCCGCCGACGGGCGGATCCTCGACGACGTGCCGGGGCGGTTGATGGCGGAGCGCTTCGGCGGCCGGGGCCTGGCGCTGCTCCGTGCCGACCTGGTCGAGGCGCTGCGCGCCCAACTCTCCCCGGGGATGCTGCGCACCGGCGCCCGCTGCGTGGGCTGGACGGAGTACGGCGGCCGGGTACGCGTCACCCTCGCCGACGGCGGCACCGAGGTGGGCGACCTCCTCGTCGGCGCGGACGGACTGCGCTCGACGATCCGCCGCCAGTTGCTCGGCGGCGGCGCGGACCCGCTGCGCTACGCGGGTTACCCGGTCTGGCGCGGCATCGCCCGGTACGACCTCGGCGCCGCGCCGGGCCTGCTCACCATGGGCCGGGCCGCCCAGTTCGGGCTGTTCCCGCTGCCCGAGGGGCGGGCGTACTGGTTCGCCACCATGCCGCTGCGCCGGGGCTGGGGTGAGCAGTTGCCCCGCCGGGTCTGGGCGGCCCGGTTCGACGGCTGGCACGCGCCCATCCCGCAGGTGCTGGCCGCCACCCCGGACGAGGACGTCCTGGTCACCGACATCTACGACCGCGCGCCCGTGCCCCGGTGGAGCGCCGGGCGGGTGGTCCTGGTCGGCGACGCCGCGCACCCCAGCACCCCGAACCTGGGCCAGGGCACCTGCCAGGCGCTGGAGGACGCCGTCGTGCTGGGCCGCTGCCTGCGCGACGACGACGTGGCCGAGGCCCTGCCCCGGTACGAGGCGGCGCGCCGCCGTCGGGCGGACGGCCTCACCCGCCAGGCCCGGATGCTCGGCCGGGTCGGGCAGTGGAGCAACCCGGTGGCCTGCTGGATCCGGGAGCAGATGATCCGCCGCGCCCCGGCCGGTCCGCGGCTGCGGCAGATGGCGGAGATGTTCGCCTTCGAGTGAGGAGTGTCAGATGTCGCTGCGGATGTTCCTGCGGGTGCTGGCCATCGTCGCCGTGGCGTCCGGTGAGGCGCTGCGGACCCTTCCGGCGTCCCTCGTACTGCGGGTGACCCGGGGGCCGGAGGCGGCGGCCGACCGCCGCTACCGGGGGATGGTGCGGGCGCTGCAACGGCTGGGCCCGACCTTCGTGAAGTTCGGCCAGATCGCCGGCACCCGCCGGGACGCCCTCCCGCCCGCGCTCTGCGCCCGGCTCGGCACCCTCTTCGACGAGGTGCCGCCGATGTCCGCCGCGGCGGCCGGCGAGGCGCTGCGCCGCGCCCGGGCGGAACAGCCCCGGCTGGTGCTGCGCTCGGTGGACCCCGAGCCGCTGGCCAGCGGCAGCATCGCCTCGGTCTACCGGGCCGTGCTGGACGACGGCACCGTGGTGGCGCTGAAGCTCAAGCGGCCCGGCATCGACGACCGGATGCGGGCGGACCTGCGGCTCGTCGAGCTGATGGCGCGGCTGGCCGCACGGGCGCCGAAGATGCGGGGCATGCCCATCGCCGACCTGGTCGGCTATCTCAGCGCGGCGATCCTCGGCCAGCTCGACTTCCACCGGGAGGCGGCGAACAGCGAACGGCTCCGCGGCGAGCTGGCCGAGCTGCCGGAGGTCAGGGTGCCACTGCTGCACCGGGACCGGTCGGCGTCGAACTGCCTGGTCTTCGAGTACCTGCCGGATCTGGACGGGCGGACGGTCGAGCGGCTCGACCCGCGGGTCCGGGCGCACCTCGCCGAGGTGGTGCTGGCCGCCGTGCACCGGCTCTTCTTCGGTGCCGGCTTCGTCCACTGCGACCTGCACCCGGGCAACCTCTACCTGACCCGGGACGAGCGGGTGGTGGTCCTCGATGCCGGCTACTGCGTCCAGCTGCCCGACGGCGTACGGGCGGCGATCGGTGAGTTCTTCGCCCGGCTGGGAGCGGGGGACGGCCGGCGGTGCGGCGAGATCGTGCTGGCCAGCGCGGTGAACGCCGGCGCCGGCCTGGACCGGGAGGGCTTCGTCCGGGACGTGGCGGAGCTGGTGGCCCGGACCGCCGGCCCGGACAACGAGTTCGACATGTCGGTCTTCGGCAACGGCGTGTACGACCTCCAGCAGCGGTACGGCATCTACGCCGCCTCCGACTTCGCCTTCCCGCTCATGTCCCTGCTGGTGGTCGAGGGCACGGTGCGCGGGATCAGCCCCGACGTCGACTTCCAGCGGGTCGGTGGACCGGCGCCCACCCCGCACGCGTGACCCGCTCCGGACGCGGTGGCCTCCCGGTCAGGGAGGCCACCGCGGCTCACGGGCGGGCGGCGAGGGGGAGCACCGGCAGGCCGGTGAGGATCGGCGGGTCGATGGGGCGGGCCGGGGCCAGCCGCACGGCCAGTGGACCGGTGGTGCGGCCCGCACGGACCACCACCGGCGCGTCGGCCACCCCGACCCACACGTCCGGATCGCGGGCGCCGGCCAGCACCTCGCCGACGGTGACCGCCTCGGGGTGGGCGCAGGCCAGCAGGTGCCAGGTGCCCTCGGGCGCGCCGGTGACGGCGAACGGGCCGTCGCCCGTGACGCTGGTGCAGGCGACGGGGAGCCCCTGGGCCAGCGGGGTGGGGAAGAGCCCGAGCAGCACCAGCCGGGCGTCCCCGGCCGGGGCGTGCACGGTGCCCGTGACCACGCCCCCGGGCGGCTCGTCCTCCTCCGCCGGCCCGGTCCCGGCGGCGACCACGTGCTCCAGCGGCCGGTCGCCGTGCGCGGCGTCCAGCCGCCGCAGCCGGCCCGGCCCGACCCCGACCTGCTCGGTGAACTGGGTGGTGAAGGTGCCCAGGCTGCTGTAGCCGACCGTGGTGCAGATGTCGGTGACGTTCATCCGGCTGGAGACCACCAGCCGGCGCGCCTCGGCCATCCGCAGCGCGGACAGGAACCGCCCCGGCGGGGTGCCGGTGACCAGCCGGAACACCCGGCTGAAGTGGAACGGGCTGAGATACGCCACCTGGGCCAGCCGGGACAGGGTCCACGGCTCGTCGAGCCGGTCCCGCATGGCCCGGACGACCCGGGAGACCGCATCCCGGTGCTGCTGGAGGACTGTCGACCGGCCGCGCCGGTGCGCCGGCTCGGTGCGGTCGCCCCGGACGGCGGCGCGGTCGTGGGCCATCGCGGTCACGGCAGCTCCTGCCGGGTGCGGGCGCACTCCTCGGCCAGCGACAGCGCGGCCGTCCAGGTGGCGGCGAACCGGTGCCGCAGCGTCCGTTCCTGGAGGTCGCTGAGGCCCAGCCGGTGCCAGCCCTGGTGGGAGACGGAGAGCGTACGGCCGCGCTCGCCCGGCTCCGTCCGGACCTGGCAGGCGGTGACCGTGCGCGCCCCGGGGATCTCGACCGCGAAGGTGAGCGCCCGCTCGCGGTCGAGCTGCCAGTCGCGCAGGGTGAACCGGCGCGGGCCCTCCTCGTCGACCACGAAGAACCAGCCGGGGCCGGCGCCGTTGGTGGCGATGGGGAGCCAGTCGACCACCGTCTCCTCGCGCAGCGGGTGCCAGGAGCCGTTCGGCAGCACCACGCTGCCGTCGATCTCCTGCCGCCAGTCGTACCGGGAGGGTTTGCCGGTTTCCAGGTAGCGGGCCAGCCGGCCGACGAAGTCCAGCCACCCGGCCTTGAGCTGGGCCACCTCCGACCCGGGGCGGCCCGGGCAGCTGTCGTCCACGGTCAGCGTGGTGGCCTCCGCCCCGCCGGTCAGCGTCCAGCCGACCTGGCACTCCGGGCCGACGCCGAGGAAGCTCCACCGGAACAGCAGGCGGTCGCGCGGCTCGACGTGGTCGACCTCGATGTCGAAGAAGTCGCCGTCACCGAAGTCGACACGGGTGCTCGCCCCGGTCGTCATGGGAGCGGACAGGTGGCCGAACCACTGGGCGACCCGCCGCGGGTCGGTGACCGCCTCCCACACCTCGTCCACGGGGGCCGGCACGCTGACCATCACGCGCACCCAGTCGTCGGGCAGTTTCAGGTATCCGTCGGGCATCGTGCTCACCTCTCTCAGGAGCGGGCGGACCGGGTGTCTCAGGTGCCGGCGGGCAGCAGCCGGTAGCGGGAGCTGCGCAGTGCCGGCCCGTCGGGGTCGGCGCCGGAGCGGACCACGCAGTCCACCCCGTCACCGGTGACCGTGGCCCGGACCAGCAGCGGCGCGCCCGGACCGGCCGTCCCGTCCGGGATCAACGCGGCGCCGCCGGCCGCCGCCTCGGCCACCGCGCGCATCGCCATGTCGAGGTCGCCGCCGGCCGGCACGACCAGGGCGGCGTCCACTCCGGGTACGCCCTCCGGCCGCCCCGACCAGGCGCCCTGCGTGCCGGGGCGCTCGCTGCAGACGAGCAGCGAGTCGGGCAGGTCCTCGTCGGGCGGGGCGTCGACAAGCGCGGCGAGCAGCCGGGTGGCCGCGGCGACACCGGTGGCCACCGGCACCGGCACCATGCCGAGGTGCCGGGCGGCGACCCGGGCCACCTGCCGGGCCATCCCGGCGCCGGACCAGAGTGACCACTCGGCGGTGCAGCAGCGGACCCCGGGGTGCGTGGCGGCGTACCGGGCGGTGGCCCGGTGCAGCAGTTCGTTCGCGAGGGCGTAGCCGGCGAGCCCCGGGTGCGCGCCGTGCGCGGTGAGCGAGCCGAAGGTGAGCACCGCCCGCAGCCGCTTCGCGCGGACCGTGGCGAGCACCGTCTCCAGGGTGGCGACCTTCGCGGCGACCAGGGCGTCGACCTCGGCGGGGCCGAGGCGTACCCCGGTGCCGCCGGCGATCCGGCCGGCGCAGTGCACGATCGCGGTGGGCCGCAGCCCGGCCAGGGCCGCGCGGGCGGCCGCCGGGTCGGTGAGGTCGAGGGTGAGCAGCCGGGCCCGGGGGCAGCGCCGCCGCAGCAGGGTGAGCATCCGGCGGACGTCGGGCGGGGCGTCGTCAGGCGTACGCACGTCGAGCAGGACCGGGACGGCGCCGGCGGCGGCCAGGGCGACGGCGAGGCGGCTGCCGAGCCCGCCCAGGCCGCCGGTGACCAGGACGGTGGCCCCGGCGAAGCGTGGCGCCCGGCCGGGCAGCGGGGCGGCCCGCCAGCCGAGGGTGTGCACGGTGCCGTCGGCGGCCACGGTGAGCTCGTCGGCGGCGGACGGCGCGGCGAGCAGGCCGGCGGCGCGGCGCAACGCCGCCGGGGTGGGGTCGCCCAGCGCGACGGTGCCGACCGGCCGGCCGTCCCCGGCGCCGAGCCCGCGCAGCAGGCTGCCGCCGCCGGCTCCGTCGTGGACCAGCGTGAGCTGCCGCCCGGCGGCCCGCTGGTACGCGTCGAGCAGCACCCCGGCGCCGCCGGCCGGCCACCGTCCACCGAGGACCAGCACGTCGGCCTCGGGTCCGGCGGCCGGATAGGGCTGCCGGCGCAGGTGCCGGACGAGGGGGTGGTCGGCCGGGCCGGTCACCCGCCAGCGGGTCGCGCGGGGGGTGGGCCGGACGGGCGCCGGCGCGGGCCGCAGGGCGCGCAGGGCGATCCGGGAGGGGCGCGAGAGGGGCTCAGGTGACATGGGGCACCTTCCACTCAGCAACTTCATAAAGATATATCGATCGTGGTCTTGAAGCAATCACGAGGCTGAGCAACTTGAAAGAAATATAGGGAACGCGGAGCCCCTAGCGTCGAGGCACAGGCCAGAAAGCGCCGAAGGAGGCAGCAATGGCAATCGATCTCTGCAACAAGTCGCCGGGTGCTCTCGCGGAGGGCGCCCAGGGTGCGTGGGAGGAGGCGGTCCCGGCCGACGCGGCACCGGTCAACCTGGACGCCCTCACCGCGGACCAGCGCGACGCGCTCAACTTCTCCTACCGGACCACGCTGCCGGCGATGGACCCGCGCTTCGTCGCCGGTGACCCGGCGGCCTGGGCGAGCGACTTCGGGTACGCGCTGAACAAGGTCGCGGTCCGGCTGGACAACCGCACCAACCAGGAACTGCGCGACGCCGCGCTGAACCACCCCGACGCGGCCATGCGCGAGCAGGCCCTGTTCGAGTACGCCGACCGCGACCTGCCGGACGCGATCGAGCTGCTCGGCCAGGCCGTGCTGCACGACCCCAACCGCGAGGTCCGCTGGGACGCGCTGTGGGCCATCGAGAAGCTGGGCGGCGCCCACGCGGTCGCCAGCCTCAGCAAGTTCGCCAAGGACGCGGACCCGGAGATCGCCGAGTGGTCGCACCTGTTCCGCAGCGAGCTGCAGACGGGTGACCCGGCGTTCGACGGCCGGGCCGGCAAGTTCACCCCGGGCCGCACCTTCGACGAGACCATCTACCTGCTGATCCACTGCGACCTGTACGTGCGGCTGGACGACTCCAACCAGCACTGGGGCAAGATCTCGCTGGCCCCGCAGGGCCTGGCCCGGATCTATGGCCAGGCGCACGCCTGCCCGAACGTGGCGACCCGCGAGCGGCAGCTGGTGATCGCCAAGACCATCGACGGGCTGCACGCCGACGGCTCGCCGCACTGCGACAACTACCTGTTCCGCGGGTTCACCGACCGCACCCGCCGGGACCGGGGGAACTTCTTCTTCGAGTCGCTGGTGCCCCGGACGTTCTTCAAGTCCGGTCACGCCGACGACCCGAGCGAGGGCACCCGCCAGGCCAACATCGGCTTCGCCCGGTACGGCACCTGGCACCTCGACCCGAAGTTCCAGATCCACGACGAGGCGGCCATCCGCTACGTCCGTGGTCGCTTCCAGGGCTGGGGCTACATCAACCTGGCCCGGATCGCCGGCCGCTCCATGGAGGAGATCCTCCAGCCGGGCAACGGCGTGCTCTCCACGCTGCACGACCCGGAGATCGGCCACATGACCAACGCGTTCATCCTCGGCACCTTCAAGGGGAAGCTGAACGACTGGGACGGCGACGGGGTCATCGACATGAACTCGCGCGACGTCTACTCGACCGTCGACGGCGAGATCGACATGAACCAGGACGGCGTGGCGGACCAGCCCGGCCTGACCTGCTGCGACCACACCACCCTGCTGCCGTAACGAAGGAAGAGGACACCAGAGATGAGCACCAAGAGCGTTCTTTTCGGTCGCCCGGTCCAGACCGAGGGCGTGCCGAACGTCTACGCCGGCGCCCCGGTCGTCCCGTGGACCCCGCCGGAGCCCGGCATCGACAACCTGGGCATCAACTCGATCGACACCTTCGCGGTGCCGGGCGTGGGCGAGTACACGGTCGCCTTCGACGGCTGGGTGCGGGTGGTCCGGTCGCCGTCCACCTCGGGCGAGTGGGCCGACGCCGAGGTCTACACCAACCTCATCGAGATGAAGATGGTCGGTGAGTGCGAGGAGCTCGGCAAGATCACCGTCACGCTCAACCCGGACTGCCTCTCGGCCGGCCAGATCCGCACCCCGTTCGACCCGTACGCGGGTGAGGGGCCGTCGGCCAAGGCCTGCCGGATGGCGGTCGGCGCGATCTTCGACATGCCGAAGCTCGGGCTGAAGCTGATGAACCGCGAGCCGATCATCCTGACCATCGACGACGTGCGCAGCATCCCGCCGGCGGGCGCCCCGGGCAAGGGCCAGATCTACCGGATGATGCCGCTGCTCGACGTCAACGACCCGGACGGCCAGCCGGTCGCGTACCTGACCAGCCTCCGGTTCAACATGGGCGGCTACCTGAAGCCCGACCAGATGTGATTCCCCACGGTGCGGGAGGCCGGCTCCGGCCGGTCTCCCGCACCGGCACGACCGCCCCGCCCACCACGGCCGGGGCGCGGCAACCCGAAGGAGCGACGACAGTCGGAGGTTGGCATGCCCGTGGACGACCGGAGCGCACCCGCTCCCCGGCTGGAGCCCCGACCGGGCTTCACCGGGGTCGCACCCGATGACTTCCCGCTGCTGCACCGCAACGGCGGCTACCCGCTGGCCCAGGACCGCTGGGAGCGGCTGGTCAGCCAGGTCCACATCCCCGCGCCCGCCGACCGGGTCTGGTCGGCGCTCACCGATCCGGAGCAGGTCGCGCAGTGGCTCGCGGTCTGCCGGGGCGGGTGGGCCACCGCCGACGGCGAGGCGATCCTCGACTTCGAGGACGGGGAGTTCTTCTTCTGCCGGATCCGGGACGTGCGGGAGCCGGCCTCGGGCGGCGAGGGCCGGCTGTCGTACCTCTGGCGCTGGGTGGGGGTGGGCCCGGCCACCGAGGTGACCTGGCAGCTCACCGCGACGCCGCACGGCACCCAGGTCACCGTCGTCGAGGAGGCGTTCAACCCGCCGTCGGACTGGCGGTCCTGGAACGGCATGGGCTGGCCCGGCATCCTCGACCAGCTCGCCGACTTCATCCGCACCGGGGTGCCGTGGCGCTGGCCCTGGCGGCGGATGGGCCCCTACGTGCAGACCGAGCTGCCCGGCACCACCTTCGAGGTCTGGGGGCTGCTCACCTCGACCCCCGCCACCCAGTTCTGGCTCAGCCGCACCAGCGGCAGCCTGGACGCCGGCAGCGAGGTCGGCCTGATTCTCGGTGACGCCAGCGGGGTGGCCACCATGACGGTCACCCGGCACGTCGAGGCGTACCAGCAGTTCCCGTCGTACCTGCCGCGGCTGGAGTTCCGCCTCGGGCGGCCGGGCTGGCCGGGTGAGCTGGAGGGGCACCTCTGGATCGAGCCGGCCGGGCTGGGCGGCAGCATCATCCAGGTCTTCCACTCCAACTGGGAGGCGCTGAGCACGATCGCCCCGCCGCTGGACGAACGCAAGATCCTCACCGGCTACTGGGTGGGCGCGTTCGGCCGGGCCGCGCTGCTCTGCCAGCGGGCGTTCGGTGACTCGTTCCCGGCGGCGCCGCCCGGCCGGGACCTGGACATCCCGGCCGACCTGAACGGCACCGGGAACGGTCAGCGGGTCGACGCCGGCCCGCACGGCTGGAGCCGGTAGGACCCGGTGGCGACGCCGGCGGAGGGCGGTCATCCGGACCTCCGGCGGCGTCGCCACCAGACCAGCCGGGCGCCCAGCACCACCAGCACCACGGCGTTGGCGGCCAGCACCGCCAGGGTCAGCGGATCGGGCGGCCCGGCGTGGCCGGCGTGGCCCTCGGCCTCCGCGGGCGCCGCCGCGTCGGCGTCCACCGGTGGCGGCGGGCCCGCCGGACGGCCGACCGCGAAGGCGTACGCGCCGCTGGGCTCGGACCCGTCGGTGAGGGTCACGTGGTACGCCACCACGTACCAGCCCTCGTCGAGCGGGGGCAGCGTCTCGCGTACCCCCGTGCCCTGGATCGTGGCCACGCCGCGATCGACCCGCTGCCCGGCGGCGGCGGTGACCGTGACGTGCGCGTCGCCCCGGCGAGGGCGGCTGCCGAAGGCCAGCTCCACGGCCGGCGGGGCGGCGGCGAGCACCGCCCCGCGGGCCGGCGTGGCGGTCACCACCGGGTCCTCCGGCACCCGGAACAGCGGCCGCAGCAGCACCACCGCGCCGATCAGCAGCACCAGCGCCGCCGGGACGCGGCGCAGCGCCACGCCCCGGCGGGGATCCGCTGAGGTCATGCCGACACCCGGTGCGGTGCGGCCCGGTCCGGCGCGGTGGTGGTCGCACCGCGGCCGGAGTCCCGCAGGTAGTGGTACATGGCCACGACCATCGGCAGGAAGACCACCGCGTTGTAGAACAGGTGCAGCTGGACGCGGGGGAACCAGAACTGGAGCACGCTTGTCGGCACCGGCCGGCCGGCCAGGTGCGCGCCGGTCTGCGCCTGGACCAGCAGCAGCAGGTGCTCGATGTGGTGCCAGAACTGGATGGCCAGCGCCACCGTCCACCAGGTGCGGGCCCGGCCCGTGAAGCCGGGGCGCAGCGCCCAGAGGCCGACGAGCATGACGAGCGCGTAGCCGTAGTGCAGCCACTCCGAGCTGATCAGCCACGGGAACGGCAGGCCCAGCACGCCGCGGGCCTTCGGCACGGGCCAGCCGAGGCCCCAGATCTGCACGGCCTGGGCGATGTGCTCGGCCCAGTGCCCGAGGACCACAAGCATGAACAGCATCACGGCGGTCCGGTGGTGACGGCCGTTCAGGTTGGTCAGGAGCCCGTTGCGGTCGGTGTGCGGTCGGTCGGTCACGGTTTCCTCCTCGTGGGGCGGTCAGCCGGCCCGGCGCTGCGGGGCCAGGTGGGCGGTCTCGGCGGCGGCGCGCAGCAGCATCGGGCGGGCCGCCGCCTGGAAGTCGATGTCGGGGTCGAGGTCGCGGACGGTCCCCTCGATCACCAGCAGCGACAGCAGCGGGAAGACGAACTCGGACGCGGCGTACAGGCCGAAGTCCCGTTGCAGGGTGAACAGTTCGGTGCCGAAGCGGGTGAGCTGGAACTCCTTGGCCGGCACCCCGGTGTTCCGCTTGACCAGCTCGGCGACCCGGCCGATGAAGCCGTCGACGTCCGCGTCGGGCGCCACCCGGACCGCGCTGTCCACCACCACCTCGCCGCACTGCCGGCCCCGTCCCAGCGCCAGGCCGAGGAAGAAGTCGGCGAACTGCCGGCGTACGGTCGGGTCGAGCCGGATGCTGAACCCGGCGTCCAGCACGACCACCCGGGGTCCCTTGAAGTAGACGTTCCCCGGGTGCAGGTCACAGTGGACGAAGCCGTCCAGGAAGAGCATCTGGTAGACCGCGCTCACGGTGCGGGCGGCCAGCCGGGGCCGGCGGGCCGGATCGATCTCGGCGACCGGGCGGGCCACCAGGTCCGGGATGAACTCCATGGCCAGGCAGTTGGGCCGGCACAGCTCCGGGAGCGTCGCCGGGATCCACACGTTGTCGGACTCGGCGAAGTTGCGCCGCAGCTCGGCCAGGTTGGTCCGTTCGCCGGCGAAGTCGAGCTGCCCGAGCACTGCCGCGCAGACGAAACCGGTCAGCTCGGCCAGCGGCACCCCGCGGCCCGGCGGCAGCTTCTCCGCCAGCGCCGCCGCGCCGTGGATGAGGGCCAGGTCGAGCGCCATCCGGCGGCGGATGCCGGGGCGTTGCAGCTTCAGCGCCACCTCCCGGCCGTCCGGCCGGACGGCCCGGTAGACGCCGGCGATGCTGCCGCTGGCCCGCGCCGTCGTCTCGACCTCGGTGAAGTGCCGGCTCAGGTCCGGCCCGTACGCCTCGCGCAGCGCGCGGCGCACCTGCCGGCCGGACATCGGCCGGACCCGGTCGTGCAGCCGGCCCAGCTCGTCGCAGAGCAGGGGCGGCAGGAGGTCCCGCCGGGTGCCCATGATCTGGCCGAACTTGACCGGCGCCGGGCCGAGTCGTTGCAGGTGCCGGACCAGCCGGCGGTAGAAGAAGCGGGCCGCCGCGGTGCGGCCGCGCAGGGGTCGCAGCACCGCCGCGCCGGCCGCCGCGGGCAGCAGGTGTGCGGCGCTGCTGGCCACCACGAACGCGCCACGGGTGGCCAGGGCCAGGCGGGACTGGCGGGGGATGGTGCGGGAGAGTCCGGCGGGGCGGTCGCCGGGGAGGGGGTTCTCCGGGAGCATCAACGCCTCCTTGCACGGGGATGGGGTGTGCGTTAAGTGATCCGAACGTGGCGCACCGTCATGGACAGCGTTCTATGGATCCCCTAGCCTCTTGATGGGGGGAGGCGACAATGGGTGCTGCCGTGGACACTGTGCGGATAAAGGTGTTGGGCCCGGTCGCCGCGTTCCGTGACACCACCGAGATCCCCCTGGGGCCGTCCCGGCAGCGTGCGGTCCTCGGCTACCTCGCCCTGCACCCCGGGCAGCCGGTCCCGGTCGGCGCGCTCACCGAGGCGGTCTGGGGCGACGACGCCCCGGCCAGCGGCGACCAGCTCGTCCGGACGTACGTGGCGCGGCTGCGCCAGGTGCTGGAGCCGGACACCGCGCCGCGCGCCCGGACCAACGTCATCGCCTCGGTGCCCGGCGGCTACCGGCTCGACGTGCCGCCGGACCGCGTCGACGCGTCGCACTTCCAGCAGCTGCTCGGCCGGGCCCGGGCCCGGCAGGCGGCCGGCGCGCCGCACGAGGCCTTCGAGCTGCTCGACGCGGCGCTCGGGCTCTGGCAGGACCCGACCCTCGCCGACCTCAGTGGCCTGCTGGCCAGCCCCCGGCACCTCACCGCGCTGCGCGCCGACTGGGTCGATGCCGGCCTGCGCCACGTCGCCGTGGGGCTGAGCCTCGGCCAGGCGTCGGTGGTGCTCCCGGTGGCCGAGCAGCTCGCGGCCGTCGAGCCGCTCCAGGAGGCGGTGCAGGCCCGCTACCTGGAGGCGTTGACCCGCAGTGGGCAGCGGGCCGCCGCCGTGCACCACTACCTGAGCGTCCGGGCCCGGCTCCGCGCCGAACTCGGTGTCGAGCCCGGTCCGGAGCTGCGCCGGATGTACGCCGCCCTGCTGCACGCCGGGGACGAGCCGGGGCCGGGCGTCGAACCGCCGTCCCGGGCCGGGGCGGACGAACCCGACCGGCGGCCCGGCTGGCGCGGACCCGGCCCGGCGATCGGCCCGCTGATCGGCCGGGAGGACGACGTCGCCCGCTGCGCCACGCTGCTCGTCGCGCACCGGGCCGTCACCATCGTCGGGCCGGCCGGCTGCGGCAAGTCGGCCACCGGGCTGGCGGTCGCCGAACGCGTCGCCGCCGCGTTCCCCGACGGCGTGGCCACTGTCGACGCGGCCGAGGCCCGGGACTGCGGCGAGGTGCTGCGGCTGCTGGCCGAGACGCTGGAACTGCCGGGGCCGAACGCCGACCCGCTGCGCGCCGTAGCCGACAAGCGGATGCTGCTGGTGCTCAACGACGTCGAGCACCTCGGCTCGCGGGCCGGCGAGATGGTGGAGCATGCCCTGCACCGCTGCCCGCGCACGGCCATGCTGGTCACCTCCCGCCGCCGGCTCGGGCTCGCCCACGAGGCGGTGTTCCGGCTCGCACCCCTGCCGCTGCCCGGGACCGATGCCCCGGACGCGCTGCCGGACAACCCGGCCGTGCGCCTCTTCGTCCACCGGGCCGGGCTGGTCCGGCCCGGCTTCCGCCTCGCCCCGGCGGACGCGGTGACCGTGGCGCGTATCTGCCGCGGGCTGGACGGCCTGCCGCTGGCCATCGAACTGGCCGCCGCCTGCCTCTACACCGACAGCCTCGACGGGGTGCTGCGCCGGGTCGACGACCCGCTGGACGAGTTGCGGCCACAGCGGCGCGGCCATCCGCAGCACCACCGTTCGCTGCGCGCCGCGCTGCACCGCAGCCTGGCCGCGCTCGCCCCGGTCGAGAGGGCCTGCCTGGCCCGCCTGGCCGCCGGTGACCGGTGCTTCTCGCGCGACGAGGCGGCCGCCCGCTGCGCCGGCCTGGTCCCGCCGGCCCGGCTCGGGGCCGTGCTCGACCGGCTCGTCGACGAGTCCCTGCTGGACGCCCGGCCCGGGCCGGGCGTCCCGCGGTACCGGCTCCTCCGCACGGTGGCGCTGGCGGCGGCCACCGTGCCGGAGAGCGGGGAGCATCAGGCGTTCCACGGCATGGTCGGGAACCAGCCGTAGCCGAACATGGCCGGCAGCCGGACGTCCCAGTAGAAGACCAGGAACGCGCCGAGCGCCAGCAGGCTGACCCCGACGAGCAGGGCGGCCCGGCCGGGGCGGGACAGCCAGCGCTGGAACGCGCCCCGGGTGCCGAGCACCAGCAGCAGGGCCAGCACCGCCATGATGAGCACGTTGCCGAGCGACTGGAGCACCAGCACGAGCGCGCCGTAGAACGGGTTGTGGCTGTCCACGGCCTGCTCCAGCAACTTGTGGAACAGCGGGTACGGGCGGCCCACCAGGAAGCCGCCGACGAGCGCGCCAAGCGTCACGAGCCGGGCCACCGGCCGGCCGGCGAACGGGTCGGGCAGCAGGCCCAGGGCGGCCAGCCCGAGCCAGGCGAAGGCCAGCCCGATCACGCCGAACACCACGGACGCCTGGACCAGCCGGACCGGGAGGCCGTCGCCGACCGTGTCCGTGGAGAGCTGCGGCAGCCGGGAGCCGACGAGGACGGCCAGGAAGCCGTACACGGCGGCCACCGACACCAGCCCGAGGGCCAGCCAGCCCAGCGGGGCCAGCGCGGCGGCCAGCCGGCCGCGGCGGGGCGCGGCCGAGCACTCGGCGACGTCCGGCAGCGCGCCGAACACGGCGATGTTGCAGGCGGTGAACGTTCCGGCGAACCCGGAGACGAAGGCGAAGACCACCCCGGCCGCGGAGCCGGCGATGGCGGTCTGCTTGGCGTCGGTGCCGAGCACCGAGTTGGCGACGTTGTCGCCGATCACGTGGTCGACGAACTCGAACGACCAGAGCACGGCGAGCACCAGGCCGCCGAGCACGCCGGCGACGGCGGCGACCGGGCGGCGCCGGGTGGTGGGAACTTCGGTACGAGTGGAGCTGGCGAGGGCGGTCATCTGGCGGTCCTCTCCGGAGCCGGAACCATGGAATAGTGAAGGGATGGGATGCCCGAAAGGGAGCGAGCGATGGGGCTGCTGAAGGACCGACGCACCTACGACCAACAGTGCGGACTGGCCTATGCGCTGGACGTTCTCGGCGAACGCTGGACTTTGCTGATCGTCCGGGAGCTGCTGATCCGGCCCCGTCGCTACGGCGAACTCCTCGATGCTTTGCAAGGAATCGGCACCAACCTTCTGGCCGACCGGCTCGGCTTCCTCGTCGAAGCGGGGCTGGTCCGGCCGCTCGATCCGCAGCGGCGGACCGCGGGCTACGCGCTGACCGAGTTGGGTGAGCGGATGCGGGAGCCGGTGCTGAGCCTGGCCCGGTTCGGCCTGACCTACGCCGCCCACCAGCCGCCGCCGGCCGCTTCGGTGACCCGGCCGGCCTGGGCGATCCTCGCCACCGACGCGATGCTCGACGACACCCGCGCCCCCGGGATCGACGAGGTCTACGGCTTCGACGTCGACGGCGAGCAGTTCCACGTCGTGGTGGAGGGCGGCCGGGCGGTCCTGCACCCCACCGCCGCGCCCGACGCGACACTCCACGTGAAGACCGACGCGAAGACCTTCTTCCAGCTCGGGGTGCGGCGGCTGGACCCGCTGGAGGCGGTGCTCGCCGGCTCGGTGCAGGTCTCCGGGCCGCCGGCCGCCATGTCGCGCTGCCTGCGGCTGCTCGGCCTGGCCGGCAACCCGCTCGGCTGAGCCGGTCAGCCGGCCCGGCACGCCGGCTCCCACACGGTCCGGTCGCCGCTCGGCACGCCGATGTGGATGGACACCTGGCCGCGCAGGCCCTGCCGGTCGCTGACCGCCATCAGCAGCCCGGTCAGCGCCTCCAGGTGGCGGGCCGTGCGGATGCCCCCGGCGTCCAGTGGCGCGAAGCCCAGTGCCCGGGCCAGCGCGAAGACGTCCCGCAGCGCCGCCGGATGGTCGGCGGCGACCGGCAGCGACACCGGCAGGCCGTTGACCCGGCACCGGGCCAGCACCCCGGCCGGCACCGTGTTGAACGCCTTCGCCACCCGCCAGCCCTCGCCCGGATGGTCCGGGCCGGAGGCCCGGTCGGCGGCGAGTTCGGCCAGCAGTTCGCCGCCGGAGCGGCCGGGCGGCACCACCGGCGGCTCGCAGAACACCGGGTTCGTGGGGTCGACGAGGGTGCGACCCCGGCCGCGCCGCCCGGCCGGGCCCCGCAGGAACTCGACCGCGGCGGGGAACGGCACCGCGAGCACCACAAGCGCGGCCCGGTCGAGCAGGTCGGCCACCCGGCGCGGGTCGGCCCGGCCCGGCACCAGGAGGGGGTGGAGGCCGGCCTGCCGGACCGCCTCGGCCAGGCCCCGGCCCATCCGGCCCCGGCCCACGATGCCGACGGTCATCGGGCCACCACCGCGTACCGGCTCAGCGCCCGGCGCAGCTCGGCCGGCACCTCGACCGGTTCCAGGCCGTGCCCGGCCCGGCGCATGCAGGCCACCGTCTGCCGGCCCTGCGCCAGCAGCGTCGGCGGGCCGGGCGCCACCCGGACGTAGTCGAAGGACATCGCGATCCGGTGGCCGTCCAGCCGGTCCAGCATCATCCGCACCTCGACCTCGTCGAAGGCGCTGCCCTCGGCGTAGAAGTCGGCGTGGCAGTCGACGGTCACCAGGGCCAGCCCGTCGGCCAGCGCGGCCATGACGCCGGGCGCGTGGTCGGCCAGGAAGTGCTCCCGGCAGTGGCCCTGCCAGTGCAGGTAGTGGGCGAAGTAGACGTTCCCCACGAGGTTCGTCTCGTCGAAGGTCACCACGTGCCGGTGGACGTAGCTGTCGGGCATCTCCTCACCCCTCCCCGTCGGCGTCCACGGCGACGGCCAGGCTCACCGCGATCGGCCCGGGTGTCGCCGGCACGACCGTCCCGTAGACCGCGTGCCGGCCGGCGTGCAGCGCCACCCAGCCGTCCGGCCCGGTCTCGTCGCGCAGCACCAGCGGTACGTCGACTGCGGCGCCCGCCTTCACCAGCGCCTCCAGCGCCGTCCACACCCGGGTGCCGGCGGTGGCCGCGTCCTCGCCGGTGAGCCGGGCCAGCGCCTCGGCGACCCGCGCCGCCGCCTCGGGCAACGGTGGGGTGGGGGTGACGACCTCCCAGTCGACCCCGACCGGGCGGTCCGCCGCGGCGGTCAGCAGGTGCCCGTCGAGGTGGCTGACGCTGATCCCGCGCCACCCCAGCGGCGTGGCCGGTACGCCGGGCCGGAGCCGGCCGGTGGCGTCGGCGCGTACCTCGCCGCCGAGCAGCCAGCCGGCCAGCGCCCGGCTGCGTTCCCGGTCGCCCCGCCCGGCCGGCGCGGCGGCCAGGTCCACCCGCAGTTCCGGCCGCCAGCGGCGCAGCCGCCGGGTCACCAGCGGCCCGACCAGCTCGGCCGGCCACACGGCGTTCTCCACCGGGCCGACCGCGCGCAGCCGCAGCCCGGTCCAGCGCTCCACCGGCGAGCCGTCCGCGTCGATGACTGTGACGTCGAAGCGGAACTCGTCGCCCGCCTCGGCCACCTGCCGGGCGTGGACGGTCAGGGTGCCCTCCGGGCGGGCGTGGATGTCGATCCGGTCCACCCCGACGGGCAGCACCCGCCGGTCCGGCACGCACGCCTGGAGCAGGTGCAGGAAGGCGTCCCGCACCCCCGGGTCGCCCAGTTGCAGCCGCTGGTCGTGGAAACCGCCGAACCAGGTCCCCGCCTCGGCGTGCACCTCCGCCACGCACCGGTAGGCGCTCAGCCCGTGGTAGCCGGCCACCCGCCGGAACCGGGGGCCGTGGAAGAAGGCCGGGCCGTAGAGCGGCCCGCCGGGCACCAGCAGCCCGGTGGAGGGCGGCGGCACCGGCTCGCCCGAGGTCACCGCCCCGCCGTACGTGCCGGTGAGGTGGTCCACGGCGAAGCCGGTCTCCGCGCTGCGCACCGCCGCCCGGACGGTGCCGTCGGCGCCGGTCAGCGCGGCCACCCGGACCGGCCGGGGCTCCCGGTCGCCGACCGTCACCGGGCGGGTCAGCGCCACGTCCCGGATCACCGTGGGCACCTGCTTCGCGCCGAGCGCGGCGGCGGCCTGGGCCATGGCCTCCAGCCCGAGCACGGCCGGGAGCACCGCCGCGCCGTCGATCCGGTGGTCGTCCAGGTAGGGGTCGGCGCCGAGGGAGAGCCGGGCCTCGCTGACCAGCTCGACGCAGGGCGTGCCGACCAGCCGTGACTCCAGGAAACGGCCGTGCTCCTCGGCGCACTCGTCCCACTCCAGGGTGTCGCTCACCGGCAGCCGGCCGGCCACCAGCACCACCGGCGGCAGCGCCGGCGTGGCGAGCAGTTCCAGCAGCAGGCGGGTGCCCTCGTCGGGCGGGATGGGGCTGACCCCGCGCCGCAGCAGCCCGTCGAGCACGCCGAGCCGGACGCCCATCCCGGTCCCGGACCAGACCGACCACTCGATGCTCAGCCAGCGCACCTGCGGCACGGTCGCGGCCAGCTCCGCGCAGCGCCGGGAGAGGTACTCGTTGGCGGTGGCGTACGCCGCCTCGCCGGGAAGTCCGGCGCGGCCGATCACCGAGCCGAACGCCACGGCGAAGCGCAGCTCGTCGGGGTCGAGCGCGGCCACCACGTGCTCGAAGCCGTACGCCTTCGGGGCGAGGGTGCGGTGCAGCTCCTCGGCGGTCAGGTCGGTCACCGGCGCCGGCTCGTTGCGCCCGGCCGCGTGCAGCAGGCCGCGCACCGGGCCGTGCTCGGCGCGGACGGCGGTGACCGCCGCGGCCACCGCCACCGGGTCGGCCAGGTCGACCGACCGGTAGACCGCGCCGGTGCGGCGGACCGCCTCGACCACCTCCGGATCGTCGGCGGGGCTGCGGCCGAAGAGCACGAGCCGCGCCCCGGTGGCCTCGCCGAGGGCCGCCGCGCAGGCCGCCCCGATCCCCTTCGCGCCCCCGGTGACCAGGCAGACCTCGCCCGGGCCGAGCGGGATCCGCCGGTCGGTGCGGGGCTGCCCGTCCAGCAGCCGGGTGACCGGCACGGTGCGTACGCCGTCCGCGCCGTACACGACCTCCTGGTAGCCGGACCACGGCCGGGACGCCTCGACGGCGGCCAGCCGGACGCCGGCCGGGCCCGGCGGGGTCTCCACCACCAGCACCGGCGCTCCGGTCTCCACGGCCAGGCTGCGGCCGACGGCCGCGCCGACCCCGCCGTGGTGCAGCACCACGAGCGGCCGCCGGTCGCCCGCCGCGGCGCGCAGCGCGGCGACCACGTCGGCGGTCGGGATGTCGGCCAGCCCTGGCGGCAGGGCGAGCAGCCGGCCCGCCGGCGCCCCGGCGTCCACCCGGAACGCGGTCCGCACCGCCTCGGCGTGCGGGTGCCCGGCCAGCGGGCCGACCACCTCCCAGGCGGGCGGCTCGCCGGCGGGGGCGGCGGCACCGGCCGGTCGGGGCACCAGGTGGTGGCGGAACACCCGGACCCAGGGGCCGACGCCGGCGGCGGGCAGCTCGGCGGCGGGTGCGTCGGCGGTCGGCAGCCCCTCGATCGCGGCGGCGAACTCGCCCACCGTGGCGTCGGCCAGGGACAGCGGCGTGGCGGGCAGCGCCCGGCCCAGTTCCCCGGCGATCTCGGCGGCGAGCTGGCCGACCCGGATCGAGTTCAGGTGCAGGTCGGCGAGGAGGCGGGTGCCCGGGCCCACCTCGGCGGCCGGCAGCTCGGCCAGGTCGGCCACGCGGGCGGCGACCAGCTCGGCGGTGCCCCGGCCGTCGGCCGGGCGGGCCGCGACCGGCCCGGCGCTCGCCCGGGGGCGCGGGTCCGGCGTCGCGGCGCGGGGCGCCGGCAGGGCCACCGCGGGCACCTCCCGCTCGCACGGGTTGACCAGGAACTCCCGCTCCCGGTCCCTGTCGAACGGGCGGGTGAAGCGCCCGGCGAAGAAGGGCGTCGCGTCGTCGACAGCGCCGGCGGCGAAGAGCGCCGCGGTACCGGCGGCCATGCCCGCCGCGCTCGCCGCGCCGGCGTCCAGGCTGACCGCGGTACGCCCGGCCGCCTCGGCCAGCGCGCTGAGCATCCGCCCGGGGCCGACCTCAACGAGCAGGTCGGCGTCGAGCAGGCCGAGCGCCTCGCGGAACCGGACCGGCCCGGTGAGCTGCCGGACCAGCACCTCGACCGGGTCCTCGTCGGCCCACCACGCCCCGGTGACCGTGGACGCCACCGGCCGCTCGGGCCGCCGCCACGGGAGCCGCCCGGCGGCCCGGCGCAGCGCCTCGGCGGCCGGGGCCATCAGCGGGGAGTGGAAGGCGTGCGAGACGGCCAGCGGCGTCGCCTCGATCCCGGCGTGCCGCGCGGCCTCGGCGACCCGGTCCAGCTCGGGCCGGGTGCCGGCCACCACCACGTGCCTCTCGCCGTTGTCCACGGCCACCACCGCGCCGGTCCCGGCGGCCAGTTCCCGCGCGGCGGCCAGGTCGGCCCGGAGCGACAGCATCCCGGAGGGCGCCTCGGTCGCGGCGGACATGGCCTCGCCGCGCGCGCGGGCCAGGGCCAGGGTGTCGTCGGCGTCCAGCGCACCGGCCCAGCTGAGCGCGGCCAGCTCGCCGAGGCTGTGGCCGAGCGCGCCGACCGGCCGGGCGCCGAGCCGGTCCAGCCAGCGGATCCCGGCCAGGCTGTCGGCGATGATGGCCGGCTGGGCCACCGCCGTGTCGACCGGTTCCGCCGGCTTCACCCCGGAATCGGGGTCGGAGCCGGTTCCCGCGTCCGCGTCGCCGAGCAGGTGGCCCAGCGCGCCCCGGTCGGCGTGCACCGGTGCGGCCTGGCCGGGGAAGAGCAGCCCCACCCGCAGCGGCCCGCCGACCACGAGGAACAGCCCGCGACCCGCGTCCAGCAGGCGACGGCCGCCCTCGGCCAGGTGCCCGAGCGCCCGGTCGAGGGCGGCGACCAGCCCGTCGGCGTCGCGGACGGCCGCGGCGAACCGGGCCGGGACGTCCCCGCGGTGGGCGGCGGCGAGCCCGGCGGCCAGGTCGGTCAGCTCGGGGCGGGACAGCGCGGTGGCCGCCGCCCGGACCCGGGTGAGCAGCCCGGTCAGCGCCGCCGCGTCCGGGGCCCCGCAGACCACCAGCTCGTGGTCGGGGTGCGGCCGGCTCAACCGTCGTACGTGCGCGCTGAGCGGCCGGGACGCCGACGGAGCCGTCCCGCCGAGCACCACGTGCGTGTTGATCCCGCCGAAGCCCATCGCGCTGACCGAGGCGTACCGCTCGCCGTCCGGCCAGGGCCGGGCCTCGTCGGTGACCCGCAGGGCGCCACCCTCGGCGAGCAGCGGGTGCGGCCGGTGGCAGCCGGTGGTCGGCGGCAGCACCTCCCGGTGCACGGCCAGCACCGCCTTGATCAGCCCGGCCACCCCGGCCGCCGCCTTGGTGTGCCCGATGTTCGCCTTGATGCTGCCCAGCACCGCCGGTGACGCGGCCGGCCCGCGTACGCCGAGCAGCGCCCGCAGTTCCGCCTCGTCGCCGACGGCGGTGCCGGTGCCGTGCCCCTCCACGAGCCGGACCGCGCCGGGCTCGATGCCGGCCCGGTCGTACGCCCGGCGCAGCGCCAGCCGCTGCCCGCTCTCCTCCGGCCGGGTCAGCCCGCCGCTGCCGTCCGACGAGGACGCCCAGCCGAGCAGCCGCCCGTACGGGCGCAGCCCCCGCTCCCGCGCGTACCCGGCCCGGGCCAGCACCACCACGCCGCAGCCCTCGCCGGGCAGGAAGCCGGTGGGGTGGGCGTCGTACACCCGCATCTCGTCGCCGGCCAGCGCGCCGACCCGGGAGAAGCCGACCAGCTCCAGCGGGTCGAGGCTGAGGTCCACCCCGCCGGCCAGCGCCACGTCGAGCTGGCCGGCGGCCACCGCCTCGGCCGCGGTGATCACCGCGAGCAGCGACGAGGCGCAGGCGCCGTCCACTGTGTAGCCGGTGCCGTGGAAGTCGAACTGGTTGCAGATGCGGCCCGCGATCGTGTTTGCCAGCGCGCCGGCCAGGGTCTCGTCGCCGGGCACCGGGAACGGCGCTTTGAACCGCTCCTCCACCCGGTCCAGCAGCGCCGCGACCTCGTCGGTCGCCAGCCCTCCGTCGACCAGGCCGGCGGCGACCGCCCGGCGCACGTAGGGCCAGCGGATCCGCAGGCCGGCGGCCCGGGAGAACTCGCCGGTCAGCGAATTGCCGATGACCACGCCGACCCGGGACCGGTCGGTGCCGGTCCCGTCCGGCAGGCCGGCGTCGACAAGGGCGTCCGCGGCGGTCTCCAGCGCCAGCCAGTGGGACAGGTCCACGGCCCGGAAGGTGCTGCCCGGGATCCGGAAGCGGGCCCGGTCGAAGCGCCAGCCGTCCAGTACCGCGGCCCGGCGGACCGTGGTCCGGTCGGGGCCGTCGCCGCCGTACTCGGCCAGCGGCAGCCGGCCCGCCGGCAGCGGCCGGAACGCCTGCCGCCGGTTGAGGACGTTCTCCCACAGCTGGGTCGGGTTGTCCGCCGCCGGGTAGCGGCAGGCCAGGCCCACGATCACCACGTCGTCGTCGACCATCACGGTCTCCTCGCTCGTACGGAAGGGGCGCGGTCAGCGGGCGGCGGGCACCGGCACCTGGCCCACGTCGACGGGGGCCGCGTCGGCCGGCGGGGTCCCGGCGGGCCGGCCGGCGCTCAGCGCGGGTGTGCCGTTCGCCCGGTCGCGCAGGTTGGCGCCGAGGATCACCAGGGCGCGCAGGCCGCAGACGATCACCAGCGCGAAGAACAGGCCGAACGTGATGTGGGCGAGGACCAGCAGCCCGTAGACGGCCGCCGTGGCCAGGCCGAACACCACCTGCCGGCGCGGGGCGGCCGGCGTCGTGCCCGGGTCGGTGATCATGTAATTGGTGAAGAGGATGAACGCGATACCGGTCATCGGCAGCAGCGCGGCGGCCAGGTGCGCGTCGAAGAACACCGCGCGCAGCACCGCCTGGAGGACGAAGCCGCCGGCCCAGCCCAGGATCAGCGGCAGCCGCCGGGTCAGCTTGCCGTTGAGCATGGTGCCGGCGGCCAGGATGACCAGCGGGATCACCACGTCGACCGGCCCGTCCACGTCCTCGCTGAAGTGGTACGGCGGTGCGATGCTGACCCAGCTGAACAGGATCAGCGTGACGCTGATGCCGAAGTTGCTCGGGTTGAGCACGTGCCGCAGGCTGCCGCGGACCGGCAGCCGGATGACGTACTTGCTGCTCACCGCCACCGCGGCGGCGAACATGGTGGGCGCCAGGCTCTGGTTGCCGTAGAGCAGCATGGCGCAGGCCAGGCCGGCGATGTGGGCGGGCAGCAGGAAGTTCAGCAGGGCCACCGGTCCGCCCCGGTAGCGCTCGGGGCGCCCGGTGGCGCGCGCCTCGACGGTCTCCAGCAGCAGGTCCACCGCGTACGCGATGAGCACCGCCACGACCGGCGTGACGTACGCCTGCTCGAACCCGAGCAGCAGGTGCCCGACGATGTTGAAGACGGTGATGGACAGCGCGAACCGGCGCAGCGCCGTGATCCGTGGGTCCGGTCGGTTCGCCGTACGGGGAGTGGCCTTGTCGGACACGGTCGACCTCCTGTGGCTCGACGGGTCGGCTACGCGGTCGGGGTGAGCACGAGGGTGTGCCACCCGGGGTTCAGGGACCTGGTCATGGCGTGCTGGCCGGCGGCGTCGCGCCAGGTCACCGTGGCGGTGACCGGGCCGGACGAGTCGCCGAGCCCGAAGAGCAGGTCGGGGGAGTTGCCGCCGGTGTGGCCGTTGGCGGGGTAGAGCTGGGCGGTCAGCGCGGTGCCGTCGGCCCGGCGCACCTGGACCGTCGCGCCGACCGCGGGCCGCGGCTTCCCGCCGGGGACGGTGGCCGGGAGCAGCAGTTGCAGCCCGAGGTGGGCGCGGGCCGGGCCGGTGTTGTGCAGGAACTGCGACCGGGCCCACTGGTTGGCCACCACCAGGTCCAGCCGCCCGTCGTGGTCGGTGTCGCCGACGGCCAGGCCGCGGGTGGTGGCGTGCTGCCGGAAGGCGAGCCGGTCGGAGACGTCCACGTACCGGCCGTCGTCGCCCCGCACGAAGAACGGGTTGCGCTGGTGCCCGGCGATGTCGTCGCCGTCGCGGAAGTTCGGCCAGGCGTACGGGTACTGGAGGAACACGTCGTTGCCCATGGCCAGCTCCTGGAGTTCGGCCCAGCGGTTCACCGTGCCGCGCAGGAAGCCCAGCGCCTGCACGATCTCGTCGGTGCCGTCGCCGTCGAAGTCGGCCACCTTGATGTCCCAGGCCCAGCCGGTGCGGGCCAGGCCCAGCCGCTGGCTCTCGTCCCGGTAGGGAGCGTGGTCGGTGAGCGGGGCGGCGTCGGTGCTGACGAACGCGAAGTTGCTCTCCTGGAGCGCGTACGGGGTGGTGATGTTGCTGACCAGGATGTCCGGCCGCTGGTCGGCGTTGAGGTCGGTGAAGGTAACGCCCATGCTCTTGAACGAGTCGTTGCCGAGCACCTTGGACTTCGGCATGTCGGCGTCGCGCCGCCCGGGCAGCTCGGCGAACCGGATCCGGCCCGGCTGCGAGACGTTGTGCAGCAGGTAGTCGCGGCCGAAGTCGTTCGCCACGTACACCTCGGGCAGGTTGTCGCCGTCCAGGTCCTGGCCGCCGATGGCCAGGGTCCAGGAGCGGGCCTGCTCGTCGGTGAGGGCCGCGGAGGCGTCCGCGTAGGTGGGGCGGGCCGGGCCGCCGGCGACGGGGGTGAGGCCGGTGAAGCGCAGGATCCGGTTGCGCCCGCCGTTGCGGGCCCAGGACATCGAGTCCTGCATCCGCATCCGCGGGTCGTCCTTCGCGGCCGCGTCGAGCACCCGCGCCCCGTCGGGGAAGTAGTTGCCGACCACGATGTCCAGGTGGCCGTCGCCGTCCAGGTCGAGCACGTTGGCGGTGGTGCTGTTCCACAGCTCGGTGGGGCGGTCGGTGACGTCGACGGCGGTGAACGCGGCCGGCCCGAACGGCACGTCGGCGCGTTGCAGCCAGGCCAGCGGCGCCCGTCCCCAGTAGTAGACGAGCACATCGAGGCGGCCGTCCTCGTTGAGGTCGGCGGTCGCGCAGCCCATCGGCGCGGTGATCCCCGTGTCGTAGGGCACCCCGGTGGGGCGCAGGGGGAAGGCGGCGTAGCGGGTGGCCCGGTCCGGGGTCGGGGTGACGCTCACCGAGTCGTCCCGGGGGTCGACGAGGCAGGTGTCGTTGGGCAGGCCGTCCCCGTCGAGGTCGGCCAGCGCCGCCCCGGCGCCCACCGAGGAGATCCACGCCCGCAGGTGTTCGAGGGCGGGTTCCACGGTCCGCTGGGTGCGGGCGCCGGCCGGGTCGGCGTTCAGGTCGCCGACGTCGAAGGCGAACCGCCCGGCCAGCGCCCGGCGGTCGGCGGCGCTGGCGTCCGGCAGCCGGGAGGCCAGCCCGAGGGTCGTGGCGATGAGGACGGCCAGCAGCGGGGCGATGATCCTGCGGGCGCGGTGGGGACTGGGCATGGAGGCTCCTTGTCGCAGGTTCAGCGGTGGGGACGCGGGAAGGCGGGGACGCCCGCTCAGCCGGCGACGTGCCGGGCGGCGAGCCGCTGCACGCGGGCGCGCCACTCGCCGTAGTCGGCCGGGGTGGCGCCGGCCCGGTCCAGGCCGTGCCGGGCCTGCCAGGTCCACTCGGCGGCGGTGTCGGCGGACACCCCGGTCAGGGTCCGGGTGGCGGCGTCGACCGCCGGGCCCGCGGTGCCGTCCGCCCGGCGGGCCTCCGCCGCGAACGCGGCGCCCTGGGCGAGGGCGGGCCGGTGGTTGCCGGCGAGCCGCAGCAGCAGGGCGTGGTCGTCCGGGGAAACCCCGTTGGCGTACGTGGCGGCGAGGCCGACGCCGCTCCACACGTCACCACGGTGCGAGGCCGGCAGGCCGCTGATCCGCTCGGCCAGGGCGGCCGGGTCGCCGCAGTCGCGGAACCAGAGGCAGCGACCCAGCCCCTGGTAGCGGATGGCGCAGGTCGGGTCGCAGGGCTTCCGGTGCCGGCGCCAGCCCGCGAGGGTCGGATCCTTGACGAAAAAGACCTTGAAAAAGCCATAGCCGTCGTACGCCAGCCAGCGGAGCAGGCCATTCTCCGATCCGAGGCGGCCGAGCCGCCCCAGCGCACCGACCGAGACGGCGTCCAGCTTGGCCAGCGCCCAGCCCGCGCCGACGTGCAGCAGGTAGTCGTGGCGCGGGTGCCCGCGCAACTGGGCGGCGAAGCGGCCGTGCCGCCGGGGCGACAGCCGGTCCAGCAGCACGGCCGACATGGCCGACCCCTCGGCGGCGAATCCGCGCAGGTCAGCCGGGATGCCGTCCAGTGTGGTCGGCTGCCCGTACGGCGTGTCCAGGCCGCGGTTGTAGCCGTCGAGGAAGGCGGTGGCGGCGCGTTCCAGGACGTACCTCGTCTCAGGGCGGTCGGTCCGGAAGCCGCGGTTGGCGAAGTCCACCAGGTCCGGACTCAGCGCCAACCGGCTCCGCCAGCCGCCGGGTCGGTGCACCCCGTCCCGCGTGAGCGTCGATGTCATGTGCTCCCCCTTGGTCTGCGCCCGGCGCAAGTTCCACACCGGGGGTGGCAAACATGAAGCAGCCTGACACGAGCGGTATGCAGCATTCTTGAAGCGCATATAGTGGGACGCTCACGCCCCGCAACGATCCATGTCTGGAAAGTGATCGCCGCAGTGCCTACGCTGCGGGGGAGACAGGCGACTGGAAGGATCACCGGTCCCGTGAAACGTCAGCTGTCGGTCACCGTGCTCGGCACGGTCCAGGTCCACGACGGCACCGCCCCGGTGGATCTCGGCCCGTCGAAGCAGCGCGCCCTGCTCGCCCTGCTGGCCCTCCAGGTGGGCGAGAACATCCCCGTCGGCGCGCTCGCCCTGGCGCTGTGGGGCGACAACCCCCCGCCCAGCGGCAGCCACCTCCTGCACACCTACGTGGCGCGGCTGCGGCGGGCGCTGGAACCCGGCTCGCCCCGGCACGCCCGCACCAACGTCATCGCGTCGTCGCCCCGGGCGTACCGGTTGCAGCTCTACGCCGACCAGGTCGACCTGACCCGGTTCCGCCGGCTCGCCGAGGCCGCGCGGGAGCTGATCCGCCGCGACCGGCGGTCCGCCGCCTTCGAGCTGCTGGACGCGGCCGTCGCCATGTGGACCGACCCCGACCTCACCGACCTGCGGGCCCTGCTGCCCGGGGAGGAGGCGGTCGCGGCGCTGCGCCGCGAATGGGTCACCGCCTGCCTCGACCTGGTCACCCTCGGCCTCGAACTCGACCGGCCCGCCGCGGTGCTGGCCACCGCGGAACACCTCGCCGCCGCCGAGCCGCTGCACGAGGCGGTGCAGGCGCGGCACCTCACCGTGCTGGCGCGCACGGGCCGGCGGGCGGCCGCCCTGGACCGGTTCGCCGGGATCCGCGCCCGGCTCGCCGCCGAGCTGGGCATCGAACCGGGCCCCGAGCTGACCGCGGCCCACCGCGAGCTGCGGGACGGCCCGGCGGCCGCCCGGCCGGCGGTCCCGCCGCCCGGCTGCGTGGCGAGCCGGCCCCGGCCGCCCTGGCGCGGCACCCGGCCCGGCGCGACCGAGCTGATCGGCCGGGAGACCGACCTGGCCCGGGTGACCGGGCTGCTCACCGACCACCGGGTGGTCACCGTGGCCGGGCCGGCCGGCTGCGGCAAGTCGGCGCTGGCCCTGGCCGCCGCCCGCCGGGTCCACCCCGGGTACGCCGACGGCGTCCTGTCCGTCGACCTCGCCGCGGCCCGCACGCCGGACGACGTCACCCGGGAGATCCGCCGGCTGCTCCGCCTGCCCGAGCGGGGCGGCCTGCCCCGGCTGCTGGCCGACCGCCACCTGCTGCTCGTGCTGGACAACGTGGACCACCTCACCGACAGCTGCGCCGGCCTGGTCGACGACGTCGTGCAGGTGGGCCGCCGGGTGTCGGCGCTGGTCACCTCGCGGGAGCCGCTGGGCCTGGCGTACGAGTCGGTGTGGCGGCTGCCGCCGCTGCCCGCGCTCACCACCGGCCCGGACGGCGTCCGGGGGATGCCGGCCGTCCAGCTCTTCGCCCGCCGGGCGGCCCAGGCGCGTCCCGGCTTCGAGGTGGGCGCGAAGGAGATCGGCACGGTGGCGGTGATCTGCGGGCTGCTCGACCGGCTGCCCCTCGCCGTCGAACTGGCCGCCGACCGGATGGCCGACGAGAGCCTCGACGAGCTGCTGCGCCGGCTCGACGACCCGCTGACCGCGCTGCGCCGGCCCGACCGGCGGGGGCGGCCGGCCCACCAGACCTCGCTCTCCGCCGCCCTCCAGCGCAGTCTCGACTGCCTCACCCCGGCCGAGCGCTGGTGCTTCGTACGGCTCGGCGCGCTGCCCCGGCTCTTCGGCCTCGACGAGGTGGACCGGGTCTGCGGCGCCGCGCCCTGGTGGCGGCTGCGGACCAGCGTGGTCCTCGACGGCCTGGTGGCGAAGTCCCTGGTGACGGTCCGCCACCACGCCGGCCGCCCCACGTACGCGATGCTGCGCACCGTGCACCAGTTCGCCGCCCGGCTGCTCGCCGGCGAGCTGGGCCAGTACGGCAGCGCACCGGCCCTGTCCGCGCGGGTGGGCTGAATGTCGCCGCCCCCGGCCGGCGTGCTGCTCGCGGCCGGTGCCGGTCGCCGGTACGGCGGCCCGAAGGCGCTGGCGCGGCACGCCGACGGCCGGCTGCTGGTGGAGCGTGCGGCGGGGATGCTCAGCGGCGGCGGCTGCGCGCCCACGGTGGTGGTGCTCGGCGCGGCCGCGGCCGAGGTGCGGGCCCGCGCCGACCTGCCCGGCGCGCTGCTCGTGGACAACCCGGAGTGGGCCGGCGGGATGGGCTCCTCGCTGCGCGCCGGGCTGGCCGCGCTGGCCCGCACGGACGCGCCGGCGGCGGTGGTGCTCCTCGTCGACCTGCCCGGCGTCACCGCGGCGGCGGTCCGCCGGGTGGCCCGGCACGCCACTGCCGACAGCCTGGTGACGGCCGGCTACCCGGCCGGCCGCCGGGGCCATCCCGTGCTGCTGGGCCGCCGGCACTGGCCCGGTGTGGCCGCGCTGGCGGTGGGCGACACGGGTGCCCGGGCCTACCTGCGGGCGCACCTCGACGAGGTCCGGGTGGTCGACTGTGCCGACGTGGCCGACGACGCCGACCTGGACGTGCCGGCGGGGCGGACGGATGCGTGACGTCCTGCCCGACCTGCTGCGCTGGTGGCGTGCCGGCGTGCCGGTCGGCATGGCCACGGTGGCCCGCACCTGGCAGAGCGCCCCGCGCCGGCCCGGTGCCACGCTGCTGGTCGGGCCGGACGGCAGCGCGGTCGGCAGTGTCTCCGGCGGCTGCGTGGAGGCGGCGGTCTACGAGCTGTGCCGGGAGGTCGTCGCCGACGCCACGCCGCGGTCGGTCCGCTTCGGGGTGAGCGACGACGACGCACTGGCCGCCGGCCTCACCTGCGGCGGGACCGTCGAGCTGTACGTGGAGCGGGTCGACCGGGAGAGCTTCCCGCAGCTCGACCGGGTCGCCGCCGAGGTCGCCGCTGGCCGGCCCGTGGCGGTCGCGACCTGTGTGGACGGCCCGCCGGGCCGGCGGGGCCGGCGGATCGTGCTGGACGCCGAGGGGCGGCACGGCAGCCTGGGCGAGCCGGCCGTGGACGCGGCGGTCGCCGCCGAGGCGCGGGCGCTGCTGCGCGCGGGCCGCTCCGGCGTGGTCCGCCCCCGGCCGGTCGGGGAGGAGCTGTCCGTGCTGGTGGTGGCCGCTCCGGCGCCGGCCCGGATGCTGGTCTTCGGGGCCGTCGACTTCGCAGCCGCGGTGGCCCAGGCGGGCCGGTTCCTCGGCTACCGGGTGACGGTCTGCGACGCCCGGCCGGTCTTCGCCACCCCGCGGCGGTTCCCCGGGGCGCACGAGGTGGTGGTCGACTGGCCGCACCGCTACCTGGCCGCCGAGGCCGCGGCCGGCCGGGTCGACGCCCGGACCGTGGTCTGCGTACTCACCCACGACGCCCGCTTCGACGTGCCGGTCCTGCGCCACGCTCTCGACCTGCCGCTGGCGTACGTCGGGGCGATGGGCTCCCGGCGCACCGCCGAGGACCGGCGACGCCGCCTGCGCGAGGCCGGCGTGACCGAGGCGGCACTGGCCCGGCTGCGCGCCCCGATCGGCCTGGACCTGGGCGGGCAGACGCCGGAGGAGACCGCCGTCAGCATCGCCGCCGAGATCGTGGCGGTGACGCGCGGCGGTGGCGGCGTCCCGCTGTCCCGCCTGGCGGGCCGCATCCACGCGGACGCGCCCCGCTAGGGTCCGGCTCATGAGCGTGCATCCCCGCGTCGTCGCCGACGACTTCCCGGCCACCCTCCGCTTCTACGCCGACCTGCTCGGCGAGCCGGAGAAGGTCGTCGCCGAGTTCGAGTACGCCAGCTTCGACGCCGGCGGCGAGACCGTGCTCGCCGTGCTGGGTCGCCGGGCGGCCGAGGCGGTGCTGCCGGTGGGCCGGGGGGACGGCGGCGTGCTCGTGGTGGTCCCGGTGCCGGACGTCGACGCCACAGTCGCCGCCCTCCCCGCCGGCACGGTCGTCGCCGCGCCGGCCGACCGCCCCGGCTGGGGCGTCCGCTCGGCCTACCTGCGCGATCCGGAGGGCAACCTGGTCGAGGTGCAGACCTGGCTGCCGCGCTGAGCGACCCGGCCCCGCCGCCCGGCGCCGTCCGTTCGGGCGGCGCCGGGGCAGCGGCGGATCACAGCCGCTCCGGGGTGCGGATGCCGAGCAGGTGGAGGCCCTGCCGGAGCACCCGCGCGGTCAGGTCGCAGAGCACCAGCCGGCTCTCCCGGACCGGCTCGTCGGCCCGCAGCACCGGGCACCGCTCGTAGAACGCGCTGAACGCGGCGGCGAGCCGGGACAGGCAAGCGGTCAGGTGGTGGAACTCCAGGTTCTCCGCCACCGCGCCGACCACCGCCCCGAAGCCGACCAGCTCGAAGGCGAGCGCCCGCTCGGCCGGATCCACCAGCGAGACCGGTGCCTCGGGCCGGGCCGCAACCCCGGCCCGCCGGAAGATCGACCGGATCCGGGAGTGGGCGTACTGGAGGTAGGGCGCGCTGTTGCCGTCCAGCGACAGCATCCGCTCCCAGTCGAGCACGTAGTCCTTGTGCCGGTCGCTGGAGAGGTCGGCGTACTTGACCGCGCCGATGCCGACCGCGCGGCCCACCTCGGCCGCCTCGGCCTCGCCCAGCTCCGGGTTCCGCTCCCGGGCCAGCGCGGTGGCCCGGGCCACCGCCTCCTCCAGCAGCCCGACCAACTTGACCGACCCGCTGGCCCGGCTGCGCAGCATCCGCCCGTCGGGGCCGAGGATCGAGCCGAACCCGACGTGCTCGGCCCGGGCCGGCGGGGCCAACCAACCGGCCTGCGCGGCGGCGGCGTAGACCATCTCGAAGTGCCGCCGCTGCGGCAGCCCGACCACGTAGAGCAGCCGGGTCGCGCCCAGCGTGCCGGTCCGGTGCCGGATCGCGGCGAGGTCGGTCGCCGGGTAGCCGTACCCGCCGTCGGACTTGCGCACGATCAGCGGCAGCGGCTCCCCGTCCCGGCCCACCGAGCCGGGCGGGAACACGCACGCCGCGCCGTCGCTGGACCGCAGCAGCCCGAGCCGGTCCAGGTCCTCGACGACCGGGCCGAGCAGGTCGTTGTAGCTGCTCTCGCCGTGGAAGTCCCGCTCGGTGAGGGTCACGTCGAGCAGGTCGTAGACGGTCAGGAAGTAGCGCTCGGACTGCTCCACGAGCAGCCGCCAGAGGCGCAGGGTGGTCGCGTCGCCGCCCTGCAACGCCACCACCCGCTGCCGGGCCCGCTCGCGGAACGCCTCGTCGGCGTCGAACTTGGCCCGGGCCGCCTTGTAGAACGAGTCCAGGTCGCCCATCGACAGCTCCTGCGCCGCCTCGGCCTCGCCCAGGTCGACCAGGTGCTCGATCAGCATGCCGAAGGGCGTGCCCCAGTCGCCCAGGTGGTTGGCGCGCAGCACCCGGTGCCCCAGCCACTCCAGCAGCCGGGCCGCCGCGTCGCCGATCACCGTCGAGCGCAGGTGCCCGACGTGCATCTCCTTCGCCACGTTCGGCGCGGAGTAGTCGACCACCACGGTCTCCGGCGCGGCGGCCTCCGGCACCCCGAGCCGCGGGTCGGCGGCCAGCGCGGAGACCAGCCCGGCCAGGGCGTCGTCGGCCACGGTCAGGTTGAGGAAACCCGGCCCGGAGACCTCCGTGGCGCTGCACAGGTCGGCCAGTTCCGCGCGCTCCAGCACCTCGGTGGCGATGGCGCGCGGCGGCCGGCCGAGCCGCCGCGCCAGCGCCAGCGCCGCGTCCGACTGGAAGTCCGCGCGCTGGGAGCGCCGCACGACCGGGTCCACCGGCCCGCCGGCCACCGTGGCGAACGCCGGCGCCAGCCGGTCGGTCAGCAGTTTCTCCAGATCCATGGGTACGCCGATCTCGCTCGGATCCGCCGCTCGCGGATCACCGGACGGGGATGCGGGCGGACCGAGGACGATCGGCGATGACCGGCGGCTCGATCCGCCGGTCGCAGTGAGGAATGCTCAGCGCAGGCGGTCGCGGGACCGCCGGCGTCGCAGCACGCCGACCAGGACGTCGGAGGACGTCGTCGGGTACGCGTGCGAGCTGGTCATGCGAGCAGCCTAACCGGCCGGCCCGGGGGCGGCGCAAGGCCGTACCCGGGCCGGCCGGCCGGCGTACCCGACAGCTCAGGCCGGCGTGCCGACGGCCTTGCGGTAGCGCTCGGCCCGCCGCCGCACCTGGGTGTACGCGCTGGTCAGGCCCATGGCCCGGCGCACCTCGACAAGGGTGCGGCGCACCTGCGCCCGGGTCCGCTCGGTGCCCTCGACGATCAGCTCGTCGACCAGGCCGCGCTGCCCCTCGAACCGGGCCCGCCGCTCGCGGACCGGGTCGAGGAACCGGTTGAGCGCGCCCACCAGTTCCTCCTTGACCTCGACGTCGCCGACCCGGCCGGCCCGGTAGCGCGCCTTCAGCTCCTCGACCGTCGCCCGGTCGGTGTGGAACACGTCGAGGTACGCGAAGACCGGGTTCCCCTCGACCGTGCCCGGCACGTCGGCGCGGACCCGGTTCGGGTCGGTGTACATCCCCAGCACCTTGCGCCGCACGGTGGCCGGGTCGTCGGAGAGCGCGATGGCGTTTCCCTTGCTCTTGCTCATCTTCCCCGCGCCGTCGGTGCCGACCAGGGTGGGCGTCTCCGACATGATCATTTCCGGCACGGGGAAGACCTCGCCGTAGAGGTGGTTGAAGCGCCGGGCGATCTCCCGGGTCACCTCGACGTGCGCGGCGTTGTCCTTCCCCACCGGGACGACCTGCCCCTTCACGCAGAGGATGTCGGCGGCCTGGAGGACGGGATAGCCGAGCAGCCCGTACGGCATCTCCTCCTTGCCGGCGTCCCGGCTCATCTCCTTGAGCGACGGGACCCGTTCCAGCCGGGGCACGGTGACCAGGTTCTGGAACAGGGTGTTCAGGTCGCCGACCTCGGGGATCGCCGACTGGAGGTAGAAGGTGGCCCGGTCCGGTTCGACACCGGCGGCGAGGATGTCGGTGACCATCTCGCGGGCGTTGTGGGAGACCTGCTCGATGTCCTCGCGACTGTTGCGCGTGGTGAGCATGTGCAGGTCGGCGATGATGAAGAAGCTCTCGTAGTGCTGGTGCAGCTTCACCCGGTTGGCGATGCTGCCGACGTAGTGGCCGAGGTGCAGCCGCCCGGTCGGGCGGTCACCGGTGAGCATCCGTGCTGCGGACATGGTCGTACGCCTCTCATGGCTGGTCGGTGGAGGACGCGCGGGCGCGCGGAGGCGACCCGGGGTGTGCCCGGATCAGTGGGGGTGGCTCGTCAGTGCGAGCGCCGCCATCGCCCGCCGGCGCGGAACCGCAGCCCACCGGCACGGAGGACGTCGAGGATCTGCTCCCGACCGTCGTCGACACGGGCCGGGAGAACCGGAGCGGCAGCCGCCGGGAGACCGTCGAGGGTCTCCGGGGCGCAGGTGCTCGGCCGGACCATGCCTGACACGGTAGCCGGTCCACGGCTCCCCGCGCAGACCGGAACGCGCGACGGCCGACCGGCCGCCGCGCGTCCTCCCGCCCTGGTCAGCCCCGCCGGTAGCTCTCGGTGTAGTAGTTGCCAACCTGCTCGCGGTATTCGGTGCGGCCGAAGTCGTCCGGGTCGAACGCCGGTGACTCCTTGACCTGCTCCCGCGTCCGGTCCACGTGCACGACGCGCTCCAGGTGGTCGACCCGGGCCACCGTGCCGACCGGCAGCAGCACCTTCCGACCGAAGATCCACGGCCCGGTGTCCACCACCAGGTAGCCGGCGCCGGCGTCGTCGCTCGCCTGGTCGATCGCGCCGATCCGGCCGTCGGTCGCCTCCACCAGGTAGCCGGTGAGGTCGATCGGAGTGCCCGGGCCGGGCGCGTCGGGGCCGTCGTCGGCGCCACCGTCCGACCGCTGCCGCGGCACGTCGTCCGGGCGGGTCTGCTCGTAGCCGCCGGCGAGGGCGGACGGGTCCCGCCAGATCCACGGATTGAACGGCTGCATGGTGGCCACCTCCGGCTCTCGTCGTGTCGCCATCCGAACAGTGCCCGAACGTCCGGTGCGGGAAACACGAAGGCAATTCCGAATTCATCGGGATGCGTTTATGCGAGATACCTCATAATCGGCGCCCGCCGATCGACTCCACCGCCTCCGCCCAGGTGGCGGACCCTGTCCCGGTCGCCCGGCACACCCGGAAACGAACCGGAGTGGCCACCGCGCACATTCGTCCAACCCGGCGCCGACACCATTCTGATCACGGATCCGTCGGCACCAGGGAAAGGGAATGCAGATGCAGCGGCTCATTCGACGAATCGGGATCGCGGCGGCCGTGGCGGCCGTCCTCGTCGGGGTGGCGGGGACCGGCGCGCAGGCGGCGGCGGTCAACCCGTACACCCCGGAGGCGCTCTGCGGCCCGGGCTTCGTCGCCGTCGACCAGGACCCGATCCACGACACCGCCACCGGCGCGCGGCTCGGCACCGTCCACCTGCTGCGCAACCCCCTCACCGGGTACGGCTGCACGGTCACCCTCAAGTCCGCGTACGTCGGGACGCTCACCGGGACCCGCGTCTACCTGGATCCGGAATGGACCGCCTTCGGCGTCGACGACGGCAGCCGGCGCTACGCGGCCGGCCCGGTCCACCGCTACATCGGCGCGGGTTGTGCCATCTGGGGCGGGTCGATGACCGACCCCGCCGGCGCCGTCCACCAGCACGACCGCGCGAACCCGGCCATCGGCGGGGCGGTCACCTGCTTCTGACCCACCGGGCGGCGGGCCGGTTTCGCGCGGCGCGCGGGCCGGCCCGCCGATACGTTCGCCTCGTGGGCAGGATGCGCGGCATTCACGAGCGGCCGGTGGGGCTCACCTACCAGCCGGACCTGGTCGACGACGACGAGGAACGTTCCCTGCTGGCCACCCTCGACGCGCTCGACTTCCACGAGGTCCGGATGCACGGGCAGATCGCCCGGCGCACCGTCCGCCAGTTCGGCTACACCTACGACTACGGCTCGTTCCAGCTCACCGCCGCCGAGGCACTGCCGGTGGCGCTGTGCGGGGTGCGCGAGCGCTGCGCGGCGCTCGCCGGTGTCGACCCCGAGGCGCTCGCCCAGACCCTTGTCACCCGCTATCCGCCGGACTCCGTCATCGGCTGGCACCGCGACGCGCCCGCCTTCGGGCCGACAGTCGTCGGCCTCTCGCTGGGCTCCGCGTGCCTGTTGCGCTTCCAGCGCTCCACCGGGGAGAACCGCCGGGTGTACGAGCTGGAGCTGTCGCCCCGCTCCGGGTACGTGCTCACCGGGGCGGCCCGGTCGGCGTGGCAGCACAGCATTCCGCCAGTCCCGGCGCTGCGCTACTCGCTGACCTTCCGCACGCTCCGGTCCCCGCGCTCCTGACCTGGGCCGACGGGCCGCTGGCATACTGGCCAGCCATGGTGTTGTCGCGTGGCTGGTCGCTGTTCCTGGTCGGGGTCGGAGTCTGGACCTGGGTGATCTGGCCGAGGTTCGCGGTCGCCATCTGGAACGACCCGCGGGCGTGGTCGGCCGGCACGGTCGGCGAGGGCAGCCCCACCAGCTTCCTGTGGGTGCACGCCCTGCTCATCGCGGCCTCCCTGGCCATCGGCACGACGGTAGGGGTGCTCGGTGTCCGGGGCTGGCTGGCCTCCCGCCGCCGGCCGACCGCCTGAGGGCTCGCGCCCGCAGCCCCTCTGAGCAGGGAAGATAGCCCGGCGGTGATGGTGTGACGCGGGACGCTACCCCTGGATTTGACGATCAAACCCGAATCCGCGTAACTTTCTCTCTGCCAGCGCGGAACGGGGCAAACGGGACGAAGATCCCGAGGGCCACGGACCGGGCCAGGCGCCGGAACCACCGAGGTCTCACCTCGACGGAGCCGGGCCGGGCGGGGCTCGCCGAAACGCCGCAGGGCGGATTTGGCGGAGCGGAACCGACCGGGTAAGGTTGACGACCGGCAGGGCACCGGGCGAGCCTGCGGGAGACCGCAGCGGCCGGCCTGCCAAATCCGATGACCAAGCGACAGCGGTTCACCGCTGCGCGAAGTCGCGGGCGCCGACCCGTACGAAGCATGACAGACCGGGACACACGGTTTGACACGGCGGAGACGGTGAGGTAACGTAGTAAAAGTGCCCGGCGCGAGAGCGGTGGGTGCGGGACGAACGAAATGCCCCTGACGGGGGCTCCACGGTGTGGGGTTTCCGGATGGTGTGTGGTTGTTCTTTGAGAACTCAACAGGGTGCTTGTTAAGCCAGTGCCAAATTGATTTATACCCCGGACTGGTCAGGCTTTGTTCTGGCTGGTTGGGATTCCTTTGGCAACACTTTTGTTGTCAGGATGATTGTTCAACAAAGATTTTTGTTGGAGAGTTTGATCCTGGCTCAGGACGAACGCTGGCGGCGTGCTTAACACATGCAAGTCGAGCGGAAAGGCCCTTCGGGGTACTCGAGCGGCGAACGGGTGAGTAACACGTGAGCAACCTGCCCTAGGCTTTGGGATAACCCCGGGAAACCGGGGCTAATACCGAATAGGACCTGGCCTCGCATGAGGTTGGGTGGAAAGTTTTTCGGCCTGGGATGGGCTCGCGGCCTATCAGCTTGTTGGTGGGGTGATGGCCTACCAAGGCGACGACGGGTAGCCGGCCTGAGAGGGCGACCGGCCACACTGGGACTGAGACACGGCCCAGACTCCTACGGGAGGCAGCAGTGGGGAATATTGCACAATGGGCGGAAGCCTGATGCAGCGACGCCGCGTGAGGGATGACGGCCTTCGGGTTGTAAACCTCTTTCAGCAGGGACGAAGCGTAAGTGACGGTACCTGCAGAAGAAGCGCCGGCCAACTACGTGCCAGCAGCCGCGGTAAGACGTAGGGCGCGAGCGTTGTCCGGATTTATTGGGCGTAAAGAGCTCGTAGGCGGCTTGTCGCGTCGACTGTGAAAACCCGCAGCTCAACTGCGGGCCTGCAGTCGATACGGGCAGGCTAGAGTTCGGTAGGGGAGACTGGAATTCCTGGTGTAGCGGTGAAATGCGCAGATATCAGGAGGAACACCGGTGGCGAAGGCGGGTCTCTGGGCCGATACTGACGCTGAGGAGCGAAAGCGTGGGGAGCGAACAGGATTAGATACCCTGGTAGTCCACGCTGTAAACGTTGGGCGCTAGGTGTGGGGGGCCTCTCCGGTTCCCTGTGCCGCAGCTAACGCATTAAGCGCCCCGCCTGGGGAGTACGGCCGCAAGGCTAAAACTCAAAGGAATTGACGGGGGCCCGCACAAGCGGCGGAGCATGCGGATTAATTCGATGCAACGCGAAGAACCTTACCTGGGTTTGACATGGCCGCAAAACTCGCAGAGATGTGAGGTCCTTCGGGGGCGGTCACAGGTGGTGCATGGCTGTCGTCAGCTCGTGTCGTGAGATGTTGGGTTAAGTCCCGCAACGAGCGCAACCCTCGTTCGATGTTGCCAGCGCGTAATGGCGGGGACTCATCGAAGACTGCCGGGGTCAACTCGGAGGAAGGTGGGGATGAGGTCAAGTCATCATGCCCCTTATGTCCAGGGCTTCACGCATGCTACAATGGCCGGTACAATGGGCTGCGATACCGTGAGGTGGAGCGAATCCCAAAAAGCCGGTCTCAGTTCGGATCGGGGTCTGCAACTCGACCCCGTGAAGTCGGAGTCGCTAGTAATCGCAGATCAGCAACGCTGCGGTGAATACGTTCCCGGGCCTTGTACACACCGCCCGTCACGTCACGAAAGTCGGCAACACCCGAAGCCGGTGGCCCAACCCTTGTGGAGGGAGCCGTCGAAGGTGGGGCTGGCGATTGGGACGAAGTCGTAACAAGGTAGCCGTACCGGAAGGTGCGGCTGGATCACCTCCTTTCTAAGGAGCACCTTCACCCGAAAGGGTGCAAGGAGCCCGCGGCCCGCGAATGTCGGGTCGGGGTGCTCAATGGCGGAGACACTGGCGAGTCTTTCCCTGGCAACGGCTGGGATCCTTCTAGTACGGCCACCTTCGGGTGGTGTGGAACGAAGTCCTGGTGCGGCTGGGGGAGGATGTAAAGCACCCTGTTGGGTCCTGAAAGAACAACCCGTGGTTGTCTTTCAGAGCCTTGAGGCGAGCGTGTGCTCGTCGAGGCGCCAGGCATGGCCTGGCCTCGCATACCGCCGGCGGTTGTCGGGTTTGGTGTGGGGCGTGTCGGGTTGTGGGTTGGTCGTTTGTTGAGAATTGCACAGTGGACGCGAGCATCTTTGTGGTCAAGTTGTCAAGGGCGAACGGTGGATGCCTTGGCACCAGGAGCCGATGAAGGACGTGGGAGGCCGCGATAGGCCTGGGGGAGCTGTCAACCAAGCTGTGATCCCAGGGTGTCCGAATGGGGAAACCCGGCACCAGTCATGTGGTGTCACCCGCACCTGAACACATAGGGTGTGTGGGGGGAACGCGGGGAAGTGAAACATCTCAGTACCCGTAGGAAGAGAAAACAACAAGTGATTCCGTGAGTAGTGGCGAGCGAAAGCGGATTGAGGCTAAACCGGCTGCGTGTGATACCTGTCAGGGGTTGCGTGGTCGGGGTTGTGGGACCCCGCTGAACGAGCTGACACTCGTTCGAGGAGTTACAAAGTCAGTGGCTAGTCGAACAGTCTGGAAAGGCTGACCGTAGACGGTGAGAGTCCGGTAGGTGAAAGTTGCTGACCTTCTGTGGGTGTTCCCGAGTAGCGGCGGACCCCTGAAATCTGCCGTGAATCTGCCAGGACCACCTGGTAAGCCTAAATACTTCCTGGTGACCGATAGCGGACGAGTACCGTGAGGGAATGGTGAAAAGTACCCCGGGAGGGGAGTGAAATAGTACCTGAAACCGTTCGCCTACAATCCGTCGGAGCCTTGCGGGGTGACGGCGTGCCTTTTGAAGAATGAGCCTGCGAGTTAGTGGCATGTGGCGAGGTTAACCCGTGTGGGGGAGCCGTAGCGAAAGCGAGTCTGAATAGGGCGAATATAGTCGCATGCTCTAGACCCGAAGCGGAGTGATCTAGCCATGGGCAGGCTGAAGCGCGGGTAAGACCGCGTGGAGGGCCGAACCCACCAACGTTGAAAAGTTGGGGGATGACCTGTGGTTAGGGGTGAAAGGCCAATCAAACTCCGTGATAGCTGGTTCTCCCCGAAATGCATTTAGGTGCAGCGTCGCGTGTTTCTTGCCGGAGGTAGAGCACTGGATGGTCTAGGGGGCCCACAAGCTTACCGAAATCAGCCAAACTCCGAATGCCGGTAAGTGAGAGCGCGGCAGTGAGACTGCGGGGGATAAGCTTCGTAGTCGAGAGGGAAACAGCCCAGATCACCAGCTAAGGCCCCTAAGCGTGTGCTAAGTGGAAAAGGATGTGGGGTCGCATAGACAACCAGGAGGTTGGCTTAGAAGCAGCCACCCTTTAAAGAGTGCGTAATAGCTCACTGGTCAAGTGGTTCCGCGCCGACAATGTAGCGGGGCTCAAGCACACCGCCGAAGCTGTGGCATTCACATTTTAACCTCGCTTGGACTTGATTCCTTGTGCAGGTGTGTGGATGGGTAGGGGAGCGTCGTGCCGCGAGTGAAGCAACGGGGTGACCTAGTTGTGGACGCGGCACGAGTGAGAATGCAGGCATGAGTAGCGAAAGAAGGGTGAGAAACCCTTCCGCCGGATGACCAAGGGTTCCAGGGCCAGGCTAATCCGCCCTGGGTGAGTCGGGACCTAAGGCGAGGCCGAGAGGCGTAGTCGATGGACAACGGGTTGATATTCCCGTACCCGCGAAAGAGCGACCCTGACGAACCTCGTTGTGCTAACCACCCAAACCAGCCAAGGTCTTCGGACTGAGGTTGGGGAGCGTGGGAACCTGGCGGGTAGTAGTCAAGCGATGGGGTGACGCAGGAAGGTAGCTGAGCCCGGCCGGTGGTTGTGCCGGGGTAAGCGTGTAGGCCGTGCCGTAGGCAAATCCGCGGTGCATATAGGCTGAGACGTGATGCCGAGCCGATTCAGGTGAAGTCAGTGATCCTATGCTGCCGAGAAAAGCCTCTAGCGAGTTCTTAGCGGCCCGTACCCCAAACCGACACAGGTGGTCAGGTAGAGAATACCGAGGCGATCGGGCGAACTGTGGTTAAGGAACTCGGCAAATTGCCCCCGTAACTTAGGGAGAAGGGGGGCCGGAGACGTGAAGCCCCGCGCGGGTGGAGCGTTGTATGGCCGCAGAGAGCAGGGGGAAGCGACTGTTTACTAAAAACACAGGTCCATGCGAAGAAGTAATTCGATGTATATGGACTGACGCCTGCCCGGTGCTGGAACGTTAAGGGGACCTGTTAGCTCTTCGGGGCGAAGCGGAGAACTTAAGCGCCAGTAAACGGCGGTGGTAACTATAACCATCCTAAGGTAGCGAAATTCCTTGTCGGGTAAGTTCCGACCTGCACGAATGGCGTAACGACTTCCCCACTGTCTCAACCACAGGCCCGGCGAAATTGCATTACGAGTAAAGATGCTCGTTACGCGCGGCAGGACGGAAAGACCCCGGGACCTTTACTATAGCTTGACATTGGTACTTGAGTTAGCTTGTGTAGGATAGGTGGGAGCCGGTGAAGCTCATACGCCAGTATGGGTGGAGGCAATCTTGAAATACCACTCTGGTTGATTTGGGTATCTAACTTCGGACCGTTATCCGGTTCAGGGACAGTGTCTGGTGGGTAGTTTAACTGGGGCGGTTGCCTCCTAAAGGGTAACGGAGGCGCCCAAAGGTTCCCTCAGCCTGGTTGGCAATCAGGTGTTGAGTGCAAGTGCACAAGGGAGCTTGACTGTGAGACTGACAGGTCGAGCAGGGACGAAAGTCGGGACTAGTGATCCGGCACTGGCATGTGGAAGCGGTGTCGCTCAACGGATAAAAGGTACCCCGGGGATAACAGGCTGATCTTCCCCAAGAGTCCATATCGACGGGATGGTTTGGCACCTCGATGTCGGCTCGTCGCATCCTGGGGCTGTAGCAGGTCCCAAGGGTTGGGCTGTTCGCCCATTAAAGCGGTACGCGAGCTGGGTTTAGAACGTCGTGAGACAGTTCGGTCCCTATCCGCCGTGCGCGTAGGATACTTGAGAAGGGCTGTCCCTAGTACGAGAGGACCGGGACGGACGAACCTCTGGTGTGCCAGTTGTCCCGCCAGGGGCACGGCTGGTTAGCTACGTTCGGAAGGGATAACCGCTGAAAGCATCTAAGCGGGAAGCTCGCTTCAAGATGAGGTATCCCACCACTCTTTGAGTGGGTAAGGCCCCCAGCTAGACGACTGGGTTGATAGGCCGGAAATGTAAGCCCGGTAACGGGTTCAGTTGACCGGTACTAATAGGCCGAGGACTTGACTACGAAGCTGCTACGCGTCCACTGTGCAACTCTGAACGAGCGAACAACACCCAACAATGGTTGGTTGAGTTGTTTGACATGTTCATAGAGTTACGGCGGTCATGGCGGAGGGGAAACGCCCGGTCACATTCCGAACCCGGAAGCTAAGCCCTCCAGCGCCGATGGTACTGCACTCGGGAGGGTGTGGGAGAGTAGGACACCGCCGGACAATCTTCCAGTCAGGGCCACCCTTCGGGGTGGCCCTGACTGCGTTTGTGGCCCGCTTCGGTGAACCGCCCCGGGCACCGTGCCGCGTCTCGTACCGTCGGTGCGGGACCGTCCGAGCCTGCCCCGTCAGGCCGGCGGAAAACGTGACGTGCTGGACGCGTCCTCCCACGATCGGAGCGGACCGGTCGGGGTACCTGCTGATGGTTCGGCCGGAACTGACCGCCCGGAGTTGGCGGAGGCAGGAGAGGTCATGAAGATCGGAATCATCGGGTCGGGGCACATCGGCGGCACCCTCACCCGTCGACTGCGCACGCTGGGCCACGACGTCACGGTGGCCAACTCGCGGGGGCCGCAGAGCCTGACCGACCTGGCCACGGAGACCGGCGCGACGGCCGGCACCCTGGAGGAGGCCGTCCAGGACGCGGAGCTCGTCGTCATCGCCGTCCCGGTCAAGGCGGTGCCGGACCTGCCGGCGGCGCTCTTCGACGGCAAGCTGGTCGTCGACGCCGACAACTACTACCCCCAGCGGGACGGCGACATCCCCGAGCTGCTCGACCGCAGCCTCAGCTCCAGCCGCTGGACGGCGGACCACCTCAAGGGCGCCCGCGTCGTGAAGGTCTTCAACAACATCCAGGCCGCGCACCTCATGGACGCCGGCAAACCGGCGGGCACCCCGGGCCGCATCGCGCTGCCGGTGGCCGGGGACGACGCCGACGCGAAGCGGGTCGTCATGCAGCTGGTGGACGACCTCGGCTTCGACCCGGTGGACGGCGGCACGCTCGACGAGAGCTGGCGGCAGCAGCCGGACACCCCGGTCTACGGCACCGACCGCGACGCGGACGGCGTACGGCAGGGGCTGGCCGAGGCGCGACCCTGAGGGCGTACGACAGCGAGAAGCCCCGCCGGCGACGTGGCCGGCGGGGCTTTTCCGTGCGTGCGCGCGACGGGCGTCAGGCGGGCGGCTTGGCGCAGATGAAGCGCGGCTCGGGGTCGTAGCGCCAGCTGAACTTCTCCCGCTTCACCACCTTGCCGTCCTTCTTGATGACCCGGTAGGCGTCCTGGGCGAAGCCGACGCTGCCCGCGGCGGCGATGCAGTCCGGGCCGGGATCCAGGTAGACCGTCTTGGGCTGGGTGATGTCCCGGCGCGGGCCGTACTCGGTCTTGACGCTGTCGTAGATCTTGGTGCTCCACATCGACACGGTGATCGTGCTCGACGTGTAGGAGGTGTCGATCAGGACGCCGTACGGGGTGTTGTTGCGGAACTTGAAGTCCAGTTGCGGCCAGTAGATGGTCGACTCGATGACCGCGGGATAGCGGCTGAAGTAGAACGAGTGCGGCTTGTGCTCGACGTCCTCCAGGCCCGCGTAATAGCTGGCGTTGAAGAGCGTGGTGGTGAACTGCGAGACGCCACCGCCCACGCCCGGCACCAGCTTGCCGTTCACGATCGTCGGCGCGTCCTTGTAGCCCTGGTCGTAGCCGCGCTCGCCGGTGTGGCCGTTGAGCGAGAAGGTCTCTCCCGGCCGCACGATGGTGCCGTCCACGTCCTTGGCGGCCTGGACGATGTTCTGGCTGCGCGGCGAGGACAGGCCGCCGGGGAACCGGGTGGTGAAGGTGGAGACCCGCTCCTTGATGCCCAGCTCGGCGAGCTTCGCCTCGGTCAGCTCCGGCTCCGCCGGCTTCAGCGCGGCGGTCACCGTGCGGCCGTCCGCCTTCGGCAGGACGGCGAGCAGGTCCCGGCCGAGCGCCGCGGCGTCGACCTGCCGGCCGGCCCGGCTCGGCACCACCTTCGGCTTGCCGCCGCTGATGGTCAGCCCGGCGTCCTTCGGCGCGACCTCGAGCTTCGCGAGCTGGTCGCCGAGGGCGGTCCGCAGCCGCTTGACGTCGACGCGGGGAGTCAGCTTGCCGGTGTCGTCGGCCGAGAAGCGCAGCCCCCGGGCGATGGCGGCGGGCGGGATGGTGACCGAGCCGCCGTCGGTGGTGAGCGTGACCGGGGCCGCGACGGCCGGCCGGGCCAGCTCCGCGACGAGCCGGTCGACCTCCTCGCGGGTGCTCGCCGGCCACTTCTCGACAAGCGGCACGGCCACCGGCGCGCCGGCCAGCCAGCCGGCCTTCACCGCGTGGGCGGCGCCGGGCGCGTCGACGGTCAGCGCCGGCTTCGGGTAGACCGGCTTGGGGGTGGTGCCGGTGTAGATGATGGCCGGCATGGTCATCTCGCGGCCCTGGTCACCCATGGCCTTGCGCAGCACCGACTCCAGCCGGGCGGTGTCGACGGTGACCACCGGATCGACAGTGCGGGAGCCGACGAGGCGGCTCACCGGGTGTGCCTCGGCGGCGGCGGCCGCCGCCACGGTGGCGTCCACGTCGACGGCGAGCCCGATGTCGGCCGGCTTCAGCTCGGCGGTCTTCTGGCCCACCGTGACGGTGACCGGGGCGTTCAGCGCCGCCTCCCGGCGCTCCAGCTCGGCACGGAGCGCCCGGGCCGCCTCGGCCCGGCTCCGCCCGCCCAGCTCGGCGCCGAGGACCGTGGTGCCCCGGGGCACGTCGCCGGCGTACGCGTAGGTGCCGAGACCGGTGCCGGCGGCCAGCACCGCGGCGACGATCCCGCCGGCGAGCAGCAGCCGCCCGCGCCGGGACCGCCCCGACTTCCCGGTCCCGCCGGCGTCGGGGGCGGCGACCGGTTCCATCTCGACGTCCGGCCAGCTCACCGCTGTCACCTTCACGGTGGGCCGGTCGTCGGCGGAAGGCACTTTTTCGCCGTAGAGCGTCACAGCAACCTCGATCGGAAGTACCACGCGGGGACCGCTTCCCCCGCGGGAGACACCTACGGTAACCAACGCTCGAGCGAGCCGGGAGTGTCCGTCCCGGCGGTCCGCCGGGACGTGCGCCCGCCGTACCCCGGGTGTCGCCGTCATCACCCCCGGCGGGCTCCCACGCCGGTCCGGATCGTGGGACGGTGGCCGGGTGCGGACGGATGAGCGGACCCTGGCGTACGGCGGTGGCTGGCTGGACCGGGCTGCGGCGCTGCGCGCCGACCCGGCGTGGATCGCCGCGCGGCTGAGCGATCCGGAGAGCGTGCTGCTGCCGCTGTGGCGGGACCGCTGCCTGGTGTCGGCCGACCGGGTGCCGGTGCGCCGCTCCGCCGGGGCGGCCGGGCTGCGCGCCGCCGCCGACGAGACGGTGTTCCTCGGCCTGGACGCCGGCCGGGCGGTGTTCGCCGTGGACCTCTCCGGCCGGGGCGACGCCGAGGCGTGCGAGCTGGCCGGCGCGGCCGAGGCGGTGGACGTCCGCGCGCTGGTGGGCGGGCTGGGGGCGGCCGAGGCGGCCGTCCAGGCGTACGCCAAGGGGTTGCTGCACTGGCACCGCGGCCAGCGGTTCTGCGGCGGGTGCGGTGCGGCGACGGTGGCCGGCGACGGTGGCCACACCCGGTCCTGCACCGGCGCCGGCTGCGGGCGGCTGCTCTTCCCCCGGATCGAGCCGGCGGTCATCGTGCTGGTCGAGGCGCCCGGTGAGCCGGAGCGCTGCCTGCTGGCCCGGCACCGGGGAGCGTCCGAGGACTCCTGGTCGACCCTGGCGGGCTTCGTGGAGATCGGCGAGAGCCTGGAGGACGCGGTGCGCCGGGAGCTGGCCGAGGAGGCCGGGGTGACCGTGGCCGGCGTGGCGTACCAGGGGTCGCAGGCGTGGCCCTTCCCGGCCGGGCTGATGGTCGGCTTCCGCGCGACGGCCGCGTCAACCGAGGTGCGGGTGGACGGCGAGGAGGTGGTGGAGGCGCGCTGGTTCAGCCGGGCGGAGCTGCGGGAGCGGCTGGCGGCGGGTCGGCCGCTGGGCCGGATCGACTCGATCGACCACCACCTGCTGCACAGCTGGCTGGCCGCTGGCGACTGAGCACCGGGACCCGCGCGGTCAGCGCCGCGGGCGCAGGGCCAGCCAGGTCATCACGGCGGCGGTCAGCGCGGCGGTGGTCAGCGCACAGCCGAGGACCCCCTCGACCGTACGCGGGGCGACCAGCAGGGCCGCCCCGGCCAGCCCCACGGTGGCCGCCCACAGGGGTGCCGCGGGGAACCGGACACCGCTGGCCACCCGGTCGTTGACCAGCATGAAGACGACCGCGTACAGGGCGCCGGTGGCGACGAAGAGCGGAGCCTCGCCGGCCAGGTGCAGGTAGTCGGCGCCGCCGGCCAGCCGGAACGCCAGCTCCCCGCCGAACGCCGCGGCGGCCACCAGCACCGACCCGCAGGCGAGGATGACCGCCAGGCCCAGCGCCCGGGCCCGCCGGTCGCCCCGGGCCAGCCGGGGCAGCACCAGCAGGGTCACCACCTGCGGCCCCCAGAGCGCGCCCTTTGTCAGCACCGCGCCGACCGCGTACGCCCCGGAGCCGGCCGCCGGCAGCAGTTGGCGGGCCAGGATCAAATCGGCGTACGAGATGGTGAGCGTCGCCAGCGTGGCCGCGCACGCGGTCATCACGTCCCCGGGGCGCAGGTCGCGCTGCCCGGGCCCGGCGGTGGGCGCCGGTCGGCCGCCGGCGGCGAGGCGGACCAGCAGCGGCAGCACGAGGAGGCCGGTGACCGCGGTGAGCGCCAGCGCGGTGACGGCGTCCCCGCCCAGCGCCAGCCCGACGACAAGGCCGCCGTACCGGCCGACGGCGAGGACCGTCATCGCCGCGGAGAGCCGGAGGAAGCGCTGGTCACCCTGGAGCTCGCCGAGCCACCGGCCGGCCAGCACGGTGGCGAAGGTGGTCGCCGCGAGCAGCAGGGTGAGCGCCACCGGCAGCCGCAGCAGCACGGTCAGCACCGGCGCCGCGACCACCGTGACCGCGGCGCTGACGGCGGCGGTGAGCAGCGCCAGCCGGCCGGTGCGGGTGGGGCCGCTCCGCGCCCGGTGCACCGCGACGGCGATCTGGAGGCCGAATCCCGGCACGGCGGCGATCGCGCCGAGCGCGAGGACGGTCGCCAGCGCCCCCAGGTCGGCCGGGTCGAGCCGGTGGGCGCCGAGCACCGGCACCAGGTAGGCGAGCGCGTTGGTCAGCATGGTGGCGACCGTGACGGCGGCGCCGGCCGCGCCCATCACGATCTTCCCGCCGCCCGCGTCGGCCGTCGCGGACGGCGTCGGTTCCGACGCCGTCCGGGATCCCACGGCGGTCACTCCGGCTTCGGGATCGGGTTGCCGATCGAGATCTCGTTCGTGCAGAGGCTGATGGCCGGGCCGCTCACGGTCAGCTCGACGGCGTCCCCGCCCCCGCTGATCTCGAAGAATCGCTGGTTCAGCCCCTTCTTGACCGGGAACTCGTGGCTGCCCTGGCCGAGCCGCAGCACAGCGGTGCCGTCGCTGGAACTCAGGTAGCCGATCCGGACGATCCAGAACCAGTCGTCGCGTGGCTTGTCCAGCGGCATCCGGACGGTCTGCCCGTCGCCGACCAGGTAGCCGCAGCCCTCCTGCGGGCCCGGCCGGATGCTGCTGCCTTCGATGGTGGCCACCTGCACGCGGCCGAGGCCGTCCAGCACGGAGGCGTTCTCCGTCTCGTGCACGAACACCGGCCGGGCGCCGGCCGCCGCGAAGAAGCGGGACTGGAGGTTGTACGGCCAGGAGAGCTCCGGGATCACGGCCGGCGGGATCGGGGTGTCGAAGAAGACGGTGTCGGGTGGGGCGCTGGCCAGCTCGATCCGGGCCGTGTCCAGGTAGGACCGGCCGAACTTGAGCGCCCACTCGTCGCTGTAGCGGGACGTGGTCCAGGCGGTGCCCAACATCGCGGCCAGCAGGACCAGCACCAGACCCGCGGTGACCACCTCCCGGTACCGCTCGGGTACTCCGGCCAGCCAGTCGGGCGGCGGGGGAGCCGGCTCCCGCGGCCCCGGTTCTGCGGTGTCGGGACCCGGCGCGGGCCGGGCGACCGATCCGTCGTCGACCGCCGAGGTGCTGCCGGCCTCGCTGGTGGTCTCGGGTGCCGGCTCCGGCCCCAGGGACGCCGGCCCCGGCTCGGGGGTCGGCTCGGGTTCAAGCTGCCCGGCCGGTTCGATCTCCGGGTCGTACGGCGTCTCGGCATGGATGACGCCGACCCGGGAGGACAAGGCGGCAACCGGTCGGCGCGGGGCGACCGGTTCCGGCTGCCGTGCCGGCTCCGGCTCGACGGCCGACACCGGATCCGTCGGCGGAGCCGGTTCGGCGGGCGCGGCCGGCGCGGACCCGGCCGGTACCGGTCGGGCGATGCCGACCAGCGCGACGCCGATGCAGATCGCCGCTACCACCACAACGTCGCTGACGTACCGGGGCACGCCGCCGGCCACCCCGCTGTAGACCGAGCCCAACCGGGTCGACGCCAGCAGCACGGCGACCAGGACCAGGTACCCGCTCAGCAGAGCCCAGGACCGGCCGGCCGTGCGGTCCCGCCGCACGGTGAACACCACCAGAGCGGCCATGAACGTCCAGGCGATCCACCGGCCGAGTTCCGGCGGGGCCACCACCGGCGCGCCGTCACCAGCTCCCAGCCAGCCCCACGGGCCGCCGAGCAGCCCCGGCACGAGGGTGGAGCCGATCAGCTGGGACAGGAACGAGACGACCTCGCCGATGGACTCCGGTCGGCGCAGGGACGACTCCGACCGGAGCAGATAGACCCCGAAAAAGGCGGCCACGAGGGTGGTGAGTGCCAGCCAGGACGGCCACCACCGGCGCAGCGTGGTCAGCGCCGCGCGTACCGGGCCGCCGTCGGTGAGGAAGCACGCGGTGAAGAGAAAGACCAGCGGCACGACAAGCAGCGCCTTCTCGAAGAAGAGCAGGCCGAGCAGCACGGAGAGGACCAGCGACACCAGATGCCGCTTCCGCCCGGTGCGCACGTACTTCAGCTGCGATCCGAGGGCGAGCACCATGGCCAGCTGCATCGGCAGCATGTTCGCGCCGACCGCCCACCAGGACGTTGCCTCCAGGGTCAGCGGGCTGAACAGCAACAGCCCGAGCGGAACCAGCAGCAGCCGGCTCGGCCGCAGCAATGTACGCAGCAACCGGTAGAAGGCCACGCTGAGCACCGCCTGGCCGACCGCCATCAGCAGCACGTACGGCCAGTAGGTGAGGCCGAAGGCGCTGGTGACCAGCCAGATGATCAGCCGCCCGGCCGGCATGAAGTGGTTGTTGTACAGGCTGAGCAGGTAGCCGCCGGTGAGGTCGGACTCGGACGCCTGCGTGATCATCACGTAGTCGTCGGCCGCCAGGAAACCGCGGGAGGCGATCTGCGCCCGCCAGAGCACGCTGATCACGATCATGGCGATGGCGGCCGTGCGGATCGGATCGGTGCGCACCAGCGCACCGCCCCCGCTGGTCCCGTCCCGCGCCACGCGCACCTCGGATGCGGTCAATGCCATGGCGGGAAGACTGCCACACCGGCCACCGGCCGTCCCATCAGGTCAACGGGTGGTTCGGGGGACGTCGGGGCCCGGCGGGCGCCGCGTACAGTGGCCGCCGGACCAGGGCGGCGCGGGCCGCGCCGGGCGGGCAGGGTGAGGTCGACGGATGCGCGAACGGCTGGTGCCGCACGGCGTGGCCGCCGCCGTGACGGCGGTGGTGCTCGCGCCGCTGGTGCTGCCCGGGTACGTGCTCCGCTACGACATGGTCTTCGTGCCCCGCCAGGCGTTGAGCTGGGACGTGATCGCCCCGGCCTCGGCGCTGCCCCGGGCCGTCCCGCAGGACGCAGTGGTCGCGCTCCTCACCCAACTGGTGCCGGGCTGGCTTCTGCAACGGCTGGTGCTGGTGGCGATCCTCTGGCTGGCCGCGCTCGGCGCCGCCCGGCTGGTGCCGACCGACCGGACCGCCGTGCGGGTGGTGGCCGCGCTCGGATACGCCTGGGCGCCGTACCTCGCCGAGCGCCTGCTGATCGGGCAGTGGGGCCTGCTGCTGGCGTACGCGATGCTGCCCTGGCTGGTGGCGGCGGCGCTCGACGTGCGGGCGGGCCGGCCCGGGGCGCTGCCCCGGCTGCTCCTCCCGGCCGCCGTCGCCGCGATCACGCCGACCGGCGGCGTGCTCGCCCTGGCGACCGTGGCGGTGCTCCTGCCCGGCCGGTATCCCGGCGCCGGTCGCCGGGCGGGCACGGCGCTGGCGGCGACGGTCCTGCTCAACGCGCCCTGGCTGGTGGCCGGGGTGGGCAGCGCCACCGGTGGCCGGTCCGATCCGGCCGGGGTGGCCGCCTTCGCCGCCCGCGCCGAGAACTGGGCCGGGCCGCTGGTCGCGCTCGCCGGCACCGGCGGGATCTGGAACGGTCTGACCGTCCCGGTGTCCCGGCAGTCCGGGGTGGTGCCGCTGGCCACCGCGCTGCTGCTGCTCCTCGCCGGGTACGGCGTGCCGCTGCTGCGCCGGCGGTGGCCCGCCGGCGCGGCCGGCCGGCTCGGCCTGCTGGCGGTCGGATCGTGGCTGGTCGCGGCGCTCGGCGTGCTCCCCGGTGGGCCCGCCCTGCTCGGCCGGCTCGTCGACACGGTTCCGGGCGCCGGGCTGATCCGCGACGGGCAGAAGCTGCTGGTGCCGTACGCGCTGGCCCTCGCCGTGGCCGTGGCGCTCGGCGCGGAACGGCTGGCCGAGCGGCTCGCCAACCGGTTCGACGCGACCGTCGGTCGGGTGTTGCTGGTGGGCGCCGCGCTGCTGCCGGTGGCCGTCCTGCCCGACCTGGCCTTCGGGGCGGTCGGCCGGCTGCGGCCCGTCGACTACCCCGCCGACTGGGCGGCGGTGGCCCGGCAGGTGGCCGACCGTCCGGGTGAGGTGCTCTCCCTGCCGTTCCAGGAGTACCAGCGGTACGCCTGGAACCGTGGCCAGGTGGTGATCGACCCGGCGCCCCGGTACCTGTCGACGCCGGTGCTGATCGACGACACCCTGCGCGTCGGCGACCTCGCCGTGGGCGGGGAGGACCCCCGGGCCGCCCGGGTCCGGGCCCTGCTGGCCGCCGGCCGGCCGCTGGCCGGGACGGGTGTGCGCTGGGTGCTGGTGCAGCGGGCGTCCGGGCCGCCGGTGCCGGCGTCGTCGCTGGTCGGACTGCGTCTGGCGCACGCCGGGCCGGAGTTGACCCTCTACGAGAACGCCGACTGGACGGCGCCGGCGACGACGAACGGACCCGGTCCGGTCGGACTGGCCCACCTTCTGGCCGGAACGGTGGTGTTGACCATCGGTTTTTCGGGCGCTGCGCGGGGGCTGCGACGCGTGGTAGCGTCCCGGGACGCGAGTCCCGCGGAAGGAGAAGGTGGATGAGGAACCTGCCCGCGTTCGTCGCCGTCGGGGTACTGGGGATCGTGCTCGGCCTGCTCGGCAGCGTCGGTCTGGCGAATGCGCTCAGCCCGTCCGCCAACGAGGTTGCCAAGACCAGCACGGTGAGTGAGCAGAGCTCCGAGGCCACCCTGTACGGCACCCGCTGACCAGCGCCGACCGGGGCGTCCGCCGATGCGGGCGCCCCGGTCGCGTGTCCGCCTAGCGGGCGGCGGTGAGCCCGGCGACCAGCTGCGCGAAGCGGGCGCCGGTCGCCGTCCAGGTGAACCGGGCCGCGTGCCCGAGTGCCGCCTCGCCCATCGCCTTGCGCCGCACGTCGTCGGCGAGCAGTTCCCGGACCCGCTCGGTGAACTCCCGCTCGTCGTCCACCAGCAGCCCGGTCTCCGTGTCGACCATCGCCTCGGCGACGCCGCCCGCGTAGCGGAACGCGATCGTCGGGGTGCTGCGGGCGGCGGCCTCGACGATGGTCAGCCCCCAGCCCTCCTTGAGCGACGGCGTCAGGGCCAGCCAGCAGGAGGAGAGCAGTTCGTGCTTCTCCTCCTCGCTGATGAAGCCGGTGAACCGCACCCGGTCGGCGATGCCGAGCGAGTCGCTGAGGTCCCGCAGCGGCTGCTCCCACCAGCCCTGCCCGGCCACCACCAGCTCCAGGTCCGGCAGCTCCCCACTCAGTTCGGCCACCGTACGCAGGGCGATCTCCACCCGCTTGTGCGGAACCAGCCGCCCCAGCACCAGCAGCGACGGGTGGGTCGTCCGGGGCAGTGGGGCGCCGGTCACCGGCGGGGTGCCGTTGGGCACCACGTCGATCCGCTCGTGGTCCACGCCCAGCTCGGTCAGCTCGGCGCGGCTCGCCTCGGAGACCGTGACGTAGCGGCACCGCCGGTACAGCCGCACCGCCAGCCGGGACTCGATCCACCACCCGAGCCGGCTCATGACCGGCCCGAAGACCACCGGCCACTGCTCCCGGTGCACGTGGTGCACCAGGGCGAGCACCGGGCGTCCGGCGTAGAGCGGGGCGAAGAAGGGCACGCCGTTGCACACGTCGACGACCAGGTCGGGCCGGCCGAGGCGCCGCCGGGCCAGCGGGCCCAGGCCGAACCGGCCGGCGAGACAGGTGAGCGCGGCGCGGGCGTAGACGGTGTGCCGGGAGCCCCGGCGCAGCACCCGGGTGCCGTCGGCGTTGGTCTCCTCCGCCGCGCCGCGCTCGTGGGCGGCGCAGAGCAGGGTCACCCGATGACCGGCGGCGACCAGTTCGGCGGCGATCCGCTCGATGTAGACCTCGGAGCCGCCGCCCTCGGGGTTGCTCGTGTCGCGCCAGTTGAGGAACAGCACGTGGCGCGCGGTGGTGCTGCCGGACCTGTCCACGCTGCTCCTACCGATCGGTAACGGCACGATCGCGCCACCCTAGGGCGGCGGAGCACGCGTACGCAATGGGTCGTGTCGGCAGCGACGATCGGATAACAGCTCGTCGACCGGGGGTTTGCCGGGGGCCCGAAAGCTTGGCAGGGTGTGTCAGCGCGGAACCGTGCGCGCCGCCGGTGGCGAAGCCGGTCAGGCCGGTCCGCGATACCCGTGACCTGCGGCCGGTGCCTGCCGGCTTGGCGAAATGGCGAGGAGGTGGCCGGTCGTGGTGCCCGACGTTCCGGCGCGGATCCTCGCTCGTCGTTCCCCGGTCGTGCTGCTCAGCGCGGCCCTCGCGCTGCTGCTGATCGGCTGGGGCGGATTCGTCTGGCTGCGCGACGAGCGCGGCACGCCGGAGTGCCTCCAGCGGATACGCCTGCGGGTGGCCGCCGCCCCGGTCGTCGCTCCGGCGGTGGACCGGATCGCCCGGGCCACCGTCGGCCGGCAGCCGTGCGTGGCGCTGGTGGTGCAGGCCCGGGAGTCCGACGAGGTCGCCACCGAGCTGGCCAACGGCGCCGACGTGGCGGACGCCTGGCTGCCGGAGTCCACGTTCTGGCTGCGCCGGGCCCGTTCCGCAGGGGCCTTCGAGGTGCCCGGGCAGGGCACCTCGGTGGCGATGACGCCGGTGGTGCTGGCGGTGACCGAGCCGGCGGCCCGCCGGTCGGGCTGGCCGGCCCGGCCGCTGACCTGGCGGCCGGTGGTCGGCCCGAAGGCCGACGCGGCGAAGGTGGGGCTGCCCGACCCGGCCGTCGACCCGGCCGGGGTCGGGGCGCTGCTCGGTGTCCGGGCGCTGGCCGCAGGGGAGCGCGATCCGGGCGGTGCGGTGGCGGCGACGCTGCGGAAACTGGCCGGTCGCACCTTCAGCCCGGCCGACGGCACGACCTCGCTGCCCCCGGACGCCGGGCTGCCCGGCGGCTCGGACGCGGTCGCCACCACCGAGCAGGCGGTGCTCGAACACAACGCGCTTACCGGCGCGAACAAGCTGGTCGCCGCGTACCCCGAGGTCGGCGTCCCCGATCTGGACCTGCCGTACGTGGTGCTGCCCGGCGCCCCCGACGCGGTCCGCGACGCGGCGGCCGGCTTCCTCAGCGACCTGCTCAGCACGCCGTCCCGGGACGTGCTCACCGGGTACGGCTTCCGGACCGCCGCCGGCTACCCGCCGGCGATGCCGCGTGACCAGCGGCTCAGCCCGGACCGGCGCAACCCGGTTCCGCTGCCCGGCGAGGAGACCGTCACCGAGATGCTTACCGGGTGGAGCGGCGTGCAGCGCAGCGCCCGGATCCTCACGGTCCTGGACATCTCCGGGTCGATGGCCGTCCGGGTGCCCGGCGGTGGCACCCGGCTCGACGTCACCCTCGCCGCCGCCCGGGAAGGCGCCGGGCTCCTGCTGGACAACAGCGAGCTGGGCGTCTGGGTCTTCGCCACGAAGGTCGACGGGGATCGCGACTACCGGGAGATCCTGCCGGTCCGGCCGCTGCGCGCCCAGCGGGCCACGCTGGACCGGCGCCTCGGCGAGGTGAAGGTCAAGCCGAACGGCGGCACCGGCCTGTACGACACCACGCTGGCCGCGTACCGGGACGCACGGCGGCACTGGACCCCGGGCCGCATCAACCTGGTGCTGGTGATGACCGACGGCCGGAACGAGGACGCCGAGAGCATCGGCCGGACGAAGTTCCTCGCCGAACTCAAGGCCCTCCAGGACCCGCGCCGGCCGCTGCCGATCCTCTTCATCGGCCTGGGCCGGGACGTCGACCCCGACGAGCTGAACGCGATCGCGAAGGTGACCGGCGGCCAGGTGTTCCGCACCGACCAGCCGAAGGGCATGCGGCAGATCTTCTTCTCCGCGTTGGCCGCCCTGAGCTGCCTGCCTCCGGAGTGCCGGCGGTGACCACGACGCCGTCGCGTGTCCTGGCGCGGGTGCTCCGACCGGTCCGGGAGGCGCCGGCCACCGCACTGTGCCTGCTGCTGCTCACCGCTGTCTCGTTCGCCCAGCGACCCGGCCAGGTCACCTTCGACACCAAGCTCGACCTGGCGGCGAACCCCGTGCACTTCCTGGCCCGGGCGCTGCACCTGTGGAACCCGGAGGCCACCTCCGGCGAGCTGCAGAACCAGGCGTACGGCTATCTCTTCCCGATGGGGCCGTTCTTCGCGGTGGGGCAGCTGCTCGGCGTACCGCCGTGGATCACCCAGCGGCTCTGGTGCGCGTTGCTCTTCTGCGCCGCCTTCTACGGCCTGCTGCTGCTGGCCCGGACGATGCGGATCGGCACCGAACCGACCCGGTACGCGGCCGCCCTCGGCTACGCGCTCGCGCCCCGGATGCTCACCGAGATCGGCGCGCTCTCCTCGGAGGTCCTCTCCGCCGCCCTGCTGCCGTGGGTGCTGCTGCCGCTGGTCCGGGTGCGCCGGATCGGCTCGCCGCGCCGGGCCGCCGCGCTGTCCGCGCTGGCCGTGCTCGGCATGGGCGGGATCAACGCGGCCGTGGTGCTGCTCGCCCTGGTGCTGCCCGGGGTCTGGCTGCTCACCCGGCGGTGGGACGCCGCCCACCTGCGGCTGGTCGGCTGGTGGTGCCTCTGCGTCGTCGGGGTCTGCCTCTGGTGGATCGTGCCGCTGCTCCTGCTCGGCGAATACAGCCTGCCGTTCCTCGACTACATCGAGTCGTCCACCACGACCACCGCCGTCGCCTCGCTCTTCCAGGCGGTACGCGGCACCAACCAGTGGGTGGCGTACATCGTGCAGGGCGACCCCTGGTGGCCGGCGGGCTGGCTGCTGATCGACCACCCGGTGCTGATGGCGCTGACCGCGGTGGTGGCGCTTGTCGGCCTGGCCGGGCTCGCCGGCAACCTGCTGCCCGAGCGCCGCTTCCTGGTGCTCGGCTTCCTGGCGGGGCTCACCCTGCTCACCATGGGCTACGTCGGCAGCCTGGACAGCCCGCTCTCCGAGCAGGTCCGGGACCTGCTCGACGGCCCGCTGGCGCCGTTCCGCAACGTGCACAAGCTGGAGCCGGTGCTGCGGCTGCCGCTGATGCTCGGTTTCGCGCACGGCGTGGACGCCTGGGCCACCCGGCTGCACACCGCGGCCCGTCGGCGTCGCCCCGGGCTGCGGCTGCGCCCACTGGTGTTCGTACCGGTGTTCCTGCTGGTGGTCGGGGCGGCCGCGCCGGCCTGGACGGGGCTGCTGCGCCCCGGCCCCGGCTGGTCGGACCTGCCGCCGCACTGGCGGGCCGCCGCCACCTGGCTCGCCGACCGGGACGCCCTGGCCCGCACCCTTGTGGTGCCCGGCTCCGGCTTCGGCCAGTACGACTGGGGACGGACCGTCGACGAACCGTTGCAGTCGTTGGCGGGAGCGCCCTGGGCGGTGCGGCACCAGATCCCGCTCGGTTCGGCCGGCAACACCCGGATGATGGACACCGTCGAGACGGTGCTGTCCGGCGGGCGGGGGTCGGCCGGCCTGGCCGACTTCCTGGCCCGCTCGGGCTTCCGCCACCTGCTGCTGCGTAACGACATCGACCGGACCCAGGTGGACGCCCCGCCGGTGGCGGTGCTGCGCCGGGCGCTGGACGGATCGCCAGGCATCGCACGGGTGGCCACCTTCGGCACGACCGGCGCGGTCGGCCGGACGCCCGGCAGCCCGGTGGACGACGGCGCGGGCCCGTTGCCGGCGATCGAGGTGTACGAGGTCCAGCGATCCGTGCCGGCGGCCTCCGCGGTGCTCACCGCCGACGTGCCGACGGTCAGCGGCGGGCCGGAGTCGCTGCTGCCCCTGCTCGAACAGGGCCTGGTCCGGCAGGACCAGCCGGTGGTGCTCGCCGGCGACCGGGTCGACAGCGGGTCGGACGCGGCCGGCGGGCCGTGGATCGTCACCGACGGGCTGCGCCGGCGGGAACGGGACATCGGCCGGGTCCGGGACAACCTCAGCCAGACGCTGACCGCGACGGAGGCGGGACGGCAGGGGCGGGTCGCCCTCGACCTGTTGCCGTTCGCCGGGCAGGAACACCAGACGGTCGCGACGTACCAGGGGATCCGCGACGTGACCGCGTCCACGGCGGCCAGCTTCGTGGACAACCTGGCCGCCGCCGACCCGTCGCACCTGCCGTTCGCCGCCGTGGACGGTGACGCCGGCACCTCCTGGCACTCCGCGCCGCTCAGTGGCCCGGTGGGGCAGTGGCTCCAGCTGGACCTGGACACCCCGCGCCAGGTGGGACAGGTCTCGCTGTCCTTTGTCGACGACCTCGGGGTCGGTTGGCCGGTCACCCGGTTCCGGATCAGCACCGACCGGGGTTCGGTCGACCACGACGTCGCCGCCGGGCTGGGCGCCCAGACGTACTACACCCTGCCGGGGGTCACCAGCACGATCCGGGTCACCGTGCTCGCGGTGGCCGGCGGCCGGCTCGACGGCGGGGTGGGCATCCGGGAGCTCTCGGTTCCGGGCACCACGCCCCACCGGGCTCTGCGCGTCCCCACCGACCTGCCCGCCGGCACCGGCCCGGTCTCCTGGTCGTTCAGCCGGGGTTCGGCGAGCCGGCCCGCGTGCTTCCCGGCGGCCGCTCCCGGCTCCGACGCGGCCCCGTCCGCCGAACCGACCACGGGCTCCGGTGCCATGACGGCCGGGCCGGGGATCCGGGCGGCGGGCACCGTCATCAGGTGCGACCGCTTCCTGGCCCGGGTCGGCGAGGAGCCGCTCGGCGTGGACCGGCTGTTCCGCAGCGCCGCGCCGGGCCCGTACCTGTTGACCGTCACCGCCGTGGCGCGCCCGGGGGGCGCGCTGGCCCTCGCGGGGGCGCCGGTCACCGCGGAAGCCTCGTCGTACCTGGCCGGGGACGCGGCGGTGGCGCCGTGGGCGGCCGTCGACGGCGATCCCGGCACCGCCTGGCTCGCCGACACCGGTGACCTGCGTCCGACGATCACCCTGAGCTGGCACGGAAAGCGCCGGATCGACCAGTTGCGGCTGCGCCCGGCGGACCTGCCCGTGGGCTCCCTGCCCAAGCGTGTCGAGGTGCGCGCCGGCGGCGCGGTCCAGCTGGTGCCGGTCGGCGCCGACGGTCTGGTCCGCCTGGCCGCGGTGCACACCGACCGACTCGAGATCAGCGTGCGGGAGGCCGTCGACCGGGTGGCGGACCGGCGCGGCAACGGCTGGACCGCGACCGTCGGCATCGCCGAGGTCGAGGTCCCGGGCCTGGACGGCCTGCTACGGCCGCTGCCCGCCGACACCCGGATCGCCGCGCCGTGCGGTGCCGGTCCCGCCGTCGAACTCGACGGCTTCCGGTACGACACGTCGGTCGCCGGCACGCTGCGCGACGCCGTCGCCGGCACGCCGATGGCGGTGACCCTGTGCGGGGAGACGGGCGCGGTGGTGGACCTGCCGGCCGGCGCGCACCGCCTGGCCACCTCCCCGTCGCGCGGCTTCGTGGCGCAGGACGTCACGCTGCGCCCGACCGGGGCCGCGGCCGCGGCACCCCGGCACCGGGACGTGTCGGTGCTGGACTGGGCGCCGGCCGACCGCCGGGTGAGGGTGGGGGCCGGGGAGGGCGCGCTGCTCGTCGTACCGGAGAACGCGAACGCCGGTTGGACGGCCACGATGGACGGACGGACGCTGCCGAAGACACGGGTCGACGGGTGGCAGCAGGCGTGGGTGCTTCCGGCGGGCGCCGGCGGCGAGGTGCGCCTGACCTTCGCCCCGGACCGGGCCTACCGTGGCGGGCTGGCCGCGGGTGCGCTGAGCGTGCTCGTCGTGGTGCTGCTGGCCGCCTGGCCGGTGCGCCGAAGGACCGCGGACGGCGAGCGGGTGCCGGCCGAGGGCGCGCCCTGGCTGATCGGCACGTTGCTGGTGGTGCTGCTCGCCGCGCTGGGCGGGGTGCTGCCGGTGGCGATCGTGCTCGCCGCGATGCTGCTGCGCCAGCTCGCCCGTCGCGCGTTGCCGGTGGTGGTCTTCGGTGGCCTGACCCTGGCCACGGTCACCGCGGTGACGGGCCGGCTCCGGGGCCACGGGCAGGAATGGGCGTACGGCACGTGGGTGCAGGCGGCGATGCTCGTGGCGATCGGCGCGGTGGTGGCGGCGGTGGTGCCGGTCCCCGGCGCGCCGGCGCGGGTGACAGCACAGGGGACAGGCGACCCGCCGGTCGCCGGTGAGGACGAGGACGGGACGGAAGTGCGATGACGGCTGAGCAGGAACGGGCGGCGCGCCGCCGGTTCGCCACCCTGGGCCGTTCGGTGGCCCTGTTCCGGGCGTTCCTGGTCGAGCAGACCGACCCCGACCACTTCTACGGCCTGCTGGCCGACGACTCGGTGCGGCAGGTCGCCGGCTACACCCCGCTGACCGGGCGGACGGTGCTCGACGTGGGCGGTGGCCCCGGCTACTTCGCGCAGGCCTTCCGCGCGGCCGGCGCGCACTACGTCGGTCTCGACCCGGACGTCGGCGACTTCTCCGCGGCCGGTTCCGCAGCCGGCATGCTGCGCGGCAGTGGCACCGCGCTGCCGGTGCGCACCGGCAGCGTCGATGTCTGCTTCTCGTCGAACGTGCTGGAACACGTCTCCGAGCCGCACCGGATGCTGGACGAGATGGCCCGGGTGACGCGGCCGGGCGGGATCCTCTTCGTCTCGTTCACCCCGTGGCTGTCCCCCTGGGGTGGGCATGAGACCGCACCCTGGCACTACCTGGGCGGGGACCGGGCCCGACGGCGCTATGAGCGGCGGATGGGTCGTCCGCCGAAGAACCGCTTCCGGGAAACCCTCTTCCCGGTCTCCATCTCCGACGCGCTGCGCTGGACCCGGGGGAACGGCGAGGTCGAGGTCCTCGACGCTCTGCCCCGCTATCACCCCTGGTGGGGGCGCTGGATCGTGCGGGTCCCCGGGGCCCGCGAGATCGGCTCGTGGAACTTCCTGCTCGTGCTCCGGCGTGCCGGTGCGCGGCCGGACGGGCTCGGGCAGGCGTCCGTAGGTACCGGCGATTCACCGGCTGCGGCGGGAAAAGTGGGGCTGACCGGGGGTCGCGTCGCGATGTGACCTGGTAGTAACCTCGCGGCCATCTCGCTGATCGATATCGACGAAACTGAGCTCCTCAGGGAGGAAAAATGAAGCACCGCGCCATCGGTGCCGTGCTGTTCGGGGTTGGCGTACTGCTCCTGGCGCTGGCCGCCGGGTTGGTGTTCGTCGTGACCCCCGCGCTGGCCAAGCTCCCCTACGATCTGGATTCCTCGACCTCCGTGGCGGAGGCCAGCAACGCGAAGTTCCTCCAGATCAACGACGGGTCCATCAAGATCAATGATGGCAACCTCCGGTCCACCGTCCTGGTCACCCAGCTCCCCAAGGAGACGGCGAACCTGACCGGAGACCTCGACGGCAAGGCCGTGGTGTGGCGGGTCGGCCAGACCGTGGAACGGGTCGACAACAAGCAGCTGGTCAGCGCGTACGGCGCCGAGCTGGCCCTGGACCGGGTGTCCGGCGAGGCGCTGAAGTGGGACGGCCAGTGGCTCGACGACGCCGGCGAGCAGGACAAGGGGATCCGGTTCGCCGGCCAGATCTACAAGTTCCCGTTCAACACGGAGAAGAAGGACTACCAGATCTTCGACCGTGACCTGCGGGCCGTCCGGGACGCCAAGTTCGCCGGTACGGAGAACATCAAGGGCATCGAGACCTACCGGTTCGAGCAGGTGATCACGGACGAGCCGCTGAACCTCGGGGACCGGCTCACCCCTCTGCTGGCCACGTTCGCGCCCGGCGCGACCGACGGCAAGGTCGTCTACAGCAACAAGCGGACGGTCTGGGTGGACCCGGTGACCGGGTCGTTCATCAAGGTCCGCGAGGTGCAGAAGAAGGTGCTGACCCCGAACGTGGGCACGCCGACCACGCTGCTGGACGCGGACTTCGCGTACAACGACGCGACCATCACCGCGTCGGCGGACCGGGCCAAGGACAGCCGGGACAGCCTCCGACTGCTGAGCGTCTACGCCCCGATCGGGCTGGTCGTGCTGGGCCTGGCGCTGCTGGCCGGTGGCGTGCTGATGGGTCGTCGCGCATCGGCGGTCGCTGCGGGTGAGGCGCGGCACCGGGCGGACGCCCCGACCCGCGTCGAGGAGCCGGTCCGGGACGCGGACGCGACTGACGAGCGGGTCGAGGTCGATCGGCAGGGTGGTCCGTTGAGCGACGAGATTCCGCCGGCGTCGACGAACTGGCGCACCGACGAGGAGTCGACGGTGCCGGCCCAGCGGCCGGCCGTGGACGACGAGGCCGAGAAGCGCTGACGTAGGGCACAACGGGGGCGGGTCGACCGGACGGTCGGCCCGCCCCCGTAGTCGTGCCGTCACGCTCAGCGCCCGTTATTGAATCGTAATGGGTCGATGGTTTGAACGCGTACGGTGACGAACGCCGGCTCTCCCGCCCGATTCGCGGGCTTCTCCCCGCTGCCGGCCGGCCCGGTCGCGCACCGACGGTGAGCGCGAGGGCGGCTCGCCGGCGTCGGAGTTACCTGTGAGTAGGATCGCCCCTTGTGACGCAGACCTCTGCCGGTGCACCATCAGACGCGCGTTCGTTACCCGCTGGTAACAGTCGCCTCAGCCCACCCCGGGGCGCGACCGGTCGACCAGCCACCCCGATGAGCGCCCGCCCCACCGAGGAGGAATCTGTGCAGATCGACAACCCGGGACGTACCAGGTGGCGGCGCTTCGCCGCGATGATGGTGCCCGCGACCGCAGCCGTCGGGGCCATCCTGTTCGGCATGTCGACCGGTGCGATCGCGTCCGACATCACCGTCTCCGGCCAGACCTTCAAGATCAGTGCCGACCGCCTGGAGGGTGACGGCTTCAAGCAGTACGGCGGCATCGTCCGGGAGAAGGACGGCACCGTCCACCCGGTCGCCCTCGCCGAGATCACCAGCGCCGACCTCTACAAGCTCTGCCAGTCGGTCCGTGCCGACCTGCCGGGCCTGCCGGTGGTGCTCACCATCAACGCCGGTGACGGCAAGGACCCGGCCAAGGCCAAGGACCTGATGATCGCGATGGACAGCCTGGACGGCAACGCCACCTTCGGCGACATCAAGATCGGCCGGGACGCGTCCGACCTGAACCCGACGGCGCGCGCCGGCTCGTTCGGGCAGAACGCCGAGAAGGTCACCATCACCAACCTCGAGCAGGTGTCCCGCTACACCACGGCCTCCACCTTCAACCTGGTGGGCCTGCGACTCAAGGTCAACGTCGGGGACGCGGCCGCGGGCAAGGAATGCTTCTGAGCGGAACCGCAGGCCTGCGGCGGGCGACCGCCGCAGGCCCGTTCCCGTCCCTCGTTTTCCGCTCCGCCAGGAGGAGTACGTGACGAACGCTGATCCGCAACACGTCCGCGCCGGTGGTGCCGGCCGGGTGTGGCGGGGCTTCCAGAGCTGGCGACGGACCCGGCCGTTCTGGGGCGGCCTGCTGACCGCGCTGGCCGGGGTGGAGATGTTCGCCTCCACCAAGATGACCCTCAACGGTCTGAGCTTTCACAGCGGGTCCACCGGGCTCTACTCGCTGCTGATCCCGGTGATCCTGCTGAGCTGCGGACTGCTGCTCTGGTTCAGCCCGGGGCAGCGGCTGTTCTACTCGATCGTCGCGATGGTCACCACGATCTACTCGCTGATGGGGCTCAACCTCGGCGGCTTCTTCCTCGGCCTGCTGCTCGGCATCATCGGCAGCGCCCTCGCCTTCGCCTGGACCCCGACCGCCCGGCCCGCCGGCGGCCCCACCGCCGGTCCCGCTGACGGCGAGGCGACCGCCGAGGTGCCGCCGGCCGGGGGAAGCGCCCTCGGATCCGACGACGACCCGCAGGCGGCCGAGCCGGTGCCGACCGACGCGGGTCTGCCACGGCAGCGTGACGAGGCGTCGCCGGCGGGAGCACCCGGCGCCTCCGGCGATGCCCGGTACTTCGCGGTGGCGCTGCTGGTGCTCGGCCTCACCGCCACGGCGCTGGTGGCCACCCACCCCCAGCCGGTACGGGCGGCCGCGCCCGCCACCTGCGCGAAACCGCCGGTGCGGGCCGCCACCCCGTCCCCCTCGCCCAGCCGCGCCACCCCCACCCCGACGGCCAGCCCGACTCCGTCGGCCGAGCCCAGCCCGGACGGCAACATCCTCACGGACATCCTGGACGGCATCGGGGACCTCTTCACCGGCGGTGAGCGGGCCGCGTCGACCGCGCCGTCGGCGAGTCCCAGCCCGAGCGCCGGAGCGGTCGGGACGCCGGGCGCCCCGGCCGCGGCGACCCCCACCCCGACCGCATCGGGTGGCGCCACTCCCACCTGCCCTCCGGCGAAGCCGAGCCCGCCCCGCAAGGTGGCGGAGGGCGAGATGATGCCGAAGATCGCCCCCGAGCCGGGGCAGCCGAAGGTGGCCGAGCAGCCGTCCAAGCTGACCGGCTCGAAGGTCACCATGACCGGGCTGCGGTTCGAGGGGATCGTCGAGCTGCCCACCGGGAACGGCACGCTCAAGTGCCTGAAGTTCACCATGGACAAGGCGGTGACGGAGGACTTCGCGCTCCTCGCCGGCGGCCCGGCGGGCAAGGCCCAGCGGTACGTCACCGACCGGCTCACCGTCGAGGGTGATGTCTCCTTCTACGCCACCCGGTTCGTCGGACGCCTGCTCGGCATCAAGATCACGCTCACCCCGGACCTGCCGTTCCCCGACGGCCTGCCGATCACCTCGCCGATCCCGATCAGCTTCACCGACCCGGCGATGGACCTGGCGTTCGTGGACAGCCGCACGCTCACCGCGAGGCCGTCGCTCCGGCTCGACCTCGCCTGACACCTACCGCCGAAACGGCCGGAAGCCGGAGGATTGATTCCCTCCGACTCCCGGCCGTCGTCGTCGCTCAGAGCCGGGCCAGCGCCCGGCGCAGCGGGTCGAGCCCCAGCGACCCCAGGTCGAGGGCCTGCCGGTGGAACTCCTTGAGGTCGAACTCGGCGCCCTTGCGGGCCTTCGCCTCCTCGCGGGCCTGGAGCCAGATCCGCTCGCCCACCTTGTACGAGGGCGCCTGCCCCGGCCAGCCCAGGTAGCGGTTCAGCTCGAAGCGCAGGTTCTCGTCCGGCACCCGGCAGTGCGCCCGCATGAACTCCCAGCCCAGCTCCGGCGTCCAGCGCTCGCCCGGGTGGAAGCCGAACGGGTTGTCGGCCGGGATCTCCAGCTCCAGGTGCATGCCGATGTCGACGATCACCCGGGCGGCCCGGAACGCCTGCCCGTCGAGCATGCCGAGCTTGTCGCCCGGATCCTCCAGGTAGCCCAGCTCGTCCATGAGCCGCTCGGAGTAGAGCGCCCAGCCCTCACCGTGGCCGGAGACCCAGCAGAGCAGCCGCTGCCAGCGGTTGAGCAGGTCGGCCCGGACGGCGGTCTGCGCGACCTGGAGGTGGTGACCCGGCACGCCCTCGTGGTAGACCGTGGTCACCTCGCGCCAGGTGGAGAAGTCGGTGATGCCCTGCGGCACGGCCCACCACATCCGGCCCGGCCGGGAGAAGTCCTCGCTCGGCCCGGTGTAGTAGATGGCGCCGTCGCTGGTGGGCGCGAGGCAGCACTCGATCCGGCGGACCTGCTCCGGGATGTCGAAGTGGGTGCCGTGCAGCTCGCCTATCGCCTTGTCGGCGAGAGCCTGCATCCAGTCCCGGAACGCCTCCTTGCCCTGGATGGTCCGGGCCGGGTCCGCGTCCAGGGCGGCCACCGCCTCGTCGATGCTCGCGCCGGGGCCGACGATCCGGGCCGCCACCGCCCGCATCTCACTCTCCAGGCGGGCCAGCTCCGCGAAACCCCAGGCGTACGTCTCGTCGAGGTCGACCCGGGCACCGAGGAAGTACTGCGAGGCCAGCTCGTAACGCTCCCGCCCGGCGGCCTGCTTGAGCCGGCCCTGCGGGGCCAGTTCGGTGCGGAGGAACTGCCCGAACTCCGCGGTGGCGGCCGTCGCGGCGGCCGCGCCCTTGCGCAGCTCCGCGCCGAGCGCGCCCTCACCGCCGAGCCGCTCGGCCAGACCGTGGAAGAAGTTGTCGCCGTTCGGGTCGACCCAGATGTCGCACTGCTTGGCGACCTCGACGAGCTGCACCTGCGAGCTGACCTGGCCGGCCGCCGCCGCCTCGCGCAGCGTGCGCTTGTAGCCCTCCAGCGCGCCCGCGAAGCCGTTGAGCCTGGCGGCCACGTTCGCCTTGGCGTCGTCGCCCTCGGTCGGCATGAGGTCGAAGACCATCCGCAGGTCGTGCAACCCGCTGGCGATCACGTTGACCTCGCTGCTGGCCTCGCCGGCCTCGTAGCGGGCCAGCTCCAGGCCGAGACGCTCCTGCATCGCCTCCTTGGCGGTCCGCTCCGACTCCGTGTCCGGCTCGGTCACGTCGAGGTCGGCGAGGGTGCGCCGGGTCAGGTCGGCGCGGGCCGCGTAGCCGTCCGGGGAGAGGTCGTCGAGCTTGTCGTCGTAGCCGGCGATACCGACGTAGGTGGCGCCGGTCGGGCTCAGCGGAGCCCAGTCGGCCACGTAGCGGTTGGCGAGGTCATCGATTCGTCCCACGCTGCGACCCTACGTGACCGCGCCACCCCGTTGTCGACCAAGTTCGTCGTGTTCGAAGGAGCAGGGGCCGGCGTGGTGGAGCCGCTGTGGCGGTCGACACGGCGTCCGATTTTCGCGGGACTTCGTCGTACCCCTACGGCAGAGTGTCAGGGGTGACAGCGGATACCACTCCTGACCGGGCCGCACTGCGGAGCTGGCTGCCCGGATTCGTCGCGCTCGGCATGATCTGGGGTTCCAGCTTCCTCTTCATCAAGGTGGGGGTGGCCGAGCTGCACCCGCTGCACCTCACTCTCTACCGGGTGGCCACCGGCGCCGTGACGCTGCTGGTGGTGCTGGCCGTGCTGCGCGACCGGCTGCCCCGCGAGCCCCGGGTCTGGGCACACCTCGTGGTGGTGGCCGCCTTCGGCGTGGCCCTGCCGTTCACCCTGTTCGGCTTCGGCGAGCAGCGGGTGGAGTCGATGCTCGCCGGCATCTGGAACGCCACCACGCCGCTGATCGTGCTGCCGCTGGCGGTGCTGGTGTTCCGCACCGAGCGGCTGACCGTGCGGCGCGCGATCGGGCTCGGGCTGGGTTTCGCCGGCGTGCTCGTGGTGCTCGGCGTCTGGGAGGGCGTGGGCGGGTCGCACTTCACCGGCCAGCTCATGTGCCTCGGCGCGGCGGCCTGCTACGGGGTGGCCATCCCGTACCAGAAGAAGTTCATCGCCGGCAGTTCGTACTCCGGCCTGTCGCTGTCGGCGGCCCAGCTGCTGGTGGCGACCGCGCAGCTCGCGCTGGTCGCGCCGCTGGTGGCGGGCGCGCCGCCAGTGCCGACCGGCCTCTCCGCGAAGGTGGTGGCCTCCGTGCTGGCGCTCGGCGCGCTCGGCACCGGGCTGGCCTTCGTGATCAACCTGCGCAACATCCGCGTGGCCGGTGCGAGCACCGCCTCCACGGTCACCTACCTGATCCCGGTGTTCGCGGTGCTGGTCGGCGCGGTGGTGCTCGGCGAGCGGATGAACTGGCACCAGCCGGTGGGCGCCCTGGTCGTGCTGCTCGGCGTGGCCGTCGCGCAGGGGATGCTCGGCCGGCGCCGGCCGGCGTCCGTCCCCGCCGCCGCCACCCGCCCGGCGGTGCCGGCCGGCCGCTGACCGTCGCACCGGCGAGGTGGCGGGGTCCGGATCCCGGATGCCGCCACCACGGCGGCTCATCCTCGGCCGGCCGTCCACTTCACCAGGCGGTCGGCCTTCCAGGTGTTGACCACCCGGCTCGCCGGCACGCCGCACAGCGCGGCCCGCTCGCAGCCGAAGCGCTGCCAGTCGAGCTGGCCGGGGGCGTGCGCGTCGGTGTTGATGGCGAACTTGCAACCGGCCTCCAGGGCGCGGCGGATCAGCCGCTTGGGCGGGTCCTGCCGCTCCGGCCGCGAGTTGATCTCGACGGCCACGTCGTGCTCGGCGCAGGCCGCGAAGACCGCGTCCGCGTCGAAGTCGCTCTCCTTGCGGGTACGCGCCCGGTGCCCCCGGTCACCCGGGCCGGTCACCCCGGCAGGCCGGGACGAGACCATCCGCCCGGTGCAGTGGCCCAGGACGTCCAGGTGCGGGTTGGCGATCGCGGCCAGCATCCGGCGGGTCATCTTCGCCCGGTCGTCGTTGAGGCCGCTGTGCACCGAGCCGACCACCACGTCGAGCCGGGCCAGCAACTCCTCGTCCTGGTCGAGTGACCCGTCAGCGAGGATGTCCACCTCGATGCCGGTGAGGATCCGGAAGCCCTTCGGCAGCGCCTCGTTCACCGCGGCCACGTGGTCGAGCTGCTTGCGCAGCCGGTCCGCGGTGAGCCCCCGGGCCACCGTGAGCCGGGGCGAGTGGTCGGTGAGCACCACGTACTCGTGCCCCAGCTCGACCGCCGCCAGGGCCATCTCCTCGATGGGTGAGCCGCCGTCGGACCAGTCCGAGTGGGTGTGGCAGTCGCCGCGCAGCGCGTCCCGCAGCTTCGCCGCGGCCTCGTCGAGGTCGGTGCCCTCGGTGGCGACCAGCCGGCGCAGGTAGACCGGCTCCTCGCCGGCCAGCGACTCGGCCACGCAGCGGGCCGTGACGTCGCCGACCCCGGACAGCTCGGTGAGCTTGCCGGTGCGGGCCCGCTCGGCCACCTCGCCGGCCGGCAGGGCGGCGAGCGCCTTGGCCGCCGACCGGAACGCCCGGACCCGGTAGGTGGCCTCGTTCGCCCGCTCCAGCAGGAACGCGATCCGCCGCAGGTCGGCGATGGGGTCCCGGGCACTCATGCCCTGCAACCTACGCGCCCGCGCGGCCCGCCGCGCGGTGTCGCCCGGGGTGTCGGGAGTGGACGGCGGTCAGCCGGCCGCGGCGGAGTCGGTCGGCACCTTCGGGCAGCCGTGCCGGCGCTGCCAGGCGGTCACCTCGGCGGCCGGCGAGCGGTTGCCCCGCTTGCGCCACGAGTCGAGGTACTTCGCCGGCCAGACCACGCCGCGCCGGATCCACCAGTCGTCGTGGCCCGTGCACTTCGGGGAGAGCCCGAAGTGCAGGTGGCAGACGTTGTTGGCGTTGCCGGTGCGGCCCACCTTGCCGAGCTGCTGCCCGGCCCGCACCCGGACCCCGGCGTCGACGCCGGTGGCGATCGCGCTCAGGTGCGACCCGTAGTAGCGGACCCCGTCGTCGCCGAGCAGCGAGACCGACAACCCGCCGTTGTACGGGCCGAGCGGCCCCCGCCTGCTGAACCTGTCGACCCGGCTCACCTCCAGGATCACCCCGTCGGTGACCGCCACCACCGGCTCGCCGCAGTCGGCGAAGATGTCCGTCCCCGGGTACGCGGAGTGGGTCGGGTGGTAGGCGACGTTGCCGGCGCGGACCGGGAAGACGTGCGGCACGTCGGTGCGGGTCGGCGACGGGGCCGGCGTGGGCGGGGCGGCCGACGCCGTGGGGACGGCCGGTTCGGTCGGCCGCGCCCCGGTGGCCCGCGTGCTCGGGCCCTGCCAGGAGTTGCCCGGCGCCGAGGTGGGGCGGTCGCCAGGGGCGCACCCGGCGGCCAGCGCCGCCACGAGCAGCAGGACCGGGTACGCCGGACGCGCGCGACGTCCGATCGATGGCGAGCGCATCCGGCCATCCTGACAGACCACTACCGTGGGGACGAACGCTGAGACAGGTCCGTTCCGCGCGGTCGCTCTGCGTGACCTTGGCACATCTACGTTCCGTGAGGGGGGCAGCGGTGACGAACGGCTGGCAGGGCGTGGCCGGCGAGCCCGGCGCGGGGCCGGTGCGGCCGCTGCCGCGTACCCCGTCGGGGCTCTTCCCGTCCGGGGCGCCGATGCGGCCCAGCTACCGCGAGCCGCACCCGGTCACCGGCGCCGGCGTCGCGGTCGGCGCGGTGACCGCCTTCGCCTGGCTGCTGCTGTTCGGCCTGCTCGGCCGGGACGTCCCCGGCTACGCGTGGTGGACGCTGTTCGCCGGCGGGCTGGCCTGGCTGGCCGCCGCGGTGCTGGTCCGGCACGGTGACCGTGGGGTGGCCACCGGGGTCGCGATCGTCACGGCGGGTGGCTGGAGCGTCGCCGCGGCGATCGTCGCGGTGCGTTGGGCGCAGAGCGGCGACTGGCCGCTCTGGTGACCCAGCGTGCCGGTTTCACTGCGTAGTGAAGGCCGTCTTGACGTACGCGCGGTGACGGTTCACGCTCGCGGTATGGCCTGGACCACCCCGCCGCGGCTCGACCCCGAGCGGAGCCGCCGTCGCCTGCAACTCCTCGCCGAGTTGGCCGGTGCCCGCACCGTGCGGCAGCGTGAACGGCCGCAGCGGGCCCGCAGCGAGCGTCTGCGGGAGCTCATCGCCACCCGCCGACGCATCGCCGGCTGACCGACTTTCTCCGGTAACGGCCGGCCCTTCGGGGCGTTGACCGGTCGGCTGCCGACCCGACCGGTTAACGTGCATCGCGTGACGAGTCGGCGTGCTGCCGAGGCCAATTTGGGGGGACCGTGTCGTACTTCGCTGCTGCCGTGGCGCGCGTCGAGGGCGCCTGGACCGCCGACGAGGTGAGCCTGCGGGGCGTCACCGACATCGAGGAGGTGGCCGACCGGCTGCGCGACGTCGAGCCGGACGCCGACCTCTCGCTGCTCTTCGTCGAGGCCGACGACACGTACCTGGTGATCCTGCGCCTGGACGAGGGGGAGGACCTGCGGGTCTTCGGCTCCGACTCCGCGTACGCCGAGGAGTCCCGGCTGGGTGCGCTGCTGGTCGGGGACCTGAAGACCTCGGTCACCGGGCTGGAGGACGGCGACGAGCCGCGCCCGGCCACCGGTGGCGACGAGGAGTCCGAGCAGCCGGCCGTGGATCCGGAGGCCGACCCGGTGGGCGACGCCGACATCCTCGCCGACCTGGGCATCCCGGCGCCGAAGCTGCTCGCCCTCAGCGGCTCCGAGGGGATGATGCCGGCCGACGTCACCGCCGAGATCTGCCAGGTGCTCGGCTGCGCCGACGAGGTCGAGGAGCTGCGTGAGGTCTGAGCCGCCCGGGCCGGCGTGGACCGGCGGGGCGGAGCCCGCCGACGCCACCGATCCGGCCCTGGAGACCGTACGCCCGGGGCAGCCCACCCCCGGCCGGCCGGCGCGGGTCGGTCCCGGTGCGGACGAGGGGTTCGCCGACCTGGACGGCGTGGGCCGCCGGCAGCGGCACGAGCTGTGGATGAGCCGGGCCCTGGAGGTCGCGGTGACCGGCCCGGACAGCGTGCCCGCCGACGGCGCCGACGCGATCGAGGACGTCCCGGTCGGCGCGGTCGTCTACGGCCCGGACGGCGCCGAGCTGGCCATCGGCCGCAACGAGCGGGAGCTGACCGGCGACCCGACGGCGCACGCCGAGGTGCTGGCGCTGCGCCGGGCCGCCGAGCGGCTGGGCCGCTGGCGGCTGGAGGGTTGCACCCTGGTGGTGACCCTGGAGCCGTGCACGATGTGCGCGGGGGCGATCGCGCTGGCCCGGGTCTCGACGGTGGTCTTCGGCGCGTGGGAGCCGAAGACCGGCGCCGTCGGCTCGCTGTGGGACGTGCTGCGCGACCGCCGTCTCACCCACCGCCCCGAGGTGTACGGCGGGGTGCGGGAGGCGGAGAGCGTCGCGTTGCTGCGCGCCTTCTTCCGCTGACCCGCCCGGTCAGGCGGGTTGCGGGGCGGAACGCAGCAGCGTCTCGGCGACGGCGCGACCGGCCTCGGTCCAGGCGGTGGGGCGCATGGTGGCCGGGTCCAGCCGGACGATCGACCGGGTGCCGTCGGCGTGCAGGACGGCGCCGTCCACCGAGCGGAACTCGAAGGCGTAGCGGGCGCTGCTGGTGCCGAAGTGCTCCAACCAGAAGTGCACCGCCACGGGCCCGACCCCGGTGACCGGGGCCCGGTAGGTGATGGTGAACTCGCGGACCGCGTGGAACACGTCCGGGGCGCTCCGCAGGTCACCGTTGAAGGCGACTCCGCGCTCGGCCCAGTAGGGCGTCAGGGCGCGCTCCAGCAGCACCGCGTAGCGGGCGTTGTGCAGGATGCCCATGGCGTCGAGGTCGTCGAAGTGCACGGGGACGTGCTCGACGTGCCCGAACTGCTGGCTCATGGCTGGCCTTCCGGTAGCAGGGCCGGATCCGGGCAGAGCGCCCGCAACCGGTTCAGCAGGCCCTGGCGGGCGTGCCGGTAGGTGGCGTCGGGGTCGAGCATCCGGGACCGCATCGCCGCGCTGATCCCGAGCGCGTCGATCTCGTACGCCAGCAGCGGCACGTCCACGTCGGCGGGGAGTTCACCGAGGTCGACGGCCTCCTGGACGAGGCGTTCGAGGAACGCGGTCCACCGGCCGAACGCCTCGGCGAGCCGGTCCCGGACCGGGCCTGGGCGGGCGTTGTACTCGAACTCGGTGTTGGCGAAGAAGCAGCCGCCGGGCAGCACCCGGGCGGCGTAGAACCCGATCCGGGCCTCGTGCAGCGCGCGCAGCCGGCGGACGCCCCGGGGTGCGCGCAGGGCCGGGGCGGCGATCCGCTCCTCCCACTGGGCGACGGCCCGGTCGACGGTGGCGAGTTGCAGCGCCTCCTTCGAGCGCCAGTGCGCGAAGAGGCCGGACTTGCTGACCCCGAGACGGTCGGCGAGCTGGGCGAGGGAGAGCCCGTCCAGGCCGACCTCGGTGGCCAGCGCCACGGCGGTGTCGAGCACCGCGGTGCGGGTGCGGTCGCCGCGGGCGACGCGGCCGTCGGAGGTCATGCGGGCAGCCTAACGGAAATAAGAACGACCGGTCGTATTCTTTTGTGTGACCCCGGTAACGCGACCGCCCCGCCACCTGGCGGTGACGGGGCGGTCGAGGATCGGGTCGGTCAGGCGATGATGGTGTCCAGGGCGATCTCGACCATCTGGCCGAAGGTCTGCTCGCGCTCCTGCGACGTGGTCTTCTCGCCGGTCTTGATGTGGTCGCTGACAGTCAGCACGGTCAGCGCGCGGGCCTTGAAACGGGCCGCGATCGTGTAGAGCGCCGCCGACTCCATCTCCACCGCGAGCACGCCGTAGTCGGCGAGGGTGTCGTAGAGGTCCGGCCGGTCGGTGTAGAACGCGTCCGCCGCCAGGATCGGGCCGACCCGCATGCTGATGCCGCGCCGCTCGGCCACCTCGACAGCGGTACGCAGCAGCCCGAAATCGGCCACCGGGGCGTAGTCGATCAGCCCGTCGAACCGCATCCGGTTCATGTTCGAGTCGGTGGACGAGCCGATCGCCGCCACCACGTCCCGCAGCTGGAGGTCCTCGGTCAGGGCACCGCAGGAACCGACCCGGATCAGCGTCTTCACGCCGTACTCGTTGACCAGCTCGTGGGCGTAGATGGAGGCGGACGGCATGCCCATGCCGGAACCCTGGACGGAGACCTCGACGCCGTTCCAGCGGCCGGTGAAGCCCAGCATGCCGCGAACCGTCGTGTAGCAGCGGGCGTCCTCGAGGTAGGTCTCCGCGATCCACTTGGCCCGCAGCGGGTCGCCCGGCATCAGGACCCGCTCGGCGATCTCTCCCGGCTCAGCGCCGATGTGCGTACTCATGGCAAAGATCCTGCCAGGCCGGGCCGGGGGATACCGGTTCGGCGTCCAGACCCGGGGTCCTGTACCCTACTCGGCGGTGGCGTGTCCGAGTGGCCTAAGGAGCACGCCTCGAAAGCGTGTGAGGGTTTACGCCCTCCGCGGGTTCAAATCCCGCCGCCACCGCTCGTGCGCGCGAACGCCCGGTCGATCCGTGAGGATCGGCCGGGCGTTCCGCTTTCGTCGTCGGAGCCGGGGCGGTCAGACGTCCAGCGGGTGCGCGGAGATCCGGAGGCGCCCGCCGGATTCGACCGACCGTGCCGCCGCGCTGGACGGCTTGCGTTCGGCCTGGTCCTCGAACCAGGCCAGGAACTCGGTGGCGAAGTCCAGTCGGGGATACCGGTCGAGCACCTTTCCAGTGAGAGCCTCGGAGAACTCCTCGGGGCGCCGTCCGGCCACGTCCCAGGACGTCGCGACCTGGAGCAGGTGGGACTCGGCGTCCTCGGCGGCGGACACGTCGGCGCGCATGTGGGTCACGATGACGTGTTCCGCGCGGGCCGCGCGGGCCTCGGGCCAGCCGGCGGCCACTCCGAACACCCACGCCAGGTGCCCGCCGGCCTCCTCGAACGGGAGCGAGTGGCTGTCGAACGGCTCGGTGAGCCCGGTGTCGTGCAGGAGCGCCGAGACGTAGTACAGCTCGTCGTCGAACGCGATGCCGTGTGCGCCCGCGTACGTCACCCCCCACACGTACGAGCGGATGGAGTGGTTGAGCAGCGCGGGCGAGCAGTAGCGGGTGGCCACGGACAGCGCCGCCGTCGCCGCCGGCGTACGGGGAAGGTCCGGCAATCCGGAGGATTCGGGCATGAGTGGATCGTAGTTCCGCCGTGCCGGTCCTGGTCACCGCGTCGAGGTGGGCTCCGCTGGATCCTGCCGTGCCGGCGCCGCGCCCGGTCGCGTCCCCTCCCGCCGGGCCTGCGCGGCGGCGCGGAACCGCAGCAGCGGCATGTCGGCCTCGGCCCGCTCGGCGAAGTGGTCGAGCAGTTCCCGGTGCACGAAGATGTAGCCGTCGCCGACCTGACGCAGGAAGAGGCACTGCACCGCGTGGTCGAGGAACGGCAGCAGCGGGTACGGCACCAGGTCCGCCCGGGCGAGCCGCCGCCGGACCAGGGCCTGCTCGATCATCGGGGAGACCGCTACCACGCTGAACAGCAGGAGGCTCGTGCCGCCACCCAGCAGCACCGCGAAGCGGAGCGCCTCCATCGCGCCCCGCGCCAGCGCGACCGGCACGAAGCCGAGCACGGCGACGCCCACACCGAGCGTGAGGAAAGTGCCGGCCATGACTGTCAGCCGCTGCCGCAGCAACGGGCTGGGCAGCTCGCGGCGGCCGGTACGGGGCGGCGGCGGCCGGAAGTAGAGCAGCACCTGGGCGCTGTCGAGGCCGACCAGGGCGACCACCGTGGCGAGGAAGGTCCCGGCGCCGTAGCCGAGGCCGGTGGTCCAGCTCGGCCCGCCGGGGGCGAGCCAGCCGGTGAGCCCGCCGACGGCCGCGCCGGCGACGAGCGCCGAGAGCTGGACGGACCGTTCCAGCCCCGCGAGCTCCGTGGTCCAGGCCACCACCCAGCTCTCCGGGCGGCGGTCCTCGCGGTCGCGGATGGCCCAGGTCAGGTCGAACAGGTCGTCGTAGTTGGCCGCGTACATGAGCACGGCCAGCCCCAGCAGGCCACCGGCGACCACCAGGCCGGTCACCGAGCCGAGCGCCCAGCCGGCGGCGCTGAGCAGCGCGGCGAGCGCGGTGCAGCTGAGCAGCCGGGTGATCGCCGTCGAGGTCCACAGCGCGGCCGAGTGCCGGGCCGACCACGACTCGTCGATCATGTCGAGCACGAAGACCGTCTGCTCGCGCAGGCTCAGCACCCGGGCGAGGGTGGCGAGGTGGCCGGCGGTCCGCTCGGGTGGATACCCGGGGTGCGGCCGGCGGCGCAGCATGGTGTCGACGTAACGGGTGAAGAGGCGTTCGCGGCCGGAGCCGGCCGGGGCCCGGTCGGTGTCCGCGCCGGTCGGGTCGGCGTACGCCAGCGCCATGATGCTGAGCATCAGCGGCGAGTCGGCGAGCTTCCACAGCTCGGGGTCGGCGTCGAGCGCGTCCCGCAGGCCGCCCAGCCCTGGCCGGTCGAGGTACCGGGCGATCTGCGACCGGTCCAGCGGCTGGATGGCGACGGCGCCGTAGAGGGGCAGCTCCGACCGGAGCCGGGCGTACTCCGCCTGCCGGCAGCAGACGGCGATCGGGGTGAGCGGCTGCCGGCCGTGGAACGCGGCGATCGCCTCGGCGCAGGCGTCGCGGTGCTGCTCGGCCACCTCGTCGAGGCCGTCCAGCAGCGGCAGGATCTCTCCGGCGGCCACCCAGGCGGTCGCCTGTTCGGCCGGTATGCCGTACCGCTCGGTGAGCTGCTCGACGAGCCACTGCTCGAGGGGTCGGCGGAGGGTGGCCCAGGAGGACAGGTTGAACACGGCCGGGATCGGGGCGTCCGGGTCGTGGTCGGCGCGGTCGAGCAGGTCCCGGGCGAGTTCCAGCAGGGTGGTCGTCTTGCCGGCGCCGGGGGCGCCGACGATGACCACCGCCTGGTCGAGCTGGTCGAACACTGCCGACATCGAGGTCCGGTCGTCCAGCGAGCCGGTGAGGCCGTCCCGGTGGCTGGCCCGCAGGCTCCACGGGTGCCGGCGGTCGTCGGCGGTCGCGGCGATGCCCAGCTCGATCCGCGCCTCCTCGTACAGGGAGCGGTCCAGGACGCTTGTCACCCAGTAGCGGCGGACCCGCTCCAGCAGCACCTTCCGGGCCCGCGCCGCGCCGGCGGTGCCCATCCGCCGCGGCTCCCGGCCGCGCTGCACCTCGATGACCACGAGGACCGTCACGAGCAGCAGGACCAACGGCCAGGCCAACCAGAGGTACGGGGACCAGCGCACGGGCAGCGCCCCGGTGGCGACGTTCGTGGCCACGCCCAGCAGGGCCACGACGATCACCGACAGGCCGACCATGACCACCCGACGCATGCGTCGTCTCTACCGTCCGCAGGGGCGCACGCACAACCCGCGTCCGGTCAGCAGGGGCCGTAGCCCTCGTCGAAGAGGCGGCGGGCCCAGTCCGCGTACCCGGCGATGATCTTCCGGACCGTGCTGCCGTCGTGCAGGAAGAGGTACGCGCGGTCGCCGCTGCGGGCGAGCAGCCCGTCGAACCGGTGCATCTCCTGTGGAGCGTCGAGGTCGACCACCGACGGGTACGCGGCGTGCACGGCGTCGACAGGCGTGCCGACGGTGATCCCTTCGGGTGTGCTCATCGGGTCGTCGAGCCACAGCAGGACGAGCCGGTCGTCGACGAAGATCGGGCTCACCGAGCCGTGCCCGGCCAGCGTGGGCCCGCACGCGTCCTCGTCGGTGCGCAGCACGCCGCGCCGGGCCAGGTCCTCCTCGGTGGCCCCGAACTCGGCGTTGCCGAGCCCGTCGAGGCTTACCACCTCGGCGGCCCCGACGGGCCGGGCCGGCACGTCCGGTCCCTGTGGACGGACGCCGCTGCCGGCGATCGAGGCGGCCGCCATCAGTGCGGCGATGAATCCGAATTGTCGCAATCTCATGCAATCCCCCAGTCCCCAACGGGACCGGGGCGTGGAGGTTGCTGGTGCTGGTCGGATTGCCGCAGTTCCCACTCCTCGGCCAGCTCGTCCCAGTAGTCCGCGGAGAGTCCGCGCCGGCCGTGCGCCAGCCAACCGGCCGTGTCGCGCTCCAGGTGCAGGCCCAGTTCGGCGAACGGGTCGATCCACGGCCCCGGCTCGGCGCCGAGCCGGGCGAGCGCCGCGTTGATCGGCCACTCGGCGCGCGGCCGGTCCAGCCGGTCGTCGAAGCAGGGCCCCCAGCTCGGCTCGCCGCCCAGCCAGACCGCCGCGGCCTGGTGGCCGAGCCCGCCGGCGAACTCCGCCTCCAGGTACGCCACCGGACCCTCCCGGGACCAGCGGGCCAGCAGTTCGTCAAGGGCGGGCGAGAGGACGAGCTGGAACGGCTGCTCCGCCGAGGGCTCCCCGGTGGCGAAGTCGGGCAGCCGGCCGGTCAGCTCCTCGACGAGCTGCGGGGTGACCGGCAGCAGCGCGAAGTCCTGGCGGAGCGCGGCGAGCACCGCGTGGTCCAGGCCGGCGGTCTGCTCGCGGAGCAGCTCGACGTCGGCGACCACCGCGCTGAGCTGGTAACTCATCCGCTCCCCTCGGCGTCCACAGGCTGTGGATGGAACATGTGTACGACGGTCGGTCAGTCCTCGGCGGCCGGCGGCGGGTCGGTCATCTCGAAGGCCATGAGGGTGGCGCCCACCCGGACCGTACCGGGCGCGTGCGGCGGCTGGGCGGCGTCGTGCAGCTCGGTCATGATCGCTTGCAGCCGCCGGCGGGCCGCCGCCCAGGCGTCGGGGGAGACCCACAGCTCCGCGTCGGTGGTGACGCCGGCCGTCCCCGGGGCGCGGTGGGCCACCCGGTCGAGCAGGTTGCGGGCGAGCGACTCGGCGAGCAGCGGCTGCCCCTCCTGCTGCTCGGTGAGCCACGGTCCGCGTACCGCCCGGTAGCGGCGTTCCCGGCCGCCGCGCCGGGCGCGCACGTCGGCCAGTTCGACAAGGCCGGCGGCGTCCAGCCGGCGCAGGTGCTGGCTGGCGAGAGCGTGGGAGATGGCCAGCTCCCGGGCGAGCGCGGCGGCGGAGAGCGGCGCGCTCCACAGCAACGAGAGCATGCGCAGACGTACCGGATGGGCCAGCGCGCGCAGGCGCGGGTCGGTGGTGCTCACGGCCGCCATTGAACCGCACCCGCCGGCACCCTCACCCCCAAGCATTGACTTGGGGGTCGCGTGTGGACAGAATCGCACCGCACGGGGGAGGTGCCATGAGCTGGGGTACGACCAGGGTGCTGGGCAGCCGCGACGCCGCGCGCTACCTGGCCGCGGTGCTGGTGTCCGGCTTCGGCACGGCGGCCATGCTCCTGGTGGCCGGCATCTGGGTGAAGGACCTCACCGGGTCGAGCGGCCTGGCCGGGCTGGTCACCCTCGGCATCTGGGGGCCCGCCCTGATCGCCCCGCTGATCGGGGTGCTGGCCGACCGGTTCCGCCGCCGGCCGCTGCTGATCTGGCTGCACCTCGCTATGGCCGCCCTGCTGCCGGTGCTGCTGGTCGACACCGCCGTCCTGGTCTGGCTGATCTTCGCGGTGATGGTCGCGTACGGGGTCAGCTTCGTGCTGATCGACTCGGCCGAGGCGGCGCTGGTGCCGGCCGTGGTCCCCGGCGAGCTGCTCGGCGACTTCAACGGGCTGCGGATGACTGTCAACGAGGGCATGAAGCTGGTCGCCCCGCTGGCGGGCGCGGGCCTCTTCGCCGCGTACGGCGGGCGCCCCGTGGTGCTCCTCGACGCCGTCACCTTCGCCCTCGCCGCGCTGCTGCTCTCCCTCATCCGGGTCCGCGAGGCGCCCCCGCCCCCGGCCGAGCCCTGGACCCGCCAGCTCGCCGAGGGACTCGGGCACCTGCGCCGCCACGCCGTGCTGCGGCACCTCGTCGCCTGCACGGGAGTCGCCATGCTGCTGATCGGGATCAACGGCGCCCTCGCGTACGCGGTGGTGGACGACGGCCTGCACCGGCCGCCCGAGTTCAACGGGGTGCTCGGCACGGTGCAGGGCGTGGGGTCGCTGGTCGGCGGACTGGCCACGGGCGCCCTGTTGCGCCGGCTCGGCGACCGGCGGGTGACCGCGCTCGCGGCCGCGCTCCTGGCCGCGGGCCTGGCGCTGCGGGGGGCGCCCGGCCTCGTCCCGGTGGCCGCCGGCACCCTGGCGGTCGGGGTGGGGGCGCCGCTGGTGCTGATCACGGTCTGGACCGCGGTGCAGCGGCAGACACCGAATGCGCTGATCGGGCGGGTGTCCGCGACCGTGAACACCCTCACCTTCGGCCCCGGCACGCTCGCCGTCGTGGCCGGCGCCGGCCTGTTGGAACTTGTCGACTACCGGGTGATCCAACTGGCCGGGGCGGCCGGCGCCGTCCTGCTCGCCGGCTGGGCGCTACGGGGCGGCCCGCGCCCCGCCGCACCTGACGCCGCGCGTGGCGCAGCACCGGACGGCCCGCGTGCCGCCGGCGGGGAGGAAGCCGCGCCGGGACCGGCCACCCCGCAGACCGCCCCGGCCGCCGGGACGGCGGAGCGGGGCTGACGGCGTACCCCGGCAGGGGCCGACCCCGGAGGAGCCGGCCCCTGCCGCGGCGTCGGTCAGCCGGTGAAGCCGCCGTCGGCGTTGATCGTCGCGCCGGTGACGTAGCCGCCGTCCGGCCCGGCCAGGAAGGCCACCACGGCGGCGATCTCGGCGGGCGCGGCGTAGCGACCCAGGGCGGTGAACCCGCGGATGGCGTCCGCGTTCGGCCCGTCCGCCGGGTTCGCCTCGGTGTCGGTCGGCCCGGGGTTCACCAGGTTCACGGTGATCCCCCGACCGCCCAGCTCCCGGGCGAGGCCCCGGGTCAGGCCGAGCAGGGCCGTCTTGCTCATCGAGTAGAGGGCGAGACCGGGGAAAACGGCCCGCTCGGCCACGTTGCTCCCGATGTTCACGATCCGGCCACCGTCGCCCAGGTGCCCGACCGCCGCCTGCGCGAACACGAACGGCGCCCGCACGTTCACCGCTATGGTCCGCTCGACCTCGTCCGGGCCCAGCTCCGTCACCGGGCCGGTCAGGAACACCCCGGCGTTGTTGACCAGCACGTCGAGCCGGCCGAACTCACCGGCGACCCGGCCGACCGCCGCGCGCGCCGCGGCCGGGTCGGCGCTGTCCGCCGGCACCGCCAGGGCGCGCCGCCCCACCGCCTTGATCTGCTCCACCAGTTCGGCCGCCCGGTCGGCGCGCCGCTCGTAGGTCAGCGCCACGTCGGCGCCCTCCTGCGCCAGCCGCAGTGCCACGGCGGCCCCGATACCCCGGCTGCCGCCGGTCACCAATGCCACTTTTCCGTCCAGAACTCCGGTCATGCCACAAGCCTGGTCGGTGGCGGGCGGGGAGTCTGGCGGCGATCAGACGCCGCGTTGCGGGCGGCCGGGGAACGACGAAGGGCCGGCCCCACGGCGGGAGCCGGCCCTCGCGTCGACGGCGGAGGATACGAGATTCGAACTCGTGAGGGTGTTAACCCAACACGCTTTCCAAGCGTGCGCCCTAGGCCTCTAGGCGAATCCTCCGCGAGCCAGGATACAGGTCCCCGACGGGCGGGACACCCCACCACCCCCTGAAGATCCACCCCGGGTCGGGTAGGCTTGGCGGCACCCCCCGTGCGGCGTGCATCTCGTGAACCTCCCCAGGGCCGGAAGGCAGCAAGGATAAGCGGGCTCTGACGGGTGCACGGGGGGCCTTTCTGTCTCCGGGTGCCGGTAACGTCCCTGCGGGTCAGGTCACGGGGTGGTGGGTGGTCACCCGGGGCCGACCGGCGCAGAATGGCTCGGTCGAGAGGAGGCGGGACGGGTGGCACTGGCCCTTTACCGCAAGTACCGGCCCCGTACGTTCGCCGAGGTCATCGGCCAGGAGCACGTCACCGAGCCGCTGTCGCAGGCGCTGCGCAGCGGGCGGCTCAACCACGCCTACCTCTTCTCCGGCCCCCGGGGCTGCGGCAAGACCTCCAGCGCCCGGATCCTGGCCCGCTCGCTCAACTGCGAGCAGGGGCCCACGCCCGAACCGTGCGGGCAGTGTGAGTCGTGTCGCTCGTTGGCCACCGACGGCGCCGGGTCGATCGACGTCATCGAGATCGACGCGGCCAGCCACGGCGGTGTCGACGACGCCCGTGAGCTTCGCGAGAAGGCGTTCTTCGCGCCGGCCCGCAGCCGGTTCAAGATCTACGTCATCGACGAGGCGCACATGGTCTCGTCGGCCGGCTTCAACGCCCTGCTCAAGCTTGTCGAGGAGCCCCCGGAGTACGTCAAGTTCATCTTCGCCACCACCGAACCGGAGAAGGTCCTCGGCACGATCAAGTCGCGGACCCACCACTATCCGTTCCGGCTGATCCCGCCGAAGGTGCTCCGACCCTACCTGGAGCAGCTGACCGAGGCCGAGGGCGTGAAGGTCGAGCCGGCAGTGTTCCCGCTGGTGGTGCGCGCCGGTGGCGGCAGCGCCCGGGACAGCCTCTCCGTGCTCGACCAGCTCATCGCCGGCGCCGGCCCGGAGGGCGTCAGCTACGCCCGGGCCGCCGCGCTGCTGGGCGTCACCGACTCCGCCCTCATCGACGAGATGTGCGACGCGCTCGCCGCCGGGGACGGCGCGGCCGCGTACGCCACCGTCGACCGGGTCGCGGAGGCCGGGCACGACCCGCGCCGGTTCGCCTCCGACCTGCTGGAGCGGCTGCGCGACCTGATCGTCCTGCAGCAGGTGCCCGACGCCGCCGCCAAGGGCCTGATCGACGGCCCCGACGACCAGATCGAGCGGATGGCCGCCCAGGCCCAGCGGCTCGGCCCGGCCACCCTGTCCCGCTGCGCCGACATCGTGCACAACGGCCTCGTCGAGATGCGCGGCACCACCGCGCCCCGGCTGCTGCTGGAGCTGATCTGCGCCCGGATGCTGCTGCCCGGCGTTGACGACTCGACCGGCGGCCTGCTCCAGCGCCTGGAGCGGATGGAACGCCGGCTCACCCTGGGTGGCGCCGAGCCGCCGCCGGCCGCCGCCGGCCCCGCGCCGGTCGCTCCCGCCCCGGAGGTACGCCCGGCCAGTCCCGCCCCGACCGCGGCTGCCGCCGCGTCCGACGTCGAGACCGCCGGCACGCCGGCGGCTGCCGGTGCCCCGACCGGGGCGGCCGCCGCCCGCGCCGCCGCCGCGGCGGCCGGTACCCGCTCGGCGCCGGCCCGCCCCGCCGACCCGGCCACGAACGGTCCCGCCCAGCCCGGCCCGGGCACCCGCCCCGCCGACCGGGCCGGCTCGGCCCAGCCTGGCCCGACCGACCGGACGCCCGGTGCTGGGGCGGCCGTCGGTCCGGCGTCCGGTGCTCCCGCCCGGCGGCCGGTGCCCGCCTCGGCGGTGCTGCCCGATCCGGCGACCCCCGAGCCGCCGCGCCCCGGCGCGGCCCCGGCCGGCGCACTGGACGCCGTGGCGGTGCGCCGGGTCTGGCCGGAGGTGGTCGGCAAGGTCAACCGGAGCAACAAGCGGATCGCGGCGCTGATGCGCGACGCGGTGGTCCGCGACCTGGACGGCGACACGCTGGTGCTGACCGTGAAGTCGACGGTGCTGGCGAAGATGATGGCCGACCACGCCGCCGTGCTCACCGACGCGCTCTACGAGGAGCTGGGCGGCCGCTGGCAGATCCGGTGCGAGGTGGCCGGCGAGCGGGGCGCGGCCTCGCTCGGCGGCCCGTCCCGCCCCTCCGGTTCGTCCCGTCCGGCGCCCGAGGCCGACCCGACCCGCTCGGCGGCCGGTCCGGATGCCGCACCGGCCCGTCCGGCGGCGGATCCGGTCCGCCCGGCCGGGCCGTCCGACACCGCGGGAACCCAGGCCGGGGGCCGGGGCGGGAACGCCGGCCCGTCCGGTGGCGCCGCCCGCACGTCCGAGCCCTCCGGTGGCCCTGCCGCTCGCGGGGCGGCTGCCGGCGGGGACGACGACGAGGAGGACTGGCCGGAACCGGCCCGGCCGGGGGCCACCGGACTGCCGGCGGGCGACAGCGCCGCTCCGGCGGCTGCCGACAGCGAAGACTGGCCCCTACCCGCCCGTCCGGGCGGCGCGGCACCCGTCACCGTGGCTGCTGCCTCGGCCGCCACCTCGATGACCGCGCCCACGACGACCGCCACCGGGTCGGGCGGTTCCGCGCCCGCCGTACCCAGGCCGGCCGGACCACCGGCCACGGCGCCGGCGGGCGGTGGCACGGCGAAGAACAGCGCGATCGCGGCGGCCCGGGCGGCCGCGGCGGCGGCCGCCGCCGGTGGCGGGCCGAGCAAGGGCCCGCGGGCGGCGCAGGCGACCCGGAAGACCGCGGACGCCGACTGGGCCGGCGAGCCGCCCTACGACCCGGACTACGACGGGCCGGTCGGTAACCGGTCGGCGGGCGCGGCCCCGGCGGCGCCCGCCTACGAGGGCTTCGATCCGGGCGACGAGCCGCTGGACGACGTGATCGACGAGCGGACCGCGCGGCAGTCCAGCGAGGAGCAGGCAGTGCAGTTGCTGCGCGAGGCGTTCGGGGCCGAGAAGATCGACGAGGTGGACGCGCGCTAGAGCGCGTCGACCGCCGAGGAGCAGTGCCGCCGCCAGACTAGGCTGGGCGCGGCCGATCAGACGAGTGCGAGAAGGAGCCATCCGTGCGCCCAGGTGGACAGCCGAACATGCAGCAGATGCTGAAGCAGGCGCAGAAGATGCAGCAGCAGATCGCCAAGGCCCAGGCCGAGCTGGCCGAGACCGAGCTGACCGGCACCGCCGGTGGGGGTCTGGTCACCGCCACCGTCGCCGGCACCGGTGAGCTGAAGGCGATCAAGATCGACCCGAAGGCGGTCGACCCGGAGGACGTGGAGACGCTGGAGGACCTGGTCGTCGCCGCCGTGCACAACGCCGCCGAGGCCGCCCGGGAGCTGACCGAGAAGAAGATGGGCCCGGTCGCGGGCGGGATGGGCGGCCTCGGCCTGCCCGGGTTCTGAGCCGGCAGATGTACGAGGGTGCCATCCAGGACCTGATCGACGAGCTGGGCCGGCTGCCGGGCGTGGGCCCGAAGAGTGCCCAGCGGATCGCGTTCCACGTCCTCTCGGCGGATCCGGCCGACGTGAACCGGCTGGCCGGTGCGCTGCGCAAGGTCAAGGAGCTGGTGCGGTTCTGCACCACCTGCTACAACGTGGCCGAGTCGGAGCAGTGCCGGATCTGCCGCGACCCGCGGCGCACGGACGAGGTGCTCTGCGTGGTCGAGGAGCCGAAGGACGTCGTGGCGATCGAGCGGACCGGTGAGTTCCGCGGTCGCTACCACGTGCTCGGCGGCGCGATCAACCCGCTGGAGGGCATCGGCCCGGACAACCTGCGGATCCGGGAGCTGATGACCCGGCTGGGCGGCGGCGCGGTGCGCGAGCTGATCCTGGCCACCGATCCGAACACCGAGGGTGAGGCGACCGCGACCTATCTGGCGCTGATGGTGAAGCCGATGGGCATCGCGGTGACCCGGCTGGCCAGCGGGCTGCCGGTCGGCGGCGACCTGGAGTACGCCGACGAGATCACGCTGGGCCGCGCGTTCGAGGGCCGCCGGGCGATCTGACCCGCCCACGACCATGCCGGCCGGTCCCGTTCGGGGGGCCGGCCGGCGTCGTCCGTCCATCCGGAATGTGGGACGAGTGCGATTCGCCACCCGCTCGCCATTCGGCCGTCGACTGACCTGTTATGCCCCGATTCATCCGATCCCACTATCTGCTCGCGGCTGTGACAGTCCTGTTTGTCGGGAGATCCGCCGCTGTCAGACCCGGCCACTTGGTGTCGGCTTGGTAGCGATTGCCTAACGGGCGTTCCGCATTCTGTGTGTCGTGTCATAGCCTCCCGCACACGGACTGAGTCACAGCTCGGCGTGGACACATGCGCATGACAGAGGTGAGAGATGCAGGCGAGCAGGCTTAAAGCGGCCGTGGCCCTCGCGGCCGCCGCCGCTCTGGCGGTCGGGGCGTCCGGCTGCGCGAAGAGCGAGCGCGACGAGGACAGCGGTGGGGCCAAGACCGGCGGCACCTTCGTCTTCGCGGGCGCCGGTAACCCGAAGAACTTCGACCCGATCTTCAACGACGACGGGGAGTCCTTCCGGCCGATCCGGCAGATGTACGACACCCTCGTGCAGAACAAGCCGGGCACGGCCGATCTGCAGGGCGCCCTGGCGGAGAGCTGGGAGCACGACCCCGAGGGCAAGGTCTGGACCTTCCACCTGCGCAAGAACGTGAAGTTCCACGACGGCACCCCGTTCAACGCCGCCGCGGTCTGCTTCAACTTCGACCGCTGGTTCAACATGAAGGGCGCCGCCGCCCAGTCGCAGATGATCTACTACTCGGACGTCTTCGGCGGGTTCGCCAAGAACGAGGCCGAGGGCGTCGGCGAGCCGGTCTACAACAAGTGCGAGGCGAAGGACGACGGCACCGCCGTCGTCACGATGAACCGCTACAAGGGCGCCTTCCCCGGCGCCTTCGCGCTGACCGCGCTGTCGATCGCCAGCCCCGAGGCGCTGAAGAAGTACGACGCCGACACGGTGAAGCAGAACGGCGACTCGTTCGAGTACAGCGCGTTCGCCAACGAGCACCCGGTGGGCACCGGCCCGTTCACCTTCGGCGGCTGGGACAAGGCCAAGGGTGAGATCACCCTGAACCGGAACCCCGACTACTGGGGCGAGAAGGCCAAGGTCGACAAGCTCGTCATCAAGATCATCGAGGATGAGAACACCCGCAAGCAGGAGCTGCGGGCGGGCACCGTCCAGGGCATCGACTTCCCGGCTCCGGCCGACCGGAAGGCGCTCGCGGGCGAGGGCTTCCAGGTTCTCGACCGCCCGGCGTTCAACATCCTCTACCTCGGCTTCAACCAGAAGAACCCGAAGCTGAAGGACCTGCGGGTGCGCCAGGCGATCGCCTACGCCCTCAACCGCCAGGCGCTCGTCCAGACCAAGGGCCCGGGTGGCACCAAGGTCGCCGACGAGTTCATGCCGGACACCGTGCTCGGCTACGCCCAGGACGTGCAGAAGTACGACTACAACGTCGACAAGGCCAAGCAGCTGCTCAAGGAGGCGGGCGCCGAGAACCTGACGCTCAACTTCTACTACCCGACCGACGTCTCCCGGCCGTACATGCCGAACCCGCAGGAGATCTTCACCGTCCTGGCCAACGACCTGCAGGCCGTCGGCATCAAGGTCAACGGTGTGGCCCGCCCGTGGAACGGTGGCTACAAGGACGACGTGCAGCAGTTCGGCAAGCAGGACCTGCACATCCTCGGCTGGACTGGTGACTACAACGACCCGGGCAACTTCGTCGGCACCTTCTTCGGCCGCGCCAAGGTCGAGTTCGGCGACCAGGCGATGACCGAGATGTTCGACGCGATCACCAAGGCCGACGCCACTGTCGACGAGGCCGGCAAGAAGACCGCGTGGGAGCAGGTCAACCGCGACATCGCCGCCAAGTGGCTGCCGGCCGTGCCGATCTGGCACGCCCCGCCGGCCATCGTGGTCACCAAGGACGTCAAGGGTCTGGTCGCCAGCCCCCTGACCGACGAGCGGTTCAACACCGTCAGCGTCGGCTGAAGCGCTACTGACCGCTGACGCCGTACGTGGAATCGGCCCGGGCCGGGCTCTCTCTCCCGGCCCGGGCCGACCCGCTGTTTACCGAGAATCTGGTGTGTGAGAGATGTTGCGAGTCATAGTCCGCCGCCTGCTGCAGCTGGTGGTGACCCTGATAGGGCTGTCCTTGCTGGTCTTCGTCTGGCTGCGGAACCTCCCCGGCGGCCCGATCGAGGCGCTGCTCGGTGAGCGGGCCACGCCGGAGCGGCGTGCCCTGCTGGTCAAGGCCCTCGGCTACGACCAGCCGATCCTGGTGCAGTACGCCAAGTTCATGCAGCGGCTGCTGACCGGCGACTTCGGCAACTCGATCCGGAGCGGCGACCCGGTCACCGAGGTGATCGGCCGCGCCTTCCCGGCCACCATCGAGCTGGCCGCGGCCGCCATGATCATCGCCATCGGGTTCGGCGTGCCGCTCGGCTACCTCGCCGCCCGGCACCGCGGCCGGCTGCTCGACAACCTGAGCATCGCCGGCACCCTGCTCGGTATCTCGATCCCGATCTTCTTCCTGGGCTACCTGCTCAAGGACGTCTTCACCCAGAACATGCACTGGTTCCCGCCCTCGGGCCGGATCAGCACCGGGGTGGACAACACCGACGTGACCGGTTTCTTCGTCCTCGACGGGCTGCTCACCCGGGAGTTCGACGCCACCGGCGACGCGCTGTGGCACCTCATCCTGCCGGCGTTCACCCTGGCCACCATCCCGCTCGCGGTGATCGTGCGGATCACCCGCGCCAGCGTGCTCGACGTGCTCAACGAGGACTACGTCCGCACCGCCGAGGCGAAGGGCCTGCGCCACAAGACCATCCGGGGCCGGCACATCCTGCGGAACGCCCTGCTGCCGGTGGTCACCACCATCGGCCTCCAGACCGGCGCGCTGCTCTCCGGCGCGGTGCTCACCGAGCGGGTCTACAACTGGGGCGGCCTCGGCACGCTGATCTACAACTCGATCAGCGGCGGCCGCGACTATCCGGTGCTCCAGGCGCTGATCCTCCTGGCCGCGCTGGTCTTCGTGGTGGTCAACCTCCTGGTCGACCTCTCCTACGCCTTCATCGATCCGAGGGTGCGTGTGCGATGAGTGACCCGATCACCCGGCCCGTCGTGGGCACACCGCGCGAGAGCGTGGACCCCGCCGCCGTCGAGGAGAAGCGCGAGGGCACCCTCCCGCGCGGCATCGACCGGCTCGGCGAGCGCAAGCGCGCCCGGCTGGAGCAGCTCGCCCAGGCCACCGCCGACAAGGGCGGCGTGAGCCTGGTCCGGGACGCGTTCCGCCGGCTGCGCCGCAACCCGACGGCGATCGTCGGCGCGTCCATCGTGGCGCTGTTCATCCTGATCGCGATCTTCGCGCCGCTGCTCGCGCCGCACGACCCCGCGCAGCGCTTCGACGAGCTGACGAAGAACCTGACCGTGGACAGCATCCCCGGCGCCAGCAGCGAGTTCCCGCTCGGCTCCGACCCGCTCGGCCGGGACTTCCTGTCCCGCATGATCCACGGCAGCCGGCAGACGCTCTTCGTCGGCGTGCTCGCCACGCTGATCGGGTTGGCCCTGGGCGTGCTGATCGGCGCGATCGCCGGCGCCTTCGGCGGCTGGGTCGACAACATCCTGATGCGCTTCACCGACGTGATGCTGGCCCTGCCGGCCCTGCTGCTCGCCATCAGCCTGGTGGCCATGGCGAGCCGGTCCAGCCAGTGGACTGTCATCCTGGCGGTGGCCATCGTCAACGTGCCGATCTTCGCCCGGCTGCTGCGCGGTTCGATGCTCGCCCAACGGGAGAGCGACCACGTGCTGGCCGCCCGGGCGCTCGGTGTCAAGCAGGGCTCGATCGTGCTCCGGCACATGCTGCCCAACGCCATGACCGCCGTGATCGTGCAGGCCACGCTGACCCTCTCCACCGCGATCCTGGAGGCGGCGTCGCTGTCCTTCCTCGGTCTCGGCGACCCCGACATCAACCGCGCCGAGTGGGGCCTGATGCTCGGTGTGGACGGTCAGCGCTACTTCGAGGTCCGGCCGGAGCTGGCCTACTACCCGGCGGTCGCGATCATCGTGGTCGCGCTGGGCTTCACCCTGCTGGGTGAGGGCATGCGCGAGGCGATCGACCCGAAGAGCCGGCGGTGACGGCGATGCGGACCAAGGACCTGCACGGTGAGGAAGTGACCCGATGAGCCTGCTCGACGTACGCGATCTGAGCGTGGTGTTCCAGCGTCGCGGTGAGCGGCCGTTCACCGCGGTCGACAACGTCAGCTTCAGCGTGGAGCCGGGGCAGACCGTGGGCCTGGTCGGCGAGTCCGGCTGCGGCAAGAGCGTGACCAGCCTGGCGATCATGGGCCTGCTGCCCCGGCGGGGCAACAAGGTCACCGGTGAGGTCAACTTCGACGGCGCCGACCTGCTGAAGCTGCGCCCGGACGACATGCGGGACCGGCGCGGCCGGGACATCGGCATGATCTTCCAGGACCCGCTGTCCTCGCTGAACCCGGTCGTGCCGATCGGCACGCAGGTGGCCGAGGTGCTGGAGCGGCACCGCGGGATGGACCGCAAGGCGGCCATGAAGGAGGCCCGGGAGCTGCTCGACGCCGTTGGCATCCCGGACCCCACGCGGCGGCTCAAGGAGTATCCGCACCAGATCTCCGGCGGCATGCGGCAGCGCGCGCTGATCGCCATCGCGCTGGCCTGCAAGCCGCGGCTGCTGATCGCGGACGAGCCGACCACCGCCCTGGACGTGACCATCCAGGCGCAGATCCTCACCCTGCTCAAGCAGCTCGTCGACGAGACCGGCACCGCGCTCATCATGATCACGCACGACCTGGGCGTGGTGGCCGGCCTCTGCGACACGGTAAACGTGCTCTACGGCGGCAAGGTGGTCGAGCGGGCCGCCCGGCACGATCTCTTCGCCCGGCCGCGGCACCCGTACACGCACGGGCTGCTCAGCTCGGTGCCGCGGCTGGACTCGCCCCGGGGCGAGCGGCTGCACGCCATCCGTGGCTCGGTGGCCGACAACATCCCGTGGGTCGAGGGGTGCGCGTTCGCCCCCCGCTGCGACAACGTGGTGGACGCCTGCCTGGAGGGCACGCCCCCGCTCGAACCCACCGCGACCGGCGGCGACCTGCGCTGCAACAACCCTGTCTCCGAGGAGGTGGCGGTGCCGTGACCGAGTCGACCGAGCGGACCGGACCACTTGTCGAACTGCGCGACGTCAAGGTCCATTTCCCGATCAAGAGCGGTGTGCTCTTCGACCGCACCGTCGGCTACGTCTACGCCGTCGACGGCGTCTCGCTCTCCATCAACAAGGGCGAGACGTACGGGCTGGTGGGCGAGTCGGGGTGCGGCAAGTCCACCCTGGGCCGGGGCCTGCTGCGGCTGGTCGAGCCGACCGACGGTGAGATCGTCTTCGACGGCACCGACATCCGCGCGCTCAAGGGCGAGTCGATGCGCCGGATGCGCCGCCGCATCCAGATGATCTTCCAGGACCCGCTGTCCAGCCTCGACCCCCGCCAGTCGGTGGAGTCGCTGCTGGTCGAGGGGCTCAACGCGCACGGCCTGGCCAAGGACAAGGCGGCCACCGCCAAGCGGCTCCGGGAGGCGCTCGCCGCGGTCGGTCTGCCCGCGTCGGCGCTGAGCAAGTACCCGCACGAGTTCTCCGGCGGGCAGCGGCAGCGCATCGGCATCGCCCGGGCGCTGGTGCTCGACCCGGACCTGATCGTCGCCGACGAGCCGGTCTCCGCGCTCGACGTCTCGATCCAGGCCCAGGTGATCAACCTGCTGGAGGAACTCCAGAACGAGCACGGCCTGACGTACCTGATCATCGCCCACGACCTGGCGGTGGTCCGGCACATCGCCGACACGGTCGGGGTGATGTACCTCGGCGGACTGGTCGAGGAGGCGTCCAGCGACGACCTCTACCGGGAGCCGATGCACCCGTACACGAAGGCGCTCATGTCGGCCGTGCCGGTGCCGGACCCGCAGGTGGAGGACCGCCGGGAGCGGATCCTGCTCGCCGGCGACCTGCCCTCGCCGACGAACCCGCCGGCCGGCTGCCGGTTCCACACCCGCTGCCCGTGGGCCCAGCCGACCCGCTGCGCCGACGAGCGGCCGGCGCTGCGCGAGGTGCTCGGCGGGCACCGGGTGGCCTGCCACTACGCGGAGGACATCGCCGCCGGCCGGATCCGGCCGCACGAGGTGGAGCCGGAACTGGTCCGGCCGGACGACGGCGCGGCGCCGGGCGACACGGGCGAGCTGATCCCGACCCCGTGACGTGACGACGCGAGGCCCCTTCCCCAGCTCGGGGAAGGGGCCTCGTCGCATCCGGAGCGGGTCAGCCCTCGGGGCGGTTGAGCAGGGCCACCGCGACGGTGTGGACGGCGTCGAGCGCCGCCGGGTCGGCCAGCGGCACCCGGCCGCCGGTCACCGCGTACCACTCGTCGGCGTCCTTGTACTGCACCCGCAGGGTGACCTGGCCGTCGGCGTACTCGGTGCGCAGCGTCAGGTCGCCGGTCACCACGCCTTCCTCGTCGGTCATCACCCCGCCCGGGCCGGCGGTGATGTCGCTGGTCCGCTCCTGCGGCCCGGGTGCCGCCGGGGCGCCGGCGGGTGCGGGCGGGGTGGCGTCGGCGGACATCCCGGCCCCGGAGACGTCGGCGGGGGCGGCCGGCGTTCCGTCGGCAGTCATCCCGGCCGAGGTCGGGCCGGGCGCGGTCGTGCCGCCGGCCGCCGCGGCACCGCCGGCCGCCGCCGCGGCGTCCTCGCCGGTGGCGTCCGGCGTCCTCTCAGGTGCCGGTGTGCCACCGGCCCCGGTCACCGCTTGGTCGCCCATGTGCAGTCCTCCAACATGTCGGTGAGAGCGGCCTTCTCGGCACTGGTCACCGTGAGACGCCAGTAGTGCTTGACCGTCACCCAGTCCGCCGCGTACCGGCACCACACGGCCTTGTTCGGCGGCTTCCACTGGGACGGGTCCTGGTCACCCTTTGCCCGGTTCGAGCGCAGGGAAACCGCCACCAGCTGCGGCCGGGTCAGGTCGTTGGCGAAGTCGCCGCGCTTCGCGTCGTCCCACTCGTCGGCGCCGGAGCGCCAGGCGTTGGCCAGCGGCACGACGTGGTCGATGTCCACGTCGGCCGGATCGGTGAGGTCCAGCCCGTCGTACGGGCTCTCCCAGCGGCCGCCGACCACGTTGCAGCCGGAGAGCTTGATGCTCTCGCCGTCCCGTTGCAGCACGCTGTCCCGCACGTCGCAGTTCTTGCCGGTGTCCCGCCAGTGCGGGAAGCGGGTCCGGCTGTAGCCCTTCATCGACCCGGCGGCGGCGACCGTCAGCTCACCGAGCTGCTGGTCGACGTTGCCGGTGCTGCTGGGCGGTGTGTCCGGCTCGTCGACCGGAACGCAACCGGCCACGCCGAGGGCGAGCACCGCGGTGAGCGCGGCGGCCATCCCGGCACGGGCTCCTGATCTGGTACGCACAGACGACACCTCTCCAGCTTGCGTGCTCCGGGCGATCCCGCACAGTACCGGGGCGACGGTTTCTGTGATTCGTGGCGTCGGCAGTGGAGCGCCCGGCAGAGTGGTTACCCATGACCGCACCCGCCCCCGCGCTGCGCATCGGCTCCGCCGCCGGCCGCGGCACGCTGCTCGCCGCGATCCTCGCCTCGGGCATGGTCTTCCTGGACAGCACCGTGGTCAACGTGGCCCTGCCCCGGCTCGGCGCCGAGCTGGGCGCCACCGTCGCGGGTCTCCAGTGGACCGTCAACGGCTACCTGCTGATGCTGGCCGCCTTCGTGCTGCTGGGTGGCGCGCTCGGCGACCGGTTCGGGCGGCGGCGGGTCTTCCTGGTCGGGGTCGTGTGGTTCGCCGTGGCCTCGGTGCTCTGCGGGCTGGCCCAGGGGACCGGCTGGCTGGTCGCGGCCCGGTTCCTCCAGGGCGCCGGCGGTGCGCTGCTCACCCCCGGCTCGCTCTCCGTGCTCCAGGCCAGCTTCGACCCGGACGACCGGGCCCGGGCGATCGGCACCTGGTCCGGGCTCTCCGGGGTGTCCACTGCGCTCGGCCCGCTCCTCGGCGGCTGGCTGATCGACGCGCTCTCCTGGCGGTGGATCTTCTTCGTGAACCTGCCGCTGGCCGTGGGGGTGGTGCTCGCCGCGCTGCGCTGGGTGCCGGAGAGCCGGGACGAGGCGGCCTCGCGTACCGGGGCCGGCCGGCGGTTCGACGTGGCCGGGGCGCTGCTCGGCGCGCTCGGGCTCGGTGGCGTCACGTACGCCCTCATCGACGCCCCGGCGCGCGGCGCCGGCTCCCCGACGGTCCTGGTGGCGGCGGTGCTCGGCGTGCTCGGCGCGGTGGTCTTCGTGCTGGTCGAGCGGCGCCGCGGCGACGCCGCCATGCTGCCCACCGGGCTGTTCGGCAGCCGCCTCTTCTCGGTGCTCAACGTCTTCACCGTGGTGGTGTACGCGGCCCTCGGCGGGTTCACCTTCTTCCTCGCCGTCTACCTCCAGAACGTGGTCGGGTGGTCGGCGCTGCTCACCGGCCTGGCCACCGTGCCCATGACGCTGCTGCTGCTTGTCGGTTCCGCCCGTGCCGGGGCGCTCGCCGCCCGGATCGGCCCCCGGCTGCCGCTCACCGTCGGCCCGGTGGTCGCCGCGGCCGGCCTGCTGCTGCTGCGCCGGGTCGGCCCCGGGGCGTCGTACTGGACGGACGTGCTGCCCGGGGTGGTCCTGTTCGGCGCGGGGCTCACCCTGGTGGTCGCCCCGCTGACCGCGTCCGTGCTGGCCGCCGTCGCGGACCGGTTCGCCGGGGTGGCGAGCGGCTTCAACAACGCCGCCTCCCGGGCCGGCGGCCTGCTCGCGGTGGCGGCGCTGCCGCTGCTGGTCGGCCTCTCCGGCAGCGGGTACGAGCAGAAGACCGCGCTGGCCGACGCGTTCCGCGGGGCGATGCTCTGGTGCGCCGGCCTGCTGCTGGCCGGGGCGGTGCTGGCCGGGCTGCTGATCCACCGCCCGACGCGGACCGCACCCGGCGGCCAGCCCTGCCCCTCCCTGCCCGCCTCCACGCCACCGGACCGGCGGTGACCGCTGGCGCTGTTAGCGTCGGACCATGGGTGATCAGGAGAGTGGGACGCCGGCCCGGCTGCGGTACCGGCTGCTGACCGGGCCGGACGACGCCGACTTCTGCCGGCGGGTCAGCGACCTGCTGGCCGACGGCTACCGGCTGCACGGATCGCCGGCGGCGACCTTCGACGGGCAGCGGGTGATCGTGGCGCAGGCCGTCGTGCTCGACGACGGCAACCCGGTCGTCGTGCCGGTCTGACCGGGTGGTCGGGCCCCGGCGTGCAGGGCCCGACCACCCGTCGCTCAGCTCCGGGCGCGGTTGACCGCGCTGGTGACCGCCTTGATCGAGGCGGTCACGATGTTGGCGTCCACCCCGACGCCCCAGACGGTCCGGCCGTCGACCTCGCACTCCACGTACGCGGCGGCCTGCGCGTCCCCGCCGGAGGACAGCGCGTGCTCGTGGTAGTCGAGCACCCGTACGGCCACCCCCACCGACTGGAGCGCGTTGACGTACGCGTCGATCGGGCCGTTGCCGACCGCGGTGAGCGGGCGGACCTCGCCGTCGTAGCCGACCCGGGCCTCGATCTCGACCTTGCCCTCGGCGGTGCCGATGGCGTAGCCGGCCAGCGTGACGGCCGGGTCGACCTGGTGGTCGGCCAGGTAGTTGCGGGCGAAGATCTCCCACATGGTGCCCGGCTCGACCTCGCCGCCGTCGTGGTCGGTGACCTGCTGCACCACGCCGGAGAACTCGATCTGGAGGCGGCGCGGCAGGTCGAGCTGGTGCTCGGACTTCATGATGTACGCGACGCCGCCCTTGCCGGACTGCGAGTTGACCCGGATGACCGCCTCGTAGGTGCGGCCCAGGTCCTTCGGGTCGATCGGCAGGTAGGGCACCGCCCAGGTGAACTCGTCGACGGGCACCCCGGCCGCCGCCGCGTCGGCGTGCAGCGCGTCGAAGCCCTTCTTGATCGCGTCCTGGTGCGAGCCGGAGAAGGCCGTGTAGACCAGGTCGCCCGCGTACGGGTGGCGCTCGTGCACCGGCAGCTGGTTGCAGTATTCGACGGCCCGCTTGATCTCGTCGATGTTCGAGAAGTCGATCATCGGGTCGATGCCCTGGGAGAACAGGTTCAGCCCCAGGGTCACCAGGTCGACGTTGCCGGTGCGCTCGCCGTTGCCGAACAGGCAGCCCTCGATCCGGTCGGCGCCGGCCAGCAGGCCCAGCTCGGCGGCGGCCACCCCGGTGCCCCGGTCGTTGTGCGGGTGCAGGCTCAGCACCAGGCTGTCCCGGCGGGGCAGGTGCCGGTGCATCCACTCGATCGAGTCGGCGTAGACGTTCGGCATGGCCATCTCGACGGTGGCCGGCAGGTTGACGATCAGCTTCCGGTCCGGGGTGGGGTCGACCACCTCGATGACCTTGGCGCAGACCTCCAGCGCGTACTCCAGTTCGGTGCCCGTGTAGGACTCCGGCGAGTACTCGTAGTGGATGTCGGTGTCCGGGGTGTGGATCTCCGCGTACTTCTGGCAGAGCCGGGCGCCCGTGGTGGCGATGTCGGTGATGCCGTCCCGGTCCAGGCCGAAGACCACCCGGCGCTGGAGCGTGGAGGTCGAGTTGTAGAAGTGCACGATGGCCCGGCGGGCGCCGCGCAGCGACTCGAAGGTCCGGTCGATCAGGTGCTCCCGGCACTGGGTCAGCACCTGGATGGTGACGTCCTCGGGGATGAGGTCCTGCTCGATCAGCTGGCGGACGAAGTCGTAGTCGGTCTGGCTGGCCGAGGGGAAGCCGACCTCGATCTCCTTGTAGCCCATCTGCACCAGCAGCTGGAACATCCGGCGCTTGCGCTCCGGGGACATGGGGTCGATCAGGGCCTGGTTGCCGTCGCGGAGGTCGACGGCGCACCAGCGGGGCGCGGTCTCGACGCGGCGGGTGGGCCAGGCGCGGTCCGGCAGGTCGAACCGGAACTGCTGGTGGTAGGGCAGGTAACGCTGGTACGGCATCCGGCTGGGGCGCTGCCGGGCGATCGGATCGGTCTCAGCGTCGGTGACAGGTTGAGCCATCTCGGAGTGCTCCCTGGGAACATGTGGCGTCAGCAGATCGGAAGGTGTCGGCGGTTGCCGGGCGACGGTGCGCGGCGGTGCCGAGAGGAAGTTCGGATGTGCTGGACGGCGCGGTTCAACTCCGCGACGAGGTGCCGGCCGGTCAGGCCTCGTCGCGGCAGCCAAGGAGAAGGTACGCCCGCCACATGACAGGGTCACCCTACGTGGTGGGACCGGTGGTGGGAAGGCGGGTCCGGACTATGGGACCGGAGTCACGCGCTCGGGTGTCGGCGGAACGGCGTCGCCCAGCCGGGGCGTCCGCTCGGCCCGGGCCACCGCGGGCACGAGCGCCAGGCCGACCAGCGTGAAGATCGCCGCTGCCGGGTACCAGCCCCAGCCGCCCGTGGTCACCCCGAGCGCGGTCAGCCCGGCCGGGGCGATCAGGAACTGCACCTGCGTGCCGAGGCCGAGCGCTCCCACGTACGCGCCGCGCTGGGCGGCGGGCGGCAGGGTGGCGCTGAGCCCCCAGGTGCCCGCCGACTCGACCAGCTCCGCCACGATGAGCAGCGTCGCGGCGGCCACCAGCACCACCACGGTGAGCGTCCCCCGGGTCGCCCCGGAGACCGGCACGACGACGCAGAAGAGGGCGATCAGCAGGGCGCCGCGGCGGGACGCCCGGGCGGCTCCCGGCGCGGTGTCGGCGCCCCGGCTGGCGCGGACCTGGAGCAGCACGATCAGGATGGTGTTGAACAGCACCAGCCCGGCGATGAGGATCTTCGGGGCGTCGGTGTGCGTGATGATCCACAGCGGCAGCACCGTCAGGTAGAGCGTCTGGTGCGCGGTCAGCAGCCCGGAGAGCAGGGAGACCGTCATGAACGGGCGGTCCCGCAGCACGGCGAACCGACTCATCGGTTCCACCGGCCGGGTCACCTCGGGCAGCCGCGGCAGCCGCCGGACGAAGACCGCGGTCACCAGGAACACCGCCGCGATGAACCAGACCATTCCCCGGTACGCCGCCATCGTGTCCACCGCCAGCACCAGACCGCTGATCACCGAACCGAACCCGAACCCGACGTTCAGCAGGGAACGCTGGTAGGCCATCGCGGTGACGCGCTCGGCCGCGGGGAGCGCGTTGATCGAGTACACCTGCCGGGCGGTGCCGGTGGCCGTGCCGACCAGGGCCAGCGCCACCACCACGGCGAGGAAGCCGACGAAGCCGCCCACGAACGGGTAGGTGGCGAATAGCGCCGCGTCCAGCAGCAGCCCGGCCACCCAGACCCGCTGCGGCCCGTACCGGTCGGTGAGCCCGCCCAGGGGGACCGTGCCGAGCAGCGACACCCCCGCCGCCACGGACAGGCCCAGCCCCACCTGGGCGGCGCTGAGCCCGAGCGCCCGGGTGAAGAAGACCGCGCTGCCGGCCTGGAACAGGCCGTTGCCGACGGCGAAGACCATGGCCTGCACGGCCAGGGCGCGGGTCAACCCGGCGGGCGGTACGACGTGACGGACGGCGGTGCGGATGGTGTCTCTGGCCCCCATGGCCGGTGAGTGAACCGTGCCCCCACGGCACCGGTCGAGCCTTTTAGGCTGAGGCGAATCCTGCGTCCGGGGGTGCGCGTGTCCGAGTTGCGGTTCAGCCTTGCCGACGTCGCGGGAGTGCGGTTCGCCGTCTCGCCGGCCAACGAGACGGTCATGAGCATGTGGGCGCTGGGCGATCCGGTCCGCTACGCCGTGCACCTGCCCTGGATCGACCGGGCCCGGCTGACGCTGCGCCGTCCGGAGGTGGCCGACCGGGTCCGCCCGCTGGTGGAGCTGACCCGGCCGCGCCGCTGGCTGCCGGACTTCCTCACGCCGGCGGCCCGGCCGGGCATGGAGATGACCGACCAGCTCGACCAGATCGCGGCGACGCCGCCGGACGTGGTGGTCCAGGACCTGCTGGCGACCATCCCACGCGGGCCGCTGAGCCCGTTCGGGCAGGCACTGCTCGCCGATCCCCGCGGGCTGCTGCCCCCGCTCGTCGACGCGCTGCGGGTCTGGTACGACGAGGCGATCGCCCCGGACTGGACGCGGATGCGGGCGCTGCTCGACGCCGACGTGGCCCATCGTGCCGCCCAGCTCGCCGAGGGCGGTGCCGGCCGGTTGTTCGCGCAACTCCACCCGAGCCTGCGGTGGCTGGGCGACCGGGTGGTCAGCGACGACCCGTTCGAGCGGGACTTCGACCTCCGTGGGCGCGGGCTGGCGCTGAACCCGAGCGTGTTCGCGGACCGGCGGGTGCTGTGGAACCTGCTGGAGGACTCGCTGCCCGCCGGCGCGTACCCGGTCCGGGCGGTCGGGACGCTCTGGGAGCGGGTCCCGGCCACCCCCGGGGACCCGCTGGCCCGGGTGGTCGGCGTCGGCCGGGCCGCCCTGCTGCACCTGCTCGCGGCACCGGCCACCACCACCGACCTGGCCCGGCGCACCGGCATGTCGGGCGGGAACGTGTCGCAGCACCTGGCCGCGCTGCACGCCGCCGGCCTGGTCTCCCGGTCCCGGCGGGGCCGGCACGTCCTCTACCGCAACACCGAGGCGGCGACGGTGCTGGTCCGGGCCAGCGGCGGCGGGTGACGCCGGCCGGAGCGGTCAGGCCAGCAGCAGGTCGGCGAGCGGGCGGCGGCGGCGCAGGTCGGTCTCCCGGTCCCGCAGGTCCTCGGGGAGCGCGAACGGGTCGCCGAGCCGGCCGATCGCGACCACCACGGCGGGCCGGACGCCGACCGGCAGGTCCAGTTCGGTGGCGAGGCGGGCCCGGTCGAATCGGGTGAGCTGGTGCGCGTGCAGGCCGAGCGCGGTGGCCTGCACGGTCAGGTGGGCGACGGCCTGACCCAGGTCGTACGCGGCCCGCTCGGGGTCGCCGCCGGTGTGCGCGCCGAGCAGCAGCGCCGCGGCGTGCCGGGCCCAGCGCTGGTCACCGTCGGGGAGGCTGACCAGCAGCCGCTTCCAGGTGTCGTCCTCCCGGTGCCCGAACGCGAACCGCCACGGCTGGGTGTTGCCGGCCGAGGGCGCCCAGCGGGCGGCCTCCAGCAGCGAGGCGGCCTCGTCGCCGGTGAGCCCGGCGGTCGGGTCGAAGGCGCGCGGGCTCCAGCGGAAGGCGAGCAGCGGGGTGAGGTCGAGCATGCGGAGAAGCATCCCTCATGGGTGTTTTGCACCCTCAACCGCCCCCGGTCAGATGTGGCCAAGAGCACCCGTAACGGACATCCGGGTCACGGCGTTCCCGCGCTCGGGCTGTCGGTCGGCGACGGCGCCTCCCGGCTCACCGGCTCACCCTCGGTGACCGGCCCGGCCAGCTGCACGGTGGCCGGCGCCGCGCCCGGCTCGCCGGCCAGCTTCAGCGTGCCGAAGGCGGCCCGGACCGCCGCCGGGGTGCCGTCCGGCCGGTAGCAGTAGATGCCCACGTCCAGCGGGGCGTTCAGCGAGGCCGAGGTCGACTCGACCGAGTAGCACCCGGCGCTCACCCCGGGCAGCGGGGCGGCCGGCGAGACCGCGAGCGGGGCCCGCCGGTCGGTGAGCACCTCCAGCCAGTCGGTGAACGGGTGCTGCACCCGCGGGTCCAGCTTCCGGGGCACCGCGTCGTCGGCGTCGCCGAGGCGTACGCAGCCCGCCTGCTGCGCCCAGCCGGCCGAGGGCAGGGCGCACTGGAAGAGCCCGTCCGCGTTCGCGGCGACCGAGACGTCGACGGTCCCGCCCTGCCCCCAACCGGGCACGTCGACCCGCCAGGTGCCGTCGTTCGCGCTGGTCACCGCCACCGTCCGGGCCGCGCCGTCGGCCGGCTCGAAGGTGTACGTGGCGGTGAGGTGCCGGTCCTGCGCGGCCGCCGCCAGCGCGGCCAGCTCGTCGCGGGCCGCGTCCACCTCGGCGGGGACCGGATCGGCGGTGCTGGTCGGGGCCGGGCTCGGCGGGTCGGCGGTGCAGGCGGCCAGGAGCGCCGGCAGGGTGAGCGCCAGGGCGCCGGTCAGCCGCCGGGCCGCGCGTCGGTGTGCGTGCACCGGGTCATTCTGCGGTGCCGCCCCCGGTGCGGGGAGCCAGCCGTACGGGTGTACCGCTCGGCGTGTCGCGCGGCCGGGCCGCGCCGGTGAGCCGCCCCACGCCGGGCCGGATGGTGGGATCACCCGACCCGGCGCCGTGCGCCGCCCGATACCCTGGGGAGGTCTGACACGCGCCGCCGGACCGAAGAAACCGGCGGCGCCGGCACGCTCAGGGTCGTCGCTGGGAGGGAGTGCACCGTCGTGGCACTCGTGGTGCAGAAGTACGGCGGGTCCTCCGTCGCCAACGCCGAGCGGATCAAGCGGGTGGCCGAGCGCATCGTGGCCGCCCGCAAGGCCGGCGACGACGTGGTCGTGGTGGTCTCCGCCATGGGGGACACCACCGACGAGCTGCTCGACCTGGCCAACCAGGTCAGCCCGCTGCCGCCCGGCCGCGAGCTGGACATGCTGCTCACCGCCGGGGAGCGGATCTCCATGGCGCTGCTCGCCATGGCCATCCACAACCTGGGCTACGAGGCCCGCTCGTTCACCGGCTCGCAGGCCGGCGTGCTCACCACCTCGGTGCACGGCCGGGCCCGGATCATCGACGTCACCCCGGGGCGCCTCAAGGGCGCGCTCGACGAGGGCGCGGTGGTCATCGTGGCCGGCTTCCAGGGCGTCTCGCAGGACACCAAGGACGTCACCACGCTGGGCCGGGGCGGGTCGGACACCACGGCGGTGGCCCTCGCGGCCGCGCTCGACGCGGACGTCTGCGAGATCTACACCGACGTGGACGGCGTCTTCACCGCCGACCCGCGGATCGTGCCGAACGCCCGGCACATCAAGCACATCACCTACGAGGAGATGCTGGAACTGGCCGCCTGCGGCGCCAAGGTGCTGCACCTGCGCAGCGTCGAGTACGCCCGGCGCGCGGGGTTGCCGATCCACGTCCGTTCGTCATACTCGACCAACACCGGCACGATGGTCACCGGATCGATGGAGGACCTTCCTGTGGAACAGGCACTGATCACCGGGGTCGCCCACGACCGCAGCGAGGCGAAGATCACCATCGTCGGGGTGCCCGACGAGCCGGGCGCCGCCGCGCGGATCTTCGACACGGTGGCCGGCGCCGAGATCAACATCGACATGATCGTGCAGAACGTGTCCACCGAGGGCACCGGCCGCACCGACATCTCGTTCACGCTGCCCAAGACCGACGGCCCGACCGCCATGGCCGCGCTCAGCAAGATCCAGGAGCCGGTCAAGTTCAAGGGCCTGCTCTACGACGACCACATCGGCAAGGTCTCCCTCATCGGCGCCGGCATGCGCTCGCACCCGGGCGTCGCGGCCGGTTTCTTCGCCGCCCTCGGCGCGGCCGGCGTGAACATCGAGATGATCTCCACCTCGGAGATCCGGGTCTCGGTGGTCTGCCGGGACACCGACCTCGACAAGGCGGTCCGGGCCATCCACGACGCCTTCGACCTGGGCGGTGACACCGAAGCCGTCGTCTACGCCGGCACGGGGCGGTAGCGCGGATGTCGTCGCTGCCCACCCTCGCCGTGGTCGGGGCGACCGGCGCCGTCGGCACGGTGATGTGCCAGATCCTCTCCTCCCGCCGCAACGTGTGGGGCGAGATCCGGTTGCTCGCCTCCGAGCGCTCGGCCGGCCGCCAGATCCAGTGCCGGGGCGAGATGCTGACCGTCCAGGCCCTCACCCCCGAGGCGTTCGACGGCGTGGACGTGGCCATGTTCGACGTCCCGGACGCGGTCTCGGCCGAGTGGGCGCCGGTGGCGGTCGCCCGTGGCGCGGTCGCCGTGGACAACTCCGGCGCGTTCCGGATGGACCGCGACGTCCCGCTTGTCGTTCCCGAGATCAACCCCGAGCAGGTGCGCAACCGGCCGAAGGGGATCATCGCCAACGCCAACTGCACCACCCTCGCGATGATCGTGGCGATCGCACCGCTGCACCGCGAGTACGGGCTGCGCGAGCTGGTGCTCGCCTCGTACCAGGCGGTCTCCGGGGCGGGGCAGGCCGGCGTGGACGCGCTGCACGCCCAGCTCGGCAAGATCGCCGGGGACCGGGTGCTCGGCTCCCGGCCGGGCGACGTCCGGCAGGCGGTCGGTGACGAGCTGGGCCCGTTCCCGGCGCCGCTGGCGCTCAACGTGGTGCCCTGGGCCGGCTCGCTGGCGGACGGCGGCTGGTCGTCCGAGGAGCTGAAGATGCGCAACGAGTCGCGCAAGATCCTCGGGCTGCCCGACCTCAAGGTCTCCGCGACCTGCGTCCGGGTGCCGGTGGTGACCGGTCACTCGGTCGCCGTGCACGCGGTCTTCGCCACCGAGGTGGACGCCGAGGGCGCCCGCGAGGTGCTGCGCAACGCGCCCGGCGTGATCCTGGTCGACGACCCGGCCGCCGGCGAGTTCCCGATGCCGATCGACGCGGTGGGCACCGACCCGTCCTGGGTGGGCCGGATCCGCCGCGCGGTGGACGACCCCCGCGCGCTGGACCTCTTCGTGACAGGCGACAACCTCCGCAAGGGCGCCGCCCTGAACACGGCCCAGATCGCCGAACTCCTGGCCAAGGAACTAACCCACTAACCCCAACCCCGCGCCCCCACCCCGCCCCCTCCCCCGCGCCGATCTTGCACTTGGTGCCCCGGCATAACGGGTAAAAGCGGCGCGGGAGGGGCCGCAAGTGCAAGATCGGCGCGGGTGGGTGGGGCCGGGTGGGGGGTTACGCGGCGGAGAGGTGTACTCCGTCTCGGCCGTGTTTCTTCACCGCGTAGAGGGCCTGGTCGGCGCGGCTCAGGGTGCGCTCCGGGGCTTCGCCGGGGCGGGGGAGCGCGACGCCGACGCTGATCGTCCGGCCGACGCGGCGGGCGGCCTCGGTGAGCCGCTCGGCGATCCGCACGGCCTCCTCGGGGCGGCTCACCTCGATCACCGCGACGAACTCGTCGCCGCCGGTCCGGTACAGCTCGTCGCCCTGGCGCAGCGCCCCCTCCAGCGCCCGGGCCAGCCCCACCAGCAGCCGGTCGCCGGCCTGGTGGCCGTACGTGTCGTTGACGTCCTTGAAGCCGTCCACGTCGATCGCCAACAGGGCGGTACGCCCCGGCGTGGCGCGCGCGATCCGCTGCCCGAACGGCCCCGTGTGGCGCAGCCCGGTGAGCGGGTCCGAGCTGGCCTGCTCGCGCAGCCGGGCGAGCGTACGCAGCCGGTCGAGGCAGGTCCACGCCTGCCCGGCCAGCAGCTCGATGAGGTTGACAGTGGTCGGGTCGGGGCGCAGCAGCCGCTCGTCGGCGACCAGCAGCACCCCGCCGCCGTCCGGCGGGCCGACCGGCACGGCCACCAGGGTGCGCGCACCGGCGCGCGTCAGCGGCAGGTAGTCCTCGGTGGGCGGGTGCCCCGCCTCGCCCAGCGTGTACGCCGAGCCGTGCCGGTGCGCCCGGGCGATCATCCGGCCGAGCGCAACCGGCCCAGCCTCGGCCAACTCGGCCCGGATGCGGGCCTCCAGCGGGCCGGGGGTGCCCGTCGGGGCGCCCAGCCGCGGCTCGCGCCGGCCGTCGAGGATCAGCACGGCGGCGGACAGTGCCGAGACGTCCCGGGCCGCGGCGATCGCGGCGGTCATCAGGTCCCAGTCGGTGGGGGCCGTCGTCATGGCGGTGGCGTGCCGGAGCAGCTTCTCGCTGCGGCTCTCGGCCGGCGGGCCACCGAGCGCCCCGAGCCGGGCGCCGAGCCGGTCGGCCAGCCGCTGCGCGGTAGCCCGCCACCGGTCCGTCTCGACCGGGCCGCTCCACTGGAGGTCCAGCACGCCGAGCGGCCGGCCCGACCGGTCCCGCACCGGCACGCAGATCTCGGCCGTCACGTCGGGGCGTACGGGGAGGTAGTCGGGGTCGGCGGTCACGTCGGGGACGGTGGCGGGCTCGCCGGAGTCGTACACCCGGGCGACGATCGACGGTTCCGGGTCGCGGCGCGTGTCGCTCCCGGCCTTCAACGGCACGGTGGAGAAGACCTGCCAGGCGCCGGTGGCCGCGACGCAGCGGAGCCGGTCGTGGACCTGGAGCAGGATCGAGATCGTCGCCGGGGTGTGCCGGGACAGCGCCGCGACGGTCCACTGGCACGCCTCCAGCGCGGTCGACGCCATGGGAAGGCGGACCGTGACGTCCCGGACGACTCGCTCGTGATCCACGTCGTTCCTGCTCGGAGGGGGCGGGGCGCGATCAAGGGTACTCAGCGGACGAGGCGACGACCTTCGTACACATGTGCTATCCACAGGCTGTGGACGGGGCCTGTGGGTGCGGCCGGGACCCGCGGCCGGGCCGGCGACGCTAGCGTGGAGGTCCCGGGCTCGTCAGGAGGCGCCGATGCTCATCGCCCAGCTCAGCGACCCGCACGTGACCACCGGCCCGCTCGCCGCCGAACCGGCGTCCGGGCTGCACCGGGCGCTCGGCCGGGTGCTCGCCCTGCGTCCCCGGCCCGACTGCGTGGTGATCACCGGCGACCTGGTGGGCAACGGTCGCCCCGACGAGTACCTCGCGCTGCGCGAGATCCTCGCGCGCTTCCCGCTGCCCGTCCACCTCGCCGCCGGCAACCACGACGACCGGGAGTCCCTGCTCGACACCTTCGGCGGCACCCCGTACCTGGGTGGCGGTTTCTCGGCCCACTACCACGTGGACCAGCCGGACGGGACGCTCGTGGTGCTCGACTCGCACGCGCCCGGGGACGATGCCGGGCGGCTCGGCGATGACCAGCTCGGCTGGCTGGACGGCGTGCTCGCCGGCCGCACCGAGGTGCCCGCCGTGGTGTGCCTGCACCATCCGCCGGTCGTCGTCGGCGTACCGGCCATGGACGCCATGGGGCTCACCGACGCGGACGCACTCGCCGAGGTGATCGGGCGCCACCCCCACGTCGCGCGCGTCGCCGCCGGCCACCTGCACCGGCCGGTGACCAGCGCCTTCGCCGGCACGGTGCTGACCACCGCGCCGAGCACCTGGATGCAGGTCAGCCTCGCCATGACGGGCGAGGAGGAGATCGGGTGGGTCGCCGAGCCCACCGCGTTCCTGCTGCACCTGGTGTCGGGCGGCGGCTGCGTGACCCACACCGTCCAGGTCAGCCACTCCGCCGGGCGGACCTGCTGGTTCTGACCGAGCAACTCCTCTGGTACGTCGCGTACGGCTCCAACCTGCACGCGGCGCGTCTCGACAGGTACCTGCGCGGCGGGCGGCCGCCCGGCGGGCTGCGCACGTACCCCGGCTGCCGGGACTGCCGACCACCGCGCCGGACGGAACCGGGGCTGATCCCCGGCGGCGTCTACTTCGCCGGGGAGTCGCGGGCCTGGACCGGCGGGATGGCGTTCTACGACCCGGAGCTGCCCGGACGGGCGGCCGTGCGGAGTTACCTCGTGACGGTCGAGCAGTTCGCCGACGTGGCGGCGCAGGAGATGTACCGGCCGCCCGGCACGGACCTGGACCTGATCCGGGCGGCGGCGGAGACCGGCCGGGCCACCCTCGGCCCCGGCCGCTACGAGACCCTGCTCCGGGTCGGTACGCGCGACGGCCTGCCGATGCTCACCTTCACCGCCCCGCACCGGGCGTCCGAGGTGGACTGGGCGTCGCCCGCGCCGGTCTACCTCGGCATGCTCGCCCGCGGGCTGCGCGAGGCGCACGGCTGGGACGTCGCGAGGATCACCGGCTACCTGGCGGCCCGGCCCGGTGTCGCTGGGCGCTGGTCCCGCTCGCAGGTCCGCCGACTGGTCGCGGAGGCGTCGCACCGCTGACGCCACGTCGGCGCGGGGCTCCGGTGCGATGCTCGCTCCCTGCCGGTTCGGCCACGCCTCCGGGCGCCTGGTCGGGAGCACGCGCTGGCGTGCGGCCAGCGGCCGCCCTGCCCGGGGAAGCGCTACCGGGCGGACCGGCAGAACGGGACGCCGTTCGGTCGGGATCCGCCACCCGGTGGGCTGTATTTGCCTGCGCAGAGGTTGTCGACGCAAACGTCTCCCGGTGACATTGGCAGCGTCGACGGCGTGCCGCTCGGCACCCGTTCGTGGACCGGCAGGCGCCGCACCCTCCTGCCGGTCCACCCGGCGCACGGCGCCGGCTCCCTGGTCCCTGGGGGCCGGTGCCGTCGGGCCGCGCCGTGCGGTTGCGCGCCGACGGCCGGCGTGCCGGACCGGATCAGCCGAGCAGGGTGTCGCGCAGCGCGGGGGCCAGCACCTCCGGCGGCACCTCGTGGAAGCCGCCCGCCAGGCTCAGGTGGGTGGCCCCGGGGATCGCCCCCGCGGTCGCCACGGCCGCGTCCCGCAGCCACGGCGGGCTGCCGGTGCTGTCCAGCACCACGGTGGGGGCGGCGATCGCCTTGAGCCGGTCGGCGGGCAGGCCGGCGTAGCCGGTGACCGTCGTGTCGTAGGCCAGGGTGTGGGCCAGCCCCACCATCCAGGCCCATTCCGGGGCCTCGCGCATCCCGCCGACCGCCTCGGCGGGCACGCCGACCGCGTCGGTCAGGAAGAGGGCGACCGCGTCGTCGCGCCGGCCGGCCGCGACCAACTCGCTCAACCGCTCGGCCAGCCCGGGCTTGGCGCCGCCGTGCGGGCCGGCCTGGAACGGCGGCTCGAAGAGCGCCAGCCCGCTGACCGGCACCCCCTCGGCCACGGCGTACGCGGCGAGGATCGCACCCGACGAGAGGCCGTAGAGGTGGGCGCCCGGGCCCGCCCTCTCGATCAGGGCGGCCACGTCCTCGATCTCGCGCTGCACCGCGTACGGGCCGGTGTCGCCGCTCTCGCCGCGGCCCCGACGGTCGTAGCCGTAGACGGTGAAGTCGGCCGTGAGCGCGGCGGCCAGCGGGCGCGTGGTGCTCCGGTCGTTGAAGGCCCCGCCGACCAGCAGGATCGGCGGCCCGTCGCCGGCCGTCTCGTAGGCGATGGTGGTGCCGTCGGCCGACCGCACCGAGTCCACCGTCCAGTTGGTCCCGCTCGACTCCATGGCTACATTCCTAGCCCATACCTCCGACAGCGGCGCGCCGTGAAGGAATTCACCCCCCGGTCATGTCCGACTAGTCGGGCGTACCGGCCCAGGTTGCTGTCGATATCCACAGTTGAGATGCACTGCCCCGGTCGACCGATCGCTTGACGGGTGGCAAGCTTGCTTCGGCAGGCGGCGTCCCCCCGACCGCCGTCATCCGCGATCGACCCCTGTCACGGCACGTCCAGGGTCACCGGTGCGAACCATCGCCCGGACAGCCACGCGCCGAGTCTCACGAGGAGTTCCATGTCCGTCCCCGGGATGCGCCGGGCCGCCGTCGGCCTGGCCGCACTCGCCGCGACCGCGTTCACCGCGGTCGCCGTCAACCCCAACCAGGCCGAGGCCGGCCCGAAGCCGGTCGACGTCAAGCTGCTCGCCATCAACGACTTCCACGGCAACCTCGAGCCGCCGACCGGCTCCAGCGGCTCCATCGCCGGGCAGCCCGCCGGTGGCGCCGCATACCTGGCCGCCCACCTCGACGCGCTGCGTGGCACCACCGAGGAGGAGCGGGAGCGCACCATCACGGTCGCCGCCGGTGACCTGATCGGCGCCTCGCCGCTGCTCTCCGCCGCGTTCCACGACGAGCCCACCATCGAGGAGATGAACCTCGCCGGGCTCGAGTTCACCAGCGTCGGCAACCACGAGTTCGACGAGGGCGCCACCGAGCTGCTCCGGATGCAGAACGGCGGCTGCCACCCGGTCGACGGCTGCGCCGACGGCACGCCGTTCGCGGGCGCCAACTTCCAGTACCTCTCGGCGAACGCCTTCAAGACCGCCACCGGCAAGCCGCTGCTGCCGCCGTACGGCATCAAGAAGGTCGACGGCGTCAAGATCGGCTTCATCGGGATGACCCTGGAGGGCACCCCGCAGATCGTCAGCCAGCAGGGCGTCGCCGGCCTCTCCTTCGCCGACGAGGCGGACACCGCCAACAGGTACGCCCGCATCCTCCAGGCCCAGGGCGTGCAGTCGATCGTCGTGCTGCTCCACGAGGGCGGCGTGCAGAACGGCGGCGGCATCAACGACTGCGTCGGCTTCAGCGGCCCGATCGTCGACATCGCCAACCGGATGGACCCGTCCATCGACGTGATCGTCAGCGGGCACACCCACGCCGCGTACAACTGCAACATCAACGGCAAGCTGGTCACCAGCGCCAGCTCGTTCGGCCGCCTGGTCACCGACATCGACCTGAAGGTCGACCGGCGCAGCGGCGACATCGTCAGCGCGTCGGCGAACAACGTCGTGGTGACCCGGACCGTCGACCCGCACCAGGCCACGAACGACCTGATCACCCACTACAAGACCGCCCTCGGCCCGGTGGCCGACAAGGTGGTCGGCGAGACCACCAGCGCGATCACCAAGACCCAGGAGAACCTGTACCAGACCGGGATCGACGTCAACGGCAAGCCGACGTACCAGACCGGTGAGTCGCCGCTCGGCAACCTGATCGCCGACGCCCAGCTCGCGGCCACCGACAACGAGCAGAACGCCGTCGCCGCGTTCATGAACCCCGGTGGTGTCCGCGCCGACCTCGACGCCGGCCCGGTCACCTACGCCGAGGCGTTCACCGTCCAACCGTTCGCCAACAACCTGGTGACGCTGGACCTGACCGGCGCGCAGCTCTACTGCCTGCTGGAGCAGCAGTTCACCACCACCAAGGTGCTGTACGCGTCCTCGACCGTGCACTACGTCGTCGACGTGAACGGCACCACGGCGCCGGCCGCCACGCCGTGCAGCGGCACCCGCGTGGTCCGGGGCAGCCTCACCATCAACGGCGCCCCGGTTACCGACAGCGCGACCTACCGGGTCACGGTGAACAACTTCCTGTCCGGCGGTGGTGACGGCTTCAGCGTCCTCACCGGCGGCACGAACGCCGTCACCGGCATGATCGACCTGGACGCCTTCACCGCGTACCTGACCGAGAAGTCGCCGGTCTCCGCGCCGGCCCTGGACCGGATCCAGACCACCGCGGAGGTCCCCGCCGCCTGACGGCCGACCGTAACGACGACGGGCCCCCGGAGCTGATGCTCCGGGGGCCCGTTCCGTGTGCCGTCAGGCGTGCGCGGGCTCCGGCTCCCGCACGGGGGTGGCGGCGCGGCCGTCCTGGGCCGCGGTGAGCAGCGGGCGCAGCGACAGGGCCAGCACCGAGGCGGTCAGGCAGCCGCCCACCACGACCGCGACCCAGAGGCGGCCGTGTGCCGCGCCGATCAGCGGGCCCGCGGTGACCGGGCCGATGACCCCGCTGATCCCGAAGATCATCGAGCTCATGGCGTTGTACCGGCCGCGCAGCTCGTCGGTGGCGAGCGCGTTGGTCAGCGCAGGCATCACCGGTGACAGCATCGTCTCGCCGAACCCGAAGATCGCCGAACAGGCCACCACGCCGAGCGCCGCGAGCAGCGCGTTGCCCGTGCCGACCACGCCGGCCGCGCCGAGGACCAGCCAGGCGGTCGCGAAGACCGCGCCCACCGCGGCGAGCGCGCCCGTCCGGCTCCGCCCCTCCATGCGACGGATCACCAGCAGCTGGGACAGCACGATCATCACGGTGTTGCCGGCGAGCGCCCAGGCCACCACCCGGGGTGACACCTCCACCACCCGCACCGAGTACGCGGCGAAGCCCACCTCGATCTGCGCGTAGCCGCAGGTGGTGAGGACCAGGCCGAAGAGGACCAGCCGGCGGAACGGCCGGTCCCGCAGCACGGTGAGGTAGCCCCCGGGCGCCGTTCCGGTGTCCGCCGCCCGGTCGCCGGCCAGCCGGTGCCCGACGTGCGGCAGGCTGAGCAGGATCAGCCCCGGCATCAGGTAGCTCACCGCGTCCAGCACGTAGATGGCCTGGAAGGTGACCGGCCGGGCCACGTCGACCACCGCGCCGGAGATCAGGCCGCCCACGCCGATGCCCAGGTTGAGCAGGGCGAAGTTCAACCCGAACACCCGCTGCCGCTCACCGTCGCCGGTGAGCGAGGCGAGGATGGTGTTCTGGCCGGCCCAGATCGCGGAGCTGCCGATCGCGATAAGCGTCATGACGCCGAACGCCGTCGCGGTCGAGTCGACAAGCGCCAGCGAGCCGGTGCCGATCGCCTCGACGACCAGGCAGGGCAGCACCACCCGCCGCGCGCCGAACCGGTCGATCAGCGTGCCGCCCAGCGGCGACAGCGCCAGCGTCACGGCGCCGAACCAGCCGATCACCAGGCCGGCCCGGGCGTCGCTCAGGCCGCGCACGTCGGTGAGGTAGATGAAGAGGAAGGGCAGGGTGAGGCCGCGCCCGACGGCCGACAGCAGGGTGCCGATCAGGATCCGACGGGCTTCGGGACGGGCGGGAAGGGCGCGGCGCAGCATGGCTGCATTCTTGGCGGCGGGTACGACGACCCGCGACCCGATTTGCGCCGGCCACGCGCTCAGGAGAGCCGGCGGGTGAGCAAGCTAACGCCGTCTGCCATGCTGGCGCGGTGACCACCACCTGGCGCCACCTGCCCGCCCCGGCCCGCGAGATCGCGCAGGCGGCCACCGAGGCGGTCGACGCCGCGCAGGACCGGGACGTCGAGGCGTACGAGCCGGCGGTCGAGCGGCTCGCCGCCGCGGACCGGGCCGGCCTGGTGCTCGGCGGCGTGGTCCGGTTGCTGCTGGAGGAGGGCCACCCCGACGGGCTGGACGGCGACGACGTCCGCCAGGTGCTGGAGCGCTGCGTCCGGTCGAACGCGGCCTGGCGGCCCGACGTCGACCCGCACGTGCTGCTGGTGCTGCTGGCGGGCGCACTCGGCGTCCATGACCCGGGCGACGACGACGCGCCGCCCGCTCCGGCCGCGATCGCCCGGCACGCCCCGCTGCTCGTCGCCGACCTGCTGGCAGCCACCGGACGGCCCCTGTCCGGCTACCTGTCGGCGGCGTTCGCCGAGGTCGCCCGCACCGAACTGCACGACTGACCGCCGCCCGGGACGGTCACGGGCTGGCGGCCAGGAAGACGAACGCGGCGAGCAGCACCAGGTGCACCCCGCCCTGGAGCACTGTGGCGCGACCCGGCACCACGGTCAGCACGCCGGTCACCGCGGTCAGCGCGAGCAGCGTCATCTGGGTGCCGCCGAGGCCCAGCAGCAACGGGCCCTCCAGCCAGATCGAGGCCAGCGCTATGGCCGGGATGGTCAGGCCGATGCTGGCCATGGCCGAACCGAGCGCCAGGTTGAGGCTGATCTGCACCCGGTCCCGGCGGGCCGCCCGCGCGGCGGCGAGGGTCTCGGGCAGCAGCACCAGCAGGGCGATGACCACGCCGACGAACGCCTGCGGCAGGTTCGCCGCCTCGACGCCCGCCTCGATCGCCGGGGAGATGGTCTTCGCGTCGCCCACCACGGCCACCAGCGCCACGACCAGCAGCGCCAGGCTGGCCAGGGCGGTACGCGTGGACGGCGGATCGGCGTGCCCGTCGCCGTCGGCGTCCTCGGGAATGATGCTGCCCTCCTGCGTCACCGGCAGGAAGTAGTCGCGGTGCCGGCCGGTCTGCACCATCACGAACAGGCCGTACAGGGCGAGCGAGGCGACCGCCGCGAAGGTGAGCTGTGCGGGGGAGAACTGCGGGCCGGGCCGGCTGGTGAAGGTCGGGACCACCATGCTGAGGGTGGCGAGCGTGGCCACGGTCGCGAGCGCCCCACCCGTACCCTCCGGGTTGAACACCGCCACCCGGCGGCGCAGCGCGCCGAGCAGCAGGGACAGGCCGAGTATCCCGTTGCAGGTGATCATCACGGCGGCGAAGACCGTGTCCCGGGCCAGCGCCTGCGTCTTGTCGCCGCCGCTGATCATCAGCGTGACGATCAGGCCGACCTCGATCACGGTGACCGCCACCGCGAGGACCAGCGAGCCGAGCGGCTCGCCCACCTTGTGCGCCACCACCTCGGCATGGTGCACCGCCGCCAGCACGGCCCCCGCGAGCAGCGCGGCCACCACCACGATCAGCGGACCCGGCAGGTGCCGGCCCCAGGTGGCCGCGAGCACGACGACCGCGATCACGGGTAGGACGGTGGTCCAGTCGGTCAGGCGGGATCGGATCTTGGCGGTCATCCATCAACCTTGCCAGGTGAACAGACCGATCGCCCGTGGCTGGAGGCTCGTGATCGCGGCCTCGGGCGTCGCGTCGCCGGTGTGGAATGCCGAAAGGCCGCACCCGATGGAACCGGATGCGGCCTTTCACCTCTGGTCGGGGTGGCCGGATTCGAACCGACGACCTCTTCGTCCCGAACGAAGCGCGCTACCAAGCTGCGCCACACCCCGAGGCGTGCCGACAAATAGTAGCCCACCCGTCCCGATGGTCAAACTCGGTACCCCCCGCGCCGAGCCGGGGCGGTCAGCGGGGGATCAGGGTGAGGACGCTCGCCTCCGGGGGGCAGGCGAAGCGCACCGGCGCGGTGGGGTGGGTGCCCAGGCCGGCCGAGACGTGCAGCCAGGAGTCGGAGCCGGGCCAGCGGTGCAGTCCACGCGCCATCGACCGGGGCAGCCCGCAGTTGGTGACCAGCGCGCCGTACCCGGGCACGCAGACCTGCCCACCGTGGGTGTGGCCGGCGAGCAGCAGCCCGAAGCCGTCGGCGGCCATCCGGTCCAGCACGGCGGGCTCCGGGGAGTGGGCCAGCGCGATGGAGAGCGCCGCGCCCGGGTTGACCGGCCCGGCCACCGCTGCGTAGTCGTCGCGCTCGATGTGCGGGTCGTCCACGCCGACCAGCTCGATCTCCCGGCCGCCGGCCTTGAGGGTGGTCCGCGCGTTGTTGAGGTCCACCCAGCCGGCGCCCGTGAAGACGTCGCGCAGCTCCTCGTACGGCAGCGGCACGCCCTCGGTGTACTCCCGGTCCGGCAGAAAGTAGGTGAACGGGTTCTTCAGGACCGGCCCGGTGTAGTCGTTGGAGCCGAAGACGAAGGCGCCGGGCAGGTCGAGCAGCGGTTGCAGGGCGCGCAGCACGCCCGGCACGGCGCCCGGGTGGGCCATGTTGTCCCCGGTGACCACCACCAGGTCGGGGTCGAGGGCGGCCAGCGAGGCCACCCAGTCCTGCTTGCGCCGCTGGCCGGGCATCATGTGCAGGTCCGACAGGTGCAGTACGCGCAGCGGCTCGGCGTCGGTCGGGAGCACCGGTACGTCGTACCGGCGCAGGGTGAACATGTTGCGCTCGATGAGCGACGCGTAGGCCAGGGTGGCCGCCCCGGCGGCGACGGTCCCGGCCGCGAGCCGGAATAGTGTGCGCTTTCGCATGGCGTTCAGGGTAGTTTGACCGTCCATGAGCACGCTGAAGGACCGTCTCACCGCCGACATGCGCGCCGCTCTCAAGGCGCGCGACGAGCTGACCACCTCCACGCTGCGGATGGCCCTGGCGGCCGTCGGCACCGCCGAGGTCGCCGGGAAGGAAAAGCGCGAGCTCAGCGACGACGAGGTGCTCGCGGTGCTGACCAAGGAGGCGAAGAAGCGGCGCGAGGCGGCCACCGCCTTCGCCGACGCCGGACGCGCGGAGCAGGCCGGCAAGGAGACCGCCGAGGGCGAGGTGCTGGAGCGCTACCTGCCGAAGCAGCTCTCCGACGACGAGCTGGCCGAGCTGGTCTCGGGGGCGCTGGCCGCGGGAGGCTTCACCGGCAAGGCGCAGATGGGCCCGGCCATGAAGGCGGCCCAGGCCGCGGTGGCGGGCCGGGCCGAGGGCGGCCGGGTCGCCGCGGAGGTACGCCGGCAGCTCGGTCTCTGACCGCCCCGGTACGACGAAGCGGGCGGGCACCCACCTGGGGTGCCCGCCCGCTGTCGTCAGCTCGGGTCAGCCGCGCGGCCGGCCCGGTTTGGTGGGACCGGCCGGTGGCGGAACCACGGGGCCGGTGCCGGTGCCGGTGCCGGGCTTCGGCTGGCCGCCGCCGGCGCTGACCTCGATGGTCACCACGCCGCCCTTGATGGTGCGCCCGTCGGGGCTGGTGCCGGCCGCGGTGTCCACCGGGCACTCCGACGGGGTCTTCTGGGTGGCGACCACCGGCTCGAATCCGGCGCCGCGCAGCCGCGACTTGGCGGTCTCGATGGACTCGCACTTCACCCCGGGAATCGAGCGCTGGTCACCCTCGATGATCTTCCCGCTCGGCGGGGTGAAGTTGATCCGCTCCTTGCCGATCATGGCGTCGCGCAGCGTCTGGTAGACCGCCGGGTTGATGCCCCACGGCACCTCGTTGTGCCGCATCCGCTGGTTGGTCTGCGGCCAGTCCGGGTCGGCCTGGATGCCGGCCACCGCGTACTGCTTGGTCATGGCGACCAGCGCGGAGGTCTTGTCCCCGTCGGTGGTGCCGGACTTACCGGCCACCGGGGCGTTGACGACGTCCCGGACGTTGCGGGCGGTGCCGTTCTTGCACTTCGAGGTCGAGGAGTGGTCACCCACCGGGCAGCGGGCCGCGTCCACGGCGGCCCGGGCCACCTCGGTGCTGATCCGCTGCTCGCAGTGCGGGTTGGCGATGTCCAGCTTCTCGCCGTCCGGGCCGCGGATCTCCTGCACCGGGATCGGCTCGCAGTACTTGCCGTCCGCGGCCAGCGTGGCGTACGCGTTGGCCAGTTCCAGCGGGGTGGTCTGCGAGACGCCCAGCGTGAACGCGCCCCACTGGTGCGCGGAGTCCTTGTCCGCGGCGAACTTGGCGTCGTTGGACGCCCGGAAGGTGATGCCGAGCTTCTGCGCGGCCTTCACCACGTTCTCCGCCCCGACCCGCTGCTGGAGGTCCACGAAGAAGGTGTTGACCGAAGCGCCGAAGGCGCTCCACATGTTGTGCACGCCTGCCATCGACTTCGAGGCGTTCTGCGGGCAGTAGAAGTGGGTGCCCGGGCAGGCGGCATCGTTGCCCGAGTCGATGATGTACTCCGACTTGAACTGCGGCTGCGCGTTGATGGTGTAGCTGAGCGGGTAGCCCTTCTCCAGAGCCGCCACCAGCGTGAAGATCTTGAAGGTCGAGCCGGCCTGGTAGCCGGTGATGCCGGCGCCGCCGCTGATCAGGGGGTTCACCGTGTTCGGCCGGTTGCCCCGGATCTTCTTCGCGGCCTTCTTCGGGTCGCTGGAGATCTTGTTCTGCGGGTGATCCGGGTCGTCGAGCTTGAAGTTCCGGTTGACCGCGATGGCGCGGACCCGTCCGCTGCCCGGCTCGATTGCGGCCACCATCCGGGCGGCCGTGGCGTCCTCGCTCAGTTGGTTGCGGACCGCCTTGTCGGCGCCCCTCTGCGCCTGCACGTCGAGCGTGGTGGTGATGGTGTAGCCGCCGCTCTTCAGCCGCCGCTCCCGGTCGTAGGAGGTGGAGCCGAAGGTCTCCTGCTGGAGCCACCAGCGGTAGAAGTAGTCGCAGAAGAAGCCCCAGGAGCGGGTGTTGGTGGCGACGCAGCCGTTCGGGGTGCGCTTCTTCGCCACCTTGAGCTTGATCTGCTTGGCCTGGGCGGCCTGCTCCTGGGTGATGGCGCCGATCTGCACCATGTTGTCGATGACGTAGTCGCGCCGGCCGACCGCCTCGGGGTAGCCGGCCGCGGTGGTGGGGTCGAACGCGGTCGGCGCCTTCACCATGCCGGCCAGCATGGCCGACTCCTGGATGTCGAGCTTGCTCGGCGGCTTGTTGAAGTAGACCTGGCTGGCGGCGTAGATGCCGTACGCGCCGTTGCCGAAGGCGGCGATGTTCAGGTAGCGCCGCAGGATCTCGTCCTTGGAGAGTTCCTTGTCGATCTGGAGCGCGTAGCGCATCTCGCGCAGCTTGCGGGCGCTGGTGTCCTCGGTAGCGGCGACCACGTCGGCCGGGTGGGTGGCCGAGTAGGAGATGGCCAGCCGGACGTACTGCATGGTGAGCGTCGACGCGCCCTGCCGCTGGGCGCCGGCCTGGTTGTTGACGAACGCCCGGGCCACGCCGTTGAGATCCACGCCGTTGTGCTTGTAGAAGTCGTGGTCCTCGGCGGCGATGATGGCCTTCTGCATGATCGGCGCGATGTCCTTGAGCTCGACGTCGCGCCGGTTCTCGTCGTACATCGTGGCCAGCGGGGTCTTGCCGTCGGAGGCCAGCAGGTAGGTGATCTGCGGGGCCCGGGCCACCGTCAGTTCCTTGGGCAGCGCGCCGAAGGTCTCGGCTCCCGCCTTGGCGGCAAGTCCGGACATCGCCACCGCGGGGAAGGCCGCCGCTGCGACCACCACGCCGGCCAACAGGCCACAGATGAGTAGCGATGCGGCGTTGGTCAGCACGTTGTGGTCACGTTTCCGCATCCAGGTCACCTCGACAGGGTACGCGAGTAGGGAACGAGGGGCGCGCGGGGAAGTTTCCCCATTTCCTGCGCGCGCCGACCTCGTTGTGCTAAACGCACGAACCCCGGTGCGTGGTTGCGTGAAACCTGGCAGAAGTCTCCTCCGAACGGGGGAGTGGCGCAGCGTTTTCCCGTACTCGGGCCGGGTAGACGGCGGGCGAAAGCCCGGGAAGCCGGGAGTGTCCGGAATGATGGATTTCGCCGACAACGTTGCGTAATCGGGCGACTACACAGCATGATGGTGGCGGCGACAGCAGCCACACGTCGTCCGTGCCGCCCTGGGGAGGCCGGCCCGGACGACCGGGGGGAATTCGACGGCTGGTCGCGCGAAGTCGGTAGGTACTGCAAGGGGGGACGTGTACAGATGGGCATGATCACTGACTGGCCGTCACTGGCGGCGTGTCAGAACGGGGACCCGGACGCGTTGTTCGTACAGGGCGCCGAACAGAACGTGGCGAAAAGGATCTGCCGGAGCTGCCCAGTTCGGTACGAGTGCCTGGCCGACGCGCTCGACAACCGGATCGAGTTCGGTGTGTGGGGTGGCATGACCGAACGCGAGCGTCGAGCGCTGCTGCGCCGTCACCCGCAGGTGACCAGCTGGCGCAAGATGTTCGAGGCGGCCATGAAGAAGAACGCCAAGGAGAAGGCCGGTCGGGACAAGGTCCTCGTGACCACGGCCAACTGACCGGCGGTGCTCACCGCCGGCTGATCGCCTCGCCGATCGTCCGCAGCCCGTCGACGTCGTGCACGTCGGCGGGCTGCGCCGTCACCGACACCGCCGGCACCTCCGGGAACTCCTCGGTGAACCGGGCCGCCACCCGCTGCTCGCGTGCCGCCTGCTCGGCCAGCGCGGCGTGCGCCCGCAGCACCTCGGCGGTGCTCTCGTGCCCGCCCGCGCCGGCCAGCCGCTCCGCGGCCGCCAGGCTGTCCGCCGCGGACAGCTCCGGCACCGCCGGTCGGTGCACCCGGTTGAGCACCAGGCCGGCCAGCGGCATCCGCTCGGAGCGCAGCCGGCCCGCGAAGTAGGCAGCCTCCCGGACCGCGTCCGGCTCCGGCGCCGCGACCAGCAGGAACGCCGTCTCCCGGGCCTGGAGGATGCGGTACGTCTGCTCGGCCCGCTGCCGGAAACCGCCGAACATCGAGTCCAGGGCGGCGACGAAGCCGGACAGGTCGGTGAGCAGCTGCGCGCCGAGAACCTTCTGCACCACCTTCGAGAACATCCCGAAGCTGGCCGTCACGAAGCTGAACATGCTCCGCCCGCCGCTGCGGGCCGGTGCGAGCAGCAGCCGCAGCATCCGGCCGTCGAGGAAGCGGGAGAGCCGGGCCGGCGCGTCCAGAAAGTCCAGCGCCGAACGGGACGGCGGGGTGTCCACCACGATGAGGTCCCACTCGCCCCGGGCGTGCAGCTGGCCCAGCTTCTCCATCGCCATGTACTCCTGCGTGCCGGCGAAGGTGGAGCTCATGGCCTGGTAGAAGGGGTTCGAGAAGATCTCCGCGGCCTTCGCCGGATCGGTGTGCTGGAGCACCACGTCGTCGAAGGTGCGCTTCATGTCGAGCATCATGGCGTGCAACTGGCCGCCGCTGTCCTCGACGTCGATCCCCTTGACCTGGCGCGGGGTGTTGTCCAGCTCGGTCAGGCCGAGCGACTGGGCCAGCCGGCGGGCCGGGTCGATGGTGAGCACCACCGTCCGCCGGCCGTGCCGCTCGGCCGCCCGCAGCGCCAGCGCCGCCGCGGTGGTCGTCTTGCCCACTCCGCCCGCCCCGCAGCAGACCACGATCCGCACGCCGGGGTCGGCGAGGATCTGGTCGACGTCCAGCGGTGGCGCCGCGTCTTCGGAAGGCACCAATCGAGCGTATCGGTCTCGAGGGTCTCTCTGCTCCGTGCCGGCCGCAGGTGTGAGTCAATCCGCCCGGACGAGCGTCTCCGCCAGCGTCTCGAGCCCCGCCCGGTCGACCCCGGCGGGCAGCAGCGGCACCTCGGTCAGGGGCAGGCCAAGCTCCACCAGGTCGGCGCGGAGCGAATCCTCCAGCTCCCGGCGTACGTGCTGGTCGCGGGCCTCGGCGGCGAGGCCGGACACGGTCCGGGCGTCGGTCGGCAGGCCGGCGGCGGCCAGCCCGCGCTTCAGCTCGGCGGCGGTCACCGGGCCGCCGGCCGGCACCGGGGGACGGGCCGCGTTGACGATCACCCGGCCGACCGGGAAGCCGAGCTTGGTCAGCTCGGCGATCGCGTCGACGGTCTCCTGGACCGGCATCTCCTCCAGCAGCGTGACCACGTGCACGGCGGTCATCGGCGAACGGAGCAGCGCGGAGACCCCCTCGCTCTGGGTCTTGATGGGGCCCACCTTGGCCAGCCGCGCGGTCTCCGCGGTGACGTTGAGGAAGCGGCCGATCCGCCCGGTCGGTGGCGCGTCCAGCACCACCGCGTCGTACACCCGGCGTTGCCCGCTGGTCCGGGTGGTCGCCTCCTTGACCTTGCCGGTGAGCAGCACGTCCCGCAGGCCCGGTGCGATGGTGGTGGCGAAGTCGATGGCGCCGAGCTTGCGCAGCGCCCGCCCGGCGGCGCCGAGCTTGTAGAACATGTCCAGGTACTCGAGGAGCGCCTCCTCGGCGTCCACCGCCAGGGCGCGCACCTCGCCGCCGCCCGGCGCGTCGGCCAGGTGCCGCTCCTCGTAGGGCAGCGGGTCGGTGCCGAAGAGCTGGGCGATGCCCTGCCGCCCTTCCACCTCGACCAGCAGGGTGCGCCGGCCGCCGGCGGCCAGCCCGAGGGCCAGCGCCGCCGCCACGCTGGTCTTGCCCGTGCCGCCCTTGCCGGTCACCACGTGCAGGCGGGCCGGCCATCTGCCGGCGGACTCGGCCGGCTGCTCAGTCGCTGCCACCCGTCGAGCCTATCCAGCCGCCGGGGTCAGGCGACCTCGCAGACCCACCAACCCGTCTTCCGCACCACGGTGAAGCGCAGCTCCTGGTCGGCCACCTTCTCGTCGGCGGTGGTCATGGTGACCTTCGTGCTGACCGTGGCCCGGTCCCCGGTCTGGTTGTCCACCTTCGGGCTGGTCCACCGGAACCGCGGGTTCTGGTACTGCCCGGCGTACTTCCGCACCTCGTCGACCTTGGCGGCGATCTTGTCGTCGTCGCGGGACGCGGAGCAGACGAACGTGGCCGCCTTGCGGGCGTCGCGGTCCTGGTAGACCGCGGTGAGGAAGCCGTCGACGGCGACCGTCGGCTCCTTGGCGCCCTGGCCGTCCTCGGCCTGGCGCAGGGTGAGGAACGCGGCCGTGCCGCCGCCACCGCAGAGGAGGATCGCCGCGCCCAGCACGATCGAGGCGATCAGCAGGCCGCGCCGCTTCTTCGGCGCGGCCGGCTGCGGGTACGGCGGGTAGCCGGGCGCCGGCGGAGGCACGGCACCGGGGGCCGGCGTGGCGCCGGCGGGCGGCTCCTGGTGGGCGGGGCCTCCGGGCGAGCCGGCGGCGCCACCGATGGGCGGTTGGGTCATGTGCTCCCCCGAGTGCCTGGCGCGCCGTCGCCGCCCCAGGCGACGGACACGTGATCGAGCGTGGCGGGCGAACGCGGGCGCTCGTCCAGACCGGAAGGGTAGCGGTCGGCCGGCGTCTTGCCAGCCCCGCGTCCGCCGCGCCGCGCCACACCGGACGTGAGGTCGCCGTCGCATTCCGGATCGACAATGTGTCGCATATGTGACTGAAGGTGACCAGCCGTGCGCGTCCCGTTGCCGGGACTCCGCGCAGGTCCTACGTTCGTCGCGACGCGGGGGCCGGACCGGGCAGGGGTTCCGAGCCGGATGGTGGTGACTGTGAACAGGTACGAGGCCCGGAGGCAGCGGATGCGCGACGCGGAGAACATTCCCCGAGCCCAGTTCTCCCCCGGTGAGCGGGCGGGACGGCCCGGCGACGCCGAGGGGCCCGGCACGGGAGTGCCGTTCAACGAGCGGTCCTACCGGCCGCCGATCGAGGTGCTCCGCACCCTGGTCCGGCCCGGCGGGCGGGGCCGGGACGAGGACGAGCCCGGCTACGTCATCCACCTGCCGGTCCGGGTCCCCGACCTGGCGGCGGCCACCGCGCTCGCCGGCACCGTGGCCACCTCGCTGGGCTTCCTCAGCGAACTCGACGCCGGCGAGACCACCGTCTCCACTGCCGACGACCAGAACAACCGGCACCGGGTCTTCTGCGACCTGCTGCTGCCCGACCGCACCCGGTGCCCCCAGCGGTACGACCACGAGGGCCCCTGCGGCGAGCCGCCCGGTACGCCCGAGCAGCGTCCCGGGTCCCCGTAGGAGCGCCGGACCGTAGGCTGTGCCTGACCGCAGTCCATGCCAGGCAAGGGAGCCTTGACTCGATGCAGAAGTGGGAATACGCCACGGTCCCGTTGCTGGTCCACGCGACCAAGCAGATCCTCGACAACTGGGGCGAGGACGGCTGGGAGCTGGTCTCCGTGGTTCCCGGCCCGAACCCGGAGCAGCTCGTCGCCTACCTGAAGCGCCCGAAGGGTGCCGGCGCATGAGCAACGGACCGCACGCGAAGCTCGCGGAACTCGGCCTGACCCTGCCCGAGGTGGCGGCGCCGCTGGCCAGCTACGTGCCGGCCGTCCAGTCCGGGCAGCACGTCTACGTCTCCGGCCAGCTCCCGCTCGCCGAGGGCAAGCTGCTGGCCACCGGCAAGGTCGGCAACGGCGTCTCCGCCGAGCAGGCGAAGGACCTGGCGCAGCGGTGCGCGCTGAACGCGCTCGCCGCCGTCGACTCGCTGGTCGGCCTGGAGAACGTCGTCAAGATCGTGAAGCTGACCGGTTTCGTGGCGAGCGCGCCCGGCTTCACCGGCCAGCCCGGCGTGGTCAACGGCGCCTCCGAGCTGTTCGGCGCCGTCTTCGGCGAGGCCGGCCGGCACGCCCGCAGCGCGGTGGGCGTGGCCGAACTGCCCCTCGACGCCCCCGTCGAGGTCGAGGTCATCGTCGAGGTGGCCTGACGCTCCGCACCCGCGATCTTGCGGACGCCGTACGGGCAGACAGCCCGCAGGGGGACATAACACCTGGCGGAGCCGCAAGATCGCGGGGAGTGGCGGGCGGGGTCGTACGATCGCTGCCATGGGTGGGCGTGTGACCGGAGCCGCAGCGGCGCTCGCGGACGAGCTGCCGGAGTGGGTGACGCTGGTGCGTGCCCCCAACCCGGGGCCGATGACGCTCGACGGCACGAACAGCTGGGTGCTGCGCGCCCCGGGCGCGTCGCACGCCGTGGTGGTCGACCCCGGCCCGGCCGACGAGGAGCACCTGGCCGCGCTCACCGCGCACGGCCCGGTCGGCTTCGTGCTGATCACCCACGGCCACGCCGACCACACCGAGGGCGCGCCCCGGCTCAGCGCGCTGCTCGGCGGCGCGCCGGTCCTCGCCGTCGACCCGGCGCACACCGTGGGCGGGGCACCGCTGACCGCGGACACCGCGCTCGACGCCGGTCTGGAGATCCGCCCGCTGACCACCCCCGGGCACACCGCCGACTCGGTCTGCTTCCTGGTGGGGCACGGCGACGAGCGGGTCGTGCTCACCGGCGACACGATCCTGGGGCGGGGCACCACCGTGGTCGCCCACCCGGACGGGCACCTCGGCGACTACCTGTCGAGCCTGGAACTGCTCAGCACGTACCGGGGGATCCCGGCGCTGCCGGGGCACGGCCCGGCGCTCGCCGACTGCGGCGCGGCGGCCGAGTTCTACCTGGCCCACCGGCGCGCCCGGCTCGACCAGGTCCGGGCGGCGGTCGCCGCCGGCGCGACCACCGCGCCCGAGGTGGTCGAGCGGGTCTACGCGGACGTCGACCGGTCGCTGTGGTGGGCGGCCGAATGGTCGGTCCGGGCCCAGTTGGAGTACCTCGGCGTGACCGCCCGGGAATCCGGCGCCGGGGGTGCGGAGTTGGAGCAACCGTGACCTGCCCGGTGTGTGGCACCGTCGCCGTACCCGGCGCGCGGTTCTGCCACAACTGCGGGGCCGCGCTGCCGGCCGCCGCCACGCTGCCCGCCGCCGAGCGGCGGGTGGTCACCGTGCTCTTCGGTGACCTCTCCGACTTCACCTCCTGGTCCGAGGACCTCGACCCGGAACGGGTCGGTGCGGTCACCGACCGGGTGCTGGCCGCCCTGGCCGGCGCGGTCAAGACCTTCGGCGGGCACGTCGACAAGCTCACCGGCGACGGGATCATGGCGGTCTTCGGCGCGCCGGTGGCGCACGAGGACGACGCCGAGCGGGCCGTCCGGGCCGCGCTCTCCATGCAGCGGGCGGTCCGCCGGGTGCTCGACGACGAGCGGGGCGGCGGCGCGCCGCTCGGCCTGCGCGTCGGGCTGAACACCGGCGACGTGATCGCCGGCATCCAGGCCGCCATCGAGTACACGGTCATCGGCGACACGGTGAACACGGCCGCCCGGCTCGCCGACGCCGCCGCCGTGGGCGCGGTCTACGCCGGGGCGCGCACCTCCGCCGCCACCCGGCACGTCGCCTCCTGGCGGGCCCTGCGCCCGCTGCGGCTCAAGGGCAAGCGCGAGCCGGTCGAGGCGTACGAGCTGCTCGGCCTGCTGGACGCGCCGGGCACCCGGTCCGGCCTCGGCGACGAGGCGCCCTTCGTGGGCCGCGAGACCGAGATCGGCCGGGTCGCCGGCCGGCTCGCCGAGGTGATCGACCGGAGCGAGCCGCGGGTGCTGCTGATGACCGCCGAGGCGGGGATCGGCAAGTCCCGGTTCGCCGCCGAGGTGGAGCGCCTCGCCGCGGGCTACGACGTCGGCGCCGGCCGGTACGCCGCGCACACCGGCGCGCGGGTGCTCTCCGTCCGCTGCGCCGCGTTCGGCGAGCGGCGCCGGCTCGCCCCCCTCGCCGACCTGGTCCGGGCGGCGGTCGGCCTGCCCAGCGACGCCGCCACGGCGCTCACCCGGCCGGCCGTCGAGGAGCGGCTGCGCCGCCTCGGGCAGCGCCTCGGCCGGCTCCCCGGCGACACGCCCCCGCTGGCCGTGGAGCAGCTTCTGGCCCTGCTCGGGTACGCCGAACTCCCCGCCGCCGCCGAGAACGGCGAGTGGAACGCGGCCTCCCCGCCGCCGGACGCCGAGGCGGTGCCAAACGCGGTCGCCGACCTGCTCAGCGCGCTCGCCGTCGAGGCGCCGCTCGTCGTGGTCGTGGACGACCTGCACGACGCCACCGCCGAGACCATCAACGCGCTCGGCCTCACGCTCTCCCGGCTCAGCGGCCCGGTGCTGGTGCTGCTGCTCGGCCGGCCCGAGCTGGTGCGGACCGCCGGCGCCCTGACCCGGGTCGCGGACGCCGAGGTGCACGCGTTGCCCCCGCTGCGCGGCGCCGACGCCTCCCGGCTGCTCACCAGCTACCTGAGCGGCGGCAAGCTGTCGCCGGCCGACGCGGACCGGCTGCTCGCCACCGCCCAGGGCAACCCGTTCTACCTGGCCGAGCTGGTCACCCTGCTCATGGAGCGCGGGGCCCTGACCGCCGGCCCGGGGCGGGACGCCAACGTCGGCTGGCGGCTGGCGCCCGGCTCGCTGGGCAGCCGGCTGCTCTCCCGGGACCTGGCGGCCGTGCTCGCCGCGCGTATCGACGCGCTGCCGCCGGACGCCCGCTCGGTGCTGCGGGACGCCGCGGTGGTCGGCGACACGGTGCCCGGCGGCACGCTGGAGGCGCTCCGCGAGCAGCGCGTCGGGCGGGACGGCCGGCCGGCCGCGGTGGCCGCGGTCGAGCTGGACCGGGCCGTGGAGGAGCTGCTGCAACGCCGGATGCTGCATCGCACCCGCACCGGGTTCGCCTTCGCCACCCCGCTCATGCGGGAGGCCGCGTACGCCGGGGTGAGCAAGGCGGAGCTGGCCGACCGGCACGCCGCCCTGGCCCGCTGGGCCGCCCCGGAGAGCGCCGACGGCACCACCACGCCGCCGGGCGGGTTCACCGAGGCCGCCCGGGACGACTTCGTCGCCGAGCACGTCGAGCGGGCCGCCGCGCTCGCCGACGCGGTCAAGCTCCGCCCGGACGCGCCGGCCCGGGCCGTGGTCCCGCTGGGCGTGGCCGCGCTGGGCCGGGCCGCCCGCCGCGCGCTGCGGTCGGGGGAGCCGGCGCTGGCCGTCGAGTACGCCGAACGCGCCGCCGAACTGGCCCGTGACGGGGTGCCGCTGGCCGACCGGGTGGTGCACGCCCGGGCGCTGCTCCAGATCGGCCGCCCGACCGACGCGCTCGCCTTCGCCGAGAAGATCGCCGCCAACGCCGGCGACGCGGCGGCCACCCGCACCAGCGCCCTGCTGCTGGCCGGGCAGGCCCACCAGACGCTGGGCGACGCCGCCCGGGCCGAGCGGAGCTGGCAGGAGGCGTTGCAGGTGGCGACGGCCGCCAACCTGCCGACCCTGCGCGCCTCGGCGATGCGCCGGCTCGGCATGGCCGACTTCATCGCCGGCCGGCTGGGCCAGGCGAGCAGCCGGCTCGCCGCCTCCTACCAGGTCAGCCTCGCCGCCAAGGATCCGCGCGGGCAGGCCTGGTCGTTGCAGAACCTGGCCTGGGTGACCACCACACGGGGCGACTTCGCCGGCACCGACGCGGTGCTCGGCCGGGCCGCCCGGCTCTTCGCCGAGCTGAAGGACCCGTACGGGCGGGCCTGGCTGCGTGGCACCACCGCGTTCGCCCGGCTGCTCGCCGGCCGGCTGCGCGAGGCGTGCCGGATGGCGCAGGTGTTCCTGCCGTTCGGCGAGCGGGTCGGCGAGGCGTGGGCCGTGGGCACGCTCCGCGCCGTCGAGGCGTACGCCACCGCCGAGCTGGGTGAGCTGGCCGAGGCGGACCGCGCGGCGCGCCGGGCGTACCGGGAGTTCGCCGAGGTCGGCGACGACTGGGGGCAGGGCTTCGCGCTTGTCGTGCGCGGGGTGGTGGCGCGCGGGCTGGGCGAGCCGGAGCACGCCGCCGACCTGCTCACCGACGCCCTCGCGTACGCGGATCGCACCGCGCACCCGCTGCTCACCGGGATGGCCGGGACGCTGCGCGGCTTCGTGGCGCTGGACATGGGCGACGCCGGGACCGCCGAGCGGGAGGCCCGGTCGGTGCTGACCACTGTGGAGCCGCACAACCCGCAGGCCCCGGCCCAGGTGGGGCCGCGGGTGCTGCTCGCCATGGCCCGGCTCGCCGCCGGCGACTCGGCGACCGCCGTGGGGCTGCTCGCCCCGGTGGCGACCGCCGCCGCCAACACGCCGTCGCTGCTGTTCTCCCGCCGGCAGACCATGGCCCGGTACGCGTCCGCGCTGCTCGCCCATGGCCAGCGGGAGCAGGCGCTGGACTGGGCGCAGCGGGCGGTGTCCGCCCCGGCGGAGGACGTGCGCAGCCAGGTCGTCGCCCGGATGGTGCTGGCCGAGGCGTTCTCCGCGTGCGGCCGTCCGGCCGAGGCGCTGGCCAGCGCCGAGGAGGCGGTGCGGCTCGCGTACGCCACCGAGCAGCGCAGTGAACGGGCGGTCGCCGACACGCTCCGCGACCGCCTCGCCGGGCACTGATCCCGCCCCCAGTTCTGCCGGTTCCGGGGATGTCTCCGTCGGAGGGGGCGGTTAGCGTGGGGGCGAGGGCCGTCCGCGTCGACGGCCGCGGGTTGGGGAGGAACGGATGAGGCTGCCGCGCTCCGGCGCCGGCTGGACGATCGCGGTCTTCGGGCTCCTGGCGCTGCTGCTCGGCGCCCTGGGCCTGATCTGGCCGGAGACGCAGCTGCGCCTGCTCGGCTTCGAGGTGCCGGCCGAACGCGCGCCCGGCGACTACACCGGCACGTTCCTCACCGCGTCCTCGATGGCCTCGTTCAACATGGGGGTCTACTACCTGCTCGCGGTGGCCACCGAGTGGCGGCCGTTCTACCGGTTCACCGTCTGGTTCCGCCTGGTCACCTTCACCGTCTTCAGCATCGCGGTGCTCTCCGACGTCGCGCCGGACCGGTTCTTCGGGGTGGCCGCCTGGGAGGGCCTGGGCGCGGTCGCGACCGCCGTGGGCCTGTGGTGGGACGCCCGCCGGGCGGCCACCGGGCCGGCCGGGCCGGGTGCGGCGGACGACGGCGTCGCGGGCCCGGGCGCGGTGCCGGCGACCGACGCGGTGCACTGAGCGACCGGAACAGTTGGGTATTTTCGAGCCGTGACCGAGACCCCGCCCGGCGCCCTGCGGCTGCCCATCGTGCCCGGTCTGACCGACCTGGAGGTCTTCGCCCGGGGCGGTTACGCCACCGTCTACCGGGCCACCCAGATCTCGGTGGGGCGCGAGGTCGCCGTCAAGGTGGAGAACCGCACGCTGGCCAGCGAGCGGGACCAGGCGCGCTTCCTGCGTGAGGCGCGGGCCGCCGGCAAGATGTCCTCCCATCCGCACGTGGTGGACCTCTTCGACGTCGGGGTCACCGTCGACCAGCACCCCTACCTGATCATGGAGCTCTGCGACGGCTCGTACGCGGAGCGGATGCGCCGGAGCCCGTTGGGCGCCGTGGAGGCCCGCGACCTCGGCGTGAAGATCGCCGACGCGCTGGCCCACTCGCACGCGGCCGGGGTGCTGCACCGGGACGTGAAGCCGGCCAACATCCTCTACTCGCACTTCAACCCGGCGGTGCTGGCCGACTTCGGGCTGGCGGTGCTGGCCGAGGTGCGCGACGCCTCGGTCACCCTGGAGGTGCTCACCCCGGCGTACGCGCCGCCGGAGATGTTCAGCCACAGCCCGCCCAGCCCGGCCGTCGACGTCTACGCGCTCTGCGCCACCCTCTACGCGGTGATGCACGGCCGGCCGCCGCGCTGGCAGTCCGAGCGCAACCCGAGCCTGGTCACCGTGCTGGAGATGTTCCAGCAGCCGATCCCCGGCCTGCCCGGCGTGCCCGACGAGCTGATCGACGTGCTGCGGCTGGGCATGGCGAACGACCCGGGCGAGCGCCCCTCCGCGGTCGAGCTGCGCGGCCTGCTCGCGTCGCTCCCGCTGGACCCGGGCGCCGCACCGGTGAGTGGCGCGCCCTACCCGGGGGCCCCGGTCAGCGGCGGTCCGACCACCGGCGGCCACCCGCTGACCCGCAGCGGCCAGCCGAGCCCGCGTCCGCCGTCCGAGGACACCCATCCGACCGTGCCGACCCGCGGCCGGCGCTGGCCGCGCCGGTGGTTCCTCGGCGGCGCGGGGGTGCTCGCGCTCGCCGCCTCGGCCAGCGCCGGGGCCTGGCTCGCCGGCGGTGCGCCGCCCGTGGTGTCGCCGACTCCGGTGGCCAGCGGTGCGGTCCAGCCCTCCGGGGCGAAGGTGCTGCCCGGCTGTGCGGCCGGCGACGTCCGGCTGCCGGCGGGCGCCCACTGCGCGTCCGAACTGGAGTGTTACGGCCCGGTCCGGCTGCGCCGCGACCGGGCCGAGGCGACCCGGGTGCCCTGCGACGGCCGGCACACCTGGGAGACCTACGCGGAGGGTGACCTGCCGGCCGCGCTCGCCGGGGCGGGCCACGACGCGGTTGTCGCCGACCCGACCGTCCAGCAGGTCTGCAACGTCAGCACGTTCCGGCTGGCCAGCGGCATCCGGCAGGCGACCGGCTGGAACCTGGAGGTCCTGCCGCCGGCCGGCACCGAGCTGGACCGCACCTACCGGTGCCTGGCGGGTCGGGGCGTGGACGCGCTCGCCGTGCCCACCCTCACCGGTCGCTGACGCCGTTCGCCGCCCGCTGTTCCCGCACGGCCCGGGGGTCGAGCGTGGCCAGGGTGTCGGCGTCCACCGGGTAGGCGCCGCCGGACGCCCGCAGGTCGCGGACCGCCCGCGGGTCGAGCGTCTCCAGGGTGTCGGCGTCGCCGGCGTAGCCGCCGGTGGGCGTGCGGAGCTGCCGCACGGCCCGGGGGTCGATCGCCTCCAGGGTGTCGGCGTCCACTCCGTACCCGGGGGCCGGCCACTCCTCGGCCGGGGCGTCGGCGCGGGGCGGGGCCTGGCGGGCGGCGGTCACCGTCACCCCGGCGACCATGCCGAGCAGGACACAGATCAGGGCCAGCACCACCGACAGGATGCCGGCGGGGCGCCACACCACCAACGTGACGAGCGCCGCGACCGCCGCCAGCGATGCGACGGCGGCCTTGACCCGCGCATCGGGCTTCGGGAACGAACTCACCCGACAAGCATGGCCCAGCGCGTCGACCTGTCAACCGCCGGGCCGGGACGGCTTCCCGTCAGAAGCGTTCCCGCGGGCGTCACCCTCCCACCTGGAGGGCCAAAAGCGTCGATCAAGAAAAATTCGTTACATCAATCGGCAATCTGTCGCTTCTGCCCGCGTTTGACGGGCGGCTCCAGTGGGCCTTGATCCCTAAAGTGACGGGGGTCGAGGTCTCCTCGACGGACCCCGTTCCCCACCGGAAGGCAGCCACATGCCACATGCAATCCGGTCCCTCACCGCAACAGGGATCGCCGGCATCGTCCTCGCCGGATCGGCGTTCACGCCCGCCGCGGCCGCGGCGCGCACGCCGCAGCCGGCGACGCACGACCGGACCAGCGCCGCCGAGGCGCGCCGTGTCGACCGCGTGCCGACGCCGAAGCTCGACTGGTACGCCTGCTACGACTACGCCGAGTGCGCCACGGTCCGGCTCCCGCTGGACTACGACAGCCCGAAGGGCGCCACCACCGAGGTGGCGGTGCTCCGGGTCAAGGCCCGCGACCAGAAGCACAGGATCGGCAGCCTGTTCCTCAACCCGGGCGGCCCGGGCGGCTCCGGCACCAGCATCGCGCTCGCCGCGCCCTACTTCCTCGGCGACGACCTGCTCGACCGCTTCGACATCGTCGGCGTCGACCCGCGCGGCGTCGCCGCCAGCGACAACGTCAAGTGCTTCCCGTCCGTGAAGGACCAGACCCGGGCGTACGCCGGGCTGAACGTCGCCTTCCCGTACACGAAGGCCGAGGAGAAGGCGTACGTCGCGGCGTCCAAGGCGGTCGGCAGGGGCTGCTCGACCACGGGTAGGCCGCTCACCGGCGCGGCGTCCACCGCCGAGGTGGCCCGCGACATGGACGTGCTGCGCCGCGCGGTCGGCGACAAGAAGCTCAGCTACCTCGGCTTCAGCTACGGCACCGCGCTGGGGCAGTACTACGCGAACATGTTCCCGGACCGGTTCCGCGCCCTCGTGGTCGACGGCGTGCTCAACCCGAACGCCTGGGTCGGCCAGGGCAAGGCCCGCAACCAGCTCCAGGAGACCCGGCTGCGCAGCGCCGACGGCGCGTACCGCGCGCTGCACGAGATCCTGGTCCGGTGCGCCAAGGCCGGCGCGGAGAAGTGCGCGCTGGCGTCCGGCGGTGACCCGGTCGCCGCGTACGAGACGGTCGCGCAGCGGCTGCGCAAGAAGCCCCTGGTCGTGGACGACCCGGACCTCGGGCAGTTCACCGTGAGCTACGCCGACTTCGTCAGCGCCACGCTCGGCAACCTGTACGACCCGAACGGCTGGCAGTACATCGTGGAGCTCACCGGTGAGCTGCTGGTGCTGACCGACCCGGCCGCGGCGGCGCCGGCCCGGGCGCAGGCGCGCACCGCTGTGGCCCGCCGCGCCGCCCAGGCCCACCAGCAGCGCGGGTACGACTTCCCGTACGACAACGGGCTGGAGACGTTCCTGACGGTGGACTGCACCGACGCGTACCACCCGAAGAGCGCGGACGCCTGGCCGGCCCTGTCGGCCAGGGAGGACAAGCGGGCGCCGTACTTCGGCCGGGCCTGGGCGTGGGGCACCGCTCCCTGCGCCCGCAACACCTGGACCGTGCGCGACGAGGACGCCTGGACCGGCCCGTTCGACCGGACCACCGCCGCTCCGGTGCTGGTGGTCGGCAACTACTGGGACCCGGCGACCAACTACCAGGGTGCGGTCAGCTCGGCCCGGCTGCTGCCGAACAGCCGGCTGCTGAGCAGCGACAGCTGGGGGCACACCGCCTACGGCACCTCGGCCTGCGTGACCGGCGCGGTCGACGCGTACCTGCTCAAGGGGACGCTGCCGGCCAAGGGCACGCTCTGCACCGGTGACGCCCAGCCGTTCCAGGACGAGCCGGAGACCACCCGGGCGGCGGCGTCGAAGAGCGACCTGGCCCGGGCCGGCGAGCCCGGCCGTGGTGAGCCGAAGCGGCTGCCGCCGGTGGTCGCGCCGCTGCCGGCGGTCGGCACGCTGACCGTCCGCTGACGGACCCCCGGGGTACGGCGGGTGATCGGGCATCCGCCGTACCCCGGGCCCCGGGCGACGCGGCCGGTCGGGGCACCACGCAGGCGGTTCGGCGGGTTAGAGTACGGCCGCGCCCTGCTCCCGCCGATTCCCCGGCCCGAGTGCGAGGGCGTTCCGCCGCCGTGATCCGCCTGCTCGGCGACCGGCGGTCCTCGACTTCCCGACTGAGGAGATCTCGACCTCCATGTCAAGAAGATGGATCTCTGTTCTGCTGTCCGCCGGGCTCGCGCTCGGCGCACTCGGCATGTCCCAGCCGGCCGGCGCCGCCGACGCCGCTCCGGACGGCGGTGGCCACGCGAACGCGGGCGTCAAGCCGGGCGCCCGCGTCACCTCGGCCACCACGAGCGCCACCATTCCGGCCGGCTACACGATCCGCGGGATCGACGTCTCCAGCCACGACCACAACCTCGGCGCCATCGACTGGCCGGGCGTGGCGGCCGACGGCTACAAGTTCGCGTACGTGAAGGCCACCGAGGGGCAGACGTACCGCAATCCCTACTTCGCCGCGGACTACGCGGCGGCCAAGGCCGCCGGCCTGCTCGTGGGCGCCTACCACTTCGCCCGCCCGGACGGCCGCGACCCGGTCACCGAGGCGAACTTCTTCATCGACAACGCGCAGTTCGCCAAGGACAGCCAGACGCTCGTGCCCATGGTCGACATCGAGTGGCCCTACTGGAGCGGCGCGCCGACCTGCTACGGGCTGACCACCACGGAGATGTCCGCCTGGATCAAGTCCTTCACCGACCAGGTCAAGGCCCGCATCGGCCGGCCGGTGATGATCTACACGAACACCAACTACTGGAACCCGTGCACCGGCAACAACGCCACCTTCGGGGCCAACCCGCTGGACATCGCCGGCTACACCACGACCCGCCCGCCGCTGCCGGCGGGCTGGACGACCGAGACCATCTGGCAGTACGCCGCCGGCGATCCCAGCCAGCCCGGCAACTACAGCCAGAACGTGTTCAACGGCGACTACGCGGCCCTCACCCGGCTCACCGGCGCTCCGGCGCCCGCGGCGCCGATCGCCCTCCGCGCCCGGGTCAACAGCCGCTACGTGGTGGCCGAGAGCGCCGGCGCCAAGCCGCTCATCGCCAACCGCACCTCGGTCGGCCTGTGGGAGCAGTTCGACGTGGTCGACGCGGGCGGCGGGTTCGTCGCCCTCCGCTCGCGGGCCAACGGCCGGTACGTCGTGGCGGAGAACGGGGGCGCCAAGGCCCTGATCGCCAACCGCACGTCGATCGGCGCCTGGGAGAAGTTCACCGTCATCAACAACTCGGACGGCAGCATCAGCCTCCGGGCCAACGCCAACGGCAAGATCGTGGTGGCGGAGAACGCGGGCGCCCTGCCGCTCATCGCCAACCGGACCGCGATCGGGCCGTGGGAGAAGTTCGACAAGGTCGCCACCTCCTGAGCCCGCCGCCGTTGCCCGGTGCCCCGAGGAAGGGGCGCCGGGCAACGGCGCACTCAGTAGGACTTGTCCTGGCCCAGCACGTGCTGGGCGACGAAGTTGAGGATCATCTCGCGGCTGACCGGGGCGATCCGGCCGGCCCGGACAGCGCCGAGCAGGGTCGCCACGCCGTACTCCGTGGTCATGCCGGCGCCGCCCAGCGCCTGCACGGCGGTGTCCACGGCGAGGGCGGCGGCCTCGCCGGCCGCGTACTTGGCCATGTTGCCGGCGACGCCGGCCTCCAGGTCGCGGCCCGCGTCGTAGAGGGTGGCCGCCTTGTGGATCATCAGGCGGGCCAGTTCCACCTGCACCGCCGCGTGGGCGAGCGGGTGGGCGACGCCCTGGTGCGTGCCGATGCTCCGGCCGCCCCACACCTTCCGCGTGGCGGTGTACCCGCTGGCCCGCTCGATGGCGTACCGGCCGGTGCCGGCGCCCATGGCGGCGACCGTGATCCGCTCCGGGTTGAGGCCGGCGAACAGCGCCGGCAGCCCGGCGTCCAGCGACTCGCCGACCAGCGCGTCGGCGGGCAGCCGCACGTCGTCCAGGTAGAGCAGGAACTGGTTCTCCGGGGAGAGGATCTCCATGTCCAGCTTGGACTTCTCCAGGCCGGGCGCGTCGGTCGGCACGATGAACAGCGCCGGCTTCAGCTTGCCGGTCGCGGAGTCCTCGGTCCTTGCCACCACCAGCACGTGCCCGGCCTCGTCGACGCCGGAGATGTAGCACTTGCGGCCGGTGAGCAGCCAGTCGTCGCCGTCGCGGCGGGCCACCGTGCCGAGCCGGTGGAAGTTCGACCCGGCCTCCGGTTCGGTGATCGCGAAGACGATCTTCTGCGAGCCGTCGGCGAGGCCGGGCAGGTGCCGCTTGCGCTGCTCGTCGGTGCCGTGCTTGTTGATCACGGTGGCCGCGATGGCGGGCGAGACCACGAGCAGCAGCAGCGGGCAGCCGGCCGCGGCCAGCTCCTCGCAGACGATGGCCAGCTCGGTGATGCCGCCGCCCCCGCCGCCGTACTCCGTGGGGATGTTGACGCCCAGGTAGCCGAGCCGGCCGGCCTCCTGCCACAGCTCGGTGGTGTGCGCACCGGCCTTGGCCTTCTCGACGAAGTAGCCGTGGCCGTACTTCCGGCCCAGCGCCCGGACGGCGTCGCGGAGCTGGTCCTGCTCGGGGGTGAGGTCGAAGTTCATCGCGGGTCCTCCTCAGTGACCACGGCCAGCACGGCCCCGGTGTCGACCTGGCCGCCGGCCGGCACCGGCAGCTCCGCCACCACGCCGTCGGTCGGGGCGAGCACGGGGTGTTCGAGCTTCATCGCTTCGAGGGTCAGCAGCAGGTCGCCGGCGGTGACCCGCTGGCCGACCTCGACGTGCACCCGGGTCACCGCGCCGGGCAGCGGCGCGAGCAGCGACCCGGCGGCCAGCTCCGCGGTGGGCAGGGGGAAGCGCGGCAGCTCGGTGAGGCTCGCCGCCCCGTCCGGGCCGTCCACGAAGACCTCCGCACCCACCCGGTGTACGCGGAACGCCCGCCGCGTCCCGTCGACGTCGAGCACGACGCGGTCGGGAGCGGCCTCGACCACCGTCATGTCCGGCGGTCCGTCGCCGCCCGCCGCCGGCCCGTCCTGGGTGGTCGAGGCGGGGGCCGGCGACACCGACCAGTCGGCGAGCGTGCCCGTGCGGTCCAGCCGGTACCGGACCTCGATCTCGCCGTCCGGGCCGGCGAAGCGGGTGACCTGCGGGAAGGCCGGCACGTTCCGCCAGCCCGAGGGGAGCCCGCCCAGGACGGGCGCGGCCGCGCGACGCCCGGCGGCGCCCGCCAGCGCGGCGGCCAGGGCGACCAGGGGGAGCTGGTCGGCCGCCAGCAGCGGCGCGAAGACCTCCTCGTGCCGCTCCAGGAAGCTGGTGTCGGCCGCCGCCGCGCCGAACTCACGGCTGCGCAGCACCCGGACCAGCAGGTCCCGGTTGGTGGTCACGCCGTGCAGCTCGGCCCGGGCCAGCGCGCCGGCCAGGGCGCGGGCGGCCTCGGCCCGGGTGGGCGCCCAGGCGACCAGCTTGGCGAGCATCGAGTCGTAGTGGACGCTCACCGCCGAGCCGTCCACCACCCCGGAGTCCAGCCGCAGGCCCTTCGTCGGGGTGAACTCGCCGGCCACCCCCGGGATCGCGAAGCGGTGCAGGGTGCCGGTGGCCGGGCGGAAGCCCTGAGCCGGGTCCTCGGCGCAGAGCCGCACCTCGATGGCGTGGCCGTCGGCCGGCGGGGTGGCCGTCAGCGGCAGCGGTTCGCCCTCGGCGACCAGCAGTTGCAGCCGGACCAGGTCCCACCCGGTGACCGCCTCGGTGACCGGGTGCTCCACCTGGAGGCGGGTGTTCATCTCCAGGAAGTGGACCTCGCCGTCGGGCGCGAGCAGGAACTCGACGGTCCCGGCGCCGACGTAGTCCACCGCCCGGCCGGCGGCCACCGCCGCCTCGTGCAGCCGCGCCCGCACCTCCGGCGGCAGGACGCCCGGCGCCTCCTCGACGATCTTCTGGTGGCGGCGCTGGATCGAGCAGTCGCGCACCCCGAGGGCCACCACCGTGCCGTGCGTGTCGCCGAAGATCTGCACCTCGACGTGCCGGCCGCGCTCGACGTACCGCTCGATGAAGACCGTGCCGTCGCCGAACGCCGCGGCCGCCTCGCGGCGCGCGCCCGCCACGGCCTCGGCGAGCCCGGCGGCGTCGCGGACCACCCGCATGCCCCGCCCGCCGCCGCCCGCGGCGGCCTTGACCAGCACCGGGAAGCCCGTCACCTGGTCGGCCTCGGTCCAGGTCGGCAGCATGGGCACGCCCGCGTCGGCGAGCAGGGCCTTGGCCGCCATCTTGTCGCCCATGGCGGCTATCGCCTTGGCCGGCGGGCCGACCCAGGTCAGCCCGGCGTCGGTGACCGCCGCGGCGAAGTCGGCGTTCTCGGCCAGGAAGCCGTAGCCCGGGTGGACCGCGTCCGCGCCGGCCCGCCGGGCCGCGTCGAGGACGAGGTCGATGCGCAGGTACGTCTCGGCCGGCGTGTTGCCGGGCAGCCGGACGGCCAGGTCGGCCTCGGCCACGAAGGGCGCGTCCGCGTCCGCGTCGGAGTGCACGGCGACAGTCGTGACGCCGAGCGCCCGGCAGGTGGCGAAGATCCGGCGGGCGATCTCCCCGCGGTTGGCAACGAGCAGTTTTCGAATCATGTCCGCCTCACATCCGGAAGACGCCGAAGCCGTCGGCGCCCTTCACCGGTCCGCTGTGGATCGCCGACAGGCACAGCCCCAGGACGGTCCGGGTGTCCCGGGGGTCGATCACCCCGTCGTCGTAGAGCCGGCCGGAGAGGAAGAGCGCCCCGGACTGGGACTCGATCTGCTGCTCGACCATCATCCGCATGGCGGCGTCGGAGTCCTCGTCGTAGTCGCGGCCCCGGGCGGCGGCGGCCTGCCGGGCGACGATCGACAGCACCCCGGCGAGCTGCGCCGGCCCCATCACCGCGGACTTGGCGTTCGGCCAGGTGAACAGGAACCGCGGCTCGTACGCCCGGCCGCACATGCCGTAGTTGCCGGCCCCGTAGGAGGCGCCGAGGTTGACCGTCAGGTGCGGGACCGTCGAGTTCGACACCGCGTTGATCATGAGGGCGCCGTGCTTGATGATGCCGCGCTGCTCGTACTCGGTGCCGACCATGTAGCCGGTGGTGTTCTGGAGGAAGACCAGCGGGGTGTCGGCGGCGTTGGCGAGCTGGATGAACTGGGCCGCCTTCTGCGCCTCCTCGCTGAACAGCACGCCCCGGGCGTTGGCCAGCACGCCGACCGGCCAGCCGTGCAGCTCGCCCCAGCCGGTGACCAGCGCGGTGCCGTAGTTCGGCTTGAACTCGTCGAACTCGCTGCCGTCCAGGACCCGGGCCAGCACCTCGCGCGGGTCGAAGGGCACCTTGAGGTCGGCGCTGGCGATGCCCAGCAACTCCTCCGGGTCGTACTTCGGTGGCTGCGGGAAGGGGTTGCGCGGCGGCGGGCCCTGCTTGCGCCAGTTGAGCCGGCGTACGCACTGCCGGGCCAGCCGGATGCCGTCCCGCTCGTCCTCGGCCAGGAAGTCGGCCAGGCCGGACCTCGTGGCGTGCATGGTCGCCCCGCCCAGCGACTCGTCGTCGGTGACCTCGCCGGTGGCCATCTTCACCAGCGGCGGCCCGGCCAGGTAGACCTGCGACCGGTCCCGGATCATGATCGTGTAGTCGGACATGCCCGGCACGTACGCGCCGCCCGCGGTGGCGTTGCCGAAGACCACGCTGACCGTGGGGATCTTCGCCGCGGAGAGCCGGGTCAGGTCGCGGAACACGCGGCCGCCCGGGATGAAGATCTCCGCCTGGGTGGGCAGGTCCGCGCCGGCCGACTCGACCAGATTCACCATGGGCAGCCGGTTGGCCAGCGCGATCTCACCGGCCCGCCGGGTCTTGGCGAGCGCCCACGGGTTCACGGCCCCGCCGCGTACCGTCGGGTCGTTGGCGACCACCAGGCACTCCACGCCCTCGACCACCCCGATGCCGGTGACCGTGCTGGCGCCCACCGGGAAGTCGGTGCCGTACGCGGCCACCGGCGACAGCTCCAGGAAGGGGCTGTCCGGGTCCAGCAGCAGCTCGATCCGCTCCCGGGGGAGCAGCTTGCCGCGCTTGTGGTGCCGGGTCACGTACTTCTCGCCGCCGCCGGCCCGCGCCTGGTCGAGCGTCGACTCCAGCTCGGCGAGGCGTTCCAGCAGCGCCTCCCGGTTGGCGCGGTGGGCCGGCGAGGACGTGTCGATCCCGCTGTCGAGTGTGCTCACAGGCCCATGCCCTTCGCGATGATCTCGTTCATGATCTCCGTGGTGCCGCCGCCGATGCCGAGGATCCGGGCGTCCCGGTAGTGCCGTTCCACCTCGGCGTCCCGCAGGTAGCCGAAGCCGCCGTGCAGTTGCAGCGCCGCGTCGACGACGAAGTCGCAGGCCGCCACCGCGACGTTCTTCGCCATGGCCACCTCGGTCACGACCGGCTCGCCCGCGGCGACCCGCTCGGCCACGTCGTGCACGTACGCCCGGGCCGCCTCGGCGCGGGTGTGCATCTCGGCCAGCCGGTGCCGGACGAGCTGCCGGCTGGCCAGCGGGCGGCCGAAGGTGGACCGGTCCCGGCACCAGCGGGTGGCCAGCTCCACGCAGCGCTGCGCGGTGGCGTACGCCTGGGTGGCCAGCGAGAGCCGCTCGGTGGCGAACTGCTGCATGATCGCCAGGAAGCCGGTGTCCTCCGGCCCGATCCGGTTCGTCACCGGCACCCGGACGTCGACGAAGGAGAGCTCGGCGGTGTCCGAGCAGTGCCAGCCCAGCTTCTCCAGCCGCCGGCCGACGGTGAACCCGGGCGTGCCCTTCTCGATCACGAGCAGGCTCAGCGAGCCGGAGCCGGGGAAGTCGGTGCAGACGGCGGTGGTCACGAAGTCGGACCGGACACCGCTGGTGATGTAGGTCTTCGACCCGTTCACCACGTAGTGGTCGCCGTCCCGCCGGGCGCAGGTGCGGATGCCCGCCACGTCGGAGCCACCGTCCGGCTCGGTGATCGCCAGCGCGCCGATCATCGTGCCGGCGAGCGTCGGCCGCACGTACCTGTCGATGAGGCCGTCGTCGCGGGAGGCGACCATGTGCGGCAGCGCGATGCCGTGGGTGAACAGCGCGGCGATCAGCCCGGACGAGCCGCCCGAGCGGATGACCTCCTCGGTGACCAGGATCGAGTCGAGCAGGTCGCCGCCGCTGCCGCCGACCGGCTCGGGGAAGCCGACGCCGAGCAGCCCGATCTTCGCGGCGGTCTCGTGCAGCGAGCGGGGCACCTCGCCGGCCCGCTCCCAGTCGTCCAGGTAGGGCAGGACCTCCTTGGTGACGAAGGCCCGGGTCAGCTCGCGGAGCTGCCGCCGTTCGGGAGTGTCCACGATTGTCACGACGGCACCTCCGGGGTGAGGTCGGCGGGCAGGTCGACGACCCGGGAGCGGAGCAGCTCGCCGAGCGCCTTGGCCTGCGGGTCGAAGCGGGTGGAGGCGGCCACGCCCTGGCCGAGCAGCCCCCGGATCACGAAGTTGACGGCGCGCAGGTTCGGCAGCTCGTGCCGCTCGACGGTCAGCGGGCCGGTCTCCGGCAGCAGCTCGGCCAGCCGCGCGACGGTCAGCCAGCCGCGCAGCCAGGCCCAGGTCGCGTCGGTGCGGGCCCACACGCCGAGGTTGGCGTCCCCGCCCTTGTCGCCCGACCGCGCCCCGACCAGCTCGCCGAGCGGCGCCCGCCGGGTCGGGTGCAAGGAGAGGCCCCCTGTTAACGCCTCGTGTTGTACAGGGGGCCCCTGCAAACACGTGGTGGGCGGGGGCGGAATCCTGACCCGCTCGCCGGAGGGCAGCACGGCCACGTGCGCGACCGCGTCCTGCGGCACGGCGTCGGCCGTGAAGACCCCGTACGGGGTGGCGTCGCCGGGCAGGGTGGTCAGCGTGCAGCCCGGGTAGGAGGCCAGCGCCAGCTCCACGGCGGCCGCCGAGAAGGCCCGCCCGGCCCGCGCCTTGTCGCCGTCCCGCAGGTGTACGTGCAGCAGCGCGCTCGCCGCCTCGGTGTCGGTGGCGTCCGGGTGGTCGGTGCGGGCCAGCGTGAACTCCAGCCCCTCCTTGCCGACCGCCTCCTCCAACTGCCCCCGCACCAGGGCCGCCTTGGCCGGGATGTCCAGCCCGCAGAGCACGAACGTCATCGAGTTGCGGAAGCCGCCCAGGTTGTTGACGCCCACCTTGAGGGTGTCCGGCGGGGGCGTGCCCCGGACGCCGGAGACCCGCACCCGGTCCGGCCCCTCCCGGGTCAGCTCCACGGTGTCGAGCCGGGTCACCACGTCCGGCCCGAGGTACGCCGGCCCGCCCACCTCGTACAGCAGTTGGGCGGTGACCGTCTCGACGGTGACCGCGCCGCCGGTGCCGGGGTGCTTGGTGAGCACCGACGAGCCGTCCGCGTGGATCTCGGCGATGGGGAAGCCGGGGCGGTGGCCGCCGTCGGGCAGTTCGGTGAAGAAGCTGAAGTTGCCGCCGGTGACCTGCGCCCCGCACTCGATGAGGTGCCCGGCGACGGTCGCGCCGGCCAGCGCGTCGAGGTCGTCCCGGGTCCAGCCGAAGCGGGAGATGGCCGGGCCGACCGCCAGCGAGGCGTCGGTCACCCGCCCGGTGACCACCACGTCCGCCCCGGCGTCGAGGCAGGCCGCGATCCCGAACGCCCCCAGGTAGGCGTTCGCGGTCAACGCGTCCGGCCGGGCGAGGGCGTCGCCCTCGACGTACCCGATCCGGACGGTGAGGCCGAGCCGGTCGGCGAGCGCGCCGATCGCGGCGGCCAGCCCCGCCGGGTTGAGCCCGCCGGCGTTGGTGACCAGCCGGACCCCGCGCTCCAGCGCGGTGCCGAGGGTGCCCTCCAGTTGGCGCAGGAACGTCTTCGCGTAGCCGAGGGAGGGATCGCGCATCCGGTCCCGGCCGAGGATCAGCATGGTCAGCTCGGCCAGGTAGTCGCCGGTCAGCACGTCCAGTTCGCCGCCGTCGAGCATCTCCCGCCAGGCGGAGAGGCGGTCGCCGTAGAAGCCGGACGCGTTGCCGACCCGCAGCGCGGTCACCGGAGCACCTCGCTGCCCGCCGCCGCCCGCTTCCCGCCGGGCGGGCCCGCGAACGCCTGCGCCACGTCCAGCCACTCGTCGGCGACCGGTCCGGTGGCGACCAGCCCCAGGTCGGTGCGGTGCCGGCGCTGGGTCACCAGCAGGCAGAAGTCGAGTGCCGGGCCGGTGACCCGGTCGGGCGCGTCCTCCGGCCCGAAGGCCCAGGTGTCCCCGTCGGGCGCCACCAGCTCGACCCGGACCGGCGCCGTCGGCACCGCGCGGCCGTGCGCCGCGAAGCCGTGCCCGAGGGTACGGAAGCCCAGGTGCGCGACGTGCCGCAGCCGGCCCGTCGGCGTACGCCGGACGCCCAGCGCGTCGGCCACGTCCTCGCCGTGCGCCCAGGTCTCCATGAGCCGGGCGGTCGCCATCGAGGCGGGCGACATCCGGGTGCCGTACCAGGGCAGTTTCTCCCCGGCCGGCGCGGCCGCGAGCGCCGCCGCCAGCGCGGTCCGCCCCGTACGCCAGCGGACCAGCAGCGCGTCGGGCGGGGCGAGGAACGCCTCGGCGCCGTCGTCGACCAGCCGGGACGGATCCGGGGCGCCGGTGACCGAGGCGAAGAACGCCGCGGTGTCCGTCGCCGCGAGGTGGGCCACGTGGTCGGTCCACGCCAGGTGGGCGATCTGGTGGGCGACGGTCCAGCCGGGGGCCGGGGTCGGCCGCGCCCAGGCTTCCGCCGGCAGCGGCGCGACGAGGGCGTCGAGCTGCTCGGCTTCGGCGGCCAGGTCCGCGAGCAGGGCTGTCAGGTCGACCATGGAGCCTCCGGGGAGTCAGTGCGGCCGCGCGCTCCCGGGCGTGGGCGGGCCGGCGTCGGGGGTGAGCAGAGCGGCGAGCTGGCGCTTCCAGGTGTGCAGCAGGGCGGCCCGGCGGGCCGAGTCGTCGCTGAGCAGGTTGGCGACGCCGAGGCCGCGGAGCAGGTCGAGGGTGGCCTGCACCGCCTCGCGGACGCCGGGCCGCCGCTCGTCCACGCCGAGCAGTTCGACGGTGAGCCGGTGCATCTCCCGGCCCACCCGTGCTTCGAGGGGGACCAGGGCGTCGCGCAGCTCGGCGTCGGTGCGGGCGGCCACCCACAGCTCCAACGCGGCGACGAAGAGCGGCCCCGTGAAGGCGGCGGCGAGCAGGTCGACCACCCGGTCGAGCCGCCGCGGGCCGGCCGGCAGCGCGGCGGCCTCGGTGCGCAGCTCCACGGCCCGGCGTTCGGTGAGGTGCGTGACGGCGGCGGTGACCAGGGCAGCCTTGGTCGGGTAGTGGTGCAGCTGGGCGCCCCGGGAGACACCCGCCCGGGCCGCCACCACTGTCGTGGTGGTGCCGGACCAGCCGTGCTCCACCAGGCACTCGACGGTCGCCTCCAGCAGCCGGGCCTGGGTGGCGCGGCTGCGCTCCTGCTGAGGGACGCGGGTCGATGCGGTGGGCACGGGGACAGCGTGCCGCCCTCGAAACAAACAGTCAAGCCTGACTTTTTCTGAGTCGCTTTGTCGATGTTTTCAATTCAGGCACATGGATCTAGCTGTCCGTCGTGGGCAGGACTAACGTGCGGCCTCACCAGATCAAGGAGGCGTGCCGTGACTCAACCTCCCGCCCCATCCGAGACAGGTACCCAGGTCGAACGGTTCGGCTACCGGCAGGAACTGAGCCGGACCCTCAGCTTCACCGACCTGCTCATCTACGGACTGATCTTCATGGTGCCGATCGCGCCCTTCGGCATCTTCGGCAGCGTGTACGCCGGCTCCGGCGGCATGGTCGCGCTCGCCTACATCATCGGCATGGTGGCGATGATGTTCACCGCCCTGTCGTACGCGCAGATGGTCCGCGCGTTCCCCATGGCCGGCTCCGTCTACACCTACACCGGTCGCGGCATCGCACCGCCCGTCGGCTTCCTCGCCGGCTGGGTGATCCTGCTCGACTACGTCCTCGTGCCCGGCCTGCTCTACCTGGTGGCCAGCGTGGCCATGCACTCCCTCGTGCCCGGTGTGCCGGTGTGGGTGTGGCTGGCCGCCTTCGTCGTGCTCAACACCGTCGTCAACTACTTCGGCATCCGGATGACCGCCCGGGTCAACCGGGTGATGCTCGCCGCCGAGGTGGTCATCCTCGCCATCTTCCTGGTCGTCGGAGTGGTCGCGCTGGCCCGGGGCAAGGGTGCGGGCTTCTCGCTCCGGCCCCTGTTCGACGCGGACACCTTCTCCTGGCCGCTGGTCTTCGGCGCGGTGTCGATCGCCGTGCTCTCCTTCCTCGGCTTCGACGGGATCTCCATGCTGGCCGAGGAGAGCCGCGAGGAGGCCCGGCAGATCGGCCGCGCGATGGTCGGGGCGCTGCTCCTGGCCGGCGCCCTGTTCGTCGTGCAGACCTGGGTCGCCGCCCTGCTGGTGCCGGACGCGCCCAGCCTGCTCGACAACGGCGACCCCGAGGGAACCGCGTTCTACGACGCGGCGCGCGCGGCCGGCGGGGCCTGGCTGGCCGGGCTGACCGCCCTGGCCACCGCGATCGCCTGGGGCTTCGCCAACTCCCTGGTCGCCCAGGCCGCGACCTCCCGCCTGCTCTACGCGATGGCCCGCGACCGGCAGATGCCGCGCTTCCTCGCCCGGATCAACCCGAAACACAAGGTGCCGGCCAACGCGACCCTGCTGGTCGCCGCGATCTCCCTGGCGCTCGGCCTCTACATGGCCAGCCGGGACGACGGCATCTCGCTGCTGTCCACACTCGTCAACTTCGGCGCCATGACGGCGTTCCTGGCGCTGCACGTCTCCGTCGTGACCCACTACGTGGTGCGCAACGGCAGCCGGGACTGGTTGCGGCACCTGGTGGTGCCGGTGATCGGATTCCTGATCCTGCTCTACGTCGTGATCAACGCGAAGGTGGCCGCCCAGGTGCTCGGCTTCGTCTGGCTCGGCGTCGGGCTGCTGGTCCTGCTGGCCTTCTACCTGACCGGCCGGCGTCCCGAGCTCGCCGCGCTCGTCGACGTCGCCCACGAGAGCACCGACGAGCCGGTGAAGGAGCCGCACTGATGACCGACGTGGTGAAGTACCGGCCGGAGCCGGACGAGCTCTCCTACACCTTCGGCGGGCGCGAGGCGGTGCTCCGGGTGCGCCCGGGCACGATCCTCGAGCTCTACACCGAGGACTGCTTCGGCGGGCGCGTCCGCACCGTCGACGACCTGCCGTCGCAGGTCTGCCAGTTCCCGTACCTCAACCCGGTGACGGGACCCGTCCACGTCGAGGGAGCCGAGCCCGGTGACACCCTCGCCGTGCACTTCATCTCCATCGAGCCGGCCCGCGACTGGGCCGTGTCGACCACCTTCCCGCACTTCGGCGCGCTCACCAGCACCCACACCACGGCGACCCTGCAACCCCCGCTCGACGAGGTGGTCTGGCGGTACGACGTCGACGTCGCCGCGGGCACGGCGACGTACCGGGCCCGCCGGGGCGACTACACGGTGGCGCTGCCGCTGGACCCGATGCACGGCACCGCCGGGGTGGCGCCGGGCGCCTTCGAGGCCCGTATGACGATCACCCCGGACGCGCACGGCGGCAACATGGACACGCCGGAGCTGCGGGCCGGGGTCACCGCGTACTTCGGGGTGAACGTGTCGGGAGCGCTCTTCGCCCTCGGTGACGGGCACTGCCGGCAGGGCCACGGCGAGGTCTGCGGCACCGGCATCGAGGCGGCCATGAACACCACCGTCGTGGTGGACGTGATCAAGGGAGCGGGCACCCCGTGGCCGCGGCTGGAGTCGGACGACGCGCTCATGTCCACCGGCTCGGCCCGCCCGCTGGAGGACGCGTACCGGATCAGCCAGCACGACCTGGTCACCTGGACCGCCGAGCTGGTCGGGCTGGACCAGCTCGACGCGTACCAACTGGTCAGCCAGGCCGGCGAGGCGCCCGTCGGCAACGTGTGCGACACGAACTACACGATGGTGGCCAAGGTGGACAAGCGCTACCTGGGCGGGCTCGGCGGATACGGCGGGGTGCACGCCCGGCTGCGGGAGACGGCCCAGCACTACCTGAACCACCGCTGACCGGTGCCGGGACCGGCCGGGCCGCCCCCGGCCGGTCCCGCCGCCCGCGACACACAAACTTCACGATCTCGGTTCGGATGGCCGGTCAGCGGCCGTCGCGCGGGCCGAAGACGGCGAGCGCGTCCGCGTCGGAGTGGCGCGAGCGCAGGTACTCGTCGGCCCAGGCTGCGGCGTCCGGGAAGAGCGACTCGGCGGCCACCCGGGCGCACGCGGCGTCCACGTCGAAGGCGGTCCGGCGCAGTTGCACGCCCGGCCCGAGCAGCGCCCACCAGGCGCCCGCGCCGCCGTACGGCATGCCGACGCTGCCCGGGTTGACCACCAGCCGGCGGTCGACGAGCCGGGTGAACGGCATGTGGGTGTGCCCGCAGACCACAGCGCCCACCTCGGCCGGCAGCCCGGCGAAGACCTCGGCCCACCGTTCCAGCCGGGAGTCGACAAGCACCATCTCCTCGTCGTCCCGGGGGGTGGCGTGGCAGAAGAGCACCTGGCCGAGGCCGGCGACCGGCAGCGTGACGGTGGGCGGGAGCGCGGCCAACCGGACCACCTGGTCGTCGCGGAGCTGGGTCGCCGCCCAGTCGGACACCTCGATCTGCGCCGGCCGCCCGGCCCGCGCCTCGACCAGTTCCCGGTCGGCGTTGCCGCCGACCCAGCAGGCCCGGTCGCCGAGCGAGGCGAGCAGGTCGAGCACCTCGACCGGCTGCGGGCCGGCCGCGATGTCGCCGGTGAGCACGATCAGGTCGGCGGCGGCCACGTCCGGCTCGGCCAGGACGGCCTCCAGCGCCGGCAGCGCGCCGTGGATGTCGGAGAGGACAGCTACCCGCTCGATCATCGCCCCAGCCTCCGCCGTGCCGGCCGGATGGTCCAGCAATTCTGCGGCCGGCAGAGACGGAACCGGCCCGGACCGCAGAGCGGGCCGGGCCGGGACGTCGGGTGGAGGTGTCAGACCCGCGCGCGGCGGGCCAGGCGCTCCGGGTCGAGGATGATGATGCTCTTGCCGTCCAGCCGCAGCCAGCCGCGCGAGGCGAAGTCGGCCAGGGCCTTGTTGACGGTCTCCCGGGAGGCGCCGACGAGCTGGGCGATCTCCTCCTGGGTCAGGTCGTGGGTCACGCGCAGCACGCCGCCGTCGCGGGTGCCGAACCGGCCGGCCATCTGGAGCAGGTTCTTGGCGACCCGCCCGGGCACGTCGGTGAAGATCAGGTCGGCCAGCGAGTCGTTCGTCCGGCGCAGCCTGCGGGCCAGCACGCGCAGCAGCTGCTCGGCGATCTCGGGCCGGTTGTTCAGCCACGGGCGCAGCGCCTGCTTGCGCAGCCGGACCAGCCGGGTGTCGGTGACCGCCGTGGCCGTCGCCGTACGCGGGCCGGGGTCGAAGAGCGACAGCTCGCCGACCATGTCCGACGGGCCCATCACGGCGATCAGGTTCTGCCGGCCGTCCGCCGCGCGGCGACCCACCTTGATCTTGCCGGACAGGAGGATGTAGAGACTGTCGCCGGGCTCGCCCTCGTTGAAGACGACCTCGCCCTTGCGGACCTCGATCGTCTCCATCTCCTTGGCGAGCGCCTCGGCAGCCTCCGGGTCGACACCCTGGAAGATCCCGCTGCGGGCCAGTACCTCGTCCATCGCGCACCTCCGCTTGCGCGTGCCGTCCGTCGGCCGGGTCCGCCGTCCGCTGATCCCTCGCGCGCCGCCAGTCTAGGCGCACATGAGCGGGAATCAGAGGTGCACCCCTGGAATCTTGATCGTTGGGCGTAACCTGCCCGACCCGCCCAACGACTAGGATCCCGCCTCCGGTGCGGGCCGCCACCACCCGTCCCCACCTGTGATCGTAGGGTGACTGGCGTGCTGAGCGAGCCGTTCCTGACCAGCCGGCCCGAGGACGGGTCGGACATCCCGCTGCTGGTCTGGCGGGCCGAGGCGCCGCTGCTGGCGGTCGGGTCCGCCCCGCTGGGCGGCGGGATCGGCGTACGCCGGTGGGTCGTCAACGCGACAGTGCCGATGTCGTACGACCGGGACGACCCGGCCGCGCACCTGGCCGAGCTGGCCGACGGCCTCGGTCTGACCGGGCCCGGGGTCGGGCTGCTGACCGGGGTCGACGTGACCGAGGTGGTGGCCCGCGCGGACGGCGGCGTGCGGGTCTGGGCGACCGTCGGCCTCGGCACCCCGGTCTGGGCGGCCGAGCCCGAGCCCGCCGCGCCCGCCCAGCGGGTCGGCACGGTCAACATCGTCGTGCACGTCCCGGTCCGGCTCGGCGACGCCGCCCTCGTCAACGCGGTGGCCACGGCCACCGAGGCGAAGGCGCAGGCGATCTGGGAGCTGGGGTTGCCGGCCACCGGCACCCCCACCGACGCGGTCACCGTGCTGTGCCCGGCCGACGGCGAGCCGGCCCCGTACGGCGGTCCCCGCTCGGCCTGGGGCGCCCCGCTGGCCCGGGCCGTGCACGCGGCGGTCCTGGCCGGCGGCGCCGGCACGGTCGTGCCCTGGTCCGACCGGTTGGCGGGCTGAGCGTGGATCCGGCCCGCCCGGCCGATCGGGTTTTCCGACCGATCGGCCCTCGTCGCGGCATTCCCGGGACGGTAGCGTCGCGCACGATGTACGCTCCCGCCCTCTCCGTGCCTCGTCCCCGTCGCTCCGCCGCCCGGGGCGTGCGCCTCTCCGCGGCCGTCGGCGCGCTGCTCGTCGTCCTGCTCGCCGCCGGGTGCGGCGGCGAATCCGGCGACGGGCCGATCTGGCAGCCGGGCCAGGGCGGGGGGTCGACCGCCTCGGGCGGCCCCGCCGAGGCCGACCAGCCCGACGCGTCGGGCGAGCCGGCCGAGAAGTCGATCTCGCTGACCGCGACCGGTGACGTGATCATGGGTAACGCCCCGTCCCGGCTGCCGGCCAACGGCGGGAAGGGCTTCTTCGACGACGTCAAGGCCGCGCTCAAGGGCGACCTCGTGATGGGCAACCTGGAGGAGCCGCTCACCGACGACACCGGTGCCGGCAAGTGCGGCCCGCAGCCGAAGAACTGCTACCAGTTCCGGGCGCCCCCGGGCTGGGCGGCGCACCTGCGCACGGCCGGGTTCCAGCTGCTCAACCAGGCAAACAACCACGGCTACGACTACGGCCAGCAGGGCTACGAGAACACCCAGTCGGCGCTGGAGGCGCACGGGCTCAAGCACACCGGCGCGCCCGGCGAGATCACCGTGGTCGACGTCAAGGGCATCAAGGTCGCGGTGGCCGGCTTCTCGTCGTACCCCTGGTCGAACAGCCTCATCGACATCGACGCGGCGAAGCAGGTCATCACCATGGCCAAGGGGATGGCCGACCTGGTCGTGGTGCAGGTGCACATGGGCGCCGAGGGCGCCGACCGGTCCCACGTGAAGCCGGGAACCGAGATGTACGTCGGGGAGAACCGCGGCGACCCCGTCCGCTTCTCGCACGCGGTGATCGACGCGGGCGCCGACCTGGTGATCGGGCACGGCCCGCACGTGCTGCGCGGCATGGAGTTCTACAAGGGGCGGCTGATCGCCTACAGCCTGGGCAACTTCGCCGGGGGCGGGAAGTCGCTGAACAGCGCGGGCCGGCTCGGCTGGGGCGGCGTGCTGAAGGTGTCGCTGACCGCGGAGGGGCGCTTCGTCGGGGGCGAGTTCACCTCGACCGCGATGAACAGCGTGGGCCGGCCGGCCATCGACCGGCAGGACCGCGGCCTCGGGCTGGTCCGCGAGGTGACCCGGGCCGACTTCCCGCAGTCCGGCGCGCGACTCGACGCGACCGGCAAGATCAGCGCTCCGGCGGGTGGCTGAGGCGCACCGCCGCCCGCGTGGGCCCCGCCGGGACGTCACCCCCGCGACGTAGGCTGGCCGGCGTGACCACGCGCCTCCCCGAGACCGACCTCGGCCGCACGCGTCGCGCCCGCCGGATCGGCCGGGTGCTGACCGAGACGCACCCCGACGCGCACTGTGAACTCGACCACTCCAACGCGCTGGAGCTGTCCGTCGCCACGATCCTGTCGGCCCAGTGCACGGACAAGAAGGTCAACGAGGTCACCCCGAAGCTGTTCGCCCGCTACCGCAGCGCGGCCGACTACGCCGGGGCCGACCGCGCCGAGCTGGAGGAGCTGATCCGGCCCACCGGGTTCTACCGGAACAAGACCAGCTCACTGATCAACCTGGGCCGCGCCCTCTGTGAGCGCTACGACGGCGAGGTCCCCGGCCGGCTCGCCGACCTGGTCACCCTGCCGGGGATCGGGCGCAAGACCGCCAACGTGATCCTCGGCAACGCCTTCGACGTCCCCGGCATCACCGTCGACACCCACTTCCAGCGGCTCGTGCAGCGGTGGGGGCTGACCACCGAGACCGACCCGGTCAAGATCGAGCACGCGATCGGCGCCCTCTACCCGAAGCGCGACTGGACGATGCTGTCGCACCGGATCATCTTCCACGGCCGGCGGGTCTGCCACGCCCGCAAGCCGGCCTGCGGGGCCTGCACGCTGGCGAAGCTCTGCCCGTCGTACGGCACGGGGCCGACCGAGCCGGTGGCCGCGGCCAAGCTGCTCAAGGGTCCCCGCGCGCGGGACCTGGCGGTGGCCGTCGGCCTCGACCCCGACCTGGTGCCGCAGCAGGCCGTCGCGGCGGAGGTGCCGTGACCCGCCGGCTCGCGTACCTGCTCGTCCCGCTGCTGCTCGCGGTGGCCGGCTGCACCGGCACCACCGAGGAACCGGCGGGCCCGGCCCCGGCCACCCGGGCCGAGCGCCCCTCGCCGTTCGAAGACTGCGCCCCGTTGACCGCCGCGCCGCCGTCCGGCGCGGCCCCGTCGGGCGCATCCGGTGACCCCCTGCCCGACCTGGCCCTCTCCTGCTTCACCGGCGGCGCCCCGGTGAACGTGCGCGACATCAAGGGCCCGGCCGTGATCAACGTGTGGGCGTCCTGGTGCCCGCCGTGCCGCAAGGAGCTGCCCGCCTTCCAGCGGCTCAGCGAGCGGGCCGGCGGCCGGTTCCAGGTGATCGGGGTCAACAGCCGGGACAGCCGCGGCGGCGCGCAGTCCATCGGCGAGGACTTCGGCGTCCGGTTCCCCATGCTTGTCGACCAGGGGGACGCGTTCGAGCGGGCGCTCGGCCGCAACGCCTTCCCGCTGACCGTCCTGGTCGACGCCGACGGGCGGATCCGGCACACCGACTCGACCGGAGCGCTCGACGACGCCCGCCTCACCGAGCTGGTCCGCACCCACCTCGGGGTGCGGCTGTGACCCGACCGCCCGGCTGGCTCGACCCGCTGCTCGACCGCCTCGGCACCGCGCGGGCCGAGGACTTCACCCGGCTCACCACCCCGGAGAGCGGCGGCCGGGAGAGCGCCGTGCTGGTGCTGCTCGGCGAGGAGCCGGGCACCGGCCCGGACGTGCTGGTCCTCCAGCGGGCCGCCACGCTGCGCAACCACGCCGGGCAGCCGGCCTTCCCCGGCGGCGCGGCCGACCCGGAGGACGCCGACGCCAGCGCCACCGCGCTGCGCGAGGCGAACGAGGAGGTCGACCTCGACCCGGCCAGCGTCACCGTGCTGGCCGAGCTGCCCAAGCTGTGGATCCCGGTCAGCGACTTCCTGGTCACCCCGGTGCTCGCCTGGTGGCACGACCCGCACCCGGTGCACCCCCGCGAGCCCGCCGAGGTCGCGCACGTCGCCCGGCTGCCGATCGCCGAGCTGGTCGACCCGGAGAACCGCATGCGGGTACGCCACCCGAGCGGCTGGATAGGCCCGGCCTTCTCGGTGCGGGGCATGCTCGTCTGGGGCTTCACCGCCGGGGTGTTGAACACGCTGCTGGAGATGGGTGGGTGGGCCCGTCCGTGGCCGCGTTCCCGGGTGGTGGAGCTGCCGCCGACCGGCGCCGCCCCGGCCCCCTCGGCGGGCACCGACGCGGTCGACGAGAGCCCGGTCCGCTGAACCGACCGGGATCACCGGCGCGGATCTGAAGGTCACGTTCAGCGAGCGGTCAGCCTGTTCCGGGCACCGTGCCCGTACCCTGGGGGCGTGTCCGCCGTGGATCTCGTACTGCTCCTGCTCATGCTCGTGTTCGCGATCAGCGGATACCGTCAGGGCTTCGTCATCGGGGCGCTGTCGTTCTCCGGCTTCTTCCTGGGCGCCCTGCTCGGCCTCCAGGTCGGGCCGCTGGTCGCCCGGCAGTTCGCCGACAGCGGCACCCGCGTGCTGATCTCCCTGGTGGCGATCTTCGGGCTGGCCGTGCTGGGGCAGGCTCTGGCCGGCTGGCTCGGCTCCAACCTGCGGGCCGCGATCACCGGGCCGTTCGGGCGGAAGGTCGACGACGCCGGCGGCGCGGTCATCTCGGTGTTCGCCGTCATGCTGGTGGCGTGGCTGGTGGCCGTGCCGCTGGGCTCCTCGTCGGTGCCCTGGCTGGCCTCCTCGGTGCGCAACAGCGCGCTGCTGACAGTTGTCGACCGGGTGCTGCCGGACAAGGCGCAGGAGCTGTCCACGGCGCTGCGCGACACTGTCGACACCAACGGCTTCCCGGACGTCTTCGGCGACCTCGCGCCGACCCGGGCCCGGCAGGTCTCCCCGCCCGACCCGGCGCTCGCCAACTCCCAGGTGGTGAAGAACAGCCAGCGGTCGGTGGTGAAGGTGCTGGGCTCCGCCCCGAGTTGCGCCCGCCGCATCGAGGGCTCCGGCTTCGTGTACGCCGACGACCGGGTGATGACCAACGCGCACGTGGTGGCGGGCACCCGGTCGGTGGCGGTGGAACTGCGCGGCGAGCGCTACGACGGCGAGGTCGTCGTCTACGACCCGGCGCGGGACCTGGCTGTCCTGCACGTGCCGGGGCTGCCCGGGCCGTCGCTGCGCTTCGCCGCCGGGGAGGCCGGCAGCGGGGCCGACGCCATCGTGCTGGGCTTCCCCCTCGACGGCCCGTACGACGCCCGCCCGGCCCGCATCCGCGACGTCGACCGGATCACCGGGCCGGACATCTACTCGTCCGGCGACGTGACCCGGGAGATCTACACGATCCGGGCGCTGGTCCGCAGCGGCAACTCGGGCGGCCCGCTGGTCTCCTCGAACGGGCTGGTCCTCGGCGTGATCTTCGCGGCCGCCGCGGACGACCCGAACACCGGCTTCGCGGTGACCGCCGCCGAGGCGCGGTCGGTGGCGCTGGCCGGCGCGGAGCGTACCCGTGGGGTGGCCACCGGCGAGTGCACCTGAGCCGGCGGCGGCCGACGGCGGTCAGCCGGCCGCGGCGCCCGCCGGCTTCACGTCGTCGCCGGAGCGGCCCAGCGGCAGCTTGGCCCGACCCCAGGTGAGCGTGCGGTCGAGCACCGCCCGCGCCATGATCGCCACGCACACGCCGCCGTTGAGGAAGGACGCCGCCACGTCGCTGGGGTGGTGCATGCCCCGGTACATGCGGGTGAGCGCGACCCCGACCGGCACCAGCACCAGGAGCGTCCACCAGGTGACCTTGGCCGGGGTGCTCCGCGCCCGCAGAGCGAGCAGCACGGCGATGCCGACGTAGAGCGCCATGGCGGCGGACGTGTGCCCGGACGGGAAGCTGGAGGTCGGCGGCGAGCTGTCCATGTGCTCGACGGCGGGGCGTCGGCGGTCGATGGCCATCGTCGTGAAGAGGAAGATCAGCGCCTGCGCGCTCACCGCCGCGCAGAGGAAGATCGGCTCCCGCCAGCGGTGCAGGACCAGCCGCAGCACCAGCGCCACCAGCACGGTCACCACGACGATCAGCTGGGTGCTGGCCAGCGTGCTGAACACCAGCGAGACGTCGTTCCAGCCCGCGGTCCGGTGGGCGGCCAACTCGCGGTTGACGGTGTCCTCCACGGTGAACGGCCAGGTCTTCGCGAGCACCCGGGTGACCAGGAGACCCAGCGCGACCATGACGGAGAAGAGCAGGGCCACCGGCAGCAGGACCCGCCGGGCGATCTGGACCGCGACATCGGACATGAGCGGCCCTTTACCCCGGCGGGTGCCGGACTACGCGTGGCGGCCGTCCGGCCCCGGCTCGGCCAGCTCCGGCTCGACCCCTTCCCGCGTGGTACGCGCCGGCCGCCGTCCGACCCGGGTCCGCCAGGTGGAGAAGGCGGCCGAGGTCGCGGCGACCACCGCCACGCCGAGCAGCCAGCCGCCGACCACGTCGCTGGTCCAGTGCACGCCCAGCGCGATCCGGCTGAGCCCGGTCACCACGGCGATCAGCACCGCCGCCGCCCAGAGCGCGCCGCGCAGCGCCCGGCTGTGCCGGGCGAACGGCAGGAAGACCAGCAGCAGCACCCCGGCGGCCAGGGTGGCGTTCAGCGCGTGGCCGGACGGGAAGGAGTAGCCGGCCGCCCGCGCCACCGGGTCGAGCAGGTCCGGCCGGTGCCGGCCCACCAGCAGCTTGAGCAGCGCGCCGAGCAGCCCGCCGACGGTCATGGTGGTGACCACCCAGAGGGCCAGCCGGGGCGCGCCGCGCACCAGCAACCAGACCACCACCGCCGCGGCGGCCACCCGGAGCGGGCCGGGCCCGAAGACGTGGGTCCACACCTCCATGAGCCGGACCCAGGCCGGGTGGTCGACGGCGTACCCGTGCAGGGCGTCGGTGATCGAGGCGTCCAGCCGGGACAGCGGCGACCAGGCGCCCAGCACCAGCAGCGCGAGCAGGGCGAACGGCACCAGCACCAGGAAGGCGGCGGTGGCGGCCAGGGTCAGCCGGAGCCCCAGCGATCGGTCCCGGTCGAGGCGGCGGCGCCGCCAGGACCGCTCCTGCGGGGAGATCAGGTCGCCGGAGGTGTTCATGCGCTGTTCACTACCCAGGGTGGGGCCCGGTCAGACGGGCGTTCCCGCTCGGCGCGTCGTCGCCGCGCCGCGACCCGGAGCCGTCGCCGTCAGCGGCGGGACTGCCGGAACCGGCGGACCATCAGGGCGGCACCGGTGACCAGGGCGACGAACAGGGCCAGGCCGGTCCACAGCCGCTCCGGCGCCGAGTCGTCGGTCTGGCCGGCCGGGCGGGCCGACCACCGGGCCTGCTGGTTCGGGTTGTAGCCGAACGGGTCGCCGCCCTGCCCGGCCGCGGCGGCCCGGGTGTCCCGGCCCGCGCCGGGCGCCGGCCCGAAGCCCACCACGCCCGGCGAGTCGTTGTCGTCGAGCGGGTTGCGGCCGACCGACGGCACGTCGGTGGTGAGCGCGGCCACCGGGTCGACCAGGCCGAAGCCGAACCGGTCGTCGCGCCCGGTCGGGCCGAGGTCTCGGGCCGTGGTGATCAGCCGGTTGACCACGTCCCCGGCGGAGAGCTGCGGATAGCGGGACCGGACCAGCGCCGCCGTCGCGGCGACAAGCGGGGCCGCGAAGCTGGTGCCCTGCACCCGCCAGTAGCCGCCGTTGGTGCGGGCGCCGTAGAGCGCGGTGGCCGGTGCCGTGAGCACCGTCTCGTGGCCGGTGATCGAGCCGGACCAGAGGTTCTGGCTGTTGCGGTCCAGGCCGGCGACCGCCAGCACGCCCGGCTCACGGGCCGGGTACCAGACCTTCGGGCTGTTCGACGTGGCCAGGTTGCCGGTGCAGGCGACCACCACGACGTCCCGGGCGAAGGCGTAGTCGAGGGCCGCGGCCAGGGCCGGGCTGTCCCCGCCGCCGCCCAGCGACAGGTTGATCACGCGGGCGCCGTTGTCGACCGCCCAGCGCACCCCCTTGGCGACGATCATGGCGTCGTCGTACCGGTTCTCGTCGTCCAGCACGCGGACCGGGAGGATCCGCGCGTCCGGCGCCAGCCCCACCACGCCGCGGTCGTCGTCGGCCCGCCCGGCGATCAGCCCGGCCACCGTGGTGCCGTGGCCGACCGGGTCCGGCCCGTCCGAGCCGTCCGGCGTGACCAGGTCGAGGCCGGGGAGCACCTGGCCGGCCAGGTCGGGATGGGTGCCGTCCACTCCGGAATCGATCACCGCGACCACCACGCCGCGGCCGGTCGACGTGCGCCAGGCGGTCCTCGCGCGCAACTCCTCGAGCTGCCACTGCTCCTCGCGGACCTGGTCCACCCGGGGCAGCGTGCCCACCGGGGCGAGCCGGGGGGTCGCGACGGGCGGGGCCGGGGCGGCGTGCGCGGGCGGGGCCGGCGGACCGGCCACGGCGGCCAGGACCGCCGCCGCACCGAGCAGCACGCGTCCGGCGAGACGCCGGGGCGGCGCGGTGGAACCCCCCTGCCGATCCCTGGTCACATTCCCCAGCCATTCATCGCGTCAGACACATGCCGCTCGGAGATTACCGGTTTTCCCGCGTGTCACGGTGCAACTCGGTGAGACCCGTCAGCCGGGCGGCAGGTGCGCCAGCTGGACCAGGCGTACGCCCTCGCGCCGGGTGACCAGGCGACCGCGGCCCGCTGGCAGCGGACCGGCCTTCACCTGACCGACGAGCGGCCCCTCCTCCGGGCCGCCCGACATGACCAGCCCGGCCGTGGACAGCTCCCGCAGCCGCTGGATGATCGGCTCGTACGAGGTCCGGCCGGCGCCTCCGGAGCGGCGGGCCAGCACGAGGTGCAGCCCCACGTCCCGCGCGTGCGGCAGGTGCTCCTCCAGCGCCCGCAACGGGTTGGTCGGCCCGCCGGCCACCAGGTCGTAGTCGTCCACCAGCACGAACAGCTCCGGCCCAACCCACCACGATCGGTCGCGCAGCTCGGCCGGTGTCACCTGCGGCCCGGGCAGCCGCCCCTGGAGGTAGCCGGCCGCCGACTCGATCAGCTCGGTCGTGTGCGGCGCGGCGGTCCCGTACCCGATGAGGTGCGCCGACTCGATAGTGCCCATCAGGCTGCGCCGGTAGTCCACGAGGATGACCCGGGCCTGCTCCGGGGTGAACCGGTGGACGATCGAGGTGGCCAGCGCGCGCAGGAACGAGGACTTGCCGCACTCGGCGTCGCCGAAGACCACGAAGTTCGGCTCGGTGGCGAAGTCCAGCACCACCGGGCGCAGGTCCGCCTCGGCCACCCCGATGGCGAAGGCCAGCCCGCTGGTCGCGGTCTGGTCCAGCTCGGCGTACGGCAGCACCGGCGGCAGCAGCCGCACCCGGGGCGCGGCCGGCCCGGCCCAGGCCCCGGCGACCGCCTTCACCAGGTCACCCGTCTCGGCGCCCAGGCCGGCCACCCGGGGCGCGGCGGCGAGGAAGTGCAGGCCGCCCGCGGTGATCCCGCGCCCCGGCCGCTCCTCGGGCACGGTCGCCGCCAGCGCGCGCTTGACCACCACCGAGTCGGCCGGGTCGCCGAGGCGCAGCTCCAGCCGGGAGCCGAAGAGGTCGCGGATCGCCGGCCGGAAGTCCGACCAGCGCAGCGCGCTGGCCACCACGTGCACCCCGTACGCCAGGCCCCGGGTGGCCAGCTCGGTGACCAGCGGCTCCAGGTCCTCGTACTCGCCGCGGAGGGTGTTCCAGCCGTCGACCACCAGGAACACGTCGCCGAACGGGTCGGTGCCGGGCCGGCCGCCGGCCGTCGCCGTGGCCCGCCGCCGGCGCCAGGCCGCCATCGACTCCACGCCCGCCTCGGTGAACCGCCGCTCCCGCTCGGCCAGCAGGGTGACCATCTCGCCGACCGTCCGGCGTACCGCGGTGTCGTCGGCCCGCCCGCTGACCCCGCCGACGTGCGGCAGGTCGCGCAGCGCGCCGAGCGACCCGCCGCCGAAGTCCAGGCAGTAGACCTGCACCTCGGCCGGGGTGTGGGTGAGCGCCAGCGCGCAGACCAGGGTGCGGAGCAGGGTGGACCGGCCGCTGCGGGTGGTGCCGACCACGGCGACGTGCCCGGCCGCCCCGTCAAGGGCCAGCCAGAGCAGGTCGCGGCGCTGCTCGAACGGCTTGTCCACCACGGCCACCGGCACCTGGAGGGCGCCGTGCAGCTCCGGGTTGCCCACGGTGAGCCCGCGGGCCGGGTCGGCGCCGACCGGGCCGAGCAGTTCGTCGAGGCAGGGCGAGGCGTCCAGCGGGGGCAGCCACACCTGGTGCGCCGGCGGACCCTGCCCGGCCAGCCGCCCCACGAGCAGGTCGAGCAGGGTCTCGCCGGTCTCCTCCTCGGCGGTGAGGGCGGCCGGGGTGGCCGGCTCGGGCGCCGGCACCAGGTGGGTGGAGAAGGCGAGCAGCCGTGCGCTTCCGGCGCCGGCCGCGCCCGCCGGGCCTTCGCGGCGGTGCACCGCGCCGGAGACGTACGCGGCCTTGAACCGGACCAGCGGGTCGGTGCCCGAGCGCAGGTAGCCGTGCCCCGGACTGCGCGGCAGCTCGTGCGCGTCCGGCACCCCGAGCACCGTCCGGGACTCCAGCGCCGAGAAGGTCCGCAACCCGATCCGGTACGACAGGTGCGTGTCCAGCCCGCGCAGCCGGCCCTCCTCCAGCCGCTGCGAGGCGAGCAGGAGGTGCACGCCGAGCGACCGGCCCAGCCGGCCGATCTGCACGAAGAGGTCGATGAAGTCGGGCTTGGCGGAGAGCAGCTCGGAGAACTCGTCGCAGATGAGCAGCAGCGACGGCAGCGGGGCGAGCGGGGTGCCGGCCGCCCGGGCCCGCTCGTAGTCGCGTACGCCCGCGAAGTTGCCGGCCCGGCGCAGCAGCTCCTGGCGGCGCATCAGCTCGCCGTTGATGGCGTCGACCATCCGGTCGACCAGGGGCAGCGCGTCGGCCAGGTTGGTGATCACCGCGGCGGTGTGCGGCAGCCGCTCGAAGGGCGCGAAGGTGGCGCCGCCCTTGAAATCGACGAGCACGAAGTTGAGCTGCTCCGAGCTGTGCGTGGCGGCCAGCCCGAGCACCAGCGTGCGGAGCAGCTCCGACTTGCCCGAGCCGGTGGCGCCGATGAGCAGCCCGTGCGGGCCCATCCCGTCCTGCGCCGACTCCTTGAGGTCCAGCTCGATGGCCCCGCCGTCGGCGCCCACCCCGATCGGCACCCGGAGCCGGTCCCGGGCGGCCCGGGGCGTCCAGCCGTGCTCGGCGGCGAAGTTCTCCGGGTCGCCGAGACCGAGCAGCTCGGGCAGGCCCGGCTCGGCGCCGGGCGGGGCGTCCGGTCCGCGTGCTGTGCCGGCCAGCCGCAGCGGTGCGAGCCGGCGGGCGACCGCCTCGGCGTCGGCCGCCTCCAGGGCGTCGGCCGCGCCCACCTCGGCGTGCCCCTCGGCGGAGTGCGAGTGCAGCCGGCCGTCGACCAGGTCGAGCAGGAGGGCGTACCGGTCGAGCAGGCGGGGCGGCGGGGTGTCCAGGTCGAGGACGGTGACCGCGTCGATCCCGCCGTCGCCGGCCAGGTCGGCGGCCCCCGTCAGGTCACCGCCGTCGAGCACCACCACCACGTGCGGCCCGTCGGTGGCCGGGCCGGCCGGGCTGAACCGGGACCGGCTGCCCAGCACGTCGTCGAGGAGCCGTTCCAGCTCGGCGGCGGAGCTGGTGACCAGCCGGACCGGGCCGAGCGCGTCGGTGCGCCCCGGGTGGTGGGCGTGCGGCAGCCACTTGACCCACTCCCACCGCGCCCGCCGTTCCGGCCCGGCGCACACCGCGATCAGCAGCTCGTCGGGGGCGTGGAAGACGGCGAGCTGGATGAGCACGGCCCGGGTCAGCGCCTGGGCGTCCGGCGAGCCCGTTCCACCGACGGCTCCAGGTCGCTGCGCGGCGTCAGACGCGCCGAGCTGGAGTTGTCGCACGGCGGGTCCGCGCACGAAGACCCGGGCGAAGCTGCGCAGCGAGAGCGCCACCGGCAGGTCCGGCACCACCGAGTACGCGTCCAGGAAGCGCCGCAGCGCCCCGGCGGTCATCGGCTCCAGCTCGTCCAGCGGCCGGGTGACCGGCGGCAGCAGCGGGGTGGCCAGCGTCTGCGGCCCGACGCCGACCCGGACCACGGCGAAGTCGGGGTCGGCCGGCCGGCGTTCCCAGACCCGGTGGCTGTCCACGGTCGACCAGAGCCGCCCCGGGTCGGGGTGCCGGTAGTAGAGCCCGGCCCGCTGCGCCCCGGCGGTCTCCCGGACCCGGCGGCGCAGCGCGGCCAGGTGCCGCAGGTACTCCCGACGGGCGGCCATCATCTCCGACTTCTTCGGGCCGGCGCTGCCCCAGGAGGTCACCAGCATCGCCACCGAGGAGAGCCCGAACATGCCGCCCACCACGTACGAGTAGGCCCCGCCGCCCCGGCCGAACATCATGGCCATGGCCACCGTCCCGCCGAGCATCGGCAGCACCATCAGCGCCTGCTGCCAGCGCCCGCCGGCCACCGCGGGGATCTCCGGCGGCGCCTCCACGGTCAGCTCGCCGGCCGGGATCTCCGGCGCCGGGCGGCGTGGCGGCCGCTTGATGACGACAGTGGACACAGAGCCTCCCCATGGCTCTCGGTAACCCGAGCCTGGCTCATCGTAGGTAAAGTCCACTCGTCCGTCAGCCACCGTTCCCGCTCGATATGGAGAAGCATCGATGACAAGCGGGCTGGCCCGGGTCACGATCAGCGCCCCCCGGCGGCGGGTCGACGTGGCCCTGCCGGAGCAGGTCCCCCTGGCCGAGCTGCTGCCCGAGGTGCTCCGGCACGCCGGGGAGGGGCTGGCCGACGACGGCGAACGGCACGGCGGCTGGGTGCTGCGGCGGACCGACGGCGCCCCGCTGGCCACCGCGCAGGCGCTGCTGCCCCAGGGCGTCCGCGACGGCGAGGTGCTCCATCTCGTCCCGGCCCGCGCCGAGTGGCCCGAGTTGGAGTACGACGACGTGGTCGAGGCCATCGCCGACGGCGCCCGACGCCGCGGCGCCGCCTGGTCGTCCCGGGCCACCCGGGCCGCGGCGCTCGCCGGGGCGGGCGTGCCGCTTGCCGTCGGGCTGCTCGCCGTGCTGGCCGCCGGTCCGGGGCCGCGCGACGGGTGGCCGGTCGCCGGCGTGGTGGCCCTGCTCCTGGTGCTCGCCGCCACCGCCGCGTCCCGGGCGTACGGGGACGGGCCGGTCGGCGCCACCCTCGGCGGGTACGCGCTGCCCTGGGCCGCCGCGGCCGGCGCCCTGGCGGTCGGCTCCGGCGACCCTGTCGGCCCGTTCGGGCCGCTGCGCTGGGTCGGCGCGCCCGAACTGCTCGCCGGCTCGGTGGCGCTGCTGCTGGTGTCGGTGCTCGGCCTGCTCGGGGTGGCCAGCCGGTCCCGGGTCTTCCTGGCCGGCGCGACCACCGGCGCGGCCGGCGCGGCAGCCGGCCTCGGCGGGCTGTTCCTCGACCCGGCCGGCACCGCCGCCGTGCTGCTCTGCGCGCTGGTCTTCGCGCTCGGCGGGCTGCCGCTGCTGGCCATCCGGCTCGGCAAGGTGCCGCTGCCGCCGATCACCCTGCCCGCGCCGGCCGGCGGCCCACCCGGCGTCCGCGACCTGCCCGACCGGGGCCGGGTGCACGCGGCCGTGGCCCGCACCGAGGAGATGCTGACCGGGATGCTGCTCGGGCACGCGGTGCTGGCCGTGCTGGCCACGGCCGTGCTCGCCACCACCGGCGGGCTCGCCGGTCGGCTGCTCGTGGCGGTCGGCTGCGGGGTGCTGCTGCTGCGCTCCCGGCTCTTCGTGGCGGTCCGCCACCGGGTGCCCGCCGTCGCCGCCGGGCTGGCCGGGTACGCGCTCCTCGGCGCGGTGCTCGCCGGCCGGTCCGGCCCGGCCGGCCGGCTGGCGCTGTCCCTCGGCGGGCTGGCCCTGGCCCTGGTGGCCGTCGCGGCCGGCGCCACGTACGCCCGCCGGCCGGTCTCCCCGTACCTGGGCCGGCTGGCCGACCTGACCGACACCGCGCTGGTGGTCGCGGTGGTCCCGGTGGCCTGCGCGGTGCTCGACCTCTACGACCGGGCCCGGGGCCTGCTCGGCTGACCGGCACGCACGAGGGCCCGGGTCGCTCGGTGGAGCGGCCCGGGCCCGTCGGCGCGGATCAGGTCAGTGCAGGGTCTCGCCGCGCTCGGCGGCCTCCTTGGCGCGCTGGTACGAGGCCACGATCTCGGCCTCGGCCTCGGTGCGGCCCACCCAGGTCGCGCCCTCGACCGACTTGCCCGGCTCCAGGTCCTTGTAGACCTCGAAGAAGTGCTGGATCTCCAGGCGGTCGAACTCGCCCAGGTGGTGGATGTCCCGCAGGTGCTCCTGGCGCGGGTCCTCGTAGGGCACGCAGAGGACCTTGTCGTCGCCGCCCTTCTCGTCGGTCATCCGGAACATGCCGATGGTGCGGCAGCGGATGAGGCAGCCCGGGAAGGTGGGCTCGGGCACCAGCACCAGCGCGTCCAGCGGGTCGCCGTCCTCGCCCAGGGTGCCCTCGATGAAGCCGTAGTCGGCCGGGTACTGCGTGGAGGTGAAGAGGGTGCGGTCCAGCCGGATCCGGCCGGTCGCGTGGTCCACCTCGTACTTGTTGCGGTGACCCTTCGGGATCTCAACCGTGACGTCGAAATCCATCTCCCACGCTCCCTCGTTTGCCCACGCTGGCTAACGGAACCAGTGGCGCCGCCCACCGGCCGGGGTGAACCTCCCCCGCCGGCTCCGACCGCCGCATAGTGTTCGGACCGAAGTAGTGTCACCCAAGGCGCTTAGAGGCGGGGGAGGAGGGGGTCGTGGGGAGGGAAGATTCACACTACCGCCCCGAGGGGGTTGACGGGCGCAGGTCCGCAGGTTCCGGTTCCGGCGGGGCCACCGGCCGCGTCTCGGTCCCCGGCACCAGCCCCGCCCACCGCCCCGGGCCGCCCGTCGGGTCCGCCCCGGTCGGCCGCGCCAACCCCGGGCAGTACGGCCACCCCGGCCCCCCTGAGCACGGCCGCCCTCAGGAGTACGGCCGTCCGGCCGCGCGGGAGTACGGCCGCCCGCAGGAGTACGGCCGCGCGACCCCGCGGGAGTACGGCCACGCCGACCCCCGGCAGCACGGTCACCCGGACCCCCGGGACCACGGCCCGGGTCCGGTCGCCCCGGTGAGCTGGCCCGGCTACGACGCGCCCGGCGCCATTCCGGTGAGCCCGCCCGTCCCGCCGGTCGGCGCCGCGCCGCTCCCGCCGCCCCCGCCACCCCGCCGGCGCCCGGTCCGGCTGGTCGCGGTGCTGGCCAGCGTGCTGATCGTCGCCCTCGCGGCGGTCGGGCTGGCCGTGGTCCGTCCCGGGCCGCTGGCCGGCTGGCTGGGCGGCGAGGACAGCCGCACCGCCGCCGCGCGGACGCCCGAGCCGCCCCCGCCCGCCGTGCTGGCCGCCGCCGACGGCAACGCGCCGCTGCCCACCCCCGAGGGGGTACGCGCCGCGCTCGAACCCCTGGTCCGCGCCGCCGCGCTCGGCGACCGGGTGAACGTGTCGGTGGCCGACGTGACCACCGGCCAGGCGCTCTACGGCAGCGGGCAGGACGCCCCGACCGTGCCCGCCTCGGTGACCAAGCTGGCCACCGGGGTCGCCGTGCTGGCCGCGCGCGGCCCGGCGTACCGGATCCCCACCCGGGCGGTGGCCGGCGCGGCCCCCGGCGAGGTGGTCCTGGTGGGTGGCGGCGACCCGACCCTCGCGGTCGACAAGAACGGCTTCTACCCGGGCGCGGCCCGGCTGGACGACCTCGCCGCCCAGGTGCGCAAGGCGCTCGGCGGCACCGCCCCGACCACTGTCACCGTCGACTCGTCCCTGTTCACCGGCCCGGTGTACGGGCCCGGCTGGGACTCCGACATCCCCACCGGCGGGTTCGGCGCGGCGATCACCGCGCTGATGACCGACGGCGCGCGGCGGGATCCGGCCGAGGCCCGCCGGACCGAGGAGGCCATGAACCACGCCGCCGAGCGGGTGCCCCAACCGGACCTGACCGCCGGCCGGCAGTTCGCGAAGCTCCTCGGGCTCTCCGGGGCTGCCGCCGAGGTGAAGCGGGGCACCGCGCCCGCCGACTCCGGGGCGTCCACGGCCGGCACGCCCGCTCCCGGCACCGAGCTGGGCAAGGTCGAGTCGCTGCCGATGGTCCGCCTGGTCGACATCATGATCAGCGACAGCGACAACGTGATCGCCGAGGCGATGGCCCGCCAGGTCGCGCTCGCCAAGGGCAAGCCCGGCTCGTTCGCCGGCGGCGCGGCCGCCACCGACCAGGTGCTCGGCGAGCTGGGCCTGCCGGCCGACGAGATCAGCCTGGCCGACGGCAGCGGGCTGTCCCGCACCAACCGGATCAGCCCGTCGCTGCTCACCGACCTCATCACGCTGGCCGGCAACGGGAGCCACCCCGACCTGGCCGCGATCTTCGGCGGCCTCCCGGTCGGCGGCTGGTCCGGCACCCTGGACGAGCGCTACCAGGCGTCGGTGACGAAGGCCGGTGCCGGCGTGGTCCGGGCGAAGACCGGGACGCTCAGCGGGGTGAACGCCATCGCCGGGCTGGTGACCACGGCCGACGGCCGGCTGCTCACCTTCGCCGTCCTCACCGACCGCACGCCGGACACCCTCGACGAGACCCGGCAGGCCCTCGACCGGATCACCTCCGCGCTGGCCGGCTGCGGCTGCCGCTGACCGACCCCACCGTGTGACCGGCGTCGATCGGCCGGCGCGAGCCCCGGTTGGGGTGTCGCGGCGCGGGTACGGTGGGTTCATGGCGCAGTTCGTGGACTGGGATCTGGCCGCCGCGACCGCGGGGGCGCTGGGCAAGTCGGGCCCCCGGGTGTCGTACGCCGAGGCCACCGACGTGGTGGGCGAACTGCGCCGGCTGACCGAGGAGGCGGCCGGTCACGTCGCCGACTACACCGGCCTGCGCTCCCAGGTCGCCCACCCGCCGGTGCGCGTGGTCGACCGCCGCGACTGGGCGGCCGCCAACATCGCCGGGCTGCGCGAGGTGATCACCCCGCTGGTGGACCGGCTCTCCGGCGACAAGCGCCCCGGGCCGATCACCGAGGCGATCGGTTCCCGGCTCACCGGGGTGCAGGCCGGCACCGTGCTGGCGTACCTCTCCGGCCGGGTCCTCGGCCAGTACGAGGTCTTCGCCGGCGACCCCGGCCAGCTCCTGCTGGTCGCCCCGAACATCGTCGAGGTGGAGCGGAAGCTGGACGCCGACCCCAGGGACTTCCGGCTCTGGGTCTGCCTGCACGAGGTGACCCACCGCACCCAGTTCACCGCCGTGCCGTGGATGCGCGCGTACTTCCTCAGCGAGGTGCAGGCGTTCGTCGACGCGTCGAAGGGCGGCGAGCACGTGCTGGAGCGGCTGCGCCGTGGCGTGGCCACGCTCGCCGACGCGGTGAAGAACCCGGACAGCCGGGCCAGTGTGCTGGACATCGTGCAGACCCCGGCGCAGCGGGCCGTGCTGGACCGGCTCACCGCGCTCATGACCCTGTTGGAGGGGCACGCCGAGTTCGTCATGGACGGCGTCGGCCCGCAGGTCATCCCCAGCGTCGAGTCGATCCGGGCGGCGTTCAACCGCCGCCGCGAGTCCGGCAACCCCCTGGAGAAGGCGATCCGCCGGCTGCTCGGCATCGAGGTCAAGATGCGCCAGTACGCCGAGGGCCGCAAGTTCGTGCACGGGGTGGTGGACCGGGTCGGCATGGCCGGCTTCAACAAGATCTTCTCCTCGCCGCTCACCCTGCCCCGGCTCGACGAGCTGGGCGACCCGGACGCCTGGGTGGCCCGGGTGCACGGCGGCCCGGCGAACGTGCCCCCGGCCGCCGGCTGAGTTGGCCCCGCTCGCCCCGCCGGTCGCCGCCGTCCGGCTCGCCGTACGCCGGGCGCTGGCCGGGCTGCCCGGGGCCGGGCCGGTGCTGGTGGCCTGCTCCGGCGGCGCCGACTCGCTCGCCCTGGCGGCCGCCACCGCCTTCGTGGCGCCCCGCCTCGGCCGCCGGGCCGGTCTCGTGACCGTCGACCACGGCCTGCAACCCGGCTCGGCCGAGCGCGCCGAGGGGGTGGCCCGGTGGGCGGCCGAGAGCGGGCTCGACCCCGTCGAGGTGGTCCCGGTGACCGTCGCCGGCCGGCCCGGCGGCCCGGAGGCGGCCGCCCGCGAGGCCCGGTACGCCGCCCTCGTCGCCGCCGCCCGCCGGCACGACGCGGCCGGGGTCCTGCTCGGGCACACCCGGGACGACCAGGCCGAGACGGTGCTGCTCGCGCTGGCCCGGGGCGCCGGCCCGCGCGGCCTCTCGGGCATGCCGCCCCGGCGCGAGCTGGACGGCGTGCCGCTGCTGCGCCCGCTGCTCGACGTCTCCCGCGACGACACCCGGGAGGCGTGCGCGGCGCTCGGGCTCACGCCGTGGGCGGACCCGCACAACGTCGACCCCGCGTACGCCCGGTCGCGGGTCCGCGCCGACCTGCTTCCGGCGCTTGTCGAGGCGCTCGGTCCCGGGGTGGTGGGCAATCTGGCCCGGACCGCCCGGCTGCTGGCCGCCGACACCGCCGCGCTGGACGACCTCGCGGCCGCCGCGCTCACCGAGGTCCGGGCCGCCGAGGGCGGGCTATCGGTCGACGGCCTGGCCGCGCTGCCGGCGGCGGTACGCACCCGGGTGCTGCACGCCTGGGCCCGCGAGCTGGGCGCCCCGCCGGCCGCCCTGTCGCACCGGCACGTGGCGGCGCTGGACGCCCTGGTCACCGACTGGCACGGGCAGGGCCCCGCGCACCTGCCCGGCGGCCTCCCGGTGCGCCGCCAGGCCGGTCGCCTCACCACCTGACCAGCCCCGGCGGACCGCCCGCCGGAACGCCGGCCCACCGAGGTGGCGGTGTTCCACCGCACGGGACACCGCCGGCTCGCCGAGCCGGCGGTGGTGGGCGCGCCGAGGGGTCGCCGGGAGCCGCCGGAGGCGGTAGACAGGGCGCATGGCGTACCCCCGACAGCCGTTGCTGGCCCCCCAGGGCGCCGTCGCGACCAGCCAGCCGCTCGCGGCGGCCGCGGGCCTGGCCGTGCTGCGGCGCGGCGGCAACGCCGTCGACGCGGCGCTGGCCACCGCGATCACCCTGACCGTGGTGCAGCCGCCCTCGAACGACATCGGCGGCGACCTGTTCGCGATCGTCTGGGACGGTGAGCGGCTGCACGGTTTGAACGCCTCCGGCCGCTCCCCGGCGGCGCTGACCCGGGAGCTGGTGCTGGCCGCGACGGACCGGCGCGGCGCCGCGCCGGTCGACGCGCTCGGCGGCGCGCAGGGCGAGGGGCGCACCGTGCCGGCCCGGGGCTGGCTGCCGGTGACCGTGCCGGGCGCACCGGCCGGCTGGCGGGACCTGCACGAGCGGTTCGGCTCGCTGCCCTTCGCCGACCTGTTCGCCGACGCGATCGGCTACGCCGAGCGCGGCTACCCGGTGGCCCCGGGCACGGCGGCCACCTGGGCGCGCGGGGTGGCCGCGCACGACGGGCTGACCGGCGCGGAGCACGCCGAGTTCCGCCGGGTGTTCACGGTGGACGGCCGGGCGCCGCGGCCGGGGGAGTGGTGGCGCAACCCCGACGCGGCCGGCACGCTGCGGCGGATCGCGGAGAGCGGCGCGGCGGACTTCTACCGGGGGCGGATCACGGCGGCGATCGACGACCACGCGGCCCGCACCGGCGGGTTCCTCACCGGGGACGACCTGGGCCGGCACGCGTCGACCTGGGTCGATCCGGTCTCGGTCCGCTACCGGGGGCACGAGGTGTGGGAGCTGCCGCCCAACGGGCAGGGGATCGCCGCGCTGCTGGCGCTCCAGATCCTCGACGGGGTGGACCTGGCCGCGCTGTCGCCGGAGGAACGGCTGCACTGGCAGATCGAGGCCGTGAAGCTCGGCTTCGCCGACGCGCACGCCCACGTGGCCGACCCGGAGCGGGCCGAGGTGCCGACGGCGCTGCTCGACAGGGGCTACGCGGCGGCCCGCCGGGCGCTGGTCACCGGGCGGGCGGGTGACCCGGTGGCCGGCGAGCCGGAGCGCGGCGGCACCGTCTACCTCTGCACGGCCGACGCCGGCGGCATGATGGTCAGCCTGATCCAGTCGACCTACCTGGCGTTCGGCTCGCACGTGGTCGTCCCCGGGCACGGCTTCGCGCTGCAGAACCGCGGCCTCGGCTTCCGGCTCGACAGGCACCACCCCAACGTCGTGGGGCCGGCGAAACGGCCGTTCCACACGATCATCCCGGGCTTCCTGACCCGGGACGGGGCACCGGTCGGACCGTTCGGGGTGATGGGCGGGCACATGCAGCCGCAGGGGCACGTGCAGCTCGTCTCGGCCACCGTCGACGCGGGGCGTGACCCGCAGGCGGCCCTGGACACCCCGCGCTGGTACTGGCACGCCGGCCGGACCCTGCTGATCGAGCCGGACCTCGACCCCGAGGTGGTCGCGGGGTTGCGGTCGCGCGGGCACGAGGTCACCGTCGCGGCCGAGCCGTCGGTCTTCGGGTACGGCCAGGCGATCTGGCGTGCGCCCGGTGGCGGGTACGTGGCCGGGTCGGAGTCCCGGGTCGACGGCGCGATGCTGGGCTGGTGATCAGGCGTCGACCCGCTCCCGGAAGGTCGTCCGGTAGGCGTGCGGGGTGGTGCCCACCCGGCGGGTGAAGTGGTGCCGCAGCGCCGCCGCGTCGCCGAACCCGGCCTGGTCGGCGACGCTCTCGACGCTCAGCCGGGTCTCCTCCAGCAGCCGGCGGGCCAGCAGCACCCGCTGGTTGGTCAGCCAGTCGTGCGGGGTGGTGCCGGTCTCGGCGCGGAACCGGCGGGCGAAGGTACGCGGAGCCATCCCGGCCCGGGCGGCCAGCTCGTCCACGGTCACCGCCCGGTCCAGGTGCCCCATGAGCCACTCCAGCACCGGCTCCAGGGTGGGCGCCTCGGGCGCCTTGGGGATGGGCGCCTCGACGTACTGGGACTGGCCGCCGTCGCGGTGCGGTGGGACGACCATCCGGCGGGCGAGCCGGGTGGCCGTGGCCGAGCCGTGCTCCTGGCGGACCAGGTGCAGGCAGGCGTCGATCCCGGCGGCGGTGCCGGCGCTGGTGAGCAGCCGGCCGTCCTGCACGTAGAGCGAGTTGCACTGCACCCGGGCCGCCGGGAACCGCTCCTGGAGCTCGTCGACGTGCCGCCAGTGGGTGGTGCAGTCCCGCCCGTCGAGCAGCCCGGCCTCACCGAGCACGAACGCCCCGGAGCAGACGCTGAGCAGCCAGGCGCCCCGGTCGGCGGCCCGCCGCAGCGCGGCCAGCACGGGCTCGGGGACCGGCGTCCGCCCGTCACCGTGCGCGGGCACCGCCACCAGGTCGGCGGACTCGATCGGGGTCAGGCCGGCGGTCGGGGTGAGCTGGAAGCCGGACCGGCTGCGGACCGGCCCGCCGTCGACGGTGCAGACGTCGAACCGGTAGCCGGGGAAGCCGTCGGCGGTGCGGTCGGTGCCGAACACCTCCGCGACGACCCCGAGTTCGAACACGGCGACCTCTTCGAGGGCGACGACGGCGACCGAGCGAAGCATGTGACGAGGGTAACCCGACAGGTGGCAGGAAATCGAGGCTCACTGGCATTTCTGCCACTGTCCGATGGGTACGGCGGCTCGCAGAATTGATGGTGTCCGGTGCGCACCGGCGGCGAAACCCACATCAACCACGCGAAAGTGAGCGCCGCCATGACCGTTCTGCTGCTCCTCCTCTTCCTGCTCCTCCTCGTGGGCGCCAGCGCCTCCGGGCTGACCGCCGACAGCCGCGACTCGGCCGACTGGAAGCCGACCGAGGACGGGCGCCGCTGGCGCTCGCGCACCTGCTGAGGTGATTTGCTCCGTCTGCGCCGTTAATCCCCGGCGGGACCGCGCCAAAAGGGGCGGCCCCGCCGACGGAGGCCATAGGGCGTACGGCAGGCTAGGAGCATGGCTGACGGCTCCTGGTACGACGCCGACATCGACCACGTGATCATCTCCGAGGCGCAGATCCGCGAGAAGACCGCTGAACTGGCCAAGCAGGTCTCGGCGGACTACGCGCACGTCGAGGACGGTCTCCTGCTCGTCTGCGTGCTCAAGGGCGCGGTCATGTTCATGGCCGACTTCGCCCGCGCGCTGGGCCGCCAGGGCCCGCCCGCCGAGCTGGACTTCATGGCCATCTCCTCGTACGGCCAGGGCACCACCTCCTCCGGCGTGGTGCGGATCCTCAAGGACCTGGACCGGGACATCGCCGGCCGGCACGTGGTGGTCGTCGAGGACATCGTCGACTCCGGCCTGACCCTCTCCTGGCTGCTGCGTTACCTGGAGTCGCGCTCCGCGGCCAGCGTCGAGGTGGTCGCCCTGTTCCGCAAGCCGGACGCGGTGAAGGTGCCGGTCCCCGTGAAGTACGTGGGCTTCGACATCCCGACCGAGTTCGTGGTCGGCTACGGCCTCGACTTCGGCGAGCGCTACCGCGAGCTGCCCTACGTCGGCGTGCTGAAGCCCGAGGTCTACGCCCGGGCCTGACCCCGGCGCCCCGCCGGTCGTCAGCCGACGTTCAGCGGGCTCTCAGCCTTCCGGTCTACGGTAGAGGCCGGTGACGTGGAGGCACCCTCCACGCCCGACCCCTCGAACCGCGTGACCGGGCGGTCGGGTGGCCGGGTGGGGAGCTCCCCGCCACGCCGGCTCAAACCCGGGTTCGCCGTACGCGTAAGTGCCGGGCTCGCAAGCTCACATCTGGCACGAACGGTGTACCGTCGAATGACCGCGGCGCGGCAGTTCGCGCGTCTCGGGGTCGGGGCCGGCCCGCACGGCGGCTGCGGCCGCCGCCCGAGGCGGCGACACCATTCAGACGGTCAGGACGTCGATCAGGAGGATGCGGGCGCCTCGGTGCCCGACAACAGCATGGAACGTACGCGTTTCTTCCGCCGACCGGTGGTCTGGATCATCCTGGTCATCCTCGGCGCCGTTGTGCTCAGTCAACTCTTCACGGCTGGCCCCAGCTACCACCGCGTGGACACGTCGGTGGCGCTCGACCAGCTCCACACCGCAAAGATCAACAAGGCGGTCTTCCAGGACAAGGAGCAGACGCTCCAGCTCGACCTGGCCCAGAAGACGAAGTTCGGCGACACCACCACCGACCGGATCGAGGCCCAGTTCCCCTACGAGGTGGGCAGCCAGATCTGGGGCGAGGTGCTGGACGCCAAGGCGGCCAACCGGATCACCGGCCCGGCCGACACCAAGGTGTCGTCGGACAGCATCTGGGTGAGCCTGCTGGTCAACCTCCTGCCCATCGCGCTGCTCGTGCTCCTGCTGCTGTTCTTCATGTCGCAGATGCAGGGCGGCGGCTCCCGGGTGCTCAACTTCGGCAAGTCCAAGGCGAAGATGATCACCAAGGACACGCCGAAGACCACCTTCGCGGACGTGGCCGGGGCGGACGAGGCCGTCGAGGAACTGCACGAGATCAAGGACTTCCTGCAGAACCCGGCGAAGTACCAGGCCCTGGGCGCCAAGATCCCGAAGGGCGTGCTGCTCTTCGGCCCGCCCGGAACCGGTAAGACCCTGCTCGCCCGCGCGGTCGCCGGTGAGGCCGGCGTGCCGTTCTACTCCATCTCCGGCTCGGACTTCGTGGAGATGTTCGTCGGTGTCGGCGCCAGCCGGGTCCGCGACCTCTTCGAGCAGGCCAAGTCGAACGCGCCCGCCATCGTCTTCGTCGACGAGATCGACGCGGTCGGCCGGCACCGTGGCGCCGGCATGGGCGGCGGCCACGACGAGCGGGAGCAGACCCTCAACCAGCTGCTGGTCGAGATGGACGGCTTCGACACCAAGGGCGGGGTCATCCTGATCGCCGCCACCAACCGGCCCGACATCCTCGACCCGGCGCTGCTGCGCCCGGGCCGCTTCGACCGGCAGATCCCGGTCGACGCCCCCGACATGGAGGGCCGCAAGGCCATCCTGCGGGTGCACGCCAAGGGCAAGCCGTTCACGCCCGACGTCGACCTCGACTCGGTCGCCCGGCGCACCCCCGGCTTCAGCGGCGCCGACCTGGCCAACGTGATCAACGAGTCCGCGCTGCTCACCGCCCGCAAGGACCAGCGGGCGATCACCAACGACTCCCTGGAGGAGTCGATCGACCGGGTGATCGCCGGTCCGCAGCGCCGGACCCGGGTGATGAGCGACCAGGAGAAGAAGATCACCGCGTACCACGAGGGTGGGCACGCTCTTGTCGCCTGGGCGCTGCCGCACGCCGCGCCCGTGCACAAGGTGACCATCCTGTCCCGGGGCCGGTCGCTGGGCCACACCCTGGTCCTGCCGACCGAGGACAAGTACACCCAGACCCGGGCCGAGATGATCGACACCCTGGCGTACGCGCTGGGTGGCCGGGCCGCCGAGGAACTGGTGTTCCACGAGCCCACCACGGGCGCCGGCAACGACATCGAGAAGGCCACGCAGCTGGCCCGCGCGATGATCACCCAGTACGGCATGAGCTCCAAGCTCGGCGCGATCAAGTACGGCACCAGCGGGGACGAGCCGTTCCTCGGCCGCAACATGGGCCACGAGCGGGACTACTCGGACGCGGTGGCCGCCGAGATCGACGGCGAGATGCGGGCGCTGATCGAGCTGGCGCACGACGAGGCCTGGGAGATCCTGGTCGAATACCGGGACGTCCTGGACAACATCGTGCTCGAGCTGATGGAGAAGGAAACCCTCTCCACGGCCGACATGGCCCGGATCTGCGCCCGGGTGGCGAAGCGCCCGCCGATGGCCCCCTACCACGGCTTCGGCAAGCGTCAGCCCTCCACCGAGCCCCCCGTGCTCACCCCGGCCGAGAAGGAGACGCTGAAGGCGCAGGCGCAGGCCGATGGCGCCTCGGTCAGCGGCTCCCCCTCCAACAACTCGGACGGTACCCACTGAGCAGCGACCCGACGGCCAGCTCCCCCAACCGGGAGCTGGCCGTCTCCGCGACCGAGCCCGACGGCGACGACGCGCTCGACTACGTCGCCGCCCGCCTGATCAGCGGCAAGCTGACCGGGCGGCCGGTGGAGGAGAGCGTCGACCTGGCCCGCATCGAGAAGGCGGTCCGGGAGATCCTCGTGGCGGTCGGCGAGGACCCGGACCGGGACGGCCTCCAGCAGACGCCGGCCCGGGTCGCCCGCGCGTACGCCGAGCTCTTCGCCGGCCTGCGGGTCGACCCGGCGCAGGTGCTCAGCACCACCTTCGAGGCCAACCACGAGGAGCTGGTGCTCGTCCGGGACATCGACGTGATGAGCCTCTGCGAGCACCACCTGCTCCCGTTCCGGGGCAGCGCGCACATCGGCTACATCCCCGGGCCGGACGGCCGCATCACCGGCCTGTCCAAGCTGGCCCGGCTGGTCGAGGTGTTCGCCCGGCGCCCGCAGGTGCAGGAGCGGCTGACCTCGCAGATCGCCGACCTGCTGATGACCAAGCTGGCGCCGCGGGGCGTCGTGGTGGTGCTCGAATGCGAGCACATGTGCATGGCGATGCGCGGCATCCAGAAGTCCGGCGCCAAGACCATCACCTCGGCGGTCCGCGGCACCCTCCAGCACGACGCCAAGTCGCGCGCCGAGGCCATGGCGCTGATCATCCCCCGCTGACCGCAGCGAGACAGGGCCCTGCCTCCTGGGAGGGCCCTGTGTCGTGTCCGGGGGTCACCCGCCGCCGCGCGAGCGGCCGGAGGGCGTCGAGTCAGTCGGCCAGCATGGCCAGCAGCAGCCCGGCCGTGGTCAACACCGCCGGGACCAGGCAGACCAGCGCGCCGAAGCGGGGCGTCCGGTCCACCCGGTCGGCCGGGCGGGGCCGGAACAGCCGCCCCACCGCGAGCCAGCCCAGCATGAACGCGACCGCCGGCAACGGCAGCCCGACCACCAGCGCGACAACGGTCAGCGGGCCGGTGCCGGTGGCGAGGAACAGCACGAGCTGGACCAGCGGCACCAGCAGCGCCAGCGGACCGTAGACCAGCAGGTTGCGCGGGTGCGCCGGCCAGCGGGCCAGCCGGGGCAGGCCGCGCGCCGCGAGACTGTCGTCCGCCGAGTCCGCCCAGCCCCGGGCGGACCGCAGGGCGGCCAGCACGGCCGCCGGACCGGCCGCCATCGGTCGGGCCGCCTCGGTCACCTCGGGGGGCGTCGGGACCAGCGAGATCGCGGGTACGCCCAGCTCACGCAGCCGCGACTGCTGCGGGGCGAGCCGCTCACGGACCGCCGTCAGCTCCTCCCGGGCCGCCGCCACCGACCGGGCCTGCTCGCTCGCGGCGGTCGCCGCCGCCCGGCGTACGCCGTCGAGCTGGCGCGCGGCGGCCACGTAGTCCGCCCAGGCCGCCCCGGCCGCGTCCACATCCACCGTCGGGCCGCCGGACCGGGGCGCGGGGACGGCCGTGCCGGTCTCACTCATGGCTCCTCCCCGTTGGCATTCGTGGCGGCCCACTCCGCGCGCTCACGGTGTCACCCCCTCGCCGAAGGGGACCAGCACCGTGCCCTGCTCGCCCGGGCCGTCCCAGAGCACCGCACGGCCCGGCCGGGGACGCCAGAGCACCGGCCGGTCGAACAGCTGCTCCAGCCGGCCACCGGGCACGTCGGTGACCGCCACGGCGGTGAGCTTGTCCACCTCGCCCTCCGGACCGAGCAGCCCGGCCAGCGGCGCCACCGTGCGCCACCAGCCGAGCAGGTGCCGGCCGGCGGGCGGCCCCTCCAACAGCAGCGCGCGCAGCAACTCGGGCGGCAGCTCGGTCGCGTCCGGCACGTCCAGCCCGAACACCACGAGGTAGCCCGGCTCGTCCGCCGCCATGGCCGCCCGCAAGCCGATCACGTCGACCGTCTCCACCCGGTGCCGCCCGGCCAGCTCGGCGGCGAGCACGCCGGCCGGCTCGGCCGAGCCGTTGGCCAGCGGCGCCAGCACGAACCGCGCCGCGCCCGGGTGCGCCGCCGCCGCGCTGCGGACCGCGGTGACCAGCAGCCGCTCCGCCTCGTCGTCCCGGCCCAGCACGGCCAGGTTGCGGCCGGCGGCCGGCCCGAGCGGCACGGCCACCGTGGAGCGCCGGACGTCCACCGCCCGGCCGAGCAGCGCGGCCGGCGCGTGCGCCCGACCGGCCAACGCGGCCCGGTGCCGCGGGTCGTTGGCGAGCAGCGGGCGGGCGAACCCGGCGAAGACCACCGGCGGGGCGGCACCCTCGGGCCGGGCAGACCAGAGCCGGTGCCGCAGGTCGGCGAGGACCTCGGGGTTCTCGTGCGGGTCGGGGAAACGGATCATCCGCTCGTGGCCCCGGGTCGCGCCGCGCGGGCCGCCCAGCCCGCCGGCGGTGTTCACCACCGCGCTGCCCACCGGCAGGCCGGCCGCCGAGTCGTTTGTCGGCTCCAGCACGGCCGAACCCCCGGGCAGCGCCACCCGGACCGGGAACTGGCCGAGCAGCGGGTCCCGCGGGCCGCCGATGCCGAGGTCGCCCTCGCCGGCCAGGACCAGGTGGATCCCGTACGACCGGGCGGCGCGGGCCAGCGCGTCCAGCCGGGCCAGCAGGTCGGTGGCGAGCCGGTCCCGCTCGCGCAGCAGCAGCGGGAAGTTGTCGATCACGCAGACGATCCGGGGCAGCGACTGGTGCTGGCGCAGCTCGGCGTAGCGCTGCCCGCCGGCTCGCCGGGCCGCCTCCTCGCGGCGGCGCAGCTCCGCCTCCAGCTCGCCGAACAGGTCCGCCACGTACTCCCGGTCGGCGGCCATCCCGGCGGCCCGGACCTGCGGCACCCAGGACCGGTCCCGCTCGGTCTGGAGGAACTCCACGAAGGACTCGCCGTCGTCGAGGTCGGCCAGGTAGAGGATCAGCTCGTCGGGGCCGTAGCGGGCGGCCAGGCCGAAGAGCGCGTCGGTGAGGAACGCCGACCGGCCGGCCTGCGACCGGCCGCTCACCAGCCAGTGCGGGGTCAGCTCGGTGAAGCCCAGGCTGACCGGCCGCCCGGCGGCGTCACCGACAGTCGTGACGAGCCCGTCGACCGAACCCTCCGCCCACAGCTCGCCGTCGGGCAGCAGGTCGGTGAGGGCGAGGCGGGAGCCGTCCTCGATCTGCCGGACCAGCCGCCGGCACACCCCGGCCACCAGCTCCTCGGGCGGGTCCTCGTCCAGGAAGACCGGGCAGTTCAACCCGCCCGGCGGCTCCGCCCCGGGACCGCTGAAGCCGGCGGCGGGCGGATCCCCGACCAGCGCGTACGCGGTGCGCACCGCGAGCGGCGTGGCCTGCGGCAGCGGCACCGAGTCGGGCCAGCCGGCCACCACCAGGTGCAGCCCGGCCCGGGGACCCTGCGCCGCCAGCTCGGCGAGCCGGTCGAGATCGGACGGTGCGGCCCCGTCCGGCAGGGCGGCCACCACCAGCAGCAGAGTGCGGTCGTGCCCGCGCTGACGGGCCGTGCCGGCGGCCACCCACTGCTCGGCCTCGGCAAGCACCGCCCGGAAGCCGGTCAGGTCGGTGGCGGGAGGCGGCAGCAGGCCCGCGTCGGCCAGCGGCGCGTAACCAGCCAGCGTGGCGACCAGGCCCCCGTCGACCGCGCGGGCCAGCAGGGCGCCGGCCGGGCTGGCCGCGAACAGCCGCAGCAGAAGGGCCCGGAGCAGCCCGGCCACCCGCGGGTCGCCGGCGTCGGCGTCGACGCTCAGATGTCCGCTGCCCAGCAGCGGCACGAGCGCGGGGAACCGGGCGTCGTCCAGCGGCGCGGCGGTGCCGACCCGGACGAAGGAGGGCGGGCCGTCCCCGGGCGGGCTCGTCGGGGTCAACGTCTCCAGCGGGTCACCGGCCCAACCGGGGGCGGCGAGCGCCGCCGCGGCACGGAGCCGCTCGGCCAGCTCGTACTGCCGGTGGTGATCGGCGGGCGCGGGCCGGATCTCGTCGAGGATCGCGGCCGCCGCGGTCGCGGTGGCCTCGGCCCTGCGGTGCAGCGCGGCGGCCCGGCCGGCGCGCGCCTTCGGACTCGCCACCCGTCCACCTCTCTTCCCGAGGCCGACATCTCCTCCCCGATGGTGACGGTATCCCAGCCGGGGGCCGTCCTCCGGGATGTCGGTCGGCGCGGTGCCCGGCTCCGCGGTGAGCAGCCTCACCCGCCCGGAGGCTCCGGCGGTTCGCCACGGCCTTCATTCGGACGGAGTGCCGCCCGGCGGCGTGGAGGCCGAATTATGGCCGCTTCTGAGGCATTGGGTACGCGCCGCGCAGCCGATAGCCTCAGGAGGTGGAATCAGTGCAGCCCCCCGCCGGTTCCCAGGTCTCCCGGGTACCGGCGCAGCGGACCCCGCCCGAGCAGTTGGCGCCGCCCGCGCCCGCTCCGGCGCCGGCACGCCCGAAGCGGCGGCTGCGCACCGTTCTCGCCGTGGTCGCCGGGGTGATGGCGCTGCTCTGCGCCGGCGGAGCGGTCGTCGGCTTCGTGTTGTACGACCGGGCAACTGCTCCCGACCGCAGCGCCCCGGACGTGGTGGTGGTCAACTATCTCCAGGCTGTGCTGGTTACCCGCGACGACAACAAAGCAGCCCTGTTCACCTGCGATGGCTCGGTGCCGACGATGGACGATTACCGGGATCAGATCGTCAGCCGGGAACAGGAGTTGAAGGTCGCCTTTTCGATCAACATCGAGAACGTCGTAGCGCCGAAGCCCGACTCGTCGAACGCCGTCGTCACCGCCGTAATCAGGAGAAGCGCGATCGTGGACGGTGTGCAGCAGAGCCTTACTGATCCCTGGCGCTTCGAGCTGAAGGATCAAAATGGTTGGCGGGTCTGTTCTGCGCAGCAGATGTGACGCCTTACTCCAGCCACAGCAGGTGTACCGGAACCTCGAGCGTGGTCGGGGCTTGGCCGCGCCAGGCCCAGCGGTACCACTCCAGTTCCGGGGCCACCCGGACGCAGATGTCCCCGTCCGCGCCGGAGTAGGCCTCGGTGACCGCGCGGAGGTCGCGCTGCTCGGTCGCCCCGCTCACGTGCACCACCCGGCGACCCGTGACCGAGTCGGCCTCGAAGACCGGGGTGGGCGGGCGCCGGGTGGGCGCGTCGAGCGAGACCAGCCGGATGCCCGGCTCGGGCGGACCGGTGCCCGGTCGCCGCTCACCCACGGTCTCCACCCAGACCCGCTCCACCGGCACCAGCGGCGCGAAGACCTCCACCTGCTCGGACTCGGCGCGGTACCACTCGTGCTCCGGGATCACCGGCACGTAGGTCCGGCTGCCCTGCACGACCCGCTCGTCGGCGCGCAGGTCACCGCGCCACCCGAGGCCGGGCAGGCCGACCAGCACGCGGCGGCCACGCAGGTCGATCCGCCCGGTGGCGGGGACGATGTCGACGGGGCGCGGCGGCAGCGGCGCCCAGTCGGGCCGGTCCGCGAAGGGGTCGGGCAGCGGGTTGTTCATGTGCCGGTGCGCCTCACGCGGTCCCGTCCACCGGAGCGCCCCGCTCGCGCATGAACGGCACCGGGTTGATCGCGCCGCGGCTGGACCGGTCGCTGTCGACGTGCACCTCGAAGTGCAGGTGCGGGCCGGAGGAGTTGCCGCTCGTGCCGGAGAGGCCGATCAGGTCGCCCGCCTCCACGGACTGGCCCGGCACCACCCGGGGGCGCTCGATCATGTGGCAGTAGCGGGTGATGTAGCCGCCGGCGTGCAGGATGTCGACGAACCATCCGCAGCCGCCCTTGCCCGGCCAGCCGTCCCGGTCGCAGTCGCGCTTCCCGGAGCGGTCGGGGTCGCAGCGGGCCACCAGTACCCGGCCCGCCGAGGCGGCGTGGATCTCGGTGCGCTTGTCCGCGGCGAGGTCAACCCCGTTGTGGCTGGGCCGCTCCGTGGTGCGGAAGCCGGAGACCACGCCGCCGGGCAGCGGGGCGGTCCAGCCGGACGCGGCGATCCTTGCCCCGGCGGCGGCGTCGCAGACCGCCTTCCCGGCGATCTCGACGGTGCGGGCCGCTCCACCGGCGAGCGCGTCCACAATCCGGCCGGCCAGGTCCTCGTGCTTGGCGTAGGCGTCCGGGAAGGCGCTGACCTGCACCCGCTGGGCCACCACCGTGAGCGGCCGGTGCTGCCAGTCCCGCACCCGGACCATCTTCTCGTAGAACTTCCGGGCCGTGTAGGAGGGCGTCATCCGCTGTTCGACGCTGCCCCACCCCGGTCGCTGCTGGAACAGGCCCAGCGAGTCGTGGTCGGCGCCGACGCCCTCGTGTGGCAGGGCCAGGGACGCCGGCACCGTGCTGTTGGCGAGGTTGCGCAGAGCGGACTCCTGCATCGCGGTGGCCAGCGCGATCACCCAGCCGCGGGCCGGTACCTTCATGTCCTGGCCGACCTTGATGATGACCGCGGCGTTGCGGAGCTGGCCCTCGCCGTACTCGGTGAAGCGCGGCATCTCTCCGGTCAGGTTGACCTGGTAGGCCGGGTCGCAATTCAGGCCGGCGAGCACGCCGTCCTTCTGGTCGCCGCCGAGTTCGGTGAGGAGGAACGCGCCCGCCCCACCGACGCAGCAGAGCAGGGTGAGCACCGTGGTGACGGCGGTGACCAGCACGCCGACCCGCAGCTTGCGGCGGACCGGCGCCGTGACGCCGGGCGCCGTGCTCACTGCCGCTCCCAGTCGACCGCGTCCACCAGCCACCGGCCGTCCGGGGCCACCAGTTCGAGCCGGAGCCGGCCGTTGTCGAGCGGGACCAGCGCCTCCACGAAGGACTCGGTCCGCGGGCGGAGGGTCACCGCGCCGGCCGTCCGGCGGGCGGGCACGCTCTCCGGGTCGGCGCCGGTCATCTTCTCGACGAGCGCGGGCGTGGAGAGCGGTCGCAGCCGGGCCTGCCAGGCGTCGCCGCTGCTGCCGGGACCGGTGAGCCAGGCCGTGGTGAACCGGCTCGCGGTCTGCTCGGGCGTGGCCTCGCCCGCCCGGGTCTTCGGGGAGACCGCCGCCGGCGGGCTCGACAGCACGCCGTCGTCGCCGGCGTGCGGGTCGACGGTGCTGATCGGCTGGGTCGGCCGGGTGCTGAGGCCGGTGGTCGGGTCGACCGGACCGGAGACCAGCCGGGCCGCGCCGATCACGCCGAAGACCAGCACGGCGATCACGAGCGCGATGCCGAGCCGGGACCGCAGTACCCGCGTGAGCAGGAATTCCAGCGCCCGCCGCACCGGTGTCACCGCGCCTCGGAGCGGACCCGCGGCGCCGGCTTGGGCGCCGGGGCGCGGTCGGCCGAGTCCGGCCGGTAGACGGCGAAGGAGGGTGCCTCCTCGGGCACGTCGGGCCCGGTCCAACCCGCCGGCTGGCGGCGGGGCCGGGGCGCGGCACCGCGGCGCTCGGACACGGGCTCGGTCGCCGGCGCCTGCTCGGGGCGCTCCCGCCCGTCCGGCCGCTCCCGCTCGACCGCCGTGACGGTGTGCGCCGGGTCCTCGTGCCGGGCCTCGGGCCGGAGGCTGCGCTGGTCGGCCGTCACACCGCGCCGCCGCCCCATCGCGGGCTCGGCCGTGCCGCCCGGCTCGGCCACGTCGAGGCGGGCCGCGACGCGCATGTCGCGGAAGAACCGCCGGTGCCAGGAGCCGGCCGAGCTGACCGCCTCGCTGCTGTCCTTCCCGCCGAGCTGGGTGATCCGCCGGTACGGGCGGAGCAGCAGCCAGCCCACCACGCCGCAGAGCCAGACCAGGACCACCTGGAGCCAGCCGGGCAGGGTGGGCGTATTCATGATCAGATCCACCGCGAACAGGTAGATGGCCGCGCCGGTGCCGAAGATGGCGATGTTGAAAACGGCGGCGACCACGGCGTTCGCGAGCCGCCGGAGGCCGGCGCTGGCCGGGCGCATCAACCCCACTGTGCCCAGGATCGGCGCGGCGATCACCGCCCAGCGGAAGATCAGGAAGCCGAGCAGCACCAGCAGCGAGGCGGTCAGGTCGAACATCGCGAAGAGCAGCGAGGCCAGCACCGCGATGAAGCCCGCGCCGATCCGGTCCATGTCCCGGACGCCCTGGAGGTACTCGTACGCCTCCGGGTCCTCCGACCTGATTTGTTCGGCGACCTTCATCCATTGCTGCTGCTTGGCCTTGATGACCGCATCGCGGGTCGCCGGGTTGGCCCGGATCGACTGTGCTTCTCCCCAGGTCAGCGACTTGGCGTCGTAGAGCGCCGGACCGTACTTCTTGGCGGTCTCGCTGTCGGCGGAGCCGAGCACACCTCGCAGCCAGTTCCGGTAGAGCATCGTCTCGGCCGCAGTGTCGCTAGCGCGAACGGCGGGAGGACGCAGGTCCTTGCATCGGTCCGGATTCTCGCCGATGCAACGCCCGGGCCCCGGATCCTTCTTCTGCGGCCCGACGGCATCGTGGACCACGCTAAGGGTGGTGATCAGGGTGTTGTCGGCGATGTTTGCCGACTTCACCGGCCAAGCGGCCAGGGCGGTCACCGCCACCATGACCAGGATCGCCCAGCCAGCTGTGGTCATGGCGTTGCTCATGTCCGACTGGCGGGACCGCCAGAGCAGGTAGAGGCCGACCACGCAGATCGTGATGATGCCGAAGACGCTGAACACCTTCTGGTAGACGGCCTTGGTGGCCTGCTCCACCAGCGGGTCCGCCCAGCCCCACATCGTCCGGGGATCCCAGGCGCGCTCGCGCAGTGCGTTCGATGCCCCGATCACGGCAGTGGCGAACATGAATTCACCGTTGGCAACGGTGGTGGTGAACTTGTAGTCGGGATGTAGGACAGTAGACGCGCAGCCACCGTCCACGTCATAGGTGGTGTAGTTGTAACCGGCGTATCCGTAGAGGCTGTATCGGCCGGTGACGCCACCGGCAGTTTCCGGGGGAGCGCTCGCGAACCAGCCGGCTAGGCCAGAGTCGGGTGCACTCGGCGTGGGTGCCTCGAGGCATTCCGCTCGTGCCGAAGAGACCTCTTTGAGCTTGGCCACGCACGCCCGGAAGTCGGCCTGCCACTCCTTGGTGCTGCACAGCTCGGCCCGGGCCTGGGCGGCCGGTACGGCGGCGTACGCGGGTGTCGCCCCGACCAGCGGCCAGCCGATGGTGGCCCCGGCCAGTACGCCGAGCGCGAGGAGGAGCGCCGCGATCCGTGCCCGGGCCCTCGCCATGTCACGCCTCCAGATCAGCCAGGACGGTCGGCAGCTGCCCGGCGGCCTGGGCGACCGCGGCGGGGGTGGTGTCCAGGTGCTCCAGCAGCCCGTCGACGTACGACACGTCGACCCGGACCTTCTGCACCCGTCCGTCGACGTCACGCATGACGAACTCGCGGAAGCCGAGCCGGGCGGCCGAGCCGCTGTCGGCCTGGGACAGCGAGGCGAGGGTGGCCTCGTAGCCGTCGTTGACCGGCACCCGGAGCAGCCGCAGCGCCTCGGACGCGATCTCGGTGTCCTCGGCGATCCGGCCGACGAAGACGGTGGAGACCAGGTTCTGCACGTCGAGGCCGAGGATGTCCTTCGGGTTCTGCGAGGCGACAAGCGCGGCCAGGTTCCACTTGCGGGAGTCGCGGGCGAGGCGGACCAGGAACGACCGGCCGGACCGCCAGCCCTCCATGAAGTGCGCCTCGTCCAGGCCGACGAGCTTCCGCGAGGACATCGAGCCGCCGTAGCAGCGGCGGACGGCCAGCCGGTGCGCGGTGTGCAGCATCGGCAGGGCCAGCGCCTCCTCGGCGGACCAGTACTCGCGCTCGATCTTGAGATCGGGTAGCCGGAGCCCGGCCATGGTGATCACGGTGAGCGCGGCGTCGGCACCGAGCAGCCCCTCCGGCGGTCGGCCGAAGAAGAGCATCGCCAGCGGCATCTCGGCCGTGTCGAGGAGCAGGTTGGCCAGCTCCCGGCCGGCGTCGTCGTCCAGCCCCTGAAGGCAGGCGACCACGTCGTCCAGGGTGGAGGTCTCCTCGGCCGGCACCTGGCGTACGGCGTGCCGGAACAGGGTGGCCGTGGACGCCTCCCGGGCCACCTGCGGCGGCACCAGCATCATGCAGATGTCCTGCACCAGCATCCGGCGTTCGGCGCGGGCGTTGGAGACCGCGATCTCGAACTCCCGGTCGCCGGCCGCCCCGGCGCCGAACTCGGTGCGCAGCGGCGTGGGGATGAGCGCGTACGGGGCCAGGGTGCCCTGCTCCGAGCCGGTCAGGTTCAGCACCCGCGAGTACGGGGCCAGCTCGGGCATGGCGCAGAGCCGGGCCAGCGGGCCGGACGGGTCGAGCAGGGTCACCTGCACGCCCCTCCGGGCGGCCAGGTAGCCCAGCGCGCCGAGCAGGGTGGACTTGCCGCCGCCCGGCTCGGCGACGAAGACGGCGAGGCCGGAGCGTTCGCGGACCTCCATGGGGAAGTGCAGGTCGAGGAAGACCGGGCGGCGGCAGGTGCCGGCGGTACGGCCGATCAGGTCGCCGCGCCGGTCGCCGACGGTGGACGCCGCCTGGGGCAGCGCCGCGGCGAGCAGGTTGACCGGCATCCGCCGGACGTAGCCGGTGTTGGCGATCGGCTCGCCGGGGATGAACTCGCGGGCCAGCCAGTCCTGGTTCTTCGGGTGCTGGAGCGAGATGCGTAGCTCGCGCGAGTAGAGCTGGATGAGCCGGCGGGCGCGTTCCAGGCACTCCTCGCGGGTGCGGCCGCCGACCGCGATCCGGTGCCAGCCGTGCGCGCGGGCCGAGTCCACCGGCAGGCCGGTGGTCATCTCGTCGCCGATCACCAGTGCCCGCTTGGCCAGTCGCTCCAGCTCCGGCGGGGCGTCGATGCCGTGCTCGGCGTAGTCGAGCTGCTGGGAGCGGATCATCCGGAGCCGGTGTTCGAGGTTCCGGAAGGAGTCGCCGGGACCGAGGATGTCGACCCGGGTGGAGAGCTCCATGGGCCACGGCAGCCGCTCGTGGAAGTGCAGCCACGGTTCGTGCCGCTCGGGGATCTCCAGCGGCTCCATCCGGCCGACCGCCAGCACGGCCACGTGCCGCTCCTCGCCGGTCATCCGGTTGACCAGCTTGACCGTGGAGCCGTAGGGCGTGCGGTAGCGCTCGACCTGCTCGGTGAGGGCGAGAAGGTCGCCGCGTTCCCACCGGCCGTTGGTGATGGGGGAGAGCACGCCCGGCGGCGCCATGCAGAGCGCCACCGAGCGGTAGAGCAGCCACTCCAGCTCCTGCGCGGTGACCCGGCGGCCCCGCATGCCGAACGCGCCGAGCACCTCGTCGAACTGCTCGACGGTGCGGCCGAGCCGGCGCCGCTCGCCGTCCGCGGTGCCCCGGCCGAAGGTGCGCAGCAGCCGTTCGGTGAGCGAGTCGCCGAGGGACCGGCGGGCGAAGGTGACGCCCAGGTAGGTCTGCCCCTCGGCGTGGTTGACCGCCATGAGGTGCCGCTGCGCGGCGACGAGGTGGTCGGCCCAGCCGGTGGTGCCGGGCACGTCGGGCAGCGGGGCGGCGGTGTGCGCGTCGATGGTGCGGGCCCACTCGTCGGCCGGGAACGGCCGGGTGGTGCGGCGCAGGTGCAGCCGGAAGCCGGCCAGGCCGGCGTACTGCTCGGAGATCGCGGAGAGCAGCGCCTCGCGCTCGGCGTCGGGGCGGAACGCCCAGCGCACCTCGGGCAGCCAGTACCAGGCCGTCACCGTGTTGGGGGTGAAGGTGAGGTGACCGGCGATCTCGGTGATGGCCAGTTCGACCGAGGGGTCCCGGTCGCCGAACTTGATCTTCGGGGCACGGACCCGGACCGGCTTCGCCGGCTTGCCGCCGCGCTCCGGGGACCGCTGCCGGGGCGGGGCCACCTCCCGGCCGGACGGGGTGGCCAGCTCGCGCGCCTCGGGCCGGGGCTCCGCCGTCCGCCGGTCGCGCCGGCGGGCGGGGCGCTCGACCGCGGCCTCCGGCTCGGCCGGCTCCGGTTCGACGGTGGACCGCAGCGCCGGGAGCCGGTCGCCGACCTGGTGCGGCACCCGGGTACGGGCGGTCGGCGCCGGTTCGAGGGCGGGCTGCTCCGGCGCTTCGGGGATGGCGTGCGCCGCCGGGCGTGCGGCCTGGACCGCCTCGCGGGGCCGGCCCACGGGGCGGACGCCGGGCGCGCTCTCCCGGAACCGGGCGGCCGGCGGCTCGTCCTCGGGCCCGGCGGGCAGGGCCGGTGGCGGCAGGGGCCGCTCGACCGGCTCGACCTGGGCGGCGTGCTGGTGCGGGATCGGCAGGGGCGGGTCGACCGGCTCGACCGGGGTGGCGTGCTGGGACGGGACAGCCCGGGGCGGGTCGACCGGCTGGACCGGCTCGACCGGGGCGGTGTGCTGGGACGGGACGGTGCGGGGCGGTAGGGCCGGCTCGACCGGAGCGGCGTGCTGGTGCGGGATCGGCAGCGCCTCCCGGCCGATGCCGCGCCGGGGTGGCGCCACCACGGGCTCCACCGGGGTCGGCGGCCCGGCGGGCGGGTTGGCCGGCCGGCGGACGCGGGGCTGCGCGCCGCCGAAGAGGTCGAGGAACGGGGAGTCGATGTCGCCGCTGTCGGCGACCACCGGCTCCCGCTGCTCGCCGCGCGGGGCGACCACCGGCTCCCGCTGCTCGCCGCGCGGGGCGAGCGGACGGGGTGGCTGGAAGACCCCGACGCGACCGTGCTGAGGGCTGGTCACCAGGGCGGGGTCGAGGGTGACCTCGTCCAGCTCCTCGTCCGGTGGGTAGTCGAACGATCGCGCACGGTTACCGTAGGGCCCGGCCGGGCGTCCGGCCGGGGAACCCGGCGTGGAAGAGCGACTCATGCGACCGCCTCACCCGCGTGGTTCGTCTGCGCCGTCTGCGTACGCCCGGTCATGCCAGTTCCTCCCGGATCCTGATCCGGCTCGCGACGAGGCGCGGGTCGCGCAGTTCGGCGGCCGGCTCCCGGGTGCGCCGCCAGTCCGTCAGCGCGGTCCGGATGACCATGCGCGCCGGCCGGTCCGGGTCGACGTACCGGAAGATGAACGAGGTCGTCACGATGGCGAGCGAGATCTCCCAGGCGGGGAACAGCTCGACCTGGAGCGTGAACAACCAGTGGATGAACATGTAGAGGGGTACGAGCAGCATGAACAGGCCGTACTGGGCGTACGGCAGGTGGACGGGAAGGGTGTAGCCGGGCGGCCCCAGGTAGACGAGGCGAGCCCGGTAGATGTCGTCGTCGGTGCGCAGCCGCATCGTCGCCCAACGCCTATTCGAAGATCAGCTTGATCAGGTAGTCGCCGACGAAGAAGAGTGTGGCGGCGCCCGCGATGAAGGCCAGCCCGATGATCGCGATGGCGGAGCTGGTCAGCACCTTGGAGATCTCGCCGCGGCTCGCTCGGCCGATGAAGATCACGCCGAGCACCGCGAGCAGGATCGGCGCGATCTTGCTCGCGAAGAAGGAGACGACACCGTTTGTGTCGATGCCCTTGGGAGCCGGCTCGGCGAGTGGAGTCGACGCCAGGGTGTGGAGCGCGTGGTCGACGGCGGCGTACGCCGTCCCCATGAGCTCGATGGCGATCACTGGAAAACCTCCCCAAGGTCGCGGCCGGCGGCGCCGCGGTGGTGCACGTGGGCAAAGCCTGGCGGGATGGTGCTCGTTCCACACAGCGTCGACGACGCTGCGTTCGTCACCCACCACGAAGGGTGGTGAGCAATGGGGGGATTCGTCCCGCTTCGGCCCTCCCTCCAGGCTTCGCCATCTCGATGCTGGGCAATTCCAAAGCGTACGGCCCGGCCACCTTTGCGACAACCCGCGAAGAGTCGACCCGGAACGGACCCGACGACCGATCGTACACCTGTTCCAATCCGCACGTCAGGGGTGCCGTCCGGCGCGGTAGCCCGGGCCGCCGGAAGCGCTGCTGGCGACCGGTACTGTCGGGTCCGTGACCGATCTGGTACGGGCGGAGAACCCGGTGGTGATGGGCGTCCTCAACGTCACGCCCGACTCCTTCTCCGACGGCGGCCGATACGCCGACCTCGACGCCGCCGTCGCACACGGAGTGCGACTGCGGGCGGCCGGCGCGGACCTGATCGACGTGGGCGGCGAGTCCACCCGGCCGGGCGCCGACCGGGTCGACGCGGAGACCGAGATCGCCCGGGTGCTCCCGGTGATCCGCGAGCTGAGCGCCGCCGGCATCCCGGTCAGCATCGACACCAGCCGGGCCCGGGTGGCCGAGGCGGTCCTCGCCGTCGGCGCGGACGTGGTCAACGACGTCTCCGGCGGTCTCGCCGACCCGGACATGGCCCGGGTGGTCCGCGACGCCGGCTGCCCCTGGGTGCTCATGCACTGGCGGGGTCACTCCCGGGAGATGCGGGACCTGGCCCGCTACACCGACGTGGTGGCCGACGTGCGGGCCGAGCTGAGCCGGCGCGTCGACGAGGCGCTGGCCGCCGGTGTGGCCGCCGACCGGATCATCGTCGACCCGGGGCTGGGCTTCGCGAAGACCGCCGCGCACAACTGGGAGTTGAGCGCCCGCCTGCCCGAGCTGGTCGACCTCGGCTTCCCGCTGCTGTTCGGGTCGAGCCGCAAGTCCTACCTGGGCCGGCTGCTCGCCGACCCGGACGGCAACCCCCGCCCCACCGCCGAGCGGGAGGCGGCCACGGTCGCCACCAGCGTGCTCGCCGTGGCGGCCGGCGCCTGGGGGGTACGCGTCCACGACGTCCGGGCCACCGCCGACGCGCTCGCCGTCTGGCGGGCCACCGGCCGCCCGCGCCTGGCCCGGCCCGCCGCCGCCGGGAACCGGGGACCGACCGGGCGATCCAGCACCGACGAGGGGGATCGATGACCGACCGGATCGAGCTGACCGGCCTGCGCGCGCACGGCCGGCACGGCGTCTACGACTTCGAACGCGCCCAGGGGCAGGAGTTCGTGGTCGACGCGGTGCTCGAACTCGACCTCGCCCCGGCCGCCGGCTCCGACGAGGTGACCGACACCGTGCACTACGGCGAGCTGGCCGAGAAGCTGGTCGCCGTGGTCACCGGCGAGCCGGTCAACCTCATCGAGACGCTCGCCGATCGCCTTCTGGCGGTCTGCCTGGCCGAGCCGCTGGTGGCCGCCGCGACGGTCACCGTGCACAAGCCGGAGGCCCCGATCCCGCACACCTTCCGGGACGTGGCCGTGACGATGCGCCGTACCCGATGAGCCGGGCCCTGCTGTCGATCGGCAGCAACCTGGGCGACCGCCTCGCCCACCTGCGCGCGGCGGTCGCGTCGCTCGGGGACACCGTGCTGGTGGTCTCCGGCGTCTACGAGACTCCACCGTGGGGGGACGCCGACCAGCCCGCGTACCTCAACGCGGCGGTGCTGGTCGCGGACCCGGCGGCGACCCCCCACGACTGGCTGGCGCGGGCCCGGGCCGCCGAGGCGGCGGCCGGCCGCACCCGCGACCCGGAGCGGCGGTACGGGCCGCGCACCCTCGACGTGGACGTGATCGCGGTCTGGGACGCGGCCGGGGAGCCGGTGCTCAGCGAGGATCCCGAGCTGACCCTGCCGCACCCCCGGGCCCACCTGCGCGCCTTCGTGCTGCGGCCCTGGATCGACATCGAGCCGCACGGCCGGCTGCCCGGCCACGGCTGGCTCACCGACCTGCTCAACGCCGAGCCACTCGCCTCCGACGCGCTGGAACTCGGTCCGCGCCCCGATCTGGCGTTAGAGTCGGACACATGACCCTGTGGAGCCGGACGGCATGAGCCAGGCGCAGTCCCCGCGCGACCCCCAGCGCTTCCGGATGGGTCCGACCCGGATCTCCACGCTGGTGGTGGCCGCTCTGGCCGCCGCCGCGCTCGCCTGGCTGCTGATCAGCACCTTCTACTACGAGGTGGCCCCCAGACTGCCCTGGCTGCCGGTGGTCACGCTGGCCGGCCTGGCCGTGCTGGAGGCCTACGCGGCGGTCAACACCCGCGGCCGCATCGAGCGCCGCCCCGGGCGGGATCCGGTGAACCCGCTGCTGGTCGCCCGGTTCGTGGTGCTGGCCAAGGCGTCCGCCCTGGCCGGGGCCATCTTCGCCGGCTTCTACGCCGGGCTGACCGCCTGGCTCTTCGTCGAGCGGACCAACGCCGCGATGAGCGACCGACCGGCCGGCGGGGGCGGGCTGATCGCCTCGCTCGCCCTGGTCGCGGCGGCGCTCTGGTTGGAGCGGTCCTGCCGGGTGCCCGAGCAGGAGGATGACGAGGACCGGGAGCCCGGCGACCGGGAGACCCCGCGCGGCCGGCTCTGATCCGGGGGTTCCCAGCACCTCCCCCCGCAGGTACCGTGCCTGGCGACCGGAGAGCAACGGCCGCCGCCGGTCCGCCCGCGCGTCGGACGGCTCGGCCGGCCATGTGGGAGGCGCGGGCCATGGCGTACGACGAGACGGGCCGGATCGCGCCGGTGGAGACGTCGTCCGGCGTGCCCGCGGCGGTGCTGGAGAACGTCTTCGACGACCCCTCCCACGGCGAGCCCGGCCGGGACCGGATCGCCGTGCACGTGGTCTGGGAGTTCCTGCTGCTGGTCGGGCTGGCCGCGGTGACCTGGCTGCTCTGGCGGGAGGACGCGGACGCGCTGCGCGGCGGCGCGTTGAAGACGCTGCTTGTCGACGTGGCCGGGCTCGGGCTGCTCGCCCTGGCCGCCGGGCTCAGCCTGCGGGCCGCCGCGGTGAACCTGGCGATCGGGCCGGTCGCGCTGGCCGCCGCCCTGCACTTCGCCGAGCAGGGCGACCGCGGCGTACGCGAGGCGCTGCTCCCGGCGCTGGTGGTGGCGGCGCTCGGCGGGCTGGCGCTCGCCCTGGCCGTCGTGGTGCTGCACGTGCCCGGCTGGGCGGCCAGCCTGGCCGGCGCCGCGGCCGTGATCGTGTACATCGAGCGGCGGACCACCCCGGTTGTGGTCCAGGGCGGCTACGACCCCCGGCGCACCGCCCTCTACCTCTTCGTGGGCTTCGCCGCGGTCGCCGTCCTCGGCGGGCTCTTCGGCGCCATCAAACCGGTCCGCCGGCTGGTCGGGCGGTTCCGGCCGGTCGCCGACCCGGCCCGGCGGCGGGGTGCCGTGGCCGCCACGGTGACCGCGCTGGCGCTTATCGCCTCGACCGTGCTGGCCGTGCTCGGCGGTGTGCTGATCGCCGCCAACGGGGACGGCCCGGTGGCGCCCGCCAGCGGGCTCGACTGGTCGGTCCTGGCGATCGGCGCGGTGATGCTCGGCGGCACCAGCGCGTACGGCCGGCGGGGCGGGATCTTCGGCACCCTGCTGGCGGTGTGTGCCGTGGAGGTCTTCCTGGCCTGGGCCGTGACGCAGGACTGGACGATCAGCCGCTGGGCGGTCGGCGGGGCCGCCCTCGGGGCCGGGCTGCTGGTCACCCGGCTGGTCGAGACGTTCGGCCGGCCGCGGCCGACGCCGCCGGGCGGGGTGCCGGCCCATCCCACCGGGCCGAGCGGCGACGGCACGATCAGCACCGGCTGGGCGCTGACCCCGTCGCCCGAGCCGGCCGACGCCTGGCCGTCGGTGCTGCCCGTCCGGGACACCGACACCGTCGACTCGTGGGAGTCGCCGCGCTGGGAGAGCGAGCCGCGCCGCTGGGACGCCGGGGACCGCTGAGCCGACGGCGTGGCGTCCGGCGGGCCCGAGCTGATCTCGCCGGTTAGGCTCGCGGCATGACGGAGACTCCTGCCCCCGGCGGCCGCACCTTCGACGAGCTGGACAAGCTCTCCACCGAGGAACTGCGCGAGCAGGCGTTCCACCTGGCCCGGGAGCGCCGCGACGTCGAGTTCTTCTGGTCGGTGCTGCGGCACATGCCCAACGCCGACGAGGCCGCGGCCCTGGACGGCGCCCCCAACTCGATCGGGCCGATCATCGACGAGGCCAACGCCCTCTGGCGGGAGATGACCGGGCACGGCTACCAGGAGGAGGAGTCCACGCCGCTGCTGCGGGCCGCCTTCATCGACTACCTGCTGAAGCACTAGGCGATGACCACCCGCCGACCCTCGGCGGTTTCCCGGGTACGCAGGTTTGCCCGGCGCGGTGGGCCGGGAACTGACCGCTCCATGGCCCTCACCAACCGCCCCCGCACCGTCGGCGCGTACGGCACGGCCGCCGGCACCGGCACCCTCGCCGCGCTCCTGCTCGTCGCCGTCTGCGGCAGCCCGATGTACGTGGGCTGGGTGCAGGACCACACCGACCCGACCGGGGCCGGCGGCTGGTTCCTCCGGCTGCTCGCCTGGCCGGCCTGGCGGCTGCACGCCGACGACCCGTCGCAGGGCGTGCTCGCCACCAACCTGCGGGCGATCCTGCTGGTCGTGCTGGCCGCCGCGCTGCTCTACCTGCTGCCCGGCCCGCAGGTGGCCCGGGTGGAGAGCTCGGGCAGCCAGTTCTTCTCCGGCTGGGGCGCGTACGCCCTGGCCGCCGGCTGCACCGCCCTGCTGGCCACCCTCCTCGGGCCGCACGGCTCGCTCTTCGCGGCCTTCCAGGGCGCCAGCACCGGCGTCACCTACGGCTTCTTCGCCGGCTGGATCGTCGGCCTGGCCAGCCTCGGCGGCCGGGCCTGACCGCTCCATCCTCGGCCTGGCGGGTCCGGGCCTGAGCAGGCTCAGTCCAGCACGCCGAGGCCCAGCACGCGGGCCCGGCTGAGCAGGCCCACCGGCCGGCCGTCCTCGGTCACCACCGCGTGCTCGGCTCCCGAGGTGAGCAGCCCGCCCAGCGCGTCGTACGCCGAACCGCCCAGCGGAACGGTCGGCAGGTCGACGCCGCCGTCGGCCGGGAGCGGGTCGAGCACCTCGCGGGTCACCGGCGTGACCGCCAGCCGGCGGATGCCCCGGTCGGCGCCGACGAACTCGCGGACGAACGGCGAGGCGGGCGACCCGAGCAGTGCCGCCGGGGTGTCGTACTGCTCCAGCCGGCCACCCTCGGACAGCACCGCGATCCGGTCGCCCAGCCGGACCGCCTCGTCGAGGTCGTGGGTGACCAGCACGATGGTCTTGCGGACCTCGGCCTGCAACCGGAGGAACTCCTCCTGCAGCCGGGTCCGGACGATCGGGTCGACGGCCGAGAAGGGTTCGTCCATCAGCAGCACCACCGGGTCGGCGGCGAGCGCACGGGCCACACCGACCCGCTGCCGCTGCCCACCGGAGAGCTCGTGCGGGTAGCGGCGGCCGAACTGCCGCGGGTCGAGGCCGACCAGCTCCAGCAGCTCGTCCACCCGGGCCCGGGTCCGCTCCCGGGGCCAGCCGAGCAGCCCCGGCACGGTGGCCACGTTGGCGGCGACGGTCTGGTGCGGGAACAGGCCGACGTTCTGGATGACGTACCCGATGCGGCGGCGCAGCGTGACCGGGTCGACCCGGGTGACGTCGTCGTCGCCGAGCAGGATCCGCCCGTCGGTGGGCTCGATCAGCCGGTTGATCATGCGCAGGACGGTGGACTTGCCGCAGCCGGAGGGGCCGATCAGCACCACCAGCTCGCCGGCCTTCACCTCCAGGCTCAGCTCCCGCACCGCCTCCGTGCCGTCGGGATAGCGCTTGCGGATGCGCTCCAGCCTGATCGAGGCCGCGCCGCGTCCGGCGCCCGGGGTAACGTCCACGTGTGTCCCTCCACCTGAGCTACCGGGCCGCGCCCGGTAACCCGTGGTTCTCCTGGCAGTACGTGCGGGACAACTCTGACACGATCCTCGCCGCGCTGCGGGAGCACACCTGGCTGACCGCCCGTGCCGTGCTCATCGCGGCGCTGGTGGCGCTGCCGCTCGCGGTGGCGGCCTACTGGTTCCGGTCGCTGGCCGCGCCGATCGTGGCGCTGACCGGTGTGCTCTACACCATCCCGTCGCTGGCGCTGTTCGCCTTCCTGGCGCCGTACCTGGGCATCGGGGCGATCACCGTGCTCACCGTGGTGGCCCTGTACGCCCTGCTGGTCATCGTGCGCAACGCGCTGGCCGGGCTCAACCAGGTGCCCCCCGAGGTGCGGGAGGCCGCCGAGGGCATGGGCTACGGCCGCTGGGGCCGCCTGTTCCGGATCGAACTGCCGCTGGCGCTGCCGGGCATCCTCACCGGCGTACGGCTGGCCACGGTCTCCACCGTGGCGCTCGTCACGGTCGGCGTGGTGGTCGGTCGGGGTGGCCTCGGCCAGCTCATCTTCGCCGGCTTCCAGAACAACTTCTACAAGGCCCAGATCATGACCGGCACGGTGCTCTGCGTGCTGCTGGCGCTGGTGCTCGACCTGATCCTGGCCGCCGTGGGCCGGCTGCTCACCCCCTGGCTACGGGGGCGGAACTCATGAACCCGGTGCAGCAGGCGGTCGTCTGGCTGAACGACCCGCTCAACTGGACGAACCCCGGCGGCATCCTCGACCGGCTGGGCGAGCACCTGAGCATGTCCGCGCTGGCGGTGCTGCTCGGCTGCCTGGTGGCCTGGCCGGTCGGGCTCTGGCTCGGGCACACCGGCCGGGGCGGCGGCCTGGTGCTCCTGGTGTCCAACGTCACCCTCGCCGTCCCGACCCTGGCCCTGCTGACCATCCTGCCGTTGACCTTCCTCGGCTTCGGCCGGCCCGCCGTGGTGGTCGCGCTCGCGGTCTTCGCGGTGCCGCCGCTGCTGGCCAACGCGTACACCGGGGTGCGGCAGGCCGACCCGGAGGCCCGGGACGCGGCGCGTGGGATGGGACTCTCCGGCGCGCAGGTGCTGCGCCGGGTGGAGCTGCCGCTCGCGGTCCCCTACCTGGCGGCCGGGTTCCGCACCGCCGCCGTCCAGGTGGTGGCCACCGCGGCGCTGGCCTCCTTCGTCAACGGCGGCGGGCTCGGACAGATCATCCGCGCCGGCTTCGGGCTGGACATCGCAGCCGGCGGCGGCCAGATCGTCGCCGGCGGCGTCCTGGTGGCCGGGCTGGCGCTGCTCGTCGAGGGGGTGCTGGCGCTTGTCGAGCGGGTGGTCACGCCGCGCCCGCTGCGCCGGGCCCGGCGGGCGGCGAACCGCCGTGCGGCCGACGCCACGGCGGGCGGCTGAAATCCATCCGGTGACGATCGGGTGACGAAACCCGCTCGGAGTTTGTCGGTCCGAGCCGGAGGATATTGGCTGGAACTCGCGGGCGACTGATCGGATCGCCCGTCGGACACGCGGCCGGCCCGGACGGGTCGCGCCGGGACACGGAAGGCGGGCACTGATGCGCGCACGTACCAGCCTGGCCGTCGGGGCGCTCGGCGTCCTGACCGCCGGCCTCCTCGCCGGCTGCGGCGACGCCGGTTCCTCCGGCACCGATGCCCCCGAGAAGGGCGCCTCCGGGGCCGGCTGCGCCCCGGTGGCGGGTGACAAGCTCGTCGTCCTCACCGACGACAAGAAGCTCCAGAACACCGACAACGTCATTCCCGCGGTCAACGCGAAGGCGGCCACCCCGCAGCTCGTGGCCGCGCTCGACAAGGTCTCCGCGAAGCTCGACACCCCGAAGCTCATCGAGCTGAACCGGGCGGTCGACGTCGACCGGAAGACGCCGCAGGTCGCCGCGAAGGAGTTCGCCGACGCCAACGGCGTGACCGACGGCGTCGAGAAGGGCCCGGGCGGCCAGGTGACGGTCGGCGCCGGCAACTTCAGCGAGAGCCAGACCATCGCCGAGCTCTACAAGATCGCGCTCACCGCGGCCGGCTACCAGGTCAAGGTGCAGACCATCGGCAACCGCGAGCTCTACGAGCCGGCCCTGGAGAAGGGCCAGGTCCAGGTCGTCCCCGAGTACGCGGCGACCATGGCCGAGTTCCTCAACACCAAGGCCAACGGCAAGGACGCCCAGCCGGTCTCCTCGCCCGAGCTGGACAAGACGGTCAGCGCGCTGAAGGCGGCCGGCGACAAGGTCGGCATCAGCTTCGGCCAGCCCGCCCAGGCCCAGGACCAGAACGCCTTCGCGGTCACCAAGGCCTTCGCCGACAAGTACCAGGTCGCGACCCTCTCCGACCTGGCCGCCAAGTGCTCCGGCACGGCCACCGTGCTGGCCGGCCCGCCCGAGTGCCCGCAGCGGCCGAAGTGCCAGGCCGGCCTCGTCGAGGTCTACGACTTCAAGGCCGGCTCGTTCAGCTCGCTCGACGCGGGCGGCCCGCAGACCAAGAACGCCCTGAAGACCGGCGCGGCCAGCGTCGGCCTGGTGTTCTCCTCGGACGCCGCGCTCGCCGCGAGCTGACCATCGCGCCGCGCCGGCGGGCCACCCCGGCCCGCCGGCGCCGGCGCGGCAGGCCGCCGTGGGCCGGACGGGAAGTCCTGGTCACCGGCTTTTACATCGATGCTTTCGGCCCGTTCCCTACCGGGGCAACTCTCGGTAGTCTGCTCAGCCATGCCCGCCTCGGTCGCCCCCGCCGAAAACCGCAGTCCCGCGCTGCTGACCGTCCTGTTCTGGATCGGCGTGGCGCTCGCGCCACTGGCGGCGCTCATCCTGCTGATCGCCGACGGCAACGGCCCGCTCCGGTTCGGCGCCGTGCTGGCGATCCTGGCCGTGGTGCTGATCGGCCTCTCCATCGCCCTGCGCGCGGAGAGCGGCGGCGGCGCGGCCGGTGCCGACGAGCTCCGCGCGGAACTCGAGCAGCTCCGCCGGGAGCTACGCGGCGAGATCGTGGCCGCCGCCCAGCGCGGCAACCAGGCACTCGACCAGGTCCAGCGGACCCAGGAGTCGGTCACCGCGATGCGTCGCCGGCTCGACGCGGCGGCCGCCGGTATCGCCGCCGCCGCCGGCATCGCCACGTCCGCCGCCGACGAGCCGGCCGGTGGCCGCGCCCGGGTGCCGGCCACCGAGCCGCACGACGAGGGGCGCGCCCGCCCCGAGCCGGCCCGGCCCTCGGCGCGGGACGAGGACGAGCCGGCCCGCCGGCCGGGCGCCCGGTCCGCCGACCATGCCGCCGACCACCCGGTTCACGGCGGCGACCGCCCGCAGGCCGGGGTCTACGGCGGAGACCGTCCCCAGGCCGGGGTCTACGGCGGCGACCGCCCACAGACCGGCGTGTACGGCGGCGACCGTCCCCAGGCCGGGGTCTACGGCGGCGACCGCCCACAGACCGGCGTCTACGGCGCGCCGCGCGTGCCGGAGCCGGAGGCCCGGCCGGAACCCCGCCAGGTCGGGGTGGTGCACCACACCGAGACCGTGCACGTCACCACCCGGCACACCATCGTGGATGGCGGCGCCGACCCGGCCGGCACCCGGTACGGCGGGTACGCCGGCCGCTGGTCCCCGGCGCCCGAGGAGCGCTCGTGGAGCGGTGCGGAGCCGGACGATCGTCCCCGCGCCGGTTACCGGGGCTCCGACGACGACCGCCCCCGCGCCGGCTACCGGGAATCCGAGGACGACCGCTTCGGCACCGGTTACCGGGACTCCGACGACGATCGCGCCCGGGCCGGTCGGGACGAGCGCTCCTGGTCGGCGCAGGTCGGCGGCGGCTGGTCCGGTCCGGCCGAGGGCTCCCGGCCCGGCGGTTCGGTGTCCGGCCAGGGCGGCGAACGTTCCTGGTCCGGGTCGGCCGGTCCCCGCGACGACGCCTCCTGGTCCGGTGCGCCCGGCGGCGAGCACCCGTGGGCGGGGGTCGGCCGGGCGTCCGGCGATGACCGGGGCTGGTCGGCGCGGGAGGACGACGACCGCGGCTGGGCCGGGGAGCCGGCGGACGACCGGTCCTGGCGGTCGGGTCAGGACGGTCGGGCCGACGACCGGTCCTGGCGGTCGGGTCCGGAGGGGCGGGCGGACGACAGGTCCTGGTCGGCGGGGCCCGGCGGGCGCGAGGAGGCGGACTGGACCGCCGAACGCGACGAGCCCGCCCGCACCGGCCAGGGCGCCTGGGCCGGCCAGGCTGACCGGGCCGCCAAGGGCGGCTGGTCGGGCCAGGGCGACCGGGGCGGGTACGGCGAGCGGGCCGCCGAGGAGGGCTGGGCGGGAACGGGTGCTCGCGCCTGGACGCCGGCGGAGCAGTCCGGCCGGGCCGACGACCCGGACGGCGACTACTGGTCCGAGCTGCGCACCGGCAACCGGTGGGCCGCGGTCCGCGACGACGAGCACGGCCGGGAGATCCGGGTCGGGGAGCGGCGGGCCGCGGTGCACGCCGACGGCGGCGGCACCGAGTACCGGATCGAGGACCGGTGGGCGTCCGTCCGGGGCAGCGCGGGTGCCGGAGAGGCGGCCGGCGGCTGGGGCGAGGAGAGCCGACCGGCGCTCCCGGCCGGGGGCGTGCCGGTGCCGGACGAGTGGCGGCCCCCGACGCAGCGCAGCGGCCAGCCCGAGTGGCGCCAGGTCGAGCCCGAGCCGGCCCGCTACGGCTACCCGCCGCGCGACGACGCACCCCGCGCCGGCGGCGCCGACCGCTGGCGCTGACGGCCCACCTGCCGGCGGCCTAGCGCTGGTCCGGTCGTCCAAAGGTGGCCTCGCGCTGGCCCGGCCGTCCAAAGGCGGCCCCGCGCTGGCCCGGTCGTCCAAAGGTGGCCTCGCGCTGGCCCGGTCGTCCAAAGGTGGCCCCGCGCTGGCCCGGTTGCCCAAAGACGGCCTCGCGCTGGCCTGGTCGCCTGCCGGCGCCCGCTACTTGTCGATGTCGCCGACCACGAAGAACATCGAGCCCAGGATGGCGATCAGGTCCGGCACGAGGCAGCCGGGGAGCAGGGTCGCCAGCGCCTGCACGTTCGCGTACGAGGCGGTGCGCAGCTTGAGCCGCCACGGGGTCTTCTCACCCCGCGACACCAGGTAGTAGCCGTTGATGCCGAGCGGGTTCTCGGTCCAGGCGTAGGTGTGCCCCTCGGGTGCCTTGACCACCTTGGGCAGCCGGGTGTTCACCGGCCCGCTGAGCCGGTCCACCCGGTCCAGGCACTGCTCGGCGAGGTCGAGCGAGGCGTACACCTGGTCGAGCAGCACCTCGAAACGGGCGTGGCAGTCCCCGGCGGTCCTGGTGACCACCGGAACGTCGAGCTGGTCGTACGCCAGGTAGGGCTCGTCCCGGCGCAGGTCCAGGTCCAGTCCTGAGGCCCGGGCGACCGGCCCGGAGGCGCCGAACGCGGCGGCGTCGGCGGCCGACAGCACGCCGACCCCGACGGTGCGGGCCAGGAAGATGTCGTTGCGCCGGATCAGGTTGTCCAGGTCGGGCATCCGGCGGCGGACCTCGCCGATCGCCGCACGGGCCCGCCCGGTCCAGCCGGCCGGCACCTCCTCCTTGAGCCCGCCCACCCGGTTGAACATGTAGTGGATCCGGCCGCCGGAGACCTCCTCCATGACGGCCTGGATGGTCTCGCGCTCCCGGAACGCGTAGAACATCGGCGTGATGGCGCCGATCTCCAGCGGGTAGGAGCCGAGGAACATGAGGTGGTTGAGCACCCGGTTCAGCTCGGCGAGCGCCATCCGCAGCCAGACCGCGCGCTCCGGCACCTCCATGCCCATGAGCCGTTCCACGGCGAGGACCACGCCCAGCTCGTTGGAGAAGGCGGAGAGCCAGTCGTGCCGGTTGGCCAGCACGATGATCTGCCGGTAGTCGCGGACCTCGAACAGCTTCTCCGCGCCCCGGTGCATGTAGCCGACGATCGGCTCGGCGGAGACCACCCGCTCGCCGTCGAGCACCAGCTTGAGCCGGAGCACACCGTGCGTCGACGGGTGCTGCGGGCCGATGTTGAGCACCATGTCGGTGCCGAGCTGCTCCCCGCCGGCGCCGGTGCCAACGGTCAGTTCGCGGAGGTCGCCGGCGTCGGTGGTCATGTCCGTCATCGTGCCATGAGCGGATCGAGGGTGACGCCGACCGGTTGCAGCAGCCACCAGTGCCCGCCGAGGCCCGCCGGGTCGGTCAGCTCGGCCACCGCCGACGCGGCGGCCAGGGCCCGCAGGTAGCCGGCCGGGTCCCGGGAGGCCAGGCTCAGCGGCGGTCGCCCGCCGTCGGCCCCGAGCGCCCGCAGCCCCTCCCGCTGCGACACCAGGGTGTACGCACACCGCGCGACCCGCTCACCGGCAGAGGCGACCGAGTCCATGGCCACGTGCGCCGTCACGTCACACGACCCGTCCGGCACCGGCGGAACCTGGCGCCCACCCCGATACCCGGTCAACGTCCCGCCAACGGGCCGCCCGGACCGCAGGTGCCCGTAGTCCACCCCCAGGGCAAGCCCCCGGTCGAGGCGCCCCACGGCCCCCGCCCAAGCCTCATCCCGGCTCCTCCCGATCTCGGCCCGCCCCGCCACCCCGTTGATCAAGAGGTTTCCGTCGGAATCGGCCTCGGAATCAGACGCAGACCTCTTGATCAACGCGTCGGGGGCGGGGGCGGGGGAGGGGGAGGGCCACCACTGGTTCAGCCAGGTGGTGTCCTCGGGGGTGACCGGGTCGCCCGTCGACTCCTCGCCCGTCGTTGGGTTCACCAGCAGGTAGCGCCAGCCCTCGGGGGTGTGGACGGCCAGGTCCAGCGGGACGTTGTCCAGCCACTCGGTGGTCACCAGCAGGCCCGTGATGCCCTGCGGGATCTCGTCCACCCACTCGATCTCCGGCGGCAGGTCGTCCGGCCGGGGAGCCTTCTCGACCGCGACGAGACGTACCCGCTGGGCCAGCGGCACCGGCGCGGCGGGCGACGACCCGACGGAGGTCGACCCCACGGCGAGCGACAACGACCGCAACAGCTCCCCCCGACCGGCACCCACATCCACGACGTCGAACCGAGCGGGATGCCCGAGGGCGGCGTCAAGAGAAGACAGCAGTCGGAGCAGGCACGAGGCGAAGGCCGGAGAGGCGTGGACGCTCGTGCGGAAGTGGGCGGCCGGACCCGGGCCGGAGACGAAGAAGCCGTCCGGTCCGTAGAGGGCCGTCGCCATGGCCTCGCGCCAGCGGAGCGGACGTTCAGGGGGCGTCACCGTGCCGACCCTACGTCGGCGGAACCATGACGTGGGCCGGCGTACCGGAAGGGGTCGTTCGGCGCCGCCGGAGTGGCCCCTTCGCGCCGTCGGTGAAGGTTTTCACACATGCTTGTTTAGGCTCCGTGGCCCCGGCGCATACTTGCGATCGACCGGTACCCCCTTCGAGGACTGGATCGATTGCCATGAGCGCACCGCTGCGTTCGCGTCCCGCCGCCCCGCACCGGGCCGCCGACGCCCCGCTCGTCTTCCCCCGCACCCTCACGGTCGGCGTGATCGGCGCCGGCCGGGTCGGCACCGTGCTCGGCGCCGCCCTCGCGGCCGCCGGCCACCGGGTGGTCGCCGCCGCCGGCGCCTCCGGCGCGGCCAGGGCCCGGATGGCGCTGCTGCTGCCGCAGACCCCCACCCGCTCCGCCGCCGCCGTGGCGCGCGCCGCCACCGACCTGCTGGTCGTGGCGGTCCCCGACGACGCCCTCGCCGGCGTGGTCGCGGGGCTGGTCGAGGCCGGCGCGCTGCGGCCCGGCCAGGTGATCGCGCACACCTCGGGCGCGCACGGGCTGGCCGTCCTCGCCCCGGCCGCCGCCTCCGGCGCCCGGCCGCTCGCGCTGCACCCGGCCATGACCTTCACCGGCACGCCGGACGACCTGACCCGCCTCGCCGGCATCTCCTACGGGGTGACCGCCCCGGCCGAGCTGCGCGCCTTCGCCGCCCGGCTGGTGGCCGACCTGGGCGGCGTGCCGGAGTGGGTGGCGGAGGGCGACCGGCCGCTCTACCACGCGGCGCTGGCGCACGGCGCGAACCACCTGGTGACCCTGGTCAACGAGGCGGCCGACCGGCTGCGTGACGCCGGGGTGGACCGGCCGGAGAAGGTGCTCGCCCCGCTGCTCCGGGCGGCCCTGGAGAACGCGCTGCGGCTCGGCGACGACGCGCTCACCGGCCCGGTGTCGCGGGGCGACGCGGGCACCGTACGCCGGCACCTGGAGCGCCTGGCGGCGACCGCGCCGGAATCCGTGCCCCCCTACCTGGCGTTGGCACGACGGACGGCGGACCGCGCGATCGCGGCAGGACGGCTGCGGCCGGCGGACGCGGCGCCGCTGCTGGACGTGCTGGACGGGATGGAGGTAGCGGCCTGATGACGGAGCTGGTGCACACCCGCAAGGAGCTGGCGGCGGCCCGGGACGCGCTGACCGGCACGGTCGGCGTGGTGATGACCATGGGCGCGCTGCACTCGGGGCACGAGACCCTGCTGCGGGCGGCCCGGGAGCGGGCGGACCACGTCCTCGTGACGATCTTCGTGAACCCGCTCCAGTTCGGCCCGAACGAGGACTTCGACCGCTACCCGCGCACGCTGGACGCCGACCTGGAGATCTGCCGGCGGGCCGGCGCGGACGTGGTGTTCGCCCCCGCCGTGACCGACATGTACCCGGAGGGCCAGCCGACGGTGCGGCTGAACCCGGGCCCGCTGGGCGAGGACCTGGAGGGGCTGAGCCGGCCCGGCTTCTTCCACGGCGTGCTCACCGTGGTCATGAAGCTGCTCCAGCTCACCCGCCCCGACCTGGCCTTCTTCGGCGAGAAGGACTACCAGCAGCTCACCCTGGTCCGGCGGATGGTCCGCGACCTGGACGTGCCGACGGAGATCGTCGGGGTGCCGACCGTACGCGAACCGGACGGCCTGGCCCTGTCCAGCCGTAACCGCTACCTGTCGGCCGATGAGCGGGCGGCCGCGCTGAGCCTGTCCGCCGCGCTGCGGGCCGGCGCCGAGGCCGCCGAGCGGGGCGCGGACGCCGGCGCGGTGCTGGCCGCCGCCCACCGGGGCTTCGACTCGGGCACGCCGGGCGCCCGCCTCGACTACCTGGTGCTCACCGACGCCGACCTGGAGCCCGGCCCGGTCTCCGGCGCGGCGCGGCTGCTGATCGCCGCCTGGGTCGGGGCCACCCGCCTCATCGACAACGCGGCGATCCACCTCGCCCCGCGTTCCTGACCCCACCACATCCCTTCGGAAAGGCACTCCGATGCTCCGGACCATGCTCAAGTCGAAGATCCACCGGGCCACGGTGATCCAGGCCGACCTGCACTACGTCGGCTCGGTGACCGTGGACGAGGATCTGCTCGACGCCGCCGACCTCATCCCCGGCGAGCAGGTCGCGATCGTGGACATCACCAACGGCGCCCGGCTGGAGACGTACGTGATCCCGGGGCGGAGGGGCAGCGGCGTCATCGGCATCAACGGCGCCGCGGCGCACCTCGTGCACCCCGGTGACCTGGTCATCCTCATCTCGTACGGTCAGATGGACGACGCCGAGGCGCGCGCGTACCAGCCGCGGGTGGTGCACGTCGACGCCGACAACAAGGTCGTCGACCTGACCGCGGACCCGACGACGGCCGCCCCCGGCACCGCCGGCGACCCCGTCCCCAACCCAATGGCCGCCGCCCTCAACTGACCCACCGCCTCCTCCCCGCGATCTTGCAGTTGGCGCCCATCAACTGCACCCTTTGACCCACTTGCCGGGGCCACAACTGCAAGATCAGCGGGGGTGGACGGGCGGGGCGGCGTGCGCGGTCTGTTACCGGAAGGTCATTTTCGGCTACCCTGGGCGGACCGTCGGGTTGACGGTCTCGCCTGGGGGAGGCCGCGATGCGCCGTGCGCTGAGGGTTACGGTCGCCGCCCTGCTCACGGGGGCGCTCCTGGCCGGGTGTGCCTCGTCGGGTGGGCTGGACGGGGATCTCACCGACGACTGGGGCGCACTGCCGCCGGCCGGCCCGTTCACCCCGGCGGCCGGGGTGTGCCAGGTCGCCGACTTCACCCCCACCGTGGGCCTGTCCGGCTACGACCCCGTCGGCTGTGACCTGCCGCACCGGGTGGAGACCGTGCACGTGGGGGCGTTCACCGGCGAGCGGCCGACCCCGCCGGCGCTCGGCTCGGCCGAGCTGCGCACCGCCTTCGCGGAGTGCGACACCCGGGCCGGCGGCTACGTCGGTGACAACTGGCGGGCCGGCCGGCTGCGGCTGGCCGTGGCGCTGCCCACCGGGCCCGGCTGGGCGGCCGGTTCCCGCTGGTACCGCTGCGACCTGACCGAACTGACCACGGTCGAGGCGGCGGCGACAGTGGTGACCCGGACGGGCAGCCTCCGCGACGCGCTCAGGGGGCCGTCCCCGCTGCGGCTGGGCTGCCAGCGCACCGGCCGGGACGCCCGCCGGGTGCAGACCCTCACCCCGGTCGACTGCCGTGCCGCGCACGACGCCGAGTTCGTCGGGGTGTGGGCGGCGCCGGACCGCCCGTACCCGAAGAAGGCCGCCGACTGGGCGCCCCTCTACACCGGCTGCAACACGGTCCTCGCCAAGTACGCCGGCGTGCCCGACGACCCGACGCTGCGGTTCCGCACCGGCGTGGTGGTCCGCCCGCCCGGCGCCGGCCGGTGGGTGGTCGGTGACCGAGGGGTGCGCTGCTACCTCTGGCTCAGCGACCGCACGGTGACCGCCTCGCTGAAGGGGGCCGGCCCGGCCGGCCTGCCGGTCCGGACGAGGTAGCCGAAACCACTCGTCCCGCCCCCGCCGCCCGGGATGAGAGGGCTTCGGGTTGACTGTGCTCATGGACCTTCCGACCGTCGACCTGCCGGCCCTGCCGAGGCTGCTCGCCGCGCCCGCACCCGGCTGGGTGGAGACCACCGACGTGATCGTCGTCGGGTCCGGGGTCGCCGGGCTGACCGCCGCGCTGCACCTGCGCGAGGCGGGGCTGCACGTCACAGTGGTCACCAAGGTCAACATCGATGAGGGCTCGACCCGTTGGGCGCAGGGCGGCATCGCCGCCGTGCTCGACCCGGCGGACACGCCGGCCGCGCACGCGTACGACACCGAGGTGGCCGGCGTCGGCCTCTGCGACCCGGCGGCCGTGCGGGTGCTGGTGGAGGAGGGCCCGACACGGCTGCGCGAGCTGATGCGGATCGGGGCGGAGTTCGACCGCAACCCGGACGGGTCGCTGATGCTCACCCGGGAGGGCGGCCACCGGGCCGACCGGATCGTGCACGCCGGCGGCGACGCCACCGGGGCCGAGGTGCAGCGGGCGCTGCACGCCGCGGTCCGCCGCGACCCGTGGATCCGGCTGGTCGAGCACGCCCTGGTGCTGGACCTGCTGCGCGCCCCCGGCGACGGGCCGGACGGGCTCGGTCCGGCCTGCGGGATCACCCTGCACGTGCTCGGTGAGGGCAGCGAGGACGGCGTCGGGGCCATCCTGGGCCGGGCCGTGGTGCTGGCCACCGGCGGGATGGGGCAGATCTTCGCGGCCACCACCAACCCGGCGGTCTCCACGGGCGACGGGGTGGCGCTCGCGCTGCGCGCCGGCGCGGCGGTCACCGACGTGGAGTTCGTGCAGTTCCACCCGACCGCGCTGATCGTGCCGGCCGGTGAGCCGGGCGCCGGCCTCGCCCAGCAGCCGCTGGTCTCCGAGGCGCTGCGCGGCGAGGGCGCCCACCTGGTCGACGGCGACGGCAAGCGGTTCATGGTGGGCCAGCACGAGCTGGCCGAGCTGGCGCCCCGGGACGTGGTGGCCAAGGGCATCCACCGGGTGCTGCTGGCCACCGGCGCGGACCACGTCTGGCTGGACGCCCGCCACCTGGGCGGCGACTTCCTGGCCCGGCGCTTCCCCACCATCGTGGCGTCCTGCCTGGCCATCGGCGTGGACCCGGCCGCCGACCTGATCCCGGTCGCCCCGGCCGCCCACTACGCCTCCGGCGGCGTCCGGACCGACCTGCGCGGCCGCACCTCCATCCCCGGCCTGTACGCCTGCGGCGAGGTCGCCTGCACCGGCGTGCACGGCGCCAACCGGCTGGCCAGCAACTCGCTGCTGGAGGGGCTGGTCTTCTCCCGCCGGATCGCCGAGGACATCGCCGCCGGGCTGCCCGAGCAGGCGAAGCCGGCGGAGACCGGCGCCTGGGTGGGCGGCCAGGGCTGGCTGGTGCCGGCGGGCGCCTCGCCCACCCTCCAGCGGGCCATGACCCGGGGCGCGGGAGTGCTCCGGTCGGCGCCGACCCTCGCCGACACCGCCGCCACCCTCACCGAGCTGGGCCAGGCCCGGGGCGTGCCGCGCACCGCCGACTGGGAGGCGACGAACCTGATCACGGTGGCGTCGACGCTGGTGGCCGCCGCGTACGCCCGCCGGGAGACCCGGGGCTGCCACTGGCGGGAGGACTTCCCGACGGCCAACGAGCGGTGGCGGGGCCACCTCGTGGCCAGCGTCGGGGTGGAGGGCTTTGTGAACGAGCGCTGGGAGGAACAGCAGTGAGGGAGTCGACGGAGCGGGCGCTGCGAGCCGGGGGTCTGGACCCGGAGCGGGTCCGGCGGGTGGTGGTCGACGCGCTCACCGAGGACCTGGGCGCGGACTTCCTCGACGTCACGAGCGTGGCCACCATCCCGGACTGGCAGAACGACACCGCCGACCTGGTCGCCCGCGCCGACGGGGTGGTGGCCGGGCTGCCGGTGGCCGCGGCCGTGTTCGAGCTGGTCGGCGAGGTGACCGGGGCGGACCGTACCGTCGAGGTGTCGCTGGTGGCCCACGACGGGCAGCGGGTGGCGCGCGGCGACGTGCTGGCCACGGTGACCGGCCCGACCCGGCTGCTGCTCACCGCCGAGCGGACGGCGCTCAACCTGCTCTCCCGGATGTCCGGGGTGGCGACCCACACCCGGGCCTGGGCCGACGCGCTGGCCGGCACCAAGGCGATGGTGCTCGACACCCGCAAGACCACCCCCGGCCTGCGGGCGCTGGAGAAGTACGCGGTCCGCGCCGGCGGCGGCACCAACAAGCGGATGGGCCTGCACGACGTCGCCATGATCAAGGACAACCACAAGGTCGCCGCGGGCGGGATCGGGGCGGCCTTCCGCCGGGTCCGGGAGGCGTTCCCGGACGTCCCGGTGCAGGTGGAGGTGGACACCCTGGCCGAGGCGGTGGAGGCGGTCGAGGCCGGCGCCGACTTCCTGCTGCTGGACAACATGACCCCGGCGCAGCTGCGCGAGGTGGTCGCCGCGGTTGGCGACCGGGCGGAGCTGGAGGCGACCGGTGGGCTCACCCTGCCGGTGGCCGCCGAGTACGGGGCGACCGGCGTCGACTTCCTCTCCGTCGGCGCCCTGACCCACTCCTCGCCGATCCTGGACATCGCCCTGGATCTGCGCGAGGAATGACGGTCTAGGCTGCCGCTGTGCTGCTCTGCATCGACATCGGGAACACCAACACCGTGCTGGCGACCTTCGACGGCGACAAGCTGGTGCACAACTGGCGGATCAAGACCGACGCCCGGTCCACGGCGGACGAGCTGGGTCTGATGTTCCGGGGACTGCTCGCCGGTGACGCCGTGGAGATCACCGGGGTGGCCGCCTGCTCGACCGTGCCGGCCGCGCTGCGCTCGCTGCGCACCATGCTGGCCCGCTACTACGCCGACCTGCCCAGCGTGATCGTCGAGCCCGGGGTACGCACCGGCGTGCAGCTCGCCATCGACAACCCGAAGGAGGTGGGCGCGGACCGGGTGGTGAACACGCTGGCCGCGTACACCCTCTACGGCGGGCCGTGCATCGTGGTGGACTTCGGCACCACCACCAACTTCGACGTGATCAGCGGTCGGGGCGAGTTCCTCGGCGGCGCGTTCGCGCCGGGCATCGAGATCTCCTTCGACGCGCTCGCCGCCCGCGCCGCCCAGCTGCGCAAGGTGGAGGCCACCCGGCCGCGCTCGGTGATCGGGAAGAACACCGTCGAGTGCCTCCAGGCCGGCCTCTACTTCGGCTTCGCCGGCCAGGTGGACCGGATCGTCGAGCGGATGACCGAGGAGCTGGGCGAGGTGAAGGCCGTGATCGCCACGGGCGGCCTGGCCTCGCTGGTGCTCAGCGAGTGCCGCACCATCACCCACCACGAGCCGATGATCACCCTGATCGGCCTGCGGATGGTCTACGAGCGCAACACCTGAGCCTCACCGCCGCCGGGAGCGCAGCACCAGGGTGCGGTAGGGCAGCTCGACAGTGGCCCGGTCGGCCAGGTCCGGGTGGGTGGCGAAGAGTTCGCGCAGCTCGCGGTCGATCCGCTCCTGCTCGGCCGGCGTGGCGGTCAGCCAGTAGGAGCGGGTGTGCAGCATGCCGACCACCTCGTCCGGCGTCAGCGTGGTGGTGTGGGCGAACCCGCCCAGCTCGACCGGTGTGAAGGCGGGCCCGAAGTCGGCGTACTTCTCGGTCACGTCGCCGGCGTTGTCGCCGAGGTGGGCGATCCGGGTCAGCTCCGCCACCCAGGCCACCCGCTCGTCCCGGACGTTCCAGATCGGCGCGAACGTGCCGCCCGGCCGCAGCACGCGGGCGATCTCGGCGTGCGCGGGCTGCCTGTCGAACCAGTGGTAGGCCTGCCCGACCAGCACGGCGTCGGCCGACCCGTCCGGCAGCGGCACCGCCTCGGCGCTGCCGGCCAGCGCCGTCGTGCCCGGGGTGGCGGCCGCCAGTTGCGCCCGCATCCCCGGATCCGGCTCCACGGGTACGACCTGGTGCCCGAGCGCGAGCACCCCGCGGGTGAGGATGCCGGTGCCCGCGCCGAGGTCCACGACCCGGGCCGGGGCGGCCTGCCCGTCCAGCGCCCAGCGCAGCGCCTCCTCCGGATAGCGGGGGCGGAACCGGTCGTAGTCGGCGGCGGCGGCGCCGAAGGAGAGCGCCTGAGTGGGGTCGGTCATGGCGGGCAGGTTATCCCGTAACGACCCGGCGGGCCCTTGAGTACGCTCGGGGCCTGACCCCGCCCGAATTCTCCCTCTGAGGAAGCGTGCCGTGACCGAGCAGAACGCCCTGCCAGTAGACCCCGCCGACGACCTTCCGGAGCAGATGAAGGTCCGCCGGGAGAAGCGGGACCGGATGCTCGCCGAGGGCGTCGAGCCGTACCCGGTCGGTTTCCCGCGGACCACCACCCTGGCGCAGATCCGCGAGCGGTACGCCGACCTGCCCACCGACACGGCCACCGGCGACCGGGTCTCGGTCACCGGCCGGGTGATCTTCGTGCGCAACACCGGCAAGCTCTGCTTCGCCACCCTGCGGGACGGCGACGGCACCGAACTCCAGGCGATGCTCTCCCTGGACCGGGTCGGCGCCGAGCGGCTGGACGACTGGAAGCGCCTGGTCGACCTGGGCGACCACGTCGGCGTGACCGGTGAGGTGATCACCAGCCGGCGCGGCGAGCTGTCGGTGCTGGCCGAGGAGTGGGCCGTCACGGCCAAGGCGCTGCGCCCGCTGCCGGTGGCGCACAAGCCGCTGAGCGAGGAGGCCCGGGTCCGCCAGCGCTACGTGGACCTGGTGGTCCGCCCGCAGGCCCGGCAGATGGTCCGCACCCGGGCCGCCGCGGTGCGCAGCCTCCGGGACACCCTGCACGCGCAGGACTTCATCGAGGTCGAGACCCCGATGCTCCAGTTGCTGCACGGCGGCGCGGCGGCCCGCCCATTCGTGACCCACAGCAATGCGTTGAACACCGATCTGTATCTGCGAATCGCGCCGGAACTGTTTCTCAAGCGTGCGGTCGTCGGCGGCGTCGACCGGGTCTTCGAGATCAACCGCAACTTCCGTAATGAGGGCATCGACTCCTCGCACTCGCCCGAGTTCGCGATGCTCGAGACCTACCAGGCGTACGGCGACTACAACACCATGGCCGAGCTGACCCGAAATCTCGTGCAGCAGGCCGCTCTCGCGGTCGCCGGCTCGACGGTGGTCACGCACGCCGACGGCCGCGAGTTCGATCTGGGCGGCGAGTGGCGCTCGGTGTCGCTGTTCGGTGTTCTTTCCGAAGCGCTCGGTGAGGAGGTCACCGTCCGCACCGAAAGGACCCGCCTCGTCGAGTACGCCGACAAGGTCGGTCTCTCCGTCGACCCGAAGTGGGGCCCGGGCAAGCTCGCCGAGGAGCTGTTCGAGGAGTTGGTGGTCCCGTCCCTCCAGGCGCCCACCTTCGTTCGCGACTACCCGGAGGAGACCAGCCCGCTGACCCGGGCGCACCGCAGCGAGCCGGGCCTGGCCGAGAAGTGGGACCTCTACGTGCTCGGCTTCGAGCTGGGCACCGCGTACTCCGAGCTGGTCGACCCGGTGGTGCAGCGGGAGCGGCTGGTGGCCCAGGCGCAGCTCGCGGCCCGGGGCGACGACGAGGCCATGCGACTCGACGAGGACTTTCTCCGGGCGATGGAGTACGGAATGCCGCCGGCCGGTGGTATGGGAATGGGAATCGACCGGCTCTTGATGGCGCTGACCGGCCTGGGAATTCGGGAAACCATCCTGTTCCCGTTGGTCCGGCCCGAGTAGCGCAGAAGCTTCTCCGGGTCGTTACCGCATCCTATTGACGGAGCAAGCAGCGGGCGGGTTATTGTGCTCCTGTATTACCGGGGGCACAACCCTGCTCGAAAGGAATGTAGGACGTGGCCAAGCAGATCATTCACAAGCTGGTCGATGACCTGGACGGCGGGGACGCTGACGAGACCGTCAAGTTCGCGCTCGACGGTGTGCAGTACGAGATCGACCTCTCCGCTTCCAACGCTGAAAAATTGCGTGACGTATTCGCGCAGTACATCGCGCACGGCACGAAGGTCGGTCGCGGCGGCGTGGTCGTGGGTGGCCGGGCGGCGCGGGGTCGTGGCGGCGCGACCGCCGACCGCGAGCAGAACAAGGCCATCCGGGCCTGGGCCAAGAAGAGCGGCAAGGACATCTCCGACCGGGGGCGCATCCCGCAGGAGATCGTGGACGAGTACCACGCGAAGGCGGGGCACTGACCCGACGACCCCCGCAGCGGGCGACACGACGCCGGACCGGAGTGCCACTCCGGGCCGGCGTCGCCGTTTCGGCCCGGCTGCGCCGTCTGTCCGGTCCGCGCCGGCCGCGCCGCTGGCCCCTCGGGGCCCGGGAAGAAACCGGCCGCCGCGGGAGTTGTCCACAGGCGGTGGAGATGCTGTCCACAGGTTGTGGAAGACCGCGGCCGGGCGCCGACGCCCCCGCACGAGCCCCTCGACCGGGCTTTTCCACCGGCGGTCGAATTTCGCTCTGCGCGTACAGGCTGGGGTACCGGAACACCTCCTGAGCGCGGACGGTTGTCAGAAACGACGCGTGAACGGCCATTCGCGGGGACACACGACCTCAGCGGAGTCGGTCCGCGGCGATAGAGTAAGGAGGCACGGACGCCCGTCCCGGACGTCCGCGCACCGGCCCCGCCGAGATCTGACCATCAAGGCGCACGGCACGTGAGGAGCACGAGGGCATGTTCGAGCGGTTCACCGACCGAGCGCGACGGGTTGTCGTCCTGGCCCAGGAAGAGGCCCGGATGCTCAACCACAACTACATCGGTACGGAGCACATCCTGCTGGGCCTGATCCACGAGGGTGAGGGTGTCGCGGCAAAGGCCCTGGAGAGCCTCGGCATCTCCCTCGAGGGCGTCCGTCAGCAGGTCGAGGAGATCATCGGCCAGGGCCAGCAGGCGCCGAGCGGGCACATCCCGTTCACGCCGCGGGCCAAGAAGGTGCTGGAGCTGTCGCTGCGTGAGGCGCTGCAGCTCGGCCACAACTACATCGGCACGGAGCACATCCTGCTCGGCCTGATCCGTGAGGGCGAGGGCGTCGCCGCCCAGGTGCTGGTCAAGCTCGGCGCCGACCTCAACCGGGTCCGCCAGCAGGTGATCCAGCTGCTCTCCGGCTACCAGGGCAAGGAGCCGGCCGCGGCGGGCGCCGCGCCGGGCGAGGCCGCGCCGTCGACCAGCCTCGTGCTGGACCAGTTCGGCCGGAACCTGACCCAGGCCGCCCGCGAGGGCAAGCTCGACCCGGTCATCGGGCGCGAGAAGGAGATCGAGCGGGTCATGCAGGTGCTGTCCCGCCGCACCAAGAACAACCCGGTCCTGATCGGTGAGCCCGGCGTCGGCAAGACCGCCGTGGTGGAGGGGCTGTCCCAGAAGATCATCAAGGGCGAGGTGCCCGAGACGCTGAAGGACAAGCAGCTCTACACCCTCGACCTCGGTGCCCTGGTCGCCGGTTCCCGCTACCGCGGTGACTTCGAGGAGCGCCTCAAGAAGGTGCTCAAGGAGATCCGCACCCGCGGCGACATCATCCTGTTCATCGACGAGATCCACACCCTCGTGGGTGCGGGTGCCGCCGAGGGCGCGATCGACGCCGCCAGCATCCTCAAGCCGATGCTGGCCCGTGGCGAGCTGCAGACCATCGGCGCCACCACCCTCGACGAGTACCGCAAGCACCTGGAGAAGGACGCCGCTCTCGAGCGCCGCTTCCAGCCGATCCAGGTGGGTGAGCCGTCGCTGGCCCACACCATCGAGATCCTCAAGGGCCTGCGGGACCGCTACGAGGCGCACCACCGGGTGAGCATCACCGACGCGGCTCTCGTCGCGGCGGCCACCCTGGCCGACCGCTACATCTCCGACCGCTTCCTGCCGGACAAGGCGATCGACCTGATCGACGAGGCCGGCGCCCGGATGCGCATCCGCCGGATGACCGCGCCGCCAGACCTGCGTGACTTCGACGAGCGGATCGCCCAGGTCCGCCGCGACAAGGAGTCCGCGATCGACGCGCAGGACTTCGAGCGGGCCGCGCAGCTCCGTGACAAGGAGAAGCAGCTCCTCGGGCAGAAGGCCCAGCGGGAGAAGGAGTGGAAGGCCGGTGACCTGGACGTCGTCAGCGAGGTCGACGACGAGCAGATCGCCGAGGTGCTCGGCAACTGGACCGGCATCCCGGTCTACAAGCTGACCGAGGAGGAGACCTCGCGCCTGCTGCGCATGGAGGACGAGCTGCACAAGCGCGTCATCGGCCAGGAGGACGCGGTCAAGGCGGTCTCGAAGGCGATCCGGCGCACCCGGGCCGGCCTGAAGGACCCGAAGCGCCCGTCCGGCTCGTTCATCTTCGCCGGCCCGTCCGGCGTCGGTAAGACCGAGCTGTCCAAGGCGCTCGCCGAGTTCCTGTTCGGCAGCGAGGACGCCCTCATCCAGCTGGACATGTCCGAGTTCCACGACCGGTACACGGTGTCCCGGCTGGTGGGTGCCCCTCCCGGCTACGTCGGCTACGACGAGGGCGGGCAGCTGACCGAGAAGGTGCGTCGCCGGCCGTTCTCGGTGGTCCTCTTCGACGAGATCGAGAAGGCCCACCCGGACGTGTTCAACACGCTCCTCCAGATCCTGGAGGACGGGCGCCTCACCGACGGCCAGGGTCGGATCGTGGACTTCAAGAACACGGTCATCATCCTGACCACCAACCTCGGCACGCGGGACGTCGCCAAGGCGGTGTCGCTGGGCTTCCAGGCCTCTGAGGACTCCGAGTCGAACTACGACCGGATGAAGCAGAAGGTCAACGACGAGCTCAAGCAGCACTTCCGGCCCGAGTTCCTGAACCGGATCGACGACACCATCGTCTTCCACCAGCTGCGCGAGAACGAGATCCTCTCGATCGTGGACATCATGATCGCCCGGATCGAGACGCAGCTGAAGAACAAGGACATGGGCCTGGAGCTGACCGACAACGCCAAGAAGTACCTGGCGAAGAAGGGCTTCGACCCGGTGCTGGGCGCGCGGCCGCTGCGTCGCACGATCCAGCGCGACATCGAGGACAACCTGTCCGAGCGGATCCTCTTCAACGAGCTGACCCCGGGTCAGATCGTGGTGGTGGACTGCGAGGGCGACCCCGACAACATCGACAAGTCCAAGCTCGTCTTCCGGGGCGCCGACCGGCCGGTGGCCGTGCCGGACGCGGTTCCGGCGGACCTCGGCGGCACCGCCGCCACGGGCGCGGACGACGCCGCGTGAGTTCGGGCAACTGATCGAGGGCGACGGCCCCGGCAGGCGAGAGCCGCCGGGGCCGTCGCCTTTTCCGTGCCCGGAGGTCGGGTGGATCAGGGGCGGGGGAGCGGGACCGGCGGGCCGTCACCGACCAGCCGGAAGGACTCCTCGCCGACGGGCTCGACCAGGCCGTCGGTGACCAGCCCGGCGAGGGCCCGGGCCCGCTGCACGTCGTCGTGCCAGACCTGGTCCAGCCGCTGGTGCGGCACCGGCCCGGGAGCGTCGCGCAGCACGGCGAGGAGCAGGCCACGCACCTGTCGGTCGGTGCCGGCGTAGCGCTGGGGGCGGCGGGTCGGCCCGGCCGGGGCCACCTGGCCGGAGGCCCGCCAGGCGCAGACCGACTCGACCGGGCACACCGCGCAGCGCGGGGCGCGGGCAGTGCAGACCACCGCCCCGAGTTCCATGAACGCCGCGCTGGCCAGCGCCGCCGCGGCCGGCTCGACGGGCAGCAGTTCCTCGGTGGCGACCAGGTCGGCGGGGCGGGTGGCCGGGCCGGCGTCGGGCTCGCCGGCGATCGCGCGGCACACCACCCGCCGCACGTTGGTGTCCACCACCGGGTGCCGCTGCCCGTACGCGAAGGCCGCGACCGCCCGGGCCGTGTACGTGCCGACCCCGGGCAGCGCCAGCAGGTGGTCGAGCCGGTCCGGCACCTCACCGCCGTGCCGTTCCACGATGGCGACCGCGCAGTCGCGCAGGCGTACCGCACGGCGGGGATAGCCGAGGCGACCCCACATCCGGATCGCCTCGGCCGGGCTGTCCCCGGCCAGCGCGGCAGGGGTCGGCCAGCGGGTCAGCCACGCCTCCCAGGCGGGCAGCACCCGCACCACCGGCGTCTGCTGGAGCATGACCTCGCTGACCAGGATCGCCCAGGCGCCGACGCCGGGCTCGCGCCAGGGCAGGTCGCGGGCGTTGCGCTCGTACCAGCGGCTGACCAGGGTGGCGAAGGTGGGCTCAGTCATGGCGCCGCCGATGATGTCACGGGCCGCTTTCCCGCAGGTTGGGCGGGGCGGGCGGCCCGTCGCGGCGGACCGGCGGTGACCGGGCAGAATGTCCGGATGAACGAGCTCGCGATCACCGTCATCGGCCGGGACCGGCCGGGCATCGTGGCCGACGTCGCCGAGGTCCTCGCGCGGCTGGGCGCGAACCTCACCGACTCCACGATGACCCGGTTGCGGGGACACTTCGCGATGACCCTGATCTGCGTCGGCCCGGCCGCCGCCGACGTCGAGGCCGCGCTGGCCCCGCTCGCCGCCGAGGGTCAGCTCCTGGCCACCGTACGCGCGGTCACCCCCGACGGGCAGGCCGCGCCCGCCGGCGAGCCGTACGTGATGGCCGTACACGGCGCTGACCGGATGGGCATCGTGGCGGCCATGACCCGGGTGCTGACCGACGCGGGCGGCAACGTGACCGACCTGAGCACCCGGCTGACCGGTTCCCTCTACGTGGTGGTCGCCGAGGTCGACCTGCCGCCTGGCAGCGCCGACGAGGTGGCCGGCCGGCTCGCCCGTACCGCCGCCGAGCTGGGCGTCGGGGTCAGCCTCCGCCCCGCGGACACGGACCTGCTGTGACGGCGGAGGAGTACGCCGGCCTGGGCGGCTGGACCCCGGAGAAGCTCGGCCTCGCCGGCGAGGTACGCGCGGTGGTGGCCGCGCCCGATCCGGTGCTCAGCCGGCCCGGGCCGGAGGTCGACCCGACCTCGGCCGAGGTGGTGCGGCTCGCCGCCGACCTGGTCGCCACCATGCGGGTGTCGCCGGGCTGCGTGGGCCTGGCCGCGCCGCAGGTCGGGGTGAGCGCCCAGGTGTTCGCCGTGGACGTGACCGGGCACCCGAAGGCGGTCACCGTGCACGGCACCTTCGTGCTCTGCAACGCCACAGTGGTGGAGGCGAGCCGCTGGAAGGCCGGGCGGGAGGGCTGCATGTCGGTGCCCGACCTGACCGGCGACGTGAAGCGCGCCAGCCGCCTGGTGGTGGAGGGCGTGCTGCCGGGCACCGGCGACCCGGTGCGGCTGGTCACCGACGGGTTCGAGGCGCGGGCGCTCCAGCACGAGATCGACCACTGCGCCGGCCTGCTCTTCCTCGACCGGGTGGCCGGGGCGCACGCCGTCTACCAGCGCAAGGTCTACCTCTGAGCCGCCGTGATCCGCATCCACTGTGGAGTGCCGGCGGGGCCGGGCGAAGGGTCACCGGCGCGTCGCGCCAGCGGGTCGGGCGTCGCGCCGCTACGGTGAACGCATCATGCGTCTGACGGTCGGCCCTCTGTCTCCCACCGTGTACTGGCGGCGTCGAGCCGTCGTACTCGGCGCCGTGCTGCTCTTCGTGATCGTTGTGCTCTATTCCTGCTCCGGGAACGACCAGAACACCGGTGGGTCCGGCGGCGGCGTGTCACCGAGCAAAACGGCCGCTCCGGGATCGACCGGCTCGCTGCTGACCCCGCAGTCCACCAGCCCGTCGCCCAGCGCGGGCGACTCGGGCGGCGGCAGCGGGACGGGTGACGGCAGCGGGACGACCAACGGCGGCGGCACTGGGACGACCAACGGCGGCGGCACCGGCACGAACGACGGTGGCGCGCCGGCCGCCCCGGTGGCCGACGTCGGCACCTGCGCCGACTCGGAGATCCGGGTGACCCCGGTGGCGGTGCCGGCCACCGCCCAGCGGGGCACGGTCGTCACCCTGCGCCTCAAAATCAAGAACATCTCTGACCGCACGTGCAGCCGGGACGTGGGCGCCGACCTCCAGGAGCTCTACGTCAAGGCCGGCGCCGAGAAGATCTGGTCCTCGGACACCTGCGGCACCGGCAAGGGCTCGGACGTGCAGTCGTTCACGCCGAACTTCGAGCGCTCCTACGAGCTGGGCTGGAACGGCCGCGACGTGAGCAAGTGCGCCAACGGCCTGGCCGCCGGCCCGTACGCCCCGATCGGCACCTACCAGGTCTTCGCGCGGGTGGGCACCAAGCTCAGCGAGCCGGTGAAGCTGACCATCACCGGCTGACGCCGGTCAGACGTAGCGCTCCAGGATGGACGCCTCGGCGAGGCGGGACAGCCCCTCGCGTACGCCCCGGGCGCGGGCGTCGCCCACCCCCTCGACCGCCTGGAGGTCCTCCACTGTCGCGCCGAGCAGCCGCTGGAGGCTGCCGAAGTGCACCACCAGCCGGTCGACCACGGCTGCGGGGAGCCGGGGCACCTTGGCCAGCAGGCGGAAGCCGCGCGGGCTCACCGCGGCGTCGAGCGCGTCGGAGGCCGACGGGTAGCCGATCGCCTTGGCCACCGCGACCAGGTCGATCAGCTCGGTGGCGCTGAGCAGGTCGAGCTCGACAAGGGCCTCGTCGAGGGTGCGCGACTTCCGGCCGACCGGCAGGTAGTCCCGGATGACCAGGGTGCGGTCGGCGTCCACGCCGGCCATGAGCTCGTCGAGCTGGAGGGCGAGGAGCCGGCCGTCGGTGCCCAGCTCGACCACGTAGCCGGCGATCTCGTCGGCGATGCGGCGGACCATCTCCAGCCGCTGCACCACGGCCACCGCGTCGCGGACGGTGACCAGGTCCTCGATCTCCAGGGCGGAGAGCGTGCCGGAGACCTCGTCCAGCCGGAGCTTGTAGCGCTCGAGGGTGGCCAGCGCCTGGTTGGCCCGGGAGAGGATCGCCGCCGAGTCGTCCAGCACGTGCCGCTGGCCGTTGACGTAGAGGCTGATGATCCGCATGGACTGGCTGACCGAGATCACCGGGTAGCCGGTCTGCCGGGCCACCCGCTCGGCGGTGCGGTGGCGGGTGCCGGACTCCTCGGTGGGGATCGACGGGTCGGGCATGAGGTGCACGGCGGCCCGGACGATGCGGGTGCCGTCGCTGGAGAGCACCACGGCCCCGTCCATCTTGCACAGCTCGCGGACCCGGGTCGCGGAGAACTCGACGTCGAGCGGGAAGCCGCCGGTGCAGATCTGCTCGACGACCTTGTCGTAGCCGAGCACGATCAGCGCGCCGGTGCGGCCGCGGAGGATCCGCTCCAGGCCGTCGCGGAGCGCGGTGCCCGGTGCCATGAGGGCGAGGTTGGCCCGCAGCGGGTCGCCGCCGGCCCCGCCGACGTTTCCGGTGACGCTCACGCTGATGGCACGGGCGGGGGAGCCCACGGCGCCGGTGCGGGCGTGCGGCGTCGCCGCGGCGGGCTTGGTGGCATCGCGGTCGATCGGCACGGGCACAGTCTACGGACTGCCCTGCGGTGGGTGCTCTCGTGGTTACTGTGATGTGTCACGATGTCCGGCTCCCCCGGTCGCCGACGCGCTGCGCCGGGTGTCCGGAATCGCCCGGCCGGTCCCCCCGCACGCCTACGGACCGTCACTCGGCCGACGCGCGGGCGGCAGCCTGGAGGGCCGCCCGGACGTCGGTGACCTCCGTCACCCGCATGTTCTCCGGGGCCACCACCCCGCTGCTGCCGGGCCCGCAGCCGGGCGGCACCAGGGCGAACCGGAAGCCGAGGCGGGCCGCCTCGGCGAGCCGGCGGGGAACCGCCCCGACCCGGCGGACCTCGCCGGTGAGCCCGACCTCGCCGATGGCCACCAATTGCGGGTTGAGGGCCAGGTTGAGCCCGCCCGAGGCGACCGCCAGCGCCACCGCCAGGTCGGCCGCCGGCTCGACCACCCGGATGCCGCCCACCGTGGCGGCGAAGACCTCGCGGTCGTGCAGGGTGAGCCGCTCGGTGCGGCGCTGGAGCACCGCGAGCACCATGGCCAGCCGGGCGCCGTCCAGCCCGGAGACCGTGCGCCGGGGGGAGCCGGCGACCGTGGCGCCGATCAGCGCCTGCACCTCGGTGACCAGGGCACGCCGCCCCTCCATGGCCACCGTCACGCAGGTGCCCGGCACCGGCTCGGAGTAACGGGTCAGGAACAGGCCGGACGGGTCGGCCAGGCTGCTGATGCCGCCCTCGTGCATCTCGAAGCAGCCCACCTCGTCGGCCGCGCCGAACCGGTTCTTCACCCCGCGGACCATGCGCAGGGAGGAGTGCTTGTCGCCCTCGAAGTGCAGCACCACGTCGACCAGGTGCTCCAGCACCCGGGGGCCGGCGACCTGCCCGTCCTTGGTGACGTGCCCGACCAGCACGGTGGCGATGCCGCGTTCCTTGGCGACCGCGACCAGGGCCGCGGTGACCGCCCGGACCTGGGTCACCCCGCCCGGCACGCCCTCGGTGCCGGTCGTGGAGATGGTCTGCACCGAGTCGAGCACCAGCAGACCCGGCTTGACCGCGTCGAGGTGCCCGAGCACCGCCGACAGGTCGCTCTCGGCGGCCAGGTAGAGCTGATCGTGCAGGGTGCCCATGCGCTCGGCGCGCAGCCGCACCTGGCTGACCGACTCCTCGCCGCTGACCACCAGCGACGGGCTGCCCGAGTTGGCCGCCCACTGCTGGGCGACGTCGAGCAGCAGTGTGGACTTGCCGACCCCGGGCTCGCCGGCGAGCAACACCACCGCGCCGGGGACCAGGCCGCCGCCGAGCACCCGGTCGAGCTCGCTGACCCCGGTGGCGCGGGCCCGGGCGGGCGCGGCGCTGATGGTGGCGATCGGGCGGGCCGGCTCGGCGGGCATCCGGGAGCTGACCACCCGGCCGGACACCAGCGGGCCGGTCACCGTGCACTCGACCACCGAGCCCCACTCGCCGCACTCCGGGCAGCGCCCGACCCACTTGGGGGGCTGGTGGCCGCAGGCGTCGCACTCGTAGGCCGGGCGCGGCTCCTTGGCGGTGGTGCGGGCGCGGCCGGCGGTGGCGCGGGGGGAGGTCGATCGGGGCGTGCTCACCCCAGGACGCTAACCGGACGGTACGACGAAAGCCCACCCGGAAACGGCGACACCGCCGGGCGTGGCGCTGGCCACACCGGCGGTGCCGTCGGAGCTGGGTCGGGCGTCAGCTGTGGTTGCCGCCCTCGGTGCCGCCCTCGATCAGGCCGCCCGGGTGGCCGGCGCCGCCCTCCTCCTCACGGGGCTGCACCACCGGCGAGGGCGGTGCGGCCGGGGTCAGCGGGACGCCGACCGCCGCGCCGGTCTTGATGACCTTGCCGCCGCCGAAGTCGAAGGTCAGGTTGACCGGCTGGCCGACGCGCAGGCTCTGGTTCAGGCCGACGAGCTGGAGGAACCGCGGGCTGCTGCCGGTGAGCTGGATGTAGCTGTTGGCCGGGATCTCGATCCGGGCCGGCTGACCGGCCGGCGCCGACTCGCTGGCCGACGGCGACGGGTTCGCCGAGGCGGACCCGCTGGCCGAGGCGGAGCCGCTCGCCGACGGGGACTCGCCGGTGCCGAGCGACTGGCTGGGCGAGGCGCTCGGGTCGGTCGCCGTGGGCGACGCGGACGCCGGCTCGGTCGGCGAGCCGGTCGGGGTGGCCGCCTCGCTGCCCGCCCCGGCGCCGCTCAGCACGATCTCCCGGGCGCCGTCGGTGGTGACGGTCACGGTCACCGGCTGCTCGCTGTCGTTGTAGATGACCGCGTTCAGCCGCGCGTTGGCGCCGGACTTGTAACCCTCGGGGCCGGGGAACTCCACGTAGAGGCCGCGCACCTTGTAGAGGTTGTCGGGGGTCTGGACGTTGACGCCCTGCACCGACGGGATCTTGTTGGCGGTCTCGGCCACCTGGCCGGCGCCACACCCGGACAGCAGCAGGCTCGTCGCCGCCGCCGTGCCGGCCAGCAGCAGGGCCGCCCGCCCGGAACCCCTGATCGAGCGCGTCACGTCGGTCCTCCTCGTCACGATCCCCACCCGGCGGGACGCCGGACACGGGGTGGCCATACCCGCGCAGACCGCGCTCCAGGGTAGTTGGAGCTGATCGAGGCCCGCACGCCGACCCGGTAATGCCACCTTCGTGGGGAACCGTCAGACCACCCGGCCGCTCGCCACCAGCAGGACCACATCGATGAGCGCCACCACCAGCACCGCGCGGAAGGCGGCGACCTGCCGGACGCCGGCCCCGGCCGCGGTGCGTCCGGCGTACCAACCGACGGCCGGCACGCCGACGGCGGCGGCGACCGCCGACAGCCCGGCCCACGACGGCGGCCCGGGCGGCCCCAGAACCAGCGCGACGGTGGCCGCGAGGAGCAGCCCGGCGGCGGCCGTCCGGCTGCCCGTGGGTCCCAGCCGGTGGGGCAGCCCGCGCACCCCGGTCCGGGCGTCGTCGGCCAGGTCGGGCAGCACGTTGGCGAAGTGCGCCCCGGCGCCCAGCAGCGCGGCGGCCGCGACCAGCCAGACCGGGGGCGCGGGCGCGCCCGGCAGGGCCAGCACCACGAAGGCGGGCAGCGCGCCGAACGAGACCGCGTACGGCAGCACCGAGACCGGTGTCGACTTCAGCGGCCAGTTGTAGAGCAGTGCCGAGACCAGGCCGAGCGTGGCGCAGAGCGCCGCCGCCGGTCCGGTGGCCAGCGCCAGCAGCGGGGTGGCGACGGCGGCCGGCACGGTGGCGCGGGCCAGGGCCCGCCGGGAGACCGCGCCGGTGGTCACCGGCTTGTCGGTACGCCCCACCGTGGCGTCCCGGTCGGCGTCGATCAGGTCGTTGCTCCAGCCCACGGTGAGCTGGCTGGCCAGCACCGTGAGCGCGACGACGGTGATGCCGGCAGGGTCGTGCCCGACGCCCCGGGCGAGCAGCGCGGCCACCACGGTCACCGCGGCGGCCGGTTCCGGATGGCTCGCCCTGACCAGCCCTAACACCGACATCGACATAAGGGAAGTCTGGTCGTTACCGGGGAGTCGTGCCACGCTCGGTCCATGCGGAACGCGGCCCCGGTGTCCACCCCGCCCCGGGTGCTGCCGCCCAACGATCCCCGCCAGTACGACGACCTGGCCGGCGAGTGGTGGCGACCGGACGGCGCGTTCGCGATGCTGCACTGGCTGGCCCGGGCCCGCGCGGCCCTGGTGCCGCCGGCGTCCGAAAGGGACGCCCTGCTGGTCGACCTCGGCTGCGGCGCCGGGCTGCTCGCCCCGCACCTGACCGGCAAGGGCTACCGGCACGTCGGGGTGGACCTGACCCGCTCCGCCCTCGACCAGGCCGCCGCGCACGGCGTGACGGTGGTCCAGGGCGACGCCACCGCGGTCCCGCTCGCGGACGGCTGCGCCGCCGTCGTCTCCGCCGGTGAGCTGCTGGAGCACGTGCCGGACTGGCGGCGCGCGGTGGCCGAGGCGTGCCGGCTGCTGCGGCCGGGCGGGCTGCTGGTGCTGGACACCCTCAACGACACCCTCCTGGCCCGGCTGGTCGCGGTGGAGCTCGGCGAGCGGCTGCCCACCGTGCCGCGCGGCATCCACGATCCACGGTTGTTCGTGGACGCCCGCGCGCTGGTGGCGGAATGCGCCCGCCACGGCGTGGCGCTGCGGCTGCGCGGGGTCCGACCCGAGCTGGGCGGGACACTGGCCTGGCTGCTGCGCCGGTGGCGCGGTGCCGACCGTCCGGTTCGGAGGGAGCCGCGCATCGTGCCGACCTGGTCGACCGCCGTGCTCTACCAGGGCCACGGGCTCCGGAGCGGGTAGCGGGGGCCGCCCGGGGTAAAGGGGACGCCGAGAAGGGGGCTACATGACTGTGCACGCGCTGGAGGCGGCCCGCAGGTTGGCACCGCGACTGGCCGCCCGCGCGGCCGACCACGACCGGGACGGCTCGTTCCCGGTCGACGACTTCGCCGACCTCCGGGAGGCCGGCCTGTTCGGGCTCCTGGTGCCGCGCGAGCTGGGCGGCATGGGCGCCACCTTCGCCGGGTACGCGGCGGTCGCCACCGAACTGGCCCGGGGCAACGGCGCGACGGCGCTGGTGTTCAACATGCACGCCTCGGTCACCGGCGCGCTGGGTGCGGTCACCGAGGAGCTGGCCGAGGCGCTCGGCGTACCGGACGAGGCGCTTGCCGCCCGGGACCGCCTGCTCCGCGCGGCGGCCGAGGGCGCCTGGTACGCGGTGGCCATGAGCGAGCGCGGCGCCGGTGCCCGGCTGTCCCAGCTCAGCACGGTCTACGAGGCGGTCGAGGGCGGCTGGCACCTCAAGGGCAGCAAGACCTTCTGCTCCGGCGCCGGCCACCCGGACGGCTACCTGGTGGCCGCCCGCAGCGCCACCGACCAGTCGGTGGTCTCCCAGTTCCTGGTCCCCGCCGGGGAGGGGATCACTGTCGAGCCCACCTGGGACTCGCTGGGCATGCGTGCCACGTCCTCGCACGACCTGCACCTGGACGTGACAGTCCCCGCCGACCGGTTGCTCGGCGGGGTGGAGGGCCTGGCCCTGGTGGTCGCCCAGCTCATGCCGCACTGGCTGGTGGCCAGCTACGCGGCGGTCTACGTCGGGGTGGCCCGGGCCGCCATCGACGCCGCCGCCGAGCACCTGAACGCGCGCAACCTGGCCGGCCTGCCGGCGGTGCGGGCCCGGCTGGGCCGGGCGGACGCGGCCGTGGCGGCGGCCGAACTGGTGGTCGCCGAGGCGGCCCGCCGGGTCGACGAGGCGCCCGGCGACGCCGAGACCAACCGCTGGGTGTGGCGGGCCAAGCTGCTGGCCGGCACCACGGCCGCCGAGGTGGCGGCGTCCATGCTGGAGGCCGCCGGCACGTCGGCCACCCGGCGGGGGCATCCGTTGGAGCGGCTCTACCGGGACGCCCGGTGCGGCTCGCTCCACCCGGCCACGTCCGACGTCTGCGCCGACTGGCTCGGCATCGCCGCGCTCGGCGGCGACCCGGACCGTGACGGCTCGACGCCTCGTTGGTGAAGCGTCAGGTTGGGGACGAGAGGTGGGGGACGTGGGGGACATGGGCGTGCCGGTGATCGCGGGTCTGGGTACGGCGCAACCGCCGTCCGCCGCGCAGGACGAGCTGTGGGAGGGATTCTTCGCGAAGCACTTCTCCGGGACCACCCGGGCGCTGGCGGAGCGGATCTTCGCCAACTCCGGGGTGTCCCGGCGCCAGGCGGCGGTGAACCCGCTGCTGGAGGACGTCTCGGAGTGGCCCACCGAGCGCCGGATGCGGCGCTACCAGGTCGAGGCGCTGCCGCTGGGCAAGGAGGCGGTCGGCCGGGCGCTCACCGCCGCCGGCCTGGACGCCTGTGACATCGGCCTCTTCGTGGTCTGCTCCTGCACCGGGTACGCCACCCCGGGGCTGGACATCCTGCTCGCCCGGGACCTGGGCATGGCGCCGGACACGCAGCGCATGTTCGTCGGGCACATGGGCTGCTACGCGGCCCTGCCGGGGCTGGGCGCGGCGAGCGACTTCGTCACCGCCCGGGGCCGCCCCGCGCTGCTGCTCTGCGCGGAGCTGACCAGCCTGCACATCCAGCCGCCGGGTGCGCGGGTGGACACCCAGCAGATCGTCTCGCACGCGCTCTTCTCCGACGCCGCGGTCGCCGCCGTGGTCGTCCCCGGCGGCCGGGGGTACGCGCTGCGCGAGGTCACCTCGGTCACCGACACCTCCACGGCCGACCACATGACCTGGGACGTCACCGACACCGGCTTCCGGATGGGGCTGTCCCCGAAGGTGCCGCAGGTGCTCTCGCGCCACGTGCGGGGGCTGGTCGACGACCTGCTGGCCCGGCACGGGTGGCAGCGTTCCGAGGTGGACGGCTGGGCGGTGCACCCGGGCGGCCCCCGCATCCTCAACGTGGTGGAGCGGGAACTGGCCCTGCCGCCGGATGCGCTCGCGGCGTCCCGGGCCACCCTGGACGAGCACGGCAACTGCTCGTCCCCGACGGTGCTGCTGATCCTGGACCGGCTGGGCCGGGCGGAGACGCCGCCGGGGCGGGTCGTGATGCTGGCGTTCGGCCCGGGCCTCACGCTCTACGCGGCCCTGCTGGAGCGCACCGGCTGACGGGACGGTGGCCGCCGCCGCGCGCCGATACGCTCTCCGCATGGCTCCCGACGAGCGGATGCGGAGTGCGCTCCTGGCCGGGCTGACCGTGACGGCGCTGGCGGCCGGCGCGGGCTGGTGGCGGGCGGCGGCGCCGGAGCTGGGCCGGTCCGCGCCCGCGCCCACCCCGTCGGCAGGCGCCTTCCTCGAACCCGGCGTCCGGCTCGGTCCGACCGGCTCCCCGGTCGGGTTGAGCGTGGTGGTGGACGTGCGGACCGGGCGGGTGCTGGAGCAGACGGAGGTGGATCCGGACGCGCCGGTGGTGATCCACGAGGAGCCAGGCAGGGCGACGTGGCGGAGCGAGGTCCTCTTCGAGGTGTGGCGGGAAAGGTCCCGTCTGATGCCGGACGGCGCTCCGGTGACCCGCCGGGCGAACGCCTCGGACGGCAACCGGTTCCTGCTGACGGTCGGCTGCTCCGGCGGGGGCGCGGTGGTGGTCGGGTTCACCGGTTCGTCCGACGACGGGACCGAGCAGGTGCTGAGCTGCGGCGACCCGAGCGCCACCTCGCTCGTGGTGGTGAGCTCGACGGGCGGGCCGCTGCTGGTGCGGTTGGCCGCGCTGCGGGAGCCTGTCGACCTCGACGCCCGGCTGGAGGCGCTGGGCTGATCGGCGGTCAGCCGGCCAGCCGGACCAGGTCGTCGCGGTAGTCCGTCACCGGGCCCAGGTCGGGCACCACCCGGACCAGGGTGCCCCGCCGGTCCACCAGCAGGGCGGCGGCCGTGCCCGGGTGGGCGGAGAGATGCAGGTAGGAGCGGAGGCCGCCGGCCGGGTCGGCGAGCGGGCGGACCCCCGGGGCGGTGGCGGACCCGGCGCTGCGGCTCTCGGTGACGGTCACCACTGTCACCCCGGGCGGCGCCGTCGCCGCGGCGGTGCCGACCTCCTCCGCGCAGACGCACGCGTCCACCAGGATGATCATGGCGGGCAGCAGGCTGCGCAGCGGCACCGGCGCGTCGTCCGGGCCGACCAGGTCGAGCGCGGGCAGCGGCCCGATGGGCGCCGTCGGGTACGGGAGCACGGTGGGAGCGCCGCCGGAGCGGCTCGACCGGGGCCAGGTGACGGCGGCCAGCCCGGTGAGGGTGATCAGCAGGGCGACCAGCAGGACCAGCACCGGCAGCCCGGGCGCCGCCCGGCCGGCCGGGCCGGGGCGTTGCCGCGAGGTGGCCTGCCGGCGGGCCACCCGCAGCTCGCGGCGGACCTGGCGGGCCTCCTCGGCCAGCGCCGAGGCGTCGTCGGGGACGACCACCCGGCCCCACTCCGGAGGCAGGTCGGGCAGCCCGTCCGGTGGCCCGTGGCCTTCAGCGTCAGGCATGCCCATCGGACCCCCAGAAGCCGTCGCGGTGAGCGGACGTACGTCCGTTTCCAGCGTCCCGCACCGGCCGTCGTACCGCCACACCTGGGCGCACGCGGAATTCCGGAGCTACCATGGAAGGAGCGCATCGCCCTAGATATGAACGCTTCCGTCACCCTTACCGGGTTGTCATCCGTTGGTCACGGAGCGTGTCGAAACCATCGGCTTGACCGCCTGTCAAGCTGAAGAAATACCTCTCACAGGGCCCCTGAGCTGCGCCAACGGTCAGGACAGCGGTGAGACATCGGTGCCTGAGCGTGTTACCCTAGACACAGCGAAAGGGGTTTCGAACCTATGGTTTTCAGTGTCGGCGAGACCGTTGTTTACCCCCACCACGGGGCCGCACTCATCGAGGCAATCGAGACTCGGGTCATCAAGGGCGAGCCTAAGCAGTACCTCGTCCTGAGGGTCGCGCAGGGTGACCTGACGGTCCGGGTGCCTGCCGAGAACGCCGAGATCGTGGGTGTGCGAGAGGTGGTCGGCGAAGAGGGCCTGGGCAAGGTCTTCGACGTGCTCCGTGCACCGCACACCGAGGAGCCGACCAACTGGTCGCGGCGTTACAAGGCGAATCTGGAGAAGCTGGCCTCCGGCAACCCGCTGAAGGTCGCCGAGGTCGTCCGCGACCTGTGGCGCCGGGAGCGGGAGCGGGGTCTCTCCGCGGGTGAGAAGCGCATGCTGGCCAAGGCCCGCGACATTCTCGTCGGCGAGGTCGCGCTGGCCGAGAAGAGCACCAAGGACGAGGCGGAGACGCTGCTCGACAAGGTGCTGACCGAGGCCTGATCCACACCTCATCGTCGTACCCACGCCGTAGCAAACGAATCCGAGGACCGCGACGTGACCGCGCAGCTCAATCCGCGCGGTGACGTCGCGGTCCTCGTTCCTGCGGCCGGTGCCGGGGTACGCCTCGGCCCGGGCGCGCCCAAGGCGCTCCGGCTGCTGGGCGGCGAGCCGCTGCTGGTGCACGCGGTGCGCCGCATCGCCGCCGCGCCCTCGGTGCACACCGTCGTGGTGGCCGCCCCGGCCGCCGACGTCGAGGCGGTCCGGGCGATGCTCGCGCCGGTGGCCCCGGTCACCGTGGTCCCCGGCGGCGCCGAGCGACAGGCGTCGGTGGCCGCCGCGCTGGCCGCCGTCCCCGCCGGACCGGACATCGTCCTCGTGCACGACGCGGCGCGGGCGCTCACCCCGCCCGAGCTGGTCGAGTCGGTGGCCGCGGCGGTCCGCGCCGGCCACGACGCGGTGATCCCGGTGCTGCCGGTGGTCGACACGGTCAAGGAGGTCGACGCCGGCGAACGGGTCCTCGGCACTGTCGACCGGGCCGCCCTGCGCGCGGTGCAGACCCCGCAGGGCTTCCGCCGGTCGGTGCTCACCGCCGCCCACGAGGCGGCCGGGGACGCGCTCACCGACGACGCCGGCCTGGTCGAGAAGCTGGGCGTCCCGGTCGACTGCGTACCCGGGTCGGAGCTGGCCCTGAAGATCACTCGCCCGTTCGACCTGGCCCTGGCCGAGCACCTGCTGGCCAGCGGCGCCTGACGCGTACCCTCGGTTCATGATCGTTCCTCGGGTGGCCATCGGCACCGACGTGCACGCCTTCGCGGCCGGGCGGCCCTGCTGGGTCGCGGGCCTGCACTGGCCGGACCAGGACGGCCTGGCCGGCCACTCGGACGCCGACGTGGCGGCCCACGCCGCCTGCAACGCCCTGCTCTCCGCGGCCGGCCTCGGCGACCTGGGCGCGAACTTCGGCGTGGACCAGCCGGAGTGGGCGGGCGCTTCCGGGGTGGCCCTGCTGACCGAGAGCGCCCGGCGGGTCCGGGCGGCCGGCTTCGAGATCGGCAACGTGTCGGTCCAGGTGATCGGAAACCGGCCCAAGATCGGTCCGCGCCGGGACGAGGCGCAGCGGGTGCTGTCGGCGGCGGTCGGCGCGCCGGTCACCGTCTCCGCCGCCACCACCGACGGCCTGGGCTTCCCGGGGCGCGGCGAGGGGCTCACCGGGATCGCCGTGGCCCTGGTCTACGAGGCGCCGGCGGCGTGACGCGGCGACCGGGTGGCGCCCGGTCGCCGCGCCGGATCAGTCGACGTCCGTGCAGACGTTGTGCGTCGTGCCGTGGAGCATCGTGATGGTCTTCTCGAAGGTGGGGGTGAACTCCACGGTGAACTGGCCGTCGACGATCCACAGCCCCTTCGGCAGCGAACCCGCGTTCTCCCGGAAGCCGAGCAGCACCGGTCCGGTCACGTACCAGGTCATCGACCCGTCCGTGCCGTAGACGACAAGCGCGCTGCCGCTGGCGTCCGCCGTGGACGTGGCCCCGGTCTCCAGGTTCGTCACCCGGTCGATGAGGGCACCGGTGAACAGCTCCCGCTCCGGCGAGCCGTCCGGGTACGTGGCCAGGGTCAGCTTCCGGACCTCGTCAACGATCGGTTCGACACGTACCGCGAAGTCGCAGCGGGCCCCGGCCGGCAGCTCGAACGCCGCCTGCGGGGCCGGCTCCCAGGCGCCGGGGGCGGTGTCGCCGCCCGCGGCGGACGCCGTGCCGGGCAGGGTCGCGACGATCGCGGCCACGACCGACGCCACCACGATGCTCATCGTGAAACGCATTGTCACTCCATCCGTGCTTCTGGTCAGGGCCGGACCAGGGTCACCGGGCCCGCTCACCACCGGCTCACCGCGCGCCGAGCCGCAGCCGGGGCGGATCCGCCCGGGCGCCGGACGGACCACCGGGCACCCACCATCCGCTCACCGCCCGATGACAACCGGCGGGCCGGGCCAGCCGGTCCTGTTCGGTATGGACTTCCGACTGCTCGGACCCTTCGAGGCCCGCCACCGGGGCCGGCCGGTCGAGGTCGGCAGCCGACGCCAGGAGCGCTGCCTGCTCGGTGTGCTGCTGCTCGACACGGGACGGGTGGTCCCCACCGAGCGCCTCATCGACCTGCTCTGGAACGGCCGGCCGCCGGCCTCGGCCCGGGGTGCCGTCCAGACGTACATCGGCCGGTTGCGGGGGTCGTTGACGCCGTACGGGGTGCGCATCAGCACCCGGGGCGAGGGCTATCTCGTCGAGGCGGACGGGCACCGCGTCGACGTCGACGAGTTCGGCGATCTGGTCCGGGCGGCCGGCGTGGCCGCCGACCCGGGCGAGCGGGTGCGGTTGCTCGACCGCGGATTGGCCCTCTGGCGAGGGCCGCTGCTCGCCGACGCGGCCGACGGCGAACTGCGGGACCGGCTGCACGGCACCGTCGAGGAGCTGCGGCTGGTCGCCGTCGAGCTGCGCGCCGAGGCGCAGCTCGCGCTGGGCCAGCACGCCCGGGCGATCGCCGAGCTGATGCCACTGGCCGCCCGGCACCCGACCCGGGAACAGCTCGTCGCCGTCCTGATGACCGCGCTGTACCGGGGCGCGCGGCAGGCCGACGCGCTGCGGCTGTACCGGACCACCCGGCAGGTCCTCGTGGACGAGCTGGGCGTCGAGCCGGGGCCGCGCCTGCGGGAGGTGCACCGCCGGATCCTGCGCGGCGACGACCGGCTGGACCGGCCCGGGCGGCCGGTGTACGAGGTGCGGGTCCGCGACGAGAGCCTGCCCTGGAGCGTGGGCGGCCATCCGGCGCTGGACTTCTGCAACACCTTCGCCGGGTGGGGGCACGAACCGCCGCTGCCCGGCGCCGAATGGCTGCGCGGCTACCGCACCCTGGCCGTGTGGGCCGGGCACGTCGGTCTCCTCGACGACGTCTCGGTGAGCCGGCTGCTGCACCTGGCCCGCCGGGACCCCGACCAGGCCGAGGCGGTGCTCGTCGAGGCCCGGGGCCTGCGGCAGGCGCTGTACGGGTGCCTCACCGGGCCCGACGACCGGCGCGCGTTCGACGCGGTCGCCCGGCACGCGGAGGCCGCCGCGAAGGAACTGGCGTTCCGGCCCGAGAGCGACGGCCGCGGGCGCTGGTGGCCGGAGCTGGCGGCCGGGCTCCGGATGCCCCTGCACGCGGTCGCCTGGAGCGCCGCCCAGCTGCTCGCCGACCCGCGCCGGCTCACCCTCCGGACCTGCCCGGACGAGCGGTGCGGCTGGCTCTTCCTGGACGAGAGCGGGCTGCGGCGCTGGTGCAGCCTGGGCACCTGCGGGCGCTCGCCGGACCGGCCCCGCTGCCACAGCGCCTGACCGGTGTCCGCCCGCTCGGTGACGGGCGGGCGGCCCGGCCGGGGGCTACGCTCGCCGGGATGTCGAACGACGCCGCCCCCGACCAGTCCGCCGCCGACGGCTACCTCCAGCGCGCGCAACTCCTCGCCGAACTGGGCCGGTACGACGAGGCAGCGGAGGAACTCGACGCCGCGCTCGCCGGCCACCCGGGTAACGCCGAGGCGTTGACCATGCTGGCCCGGGTGCACCTGGCCGCGGACCGGTCGGCGGAGGCGCTGCCGGTGGCCGAGGCCGCCGTGGCCGCCGCCCCGGGTGCCCTGTCACCGCTCGTGGCGCGCGGCTTCGCCCTTGTCGACCTGGGCCGGTGGAAGGCCGCGGCGAGCACCGGGGACCAGATCCTGGCGCTCGGCCCGGACGACGCGTACGCCCAGCGGAGCGCCGCCGCGATCCTGGCCGGGGCGCGCAACGGCCAGGCGGCGCTCAACGCCGCCTGGCGGGGTGTGGAGCTGGCCCCGGAGACCGCGCAGGCGCACCTGGTGCTCGGCCTGGTCGCCGCCCGGCTGGAGCTGTACGACCTGGCCGAGCGGGCCTACCGGGAGGCGCTGCGGCTGGACCCGGAGGTGGCCGCGGCGCGGCACGACACGGGCGTGATCCGGCTGGAGCAGCGCCGCTACGCGGAGGCGCTGGAGCACCTGGCCGAGGCGGCCACCATGGACCCGGAACGCCGCGACGCCGGCCCGACCACCGTCGACCCGCTGCACCGCCTGGTGCTCCACGGCGCCGGCTGGTCGCTTGTCGCCACCGTGCTGGTCGCCTTCCTCGCCCCGGTCGCGCCGGGCCCGTCCCGCGTCCTCGCGGTGCTGGCCGCGCTCGGCGGGGCCCTGCTGGTCTGGCGGCACGCGGCCCGGCTGCCCGGCCTGCGGGACACCGTCCTGCCCGGGCTGCTCCGCGCCGACCGCGGCCTGGCTCTGAGCGTGTACGCGGTGGCCGCCGCCCCGGCGCTGCTGGTGCTCTACGCGCTGGTCGGCGGCCCGTGGCCGCTTGTCGCCGGGATCACCGTGGCGGTGGTGGCCGGGTTCGCCGTGCTCGCCCGCGCCGGCCGGCACCCGGTGCGCTAGGCCCGGCGCGCCCAGGTCCAGGCGTACGCGTCGTCCTCGCAGGCGGTCCCCGCGTCGCAGAGGTCCAGCGGGCGGAAGGTGTCCACCATGACGGCCAGCTCGTCGAAGAACTCCGCCCCGATCGACCGCTCCGCGGCGCCCGGCTGGGGGCCGTGGGTGAAGCCGGAGGGGTGCAGCGAGATCGAGCCCTGCTCGATGCCGGAGCCGCGCCGGGCCTCGTAGTTGCCGCCGGTGTAGAAGAGCATCTCGTCGGAGTCGACGTTGTGGTGGTTGTACGGCACCGGGATGGCGTCCGGGTGGTAGTCGACCTTGCGCGGCACGAACGAGCAGATCACGAAGTTCGGGCCCTGGAAGGTCTGGTGCACGGGCGGCGGCTGGTGGATCCGGCCGGTGATCGGCTCGAAGTCGTGGATGGAGAACGCCCACGGGTACATGTGCCCGTCCCAGCCGACCACGTCGAACGGGTGGTTGGCGTAGACGTACCTCGTCCACCCGCGCCGGTGCCGGACCAGCACCTCGACGTCGGTCTCGTCGACGAGCAGCGGGCTGTCCGGCCCGCGGACGTCCCGCTCACAGTAGGGGGAGTGCTCCAGGAACTGCCCGCGCACCGAGAGGTAGCGCTTGGGCGGGCCGATGTGGCCGGCGGCCTCGACAGCGAGCAGCCGGGTCGGCTCGTCGCCGGTGGGCACGAGGCGGTGGATGGTCGAGGTGGGGATGACGACGTAGTCGCCGGCCACCGCCTCCAGCACGCCGAACGGCGACTCCACGCGCAGCGAGCCGGACTCCAGGTAGAGGCAGTGGTCGCCGGTGGCGTCGCGGAACAGCGGCGACGGCTTGTCCGCCAGGACGTACGCGATCCGCACGTCGTCGTTGGCGAGCAGGTACTGCCGGCCGAGCACCGGGTCGGCGCCGGCCCCGTCGAGCTTGTGGGTGCGCAGGTGCCGCGGCTTGAGCGGCAGGTTGGGCACCCGGGTGAAGGCGGGCGGGGTGAACTCCTCGGCGGCCACGATCGCGGTGGGCGCGTGCCGGTGGTAGAGCAGCGACGAGTCGGAGGAGAAGCCCTCCTGACCGACCAGCTCCTCGGCGTACAGGCTGCCGTCGGGCTGGCGGAACTGGGTGTGGCGCTTGCGGGGCACCTCGCCGACGCTGCGGTAGTACGGCATCTCGCCTCCCGATATGTCCCGTTCTCCGGCCGGTGACGTCCGATAATCGGACGCGGTTGTCCGTTCCTTGTAGCGTCCCGTAGATTCTTGTCTCGTGTCAACGCAGGTGCCCCGCCTTCTCGCCGGCCTGGTCGACGACGCGGCGGTCTTCCCGCCCGGCAGCGCCGCGCTGCCGGACGCCGTGACCGCGCATCACCGGCACCGGGCCGGCTGGTACGCCGACCTGGTCGGCCCGCTGCTGCTGCCCGCCTCGACCCTGCCGGACCTGCCCGAGCTGCTCGCCCCGGAGGCGACCCTGGCGGTCGGTGTGATCGGTGACGTGCCGGTCGGCCGGCTGGAGGCGGCCCTCGCCGAGGCGGATCCCCGGCTCACCGTCCGCCAGGTCGAGGCGCCGGTCGCCAAGCGCGGCGAGGACCCGCAGCCGGGCCTGGCCGACCTGGTCAAGCTCGCCGAGCGACTCGGCGGCACCGTCTACGCAGAGGTCCCGCTGACCTTCGGGCTGATGGGCGCGCTGGACGCCCTCGCCGAGGCGCGGGCCGGCGGGCTGCCGGTGGCCGCCAAGTTCCGCACCGGCGGGCTGGCCGCCGAGCTGTTCCCGACCCCTGTCGAACTGGCCGCGGTGATCTGCGCCTGCCGGGACCGGGACCTGCCGTTCAAGCTGACCGCCGGGCTCCACCACGCGATCCGGCACCGGGATCCGGAGACCGGCTTCACCCACCACGGCTTCGTCAACGTGCTGGCCGCCACCCTGGCCGCCACCGGGGGCGCCGAGGTGGACGGTGTGGCCGAGCTGCTGGCCGCCACCGACCCGCTCCGGGTGGTCGAGCTGGCCCGGTCGCACCGGGAGGCCGAGCGCCCGCTGTGGGTCGGCTACGGCTCGTGCAGCATCTCCGAACCACTTACCGATCTGATCCGGCTGGGGCTGGTGAACGGGGGCTTCGAGGAATGAGCTGGGTGACGGGTGCGGCGGGGTCGCCGTACGGGGTGAGCAACCTGCCGTACGGGGTGTTCCGGCAGGGCGACCGCGCGCCGCGGATCGGCGTACGCATCGGCGACTTCGTGCTGGACCTGGCCGGCGCGGAGGCCGCCGGGCTGGTGCTGGCCGCCGGGGCGCTGGGCCGGCCGACCCTCAACGACTTCATGGCGCTCGGCCGTCCGCAGTGGACCGCCGTCCGGCAGCGGGTGACCGAGCTGCTCACCGACCCGGCGCACCGCCCGGCCGTGGAGCCGCTGCTGGTGCCGCTGCGCGAGGTGGAGCTGCTGCTGCCGTTCGAGGTGGCCGACTACGTCGACTTCTACTCGTCGGAGCACCACGCGTCGAACGTCGGGCAGATCTTCCGGCCCGGGCAGCCGCCGCTGCTGCCGAACTGGAAGCACGTGCCGATCGGCTACCACGGCCGGGCCGGCACGGTGGTCGTCTCCGGCACCCCGGTCGTCCGCCCCAGCGGGCAGCGGGCCACCGCGCAGGGCCCGACCACCGGTGCCTCCGTGCGGCTGGACATCGAGGCCGAGGTCGGTTTCGTGGTCGGGGTGCCGAGCCGGCTCGGCGACCGGGTCGCCGTCGCGGACTTCGCCGACCACGTCTTCGGCGTGGTGCTGGTCAACGACTGGTCCGCCCGGGACATCCAGGCGTGGGAGTACCAGCCGCTCGGGCCGTTCCTGGGCAAGTCCTTCGCGACCTCGGTCTCGGCCTGGGTCACCCCGCTGGACGCGCTGGCCGACGCCTTCGTGCCCGCCCCCGACCAGGACCCGCCGGTGCAGGAGTATCTGCACGACACCCCGCACCTCGGGCTGGACCTGACCCTGTCGGTCGAGTGGAACGGCGAGCGCGTCGCCGAGCCGCCCTTCGCCACCATGTACTGGACGCCGGCCCAGCAGCTCGCCCACCTCACGGTGAACGGCGCGTCGCTGCGGACCGGCGACCTCTACGCCTCCGGCACCGTCTCCGGTCCGGAGCGCGGCCAGGTCGGCTCGTTCCTGGAGCTGACCTGGGGCGGGACCGAGCCGGTCAAGTTCGCCGACGGCGCCGCCCGCACCTTCCTGGAGGACGGGGACACGGTGACGATCACCGCCACCGCGCCCGGCCCGGACGGCACCACCATCGCCCTCGGCGAGGTCACCGGGAGCATCCTCCCGGCCCGCTGAACCGACCCCTGTTCACTCTCCGTCCCCGGTCGCACCCGCTGTGCGACCGGGGACGTGTCCTTCGGCGTTGATCGTCGCGGATTGCGTACGCCCCGGCGGTGCGGGCCGGGGCGCACCCGAGAGGAACAGGAAGGACGAGAGATGACCGAGCTGACCGGCGCCGTCTGGCGCACCAGCAGTCGCTCCAACGATCAGGGCCTCTGCGTCGAGGTGGCCACCAACGTGGTGGCCGCGCACGGCGTGGTGGGCGTACGCGACTCGAAGGACCCGCAGGGCCCGGCGCTCGCGGTCAGCCCACCGGGCTGGACGGCGTTCGTCGCCGCGATCCGGGGTGACGCCTTCCGCCGCTGACCGCTCGCCGCACACCCGGTGCCCCGCTCGGGGCACCGGTGGTGGAAATGTCACCGCAAGGCTCCCGTTACCCGGTCACGGCCCGTACCGTGGACGACACGGGAGGTGCCATGTCGACGGTGACGGTTTCCGCATTCATCGAAGCGCAGGACGTCGACGTCTGGCGGCTCCTCACCGATCTCCCGGCGCGTGCCGACTGGCTGTCCGCGGTCGGCGACGTCGAGGTTCTCAACCCCGGCGACCTCGGGCCCGGCACCGCCTGGCGGGAGACCCGGGTCCGGCCGGACGGCGTCGCCGAGGCGGAGGAGTTCCTGGTGGTCGAGGCCGCCGCCCCGGCACGGCTGGTGCTCAGCTCGCGGGGTGCGGGCGCTGACTACCGGATCACCTGGACGCTGCGCGCCGTCGAGCGCCGGCGGCGCGGCTGCACCGAGGTCACCGTCGAGCACGAGGCGGTGCCGACCCGCCCGTACGGCCGGGTGCTGGCCCTGATCCTCGGCGGCCTGGCCGCCCGGGCCGTGGAGGGCGCCCTCCGCCGCGACCTGGCCGACCTGGCGCTGGCCGTCGGGCCCGCCCGGTCCGCCGAGGCCGCCTGAGCCGACCCGCTGACCCGACCCGAGCGGGGTCGGCCGGTGCGGGGCCCGGGAGCCGCCGCTGGGTAGGGTGCCGGGCGGAGGTACGGCATGGGGAAGCCCTCGGGGCGGCGGATCGTGGTGGCGGTCGTGGCGGTGCTGGCCGTCGCGGCGGCGGCCGCCGTGGTCCTGCGGGTCCTCGCGCCCGCCGAGGTGGAGACGGTCGCCCGGGGCGCGTACCCGGCCGCGCCCACCCCGCCGGTCGGCGTGATCGGCCGGCTGCCGGTGGCGCCGCTGGTCGTGGACGGCCGGCTCCGCGTCTACGCGGGCGCCCGCCAGGTGTACGCCGACCAGCCGGTCTCCGGGAAGCACCGGGTCACCCCGTTCTGGTCGTACCGCCGCTGGCCGGCGAAGTTGGTCGGTGTGCTCGCCGAGGGCACCACGGTGGTGAGCCGCTGGTCCGACGGGAAGCTGGTGGCGCTGGACGCGCGTACCGGGCGGGTCGCCTGGCGGGCCGACGGCCCCGCGCCGGGCGCGGTGCCGAAGCCGCGCCGCACCTACGCCGCCACGGTCTGGGACCCGGCGGGGCTGCACGTCACCCGGGCCGCCGACGGCCGTGCCGTGCTGATCGCCGCGGGCCCCGGCGCGGTCGGCGGGTACGCCCTCACGGACGGCCGCCGGCTGTGGCGGGCCGAGGTGGGGCGGGGCTGCCGCGCCGACGTGGGCACCACGGCCGACGGCGAGGTGGTCGGCGTGGACTCGTGCGCCGGGCCGGCCGCTGTCGAGTTCCGGGACGCCGCGACCGGCGCGGTGCGGACCCGCTGGCGGCCTCCGGACGCCCCGGGCCGGCTCGTGGTGACCCCGGTGGGCTGCCGGGACGGGCGCTCGTCCTGTCGGGGGCTGCGTACCTCGGGGCGCGGCGACGAGGCCGGCCGGGGCTGGCTGGTGGTCGGCGCGGCCGAGCCGGTGGCCGCCCCCGCCCTCGACGGCCCGGACGCCGAGCTGGACGGCGAGCGCGCGGTGGGCACCGCGGGCGGCGTGGTCACCGGGCGCTCCGCCCGCACGGGCGAGGAGCTGTGGCGCCGGGCCGACCTCGGGCCGGTCCGGATCCTGGCGGTCGAGCCGGGCCGGGTGCACCTGCTGACCGAGGGGCGGGACCTGGTCACCCTCGACCCGGTGACGGGCGCGGAGCGGTCCCGGTTCGCCATGGACATCGGCCGGGACGGGACCGGCTGGCAGCCGGGCCGGGCGCACGCGGCTGGCGGCTACGTGGCGGTGGAGCGGCTCCGCGAGCGCGCCGGTCCGGACGACGACGACCAGGGCTACTTCCTGATGGCCGAGCCGGTGCTGCTGGCCGCGACCTGACCCGCATGAAACGGACAAATGGTACGATTCTCCACGGTTGCCCGCACGCCAGGTCGACGGGACGACCCGAGGCGTCCGGGGCCGGTCCGTAGGGGGTTGACGGACCGGCCCCGGACCTGCCGTCAGGCCAGCGCGGCCTCCGCGGCGGCCAGGAAGGCGTCGTTCTCGGCCGGCGTGCCGATGGTGACGCGCACCCCGTCACCGGGGAACGGCCGGACGATCACGCCGCGCGCCTCGCACGCCTTGCCGAACTCCACGGCCCGGTCGCCCAGCGGCAGCCAGACGAAGTTGGCCTGGCTGTCCGGCACGTCCGGGACGAACTTGCGCAGCGCCTCGGTGACCCGGTCCCGCTCGGCGACGACCAGCGCGCACCGCCGCTCCACCTCGTCGGCCTGGGCCAGCGCGGCCAGCGCGCCCGCCTGCGCGGCCATGCTGGTGGAGAAGGGGGTGACCACCTTGCGCACGGCGGCGGCCACGGTGGGCGCGGCGACCAGCCAGCCGATCCGCAGGCCGGCCAGGCCCCACGCCTTGGACAGGGTGCGCAGCACCGCGACGTTCGGCCGGTCCAGGTAGGTGAGGCCGTCCGGCACCTCCGGGTCGGTGACGAACTCCCGGTACGCCTCGTCGATCACCACGAGCACGTCGTCCGGCACCGCGTCGAGGAAGCGGTCCAGCTCGGCCCTGCGGACCGCCGTGCCGGTCGGGTTGTTCGGGTTGCAGACCAGGACCATCCGGGTCCGGTCGGTCACGGCCGCCGCCATCGAGGCCAGGTCGTGGCCGTGGCCGGCGTCGTTCGGCACCCGCACGCTTGTCGCGCCGCTGGTCGCCGCGATGATCGGGTACGCCTCGAAGGACCGCCACGAGTACAGCAGCTCGTCGCCGGGGAGGCAGGTCGCCCGGACCAGGTGCTCGGCCAGCGCCACCGAGCCGCAGCCGGTGGCGATCCGGTCGGCGTCCACGCCGTACCGCTCGGCGAGGGCCTGGCGCAGCGCCACCACACCCATGTCCGGGTAGCGGTGCGAACCCGCCACCGCCTCGGCGACCGCCTCCACCACGCCGGGCAGCGGGCCGTACGGGACCTCGTTGCTGGCCAGCTTGATCGCCTCGGGCAGGCCCAGCTCGCGGGCCAGGTCGGCCGGGCTGCGCCCGGGCACGTAGTTGGGCAGCGCGTCCAGGTCGGCGCGGGTGAGCCGCAGCGGAGGCTGGTGACGTCCGGTGTCGGTCATGGGGTGTCTCCCGGGGGGTTGGCGCGGTCGCGCGGGGCGGTACGGGTGTCGGGCCGGGTGCGGGGGAGCTGGACCACCACGGTCTGCGCCCGCTTGTCGTGCAGGGCCTGGCGCAGCGGCTGGTCGAAGAGCGGGGAGACCGCGTCGACGAACTGGAGCAGCAGGCCGAGGCCGCAGCAGTACCAGAGCAGGGTGGGCAGGCCGAGGGTGCTCCAGCGCCGGGTGGCCCGGCCGAACCCGAGCGGCTGGTCCGCCTCGACCGGCACGGCCCGGACGCCCACGAGCCGCTTGCCGAAGGTCTGTCCGCGCGCCGCCATCGAGGGCACCTCGTAGGCGAACCACAGCGCGGTGGCGATCAGCAGGATGGCGATCTGGAGCCCGGCGGCCTGCTCGCCCGGCTGGGGCAGCCCCTCGGTGGAGGTGTCCCCGGCCAGGGACCGGCGCACCGACTCGCGCAGGTACGGCGAGATCTCCTCGACGTAGCGCCAGACGAACCAGCCGTTGACGACGACGTTGAGCAGGAACACCACGCCGAGGTCGATGAGACGGGCGACCAGCCGGGCGCCGTACGAGGCGAGCGGCAGCCCGTGCGGTCGCGGCGCCGGCGGACGTCCCGGCCAGCCCGGGTACGGCCAGCCCGGCGGCGGCCCCTGCTGGCCGGGTGGGCCCGCCCAGGGTCCCGGCTGCCCCGGCTGACCCGGCCACGGCTGGCCCGGGCCACCGGCCGGCGGCCCCGACCACGGCCCGGGGGCCGGACCGCCGGGTTGCGCGCCGGTCACCGGGGCCGGCTGGCCCGGGTGCGACGCGGCGGCGGGGGCCGCTGCGGCGGCGGGGGCCGGCTCGGGCGGCGGCGGTCCGTCGGGCGGGGTGGCGTCGACCGGGATCGGCGCGCCGATCCACCCCTCGCCGTCCCAGTACCGGCGGGTCTCGGGATCGGCGGGGTCGACGTACCAGCCGGGCTGCACACTCACGGTGCAACCTTAACGACGACCGTTCCGGCGAACTTGTCGTGCAGGCACTGCTGCCAGGGCTTGTCCCAGAGCTGCCAGAAACCGTCGAGGTAGTTGGCGAACGGAACCAGCGCGCCGGCGACGAACTCCACGAGGTACCGCTTGCCGAGCATGCCCCGGGTGAGCGCGGCGTTCGGGTCGAGCGGGACGATGCGCAGCTTCATCACCTTCTTGCCGAGCGTCTGCCCGCTCCGGCGGGCGTACTCGACGTGGTAGAGCCAGTAGAAGACGAGCATGAGCGCGAGGACGCCGAACTCGGCGAGGAGCACGGGCAGGAAGAAGTCGGTCATGGCCGTGCCGAAGTCGGGCCCGGCCACCGTGCCGTCCGGCCCGGGCGGCGGCAGGTCGTCGACCATCCTGACGACCATCCAGACGAAGACCGGCGCGAAGAGCACCATGGCGACCCCGGTCGCCACCAGGCCGTCGATCAGCCACGCCACCAGCCGATCGCCGAAGCCCGCCAGCGGCTGCCCGCCGGGGGCCAGGGGAGGCGGCACGAAGGCGGCGTGCGGGGCGTACCCCGGGGGTGGCGGGGGGTAGCTCGGCAGCCCGGCGTACGTGGGCGGGGTGTGCTGCGCCGGCGGCAGGTACGGCCCGGACGGCGGCGCGAAGCCGCCGCCCGCGGGCGGGGGCCCGGCGGGCGGCGGAGACGCTGGTTGAGGCTCGGTCACGCGGACAGTGTTACAGGTTCCCGCGCTTCTCCTGCTCCCGCTCGATGGCCTCGAACAGGGCCTTGAAGTTGCCCTTGCCGAAGCCCAGCGAGCCGTGCCGCTCGATCAGCTCGAAGAAGACGGTCGGGCGGTCCTGCACCGGCTTGGTGAAGATCTGGAGCAGGTAGCCGTCCTCGTCCCGGTCGACCAGGATCTTGCGGGACTGCAGCTCCTCGATCGGCACCCGCACCTGGCCGATCCGGGCGCGCAGCTCCGGGTCCTCGTAGTAGGAGTCCGGGGTGTCCAGGAACTCGACACCGGCGGCCCGCATGGCGTCGACGCTGGCCAGGATGTCGTTGGTGGCCACGGCGATGTGCTGGGCGCCCGGGCCCTGGTAGAACTCCAGGTACTCGTCGATCTGCGACTTCTTGCGGGCGACGGCCGGCTCGTTGAGCGGGAACTTCACCTTGCGGGTGCCGTTCGCCACCACCTTGCTCATGAGCGCCGAGTAGTCGGTGGCGATGTCGTCGCCGATGAACTCGGCCATGTTGCTGAAGCCCATGACCCGCTTGTAGAACTCGACCCACTCGTCCATCCGGCCCAGCTCCACGTTGCCGACCACGTGGTCGACGGCCTGGAAGAAGCGCTTCGGCTGGATGCCGGCGTCGATCATCGGCTGCCGGTCCACGATCGGGCCGCGGGCCACGAAGCCGGGCAGGAACGGGCCGGTGTAGCGGGACCGGTCGACAAGCGTGTGCCGGGTGTCGCCGTAGGCGGCGATGGCCGCCATCCGGACGGTGCCGTGCTCGTCGCTGACGTCGTGCGGCTCGATCAGGCCGGTGGCGCCCTGGGCGGTGGCGTGCGCGTACGCCGCGTCCACGTCCGGCACCTCCAGCGCGATGTCGGAGACACCGTCGCTGTGCTTCGCCACGTGCTCGGCGCCCTCGGCGTCGGGGCGGACCGCGCCGGTGAGCACGAACCGCGCGGAGCCGCTGGTCAGCACGTACTGGGCGTGGTCCCGGTAGCCCTGCTCCGGCCCCCGGTACGCCACGCAGGTCATGCCGAACGCGGTGGAGTAGTAGTGGGCGGCCTGCTTGGCGTTGCCCACCAGGAAGTGCACGTGGTCGAGGCCCTTGACCGGGAACGGGTCGCGGGTGATGTCGTGGTCGACGGCGCCGACGAGGGCGTCGACGTCGACCTCCTCGGTCGACTGGGGTCGGTCGATCGCCTGGGTCATGGTGGCCTCCCTTGCGCACCGGCCGGCCTCGTGGGCCGCCGTTGATCTGCTGTTGTGGCGAGGATCGCTGCGCGGCGGCCGGTTGGGCAACAGTCGCCGAAACTCCTGGTCAGGTTGTGCATTCGGTAATGTGAAACCCCATGAACACTGGTCAGGATGTACAGCTCGATGTGCTGGACGCCCGCTTGATCGATCTGCTCGCCGAGGAGCCCCGGATCGGGGTGCTGGAGTGCTCGCGGCGGCTCGGCGTGGCCCGCGGCACCGTCCAGGCCCGGCTCGACAAGCTGGTCGAGCGGGGGGTGATCGCCGGGTTCGGGCCGGACATCTCGCCGGCCGCCATCGGGTTCGGGGTGACCAGCTTCGTGACCCTGGAGATCAGCCAGCGGCACGGCCACGACCCGGTGACCGCGCACCTGGCCGCCATTCCGGAGGTGCTGGAGGCGCACACCATCACCGGCTCCAGCGACCTGCTGTGCCGCATCGTGGCCCGCTCGAACACCGACCTCCAGCGCGTCATCGACCAGATCGTCGCCTCGGAGGGCATCCGCCGCGCCTCCACGATCATCGCCCTCGCCGAGCAGATCCCGTACCGCACCCTGCCTCTGGTGCGCTCGGCCGCCCGCGGCGGCTGACCGAGAAAGCGGCGCGACACGGCCGTTCGGGGGGCCGGCGCAGCGGTGGTCGTCGCTACCGTGTGCGGTGTGAAGGGCCTTGGCGTACGCGGCTGGTTGCTGCTGGGGCTCATCACCGTGGTCGTGCTCGCCGCCACCGGTGTGTGGAACCCGTTCCCCGCCATCTGGGACTGGGTCGACCGGAGCAAGCCGATCTCCGAGCCGGACGTCGTCTGGCAGCAGCGGGTCGGCGGCACCCCGAAGAGCGTCACCATCGCCGGCGACACGGTGATCGTCGAGCAGCGCACCCGGGTCGAGGCGCGCAGCCTGGCCAACGGCGCGCAGCTCTGGGAGCGCAAGGCCGACTGGGCCGCGGTGGCCGGCAGCGACCGGGACCCGGTCGTGGCCGTGGGGAAGCTCCTGGACAAGGGGTACGAGGTGCTCGACCCCACCACCGGGGTGGTGCGCCGCCGCGACGAGCGGGCGATCGCCGTCTGGACGTACCGCAACCTCCTGCTCGACGCCTACTGCGTGCAGCCCACCGACTGCACCCTGCGCGCCTGGGAGCCGCGCGGCACCGCGCCGCGCTGGAGCGCGTTCCTGCCCGGCGTGCACAGCGGGGTGCTCGCCGACAACCCGGAGCTGCTGGGCACCCGGCGCCTGGGCGCGCCGCGGATCGACGAGGGGGTGGCCGGGCCGGAGTCGGTCCCGCCGCTGCTCGGCTTCCCGGTCGACGGCCGGGTGCACGTGGTGGACACCGCCACCGGCCGGGTGCTCCAGAACGTCGAGCCGGGCCGCGAGGAGCGGCTCGCGGTGGTCGGTGGGCGCCTGCTCCGGATCTCCGCCACCTCCCGGGACGGCACCTGCTACTTCGTCCTCACCGCTGTCGACCCGGCGACCGGGCAGCAGGTGTGGCGCCGCAACGGGGTCAACCTGCGGACCGCCGACTACGCCGGCTGCGTGCAGCGGGAGGACCCGCAGGGCGCCCGCAACGTGCTGCTCGGGGTCGCCCCGGACGGGCGCGAGGCGGTCCTCGACGGGTACGACGGCCGGCTGCTCCTCGTCGGCGCGGAGGGCGAGAAGGTGCTCGCCGTCGACGACCGCTACGCGGTGGTGCGCAGCGCCGACAAGCGCTCGCTGTTCGGCCGGGAGCTGACGGCCGACGGCACCCGGTGGACCCGGCCGGCCGGCGGCAGGAGCGGCGCCGCGCTGACCCCGTACGCGGCGCTGATCGCCGAGGAGAAGCCGTCCCGGCTCATCGCGCTCGAACCGCGCAGCGGTCAGGAACTGGTCCTGCTGCGCACGTCGGCGAACGCCCTGGCGGTCGGTCCGCACGGCATGATCATCGGCGAGGGCCGGGAGATCGGGTACGTCCGCTGGGGCGCCGGCGCCGCCGAGCTGCCCCCGCCCGACGAGGGCGCGGTGCCCGCGCCGGACCCGGGCGACACCTGGCGCCCCCCGACCGACCAGGGCAGCTGCGGCCCGAAGAACGAACTCTGCGCCGACGGCAAGTGACGCCGGGTGAGAGCGGCGTCCCAGGACGCACCCGGCGGGTGCCACCGATCGACGGCTCTGCCCTAGGCTTTTCCGTCATGAGCAGTGCCGCCGCCTTCTCGTACGCCCCCCTGCTGCCGACCGGACCCGACCAGACGGAGTACCGCCTGGTCACCGACGAGGGCGTCGACGTCGTCGACGGCCCGGGTGGCCGCCGGTTCCTCACCGTGGAGCCCGCCGCGCTGACCGCGCTGACGGCCGAGGCGATGCACGACATCGCCCACTTCCTGCGCCCGGCCCACCTGGCCCAGCTCCGGTCGATCATCGACGACCCGGCGGCCTCGCCGAACGACCGGTTCGTCGCGCTGGACCTGCTGCGCAACGCGAACATCGCCGCCGGTGGCGTGCTGCCGATGTGCCAGGACACCGGCACCGCGATCGTGATGGGCAAGCGCGGCCGGCACGTGCTCACCGACGGCACCGACGCCGAGGCGATCTCGCGCGGCGTCTACCAGGCGTACACCCGGCTCAACCTCCGCTACTCCCAGCTCGCCCCGCTGACCATGTGGGAGGAGCGGAACACCGGCAGCAACCTGCCCGCCCAGGTCGAGCTCTACGCCGAGGACCCGGACGGCCACCCCGACGCCTACAAGTTCCTCTTCATGGCCAAGGGCGGTGGCTCGGCCAACAAGTCCTACCTCTACCAGGAGACCAAGGCGCTGCTGAACCCGACGCGGATGATGCAGTTCCTGGAGGAGAAGCTGCGCCTCATCGGCACCGCGGCCTGCCCGCCCTACCACCTGGCCATCGTCATCGGCGGCACCTCCGCGGAATACGCGCTGAAGACCGCCAAGTACGCCTCGGCGAAGTACCTGGACGCCCTCCCGACGCAGGGCTCGATGAGCGCGCACGGCTTCCGCGACCTCGAACTGGAGGCCGAGGTGCTGGAGCTGACCCGCAACTTCGGCATCGGCGCGCAGTTCGGCGGGCGCTACTTCTGCCACGACGTCCGCGTGGTCCGGCTGCCCCGGCACGGCGCGTCCTGCCCGGTGGCCATCGCGGTCTCCTGCTCGGCCGACCGGCAGGCGGTCGCCAAGATCACCCCGTCGGGCGTCTGGCTGGAGCGCCTGGAGACCGACCCGGCGCGCTACCTGCCCGACGTCACCGACGCCCAGCTGGACACCTCCGAGGTGGTCCGGGTCGACCTCAACCGGCCGATGGACGAGATCCGCGCCGAGCTGTCGAAGTACCCGGTGAAGACCCGGCTGTCGCTGAGCGGCCCGCTGGTGGTGGCCCGGGACATCGCCCACGCCAAGATCGCCGAGCGGCTGGACGCCGGTGAGCCGATGCCGCAGTACCTGCGGGACCACGCCGTCTACTACGCCGGCCCGGCCAAGACCCCCGAGGGCTACGCCTCCGGCTCGTTCGGCCCCACCACCGCCGGGCGGATGGACGCCTACGTGGAGAAGTTCCAGGCGGCCGGCGGCTCGATGGTGATGCTGGCCAAGGGCAACCGCTCCGGCCAGGTCACCCGCTCCTGCCAGGCGCACGGGGGCTTCTACCTCGGCTCGATCGGCGGCCCGGCCGCCCGGCTCGCCCAGGACTGCATCAAGCACGTCGAGGTGCTCGAATACCCCGAGCTGGGCATGGAGGCGGTCTGGAAGATCCAGGTGGAGGACTTCCCGGCCTTCATCGTGGTCGACGACAAGGGCAACGACTTCTTCGCCGAGGTCACCAAGCCGGTGCTCACCGTCGGGCGGCGCTGACCTTCGACGTACGCGAAAGGGGGCGTCGGGTGGGATCCCACCTGGCGCCCCTTCGTCATGCCGTCTGCTTGTCGACATCGGTGCGCCCGCCCGGGTCAGGGCCCGGGCGGGCGCACCGCCCCCGTCGGATGCCGTGCCCGGCAACCCAGCACGAGTCTCCGGCCTGGTGCTGTCGATCCGCTATCACGCCGCTATCACCCGGCCGCCGCGAGCGGTGACCGGCGGGTTACGCTGCTGGAAGTTCCACAAAGAGGCGTGCGGGGGCACAGATGCGGTTCGGGATCCTGGGGCCGCTGCGGGTCGGCGACGGCGAGTCCACCATCACGGCGGGTCGTGATCGGACACTGCTGGCCATGCTGTTGCTGCGGGCCGGCCGGGTGGTCCCCGTCGAGGAACTCGTCGACGCCATCTGGGAGGAGCGCCCACCGGCGACCGCCCGGACCCAGCTCCAGATCTGCGTGTCGCGGCTGCGGCAGCGCTTCGTCGCGCTCGACCTGCCGCCGGAGATGATCGTCACCGATCCGGTCGGGTACGGCATCCGGGTCGCACCCTCCGACCTGGACGCCGAGGTCTTCGCCCAGACCGCCGAGGCCGGCCGGTCGGCGGTCGACGCGGGGCAGCCGGCCGACGCCAGCCGCCACTACCGGTCCGCGCTGGCGCTCTGGCGGGGGTCGGCGCTGAGCGGGATCGCGAGCCGGAGCGTACGCCGACGGGCGCAGGCGCTCGACGAGCAGCGGCTGACCGTGCTGGAGGAGTGCGTCGAGGTCGAGCTGCGGCTGGGCCGGGCGGCCGACCTGATCGACGAGCTCAGCGAGAGCGTGGAACGCAATCCGCTGCGGGAGCGGCTGCGCGGCCAGCTGATGCTGGCCCTCTCCGCGGTCGGCCGCCAGGCGGACGCGCTCACCGTCTACCGGGAGGGGCGCCGGATCTTCGCCGAGGAACTCGGCATCGAACCGGGCACGGCGTTGCAGGAACTGCACCAGCGGGTGCTCGCCGGGGACCTGGCCCTGACGGGGCCGCCGCGACCGGCTTCCGGCCCGATCCGGGCGCTGCCCCGGGCGATCAGCGACTTCACCGGCCGGCAGGACACACTGGCCAGGCTGGTCAAGGAGATCGAGGAGCACGACGCCCGGATCCACCTGATCGACGGGATGGCCGGCACGGGCAAGACCACCCTGGCCGTGCACCTGGCGGCGGCTCTGGCCGGCCGCTACCCGGACGCCCAGGTCTTCATCGACCTGCACGGGCACAGCGAGCGCGAGCCGGTCACCCCGGCGGCGGCCCTGGCCGCGCTCCTCCGCCAGCTCGGGGTGCCCGCCGCGGGCATCCCCGCCGACGCCGACGAGCGGGCGGCCCTGTGGCGCAGCGAACTGTCCGGCCGGCGGGCCATCGTGGTGCTCGACAACGCGGCCAGCGCGGTCCAGGTGGCGCCGTTGCTGCCCAACGGCCCGGACTGCCTCACGCTCATCACCAGCCGGCGCCGGCTCACCGGCCTCGACGGCGGCCGGCCGTCCTCGCTGGCGGTGCTCGACCCGGACGAGGCGGTCGAGTTGCTCGCCCGGGTGGTCGGCGTGGACCGGGTCGCCGCCGAGCCGGAGGCGGCCGCCGAGGTGGTTCGCCGCTGCGGCCACCTGCCGCTCGCCATCCGGCTGGCCGGGGCGCGGCTGGCGCACCGGCCGCGGTGGCGGGTCCGGGACCTGGCGGACCGGCTGGCCGCGGGCCGGAACCCGCTGATCGAGCTGTCCGTCGGGGAGCGCTCGGTGGGGCAGGCCTTCGACCTGTCGTACGCGCAGCTCGACCCGGCCGCGCAGCGGCTGTTCCGGCTGGTCGGCGTGCATCCCGGGGCGTTCTTCGACCATCAGGTGGGTGCCGCCGTCGCCGACCTGCCACTTGCCGACGCGCAGGACCTGCTGGACGGCCTGGTGGACGCCCACCTCCTGGAGGAGCCCGACCCCGGCCGGTTCCGCTTCCACGACCTGGTGCGGGACTTCGCCCGGCAACTGCTCGACGGAGCGGGGCGGCCCGGGGAGCGGGCCGAGGCGGTGCGGCGGCTCCTCGACCACCACCTGCACGCGGCGTACGCGATCTCCCGCCAGATGGAGCCGGCGGCCAGCCGCGCCGCCCTGGTGCTGCCCGAGCCGCCCCGACCCGACCTGGTGGCCGTCTGCGAGACCGAGGGCCCGGCGTGGTTCGAACGCAACCGGGCCACGCTGCCGGCGCTGGTCCGGCTGGCGGCCGACGAGGGCCTGCTCGCGCACTGCTGGCAGCTCGCCCGGGTGAGCTGGTACTTCCTCTTCAGCCGGGGCCACCTGGACGAGCTGATCGACACCCACACCGTCGGCCTGCGCGCCGCCGAGCGGTGCGACGACGAGGCCGCCGTGGCCACCACCCGCAACTACCTGGCCTCCGGGCTGTTCCGGCTCGGCCGCTTCCCGGAGGCGATCGACCTCATGGAGGGCGCCCTCCAGATCCGCCGACGGCTGGGCGACCGCGAGGGCGAGGCCACCGTCCGGCGCAACCTCGCCATCGCGTACGGGGCGAACTGGCAGCTGGCGCCGGCCCTGGCGCACCTGGACGCGGCGCTGGACCTGGCCCGTTCCACCGGGCAGCCGGCCGCCGTGGCGGCGCTGCTGAACAACCAGACAGTGGTGCTGCTGGCCTGGGGCCGGTACGCCGAGGCGCAGGCCGTCTCCCGCCGGCACCTCGCCCTGGGCCGGGAGGTGGGTGACCTGAACAGCGTGCGCAACGCGATCGGTCACCTGGGCGCCGCGCGGGCCCGGCTCGGCGACCTCTCCGGCGCGCTGCGGTTCCTGCGGCTCGCGCTGCGGCTCAAGCGCCGGGAGGGCAACCGCTTCGGCGAGGGCGAGGTGCTCAACGAGCTGGGCGTCATCGAGCGGAAGCTGGGGCGGCCGGAGGCCGCGGCGGCCCTGCACCGGGAGGCGTTGACCGCGGTGACCGCCTCGGGGGACCGGGTGCTCGGCTGCCTCTCCCGCAACCTGCTGGCCCGGGCCCTGCTCGAACAGGGCGACGTGCGGAGCGCGCTCGACCTCTACCGCCGGGTGCTCCAGGACGCGGTCCGGCTGCGGGCCCGGCACGAGGAGGCCGAAGCGCTGGCCGGCATCGCCCGCTGCCAGCGCCCCACCGACCCGGCGGCCGCCCGCTCGCACGCGACCCGGGCCCTCGACCTCCTCCGGCAGCTCGACGCGCCGGAACGGGACGAGGTGGCGGCGCTGCTCGCCGAGTTGGGCTGAGCGATCATCTGCGCGTCGCCGCGCGGCGGGGCAGGATGGAACGCGTGACGACTCCAGAGGCGACCGGTTACCGGATCGAACGCGACTCGATGGGTGAGGTGGAGGTCCCCGCCGAGGCACTGTGGCGGGCGCAGACCCAGCGCGCGGTGCAGAACTTCCCGATCTCCGGGCGGGGCATCGAACCGGCCCAGATCAAGGCCCTGGCGCAGATCAAGGGCGCGGCGGCCCAGGTCAACGGCGAGCTGGGGGTGATCGGCGCGGACGTCGCCGAGGCGATCGCCACCGCCGCCGCGCACGTGGCTGACGGCGGCTACGACGACCAGTTCCCGGTCGACGTCTTCCAGACCGGCTCGGGCACCTCGTCCAACATGAACACCAACGAGGTGATCGCCACGCTGGCCGGCCGGGAGCTGGGCCGCGGCGTACACCCGAACGACGACGTCAACGCGTCCCAGTCCAGCAACGACGTCTTCCCCTCGTCGATCCATTTGGCCGCCACCCAGGCCGTGGTGGAGGACCTGCTGCCCGCGCTCAAGCACCTGGCCGGCGCCCTGGAGGAGAAGGCGGCCGAGTTCGAGACGGTGGTGAAGGCCGGGCGTACCCACCTCATGGACGCCACCCCGGTCACCCTGGGCCAGGAGTTCGGCGGCTACGCGGCCCAGGTCCGCTACGGCGTCGAGCGGCTGGAGGGAGCGCTGCCCCGCCTCGCCGAGCTGCCGCTCGGCGGCACCGCGGTGGGCACCGGCATCAACACCCCGCTCGGCTTCGCCGCGAAGGTGATCGAGAAGCTGCGTGCCTCGACCGGGCTGCCGCTGACCGAGGCGCGCAACCACTTCGAGGCGCAGGGCGCCCGCGACGCGCTGGTGGAGACCTCCGGCCAGCTCCGCACCGTCGCCGTCGGCCTCTACAAGATGGCCAACGACATCCGCTGGATGGGCTCCGGCCCCCGCGCCGGCCTGCGCGAGCTGCGCATCCCCGACCTCCAGCCCGGCTCGTCGATCATGCCCGGCAAGGTGAACCCGGTGGTCGCCGAGGCCATGCGGCAGGTGTGCGCGCAGGTCGTCGGGAACGACGCCGCGGTGGCGTTCGCCGGCTCACAGGGCGACTTCGAGCTGAACGTGATGCTTCCCGTGATGGGCCGCAACCTGCTGGAGTCGATCCGGCTGATCTCCGCGGCGAGTCGGCTCTTCGCCGACCGCCTGGTGGTCGGCCTGGTCGCGGACGCCGAGGTCTGCCTGGCGTACGCCGAGGGCTCGCCGTCGATCGTCACCCCGCTCAACCGCCACCTCGGGTACGACGAGGCCGCCTCGATCGCCAAGGAGGCGCTGGCCAAGCAGGTCTCCATCCGCGAGGTGGTGATCTCCCGCGGCCACGTCGACTCGGGCAAGCTCAGCGAGACCCAGCTCGACGAGGCCCTGGACCTGCTCCGGATGACCCACCCCTGAGGCACGCCCGCGCCGGGGTGCGTCAGGAGTGGGACGCGGCCTTGCGGGCCCGGTAGGCGCTCACCGCGGCCCGGTTGCCGCAGCCGGCGTCGCAGAACCGGCGGGACCGGTTCTTGGAGAGGTCGACAAGCACGTTCTCGCAGTCGGGGTGGTCGCAGCGGCGCAGCCGGCTCAGCTCGTCCATCCGGACCAGGTCGGCCAGGGCCATGGCGGCCTCGACCGCCATCCGGGTGGCCAGCGGCGCGTCCCGCGGCACGGCGTGCAGGTGGTACGGCTCGTCGTCGTGCCGGACGAGTTGCGGGAGCGCGTGCGACTCGCGGAGCAGCCCGTTGACCACCGCCACCACCTCGTCGGTGTCGGCGTACCAGATCTGGCGGAGCCGGGGCCGCAGCGCCCGGACCTCGCGCAGCTCCGCCTCGGTGTGCTCGTGCCGACCGGTCCACCCGTACGCCGTGAAGAACTCGTCGAGGGCGGCCACGTCGGGCAGCCCCTCCCGGTCCGGACCCGCCGTGTTGACAAGCGCCGCGGCCGCGACCAGGCCGCACTCGGTGTCATGAGCAAACAGCAACTTGACTCCTGTCGGGGTGCCGGCCTAGCGTCATCAGCATAACCCCGTTTGACTCATGTCCGGTCGACCCAAGGAGCTGTCGATGCGTGAACGGCCCGGCGTCGGCCTCGGCCTGGCGCTGCTCTCCGCGCTCACCTTCGCCACCTCGGGCACCTTCGCCCGACCGCTGATCACCGGCGACTGGTCCGCCGAGGCCGTGGTGCTCGCCCGGGTCGGCATCGCGGCCCTGGTGCTGGCCGTGCCCGCCCTGCTGGCGCTGCGCGGCCGGTGGCCGGTGCTGCGCCGCAACGCCGGCACGCTCGTGGTGTTCGGGCTGCTCGGGGTGGCTCTGGCCCAGGCGTGCTTCTTCAACGCGGTCCGCTACCTGCCGGTCGGCGTCGCGCTCCTGCTGGAATACCTCGGCATCGTGCTCGTGGTGGGCTGGATGTGGCTGGTCCACGGCCAGCGGCCCCGGCTGCTCACGGTGGCCGGTTCGCTGACCGCCCTGTGCGGGCTGGTGTTCGTGCTGGACCTGACCGGCGCCGGCCGCCTCGACCCGGTCGGCGTCCTCTGGGGACTCGGCGCCGGGGTCGGGCTCGCCGGTTACTTCGTCATCGCCGGCCGGGTCGACCCCGCGCTGCCCTCCGTCGTGATGGCCAGCGGCGGCATGGCCGTCGGCGCTCTCGTGCTGCTCCTGCTCGGGCTGGTCGGGGCGCTCCCGCTGCGCGCCGGCACCGCCGATGTCAGCTTCGCCGGCCACGAGATGAGCTGGCTGGTGCCGATCGCGGGCCTGTCGCTGATCGCGGCGGTGGTGGCCTACCTGACCGGGGTGGCCGGGGCCCGGCTGCTCGGCGCGCGGCTCTCCTCCTTCGTCGGGCTGACCGAGGTGATGTTCGCGGTGCTGATCGCCTGGCTGGTGCTGGGCGAGCTGCCGAGCGCCGTGCAACTGCTCGGCGGTGCGCTCATCGTGGCCGGTGTCGCCCTGGTCCGGGTGGACGAACTGCGCGGCGGTCGCGCCGAGCCGGTGGACGAGCGGGCCGACGCGCCGGCGCTGGCGTGAGAGGCTGCCCGTCGTGCTGCGCGTGGTGGTGTTCGACGCCGACGAGACCCTGCTCGACCTGCGCCCGGCGGTGACCGGCGGGCTGGTCGCCGTACTCGCTGAGATGCGGCGGCTGGCGCCGGCGGCGGCCGCGCTGTCCCTCGCGGACCTCGAGGCCGACTGGCACACGGTCTTCGGCGAGCGGAGCGCGGCGCCGGTGCAGGAGATCCGGCGCGCGGCGCTGGCCCGGTCGCTCGCCCGGGCCGCGCTCGACGACCACCTGGACGCGCTGGCGGGGCTCTTCTTCGCCCGCCGGTTCGCGCTCACCCGACCGTTCGCCGACGCGCTGCCCGCCCTCGCCGTGCTCCGTGGGCGCTACCTCCTGGGCTACGCCACCAACGGCAACAGCCGCGCGGAACGCTGCGGGCTCGCGGGTGAGTTCGCCTTCGAGCGGTACGCGCACGACGGCGGCCTGCCCAAGAAGCCCGCCCCGGAGTTCTACGCCGCGGTGGTCGAGGCGGCGGGCGTGCCGGCGGAGCAGATCGCGTACGTCGGCGACTCCCTCGACCACGACGTGGCCGGCCCGCAGCGCGCCGGCCTGCGGGGGATCTGGCTCAACCGGCAGGGCGTGCCCTGCCCGCCCGGAGTGCGTCCGGACGCGGAGGTGGCGACCCTGGCCGACCTCCCCGAGGCCCTGGCCGCCCTCGACGGGGTGGCCCCCATAGCGTCGCCGTAGCCGGCGCGTAGCCGGTCCGCCCAGCCTGGTGGGAGCCGCGGCCATCAACCGCGGTAGATCGAGGTCTCTCACCGAGGAGTCCCATTGGGCTGGTTGCACACGTCCCGTCGCCGCTGGAGCGCCATCGCGCTCACGGCCCTCACGGCCGGCACCGTCGCCGCCGTCGCACCGACCGCCCCGGCGCTCGCCGCCGGGCCCACCGACCACGTCCTGTACTGGAACGACGTCCTGCTGCGCACCTTCCGCCAGGTCGGCGGCGCGCCCGGCCCGCTCGCCCGCGCCGGGGCGATGGTCCACGGCGCCATCTACGACGCCGCGAACTCCGCCCTCTGCGCCGACGGAGCTGATCGGTGCATCGGGCAGCCGTACCGGACCAAGGTGACCCCCACGGCCGGGGTCAGCCCCGACCTGGCCACCGCCATCGACTACGCGGCCTACGACACGCTGCGCAGCATCTGGCCGTCGATCAGCTTCGCCGCCGACCTCACCACCGCGCAGCAGGACATCCCCGCCTCCGCGGCGCGGACGGACGGCCAGCGGATGGGCTCGGCCAGCGCGCAGGCCATGATCAGTTTCCGGACCAACGACGGTTCGCCGGACACCTCGACCTACGCCGACGGCACGGTCGCCGGCCAGTGGCGCCGCACCGGCTCCGGGGAGCCGGCGACCCCCAGCTGGGGGCTGCTCAGGCCGTTCGCCATGACCTCCACCACGCAGTTCCGCCCCGGCCTGCCGGGCGGCTACGCCACCTACGCGCAGCTGCTGGCCAGCCAGACCTACGCGAACCAGGTAAACGAGGTGAGGGGCCTCGGTGCGTCCAACAGCACCACCCGCACCGCCGACCAGACGCAGGCGGCCTGGTTCTGGGCCAACGACCTCGACGGCACGTACAAGCCGCCGGGCCAGCTCTTCGCGCACACGCAGGTGGTCGCCAAGTCGGCGAAACTCACCCAGGCCGGCAACGCCCGCCTCTTCGCGCTGGTCGGCATCGCGATGGGTGACGCGGCGATCGTCGCCTGGGACGCCAAGTACCAGACCGCCATCGACCTGTGGCGGCCCGAGACGGCGATCCACGAGCCGCAGGACGACAACAACGCGGCCACCACGCCCGACCCGAACTGGAAGCCGCTCTCCGCGAACACCAGCGGGGTCAACTTCTCCCCGCCGTTCCCCGCGTACGTCTCCGGGCACGCCACCTTCGCCGCCGCCTGGGCGGGTGCGATGAAGGGGTTCTTCGGCACCGACGCGTTCCGCTTCGTCGGCGGCACGGAGGACCCGCACGCCGTCGGCGTGAGCCGCAGCTTCACCGGGTTCGGGGCGGCCGCCACGGAGAACGCCCGGAGCCGGGTCTACCTGGGCGTGCACTACCAGTTCGACGCCGACTCCGGGATGTCCGCGGGCACCTCGCTGGCCAACCACGTGACCGGGAACTTCCTGCGGCCGAGCGTGCCGGCGTACACCTTCGACGGCTTCTACGAGGGGTCCGCGTACCTGGGCACCAGCTACCCGGACGCCGTCTCCGGGGGGAACTTCCTCGTCACCTTCAAGCTGACCGCCAACGGGACGCCGGTCACCGACCTGAACGCGGTCGTCGGGGTCTCCTGGAACGGTCAGCCGGCGGCGAGCAGTGGCCCGGTCGCCTTCACCAACGGCCGGTACGAGGTCCGGGTCTACACCGGCAAGTCGTGCGGCCCCGGCGGGCAGACGCTCTCCGTCCTGCTGCGCGACGGGTCAAGCCGCAATCTCCGCGTGACCTGCACCATCGTCTGACACCTTCGGCACTGGCGGCGCGGTCGGGACCACCGGCCGCGCCGTCGCCGCGTCGACACCCAGCCGCGACAACTGCTGCCGGATCTCGCCCAGCATCCGCTCGGCCTCGGCCAGCCGGTCGAGGGTGCGGGTGAGATCGGTCCCGACGGCCGCAGCCGGCGGGGCCTCCAGCAGCGACCGGTAGGTCCGGGACAGCTCGGGACCCGGCTCGACACCCAGCTCACGGCGGAGCAGCAGGCGGACCCGGTGGTAGCGGGCGATGGCCTCACCCCGGCGGCCGGCGCGGTCCAGCGCCACGAGCAGGTGACACCAGAGCGGCTCGTGCCACGGGTGCCGCTCCACCAGCGCGGAGAGGCGGGGGATCAGCTCGTGGTGCCGCCCGGCGGCGAGGTCCAGGTCGACCAGGTCAGCAAGGACCGCCAGCCGTTCCTCGGTGAGGCGGGCCGCCGCGGCCCGGGCGAACGGCGCGTCGATGTCGCCGAGCGGCGGACCGACGTGGAGCCCCAGTCCCGCCCGGTACGCCTCGGCCGCTGCGGCCGGCTGCCCGGTGGCGGTCAGGCCGCGCCCCTGTCGGGCCAGCCGGCGGAACACCTCCACGTCGATCTGGGACGGATCCGTGCGGAGCACGTAACCGCTGTCGTGGGTGACGATCTGAGCGTCCGGGGCAGCGCGCAGCCAGCGGCGCACCGCGGAGATCTGGCCGTGCAACTGGGTGCGGACCGTGCGCGGCGGCGCCTCGCCCCAGACCGCGTCGATGATCTGCTCGACGCGGACCAGAGAGTTGGCCTCCAGGAGCAGGAACGCCAGCACCGCCCGCGACCGCCGGCCGTCGAGGCGCTGCTGACCGGGCCCCTCGACAGCGAGCGGGCCCAGTAGTCGGAATCTCATGACGGCCGCGCCGAATGGCGGCACACGACACGCGAAAAGAAGCCCATCAGTCCTCCGGCCCCCGTCTTCCGAGGAGAACGCCAAGCTGCTGTAACCATAGAAGTTGCTAGATGCGATGACAATCGTGCGGATGGTCACGACGTCCCGCCGGCCGTTCCTCTGGACGGGCGGTGTGCGAGGCGGCGTCTCTCACGGCCGCCAGCCCCGGGCGACCAGCGCGGCGCGGATCTCGCGGACCAGCGCGGGGAACTCCCGGTCCAGGCGGCGACCGGTCACGCGCGGCACCAGCCAGCCGGCCGCGCCGAGCTGGTGTAGCCGCTGATGGTGCCGGTCCAGTTGATCCGGGTCGGCGTGCCACCGGTCGTCGTGCTCGACGGCGACGCGGAACTCGGGCCACGCCAGGGCGGGATGCAGCACCAGGCCCGACGGCCCGCGCACCGGGTGCCGCGCGACCGGGCGGGGCAGGCCGGCCAGCACCAGCCGGACCCGCAGGTGCGACTCGGGCGCGGACTGTGCCCCGGGATCGGCCAGGCCGAACACCCATCGCGCCCGCCGGCCACCGGGCCGGCCCGCGTTGCGGTCCGCCACGTCGGCCAGATCGGTCCGGCTGGCCCTGCCCATCCGCAGCAGGGCGTCGACGATCCCGACCGCGCGGACCGGATCGGACCACACCGCTGTCTCCCAGGCGCAGACGGCCGGCTCGGTGCGGAGCAACCGGCCCGGCTCGCTCGGCCGGCCCGCCCCGCTCGGCCGGCCCGGCTCGCCGCCCAGCGGCCCGGGCTCCGCGATGGCCGTGGCGACTGCCGCCGTGCTGTGCCTGGCGGCACTGCCGTTCCGGCCTGACGTGGTGCTCGGGAGGCCGACGGTCGGGCCGTTCCGGCCGGGGGTGGTGTTCGCCGGGCCGTTCCGGGTCGTGTCCGGGGGGCCGGCTGCGGCGGTGGTGGGGATCAGGAGGCCGATCCGTTCGGGCGACGACGGGGCCTGGTGCACCCGGACGCCGGGCTGGGCGTCGGCCCGGGCCGCCGCCGGAATCAGGACGTGCACGTCGTCCCGGAAGCCGGCGGCGTGCGCGACCCCGTGCAGGTGGGCCGCCGACGGGCCGGCGAGCAGCGTGCCCGGCGGGAGGCGGAGCAGCGCGGCGCGGCAGGCGAGCGTGTGGTCGCGGTCGAGGCGGGCGTCCGCGTAGACGTCCTGCCGGAGCCGCACCCAGGAGGCGCCCCGGAGCTGGTGCCGGGTCAGCAGCCCGCGCCGGACCACGTCCGAGCCACGGAAGACCTGCCAGGCCAGCTCGGGCGGTCGATGGGGATGAGGTGGCATGTCGACGAGCCTGGCGGCGACGGACCGTCGCCGGACACCCCTGTGGACAGCCGCGCCCGGACCCGGCGCGGGGCCCTGTGGACAACCACCGCGGCGCCCGGACGGTGTGCTAGCGGCTCCCGCCCCGCCCGCAGTGGAACGCAGGAAACGGTCAGGACAGGGCCGCGGCGATCGACTGGGCGGCGGCGGACACCTGGGCGCCGACCTCGGTGACGTCGAGCGGGGTCAGCGAGACCACCCCGACGCTCGCCTCCAGCCCCGGCACCCCGAGCACCGGCGCGGCCACCCCGTACGCCCCGGACTGCAACTCGCCGCTGGTGCTCACCGGGCCGGCGGCGCCCGTCCGCCCGGCCAGGATGGCCCGCCCGGCCGCGCCCCGCTCCAGAGGATGCCGCGAGCCGGTCCGGTACGCCACGTGGAACGAGGTCCAGCTCGGCTCGACCACCGCGAGGGCGACCCCCTCGCCGCCCTCGACCACGGTCAGGTGGGCGGTAGCCCCGGCCTGCTCGGCGAGCCGGCGCAGGGCGGGCAGCGCCCCCTCGGCCAGCAGCGGCTGGGCCCGCCGGGCCAGGTGCAGCACGCCCGCGCCGAGCCGGAGGCGCCCCTCGCCGTCGCGACGGAGCATGCCGTGGTCGGTCAGCGCGCCGACCAGCCGGTAGACCGCCGCCCGGCCGATGCCCAGCCGGTTCGCCGCCTCGGTGACGGTCAACCCGCCCGGCGCGTCGGCGACCAGGTGCAGCAGGCGCAGCCCCCGGTCCAGGGTCTGCGCCGTCTCTCCCGCACGTGCCGCCGTGTCCACAGCACGCAGCGTACGACCCGGCTCCGGGGTACCTCGAAATGCGCGGACGGCTACCCTTGTACGGTGACGCTACGCCTGTATGACACCGCCACCCGTTCGGTGCGGGACTTCGTCCCGCGGGAAGCCGGCAAGGTGGGGGTCTACCTGTGTGGTCTCACCCTCCAGGCCCCGCCGCACATCGGCCACCTTCGCTCCGGTGTCAACTACGACGTGCTGCGCCGCTGGCTCACCGCCTCCGGTTTCGAGGTCACCTTCGTCCGCAACCTGACCGACATCGACGACAAGATCCTGGTCAAGGCGACGGAGCAGGAGCGGCCGTTCTGGTCGATCGCGTACGCCAACGAGCAGATCCTGGCCGCCTCCTACCGGGCGCTGAACGTGCTGCCGCCGACCTACGAGCCGCGGGCCACCGGGCACATCCCGGAGATGCACGAGCTGATCGCCCGGCTCATCGAGACCGGGCACGCCTACCCGGCCACCGACGGCTCCGGCGACGTCTACTTCGACGTGGCCTCCTGGCCGGCGTACGGGTCGCTGTCCGGCCAGTCACCGGAGGACATGCAGTCCGCCGGGGACGCCCCGGACCGGGGCAAGCGCGACCCCCGCGACTTCGCGCTCTGGAAGGGCGCCAAGCCGGGCGAGCCGGCCGACGCCTACTGGCCGTCGCCGTGGGGCCGGGGCCGGCCCGGCTGGCACATCGAGTGCTCGGCCATGTGCTGGCGCTACCTCGGCCCGGAGTTCGACATCCACGGCGGCGGGCTCGACCTGACCTTCCCGCACCACGAGAACGAGATCGCCCAGTCGCAGGCCGCCGATCTGCCGTTCGCCCGCTACTGGGTGCACCACGGCCTGCTCGGCATCGGCGGCACCAAGATGGGCAAGTCGCTGGGGAACACCCTCGACCTCGACTACGTGGCCTCCCTCGGGGTGCGCCCGGTGGAGCTGCGCTACTACTACGCCGCCGCCCACTACCGGTCCCGCATCGACTACTCCGAGGACGCGCTGCGGGAGGCCGCGGTCGCCTACCGGCGGATCGAGGGCTTCGTGCAGCGGGCCGCCGAGCGGGTCGGCGCCGGGCAGCCCGGCGAGCTGCCGGCGGGCTTCGTGGCGGCGATGGACGACGACCTCAACACCTCGGCCGCCCTGGCCGTGCTGCACGAGGTGGTCCGGGACGGCAACACCGCCCTGACCGCCGGCGACGATGTGACCGTCCGCACGACCCTCGCCGCCACCCGGGCGATGCTGGATATCCTCGGCGTCGACCCCCTGGACCCGGCCTGGACCGGCGGTGGCCGCGCGGACGATCTGCGCGGCGTGGTGGACTCCCTGATCGCGCTGGCCCTGGAGCAGCGCGCCCAGGCCCGCAGCCGCAAGGACTGGGCCGCCGCCGACGCCGTACGCGACCAGCTCAAGCAGGCCGGCGTGGTCGTCGAGGACACCCCCCAGGGCCCGCGTTGGACTATTGGAGAGCAGGACTGATGGCCGGCAACTCGCAGCGCCGTGGCCGGCGACTGACGCCGAAGGCGGGTGCCCCGAAGGGCTCCGGCGGCAAGAACAAGGACTCCCTCGCCGGCCGGGGCCGCACCCTCCCCGCCGACGAGCGGCCGTGGCACAAGGCGTACTCGGGCACCGAGAAGCTGCCCCAGCGCACCGCGTGGAAGCAGGACAAGGAGCGCCGCGCGGCGGCCGAGGAGGGGCGTGCCCCCAAGATCGGCCAGCCGGGCAGCAAGGACACCACCTGGGGCAAGGGCGGGGGCCGGGGCGTCCCCGCCGCGAAGGGCCGCGGCGGCAAGCCCGCCGGTCGGTCCGGGCCGCGGGTCGCACCCGGCCGCAAGGCCAACCCCGCCAAGGACAGCCCGGAGCTGCTGGTCGGGCGGAACCCGGTGCTGGAGTCGCTGCGCGCCCAGGTGCCGGCGACCGCCCTCTACACCGCCCAGGGCATCGACATCGACGACCGGGTCAACGAGATCGTGCGCACCGCCGCCGACCGGGGCATCGCGATCCTGGAGATCAGCCGGGCCGAGCTGGACCGGATGACCGGCGGTGTGCTGCACCAGGGCGTCGGCCTCCAGGTGCCGCCGTTCGCGTACGAGCCGTTCGAGGACCTCATGGCGGCCTCGCTGGAGCAGGCCGCCCCGCTGCTGGTCGCGCTCGACGGGGTCACCGACCCGCGCAACCTCGGCGCGGTCATCCGGTCGGCCGCCGCGTTCGGCGCGCAGGGTGTCTTCGTACCCGAGCGGCGGGCCGCCGGGATCACCGCGACCGCCTGGCGGACCAGCGCCGGCGCGGCCGCGCGGGTGCCGGTCGCGCAGGTCACCAACCTGACCCGGTCGCTCAAGGCGTGCAAGGACGCCGGCTTCATCGTGGTCGGGCTGGACGCCGACGGGCAGACCGACCTCTACGACCTGGAGGCCGCGGTCGGCCCGCTGGTCGTGGTGGTCGGCTCGGAGGGGCGCGGCCTGTCCCGCCTGGTCGGCGAGACCTGCGACCTGACCGTCAGCATCCCGATGGTCTCCGACGTCGAGTCGCTCAACGCCAGCGTCGCCGCGGCGGTCACCCTCGCCGAGGTCGCCCGCCGCCGCTCCGTCGAGGCGTAACGACGACACGAGAAAGGGGCGGTCCGCCGTGGCGGGCCGCCCCTTTCTTCGCGTACGTCAGATCCGGTTGCCGGTGGCGGCGTGGAAGACGTGGCTGCGGCCGGTGCGCGGCTTGACGAACACGGTGTCGCCCATGTTCGGCATCGAGCGCCGGTCGGTGCGGACCACGAACCGCTCGTTGTGGCCCTCGAGCGCGGCGTGGCCGTAGACGTTGGCGTCGGAGCCCAGGTCCTCGACCAGCTCGACCACGACCGGCATGCCGCCCTCGGTCGGGCTGACCAGGTCGCAGTCCTCCGGGCGGAAGCCGACGGTCACCTTGCCGTCGCCGCCCTCGGCGCGGGCCGCCTCGACCTGCTCGCGGGTCAGCGGCACGTTCAGCTCGGCGAACGCGGCGCCGTTCTCGGTCAGCGGCACGGTCTTGATGTTCATGGCCGGGGAGCCCATGAAGCCCGCGACGAAGACGTTGGCCGGGGTGTCGTAGAGCGCCCGCGGGGTGTCCACCTGCTGGAGGACGCCGTCGAGCATGACGGCGACCCGGTGACCCATGGTCATGGCCTCGACCTGGTCGTGGGTGACGTAGACCGTGGTGACGCCCAGCTTGGCCTGGAGCGACGCGATCTGCGTGCGGGTCTGCACCCGGAGCTTGGCGTCGAGGTTCGACAGCGGCTCGTCCATGAGGAAGACCTGCGGCTCGCGGACGATCGCGCGGCCCATGGCGACACGCTGGCGCTGGCCACCGGAGAGCGCCTTCGGCTTGCGGCTGAGGAACTCCTCCAGCTGGAGCAGCCCGGCCGCCTCCTTTACCCGCCGGTCGATCTCCGACTTCGAGGTCTTGCGCAGCTTGAGGGCGAACGCCATGTTCTCGTACACCGTCATGTGCGGGTAGAGGGCGTAGTTCTGGAAGACCATCGCGATGTCGCGGGCCTTCGGCGGGAGGTGGGTGACGTCCCGGTCGTCGATGTAGATCGCGCCGTCGTCGACGTCCTCCAGGCCGGCGAGCATCCGGAGGCTGGTGGACTTGCCGCAACCCGACGGGCCGACCAGGACGAGGAACTCCCCGTCGCCGATCTGGAGGTCGAGCTGGTTGACCGCGGGGCGTTCGGTGCCCGGGTAGATCCGGGACGCCTTCGCGTAGGTGACCGTAGCCATGGTGGAGCGCTTCCTTTCACCGGCAGGAACGTGCCGGACGATCCGAGTGGAAGGAGCGACCGGCACCCGAGGCGCCGGCCAACGGGCGGTCGCCGGGCAGCCGAGGCCAACCGGACTGTCGTCCGTGTCACTGCACCGTAAACGGGTTTGGCGAGCCTGCCAAGACGGGAGGCAGCCGGTGGGACGGAGCGCATACGGCATAACGGTCAGTCGGGCACGGTGAGGTATCAATCTCCACGGTCGTCGTGGCGTGCGGGCGTCGATCCGTTGGCGTCGAGGTCAGGAAATTGACGTTTTCCGTGCTCGGGAGCCCTGCCGAACGGGATTTCCGGCCGTCGGTCGCTATGCTGAGCCCGGACCACACGCCCCTGTAGCTCAGCTGGCCAGAGCACTCGCCTTGTAAGCGAGATGTCGCCGGTTCGATCCCGGCCGGGGGCTCCATTTCCCTGAGGTGTCTCGCGGCGGCAGCCGCCGCGGGACGCCAGGCTAGGCGGATCCTCCGCCGGCGTGCTCGCGGGCCCGCCTGATGCTGGCCACCTCGCCCTTGATCGGCCACCAGTAGAACGGGACGAACGCGGCGAGCACCACCAAGCCGAGAACCGGGTGCCACGCGCCCAGGGCGGTGCCGGCGGCGATCCACACGGGTGCCGGCCGGAAGCGCCTGCTGATCGCCGCCGCGGCGGCCGGGTCGGTGTCCGCGTCCAGCAGGCGGCGGCCGTGCCGCGCGTACTCCCAGATGACGTTGAACAGGATCGCCGCCACCTCGTACGCGATCCCGTAGAAGACGACGGCGGTCCGCTCTCCCTCACCGGACTCGAACGCGCCGGCCAGGACGGCCGAGGCGAAGGGCAGGAACGCGATCTGCATCAACAGGAGGGTGTTGAAGAGCAGGACCAGGCGATCGGCGGCGCGGATGTGGTCGAACATGACGTGGTGGTTGACCCACATCTGACCGATGAGCAGGAAGGTGAGGAAGTACGCCGCGTAGGACGGCCAGAGTTCCCGCAGGCCCTGCCACAGGTGCCGGGTGTCCTCGGGCGGGCGGATCTCCAGGACGAGCAGCGTGACGGCGATGGCGATGACCGCGTCACTGAACCCGACGACCCGTCTCGGGTTCCGTTCCGCACCTACCGGCGTGCTGCGCCGGTCCTTCCGGTCACCGCCGGCCCTGCGCGACCAGGGCATTCCCTCACGAGCCACCGCTGGCCTCCTCGGCGCGGACCTGGTCGACTCCAGCCCGGCAGCCTTCCCCCTCGTTGTCGGGGACAAACCCGCCACCCCGGGGCGGAGGTGCGCACACACCCCCGCCCCGGGCGTCGGTTAGCCCCAGTTCTGCGGGGCCGGCTGCCGGGTGGTGGCGTTGATCCGGTTGAAGAAGTTCGTGGTGGCGATCCAGAGCACCAGCGCCGCGAGTTCCTTCTCCCCGAAGTGCTTCGCCGCCTCGTCCCACACCGCGTCCGGCACGGCGTCGCTCCGGTCGGCGAGCCGCGTGGCGTGCTCGGCCAGGTCGAGGGCGGCCCGCTCCGCGTCGGTGAAGTACGGCGTCTCGCGCCAGGCGGCCACCGCGAAGAGCCGCTCCTCGGTCTCGCCGTTCTTCCGGGCGCCCCGCGCGCCGGAGTCGACGCAGGCGCTGCACCCGTTGATCTGGCTGGCCCGCAGGTGGACCAGTTCCAGGGTGGTGCCCGGCACGCCGGCCGAGTACGCGGACTTGTAGAGCAGGTTGACCGCCTTCACGGCGTCCGGGAGGAGGGCTGCCGGGTTCGGGATGCGAGCGTCGAGAGACATTTTCATCCGTCCTGTCCTGTTAGGCTGGCCCGCGTTCGCCGCGCGGCCGCTGTCGTCGTCCGTCACCGGGTTGTCGAGGGCGGGACCGGCGGCGTGACAGATGTGACGGCGGTCACCCGGAGAGCGTGGGGGATGGCGGGGCCGTGAGCGACACCGACCTGTTGGTCCGCAGCTTCGAGGAGCAGCGCCCGCGCCTGCGCGCGGTGGCCCAGCGGATGCTCGGTTCCGGCGCCGAAGCCGACGACGCCGTGCAGGACACCTGGCTCCGGCTGAGCCGCGCCGACGTCGACGCCATCGACAACCTGCCCGGGTGGCTGACCACCACGGTCGGCCGGGTCTGCCTGGACCGGCTGCGTTCGGCCAGCAGCCGGCACGAGGAGGCCACCGACGAGGCGGGGGACGGGCCGGCGGGGGAGGCGGTCGGCGGGCGGGACCCGGAGCAGGAGGCGCTGCTCGCCGAGTCCGTCGGCCAGGCGCTCGAGGTGGTGCTGACCACCCTCGGCCCGACCGAGCGGCTGGTGTTCGTGCTGCACGACATGTTCGCCGTCTCCTTCGAGGAGATCGCGCCGGTGGTGGACCGCACCACTCCCGCGGTCCGGCAGATCGCCAGCCGGGCCCGCCGCCGGGTGCAGACCCGGTCGGCCGACCCGGTCGCCGACCCCGTGCGCCAGCGCCGGGTGGTCGAGGCGTTCCTCACCGCGTCCCGGGAGGGTCGCTTCGACGACCTGGTCACTCTCCTCGACCCGTACGTGGTGCTGCGCGCCGACGCCGCCGCGGTGCGGATGGGCGGAACAGCGGAGTCGCGCGGCTCCTCGGTGGTGGCCGACTTCTTCAACGGCCGCGCCCAGGCCGCCGTGCCCGCATTCGTGGACGGGCTGCCCGGCGCCGTGGTCGTCGTGGACGGCCGGACCCGCCTCGCGCTCAGCTTCACGGTCACCGACCGGATCATCGGCATCGAGGTGGTGGCCGATCCCGAGCAGCTGCGCCAACTCGACCTGGTGGTCGGATGAGCCGCGCGGTCGAGGAGTCGAACCGGGCGATGCTGCGGGCCCGGGACGCCATGGACCGGGCGTACGCCGAGCCGCTCGACGTGCCCGCGCTGGCCCGGATCGCGCACGTCTCGGCGGCGCACTTCATCCGCACCTTCCGGGCGACCTTCGGCGAGACCCCGCACCGCTACCTGCAACGGCGCCGGGTGGAGCGGGCCATGTACCTGCTGGTGCAGACCGACCAGCCGGTCACCGAGATCTGCCACCTGGTCGGGTTCGGCAGCCTCGGCACCTTCAGCCGGACGTTCCGCGACATCGTCGGCGAGTCGCCGTCGGCCTACCGACGGCGCAAGGTGGCGCCGGTGGCCGCGCCGAGCTGTTTCACCATGGCCTGGATGCGGCCCAGCGCGGCGGTCACCGGCCGCGGACGCGACGACGCACGGTGACCCAGAGCCGGTCGCCGAGCCGGGTTCGCCGGATCCAGCGCAGCGCGGCCAGCCGGCCGGTCGCCGGGGTACGCGGGCGCGGCGGCGCGACGAGCCGGGCGTAGGTGGTGCCGGTCGACGCGCGGGTGGTGCCCGGTTCGAGCCGCTCCGAAGCCACCGCCAGCGCGGTGAACTGCTGGAGGACGCGGGGATCGGGTCGGCCGCCCCGGACCGCGGTGCGCAGCGCCTGCTCCACGGCCGGCCGGCGCATCAGTCCGGTGAGCGGCCCGTGCGCGGTGTCCAGCAGGTCGGCGACGGCCGTCACCCCGTCGCCCTCCCAGACCCGGGTGGCGGTGGACGGCCCGGTGGCGGCGCTGACGAACGGCACCTCCGCCCACTCCGGCACCAGCCGGGCGATCAGAGCGGTGTGCAGCAGCCGGTCACGTTTCTGGGCCACGCCGAGGGCGAAGGTGGTGGCCACGAAGCCCGGCGCCAGGAACGGGGTGACCATCCCGGTGAGGTACGCGGAGGTGCACCACCGGCGCATCCGCTCGACGAGGTAGAGGTAGTCGACCAGGTGCTCGTCGCGCAGGCCGAGGCCGCGGGCGTGGGCCAGCACGGCGGTGACCCGGTCCCGTTCGGCGGCCACCGCCTCCGGCGCCGCGGCGGCGTGCGGCACGCCGGCCAGCAGCTTGGTCAGGCCCGCCTGCTCCGGGGTCGGCACGGGATCGGCACCGGCCGCCGGGTACCAGTAGCCCACCGCGAGTTCGCCCGCCGCGCCGGTGAGGCTCGCCGGGCGGACCGCCTCGGGCAGCCGGTCGCGCACGGCCGGGCGGACCAGGTAGGTCGAGGGGAACTGGTGGTCGTGCAGGTGGGCGAGGCGTCGGGCGCGCTCGCGCAGGCCGGTGCCGAGCACGCTGGCCGGGGCGGCGGCCAGCTGGGTGCGGTGGTCCAGGCGCAGTCCCCGCTTCTCCCGGAGGAGTTGCACCAGCCGGCGGGCCACGTCGCCCTCCGCCGGGGTGTCGTCGTTGGTGACCAGCCGGGGCGCGCGGCCTGCGGCGATCAGCGTCGCGGCGATGAGCCGCGAGTCCCGGCCGCCGGAGAGACCGAGGGTCACCTCGGCGTCGTGCAGCGGGTGCAGGCTGGCCGCGGCCCGGGTCAGGGCGTCGGCCGCCCGGTCCAGCCGTTCGTCGAGCGGTCGTCCCTGGTCGGCGTGCCCGCCGCACACCACGTCGTCGGTGGCGTACCGGAGGTCGGTGTCGAGGTGCCAGCCGCCCTCGGCCCGGCGGCGACCGGTGACCCGTTCGCCCGGGCGCAGCAGCCGGGTGCCCTCGACCGGTGACAGGTCGCCGCCGAAGTGACCGCAGAGGGTGTACGAGGTCCAGCCGGCCACGTCCGGCCGGACCCTGCCGTGCAGGAACGCGGCGAGCAGGCCGGGGCGGGTGCACCAGGCGCTCACCCCGTCGCCGGCCCCCGTGAACACCCGGGCCATGCCGAGCCAGTCCTGTTGCAGGGTGAACCGGTCCCGGTGCAGCGCCAGCAGCCCGAACGGGGGCACCACCTCGCGGTGCACGTCCTCCCCGGCGAGCAGCCGCGCGGCCAGCGCGGCCGGACCGCCCGCCGTGTCGAGACCGACCGGTATCCCCAACGAGATGGCGGTGACCGGGCCCTCCGTGCCGACCGTCGGCCACCGGTACGCGCCCGGGTCGGCCGGGTGCAGCACCAGGACGCCCCAGTCGTCACCGCCGAACTCGTGCCGTCGCCAGGTGTCGGGCACCACCTCGGCGGCGGCCCGCTCGAACCGGTCCAGCCGGGCGGCCCGCGCGGGCCCGGACAGCGGAGCGGCGGCGAACCAGGCAAGCATCACGTGCATCTGCGGTCCCTCCGGGTCGCGGTGGAGCAGCTGCGTGGCCAGCAAGTTAACAATCGATCACGCCGGGTGGTGTCCCGTGCGGACAAACGACGCAGGCCGGACGGCGTTGCGTCCGCACCGGGGGCCGCGCGGGGGCGAACCCGTCACTTTTGGATAAGCAGCAGGTCAGCGGGCTGCTCTAGCGTTCCAGGCATGACGATGACCTCGATTTCCCGCTCCCAGATCTACGTCCTCGACCAGGACGAGGCGCTCGACTTCTACGTCGGCAAGCTCGGCCTCGAGGTGAGCACCGACCAGGACCTCGGCTTCATGCGGTGGCTCACGGTCAACGTTCCGGGCGACCCGGAGCACGAGATCCTGCTGGAGAAGCCGGGCCCGCCGGCCCTCGACCCGGCCACCGCCGAGCGGGTCCGCGAGCTGCTGACCAAGGGTGCGATGAGCGGCTGGCTCTGCCTCACGACGGACGACGCCCGCAAGTCGTACGAGGACCTGGTGGCCAAGGGCGTGGACGTGACCGACGAGCCGACCGAGCGGCCGTACGGGATCGACTTCGGGATCCGCGACCCGTTCGGCAACCGGATCCGCATCGGTCAGATGCACCCCCGCCCCTGACCGGCGGGACAGTGCGGTCGGGAGCGGGCGGCTAGTCTCGCCTCTCCCGACCGCGGAGGTGACCCGAGTGCCCAGCCGTCTGCTCTACCTGGTCCGGCACGCCGAGCAGGACCGGCCGGAGGAGGAGGCGGACACCGGCCTGTCGGCGCGTGGCCGCCGGCAGGCGACGCTGCTGGGCGAGCGGTTGCGCGGCACCGACTTCGCCGCCGTCCACCACGGGCCGGCCCGCCGCGCCGCGGAGACCGCCGCGCTGGTCGCCGCCGCGCTGCCGGGTGTGCCGGTGCACGAGGACGACCGGGCCGGTGACCACATGCCGCACGACACGGACCCGGCCGTCCTGCCCGAGCCGTACGCGGCCTTCCTGGCCGGGTTCACCGAGCGGGAGCGGCGCGACGGGCCGCGCGTGACGGCGGAGGCCGTGGCCCGCTTCGCGACCGCGCCCGCCGAAGGCGACGTACGCGAGTTGGTCGTCACCCACAACTTCCTGGTCGCGTGGCTGGTCCGGCACGCCCTGGAGGCCCCGGAACGCCGCTGGATCGGCCTCAACCACCAGAACGCCGGCCTGACCGTCATCCGCTACACGCCGGCCGCCCCACCCACCCTGATCGCCCTCAACGACGTGGCCCACCTGCCCCCGGACCTCCGCGCCACGGGCCTTCCCCCGGCCTACCGCGTCTGACTCGGTACCACGCCGTCGACCATGAGGTTGGCGGGGTTGAAGCGGACATTCCGCACCGCCAACCTCATGATCAACGAGGCGGGGGAGGTCGGCGTCAGGCGGCGAGGAGCTTGACCACGGCTTCGGCCAGGGCGCGGGCGGACTGGGGGTTCTGGCCGGTGGCGAGGCGGCCGTCGACCACCACCTGCTCGGTGAAGTTGGGCGCCGGGACGTGCTGGGCGCCGGCCTCGGTCAGCTTGTCGGCGAGCAGGAACGGGACCTCTCCGGTGAGGCCCACCGCCGCCTCCTCGTCGTTGGTGAAGCCGGCCACCCGCTTGCCGGCGACCAGGTGGGAGCCGTCGGAGAGCTTCAGGTTCACCAGCGCCGACGGGCCGTGGCAGACGGCGGCCACCACCCCACCGCGCTCATAGATCGAGCGGGCGATCCGGGCCAGGTCCGGGTCGTCGGGGAAGTCCCACATGGTGCCGTGGCCGCCGGCGAAGAAAATCACGTCGTACCCCGTCGGGTCGACGTCGGCGGCCTTCGGGGTGCTCGCCACCCCGGCGGTGGCCAGGAAGTCGTTCTGTGTCTTGTCGTTCTCGTCCCGGCCGTCGAGCGGCGGCTGTCCGCCGGCCACCGAGACGAGGTCGACCTGGTAGCCGGCGGCCCGGAAGACCTCCCACGGCTCGGCGGCCTCGCCCACGTAGAAGCCGGTGCGGCGGCCCGTCCGGCCCAGCTCGGAGTGACTGGTCAGCGCGATGAGTGCACGAGTCATGCCGACCATGCTGGCGCGCGGATCCATAGCTGACCAATAGGCCGAGGTCACCCCGGCGATAGGTTTGCTGATGTGAAGGTGTCCCTGGACCTGCTCCGCAGCTTCCTCGCCGTGCACCGCTCGGGGTCGGTCACCGGCGCGGCGGAGCTGCTCGGGCTGGCCCAGCCCACGGTGACCGCCCAGCTGCGCGCGCTGGAGGAGGCGGTCGGCCGGCCGCTGTTCGAGCGGCTGCCCCGGGGCGTCACCCCGACCGCCGCCGGGAACGAACTGGCCCGCCGCGTCGCCGACCCGCTGGACCGGCTCGCCGCCGTGCTGGCCGAGGATTCGGCCACGTCGTACCCCCGGACGGTCTTCCTCGGCGGGCCGGCCGAGTTCCTCGCCGAGCGGGTGCTGCCGGCGCTGGCCGGGCCGGTTGCCGACGGCCTCGAACTCCGCGTCTCCGCCGGGCTGCCGGAGCGGCTGGTGGACGACCTGGTGGCCGGGCGGCTCGACCTGGCGGTGACAAGCGTGCGCCCGCGCCGCCGGGGCGTGGTCGTGGAGCCGCTCTACGACGAGGAGTTCGTGCTGGTGGCGGCGCCGGCCTGGGCCGGGCGGCTGCCCGACCCGGTCACCGCCGCGGCGCTGCGCGAGGCGCCGCTGGTGGCGTACGGGGAGGAGGCCCCGATCCTGCGCCGGTACTGGCGGACCGTCTTCGACACCCGGCTCACCAGGACGCCCAGCCTGGTCGTGGCCGACCTGCGGGCGGTCCGGGCGGCGGTGGTGGCCGGCGCCGGGGTGAGCGTGCTGCCGACGTACCTCTGCGGGGGTGAGCTGGCGTCCGGCGCGCTCCGGGCGCTGCTCGCGCCGCCGGTGCCGCCGCTCAACACGCTCTTCCTGGCGGTCCGGCCCGGGGTGGCCGGGCGGCGGGAGGTCCAGGCGGTCCGGCGGACACTGCTGGCGGCGGCGGCCGACTGGTGAGCGTCGGGGTCAGCCGGTGGCGCGGGTGAGCAGGTCGACCACGGCGGCGGTGGCGGGCGGCGGGGTGGCCTCGGGTGGGCAGTCCACGTAGCTCGTGGTGGTCGGGCCGACGGTGAGCCGGTAGCTGAACGCGTCCGCGCACATGGTCACCGGGACGGTGGCGGCGGCCTCGGCGGCCAGCCGCGAGTCCGCGGCGAGTTGCCGCAGCCGGTCGAGGTCGGCGGCGCTGAGCTGGCCGGTTCGGGAGGCGCCGGTCCGGTCGACGCGGGTCCACCGGCCGTCGGGCTGCACGGTGACGGTGTCGTTGAGCCCCACGATGCCGCCGGACTTCGTCAGCTCCACCGGCACGGCCGGCGCGGCGGTGGTCGGTGCCGGCCCGGACGACGCGGGCGCGTCGCCGTTCTGGGCGCAGGCGGCGAGCGGGGTGAGAAGCGCGGCGAGGAGGGTCGCCGCGACGGGGGTGGCTCTCATGCCGATCGGACGCACGGTGGAGCCACCCGGTTCCGACACACTCCGTCGCATCGTCCGAACGGTCAGTGTCTCCGGCAGGAAAGCGCTCGCACCCTTTCACGTTCTTCGATGTATCGCTATATCTACATCAGTGACTACCCCCGTCACAACTTCCCCCCTTCAGGAGGGCCCGTGAAGAGATCCCTCGCCGCCGCCAGCGCAGCGCTGCTCACCAGCGGCGTGCTGACCTGCGTCACCACCACGGCGTACGCGGCAACCCCGAGCGCCCCGTCCCCCGAGTCCGCCGCCGCAACCCGGGCGGACAGCCTGCTCCGTGCCAACCCCGGTGCCGTTCAAGGCGCCGGCGGTGAGGCCTACCAGGTTGTCCGCACGAAGGTGGACCCGTCCGGGGCCACCCACACCCGCTACACCCGGACCTACCACGGCCTGCGCGTCTACGGCGGCGACTTCGTCGTGCACACCGCGCCGAACGGCACCATGGCCGGGACCTCGGTCGGCCTGGCCGCGCCGCTCACGCTGAGCACCACGGCCAAGGTCGGCTCGGCCGCGGCCAAGGCCAGCGCGCGCAAGGCGTTCTCCGGCTCGCTCACCTCGGTGGGCACCCCCGAACTCTTCGTCGACGCCAGTTCCGGCAAGGGCCGGCTGGCCTGGGAGACCGTCGCCAGCGGCTGGAAGGCGGACAAGCAGACGCCGTCCAGGCTGCACGTCGTCACGGACGCGACCACCGGCGCGCTGATCGGCTCCTACGACGAGATCGAGACGGTGGTCGGCAGCGGCCAGGGCATCTACACCGGCACGGTCAGCATCGACACGACGCTCTCCGGCAGCACCTACCAGATGGTGGACCCGTCGCACGGCAACGGCCGCACCTGCGACATGAACAACACCACCGGTGGCACCTGCACCACCTTCACCGACCCCGACAACAACTGGGGCAACGGCACCAACTCGAACCGGCAGTCCGCCGGCGTCGACGCCCACTTCGGCGCGGCGAATACCTTCGACTACTTCAAGAACACGCACGGCCGCAACGGCATCTTCGGCAACGGCGCGGGCGTGCCGAGCCGGGTGCACTACGGCAGCAACTACGTCAACGCCTTCTGGGACGGGTCCCAGATGACCTACGGCGACGGCTCGGGCAACTCCCGTCCGCTGGTCTCGCTCGACGTCGCCGGCCACGAGATGAGCCACGGTGTCACCGAGGCGCTCGCCGGCCTGGTCTACTCCGGTGAGCCCGGCGGCCTCAACGAGGCCACCAGCGACATCTTCGGCAACATGGTGGAGTTCTACGCCGCCGCGCCGAGCGACCCGGGTGACTACCAGGTCGGTGAGAAGATCAACATCAACGGCAACGGTACGCCCCTGCGCTACATGTACAACCCGTCGCTGGACGGCTCGTCCGACTCCTGCTGGTCGACCAGCACGAAGAACAAGGACGTGCACTACTCCTCCGGCGTGGCCAACCACTTCTACTTCAACCTGGCCGAGGGCACCGGCTCCACCGCGTACGGCACGTCGCCGGTCTGCGGCTCGGCGCCGGCGGTGACCGGCATCGGTCGCGCCAAGGCGGAGAAGATCTGGTACCGGGCGCTCGACGTGTACTTCACCTCGAACACCTCGTACGTCAACACCACCACCCCGTCGAACACCGCCCGGGCCTACACCCTCAAGGCGGCGACCGACCTGTACGGCAACTGCTCCACCGAGTACAAGACCGTCCAGGCGGCGTGGACCGCGGTGAACGTGGCCGGCAACGACGCGCCCTGCGGCTCCACCGGCAACGACTTCTCCGTCTCGCTCTCCCCGACCTCCGGCTCGGTGACCGCGGGCGGTTCGGTCTCCACCACCGTCGCCACCGCCACCACCAGCGGGACCGCGCAGACCGTGACGTTCTCCGCGTCCGGCCTGCCGACCGGCGCCACCGCGTCGTTCAGCCCGTCCTCGGTGACCTCCGGCGGCTCGTCCACGCTCACCATCGCCACCACGGCGAGCACCCCGTCCGGCACCTACTCGGTGACCGTCACCGGCGCCGGCTCGGTGAACCACTCGGCGACCTACACGCTGACCGTGAACGGCACGGGCGGCGGCTGCACGGGGGCCGGCCAGAAGCTCGGCAACCCGGGCTTCGAGTCGGGTAACACGGTGTGGTCGTCGACCTCGGGTGTGATCGGCCAGTACGGCTCCAGCGGCCAGCCGCCGCGTACCGGCACCTGGAACGCGTGGCTGGACGGCTACGGCAGCACCCACACCGACACGCTGTCGCAGTCGGTGAGCCTGCCGGCCGGCTGCACCTCGTACAACTTCACGTTCTGGCTGCACATCGACTCGGCCGAGACCACCACCAGCGTCCAGTACGACAAGCTGACCGTGCAGGTGCTCAACTCCTCCGGCACCGTGCTGGCCACCCTGGGAACCTGGTCGAACCTGAACAAGGCCAGCGGCTACAGCCAGAAGTCCTTCTCCCTGGCCTCGTACGCCGGCCAGACCGTCACAGTGAAGTTCACCGGCACCGAGGACTCCTCGCTGCAGACCTCGTTCGTCATCGACGACACCGCGGTCAACGTCTCCTGACCTGACCGCCCGACCCCCGGGGCCCGGCGGCCACCCCACGCGGGTGGTCACCGGGCCCCGCCCGTTACGGTCGGAGCCATGTCCGACGCGGAACTGACCGTCACGGTCGACGGCCCGGTGGCGACAGTGGTGATCCGGAACCCGGCGCGCCGCAACGCCATGACGCCGGCCATGTGGCGCCAACTCCCGGTGCTGCTCGACGGCCTGGAGGCCGATCCGGCGGTCCGCGTGCTCGTGCTCACCGGAGCCGGCCGCACCTTCTGCGCCGGCGCCGACCTGGGCGACCTGGACGAGCTGCTGGAGGCCGGGGACGGCAGCATCGCGGTGGCCGCCGAGGAGCGGCTGGCCGCCTTCGGCCGGCCCACGGTGGCCGCCATCGAGGGCGCCTGCGTCGGCGGCGGCTGCCAGCTCGCCGTCGCCTGCGACCTGCGCCTGGCCGCGACGGACGCCCGGTTCGGCGTACCCCCGGCGCGGTTGGGTCTGGTCTATCCCGCGCCGACCACCCGGCGGCTGGCCACGCTCGTCGGACCGTCCGCGGCGAAGCACCTGCTCTTCACCAGCGAGCTGGTCGACGCCGAGCGGGCGCTGCGGATCGGGCTGGTCGACGAGGTGCTGCCGACCGACGCGCTCGCCGCCCGGGTGGCCGCGATGACCGCCACCATCGCCGAGCGCTCCCGGCTCACCGTGGCCGCGGCCAAGGAGATCATCGACGGGCGCGCCGACGCCGACCGGATCGCCTGGTGGCACGGGCAGGTGCGGGAGAGCGGCGAGGCCCGCGAGGGGATCGCGGCGGTTTCCGAGCGCCGGCCGCCGCGCTTCGGCTGGACCCCGCCGGCCGCCGGCTGACGAGCGAGCCTACGGACGCCGGTGGGGGCGGGCGTGCCGCCCCCACCGGCGCCGGTCAGGCCGGATCCGCGAGCACGATGGTGATCTGGCTGGTGCGGTCGTGGCGCACCCGGACGCTCGTGGCCGAGTCGCGGTCGGTGCCGCCGTACCAGCCTCCCGGCGAGGAGAGGGCGGGCCCGTACCGGACCTTCACCGACTGGTCCGCGAGACCCTCGACGACCCGCGGCCCGTAGAACGAGAACTCCTTCACCAGGTCGCCGGTGGTGGCGTTGTAGACCTCGCCGGCGAACCAGCCGTTGTAGGGCTGCCCGTCCTCCGACGTGACGGTGAGGCCGAGCCGGGCACCGGAGCGGGTCAGCGAGGCGTCGGCGACGCCCGGCTGGTCGACGCCGGCCCGGATCGCCTTGGCGGTCTTCCGGTCGGCGGCGCCGCCCGACCACACGGCCGCGTACGGCTCGACGTAGTCATAGAAGTGGGAGAACTCGAGCGGCCACTCGTACGGGCCGAGGGTCGGCACCGTGTAGACGCCGTCGGAGCCGGCGCAGAACGGGCCGACGCCGGGGACGAAGCTGCCCTGCCGCACTGGCAGCACGGCGGCGCAGCCGTTGCCCAGCGGCTCCTTGGTGTCGGCGTCCCGAATGGTTCCGGTGATGCGGGCGGCCGGATCGAGCCGGACGGTCGGCACCGTGCTGAGCCGGCCACCCTCGCCCGTCACCAGCAGGGCGTCCTGCTGCCGGCCGACTCCGCCGTTGCGGCCGACCCACTGCATGCCGTGCACGTCGTCGCCGGGTAGGACGAGCACCGTGTAGTCGCCGGGAGCGAGTTCGCCCACGGTGATCCGGCCCTGGTCATCGGTGTAGTTGACGTCCCACTGGCAGGTCTGGTCGTCGAGCGCGCCGAAGACCATCGGCAGCAGCGCGACGCAGGTATAGGGCACCGGCTCGCCGGTGGCCCGGTCGACCACCGTCGTGGTGATGGCGGTCGTGGGTCGGAGGGACACCTCGACCCGGGTGGTCTGGCCGAGGACGACCTTGACGCCCTTGACCTCCTGCCGCGCGTGCAGACCGTCGGAGGAGCGCAGGTAGAGGGTGTAGCTGCCGGATTCGAGGTTCTCCAGCCGCAGGTGTCCTCCGGTCGCTCCACACTGGAGCGAATACTCCTGGACCCCCGCGCAGAAGGCGTCGACCGGCGCTCCCGTGGTGGCGTCGGTGGCCACGACCTCGACCACGCCGGGCAGGAGCATGGTCTCCTCCGGCACGGTGGCCGTCTGGCCGGAGCTGACGGTGACGACGTCGGCGGTGGAGTAGCCGAGCTTCTCGTGCGACCACTGGTAGCGGCCCAGGAAGCCGTACTGGATCTTGTAGGTGCCGACCGGCACGTCGGCGAAGCGGAAGGTCCCGTCGGCGTCGGTCAGCACCTGTCCGCTGCTGGCGCCGTCGGTGGTGAAGAGGTTGACGGTGACGCTGCCGGGCTTCTCCGTCACGACGTGGCCGGTGATCGCGCCCGGCGTGGGTTCCTCGGCGTACGCCGGCGTGGCGGTCAGCGCGGCGGTGAGGCTCAGCAGCAGGCCGGCGGCGAGCGCGGCGCGCCTGCTGGCGGGTCTGGTCATCTGTTTCCCCCGTTTCGACGGTGGGAGCGAGCGGGTGCCGGCCCGCGGGATGCCCTGTCGCCGGTCCGCCTGCCCACGACCGGTGCTCCGGTCGCGAGCACGCTACTCCGCACCGCGCCGCCCACGCAGTCCCGAGAAGCGGGAACCGGCCGTACGGCTCGGCGGAGGACCACCGAGTCGACGGCGTGGCTCCGCCGATCAGATAGATCCTGGTCACGTGGCCCGCTCGGGCCCGAACGGGACGGTTCACGACGCCCGGGATGGCTAGCATCCTCATCGATCGCCCCGTTGTGGGGGTGATCGACAAAGGAGGACCGTCCACGTGACACTCAGAACCCGCGACGCACGGGGGCGCGGGCGCACGACACTGCGGGGGGCGATCGCCGCACTGGTGCTGGGAGCCGTCGTGCTCCCCCCGGTGTCGGCCGCCGCCGCCGAGCCGCACTTCGTGCTCACGCCCTCTCTGCTGGCGTACACCGACTCCACCACCCCGGACACGGCCGTCTTCTACCCGAGCGGCGGCGACCTGCCCGTCGGCTCGTGGCGCGACGAGGAGTCCACCCGGCACACCTCTCGCGCCTACGTGACCTTCGACATCGGCGGCATCTACGTCGGCCGGCTGAGCAGCGCGACCCTGGTCGCCCGCGAGAGCCGCGCGAACGACTGTGCGAAGCCGCGGACCGTCGTCGCGCTGCCCACCGCGCCCTTCACCGGCGACAACAGCTGGTCGAGCCCGCCGAAGACGATCGGTAAGGAGGTCACCGCCACCGCCGAGGGCGGCGACTGCACCTCGTGGCGCACCATGTGGAACCTCACCACCGCGCTCACCGACGCGCTGACCCGCGGCGATCATCAGCTCACCGCCGAGCTGCGGGTCCCCAAGAAGTACGAGGGGGACGTCGCCTACGGCCGCTGGCTGGAGACCAACGAGTTCCGGTTCGAGGTGGAGTTGAAGAACACCGCTCCGCTCAAGCCGACGAAGCTCTACAACGGCAACACCGAGACGCCGTGCGGCCCGGACTACTTCGCCCGGTCCAACTTCAGCGTCTTCGCGGACATGACCGACCGGGACCGCGATCCCGGCGACTCCCTGACCCCGGAGTTCGAGTTCTGGCCGCTCGCCGACCCGTCGGCCACCACCGCGATGACGATCGGCATCTCCAGCGGGGGCGACGGTCTCAGTGGCGTGGGCAACGTGCCGGTGGACACCCTGGCCGACGGCGAGTACGCCTGGCACGCGCGGACCTATGACCAGCGGGCCTGGTCGCCGTGGAGCGACCCGTGCCGGTTCACCGTGGATCGCACCGCACCGGGTGTGGCGCCCACCGTGGCCTCCCCCGAATACCCGGAGAACCCGGCCAGCCCCACCGGTGGCACCAGCGTGACCGGAACCTTCCTCTTCACCGCTCACGGCGTGCCGGACGTGGTCGGCTTCCGGTACGGCGACAGCCAGTGGAGCATGTACAACCAGGTGCCGGCCGACCAGCTCGGCGGCGCCGCGACCATCCGGTGGCAACCCCGCAGCGCGGGTGAGCAGACCCTGTACGTGGTGAGCGTGGACCGGGCCGGCAACAGCTCGCCCGTGCGCTCGTACACCTTCAAGGTGCGCGACCTGACCGTCACCGCCTGGTCGACCAGGCAGGAGCCGGACCCGTCCGGTGCCGGCATCCTGGTGAGCATGCGGTTCGGCACCCAGCCGGGCAACGGCATCACCACCGTGACCTACCGGGTGGACGGCGGCGCGGAGCAGTCGGTCCCGGTCGACGCGCAGGGCGTGGCCGAGCCGGTCCTCGGCCCGTTGAAGGGTGGCGAGCACACGCTCGCGTACGCCGGGCGCAGCGCCACGGGCGAGGTGCTCTACCAGGCAGAGACAACCCTCTACGCGGACGACGCCCCGTCGATCGCCTCGGACGGTGTCTACCCGATCGACGGGTCCGGCGGCGGGGTCGGCGTGCCGGGCGTTTTCACCGTCACGCCGACGGTCACCAGGGACGCGACCGCCGTCACCTGGTTCACCACCCAGAACAGCGAGCACCTCGACGTGTCGCTGGACGCCGACGGCAAGGCCCGGGTCACCTTCACCCCGACCGCCTCGGGCTGGACCTACTTCTGGTTCTCGGTGAAGTACGCCGACGGCACCTCGTCCGGCTGGCGCTCGTTCTCGGTCACCGTCGACTGATGGCGGCGGGGGTGCGGGACCATTCCCGCACCCCCGGCTCCCGGGACCGGCGGGCGCCGCGCCGGAGGCGTACCTCCGACGCGGCCCCCTGTGCCCGCCGGCCGTCCGTCACCGCGCCAGGGCGGCCCAGCTCGGCGTCCCCGGCTCCCGCCGCAGCGGCATGCCCGCCTCGGCCGGGGTCCGGTCGCCCTTGCGCTGGTTGCACGCGTAGCAGGCGGCGGTGGTGTTCCCCCAGGTGTTCCGGCCGCCGCGCGAGCGGGGCAGGATGTGGTCGACGGTGCTGGCCGGGCCGTCGCAGTAGGCGCACCGCCGGCCGTCGCGGCGCAGCACCCCGCCCCGGGACCAGGCCGGGCCGGCGCTGAACCGCCAGCGCGTCACCACGTACCGGACGAGGCGGACCACGCGCGGCATCGGGAAGACCCCGATGACCTGGTCCGGCTCGGCCTCGTGGATCTCGGCGACCCGCCGGCAGAGCATCCGGATCGCGTGCTGGACGGTGACCCGGTGCAGCGGGCCGAGGTCGGCGTTGATGACGAGGACGGCGTCCACCGGGCTCTCCCTTCACGATCGGTGGTACGGCAGCAAAAAGCCGCCCGGTCCACGGGACCGGGCGGCGACGACGGGGACGCGCGGGCGCGTCAGTCGGGCCACCCGGGGCGGGGACCTTCGGCTCGGCAACCGTCGCTGAGCAGCCACGACGGCATCGTGGTGGCGTGTCGCAGCGACATCGACGGCTCCCGGAGCGGTGGTTGACCTTGCGCGCTCACGGTAGATCCGCGCCGGAAACGCGGGCAACGTATTTCGATCCGCCGTCCGGCGCGGGCCGCTGCCGGCCGGCCCGACCGGCGGCGCGCGCGGCGGTGAGCGGGCGGCCGATCCGGGCGGCCATCTGCACCACCAGCTCGCTCTCCAGCAGCGGCCGGTTCACCTCGGCGGCCACCGACAGGGCCGGCGTGGACACCGACCGCCAGATCGCGGTGAGCCCGGCGCCCAGGCCGACCAGGGCCACCGCCGCCCGGGTGGTGGGCGAGCCGGCCGCCGCCGCGGCGCTCACCCCGACCACCGCCAGCAGCACCACCAGCAGGGGTACGAGCACCGGCCAGAAGATCCCCCGGGCGGCCTGCACCACCAGCTTCCGGTCGCGGATGATCAGGTTCCGGGCCACCACCGCCCAGTTCTCCTCGTCCAGCAGGTCGCGCGGGTGCAGGCCGCCGGTGAGCACGCCCCGCCACAGCTCGCCCTGGTTGCGCAGCTCGCGGGCCAGCTCCGCCAGCCCCGCCTCGCCCGGGTCGCCGATCGCGGCCCGGGTGACCGCCGCCGCCCACGCGGCCAGCGAGTGGCGCACGACCGCCGCCGAGTACGGGGGCAGCACGGTGGCCAGCTCGTCCAGCCACCGGCTGATCTGGATCTGCCGCCCGCCGAACCGCCCGACCAGCTGGTGGGCGTCGCCGTGCCGGACCGTGTCGGCGAGCGACCGGCCGAGCCGGTAGGCCAGGCCCACCCGGTGGTTGGTGGCCATCGTCCAGCGCAGCACCGCCACGTTCAGCTCGTCGAGGGCGAAAAGCAGCGGTTCCCGGTCCGCCCCGGCGGCGGCCCGGGCGGCGGCGGTGGACGGCAGCGGCCGGCCGGGCGCGGTGAGGGCGGCGATCTGGGCGAGCGCCACCTCCACCCCGTCCAGGTTCATCCCGAGCCGGAGCCGTCCGGGCAGCTCGGTGACGTTGGAGAGCTTCGCCGGGGCGGCCGCGGGCGGGTCCGCGTCGTCGAGCAGGTCGGTGGTCTGCGCGTGGTGGTAGGTGTCCGCCATCGACCAGCCCAGGCGCAGCGCGGTGACCACGCACGCCCGCTCGTCGCGGAGCAGCCCGTACGCGTCGTCCCGCTCGTCGTCCACCCGCGGTGCCGTGCTCACCCTCCCGACCTCCCGTGCCGACGGAGTCAGTCGAGACTAGTGCAGCTTTTGAAGGCTTATGACCGGTTTCGGGTCAGCGCCGGCCGGCCAGCAGGCCGCGCGGGCGGACCGAGCTGACCGGCTCGGCCGCCGCCCCCTCCGCCCGCAGGATGTGGTTGGCGGCCACGATCCCGGTCGCCGCCGACCGTTCCATCAGCGCGCTCGGGAACTCGGTCCGGATGCCGTCGCCGGCCAGGTAGAGGCCGGCCGCCCCGGTGCGCACCCCCGGCCGCCAGGCGTGGCTGCCCGGGGTGAACGCCGGCGCCTGCGCCTCGACCCGGGCGCGCAGCGCGCGTACCCGCAGGGCGGCCGCCTCCGGCCACAGCGCGGTCAGCTCCACCCGCATCCGCTCGGCCAGCTCCTCGGCCGGCACGTCCGGCTCGCAGGCGTACGCGTGCAGCTCGACCACCGAGCCGCCGGTCCGCCCCGCCCAGCGCCGCGGCTCGTCCTCCAGCCGGTGGTAGAGGGTCACCGAGTCCAGGGTGGGCTGGCGGGACACCCCGCTGAACACCGCCCGGTCCGGGCGCACGTCGCCGTCCATCCAGTAGCGTGCCACCGCGTACGGCGGGCCGGGCCGGCCGAACGCGGGCATCCGCGCCACCAGCCCGGGCGCCGCCGCGTGCAGGCCGGGAGAGGCGGCGACAAGCGTGGCGAGCGCCGGCGGGTCGACGGCGAGCACCACGTGCCCGGCCTCGTGGATGTCGCCGCCGGCGGTGGTGACCCGCCAGCCGTCCGGCGTCCGGTCCAGCCGGGCGGCGGCCGTGCCGGTGCGGACCCGGGCGCCGTGCCGCTCGACGTGCCGGGTGAGCGGCTCCCAGATCGCCGTGGCGTAGTCCCGGTCCGGGCAGTCGAAGGCCAGCCCCTCCGGGTTGCCGAGCAGGTAGAAGTGGAACTGCGCGATCATCTCGGCGGCCGACATCTCCGCCTCGTGGTTGAAGAACGAGTGCGAGAAGACCTCGAAGAGCATGGCCCGGGCCCGGTCCGGCAGCCGCAGCGAGGTGAGCAGCTCGTCGGCGGTCCGGGCGTCGAACTCGGCGTAGGTGCGCTCCGGGTCGTAGGTGAGCAGCGGCAACGCCGCGTCCCGGTCCATGGCCCGCAGGTCGGCCAGGCGCACGCTGGGGCTGCGCAGCAGCAGGGCGAGCAGGTTGGCCGGCGGTGCCGGCGGCAGACGGCCGAACTCCTCGGTCGGCCACTCGGCGGAGAGGATCGGGTAGCCGGGGACCGGCTTGAGGAAGCGCAGGGCCGGGTCGGCCCGGCGCAGGATGTTCCGCCAGTTCCAGTACTGCCGGAAGAAGGCGTGGAAGCCGTGCTCGTTGCGCTGGACGCCGTGCGGCAGCTCCTCCGGCCAGGCGCCGAGCCGGCCGCCCAGGTGCGGCGCCGCCTCCAGCACTGTCACCTGGACGCCGCGTTCGGCAAGCACCACGGCCGCCGACATGCCGGCGATGCCGCCGCCGACCACCACGGCCCGCACCCGCGGTGGCACGCGCGGGGCGCCACCACCGCCGGGGTCCACCACGTGCCGGCGTACGCCGATGAGCCGGCCGACCACTCGCGACAGTGCCATCTGCGCCTCCGCCCGACGGGAGCCTCCAGTCTGCCGGCTCACGCCTCCGGCGGCAGCAGACAGCGGCGCGGCCGGTCCGACGCCGGCCAGACGTACTCCAAATCGGGCGGGACGCCGTCGAACTGCGGGCCGTAGTGCGCCGGGTCCTTGCGCAGCAGCGACGACCGGTGGCTGCGGTGCAGGTCCTCCCGGCCCAGCCAGGGCGGCAGCTCGCCGGCCTCGGCCAGCTCCGCCTGGGTGCGGATGACGTCGATGCCGCAGGCGGTGGCGAGGTCGGTGGCCATGGTGGCCGCGCAGGTGTCCGCCCGGCCCGGCTCGCACCACACCGCGCACATGTCCAGGCCGTACCGGGTCAGCGCCTCCTCGTACCCGGCCCACATCTTCACCGCCGGGTGGTTGCGCCAGCCGTAGTCCGGCCGGGTCAGCCCCCGCAGCACCTGGATGGTCTCCACGCGCTGCTTGCCCAGCCGCTTCTGGTCCAGCGTCCGGGCGCTGGCCAGGAAGTCCGGATACGGCAGGAACGTCTGCATGGCGGTGCTCTACCCGTACTGGCCGGCACCATGCGTTCATGATCGAGGGGGCTGCGCGCGCTGCGAGCGACTGACTACGATCCGGACATGGCCGAGCCCCTCCGCGACCGCGCGCGCCGGGCGACCGGATGGCGGCTGAAGATGAACGGCGACGTCCGTCCGCACTACGTGGTCTGCGGCTCGGACCCGTTGGCCTACTGGGTGGTCCGCTCGCTGCTCGCCACCGACCCGCCCGCCGGCCGGGTGCGGGTCACCCTCGTGGTGCCGGAGCGCCGACGCTCCGAGGGGCCCGACGGTCGGGATCTCCCGGGCGTCCAGGTCGTCCGGGCGGACCGGCTCGACGAGGCCGCCTTCCGCCGGGCCGGGCTGGCCGGGGCGGACGGGCTGGCCCTGCTGCACCAGGACGACGTGGGCAACATGCACGCGGCGCTGTGCGCCCAGGAGGTCGAGCCCCGGCTGCGCTTGGTGGTCCGGATGTTCAACACCAGCCTGGCCAACGGCGTGCGGCAGCTCTTCCCCGACTCGGCGGTGCTCTCCGACGCCTCGATCTCCGCCCCGGCGTTCGTGGCCGCCGCCCTCGGCGAGCTGGCCCCCACCCATTTCCGGCACGCCGGCCGCACCCTCTACGTGGCCCGCCGCGCCGACGTACGCCCGCAGGACGTGGTCAGCGGGCTGGCCGTCACCACCGACCCGGAGCTGGTCCGGGTGCTGCCCGCCGACGAGTCATCGGCCGACGTGGTGCTGGCCGAGGCGACCGGGCGGCCGCCCGGCACCGAGCTGGCCGCCCGCCGGCTGGTCCGCGCCCGCCGTCGCCGGCAGCCGGTGGCGGTGCTGCTCCGCGCGCTCCGCAGCTTCGCCACCCGCAAGATCGGCGTGGCGGTGCTGGTGCTGCTCGCGGTGATCGCCGTGCTCGGCTGGCTCAACGCCCGGGCGGCGGACGTGACCTGGTCCGAGGCGCTCTACCTCACCCTCGTCACCACCCTCAGCGGGCAGGACCCGGACGTCAACAAGCCGCTCGCCGCCCAGGTCATGCAGGTGGTGCTCAACCTGGCCGGGCTGGCGCTCATCCCGCTCATCACGGCCGCCGTCGTCGACGGCATCGTGAACGCCCGGCTCGCCCTGCACGCCGGCCGGATCCAGCCCGACCGGTCCGGGCACGTGGTGGTGGTCGGGCTGGGCAACATCGGCACCCGGGTCATGGCGCAACTGCACGACTTCGGGGTCGAGGTGGTGGCCATCGACAAGAACCCGGAGGCGCGCGGCGCCCCGCTGGCGCACCGGCTCGGCGTGCCGCTGATCATCGGGGACGCCGGGCAGGAGGAGACGCTGCGGGCCGCCTCCGTCGACACCAGCCAGGCGCTCGTGGTGGTCTCCACCGACGACGGGGTCAACCTCCGCGCCGCGCTCAACGCCCGGTCCCTCGACCCCGACCTGCGGGTGGTGCTGCGCCTCTTCGACGGCGACTTCGCCGAGCGGATCCAGCAGGCGTTCGGCATCGGGATCTCGCGCAGCGTGTCGTACCTGGCCGCACCGGCGTTCGCGGCGGCCATGCTGGACCGCGCGGTGATCGCCACCATCCCGGTCGACCGGCACGCGCTGCTGGTCACCGAGGTGCCGGTGGTGGCCGGCTCACCGCTCGACGGCCGGCCGCTCGCCGCTGTGGCCCGTCCCGGCGAGGTGCGCCTGCTGGCCTACACCCGGGCCGGGCAGAAGACGGAGTGGTCCGCCGACCCGCGGATGGTGATCCACGCGGGGGACCGGCTGACAGTGGTGGCCCGCCGCGCCGGGTTGACGGCCCTGCTCCGCGAGACCACGCCCGTGCCGCCGCCCGCCCCGGCCGGCGCCCCGGCCCCCCGCCAACCGGACGAATGATGCTGCCCCGGCAGTTTCCACCTGGTGCCTGGAGTGATGGTGTCGTCGATTGACCGGCTCGGTGCGGCCGGCCTGGAGGTCCTTGAGTCGCCCTTCGCCCCGCCGGGGTTGCCGTCGGTTACCGCGGCTTGGCGACCAGTGATCAGCTCCCTGGCGCAACCCACGTGCCGGATCGGCCACGACGAGGAGGATGGGCAGGCCAAGCTGGAGCGGGAGTGGCGCCGTCTGCTGGTCGAGCACCGGGTGGTGACCGGCGACGGGCGTCTGCTGGTGAGCCTGTCGGGCGGTGACGCTGCCTGGGCGCTCGTGCGGTTGCCGTGCGAGCCGGTGCGTCTCGGAGAGCTCGGGCCCTACCCCGGTCAGCCGGAGTTCGTCGCGATGTCTGTCGCCGGTGACGCGGTCTGCGGAGTGACAGTCGAGGAGTACGACATCTGGATCATCTGTACTCGACCGGCGTCCGAGTAGCGGGTCATGTTGGCCGGGTGGTGTGGCGGAGGGCGTACCAGGCGGCGCCGAGGGCGAGCACGCCGAAGCCGGTGAGCACGCTGGCGACCGGCAGGTTGACCGCGAGCAGCAGGCAGCCGACCAGCCCCAGCGCGGCGAGCAGCTGCACCGGCAGCTTCCGGGCCGGATCCCGGCCGAGGGTGAGCGCCGAGGCGTTGGCGATCGCGTAGTAGACCAGCACCGTGCAGCTGGAGAAGCCGATCGCACCGCGGACGTCGACCAGGGACACCACGACGATCACCACGGCGGCCACGGCCAGCTCGGCGCGGTGCGGCACCTGGTAGCGCGGGTGCACGGCGGCCAGCGCGCCCGGCAGGTCCCGGCGGCGGGCCATCGCCAGCGTGGTCCGGCCGACCCCGGCCAGCAGGGAGAGCAGCACCCCGGTCACCGCCACTGTCGCCCCGGCCCGCACCAGCCAGGCCAGGCCGGGCAGCCCGGCCGCGGTCACCACCTCGGCCAGCGGTGCGGTCGAGTCGCCGAGCCGCTGCTCGCCCAGCACGCCGACCGCGACCACGGCCAGCACCAGGTAGATGGCCAGCACCACGCCGAGCGCCAGCGGCACCGCGCGCGGGACGGTGCGTTCCGGGTCGCGGACCTCCTCGCCGAGCGTGGCGATCCGGGCGTAACCGGCGAAGGCGAAGAAGAGCAGGCCGGCGGCGGTGAGCACGCCCCGGACACCGGTGTCGGCGAACCCGGCCAGCCGGTCGGTCGCGACGTGCGGGGCGCCGGTCACCGCCACCACGGCGAGCACCGTGAGCACCACGCCGACCAGCACCCGGGTGGCCGCCGCGGTCTTCCCGATGCCGCGCAGGTTCACGGCGGTCACGGCCAGCACCGCGAGGACCGCGATGAGCCGCGCCCGCCCCGGCCAGAGGTACGCCCCGATGGTCAGGGCCATGGCGGCGCAGCTCGCGGTCTTGCCGATCACGAAGCCCCAGCCGGCGAGGAACCCCGCGAACGGGTGCAGTCGCTCCCGGCCGTAGACGTAGGTGCCGCCGGACTCCGGGTAGCGGGCGGCGAGCCGGGCCGAGCTGGTCGCGTTGCAGAAGGCGATGAAGCCGGCGAGGGCCAGTGCGACCAGCAGGCCGGCGCCGCCGGCCGCCGCCGCGGCGGGGGCGAAGACCACGAAGACGCCCGCGCCGAGCATCGACCCGAGCCCGATGACGACCGCGTCGGGTACGCCCAGCCGGCGCGCCAGTTCTGCCACCAGCGCAGGCTAGGTCATGGAGGTGAACGGCCGGTCCCGGTGGCGCAGCGGGCCGGGCAACGGAAGGTCGTCCCAGGGCGCCCGGTGCAGCAGGCGGTCCAGCAGCAGGCCGAGCAGCAGCCCGGCGACCGAGTCGGTGAGCCAGTGCCAGCCCAGGTAGATGGTGGTGCAGAGGACGACGAGCGGCGGCACCACCCGGACCACGGTGACCAGCCGGGGCGGGACGGTCCGGCCGAAGGTGCGCAGCAGGGGGGCCAGCAGCAGGGCGAGCACGCCGTACCAGACGATCGCGTTGGCCACGTGCCCAGACGGGTACGACTGGGCGAAGCGCACCGGCAGGTCGTGCTGGAACAGCGGCAGGGTCTGCTCGGGCGCCAGGAACGGCTCCTTCACGCTGGCGCTCGGCGCGGGCCGTGCGGTCCACACCTTCAACGGCCCGATGGTCAGGTAGGTGAGCGCGAACGCGGTGACCGGCGGCAGCACCGGGCGGATCGAGCGGAGTCGCACCGCCAGCAGCACGCCGAGCCCCGCCGCGAGCAGGGTCAGCGGTGTGCCCTGGCCGAGCAGGTTCAGCACCATGGCGGCCCACCGGGCGGCGGTCGGCCGGTGCGCGGCGGACCAGTCGGCGACGGCCCGGTCGAGCCCGAAGAGGTGCCCCTCGGCCAGCGCCACGGTGAGCGCCACGAGGGCGGCGAGCAGCAGCCCGTCGAACCACCAGCCGGCCGGCCGGACGGGCCGGAGGCGCGGCATCCGGCGTACCCCTGTGGTCTCCCGCACGCGACCACGCTACCGGCCGCCCGCGGCGCCGGACCGGCGCGGGCGGCGGCGGCTGTGGGCCCAACCACGAAGGGAGGCGCTCGGCCGGGTGAGCGGTCACACTTGTGGCCGTGCGGATCACCTCGGCCCTCGTCGACCCGGCGCTGCTCGACCTTCCCTGGTCGACCCCGCTGGAGGAGTGGCCTGCCGAACACCTGGTCGCGCTGCCGCAGGGCATCTCGCGGCACATCGTGCGGTTCGTCCGGCTCGGCGGCTACGTCTACGCCGTGAAGGAGACCGGCGAGCGGGTCGCGGAACGGGAGTACGACCTGCTCCGGGCGCTGGAGCGGATCGACTTCCCGTCCGTCGAGGCGATCGCGATCGTGGCCGACCGGCAGACCGACGACGGCGAGCCGCTCGACCCGGTGCTGATCACCCGGCACCTCCAGTTCTCGCTGCCGTACCGGGCGCTGTTCTCCAACACGTTGCGCCCGGAGACGATGAACCGGCTGCTGGACGCGCTGGCCGCGCTGATCGTGCGGATGCACCTGACCGGTTTCTTCTGGGGCGACTGCTCGCTGTCGAACACGCTGTTCCGGCGGGACGCGGGCGCCTTCGCCGCCTACCTGGTGGATGCCGAGACCGGCGCGCTGCACCCGTCGCTCTCCAACGGCCAGCGCAGCGAGGACCTGGAGATCGCCCGGGTCAACATCTTCGGCGAGGCGCTCGACCTCCAGGCCGCCGGCCTGCTGCACGAGTCGATCGACCCCGAGGTGGTGTGCGAGGAGGTCGTGCGGCGCTACGAGCGGCTCTGGCACGAGATCACCTACGAGCAGCAGGTCGAGCGGGAGGCCCGGCACGACATCGAGGGCCGGATCCGCCGCCTCAACGAACTGGGCTTCGACGTCGCCGAGGTGGCCATGTCGACGGTCGACAACGGGCGATACCTGGTCCGGCCCAAGGTGGTCGACGCCGGCTACCACACCCGGCGGCTGCTCCGGCTCACCGGTCTGGACGCCGAGGAGAACCAGGCGCGCAAGCTCCTCAACGACCTGGACGCGTACCGGGTGGAGAGCGACCTGACCGACGAGCAGCAGGCCGCGCACCGCTGGCTCACCGAGGTGTTCGAGCCGGTGGTCCGGGCGGTGCCGGCGCACCTGCGCCGCAAGCTGGAGCCGCAGGAGCTGTTCGCCCAGATCATCGAGCACAAGTGGCTGCTCTCGGAGCGGGCCGGCCGGGACGTCGGCATGCGCCAGGCGGTGCAGTCGTACCTGGCCGACGTGCTGGTGCACCGCCCGGACGAGCAGGCGGTGCTCGGCGTCGAGGTGCCGGCAGCCGGCTGAGCGGGCCGGGCCTCACTCCACCCAGGCGCCCGCGCGCATCACCCGGACCACGTTGAGGTCGTCGTCGAGGACGACCAGGTCGGCCCGGAGGCCGGCCTGGAGCGCGCCCAGCCGGTCGCCCAGGCCGATGGCCCGGGCCGGCGTGGTGGCGACCATCCGGCAAGCGTCCGGCAGGGGAATCCCCGCGCCGACGGCGTGCCGCAGGGCGGCGTCCATGGTCAGCGTGCTGCCGGCGATCGCGCCGTCCCGGCTGAGCCGCGCCACCCCGTCGGCCACGGTGACGGCCTGGCCGCCCAGCTCGTACTCGCCGTCGGGCATGCCGGCGGCGGCCATCGCGTCGGTGATGAGGGCGGCCCGGTCCGGGCCGGCCACCGAGGTGGCGAAGCCGAGCATGCCGTCGTGCAGGTGCACGCCGTCGGCGACCAGCTCGCAGACCACGTTCGGGGCCTCCAGCAGGGCCACCACGGGCCCCGGCTCGCGGTGGTGCACCGGACGCATCCCGTTGAACAGGTGGGTGCCGACGCTCGCGCCGGCCGCCACGGCCGCCCGGGTCTGCTCCCAGGTGGCGTCGGTGTGCCCGACCGCCGCCACCACGCCGTGGCCGACCAGCAGCTTGACGGCCTCCACCGCGCCGTCCCGCTCGGGGGCCAGCGTGACCATCCGGACCGCGCCGCCGCCCAGCTCGATCAGCTCGGCCAGCTCCTCGGTGGACGGGTCGCGGAGGAACTCCGGGTTCTGCGCGCCGCAGCGGGCCGCCGACAGGTAGGGCCCCTCGAAGTGGACGCCGGCCAGCACCCCGGACTCGACAAGCGGCCGGTACGCGGCGGTGGCCTCGCGCATCAGCGGGAACGGCGAGCTGACCAGGCTGGCCAGCAGCGTGGTGGTGCCGTGACCGAGGTGGAAGTCGGCGGCCTGGCGGGCCGACTCCGCGTCACCGGTGGTGAAGGTGTGCCCGCCCCCGCCGTGGGTGTGCATGTCCACGAAGCCCGGCACGATCCAGTGCCCGTCACGCACCGTGGGGTACTCGGCGACGGCCCGGATCCGGTCGCCCGCGATCTCGACGCAACCCTGCCGGATCACGCCGGTCGGGGTCACCACCTTGCCGGTCACGCGCAGGGTCATCGGCTCTCCTTCGCCAGGGTGTCCAGGGCCAGCAGGGCGGCGCCGAGGCAGCCGGCCTCGTCGCCGAGGGCCGCGGCGACCAGGCGCGGCTCCCGGTGGAAGGTCAGCCGCTCGCGCAGCGCCGTGCGCAGCGGGTCGAACAGCCGGGGACCGGCCTGGGCCAGCCCGCCGCCGATCACGATGGTCGCCACGTCGAAGAGCGCCTGCCCGGTGGCCAGGCCGTCGGCCAGCGCCTCGACCGCCTCCCGCCAGACGCGGCCGGCCAGCGGCTCGCCGGCCGCCGCCCGGTCGGCCACCTCGGCGGCGGTGGCCGGGGCGCCGGACAGCTCGGCGTAGCGGCGGCCGATGGCCGAGGCCGACGCCACCGCCTCCAGGCAGCCGGGGCGGCCGCAGCCGCAGGGCGGGCCGTCTGGGCGTACCAGGATGTGCCCGATCTCCCCGGCGGCGCCGTGCGCGCCGACGGCGGCCCACCCGTCGACCACGTGGGCGGCGGCGATGCCGGTGCCGATCGCGACGAAGAGCACGTGGCCGGCGTCCCGCCCGGCGCCGAGCCGGGCCTCGGCCAGGCCGCCCACCCGCACGTCGTGGCCGAGCGCCGTGGGCAGGCCGAGCCGCTCCCGCGCCAGGTCCCGCAGGGGTACGTCCCGGAAGCCCACGTTCGCCGACCAGACCGCGACGCCGCGGGCCTCGTCGACCACCCCGGGCACGGCGATGCCGCACGCCACCGGGGTGAGGCCGTCGGCGCGGGCCTTGCCGGCCAGCCCTTCGGCCACGTCGAGGATCGTGCCCACCACCGCCTCGGGGCCGCGCGCCGCGTCGGTGGCGTGCCGCTCCGCGTGGACGGTGGCGCCGTCCGGCCGGACCAGGGCGCACTTCATCCCGGTGCCGCCCACGTCCAGCGCGACGACGACCTCGTCGCCTGGCGTCATGCGAGCACCACGGACCGGGTCAGGTGGCGAGGAGCGTCGGGGTCGAGGCCGCGGCTGGTGGCCAGCGCGACGGCGAAGCGCTGGGCGAGGATCAGGTCCGCCATCGGGTCGACCGGGTTGCGCCCGGCCGCCCAGCTGGTCAGCACGGTGTGGCAGCCGTGCGTCCGGCTGTGCACGAAGGCCGCGCCGGTGGCGGCGACGTCCTCGGGCAACCCCTCCGGGATCCCGCCGAACGCCCAGACCAGCCGGCCCGGGGCGGCGATCGAGATGGGGCCGTGCCGGTAGTCCATGGCCGGGTACGCCTCGGCCCAGAAGGTGGCCGCCTCGCGGCACTTCAGCGCGGCCTCCTGGGCCAGCCCGACGGTCCAGCCGCGGCCGAGGAAGGTGACCTGCTCGATGGTGGCCGGGTCGATCGGCAGCGGGGCCCGGACGGCGACCTCGGCGTCGGCGGCCAGCCGGCCCAGGTCCTCGCCGAGGTGGGCGCGGAGCAGCGCGAGCGCGGTGGTGGCGAAGCGGGTCTGCACCACCGAGCGTTCGTCGGCGAAGGGCAGGGGCACCGCCGCGTCGGCCAGTTCGACGGCCGGCGAGGCGGGGTCACCCACCAGGACCGTGGTGGGCACCTGCCCGCGCAGTGCGGCGAGCAGGTCCAGCACCTCGGTGGTGGTGCCGGAGCGGGTGATGGCGATGAGCCGGTCGTAGCGGCGGCCGGTGGGGAACTCGCTGGCCTGGAAGGCGTCGGTCTCGCCCTGGCCGGCGCGCTCGCGCAGCCCGGCGTACGCGGCCGCCATGAACCACGACGTGCCGCACCCGACGACGGCGACCCGCTCGCCGGGGCGCGGCAGGCGGTCGGCGACGGTCGGGGCGAGTCGCGCCGCCTCCCGCCAGCAGTCGGGCTGGCTCGCGATCTCCGCGTGCACGTACGCCATGACAACTCCTCGCCAGGGGAGACCTTGCGCAATACGGCGCGATATGGCCGCCTTTCGCGCGTCATTCTGCGCGATTCGGGGTGGCCGTGGCAACCGGCTCCCAGATCGCGCAGGACAGGGTTTTGCGCCTGACCAGTTTCGCGCACTACTGTGCACGCAATCAATCACCGTTCGTGCAAGAGCCAGTGGAGGCCCCCGCGGTGGACCGCTACGCGCGATGGAACGCGCTGCTCGAGATGCTGACCGACAGCGGCCGGGTCAGCGTCGAGGAGGCGGCCGAGCGCCTGGACGTCTCCCAGGCCACCATCCGGCGTGACTTCGACCAGCTCGCGCAGCAGCAGATGATCACGCGTACCCGGGGCGGCGCCGTCGCCAACGGTGTCTCCTACGACCTGCCGCTGCGCTACAAGACGGCCAAGCACTCGGCCGAGAAGCAGCGGATCGGGGCGGCCGCCGCCGCGCTCGTCTCGCCGGGCACCGTGGTCGGCCTGAACGGCGGCACCACCAGCACGGAGGTGGCCCGGGCCCTCGCCGTCCGCCCCGACCTGAACACCAGCGCCGAGGGTGCGCAGCTCACCGTCGTCACCAACGCCCTGAACATCGCCAACGAGCTGCTGGTGCGCTCGCGGATGAAGGTGGTGGTGGCCGGCGGCGTGGTCCGGCCCAAGTCGTTCGAGCTGGTGGGCCCGCTGGGCGGGGCGCTGCTGCGCGAGGTGACGCTGGACGTGGCGCTGCTCGGCGTGGACGCGATCGACCCGCAGCTCGGCGCCGCCGCCCACCACGAGGGCGAGGCGGCCATGAACAGCCTCATGGTGGCCCGGGCCAAGCGGGTCGTGGTCATCGCCGACTCGTCCAAGCTGGGCGGACACGCCTTCGCCCGGATCTGCCCGGTGGACCGGATCGAGACGCTGGTGACCGACTCCGGCGCGTCCCCCGCCGTGGTGCAGGCGTTCCGCGACGCGGGCGTGCACGTCGTCTGCGCCTGACGCGGCTCCCCGGCGCGCCTTCCCCTGCGCCTGACCCCGAATCCGGGAAAACCCCGATGCATACCGGGTATTGTCTCCGGCTGCATACCGCGTATGGTGTCCGCTGTCACCTACTTATCGGGGGAGGTCAGCTTGTCGGCTGTCCTGGAGATCGAGGGTCTCCGCAAGACGTACCGGAGCCGGAAACGCGGGGTCCGCCACGCGCTCGACGGCTTCGACATGCGGGTCGAGGCCGGCCAGGTGCACGGCTTCCTCGGCCCGAACGGCTCGGGCAAGACCACCACCCTGCGCACGCTGCTCGGGCTCATCCGGCCCAACGGCGGCCGGATGGCCATCCTGGGCCAGGAGCTGCCGCAGGCGCTGCCCGCGGTCGCCGGCCAGGTCGGGGCCATCGTGGAGAGCCCGCAGTTCTTCCCGCACTTCTCCGCCCGGGACACCCTCGGCCTGCTCGCGCAGGCCGGTGAGCTGCCCCGGCAGCGGGTCGACGAGGTGCTGGAGCTGGTGGGGCTGCGCGACCGGGCCGGGGAGCGGGTGAAGACCTACTCGCTCGGCATGAAGCAGCGGCTCGCGGTCGCCTCCGCGCTGCTCAAGAACCCGAAGCTGCTGATCCTGGACGAGCCGGCCAACGGCCTCGACCCGGGCGGCATCCGGGAGATGCGCGGGCTCATGCGCGACCTCGCCGCCGCCGGGATGACAGTGGTGCTCTCCAGCCACATCCTCGGCGAGATCCAGCTCATCTGCGACTCGGTCACCATCATCTCGCTGGGCCGGCGGGTCGCGTTCGGGCCGGTCGACGAGGTGCTCGCCGCCCACTCGCAGGGTGCCGTGCGGGTCCGCCTGGAGGCGGTCACCGACCTGCCGCAGGCCGCCGAGACCCTGACCCGGGCCGGGATCCGGGTCACCGCCGAGCCCGACCACCTGATGCTCGCCGGGGTCGACAAGCCGGCCGCGGTCAGCCGGGTCCTCGCCGAGCAGGGCCTCTACGTCAGCGAGCTGACCCCCGTCGCGGTCGACCTGGAGAGCGTCTTCCTCGAACTGACCGCCACCGCGCCGGTTCCCGGCCAGCACCGGCAGGTCGACCAGTCCATGAAGGTCGGTGAGCCGGGCAGCGGCGCCACCACGGGAGGTTGGGGCGCATGAGCCTGTACGTCACCGAACTGCGCCGGCTCGGCAAGCGCCGGGTCACCCGGCTGCTGCTCGTCCTGCTGCTGCTCGGGCTGGCCGCGGTGGCCACCGCGTTCAGCTTCTCCAGTCACCAGCTCTCCAAGGAGACGGTGGCGGCCGCCCAGGCCGAGTCCGACGCCCAGTACCAGCGGGCGGTGGAGGACTGGAAGAAGTCGGTCGCCGACTGCGACGCCGCCAAGGCCCGCGGCGACCAGAACACCGAGGACCGGTACGGCCCGAACTGCGGCCGGGACTGGCAGCCGCAGCCGGAGATGTTCGACCCGAAGTGGAACCTGCCCTACCAGTTCGACTTCCGGGCCGAGTTCCCCATGTTCATCGCCGTCTTCGCCGGGGCGGTGGCGCTCTTCGCGTTCATCGTCGGCGCCTCCTACGTGGGCGCCGAGTGGAGCACCGGCGGGATGATGAACCTGCTGCTCTGGCGGCCGAAACGGCTCGCCGTGCTGGGCACCAAGCTGGCCGCGCTGCTCACCACCGTGCTCGGGGTGAGCCTGGTGCTCGGCTCCTTCTGGACCCTCGCCTTCTGGCTCATCGGCCGCTACCGGGGGACCACCGCCAAGGTGACCGCCGGGGTGTGGCGTTCCATCGGCCTGGACGGGCTGCGGGCGGTCGGCCTCATCCTGCTGGTCGGCGCGGTCGCCTTCGCGCTCGCCTCGCTGGGGCGGCACACCGCGATGGCGCTCGGCGCGGCCGTGGCGATCTTCGCGATCAGCGAGATCGGCATCCGGATCGCGGTGAACGTGCTCTCCGTCCCGTTCGGCGACCGGTACGTGCTCTCCACGTACGCCCAGTCCTGGTTCATGAAGCAGGCGGAACTGTTCGACTACGACACCTGCCAGTTCGCCAAGGGCGCGTGCGAACCGGCAAAGCTCGTGATCACCTGGCAGCAGTCGGCCCTGGTCTTCGGGGTGGGCGCCGCCGCGGTGCTGATCGGCGCGTTCTGGTCGATGCGCCGGCGCGACATCTCCTGACCGGACGCCGCGTCCGATGCGGGCCGGGCGGACCCTGGTTACGCTGGGGTCCCCCGGCCGGCGCCGTCGCGCCGGTCGCCCGTTCTCGTGAGGAGCGCCATGCCCGCCGACGCCACGGAGCGGGCCGTCACCGACGACCGGCCCGAGCCGTCCGGGACCGCCCACGTCACGCGCCGGGAGGCCGGCGTCACCGTCCCGCCACCCCGCTCCGCCCCCGCGGTCGAGTCCGCGCCGCCGGACGAGGTGCCCGCGGAGGCGGCACCCGCGGCGGAGCCCGGTGAGACCGACGGGCTGACCGAGCGGGAACGCAAGATCCTCGCCTTCGAGCAGCAGTGGTGGAAGCACGCGGGCGCCAAGGAACAGGCCATCCGGGACACCTTCGGGCTCTCCGCGACCCGCTACTACCAACTGCTCAACGCGCTGCTCGACCAGCCGGCCGCGCTGGCCGCCGAACCGGTGCTGGTCGGCCGGCTCCGCAGGCTGCGCTCGTCCCGGGCCCGGAACCGGCGGCGCTGACCGGCCGCGATCGCCGCGACTCCGCCCGTCCCGGCATGGGCACCGGCGGTCCGGGTAGGCGGCGGGCGGCGACGGAGGGAGCAGACGGATGGGGGCACCAGATCGCCGGTACGCGACCGGCAGCCGGCCGGCCCGACCGGTCGGAACGGCGCCGATGATGCGGGTACGCTCCGCCTCCGACCCGGCACCCGGGCGGCTGGAGAACGAGGACGTGGTGTTCCAGTTCGGCCCGCTGGTGGGCGTGCTCGACGGGGCGACGGTGCCGGAGGGTTTCGACACCGGGTGCGTGCACGGGCCGGCCTGGTACGTGCGGCACCTGGCCGCCCGGATCGGCCTGGCCGTCGCGTCCCGCCCGGCGGCGACGCTCATGAGCAGCCTGGCGGCGGCGATCCTGGCGGTGCGGGCGGACCACGGCGGGGAGTGCGACCTGGACCACCCGGGCACCCCGTCCTCCACCGTCTGCCTGCTCCGCGAGGGCGGCGACCAGGTGGACTACCTGGTGCTGTGCGACAGCCCTCTGGTGCTCGACACCGGCGACCGGGTCGACGTGGTCTCCGACGACCGGCTGGACGCGGCGCTGGACGACCTGCGCCGGACCGCCGCCGCGCTGCCGGACGGGGGCGTCGACGCGGCGACCCGGTTCCACCGGGCGGTGACCGCGCAACGGGGCCTGATGAACCGGACCCACGGCTACTGGGCGGCCGCCAGCAACCCGGACGCGGCGTACCACGGGGTGACCGGGACGCTGCCGCTGCGCGGGCCGGGTGCGCTGCGGCGGGCCGCGTTGCTCAGCGACGGCGCCTCCTGCGCGGTCGAGCAGTTCGGCCTCTTCGACTGGGCCGGCCTGCTCGACGTGGCGGCCACCGAGGGCCCGGAAGGGCTGATCGACCGGGTCCGGGAGGCGGAGCGGGACCACCCGGACCGCCTGCGCCGGCACAAGCGCACCGACGACGCCTCGGTAATGCTCTGCGAGTTCGGTCCGGCGGCGTGAGCACCCTCACGGCCAGAACGGACCGGTCGGCTGACAACGCAGCGTGAGGCGGAACACCCCGGGGGTACGACCGGCCGACCCCCTCCGCCGGACCGGCAGTCCGGGTCCAAAGGGGTGGACTTGGGCCGGTACGACCGGCAGACTGCGGCTCGTGACGGGTGCCGTACGACTGGAACCGGTGGACGAGCGCAACCTGGAGCCGTTGCTCTCCGTAGCGGCCGCCGAGGCGGAGCCGGAGGACGTCATGCCCCCGGTGGAGGCGCCGGCGGGTTGGTCGCTGGCCCGCCGGGAGGCGTTCCGCGAGTTCCACCGGGCGAGCTTCGGCGGGCTGGACGGCCCGACCCGCACCCGGATGTACGCGATCGTGGCCGGCGGCGAGGTGGTCGGCATGGTCCGGATGACCCGCTGCGAGGAGCCGGGGACGGTGGAGACCGGGATGTGGCTCGGCCGCTCGGCGCGCGGCCAGGGGCTCGGCGCGGCGGCCCTGCGGGAGTTGCTCCACGCCGCCGCGGCGGCCGGCATGCACACGGTCGTGGCCGAGACGACGCCGGACAACCAGGGCGCCGTGTCAGTTCTTCGTAAATGCGGCGCTGAATTGCGCGAGAAAGACGGAAAGCTGCACGCGGAAATGTGTCTTGATTCCGCTCTGCCGGCACACTGAATCGCTAATTGCCCTCAGACAAGCGATTTGACTTTTCCCTGGTCCAGACGGCCTGTCTGCCCGCTTTGCGCGCTTTGACCCGCCGCTTGCCGGGTTTCCAATTCCGCAGTTAAACGCGTCTCCACGTCCCTCTCCGGAATGTTTTGTCGGTGGGGTGACGGGTACTGCCCGCCGGGTCCGCAGATACGGAACGTCGGTTGCAGGCCCTTTCCGCTGATCCCCGGTAGCTGCTTTCCGGGCCTGCTCCAGACGAGGGTGTCCGCTTCCGCCGGGGAGCGAAGGAGAACTGATGAAGAGCGGAGCACGGGTGGCGCTGGCGGTGGGCTTCGGCTACCTCCTCGGTCGCCGGAAGAAGATGCGTACGGCCCTGACCCTGGCCGCCGCCGTCGCGGCCGGACGGGCCAGCCAGCGCCCGGGTGGCCTGAAGCAACTCGGCACGGACCTGTTGAACGTCCCCCAGCTCGGCGGCCTCGGCAAGCTGGGGGCCCCGCTGGCCACCGCCGGCAAGGCCGCGGCGACCGCGGCCGCGGGCAGCGGCATCGACGCGCTCAGCGGCAAGCTGCGCGGCAGCGCCGACGCGCTGCGCCGGAGGTCCGCCGGCGGCCGGTCCGACGCCGGCCGGCCGGACGAGGAGCCGGCGGATGACCAGCGCTCGGCCCCCGACGACGAGGAGGAGCTGGACGAGCAGCCGACGGCGGAGGACGAGACGGACCGGGGCGCGCGCCCGGCCGTCGCGCGACGGCAGCGGGGGCGGTGACCATGGCGACCAGCAACCTCGCGGACAAGGCCCGGGACCAGCTCGGCGGCGAACTGCGCAACCTCGCCTCCGCCATCGGCGAGCGGGCGATGCACGTGGTCACCGAGCGGATCACCGGCGCCACCGGGCGGCTCAGCGAGTACGCCAAGCAGGGCGGCGGACCCGGCCTGGTCGCCGCCGCCACCGGCGCGCAGAAGCTCGCCGAGGGCCAGTCCCCGGTCAAGGCCATGTTCCATGCCGGCCTGGCCGGCGGTAAGGAGAAGTTGATGTCGGCGTTCGGCGGCGGCAAGGGCGGCAAGGGCGGCGGCAAGAAGCTCAAGGTCACCAACATCGTCGAGACGATCGAGGTCGGCGTGCCGGTGCGCGTCGCGTACAACCAGTGGACCCAGTTCGGCGACTTCCCGAGCTTCATGAAGAAGGTCGAGCAGGCGGACTGCGACTCCGACGAGAAGATGACCTGGAAGGCCCAGGTCTTCTGGTCGCACCGGACCTGGGAGTCGACGATCGTCCGGCAGATCCCCGACCGGCTCATCCACTGGCGGTCCAAGGGCGAGAAGGGCTCCGTCGACGGCACGGTGAGCTTCCACGAGGTCGGCCCGGAGCTGACGAAGATCCTCGTGGTGCTGGAGTACCACCCGCAGGGCCTCTTCGAGCACACCGGCAACCTCTGGCGCGCCCAGGGCCGCCGGGTCCGGCTGGAGCTGAAGCACTTCGTCCGGCACGTGATGACCCAGACCGTGCTCGACCCCGACTCGGTCGAGGGCTGGCGCGGCGAAATCGAGGACTCCCAGGTGGTCAAGGACCACGAGACCGCGCTCCGTGAGGAGCAGGAGGCCGAGGAGCAGCAGCGCCGCGAGGAGCAGGGCCGCGAGGAGCAGCGGGGCCGCGCCGAGGAACCCGAGGAGGAACAGCCCGAGGAGGCCGAGGAGGAACCCGAGGAGGAGCGCCGGCCCGCCGCCCGCGGCCGCCGCCGGCCGCCGCCGCCGCGTCGCCGTCCCACCCCCGACGAGGAGGAGTACGCGGACTACGACGAGGGCGACGACTTCGACGACGACGAGTACGCCGAGGAGCCCGAGGAGGAGGAGCCGCCGCGCCGAAGGGCGCCCGAGCGGGCCCGCCGCCCCCAGCCCCGCGAGGAGCGGGAGGCGCGCCCCGAGCGCCCGCGCCCGGTCCGCCGGGCTCCCGAGGCACCGCGACGGCCGGTGGTGCGCCGTCGGCGAGAGGAGCGTGAGGAATGACAGTGGCGACCACGACAGGTCAACCGGGCAGCGCCCTGGAGCGCACCGGCGGCGGTGGCGGGGGCACCCTCGCCGACGTCGTGGAGACCGTGCTGGACAAGGGCGTGGTGATCGACGCCCAGGTGTCGGTCGCCGTGGTCGGCATCCAGCTCCTGGAGATCAACGCGCGGATCGTGATCGCCAGCGTCGAGACGTACCTCCGGTTCGCCGAGGCGGTCGACCGGCTGAGCATCGTGCCGAAGGACCAGAAGGGCCTGCCGGACCTCGTCGGTGACGCGGCCGGCGCCGCCACCAAGGGCAAGGCGATCTCCGGGCTCGGCAAGGCGGCCCAGGAAATCAGCGGCGCCGTGGCGGACTCGATCCGGGACCGCGGCTCCGAGCCGGAGCGGGAGCGGGAGCGGCCGCGCCGGCGGCGGGACGAGGAGCGCTGACATGGCCCAGGAGAACGGACTGTTCATCTACGGCATCGTGCCGTCCGACGTGGAGCCGACCCCCGAGGCGGAGGGGGTCGGCTCCCCGCCCGGGGAGGTGACCGCGGTCCGGCACGGGAAGCTGGCCGCGCTGGTCAGCGAGGTCGGGCTGGAGGAGCCGCTGGGCCGGCCGGACGACCTGACCGCGTACGAGCGGCTGCTGGACGGGACGGCGGTGGTCGCGCCGGTGCTGCCGGTCCGGTTCGGCACTGTGGTGACCGGCGCGGACGCGGTCGAGGACCTGCTCGCCGCGCACCAGGACCGGTTCGCCGCCGCCCTCGACGAGTTCGAGGACCGGCTCCAGTACACGGTGCACGGCCGCTTCGACGAGCAGGAGTTCATCAGCGGGTTCCTGGCGGAGAACGCCTCCGCCGCGGCCCTCGCCGACGAGGTGCGCGGCCGGCCGGAGATCGAGAGCCGGGAGCAGCGGATCCGGCTCGGCGAGATGATCAGCCAGGCCGTCGAGCTGCGCCGGGAGGCGGAGAACCGCGACCTCATCGACGCCGTCGGCCGGTACGCGGTGGCGGACGCCCCCCTCCCGCCCAGCCACGAGTTGGACGCGGTGCGCGTCTCCTTCCTGGTGGCGGGCGACGAGGAGGACGAGTTCGTCCGGGCGGTCGAGGACTTCGCCGAGCAGCGGCGGGACCTCATTCGGATGCGGCTGATCGGCCCGCTCGCCCCGTACGACTTCGTCAGCGCGCACCAGCTGGTGGAGTGAGCCGTGGACATCCTCTGGGCGCTGCTGACCCTGCCGTACGCGCCGGTGCGCGGGCTCACCGCGCTGGTCAAGGTGGTGGCCCGGGAGGCGGAGTCGCAGCAGTACAACCCGGTCAACGTCCGGCGCGAGCTGGAAGAGCTGGACGAGGCGGCGGCGGCCGGGGACATCACGCCGGAGGAGCGGGACCGCGGGCAGCAGCAGGTGCTGGACCGGCTCACCAAGCCGGCTGCCGGCGCCGGCCGCACCGGGGCGCGTCGCGACGGCGCGCCCGGGCGGCCGGCGCCCGCCCGGCGGGGGAACGGCGGCGGTAGGGCACGCCGCGGACGAGGGGGAGGACCATGACGGCACGGATCCGGGGCGACGGCGACCGTGAGCGGTGGCGCGACCGGGGCGGTCGGGCCGAGGAGCGGTATCTCGACGAGGACGACGAGGAGGCGGTCAGCGCGGCCGAGGCGGCCCGGGAGGGGCTGCGCCAGATCGTCGCGCTGACCGGCAAGGATCCGCTCGGGGTCACCTCGATCCAGCCCACCGACGACGGCTGGCGCATCGGGGTGGAGGTGGTCGAGGACCACCGCATCCCGGCGTCGACCGACCTGCTGGGCCTCTACGAGGTCGAGCTGGACATGACCGGGAGCCTGCTCGGCTACCGGCGGACGCGCCGCTACCAGCGCGGCAAGGGGGACTGAGATGACCATTGGGCGGGCTCCGTCGGTCGTGCAGAACTCCGGTCAGGTGCTGCCGGCCGGCCACGAGCCGGCGAACCTCGGCGACATCCTGGAACGGGTCCTCGACCGGGGCATCGTGATCGCCGGTGACATCCGCGTCAGCCTGCTCGACATCGAGCTGCTGACGCTGAAGCTGCGGCTGGTCATCGCCTCGGTGGACACCGCGCGGCAGATCGGCATCGACTGGTGGGAGCACGACCCGTGGCTCAGCTCCCGGGCCCGTCCGCCGGTCGAGCCGGGTCCGCGTGACCCGGAGGAGGTCGAGGCGTCCCGCCGACCGCGGGTGGCCGCCCGGGCCGAGCGGGACGCGCGGGAGGGCTGGCATGACCATGACCTCTGACCCCACCCCGGACACCGGGACGGCCGTCTGGCTGCACGGCGTGGTCGCCGGCACGGCCACGCCGGCCGGGCTTCCCGGCATCGCCGGCACGCCGGTCCGGGCCGTGGCCGCCGCCGGCCTGGTAGCCGTGGTCAGCGACGCCCCGCTCAGCGAGTACGGCGAGGCCGCGCTGCGCCGCAACCTGGAGGACCTGGCCTGGCTGGAGCGGGCCGCCCGGGCCCACCACGCCGTGGTGGACGAGCTGTCCCGGTCCGGCGCGGTGGTGCCGGCCCGGCTCGCCACCGTCCACCGCGACGACGACCGGGTGGCCCGGGTGCTGGTCGAGCGGCACGACGAGCTGGCCGGCACGCTGGCCCGGCTCGCCGGCCGCGCCGAGTGGGGCGTCAAGGGGTACGTGGTGCCCGGCGCGACCCCGCGGGTCGAGGAACCCGCCGGTGGGGGCGGGGCCGGCGCGGCGTACCTGCGGCGGCGCAAGGCCCAGCTCAGCGCCCGCGAGGAGGGGCAGCGGGCCGCCGCCGACGGGGCCGCCGCCGTGCACGCCGCCCTCGCCGGGTACGCGGTGGCCGCCCGCCGGCACGCCCCGCAGGACCGGCGGCTCTCCGGCGCGCCCACCGCCATGGTGCTCAACGGGGCGTACCTGGTCGACCGGGACCGCTGGGACGGCTTCGCCGCGCTGGCCCGCGAGCTGGCCGACGGGCACCCCGAGGTGCGCCTGGAGCTGACCGGACCCTGGCCGCCGTACTCCTTCGTGGCGGAACCGGAGGGGGAGCCGGCATGGGCGTGACCACGCTGGCGCCGAACAGCGCCGACGACCCGCTGACCTACCGGCCGGTGGCCCTGGTCGACCTGCTCGACCGGGTGCTCGCCACCGGCGTGGTCATCACCGGAGACATCACCCTGGCCATCGCGGACATCGACCTGGTACGCGTCTCGCTGCGCGCGCTGATCGCGTCGGTCGGCGCGCTCGCCCCGCCCGAACCGGAGGCCACGGCGTGACCGGCCGGGACGAGGCGGCCGACCTGGCGGCGGCGCTGGGCGAGCCGGGGTGGACGGCGCCCCGCGTCCGGCCGCTGGACCGCCGGCTCGCCGTGGACCAGGACTCGGTCGAGCGCGGGCTGGCCAGCCTGGTGCTCACCGTGATCGAGCTGCTGCGGCAGCTCATGGAACGGCAGGCGTTGCGCCGGGTCGACCTGGGCGACCTGACCGAGGAGCAGATCGAGCGGGTCGGCGCCACGCTGATGGCACTGGAGCAGCAGATGACGCAACTCCGCGAGTACTTCGGCCTGGCCCCCGAGGACCTCAACCTGGACCTCGGCCCCCTCGGCCCCCTGCTGCCCACCGACTGACCTCACCGCCGGGTGGCCGCGTACGCCTCCAGGTGGGCGAGCTGGACCGGGTCCAGGGAGGGGCGGACCCGCGTGCGGGCGGTCTCGACGTGGGCGGCGGTGACCGTGCTGGCCGCCAGGGACTCGCGCATCGCGGCGAGGGCCGCCTCGCGGATCAGGGCGGCGCAGTCGGCCGCCGAGTAGCCGTCCAGCTCCGCGCCGAGCGCGGTCAGGTCCACGTCGGGCGCGAGCGGGACGTCCCGGGCGGCCGCCCGGAGGATCTCGCCGCGGGCCGGGCCGTCCGGCGGCGGGACGTACACCAGGCGTTCCAGCCGGCCGGGCCGGAGCAGCGCCGGGTCGACCAGTTCCGGCCGGTTCGTGGCGCCGACCACCACCACGTTGCGCAGCGCCTCCACCCCGTCCAGCTCGGTCAGCAGGGCGGCGACCACCCGGTCGGTGGTGCCGCCGTCGGTCGCCTGGCCGCGGACCGGCGCGAGGGCGTCGACCTCGTCGAGGAAGACCAGCGTGGGCGCCGCCTCGCGGGCCCGGCGGAACAGCTCACGGACCGCGCGTTCGCTCTCACCGACCCACTTGGACAGCAGCTCGGCGCCCTTCACCGACAGCACGTTGGCCCGGCCCGAGCCGGCCAGCGCGGTGACCAGGTAGGTCTTGCCGCAGCCGGGCGGCCCGTAGAGCAGCACCCCGCGCGGCGGTGTCACGCCCAGCCGGGCGAACGTGTCCGGGTACGTCAGCGGCCACAGCACCGACTCGGTAAGCGTCTGCTTGACCTCGTGCAGGCCGCCCACGTCGTCGAGGGTCACCGTGGCCAGCTCCAGGGTGGACTCGGCCATCGTGGTGGGCCGGACCACCTCCAGCGCGGCGGTGAAGTCGGCCATCGCCACGGTGGGCGTCTCCGCCGCCTTCTGCCGCAGCGCCGCCCGCACCCCGGCCTCCCGGACCAGCGCGGCCAGGTCGGCGGCGACGAACCCCGGCGTACGGGCGGCCACCTCGTCGAGCCGGACGTCGTCGGCAAGCGGCACCCGCCGGGTGAGCACGCTGAGCTGCTCCCGGCGCAGGGCCGGGTCGGGCAGCGGCACGGTGATCCGCAGCGACAGCAGGTCCGGGGCGCGCAGCGCGGGGTCCACCGCCTCGGGGCGCCCGGTGGTGCAGACCACCGCCGCCCCGGCCCGGACCGTCTCGGCGACCACCTGCCGGAACACGGTGGCCAGCGGGCCGGGGTCGTCCGCCGGGGCGATCGCCTCCACGTCGGTGACCAGCAGCACGGCCGGACCGTTGTCGCGGACCGCCGCGGCGGCCTCGCGCAGCCGGCGGGCCGCCGCGTCGTTGCCCAGCGCGGCCAGTTCGGGGGCCCACAGCGGGCGGACCCGGGCGCGGACCCGGGCGGCGACCGCGCGGACCAGCGCCGACTTGCCGGAGCCGGCCGGGCCGCCGATCAGCACGCCGAGCGAGACCGTGGTGCCGAGCCGGCCCAGCACCTCCCCGTGGTGGAAGCCCAGGTCGAGCAGCTCGGTCAGCTCCTCGGCCTGTGCCCGCAGCCCGGGCAGCTCGTCCACGTCGGGGGCGTCCTCGGGGCCGAGCAGGCCGTCGGCAGGCGCGGTCGTGGCTTGTCCGGCCGGGGCCATCGAATCCGCAGGACCCGACTCATCCGCCGCGCCGGCCGGGCCGGAGCCGCGGGTGGCCGCGCCGTGCTGCCAGCCGACCACGGTGTCCATGGTGACCAGCGCGCCGGTCGCCGGCTCGGCCGCCACGACGGTGAGCAGCGTGCTGGTCCAGGCGTACCCGACGGTGCTGGCGAGGCTGCGCCGGGCGGCCTCGACCAGGCCGCGCAGCGCGGCGTCGGGAAGCACGTCCTGGGGCAGCAGCGAGACGTCGTCGCCGGCGGTGACCACCTTGCCGAGCAGCGCGAGCCGGAGCATCTCCGGGGAGACAGCGGCCACGACGCCGACCGGGCCGGCCAGCGTGACCCGGCGCAGCGGGGCCGCCGGCAGCGGGCTCACCGTGACCTGCCCACCGTCGCGCAGGCCCAGGTTGCCCAGCAGCAGGTCGTCGGCGTAGAGCAGGGCGCTGCTCGCGCTCGGCGCGGCCGGGGCGGCGATGCCGGCGGTCACCCGGCGGCCGGCCAGCCGCACCGGGTCGCCGGGGCGCAGCGCCAGCGCGGTAAGCACCTCGGGGTGCAGGCGGACGACGCCGCGCCGGGCGTCCAGCGCCGCCGGCCGCAGGCTCGCGGTCAGGGTCAGGTCGGGTTCCGCCACCGCCCGACAGTAGCCGCCGGCACCGCGTCGTGCCGGCGTGCCCGGTCGGCGGCGTCAGAGCGGGCCGGTGTCCTCCAGCAGCGAGGGATCGCGCCGGATCATGTCGGCCAGCCGGGCCGCCGGGTCGGCGGCCACCCCGTCCTGCCCGGGGGCCGGCACGGTCTTCACCGACATCGGCCAGGCCGGCGGGGGCGCCGGCGGGGGCGCCGCGCCGACCCGCACCTCCGGGCCGGACCACGAGACCCGCAGGGGGTACGCCTGCCCGCCCACCTCCACCCGCAGGACGACGGCCAGCCCGGGGTGCTCGGCGACCACCCGGCGGACCGCCTCGGCCACCTCCTCGACCGGGTCCCGCCGCTCCGGCCGGTCGCCCCCGCGCAGCCGGTACGCGCCGTGCCCCGCCCGGTCGTCCGCCGGGGCATCGCCCGGCCCGGCCGCCGGCGCGCCGCCCGGCCCGGCCGCCTCGAACTGCTCCTCCGGCTCGCCGGGCAGTGGACCCCGGCGGCGCAGCGCCTCCTCGCGCCGGGCCAGCCGGGCCAGGGTCTCGTCCAGATCACCTCTCATCGCGTCCACCCCTTCCGTCACCACGGGTCGGAACCGACGGCCGGTTCAGGCCCCCTTCTCCCGGGTCGCCCGGTCCAGCGCCCGGTCCAGGACGACAAGCAGTGCGTCCCGTACGGAGAGCCGGTCCCGGGCGTCGAACTGCACCAGCGGCACGTGCTCGCCGATCGCCAGTGCCCAGCGGACCGAGGGCAGGTCGAGGGCCAGCCGGCCGTCGAAGGCGTTCACCCCCACGGCGAACGGCAGCCCGGCCCGCTCGAAGTAGTCGATCGCCGGGTAGCAGTCGTCGATCCGCGCGCTGTCCACCACCACGAGCGCGCCGAGCGCGCCCCGGGCCAGGTCGTCCCACATGAACCCGAAGCGGGCCTGCCCGGGCGTGCCGAAGAGGTAGAGCTTGAGGCTGCGGTCGATGGTGACGCAGCCGAAGTCCATGGCCACCGTGGTGGTGGTCTTCTCGGTGACCGCGCCCGGGTCGTCGACGCCGATCCCGGCGCTTGTCATCTCCGCCTCGGTGGTCAGCGGGGCGATCTCGGAGATGGCGCCCACCGTGGTGGTCTTGCCCACCCCGAAGCCGCCGGCGATGAGGATCTTCACGGGGATCGGCGGGCGGGGCGCGGGCACCCGGGCCACGGTCGGGGCGCTCCCCGCCGGCCGGTACGGCGGCGGCGGGGGCGCCGGCTCGGCCGGCGCGGCGGCCCGCCCGGTCGGTGGGCCGGGCGTGGCGGGGGCGCCGTACCGGACGGCGGCGCTGTTCGCGACCGGCCCGCCCGCGGCGGCGGCCCGCCATTCAGGAGATCGCACGGAGTCCATCAATCACTCGCAGGATGAGGTCGGGGTCGAGGGCGTCGTCGGCGTCCCCGAGGTGCACGTCGAGGTGACCGGCGGCGCGGAGGTCACCGACCAGCACCCGGGTCACGCCGAAGTGCATCCGCGTCCGGGCGGAGATCTCCGCGACCGAGATCGGTTCCGCGCTCAGCGCCACGATCGTCGCCAGTTCCGCGGGCAGCCGGCCGGTCACCGCCCACGAGCCGCTCTCCGGCCGGGCGGTCACCTGGGTCTCCAGGCCGATAGCCGGATCGCCGTCGACCCGGCCGGCGGTGAGCACGAACGGACGCGGCCCGGTCGGCTCCCCGTCGCCCGCGTCCGGCCCGGGGGCGGGTGCGCGCAGGAAGGGCCGGATCCGGGTGCCGGGTTCCGGCTCCGGGTCCTCGCCGGCCGCCTCCGGGATCATTGCTGGACGGCGTTCTTCAGCTCGGCGATCAACCGGGGGCTCAGGGCGCCGCCGGCCCGACCGGCGAAGAGCGTCATCTCGTACGCCACGGTGCCCAGGTTGGCCGAGCGGTCGGCGACCACGCCGAGCACCGAGCCACTGCTGATGGCGCTGATCAGCAGGTAGCCCTCGGCCATGTCCACGATCACCCGGTTCAACCCGCCGAGGGCGTACCAGCTCGCGGCGCCACCGGCGAGGCTGGTCATGCCGGACACGACGGCGGCGAGCCGCTCCGCATTGGACCGGTCCTTGATGGCGGACATGGCCATCAGCAGCCCGTCCGAGGAGACCGCGATCGCCTCCATCACCCCCGCGGTGCTGGAGGTGAACGAGTCGAGCAGCCAGTTGAAGGTGCGCGCCTCGGGGCTGAGGCCGCCGGCGGCGCTCTGGTCGGTGCTGTCGTGCAGGAAGGGGCTGGTCACCGTGATGGGTCCTCTTCGTAGCGGCGGTCGGGACTGACTTCGCGCAGAGCACGGGCGACGCCCGCCTCGAACTCGGTGATGAGGTCGCGGACCTCGGCCGGGTCACCGGGGTGGGAACTGGCGGGCGGGGCGGTGCGTACCGGGGTCACGGCCAGGTTCGCCCCGGGCACCCGCTGGCTGAGCGGGGGGCGGCCGGGGGTGGGCGCGGCGGGGGCGGAGTCGTGCTCGGCCCGGCGTACCCCGTCCTGGAACGCCTCGACGAGCGCCCGGACCGTGGCCGGGTCGGCGGGGGCGTCGGCCACCAGCCCGGCCGCCGGGGTGGCGGCCGGCAGGCTCGCTCCGGGCACCCGCTGCCGGATCAGCGGCCGTACGGCGTCCGGCCCGGTGGTCGAGGACGCGGGCGTGGGGTCGGCCGTCGGGAGACCGGTCGTCGGCCCGGCGGCCGGGGGAGCGGCCGGTGCCGGGCCGACGACCGGTGTCGGCGGGGCGGGGGTGCCGGGACGGGGAGCGGCCGGCGCCGGCGTGGCGGGCGCCCCGGCGGGCGGCCAGGCGAACGGCGGCCCGCCGGTGGGAGCGCCGGCCGGTGCGACCGGCCCGGGCAGGGCGGCCGGTGCGACCGGCTCGGCCGGGGTGACGGGCCCGGCCGGGGTGACGAAGGCGTTCCAGGACGCCCCGGTCTCGATGCTGCGGGTGGCCCGGCTCAGCAGCGCCGCGTCGAAGCCGGCCAGCTCGTCGGCCGGCGGGATCCGGGCGGGCTGCGGCAGCGCCCGGCGCTCCCGGGGCGGCACGGTGGCCCGCGCCACAGTGGCGCCGGCCCGCTCGGGACGGCGGATCACCAGCAGGGCGGCCGGGACGTCGAGGTGGGCGGTCACCCCGCCACCGGCCGTCGCGGCCAGCCGGACCGTCCAGCCGTGCCGGCGGGCCAGCCGGCCCACCACGAAGAGCCCGAGCACCTCGGTCGGCGCCAGGTCGAGCCGCTCCCGGCGGGTGAGCCGGGCGTTCTCCTCGGCGAGGCGCTCCGTGGTCATGCCGATGCCCCGGTCCACCACCGTGATCCGGGCGCCGCCGTCGGTCTGCTCGGCGGCCACCAGCACCCGGGTGTGCGGCGGGGAGAAGACTGTCGCGTTCTCCATGAGCTCGGCCAGCGCCAGCACCAGGTCGCCGGCGGTCGCGGGCGCCGCCGCGACCCCGGGCGGGACCTGCACGTCCACCCGGGTGTAGTCCTCGATCTCGCCGAGCGCGAGCCGGACCAGGTCGGCCAGCGGGACCGGCGCGACGTGCCCGTCCGTGCCGGTGGCGCCGGAGAGCACCACGAGGCTGCCGGCGTTGCGGCGCAGCCGGCTGGAGATGTGGTCGAGGCGGTACAGGTGCTCCAGCCGCCCCGGGTCGGTCTCCTGCCGTTCCAGCCGGTCGATCAGGGCGATCTGCCGGCCGACCAGGTTCTGCGTCCGGCGGCCGACGTGGCCGAACATCTGCGCCACGTTGCGCCGGCCGGCGACCTGCCGTTCGACCAGCCGCGCGGCGGTGTGCTGCACCCGCTCGAACGCCCGGGCCAGGTCGCCGATCTCGTCCCGCCGCTCCGCCCCGACGTCCACGGGGTCGAGGCGTACCGGGGGGACGCTCTCCGCCTCATCGTCGGCCACCCGGGTCAGCTCGGCCTCGGCGACCCGGGCGACCCGGTCCGCCGAGCGGGTGAGCCGGGTCAGCGGCCGCGCCACGGTGCGGGCCACCGCCATGCTGAGCAGCACCACGCTCAGCAGGACGAGGGCGGCCGCCCCGCCGACCAGCCAGGCGGCGGCGAGCGCGTCCCGCTGCTCGTCGCGGGTCTCGGCGATGACGTCGGCGACGATCTTCTTCTCCACGAACTGGCCGAGCGTGATCATCGACCGGACGGAGGGGAAGAGCGCGTCCAGCGGCACCGCGGCGATCGCCGCCACCGGGTCCCGGACGCTGTCGACGAGGAAGGTGGGGCTGGTCCGGGCGGCCACCGCGGCGTCGTCCAGCATGGCCAGCCGGTACTGCTCCGGCGTGATCAGCTTGCGGAACCGCTGGTTGTCCACCTGGAGCGCGGCCATGCAGGCGATGTACGAGCCGGCCACCTTCGGATCGCCCGTCGCCTTGACCAGCACGATCAGCGTGGCGCAGGCGCCCAGCCCCTCGTCGGCGCGGAGCAGCGCGTCCAGCGCCAGCACCTGCCGCCCGGCCGAGGTGCCGGTGTCCACCTCGAACGGCAGCCGCAGCGCCTCGATCAGCGCCATGTCGACGGCACGGAACGCGGTCATGATCTCGTCCGGGGTGGCCTTCCCGGCCAGCACGGCGGTACGCAGGTCGGCCAGCGTGCGTACCCCGTCGAGGGCCGACCGGACCGGCGCCGGCAGCGACTCGGCCCGCAGGTCGGCGACCCGGTCGTCCACCGTGGCGGACTTCTGGATCAGCTCGGTGCGGGTGACCCGGCCGAGCAGCGACCCCACGGAGAGCAGCCGTTCCTGCTGGAGGTCCTGCACGAGGCTGCCGATCCGGCTGGCCACCCGGACGGTGTCGGCGGTGTCGACGGCCCGCTGGGCGGAGGCGACCCGGTCGAGGACCACCGGCACGGCCAGCCCGACCATGCTGAGCAGCGGGATGATCACCAGGAGGGCGAGCCTGCCCCGGATCCGGAGCCTACCGAGCAGCATCGAACGGCCTCCACCGCTCGGCCTGGCCGGCGCCGACCGGCTGGAGTTCGCCGCCGGCCACGGACGTCCGCGGCTCGGGGCGGAACGCCGCCGGCGGCGGGGCGGCCTCGTCGCGCTCGCGCTCCGCCTCGGCGAGCCGGCGGCGGGCCCGGCGCAGTGCGGCGAGCAGCACCCCGGCCAGCACGGCGAGCAGGACGGCGGCCACCGTGACGGCGCCCCGGGCCAGCCAGCGGTCCCGGTCGAGCCGGTCGAGCCGCTCCACCAGCAGCGCGTCGAGCTGGTCGAGGATGACCTGCCGCAACTGGGTGGCGGCCGACTGCGCGACGCGTCGGGCGGCGCCCAGCTGGACCGGATCGGGCCCGGTGGCCCCGGTCGGCGCCGAGAACGCGGCCAGCGCCTCCACCGAACGCTGGTAGGTGTCCAGCGGGGTGAGCACGGTGGGGCCGAGGTCGGTGCTCTCCGAGCTGTCCACAGCGGCCCGCAGGTCGTCCACCAGGTCGGTGGCCGGCCCGAGCGCGGCGACCCGGAGTTCGGCAAGCTCGGCCACGGTCCTCGGGCGGTCCGCGGCGGGGCGTCCCGGGGCGAGGGTGGCCAGGTCGGCGAGGCGGCCGGCGGCGACCATGGCCGCGGGCAGGTCCGCGCCGACCGCGTCCTGGACGAAGAACGAGTCGGACCGCGGGTCGCGGACCAGCCCGGATGCCTCCCGGACCTTCCGGTGCAGGGCGAGCAGCAGGTCGCTGACCTCGGCGTACGCCTGGAAGGCCGCCTGCGGGTCGGCCAGCGCGCGGTCCGGCAGCGCCTCCAGCTTGGCCCGTACCCCGGCCCAGCGTTCCCGGGTGCGGAGCTGGTCGCCGACCTCGCTGTCCACCTGCGTCGCCCGCTCGACGGCGGCGGTGAGTGTCGCCCGGGTGACGGGCCGGCCGGCGACCGCCGTGCTCTGCGCGTCGGTCAGCGCGTCGGTGACCGGTCCGAGTGCACGCAGGTAGCGGACGCCGAGGCGTTCCCTGGCCGCCAGGTCCCGGTCGGCGCCGGTGTGCCGGTCGGTCTGGACGAAGAGGAACCCCAGCGGGGCCAGCAGTGCCAGCACCAGCAGCAGGGGCAGGGCGCGGCCCGGTACGGCGGGCCGCCGGCGGACCCGCGGCGCGGGGACGGTCATGGTCGGTCTCCTCCGGCGACGGCGGGGGACGTTCGGGAGCCGGGAGGTCGCCGTACGCAGTCCCGTGCACCGGACCGGAAAAGTAGTCGAACCGGGCGCGGGTGTGACCGTTGTCGCCGAGTCGACTTCACGTCACTTCCTGTCACGTCACGTCCGGTTGACCTTGCGGCTACGCAGTGTCCGAGATGGCCGGAAGGAAGGTGTGATCGGCACCGATTTGCGGGCGTAGATGTGATTCCACGGGATCCGAATTCATCTCGCTGGGACGCTCTGGACCTTCCACGGTCGACGGGACCCGGACAACGAACGGCGCAGCCGGACGGACGTACGGCGGATCTCAGGGAACGCTCAGCCGCTGGCCCGTACCGTGTGCCGCATGAGATCACCGCTGCCCGTCGCGCGGATCCGGCGCGCCCTGGCCAGCCGTCCCCGCCGGGTCGTCGCCGCGGTGGTGGTGGTCGTCCTGGTCGCCGCCGCCCTGGTCTGGGCGGCCCGCCCGCAGCGCCCCGACTTCCGGACCGAGTCGGCAGTGGTGACCGTGCGCTCCGGACCGGCCGGCGACCAGCCGGTCGACCTGGACACCACGCTCTACCTGCCGGGCGACGCCTCGGCCCGGCACCGGGTCCCGGCGGTGCTGCTGGCGCACGGCTTCGGCGGCACCAAGGAGTCGGTCCGCTCCGACGCGGAGGACCTGGTCGCCCGGGGCTACGCGGTGCTCACCTGGACCGCCCGCGGGTTCGGCCGCAGCGGCGGCGAGATCCACCTGGACAGCCCCGACTACGAGGTGCGGGACGCCCAGCGGCTGCTCGACCGGCTCGCCGCCCGCCCGGACATCCGCCTCGACGCGGCCGGGGACCCCCGGGTCGGCGTGGTCGGCGGCTCGTACGGCGGCGGCCTGGCCCTGCTGCTGGCCGCCCAGGATCGCCGGGTCGACGCGATCGTCCCGATGATCACCTGGAACGACCTGTCCCGCGCCTTCCTGCCGGAGAGCACCGGCAAGGCGCCCACCGAGGGCGTCTTCAAGAAGGGCTGGGCCGGCATCTTCTTCGGCGGCGGCGGCAACGCCGGCTCCGGACCGGCCGGGCTGGCCGGCACCGGCGCGGCCCAGCCGGAGGGCGCCCCGGCGTCGGCCGGCGCGCCCAGTCCGCAGCCCGGCGCCGGCCCGGGCACCGGCCCCGGTCGCGCCCCGGCTGGGGCCGCCGATCCGTCCTGCGGCCGGTTCGCCGCCGACGTCTGTGCCGCGTACCTGCGGATCGCCACCTCCGGGCGGGCCGACGGCGCGGCGGTCGAGTTGCTGCGCCGCTCCTCGCCGGCCAAGGTGCTCGACCGGATCAAGGCACCCACCCTGCTGGTGCAGGGCGAGGCGGACACGCTCTTCCCGCTCACCGAGGCGGACGCCAACGCCCGGGGCATCGCCGCCGCCGGCACCCCGGTGCGGGTCGCGTGGTTCACCGGCGGCCACGACGGCGGCGCCGGCCCGACCTCCGACTCGGACCGGGTGAAGTTCCTGACGGCGCAGTGGCTCGACCACTACGTCAAGGGTGACGGGGAGGCGCCCGGCGACAGCTTCACCTTCTCCCGCATCGCCGGGTTCGACGCGCTCGACCGGGGCCTGGTGGCCACCGGCTTCCGCACCGCCGACTACCCGGGCGTGACCGGGCAGGGCCGCCGCGAGGTGACGCTGTCCGGGCCGGCCCAGCCGGTCGCCAACCCGCCCAACGGCAACCCGGCGGCCATCTCGTCGGTGCCGTTCGCCGGTGCGCTCGGCTCGCTGCTGGACGGGGTGGCCGGCGACATCCCCGGCCAGCACGCCCGGTTCCAGTCCGCGCCGCTCGCCGACCCGGTCGACGTGGTGGGCGCGCCGACCGTGCGGATCCGGGCCGCCTCGGCGACCGGCGAGGCGGTGCTCTTCGTGAAGCTCTACGACGTCGACCCGCAGGGCGCGGCCACGCTGCCCGACGGCCTGGTCGCGCCGGTCCGGCTGACCGGCCTGCCGCGGACCGTCGAGGCGGCCCAGCCGGTCACCGTCACCCTGCCGGCGATCGTTCGCCGGATCGAGGCGGGGCACCGGCTGCGGGTCGTGGTGGCCACCTCCGACCAGGCGTACGCCACCCCGGCCGAGCCGACCGTGCACACCGTGGCGCTCGGCGACGGCCCGCTGGTGCTGCCCACTGTCGACGCCTCGCCCATCCCCACCACCGCCACGGTCTGGCGCTGGGTGCTGGTCGGCCTGCTCGCCGCGATCGCGGTCGGGCTCGTCGTGGTCGTCCTGGTCGCCCGCCGCCGGCACCGCCGCCAGGACAGCTCGGTCCACCCGGCGTACGCGGGCGTCCCGCTCGCCGTCCGCAACCTGCGCAAGGAGTACGCGGACGGCTTCGTGGCCGTCTCCGACGTGGACTTCGAGGTGCACCCCGGGCAGGTGGTCGGCCTGCTCGGCCCGAACGGCGCCGGCAAGACCACCACGCTGCGGGTGCTCATGGGGTTGACCCAGCCGACGGCCGGCGAGATATACGTGTTCGGCCACCGGCTGGTGCCCGGCTCGCCGGTGCTCTCCCGGATCGGCGCGCTCGTCGAGGGGCCGGGCTTCCTGCCGCACCTGTCCGGGCTGGAGAACCTGCGGGCGTACTGGCGGGCCACCGGCCGGCCGTGGGCGGACGCGCACTTCGACGAGGCGCTGGAGATCGCCGGCCTGGGCGACTCGGTGCACCGGCGGACGAAGAACTACAGCCACGGCATGCGCCAGCGGCTGGCCATCGCGCAGGCCATGCTGGGCCTGCCGGAACTGCTGGTGCTCGACGAGCCGACCGACGGGCTGGACCCGCCGCAGATCGCCGAGATGCGCCGGGTGCTCCAGCGGTACGCCACCGACGGCCGGGCGGTGCTGGTCTCCAGCCACCTGCTGGCCGAGGTGGAGCAGACCTGCACGCACGCCGTGGTGGTGAACAAGGGGCGGATCGTGGCGTCCGGCCCGGTCGAGGAGATCGTCGGCGAGTCGCCGAGCGTGCTGTTCGAGGTGAGCGACCCGGACGCGGCCCGCACCGTGCTCGACCGGCTGGCCGGCGTACGGGTGCTGCCCGACGGCGACGGCGCGCTGGTGGTGGACACGAACGGCACCGCCCGCAGCGAGGTGGTGGCGGAACTGGTCCGGGCCGGCATCGGGGTGGACCGGGTGGTGCCCCGGCGCCGCCTGGAGGACGCGTTCCTCGCTCTGGTGGGCGAGAACTCTCGGGGAAGCGGGGACCGGTGATGGCGCAGTCGTCTTCCGTGGGACCGGTCGGGGCGGCGACCGGTTACCGGCCGTCGGGCACCCTGCCGTTCCTGGCGGAGTTCCGCCGGCAGGCGTCGCGGCGGCGCACCCAGCTGGCGCTGGGCTTCATGGTGCTGCTGCCGCTGATCATCCTGGTCGCGTTCCAGTTCGACTCCGGCGACGACGACCGGAACGGCCGGAACGAGTTCGCCAGCCTGGTCGACCTGGCCACGTCGGGCGGGCTGAACTTCACCCTCTTCTCGATCTTCGTGTCGTCGTCCTTCCTGCTGGTCGTCGTGGTGGCGCTGTTCTGCGGTGACACGGTCGCCAGCGAGGCGAGCTGGGGCAGCCTGCGTTACCTGCTGGCCGTCCCGGTGCCCCGGGCCCGGCTGCTCACGGTGAAGCTGCTTGTCGCGCTCGCGTACTCGGCGCTGGCGCTGGTGCTGCTCGCCGGGACCGCGCTGCTCGCCGGCACCCTGCGGTACGGCTGGTCCCCGCTGCGTAGCCAGGTCTCCGCCGAGCTGGCGCCGGCCGACGGGCTGGTCCGCCTGCTCGCCGTGCTCGGCTACCTGGCGGTCGTCCTGCTCGTGGTGGCCGGCCTGGCGTTCCTGCTCTCGGTGACCACGGACGCCGCGCTGGGCGCGGTCGGCGGTGCGGTGCTGCTGTGGATCCTCTCCAGCATCCTCGACCAGATCACCGCGCTGGGCGCCCTGCGCGCGTTCCTGCCCACCCACTTCAGCAGCGCCTGGCTGGGACTGCTGTCGACACCGGTGCAGACCGACGACGTGGTACGCGGCGCCATCTCGGCGATTGCCTACGCCACGCTCTTCTGGGGCCTGGCCTACTGGCGGTTCACGCGCAAGGACGTCACGAGCTGACGCCGGGACGGTAGTATGGGAGCGTTCCCAAGAAGTCTTCCCAACCATAAGGAATCAGTAACGGTCGATGCGTTGGTGCCTCATGCTGGGGATATCCATTCCCATCTATGGAGGTTCCGATGGTCCCGGCACGACTGCACGGCCCCGTGCTCTCCCTGTTCCGCATGGTCACCGGCCTGCTCTTCCTCTGTCACGGCGCGGCGTCCCTCTTCGGCGTTCTCGGCGGCAACCCGATGACCGGCGAGGCGGTACCGGTCGGCGAGTGGCCGGGCTGGTGGGCCGCGCTGATCCAGCTCGTCTGCGGCGCGTTGGTGCTCGTCGGCCTGCTCACCCGGCCCGCCGCGCTGCTCGCGTCCGGCTCGATGGCGTACGCGTACTTCGTGGTGCACCAGCCGCACGGCGCGCTGCCGCTGCGCAACGGCGGCGAGCCGGCCGCGCTCTTCTGCTGGTCGTTCCTGCTCGTCGCGGTGCTCGGCCCGGGCACCTGGGCCCTGGACGCCCTGCTGTCCCGACCTCGCGGAGTGGTCACCGAGCCCGCCGCCCGTCCCTCGGTCCCGGCCTGACCCCGCGATCCCGGTGGGAGGCGGCCCCGCCGAGGGCCGTCTCCTGCCAGGATCCGGCGAGGACGCCTCAGAGGCGGCTGTCGGGGGTGGGTGGCAGGGAGGGCAGGTCGCTGGGGGCGGGTGGCTTCGTTGCCGACGGGCCGTCGTAGCGCTTCCACGCGCTGACGCCGAGGCGGCCGGTGTTGCCGAGGTCGATCGGCCCGTCCAGTTCGACCGGGTACGTCGGCCGACCCCGCAGCGGGGCGACGTCGAGGTGGGCGCCGTTGCTCGCCACCACCGTGGGGTCGGTGACCAGGTTGCGCCAGAGCAGCGCGGCGGCGGCCCGCTCGCCGGGGCGCAGGACGACCCGGGTGGGCGGCTGGTCGAAGCCGGCGGTGATCGGGCGCGCGCCGGGGATGACCTGGACGGTCAGCGGGTTCCCGTCGGCGTCCCGGAGGCTCGGCGCCGGATAACCACGCAGCTCGTACGGCCGGTCACCGCAGTTGACCAGTTCCAGGCCCATGGCCCGCAGGCCCATGGCGGCGTCCACCCCCAGCTCGGTGATGCGGATCCCTTCCGGCGAGCAGGCCGGCGTGGGCGGTGAGGTGCTGACGGCCGGCGTCGGACGGGCCGGCGTGGCGGGGAGACCGGGCGCGCTCCCGGGCGTCGGGGCGGGAGCGCAGGCGGCGAGCACCCCGATGCCCGCGAGGGCTCCGAAGCGCGCCGCCGTTCGCATCCGGCGATCATGCCAGCCGGCGGCCCTCTCGCGTTGCCCCGGGGCGGAGATCAGGCGCGGGCGGGCGTGCTGAGGACCGCGTCGAGCAGCCCCGGGTAGAGGCGGTCCAGTTCGTCGCGGCGCAGCCGCACGAAGCGGCTCGTGCCGGCGACCCGGGTGCGGGTCAGGCCGGCCTCGCGCAGCACCTTGAGGTGGTGGCTGCGGGTCGCCTTGGAGACGCCGAACTCGAACGTGCCGCAGGCGTGCTCACCGCCCTCGGCGAGGGCGCGCACGATCTGCAGCCGGACGTCGTCGGCCAGGGCGGCCAGCACGGCGGTGACCGGCACCTCGCGCAGTTCGGGTTCGTGCAGCTCCACGTGACCAGCGTAACCCATGTTCGACATTCGTCGAACAACCTCCTAGAGTCGGCTCCGTTGGTTCGACGATACTCGAACATAGGAGCCGCGATGCGTTACCGTTCCGCCTTCTTCCCGCTCTTCGCGGCGCTCAGCTGGGGCGTCATGTTCCCCGTGCTGGCCACCGCGCTCGGCCGGGTGGACGCGCTCAACCTGACCACCGCCCGGTACCTGCTCGCCACCGCCGTGCTGGTGGCCCTGCTCCTGGCCCGGGAAGGGGTGGCCGCACTGGGCACCGCGCGGCGCGGGACCGAGGTGCTGCTGCTCGGCGCGCTCGGCTTCGCCGGCTTCAACACGCTCACCAACCTCGCGCTCGGGATGGCCGCCCCGCAGCAGGTCGCCCTGTTCGCCGCCACCGTGCCGGTGGTCACCCAACTGGTCCGCTGGGCGCGGGACGGCGTGCGGCCCCGGCCCGCGCTGCTCGGCCTCTCCCTGGTCGCGCTCGTCGGCGTCGGCCTGGTGATCACGCGCGGCCGGCTCGACGGGCTGGGCGAGTTCGGCCTGGGCGGGCTGCTCATGGTCGGCGCGGTGCTCGGCTGGGCGTTCTACACCCACGGGGCGAGCCGGTTCCCCGAGTGGTCGCCGCTGCGCTACACCACGCTGACCTCCGTCGCCGGCGCGCTCGCCCTGTTCGCCGTCAGCGCGGTCGCCGACCTCACCGGGCTCCAGCACGCGCCGTCCGCCGCCGATCTCGTCGCGGTCTCGCCCCAGCTCGCGTACGCGGTGCTGATCGCCGCCGTCGTCGCGGGCCTGGCCTGGAACATCGGCGTGCGCCGGCTCGGGCCCGCCGACGCCGCGCTGTTCATGAACCTGGTGCCGGTGACCACGTTCGTGGTCCAGCTCTTGCGCGGCTACCGGCCGGGCACGGTGGAGCTGGTCGGCGCCGGGCTGACCGTGGCCGCCCTGGTGGCCGCGAACCTCGTCACCCGTACCCGGAAGGCGCCCGCCGCTCCGGCGGCGGTCGCGGTGACCGACCGCGTCGCGGTGATCGAGCCGGTGGCGGTGGTCGCGCGCTGATTCAGCGGGCCGGCGGGGCCGGGGCTCACACCGTGGGAACCCGGCTCCGCCGCGCCCCGGCGCGCGCATAGACTCGGCGGCACAACTGCATACCTCATCCAGAGGGGCTGAGGGATACGGCCCGATGACGCCCCGGCAACCACCCGCGCGCTCGACGACGAGCGACCGCGGGCAGGTGCCAATTCCGTCCCCGCCGCACCCGGCGATGCGGGGAAAGATGAGAGGAAATCCTCGACATGACGTCGACGCTTCCCGCCGCCTCCGGCATCGACACCACCCTCAGCCCGGCCCGCGCCCTGGTCTGTCGCGCCTGCTCCGCGCGCTACCCGCTGGCCGCCCAGCACGCCTGTTACGAGTGCTTCGGCCCGCTGGAGGTCGACTACGACACGACGGCGCTGGCCGCCGTCACCCGCGAGCAGATCGAGGCCGGCCCGAACAGCATCTGGCGGTACGCCGCACTGCTCCCCGCCGGCCAGGACCCGGCCACCCGCGTCACCCTCGACCCGGGCCTGACCCCGCTGGTCGCCGCCCCGCACCTCGCCGCCGAGCTGGGCATCACCGCCCCGCTCTGGGTCAAGGACGACAGCGGCAACCCGACCCACTCCTTCAAGGACCGGGTGGTCTCGGTCGCGCTGACCGCCGCCCGGGCGCTCGGCTTCACCCGCTACGCCTGCGCCTCCACCGGAAACCTGGCCAACTCGGTGGCCGCCCACGCGGCCCGGGCCGGGGTGCCCTCGGTGGTCTTCATCCCCAGCGACCTGGAGCAGGGCAAGGTGGTGACCACCGCCGTCTACGGCGGCGACCTGGTGGCCATCGACGGCTCGTACGACGACGTGAACCGGCTCTGCGGCGAGCTGGTCGAGACCGACGAGTTCGAGGACACCGCGTTCGTCAACGTGAACGTGCGGCCCTACTACGCGGAGGGCTCGAAGACCCTCGGCTACGAGGTGGCCGAGCAGCTCGGCTGGCGGATCCCGGCCCAGGTGGTCATCCCGATGGCCAGCGGCGAGCTGCTCACCAAGATCGACAAGGCGTTCGCCGAGCTGGTCGAGATCGGGCTGGTCGAGGCGCCGGCCGGCGGCTGGAAGGTGTTCGGCGCCCAGTCCGCCGGCTGCAACCCGATCGCCACCGCGCTGCACGCCGACACCGACACCATCGTCCCGGTCAAGCCGACCGGCATCGCCAAGTCGCTGAACATCGGCGACCCGGCCGCCGGCCTCTACGCGCTGGAGGCGGTGCGCCGCACCGGCGGCTGGATGGAGTACGCCGACGACGACGAGATCCGCGCCGGCATCCGGCTGCTCGCCCGGACCACCGGCGTCTTCGCCGAGACGGCCGGCGGCGTCACCGTGGCGGTGCTGCGCAAGCTTGTCGAGTCCGGCCGGCTCGACCCGACGGCGGAGACGGTCGTGTTCAACACCGGCGAGGGCCTCAAGACCCTCGACGCGGTCGCCGCCGAGGTCGGCCCCACCCACCGCATCAAGCCCAGCCTGCGCGCCGCCCGCGACGCCGGCCTCCTCTCCTGACCCGCCCCCGACCCGGCCGGGCGGGGGAGGGCGGATCGCCCGGCCGGGGGATTGGGGTGATCCGCTGGGTAACTGGCTTTTCGCTGTGAGTGTGGAAAACGCGCCGACAAGGACTTGACGGCAGGAATTGGACGGCGCAAGATGCTCCGTGCGGGAGGGCGTATCGCCGGAGACTTTGTTCTTGCGACCCAGCGCCGGAGGCGTTGTGCGATCGTCCCTCCCGACCAACGTCCGAAGGGGCCGGCGGAAAACCGCCGGCCCCTTCGCTGTCTGCTGCCGAACCAGGCTCGCGCGACACCGCCCCGCCCGAGTGGGCGGGCAACGGCGCCCGACGATCCGACTTGTGACACGCCCCTACTGATCTGGTGGCTTCCTGTTGCATGATGGCGGGCATGACGGAGACCCCGCACCCCCTGTACGACAGGCACGCCGAGACCCTCAACCGGGCGCTGACCGCGATCACGGAGCGCGGGTACTGGTCCGCCTACCCCGAGTCGCCCAGCCCCCGGGTGTACGGCGAGACCGCCGCCGCCGACGGCAAGGCCGCCTTCGAGGCGTACCTGGGCCGCGACTTCCCGCTCGACCAGCCGGGCGACGGCGACACGGTCGCCACCGAGGCCAGCCCGTTCGGCGTGGCGCTCGACGTGCGCTACCCGCACGCCGGCGCCGACCAGCTCGTGGCCGCCGCCACCGCCGCACTGCCGGCCTGGCGCGACGCCGGCCCGCAGGCCCGGGTGGGTGTCTGCCTGGAGATCCTCGACCGGCTGCACAAGAACGTCTTCGAGCTGGCCAACGCGGTGCAGTTCACCAGCGGCCAGGCCTTCGTGATGGCCTTCCAGGCCGGCGGCGCGCACGCGCTGGACCGGGCGCTGGAGGCGGTCGCCTACGCGTACGCCGAGATGACCCGGCACCCGGGCACCGCCGGCTGGGAGAAGGCCGCCGGCAAGGGTGACCCGCTGCGGATGAGCAAGACGTTCCACGTGGTGCCCCGCGGCGTGGCGCTGGTGATCGGCTGCAACACCTTCCCGACGTGGAACTCGTACCCCGGGCTCTTCGCCTCGCTGGCCACCGGCAACCCGGTGGTCGTGAAGCCGCACCCGCGTGCCGTGCTGCCGCTCGCCATCACCGTGAAGTACGCCCGCCAGGTGCTCGCCGAGGCCGGCTTCGACCCCAACCTGGTGCAGCTCGCCCCCGAGGCGGCCGGCGAGAAGCTCGCCTCGACCCTGGCCCTGCACCCGGCCGTGAGGATCGTCGACTTCACCGGCTCGACCGAGTACGGCGACTGGCTGGAGGCGAACGCCCGGCAGGCCGCCGTCTACACCGAGAAGGCCGGCCTGAACACGGTGGTGATCGACTCCACCGACGACTTCGCCGGGATGTGCCGCAACCTGGGCTTCACGCTGACCCTGTACAGCGGCCAGATGTGCACCACCTCGCAGAACCTGCTTATCCCCCGGGACGGCATCGAGACCGACCAGGGGCACAAGAGCTTCGACGAGGTCGCCGCCGGCATCGCCGGCGCGGTCGCCAAGCTCACCGCCGACCCGGCCCGGGGTGTCGAGCTGACCGGCGCCATCGTCAACGACGGCGTGCTGGAGCGGCTGGAGGAGGTCACCAAGGTCGGCGAGCCGGTGCTGGAGTCGCGGGCCGTCGCGCACCCGTCCTTCCCGGACGCGGTGGTGCGGACGCCCACCGTGGTCAAGCTGGACGCGGGCGACACCGCCACCTACTCCCGCGAGTGGTTCGGCCCGATCTCGTTCGCCATCGCGACCGACTCGACCGCGCACAGCCTGGAGATCCTGCGCTCCACCGTCGGTGAGAAGGGCGCGCTGACCGCCGGCGTCTACTCCACGGACGAGGCGGTGCTGTACGCGGCCGAGGCGGCGGCCATCGACGCCGGCGTGCACCTGTCCTGCAACCTGACCGGCGGGGTGTTCGTCAACCAGTCGGCGGCGTTCTCCGACTTCCACGGTTCGGGGGCGAACCCGGCGGCGAACTCGGCGCTGACCGACGGGGCGTACGTGGCGAACCGGTTCCGGATCGTGCAGAGCCGCCGGCACGTGTGACCCTCTGGTTCGGGTGCGTCCGTTGTCGCTCCGGCAGCAACAGGCGCACCCGGAACCGTCAGGCGGGGCGGCGCATCTGGAGTTCGTGCAGGGCGGGGATCCGGGGGTGCGGGACGCGCACGCCCGTGTCCACGAAACCCAGCTTCTCGTACGCCCGGCACGCGCGGTCGTTGCCGACCACCACCTCCAGCATGAGTTCCGGCCGGCCGCAGGCCCGGGACCAGGCGGCGACCTCCTCCACGAGCGCGCCGAGCAGCCCCCGGCCCCGCCAGGCCGGCGTGATGTAGACGGCGTAGATGAGGGTCAGCCCGGGCTCGTCCGGGGCGACCGTGCCGCCGGCGTGGCCGACCAGGCGACCGCCGGGGTCGGCGACGAACTGGGCGTTCTGATCGCCGTGCGAGACGGCGGCGATCCGGGCCGCGTAGTCGGCGTGCGGCCGGGCGGCGGCCTCGGCCACTGTCTCCAGGAACGCCAGCGGGGTGTCGGCCAGCATCTCCAGCCGGAGCGCCCGCATCCGGGCGGCGTCCGACGGGCGGACCCGGCGGACCGTGGTCGTCGTGGTGGGCGCGCTGGTCATCTCGCATGCATACCGGAAGGGGCGGCACCCGCGTCGACCGGGCGCGCACCGTGGCCGAAATATGCCCGATTTGTGGTCGTGCGCGGTCGTCACGCCTCGTGTAGCGTGCGATTTCGGTCACTCAATTCAGCGGCCGTCGCCGATCGCTGAACCGGTGGCTCACCGGTGCCGGTCCGCCGGTCGCCGGGGTTGTGGAACGCCGCGCAGAGTGAGGAAGTGCACCGTGGCACAGGGCACCGTGAAGTGGTTCAACTCCGAAAAGGGCTACGGCTTCATCGCCGTCGACGGCGGGCAGGACGTCTTCGTCCACTTCTCCGCGATCGAGATGGACGGCTACAAGGCGTTGGACGACGGCCAGCGGGTCGAGTTCGAGATCGCCCAGGGCCAGAAGGGCCCGCAGGCCGAGCGGGTCCGCGTCATCGCCTGATCTTCCCTGGCCGCCGCCCGATCGGCGGCCGTTCCACCCCGACGAGGGGGCTGCGGTGCGCGCCCGCGCCGTGGAAGATCATGAGCCGTTCCAGCCGTCGCTGCTGAGGAGGGTTCATGTCCGACCTGCCCCCGTCGGGTCCCACCGAGCCGGTGCCCCCGGCGTCGCCCGGTGTCCCGGCCGACCCGACCCGGTCCACGCCGCCGGCCGCCGTGCCGGCTCCGGCGTCGGGGCACGCGGCCGACCCCACCGCGCCCGGGTCACCCACCCCGACCGATCCGGGCCGGCCCGCCGTGGCCGATCCCGCCGTGCCGGCGCAACCCGGGCCGCCCGCCGTGCCGGCGCAACCCGGCCAGGCCGCCCACCCGGCCGCGCCCGCGCAACAGGGATGGCCGGCCGTTCCCGGCGGGTTCGCCGCCCCCGGGCAGCCCGCACCCGCTGCGCCGCAGCCCTGGGACCCGTACCGGACGGACCCGGCCGGGTCGCCGCAGGGCTGGACCTGGCCGGCCGGTGCCGCTCCGCTGCCCGGCGCGGCCTACCCGGGCTACGCGCTGCCCGGCCAGCCGTACGGCTGGCACCCGGGCCTCGACCCGCAGGACCCGCTCGTCACCCCGCCGCACGCGGGCGTCGGCGGCTGGTTCAGCCGGTGCGGGGGCGCGCTGCGGCGGGGCTGGCGGCAGCTCCTGCCGATCATGCTGCTGACCCAGACGGTCCCGGCGGCGGTGATCGCGGTCCTCTCCCTCGCCTTCGCCCCGACCGGCCAGCCGGTTACCGGCCCGGACGGCGCCCCGGCGCTGCCCGACGGCTACTTCGAGAACATCTTCGCCTTCTACGGCGTGGTGCTGCTCGCCGCCCTGATCTTCGGCCCGTTGCAGAGCACCGGCTGGGCCGCCGGCACCTGGGTGGTCGCCCGCCAGGCGGCCGGCGAGCCGGTCGGTACCGGTGCCGCCCTCCGCTACGGGCTGCGCCGCGCCCTCGGCCTCTGGGGCTGGACCCTCGTGGTCTCGCTGCTGATCACGGTCGGCGCCTGCTTCTGCCTGCTGCCCGGCCTCTACGCGGCCTGCGCGTTCGCCCTGTTCGGCCCGATCTACCTGTTCGAGCGGCAGGAGCCGGTCGGCCGTGCCTGGCGGATGTTCCACCAGCGGTTCGGCATGGTGCTGGGCCGGGTGGCGCTGGTCATGTGCGCGCTGATCGCCGCGGCGGTGCTGGACGGCGTGCTGGGGGCGGTCAACCAGCTGGCCTTCGGGGTGGACCCGATGGCCGCCCCGGGCACGGCCGCCGGCGCCGTGGCGGTGGCCGTGGTGGGCGCGGTGCTGGCCACCCCGGCCTACCTGGCGCAGCTCGTCGGGCTGGTCGCCGCGTACGCGGAACAGCGCGCGCAGGAAGGCCCGGTGAACGCCGCCCGACTGGCGGCGGAACTCGGCTGAGCGGGGACGTCGTGCTTGCACTCGGCTAGGGAGAGTGCTAAACAAGTCATTGGCACTCGCGTACGGTGAGTGCCAATGGTCGGGGCGGTAGGGCCACGGCCGCGCCGGTGTCGAGATGGCGCCGGAGTGGCACGGGGCCGGTCGTCGCGGGCTGTCCGGCCCGACCGAGGAGACGTCGTCGTCGCCAGGTGGCGACATCCCCAAGGTGCGTACACCAGACGGCCCATCCGGGAACCCTCGGGTGGCCCGTGAGTGTCCAGGAGGACAACGCCGTATGGCCAAGATGATCGCGTTCGACGAAGAGGCGCGCCGCGGCCTCGAGCGGGGCATGAACCAGCTCGCCGACGCCGTGAAGGTGACCCTCGGCCCCAAGGGCCGCAACGTCGTGCTCGAGAAGAAGTGGGGTGCCCCCACCATCACCAACGATGGTGTGAGCATCGCCAAGGAGATCGAGCTCGAGGACCCCTACGAGAAGATCGGCGCCGAGCTGGTCAAGGAGGTCGCGAAGAAGACCGACGACGTCGCCGGTGACGGCACGACGACGGCGACCGTCCTGGCCCAGGCCCTGGTTCGTGAGGGTCTGCGCAACGTGGCCGCCGGCGCCAACCCGATGGCCCTGAAGCGGGGCATCGAGGCCGCCGTGGCCAACGTCTCGGAGGAGCTGCTGAAGCTCGCCAAGGACGTGGAGACCAAGGAGCAGATCGCCTCCACCGCCTCCATCTCCGCGGCTGACCCCAGCGTCGGCGAGATCATCGCCGAGGCGATGGACAAGGTCGGCAAGGAAGGCGTCATCACCGTCGAGGAGAGCAACACCTTCGGCCTCGAGCTCGAGCTCACCGAGGGCATGCGCTTCGACAAGGGCTACATCTCCGCCTACTTCATGACCGACCCGGAGCGTATGGAGGCCGTCTTCGACGACCCGTACCTCCTGATCGTCAACAGCAAGATCTCGTCGGTGAAGGACCTGCTCCCGATCCTCGAGAAGGTCATGCAGTCGGGCAAGCCGCTGCTGATCATCTCCGAGGACATCGAGGGTGAGGCCCTGGCCACCCTGGTCGTCAACAAGGTCCGCGGCACCTTCAAGTCGGTCGCCGTCAAGGCGCCGGGCTTCGGTGACCGCCGCAAGGCCATGCTGGCCGACATCGCCATCCTCACCGGTGGTCAGGTCATCAGCGAGGAGGTCGGCCTCAAGCTCGACGCCGTCAGCCTCGACATGCTGGGCCGCGCCCGCAAGGTCGTGGTGACCAAGGACGAGACCACCATCGTCGACGGTGCCGGCGACGCCGACCAGATCCAGGGCCGGGTCAACCAGATCCGGGCCGAGATCGAGAAGAGCGACTCCGACTACGACCGCGAGAAGCTGCAGGAGCGCCTGGCCAAGCTGGCCGGCGGTGTTGCGGTGATCAAGGTCGGCGCGGCCACCGAGGTCGAGCTGAAGGAGCGCAAGCACCGCATCGAGGACGCCGTCCGCAACGCGAAGGCCGCCGTCGAGGAGGGCATCGTCCCGGGTGGTGGCGTCGCGCTGGTGCAGGCCGGCAAGACCGCCTTCGACAAGCTGGACCTGGCCGGCGACGAGGCGACCGGCGCGCAGATCGTCAAGATCGCGCTGGACGCCCCGCTGCGGCAGATCGCCGTCAACGCCGGCCTCGAGGGTGGCGTCGTCGTCGAGCGGGTCCGCAACCTCGACCCGGGTCACGGCCTCAACGCCGCGACCGGCGAGTACGTGGACCTGCTGGCCGCGGGCATCATCGACCCGGCCAAGGTGACCCGTTCCGCGCTGCAGAACGCCGCCTCGATCGCCGCGCTGTTCCTCACCACCGAGGCCGTCGTGGCGGACAAGCCGGAGAAGACCCCGGCCGCCCCGGCTGGCCCGGGTGGCGGGGAGATGGACTTCTGAGTCCAGCTCCACCCAGCACGCCGAAGGGGGCGGGCCGCGTCAGCGGTCCGCCCCCTTCCGTGTGTCTCAGGTCGGCAGTCGGCGTTGGTTGCGTCGCTTGTGCGCCCGGTCGTACGGCGGCGTGATCCGGGTCGGCTCGTCCACCGGTTGCCGCGGCTCCCCCGGGTCCGGTCCGGTGCCGCCGGTCATCTCCGCGAGCTGCTCGGCGTCGCCGAAGTCGAGCCGGTCGAACGGCAGCTGCCCGGGAACCTCGCCGACCGGGCGCCAGCGCGCCGGCTGGTCGTCGGTCCGTTCGTCGTCCGTGGTCATGCCCGCCTCCTCTGGTTCCGACCGTAGGGGCCGGTCGATGCCGAGGAGGCCGAACGGGGTTATTACCGTCTATGTAACTTTAGTTACTTCTGTCCGTTAAGTTCTTTTCGGAAGAGGAAGAACACCCGCTCGATCCGCGCTCCCGCCGCTCCGGAGTAGAACGGCACGGGGCCCACCCAGCCGATCTGTGCCGCCTCGACCCCGGCCGCCGCCTGGTCGCGCAGGCAGCGCCGGAGCAGCACGCCGCCGATGCCCGAGCCCTCGGCCGCCGGGGCGGTCCCCATCGGCCCGAACCAGCTCGGCCGCGACGACCCGTACGCGGCGAAGCCGAGGATCTCGCCGTCCCGCTCGGCCAGGTGCGCGCCCGCGTCCGGCCGGCCCACCGAGCCGGTCAGCTCGCCGTCCCAGGCGCCGCCGAAGGTGGCCCGCGCGAAACCGGCCAGCGCCGGCAGGTCCGCCGGCTCGGCCCGGCGTACCGTCACGCCCCGGCCGGCCAGCCGCTGCTCGGCGGCCTCGGTGGAGCGCAGCGCCGGCGAGCCGTCGCTCAGGTCGGCGGTCATGTTCCAGGCCGTCCGGTCCTGCCGGTAGCCGAGCCGCAGCGCGGCGCAGACCGCCGGGGTGTAGCGCACGTCGATGCCCGGCCAGGCGTACTGCGGCGGGTTCCCGGCCAGCAGCAGCTCGGCCGCGCCGAGCCCGGCGAGCCGGGCCTCCGCCTCGGCCAGCAGCCCGCCGCCGATCCCCTGGCGACGTTCCTCCGGCGTCACCGCCAGCAGGTCGACGTGACCGAGCCGCGGATCCCGCGCGGACAGCGAGCCGACCAGCACCCCGACCAGCGCGTCGCCGCGTACCGCGCCGAGGCGCAGCACCGGCCGGTCGGCCGCCGCACGGTCGGCGAGGGTGGCCACGATCGACGGCGCCTCGGCGGCGTCCTCCGGCAGGTCGAGGGCGCGCCGGCAGAGGTCGACGACCTCGGGCAGGCGGTCAGGACCCAGCTCGATGATCTCCACGTCCATGGACGCCGACCCTAGGCCATCCGCCCGCCAATGGACAGGGTTGTTAACCGAGGTCCGCGGCCCGCGCGGCGCGGACCGCCGCGTACGCGTCGACCAGGCCGGCGCCCACCAGGTTCCGCGCGCCACCGCAGGGCGCGTCGGCGGGCGAACCGGCCGGGGTGGCCGTGTCGGCCAGGATGCGGCGGGTGCGGTCCAGGTCGCCGACCAGCGCCGGGTTGGCCGACCACATGAGCGCCACCACCCCGGCCACCTGCGGGGTCGCCATCGAGGTGCCGTCCAGGGTCGCGTAGCCGCCCCCCGGGTACGCCGACGGCACCCCGGCGCCGGGCGCGACCACGTCCGGCTTCGCGGCGCCCCCGGCTGCCGGCCCCCGGCTGGAGAACCGGGTGAGCTGGCGGGCCCGGTCGACCGCCCCGACCGTGAGCACGTCCGGGTACGGCGCCGGCGGGTCGGCGATCGAGCCGCAGTACGGGCCGGTGTTGCCGGCGGCGGCCACCACCAGGATGCCGGCCGCGGCCAGCGCGGCGGTCGCCGGGCGCAACGCCCCCGGGTCGCAGCCCTCCACCGGCGGGCAGCCCCACGAGTTGGTCAGCACGTCCGGCGCGCGTTGCGGCCGGCCGTCGGTGAGCGGATCCCCGCCGGGCGGGAACGGGGCCAGCATGAACTGGAGGCAGTCCAGGTAGCGTGCCGGGCTGCCCAGGTTGCGGTCCAGGTTGACGCAGCCGACCCAGCTCGCGCCGGGGGCCACCCCGATCCCGTTCCGGCCCACGGCGCTGCCCACCGTGTGGGTGCCGTGACCACCGCGGTCGGCCGGCGTCCGGCGGTGCTCCCAGGGGTCGTACCAGGAGTCGTCGCCGCCCCGGAAACCCGCGGCCAGGGCCGGGTGCCGGCCGTCCACCCCGGAGTCCGAGCTGCCCACCACCACGCCGGCGCCCGTGACGCCCAGCTCCGACCAGACCCGGTCCGCACCGATCAGCGAGACGTTCCAGGTCGGGCCGGTCGGCGCCGGCACGGTGCCCCGCGCAGGGGGCGCCGCCGCGGGCAGCGGGCGCAGCCGCTGGCTGACCAGCACCCGGGCCACCTCCGGGCGACCGGCGAGCCAGGCCCGGACCGCCGGCCCGCCGTCCGTCTCGATGGCGTTGACCAGGTAGTACGGCGTCGGCTGCAGGCGCAGCCGGCCCAGCTCGCGGCGCAGGTCGCCCTGGGTCCGCTCGGCCGTGGCCACCAGCCGCCGGTAGACCTCGGCGGCCCGGGCGTCCCGGCCGGCCCGACCGGGCGCCCCGGCCGGGATGCCGGTCAGGTCGGCCTGCTCGCGGAGCACCACGAGCAGCCGTTCCCCGTGCAGGCCGGGCTGGCCGGGGACCGCGTAGACCACCACCACGGCGGCGAGCAGGGCCGCGGCGGTCAGGCCGGCCAGGCCGCGCCGGGGCGCGCGGGCGCGGGACCGGGCGAGCAGCACGCCGTACCCGACGGCGAGCAGGACCGCGACGGCGAACGCGACGCCCGTCGCGACCGCGACCCAGAACGGGACGTCGCGGGTGGTCGCCAGCAGGGCGGTGACCTCCTCCGGGTCGGTGAACGCCAGCGGCCCGACCAGCGCGAGGCCGACCAGCCAGCGCACCGGTCCGCGCCCGGCGGGCCGGCCGGCGTGCCGGGCCCCGGCCTCCAGCGTGCCGAGCACGAAGCCGAGCGGCGGCAGCAGGAGCAGGGCGGGCAACTGCGCCCCGGACTGGCCGGCCCCGGCGCCCAGCAGCGCGAGGGTCACCCCGGCGACCAGCCCGCCGACCAGCACCAGCCGGGCCGGGCGGGGCGGCGTGCCCACCGCGAACGCGGCCCAGAACGCGGGGCCGAGGAGCACCCCGGCGAGCGTCCCGAGCGCGGCGGCGGCCAGCCCGGCGAGCAGGGTCTCCGACGCCCCGCCCAGCGCGCCCACCCAGACCCAGGGCAGCAGCGAGGCCAGCCCGGCGGCGAGCGCCAGCAGCGTCACCGGCCCCAACCGCCCACCCGGGCCGCCGGCCGGTGCCACGCCGTCGTCCGGACCGTCCGGTGCCGTCGCGCCGCCCCGACCGGCGGCGTCGCCCGTCGCGCTGCCCGGAGCCGGTGCACTGGCAGCGGGAGCGTCGCCGGGAGCCGCCGCGCCGTCCCGGCCCGGAGCGACGGACCCGCGGCGGTGGGTGAGCCGGTCGAGGACCACGGCGACCACCACGGCGGTCGCGGCCAGCGCGGCCAGGTACGCCTCGTGGTGCACCGGCGGCAGCGCCCGGAGCAGGGTCAGCGCGCCGAGCACGAGCGTGCCCGCCAGCCAGGCGCGGCCGGTCGCCCGGATCGCGGGGGAGCGGGGGATCAGCGCGAGCGCCAGCGTGGGCGCACCCACCAGCAGCACGGTGACCAGCGCGACCACCGGCCAGACGGCCACCGCCCGGTCCAGGCCGGCGACCAGCACGATCTGGTCGACCACCCAGCCGGCGAGCTGGCCCGGCACCGCCACCAGCACGGCCCAGAGCCCGGTGACCACCGCGGCGACCACCGGCCACGGGCCGGTGTCGCGGCGGGCGGGGCGAGGCGGGGGGACGGGAGCGGTGGGCGGGCCGGCCTGCATGGCACTCACCGTACGGCCCGGCGGGGGCGTGCCGCCGGAGTGCGGGGCCGGTTACGGTGGACACGTGCGCGACCCCAACGTGTCCCGATCCGTGGCCGGTCAGCTCTCCGTGGAGCGCCGCGCCGATGACCTGCGCCGACTCCGCGCCGAGCGGTTCGACGTGCTGGTCATCGGTGGTGGCGTGACCGGGGCGGGCGCCGCGCTCGACGCCGCGTCCCGTGGCCTGAAGGTGGCCCTCGTGGAGGCGCGCGACTACGCCGCCGGCACCTCCAGCCGGTCCAGCAAGCTGATCCACGGCGGCCTGCGCTACCTGGAGCAGTTGGAGTTCCACCTGGTGCACGAGGCGCTGACCGAGCGGGGGCTGCTCGCCACCCGGCTCGCCCCGCACCTGGTGCGCCCGGTGCCGATCCTCGTGCCGCTCCCCGCCGAGGGCGGCGTGCGCGACCTGGCCGGCCGGTTCTTCCGCCGCTCCTACTACGGTGCGGGGGTGGCCGCGTACGACGTCTTCGCCGGCGTGTTCGGCGGCGGGCGCGGCATGCCGCTGCACCGGCACCTGAGCCGGGAGGGCACGCGCCGGATCTTCCCGAGCCTGCGTCCGGACAAGCTGGCCGGTGCGATCCGCTACTACGACGGGCAGGTCGACGACGCCCGCCTCGTGGTGACCCTGGCCCGCACCGCCGCCAGCCTCGGCGCGACGGTGGTGACCAGCGCCCGCGCGGTCGGCCTGATCCGGCAGGCCCGGGAGGTCACCGGGGTCCGGGTCCGTGACCTGGAGGCGCCCGCCGGCTCGCCGGACGCCGAGTTCGAGGTACGCGCCCGCACGGTGATCGCCGCGACCGGCGTGTGGAGCGACGACATGTCCCGGATGCTCAACGACGTCGGGCTGCGCCCCGGCTTCCGCGTCCGGGCCTCCAAGGGCGTGCACCTCGTGGTGCCCCGCTCGGCGATCACCGGTGAGACCGGGCTGATCCTGCGCACCGCCAGCAGTGTGCTCTTCGTCATCCCGTGGGGCGGTCACTGGATCATCGGCACCACCGACACCGACTGGCGGCTCGACAGGTCCCATCCGGCGGCCACCGCCAAGGACATCGACTACCTGCTGGAGCAGGTCAACACGGTGCTGGACCGCCCGCTCACCACCGACGACATCGAGGGCGTCTACGCGGGGCTGCGCCCGCTGCTGGCCGGCGAGGCGGACTCCACCTCCAAGCTCTCCCGGGAGCACGCCGTCATCGAGCCGATGCTCGGGCTGCTCCTGGTGGCCGGCGGCAAGTACACGACGTACCGGGTGATGGCCTCGGACGTGGTCGACCGGGCGGTGCACCGGCTCGGCTGGACCCGGCCGTCGCGCACCGCCGACCTGCCGCTGCTCGGCGCCGACGGGTACGCGGCCATGTGGCGGGACCGGGCCGACCTGGCCCGCCGGCACGGGGTGCCGGTCGGGGTGGTGGAGCACCTGCTGGAGCGCTACGGCACGCTCACCCTCGACCTGCTCGCCCTGGTCGACGCCGACCCGCTGCTCGGCTCCCCGCTGGCCGGCGCGCCGGAATACCTGGCCGCCGAGGTGACGTACGCGGCCCGCGCCGAGGGGGCGCTGCATCTGGAGGACGTGCTCACCCGGCGTACCCGGATCTCCATCGAGACCAGCCACCGCGGCCTGGAGTCGGCGGAGCACGCCGCGGAGCTGATGGGTGCGGTGCTCGGCTGGGACGAGGCGACCCGTGCCCGGGAGGTGGCCCACTACCGGGCCCGGGTGGAGGCCGAGCGGCAGTCGCAGCTGATGGCGGACGACGTCGCGGCCGACGCGGCCCGGCTGGGAGCGCCGGACGTCCGGGGCTTCGCGGCGGACCGGGGCGCCGACGGCGACAGCGTCGAACTTCCGTCCTCGCGGTGACCGGTCGGTAACGTCGGTCCGGAGGGTTCCGGCCTTACCTACGGAAGTGTAGGTTTCCCCGCGTGGTTCGCCCATCCTGGTCGCGCGTCCCTGCTTTGTCCCTCGGCGTCCTGCTGGCGACCGCGCTCACCGGCTGCTCGCTCTTCGACCGGGCCGAGGGCGCCACCACACCGGACGGGGCGGGCACCGTCTCGCCGACCCCGGTCGGCCGGCGGGTCTCCCTGGTGCAGCAACTCGGCCCGGACAGCCCGCCGCGCACGCTGGAGGTCGACCCGACCGGGCGCTGGCAGTGCCGCGACTGCGCGGGCGACGGGGTGGACTCGACGGGTGCGCTCACCCCCGAGCAGACGCAGCGGTTGCAGCAGATGCTCGCCGACCCGGCCCTGGCGAAGGAGACCGACGAGGCCCGGCACTACAAGCAGGGCTGCATCGACACGCTGACCTCGACGCTGCTGATCCCGCCGGGCCTGACCATCACGACGCAGGACTGCCCGGGCGAGCCGAAGCCCCCGGTGGCCTACCAGGTGCTGCTGCTGATCACCCAGGCCACCCCGGCCGAGGACAAGGGCTGAGCGTCAACACACCTTGCCGGGGTTGAACAGCCCCGCCGGGTCCAACGCGGCCCGGATCGCCTGGTGCACCCGCACGCCCACGGGGCCGATCTCCCGGGCCAGCCAGTCCCGCTTGAGCAGGCCGACGCCGTGCTCGCCGGTGCAGGTGCCGCCGAGGTCCAGCCCGAGCCGCATGATCTCGTCGAAGGCCCGCCGCCCGCGTTCCAGGCTGGCCGGGTCGGCCCGGTCGACCACGATGTTCGGGTGCATGTTGCCGTCCCCGGCGTGCCCGACCACGCCGATCGGCACGGCGCACTCCTCGGCGATCCGGGCCATCCCGTCGAGCAGCGCCGCGAGCGCGCCCCGCGGCACCGCCACGTCGTCGATGACCAGGCCGCCGTTGCCGCCCGGGAAGGACTCCGCGGCGAACCTCTCCATGGCCGGGTGGGCCAGCCGCCGGGCCTGGAGCAGGGCGGCCGCCTCGGCCGCGTCGGTGGCCGCGTAGACCTCGTCGGCCCCGGCCGCCGTGCACACCTCGGCGAGCCGGGCCAGGTCGTCGGCAGCCCGCGAGCCGGTGTCCACCGCCGCCAGCAGCAGCGCCTGCGCGTCGGTGCGCAGCCCCATGGGCCGGTACGCCTCGATGGCCCGCAGGTGGGTCCGGTCCAGCAGTTCCAGCAGGCTCGGCGTGAGACCGCGTTCGGCGATCCCGGCGACCGCGGTGCCGGCCGCCGCCGTGGTGGGGAAGACCGCGACAAGGGTCAGCGACTCCTCCGGCGCCGGCCGCAGCGCCACGGTCACCTCGGTGATCACCCCGAGGGTGCCCTCCGAGCCGACGAAGAGCCGGGTCAGGTCGTACCCGGCGACGCCCTTGGCGGTGCGCCGGCCGGTCCGCAGCACCTCGCCGGAGGCGAGCACCACCTCCAGCCCGAGCACGTACTCGGTGGTCACGCCGTACTTCACGCAGCACATCCCGCCGGCGTTGGTGGCCACGTTGCCGCCGATGGTGGACGACTCCCAGGAGCCGGGGTCCGGCGGATACCAGAGGCCGTGCTCGCGGACCGCCGCGCCGAGCGTCGCGTTCACCACGCCGGGCTGGGCCACGGCGATCCGGCTGACCGGGTCTACCTCCAGGATCCGGTCCATGGCCACGGTGCTCAGCACCAGCGCGCCGTCCACCGCGTTCGCCGCGCCGGCCAGCCCGGTCCGCGCACCCTGCGGCACCACGGGTACGCCGTGCCGGCCGGCCGCGCGGACCACCGCCACGACCCCCGCGGTGTCGCGCGGGCGGACCACGACCAGCGGGACGCCCGCCGGGCACAGGTCGGCCTCGTCCCGCGCGTGCATCGCCAGCAGGTCGGGGTCGGTCAGCACGGCGGCGTCGCCGAGGGCGGTCCGCAGCTCGTCGAGGAGGGGGTGGGCGGCCATGCCGGGAAGGCTAGGTCGTGCCGGCGGGGTTGACCAACCGGGCGTACCGTTGGTCGCCATGCTCTACCTGGACCCGCCCGCGGTGCCCTCGCGGGGGCGGCTGTGGTCGCACCTGATCAGCGACCTCTCGTACGCGGAGCTGCACGCCTTCGCCGAGGCGCTGGGCGTGCCCCGGCGCGGCTTCGACCGCGACCACTACGACATCCCGGCCGAACGCGTCCCGATGGCCGTCTGGCTGGGCGCCCGGCTGGTTCCCTCCCGCGAGATCGTCCTCCTGCTCCGCGCCGCCGGCCTGCGCCGGCCCAAGCCCCGCACGGTCTCCGTTCCGGCGGCACGGGAGGCCGGGATCAGCGCAGGGTCGCGAGTTCCCGGGTGAGGTTGGCGCGGGCGGGGGACTCCCAGCGGGCGTGCGGCTCCGGGAGCCGGTAGAGGGCGGGCAGGGCCAGCAGGTTCGCCAGGACGGCGGCGCGACCGGCGCGGAACGCCGGGTCGGGGACGTGCGCGTACTCGCGCCGGACGGCGGCGGCGTAGCGGTCGTAGTCGGCGGGCGGGGCGGCCAGGACCGCCAGGTCGGCGTCGCACAGCAGGGCGCCGTCCGGGTCGTCCGGCCCGACCGCGTGGCCGGCGGTGAGCAGCACCAGGCGGCGTACGCCGGTCACCGCCGCGGCCGGCAGCCCGGCGGCGGTGAGCAGTTCGCCGGCCAGCTCGGCGCTGGCCCGCTCGTTGGCGTCGCCGCCGGCCCGGGGGTCGTAGACCGCGTCGTGACACCACGCCGCCAGCCGGACCAGGTCCGGGCGGCGGGCCGACCCGGCGTACGCGTCGACCACGTCGAGCACCGCCCGCAGGTGGGTCACCGTGTGGTAGTGCCGGTGCGGCTCCCGCCAGCCGGCCAGCAGCCGGGCGCCGGCCCGTTCCACGCCGGCCGGATCGGTCGCGCCCGCCGCCCGGGCCGCGTCCCGCCACCGTTCCATCAGCTCGTCCACCCGGTGGAGTCTGCCCCACCCCGGGCAATCGGGAGGATTCACCGGGGACGGGACGGGTAGTCCCGGCCATGGCCGTGGCCCGGGACCGACGACCGCCGTTCCTACGCCGTAAGTCGTTGCGCGAGGGACTGGTCGACGTCGACGGGCCGCGGGTCTCGGAGGCCATGGAGGAGCTCCGGCACCGGAGCAAGGCCACCCTGCACGACCGGCTGCACCGGGTGCGTACGGCGGCCGGCCTGGCGCTCCAGGCGGGCCTCGCGGCCGGGCTGGCCTACCTGATCTCCCACCGGCTGCTGAAGAACCCGCAGCCGGTGTTCGCGCCCATCTCGGCGGTCGGCACCCTGGCCGCCTCGGTGGGCCAGCGGCTCCGCCGGACCATCGAGCTGATCATCGGGGTGGCGGTCGGGGTCGCCGTCGGCGACGGGCTCATCTACCTCCTGGGCACGGGTGCCTGGCAGCTCGGCCTGGTGGTCACCGCGGCGATCCTGCTGACCGTCTTCGCCGGGGCGAGCGTCGCCATCGTGATCCAGGCGGCGGCCACCGCCGTGCTGATCGTGACGCTCAGCCCGTCGACGCAGAACCTGGAGATACCCCGGTTCGTGGACGCGTTCCTCGGCGGCGGCATCGCGCTGCTGGTCACCGCGATCCTGCTGCCGCTCAACCCGCTCCGCGTGATCAACCGGGCGGCCCGGCCCGCGCTGGACCTGCTCGCCGGGCAGCTCGACACCTGCGCCGAGGCGTTGCGGAACCGGGACCGGGGCGCCGCCCAGCGGGCGCTGTTCCGGCTCCGCGAGAACAAGGAGGAGCTGGCCGCGCTGTCGGAGGCCATCGAGGGGGCCAAGGAGACCATCACCATCTCCCCGGCCCGCTGGCACCGGCGCGACGAGCTGACCCACTACGCCGAGGCGGCCGACCCGATCGACCGGGCGATGCGCAACAGCGGCACGCTGATCCGCCGCTCCGTCACCATCATCGAGGACGAGGAGCCGGTTCCCGAGACGATGCCCGACTCGATCGCCCACCTGGCCGAGTCGGTACGCCTGCTGCGGCACGAGTTCGCCGCCGGGGAGGAGCCGGAGAAGGCCCGGGAACGGTCGCTGCGCGCGGTCAGCGAGGCCGGCCGGGCGTACGCCGAGGGGGTGGGTTTCTCCGGCAGCGTGGTGATCGCCCAGGTGCGGACCACGGCGAGCGACCTCATGGTGGCCTCCGGCATCGAGCAGGAGGAGGCGAACCGCCTGGTCCGCCAGGCGTTCGGCGACCGGGAGCAGCGCTCCGGCGAAACGACCGAACAGAGCCCCGCCCCCAAACCCCCCACCGCACCCCCCGTCGGCTGACGCCTGGGGCCCACCGCCCCGCCTGGGTGATCATGAAGTTAGCGGCGCTGGAAAGCGCCTTCCAGGGCGCTAACTTCATGATCATTGGGGAGAGGTGGGCGCCGGCGGGTCAGGGGAGGGTGGCCAGGGCGGTCAGGAGGGCCTCCACGTCGGACTCGGTGGTGCCCAGGCCCAGGCTGGCGCGCAGGGCGGTGGGGGGCAGGTCGGTGCGGCCGCTGCGGGCGGCCGCCTCGGTGAGCAGGCGGCGGGCGAGCGGGTGGGCGCAGAACAGGCCGTCCCGGACGCCGATCCGGTGCGCGGTCGCCAGGTGGGCGGCCACGTCGGCGGAGTCCCGACCGGCGACCACGAAGCTGACGATGCCCACCCGGGGCGCGTCCGGCCCGAAGGTGCGCAGCTCCACCACGTGCGGCAGGGCGGCGATGCCCTCCCGGAGCCGCGCCAGCAGCGCCTGCTCGCGGGCGTGCAGTGCGTCCCGGTCGGCGGCGGCCAGCGCAGTGCAGACCGCCGCCAGGGCCACCGCGCCGAGCAGGTTCGGTGTGCCGCCCTCGTGCCGCGCTGGGCCGGTGGTCCAGCGCACCTCGTGGGTGCCCGCCCCGACGTGGCTGGTGGCCCCGCCGCCGGCCAGGTACGGCGGCGCCGCGTCCAGCCAGTCCGCCCGCCCCACCAGCACGCCCGCGCCGAACGGGGCGTACAGCTTGTGGCCGGAGAGGGCCAGGTAGTCGACGTCCAGCGCGGCCAGGTCCACCGGGGCGTGCGGGGCCAGCTGGGCGGCGTCCACCAGGATGCGGGCACCGTGCCGGCGGGCCACCTGGGCCAACTCGGCCACCGGCCAGCGTTCCCCGGTCACGTTGCTCGCGCCGGTCACCGCGACCAGCACCGGCAGCCCCGGCCGGGCGTCGCGGGACAGCTCGGCCAGCGCGGCGTCGAGGGAGCGGACCGCGCCGCCCGGGCTGTCCGGCACCGGGAGCCGCACCGACCCGCGCGGCCAGGGGAGCAGGTTGGCGTGGTGCTCGCCGGCGAACGTGACCACCGTGGTGCCGGCGGGCAGCGCCCGGGCCAGCAGGTTCAGCGCATCGGTGGTGTTCCGGGTGAAGATCACGTGGTCGTCGGGGCGGGCGCCGAGGAAGTCGGCCACCGTCTGCCGGGCCCGCTCGTAGGCCAGCGTGCAGCGCCGCGACAGCGCGCCGGCCCCGCGGTGCACGCTCGCGTACCAGGGCAGCAGTTCGGTCACCGCGTCGGCCGCGGCCCGCGCGCACGGCGCGCTGGCCGCGTGGTCCAGGTTGATCTCCCCCGGTACGCCGAGCACGCCGAGCGGGTCCGGCCGGCTCGGAGTGGACAGCGTGGGCAGCGAGGGTACGAGGGTGACGGTCATGCCGGAGCCTCCCGGGTCCAGGGGACCCCGGGTGGGTGGGCACCGGGACGGGGTCCGCGCTTGCCCAGCACGCGGTTCGGGCTGGGCCCGGTCATCACCCGGGGCAC